>CAVVOI010000022.1:0-71567 GCA_963749825.1 uncultured Chloroflexia bacterium | reverse complement strand
AGACGGATGCTTCCATCAGTCAAAAGACGTAGGTCTAAACATGAGATCGCCGCGTACGTGATTGACTAACTCCACCCTATGGTATTCTTTATTGACTCTCCCTTTACCTGACTTAGTAGATCTTTCTCCCTTTCTGGTTGTTTGGTTTTTGAGATTTGTTACATTGCTATGCGAAATGATTTCACTGCTACGTTAGAGAGTGATCTCTATATCTCCGGCAACGTTCTCTCCTTCGAACATTATGTGGCCATAGCTTAGGCTCCCATGCCGCTAATGGTACGTTCCTGTCCTATGTCACAAATCGACCTGGTTTTGTAGCCAATTCTTACGGCGACGCACCTCTTCTTTGGCCACTTTTAAAAGGCCAAATGCCCCCCAACCCTCTACTGCAAAGGAGGCTGACACCGTCCCCCGAATCCCAGCTTCGAGGACATTCCCTGTTTCTGCAATACCTTCCAAGAATCCACCCGAATAGGCGTCGCCTGCTCCGGTCGTATCAACCGTTTCTGAAGGGAATACTGGAATCCTATATTCTTTGTTTTGCTTCGTATCATAAACAATTGAGCCACGAGTGTCCATCTTTATGGCAATCCAACGGACGCCATTCGAGGAAATAAAATTGATGACATTTTCTAGATCCTCTCCAGGCCAAAGCGTTTCAATCTCAATAATGCTGGGAGAGAAGATGTTGATACCTTTTAAGGCTGAGCCATCCCGGTAGCTGTCAAATTGGATGAATGGTTCGGTAAGAATATCTAAGGAAATCAAAGTGTCGGAGCGTCTCTGTCGTATAATGTCGCGGGATCGCATCTGGCCTTCAGGTGTTGCTGGCGCAAGATGATACCCCTTTGCTTCCCAATAAGAATCGGGAGGAGTTACCCTTGCCTCATCCAATTCTTTGAAACTTGACGATTGGATCTTTGGAAACTGTTGCTTCTTATTATTTTCTTCGTGCAATAGCCACAGTCTTAGACTCCAACCATCGATCCTAGTAATGCCCTCAGTTGAAACAGAGTGAGATTCGAGGGTGTGCAAATTATTGCTGGGATACTCCTTCCCAACAACGGCGTTTATCCCTGTTTTGTGGTTCCAAAGTCGGATGCCCAATGCCGAATAAACGGTGCCGCCGCCCGTTTGGGCGCGCATCACTTCGCCACTTTCAAGGACTGTATCGTCAATGGTCACTTCACCAATAGTCACATACTCGATCATTATTGGATATTCCAAAAATCATGCCAGTATGGAGTTGTGGTAAGAAGTGCGAAGCAGACAACCGCCTTAGATAAATCGACCAAATCAGCAATATTCGCTGATTCTACATCCCTTTGAAAATGGCGATTCTCGCCAAGAAATCCTATAAGAGAGACGTTCGGCGTTCTCAGCATAGCATTAATTCCCTCTGTACGACTCACGTAGCCACCCAGATTCTCTCTTAATCGTATGCCAACCATATCCAATTCTTCTGCTAATCTGCGTTTGAATTCATATAAATGTGGCGGAGTCACTTCTCCTAACCCGCGAGCAGACTTCTCGGCAAAACTGGCACCGTCTCCAGGTCTCATATTGTTGGGGCCTTGACCACCATACATTTCCGCAGCCTCGTGGATATCACTGGCGATGACGAGTTCTGGTTGGTCAAAATATCGAGGCAGACGGGCGCCACCCCGGCAGATAGTCTGGCTGCCCATCCCTGCTTTTCCTTCTTCTTCATCCATAAGCCCTAATAAAAGTTCAATATCGAAATCTGCAAGAAATACGGCCGCCTGTATTAAGGCCGCCGCCCCACCCGCATCGTCTAGACTTCCCCGGATAACACCCGTGTTACGATCCCATGACATTTCGCTATGAAAGCAAACCCGCATCCCTGGATAGAGCGAGACCGGATCATCGGGAATAAAGTAAGGCTCAGCCTCGTGATCTTCAACTTTAATTTTTCCATGCGTGACAATTTCATAGCTTGAATTGTCAAGGTTAAATCCTATGGCGACGGCGCGTCGCTCACCTGGTTCCATCAGGTCATAACAAATTGGTGTTAGGAGATATGCATCATTGTCACCTGACTCGATCAAATAGGTCACAACATCAAGATGAGCCAGGAGCCAGACATTTTTTTTACGGGGCTCCTTCCCAAGCAAGAGAACGGTATTGCCCGTTTTCTCAAAATTCCGTTCGAATGATACGTTTTGACGATTTAATAACTCTGGACCTAACGTATCTTCAATGACTCTTCCCCGGGTCCATGCGGCTGTTTGGAAAGGTGCATGCGCATCGGCAATGGGCTTTAGATATTGGTAAATGCTGTTTTGGGTGATTTCGTCATCAAGTCGTTCAAATATCCTTGGGTCAACTTCGGTTAGGGCTCTTATGATTCCACGACTCATTGATGAGTTCCTCTTAGGTTAGTGCTTACCGACGTTCAGCTCGTGCCTTGATCATAACAGCAAGAATAATTAATGCCCCCTTGGCAGATTTTTGCACAAACGGACTAACGCCAGTTAAGTTCAGAATATTCGAAAGACTTCCAATAATGATCGATCCCAGGAATGTACCAAACATACCTCCCTCACCACCGAAAAGATCGGTACCTCCGACGACAACGGAGGCGATGGCATCTAATTCATAGCCCTCACCCGCGATAGGAGGAGCAACAGCCAATTGAGAAGCGAACAAGATACCTGCGATGCCTGCGGTGAAACCACAAAGTGCATAAACCATTATTTTATTGAAGTCTACCTTGATACCACTCAAGCGGGCTGCTTCTGCATTACTACCAATTGCGAACACATATCTGCCAAATGGTGTAAATTTCAAGACAAGCGCTCCAAGAATGACTAAGGCGACATAGATTACGGCTGGAACTGGGACTGTCCCGAGAATATAGCCATTACCAATAAAAAGAAATGTATCATCGAGTACTGGGATGGGCATACCGCCCGTATACATGAATGCGAGACCGCGGGCAATTCCTAGCATCCCCAGAGTCATGACAAAGGGAGGGACTCTACCTTTTGTAACCCCAAGGCCGTTGACCACGCCAATTGTGGTTCCGGCAAGTAGACCTACTGTAATCGCAACCGGAATGCCATAATCGGGTAACAAACCACCGGTGAGAACGACGACTAAAGCAAGGGTTGCACCCACAGAGAGATCAATCCCGGCCGTTATGATCACAAATGTTTGTCCGATGGCCAAGATCCCGAAAATCGATACTTGGCGAACGATATTTAAAATATTTGTAGCACTTAGAAATCTAGGAGATAGGATAGTGGCAACGATCACAAAAATGAAATAGCCAATCAGTAGTCCAAATCTCCCTAGGATCATCCTGAAGTCAATAGATTTGAGATAATTCGAAATACGATCGCCGTAGGTGCCTTGATCACTTCCCATTGTTATTTGCTCCAATAAGGGCTGCTTGCAGAAGTTTTTCTCTTGTCGCTTCTTCTTTGGTGAATTGGGCTGCGATTGTTCCCCGCCACAGAACAATGATATTGTCTGCCATGCCTAATATTTCCTGTATCTCTGAAGAAACCATGATGATGGCTACGCCCTTGGCGGCGAGCTCATTCATCAGACGGTAGATCTCTACCTTTGCTCCCACGTCGACTCCTCGGGTGGGCTCATCGAAGATGAGTAATTTGCTTTGAGCCCCCAGCCACCGAGCTAGAACCACTTTTTGACGGTTTCCACCACTCAAATTTCTAACCGATTGATCAATTCCTGTTGAGCTAATACCAATATCATTCGCAAGCGCTTGAACTTGTTTGTTTTCTTGGGATAGGTTGATGGTCCCCATTCGTGTATACTGAAACAAGCTTGAAATGGTGACATTCTCAAAGATTGGTCGTTTTAGAAATAATCCCTGTTTATTTCGATCTTCCGGAAGTAGACCAATGCCATAGCCCAAAGCCTCACTCGAGGATTTAAGATTAACTTCCTTGCCATATATATAAATAGAGCCGCTGTTTGGTTTTTCTACACCTGCTACGACTCTGGCAACATCAGTTCGACCGGAACCCACAAGTCCGGCAATTCCTAAAATCTCTCCTTCGTGAACTGTGAAGTTGATATCCTCAAATTTTCCTTGGCGACTCAAACCGACCACTCTCAAGGTTTCGTTCCCGAATTGTCGACTACTTCTCCGGAAGACGTCTTCAATTTCATGCCCGATCATTAATTGAACCAGGTCCTCCTCGGTCAATTCCGCCGTCTGATTTGTATCGACAACCCTGCCATCTTTGAGCACAGTTACCTTATCCGAAATAAGAAATATCTCTTCGAGACGATGCGATATGTATATGATAGAAATTCCACGCGCTTTCAATCGATTGATGACTGCATAGAGCAGTTCGATATCGTGCTTGCCCAAAACGGCAGAGGGTTCATCGAGAACCAAGATGCGTGATTGGCGTTGAAGCGCCCGGGCAATCTCGACAATTTGTTGCTGGACGACGCTCAGGTCCTTAACCTTCTTACGGATATCTAGTTCTATACCAATTTGTTCTAAGACCTCTTGGGAACGAGCAAATGTTTGGCTCCAGTCAACGGACAACTTTCCCCTTCGTGGCTGTTGTCCCATCATAATATTTTCGGCGGCTGAAAGATGGGGAGCCAATACGAGTTCTTGATAAACGACGTTGATCCCGGCATCAATGCCATCTTTCGGGTTTTGGATGTTAATTCTCTCACCGTTAAGCAGGACAACGCCTTCGTCTGCCTGATAGGCACCTCCAAGGATTTTCATTAATGTGGATTTTCCTGCACCGTTTTCGCCAACAAGAGCGTGAACTTCACCCCCATTGGCAGAAAAGTCGACGTTGTCAAGGGCAAGAACTCCTGGGAAGCGCTTGGTTATGCCTTTCATCTCAAGCATTGGAATTTCTTCCATACTCAAATACCTTATTGTGTATTATGGGGATTAGAGCCGTTCCAATAATAAGCGGGGCATCTTTGATCTGTCACAAAGACGCCCCTCTCACAGAAAAAGATACTGGGATACAAAAGGATCAGTCAGTATCCCTTCAAAAATTTCACACCTACTCGGCACATGGATCATTCGGTGGGTCAAAGTCTCCCCAACCACGACCCAGCCAGTCAGCAACATTTTCGCCTGTTGCCGCCGGAAGATCTGGGAGACGATATAACCAACCTTCAAATTCATATGGCTCTTTGTCTGGAATCTCATCGCCCATCAATGCCATGAGTGCAGCTCGTACGCCAATGTCGCCGATGAAGGGGGTGTAGTTACCATCGGCCGCAAACATACCATCCTCGACAGATCGGAATCCCGCATTGGACGCATCATGGGTGAAGTGCATAATCCCATCACCACAACGGTTTGCTCGAGCAATAGCGAATTGTGCGCCCCATGAAGACTCTTCGGCATGGCTGAACACAGCATCGATGTCGTCGAAGGCGACCAGCCAATCTTCCATGCACTTCACTGCCGGATCGCGGATCCATTCACCATCGCAGGTGGCAATGACCTCAATACCTGGATACGCTTCAATGGCTTCATACATGCCCTTTTGGCGATCGATTGCCGGGGAAGATCCGATTAATCCGGTAATCTCCAGAACTTTACCTTCACCATTCAACATGTCCACCATGACCTGACCAACTGCTTCAGCCATCGTTATGTTGCTTTGCCCGATGAAGAGCGTCTTTTCCGACGGAATATCACGATCGAGAAGAACTAAAGGAATTCCAGCCTCCATGACCGCATTGCCTGCCGGAACCAGACCGGCCGATTCAACCGGGCTCATGACAATTGCATCCACACCCTGGGCAAGGAGATCTTGCACATCGTTATTTTGCTTTGCAATGTCAACATTTCCATCTGTGACGACCAGCGAAACATTTGGATGGCGGGCTACCTCAGCTTGTGCGCTTTTTATCATTTCAACTCGCCAAGGATGATTAAACCCAGTTTGTGAGAAGCCAATGACAATTTCGTCATCACCAACAGATCCCTCAGGCAGAGGTAGTTCGTCGGTAAATGGCAAAACTTCATCGTAGAAGGCCAACAGCTCAGTTGTGGTCATATCACTTATGGGCCACACCTCATCAGCCGCATGTCCCTCAGGCTCTGATCCGCAACCGGCAAGTGCAAAGCTCAATATGAGGAGCATTGCTATGCTCAAAAACATTATCAAAACAGGTATTTTCTTGCGATTCATTATTCTTCATCCTCCGTAATATATTCATCCGTTATTGTTTCGTGCAATTACTATTCCTGAATTCTCTTATGTTCTCCTCCTTTCGTTCGCTATGTGTTATCCGTCTTTGAAGGTCGGAACAACTCTACCTTGTAGCGATATCTCTCCGCCGGGAATACAAGTTTCACATACTCAATAGGCCGATCATCGATATCAAAGGTCGTTCTATTAATTATCAAGACGACATCACCTACATTGATGTTGAGTTTTGGGGCCTCGTCTCCTCGCGCCGGTGCAGCATCAACAGATTCTTCAGCTCGATTTAGATGGATCCCCAACTCTATCTCAAGCACCTTGTAAAATGATATATTATTGAGAATTTCTGGCGCGAATAATGAGGGTTGGCGGGAATAAATACGCTCGGAAAAATACGCTTCCTGCAGAGCCATTGGAAAGCCATCGGCGAGCATTTCTCTCGCCAAATAGACTACTAGCTCCCCTTCCTGGAGATTGAGGATTTCCTTGATCTTCGAACTAGGTGTAATTATCGAGATTTCAGCATTCTGATAAGATGGTTTGTAACCCTGGGCAATCATGTTTTCGCTGAAGCTTGTCAATGCTGTCAGCGGTTCAATTTTCGGTTTGAGGACAAAGCTACCCTTCCCGGCTACCCTTTGGATCTTTCCTTCATTTGATAAATCCTGAAGCGCTCGGCGAACTGTAATTCGGCTAACGCCAAATTGGTTTTGCAGATCTTTTTCAGAGGGGAGCTGGTCACCAGGTTCAAATTGACCCTCGAGAATCAAATCTTCGAGGTAATTCCTGACACGTTGATAAAGAGGAAGGGCACCTGAAAAAGTATCTTCCATATACCGACCTTGATATGATAGGTTACCACCCGTAATGACCTGTTATAACATCTTATCACAAGTCGTTAGGCATTGTCAATTGCCTCTGAATAATTGTCAGGCTTTTACCAAAGTAGCTACGAAGCGGAAAAAATGAGTGCATCGAATTTCGCCTGGAAAAAACGCCGGGCTGATGCTAAATTGGAAAAACCAAGACAGGTTACCATCGCAATAACAAAGTTGTTGAGAGTGGCCACAACTTGAGCTTGATGTGTCTGTTGCATCCGTGTTGCGGATTCCGGCCAAAACGATCACCCATTCCGGTTCATGGCGATCAGGTAATCCGGTTCATGGCGATCAGCCTGAAGGTAGACGACACTGGAAACAAAATCATACCGTTAGATCTGTCTTGACGTCAATGGCGAATGCACTTTTCTCATCGATTCTCCTTCATGTAATTCTAGGCGATAGGCATTATGTATCAGACGGTCTAAAATGGCGTCGGATAAAGTGGGGTCCGGGATCCGAGCGTGCCAAGCTGTTACGGGGATCTGGGAAACGACCATGGTGGCCTGGCGACCGTAGCGGTCGTCAAGGATTTCGAGCAAGTCTCTGGCCTGGGTGGTGGACAGAGGGTCTCTGAGCCAGTCATCGAAGATGAGCAAATGGGTACGAGCCAGCTTGGACAGCAGTTGAGGATAGGAACCATCAGCGCGGGCCAGCTCGAGGGAGTGCAGCAGGCGAGAGGTGCGCTGGTAACGCACATTGAATTCGGTCTCACAGGCTGCCCGGCCCAAGGAACAAGCTAAAAAAGTTTTTCCCGTCCCCGTGGCGCCGAGGACCAGCATATTGAGATGGCGGCTGACCCACTCGCTTTGGGCCAGCTGGAGGACCTGGGCTCGATTGAGGCCGCGTTTAGCCGACAGGTCGAGGTCTTCCATCGTGGCTGGCAGGGGGAATTTGGCCGCTTGAAGACGACGCTTGAGGCGATTGTTGGCCCGGCGGGTGACCTCGATATCCACCAGCAAGCCCAGCCGCTCTTCGAAGGGCAAGTCGGCATAGTGGGGGCTTTGCAGCTGCTCTTGGAGCGAAGTTCGGAAACCGGAAAGGCCGAGTTGGGTCAGTTTGTCGAGTAAAGGTTGGGTAAGCATGGAAAGTCTCCTTAATTAGCCACTTTCCTTTCTTTCCCTGGCAGCGAACGGCCAGTTGTCGTGTGGGCTGGTCATAAGCAAAGGGGGCTTGCACCCACCCAGCCTGCCGTCGTGGGTCTTTGGGGTCGGTTTCCCAGATAGCGACCGTCGCGACCAGTTTCTCGACCCGCTTCCAGTGGGTTACTTTGACCAACAATTTATAGCCCCGCTCCAACAGCCAGTTGATATCCGCATCATTACCACCACCGCCATCAATACGCAGGATGGTTCGCTTGCGGAAACCGGGATTGAGATTCAAGATGGTTTCCGCTTTGGTAACCAAGTCCACCAGGCTGCGATTGAGTTGGGTTTTGCCCCGATACAGGCGTTCGCTGACGATTTCATCGTACAGTGTGGCATAGACGCGCCCCAATTGCCGCCCACGTTTGTTCTTTTGCTTGGCAAAATACCCTTTTTCGACGCCTTCACCCTGGCCTCCAGCAGGCAAGCCACTCATATCAACATCCAACAACTGCCAGTCCTAGTAGCTTTCGCCCCGAATTTGGGCATGGGTAGGCATCGGTGCCCCTGGGGGGGCGTCGGCTTCCAGCTGGTCAAGTTTGTTCTTGAGAATGTTGTGGATGCCCTTATAAGAGCGGATACCAGCCGGCAGGGCCCGGCGACAGGCGGCCTCCAAGCGCTCGTTGGTGTACCGTTTGCCCAGCCCGAGAATGCCCAGGCAGGAGCGGTAAGCCTGCTGGGGATGGCGCCGGCTCTCCAACATAGCGGCGATGAGTTGGCTGGTGTGTGGGCCAATTTCCTGGGCCCAGCGGTGAAATCGTTCGGGTGACCAGTCACTGAGCTTTTGATGAGCCAGGGGCATATGGGCACGTTGCGTGGAATAACGGCCTTTGGCCTGGGAACGGGGGTGCGAAGCCTGCCGGGTTCGTTGGTAGAAGATTTCAACCGTTTTTTCGGTGGCCCGGACCATGACTTCCTTGCCCTTCAAGGTATGGGGCACGCTGTAGAAGTGCTTGTCGAAGGCCACATGATAGTCGATGTGCACCCGCGCTTTTTTCCAATAGGCGAACTCGTAGGGCCTGGTCGGTAGGGGAGACAAGGCCGGCTGGTCCAGCCTCTCAAACAATTCCCGTCGCGATTGACCCAGATGGCGCATCGGCCGGTCATTGAGTTCATCCAGTAAGGCCCGGATGGCCTTATTCAACTCGGCCAGGCTGAAAAAGGTCTGGTCCCGCAGCCGGGCCAGTATCCATCGTTCGACCACCTGTACCGCCACTTCCACTTTGGCCTTATCCTTCGGTTTTCGGCTGCGAGCCGGCACCACGGCCAGACCATAATACTGAGCAAAATCTTGGTACGTGGGATTGATATCTGGCTCGTAGCGGTGGGGGCTCTTCACCCCTGCTTTGAGGTTGTCGGGCACCAGGACCTCAGGTGTGCCACCCAGGAAGGCCAGCGCTCGCACATGAGCCCCGATCCAATTGGGCAGGCTCTGGGACCGGTGCGCTTCGACATAGGTGTAGTTGCTGGCTCCCAGGACGGCCACAAAGATCTCCGCCTGCCAGACCTCGCCCGTTTCTGGGTCTACCACCGATGCCTTCTGACCCGCATAATCGATAAACAACTTCTCTCCGGCCTTATGTTTTTGGCGCATCATGGGATTGAGCTGTTGGGCCCATTGCCGGTAGTGATAGCAGAACTGGCTATAGCTATAACCTTGGGGATGGTCTTGCCGGTACTCGACCCACAGCAAGCTCAGCGTCACGCTCTTACGGCTCAGCTCTCTGTGCACCGCCGCCCAATCCGGTTGGGGGGTCTTGGCCCCGGAAGCGGGTCCCCGCGGTGGATACAGCAGCTCCTCCAGGACCTCGGCACTGAGCCCCTCTGGTAACGGCCAGCTCAAACCAGCTGCTTTGGCGTGGGTCACGTATTCGCTGACCGTGCTGGGCGAGATTGAACAGCTCTGGGCGATGGCCCGGTGCGTCAGCCCCACCTCATATTTCAAGCGTAGTACTTCTTCTATTTTTCGCATGGATAACCTCTTTTGGGACATCCTTTCCTCCTTTTTTGTATTCGAGAAGAGGATGCCCTATTTGTTTTCGATTATCCAGCGTCGTCTCCGAGACTTTGATCGGCATGGCCAGAATCAGTGATCGGCATGGCCAGAATCAGTGATCGGCATGGCCAGAATCAGTGATCGGCATGCACCAGAATCAGTGATCGGCATGGTCCGGATTATGCAACCGGTTTGCTTCGCTTGACCGATGGCCGAGTGGTCAAAGATCCAGACCTGCAGATTCAACGCACTTTTGACCTTATATTTGAGCGATTTGCAGCGCTTGGTAGTTGTCAGAAGGTGTTACGCTGGTTTCGTGATGAAGGGATTCTGCTACCACGCCGCCAGCGCGGCGGATTGCATGCCGGCCAAGTGCTATGGCGCAAACCCACCCAGGCAGCGCTGATTGAAGTGCTGCATAATCCAGCTTATGCCGGCGCCTTTGTTTATGGTCGTCGCCGTCGAAACCCGGACAGTCGTCCCGGTCAACCGCGGACCGTGCGTTGTCGCATGGAAGAGTGGACAGCGATCCACCAAAACGTGTATCCTTCCTATATTAGTTGGGAGCAGTTTATGGCCAACCAAGCCCGACTGGCTGACAATGCCAGCACATTTGCTCGTCGCGCACGTGGTGCACCCCGCCAGGGAGCTGCCATATTAGCTGGCATGGTCGTCTGTGGCCGTTGTGGCTATCAGATGCGCGTGGCCTATAAACCACAACAACGTTACACCTGTACGGCCCTGGCCGCCAATTATGGGGCAGCCACTTGTCTCCATGTGGACGGCGCTTCTCTTGAGCAGGTAGTTGTAGAGGCATTCTTTGCAGCTCTGGCTCCAGCCGAGCTGGATTTGTTGGACGAGATTCTGGCCGCTCAAGAGCGTGACCATGCTCACCTGGCACAGCAACATGCCGACCAGGTTATGCGGGCAGAATATGAAGCACAGCTGGCACAGCGCCAATATCAGGCGGTGGACCCTGATAATCGCCTTGTCGCGGCTGAATTGGAACGGCGCTGGGAACTGGCCTTGCAGGCGGTGGTGGAAGCCCGTAACCTGGCAGACCAGTTTGCCAGTCAATCACCCCCTCAATTGACACCGGAGACGAAGAGCCGGCTGCGTGACTTGGGACGTTCTCTGCCGCAGATGTGGGCAGATGGACAACTGTCTCCTGCGCAGCAGAAGGAGCTTTTGCGCACGCTCATCCGGCATGTGATTCTTACCCGGCCGCTCCCGGATACTGTTGAAGCCAAAGTTGTCTGGGTGAGTGGGGCGTTCACAATCCTGAAAGTGTATCCGCCGATCCTGCGTCAAGAGGACATGAGTAATTACGAGCAATTCGTCGAACAAATACTGGCCTTGGGTCAAGAGGGGTATCGGGACAGAGAAATCGCCGAACGCCTAACGGCTGAAGGGTTTCGTTCCGCCCGTCGCGACAAGGTGACGCGCCATACGGTGGCTGAGATTCGCCGAGCGCGAGGACAGATTTCATTGACTGAGCAGTTCAAAACGCAAGCAAAGATCAATGGTCAATGGACGGTCTTAGGCCTGGCTCAAGAACTGGACGTCCACCGTAACTGGCTCTACACTCGGATTCGCAATGGCACGCTCCCCGCCACTCGACATGAAGTAACAGGCCACTACCTTATTCCAGACGAGCCGCAGTTACTGGCTACACTTCGAGCTCAGCGCGAGCGATGCTTATATCGCTAGGAGGGCATTGTCATGGCATTGTCAAGACACACCTGCAACATATCTTGACCGTGGCTGCGATCAATCTGGCCAGGCTGGATGCCTGGTTTACAGGCAAGAAACGAGCGCACACTAGGGTCTCTCATTTTGCAGCGTTACGCCCTGCCTCTGCATAATGGAATTCGCCAACAGTATCGAAAACTAGTCAAAACTAATAATGGGCCCCTGATTGTGCAGTTGCACCATAACAAAAGGACGGGGCTTTTTCAACCGCAAATTGGCGGCGTAAACGGGCGCTGGGGCGCCTCAAGCCCTTCTTAGCGTAGGGAATTGCCAAAAGGCCGCAAACGGCTGCTTAGAAAGGATTAGAAACGCTCCCGGAGACTAAATTGAAGGGGATGTTACAACAACGCTGGGTACAGCGCACCCCCATCGTTGAGGCTCTCTCGCAGCGATTACCCCGGCTTCTTTTTCTGGCCCATGTCAGCACAATCCTCGAGCTATATCTCTGTTCATAAATTGATGGCGTTGTTTGATATAATCTGATTATTGGTACGGAAAAAAAGCTGTCACACGAGCTTGTAGAGCGTCTTAAGAAGTCCCAAGAAGAATTTTGACCAAGACTGAGAGATACACTTGGGGTTTACTTTAGGAAACCGGGTATCAACGCATTTTTGTTGCCAATATTTTTCGCGGTTTCGGCATTATTCGTTTCATGTTTTAAAAGTGGTTAAAGGAGCAAACATGGGGCGGTCAGCGATCATTCAAATCTTTTGGCTGAGTGGGATCTGGAGCTTATTAGCTGCCTGCTCGGCCGTTGAAAATGGGGCCGATGTTATGGTTCAGGCGGAGGATACAGCGATGACAATTGAAGTCAGCAGCTCGGCTTTTAAAGATGGATCAGCTATCCCCAGCCGTTTTACCTGTGACGGGCTGGATATTTCACCAGAATTAGAGTGGCAAAGGTTGCCGGCCGGGACTGAGAGTCTGGCGCTCATTATGGATGACCCTGATGCGCCCGGCGGTACCTGGGTTCATTGGGTCGTCTTCAATATGCCAGCCGACTTGACTGGCCTGCCCGAAGACGTGGGCGAAGCGTCTGGCGGTGGACTTGACGGCAACAACAGCTGGAAGCGGAGCGGCTACGGCGGTCCGTGTCCACCCCGGGGCACCCACCGTTACTTCTTCAAGCTCTACGCTCTCGATATCAATCTTGAGCTCCAACCGGGTGTGACCAAAGGCCAGGTAATGCGGGAGATGGAAGGTCACATTCTGGCCGAAGGGCAGCTGATGGGCACTTACAGCCGTTAGGTTGGCCACATGATAGTTACACCAGTGGGAAGAAATTCTTACGCACCAGAAGAAGAGAGGGAGCTTAGAGCGAATATGGGTGCTAACCATTTTGTGAAGAATTGTCTATTTGAAAAGATTCTACCTCTGGAAATCCTCGCGAGAGTAACGGATTCTTGTGACAGCTAGGTAAAAGTGATTTACCGGCTGTCCAGAGGTAAAAGCGCTCTATTGGACATTTTTACATTGGAATGGGAGACACCCACTAATCAAGGGCGCTATTTCAGACCTCTCTATTTGTTCTCCCAAAAGCGTTTCCAAACATCCTTCAGGGATCAAGCCTCTTGGTATAGAGCAACCACACTTGGTCACATGAGAGTTGACACATTTGGCACATCAGACTCCGCCAGGATGTTGCAGAAACGCGACCATTTACCTGAAAAGCGCTGAATTGGGCTGGGAGAGCAGACAATACCCGAATTTAGCGCAATTATTGACATTATGCTTGGTGTTAGGATGCTACTTTCTTTATTTGTGCTGCCCATTATAGTACTTTGGCAGATTAGACGTAGCTGGTGGGACTATAAGAAACAGTAGCACGCCCTACGAAGAAAAGGAGGCTAGAATGCAATACCAAGTTCATCGACTCGAAGTCAAAGAGGATACGGCACAAGAAAAACTTCAGCTATTCTTGAACCAATTGGATGGAGAAATCTTGTCAATAATTCCATTTACTACTCCAAAATTTCAAGGCATGGGTGCTACAGCCAAAGTCACCTTTTTGTTGATCGTGGAAAAAGTCAAATAAGGGACCTGGCTCTCGACACTCAAAGAAGCTTTATCAGGTGCCAAACTATTTCTTCCCATATGTGTCCACTGTCATGCGGCCTAGTCCCGTGGGTAATTCCCGATTTTCTTGGCGAAATAGAGTGTGCCATATATGACAACCTTCATGTGGCCAAGTGTCAGCAACTGTCTAAAACTTTGGGAAACTTTCCTCCCAGGTTCTTGTCCAGGTCTTTTAACTTTGAATATGAGAGATGGAAGATATGGAACAAGTCCATGTAAGTTATAAACAATCTTTTCGTAATCATTTTGTAAGAGACAAAACCCATACTTCTGCTGATACCGGTAAATCATTTTTTAAAAGGAGATGAACATGAAAAAAATATTTCTGCTACTCGCTGTGTTTTGCTTGGCCCTCATTGTTCTTCCAGCAAGTGCCGACAACTCTGTTGTAGGACCCAAAGGCAAAGTGGTCGTGGCTAACCGCGCTTCGGGCACAATATCCGTCATTGATGCTCGTTCTGATACTCTCATCGGAACCTACAGTCTACCCACCGGTGAAAGCTCACCTGAACCTATGTACGTGACTTATTCAAAAGGAAGTGGTCTTGTATTTGTTGGCGATCGAGCTAACAATCGGGTAGTTGTTTTTGATAAAGACGATTTTTCAGTTGTGGCCACAATCCCAGCGGGCAGTGGTGTTTTCCATATGTGGTCTGATTCGCACGATCGGCAATTGTGGGTTAATAATGATATCGATAATACCGCAACTGTGATCGATCCAATGACCTTGGACGTCATCGCGACGGTAGAGATGCCGGCCGATTTGGTAGGGGAAGGGTTCAAACCCCATGATGTCATTTTGGAACCGAAAGGAAGGTTTGCCTATGTCACCATGTTGGGAGGCGGTGGCGAAAATGATTATCTAATTCAATTTAGCACTGAGACATTTGCGGAAATCAATCGAGTTCCTGTCGGCAAAGACCCACATGTCTCCCTGACGGCAAGAAATGATCTGATCTACGTGCCTTCCCAAAATAGTAATATCGTGAGCGTTTTTAATCGCGATACCCTTGAGCCTGTAACCGAGTTAATGATTCCCGGGGCACATGGGGCTGGCATGACCCCGAATGGGAAGGTGTTTTATACGACCAATCTTCCTGGTGGCGGCACAAATGGTTTATTTGCCATAGACACCAAGACCAATACGATTATAGGCCCAACAGATACGCCTTATGCCGTGCCCCACAACATCGTTGTGACTAAAAACGATAAGCTATTCCTGACACATTCAGGTTCCTCAGATAAAGTCACCATTTACGCAGTCTCAACGGATGAACCAATCCCTGCCCTGATTGGTGAAGTGACAGTCGGGCTAAATCCCTTTGGCCTGGCGTATGTTCCGGGTAATTAGATAGGTAATATAGATTTCCCCCGGAAATGGTTTGACTAACCATTTCCGGGGTTAGTGTTAATCTCTGATTCTGACGTAGAGATAGTACTTGGAAAATGGGGCCTGATCACATGACTTGTCCGGTTTTTGGAAAGTAATTCCTTGCCGCTTCAGACTTTGCTGACAAACCGATAGGGCGTCGTCTTATGCAATTCATGAGAATTTAGAAGACTCAAGAAGCAATAGTTGGACCTACCATAGACACTAGGTCACATGACAGTTCCCGCATTTGGCACACTGGACCTTGTCTAGAATTGGCTGAACCGCTCAAATCCCCTCTAATTCCCTGTTGAACGCACAAAGTCGCAAATATTTGCGGTAAATCTGCATAGTTGCCATGCTATACAGAAATCAATTCATCGCAGGGTTGTTTGGTTTAGGTACGTAAGCCAGAACTCTCTGATTCGTTCAACCCTACCTACTCAAAGTTTGCCAGGATTATTTGCAACAAAAACGCCGGCCTTCTCTGTAGTTCTCCGTCATTAAGCATTGCGGTCAGTCAAGGGTCGCAAGCGCGTACGACCGTAGTAGATGAAAACCAATAGCGCAACTAGAATGAGATTCAGGACGATGTTTTGTGCCTCACCACGCGTGAGGTGATAGATGGTTGCACCAACCATTACCAGGGCTAAGCCGAGGGCGGCGAGTGGAGTGAGGCGCGTTTGGATCTTGAATAGTCCGGGTAAGATGAGTCCGAGCCCGCCCAAGATTTCGGCCGTTCCGCTGATCCAATGTAGCCAGCTGGGCAAATCGTACATCCAACTCATTGCCGCCGGTAGACCGGGGGGCACGATGAAGTGCATGACGCCAACTGCCAAGAAGTAAAGACCTAACAAGATTTGCAGAATCCATAAGACGATGTTCAATGAAAAATCTCCTTGAGTGTTACATAATGTCTGAAGCCGTGGACCTTATTATTGGGGGCTGGAGCGATCTGTCAACTTAGCGTATATTCCTGCGCCGTTATGCACACCACCCTTGAGAAGAAGTCATATGTTCCATATATGGGAACTTTGATGTGAACAAGTATGACCATACCCGCTTAAAAGAAAACACGAGGTGAGTCGTGCTTCCTCCTGAAGTAATGCACGGCATACCATACAGTCTTTATGGTGCCGGAGAATTATCCGCCCTGGGCAGATGACTTGACGCACGTGAGGGCATTTTGTAGATCTCGTGAAAAAAACAACGCTATGCACGTAGTTTTCAATCCTCCTTCTGCGGCACCTTCGCTCTTCCCCCCTCGAGTTCGTACTCCCCGCGGGCAGAGTTAAGTTACAAATAACGAGTTAAGGATTCATGGGACGCGGTCCTGAAGCAGTCTCCAAATATGAGCTGTGGAGCGTCCCATAATCCTGAGTTGAACTGAACCGGTGGGGGCTAGTTATTTGGGGATTAAGCGGAAGGAATCTGCAGGACTATGACGCACATTGGGGCAACAACGCGCGGTAACTGTTGCCAGAAGTAGCCCAATTTGCTAACAGATCGGCTGCATCGTGAAGAGCCACAAGAAACTGCGAGAGCGATCCATGTGCTGTAGAGACGGGTATTTCGGTCAGTAGGCAGGGTAAAGCAATGGGCGCTAACAAGAAACCAGAACGCCTAGGTCCAAACAACATGGCAGAGCACATCAAACGTTCAAGGTGGGCGATGTCGATTCGGTTTGACCGTTTGGATCAAGCGCATCACCTGACCACACTGCGGGCAACGACAGGCGGCTTCTGAGTTGGTAGCCGTCTCTTGTGAAGGCTCTTGTGGTTGGTGGGTGTCTTGGGCACCAAGTTGATGCCTGGCCTGACGGAGCTGGTGGCGATTCCCAGAGCTAAAGAAGCCGTAATATCGAATCTTGACTAAACCTTTGGGCAGAACATGCTGTAGGAAACGGCGAATGAACTCCTCGGCGGCGAGGGTGCAAATCCTGGTCTGACCTGTGCTAGATTCAGTGTAGCGGAAAGTGACCTTCCCATGGGCCAGCTTGAGGATACGCTTGTGACTGATGGCCACCCGAAAGATGTACGGAGCCAGATACTTCAGGGTAGTCACCCCATTGCCAACAGGCTGACAGTGAACGACCCAATCCTGCTGCCAGGTTTCCGTAGGTACCCGGACAAATAGATCGGTCTTCTTGAGAGCATCACGGAACTTGGCCCGGAAGAGGATGGAGAGGGGCTTGACGTGAACCAGAAAATCTTCCCTGGCCTGAAGCCAACTCTGGCCATCATCGCTCAGACCGCCACCAGGTACCAAATAGTGAACATGGGGATGGTAGTTCAAGTCGCGAGCCCAGGTGTGCAGTATACCGACCAGACCAATTTGGCCGCCGACAAAACGAGGGTCCCGGGCTAGCTGCTTTGTGGCCGCCGCTGAAGCCCGAAAGAGAAGATTGTAGATCGCTCTTTGGTTGCTACGGGCGAGTTCTCTTAGTCCGGTAGGCAAGGTAAAGGTGAGCAGGAAGTAGGGCACGGGCAGCAGGAAATCCTGTTGCCGAGCCAGCCACTGCTCTGCAGCATCACACTGGCACTTGGGGCAATGCCGATTGCGACAAGAGTGATAACTGTAGCGGTCTTCGTCACAGTGGTCGCAGTGATAGACGTGGCCACCCAGGGCTTCAGTCCGACAGTTAATGATGGCCCGCATCGCCTGGCGATGGCTGGGCAACATGCGTTCAGCGAATTTAGCTTGGTAGTCAGGCCCGTGACGACGAAAGATGTGGGCCAACTCAATCATGGCAGGTCAGCCATGAGTTGGTCAATGGTCTCGCCAGCCAATTCTTCGGCGCGGCGAGTCAGGTGGGTATACTGAGACGTAGTCCACAGAGCACGATGCCCCAAATAGCTCTGAATGAGGCGTAAGTTGATCCCAGCTTCAAGCAAGTGGGTGGCGTAGCTGTGGCGTAACGTATGCACAGAGGCTCGCTTTTGGATGCCGCTGGCCACAAGGGCATCACGAAAGGCTCTCCAAACACTCTTGCCGGAGATGTGGGTCTCAGATGCGGCCATTAAAGAGCGACGATGGAAGCCAGCTGGGAAGAGCCAGACTGGGTTGCAATGGCTGGCCCAACACCGGCGCAGCTGTTCCAGGGTATGCTGTGGTAGCGGCACGTAGCGGTCTCTAGCTCCTTTCCCCTTACGCACATGGACCAACATGCGGGCGCTGTCGATATCGGCCACTTGCAGCGATCTCCCTTCACTGATACGCAGTCCGCAGGCATATATGGTGCTAAGGCAGACCCGGTATCTTAACTGGTGAACGTAACCCAGAATCTGGCGTACTTCTTCCTGACTGAGGATGGCCGGCAACTTCTTTTCCTTCGGCGGACGCACCAACTTCAGCGTGGGCCATTCCCGTTGCAGCGTGTACTCGTACAAGAACTTGACCGCACACAGCGTGATGGTGCAGGTGCCCCGACCAAGCTGTTTTTCATAGGTCAGGTAGAGGAAATACTGCCGTAATTCTTCTTCTGTGATTCGGTCAGGGGATTTGCCGTAGTGTTCGGCTAATCGGCGAATGGCGTTAGCGTACGTCTTTTGCGTACCCTTTGAGAGGCCATGCAGTTGCATATCCTCCATCATTCGTTTTCTTAAGGGTGTCATGGCTTATACCTCCTATCATTATGGGACGAACATCTGATAGGAAATATAGCTTGTGGGGAATGCTTATTGGGGATTTGTTAGGGGCTTGTGCCTATTTTTCTGCGCGAAGCGTTTAGTTCAACCCCCCTTAACTTTATCCCTTAGAATACCTCGAAAACTGCTTCACTACCTCTAGTGGCCGTGTAAAGAAACCTTCCCCTATGGATGTGTTTCTTTACCAAAACCCACTAATCTGCAACCAATGAAAAAATCTCGCACCGAAAACCGCATTCCAATAATTTTCCCGTATAATGTATTTGTGCCTGAAATGTTGCTGCAGACGAAGCTGTATATTCCACCGCTATGGCCTAATCTGATGCGCTGCTTCAGGATGATCGACCACCTCAACTGTTAGTTAAACAGGAAAGAATGGCTGGCACCTCAGTCATAGCATCTATTTCTTTCAACCATAAGCGATGAAACCATGACCGAAATTCTATTTGAAACCATCCTCATTCTCTTGCTCATCATCTTAAACGGCTTGCTGGCTATGTCCGAGATGGCCATCGTCTCCTCGAGACGGGTGCGCCTGCAACAGATGGCCCAAGACGGTAATAGCGGAGCCGAAGTTGCTCTGGTGTTGGTCGAAAAGCCCAACCGCTTCCTCTCCACCGTGCAGATCGGCATCACCCTGATCGGTATCTTCGCTGGGGCCATTGGCGGTGCGACCATTGCCCGGGCCTTAGCCGATCTGCTGGCCCAGCTTCCGCTGTTAGCGCCATATGCCTCAGCTATTAGCCTGGTCGTGGTCGTGGGCACCATTACCTGTCTGAACGTGGTGCTAGGCGAGTTGGTGCCCAAGCGAATAGCTATGCAAAACACAGAACGGATTGCTGCTGCTATCGCCCGGCCGATGCACTCGCTTTCCACCATCACCTGGCCTATCGTCCGCCTGCTTGGTTTAGCAACCGATGCCGTATTGGCTCTTCTTCGCATAAAGGCTGAACCTAAAACCTCCCTGACTGAAGAAGAGATCCGCATGCTCGTTGAACAAGGGGCCCAAGCGGGAATTATCGAGGAAGTAGAACGGGATATGGTGGAGAGTGTCTTTCTGCTGGGCGACCGGCCGTTGGAAGCTATCATGACTCCCCAGCCGGAGATCGCCTGGCTGGATGTAAACATGCCCGACGATCAAATCCGACAGGTCGTTAAGAACTCCAGCCACTCCCGTTTCCCGGTTTGTGATGGTCAGCTTGATAAAGCCCTCGGACTGGTGCGGGCCAAGGACTTGCTTGCCAACTGCCTTGCTGGTGAAAGGTTGAAACTGCGCGAGGTTATGCAAGAACCACTGTTTGCCCCGGAGAATGCCTTAGCTTTGCAGGTCTTGGAGCGTTTCCGGGAGACAGGCATACATCTGGCCATGTTGGTGGATGAGTATGGCGGTATCGAAGGGCTAGTGACATCATTCGACATTTTGGAGGCCATCGTTGGCGACATTCCGACGATGGACGAGATCGACCAACCGCCCATTATTCAACGCCCGAACGGTACCTGGTTGGTAGATGGCTTGATTTCTGTAGATGATTTCAAGCGCGCCTTCGATATTCGCTCCCTTCCCGGTGAGGGGACATATAAGACCCTAGCCGGCTTTGTGGTCTTCATGTTAGGCAGCCTGCCAGCACCGGGCGACCACTTCGGTTACGGTGGCCTTCGATTTGAGGTGGCTGATATGGACGGCAGGCGGGTAGATAAGGTTATCTTAAAGAAGGGGCCAACTGGGGAGATTTCAAAGATTGACCAATCTGGTGAACAGGGATGACTCTTTCATGACTAAACCCTAGCCGCGCAATGCTGTCACCCGGCCAAATGATTACGATGTTGCTATCAAACAAGAGAGATCGCGTCGAAATACGACTCTAATTTGATAGAAGCGGGTGTAGATTTACCCCCCACAAATTAATACCTAGGTTTGCTGATAAACGATCAACCTCTCCTCAGAAGCGATAAGTCAAAAAACTCGATTAGGAAAACAAAGTTAAGAAACCAACCGCTATCATGTTTCTGAACACTACTATTCGGAGCTATCTAGTTTGGGCTATTGTATTGATTGCAATGCACGCAATGCACTACAATCCCTGCATTCGATCACATATTCTTTCTTACACTGAGTTGAGATTGAATTCGGTCACTGAGCTTCTTTGAGCGAAAGCCGTCAAGACCTTCCCAGAATCTTGGGGTGTATTCTTGGCCATTCCTCCCTGTACAATGCATAGCGGTAAAGTCCCCAGTATTGGCCTCCATACCAACGATGCTTTGCGAAGAAGCCCTCTTGTTCAAGTTTGTATGACCTAGCAAACCCAACAGACACATCGTTGAATTCAAATGCCTCACAGTAGATTTTCCTGAAAGGAAAATAGCAAAACAGGTAATCAATAAACATTGCAATTGATACCTTTCCGACGCCTTGATTACGTCGATCCTGGCACAAATATGTCGCTAAGAATGTATAATTGTCGATCCTGCTTGTATCGTAGTTATAGATAAAACCAATAGGGACCTTGGTTGTTGTATCCTCTATTAACAAGTAGATATCGATGAATCCATCAAGCGAGCGCTCAAAACTATTGATGTACTCGTGCATAGAGACTAGTCGTCTTGGATAGGACCAGAGAAAGAGAGATGCTGGATCGTTCCGCCAGCCATACAGAGTCGTGTAATTAGTATCCACTAGTTTTTAGACAGAAAAGTGACACAGGGTGTTTTTGACCCCCAAATCGGTCAAATTCGCCAAATTCGGGTGTTTTTGTTGGCTTCTAGAGCGGAAATGATAAGCTCGCTTGCCCCAGAATGTGTCATCATGTAGAGAAAAAACGCGTTCAGGAGCCGAAATCATGGGTAAATCCGTGATTTTCTCAGGAAAATACCCAAAATATGTGCTATGTCACTTTTCTGTCCGGTTACTAGTGGATACTAAACATGGGATTGGGCCGCATGGGTACCATCTCCGATGTCGCCTACGCGACGCTGGCCGATGCTTCGGACAATTTCATCCGGTTAGAGACACTGCAGGCAGCCAACGATGCTGTCAGCAACGCGACGGCCGGCCTCCCTATCTTCCACCACTACGACATCGGGGAGACGGTGCACTCCAGCAGCGATGGCCAGAAATTTGAGACCCGCCTGCATACCATCAATGCCCGCCACTCGTCCAAATACTTCGGCTTGAAAAAAGGGATTGTGGCCTACACGCTCGTTGCCAACCACATCCCGATCAACGCCCGCGTCATTGGCGCGAACGAACATGAAAGCCATTATGTTTTCGACTTGCTGTTCAATAACACGACCGAGGTGCAGCCCACTATCCATTCCACCGACACTCATGGCAGTAACCCAGTGAACTTTGCCCTGCTCCACTTCTTCGGCTATCAGTTCGCGCCACGCTACAAGGATCTCTATGACAAGGTGCGCACATCGCTGTACGGTTTCAAGCACCCCAGCCGCTATGGTGGCTTGGCCCTAAAGCCGATTCGCAAGATCCAGCGGAGCCTAATCGAAAATGAATGGGAGAACATCCAGCGCATCCTCCTCTCGCTGGCTCTCAAGACGACGACGCAATTCATCCTCGTCGGGAAGCTCAGTGCATACGCCAGAAAGAACAGGACCAAGCGCGCGCTCTGGGAATACGATAATATTATGCGCTCCCTTTACCTCCTCGACTTCATTGACTCACCTCCGTTACGCAGCAACGTGCAACGGGCATTGAGCCGGGGAGAGAACTACCACCAGCTACGACGCGCCGTATCGTACGCTAATTTCGGCAAGCTACGCTTCAAGACGGAGCACGAGCAATAGATCTGGAGCGAGTGTAGCCGGCTGATCACCAACTGCATCATCCACTACAACGCGACCATTCTTTCCGACCTGCTACGCCTGAAGGAGCAAGCAGGGGACGCCCGACAGATTGCCTTGTTGGAGCACGTTTCTCCTGTGGCCTGGCAGCACATCAATTTCCACGGTCGTTTTGAGTTCAGAGGCTCCCCTGAACAGATTGACATTGCGGTGATGGTGCAGGAGCTTGCACGATATCCAATCCAGTCCATACCGGTCTCTCAAACGCTGGATTGAACCTGGTTGGGGGATATGCAAAAACCCCTATCTACTGAGACTTTCCTTTAGCTTCGGACTGACTGAATCTTTGTGATGCTATAATAGATGTCCATATGTCGAAAGCTTTAGATCCAGCAAGAATTGGGAGAGCAGAAGAGCGGCTTCATTACCAAGGGTTGAGGTATCGAAATCCGTGGAGGTGCCGTGAAAGAGCTAACTGAACCATCGTTCAAATATCAGCGTATTCTTGTCCCTCTCGATGGCTCTGAATTGGCCGAGATGGCAATGATACCCGCAATGGAAATCGCGAGTTCTATGAAGGCTGAGGTTCATTGTCTTCAGGTTGTTACTGGTCTGGTGCTGAACCTCGATCCGACTCTGAACCGAAGAATTATCGATGCGCGAAAACAGATGGCCGATTTGTATCTGCGGTCATTGCGCGGACGCTTCATAAGACCCGAATTAAACATCATAACTTCAACAACAAGCGGGTCGGCAGCAAAATCGATTATCGATTACGCAAAGAAAGAAGACATCGATCTGATCGTTATGTCAAGTCACGGCCAAAATGCTCTTAGCCGTTGGGTTTACGGCAATGTGGCCATTAAGATCCTGCGCCGAGCTCCCTGCGATACGTTAATGATTCGACCTCTAGGAACCACTGAGTCGCTACCTAGGAAACGAGTTATGGTTCCCCTAGATGGATCTCCGCTATCGGAACGCGCTCTGAAGCCTGCGGTGGCCCTGGCATCCATTTGGAATTTAGAAATCTTGCTATTACGGGTGTCACCGCCCATATTTACCGACCAAGATCCCATTGGCAGCCATGACCTCTTTGAAGAGATCGAAGATAATCTCAATGAAGCAGCAATGGTTTATTTGCTAGATATTCAGGCAGTCCAGACAAGCGAGTCTCTATCAATACGTGTTGAGACTGCTTCTGGCCCCGAAGCTGCCACTATTGTCGATACCGCCGACAAATATGAGGTCGATCTGATTGTCATGTCGAGCCATGGCCGAAGTGGGGTAGGGCTCTGGTTGATGGGCAGTGTCTCCGAAAAAGTGCTGCGAAAGGCAGCGTGCGCCACACTGATAGTGCGAAACCAATAACGCTCAAGGAATGCGCAGTGTTTGCTGTCGCGTATTTATTGGCTGAGCAACGGGTACATCAAGACGAACAGCACGCTGGCTACGGCACAGGCGGTGATCATGACAGGCAGGCCGCGCCGGCTCCAGATAGTGGCCGTTATCGGGTTGCGCGTTCTTTCCGAAACGGAGACGACCACGATATTGGCGGTGGATCCGATGATGGTTCCATTGCCGCCAAAACCGGCGCCAAATACCATGGCCCACCACAACGGTGTCGTATTGACTCCTGTCGCGCCCAAGCTCAGGATCACGGGAATCAAGGCGATGGTGATGGGAATGTTGTCCACAATGGCCGATAGAATTGCTACCACCCAGATCATGACGACGCCCAACAGGACCGGATGCAGGTCGGCCGCGCCAGCAATGACTTTGGCAATAGCGTCCAGTACCCCGGCAGCCTCGAGGCCGCCAACTGCCACGAACAGTGCCATAAAGAAAATGATTACACTCCACTCAATGCGCTCGAAGAGTTTGTGCATGTCAGGACGCACCCACATGAGAGCGACGGCCGCCGCGGCGAGAGCAATGAAAGATGAGCTAAGACCAAGTCGGTCTTGGAGGAAGAACAGCAGGATGGTCGCGCCAAGAACGATGAGTACTTTCCTTGCCGTGACGGGATCATCAAGAGCGAGGGACGGGTCGAGCTTATCTACAGCCTCGGCGTCGATCACACTTTCGCGTAGGTCGTTACGGAACAGATAGAGTAGCATTCCCAGCACCACCAGCCAGGTTACAGTCACAATTGGTAGCGCGTTGGCCAGGAAATCATTGAACGACAGACCGGCAGCCGACCCGATCAGGATGTTTGGCGGATCACCGATCAGCGTCCCCGCACCACCCGTATCCGATAGCAAGGCCATGGCCATCAGCAGTGGTATAGAGTTGATGCCCAGGATCTCGCTTATCAAGACTCCCACGGGCGCGATAAGTACAACTGTTGTGACGTTATCCAAGAAAAGCGAGAGAACGGTAGTGACGGTCCCTAGAAGAATCAGGAGAATGAAAGCGTTGCCTCGTGACAAGCGGCCGGCGCCAATTGCCAGGTATTGGAAAAAGCCGGTGGGCTCCAGCAGGGCGACCAGGGTCATCATGCCCAGCAACAGCCCCAAGGTATGAAAGTCGATGGCTTCGATGGCCTCTTCCTCACCATAGAAACCGAGGATTGTCCCAACGCCCACCATGAGAACGGCCCCGAATATGGCCACAATGGAGCGCTGGATCTTTTCGGTGAAGATGACGGCCAAGGTGACGAGGAATATGATGCTAGAAACCAGCATGACCTCGGTCATCAACGTTTCCCCTATATGTTCAAGCGCCAGCCAGCCAGCAGGGCGCGACCAACATCGACGCGCGAGACAAGGCCGACCAGGCGATCCCTGCCGTTTACAACAGGCAGGTCCAGGAGCTCGTATTTGTGCAAGTAGGCGAATGCCCGAAGCAAGCCGCTGTTTGCAGGGACGGAGACGGACGGTCCCATTACGGCCGTGACCGGTTGAATTAGCAGGTCATTGGAGGGCTGCTTTCCCTCGAGCACCCCGAAGTCGCCCACGTAGTCAAAGTCGTCGATCAGGTTGACGAAAGCGGGCATGATCAGGTCCAAGACGTCGCGCAGGTTCAAGATGCCAACCAAGCGACCTTCCCCATTTAGAACCGGCAGCATGCCGACGTGGTGATCGTTAAAGAGAGAAACGGCTTCCGCAATCGTTGCCGTGACTGGCACTGTAACAACCTCTTGCTTCATGCATTGATCGACAACCATTTGTTCACCTTTCTAGAGTTGTTAACCACATTCAGTAAGAGCAAACAACCTGCGGGATTTTTACTGCTCAGTTTGTCACGCACCTCCCATTTCATGCTTCTGATGATCCCATAATCTCTGCTTCTGCGCCAGCGGAACGCTTAGGGGAACTGCTAGAATCAAACACAGAAAGAATATACCGCCACATGTGCCGGTGGCGGAGTCGTTTACCTCTACATACAAGGTTTGCCGTGCAGGATTCGAAAATGCGACCAAGTGATTGGCTCAAGCCAGGGGGCTTGCGCAAGTAAGCTGCCTTTGTATGCTGGAGTTCATGTCGCCCCACAGGTAGAGCTTTGACGACCCTTTACGATGGCAGCCGAAATTGAACGGGATTTAATCAGCCAGCGTACAAAAGAAGCGCTGGCGGCACGAAAACGCAGTGGCAAACCTATTGGCCGTCCTAAAGGGAGCGGCAAAAGCAAACTTGATAAGCATCGGGATGAGATTGAAAGATTGCTTGCTGAAGGCTCCACACAAAAATACATTGCTAGCCGTTTTGGTACGACGGAGACGAATATGAGCCGGTGGTTGAAGAAGCACGGGTTGAGGCGAAAAACGGTTCAAAACGCCCAAAATCCGGTGTGAAATTAGGTGGTTTCTGTCGAGTCTTGGTAACTTTCTGTACGTATCCCGAATTTACCCGATCCCATCAGGTATGCTTAATAATTTATGCGATTGCTATGCGTGTTATACGTAAAAATGACCCAACGAATATTTTGAATCTCATTGGGTCATATTAGAGAAGATAGGCTATTTACCGGTTAGGATTTGAAGTTAAGAGAACAACAAGATTTATTCCGACTAAATGGGTCATTCTTGACTTTAGGGGATCTGTGGGCTGCGAGCGAGAGTTCCGGTCTCATTGGAGCGAACTTCGTACGCCTGTCCATTCACCTCAAAATTTATTCGCCAGCCTGGGGTTGCTTCGGCCGCACATGTTTCGGCCGGGCCGCCGAGTCCAAAGCAAGAATCTGTCCATTCCACCTGTTCGGTACTAACAATCTTAATGTCTTCCACTGGCACATTCAGTTGCTCAGCGAGCCAAGATTGTACTACTTCTAGTACAGCAGCAGGAGGAAGGTTTTCTTCTGTATCTGTCGTTGTTGTTCCACACGCTGTTAGTTGCAGTAGCACCATGATAATAAAGAAAAGGCTGATTCCTTTCTTGACAAGGCTATTCTGTTTATCATTAGATAACGGATTCCAGCCTGCTCCTGCCTTCATTTTGTTGAATTTGTAAGTTTTTTGATTGTGATTGAACACTTTTCCCATTTCCTTTTTATTGTTTGTTTGCAGGTTAATTTCCTGCAACGCACATAAAGACGTTAGATGATTTGATTTAGTTCCCGGAATCTTAGGATGTTTTCAATCTTAGCCCGAGAGGTTCGCCGATGTAGACAAGCTAATTGTCACCGAGTTGCGGCGGTAGGCTGCGGAATAGGCAGAGGCACATTGTTCAATTGGTCACCAGGACTTCAGACCTTAGCGTATATCAGCACACGAAAATTCATACTACCCAATTGTCGACCAAATACACCGAACGGCACCCATCTTTGCTAACTAACATTATGTCTGTTGGCATGCCGACATTTTAGGTAAGTCCAAAAACGAGATGTTGCTCCTGTAGAAACACCTGTTCGCGGTTAAATCATCCCCTACGCCGGTAGGATTCTATGGCTTAAAACGACTCATCTCCAACCAGTGTTTGGTGCCACTCGGTCAGCCAACTCATAGCCTCTTCAAACTTGCTAGCCGGCAACAGCTTGTAGCTGGTGATGCCGAACTTACGATAGAGTTCGCCGTACACGGCCCCGAATTGGTTCGCATCTGTTTGCTTTGAATAAACTAAGGCTACAGCCTTCACCGCCTGGCTGATCTGGCTAGCCTGGTCGTTAGTGATGGCTTCTCCCGGCGACAGCCTGTCTTCCACCACAGTCAGGCGTAGCTCAACACCTTCAAACCGATCCTCCGTCTGCTGCTCAAATTCCATTTGCTCTTGAGCGAGTGTGGCGATTGCCAGACTCATATCACGCACATGGGCCAACGTTGCCGTGCCAGGCGTTGCTTCACGTTGGGCAAAATGCTTTGCCAAAACACGGTAACATTCTCGCTGGTAGCGGAGTAGCTGTTCTTTCAGTTCAGGCTTAACTCGATTGGCGTTGATGCCAAACAGCCAGCCGTTCAGATAATCAAGAGGCAGGCAAGTCATCGTTCGTCTCTGTGGTGGATCACCCTGCGTGTCCATTACGGACACGGAGACTATTGATTCAGAGAGAATCGGATCGCGCTTGATCCTTTTGCTTTGTGCCGACCACTGTACGCCCAAGTACTGACATATAGGACGAACAGGCACATAAACCTCGCCGCCTTCGATGATGACGGCCGGGATATCGTCGCCGTAAAAATCGACTTCTCTCTGTTCGATGGGTATTAGTGACTTGTCCACCATTTAGATAATCCTTCCTCACGCTGGCGTGAAATTATAGTGCAAAACAAACTCTTAGACCCGAAGAGTATTGCGGCTCCCAGGTTATTCCAAGTGGCGCGGGGATCCTTTAAATACCTCCCGTTGGTGCCAGTTCAAGAACGCGGGCTGCGGGAAGTCATTCGGGTCCTGTGGAGAAGCCAACGCCTTCCCATGATAGCGCAAGGCCCATTCATCAAGCCCGTGATATCCATGTACTTTGTCTGAGATGAGGATTTGCCGGCCTTCTGTCACCGTATACACGCCGAGATCCAACAATTTGTGATGCATAATGCACAAAGCTAGACCGTTAGTGACGATATCCGGACCGCCTGTCTGATGCCATTTAATATGCGCCGCCTCAATGCCGACCGTGCGCTAGCCGAGTCGCATATCAAAGCCACAAACCGCACAGCGATAAGCATAGGCAGTAAGGACGCTCGGCCGAAAATCCGGATCCCGGTAGTGTCTGTTGGCACCAGCAGTAACGACAGGCAGGTCTCTTTGCAAGCCAACGGCCAGGCAGATGTCATCGTGCAACGATGCTGGAAAATTTTTCTCCAAAAGCAAGCTGGCCACATCCAGTAACAACTGCGGATCTTGATGCAGTGCCTGGTAGATAGGTTCGCTAAAGCCCCCAGACACATCATGTTTCAGCAGCCCGCTGTTGGGGTACGCTGTTTGGTTTATGTACAAGATTATGTACAAGATTATGTACAAGATAAAAAGAAATGACTACAAAACTCGGGTAGAATCTAGAATCTACCCCATATAATAGTGCTCATATGCAGTGGTAATCTTCTTAGCTGATCCCCCGTCGCCTTACGACCTCCCATGGCACGGCAAACCACTGAGCTCAGTCAGGGGGCTCGCCTTCTTCAAGAATAGTCCGCAACACGGCTATAAGTTCGACTTCTTGCTCTGGGCTCATTGACGGCCGAGGCACACTGAAAGTGTCGCCGGCAACCGTTTCAAACATGCAGATAGGGGAGGATTCACCAGGAACAGTTGCCGTTAGCTTCATTTTCCCTGATTCAACCATCATCAAGCACAAGCAATATTGAAAAGCTTCACGAACTGGCTGAGGTTGGGCATCAAGGAGCGAGGCAAAAACTGCTAGCTCGGGAGGAAGTTCATTCATGGTCAACAATCCTTCTAAGCCGATTCTCCAACATATTTCATGGTAACAACTAGCTCGTAAACCATATCATCGCTCAAACATACCTCGAATGGCTGCAGGACCGTTTCATTGTCGTAGTTAGATACTACCACTATAAATGGCGACCACGCAGATTGGGGCCGCATCCTCATCAAAACGACCGAGTAGCTATCTGAATCAGTTTGTTTACTTCTCGAGTTTAGATAAACGATAACTACTGGAACTTATCATCAGTTCCAAATGTACGTTAACAATCGAATTTTCGACCGGCTTCTATCGGTAGGTCGGACTATTTCTGGCCTCGTCGGGCCGTTTTGTAGCGCTGCGGTGGACTTCGCTGGCGACCTTTTGGCCAGCCGGGTGATTTTCTGCGCGTTTGAACCGACTGGGTTGGTGTGTCAATCACGGCAAAAAGCAAGGCCATGGCCTGCAAGACGCGGCCCGGGGTCAGGTTGTTCTGTGGCTTTTGCCAAGGTAGAGGCCGATCAGCGACGAGTTGGCGAGCTAGAAAAAGCTGCCAATAGGCCACGTCAACCAACCGCGTCCACCTGTCACAACGTTTTGACTGTTGGAGCATCGGCAAAGTCCAGCAGAGTCGCCGTTTACGAAAACGGATACTGGGTTCGATAGGCCAGCGATGGTCGAACCAAGACCACACATCCCGCACTGAGTAACCATCAGCCCCTTGGTAGCCTAGCCAGATGGGGGCTGGTCGCTTATCTCGCTCCAGGCGAACCTCAGCCAGGATGACATGGAAGTCGATGTCAGCGTCTTACTTAGCATGCAAGCCTTGCCAGGCGCGGAGACGAACCTGGCCCCAACGCTGGTCGACGAAGGTCACATCTTCCTCTGGCTCATGCCAGGTATCCGCTTCCTTGAAGGCAAAGCGGCGTCCGTGCTTGCGGGGTCGACCGCGACCACCATAGGCTGGCGGCGGACCATACAATACTCGGTCACGACGCAAACGGACCACTTTGGCGCAGGGGGTATCTTGCAGGCCGCCCAGGAACCGATGGTTGCCGTACTTGCCATCGGCCACAACGACATCCAGACCACCCGGGTGTCCTTGGGCCGCTCGCCGCTGGCAGAAGGCGACCACTTGCGTCACGCCTAAGTCGACGGCTGTCTGCTCTGGTCGAAGCCGGCCGCTATCGATGGGCAAAGCCCAACTGCTGCCTCGTTCTGGCGCCCAGCTCAAGAGGGAATAAACATGTCCCTTGACCGCCGTATGCTTACCTTTGGCTCTCGTCGGGCTATGTTCGTATACCAAACCCGTCAGCGTCCGGGCACTGGGATGCGGCCAGACCGTCGTGTCCAGTGGAAACACTTGTATGCCAGTTGACGGTACCTGCCGGCAAAATGCCATCTTGAGCCATTCTGCACATTGCTGACCTTCTTCAACGGCTGCGTAGCCACTAGCCCAGCCCCGTCGGAACAATGGTGATAGGGTTAGCTCGGCGTATGATTGCACCCGCATGTTGGATAGCACAGCATCCATCATCTCAAATTGGGCATCGCGATAACCGACCAAACCATGTTCGTACACGCCTTGTCGAAATTCGATTAGATTGTTAAGCTGCTCTGTCGTGGTCCGGTTTTGGTTCACACTTCACCATTCTACGATCTGGGCGGTTTGTGCAAGTCACAAGCCGCCTTTGTCCTTTATTTATCTAAAGTTGAGTGACACAACAACGATAGTATAAGTAGGTTTTGTGGCCTATGGTTTTACCAAGGCCGGACATTGGTTCTCCACAATTAGCACAAGTGAGACGGCCGCGTAATAAGTACTGAAACTTGGTGTTGTTACGTTTCGAACGCTGCTTGTTATGAATCAGGCGTTTTTGTGCTTGGTTCCAGGCTTCACGAGTTACAATGGCAGATACCTCAACAGGTATCCAGTTCTCCCTGTTATTGTTTACATCTTTACCATTTCGGTGAGCCTTTTTTCCAAAATGCCACACTCCGGCATATGTTTCGTTCTTGAGTATCTTATGCACAGTGCCCCGATACCATTTACATGGGTCGCTTTGTTTAGAAAGGCCGCGCATTGTTGCAGAGGTCGATATGCCCATTTCAGTCAACTTTTTCGCGATCCCCCCAATGGATAAACTGTCATCTACATATAAATTGAAGATAAGGCGCACGATCTGGGCTTAATCTTCTGTGTGAGGTCAGCAACAGTGGGACAGATCAGTAGTTAGGAATAAGGGAGGTTTTCACCATAGGTTACAATAACTTTGGAGGACAAAACGATGGTTAGGAAACTCGGTAAGGAAACCAAAGTCAGAAATCTGGCGCAAACACGAGTTACTTAACTGCCACCTTTTCGGATTAGACCTACGCTTCGAGCCCGTTGACCTGGTCGATGCCGACTACCTTCCAAATATTTCCGTTAAGTCTGCAAAATATTAACAGTTAGATGAGTAAGAGGGCAAGCGTAGGGTAGATCTTTTTCTGACTTCTGGCAGATTGCCAACCTGCGCTACTTTTTTTAGAGTCTCCCTCGAAAAGAAAACGGGGCTTCGTCAGCCTTCTGGACCGGCCGATCCTTCTTCTTCGCCTTCTTTCCCTTCGCCGCCCTTAACAGCGCCGCCGGTTAGTAAGTTGACCAGATAATCTCGCCCTTGCTTGACTTGCCACGAGCGCATGCGCCAGGTGCCGACGATGCCGTAGGGAACGAATAGGACCAGCAAGACGTAGATGACACCCAGTAAGAAACTGGCGCTCTCGCCGAACCACTTATCCAGGAAGAACTCCAATAGCCGGAAGACGGCCGCGCCCACGTAGGCGCCGGCCAATGTGCCCACGCCGCCTATGAGGATCATCAACAAGGCCGCTACCGTCCATCCCAGACCGGCCACATTGGGGCTGACGATGGGTTGGTGAAGGGTGTGCAAGAAACCGGCAAAGGCCGCAGTCATTGAGGAAATTATCAGGGCCACCAGCTTGAAGTAGAAAGTGTTGTAGCCCAGCATCAGAGCTCGATCTTCATTTTCGCGGTTGGCGACACAAACCCGGCCGGTGGGTGAATCGACGAAGCGCCGGTAAATCAAGTAGATGACGAATGTACATATCAGGGCAAACAGGTAAAAACGATACCTTTCATTGGAGGTATTGAGGAGATCGGGCACGATGACGCCCTGTAAGCCTACATCGGCTCCTGTCCACTCGGCGAGCTCGCTGGCTTGCACGATGATGAAGAACATGGAGGCGATTCCCAGTGTCACCAGGGCGAAGGTGATGCCCTTAACCCTGGGCAGCAAAATACCGAAGAGCAAAGCTTGAAGGATGCCGATGACCAGTACGCCCAACACCGTCGCCAACAAGCCCCATCCCAGGCTCTTGAGGGCGATGCCGGTGAAGTAGGCGCCCATGGCGAAGAACATCGCATGGCCGAAGGATAACAAGCCGGTGATGCCCAGGATCAGATCGTAGCTGATGGCATAAATGGCCAGAATGAAGACCTCGATCAACAGTCCTTGCAGGAACTTAGCAACGCCTGATTCGCTGGCCAAAACATCGGAAAATGACTGCCCATCGAACAGCGCAACGAGAAAAGGAAAGATGATAAGCAGAATGAAGAGCCCAACCAGGCCTCGGTTTCTCTTGAGCCAGGCCAGCGCGCCTTGTTCTTCGGTTCCTATCCCTGGAAGCGTCGTATCCATAACCCTTTTCTCCCTTACGATTCACTTCTGCCAAAGAGGCCGTTGGGTAGAATCAGCAAGATGATCACCATGAGTAAAACAACGGAAGCCGGCACCAGCGGCGGCGACGGCTTAAATGGTTCATCCAAGAAAGGTAGATTGATCCCAATTTGGCCATACTTGATGATGAATTGTTGCAGCAGGCCCACCAATATGGAACCGGCCGCCGCTCCTGGAAAACTGGTCAGGCCGCCAATGGCCAGGGCGATCAAAGCCAGCAGCAAAAAGCGGGTCCCCATTTCGGTCGAAAGCCCAATGGAAGGAGCTGCCAGAATCCCGCCGAGGGAAGCCAGCCCCACACCAAGGGCGAAAACCATGGTGAATACCTGGCGAACGTTGATGCCCAGCGCTTCCACCATCTCGCTATCCTGCACGCCGGCGCGAATGATCATGCCGATCCGGGTCCGCTGGAGCACCAGCCAAACCCCTACCAGAACGATGATGCCCACCAGGATGATAAAGATCTCATTGTAGGTGCGTATACGACTGCCAAAAAGCAGGACAGTCGAACATTGATGTTCTAGCAAATCAGCGATGTTGGTAGCCGGACAGCCCTCGCCGCCGCCGTCGAACAAAGCCGCTTTGGGCATGGTAAATTCCGGCCGTCCCCATATCACCCTTACGATTTCGATGATGATGAAACTGAGACCCAGGGTGAGCATCAGTTGGTAAATGGGTCGCTGGTATAATGGCCGGATCATGGTCACCTCTATCATCGCACCCAGGACAAGGCCCATCAATACCGCCACTCCAATGGCCAGGAAAAAGCGGACGGTTGTGCTCATGTTCAACAAGCTATCGGTGATGGCATCATTGCCAAAATGGAAAGCGAAGCCAATGACCAACAGAGCGAGGGAAATGATCACCCGCCGGCGGTTAATCACCGTACTGGCCCGTACTTTTTTATTGCGATCGCGCAAGCCAACCACGGCAACAGCCAATAAGGCGATGCCAATGAACGCGCCGACCAGCGAAATCAGCGGATCAAAAGTAGAAATATCCATTTCTGGCAGCACTAAATTTCCCTGGCTGAGAGCCAGCGCGAAAGTGATGGGGCTTTCGGCATATACGTCTGGATCCCAGATGGATATCGGGTATCGCGGCACCGTTAGAAAGAGCACAACCAAGGACAGGGCGATAACAGGCCAAGGCCATAGTCGAGCTACGGTGGGTGAGATCTTGACCCGAGCCAACAAGGCTTGAAATACCGGCACCAAGACTAGACCAGCTGCCAACACCGCTACCAGCGGCACTGCATCCACAAATGTGTCCGGCCGGACGAAGACTGTCCAGCCTACATAGGCCCCCAGCATGAATAATTCGCCATGGGCCAGGTTGAGCACATCCATGAGGCCAAAGATCAAGGACAGGCCCGAGGCAACAAGAAAGGTGATCATGCCTACCGACAGACCACGCAGCACAGTGATCGCCCAATCCTCGGTGTCCATGGCCTGAATGGCCAACAAGAAGACCAGGAATAGCGCTACCAGCGTGACTATCCGTATCCGGTTATGTCTGAACGTCGCTGCTAATCCACCCATCATATTTTCTCCGTTACGCTGCACCCAAGTAACGATGAATCGTCGCTTCATCTTCAACCAGGTCTGCCATCGCTCCCTCTTTGACTGTATGGCCTTCGTCGATGATGACGTATCGTTCGGCCAACTGGCTGGCCACGATGAAATTCTGTTCCACCAAGAGAACCGTTGTATTTTCCGAAAGCTGTTGGATGGCTTTCATCATTTGTTCGATGATGACCGGAGCCAAGCCTTCGCTGGGTTCGTCGATCAAGAGTAAGTCATTGTCAGCCACCAGCGCCCGGGCGACAGCCAGCATCTGCTGCTGCCCACCCGAAAGATTGGTCCCCGGCAGCTTGATCAAGCGCTTGAGATCAGGGAAAAGGTCGAAGATGAAATCCTCTTTTCGAGCCAGATCTCCCTTCTTTCTTTCGGCGATTTTTAAATTCTCTAGAACGCTTAAATCACGAAAAATGGCCCGATCTTCGGGTACGAAGCCAATTCCCATGGAGGCGATATCAAAACTTCGCATGCTCTGAATTTCCCGGCCGTCATAGATGATCGATCCTTCGCGTGGGGGCGTTAATCCTAGCACCGTCTTCAAAGTAGTGGTCTTACCGGCGCCGTTTCGACCCAACAAGGCAGTAATGCTGCCTCGGGGTACCTTTAAAGTCACCCCTTCTAAGATATGGAACTGACCGATGAATGTGTGGATACCGTGTACTTCTAGAAGATTGTCCATGGTCACTTTCCTTTGAGGCGCAGAAAACCCGCCGATGGGCGGAGGGGTTACGCCTAGACCCTATGCACTCACCTTATCTGCAACATCATACAATTGGCCTAAATAAGCCGTTTGCACGTTTTCGTTAGAAGCGATCTCTTCCGGCGTGCCTTCGGCCAAGATGGCGCCGAGGTGCATGACCGTGATCCTATCGGAAACGGACATCACCACATTCATATTGTGCTCGACCAACATCACGGTCTTTTCCCCGGCTTCCTGGATGCTTTGGATGAGCTCCATGAGTTCGGGCACCTGCTCTGATGCCATACCGGCCGTGGGTTCGTCGAGCAGCAGCAGTTCAGGATCCGGCGCTAAGATCATGCCCAGCTCCAGCTTGCGCTGGGCGCCGTGGGGTAGTGCCCGTGCGGGCAGCATGGCCTGATCCAATAGACCGACCTGTTCCAAGACTTCCTTGGTCCGGTTGATGTATTGGTCGTAACGGGTGTATGAGCGAAACATCCGGAAGTTGTCTTTGCCCAGGGCCTGGCAAGACAAGCGCACGTTCTCAAAGACCGTCAAACTGGGAAAGATATTGGTGATCTGAAAAGAGCGTCCAATACCCAGATGGGCCGTCTTAAACAAGGGCAGGTTGGTGATATCCTGTCCTTTGAAGTGAACCTTTCCTCTGGTCGGCGTCAGGTTTCCACTTAGCAGGTTGAATAAAGTGGTCTTGCCGGCGCCATTGGGGCCAATGATGGAGTGGAGCGTTCTCGCTTTGACCTCCAAATCCACATCATCAACCGCTATCAAGGCTCCGAATTCACGGCGCAGTTTGCGAGTTTCCAGGATTATTGTCTCGTCGGCCATCGTCATTCTCCAGCACGAGTTGAAAAAGAGGTGGGGTGAGAGGACAAAGAGGTCCTCTCACCTAGCGTCTTATCTTATATCAGATTTACTCCCCGCCAAGGCTGCCAACAGGCAAGTCACCACAGCGATCTTGCAATCCTTCCGGCAGCAAGCAGGGTACGTCGGGACGGTTGGTCTCCACGTATTCAAAGTATTTGAATTCGGGATCGTCCACGTTGAGCAAAGTGCCGATGTACATATCCTGCATGGCCACATGGTCCTCGGGACGGATGAAGATGGTACCCTTGGGTCCTTCGAACTCGATGCCTTCCATGACGCCGATCATGGCATCCGCGCTGGCATCTCCGCCTGTCCCCTTCAGGGCTTCGCCGATCAAGATGGCCGCGTTCATAGCGTCGGCGTCGAAGAGGTCGGGCGGCACTTCAAAGCGGGCCAGAGATTCCTCGGTCAGCCAATCATTGATCTCGTTATCGGCTAGCGTGTAGTGGTAGAGGATGCCGCTGGTGGTGCCGATGGCATCGGCGAAGAAGGCCGGCATGACCACGTTGTCCACAAATCCGGCGGCGATGGGGATCTCATCAGTCACGCCCAGATCATTGGCAGCCTGGAGCAGGGGCACGAAGCCGCCGCCAGCCCAGGTGACGATGAGGGCTTGGGCGCCTGCGTCGATGGCGTCAAAGACCGGATCCATGTAGGGGGTGAAGTCGGTGGTATCGGCCGGGGCGAAGATGTCGTCGGCCACGAATTCACCGCCGAACAAGGTGCAGGCGTCGCGGAAGGCGGCTGCGCTGCCCTGTCCGAAGGAGTAATCGGGCGCGATCTGGACGAAGGAGTCAAACTCCTGGGTCAGATACTGGCAGATATTGACCGCGTCCTGGTAGTTGTTGCGGCTGGTACGGAATGAGTACTCATTGAAGGTGGCACCAGTGAGGTCGTTGGCTGCGGCAGGGGCGGCGATGTGAATGACCTCGTTTTCCCGGGCCAGCTCCTGCAGAGTGGCCGTGGCGCCGGAGCTAACGGTGCCGACGATGATATCCACGCCCACATCTTCAATGAGTTCGCGGCCGACCGTTGCCGTCGTTTCCGGATTGCTCTGGTCGTCGCGGGTGTAGACTTGGATCTCGCACTCATCCAGCATGTAGCTGGTGTAGCCATCGCCTTCCGTTCCCGGTGCGCCGCTCATGTACTCCATGCCAAGCGGGAAAGCCCGCAAGACATGGGCGCCATAAATGGCCAGTGAGCCGCTCTCGTCGGTGATGACGCCGACCTTGATCGGTTCTTCACAAGAGACGGCGGCCATTTCTTCGGCCGGTCCGGGCGCTTCCGTCGCCTCCTCAATGGTGCCTAATGCGCCAACAGGCAAGTCGCCGCAGCGATCCTGTAGTTCTTCGGGCAGCAAACAAGGTACATTGGGCCGGTTCGTCGCCACGGGATCGAAGTATTTGAACTCCGGATCATCCACGTTCGTCAATGTGGCAATGTACATATCCTGGATGGCTACATGATCCTCGGGACGGATGAAGATGGTACCCTTGGGTCCTTCGAACTCGATGCCTTCCATGACGCCGATCATGGCATCCGCGCTGGGGTCGCCGTCGGTGCCTTTCAGAGCCTCGGTAATCAGGATCGCCGCGTTCATGGCGTCGGCATCGAAGAGGTCCGGCGGCACATCAAAGCGGGCCAGAGACTCTTCAGTCAGCCAATCATTGATCTCGTTATCGGCCAAGGTGTAGTGGTAAAGGATGCCGCTGGTGGTGCCGATGGCGTCGGCGAAGAAGGCCGGCATGACCACGTTGTCGACGAATGGCGAGGCGAACGGAATCTGATCGGTCACGCCCAGGTCACTAGCCGCCTGGGTCAAGGGCACGAAGCCCCCGCCGGCCCAAGTCACGAGGAACGCTTCGGCGCCATTATCGATGGCCTCCAATACCGGGTCCATGTAGGGGGTGAAGTCGGTGGTATCGGCCGGGGCGAAGATGTCGTCGGCCACGAATTCACCGCCGAACAAGGTGCAGGCGTCGCGATATGCGGCCGCGCCACCATGACCGAAGGAGTAATCAGGCGCGATTTGCACGAATTTACTGTACTCCTGGGTCAGGTATTGGCAGATGTTGACGCCGTCCTGATAGTTGTTCCGGCTGGTGCGGAAAGAGTACTCGTTGAAGGTGGCGCCGGTGAGGTCGTTGGCGGCCGCCGGGGCGGCGATGTGAATGACCTCGTTTTCCCGGGCCAGCTCCTGCAGGGTGGCCGTGGCGCCGGAGCTAACGGTGCCGACGATGATATCCACGCCCACATCTTCGATGAGTTCGCGGCCGACCGTTGCCGTCGTTTCCGGATTGCTCTGGTCGTCGCGGATGTAGACCTGGATCTCGCAGCCTTCAAAGTCGTAGCTTGTGTAACCATTGCCTTCGACGCCTTCTGAACCCGTAGCGTATTCCAGCCCCAAGGGGAAGGCGCGCAGGACATGAGCGCCATAAATGGCCAGTGAGCCACTTTCGTCGGTGATGACGCCGACCCTGACCGGCTCTTCACAACTTAGACCGCCCTCGGCCGATTCTTCAGCCATCTCTTCGGTCGGTTCTTCAGCCGGTTCTTCAGCGGTGGGCTCCTCGGCTGGCACTTCCGTTGGTTGTTCTGGCGCTTCGGTGGGTGTCTCATCACCACCGCCACAAGCAACAGCCAATAGGGCTATTACAACCAACATGGAAAGCAGTAATAATAGATTCTTCTTTTGTCTCATTTCTTTCCTCCCTAATCAACAATAAAGTAACGGATCACTATAAACCGTGCGGCGAGATTGCCGCTCATTATTTGTGACATTTTTACATTTTCACCTCCCAGACACTGATAGTGTCAGGCACCGATAATGCCAAGCACTAGTAGTGCTTGGCACAGTATGCAGCCTTCCTTCGAATAGTGTGGATTTGACGATCATCATGCATGAAGCCTTTTATCATGCTGTAAATAACAAATCTTTTACCAATACTAACGCCTCGCCGGTGCAAATGATCTCGCCGAATGTGTTAAAGCAGTTGGTACCTAAATTGACTAATTCTTTATCCGCTCGCAGCCGACTAATCTGGACTTCGGCCGTTATCGCTTGGCCCGGATAAGCCGGTCTCAAAAAGATCAACCGCTGCTTGAGCCAATTGGTCCCCCGGCCGGGTAGTTCGGTGCCCAATAAATAGGAGAACAAACCTCCGAGCAATCCGCCCGGGATCATCCTGTCCTCAAGCCCGAACTCCCGGGCATAGCCCTTTTCGGTGAATATCGGATTATTATCGCCGGTCAGGTCCGCATATTCGACAAGATCCTTTTCCGTGAAGACCCGGGTAGTGGACGTTTTTTGATCCAGTTTTAAACCTTTGAATGCTTGAACCGTTTCTCCTTTATCTATCGGTTTGGCCGATGTTATCTCCCCTGGCAGCCGGCCGGTTAAGCCGACGGTTGTCTGTCCATGGCAGGCAAATTGGCCGTCTTGGTGGCTGATGGTCGTTTCTAAAACGGCCGTGCCTTCCTTTGGCCGGGTTTCTAACACTTTTAGCTCAATATCCATCTCTTCACCGGTGAAGGTCGGCGTAGGAAACATTAACGATTGATCCCATTGGATTGCGCCGGGTCCGGGAAGACGTTGGCCCAGAACCTGGCAGATGGTGCTGTAGAGCAGCATGCCGTGGCAGACCGTCCGGCCGAAATGGGTCTGGGCCGAAAAAACCGGGTCCACATGGATGGGATTATCGTCGCCGCTCAATGCCGCGAAGCGATCAAAATCCGCCTGGCTAAATGTTTTGGTTGCTTCGGCCATCTGGCCGACGAACAATTCCATATCCTTCACTTCTTAACGCTCACCGGTAGCTTTCCATCAGTTCCCGTTTGAGCACCTTGCCGGCCGCTGTACGGGGTAAAGAATCGGCGAAGGCGACCGACTTGGGTATCTTGTAGCGAGCCAGTTTCCCCTGGCAAAATTCGATCACCTCCGCTTCGCTGAGTTCCTGGCCCTCTTTTACCACCACAATGGCCTTGCCTACCTCCTGCCATTTGGGGTGAGGCACACCGATGACGGCGACTTCGGCTACGACCGGGTGCTGGTAGATGATGTTTTCCACCTCGGCCGGATAGATGTTTTCACCGCCGGAGATGAACATATCCTTCCAGCGATCGACGATGTAGTAAAAGCCATCTTGATCATACTTGGCTGCGTCACCAGAATGAAGCCATCCGTCGACGATGGCCTCGGCCGTAGCCTCCGGCCGGTTCCAATAACCGGTCGTTACGTTGCCGCCGCGGACGCAAAGTTCGCCGATTTCTTCCGGTCCTAGCACTTGACCATCCCGGTCCATGATGCGGACCTCCGTATGCATGACTGGTTTGCCTACCGAACCAGCCTTGGCCAGTGCATCCTCCTTGCCGATCAGGAAGACGGTAGGTCCCGTCTCGGTCATGCCGAAACCTTGTTGAATGATGATATTCTTCTGCGCATATTCATGGACTAGCGAAGGTGGTAAAGCCGATCCACCGCTAGACCAACTACGCACGCTAGAAAGGTCGTAACGATCAAAATCCGGATATTGGGACAGCATCAGGTAAATGGCCGGTACCAATAATAAAACGCTGACCCGCCATGTTTCAATCAAGCGCAGCAGTTCGGCCGGATCGAAAGCCCGCATCACGATCACGGTGCCGCCGGCGTGGAAAGTAGGCCCGGCAAAGAGACCTAGCCCCCCGGCGTGGAAGGCGGGCAAGACGTTCAAATTGATGTCTTGGGAAGTCAGATCGACAGCCATGCCGATGCCGATGGCGTTGTAAAAGAAATTGCCGTAGGTCACCTGGGCCCCTTTCGGCCGGCCGGTGGTACCTGATGTGTAGAGGATGGCCCAGGTGTCGTCATAGGTGAGCCGGGGCATTTCGACCCCAGCTGGATCGCCGGTACCTAGGGCATCTTCGTAAGCCCATTGTCCGGATAGTGTGGTACCATCCGGTTCACCATTCAGGATCACCAACTCTTCGATGGTGCTGTTGGCTTTGAGTGCTCGAGCCGCTTCGCCGAACTCGGCATCATAAAGCAAGACCCGTGGTTGGCAGTCCTCGATGATGTAGGCTAATTCGGGCACAGCCAAACGCCAATTGAGGGTATTGAGAATTGCGCCCATCTTGCCGCATGCGAACAGCGCTTCATAGTAGGCGGCGCTATTTTGGGCCAGGATAGAAACCCGATCTCCCGGCTCAAGGTCCAGTTCATCCTTCAAAAAACTCGCCAGACGATTGGCCCGTTCGTTGAATTGGGCATAGCTCAGCTGTTGACCGCTGTGAGCGTCGATCAGTGCCAATTTGCCGGGTGTGCGCTCGGCGTGTCGTTTTATCCAATCAAAGTGAACCATTATTGTCTCCGTCCTCGGAAAGCTGTGTCATTTGATTTTGCCGCCTTGTTTGGCCAAGAAACCCAGGATCAGGGAATTGAATACGGCCGCTTGTTCCCATAAGGCCGCATGCCCGGCATGAGGAATGAGTGCCAACTCGGCCCCGGGTATCTCCCGGGCGATGATCTCGGCATAATGGCGAGGCTTCAAGATGTCATTCTCGCCAGCGATGACCAGGGTCGGGGCTGTGATCTCGCCCAGGTTCTGGGTGATGTTTAGCTGGGAGAAGGCCATGAGTAATTCCAACAAAGCGTCAAAGTCCAACATTTTGTATCGTTGGCGGGCATCATCCAAAATGACCTGGTTGGCCGCGATCCAGGCATCGGAAAAGGTCAGCGGATAAACCACTTGAAAGAACATTTCGGGGTCTTTGGCTCGAGCGGCGACGATCCAGCCCCCGATCAATCCCTCGAGAACGGGATCGATCTGGCTGACGGCCGAGGTCACGATCAGGCTTCGAACCCGTTGGGGATATTTCAGGGCGAAGACCATGCTGACCTCAGCTCCGTATGATGTACCGCCAATATGAGCCTGTTCGATATCCAGAGCATCTAGCAAGGCTGCCAAATCATCGGCATGCAGATCCATCGAATACGGGCCGGGCGGGTGCTCCGACTGCCACATACCCCGGCAATCATAGAGCAGAAGCCGGTAGCGCTGGGACAGGACCGGCGTCTGGAATGCCCAACTGGCCGTACTCATCAAAACGCCATTTGACAGCACTAACACATCACCCTCTTCAGGCCCGTGCAACTCGTAATAGATTTGAATGCTGTTAGCCTCTATCTTAGGCATTTATTACCCGTCAGCGAAATATATAAATCGTTGTCTTGTCATCCCGACCGGTTTGGAGGGATCCCTGAAGCATAACGTCAACGAAAGGCTTCAGGGATTTCTCGCTTTGCTCGAAATGACATATATACCTGACTGAATGCTTTAGTTACTTGGTAATAAACCACTTACTGATCATTGTTAGCTTCAAAAGCCAAAAAACTCTTCTTCTCCTCTCCTTCACCGCGGTCGATATAGGCCACTCGCAAAGGGGTGCCGATCTGGATCGTTTCCGGTTTCTTCGGGTCGACGCCTAGGATCTGGGCGCTGATCGAGGGACCTTCATCCAGTTGGACGATGCCGGCGCAGTAGGGATTATCCCGGCCGTAACCGGCCTCGATCATGGCCGTGGTCGCTATGGAAACGACCGTAAAAGCCCTGAGTTCAGCCTGTCCCGACAGCTCGACCCAGCTCATGGCTTCAGCATAACAATTAGGGCACAAAGGGCGCGGCGGCAAATACAAAGCCTGGCACGATCCGCACTGGGAACCCATGAGCTTACGTTCGCCCAGAAATTGCTGAAAGGCTTGATTGTTGAATGCTTCGTTGGCCATGAATTTATCTCCTCTCAAAAATGTGAACGACGCAGCTCTGGCCTGTGCCGCCGACGTTGTGAGTTAAGGCCAGGTCGATATCTTTCGTCACCTGCCGCTCGCCGGCCTGGCCGCGCATCTGCTTCCAGATCTCAACCACCTGTCCCGCGCCCGACGCGCCGACTGGGTGGCCCTTAGATTTCAGCCCGCCCGATGTATTGATCGGTTTAGGACCATGGCGAGTGGTCAAACCCTCCTCTGCAGCTTCATAGCCCTGGCCGGGTTCAAAAAAACCCAAATCTTCAGTAGCGATGATCTCGGCGATGGTGAAACAATCATGCACCTCGGCGATCTTGATGTCTTCCGGGGTTACGCCGGCCATTTCATACGCTTGTTGCCCCGCCCGCCTGGCCGAACCAAGCGATGTCAAATCCGCCCGATCGTGCAAAGCAACGTCGCTGGCCTGTCCGGATCCGGCGATGTAGAGAGGATCATCGCTGAAGGATTTGGCCAATTCTTCGCTCACCAGCAGGATGGCGGCCGCGCCATCGGATACAGGCGAACAGTCAAAGAGGCGCATGGGCCAGGCGATGACCGGATTGGCCCGGTCGTCATGTAAAAATGCCATTTCGTTGGCCCAGGTCGGGACCGGGTAACCTTTCTTGTGTGCTTTCGCTACTTTGGCGGCCATGATATCGGCGATCCGGGCGCCAAATTGGGCTTTAGGGTTTAATGCACCATTGTCGTGATTCTTCAGTCCGACGGACATGAACGAATCTGGCGTCGCGCCATAGCGATCCATATAAGCCGTAGCCATCGCTGCATAAAGACCGGGGAAAGTGAAGCCAGCCGGGATCTCGTAGAGCATATCGGCCGCCGTCGCTAGCGTGTCGGTCACTTCGGAGATGGGTAGATCGGTCATCTTTTCGATACCGCCTACCAGGACGATGTCGTATAGGCCCGAGGCCACGGCGATGATGCCCTGGCGAAAGGCGACGCCGCTGCTGGCGCAGGCATCCTCAATGCGTGTGGCCGGCCGGGGCGTGAGCCCTGTCCAATCGGCCATCAAAGAAGCCGTGTGGGCCTGGCCTTCGAAGAGATCGCTGCTGTAATTGCCGATATATAGAGCTTCGATATCGGCCGGGTCCAGGCCTTTGTCGACCGAAGCCCGCATCTCCCGGAAGGCCTGCACAAACAGGTCGCGGGTCGATAGGCCGGGAAAGGCGCCGAAGTTGCTCATGCCTGCCCCGACGACGGCTACACCCCGGGATAAAGCCTTATTCTTTGGTGCCATGTTATCTTCCTTGATTTACTTGCGTGACAAACGACAATCCATCTTTGAACTAAACGCCTGACAAGAAGGCCAACAATGCCTGCCGGAACTGCTCCGGCTTCTCAATGAGCGGGCTGTGACCCGTGTCGGCGAAAACCACTTCCTCATACCGGCCGCCGTTGGCCTGGTAACGATCCAAGACGGCTCGCATCTGCGAGACCATGGGTTGTGGCGGAAATACGTCGGCGCCCGGCCAACCGGGCACCAGATCCATTTGGCCCAGTGTGCCGAAGTCGAAGAATGACATATCCGAGACGATCTGGTCCTCTTCGCCGCGCACCCACAATACCGGAACTTTTGGCTCGGCATCGACGATAGCGCTGCCGTTGAAATACTTGGGCGAGGTGGCGTTGATCGGCCCCCAGACGCCTGGCGCCACGTTGGGCCAATTAGCCGACGGCACCATGTCGCCTGGATAACGGTCGTCACCCATCTTCTCCAACATCGAGGCCGTCAAAAACTCTTCCTCACGTTCGGCTCGGAAGGGCGGTTTGTAAAGGAAGGTGTTGATCACATTGCGCGGTGAATTGGGATCTTCTTCGCTGCGATCCCCGTCCTTGATGCGTTTGACGAATTCGGGGTTGACGACGCCGCCACCTGAGCCGGCGAAATCATCGTAGCAAGGCTCGCCATCAAGTCCCTTGGTGCCGTCAAAACCGTACGGGCTGATGGGGTCGATGAAGGTTTGCGACAGGACCAAACCTGGATGATCGAGCTGAAACTGGATCGCTGCGGCCGTCCCGTTGGACCAGCTCACCAGGTGCCCGGGCTTATCGCCCAGGACATCGGACAGGGCTTTGAGATCATCGGACCAATCGCGGGCTCCCCGCGTTGCGTCGATGGGCAAATCTTCCGTATCGCCATAACCGCGCAGATCTGGGGCGATACAGCGAAACTGCTCCGGCATGGCCAGCATCGTTTCCTCGAAGTAGGTGGCGGCTGAGAAGTTGCCGTGAATGAATATGACTGGAATGCCATCTTCTGGGCCACTGAATAAGACGTGGGTCTTGATGCGTTTGGTGGGGATGGTTTTACAGGTTACGCCGGGTAGGGTCGGTACAGTACACATGGATCATTCTCCTATTAGTTGGGTATCATTTCCTCTCGTAATTCACGTTTTAATATTTTGCCCATGCCCGATAGGGGCAGCGAATGCAAGAATTTGACGCTCTTGGGCACTTTGTAGCTGGCTAAGTTATCTTTCATGAAGCTCAATAGCTCTTCTTCGCCGGTGCTCTCGCCGGGCTTGAGCACCACGCAGGCCATACCCACCTCACCCCACTTTTCGTCGGGTAGACCGATCACAGCGCACATGTGTACGGCCGGGTGTTTATAGAGCACGTTCTCGATCTCGACGGGATAAATATTTTCGCCGCCGGAAATGAACATATCCTTCTTGCGATCAACCACGTAGAAGTACCACTCCTCGTCGTAGCGCACGATGTCGCCGGTGTGAAACCAGCCCTCTTCGTCAATCACTTCGGCGAAGGCTTCCGGATTGCCGTAATAACCCGAGCAGCGGCTGGGTCCCTTAAGCACCAGCTCTCCTTCCTGGTTGGGGGCTAAGGGCTTGTTGTCGTCATCTACCACCCGGACGTCGACAAAATAATTGGGCCGGCCGATACTACCCGCTTTACGAATGGCATCTTCTGGCGGCAAAGCGAAAAGACCCGGCCCGTACTCGGTCATGCCAAAGCCCTGTTTGAAGCGGATGCCTTTCTCGCGAGTATATTGCTCGACCAGGGGTACCGGCAGCGGCGCACCGCCGCTGGTGCAGAAGCGCAAACTGCTCAGGTCGGCCGTTTCCCAATTGGAAGCCTGAGTCATCATCTGGTACATGGTTGGCACACCGGCGAAAACGGTGACGCCTTCCCGCTCGATGAGTGCCAGCACTTGTTCCGGATCAAACTGCCGGGTCAAGATAGTTGTATTACCGAAGACGATTTGTGATGACAGGTAGGCAAACAGGCCGCCGGCATGAAATAAGGGGTAGATATTCAGGTAAGTATCGTCGTGGTGCAGATCGTGGATCACCGTATTTAGTATATTCCAGCAGATCATGCGGTGGCTGATCATGGCCCCTTTTGGCAAGCCGGTGGTGCCGCCGGTGAACAGCAGACAGGCGGTGTCCTCTTTATCCAACTTTTCACAGGTGACCGGCGTTGCCGGGGAGGCATTCATAACTGTTTCCAAGTGTTGGCTACCGGCGATTCCCTGACCCTCGATATGCAAGTAATGGCCGATGGGGTAGGAGCTGCCGGTCAGAGCGGCCGCTATTTCGGCCACGCTTTCTTTGAAATCATCAGAATAGATCAAGACCGTCGGTTGGACATTTGCAATAATGCCCAGGTGTTCGCGCCAGTGAAGCCGCCAGTTAAAGGCAGTGTGAATGGCGCCCAGCTTGCCGCAAGCGAAGAAACAAGCCAGGTGTTCCACGCCGTCCCGTGCCAGAATGGCCACCCGATCGCCTTTGCCCACGCCGGCCATGCCCCGCAGCCAGTTAGCCAGTCGGTTAGCCCGCTGATTCATTTCCCAGTAAGTCAGCCTCATTTCCGGCGCCTTGCCAACGTCGATGATGGCCAGCTTATCTGGCGAATAAATTTCTCGTCTTCCTAAATAATCTCCTATATACAAGTCGTTCCTCCAGTGGTCAGTGGCGAGTGATCCGTGATCAGTATCGCTGGCCGCAGATCAGCTTGGCAGGTTGGCTATCAAACCCATTTCCAGACGCTTGCCGCCATGGCCAGCCCGCCACCGCTGGCACAAAATATGACATGATCGCCTGCTTTTGGCCCGACACTTTGAACCAGGGCGTCATCTAGCGCGGCCGGGATGCAGGCTGATCCCAAATAGCCCCACTTATCCATGATATTGTGGGTCTTGTTCATCGGCTGGCCCAATTTCTCCATGACCATCTCGATGGTTCGTAGATTGAGCTGGGTGAAGACGAAGAAGTCGAGATCGGCCAAGATTAATCCGGCCTTTTTCACCGTTGCTTCGATGAGCGGCGGCCAATTATCGCTGTTGAACGTGGCCGGGAATTTGCGTACGAACTGCACCTTGGGTGGACCATATTCGGCCACCGTCTCTGCCGTAGCCGGACGGTAGGTGCCGCCGGTATAGATGCCCAGGGCGTCGTGGTACTCGCCGGCGGCGATCAGTTTTCCGGCCAGGAAACCCGGCTCATCGCCGGCGCCAACGATAGCCGCGGCCGCGCCATCGGCAAAGAGGGTGCAGGTGTATTTGTCGCTCCAATCAATATAGCGGGACATGCCGTATCCACCAGCGACCAGGATATGCCGGTAGTCGCTGTCGGTGGCGATATAGCGAGCGGCCGCATCCAGGGCGGTGACCCAGGCGGCGCAAGCGCAGTTGATATCATAGGTGCCAGCCTTATCGGCCCCTAACTTGGCCTGAACCACAGAGGCCGTGGCCGGGCTGATGTAATCCGGCGTATCGGTGGCCACCAGGATCAAGTCGAGATCGGCCGCCGAAAGACCTGCTCGTTCCAGGGCTTGGTTTGCTGCTGAAACGACTAAGTCTGAGGTCGTCTCATGATCAGCCATGACATGCCGCTCGCGGATGCCCACATTTTCCACCAGCCAGTCACCCACGTTTTCGCCCAATAGCAGGTTCAGATCGTCGTTGGTGATCACTTTTTCCGGGATATAACGCCCGGTGCTCTTAATTTGTGCGTATCGTTTCGTCAACGTTATCTTCCAATAACCCCGGCTAGGCGGGGGTTGCTTCGAATTCAAAATCGATGGATTTAGCCCGGAAAAAAGCCCGCACGGCCGGCCAGAATATTTCGGGCCGCTCCATATAGGTCATATGACCACACTCCGGCAGCATAATTTGCTTGCTGTTGGGCAGAATCTCCAGCAACTTTTCCTGCTGCCAGACTGGGATGGCCCGGTCCTGCTCACCGGTCAGGATGAGCGTCGGCGTCTGGATATGGCTGTATGCGTCCGGATGGCGGTCGATATTATCGAAAAAAGGATCCTGGGCTTCGGTCAGGCGGATCAGGCAATATTTGCGGTCCTTGTAGCGATCGTGGAATCTGAAGCGGCCGGCTTCCATCTTTTCGCCGTAAATCCGGCGGGCCATTGGTTCGCCGAAGATCTTCTCATACATGTAATGGGTATAGATCTCAAAGGCCGGTTCTGGCTCTCGATAAAACATGAGCGACAGATCCTGGTATAACTGGAAAGTCATTTCGCGGGTGAGCAGGATGCCCGAAAGCAGCAGCGTGTGCAGGCGATCCTGGTAGAGCCGGCCGAGATCGGCGGCGATGAAACCGCCATAAGAGACGCCGATGGGATGTATGCGCTCAACTCCCAATGTATCCATCACCTGAATCAAATAGCCGGCCAATTTGTCGATGTAATATGGTTCGTCTTCTTGCGATGACTGGCCCTGGCCGAAGTAGTCATACAGCAGCACGTCGAACTCCGGATGGAGCAGGGGCACCGTGCGGTGCCAAGATCGGGTGAACATGGCCAGGCCATTCAGTAGGACCACCACTTCCCGTTGTCCCTGGCCGAAATATTCCCAGTAGATTTGCCGGGACCCGTTTTCGACGTCGATGGTGCCTTTTTTGTCCGGTTCAATACGTTGTTGTGACATATAGATTATCGTAGGGGCAAACCTCCGTGTCTGCCTAGGGCAAGCGACTGAACTTCGTTCAGTTTCGTGCTTACCCCTACCAATGTTGATTATGATAACAAAAATGCGATCACGGCCGCCGATGCCTTTTCCGGAACCTCAAAAGGAAAGAAATGCCCGGCGCCGGGCAATATCTCGATACTGTTGTTTGGAATTTCCCGGGCCAATAACTCCGCATTGCCCGGCGGTACGACTTTGTCATGCTCGCCAAAAAGGATGAGGGTCGGCGCCTGGACCTCTTTCAAGCGCGGTTCAAAGCTGGCCTCGGCCGTCATCAATGATAGGCCGATGGCTATCTGGGCCTGGTAGGGCGCCGGTTCGATGGGATGTTCGATGCGGTAATCGAGCCAACATTGTACGAACTCTGGATTAGCCTCGGCGTAACCGGGCGCGCAGCTAATGGCGATACCGCGTCTCAGGCGCTCCACAGGATCTGCGGTCATATCGGAAAGCACCGCCATAGCTTCCTGCGACACAGGGATATGGTTCGAGCCGCCAAAGTTGGTGGCCGAAAGGATCAGCTCATTCACAATATCCGGCCGGCTGAGCACCAGGGCCTGGGCAATAAATCCACCCATGGAGTGGCCCATCACCGCCGCTCGCTCGATGCCTAACTCCTGCAATAAACCGGCCGTATCATCGGCCAACATCTGGGCTGTATACGGACCTTCTGGCTTATCCGTTTGACCTACGCCGCGATTATCGAAGGTGATCACCCGCCGGCCTTGGGCCAGAAAGGGGACCATCTTATGCCACATCCACAGGTCATATCCTAAGCCGTTGATCAAGATCAGGGGCTTGCCAGAGCCATGTACCTCGTAATATATGTTGATGCCGTTGGCCTGTAGCTTGGGCATTTTACTCTCCTAACTCACGAATACTTCTTTTAGCTCAGCCTTCATCACCTTGCCGTAAGGCGAGTAGGGTAGCGATTCGGCGAAAATGACTTGTTTAGGCACCTTGTAGCGGGCAAGATGCCCCTGGCAAAATTCCCGCAGCTCTTCTTCTGTGGTCGATTGTCCTTTTTCCAAGACGACGACCATCAAGCCGACCTCGCCCCACTTCTCGTCGGGCCGGCCGATGAGTGCAGCTTCGGCCACGGCCGGATGCTCGACGAAGACAGCCTCCACTTCGGCCGCGTAAACATTTTCGCCGCCGCTGATGATCATGTCCTTGAAACGGCCGGCGATGGTATAAAAGCCATCTTCATCGCGGCGGGCCATGTCGCCGGTATAGAACCAACCGTCGCGCAGCGATGACGCCGTCGCTTCCGGATTACGCCAGTAGCCCGAACACACGTGAGGCCCCTTGATCAACAATTCACCGGTTTGGCCCAGCCCCACGTCATTGCCGTTTTCATCCACCAAGCGCATCTGGCTGTGAAATATGGGCTTGCCTACCGAGCCACTTTTGACCACCGAATCTTCGTCGGTCATGGTGAAGCAGTTGGGTCCGACTTCGGTCAGACCATATCCCTGGCGGAAGACGATGCCCTTTTTGACCCGCCAGGTGTCCATCAACGGTGGCGGGCAGGGCGCCCCGCCGCTAATGAAAAAGCGCACCCGGCTGAAATCGGCCGAGGCGAATTCCGGCGAATCCAACCAAATTTGGAATAAAGTCGGTACACCTAAAATCACGGTGCAACCTTCCTCGATGATCACCCGCATAGACTCGCCGGCATCAAAGGAACGGGCCAGGATGATCCGGCCGCCGAGATAGAATAGAGGCGTGAGAAAAGCGAATAAACCGCCAGCGTGAAACAAGGGTGTGAACACCGGCGAGACATCGTTTTCGGTCAAGCCCCAACTGATGACCGTGTTGATACAGTTCCACAACACTTGCCGGTGGGGAATGATCGCTCCCTTGGGCCGGCCAGTGGTGCCCGAGGTATACAAGATACAATGAGCATCCTCGCCATCCAGCGCCGGTCGTGCCGGCTCTTTGTCAGAGGCCGACGCCACCTCTTCCTCGTAGCGCCAACTGCCTGGGATATGGGCCCCTTCCAAACTCACTAAATGTTCTACGTCGATCTCCGACCGCATCTCGGCCAGGGTCATGGCGTATTCCGGTCCACAAATCAATACTTTCGATCCGCAATCGTTGACGATATAGGCCAGTTCACGGGCCACCAGCCGCCAATTGAGTGGGGCAAATACGGCTCCGATTTTTGCCAGGCCGTAAAATAGCTCCAGGTAAGTCACGCTGTTTTGGGCCAGGATGGAGACCCGATCCCCTTTGCCGACGCCTAGTTTTTCTGACAGAAAATTAGCTGCATTGTTGGCCCGAGCATTGAGTTGGAAGTAGGTAAAACGCCGGCCCGTCTCCAGTTCGAGCAGCGCTTCCCGGTCAGGCGTCAAATGAGCCCGTTTGCTCAACAGGTCTGCCGCTTGCATCTCTTTTTCCTCCAAACCTTTTCCAATTGAGATCTGTCATTCCGAATGCAGCGCAGCGGAATGAGGAATCCCTGGTTTCTTATTTAGAAAGTGCGTTTAGATTTAACGAAGACTAAAGGGATTCCTCCCTTAGGTCATAATGATAAAAATGAAAGTCTCGATCAACCCGATCGTTCGCCTAACCAACTGGCCACTTCCGGCCATAACTTGTACTTGGCCCGGCCGCTGATCATGATGCCTACATGGGTAGCGGGGATGATCTTCAGTTCTTTGTCCTCGCTGGCTACCATGTCCATGATGCTTGCGGCCTGGGATTGGTCCACCAGGTGATCATATTGGGCCACAATGTTGAGCAGCGAAGCGTCAATGTTGGCCATCAGGACCGGCCGGCCGTCGATCACGTGCTCATCATTGACCAGTTTATTTTCTCGAACGTACTCTTTCACGAATTGGCGGAAGGCCGCGCCGGCGACCGGAACCACATCTTCCACCCAGCGATTGATCGCCTGCCAGCCCCACACGGCCATCTCGTCGTCCAGCGATTTCCAAAGATTCACATAGACTCCGACGAAATTCTCCATGGGTTTCAACATCTTGGCCCAGTGGCGGATCAATTCGCCCGGTACGTTTTCTAAAGTATTGACCAGTTTATCGACGTCGAGACGATCCTCGTCCAGCCAGACTGCCATCGATCCCTCGGGCTGGCTGGAAAAGTCCAACGGGGCTGTTAACAAGATGATGTTCCGAATGGGCACTTCCGGGTACAAGCCGGCGAAAGTCACGGTCAGGGTTGCCCCCAGACAATAGCCGAGCAGGCTGATCTCTTCGGCGCCGGAAACACGCAGCACTTTACGCACCGCCCGGTAAAGATATTCAGTCACGTAATCGTCAAAGGTGATGTTCTTATCTTCCGGTCCCGGCGTGCCCCAATCTAAAAGGTAGATATCGAAGCCTTGTTCGAGCATGTATTCGATGAAACTCCGGCCCGGCACCAGGTCGAAGATGAATGGCTTATTTATCAGGGCATAGACCAGCATTAGGGGGACGGGATGGCGCTCCTCAGCCGGCCGGCTGGATTGGTAGCGATATAATTTGCTTTTATTGAGGGACCAAACCAGATCTTTCGGCGTCAGTCCTACCGGCGCATCCAGCGATTTAACGATAATATTAGCGCCCTTGACCGACCGGCCGTACATGGCTTGAGTTGCCTCGTTGGAGGCGCTGGCAGCCGATTCAAATTGAAAGAAAAAGTCCTCCCAAGGTGGAGCAATCGATTCGTCCAAACTTCTCTCCAAGGAGTTAGGAATCCTGAGACTCTTTCAAATGATCCAGGATTTGATCTAGCTTCGCTTCCACATCGTCTAATCGCATTTCGATGGTCGTCATCCGCTCGGCCAGGCTGACGACCTCTTGCTGGGTCGGCAAACTCAATTGCTGTAGATATTGTTCCATGGCGTCGCCTACCTGCTGGCGCACCACGGACCAAAATTCCAGGCTGCCCGCCATTTGTTGGGACATGGTCTCGGCAAAGCGCGGATTGGCTACCGTTTCACTCATTGAATTGGCCCAGGTCTTGCTCCAGTTATCGTAGAACTGCATCATGTTAGCGAAGGGATCGACCGCCGATTTTTTGGGTTCCTCTTCTTGGCTCATTTTCTACTTCTCCAAGACGTAAGTGCCCGGCGCATCCATGAGCGGCGGGTATTCCTCATTGCCCGTGGTCGGGGGCGCTATTTGATCGCCCGAGCGTTCAGCCAGCCAGGGGACCCAATCCACCCACCAGCTGCCTTCATTCTTTTCCGCTTTGGCCAACCACATCTCCGGATCTGTTTCTTCGTCGTCATTGACCCAGTATGCTCTCTTATTGGCGGCTGGGTGATTGATGATGCCGGCGATATGTCCGCCGCCGCTCAAAATAAAGCGCACTGGTCCGCCTTGCAGTTCGCGAACGCAAAAGGCACCCTGCCAGGGCACAATATGGTCGCCATTGCAGGCTACGACATAGGTCGGCGTGGTGATCAATCCAAGATCCACGCCCGTATCCTTGACCTGGATTTGGTTTGGCTCCATGAGTTTGTTTTCCAGGAAAAATTCGCGCACCAGGAAAGAGTGCACTTTGCCGGGAACCCGGGTGCCGTCGCTGTTCCAGTGCAATAAATCGAAAGCCGGCGGTTCCTGACCCAACAAGTAGTTATGGACGACGTAATTCCACAACAGGTCATTGGCCCGCAACATATTGAAGGTCGCCGCCATATTGCGGCCGTCCAAATACCCGCCGCTGGCCTTCATGATCCAGTCCAAGAAAACGACGCCGGGCTTGTTGATGAAGACCGAGATATCGCCCGCGTTGTGAAAATCCTGGTGAGCGGTAAAAAGCGTGGCCGAATTGATGAGCTCTTCTTGGTCGCTAGCTGCCAGATAAGCCAGGGTCACCTGGGTGATGATGGCGCCCAGGCAGTAGCCGACTAGATTCACCTTTTCGACGCCGGTAATAGATCGCACCACCTCCACAGCCTTCAGCGGACCCAGATCCATATAGTCGTCCCATTCCAGATCCAGGACGGAGTCATCTGGGTTCTTCCAACTGATGGTGAAGACCGTGAAACCGGCGTCGACCAGATACTTGTACAACGAATTCTCCGGCCGCATATCCATCACGTAATATTTGTTGATCCAGGGCGGGACAATCAAGATGGGGATCTCTTGTACCTTATCGGTGGAAGGGCTGTATTGGATCAGCTCGATGAGTGGATTGCGATACACCACCTGGCCTGGAGTGATGGCCAGATTTACCCCCACTTCGAAGGAGCCCTTTTGCACCTGGCTGATCCGTCCTTGTTGGGCATCGGCCAGGAAATTCTCCATGCCTCGCACGAGATTCATGCCGCCGGTGCGGACCGTTTCTTGGATCACCACCGGGTTGGTCAGGGCGTAATTGGATGGGCTCAGGGCGTCGATATATTGTTGTGACCAAAATTTGGCTTGCTGGTGCAGATCAGGGTTGACTGCTTCCAAGCCATCGACCATATCCAGCAGCCATTGCCCGGAGATCAGATAAGCCTGTTTCATGGCGTCGGCGGCTACATTTTCGCTCCAGGCATCATCCTTGAAGCGCCTGTCGGAGGGCATGACTTCATCAGTCGATAGACCCCACAGGCGGGCGTAGGCGTTGGCCGTCAATTCCATGCTGCGGGCGGCCGCTTGCATGCTGGCCTGCTGAACCTTCATGGTGGCGGCGAAACTGCCGCTCATCAAGTTAAACATCGACTCCCATACGGATGTTATTTCTTCATTCATCAAATTCTGTCAGCCTCCAGATTCCAGTCTTTACGATATCAAAAAGTGGTAGCAAGCCAGTAGCAAATAGACCTGCTACCGTGCTTTATTTTTAAGTGCCGACCACAATGCCGCCGTCCACGCGCAGCACCTCACCGGAGATGAAACTGGCCTCATCGGAAGCCAGGAACAGGTAAGCGTTGGCGATGTCCCGGGGCTCGCCGAGGCGGCGCAGCGGCGTCCTACTCTTCATGCCATCCAGGATTCTCTCTGGCATCTGGCGCACCATCTTGGTCAAGGTGAATCCTGGGGCGACGGCATTGACCCGGATGCCGTAACGGCCGAACTCCCGCGCCCACACCTTGGTCATGCCGATCACGCCTGCCTTGCTGGCTACGTAGTTGGTCTGGCCGAAATTGCCGTCCAGCCCGACGATGGAGGTGGCGTTGAGAATCACCCCGCCGCCTTGTTCTATCATCACCGGGGCCACGGCCTGAGTGCAGTTAAAGACGCCTTTCAAATTGACCGAAATGACCAGGTCGAAGTCAGCTTCGGCCATCTGGCTGATCACGGCCCCTTCCTTATACTTAACCAACTGGCTATCGCGCAATACGCCGGCATTGTTGACCAGGATATCGATGCGGCCGGTTTCGGCCACAACGCCATCGATCCACTCTTGTACCGCTTGCCGGTCGGAGATATCGACTTGATAAAAGCGAATGGCCTCGTTTTCAGCGGCCAGGGCTTCGCCTGCTTCCTGGTTGACATCGGAGATGATGACTTTCGCCCCTTCTTCGGCAAAACGAATGGCCGTGGCCTTGCCGATGCCGGCCGCGCCACCGGTGACGAGGGCGACTCTGTTTTTTAAACGCAATTCCATGATTTGCTCCTTTGCTGAGTGTCACGGTAGGTAATAAAAGTGAAGAAACCGTTGCACACTGATGCTCCAGTGATGAAATAAGTGTTGGTTGATTGTTTCCCCGCCGACCGTCACGCTTCCGACCCGGACTCGATTTGAAAAGGCTGCTGCCCGTTGATCTCGATATAGTTGGCTAAGAAGCGCAGCGCGTCTTCGATGCGGGTGAAGCGAATCTCTTCGCTGCTTTGGACGTGACGGATGACGCCATGCCAGGCGGCCGCATCCGGGTCGCTAACGGGTGTTTGCTCCTGCACAAAACGCAAAATGAAGGAGTCGACGTTCGTTTCGAGCATAACAAACGAATGATATCAAGCGCGAGTTGCAGGCCAGTAACAGGGGAAGGGTGCGCGGCATAATTAGATTGCAGCAGCGCGGAGTGGTCCAATCTCTTGGATAGGAGATGAGTGTGTACTCCTAACCGTTAAGATTAGGCCAGTCTTAAGCTAAAGGATCACCTGCCAGCAATTTCTTGTGAAGCTGCACAGTTGCCGCGGCCGGCTCTACTTCAAGCTCCGTTTTTAATCGCTCGAGACAGCGCTGATATGTGCGCAGCGCCTGTGAACGATTGCCCAACCGGTCATAAGCCACCATCATCAGCCGGTAGGCGTTTTCCCAGCAATCATCCCGGGCCAGGATCAGACGGCAGACTTCGATGGCTTCCTCCCATTCCTTGCTTTCGATCAATACCTGAGCCACCCGCTCTGCTGTGGTCAGGTATTGGGTCAACAAGCGCTCCCGTTCTTCACTGCACCACTCTTCATAAGGGTATTCCGCCAAATATTCGCCCTGGTAGAGGTCCAGCGCTTCTTTATAGAGACGTAGCGCCGTTTTCGGTTCCTCTTTTTGTAGCCGGTCGCCTTGAGCGATGAGATCGTCAAATTCGGCCGCATCCAGCCACCAATCGCTTTCCGGCCGCAAGCCATAACGTGTGCCATCGCGTTTAATGTAAGCCGAGGGCGTCTTGCGGTCGCGATGGGGTTCCAAGACGCCATACAAGGCGCTCATGGCGATCTTAAAGTCCCGTTGGGCTTCTTCGGGACCTAAAGCGGGCCACAGCATGTCGGCGATCTGCTCCCGGTCCAGCAAACCCTGGCGGTGGGTGAGCAGCAGTTGGAACAGTTGGCGAGCTTTCTGCCGCCGCCACTCCTCGGGTTGGATCTCGTCCAGCCCGCGCCAAGTCCGGAACGAGCCAAAACTTTGGACACGCAACTGGTAGCCTGGGTGATAAACTAATCGTGGTAATCCTAGTTGGTTTAACAGCGATTCGGCGTAGCTGCTTTGTTTGGTCTGGCGGGCGAAGAGCAGCAGCGGCACCAGAGACCTAGGATCGGGCGGGCCAAGCAGGGTCCGGCGTTGGAACAAGTAGGCATAACCATGCTCGCGTACCAATTGCAGCAGATCGTCGACGTCATGGGAGAGGCGGGCCACATCGCCTGTCGCCTTCCAGACCAGACATTGCCACAAGCGGGCCACCGCTTCGCCATAGGTATCATTGCAGGCCCTGTAGGCGGTATTGGCTTGGGCCAACCAGGTGGCCGCATCGGCGTTACGGCCGGCCAGGGCGTAGCTGGCGCCCAGGCTTATGCGAATACAGGCCTCGACCCACTCGTCGCCTACTGCCTGGGCCATGCCGATACTCACTTCGGCCAGCCGGCGGGCTTCCGCTAAATCTCCTCGAAATCCGTAGGCCTGACAAAGTCCCCAAAAAGCTTCGATCTTAAGCCGGGGCACATCAAGCCGTTCGCTCAGCTTGATGGCTTGATGAAATTGGCGGGTTGCTTCCTCGTAGCCTTTCTCATCTTTGCGCAGCATCCAGGCATGCCCCTGGCGCATATGGCCCACGGCGGTGATGAAATGCGAACTTAGAAGTTGCCCGCGATCGGTGCCGTCCAAGGCCGCTTGATAAGCCTTTTCTTGCTCGCCCTGAAAAGCCAGCAGCAGCGACAGCAACAGCAGCGTCTCCCGGTGCGCCCGGGGTCGCAAGACCGGCTCCTGCCGCTCCTGCTCGGCCCGTTCTTCTAAGATCCGGCGCCCCTCATCCAGCCGTCCGGTGCGCAGCAACAGTCGCACCGACAGCTCGGCTTCGGCCGGACCTTCTTCCCGCAAGGCGCGCGCCTGGACCTGGTAAACCTGCGCTTCGGCCAGCCGGCCGCGATTGACCAGGTTTTCAGCTAGCAGCTCCAGCAGACGGGCCCGGCTCTCTCGATCTTCCTGGCCGTCTGATAGGCGCAGCGCTTCCTGCAATAGGCGCTCCGCTTTACTGGCGTCGACCGTATCCAGGTAAACTCTGGCCTGGCCGCGTAAAGCTTGACCGGTCGCCCGCAGGTCGCCCTTGGCCCGGCTCCGTTCCTCAGCTTGTTGATACCAGCCTAGCGCTTCCTCAAAACGACTTTGCAGCCGGGCCACATCGCCCAAGTAGGCCATGAGCGGGGCATGATCCTGTAAAACATCGGGCGGCAAGGCCCCGATCCAGGCGGATAATGTATCCAGCCGACCGGCCCGCACCAGGCCTTGCCCGATTTGGACCAGCAGTTGGGCGGCCTCGTCAAAAGCGCCGGCCGCCAGCAGATGGTAAAGTACTTCTTCAGGTTCGCCCAGGCGCGTGAAACAGTCGGCCGCTTTCAGATGGGTTGATTGGGCTTCTTCTAACGGCATTTGGTGGCCCAGCAACTCGCGGAAAACATGATGGTAACGCACATGCCCGTCGCCTAATTCCACCACAAATAGCTCATTATCGACCAGGTAGCGCAAGATTTGTTCGCTATCGCCGGCCGATCGCAGGCAATTGCAAATGGCGGCCGTCATCTGCCGCAATAGGGCCGTGTGGCCCAAGAATTCCTGGACATCGGCCGGCTGCTGAGCCAGTACTTCCTGAGCCAAGTAGGCGAAAAGGTCGCCGGCCGAGCCCGATACCTGGCCCAATGCCTGGCTCAAGGTCTCGCCTTTGCCGCTTTGTAATCGTTGCCGCACCAATTGCAAGGCGATAGGCCAGCCTTCGCTGCGGGTAGCCAATAACTCGATCTGATCAGGCGTGAGCGACAGGCCATATTTCTCGGCGAAAAGGGCTTCGATCTCCTCTGGTGAAAAAGCTAATTCCTCCTGGCCGATCTCCAGTATCTGCCCACGAACGCGCCAATTCACCAGGCTGGGCAATTGTAGGGGATGGCGCGCGGACAAGATCACCTGCACATGGGTTGGCGCCCGGCCGATGAAGCGATCCAGGATGCGCATCGCTTCTGGCGCTTTATTCAGGTGATGGACGTCGTCAAGGACCAATAAAACGGGCGTCTCGACTCCTTCGGCGACTTCATTGACCAGTAGATCGACCACGCTGATCCAGGGGGATGCCCGGCCGTCCCGTTCCCATCGCTCCAATGAGGCCAACGTCGCTTCCGGTTGCCCGCCCAGAACCTCGCTGAAACTGTGGAGCAAATGAAGTAAAAAGATCAGCGGATCAGCATCGTCCACATCCAGGTGATACCAGACCAGGGGTAAGCCTTCATCGGCCAAGCCCGCTACGGCCGTAGTTTTGCCGTAGCCGGTGCCGGCCTGAACGATGGTCAGGCGATACTCCGTCGCCTCCAGCAGCCGTCGCGTCAACCGCTCCCGGGCCAGCGTATGGCGCTGCAGGCGTGGCGGGGCCAGCTTGGTGCGTACGATTAGCTTCTCTTGATACATATTCCGTCGCCGGGCGCTCGTTTCATCCGCCCACCTTTTGTTGCCCGGTCGGTCCTGAACGGGTGGCCATAAAATCCAGGATGCCTTGGCGGGCTTCGGCCGTCCTGATTTGTCGAACGAATCGGGCCCGTTCCTTTTCTAGCCGTTTGGCCAGGTCGCCGTCGCCGGCCGCTAATAAACGCTTCGTATGCCGTAGGCTGCCCCTTTTTTTGCTAACGATAGCCTCAGCATCGGCCAGGGCCTGCTGGCGAATCTGGCTTGCAGGCACGATCCGGTCGGCCAAACCCCAGGCGACCGCTTGTTCGGCCGTGACGGTGCGGTTATGCATCAGGATACCGGCCGTTCGTTTGAGGCCGATGAGACCAGGTAGCATGGTCGTCCAGCCGCCGTCGGGACTGAAGCCCACCACGCTGTAGTAGGGGGTGAAGCTGGCTTTCGGACTCACGAGAACGCCGTCGGCCGCCAGGACCAGGCCCAGCGATCCCCCGGTAACAAGACCGTGAACGGCCGCTACCACCGGCACCGGCAGCGCCCGCAAAGCCAAAATCACCTGGTTGAGTAAGCCCACGATCTCATAAGCGTAGCTTCCGATATCATCCAGATGTTGGTAGAAGCCGCCCATATCGCCGCCGGTGGAGAATGAGCGGCCGTTGGCTTGCAAGATAACCACCCTTAGCTCCGTTTGGGAACCGGCATCTTTGATCTGCACTAACAGCTCCTCTAATAGGGCAGGTACCAGGCTGTTATGGCGCTCGGGACGATTGAGCGTCAAGATCGAGAGTGGTCCAGCTTGTTCGTGTAAAACCAATTGACTCATGATTTCGACTAATTTGTGATCCAGGATGGTACCAAATTGTAACATGCCTGATGCTTGCTTTGTAACTCGTGGGATGGAGATCGTTCTACTATAATGGAAGGGCCATGAGCGAACGGCCGGAAACAAAAAATGGGGTGAAGGAAATCAGGCTCCAGACCCTGGGCCGGTTTGCCGTTTGGCTGGGGATAGAGAAGCTGCCCGACAGTGCCTGGGGTAGGGAAAAGGCCCGCAAACTTTTCCAATATCTGCTGACCTACCGCCAGCGCCATACGCCCAAAGAGCGCATCGTGGCTGAGTTGTGGCCGGAACTGGATCCCGATCGGGCCGATCGCGATTTCAAAGTGGCCCTCAATGCGCTGCAATCGACCTTGCAGCCAGGCCGGCCCGCCCGAGCGCCTTCGGCCTACATCACCCGCCAGGAAGCCAGTTATGGCTTGAATCCCGATGCGCCGTTCCGGGTCGACGCCGTTGAATTCGAGGCCGGCATCACCGCCGGCAGCGCGGCTGAACGAGAGGGAAAAGACCAGGCCATCGACCTTTACCGGAATGCGCTGGACCTGTACCGGGGCGAATATTTGCCCGGCGCCATTTATGAAGATTGGTCCAGCGTCGAACGCGAGCGGCTGGCTACGCTTTATCTGAGCGGGGCCAACCGGCTGGCCCGACTTTTACTTGAGCAGGGCAGCGAGCTGGAAGCCATCAATTGGAGCCAGAGAGTCATCGCCGCCGATCCCTGTTGGGAAGATGCCTACCGCCTGCTCATGTGGGCCTATATGGCCGGCGGCAACCGGCCGTTGGCCGTCAGGGCGTACGAACAATGCCGCCGCAACCTGGCTGAAGATCTGGGCATCGAACCCATGGCCGAAACTACTCGTTTATACCAACAGATAAAAGCCGGCGAGCGAATCTGAATTTCACCCATTGCTTTGGCTAAATCTACTCTCTGTCTATCCCCGTAACTCCAGCGTAACTCGACCGGATAAACTATATCCATAGAACAAAGGAGTTCGTTATGGATCAAGATATGGTTTCGTTTGTCCTTCGTTTCGTCCGTGAGGCCGGCGAAGATCAGCAGGCCCGCTGGCGCGGTATCATCAAACACGTGCAAAGCAATACGGAAACCAGTTTTAACCAATTTGCCGAGGCATTAGCCTTCATGCAGACCTACGTCAATGACGTGGTCGAAGCCAGTCTGGACGAGACCCAGCGTATGAGTCAGGGACTGGGCGAGGGCAACCCCTTTATGGAGACGGCCCGGATGTGGGGCGATATGATGCCCCGCTACACCCAGATGATGATGGATTCCATGGCCGGCGCCAGCGTATCTGAGCCGGTGGAGAAAGCCATGGAGGCCACCTTCGCCGCCTGGGGCATGCCCACCCGATCCGAAAGACAAGAAACAGCCGCTTCTTTACAGACCGTGTCCAGCCAGCTGGAACAGATGACAAAACAGATGGCCGATTTAGAAAAGCAGTTAACCGAAATACAAAATAGTTCTATAGAAAGTGAACCTAAGGAGAAAACAAATGAGTAACGACAATCCCTTCCAAAAGAATTTTGAAATGTGGCAAGAGTTCAGCGAATCTTACACCAAGAATATGTTCAACATCTTCGAGACGAATCTGGAGCATTCAAAAGCCTTTCAGGGTCAGGTGCAAGAGGCCGTCAACCAGGCCGTGGAGACCCAATTTGAGATGATCATGAGCGGTCTCAAGTCTGTAGAAGCACAAATTGGCGAGCTGTCGAAGACCATGAATGAAATGGCTCAATCCCAGCAAGCCCCGAAGAACGGTAAAAAATCCTAACCTTTGTCCAGGAAGTTCAGTAGCCGGGGATCTTTATGCTCCCCGGCATTTTTTTGATAACTTGACCTCGCGACCCCTTTTGCCTTACTCATGGACGATTTCGATCACCAGTCCATCGGGATCGCGGATGAAATCGAAACTGTCCCCTGGCTGCCAATCCGATTCAAAAACGACGTCGTGGTTGCGTAAATAGGCCACTGTCTCTTCTATATCCACCACCGTCAAATCAAAGGAAACCGTTGGCGCCGTGCAGTAAGGGACCTGCGCTAACGGCTTTCCGGCTACCGCTTTTTAAATGACGGCCTGGTTGATTGGGAGCCGGGCCGGTATGAACTGGTGAATGTGAATAATCGCTACGGCGCGGCTGAGCGCTATGCTTTGCCCAAGGTGGTGAAGCCGGGGGAAACGGCCGAGTGGACCATCCCGGCCGTGGCGCCCCCACCCCGGGCCCTAAACAGCAGGTCTGGCAGCTTCAGCGGGCCGGCAATGCCGCCGGCGACAAGACCCGGGTGCATCTGGTCGTCGTCCCCGAGCAGGCGCGGGAGCTGAAGCTGGAGGTGGAGAGGCAGATCGCCGAGTGGCGAACGCAGGGCGAAGAGGAGTTGGACACGCTGCTGGAAGAACTATCGTGCCAGATAGCCGCCTGGCTGGCTCAGCAGGCCGAACAGCAGGCGAGCCAATGTTTGCAAGGAAACGTCCTCATCATTGGCGCGCTGTTCTCGTTGACGTTGTGGCCCCGGTTCAGACGCAGACGAATACAGTAGAACGTTTATAAGCTCATCCCAGAAACATTGGCGTTGGGATAGACCAGTAACCCCGCACTCGTTTGATCGATCTCATCCAAAGTTCCGATGTCGCGAAGAGCATTGAGTGATTTTTGTGCTACTCCCACATAAGTATCAGCCTACACTTTTTATCCCTGAATCCAGATGGCTGCGTCTGAAGCAGGTGTTTCACCCGAGTAGACGCTAACCATCGCCCCGCGTAGAATAGTTGAATGGGCTGATGGTGGATACCTTGCCAAGTACTCTTCGGCCGCCAGACGGGCAGCACTGAAATCCTCCGGCGTAGGGATCTGGTATGGTCTGCCTTGGGCCAACCGTCGTATCGTCCCTATATACACCCGATTTAAACCAGCCCCAATTTGTACTGACTCCGCATCCTCGGCAACGCTATCAAAGATCTCTTGCGGCGGTCGGGTGGTCTGGATCAGCGCATCGCGTCTCGCTTCGATATAGGCGATATGAGCATTTACCCCACGCACAGTTTTATCTAGCCAGTGCTCCTGGCTCGCCACTGGCCACGGCGGCCGGTCCTCCCGATCATAACTCAAGCGGCCGTGCAAGATCTCTGGAATGGGTACACCGCTCTCCAGAATCTGGCGCGAGTTCTGATAATTCCAGGCAATGACCTGGCTGAGATCGGCGCCGGTTTTGACAGAGCTATCAATGATCTCCTCTAGTGGCGCCGGCGGCTTATCCGGCAGCCTATCATAAATCGCCTTGTTCACCATCAGGCTATTGCAGTACATGCCCAAAGCCCCCTGATTGGCCAGGGCGCGTGCTGCCGCCCATTCCATGCTATCCACTGTATAGACATCTCCTGCCCCCGATCCGGCCGTCGTTGCCGGGTCAACTAATCCCAGATAGCTGGGATCGGCAAGGTCAACCCGTGGTGGCAAGTTTCGGCTGTCGGCTTTTGGGAACCGCACAGCATCATCCACGGTGGCCCATTCCAGGACATGACTGTCGGCCGTTGGTTTCAGCAGCACATATTCGCCTACCTGGTTTGGGCTGCGCCAGGCCACACCTTGTGCTGCCCATCATGATCCTCGAAAGGAAAGACCCACAAGGCATCGTCGTTGTCTGCGCCTCCGAGGATGCCGGCTATACCTTCGCCGGGCGACCCGAGTCGTTCAGGGGAATCAGGCAAGGTTAGCCAATCTTCATCGTTCACCCAGGCTGTGCCTCGTTGGTGATCAATGTGGACGTAGCCGCGAGGCACATTCAAGTGCAAACCACCCTGCCGCCCCACCCCGGCCGGCATGACGTAGTAGCGGCCCGCCGGGGATGGGCAAGCGCAGTTTCTCCAATGTGGAATGATTCAGACGTCGCGGGTGTTGATTGGCTAGACTTTTGACGATGCCGCCGAACCACATGGGCTGGCCGCCGCTGACCAGGTACCCGCGCACATGCCAGCTGGTGACATCTTCTAGCGTCGTAGTCGGATGGTTCCCATCCGCACTGTCAATGCGAGCCATCATATCGGCGATAGAGCCGTCCTCGATAGATCGCAGGAACAAGTCCCCCTCATCTCGCAGCCAACCAAGTAGTTGTTCTTCTTGGAAGAAGGGATGGAGGTCAATAAAATTCTGGTTCTCTGGATAGGTCCTAGGCGATAATGTTGCCGGTAGAAAGAAGCGGAGATGAAAGTACTTAGCAAAATTGTGTTTAAAAGCATATTTAGTTATAATTTGGGTATGAAATCGGAGAGCACTCTCGCCCACCCGGCCACCATTTGGGAACAAGATGCCCGGCAATTGCCCCAATCACCGCAGCTACGACTGGCGTCGATGGCAGGTCATATGCGCATTGATAGAATCGCTGCTCGTCGCGCTGCCCTTATAGACCTTCTTGCCGACGGCCGTCCTCACATCCGAGAGGAAATCTGGCAGGCTGTTGCCGGCCGGTTGGGCGCTGATTGCTGGGGCAAACTGCCTCAAGAAGGATTGGCGCGAGATCTCGTTGCCTTGCGCAAAGGCGGTATAAGTATTGCCTATTCACGGCGTCCTGGGGCGACCGGCTACTATCTGCAACATCCCAGACTAGTGCGCCCGCTGCGAAAGCGATTTGACGCCATCAATTGGGAGTTGGTCAGGCAGATTGGCCAATTGTCTGTCCCCGAAAAAAACGAACGATCTTTTGCCGCCGCCGATTTTTCCTTGACCCAAAAACGACTTATCCTGGCCGAAGAAAATCCAGGCTGGACGTCTGATAAGGTAGAACGGGTGGCGCGGCGAATGGTATTCGGACCATCAGAGGCAACACGTTTTGAAGGAGTATGACCAGAGCCGGGCGTTTGGCGGCGTGATCGATGTCTTAGAGGCGATTGGGGCGCAATACGCCATTTGGGGCGGTATTGCGGTAGTGGCTTACGGCGAACCGCGCTTCACCCAGGATATGGATATTTTGCTCAGCTCGGATGGGTTCGCCGCAGAACGCTTTGTGCACCGATTGCGCGAGACTCATTACCACGTGGATGAAATCGCCGTGCAACAGGCTATTATGGGGGGTGGCTATTTCAATGTCATTCACCTGTATTATCAAATTAAGATAGATTTCTATGTCCCGGTTGAGACTGAACTCCAAACGATGGTTGCCGAACGCGTTTATCTTCCCTTCGATGAAATTCGCCGCGCTGCCTACGTCACTTCGACGGCCATTATCATTGCCAAGCTGCGGGCTTATGAAGACAGCCAATCCACTCGCCATCTTGAAGACATCGCCTCCATTGTGCGCCTACAAGGAGCCAGGCTGGATAGCAAACAGTTAGATATTGCCGCTGCACACGCAGGTCTGCTGGGGGTCTGGCGCAGCATTTGGGATGAAAACCAACAGGAGTGACGGAGCGAGGCGCTAAGCGTACCAAATGGGGTGAATCTTTCCGATGAGGTGCACCCCATCCCATGCCCGTTCAATCTCTACTTCCCTACACCAGATTTAAGAACGGGGACGGTCGCGCCGGCAACCATGGAACTGCTAGCCCTCATGATAAGCTCCACATCCACTTTGGAATTGACTTCCCGGATAATTAGGCGGGAAGCCAAGGTCGGCCGGTCCATGAACCGTCATCCCCGGTATAGTGTGTGTCGCCTCATGTAATAATTATCGCCGGACCCCAAGATATATTCACCGCCTCAGCTGGTACCTTCCGTAGCCATGGTCGCATCGTAGAACAGCTCCATGGCTTGCGTTCCGACCAGCTCCAGGGTCATATTAGGCGAGAATGCTTTCATATCGGTCTTCTGTATCTCACCATCTTGGATGAAAATAGGGAAGCCATACCAATCTTGAACTCGCATCATCATAAGTTGTCCGAACGTCCCAACAATGTTGGAACGGCCGTCGGTTCCTGGCTCCAAGTGCCAGGGCACTTGAGCTTGGGGATTGAAATAAACACAAGAATATTAATTTGATTTCTGGATAGGCAGTGTGGGTTGAACCAGTGGAAAAACTAGACATTATTGATGCCGTTGAATCGGGTAAACGTCACCTGGAATGTGCGACAGTTGATAATGCCAAATACACCATTACTGGAGACGATCATTTGCTTGGCTTGGGAGAGTATGAAGGCATCGTGATTTTGACGCCCACAACCTTTGTAACGCTGTGATAAACTGGTCAAGCTTGAATTTTTGCGAAAACCCCTTGGCAATTGGATAGTCTTTTTTGATTTTCTGTAATTGACAAATTCATTCCTTGTTGATTTGATCGCTGGTGACCACTGGCAAAAATGCGCTGGCGTTGGGATAGACTATCATGCCCTCAGGCACCTCGTCGATTTCATCTAAGGTGCCAATGTCTCTCAGGGCGTCAAGCGACTTCTGGGCGATACTGAATCGAGGCTTGCTGGTGTCTTTCGTTCCAGGCACCCATACAGCCGCATCAGAAGCTGATTTGTCGCCCGTGTAAACATTGACCATGGCTCCGCGCAAGATAGCCGGATGGCGAAAAGGTGGATGCTGGGCCAGATAGCTCTCTGCCGCTTGTCGGGCCGAGTCGAAATCTTCTGGCGTTGGTATCCGGTATGGACGTACCCGAGCCAAACGGCGAATCGTCCCTATGTACACCTGGTTCAATCCAGCCCCAATGCGCACAGCTTCCGGATCATGGGCAACACTCTTAAACACCTCCTGCGGTGGCCTGGTGGCCTGAACCAACTCATCGCGTCTTGTCTCGATATGGGCAATATGCTCCTTGACCCCACGTACGTTTTTATCCAGCCAATGATCCTGGCTCGCCAGCGGCCACGGCGGCCGGTCCTCCCGATCATAACTCAAACGACCGTGCAAGATCTCCGGGATAGGAACGCCGCTCTCCAGAATCTCGCGCGAGTTCTGATAATTCCAGGCGATGACCTGGCTGAGATCGGCGCCGGTCTTGACGGAGCTATCAATGATGTCTTCTAATGGCGCCGGCGGCTTTTCCGGCAAGCGGTCATACAACGCCTTGTTCACCATCAGGCTGTTGCAGTACATGCCCAACGCCCCCTGATTGACCAGCGCGCGCTCTGCTGCCCAGTCCATCACCTCCACCGTATAGCTCTCTCCTGCCCCCGATCCGGCCGTCGTTGCCGGGTCAACCAATCCCAGATAGTTGGGATCGGTAAAGTCTACCCGTGGCGGCAGTTTGCGGCTGTCGGCTTGTGGGAACCGCACAGCATCGTCCGTGGTGGACCATTCTATGACATGGCTGTCGGCCGTTGGTTTCAGAAGTACATATTCGCCCACCTGATTGGGGCTGCGCCAGGCCAGTACTTTGTGTTGCCCATCATGTTCCTCGAAAGGAAAAACCCACAAGGCATCGTCGTTGTCTGCGCCACCCAGGATACCGGCTATACCTTCGCCGGGAGATCCTGGTCTGCTGGGGGAATCAGGTAAGGTCAGCCAGTCTTCGTCGTTCACCCAGGCTGTGCCCCGTTGATGATCAATATGGATATGACCGCGAGGCACATTCAAGTGCAATCCCCCTTGCCGCCCCACCCCGGCCGGCATGATATAGTAGCGGCCGCCGGGGATAGGCAGGCGGAGTTTCTCCAGCGTGGAGTGATTCAGGCGCCGCAGATGCTGGTTGACCAGGCTCTTGACGATGCCGCCGAACCACATGGGCTGACCGCCACTGACCAGGTACTCGCGCACATGCCAGCCGGTGACATCTTCTAGCGTGGTATGACTGTCAATGCGGGCCATCATATCGCCGATAGAGCCGTCCTCGATGGATCGCAGGAACAAGTCGCCCTCATCTCGCAGCCAACCAAGCAGCTGTTTTTCTTCGAAGAATGGATGGAGATTGATCAAACTCTGGATATCCAGGCGCATATCATCCTGGCCGTGAACGAAGCTGATGCCGACAAAGGTCTGTCCGTTATCCAGCCGTATTTCCTCCTTTGTATCTTGGGGCAGTACGAAGTCGGTTTCCAGATCGTCTACGACGATGGCGTGGCCCTTGTCCTGCCCCTTGGCGGTCATAATGGTGAACTCCACCCGCTGGGTATAATTCAGTTCCCGCTCTAGCCGTGCCCGTTTAGCCGGGCTCAGGTCGTCCGACAAAACCATCTTTTGTAGCATCTTGCGGCTGATGAGCCCGGCGCCATCCCAGACCTTGGCACCCTCGTTGTCTAGTTCTAAATAGCTTATTTGCACCTCGTCAGGCTTAAAGAAACCGCTGACAAGATGCGGCCGCATCACCCGGGAGATACGCTTGGACAAGACAAAAACGCCCTTCTCCAGGCCGAGTTCCAGCCCGGTGGCTTCCAGGAATTGTTCAGTGGTCATGTTGTCTACGTAAACATCTATGATGCTATCGCTGCTGACCCAGCGCAGTGTGGGCGAAGCCAAACCGAAGGTGTGGGCGAGATGATATTTGGCAACCTCTCCCACAGGTCGGGTCAGGACATGCCAGGCCCGCCCCGTCTGCTCAAGAAAGGGATAGGTCGCCCCGCTCAGCGGCGTATCATAGCTAATGGCATTGTAGCCAAGCTTGTCGGTGTCGATCTGAACCGCCCGATAACCAACACCTGCGCTGCCGCCTCGGCCGCCCATTACTACTCTCCAATAAACCGAAATATTGCCATCATTACCATTAATTGTTGACCTGCTTTTTCCTTACTGCTTAGATGTGGGTACTTCTGCTCCTTTTGACCTGTCACCCCTTTTCAATTAAGATCTTGTAATGGATGATATACTGCCATGGGTCCTGGGATTAGTCGCTCAAGGCGAAGTTCTCATATCGGCCCATGGTTACGACGAGTTGGTCGCTGACGACATCCTGGTCGCAGAAGCTATTAAGGGCGTTATCGATGCTGTGGTTATCGAAACATATCCAGACTATCATAAGGGTCCCGCTATTCTTGTGTTATAGTTGGATGAAGCAGGCGAGCCAATTCACGTCGTTTGGGGTATTCCCACAAACGCTTCAACACCTGCCGTGCTAGTAACCGCATACCGTCCAGATCCAAATCGATGGTCGGATGACTTTTTGAGGAGAAAAACATGACCATTCGAAAATTGAAGAAGCTTGTACACGAAGGCGAGTATGTCGCCGAGGTCGATGTCGAGCTTATCATGACCGACGAAGGCTGGTCGCCCTATCTATCTCTTGAAGATGCCTATAAGCTGGACGATGTGCGCCAAGCGCTACGACAGGGTGATATCGAAACTGCGGCGCGTCTTGCCAGAGTTTATAGACTAGCCCCGGTTGCGGTTTAGATTGCACATACCCGCCATGGTCACCTGGTCTGTTCCTCTTTCAACATTATTGTGTCCTTAGTCGATGCAGTCGTCTCTGCTCTATTTTTTCCCGTTTAACTTGGTCACATCGCGACGAAAAGAAAATGAACAATCAACAGATACCGCAAACAGACTCCATCGAGGAGCTGGCCCATTTCTGGGATACTCATGACCTGACGGATTTTGAGAATCAGTTGGAAGAAGTAACGGCGCCGGTATTTGAGCGGGAAGCAAAGGTAACCGTTCAATTACAGCCTGAGGAGGTCCAGGCAGTCAAAAAAATCGCTGCCTCAAAAGGCGTCGCCGACACTGAGCTGATCCGCCAGTGGGTATTGGAGAAGCTACATCCTTTTCAAGCAAGCTGAAGTCTGTCTTCGCGCGTTTCCCCGGTAGTTAACCATATCTACCTGTTTCCATTTAGCCTGGCCACATCGCGACGAACGGTATCTACTGACATGCCTATGATCTTCGCTCCCTCCTGCACATCGATCTGGCCCACATGAACCTGTGCGGCTACTTGTACACGCTGATTCATTGCCTTCCAAGCCTGCAGAATGGGTCGCGCTTCATCTAGGGCCCCTTGTAGCAGATCGACTTGCGCTAACGCTTCGGCCGCAGAAGCCTGGGCCGCCTCCAGCTCAGACCGTAATTCCTTAGCTTCCTGTTCATGAGTATCGCTTTTGGTTAACGCTCTCTGCGCTTCGGTGAGTGCCAGCTCGGTGCGCCTTTGGGCCGCGGCCAATTCCGTTCCCAGCTGCGCCACGCGCTTCTGAGCATCTTCTACTTTAACCTGCCAGTTGATAGTAGTGTCCTGCGCTCTCACTTCGTGGTGCCAGGCCATAATGGCCAATCCCACCGGCACGATGCTGGCGAATAAGACAACCTGCCAGCCGGGCAGGGCTGTCCCGGCAGTTGGCTGATTGTAGAAGATCCACTGCAGTCCAAAAGCGATAGCTGTGGTCAGAAGCGCTGTTAGCTTCCAGGTGAAATGATTTGCCCGAACGGCACGCTGTACGGTCCGGAAATGAAGCAAATCGACGAACAAGGCAATAGGCATGGCTACCAGCAGCGGATCATGGCTGCGCAAAGCCTGGTAGTAATGATAGGTAGAGACGATCACCACCAGGGGGATCAGGTTGGCCTGGTGGAGAAAGTCAGCTAGCCGTTGCCACAATTGGTTCATGATTGAGCAGCAATATGTAGTGAGAAAGCCATAGAGATCTATCCCTGCACGCCAAGACGATGGGCGGCCCGAATACCCTGCCAGCGCGTCGGATAGGTCTTGACCTCAGCCATTTCCTGGCACACGGTTGGGACAGACCCATAACAGAGAACACGGCCGGGTTGGAGGCGCCGGACCATCTCCTGAAAGCCATCGACAAACAGTTGATACTCAAGGGGGTGACTTAAGTCCACACCCACCGCGGCCACAGCCGTTACGGAGCGTCTGGGCACGCCCAGGAAACAGAAGTCATACGATTCAGCCGTACTCCAGGAAATCGTGGGGATGACGCGAAAACTTTGGCTTTGCCAGAAACAGCCGCACCAGCGGCTTCGGTAAACATTGTAGATTTGCAGGCTCAATGGCCAGTCCCTGTACAGACTGAAATCCGGCGTCAGCAGGGTCTCGTAAGGCGCCAGCGCTTCCAATGCTTTGCGCGGCCGGTTCCAGACCGTTTCAAATCGATAATCGTCCAGGAAGAAATGAACCGCCCCATCAGTCAGTTCTTGCTGGCAACGGACGCGTGTCCGATAGGGAACCAACCAGCGCGGCAGCAGATCTATCGACGCGTGTTGGAGCACGGGTATGCCCCATTCGTTGTCTGACGGAAATAGATACGTGGTATTAAGGGCATCAAAGCTGCCCGGCTTACCCTGCCAGCGGTGACTACTTCGGGTCT
>CAVVOI010000021.1:0-12997 GCA_963749825.1 uncultured Chloroflexia bacterium | reverse complement strand
GGCCGGAGGCGGCCTTTGCCCGCGGCGTACATGTCAACAGGCTACGGTATCTTTACACCATTGCCGGGGGCATGTTGGTTGGTGTAGCCGGCGCGGCCTATTCGCTCAATATTAAGATTGGTTGGTCGGAAGGTCACACGCGGGGCTTGGGCTGGATCGCACTGGCCATCGTCATCTTTGGCGGTTGGTCACCAGTTGGCGGGGCATTGGGCGCGTTGCTCTTTGGAGCGACCAAAGCCGTTTCTACAGTTTTGCAGCGCACCTTTCCAGAGGTGCCAGTGGTTGTTTTTAATGCCTTGCCCTGGATCTTGATGATCGCCGTGCTTTTCCTGGCCGGCAGCAATGTCCTGGAGCGGCTGGTGAGTTTGATGCCGGAAAGAACCCGGCCTTCACTACGACGCTTGTTAAGGGTCCAGCCGCCGATGGCACTAGGCACAACTTTTGAAGAAGGTTAAGATTCTTAGAGGACTGAGGGATCGTTCGTTTAGGCCCTCAGTAAAAATTATCGGTTACGGGTCTGAGATTCAGGTCCTTGAATACACCGAGACGTTAGAAGAAGTGATTTCGTTGTTTGTGGTAAACCCACTAAGGAGAGAGAAATGAAAGTTAAGTATTTACTGATCCTATTGTTGATCGCAGCGCTGTTGGTAGCCTGCGGCGGTAATGATGCGGCCGAGGAGCCGACTGAAGCCGCAGAGCCGGCGACCGAAGTTGCAGCTCCGGCCCAGGAAGCCGAAGAGCCGGCCGAAGCTCCGGCAGAAGAAGTGCCGGCCGAAGCCGATGTCGAGGGTATCGAAGGCATTCGCATTGCCATCGTCATGCCTAGCACCATCACTGATCTGGCCTGGAGCCAGGCCATGTACGATGCCTTGCTGCGTATTCAGGAAGAGGCTGGCGGCGAAGATGTCGTGGAATTAGCCTATACCGAGAGCATGTTTAATGTAACAGACGCGGCAGCAGCCATTCGCGACTATGCGGCCGACGGCTATAACATCGTCATCGCTCATGGTACCCAGTATGGCACATCGATGTTCGAGATCGCGCCAGATTTCCCGGATACCAGCTTCGCCTGGGGCACGGCGACCGACGTGGGAACCGAGCTAGGCCTGGAAAATGTCTTCGCCTATGAAGCCCGAGCTGAGGAAGGCGGCTACGTCAACGGCGTATTAGCGGCCAACCTATCAGAATCTGGCGTGCTCGGCGTGGTAGGCCCCGTGGAAGCGGGTGATGCCAAGCTGTATATCGACGGCTTCGTCGCCGGCGCCATGGCGGCCAACCCTGACGGCCAGGTCAATGTCTCTTACACCGGTTCCTTTGGCGATACCGCGCTAGCGGCCGAAGCAGCCAACACCCACATTCAAGCCGGGGCCGATGTTCTGACCGGTTCGGCCCAACAGGTTGTGGGCGCTATCAGCGTTGCCGAAGAACAAGGCATACCCTGGATGGGCACTCAGGCCGATCAGAGCCCGCTGGCTCCCGATATCGTGGTGGCTTCTCAGCTTTATGACTGGGATGGCGTCTTATCCGACATCATCAATAAAAATCAGTCTGGTACCATGGGCGGGACGGCTTATGCCCTCACCCTGGAAAATGGCGGCCTGGTCATGGCCTATGCCGACGGACTGGATGCCGATGCCGTAGCCGCGGCGCAAGCAACTGAAGAGCAGATCAAGAGTGGCGCTATCGATGTCATTTCTATCGTCGAAGGCGCCGCGCCGCCACCGGCCGAGGAACCCGCTGGTGAGGTAGAACCAGTGACCTTTGGCATGATCCTGGTCGGACCAAAGAATGACCGCGGTTGGAGCCAGGCCCACTTTGAAGGCGGCACCTATGTCGAAGAGAACCTGGACGGGGCGACGATGATCGTTTTCGAGTCGCTTAATCCGGCCGATAAGCCGGAAGCGACGCTTGAGGGCGTGGTCGATGACATGATCGCCCAAGGCGCTAAACTCGTCTTCACCACCTCAGATGAATTCGAGGAAGATACGCTATCCGTAGCCGAGAACAACCCCGATGTGACCTTCATCAATATCAGTGGCGATGATGCATTGACCGGTGAAGCGCCCTCGAACCTGGGCAATATCATGGGCCGGATGGAAGATATGAAGGCCATCGCCGGCTGCGCGGCCGCTCTGGCTACCGAAACAGGTAAGATCGGCTATCTTGGGCCGCTGATCAACTTCGAGACCCGTCGTCTGGCTGCTTCAGCTTATCTCGGCGCACGTTACTGCTATGAGAACGTTCGCGGCTTGAACCCCGACGACCTGGAGTTCACGGTTACCTGGATCGGCTTCTGGTTCAATATCCCCGGGGTCACTCTCGATCCGACAGAGGTAACCAACAGCTTCCTTGATGCCGGAGTGGATGTCGTCCTCAGCGGTATTGATACCACCGAGGGCATCGACGTCACCGGGCAACGGGCCGAACAGGGTGATGCCGTTTGGTCCGTTCCATACGACTTCGAAGGTGCCTGCGATAACGCACCCGATATCTGCCTGGGTGTGCCCTACTTCAACTGGGGCCCGTCCTATCTAGAGGTGGTCACGGCCGTGGGTGATGGTAGTTGGCAGCAATCCTGGGATTGGAATGGACCATACTGGGACGACCTGACCGACAACACTATAACGGCTGTCGGCTGGGTAGATGGTCCGGCATTGACCGGTGACCTGCAGAGCAATCTAGCCGAGTTCATAGCCGGCATGGCTTCCGGTGATATCAATGTCTGGACCGGGCCAATCAATCTACAGGATGGTTCAGAATACATCGGCGACGGCGCAGATGCCACCGATGAAGAAATCTGGTACTTGCCACAATTACTTGAAGGCATGGAAGGTCCCAGCGAATAGTATGAGTGGAGAAGCCAGGCTTTTGAGCTCAAAAGCCTGGCTTCTTTTTCATTAATCGGATACACGTTTCTTGAGTAAGCCGGAGGACTTGGTTTTAAAAAAACTGCGTTTCTTCGGTTACTTTGAAGAAAGCTGAAGGTATTAATTTGAATGAAGATTTTGATCTTTCAGCTTTCTTTCAGAGAAAAATTCCGTCCATAATCATCGTCAAATATTAGTTGGAATTTTTTCCACTTAGCTGCAGAAGCCAGGCTATTTCATGTGGCTTCTCCCACATATCACTGATGGTGATCAGCGAAACGGGGTTCTTCCTGGAACAAAAAGGTTTTTCGGCAAGGCCCCCGTTTCTTCGAGATTTCACAGTTCAATTCAAGAACCGCGAAATACTTAAGAGAGGAGGGTTGTGGGTAAAATTTCTAAGAATTTTCGTCTGGGCCGGCTGCTAGATATCCTGGTGCCGTTTATCGCGGTAGCCGCTGCTCTAGCCGTCGGAGCCATTATTCTGCTATTGCAAGATACCAACCCGCTGACTGCCTACGGGACGATGTTAAGCGGGGCTTTCACCAACAAAAACGGCCTGGCCGATACGATGGTGAAGATGATTCCCTTGCTGCTGGTGGCCCTGGGCGTGGCAATCGCTTTTCGCGGCGGTGTGATCAATATCGGCGCGGAGGGCCAGCTCATCGTCGGCGCTGTGCTCACAACCTATGTCGGGCTCCAACTTGGCGATAAATTGCCCGGTGCGGTGGTTATTATCATTGCCCTGGCCGCCGGCACGCTCATGGGCGGTTTTTGGGCCGCCATACCCGGCTACTTGAAGGCCCGCCTGGGCGTAAATGAGATCCTGAGCACGATCATGATGAATCAGATCGCTATCCAGATAGCCTTTTACCTACTGCGAGGCCCGATGATCGATCCGGCCGAGCTTGAAGCCGGCACCAATATCCCCCATTCAGCCCGGCTACCACAGTCAACCGATTTGCCTCGCTTTACAGACATGGCTAAATGGATCGGCCTGGACAAGTCGGCTGATGATTTGGGACTGACTGGTTTCGCGGCCGAGTTGTATGGCCTGTTTGTTGAGCCAACCAGACTACATTTCGGCTTGATCATCGCCATAGTCATGGCCATCTTGGTTTATATTTTCTTGTGGCGGACGACTATCGGTTACCGGATTCGAGCCGTGGGCTTGAACCAAGATGCATCGCGCTACGCCGGCATCAACGTCCGGCGCTATATCGTCTTGTCGATGACCCTGGGTGGCATGTTCGCCGGACTGGCCGGCGCGGTGGAAATCCTGGGTCTACATCATCGTATGTTTGAGCCTCAAGCTGTATCGGCCGGCTACGGCTTCTCAGGTATCGTCGTCGCCCTCTTTGGCTCGCTGCACCCGCTGGGCATCATCCCATCAGCCCTGCTATTTGGCGGCTTGCTCGTCGGCGGAGATAAGATGCAGCGAGCCATACAAGTGCCCCAGGTCCTGATCACGGTCATCCTGGGCATGGTCGTCCTTTTTGTGGTCAGCGCCGATATTTTGGTCCGGCGGCGAGCCTCCCGGCGCGTCACGATAGACGACGAAATACCCCCTGCTGAAGTTACCCCGGAGGCAGCCTCATGACCGAGAATCTAACCCTTCTGGCGATTGTTCTGGGCATATTACATTCAGGCATCCGGCTGGCGACGCCATATCTCTTTGCTTCGCTGGGCGAGATGTTCTCCCAGCGTTCGGGCGTGCTCAACCTAGGCGTGGAAGGCATCATGCTCATGGGCTCTTTTTTCGGCTTCTACGCCGTATTTGTAACCGGGAATGTCTGGATTGGCTTTGGCGCGGCAGCCCTTGTGGGAGCCCTGATGGGTTTGTTGATGGCCTTAATCAGCGTCACTTTTAAAGCCGAACAAGGCATCAGCGGCATCGGCCTATCTTTGTTCGGCCTAGGCGTTTCTAGTTTATTTTTCAAAACAACCCTGGGCACGGTCGAGGGCGTGGACGGCTTCTCCGAATTGAAGTTCTGTTTATCCTCTGTGGGCCTGGACTCTGGCCTGTGCCTAAACGATTTGCCGGTCCTCGGAGACATCGTTTTCAGCCACAGCCTGATGACCTACCTGGCCTATGCTCTGGTGCCAATCGCAGCCTGGGTCCTGGCCAGGACCACCTGGGGGCTGAAGATCAAAGCTGTCGGCCAAAATCCGGAAGCGGCCGATTCCCTAGGCGTCAGTGTGTCCGTCGTTCGTTACTTTACTGTGACTATTGGCGGTATCTTTGCCGGTATCGCCGGAGCGTCTTTATCCATATCCTTGTTGGGCATCTTCCAAGAAAATATGACCAACGGCATCGGCTTCATCGCCGTGGCCCTGGTTTATTTTGGCGGCTGGTCACCCTGGGGTGTTCTAGTCGGAGCGCTACTATTCAGTACAGTCAATGCCTTACAACTTTGGGTGCAGGTATTGGGTTTAAACATTCCATCGGATGTGGCCGTGATGCTCCCTTATGTGCTGACTATCATCGCCCTGGCATTGCCCATTCGGCGGGCAGCCCAACCGGCGGCATTGACGAAACCGTTCACGAGAGGGGAGGGTTAAATGAGCGAAAACAACTTATTGCCATCTGGTCTACCCCGAATTGAATCGCTGAAGATGCGGGGCATCGTCAAGCGCTTTCCCGGCGTCCTGGCTAACGATCACGTCGATTTCGATGTAAAGGCGGGTGAGATTCACGCCTTATTGGGCGAGAACGGCGCCGGAAAAAGCACCTTGATGAAGATCCTCTATGGGCTCTATGCCCCCGAGGAAGGCGAGATCTATCTTAACGGTGAGCAAATCAGTATTCACTCGCCAACCGATTCCATCAACCATGGCATCGGCATGATTCACCAGCACTTCATGTTGGTCGACACCCTCAATGTGGCTCAGAACGTGGCCCTGGGACTCAAGTCGTCGCGTGAGCCACGGTTGGATCTGGATGTCGTTTCGGAGCGGATCACGGAGCTGTCGGAAACCTATGGCCTGCAGGTCGATCCACAAGCCAATGTCGGCCGGTTGGCCGTGGGCGAGCGACAGCGGGTTGAGATCATCAAGGCCCTCTACCGGGGCGCTGCGCTGTTGGTGCTGGATGAACCAACGGCCGTGCTGACACCTCAAGAAGTGGACGATGTTTTTGTCATCTTTCGCCAGATGGCCCGAGATGGTCACGCGCTGATTTTTATCTCTCATAAGCTGGACGAGATAACGGCTCTGACCGACCGGGTGACGGTTCTTCGCGACGGCAAAGCCATCGGCACCCGGCCGACATCCGAGGTCACTAAAAAGGACATGGCCAATATGATGGTTGGTCGCGAGGTGTTATTGGAGCGCATTCGACCGGAAGCCCAGGTAAGCGAAGTACGCTTGAAACTGGAGAATATAAACGCCGTCAACGATCGCGATCAACAAGTGCTGAAGGATATCTCGCTGGAAATACGCGGCGGCGAGATCCTTGGTGTAGCAGGCGTGTCGGGCAATGGCCAGCGGCCGTTGGCCGAGGCCATCGCCGGCTTACAGCGGGTCACTGATGGCAGTATCTTCATGGAGGGAAATGACGTTACCGGCTTGACTACTTCAGAGATGCTGGGGGCCGGCTTGTCCTATATTCCTGAAGAACGCATGCATGATGGGGTGATCAAGGATTTTAGCGTGGCCTGGAACTTCATCTTGCAGGACCATATTCGCGAGCCCTACAGCCGGGGCATATTCTTGAACTTCAAGTATATTGACAAGCATTCACAAGAGCTGATCGATAGCTTCAACGTGAAGACGCCCAGCCGGGAGACGCCGGTCAAGAATCTTTCCGGCGGCAATATCCAGAAGCTGATCCTGGCCCGGGAACTGGACCGCCGGCCGCGGGTGCTCATCGCTGCCCAACCGACGCGAGGTGTGGATATCGGGGCGACGGAATACATTCACAACCAACTTTTGCTGCAGCGGGCCGAGGGCCTGGCCACCTTGCTCATTTCGGAAGACCTAGATGAGATCCTGGCCTTGTCGGACCGGATCATGGTCATGTTTGGCGGCGAGATCATGGGCATCGTGGAGAATAAAGGGGTCTCGGCCGAAGATTTGGGCTTGATGATGGCTGGAGAGCGGCTAGAAGCAGTGCTTGGCAAGAGTGAATGAGGCCTTGTATGTTAGGGGAAGTGTGATAGACCTTGATGGTAAAGGTCTTATCCGCTAGGGGAGCGGTGAAGCTCTATGAGACCCTAATTGGAACCCGGTCATCGCCACCTTGTATCGTCGCCTGCAAGACCGGGGCAAGAGCAGGATGACCATTGTCGTGGCCCATTAGCATCAAGATAAGACAAAAAGGGCATTCTCAAAGACAATAGTTGTGCCTAAACAACATTGAATGAGGATGCCCTTTTGACAACAATACCCCAACTCAGCCAGATACTCCAACAATTACTGATAGAAGATGCCAATCGAATAGGTCGTGAAAGTGGATTCATCCAGCGCCAGCGGAAATTAAGTGGAGCCAGCTTTGCGCAGAGCTTGATTTTTGGCTATCAAGCAAATCCCCAGGCCAGTTTGGAGGAACTCTGCCAAAGTGCGCGTGTCTGCGGCGTTGAGATCAGTTCCCAAGGGTTACAAGAGCGTCTCAATAGCCCACAAGCAAATCGATTCTTGCATCAATTATTGCTCCAAGGAGTGCGCTATCTGGTTCGAAGTCACAGTGAGCGCGATGATTTACTCGCTCCATTTACAGGGGTCTATATCCAAGATAGTAGCCGAATTGAGTTGCCATCGTGCCTACGTACACTCTGGCAAGGTAATAGTACGAACCAAGCCACACTGAAACTGCATGCGGTGCTGGATTATCAGAACGGCCTGTTTGACCTGACACTCGCATCAGGGCGTGCCCACGATTGTCCGCTACAAACAGTCGATTTACCCGCGGGCAGCTTGCGCTTAGCTGATTTAGGCTATTTCAAAGTGAAGGTTTTTGAGCAACTTAATCGTCAGGGAGTCTGGTGGGTCAGCCGATTGCCGGCCCGAGCCGGCATCTGGCAAAACGACCATGTGATGCATGTTTTGGACTGGCTTAACCAACAAGAGAGTATGTGCATTGACCAAGCTGTTGAATTAACCAGGCAGCATTTACCTTGCCGTTTGCTGGCGATGCGTGTGCCAGCTCAGGTAGCCAAGGAAAGAAGGAAACGAGCTCGTGAATCGGCCAAGGCCCGCAAAAAGAGTCAACTCAAGCCTGAAACCCTGGCCTTGTGTGATTGGACCATTTTGGTCACCAATCTACCCCCTGAAGCGTTTACACCCGATGAGATACTCTCTTTACAACGCCTCCGGTGGCAAATCGAACTTCTCTTCAAGTTGTGGAAAACCGATTTATCTATTGATGCGTGGCGTTCCCAACAACCGCACCAAATTCTGACAGAAGTTTATGCCAAGCTCTTGCTCGCCTTAGTCCAGCATTGGCTACTCCTCCTTGGCTGCTGGCAGCAAGAAAATCGCTCACTTGTCAAAGCAGCTAAGGCTTTGCGCAAACATGCTTTTCACATCCTGGCTGCTTTGCCTAATTTCACACACTTGCTTCGCGCTCTACGCCTCATTCTTCCTACTCTTGCGCGATGCACTGTGCAAAAAAGAAAAACACGCCCCGCTACCTTTCAGCTTTTGGAGCGTGCTTTCCCTTAACTTGATGTCTATGGGATGACCATTGTCGTGGCCTTTATGCGAAAGTTGCTCCATCTTTGCTGCGGCGTCTTGAAACCCCTAAGACTTCTGACCCAGATAACAGCGTTAATGTTAACTTTTCTTCTTGACATTTAACACGATATCGATGTCTCATGGATCTCTCGAAAACCGCTAATTGTTAAAGGATTCTAACTCGATTAGAATGGCATTAGGGACGTAATCTCCGTTTTAAGTTGGCCAGCTTTTTGTGCCCACATCCTGCGAGTAGCTGATTCGCGTTCAGCCTGTGGTTCGAGTCCCCGCGCGCCCAATATTTACGGGGATTGCGCAGCGCCTTCTTCAGCCGTGCGACTTCGGCGATTCCTCTTTGAGTTGCCCTTTACCGGGAAAAGCCTAATCCGGGTCGCTGTCAAACTTCTGAAGCCACTATAACAAGCTACTCTTGCTGATACCCAATTCTTCAGCGACTATCTCGACACTCCGGTCGCTATTGTACGACAGCTTGACCGCCTCGATTTTAAACTCGCGTGAATACTCTTTGCCCTGCTTTCCCATTAGACTTTCTCCCAATTGCTTCATCAATATCGTATCTCACTTTCCACTAAAAAGGGCAAAGTCCAGGAATGACCTTTACCCTGGAGGTCTCTTTATTGGCTATCTAAAACTGAATGGGGGTCTTTACGCAGATAACACATCCAACACCCTGCTTACGTACGTATGTAATATACAGAAGAACAGAACCAGTTTCTACGATAACCGTTACTTTTGATGTCTCAAACCGACAATATGAACCGACTCAAGCCTTCTACCCGGCATAGAACAACAGGAGGAAAATTAATGGTTGACCATCAATATAGCTACCGCCAATCACGCTTGTGGTTAGTGCAGTGGCGGCAGTTGGTTACCAGCTTAGACTGGTTCGCCCTGGTTACCTTTGGTCTACCGTTATTTATCTACGTCCTTACCCTGGCTCCCACGATCTACAATCTGGACAGTGCCGAATTGACCACAGCTGTGGCTACCAATGGCATTGTCCGCGCCACTGGCTATCCTCTTTATCTGGTTCTAGGGAAGATTTGGTCCTGGTTCCCGATAGGCGACATAGGTTATCGTATGAACCTGTTTTCGGCCGTCTGTGGGGCAGCAACTATCCTCTTGCTCGATCGCATCCTGCGCCGTCTAAAGGTTACGCCTTGGGTTCGACTAGGAGCCCTAGGTCTTCTGGCAACTGCCCCCTATTTTTGGGCGCTTTCATTAATCGCCGAGGTATATACGCTGCATACACTTCTCATGGCCGGGATTATTTTACTGCTCATGCGTTGGGCCGATGCGCCCAGCCCCGGGCGACTGGCTGCGCCACTCCTGCTGACAGCGTTGAGCACGGGCAACCATGCCGCCACAGCCCTTCTTATCCCTGGCCTGATTTTTTACGTCGTTGCTTCACATCCGCGAGAGTTATTAAACAGGCGTGTATGGCTTGTCGGGCTTCTGGCTGCCACTGCCGGAGCCACAATATTTTTAGTCCTGCCCTTGCGATATGCTGCAGCGCCAGCCTTTAATTATGCCGGGCATTTCAACGCGACCGGGACCTTTGTCCCCGTGAATCTGATGAGCTTTGACGGCTTCTGGTGGTTAGTGACCGGTAAAAGTTTTGCCGGAGAGATGTTTGGCTACAGCTCCCATGAACTTTGGCCACAGGCACGGGATTTTGGACAACAATTATGGGCCGCCTTCTTCGCTTTCGGAATCGGCCCAGGCATCCTTGGTTTGGTGGTCTTGCTGCGTCGTGATTGGCGTTTTGGTGGTATGTTGCTGCTTCTGTTCCTGGCCAACACCATCTTTTACATCAACTATCGGGTCATCGATAAGGCCACGATGTACTTGCCAGTCTATCTAATTTGGGCCATTTGGTTAGGTGTTGGCTACCAAGCGCTCATTGGATGGTTAGCCCACACAGTGCCGCATTACCGTCTAAAACCCCTCGCCTACAGTGTGCTTGCAACCGTAGTTTTGTTTGCCCTGGCCTGGAACTGGACCCGGGTTGACCTGTCTAATGACTGGAGCACCCGACAGCAGAGCGAAGAGATTTTGCAGCTGGTGCAGCCCAACGCCCTGGTATTTGGATGGTGGGATATAGTTCCGGGATTGCAGTACATGCAGCTAGTGGAAGGACAGCGACCAGACGTGACGGTCATCAACCGATTCTTGATCGGTGGTGATGAGATGAACGAGCTCATTTTAAGTCAGCTCGGCCGGCGTCCCATCTATATCAACAACCCCTCAGTCGATCTGCTTAGAGTAGCCAAAGTAACCCCTGTCGGTCCATTGTACCACCTGGCACCTAATGAAAACGAGTCCGGCAATTAGAGATAAACCTTGAACTGTCACAGTAAACGCAAAAACAATCAGGTTTGGAAAAATGATTAACAACTATAAAGGAGTATTGCTATGAAGTCTCTAAACAAAGAGCAAATTATCCGGTTCGGGCTAACACTGGTTATTCTTCTATCCGGAGTGGCCATGATCCCCTTCGTGGATTTGCCAGTAGGAGCCATCGGGTGGGAGATTCTGACAGGTGTATATGAAGCTGATTTGTCGGTTAACGAAACCAGTGGCGCTCCCGGAAGCACCTTCGCATTTACCGGCAGCAACTATCCACCAAATAGCCTGGCGTTGATCTATGTGAATGGTGAAGTTAAGGGAAGCGTCATGACGGATGCAATAGGAAAAGCGACATTTAAGCTTAACACGATCGAGGCCGCTCCAGGCACGTATAACGTCACTTTGGAAGTCAACATTAACGCTACTGCGACGCAAAGTATCGAGCTGGTCGAATCAGGCCCCACAGTCACCCCGCCAGTCGGATTTGATGGGCCCACATTCTTCCTAGGCTTCCCCAACCCCATATTCTTTCCCGCCGTATACCGTTAGCAATGAAATGACCTCGTTACGACTTACACGAGGAGTCAACTTATGAGTATCGTCTTGGAGAACAGGGACAAGGTTTATAAACGGTTAAGGTGGTGGTCTGAACTGCGCGTGGCCCGCTGGATTTGGATGCCACTACTGCTGTTCGTTGTGACGCGCCTGGGCATCGTTTTTGTTGCTTATCTGGCAGTGCCCCTGATCGCTGATTCCTCGGTACCGCTTTACCATCTGCGCCCAGCGGATAACGTGATAGTTGATGTGTTTGGAAGTCGCTGGGATACAGGCTTTTATGTGAGCATCGCCGAAGAGGGCTATCAATTTGAGGGGGTTGAGTTACCTTCAGTGGCATTCTTCCCCTTCTTACCCTTGTTGATGCGAACAGTGGCACCTTTGGTTGGTAATTCGCTGTTGGCTGGCATACTCATCAGCAATGTGGCCTTGATGTTGGCAACTGTTCTGTTATACCGACTGGTGACCGCAGGCTGGGGGCAGCAGACGGCTGATAGGGCTACCTGGTATTTCCTCATCTTCCCGGCCGCTTTCTTTGGTTCGGCCATATACACAGAATCGCTGTTTCTGCTGGGTGCTATTGGTGCGCTTTATTTCGCTCGCCGTGGTTATTGGGAAGTTGCTGCATTGCTAGGGATCGCCACGGCAATGACCCGATTTATCGGCATCCTCGTGGCCGTCATGCTGCTAGTTGAGTGGTGGGTTCAGAGGCGAGCCGCGAGAGAAAATAAACGGCCATCTCTCGGTGCTCTCATGGCACCTGCTGCCGTACCTCTGGGCACCCTTGCTTATATGGCCTACCTCCAGCGCACCTTTGGCGATCCACTGGCTTTCGCGCATGGCGCGGCCGCCTGGGCCAGGCAACCTCAATCGCCATTGACCACGATAAGAAGCTTGTTCGATACGCCTGCTGATGGTTGGGGATCGGTTCTGCAAGCTGGTAGCATCCATATCGACAATTGGCTCGATTTCTCCTTCGTCGCCATGTTTCTAGTGCTGGGCTGTATCTTGCTTTATCAGCGGCGCTGGAGCGAAGGGGTATTTGTCACCCTTGGCGTGCTGATCTCCATGAGTTCAGGGTTGCTAATGAGCCAGCGCCGCTATATGTGGATCATGTTTCCAGCCTTTATTGTGCTGGCACAGTGGGGTGACCGACCGTGGGCCGACAAGCTCATCACAACTATATCGTTGGTATGCCTAGCGTTATTCACAGCCATGTTTGCCAATGGCTATTGGGTGGGCTAACGGGCCAACCTATAGGATCTACTTGAGCTCAAACAGACATGAAGACGTTTTGCTAACCAGACCGGGTAGGGTACACCAATTTGCCGGATATTGACATCGTTCCTGTACCATCAAGTACGAGCGTGGCCGGTACGATACGATTGCCGCAATATCTCCTCCCACTCTGAGCGCTAATCCAAATGCTTTTATTCTTGGTCATGACTATACTACCTGGAACAATGGCAGGCTGCAGGCACCCGAGCCTTTATCAATGCTATATTGAACGATGAAGCTGTGACAGACACCTTTAA
>CAVVOI010000020.1:0-126316 GCA_963749825.1 uncultured Chloroflexia bacterium | reverse complement strand
CTATTGGTTGGAGTTGCGTACTGCTAGGTGGCGGCCGGCAAGTCAAGGATGAAGCCATTGACCACGCCGTCGGTTTCATCGTTCCCTTGAAAGTTGGTGATAAAGTCCAATCAGGCGATTTGTTGGCCACGATACACGCCGATGACCCGGAAAAGCTGGCCGGTGCAAAAAGCGACCTCCTGCACGCAATTGAATGGTCCGATACGCCGGTAAAACCCTTACCCCATTTCTATGAAACTATGACTTAAGTAAACCGTCATTAATTCTTCGGGATTGAGATTTGTCAGCGTCGGTCTACTTCAAGGCAATTGCGCTCGAGGGTTTACTCGTCATTCTATAAATATTCGCGCAATTGACCTTAATAAAATAGGCTCGATTGGTGATGGTTGTGCTAATATTTGGTTCCAGCCTATCGATCAACTTATTCCGAAACTGATCCGGCATCGAAATAAAAACGGTGAATTCGATGAATGACGAACCTGAACGAAAAGCTTTTGGACTGGCCCTGGGCGGAGGCGGAGCGCGCGGTTCCGTTCACATCGGAATTTTAATTGAGCTAGAGAAGATAGGGCTGAAGCCGGACATCGTCACAGGAACGAGTATTGGTGGTTTGGTCGGCGCGCTTATTGCCAGCGGCCTGGATTCTTTGGAAATCACCGAATTTTTCCGCCACATGCGCTTTGGGAAAATGTACGCTATGCCCTGGCAAAAACCGGCCCTCATGGATACCCGAAAGCTGGAAAACCAATTACGCAAAACCTTTGGCCAGCGTACTTTCAAAGATCTAGAGATCCCTTTGGCCGTCGTCACCACTGATTTGGTTAACCGGGTCGAGACCGTAATCGAGGATGGCGATGTCGTTTCGGCCGTTTTAGCCACGACAGCTTTTCCTGTCATTTTCCCGCCGGTTGAACGAGATGGACTGACTCTAATCGATGGCGGTGTGCTCAACAACACGCCCTTCGACGTGGCCATGGCCCGAGGAGCGCAATATGTATTGGCGATTGATCTGTCTAACAGTGCCCCATTCGGGACCGCAGTGCCTTACCCGCCCCGCAATAATATCCTGACCCGTTTTTTGACTCGCGCCCAGCGCGATCCCATGTATCAGGTAACGTCCACATTGGCCGATATCATGACGGCGCAAAATGTAAAAGAGAATTTGCAAGAAGTAGAACCGGAACTCTTCTTGCGACCAGATGTGGGCAGCATCGGCCTCTTTGATTTTCATCGTCTCGAAGAAGGTATCGCTGCCGGGCAAAAAGCGGCCGCTGAGGTCGGTAGCGAATTACGTGAGTTGGCGAAACGCGTTGAGGCGACACGCCAATCGTTAAATCAACCACATAATGAACTGTTGGGCTCTTAGACGGAAAAGTGGAGGGAAATAAATGGAAATGCTAGGCGTTGACGTTGGCGGTTCTGGAATCAAGGGTGCGTTGGTGGACATCGAGAATGGCCAGTTAGTTACGGAACGCCTTCGCTACAGTACGCCTCAGCCCGCTCAACCAGAAGCCGTTATCATGACTATACAAAAGTTAGTCAAGAAATTTAAATATAGCGGCCCTCTTGGAGTCGGTTTTCCGGCCATCATCCAAGATGGTTTCGTCTTGTCGGCCGCTAACGTAGCGGATGAGTGGATCGGTTACGCCGGTCAAAAGAAAATCGCCAAAGCCACGGGAAACAAAGTTACTTTGCTGAATGACGCCGATGCCGCCGGATTGGCCGAGATGAGGTTTGGCGCCGGTCGGGATCAAAAAGGGGTAGCCATGGTATTGACCCTGGGCACCGGTATCGGCAGCGCCTTGTTTGTCGACGGCAAACTCGTTCCCAACCTGGAACTAGGTCACATCTATCTAAAAGGACAAATAACGGATGCTGAAGAGTATACCTCCGACCGTATCCGCAGCGAATTCGATCTTAACTGGAAATCATTCGCCAACCGGCTCGACGAATATTTGCGTTATCTCGAAGGGTTGTTTTCACCTAATATTTTTATTCTTGGAGGTGGCGTAAGTAAAAAATACGACAGGTTCATACCGCGCCTAACCGTTCGCGCGCCCGTCGTGCCTGCCAAGTTGCGGAATGAAGCCGGCATCGTCGGTGCCGCCATGGCCGCCGCCGAAAATCACTTAGTCCAATGACATCTCTTCTAAGGAATCAAAAACCCGGACCGCGTTTGGCCTTTTTGCCCACGGCCGAACCCGAGGAATTAGCCGAATGTATGGTGGCCTTTGCCAATGGCGACGGTGGAACCATTATCTTGGGCTATGACGAAACAGGACAGCTCAGCGAGACTATTTGGGATGAAGAGGCCGAAGGAGCTATAAAGGCGGCGGCCGCGCTCTGCACCCCGCCTATTGCCAGCCGCCTCCTATCAATGGACACAGCCCAAGGTTCGGTAGTCGGCATCCAGGTCAGCCGCGGCTCGGAACTGCATAGCCTAGCCGATGGGCGAATTCTCATCCGCAGCGGAAGCCAGAATCGTATCTTAAGCGGTGGCGAAATCAGCCAATTAGCAGCAAGCAAGAGCGCGGTTGATTACGAGACTGATTCAGTCCCTGGAGCCGACCGTTCTGATTTTGATGAAGAGATATTAGAGGAATATCTGGTTAAACGAGAGACCCGGGGTGTATCACGAGTGGGTCCCCTGTCCGAATTACTTTTTGAAATCGGCGCGGTAGACGCCATTGGCCAACCAACAGTAGCCGGCATCCTGTTGTTCGCTAAGAATCCCCAGGCTTTTTTACCCCAAAGCGGCATCGTCTTCGTCAAGTTTCCCAGCACCGAGCCTCGGGGAGACGAAGGTGGGGCCGGTTACGGTCGCCGCGATGAGATCGAGGGTCCTCTAGCCCGGGTCGTGGAACGAGTTTGGAACGTGGTCTGGGAGGAAATGCGGGTGGGAGCCGTTGTCAACGGCCTGCAACGCGAAGAACTGACCGAGTATCCACCTTTTGCCGTCCGCGAAGCTCTCGTGAACGCCGTCGCTCACCGGGATTACCGTATCAGGGGTCGGCGCATTGAAGTCCGTATGTATAGCGACCGGATGGAAGTCATTAGCCCCGGGGGGTTACCCGGCTATATCACTGTTGACAACATCGTCGAGGAACACTTTTCCAGAAATCCCAGGCTGGTGAACGGGCTTTTCCAATGGGGTTACATCGAAGAACTCGGCTTGGGAATCGACAGGATGATCGAAGAAATGGTCCAGGCCGGTCATACCCCGCCCAATTTTAAGGATACGCCCCATTCATTCTCCGTGATCCTATCGAACCAACGCCAGCGCAAGGCGGTGCCCAAGTGGACCCGCAGTATGAACGAGCGACAAACTCGCGCATTATCTTACGTGCAAGACAATGGCAGCATCACAAATCGCGAGTACCAACAACTTTGCCCTGATGTTTCCAGCGAAACGATACGCTTAGACCTGGTCGATCTGGTTGAACGGGGGTCACTGTTAAAGATTGGTTCCAAGAAAGGAACGTATTACATTTTGAAGTGACTGGCGAAAAGCTATTGTCAAAAAACGTTTCAACCTGGTTGATATTCTTCCCGGCATATTGGTAGATATGCCCAGCATATTGGTAGATATGCCAATCGCTGCGGCTGGCACTTTATCCCAAGCATATCCCAAATTTGTACTTGTGATATCCTGTTTCTTCTCCGGCCCGTGGAATTTTGTTGACGAATGAGATTCGCGACGCCAATTGCCTTCATTTTATTACTACTACTGCCCTATTTCATATGGTTGGGCCGGCCGCAAAAGGGGAAAGTTAAATGGCGTGATGGGGCTAGCCTTGGCCTGCGTTTATTCATCTTGCTGCTTTTAATCTTGAGCCTCGCAGGCACAGAGATTGTGAGAGCATCCGATGAAGTGGCAGTGGTCTTTCTGCTCGATCGCTCCGACTCTAATGGCCAAGACCAATCAGTTCAGGGAGAGGATTTCATCCGTCGCGCATTGGAAACAAAGGGCCTGACGGATCAGTCGGCGGTGGTCGTTTTTGGGAGTAACGCCTTGGTTGACCAACCCATGAACGCCAACTTCGACATGGGGCCTATCACATCAATACCCCAAAGCCTGAACACGGATTATGGCAAAGCTATTCGCCTTGGTATGGCCTTATTCCCGGCCGGTAGTACGAGGCGATTGGTCCTCATAAGCGACGGCCTATCCAACCAGGGCGATCCCTTGCAAACAGCGAAACTGGCGGCGGCTTCCGGCGTGGAAATTGACGTACTCTATTTAGCGCAAGACAGTTCGGGGCCTGAGGTACTGTTATCAAAAGTGGATGCGCCGACCAAAGTAGGGCAAGGAGAGATTTTCAATATTGAGATTACGGCCGTAAGTAACGACAATGTTCCGGCCACACTGCGGGTCCTTAACCGGGGCAGGGTTCTCCATGAGGCTAAAATCCGCTTGAGGCGGGGCGACAATTTTTTTACGGTACCCTTACAGTCTAACACACCGGAGTTCGCCCGCTATGAAGTTCAAATAGAAACCCAAAACGATACATACTACCAAAACAATCGATTGGCCTCATTTACGGAGATTGCCGGCCCTCCCAAGATCCTTCTTATCACCGACGCAGGTCAAACTGATGAAGCCGGCAATTTTTTACCTGATGAGGCGGCCCAACTTCAAGAAGCCCTGAAGGCAACAGGCTTGATTGTTGAGCGTACCAGTCCGGCATTATCGCCTGCTAGCCTGGCAGAATTAAGCAACTATGACAGCGTCTTACTGACCAACGTGAACGCAAAAAACCTCTCCAGTCGAAAGATGGACGCTCTACGAAGTTACGTTCAAGATCTGGGAGGTGGATTGGTCGTTATAGGCGGGCCGGAAAGTTATGGCATGGGCGGCTATTTCCAGACGCCGTTAGAAGAAATCCTTCCAGTCGATATGAAAATCAAAGACCAAGAGCGATTCCCATCGGTGAGCATCGCCATTGTTATCGACCGTTCTGGAAGTATGGCCGTGACTGAAGGTGGTGCAGCCAAGATCCAGCTAGCGGCCGAAGGCGCCGCTCGTGTCGTGGAACTATTGAACGATTTTGACGAGATAACCATCATCCCTGTTGATACCAAAGCTGATACCGTCATTGGGCCTATGCCGGTGGCTGAACGCGAGAATATTATCGGCCGTCTCCGGCAAATTGGGGCTGGTGGGGGCGGGATCTTTGTCCGCACAGGTCTCGAAGCGGCAGCTGAGGCTTTGAAAGTTAGCACTAACCAGGTCAAACACATCATCTTGTTAGCCGATGGCGCCGACTCTGAGCAGAAAGAAGGTGTGCCGGCGCTTATTGAAAAGCTGGCCCAGGATGGTGTGACTGTATCGACGGTTAGTATTGGCGCCGGACAGGATGTGGCCTGGTTGCAGGAAATGGCCGAAATCGGGGGTGGACGCTTTCATCTGACCGACCGCGCGGCCAACCTACCCCAAATATTCACCCAAGAAACAACGGCTGTTCAACGTTCCTACCTCATTGAAGATCGTTTTTTTCCTGAACTTGGTAGCTCGCTCTTTTCCGGCCAGCACGCGCTCATCAAGGCGATGGAAAGGGCTGGAATAGTTCGCCTACCACCGCTCGACGGCTATGTTGGCACAAGCCCCAAAGCGACGGCTCAACTTCTTCTGGAAACTCACCTGAACGATCCCCTCTTGGCTGTTTGGGAACACGGTCTCGGTCGAACAGCTGCCTGGACATCTGATGTGAGCGGCCGATGGGCGGCCGAATGGGTGAATTGGCCTGGGTTTGCCCCATTCTGGTCAAATGTGGTCCGTTGGTCTATCCAGGAAGAAAGGGGCACTGTGCTAGAAACGGCGGTGAATTTGCAAGAGGAAGAGGCGCAGATCGTCGTCGTTGCTCGCGATGAAAACAACCAACACCTGAATGAATTGCGTGTGGAAGCAACGATCATTTACCCTGATGGCGCTCCCCAACTAACTCAACTACAGCAGGTCAGCCCTGGCCAGTACGCCGGTTCTTTTAAGCCAGCGGAAGAGGGTGCCTATTTGATTCGAGTCGAAGGCAAAACGTTGCCCGGCGAAATCATTTCTGGCCAGACGAGTGGCTGGGTTCTGGGGTACTCGCCAGAATATGCAAGATTGGAAAGTGATCCCCAGGGACTCGATCAAATAGCCCAGTTAACCGGCGGCCGGTCGCTTTCGATAGAAGATGAGACAGCTCCGGCTGCCGTCTTTGAAGACAACCGGGGTGGCGTGGCTTCCGTGCGTCCGATCTGGCCCTGGCTCGTTGGCCTGGCGATACTCTTATTGCCGCTCGATATAGCCATTCGCAGGTTGGTGATCACCAGGCAGGACTTAAACCGGGTCTGGCAGCCCATAACCGGCCGTTTCAGGCCCCGGCCCGCGCCCATACCCGGCCGGAGCGAGCAAGTGACGCGATTATTTCAAGCCAAGAATAGAGTCTCCAGCCCGATAGCCCTGAGATTAGAGAAAGGGAAGCAACAGAACCGGCGGCCATTCCGGGAATGGTTGGGAAGAGCGAGGAAACCAGCGCCACAGATGGACTCGGATCCGATTCAGACATAGACAAGGACGCGGTCCCAGGCGATGGAAGCCAATCATTGGCTTCGTTGTTGTTGGAGAAGAAACGGCGTCGAGAAAGTCATCCTGACGAGGATGAACCGGAGTAGATCATCTCTGAAATAGCCCCGGTTCGGTACCTATCAGGATCTTGAGTAAGCCGAATACCTCTTATAGTTCCATCGACTTGTTCTCGATTAACTCTTGCGCCTGTTTGATGAACTTAGCCAGCGGTATCGCCCCTCGATCTTCGTTGTTTCGAGTGCGAACGGCAACGGACGCCTCTTCGCTCTCCCTATCGCCGACGATCAGCATGTAGGGCACTTTCTGAAGTTGGGCTGTCCTGATCTTAGCGTTCATCCGGTTGCTGCTATCGTCAACCTCGACCCGAATGCCGGCCGTCTTCAACTGTTCCGCAACGTGCCGGGCATATTCATTATGGCGATCCGTGATCGGGACGATAGTAGCTTGCACCGGGGATAACCACAGGGGGAAGGCGCCGTTAAAGTGCTCGATCAAAATGCCGACGAAACGCTCCAGGCTGCCGAAAGGCGCGCGGTGGATCATGACCGGCCGGTGTTTCTGACCGTCCTCACCCGTATATTCCAAATCGAACCGTTCGGGCAACCAGAAATCTACCTGGACCGTGCCCAGCTGCCATTCTCGTTTAAGCACATCCCGGAAGATGAAATCCAATTTGGGTCCGTAAAAAGCCGCCTCACCGCTTTCTACAGAATAATTGATTCCCACTTGGTCGGCCGCCTTTTTAATCGCCTTTATGCCTTTCTCCCAGCTATCAGGCGAACCGGCATATTTATCGCTGTCGGAATCGTTGGTGCCTAACCTGGCCCGAAAATCTGTCAAGCCTATAGATTCAAAAACAAATTGGATCAGCTTCACCACATTGACGAATTCCTCTTCCAATTGCTCGGGCGTAACGAACAGATGGGAGTCATCGACTGTGAAGCCGCGAACTCGCGTCAACCCAGTTAATTCGCCACTTTGCTCATAACGATAGACTGTGCCAAATTCAGCCAATCGATAAGGTAGATCACGGTAACTCTTTGGATCACTCTTATAGATTTCAATGTGATGGGGGCAATTCATCGGCTTGAGAAGGAACTGTTCCCCATCGACATCGATGGGCGTATACTGGCTGTCCTTATAATAAGGATAGTGTCCACTCTTGATATAGAGGTCGATTTTCGCGATGTGCGGTGTAATGACCGGTAAATAGCCACGGTCGAGTTGGGCCTGCCGCAAAAAGGCCTCTAGCGTTTCGCGCAGAACCGTACCCTTGGGCAACCACAAAGGTAAACCAGAACCGACCGTTGGAGAAATGTGAAACAATCCCAACTCCTTGCCCAGGCGACGATGATCGCGTTTCTTCGCCTCTTCCAACCGCTTCAAATAGGCATCAAGTTCCACCCGGTTATTCCAGGCTGTGCCGTAGATTCTCTGTAATTGCGGTCGCTTCTCATCACCGCGCCAGTAAGCGCCGCCGGTCCGTAGCAACGACACGGAGTTCGCCCGGATCGCCTTGGTCGATTCGACGTGCGGCCCGCGGCAGAGATCCACGAAATTTCGATGCTGGTAAATGCCTACTTCAGTAACGGCTTCGCTTATGGGTTCGCCGTTTTCATCCACTTTGCCGGCCGCCAATTCTTGAATTAACTCGATCTTGTAGGGCTGGTCGGCGAAGAAATCCAAAGCTTCGTCGATGCTCTTGGTTGAAGATTCGAATTCGGCCCTCTGTTTCAGCAATTCCTTCATCCGTTTTTCGATAGCCTCGATATCCTCAGGCGTAAAACTGATCGGTTTGCCATCTTCGCCAATGCCCAAATCGAAATCATAATAAAAACCATCCTCAATTGGTGGGCCGATAGCCAGCTTGGCTTCAGGATAGAAGGTTAAGACCGCCTCGGCCATGACATGAGCCGAGGAATGCCTGATTCTATAGAGATCGCTGTCTTGGTAGCGGCCATTATTATCTATTGCCATTACTGCCTCCAATAACAAATTGTCCTAATGTTAGATCCGTCTCGAATCAATTGAGCTAACGTCTCAAATAAAAAATGCCACCGCCCTGATTGGGGCGATGGCGTTATGATCGCGGTTCCACCCAACTTCGACGCTGTTAATAGATCGGCGTCCTCGTTGTGATCTGTAACGGGATCAACCGGGTATCCCTATTGGTCCACCTTGAAAAAATTCAGCGAACTTTCAGGTAACCGCTCTCGGGTGGTATTCGTCACCGCCTTGACCATGAGGACTTCCAGCCTTTGGTCGCTCACTCTCTTTGGCAGGTCCGGCGACTACTCGTCCCGATCGACACTTTAAATATCTATTGATACCATTATAAGCTAGGCGGTTGCATTGTCAACACCGGGATGAAACATCCCAGCCTGTGTTGGATCTTTGCACTGGTCAAGTTTAACCGTGAATAGCGCCTCATTTAATAATGATAGTCACGGCCTGATTTCAAGATTCAGATCCAACCAAGTACGGGTCACATTATGCACCTTTCGGCCGTTTATACCCGCTTGTTTCACCAGCAAATGCCATGGCCTTTGAATCACATATATTTTAAGGATGAACCGCTAGCGTTCCAGATTGCACCAGGATGAGCCCATGTTATAATGCTTGTCCGATTTGAAATTCATATTGAAGTGCCATGACATCTAAATCTCCACGCGATCGTTCGAATTCAAGCATTCGTTTGCCACTCTGGGGCTTGGGGCTACTCGCCATAATTATTATCATCTTTTTGGTCATTAGCTCCATCTGGCTTTTCAGAACTGTCATCAATCTGGCTTCAGAGGGCGACGCGCCGATTCCAGTGTTCGGCGAGGTAGCCCAACCGGCCAGCCAGGCAGAACCTGGCAGCGAAGAGGTCTCGATCGGATCAACGGGTGGTGAGCAACCGCTCATATCCAACCCCTTGCCCCAAAAATGGTCGGGCCATGATCGGGTAACCATATTAGTATTGGGCATCGATCAACGCTGTGAGGAAGATGGGCCAACCCGGACCGATACCATGATGGTCTTAACCATGGACCCGGTTGGGCTGAACGCAGCCATCCTTTCCCTTCCTCGAGATCTTTGGGTAGAAATTCCCGGTTTTCAGGTCGATAAAATTAATCAGGCTCATTTTCTGGGCGAGGTTTACGAGTATCCTGGCGGGGGTCCTGCTCTGGCAGTCGAAACCGTGGAATCGGCTTTAGGCATAAAGATTGATTATTTTGCCACGGTGAACTTCGATGCCTTTGTTGAATTCGTGGACGAAATCGGAGGCATTGACGTTGAAGTGCCAGAGACCATAGATGACACCACATACCCAGATAGTTGTTATGGTTATGATCCCTTCTTCATAAGAGCCGGCAACCATCATTTGGACGGTCAGGATGCTCTCAAATATGCGCGGACCAGGGCCACATTTGGCGGTGACGTCGATCGCGCCGGCCGACAGCAGCAGGTTATTTTAGCCGTGCGCGACAGAGTTCTGCGACTCAACATGGTTGCCCAACTTTTAACCAAAGCGCCTGAACTTTGGCGAATTTTCCAGCAAAATGTTGTGACCAACCTTTCATTGAATGAGGCCATTCAGCTAGGATTATTGGCTCAGGATATCCCCAGCGAAAACATCAAGAATCATGTCCTGGACTATGATTACGTCTATAACGAAGTCGCGCCTAATGGCCAAGCCGTTCTGATCCCGGTTCGAGATAAAATCCGGGTATTACGCGACCAGTTGTTCGCCCCCCCGGCAATTCCGACTCCGATAATCGAAAATTTGCCACAGATGATGGTTGAGGAAAATGCTCGCGTTGCAGTTTATAATGGCACCCAGGAATTTGGTTTGGCGGCCGCCACACAAAATTTCCTGCTTGGCTTTGATATCAACGTGGTCGCAGTTGGAAACGCTGATGAGGGAGATTACCAGAGCACGCAAGTGATTGACTACGGTACAAATCCCAATACGGCCATGTACATCACGCGCTTAATGCAGATTCCGCCTCTCAATATCAGCAGTAGCAGTAGCCAACCCGATGGCGAATTTGATGTTTTGATCATTGTAGGCAATGATTGGGAATTGCCTGGTGCAGAATGATTCACTGCTGGGTTGTTACCAATGATAAAGAATCAAAACGCGCCTTTTTGATGATCTTTTGAAGATCCTACTTGGTAAGTGCACACGGAGTTTGTTGTCGATTGCCTTGGGAATCGTCCTGGTCTCGTTCGTGGCCTGCCAGCCATCTGAACCCGAAACCAAAACCAGATCCAATCTTCCCCCTTCCCGAACGACGACGAGAGAACCAATCGAATCGGCAACTCAGTCGGCCACGCTAACGCCGCTAGCCACAGCGACTGCCACACGCACGCCTGTGGCCTCGCCGACGCCACGCCCATTGCCGACACAGACACCGGAACCCCCCGAAGTTCTGCCTATTGGCTGGCAGCTTCTTGGCAACCAACTGATCGGCCCCCAAGTGGCGGCGCCGGAAACCTGGCACGATGCCACTTTTTTATTACGCGGGAGCGAAAGAATCGGCCGCTTTGGCCAACACCTGATCTTTCTGACGGATTCCCAAGAAACAGCTAACAACCTGCTTGCTGGCAATCCAACCGGGGGAGCTTTTATCTTTGGTTTTGTCGGTAATCGGATCGGGGCTGAGGACAGACCCGAAGAAATCCTGGCTGAATTTCTGGCGGAAAGCAGTGATGGCGATTCTGCTGCCATCACCCCGGAAAATATCGTGCAACCGCTTTCCGAATTAGCCTACATCGACTTACCAGAAGAACCTTTTGCCCTCTTTTCCATTTCTGAACCGCAATTCGTATATCGCTTGTTAGCCTTTGTTGAGCAAGATTCGGACCGGCCGGCGATTTTTCTGATGGGCTCCCCGGCCGATCACTGGCAATCTAACCAAGAGCTATTCGACGAGATGGCAAAAACAATCACAATGCCTGCCCCCAACAACATGCGCGGTCATCTTGCCAGCGGCGATATCGTAAAGGGCTTGATAAAGAGGGAAACAGACGATATTTGGACCTTTAATGGAGAAGGTGGCCGCTTTGTAACCATATCCTTATCGCCTGAACAAGAAGGCATTGATCTGACCCTGAAACTACTCGATCCGGGAGGAAAGGTGATCGCCAGCATAGATAATGGCTACGACGGTGATCTAGAAGTGTTGACCGACATCCTGCTTCCAGAAGACGGCACGTATGTTATCGAAGCCGGCGAATTTTTTAAGGAAGCCGGGCCCTATCAACTCACCCTCCAGTTAGCCGACGAAATACAGTTTGGTGGTGGTGGTCGAATTGAGTTCGCCCAAGAAGTTACCACCGAGCTTAGCGAGAACAGCGATCACATTTGGGTCTTTTTCGGCACGGCCGGTCAGGACATTTCTATCATTCTAACCTCTCTTAACGATCAATTAGATGTCATACTAGAGCTACGGGGACCAGACGGAAACCAGATAACTGTCCTCGACGAAGGATTTGCCGGTGATGCCGAGGTGCTCACCGGTTTGCCCCTCTCGGTGACAGGTGACTACGTCATCGTCGTTCGTGGTTTTGCAGGACGGGGCGGGTCATATTCTCTCTTCTTAGACGAAGGGGGAGAAAGCACAATTAACTTCCATGATGCCGGTGATCTTTCCTATGGTGATCGCCAACGCGAATACCTGCGCAACGATGAAGCGCATGCCTGGTTCTTTGATGGCCAGACAGGCGATCAAGTCTCCATCGAGGTTTCGCCGCTAGAATCGAATTTGGATCTGGATATATGGCTTCTTGACCCGGAACTCAACGAAGTCGCTATAAAGGATGAGTTCTTATCTGGCGAATCAGAAAAAATCGAACAAATCTTACCAAACGCCGGTCAATACCTGGTGTTAGTTCGCGAATTCTTTGGAGAACCCGGCCCCTACGAAGTTGTCCTCAACGCTAGCGGCGTTGAAGAGTTAGAAATTGCCGGATCGCTAACCTTTAGCCAGACAGTGCGGGGAACTCTGCCGGTCGGCAAACATGCCGGCTGGACCTTTACCGGTCAGACGGGGGACGTCATCAACGTTTTGTTAACACCTGCCAACTCTGAGCATGATTTTGTAATCGTTCTAATCGATCCCGAAGGCAAAACGGCCGTTACCGTGGATTCGGCCTTATCCGGCCTTCCAGAGCGACTGACGGATTATAGTTTACAATCAAGTGGGGAATGGTTGATCGTTGTCAGGGAATTCTTTAATGAGGGCAGCGATTACGAGTTGACTCTGATCAACCAGGATTCGTGATGAGCTATTCTTAATCCTCAGATAGTGATAGTTCGTAAATATCACGCTTGCGCCAGCCAGACATTTGGGCGACGGTAGCCGCTGCATCGCTTCGTTTTACGCCGGCTGCCAACTCGGCCGCCATTGCCTGCTTGACCGCTGCCTCATCCCATCGCTTGACGCCGGCGCTTGCCCCAGAAAGAACAATCGTCAACTCCCCCTTGATAAGGCCTTGACCAAAATATTCCATCGCCCCGGCTACCTGACCACGCCAAATCTCTTCGTGCAGCTTGGTTAATTCACGACCTATACTAACGGTCCGATCGCCTAAAACCTTCAATATATCGTCCAACAACGCCAGAAGCCGGTGGGGGGCTTCGTAAAGAACCAGCGTATAAGGCAAATCCATGATCTCGGTTAAAGCCGACTGACGAGCCTTTTGTTGGCGAGGGAGAAAACCGAGGAATAGGAATTTATCGCTCGGCAGACCGCTGCTGACCAGAGCCGTGGTGACGGCCGATGGCCCCGGGATGGGAACGATGTCGATGCCTACCTCGATTGCTGCCTTGACCAGGCGATAGCCAGGATCAGACAAACCCGGCATGCCGGCCTCAGAAACTAAAGCGACATCGTCAGTTTCTAGGACTCCCAACAATTCCGACAAACGACCTTGATCACTATAATCATGATAGCTTGTAAGTCGCGTGTCAATTTGGAAATGTTTTAGAAGACGACCGGTCGTCCGCGTATCCTCGGCCGCGATTAAGCTGACTTCACCCAAGATTCGTATCGCTCTCAGGCTGATATCTTCTAGATTGCCGATGGGTGTGCCGACTAGATATAGGCAGGACATTGAATTGAGGAGAGAGCGGCGGCACGTCGAATCTGATCTGCCGCCGCTCCTCTTGGTTGCTACACTTAGTGATTCTGAACAAAGATGAAATAGAGCAAGTTTTGATTGCAGCTTGCTCGGGTTTGTACGCGATATACCTGGGAAACGGCCGTCCCATTGGCGGTCTCCAACTGGATGTTTTGATCCTGCACTCTTGGCGCATCGAACAAGAACTGTTCGTAACCACTAGGACCATAAGCCGGCGCATCACCAACGTTCGGCCTGCCGTCAATGCCGCTTTCCCAAATATGCACGCGATATTGACCCGGCTGAACCGGATTACCCTGTATGTCAAATACCTCCCCGGCAATACCCATCCAGTTACAACCCGCGGAATTGGCGAAGTTCTGCAAATATTGGGGGCTGACCTCGTCCTTAGTAAAGGGGAACGGCGACCGTGTACTGGTTGCCGTTGGCGTAGGACCGGGCGTCGCCGTATCGGTTGGGGTAGGCGTCGGCGTTTTAGTCGGCGTCGGTGGTGGGAAAGTGGGCGTAATGGAAGGCGTTAACGTCGGCCGCAGAGTGTTAATTGGAACCGGTGTCGGCGTATTCTGCTCAGGTATCGGTGTATGCGTCGCAGGCAATTCAAAATCCGGCGTATCAGTTGGTAAGGGTGTCGCCGTTAAGGTTGGCGGCGGAACCGCCGCAGCCAATAATGTCGGCGTAGACTCGGGCTCTATTCCCAGCAGATTGGCTATGGAATTATCCGGTGTGATCAGTATGAAGACCAATAAGCAGACGATCGCTGCTGCCCCGACTAGCAAGAGTATGGTCAGGAAACCGATTAAACTGAAGCTTCGTTTCGCCTTTGGACTGGGTTCAGTCTCAAAATCCTCAAAATCTGGCTCAGCCTCAAAGTCGGCCTCATCTTGAAAATCATCGTTGAAATTTTCTTCTTCCATTTACAATTTCCCTCCACCACCTTGTACTACCGATTGGTCGTGTCGTGGCTTAGACATTATGCTCCGGTTTCCACAAAACGAGTGATTTGTGACTGGGTTTCTTGTTCAGTCAACCAGGACTCGAACCTTTCTTGTAGACTAGCATGGAGCAAGTCTGCCGTTAGCTCCCGTTGTGGATCACGTTCTATGACCATCACCAGATAGTAAGTAGTACCTGATCCATCAGCGTGGGCGCCCTCAATGACTTCACTTGTCTGGCCTGGCTGCAAAGAGAAGGCGGCATCCTCAACTTCAGATACGAGCAAGGATCCCCGGGCGAAATATCCTAGATCGCCACCGTTCTCTCCGGTAATCCTGTCCAACGAGTTCTGTTGGGCAAGAAATCCAAAATCAGCCCCGTTACGAACCTGATCCAATAAAGATTGGGCCACCGTTGGATCGTCAACTTGCAGGTACCTGGCATGGACCTGTTCGACGGCGGTCGGCACATCGGCCGTCACGATCTCGACGGTTTGTTCCGTAACCAACTCCGCCGCTAGTGCTTCGCGAAATTCCTCTGTCGTCATCTGGTTAGTCTGCAACCAGGTCTCGAATTGCTCGGCGCCTCCCGATAACTCTTGCAACTCGGCCAGGCGAGTATCAACGATTTCGGGGGATAAGACGATGCCAAATTCTTCAGCCGCTTGAGCGATTAGCTCGGTCTCAACCAATGCCTCTAATACCTGGCTACGATAATCTGGGGGCATGGCATCGCCGGTTATACCAAGCTGTGCTTGGGCTTGTTCGTAACGCGCCAGCTCTTTTTCGTAGTCCGCCAGAAGAATTGGCCGGCCGTTCACTATCGCTGCCATTGGCTCAGTAGGCGTTGGAGTTGCCAGAATCACCGTCGGTGGCGCTACCGTAGGTTCGGCAACGCTACCAGGATCAGTTCCAGGTTGAGTGCCATCAGGAACCAATGTGGCGCCGGCCGAGGGGACAGGAGTTGGTGGCTCCTCATCCCGGCAAGCCGCCAGAACGGTCACCGCCAAGAGAAATACAAGGATAATGCTCCGTCGAACCATACACTATTCCCATTCTGGAACAGGGTCGAAGGATGAACGACCCATATCAATGCGACATAAAGTTTGCCAGATTATACACCCGCAAGGGGTCAACGCAACAGAGTACCTGAGTACGGCAAGGTGATAATTTTCGCCCTTATCGCCTCTAGATCTCGATTAACGATTCCTCACGGGAGAAGTTCTAGCGGCTGGTCTAATGTTACGGCATCAGTGCCGCTAATCGAACGCAAGCGCTGCATGGAAACAGGATCGTAAAGTCCTACGATTAGGGTATAAGTGCCGGGCTCAAGATCTGGCGGCAAATTCAGCGCGTGAGCATCGATTATGTACTCACCCGCTATCCAGCCTGGGGTCGGCCGGCGCCATTCATCTGGAACCTGATCGCTGCCGGTGACTAATTGTCCCTCAACATCCAGTAACTGGACGAATACCTTGTAACTGGTTTGCGTCCCTCCCGCCGCTCGCCAGATCAGGGTGACCGGCAGAGATTCACCTGCTCTCGTTTCGGCCGGCGCTTCATAACCTTCCAGGCTTCCAAGTCCCTCAAACCTGACCCTTTGAATCTTCTGGATCGGCGGTCGTTCGGTCATGTGCTCGGGCGCTCTTACCTCAATAACGCCTAAATCGACCGGCCGCTCTTCTCCTGCCACCACACTTACAACATAGTCGCCGCTAACCAATCCTGGTCCTAAAAGAAGAGCATGGTTGGCCCGCCATATATCATCTTTCTGCCATAGAGACGATGGATAACCGGGAACCGGTGGTGCTTCAAGGCTCTGGATCAACGCCCCGGAACTATCTCGCAAAAGTAGTTGGATATCCATATCCTGGTTTGGGTCTCCTGCAGCTAACCAATACAAGACGAGATCGACAGCTTCACCTGGCCGTAGACTGTGGTCCGGTAATGAATACCCAATTAAGCCGATCGCTTCCGTTATTGAGACCTCAACCCGGTCCTCGATCTCCAAATCTTCCGCTCTGAATGCGGTCAGCGGGCGATTGACAGCAATTTTTGAAACCGTAAAGTTCCGGCCCAGCGGCGCTCCGGCTTGGTCCAATACATTCAGCCGATCATCCGGCTTTCCACTCTCGTAAACCGCCACCTCGAGATCATAGATGCCAGGCGGTGTGCCTGGTACTAACCTGATGGTATGTTTATCTTTAGCGTATTGCCCCGGCTGCCAGCGACTGGAAGGATGATTGCCCGCATATTGATTATCATGCTGGCCAACGATGTGATTGCCCCTATCTAACAAAAAGGTGCTGACGCTATAATCGGTCTCCGTCTCTTGTGGAATTCGCCAGTAAAGGACAGCCTCAATCGTTTCATCCGCAGCTATGGCTTCAGGCGCATCCAGGCCCATTAGGATCAGTTCATCATCGAAACTAACCCCAAGGGTTTCAGCCATGTCGCTGACCGTCTGACCATCGAACCGCGTCTGGTTAAAAAGGCTGCCAGGCTTGTTGAAATAAGCTAGCTCGAGAAAGAGAACCAGCAGCAATGTAGCCACCAGCAATCCATATTGGCTGAGATTAAGGGAAGGTTGCATTTCCGCTCGAGCGCTGGATTCTAACGGCCGGCTCCTGACTAAAATGATCATCGTGATGATATATAAAACCAGGCTGACCAGAGAAATTAGGCTCCCGACTTGGCGCGCAGGCGTCGATTGGAAACGAATCTGAATTTGATGTTCTCCTTCCGGTACGCGGAGAGTGATCAGCCCCTCAGGATCGGTGGCTCTTAAAACCGCTTCTTGCCCATCGATGGTCCCTTGCCATCCTTCGAAAAAGTAAGTATTGAAGGCGGCAGTGAACGGGATGGGTGAATCGACCACAACATCATAACGGAGAGGTCCATAATCAGCGGCGATCACACGAGCGCCTTCAGGCAGCGAATCCCCATCAAAGCGCTCGTTATTGCCCTGCCTCTTTTCTGCAAGCGGCAATTGTCGGACGGCGACTGGCAAGTATTCTCCGGTCGATGTCGTTCCGATAAGGCCGGACTCTCGTTCATATTCCAAACTGCCGGCGATGCTGGCCTCGGGCAGGTGATCAAAATATTCACTGTAACGCCAGGGAATGATGCTGACGGCCGCCAGGAAAATAACCGCCGCCGGAATCGCCGCCATGAAGGATGATTTTTGTAATACCCGGCCGCTAGCCAGGTCCATAATGGCCGCTACCCCACTTCCCCCTAAGAAGGCAGCGAATAAAACAGTGATGGCTAAAAATCGCCAGGGAAATTGGATGAGCGGCAATAACGGTAGATTTTCCCAGGCTAATCGCGACAGGGGTAATGTTAAAAACACCGAGCCTAAAACCACGATCAGGGCGAAGACGATCTGGGCGGCCAATCCTTTTTCTTTCCAGAAACGCCAGATACTCAGGAGACCGCCTAAAACGGCTATCAAACCCATCAAACCCAGACTGATACGTATATCTCGGGTCGCCAGGTTAGGATCGTAGACGAATGGTGGGGCGAAAACTTCAGATAGGCTCAGGAAATTTTTGCTAAAATCGAAGATGAGCGGGGCTGAGGCGCGGGCGATCTGTACTAGATCCCGTTCGGCCAGTGCGGGAAGCCAGAAAAAGGCCGTCATACCCAGCGCCAGAATGATCAGCCAGCCGGCCTTCAGAGCTTTGCTAAGCCAATCAGTCCGGCCGTTCAAACTCTTTGCCGGGTCCGTATAGGCTACGACCAACAGGTAGCCGCTCAGAACAACCGTAAATAACAAAGCGCTGATATTGTGCGTGAGAATGAGCAACCCGTAAACCAGCGTCCCGATCAAGGCATAGGGTAAATGTCGACTAAGTAAAAAACGCCGGAAAGCCCACAATATCAAGGGGAATATGGCCAAAGCCACCTGCTCTGCCAGGGCTCCCCGGCGCAGGGCCACATCCATCATGTAGGGCGTGAATACATACAGGGCGGCTGCGACCAATGCTCCCGCCTCGCCAACAATATCGCGGGCCCATAAATAACAAAAGACCGAAGCAGCCACAATCGCCAGGGCAAATGTCGCCAGGAAAGCAGTCAAAATATCCAGGCCGGCTAGTTTCAATAGTTCGGCCAGGTAATAGGCGGCCGGCGAATAATAGTTAAAGAGAGGATATCCGAAGCCATGAGCCAAGTCGGGCGCCCAGCGGGAAAAAAAGACGCCGTTCTGCATGAGCTCGTCAACTTGAACCAGGCGATAGAGGTGGAAAAGAGTATCCACACCCACCGGCAGGCCGCGCAGTAGAGGCAATGCGGCCACGGCGCCGATCATCATGGCCACAAAAAATCCTGATAGGCGTCTCGGCTTAAGGCTCATTCGCCAGTTTCACTTAATAATATATCCTCAACGTCTATTTCTCGCTCATTCGGTGCTTCGTGAACCCAAAGCGCCAATATGACAACGGCCGCCGCCATAATGATAGCCGCAACAAGTCCGTTTAAGCGCAAATCGCCCCGGGACCAAAGCAGCGGGCCAATGCTCGCGCCCAGGCCCCTGCCCAGCCCGGCGGCGGCCAGCACTACCGAGAGAACGATCCCCCGGGCCTGGGGCACCAGTTCTGTCATCAGAGGAATGCCCCCGACCACGCTCATTTCGAAAAACAAAAAGAGAATGAACAAACTCACCATGGCGATGACCAGCGTAAGACCAATGGTGGGCAACACCAGGTACATGACGGCCGTCATCGAGCCTGTAAAAATGATGAATCGCCGTTTGCCAATCCGGTCGACAGCCGCCGCGGTCGTTAGCTCACCGGTCACCTCTGCCCCGCCGATCACGGCCGAGACCAATCCCAAGGCCGTCAGGGTCAAGGCAAAACTCGTCTCCATCCAATCCCCGAAGACGATCAAGATAAGTTCGTTGGCGGCCATCATCAGCGTGATATAGACGGCTGCGGCCCAAATAACGCGATGGCGCCGGATGACCTGCCACGTCTCGGCTAGGTTCGTCGCCGACCCGTCCTGGCCGCCTCCAGATGGCAGCAAAACTCTCAGCGCCAAGGCGCCGCCGATACCCAAGGCTGCCAACCAAAGAAACGGCGCTTGCCACCCCCATTCCGTGATAGCCAGGCCTACCAATGGCATGCCCAAGAAAAACGCCCCTGCCCATGACAATTCGCTGATCGCTATCGACCGGCCGCGTTTTTCATAGCGCACGGTATCGCCGATATAGGCCTGCATGGCCGGATCGTAAATCACCTTGGCGACGGCTACGACGATGAGCGTCACTCCAAAGGCCCATAAATCGGGCCAAATGACGATCACTATGCAGCCCAGACTGAAAAGGACCATCGAAACAACTAGCATAACCCGCCGGCCGTAGCGCTCCGACAATGGTCCAAATAGCGGGCTCAGGATACTGGCATAGCTTCGCAAGGCAACCAGGCCGGCAAGGGCTGGCAGCGGCACGCCTAATCCGCGGGCGAAGGCCGGCAAGAATGGGTAGACCATTCGCAGGCCGGTATTGAGGAACAGCCTGGAAATTGTGAGTGCGCCCAACTGGACCGAGGCGCGGAATTGTTTTCGCTCGGACACGAGGAGGAGTTTAGTGTGTCACACTGTAGAATTCAAGAAATCGAAACCGTTCGTCTCGGGCTGTGGCGGTTTTGCCATATGTTCTTTTCTTGAATTCGATGATAATAACGCCCTTGCTTCAGTCGAATTTTCATTTCTCAGAAAGCAAGATGGAGATGCAATGCCAGATCAACAATGGGAAATCCTGAGCGAACAGCAGGTACTAGAACATCCTTATGTCAATGTAACCTACCAGTCGGTGCGTGTCTCCGATGACCTCACCATACCCGATTGGCCAATCGTTCGCACACGAGATTATGTCAATGTAATGGTGGCCAATGAAGATGGACAGCTCATGGTATTAGAAGGGTACAAACACGGCCTCGGTCGCAGCAGTTGGCAAGTTGTTGGCGGATACCTGGAGCCGGGCGAAGAGGCAATGGCGGCCGCCCAGCGCGAATTGCTCGAAGAGACAGGCTATCACAGCGATAGTTGGTTACAACTGGGGAACTTCGTCGTGGATGCCAACCGTTTCGTCGGCCAGGGTCATTTCTTCTTGGCTCGCCATGCCCGGTCCGTGGCCGATCCCGACCACGACGACTTGGAGGCCTTCGCCATTCACTGGGTCTCGCCGGCCGTATTACAAGCAGCCCTATTTGACGGCCGTGTCGGCGTCATGGGCTATGCCGTCAATATCGCCCTGGGATTGTTAGCCCTCAACCAAGCGCCTGATTAGGTGATCGCTTTCCGAAGGGTAGCCTGCCTCCTTGGGGATGGGGTAATCAATCAGCCGGCCAAGTCCCAGGCCTGCTCGATCCATTCCTCCGGTTCACCTTGCCATTCGCCCAGTTGAGCCATTTCCCGAACCTGTTCGGGGCTGAGGGCGGATAACTGGGCATAATTCATTATCCCGGCTTCATTCAAGCGCCGGGCGTAAGCCGGGCCAATGCCGCTGATCTGGGTCAAATCGTCGGCCGCCTTTTCATCGGCCCCCGTTTTTCCATCAACCGTACTAACCGCCTCGTCGAACAACATCATGACCAAACCAGCCGCCAGGTTAACCAGGGTTTGCACGCGCGGGATCGTTAGTTTCATCGAATGCTCCGTGTTAGTCATTCAAATTTTAGGCCAATAAATTTTATGACGCACTGCATTATATCACACTCGGCCGCGCCTGGTGAAGAGCATTCCTAATTCGAAATTTGTAGACAAACCGCCCCGACGCCGGGCCTGGTAGGGTATTCCTCATTGCTAGAGGATGGCGGTCCTATCAAATAAGTCGACCGGGTATTGGTGGATTTTATCTTGGCATCCGACAATTCTAACGAACGTGGGGTCAGAAAGATCGCCAACGTTCCATAAAATTCAATTAGCAAATTTGCCATGGTCCTGACGGCTGTGTAACCTTTTAAGGTTGATCATAATCTAATGATAGAGGCGGCCGAGAAGCCCCTGCAGACGATACATCTGTTGATGGATGGAAAAGGAGAACGAGGTTTGATGAAAACGAAATTATTTGGAGTGCTGTTACTGGTCTTGCTTTTTGCCGCTTGCAGTGGCGCCGACACGGCCGCGCCGGCCGCAGAAACAGATATCAATGCTGCCCCCCTGCAACTTGAAGATTCAGTCGATGTCCATACAGTGGCCGAAGTTAAGGATCGCGACGATGTCTATTTGTTGGATGTGCGCGAACAGTGGGAGTACGACGAAGGCCACATTCCCGGCGTGACCCTCTTACCTATGGCCGAGGTGCAAAGCCGCCTGGACGAGATTCCAACGGATAAAGAAGTGATCGTGACTTGTCGAAGCGGCAACCGCAGCGGGCAGGTGACGAATTACTTGCGCCAAAATGGCTTTGATAACGTCCACAATATGGAGGGCGGCATCGTGGCCTGGGAACAAGCCGGTTACGAGGTTTCCCGGTAACCGGTTCAACAGCTCACTATTTTCGGATAAGCCTCAAGGAAGAGCTGTTGCACTTGACGGTGTCACGGTTTTTGCTCCAATATTAAGCCGTGACACACATAACCGATCTAGGCTATTGGCCCAGGTCCGGGCGGGCGTTGTAGCTGGGCTTCCTGGAGCAGAAAATAGAGCGCCTGCCCATAGGCATCTTCGGCTTTCAGCGCCTCAAATTTGTGGATGGTTCCTAGATAGTTGATCCGGCAGATGTAGCCATTGGGCTGTTTGGATAATTCAAGTGTCGTCTGCCTGGCGACGAACAAATGATCCTCTAGGTACTGCCTGAGTTGAGATTCGGTGGGCAGCCAGGTCACATCCGCCCTGAGAATATAATCTAACGACCACTCGACCGCGCCGTTGAAGGTGATCATCTCATTTCCATAGAGTTTTTGGACGTCGATCATCATGTCGCTCACGACGAAGAGCCGGTCCTCCAAATCCGTGCCGGGAATGGCGAAAAAATCGTGGAGCTGCGGCCGCCATAGCAGTCCGGCTTCCTTGAGTTGCATCGCTAATGTTAAGGAGATCATTGGCTAAGAACCTCTGTTTATGACTCAGTATGCGCCCAGTTCACGTAAGCGATCATCGCTGATGCCGAAATGGTGGGCGAATTCATGAATGACGGTGTGGCGAACGACTTCGGGGATTTCGGCGATATCGGCCGCCGACTGCTCGATAGGCCCTTGATAGAGGGTGATAGTATCCGGGGGGACCATACCATAGTTGTGAGTGCGTTCGGTTAAAGGGATGCCGCTATAGAGTCCTAACAGCGTATGGCCTGGCGGTACGCCTGCATCTCGTAATTCGCGCCGGCTAGGCCACTCTTTGACCAGCACTTCCACATTGCTGATCTTTTCCTGGAAGTAAGGGGGCAGGTCATCTAAGGCCAGAACGACCAACTTCTCAAAATCATGGCGCGTTAAATGCATTAGTCTACCCAACCCAGAGAAATACGCCCTCTATCCGCTTCTACCTTGAGTATCTTCACATCGATGACGTCGCCTACGCCGAATTGTGAATTGCGGGGCCATTGACTTCGGTGTAAAAGGCCATCATTTTTAACGCCGACATCGACGAAGGCGCCAAAGTCGACCACGTTTCGAACCGTCCCTTTCAGATGCATACCCGGCTGTAAGTCGTCCATGTTTAACACATCAGTGCGCAAGATGGGCGGCGGGAATTCGGCCCGGGGATCGCGGCCGGGCCGGACCAGTTGTTCTAGGATATCGTTCAGCGTTGGCAGACCGGTCCCTAATTCGGCCGCTAAGCGAGTCCGTTGGGCCTCATCCTGCCATCGCCTTAGAGCTGGCTCTCGTTCGGCCGGAGGAACCTCGGTAGACAAACCACTGGCCTCTAAAACCGCCTCGGCCACAACGTAACTTTCGGGATGGATGGCGCTGGCATCCAGGGGGTAAGGGCCGTCATTGATGCGCAGGAAACCGGCCGCTTGTTCAAAGGAGCGAGGTCCCATGCCGCTGACCTGACGCAAATCTTCCCTGGTGGGGAACGGCCCGTTTTGGTCCCGGTAGGCTACGATATTGCCGGCCAGTTTGGGGCCGATTCCCGATACGTGGGTTAGCAGGGCGATAGAAGCCGTATTCACTTCTACCCCCACCCGGTTGACGACGCCTTCCACAACGCCATCCAAGGAACTGCTGAGCTCATTTTGATTGACATCGTGTTGGTAAAGGCCCACGCCAATGGAACGAGGATCGATCTTAACCAATTCCGATAAAGGATCTTGGACCCGGCGGGCAATGGAAACGGCGCCTCTAATGGTCACGTCAAATTCAGGTAATTCGGCTCTGGCCAGTGGGCTGGCGCTATAAACGCTAGCCCCGGCCTCATTGGTGATGAGATATTGCAGATCTTGACCATTCTCGCTGCCGTCCATGCTGCTGATGAGATCGGCTACCAATCCTTCCGTTTCTCTCGAAGCAGTGCCGTTGCCGATGGCTATCAATCCAACTTGATGGCCATCGACCAGTTGTCTTAAAATCCGCAGCGATTGATCCCGTTTCTTCTGCGGTGGGTGAGGATAAATCGTTCCCGAATCTACGACTTTGCCCGTACCGTCGACCACAGCCACTTTGCAGCCGGTGCGGTATCCAGGATCGAGGCCCAGGACATTGTAGCCGGTTAACGGAGGTTGCAGGAGCAAGTTACGCAAATTGACGGCGAATACGGTGATGGCGTGCCCTTCCGCCTTTTTTGTCAGCTCGCGGCGAATATCACGCTCGATGGCCGGCAGGAGCAGTCGGCCGGCAGCATCGTCTATTGCTAACTGAAGCTGTTCGGCTAATACGGAACGTCTGTCCGGCCGGAAATAATTCTCTATGACCCGGCGCCAATCCCGCTCCGGCACCTCTAAGCTCACGCGTAATATTTTTTCCTTTTCGCCGCGATTGATGGCCAGCACCTGGTGAGGTTGGAGCCGGTCCGCCCGGCCTTGAAATTCGTAGTAGGTCTTGTAAACAGCGCGTGGATCCTCAGCCTTGTCGATCTTCCGGCAGACCAACATCCCCCAAACCAGGCCCTTCTCGCGCGTCTGCTGGCGTACTTCCGCCTTATCACTGATAGTCTCGGCGACGATATCGCGGGCGCCGGCTAGCGCCTCTTCAGTCGTCGGCACTTCCTCGTTTAAGAAGGTTTGGGCCAGGCTCCGGGCATTTTTCGGTTCTTTGCTTTGGGCGATAATGAGATCGGCCAGCGGTTGCAGTCCTCTTTCCTTGGCGACGCTCGCTCTTGTCCGGCGCTTGGGTTTGTAAGGTTGGTATAGATCCTCCAAGGCGGTCATCGTTTCCGCCAACTGTAGCTTTTGCCGCAATTCTGGGGTCAAGTTACCTTGTTCGGTAACGGTATCGAGGATGGTTTGCCGTCGCTTTTCTAGCGCGCGCTGACTCTCCACCAAGCTGCCGATTTCCCGGATTTGTTCTTCGTCGAGGCCACCGGTGACCTCTTTCCGGTAGCGGGAGATGAAGGGCACGGTATTACCATCGTCGAGGAGTTGTATGGTCGCCGACACTTGTTTACTGCCAATATTGAGATGATCTGCGATTCTTTGTGCGTGGTTCATGCAAGATTTCCTGGAATATAGCCAATGCGGGCTATTCTAACATAGAAAACAATCTAACAATCCGCATTAGGATATGAATTGTGATAAAAAAATCGTTGGGTGGGATCTGAACCTGGGCTAAAGACGGACTGGCACCAGAAGGATAGGGATCTGGCTTTGCTTCACAACCCTATCGGCCACACTGCCATAAAACAATCGTTCCCGGCCACCCCGGCCGCGAGTTGCCATCATCACCAGGTCGGCCGCTTCTGAGGAGGCTATATTCACGATTGTAACCGCAGGACGGTAGCCGGTCACGATGGCCCGGGTGTTGATGCCCGCTTCGTGGAATGAGTTGGCCACATTGTCCAGGTACTGTTTGAGATTAGGCAGCCGGCTCTCGGCTTCTTGATCATCTGGGACCGAAAGCAGGATGACCTCGCTATCGAAATTCAGGGCTAGCGCATGTGAATATGGCAACACCTGCTCCGCGGCTGCTGAGCCGTCCAAGGTAACCAATAGCCGCCTAAAATGTGGTTGCTCATAAGAGGCGCCGGCGCCTGGCCGTACGAGTAGAATCGGGACCTGGCCTTGTCCCAGGACCTCGTTGGCAACGCTGCCGACCAACATCCGGCCGACCCCAGACCGACCATGAGTGCTCATGACTAATAGGTCAATGCGCTGCCGGTAGGTCGCTGACAAAATTTCTCCAGCCACTGAACCGACCGCTACCGTTGACTCTGTTTTAATGCCGGTACCTTCGAATTTGGCGGCGATTTTCCCTAGATATTCTTCGTGCTCCCATAGATCGCCGTCAAGATTACTGTGCATCATGGGCAGCGTTCGTGGCGCGCCTGAACTTTGTATCACCGATAACAAGGTCAGGCGTCCACTAAGCGATTCAGTAATGACTTGAGCTGTGGGCAATGCCTGTTCGGCGAATTCGCTACCATCTAGCGGAACCAGGATCCGGGCTAAACTCACACTGCTTGGTTCAAATGCTGGAAGGTATCTTTTCTCAGCAAATAGTAGACCTCGCCGTTCCTCGATGGGCGTTGGATCGCCTAACTTGCGCCGGAAATAGGAAAAAACCAGGTACAGAATAGGCAAAAAGATGAAGTATGTCCAGGCGCCCTCGGCGAATCGTTCGACGAAGATGATGACCGTGGCAATCGTCGTCAGCATTGCGGCGACGACCGTGCCCACCAGGCTCAAGATATTGTGGGAGGAGGAAGTGTCCTGGAATTGGCGGAGCAGCCGTTTCGTTGCCGCCCAACCCGTCATGCTGAGCAAGATAAAGACACCGGCCGCGTAAATGGCCAAATAAGTTTCTTCGTTAGTGCCAAAAGCCAGGAAACAGAGAGAGACGATGCCAACTTCTATCCAGACCGGGATGGCCGCTACTTCATAAGCATTGCGCTGGCCGACGAAGGCCGGTATGTAATGGCGCAACTTCAAACCCAAGGCTAGATTTTGTAAGCCCTGGGCACTGGCGGCCGAGGCGGATAGTAGGACCAAGACACCAACGATGGTCCCCAACCAGGCCAATGGGCCCGGCAACAATTGGTCCATGGTCTGGGTGAAAACTGACACTTCCGTGTTTAATGGATCGGCCAATTGGGCGATTGCCGGGCCGACTATCAACATCGTGATGCAGGTGGTGCCCATGATGATGAGTAAACTTTGGAAAGCTAGCCGGCTTTTTTTTCGTGGCTCCCCTTCGTAGGCGGCCACCAGGTTGGCGAATATTTCGATGCCGGTCATAACCGCCAGTATTCTGACGTAACCGGCCAAGGTGAACCTCAAATTCCCTGGCCTGAAGGCCTGCAGGTCGAGCTTGGGTAAGTGAAATCCCAGCTTGAATATGGTGGCCAAGACCATGGCCCACATCAAAAGCAGGACGCCGGCCGTCGCCGGTCCAAAGGCTCGAGCCGCTATCTTAGGCCCTCTGTTGACCAACCAACCGGTGAGAATACTCAAAGCGATGGCCACGACGGTCCGGTATTGCAAACCGAGAAAAGGCTCGTTCAAAACCGGGAAACGATCGGCGACAAAAGTAACCAGCGCCGCCATGCTGACCAAGAAGGTCAGGGTATACTCGACGAAGGTGATGCTGGCATTCAACTTGACAGCCCAGCTGCCAAACTCCTCTTCGCTAAGACCGCTGCCCCCGCTACCATCCGTGATCCAAATCATCACCAACCGGTACATGGCCGAAACCAGGGCGATGGTTACAACGACCAGCCAGATACTGGCTCCAAAGGTGATTTGGGCCACGCCGGCCACAACCAGAAGCCGGAGGAAAGGCCCGAAGACGTACAACGGCGAAGTTGCTGGATCGCCGCCGCCTGCGAGAGCTCCCTCCAAAGAATTGGATAACTTATGGGATACGTGCGCCAATGGTGCCTTCTTAGTAAGTCGAAGCCGTCGAACTGAACATATCAGCGAATCCTCGGCTTACTTTCATCCGATTGTCAAAAAGTACTAAAAATTGCTGCCGCGAGGCAACGATTTTTACGAAACATTCCAGATATTAGGATGAATTTCACGAGCGGGCAAATAGAATTATGGTACATTCAATCTAGTTCCATTTTCGCCGCTGGATCGGTTTATTAAATTTTTGAATCGCATTTGTTATAATCTAGTTGGCCGACACGCCCTTCTGAGCAGATGCGTTCGTTAACTTAAATTCTGAAATCAAAATCTGGTCCTGCATTTGCCCGAAGTCAAAATGAATGTGATCGATTCATCACAAATACCTCCGAGGTGAGTTATGAAAATCGAATCCGGTAACATCGTGGCCCTGGGATATGGCAAATATTTCCGCTCTGACAGCATAAACGGCCTGGTGCCCATCGAAGAGGACCGGGGGCCTGGCCGGCGTACCTGGGTATTCGTGAGCGGCCTGAACGACCCCGTCGTCGCTTCTCGCTCTGAAGGCTCCATCCTACGGGATATGGTCGAATCGCCCGACGAAATCACCCGGGTCAGGGAGCAACGCCAATTATTGGACGATATCTTAGATACAATAGAAGGCATCGATCCGATGTTGCGAGCCATTATTCGCGAGCAAGGGAATTGGAACCTGGACATATTGGAAGAGCGGATCCAGGATCTCGTTGGCGGCAGCAATCCCTGATCCGGGATCGTTAAATTTGACAACAGGGCTAAGGAATTTTTACGAAGTAACGCACACCAATAAGCATGAAAACTAAACTGATCTGTGTTCATTTGCGTTAATCTGTGTCCTATTTTCAGGAGAGCAAACCGTGAAACTTGGTAAGGCCGTGCAGATAAACATCGGCGTCTCTGATTTGAACCGGTCGCTGGCATTTTATGAGACATTGGGCTTTCAAAGGATCGATGAAGATGTTGAGCCGTATCCCTGGGCCAGAATAACTGACGGTCAAAACCTGGTTTTGCTCAATCAGGACGGCGATATTTACATTGGCCTGGTCTATTTCTCCAAGGACGCTGGCAGGCGAGTATCCAAGCTGGAAAAAAAAGGCGTCGAATTTATCCAGCGACGAGAGCAAGAAGGCCAACTATTTATGGCCATTTTTGTAGGTCCTGGCGGCTTGGTAGTTGGGCTAATCAATCACGATCCGGCCGGTATGCCTGAATTGTCCAGTATACCCAAGTCCAAATGTGGAACCTTTGGCGAATTTGCCATCACGGTTGACGATTACCAGGCTGCGGCTACTTTCTGGCAAGATTTGGGCTTTACCAGTCTGCATGAAAGTCAAGATCCTTATCCATGGGGCATATTGAGCGATGAAAAGATGGTATTGGGCCTACATCAGACAGGTAATTATGGCGGAGAATTCGAGTTCAGCGGGCCTGCGATAACTTATTTCGCCGGGGACATGGCCGAGCGCATTGCTGGACTCAAAGAGGACGGCCTCATCTTTGCCAATGAGATGACCGATGACGCCGGACGCATCAATAACGCGACGATACACGGCCCTGACGGTGAATTATTATTTATGTTTGAGGGCGAGATTTAGAGCCTGGACAATCACCGGTATAATTCCCAGATATTGATTCCTGGAGTTAGATTGTGTTTCTTGCCCTATTAAAGACAATGCGACCACGCCAATGGGCAAAAAATGGCCTGGTTTTCGTACCTCTCCTCTTTGACGGTAAGCTTACGGATATTGACAGTCTTGCCCGAGCTACCGGGGCTTTTGTTTTGTTTTGTTTGATGTCCAGCGCTGTTTACATCATGAACGACCTGCGGGACATCGAAAATGACCGGCAGCATCCACAAAAACGCAGTCGCCCCCTGGCATCAGGCCAGCTAAGCCCAGTTTTGGCGGCGATTGTTGCCATTCTCTTTGTAATCATAAGCCTCATAGGCGGCTTCTATTTGGAACCAGCTTTGGCGGCAGTATTGTTTGGCTACCTGCTGCTCCAGATATCTTACAATATATATTTTAAGAACGTCGTTCTGCTGGACGTCATGATAAATGCCGGCGGATTTATACTACGAGTGGCGGCCGGGGTGGTGGTCATCAATGTCGAACGATTCTCGCCCTGGTTGTATGTCTGTACTTGGCTATTAGCGCTATTCCTCGCCCTAGGCAAGCGCCGACACGAGCTACTGTTAATGGGCCATGAAGCTGAAAATCATCGATCCATTCTAGCTGATTATAATTTGGAGTTAATCGACTGGCTTATCGGCATCGTCACGACCAGCGCCGTCGTGGCCTATAGCCTGTATACTTTTCTGGCAGAAGGATTGCCGCCTAACCACCTCATGATGCTAACCATTCCTTTTGTTTTGTACGCGGTGTTCCGCTATCTTTACCTGATCCATGTCCGCCATGAAGGGGGCGCGCCGGAAGAGATCTTTTTCCGGGACCGGCCGATGCAAGCATCGATCTTTTTTTGTGTTGTCGTCGTTTTTCTCGTTCTCTATGTCGTCGTCTAGCGCCTATGCCGCCGACAATTGCCACCGCACCGGGTAAGATCATTCTTTTTGGCGAACATGCCGTGGTTTATAGTCGCCCGGCTATCGCCGCACCGGTCACCCAGCTTCGAGCGACAGCTCGAGTTGAGGATACAACGGAGAGGGGCGTTCGCCTATGCGCTCTTGACCTAAATCGCGAATATTGGCTAGCCGATGCGCGGGATGACGATCCGTTTTCACGGGCGGTTCTTTCGGTCGCCCAGACTGCTAATCTCGAGGATTTGCCGGATATTAAGATCACGGTGAGCAGCAGCATCCCCATTGCCAGCGGGTTGGGTAGTGGCGCCGCCATGGCAGCCGCGGTCATCCGCGCCCTAGCCCTGCACCTGGGACTGGACAACCTGGCAACGGATGAAGCGGTAGCGGATCTGACATACAAGGTGGAAAAGCTACTCCATGGAACGCCTAGCGGGATCGACAACACCGTCGTAGCCTATGAAAAACCAGTCTATTTCATCCGCCAACGGCCAAAAAACTGGATCGAAACATTGAAAGTGGCCCGGCCGTGCCATCTATTGGTGGCCGACACGGGCATGTTCAGTATCACGAAAGATGTGGTTGGCGATGTGCGACGACAATGGCAAGAAAATCCGGGCCGCTTTGAGCGAATATTTGATGACTGTGGACAGGTGGCCGAATCGGCGCGGCATTCGATGGAACTAGGTGAAATCGATCAACTGGGGAAGTTAATGACCCAGAACCAGCGTTTCCTGGAAGAGATGACTGTCTCCTCACCCGAATTGGAACGATTAGTCGAAGCCGCCGTCGCGGCTGGGGCTTTAGGGGCGAAGCTGAGCGGCGCAGGCCGGGGAGGGAATATGATCGCCCTGGTCCGGGAAGAGGACGAAGAGCCGGTCCGCCTTGCTTTGTCCATGGCCGGAGCGCGGGTTGTTTTTAAGAGTGTTTTGACCTGAAGTGGCTACCAGAATGGGGCAGATTCGGTTATTATTCCTGACACCAAAAAAGCCAGCCGACGTCGGCTGGCTTTTATTAACCTAATGATTCTTAGCGATTTATTGAAGATGGTTAAACACTCTTGGCGTGGGTTTTTAGACATCGGGTGCAAATGTTCTTTCGAACCTTCCGTCCCGATTCATAAAAAGTAGCTTTCTGAATGTTTGGTTTAAACTGCCGTCTCGTATGCTTCATAGAGAAGCTGACATTGTTCCCAAATTGGGGACTCTTGCCACATATCTCGCATTTGGCCATAATCACACCTCAAATAGACAAATAAAAAGCGACCAGTAAAGGTCGCCCGATTTCTAATCGAACAAGTTCCGATATTATATGGATGTCCACTGCTTCGTGCAAGAGCTAGGAGAAGCAAAGTGTCCGCAAAAGATGGTTCCTACGGAAAAATTGATATTTCGAAAGCAGCAGTAGCTACGATTGCCAACCGCGCTGTCAACCAGTGCTATGGCGTCGTCGGCATGGCTAATAAGAGTTTCGTCACCGGAATTTCCAACATTCTTTCTCGCGATAGCCGGCGAGGTATCGACGTCACGATCGACGACGATGCCATCATCATCGACGTTTATGTCATCGTTGAATATGGCACGCGGATTCGAGTAGTAGCCGAGAGCATCCAGAACACGGTTGCATTCCACGTCGAGAAAGCAATCGGGATTCCCGTCAGAGCCGTCAACGTATATGTTCATGGCTTACGCTTAAGTGAAGGGGCGGAATGATTGAGGAGGAAATGGGGTTGTGACAAAGGATAGTACGAGCCGATCGTTATCATCGCTTGCCACGGAGAAGAAGTGGTTGGCGTGTAACGGCCAGCAGCTATGCAAATTAACCCAAGCCGGTTTGGCTTTGCTGGAAGAAAACCATCGCAAAGTTAACGATCTAAATGTTTTCCCTGTCCCTGATGGCGACACCGGCACAAACATGTTGTTGACCATGCGTTCCGCCTATAAGCGGGTTCTGGATAACGAAGAAAGCCATGTAGGAACAGTTGCCCAGGAAATCGCTCAGGGCGCACTTATGGGCGCGCGAGGCAATTCTGGCGTCATATTAAGCCAGATCTGGCGTGGTTTGGCCCGCAGCATCAAAGACAAAGATAGTTTCGATGCTCTGGACCTGGCAACCGCCTTGCAGGAAGCATCGGATACGGCCTACAAGGGCGTCATGCGGCCGGTTGAAGGCACGATCTTAACCGTTATCCGCGAGGGTGCGGAAGAGGCGCAAGATACCGTCGAAAAGAGCCGTGATTTACGATACTTATTGGCCCGGGTGGTGGAACGTTGCCAACAATCGCTGGCATATACACCCGAATTGCTACCCGTCTTGAAGCAGGCCGGTGTCGTCGATGCCGGTGGTCAAGGATTGGTCTATATCCTGGACGGCATGTTGCGTTACGTGCATGGCGACATGTTCTTCGAGCCTGAAGAGCTTATGGTGGTCGATATCCCGGCCCAAGCCAAGGCGGCGCCGGCCGAAGGCCTGGAGAATCCCTATGACGTTCAATATATCCTGATGGGTACAAACCTCGACGTCAATTCGGTTCGCCAAGAGATAGACTCCATGGGTGACTCGACAGTTGTCGTCGGAGATGAGAAGGCGATCAAGGTTCACGTCCATGTGAAAGATCCTGGGCAACCCATTAGCTACGGCGTGAGCCTTGGTCATATCATGGATATTGTCGTCGAAAATATGCAGCAGCAGATGGAAGAGATCATTGGCACGGCGACAAGCTCACCAATTCAAGAAAGTGAACCAGCGGTGGATTTGGAGCCAGGACAAATTGCTGTGGTCGCCGTCGCGGCCGGATCTGGTTTAGCCGATATTTTCCGAAGCCTTGGTGTATCCGGCATAGTCAACGGAGGTCAAAGCAACAATCCGAGCACCGAAGAAATTTTCCGGGTCGTCGAGAATATTCCGAGCGATAAGGTGATCATTTTACCCAATAACAAAAACATTATTCTGGCGGCCGAGGCGGTACAAGACCTGACAAAGAAGCATGTGCTTGTCGTACCAACTCGAACGGCTCCCCAGGGCATCAGCGCTATGCTGTCGCTCGATCGCAACAGCGAATTATCGACGGCTGCTGAGGCCATGGCCGATGCCAGCCAACACGTCGCTAGTGGCGATATCGCGGTGGCCACACGGTCGGTCGTTTTGGACGGCGTAGCTGTCGAAGAAGGTCAAATCATCGGCATGGCCGATGGGCGATTGTGCGTGGCAAACGCAGATATTGATGGCGTTCTGGAGAAGGTTTTGGAAGAAATGAAAATTGCTGACCGGGAGCTGGTCTCGCTCTACTATGGCCAGGAGGTCGACGAAGCGGAAGCCCAAGTGGTTGCCGGTAAGGTTCAAGATCTATACCCCGAGGTAGAGATCGAACTTTTAGCAGGTGGTCAATCAATTTATCAGTACATTCTCGGCGCGGAATAGGGCTGAGACATTCGCTTTTTAGATAGCCTGCTATTGAGATCAGGTTGAATGAGTCTGCCTCTACCATGACTATTCGAATTGTCACTGACAGCACTTCGGACATACCGGCAGAAACGGCCGCGGAGTTTGGCATCATGGTAGTCCCTGCTTACGTCCATATTGAGGGCAAAAGTTATTTGGACGGTGTCGAACTCTCCCACGAAGATTTTTATCGAAAGCTACCTGATTTCGCCGTCCCGCCGACGACGGCCGCGCCGGCGCCTGGGGCTTTTACGGAAGCCTACCAGAAATTAGCGAGTGAAGGCGCAACTCAAGTCTTGTCGGTTCACGTGGCTACAAGCCTTAGCGGAATATATAATGCAGCTCGCCTGGGGGCAGAGGCTACCGATGCCTTGGAAGTGACATTGTTCGATTCCCAACAATTAACCATGGGGCTCGGTTTGTTGGTTATAAAAGCAGCTCAAGCAGCTTCGGCCGGCCATTCTGTTCCTGAAATCGTGGCCATGCTCGAGAGTTGGGTAAAGCGGACTTATGTTTTTGCGATTTTGGATACATTGGAATATTTACGGCGCAGCGGCCGGGTTAATTGGGCCGAATTTGGTATTGGCACGTTGTTGCGGGTTAAACCACTCATAGAGGTACACTTAGGCACGGTTGATATGGTGGAAAAAGTCAGGACCAGCAAACGGGCCATGAACCGCTTCCTGGAACTGGTGACTGAGTTAGGACCATTAGAAGACCTGGCGTTACTATATATCCAGTCAACGGAACAAGAGCTTGAGACTTTCAGGCAACAAACTCAATTCCTGGTTCCAGAAGGATGTGTGCCGCTGGCCATCGAATTGACGCCAGCAATTGGCGCACACATCGGACCCGGTGGTCTAGGCATTGCTTGCGTGGCACTTAATAATCAATAGGAAAATATGGGACGAGCATTTATCAGTCTGGAAAGAGTATTAGAACTGGAGACAAAACAGGGATTTAAGGATAAGGCCGTGGTTGGCGGAATCCGGCAATTCGCGGTTTATTGGCTGAGCCAGGCGAAAGAAGAAGCGGCTAACGAAGCCGAACTGTTGCTAGTTGAAGAAGTGGCTGAAACCCTTACTGCTTATGGGCGTTTACCCAACACCGAGGCTCGAGCAGAAGCGCTCAATCAATTGAAAGTAAAGCTCAAGGCTCGCGAAGAAGAACAAGAGGAGGCACCGCCAACAAAAATAGTTTCGCCAGAAGAACCTGAACGACAGGCGCCAGCACCTGTTCTGGACGATGCCGGCCCACCAGAGGCCGAAGTCATGGCCGAGGTGAAAACAGTCACCCCAGATCCTGAGGTGCTAAATATTCCGATTACCTCGGTTCATGGGGTCGGGATAAAAGTGGCGGAGATGTTTGCGATTTTGGGCGTCGAAACGGTGGGCGATTTGTTTTATTTTTTTCCCCGCCGGTATGATGACTATACTTTGCTCAAACCAATAAATCGGGTGTCCTATGGCGACACGGTGACAGTCATTGGCACAGTATGGGAAACTCGAACCCGGCAACTACGCGGAAACAAACACTTGATTCAATCGATCATTACTGACGGCAGCGGCAAGATTCAAGCGACCTGGTTCAACCAGCCCTGGTTAGCCGAGAAACTAAAAGCCGGTATGCAGATCGTCCTGAGTGGTACGGTCGATCAATATTTAGGACGGCCCGTTTTCCAAAACCCCGAATGGGAACCACTGGAGATGGAACCTCTACGAACACGTCGCATCGTGCCGGTATACCCATTGACCAAAGGACTTGGCGCGCACAAAGTTCGTGAAACCATGAAGCGGGCCGCCGCTCGGTGGATTCTCCAGGTGCCGGATCCGCTGCCCCAGGCGATCCGAGAAAGGCAGCATTTTTTAGCCCTTCCCCAGGCCTTGCAGTTGATTCATTTTCCTGATAATCAAGAGACGTTGGACCGGGCCCGAAGACGGCTCACATTTGATGAATTATTTGAACTGCAGCTAGGTTTATTGGGCCAACGCCGGGAGTGGCAATCCTCACCGGGTGTTCCCATTCTTTTTGATGCGGAGATCTTGAAGCAGTTCCTCAGACTACTGCCATACCAGTTGACCGAAGCACAGAAACGGGTCATCAAAGAAATCGCCAACGATATGACCTTGGAAATTCCGATGAACCGCTTATTGCAGGGCGATGTGGGCTCCGGCAAGACCGTAATTGCCGCAGCAGCCATGGTTTTAGCTGTGCATTCTGGCCTGCAGGTTGCTTTGATGGCTCCAACAGAAATTTTGGCCGAGCAACATTACCAAGGGATAGGAGCGCTGCTATCTCAATTGGAGATCAACGTTGTCTTGTTGACCGGCAGCACTTCTGCGGCCGACCGAGAAACTATTCTCGCCAGCATAGAAGATGGATCCGCCCAGGTTATCATTGGTACCCACGCATTAATTCAAGAAAGCGTCAACTTCGGCCGGCTCGGTTTGGCCATCATAGATGAGCAACATCGTTTTGGCGTTGACCAGAGAAAAGCGCTGCGGGAGAAGGGCGTAGAAGCGACCGATGGATCTGAGCGAGCAAGCCCTCATTTATTGGTCATGAGTGCCACACCTATTCCCCGTTCGCTGGCATTATCCTTTTACGGAGACCTGGATCTTTCGATATTGGACGAGATGCCTCCGGGACGGCAGGAGATTAAAACAAATTGGCTGCGGCCGAGTGAACGCGAACGAGCCTATGCCTTCGTGCGCGGGCAGATCGAAAACGGGCGACAGGCCTTTGTCATTTGTCCGCTGGTTGAAGAATCGGACAAGATAGAAGCCAAGTCAGCTGTCGAGGAGTATGAGCGCCTGCAAAAGCAAGTCTTCCCTGATTTGAAGCTGGGTTTGTTGCACGGCCGGATGAAGTCCGCTGAAAAAGAAGCGGCCATGCGCGCTTTTTATGAAGGTGAGACCGATATCCTGGTAGCTACCTCCGTTATCGAGGTTGGAATCGATGTACCAAACAGCACGGTCATGCTGATAGAAGGGGCGAATCGTTTTGGCCTGGCCCAGCTCCATCAATTTCGCGGCCGGGTGGGCCGGGGCGAGCATCAATCCTTCTGTCTGCTACTTTCAGATGAGGTCTCAGGAGATGCCGAAGACCGGTTGTCAGCCCTCGAACAGACCAACGATGGCTTCATCTTGGCCGAAAGAGACCTGGAAATCCGTGGGCCAGGTGAATTTCTGGGCCGCAGGCAGAGCGGAATGCCGGAGTTGCATCTGGCCTCGCTGACCGATATGAAGGTATTGGAAGTAGCTCGTGAAGAAGCCCAAGGGCTATTTGAGATCGATCCATTTTTGGAACAGCCTGAACACCAAATTTTGCGTGACAAAGTGACCAAATTGTGGCAACAAGCGGGAGACGTTAGTTAAGTTGAGAAAAGTTCCGTATTTTTTTAAACGATGGGTATGGACGGAACCATTTCTCTGATAGAAAGGCAAAGAAACACAGTATTAACTAATACAGCAACTTCGACTTACTTAGGAGTAGACATTGGCAGCGAAAAGAGCGATTTATCCAGGAACATTTGATCCGGTTCATTATGGTCACCTCGATTTGATGAAGCGCGCCTGCGCGATCTTTGACGAGTTAGTTGTGGCTGTATTCGACCACGGGCGACCTTCCAAGACCCTGCTCTACTCCGTCGAAGAGCGAGTAGCGATGATCGAAGATTCACTGGAAGATCTGGACGGAATCAGTGTCGTCCCTTATGCCGGCCTAACCGTCGATTTTGCTCGGCGGATAGAGGCACAAGTCATTATCCGTGGTCTGCGCGTTTTCTCCGATTTCGAATTTGAGTTTCGAATGGCACTCGCCAACCAGCGCCTGGCCCCGGAGATTGAAGTGATTAATCTTATCACTCGAGAGGAACATACTTTTTTGAGCAGCACGATCATTCGGGAAATCGCCTCCTTCAAAGGCGATGTGAGCAGTATGGTTCCGCCAAATGTGGCCGAAACTCTAATTCAAAGATTTAGTAATCAAGATATGGATACTTATTCAGCACCCGTGTCGCTGCGTGACTAGGAAAGCTTGGAACGTTATAATAGGTTCGTGGCGGTTTCTATTGCTTGTCCTTACCGAACGAATAAGTGCAGCAGCTCTTAAACGATTGGAAAACCATCGCCCTTCGTGGTGAAATAGACCTACAAGATTTTTGATGTAAGAGCGACACCTGTTTCACAAATAATGTGAGTGAGATCAGGTTCAGAGCAGACAAATAGGGCTATTCGTATGGATATTCAGCATCTGGTAGATCGATTAGAGCAACTTTTGACGGATAGCAGGCGCATTCCGCTATCATCGAATCTGATCGTGGATGAAGACCGAGTCTTCAATATCGTCGATCAAATGCGTGTTTCTATCCCCGAAGAAGTGAAGCGAGCCAACCGCGTCGAGTCTGAAAAGGAACGAATAATGGCCCAGGCTCATGAAGAAGCGGAACGCATTCGGGAACTAGCCAAGCAGGAAGCGACTGAATTAGTTCGCCGTGACGCTATCATGGTTGCCGCCCAACAGCGGTCTGATACCATCTTAGAGCGAGCGCGACGCGATGCCGACGTCATGCGCGGTGAATCAGATGTTTACGCGCTGGACGTTCTAACCCGGCTCGAAGAAGATTTGTTACGTTCCCTTTCAGTCGTCCGCAATGGCATGCATCGGCTCGAAGTGGAACATGGCGCAGAAGTAGGGCCCCCTGCTCCCCAGGATTCAGGAACTATCGAACCTGTTGCGGAGCCGGCCCCAGAGGATTATCCGTCCGAAGAGTAGCCGCCGCCTAACTGTCACCTGTTTGCCATCCTGCCTCAGGCGTGCCGCCTCAGGTATCCTATCCTGTAGCTGCGTCGGCGAAAAATCGCCTTGACACCTCAATAGGCTCGAATATAATAGCGCATTGCGGCAATAGGCCGCTTATTTTTTTGTTTGTATACTCTGAAGAGAGAGGAAAGTTGAAATGGGTGCTGTACCAAAACGCCGCATATCGTCAACCCGACGGGCCAAAAGGCGAACGCACGATAAGATCGCGAATCCTCATCTCGTCCCCTGTGAAAATTGTGGCGAGATGAAACGACCGCATTATATGTGCCCGAGTTGCCGAACTTATAACGGCCGTCAAATCCTACCTGAATTCGAAGAATAAACTCGAGCATACTTTTCTTGGAGCCTTAACAAGTGAGTGTTGCTTTTCTTTTCCCCGGTCAGGGGTCGCAGCATGTGGGTATGGGGCAAGCGCTTTGTTTCGCTGAACCAACTGCACGTGCTGTTTTTGATCAAGCGGATCAACTACTGGGTTTCTCTCTCTCGGATTTGTGTTTTAATGGGCCAGAGGAAATCCTAACCGATACGGTCAACCAACAACCCGCTCTGTTAGTCACCAGTATCGCTGCCTGGCGCATCATGCAGGAACGGGATTGGCCAAAGGCGGAATTTGTCGCCGGTCATAGCCTGGGAGAGTTTTCAGCCTTGGTGGCAGCCGGCAGCCTTACTTTCGAAGATGGCCTTGCTTTGGTCCGGCGTCGTGGTGAGCTCATGAAAGCAGCCGGCGAGCGGGAGCCAGGGGCCATGGCGGCTATTTTGGCTTTGGATGTCGAGACTGTTGAAGGGATTTGTGCCGAAGCCGAGCAAATCAGCGGACGGCCCATTCAAATTGCCAATGATAATTGTCCCGGACAGGTGGTCATTTCTGGGGATAAAACAGCCCTGGAAGAGGCGATCAAGATGGCTCAAGAGGCCGGCGCCCGAAAAGTGGTCCAACTGCCCATCAGCATCGCCGCCCATTCAGCATTGATGGCCTCGGCCTCGGCCGAATTTGCCGGAGCAGTCAACTCCACGACTATTTTACCACCGCAAGTTCCGGTCATTGGCAATGTATCCGCCAGGCCACTAACGAAGCCGGAAGAAATTCGAGTTGAATTGATGGCTCAATTAACGTCACCGGTTCGATGGACTGGATCGATGCAGTTTCTCCTGGAGCAAGGTGTGGATACATTTATCGAAACCGGGCCGGGAAATGTTCTTTTGGGTCTCATGAAACGTATCGACCGGAAAGCAACCCGGAAGCAATTTGAGTTATAGTTGCCAGTTGAAATTTGGATCTTGTTGTTGACATCCCGTAACCAGCAATGAGATAGCAAGAAAATAGTAGAAGATTATGACCGAACGAAAATTGCTTGAAGGAAAAGTCGCCATTGTCACGGGAGCCTCGCGCGGAATTGGTAGCGCTATCGCCGAAGATTTAGCCATCCATGGCGCTAACGTCGTCGTTAATTACAACAGCAGTGAAGATGCGGCTCTCGAGGTGGTTGATAGAATTACTTCGGCCGGTGGCACAGCGAGTGTATATCAAGCTGATGTAAGCGATTTTGTGGCCGCGCAAGGCTTGGCCAAAAACACAATAGATACCTACGGTCATATTGATATCTTAGTCAATAACGCCGGAACGACTCGAGACACTCTTCTGTTGTTGATGAAAGAAGATGACTGGGACGTGGTGTTGAATACTAACCTCAAGAGTATATTCAACTGTTGTAAGGCGGTAGCCAGGCCGATGATCCGTCGCAAACAGGGCGGCCGGATCATTAATATTAGCTCTGTCGTCGGTTTGGTTGGCCAGGCCGGCCAGGTAAATTACGCCGCTTCGAAGGCTGGAATCGTTGGCCTGACCAAGTCTCTGGCCAAGGAACTTGGCTCGCGACAGATTACAGTCAACGCGATTGCTCCTGGTTTCTTCCCCACTGCCTTGACCGAAGTACTAACGGATGATATGGTTCAGGTAGCTATCGAAAGGACACCCTTGGGCCGGCTAGGTGCTCTTGAGGATGTTGCCTACCTGACGTCGTTTCTGGCTTCGGATAAGGCCTCTTTTATAACTGGTGAAATCATCAAGATCGATGGCGGCTTGGCTATGTAACTGATTGGGATATGTTGTCTGTACCTGACTGAAACCAACGGTAAAGATCGAGTGCAAGGATGAGTGAACAGGAAATGGGTGAAAGCGCCGGCCGGATTGAGATAGCGCCGGAAGTATTGACGACTATTGCCCAATACGCCACCCTCGAGGTGGAGGGCGTCAATAGCCTCGCGCCCGTGCCGGCTGATGTGAGTCGACTGTTTCGCCGGGCCGTGCGCCACGATGGTATTTTGCTCAATTACACCGACGGCCGGTTAACCTTTGACATTTATGTTCTCATGAAGCCGCATGTCAATGTTCTAGAAACGAGCCGGGTTGTCCAGGAGGCCGTCGTGGAAGCCATAGACAAAATGGTCGGCTTGCCTGTTGAATCTGTAAATGTCCATGTCGAGGATGTCGTCTACTCATTAGACGAGACGGCCTAGATGCGATGAAGACAAGAAGGCGAGCCCGACGTGTAACTTTGGAGGCCTTGTACGAGATCGATATAGCCGGTCATCCACCGTTCGAAGTATTAGAAAGGCGCTTGCTTGACCAACCTATGGAATCGGCCGGAGCCGAATTCGCTCAAAAATTGATCGCCGGCGTTCTCGAACATCAGGCCAGCATGGACCATCTCATTGCCCATTATGCCCCAGAATGGCCCTTAGATCAGATGGCGGTTATTGACCGCAATGTACTCCGAATTGCTATTTTCGAGTTCCTGGTTGATGATGAAACGCCAGTCAAAGTAGCCATCAATGAAGCTGTTGAATTGGCTAAGATATATGGTTCGGATAGTGCTCCCCGATTCATAAACGGTGTGTTAGGGACGCTTGCAGACAAGATTCCCCAGTTACGGCAACAATTATTGGCGGCTTACGAACCAATTTAAATCAAGGCAAGGCAACCTGACTCGGCATCCTGACTCGGCATCCTGACACCTTGTTCCTTTTCAGGCGATTTATAACCAATTGCCCAAAATTTGAAAAAGTTAATTCAATAAGTAGACCTGCGCAGCGTTAAGCGACCTGCGCAGTTTTTGTTTAGAGAGATTGCGCCAACTATATGAATGACGATAAACTTAGGCGAATAAACCGCTTAGAACCGACAAGGTTCGCCCAATCATTATGTAAATTCGACTGTTTATATACATTTTGTGGGTAAAGATATTACGGGCTAATGGATAGTTTTTTCGGAATCGGCCTACCGGAATTGGTCATTATTCTGTTGCTCGCCGGCCTCATCATGGGACCACAGCGAATACGCAGGGTGGCCTATACCCTTGGGCGTGTGACATCTCAGTTACAGGCCATTTCTCGACAATTCGCTCGCCAATTGAATGCGGAGCTGGATGGTCTGGATGACGAGACGCTCCGGGGGGCGATGAGCGATATGAAAGACTTGCAGCGAGAGGTTGAAACCTTGCGCCGCGAACTTAGCCAGGTGCCTAAATCCTTGCGGGGTAATATCGACAGCGGGATCAATGAGGCCCAGAAAGCAGTCCAACCAGTAACGGCGGCTATGAGCGAGGTTAAAGAGGTTATTTCAGATCCGGTGCCACCAAATTCCTCAGATCCTACCGTAACCCAGCCAAACCAATCCATTCCGCCTCGAGCGGAGCCGGATAGCCCACAGAAAAGCAAGTTGCCAAAAGCCATTGACGTTCCAGAGGACCCTGAGTGATGACAGAAGAAGTCGAAGTCGAAAACGGACAGACAATTCTGCAACACCTGGGTGAACTTCGCGTCCGGCTCACATGGGCCGCTGGCGGCCTGGCAGTCGCCGTCGTCATCAGCTTTTTCTTTGCCGAGCAACTGCTCAATATCCTGATTGAGCCTTATGGCGAGCGACTACAAACACTTAGTCCAACCGAGGGAATACAGACATATTTCAGGGTGGCTCTGGTTGCCGGTGTGTCAATAGCCATGCCCTGGCTCTTGTACCAGACCTGGCTTTTCATCGAACCAGGTTTACACGGTCATGAGAAGCGATATGTTTATCTCTTCATACCCAGCGCTTTCTTGTTATTTATTATGGGCGTGGGCTTCGCCTGGTTCATTCTTTTACCTTCGGCTATTTCGTTTTTATCTGACTTTATGCCCACGATCTTTTCTGCTGAGTGGACTAGCCAGGAGTACATTGGTTTCGCCACCAGTTTTATGTTATGGCTCGGAATAGCCTTTGAGTTGCCCCTGATCATCTTCTTCCTGGCTCGATTTGGGATAGTATCTTCACAAGTGTTGCGACAACAGTGGCGAATTGCCGTCGTGGCCATTGCCGTTCTGGCGGCAATCATCACCCCCTCCATCGATCCGGTGACTATGTTGCTTACTATGCTCCCGCTACTGATTCTATACCTCTTAAGTATTTTACTGGCGGCCGTTGGCCAACGCCAGTTTGAGCGAACCGTGGCGCTAGAAGAACCGGTTGATGAGGAGCCCACAGCCCTGTAGTTGCCAACACTGCCGTAGTTGCCAACACAATACTTTTCTCTTGTAATTGTTCCACCGGAGTAAGGCTCTGGCCGATTAACCGGCAGCTAGAAAGTCGAGGAGTAACCGATTAAACTCGGCCGGTTTTTCCATATTTGGTAGATGCGTCGTTCCCGGTAATACAACTTTCCGAGCTCCACCTATTTCATTCTGCAACAATTCAGCCATGCTGAATATTATGGGAACGTCGAGTTCGCCGATGACGACGAGAGTTGGTTGATTCAATTCATGGAGCCTGGATACAGCCGGGGGTTCCAGGGGTTGTCTCTTTCCTTCTCCATCGGGTATTTCAAAAGTATGGCGCATCAAGGCCAGGGTCCGGGCGCGAAAATCCGGATCGACCTCGTTTGGTTGGCGATAGGGGCCATCCACCCAGATCTGGACCCCTAATTCAGCCGCCCGCGCCTTGTCGCCAAGTTTGTACGCTTCGTCAAGCTCCTTGTCCTTTTGTAATAAGTCACCAGACCAGGCGTCATCAGGGGGTTCATAACTATTCAACGCAGAGCCAACTAAAACGAGTGAAGACACCATGTCCGGATAGGCCAGGGCAAAGTCAATGGCAATACCGCCGCCAAAGGAAACGCCCACTACCATAGCTCGATCGACTCGCAAGTGATCCAACAAAGCACGAAGATCCTCGTAATCGCTGTACGGGCCAGGGGGAAACGTGCTCTCTCCCCAGCCGCGTACATCGTAGCGAATGACGCGAAAATGTTGGGCGAATGCATCCATCTGGTCATCCCACATAGCCAGGTTGGCGATGCCGGCGTGGATCAACACCAGGGGCTGTCCCTGGCCGCGGACTTCGTACCTGATTGTGGCGCCGTTTATGTCTGCGTATTGCGGGTTCATATTTGTTTTCTCCTTTACACTTTGGTAGATGATCGGACGATATCCCGATCTTGGCTGGCAACGAGCTTTTTGGCCCGGCCGTATAGCAACACGGCCGGCACCAACATCAAACCAACGCCGATCATCGCCGCTCGAAGGCCCAGGGTCACCGCTACCAGGCCAATGATCGGTCCGCCAATAATTTGGCCAATGGCATCTAATTGGCCGCGCATGGAAAGAACGGTTGCCCGGATTTCCGATGGTAGGCCTTTATTAAGCCAGGCGGCGTAAAGTGGGGCGCCCGTACGCCGTAGGACCAAGATCGTAGATATAAAGGCTACAGCCATCATAAAGCCTTGGGCTAGGCCAAATAGGATGAGCCCGCCGACTATGATGGTATTGATGATTAACAGGGCGCTTAACGCGGTCTGTTGATCTTCCACTTTCAGGCGGCGGCGAATCAGCTCGGTGGCCCCGATCACCAATAACAATTGCAGGACATTGATGAAACCAAACCAGACGACAGGTTCAAATTGCCCAATGGTTGGAAAAGTGAAATTGGCCAGGAAATGAGCTTCCCACAACCTGTCCAAGCCTTCGCTGGAGAGGCCGTAAATGAAAGCAATAGCCATCATCACCATGAGAACCGGACGGCCGCGAACGGTCCTGGCGCCCGCAAGAAATGTCCGGCCCATTTTTTGCCAGGTATCCCGTTCTGCGGCCGGCGTTGGCTTGAAACCCGTTTCCGGCATGAAAAGGGCCAGGAAAATCGCCAAACCGACGATGCAAACCCCACCCAGGAAGATAGGCAGATTGAGAGAGAGGCGGCCGAACCCAACACTGAGCACGATGCCGATCAAAGTGCCGATTTGGGCTAATTGCGAGCCCCGCAAATAGAGGTTGGCCAGCTTTTCTTCGCCAACCTCATCGGCGAGCCAGGCTTCTTCTGCGCCGCTGGTGAACGTGGCACCAATGCCCCAAATGACCTGGGCCAGCAATATGCTGCCGAATAGGGGAACAGCGCCTTCGACCATGAAGCCCAGGCCGATCAAGAAATAGCCTATGACCGTCGACAATCTACGGCTATACACATCGGCGACGATGCCAGTCGGGATTTCAAACAAGAAGACCGTGATTTCTAGCACCGTCCCGACCAGGATGAGTTGCAGTGGATTCAACCCAGCGCTTTGAACCCGGTAGACCGCGCTCAAAGTGGCCATCATCGCAAAAAATAACCAAAAACAGGTTTGGGTAATGAAGTAGATATTCCTGGCTGGCAATTTTTTCAATTTCATGCGGATGCGATCAAGCTGTCCTCGCTCACAATTCGCCGTTCCGGTACTCTTCCCACAGATCGGTGGTCAAGCTGACCGGATCGGCCGTGACTCCGTATCGAGAGAAGTATTCGCAGATACGCCTGATATCTCGCTCCAACAACATCAAAGCGTTGTTATTGGCGCGAGCATCGACTAGCTGGGGGAAGTCGATGATAGTGATTTGACCATCCCAGTATAAGATATTGTATGGGGACAGATCACCGTGGATGTAGTGGCGGGCCAACATTAGCCTGATGTTTTTCATGATGCGATTGAATAGCGTTTGAGCCTCCGCGGGTTCCAGATCTACATCGTTTAGGGTCGGCGCAGGAGCCCACTCATCGCCGATAAAGGCCATCAAGATGGTGTTACCACGGCGGGCGATAGGCTTGGGAACGTCGGCGCCAGCCCTGAATAATTCTTGGTGGACCTGAAATTCATGCATGATCCAATTCGCGAAATCCAGGTTCTGGCCAAATCTTGTCTTCTTCCGGATGGCCCTGGCCTCGCGGTCGCCCTTCGCTTCTTTGCCATCGTGGTCGAGCAGCAAGCGTCCTTCTTTGTACAGGGCATCATTCCTGAGATGGCGAAGCATGCGCGGCCGGTACAGTTTGGCTGCGATTAAGTCAAGGCCAGTGGCCGGCGTAGCCAGGCAGCAGTAGACGTTAGCTTCTTTGCCCTTTTTGACGATGCGGGTTACATCAGTGATGATGTTGTCCCGGTAAAAGCTGCCGACGGACCTGATCAACCACTGCCGTTCAAAATGCAAGGGATCCAGACTGGCCGCGTAGCTAGGCACGAAATCCTCCGCATTGTCGTTGAAATCGGTGAATTGGCTGCGACCAGCCATTTGGTCTTGCGGCCGGATGTAACGTCGTTGTTGTTGCCTGCGATAAAGTCGATCTTGATTGTTAAATTGATTTTCAAGGTATTCGTACTCGTCAGAGTTATAAATTCTCATCGTTCCTTTGTCTCGTTCTTATATGGACAACATACAAGTCAATAGGCGAAACAATCGCCTTGGTGCGTGGAATGCTGGCGGCCTTCAAGGCTTGGATGGCAGCATCGCCACGGCGTCGCGCCGGAAACGGATCGTTAAAAAACGTGAGCGGAAAGTTTGGAAATAAAAACGACCACGGTTAATTGCACCCGTGGTCGGCCGAGGTTTAAAGGGGATTAATCAGGCGGATAGCACAGGTGCACTCCATTGGCGCGGAGCATCAGCAGTATATGAGCAGCTAAATTGTCGCATAAAATGCACCTCCTTTTCAAAAGCTGGCGACAGTCTACACTAAATTCGTCTGATTTGTCAAGGATTTCTTTTTTGGGGATCAATCCGCCGGATCGAATATCTCCTCGATCATTAGTCCAAAAACGGCCGCAATCTTAAAGGCCAAGGGAAGGCTGGGATCGTATTTCCCACGTTCAATTGCGTTGACCGTTTGGCGAGAAACGCTGAGTTTCTGGGCCAATACTTCTTGGGACCAGTCTCTTTCTGCTCGGAGGACTTTGAGTCGGTTTCTCATGCGTATGAGCACAGCCGTTGCTGGGCGTAACGGCGGGAAATAATGATGATAAATCGCTTAAGATATGGACGCTGCCAATCCTTCATCGCCTTAACCTGGTTGACTGGCTAGAACCCAATAACTTGGCGCCTTTAAGGAAGCTCTATATTTTTCGCCCATGGTTTCAGACCCTATTCGAGCGGTTTTGTTTGCCAGCGCCGATAGCCAGCCCAGTAGCCAATCCAAAGGGGATGGCCCAATACCAGGTAGATTGATCACCGGTGATAGTGCTCACTGCCAGGGCAATCATCGCCCCAATCAGGATGCCCGCCACCATGCCTGTTCCAGCGTTCCAATAAAATCCCGCTTGTTTCTTTCTATTCATAGCCCTCTCCTTTATCATGTCTTATCTACTTGACTTTTTGTCAAGCATCCTTTACACACATATTGTAAAGGATGGTAGACATTTTGTCAAGTACACTTTACATGGAAGATATCAGTTTTGGGAAACGGGGGCTGCAAAGCTCTCAGATCTTGGGATGGGAAAGGAGTTGTTTTCTTAGTGAAGCGAGATTAAAAAAAATTGCACTCCATTAGCCGCGGTTCCAGAAGGATCTTTTTCGTTTGTTAGAGCCTGCGGCTCGTTCCCCTTCTAGCTGGGCTAATTTGGCTTCGGCCGTGGAAGCCCGCATTTGGGCATTGGCGCGCGCCTGTCTTTCTTCGGCCAATAATTGTTCCAATTTCTTGGCGTGCTGTACTTCGATTTGCAACGTAGCCGCGGTCCGCTCCGATTCGACACGAGCCTTTCGTTCTTCGGCTAACTCCTCGGCTACTTCGGGTAGTTGTTCAGCCTTGAATTTGATTGATCCGATTTCTCTCTCTAGCTCCAGGCGAGCATCACGCTCAGTTTCCATAGCGTCAGCCTTGGTCTGGGTGTGCTTCATCTCGGTTTCCATGATAGCTATTTTTCGTTCAAGCCCAAGGCGTAATTCTCTTTCTTTCTCGAGATCTGATACCGCATTTTCTGCTTGTTGAGCGGCCGCCTCAAGTTGATAATGTTGCCGTTCCAGCGCCTCACGCCGTTCGCGTTCGGCGCTTAAATCGGCTTGCAGTTGCTCGATCCGGCGATTCGACTCTTGCAGCATCATCTCGATTGAGGTCATGCCAGAGCTAACCATGGTCACCGGCGGTCCAAGCGGCGAGACTGGTTCATCCATTTCCGGGGAAGGCAAGTCGGCATCTTCTTCCACGGCTTCCGGTTCAAATTCGTCTACGTTTTGCAAGGGATCTGACACTATTGTTTCAGCCTTCAACTTTTTGGCCATAATACACTCTGTCTACCAATTTCTGGTAAGCAACCGTCGCAGGATTGCTATAACCTGGATCAATCTCAAAAACCGTCATCTGGTAACCCGGCGCCTCGGCCACGAGCTGGCTACGAGGTATTGGATCGCCGACTAAATCGCCGTGCCGTCGTTTCAGATCGGCGACCATTAGTTGGTCCAAGCGTTGTTTTTCAACATAAAAGGTCGGGATGATGGTGTGAATATTTATGTCAACTCCACGAAGCTGCATTTCTTTCACATGATCTGTATTTTGTTGCGTGCCGGTCATGCTTAGGAAGTCTGGTTTCACCGGGACGATTGCTTCTCGGGCAAACCGGTGAACCGCCATAGAAAAGGTGTCGAGTCCCGGGGCGCAGTCAAGAATGATATAAGAGAAACGATCAAGAACCAGGGTTAAGCGCCGTACAAGGAAATTCAGGAGCCATTGGTCCTTGTTTTCATAACCATCCATGAAGTATACGATTGAACGACTTTGCAGGATCTCTTTCGCCCTTTCCAGGTTGTCAGATGCCGGTAATAACCACAGATTAGGTCGAGGATAACCCTCGGCCGCTCGGCTGGCTGAAATAACAGCCTGGCTTGGGTGCTGCTCGCCGAGCAGGACCTCGCCTAAGTCAGATTCGCCGCTTTCAACACCCAGGGCGCGAGCGCAGAGTCCTTGTGCATCAAAATCGATGAGCAGCACATTACCGGTGATGATGTAGGTATGCCCCTTATACCGGTATATTTGGCTTGTATCAGGCACCCGATCCAAGTCATCTGCTTTGACACGGCGGATGAGCTTGCGCGAAAGACCATGAGCGAGATTGACGGCTGTCGTCGTCTTGCCAACGCCACCTTTTCGATTGATGACCGCCAGCACTTCTGCCTGCCGGTTCTTTTTGATGGCCATTATTCTCAATGCCTCACGCGATTCTGGTGGATTGATTCTACCATAAAGGACATCAATTGCATGGTGGATATGCTTCCCGGTCTTTCGGCCACAAGGCAGTATGCCAATCAATGTATTCAGCCAGATGATCGGCCCAATAGACGTCGCTATGTCCACCTGGGTTGACCCGGTATTCGTGGGGAATTCCTGCCTTCTCTAAACTCTGGTGCAGTTGGTTTTGACCCGGCCGCAAAAAATCTTTCTCACCTCTATCCATCCATATGCGCATATTGGTCAAATCAGCGGTAGCATAAGTCGCCAGAGGGTTGTATTTCTCCGGGTCAGTGGCGAATCGCAAATGGCTGCTGTGACCGGACACGGCGCCGAACAGTTCAGGATTATTGAAAGCGATCTCTAGCGCCCAATAGCCGCCTCGGGATATTCCACCGATCGACCGGCCGGCGGCCTCACTCCAGGTACAATACGTATCCTCGATATAAGGCAAGAGGTATCCTAAGGTAACGCCTTCAATGCTATTCCATCCGCCGGAACTGATATTACCCAATCTGCCGCTGTAGGGCATGATGGCGATGAAGGGTGGATAACGGCCGCTAGCTATGCCTTCGTCGATGTAACTGGCTAACCCTAGGTCGAGCCAGTGACTATCCGTTTGGATTGAACCATGAATCAGGTAAAGGACCGGGTAGACCCGGCCGTCTTGGCCATAACAAGGTGGCAAATAGACATGGTAATTTCGCCGGGAACCTCCAACTTGGCTTGGAAAGCGACTTTGGAAAACGGCGCCGGTACCGTTGCATTCGGTCATATCAGGCGGCGTTTCGATGGTTGGTGCTTCAACTGGCCGGGGAAAGCTGCCTTTGTATATGACCGGCGTCGGTGTAGGAATGGGAGTTGAAATAGCTTCAGGTGTTGGGCTGGGCAGAGTGGTTGATACCACAGTGACAGCCACCTCCGTAAGCGGAATTGGGGTAAAGGTAGCCGGCATTGGATCTGGGGTCTCAATTGGTGTCGGAGATATGACAGGGAATTCGGCCGTGGGCATGACTGTGGGCAGCGGCGCCATTAGCCAAACCTGGCAGCCGCTGAGCAGCAAAACCATCAAGCTAAGAAGTAGAATAATTTGAATTCGACTCTGATTAAAAAAGCTTGATGGATGAGGCAACTAGTTTAATCCTTCTTTCTCAAGGTTAATTTCCGGTCAAGCCGGGCTAACCGGTGCTCTAGTTCCTCATTAACGGCCGTATCTTCGCCTCTTGACATTTTTTGAATGAGGTCCAGGGCCGTAGACGTCCAATAATGAGCTGTTTCAAGGTCTTGATCGCGCCATTCATAATGTTTGGCCAACTCGACGTGAGCGGTCACATCGTCGAAGGATGTCACGGCTATTTGGTGCCAAAATTGAACCGCTTCCTCGCGCCGGCCGTTTCGCTTCAACAAATAACAGAGCTGGTTTAAGGCCTGGTGATAGACTTCCAGTTCCAGGTCTTGGCCGGTCACCAGGCGAAAATTATCTTCCGCTTCACCAGTCAGGCCAATCCCTTGTTGCCAGATGGCCAGGCTGAGCAAATCCAGCGGATAGTCGTCCATTTCAGGCTGGGAAAATTGGCGGATGATGTGGCCGGCCAGGGTCACCATCGACAGCATATCGAGGCGGTTATGATAAAAAACCCGTAGAAGCTGGCGGGCATCCCCGGAGCGTAAATAATCCATGTAGAGACCCGGTATCGCCCAACCGGGAACGTCCTCATGGCTACGCTGCAAACCTAGAAGATTCTGCTCCAATGAACTCAGGGAACAAGAACCTAGCCGGCGGCGCCACAGACGACGAGAAGGTGGCAACAGATCGATATGCGGCCGTTCTAATAGATCGCCCGCCAGGCCGTCCAAGCGGTTCATGAGAAAGCGGGTATCTAGCAACGGCAAGTCGAAAGAGCGTCCATTAAAGGTAACTACGCCAACCCGGCTGGCTAATAACTCTGATAACAAATAAAGCATAGCGCTTTCGTCCGCATGATCGCGCAAGAAAAATTGGCGGACAATAAAGGCTTTGTTTCCAGCGCCATCCACATCGAAATAAGCAGCGCCAACCATGAAGGCGATAGTCCCGGCTCCCATCAGCCCCGTCGTTTCTGTATCCAGAAAAAGCAGGTCCTCGACATGAAGCTGAGCCAACCGTTTATCTTGACAAAAAGTCGCCGCCACCTCAAGAGAATAAGAACCCAACTCCCCCAGGTTATCCTCTCCATGCAAGTATGATATTGGATATACATGGTCCAGGACGAAACATGAGCCCAATTCAGTTTCGACCAGATTTCCTCCAGGTAGCAGCTGGTCCAAGGCCACGTTCTCGCCATTTTCTCCCGGAAAGTCAGAGTAAGTCGCTCGCGCTGTAAACCTTTGTTGATTATCTTCTTCTGGTGACGCCGGTATCAGGTTTCGTGCACCACGAACGACCCCAAGGTGGCGCAACTTGCGTAATTTATCTTCGCCCATGTGTTCGATTTTAAGCCCGACGCCGAATGTCAGCAAGAGAACAGTTGCCCGGTCAATAATTCTTGTTCTCTCACTGCTGTTTACTGTCGTTCAACACTAAGCAATGACATTTTGAAGAGCCATCATATTCTTCAGGTGAAATAATATCGCTAGAACCTTTTTTGTAATAGCAGGACCTGTGACCTGTTTCATACTTAGTCAAGGATAGTTTATACTTGTCGGCTAGAGAGGTACTACGATTGTGGAAATATTAATCGCCGGCATCGGCATCATCGGCATCATACTGTTAGCTAACTTACTAGTCCTAAGGGGCCGGAGCAAGGAACAAGCAGCCTTTAATTGGATTCTGTTACTCCTAAATCTGCCAATTCTTTTTATTAGTTTAGTATTTCTTTTCATCCCCCTGGACTTGATGGGCCAGATCCTGGCTGCGCTGAATCCTGATTTCAGCTACCTTCGTTCGGCCGGAGTCATTCTCCTGCTCACGGCCGTCTGGGGCATTTTAGTCACCTTGCCCTTTGTTCGAAAAGGCCTTGCCCGCATCATGCCTATAGAACCTGGATCATCGGTCCATACATTGGCCTTGTTAATGACCGGTTACCTGATAGGGCAGAGTGCCTTGGCTCTAAGCCAGGGGGGCTTGGATGGCCTGGCCGAGACGGTCGTTCCCGCGTCTATCGTCCTGTTCGTGCTTTCGGAGTTACTTTTTGCAGTTGTGGCTCTTTTTGGCGTCGGTTTCCTGGTACGCCGAAACGGCAAACTGTTAGCTACGCGACTGGGTTTGGAAAAACCAACCCCTCGCCACCTTTTGATTGGTGTTGGTTGGATCATTCTTCTGGTCGTGCTGCAGGCTATTGCCGGCATCGTTTGGGCTTTACTCAATCCCGAGCAAGCGGAAATCATGAATAGCTTAAACAGTTTGTTACTGTCCAACATCGATACGGTATGGGAGTGGTTTATCTTAGCTTTGGCGGCCGGCGTGGGAGAGGAATTGTTATTCAGAGGCGCGCTGCAGCCCGTATTTGGACTCGGATTTACTGCTGTAATCTTTGCCGTTGTCCATATACAATACGGCTTTTCGCCGATTCTACTCTTCATCGTCTTCTTGGCCATTATCCTCGGACTAGTTCGACGCTATTACAACACGACTATCGCCATCTTCGTTCATGTAGGATACGATTTTACCTTGGGGCTGATGGCCCTACTAGCAGTCTATCTCGAAAAATTCATAACCACTTAGCCTAATCACCGCTACTTGAATTTTCTAGCCTGCAAATGATTTCTCAGAAAAACAATAACCAGCTTAAACAAAAACGTTCTCCTGCGCCAAATATTTCATGAGTTGACTCCGTGGAATGACCCTGATATCGGTCCAGTCTCTCCCCAAACTATTTGACAACTTGCTCACGCACCCAAGTGATTCCGACAAGTTGCGCCCGGTCTTTCTCAGTGCTACAATGCCCTCGCGACGGGGCATGGCGCAGTTTGGTAGCGCGCTTCAATGGGGTTGAAGAGGTCGTGGGTTCAAATCCCGCTGCCCCGATCAAAATAAGGACAAACGCCGCGATCAAATACGCGGCGTTTTTTGCTTAAGCTGACGTTAATTTGGTTGCCAGAAACCAAAGGAGAGGTCGACGGTATGAATAGGGAGTTCGTAGCCCAAATTGAAGGGGTCTTGAGCATCATTCTCCTCGTCATCGGGTTGGGGCTTGTCGTCATAGCGCTTGGCGCCGAGGTGTTAGGACTGGATTTAACGCCTGGCTTCGGCATGGTCCAGATGTTTGAACTGCTCATCGGCCTCACCTGTTTAACATTTGCCGGCTATTTACGCGCCCATCGTTCGCGGCCGGCTGGCGCCCCGCGATCGCTGCAAGCCGATATTGGTATACGATTGAGCGCAACTGGCCTCGTTTTCGCTTATACGGCCGGCTGGGCAGATCTTATCGGAATCGGCACACATCTTGAACCTGCCTTTAGCCGGCCATTCGTCGGCCCCTTACAGTTAGGAGGATTTCTTGTGGGAGTCATTATGATAGCCGTGGGTTTGCTCATGTACGTCACCAGCCGAGGCTCCAGAGAAACCTCTTCGTTAGAAGCGCTCTTTACAAATGGCGTGCGAGACGAAACCAGTTCGTTGTCATGAAGACAAATTGGCTGATTTCCTAGCGCAATCCAGTTATCTGAAAACTTTGGTTTAAAATCGTAAATATCGCGTCAGTGGTCAACGGCCGCTGGAAAGTTACGGCATAGAGAAGGGTTTGGCCGGGGGGCACTGTCCAGGGGAAGGCTGGATTGGTGGAGAGCATCTGAAAAACTGTTCCCGAGGTATTTATCAGTGAAAGATCGCCAACATCGACGAGGACTGGCTGGTTACCCAGATTGGCGATCTGGCCAACGATTAGCAGGCTGTTGCCATCGGGCGGCAAAGTTATTTCAGTGATTTGAATGTTAGTTTGCTGTTCGGCCGCAGACGTATCCTGGAAGGGGATATTGACCTGAATGCCATTGGGGGTACCGACGATGGAAACCTGCCATCTCAAAACCGGGCTACTAAGACCGGCTGGCAGTTGGAAACCTGCCGTGGCCAAGACCGTTTGTCCTGGCGATATCAAATCGCCCAATGGCGGGTTATTGCCAAGTTGGCTAACGGTGGGATTTAGCGCATAGAGGTTGCCTACATCATCCGCCAAAACAGTGGTTAAGGAGCTGGTATCGACGGCCGACGTACCCACATTTTGAACCTGATAATCGATATGCAGGACGGCAAAGCCTTGGGGAACGCCTGGCAGATCATACTGGGTGCTAACCGCAGTGACGTTAATCTGAAGGCTTTCCAACTGCGCCGTTTCCCCCATATCGACGATTCGACCGGCGTCTAGCTCGACCTGGGTATCCGACTGGACGTAACGGCCCTGTACCACTAACCGACTCTCTGACAAGTCTTCTTCGATTACAACCAGGGTCACGCCGGGTGCACGCTGGGAGAATATTTCCCGGTTATCGCTGGCAACCTGGTTGCGACTACTGACAATGAAAGTAGAACTGTTGCCACTTCTGGTAGTTAAATCGATTTCATCCCCGACAGCCAATCCTTCGAGCAAAGCTTGATTCTGGCTGGTATCGTCCAACCCAAAGACATAGTTGATCACTGCGCCATAGACCCAGGCAGCAGTGGTCTCGTTTAATGTCGGGGGAGTCCATACACCTTCGGCTGGCAGTATCTCCGCTTGCACGCTAAATTGTTCACCGGAAACATCCAGGAAAATCGGCGTCTCCAAGGTGACAGTTATGGCTCCCGCCTGGCTGATGGCCTCATAGGGAAATCTATCCGTATCGATTTGCGGCTGATCCGGGGTTTCCGGGGTGGGAGTCGGCTCTTCGGAATCCTGGGAGCGTAGAAGTAAGAAAGCAAATAAACACAATAAAACCAGGCTGGCGATAGAAGCCCCAACAGCAATGATCAGGGGAGCTCTCCCGGATAAAAGCGAACTCGAGCCAGATTGGGGGGTATTTGAATCCATTCGATCAGCGTTTGCTGGTATTGAGTCCTCGGGGGCGTCGGCCACCAATCTTCTCCTCGTAAAGACCTGGCGCTACCCCTTACTGGCGGAAGGGCGCAACACGTATGAAAATATTCGAATCACCGGTAACGATCTGGCTGAACTGTAGAAAGGGAATCGATACCCGGATCATGCCAGACACCGTCAATGAACTAAAGCGAATGGTACCCGTCTCATTGGTATATCCAAATGCCAGAAGTTCATTGGTCATGTTATCGTAAATGGCCACGCCGACATCTTCAACTCCCTCGGTCAATTCTGGGGTGAAGTTGAGGTTCGAATCATAATAAACCGTTAACTCAAAGTTAACAGAACGGCCCGCCGCAGCGACTGGCGTGCTAGTGGGCAACGGCATGACCTGTACATTCGGGGTCGCCGTTGGAGGCTCGGCTATGGCGGTCAAGGTCGCGTTCGGCGTTTCTAAGGCGGGAATAGGTGTGGGAGTAGCTGTCGGCGGGCTCGGGACGAAAGATGACGGCGGCCGGGTTGGCAAAGGAACTGCCGTGGGCGTCGCCACCGTTTCCGTACATTTTAAACTGTAAGTATATAAGAAAGACAAAGCATATTCCGGCGGGGCAACCGGTCCCACGAGAATGAATAACCAACCAGTATAGGTAGAATAGTAGCTAACTTCGCTGCCGAAGTCGCCCGGCGCTTTATCATCATTACCGCCGATCCCATTTTTATTCTGATCATACAAGATCATATTGGTATCGTTGACGCTAGATAAATTAAACGTCTCGCAGACATAAAACAGGCCAGGCTTCACCCATAACCGATAAAAATCATTGTCCGGGCCTTTTTCCCACAAGGGCACGAAATTCATATCGTAGGTATCGCCCGCGCCTATCAGGCATGCCAAATCGAATTCACCATTGTATTCACAAATGTCAACGCCGGGAACTCGAGTAGAAGTTGGGAATGATGTTGGCGTGGCCGTTCCTTGAATCTGATTGACTTCAAAGCAATAGGTCTTATTAGCCGTGTCACCCCCGGCCTTATTTACGATTTGAGCGTAATAAGTCCCATCAGCTTTGGCTGAAAATTGCACTCTGGATGCTAGGTTGCCGAATTCAAAATCGTCATTAGAGCCGATCTGTTTACCCTGGGGATCATAAACCGTCAAAACAGTATCCAATCCGGCCGAAAGATCCGAAGTTAAGACTTCATAAGCGGCTCCAGACTTGCCTGAAAAACGGAACCAATCGACATCACCAGATGGCCACAAGGTGATCTGGCACAATGGCGCGGCGCCCACCGAAGTTGGGTATGCCGTTTCCAAAGTGTTGTTGGGCTCATATCGGTCGACAAAAACCGGTGTCGCCGTCTGAGGGGTCGAGGTTGGCCCTTGATCCTCCAAGATGGTCAAAACCGATGCATCCCTGTTGGCATCCAATACGGCCTGATCCGCGTTACTGAGCAGCAAGAGAACAGTTCTGTCGCCTACAAACGTACTCCTCGAACGTGTTTGTACCTGGAAAGAGGCTGAGGTAGAACCGGGTGGAAATACCAAATCCCCGGCGGCCGTGAGATAATCGAGCCCGGCAATGGCGGTGCCATTACGCGTATCATATCTAACAGTGGCGGTCACCTGGGGTGAGGGATTGATCGATACGGTGATGGTCGCCCGGTTTCCTTCTGAAACCTCATAACTGGATTGGGAAAAACCGACTACCGGTGTCGTTTGTAACGCGGCGATTTCTTGTCGATCACCGGCCGTTGCCGTCGCTGCACCGAAGAAGGCGACCGCAACCAATACAGCCACCAACACCACAAAGCCCCCAAAACGAGGCTTCTGTTGTCTACGCCCGGTCAAGTTCATGCGCACCCCCTATTCATCTGGCTAGAGACGTGGACTGCCATAGCCACACCTCGGGAAAGACGTTTCAATGAACCAGCCTCCCACTTAAGGTGAGCCGGATTATAGACAATCCAGCAGGTCGTGGCAAATTCCCTGAGAGTACCCTCAGGCTATGGGACAAGGGAGGTCTGTATATTTTCTATGACGATAAGCCCGAAACCTATTTCAGTCAAAGGATGGATGAATAGGAAAAGAAAAAGGGGCCGCTTATACGACCCCTATCGTTTAAGGTTCTGTAAGACGAAACTGAAGTAAACCGCCACTGGTCTTTCATTCCCGAAGAATTAATGGCGGTTTGCTTAAGACGTATTATCTATTTATCGTCGTCTTCTTCCTTTTTTTCTCGATTAGTTATTAAAACTTCATCCACTAGACCATATTCCTGAGCCTCATCGGCTGTCAGGAAGATATCGCGATCTGTGTCGCCTTCGATCCTATCGATAGGCTGCCCAGTATGGAAGCTAATGATTTCGTTAAGCGATTTTCTCAAGCGCAGGATTTCGTTTGCCTGGATGGCAATGTCCGATGCCTGGCCCTGAGCGCCTCCCAATGGTTGGTGCATATGAATGGTTGCGTTGGGCAAAGCATAGCGCATTCCTTTGGTGCCAGCCGTCAGCAATACAGTTCCAAAACTGGCTGTAAAGCCTAAAGCCACGGTGGATACCGGGCACTCGATCTGTTGCATCGTATCATAGATGGCCATACCCGAGTACACTTGTCCACCAGGGCTGTTAATATAAAGACGGATCGGCTTGGTTGGATCTTCCCGGGCCAGATAGAGCAATTGGGCCACGACTAAATTAGCAATTTGGTCGTTGATCGGCGTACCCAGTACGACGATGCGCTCTTTCAGTAGAAGGGAGTAGATATCGTATGCTCTTTCTCCTCTACCGCTTGTCTCAATGACCATCGGGATGAGTGAAGTTGGAATATTCATCTTAATTCTCCTAAAGAATCATTTTTCTAAAAAATGGGACACCGGCCGCTGACCGGCGTCTATTATCGTCTATTCTACTCTTCTTCGTCGGTTACTTCTGCCGCGAGAGTCTCCAGGTCGGGTGCATTGCCCGATACTATTTCAAAGACTCGTTCCTGGACCTTTTCCATCAAGATCTCGTTATTCATCATCTCCAATCCCTGGCCTTGGGTGAAGATGGATCGGAGTTGATCCCGAAGCTCCTCGTTCTCGCCGAACTGGTCGAGTCTTTTCTCAACGGAAGCATCGATGTCGGCGGCCGATACCTGTAGTTGTTCTTCCTTGATGAACTCCTGTAAAACCAAACCCCTGCTAATGCGCTCCGTAGCGCTTTCTCGCCACTGCTCCCGTAGCGACTCTTCACTCTCTCCTTGAAGCTTCAAATAATCATCCCACTGCCATCCAGAACGGGTCATTTGTTCCTTGGAGCTTTTTAGAACCCGGTCCAATTCGGCTTCAATCATTACAGGCGGGTAGACGATCTCGGCATCGACCAGTATCTCGTCCACTACCTCATCTAGAAGATCAGACTTGGCTTGGCGTTCGGCTTGTTTAAGGAGCTCCGATTCCAGGGTCTCCATAAGTTCCTCGGCCGTTTCATACTCCCCTTCTTCTTGGGCAAGTTCATCGGTCAGTTTCGGTAGTTCGCGGCTTTGTACCGCTTCGATGGAAACCTTAAAAATGGCTTCTTTGCCCGATAATTCTTCTTCTTCGTAGTCATCGGGAAAAGTGAAGCTGAACTCCTTTTCTTCTCCGGCTGACATGCCCACCACACTATCAACAAATGGCAGTCCGGGAAAAAGGCGTTCGGGATCTACCACAACATCAAAGTTGGTTTCTTGCCAGATGATCTCGCCGTCATCCTCATCGATCTTGCCTTCGCCGCTTATCGTAATCATGTCGCTAATAGCGGCCGGCCGGTCGACTGTTTCAAGCACTTGATGATTGGTTCGAATCCTTTCTACAGCCTCAGCGACGGCTTCTTCCGTAACCTCTACCGGCTGAATTTCGCGGCGAATAACTCGATAATCCCCAATTTTCACGGTCGGTTCCAACGGTATGGTCAGGTTTAACACCAGGGGTTCCAGATTCAATTCGTCCAATGCCGGTTGGCGATAAGGCGTTTGTTCAATCTCGTCCAAAACCTCGGCCAGTATAGGTTCCAACATTTCCTCGACCGCATCGGCGCGTAAGGCTTCCTCGCCAACACGGCGGAGCAGAACATTATAAGGAACTTTCCCTCGCCGGAATCCAGGTATGCTAATTTGGCGCGACAAGTCACGAGCCGTTCGCTTCATTTGAGCTTGTACGCGTTCTTCGGGCACTTCAACGGTGACCTTCAATTGGCGTTGTTCATCTTCCTCAGTTTTAATCGTAAGCGTCACAGTAAATCCTCATCATGTATACATTCATTCTCTACAACCAGACACGCCCAAACAGCATTAAAAGTGCCGCTACTCCTGGCCTCAAATTGGACTAGCTAGTGAGTGCTTTGGGCAATTAAAAAGCGTTGCCCAAACAACAGCCAGTACTTTGGAAAACGCCCATTATTAGAGCAGTACCTGTTGCCGTGGCAACGCCTGTCCTATGGGGAAGGCGGGACTTGAACCCGCACGCCTTGCGGCACATGATCCTAAGTCATGCTCGTCTGCCAATTCCGACACTTCCCCGCCTGGCAAATTATACCACTGGCAGTCGCTTTGCCAAGCAACGCAGGCATATTTTCGTTTCCGGCTTTTTTGAATTAACATTGGGATTCAAAGTGTCGCGAATTCATTTCTTCAATTTGAGCCACGACACATTATAGAAACGTAATACAAGATGCGTATTAGAATTTGAAAATGTAGTTCTTGAGGGTATCTATGTCGACATTATTGATCAAAAATGCAGCGGTTGTGGCCACAATGGATGATGAGCGGCGCGAAATCATTGATGGCGGCCTTTTCGTCCGCGACAATGTGATCGAGCAAGTTGGCCAGACATCTGGACTTCCTTCTACTGCCGACCGGGTGATCGATCTACGCCATCATGTCTTGTTACCAGGACTCGTCAATACCCACCACCACCTATACCAGACTCTGACCCGTGTTTTAGCTCAAGATAACAATCTTTTTGATTGGTTGAAGACCCTATATCCTATCTGGGCCAATCTCACCGATGAGGCGATAACCATCAGTACTTTGACCGGGCTGGCCGAGTTAGCTCTCTCTGGGTGCACGACGAGCAGCGATCATCTGTATGTATTCCCCAACGATTGCACTTTGGATAGCCAAATCAGGGCGGCCGGCGAGATAGGTATACGATTTCACGCAGCTCGTGGATCAATGTCGCTAGGTGAAAGCCAGGGTGGATTACCGCCTGATAGCGTCACTGAAGACGAAGCCTTTATTCTCAAGGATAGCCAAAGACTGGTCGAGACATATAACGATCCGGCTCGACACGCGATGTTGCGCGTCGTCTTGGCGCCCTGCTCCCCCTTTTCAGTAACGCCTGATCTCATGCGCGAGTCGGCGAATTTGGCTCGCGCTTATGGCGTTCGCTTGCACACCCACCTGGCAGAAACTATCGAAGAAGAAGAATTCTGCCTGGAAACATTTGGCCAGCGGCCGGTAGCCTACGTCGAATCATTGGGCTGGACCGGTGACGATGTCTGGCACGCCCACTGCGTACACATGAGCCAACAAGAAATCAACCTTTTCGGCCAAACCGGGACAGGCGTCGCCCACTGTCCAAGCAGCAATATGCGCCTGGCAAGCGGCATCGCTCCTGTCATTGCCTGGCGCGAAAGAGGCGTACGCGTGGGCTTGGGAGTCGATGGTTCGGCTTCTAATGATGGCAGCCACTTACTGGCCGAAGCCCGGCAAGCTATGCTCCTGCAAAGAGTCGCGCCGGACCGCTATCTCAGCGAAGCTCCTGGTGGACGAGGCGGTTTTGCCGGTAATCCAACAGTCATGTCGGCCCGGCAAGCGTTAGAACTGGCCACGAGAGGCGGCGCGGCCGTTCTTGGGCGCGACGATATCGGTTATTTAGCCCCAGGCATGAGTGCTGATTTCATTGCCTTTGACCTTCACCAGATTGCCTATGGCGGTGCCATCCATGACCCAGTAGCGGCGGCCGTTTTTTGCCAGCCATCGACGGTTGACTTATCGGTGGTCAACGGTCAGGTCATCGTCGAGAATGGTATTCTTACGACGATTGAGTTGGATCCTTTACTGGAACGGCATAATAAGATAGCCATCGCTATGGTTCGGGGCGAATAGTTGTAGAACCTGCACCAAAGTCCGGCTGGTTATCATCCTATCCTTACTGATGCTTCTATTTCTATATGGTGGCAACCTGAGTTGCCTGCCGGCATAAAAAACCGGCCTGACGCCGATTCAGATCAGCCTCAAGCCGGTTTTGCCAACTCGCTTAATTCAGTTTGTACTTAGGTGTGATCGTCTAGAAAACGAACAACCATAAAATAACCAATATGCCAACAGCTAGCAAGGCCGTGACGATACAGCCGACGGCCTTGCCTGCAAGCTTAAGTACAAATCGGGCAATAGCAAAGGCGATAACGACTAGAACAACCAGCACAATGATCGAGAGAATTAGATTCATTTTGAAGCCTCCTTTTTGGTTTGGGTCCTATTTTAGTTTGAATGAAAATCAGCCGCCAGTATAGGCAATTGCTCGTAAAGAGAATTGGGTAAGGTCACTCACGGCCGCGTTAGCCTGTTGTTTGGCGTCGGGTTGATCTATCAGATTCAAGATCACCTCGTCGATAGCGCCGGCCAGAGCCTCGGCCGAGCGGCGGGTGTTTTGGGGCAAAATCTGGCCCTTATCAAGCGCCAAATCCAGGGGTTGTTGCCAGATATTGACCAGGCTTTCGCGAAAATCGGCTCTTCTCTTTACTAAGGCGGGCAGGGCGCCAACCCCGCCAACCAAAAGCAAAGACACCACGGCCGGTTCAAAGGTACCGATATTCACATAGGCCTGAATGCCTGCTGCGATTTGTTTTGGCAAGGTCGCCCGACCTACCACTGCTTGTTGAAGAGTTTGCAATAAGAATTCGGCCGTTTCTTCGTAAAGATAGACAAAGAGCGTTTCTTTATCGGGAAAATAGAAATAAAAGGTACCCACGGCTACGTCAGCCGCCGCGACAATGTCGCGGATGGTGGCCGCATGATAACCTTTTTCGGCGAAAACCCGGACGGCAGCCTGCATCATGGCTGTCCGCTTGGCATCTTTCTTCTTTCGCGTTGTTTCTGTACTTCTGTAAACCATTTGCATTAGTGGAGAAAGGTTCCTAATTTACCTGATAAAGGAGCAGAGGCGGAACTTTTCTCTTAAAGAAAGCCAAAGGACTGCATCATCACGCAGAACAACAACTGTGGCTTTCTTCTAGAATCGATCAGCGGATTAGAGAATAAACTAGCCGGGCAGCGCTGTCAAATGGGAAAAGTGCGTTGGGTCTGCGAACAACCTATCAGTCAATGTCATCAATGTCATGCCCACCCCCATCTCCGTAAGGATATACTTCGGTGGGCATCCACGTGTTTGGATTCCTGCCTGCGCTGCTCTGTTGAAAAGATCAGAACAAGGACGACAGGAACGCAAACAAATCACCAATTAATATTGTAAACCAGCATTTTGATAGCCGGCTCACGGCGTTGCAAACTGTATTTCCGTGCTCGAATAGCGTTTCCAAACTTTCGTTTGATAACGGAAATCACCGTTTCAACTTTCCAACGCTGACCAAACAGGCCATCCAAACGGGCAGCAGAAACCAAATCCGCTCGTGCTCGACGTTCGGGGGCAGTAATGCTATGCTTGCGACCGGTACGTCGCGGCGGAATGAGGTCATCGGGACGAACGGTACGAACATCAAAGTCACCATCAGCCAGCAACAACCAATTACGACGACGCATAAACGGACGCACATTGCGGCGCATCGTCTCCACCTTGGACCCATCGTGACCAGGCCCCAAAGATTGCGATCGTCCAAGAATAAAAAGCGACTTCAGCCCCACTCCATAAAATCCTTTCCAGTAAAGAGAGATTTTCCAGCCACGCCGGTTGACATAGTAGCCACTCGCTTGCGTCATCTAGTAACCGGTCGCATCAATAGCAACCGCCTCTTCTTCAATCTCCAAGTCACGCAAAAGTTGTGTGTTAAGACGATCAATGTGTGCCAGCGTCAGGAGACGTGCCACTGCCCGAGCCAAAGTCGAATAGTTGGGCGCTTCCTTCAGCCCCAATTCGCTAACAACGGCATCACTAGCCAGCAGCCATTCTTCCATATCCCGATAACTCAGCCGCATCCGATGCATAAGCAAGATACAGGCCACCAACTGCGGTTGGGTGTACTTCTTTGGACTTTTGGGGTGCGAGTAGGGAGCAAATTCTTTTTTCGCCAACTCGTGTGCCAATCTTGCAAATATCACAAAATTACTTTCTCTTCGTTTTTTCTTCGCCATAGAGCGAATTATCCTGTTAACCTGTTATGTTTTCAACAGAGCAACCTGCGTGGGCATCCACATGTTTGGATTCCCGCCGAAGTTTATCCTCAGGCAGGTGGGGGCGAGAATGACAACTTGTAAGTGCACCCAGGCATGTTTGCCCGGTTAACATGAATAGAGGAATATTGGCGAACCATGGATCTCGACCTGAAGCTAGACGAAGGCAGCTCGTTACCGAGATACCGGCAAATCTACAGCCAACTTCGAGACATGATCATTGCGGGGAAATTGTCCGCCGGGACGCGCCTGCCCCCTAGTCGAAAATTGGCCAAAAAAAATAACCTGGCTCGGGTGACGGTGACTTCCGCTTATGATCAATTGCGGGCCGAAGGCTATGTGATCAGCCAGACTGGGGCCGGGACCTTCGTAGCACCTGATTTACCACCAATCGAGCAGGTAGCTGCTACCCAATCACAGATCTTTAAGCCCTCATTCTCATATTGGGGACGGCGGGTCGTGGGTACATTCAGCGCTGAGAAGGGCAAGATAGTCAGCCCCCGGCCGGCGATCGACTTCGGATTTGGACGTTCTTTTCCCCATATTTTTCCCTACGACACCTGGCGCCGGCTCCTGGCTCGTTACCTGAGCACCGACGATACCATGCTCTCCCGCTATGGCTCGGTAGCCGGATTTGATCCCTTACGTGTGGCAGTCGCCGACTATCTCGGCCGGATGCGGGGCGTTAGTTGTACGGCCGATCAAGTCGTCATTGTGAACGGCATGCAACAAGCGTTAGATATTTTGTCTCGTCTGCTGCTCAATAATCAGGACGAAGTCCTGGTGGAAACACCAGGATATGCCGATGCCTTCCAGCTATTCCAGACCTTTGGGGCGAAGTTGCACGCCTTGCCGGTTGACGAACATGGTTTTCCGGTCGAAAAAATTCCGGCCGGTTGCCAGGCACGTTTTGCCTTCGTTACGCCTTCCAACCAATTTCCTAGAGGAGGAACAATGCCGTTGGCCAGAAGGTTGGCTTTGATTCAGTGGGCGCGCCGGGCAGGCGCCTTGATCCTGGAAGACGATTATGATGGCGAACTGCGATATAGCCAGCATCCCCTGGCAGCTTTACAGGGATTGGACCAGGATCATCGTGTCGTCTACTTGGGGACTTTTTCGAAAGTCTTGTTTCCGGCCTTACGCCTGGGTTACGTTGTCCTGCCACCTTCTTTGTTGGCACCGTTTTGTCAGGCCATGCAGCTTGTCGATCGCGGGGCCCCAACTTTGACCCAGGCGGCCGTTGCCGATTTCATCACAGAAGGTCATTTTGAGCGTCATCTACGCCGCTTACGAAACGTTTATGGGGAACGGCGAACTGTTTTGGTTCAGCTCCTGAAAGAAAAACTGCCGGACATCGTTGACTTTTCGGAGGTCGAAGCGGGCCTTCATGTGATGTTATACCTGGCGCCAGGCTACGACGAAGGTACGGTGATACAGGTGGCAGCCCAAGCCGGCGTGGGCGTTTACCCTGGCTCTCCTTATCATGTGGAGCGGCCGGCGCGAGCATCGATATTGTTGGGTTTTAGCGGCTTGAGCAAGGAGGAAATCAAGGAAGGCGTTTCCCGTTTGGCCGTGGCGCTTCGAGGGCTGCCAGGAGATGATAGTTAAGTCCAGGCCAGAACCTTGACAAGGGTAAACATGCCTCGGTCAAGTTGATTCCCTGCCTGCTCAAAAAAGCGGATAATTGACCCCTATTCTTGAACATTCACCAGATGAAAGTAGGAATCACTTTTTGCTGGCACATTTTCACTGAAAGGTTATAATCAAATACCAGATATCCTGGGCGCTTAGCTCAGTTGGTTAGAGCGCTTCGTTTACACCGAAGAGGGCGGGGGTTCGAGTCCCTCAGCGCCCACTGTCAGTTTTGCGCCCCGAGTGCCGTCTGTTATAATTTTCGCGCTTGTGACAAAATACACATAACATGCAACCCTGTAGCGCAGTCGTTTCCTTCATTTTAACCAGGAGAAATAGCTTATGGCCCAAGCGACGGTGAGTGCCGATGGCCTTACTCGACGCGAGTTCCTCTACTACATTTGGGGAGCGTCGATCGCCCTTTTTGCGGTTCAATTTACCGGCCTGTTAATCTGGTTCATGTTGCCCAGATTTCGCGAAGGAGAATTCGGCGGCAAGTTCACCTTGCCGGTTGATTCGCTGCCTGATGTAAATGAACCGCCATTCGATTTTCCGGACGGCCGATTCTGGCTAGTAAACGTAAACAATACAATTACTATTGGCTGCGAACGCATGTGGTCGGCCCCGGGTGATGGCACCATAGAAGGCGCTGCTGCCATTTATAAGGTTTGTACTCATTTGGGCTGTATCTACGCTTGGGTAGATGCAAACGACCGCTTTGAATGCCCCTGTCATGGTTCGAAGTACCGGCTTGATGGCCGGCGAATCGAATCTCCGGCGCCGCGTAATTTAGATCGATTCAAATTATTGGCCCTGGATGAAAACGATTCCGTCCTGGCGGAATCCACAGTAGGCGACGATGGATCTTACAGCACGCTGCAATTACCGGCCGGGACCGCGTTTTTGGAGATAGATACAGGTGACAAGAAGAGCGGTAGTAGCCAGGCATTGTTGAGCGGTTTCCCAAAAAATTGCCCATAAATATGCACCGGCTCATCGTTAGAGAAAAAAAACAGTGGAAACCGTTGCACCTCAATGTGTCATGGTTTCTTTTCTTTAATTTTATACCGTGACAACTTAATGTAGCGCGGAGGAGAACACAGCTTATGGCCACCTTCTATGATGAAGTCAGGGAGATGGGGCTGAAGCAGGCCACAATCGCAAAAGCCGACCAGATAGTCGAGCGCGTAACCGCCGGCATGAACACCGGCGACTTACGTGCGGCGCTGCGGGGCGATGAACCCAGGCGTCCTAACCCTCGCCTGAGACCGCATGCCGACGGTTTTTGGTTTCATATCCGCCCAAGCTTCTACCATACAGAGGTCACGCGCATCTATCCCACTTTCCGCTTGGGATGGCTGTCGACTTTCATGTTTGTTTGGGAAACGATCACCGGCATTTTTCTGATGATCTTTTATACCCCCAGGCCTGGCACCGCATACTCCGATATTTGGAACATCATCACCAACGTGCCTTTGGGAAATCTCATGCGCGATTTGCATCGCTTGGGCGCGGAGATCATGGTCTTGGTGGTTGCCTTGCATATGCTGCGCACATTCATAACCGGTAGTTATAAGGTGCCTCGCCAATTTACCTGGCTGACCGGCATGTTACTTCTAGTCTTTACCCTGATCCTTAGCTTTAGTGGCTATTTGTTGCCTTGGGACCAGCTAGCTTATTGGGCTGTAACCGTCGCCGTCAGCGCGGCTGAAGCGGCCCCACCAGCCGAGATCGTGGGTAAGAATATCAACCTTTTAGTGCGCGGCGCGCCGACCTTCGGCCCTGGAGGCTTATTACGTTGGTATTTGCTACATGTTCTGGTCTTGCCCCTTTTGACCGGCATTTTTATATTTGTTCACTATTACAAGGTGGTGCTCCAGGGCCATTCGTTACCGCCCGGCCGGGAGAAAGTCGGCGAAGATACCGCTAAGCGCGTGCCCAAGACAGAACGAACCTATTTCACTCCTGATTTGATCACCAGTGAACTGATGTGGACCGCCTTGGCCACATTATTGTTGGTGCTCGGCGCCCTTTGGTTTTATAGCGCGCCCTTGGAAAGTCAGGCTAATCCGCTCAGTACGCCTTTACACGTCGTAGCGCCTTGGTATCTAGCCTGGTCCCAGGGTTGGCTGAAATTGGCGCCAAAAGAATTTATCGCCTTTATCTTCATCCCTGCCTTGGCGACTGCTTTCTTTGTGATGCCTTATATCGAGGTTGGCAAAAGTCGCCGGTACGCCGATCGACGGATTGGCCTCAGCGTGGCCATGCTCTTCATCGCCTTCATGTTAGTTTCCAATTGGATGGGCTCGCCTGAATACGCGGTGGAAAGTTCCCCTGATCAAGAAGTTTTCCAGGAATTACTCCCTCAAGAAGGACACAGTCCCATCCTGGCAGTTCCATATGAAGCTTTGGAAATTGGAGTTTTCTCACCTGGTGAAAAGATCGAAGGCAATCCTGAACTAACCGAAGCCTTGCATGAGTTCGAGGCGGCAATGAATCGCCATAGCTGCAACCTCAACAGCGATAGTTGGAAAGATGATTGCAAGCTAGACAGTGATGGATCAGTCGTTCGCTATTCCAATAACTTCACTAACGATGCCATGCCGGACCCCGAGGCTGTCCTCATCATCGAGCCGGCGCAGTACAATATGAAACAGGTAACATTGCAAATCGAATCGGTCAACCCGGAAACCGGTCCGGTTAGTACTGAAACAGTAGCCTTCCGGCATGTTGACTCAGGGTACGAGGAAGACTAAAGATGCAAGTTAAAGTCGTCATCGGAACCATCGCATTTATGCTCGTGATGATTATATTGGGCGTTGCCGCGCTATTTGAACCGGCCCGCTTGCAAGCAAACACCGACGCCTTCGCCGGGCGGCGGGTCGAAAAGGGGGCCAGGTTATTTCAGGACAATTGCGTTGAGTGTCACGGCCTTGAAGGCAAAGCGCAAGATTGTGTCGATTTTTCGGGCGCAGCAAAGGGTTGTGTCGGATTGCCTTTGAACCATGCCCCCTTACTTTGTGGTGAACCTTCTGCAAGAATGCAACAAGTAAACTGGAATAGCAGCAAGGCTAATTTTATATCCCAGACGATCGCGGCCGGCCGGCCGGGCACATTGATGCCAACCTGGTCCCAGAATTTCGGCGGGCCCATGGGCGATTATCAAATCGAGCAATTGACCGCTTATGTGCTGAATTGGGCTGAAGACCCCGAATTATGCGGTGATGGCACGCTCGTAGAGCAAGTGCAATGGCCGGAATCATGGGAAGAATTGCCTCAGGGTGATGCGGCCAGTGGTCCGGGCCTCTACCAGACTAATGGTTGTGCGGGTTGTCACGGTGATCCGGCCAATCCTGACTCCGCTACCGTCGGCCCACACTTGGGTAACATCGCCAATGTTGCAGCCGAAAGGGAACCAGGCGTCTCGGCCGAGCAGTATATCTACGATTCGATCTTGGACCCGAACAAGTTCATCGTACCCGAGTGCCCGAATGGACCATGCTTCGAACCCAGCGTCATGCGAGCGGACTTCGGCACCGTTTTGAGCCTGCAGGATATGGCCGACCTGGTCGCCTATTATATGACTTTGTCAAATGAATAGAACTTAGATCTATAAGTCTATCCGTAAAGAATGAGGGCCGCTTTTTTTACAAAAGGCGGCCCTTTTTTCTTGGTTTTCGGTTTCTGTTCAGAGAGAACAGGGAATGATTTTACCTTTCATGAAAAGAAGCCCGGACATAAATGCCGGGCCTCTTTTCGATGCACATGTAGACGCTAAAGGAGGATTTCAACCCGTTACATCATAGCCCATATTGGCTATAAATCTCAATAGGCCAATAGGACCATGACCCGGGTACTATCCCAGTAGCGGTAGCTCAGGCTCCTTTGACGACCGTGCCGCACGATCTGCAGAACTTGTCGCTTGGGTCAAGAGACCGCCCACATTCATGGCAGAAGTTCGAACTGCTGGCCCCTTTCGTCGCCTTTGACGTCGGGGGTGGGGTCTGGGGGCGTCTTACGGGTTGGGGTTTGAGAACCCGTCTTTTCGACCGCCGGTTGGACAATAGTAACCATGCGCCAGCAACCAAAGCCAGACTAAGGCCGGCCGCGATAATGATTATTGGCCAATTTAACGTACCGTCTGAATTCGCCTCAGGATTTTCCAGATTGCCGGCGGCCGGTGGGATAATGGGCTGTTGATTTGCCAGGGTCTCGACCGTAAGCTGAGGATTGTTGAGTTCATAACTCATTTCCAGCCGGAAACTTTGTCCTGCAGGCACTGCCTGCGGGGGAAGACTATGGTAAACCAAACTGTCCTGGCGGTTCGAGGATTCGCCTGCCGCCGGATCCAGGCTGATCTCATCAGCCATAGCCGGCTGTTGGACCGTCGCCAATAACTCGGAAACGGGGATTTCGGACAACCAATCAAAAGTATAATCCCTCTGGTTACCGTCGGCCGTGTAAGGGGCGTAATATTCGATTCTAAAGGTGGGATCCGTCACCGTGAATGTTACCAAACCAGACGAAGATTGGTCATAGTCGATATCGGAAAACATGCCCCCATTTTCGTCGACCCGAGCAACTGCATTGATCGTTGCATCGGCCGGTACCGGTAGCACAAGTGTGACCGGCAGCGTGACATCCTCCGCCAAAGTCCCTGTCATCAGCACCAACATCGACGGCTGGTCAAAATCGGGCCAAAACTCGACCTCCAAAAGATCGATAGTGGATGGTGCTTGCGCGAAAGCGGGGGTAATCGTCATGAAACCCACGACTAGCATGAAAATAAAAGACAAAAGAACCGGCGCTTTGCCTCGTTCCAATAGATGAGATGTTAATTTGAATTGATCTGACATATCCAAAAGCCTTCTTCAAACCTCCAATAAGTTGTTTTAAAGTGAGTCGAACGACCACAATTCTGTTCAAATCTACAATTTCGACTTACTCAATCGTGGCGATCTACGGTTCGCCGCGCAGCCTTATGCGACTGGAGCGGCAGTGTGGGCATTCCAAATCTGTATAATCGCGGCCGCAAGTATGGCAGGTACGTGTCTGCACGGCTGTATTGTCTTCGAGTGAACCCAATATGAGGACCAGATCCTCCCCTTCATGTTCTTGGAGCCATTCATCCAGAACATGACGGTCAATCAGCCAACGCCCGTTTTCATCACGGGTTGCCCTGCCGCTCATCACGTCCAACCCTAGCTGATAAGCTTCGGCCGCCGTTTTCAGGATGACGGAACGCCTCATTGTCTTCATCGCCCACTCCTCTTGATTTTTGGTGCGTATGTCCTCTATTATACCAGTAGATGAAATTGGTAAAGTTCGTTATTATTTCACTCGACTAATTGGCATTTTTTCTTAGTCCAATTGGCGAATTCATTCGCCAAAAACTTGAGTGAAGAGCATTTTTTATTAAAGGGCATTGGGCGCATGAATCACTAACTGGTTCATATCCGAAATCGTTAAAGTAATTCTATGTCAGCGCACCTCTAGATTTCGGAAAACATTTGGTTTTAAGAATTAGGAAATACACTACTAACCTTAGCCTAACTCCAAAATTGAGAGGATATTGTATGTCAGAAGGTAAAGAGAAGCTGCGGCAAGATTTGAGGATATTGGAAGCCATGGCAGCCGGTATGGATGAGTATCTGAGAAACCAATCATTATTTTGGCCCTTGCCAGATACCACGATGCCTAGGTTAACAGTGGGAGGATATCTTTTGCGCCAACATCGGCTGGTCGCCTTGCGCCAACTACTTGAACCCGGGGAGCAGCAACGGCTGGATGATGCTATCAGGGTGTTTAACAAAGCTCTGGTCGAAAAGGTCGTGGCTTTTGAGAAACGGGCCAATGACGAGCTGCATGCCAGGTTGCGCCAATGGAGCCAGTATATCCGAGAACTAAGCCATGAATCCTTCGCCGCCGGGGATTATTATGCATCGGCCGTTGAACCCCGGGCTATCATTGCTGCTCTACAGGACAAGTTAACTCTGCCCCCTTACAAACTGGACAAAGGAGTGCGCACAGAGGCGGAAGCCTACGACAAAGCTCTCCGCAACTATTGGCAACCGGGAGAATTCGTCTGGCCCGAAGAATGGCAAAGCGCCTACCCGCCCGATGATTATTGGTGGCTGTACGGCCGTCCCCGGACGCGTTCCTAAACAGGCTACGATCTGAAATTTTTCGAGATGGGGGAAGGTCTTGGGCTAGCTTTCCTGAGCTAATTGGACCGGTTCAAGGGGGCTGTATTCTGGGCTTTTCCACTTGGAGAATCGCAATAAAAAACCCACGATAGGCCATCCGATTCGGGCGATTAGCGGGTATTTACCAAACTTATAAGCCAGCTGCGCCAAGCGTGTCCGGATTGGCAACTGCTTGAGTACTTTGTGGTCGATAATGCGTTCCCGGTAATCTAAAAAACTATAATTATCTTGCTCGAACGCGTCTACGATGGCGTCTGCAGCCACATCGCCATAACTCAAGGCAAAAGAGATTCCCTCACCCGCAAACGCATCAGCGCCGGCGGCATCACCGGCCAGGATCACCCGGTGAGCCGAATATCGGCCATCCTTGTCGAACCAGCGAATGGGATGTCCCTTCAATTTGTAATCATCTAAATCACGGTCCCTCTCTTCTAAGGACTCGCGAAGCTCCTTGACTAGATCCGCTTTGGGACGTTGGGGTTGGGCTCGGCTGTCAAAAACGCCGCGATTCATAAATGTCTCCCCATTCACAAAACTTGGAAAATCCCAATAATAGCCCTGCATACCATCTTTCATCGGCGTGTAATCGAATACGGCCAGTCGTTCTCGAAATTCAGCCTGTTCCTGGGCATTTTCTGGGGTGAGGATTTCCAACAGCCGGGCGACCCTGGACTCATCATCCCACTTTAGTTTTCTACGGACGGTACTGCGCGAGCCATCGGCCGCCACCAATACCTTGGCCTGAATGATTGCCTTGTCGGTCGTTACTTCAACATAATCAGCCGTGCTTTTCACATCCAGGACAGCTTCACCCTGGCGGATAATCACGCCTTGTTCTTCGGCCTTTTTTACTAACCAATGGTCAAATTCATCTCGCCGGATGATGGTAAATACTGGGTTACCATGAAAACTATAGGATAGATTTTCATAGGTGATCTTGGCTTGACGCACATCGAAGTGCGGTGTTTCGATTTGCAAGCCAAGACGAGCCAGGATATTTTGCCCCATATGGGTGATTCCGCCACCGCAGAGTTTTTCCCTGGGGTGGACGGCTTTATCCACAACCACAATTCGCTCCGCCCAAGCCGGATCTTGCTTCACTAAATGTAAGGCGGTCGAAGAACCAGCCGGACCCGAGCCGACGATCAAGACGTCAACTTGCTCTACTTGCTTCATAACTTAATCAGGTATTCGTTTGTGATTTTCGGGTTTGCGGATCGATGTCTACAAGGTTTCACGAATCCGTGACACACTTCACTTCATTAGTATCAAGGGTTGAATTATAACAGGTTCAACCGGAATCGCATCACGGGTGCTTATGTCGGCGATATCTTGCTGGGGTTCAAGTTTGCCGACGCCATCGATTGCCTGGCTGCGAAATTCGTATGCTTTTTGGCTATTTGGTGGCCTGAATGTCGTGTTCGTGCCGTTGTAATTGCTTAGAAGCCTGATCCAAGAGCCACCTTCTTCCCGGTAGTCAATGTTATAGGCGGCTACGCCAGAGCCCGTATCATTTCCTGCCCAGACCGGCACGTAAGTATCGTCGCTCATCCTGAATATATTGTAAATGGATGAAGAGGGTGGCTCTGTATCGATTCCGAAAAAAGTAACGGCCGAGTAAATCTCACTTCCTTGAGTCGTGGATATTTTCACTCGCCAATAGAGGCGGTTGTAATCTTGGTTAAACGTATGGGCGTGGCTTGTGACCGCGCCGTTAAATTCCTGGTTGACGATGATGTTCTCAAAACTCGAATTAGTCGCCACCTGCAACCTGGTTTTACTAACCAAAATCCCGTTCGTAATGGACCATTTGAAATTAACATTTCGTGCCCCGAGCCAATTATTCTGGGCAGGTTCGGAATTGCCGACCGTTGGTGTTGGTAATGCGCTCGATGGTCTGAAACGGATGGCATCAAACCAGACGCCTAATCCAGAGTCAGTCGTGGTAACGTCCGTTAAGTGGATTTTGCCACTATTTCCGGCGTTGAAGTAGAAGGTGCCCAGATTCATCCAGGTGCCGACGTTGGCCTGGTGATTGACGGTCACATTGTTCACCCCGTTGGCATGAGTCACTTGATACTTAGCCCCGGCCGTTTCACCACGCCCGGTTACGCAGTAAGGCGCGTACACTTCTACCTGATAATAGTCACTTCTAGGCAGATTTGGCCGCCACTCGCCCCAGTTGCTGCTATTAGCTGGATTGTTGGTTGACCAGGTGTAATAGGCGTGGCCGTTAAAACCGCAATTCTTGGGTGGAACATACCAGAATTCCGAACTATTCTTGGAGAAGGCGCTGCTCAATTCGTCCACATAGATATGGGGGGAGACAAAGCCGATTTTTCGTGAAATTTCGTCTCGCAACCAGGGTATGATGTCATGGGCTTGAGTACCCGGACATTCAGTGGTGCCATAGGCATCGCGATGGCCCATGAGGTGAGGCAAACCCCAATCCATATTGGGCAAGCGACTGGCATCGTAAACATTGATATTCTTTTGGTCTGCTTTCCATGAAAAGAGCTCGACGGCCGCGTTCTTCATCGCCTGCGGCGGCGCGATCCCAGGTGGATTGTAATCTGGCGTGGTAAAGGTGCCGATGAAGGACAAGGCCATGCTGCCAGCATTCGCTCCGGCTGCGTGAGTGCCGACGACATCATCTCCACCCAGATGTCCTTCGTAGAGGACACCGTTCATGTCTACCAGGTAGTTATAACCAATATCCCCCCACCCCCGGGAGAAAGTGTGGAATTGCCAAATAGCCCGTACCGTAGCAGCCCAATTACTACTGCTATTACTGGATACGGTATGATGGACAATCAGGTGGGTGACCGAGCGATATTCGAGCCCTGAACTATAGTTGCAGGCCGGATCGGTACACCAGACCGAACGACTGACTACCTGTGGTTTTGGATAGCCGGATTCTGATGATTCTGGCTGTGCTTGTTCCAGCCTGGCCTGTTCGGCCTGCAATTCTTCGGCTGTCGGACCGGCTGTAGAATCGATTATCGTCAACCGGAGTTCTTCCAACTCGGCCGCCGGTCCATCTTGAGAACGAGTGAAACTTATCTCAAATTGGATTTTTTGATGGGTCCCATCGGCTTCTGGAACGACGATCATTTGGCCGACGATATCTTCATCTTCTGGCAGCATCCAGTCGTGATTTTCCACTATGAGGAACCAGTCGCTCCACTCATTGCCGGTTGTTGCTGTTCTCAAGCGGATAGTCATACTGGCGGAGTCGGGTACTTCTGCCAGCCACTGGGGAACAATGGCGTTGAATGGTTGGGCAGAGTTTATGATCGGAGAGGTATATTGTCCGGTCGCATCTGTAGCGGCTAAGGTCAAACCGTGCTGGTTGGCCAAAGTACCTGAATGGGTTCCGGTTTCAAAGTCGGATCCATTCAAAACCAGGTCGGTCGAATCCGCCATTTCACTACTTTCTATAGAAGTAGTATTTTCCGGCGTCCTGGTAACCACGAACAAAGCCAGGAGCGCTAATAAAGTGAGAAGTTTCAAGATCATCGCCAGACCCTAAATGTGCCTGCCTCTTGGCATCGGATTATACAGTTGCAGATACTACTTTTAAAAACGGCCCAGGGTGATTCTCAACATCTACCCATATTTTGCCGTGAAGAAAGCGTTAAGACTATAGGATATCAGTAACCGGCGATTATGTCTACCTTATTGGCCAAAGGCTCTCCCCGGGCTACCGCGTTTAGTAAGGTAGCCAGGTGCTCCATCCGTAAGAAATTGGATTCCATTGTTGCTCCTCCCCGGTGTGGGCTAAGCACCACATTATCTAGTTCGTGGAACGGCTGGCTTGCCGGAAATGTCTTGGCCTGACTTTCTTCATCCGGCGGGTAATTGTACCAGACATCCAGACCGGCCGAATGTAAATGGCCATCCCGCAAAGCCCGAAAAAGAGCATCTTCGTCGACAATGGGACCCCGGCCGACATTCACCAACACCGCACCCTTGGGAAGCAACATCAACTCCCGCTCGCCTATCAGGCCGTCAGTTTCGGGCGTGTGCGGCAACGTGATAATAAGCGCATTGGCCTGGGGCAGTAGCCGGTCTAAGGCGGCTGGCGGCTGGATCTCATCCGCCAGATCATCAGCCGCTGCTTCCACTGTTCGCTTGGTAACCAGCACCTTCATTCCCAGCTGCCTGCACATGCCGGCTACCTCACGGCCGATAGCGCCATAGCCCAGGATTAAGGCCGTTTTGTTCCTCAAGAGCATGGCCTGGCTCGGCCGGTACCGGGGCCTCCAATCACCGTGTCGTAGGGCCCGATCTAAAGGAACGATGTGTTTCGCCGCTGCCAACAATAAGGCCAAGACCGCTTCAGCCACAGGCGCTGCATTATGGTGCAAGTTGTGCACGTGAATGGACGGAAAGTCGAGCATTAATTCTCGCGTCACGTCTGGAAGCCCAGCCCAGGGAATGATCAAGGTATGCAAGTTCGGTGCGGAAAGCAGTTGTTCGCGCTTCAGCCGTCCGGCGATGAGGACCATCGTATCGTCTGGAATCGGCTCACCGTCGCCACTTACCAAAATGATCCTACGATCTAATTTGCTTCGCAGATCATCGATTATTTCTTGGGATGGCGGGTTCAGATAATAGACGAGTATCATTTTGTAGGCAGGATTTCTAAGGCGATAACTCCCAACGATTCCTTTTCAGCCGGATAAATTTTGCGCAGTTGATCCAGTAGATCCGCGGCCGTCATGTCTGGCGCTATGGCGCTCGGGTCTTCGTTGGACAATAACTCTTCGAAATTTTGATAATGATCGATACGCTCAATCGTGTACGGGTAACGATCATTTAGCAACAAACAATCACCAACTTGCAGGCGGGTGATATTACTATACCCAATGCGGATTTCAACATTTTTTCGACCACTCAGGATATGAGCTAAATAATCATCCTTGATCCAGAGCGTCTTTTCGCGCATGAGTTTTGGAGCGGCACAGGGAATCTAGATAACTATTGGCCGGTCCACTCGGGTGGACGCTTATTAATGAATGCATCCATGCCTTCACGTTGATCGTCTGTGGCGAAAAGCATGTAAAAAAGCCGGCGTTCCAGGGCCAGACCCGCCTGAAGGCTCGTTTCATAAGCAGCGTTGACCGCTTCTTTACCCATTCTCAGGGCGATAGGAGCGCGGGCGGCGATCTCGGCCGCGAATTTGATCGCCTCTTCCAGATACAGTTCGGCCGGAACGACCCGGTTGACTAGGCCATGCAACAAAGCTTCATCGGCCGTCAGGAAACGGCCATTTAAGACGATCTCCATGGCCAATGCTTTGCCCACAGCCCGGGCCATGCGTTGGGTTCCACCGGCGCCTGGAATGACGCCGATATTGATTTCGGGCTGGCCGAATTTAGCCGTTTCACTGGCGATTATCATGTCGCAAGCCATGGCCAATTCACAACCCCCACCCAAGGCATAGCCGGAGACAGCGGCGACGACCGGCTTGGCGATGCGACGCAAACGATCCCAATAATCGATGAAGGGATTGTTGAGCATATCCACCGGTGTCGCCGTCGCCATTTGTTTTATATCGGCTCCGGCGGCGAAGGCGCGCTCATTTCCCGTCAGGATGATGCAGCCGATTTCATCATCGGCGTCGAACCTTTCAAGCGCGGAAAGCACCTCTGCCATTGTCTCTTTGTTCAGCGCATTCAACGCCTTCGGCCGGTTGAGTTGGACGATACCAACGCCATCTTCACTATGAACCAGAATATTTTCGAAGGTTTCATCGTTTGACATTATTGCCCCCTGCTAACTGTGTCACGGTTCCCGGTTGGACAGAATCCCAAAGTACCGTTCAAACTCGATAATCATCTTCTTCTTTGGGCCAGAGTCGCCAAATGATGATGGCGTACAAGGCGCTGGTTACCAGGTATAGATTTCGCAGCTGGCGAGGATCAACCTGGCCGGCGGGAAAAAGTTGCCAGGCGGACCAGCTCTGCATGGCCTGGACGACGACTGTTCCCAAAAAGCTGCCGGTTCGTAAGCGAATGATACCGTAGACAATGCCCCAGACGATGAAGTAAAGGGCGCTACTCGGCATGATGATATAGGCTTCTTGAAGGGTCAAAATCGTTATGGCGCCAAAAAAGACGCCGCTGGCTATCGCGGCCGTTAATGGGCCAAGCCAGTCGGCCACGCTGCGGAAAAATAGTCCATAAGACCACAACTGCACGCAAAAGGCTTCAAATAGCAACAGGTAAATGAAGGATAAACGCGCCGGGTCATCTGCGCCGGGACCCGGCTCCACCGTAGTCAGGCGGGTGATGAAAAAAGCGACCCAGACTAAGAAGGAAAAGCCGATGCTGGCCAGGAACGGCCGGCCGGAGCGCAGCCCCAAACCCTTTAGCCCGTACCATCGCCAGCCTAAAAACCAGCTAACAATGCCGGCGCCGCCCAATTGCAAGGCGATCTGGCTCGGATCTTTGCCGCCAAAGTTGGCCGACCCACTGACAATAAAAGAAAAAAGCAGGGCGCCGGCGAGGGGCAATAGGATGGACAATAGTACGCGGGCAGAGGCGGATAATGTAACTGGTGTTTTAACCGACATACAAGATGAATTTTAACATTGAAGGTGAGCGAAGGCACTCTTTAGACGGCTAAAAGCCAACCATCCAAAGATTATTTGTTGGGAAACCTGCATGGCCGTCCCAGAGCTGAAGAGGTGAAGAAATAATTGTCCAGGAAGCGTTAACGAATCGGACTAAGAATAACTTTTATGAGCTGGATTCAATACGTTCTAGATTAACCTTCGACTCTTAAATCCCGCAAGAAGGTGAATTTCACTCGACAGCAATCTGACTGTAGGCTATACTTAAATTGATCGGATTCGTCCGTCAGTGCCCCGCCGACAACGGGGCGCTTTGTTCTAGAGCTTGGGATATTCTTTAAATATCATTCCATCTGGGGAAGCAGCAAGCTGAATGCTTAAGAGCTGTATTCTTATGTGTCTCAACTAGCTCTTTCCCCCTGACACCTTATTTTCCTGCCCTAGAGTCGCCAGCAGAACAACTCATGTATTGGAGTGTTTCTCGGCTGTGTAAAAATACCAGGAGGGCGGCTGGAGAGGTTATTTCATGAATAATGACACTGTAGTATACGTAACCGAAGAAGGTTTAGAAAAGATCAAGGCTGAACTCCACTTCTTGAAAAATGAGCGGCGCGCGGAAATATCGCATCGCTTGGAGCTGGCAATTGCCCACGGTGATTTGTCAGAAAACGCTGACTACGATTACGCCAAACAAGAACAGGCATTCGTCGAAGGTCGAATCAAAGACCTGGAGGATTCCCTGCGCCGGGCGGAAGTCATCGAAAACGACGGCCGGGCGGACAAAGTCCGCGTAGGCTGCACGGTAACGGTAGCCGAGAAAGGGTTTGAAGATGAACCCGAAAGCTATTTTATCGTCGGCGTTCACGAGGCCGATCCAGGCAATGGCCGCATCTCCAATGAGTCACCTATCGGCCGCGCCTTGCTGGGAGCTAAAGTAGGACAGGTGGTGACGGTTAAAGCGCCGGCCGGCGATATTCAAATGACCGTCCAAGCGATTGAATGAGAACGATCGTCAAACGTTAAAAAAAAGAGCGCCATTGGCGCTCTTTTTTTCTTCTTTGCCTATGAATCCTCACTGGCTTGATCCCATTACCCTGACTCATGGTTCCAGCGATGCGTCCGCTCCTATTAGTAAACAATCAACTATTTTGCTTGTTCGATTTCCAAAGGAACATGGTCGGTGCCCGCATCGGTTAACAACCTACGGCCGCTAGCCGGATCGTAGAAACCAATATGAAACTTGAGCGAACCATCATAGGGGACCATATCCAACTCATGATATTGGAGAAGTATGTCTCCGGCTAACCAGAATTCGGCCGGGGCGCCAAGCGTATCGTTCTGGGCGACGATCTCCCCTCCATCGTTTATCGCGTGCAGAAAGATACGGCGGGGACTGTCAGGGGCGGCGTTAACCTGCCAATAAGTCACCAATTGGATTGATTCACCTTCGCTATTTCCGGGAGCGACATCCTCAGAAGGTAACAGATCGTAGCCCAGCAAGGTGATCTCATCGCCAAATATGACCTCTGCTGGTTTTTGAGGTTGGAAAGGGACTCCACCTGCAATTTCGATAGTTTCAAAAGAGCCCTCATTCCGCGATCTCAGCTCTTGCCCCTCTAGCCAGGCCTTTAAATCAGGTTGAATAGGATTTATGACTGGAAAGGCGATCCGGGCATGACCAGACGGCGAACCGGCCGGTATGATGATCGCCTGGGATGGATCAAAAAAGCGCAAACTGAGATCTTCTCGTCTTAAAGCGAGTGCCATCGTGGGCGGATCTAGCGACTCGGCAGACCAGCCGCCGATGGCCACCGCTCCGCTCTCTTCCTGCTGATCTAAATAGCTGGCCATATCGGTCAATGCTTTCTGCCAAACAAACTGAACTTCTTCGTTTTTTGGCCATACCTGGAACAGGTCTATGGTACTACGGCCAATATAAATAACCAGTAGCGCGATTATTACAACAATAGCCCCGATTTTGATGATTTTTGGGGATAACTTGGTAGATACTGTGGATAAAGGCCTAAAAAACTGAATAACTTCGGATCCTATAACCGGAATTATGGTCAAAATGGGTAAGGCATTGATTATCCGAATGCTACTTGGCGCATCTATAGTAACAATACTTGGAATAGCGGCCGTGAATAGCCAAAGCATTAGGAATAGATGCCTTTCTTCTCGCCATCGCCATAAGGAAATCAAGAGTCCAATATAAAAGAAAACGGCTACAATGGGTTCGAATACCGGTAGATAGGCCACATTTTGCCGCCACAAGGGATCGCCACGGACGCCAAACATCCCCAAAATCTTGATGCTATTGCTGATTGCCGGTCCAAGGTCACCAGACAGTAAAGCCCGCAGCGGCGCATCGACCTCGTCAATTCGAGCTTCGGTCCCTGGATTCGCCAACAGATACAACGCCAAAGGGGCAACAACGACCAGGTAAACCAAAAAGAAGAGTAAAACCCCTTTCCAGTGTGATTTCAGCTTGGTGCGGTGAAAAAGCAATAAATATCCGGCAAACAGCAAATAAAAGATCGGCACCACCCGGCTGGCCATGTAGGTGTAGAAAGTGAGCCCTGCGAATAGGCCGGCGAGTACGAACCAAACGACAGGTGATAGCTTTGGCCACCATCGGTCGGAGGAGGTTCCCTTCGTTTCTACCTTGTCCCCCAGTGGTTGTTTTGGCGGGCTGGGTGCGCCCATCCAACCTTGCCACCAAAAATAAGCTGATAAACCAGACAACAAAGGCAAGGAGATGGCCCGCAAGGCTAAACGACTGTAAAAGACAGGCCAAAAGAGAACGGCTAACAGGGTAGCTGACAAGAGCGCGGTTTTTAGTCCGAATAAACGGCGAGCGAGGGCGAAGCTAACGGCTACTAATAAAATACCGGCAAAGGCTGATGGCAGGCGCAATACAAAGGCATTTTCGCCCAAAAGGACCATGAACAAAGTCTGCAGGTAATGATAACCTGCTTCATGGCCATACGCCTCGGCGAAATAAAGGGCGTGATTGCCTTCAAGGATATCGGTGTTGATCAGCCAATGGGCTACCTCGTCATGTTCCAACCCGGGTGGCGATAAATTATTGAGCCCGTAAAGGCGCAATACGGCCGCTAGAAGTAGCACAACCGCGAGAATGAGGCGATAGTTGGTGGCCCACCAGGGCTTAGTTCTCGCTTCCATACCTCAATCCAATTCCCCTGTTTCAGCTTTGGCCAGGGACAGGCGGCTTGCCAGTTCCTTGGGCAAAAGAGCGCCAAGGATCTGCCGCTCTTCATCGCCAAATACGCGGAGCAGCCATAAACCGACCGGGTAAGCGATTAACCCTAAAACCAGGGCCAGGATTGGGCTTACCAGGCTGCCCAAAACGATCGCCCATATCATGATTGCCGTCACCGCCAGCGGCCGCTTGATGATGCCCGCCCAGCCGACATTTGGCATGGAGGGCCTCAAATAATAGGCAAACACGATCAGCAGCACAATTTCGGACAATATGGTGATGATTGAGGCAGCAATGTAACTGTAGCGGGGTAGAAAAATGAGATTTGCGACCAGATTGAAGCCGACGCCGAGAATGAATGCCCGGGTCAAAAACCTTTCGCGGCCGAGAGCAATCAGAACATAGTTCGTCACGCTATTCATCCAGCCGATAGGAATGGACCAGATGACCAATTGCAAAGAAATGGCGCCATGTGGCAAAAATTCACGCCCGCCTAGGATGCCGATCATAACCGGAGCCAACAAGGTGGTGATTGCGGCCAATGGCAGAGATATTAGCAACATCAGCTTGATGGAAAAGCGAAACGTACGCTGGGCATCAGGTAAGGCATTATGAACTTGCCGCGATATCACCGGAAATAGGGCGAATGTAAAAAACGAGGGGATGACGTTGAAAGCATTTACCCATTTGTAGGCGCTGTTATACCAGCCGACGACGACATCACCGTTGATCTGTTTCATCAAAGGGATATCGATCTGAAAAAATATCACGGCGAATAAATGGTTAAGCATCAATGGATAGCTCAGCTTAAACATCCGGCGCTGGAGGACAAAGTCGACGTGCCATGGCCCGGGAATTCGGAATTGGCGAAACGCCGCCACTAATAGGATCAGCAGGGTGATGAAGTTGACCAGAATCGTTATCGCGGCCAGCCCGACGAAGCTAAAACCCAGCAATAAGACCAACACGCCAAGCCCAACCTTTATGATAGTGGTGACCGTAGTGATGACGGCCGGGACCTCTGCCTGTTCATAGGCATAAAATAGGCCGGCCAGCCCTTGCCCCAGGCCAGAAAAAATCATGCCGATCATGAGAAACAGGATGGCTGCTGTCGTTTGTTGATCAAGCTGGTTGCCGGTGGAATTGACGGTGAAGATATAGATAAATATGGGCAGACTGGCGATAATGGCCGTCGCGATACGCAAAAGTGAAGTGTTGAGCAAATAACGACCGGCCTGGCTCTTATCCTTGGAAACTTCCCGAATTAACAGCGTATTCAAGCCCCAATTGGCGATGATTTCAAACCAGCCGGCGATGATGATGGCAGTGGCGAACTTGCCCGAATCCCCTGGTCCAAGCACGCGCAAATAAAAGGCGGCAAAAGCAAAATCGATGGCTTTGTTGAATAGATTGAGCCCCATGGGCGCCAGACTATTCTTGGCGATACTCCGGGTATTGGTCAAGGGCGCATCTGGGTTGACCAGACGGCGCCAGGCCCAAACCACCGCGGCAAAAGTGATGATGATGAGAGCCATGAAGCTGGCCAGACCGCCGAGCTTAAATGTGAGTGGGCTGTAGCGAAAACGGACTTGCCAATTGCCGGGCTCTAAAAGTACCCCCCGGAAATTCCCATTAACCCGGTATAACTCGACTTGCACTTCTTCCGATTCTGGGCCCGCTGAAGCGGGCATGTCGAGCGATCGCACATAGGCGTTCCAACCTTCAAAGTAGGTGTCGTTCAGTACCAACCAGGAATCTTCATTTACCGCCGCTTGTACGGTGACCTCGATATTTTGATAATCCGTGATTTCGGCCGGAGTTAAGGCTTGTGGACTGGCTTCTCCCAAGAGGTCGCCAGGCCAATCCTTTTGTTCCAGGACAACATAGTTGCGCGGATCCAGGGTCTGCATAGCCGTCAAGGCATCGTCCGTGACCACAGTTGCCAGTTGCGAGATCGCGTAGGCTCTTGGGACAACAGCCAGATTCTCGTAAACGTGCAGACCTTCTCCTTGCCACAGATGTTGCAGCTTGGGCAACTCAATCTGCTCCCCGGTGATGATGTACTTCACCCCTAACAAGTCTAGCAGAGGTGAATTGATGGACTGCCAGTCGACTAAAGGCTGGACACGATTGAACTCGAGCTCGTTTTGGGGCTCGATAGCAGCCATATAGTCGGTATACTGCTTCAGGATGATCGAGTCGTAACCTCGTATATCCTGCAGATCGCTTAACCAGGGCAGGTTGGCATTAAGGGGTTTATCGCCATGGGGCGTAAAGGTTGTCAAACGCCAGATGCCCGGCTGTTCCTCCAGCCATTGGACAAGTTCCGGTTTGTAGTCTAATAAGGTCGGGTCGGCCGAAGCGTTGAAACCGTAGCCGGCGATAAAAAGGTCCAGTCCGACGACGATAGCTGCCAGGAAGATCCACACGGAACGGCCGGCTAAGGTAATACTAGAACAGCTAGCTCGCAGCACGAGACCGCTGGCTATCAGCATGAGGGCTAAGATGGCGACTTGTTCAAATTCGTGACCATAGAATGCCTGTGTGCTGGGAAAGGCGTCAGGCGCTCGCTCTAAACCTAAGAAAAACCCTTCGAGAACCGGTTCAATCTGGCTATAAAAGAGCCGGGATAAAAGCAAGGCAACTGAAATTAAGAGCCCGCCCCAAAATGCCAGGCCGGCAAGCAGTGTAACGATCGATGGTTTAGTATTGAGGGTAAAAAGAGAAACGAGCGGCGAGACTCGATGATCACCTCGTTTCTTGGTTGTCGCTGAATCCCGACTTTGCTCCCTGCTCTCAGCCACGGTGTCCATTCCATAACCGGCCAATAGGGCGACGGACAACGTGAGAGGAAATACCCAGCGGAAAGGCGAGTGAAGCTGGTTTATACCGGGAAGAGCATAGTACAAAATAGCATACAGGGGTGTGCCAAAAATAAATGACAGCGAAAGCAGGCTAAGTATAGTGAAGAAGCTAATCTCTGATCGCCGGTCCGGCCGGCGTCGCCAGGCCGACCAGACACCTAGCAAGGCCAGGATTAGGGTAAGTACCCCAAGGTAGATACCGCCTTCGACATAATTCTTGATGCCCCAATCGCTGGTGAATGCGCCGTGGGGATTGGTTTCGCCGTAATAGTTAGTGGTGAAAGGTAGCGATCGGGCTTCAACTATGTCCAGGTAAGCGTGATCGGCCGGACTTCCAAAGAAGTCGGGCATAGCGAGCGTCAATACCCGTCTTGGCGGAAAAGCCCAGCCCCGGATCTGTTCGAGAGTCGCCGAACCTTCGCGGAAGTTCGCCTGGCCAACTTCCAAGAATGGGATGAATTGCACTGCTCCGAGTAATAGACCCATGAGGACGAAGCCAGCCAACCAGGCCGCCGGTTTGATTAATTTTGGCAGCCATGAAGATGTGCCGTTCCGGATCCAATTGTATACACGGCCGGCCAAACGCCAGACGGCGAATATTCCCATGACCAACAAGGTGTAATAAGTAATCTCGATATGACCGGCGAGCAGTTGGGTGCCCAAAGCGAGGGCTCCGAGCACGGCCCAGGGAAGGGTTCGTCCCGCTCCGGAAGGGCTGGAAGCATTACGAATGATCTTTTCGACGCAAGTCAGCAAGAGCGGCAGCCAGATGGCGGCGCCCAGGATCATGGGGAAGACGGCGCTGCTGACGATCAAAAACCCGCTTCCCTGGAAGACCAGGCCAGCAATAGCGGCGCTCGGGCGGCGCAAGCCCAAGACACGGCCGAAGAGATAAGTGAAGACTCCCGCCAACCATAGTTGGATCAGCGTGTACCAGCCGTAAGCCTTGGCTATCGGCAGGATCAGAAAAATGAAACTAAATGGATAGTAAGCCGAGTGCTGTCCGGTAGCTAAAAATGGCGTGCCGGCAAAAGTATTGGGATTCCAGAGCGGAATATCCCCCTGGCGAAGATTGACGGCAATAAATCTTTTCCAGGCATAGTTTTCCAAGATCATATCGCTCAGTAAGCCGTTGTGCGGGAAATCAACGTTCAGTTCCTCGCTTGCTGTTGTCCAGGGTTGCCATTGAACGAGGTTATCGGCCGGCAACATTGTCTTGGAACCCAGGGTTACGGTCGCAAACAGCAAAAACGGCAGGATAAGGAATCCTGCCACGATCATGGCATCTGAGAAGATGGCATCTGATTTGAATGTTTTTAGCCGGCTCATAGGGCGTGTCACCTACAGCTGAGCAGCTGTTGGCGATGGCTCACTATTTTTGACGCTCGTTTGTCGCGTCGAGGGTCTTCTGCAACTCGGCGCTCTGCTCAGTTTGGGGGAAATCTCGATACCGCCACCAAATCTGCCAGGTTCGAAAAGCCGCTTCAACTTTGTCAGGCCATCTAAGTTTGCTTTGGCCAAGACGCCTGTCTTCATAGTGAATGGGTATCTCGATGATCTTGTAACCTAGTTTTTCTGCGACGTATACCATTTCGATCTGAAAACTATACCCGTTTGAGATAATGGCGTCGAGATCGATGCCCCGCAGCGCCTCTGCTCGCCAGCAGCGAAAACCGGTTGTCGCGTCCTTTATTTCGAGATTAAGAATGGTCCTGGCGTAGATGGCATTGGCCCACCAGCTTTGAAGATAGGTTGAAGCGCTCATGCGATCGTCCAGTTTGCCGCCGGGAACGTAACGAGATCCAATGACCAGGTCGGCCTTTTGAATTCCCTCAAGAAAGTCGTGAATATAGCTGGGCGAGTGGGAGAAGTCGCAATCCATTTGAACAACGATGTCGGCCTCATGGGATAGCGCCCACTTAAAACCGGCAACATAGGCCCGCCGTAGACCGCCCCTAGACGAGAGGTGCAAGCTAAAAATCTCGCCAGGGCGCTGCTTGGCTAGCTCGTCGGCAATATCACCGGTGCCATCCGGAGAATTCCCATCGACGACCAAAATGGATAAACCAGGAAGTTTTAGCGCCCAAAGTTCGGCAGCCAACACCGGGAGATTGTTTGCTTCGTTATATGTAGGAATGACGACCACGCATTTCTGCATGTGATTTTCACGAATTCGAAAGTTGCGTCGATAAAAATATCATTCGCCAAATCCAGCAAGCTTCTTCGCTGTGAACGACAGGATGATCAGGCGACTATTTCTGCGATTCAACCGAAAATGCACGGCCGAATGTTAATCCTATTTACTGGACATGATTCTAGCCTAGAAATAGAGCCTTGTCAGGGTAAGATATTTTTTGACCCAGGATCACAATCTTAGAGAGTCTGTTGCCTGGTATAAAGTTCCATGTCGTTTGTGAGGGCTCGGTGCAGATCTTTGAAATTTGAGATACGGCCGCCGGAGGATTTGAGGGTTGCTGCCTTAGCTGATAAGTGGCTCAAGGCTGGAAAATCAGGGGTGGGCTCCTGCTCCAACACCGGGTAGAAGTACGGGATCGATGTCTCCAGCCTGAGATAACAGTTTTGTGCGATAACATCCGCACGCTCGGGTCTGGTGACGATTAGGAACTCTGCCATTTCCATGTGACCTAGGAAATCATCGGCTGCCCCACTTACTTCCAAGGCTTTGCCGATCATGATACCGGCGGCGCGAACGACGTCGTCCGCGGCAACAAATCCGTACTTGTCGCGAAAGTCATTCAGGCCATCGAAGCCGGTAATAACCACAGCCCATTCTGATTGTGCGAGCATTTCAGCCAGCCTTTCGCGAACGAGTCGACCTTCTGGTAGGCCGGTTATCAGATTGTCTAAAGTCCTCAATTGGGAACGGCGAAGCGCGTTCTTCACGCGCAATGAAAGCTCTTGGACGTCGAAAGGTTTGGTTATATAGTCGACAGCTCCTAGTTCAAGTCCGGCCAACTTGTTTTTGCGACTCTTCCTCTCGGTCAAGAAGATGACCGGCACATTTTCCGCACGCCTGATATCGCGTATACGACGGCAGACCTCATAGCCATCGATATCTGGCAAATTTATATCGAGGGTAATCAAGTCGGGAACGGCATCGTTCACGGCTTGAACAGCATCCTCTCCCCAGCCAACGGCCGTAACATGATAACCTTCCGTGCGCAGGTATGTACTTAACATTTCTGCTAAGTCGACTTCGTCCTCAACGACTAGGATTTTCGCTTGTTCGCTCACTAGCTACCTATTCTTACAGATGTGGATTCAAATATCAATAGTGGATGCCCACGTCCAATTGGCAGTTGCCAGGCAACATTCACTGCCGAATTGGCAAACTTTGCCGCTCATTATTCAAAAGAGTCAATCGTTAGTGGACAGGTTGTTTGTCGATCTTGAAGATGCAAGATTTCCCGCCCGAAGCGATGCATTCGATCTCTTGGACGTGAAAATCATGACCGCCACTGACCCACTTCAAGCCGGATTGTAGCAGCCCCGTCGCCACGAAACAGTAATGATGTTCGCTTTCACGGCCCCAGCAGACTGGGCAACGATCGATATAATATAGATAGTGGTCTTTGTAACTTTCTACATAAGAAATCTGATCGCTAAACTGGCTAAAAACCCGGGCCATCGCTGGCAAACCAATCTTGACCTTTGTGCTTACCGGTAAGACTTTAAAAGCCAGGTCGCCTACCCCTGCCAGAGCGCCGAACCCTTTCAGGCCGCGCTCGAACGTTGCCCGCCCACCGCGCAAAGATAGCCCCCTGCCGCCACGCGGTCCATAAATGTCGAACACGCCCTGGTTTACATTTGAAAAGTCGGAAAAATCAAAGGCCCGATCCAGGTTGCTCGGGGGAAATTCTTCAACATATCGATGCAGGCCGATCAGGTTGAGTAAGGCATTGAGACCATTTCGACCCATTACCTCTTCCATCGCCTGCAGATAAATGCGGGCTATACGATTTGGATAGTAATAGCCACTTGGGGGAACAAGACTGTTCACACTAACCTCCAGCGGCGCCAAGACCATTCATCGTCACTTTTAGACGAAATCACTATAATGATCCAAGTATAGCATGGGCAAAATCAAATTTTTAGGGCTTGAAATAGCATATTAGTCATAGAACAGCATAGGTTATTGGTCATATAAAATGGCAAAAGCGACAATGGTTTTCCCGGCCGATTTTTTATGGGGAACGGCCACTTCGGCGCACCAGGTCGAGGGAAATAATCAGAACAATGATTGGTGGGAATGGGAGTTAGGAGAAGGTCATATCCTAGATGATGGGCGGTCAGGGTTGGCCTGTAACTGGTGGCAAAACGCCGAAGCCGATCTCGATATCGCCGCCGAAATGGGCAACACAGCTCACCGATTTTCATTAGAGTGGAGCAGAATCGAACCCCAGCCCAGCGTCTTCGACCACGAAGCCATCGCCAGGTATCGTGAAATATTGGCGGCTATGCATGCCCGAGGCATCGAGCCCATGGTCACCCTGCACCACTTCAGTAATCCTTTATGGCTGGTGGAAAAAGGGGATTTTAGCAGCGAATTGGTCATCGACTATTTCCGCCGTTACACGGCAAAAGTCGTAGACAGCCTAGGCGATTTAATCCCTAAGTGGATCACTCTTAATGAGCCAATGGTCTACTTCGTTTACCGCTACCTGGAAGAGCACTTCCCAGCACCGGTTGAACGCGGCTGGACGGCCGGTATCCGAGCGTTGCGCCACATGCTACGCTGTCATGCCGTGGCCTATCAGGTGATCAAAGAAACCTATCCCGGATGTTCGAGGTCGGCCTGGCCAAACAATATCGGCCGGTCGAAGCTTGGCCATCGGGTAACGCCCTCGATCGTTGGTGGGCCCGGCGAGTATCCCGGTTTTTTAATGATCTGTGGCTCGAAGCCCTGATCAATGGCCGCTTACGGTGGCCCTTAGGTCGTGGTTCAAATAAGGACCTGGCCAATACCCTAGATTTTATCGGCATCAATTATTATTCGCGTTCGCTGGTGCGTTTTCCCCCTAGGCCCGGAGGGCTTTATGAAACCAGGGTTCCCGAAGGCGCCGTCACCACAGAAGATCAATTCTTTGAACTGCACCCGCAGGGGCTTTTCAACGCCCTCAAGGCCTACCGGGGCTACAATTTGCCCATCTATATTACCGAGAACGGGCTGCCCGATAGCAGCGACCGCCTTCGGCCGGCATTCATCATGAACCATTTACGGGAGGTCTGGCGAGCCCTCAATTTTAACTATCCCATCATGGGTTATTATCACTGGAGCCTGGTCGATAATTTCGAATGGGATCGGGGATGGACGCAGCGATTTGGCCTGGTGGAAATGGACCCGGAAACCCAGGATCGGATCTGGCGGCCGAGCGCTAGACTCTATCAGGAGATCTGCCGGGACAACTGCATCAGCAGCGACCAGGCGGAACGATACGCACCGGAGATATTGGACACAATGTTTCCGGGCCAGGCGCCAGAACCTGTCGAGTTCGCCAGCCAAGATGAGATGTATTTATAGAGTCGAGAGAACCTCTCGGATATGTCGGGCAACGTCCTGTGGATTGGCCTGGCAAATCGTTATACCGAGAAGTTCGAAGCCCCCAGTCTCTTGGGTATAGGGCAAAAACTCGAAGTAAATGCCTGCGCCCGGTCCAATATGGGTCACCACGTTATAAGCGAGCTCCCGCCCGATGGCTGGCATGATCTCCAAAATGGCTCGAATGGCATCTGCCCAACCATGAGCCACTGCTTCTAGCTCCGAATTGTTCAGTTGGTGCAAAAACTGGGGACTACTGTTTTTAAGAACCAATATCATATTGTACGGCCGCCGCATGAAATAGGGCGTAAGCAACACAGCCGACCCATAATCCTCGATCATTAATTCTGCCGGGTTTGTCCGAAGAAGATATTGGGAAAAGGTCTGCCCCTTATCTTCAAAGAATCGCGCATTGTCATCCATCCTTTTAGGCATAGCATTGCTCAGAGCGATTTGCTGATGTCCATGGGATAGAGAGCCTCCCACCAAATGGCCGTAATTTTTCGTGATGAGTATGTAAACCGGAATTTCTTGTTGGCCGGCAATTGTTTTGTCCAGATTACCCAGATAGACTGGCGCGTCTACCAGCAGCTTCTTTTCCAGGGCAGCAAGACGCTGCATCACCAAAGTGGCATCAGACAAAGGAATGTTATGCCAGTCCCGGTCATGATAGGAAGAGGTCCACTGCAAAAAGTGAAAGCCAAAAATATCACCTTCTCCCAGTCGCCTGGTATTGCTCTTCTCGCTTTCCGCCTCGATTTCAAAGGGATAGAATGCCGGAAAAAGGTTCTTGTTAATGAAAGTGAATCCTTCGCTCAGCGGCTTCAGGTCAAGGATACCGGTCGTTGTTCCCAGGCAGATTGGGCAAGAACCATGGTTTTGATCGGCCGTTGGCCCGGCGGGCTTATTATCGTGGGGGCGGTTGGCGCGGGCGGAGTGGAAGATAATCTTCTCTCCTGTGCGAGGATCTGTTACATAGATCCCGTCGGGCAAATAATCACTTAATCCTTCCTCTTCTCGAAACAGACGAATAAGTTCGGAAAATGGGATATCCTCTATATCTTCAGACTGGAGTAAACGCTTCAGTTGATTCCGCTCTATCCGTGCTGTCATAATGTCTTTAGACGTTACGCCTGATGGACCTTAATCTTCGTCTTCTAGCTCCGACAGAAAGCGGCCGACCATATTATGCCATGTGAAGTACGGTACAGTTGCCGCGTAGGCGTTCTCTCCCATTTCTTGCCGCAATTCCTGGTCAAGCAATAAGGTCTTTAACCCTTCGGCAAAGCCTGGAACATCGTCTACCGGTACAACCACGGCGCCCTCGCCCACCTGTAGCGGCCGTTGGGACTTATCATATACTCTCTGTTCCGGATTATCGCCAAGAAGATATTCAGTCACATATGGGACCCGGTCGCTGGCGACGACAGGAACGCGCGTCGCTGCAGCCTCTTGGGCCGACATGCCAAAGCCTTCCACTATCGCCGGCGTACAATAAACATCCGTTATCGCATAAAGTGTCGGCAATAGATCCCAAATAGAGCCTACGGCAGCTACTTGATCGCTTATACCTAGCTGCCGGATCAGATGATTGAGTTCTTCGGCTAATACTTCTTCACGTTCATCAATAGCCACAACCAGGAAAGTATCCGGTAGCTGTTGGCTTAACAAGGCGAAGGCTTTTATCAACACATCCTTTCTTTTTGTGATGGCAGTCCGGCTGATCTCGGTAACGATTTGCCGTTGCTTGATATCCTCGGCCGTGAGACCAGATAGGCTGCTCAAAAAGTCCCAGATCTCATGGTCGGCCGGTACTTCGTGAGCATAGTAACGTTCTTGATCCACGCATGGTGGCAGGAAATAGAGTTTGCCTGTGTATTCGTAAAATTCCACTAGCTTTTTAGTGATCAGGGCCGATGTGGAGGCGATGCCATTAACTTCTTTAGCCAGCTTCTTTTCTGTGGCTAGGCGCTCGTCGAGGCGTAAACCTTGCCATTGCTCAGGCGGCAGGTTGCTTTTCTTGATGGCCCCAAGAGAATGAGGTACCCAGATATGGCGCACCGGCCTAGCCAATGTCTTGTTATATTCAATGCCCAGCTTCATGCCATCCCAATAATGGGAAACCATTAAGTCGACTGGACCGAAATCCGCATCCAGGCTGGTTTTAAGCGATTCGGCCAGGTACGGGATACGTTCGTTCATATCCTCTTTACGAACAAATTCGGCCAGCCCGTCTTCTAAGTAAATGATACGTTGTTTATCGCCCTTATAAAGGATACCTCGACGCCATTCTCCCGTTATTGGATCAGGGTACCCTCCCCGGTTCACAATCGTTACCTGGTGCCCCATGTTTGCCAGTGCCTGGCTCATTTCATTCACAAATATATTCTGCCCACCTGTATCTGGCAGTCCGGGTACGACATGCCAATGGTGCAGGCCATGGTTGGTTATCATCAGTATATGCATGGTTTATCCTTTAAGTTTAGTTCTTGTTGACGATCGCTTCGCATAAGATCTTGTAATCTGATTGATCTAGTATTCGGCGGAATGCTTAATCCACCTGCTAGCGCTCGTCCATAGTTACCTAAATTTGGTGCAAATTAGCGACAGTTCCATCGCGAGCCAAGAAAGAAGCAAAGGCATCAATGAATGAAGCCGCTAGATCATGCGCCTGATTGAGTGAAATTTGAACGATATGGCCCTGAGCATCAAAGTAAAGGTTGCCGGTAATATGAAAGGCGTCCCGAACCATGCGCAACATACCGAATTGCTGGAGCCTGGCTTGGCAAAAAGCCAAACCATTACGTACCCAAGCCGTCAGGTTGTAAGCCAGTTGCCCCAACAACAGCAACATATCCTGAGCATGGAACGATTTTTTGTTGCGCTTGGTGATGCCCAAGCCCTGCTTGGACCCTTTGATGGCCGTTTCGACAGCTCCACCACGGAGGTCATAGGCATAGACAGCCGACCAGATGGGGGCGACAGGGGTGGGAAAAGTTCGTTTGCCTTGCTCGGTCAGCCAGTGAAGTTGGTCATTATCCAGATTGAAAGCCAGGATGGCGGTATGCCACTTTCCTTTCTTTCCCTGGCAGCGAACGGCCAATTGTCGTGTGGGCTGGTTATAAGTAAAGGGGGCTTGCACCCACCCAGCCTGCCGTCGTGGGTCTTTGGGGTCGGTTTCCCAGATAGCGACCGTTGCGGCCAATTTCTCGACGCGCTTCCAGTGGGTTACTTTGACCAACAATTGATAACCCCGCTCCAACAGCCAGTTGATATCCGCATCATTACCACCGCCGCCATCAATACGCAGGATGGTTTGCTTGCAGAAACCGGGATTGAGATTCAAGATGGTTTCCCCATCGGTAACCAAGTCGACCAAGCTGCGATTGAGTTGGGTTTTGCCACGATACAAGCGTTCGCTGATGATTTCACCGTACAGGGTGGCATAGACACGCCCCAATTGCCGCCCCCGTTTGTTCTTTTGCTTGGCAAAATACCCTTTTTCGACGCCTTCGCTCTGCCGTCCAGCCGGCAAGCCACTCATATCAACATCCAACAACTGCCAGCCGCGGCCATAATGATGACCATATCCAGCACCAAACGGCTTTAAAGAGACCCTCTTTTACGGCCGTCAAATCAGCCAAAGCCTGTTCAACCTCGGTCAAAGCGTAGGTCGTTACCAGGGGCTCTGTCCGCAGGTAACCCTGGCCCAGAAGTCTCATTCCTTCTTCCATCGCCGCCAGCTTCTCGTCAGGGCGGCGTACATGACCATTCATGACATCGATCGCCTTGTAATTCCAACGTTCCATATTGACAATTCGTTTACCATCGTTCGACTGGTGATAGCCAACCAGGACAATCCGGCCGTGTTCCATGACTAAGGCCGTGGACAGATCGATCACGCTCTGGGTCCCGGCTGCTTCAATGACGACGTTAAATTCACCGTGATTGCCAACTATCTCCTCGATGCTGTGCTCCAAGGGGTTGAGCACGGCATCGGCGCCCATGCTCCATGACATCTCAAGTCTATCAGTCAGCGGATCAATAGCGCAGATATATCCCGCTCCCAGGTATCGGGCCATTTGCAAACAAATTTGACCCATGAAGCCACAACCCAAGACAGCCACACGATCGCCGCTTTGGATCCCAAAACGACCGGCAGCATGAACGCAGCAGGCGATCGCTTCTCCCAACGCATAGAGTGGATCGACTTCAGATGGCAATTTGACCACCCTGTCTGGCTTGGCGACTAGATATTCGGCGTAGGCGGGCAAGGCGAAAGTCGTCACCATATCATCCAAATCAAAACCAATCACGTTTCGACCAACGCCTATGACCCAGCCGCTACCTTCATGGCCCAACCTTCTTGGTGTCCTCGCCAGTTGGTCACGGTTTTTGTAAACAAAGACGTCGCCGCTGCATACACCGCAGCCTATCAGCTTGATAAGGATCTCGTCATCTGCAAAGGGTGGGATATCTTCCGAACAATATGGAAACCGTCATAGGACAGAAGTGCTGATCTCATCTTCATGGTTATCCTGAGATGCGCAGGCGACCATGGGCGCGAGCTCAAGCGAAATGGGGTCGCTTATCTCGCCCACGAAATGGCCCTTGGGTGTCTGGGTACGAACAGCCAGTAAGACCCATTCACCATTTGGATCCTGAACTGGACCGCCTGAATAATATGTTCCTTGTTTGTCACCTAAAAGGAACTCGCTGGTCGTTAACTTGAATGGCCCCAGGGGACTGTCTGCCACAAGATAATGGGTGCCTGTTAGTAGTTTCAGGTCGGGGCGTTGGCGCCGTCGTTCCGAGTAATGTTTGTGACCCACGCTGAAGAACAAATACCAACGATCTTCAATCCCGACCAGTCGTGGCACCTCGAGATGTCCGAACTCGCCGGGCTCGCTGACCGGGCCGCTTACTTCCCATTCCACCAAATCCGCGATCGTGCGTGTGCGATGACCCCACGGCCTGACTTATGACCCCAACGGCTGCGGGCGGTGATGTAGCAATGGAATTGGTCTTTGTGTTGGAAAACGATTGGATCGCGCCAGGCCTGCTCGTACCATGCAGTCCTGTCCAGTATTTCATACCAGCGCGGGTCAGCGACGATGATTGGATTGGCCGGGTGTTTTTTCCAGTGAATGAGATCATCGGAAGTCGCCAGACCAATACGCTGGATCAAGCCCTGTTCGACCCGATTAGTGCCGGTGTAAAGTAAGTGCCAGGTACCGGCATGAGCGATGATGCTACCCGTCCAGGTCGTGTAGTTATCCCAAGCGTTGGTGTCAGCGGCCGATGGAGCCAGCGCATCAGGCAGGATTTGCCAATTGATGAGATCCTGGGAGACTGCATGGCCAATTGACACATGCCAATGCCTTGCCGTCTCATCTTTCAGTGCGCGAGGAGCCTGGAGGTAGAAGATATGGTAATCGGCGCCATCTTGAGCAAACCAGAAATCCCAAACCCATTTGTCCGGTAGATGTAACGTCAAGGATTAACCTTTGTCGCTTATCTCGGCGAACCGAATCGCCTCAGCACGGCTATAGATTTCTTCTTTATCGGGAAGCTGCTTCATTGGACCGACAATCCCCAGTTTAATTCCAGCCACTACTTGTCCGACTCTGGCGGCTTCGATGACTGAAACACCATCTAACATTGCGCTTAAAAATCCAGCCCAAAAAGCATCTCCGGCCCCGGTCGCATCAATCACAGGGGTATCATTGCTTTCAATATGATATAGACCACCTGACGCCGTCGCTAAAAGAATTCCTTGCGCACCCATAGATAAGGCTACCGTCTGGCAACCCCATTCCAGAAAACACCTTGCGTAAGCAATTGGCTCTTTCTCTGGTCCAAAAAGGCGAACACAATCATCCAATGAAGGTTTGGTAATCGATACATATTGGTAGGTCTCTTTTAATATTAAAGGGAAATCCTGAGTATCAGGCCAGTTCTTTGGATGATAGTTTGGGTCTAGCGATATCACATTGCCAGCATCATGTGCGATTTTCAGCGCACCGAGTATGGTCGAACGTGCAGGTTCACGCGATAGACCAAAAGCCGAGGTGTGAACGATGCGGCTATTTGCCGCGGATACCTCTATAGATGGTGTGGATCTGAGATAGGCATCGGCTCCCCTGGCGATTAGGAAATCGGCCGTCTGGGCTTGGCGAGTGATAATGGCCACAGAAGTCGGATGTTCATCCGTAATTTGAATATGGTCCGCGATGACATTAGAGGATTTGATCTGATCAAAAATAAAATGACCAAAGCCATCGTTACCGATGCAGGCAGCAATAGCTGCGTGTCTATCTAAGAGGGCCATGTTCACAGCCAGATTTGTCGGCTGCCCACCTAGATAACGACCAAAAGCGCCGGCTTCGTCCAATGAATCCGCTACCGTATTAGAGATCAGATCCACCAATGCTTCACCTAAAGTAAATAAATCTAATATTGGATCTACAATTCTCCCTTGATTCATCGATCTTTCTCTAATGGCGATTGTTCGATATTGGCAATGAAAATGTTACAGCTTCTAACTGATAGGCATCCAGCGAGATAAGCCTAACATGACCACCTTCCGCAAAGAGTTCGATACTGGAGTCGGCCAATTCGGGAAATATTCTTTCGGTGAACACTACCTGACCACCGTTCGCAAACAGTTCCACGGAGGAGCGATCGACGAAGATATGCAACCTAATGGTTTCGTCAAGCGGCGCCAAGTCAACAGAATGAATGCCCGGAAAACTAGGACTAAAATCGACAAGACCTGACTGGGTTCGATCGATGAATAGTGACTGGTTCGTTGTTGTGTAGGCAATTGTTGTGTGATTGTTTTCCCCAGTACACAAACGAATACCGAATTGTTCATTAGAAGGAATATTTGTTACTTCAAAACTGGCGATGATCTCTAGCGGTTCACCCGTCACTTGTTTTAACAAATCTGTATTAACAGCCGATATCGTTTCATCCCGCCAGTGCCAATGCTCTCCTCGTAGATTCTGTAATTCAGAAATAGGTGTTTGCACAAGACGAATGCCTTGAGGAGTGGAGATTAATGCGAGTTCACGGGGAAGTGTAAGTGCACCTCGCCAGGTTGAGGTAGGGATAACCTTTGCGTATCGCCAGTTATTCATCCATGCGATCCAGATACGACGGTTGTTGGGCGCGCCACTCCACGATTGGGCAGCATAGAAGTCCGCTCCAAAATCCGCCCAAAAAATCGTGTCTTTGGGGCGATGGCTGGAGAAAGATTCGCCGTCAAAATCACCGATAAAATACTGAACTCCTGTGCCGCCGGCCGGCGCGCCGTCTCCTACCGCGACAGTTAACACCCACTTGGTCTCTGGGCCGCCATCCACCGGCAATTCAAAGAGATCGGGGGTTTCCCAAACGCCTTCCCTAGACCCGTAACCGTCTCCGAAACGACTCGTCAATGCCCATCTCTTTAGGTCTGGCGAGGAATAAAACATGATTGAATCGCCGGCCGCGACTAACATAACCCAGTACCCAGCGCCACCGTCTTCGTGCCAAAAAACCTTTGGATCGCGAAAATCGCGGATGTTATTGGGTGGGGGAATAAGTGGATTGTCCTTGAATTTAGTCCAGGAACGACCTTTATCTGTGCTATAGGCGATCGATTGAGACTGGCGATTTTCCAGGTGATGGGTGAATATGGCCACCATGGCTTCTTTGCCAAAACCAGCCGTATTATCCCAATCGATCACCGCGCTACCAGAATAGATGTAACCATGCTCATCGGGAAAAAGGGCAATTGGCAGGTGCATCCAGTTCGCTAGATCGGGACTGATGGCATGTCCCCAATGCATAGGTCCCCACACGACACCTTCTGGGTTGTACTGATAAAAGAGATGGAATTCGCCTTCATAGTAGACCAGCCCATTAGGATCATTGAGCCATTGGGCAGTAGGAGTAAAATGAAATTGAGGGCGAAAGACTTCATCGTATGTCATATGGGTGCGAGATTTGCTATGTAATCTGAGATTTGTTTTGTTCGATGAAATCTGAAGTCCAATTTATACAGCACGGAACGTTGTTTAGCCTTTGATGCCACTCGCGGCAATGCTCTCGATATAGGTGCGCTGAAGAGCCAGGAAGATAATAAGCACTGGAATTGTAATGAGTGATAGGAAGGCCATGACTTCACCCCAGGCGATATCGAGTTGGAAGAAATACTGCAGGCCAACCATCACCGGGCGAATCTCCTCTGACTGAACCACCATCAATGGCCATAGATACTGGTTCCACATGGGAAGAATTGTAAGAATCGCTGCAGTGGCAAAGACTGGACCGGAAACGGGGACGATCACCCGCCGGTAGGTCTGCCACCAACTTGCCCCATCGATCTTGGCTGCCTCGACCAGCGCATAGGGTAGCGCACTAAAGAATTGAGCGAAGAGAAATATTGAAAAGGCATTCGCTATCCAAGGGATAATCTGTACATGATAGGTATTGAGCCAACCCTGGGTGACGCCCTCCGCACCGATGGAAGGCAGCTTGCTTACCATCAGCAATAGCGGAACGGCAACTGTCTCAAAGGGCAAGATCAGCACGGCGATTACCAGTCCCAACACAAGGCCTTTCCCTTTCCAGCGGGGGATAGCAATGGCAAAGCCGGCTAAGGAGTTCACAAGAAGACCTACAGTCACGGTAATCCCCGTAACCAGGACCGAGTTGGTAATAAATCGGATCACCGGCGCCCGATCGAAGGCTGCTCTGTAATTGTCCAGGGAAACATCTCCAACCGGCAGGAAAGCCCGAAAAGAAGCGGAATCTCGGAGAAGCTGCTCATCTGGTTTCAGCGATGACATTAACATGAAGACAATCGGAAAAATGAATACCAAAGCCAATATAATCATCAATCCATATCCGATTACGTAAGACCATCGAAATCGGCGCTTTTTTTGTTTCACTTGTAACCATTAGTCTCTCTCCCTCGTTATGAAGCGCTGTACAAAGGCCACGATCAATACCATGATGAAAAAGATGACGGTGATTGCCGATCCACCGGCAATATCTTGTTTCTCGTATCCTCTCTGGACCATCTGAAAGATGACCGTCGTTGTCGAATCCAGAGGGCCACCTCTGGTCATCACGTCGATTTGCGTAAATAGTGAAAATGCAGCGATAGTAATCGTGACCAGTACGAAGATTGCTGTGGGTCGAAGGCCTGGCCAGGTGACATATCTGAATTTTTGCCAGGTGCCCGCACCTTCGACGTCGGCAGCTTCGTAAAGGACGCCGGGAATGGTCTGTAGCCCAGCAAGCCAGATAATCATGTGAAAACCAACACCCTGCCAGATCGACACACCGATGATCGATGGCAAAGCCGTTGCCGTATTTCCAAGCCAATCGATTGGCTCGAAGTTACCAAAAGGTAATAAATGCCAGGATATTGTTGAGTCAGGCCGTTTTGTCCATCGTAGATGAACCTCCAGAGCAGGCCAACAACGACCATCGAGACAACGACCGGGACGAAGTAGATTGTGCGAAAGAGATTGACTCCGCGGATGCGCTGGTTCACCAGTAGGCCAAAAACAGCCCCAATCCAGCTTGCACCAGGGACAACGACGAGCGCAAAGATGAAGGTAGTCTGACGAGAGATTTCATAAACACGGTATCACCGGATAACAAAATCCACCGGGTGTTTCCAAAATCCCTTGACAACCACTCTTGAAGGCCGTCGAGTTCGGGGTATTCTGGATTGTTTCGCGTAAACTCTCGAACTCGAGGATAGGTGAGGTTGCCTTCCTCGTCGAGCACAGGCTCGCCGGTCGTTTCGTCGACGATGGGATCGAGGGCTAGGGTATTGATCCTGAGCAGCCGGGCGAAGTTGCGCGTTCCAACCCACTCTGTTGGGATTCGGTGAGATCAGCCGCTGGTTGGTGAAAGCCAGATAAAAAGCCATAAAGAAGGGAACGATCAGGAATGCGAGAATTAATAGCAAGGCCGGAGTAGCCATCAGCCAACCAACTAAACTTTCCTGTCGCCGGTCTGTTAACCCAGGCCGCGGTTGTTTTTGTGCCGGGTCGGCCTCGCCCTTGGTGGTAGTTGTCGTCATTGGACTTACCTCCTGTCGCAGAGGGAGTAGGCTGTGGACGGAAATTCCGTCCACAGCCCAGTTAGATACAGGCGTTCAACCTGCATCGGTCCAGTTAATTAGTTGCCGAATCCGTAGCCGTTATTGGCTTCAATGTCGGCATCAATTTCGTCGACCGCAGCATCCAGGGCATCGATGACGTCAGCCCCATTGGCAATGTCGGCCATGGCCTTCTCAAAGGTCAGGGCGGCCGATAGATAAGCCGGCGTCGGAGGACGAATCAAGGCTTGCGCTTGGCTCGATCGAAGAACACCGCCAGCGGTCCACCCGGAGCATAGCTCTCAGTCATAGCCGCCGCTTCCAGTGTCGTTGGCGCCAATCCAAGAACATCGGAAAATGCTGCCGAGTACTTCGGCTGGATGGCGAACTCGATGAAGGCATTGGCCCCATCGGGATGTTCGCTGTCGGCTGAAATACCGAAACTGCAGGAGCCTGCACCGATTTTGGACCGTTGCCGAAATCGGCGCCGGCAAGAATAGCAAGTCATCGCCAAACGCTTCGAGTGCAGCGACGGACGCCCAGTTACCATTCCACTGCAAAGCATATTTGCCATCGATGAAGCCGGTATCGCGGTCGGCGCTATCCTGGGATGTCCAGGAGCCAGGCCCCGTTCAAAGAGGCTCTGCCACCATTCGCCGAAGGCAATGGCTTCAGTCACCATTGAGGACGCCTCAGCCGTCAGCATGGTCGAACGGTCGATGATGTCGCCGCCAAAGCTCTGCAGGAAGGGTGAGAAGGCATAGGGATACCACTCACCCGTCCAGGCCATCCCCGGGTCAAAGGCGAATTCAAAGTCGCCGGTCGCTTGCAGCGTCTCCAGAGCGGCGTCGAACTCTTCGCCCGTCCAGGGTTCGTCAAGGGTGGGAATGCGGATGCCGTTGTCCTCGAGCAGCCTGACCGGCGAGCATACACGGCTTTAGCAGCATCCCACAGGCCGACGGAGTAGACTTCGCCATCCCATTCGCCTATGGCGCCGGGCAGGTAGCCGTCGAGCGCGCCCGAAGGCAGATCCAGGGGCTGGACATAGCCGGCCCAAGCCCAGTTGCGGCATCACCGGGCCGTCCATGTCGATGATGTCGGGCAGATCACCCGCCAGGGCAGCGGCGACGATGGATTCGTTGTAAGTAGCCTGCGGAAACTCCTCTATCTCGACCACATACTCATCCTGGGAGGCGTTGAAGTCGTCGATGATTTGAAGAATGACGCTCCCGCTCCTCCGGATTGCCAGCGCCATGGTACCACATGGTTAATGCCGTGCCCTCGGCCATCGGTTCTTCGGCCCGGAGCAACCGCCTCGCCGGTGAAACCGTAGCCGTCGTTGGCTTCAATGTCGGCATCAATCTCGTCGACGGCCGCATCCAGAGCATCGACGACGTCAGCCCCATTGGCAATGTCGGCCATGGCCTTCTCAAAGGTCAGGGCGGCCGATCAGATGAGCCGGCGTCGACGAGGACGGATCAAGGCTTGCGCTTGGCTCGAGATCGAAGAACACCGCCAGCGGTCCACCCGGAGCATAGCTCTCAGTCATAGCCGCCGCTTCTAGTGTCGTTGGCGCCAATCCAAGAACATCGGAAAATGCTGCCGAGTACTTGGGCTGGAGAGCGAACTCGATGAAGGCATTGGCCCCATCGGGATGTTCGCTGTCGGCTGAAATACCAAACTGCCAGGAGCCTGCACCGATTTTTGGACCGTTGCCGAAATCGGGCGCAGGCAAGAATGAGCAAGTCATCGCCAAACGCTTCGAGTGCGGCGACGGACGCCCAGTTACCATTCCACTGCAAAGCATATTTGCCGTCGATGAAGCCGGTATCGCGGTCGGCGCTATCCTGGGATGTGCCAGGAGCCAAGCCCCGTTCAAAGAGGCTCTGCCACCATTCACCGAAGGCAATGGCTTCGTCGCCATTGAGGACGCCTTCAGCCGTCAGCATGGTCGAACGGTCGATGATGTCGCCGCCAAAGCTCTGCAGGAAGGGTGAGAAGGCATAGGGATACCACTCACCCGTCCAGGCCATCCCCGGGTCAAAGGCGAATTCAAAGTCGCCGGTCGCTTGCAGTGTCTCCAGAGCGGCGTCGAACTCTTCGCCCGTCCAGGGTTCGTCAAGGGTGGGAATGCGGATGCCGTTGTCCTCGAGCACTGACCGGCGAGCATACACGGCTTTAGCAGCATCCCACAAGCCGACGGAGTAGACTTCGCCATCCCATTCGCCTATGGCGCCGGGCAGGTAGCCGTCGAGCGCGCCCGAAGGCAGATCCAGGGGCTGGACATAGCCGGCCCAAGCCCAGTTGGGCATCACCGGGCCGTCCATGTCGATGATGTCGGGCAGATCACCCGCCAGAGCAGCGGCAACGATGGATTCGTTGTAAGTAGCCTGCGGAAACTCCTCTATCTCGACCACATACTCATCCTGGGAGGCGTTGAAGTCGTCGATGATCTGAAGAATGACCTCCCGCTCCTCCGGATTACCGGCGCCATGATACCACATGGTTAATGCCGTGCCCTCGGCCATGGGTTCTTCGGCTGGTTCTTCAGCTGGTTCTTCTGCTGGCTCCTGTGCTGGTTCTTCGGCGGTGGGTTCCTCTGTTGGCTCTGCATCTCCGCCGCAGGACACAAGCAGCAGTGATAATACGATCAGGCCAGCAATAACCATCCACCATTTACGTTGGGTTTTCATTTCTCGCTCCTTTCTCAAAACAATATTGATGAAGCTTTCCAATGTGAAGAGTGTGTTCTCTTCTTCGATAACAAACTTCGATTACCTGATAATTGAATATCAACATTTTCTTAATAATCACCTCCACAGGGTACCGATCATAACCGGTTACATAATTGTCAAAAGAATTTGATATACTTAACATAAATCTGCATAAGCGCGCCGCTTATTTAGGCGGAGTTGTCGTTCCTCTCACGACTAATTGAGTTGGTAAACAGACTTCAAGTGGTTCGTCAGCGGGCTCCTTTAGCTCATTAAGCAGCATGTTAGCGCCTTCCACACCCATTTCAAAGAGATGCTGCCGGATGGTTGTCAGGTGTAAATACTCGGCGTCACGAATGTCGTCGTAGCCGATGACGGATAAATCTTCAGGCACTTTGATTCCTAGATCGTGAGCCGCTTTCAAGACGCCGATGGCGTGGGTATCGCTCGCAGCAAAGATCGCCGTCGGCCGCTCAGGTAAAGTCAGCAAGGAAACGGCCTTTTGGTAAGCCTCCCGTCCTCCCAGGGCGCCTTCTTTTTGATAGTCCGGGTTAAACTCGATACCAGCTCCTGAAAGCGCTTGTCGATAACCGTCAAATCGATACTGCATCGATACGAAATTGAAAGGGTTCTCCAGGTAGTCACTCAAGAAGGCGATGCGACGATGGCCAAGTTCGAGCAGATGATTTGTAGCCAGGCGACCGCCTTCAACATCGTCGACGATTACTCTGTTTAACTCTGGTTGCCAGGAATCAACCACGACGACCGGAATATCACTTTGAAGGAATTGGTTTTTTTGGTCTTGGTTTAATTGAAACGATACGATGATTGCGCCGTCGACCCGGGCCCGGCCAAATAGGTTTGCCAGGCAACTTTCAATTCGGTTTGGCGTTTCGGCGCTGAAAAGAGCCAAATCGTACTCGCTCTCTGTTAGCACATATTGAACGCCTCTTAGGCGCTCGACGAAGGAGGGCAGTGTTAGGAAGGGTAGCGCGATACCAATCGTTAGTGTACGGCCGAGGGATAAGCGCCGGGCAGTGAGATTGGGAAGGTAATCCAGTTCCGCCATAACTACTTCGACCTTTTCCCTTGTAGCCGGTCGGACGGCCGGGCTATCGTTAAGGACTCGGGAAACTGTCGCTATGCTCACGTTGGCAGCTTTGGCAACGTCGCGGATAGTGGTGGGTGACAAGACTCTTCTCTTCCTTAAGCAATCAGCAAATCACCACAATATTATAAATGTAACCGGTTACATTCTAGCAGATTACAAACAATAGATCAAGTGTCTTGTTGGAAAAGCAAACGTTGAATTTTTGAAATAGGCGCTAGAATTACGTCTATGGCTTTTTGGGAAGGCGTCTTAGCAGGCTACGGAATCGCTATACCGGTTGGCGCCATCGCCATCTTGATCATTGATGTCAGCTTACGACGGGGTTTCAGTTACGGCTCTATGGCCGGTGCAGGCGCGGCCACGGTCGACTTTATCTACGCACTAATCGCTGTCCTGGCCGGTGCGACTTTGGCCGCGATCCTATTACCCTATTCCACAACTCTGCGCCTAGTCAGTGCGGTCGTATTAATACTCTTAGGAGCCTATGGCATCTGGCGTACCTGGCAGCGGCGAGATCATGTGCTTGATGATTCCAATAGCACTGATCAGGCTGGTCATCTCCGCACTTACGGACAGTTTTTCGGCCTAACCTTGCTGAATCCTCTCACCATTGTTTATTTTACCGCCCTGGTCCTGAGTTGGGATCCTGAAATGATGCGCTCATCGGCCGATCCCATCTTGTTCGTCATTGGAGCTGGGTTGGCTTCTTTATCGTGGCAAACATTGCTTGCCGGAGCAGGGGCATCAGCCAGGCGTTTCTTATCTCCTCGCTTCCAGCTATATGCCAGCCTGATTGGCAACTTCATCGTCTTGGGATTAGGCTTGCGTATATTGCTGCAATTAGCGAAATAAGAGTTGGTTAAAGCGAAGACCGCTGCCTGTTTGGTTGTTTGCTTTGGTTAAGATTGAATCGAGTGTTCGCTATATGTCTCTTTCCATTTGGAGTATAATGAAATCAGGCAAACGCCTGTCTCCGAGAATTTTAGGAGAGAGACGTGGCTCATGTTGGGGAGTTATAATATAGATCTAGGAAATATTGGATTTTTGGAGAGTATCAAATGTCTGGACATTCAAAATGGTCCACCATTAAACACAAAAAAGCGGCCACAGATGCCAAGCGCGGCAAGATCTTCACCCGTCTGACCAAGGAGTTAACGGTTGCGGCGCGAGAAGGCGGCGGCGATGTGGAGATGAACGTCCGTTTAAGGCTGGCAATTGAAAAGGCCAAAATAGCTAATATGCCCAAAGACAATATTGAACGGGCTATTAAGCGAGGTACGGGCGAATTGGATGGCGGCGAACTCGAAGAAATTCTCTACGAAGGCTATGCGCCCCATGGCGTTGGCGTCCTCATAGAAGTGGTCACCGACAATCGAAATCGCGCCGTGGCCGAAGTGCGGCATGTATTCAATAAACAGGGTGGAAATCTTGCCGAACTAGGGGCCGTCGCCTGGCAATTTACCCGTAAGGGCTACATCAATATTACAGCTGATTTTGACCAGGATGAGGTATTTTTGATCGCGGCCGATGCCGGGGCCGATGACGTCGATTTTGAAGATGACGTGGCCGAGATTTATACTGAACTGGATGACTTGCATGTTGTCCGAACCGCTTTGCTCGAGGCCGGTTTCGAGTTAACCGAGGTCAGCACACTTTACGATCCCAACATTCCCATCCAGTTAGATACCGGCGATGCCCTCCAGGTCATGAGACTCGTCGAAACCTTGGAAGATTTAGACGATGTGCAAAACGTCTACTCAGCCCTAGATATCAGCGACGAAACTATCGCGGCTTTAGAAGCGGCCTGAATTTTACTGATGCGTATCTTGGGACTGGACCCGGGCACGGCCACGGTGGGTTATGGCATCGTCGAGGAGTCAGAAGGTCGGGTTAGCGTCGTTGTTTACGGCGTCATCCGCACTGAGCCTAAAGATGGCGATTCGGCCCGCCGCTTACAAATCATTTACGAACAGCTAAATGAATTGTTGAACCAATTTAAACCTGACGCGGCGGCCGTCGAGGAGTTGTATTTCGGCCGCAATATCACCACGGCCATTAGCGTGGGCCAAGCCCGGGGTGTCTTGCTATTGGCCCTGGCAAATGCCGAGATTCCCATCGCCGAATATTCGCCGCCGAAGATCAAAGAAGCTGTCTCGGGCTATGGCAATGCCAGCAAACAGCAAGTTCAGTATATGGTTCAAAACCTGCTAGATTTAGAAGAAATACCCAAGCCCGATGATGCGGCCGATGGCCTGGCGGTCGCTCTTACTCACTTCCAACACAGGCGATATGAAATGTTATACGACGACGAATAGGATAATCTTTTTACGATGATAGCATCAGTCAGCGGCATCATACACAAAATAGGCAAGGATCACATCGTGCTCGGAGTGGGCGGAATTGGTCTGCGAATATACGTGCCGCGAACGGTTCTAGAGAAGGTAGGCGGTACCGGCCGTAGCCTTAATTTGTTTACCCATCTCGTGGTCAAAGAAACCGAATTATCCCTCTATGGCTTTGACAGCGAAGAGGACCTGCGTCTCTTTGAAATATTGCTAGATGTAAATGGCGTCGGGCCCAAGGTCGGTTTGTCCATTCTCTCCACTCTCAGCCCTGACGTTTTAAAGGGAGCTATCGCCCGCGAAGAAACGGCCGTTTTGCAACGTGTCCCCGGCATCGGCAAAAAAACATCCGAACGGATCATGTTTCACTTGCGGGACAAGTTGGACCTGACAGCGGAAGTTGGGGCCATGCCTTTCATCAGCGACGTGGATGCCGATGTCATCGATGTCCTCACCAGCCTCGGTTTCAGTATCGTGGAGTCACAAATGGCGTTGCAGAATATCCCCAGGGATGTAACCGGTGTGGAGGCGCGGGTTCAACTCGCTCTGCAGTATCTTGACCGGGTTTAGTTACCTCTCTGGTTCGTCAACTATCCCGATTCCCTAATCGATGATTTGTTTAAGCTGGCGATGTACTGCCTTCAAGCGAGCTCAATTGATGTGTTCGTCGGACTAAATCCCTCCCTGGCGTCACAAAATACCAGATGGCGGTGTTTAGAAGAGTGTATTAACCATGTCGGATGATGCATCGGAAGGCAAATTGGTGACCACCCTATCTGACACAATTCTATTAGAGCGATTGCGTCAAGGCGATGAAGCCTCGTTTGAGGTCCTGTTCTACCGTCATTATGATCGGATCTATGGTCTGCTTTTTCGCCTGCTAGGAAACCGGACCGAGGCGGAAGATGTCACTCAGGAATTATTCCTGAAATTGTACAAGCAACCTTTGGATGGTAGGAAGGACCACAATGTCAGCGCCTGGCTATACAGAGCGGCAACCAACATGGCTTACAATCACATTCGCAGCCGCAATCGCCGCTGGCAAAGGAACCGAATTCTTTTGCCAGACATGTCCGATGACCCTTCCGATCCGGCTGAGGCCGTTGTCCGGAATGAGGCGGAAGCGGCAGTGAGGGCAGCCCTGCTCCGGCTTCCTGAACGGCAAAGCCGGTTATTGTTATTGCGCCAGATGGGATTGAGCTATGCCGAATTGGCCGAGGTCAACGATATCGCGCCAGGCTCGGTCGGCAAGCTGCTTAGCCGGGCGGCCGATAATTTCCGAGAAGCTTATCACAAGGAACAAGAGGGTCGCCGCTGAAAGAATTCGGCCGGCAAGCCGGTCGGATCTCAATGTCCCTGCAAAGGAAGAGAGATATGTCACAAGAAGAGGAAAATATCCGGGATGTGCTAGACACTTTATCGACGCTATCGCCGTCCGCGTCCGATGCTCCCCGGCCGGCAGCCCATGCGCTGGCCAAACTCAGGCAAAAAATGGATTTGTTGTCAGAGCGGCCAAGTTTCTGGAGGTTTTTGATGATATCTAAACGGAAATATGTTTTTGCACCGATATTACTGGTATTGCTGTTGCTCGTTGCTTTCACTTTCCCGGGTGTGCGCGCCGCCGCAAGTGATTTCCTGGGTTTGTTCCGGGTTCAGAAATTCGCGGCCATCTCGATATCACCCCAGCAACTGGCCATACTGGAAGAAGTGGCCGAGTCGGGGCTTTATCCCGGCGAAATTGAAATGATCGACGAGCCGTCGGAACCCGAATTTGTCAACTCCCTGGCCGAAGCGGAAGCTCTAGCCGGCTGGTTGGCTCGTAGCCCAGGCCAGCTCGGCGCTGCTGACAGTGTGTACTATGCCGGCGGGGCCCAAGGACGTCTGACGGTCGACGTGGCTAATGTCCGAGCGCTGATGTCCGCGGCCGGGGCCGATCCGGCACTGATCCCTGATAGTCTCGAGGGAGCCACGGTCGATGTAACGGTATACCCCAGCATCCTCCAGAATTGGAACGATGGCATCGCCCTCATGCAGTCGCCTAGTCCACTCATAGAGTATCCTGAGGATGTGGATGCTGCGGCTTTGGGCGAGGTGTTTTTACAAGTATTGGGTATGGAAGAAGGGCAAGCCAGGCGTCTCGCCAGGAGTATTGACTGGACCAGTACGGTTCTTTTGCCAATACCCGATAATATGGCCACATTCAATGAGGTCAGGGTCGATGGTGAGTCCGGTTTGGCGCTGACCAGCATCGATGGCCGCAACGCGGGTCTGCTTTGGCAGCGTGATGGCACCGTCTATGTCCTCACCGGCGCGGATGTTGAAAGCCTGGTTGCGGCCGCCAACTCGATGCGCTGATTCCCAATTGACGCTTATTAATTGGAACGGTAGGATTATCACCTCGACGAAGTGAAAATCCTACCGTTCTTTTGAATCTTCGGCTAAACCCGTAAACTTTCAGCCAACCATGAATGATTTAGCAATCGATGCGCGAGGGCTGCGCAAAGAATTCGGCGAAAAGGTCGCCGTAGCCGACTTCACCTTGCAAGTGCCTCGGGGCGAAGTGTTTGGCTTTTTGGGTCCGAATGGCGCAGGCAAGACAACCTCCGTCAAAATGATGTTGGGCCTCGTTCGGCCGACGGCCGGAACCGTTTTTCTGTTGGATCAGCCCCTTGGTGATCGAGAGACCCGGAAACGCATCGGCTTTTTGCCCGAACACTTCCGTTTTCACGAATGGTTGCAGGCTGCTGAATTCCTGGACCTTCACGGCCGGCTTCTTGGCATGAGTCAAGCCCGCCGCCAGAAAGTTATTCCCGAATTGCTGGAATTAGTTGGTCTGCAAAATCGAGCGACTACCAAGCTGTCCGCTTTTTCGAAAGGTATGTTGCAACGCATTGGCTTGGCTCAGGCTTTGTTAAATGATCCTGACCTTATTTTTTTGGATGAGCCGACATCGGGCCTAGACCCCTTGGGCCGCCGGCTGGTGCGAGACATCGTGAAAGATTTAAGAAAGCAGGAGATCACCGTTTTTCTGAACTCTCACTTGTTGAGCGAGATCGAGCTAACTTGTGACCGTGTTGCCTTCATTCGCTTGGGAACCATCGTTCGCGTGGCTACCTTAGCAGAACTGGAGAAAGAGAGTCTGCAAATCGGCATCCGGGTTGGCCAGCCAACACAAGCCTTACTAGATGGCCTTTCTTCCTTCGGAGAGAATGTGGTCCTGGACGAAAGCAGCGGCCGGATCTACCTACATCTCAAAGATGAGCGACGAATTCCTGAAATGGTTGAATGGCTTGTTGGACAAGGCCAGGAAGTTTACGAGGTCAGCCCACAACGACTATCGTTGGAAGACCGATTTCTGCAGATCGTCGGGGATGAAATGTACGATGCCTAATTCAGCCGCTGAGCCTGCCGGCCGCCTTGACTGTTTATGTTGATATACTTTAAGACCCTTTAACGATTGGAAATCAAGCCTATGTCCATCTATACACTGGCCCGCTTAACAATTCGCGAGACCCAACGCCGGCGTATTCTATGGATCGGCGCGCTCATGGGCATCGCCTTTTTGTTAATTTTTGGGCTTGGATTTCACTTCATATATCAAGATATCACCCAAAATATGTCAGGCGAGTCGGTGTTGATTCCTCTCAGGTTTCTGACGTTGGCCGGTATCTATGCCACAAATTTTCTTGTCGTCATCGTGGCCGTCTTGATTTCCGTGGCTACCATCTCAGGCGAAATCGAATCGCACACGATTGAGAGCCTGCTCACCAAACCCATCCAACGTTGGCAACTTTTAGCCGGCAAATGGCTAGGATACGCTACCATCATTCTCCTATTCGTCTTACTCTTGCCCGGCGGCGTGATGCTGATCGTCTATCTGAGATCCGGTTTTGTTTTATCAAATATGTTAGCCGGTCTGGCGCTGATTTACCTGGAAGGGTTAGTCGCCCTCTCAGTAAGCATGACCGGTGGCACCCGCCTATCGACCCTGGCCAATGGCGCTTTGGCTTTCATGCTTTTTGGCATCGCCTTTATCGGCGGTTGGGTCGAGCAGATCGGGGCGATCCTGCGAAATGAAACGGCCGTCGACGTCGGCATCTTCACCAGCCTCATCATGCCCACCGAAGTCCTCTGGAAAAAAGCTTCGACCCTTTTTGAGCCAGAAATCGTCTCGGGTTTTGAAGTTGCCGGCCCATTCGGCGTCTCTTCTCAGCCCAGCGACTTGATGATAGTTTATTCTGTCATTTATATCTTCTTGTTAATGCTTCTAGCCCTTTGGTTGTTTACAACGCGAGATATTTAATGGTGTATTTCCTAACTCTTTAGATCAAATCCATTTAGCGCATCAACCACATCTTAACCCCCAGTAGATGTTGCCTCATCTCTCGGGTAAATTATTGGTTGCCTTAACCCACCCTAAACATTGACACAGGTCCTCGATATTCCATGTTATAATGTTGCCTTTGCTATTGGTAACGATGCCGGACTCAGATGCTTGAAGTAATGGTTAAGAGGTAATGCAAGCGACAGGAGCAACCCCTCACCGTCGGCAGACGGTCAAAGAAAGTAATAAAGCTCGCAACTTAAGCTGGTTTATGCTCACGCCTGTAACTGGGGTTGTTTTACTTGTCATTCTAGTCGCCTTGCTGGTTACTTCCTACGAGTATCGGCACTCAGACAGCATCTATACAGGCGTGATAGCTTGGGGGGTTGACCTGAGTGGTCTGAGCAAAGATGATGCCCAACAAAAGTTGGTCGGCCGCCTTTCCCTACATGGAACAAGAAGCGATCACCTTGGTCGATCCAAATACGGATCGGCGTTGGACTTTTGCCCCGGCCGAGTTGGGGATGTCCTTTGACGCCGAGACAACGGTCGATTCCGCCTTCGAGATTGGTCGCCAGGGAAACCCGTTCAACCGGCTTAAGCAGCAATTTGGCGCCTGGTACTATGGCTCCCAGGTAGCGCCGGTCGTTATCTTCAACGAAGGCGATCTTGACCAGGCCGTCATCGAGCTAGCCGGAGAAATAAACCAGCCGGCTGCGGACGCCAACCTTGGATTTGATGGAACCAACGTCAGCTTCACCACTTCTCAGCTTGGCAAGAATTTGGATTTGGTAGATACGCGGGTGCGAATAATGGCGGCCTTGGACTCCTTGCAGGAGGCCGAGATCCAATTACTCATGCACGAAACACAGCCGCGAATCGACGATACGAGCTCCGCTGCCCAAGAGATTCAACAAATCATGAACGGGCCGATGGCATTGTACCTGCAGGAACCGTTGGCTGGTGTCGATCTGGAGCGAGTGACGATTCCCGTTGAAGATCTGACCGCCTGGATCAGGGTGATCACAGTTGAAGATGAGCAAGGCAAGGCGACGACCCAGGTGATATTGGATGAAAATGCCTTGCGAGCCTGGCTCAGGCCTTATGCAGAGTTATTGCAGAGGGATCCGACCAACGCCCGCTATTATTTTGACGACAATACCCAAGAGCTAGTCCTGGTCGAAGCTCACGTTAGCGGCCGCGCCCTAGACATCGATGCCACGGCCGAACAGTTTCTCGAACAAGTAAGGACGCCAAACCGATCGATGCCGTTCATATTGAAGGAGATCGTGCCTATAGTTCATGCGGGAGCAACGGGCGAGGAACTGGGCATCACCGAACTGGTCAGCGAGAGCACGACCTGGTTTTATGGGTCATCGCCTGAACGCATGCACAATATCGCCCAGGCAGCGAGCAATTTCTATGGCATCGTCATCGCCCCGGGTGAAGAATTCTCTTTCAACAACTTCTTGGGCGAGGTAAGCGCTGAGCAAGGATACGAGCAGGGCCTGATTATCTTTGGTGGCCGGACCATCGAAGGCGTCGGCGGTGGTGTTTGCCAGGTAAGTACCACCGCTTTCCAAGCCGCTTTTTGGGCCGGTTTTCCGATTGTCGAAAGGTGGCAGCATGGCTACCAGGTTGGCTATTATGATGATGGTGAAGGGCCCGGCATGGATGCCACCGTTTACTCGCCTTTGGTGGACTTACGCTTCATTAATGATACGCCTTACCATCTTTTAATCGAAAATTACTATAGCGAGGCCAATTCATCCCTGACCTTCAAGTTTTATAGCACAGGGTTGGGCAGGGAAATCATTAAGGATGATCCCATAATCGCTAATGTCGTTCCGCCTAAACCTGATGTATGGGAGTTTAACGAGGAGTTAGAAGAGGGCGAAATTGAACAGGTCGATTGGGCGGTTGAAGGCGCTGATGTTACGGTCGGGCGAACTGTTTTGAATGCCAGCGGTGAGTTGATTCGCCAGGATACCTTCGTAAGCAACTATATTCCCTGGCAGAACATTTATCAATACGGTCCAGGGGTGGAGTTGCCAACGCCGGAAGCTCCAACACCTACGACAGAAGCCAACGAGTCTTAAAAAGCCAACAACATACCTCAAAGCACAGTAGGGTAACCGGTTAACACTGGTTGCCTACAGCGGTCAAGCCGGCTTCACATTGGGCCACCCGGGCCATGTTGCCTTGTTTGGCGAAGAGGACCCGGCACTCACGGTACAGGCGCTCGGCCAGATCAAGGTAGCCGTGGGCCTGAACGAATCTGGCCAAGTTAAACTGCACGTCGGCGATGCTGGCCTCAACCCCCATTTTTCTCAGAAAATCAAGGCTCTCCCGGTATAACGCGGCCGTCTGCTCGAATTCGCCTTGTTGTTGGCCAATCTGGGCCAGGAAGCTGAGCGACATCGCCCGGCAAAAGCGCTCGCCAACAGCGCCCAGCAGGGCGACGCTCTCCTCGAATTGGGCCTTGGCAGCCGCCAGGTCACCAAGCAGCAAGTTTGCATAACCGAGATCCATGAGGGCGATACCCGTGGCCCAGCTTTCCCCGGTCGGCCGCAGCCAGGCCAGCCCCTTGGCAAAGCAGTCGCGGGCAGCCTGATAGTCCTGGCCTAGCAGTGGGACCTCGCCCAAGAGGCACTGGGCCAGGCCCATCCCCCAGCGATCCTCAAGCTTGCTAAACAGCGCCAGCGCTTTGGTCGAGGCCTGGTAAACAGCCTCACGGTCGAGTTGGTAAATGGCGATATTGGCCAGGCCGCACATAGCCAGGCCCATGTTGAAGCTGTCCGCTTGACCTGACCGCTGGCACAAGGCAATGCTTTCGTCAGAATAGACGCGAGAGGCGACCAGGTCACCCTGTTGCCAGGCCAGCCCGCTGGCCGAAATCAAAGCCTGGATGCGGGCGCTGGCCGCGTTTTGGTCGCCGGCCTGCAGCGCCCGGGCCAGCCAGTATCGCCCTTCACCGACATGACTGCGCATATTCCAGAACCAGGCCAGGGCGCCGGCCAGCCGCAGGCCCCGGGCGCCATCGCCGGCCGTGTCCAGGAACCAGCCCAGCGCCTGCCGGAAATTACCACGCTCCTCTTCCAGGCAGTCCAGGTACTGCATTTGGCCGGCAGTGCGCAGATGAGTCGAGGCTTGCTCGGCCAGCGACAGATAGTACGCGGCGTGCCGCCGGTGAACAGCCGTTTCTTCGCCCGAGGCGGCTAATCGCTCCTGGGCATAGGTCCGGATCGTCTGGAGCATGCTGAAGCGCGGCTCGTCATCTCGCCGTATCAACACCACCAGGTTCTTGCCGGCCAGTGAACAGTGCTGCTCCAGGGCTGCTTGAACCGGGCGGTCACCTAGTATTGAGGCGGCCGCCTCGGCCGTCCAACCGCCGCTGAAAACGCTCAAGCAAGTCAGTAGCCGCTGCTCGGCTGGATCCAGCAGCCCATAACTCCAATCGATTGCCTGGTACAAGGTGCGATGCCGTTCGGCAAGATCGCGCAGCCCGGCTGTTTCGAGGAGCGTCCGCCCATGGAGCTGTTCCAGGACCTTTTGAATGGGCCACTGGCTGGTCTGGGCGGCCACCAACTCAATGGCCAGTGGCAGGCCGTCGAGGCGAGCGCACAGGGTGGCGATGGGTCTGGCGGTGCCGGCCGTCATGGCAAAGTCGGGTGTCGTATCTTTGGTCCGTTCGACGAATAAGGCCACGGCCGAATAATCCAGCAGTCGCTGCGGATCGGCTGGCAGTGAATGGTCGTCGGGTAAGGTCAAGGGCGGCACCGGAAACTGCCGCTCGGCCCGGATGGCTAGCGGGGCCCGGCTGGTGGCCAGGATCGTTAGCCAGGGACAGGCGGACAGCAGCGTGCTGACCAACGGCGCGGCAGCCAGGATATGCTCGAAGTTGTCCAGCACCAGCAGCAGGTGCTTGTCGGCCAGGTACTCTTTCAGCCGGCTGCTGAAACCGCGATCGCCGATCTCGTTGACCCCCAGAACCTGGGCGATGGTTTGGGCGGCTTTCTCCGGATTGTTGATGGGCGCCAGGGAGACAAAGTAGACCCCGTCGGCAAAGTCAACAACCAGGCTGGCTGCTGCCTCGATGGCCAATCGCGTCTTGCCGACCCCCGGCGGGCCGACCAGGGTCAAAAGCCGGCTATTTTCCGGGCGGGTGCTTCCGATTGCCAGCCGCTGCTTGATGCTAGCCAACTGCTGCTCGCGGCCGATCAAGCGGGTGGGCGGCCAGGGCAGGTTGGTTGGCTGGTGTTGCCCGCGAGGCCATGTATGGTGGCCGTCGTTCTGAACGGCGACAAAGCGCTGCCCTGTAGACCCAAGACGGGCGAATGCAAGGAAAGCCGGGTTGTCAACCACAGGTACCTGTAATACGTCGGCCAGTCTTTCGGCCATCTGTTTGGACGGCCGCCGCTTGGCCGCTTCAATCTTTTGGATCGTCACTACGGCGCAGCCAACTTCACTGGCTAATTCGACCTGGGTCAAATCGAGCATTCTGCGCCGGTCCTTCAACCATGCCCCAAACGCGGCCTCACCCTTATCATTCATGCTCCTGCACCTTTGCCATGCAAGATGGCCAGATCACAATTCTCCCAACATCATTATACGCCAAATGTATGGGAAACTGTACGCTCTTTTGTATGACCTGGCTCTTTCAACGGCAGGCATTGCCCCATTATGATTAAACTATAACTTTGGTCGGTGTTGGTCAAGGAGAGCCAACGGAAAGTGGATCGCGGCAAAACAGACCGGAATACCTGCCAGATATCCCTCAGTATTATCCTGATCATTATTCGCATAAGGAGGTCAACCATGCGACGTCTGCATTTGAGTACCTGTCTTGTAGGCCTGCTCCTTCTGCCTGCCCTGGCGGCCTTTCTACTGATCAGCCCGTCAGGCGCCCAGGCCAATACCCGCACCGACGGTGGGGGGGACTTGCCCTTCTACGCCCGCATTGAGCGGGGCGAAGCCTTTCACAATGATGAGTGGGCGGCCATCATCTTCTACCGGCCGCCAGAGTGTGTGCCGCCGGGATTTAATCTTCTCGAGTTCTATGACTTTGGGAACGCTTTCGGCTGTACGCCGCCCACCACGGACGGTTTCATCGTCTGGGATGGCGAGCCAGGGAATTCAAATCCTACCCAGATCAAGCTGCACGGACTTGGCGCTGTGCCGGTATGGTTTGTTAGCTGGCCAGAACTGCAAGCTGCTATGGCTGACGACAACCTGGATATTGTCGAGCTAGGGGATTTGCCGTCCCTTATGACCGGTTCGGCAAGCTTCTACAATGAAACGCTGCACCCGACTGGCGCGGCGAATAATCCGATGATCAACTTCGTGGCCAGAGGCGAACTGGAGGACGGTCAGCCCTTTTTCGTCCACGCGGTCCTGACCAACGGCATTTCGAGTACCCAAATCGTCTTTCGCTAGCGAAGGATATATCCGTGCCGGGCATGCCGGCCGGATCTACTGCCACCAGAGATGAGATGGTTGGGGAGCGGGCGCTGATGGCCGGCGGCCGGCGATGTCATTTCTTGTATCGATGACAGGCTCGGTAATTTAGCCACGGGTGAGTCCAACATATCAAACGTTAGGGTAAAGGAACGCCTTCGGCCGCTGACAGTCCCCATTTCAATTTGAAAGGTGTCCTTCCCCGCCCGTTCGCGGATTCAAAAAGCAGTTTCACTTGCCTCTGGTGACCTTTCGGAATCGGCTACAAGTAAGTCGATGCGAGATTAGGCGGATTTTCAAATCAGAACAAGTTATACTCTGAGCAAGAATCCATGCAGCCGAGGAGTAATAACTATGGCCATGTCGTTATCTGAGATCGATGCCTTCTTGAACGGCGTACACCTTGCCCGGGTGTCGACCGTTCGCCCAGATGGCCGGCCACACGTCGCGCCCGTCTGGTATCTTTGGGAAGATGGCTGCTTCTATTTCGAGACCAGCCACAGCGCAGTAAAAGCTAAGAACTTGAGAAGCAACCCCAACATCGCCATCGCAGTAGATGTAACCGAAGGTGGATTGCGACTCAAGTATGTCATTCTCGAAGGTCAGGCGACGTTAATTGAAGACCGCGTAACAGTTAAAAAACTAACCGAGCGCATTTATAGCCGTTACGTCGGAATAGAAGCGCTCCAGACGCCGACACTAAAAGAAATGCTGAAGGTGAATAATCTCATCGTCAAAGTAGAGCCCAGTAAGTTCATCACGATGGACCAGATCAATCCATCGGAATTATCTGCCCTCTAGTGCCATTAAGGCCGGCGAAGATTGGTTGTAGAAAAACGCCAGCCAAATAACAGTCATCTCGACAGAACACGCCAGGAATACATCCTAATCCCTTGCCCCACCCCCGGCCGGGGCCTCACAATCTTATGAGTAGAAAAGCAGTGGAATTGGTTAACATGCGAAAGGGGAATTAGCCTACACGGATAAAAAAGCAGGACCGGTTTAGCCGTCGGCCTCCAAAAAACGAACCTCGGGCTGACCGATGACCCCGGCTTTTTGCATGGCCTCCTTCAAACTGACCGACTGGACGAACGCTCTGGCCTTCTCCAGGTCGCTCCAGCCCAAGACAACGGTGATCTCATTTGGGTCATCGACATTGCGCATCACATAGGCTTCATCTGTGGCGCCACCGGCCTGGCGAGCCGAGACATGATTGTCATAGCCCTCACGCCACTGGGCATAATCCTTAACGGTTTGGCGAAGGTACAGGTATATCATCATTTTGCGCCTTATTTGGATGAAGTGACCGCAATTCATCAAAACAACAACCTAATAATGAGGAAGCCTCCTCAGACGCGATCGCTCGGCATCTAAAGAGGCTTTCTTTCGCTGCGGTCTACAGATGTTTGCACGCAGATTGACAACAGCATTCAGTCAATCTTGCAGCGAATAAAGATGAAGCCTTACACTTCCACTTCTTCAGCAAGCCAGATTGTTAAGGGAAGTTTGGCCCCCATTTGCTTGACCATTGCTAGGCCTTCTGGCGATTGCATCATATTGGCGTATTTCTGAGCGGTTTCCAAATCGTTGAATTTGTGGGCGACAATTACCCCGCTGCTATCTACCGTACGATACACCTACTCGACTCCACAATACCCCATTGAGCCGCACGAGCACTATCACTCATATGCTCCCTGGCACCACTTAACCAGGCTTCGTAATCCGCTACACCGTGTTGACCAAAAAGCGTAATCATTTGTAAATCTCCTTGTGATTTGTTTTGAATAACTAAAAGTAGATTTGATTGTATCTCAACTCCAGCTTTATCCGGTCGCGGGCATTGCGCCAAGTTGTTGCATCATAGCCATGTTATCCATTATGCCCCAATGCTCCACATACTTGCCCTCAGCAATGCGGATGATGTCGATCACGCCAATGGACATGCTTTTGCCGGTTGGCGGAATGCCCATAAACTCGCCCTTCTGGGTACCGGTCCAGGTCATATGCAATACCACCTTGTCGCCTTCGGCGATAAGGTGCTCAATTGTGGCTTTGAAGTCCGGGAAGGCACTGCGCAACATGGTAAACAACAGTTTGGGGGCCTCACGACCAGGCGGTATTTCGGGTGGGAGTTCTTCGTGCTCAACGAAGTCGGGTGCGAACAACTCGTCGATCACACTCATGTTTCCCTGATTTAACATTTCCTCCACCAGTTGACGGGCTAATGCTTTATTCTGTTCAGTTGACATTGGTTATTCTCCTTTTTTATGTCTTTGTAACCCACTATTAATTGACTTCAAGATACCACGCCTGCGTGAGCAGATCGTCACCACATGGCATGGCATCGTTAGCACTTATGCAGTAGGCCCGGTCGGTCCGGTTTTTATTTCCCGATTCAGCATCCAGGAGGGTATAATTTCGTTAACATTAGGTCATGTTCTTTTTCATCCAGGGTCAAATTATCAGTGGGTCATCTGACGTTATCTTTTTTCGGTGCCTTTCAGGCGACGCTGGGCGAAATGCCGCTCACCAATTTTCGCTCGGCCAAGGTGCAGGGTCTCCTGGTCTACCTGGTGCTGACGAATCAGCAGCCCCATGCTCGGGAAGTGCTGGCTGCCTTGTTCTGGCCGGATGAACCGGAGGCTGTGGCCAAACAGAATCTGCGCCAATCGCTCTACCGGCTCCGTCAGGTGTTGGGTGATACCGATTCCCAGAATCAACCTTACCTGCTGGTAACCAGATCAACGGTTCAATTCATCGCAGCCAGCGATCATGCATTGGATGTAACCGCCTTCCTATCCTATCTGGAAAACGATCAACTAGGGTCAGCGGTCACACTTTACCGGGGCGAACTGCTGCCCGGTTTCACCTGCGGCAGCCTACCTTTTGAAGCGTGGCTGCGGTCAGAGCGGGAGCGATTGCATCGGCTGGCCCTGGATGCTCTGTTTGAGCTGACCGCCCGTAGCCTTGCCCGGGCTGACTATCGCACGGCCCAGCGCCTGGCCCGACAACAACTGGCCCTGGAACCGTGGCACGAAGAGGCCCACCGGCAATTAATACAGTCCCTGGCTCTACTCGGCGAACGGAGTGCGGCCCTGGCCCAGTATGAAACCTGCCGCCTGGTGCTGAAAGAGGAATTGGACGTCGAGCCTGCGGCGGAAACCGAAGCGCTGGTGGCCCGTATTCGCGCTCAACAACCAGAGCAGAAGGCGCAACGCGAAGCAGGCCGTTCTCTTGAGCGTCGCCGGCTGACCGTGCCCTTTGTTGGCCGCAACAGTGAATATGAAGCTTTGGTCAAAGCCTATCAGCGGGCTGCCCGCAATGGCCTGCAGGTGGTTACGCTAGTGGGTGAAGCCGGTATTGGTAAAACCCGGTTGGCCCAGCAGTTCCTGGCCTGGGCCGCTACGCAAGGCGCCGACGTGTTGCACGGCCGGGCCTTTGAAACCAGCGGGGGGCTATCCTACCAGCCGCTCATCCACCTGCTGCGCCAGCGCCTGGAGCGCGAGAATGCCCCCGAAGACCTGCTCTCGGATTTGTGGTTGACCCAGCTCACAAGAATTTTGCCGGAGCTGCGCGACCGCTACCCCGACCTGCCTGAGCCAACCCAGGAGGAAGCCACCGCGCGACAGCACTTATTTGAAGCGATCACGCGCTTGGGTCAGGCGCTGGCTGAACGCGCCCCGCTGGTCCTTTATATTGATGATTGGCACTGGGCCGACGCGGCCTCGTTGGATATGCTGCACTATGCCGCCCTGCGCTGGGCAGAAGAGGGCTCCCCCAGAATGGGGGTCCCCATCCTGGTGCTGCTGACCCTGCGTCAGGAAGCGCTGACGGAGTCACCTGATTTGCAAAGCTGGTTGACTCGCCTTAAACACGATGTCGCTTCGGTACAGTTAAATTTAAGCGCGTTATCCCAGGCAGAAACGGAGCAGCTGATCCGGGTGCTGCTCGAGCCGGAAACGGGGGACAATGGCCTGCCGCCGGCTGGCGTTGAAACCCAATCGCCGCTGACCCGGTTTAGTCATTGGCTATTTACGGAAACAGACGGCCAGCCGCTTTTCCTGACGGAGACCCTCAAGGCGCTGGTTGAGGACGGTCTGGTTCGGCCGGATACGACCTCAACGGCCTGGCAAATTGACTGGGCGAAGTTGGACGAGCAAAGGCTGGGGTCGGGCGGGCGGGTTTTGCCGGGGGTGCGGGAGATCATCCGGGGCTGGTTAGGCCGCATTACCGCCCCGGCCGGCGAGTTACTGACGGCGGCATCTGTCCTGGCCCAGGAATCCTCTTTTGATCACCTCTGCCGCGTGGCCGGGTTGGAGGAAATTCAGGCGATGGAGGCCCTGGATGAACTGCTCAGCAAACAGTTGTTGCTGGAGGCGGATAAACTGTTGCCGGTACCTGGTCGTGACCCGATTTACACTTTCTCCCACCAGAAGGTCGGCGAGGTGGTCTATACCGAGGCCGGGACAGCCCGGCGGCGGATGCTGCACCGGCGGGCGTTCGAAGCGCTTCAAGCGACGGCTGCGTCACCAGCCGAATTAGCCCACCATGCCCTCAACGCCGGCCTGTTGGCTGAGACCATTCAATATAGCCTCGTCGCCGGCAACGAAGCAATGGATATCTTTGCCGTTCGCGTGGCCATTACCCATTACCAGATGGCCTGGCAAGTGGCCGAGCAAAAAGGCTGGCCGGAGGAGATTTCCGGCGCAGACAGGCAAGCCCTCTATGCCGGCTTGGGTCGGGCTTACGAACTGGTCGAAGCGTGGCCGCAAGCGCAGGAAACGTACGAGGCCATGATCGCCTATGCCCGAACGATTGGGGCCGCCGCGTTGGAGTGTCTGGGTTTAAATCGCCAGGCCACCATTTACCTTAATCACTTGAGAAGTCGGCAGCAAGCCATCGCCCTTTTAGAACAGGCGCGTACAGTGGCCGAACAGAGCGGGGACCGGCTTGGGATGGCGGAAATAGAATGGAACTTATCCCTGGCCGCCCGTTTGGTGGACGACACGTACCTTGCTAGCCTCCACAGTGAGCGGGCGCTGGCCATAGCCCGTGAATTAGGACATCCCCAATTAGTGGCCCGCTGTCTGAATTTACTCTCCTATGTTTATACCCAACTACGGCGTTGGGATATGGTTGAGGCCTATGCCACTGAAGCCCGCCAGCTCTACACGGCCGCCGGCAACCAGGTTTTGGCAGCCGATAGTCAACGCATGGTCGGCATGAGCCAGATGTTCTCCGGCCGGCCTCGGGATAGTCTGGCCACTCTGCAAGAAACGTTGGCCTTCAGCCAACAAATCGAAAACCTGTGGGGAGAAGCAGACTGTGCCTGGAAGTTGGCTTTAACCCGGCTGGAATTAGGCCACTATGGCCAGGCCATCAGGCTGGCCAGACAAGGGGTCAGGCAAGCCCGCAAGATGAGCATACCGGGGATAGTTGGGTGGGCCCTTTCAACCTGGGGCATCATCCAACGCACGATTATGGCCCTGGAGCCGGCTCAAGAGACATTATTAGAGGTCTTGGTGGAATTAACCGAGGAGGGTCTGCCCGGTATTAGGGACTTGCCTCCGGCTGAATTATGCGCCCTGCAAGCGTTAGCCGGTGATTGGGGCCAGGCGTATGGTTACGCCAGGCAGACCTTGCACTCGCGTGGGGATGAACCTCTGCTGCCCATCGCTTTAATTGGCTGGTACGAGATCGAGGCCCTCCTGCGCGGCGGCGATAGTGATCTGGCACGAGCCGAGGTCGAGCGGCTGAGTAAGATTGTGGGCAATAACATGCGTTATCGCCTGCCCTTGCTGCGTTCTCAAGCGGTTCTGGCCCAATGGGACGGCGATACAGACCGGGCCATTACCCACCTGCAAGCCGCCCTCGCCTTGGCCCAGGAAATCGGCTTGCCTGGCGAAGAATGGCCGATTCTGGGCGCGTTGGGGGCGCTGTATGTAGATCAGGGCGATCCAACGAAGGCGCAGCAGTCATACAAAGACTCAGCCGCCATTATCCTGCGCCTGGCCGAGACCATTGATGAAGAAGATTTACGGGCAGGCTTTCTGGCGGCTGGCCCTGTTCGATCCATCCTGGATATATGTGAGGTAGTCTAATGACGAGCCATCTCATCGGAGCCGTATTGGGAGACTTTTCGTAGGCGCTGGCAGTAGGTCTGAACCACAACACGCTGTTTATGTGCCGATTTTGTGACCTGTTGATCCACCTCAACTTCGTTGATTCGTGGTCTTGACAATGTGGGTGACCCTAACCTCTTGATGCCGGCAAGTGGAACGCTGGCGCAATCACGCTTGAAGCAGGGTTCACATCCGCTGGGTCATGAACCGTGCAGAAAAAGGGCTACCATTCCTCACCACCTCTAGTGGGAACATTTAACATTGAGGCTGATGTGATCAGAAAAGGGGAAAAAGTGGGCGCAATTGGACTCGAACCCCAAGCTGAACGCAGTTCAGCCCCTCACGGATGTGAACCGTACGCTCTAACCAACTGAGCTACGCGCCCTTGAGGACAGTGTGACAGCAAGTTGTGTAGTCTCTTTTCCCCTTTTCCCGGCCCCTAGACTGCACGGACTCAAGCCATGAAACTATCATACGGAATTGAAGTTTACTTGCTGGCGAAAGAGATCAGCCCATTCAGCCCCAACACGCTGCGCAATTACCGATTGACCCTTTCTCGCCTTTGCGATTTCTTCGCCCCGAAAGACCCAGAACTGACAAAGATTTCTGCCCATGACCTCAGGAGCTTTCTCCACAAGCTCCAGACCCGGCCGCCGAAGGCTGACTATCACATTCCGCAAGAAACAAAGCCCCTCGATCCTAAATCCATCCGAAACGTTCATGCAACTCTGTCATCTTTTTGGAATTGGGCAGTCGATGAGGACGTCGTTGAAGAAAACATCGCCCAGGCCATCGAGCCGCCGAAACCTAAGAGAACTGTGATTGAACCGTTCGATGAGGACGAAATCAAGTCTCTCTTGCAAGCAGCCGGAAGGGACTCGGAGACGACGCTCAGGCTGCGAGACAGAGCGATACTGTTTTATTCCTCTTGGACACGGATGTACGAGCCAGCGAGCTCTGCAACCTAAGATTAGCTGATGTTGACATCAAGGAAGGCTCGGCATTGGTGAAAGGAAAGGGCCGGCTAGACAGCGGCCTGGGCAAGGAGCGACTTGTGTTATTCGGGGCCGGAACAAAGACGGCCATGCATCGTTAACTGTTAAGCCGAGGTAATGGCTCAATGAAGTCCAGACGTTTCGCGACGAATGACGGCCGGCAGATCAAGCGGGCACATTTATCAACTCACTTGAGACGAATGGGGAGAAGAGCTAACGTTCAGAAGTGTCACGCGCACCGATTCAGACATACGTTTGCCATCCTGGCTCTCGGTGGCGGATACCTTCCTGGTCATTCGCCCCTTGAGTCCAAGAAGTTCTGATGGTGTACACATATCAGTGAATGCAGGTCTACTTCACTGACCCAGTCCTATCATGCCTGGTCAGTAGCACTGAGATTATCCACTTAGCCCGGGAAATATTGGCCACTTGATGGATGTGTTGAGTAGGCAAATATACTAGACTTTATTAAACGGTATGCGCAAGAATTAGGAAGTATGCAATGTCAAAACTAAGTGAGTTAATCGAAGAGGGAAAAAGACACCGCGTGTCTCTCAAGAATCAAAACGGGAAAACTCTGATCAACATCTCTCTACTTTTGGCGCTGATTCTTGTTATCGCTGCGCCTCAACTTTTGCTTGCCGTGTTGATCGGCGTGGCGTTAGAGATATTCGATGTCGAATATGATGGTCAAGAGTTAGGCTGGGATGAATTAGATTGACATAAAAAAGATACTTGCATCTGAGGAATACTAAGGAGGAATAGCGTGGAACCCCTAGTTGGTTTCGGATTACTTCTACTAGTTGTGCTTGCGATTGTGGCGTTTATGTCCATCCGCGATCGGAGTAATAAAGAGCGCATCGAAACAGAGATCCGGCGGGTCGGAGGCGAGCCGGTTGAGATCTCGTTCCAGTTCGTTGGCTATGATCGGGACAATCAGCACTACAACGTGGAGTTCACCGACATACTTGGACGCAAGCATGAGACACGCTGCAAAGTGAATGTTTGGCACAGTGACCTCTTCTGGCAGCGAACGCCAGCAGAGTTACTGAGCGACCTTCCTATTGAAGACAAGCGTTGGAGCCGGCCAAAGGCTGATCCTGGTAGCTCGAAGGAGCAGATCATCGACGACCTGGTTGCTGAAAACGAAAGGCTGCGTGAACAGCTTATGCATGCCGAACCATTGAACGGCGATTTCAAACGCTCCAAGTAATTCAGCAAACGTGTACTGACGGATAGAGATGTGGCGTTTCAGAAACTGTGGGACAAATCAGGAACTGGAAATGAGAGAGGTTTCGCGCTCGTATTACAGACAAAGTGTAAAGGTCTAAAAGACACATTTCATCAATCCGATGCTGACTTATGATTGTGCTGCCGCCGTACTATGGGTATAGAATCAAACTATGGCAGAAGAATGGCTAACAACGGCCGAAGCGGCCGAACTCCCCACCCATCACCAATAGCCAGCCAACCCTTCCCCGCCCCCGACCGGGGCTTCGCCATTGCTAGGGCCGTCTAGTCCCGCATAGACCAGCATGTTTCATGATGACGAATGAATCTCTTATTCCTCACCCCAAATATGTCTAAAAGACTCTGAAACGGAACACCGACTTCTCCAATTGGAAGGACCATGACAGCTATCAAAAGGCTTTTAAGCGTTTGCTACAAGACTTAAAGGCGGACGGAAGGTGATTATCACCTGGTGATCGATCGGAGCATAGCCTAAGTTGAATTAATTCTTCCTGATCAACTAGCCGGAATGGACAACTATTGTTGAGTAAATTTGGATTTTTCTGGAAGGGAACGGTTTGCAAAGAAAGCCATTAGTATCAAGATAATCATTCCAATTGAGGCGATCAAAATTCCTGCGAGAGCATAGAAATTAGATAAAATTAGACCAAAAAATATTAACCACAAGCTGAGTCTTCTCGGCCCCTCACGGATGCGAGCCCAACTAGTTGGGCGTCCCAAAAACGGGGGTCGAGTCGTTTATGCCAATCTACCAATCAGTCAGAGAATTTGCCACGACCATCCTGTCGAGGCTCGGTGGATCCGCCACAACGGAATTCAGAGTGTCTGAGATGGAGCTCATCAGCCGGCGACGCCGCCACCATCTACGACTAGGGCTTCGCCAGTCACAAAGGAGGACTCGTCGGAGGCCAGAAACAGTACCGCGTCAGCGATTTCCTCGGCAGTGCCGATGCGCCCCAGCGGTCGATCAGCAGCAGCGGCAGCGTAATCTTCCCAGGACATGCCACGCTTGGCAGCATCCTCGGGTAGCATCGGGGTCTGGACATCGCCAGGGCAAACACAGTTCACGCGAATCCCATCGGGACCATGATCGATAGCCATGGCCTTGGCCATCACCACCAGTCCACCCTTGGCGGCGCAGTACGCTGCCGCTTTGTCGCCTCCCAGGATTCCCCATCCCGAACTAGTGTGAATAATCGAGCCGTTACCACGCTCGATCATTGACGGCAGGACGTATTTCGACATCAAGAAAGCGCCCTTGAGGCTGGTGTCGATGGTCTCGTCCCACTCCTCTTCTGTACATTCCGGGATGGTCCTCGGATGGAACACCCCAGCATTATTGAACAGCACGTCGATCTTGCCGAAGCGAACGAGGGTCTGTTCGACCGCCCGACGACACTCCTCAGCAAAGCGCACATCGGAGCGGATGAACAGCGCCTCGCCGCCATTCTCGACGATGGCCTGGACAACCTGCTCCCCACGCTCGGTGTTGCGCCCAGTGATAGCGACCGCCGCTCCCTCGCCTGCGAAGCGCAAGGCCGTGGCACGGCCGATTCCCGAGGTCCCTCCGGTTATTAGGGCTACCTTTCCTTTTAGTCTCATGCTCTCAGTCTCCTATCTTTACTCTTCGGATATCGGTCCAGGGGGGCCAGAGTACCGCGGCTTATGCTCGGCAAGCTACTCTTAGGCCCACTGGCTGCAAAGGCCCCTTGAGGTTTCTGCGCCATCCTAAAAATGCCATACATCGGCCGGATGGACGACGTAGTGAAACTCCTTTTCAATCTTCAATCCGTCTGTGGTTACCAACCAAATCGTATGCACCGGGTCTGAAGCATCTGTCAAATGTATGTAGCCCGATCCGTCCTCCAGGACGTGGGCCTTGAAGAACGCAACCGCATGGCTGGGAGTCAATTGTGGTATGAATAGCCAGCCACTTCGTACCCAGCCACCTGTACCGTATTCCGCCCAATCAGGGGCCATTATCTTAAGTGGTATGTCCCTATACAAACCGCCAAGCATCAAACCTTTGCCGAGGTCGTTGTCCGGTAGCACGATTGCCGATGATTCCACACGTGACTCGTCCTGATAGTTTGCATCGATGATTGGCTCGATATGGAAGCGGGGTTCGTGTTTTGCATACATACTTGGATTCTTTTCTTTCGCCGCCTCTAGTAAGGTTTCAACCAGAGCCTTTTTGTCTGCATACTCGACCATGAGCCTGGCAAACGAGCCTGCTGAGGTATTTGTCGGCCTTTCCTCGTACACCTGCTGTAGCTCGGGCGTATCAAAACACAGATTGAACAAATCTTCGAGGGAGAAACTTTCCCTGAGAAACGCCCTGATGTTTCCAAAATGGTAGTTTTCGTGCACGATTCTGTACCTCTCCGAGATAAACTGCCTACAAGCTACCCGATCTCTCAGTATCACTTTTCAGGATAGGATCAGACGCAGAATATCACCGAAACGCATCTGAAGTCAATGAATATTTCAGTGGAGCGATGCGATGTCCTTAATATGGCATGCCTCGGCCGGCCCGGCCGATTTCCCCACCCATCTCCGATAGCCAGCC
>CAVVOI010000019.1:0-180423 GCA_963749825.1 uncultured Chloroflexia bacterium | reverse complement strand
GTTACGTGCTTAAATAGTCTAGTGAATCTTCAATTGTGAATAACAATTCTAATCATTGTCCGGGCGAGCGTCAATGGCTCGCCAAGCCTGCAATCACGAAGGGCTATGAGCAGACTAAGAACCCCCATCCATTATCCGGGCTATCCGGCCGTTTTCGATCCACTCCAATAACGCATCCAAGTCTGGCAAGATCTCATCGGCCGTCACTTTGACTACCCAATTATGGGCCAACGGAGTGACGGCAATCACATATCGGCCGGCATGGTAAGCTGTCCACATTTCGATGGCCGTCCCCATGCTGGCCTCGGGCAGGTAGGCGATCACCAGGTCAGCTTGCCCGGCCAATGCTGTCATCGATATGAAAGTCTCCTGCACCTGGCCTGATTCATAATCAACGCTATTCGGGTGCATCGCATATGGGTCGCTGATCTTCGCTTCGGGGATATGGGCAGCAGTGCTGCGGTGATCCTTTCCCGGTAATCCTGGCCATCGATCAGATGATCCTGGCGCGAACCCTGCATTAATCCGGCAATAAAGACATGCATAATATCATCCTCCGGCCGATGGTGGAAAAAATCGCACCTCGTCACCATCATGAAGCAAAACGTTGTCGGCAGCCTCACCATTTACAGCAACGGCACTCACTAAGCTTTCGTTTAAACCCAGTTCGGCCGCGAGATCATTAATCCTAGACCCTGGCAAAACGTCGAGGCTGAAAGGGTGGTGGGCCGCACCAGAGATTGTCGCCGGCCGGTGGCGGCGCAGCGTTCCATACAATTTAACCGTCACCTTTATTTTGGAAGACATGGCTCAGCTATAAGTAGAGAAAAGTTCCTGATATTGCTTAGTTAATGAGCAAGGACGAAACTTTTCGCTGATAGAAAGCCGAGAGATTAATATCTTTTTTCCAGTCAACAACTTCGGCTTTCTTAAAAGAGGGAATGCGCCGGTAAAAAAGAGTGATTCACTAGAACATCCCAAGCGACCAGTGCCATAAAGACCGGTTTGGTCGTTTGATAGGCCTACAATCATCTACTATCGACGGCTCTAATTTCACCTATCTTCATCGAATATCGGCCTGATCCCCTGGTAGATACGAGGACCTGATATCGTTTTCAATACGATTTCTGGATCCCGATCAACACGGCCGGAAATTTCCAAAGCCGACATAGGCTTATTAGCATTGGCCAGCAACAAATAGAATACGGCATCTACTAGCGAGGAAAGCCTGACAAAATCATCTGGCAATTGGCTAAAATACGTCTGCATCGCGTATTGAAAACTATCAACCTGCCTTACTTCTCCGGTTTCAGGATCGACCAGATCGACATACTCTACACCTTGCTCTAGGGCACTTTCGTCACCAATTTCCAAACGGCTAAACAAATACGTTTTTAAATCCAAATCTGATTGATCCCACCAACCAAAATCGATGTGAAACTTGGTTTCCAGGGTAGGGCGCTTCAACTGAGCGACGCTGATTTTTGGTCGTGGTCTACTCACCTTTCTCCTCTCGTATCAAATAAAACAGCCAAATCCGGACACTTGTCCATTATTATCTGGCCCGGCTTCTATCGTAATGCCAATAGTGGTCACCTACGGGTTGGAACGCGGGTTGTTTGATCAATTCGGCGAACAGTGGACCTGGTGGCACCCTGCGAAGCATGTTAAGTGCGCTATAAAGCGTCTTTGTATGAACCGTTTCCTGCGGGTTCAACTTTGCCAGGGTAGGAAAGATACCGGTCATCAATGAATTGAGAGATCGTTGATCAGATTCGAAACGCCGGGCTAATGCATCTACTGCCGCAACAAAGTCAGTGCCCACGATAAGCAGATCATCATAGCCACAACCAACGCTACGTCGCTCCAACTCGAAGGCCAATTGATTATCGACCACACTGGCCAATCGTATCCATTCACGTTTCGGCCGGCGCCGATCATAATCTATCAAAACGACACCCGTTTCCGGTCCGGGTTTCAAAGTTATGAAGCCGCCAACCGGGATCTTGTTTTGTTCGTACCAAGACTCAAGACCGAAGATATAGCGATGTTCCTGAATCACCCAGGCGACTATTTCTTCACCTGATTGCTCGTCTACTAACGTCACACGTTGCCTTGGCGAACTGCCCGTTGGAAAAAACGGCCGGGTGCGAGAGCTAAGAGGCAATGTCCCAGCCCAACGATGCGGGTAAGTCAGGGACAATATAGTCGGCTGTGCAGAATCGACCGGCTCCAAGGTCTGACCATTCATCATCTAGTTCCCGTTCCAAGAGAAGCAATTGCGGACTAAGAATGGCCCGATCATAGGATATGGGCCTGTAACGCAATCTTTCGGGAACTATCAGAACCGCATCCGGTTCCAGCCGGCCCAAGAACCAATTCACTTTTCCTGGCACGCCGACTTCATCAAATCGTTCGTCCTGGTTCAAGGCATAGTTAAATGAGAATAGGCGTACTTCAGGATCAAGACCCTTATCCATATCCAGGTGTACGATTATCTCCTCCGAGGTTAACGGTCCGCCCTCATTCACTTCCAAAACAGCTTCGGCAAGGTGTAGGTGACCGATATTAACTTCGGCCATTAAATCCTTGACGAACCACTTGTCTCCCAGGTGCACGAATTCATTTCGCGATTCCAAACCGGAAGCCACTTTCTCCAATACCATTGACCCATAACTCTCGTAAATCTCTTCCGGATTTACATCGGCTAAGGGGTCGAATGTATCGCCATTATCCATATTCAAGAAGTGTTCGCCCGGTAATTTTGAGGCAAACTCTCGCAGATTTACCTTCGATCTCGACGGCAATTACATCGTATTGCCCGTACTTTGGATCGTAGCCCTCGCGAACCGACGTCACCTTACCATGTGCGAATCGAAGCGCTGGAAAAACCAGCTTAGCACCTTTTTTATGGCTTTCCTTGGGCTGGTACACTGTGCGACCCTTCATCAATTGCTTAATGCGATTTCGTTCCTCTGCCACACGATGCGAAATAATGACTAAGGCGATCTCACCTGCCGTTTGGGGACGCTCCACCTCAAGAAAATGATTATATAATTGCTCGATATCTGACTTTGTTAAGACAAACTCGCTCGCCCAGTACTCATAAGTCTGGGTTTGAGACTGATTCACTTCATTCTCCTCTGACACAAGAACAGGATCATATTGTCCTGTTTATGAAAATTTTCTGCTGAAATTCTGTCAGAAACGCCATCCTGGAAAAACTGACAATGGGGTCTGATCTCGACCCAACATTATACCAAGCGGCTACAGCACTGCCAAAATAGTGTTGTAATTACGATCCCTCTTCCTTTTCCTCAGCTTTCGCCGAAACAGCCAAGATGACCTGGCTAAACAAATCCTCCTCTGTCCATTGCCGGCCGTCGACCGGCACGTTTCCTACCCGCACATCCCAATGTAAGTGGGGACCGCTTGATAAGCCAGTCGAGCCCCCCTCGGCAATGATTTGTCCCGTATCTAGTTGCTCATTCAGGCTGACATGCACTTTTGAAAGATGATAGTAGGCGGACATCACCCCCAATCCGTGATCCACGATGAGGGTATTGCCGTGCAGCGCCAACGTATCGCTAAACACAACCGTTCCAACGGCCGGAGCGTGGATAGGCGTTCCAATCGGGCCGGAAAAGTCAATGCCGGTGTGGAATATCTCGATCGGCCCTTCATTATAAGAGCGGGCATCACCATAACCGGCCGTTATGGGCGCATTATTGACAGGATATTGGAAAGGACCCTCCCATTGTCGTTCGCTAAGCTGGGAGAAGAATGGGGCCATCAAAGCTTCGTCTTCAGCCCGCACTTCTGGCGCTAACAAATAGCTTAATTCTTCCGGCACCGTGACATATTGGACGCCGTAACCAGCCGATAACAGGCGCACATCTTGCTCAAATGGAGGCCATGGCCTGTCGCCGCTGCCCACCAATTCCAACGGATAAAGTCCTGGTTCCATAAAAGCGTCCAATCCAACCATCGCGATGTAGCCATCTTGATTAGCCTGGAAGTGCAGCGCCCGACCGGCGAAGTTACCCTCCGGTACTCCTGCCAAGGTACTCTCCACATAAATGGCCACGGTATCACCCTGAGTGACGGGCGCCGGATACAAGCGCACTTGCCGCCAATATCCGGGCAGCGATTGGTATTTGCTTTGACCGGGTAAGCGTAAACGCTGGCCTTGATAAAGATAAGTTGGGAATGACAACTCATTTTCGGAGACGATCTCAGCCGGCGATAGATTGTATTCGGCCGCGATCGTTAACAGGGTGTCGCCCGGCCGGACAACATGAGCGGTACCGGTGGAAGGTTGGGCTCCTGTTGTCCCGGTCCGGCTAAGGATCGATAGCTCTTGACCGGCCGCCAAATAGCCAGGGTAGATTAGCCGGTTCTGGTCAGCCAAGGCTTCCCAGGTTGTATTGTAGGCTGTCGCCAAATCTTGCAGCGTGTCCCCTACCTGCACTGTGTGGATTGTCGCCACGACATCACCGCCACCACCGGGGATGACCAGCTCCTGCCCAACGTATACCAGGGAGGGATCACTGATTTCGTTGAGTTGCTCTAACACTTCGACGGTCGTCTCGTACAGCTGAGCGATGCTAAAAAGCGTTTCACCTTCCTGGACGATATGGACGAGCGGTACATCCGGTTCTACCGGATCCTGACCTGGCGGTTCGGCCGTCGGTGTTGGCTCGTTGTCCTGCGCAGACACCATTGCCGGAGACAGAAGGAAGGAGAAAAGCGTAATAAGCAAAATGCAGCTAATGAGCCGCGAAAAATGGCGCACAGATAACCCCGAGTTAAGCAGCTCCCTGGTCGCCTTCATTAACAACTGACGGGTTGGTAAAATTAACCTGATCGCCGACTTCGACAAGCTGAACGATTTCCGGGTCCGCCTCAATAGCATATCGTGCAGGAGCCTGGGGTAGATACGATGGTCGCCATGGTTTAGCGATTACCTTATCGACGACCTGACCTTCCCCATTTACCCAAACAATGCCCAGATCGATAAAACAGAACAGCATGGTAATACCTGAATTGACCCGGCTATCGGCCGTTTCGACCAAAACCAGCCCTTCACCTGGCGCCAGTTGGCGTCGAAATGTAAAACCACGAGCCTTACTGGCGAAACCGTCACACCAGCGCACACGTTCAACCAGGATTTGGCCATTTCCGGCATGGACCACCTGACGATATCTCTTATCACTCACGCGGGCGAGTATAATAAGAAGGTGGGAGGGCGGCAAGGTAGCTTAATGTCCGGGTCAGCGGCCGCGTCTGGTTTTAAGAGAATCATATATCACTTGGGCAGCCGGATAATGAAATTCGACCTGGTTCAACCAAAACTCTTGCAGCTGCTGATTATTGGTCTGCTCCTCATAAATAAGAGCCTGCAAATAGAGGTCGATCTTGTCCGCATCGTGGACCAGTCGCGCTTCAGGCGAACCTTCTTCTTGATACTCTTCCCAGATGGCCATTAGATCAGACGCTTCCCGGTCGGAATCGAGGATGGTAACCATCGCCTTTCGCTCACTCTTGGCCTTACTGCCGGCCGGTAAGAAACGCCAGGCCGGCGCCGGTATATCGCTGGTCAAGCCTTCTGGTAGATCATGGAGCAGGGCCATGATTAACGCTTTTTCCAAATCAATATCTTCACTGATCCTCTTGGCCAGGATCAAGGTCGTGAACGAGACGCCATAACTGTGGTCGGCAACGTTCTCGGCCACCGGTATGCCTCGCTGGCTCCAACCAGTACGGGCCGTACGTTTGAGTTGATTTGCATAAATTAGAATATCTAGGACAAAATCCTGACTGTTTTTCATAAATTCACCATCAAAATCGGGTCACGGTTCTAGATACTTGATCCCATTTTTTCACCACAGTCGTGCTCTACTACTTGGACAAAAGTAGATTATAGTACGCAAGTACTTGCTCAAATGCTATCCGTGATTATACTATTTACTCAGGCTGTTCAACGTCCTGCGACTAAAACCCTATCCTCATTGCTTTTTCGGTGCTTTTTCGGTCAACGGGACGCACCTACATATCGGTCGCCGGAGACTCCGGCCTAATACAGCATTAGGAGGTGCTCGCCAATATTAGATTTTTCGATCGTATCTAGCGTTTAGTCAGATAATCCCACACATATTTCGGAGGAAATAAAATGAAGAAGAAACGATTTGCTCTTATTACCGTCCTATTACTCGTGGCCTTTGTCCTGGCTGCCTGTAGCCAAGCAGAACCGGAAACCGTCGAGGTTGAAGTGACCCGAATTGTCGAGGTTGCCGTTGGCGAGGGCGAGGTCTTAGAAGTTACTCGCGAAGTTGAAGTTGAAGTCCCAGTTGAAGTCGAAGTGACCCGTATTGTTGAAGTTCCGGCCGAAGGCGGCGAAGCTGCGCCTGTCGCGGTAGTAGCCGCCGGCGGTGAGATCGCACAGGCAGTCCGTGACCGTGGTCGCCTGGTTTGTGGTTCACGCACTGACCTGGCTGGTTTCGGTTATTTGGATGAAAACGGCATCAACCAAGGATTTGATATCGACTTTTGCCGGGCTCTCGCCGCGGCCGTACTTGGCGATGCCGAAGCAGTGGAGATATGTGCCTCTGACAGCTGCAGAGCGCGGACCTGCTTTGCAGACTGGTGAAGTTGATGTCCTTTCCCGAAACGCAACCTGGACATCCTCCCGTGACGCCCAGTGGGGCAACTTCACTAACGTCATGTTCTACGATGGTCAGGGCTTCATGGTCCCCGTTGCTCTTGGTATTAGCACCCTTGAGGAACTGGATGGCGCGACCGTTTGTGTGACCAGTGGCACCACCACTGAGCTCAACCTGTCCGATGCCTTCCGCCAACGAGGACTGGAATTCACACCGGTTGTCTTTGAGGATACAGGCACCGTTTACGGCACCTATGAGAGCGGCGGTTGCGACGCAACCACCAGCGACAAATCCCAGCTGGGCGCAATTCGTAGTGGATTCGCAGATCCCGATGCCCATATGATCCTGGACGTCACTATCTCCGAAGAACCCTTGACCCCGGCCGTACCCGCTGGTGATGACCAATGGTTCGACATCGTCAAGATGGTCACCTTCGCTTTGATCAACGCCGAGAACCTGGGAGTTACGTCTGAAAACGTAGCCGAAATGGTGAATAGCGATGATATCGCCATCCGTCGTCTGCTCGGCACCGAGGGTGAATTCGGACAGGCCGATCTTGGACTGGATGCTGATTTTGTCGTCGACGTGATCAGCGCAGTTGGCAATTACGGTGAGATTTACGATCGCTACTTGGGGCCAGATGGCCTTTCTTTCGAACTACCGCGGGCGCAGAATGAACTGTGGACCAACGGTGGTCTGATTTACGCCCCGCCTATGAAATAAAATCATAAACCCATGATATAGACTGGTGCAGCCCCGGTTAATCGGGGCTGCACCCTTTTCCAGCAACCGAATATGAAAGAGCCTGAAAGCAGCACTTCCATCTTTTCCTACCAAGGCGTTCCCCTATGGCGCGATGATCGTGTCCTTAAAGGTGTAGCCCAGGTCGTTTCGGCGATAGTTGTGCTGGGCTTCCTGTACTTCTTTATTAAGCAATGTGCTTGATGCTGCCAATGCTCGGGGACTATCTTTAGGCTTTGACTTCCTTCAAGAGGCGGCCGGTTTCCCTATCGGCGAGAGCATCATCATCGACTACGACCCCTCGATGTCCTTTCTCGTGGCATTCGCCGTGGGTTTGTTGAATACCCTAAAAGTCAGCTTGATCGGCATTGTTCTAGCCACGATACTGGGCATCATCGTCGGCATCTCTCGCCTCTCCTCAAACTGGCTCATCCGGAGCATTGCCGGCGTCTATGTGGAAACAATTCGCAACATTCCCCTGCTAGTTCTGCTTTTTTTCATTTTTTTCGGCGTCTTCCAAACCCTTCCCGGCGTCAAAGAAAGTATCAATCTGGGCAATATCTTACTCATTAACCAGCGTGGTATCTCTTTGTCCTGGTTCTTTCCGACTGAGACAACTTTGATCTGGCTGGTGATATTGGCTCTGGCGATCGTGGTAGCTTTGATCGTGTTTATCATCCTTGGCCAATATCAGGTGAGTACCGGCCGGGATACCCATCCCTTCTTGGTAGCCCTGGTAATCGTGATCATACCTCCCCTGGTGGCCTGGTTTTTACTTCCAAACCAACCGCTTCTTCCCAATGTCCCTGTTTTAGGGAATTTCAATTATGAAGGCGGTCTCGTCTTTACAACCCCGTTTGCGGCCCTTTTGCTGGGTCTGGTCATATATACGGCTGCGTTCATTGCCGAAATCGTGCGCGCGGGCATTCAGGCGGTCTCCAAAGGACAGGTGGAAGCTGCCCGAGCCATCGGTTTAAAACCGTTCCAGGCCTTGAGATTAGTCATCTTTCCCCAGGCAATGCGCGTGATCACCCCACCCCTGATCAGCCAGTATCTGAATCTGACCAAAAACTCCAGTTTGGCCATCGCCATTGGCTATCCAGATTTGTTCGGAGTGGGTCGGATCATGATCAACCAAGCCGGGCGCGCCGTGCCCGTTTTCCTGATGATCATGGGCACCTATCTGCTCCTCAGCCTGACTTATTCCGTCATATTAAATATTTACAATAGCCGTATTGCCTTCACGGAGAGATAGCATGACAGCTGCAACGCCAACGATCCGGCGTCCAGACCGCAAGATAAAACCCATTGCCTGGTTGCGGAAAAACCTCTTCAACACCTGGTATAACGCCCTATTAACCATCATCGCACTCTACATCATTATTCGGTTCGTAACTTTGTTAGGTGCCTGGCTTTTGCAGGCAAATTGGGCTCCGGTTACGACCAGCCCTATTTTGTACGCTATCGGACAGTATCCACAAGAAGAGCTTTTTCGGATCGGCATCAGCATCTGGATCATATCTTTCCTCTTTGGTTTTAGTTGGGCCATTTGGGGAAATCTCATCCGCAACTTCGCCATCATGCTTACCGTCGGCTTTCTTATTCTCGGCATCGTGGTTCCTTTCGATCTGGCCAATATTACACGGACGACTTTGCGCCTATTTTTCTTCTCCAATATAGCCATTTTATTTATAGGCTATGGCCTCGGTCGCACGCCTCTAGGCAAAGTCAAATGGGCCATCGTTTTGTGGCTGCTTTCGCTGCCAATCATTGTTATCCTGCTGCATGGTTTTTCCAACAGCGAAAGATTGCCCATTGTCCAGACAACGCTCTGGGGAGGTCTGCTGATCAATTTACTTTTGGCAGCCGTGGGAATCGCTGCATCCTTTCCCTTAGGGGTCTTATTAGCCCTCGGCCGTCGTAGCACTTTACCCGTCGTCAAGACCTTTTGCACCTTATTCATCGAGATTGTACGAGGCGTACCACTGGTCAGCATCTTATTCATGGCCTCCATCATGTTGCCGTTATTTTTGCCTGAGGATTTTCGCATCGATCGTCTTCTTCGAGCTCTCATTGGCATCACCATGTTTAGCGCTGCCTACATGGCTGAAAATGTACGCGGGGGATTGCAAGCTATACCCTTGGGCCAATACGATGCCGCCAAGGCCATTGGCCTTAATGGTAGTCTGACTACCTTGTTGATTATCTTGCCCCAGGCGCTTCGTCTCGTCATCCCGGCTATTGTCGGCCAATTTATTTCGCTTTTTAAAGACACAACCCTGGTCGTTATTGTCGGCCTGACCGACATCTTAGGCATTGGTAAGGCTATCCTCGCCGGCAATCCGGAGTGGACAGGGGACCAGGCGGAAGTATATATTTTCATTGCCGCCGTATTCTGGATATTCACCTACTCGATGTCTTATAGCAGTCGCCGCCTCGAAAAAGCCTTGGGCGTAGGTGAACGCTAAGAAATATTGATGAATCTGGTCAGGCGTTCGAGTTTTGTTGGCAGCACATCATATAAGAGTCATTATTTTTTTCGTCAGGCTGAGGAGTAGCGAGAATGTCGTCCGATATGGAAAAAGAAATCAACGAAGAGAACATCATCGTTTGTCGCGGCGTACAAAAATGGTATGATGATTTTCATGTGCTGCGCGGCATCGATTTAACCGTTCAGGCCGGCGAAGTGATCGTCATTTTCGGCCCCTCAGGATCAGGAAAGTCCACTTTCATTCGCACGATAAACAGGTTGGAGGAGCACCAGGAGGGCGACATCATCGTCGACGGCATCGAGCTGTCTCACGATATACGCAATGTCGAAGCAATTCGCAGCGAAGTCGGGATGGTTTTCCAACAATTTAACCTTTTTCCTCACCTGACGGCGCTGCAGAACGTGACGCTGGGGCCAATTTGGGTGCGGCGCATGCCCAGAAGTAAGGCTAATGAAAGGGCCATGGAGCTTTTAGAGCGCGTCGGTATTCCCGAACAGGCTAACAAATTTCCGGCCCAGCTTTCCGGTGGCCAGCAGCAGCGCGTCGCCATAGCCCGGGCGCTAGCGATGCAACCAAAAATCATGCTCTTTGACGAACCGACCTCAGCCCTCGATCCGGAAATGATCAAAGAGGTATTGGACGTTATGCATAATTTGGCTCAGTCAGGCATGACCATGTTAGTCGTCACTCACGAAATGGGCTTTGCCCGAGGTGTGGCCGATCGCATGCTTTTCTTCGACGATGGTTTGATCGTCGAACGTGGGACGCCCCAGGAGATTTTCACCAATCCGCAGGAAGATCGGACCAAGCTGTTCCTCTCCCAAATCCTGCAACATTAAGAATCGGTAAGGTCGGTTGCCTGGTTATCCTTTGGGGACCGCGTAGGGTGCCCTCCAGCCCGGCGATTTATGGACGTGAACGATTTGCCAACCCCCTTCGCCTTTAACGAGCACCCGGCTTTCGTTATGACTGCGGTGGCTGAGCACGCCTTCGATGACTTGGGTCAACATGAATGTATAGGTGACAATGGCCGTGTCGCCATATAACTGCAATCGTTTATTCAGTAAATCATACCGGTAAGCCTCGGGCATGCCTGCCCAACCATGTTCGATCATGAAGAAGTGAAAAGGTAAGCCATCTTGCCTGTTTGGCGTGACGAACCACTCATATAACGACAGATCCTCGGCCGTGGTCTCCTGGTAAGTTGCCACATCCTTGGAAAAGATGCTATCCAGTTGCCGGTGAACAGTCCGCCAGACTTCATTCTCGATCTCATTCATTTGACCTCTCCATAAATCTTAAGATTGTAGGAACTTCGCAGTTACCAGTCTTTTATGCCAGCTGCACTATCTGATTCGTTCTGGCTGACTCATAAAGAGCCAGGACCGTTCGCACATGGTTTCGGCTTTCCGCCAACGTCAAATAATTAGCTTGACCATCCAAAATCGCGGCGTTCATGTCCTCGATTTCTCCGAGGTAAAGCTCTTTTGCCAGAACCTCAACTTGCCGGACTTCATCATCTGGCGAGGTGTATGTGAGATGCGAGCCATCATCCATCTGAACGAAGGGGCGATGAAGGGTCAACCGGCCCTCAGTTCCGATGATCTCGGCGAAAGTATGAAAAGGCGTATGGAATGACGACGAGATTTGGGCTACCCGGCCGTCTGCATAATGCAGTTGCCCCGAAAAGACCACGTCGACACCTGACTCACCCATTTGTTGGTCACCAATGACCCACTCCGGCACATCCCCCATGACATATTGGGCCAGGGAGAGCGGGTAGACGCCCACATCCCAAAGACAGCCACCTCCCCAATCAGGAGCGAGCCGCACATTATCCGGATCCAGGCCATTAAAATTGAAAACGGCATGCAGGTAAGTAATCTCGCCCAGGCGACCGCCCCGAACCCATTCGCCGACCACTTTCGTCTGGGGATGGTGCCGGTACATAAAAGCTTCGGCCAAAGCCATGCCAGTTTTCTCGGCCGTGGCTATCATCTGGTCTACTCCTTCCAGGCTGATGGCGAAAGGTTTTTCACACAAGACATGTTTACCGGCTTCCATGGCCTTGATCGACCACTCGGCGTGAAGGTGATTAGGCAAGCTAATGTAGACCGCATCGACCTGGTCCGAGGTTAACATCGCTTCATAGCTGCCATAAGCTTGGGGAATCTCCCACTCGCTGGCATAAGCCTGGGCCTTATCCAGATCGCGGCTGGCTACGGCGACCAATTCGCTACTATTTGAAGCCCTAATCGCCGGGATGACCCTTCGATTAATATGGGCCGTCGATAGCAGACCCCAACGTACAACACTCATGATATACTCCTTTTCCTGGCGGTTACCAGATCATAATTAATTTGCCAGATATCCGTCTTCACTGATGCTAAACCGGTATCTCGCAATAATGCTTCAAAACTCTCGGCCGAGCGGTAGCGGTCGACGAACATCCTGGCCTCGTACCCCTTGCGCCGGGTTGTCATCAGTACCCCCCCAGGTCGTAAAACGCGCACCATCTCACTTAATGCGGCCTCATCCGATGGAAAAAATTCCAGTGCCTCCAAACAAGTTACGGCATCGAAGATATTACTCGGGAACGGCAGCGGCACGGCCGTTTGTTGGATAAGGGCAGCACGATAACCATTTTCGGCCGGCAGTGCTCCTAACTTTGAAGAGGCGATGGCCAACATCTTTCCAGCCGCATCCAGGCCGACTACGCGACCGGCGAAGCCGGCTTCTTGCATCAGCAGTACCGGGACGCGGCCGGTGCCTGTCGCCACATCTAACACCAGGGGCTTCTGCAGACCAGCCAAAGTCCGAGACAATGGGATACTGATGGTCGCTCGCTCGTGATCAACATCAAATTGTTTGATGCCATCATACTTGTTTGCCGTCAGATCGTACAGCCAGACCACAACCCGCCGGCCCAAATAGACGCCCTCGGTCATCACCAGCAGCCAATAGAGAAAAAGCCCGGCACCTATCACTATCAAGATTAGAAGAATGTAGTTCATGTCCAGATTATTTCAGACGTACTTGCTTCTGATACGTTGCTCTAATCCTATACGAGTCTATGTTGCCCTAAAACCGGGCCGGCAAGATACGGGCACGGCAGCATCACATATAGCCCGCCTTTCGTAGCCAGTTTTCCGTTCGTTTCATACCTTCGTCCAGGCATATTTTCAGCTGGTAGCCAAGCAGACGTTTCGCCTTATCGGTAGGATAGATAGCACGATTTGTATAATACTTCAAAAGATCATCCGTCGACTCAGTTCGCCCAATAAACGGCTTGACGACAGGAAGCAATCCTTTGGCAGCCCAACGCGGCACCTTGCGAGGATTTCGGCCGCACATGGCGCCATAGTAAACAAACATCTCTGGTCGTATCCATAACCAACATTTCTCCCAAGGCCTTCGTCCGGCCGTAAAGAGCCCTTTGTGTCGTATCCAGAGGCTGTTCCTCGGTTATCACCTCGCCTTCCGGGGGACCATAGACGGCCATCGAACTCACGTGAACGAAGCGCTTCACGCCGGCCTTCGCTGATGCTCGTATTAATTCGGCAACGGCTTCTACATTCACCTGCTGGGCTACTCCAGGCTTGCTGGACCCTGAAGCCACCGCCAGGTGAAAAACGATCTCGTGCCCGGCCAACAAATCGGCGAAACTGCTCGATTCGAGCATCTCGAACCGCTGCAGCCTCACGCCAGCCTCGTCGAGCCAGCCGACCTTCTCTAAATCGCGTCCGGCGCCGGTGACTATGGCGCGATATTCCAGAGCCAGGCGCTCAGCCAACCGGCCGCCAATGAAGCCGGTTGCACCGGTGACCAATATTCGCTTTTCCTCTAGTGGCATAAGGGTAAATTTTACCGGATGGGGCCGAAATCCTAAAACCAAACCAGGATTCTGGTACACTAATCAAGCTAGTTTTGAAACCGAGATGATGGACTGTAACGGCTCTTCCCCGCGTGAGTATAAGTGAGCCGTTGCAGTCATATTGTTGAACAACTTTGGAGAATACCAATGGATCAGAACCTTAAGCCTTTTATCGTAGCCGCGGTCCAGGATAGCCCCTCATTCCTTAATTTGAAAGAGAGTGTAGCCAAAGCAGGCGATCTGATATTAAAAGCTGGGAAATCCGGAGCCCGACTGGTTGTATTCCCGGAGACATGGTTGCCCGGGTACCCTATTTGGCTCGATTCCGCCCCTGAGGCGGCAATTTGGGACCATCCACCGGCCAAAGAGATCTTCGGCCAGTTGTTCGTCAATAGCGCCACGATTCCAGGTCCCGAGATCGATCCTTTATGCCGGGCAGCGAAAGCCGCCGGCACGATTGTGGTCATGGGTCTGCATGAGCGAGACGGCGGCACGCTCTATAACACCATGCTCTATATCAGCGCGGACGGAGAGATCTTGGGCAAACATCAAAAATTGATGCCTACTTATACGGAACGATTGGTTTGGGGTCAGGGAGATGGCAGCACTCTGACCGTCGTCGACACAGCCTTCGGCCGGTTGGGCGGCTTGGTTTGTTGGGAGCATTGGATGCCCTTGGCCCGGGCGGCTATGCACGCCAAACAAGAACTTATCCACGTCGCCCAATGGCCCTCGGTTCATGATATACACCAGTTAGCCTCTCGCCACTACGCCTTCGAAGGACGTTGTTTCGTCATCGCCTCCGGCACAGTTTTGCGCCGGGTCGAGGTTAGCGGTCTTGGTCTGGCGTTATTGGAGGCGCTACCAGGCGAAGCTGATGATCTGTTGATGACCGGCGGCAGCGCGATTTATGGCCCCACTGGCGAATGCCTGGCCGGACCGCTATTCGATAAACCAGGTATCTTGACGGCCGAAATCCAACCCCTGCAAGCTATCGAAGGTCGTCTCACCTTAGACGTCAACGGCCACTACGCCCGACCGGACATCTTCCAACTGCAGGTCAACGAACAGCCACAAAAAAGTACCCATTTCTCTGGTGACAACGGCTAAAACGGCTAAGTTTCTTGCTCCCCTGCGTAGCCTCTCGTCCCGGCCATATTTAGGATGGTGCGTCGCCTTGAATTCCGGAACAGGCCCGCCAAATGAAAATTCAACGGTACGATCCCAGATTTGGCGCCGCGATTGTTCAACACTTTACAGCGTATTTTGCCGGAAGTGATAGGTTAGAGTGTTGGCCAGTTGACGCAGAGAGATTAGCGGGGCGTTTATCATAAAAACGCCCTGTCAAAAGGAGGTGGAATTCTGATTCTAGGTATGGATTTCGGCACGACGAATTCCGGCATGGCCGTATATGATGGACAGGAAGTAACTCTGCTGCCATTGGACCCGGCGAACACCAATCCCCATGTGGCCCGGACGGCCCTTTACCTGACCAACAACCAGAGGGTCACCATCGGCCGGGAAGCGGTCAACCGCTACTTCGACGAAAACGTGGGCAGACCGGTCAAAATGAAGAAGGTCTGGGTCGGCGAAGTGGAAGTATACGGCGCCGACATGTTTTACGTGACCGATGTGTACGCTTGGACAGATGTACTATCTCCCGGCCGCTTATTTCTCTCAATCAAGAGTGGTTTACGAGATCCCGAATACCAGGGAACCGTGGTCGGCCCTTTTTATTATTCGTTAGAAAATCTCATCGCCCTCTATATGACGAAAGCCAGGATTAGGGCAGAACGTTTTCTGGGGCGGGAAATCCGCAAGGTGGTCCTGGGCCGGCCGGTCCACTTCAGCATCGATCCGGCGGCCGATGCGCTGGCCGAACAACGGCTGCTGGAATCAGCCTTCAGGGCTGGTTTTGAGCAGGTCTACCTGCAATACGAACCCACGGCCGCCGCTTATCATTATGCCGCCACTATCGATAAGCCCCAAAATATCCTCGTCTTTGACTTCGGCGGCGGCACTCTCGATCTCACCGTCATGCGCCTGGGCGGAAAGAAGAAACGGGAGGTCTTGTCTACCGGCGGACTCCCTGTCGCCGGTGATATTTTCGACCAGCGACTAGTACGATCTAAGCTACCCAAGCATTTCGGCGAAGGCACATTGTACGGTTCGGTGAACCGCCGCTTGCCCTTACCCAAATGGATCTTCGATGTCTTTTCCAACTGGCAAACCATCATCGAGCTGCAAACCCCACAGAGTCGAAATCTCTTAAGGGAAATCGCTCAATCGGCCGAAGACCGGCAAGGGATCGAAGCCTTGACCAGTCTGGTGATAAATAATTACGCCTTGCAAATGTTCGACGTCGTGGAAGCAGCCAAACGCCAGCTTTCCTCTGATATGGCCACCATCATCCGCCTGAAAGGGCCAGGCTTTCGGGTAACTGAAATGGTCACTCGAAGTGAATTCGAGGTGATCATCCGCAACGAGATTCTGGCTATCGAGCACCACTTAGACCAGACGGTAAAAGATTCTGGTCTAATCGTCGATGATATCGACGCTGTGATTCGAACCGGTGGCTCCTCCGGTATTCCGGCCTTTCGCTATATGTTAATGGAAAAATTCGGCCGGGAGAAGGTCAAGGCCATCGATACTTTTAGCAGCGTGACTTCCGGTCTTGGCATCATCGGTCACGGCATTCAGGCCGGGGAAATCGATGCCAGAGCGCATACGAAAGCCGGACGGCAGCAACTTGGCCAGGCTTCTCCAAATCAAAACGTCTCCTCGGCCAACCTGGCCCTAATACAGCGTCGCCTATCGGCCCAAGAGGATGAAACAGCCGAGATCGACGGTGATCAAGTAAATCTGGTGACATTGACGGCCGGTGGCTATTTTCAAGTGTCATCCTTGGGCGACGAACGGTTGTCCGGTACCAAGTCGATACCTTTGCCTGACGATATCAATATCCCGCCTTCTCAACAACTCCTAACGGCGCTGACTTGCCGGCCGGACGAATACTTGTTATTGATGACCTCGCGCTACCGCTTTCTGTTAACCACATCCAGCCACATAACAGATCTAAAGGAGCTTGAATTAGACTTGGCCGGTTATTTCCAACTGAAAGAAGGCGAACAGGTCAGCGCCATAGGTCGATGGAAAAGCATCAAGCGACAACCAAAATTAATGGTGGCGACTAGCCGCGGTTATGCCCGGGTATACAATCTGAACGGGATGATTGAGCAAATCGAAGGCCCAACGCCTTATCTCTTCGACCAACCGCTGCCGGGCTTACCGGTAGCCCTCTTCGGCGTTAATGGTGGTAGCCAACTGGTGACCGCGATGGACAGCGGCCGGCTGACCCGCTATGCCATAGCAGATATCCCCTTGTTAGGAATCCAGGCTATTAACCGGCGTGATGGCGAAAAGTTGGCCGGATCGCTGGTGGTTCAGGAAAACGATCAGATCCTGCTGGCCACGGCCGCTGGCTACGGCCGGAGACTGGCGGTCCAATCAATCCCCGTACCGGCGAAGCCCAATTCTCGCGGCCGGGTTTTGATAGCTCGCAAACCTGTCAATGGGATCAGTATTTTCGATCCTAATTCACCATTATGGGCGATCACCTCAAGCCGGCTCATCCCTATAACGCCGGACGTTTTGCCGCCAGATATCCCAGATTCAACCCGTTCCCTAAGAATGGTAAGGCTGAAAGTTTCGGAGCAACTGTTGGGCTTTTTATCCTGATAATTGAAGAAAGCAGAAAGATGATTTTTTGTTCAAGTCAGCGGCTTTCTTCTAAGTAGCTAAAGGATCAAACAGTTATCGTGTCAACACCTTCTACTGACTTTAATTCGCTCCCTTTCTGACTCGACTACCAAACAGCGTTTGCAAACAAATGTGCTATAATCCTCGGACGCCTGATGTCCACCACTTACGTTGCGATTGACCTTGAAACCACCGGCCTAAACTCCGACTTTGATGCCATAATCGAGGTCGCGGCCGTTACCTTCCATGAAGGCTCGATCGTAGATGAGTGGTCTTCGCTGGTCAATCCCCAAGAACCGGTCCCCGAATTCATCACTTCTTTAACCGGCATATCCCAAGAAATGGTGGAAGATGCGCCCGAAATATTCCGGATCAAACCCCAACTAAAACGAATTCTAGCCGACCATATCCTGGTGGGGCACAATGTCGGATTTGATTTGGGATTCCTGCACGCCGAGAACCTGGCCTTAGGCAACCATCGCCTGGACACGATTACCCTGGCCTCAATTCTATTGCCCGATGCCGGGCGATATGGCCTGGGAGCGTTAGCCAGGTACCTGCAATTACCCCTCGAAGCTGGGCATAGGGATCACCGGGCTCTATTTGATGCCCAACAAACAATGCAATTGTTCCTGGCGTTACAGCGCCGGGCCGATCAACTGGATTTCGCCATTCTGAACGAAATCGTACAATCTGGCAATCGACTGGGCTGGCCAGAAACCCTCTTTTTCGAGGAATCGTTGCGTACGGCCGGTCGCCAGGCCTTCGGTCAACAAGGGCGATTGGCGCGTTTATTCAAGCCGTCAAAACCTGAAGGGCAACAACTTTTACCGGCCGACGAACCGCAGCCCCTTGACATTCCCACCGTCGCCGGTTTGCTCAAGCCGGGCGGAAATTTTGACCGCAATTTCCCTGAATATGAATACCGGCCCCAGCAGGTGCAAATGGTGGAGGGTGTAGCCGATGCCTTTAACCAAGGGGGTCATCTTTTTGTAGAAGCGGGTACCGGCACCGGCAAGAGCATCGGTTACTTGCTGCCGGCTGCGTTTTGGGCTACTCAGAACGGACGGCGCGTTGTCGTTTCGACCAACACCATCAATCTTCAAGACCAATTATTGAACAAAGACCTGCCGGAACTCAGGCAGTTGCTGCCTTTTGAATTGCGGGCGGCCGTATTGAAGGGCAGGCGTAACTATCTCTGCACCAGGCTGTTCCAACAGTTGCGCCACAGCGGGCCGGGCAATGCAGATGAGATGACCTTGTACGCCCGTCTTCTCATTTGGCTGCCTTCTTCGGAGAGTGGGGACGCGGGCGGGATCAGCCTGAGGACGCCGGGAGAACGCCTGGCCTGGGATCGGCTCAATGCTGAAAACGAAGCTTGCACGCCCGAAAAGTGCGCCCAGGAAGGATGTCCCTTACATTTCGCCCGCCGCAAGGCTGAATTAGCCCATATTTTGGTGATAAATCACGCCTTGCTTCTAGCCGACGTGGCCTCTGAAAATCGTGTCTTGCCGGAGTACGTGGACTTGATCGCCGACGAAGCCCATCATCTGGAGTCGGCCGTCACCAACGCGCTGAGTTTCCGGGCCGATAAACGTTTCCTGGAAGGGATGCTCGACGAAGTCAACCGTCCCCGCGCCGGTCTGGTAGGCGATCTCCAACGCAGGGCCGCGGCCGCATTGCCGGCCGACTACAGCGCTACCATCGACGGTCAGGCAAACCGGTTGCGGGAGACCGGACAGCGAACCTCCGCCCGTATGGATGAGTTTTTCGATATCTTGTCCATGTTTTTGAACCAATTTATTAACAAACGGAGCAAGTACGCCGAGCAGGTCCGCTTCGTGCAGGCCATCAGAACCCAACCCAACTTCGACGACCTGGTCATGAGTTGGGACAACTTCAATTCAAGCCTAAAAATCATCACCGCCGACCTAGGAAAGTTGGCCAGCAACCTGGCCGACCTCTGGGAAAGTTATGAGATCGAGGATGGCGAGGATTTATATCTGGCCTTAATCAGCTTGACCCGCAATCTAGAAGATGCCCGGGTCAATCTAGATGCTTTATTTGTCGACCCCCAAGAAGATACCATCTATTGGGCTGAACTTTACAAGGAGCGAATATCGCTCCATGCAGCGCCTCTGCACGTGGGACCCTTGATCGAGAAGCATATCTTCGAAACCAAAGAAACAGTGATTATGACCTCGGCCACGCTGCGGACGGCCGGATCAGGTTGGGACGGCCGGCCCTCGTTCGATTACCTGAAACAGAGACTTCATGCCGATCATGCGGAAGAACTGGCCGTCGGCTCACCCTTCGATTACAAGAATTCCACGCTGGTCTACCTGCCGACGGATATGCCCGAACCGAACCAGCCCGGCTACCAGCGTTACGTGGAAGGCGCCATCGTCGAAGTGGCTACTGCCCTGGGCGGCCGGACCATGGCCCTCTTCACCTCTTATAGCCAGCTAAAGACGACGCTAGAAGCAATTGAAGCGCCTTTGGCCAAAGCCGGCATCGACATCCTGGCCCAGACCGAGGGCGCATCGCGACAGCAGCTATTGGCTCAATTCAAAGTGGAAGATACCCGTTCCGTGCTTCTTGGCACTCGTTCCTTTTGGGAGGGTGTCGACGTGCCCGGGCCAGCGTTACAAGCCGTTGTCATTGTCAAGTTTCCCTTCGATGTCCCCTCCGACCCCATCTTTTCAGCTCGCTCGGAGACATTCGAGAATTCATTTTTTGAGTACTCGATCCCGGAAGCCGTCTTACGTTTTCGCCAGGGCTTCGGCCGGCTCATCCGTCGCCAAGATGATGAAGGGCTGGTGATCGTCCTGGACAAACGCATCCTCAGCAAGCGTTATGGCCAGTCCTTTTTGGAAGCCTTGCCGGAGTGCACGATTTTACGCCAGCGATCCGAGCGGATAGGGGAGCTCGCCCTTCGCTGGCTGAATCGCGACAAAGAAGAAGCGGTTTAAGCCCTTCCTCAGGACACCTCTTCTAAAACAACCTGATATTTGACCGTATCAATCAACGGTATGCAGTAGGATTCCCGTATGCCCCTCATCCTGTATCCGGCCGCCTATCATGCTATCTTGAAATAGAGTAAGCCAATGCCTTTGAGTTGAACATATCAGCGATCCTTTGGCTTTCTTTTTAACGGCAGAGGAACTGGTGGTCAGCTTGTTTAGTTGCTTGTAACCACCGCCGAATTCTTGAAGATGAGTGACGATGCACCAGCGAATGGTAATCACCTGCACCTTTGTGGCTATGATCACCTTAGGTTGCGCCTTAATCAATACATCTCCGGATCCAACGGCCATTATCGTCCCGGAGATCATCACCCAAGAGGCGATTATTCAGACCACGCCATCCACGGAACCGGCGGAAAGCCCCACACAAGTGGCTTCGCCATCCTCTTCGCCAACATCGATGCCGGTCCATTTGCCGGCGACGGAGCCGGCAGGATTGGCCGGGGAAATATTCCCCACCGGCACGGAGTCACCCCCACCAGTACCCACGCTTACCAATCCGCCGGAACCTCTTCCCTTGGTCACAGCCTCCTCAACAGCCCTTCCCCCATCCCAGGCTTCGAGTGGCGACGAAAAACCTGGTATCAGTAATTTTCGCGCCAACGTTGAGGAGGCTGACCCTGGAGACGATATCATCTTGGAATGGACCACAACCCAAGCCATGACGGTCACCCTCTGGTATCTCATGCCAACCGGTCAGTTCGGCCGCTTTTGGAACGTCGAACCGTCTGGTTCATTTGAGTACCATATCGACAACCAGGAGCGGAACCGGATCAACTTTGCCTTGTCCGTTGTTGATGACCAAGGCAATAACGAAATTGCCACCGTCGACGTGGCCTTGCGTTGCCCGGATCAATGGTTCTTCGCCGATCCGCCTGATATTTGCCCGGCCAAGGCGGCCATCTATTCCGCAGGCGCCGAACAAACCTTTGAACATGGATTCATGCTCTGGTCTGCCGGCGAGGATCGTATTTATATCCTCTTCGACGACGGTAACTCGCCCCAATGGAGCGCCTTTGCCGACGAGTGGGATCCGGGGGAGCCGGAAAGTGATCCCAGCCTGGAAATTCCAGCAGGCTACAACCAACCGGTGCGTGGATTCGGCTCGATCTGGCGGGACGAGCCGGGGGTGCGAGAACGGCTAGGCTTTGCCTTAGGCCACGAAGTGGCCTCCAACACGGCCGTCCAACGAACATCCTATGCCAAATACAACAAGACCTTCATCCGGGCGGCTAACGGTGGTATCTGGCGCCTGGAGCCGGAAAGAAGTGGCTGGGAATTAACGGCCCAATAATCCTCAACCCTGCCACAACCGAAGAAGAGATAAGACAAGCCAATCCTTTATTGCCCCTAGGTTAATTTTTAAGCCGCGCCCGTATCTAATAAGCGATGAATGGGTTATAATTCGATGTATCGGCGGCCGGATACCGGCCGCTCATTCGTTATGGAGGCTGAAACAGATATGAAACGACGCGTCGTTATTACTGGCCTGGGAACGCTCAACCCATTGGGTAACGATCCCAGCGCGACCTGGGAGATGGTAGTCACTGGGCGCAGCGGGATCGGGCCGATCACCCATTTTGATGCTGGTGAGCTCAAGACCCAATTCGGTGGGGAAGTGAAAGAATTCGACCCCGTCATGCGATTCGGCCAAAAAGACGCCCGGCGAATGGATCGGGTAACCCAGTTAGCCCTGGCGGCGGCCGAACAGGCTATATCCGACGCTAATCTGGATCTAAATGACGATATTGGCGAGACAACAGGCGTTGTCTTGGGCTGTGGTTTAGGCAATATCGGCTCGACGATTGCCGGGGTTCATTCTTACGGCGAGCAAGGCCCGAAGCGGATGAGCCCCTTTTTCATACCCATGATGCTGGCCGATTCACCGGCCTCGACCATCTCCATCAAGTATGGTCTGCGTGGACCCAATATGGCCATCGCCACTGCCTGCGCGGCCGGCAATAATGCCCTTGGCGAAGCGGCCAAGATGATCCAACGCGGGGCAGTCAACCTGATGTTGGCCGGTGGAGCGGAAGCACCATTATTTCCCGAAGTTATCGCCGGCTTTAACGCCACCGGCGCCTTGTCGACCTTCAATGAAGATCCAGCCCGAGCGTCCCGTCCCTTCGACGCCAACCGGGATGGCTTTGTTACTAGCGAAGGCGCGGCTATCCTCGTTCTCGAAGAATTAGAACACGCCCTGGCTCGCGGCGCTCGAATCTATGCCGAATTTCTTGGCTATGGTTCCAGCGCCGACGCTTATCATATTTCAGCTCCCGCCGCCGACGGCGCCGGAGCGATCAAGGCGATGAATGCAGCGCTAAAAGATGCCGGTCTGCAACCGGCCGAAATAGACTATATCAATGCCCACGGAACCAGCACAAAGCTCAACGATAAAGGCGAAACCATGGCCATCAAACAAGTATTTGGGGAACAAGCGTATGACCTGCCAGTCAGTTCGACCAAATCCAGCCATGGCCATTTATTAGGCGCGGCCGGCGCCCTCGAAGCCTTAATCGCTGTCAAAGCATTGGGCGCTCAATATTTGCCGCCGACCATCAATTACCAGACGGCTGATCCTGATTGTGACTTAGATTATGTGGCCAATACCGGACGGGCAGCCGATATTCATACGGTCTTATCCAATGGATTCGGGTTAGGTGGGCACAATGCGACGATTATCGTCGGTAAATACGGCGGTTAATGTTTACGCCTGATCGGCTTTTGAGGTGCTTTGCGACTCCTCTGACTCGCCGGCCTTGCGTAGTTTTTCCCCCATTTGCATCTCTGTGCCTTTCATGCCCTTGTTAATCTGGGGATAGGCCAGCCAGGCTAACATCAGCCCAAAGAGCGCTCCTGTCAAGGCTCGCAAGGCAGGCGGGCTTTCCCGTAAAGGCAATAGCTGCTGGACTTGGGCAAAGAGTCCCGCTCCGGCCGAGCCATCAGTCGGCGTCACCCAGTAACTGAACAGCTGGCTAAAACCGTCTAACGCGATGGGGCCCATGCCAATGATGAGAAATAAGATTAGGGGCAAGGGCTTGATCTTGACTCGTGAACGAATCAAGCCGTAGATGAGACCCCCGATGAGGACAAAACCATAAATACCGATATCGCGCTCGCACAAGGCCATCTTGTAACCCATCTGCTCGTTGCCAAGAAAGCGCCGCGCCGCCGTGAAGAAAGCCGGCCAATTATCGGCCGAAACGCCTTCGAATTCTGGCAACCCGCCGATAAAAGCCTCGATGGGGACCATATCCGTGCCGGCTATCTCCCGTGGATAGGCTACTTGATCGCCAAATAGGAAGAAGGATCGCTGGGTCATCTGGTGGCACAAAGGCGAATAGACCGTGTAAATCGCCCGGGCCGGCGTCGTCAGGCCAGCCTTCATGAGTACCGGGGCCAATATGGGCAAGCCCACGTAAATTAAGGCGATGATATTGAAGGCCGCTAACCAATGCTTGCTGAAAAAATAAGCAGAACGATCGATGCCGAGGACTACGGATCGTTGCCAGCCGGTAACGGGTTGTTTGTTATGCGCAGAGGTCATAATCGCTCGAAGCTCAGCCCGTCTTGGCCATCATGCCGCTCAAATAGCCTTCGATTTGGCCCAGGGTTAGCGGGCCACGATGGATGGCCGAAACAATGCCGTCTACATCAACGAAGTAAGTGGAGGGCAATACGCCAAAACTACCGTACGAAGTAGAGACCGAACTACCCTCATCTAACAAAGGCGTAAAAGTTAAATTCATTTCATCATAAAAATAAGCCCGGGCGACATCGGCCGATTCATCCTGATCCAGGGCCAGGATCGCCAGACCATCACCCTCGTACTGCTCAAAAGCTCGTTGCAGTTCAGGCATTTCGATCCGGCATGGCGCGCACCACGAGGCCCAGAAATTAACGATAACCGGCCGGCCGCGAAAATCAGCCAGAGAGACAAGATTACCATCCAGATCGCTAAGAGTAAAATCTTGGGCCAGATCGCCCGCTGACAAGGGACCGCCAGGCCGGTTAGCCGGCGACGTTTCCCCGTCTAATTCGCCAATTGTAGGCAGTTCTGAAACCTGGTCCAAGATGGTAACCTCTGGCTCTCCGACGACGGCTGCTTCCTCATCTTCGCCGCCGTTAAATAAGTCGCGGCCGAACAACAGTAAAGCCAGAGCGGCTCCTAACAATAGGAAACCGATGAAGATGACCCAAGGGTTATGATCTGAAGTTGGCTTTTTACCAGAGGTTCCGGCATCCATGCTCATCAGCTAAAGAGAGTTATCAGTTTATCTTCAAACTCGGCGAACCACAGCGCCATCTCCGGGGGAACAAGGCTGTTGAAAGATGCCAGGGTACCATTGAGCAGCAAGATTCCCATGAATATAAAGAGTAATCCGCTGACCAACTGCGTTGAATGTAAATGCAATTGAACTCTTCGTTCGCGCCCTGGGCTGGTTATTACCCACAGCAAAACCCCCAGGACGGCTAGGACTAGTAAGCCAATTTCGTGGACCGAGGAAAATTCCTGACCGGCGAAGTACTCGATGTTAAAAAATGCGTATCGTCCGGTGGCAACCAAAATTCGCCAGATTGCCAGGGCCCAGACCAGGCCTACCAGGAACAGGCTGGCGTTAACCATCCAACCCTTGCCCCGCATGGCCCGCCACAAGATGCTCTGGCGGCTGGCCCGGCCGAAGAAGGTCGAGACGATGATAAGCGGCAATCCAAGAGCCAGGGCATATATAAATAGCAGCATCATGCCCCGGATAACCGAACCAGTTGTACCAGCCATGGTCAACACCGTACCTAAGATGGGACCCACACAACTAGACCAACCCACGGCAAAGGTCATGCCAAATAGGAACGAACCACCGATAGAATTGTTCCGCGAAACCTCTTCCTGTTGTTTTTGCATACCACCGAAGCCCCGACCCATTAGACTCATCACCCCAAAAATGATGATGAGCGAGCCGCCCATGAGCATGATCAGTGATTGGTTTTGGCGCAGCACTCTACCCAATAAGGACGCGCCAGCGCCCATGATGCTGAAGACCGTGGCTAAACCGAGCATGAAGACCATGGTATTCATGGCGATTTGTTTGCGGCCGCTTTGGAAGGCAAAAGCAAAGTAGGCCGGCAAGATGGGCAACGTACATGGCGATACAAAGCTCATGACACCGCCGAAGGCTGCCAAGAAGGCTAGAACCATAAAGGGCTGGGTCTGCACTCCGCCAAACACTGGTTCTGGGGCCGAGGATTGGGTCACTGTCCCGATGATGAGGAAAACGACCACCAGCGTTATCACGCCGGCAACCACCCATTGCATGGGCGATAAAGATCGGAATGGACCTTTTGCCGAGCTTAACATCTTTGTCTCTCTAACACCATCAACTGGGTAAGGTCTTTATTTTCTCTCAAGACCACATTATGCGATCTGCTGCCCAGAACTGAGAAATCCAACTTGCCATCTTACGCCACAAATTTAGCCTACAATCATTACAAAAAAGTAAACTTTCTTACCTGTCGCCCGCTTCCTCATCCTCTTCTAAGAGTTGGCGCAACAACTCAACTTCTTCCTTCACATTACGTTGCCGGTTGGCCAGACTCAGGATGTATACCATAGCGATAATCCACATCACGACGTAACCCAAGATCATGAAGTGGTTGAATTGATTAGGATCGCCGATGCCGGCTTGTTGAAGGATATCAAATAAAAGATTGGTTAGCTGCATGATTCATTTCCTATTCTTGAGAAATAATGTTGGCCGGTTCGCTTATCGTTGAAGACGGGCCATGACCCGAGTCTTGAGACCTGAAGCTTCATCCATCATTCGTTGCAAGCGTAGCCGGTTGGCTAACCAGGCCAGGTATAACACGGTAAAAGTCAACACAGAAACATTCAGACTAATGACCATCTTAGCACTGTCAATGCCCGAGAATTCCTGCAAGCCTTCGGCCGCCTCACCAGCTTCGCCGATAATGACGGGATGAATATCTCGGAATAGGCGGATGCTCAAAAAGGTGATGATGACAGTCACAAATCCGGCGATGACGTACACGGCCGCGAAACGGCCCCGCTTGTCTTCATCCTCGATCGCCCCGCGCAACATGAAATAAGCCACGTAGACCAACCAGAGAACGGTGATAGATGTCAACCGTGGGCTCCAGATCCACCAGGTATTCCAGGCCGGACGACCCCAAACTGAACCACTGACAATGGTCATCGAGGTGAATACCAAGCCGATCTCGACCGAGCCAACCGCTATCGTATCCCACGTTCGCGAGGGTTTAATCAGGTAGGCGATACCGCTCAATAAGGCGATGAAAAAGGCCGCCGCTGATACCCAAGCCGCTCCGACGTGGAAATAGAATATACGTTGCACATTGCCCATGGTGGCTTCAGTTGGTGCGTAAAAAAAGATAACCAACAAGCTGATGGCAACCATGACTCCCGCAACCCAATTGAGGATAGGAACCCACTTATTCAAGTTTATTCTATCTATCCGTTCCGCCATATTATAGCCTCCTCAAGGATCTAAATTGATCGATTGTGGCTGGAATGCAGCATCCCAAATCGAGATGCTCAATCTTCGACGACATAATGATACGTCAAGAACCCGGCCGTCACCATAAAGACATCGTAGGCGACAACCAGAGCGACGGCGAATTGAATTTCCGACCATTCGGGCATCACCGGGGCGACAAAGGCCGCCGTAACCTGGGCCGCCGCCAAAACTGCGGGCAGCGTCAGGGGCAGTAGCAGCACCGGTAATAACACTTCTTTAGATCGCGTCTGCACCGTCATCGAGGTCACCAGAACCCCAGCAGCAACATAACCGATTGTACCTAAGATGAGGATTAGTAAGACTTGCGGTCGCCAGAATGGTTGATTAAAAAATACGATAAAAAGAGGTACGAGCAGCGCTTCCACCAGGAGAGTGAAAGCCGTGACGCTCAGGACCTTGCCCAAATAGATAGCGCTTCTGTCAATGGGCGCTATGAGGATCGCCTCTAAACTATGATTTTCCTGTTCGGACATGAGAGAACGATTGAGGCCTAATGTTCCGGCCAACAAAATCGTGATCCACAAAAAACCGGTGGCTGCCTCGCGGGCAGCGTTCAGGTTTCCGAAGAGGGCAAAATTATAGACGATGACGGCCGTTAACGAGAAGACCAGCATCACGCTCAAAATCTGACGCGTGTGCCGCTCCATGGTGAAATCTTTCCAGACAATAGCCCACATTGCCGGAAAGAAACTCGGGTTACCCTCCTCAGATTGATCTCCCGGTGACTTTTTCGTCTCCGCATCGACAACCTGGACTTCTTCGTTCAACGTCATCCTATCACCTGTTGATCGCCACCACTTTTCCGCGCGTCACTTCGGTATACAGATCCATGAACTCCGCTAAAGTGATCGATACCCGATCGATTACGCTGGCGATTTTACCCCTTTCCAATATGGCGATTCGCTGGCAAAGATCGAGCCCGCGCGCCAAATCATGGGTGATCAGAAATATCGTTCTTCCCCGATCCGCTTCTTGTTGTAATAGTTCATCTAATAGACGGGTGGCGTCCTGATCAAGGCCTGTATAGGGCTCGTCTAGGAGCAACACATCGGGTTCGTGCAATGTCGCCCTAGCGATTGTCAGCCGCTGCAACATTCCTCGGGAAAAGGTGCGCACCGGATCACGTTGGCGGGCAGCCAGGCCGACGGTTTGCAGTGCTTTCATCACCCGTTCTTCACGATTATCAAGCTGGTACAACCGCCCATAAAAATCGAGATTCTCGGCCGCTGTGAGATCGCCGTAGAGTAGGGCGTGGTGGGACACCAGACCAATGTGCCGGCGCACTTTTTCCGCATGTCCGGGCAAAGGCCAACCACCAATCTGTACCTGGCCTCCTGTTGGTTTGAGCAATGTAGCCACAATACGCATCAAAGTGGTTTTACCGGCCCCGTTTGATCCGACCAGAGTTACAAATTCTCCCGGCTGGACATGGAGATCGATTCCCCTTAACACGGCATTGACGCCGAAATTTTTCACCAGCCCGTTGATTTCGATCATTATTGCGATCTAATATTCGTAGTTTTGATTGTGAGGTCCCTACTCGCCGGAATCCGCTTCCCAAATAGCTTTCAGATCAGCCAATATCGCTTCTCGATCGCGATGGTAATCGGCTTCGCCGATCTCGCCAGCCTCGTAGGCATCGTCAAGGTCCGCTATTTCCTGGAGCAATTCATCACGATCCAGGATTTCATCTCCGGAATCCAACCGCCAACGACGGATGACCACCGCGGCAATGCCAGCAACCACCAGCGCTGCTGCAAAGCCGATGGCTAACTCGAGCGCATTATCACTCACCAGGTTTATGGTCGATGTCCCACCGGCTCTCGGCTGGCCTTCCAGGTTCAAGACTAGCTCGCTGCCGGCCGGAAGAGCCAGTTGCTGGTAAGAAGTCACCGATCCGCCCTCCATGGCCTGGGTCCCACCATTCACCCAACCACTTGATTCGTCCAGTGTGACGCCAACATCGGGCAGGACCAGGTTAACAGAGAAGGTGGCGTAATTGAGGGGATGCGCCAAGGCAACCTCACCATCATAAGGCAGTGAATATTGAACCAGTAAGGTCAGGGTGCCGGGACCGGGTCGTAAGGGCAAAGTGTCAGCCCATCCCGAATCCGTCTCGATGATTTCAGTTGCCGGGATAAAAGAATCGATGGAACCAAAACCACGTTGGAAAATCAGCTGTTCTGCGCCATCAGGCACCGAAAACTCAAAAGTGCCTCCGGCCGGATCGCCACTCTCGCCGACGAAGACGCTGTTGTCCTCGTTGCTAACCACGTAAAGCTCGCTCACCGTTAGCTGGTCGTCGCTAAAATCCAAAAACGTGTGCATCTGTTGCACGGTGATCCGCGACGGATCGCTGGTCTTGTCGTAGACTGTGACTGGTAAATCTAGCCCCGGTTGGTCAAAAGTAACCTGGCCGAAATCACTACCGAATTCCACATCATCATGGGTTAAAGAGATCCGGAAGAACCAGTCCTGGGGCACATCGTTAAGATCAAAAATATAATACCCCTCAGCATTCAAGGTCTGGCTCATGGTCAGGGTAATATCTAGATCCCTGGTAAAGGCTCGTAGCAAAGCCGTTGTCTCGTCCGTCAGAGGTTCGCCGGTCGTTGCGTTGATCGCTTGCCCGCTCACGCTGGCTGTTTCCAGAGGCCGGAGGGCAGCCAGGACATCGGCATGTCCGTAACTGAACGTTCGCATGTAGTCGACGACAGAATGCAATGCTTCGTCGTCTAGTTCATATTCATGTTCCCGGACCTGGTTTCCATTTGCCAGGCTATCAAATACGTTTTGATTGCTGATCTTGAACCAAAAATCCAACTCGGCGAGATCACCTGGAGTAGTTTCCAGACCGTCCGCATCAGGCCCATCGCCCAGGCCTTCTTCACCATGACAAGCCAAGCAATTCTCTTCGTAAACAAGTTGCCCGGCTTCGACCTTCTCTACCGGCGTGCCAAAGCTATAGAGGGTGGCGATCAAATCCCACCTCTCGGCATCGCTCAATGGATCACTGCTATCCGGACCAAAAGGAGGCATCCCTCGTGGGATTCGACCGCTAGTTATGACACCAAACATTTCAGTGGGCACGGCCGTTTGCAAGTACTCGGCCGAGCCATGCGCGGTCGGTGGGTTAGGAAGATTGGGGGCCAATTCGCCATCGCCTTGACCGAACGGTCCGTGGCAATTCGCGCACCTATCGGCGTAGATCGCTAGCCCCGCATCTGTATCAGGGGGTTGGGTTGGCAATTCACTTTCCTGGGCCGCGGCGCTATTGGCCGTCGCCCAGATAAGAGCGATCAATAAACTAAGGACAATCAGATAAGGACCGCCCAGGCTCTGGCTACCTGGCAGCCAAAATAGAAATCTTCGAAATATGTTCATACACGTTGGGCTATTAATAATTTGTGACCGCAGTTGGCACAGAACTTGTCGTCAGGATCGGTTGCCTGTCCACATTGGGGGCAAAAAACAGATTGGCCATTAGCTGCTTTTGCTTGGGTCCCAGCGGCCGGAGCCGGAGCGGCCTGCGCCGGTTTTGCGCGCAGTCTGGTGATGGCGGCCTCGATCTCATCATCGACAACAGGCTTTGCGCCATCAGCCTGGGGCGCCTGGACCGGTTCGGAGACAGGTGCGCTTTCATCCAACGCATCCAATTGTTTCAGAATAACCGTAGCATCCGCCATTAAATTCTGTCGTTGCTGTTGGTATTCTTCCTCTGGTAAATTGCCTGTCTCGTAATCAAAATCAAGGTTCGCGATCTCTGTCAAGACCGCCTCTTTCTGGAATTGCAATGCCTGCCTCGTCGTCGGTTTACGATACGACCGGCGATCCCGGTTGAATAGTGGACGGGTAATAAATAGGCCAACCAAGCCAAGCAAGGCCAGCCCGAGCAAAATTGAGCCAACTGTCATTTTTTCTTCAAGTCAAAGGAGTGGTCCTATACCTCTCCTTCAACCTTCTCCTCCAGGTGTTACCCTTCTACCGCTCCATCAGCCAGCATTTGGTCAATGATACCAGTCAACATTGTTTGGTTGACTGGGCCAAGTTGTATATGAACGACATTCCCTTCTTTATCAATGAAAAAGGTTTCGGGCACACCGGTAATATCGTACTTGCTGGAAACGGACGATCGTAGGTCCGGAGCATTAGGGTAAGTAATATTATATTCCTCTAAATAAGCCAGGGATTTGGGCTCTACATCGACATAGGCTACGCCGAGAAAGACGACACCGTCATCACGATACTCTTTCCAGGTCTGTTCTAACAAATCGGCTTCGATCTTGCATTCAACACACCAGGAAGCCCAAAAGTTGAGAACGACAGGCCGGCCCTTAAAATCAGATAATTGGGCCGTCTTTACATCTTCCCATTCATAGCCATTAAAAAATTGCATATCAAAGTTCGGAGCCACATCATCCGGCCGGTCTATAGCCGACCGCTTCATGCCAAATGCCAATATAGCCACAAAAGCGATGGCTATGAGTACGATAGCGATAAGGCCCCAACGTGATCGTTTAGGTTGTTCTTCCACCGGAGCGGCAGAGTCGACGGTTTCGGTCATATCTACATCTCTCGCAATTCGCGTTCTATTCTAGCGTTATAGTCGTCCTGGTCCGGATCCTGATCGATTGGCGTGGTCTCGCCAATATGAGTGGGTTCGGACGAAGAAGCACCACTAGGCGCTGCTTCAACCCGCATTTTGCTCAGGAGGCGTAAAAAGAAAAAGCCACCGACAACCACGGCGATGATGGGCAGGATCCAAACAGCCAGGGTAAATCCTGACCGAGGTGGCTCGGCCAATGCCCGAGCGCCATACTGCAGTTCAAAGTACGCTTTTATCTCGTCGGCGCTTTGACCTTCCGCCAGTTTTGTCCGGATGACCTCTCGCCAATCTGCACATGCCTGGGTAGCACATACATCCAATGGCGTACTCTCACAAACCGGACAGTAAAGATCCTTGGCGATAGCATTCACTTCATCGTCCGTGACCGGGCCCTGGGCTATTACCGGCGTGACAAGAATCATTAGCGCCAGTAACAGCAATCCGAACAAGAAAGCTCGTTTGGGTTTATCTAAACCAGGTAAGGGATTCATATCCATCCGATTACTAATCTCCGGTAGCGCCGGTAACGGCCACGCGTTTGCGGGATCTAGAACCGGCGATAACTTTTTCTTCGGCCGGATCAGGCCAGGCCGCGATCAATGTCCCGGCAATAAATACAAATGCGCCGGCCCAAATCCAATTGATCAAGGGATTCAAGAAAATCCTGAATGTCGCCGCATCATCCGTTGTACCTTCCCAATTAACCAGGATAACATAGAAATCTTCTGTGATGGTCGACCGGGCGTCAGGGATGGTCATGGGTTGCATGGTACGAGTATATAATTCAGTCTGGGGGTTGAGTGTCCGGACGAATTGCCCATTCTTGAAGACATCTACCGTCGCTTCGGTAATGACCAAATCGTCGGGACCAGGGAACCGCTCAATGCCCTTGAAAGTCATGGAGAAATCATCGACGGCTACAGACTCGCCCTGAGTCAGGCGGATTTGGGTCTCTTGTTGGTACAACTCGACGGCGATGATGCCAAAAGCCATGATCAACACGCCGAGGTGAATGGTATAACCACCGTATCGCCGGCGGTTGCGACTAATCAAGGACGTCAACGCCTTGATAGGAGATTCGCCCTTGTTGCGAACACGCGTGGAAGCCGCACGGATGAACTCAAATAAGGTCAGGATAGCGGCGAAAGTAACGATCCAGAAACCTAGCAGGGCGACCCAATTTCTGACACCCAAAATAAACAAGATAATGATCGTCAATGTCGAAGCGACAATCGGCCCTAAAGTCATTCTTCTCAGCCAACGGATACTGGTCCGGATCCACATGGTCAACGGGGCAACGCCCATTAGCAATAATAAAGCCGCAAACAAGGGGCCATTAACCTTTTGATAAAAAGGCGCGCCTACCGTTACCTGTTGCCCGGTGAACAACTCCGTTGGAACCGGGAAGTAAGTGCCCAAGAAAGTAACCGCCGCAATGGCCAGAAAGAGAAAGTTATTGAGCATGAAAGCGGATTCCCGCGAAAGAAAGGATTCAATCTGATTTTCTGATTTTAGCTGGTCCCGGCGACGATAGACCCAATATATGGAAAAGAACAGCATGAAGGATAAAAATGCCAGCATAAACCAGCCAATATTCGACTGTGCAAAAGAGTGGACAGAAGTTACCAATCCACCACGAACGTTCAAGGTGCCCAAGATGACTAATAAGTAAGTTGATATCACCATTACAACGTTCCAGCCCTTGAACATATGCTTTTTCTCTTGAACGATTACTGAGTGCAAGAAAGCCGTCCCGGTTAACCAGGGCAGGAGAGAAGAGTTTTCAACCGGGTCCCAAGCCCAGTAGCCGCCCCATCCCAACACATCATAGGCCCATCGCCCGCCCAGTATGAGTCCCAAACTTAAGAACAGCCAGGCAACCAAAGTCCAGCGGCGCGTGGTTCGCGTCCAACCTTCGTCGAACCGGCCGGCTATTAGAGCCCCCATGGCGAAGATAAATGGGATAGTGAAGCCGGTGTAACCCAGGTAAAGCATAGGCGGGTGAATAATCATGCCTGGGTGGCGCAGCAATGGATTCAAGCCATTGCCATCGGCCGGAATCATTTGCGGTTGGACAAACAGGTTCTTGACATAGGTGATTGGGCCATTGACCAACAAAGCCAGTCCCGTGCCCTCGGCCGCTGCGGCACCTACGCGAGCAAAGGGATTCTCCGTCAACAGGGTAAGCCCTAAGAAGAAAATAAGGGTAAAACTAGCGACGATGACTGCGTAGGGCATGATGGCTCTTTCATTGGCCCAACTGCGAACCATCGCCGCGGCGGTGAACCCAGACAGCAACAAGTTAAAAAAGAGGATCGACCCAGCCTGACCACCCCAAAGGGCTGTTACTTTCAGATAGGTGGGCATATCCCGGCTGGAAACGCTCCAGACATACTCAATGGAAAAGTCGTCGCGGAGGAGTGAAAAGATCAAGGTGATGCATGCCAGAGCAACTAAAGGAAAGATGATTATGAGCGCGTTCCGGCCGCTCTCCATCCAGCGCGATTCTTTCTTTCGTACGCCGTAATATGCGGCTATCGGTGCATAAATAGCAGCCAAAAAAGCGATAAATAGGGCTGTGTAACCCAAGTTTGCTAACATATATCCTGCTCCACAGGTATAAGGAAGTATGAGGCTGGGGACCGAAAATTTGATCGTTGGAGTACCTGCTTCAAAAGCCGGCAATCAGGCGCCGGACGTTCTGATCCTCCAACGATTGATCACATAGCCTTTAGCCGGTCGTCGTCGGTACGCCTTCTTCTTCGTAGCGTGTCGGGCATTTAAGAAATAGGCCGCCAGGATTGGCATTGAATACCCCACCTTCGGCGCTGCCTTCAACCAAAGCCTGAGCTTCATGTTGCAGTAGATCCGGCATAGGCTCATTCATAGCCACGATGCGCAATCGTTGGCCCGGGTTGTTGATGTCGTCGACGACATCGAATTCCAGACGGGATGTTCTATCGTCAATTTGGGTAAATTGGATGGTATCGCCAAGGACCCAACCCGACACACGCAAGTCACGGCCGGCGAATTTGCTTTGCTGAGCATAATACTCGTCGACTGTCAGGTAAAGTTGGGTGTTGCCACTCAAGGCGTTGACGACGAGGAAGGCAATTGCGGCGACCAAGAGTAGACCGCCAATGATGAACTTAATCGGGTTATTTCGAGGCTTTTCTACTGCCCCTTTTTCCTCCTTCGTCCAGGTTGCTTGTGCCATAAACTTTCTCCTTCAATAGAGCTTGGTTTCGTGTACAGGTTCTAGGCAATCAAATGAAGAACCGGTGCACCTCGGGGTGTCACGGATTCCTGTCTTCAATTTTTAGACGACGGCACACTCAACTGCGCAAGGATGTACAGTTTTGTCTACATTAGTTCCATTTTATAAGTCGTAAGTGAACTAAAAAAGTGACAAAACTCAGTTAATTAGCGACAAATGTCACAAAAAATAAGCGATCTTAATAATAATACGAAGTCAGCCTCTTAATTTACTTATTGTCCGACTTCAGATTCCTAGTCAATCGACTCGTCGCCGTCCTCCTCATCAAATTCCTCAGAAGAAGCCAGGATCGCTTTGGCCTGGTCCAGGTAAGGTTCAGGGACCATCACGTAACCATTACCCAATAGGCCTACAGTCAAGCCAAGTGCTTGCCCTGCCCCTTCTTGCCAGGCGCGGGCGGGTATGCCTTCGGCTTCTAAACGCTGGGCGATGATTTGGGCCGGGGCCAACCCGGCCGTCTTCGTCACAACCTCCCATTTTGTCTCTTTTTGATCGCCAGGATTTGTTGCATCTGTGAAATCTGTACTCATCTCGCTATCATCTCCCTGATCGTTATCAAAAATATGGGATCCATAAGTCTGCTAATTGTGTTATTAACTGTTCCTCTACCTTCGTGCACAAATCGACTTGCACATAACGGCCCGGATTATACCGCCGATCGAAACGCTTTGAAAATCTCCCTTAACGGGTCATTCATCATGTTTGATGGAGTTCACGTCATCTGGTAAAGTACTTGGCGATGAATTCACATCGTCGAGAATTCACATGGAGATCAGGTAATGCCCCTGTACGAATTCTTTTGCTACGATTGCCGGACGACATTTAGTGAGAGGCGTTCATTTTCTCAGGCTGGTGATGCGGCCGAATGCCCTCAATGCTTGAGCCAGCACACCCGAAAAGTAATCGGCGCTGTAGCAGTCATCAGCGATGGAACCCGGCCGATTGGTAATCCACTAACCACAAGCGGTGACGCGGCCCAAGCAGTAAGCGGTGGCTGTGGATGCGGCGCCTGCAGTTGCGGGGCCGGATGATACTGGGGGCCGGGTAATGCCGGCCACCAGAAAAACTGACCGAATATACAGGAACCTGGAAATCAAGATATGGCTAAAGAAAGCAATGGTAGCTCGCGTGTCTTCCTGGTCACCGGCGCTACTGGGGCGATAGGAAAAGCAATTGCCCGCCAACTGGCCCAGGACCCGGGGCATGAAGTCGTTCTCATCGGCCGCGATGAGTCTCGAACAAACCAGGCTGTTCGGGATATTGTCCGCGATACAGGCAACCAAAGTGTCCGGCACCATATCGCCGATTTATCACGACAAGCTGACATTCTGGCCTTGGCTGACTGGTGGCAGGGCCCACTTCACGTCCTGATTAATAATGCGGGAGTGACGCCTCGGACGCGACAGGAAACACCTGACGGCATCGAGTTGCAGTTAGCTACCAATGTCCTGGGATATTTTTGGCTGACGAAAGCATTTAGTCATATTCTCGCCAAGTCCGCCCCAGCCCGAGTATTAAACATCGCCAGTTATTGGGCCGGTGATTTAGACCTCAGCGATTTGGAATTCAGGCGACGACAATACAACAATAACCGCGCCTATCGCCAATCTAAACAAGCCGATCGCATGTTGGCGGCCGCTTTTGCCGAAAGGCTGAAATCGTTAGGTATCACGGTCAATGCTTGCCATCCGGGGGATGTCAATTCCAAATTGAGTAACAATTTAGGTTTCGGTGGTCACGAATCGCCTGATGAAGGCGCCGACACCCCAGTATGGTTGGCGACCGATCCGGTTGGCCAACAAAAAACGGGAAAATACTTCGAAAACCGCCAAGAAGTTGACGACCGCTTCACGCATGATCGACCAGCACTAGAAGCCTTGTATAAAGCCTGTGCTGCCTATTCAAATGCTTGAGTTAGCGGGCCGGTAACCAACAGTCGTTATCGATGTCGACAATCAAAGCAGAAGGATAACTCCAAACCGTCCGGTATGACCTTTCTCCGCCCTGTGTGAAAAAAACAAATCAGTACGACAAGCTGTGCAAAGATCAGACATTTCAATTTGTTTGACGCCGGCCTTTAACAAGCGACGCCTGTTAGCTTCTGGTAGGTCGAAGTACCGTTTGCCGCCGGGCAATGCCGAGCCTGCGGCGTTCGGGGCATGCTGAAGCAGTGTTTCCGACTTTTCGAAAGAACTTCTAACAGCCGATAGCACCGGTTCGCCCACCTCATAACAGCAGGGTCCGATACATGGTCCCACGGCGGCCGATAAAGCGGCCGGTTCGCTGCCAAAAGCTCGCTGCATGGCTCTGACCATCGCCCCGGGCAAATCCTTGACTACCCCTTGCCAACCGGCGTGACCCAGCCCAATGCTGCCTTTGAGCGGATCAAATAATAATATCGGCGCGCAGTCGGCATAGTTCATCGTCAAACCGCACCCTTTTTCATTCGTAATCAAGCCATCGACTGGGCCAATATATTGCCCGTAGTCCAGAAATGATACGACGGCGACATCCGCTCCATGGGTCAAGTGAGCATGCACCAATGAATCATTGCTCCTGTCATAGGTGGCGAAAGCTCGGGAACGGTTGGCGTAAACATTTTCCTCCAGGTCACGAACCGATACGCTAAGATTCAGCGTGTCAAACGGCTTGCGACTCGTTCCACCTTGCCTGGTGAATACAGCATGTTGTACGCTGCTGCCATTGGCGAAGCTTTCAAAGCAGAAGAAGGGGACATTATTTCGAGTATGTTGTTTCACTATTACTCATCTTTTCGTTAACTCTTCGGTTAGTAAACTGCCATTTATCCCTGGAGAATGAAAATTGTTAGCGGCAGTTTACTTCCAAGCAAATGCGCACGAGGGTTTACTCATCATTCCATAACCATTTACGCATTTGCACGTTATCAAATTTGTATCCCACTCAATCCTAAACGAATATGAAAATGCAGGCAATTAGTGATTAAATTCCGAAATCCTCAAGGTGATTCTATGTCAGCGGACCTCTGGTTTTCGGAAAAGAATTTGACCTAAGCAGTTAAGAAATACACCAATTAGTATCATGCGCACGATTTAGCCTGCTATGGATTATGATTTGAGAAGCCAATGCAGCTGCTAGCTGTCCACAGCCTGCGTACTAAAGCCTTCCATGTTATAATCGCCAGGCTAGGAACATTTGAGCTATGACGAAAAGAAGTAGTATCAGCCAGAGGAAAACGACGTCTCGCCGCAAAAGCACCAGCCGCCGGACGCCGGCACGCCGCAAAACTTCCCGGTCAAAAAAACGCCAATTGAACCTTAGCTTGAATGCCCAACAGAAGGCTATCATCATCGGCATAGTCCTCATCTTTCTCACAGCCATCATCGTGCTTAGTCTATTATCGCCGAATCAGGGGCAGCTAACGGACTTTCTTTCCAAGGGGATGTGGACTCTGTTTGGTTGGGGTGGCGCTATCATCCCGATAACTTTGGGTGTCTTCGGTTTTTACCTCGTCTTATGGGGTATGGAACAACCACCTAAGCTTCCTTATCTGAGGTTGATAGGCCTGCTTTTGTTATTCCTCGCCTTTGAGGCTTTCGCCTCACTGGCTGTCGTCACCTGGGACAATGGCATCGACGACGTCTTAACGGCCGCCCAAAACGGGCAGGGGGGTGGTTACATTGGCGCCGGCCTGTCGCTGTTCCTAACCGCCGGAGTCGGTCTCTTAGGAGCCGTTTTTTTGTTACTGGTAACAGGTATCGTGGCGACCGTACTGGTATCTGGCGTCAATCGCCAAGATCTCGGTCTGTTCTTCAACCGAATATTCACTCGTAAACCGGAGCTCGCCGGGGCTGATGGACCGGTTATAAACAGGCGTGGCGGCCGCAGCACAACGGTCGAACCGACCATCGCCCAAGATGCGGAGGCAACGCTCGCTGAGGAAGCGTTAACCGAGCCGGTCGCGCCACCTGAGCCAGTTCCGGCCAATCCTGGTTCACGGCGAAAGCGCAAACGCACGACTCGTTCCACTCCCGATGTCCAACCGGCAACGAACGGCAATCAAGAACAGATAATCGCCCCCACTCCCGTGTTCCTGAACCAGGCTGACAGCCAGGTTTGGACGCTGCCGAAGTTAGGCGAAATGCTGGAACCCGGCAACGAGCAAGATATCGGCGATGCCCAGATCCGCGAACAAGTGGAGATCATCGAACATACCCTCGAAAGCTTCGGCGCGCCGGCAACAGTGGTCGAGATCAACCAGGGGCCAACCATCACCCAATACGGCGTTGAACCCAACTTTATTGTCCAGCGCAGCGGCAAGCGAACCAAGGTCAAAGTAGGCAAGATCGCCAGCCTGGCCGACGACTTAGCATTGGCACTGGCAGCCAGGTCGATCCGGATTCAGGCGCCGGTGCCCGGCAAAGGATTTGTGGGCATCGAAGTACCCAATTCTGATTCGGTTCTTGTGTCGCTGCGGGACGTCATGGAAGCGGCTGAATTCCAACATATTGAATCGTCTCTGCGAATTGGTTTGGGCCAAAATGTGGCCGGCCAACCCATCGCCGCCGATTTAACCCAAATGCCCCACTTACTCATCGCCGGCACAACCGGTTCCGGTAAGTCAATTTGCATTAACACCATCGTCTCCTGTTTGCTTCTACAAAATACGCCCGAAGATCTACGTCTAGTGATGGTCGATCCCAAGAGGGTCGAGCTTACGGGTTATAACGGGATACCGCACCTTGTCGCTCCGGTAGTGGTCGATTTGGACCGGGTTGTTGGCACCTTGCAATGGGCCATGCGCGAGATGGACAATCGATACAAGCGCCTGGCAGATGTAGGCGCAAGAAATATCGCCGAATTTAACAAGAAAGCACTCAAAAACGACGGCGAGCGCATGCCCTATATCGTCATCGTCATTGACGAGTTGGCCGATTTGATGATGCTCTCGCCAGAGGAAACGGAACGAGGCATTACCCGCCTGGCCCAAATGGCGCGGGCTACAGGGATTCATATGGTTATCGCCACCCAACGACCATCGGTGGACGTGGTTACCGGCCTGATCAAGGCCAATTTCCCGGCCCGGATAGCTTTTGCCGTCGCCTCCAGCACCGATAGCCGGGTCATATTAGATACCACTGGTGCCGAGCGCCTGCTTGGGCGGGGCGATATGCTCTTCCAGAGTCCCGATGCGGCCGCGCCATTACGCATGCAAGGTTGTTTTGTCAGCGAGAATGAGATAAATGGCCTCATTGGATACTGGCAAAAAGCACGGCGCCAGGCCCGTTCGACTCCGGCTCAGACTCCACAAGAACCCCAAGTAGCCGAGGAACCGGGGGAACCCGGCGAGCCGGTTGAACCGGGCAAGCCGGTTTCGCAGGAAACACCAACCGCACCCGAAACGGCCCAGCAACCATTATGGGAGGATATGCGCGAAGTCGAAGAAGAGGCCGCCAAATATTCTGATGAACTCTTGCCCGAGGCGATCGCCATGGTACGTCAACATGGCAAGGCTTCGACTTCTCTGCTCCAACGCAGATTCCGGATCGGCTATACCCGGGCAGCGCGCATGATGGACGTCATGGAAGAAGACGGCATCATCGGCCCGCCAACCGGCACCAGCAAGGCCCGTGAAGTATTACCCTATGAAGAGGATTTGACGGCCTCTGAAAACAGCGGGGAGAGCCAGCTTTAAATTGGCCCATCTGACAGGGGAAGAACGAGCCAAATATGTCCAGAACATGTTCGGCCGCATCGCGGGTCGTTACGACCTGATGAATCGTTTGATGACGGCCGGGCAAGATGTGCGCTGGCGCAGGATCGTCATCGAGGAAGCCAATTTGCCACCCGGTGGTAAATTATTGGATATTGCCACGGGTACAGGGGAAATCGCCCAGGAAGGGCTTCGACAGAATCCAGGGATCCTGTCAGTCGGCGGCGATTTCACCATGGAAATGATGCTTATCGGCAAGCAAGACCCTAATCGCCTGGCGATTCGCTGGGTCGGCGCCGATACCCTGGCGTTACCTTTTCCAGATGAAACCTTTGACGCGGTGACTTCGGGATTTTTGATGCGCAATGTCATCGACGTGCCCGGCGCGTTTCAGGAACAGATGCGAGTGACAAAACCAGGCGGCCGGATAATCGTACTCGAATCCAGCCCGCCCAAGAACAACATCCTGAAACCGGCCATCCGTTTCCATCTGAACCATATCATTCCTACCCTGGGCAGATTGGTTTCTGGCGAACGAGAGGCCTACAGTTATTTGCCTGACAGCACCCAACAATTCCAGGAACCTGAAAGCCTGGCCATGATCATGAGCCAGGCCGGATTGATCGACGTCCAATTTCGTATGTTTATGTTTGGGACCGTCGCCATTCACGTAGGCCAAAGACATGCATGACAAATAAAAAAGATCCGTTTACGATAGGTTTTCTTATGCCGGCTTTGTGCGAACTGTAAACGTGACCACACAAGACGAGAGTCAGTTGAGAGATAAGCTCGTGGCCTTTATGAAAGAGGTGGATTCATTGGTCGCCATTGACTATTTAGAGCGGCCGACAGATCCGCTCACCGTTCATTTCCCTATACAATCGAGTGCTCAAATATTACTATTACGAGACAACAGACATTCAGGCAGTGGTTATGATGACCCGGGCCGGGACCTAATATGGCCTGGCGACTGCCAGGTTTTACAAAGCACAAGATCCAGCCGCGGCCAAGGAACTTTAAGAAGTCGCCAGGAGCGTGACGTATAATCTGGCTTCTTTATACCTGGTCTGGTTAGCGGATGATCCCAAAACAGAGGCCCGCTATCTGCAACTCAAACGAGATTTAGCTGAGATGGAAGATGGCCAATAATTTCATTGCCCAATTGGATACGGCCTATGAAGTGTTCTCTGGCTGAGCAAGGTTTATGTGGCTAATCAAAGTCAACTACCCAACTATTTTCGGAGGAAATGAATGGCAAAACGCCTTTTACCCTTGTTCTTATTGATGGCGCTTTTGGTCGCCGCCTGCAGTCAGGCTACGGAACCGGTAACCACGGAACCGGCAGCTGATCCCGCAACAACGGCTCCGGTTGCAGCGGATGAACCGGTTGCGCCAACTCGAGCCGCTACCGAATCAGCGCCCGCGACGGAGCCTGCTCAGGCGACTGTTGAGCAGCCAGAAAACGCACAACAACAACCGACCAATTTACCGACCGAACCAACGGTAACCGTAGCACCGCCAACCGAGGTTGCCGTCTTCAACGGCGCCTACGAAAACACCTATTTCCGAGGTTCGGAAACGGCGCCTGTTACCCTCATCGACTATTCCGATTTTCTCTGAGGCAATTGCCGCGCCTACGTGTTAGGCGCTGAACCCGAGATCATCGCCAACTATGTCGACCAGGGACTGGTGCGACTCGTTTTCTGGCCCATGCTGGACCACGGCAACGCCAGCCTCAACGCTCATGCGGCCGCGGATTGCATTGGCCGGCAAAGTGCCGATGCTTTTTGGCAGGTCCACGATCAATTTTTCGTCGATCAAGGAGAGCTTTGGCAAGCGAACAAGGAATATTTCGTGAACGCCGCCGTAGCCAACGGCGTTGACCAGGTGACTTTTGAGGAATGCTATGATAGTGGCACCGGACACGCCACGGTGACGGAGTTGGATAGCATTCGTCGTAATCTTGGGGTGTTCAACCGGCCAACGTTTAACATTAACGACCAGCTTCTGGTCGGTTCGCAACCCTTTAACGTGTTCCAAAGCTACATCCAGGCGGCTCTCAATGCGGGATCGTAGGCTACTTTGACTGCCGCAGTTGCACAACCTTGGAGGGACAAATGGATTTAAGCCTGGATGAAAAAGTAGCTATCATCACCGGCGCCGGGCAGGGAATAGGAGAAGCTATCGCCGGGACATTGGCCGTTGCCGGCGCTTATGTCGTCGTCGATGACTTGAATCCTGACCGGGCGGAACGGGTGGCCAGAAATATTCGTTCAACCGGAGGCCAGGCCATCGCCGTTGCCGCCGACGTCAGCAGCAAATTTCAATGCGTTAAGCTAGTCGAAGCCGCCAGGGCTGAATGGGGCCGGCTGGATATCCTGGTCAATAACGCCGGAATCGAGCCGGTAGTCCCGATTCTGAAGATGGATGAATGGGATTGGGATCGCTGTATCGACGTCAACCTCAAGGGTACCTTCTTGATGAGCCAGCTTTGCGGCCGGGTAATGGCCGAAGAAAACCAAGGGCGAGGTGGAATCATCGTCAATATTAGCTCTATCGCCGGCGTCGAGAGTCCACTGATGAACCGGGCCGCCTACTGCGCCAGCAAAGCGGGCATCGTCGGCTTTGCCCGCGAGTGCGCCCGCGAGTTCGCCCCATACGGCATCCGCGTGAATACCATTGTGCCCGGCGTGTTTGAGACGCCCATGACGGAAAACGCGCGACAAAATCCAGAAATAATGGCCAGGTGGAAACGAGAAATCCCTCTGGACAGGCTGGGTTATCCTCAAGAAATAGCCGATGTGGTGCTGTTCCTTTGTTCCCCTGGCAGCAATTATATGACCGGCAGCACGATCACGGTCGATGGGGGCAAGGTCATGCGCTAGCTTGGTTGCCCGAGAGCTGTGTGCTAAACTTCGAGCAGCTGTTTCCTTGCTGCCGTGGCTCAGAGGAGGTAGGCAGATGGATGACGAAAGTGTCCGCGAGACCGGTCAGAATGTATCTCAAAGTGACCGTTCCGAATATTTGAAGTTTGTGGTTTTTTTGGCCGTACTTTTAGCCATTGTGCTTGTGGTAGCCCTTGCTGTTCCACCCATTTTTGGCAACATTGTGCCATCTGTTTTAGGCCTCGATTCAACTTCTCGTCCAGAGTCCGTGCCGGCAAGCGGTTTTGAAGGTGCCCCGGAATCGGGATTAGGGGGTATCCCTTTGGAAACCGAAGCATCGCCGCAGACGCACACGGTCCAGGAAGGGGAAACATTGCAACAAATCGCCGTCTCTTATGGCATAACGTTGGAGGCCCTGGCGACCGCCAACAATATCATCAACCCCCAACAGATTTCTCCAGGGACAGTCCTGGTCATCCCCCGCGCTGAATAGCGAATATAATCGTTACGATCCGTCTCTAGCGACGTCGCTGTGAATGGCTGCTTCTAGCCTTGCCGCGATAGCTGGGAGCCTTAAGAACAAAGAAGGTGCTCCTGCTCTCGTCCATCATCCGCGATTCGAGGCGTGGATCCAGCTCTTTGATCGGTGTTGACGTGTTGATCACTGTCGGCAACCTGGCGATATAACGGTGATTCAGTAGCTGGTATAGCTTTTCCCTGGCCCAAGGTGTGGCGCTCTCAGTACCCAGATCATCCAGTACCAGGACCGGTGATGTTCTAACCTCGTTGAAGCGACGGTCATAGCGGATAACACTAGACGGACTGTAAGTGGCCCGCAAGTGATCCAACAAATCAGGAACAGAGATGAAGAGGACCACTTCGCCTTTTCGGGCTAAATGATTGGCAATGGCGGCCGACAGGTGTGTCTTGCCATTTCCGTGAGCGATGCTATTGAAGATGAGCCAATCGTGGGGATCCTCGGCAAAGGTTTTGGCCGTCTCAAAAGCGCGGCCGATATTATTCGCCTCATGTTGGGGCAATTCTCTTTCTCGCAAATTAAAGGTGGCAAAAGTTTGGTCGGCGTGTAAATCCAAGGTCGATAAATCGGGTTGGGTCTCGTCAAAACCTGCTCGGCGAAAATCAGGGGCCGAGATGGTCAGCGTTTGAACCATCCGGTGATCGACCAGTCGCGATCGAATGCGACCTTCAATGGTCTCCAATTCCTGGTTTGTGGTCACCACGGTTGGCAGGCGAGCATTGTAGCGATAGTTAAAGATCTGGTAAAGCTTCTCTTGAGCCCACTCGGTATTGCTCTGGGTGCCCAAATCATCCAAGATGAGCAAGGGCGCGTTGCGCACTTGTTCGAATCGTTCGTCGAAACCTGTCGTGGAGGTGGGGCTATAGGCCGCCCGCAAATGATCCAGTAGATCGGGCGTATTGACGAACAATACCGGGTACCCGTGGTCTATCCGGTAATTAGCGGTGGCGGCCGCCAGGTGGGTCTTACCGCAACCATAGCCGCCTTTCAGAACCAACCAACCCTGGGGTTCCTTTGCGAAGTGATATACTGCCTCATAGACTAACTTCAACCGTAGCTGTTTGGCAGGTGGAAGGCCAACACCATCAGTCAAAAAATTTTCAAAAGTACAATCTATCAGAGATCCCAGTTCGCTAATACGTAACAGCCTTTCATATCGCTTGACTTCGTGACCTTCAAGGCGGCACGAGCATTCGACAGCCCGGCCAAATTGGGGATGCTCCGGACCGACATCGGGCACAATGAAGCCTAGTCCACCACACTTAGGGCAATCGGACCGTCCCCCGCCAGGTTCAACTTGCTCCGGCGGAGGTGGGCCTTCACCGTCCAGGTCAGGTTTATTGTTTGACAATGTCTTGATATTCGTCAGGGATTTGTCGTCGAAGCTCTTTTTGAGTATCTCGGCCGCTGATTCCATCTTTCTTGCCTTCCTGTCGCCATCGTTCCAGAATTGACTGGACATATCGCCACTTGCGGGCATTATTTTCGACGGCTAGCTCGATCGCTTCTTTAATCCACTCAGGCGGGTAGGTCTGTTCGGCATCGCGTAATTGGTCGGCGATGAGGGGGGTTAAGGAACCAATATTTTGCTCGTAAAGGATAAAAATATTCGGCCGTTCGGCCAATAAGGTGATGGGCAGATCGTCATCCGGATTAGGTCGCCATTCTCCCTGAGTAATGCCCTCTACTGCTGCTCGTCCCTTCACCGTATTCATGAAATAGAGATCCACAACGCCGCTGGCGCTTCCCACGCTGACATGTAGCAAAGTTCCCCGGGCCACGGCTCGCTCGACGCCATCCGTCACAGCTTCGGCCGCCAACGTAGATGTCGGCCCCATGCCTTTCATGAACTCGGGATCGTTCAGAAAGTCTACCAGCCGCAAGTAACGCACCGGCCCTTCTTTTTGGGTTAGGGCCCAAAATACATAGAGCGTTACCTTCAATTCGGATAGATCGTCGATGATCGGCAGAAGATCGCTGAAAAATAAGTTTGGCACCGACGTGAAACGTTGTTTACCTTCTGGAAATCCGGGGAAGCCCTTCATTTCGCGCTCACAAGGTGATCTCTTGGCGTTGGAGATTACGGAAGGTTGCTAACTGCCCGTGCCAATAGAGATCGACGACGGCCGTAGGGCCATTACGGTGCTTGGCCACATTAATCTCGGCGATATTTGGCCTTTCGCTGTTGTCTGGATGGTAATACTCATCGCGATAGATGAATATCACCACGTCGGCATCTTGCTCGATGCTGCCGCTATCGCGCAGGTCGGAAAGCTGGGGCCGTTTATCCTGGCGTTGTTCCACAGCCCGGCTTAACTGGGAGGCGGCTACCACAGGTACGTCCAACTCTCGAGCCAGCCCTTTCAGCGAACGTGATATTTCGCTGATTTCTTGCACCCGGTTGTTTTGTGACCGTTCGGCGTACATAAGTTGCAGGTAATCGATCATGATCAGGTCCAGACCATGTTCGGCATACAACCTTCGCGCTTTGGTGCGCAGTTGCATGGGGGTAATGGATGGCGTATCGTCGATGAACAAGTGTGTTTCAGATATTCGTCCAACTGCCTCGTAAAAGATCGGCCATTCTTGTTCTTGCAGGTCGCCTCGCCTCAGCCGCTGGGAATCGATGCGCGTCTCGGCCGCGATCATCCGTTGGACCAATTGCTCTCCCGACATCTCGAGGCTGAAGATAGCGACGCGCTTGCTGTAGCGACGAGCGGCCGCTTGAGCGACGGCTAGCTGCAACGCCGTTTTGCCCATACCGGGTCGAGCAGCCACAATGATGAGATCCGACTTGTTTAACCCGCCAAGTAATTTATCCAAATCGCTAAAACTGGTTGGCACGCCGATGACATCATCGCCACGAGCGTGGAGTTCCTCAATGCGATCCAGGTAATTTCGGGCTATCTCTTTTACCGGTACTAGATCTCGTTTGCTGCGTTCCTCACTGATACTGAACAGCGATTGTTCTGCCCGATCCAGGACCACATTGACATTTTCATCTTCGTCGTAAGCCAGGTTAGCAATGGCTGAAGCAGCAGAGATCATCCGGCGGCGAATAGCGGCCGATTCTACGATCTTTCCGTAAGAACGGGCATTAATGGACGTGGGCACCATATTGATGAGGCCAATGATGTAAGCCTCACCGCCCAGGTTCTCCAATTGGTTGCGGCGGCGCAATTCATCGGTAAGGGTTATAACGTCTACCGGATCACGCCGTTCGTTCAGGTCCAGGATTGCTTCGTAAATCCACCGGTTATGCTCCCGGTAAAAAGTCTCCGGCCGTAAAAAGGTGGCCACTTCAAAGATTGCATCGCTATCAATCAGCAAAGAACCCAAGAGAGCTTCTTCGGCTTCAACATTATTTGGTGGTACGCGATCGAGTGAACTCATGTTTTATAAATGTAAAACGTGAAACGTCCAGCGCATTTGGTCGCGGCGCGTTTCACGTATTGAATCAAAAAATTGTTTATTTTGAAGATACAGAAGATTGTCACATCAGCCCAAGCAGTAACCAGGGTCACGTGTTGCTTCTATTACACCTCATTCATCGCCTTCGAAATCGTCAAAATCCAGTGTATCAACGAAATCCTTGAACGCATCCAATTTTTCCGACCCTTCGCCAGCGATTTCATCTTCTTTGACTTCCGGTTCAGGCATGATGCCTGCTTCATCAATGACCAGCTCATCGACAAAAATTGGCACTTTTGCTCGCACGGCCACAGCGATGGCATCGGACGGCCGGCAATCAATTTCAGTCATCTCACCTTGAACGTCGACGAATAAACGAGCATAAAAAACCTGGTCGCGCAACTCATTAATCAAGATATGAGAAACGGTGCCGCCAAGTCCTTCTATCACATTTTTCAGCAGGTCGTGGGTAACCGGCCGGGCGATTTCAACATCTTGCAATTCAATGGTGATCGCCTCTGCCTCACAGGGGCCAATCCAGATGGGCAGACGCCGCTCCCCGTCAATATCACGCAGCATGACAATGCGATGCTGGGAAATGAGACTGATACGAATGCTGTCGATGACGACTTCAATCATGAGATACCCCTTTCTTGCTCAAGGACCCGGCTCACTTGGTCAACTAAAACAACCCAAATTTGTTTTAACTCCTTTGAAGGAGCCTAGAGCCCTGAGATGAACGTGGGAGCATTGTAGCATAAAAAAATAAAATGTAACATGCTGGCGTCTTAAAACAAAACGTGATTTGAGTTCCCACTTTTTCTCGTTTTGTAACTCTTGAAGCCTATGTCTTTCATTAAAATTTTGGTGTTCAAAAGATTTTTGCAGAGACAAGAGCATCCCCCCATCGGTCTTAACAATAGAGATATTGATAACCGATTTACTGGGATAAAACCCATTTCCCGCCTTGGTTTAGCAGAAATTTCAATTCACGCATGGACACTTTGCCTGGAACCTTTACCAGTACTTCCGCCTGGCTGTTGTTCATGGTGATTTGTTGGACATCAAAACCCTCTTCGCTGGCGGCGCGGGTGATATCAAGATAGGACTTGGCCAGGGGATCCAAGAACTTGCCATCATTATTGATCACCCGTCCAACACTGACCATCAAGGCGTTCACCTTTTCATATTCTCCGTCTTCCAAGGATTCATTGGCAGCCTGCAACATCGTTTCCAAGGCGATATTCGTGATTGAATCGGGATGGCGGCTAAAGTCGGCCGTGGCATCCAGTTCCATGGCGACTTCGGGGGATGGTAACCAGGCGTAAAGGTAATAAGCGGAGGGATCGTAAACTGTTTGGTACCGACGCATGATATCGTAAAGTTGGACAGTCGCTTTTAAGTCTGTGACTGTCCTTCGATCCCTGGGAAAGCTGGAGATATATTCTAGCCAATCGTCTTCAAGCTGGTCCATGTTACGGTTGAAGTAGATCCGCAAGTTCGTATCGACAGCCTGGGACAGGGTAGGGCCATCATCGGCCGAGGCATTGGTATAGAATGAACGTACTGCTGCCCAGCCATAGGTATCAACCAAATAAGCGACTAAACTCGCCGCTTCAAGATAGCTTATCTCATGCTGGGTGGCATAAAAATTATCTATCACCTGGGTCAGGGGAACGTAACGGCCCATCTCCACCAGGGCAGCCATCCGCTGGCCGAGATCCTCTTGCTGATAATGTCCGCCAGTCGTCCAGACCGCAACCCCCTCTGATAAGAAGGTAATCCGGTCTGGCGCAAATTGCTGGTCTATGAGGTGGACAGCTTCGTGAACCAGCACCTCATGTAAACCACCTCCGGCATAGTCTCTATCTAGATAGGAAATAACCATCGACTCTATGGAGTAGCCTCCTTGCCCAATCACCCGGTCGATAAGGTAAATTTCGTACGGACCTTGTAACTTCTCGTCCAAAATCTCGCTAGCTTTCTTGAAAGCGGCATCGACTTCAGGTAACAATGTATCCAAATCCCGGTGGGCGGCCGTGCCGCTTACCACATGCACATTACAACAATCACTGCTTGTGGTCACCCAGGTAGCATCGGCTTCTGTCTTCGGTAATTTGTCCCTTGGCTCAACGGTAATTTCGATGCTAGCCTCATTATTATTGGGATTTTCATCGCCTATTTGAATTCTGTCTTGCGGGTCGAGGACGGCCGTGATGGTGTGCGGACCATCTTGGTTAATAGTATCCCAAACCCACTGGTACAAGCCGACTGTATCACCGCTCAGTTTTTGCCAATTTAATTCGCCGGTCACCACTTCATTACCATCGACAAGCACCCTCACGTCGACGTCATTAGGCGCCAGGCCTCGGGGAACAACCGGGGATATTTGAAAGCTGACCCGGTCGCCGGCATAAACACTCGGAACCGGGTAAATCGTGATGTCATTAGCCTCTATCGCCAGGTCATTTAGGACGGTACCTGCCGCAGTCGCTTCAGGCTCAAGAGTCTCGCCCGGAGTTGGCAAAGATGGAACCGGGATTGAGGTCGCTTCCTCGGTCTCTACGGGTTCCGACTGTTGTATCGTTTGCGTGAGAGCCGCCGTTTCTTCGGCCGTGACCGTTGGTTGAATCGTAGCCGTTGAAGGGTTTTCAGGCGAGGCCGTGTCAGTCGACTGGAACTCCGGTCCTGAAGATGTGCAAGCTGTCAGAACCAACAGAAGGGCTGTGAACAACGGTATGATCGGCCAAACAAAATGCCGCATAGTCGTCTTCATTAATCCTTATCTTCCCGATCCAAAAATCCGGCGCAGGAAGATTGAAAAATCATCCCAGAAAGAGGAGCGGCGGCTGGGCCTGCTCGGGGGTTTAGGGTCTGGAGTAGGTGGCTTTGGTGGGTCTACTTTCGGCGGTTCTTCTTTAGGAGGTTCCACAACAGGTGGCTCTTGGCCTGGGAAGCGGAACTTCAAGGCTTTAGCAATAGAAACGACATCGAGAGCCAGAGCATGTTCGGGGCTGTTGCCAACTTCACCTGCAAAATGTAAACCTACCGCTTTTCCACTATCATCATCAACCCATACAGAACCAGAGTCTCCACCAGTGCTGATTTCTCCCATACCGGTGCCCGGCCTGGGGACAATTCGAACAACCTCCTCCAATGTATGGACGCCTGCTTGCCCATAACTAAGGGGGACCTTCATCTTGACACCGTCGATAAAGCCTTCGGTCAATCCCGTGCTGCGGCCGCTCTTCCAAACCATCATGCCCAACCGGGGAGGGGTCATATCGTCGATGGCTCTACCCTCGACAGTTGTCGGCTGAACCGGACGGTCGCCGGTCAGGCGAGCAACGGCCGCATCATAAGGGCCTAATACCCAGCGGCTCAACTCAGCTATGGTATTTTCTTCCCGCGTCCCACCGTCGATCCAGCCTGGTTGCCAGGTAGACAAGCCGGCTTCCACGTCATGACGCCCGGCCAACACGTGCCAGTTACTCAAGATCATCTCGTCGCCGGTATCCTGATCGATCACCTTTGCCCCTAGGGTGCCAGCCGTACTGTATTTGCAACCAATGCTAACACCTATGGGGACAACCTCATAGCGTCCGCCACGCCCTTCGACGGCCGCTTCCGGCTTGACGTCCACCAATGCCTGGGGGGCATAAGTAGCTTCAATTACATCTACTGGAACCCCTCCTACCTCTTCAGGGAAAATCTCGGCATCACTGAGATCGACTTTATCCTTTTTCTTGGCGACATGGACCCGGATAGAGAGCTGTCCGGTCATTTCACCGCTGCTCCATTTGAAGCCCAGGTCTACCGCGGTGACGCCTTCTCTTTCCAACCACTCATCGCGAACGGATTCAAGCGCCTGTTCCGCCTTGGCCATCTCTTCCGGGCTAATAGTTGACATGTCGTCCTCCTGATCTATGAGATCCGAAATGCAATATTGTTTGATCTCTGTAGGTTGGTCTTCGTGCAACATTGGGTTATTGGCTAAACCACACCCATCGGCCCAATTATACCCTGCCCTCAGTGCACTTTCACCCTGAATGCACGGATATTAGCTAAGCCGAATCCGGTCGCCTATTGCCCTTGAGACGGAACCAAACCATCTATATACCAATTGATCACTACTACAAGTTATTTCACACGTACCCTATGCACCGGACATATTCAGCGTAAGGATACTCTGTTGCTATTATAGTCCGACTTCGTCAATTACCAACATGACTGAAATACCAAAATCGATCGGATGGTCCATAGGTCACTTTTTAGGTTTAGCGGAGGATTATGCTGGAGACAACCGGTAAGGTAGCTTCTATGGTATAGTGGGTCACGGTACAAAATTGAAGAAAGGAGAGGGTTGTACACTCAAGTCAACCGATGAATAACGAGATAAATAAAAAATCGACCCGCTTCCCGGGGCCCGCCTACCGCATCGAGAGCGAACGCCTTGTCATACGCTGTTGGGATCCGAAGGATGCCCCTCTGTTAAAAGCAGCGGTCGATGAGAGCCTCGATCATCTTCGGCCGTGGATGCCTTGGACTATAAATGAACCAGAGGTTTTGCAAACCAAGATCGATCGTTTGCGTAAGTTTCGGGCAAATTTTGATTTGGGGCGCGATTACATTTTCGGGATCTTTGACCTGCGGGAAGGACAGGTGATCGGTAGCACCGGCTTACATACCGTTCCAGAAGGTTCAGCACGCGAAATTGGCTTTTGGATTCATGTTGAGCACATCAATCAGGGGTTGGCTTCCGAAGTAACGGCCGCGCTCACCAAAGTAGCTTTTGAAGTTGAGAATGTGGACCGGGTGGAGATACATTGTGGTCCCAAAAATATCAGAAGCGCAGCTATTCCAAAGAAACTGGGTTACCAATACGAAGCGACCCTTAAGCGACGCTATGTCACTGCCGACGGCGAGCCTAGGGATACTATGATCTGGTCGCTATTTGCTCCAGATTACCCAGATAGCCCCGCATCCCAGATTCCGATCAAGGCTTTTGACGTCGTCGGTCGCCAAATCTTGTAACCTAAGAGGTTGGTATAATCTTTTTCCAACCGGCTTAGCAGGTATTCATTATTTCCTATCTTTAATTTTCATCCATGACACACTAAAATAGACAGAAAGCTGGCACCTACAGATATTTGCCAGAACGATCGTTGAAAATAACTGAGAGTGATTTAATTATGGTTTTGCGACTTTACGACACCTATACACGCACTCTGCGCGACTTTGAACCTTTGCATCCACCGGTTGTCACTTTATACACCTGTGGTCTTACCGTTTACGACTATGCCCATATAGGAAATCTGCGCACCTACCTATTTGAAGATATTTTGCGCCGGGTCCTGGAATACAACGGTCATCAAGTCGAGCATGTGCAGAATATCACCGATGTAGGCCACTTGACCTCTGACGCCGATACCGGCGAGGATAAGATGGAAAAAGGCTCCCGCAGGACAGGGATGACCGCCTGGCAAATCGCCGAGAAGTATACCCAGGTTTTTAAAGAAGACTTGCAGCAACTGAACATCCTGGAGCCGACGCTCTGGTGCAAGGCAACCGATCATATCCAGGAGCAAATCGATCTGGTCCGCTGCATAGAAGCCAATGGTTATACATATGCCACCGATGACGGTTTATACTTTGATACCTCGAAGCTAGATGATTACGGACATCTAGGCCGGCTGGATATCGAGGGTTTGCAGGCGGGCGTCCGAGTCGATATCGCCGGCAAACGAAATCCAACCGACTTTGCCCTTTGGAAATTAAGCCCCCCGGATCAGCAGCGCCAGATGGAGTGGGATAGCCCTTGGGGTGTTGGTTTTCCGGGCTGGCATATTGAATGTTCGGCCATGGCTCATAAATATCTGGGTTCGTTTTTCGACATTCATTGCGGCGGCGAGGATCATATCCCAGTCCACCATACCAACGAGATCGCCCAAACTCAGGCCTGCTACGGCACCAATCTGGCCAACTTCTGGATGCACGGCTATTTCCTACAACTTGACGATGCCAAGATGGCCAAATCGGCCGGCGACTTTTTGCGTCTACAGACCTTGATCGATCGCGGCTACGATCCGTTGTCTTATCGATATTTCAACCTTAATGCGAACTACCGCTCCAAACTCAACTTTACCTGGGAAGGAATGGACGGCGCCCAGACATCCCTCAACCGGCTTAGGAAAGCCTACCGTCAATGGGAAGGTACCGGTCAGCCGGACCAATCCTACTTAAAAAGGTTTGAGGAACGCATCAACGACGATTTGAATATGCCCCAGGCTATTGCATTAACCTGGGATCTGGTGAAAAGTGACTTGTCGCCAGGGACGAAAAAGGCGACCATCGACAAGTTTGACAAAGTATCGGGGCTAGGTTTGGCTACCTGGGAACCGGTCATCGAAGAGGTCCCGGCCGAAGTTTTAGCCCTGGTCGAAGCCCGCCAAAAAGCCAGGAGCGAAAAACAGTGGGGCGAAGCTGATTCGTTACGAGATCATATCTTGGCCGCCGGTTATGAGATCCAAGATACGGCCGATGGGCCGCAGGTGAAAGCACGGTAGTCAGGCGATAGTCGCTGACGGTCCGATAGTTGGGCGATGGTCGCAGAAGTCACGGCTTCCGTAGAAGTCACGATATTCGTGACTCTAACGGCCGATTATTTGCCAGGACCCGCCAAGAGGGATAAATATCAAGAGAAAAAGAACGATAGTCATGACGCCGATGGCCTTGCGTACCGGACCGACGTCACTGATATCGTTCATTGGGGGTTGGTGCCGCAATCCGCCCAACATGATGAAAAAAGCCCAGATGAACCAATTCACATTGATAAATACTACCTCGCCAGTATCAACAGGAGAAATGTTATTAAGGCCACACCATGGGCCTTGCGGCCTAGAAGGGCGTAAGAGGCGTGCCCTCCATCAAGTTGGCCGACCGGTAGGAGATTCATACCGGTTAAAAACAAGCCCAACCAGGCTGCAAACAACACTGGATCTAATAAAAGCGTATATCCTTCGGGAATATCTGTGAACAAAAGAATAGCTATCCTCATGAGAATTGACGTACCCATAGAATCCAGGGTCTGGCCCCCATAAGATATTGGAACGTAATTAGTCGAAGAGAGCAGTAAACCTAGCAACATCAGGGGAACGGCCACCAGCAATCCAGCATATGGGCCGGCCAGGCCTATATCAAATAATACTTTTCTATTCGGCATGGGCGACTTAAGGCTTATAAATGCACCCAAGGTCCCCAGTCCAAAGGGCAGGGGGATGAAATACGGCAGCGTCGCTTTTACCCTGTGAAAATCGAGCTGCCACGTAGTGACCCAATTCATGGATGCCCAAGATACCCAACAGGGTAATGGCATAAGGCAGTCCGGCCAGGATGGCCTGGAGCACAGCCAGGGGCGATCCGGTCAACACGGCCTCGAATAAGGACCGGCCTATCTCCAGTCTAGCGCCGAACGATAAAGTCGTAACAACTGTTGCGGCGAATAAAGCGATATTGATTAGGGGATTTCCGGTCTTGGGTCGATCGACCACGCCTTCCATCGCCAGAATCAAGTCTTGGCCCTTCACCCGCCGAAAGGCCGGCGTATAACCATGGCTGCGGAAACGACGTCTGATTTCACCATAGCTGCTATCAGCAGTGACCTGCAAGTGGCCTGTAAAGGTGATCACTTGCCCGCTCGACTGCGAGCTTACATCCAACACCTGAAATAACCCCCGAAGCTCTCCCCGGAGCGTGTTGGTCACTTGTTCGACGGGATCGGGTTCTGAGAGTGGGACGGTATAACTGTTTTCCATTTACCCGATTTTAGAATCAGATCCTGGGTAGGACAATGTCCTTCTGGGCCTGGTATTTACCCTTGCGATCGGCGTAAGAGGTTTCGCATACATCATCCGCCTCCAAGAAAATCACCTGAGCGATCCCCTCATTGGCGTAGATTCGGGCCGGGAGAGGTGTCGTATTGGAAATCTCCAGGGTCACGTAACCTTCCCATTCAGGCTCAAAAGGAGTAACGTTGACAATGAGACCGCAGCGGGCATAGGTGCTTTTACCAATGCACATCGTCAACACCTTACGAGGTATTCGAAAGTATTCGATAGTTCGGGCTAAGACGAAAGAATTGGGCGGGATGACGCAGACTTCCCCTTTGAAGTCAACGAAGGAGTTAGGATTAAAACCCTTCGGGTCGACTACGGCCGAGTGGACATTGGTGAAAATTTTAAATTCATCCGTCACCCGAATATCATAACCATAGGACGAAAGGCCAAAAGAAATGACTCCTTGACGCACCTGATCGTCCACAAAAGGTTCGATCATGTTCTGTTCATTAGCCATTTTGCGTATCCAGGCATCATTCTTCAAACCCATACCTTAACCTCCAGTTTTCTCATCACCTAGCGTCGTCTAAACGGCCGCTTGTGGGTAATCTATTTCACCCGAGAAGCGAATTAATTCTGATAATTTTAGTTTACATAACTTCAGGCGCGCTCATGCCCATTAATTCCAGAACCCGGGCGAAGAGTTGCTTGGCCGAACGATAAAACCGCAGCCGGGCTAACCTTACTGGCTCTGGTACTTCGCTGTGCAACACCCGGCAAGTCTCATAAGCAGGATGGAACAACGCCGCTAATTCATATGCGTAAAATGCGATATGGTGGGGCTCGTATTCTTTGACCATGAGTTCCAAGACCTCGGTCAGCTCGAGAGCTTTTCTCAAAAAGGCCAGTTCATTTTCATGGGTCAGCAACCTCAAGTCTGCTTCTTCGTCGGCATCGGCCGGCAAACCCGCTTCCTGCCATTTACGGAAAATGCCGGCGCAGCGCACATGGGCATTCTGTATGTAATAAACGGGGTTTTTATCCGATTGTTCCACCGCCAGGTCCAGATCAAAATCAATCGTGCTATTGCCCGATCGAGAGAGCATGAAATATCGAATGGCATCGGCTCCCACTTCATCCAGTAACTCGTCCAATGTCACGAAATGGCCGCGACGGGTGCTCATTCGTTCCTGTTCACCCTCGCGAATGAGGGTGACGAATTGGTGAATCAACACGTGGACGAAGTCGGGATCTTTACCCAATGCCTTCACGCCCATCAGAACAGTGGGAGCTGTAGCATGGTGGTCTGCCCCAAAGATATCTACGACCAAATCGAAGCCCCGTTCGGCTTTATGCCAGTGATAGGCGATATCGGTCATCCGGTACGTTGGATCGCCGCCTGATTTGATTAGAACTCTATCCTTCTCATCGCCCAATGCGGACGATTTAAACCAATAAGCGCCCGCTTCTTCGTAGGCATAGCCTTTGTCAATCAGTGCAGCAAGCGCTTCATTCACCCGGCCGCTGGAATAAAGATCATATTCGTTGTAATAAACGTCATGGATGATATTAAGCCGGCGTAAAGTAGCCCGAATGCTGGCGAAGATGGTCGCTTCGGCCACCTTGGTGAAGAAGGCCGCTGGTTCGTTCAGCAAGGCATCTTCTTGCTGCCCAACTAGGACAAGAGCGATCCAGTAAAGGTAGTCACCCTGGTAGTGATCCTCACCCAATTCGACATCCTGGCCCAGAGCTTGACGGTAACGCACCTTGAGTGACTCGCCCAATATCTCCATTTGCCGGCCGGCATTGTTGAAATAATACTCTCGGGTGACATCAAAACCGGCCGCTTCCATAGCCCGGGCCAGCGTATCGCCCATCACACCCCCGCGACCGCGATGGACGCCTAGGGGACCGGTGGGATTAGCGCTGACGAATTCGACTTGCGCTCGTCGCCCGTCACCAAGATTGAAGGCGCCAAATTCAAAACCCTCAGCCAATATCTCATCGACCTGGCTTTGCACAAATGTCGTAGACAGTCGGAAATTTAAAAAGCCAGGCGGCGCAACGCTCACCTCGCTCACGTATTCCACGGCCGGAAAATGGATGGCAATGGTTTCAGCTATCTTGATGGGAGCCATACGGGCCAAGCGAGCCAGCTGCATAGCTGTTGGGCATGCGTAGTCGCCATAGACTGTATCGCGAGGCTTTTCAATGATCACCGGAGGGATCTCAAATTCTGGCAAATCGCCGGCCGCTTGCGCTGCCTGGATTGCCGTTGTGACATGTATGGCTAACTCTTGTCGAACTCTCATGGGTCGTTACCGGCTAAATAATCGTTACCTCTCCGCTGGCACCCTAACTTGTAATTTGGGCCAAAGCAAAATCCTCCAATCGGCGGGCATTGTAGCATGCTTAAGATAGGGCAACAACATGGTTAAATCATTGAATTATTTGATAGCCTATCTGTACCATTACCAAACCAATATTTGTGAGTAAGATAATTGGTAGAGTCTCAGGGTTTGTTTTACTTGAGGAGCTTTTTGCAGGTCAGAAAGTTACCTCAAGCAGGAGGTGGCAGATGATATCAATGGCGCGCATCCGATCGATCATGAACTGGTTGCCAATCAAATGGTTACCTATTACCCTCTCAATAGGGAGCGGGTTTCTATTACTAGTTTTGTTCCTGCTAGTAATCCAGATTGACCATGATCTGGTTCATGCCGATCCCATTATGCCCCCCGATGGTTATCCGAAGCTCTCAGCCTCAATTAAAACCGCCTCACCTTCGTTAGTGTCGACCGGGGGAGCGAAGTTGACTTACACGGTCGAAATTCGAAATACTGGCGCCTATACAGCCGCTGACACAACTCTGACTGATGTGCTTCCGGAACAAGTGACCTTCAACGAAGCAGAATCTAGCGTTCCACCTGCGCCTCAATTTGACGGCACGACCTTGAGTTGGAATGGTGAGGTCGGCTTTGATCAGACTGTGGTGATTAGCTTCAACGTGACCATCTCGCCATCGTTTTCCGGAGAGGTGATCAATACAGCATTGATCAGCAATCCAATGATAGATGAACCAGTCTCGGTGGTAGCCACAAGCATGGTCACCGACGATCCGATATTTACCATCGAAAAGACTTCTTTTCCCGACCTACCTGGGGCAAACAAACCGATAACTTTTACCATTATCGTCGCCAATGAGGGACAGCCGGCCGTCAATCTACCCATCACCGTTACCGACCAGGTACCGGCAGATACCAGCCCAAGAAGCGTTGGAGTCGATGGAACAATTAGTCCGGATGAATCCTTCGTAACCTGGAACCGGACTAGTTAATCTCGGTACAGGTGAAAAAACCACATTCGTCTTTAGCGTCAACGTGGGTGATGTTAACAGCGGTACGGTCATAACCAACGAAGATTACCAGGTCGAAAGCCTATTAGGCGATGTGACCTCCGGCAAGGAAATGACGACGACGGTCGTCAAACCTGAACTCTGGTTGGTAAAAGAGGCTTGGCCAGATCCACCCGGATCGAACCGCCACATGACCTATACCTTAACGCTTCTAAACATCGGTTCGATGGCCACAAACCTGGTAATCACCGACCGGGTGCCGGCCAACGTTACCTATATTCCGGATTCGGGCGGCAACTTTCTCTGATGGCGTCGTTTCATGGACTCTGCCCTTCCTGGGAAGTAACGAAACAGCCGAGTTAAGCTTCAGCGTCTATATTAGTGACGTGATGGATATCACCATCGTTAACGATCAATATGGCGTTTGCAGCGCGGAAGGCGTTTGCCAGCGTGGTTGGCCGGTCTCCAATATCGTTCAAGGACCGACTTTCGAGGTCTGGGCGGAGGTTGATCCTATCGCCAAAAAACCCGGGCGGCAGCAGCAAGGTCCCGCTGACGCCGACTCTAGTTGTTCACAATCTAGGACCGGGCAATGCGTTGACGCCCACGTTCTGCTCCAATTTGATCGGATCAGCGCCCAAGGAGCGGAATTGGTCGTTTTTCCCGACGAGGGGAGCTATCCGACTCTGAAAAATGCGGTGACAAGTGCGTATTCTTCACCTGGCAAGGTGATATCGGCGTCGACGAAATGATCACCTTCACGACCCTGTCACCTATGAGTACGATTGGCGGGGAAGAAGGAACAACCTATTCGGCAACGATTGTCGTGAGCGACACGTTGGCCAATATGGCGACTGAGCCTGTTACGGCAACCGCAATCGGTCACGTGACTCACCTGGCCAATCTTATCCCTGAAAAATCAGCACCACCCGTCATCGGTAACGGCATGTTTATGACCTATACGATCTCGGTCTGGAACAGCGGTCTGAGCACAGACGAACCGCCTTTACCGACCCTGGTTGACACAGTACCCGATGGCATTACGCTCGAACACGTCAACGACGGCGGTTCATGGCAGACCGTCAGCGATACAACGATTGTATCCTGGACACTTCCCGCAATGAGCCCTGGCGATGTCGTCGACCGTTCCTACGTGGTTCGCATCGACGATGAATTAGTCAGTGGGACCCTGATAGTCAATGATAGTTATTTAGCCAGATGGTATGAGATCGAAGACAAGGAAATCTTCACCAATACCGGACAGCCGGTGACGACCACGGTTCGCGAAGTGGGCTTGATCGACTCCTTCAAGAAAGTAGAACCCACCTTGATTAAACCAGGGCCGGATAATCTACTCACTTATACATTAAATATCGTTAATTCCAGCCCCAACCCGCTTTATGGCGTCAGCGTCTACGATTATCTACCCTGGCAAGACAGCACCTATCAGCGCGACGCCATAGCCACCTCGGGCCAGGTAATCAGCGACATTGTCAGTATCAAGTGGAGTGGCGATGTTGGCGCTTTCTCATCTGAACTTATCACCTTCACAGTCCTGGTGGATGATGGCTTTGAAGGGACGATAACCAATACGGCCGTCATCAGCCATACTTCACTGGCAGAAGAAATTTGGATCTCCGCTCAAGCGAATGTCACCGATAAACCTATCTTGCAGATCGACAAACAGGCGACACCTGGGCCAGTTGAAGTCGGCGATGAGATTCAATACCAGATCCTCGTGCAGAACAAAGGCCAAAAAGCACTCAGCTTATCTATAGACGACGAAATTCCAAACAACACATCTTTTGTAGAAGGTAGCGCCAACCTAGGAGGCCTCCTGTCTGGCGACAAGGTACAGTGGTCATGGCCTGTCCTCGAGCGGAACGATAACAAGACTTTCACTTTCAGAGTCCTGGTGGATGGCGGTGACAAGATAGTCAATGACAAATACAGCGCCAGTTCGGCCGAAGTATTATCGTCTGGGGTCTGCCGGTCGTAACTACCGTCAACACCAGCAATGATGGTAGAGGAGAATTGTACCTGCCCACCATATTAAAGAAGTGAGCTAAGGCAACCGAATGGCGGGTGATTAGCTAAGCAAGCGATCGTAAACCAACAAGGTTTCCGTCGCAGTCCGCTCCCAGGAAAAATCGGCTGCCTGTTTCAATCCTTTTTCCTTCAAATCCGCTGCCAACTCATCCTGGATGATAGAGGCTATGATCGATCCGCCAATTTGGCGCTCGTCATCAGGATCAAGGACGAATCCAGCTTCGCCGACCACCTCTGGCAACGAACTGCAATTGCTAACTACCACCGGTACTCCGCAAGCCATCGCTTCCAAAGGAGGTAACCCAAAACCTTCGTGGCGACTCAGGAAAGCGAAACTGCTGGCCCCTCGGTAGACGGCCGGTTTGTCCTCTTCATCTATATATCCCGCCCAATGAACTTGCTCTTCCAGGCCTAGTTGGCTAATGAGTTTGGCGTAATCCGGATAGCGATCATTCGTTTGCTCAGGGCGTGTTCCTGCCAGAACCAGCGGGTAATCTTCACCAAGCGATTGGACAACATAGGTGTAAGCCATGAGCAAAGTGGTCACGTTTTTATGAATTTCATAGCCACCCAAATAAAGTACGTAAGAATCGGGTAAATCATATTTCCGTAGACTGGCCATATCTAACAATAAGTCAGATTTCGGTTGGTACTCGGGACCGGCCGCCAAGTAAATAGTCGTGATCTTCTGCTCTGGTATGGCCAGACGACCGGTGATATCTTGTTTGCTGGCCTTGGAATCAGTGATGATGTGATCGGCGGCCTTGGCGCTGGCACTAACCAAGGCATTATAGAGCCGGGCGTTAAGCCCTCTGCGATACTCTCGGACGAGAAGAGTCGTTACGTCATGGACGGTGACGACCACTGGTACGGGCGCTTGCAAAGGAGATCCCCAATATGGGACATGGGCAATATCGGCATCAATGGCCTGCATGACTCGCGGAAACGATACCTGTTCGAATCGCACCTTGCCCACATGACTGGCCGATATTGGGACAGGCCAAATCCTCACCTGGGGCGGTAAATCAACCGGAAGCGGTTCCCCGGTCGCTTGGGGAACTACCAGGGTGATCTCGAGGTCTTGAACCAGGCGATCCAGGTGGTGCACCAGTTGGCGTGTATATTGACCGCTGCCTGTGTTCGGCCGGTTCCAGAAGTAAGCGTTAATGGCTAGACGCATAGCTGAAGTGTAATTCAAGGCAGGAAAGAGTCAAAAGAGAACGTGCAGACACTTGACATGAGCCAAATGACTGATTACCATGTCAATCATTCGAGGTGACGCTGCTCCACAACGATACGAAAATACCCTTGCGCTGATTATTCAATCCTGACCGGTTCAGACCGGCGTCACATCTTGAGGAGGTTTCTTTCATGGATCGTCTTTCGTCGCCTGCCAAAGACATTGAAGATTTCTATCCTATCGTGATCGTCGGTTCCGGTTATGGGGGCGCTATAGCCGCCTCACGCCTGTCCCGGGCCGGACAAAAGGTTTGCCTGCTTGAACGTGGGCTCGAGCGGCATCCAGGTCAATTCCCCAACGATGAAGACGAAACCCTGCCGGAAATCCAGACCAACCTGCCACATAGGTATACCGGTAAGCGTACCGCCCTCTATGATTTCCACATCAACGATACGATGACCATTCTCGTCGGCTGTGGCCTAGGTGGCACCTCGCTCATCAATGCCAACGTCGCCTTGCGGCCGGATCCCCGCCTTTTCGACGATCCTCGCTGGCCTGAAGAATTAAGACAAGATGTCAACTCGAGGGTGGAAGAGGGCTTTGAACGAGCTGAAAAGATGCTCGATCCAAAGCCCTACCCCCAGCACTTTCCCCGTCTGGACAAGCTCGAGGCCCTGGAGCAGTCGGCCGCGGCGATGGAAGCGAATTGTTACCGGGTGCCAATAAACGTCACCTTTGAAGATGGTCTCAATCAAGCGGGCGTTGAACAGAAGGCCTGCATCCTGTGCGGAGACTGCATATCCGGCTGCAATCACTGGGCCAAAAATACGACGCTGATGAACTATCTACCCGATGCCAGGAATCATGGCGCCGAGTTCTTCACCGGGGTTTCGGTTCGCCGGATCGAGCGTCAAGGTGATGACTGGTTGGTTCACTATCAGCTTCTGAAAGGTAAACAGGAAGAATTCAACGAGCCAGAACTATCGGTCGGCGCCAATATCGTCATATTGGCCGCTGGGACATTGGGATCAACGGAAATATTGCTGCGCTCAAAAACAGCCGGCCTATCGCTTTCGAACAAGCTAGGCCATAATTTTTCGGGAAACGGTGACGTAGGCGGTATTGCCTACAATACTGACCGGCCCGTCGGCAGCGTCGGGTTCGGTCCTCGTAATCCAAAAAAGATGAAGTCTGTCGGCCCGACCATCACCGGAGTCATCGACTTGAGAGACGAAGCTGAAGTAGAGCAAGGCATGGTCATCGAAGAAGGCGTCGTACCTGGCTCTCTGGCTAAGGGCTTGCCAGTTGGCTTATCTAAAGCCGCTTTGTTGGTGGGTGAAGATACGGATCGCGGTCTTAAGGATAGGTTAACTGAATGGGCCCGGCGTTGGATCAGCCTGATTCGTGGCGCCTATCACGGCGCGGTGCTTCACAGCCAGCTCTATCTGGTCATGTCCCATGACGATAGCGGCGGTCGGTTAATATTGGAGGACGACAGGATTCGTATCACCTGGCCTGGTATCGGCCAGCAAGAGTTCGTCAATCATGTAAACGCCAACTTAGAGAAGGCAACGCGGGCGCTAGGAGGCACCTTTGTCGAAAATCCGGCCTGGCAAATGTTGCCTTCCAACAACATGGTCACAGCACACCCATTGGGCGGCTGCATCATGGCTGATGATTCAGAAAGTGGGGTCGTCAATCATAAGGGGCAAGTCTTTTCTGGTGCAACCGGTTCGGATGTCTATGAAGGACTCTATGTTAACGATGGCGCGGTCATTCCAAGATCTCTAGGCGCCAATCCACTGTTGACGATTTCGGCCGTCGCTGAAAGAGCTTGTGAATTGATGGCCGATGATCGCGGCTGGGTAATAACATACGATTGAGGTCCAACTCTACTTCTTTGGCGGGTAGAGGATTGTGTCGATCAACAACTTGCCTATATAGCAAATGAAGAGAAAAATCACAGCCGGCACTTGCCAATATAAAAACCAATTTGGGGTCCACATTGGTAGCAGGGCCATCGCCACAGCTATGGCGATAAACGCGGCAACTGTGGCTCTTCTAAAAAACTTGCGCCAGGCATGCATTTGCATTGGCCGCTAACACTCTTCCCATACGCCTATTCGAATCGTAACGCACCGGTAGAATCAAGTCCTGGCCAAAGCCGAATATCCAACGAAAAGCACGATGATTACCCTGGGCATTTGAATATCCCTGTACGTTACTGGTCTCTTATTTATGAATCAGATCAGAGCTCGATTATAAGCACTCTTGAGGCGTTTTGCAGGCCGCATGGCTTGTTCAAGGTAGGAAATTCTAGCTTGTTGTGAAGTTTGGCACGTTCGTTTGTTACACCCATATCCTTGTGCTAAAATGTGAAAACTCGCACGAACGGGCTTCTACCAGATATTGCCCACCTTTCCAGCACCATCGGAGTCGGAGGAAAACGAATAGTGGCTGACGAAATTCCTGATATCGTAATTGGGCGTTTGCCCATCTATCTGCGTGCTTTAACCTACATGGCCAATGAAAAGGGTAAGGTGACGACCTCTTCTCAAGAATTAGGTCAAAGATTAGGGATAGGCTCGGCTCAAATCCGCAAGGATTTGTCTCACTTTGGTGAGTTTGGCAAACAAGGCACCGGCTATCACGTCAATTATTTGATCAAACAATTGCAGGAGATTTTACATCTAAAAGAAGAGTGGCCGGTTGTGCTGGTAGGCGCTGGTTTCCTTGGCCATGCCCTGGCCCATTATCAGGGCTTTAAACACAGGGGGTTTCACATCACCTGGGTATTTGACAACGATCCAGATATCGTTGGCCAAGACATGAATGGGCTGATGGTACGCGACATCAGCGAACTGAGCAACCTGATCCGTGAAGAGCAAGTCAAAATAGCGATCCTGGCTCTCCCGGCTTCGGCAGCCCAAGCGATCGCCGATATTCTGGTAGAGTCGGGTATCCAATCGATCCTCAGCTACGCTCCAATCAATCTGATTGCCCCGCCAGAGATTCAAGTTCGCTATAGCGATCCCGTCATCCAATTACAGCACATGACCTTCTACTTGGAAACCTGATCGGGCCCCAGAAGACGAATAGCGCTCTACTTTTCGCTGGCCATCCATCTGAAAGTTGTCTACTTATACAGATCACATCCCGGAAAAATGGCGTCATTTTCTGGCTGTTTGATGTAGTAACAGCCGATTTGTTTGCCCTGGTCATTGATTGTCACAATGTTCGAACAGACAAGGCCTACGCCGGGATTGTTATCTAATAGTGCGATCTTTTCTTGCAGATTCCCAGGTAGCATCACATCATCTTGATGAAAGATCGCGATGTATTAGCCCTGACAAAAGTCAATACATCGGTTCCAATTGGCCGGCAGACCAACGTTTTGATCGGAGTGATGGTATCGAATGAGCTTGTCGGAGAATTCTCGAAGAGTATCCTCGGGCGAATCAGGCGAGCTGTCATTGACGATAATCAATTCAAACTCTGAAAACTCCTGGTCCAAGACGCTCTTTATCACAGGAAACAGGTGGGCGTCAGCATTTTACACAGGTATACAAACACTCAGCTAGGGTGGTATGTATCTTAAGGGCTCTTATCCTTCAGTGTACACTTTTAACCTTTGACTTGGCCCATCTTTCTCGATTAGAGCATCTCTACTTGATTCGCGCGGATTCTATCTATAACCCATCGACCGCCATGCAGTTTCAACATCCGGCGCAGCACACTACCATCGCTCGCCAACCCTGGACTGGCGACTATTGCCCGGCGTAGATATATTCGAGCTTGCCGCCAATCGCCGTTCCGGTCGGCTAGTATGGCCAGAGCCAGATAGGCTTGGCCATAAGCCTGGCCACGTTTAGCCTGCAGCGCATCAGATTCTCCGGCAAACAAGCCATCCAACCACTTCAGGATCACCTGGCCGATGGCTTGCAGTTCAGACATTTCCAATAGGCCACGATAGCCACGCGCTCCCGCACCGCAGGCCAGCTCATAATAGGTGTCCAGGCGTAGGATTATATCTGGCCATATCCCGATCGCCTTTCCGAGCAATTGCCAGCAGCGATCCGGCCGCTCTTCTTGTAAGAAACCAATAGCTGCCGTGCGATAAGCAAAGGCATAAGCATAGCGCATTTCATCACTCCAATGCGCTGGATCACCCTCGGCCGGACCAAAGTGTTTACGCAGCACAGCTAACCGGTTGGCCTGCATGCGCTCGGTGTCGGTCGACATGCTGCCCGGGTAGACTCGATAGCGAGCCAAAGGCCGCGGGATACCAACCATGGTGCCGTGTGTAGACAAGCGTAACCACAGTTCCCAATCCTCGAGGCTGGTCAAACTTTCATCAAAGTGCCCAATGGCCTGCATCGTCTGCCTGCGGACCAGGGCTGCATGAGGTGGGAAAAAACCACCTTCTAGCAGCCGCCGGCGAAAATCTTTGGCCATAACTGCGGCGCCTCCCACCTGTGGAAGGCGCTTGCCTTGGGAATCGATGAATGAGTTCAATGTATAGACACCAGCTGCGGCCGTAGACTCATTGAGGACCTCCAGGCAAATGCTCAAAAAGGAGGGGTCCCATTCGTCATCGGCGTCCAGGAAGGCCAGGCAGCGACCCTGCGCCAGCGTTATGCCTGTATTTCGCGCCCCCGAAAGGCCGCGATTCTCCTGGTGAATGTAACGAATGCGCCCGTCATTATAACCTCGGGCTACCTCTGCCGTTTCGTCTGTCGAGCCATCATCAATCACGACAGCCTCCCAGTCGGCCATATCCTGACCCAGAATGCTATCTATGGCCTGATTGAGGTAGTGGCTCTGGTTGAAACACGGTACGATTACGCTGACCTCAATCATGCGGAAGTCCTCCCTTTGACGTTCCGTGAGTAATTGAACTCACCCACGTAATCAAGCCGAAGGAGTGCTTGCTTAAGTTGAATGGGGTGTTGGCTCTAAAGATCAGGGATACTTCGTTGAAGGATGGGCAATTCATCCAGGGCCTTACCGGCTCCTAAAGCAGTGCAAGCAATTGGATTATCGGCTACATAAGCTGGAACGCCCGCTTGCTCGGTTAAGAGCGTGTCAATCTCGCGCAAGAGCGCGCCGCCACCGGTTAGGACCATTCCGCGATCGATGATGTCGGCCGCCAGCTCGGGAGGTGTTTTGGCCAACACCGCGCGAACAACGTGGGTGATTGCCGCCAGAGGCTCTTCGATGGCCTCGGCTACTTCGCTAGAGTTTACAATGATGGTCTTGGGCAGACCGCCAAGTTGATCTCGGCCTTGAACATTCATCTCTAAACGTTCGCCCAAATCCTTAGCTGAACCAATCTTGATTTTTATTTCCTCAGCGGTTGGTTCGCCAATCACCAGGTTATATTTTTTCCGGACGTAGTTTATGATGGCTTCATCGAGGTGGACGCCGCCTACCCGTACCGATTCCGCGCAGACGATACCATTCATGGAGACAACTGCCGCCTCTGTCGATCCACCGCCCAAGTCAACACACATATTACCGGTTGGCGTACCCACCGGCAGTCCAGCACCAATGGCCGCAGCTAATGGTTCAGGGATGAGATGCACTTCCCGGGCTCCAGCGGCGAGGCCTGCTTCTTTTACGGCGCGTCGCTCTACGCTGGTAACGCCATAGGGAACGCTGATCATCACCACTGGCCGGCGCAAATGGAAACGACCCGCTACCTTTTCGATGAAATAGCGCAACATGGCTTCGGTGACGAAGTAATCGGCGATCACACCATCGCGGAGCGGCCGCATGACCTCGATCGCTTCCGGCGTACGACCGTACATTTCTCGAGCGGCCCGCCCCACTTCTACGATCGTGGTGCGATCATCATCCTCTCGAATGGCTACCACCGACGGCTCTTGCAGCACCACACCCTTGCCTTGTACATGAACCAAGACGTTGATTGTGCCAAGATCGATCGCGATATATGGTGTGAAGAGGGCCAAATTATTCCGCTCCCTCTTCCTCGCTGCTCATACCAGCAACGCTCATCCTTGATCGGCGACGTCCTGTCGACCGGCGCCTGCTGACATCTATCCGGATCTGGGCTCGCCTCAAGGCGGCATCGATTTGAGCATAACGGGCCGCATCTTCAGAAACACCAGTCTCCATGGCCTCCTCGGCTTTTCGACGGGCTTCTTGAGCCCGATCCAGGTCGATTTCGTCAGCTTGCTCGGCCGAATCCGCCAAGATGATCACGTGATCCGGTTGAACTTCGGCAAACCCTCCGCCAATGGCAAAGAACTCTTCATCACCAGACCGACGGACCATGACTTCGCCAAAGCTCAAAGCCGTGAGCATAGGGGCATGGTTTGGCAAAATACCCATGATGCCTTCGATCCCAGGCAAACTGACATATTCAACCTGCTCGCTAAAGACAGTTCTTTCCTGGGTAACGATATCACACAGAATAGACATTACATTAACCTTCGTTCAATGAGCAATTTCCACGCGGCGCCCTAGGCCGTAGCCCGCAGCCGCTCTGCCTTTTCCACCGCCTGGTCGATCGTGCCAACCATGAAGAAGGCTTGCTCAGGCACATCGTCGTGTACGCCATCTAATATTTCACGGAAACCGCGAACTGTTTCTCTGGTGGTCACATATTGGCCGTCTAGTCCGTGGAATTTCTCGGCCACGAACATAGGTTGTCCAAGAAAGCGCTCGATCTTTCGCGCGCGAGCAACCAAGATCTTCTGATCTTCACTCAGCTCGTCAATACCCAAGATAGCGATGATGTCCTGTAAATCGTTATAGGTCTGCAAGACTTGCTTTACCTCCCGGGCTGTCCGGTAGTGTTCTTCACCCACAATGTCAGGCTGTAAAGCCCGGCTCGAGGATGAAAGGGGATCGACGGCCGGGAAAATGCCCTTGGCGAAAACACTTCGCTCAAGTGTAATAGAGGCATCCAAATGGGCAAAGGTAGCTACCGGCGCAGGATCGGAGTAATCGTCAGCCGGGACATAAATAGCTTGCATAGAGGTAATCGAACCCGTTTTAGTTGAGGTGATGCGTTCTTGCAGCAAGCCCATTTCGGCCGACAACGTGGGTTGGTATCCCACCGCGCTGGGCATTCGACCAAGGAGAGCCGACATCTCTGAACCCGCCAGCACATAACGGAAAATATTATCGATGAAAATGAGGACGTCGCGACCCTCATCGCGGAAATATTCGGCCATAGCCAGACCTGTCAGCGCCACTCGCAAGCGTACGCCAGGAGGTTCGTTCATCTGACCAAATACCATGGCTACTGAATCCAGCACGCCGTACTCTTGTAGCTCATAGTACATGTCAGTGCCTTCACGGGTCCGTTCGCCAACGCCGGCAAAAACAGATACACCTTCGTGAGCCGTGGCGACTGAACGAATCAATTCCGAGATCATGACGGTTTTACCGACCCCGGCGCCACCATATACGCCAGTCTTGCCACCCGTCAGCAGCGGGGCGATCAGATCAATAACCTTCAGACCTGTTTCGAACGTTTCCGCTACCGTGGACTGTTCCTGAAATTCGGGCGCCGCCCGATGAATGGGATAATAAGTATCCGACACCGGTGTGGGTTCGCCGTCGATGGCCTCACCGATGATGTTGAAAATGCGGCCCAGGGTCACAGGGCCAACCGGCACCATAATCGGCCCGCCGGTGGCATTCACATCAACACCGCGTTGTAGACCGTCTGTGGAATCCATGGCAACGGTCTTGACCATGCCGCCGCCCAGATGTTGTTGGACTTCCAACACCAATCGACCCGACGGGCGATCTATCTCCAATGCCTCGTAGATTGCAGGCAATTCGCCTTCTGGGAATTCGACGTCGATGACGACACCTCGAATGGCTTTTACTTTGCCAATAGCCATTTAAACCTCCAAGAATCGCTCAAGTATTTTTGGGTTAAACGAGCTTTACCCTGTCAGAGTTAAAATTCACCCTCAGGTCAGCGCTTCCGCCCCGCCAACGATGTCCAAAATCTCGCTGGTAATACTCATCTGGCGGGCTTTATTTCGTTCAAGAACCAAGAAATCAATCAATTCAGCAGCATTATCGGTGGCATTGTTCATGGCTACCATCCGAGCGCTGTGTTCGCTGGCCTTTGCCTCTAGAACAGCCTGGTAAACTTGCAGTTCAGTAAAGCGCGGCACAATTGTATCTAACAAAACGGCCGGGCTCGGTTCATAATCGTATATGAGCTCCGTTGCTCCGGCAGCATCAATATGTTCTACAAATTCAGAAACGGCCATTGCTTCCAGGTCGAGGGGCTTGAGAGGCAACAATTGTTTCACTTTTGGCACCCGGTTGACCAAGCTTATGAAATCCGTATAGGCGACGAAGACATCGTCTACATTGCCCTGGAGATAATCATCAATGGCAACCCGGGCGATGGGCGAAATGTCTATGAACAAGGGTTCATCCGCCAGGCCATCAAAAGCGGCAGTGACATTATAGCCCCGACGGATCATCAGATCTCGCCCTTTCCGGCCGACGGCGATAACCTGTACCGGCGTTGGAATAGCGCGAATGAATTGTTCCGTTTGGGCTACCACGTTGGCATTGTAGGCGCCAGCCAGTCCCCGGTCGCCGGTAATCAGAATGACGGCCGATTTCTTGATTTCTGACCTTGCGGTCAACAAGGGGTGGGTGCTGTTGCCGTCGACCCCAGGCTGTGAGGCCAGGTTAATCAGGATTTGATAGGCTTTACCGGCATATGCTCGGGTAGCCATAACCTGGTGTTGCGCTTTACTAGCTTTGGCAGCTGAAACGGCCGCCAAGGCGCTAGTAACTTGTGATATGTTGCGAATGCTGCGAATGCGTTTATTTAGTTCGCGTTCAGTAGCCAAATCGCACTCCTTTGCGATGAAGCGAAGTCAAATATGGACCGGTGGTTCAACTGGCTAAACCTTTATAACCTAAGCGGACCAACTCGAGTTAAAGTCGGTGACAGCTTGCTTGAAGGTTTCCTCGATCTCATCCGTAAAATCGAAGGAATCCAAGATCCGTTGACCCACATCCGAGTGGGCGGTATCCATATATCGCAAGAAATCACGACTCCACTGATCAACCTTATCCACTGGCACTTCATCCATGTAGCCGCGGGTGCCGGCGTAAATGAGCATGACCTGGTGAGACAGAGAATAGGGGGCGTATTGTGGCTGTTTAAGCAATTCCATCAACCGGGCGCCTCGATCCAACTGGAGTTGAGTCGACTTATCCAGGTCAGAACCAAATTGGGCAAAGGCCGCCAATTCTCGATACTGTGCTAAGTCAGCCCTTAACCCACCAGCCACGCGTTTCATGGCCCGGCGTTGGGCATCGCTACCTACACGGGACACCGAAATACCGGTGTTAATTGCCGGCCGTTGGCCGGCGTTGAACAGGTCTGTTTCCAGGAATAACTGGCCATCGGTGATGGAAATCACGTTCGTCGGGATATAGGCCGAAACGTCACCCAAGAGCGTCTCGATGATGGGCAATGCTGTCAATGAACCACCCGTGCCGGGAATTTGGACAATTTCATAATTGTCTTTATCCTGCATCGCTTCGAGTGCTTCTTCGGCTCGTTCCATATCGTGGTTACCAAAGTATATTTTGCCGTCTACGCCTTTCGTTTCACTGGTAATTTCCGTTCCTCTTGCCACGATGATGTAATCATCTCGCAAGCGTACCGCTCGCTCCAGCAAACGGCTATGTAGAGAGAAAATATCGCCGGGATAAGCTTCTCGGCCTGGCGGGCGGCGCAGAATCAGGGACATTTCCCGGTAAGCCCAGGCATGTTTAGACAGGTCATCATAGATAACCAGGGCATCCATGCCCCTATCCATGAATTCTTCGCCGATAGCGCAACCGGCATAGGGTGCGAAGTATTGCAGCGGCGCCGGATCAGATGCGCCGGCTACCACGACGATCGTGTAGTCCATGGCCCCATATTTTTCCAGGGTCGCGACCACTTGGGCAACCTGGCCGATGCGTTGGCCTATAGCGACGTAGATACAAATGAGATCTTTCCCTTTTTGGTTGACGATCGTGTCTAAACCAATCGCCGTCTTACCCGTCTGGCGGTCACCAATGATTAACTCGCGTTGGCCCCGGCCGATGGGGAACATGGCATCAATTGATAGGATTCCTGTCTGTACCGGCGTGTCCACGCCTCTTCGTTCAATGACTCCGGGCGCGATCCGTTCGATGGGCCGGACAAGAGTTGTTTTGATAGGCCCTTTACCGTCGAGTGGCTCGCCCAGTGGGTTGATTACCCGGCCAATCATCGCCTCGCCCACAGGAATGGAAGCAATTCGACCGGTCGTCCTGACTTCGTCACCAACCTCGATCTTGGTGTAGTCACCCATCACGACGATGCCGACGCTATCGGGTTCCAAATTCAAAACCACGCCGGCAACTCCACCCGAAAATTCGACGATTTCACTGGAACTAACCTCAGCCAGGCCGTCGGCACGCGCGATGCCATCGCCAACAGAGGTGACCGTGCCGACGCTTCGCGCTTCTACCTTCTTTTCAAAACCTTCAACCTGCCTCAGTAATGATTCGGCGATGTTTTCAATGCCTGGAGCGAGAGTTGTCATTCACATTCCTCCTCGAGTTCAATGCTACTGCCGGTCGTCGACAACCACCTGTTGAAACCTGGCTGCCAGCTCGAATTTGAGACCATACTTGAACCAATATCCTTAATTCACAATATTTATGATTGTTATCCGGCCGCTTTGCCCTCTGATTTAATTCGTCAAACCAGTTACCGTTTCAGCATCCAGCTTGGACACGACGGCCGTTAAGAGTTTCACACCATTATCGTAGTCATCGCGGTGAATGATCGAACCGTGACTATGTATGTGTCGCGAAGGGATGGCTAGCACAACAGTAGGCACGCCCGATCCGTGCAGGTGGATCCGAGATCCATCCGTCGAACCCCCGACTGGGTATGAAGAAATCTGCAAAGGAATATTTTCCTCGGCAGCAGTATCGATGATTAGGTCGCGCAGTTTGATGTTCGGGATCATGCCCCGGTCGAAAACGATGATGCTTGGACCGGCTCCCAATCTTGCTCGCGCTTGCTCTGGCTTGATACTCGGTAGGTCGCCGGCGATATCGACCTCCAAGACGATAGCTACGTCGGGGTCGATGGCATGGACGCTGGTTGTGGCCCCTCGCAGGCCGACTTCCTCCATCACGTTCGCCACACCATAAAGTTGATTTGGGTGCGCCTTATCGGCGAAGTGCTTCAAGGTATCAATGACCCAGGCACAACCAACCCGATCGTCAAAGGCTTTCGATAAATAGGTCTTGCCGCCGACCAGGACCTCGAAATCGGCCTTAGGTACAACCGGATCGCCTATCCGCACACCTGCCGCTTCTACCTCTTCTTCAGAAGAAGCCCCGATATCTATATACATATCCTTTTTCTGGACAACTTTTTTGCGTTCTTCAATATCGATGATATGCGGCGGCTTTGCCCCAATCACCCCGGTGACAGGCCCTTTATGTGTTTTGATGATCACCCGATGACCCAATAATACCTGGTCCCACCAACCACCGAGCTGGACAAACTTCAGAAAACCGTCCTTGGTTATATGGACGATCATAAATCCAATCTCATCCATGTGCCCGGCCAACATAACCTTGGGGCCATCGCCCGGTCGGTGACAAATCAGGCTACCTAGTTTGTCTTGAGAGAGGTTTCCCAGCGGCTCTAGATATTCTCGAACCACTTCTCGGATTTCCACTTCGTATCCAGGGACGCCATCTGTCTCAGTCAGCGTTTTTAGTAACCCTTCAGTCGTATCCACAGATAATCAACCTTTTTTACTTTATAAGTGGGGCTTTGTAAGTCAATTTCACCGCTTGCGCAGTAGAAGATATTACCCTACCTAGATTCTTTTGTCCAACAATTCACAAATGGCTCAAAGGGGTATCGACCTCTAAAAAACAGGCTGTCCAACATGCCGTTCAGGCATATTCTGAGCCTGGGATTAGTAGCTGAATCCAAGAATTCATGACCGGTTGTTTAGACTCATAGATTGGCTTGTGGCGCATCGAAATCAGGATATCTAATAATACGAACGTGCTGCAAAATTTAAGATGCGTTGCAATATTTATGAGCGCGGTTGCATTTGACTGGTGCGGAAGTAGAATTCGATGATCGCATTCGAGGCGGAAAAATCTCTGTATCATTAGGTCACCATGAGTCAGGTTCAGCGACTGAATATTTGGGCTATCACGCGTCGGCATTGGCAGCTGCTGGTCATCATTGGATTGTACATATTATTGGGCGGCTTGTATATGTGGGCTATGCCACCATTCGAGGGGCCAGATGAGCCGCAGCACCTGGCATACATTGAGTGGCTTGCTGAGGGGAAAGGCTTTCCGCCTCAGGGTGACGCGGCCTGGGACACGCCCTTGCAGCAGGAAGCTGGCCAATCTCCTCTTTACTACTTACTGGCTTCTCTGCCAGCCCGGCTTATCGATTTGGAATCTCCTAGGGCTGAGTTTCGTTCTAATCCTTACGCCTTCTCAGGCATCGGGCCACCACATCTGGCCGATAATCATAATCGGGCACTCCATGATCCTGGAGAAGTGAGTCAATTGGCAGGCGGGTGGTTGGCCCTTTATTTATCAAGGGCGATCTCCCTATCATTTGGCATCCTACTCCTGGTCAGTACTTATGGTCTGGCGAGGCAAGTGGCACCAGATGATCCTAGTGTGGCCATTGCAGCTGTGCTGTTGCTTTCCGTTACACCACAGGTGATTTTCATCAGCAGTGTCATCTCGAACGATATACCGGCTGCTGCATTGAGCGCTTCGATGCTATGGTTACTGACACGCATGGTCCGGCTAGGTCTTAGCAGCGGTCGGGCCCTTGAGATCGGTATTGCCTACGGACTCGCTATTTTGATTAAGTCGAGCGCGGCCGCACTCGGTCCGGCTATTGCCGTTGCCCTAGCCTGGTTTTGGCTGTCACGCCGCAATACGTTTTTGCAAGCGTTCCGGGCAGGTCTATTCCTAGCCCTTGGCACCTTTTTGTCCGCGGGCTGGTGGCTAATTCGCTCGTGGTCTCTCTATCGTTCACCCCTGGGGCTTTCAACCCATGACCAGACTCCGTGGGCCATTGGAGACAGCGAAGCCCTGGTCCGGTTTCCCATGCGCTGGCTGGATGTCTTTCGATCTTATTGGATCGCCCTCGGTTGGGGTACCATACGGCCGGAAGGAGAGTGGGTTTACTTCATATTATTAGCATTAGCCATATTAGCCTTGTGTGGCTTAACGATTTCCTTGGTCAGCGCGAAGGAGCATTTGGGCGTGCGGCCGATAGTCAAGCCCATCGGCATCGTGATATTACTCCTGGCTACCATCGGCGTCGCTATCTCTCTTGAGTTATGGATGCACCGGGTTATCGCCCCTTACGGCCGGCTCTTGTTCCCAGCGTTGGCAGCCATAACAGTTCTTCTAATCATTGGCTGGTATACGCTAGACAAGAGATTGCCCTTTATCATTGGCATCGCTGTCTTCATTCTAGCACTGCTAAGTCCATTCTTGCTGATCCGGCCGGCTCATGCCTTGCCGGAAAAGCTTTCAGATCAAGCCATTGAACAATTGTCCTCCAGGCTCGATCTGCGATTCGGATTATCGCCGGAGGAGCCAGTGGCCATACTATTGAGCGCAGAGGTGCAAACCCGTTCTATGCCGGCCGAGCAATTCCTACCAGTGAAATTATGCTGGCAGCCGGTTAGCCAAACAGAACAACCCTATGCCATTCTTTTACATATCATTGGACCAAACAACAGCCTGATGGCCGGGCGTCGTACTTATCCGGGATTGGGGCATTTTCCTACGACTATTTGGGTACCGGAACATCCCTTCTGTGATTTGGTCCACGTGTTCATCTGGGAAGATTTGCCTAAAACCCTTGTTTATCAAATTGAGTTGGCTATGCTCGATCCTGAAACGGGAATGCGTCTGCCGGTATTTGGTCCAGACGATGTCGCCATGAAGGGTATGTTCGTGGACAGGGTTCGGTTAGAATCTATCGTTGAGCCAGAGTCCTTTGTCGATTCCGAAAAAAACAATGATCTAGGAGTACAACTTCTGGATTTTGACGTCGCTTCAACATGGTCCCGCGGCGAATTAAATAGTCTCGCGCTGGAATGGGTTACATATGCACCTCTTGCAAAAGATTATCAAGTATTTGTACATCTTCGCGATCCGGTTAGCGGAGAAGTAGTCGCACAAGCAGACGGCCCACCCCTTGATGGCTGGTATCCAACATCGTTTTGGCCGCCAAGCCAAGTCATCGTAGATGAACGTACTTTCCCCGTGCCGGTCGACCTGCCGATTGGCAGTTATGATCTTTTTGTTGGACTATACGATCTTGAATCGCTCGAGCAGATTAGCGAGGCAAACTACTTAGGAAGCGTTGAAATCGAGCCATGACATTGCTCAAGACGTCAGATTCGCTTTCATCGTTCTCATGGCCGAAACCATCGCTATCACAGATCGCTCTAATTGCCGTGATTTTGCTTGGCTTTGCCTTGCGTGTCCATGATCTTGAAGGGCAATCTATGTGGAGCGATGAGGGATTGAGCCTATATCGGGCAACGCTGTCCGTTCCAGAAATCCTGGCTAATATTATCACTGTTGATGGCGTTGATACGCGTGACACGAACCCACCTCTCTACTTCTTGCTTCTTCATTTATTCCGGGCTGCGACTGGCGAGACGGTTTTTGCTTTGCGCTACTTTGGCGTGGTCACATCTACCCTATCGATACCTCTCATATATATTCTGGGATCTGCCTCCCTTAGCCGTCGTGTAGGCTTGGTGGCAGCTGTCTTGATGGCCTTGTCTCCCTTCCATGTCTGGCAGTCACAAGTACTGCGCAACTACGGCCTTCTAATTACCTTGAACTTGTTATCCGTTTACGGCCTGTTTCGATACGTGCTCGCCCAACCGAACAATCGAAAATCCAGGTGGCTGATCCTTTGGTTAGCGGCCGGACTGATCGGCATCTATACTCATTTCTTTGCCTTCTTCGTTTTTGCCTTCGGTCTGTCGGCGTTATTGATAACGGTCGTCAAAGAGTGGGGAATCGGTCGCTTGCTCAAATCAACCTGGTTCTGGGTGGTATTGGGAATAGCGCTCGTGATCCTCTTGCCTGCTACGGCTTTAGCAATTAATCGATTTGCGGCAGGTCAGCAAATTGACTTCGAATACGTTCCTCTGCGCAAGTTCTTGGTTGAGACGATGAGCGCGTTAAGTGTTGGAGTCAATTGGTCGCTAAACCATCCTTGGTGGCGAGTCCTGCCTGTGGTTCTAATAGCTTTGTTAGGCTTGTGGTTTGCTTGGCGACGTCGTCCCGCTTCAACCGTCTTACTGTTGGGTTATCAGATCATTCCTCTGGCTCTGCTTTACACGCTTTCTTACATTAATCCTCTTTACAATGGTGTTCGCCATCTGCTTATTGGTCTACCACCATTCGTTATATTCCTGGCATCGGGCATTGTTGGCCCTGGACAGCCTTTATTTCGCAGCAGTACAGGAAAGGCCTGGAATCGTTATTGGCTGCCGGTTGGATTATTCTTGGCCTTACTTATCATCGTCAATCAATTGTCATGGCTGAATAACCAGTTTACGTCACCCAGGCTCGTGCGCGACGATGTGCGTGGTCCAGCGGTTTATTTGAGCAAGCACGCCCGAGCACAAGATGTGGTCGTGCTCCACGACACCCTCATCCGGCCAACATTCGACTATTATTATGATGGTGTTGCGCCTGTGGTGTCCGTCCCCCAACTCGATGAGTTAGATGTAAAGATAGCCATCCAGACTTTGCAGGAGGTCACAACAAACGCTGAACGGGTTTGGTTTCTATCTGAACCAACCCCACGCACCGGATTTGATCGCGAGGCTCTGAGCACCTGGGTAGACGACAACTGGCCTCGATTCCTGAATATCCCATACAAGGCGATGTGGTTACGCGTTCGCCTGGAAGGTTATCAACCACACAACATCATGCCTTCAGCATCGGATTTGTTGGCGGAAAATATTGCCTGGGAAAAGACCTTGCTGCTTCATGGCTACGATGTGCCGGACGAAGTCATTGCCGGGGAAGATTGGTTTCTGACTTTTTACATTTCCCAGCCTACACAGAATCCTGAACAGCACACGCTTTCGCTGCGGCTGGTTGACGAAATGGGGCAAGTATGGGCTCAGATGGATGAAACCATTGAGCCGGAGTTTCCGCCAATGGCGAATGTCGCAAATACTATGATGCGCTATGATCACCGGGTGTCTGTACCTCCAGGAATTCCATCGGGTCGTTACGCGCTGCAATCGAGGCTAGTTAGAACAGCCGATGGAACCACGATACCAATGACAAATGGCGAGGTCGAATACCATCTTGCTGATATCATGGTTCATGGATCCCCCTGTTCCACAGTTGTCGACAACCTACCGGTCGACGTCAATCTCAAAAAGAACTTCGGTAGAGAGATCCAGTTGCTTGGCTATAATCGGCCAGCGGCAGAGATTCAACCGGGATTTCCGGTAATGGTCGATCTTTGGTGGTGCGCCAAGCGACAGCCTGAAACCGACTATCGCTTACGCTTACAGCTTATTAATACCGCCGGACAAATTGTGGGAGAGTCGCTCAGCCCTTTGGTTCGGGAAGATTATCCCACTAGCCAATGGCAAGAAGATGAGCTGCTAATGGGAAGATCATCTTTGACCGTGCCCGCAAACGTGGAAGCTGGCTCGTATGATCTGAGGCTGTCGCTTCTTCAGTCCGGCAGCGATGACGTGATGCGCATTGGCTGGCCGTTGGGTAGTCGGAGCTTGTCGCTCAATCCAATCATGGTCACGCCCTTGCCCTTGAAAACTGAACTGCCACCAATCTCGCGATCTCTACTGGCCGATTTTGGACAACCGCCGGTCATTGAACTACACGGATACGATCTAAATACGGTTGAGGTCACAGGTGACGAAACCCTGGAATTGAGGCTTGTTTGGCGATCTATTGCGGACAACTTGCATACCAGCTATAAAGTCTTTGTTCATCTTCTCGATGAATCGGGCGAGATCGTGACCCAAAGCGACAGTGTGCCAGCTAATGGTTTCCGACCAACTACCAGTTGGCGGGAAGGGGAGGTGATTAGCGATGAATACTCTCTTAGCGCCCCAATTGAGATTAAATCTGAAGAGTACGCTTTGTGGATCGGTTTGTACGATCCCGAAACAGGCCTCCGCCTTCCCATTTACGTCGGCGGCGAAGAACAATCAGACGGCCGCTTGAAACTAACTACTCTGACAGGAAAATCGTGAACAGCGACTATCGAAGGCCGCTTTTGCTAATCCTGGTCATATACCTACTCTTGGCCATTGGATACGGTCTTGCAACGCCGTTGTTTGAAGCCCCAGACGAACAACACCACTACTTCACGGCGGCTGTCATAGCGTCAACTGGGCGGTTGCCAACAACAACAGACAACTTCAATCAATTGACACTTCAGGAAGCGGCACAGCCACCGCTTTACTATCTAATATCCGCACTCATTGCGAAGCCATTGGGCGTGGAAATCGACGAAGATATGCTCTGGCCCAATCCGGCTGTTCAATTGGGCGCAGCCGATTCGCCACAGAATATCAACGCTTTCGTGCATACCCACGAGGAGTCGTGGCCATGGTCCGATCAGGTCCTGATCGCTCATCTGTTACGCCTGCAGTCAACGCTGATCGGGATCGGCACGCTGCTGGCAGTTTTTGGCTGCGCCAAATTAGTTTGGCCCTCCGTTTCCGAGCGGGCGCTTCTAGCCACAGCCCTGGTAGCATTTTTGCCTCAGTTTGCTTTTCTCCACGGATCGATCAGTAATGATCCATTGATCATTTTCCTCTGTTCAGCCGCGATCTGGCAGTTATTGCGAATGTGGTATGGGCCATTGAATTGGCAGCGCCTAGTGCTGTTGGGTCTCACGATTGGCTTGGCTATACTCAGTAAAACGGCCGGATTGGTGTTGCTAACATATTCGCTCGGCTTCATAAGTCTCTTGACCTGGCGGAAACAACAAGGTTACTCTAACGGCAAGAAACTTCAACAAATGATCCTGTCTATTTTGGCGGTGACACTTCCAGCCTTGATGCTGGGCGGCTGGTTACTATGGCGCAACTGGCAATTGTATGGCGATATAACGGCCGCGAACCAATTTGTTCGCTTGGCCGGCGGCGATCGAGGGTATTCTTTGATACAGGTGCTCAGGGAAACCCCCGGTCTGTGGACGTCGCTTTTCGCCGTCTTCGGCTGGTTCAACATCCTAGCCCCTAAATGGGTATACCTGATCTGGAACGGAATCGTGGGAGCCTCAATCGTCGGCGCCATCATCCATGTTTGGCACGGACATAAGGCAACGCGCCTCGAGGAAGAGGAGCGCGTGCCAAGCCGAGAGGCGGCAATACAGGCTGTTCCTTTGCTGGACTGGCCTGGCATGCCGGCCTTGTTGCTGGCTCTATGGGTCGTGCTGGTCTATGCGGCGCTGGTAATTTTCATGCTGAAAACGCCGGCTTCGCAGGGACGCCTTCTGTTCCCGGCAGTGGTGCCCCTGGCCCTCGGACTCGCTTTTGGTTTGAGTGGCTACCGGTGGCCAGGCATCTATCTGATCGTCCCTGTGCTGGCCTTATTCACCAGTGTCTACTGCCTGCTTTTCGTAATCCCGGCCGCTTACGAGCATCCGCCAGTAATCGCCTTGGAGGGGTTGCCTGTTGAGGCGCAGAAAATCAATGTCGATCTTGGAAATGGCATCTGGCTGCTTGCTTCGCAGATGGAGACCGAGCAGACTCAAGCAGGTAATTGGGTTTGGCTCACGCTGTATTGGCAGGGTTCCGACATGACGAGCGACCGGTGGAAGCTGAATGCGCCCATGTATGTGTTAGAACTCTTTGGCCAAGATGATGCGCTGATTGGCAAGGTGCAAAGTTATCATGGCGGGGGACTTTATCCTGCATCCTTGTGGTCGGCCAACGAGATTCTTGCAGATAGGGTAGCCGTCGAAATTGACCAGGATCTTATTGCTCCTATTCAAGCCCGTCTCAACGTCAAGTTGGTAGGCCAGGATCCATCGGCCGACGTAGGCACGGTTAAGATCGTTCCTGAAACATGGCTGGATCCGTCCGAATCGGTATTGGCTAGCATTAATGGGATTGATCTAGCCGAAGCGACTCTCCGGCCGCAGGTAGTTGCGCCCGGCGAGGCTGCCAAGGTTAGCCTACGCTGGCAAGTCAGGGAATCACCTGGTATGGCTTTGACTACCTTTGTTCACCTGGGAGACCCATCACAATCGCCACTTGCACAAGGCGACAGCGTGCCATTAGGAGGTCACTACCCGACAACTTTATGGGCAACTGGCGAAGTATTTAGTGACACCTATGAATTGACCATTCCACCAAAACTTCCTCCAGGCCTTTACCCAGTTCATATCGGTCTCTACAATCCAGAGAATGGCGCACGCCAGGTGCTGACGGTTGATGGAGTTCGCCAGCCGGGCGATGCCTTTTTAGTCGGCTGGCTAGAAGTCAAAGACTGAGGTTGGAATGACTTTGACCAGGGTTCAGCGCCGCTACTTGCTGCTCATTCTCCTAACCTACTTCCTGGTTGCCATCTTATATGCCCAGGCAACGCCTCCCTTAGAAGCTTCGGATGAATACAAACACTACCCCGTGGTTCAACATATCCAGAACCGACGAGAGTTGGCAATTTTAGATCCAAACAATCCGGGTCTATGGTTACAAGAAGGCGCGCAGCCACCCCTGTACTACGTCATCATGGCGGGGCTTACCTCATGGATAGACACCTCCGATCTTGAAGATATTCACTGGGTAAACCCCCATGCCTTTGTCGGAAATCCCAATCAATTGGGTAATAAAAACCTCATCATACACCAGCCAGAGCGAGAAGCATTTCCATGGCAAGGTTCTGTGCTGGCGATCTACGTCATTCGCTTGGCATCTATTCTCTTCGGGATCGGCACTATCCTCCTGACAGCACAACTCGGTGCACTACTATTTGATCCCAGAATCGGGTTGATGGCTGCCGCTCTTGTAGCGTTTAACCCAATGTTCATCTTTGTGAATGCGGCGGTGAACAATGATAGCCTGGCCATATTCCTCGCTCATCTTGGCCTGTTTTTGCTAGTTCGTTTGTGGCGAGAAGCGCCTGATCCGCGGCGTCATTGGATGCGCTACGCCGTTTTAGGACTGGTGCTTGGCTTGGGAACGTTAAGTAAGCTAAGTCTTGGTGGCTTGTTTCTGGTGGTAGGCTTCACCCTGGCTTGGCTGGCCTGGCGACGGCGACAATGGAGCTATTTGATTGGGGGTGGCTCATTAATCCTTATCGTTGCCTTGCTAGTCCTACTGCCCTGGCTGATCCGCAACCTGAACGTTTATGGCGACCTGACTGGCCTTAATGTATTCGTCCAGGTTCAGGGCACCCGTGACAAGCCGCTCACATTGGCTGGCTGGCGGGGTGAATTCGGCACCTTCTATCGCAGTTTTTGGGGGCTGTTTGGTGGGGTGAACGTGCCCGCTCCGGAATGGGTTTACTTCTTCTATAACCTGTTGGCTATTACCGGCACGGCTGGTTTCGTATTCTGGGCCTGGGGTCAGTGGCGTACCGGCAGGAAAAGATCGGTAAGCAAACAAGAGCCAACGAAAAAGCCATCCTATGATGGTCTGTCGCTGTTGCTGATCTGGCCATTTATATTGTTTATTTTGCTCGTTCGTTGGAACATCGTTTCGCCGGCTTTCCAGGGCCGGTTATTGTTCCCGGCCCTTGGGTCAGTGAGCATCATTTGGTCGGTTGGGCTCCTGGCATTGGTCCCTCCGGCATTCAAAAACAAGCTTGCTTTGGGCGTTGGTCTGGCGGCGCTGGTCATCGCGGCATTGTTGCCATGGCTGGCCATCCGACCAGCTTACGTTTACCCTAAACCTCTGATAGCCGTTCCCGAAGCAGCCCGTTTCGGCCCTATCACTTTTCAGGCTGATGATGGAGCGCTCCAGCTTGTGGGTGTGGAAGTACCACCGGGCCAGAGCGTGGTTCCTGGCGGGGATCCAATTGAGTTTGTTCTATATTGGATGGTTAGCCAACCGATTGATCGCGATCTATTGAGTGCAGTAAACATCCTGGGTCGGAACAATCAAACTGTCGGACGCGTCAACCGTTATCCGGCCGGGGGCATGGTACCCACAAGCCTGTGGGAAACAGGGCAAATCTGGCGCGATGTTTATCGACTTTTCCCATCGGTTGATGCCGCAGGACCTGCTCAGTTAAAGATCCGCGCAGCCCTGTATGATCCCATTAAAAAAAGTGACTTGACTGCTTACGGCCCAGATGAATTGCCGATTGACTTGCTGTTAGTGGGCGAGGCCCGGCTCGAAGGCGATCGAAAGGAGCTATCGACGACTAACGAGTTGGATGTGACCCTTGCCGACGGGATCCGATTACAAGGCTACGACCTGAACCCAGATACTCCAAGCCCAGGAGATAGTCTAGAGCTAACGCTTTTATGGCAGGCTACGGCGACACCTTCACAGGATTATACTGTCTTCGTCCACCTCATCGATTCTACCGGCAACCAGGTTGCCGGCGCCGATGCCCCTCCTGTGAACGGCGAGTACCCAACCACATTTTGGTTAGCCGGAGAACAGATTCTGGATAAACATTCTTTGTTGTTGCCAGACAACCTGAACACCGGTAAGTATAGCTTGGCCGTGGGGATGTATAATCCAAATACAGGGGCCCGAGTACCTCTAGTAGAAGGGACGGGAGATACCATTCAGTGGCCACTTGTAGTAAAGACATCCGGCTAAATCCTCCTCAATGGCTCAACAAACCGTAAGCGGTATCATATCGTCAGCTGATGATTTTTTCTTTGCCGATTGAGCGGGCCAACAATTTCCCCATATTTGTCGAAAGTTGATTTTTTTTCATATAATCACAAAATCAAGTCGCCATGAAATTAACTGTTATCATCCCGGTATACAATGAGGCCACTACTCTCGGTACTTTATTACGTCGCGTAGAAGCTGTTCCTGTCGATAAGGAAATTCTCGTAGTGGACGACGGCTCGAACGATGGTACGAAGCAAGAGCTTCAAAGTGCCATTTCTGCCAATGTTGATTTAATCACCCATCCAGAAAATCGAGGAAAAGGCTCTGCGATTCGCTCCGCCCTTGGAAAGGCTAGCGGCGATGCCGTCATTATTCAGGATGCTGACCTGGAATATTTTCCTGAAGATTACATCGAATTAATCGCGAAATACAGGGCAAATGGCGCCCAAGCAGTTTACGGCGTACGCGATTTGAGCAGCCGGTCGCATCTTATGCGCTGGGGCAATCACACAATGACTTTGGCCACGAATGTACTTTACGGTTGCCGCCTCCATGATATGGAAACTTGCTATAAATTAATCAAGCGCGAGCTATTTCAATCCCTGGATTTACGAAGTAAACGATTTGAGATCGAAGCCGAAATCACTGCCAAATTACTCCGTTCTGGAGCGGAAATATTGGAGGCACCTATTCGTTACGAACCCAGAGAAGAAGGTAAAAAACTCACACCTTGGGACGGGCTGCCAACTTTAGGGAAATTGATTGCTTGCCGCTTCTGGCAACCTGTGACAAATACAGTATCTCCAAATTAAGGGGATTTGTTGAATCCTCCGCGCTAATCACCTTATTGACTAACAGCATGATTGTTGGGGGTCTCTCTTGTCGCAAAGCATTCATGTTAAAACGCAGATTCGTAGATACTGCAATAGTATAGGGCGATGTGTTGAAATGATGACCTGGTGATGGCATGGTAGAAGTATCCAGCGAGGAAGACTTCGATAAAACAGATTTGATCTCCCCGGCGAGCTGTCGTAAATGGCAAAAGCTGACCATCACGCTTTTACTAACTATACCGGTGGCGCTTGCTATCATCAGCAGCTTCGCTAACCCAGTTTTTGAATCGCCGGACGAGTTGGAACACTATCTATTTGTCCGTAGCCTGATAGACGAGCGCAAGCTCCCCGTCCAAGACCCTGAGGGAGCCCTCAGTCAATTCCACCAACCCCCTCTCTACTATGTAATTGGGGCACTAATCACCTCAGGTATTCATGACCCACAGACCATCCCACCGCGAAACCCCCATTGGACCTCATACCCGATGGAAAAAGTGCATCGTGATAACAAAGCTCAGTTCTTGCCCTCGCTGGAAATGGCTTTTCCATATGCTGGAACAGCCGCTGTGGCCCATCTGTTGCGATTATGGTCTGTAGTATTAGTGGCGGGCACAGTTGTTGTTACATGGCGGCTAGGAAAAGAGCTGTTTCCCCATGAAACCTCCGATCAAATATTGTTTCTAGCTATTGCTACCTTGATCCCAATGTACTTATATATCGGGGGATCCATCAACAATGACAATCTGGTCATATTTCTCGGTGTGTTATTACTCTGGTTGGCTATCAGGGCTGTTGGCAATGGTTTCGATTGGCCGACTACGTTGCTGATTGGAATCATTTGGGGATTGGCTTTGCTCAGTAAACTCTCAGCCGTCATGTTAGTCGTGCCTTGGAGTGTCGCCTTGTTATGGGTGAGCTGGCAACGCCGGGGTTGGTCCCTGCTGATCACACGAGCGGCAGCGATATGTGCTGGCGCTCTGCTATTGTCCGGTTGGTGGTTCGTCCGCAATTTCTATCTATATGGCGAAGCCACCGGGCTAGAACTGATGCTAGATATCTGGGGAGAGCGGACATCTTATGGGTTTGTTATAACGAACTTTATTAGTACAAGTGCCTTGAATTACATTTGGACCTCCTTCTTAGGCCGTTTTGGTTATGGTCAGATAATCTTACCGTCAATCATATATTGGACCTACGGCGTCCTTGTGCTGGTTGGGTTTGGGGGTCTTATAATAAAAGCAGGCCATCTTGCCAGACGCAGATCATGGCCTGAGAGACCTGGGGTTTGGCTAGTGGTATCAGCCACCTTAATTGTATTTATTCTCGGCCTCTTCTACTTTAGTTATCGAAACCCAACAGGGGCGAACGGCCGCTACACCTACCCGGCGCTGCCCGCATTTGTAGCCCTCTTAACAGCCGGTCTAATCGCCTACAAACCAGGCCGCATAGTGAAAAGTGCCATCATATCCCTGCTGCTTGCCCTGGCTGTTTTCTGTCTCGTTGTTTTGGTGCCTTGGACTTATGCTGCGCCTCGTCTGATGGACTATGAGACAGCTATGAAAAATATCGAGACGCCGAGCGAAATCACCTGGTCAGAAGGCATCAGCTTACTCGGTAGCAAAATTGAGCCATCCATATTATCTGATGGACCGGACGCTGAGATGAATCTGACCGTTTGTTGGCGCGCTGAGGCCACCATGAAGCGAAACTATACTTTCTTCGTCCATTTGTTAGATAGCGATCTCAACCCACTAGGACAACGAGATATGCATCCTGGATTGGGCAACTTTCCGACCACCTTGTGGGTACCTGGCGATATCTTCTGCGACCGCTACCGTGTGCCAATCAGCGAAAACGCCTTGGATACGCCTCTAGCAGCGATGGTTGAGATTGGTTTTTATGATTCAGACCCTGGTCAACGTTTGCAGGCACAGACGGCTTCCGGCCAACCCTTGGACCTCGCGACGATTGGCCGGATCAAAATATCTCCGGAAAACCCGGCCGAACTCCCTCCAGCGGACCACGTTTTGCATTCAGCTAGCTTTGAGCAAGGCGTACGCCTTACTGGTTATGAATGGTCCAGTGACACCGTCATGCCCGGTGACGAGATAACTTTGCTACTCTGGTGGCAGTCTGAAGGCGCTTTGGATAAAGACTATATGATATTCGCTCATTTACTCGACGAAGATGGCCAAATCATTACCCAGGCAGATGGCCCTCCACAAAGCGGGCGATATCCGACCAATTTTTGGGGATTGGGCGATACTATCATCGACCGGCGAACCTTCATCCTACCGGAAATCATAGCAACTGATCAAAGCATAGTGCGCTTGGGATTCTACGACCTGGATAGCGGAGTCCGACTGCCTCGTTCGAACGGATCCGATCTGCTTGATTCTGTTGAAATCAAGGGGCCTCTTATCGGCCAATAAATCAGTACCCCTATTCCTGACTAAACGTCAATCCCCGCTTGCTGGACATTCCTTTATCTCGATTGGAAGAGCATTCTCCGGAAGCGCTTGCCCATCACCGTCGACGGCCGGGAATCGCTCGCCGCTAACATAATCGTAAGCGCCTAACAAGACGGTCTCCGGAAGTGCTTGCCCGTCACCAGCCAACAATGTCCTCTGATCCACAATGACCCAACCTTGAGGTAAATCGACCAAATCAGGTCGCAATCCCAGAGGCGGACCATCGGCTTGAGCGACTAATTGGCCGTCACCATTCAGCAGCTGGGCGAATAAGGATGTCGTCGGCTCTGGGTCTGCGGTCGGAGACCAGATCGTAGTCAGATCCACCGAGGCCTCGCAAAACGACGCATCACCGGCCAACAATTCATATGGGCCAAAAGTGGCCTTTGGCCCGGCTTGCCCCTCCCGAATGGTCAGTTGCCCCGTGTATCGCGTCTGCGGTCCGGTTTCATCATAGTTGATGATGAACACATGGCTGCCATCGGGTGACCAGCCCCCATTGATCAACGGCCCTACACCCTGCTCGTGGATATCGTAGCTATATGCTTGTTCAGTCAATAGGTCCGGTACCTTAAGGCTCTGAACCGGCCGGTCCACGCCCAGGTTTTGTGCCATTAGTTCTTCGGCGAAAAGATAGTTGCCCAGCATGGTCACAAACTCCACGCCAATGGGGTAGGTATTATTAGCCGGCGCTAACCAATCGGGTAGGTTGATCAACAAAATCCCTTCGTCATTCGCTTTGCCATCCATAACAGTCTGGACTGCTTCAACCGGGCTAGTTAAGTGGGCATAAGCAGCCAGCCGGTCTCGCACAAACAACCCACTGGTCACCAAAATGAAAGCCAGCGCGGCCGCCCAAATCCATTGACCGGCCTTGGGCAATAAAAAAACCGGTTCCAGTAAAACAGGCCATAAGATCGCTAAGCCGACGCTACCCAGGTAAAGCAGGCGAGGTCCATGCAGCAGATAACTGGTCTCTAATGGTAAGGCGATTACCAATGCCGAGAGACCCCACCAGGCCCAACCCGTAAGCAATGGCAGGCGGTTAGTTGGGTTTTTTGCGCTCCAAAAGGTCAATCCAAGCAGGACGAACAGGCCAAACAGGACCATACCGACGGCCACGGTTGGGCCTTCAGAAAATAAGCCGGCAAACCAGGTAACAGGGTAGGCTGCCGCCTGGAGAACATAGAGGGCTTTGTACCACAGGTCTCCGCCAGCAAAAGATGCCTGGGGCGCCCGGCTCAAAGGCAGAAATTGATAGCCGACAAAGTAAAGAAAGCCTAAGATTAGGAAGATAAACCAGGGTCTAAACAGTGCATTTCGAACTGACCGGCCCAGGTTTTCACCCTTAAAGCTAGGCAGATGACCGGCTTCATTCCAATCGATCAGGGCGGCGAAGGCGCCAAATAAAATGGCCGATTCGTGGCTCAACAGGCCTAAGAGAAATAGGACAGCAGTGGCAGCCCACCATATAGCGCGACGCCCCGTTGGCCGCAAAGCGCTCAGATACGTATGCAAGGCCAGCAACAAGATTCCGACCGTCGCCGGATGCACATTGTGACCGTAAACGGCGATTGCCTGGTACGAAAAAGGATAGAAGGCCAGTAACAACCCTGTTGCGGCAACCCAATGGAACTTTTGCCACAGGCGCCAGGACAGGGTCGAGATCAGGAGCACATTGGCCACATGTTGGAAGACATTTATCCCGTGCAACAACTCGGCCGGGTACCGGCCCAGTAATTGGTCGATGGCCAGCAAGGGCACGAAGGTCAGCGGCCGGTAAAAGCCAAAAGCATCGGTTGGTAGCCAGACCGATGCCCAATTCAATCCTTGAGTGATTCGAATGTGTAGCAGATCATCATACAACAGCGGTAACTGGATCGTTGGCCAATAGAGCAGGGCAGCCAGCAGGCCTAAAGCTGCTAGCAATAATATCAGGAGCCCGGTTCTGGATTGTTTTCGAGAACTTGATAACTCTGAAATGACTGGCTGGGTCGATTGCATGACGAAGGTCCGGCCGAATGGCCGCTATGTCCGGCCAAACTCTTTGGCCAACTGGGCCACAGAGAGGTGGATGAGTGTTGGCCGGCCGTGGGGACATGTATGGGGATTTTCACACGCTTCCAATTGGAGAATCATGGCTTCCATTTCTTGATAGCTCAAGGTTTGGCCCGCTTTCACCGCCGCCGACTTGCATACCCTAAGGATGATGCGTGCTTCAATTTTACCCTGCAACGGTTTCTCATCGCGTTCCAAATCTTCAACCACATCCAGCAAAGCCCGGGCTGGATCTAGCTTGGTCAACATCGCCGGGACGCTGCGCACCATGTAGGTATTTGGTCCGAAGGGTTCCAGTTTCATACCCAGACGCTCGAGCAAATCAAGATGATCGTCAAGCAAAGTCGATTGTGCTGGAGACAATCGAACGGCGACGCTATTCATCAATCCTTGGGCTGCCATGCCTTGGTCCTGGCCATTATCCTGCCAGTCTCGCATGAATTTTTCGTAGAGGATCCTTTCGTGGGCAGCATGTTGGTCGATCAGATAAAGGCCTTCCGGTCCTTCGGTGATAATGAAGGCGGTCCCTACCTGGCCGATGACCCGCATGATGGGCAGCCTATCGCCTCCAAATTCACTTCTTGGCGGGTCAGCAGTGATACCATCCTGCGCCGCATCAACAACTCTTGCCGTCCAATCCAGGCCCAAACCACTTTGGGTAGCGTTCTCTTCCCGGCGCGTAAAAGCTTGAGAACTACTCGCGGCGGGCCATCCAGAGTTTTGAAAGGATGTGAAATGACGTGCATGAGGGATGGGGCTATCGGCGATCAGGATTTCGCGGACCGCGCGCTGGATGGCTCCAAAGACAGCATTGGCTTGACGAAAACGCACTTCGGTTTTGGCCGGGTGAACATTCACATCGACAGTCTCGGCTGGAAGCCGGATGAAAATCACTGCCAGGGGATACCGGCCAGTGGGCAGCAGCGTATGGTAAGCCTGGATGACTGCATAGGATAACTGATTGTCGTTAATCCAACGGCCGTTGACGAATAACGAGATATGCTTGCGGTTGGCCCAATTCAAATTGGGCGGGGCGACGTAACCATTGACGAAAATGGAACGCGGTTTCGTTGCGCTGCCGGAGATCTCTTCTTCTGCCTCCAGGTCCGTTTCACCTGACTGCCGATCGTCGCCGATCGCCAGTAACTGCTTCGCCGTATCAGGACCATAAATCGCGCCTAACACTTCTCTCAGTTGGCCGCTGCCATCGCTCTGGAAGGTGATACGATTATCATGGGTTAGCCGGAAGCGAACATCGGGATAGGCCAGTGCATAACGGGTAACATACTCGTCAATCACGCGTTTTTCTGTGGTAACGGATTTGAGGAATTTCAGGCGGGCAGGCACATTGTAAAAGAGGTTAGAAACAGCGATGACCAAGCCCTTCGGAGCGCCCACACTTTCCTTACCGGCAAGGTTCCCGCCTTCCAGGATAAGCCGGGTCCCGGCCGCTTCGCCATCGGTCCGGCTGATAACCGTTACCTGGCTGACAGCGGCGATGGCTGCCAGGGCTTCCCCCCTGAATCCTAGAGTATAAATAGCCTGCAAATCAGATGCCGAGTTAAGCTTCGAGGTGGCATGCCGCATGAAGGCTACTTCAATCTCGTTCGAGGGGATGCCATCGCCATTATCGGCAACCTGAATAAGCTGGCGCCCCCCATCGCGCACGTCGACGTTGATAGTCGTCGCCCCGGCGTCCAACGCATTTTCAATCAGCTCTTTGACCACTGAGGCCGGGCGTTCCACGACCTCGCCGGCCGCGATTTGTGACGCTAACTGTTCGGATAAAACTTGAATCGACATGAATCCTTATTTTACCACATGCAGGAGCGAAACAGTTCGCTTGTTAAGTTTCCTTAGGCTTAGATTCTGGCTGCTGGCACAGGTCATGTGAGCACAGTATACTGGCTGGCGTTTGTGATCAAACGTTGTGATTGTCGAAGAATCTATATTTCTGGCCGCTGATGAAGTTGCCAACTTATACGTTTTCCCAATAGAGAAGTAGTCATGCCATTCGTACCATCCTACAATGTAGATCCTGCGCGCCAGGCATACACCCTGGAAGCCGGGCCGGTTGGCGTTCTCATGATGCACGGTTTCATGGGCGCTCCGATCAGCTCTCGTCCCCTAGCCGGTTACCTGGCCGATCGGGGCATCACCGTGCATTGCCCCCTCTTACCCGGGCATGGCGAATTGCCCAATAAATTATACAAAGTACCTCGACAGTCCTGGATGCAGGAGGCTGAAGAAGGGTATGCCTGGATCAGCCAACACTGTGATGAAATCTTCCTCATGGGTCACTCCATGGGAACCGTTTTAAATGCCCGGTTGGCCAGCCAAAACGAGGATGTTAGAGGGATGATCCTGCTGGCGCCGGCCTATGATTTGCCTGATAAACGACTGCTGGCGATGAGCGGACTTCGTTACGTGATGCCCTGGTTTTACCCGTTAAAGATGAAAAGTTTGCGCCGGCTGGTTACCGAACGTTTGCGAGATTTTGATCCCACTTTGGATCTGGAAGATCCGGCCATTCAAGACAGGCTGCCCGAATTGACCAAGGTGCCCACTTCGGCCATCGACGAAATGAGCAAGACCCTTAGATCAGGTAAAAAATTGTGGCCGACGATTGACCTTCCGGCCATCATATTGCAAGGTGACGAAGATGTAGCCGTCCCCTTAGAAAATACGCAAAAACTTTATGAAGTTTTACCAAGCGAAGAAAAAGATCTCATTATCCTGCCCGGCGCAGGGCACGAGCTGATGCGCCCCTTCGACCCGGCCCACGAAAAAGTTTGGCCCGCAGTTTACGACTTCATCAAACAACGTTCCGTTACTGTTGTTGGCGATCTTGCTTTGGATCCGCTTTGAGTTTCGTGAAAAAGATGAGCCAAGAACAAAAACGAAGAGAAATACTCCATACACTAAGGATACTAACGTTTGCGTTCTTGATATTGATCCTGGCAGCCTGTGGTTCTACCTTCGATCAAACGGATTTACCGACCCCGGCTGAGACAGGCGGTCAAGCTCTGCCGGCGGCGGATACGGTCGATCAACTGCGTCAACCGGTAACATCTCTGGAATCTCCAACTGCCGCGTCCATGGCGACTGTCACACCATTGCCATCTCCCACCCCTGAACCGTTGCCCTCGCCGACGATTCCCGGTCAGATTGGACCTGATTACTTTCCCCCAGGTGTGAATCCGCTGACCGGTGAAGTCGTGCCAGATCCCGGCCTTTTGGAACGCCGCCCGCTGGCTATTAAAGTCGCCAACATGGATAGAGTACGGCCGCAGTCCGGCCTGAACCAGGCAGATTTGGTGTTTGAACATTACAGTGAAGGCGGCATCACTCGCTTTACTGCCATTTTTTATACCCATGCCCCCCGTCGCGTTGGATCCATACGCAGCGCTCGCTTGATTGATCTGGAAATTCCCCTGATGTATGATGCAGCCTTCGGTTTTTCAGGATCTAGCCACCAGATCAAGGAAATGATCCGGGAAAGTTTTTTCTTCGACCGGGTCATCTCGCCTGATTATGGTCACAGCGGCTTCTGGCGAACCTTCGACGCAAAAAATCCTAGCCCGTTTCACGTTGACAGCCTTTTCACCGATACAACCGACTTGCGCCAGACGCTAGTCGAACGTGGCCAGGAACATGCACCTGACTTGAAGAACGGTATGACCTTTCACCCAGATCCACCACCAGGGGGTATGCCCGCGCGCCGAATCGAGATCGTATATTCAGGGACAGGGATTCTATGGGAGTACCAACCCTCGATCGGTCGCTATTATCGATGGAGCGACGGTGAACGCCATCTCGATGCGGCAACAGGCGAATTCATGAACTTCAAGAATATCGTGCTCGTGCAGGCCCAGCATGTCAATACCGAAATCATCGAGGATACCGGTGGATCGCCTTCAATTCAGATCCAGCTTTGGGGTCAGGGCCCGGTCGTTATCTTTCGCGATGGCCAACGTTACGATGGTCTGTGGAAGCGAGAGGATCCGGAAGAGATGCTCACCTTTTATGATAACGATGGCCAGGCATTGCCTCTATCACCGGGCAATACCTTCTTCGAGGTTGTGCCCCTCGATTTTTCCAGGCTGACGGCCAGTCCATAATATACCTGAACGCTAGAATTAAATGACCCGACGTCTAGTCATCCTGCTCTGCCTTATTGACGCGAGAACGTATTTTTGGCCTCTGAGCCAGATCAGCCCTGTGCATCCAGCCAAGAATCAGGGCCATACCGGCCCATACGCCTAACCACAGCGGATTTCCTATTATTAAAAGGACCACCAGCATACTAAAAATGCCGGCCATGACTGCCCAACCTGGAGGCTTTAGAAGTGCCAGATAAATCCCGAAGAAGATACCCATAATCGTGGGGACGAGCCACACCGTCAGCCCAGCCCAAACGCCAAAAGTCACCGCGATGGCTTTGCCGCCACGAAAGCCAAGAAATGGGGAAAATGCGTGTCCAGCGATGGGGGCGATGGCCACGGCCGCCAGTGCCGGTCCATCAAGACCAAAGACATAGTTGGCTAGGCCAACCGGAATAGCTCCCTTCAAAAAGTCCAGGAAAACAGCCGTGAATCCCCAGCCAGGACCACCAGCCCGCCAGACATTAGCCGCCCCTGGATTGCCATCGCCATATTGTCGAATATCGATGCCCAGGACAAGACGGCCGAGCCAAACTGACAACGGTAAGGATCCGCATAAAAAGGCTAGGACAATCCAAATTATTTCCAGCATTAAATCCAAACAACTAATGAAACCGCCAAAGCAACCATAGTGAACAAACAATCTTCATTATGTCTGATTTTATACACGAGCCTGTTACAAAATCAATATTGTCTGCATAGTTTTAAGGAATAGGGGCATTTTAGCAGGATGAATGCTGAATCTGATTCGTCGTGATAGCAAGCCCAATACTTCAATGGGCGCATGGAGGGGACAATCTAGCATTGTGAAAAGCAAAGACCGCCGGACTCCTGAGCGGAGACCGGCGGTCTGAACAAGGGTTTCGGATACGGAGCCCCTATGGTGCCATTACATGTTCTGTAAACTTATGGGGCAAAAGGTAGAAGTACCGCATCAATGGCGTGAATCAGACCATTAGCCGCTGGAACATCAGTCACAATGATTTTGGCATCGCGGCCTAAGTTATCTGTTAAAGTTGTTCCATCTACCTGAAAGAACCCACGCTGTAGGGTGCGGATTTGCGAAGATGAAACCACGTCGCCAGAGTCACGCCGGCCATTAGCTACGTGGTAAAGAAGAATTTGCGTTAATGCATCTTGTGATAATGCTTCGTCGACGTTGTCCGGATTGAGGCCAAGCGCTGCAAAGGCATCGTCGGTCGGTGCAAATACGGTGTGTTGGCCATTTCCTGTTAGTGTGGCTACGACTGCCGGATCGGCCGCCAATACTGCAGCAATCAATGTATCAAATTGTCCCTCAAAAGGACTGTCTGGGCCGTTTACCTCCAAAGCCACGTCTACTAGATTAGGTCCTTTTGGACCTTTGGCTTCTGAAGCGGGGGCAAGGGCAAAGACTAAAGCAATTATTAACACAAGGAACACGAGCGGTTTTGCTAGTTTCATTTTTTTCTCCTATGTTCAAGTATTCAACCAACCAGTCAACAATATATTTGATACTTCCCGCAACAAACTACTTTCTGTCAATATTATATACATGTATTGTACAAGTTGTGCACGATCGTGTCAAGGGGTTTCTTGCTTGTAATTTGTCTAGATTTAGATCTTTCTTTCGATCCTTTTTTCTAACAGCAAGGAATTGTCTAGTTGGGGTGCAGAGGAAAAAGCGTAATTGGACCTAGGATTCTCCTCAGAAGTCACGACGAAAACTATAGGCAGTCAATGAGTAATTGCACTATTTATACTGGACGATTGTCACTTGTTGTAGGGCTGCAAATCCTTAATATTTAATTAATTGGTCGTACTACCATCCACCCTTGTTCTCTTGGCTCGCAAAGCCTGAGCGGCATTTGGAAAATTGCCTCAGCATCTTGAAATCTATTTACCAACGAAATACCCTGGCTCAAGTTCTTAATTCAAAGCTTAGATGACAGAGCAATTTATATACAGACTTACAAGCAAGAATCTGCCCAATTCAATTGGGAACAAAGCCAGAAACCTCCACAGTCTGAGCAAGTATGGCTATCGCATTCCGGTGACGCATGTCTGTACTTGGAACGCCTATTTGGAAAGTATTCAGGGACACGAACGAGTAGTCGAGATACTACGATTGGAACTTGAAGAGGTATTAGATCTTACTAAGACGTATACAGTGCGTTCTTCAGCCAACATAGAAGATGGATTTGATCATGCCTTCGCCGGTCAATTCACTTCAGTATTAGATGTCCATGGTCTTGATGAACTATTGATGGGCATACAGGAAGTATGGAACTCCGCACGAGCTTCTAGATTAGTCAGCTATCTAAATAAGATCGGGTATGATGCCCGAGATGTGAAAATAGCGGTTGTCATTCAAGAGATGGTATCGCCAGTCGTATCGGGCGTTTCTTTTAGCAAGAATCCATTGACTGGAGTGAACGAAGTGATTGTGGAAGCTGTTTCCGGACGTGGTGATGCTCTATTACAAGATGGAATAAACCCAAACCGATGGGTTTACAAGGGAGGCAACTGGATAGTTGAACCGCAGGATACGCAAGTTGAAATATCCTTAGTGCGAGAAGTTGCTGAATTGACAATGGCCATCGCTTCGGCTAATGGGGAGGCGGTTGACCTCGAATGGGTGTACAACGGTCAGCACATTTACTGGGTGCAATTACGGAAAATCAGTACGCTAAAGAATCTAAAAATATATTCAAATCGAATTTCTCGCGAGGTATTGCCTGGGATTATCAAACCACTTGTCTGGTCGGTTAACGTGCCCCTGGTGAACAGTGCCTGGATCGAACTATTTACCAAGTTGATAGGTCCCAACGAACTGCAGCCTGAAGATTTAACTAAAGCCTTTTACTATCGTGCATACTTCAATACTTCTGCTATCGGTACTATTTTCAGAGCTTTGGGTATACCGGAAGAGTCGCTTGAGATATTAATGGGGATAACAGAGAGCGAGGAGCGACCTAATTTTCGGCCTTCCAGGCGAGTACTTCGCCACCTACCTAGGATAACGGGCTTTCTTCTGGAAAAATGGGGCTACGACCGGCGGATAAGAATATTTTTACCTCGCTTAAGGCAAACATACCGCCTTGTTGCCCAGCGACCGCTGGAGGATATAGATGAATCGCAGTTGCTAATGGAAATCGATCAGCTTTTTAGCTTGACGCAAAAAGTTGCTTACGCCAACATCGTGGTTCCGTTAATGATGTATATCTATAATGCTCTATTGCGGCGCCAGTTGGTAAAAGTAGGGATACCATTCGACCGGTTTGACCTGATGCATGATGTGGACGAGCTCAGTGATTACGATCCGAGCAGCCATTTGGCACGACTTAATGGTCAATATCTGCAGCTCGATGCTGATTTGCAGGATCAAATTCGGGGCGGTGGCTATAAAGCTTTGATAAAAGTTTCAGAAGAGTCGGATTTTCATCGGAGTACGATCGACTTCATGAACCGCTTTGGTCATTTCAGCGACAGTGGTAATGATTTCTCTTGTCAAACCTGGCGAGAGAATCCTGATCTCGTTTTGCAAATGATTACTGGCTACCAAGAACCAGAAGTGAAGATGGAAAAAATCAGTTGGGCTGATCTTCAGCTAAACCCATGGACTCGCCAGATGCTGGGACCAATTTACCGTCGAGCCCGGAATTTCCGGCTCAATCGGGAAGCTGTAAGTTACTGGTACACATATGGCTATGGCTTATTCCGCAACTTCTTCTTGGAGCTAGGACTGCGGTTTGCAACCCGCGGGTTGATAAATGAACCGGATGATATATTCTATATTTACTTAGATGAAGTCCGCCAACTTGTGAAAGATAGTGCCTCGGCTGCGCCAGAAGAGGAAGTCATTGCCGCTCGCAAGGCAGATATGGCCGCACAACAAGATTTAGCGCTTCCCAAGATCATCTACGGGGACCAGCCACCACCACCTGAAAAGCAAACGACCGGTTATGAGACTCTCAAGGGTATACCAACCTCCAGTGGTTACTATAAAGGGCGAGTAAAAGTGGTCCGCAAGATCCAAGAATTTAACAAGCTGAATGAAGGTGAAGTTCTGGTCATACCATACTCTGATGTGAGCTGGACCCCGCTCTTTACCAAGGCTGGCGCTGTCATTGCTGAGGCGGGAGGAATGTTGTCTCACAGCTCAATCATTGCACGCGAATATGGCTTGCCAGCTATCGTTTCCGTTAGTGGCGCTACTCTCCATCTAAAAGACGGCATGCAGGTAACAGTTGATGGATATACCGGAGATGTCATACTCCATCAGGGGGAAGATTCTGAACCGAAAGGAGAACATAACGTATGAAGGTTACTAGATGGATACTACTTGTCATATTGGCATCTGCGCTAGGCACACTGGTGATGGAGTACATGACCATACACCCTATCCACATGAACATTTTTTTGGCCCTAAGCCTTGTGTGTGCGTTTCTCCTGATCGTATTGTTGGTTCGTGGTTTTGGTCTTGGTCGCTTGCTTCCGGTAGCCATCGTCGTTTCATTGGTCGCTTTTTTGGCTAGTTACGCTCTGCGAACCGATGCGTTTCTGTCACGAGAAGACAGTCGACCTGTACCCGAATTGACGCGAGCCAAAGGCGAGCCAGGTGATGGCCATACCGCTGTTGTCTATTTCACCCATGGAGAACCGGAGACTTACGATCCTATTGGCTGGATCAATCAATTCAATGAGTTTGATGAACAAGGCATCCCTTTTGTGCCCCTGTTGGCCCGGCCGTTTTTTGTTCACCAACTTCGCAACGCCTACCTGAAAGTGGGGTCAAGTCACCACCGGCAAATGCACCAACAGATGGTACAGAGCCTGGAAGAGGCTTTCCGTCAAGAAGGGGACACGACAACCCAATTTTACCTTAGTTTTCTTGACGATGAACCACGGCCGGATGCCGCAATCATAGAGGCTTTGAACGATGGCGCAAGCCACATCGTGGTCAGTGAAGTATTTCTAACGATTTCAAACCATACGGCCGAGGGGAAGGAACTCATCGAAGCCTTAGATGCAGAAGAGTACGGGGCAACGCTACAATTTACCGGCCCTCTGTGGGATTCGGAAACCTTACGAAGCATGTTCGTCCAGCGTGCCAATAAAAACATTGGGGATACGGACAAAAACAAGGTGGGCATATTACTCGTTGGTCATGGTCAGCCGGATGAATGGGATGTTGAGTGGCCAACTGAGACTGAACAAGAAATTGGTTTTAGAGAAGAAGTGCTAAGATTATTTGAGGAAGACGGTTACAAACGAGAGAATCTCAGCCTGGCCTGGATGTCATTTAAGGAACCCAAACCAGCCGAAAAAGTTGAAGATTTTGTTGCCAATGGCGCTGAAAAAGTGCTTTTCTTTTCTGCTGCCATCAGCGCTGACTCGATACATAGCCAATACGATATACCGGAATTAGTCTATGAGGCCAATGTATCTGAAGATTTACCGATACTGAATCTAGGGGCCTGGAATGACGATCCAACAGTCATTCATGCGATCAAGGAAAAGATAGATGCCCAAATTGACTAAGTTTGTACAAAGATGTGAAATGAGACATTACCCATGAATATTCTCATCGCCTTAATCGCAGCTATAGTCGGCTATGCAATAGGAACTATTTCCTTTACCCGCATCGTAGCCAACCGCATCATACCAGGCGAAGATATTAGCAAAACAGAGATAAAATCCCCTGTAGGTGACCAGGTTGTTGAAATGACCTCGGTGAGCGCCACGAGTATCTCCTTCCGGAAAGGGCCCAAGTATGGTTGCCTGATCGGTATCTTAGACATACTGAAAGCCACGCTACCTGTCTTTTTTTTTAGGTTAGCATTTCCCAATGACTTTTACTATCTAATTACGGCCGTCATGTGCGTTGTGGGCCATAATTATCCAGTGCAGCACCGCTTTAAGGGCGGACGAGGCGTGTCTCCTATCATAGGTGGCCTGCTTGTTGTTGATTTTCTTGCTATTCCTGTGACGCTTATATTAAGTATTGTCCTCGGAGTGGCCGTATTTCGCGATGTCCTAATTGCCTATACAGGCTTCATTCCTTTATTAATATTATGGTTCTTGCTGCGCTATGATGAACCAGCCTATCTTCTATACGCACTGGCTATCAATATCGTCTTCTGGCCAGCGATGTGGCCAGAGTTAAAACAATACATTCACCTTAAGCGGTCCGGCGATCTTGCCCAGCAGCAGAATTTTTTAGCGCAGCTTGAGACCACCGATATGGGCAGGCCTATTAAGTACTTGCGTAGATTTGGTTTGATCAAAGAGAACAAGGGATCCGACGCTACTGATGGTGACCAGCCTCCTGAGAATCTGGTTATCGAGGAGAAGGAGCAGGAATAATTGTGCAACAGGAAATAAAAGATATTGTTTTAGAAGCAAATCTGCTCACCAAGCGTTACCAACTTGGCGAACATTTAGTACAAGCCCTAAAAGAAGTTGACTTCGTAGTGAAGAAGGGTGAATTTGTAGCCATTATGGGCCCTTCAGGCAGTGGAAAGTCAACTTTGTTACATCTTCTAGGTGGCCTAGATAAGCCCACAGAAGGTGGAATTACTCTGGCGGGCAACCAGCTTTCTCTATTAGATGATAAAGATGCTACTTTGGTTCGACGCCACAACGTTGGCTTTGTCTTCCAATTCTACAATCTGTTACCAACCCTCACTGCCGAGGAAAATATCATGCTTCCCCTACTGATTGACGGACAGAAATCAACCGATCATCAGGAGCGCCTCAATCAACTTCTTAATCTTGTTGGCCTGGCAGATAGGCGTGGCCACAAACCAGACCAATTATCAGGTGGTGAACAACAGCGCGTTTCATTAGCCCGAGCGCTTGTTACAAATCCGGCCATCGTACTTGCAGATGAACCAACCGGTAACCTTGACTCAAAGACGGGGAAGGCTATCATGGAACTTTTGAGGCGCTCATGTGACGAAATGGCTCAGACCGTCATAGTCGTTACCCATGATCCATTAGCTGCTGCATTCTCCAACCGGACTGTATTTTTGCTCGATGGAAGAATAAAGAACGAAATCATCTTCCCAGCTGACATGTCTGGGGCCGGGCGGCGGCATATGATCATTGAAACGATGGAGACGCTCAATTCCTAAGCGAGATACGGAATGCGATCGATGATGACCAAGTTTGTCCTATGAACCTAGTTCGCTTATTGACACTACGCTCATTCCTTGCACGCCCGATACGCATGCTGCTTAGTACAATTGGCATTGTTCTGGGTGTAGGTAGCATTCTAGCTATCGGCATAACCAATCAGTCAGCATTGCGTTCCGTCAATCGTCTTTTCGAAGAAACATCTGGCAAAGCCAGTCTCGTCGTTGTTAGTAGTGACGATCAGCGTGAAGGTATTGATCAAGATTTACAATTTGATGTTGCTAAATTTCCAGGCATATCCGAGGCTGTACCATCACTCCATGTAACGGCGTTACTTGCAAGCGAAGCGCCTCCTGCAGAGATGGCGATCAGTATGGTTGGTATGAACCTGGGGGGATTAACGCTCTATGGAATCGATCCCAGGATCGACCAAGCTGCGCGTGAATATAAACTCGTCAACGGCAGGTTTCTCACCGAGGACTTGGAAGCTCAGGAGATTGTCCTAGTCGATTCATTTGCCGAAAAGAGTGAATTAGAATTAGACGATTGGGTAGAAGTTGTTACGGAATCTGGCAGCGAAGAGTTGCGTCTGGTGGGATTAATTGCCCAAGAAGGTCCGGGCAGGCTAAATAACGGCGCCTTTGGGGTGATTCCGCTTGAAACAGCACAAGACTTCTCTGACAGATCAGATGTACTAGATCAGATTGATATCGTCTTAAATCCGGAAGACGATTCTTCAGCCAAGATAGAGACCATCAAAACGAATCTCCAGGCACAGCTTGGTCAGGAATTCTCCGTCATTTACCCGGCCGCCCAAGGCGAACGGACGACTCAAATGCTGGGTAATTACCAGATCGGCCTTAATTTCATGAGTGGCATGGCCCTATTTGTCGGTGCTTTCTTAATTTATAACGCCTTCTCCATGAGCGTGATAGAACGAACTAGGGAAATGGGTATGCTGCGCACGATCGGCATGACTCGCTCGCAAGTCGTCCGCCAGGTGTTAACTGAAGCAGTTTTACTTGGCCTGATCGGAGCCTTGCTTGGCGTCGCTCTCGGCATTTTGCTCGCGGTAGGTTTGGCCAACCTAATGGGCTTGCTACTGTCACAGGAAGTGATTATTGACCAGATTCCCCTGAACCTGGTTATTGGCAGCATGCTGGTGGGGCTTCTGGTGACTCTGGCTGCGGCAACCATTCCCGCCTGGCAGGCTGGGCGAATATCACCCATGGAGGCGGTTCTCATTCGCGGCAGCTCCAAAGATAGCTGGATCATTCGTTACGGATGGTGGCTTGGAATAGCGCTGCTGCTGTTGGCTGGTTTCTTGTTGTTTTTGAACCCTTTCCCCGAAGATACCAAGTTTCGTTTGGGAACTGTAGCCGTCATTGCCTTGTTTTTGGGCGGCACCCTGATCATTCCTGCATCTGTAGTGCTTTGGCAAAGAGTCATGCGCCTGATCATTTGGGGCATTTATGGCAATAGCGGCCAATTAGGCAGCCTGAATGTCGAAAGATCAAAACTTCGCACCACCTTAACGGTTGCCGCCTTAATGGTTGGGGTAGCCATGATGATAGTGGTCTGGGGGATGACAGAGTCTTTCAAAGATGACCTGGTTTCTTGGCTGGATGGCTACATTGGGGGTGATATTTACATCTCATCGACGGTGAAGATGCGACCTGTATTATGGAGTCGATTGGGAGCGATAGAAGGCGTTAATTCTGTTTCTCCCGTTCGCTATCTCGAAGTGGAGTGGAAAACACCTGGAGAACGTCGGGAGAAAGTTACTTTCATGGCAGTTGATCCGCTGGCTTACGATCGCGTAACATCGTTTCTATTTAACGAAATACCAGAGGATGGAGATCCACAGCAAGCGATGGACGAACTTGCTGAAGGGAATACCGTGTTCATCTCAACCGTATTGGCTGAAAAATTTAACTTGGAACCCAGAGATGCAATTACGTTGATGACAAAGTTTGGCGAGCGTGAATTCGAGATCGCGGCCATTGTGGTTGATTATTACAATCAGGGGCTAGTTATCGATGGTAGTTGGCGAGATATGGAACGTTACTTTCGGACGAAGGACGCCAATATGATTTTGGTAAAAGTCCAGCCAGGTAACAGAATTGATGATGTGTTAGAACGTATCGATTCTCAAATGGGGGATCGTTTCCACCTGACCGCTGAGAGCAATCAATACCTGAAGGAGCAAGTGAACCAATTAATGGCTCAAGCCTTTACGATGTTCGATGTGTTGGCTTTGATTGCCATGATAGTTGCCTTCCTTGGTATAACGAATACCTTGACCATGAACGTCATGGAGCGCACACAAGAAATTGGTATGTTACGGAGTGTAGGTATGACGCGAGGTCAGGTAGTCAGCATGATTATGGCTGAGGCAGGCCTAATAGGCATCATTGGCGGGGTCATGGGTTTATTATTTGGGCTCATCTTGACTCGTATCCTTTTATTGGCCATGTCCGCTATGTCTGGCTATGAGGTATCTTATCTAATGCCCGCTGCCAGGGTAGCCCTTGGCCTGGTGATTGCTATTGCCATTGCCCAATTGGCCGCTATTTTTCCTGCGAACCGGGCGGCCCGCATAAATATATTAGAGGCTATTCACCAAGAGTGAATAAGCCGACGCGTATCTGTGATTCGTGTATAAAATGCAGGGAAGGCTAAGTAAAGCTCAGCACGGAATTGGCCATTTGCTGGAAGAGAGGATTGCTGGCTTCTACAATACCATGATCCGTATCCAGCTCCTGGTAGGTAATCGGCCCAGGAAGCCGTTGTAAAAACCGGCGAGTCCGGGCCGGCTTAACGGCCTCATCTTGGGTCCCCTGAATGACTAAGGTGGGCGTTTGGATCTTGTTAGTGACTCGCTCGGCAGCTCGTCCAACACCCAGTACTTGGTCTACAAAGTGCGCAGGCACAGGTAACTGGCGCACAACTTCTTGTACTTGAGGATCATCTAGATCGAGCTCGGGTATCAGGCCTCCAAAGAATTGGCTAATACGGGCGTCAGATAAGTTGGCCCTCTTAAAGGGTTTTGGTCGTGGAAAAAGATGTTTGACAATCTGCCAGATGATATGGTGAACGGTATTGCCAATACGTAAGAAGGGAGCCAACAGGATAAGCTTATCAGGAGAGGTATCGGCAGCCACATTCAGAGCCACGGCGGCGCCCATCGAGTAACCGATGAGCAAGATTGGCTGATGCTTTTTCTGAAGCTGGATCAAGGCTAAACGAGTTGCCTCGATCCATTCTTGGTAATGGCGGTCGAATAGGGTGTCGATTTGTTGGCCGAAACCGGGCAAAAGTGTGCCCTGAACAGTCCAATCTGCCTTGTGTAGTTCTTGCGCCAGCGGCCGCATCTCGGCCGGAGTCCCCATGAATCCATGAATCAAGAGGGCGGCCCCTTGACCGCCCTCCCAGAAAAATGGCTGGTGCTCGTCGCCAGCGAATAGCCTTAACGAGGCGATATTGAGATCCGGCACATCCTCACCTTTTGCAAGCCCTTATGATTAAACCTGTTGGGAATCCAAAGCTTGAAACCCACTTAACTCAGTTTTTGGTTCATCTAGTTCGTCAATCAGGGATAACATTTCCTTATTGGACGGGATATCGCTCATCGAATTGCCGTAATGAACATAGCGGGCAATCCCTGCTTTATCTACCAAAACCTGGGCCGGCATCCGGCCGAATTTGAATAGTTTAATCTCCTGACCATACAATTTCAATACCTGGTGTTTGGGGTCGGGTAAGCCGACGAACGGCAAACGATGCTTGCTGAAATAAGAAGCGAACTTTTGAGCATTCTCCGGTCCGATGACCAGGATGGCTACATCGCGTTCGCTAAATCGATCGATGTCTTGACGCAACTGCGCCATGTGCGCGCGGCAGAATGGTCAGGTAAACCCTCTATTAAAGATCAAGAGGACGTTTTGTTTTCCTTTGAAATGTGACAGGCTAATCAAATTGCCTTGGTAATCCTGTAAGGTGAAATCTGGTGCTGGTGAATTTATAGCAACGTTTGTCATATCAATACTCCGTGTCAAGTATTATTTGCCATTATAATAACACGATATTTATCATTTGTCAATGTTTTGTACATTATATGTATAAGATGAATATTTATCGTGCGTGTGTCGCGATTATTGGAGAGGCCTCCTATTCATCTTGGCTTTTACCGGTCAGCTTTATTGGCCTAGTCAGCGGCTAGATCGCTTCTCGTATTTACCCGAATGCCGAAGTGGATAATCACTTCAGGTGCATAATGATACGATAATGATGGCTCCTATTTTTTGGCTTCGATTATTCCTGATCTTGGGCTTTGCCGTCTGACAACGGATCAGACCTGTGGTGCTGAGCGTGGCTTAAGCTAGGCTACAGTAGAAGAGTGCCATATCCGGCAGGGGAAAGTAACTGGTTTCAAAGTCCTGGCGGCAAACTCATTATTGGCTGCCAGTGCTGTAATCAGGCGAGGCAAAGACAGGATAACCTCTTAAGTGTCGCCGGAGTTTAGACGAAACGTTTCCGAATATTCCTGGATATCTGTTGGGGCAATGAAAGGGACCAGGCTGATCAAGGTTTGACCCGTTTTTGGCAACGGTTGGTAATCGCTGGTGTAGATAAGTAGTTTTCTTTTTTCGGTGATCAGCAAGAAGGGAATGGCTTGCTTATCATACAGGGATTGGTAGGCGAGGTAATCAAAATCCTCGGTCAATTTAGTCACCTGGATATTAGCCCCCATCTCCATCTTGGATTTTATTCGCTCGCAAGTGATGTTCGATCCAAAAAGGACTCGACCCTTTAAATGTTGGGCTATCGTCTCTTGTCCATTGACCAAATTATCAGTGGCCAATTGGTACACTTCCGCCCGGCCGAATATCTCCTGAAATTGTAGCACAGCAAGAGAATTTACTTCGTTATTTGTTGTCGTCGCCATCATTCGACCAATACCGGCCAGATCGAGGTCGTCCAAAATAGCTTCGGAAAGAGCTTCCCCATGAACCGCAGATAAGCCTGCATTTTTACTGGCAATGACGTTTTGTGGATTGCTGTCAATCAGAGCTGTGCGGAAGCCATGCTCGTTTAAGATCTTGGCTAGTGAGCGGGCCAATTGGTTGGCGCCAACGAACAACACACCCTGGGGGTCCCGCTCCGACAGACCTAGTCGTTGCGCAATTGGACCAGCCGTTAAACCGTAAAAGGTCACTGTGACAACGATAACGAGGAATGTCAGCGAGACCAATTGCTCCGCCCCGTCGTGGCCTGCGCCCGCTAATTCAAAGGCAAAAACCGAAGCGACTGAGGCGGCGACAATACCGCGGGGAGCCATCCAGGAAAGGAATATTCTTTCCTTGATGTTTAACTCTGACCGCCAGGTTGATAACAACACAGATAGTGGTCGGGCGACTACAATGAGAATCAACACAAAGACGAAGCCTTGCCAGCTTACGACCGGGCTGATTTCGTTGAGTTGGAGCCGCGAAGCCAAGACGATAAAAAGAGTTCCGATGAGCAATACTTGTAGATTTTCTTTGAACTCAACGATATGTTTGATTGGTACCAATTTTTGATTGGCCAGGACGACCCCCATGACTGTCACCGTGAGCAGGCCGGCTTCCGGATGCAGCAGATTGGAAAGCGCGAAGGCAGCCACCACCAACAATAAGGTCATGCCATTTTGTAAATGATCGGCCACCCAGTAGCGACGAAACAGTAAAATGATAATCCCGGCAAATAATACTCCTCCGACAACGCCGATGACCAGGGTTTGCAAAACGCCCAGGGCGATTACACCTGGCGCCTGATTAATTTCGCCTTCCAAAATCACTTCGAAAATCAATACTGCTAAAACAGCGCCCACGGGATCAATCAGGATACCTTCCCATTTTAGAACCGTGCCCGATTTGCCATTCGGCCGGATTTGTCTTAGGAGGGGGCCGATCACAGTCGGTCCCGTCACCACGAGAATTGCCCCAATTAAGAAGGAGAGCTGCCAATCAAGCTGGATCAAATAGCGCGCGGCCAATGCGGCTATCAACCAGGTGACCAAGGCGCCGATGGTGATCTGCCGGAATATAACGCTGCTTAATTTGGGTAGCTCAGATAGGCGCAGGCTCAAACCGCCTTCAAAGAGTATGATGCCCACCGCAATCGAAACAAGGGGAAATAGCAGGTCGCCGATCGTTTCATCTGGGTTGATTAAACCGGTGACAGGACCGGCCAGGAATCCCAGGACCAGCAGGAGCAGAATGGATGGCAGGCGTAAGCGACCGGCTAACCATTGGGCACCAATGCCCAGGACAATGATACTTGTTAAGGTGATTAGGGTGAGTTCTGTCAAATTATTTCTTTCTCGAGTTTAACTACGTCGGGTGCGTACCCGCAAAGCAAATACAGCAAGGGCGTACATGGCAATGGCTAAGATCAAGCAGGCTAAAACCCCTTGCCACAATGAAGTACTGACCCAACCTACGTTGAGAGTATCTCGCATTGCGGTCAGGACATATGTAATTGGATTTAGACGAGCTGCTGTCTTCAACCAGCCATCCAGTAATTCTAGGGGAACGAAACTGGCGGTCAAGAAGGTCAAGGGAAAGAAGATGAATCCCGCACTCTGGGTAACCGCGGCGCTGCCACTACCCAGGGCGGCCGAAACCGTGAATCCGGCAAAGCCAACCCCTAGTAGCAGGGCAATTCCGATCACTGCCAGCAATCCAGTGATGCCCGTTACGGGCTCAAGACCCATTAACAGTCCGACTCCGATAACAATGCTGGTCTGTAAGGCCAAAATTAGTGCGCCAGCGAGGATAGGCCCCAATAAAAGCGACGCCCGGCTAACAGGTGTTAATAGTAGCTTGTCGAAATATCCACTTTCCAGATCGCGTACGAGATTCTGAGATGCCAGACCAGCCCCGGCCAGCGCTGAGCTAACAATCGATAGGGGTAAGATGAAACCTAAATAGCTGTTGCCCCTTAAGCCAGGCACAAATCCGGCAGCTTCACCTAATGTGGATTCGTAAATAAGTAAAAAGAATACGCTGATAGCAATGGGTGGGATCAACGCTTCAGGCGTCCGAAAAATGGTTAATAGATTGCGCCGAGTCATCAGCAAGATTTGCCGCGGCACCTGCGCCTTGGGCAATGATGCTGTCCGATAGGTTTTTGCTTCTGCTTGCGTCGTCATGGTAATCGTCCTCAATTTTTTAGTTATTCTGTTCTTACAAGGGTTAGACGGCCTCAGCCGACGCTGCTGCCTGAGATTGCAGACTCTGGCCGGTTATCTGAAGGAATACGTCGTCAAGAGTGGGTTGGGTCAGGGTTAGAGAGACCGGATTGATATCCGCTAGTTGAAGCTGGTTGACGACGGCCGGTATCGCCGTGGCCGCACGATCCATGTACAGGCGCACTGTATCGCGGTCAACTTGGATCATTTCAGCCATATCTTTTAGTTCAACGCTGGCGATTTCAGCCCTTTCTCGGCTATCGAAGGAGATATTGATCGACTCTTGACCGACGCCGGCCTTGAGAAAAGCTGGCGATCCAGTCGTTGCAATCCGGCCATCACTGATGATGGCCACCATATCAGCCAACTCATCCGCCTCTTCTAAATATTGTGTGGTGAGAAAGATTGTCATGCCGTAGTTACGGTTCAGCCGTTTGACTTCTTGCCATAGATCGCGGCGACTGGCCGGATCGAGGCCCGTTGTCGGTTCATCAAGGAAGAGAATTTCCGGTTTGTGGACCAAGGCCAAGGCCAAATCAAGGCGCCGGCGCATGCCACCGCTATAAGTGCCCACGCGCCGATCGATGGCTGCAGTTAAGCCCACCAGTTCTATCAATTCTTTCGCCCGAGCTTCAGCCTCTGAACGCTTTGCACCAAATAGCTGCCCTTGCAAGGATAGCAACTCCATTGATTTCATGAGTGAATCAAGGCCGATATCCTGCAAAGCTACACCCATGATGCGCCTCACCTGGTCGGCCTCCGAAACAACATCGTAGCCACCAACCATGGCCGTTCCACTAGTGGGAAGGGCCAACGAAGTTAAGATCTTAATTGTGGTACTCTTACCAGCCCCATTCGGTCCCAGGAAGCCATAAATCTGTCCAGGTTCCACTTTGAGTGAGATATTATCGACCGCCAGCACATCTTCCGAATATCGCTTACTCAAACCGTCGACAACAATTTCTCGATTTGACATTAAAACACCTCGTCTACTATTTCGTGTTCTTTAATATGGACAGCATAGCACTGTATTAATGTTTCGTCAATATATTGTACATATATTGCATTAGTTCTTGTTTATTATTAACAGTAAAGACACCTGGTTCCGGAAGACACTCCAACATATGAAGTTCCGTTTGCCCACTGCTCCGCCAGCGTGCTAGAATGCACCTATGGCTCGAATCGTCTTCTTAGGTACGCCAGAATTTGCCGTGCCCTCTCTTAAGAAATTGATTGCCACTCAAGGTGTGGTGGGGGTGGTTACCCAACCCGACCGGCCGGCCGGTCGCGGTCGCCAGTTAACGCCACCCCCGGTCAAAATCGTGGCCGAGTCTGCCGGAATCCCAGTCTACCAACCCCAATCTCTACGCACCGTTGAAGCGGCCGCCCCTCTTCTCGATTGGCGGCCGGATCTCATCGTCGTAGTCGCCTTTGGTCAGATTCTGCGAGCCCATGTCCTGTTCATGCCAGGTCGCGGATGCCTGAACGTCCATGCCTCGTTGTTGCCTCGATGGCGAGGGGCCTCGCCGATTCAACATGCCATCTTGGCCGGTGACAAAGAAAGTGGCGTTAGCTTGATGCAGATGGAGGAAGGGTTGGATACAGGTCCAGTATATGCCCAGGACAGTATCCCCGTTGGTCAGCAGGAAACTGCGGCAACTTTGCACGACCGTTTGGCCGGTCTAGGAGCGGATATGCTGGATCGTTATTTGGACGACATCCTGGACGATAACCTACCGGCTCAGCCCCAGGATGATGCCGCATCGACTTATGCACCCATAATAAAAAAGGATCAGGGAACTATAGACTGGACGCTACCGGCCGAACAGGTCGATCGCCATATCCGGGCCATGACGCCCTGGCCCAGCGCATTTACAACTTGGCAAAATAAGTTGCTGAAAGTGCTGGCGGCCGAACTCGTGGAACAGGTCAATTTACCTGCCGGTCATGCCGGAGATATCGTCTCTTATCAAGACGCAGCCGTGGTCCTGACTAGCAATGGCGGTCTAAAATTGTTGAAAGTTCAGCTTTCTGGAAAACGTGCGGCCCATATCGGGGGTTTTTTGCAAGGCCAACCCCATTTCATCGGTTCCCGGCTTCCCAATTGAACGAGCTGATTGATAATCTTTCGCTGTAAACGCACCTATTATTGGACGTATCTGCCCGCTTTGCGTATTATTTCACGTAGGATTCATCCACTCATAATGGTATCTTCTGCGCTATATAGCGTTTAGGGAGAATTTAGGAATGGACGTCTTGGTCTTTGGTGCGGGTGCCGTTGGTGGTTATTTAGGTACTCGATTAGCTCATGCAGGTCACAAAGTGACCTTAATCTCACGCCGCCCAACGGCCGAAGCAATCAAACGATTGGGCATCACCATCGTCGAAGGGGATCAACAAATACACGCCAAACCGGCCGTCTTACCAGCCCTTCGCGAGGCCTTTCTGGAAAATCAGACTTATGACATCATCTTGTCGACGGTGAAAGCCTATGATGCTCAGGCAGCTCTCTATGAATTGGTTGCCTTCGCGCCGAAGCCCTTTAAGGTTATTACCCTGCAGAACGGTATCGGCATCGAGGAAGAATTCATAGTTGAATTAGGTTCGGATAGCGTGATCTCCGGTTCTCTAACCACACCGTTGAGTCATGAAACTGCCAACAGCGTAACCGTCGAACGACTCGATCGCGGTCTCGCGCTGGCGCCATCCAAGCCGGAGGTCGATATCTCAAACTGGGTCGATCTATTCAACCAGGCAGGCATAAACACGGTCGGGCTAAATGATTATCGATCGATGAAATGGTCCAAAGCCTTGTTAAATATGGTCGGCAACGCCTCCTCAGCCATTTTGAACCGCCATCCGAAACTCATTTACAGCTATGGGCCTACCTTCGACCTGGAAATAAGTATGTTAAAAGAGACCTTGGCGGTCATGAAGGCTAAGCATTTGCGAACCATCGATTTACCGGGTGCTCAGGCAAATCGGTTGTCCCTAGCAGTCAATCGTTTACCCAAGTCGTTGGTTAAAACCATCTTAACCGGCATCGTCGGCACGGGCCGGGGCAACAAAATGCCCTCATTCCATATCGACCTGATGTCCGGCCGGGAACAAAATGAAGTCACCTATCACAATGGAGCCGTGGCCGAAGCTGGAGAATCATTAGGTATCCCAACGCCAGTAAACGCAGCCTTTGATGAAATCTTGATGAAGATCGCCCGCCAGGAAATTGATTACCAGGAATACAACGGTCGGCCAAAACGGCTGGTGGCTGAGGTCAATAAATACCTGGATTCCAGCAAGAAGAAGTAATGCGAGAGGAACCCTCCAAGACGGACTATTTTTCCAATTATTGGTACCATTGAAGCCAACCCGCATGAATAATAATGAATCACAGCTTCGCCAGGAGATCGTCCGTATTGGCCAGCTCATGTACCAAAAGGGCTTTCTCAGCGCCAGTGACGGAAACATTTCGGCGCGACTGGGTTCTGACCGGTATTTGATAACGCCATCGGGCTTGCATAAGGGGTTGCTGAAGCCTGATGAGTTGCTTCTCATTGATGGAAACGGTCAACAAATTGGGTCTCGCACCTATCACAGCCGTCAACTCAAGCCAACCAGCGAAATGCCGATGCATCTAGAAGCTTACCGGCAGCGTCCTGATATATCCGCCGTCGTTCATGCGCATCCCCCCATAACGATAGCCTTAACCATTGCCGATATTCCCCTGGCAGATTGCCTTCTGCCTGAGGTAATCGTCTTCCTGGGACTTATTCCCACGACCTCCTACGCCACACCGTCTAGTCAGGAAAATGTTTTGGCTATTCGCGAATTGATAACCAATCACGACGCCATTGTTCTACAGCGTCATGGCTCGTTGACTGTTGGCGAGAACCTGATGCAAGCCTTTATGCGTTTGGAAACAGTGGAGCAGAACGCGCGCATCGCTTTTATGCTGGCCCAGCTTGGAGTACATAACCCACTCCCGGCCGAAGAGGTACGCAAACTTCTTCTCCAAAGGGAATTATTGGGTCTCGGCCACCCTGGCGAAGCGGCCGATTTTTGTGACGTCTGTGGCGTTTGTCACAGTGGCAATGACCATGCACCTACTATGCTGTTAGGTAATCATGGCAATCGTTCCCTGAAAAAACTGGGCCAGGGACCAGCTGCCAGCCCCCAATCCTTACCCCCAATTAAAAAACCAGCCCTCGACAATGACGCCATCCGCGATTTGGTTGCCGCCGTCGTACAAAAGACCATGGGTGAACTATCCTAGGTCGAGCGAGTTTGAGGCTGAAGACAGACTGGTGATGAAAAACCGCTCTCTTGGAGAGATTAGACAATTGCGAACTTTTTCAGATAGATTCATAAGCTCACAGAATATCTCCAGCCGCCTCTTTTGGTCGGTTCTGGGCGTTATTCTCGCTTTGGCGCTGATCATAATCTTGCTCTCCCCGTCCGAACAAACTCTGGGTAGCGGCATCAAGTCCGTCTATATTCACGTCGCCTTGACCTGGACCGGCATGAGTGGATTTTTCGTAGCTGGAGCGGTTGGTTTAGTAGCGGCCCTATTCGCCAGGCCTCAACTACAGAAATGGGCTCATACAATCGCTTGGGTCGCCCTGGCGATGTTCGGCGCCGGGCTGGTAATGAGCGCTTGGGCCGCCATAATTAACTGGGGGGCAATGTTTTGGTTAGAACCACGATCCAATAGCGCCCTGCAACTCCTGGCGGCCGGCCTCATCGTTCAAGTTATCAACAGCTGGTCCGTATCTTATCGAATAAAAGGGGCGCTCAATTTTTTGCTGTCCCTATTTCTGCTTTGGTCAGTGATATCTACGCCTCTCGTCCTTCATCCCGGCAGCGCTGCCCGTTCTTCCCCATCATCAGCCATTCGATTTACTTTCTTCAGCTTATTTGTTTTATGCGCCTTGGCTGCCACCTGGATCGTGGTTTACTGGCGGGGACGAAAGGTTCGGCAAAGTCCTAAGGCCGAACTGGAATTCGATTCTTCTATTTCCCCTTAAAAACTGGCGGCCGTTTTTCCATGAAGGCTTGAACGGCTTCGGTGAAATCTTTTGTGCCTATCAATTGGCTCTGTGCCCAACATTCCAAAGCCAAACCCCGCTCGATGTCGCTAGAACCGTCGATCACTCGCTTGGCCAGGCCTACGGCAAGAGGCGCTGCTTGTTCGATCTCGGCCACCAGTTCGAGCGCCTTTTTCTCCAATTCTCCGTCAGGAACAACGTAGTTCACGATACCCAACTCTAGAGCCGTGCCGGTGTCTATCTGCCGGCCTGTGAAGATCAACTCCTTTGCCCGAGATGATCCTACCAACCGTACCAGCCGGGTTGTGCCACCGGCATCAGAAATTAAGCCTAAGCGCGTTTCTGGCAACCCCATCATCGTACCCTCCGCCGCTAGCCGGATATCGCAGGTTAAAGCAATTTCCATCCCCAGTCCAAGGCAATGGCCATGTAACAAGGCTATGACCGGGATTTCTAGTTCTTCCAGCTGGTTCAGCACAGCTTGAAAGTCTCGGGTGATCCTGCGCATGTTTTACACCCAGCCAGAGCCGTAATTTTGCGGTAATTGCATAAAGGCCATGACATCAATCCCGGCAGAGAAGGCCTTTCCCTCACCTCGAATCAAGAGGACTCGTAGGCCATCACTTTGGCCGGCCTCAGTCAAGGCCCAAGCAAATTGTTCATACATTTCAAGGTCAATGGCGTTTCTTTTTTCCGGTCGGTCTAGGATGATTTCAAATACGGACCCCTTCCGCTCATGCCTTACCAAGATGCTCATCAATTGCTCCTTAACTGCCTTATCAGTGCACCATAAGTGCCCCTATGGTGCCAACTCGGCGAGTCCTAATCAGATTATGCTATCTAAAGAAGGGTGGATTGTAGAGCGAATTAAGGCCACCGGACAAGATCAGGTTAGCATCAGGCGATGCTTTAGACCAGTCCCCGTGTTAAAAACGAGGATGCTATCATCAGGAGACAACCAGCCCTGATCAATGAGAGACAACAACGCGCCGATTGTAGCAGCCCCTTCCAGACATGGGAATATGCCTTCGCTACGGGCCAGAATCGCCTGCGATTCACGGATCTGATTATCTGAAATCGCGACTGCTGTTCCACCACTTTCTCTTAAGGCAGACAACATCAACCGGCTTCCGATGGCTACGGGTACGCGCAGTCCACCGGCAAACGTTGCTGCGTCAGCCCATGGTTCAGCTTCGTCAGCTCCTTCCAGGAATGCTTTGACGATTGGCGCACAGCCATCTGATTGCACGGTAACCATTCGCGGCCGGTGGCTGTTGATCCAGCCGAGTTCTTCCATTTCATCGAAGGCCTTCCACATACCAACCAACCCTGTACCCCCGCCGGTTGGATAAACAATCACATCAGGCAACTGCCAGTCAAAAGCCAGGGCTAATTCATAGCCCATGATCTTTTTTCCTTCCAGCCGGTATGGTTCTTTTAAGGTAGAGACATCGAACCAATTCTTTTCTTCGGCAGCGGCAGCCGCCTCCCGTCCGGCATCGTTGATCAGTCCATTGACAAGGTGAAGATCGGCCCCGGTCATCTGAACTTCCAGGATATTGATCAGCGGCGCATCTTGGGGCATATACACATGAGCCTGCACACCTGCCCGGGCCGCATATGCAGCCAAAGCTCCCCCGGCGTTACCGGCCGTTGGTATGACGAATTCCTTGACCCCCAATTCGATTGACCGGCTCACGGCAACGGCCAGGCCAAGCGCTTTGAAACTGCCAGTTGGATTCTGTCCTTCGTCCTTAAGATAAAGTTTTTTTAGACCAAGTCGTCGCCCCAAATGATTCAGCTGTAGGATTGGCTTGCCCCCTTCGCCCAAAGTGACGATATGCTTCTCATCTCTTACCGGCAACAACTCTTGAAAGCGCCACAGGCCTGGTGGACGTAGAGCGAGCTCTTGCTTGTCCAGTTTTGACGCTGCTTTAGGCAAATCATAACGAGCCAGGAGAGGATAACCGCACTCATGACAGACCCGGATAAGTTGATCTGCATCATATAACAAATGACAGTTTGAGCACTCAAGATGGACTAGATAACTCATGGGCTACAGTTCCTAGAAGATAGGCAAAAGGTGAAATCTACGGTGTCTTGTAGGTAGCTAATTGTTGCAGCCGTTGCGGGGTCAAAAATGGCTGGATTGCCGGTGGACCAACATAATAGCGAATAACTTCGCGAATCTGCTGGATATCAGCCGGTTTGCTTAAAAAACCATCACACCCTGCCTCTTTGGCCCGTTTCTCCGCATCACCCAAACCATAGGCTGTCAAGACCACGGCTGGGATGTGATTCAGCCAGGCGTCCTCCTTTAACATGCGCAACAACTCATAGCCATCGATATCGCCTGGCAATCGCAGATCGACGAATATCAGATCGGGCACATGATCGAGGGCCAATTGCCAGCCTACCATACCATCACCGGCCGCTAGGAAATCATGACCTTCAGCCTGTACGATCCTTTTTATCAAGAGCATATTGTTAAGATGATCTTCTACGTACAATATCAACTTAGCCATGGATCACCTTCGATCGATATTTTGTAACATCCACACAGAAACGCGCCTTCACCATAACATCTTTCCTACTGCAATTCAAGACAATAATCGCTATCATTATCATAGTAGATATCAATAATGGCGACTAGAGATCGTAAGGCAGACCCATATGGAATTTGGTCAAATAGAAGCATTTGTTGCTGTCGCACGCGAGGGCAGCTTCACGAAAGCGGCCAATTATCTCAATATTAGCCAACCATCCCTCAGCAATCGTATTTACCGATTAGAGCAAAGCCTAAATGGAAACTTGGTTGATCGGCGCTCAAGGCCGGTTAGTTTAACATCACAAGGTAAAGCTTTCCTATCGTATGCAGAAAGGGCGCTGGCTATATTAACGGCCGCGGAAGAAGTGGTCCGTGACCAATATCTCGATGGTCCAATAGAGCTAAAAGTTGGTTGCCCTTTCTCAGTAGCGACTTATCTTATACCCGAAGTGGTTGATCAATTTAGCCGGGCCTTTCCTCAAGCTGAACTGTACATCGAGACAGGGAACTCCGATTTTGTGATCGATCAACTAGCCGACGGCCTGGTAAATCTAGCTTTTGCCGCAGCATTTCCAAAATTCATCGGCGAAACACAAATGTTGATCCTCCTTCATGATGAGATGACGGTGGCGGTGCCGCCTGACCATCCATTAGCCTTCGGCAGGGATGTTGCCATAGCTGATCTCTGGCACTACCGGGTCTTGCTCATTCACTGGGGACCGACCTTTTATGCCTACATCGAGAGCCTACGCCAGATGAGTCCCACACCGGGCCCTTTGATGCGATTGCCATTGGCTGGCGCTCTTCCGATGGCTCGGAAAACAGATACCGTTACTTTTATGCCCCGGCGTTTAGTGAAACCGACTGGTTTGGTCGAAGTCCAGGCTCGTGACTTTTCTTTTGCCTGGAATATCGCCCTGATGACTCGACCCGGTAGAACTCTCGCGCCACTAGAGGAAGCGTTTCTAAATATCGTATCCGGGATTTGGAAAACAAGTGAACCATCTTAAGGCACGTTACCGCTGATAAAATACTGAATTATACGGATAGAACTGACTAGGTCATTTCGCCTAAACGCATCTTTTTCTTATAATCGCTATCTAGAATAGCTATGAGATTAACTGTGATCATCCCCGTATACAATGAGGCATCGACTCTGGGCATATTATTGCGCCGCGTAGAAGCCGTACCCCTTGAAATGGAAATACTCGTCGTTGATGATGGCTCGGACGATGGCACCAAACAAGAGCTTCAAAGCGTCATAGCGGGTGATATTCAACTAATCACCCATCCTGAAAACCGTGGTAAAGGCTCGGCAATCCGCTCCGCGCTTGGAAAAGCGAGTGGTGATGCCGTCATCATCCAGGATGCCGACCTCGAATATTTCCCGGAAGATTATATCCGCTTGATCGACACCTACGTGACAAATGGAGCTCAAGTGGTCTACGGCGTACGCGACCTGAATGACCGGTCACGCCTGATGCGCTGGGGCAACCAGGCTATGACTTTGGCGACGAACATTCTCTATGGTTGCCGTCTCCATGATATGGAAACATGTTATAAATTAATAAGGCGTGATATTTTTCAATCTCTCGATCTGCAGAGCAAACGATTTGAGATTGAAGCCGAAATCACTGCAAAGCTACTCCGTTCTGGAGCGAGGATCTTGGAAGTTCCTATCCGTTACGATCCCAGAGAAGAAGGTAAAAAACTCACACCTTGGGACGGTTTTCCTACGTTAAATAAGTTGCTTTCCTGTCGCTTTTGGCAGCCGTCAACAGATACCATATCTTCGAAAGAGGGAGACATTCTGAACCCTTCAAGTTCAAAGACCGGCTGACCAACAACCTATCGATAACTGACTCTCTCCTCCTTTTGACTTACCCTGCCATCCTTATTTGAATAAATCCTAGAGTTTACCAACAAATCGTTCAATCAGATCTGCTACCAATGATGGTTTTTCCATTGGCAACAAGTGACCTACCCCATCAATGACGATAAATTCGGCCGAACCTTGTGTTTGTTGCCAAAATTCCCATGCCTCGAGGTACAGTGTGTCAGACTCAGAACCTCGCAAGGCTAATGTAGGTTGTGTAATCCCGGATACGAGCTCCCAAGGATCGTTCGCGGATAGGGCATATACTCTGGCCTCCATAGCCGGCGGGTAGGCTAATCTCAAACCGCCATCGTCACAAGGCACAAGGCCGGCCGATACGTAATCCCAAAGAGCCTCATCCGTCAATCGGGCAAAAACGGATTTTGGACGAAAGTGGTCGAAAGCCTCTTGCCTGCTGGACCAATGATCGCGACGGCGAAGGGCAATTTTGACTGCTGGCAATTGGTCAGCCACGTCACTCTTCCAAGTCTTCATCAGCAAAGCCAATGTTGCAGGGGAGAAAAAGACAGGCTCTATCAAGACAAGCGCCCGGAACAATTCGGGACGCCGCATGGCTGCCATGACAGTTGCCACTGCCCCTAGCGAGTGGCCGGCGCCGATGACCTTCTTCAGTCCTCGCTGGTCAAAGAAATTGATCAGGTCGCTAGCCACGACAGGCCAGTCCGTCATCGTTTCAGGACTTACCCCAGACCATAGTGGGCGATGATGGGTTGCCAGGACACGAAAGCGGCCGGCCAATCGCTCTAATAGTTGCCGGTAGCTTCCAGGTGGATATGCATTGGCATGGGCAAAGTGTAATAAGGGACCATGCCCTCCAAAATCGTTAAAAGGAATCGATCGATTCAACTGGTTCCAAATTTTCGAGCAAGACTTTTAGCAATCGCCGGGTGGTGTCCTTTGTATCCGGAGAGATCTCGCCAGGCGGTCCGACACAGGCCGGGCAACCAAGCCGACATCGGCAATCCTTCACCATTTCCGCGGCTGACGCCAACAATTGATCGTGTAATTCATACAGTCGCCGACTGAAGCCAACCCCGGCGGCAACCCGTTCATATATGACGATGGTGGGCGCCTGTGTGAGGGGGTTACGACTTTCTGCGCTGACATAGATATCCCCTGGATCACACATTAGATAAAGAGGCGCCAGATTTCCAAGAACGTAGGCTAGTCCGCCCAAGGCCGAGCGGGTTTGTTGGCTGGCTTCTGCACGACGGTGACAACTTGGGCAAAGTGTGACCAGGTTATCAAGCACATTAGCCTGCAAGTAGGCCTCGTTTTTTCCTTGTACATAACCATATTCCCGGAATGGGCGGATATGGTGAACATGCAAACCTTGACCGGGTCGAGCTTCCGCGCCACAAGTCCGGCAACGATATTGGTCACGGTCCAACACCCGCAGCCGCTGTTCTTTCCAATTCGGACCGTAATCATTAGGTTCGACAAAGATGCCGGCGGCGATGAGGCGATCCGTCAAGGCTTCGCCAAAAACGAGCCAATAGCCATCTGTATCGAGTTCCATCTCCGGTAATTCTATTTCGCCATATCCAAGCGTTTCATGCGAGTACCGCTTGATCTTTCGATATCCGGTGGCCTTGGTGACCACATTGACTTCACCATAAGCCTTCAGCAACTCCCCTTCGAGCGTTTCCTCTTCAGAATTTAGATGTCGAATATTGCTGCCAATGCTTGAACGGGTGTAGTAATCGACATCAACCGGTCGGACGTCGGCTATTCGTGCATCCCAATCCAATTTTTCTACCAGGTAGGTCCGAGCCTGATGCATGTAAATCGCCCCTTCATATACCAACAAGGGAACGCTATCCAAATCAATCTCGCCGATGACTTCAGGTTTCTTTGCGCTGACGTCCTGGATCACGACCGTGTCATCGCCGCTGGTTCGCAAGGAAAAACGGTGCGCCGGCAATCCATCCGCCAACCAATGATACTGTTCACCTGTCGCATATAATTCGCCCTCCTCGGCCAGATGTTCCAACAGGTCATCAACTGGCCCATAGCCTCCATATGATTCTCCCTGTTGCAAAGGCAACTCGTAGGCCGCGCAACCCAGATGTCTAATCATGATGCGTAAATTATCCGGGTTACACAACGCGTTTTCCGGCGACCGGCCGAACAGGTATCGAGGATGTTGGCAAATGAATTGATCCAACGGATTACCACCGGCAATCATGATCGCTGCCGATCGTTCGCTACGCCTTCCGGCGCGCCCGGCCTGCTGCCAGGTTGAGGCGACCGAACCCGGGTAACCGGTTAAGATAGCAGCTGACAAGCGGCCGATATCTATGCCCAGTTCAAGGGCATTGGTGGCCACAACGCCGCGAACAATGCCTTCCCGCAACCCTCGCTCAATAGAACGGCGTTCCAAAGGCAAATAACCACCCCGGTAACCGACAACGGAATCACGATCGATTCCGAGTGCATCCATCTCATCTTGTAGATACGTCAACAACAGTTCGACGCTCTGCCTTGCCCTGGCGAAGACGATTGTCTGCACATCACGAGCCAAAAAAGAAGTCGCTGCATCATTGGCCGCTAAGAGCGAGCTGCGCCGCAATCCCAGTTCCTCATCCACAATCGGCGGGTTATAGAGGATAAAGTTTTTTTCTCCAGAGGGTGCACCGTTTTGGCTTTCATCAACCAGGCTAAAGGGTACTTCAACTAAACGCTCAGCATGTTCTTGGGGATTGGCGATGGTAGCCGAACAACAGATGAATTGCGGTGAACTGCCATAAAACTGACACAGGCGCTGCAAACGACGAATCACGTTGGCGACATGACTGCCGAATACGCCTCTATACGCGTGAATCTCATCAATGACCACGAATTCCAGATTACTGAATAATTGCCGCCAGGCCGTATGCTGGGGCAAGATCCCGGCATGTAACATATCGGGATTGCTGATGATGATACCCGGAGCAGATCGCACCTGCCTTCGTTGGCTTCTTGGCGTATCGCCATCGTAACTATTGATTGCCACGGGCAACTCCCCAAGTTCGATTAGCTTCTTCGTTTCCGCCTGTTGATCGTGGGACAGTGCCTTAGTTGGAAATAGATATAACGTCCGTGAAACAGGATTCATCAAGGATCTTTGCAATACAGGAATGGTATAACAGAGGGATTTTCCACTCGCCGTAGCCGTTGCCACCACCACATGTTCCCCTTGAAGGATCTTTTTTATGGCCACGGCCTGGTGTTCGTAGAGTTGGTCTATTCCTTGCTTGCTAAGACCAACCCTGATCTTGGCAGGAATAGAATCCGGCATATCCTGAACTCGAGGTACCCTAGCGGGTATACGCTCCCATGCTTCTACCTGACTCATGAAGCTTCTGTTCATTCGTAATCCGGATAATACTTCGTCTAGATGCATCATTCCATTATAGTGTGTCGCGGTTTAAAATTGAAGAAAGGAACCATTTCATATCGATTGAAATATTTCCCCTAGGGCTACATTTCAGAAAACGGGAGCGATTGTAGGCGATTATATTAAGAGCCAAAATTGAATCTTCTTAGGTTAACGCGTAATCCGGGTTATTGGTTTTTCTCTCTCTTATATTTATTCATAGTTATATTCGTATAACATATATATTAGATCGTAGTCTTAGTAGGGCCTGTTGATATGTGTATAAGTCCAATAATAGCCCTGCATGCGGGTTTGACGATCGATCCGCCCCACATGTACCTGAATTTCTCCGCGGCAGTTTTGAAAACAGTGTGGAGTAAATCCACTGGTCTTAATAATTGCTTATGTTAAGTTGAATTAGTCATCGGACTGATTGTTGAAATATTTCGGTACATGTAGCAAGATTATATTGCCACCCCCTACATATGGGATTTTGAATAAATCGGGTTGGAATTTTCCCAATATAGTTTTCCACCGAAAACAGTGTTTTTCCACAGGTTTTCCCCAGTTATCCACAGAAAAACAAAAAGCCGGCTACATTCTGTAACCGGCTATCTATAGACAAGATTGGCCAATCCCCCATATATAGGGGTTGTGTTAAGCGGGTACTGAATCGTAAAGACTGGCCTTGATCTCCAAAACGGCTCTCCGGACGGTTTCGTCAGTTTCCAACAACTCTTCGATCTTATCGAAACCATATAGAATTGTGGTGTGATCGCGATTGCCTAAGTGTTCGCCTATTTGAGGGTATGAGAGGCCCGTCTCAGTGCGGGCCAGATACATGGCAACCTGTCGCGGAAAAGCAATAGTCCTGCTTCGACTGGTGCTCCAAAGGGCATCCCTTGTGATGCGATAGTAGTTGGCGACTGTGGCTATGACATGTTCAATCGTCACTTTCTCCGGCCTTTGCATAATCTCCGATAAAGCCATATTGGCGATTTGTTCATCGATGGGGCTACCTGTCAATTGGGCATAGGCGATTACCTTGTTCAGCGCCCCTTCTAGTTCGCGGATGTTTTTACGAACATGGTGAGCGATGGTGTTGAGAACCACGTCAGGCACGGCAACCCCACTTGATTCGGCCTTGGCCCGCAAAATCGCCAACCGTGTTTCAGTGTCAGGCAACTGGATATCAGCCATTAGTCCCCACTCAAATCGTGATTGCAGCCGTTCTTCCAGAGTGACCATTGCTTTAGGTGGGCGATCGCTAGACAGAATCACTTGTTTACCACGACTATGCAGTTCGTTGAAAGTATGAAATAACTCTTCTTGGGTGCTTTCTTTCCCTGCTATGAATTGAATGTCGTCGATGAGAAAAACATCCAAAGTCCTGTAACGTTCGCGAAATTCGGCCATGTTTTGGCTTCGAATAGACTGTATCAGTTCATTCGTAAATGTTTCTGATGACACGTAACGGAGGTTGTATCCCATCTCGAGACAACGATGGCTAACGGCATGGAGCAGATGAGTTTTACCCAATCCGACACCACCGTAGATGAACAGGGGGTTATAAGCGGAACCCGGCTGGTCTGCCACTGAGAGCGCTGCCGCATGAGCCAAACGATTGCTTGGACCAACGACAAAGGTGCCGAATTTATAGCGTCCATTAAGATGACCATTTTGCATGCTGTCCGACGAATATTCAGGCCTGGGACCCTGACTCTTGCCGTTATTTAACACAGGCGGAGCCGGGTTGATGAGCTCGTCAGACCAGACGACAAAGCGCACCGATACGGGTTCTCCGGCCAGCGTCGTTAATGTTCGGGCTATCGTTTCGCTAAGTCGATTTTCCAACCAATCCTTAGCGTAATCATTGCGAACGCCAACGACATATTCTTCTTGATCGCTGGCCAAAAGCCGGGCATCCTTCAACCAGGTGTTGAAGGTCGCCCTTGTCATCTGCAATTCCAGTTCTCCAAGTGTTGCTTTCCAAGCAGATTCAGCATTCATCATCGGTTGTTTCCACCCTCTTCCAGCCTAATAGCTACCTCAAATAGGCAACCAATACCAAACGCTTTACAAAGCGTCTTATTCTGGTATGTTATTGTGGTACTACCGTTGTTTTACCCCAAAAGGCTCCTAGGGTATATGCTTACTTGCGCCTTTGCCCATATGCCGGTAAATGCCGATGGGCTTGCAAGCAACTTCTATAAAATGCAGGTTTATGAATTTACTTTGATCTGGGTGCAAGGCATCCGATCAGGCTTAGACCTACATCCCGGACAGATGCAGTGCATCTATCCGACACTGGCGGCTGATAGCCATTTCCAAATTCACCAACACGCCGCCAGTAGAAAATCGTGCAACGGTACCACTCCTTTAACCATGATTCATTCTAACAGAGTGCCAGAGCCAATGCAATGAAAGTTGACGTAAACTTTCTTAAAAGGTTTGTTTTTTTTAGATAGGACGAACCTTAAAATTTAGATTTTTTTAAGATTGTTTCCTTGACATGATTTTTACTGGAAGGGATGGGTACCATATAGTCGGCTCACAGCACATATACGGGTTTTAGTTAGCTATTATGAGCCTAACGAAATTTACCTGTTAGCCGAATTGTGAGACAGAAGGTAGTAAACATGGAAGTTGTTATTACAGCGTTGTGTATTGGCGTTTTTGTTAGTAGAGATCACGATTTATCGTAGATCTGGGACAATTCCTTGACAATAAGCCAGGAGACAGACTAGAATGCCCTTCATTGGGGAATCATAGTTCCCTCCGACCAGGCACTTAAGTCCTTACATCCCGCGGAGGCAAGCATGAGTATTATCAAGGTTTCTGCCCGATCGCGAACAGCATCAGTAGCGGGCGCTATCGCCGGTGTCGTACGTGAATCTGGTCGTGCTGAAGTGCAAGCAATTGGTGCAGGGGCTGTCAATCAATCGGTGAAAGCCATAGCAATCGCCAGTGGATATCTGGCTGAAGAAGGTGTCATCGTGGTTTGCGTGCCCTCATTCACCGAAGTATTGATAGATGACCAGGAAAGAACAGCTATCAAATTTCTAGTGGAGCCTCGTTAGTCATCACGTTGATTATCAATTGGAGCGATGATTCGTCCTGGGAGACCGTACAGGTATGTTCCGGCTGGTTTACCCATTGATAGGTTTTTGAGACGATGCTGATCCGTTTTGTACTCTATGGCCTTGGTGGATGGTGTGGGGAGGTTGTATTTACGGCCTTGACAGACAGTATTCCCCGGCGTGATTGGCGACTCGTAGGCACGACCTATTTGTGGATGTTTCCCATTTATGGTTCGCTGGCGATTTTTTATGAACCAATTCATGACTTGATTCGGGATTATCCATTCTGGTTCAGAGCTGTCATTTGGTCATTGGGTTTCACATTCGTTGAATTGGTGAGCGGTTGGCTAATAGCCAGGCTTACCGGCCGATGCCCGTGGGATTATACGGGAAAACGGTTTGCCATTAATCCTTACATTCGCTGGGATTTCTTCCCGGTTTGGGCCTTGATCGGTTTAGCTTTGGAGCCCGTGCACGATTTTTTAGTTGAATTGACACCGGCTATCCAGGAAGCATTAGGAATTATCTGAACCCACTATAGGCGGAATAGTATGCTTCAACCAGAAGACTTTTTTGATTTGAGTGATTCTTTAACAGCCGATCTTTTTGCTGGCTGTGAATTTGTATGGCAAGTGGTCGAGCACCTAGCGGAAAAGTTGAATCAGATGCTCGGCGGCAAACGAACGATTCTAGGAGAAGTCATGCCGGGCGCATATCTAAGCGACAAACCGGTATATATCGGCCATGGGGCCATTGTTAATCCGGGCGCTTATATTGAAGGTCCGGCCTACATAGGCGAGGGGGTTCTAATACGTCATGGCGCTTTCGTCCGCAACAACGTTATCATGCTGCCGGGCAGCATCCTTGGACACGCTAGCGAGGCCAAGAATAGTCTTTTTTTGAAAAGGGCCGTTGCCGCCCACTTCAATTATGTAGGTGACAGCATCATTGGATCCGGGGTCAATCTAGGGGCCGGAACCAAGCTGAGCAACTTGACGCTGGTGAGCGAGAAAGATAAGGCAAGCGGTAAAAGGCCAACGATCAAAGTGACAATCGAAGGCGAAGCATATGATACAGGCCTGGCAAAATTGGGTGCTATCCTGGGCGATGGTGTGCAGACTGGCTGTAACGCCGTGCTCAACCCGGGCTGCCTGGTTGGACAGAATTCATTGGTCTATGCAAACCAAAGCCTAAAAAAAGGATACTATCCACCAGACAGTATCATAAAATTACGCCAGGTAAGTGAAATAGTCCCAAGAAGGAGGTAGTCGTGGTTGACGATGGTTACCAACAAGAACATTGGAATTTGAACGATCTATTTCCGGATTTTGGTTCGCCAGAGATACAGTCTGCCCTTGACCAGGTAGAGCAGCAGTTACAGGTATTCGAAGCGTATCGTGATTTACTCTCAACCGATCTAGATGCCAATGAATTCTTAGCGATCTTACGAGCCTATGAAGAGCTAACTCGGGGCATTAACAGGCTGTATGGCTACAGCAGTCTGCGATTCGCGGCCGATACACAGGATCAAACCGCACAAGTTAACCTGGCGAGTATCCATCAATTAATTGCAACAGCCCAGAACCGGGCGCTTTTTTTTGAACTATGGTGGAAGAAACTGGCTGATGAGCCAGCGTTCCGTCTCCAGCAATCATCAGGCGACTACCACTACTGGCTGGAGAGCTTACGCCGCGAACGTTCTTTTACCCTGACCGAACCCGAAGAGCGGATTATCAATTTGAAGGATGTCAATGGACCGGCAGCCTTGCTGACCCTGCAGAGCACCATCACCGACCGGTACACTTTTAATCTGCTAGTAGATGGAGAGGAGCAGGAATTAACCCGAGATGAACTCGCCGTTTACTTTCGCCACCCAGACCCCGATCTCCGAAAGGCTTCCTACCAGGAGTTATTTAGGGTATACGAACGAGATAAGTCTGTATTGGGTCAAATTTACCAATACCGCGTCCGGGATTGGGAAAGCGAGAATGTAAGTTTAAGAGGGTATCACTCGCCGTTGGCGGTTCGAAATCTGTCCAATGATATACCCGATGATGTTGTCGACCTTCTCCTAGATACCTGTCGAAATAACGCGCCGGTCTTCTGGCGATTCTTCCGATTAAAGGCCCAGTGGTTGGGAGTGGAGAAACTTCGACGCTATGATATCTATGCTCCGGTCGTAAAGACCGAGAGGCGATACGACTTTGCCGATGCCGTCAATCTAGTTTTGACCAGTTTTCACCGCTTTGAGCCACGCATTGCTGATTTAGCAGAACGTGTCTTTGCCGAACACCATATGGATAGTGAGATCCGGGCTGGAAAGACAGGGGGCGCCTTCTGTGCCACAATAACGCCCGATCTGACGCCGTGGCTGCTGCAATCTTTTCAAGGACGACCAGATGATGTTGCCACCCTGGCTCATGAGTTGGGCCATGCTATCCATTCGATGCTGGCAAATCATCATACAGCCCTTACCCAACAATCTTCCCTTCCATTGGCGGAAACCGCTTCAACCTTTGGCGAGATGTTGGTTGTCGACCGGCTATTGGCCGAGAGTGAAGATCCTGAGACTCGACGCGATCTCCTATTCCGCCAAATAGACAACAATTATGGGACCATCATGCGCCAAGCCTATTTTGCCCTCTTCGAACGGGAGGCCCACGAGAAGATAAAGGCAGGGGCGACCATTGACGAGTTGTCGGCGATTTATGCGGAAAACCTGGCCGATCAATTTGGTGATTCTCTGGAAATCAGCGATGAATTTAATATCGAATGGATTGTGATCCCCCATATCTATCACGTGCCATTTTACGTCTACGCTTACGCCTTTGGCCAGTTGCTTGTCCTATCCCTTTACCAGCAATATCTCGAGGAGGGGGAAGCATTTAAACCACGCTATCTCGACCTTTTGGCTGCCGGGGGATCGGACTCGCCGGTCCAAATTTTAGAGAAAGCGGGCATCGATATTCACTCCCCAGAGTTTTGGCAAGGGGGATTTGATGTGCTAAACGCGGCCGTTGACGAATTGGAAAAGCTTGAAATCGTAAGCCCAACCGAGTAAACACGGATATTATTTATGTCAAGTTCTGATTACTGGCTTGTGCTTATCGCTTCGAGCTTGAAGAGCGCAGTTGGGTTGAGGAAATGTCTCGCCGGAAGAGTTGGGTGGGAATAATGTTGAACATATCCTGGAATTCTCTGGGCGGGCGAACAGTAGCCGCATCGCGATAGATTTCTTGTTCATCCGATCGGCCGGCAACGAGGAAGCTGCAGCCATTTTCGCGAATTTCGGCCAGGGCGCCTAACATTTGTTCGTTACTATCGGAATAAAATCGTGGCTGTAATAGACGGGCGGCCGTATCATAGCCGACGACGAACCTTGTATTCGGAAAAAGCCGGGCCTTGGCCACGAAAGTAGGTGCGTTGCTGACGATGACTGAGTAACGACCGGCGAACTGCAACATTCGGATTAATGTTTCGTCCTGGGTCAAGGCGGGTTTATCGGCATTCACGGCCGTCAATTCAAATACAACCTCCTGGCCTAGGATTGCTGATGCGACTCCGGCTAGTTCAAGATGGCCTTCGTGCAGCGGGTTGAATGAACCGGCTAACATAGCCGGGGGATTCATATCTTCGGAAAGACAGCCATCATCTTCTATTGCTATGAAATCAGTTTTGCCCTGGAATAAATGATTGACTGCCTCGGCCAGGTTACTGCCAGAGAATTCAAAATAATCACCATCGAGCAGCGGCAAGGAAACATGGTTTTCAATGCCGTAGGCCTCGGCTAGGGCATTAAGCATGAGACGGCTGACCATCTCCTCTTCGCCGTTTCGATCGCGAGCTCCTTTCTTTAGGTGCAAGCTATAAGACGTGACGCCATGACCTGCCCAGGTTGCGACATGAGCTCGGTGCGCGCCTTTTTTCGGCCGGTCGGTAATGATCGTCGCTGAACATGCCAGGCCGACCACCCGATCAGCGCCGAGTCGCAGTTTCCGACCTCTCTTTACGGCCTGGCCCGCCATCAACTTGGCCGTCCTGGCGGCAACATATTTCCTGGGCGCCCGTCCCAAAAAATCGTTGAAAGACGACTCATCATAAGGGATGATCGCTTCTATCAACGTGCGGCTTGCTCCGGCAACGCCCAGCAACCAGGCCAATGCCTGGGTTCCAGCGCCGGCAGCCACGATCACGACTTTCCCTGGGCTATTATGAATTTCTTGTATCAATTCATGAATTTCGGCCTGCATTCACTTGATTTTAACACCCTTGTCTTATTGAACCACAATGGACTGGCTGAACAAAGAAATGAGCAATCGTTCAGTGCTGTTTTAGGTCGAATTAGGCGTGAATTGATCGTTAAGATCAAATGAACGATAATCATCGTCGTGGAAGAAGGCGTGCCCTTGTCCGATAAACGATCCGCCCCCATCGCCATTCTATTGATCGGTGGCCTGCTTTTAGTTGTCCTAGGGCAAGTTGTCTACGGTGATGTCTACCCGCAACTGCGATGGTTAGCCGTTCTACTGATCCTGATCGGCCTAGTTTCCTTTGGTCTGGCTGCCTACTTAATGGCCGGCCGCCGGCTACCCTCATGGCTCATTATCCAGATCTCTCGATTTTGTCGCTATTTTACCCTTACAAAGGGACAACTGATCCTATTGTTTTTGGCGCCTTGTTTTGCTTTGCTAGCTTCTCTTGCGGCCGGTGATGAGCTTAAGGCCATCAACTTTCCCCTATCTCTTCTGTCCTGGATAATGGCCGTCTCTTTCGCCATTGGCGGCAGTTACCGCTTTGCTGGTGATGCAACAAACGAGAAAGATGTTAATCAGTTTGATAACAAGGATCTGATCGCTATCGCTATACTTTTTGTCTTGGCTTTACTGCTGCGGGTGATAGCTCTGGGATCAATACCGACGACACTTTCAGGAGACGAAGGATCGGCCGGCCTGATGGCTGTAAAGTATTTGTCAGGTGAGGCCAATAATATCCTCACATTGGGTTGGTTTTCTTTTCCAACCCTGTACTTTGCCTTTCAAAGCCTGGGCATTGCCATTTTGGGCCAGACCGTTGCCGGGTTGAGGCTCTTTTCCGCCATCGGCGGTGCGCTAACAGTCGCGGCCGTTTACATTCTGGCCCGAACATTGTTCGATAGAAGAACCGCGCTTCTTTCGGCGATCTTTCTGTCGGTCTTTCATTACCATATACATTTCAGCCGTATCGGCCTCAACAACATATGGGATGGCTTCTTTGCCGTCGTCATCATGGCCGGATTTTGGCATGGTTGGAAAACCGGCCGGCGCTCGAGTTTCTTGATTGCTGGATTGGCTCTTGGACTTGGCCAGTACTTTTATGTGAGTATCCGCATCTTTCCTGCCCTCCTGCTTCTTTGGCTTGGCCTCGCCTTCTTCTTCGACCGCCAACGGTTCAAGCGTAGAGTTCCTGATTTGATTTTGGCAGCTTTTGTCACCCTTGTCGTCGTGCTACCCCTCATTTTTACTTTCGTCAGGCACCCGGCCGAATTCAATGCGCCTTACCAACGAGTGACTATTTTTGATGGCTGGCTGGCAGAAAAGGTCGTCACTGAGAACAAACCAGCCTTCATGATCATATTAGACCAAATGGTGGCTAGTTCCCTTGGTTTCACCCACTTACCCCTACGTCATTGGTATAATCCCGGCTCTCCGTTATTGCGAGCCGCCGCGGCCGGATTATTTCTATTGGGCATATTGTGGCTCATAGTCCGGCCCAAATTGAGCCATATCTTGATTCTTTTACCTGTGGCGGCCGTCATCGTCACCGGTGGCTTGAGCCTGGATGCGCCGGCATCTCAGCGCTACGTCCTGGCCGCACCCTTTGTGGCCATCCTGGTTGCCGTGCCTTTAGCGGAAACAACCCAATGGTTGGTTACTACTTGGCCTCGCCAACGACTGATCGTCACCGCTTTCCTGGTTATCTTCATGACCTGGCTGGTGATTACTGATCTGCGATATTACTTTTTTGAGGTGTACGATCACTATGTTTTGGGGGGTATCAATACCCAGGTAGCGACAGAAGTTGCCAATTATTTGGACGAGCAAGATCAGACCCCAGATGTATTTTTCTTTGGTTTCCCGCGAATGGGCTATGGCAGCCTGTCAACTATCGCGTATCTAGTTCCGGAAGTGCAGGCAGAGGATGTGCTTGAACCTTTGTCGACTACACCGTCATGGCGGTTGACTCAGCCGACGATCTTCATCTTTTTACCAGAGCGGATGGCTGAATTGGATTATGTAAGAACGGCCTATCCGGATGGAAATTATCGAGAGATGAAACAACAAAATGGCGACTTGCTTTTCCTGAGCTACGAGGTACCAGCACGCTGAGAATCTTATTCGAATCCTGGAGGGCGTCGTAGCTCTGTGCTGAACATATAGCTCGGTTTGGAGGTCCAGGGACCATCGCCAATGTCGTTACGAAGATGGTCGAAGTAGCCTTGCACCCTGCTGTCGAGCAAGTCGATTTGATGAAGCAGAATAGCTTCTAGGGTTTTCGGCACCACAGGCGCGCCCCATTCCATGGTGCCGTGATGGGAGACGATGAGATGGTTGAGTTCGCGCAACTCGCTTTCCGGATAGTCCTCGATATCAGCTGCCGCTAATTCAATCATGATGACTGCCCGGACAATATGGCCAACTAATCGGCCGTCATCGGTAAAATCAAAGGAAGAACCTGTGTCATACTCAAGGGTCTTGCCAATATCGTGCAAGAGGGTGCCGGCGACTAACAAATCTTTGTTGACATAAGGATAATGATCGGCTAACTCATAAGCGATGGTCACCATGCTGAGAGTGTGTTCGAGCAAGCCGCCTACATAAGCGTGGTGGAGAGAACGTGCCGCTGGCGCGTTGGCAAACTCAGGTAAAAACAGTGGATCGAGCAAGATTTTGCTCACCAATGTCTGCAAAGGTTGTCCCAACTCGTCGATGAAGTTTCTCAACTCAACTATCATATCTTCGGACGTACGCGTGCTGGATGGCAGAAACTGGGCCATATCCGTTATGGCAATCGGGTTCAGATCCGTCGCCGTGATCTGCAGGGTGTTCTTGTAGTTGTTGACCCGCCCGGTCACCATCGTAACGGTTCCGGGTTTAACCCAGCCATCAATATCGGCCGGCACATCCCAAAAGACGCCATTAATCTGACCAGTCTTGTCTCGAAAGGTACTCAACAGGTAAGGTCGCCCGTCCTTCGTCTCCCGGCGTACGACATCTTGCATCAAAAACGGTTCGTTGATCAGATCGTCGCCATCATTTAGATCGGTGATATAAATGGATTTCACAAAAACCCCCTTCTGTTATTCTTTGATGACTAAGGCTTAATTTGCCCTGGACCCTTTTTCGATATTATTGATTTTGGAATTGCACCAGCATATCCTACAATCAGTTCCATTATAACTTGCCTTTAGAAAATATCCGATTTTGGTCCAGACCCAGGCCAAAGGATTGCAGACAAACATCGCCGTTATCCATTATGGGAAGGGGAATATGAAACGATTGATCATCGGCATAACCGGCGCCAGCGGCGTCATTTATGGCATCCGTTTTTTAGAAGTTCTGCAGAAGCTACCCGATGTGGAGACACACTTGATCATCAGCACTGCCGGCGCTCAGACGATTGGCCTAGAAACGGACTACACGGCCAACCAGGTGGCAGCTTTGGCCGACAAAGACTACCGGATAAACGATATTGCCGCCGCCATATCCTCAGGTTCCTTCAAGACGGACGGTATGGTTGTGTTGCCGTGTTCGATGAAGACATTGGCCGGCATCGCCCATTCATTCAGTGATAACCTGATCATGCGCGCGGCCGATGTGGTGCTGAAGGATAGGCGACGCCTAGTCATTGTTCCCCGGGAAACACCGCTTCACTTGGGCCATTTGCGCCTTATGACCCAGATCGTTGAGATGGGGGGAATCATCGCCCCGCCTATGCCGGCTTTCTATCACCGCCCGGAAACGATTGATGACATCGTTAACCAGACAGTTAACCGCGTTCTAGATCTGTTGGACATCGAATTGGAGCAAGATCTCTTTACCCGGTGGCAAGGGGGGAGGGCAACTCATGAGTGATGGCCATCCCGGGTTGAGACAACAAGTTCTGGATTACCTGGGGCAACACACCGTGATGACATTGGCCACGATGGGTCAAGACGGGCCTTGGGCAGCAGCCGTCTTTTACTGCACCCGAGAATTCGACTTGTTTTTTCTCTCTGCCGGTCACACGCGCCATGCGCTAAATCTGGCTTCCAACCCCAAAGTCGCGGCCACTATTCAGGAGAATTACCATGATTGGACTGAAATTCAGGGCATTCAACTGTCTGGGTTGGTCGAGGTCTTAGCTGGAAATGATAGAGAATTGGCTATCGCTCTCTATGAACAGAAGTATCCTTTTCTTATTACCGCTAGCCCAGTTATAAGGGAAGGCTTGCAATTACTGAATTGGTACCGCCTCGCGCCAGATAAACTTTACTTCATCGACAATCGTAAAGATTTTGGCCACCGCGACGAAATCGATCTGTCTACTTGAGAGAGCTCCTTTATTGGGCGATAAAGGAGTTGCTGAGTGGGTGATTTATGAGCCAAAAAGATCGGCGAAGATGGGATGAAAAATGGTCAGATTCGGCTAGAGATCTCTACGAACCCCACCCATTGTTACTCCAATACCGGTCATTGCTTAGCGGCGGAAGAGCTCTAGACCTGGCCTGTGGCAAGGGCCAAAACGCCATTTGGTTGGCCAGGCAGGGTTACAGAGTGCTAGGTATTGACATTAGCCCAGTAGCCTTGGCTATGGCCGAAACCGAGGCGGCCGACCAGGGACTCTCAGACCAACTACAATTTGAAACCGTCGATCTCGATCATTGGCAACTGCCGGCGCTTTCGTTTGATCTGATTTGTATATTCCGTTTTTTGGATCGCCGCCTTTTTCCCGCCATCAGTGGGGGACTCCGGTCAGAGGGGCTTCTGTTTTGCGCGACCCGGCATGTTGGTTTATTGCAGCGTTGCCCGGAGGCAAATAAGTCATTCCTGCTAAAACGGGGTGAACTGGCTGAAGCTTTTGCGAGTTTACAGGTGCTTCACGATGTGGAAAAAGATGAGGAAACCGAATTCGTTGCCCGCAAATGACGCCCTACCTCGGAGCAGCCCTACTCCTCGATTCCTTTAGGGGTCTGGGGAGTCACCCCGGCAAACACAGTATTTACCATGGCCTCCAGTTTCCCGAAGATAGGATATTGGTCTGGATCGGGCACATTGGCCAAAAGACTCTTTAGAACCGATAGGTAATACCAGGCTTGCTGCTCTTTCCCACGACCAAATCGCCCCCAAACGCCTTGGCCGATGGCGCCTTCATTGTGCAAAGTATGGCTCAAATTGTGATATTTATCGGCTGCGGCAACTAACTTTACCGCCAGGGGAGCATCGTGCAAAACTTGAATCGAATGTAACTTCCGGATCTCCCACTTAAACCTTTTTTTTGGCGGTTCGGTACAGCCGGCGACGATGTCGGCGACCGCATCACCAAAATTCAATCGAATATCCTCGATGTTTACTTTGGTATCTTCAACCGTATCGTGTAACAACCCCGCGGCGACGATTGTCTCGTCACAACCCATGTTTTGGAGGATCATCGCCACAGCTACTGGATGTGCGATGTATGGCACATCGCCGGCCTTGCGCTTTTGCCCCTCGTGCGCTCGGGCTGCAAAGCCGATGGCTCTGTCGACGAGAGAGAGCATCAAGCCGTACCTATTAAATAAGCCGAACTCGTTGACTTAATCGACACTGTGATCCCTCGGCTTACTTTCAAGAGAAAAATCCCACCCTTACTCATCGTTTAAACAGAATCGGGAACTATTCTCTAATTAGCTGGCCTGCCGGCCGTTATTTGAGAATCGAGAGAGGATGACTTTGAGGTAGCGAACGTGTCCGGCGTCCTCGTACAAGGCAATCGACGCCTGTTCCAGATCGAACTGAGTTTCCAGGTTCTGGATTTCTTGTAGATAGATAAGATCACAGTTGATGACCGCATCTTGGAATGCACGCTCGCCCTCTAGCTGAAGCGATACCGCCGCTTTTGCCAGGCTGCCCCCGTTTTGCACGTTGATCACCTCTGCGCGACGGGCAACCCGTAAAACATCATTCACATAGCTTTTAGAGATATCTTGCTGCCCCAGCCGCAGATAATATGCCCCTAAATGGTTTACCATTTGGCGCCACTCCATTTGGGGCCGGTGTTTCAACAAGCTGACGATATCGCGCAGGATCAACAACCGCGCCTCTGAAGGGACGACGCGTAAGCCCTTCTTTTTCAGCTCGCTCCGGTAATGAGTATGGAGTTCTTCATGTTCTATAAAGTTGACCGACCGCTGAACCATCAAGGTCGTGCCTTTTTGTTGGACCTGGACCAGGGTTGGATAACGTTCGAGATAATGGCGAAAACTTGTGTCTCCAAGGTGGCTTTCATCAAACGTGTTCTGGCTCAATTCTTGCATACGCTGTTTAAGCAGGCTGGCCCGAACGCGCGATTGGTCAACCAACAAATCATCCAAAGCAGCTTCGAGCAATGCCTTACCCTCGGCCGCGGTCAACTGCTCAGAGCTTGAGGTCTTTAGCGCCGACCCATCCGAACCAGCTAAACGAACGTATAAAGTGCTCCCCTCTTGATTGACCGTGACCATATCTTTGTAGCGATCGAGAAACTTTCGAAATGTTTTATCGCCTTGGAAGGTTTCCTCAAAAACACCATCACTAAGATCTTGCATGCGTTGCTTTAGCAAACTAGCCCGAACGTGGTTTTGGCCCACCTGGAGTTCGTCCAGGGCGCGCTGCAATAAATCGCGGACTTCGCTCTCAGGCAACTGCTGTCCACTACTACCCAGCTTAATGGTAGATGACAACTCCGCTGATGGACGGCGTACGTACAGAGTGGTCCCTTCTTGCTCTAAATGAACGAACTGCGGGTAACGCAGAAGCAATTTGGAAAAATTAACCTTTCCTTGGGGAGAACGACTAAACGAACCTTTGCTAAGCGACTGGATGCGCTGTTTCAATAGGCTGGCAGGTGCACGCTTGGCGTCTTGCAGCAATTGGTCCATCGATCGTTGCAATATATCGGTTAACTGATCGCCCATCATTTGATCAGCCGCAGCCGCCAGTTGATCGTAGTAGATATAATGGTCGCACAGGTGAACGAGTCGTTGGCTTGTCGTGTGTTTAACGCCGGCGCCGACGACCTGCTTCCCTCGTTTTCGTAGTGACTGGACAAGGGGAGCAAAATCACGATCCCCCGTGATCAGGACGTAGGTGCTGTAATCCTGTCCGTCAATAAGGGTGCTCATTGCATCCACAACCATCTGCATGTCGGCTAAATTTTTGCTGTTGCTACTCAGCCGCACAGCCGACTGCAGCTCAAAACCGGCCGTGGCCAGATCTCTCGTTAGTTGGGCGCGCTGCCGCCAATCTCCATAGGCCTTGCGCAGGACGATCCGGCCGTTGGTCAAGACCTCGACATACTCAAGAATCAAATTGATGTCGAAGGTAAGGTTGGCCTCTAGGGCGCCAATCATTACATTGTCTAAATCGAGATAGATGGCTACATCGTTGCTCATAAAGTGTCCGCCCCCGGTCAAGATGCTCGCCCGGTGGTGCATGATACGTCCATTGTACTTTAAAAGTCCTTTCCAGCAACGTTTTGTTGGTGCCACTTTGGGGTGGACGCCGGGATCAAGCCACGATCGCGAATGACGTGGCATACCGGCGGATCTATAAAATGTTTCCCGGGAAACATTTTATAAGATGACATAAGATGACATAAGTAAGGTTGGTTGCGACCACAAAGCGTGCTACCATACGCGGGTTGCGCGGCCCGCCGTTTTGACCTGAGGTTGCCGTTGGAGGTAGGGTATGAAAGAGTGGTTGTGGAGTGGAAAACCCTGGCAGGCTTTCAAAAATGTGGCCATTGTCACATCTTTTGGCTTGAACATGGTTCTGTTGATCTTTTTGATTATCGCTGCTTTTTACATTATCCCCGTCGTTGATTCGATTGCCGAACCTTTGGTTGGTGGCTTGCACCAGAGTTTTGTGGATATGGGTGAGGCACGCATTGTGCGTACGATTGAGGTCAATGATACGATCCCGGTTGTATTCGATTTGCCGCTGCACACAGAGACGAACGCCCGCTTAACCCAACCGGTTCCCATGAGCATCCCAACAACCTTTGTATTGCCCGGGGGCGGCGGCTACATCAATGGTAACGTCTCCTTTGAGTTGCCGGTCGGTACGGACTTGCCTGTTGCCTTCAATATAACTGTGCCGGTGAGCCAGACGGTGCCGGTCAACCTGGCCGTTACAGTGGATATTCCCTTGGACGAAACCGAGCTTGGCGAGCCTTTCACCAACCTCAGGGCATTGTTTGAGCCTCTTGATAATTTCCTGACTAACTTGCCCTCTTCCAATAGCGAGGTGTACCAACGGGTCATCAATAGCGCCGGCAGCCAGGAAGAACCTGAAGCAGTCGAACAAGCCACCGTACCTTAGACGTTGTTGTTTATAACGCATGACCCATCCCCCTATATGCGATTACGAAGGCTCCAATTATCGAACCCGGTTCTGGGAGAATCAAGGCCGCGATTACGAGGACCGCGCCGAGAGAATCGCCTTAAGGCGTATGATGCCCGCCACAGGCGATACCTTAATCGATGTGGGCGCTGGATTCGGTCGACTGGCCCGTGAATACGATGGCTATCAGCGGGTCGTCTTATTTGATTATTCGCGTTCTTTGCTGAGGGAAGCCCAAGATCGTTTGGGCCACGATCCCCGTTTTATCTTCGTAGCTGGAAATTGGTACCAAATGCCTTTTGTTTCCGGTTTGTTTGAAACCCTCGTTCAAGTCAGGACGCTTCACCATGCGGCCGACGCACCACGCCTTTTTGACGAGTTAGCAAGGATTAGCAACCCATCGGCTAGTTACATCCTGGAATTCGCCAGTAAGCACCATCTAAAGGCCATTCTGCGCTATTGGTCCGGGGCACAGCGCTGGTCTCCTTTTCAGCTCGAACCGCTGGAGTTCGCCGAATTAAATTTTGATTTCCATCCCCGCTGGATTCGCCAACGATTAACTGCAGCAGGATTTAAGCCCGGCCGGATCCTGACAGTTTCTCATTTCAGGCTACCCCTGGTAAAAAAGATCATTCCCACAGGTCTCTTGGCCGGGTTGGATGGTCTGCTCCAATTGTCCGGTGATTGGTGGCAATTGACGCCTTCCGTCATCATCTGCAGCGAATCGGCTACCAATACACGCCCGGCTGAACCGGGAACTTTTTTCGCTTGTCCCGAATGCCAAACGAAACTGCCTCAAGAGGTCGATGGGGTCCTGGCTTGTACTAATGGGAGTTGCGGGCATCAGTGGCGGGTTGACCGGGGTCTTTATGATTTTAAGGATACCCTCGTTTGAAACCTTCTTGAAGTCTCGTTCGATAGCCTCTCCGCCCAAAGTCTCGTTCATCAGTCCGTTTGCCCACGTTGCGTAGTTGACATAACTCTTGACGAAATCAGTCTTTGTCCGATCTTGCTGATAAATGTCGCTTGTGATATCCTGCTTATGATGCAGTGCGTCATGAATGAGGTTGGTATGGTAGACGATGGCTATCTGTTTGAGTTTCGGTCGAAGGATGGGCGTTTACTCAAGATTCGCCCCTTATTGCCTGAGGATGCTCACCATCTGGTTGATCTCTTTGATCATATGGGGCCTGAGAGCCGGTTTCTTCGTTTTAATGTAGCCTTGTCTAACCCCGATCGAGAACTGGTTTGGACGGAAGCCCGTCGTTTAGCCAATGTGGATCCTGATAAAGACGGCGCCTGGTTGGTATTCGCCGATTTTCAAAACCAGACCGAGGTTCCAGTTGGCGGTGCTCGTTATATAAGGATCGATGATCGAACGGCCGAAGCTTCTCTTGTGGTTCGTGACGATCAACAAAATAAAGGCATTGGTGCCGAATTATTAAGAATCCTGGTCGAGCAAGCTCGCCAGGCAGGCCTGGAAAAACTAATCGCTACCGTTCAGCGAAGTAATCGAAAAATATTCCACCTTTTGGTGCAGTATAATCTGCGCCTAGAGTTCGATTCTGAAGGCGGCTATACGACGATTACAGCTTATTTGGAATGATGCAAAAACATAACAAATAAGCGAGGTTTTAGCCGGAAGTCAAATTTTGTTGTGCTGGGGTCTGTGCCAAGGCGTATAATACTGTCTATGCTCGGTAATTCTCGTGTCCATGAAACGGCTCCATTTCTCAAGTGGGCTGGGGGGAAAAGCCGATTGATCAAGCAATATGAACCCTACTTCCCAAACAGGAAGCGAATAGGTCGTTATTTTGAGCCCTTCATTGGCAGCGCGGCTGTTTTCTTTCACTTGCGGCCCGAAAACGCGTTTCTGTCTGATATTAATGAGAAGCTAGTTGAGGTATACCAGGTAGTACAGCAAGAGGTCGAACCGCTCATCCGGGCCCTGAAAGGTCACCAAAACGAAAGCGCCTATTACTATAGAATAAGGGCGAAAAATCCACAGCAATTAAGCGCCGTTGATAGGGCTGCGAGGCTCATCTACCTGAACAAGACTTGTTATAATGGGCTCTATCGCGAGAATCGTAACGGAGATTTCAACGTGCCTTTCGGCCGCTATAAAAATCCGAAGATCTGCGATGAAAAGCGACTTCGTGACGCGTCGCAAGTCTTGCAAGGTGTTGGACTAAAGGTTGCTGACTTTGCCCATCTTATCGATGAAGCCCAAGAAGGTGATTTCGTATATTTTGATCCGCCCTATGTCCCTCAGAGCGCGACCAGCAATTTCACTGCATATAACAGGTACGATTTCAAGGAAACCGATCAGCGACGCCTAGCAGACGTCGCCCGTCAATTGACCGAGCTAGGCTGTTTGTTTATGTTAAGTAACTCCAGTACGCCGTTGGTTAGGGAACTATATGGGGGCCAAGATTACCAACTGATTCCCATCCAGGCTCGCCGAAACATCAATAGCAAGGCGGATCGACGGGGACCGGTTGAAGAGCTATTGATCATTAATTATGAGCCATCATAGAGATAGTAGCTCGGTTAAGATAGTCATAAGGATCGACTACCGTTGATATCCCGTTTCCTGCTTGTGGTATTCTGTTGCGGTTTATTTATCGTAATCCTCATCCTGAGTCTGTCAGATCCTGCCATCGCCCAGGAGGTCAGCGACAAGAGTCCCCGATTTGGCGTCATTGAGAGTTACGAATCGCCGGGACAAGCGGATAGGCTGGGCGTGGGTTGGACAAGAATACCTTTCAACTGGTCGGAGGTTCAAGCAGCAGGTCCGGGGACATGGCAACCTCGAATTTCAGATGAAGTGATTCAGTCTGAAATAGATGCCGGCCGTTTACCAGTCGGTTTACTCATCGGCGTTCCTGACTGGGCTCGGGATGAGAACCTGCTTCCCATAGGTCTCTGGTTGTCCCATGACGATCCAGAAAATACCTGGGCTAACTATGTACGCGAAGCTGTTGGCCGCTACCAGGGCCGGATCGATCATTGGATCATATGGAATGAGCCCGACATCGGGGCAGAGGAAATTGCCCATACGTGGGATGGTTCGGTGGCCGACTTTGCTCAGTTGCAACGAATCGCCTACTTGGCGGCAAAAGAAACCCAGCCTAATGTCCAGATACACCTGGGGGCATTTACCTATTGGGCCGATTATTATGCAGGAACTGAGCAATATATGGCCCGTCTGTTGGACGAGATCAAGCAGGATCCTCTAGCGTCTAACCACAACTATTATTTTGACATTGCCACGGCCCATCTTTATTTCCAGCCAAATCAGGTTTACGATCTACTAACATTATTTACGAGCATCATGCGCGAACGGGGCATGGACCAACCCATATGGCTGGTGGAAACCAATGCACCGCCAAAAGACGACCCTGCCTGGCTGGTGCCCAATTGGACACTTTCCGTTACCCAGAATGAACAGGCAGCCTACATCCCCCAGGCCATGGCAGCGGCTATGGCCGCCGGCGCCGAACGTATCGCCGTTTACAAATTGAAAGATACCGAGGAGGACCGTTCTGCAAACCCCGAGCCTTTTGGCCTAGTACGTTTGGATGGCAGTGAGCGTCCGGCCTTCGCCTCTTACCGGATCGCCATCGACTATATGAGCGAAACCTTCTGGGCCGAGCGGGAGCGCTGGAACGAGGTCGGCCAGATTCGTTTAGACCAGCCCGGCCGGACGACCTCCGTCCTGTTTGCCCGCCTACCACAAGGCCAACAGGCGCAGGTGATCGCCACGGATAGCCTAGCTTTGTTGGTTGATATGTGGGGCACTAAAACGACGATCTCGCCCACCAATGGTCTATATACCGTCGATCTGCCACCGGCCCGATGCAGTCAATCCATCGGCGACTACTGTATGATCGGCGGACCACTCTATTACCTGGTACAAGCAGCAGATGTGTTGCCTCCAACGAACACGCCAACTCATACGCCAACCTCAACGGACACGCCGGCAGCGACACCTACTATAATCCTTACGATCACGCCGGAACCGACCACGACGCCTGAGCCCCAATTCATCGACTCACCTGAACCTTCGCGGACGCCTATCGCCAATCCGCCCTCCATTCGCCCAGCGACCCCAGTTGCGGAAGCCAGCGAACCCGGTAGTTTATCAAGTTGGCTTATTCCGGGCGCCTTCTTAACTCTATTGCTAGTGGGCATCATCGTTTTAGTCATAAAGAGTCGTTCATAAGAGTTCCCAAATATTCCTGGGGCTACTAGAAAGTGTCCTTCACTTTAACAGTGGATGAATTCAGTTGCAGATTTCGCCGATGACGGTCAAGATAATCTCGGCCGCATCCGGCTGAAACTGTTTTAGATAGCCGGCCGGCAGGACAAGTATGAGATATGTAATATTCAAATTCTTGATCATAATTGGCATCGTTGGCTTTCAACCGCTGCTACCCATTGACGCGCAAGAAGAACCCGTTGTTGTCCGCAACGAAGCCATCGTCGACTATCCCGAGACTGTCACTTTTCAATTAGAACTCGAAACCAACGAACCCATCAGCGGGGCAACGTTGACTTACCACCTCGGACAAGACGGTTGCCTGGAGGCGGGCACTCAGGTGCCGGTTGAGATCAACGGTTCCGCGCTTGAATGGCAGTGGGTGATGAGTCGCTCGGGCAATCCACCGCCGGGCGCGGAAATGACCTGGCAATGGACAGTGATAGGCCCTGACGACTCTACATTTACGACGGCGCCAAAAAAATTGATCTTCACCGATGAGCGTTTTGATTGGCGAACGGTGGAAAACACAAGCCAGGACGTGCCAGCACCAATCCAGTTGCACTGGTATGAGGGTGATGATGTTGGACCAGTGCTGTTTGATGCGGCTGTGAGTGGTCTGGATCGGCTTCAGCAAGATACAGGCATTCAACTGGAAGGTGATGTTGAATTCTTTATCTATGGCGACTCGGCCGATATGCGTGAGGCCCTATTATATGTACAGGATTGGGCCGGAGGCGTTGCCTTCAGCGAATACAATACAATCCTAATCGGCGTTCCACCCTATCTGGCCGATGATTGGGGAAGCCGGACCGTCCGTCATGAACTAGCCCACCTGGTAATTGACCAATACGCACATAGTTGTCTGGGTGGTAGCTTGCCGACATGGCTCAGCGAGGGGTTGGCTGTTTACGCCGAAGGTGATCCTGACCAACAGACCCTCAACGACCTGGAAGATGGATTGCAAAATGATTCCTTTCAGCCGGTTCGCAGCCTAAATGGTTCTTTTCCGGCCCGGGGTGATGCAGCCACTTCGGCTTATAGTCAGAGCTATAGCCTGGTATCCTTTCTCTTGGAGGCCTACGGACAGGAGAAGATGCAAGAATTATTATTAACATTGGCCGGCGCGGCTGGCTACGATTCTGCACTCGAACAGGTTTATGGCTTTAACGCTGACGGTTTGGAGGTGGCCTGGCGAGAAGCCATCAACGCTCCGTCCCGCGCCATTTTACCGACGCCGACCCGGCTCGTGGCGGCGGCTATACCGACGGTTGAACCACTTAATGCCGCCCAAGATTGGCCAACACCCCAGTCACAAGCCCTGCTGGCAGAGACGCCGGCGCCACAACAGGATTTGTCATCCAATGACGCTGTTTCAACATGCAGCTTAGGTCTGGCGCCATTGCTCTTGCTCGCTGGCATAACAACCTATTCCTTGAAAACACGAAAGGATGATAAAAGGGCGACTAAATCGTGAAAAAACAACTATTAGTCTTTTTGCCACTCGCCCTTTTTCTGGTCTTGGCTTGCAATACCGCCGGGCAGATAATTTCACTGGATGGCAATGATCCGGCGGCCGCTTACGGTGTGGATCGAGAAGATGCCCTCTATTTATCCTCCAGCCAACCAAGAACCCTGGATCCGGCGACGACCCATGGTGGACCGTCTGGTCCAATTGGGGCTATATTCAGCGGTTTGGTGAGCCTGGATACCGATCTTCAGGTCCGGCCTGAAATCGCCACAGGCTGGGAAATAGACGATGAAGGCACTCGCTATACCTTCTACCTGAACCCAAAGGCCAGGTTTCACAATGGTCGCCCCGTCACAGCCGATGATGTGATCTTTTCCTGGGAGCGAGCGCTTCGGCCAACGACTGGATCGGATACGGCTGCTACGTATTTGGGGGATATTGTCGGCGCTCAAGATCTATTGGCCGGGTTGAGTGATAATCTCAGCGGCGCCCGGGCCATCGGCGATCACATCTTAGAAGTAACGATTGATGCGCCGAAGCCCTATTTCCTCTCCAAACTGACTTACCCGGCCGCCTACCTGGTTGATCGCGAAAATGTAGACCAGTCAGATTGGGAACATGCCCCAAACGGCACAGGTCCTTTTCATTTGCAGGAATGGATCGATGATCAGGTCCTGATTTTGGCTCGAAACAACGATTATTATCATGAACCGGCAGCCATCGCCCACGTTGTTCTCCTTATGGGCGCGGGAATACCCTTGTCCATGTATGAAACGGACGAGATCGACCTGGTTGGCATAAGTGGCAGCACACTCGAGCGCGTGCAAGATCCTAACAACCCTTTGTTTGCTGATTTACGTTTAGGGACCAATATGTGTGTCAGCTACACCGGTTTTAACAATCAGGTAGCTCCCTTCGACGATCCCTTAGTGCGACGAGCCTTCACCGTCGCGGTGGATCAGCAAAAGCTCGTCGATGGTTTATATAAAGGCAATGTTTTGCCGGCCGCGGGTCCACTGCCTCCAGGCATGCCTGGCTATGGGTCGGTGGAAGGCTACGACTACGATCCGGAGATGGCTCGCTCGCTACTAACCCAAGCCGGATACAGCGATCCCGGGAACCTACCGCCGCTCACCTTCACCGCCTCGGGGTATGGCAGCGTTGATTCATTAGTCACTGCCCTCATAACTATGTGGCAAGATAACCTGGGCGTTACGGTGGAGCCAGTCTTGATCGATCCCTTCATATACCTCGATGAACTATATGCTGGCAATGTCGGCCATATCTTCAATTCTGGCTGGTGTGCCGATTATCCAGATCCCGAAAACTTTTTAGATATCCTGTTTCATGGCGATTCCCGACAGAACCTGACCGGCTTCCGCAACCCTGAAATCGATGACTTGTTAGAGCAGGCTCGGATAGAAGTTGATGTTGATAAGCGTTTAGGACTCTACGGCGAAATCGAGCAGCGTTTATTAGAAGAAGCTCCGGCCCTCTTTCTCGTTCATGGATTATCGGCAGTTCTGGTTAAACCTCATGTACACGGCTATGTTGATACCCCGATTGGCGTGGCTCAATGGCACAAAATATCTTTAGATCACCCCTTGGATTGAATGATACTGACTTCTGACTTGCCTGTATCGATCGAAAAGCTACTTCAATAGTCCTAAAAGACCACTTAGTAGACACTATAGACCTATTGCCTCGCACTACCAGAAAAACCTAATATTCACCTATCGTGCTTCGGCGAACGATAGAGGCAAGGCCTATATGATAATCCGCGTCCAAAACCTATTAGTGCCCCCTTCCTTTGAGGACGAAGATAAAACTCAATTAGCTCGCTTACTTAATTTATTTTTGCTCGCAGGTGTGATAATGAGCATGTTGGCGGCCGCTGTCAATGGTCTCATCTCCGTCAATCCACCCCCCCGTATCACCATTCACGCCATCCTGATACTAGTTTTTCTTGGCCCTTATATCTTGCTGCGAAAAGGACATATCCACCTTGCCAGCCGGATCCTTATTTACCCTCTCTGGCTGGTCATCACCATCCTGATCGTTGCTTCCGGCGGCGTATCCTCACCCAACATGGCTGGCTTGATCCTGGTGATGCTCGTTGCCGGGATGCTGGTTGGAAAACGGGACGGGCTGATTATCTCCGCGCTGAACATTATCGTCGTAGCAGGCGTGGTCTTTGGAGAGGCCTCCAATCTGATGCCTCCACCACTGATCGGCTATTCGCTACTTTCAACGGGCGCGGTGATCACAAATTTTATGGTTGTCGCCGGGCTACTCCTATACTTGGCTTTAAGCAATTTATCAAACGCCCTGACCAAGATTCGGGAGCATGAGCAAGAGAATCGGATCATTACTGAAGAGGCATTGGCGGGTATTTACATAATCCAGGAGGGTCAACTGGTCTACGCAAACCCTGCCTTGCAGCAAATCACAGGCTACGATGCGCAGGAACTATCTGGTAAACCGTTGTTAGAACTCATTCACCCTGATGATCAAGAACTGGTTAAGAACAATATCCAACGCAGAACAGAGGATCCAACCCTACGGCTATCCTACAGCGTACGCGGTATACGTAAAGATGGCAGTACGATCCATTGTGAAGTCATGGGCCGTCGCGCAGATTATCGAGGACAGCCGGCAATCATTGGCACGTTGCTCGACCTGACTGAAAGAGTACGGGCTGAGGGGGCTGTCCGAACTTCTGAGGAGATGAATCGAAACCTGGTAGAGAATGTACGAGATGTGATCTTCACCCTCTCACCCACTGGCCTCATTACCTCATTTAATCCAGCATTTGAACACATCACTGGTTGGTCGCGGGATGATTGGTTGGGCGTTTCCTTCGCAAAATTGATTCATCCTCATGACTTGCCCATAGCGATGCAATTGTTGCGATCGGCTGTGGAAGACCAACCAACCCATCTTTTTGAACTTCGTATCGTAGGTCAGACCGGCGTCATCATCTATGGCGAATTCCTGGTAACCTCGCAGGTGCGCGATGGAAAAATGGTTGGCGTTCTCGGGATCGCTCGAGACATCTCCGAAAGAAAACGATCCGAGGTCGAACTAGACCGGTTATTGCAAGCTGAACATGACCAGCGCCAGATGGCGGAGACATTGGCCGGCGTGACATTGTCGCTGGCTGCCCAGCACACGCTTCCCGAAGTTCTGGACGAGATACTGCACCAGACACAACATATCGTCGCCTATAAAACGGCTAATATTGTTTTATTGGAAGGCGACCAACTCTTCACCGTGCGCTGGCGGGGATATGACGAATTTGGTAGCCAACAACTAATCTCCAACCTGGTCCAACGATTAGGCGATTTTCCAGTGGAGCAGGAGGCGGTTGCTACAGGACAGCCTATCGCCATTCACGATACACATCAGGACAAGCGCTGGCGGGTGATGGTCGAAACGGCCTGGATTCGCTCATTTTTGATCGTGCCCATCCGTTTAGATAAAACAGTCCTTGGTCTGCTGCGATTGGATGGCGATACTCCGGGAGAGTTTACGCCGGCCGATGGAGAACGTCTGGGATCGCTGGCAAATGCCGCAGCCATCGCCCTTGATAATGCCCGATTAAAGGACTCGGTCGAGGCTCAAGCCTTGCAGCTCCAACAAATCCTAAACACTGTGCGGGATGGTATCGTACTCCTGGCAGGCGATCAGACAATTCGCCTGGCCAATCCGGCGGCAGAACAATATCTGGAACTCCTGGCTGGGGCCCAAGTAGGCGGGACCCTAAACCATCTGGGCGATTCCCCTCTCCATACACTGCTAGGGCCTCCAGGTTATGGCTTACCTTGGCACGAAGTGACCATGCCCGAGAAGCAGAAATACTTTTCTGTTACGGCTAAATCATTGGAGATCGAACACCAGGTCAGCGGCTGGGTTTTGGTCCTGCGCGATATTAGCGAAGAACATGAGCGCCAACAATATATCTTGTCTCAGGAGCGATTGGCTACCGTTGGGCAGATGGCTGCCGGCATAGCCCATGATTTCAACAATATCCTGGCGGTGATTGAGCTCTATGCTCAATTAATGTTGTACACTTCCACTTTGTCGCCCAAGAATCGCGAGCGGCTAGATATCATCAACCAGCAAAGCCAACGAGCAGCCAGCCTTATTCGCCAGATATTGGACTTTAGTCGTCGATCCCTGCTGGAAATGAAACAGATGCGATTACTTCCCTATTTGAAGGAATTAATCAATTTGTTGGAGAGGGCTCTTCCAGAAAACATCGCCATCCAATTCATTTACGAGGATAGGGACCTGGAAGTGAGCGCCGATCCCGCCCGCTTGCAAGAAGCATTGATGAATCTGGCCCTAAACGCGAGGGACGCCATGCCAGATGGCGGATCGCTAAATATACTGCTAAGCCGGATAGAAATAGAAGTTGACGAGAAGCCGCCTTTGCCAGATATGGTTCCCGGCGAATGGGCGCGATTGCAAGTGGAGGATAGTGGTACGGGGATTGATCCGGCCCATCTAGAGCATATGTTTGAACCATTCTTTACTACAAAACCTCCGGGCCAGGGAACCGGGCTGGGCCTGGCGCAAGTATATGGTATTGTGCGTCAACATCAGGGATATATAGACGTCAACAGCGAAGTTGGCCGAGGCACCTCGTTTACTATCTATCTTCCGGCCGTTACCCCCAAACCGCAGAAAAGTCAGCAAGCGTCCTTTGCTCCAGTTGAAGGAGCGGGCGAAACAATATTGATAGTCGAAGATGAGTCGGCCACCAGGGAAGCCATCAGTGAAGTGTTGGAGATGCTTGGTTACGTGGTGATCATCGCCAAAGATGGTTTAGAAGCCCAGCAACAATGCCTGAACTCCAACGACCAGATAAGCTTGGTTGTTAGCGATCTAATCATGCCCGGCATGAGTGGCGAAGAGCTACATAGTTGGTTGCAAGAGCAAAAACCCTCGGTCAAAATGGTAGCTATTACCGGCTATCCCCTGGAAGAAGGCGGGAAATCTTTGCTGGAGAAGGGGATTGTGGCCTGGATTCAAAAACCATTCACAGCTGATAATCTGGCCGATGTCGTGGCCAAAGCTTTGGCCGAACCGGAAAGCAGGGATAAAGAGCGGACTGCCACCATTTCCTAAGATAATACGGGAATTGAGATAATGAGAACTGGGGGTGAGATCTGTATGGTACATATTCTCCTGTTCATTTCTTTTTGTTCAAAGTTGACATAATTTCAATACAAAAGATAACTAAATATCGCCGGCCGTAATTGAACGCTATCTGTTATGATGGTTGTTGAATGATGTTCCTGTATTGGCTGCCTGGCCACGAAATAATTTGGAGGATGGAATATGTCATTTGCTCATGGTGGAGATCTGGTTGCCCGGGCCATAGCGGCCCAAGGTGTGGACACGCTTTATACTTTATGTGGCGGGCATATCGCCCCAATTTACGATGGTTGTCTGAATCAAAGCATCAAGATCCTCGACTTCCGCCATGAACAAGCGGCCGCCCATGCGGCTGACGCGCATGCCCGCTTGACGCGAAACGTAGGTGTGGCTGTCGTGACGGCCGGACCTGGCGTAACCGATGCCGTCACCGGCATTGCCAACGCCTACCACGCGCGAAGCCCTCTGATTCTACTGGGCGGAGCTGCGCCTTTGAAGACGAAAGGGATGGGAGCATTACAGGAAATACCACAGACGCCTATTTTTCAGACCATCACCAAGGCCAGTTTCACGGTTGAAAACACCTCCCAGATCCCGAACCAGCTGGCCAAAGCAATCCGGCTAGCCTTGAGTGGTCGTCCGGGTCCTGTCTTCGTCGAATTACCATTCGACGTTTTGTTCAACATGGTCGACGTGCCTCAAATCTCCCCTCGCTTCGAACCACAAATCGTGATGCCAGATCTTAATCAAATGCAGCAGATTGTTTCCATGCTTAGGGGAGCCAGGAAACCGCTACTCATTGCCGGATCGCAGCTCTATTGGGACGAGGCTCATCGAGCCTTACGCGAATTAACCGAACAAACAGCCCTGCCAGTTTTCACAAACGGTGCTGGTAGGGGCACGCTGCCGATGAACCATCCCAACTGCTTCAAAAGCGCCCGGGCGGCCGCCTTGCGCGAATCGGAAGTGGTCGTCTTGATAGGCACGCCTCTCGATTTCCGGTTGAAATATGGGCGAAAAGATTGGAATCCAGAAGGAAAACTCATTCAGATTGATAATGATCCGGATGAATTAAACCACAATCGCCAGGCCGACGTGGCCCTATTGGCTAATGCTCGCCTGGCTTTGGAAGCATTGAGCGAAGGGTTGTAGGGGCTGCGCTATGATGATTGGTTAGCGCGGGTAAAAGAATTGGAGGCGGACAAGACGACCCAACTAGAGATCTGGAAACAGCGTGATGATGAACCGGTCAATCACTTTCGATTTGGAGCGGCCATTGATGAGTTTATGGACGATGAAACGATTATCATTGGAGACGGCGGTGACATTGTCAGCGCTTGCGCCAAGGTCATCAATCTGACCCGGCCTGGCCAATGGCTAGATCCTGGGCCTTTGGGCTGTCTTGGGGTAGGCGTGCCTTTCGCCATTGCGGCCAAACATCTCAATCCCGGCAAAAAAGTGCTGATTATCAGCGGTGATGGTTCCTTTGGCCTGAATGGCTTTGAATTTGATACGGCCCAACGATTTAACCTGCCCATCGTCGCTATTGTCGGCAACGACGCCGGTTGGGGGCAGATTCGTGGCCCCCAGGTACAGATGGTCGGCCGGGAACGGGCGGTGGCGACATCCCTCTCCGCAACCCGATATGATCGGATCGTGGAGGCGATGGGCGGTTATGGCCTGCAAGTTGAGAAACCCGGTGACCTGCTGCCAGCCCTGCAAAGAGCCTTCGCCAGCGGCCGGCCGGCATGTATCAACGTGAATCTTGATCCTGAGGGCATGACCAAAACTGGCGCCAGCACGCCTTATGTCGTTTGATTTCGGCTGCGCACACGATCCCTGGGGAAGGGCGATGGTTTTTTGGCGTGGCCCCCGAGCGTGAAGAGGAGTGATGATGCAATCTTAAAGGGCTGGCGTTAGGTTAGAAGTAAGTGGGGTGCTTCCCAGACGTTGTAAATCTAACAAGGCGCCACTATTGACAAATGTTTCCCGTGCGGTATTCATTTTTTCGAAGGCAGCTTGATTCCCTAGTTGCTGTTCCCAGCGTCCCCATGCTGCCCAGGTACGAGCGACCTCAAGTTCATCACCCATTTCTTCCAGGATCTTCAGACTGTGACGAAAAGCCTCTATAGTGGCATCTGCCTGGCCATTGGACGCGTGAACCCTGGCCAGGACCCGCCAGGCTCGGCCTTCCATTCCCTGCTGGGCTTTTTCCTGGGCAATCTTTTGAGCTTGTTGGGCCTCCGATTCCGCCAATGTTAAATCACCTTGACCCAAATAGGCTTCGGCTAGGTAGGTATGGAGGCGGGGAATAAATTGGGGGGCGCTGATCTCGGCGATTTCCTTTGCTGCTTCAAGACGGGCGACGGCCGTTTCCCATGCTCGCTGGGCCATGGCAACCTGTGCCAGATCAGCCAGAAAAACAGGACGCAGGCAAAGCGGCCCCCATTCATTGACCAGGGCCAGACCCTTCTCTAATGTGTCCTGGGCCTCGCTCAGCTGGCCAAGATAGGTCTGGATCTCCCCCATGGTGCTGAGCAACCATCCCAATGTATTGAGAGAACCGATCTGGCGCGCCAGGTCTTGACCAACTTGGGCAATTTCTACTGCGCGATCTGGTTTCCCAGCCATAAGAGCATGGAAGGCGATATTATTATAGGCAATCGCTTCCCAGCCACTCTGTTTCGTGCGTTGAAAATGGATGAGCGCCTTGCGATCATATTCGAGAGCCGTATGGGCGTCACCTCGGTCAATGGCCAGGACGCCCAGCCAGAAGTATGCTTCGCCGATTAACAGCCAGGCTTCGGCCGGTTGGGCTATATCCAAAGCCTTTAGAAGGTGCCGCCGGATGGTTTCGCTTTCGGCTAATTGACCAGACCGCAGCGCATTTGAAATGATAATGTGTCCCTTGGCCACAAGCTCGGGTTGTTCCCCGTACTGCTCTGCCAGGCGTAAAGCTATCCCAGCATGTTCAGCCGCTGCAGTGAAATCGCTCGCTTCTCGGAGACATTCGGCGAGAGCATAGTGGGACCTTATCTGCTGGGGCACATCTTCAAGCGATTTCCATGTAGCCAGGGCCATCTCTTGAAAGTGGGCGCCGTCACTGTAGCGGGTCAGGTGATGAGACGTATAGCCCATGCGTTGCCACACAGGACCGGATTCACCTGCGTCGAGATCGATAGCTTGCTGGTAAAACTTAAGAGCATCTTCATGGGCATAACGAGCCAGGGCTACATCTCCCGCCTGGACCAACCATTTAAAAGCTTGTTCTTCGTCACCGGCCTGTAAAAAATGATAAGCCAGAACAGGGGCATCCTGGTCACGATCTGTCGTCGTGGCCAGGAGTGCCCGGCCGATTCGACCATGAAACCAACGGCGCCGAACAAGCGGCAACGTATCGTAAGCGACTTCGCCATAATAACCATGGGTCAAGGCGAAATCGGGTGATCTTGGGAGGCGAAGTTCGTTCAATAGACCAGCATCAAGCAATGCATCGATGGCATCAAGCAGCCTTTCTGGCTCCAGGTGGCTTGCCCCTTTGGCCAAGGTGAAATCGAAATCGCCGCCGACGACGGCCGCCAGGTCAAATGCATGACGTTGATCTCTGTTTAGCCGGCCGAGCCGGTTTGCAATCACGTGTTGGGTTGTCGGCGGCAGGTTAAGCTTTACTTCTCTGGCGAGAATCCATTGGCCCGCCGCATTGGTGTAGATCACGCCTTCTTCGAATAAGTGCTGTAAAGTGCCAATGATGAAAAGAGGATTTCCCTCTGTTTGTTGTACCAGTTTCCGTGCAAGACCTGGCAAGTCATCCTGGGCCATTTGGTTGAGTAAAGAATCGATGGCTTCGGGATTAAGCGGCTGTAATTGCAGTAACTCAACTCGCCGCTGGTAGCCAAGAGGGTGGATGTGGCCTAATAGAGAATCGCCAGGCGCCAATTCCCGGCCTCGATAGGCAAGGACGATTATTAAATGTTCTGACATTTTTAGCAGAAGCCGTTTCGTCGCTTCATCCAAATGGTGCGCATCGTCGACGAAAAGCACCGAACCGGCGGGATGGCTTTCTTTTATCAACTCGGATACCGCTTCCCACAAGCGACGTTCTTCTAGCGCCGCACTCAGCTCAGGTAACAAAGGTAGGTCTGGAGTGCTCTCATTGATGTCTGGAAATAAGGGCGCCAATATGGCCAGCGATGACTTATCCAGGTTGTGAAAGAGTTTGCTGGAGCTATGCGCCCTAAAAGCATCGATCACTGGCGAATATGGCAGTGAATGTCCGGCCGGAGCCTGGGTAGATAAGACGTTCGTTCCCTGATTCTTGATATAGTCAATGGCTTCACCAATGAGCCGGCTCTTGCCGACTCCCACATCACCTTCCACCAGGATGATGCCGGATTCCATGTTTTGGCAACGCTCGATTAGCCAGGCGTATTCCCGCTGACGGCCGGTGAAAGGGGGATTGCTGAGCGAGTAAGGAACATCATAGAGACGGCCTGCATAAAGGGGTGGCGGATAACGCGGGGCGCTGGGATCGGCCCACAGAGAACCGTCACGGATATGATTGATGATGGCTTCAGTAGATGGCAGTGGTTGTGTTCCAAGCTCGTCGGCTAATATCCGGCGACATCGTTCATAGGTTCGAATGGATAGGGTACGCTCGCCAGCGTAATAATAGTAGAGTATCAGACGTACATAAACAGCTTCCCGGTAGGGATCAGCCGCTAATATCTGGTGGCAATAGCCAATTGCTCGTCGAAAACGGCCCTGCTGAGCATAGCATTCGGCCAGTTCGTTTAAAACCGTCAGGTTTCTTTCGCGTAGTCGTTCCCTTTCGACAAAGGACCAATCGTCGTAAAGATTTTCCTCCAGGAAATCACCTCGATAAAGCGTACGAGCTGTTTCATACGTCGAAATTGCCTCGACTAAATCATTCTCTTCTTGTGCCCTCCGCCCTCGCTCCGCTTGATTTTCAAAAACCACAGTATCAATCCAACATTCTGCCTGTGCGCGGAAGATATAGCCACCTGAAGCATTGATGATGAAAGCCGTTGGATCGTTAGGCGCCAGGGTGTGACGTAATTGGCTGATTCTGACATGTAGGCGCCGGCGAGAGCTTTCGATGTTGTCGTCAGGCCAAAGGATTTCCAGCAGTTGATCGGCCGGGACGACAGCGCCCCGGCGGCACAGCAACACCTTCAATATGGTGCGATTTTGCCTACTACGCCATTCCTTGGCGTCTAACGGTTGGTTATCGCGAAGGACTTCAAATGGGCCGAGTAGACGAATTTGCAACGAGACCATGGCTACAGTCATTGTATCAAGGGTTAAATGGTCACGACAATAATGACCTTTGTCCTAGTTGGTGGTTCGTTGGTGTTGGAACGATATGGCATGTCACGGTTAAGAATTGGCAAATAAAAGCCATGACACCACGAGATGCTCCGGCTTTTCCGAGTATCCTTTTCCAAAAATGAGAGCCGTAGTCCATCATTCTGGAAAGAGTGATATTGTTCTGGGAAGCATGACTTCCAGGACTTATCGATGCGCTATTGGTGACAGCAATCAACGCTTCGATGAAGCGACCGGATTTGAAATTTAAGGCGTTGTTTGCCCAATTGCTGCAGAATTTTCAGATGGTTGGCCAGGTAACCGGTAATTGAATCTACGATTACGTGGCAGTTTGGTATTGTTCAGGTTAGCCACATTCTTCAGTTGCTCACTGAATACTTCTGAGCCTCTCAAATCCACGCTATTCAAATCGGCCCCATCGAGTACGGCATCCCGCAAGTTAACCAGGCGCATATTTGCCCAGGGTAGATATGCATTGCTTAGATTGGCCGCTCGCATATTCGCCAATCGTAGATCAGCGCCTACCAGGTTAGCATGATCTAAAAGAGCTTCGCTTAGATCCGCGAGGCGCAACGCTGCCCCCGCCAAGTTAGCTTTGGTTAACCTCGCTCCCGCTAAATTGCTTTCCCTTAGGTCCGCTTTCACGAGATCGGCGCCAAGAAATTGCGCTCTAGCCAATGTCCCCCGTAAATTCGCGCCAGACAAGTTTGCTTCCTGGAAATTGGCCAGGCTGAGGTCTGCTCTTTCCAAATTAACATTTTGAAGATTCGCCTGGGTCAGATTGGTCCAGCTCAGATCGATCTTACTGAGATTGGCTCCACTTAAGTTTATGACAGGCTCGTCCCCGTTGATTAAACCTGATTTCCACAAGAATTGGACAAGTTCGCGCTTCCTGTGCCGATCAAGGCGCAGCAAAGTTTTTAAGGTCATCACGCGTGCCTGTTCGCGTTCGGCGCTCCCCGGCTGAGATGGCAACAAATCTTTGCTCATCAATTGTCTTTTCAATTTATCGAGATGATATTGTAAGACAGATCTGGGTTCGCGTTTAGAACCATTGCGTTTGCTATAATCATGCGGTTGTTTCATGATCGGGGTTTCCGGCCAGGGAACCTCGGGATTTTTATTGCGTAGACTGATGATTAAGTCCGATAATTGATCTTTTCGATCATATTGTTTCAGGAGAGTATTGACTTTGAGTAGTTTTGTATCTCCCGGCAAACGATCGTAATCGAGGCCAAGATCAGTGCATAATGACCTTAAATCCTCCGACCTGTAATGATGGTTGATAAGTTGTCGCAATCCAACGAGGTAATCACTATTAAATGTTACCATTTGTGCCACGATACACTCTCCGAAATATGGTGAATATGTTTTGATAGTAGGCGATCTACATTAACTGGCATTTGCGTCGAAACACCCCAATAGTTGCCAACCAACAAACATACGAATACGTCTGGTACCGAAGTACCAATACCCAAACTAACAGAGAAATATCGCTCGTTTAAAATACATTTTAATAGTTCTCTGGTACTAGAACTTTGGTCCCATTTACGCCGGTACTAATATGTGACATAATGTTGTTGATCAAGAATCATCCCTTTCTCCTCTTCCCTTTGAAAGGCCTGGCGAAAGCCGGGCTTTTTCTTTGTAGGAGATAACCCCGGACAAGAATGGTTCCAGAATCACCTCCAATTAACGCCGATTGCCTACTAAAAGCTTGCCTATTTGTCTCATTTTGCGTAGCCTCCCCGTGGCACGGTTTTAACACGAAGAAAAGAATCCAGAATAACTTGAGGAATAAAAACTCTTCCATAACATTTTGCTTAAAAAATGAACCGCTGCACACTTATATGTCGCCCAGGCTGGATTTGTGGAACTGGTTCAGTACGAATCTTTCATTCGTTCCGAATCTATCATTTACCTAAGGTTGGAATAACTTTTAATGACATCGTTTAGAGATTTCTTTCTTCTCGACCCCAACCTTATCTTCCTAAATCATGGTTCATACGGTGCCACTCCCCGGCCGGTTTTCGATACCTTTTTGAAATGGCAGCGTCGTATGGAAAGCCAGCCCATTCATTTTGTTGATCATGACATGCCTGTGCTCATGGCGGCGGCCCGGCAAATTTTGGCAGATTACGTGAAGGTCAATGCTGAGGATCTGGTTTATGTGCCCAATGCGACTTTTGGCGTGAATGTAGTCGTTAACTCATTATCCCTTGGCCCTGGCGATGAAGTTCTGGCGACAGATCATGAATATGGGGCTTGCGACCGTACGTGGCGATATTACAGTCAGAAACGGGGATTCTCTTATCTGCGCCAGCCTATAGCCATACCAATCTCCTCGGCCCTGGAGATTGTTGAACAATTCTGGCAAGGCGTTACGGAGCGTACCAAGGTGATATTCATCAGCCATATCACCTCGTCGACAGCGCTCAGGCTGCCAGTTGAACAAATCTGTGCTAAGGCAAGGGAGGCTGGCATCATGACCTTGGTAGATGGGGCACATGCTCCGGGACAGATTCCACTCGACTTAGATGAGCTTGGGGCAGATTTTTACGTTGGCAATGGGCACAAGTGGCTTTGTGGCCCGAAAGGTTCTGCGTTTATACACGTACGCAGAGAGCGACAGCCACTAATCGAGCCTCTCATTGTCGGCTGGGGCTGGGGTGAGGACAGAAAGCTCAGCTTTGGTTCAGATTTTATTGATTACATGCAATGGTGGGGCACCTATTATATTGCTGCCTACCTTTCAATTCCCGCGGCTATTGAGTTTCAAGCAACCCACAATTGGCCGGTCGTTCAAGAAAAGTGTCACGCCTTGCTTAAAGGGGCACTAAGTCGAATGTACGGGCTAACCGGCCTGGAACCAATCTACCCGAATGACGATAATTTCTACCACCAGATGGCCATCGCTCTAATACCACTTCAAAAAGATATCGAGGCCTTCAAGTCCCAGTTGTACGATCGTTTTAAAATCGAGATCCCCTGTATCGAATGGAACGGAAGGCACTTCATCCGCATTTCAGTCCAAGGCTATAACAATCAGGCAGACCTTGACGCCTTGTTGGAGGCGATGGAGATCTTGCTTTCCGGTAAGTGATAACCTTGCTTTCATCGCTGCTTCTCCGAAAAAGGCGAGAAGCATTCCCTCAGCCACTACCTAAGCCAATTTACTGATGAAGACAAATGCCAGATCACGGCGACAGTTGTTAGCTCGTTGGTGCATTGGCCAAACAAATAAAAAAAGCCCCGACCACGAAGGTGGGGCTTAGAAAAAACAGTCTCAGCGTCTTAAGACGCCTGTTGCTGCGATGTAGGATTAACCTTTCTTTAATACGGGTAGACCATTACGACTTTCCGATACAACGTAGCCAGCTGGCACTGCATCGATCGCGCCTTCTTTAGCTTCTTTGCCAAAGTAATAAATGGTCTGCGTACCACCATTCTTCAATATTGTGTCTCTCGAGTGGAGAAAATAGGTACGTCCTTTAGAATTTGTGTAACTATAAGCCATTGTTCCCTTCCTTTGTCCTGTTAGACAGTATAGATTAAGGTATTGTTGATCGAAACTTATCAACGAACTATCACCATCTTAGATCATGTTGCCGGAGTAGGCAAGGATTTGCCCAAAAAAGTCCAATATCTGGCCAAATTGGCCTATGAATGGCTAATTATGGCTGAGCTTTTTAAAAATTGATTGCTTTGACCCCCCCAGGGTCGACTGTTATACTTTGCCTCGCCGCCAACTGCACGATCCACTATATCTCTAGATCATTGAATTTGAGGATGCAAGCTTATGCGAATGTCAAGAGCCTTCGGAAAAACCCTTCGTGAAGCGCCAACCGATGCCGAGATGATCAGCCACCAACTGCTGATCAGAGCCAACTATATCCGCCCTTTGGCCTCCGGCATCTACACTTTTATGCCTTTGGGCTACCGGGTCATCAGGAAAATTTGGGACATCATGGCCCAGGAAATGGACGCCATAGGCGGTCAAGAGATGTGGATGCCAAATATGCACCCTGCGGACATATGGCACGCCACCGGCCGTTATGAGATCCTTGGCCCGGTTTTGCTCAAAGTCCGGCCCGAGAGCGGCCGCGAGTATGTGCTGTCGCCTACCCACGAAGAAGTCGTGAATGAAATCACTTTGAGCGATATCGATAGCTACCGCGATCTACCTCGCCTCGTTTACCATATCTCCAAAAAATTCCGTGATGAACCACGCGCCCGGGGTGGCCTGATCCGCATGCGCGAATTCACCATGAAAGACGCTTACAGCCTGGATCCTTCCGAGGAATCGCTGGACGACTTCTATCCCGCTATGTACCAGGCCTACCACAATATATTCGAACGTTGCGGCGTGCCGGCCTTGCCGATAATGGCCGATGTCGGAGCAATGGGCGGTAAATCTTCTCATGAATTCACAGTTCCTCATGACCAAGGCGAAGATACTTACATCGACTGCCCTTCCTGCGACTATGCGGCTAATGTCGATGCGGCCGAATTTGTCCGCGAAGGAGTGCGGCCGGAAAGTTTTGACGAGTTGGTCAAAGTAGCCACCCCTGACTGTAAAACTATTGCCGATGTCGCCAACTATCTGGACGTGCCCGTGGAACAGACCATCAAAGCGGTATTTTATTGGTATGTTTCCCCGGGCAGGCAAGAGAATGAGGGCCGCCTTATCTTCTGCATGATTCGGGGCGATATAGAGGTAAATGAAGTTAAGCTGGTCAATGTCCTGGGTGGGGGAATGCTTCGCCCGGCAACCAATGAAGAGATCCAGTCCAGTGGAGCGGTGCCGGGCTATGCTTCAGCCGTAAGCCTGAAAGTGGCGCCTGGCCTCGATAGGGACGGCGTGATTGTCATTGCCGACGTATCCATCGAATCTGGCGGCAACTTCGTTGTTGGCGCCAACGACGAAGGCTACCATTTCACCGGCGCCAACTATCCTCGTGATTTTGGTGTCACACGACTCACTGATGTGGCCCAGGCGGATACCGGTCACAAGTGCCCTCAATGCGGCGGCCGGATTGAAGCCCGGCGGGGAATTGAAGTCGGTCACTGCTTTAAGCTCGGTACGCGGTACAGTAAAGTCACCGATGCCACCTATTTAGACGAAAATAACGAACCCCAATACATTCACATGGGCTCTTATGGTATTGGACTGGACCGGTTGATGGCGGTCATTGTGGAATTTCACCATGATGATGATGGCATCATCTGGCCTGACAATTTGGCGCCTTATGATGTCCATCTAGTGACTCTTGGCAAGGGCGAGGAAATTGCTGAGGAGGGAGACCGGCTCTACAAACTGCTCAATGATGCAGGTTTGGCCGTATATTACGACGACCGCAATGCCAGCGCCGGAGTAAAATTCAAGGATGCCGACTTAATTGGCATACCCTGGCGGGTGACGGTAGGCGCGCGCAGCCTGGCCCAAGGTGGGGTTGAAGTCAAGCGCCGGGACGAAGCAGAACGCCAATTAGTACCGCCGGCCGATCTCGTCGATCATATACGCGCGGCAAAGAATGCCGGCTGAGTTCCAGTTTGTTTGCCTGACCGGTCGTTCCCCTTACCATCGTGCTAAACAATAGATTGTGTTAAACAAATTATTGACCGATTTGCCCGGCTATGATACTCTGGGGTCGAGAATTAAAGGTAACTACTATAATCATGAGTCACGCGCATACTTTACGAATCTTCGACCTAGCGCTACTTGGTATCCTAAGTGGATACTGATAAACGCTGCCGGAGTGCACTAGGCGACTGACCCAACGACTCATTCAATTGCTCATAAAGGTCACGGTGTTCTCCAGCACCGTGACCTTTTTTTGTTTAAGGTGAAGAAGCATGACTGTGAAACGGTTATCACTCCGATAAAACAATAGGCTGAAAAGCCGTTTCACTTCAGGTGTAACGGATTCTTGTTTTGGTGACCGGACACGTTGAGGAGCATAATGATGGACCAAAAGTACGACTTTCGGGATTTAGAGGAAAAATGGCGCCCATATTGGCGAAGCATCGATCTTTACAGGACCGGAACAGATCCGTCAAAGCCTAAATATTACATCTTGGACTTCTTCCCTTATCCTTCCGGTGATGGTCTATCAGTAGGGCATTGCCGAAACTATATCCCAACTTGCGTATCGGCCCGTTTCAAACGAATGCGGGGTAATAACGTGTTGCACCCCATGGGTTGGGATGCTTTTGGCTTGCCGGCCGAAAATTACGCCATTGAGCATGGCATCCATCCCGCCATCACCACCGCCAGGCACAATGCCAATTACCGCCGCCAAATGGAGCTGGTCGAATGTTCTTACGATTGGTCACGCGAGTTTAGTTCCACCGATCCTGATTATTATCGTTGGACCCAATGGTTCTTCTTGTTGTTGTACAAAAGGGGCTTGGCTTACCAGGCCATGGGCAGCCAATGGTGGTGCCCAAAGGATTTGACCATCCTGGCCAATGAACAGGTGATCGACGGCCGCTGCTGGCGTTGCGGCACGCTGGTAACAAAAAAGGACCTGAAACAATGGTATTTTCGGATCACCGAGTATGCCGATCGCCTGTTAGAGGATCTGGAGACCATCAACTGGCCCGAATCTATCAAGTTAATGCAACGAAATTGGATCGGCCGCAGCGAAGGCGTGGAGGTTGTTTTTGGAACCGGGGCGACTGGTGGTGCGACCGAAAGCCGGCCCATTTCCACTTTCACCACCCGGCCCGACACCGTATTTGGCGTGACTTTTCTGGCCCTGGCGCCCGAGCATCCTTTGACCAAGCCATTGACGACCGGCGAACAGCATGGCCAGGTCATGGCCTATGTCGAACGGGCTAAGCGCATGACCGAGATGGATCGGATGGCCGAGGACAAGGCCAAGACCGGAGTCTTCACCGGCGCCTATGCCCACCATCCACTGACCGGTAAGCTCATCCCCATATGGGTTGCCGATTACGTTTTGATGGGCTACGGCAGCGGCGCAGTCATGGGAGTGCCCGGTCACGATAAGCGCGATTTCGCCTTCGCCAAAAAATATAATTTGCCAGTCGTCGAGGTTATCAGCCCTGATGGCGGTTCTTATGGTCCCGATGAATGTTACACTGGGCCGGGTTTCATGATCAATTCTGGTTCCTACACAGGCCTCTCGACAGAGGAGGGCAGCGAACGATTGGCTGAAGAGCTGGCTGCCAGGGGATTGGGAAACAAACAGATATCATACAAGATGCGTGACTGGCTTATCTCCCGACAGCGCTACTGGGGCGCGCCCATCCCCATCATACATTGTGCCCAATGTGGTACAGTAGCCGTTCCAGACGAAGATTTACCGGTCCGCTTGCCGGAAACGGACGACTTCGCCCCCACCGACGACGGCCAGTCACCCCTGGCCCGGGTTGAGGCATGGATTAATACAACCTGCCCCCAATGCGCCGGACCGGCCAAAAGAGAGACCGATACCATGGATGGTTTTGCTTGTTCGTCCTGGTACTTCTTGCGCTTCGCCAGCCCACATTACGATCAGGGTCCATTCGAACCGGGGGCCATGAACTATTGGTTGCCTGTGGATACGTACGTCGGCGGGGCCGAACATGCCGTTATGCATCTGTTATACTCTCGCTTCTGGACCAAGGTTATGTATGATGCCAGCCTCATACCTTTCGACGAGCCTTTCAGCGAGTTGCGAAACCAGGGCGTGCTGCACGCGGCCGACGGGCAACGCATGTCAAAGTCTAAGGGCAACGTGGTAACGCCGGATGAAGTTGTCGCCAAGCATGGGACCGATGCCCTGCGTACCTATATCCTCTTCATCGGCCCCTTTGACGGCGATGTGATTTGGGATGGCGCCAATATCAAGGGCGTTGACCGCTTCCTGGAGAAATATTGGAACATCTCCTGGGAAATAGGTTCGGCCGGGTTGCCGGAATCGGCGAGTTCACCGGAGGCTGCCTTATCTGCTGCTGAGACCCATTTTAAGCGAGAGATGCACCGGGTCATTCAGCGTGTGACCGATGATCTGGAGAAATTCAAATTCAATACGGCCGTGGCCGCACTGATGCAATATCTGAATCTCCTGTACGATCAACGTCAAAACCAGATCAGCCCGGCCGCCTGGCGAGAAGCCTTGGAGACATTCACCCGCTTGCTGAGCCCAATCGCCCCATTTATCACCGAAGAAATCTGGCAAGAAGCTTTAGGCCACGCGGGAAGCTCCGTTCACCAGGTACCATGGCCTGAATATGATAAGAAGATGTTGGAAGCTGAGGAAGTCACGATTATCATACAGGTGAACGGTAAATTGAGAGATAAAGTCACCGTACCGCCCGGTATCGACGACCGGGATTTGGAGAAAACAGTCTTCGCACGGGAGCGGGTGCAGAAATATCTAAACGGCAAGAATGTACAGAAGACTATCATCGTGCCCCAGCGATTGGTCAATATCGTGGTTAAGTAGAGATTCGTGTATTTGAAGCAAGTATGGTTTGGTTAAGAAAACCAGCTGTTCTCATGGTGATGGTTGGCAAGATCTATGGGTAAAAAGAGATTGGCTTTATTTGGTTTGATCGGGCTGTCCATCATTCTATTGGCCGGGGTGTTGGTTCTCTATCGCGCTGTATCGAACCGGGCCAATTTCCGGCCGACGCTGGGTTCTGGAGATGTGACGGCAATACAATTACCACCGGGCTTTGAAGCCAACGTCTTTGCCCAAGATTTATCAGGACCGCGATTCATCGCTTTTGGGCCCGATGGCACACTTTTTGTGGCCGATCGGGGCAATAACCGCATCGTAGCCCTGCCTGATGCTGACGGCGACGGCCAGGCTGACGAAGTACGTGTATTTGCCGAAGGTTTGGAACAACCCCATAGCCTGGCTTACCATGACGGCGCCTGGTATGTGGGCGTACCCTCGGGCATCGTTCGCTTAACGGATACGAATGAGGATGGTCGAGCCGACAATCAGGAAATCATGATCGATAACTACCCGACGGAAGGGGCGCACCGTACGCGAACGGTCGCTTTCTTGCCCGACGGCCGGATGGTCGTTTCCATCGGCTCCAGTTGTAATGCCTGCGTAGAAGAAGATCCACGGCGGGCTGCCATACTCGTCTATGATGGTCCCGAGGCGACGGGGGAAAGACTCTTTGCCACCGGTCTACGAAACGCCGTCGGTTTAGCCGTTCATCCCGAGACAGGCCGGCTTTGGGCCACCAATAACGGCCGGGACATGATGGGCGATGATTTGCCACCTGAAACCGTCTACATTGTCGAGGAGGGACTTGACTACGGCTGGCCCTATTGCCATGGTGGTGATGTGATCGACCCCGAATTAGGCGGCCCCGATACCTGCCAGGACGTTGGCCGGCCGGTGGTCCAGATGCAGGCCCATTCGGCTCCGCTAGGCCTGGCCTTCTACAACGGTGATGAATTCCCAGAGGATTACAAGGGCGATCTCTTTATCGCCTTCCATGGATCGTGGAACAGGTCAGAGCCAACTGGTTATAAAGTAGTCCGCTTGCCGCTCGATGGCAGCCAGCCGGCTGGCCCGGTAGAGGATTTTGCCAGCGGCTGGCTCGACGAAGAGACCAATCAAGCCAGCGGCCGGCCGGTTGGGCTGGCTGTCGGTCCCGATGGCGCTCTTTACGTCAGCGATGACAAGGGCGGTTTTATCTATCGTATTAGATACAGTGGACCGGATTCCTAAGAGATAGGTGTCTGTCCTTCCTTTCTGGTCGGCCAGGTGATCAGTGGTTTGCCTGGGGCTGCTCCTGTTTGCCCGGCCTCGTGGGCTTTGGTAAAATGCCCACATCTTGAGGGATAGTTTAATGGTAGAACAGCGGACTCTGAATCCGTCAGTGGTGGTTCAAGTCCACCTCCCTCAGCCTAAGAGGTAGAGAGGTTGTAGAGAGAATCTACAACCTCTTTTTTGTTTCCGATGCTAGTGTTTTTGGCTTGATTCCAAGATTTTATCGCCCTTCAAACTTCCAGGATGAAGCTTATAGTCCAACCAGCTTGTATCACAATTTTTAGGCTATGTGGTTGCTTTGCTGCTAACCGGCCGCTACCATTCCATCTGACTTCACATTACGAGGAAAACATGCCCGCACTCTTACACATCGCCCATCGTGCAAATTTGGGTCACGGCCGTCCGGAACGGCAACTACCGCCCTGTGAGCCTGGTCGAGGAAGGTTTTATCCATTGTTCGCTGCCCGATCAGGTCGTGCCGGTAGCCAATGCCATGTACCGCGGCCAACAAGACCTGGTGCTATTGGTCATTGACCCGATCAGGGTGTCGGCCGAAATTCGTTTTGAAGATTGTTACCAGAGCGGTCAGGAATTCCCCCATATCTATGGCCCGCTGCCCGTCGCGGCTGTGGACCAGGTATTGGCTTTCGAACCCGATTCAGACGGCCGTTTCACCTTGCCGGTCGACTTTGATCCGGGTGATTGACCTGGACGGGAGAGGTAGCGGTGAGTTTGCCAAATGAGACAATACCTCTAGGCGTCATCTCTATCAGGGAGGGGAATCAGTCTGATTCTCCTGCCATTGCTCTGCTGTTGGCAGAGTTAGGTTATCCTACCAACGACGAGGAAGTCGCCGGACGCTTGGAACAGTTGGCCACCAGTCCGGCCGATCAGATCCTGGTAGCCGAGACTGGGCGACAGGTGACGGCCGCAGCCAGCATCCACTTCATGTTTTACTTTCATCGCGGCGAAACGTTATGCAAGATCACCTCCTTTGTGGTCAAGGACGGCTACCGGGGCCGGGGGATCGGATCGGCCTTGCTGGCCCGTATCGAGCAAATCGCCCGCCAGCTGGGCTGTCAACGTATGGAATTGACCAGCGCCGAAAGCCGGACGGCTGCCCACGCCTTTTATGAGGGCAAAGGTTACCACAAAGCCGGTTTCAAATTTTACAAGTCTCTGGAATGACGGCCGAAGTTGACCATCCGCTTGTTATAGATGGGCGATTTTGACCACTCAGGCATTTGCCCTTAGATTCGTTAGCCCCTTTTCTCTCTTGATGATTGACTTCCCCGATAGTAAGTCTAATATTGTGCCGCAATCGGCCGCCTGGCCCGTGGCTGTTAAAAAGCCAATAGGGCTGATAGTCGGGCTTTATCAGTGGAGTATGGAGTAACTATCAACTTAGAATGAAGAAAGTCATATGGGTTTTCGTGGGCTTGCTGGCCATCGTCGTTATCGCCCTACTGGGCTTCGTGGCCTATACCCAAATCGCTACGGCCGGACCAGATCAGGTGGCCCAGGCGGCGCTTCAATCGTCCTCTGACGTTCAGGTTGAATCTGGAGAATGGTTGGTGTTCCAACCTGCTGATGGCCAACCAACTACCGGGCTAGTATTTTATCCAGGCGGCCTGGTTGATCCCCGAGCCTATGCGCCATTGGCCCAGGATATCGCTGCCCAGGGTTATTTAGTTGCCATCCCCTCGATGCCTCTAAATCTGGCAGTTTTGGGCATTGGTCGAGCTCAGGAAGTGATCGATGCTCACCCGCAGATCCAACATTGGGCTGTGGGAGGTCATTCGCTCGGCGGCGCGATGGCGGCCCAATTCATCAAGGATTATCCTTGGGCAGCCGAGGGGCTGGTCTTGTGGGGCGCTTATCCATCTGGTGATACCGATATCTCCTGCCGGGTCCTGCAGGCTGCATCCATTTATGGCACTAACGACGGGCTTTCGTCGCCAGAAGAAATAGAAGCCACGAAAGAGCTGTTGCCGCCTGATACTGTTTACTGTGGCTTTGGAAGGAGGCAATCACGCCCAATTTGGTTATTACGGGCCACAGCGCGGCGATCTCCATCCCCATCTCTCCCAGCAGGAACAACGAGACCGGATTGTAGAAGCCACTGTCGATCTCTTGTCCGCATTGGGCGGTTAAGGCCGGGGGTAAAAGAAGGGAAATGAGCCAATCCCAAACAGATGGGCCTAGCGACGCCGGATCCATTGGCGGTCAATGGCTAGTTCTGGCGGCCGCCATATTGTGGGGAACTACGGGGACTGCCCAGGCTTTTGCGCCCGACGGAGCCACGCCTCTGTCGGTTGGCGCCGTTCGCCTTGTTTTCGGCGGCTTAACCCTGCTTATTTGGGCTGCAGCCCGGGGCAGCTTTCGGAATGGTTTGCATTTGCCGCTCAAGCCCACGTTGGTTGCAGCCGGGGGCATCGCCGTCTATCAGATATGTTTTTTTGCTGGCGTAGCCCGCACGGGCGTCGCCGTAGGCACCATCGTCGGCATCGGCACGGCCCCGGTTTGGGCCGGAGCCCTGGATTGGCTGGTGGTAGGTCAACGGCCGGGACGACGTTGGTTGTTGGCAACTGGCCTGGCCATTATTGGAAGTACCCTGTTAATTGCCGGAGGCAGCAGCATTAGCGTAGACCCACTGGGCGTATTACTAGCCTTGGGTGCCGGCTTAGCTTATGCTATTTACACTTTGGCCAGTAAGCAGCTATTGGCCGGCCGGTCGCCGGATCTGGTAATGGCCGTCGTCTTTGTTTTGGGCGCCTTGATCCTCTTGCCCATCTTTATCAGCAGCGATCTGAGTTGGTTAGCCATGCCCGGCGGCATGGCCGTGGCCTTCCATCTGGGGGTCATCACCGTAGGTATCGCCTATGCGTTGTTTGCTCGCGGGCTGATGGCTATCGCCGCCTCCTCGGCCGTGACCTTGACTCTAGCCGAACCTTTGACGGCGGCCATGTTGGGCGTTGTCGTCTTAGGCGAACGGCTGGCCCCCGTGGCCCTCATTGGTATAGCCTTATTATTCGTCGGGTTGGCGACCTTGTCGATTAGGCAACCGGCCACTGAAAAATTGGATTGACGGGAGAGGTATGACGAATCGCGATTGATCAGCTAGCGGGTGGTTTTTTCGTAATAGTCGCTAACCGCAAGTTGGACCGTGTTGATGATTTGATTGACCCGGCGCAGAATCAACAAGCTGGCATCAGATTCGACATAGGTCGTCGAGGGGATCTTTAAGCTGCTTTCAACTAGGATATCGCGGAAGAAAAGGGTCGCTTCCAGGATACTAGTTAGGGTTAGGCCGACCCGCCGGCCGTAAGCTCCGTATTTTCGGCCGATACGTTGGGCCTCATGTAGGAAAGTTTCGTTTGGCTCTTCGGCCGCCACATATTGCAACAACAAACCCATGAGTTGGTGGCCCAGTTGTCTATACTCATTACGCAAATCATGTTCGATTACGGTCTGCATCCAGTGATGGCTCTGGTGATGGGCCACCTCTTGACGGGTTTGAACAAGCGCTGATGCGGCCCAATTTTCTGGGAGTCCTTCCACATCAGCTTGTTGCTGACTCAAGTAATAATCGATGTCTTTTCGGGCGAACCGGCGGTGGCCTCCGGGGGTTCGAAAACTGGGGAATCGGCCGCTATCGCTCCAGCGACGTAAAGTCATGCTGTGGACGCCCAACAAAGTCGCCGCCTTACTCAGCGACAACCATTCTCCTTGATCGGTTTTGACTTCTAATTCGTCAGCCATGGCTAATCCACACTAATATAACAAACAGATTCCATTTAAGTTTACCTTACAAAGAAAGGCTAATCAAAAACAGGCTATTTAGCGGGTGGTCGTTATGTTTTAACAATACCTCTGTGGCACGGACTGGACCAATTCCAAAAGGGTGAAGTGCACCCCATTCAGCTGCTAACAATATTTTACTACTGGCAGGTCTACAATCGGTAGAAGCTAGTATTCTTGCGAGGCCCAAGGGTTATTCTGCCGTCAAGGAATTAATTCGACCAGCGCTCTATCAGCCTGTAAACTTGGGCTTATCTTGCTTGTGATTTGTTGGTATGGAATGGCTCGTAGTTTCCCATTTAAGGAGCCACGTTGCAGGAAGGAGATACCGTGGACATTAAAGTTGTACCTCTCAAAGAATCAGAAATGCGGCCGGTTCCAACTGGTAATTTTGGTTTTGGCAAAATCATGACTAATCGCATGTTCACCCAATATTACTCCTCGGATAAGGGCTGGCACAACGCCACCGTTGGCCCGTATGGTCCCTTTTCCCTGGAACCCGCTACGTCGGTATTTCATTACGCCCAGGAAATCTTCGAGGGGACCAAGGCTTACCGGTTGGCCGATGGCAACATCAACCTGTTCCGCCCTTGGGAAAATATGAAACGTTTCAATAATTCTGCTCGTCGTATGGCCATGCCGGTCGTGGATGATGAAGAGCATTTGGCAGCTATCATCCAGCTCATTTCACTGGAGCAGGAATGGACACCCAGCCAACCAGGTTCGGCCTTATACATCCGGCCAACCATGATTGCCACAGAGCCTTTCTTAGGCGTGCATGCCAGCAGCAATTACCTCCATTTTGTGATACTTTCACCTGTGGGGGCTTACTTTGCCGAGGGCTTTAACCCCGTCCCAGTCTATATCTCGCATGAATATCGCCGGGCGGTCAAAGGTGGAACCGGCGCGGCGAAAACTGGCGGAAACTACGCAGCCAGCTTGCTCGCCGGAGCAGATGCCAAGGACAAAGGCTATTCGCAAGTTCTGTGGCTGGACGCCATTGAGGGGCGCTTCATCGAGGAGGTTGGGGCGATGAATATTTGTTTCGTTTATGGCGATGACCATATTGTGACGCCGCCGCTCACGGGAAGCATTTTGCCAGGTGTTACCCGAGACTCGGTTATTAAGCTCGGCCGCCATTTGGGTTACCAGGTGACGGAAGAGATGGTTGACGTCCATGATCTTTTAGCCGATATCCAATCAGGCAAAATCAGCGAAGTTTTCGGCTGCGGCACGGCCGCTGTCATCGCTCCGGTTGGAAAATTTGGCTTCCAGGACGAGGAATATATCGTCAACGACTACGAGGTAGGCCCTGTAGCCAAACACCTTTACCAGCAGTTGACCGACATCCAATATGGGCGTATTCCCGACCCATTTGGTTGGACTTTGACCATCGAGGTAGACTAAGTTCGAATACTGCTTGAGGCCAATTCTTTTATCCAAGAGTTAGCTTGGGCTCATGATCATCAAGAATTACACCAATTGGCAGTGCCGGGAGCAAAGTTGATAGTTTCTGGCACTAAAGATTGGTAGACTTATATTAGCCGGGGTTACGGCGTTGGAGCCGTTATCAATCGGCCTTAAATCGAAGCATTCCGAAGCCGGCTTCTTAAACTAAGAAAGCCGGTTTCATTTTGGAGAAATTGATGCGACAAGTTGCAATATTAGGGGTCGGACAAACCCCTGTCCGCGAACACTGGGCGCTGTCTTTGCGCGAGCTGGCGATAACGGCCGGCCGGTCGGCGATGGACGACGCCGGTCTGGAAAAGGTTGACGCGATTTACGTTGGCAATATGACCAGCGGCAGCCTGAACCAGCAACGACAGCTAGGCGCGCTGGTAGCCGACTTTTTAGGCCAGTGGGGAGTAGAAGCAGTTCGCATGGAGGCTGCCTGCGGTTCGGCCGGCTCGACCATGCGCCAGGGAATAATGGCCGTAGCCAGCGGAGAAAAAGAAGCCGTTTTGGCCATCGGCGTTGAAAAGATGACCGAAGCATCGGGCTCAGAAATCACCGCTGCGCTGACCGGCGCGGCCGATGCTGATTATGAAGTCATTCATGGCGTCAGTTTCGTCAGCTTGAACGCGCTGGTAATGCGCCGTTATATGCATGAATATGGCTACACTCAGGCTGATTTTGCTCCCTTTGCCATCAACGCCCATGCGAATGGGGTAAATAATCCCAACGCCTTGTTCCACCGGGCGATCAGTCACAAGGAGTATGTAGCCGGCCGGTCAATAGCAGATCCGGTGACACTGTTTGATGCTTCACCCATTGGCGATGGCGCGGCCGCCTTATTATTAGTGCCGGCCGATAAAGCGCCATCAGCCGTCCGGGTAATCGGTTCAGCTTCGACCACTGACACCTTGAGCGTCCATGACCGAGAAAACCCCATCTGGCTTGACGGGGCGATGAAATCGGCAAGCCGTGCCTATGCCCAGGCTGGTGTCGGACCGGAAGATATCGATCTCTTCGAACTGCACGATGCTTTCAGTATCATGGCTGCCCTATCTCTTGAGGCGGGTGGATTTGCGGAACGAGGGCAAGGGGTTCGCCTGGCCCAAGAAGGGGCTATCTTGCCTTCCGGCCGCATCCCCATTGCCACGATGGGCGGCTTGAAGGCTCGAGGTCATCCCGTCGGCGCCACAGGACTGTACCAGCTCGCCGAAGCGACGCTGCAACTACGTGAAACGGCTGGCAAAGCCCAGGTAGACGGTGCGCAAATTGCCATGACCCAAAATATTGGCGGCAGCGGGGCGACAGTCGTCACCCACATTTTACAGAAGCCGGGCTAGAGCGATCCCTGAACGAAAAATTGTAATAATCCCAGCCCTTAGACCTGGCCTATGATGGTTGGGCCAATGATCCATTACAATTGAGGTATCAGCGATATGGCTGATCAAATTCGACGCTTGGCGACGAAATTCCGGCAACAAGAAGAATTTGCAGCCGGTTACTCGCCGCTATACGCTGCCCTATTCGGCGCCGTCGCCAGTTGGCTGGAAGACCCGAATTCGGCCGCCGATCCCTTGGTCAATTGGCTGGTCGATGCCGGTCGCCAGAGACACTCGTTGGATATCAGCTTATTGTTGGCCGCCGCTATACACCGCCAGGTCCTCTCTGGAGAGGCAGCTGATCTCGCCTTTTATTATCCCACCGCAGGTGGTAGCCTTGATCCCGGTGAGGATGATTTCGTCGCTGTTTTACGAGAAACGATTCTGGCTAACGACCGGCAATTTACCCCCTTCATAAAGTCCGGCACCGTGCAGACAAATGAAACCGGCCGGGGCCTCTGCTGGCTTTTGCCGGTATTGGCCACCGGTTGGGATAACATCCACCTTGTAGACTTGGGAGCCAGCGCCGGACTGAATCTGGTAGCCGATAAACGATCCTACCGGCTCGTGGAGGCGGAGAGTGGTCAATTAATGGCTGACCTGGGTCAGGGGCGGCCGCCGCAATATGTGACGAGACTTCGTGGTCACCCGGATTCGAGCCTATTGGCCGGCCATGGCACAGCGCCCCGGATCGCCAGCCGCACGGGATCTGACATCGCGCCCTTTCCTCTCTCAAGCTGGGATGATGAGTTAACATTGGCTGCTTTCATCTGGGGCGATCAAGTTGAGCGCATCCAGCGACTTAGGGAAGGGATCGAGGCCTTCCGCCTGGTTGAATCAATCACTGCCCCTGTGATAATCTACCAGGTCAATTTACCCGATGAGTTGGCTCATTTCTTGAGTCAAAATCTACCGGCTGGATCCCGGGAACCCATTGTCATCTACAACACCTGGATGACGGCATATTTACGCGACAATGGCCGGTCAATGCTCTTTCACATCGACCATTGGGCAGCCACCCAAGACCGGCCTATCTTGTGGCTCCAATGGGAGCCTCCTCTAGACGGTAGCGAACCGCCCGAGTACGGCTTCTGTGCCTGGACAGCCGATTTATGGAATCAAGGGACACATCGTCGCTGGCTCCTCGGTTGGGCTCACCCACATGGCGCCATCACCGAATTGGGACCTGGTTTCAGCCAATGGTTAAAGGCCTCTTTATTCCCCGCCTAACATTTGGATTGCCGGGCTCAATATCCCAATTGCTTGGTCCACCTGCTGCCGGGCCAGTCCCCATTGCTGAAACGGTATAGTTGTGCCTTGTTTTGTGCCGTCGACGACCTCTCGACAATTACCAGCCATATCCTTGGCACCATCTCTAAAAATATCTATAGAAGCGCGATACCGTCCGTACGCATTCTGCACCTCGGCAGATGCTGATGAGACATCCATCGTTGGGGCAGACAAGATCGCATCATATAGATAAACAGAATCCAGGCAGCTGAAAGGATCTCCTCTCAATGCTGCATCAATCTGTCCCCCAAAACTTTGCATTTGCCTCCGAGTATTTTCCATTTGTTCCAAAAAAGTTGTTGCCAGATCCTGAACGGGCTCAGGCGTGGAAGGCTGGGCCGGAGCCGCTGTAGCAGCAACCGTGGCGGTCATAGTTGGTTCAGGTGTTGGTTCGGGCGTGGCGGTGATGACGCGCTCGATCTCGACTATCCGGGTGACTTCAACCGGCACTTCGACTTCATGAGTAATCTCGACTTCACGGGTAACTTCCACCTCCTGCTCGACGAGGCGAGTAACTTTCACTACAACGGTAGCCTCGTGTACCACAGTCTCAATCACAGTTTCTGGCTCGGCCGAGCAAGATACGACCAAGAACAAAAGGACGAAAAGGATCAGGATTAACCTGGCTGACACGTTACACCTCTCTTTCATTTGTATATATCTATCTATGGTCCAGTGTAACATTTGGGGTCTGCGCGGATTTGGCAAACTTATGCGACTTTCTGCGCCGCTTGGGACGTAAAGGCAAAATTGGAAACTCTTGAACAACACCAATCCTTTGTTATACTTCAAAATCTACACAAATATATACAACATGGATCCCAAAACTGGAGACCCGATTCTAAAAGTAAGCTGAAGAATCGAAGTTTTTCTGAGCCGGCAGTATTGGCTTACTCAACCATCGAAGGCTACATGGATGACAACCGAAACCCAAATTGAAGCGACGCCTGCAAATACCGAGATCTCTAGTAGCTCAGAAACTCGGCCGTTCAGCATTGGGCGGATATTACGGCTGAGCACTTTCCAGATTGGTTCCGCCATGGGCGATATCCTGACTGCCGGAGTCTGGAACCGGATCATGATCTCCGACTTCGGCATTCCTGCCTGGCCGGTAGGCTTGCTCTTAGCCCTCAAATATTTTTTGGCTCCGATAAGTCTCTGGGTAGGCCACCGCTCGGATACTAGACCGCTTTGGGGCTGGTACCGTACGTCCTATATTTGGCTTGGACGGGGCTTAATGGCTCTCTCCCTGTTGTTGCTGGGGGGCAGCACCGTAATATTGGAGCAGAACACAGGCGATCCCGCTGCCTGGGTGATCCTCTTTCTTTCCTTCTTGATATATGGTTTGGGAACCCTGCTTTCAGGAAGCCCCTACCTGGCCTTGGTGCGAGATTCGGCGCCCAGAGAGAAACAAGGGATCGCCATTGGCATCGTTGAGACGATGTTGATCACCCTGTTTCCCATCGTGGCCATTGGGTTTAGCAGGCTATTAACGAGTTATGATCCCGCTCTCTTCTGGCGTTTGATACTATTTGTGATCGTAGTGGGTGGCTTTTTTTGGTTCTTCTCAGTTGTTGGTGCTGAAAAGGTGAACCGGCGTTGGGCCGAGATTCGTGCGACAGGAGAACAAGTCAACTTAAAAGAGACGTTCAACTCTATTTGGTCCGACGACCGGACCCGACGTTTTTTCTTCTTCCTTTTCGTGGCCACTTTTTCAGCCTGGATGCAGGATAATATCTTAGAACCTTATGGTGCGGACGTTTTTGATTGGGATGTCGAGCAAACGACGCGCTTAACCGGCTACTGGGGTACGGCAACCGTTATCGTTCTAGTGGCCTCATTCATCATCTGGCGCAAGCGCCGGCCGGAAGAACAATCTGGCGTGACCAAAAGTGGCCTGGCGATCATGGCCGGGGGCATGGCTTTGCTGGGGGCAAGCGCCATTAGCATGAATAGCTCTGTCTTTTTGGCCGGCCTGATGATATTTGGTGCCGGTTTTGGCCTCTATACCTTCGGCGGGCTGAGCCTGATGGCGGTCATGTCGCCCGATCCAAATGCGGGCGCTTATCTGGGCTTGTGGACCGTAGCTATCCTTGTATCGAAGGGATTGGGCACCTTCATGGGAGGCGTTATCCGCGATCTACTCCTGGCTATTAGCTCTCCGGAATACGCGGCGTATGGGGCGATCTATTTCATTTCTGCCGTGGGTTTGTTGGCGGCCGTTTTCATCTTGGCCAGTTTGGATGTCGTGAGATTTGCCCGAGACACGGGCCGGTTTGAAGGGACTTAATATCCCCCGGTCAGCGTGGACAGCTAGATCAAAAAGGCCTGAGCCATCTCGGCGATTTCGCGGTGTTCCCGCACATTGTCTAGGAGAGATTGACGCCAAATAGGGTCATCAATTTTGCCGGCGCGATCCATTAACTCGGCATAACCGGCCTCGATGGCCGTTCTGGCAGCCTCTAATTCGCCGGCTGCTTGAAACACTCGGGCGCAGCTCGTATAAGCCAGAGTTGGGAATTCCAAGCCCTTTGCCCCGTGTTCGTCTAGATAAGCCGTAACCTCTCGACAATATTGGCTGGCTGTCTCGACTCGACCTTGGGCCAGCGCGCTCCGGGCCAGACCGGCCAGGGCATCGTTGACGTAGGCATGCGCGCCGATTTGGTCCAGAGCCTGTTTGGCTTCGCCGAAGTATTGGCCGGCTACGTCTGTCTCTCCGGCGCTCTCCATGACGTGGGCAAGATAGGAATAGCCGGCCGCCTGGCCGAAATTGTCTTCCACCGCAGCCATATCGGCTATTGCCTGGGCCAAGATGGTCCGGGCCGCTTGTCCATCACCTAACCGCCAATAAGCCAGAGCTTGATTCAGCCGGTTGTAGGCGCTAACTCGTTTAGCCCCTATCGCTGCCGTTAATGCTAGGGATTGTTGCAGGATCTCTAGCCCCTTCTGGTATTGGCCCAAGATCAAAAAATTGTAGCCCAGGTTGTTTAAACCAATAGACTCGCCAAAACGATCCCCGAGCGAGCGCGTCAGGCTCACTTGCTGCTCAAGTAGTTCTAGTGCCCGGCCAATGTTGCCAATTTCGGCGTGGAAGAGAGCGACATTGGTGATGGCCCGGGCTAAAGTCGGCGCGTCCCCTAGGGCTCGCGCTCGGGCCAGGGCCTCTTCGGCCGCAACCGAGGCAGCCTCAATTTCTCCCAGCCGGGTTAGGCTGATCGTTTTAGTGCCCAATATCAGCGTCTCTAATTTTTTATTGCCGGCTCTTTCGGCCGAAGCTAAAGCCGTCTCATACGATTTCAGCGCTTCTTGGTCTTCACCGCTAATTGCCAGGTGATATCCGGCCCGGTAGTAAGCCTCCGCCAGCCAATTGTCGTCGCCTGCCTCGTGTGCCAGGGTCAGTAGAGTCGCATCATCAGCTGCGCGGGCTTCTGCCCGACCTAGTATGCCTAGGACCTCGCTGCGTCCCACCAGGGCTGACCAACGAGACAGGCTGCTTTCATCAGGGATAAGCAATAGAGCGCGGTTGAAGAAATCATACGCTTCAGAGTGCGTACCCTGGTCCTTGGCTCGTTTGCCGGCTTTGATAAACCAGTCGGCTGCTTGCTTTGACTCACCTCCCTGGGCATAGTGTTCTCCGATAAGAACAGCATGTTCGTGTATCCGTCCGCTGGCCTCGGTCATCATTGCCAGCCAATCCGCCACCTGGCGATGGTATCGTTGGCGAGCCGGTTTTAGCACGGTGTTATAAGTTGCTTCCCAAAGCAGGGCGTGTTTGAAAATGTATTCAGCATCACCGGAAAAAGCTGAATCGCTCCGGTGGTAAATTAATTCTCGGCCGGCTAATCTCTCCAGCGGCCCTTCAACTGCCTCGCCACCATCTTCCAATATCTCCAAGGCACCTCGCCAGAAAATACGGCCGACGACAGCCGCTTTCTGTAAAACAGATTTTTCAGCTGCTGGCAAACTGTCCAAACGCGCCTGCAACACCGACGAAAGGGTCTGCGGAAGTCGTAAGTGTTCCTGGTGCTGGACTTGCAGACTCCAATTGTCGCCTGAGTGATTTTTTTGAATCACACCATCGTCAATGAGGACCTTGACGATCTCTTCCATGTAGAAGGGGTTGCCCTCTGCATGGCTTACGATGCGCCCTGCTATCTTTTCTGGAAAATCCTCAACCTTCTGTAAAATCTCACCCAATAACAAGCGACAGGCGTTTTCAGGGAGTGGTTTTAACTGCAGCCAATGATGGCTCGTATCACCCAAGATCCTTTCCTGCCCCCACCCTTCGAACTGTTCTAGCAGTTCAGGCCTGGTTAAGCATATGAAGAGTAAAGGCAATTGCGAGCATTCGCGAGCCAGATGCTGTAATGCTTCTAGAGACGGGCGATCGGCCCAATGGATATCTTCCAAGAAGATGACAGTAGGTGCTTGCCTGGCGGCAGACTTGAAATATTGGGCCAGGTGGAGCAATGCCCGGTCGCGTAATTGGAAGGGGTCATCATGAAGGCTCATTAGATGGGGACTGCCGGCGAAATCGTAGCCTAACAAAGCGCCAATGAGATGCGCTTTCATTTGGGCTTCATTCTCCAAGAATTCGGCCAAGCCTTTTTCCAGTTTTTCATTGGCGATCGGACCCGCATCGCTGCCGCGAATGCTGAAAAGATAAGCGAACATGAAGCGGAATAAGTTATAGGGGTTCTTGGATAGTTGCAGGATTGCCCGGCTCTTATAGAAGTTCACCTGAATGGGGCGCAAGCGCAGCCAATTCTCGAACTCATAGAGTAAACGACTTTTCCCCAGACCCGGATCGCCAACGATGGTAATGAAGCGAGCCCTTTTTTCCTGGATGGCTTCCTTGAAATGATCTTGCAAGCTTGCCAGCTCACTTTCCCGGCCAATCATGCGCGTTTCGATGCCTTCAACGCCTCTTGTGATGGTGCGGAAGGGACGTTTATTAGCCCGCAGCGCCAGATAGGTCTGTATCGGCTGGTCGCGACCTTTTACCTTTAGTGGTGGTTGACTTTGAACCTCGAATAAGCCCTGGACATGCCGGTAGGTTGATTGGGTTATGCGCACAGCGCCTGGAGGGGCCGAACTTTCCATCCGCGAAGCCAAGTTAACGGTCATGCCGATGGCGCTGCTATCCGCTTCGACGCCGCCGCCTAAGACGACTTGGCCCGTGTCGATGCCGACCCGTACATCAAAACCGCCAAGCCGCCAACGCCGCTTAATATATCGGGCATAACTTTGAGCTTCTTCCAAGAGATCGAGCCCGGCCCGCACAGCCCGCTCAGCATCGTCTTCCTGGGTAATTGTCTCGCCAAAGACGGCCATCAAGCCATCGCCCATATACTTCATTACCCGGCCGTCATGCTGTTCGATGATGGTGCCAAAACGTTCCATGGCGCCATTCATGATGGCCATCATGTCTTCAGCATCCAGCTGGCGGCTTAGATAGGTCGAACCGATGACATCGGCGAATAAAATTGTAACCAACTTGAGGCGAGCTTCAGTTGTGGTGGTTTTGCCGGTAAGGGCGACCAGTCGTTGGCGCAAAGGCTTCAGGGCAGCATCAACGACCTCATCCCCCATGCTCGGCCGTAATGCTTCAAGGGCATGAATTGCCTGTTGAAGCTGCCTTAACTCACTCATTTATGTCAAATGGATCACTCGTCGTATTAGTCCTAAACGGTCGGGCAGCTTTGGAACTTATGGTCTGAGATGAGCGATCGACTTACTGGAATCAGGGCCCCCAACCGACTTGTGGGTCTCGCCAATGGCTGATTTCGGCAACGCCAAAACCGCCAGTTCCCGGGGATTCGTCCGGCTCCAACCGGAAATTGTGCTTTTCGGCAGTAAATAGAATCCAGCGCTTTTCATCCTCGTTCCAAAAGGCCAGTTGCAAAGATTTTCCGGCCGCTTCTGCGCGGATAACATCTTCTTCCTCGTATCGGACCCGGAGTTCTATTGGAGGATCAAATTCTTCCAAGTAAACCTCTGGATCATTTTCGTCGACGACGCCGAAGTTAAAAATTAGCCGGCCGGGTTTGAACACGCCTCGGGTTTCAGGCACTTCGGCCAGCGTCTTCGATTTCAAGGCAATGGCTTTTAGTGCTCTTTGTGACGCTTGCGGCCGGATTGTGACATTCGCGATCTCCCTTTTAAAGTGAAAGACCTTGGAAGATTCCTGTGCCATGGTGAAGACCTCCTATTGTCGACTAGTGAATGAATTGGATCCCAAAGTATTATATTTGAGCGATTGAGAACGAGCATGATCATTCCCAACATAAGGGTTTGGGCGCTTCCGTCCAAAGTCGCCCATTGCTCCCAATTCAAGCTGCAACCTATGCCAGTAAGGACAGTCTAATATCTTTTACCTTGAATGTAAAGAGGAAGCGATCAGGCATTCAGAAACCGAACTCAATCTGCCGCGCGGCCGGTGTTTTCAGACTGCTCACGCCGACACCTAACAATCGCAATTTTTGACCGCGCCGCCAGTTTTCACGCCAGATGGCCGAGGCGACCACAAATATAGTTTCTTCGTCGTCGATGCCTACCTGGACTGATTTCTGCCTGGTAAAAGTGGTGAAGTTGGCCAAACGAAATTTCACCCTGACAGTATGGGCTACCAGTTGTCGCTTCTGTAGGGATCGAGCCACGCTAGCCGATTGTTTTCGTATTCGGGCTGACAAAACATCAGGATCATCGATATCCTTGTTAAAAGTCCACTCCTGGCTGATACTTTTAGGCTGCCCGCGTTCGACATGTATCTTGCGCTGGTCGAGTCCGAGAGCCCGTTTCTGTAGAGAGTGAGCCTGTTGGCCAAACATCTCCTGAAGTGTTTCTAGATCATAAGCGGCGAGCTGCCCACAAGTTAGGATGCCCTTGCCGGCAAGCAGTTCAGCAGTCCGGGGACCAATTCCCCAAATGACCCGGACGGATTGGGGGGCCAGAAAAGCTGCCTCATCACCTGGTTGAACAAGGGTACAACCTTCCGGTTTATCATAATCCGAGGCTACCTTGGCCACTAATTTACTGGTGGCCAATCCAACTGAGGCAGGCAAACCAGTATCATCCTTGACGCGTTGTCGAATGGCGATAGGCAAACTTTCTGGCTGAGAGGCGCCTGACAGGTCCACGTAAGCTTCGTCAACGCTCATCTGCTCTACCGGGCCAAACTCACGTAAAATGGCCATCACCTGGCGTGAATATTCACGAATTTGATTCCAATCGTGTCTTACGATCTTCAATTGAGGGCAGAGGCGGACGGCCCGGCTCGAAGGCATGGCCGAGCGTACGCCGAATTGGCGGGCTTCATAACTGGCTGAGGCGATAACTCCGCGACTATCCGGCTGGCCGCCGACGGCCAAAGGAATCCCCTGATCTTCGGGATGGTTCAAACGGTGGACATTGACATAAAATGCATCCATGTCCAGGTGCATAATGGCTCGCGGCCAACCACTGTTGTTCTCCTGAGACAAACTTTCGCTGGTGGCTGCGTTACTGGGCAATCGATCTTGAGCATCTTTCATAGTCACAACCTGGCGGTATAGCGTTGGTTGTTGGCATCATCATATAATCTGGCGTGAAGAAGCCGTAAACGGCGAAACATTTCTATTCAGGAAATGTGGTTATCGAAGACCCGTTTTGCACTCAGCAATCCCTCTTGCTATAGTCAAACCACCGTTGTAGGCTCGAATCCTTCTAAAGCCCTCCTGCCTGGGCTGACATTTACACCGTGGCAGCATATTCGCGCAAGGCGCGGATATTGCGAGTTGGCGTATTGGTCATAATCACACAGCCTACACCAAGCATGAGACGCTTTTCGCCGGTCAGTTCGCGGGATTCTGCAGCTTCAGCCAGGGCTTGCTCCGGCGATTCTTGCAACAATGACCAGCGAGAAATGCCGCCACAAACGGCCGCCAGAAGATTGCTCTAAGCCGTCGGCCAAAGTGAAACCTGTATCTCGATCATGCCAATTGAGGAGCTGTACCGGGTAATCGGCGACCAGATCAAACATGATCCCCTTCTCGCCATGGATGTGGACCATGTTGAGCCAGAGATCGCTGGCTGCGGCTAAGATTTCTTCATCAAAAGGCCGGCCGAAGTTTTGATATTCAGCGGGACTCATCACTTCGTAACGGGCATGCTGTATCGCATAAAAAATGCCGCTTATGCCTGTTTTTTTGGCTTCCTCGAGATAGGCGATGGTGCTCTTGGCGATGGTTTCCAGGCCGTGCCGGAAGGTATCCGGATCGCTGCGCATATGACTCAACATACGACCCTGTCCGGCCAGGTTCTTGGCTTGAGCCAGCGGGGAAAAGATGGTGGCGATGAAAGGCGGGCTATCTTCAAACTCTGTTTCCAGCGCCTTGCCGACCAGGCTTAGCCCTTTAAGTTGAGTTGCCAGCATGCCTTTACCGGGATCGAGGACCTGAAGTTGTTCCCAGCCGCCTGGCTCGTCGATCAACCATTCCTGATAGGCGCGCGTTCCTTCGGCCGCGCCTTCCCACCTGTCCTTTACACCCCAGTCAACTAGGCAATAGCTGCTGGCAGGCGAAACTTTGATCAAGTCCCAATCATAATCCTTTTGCCACTTCAGATGGGCGGCTGCCAACGATTCTGCTGCCTGGTCATCGCCAGGCCAATGTCTCCATAATGATACCGGCGGCCGGTCAGGTCGTTCGCCGTTAATGATCGCTTCTAGTCTTCTACGTTTTAGCGACTGTGACATGCAAATGCTCCTTTCATGCTTCAGTGAAATGTGCCGGGATCAGCGGGCGCTCGTAATGGTAAGACGTGAAGCTTTATCCGCTCAACGAATGCCGATCCTCAATGCCCAATTGTATCACGGCCGGTACTGTTCTGGATTAATCTGAGCGCTTTCCGGGGGCAATGGGATAGGATAATAATTGCCGAGAGAATTCGGTCACCGGTTCGATGAGTCTTTGGGCATCGGTAGCGATGCCGCCAAAACCATTGCCTAGATACCAAATGGCCGCCCCCTTAATTTCTGGGTAAGGGGCATACATGGGCCGCCCAATCGATATCCTCTATAGCCTCATTGCCCGTCGGCACCACCTGGTATTCCCAACCCCACTCGGTTATCAAGACAGTGGGACGCGGTATGCCTAGCTGGTCCACGACTTGAAATAGTTGTTGGAACCGGCCGACCTTAAATGGATATGCGTCACTGATATCTTCGGAGATGTAGCTATATTCATGGAGCGCCACGGCCAAACGATCTGGATTCTCAGCCGCCAGCCGCAAGAAGGCGATTATCGAAGGAGATTGCCAGTCCGATATTTCTGGCTCACCCGAAGACCAGCCAAAGGCGGCCCAGCGAAAGCCGTCTGACAGCGCCAATCGAGCTGTCTCCAAGGCGAATTGTCCTAACCATTCTGAGCGTTCCTTGTCGACCTCATTGATCGTTTCCACCCACACTAGATTGCGATCTAATTCGGGCGGGAAAGGCCTCCCGGTGTAACTGCCAATGACGCTGGGCTGCCTCGACCGGGGGAAGGTCGTAATCCGGCGTGTCATATTCGTCGCCACTGCGACGATAGACCAGCATGGGGCACGTCACTGTAACGCATGATCTCTTGAGCTTCAACAAGGTGCCGAATCGTCGACGGTCTTGAAAGAAGGGCACCCCGGCCGCATCTAACCGTCGCATCCAATCTCCTAGTCCGTTGCGATTGCCGCCAACCCCGGTATGGAAACCGATCTTAGAAAATCCCAAATCCTGACCTTCCGCCTGTAATTGGGCACGCACAGCCCCAAAGTCAATGGTCGGCGTCGGCGATGGCTTGGGGGTCGACGTCGGAACCGGCGTAGGTTCCTTGGGTACTCGAATCGAGGGCAAGTAGGTATGGTTATCGTATATCGCATTCGGCGTGATCGCTGGGCCGGCAGGAGTTTGCGATGGCGGAGCTGCCGTCGTCGGCTTGGCCGGATATGGCGAACCGTCATCAGGGTTTGGCGTGGCGGGCACCGGATAAGCTGCCACTGATTCCGGGCCACTCTCTAGGATCACCGGTGGCGGGAGTAACGCTGTGGCAGCAACCGGGCTGGTCTCATCTGAATTTTGGCAGGCAGCCAGCATCGTTGCCACCGCCAAGGCGACAAATGCTACGCAGAGGATGGCTGAACCCCGGCTGCGAAAGTGGCGAGCGAAAACGAAGCGCTCGGTAAGCCTCTCAGTAATGATTTGATCTTGCTCGCGCTTTAATTGTTTCTTGAATATCTTATGCAAGCTGGATTAGCTCCCCGCGACAAGGTGGTCA
>CAVVOI010000018.1:0-21690 GCA_963749825.1 uncultured Chloroflexia bacterium | reverse complement strand
TGTATCCGGCCGGCGAACACTAACAAATTAACCTGCCCCGTTGGAGTTCCCCATGCTTGCCCGGTAGACGATGCCCATGCCGCCCCGGCCGAAGCCAACGCTGCCGGTTCCAACTCCGAACCCAATTCTTCATCGTCAACCGCTTCCCGGTAAGCCGTTTGTTATTCGAGGATCTAATCCTGGGCAGCACCAGGCTGGCCCGAGCTGGCTAAAAACATCCTGCGCGTGCGGGAGAAATTAGCCTTTTCGATGCTTATCTCTGCGGCTTCCTAACCGGTCATCTATCCTGCCAAGACCTTATTCAATACCAATAACCGTTTTTGTTCTTTGCTGTTCAATGTCAACCTTATGAAAAAGGTCACATTTTCGCTTTTTTCTTAATGGGTGACAGATTTACTGAAGAATAACAATTGTGAAATCATTTACTTGACAAGTTTGATTTGCTTTGATAATATTATCAGGCAGTGAAAAATATTTCATTTCCGTTTCAGGAAATACCAAAAATTTCGTGCCTTGACATTTTTTAGCTGCAAGAACTCATGCTAAGCCTTGTGGGAAACAAGGATTGCTTTTTCGCTTCTAGGTTTCAAACTTAGCCGTGAATTCGATTGAAACTAGTACTCTTTTTGCGGAATGACACAGCTCAACTCATCGCCAAAAATTGATACACAGCCAATGAGTTTCAACATAAAGCGCCACCGGTAAAACCAGAATCAACTATTAATTATGAAAACTATCCCCCTGCTCCAAATTGCTCTAGATTACATCTCTCTGCCACCAGCGCTGGTAATGGCATCCCTGACTGCTCCTGAAGTAGATATCATCGAAATTGGAACGCCACTTTGTAAGGCGGCTGGGGTTGAGGCCATCCAGGCGATGCGAGAGATTTGCCCTGACAAGCTGATCCTGGCTGACTTCAAGACGCCGGATGTCGGCGGACTCGAAGCGACTATGGCCTTTGATGCAGGGGCCGACATGATCACAGTGATTGGTGGCGCCGCGCTAGCTACTGTGGAGCAGGCCCACGCGGTTGCCCGCGAACGGGGCAAGGAAATGCTCATGGAACTCACGGGTGTCCGTGATATCTTGGCCAGAGCGACCGAATGGCGCCGGATAGGTGTCGACCGCATCGTTTATCATCGCGAGTGGGATGCCCAGTCAGCCGGCCGCGAATGGGAGGAGTCAGATAAGGTCACGATCCGCCAGTTAATCGATATGGGCTACAAGGTCACGGTGACCGGCGGACTGACTCTGGATCTTCTGCCCTTTTTTGCTGACTTGCCGGCGTCCGTTCTGATCTGCGGGCGAAGCATACGCGAGGCGCCTGATCCTCGAGCAGCTGCCCGTCAGATGCGCTTGGCCATCGCTGATTTGTGGTCAGGCTCATCCTCTAGTGCTCCATCGTCGCGCGTGACATCGCCCACGGTCGATCTCGCAGCCAAAGCTATTCGTTGGGGTATAAGCGAGATGGGACTTTGGCTCACCATAGATGGACGCGATTGCCCGGGCTGTAATTCTCCGGCGCGTTTTTGCCACGGTTCCCGGACGGATATTCGAATACCTTCCGGGGTGGATAGCCAGCAATTTATCAGGCAGCTTATGGACAATATGGGCCCCGGAGAGAGTCAAGCGATCGGTATCGATGCGCCCGGCTCATTCTATCTGGATGTTGGGGCTCTATCCCAAATTAATGAGGACAATGTCTTAGGGTTGCTGTCAGCAACCAGCGTAGCCTTACAAAAAGTTGGACAACCCACAAACACAAGAGCAGCGATGACTGTTGCTCGCGAAATATTGTCAGAATAATTTGTCGAAAGATTGAATTGACTAAACTGGTTCAATAGAAAGGAGTGAAGTTGTGGCTAACGATTTCCCTAGGAACGCATTAGGTATGGTAGAGACAAAAGGTCTGGTGGCTTCAATTGAAGCCGCGGATGCAATGATCAAAGCTGCACATGTGCAGCTCTATGGTCAGGAAGAGATAGGCGGTGGGTATATCACCGTCTACATTCGAGGAGAGATTGGTGCTGTTCGCGCTGCGGTGGATGCCGGTGCAGCTGCGGCTAAGGCAGCCGGTGAATTGGTCAATGTTCATGTGATCGCCCAACCCCATCGAAATGTAGAGAAATTGATTCCCGATAGTGTTAGGGTTGTCAGGCTAACCGCCGATTAATCAACTATTGTGAAAATGAAGCTTAGAAAAAGGATGTTACGATGCAATTGCGAACATATGTGATGGTTGATCGCATGCAGCCGCAATACGCTGCATTTACGGGTAAGCGCACGTTGGGCATGATTCCCGTTGAAGGTGACGCGCAGATTTACATTGAGATCTCGCCAGCAGCTGAGGTTTACAGAGTAATGGATATCGCTCTGAAAACGACCGATGTGCAACCCGGATACCTTAGTATGGGCCGCGAATATGGATTCTTAGAAATCCACTCCAGCCATCAAGAAGCAGTGCAATACACGGGAGAAAAAGCCCTCGAAACGATGGATTTGAAGAAACTAGACAGGCTTAAACCCAAAGTGCTTTCGGCCAACTTGACGTCCGGTATCCATCCCTATGAAGCGCAACTGATCAACGCCAGGAATGCCGGCGGTCTAGTCCTGGCCCAGGAAACGTTTTGCGTAATCGAGGTCGTTCCGGCCGCCTATATCGTACTGGCTGCGAATGAGGCCGAGAAGGCTGCCAGGATCACACTCAACCATTACTCATCTGCCGGTGCGTATGGACGTTTAATGATCTCAGGGTCAGATTCGGCGGTGAGACAATCACGAGATGCAGCGATCTCAGCAGTTGAATCCCTAGATGGCAGAATTCCTGGTTAGTGATTGAGATGAATATTTATTACACCGCAAAAGATATTGAGGAATTGGCTGCAAACGGAATTCAGCAACTTGAGGTCGGTCCTGGTGTCACGCTCACTGACTTCGCCCGGGAATCCGCTCAACAATTGGGCATTGACCTAGTTGCACGTGGGGATCAGGTATCGCCTCCATCACCGGCAGCTACTCCTCCGAGCAATACGACAGCATTTAGCAGCAAATATAACAAACCTACAGGTTGTCAGCATGGCTCAAGTTCCTTTCCGGCAGCGCATTCTCAGGCATCAGTTCCATCGGACCAATCAATAAAAGGCGCGGATTCGAACACGGTGAATAGGCTGATTGATCTGATGGGCAAGGTCATAAAGCGAGGCGAATGAGATGAAAATTGCAAAAGTAGTTGGAGTGGCAATTTCTACGGTGAAAGAACCTCGTCTGGAAGACAGCAAACTGTTATTGGTCAGTGATACAGACCAGACAGGCAAGGTCATCGGTAAACCATACATTGCCCAAGATGTTGTTGGTGTTGGACCTGATGAACTCGTCATTGTCGTGGAAGGGAGTTCTGCTCGAGTTGCTGCATGGGATAATAACTCACCTGTTGATGCAGTAATCGTCGGTATATTGGATTCTCTGCAATTCGATGGTGAGACGACATTCAAAAAACATTAGATATTAATACGGATATCTCAGGAGATTTCGATGGCTAAAAATGATAATGTTGAAGTAATCGGGATTCAGGCGCTAGGAATGATTGAAACCATCGGTCTGGTCAGCTGCATTGAAGCTGCCGATGCGATGGCAAAGGCATCCAACGTTGAATTATTAAATAAGCGAGCCATTGGTGGTGGTTACATCACAGTGATGGTTCGAGGAGATGTTGGGGCAGTTCGTACAGCCTTAGGTGCTGGTAGAAATGCCGCCTCGAAGATCGGGGAGGTGGTTTCTACCCGCATTATCCCTGGCCCACACTTTGACCTGGAAAATTTACTGCCCAAATCCACAAAAGACTAGCATTAATCTGAAACCAACGGAGGATTGCTAGATGAGTGCAAACGCAAAAGTAACCCCATCTTTACTCCTGCGAAAAAAAAGGCGGGGCGAAAAAATTACACTCCTCACCGCCTACGATTTTCCAATAGCCAGGTCCATCAACCAGGCCGGTGTGGACATCATTCTGGTAAGCGACGCCGTCGGCACTGTAGGCAACGGCCGTCCTGAAGCCGTTTCGGTCAGCATTGACGAGATGATTTATCATACCCGGGCTGTTCGAAATGGGGCTGGTAACTCAATGGTTGTCACAACCCTGCCTTTTGGTTCCTATGAGACTAACGAACAAGCTGTAGAAACCGCGGTACGATTGATGAAAGAGGGAGGAGCGGACGCCGTTCATTTTGAAGGGACAAGCGCTCAAGGGGAAAGTGTTAAGGCCATCGTGGGAGCCGGCATCCCTGTCCTGGGACATATTGGAATCACCAAACAGAAAATCGTTCGCTCCGGGGCGTTTCGAATACAAGGCCGGACGGCGGATTCTGCACAGCAGATACTCGCCGACGTTGTCGCCTTTGTCAATGCCGGGGTATTTGGACTGATTTTAGAATGTATACCGACACGCTTGGGCGAGATTATCACACAGAGCTTAGAGATTCCGACGATCGGGATTGGAGCGGGACCAAGCTGTGATGGCCAGGCCTTAGTGACCCAAGACATGCTAGGGTTATACAAAGAGCTGTCACCGCGTTTTCTCAAAGTGTACCTAGACTTAACAGAGATCATCGTGTCGGCACTGACCCAATTCCGGACGGAAGTGGAGCAGGGCCAATTCCCGGGGCCTGAGCACAGTTATGAAATTAAGGAAGAAGAACTGGACAAGTTACTGGCCCAGTTGCAGAGATAAGTACCGTAAAAATTACGGAAGGAGATACTAATTATGGCTGAGTCTTTAAATGGAAAAGTGGCCGTCATCTCGGGTGTTGGATCTGGCTTTGGGAAGGCCACGGCTGAATTATTTGCCGAGTTGGACCAGGTGAACCTTGTTTTAATCGACCGCAACGAGAAGAATCTCGCGGCCACAGCCGATGTCTGCAGGGCGGCCGGCTCAAAGGTCGTCGCCTTAGCGGAAGACGTAACCAAGCCGGAAACCTTCGAGCGAGCGCTTAAAGAATCGCTTGACAACTTCGGCCGGGTCGATTTCCTCATCAATTACGCGGGCGGCGCGCTCAAGGTAGCGCCCATAGAGCAGATGGACGATGAGATTAACCGGAGCATCATCGACCTGAACCTCACCAGCACCATTATGAGTTGCCGGACCTTCACACCCCAATTTAAGAAGCAGGGCTTCGGCAAGATCGTCAATGTGTCCAGCGCCTGTGACCGCCGATCGTGGCCGGGGTGGTCGGTTTATTCCGCCGCCAAGGCCGGCGTCAACGCCTTCACAAAATGTCTTTACACAGAACTGCGCCCACACGGTATCGCCGTGACGCTTCTCGTGCCGGGTGGATCCAACACCGGCTTCCAGCAGGCGGCAGATGGCGCAGAAACCTTTGAGTGGGACGAATCCCTGGCCGTACGACCCGAGCATTTTGCCGACATGATGTACCAGACCTGTGCGCTGACCAGGGGTGGATGTGTCTCCGAAGTGTTGGTATACGGGCTGGCACAGGACGTCAGCGGTTTCTGATCACCAGGAATAAACATAGATACATTATGGGTTTCGTGAACTCCGTTCGAGAGAAGGGTAAGGTTGGCCGGCACAAAACAATTGTCCCGGGTATAAGGAGGTAGCATCGACCAAGAAACAATATTTAAGCAAACTCTGTGTGGTATTTGAATCGTCCAACTAATGCTCAAATTGGGTAATAGTTGTGGCGATACCTAGTATTTCTTGATGGTAAACCAAGAAAAGGAAGAGAGTTCAAAATGAAGAAGAACCTGTTTATATTGTTGCTTGTACTATTAATCACCAGCTTTGTATTGGTTGCCTGCGGCACGGCTGAAACGCCCGCTACAGAACCAGCTCAAGTTGAGGCTCCGACTGAAGCGGCCGCTGAAGAACCGGCTGAAGAACCAGCCGAGGAACCGGCAGAGGAACCAGCCGAAGGTGCGATGAAGATCGCCTTCTTCGTGTCTGACCTGTCCAATGTGTTCCACCAGGCCCAGATCGCCGAAGCTACCAAATACGCCAAAGATAAGTATGGCGCAGAGGTGTTTGCTTTCGACGGTCAGTCGGATTCGGCCGTGATGACCCAAAACGTCGACCAGGTTGCGGCCCAGGGTATGGACGCATCGACCATGCAGATCTGGGATGCCGAAGCAGCCGTGCCAGGCATCATGGATGCCCTGGACCAGGGCATCATCATGACTTCCTTCTTCGGCCCGATCGCCGACACCGGCATCCCCGTCGCCCGTAGCGACGAGGCTGGCATTTCCTTCGAAATGGGCGTGCAAGCGGCCACCCAGTGGCAGGAAGCCAACCCCGACGTACCCGTTACCTTTATACAGGTCGGTTGGCCAAACCACACCGAAGTGAATTCTGGGCGTGGCGTTCCCTTTGCCGAGGGTGTCCTCTCCGTTGCCCCCGATGCCGTCAATCTTGGTATTCTGGATTCAAGCGCGGGTCCAGACGTGACCAAGCAGATTATTCTTGACTCTGTCACCCAGCACCCAGAGATCAACGTGATCTACTCGCAAGCCTCCAACCTGACCGTGGGCACGATGGCTGCTCTGACTCAGGCCGGACGTGGTGTCTTCGAAGATGGCAAGCCTTTGACCGAGATCGTCGCCAGCGTCGACTTTGACGAGGTAGAGTTCAAGCAAGTATACGATCCGAACAGTTCGCTCAAGCTGTCGATGGGCTTGCCACCGAAAGAAACCGCTCGCGGACGTATCGATTTGATCATGGACATCGCCAACGGTGATGTAGCTCAGGTCTCAGATCCGGCCGAAGAGTTCTTCTACAAGGCCTACACCATCTCCTACTGGACGATGCCAGAAGCCGATGCGGCGGCATGGCTGAACGATCAGTTCGGTGCCGAGGTTGAGGTATCCGAAGCGGCAGCCGCCGAAGAGACAACATCAGTCGGGGAAGGAATGAAGATCGCTTTCTTCGTGTCTGACCTGTCCAACGTGTTCCACCAGGCCCAGATCGCCGAAGCCACCCAATACGCCGCGGAAGAGTACGGCGCCGAGGTGTTCGCTTTCGACGGCCAGTCTGATTCGGCCGTGATGACCCAAAACGTTGACCAGGTTGCGGCCCAGGGTATGGACGCATCGACCATGCAGATCTGGGACGCTGAAGCAGCCGTGCCAGGCATCATGGATGCGCTGGACCAGGGCATCATCATGACTTCCTTCTTCGGCCCGATCGCCGACACCGGCATCCCGGTGGCCCGTAGCGACGAGGCCGGCATTTCCTTCGAAATGGGCGTGCAAGCGGCCACCCAGTGGCAGGAAGCCAACCCCGACGTACCCGTTACCTTTATACAGGTCGGTTGGCCAAACCACACCGAAGTGAATTCTGGGCGTGGCGTTCCCTTTGCCGAGGGTGTCCTCTCCGTTGCCCCCGATGCCGTCAATCTTGGTATTCTGGATTCAAGCGCGGGTCCAGACGTGACCAAGCAGATTATTCTTGACTCTGTCACCCAGCACCCAGAGATCAACGTGATCTACTCGCAAGCCTCCAACCTGACCGTGGGTACGATGGCTGCTCTGACTCAGGCCGGACGTGGCACTATGGATAATGGTGTTCCGACGACTGAGATCGTCGCCAGCGTTGACTTTGACGAGGTAGAGTACAACCAGATATACGATCCGAACAGTTCGCTCAAGCTGTCGATGGGCTTGCCGCCGAAAGAGACCGCTCGCGGACGTATCGATTTGATCATGGATATCGCCAACGGTGATGTAGCTCAGGTCTCAGATCCGGCTGAAGAGTTCTTCTACAAAGCCTACACCATCTCCTACTGGACAATGGATCAAGAAGATGCTGCAGCATGGTTGAACGATCAGTTTGGGACGAATATCGAGTAGTTTCAAAGTAACGGTGTCCGAAATATAAATCCTTGAGGGAGAGGGGCTCCCGCCCCTCTCCCCTCAAAATCCAGGGAGAAGAGGGTATGGCATCGACCGAGAATGTTTTAGAAATCCGGGATCTCGTAAAAGATTTCCCCGGCGTAAGGGCGGTCGACAACGTAAGTTTCGACATCAAGCGCAACACCGTCCACTGTTTGGTCGGAGAAAATGGTGCGGGCAAGACCACCTTAATAAAGATTCTAACGGGTGCGTATGATCGAACAAGCGGCACGACGCTGCTAAACGGTAAAGAGTATGTGCCCCACAACCCACGAGATGCTAGGCAGCAAGGGGTTAGCACCTTGTACCAGGAATTGAACGTGGTGGACACGCTTACCGTCGAGGACAACCTCACCCTGGGATTGGAAGATACAACCCTTGGTTTCATCAGAAAGACGGACAAGATCAACGAAATGATCAGGGTGATGAACGACATTGAGCCGTCCATCCATCCGAAGCAAAAGGTTTCGACCTTGAGCGTGGCCCAGAAGCAGATCGTGGAAATCGCCAAGGCAGCTGCTAGCGAATCGGACGTCATTATTATGGATGAACCGACGGCGGCGATCACCGAAGGGGAAATTGAGCGACTGTTCAGCATCATCCAGAACTTGCGCGAACAGAATGTCACTGTTATCTACATCTCCCACCGGCTCGACGAGATCTTTGAGATCGGCGATTATGTAACAGTGCTGCGCGACGGTCGGCACATCGACACGAAGCCGCTTTCAGAAGTCAACGGTCGTTCTGAACTGATCAAAATGATGATTGGTAGAACAGTCTTTGAACAGTACACGCCCAAAGAAGAGGCCGAACAAGACGTCATCCTGAAGGTAAATGGCCTCGCCAACAAGAAGCTGAAGGACATTTCATTCAATGTCCATAAGGGGGAGATCGTTGGTTTTTATGGCCTGGTTGGGGCCGGCAAGACGGAGCTCGCTCGAGCCATCTATGGAGCCGATCCAGCCGAGGGTGAGATCCTATTTAAAGGCAGCGAGCTAGGAACCTCACCCGATAAAGCCATCGCGGCCGGAATCGCCCTTGTCCCCGAGGAAAGAAGATCCCAGGGATTGTTCACGATTCTGACTATCCGCAACAATGTGCCGGTCATGAATATGGGCAAGATATCCCGCAACGGCTTCATCAGTTCAACTGATGAAAAGAACGCTGCGGATGAATATGTCAAAAAGCTAAATATCGCCACCGACACCATTGAGAAGGAAGCCGCAAAGCTTTCCGGGGGCAACCAGCAGAAGGTGGTGTTATCAAAATGTTTGTTCGCGGATGCAGATTTACTCATGCTCGACGAACCGACGCGGGGTGTTGACGTCGGGGCCAAGAGTGAAATTTACAGCATCATTCGTCAGCTCTCCGAAGAGGGAAAATCGATCATGATTTTCTCCTCAGAGCTGCCCGAAATCATGAACATCTGTGACACGATATATCTCCTATTCGATGGTTACCTCAAGGCTTCGATGAAAAATGGGGCAGACATCGACAGCGCGGAGATCCTCCACATCGTTACAGGAGGAGAATAGAGATGGCAACAACTGAACAAGCACAACCCAGGCCATCCATAACCAGCAGAATCAGCAACGAAATGTTTGTCGTTTTGTTGATGATCGGCGTGCTGGTGGCCATAATCGTCATTGCGGCCCTATTTATACCGGGTTTCTACCGGGGTCAGACCTTGGTCAACCTGGTCACCAACAACTGGTACATTGTCATCATCGGCATCGGCGTCACGTTCTTGCTGATCACCGGTAACTTTGACTTGTCGACGGGTGGTGTCATCGCTCTGACCGGCGTGCTGGCCGTCTATTTCAGCCAGGCATCCAATGTTTCCCAGAATGAGTTGGCCAACGGGCTCGGGTTTCCATACCCTGTCGCGGTTATTTTGGCTCTACTCGGTGCGATGAGTATCGGCGCCCTCAACGCTTTCTTTGTCGTGCGGCTGAGAGTGCCCTCAATCATCGTTACCCTAGGTACGATGATGCTGGCACGCGGTACTGCCCAGGTCATCACCCAAGGCGCTCAGCGCAATACCAGTTTGCCGGATGTGTTCGGCGTGATAGGTAATGCGCAGATACCAAATACAACCATCAAGTACTCGGTGGTGATAATGATTGTTCTGGTCATTATCGCCTTCATCTTCGAGCGCAAGACGGTGCAGGGCAGGCGCACGTACTTCATCGGCGCCAATTCTGCAGCATCGCGATTGTCCGGTGTCAACGTAACCCGACATCTTACGCTGTTATTCATCCTCAGTTCGCTATTGGCCGGTATCACAGGTCTGCTCTTGGCGTCCGAGTTCAAGGCTGGAGTCTCGAGCCGGGCGACGGGCTACGAATTTGACGCTTTGGTGGTCACCCTGTTAGGAGGGGTCAGCATCCACGGTGGATTTGGATCGGTACTAGGGATGTTTATCGGCGCCATCATCCTTTCTACTGTTCAATCGGCCGCAACCGGGCTCCTGTTGTCACCTAAATGGCAGTTCACCCTTAAGGCGATCGCCGTCTTCATGGCCATAATGGCGCAAGGCTATTTCTTACGTAAAAGGCAAGGCTGAGGAACAGTACTATGACTCAAACTATTTCTTCAGAGAAAGAGACAGCTGTATATCAACAAGATAGGTCGGACAGGATTCGAGCGAATATGAAGCGCTTCTACATCTACTTCGTCCTGGCCCTGGTTGTGGTTGTCTTTAGTGTCGTCAGATTGGACGAGGTTGGCTGGTTTGAACGGGGACACTTCCTCAATCCGAATAATATTATCAACCTGCTGCGTATCGCCGTGCCCCTCATGACCGTGGCCGGTGCCTTCACCTTCCTGATGATCGCCGAGTATATTGATCTGTCCATCGGCAGCGCCATGAGCCTAAGCGCCGTGGTGTTTTCCTGGATGATCCTGAATAGTTTTAGTTTCGTCTGGGCCGTCGTTGCTACCATTATCGTGGGAATATTGATGGGCGCGCTCAATGGATTCCTGGTCATGAAGCTGAATATCGTGCACGTGATCGCGACTCTGATCACATTAAGTCTCTACAAAGGAATCGCGTTGCTGATCGTTCCTGATGGGTTGTCAGCCATCAAGAGCACTGGCGAGCAGAGTATGCCCGCCTGGATCAATGACTACGCCCGCGCGGATGTCCTGTTCGGCTTACCGTTGGCGTTCTTCGTGGCCATCGCTGTCGTTGTCGTGTTAGTTGTTCTCCAGCGGAAGACGCTCATTGGTAAATATTCGGCCGCCATCGGCGGCAACAAGACCGCGGCCGAGTTGTCCGGCATCAGTCCTGTTAAGTGGGTGTGGATCCTCTACATCATCGTTGGCGTAAGCGCGGCCTTGGCCGGCATGGCCCGGGCCAGCTATATGTCACTGGGCGATCCGCTCTCAGGCGACGGTATGGAGATGTGGGTGATCATTGCCGTGCTGCTGGGAGGAACGAGATTTACCGGCGGCGAAGGCAATGTTGAAAAGACAATTATCGCCGCCATTATCATCATCGTGATTACTGTTGGCATGCTGACGGTTATCCCCGCCTATTGGCAGACCTTTGCTTTGGGCGCCGTGCTTCTCATCGCCGTCGTCATCAACCAGCAGTTGGTGCGGGATAACGGGTAAGCATAGGAGCGGTTGGCACCGTTGGGAGAAGTGATCGAGTAAGGTATCGCCTACATTGTCCTTCCGCTGCCCCGCTCGACCACGATTGGAGTTGTTGTCATGTTCAAGATGCCAGTTGGTCTCTATGAAAAAGCATTGCCCGTTGAGCTGTCCTGGGAAGAACGCCTGGCGGCAGCAGGTCGGGCAGGCTATGACTACGTAGAGATTTCCATCGACGAGAGCGACGAGCGCTTGTCGCGGTTGGACTGGACAGCTTCTGAACGAGCGGCACTTCGTCGCTCCATTGCCAATACTGGCGTGCGTATCACGACGATGTGTCTAAGCGGCCATCGCAAATATCCGCTCGGCAGTCATGATCCTGAGATCCGCAGGCAAGGGCAAGAAATCCTATACAAGGCGATCGAGTTTGGAGTAGATATTGGGCTGCGCGTCGTTCAAGTTATGGCCTATGACGTCTTTTACGAGACAAGTGATGAGCAGACGCGGGCAAATTTTATGGAAGGGCTTGAGCTTGGAACACGAATGGCTGCCCAAGCTGGGATGATGCTTGGGCTCGAAAACCTGGATACGCCGTTTGTGGAAAATGCCAGTCAAGGCCTGGCTATTATCGATGAAATCAACTCGCCCTGGCTGCGCCTTTATCTGGACATGGGCAATCTCGCCGCGGCCGGCTATTCCCCTCCGGATGAGCTAAGGTTGACCAAGGATAAATTGTTGGGTATCCACGTCAAGGACGCTGCGCCCAAGGTTATCCGCGGGATACCGTTTGGAGAAGGAATCGTACCTTTTCGAGAGACTTTTCGGGCTCTGGCGGACATAGATTTTTGGGGCATGCTGGGCGTCGAAATGTGGGGAAATATGCACCCCGACGAAGATCCGGTTGAGTCGGCCGCTGCTGCCCGGCAATTCGTAGATAGAATGGTAGCCGAGGCCTGGGCGGCCGATCGCCCGTTCGACCACTCAACCAAAATAACCGAGCTACAACCATGATGTGCTGTCGAGATAGGTTTTGGCTCTGCGAGAAGACAGTATGAATAAGACAGATTACTATGATGGTGTCAAACCGGGCGTGATAATTATTCCGGGTGACTGTTATTTTCCAGAAGGTGTCACCGTCGCTTTGGATGGCACATTCTTTGTAGGCAGCCTATTCGAAGGCTCTATCATGAGGGCGCCTGCAGGAGCAACCCTAATGGAACCGTTCATCGAGCCCGGGACGAACGGGTTGGTCTCAGTGCTCGGTCTTTGGGCTGACGATGCGCGTAATACTCTATGGGCCTGTTCTTCGGATGCCGGCAATGGTCGGCTGGCAGGTTCCGCGCCGGTGGGTGTCAAAGCCTTTGATTTACGAACAGGCGCTGCCCTTGGTAGCTATGACTTTCCCGGCGGTGGCTTTGCCAACGATTTGACCTTAGACGCTCAGGGCAACCTGTATGTCACGGACTCGTGGGCGCCTCGTATTTTGCGGTTGCGCGCGGCAGACTCGGCGCTGGACGAGTGGATCAACGACCCCCAGCTTGGCCTGGAACAATGGAGTCTGAACGGCATAGACTTCGACCGCTCTAGCAATGTAATCTATACGGTGAATCAGAATACTGGCCGGTTGTTTCGGATTACGATCGAGCAGGATGGAAGCGCAGGCGCAGTGACAATGATTCAAACATCGTTAGAGCTGCGCCGCCCAGATGGCCTAAAAGTCATTGGCCCTGACACCTTGGCGACCGCCGAAGGTGGAGCAGGCGGAATGTCCATCATCACAGTGGAAGGCGATAGGGCGCAGGTTCGCAGAGTGCCGGCAGGACTCGATGGTGTGACTACCTTTGCGATTTATCAGGGACGCGCCTGGGTTGTAGAGAGTCAATCTGACCATTTTTGGGATCCGGCCAACGCCGGGCCCAATGCAGAACCACCTTTTAGAATTGTAGAAATCTCAGTCAATTGAGCTTCGGTAATGTGCCGATGTATCGGACCTGGGTAATACGTTTTCCCAAGACCGTGGATCGAGCACCATGTTCACAATAGGCTACAGCGATGCCGACACACGAGAAAGTACGACTCATTAATACTATCTTGAATCTTTATTATGTGGAAAAACTGACGCAAACGGAAGTTGCGGAACGGATGGAGTTATCCACACCTAAGGTCAATCGCCTTCTCCAACAGGCGCGCGAGCTGGGGTATGTTAATTACGTTATCCGGACCCCGTATCAACACCTGTTTGACCTCGAAGGCCGTCTGAAGGCTGTCTTTGGATTGCAGGAAGCAATTGTCATTCCGGCCGTCGGCGGTACTAGCAGTTCACTATTGAATGCCATCGGCAGCGTGGCGGCAGACTTCTTGCAAGAACACATTCGAGATGGAGACATTGTAGCCATCACCCCCGGCACAACCGTCCAAGCCGTCGTCCAATCGATTGATGCCACGCGTCCTTACCAGGTCGAAGTTGTGCCAATGCTTGGCGCGATCCAAGGCGAAATCGAATCAGACATGAACTATTTGGCCACTTACATGGCTGACCGGTTAAGCGCCAAGTCGTACCAGCTACACGCGCCAGCTTTTGTAGACACCCGAGAACAAGGTGAGGTCGTGCGATCGATGGAGCCGGTTAAAAAGATCCTTGATATTGCTCGCCATGCAGACGTTGCACTCCTGGGGGTTGGCACGGTAGATCCGGAAGCCTCGCGCTTCGTCCAGTTCACTGCCCTGTCGGCCGGGGACTTGAAACATATCGCCGAAGGCTGCGGAGGAGTGGGAGAAATTTCGGCCCATGTATATGACATCGAGGGTCGAGCGTGCGCTAAGGAATATGCCGATCGGGTCATTGGGCTAACTCTAGCCGAGATCTCTAAGATCCCGTTTAGGATCGGCGTAGCTGCGTCAGGATCCAAAGCACTACCCATCTTTGGTGCGCTGCGCGGTGGCTACCTGCATGCACTTATTACCGACGAAGAAGCCGCATGCGGCGTTCTAGACCTCTTTGATAAAAACTTTCGAAATTTACAATAATTCATTGGAGATACCTTATGTTATTGGAGCAGCTACGCGAGATCGTTTGGAAGTGCAATCTAGAATTGCCAAAGAATGACTTAGTCAAAATGACGAGCGGCAATGTGAGTGGGCGTGACCTGGAAACGGGTTTCGTCGTCATCAAGCCGAGTGGTTATAGCTTTGAGGAGTTGACACCCGCACATATGGTAGTGGTTGACTTGGAATCTCGAGTTGTCGAAGGGAATCTCAAACCCTCGACTGACACGGACACCCATCTATACGTTTACCAACATCGGCCTGATGTTTTTGGTATAGTCCACACACACTCACCCTATGCGAGCAGCTTTGCTGCGTTGGGACAGTCTATTCCAGCCTGCCTGACGTCATGTGGGATGCTTGGTGGCGAGATACCCCTTGGAGGTTATGCGCCGATAGGTGGGGAAGATATTGGCCAGGAGATTATCGATAAAATCGGTCGAGCGCTGGCCATCATCATGCAGAATCATGGCGTCTTTACCATCGGCTCGTCGCCGCAGCAAGCAACCAAGATGGCTGTCGAAGTCGAGGAAATTGCTAAGATCACCCACCTGGCGATGCTACGTGGTCAACCCATTCTGCTTACTGAAAGTCAGCTCGATTACATGGTAGATTTGTATCAAAATAATTACGGTCAATGATATAGTCATAGTTAACCGCGCCGATACGGATCTGCAGTCAGGCGAAAGAACCAACAAGCGATGTTGCGCCTTGCAACAATATGCACAGTATCCGCCAAGACTTTTATGGTAGGGAACCTTTAGGTGGTAACAAGTGGACTATCTTGCAGGCATTGACCTGGGCTCGACAAACCTCAAATGTGTGATCTATGATCTAGACGGCAACGTCGTCGCCCGTGGCACCCGGCCGACGAAACAATATAACCCTTATCCCGATCACCCACAGTGGACGGTGTGGCAGCCCGAGCAAATTTGGGGCGGAACAGCGGCAGCCATGAAAGAAGCGGTAGCCATGTTAGACGATCCCCGGCACGTCAAGGCCGTGGCCGTGACGGGTATGGGTATGGACGGCGTGCCGGTCGACAAGCAAGGCAACTGGCTTTATCCTTTTATCAGTTGGCATGATCCACGCACTGAAGCGCAACTGCATTGGTGGGAGAACCATATCGGCGCAGACAAGAGTTTTCTCATTGGCGGAAACACATTGTGGCGTTTTAGCACCGCGTTGCGGCTCTTGTGGATGGCCGAGCACGAGCCTGAGATCCTGGCTCGCACAGATAAGTGGCTGCTGATCGAAGATTTTCTGAATTTTATGCTGTGCGGACGCCTCGCGACCGACTATACCATGGCATCCTGCACACTCTTGTTCGATCAAAACAAGCGCGACTGGTCGGAAGAAATCCTAAGCCAGGCCGGCATCGAGCGCCGATTATTGTGCGACCCCCACCCTAGCGGAACGTTGCTAGGTGAAGTAACGGAAAAGGCGGCCGAGGCAACAGGGCTACCTGCTGGGACGCCGGTTGTGCTGGGTGGGCACGACTATTTGTGTGGCGCGCTGCCGGTAGGAGCTTTTTCCCCTGGAGTCGTTCTAGATGTGACTGGTACCTGGGAAATTATCTTATCCGCGATACCCGCGCCAATCCTAACCTCAGATGTGCAAAAGTTAGGCGTGACGGTCGAAACCCATGTCGCACGCGATACCTACGCCGTCTGGGGCGGAGCGGTAGCCTCTGATATGCTCGAGTGGTACCGAAAAGAGTTTGGTCTCTATGCCCAGCAGAGGGCGAAGACAGAGGGCGGCGTGGATTGGGATTATTTGATGGCAGAAGCCTCTGCCTCGCCGGCAGGGGCTCGTGGCATCATGTTCCTTCCGCACATGTCCGCTGCCGGCTGCCCTGTTGTTGATGCCCGCTCCTTGGGCGCTTTTGTGGGGTTAAGCAACTTTGTCCAGAGTGGGGACATGCTTCGAGCGATCGTCGAAGGGTTGAATTACCAGGTTCTCGATATTGTGACGGCGCTCAAGACCGGCCTGGGAATTGACCCGGACCGACTTGTAGCCGTGGGTGGTGCAACGCGCAATCAATTCTTGATGCAAAACAAGGCCGATATCGCCGGTATACCCATCGAGGTGCCCGAAGTCGAAGAGGCCACACCTCTCGGCGCAGCCATCTTGGCCGGAATTGGGATCGGTTTATACCAGAATGAGCAAGATGCTTTTGAGCGCGTTTACAATCCGGGCAGGACCTACCGGCCAGACCCGGAACTGGCATCTAAATATGCTGAATGGTATCAAATCTACAAACAACTTTACCCTGTTCTCAAGCCAGTCAGTCATCAACTTTACGATCAATTCAGAAGCGAAGCACAGGAACCCACCCCATGAACGAGCCAGAACATCTTTTAACAGTGCAGAATCGTTTGGGCGAAACACCGATCTGGGCTCCAGAAGAGAATGCCTTATATTGGGTTGATTGGGGTGGCCGGCCTACTTGCCGGTTCGAGCCGGCAACGGGCAAATTCAGTACCTTCTCCGTAAACCTGCCTGTGACGGCTCTGGCACGCCGAGCTTCGGGAGGATGGATCGCTATTGCCCAGAATGGAATGTATGAGTGGGATCCGAAAACGAATGTGTACAAGCTCATCGTCGGACCACCTGAGCCGGGAAAACCGGATATTTGTTATAACGATGGCGCAGTGGATCGGCAGGGTCGCTTACTGGTTGGAACAGTCAATATGCAAGATCCTTTTTCTCCTGAAGGCTCACTGTATCGCCTGGACTCCGATGGTTCACTCCATGAGCTCGACACGGGCTATGCCACGGCGAATGGTATCGGATTAAGCCCAGATGGCGGCACGGTGTACGTAGCCGACCAGCGTCATAACCAGATCATGGTTCTGGACTATGACACAGTTAATGGCACAGTCAGCAATCGCCGTCTCTTCGCGCGAGTGCCCGATGAAGATGGGATGCCGGACGGATTAATTGTGGACGCGGATGGCTTTGTCTGGAGCGGGCACTGGGCCGGTTGGAAACTGACTCGCTACGATCCCGATGGAAAGATCGAGCGCCAGATCCCTTTCCCCGTTGAGCATGTCATCTCTTTTGCCTTTGGAGGCAAAGATTTGGATAGACTCTATGTCACGACAGCCTGGTGGGGCTATAGTGATGATGAACGTAAAAGCAAGCCCTTGGCAGGCGACTTGTTCCGCGTTCAGACAGGTGTTAAAGGGTTGGTAGAGCCTGCATTCGCGGGATAATTCCTTGTCCAAGCCCTGGTAAGTTAAGATTGGAGCTTTGGAAACTAATCTATCGGATAGTACTCGTCCACCTGCACTGTAGGCCTGTTTTGTGCCCGAGAGGTAGGGAATAATTGACCCGCGCCAACCAGGACTAATGAAGCCAGGCGTATAACTAATCAACAACGGAGACAAACCATGAGCATGTATCTTCTGGGCATCGATAACGGTAATACAGTCTCGAAGGCTGCTCTCTTTGATTTTAGCGGGAAGGAAATTGCAGTCGCGAGTTGCGCTGCGGACACGGAGTACCCACACCCTGGGTGGACTGAGCGCGATATGGAAATGTTGTGGCAGAGCACAGCCAGTGCCATTCGCGAGGTACTTGCCACTTCGGGTGCCCGACCAGAAGAGATCGTTGGCATCGGCAACACCGGCCACGGCAATGGCGTCTATTTGTTAGACAAGCAAGGCCAACCGTTGCGGAACGGCATCCAATCTTTGGACTCGCGCGCCGCGGATGTAGTGACTGGGTGGAACCATCGTCATCTCCACGAGCAAGTATTCCCGTTTACGCTCCAGTCTTTCTGGCCTGCGCAACCTAACGCGCTGCTCGTTTGGCTCAAGAAAAATGAGCCGCAGAATTACGAACGTATCGGCGCCATCTTGATGGTCAAGGATTACATCAAGTACCGCTTAACAGGTGAGATCTCAGGCGACTATACCGACATGAGCGGTGCCAACCTGATAGACGTCCGCAACAGATGTTACTCGAGCGAGTTGATGGCTCTGTATGATCTCTCTGAAGTATATGACGCCCTACCCCCTTTGAAGCATAGCAGTGAAGTAGTTGGCCAAGTGACGACCGCCGTAGCCCAGGAGACCGGATTGGCCGCCGGAACGCCTGTGGTAGGGGGATTGTTTGATGTTGACGCGAGCGCGATCGGCTCTGGCGTAATCAATGCCAATCAGGCCTGCCTGGTCATGGGCAGTTGGAGTATTAACGAGGTCATTACGGAGGACCCTATTGTAGACCCTGACCTATTCATGACTACCATCTTTGCTGTAGCCGACTTGTTCCTCACTATCGAAGGCAGCGCCACGTCAGCCACCAACCTGGAATGGTTTGTGAACCAGTGTTGCGGCGACGAGCGAGCTGAGGCCAAACGACGCGGAGTCTCGGTCTATGAGATTTGCAGTGAAGAAGTCGCCAGCTTACCCCCCGGAAGCTCGAATATTATTTTTCATCCATTTCTGTATGGTTCGAACGTGCAGCCGTCAGCGCGTTCGGGATTCTATGGCGTGGCAGGTTGGCACACACGCGCCCACCTGCTTCGCGCACTCTACGAGGGAGTCGCGTTTGGCCACTTGAGCCACATTGAGAAGTTGCGAACTGCTGGCGCTCAAATCAACGCCGCCCGGCTAGCCGGCGGGGGCTCGCGAAGTCGGGTCTGGTCACAGATATTTGCCGATACGATTCAGGTTCCGATGGAAGTCCCGGATGGAAACGAGCTGGGGGCGCGAGGCGCGGCCCTGGCAGCCGGCATTGGCGCGGGCGTCTACCGAGACTATGCAGAAGCTGTCCGAGAAGCCGTGTCGGTTGTCCGCGTTCATGAGCCGATCCCGGCCAATACGCCGATCTACTTGGCGCGCTATGCCGAATATCAGCGATTGGTAGAGGTTATGCAAGCTCCTTGGGAAGCGCTGAACAAGCTCGGTTGATTCACGATGAAACCTGCAAGCAGTGATTACATTGACAAAATGATTGAACAGGTTCTGGCCGAGGTGGCGGCTTGTGTAGGCCTGGTCTCAGGTGAAAGCCTGGCTCAAACCGCGGCGCTGTTAGAGATTGCCTCGCGGATCTTCGTGGCCGGCGCCGGAAGAACCGGCCTGTGCATGCGAGCTTTGGGTATGCGGCTTATGCACCTGGGAAAAACCGTCTACGTGGTTGGCGAGACTACTACGCCCGGCATCGCAGCAGAAGATTTGTTGATTCTCGGTTCGCGTTCGGGGAAAACTACCAGCCTGCTGGCGATGGCCGAGCAGGCCCGGCGACAGGACGCTAAAATCCTATTGTTCACTACCGATGCGACCTCACCCCTGGCCGACCTGGCCTATCAACGGGTCGTTATTCCGGCGCCGTCGCTCGAAGATGCCAACGGGGACCGTGGCCTCATATCAGTACAGCCCATGGGTACTTTGTTCGAACAATCACTCCTGATTTTATGCGACAGTCTCATCTTGGAGTTGATGCAACGGATTGGAGTAGGCGCAACGCAGATGCGTGAACGCCATGCCAATCTGGAATAAATTTTGCCCGCACCATGTCACAAAGTCCCAGGATAAAATTGTTAGGCAACTGCCGTAATTGCTAAACGCAAAGGTGGAGAGGAGGAGACTATCCTTTCCTAAGGAAATGAATTCATGGTTGAGATGACTTCGGAAGAGCGAATATTGCGCGTACTGCAGCGCCAGGAGCCGGATCGTGTGCCGCATTTCGAGTGGCTGGTAGATCGTCGGGTTCGAGAAGCCCTCTGCCCGGGCTGCAAGAGCCACAACGATTTCGCCTTGAAAATGGGGTATGATGCCATCATAGTTGATCCGATTTTTAAGAAAGAAAAGGTAGCTACAAACCGCTGGCGTAGTGAGTGGGGTTACGTTACCCAAGATACGCCTGAGGAGCACGGCATCGAAGTCGAATCACCTATCAAGACTATGGCCGATTTCGAGCGTTACACTCCACCAGACCCGCATGCGCCCGGCCGGTTTGCCGCTGTGGACGCGGCCGTGCAAAATTACAAAGGGACCAAGGCCGTCATCGTCCACCTGAACGATGTTTTTTCGCTTCCACGCTATCTCATGGGCATGCAAAATTTGTTAATGGCTATCTTGACCGAGCCCGAATTGGTGAAGGCGTTGGTTGAGATGTCGGTAACGGTTAATCTCGAATTGGCGAAAGAAGTTGCCATTCGCGGGGCGACAATCGTTTATACCGGCGACGACTTCGCCTACAACAAGGGACCGCTTATGTCGCCCAAACATTTTCGCGAATTCTTTTATCCCGGTCTCTGCCGCGTTGTGCGCGGCTTCAAGGAACTCGGCCTGTATGTCATCAAGCATACGGACGGCAATATCTGGCCGATCATGGACATGATTATCGATTCGGACATCGATTGCCTTGATCCAATCGATCCGCAAGCAGGCATGGACCTTGGAGAAGTTAAAGCCAAGTATGGGCACCAAGTGGCGCTTAAGGGCAATGTAGATTGTGCCCAGCTCATGACTTATGGTACGCCTGATGAGGTCATTGAGGCTACCAAGGTAGCGTTGCGCAAAGGCATGCCCGGTGGTGGTTATATCCTCTCGTCGAGCAACTCGATTCACTCGGCCGTCAAACCGGAAAACTACGCAGCTATGTTGCGCGCCTGGCGCGAGTACGGGCGATATTAACAGAAACGGATGGGCGATCATTTCGATGGCCTACATAACAGTGCCTATTCCAATCGGGGAAAAACAAGTCCCATGAATATCAAATTGCTGAAAGACTCACTTGAGTATCTGGCATTACTGGGTTTATTCAGTGTCCTTTTACCCGCCTGTTCAAGTTTTCAAGCCGAGGTTGCACTGAGCAATGCGCCGGAACCAATTTCGGCGAGCGGCACATATTAGCCAAGCGAGGGTTGGCACGAGTCGAGCCCAGAAGAACAGGGCATGGACTCGCAGAAGTTAGAAGATATGCTGGCGACAACCGAAGAAAGGCGCATAAACCTGCAAAGCTTCCTGGCCATACGGAACGAGTACATCGTCAATAAAACGTATTTTGGAGGCAACCGACAAGACAGCAAACATGCATTGTATTCTGCCACCAAGAGCTTTGTTTCTACACTCATCGGCATCGCACTTGCTAAAGGCGCCATCGAAGGCACTGACCAGCCAATCCTAGACTTCTTCT
>CAVVOI010000017.1:0-18309 GCA_963749825.1 uncultured Chloroflexia bacterium | reverse complement strand
AGCACGGTGACGACAAAGCCAATCACAAACGCCAGCATGAGCCAGGCGCCCCGGTCGAAACGGGTTTCGCTCCTAGAGGGGGAATTGTTCATGAAGTGTTTTCTCGTAGCCAGATGCTCACGCTTTCCGGCTGCACAGTTTCGCGCGTCACGCGGGCCAATTCGGCCGTTAAGGCCTCCAGTTCAACTTCATCGCGGGCGGTCTGGGCGAATTCTGCCAGTACCTGCTGGGCATCGTACTTCTGGCGGAAGAAGCGCCGGTCGATGACTACCTGCACCCGGCGGCGCAGCGGGGCGAACAAGGCGGCGATTATCAGGGTGGAAATCACAATGCTGATAGCTGACTGCTGGCCGCTGAGGGCTTCAAAAACGCTCTGCAGCAGAACGACCGTGCCCAGGTAGACCAGCGCCAGCAAACCGGTGAGCACCCCGTAAACCAAGGTTTTGCGGATGATGACGTCGATGTCATACAGCCGGTAGCGGGTGATGGCGATGGCGATGGCTGCGGGAATGGCCATGATGCCCAAGGCCAATAGCACGCCCCAGGCGTTAGCCAGCAGTGTGTCCGTGCCACCCAGGCCGAACCCCGGTAAATAAACCAGGGCGAACAGCCCGCAGGCGTAGAACAGCCATTTAATCTGCTCCCGCTGCACGCCGATCGCGCGACGATAGCGGACAAAGGGCGCCGCCGCACACAGCAGGGCCAGGGCAACCATGGCTACGGACCAGACCACGAGCAACAGAGACTCGATATCGGCCGGCAGGAAGCCGATGGGGTTGGCTATCGTCCAGTCGCCTAGTTCAGTCAAGCTGAAGGCCGGTGAAAACAAGGACCAGAGGAAAAAGAAGGCGCCCATTCCCAGGCCGGCACGAAGAATCCAACGCCAGCGGGGCGACAGGGGCCGGCCGTCGGGGAAGAGCAACATGATAAAGAGCAGCGGGAAAATCAGCAGTAGCCAGCCCACGTTACTAAAATAAACCGCCAACAGCAACGGAATCGTCGGCTCGGCCGGCGCGGTTGGGAATTGCTCTAGATAAGTTCTGATTATGAAATCCATGACTAGCATGGCGACCGGACCCATCATCAGCCAACCGATGACATTACCTGGCTGGCGGGAGATGATCAGCGCGGCCAGGAAGGCAAATTCAACCCCTACGAGGCTCCACAGTAGATCCTCAACCACTTTGAACAGGTTGTCATCGGCCGGGCGGTTAGCCAGGTCAGCGGCCATGCTGAACAAAGCGATCGCGGTGACGATGGCGAACAGCGTCCAGGCCAGCAGTGAAGCTTTACTACGATTCAAGATTAGTTCTCGCTACAAAAGGGTTTGGTCCGGTCAAAGCGGCCGCTCACGTTAACATATCCATCATTTGATGCCATCACATGATTCAGGCACCATTATATTGACGGAACGTCTGCTAAACGTTACGGGAAATGTTACAGAATGTCCAATTAGCAGACAAGGCCGGGCCAAGATTTCCCGGCTTCGCTTCCCTGATCGCTAACGTAATATAAGCGGCAGCTGCAGCCGGTCATTTAGCGTCATGATATCGGGCTATAGACAAGGTTTGGGCGGCGCGTTAACAATCCTTAACCTCACCGTAAGCCTTTTTTAAGAAGCAATCGTTTATAATGTGGTAGTGGCATTTCCAAATAGGAGGCGTAGACCATGAGAAAATTGAATCTAGGCACAGGGGTTTTGGTTGGGGCGCTGCTAACGGCCGCTCTCATGGGCATCATGTACCTCGGCCGGCAATTGTTTGGCTTCCCTTTCGTCCCCTATGAACTGTTCAACTGGGTGGCCCGGGTGCTGCCCGGCGATCTGGTTACCTTTGGCATTGACCTGATGATCGACACCATGTTGTTCTTGGGCATCAGCGTCGTCGATTCGGCCAAGACGGCCGAACGGGCCATGGCCATCATTCAATTTCTTTTGGGTGGCGCGCTGGCCGGATTAGTCTATTTCGCCGTGATGAAAGCCCGCCAGCTGAAGGCCAGTCATGCTCTCCGGTCTGATCATGGGCGCTCTCTACGGCTTGCCAATGATAGCCATCAGCCTGGTCATCACCCAATCGACGGTGAGCCTGTTGGTCAACTTTTTGTGGTTGGCGGCCCTATTTCTACTCTGGGGCCTGGCCCTGGCTGCTGTTTACGGCCGCCTGGAGAGCTATTGAGCAAGCGGCCAAGGTAACAGCCGTTGACTCGGCGACTACCGTTGCCTCAGCCGAGCCAGGCGACGAAGCAGCCGCAGCCGCGGCAGCCGGCCAGGTTCGTTCAGTAGAGACCATCGGCCGGCGGCAATTTCTGGTTCGCCTGGGCGCCGCGACGGCCACGGTCACCGTGGTTAGCGGTGGGCTTGGCGTCGTATTGGCCACCGCCGAACGCCAACGTCTAGAGCAGGCTCTGGCTGATACGATGGCCCACAATGCCGAAGAGGTCGGCCGGTCGCCGTTCCCCAACGCCAATGACCCGGTCGTGCCCGTGCCCGGCACGCGGCCGGAATACACGCCCATCAAAGACCATTACAAGGTCTTCCTGGAAACAGAACCCACGTTCATCGACGGCACGACCTGGGTCTTGCCCATCACCGGCCTGGTCGACAACCCGCTGATGCTGACCATCGACGACTTCCGGAACAACTACCAGCCGCGCGATCAATATGTGACCATCACCTGCATTTCGGGCCGGGTGGGCACCGGTTTGATCGGCACCACCCAATGGACTGGGGCCAGCGCCCAGGAAGTGCTGGCCAGCGCCGGCTTGCAGGACGCGGCCCGCTACCTGTTCATCACCTCCGGTGACGGCTTCTATGAGACAGTCGATCTGGACCTGATCATGGCCGACGAACGGATCATGTTTTGTTATGCCTGGGACGGCAACAGCCTGCCTTCCGACCACGGTTACCCCCTGCGTATCTGGATCCCCGATCGCTACGGCATGAAACAGCCCAAGTGGATCACCGCCATCGAGGTCGTCGACGAATACCGGGAAGGCTACTGGGTCGAGCGTAATTGGGACGAGGTAGCCCAGGTCAAAGCCACCTCGGTGATAGACACGGTGGCGGTTGACCACATCATCGAAGATGGCGGTCGGCAGCTGGTGCCGGTGGGCGGCATCGCCTATTCGGGAGATAGGGGCATTTCAAAGGTAGAGGTTCGCGTCGATGGCGGTCCCTGGCAAGAAGCCCAGATACGAGCCCCGCTTTCCGAGACAACCTGGGTGATCTGGCGCTACGAGTGGCCATTTGCCGCCGGCGACCATACCTTCGAGGTGCGCTGTAGCGAAGCTGACGGCACGCCGCAGATAGAAAAGGACAGTGCCGCCCGGCCCGACGGTTCCTCGGGCATTGATAGCTACGAAGCCAGCCTGTAGGGAAGGCTGGCAGCCTGCCAAACCTGCAGGTTAGGCTGTTAACCTGACAATCCTGTAAGTTAGCCAGAAAATCTCTCGGGTCTTAATCGGCGTAGCGGCCGTCTCCGCCCGGTCCCACAGGCGGAAGAGTCGCAAGGGTGATGGCGACCGGAGACGTAGCTGGACGCATGCTTGATTGTTGCGGCACCTTCGCTAGAGTGGGGCGATTGCTGAAATTCCCTAGTTATAGAAAGCACTCAAGCAGAAAGTGCATAAACGGTTACGCTTTTATGCTTTCCCTTGATCCGAACGTCGTTCAGCGGCCTGGCCCCTACATCCGGAACCTCGGCCAGCGCCTGATAGGTTTCGTTGCTCAGTAGAATGGGGTAGCCGGTTTCCTTGGTCATATCCTCCAATCGCGCGGCGAGGTTAGCCGCATCGCCCATCACCGTGTACTCGATTCGCTCTTTTCCGCCGACGTTTCCGGCAATGACCGGCCCGCTGGCGATTCCAATACCATTTTCCAGCGTGGGCCGTCCGGCGATCAACTCAGCCTGGTTAAAGGTAACTAATGCCTGTCGCATCTCAATGCCGCTGGCGACTGCCCGATCTGCATGGTCGTGCATCGGGTTGAGAGGCGATCCAAAAACCGCCAGGATAGAGTCGCCCCCGAACCGCGTGACCACCCCTTCGTGTTTCACAATGACTGATACCATGGCAGCCATATAGTGGTTAATCAGATCAACCAGTTTATCGGGTGGCATTTGCTCAGTGAGACTCGTGAAGTCGCGAATATCCGAGAACATGACTGTACAGTCGACCAGTTCACCACCAAGTATCTCCTTGCCCTTCCTCCTTCGCCCGGCCGCATCCCGCCACCACCACCGGTAGGGGCAGGCCCCTGTGACTGCCCTGATCCCTGTGCCTGCCCTGATCTCCGTGCCTGTCCCGGGCGAACCCCCGTGTTCGCCCCTACCATTCCTTGCCTGATCACGGACCACTCGTAACTGCCCACTGTCCCCCTGATCCAATTCGCCAAAACAGAACATATGTGCTATAATAACGTCCACACTCTTATGCCTTCCAACCCCGACAAGCGCCACTGCCAAACCCCCAAATGCCACAACTGGGCCATGCGGGACCACAGCCACTGCCGCGTCCACCGCAACCGCGAACTCGGCCGCGGCCGGGCCGGCGCACCCATCGCCAACCTCAACGCTCTCAAAACCGGCGACAACGCCCAGCCCTTGAGCCAAGATCAGCTCCGCGACCTGGCCGTCCGCCTGGCCCACGACCCCTACGGCTTCGACCGCCACCTGTTACCGGCCGTCATCGACATCCACCGGCGCGCCGACCACCACCCCCTCAAAACCATCCTGCTGCTGCGCCGCCTTCTCGACCAACTCTATGACCCCGTCGCTTCCGCCATCTTTAACCTGCTCCTGGAAGGTTACCTGAACAAGCTCCCCGAGGCTCTACGCCCCGAGATGCAGACCCAGATCTGGAAACAAACTATACCCTTCAGCCCGCTCCACCGCATCATTCTCTTACAGAAAATCATCGACCGCTTCCCCCCGGAAAAAATCAGCGCCCAGTTCTCAATCGATCCTCCTGAAAAAATCATGAAAAAACAATCAGTGGAAAAACAATCAACAGGACTACCTCTAGAAGCCACGATCCCGTTTCCCGTTCAGATCCCGTTCACTCTATCATTGAATCCCGCTTTGCAAATTCGTCCCCCGCCCCAGCGTTGATGGAACCGGCCGTGTGGTCGAGTGTTGGGGTACCTTTTTCTTCACTCATACCAGCAAGTTCACAGAATTAATGTGATGCTCGTTTGCCGAAGGCACCGTTTCTTGTAATTTTCCCCTATAATATCTGGGTGCCTGAATTACTGCTGCAGACCAAACTGTTTGTTCCGCCTGTACGGCCGAATCTGGTGCCGCGGCCGCGCCTGATCGAGGGTCTCAACCAGGGCCTGCAACCTGGCCGAAAACTCACCCTCATCTCCGCGCCAGCAGGCTTTGGCAAAACCACGCTGGTCAGCGAATGGGTTGCCTGTTGCCAGCGACCGGCCGCCTGGCTGTCGCTGGACGAAGGGGATAACGATCCCTCGCGTTTTCTGGCTTATCTCGTTGCTGCATTGCAGACGGTTGTCGCGGATATTGGAAAAGGGATGGTGGCTATGCTCCAATCTCCGCAGCCACCGCCAATCGAGTCGATTCTAACGGTCTTGCTCAATGAAATCACCGCCGTCCCGGCTAATTTTATCCTCGTCCTTGACGACTATCACCTGATTGATGCCGAACCGGTAAACGCGCCGGCATCCGTCAACGGGGCCCTCACCTTTTTGCTCGAGCATCAACCACCACAGATGCACCTGGTCATCAGCACCCGTGAGGATCCAGATCTAACCCTGGCCCGTCTGCGTGCTCGTGGCCAACTGATCGAGCTGCGGGCCACCGACTTGCGTTTTACCTTCGCCGAAGCGGCCGAATTTCTCAACCAGGTGATAGGCTTAGACCTTTCGGAGGAAGACATCGCCGCGCTGGAAACCCGGACAGAAGGTTGGATTGCCGGTCTGCAATTAGCAGCCCTGGCTTTGCAGGGGCCAATTTCAATGCAGAGACGGGAAGACACAACTAACCTCATCGAGTCTTTTACCGGCAGCCACCGTTTTGTGCTGGATTACTTGATTGAAGAAGTCCTGGACCAGCAGTCGCAAAGCGTCCAGACGTTCTTGCTGCAAACGGCCGTCCTTGACCGGCTGACCGGCTCCTTGTGTGATGCCCTAACCGGTCAGGGCGATGGTCAGCAGACCCTGGAAATGTTAGATCGTAACAACCTGTTCATCGTGCCCCTGGACAACGAGCGGCGTTGGTACCGCTATCATCATCTCTTTTCCGACTTGTTGCGGCAGCGATTACACCAAAACACTATCCCTTCTATGGAGGATATGGGGCGGGGCGGGGCCGAATACCATATACGGGCCAGCGAATGGTTTGAAGAGAATGGCCTGGAGACAGAAGCATTTTCGCATGCTGCTGCTGCTAACGATATTGATCGCGCCGAACGCCTGATTGAAGGGGATGGGCTGCCCCTGTCCTTTCGTGGCGTAGTGGCCCCTGTACTGAAGTGGCTGGAATCTCTACCGGCGGATGTGTTGGATGCCAGGCCCTCGTTGTGGGTGGCATATGCCATGGCTGTACTGACTACGGGCCATACGCCCGGCGTCGAAGAGAAATTACGGGCTGCTGAAGCTGCCATTAAGGGCGCCGAATTAGACAACAGAACCCGAGATCTTATAGGCCGCATCGCCGATAGCAGGGGCACGATGGCCGTCAATGATCTGCAGGTAGAAACCATCCTCGCTCAGTCCAACCGTGCCCTGGAGTATCTACATCCTGACAACTTGACATACCGCGCTTCCGCTACCTGGAAGCTGGGGGTTGCCCACGAGGCTCAGGGAGACCGGGCCGCAGCCGGCCGGGCTTATAGCGAGGCCAAATCGATCAGCCAGGCATCTGGGAACGTCTATACGCACATCTTGGCAACAATCGGCCTGGCCAGCATACAAATGGCAGAAAATCAGCTCCATCTGGCAGCCGAGGCCTACGAGCATGTCCTGGAAATGGTTGGCGATTCACCGATACCGGTTGCTTGCCATGTTCATCTTTGCCTGGCGCGTATATTCTACGAATGGAACGATCTGGATGCGGCCCAGCAGCATTCACAAAAGGGCCTCCAACTGGGGCAGCCGTATAAAGAACAAAATGACATTATTGTTGCCTGCGAGGTATTCGTCGCCCGGCTGAAACTTGCCCAACGAGATATTGCCGGCGCGGCCGAAACCTTAGCGAAGGCAGAAAAGTCCGTACGCCAGCATAACTTCGTGAATCAGATACCTGAGATTGCTGCAGTACGAGTGCTTACATCACTCCTCCAGAGGGATCTGATAGCAGCCACTACTCTGGCTCAAAAGAACGAAATTCCTATCAGCCAGGCTCGAGTACATCTGGCCACGGGAGACACATCGGCCGCATTAGCGGTTTTGCGACCATTGCGCCAGCTTGTGGAGGCCAGGGATTGGGCGGATGAACGGCTCAAGCTTATGGTGTTGGAGGCGGTCGCTCTCGATGCGCATGGCGAAAAGGAGGAAGCCCAGCAAGTGTTGGGTGAGGCACTGGCGCTGGCCGAACCAGAAGGCTTCATCCGCATCTTCGTGGATGAAGGTCAGCCGATGGCCCACTTACTTCATCAAGCGCTTAATCGTGGTTTTGCTCTAGATTATGTTCGTCGATTGTTGTCGGCTTTTTCAGATGACGAACCAGTACAAGCTGACACAACAACATCCCCAGCTGATCAATCTAGTTTGGCCGAGCCGTTGAGCGAGCGCGAACTCGAAGTGCTTCAGCACATCGCGGAAGGGCTGACCAATCAAGAGATCGCCAATCGCTTGTACCTTTCACACCACACGGTCAAGGTCCATGCACGCAACATCTATGGCAAACTCAATGTAAATAGCCGAACCCAAGCGATAGCGCGATCTCAAGAGCTAGGACTTTTGCCGGGTAAGTCAGTTTGAGTTTGCCCGCAATCTCAATGTAAATAGCCGCACGCAGGCAATAGCGCGATCTCAAGAGACGGGGCTTTTGCCTGGTAAGTCAGTTTAAGTTCCCCCGTCAGTTTGATTGGAGCCGCCAACAATATAGCAAGCGATTAATCCCCTTGAATAACTCTTTCTAGGTATGACAGTAATACCACCTTGGGTTTATGCTGTCAGTGTGAGAGGCAATCAAGGATGAAAGAAGTCAAACGAACGCTTACGCTGGACCGGCCGGCGACCTATCAAATCAAAGTGCCGGGGCACCTCGATGAAAGCTGGACGGAATGGAACGGGAATATGACCGTTGCCATCAAGAGCGAGGATGACGGCACCCCAGTCACCACCCTGACCGGTACGGTCGACCAGGCCGCTTTACAGGGCCTGCTTCGAAAGCTCTACTCCCTTGGCTTGCCTTTGATTTCGGTCATTTACATTGAATTCGGCCAGGTAGACGCCTCAAATATCAAAGAGTAAATGGCAGCCAACGGCTTGAACAAGCTGCTTTGACAAGCTATGCATATCGAAATGGCTGAATCAAAATAATTCATTCACTTTGATTTTAGGAGAAAACTCATGAAAGCGATTGTGTACACAAAATACGGACCACCGGATGTTTTTCAGCTCAAAGAAGTCGAAAAACCTGTTCCTGGTGACAATGAAGTACTGGTAAAAGTTCATGCGGCATCCGTGAATTCTGCAGACGTGTCTATGTCGAAAGGGTCACCGTTCTTGGTCCGGGTATGGTCGGGACTATTCAAACCTAAAAACAAGATTCTCGGAGCTGACATAGCGGGCCGGGTTGAAGCAGTTGGTAGAAACATAAAGCAGTTTCAGCCAGGTGATGAGGTGTTCGGGGACATATCCGGGGATGGTTGGGGTGGTTTTGCCGAGTATGTAACTGTTTCTGAAAATGCATTGCTTCTGAAACCAAACAATTTGTCGTTCGAAGAAGCAGCGGCCGCACCTCAAGCGGCCGTCGTGGCCCTGCAAGGCCTTCGCGATAAAGGACAGATTCGGCCAGGGAAAAAGGTTTTGATCAACGGTGCATCTGGTGGAATTGGATTGTTCGCAGTGCAGATTGCCAAATACTTCGGGGCTGAAGTGACCGGCGTGTGTAGCACTAAGAATTTAGACACGGTGCGCTCGAATGGTGCGGACCATGTCATTGATTACACTCAAGAGGATTTTACCCAAATTGAGCAGGGATATGACGTGATTTTTACTGTTGTAGGAAATCGCTCGGTTTTTGATTATAAGCGTGCATTAAGTCCCACTGGAATTTATGTCGGTTCCGTAAATTCCACGACTCTTATTTTCCAAACGATGCTCCTGGGACCCTTTGTCTCACTGACCGGGAGTAAAAAAATGGTGAACCTGATGGCGGAAACAAACAGTGAAGATTTGGGTTTTGTGAAAAAGCTTCTTGAAGAGGGCAAGGTCGTACCGGTTATCGATAGAAGTTACCCGTTAAGTGAGGTCCCTGATGCTGTCCGCTATTACGGTGAAGGACACTCCAAAGGAAAAGTAGTCATCACTGTGCCGCATAACAACAAATGACAACCCGTCCCGCAGGAGCATCGCCACTAATTTAAGCAAGAGTCGTAGGTTAACGCGCGGGCCAAAAGTAATGAGCACAAGTAGCAAATATGTAACACTGTAAATTTTTTCACAAAGGAGATGATTGAAATGGTCGAGGTGAGGATAATCCTTTCAGGGCTGTGGGTAGCTCTAATGTTAACTTATCTTCTGGGGGATGTGCTGCGAATATTTGCCGGCGACTTTAAGGCGGGAGAAATGATGGGCGCGCAAGCAACCCAGGCAATCTATATTGGCGCTGCAATACTCATGTTGATTCCGATCGTTATGGTCGTCCTGTCCCTGACGTTGAAGTATCCCGCGATTCGCTGGGTCACCATCATCGCAGCCATATTGCTTTTTGTTTTTAATCTCATTGGGTTACCTACATACCCCTCAGCGTATGATAAGTTTCTGATCGTTGTAGGACTGGTGTTCAATGTAGTGACTGTCTGGTATGCCTGGAAGTGGGTGGCCTAGCTGGCCACTTGGTCCGCTTTGTCTATTTAACCCCTGATTACTCTGCTCACACCAGCTGATCCCAAGGTCTAATGTGATAACCTTTCGTCGATAGCACCGAATTCTATAATTGTCCCTTATAATATCTTGATGCCTGAATTACTGTTGCACTCGTCGCTGCTTTGCAGACGATTGCCGCGCATTTTGGAGAAGGGGTGTTGGGAATGCTCCAATCCCCACAGCCACAACCAATGGAATCTATCTTGCAGGTGCCGGTGGGCCGTCAGGGATGGTTCAAATGCTACGGGCGTCAGTCGTTATAATTGTGGCACATATTAACAAAACCGGGCAAAGCGCTGGACCTGGTCACGAGGAGGAATACTTTTGAAAGCGGTAGTATGGACAAAATACGGACCACCAGATGTTCTTCAGCTCAAAGAGTTAGAAAAGCCTGCCCCCAAGGAGGATGAAGTACTGATCAAAATAATTGCCACAACAGTGACGGCAGGGGACTGCGAGATGCGGGGTCTCAAATTTCCATTCTACCTTAATCTCGCCATGCGACTGTGGCGGGGTTTATTAAAACCAAAAGAAAATTCCATTCTGGGGACTGAGATAGCTGGAGAAATTGAAGCAGTAGGAAAAGATGTCAAACGATTTAAGGAAGGTGACCAAGTATTTGGATCTGCCGGAATAGATTTTGGTACTAATGCCGAGTACATATGTCTGCCTGAAGAACCTGGAGAGATGGAAGGGGGGATAGCCATAAAGCCAGCCAATATGACCTATGAGGAAGCCGCGACCGTTCCTTTTGGCGGCCGAGATGCACTGCATTTTCTTAGAAAAGGCAATATCCAGAGCGGACAAAAAATTCTAATTAACGGTGCGGGCGGCAGTATCGGCACTTTTGGTGTACAGCTCGCCAAATACTTTGGGGCTGAAGTGACTGCTGTGGATAGCACGGCGAAATTAGACATGCTGCGCTCGATCGGTGCAGACCATGTCGTCGATTACACACAGGAAGATTTCACCAAAAACGGTGAAATCTACGATGTCGTTTTTGACGTGATAGGCACCCTCTCGTTTTCACATACTGATAAATCGATAGCGCAAAATGGAACCTATCTATTGGCTAATCCCCTGAGTTCACAGCTGGTTCGAGGGCCATGGACCAGAATGACAAGCAGCAAGAAAGTAATTATGGAGACGGCGAGTGGAACGATCGAGGATTTACTTTTCCTCAGGGAGCTTATCGAGGCGGGGAAGCTAAAATCGGTCATCGATAAAACCTATCCGTTAGAACAAACTGTCGTGGCCCACCGCTATGTCGAAACAGGGCAGAAAGCGGGAAATGTCGTCATCACTGTGGAGCACGATAACAATGCCTGACAAAGACCTGTAGTTGGCGACGGGGAGCTGTAAAATTTTGATGTTTCAGAGTTGCGACTGGTTTGGGTGGCTAGGTCGCCTTTAGAAAAACACTATACCCACTCACCCATCACGGGCGCACGGCGTCATCTCCAACTTGACAGAACTACGTGTCGTGGGCAAATCATCCGAAGCACCGTTTCTTGCAATTTTCCCTTATAATAACTAGGTGCCTGATCTCCTGCTGCGTACGAAGCTATATATCCCGCCACGGCGGCCGAACCTGGTGCCCCGCCCCCACCTCATCGAACGGCTCAATCAGGGCCTGCAACTGGGTCACAAACTCACCCTCATCTCTGCCCCGGCCGGTTTTGGCAAAACCACATTGATCAGCGAATGGCTCACCGGTAATGAACGACCGGTCGCCTGGCTGTCGCTGGACGAAGGGGATAACGACCCCACACGCTTTTTGGCTTACCTCATCACTGCTCTGCAAACGCTTACCTTGAGCGAAGTCGAAGGGATGGCGTCGAGTATTGGAGAAGGGGTGTTGGGGATGCTCCAGTCGCCTCAACAGCCGCCAACCGAATCGATTCTGACGGCCTTGCTTAATGAAATCACCGCTGTCCCGGACAACTTTATCCTCGTCCTTGACGACTACCATGTGATTGATGTCAGATCGCTCGATGCGTCGACATCCGTCGACGGAGTGCTCATCTTTCTGCTCGAACACCTACCGCCACAGATGCACGTGGTCATCGCTACCCGTGAGGATCCACAACTACCCCTGGCCCGTCTGCGCGTCCGAGGCCAATTGACCGAACTGCGTGCTGCAGACTTACGTTTTTCCTCCTCCGAAGCGGCCGAATTTCTCAACCAAATGATGGGCCTGGATCTCCCAGCGGCCGACATCGCCGTGCTGGAAACCCGCACCGAAGGTTGGATTGCCGGCCTGCAAATGGCGGCTCTCTCCATGCAGGGACGAGCAGACACCGCTAGTTTTATCCAGGCATTCGCCGGCAGCCACCATTTCGTAATGGACTACCTGATCGAAGAGGTTCTGCAACGCCAGCCCGAAAACGTTCGCAGTTTCTTACTGCAAACCTCGATTCTCGACCGGTTAAGTGGTTCTCTTTGTAATGCCATTACCGGGCAGGAAGATGGCAGAGGGATGCTGGAGGCCCTGGAGCGCGGCAACCTGTTTGTCGTTCCGCTGGATGACCAGCGCCAGTGGTATCGCTATCACCACCTCTTCGCGGATGTTCTGCAAACGCACTTGATGGAGGAACAACCCAATCAGGTACCTACCCTGCACCGGCGAGCGAGCGAGTGGTACGAGCACAATGGTTCGCCGTCCGATGCGATCCGCTACGCGCTAGCCGCCGAGGATTTCGAGCGAGCGGCGGGCCTGGTCGAGCTGGCATGGCCGGCAATGGACTGGAGTTTCCAGTCCACCACGTGGCTTGGCTGGGTGAAGGCTTTACCAGACAAGCTGGTCCGCGCCCGGCCTGTGCTCAGCGTTGGCTATGCCTGGTCGTTACTGAATGAAGGCGAGCTTGAGGCCGGCGAAGCCCGCCTACGGGATGCCGAACGGTGTCTGGACACGACGGCAAACATGAGCGAACGACCTGAAGACCCATCGGTCGAGATGGTAGTGGTAGACGAAGAGCAGTTCCAGTCTCTTCCAGCGACGATAGCCTCCGCCCGCGCTTACTATGCCCAGGCGCTCGGCGATGTGCCCGGCAGCGTGGAGTACGCTCAGCGAGCACTCGACCTCTTGCCTGAGGGAGACCATCTCGGGCGCGGAAGACTAGCTGTGCTCCTGGGGCTCGCCTACTGGGCGAGTGGAGACCTAGAGGCGGCCCATCGGTCCTTCGCCGATGCCATGATTAGTTTTATGATGGCCGGCAACATTCTTTTCGCAATCAGTTTCACATTTATCCTGGCTGACATCAGGATGGCGCAAGGTCGTCTCCGCGAGGCAGTAAGTACGTATGAGCAGTCATTGCAGCTGGCGACGGAGCAGGGTGAGCCTGAACTACTGGGAACGGCCGACCTGTATTTGGGATTGAGTGAGCTGCACCGTGAGTTGGGCGATCTGGGAGCCTCCAAACAGTACTTGCTGAGAAGCAAGGAGTTGGGCGATCAAACCGAGGTGTACCAGTATCACTTGTGCCGTGTTCAGGCTCGAATAAAAGAGGTCCAGGTCTCCCTGGACGATGCTCTCGACCTGCTCGACGAGGCAGAACGATGGCTGTTTTATAGGACCCCTATCCCCGACGTGCGTCCCATAGCGGCACTGAAGACGCGGGTATGGATCGCGCAGGGCAGGCTGTCTGAAGCGCTGGGTTGGGTGCGTGAGCGGGGCTTGTCCGTTGACGACGACATTAGCTACCTGCATGAGTTCGAGTACGCCACCCTGGCCAGGGTGCTTATCGCCCAGTATAAGAGCGAACGGGTAGAACGCTCCATTTACGAGGCAATGGGACTAATAGAGCGCCTCTTGAAAGCAGCGGAAGAGGGGGGCCGGATGGGGAGCGTGATCGAAATCCTGGTGCTGCAGGCACTCGCTCACGATGTGCAAGACGACGCCTCTTCTGCTCTCGTGTCTCTGGAACGTGCCCTAATGCTAGCTGAGCCGGAGGGCTATGTCCGAATCTTTGTGGACGAAGGCACCCCGATGGCGCAACTGCTTCTCGAAGCTGCCGCTGGCGGGATCATGCCAGACTATACTGGCAAGCTGTTGGCCGCACTTGAAGCCGGGGAGCAGATGAGCAAAGGCAAATCCCGTCTCCCCACATCTCCGTCCCCTCAGCCACCTACTGAGCCGCTAAGTCAGCGAGAGCTTGAAGTTCTCCGATTGCTCAAAACCGAGCTTTCTGGGCCGGAGATCGCCCGTGAACTCATGGTGTCCCCGAACACTATGCGTACCCACACCAAAAACATTTACAGCAAGCTCGGGGTTCACAACCGTCGGGCGGCCGTCCGACGCGCTGAGGAACTCAATTTGTTATAATGAGCAGGCAAACACCAACCTCAGCCCGTTGGGTTTATCGAGCTACCTGCTGGGCCTTTTTCTCTCCCTTGTAACATTCTGATTGATAAATCACCAAATCAATCACCAACTTTGGTGATGACACCTCACTACGTTTATTTATATCCTCTAGTCATAGAAAAGAATGAATACTATTACGTGGAGATTCATCCATATGAGGAAAATGCGCGAGACGCAGCATGAGTGAAACACACGCATCGACTGAGGATCATTATGAGCCTGGAGTATACAAAATTCGCATCAAAGGACATCTTGCCGACCGGTGGGCCGACTGGTTTTGGGGCATGACCATCACGCTGGAAGAGGACGGCAGTACGCTTATAATCGGCCCGGTAGTCGATCAGGCCGCGTTGCATGGATTACTAAAAAAAGTGCGTGATTTAGGTTTACCCTTGCTCTCGGTCAATTGCGTTGAGTCCGGCCAGGCAGATGCGTCAGATGTCAAACAGTGAATTGAAGCAAGTTGCATAGACAATCTACTTAGAAAGGGGGTTTGCCTTTGATACCATTTCTAGCCTATTTCAGCGCCCAGGAACAGGATAGCGACTATAGTTTTATGCAATTCCAATTCGATGAAACATGTCAATATCGTTCAAAAAAAGGAGAACAAAAATGAAAAATTTACAGAAGATGGGCGGCATTGCCGCACTGTACGAGGGAGCAGCATACGTGGTGGGTATGGTGGGTTTTCTCTTAGTAGTGGACGTTTCTGGTGTTGTCGACCCTGTCCAGAAGGTGGCTTTAATGGTGGACAACCAGGCCTTCCTGTACATAATGCACCTGATCATCTATGTGGTTTGGGGCGTCTTTATGGTTGTCCTGGCGCTAGCGCTCTACGAGCGGTTGAAGGCCGGCTCACCAGCAATAGTGCAGACAGCGACCGTCTTCGGGCTGATCTGGGCCTGCGTGGTCATTGCTGCCGGCATGATCCATAACGTCGGCATGGACAATGTCGTCGATCTCTATGGCAAAGACCCGGCTCAAGCTGGGACGGTCTGGTTGGCGATTGACTCTGTGTTTGAAGGATTAGGCGGCAGTAATGAGATTTTAGGCGGCATATGGATTCTACTGATAAGTTGGGCAGCTTTGCGGGCAGGAGAGCTTCCCAGGGCACTGAACTACCTTGGCGTGGTGATCGGTGTGGCGGGCATCATCTCGGTTGTCCCGGCTCTCGCCGAGATATTTATTTACATTTTTGCGCTGGGTCAGATCGTGTGGTTCGTATGGCTGGGGATCGTCATGTTGCGCAGTAGCCCAAGCGCGGCGGCGTAAGAACCGGATGCGTTCGTGCCGCGCCACGAAACAGCCTAACCTTTTCGATTTCAGCCAATGGCGAGTAGCAGTATTGGAGAGGGCGGCTCTCACCTGACCGAATATTCCATCTCGGCGTAATGAGTCATCGTTAGAGAGACGTCACTTACGATCACTGGTCGGTGTGGAAGTCAGTGGCTTATGGAGGTGTGTGCTATGCTTATAGGACGAATTATTGCCATCGGATTTCTGCCTCTTTGCATCCTGCTTGTAGCTCAATCCACGCTCCCAACTCAGACTTCTCTAGTGCCTGCTGATGTAGGGGTCAGCGAAATCTCACCTGTTGAAGATGCTACCCAAACAGGAACTACGTCAACCGGAGATAAAGTCGGTTTCATTCTTGGCAATCTGCTCATTCTTTCCCTGTACTCCTTCCCCATGAGCTACGCAATCACTTGGGCGTTTGGCGATCCAAGGAAGGCCAAGAGGCAGCCGAAGCAGGAATCGCCAGAATCAATTGTGTCTGCAGAAGCGTCTGCCAAACCGGCCCAAACGATTGACGACGAGGCACCAGCTTCCGTGGTAGAAAGGATAACTTCCTCTGAGCGTCTACCTCAGTGGATGCGAAAACTCCCGCGCGTTACCGCAGGTCTGGCGACGGGTGGTTGTCTTATGGTTGGAGTAGTTGCCCTTGGAGCAGCAGCTTTTGCACGCTACTACCTTTTTACCGGCCAATCGGATGAGATCAGCCAGGTACTACCCCGGTTTGCCTACTGGTTTCCCTTCGCATTACTTGGAATGGTTACCGAAATACCCTTTCAAATTATCTATTGGGAAGACAAGTACCTACGGGTATTGCTTCGTCTTATAATTTGGTGGTTTCCCCGGCTTATTATCGTCGCTTTCGTGATCAATCCTCCTTTCTTGCAAGGCCTGGATCCAGCGAAAACCGCGTTGACTGTGTTAGCAATCGATGGCGTCTTAGCCGCCTTCTGCCTGGGCCTGTACACCGCGCGGGAGCAGATGGGGATGAAAAGTGTTCAGTAAGACATGATGCCTACGAAGATGAGATTGCCTGAATCCCGGCAAGAGGGACAGCATATTAATCTAAAGAAGCAGATGCTTGAGATTTAGCAGTAAATGGCCGAATCAATGTAAATTTGGAGGAGACTCATGAAAGCGATTGTATGCACAAAATACGGATCACCGGATGTTCTTCAGCTCAAAGAGGTAGAAAAACCTACTCCTAAGGACAATGAAGTACTGATAAGGGTGTATGCGGCAACAGTAAACGCAACGGATCCAATATTTCGAAAGGGTCAACCATTTATTTCAAGATTTTTCACTGGTCTCACGAAGCCAAAAATTCCTATACCGGGGACCGAATTAGCCGGAGAAATTGAAGCAGTTGGCAAAGATGTAAAGCGATACAAGGAAGGTGACCAAGTTTTTGCATCTACCGGCACTTATTATCGTGCGCAAGCCGAGTACATATGTCTCCCTGAAGACGGGCCGCTGGAAATAATGCCGGTTAACATGACCCATGGTGAAGCCGCGACCGTCTGTGATGGGGCATTGGGAGGGTTGGCTTTCCTTAGAAAAGGAAATATTGGGAGCGGACAAGAAGTCCTTATCAATGGCGCCTCTGGAAGTGTAGGTACTTTTTCGGTACAGATTGCCAAGCAGTTTGGGGCAGAGGTTACCGGGGTCTGCAGTACCGCGAATCTAGATATGGTGAAATCTCTAGGTGCCGATAAGGTTATTGACTACACAAAAGAAGATTTTACTAAGTCCGGCCAGACCTATGACATTATTTTTGACACGATAAACAAGAGTTCATTTTCACGTTGTAAAGGGTCGCTAAAGCAAGGAGGGGTCTATATTTTTACCGGTCCTTCGCTGACGAATATTCTTCAAATGGGATGGACTTCAATCGTAGGCAGCAAAAAGGCAGTGATGACGGCCCCGGGTCTGATGCAACCAAGCGAAAAGATAAAAGATCTAGTCTTCCTCAAAGAGCTTATTGAGGCGGGAAAGTTAAGATCGGTCATGGATAGAAGCTATCAGATGGAGCAGATAGCCGAGGCTCACCGGTATGTCGAAAAAGGGCACAAGAAGGGAAATGTAGTCATAACTTTAGACCATAACAACAAAACCTAACAAGATCCAAACCACCGTTTAGCGCATTTTTCCCTTATAATGTCTGGGTGCCTGAATTACTGCTGCAGACGAAACTGTATGTCCCGCCACGGCGGCCGAACCTGGTGCCCCGCCCGCATCTCATCGATCGGCTCAATCAAGGACTTCAACTGGGTCACAAACTCACCCTCATCTCCGCCCCCGCCGGCTTTGGCAAGACCACGCTGGTCAGTGAATGGATCGCCGCTAACGAGCGACCGGTTGGCTGGCTGTCTCTTGATGAAGGCGACAACGATCCAGTGCGTTTCCTGACATACTTTGTCGCGGCACTGAACCAGGTTGAAGGGATAGATACTACTATTGGGAAGGGAGCGCTGGGCATGCTCCAATCCCCTCAGCCGCCGCCGGCCGAGGACGTCTTGATCTCTTTGATTAACGATATTGCTGCCATCTCCGGCAGAATTATCCTCGTCCTTGACGACTATCACGTAATTGATGCCCAACC
>CAVVOI010000016.1:0-552549 GCA_963749825.1 uncultured Chloroflexia bacterium | reverse complement strand
GAGGATACCCTTATCACAAAACGGCTCTTGCGCTGAACACCTAATTTCTTGTAACCTGTTTATTGTGGGGATCCAACACTATGCACCTCACTGTCGAATAGACGCATTCGTGAGTCCGGCTGCAACCCACAGTAAACAACAAGACCTGATGAACGCCGCATTAGGCTCTTTCATTTTTGTCTCGCGGCCGCTGTTAAATAAACTGAATAAATCGCCGTTCAAGGCATATAGGTGAGTCTGTGCCACTGCCTTGCCGAAAACCAAGTGCCGTCACCTGGCCGAATACCACATCTATCGATCGATCACTTGTGGATTCAAATTTTATTCAGCCAGAGACTTGCGCGCTCATCATGATTGAGTAACGAGCGCCCAGTCAAGGCCAATCCGACGGAAGCAAGCTCTGCAGATCGGGTTAGGCACTAAATGGAGAAATGGCAACAGGCCGCTGAACTCCTGAGCAAAGGGCACTACGAGCGGGTGGGACAGATCCTGCAAGTGCAACAGGAGGCAGCCCGGCGATCTGGGCAACTGGCTACGGCCGTCTTCCTGGCGGCCGCGAGCCAACTTTGCCTTACCTGCCTGCAGTTTCGGGCAGAACGGGAACTACATCAGCTCGGTTTAGACGAAGCTTTGCGCCGCGAGCATGAACTACGGCAGCAGATTCAGGTTGTCCTCACTCTGCTTTCCAACCAGGCGCCACTTGAAACGCAAGCCGATCTGAGAAGCAGCATTTAATCTTCCCCCAACTCAATCAATTCTCGCGGGGCCAGAGGAGCCGAAATCCGAAAAACAGCCAAACCTGCTGCAAAGGATCCAGCAACGGCTGGGGTTTGAATTAACCCTGGCATCTGGAAAACTGGAAGTTAAGGCTGAACACCAATATCCACAGGCTGAACAAGAGTCAGCGCTGCCAAAAGAAACAGATAAAAAAATCGTCTCTGCTGCCAGTGATAATGATGAGACCCTCTCTACCTCTCAGGTTAAGGAACGAGACAAACCGATACTGAGGCTCTCACAAGCCGAGACAGAACTGTTGCAGGCAGCTATCACCTCGTGGACCGCACCTCAGCATCAAGAGGCCGATAGCTTGCCAACGATTGATCCCGAAGCGCTTGTAGTGGAATCCCAAAAAGCGAGCACAGTGCCGCTTGAAGAGGAGGCCATTTCCGGGATAAGCGAAACCTCACCAGAAATTAAGCTCCTCAGGTCTGTAATTAGTTCAATGGGGGAGCCTACCTCTACACCTGAGAGTAGGATGCTATTTCCCGATGACGAATTACTTGTAGTGAAGGCCGAAAGAGCTCTTAAGCATGGCGTTGAAAAGGCTGAATCAAAGACCATTCATGGTGAGAAGGACGATGAAAGGATAATGCCCCGCAAGCAAACACCTGAGCAGGCCGGGCCATTAGTTTCACCATCGAGGGCGAAAGATACGTCCGTAAGGTTCCGTGAGCAAGGGGATTCGAGTGCGCCATCGCTCGTCATTTATTGCTTAGGTCCGTTTCGCGTTTATCAGAATGACCAGTTTATCACCTCCTGGAGCGGATTGAAGGGACTTTCGATTCTTAAGTACCTCATTGCCTGTGAGGGAAAGCCCGTAGCCAAGGAAATCCTGATGGACATCTTCTGGCCTGATATGGATATCGAATCCACCCGGCGTAACTTACATCAAGCCATTTACTCCCTTCGTCAGACACTACGGCATGGACTCCCCAATTTTCAGCACATTCTTTTCCGAAACGACCACTATGAACTCAACCCGGAAATGGAATTATGGATCGATTTTGTCGAGTTCGAACATCATGTCAAAGCCGGAAAACGTCATGAGGTTGATGGCGACATTGTTTCTGCCATGGCCGAATATGGTATCGCAGAAGGTCTTTATCAGGGCGACTTCTTGTCTGAAGATTTATACGAAACATGGTTGCTTGCTCAGGCGGAAAGGCTGCGCACTACTTATTTGGAGGCCGCGGATCGATTAAGCGCCTATTACCAACAGCGCGAAGAACACACTGCTACCATTGCTATCTGCCAAAAAATATTAGCCCACGACAATTGCTATGAAACCGCCCACCGGCGATTGATGGAAAGCTACCTGGCTTACGGCCAGCGTCATCTAGCCATTCGCCAGTATGAGACCTGTTTCAACGCTCTTGCCAAAGAGCTAGATCTGAGACCCTCCGAAGAAACTGTAAAACTTTACGATCTAATCAAATTGATTTGATTGAGTGACCCGGGCAGTAAGCCCGTCAAACACTCGAAATTTGGATTTGTGGTCATGGACGACGCCTACAGTACTGACTCCAGCCTGCTGCCGTAGAAAAAGAATCCTGACAGGCTAGAGTTTACGCGAGGCAAGACAGGCCGTCTGATTGGGAACTTGACTGGTTTATTGGCGGTGCTCATGGGATTGCCATCGACCTACAACAAGAACTCGCAGGAGAACAAGGAGCCAGCCTTTGACGCCTTTGATACGCTCAGCCTGGCTTTGTCGGTGGTGGCCGAAGTGATCGGGACGATACGCTTGCGGCCGAAGAGCTAGGCGGCCGGTCTGGTGCCAGGACTGCTGGCGACGGATCTGGCCGACTATCTGGTTAAAGCCAGGCTGCCGAGGCCACGATTGCGATCAAATAAGGTAATCTTCTGGTACCGGCCAAAGGTTGCCGCGAATTGAGCTGCCCGAGTGTTTAAGTCAGTTAACGCACCCGAAAATTCGGGCCTTCGAATTTGGCCTCGACTTTCCTATCGTCTGGAAGTATCATGGTCACACTGGTCAGCAGTTTATAGGACCCGGGACTGGGAAGTGGAAATTGCAGTTTATGGGTGTAGCTTAGTTCACCCGGCTCTAATCGAGATTGATCTTGGGCCGCTGGCCTGCGTTCCTTGCCGTTGCGTTTGGCGATGCTAACCTCGATCCGGTACTCAGCCTGATTGGCCAACAGTTCCTGACTGTCTGGCCCAGATAGGTTGAAGTCAACCACCGCCAAGAGTAGAAAGCCCAGCGGAGCCAACTGCACAGATGAGATATCGACCGTTACTTCGTCGATTTCGGCCGGTGGCTCTTCTGGCTTTTCTCCGCCATCGGGAGTTTCCTCGTTTGTCAGTTTTTCGGCCCGCTTGACTGATTCATAGGCATTGATGCGCCCGTGGCCGTACAATTTAGAGTGACCGTCTACATAGTTTCCACCAGCCTGATCGATTTTGTCGGCCGTCTCCATGATTATTTGCTTCACTTCGCTGGCGGTGAGTGCATCGTAAACGGAAAGCATAAGCGCCGCCAAACCGGCCGCCAAGGGTGTCGCACTTGAGGTACCACCGAAGTCGTTGCTGTAGTCGTCGGCCGAGTAACCTCGCAGCCCTGGTCGATCAGTCGTAACGATCCCGCGACCAGGAAACCCACTTGATGGGGCGCAAATTGCAATTTCGGGTCCATAATTACTGTAGCTGGAACGTTGATCGAAGCTATTGGAGGCCGCAACGGCGATAACATCTGGGTGCAGGGCAAAACCTTGGTAGGAAATGCGGCCGTCCTTCGTGCCATTCAATGGGCGGTTCTCGTTGCCGGCGGCGAACAAAATGACACAGCCTTTTCCATCGCGACCATTAGTGGCCGCGTGGTGGATGATAGCCTGCATTTTGGTGGAAAGCGGAAAATTCCAGGCAGCGGCTGACCAACTACAACTGATTATACTGGCGCCATTGTTCATGGCATACTTGAAATAGCCGGCCACCGTTTCATCGGTTAACCAACCGGACATGCGCACCGGCATCAACGAGCATCCGGGCGCCAGACCAACCACCCCCAGCCCATTCTCTTCGGCAACGGCCACACCGGCACAGGCCGTCCCATGGTTATCATCAGCGAACACTGGATTCGGGTCAAAATCTTCCTGGCCAAAATCTCTGGGCGCAACGATTTTCCCAGGGACGTCAAAGTCGGGGTGCTTTAGTGCGAATCCATCGTCAATGACACAGACCGTGATCGATCTCGCTCCCTGGCTAATATCCCAGGCCTCCTCGGCCTTCACATCTGCGCCTGCACGCAGGCCAAGAAGATCACCTCGGTTTCTGAGATGCCATTGTTTTGGGTAAAGCGTATCTGTTGGTACATGTTGCAGTGCCACCTTAAAACTGATATCTGGTTCTGCCACCAAAACTTCATCCATTTGTTGCAGTTCATAGGCGATTTTGAGTGGATTCATTGTCGATGCGTCTGTTAAGCGAACGGTGTAGGCATCTGGCATATAGTCGATGTCCTCAATTACGGCCAGGCCGTAATCGGCCAGGACCTTCTCTCTTTGTTCCTTGGTCGTATCGGCCTTGAACTGAAGGGTCATCATCCCCCCAGGCACCACGCTGCTTTCGGCGCTATCGTCCAGGGTGTAGACGTGACTGACGACATCGGCTGCTGGTGATTCGCGTAACTTGTCCATCGCTTCTTCTAGTTGGTCCGCTTCTTGAACGGTGAATATTTCCATTCGCTCGGCAGCAACTGAATCAAGGTGCTGCACAACTGCCTTTGACCGGCCAACGGTGGACTCAAGAGCTTCTTCGCTCGTCGCCTTCCCTTGTTTAAGGCGCACTGCAAAGGCATTGTCAACCTTCTTGAAGCTTACCTCACGCCCGCCTCGCTTAATTTTTATCTCTTCCATCGTTTCGCCTCCGTTGCTACTACGCTGCTCTGACTCTGGTTCCCCTTCCATCATCGGCGATACTGCGCCTATCGCTCCTGGTGGGAGCTTCATCCTGCTCAATATCCAGCTCACCCAGCGCGCGGGATCAAGGTCTTGAAATTCATCCTTGTCAATTTGGTTCTGGAAGACGAAGGTTTTCCAGAACTTCTTCCCTTGCTCATCCTCCTTGTACCTGAAGTACAGTTCGGCCCATGGATCGATACGCTCCAGCGGACCAGGTTCTTTGGGCTTCTCGATGACTGGTATATCTGCTTGCTCACAGATCCAGTCGACCCATTTGGGCAGGAACCATGCCTCCTCACCACTCTGGTCATGATAGACTCGGGTCCACCACAGTTGCCGTCCTTCATCATCCGTCACAAATTCAGAACGAAAGGAGAAGCTGGCATGGTCTTTCCAACTTTTTTCGCTCGGATCAGCTTTTCGTGAAGGCTCAGTTTGTCTGGCGCGTTGACGCCGCAATCCAAGATGCTCTTGTGCCTGGCTTATCCAGCTCCCTTTCTCGCTACCCGAGTTTTCAATTCTCGATAGCGGCACGTTCACCTTGGCCTGCTCAAGGAGCGCCAGCTGCAACTCGGTCGAAGTTTTATATTCGGCCAAATCGGCAAAGCTCTGTACGTCGATTTTGGCCAGGGCCTCGGCATAAGTTGGACCAATACCCTCAATGGCAGTTAAATCGTCTGCTTTCTTCTTAGATTCGATATCAGAGGCCATTCCATATCCTCCTTATGGGAGCATCATCGACTTCGATTGGCAGGGCCAGCCCGACTATCAGCACTCGGCTTAGAGATCACACGGCAACCAAGATAGCGCTGTAGATTCTTGGTGAAAGTCGAACTATGTACCATACAGCAATTCTGCAACCCATGCCCTATCCCGGCGGCCGTGGCTCGCAACAACCGTCGGGATAGGTGGTTAGCAGCTTCTTTATTTGCTGCTGGCCCGTATTGTCATGAACTGAAACAAGCCGGGCGGGAATTACGCTATGTATATACCAGGACTCGCACTGGGATATCATGCTGCCACTGGGGACCCACCCCTGGCCGGCCTAGGAATGGGGGTTCCGTGTCTGGGTCATACATCCAGGTCGAGTAGCCGGCAAATGGCAAACCAGGCGTAGTCGTCAGATCGGCCGTCATGTTAATCTCGTACAGATTGGGCTTACCCTCCGGAGGCGCTGGGAAGGCAATAGGAACCAAAAAGAGATTCAGGTTACCAGGTCCGAAATTGCCGGCGATAGGACCAAAATCAGGTCCGTTGCTCCAAGTGGTGAGATTGCCGGATTCGAACCAGACGCTGAAGGAGTAGGGCGCCATCAGCATTGCGGCCGAGAGCCCGGGTACAACCGGGACCGGATTGCGCCAAAGCGCGCCTAAGAGGAAAGCAAATTCACCAGCCTGAATGATCTTTCTAGGTAGAAGGGGGCCGCCCGGGGTGACTACCTGATACGGTCCTGCGACGATTAGATCCCACCATAGATAACCCCCAGTAACCGGTCCTGCCGCAAGCTTGCTGACGTCCGCCTGCTTTGCAGCAGCCATCATGTACTTTTTTGATTGTTCCTTCAGCTTAGCCTCCCAGGCCTCCTTAATCACCTCTGCCTGTTTTTCGACTTCACCTTCATATTCGGCCGCCGCCGCGACCGCTGCAGCACTCACCGTGCCTGATGCAGCTCCAAATACCAGTTCATCTTGTTCAGCCATTGTCCTCTCCTTATCTTGTTTCCTATAAACAGTAAACAGCCGATTACTCGGTTCACAGTGGAATTCCACTGCTAACCTAACATCAGCCACTCAATCGGCTCTCAGTTGATTCTCAATTAGATGGTTGGATCTTTTTGAGAAACACGTGGTGTTTGGCTACGCTGTATCGTCCGACTATTCGGTAATCCGCTGGTAGAGCGCCTCAATTTTGTCATTGGGAGTGATATCAAGATCACTCCTCAGCGCTTCATCACAGATATGATATTGTCGAACGGCAAGATGCCTTTGTCCTTGGGCAAGGCGGCGCCAGATGCAAGCAAAGTCACAGAAAAGACCTGGTTTTCCTGAGTTTATTGACGGAGTTCCGGTTGGCGTAATACCCGGAGATTATGATTTATCCACTGTTTCGCTATCAGTGGGCGAAAAGTAGAACGCAATCGTGGTCAGGTCTTTAATTATTTCCACGGCAGCTATTGTCCAGCGAGGAGGAAATACGATGTCCAATAATGTGCAAGTAGATTCCAAGAATCACGAGTTAGAAGAAATACATGGTCTTGGGGAAAAATCTCGAAAGGCATTAGTAGAAGGAGGGATAAAAACCCTCGTGGATCTTGCCAACTCGACTGTTGATAAAGTCGAATCTATCTTAATAACTTTCATATATCAATACCTTCGCCAAAATGACGTAGGAAGAGCGATTGTGTAAGATACGAGTTTTTACCGACCAAAGTGAAAATTCGTATAAACGCAACCGCTCATGATCAATATTTTAGCACTTTTACAATGTTTGAGTCCTTGTCTAGAGCCAACCACAGTACGACAAATGAGTCGGGTCATTCCAGCCATGTTAGCGATGACCGGTCGGGTAACGATGTTGGGAATATCCCGCTGGACTGAAAAAGGTGGCAGCTATCGAACAGTGCAACGCTTTTTCCATACGGTCATTCCTTGGGCAACTGTATTTTGGCTGTTCTTCCATCATCATCTTTATCGGTCAGAGGATGTTTACATACTGGCTGGCGATGAATGTGTCGTCACGAAATCGGGCAAACAAACTCATGGTTTAGATCGATTCTTCTCATCCTTGTACGGCAAAGTCGTGCCCAGTCTGGAATTCTTCGCTTTATCTTTGGTCAGTCTATCTGAACGGCGTTCATATCCGGTCATGGTCGAACAGGTTGTCCGAACAGACGAAGAAAAAGCAGCGACCAAGGCCAAAGCACAAGCCAGGAAAGCAAAACGAAAGCAGAAAAAGAAAGGAAAACCGGGCCGACCGAAAGGAAGCAAAAATCGGGACAAAGCGCAAGTGACATTGACACCGGAGTTAACACGGATACAAAAAATGGTGCAAAAACTGTTGCGGTTCATCGGGTTCACGTTGCCGTTACGCTACTTGGTAATGGATGGCAAGTTTGGCAACAACAATGCCCTTCAAATGACCCTTCAATGCAGTTTGCACCTGATCTCCAAGTTGCGCCATGATGCTGCTTTGCCCTTTGCTTATGATGGTCCTTATGCCGGTAAAGGAGCACCACGAAAATACGGTGACAAAATCAACTATGGAGCTTTGACAGACCAATACCGACAAGAATCATCTACTGAAGATGAGATTCAAACCGACATCTACCAAGCCCGGATGGTACATCGCGATTTTGCTCAACCGCTCAACGTCGTCATCATCCACAAAGCGAACTCGATTACAGGGGCTACTGCTCACGTTATCTTGTTCTCAAGCGATTTAGAACTGACCTATGGCCAAATCATTGATTATTACTCTCTGCGGTTCCAAATTGAGTTCAACTTCCGCGACGCTAAACAATACTGGGGTTTGGAAGATTTCATGAACATCAAGGAAACGGCTGTGACCAATGCCGCCAACCTGGCCTTGTTCATGGTTAATGTGGCCCATGTGCTCTTGCGCAATTTTAGACAAGAGGACTCAAATGTTAATGTGCTCGATTTGAAAGCGCACTTTCGTGGCCTCAAATATGTGACTGAAACATTAAAATGGCTTCCGGAAAAACCGGAACCAATTTTAATGACCACGATTTTTAACGAAGTTTCACGGTTGGGGAGGATTCACAATCCTTTACCCACCTCTATTCCCCCGTAAATGGCGAGGGTATTGAGTAAGTTGACAAGATATAATCTTCTTGCTAAACTTAACCTAGAAGTTAACTGTCATGCCCGAGACCCACATCCCGCAGGATTTAGACAATGTTTTTGAAGCGCTCGCCAACAAACACCGGCGCGAGATCGTTTACGTTTTGAGTCTGCAACCTAGCTCGATTAGCCAGTTAGCTTCTATGCAAGGACTTTCGTTGCCTGCAATTCACAAGCACATAAAAATACTTGAGAATGCGAACATGATAATTCGTAAGAAGATCGGGCGAACCAATTTTCTTGCCCTCAACCGGGGATCATTACGTGTCCTTCAAGATTGGGTGATGCAGTATCACACTTACTGGGGCAGCGAGGAAGAGACGTTGGAAAACTATGCTCAGTATTTGGAAAGACAGAAACACAATAACAAGGAGAAAAAATGAAAAAGTTTGTATTTTTATACTACGGGTTTGAACCACCTACCCAAGAAATAAAGGATGCCTGGAGCAACTGGTTCGGATCAATTGGAGACAAGATGGTTGATAGCGGCAACCCATTCGGACCTGGAAGAGAAATCACGCATACCGGAACCAAAGAATTGCCACATGATAAGGGGGCAACAGTCGGCTACTCAATAATTAATGCAGAAAGCATTGACGAAGCGGAAGAAATTGCGAAAGGCTGCCCAATCATTACAAGCGTAAGAGTATACGAAGCCATGTCAATGTAAGGCCATTTGTTTATGAAGAGGTAGCGCCGTCTTGGGACTAGATCTTCATAAGCCGATTTGACTGAGCAGGCAGAGCTGGTCGAGAAGTTCTAACAAGAAGCCTGCGACACAAGAATAATGATCGTAAATATTATTACAGCGCAAAGTTGCGCTTGAAGGGTAATCCATCAAACAAAAAGGACATGGTAATCTTCTCCAAAACACGACCAAGTGAAAGGAGAAAAGAGTTACCATGTCCACAGAGATTGTAACGGAAATTTGCCCACCGCCGGAATGGCATTTGACGGCGGCAGATATTCACAAAATGGTTGAGGCATTGGCAGAAACTTATCAGCGTTATCAACCAGTATTTGCACGCAGCGACCAAGCTGCACATGGCTGGGTGTATCTGAAAGGCTTGTTGAGCGATTTGCCGCGTAAGGTGACAGAACGGATCGCTTTGCGCTTTGGTGCCAATGTACGCAGTTTGCAGCACTTCATGGGGCAAAGCCCCTGGTCGTGCGAGGCGATGACGGCGATCCATCAAGGACTGGTGGTGGAAACGCTGGGTGAAGCTGATGGCGTTGTCTTGGTCGATGAGTCTGGGATGTTGAAACAGGGACAGCACTCGGTGGGAGTGGGCTGGCAGTGGTGTGGTTCGGTGGGCAAGGTCGCTAATTCGCAGGTGGGTGTTTACCTTGGGTATGCCAGTCGGAAGGGACACAGTTTTTTGGACGCCCGTTTGTTTCTTCCAGAGCAATGGTTTGCCGAAACGCATACAGAGAAACGCCAAGAGTGTGGCGTTCCAGAAGAGACCCGCTATCAGACCAAACCTGAAATAGCCCTGGACATGCTGCAAGCTGCCCTTGAGCGTGGTGAATTGCCCTGCAAATGGGTAGCTGCGGACGAGTTGTATGGCGATTCGGCCGCGTTTCGAGATGGTATCGCAGATTTGGGCCAGTGGTATTTCGTGGAAGTCAGCTGTTCGAGCCCTATTTGGATCGAGAGACCGGAAGTCCATCTGCCCGCCTGGAAAGGTCGCGGTCGCAAACCGACGCGTCTGCGCTTGCGCAACCCTGAGCAGAAATCGCAGCGAGTGGATGCCTTGGCACAACAACTGCCGGATAATGCCTGGGTCCGTGCCAGAATCAAAGAAGGCACCAAGGGCCCATTGGTTTGTGATTTTGCCTGCTTGCGTATCGTGGAAGCCCGGAAGGGTTTGCCTGGTCCAGAAAGCTGGCTCATCATGCGCCGCAACCTCGATGACCCTACTGAAATCAAATACTACCTTAGCAATGCCCCGGCAGATATCGACCCGCTTGAATTGGTACGGGTCAGCGGGATGCGTTGGCCAGTGGAAATCATTTTTCGAGCCGGCAAAGTCGAGGTCGGCTTTGACCACTATGAATTGCGCAGTTGGCTGGGTTGGCATCACCATATGTTCTTTGCTTTCCTGGCTCATCTGTTTCTGGTTCGAATGCGCATCTTTTTCAAAAAACGAGCGCCAGCTCTGACCGTCTACCAAGTCCGTTTACTACTCTTGAGCGTTTTACCCATGCCCAAATTCGATGTCCAGGCAGCTATTCGGACCGTTCGTTATTACCAGCGTAGAAATTACGCTGCTTATCTTTCCCATCGCAAGGGCCGTTTGGAACGACTTTCAACTAACCTTGCGCTGTAATAATATAAAAGTATCAAATTATGAGAAAGGAGAAAAATCGTGACGAATTTTGTGTTAGTTTATACAGGTGGTCCTGGTATGGAACAAACCGAGGAAAAGCGGCAAGCAATCATGGCGGAATGGGGCGCCTGGTATGAAGGTATGGGCGCCGCAATCTTGGATGGCGGCAATCCATTTGGCGCGTCCAAGAGTATCACGAGTGACGGTGTAAGCGACGGCCCTGTCGGATCACCGCCGGCAACCGGCTATACAGTAATCTCAGCCGAGTCACTTGATGATGCCGTTGCTAAGGCGATGAATCATCCTCAAATCAAGCATGGCGGCCAGGTATCCATCTACGAGACATTCCAGGTAATGTAACAAGCTTCTGCTCGTTGGCTTTTTTCCAAAAAAACGCAGCTCAGAAAAATCCCAGACTCGACATGGGATTTTTTTGTTGTAGCCGAAATCAATGGTCCACACCATTCGAATATTGCCGGCTTGAACGTGGCCTCGGGCAATGAGTAATGGATTGCCTGACGACTGCCTTAGCCATACTGACCGGCTTCTGGAAAACCCCCGATATTTTGCCCATCCTCACGTAAGTCTGGTAATTGGCGTTCCCTTCTATCTCTTGTAGTTAAGAAACCCGGTTAAGAAATCAAAGTAAAGAAACCTCTGGCCCCCATGGGTTACTAGAGTTCTTTTTTTTAAGAGCCACCTCGTAATTCCAAATCATCGTCCCAAGGCCGCTGAATAGTATGATAATGACGCCCGCGCCCGGCCGGCAAGACAACGCCTGCTTGACCCTCGCCTTGCTCCTGGGTAGCCAGTTGTTCGCGGATGGGCGCTATCGCGGCATCCACAACGGCATCGCCCAGAATTGCCCGCTGAGCTTCCAACACGGCGAGTGCTTTTTTTAATTCGGTCCTATCGGTTTATGGTGGATTTTTTGTGGGGCCAAAATTTGTGCAAGGCCAAAAAGAGAGTTTTTATTATATCAGTAATTCACTGATTATAGGGCACCCTTATTTATCCTGTTTCTGGGACATGGTAATACCAAAGTCGCTGGTCAGAAACTTGCGGGGTATTTTGTTTAAATCCCGCAAGTTTGGCTAAGAAAGCGCCCGATCACGGGCAGCGAATGACGGCTTGGGCCCAGAGACAACCGCCGCAGGCCGGGAAACCGTTGCCCAGGCAATCTTCCTCGTTGCTATCCAGCAGATCGCAGCCGCCGCAAAAGGTGCAGGGAGCAAAGGCGAAACGCTGCACTCTTTCCCGGTAGGCGACGTAGTCTGGCTCGCGCCATAGGTCCAACAAGCCGGTTTGTGACACATTGCCGATGATGTGACGCTTGGAGGTGCGCCGCCGGCCGTTCAGGTAACTGACGTGCGAGTAGAGTAGGGGAGGGCAAGGACTGACGCTGCCATCCCAGCCGATGGTCATGGAGCCACTTTCGATGAAGACACAGACATCGTTCCGGCCGCCAAAGTTGTTGCCGGCATAAGTCACGTTTAAGTTGCTATTCAAGGCCTGGAAAAAGGGTTCGCGCGTTTCTTCGTTGATCTCCATCTTGGGCAGATTGACCTTGGGCAACCAGGCCGAGGGAAGGTAGGCGATGTCGCTCAAGGTCCGATCGTACAGCGTCTCCTGCATCATTTCCTCTGTATGGGGCAGGACGTTGCTGACCATGAACTGTTTGGCGCCCAGCCGCCGGCCGAGGGCCAGGACCTGGGGTAAATCGGCTAAGTTGCGTTTCATGGCCACGAAGGCGATGCCGATGGCCGGCGTCGGCCGGTGGGCCGGCGGCCGTAATCGTTTGAACCGTTTCAGATTTGCCAATACCTTGGGCAGTTCGGCCCCCAGGCGCACGTCGGCATAACTTTCCGGCGTCGCCCCGTCGATAGAGACCCACAAGGTATCCAGTCCGGCGCTGATCAATCCCCGGGAACGTTCTTCATCGAGTAAGGTGCCATTGGTGATCAACTCGGCCCGCGCGCCCAACTCTTTGACCTGGCGGACCATCTCGATGGTTTGGGGATGGAAGAGGGGTTCGCCCAAACCGCCGAAAAAAATAGTCGGCCGGGGCGAAATCGAGGTCAGGCTGTCCAGGATTCGCTGGAAGGTCTGCGCCGGACATCTTGCCCAATTCTGTCTTCCAGCTCTGGCGGATACAGATCCGGCAAGAGATATTGCAGCGATTGGTCGGCTCCAGGTAGATCTTCCTCAGGTGGGTGACCGGCCGGTGCAAGCGGAAATTGTGGCCGTCCAGCTCTATGCGGGCCCTGGCTCCCGGCTCAAGACCAAAATCTTTGGCCACGCCGGCTGGCACGACTAAGCGACCCTGATCGTCTACTTCAGCCCACAGAACATTTGATGTGTCCATGATCGAACCTTTTCAAGCCAGACAACGCCAGACTCTTTGTTATTCACCAGTGGTGGCGAATCCACCGGGAAGCAAGACAAGCAAACATTAATGGCCCGCCACATGTCTAATAATTTTAGATTCCCTGGCCCTAGCTCGTCAGTGACGAAGATCATCTGTTTCGCATGATGGATAACCAGACCTAGACTACGAGCCCCTACAGCGAATAGATCACTCCCAGCGTCTTCAGCCTCTCCACCGAATCGAGGATATCCGTCGAATCCACAAACTGCCCAACCCCGCCCACATGCCGGGGCAAGACCTGGACCGCTTCTGACTTAATCGCCTCATGGAGTGCCTCCACAAAACGATCCGAGTGGGGCACCAGGTAGGGCCTTGAGTGAAAAGGCGCCACCCGGACCTCAACCGGCCTGGTTACCCCGAGCTTGTTGTGCATCTCTCCCAGGTGCAGATAGGCCTGGTTCATCCACGATTCTCGTTCCCGCCATGTCTTTTCATCCAGAATATTGTGAAATATCGGCGCCAACCGTTCCCCGTTTTCCAGCCGGGCAAAGGCGCTGCCGAACCATTTGGCGTATGGCGCGTATTGTCTTTCGATAAGAAAGACCAGCCTCATGATCTCGTCTATCAGCCGCGCCCCAATGAGGCGGGATCCAAGCTCATCTTCCACATCTCCGCACCGCCCCAAAAAAGGCTCAAGTTGATCGATTCGACGCCACTGGTTGGCCATCAAGTACAACCAGATATCATGCGGGTACCAATCAAGCCGCTGGCGAACAAGGCCCAAAAGCCCCAGCCCATCATGAAAGACACGCCCTGAGCGTAAGGTGCACAGGTGCTGGGATGGCATAGTCAGCCAGGCCAGGTCATCCATGGCTTGGGTCGCATCGACCCCAAGGTATTCCTCGGTAAAGCCCCGTACGGTAGCCAACGTGACCCCATGATTGATCGGCCGCTCGTTGGTGTAAGTGACCAAGCCGCCGTCGATATCCGGATTAGCGAAGTGGGTTGGATAACCCATCACTTCAAAAGGCAGCTGCCGGGCCATCAGCTCCATAATCGATTCGCCAAGCGAAGCCAGGTCCGCTTCTGTCAGGAACAAGGTGACCTTCGGCCCCCAATGATGGTCGCGGGACTGGTGGGTATCAAAGCCCAAAACATCTGATCCCCGGTCCAGCCGGCCGGCCGAATAAAGTAGTTGGGAGTAATTCGTGACCAGCAGAGGGCGGACCGCTTCTTCGTAAAAACGCCGGCAAAGTTCCATTCCGGGCACGAATGACGGAAGTTGTCTCCCCGGCTCGAATGGCGGAAGTTGTTTCTCGGTCATAGGTTCTATTATTGGGAGAGAAGGTTCAGTTTTACAGATACGTTCGGAACCAGGCCAGGGTCCGTTTCCAAGCATCAGCGGCCGCCTCGGGATCGTAAACCGGCCGGGTATTATTGAAGAAAGCGTGGTGGGCCTCTTCGTAAAGGTGGATCTCATGGGCAACACCATGCCGTTCCAACTCTCTTTCAAAGGCCCGGACATCGGCTACCGCTATGCCATGATCTTCACCGGCAAAAAGGCCCAGGACCGGTACCTCTAGTCTGGCCGTATCGGCCTCAGATAACGGCCGGCCATAGAAGCAGACCGCGGCCCCGATATCGCCATCTTCGGCCGCCGCTGAGAGCGAAAGGCCGCCGCCCATGCACCAACCGACCACGCCCACCTTTTGAGAGCTGACCGAAGACAGCCCTTTGAGATAGCGCGCCGCCGCCCCGATTTCGGCCACGGCCTTATCCCGATCCAGGGCCATAGCCAATTTGCGGGCTTCGTCCGGCTCGCTGGCCTCTTGTCCATAGTAGAGATCCGGGGCCAGGGCGACATACCCCTCGGCCGCGAAACGATCGGCCACCTCCTTGATATGGGGTACCAATCCCCACCACTCCTGAATGACCACCACCGCCGGGTGCCCGCCACTATCATCCGGCCGGGCCAGATATCCGGGCGTCGTCCGGCCGTTAGACGGGAAATCGACCATGCTTGTCTTGATATTCATCTTTAGGCACTCCATTAAGTAAACCGCCATAAATTCTTCGGGTATGAACTTTGTTGGTAGCGGTTTACTTCTAGGCAATTGCGCCTACTGGATTGCATCTCATTCCATAAAGATTTGCGCAATTGCACTTAATCCCTCTTGTGGTTCTGTATCCTTCTTTATCGTTTATTACCCTCTATCTGTCAAACGTTGGAGTTGTATTTAGATCATTTGAACAAATAATAGTGTATAATGTTCATACCCTTGTAAGTTTGGCGCTTACTGATCGCACCGTCCCTGTACTCGCCGCGAGGAGAGTCTTGGTCGTCGTGGTGGATCGCGGGGGAGGCAGCATGGGCTCTTTCTACAATCTCATATTCCGAGGAGAAAAATCAAATGAATCGCTTGAAAGTAGTTTTACTTGTGATTGCACTTGTTGTGGTGACTATTGTGGTCAGTTCTGTGGCGTTGGCATATTCCACCCAGGCCGAGATCATCGCCAAGTGCGAAGGGCTTTACGGCAGTACCTTTGGCGTCCCCAACAGCGAACCGTTTGGGCCGTGTCAGTGGGATATGGCCATTATTAATGCCGGTACTGAGAGCTTCGCTCATGCTACCGGCAAAGGCGTCAAGGTTGGTATCATCGACAGTGGCGTCGACTTCAATCATCCCGACATCGAGCCTAACCTGGACGTGGATCTGTCGTGCTCATTCATCTTTCGACGACACGCCCACCGCCGACCCCTCGGAGGTCGCCAATGGCGATTGCTCAAACAAAGGGGCTGTGCAGGATCGCAACGGGCACGGCTCCCATGTCGCCTCCACCATCGCCGCCCCGGTTAATGGCATCGGCATTGCCGGGATAGCCCCCGAAGCGACCATCGTCGGGCTGAAGGCCTGCACCCAGGTGGGCTACTGCTTCGCCGACTCGGTGGCAGCAGCGCTGCGCTACGCCGGCGACCAGCAGCTGGACGTGGTCAACCTGAGCCTTTATGCTGACCCCTACCTCTACTATTGCAAATCAGAAGCCGAGCAGCGGGCCATCCTCAAGGATCTGGAGAGGGCCGCCCGCTACGCCCAGCAGCGAGGCGTGCTCATCGTGGCTTCGGCCGGTAATGAAGTGGCCGACCTGCAGCACCCAGGCATCGATGATTCCAGCCCCGATTGGCCGCCTGACTCGGCAGAGATTCGTGACGTAGGCAACAACTGCCGCGTGGCTCCGGCCGAATTGCCCGGCGTAATGACGGTTTCGGCCACTGGCCCAATCGGCTACCCGGGTTATGATCTGTGGATCGCCGATTACTCCAGCGTGGGCATGTCACGTGTAGACGTGGCTGCTCCCGGTGGTGATTACTTCCGGGCTACCAATACCCGGCAGGATGCGGTGCTAGCGGCGCTGTCCAGCACCAGCGATCCTGATGAAGGAATCTGGGATTTCTTTGATTTTCTGGAAGTAAACGGTGGTCCAGGTTTTGATGGCTTGACTGTCCTGGCCGATGGCGGCTACCGCTACGCTTACCTGAACGGCACCTCCATGTCGTCACCGCACGCCGCCGGTGTGGCCGCCCTGGTCAAGGAGAATCACCCCAACTGGAGCCCCGGCGCGGTCAAGGCGGCCGTGCAGCGATCGGCCCAGCAGCTGGAATGCCCGTCGGTACAGCTCGAAGGTGATCCCCGGCATTGTTACGGCAATAATGGCCGGACCTCGTTCTTCGGCCATGGTTTGGTCGACGCGGCCGCCGCGGCGCAACAGTAAATTGATGTTGACGAGCCCTGGTTGAATGAACCATTAGCGCCACTTACCCGGTATTGGCAAATACCGGGAGCCGAAGCGACCGGATAGGTCGCCGGTTAAGGAAAACGCCATAAAAAAGCCCGGCTTCTGCAAGATGAAGCCGGGCTTTTTAGTAAATCCTATCTACGAGGAACTTTTGGGGTGACCGTTGAGCTCAAAGATGGAGCCGTCGACGCCCGGCGTAACCCTATAGGCCGGCTGGAAGGCCCTGATTTGCTCCTCAAATAAGCGGTCGAGCTCGTCGTCGCCGTGGGAGGGATCGTGGTGGAAAGGCACAAAATGGCGGACCTGGGCCAATTCGGCGAAGGTGAAGGCGTGGGGCATGGAGCTGTGGCCCCAACCGACTCGCGTCCGGTACTCTTCAAGGGTGTATTGGCAATCGTGGATCAACAAATCGGCTCCGGCCGCCAGATCGTAGCCCGAGGTCCATTGGGGTTCACAGGGAAAATCGCGTGGGCCCAATGCGGGTTCGTGGTCAGGTAAGTAGGTCATCGTCCCTAGTGGATCGGTGATGCGATAACCCAGCGTCGGGTCGAGGTGGACGACCAGGGCCGAGGTGATGGTGAATTCGCCGATCTGGAAAGTATCTTCGGTGATTTCGTGCAGCTTCATTTTCGAGGTCAGGTCGCGGATATAGACGGGAAAGAGGGGCGGCGACAGGTAACGAGACAGGCGATTTCTCAGGGTGAAGAGGGTGCTGGCCGGACCCCAAATGTGGACTTCAACTTCCGGCTGGCGCAGCGGCCCAAAAAATCCCAGACCTTGAATATGGTCCAGGTGCAGGTGAGTCAGTAAGATGTCCACCCGCCTTAAAGGGCTGGGTAGATTGGCGCTTAACCGGCGGATACCGGTGCCAGCATCCAGGACTAACAAGGTGCCGTCCTCACCCTCAACCTCCACGCAGGAAGTGTTACCGCCGTAGCGTATGGTTTCTGGGCCAGGGGTTGGTACTGAGCCACGGGTTCCCCAGAGGGTGACTTTCATCAGTCGTCTAACTCCCAGAATATAGCTACGGCGCCCAGAAAGCGGTCGGCCTGGCCTATCAGGGGAAAACAAACGGTGGCGATATGGCGTTGAATTTTGTCTAGGCCGGCCAAATACAAACGCCTGTAGACCGGCCGGCGTTGTGACAAGGCGATGGTCAAGGGCAACTCTTCCGGATCGAGCAATCGCAATTCTTCATCGGTGATGCTGAAGATGGTCGACCACTCTTCGGCCGTCATCTCGCCGGTTTCGGCAAAACGGCGGCCGAGGATGACTTCGGCCGGTTCGTTGTAGTAGAGTAAATTACCAACGGGATCGATCAAAAAGATCGGCGTATCGAGATAGCTCGACCAATGCCGGCTCAGGATCAACTCGATCTCTTGTTGCCCCATCGCGATACAGCCTCCTGGCCTCCCCGTCGTTTAGTAAAAGGCCATAAAATCTTCGGGAATGAACTTTGTTGGCAGCGGTTTTCTTCTAGGCAATTGCGCCTGCTGGATTGCATGTCCATAAAGATTTGCGCAATTGCACTCTACCGCTAGATTCGCGCATGACGGTTTTCAATTCTTATTATACACCGGAACAATGATGTGTGTTTTTAAGTAGATTACAGTCACCTATTCTCATCTCATTCAATTACCAGGCCACCTGTGCCTGTCACCTTCTTCGGTGACTGGCACTTGATACTGACCGGCAGATTGTTCGTAAACTCAGCCTTAATTCTAGGACTAGCCGTCCGACCGGTGATGGATTATGATTTAGCGGAGGGATATGAATGCATTCTATTGGCGGCCATTTAAGTAAACCGCCATAAATTCTTCAGGAATGAAATTTGTTGGTAACGGTTTACTTCTAGGCAATTGCGCCTACTGGATCGCATGTCATTCCATTAAGATTTGCGCAATTGCACTTAACGGTCTGTTCGCCAACTCTTTATCGAAAGAACCACTGACTATCGGCCATTGTTTGTAAAGGAAAAACACAATGAAAAATCGCAAAACCTCCATAGCAGAACACCCCATCGTTCGAATCCTAATCATCGGCATCTTCGAGGTTATTGGACTGCTCGTGATGGCTTGGTTGCTGGATGGCCTGGTCATCGCCAGGCTGGGGACAGCTATTGTAGCCGTGGCTCTCATCGGCCTGTTGAACGCCTTGCTCTGGCCATTCCTGAGTCGTATCCTGTTGCCTTTCGCCGTCTTCACCGGCGGCTTGCTTTTCCTGGTGCTCAACGGCGCCATCATCATGCTGGCCTCCGAATTTATCCCTGGCTTTCAGGTGGACAGCATCTTCTGGACGGCCATCTGGGCTTCCATAGGCATCACCGCCATCAACGTCATTCTAAGCACCTTATTCACCATCGACGACGACGGCTCATACTACCGCAACGTCATCGCCCGCCGCATGCGCAAACAAGGCAAAATCGAGGAGACCGATGTGCCTGCCGTATTCTTCCTGGAAATCGATGGCCTGGCCAAGCCGGTGCTGGAGAAAGCCATGGCCGAGGGGTTTGCGCCGACCATGAAACGCTGGCTCGACGAGGGCAGCCACCAAATAGTTGGCTGGGAAACAGACCTGTCATCTCAAACCGGGGCCAGCCAGGCCGGCCTGTTACATGGCAATAATTTCGACATGCCCGCTTTTCGCTGGTATGACCGGGAACGCAAGGTGCTGGTCTCTTCCAGCAACCCCGACGACGTCGCCCTCCTGGAGAAAGAACACTCCGACGGCAACGGCCTGCTGGTAGAGAATGGCGCCAGCCGGGGCAACCTGATGTCGGGTGATGCCCCCAATGTCATGAACACGGCCAGCACCATCAAAGACTTCTCTCGCTTTCACACCGCCGATTTCTACGCCTATTTCGCCAGCCCCTACAACTTCACCCGCACCTTACTGCTGTTCTTTTGGGACATCGTCCTGGAAAGGTATCGTTTCTGGCAACAACGACGTAAAGACGTGCAGCCCCGCCTGGATAAGCACCATCGCAACTTCAAATACGCCCTGGTCAGGGGCGTGACGACCACCATTCTGCGCGAGCTGAATATCTACACTCTCATCGGCGATATCCTCGCCGGCATGCCTTCGGCTTACGCCACCTTTGTCGGCTATGACGAGGTAGCTCACCATTCTGGCGTAGAGACCAAGGACGCTTTTGACGCCCTTTTCAAGATCGACCAGCAGTTCGCCCGCTTGGAAAACGCGGCCAAGAACGCGCCGCGCCCCTACCACTTCGTCATCCTTTCCGACCATGGCCAGAGCGGCGGCGCGACTTTCCTGCAGCGCTATGGCAAAACGCTGGAAGATCTGGTGCAGGAACTGGCTGAGGATAAGCTGGTGCAAGGTATTACTTCGGCCGGTGAGGGCGCCAGCAACGTCAGCATCTTCCTGACCGACGCCATGCAGCAAGAGAAAGGGGCGGGCGTCCAACGGATGGCCGGGGCGGTCAAACGGTACACGGTCGACGATAAGCTTGAATTGGAGCAAAGCAGCGAGTTAGCCATCGAAGAGGAGAAGGAAGCAGATTCTGATAAAGATAAGGGCGACGAACTGCCTCGAATTGTCGTGCTGGCCTCGGGTAACCTGGGCTTGGTCTACGGCACGAAACGGGAAACGCGGGCCACGCTAGAGGAGATGGAGACGTTCCTGCCTGGGATGTTAGAAGGCCTGGTCGCTCACGAGGGCGTGGGCTTCGCCATGGTTCATTCGGAGGAACATGGCCCGCTGGTGATGGGCGCTAATGGACGCAACTATCTCACCGAAGAAAGAGTTGAGGGCGAGGATCCCTTAGCCGCCTTTGGACCCAGGGCCGCCCAGCACCTGATTCGAGAAGATACCTTCCCCAACTGCCCCGATATCCTGGTCAACAGCTTCTACAACGCTGAGACCAATGAGGTGGCGGCATATGAGGAGTTGATTGGCTGTCATGGCGGGATGGGCGGCTACCAGACCCAACCTTTTGTGCTGTATCCATCCGAGCTGCCGATAGACGGAGAGCCGTTAGTCGGCGCTGCGGCCGTGCACCAGGTGATGAAAGGCTGGGTAAAAAATACAAACGTCGTGACAGAGGAACAATCTTAAATGACAACCATTGAAGTAGAAGCCCAGAAAGAAGAGGTGCCCATCTTCAAACGTATCTTATTGTATGCTGCCATAGTCATCAGTATTTTATTTCTATTACTCGGCCTGGCCGGCATCATTGGTGGCTGGGTCATCAATAAGCCTGTAACCGAGACGATTCAAACCGTGCTGACCTCTTTCGATACCGCCCTGCAGCGTATGGAAGAGGTATCGATTAATGCCGGTGCCGCCCTTTCAGAGACTACGGCCGCCCTGGAAACTGCCAACCAGCGGGTACAAGAAGCGGGCGAAGAATTGGCCGACACCAGTCTTATCCTGGAGGCCGTTTCTCTAATTGTTGGCGAGGATATCGAACCCAACACGAACCGGGCCCGCGATAACTTCGTGGCTATATATGATACGGTGATCGCCATTGAGGAAGCCATCGCGGCCATCAACAGCATTCCCTTCATCAATCTTGAGATACCGGGCAGCGAGGAGATCGCTTCCATTCGTACCGGTATGGAGGAGATCGCCGTAGGGCTAACTGAATTGAAGGACGAGATCCAGCAGAGGCGAGAAGCTAGAGCAGAGAACCTGGTCGAAGCGATCAGCACGCCCATCAACCGGCTAAATACCCGCGTGGAGGAGATGGCAGCGAGAATTGCCGGTATTGAAGCGCGATTGGGCCTGGCCATCGAGCGCACCGAACAGGTGAACAGCCAGATCCCGCTATGGATCGACATCATCTCCATCCTTAATACCTTGCTATTCGCCTGGTTCATATTTTCCCAGGGCGCCGTCATCGTGCTCTGCTGGCGAGCTCTGCACCCGGAGCAGGACGCAAAAGTCCCCGCAGTGCCAGTCAAACAGTTAACGGCCGAAGATGAGCCGGCCGGCGAGGCAGCGGCCGCAAGCATCGATGAAGAAGCCAATGTCGCGGTTGAAGAGGAAGAATAAATCGTTGAATGAACTACGTCGAAGTTGAGGACAAGAACGACGAGACGAGCTGAATCCTCTGACGCAGGCTTAAGGCCCAGGAAACGCTCCAGCGATCTAGTCCAACCAGATCAGCAAATAGACCCCGCCATCCATCCCTGGCCAGGGTAGCCTGCCGCCGGCCGAAACAGAAGAAGCAACGTTGATCTCTAAGGTTATGAAGCGTTCGATCGTGATTTGATCGGAGTATCCCTTGCTGAAGCGATGAATCGATCTGGAGAACCCCTTGATATATTTTTAGACTAATCTTCTAAGAGCAATTGCGCAAAACGATTTCTTCAATAGCTTGTATGTCAGCCAATTTTGAGGTTAATTTATTGGGGCCATTCTTCTCCACTTCATTCGAGGACTTATGACCGAATTAATAGAATTGAAAGTAAACGGGCAAACTTACCATTTAGATGTTGAGCCTGAAACGCCCTTACTCTATGTTTTACGTAATGAAATGGGCTTAAAGGGCGCTAAATATGCCTGTGGGCTGGAACAGTGCGGGGCTTGCAGCGTATTAATCGACGGTGAAGCTGTACCATCTTGTCGCCTGTCAGTTGGCTCCGTTCAGGGATTAAAGATCATCACTATTGAAGGGCTTGGCAGGCCCGAAAAACTTCACCCATTGCAAGAAGCTTTTATTGAGGAGCAGGCGACACAATGCGGTTATTGTACGGCCGGTTTAATTATCGCCGCCCAGGGATTGTTAAATAAACACCGCTACCCAACCGAAGCCCAAATCAACCAGGCCCTTGACGGACATCTGTGTCGCTGTGGTACACATGAGCGAGTCCGCCGGGCGATTAAATTACGTATCGCGCGCCCAGCTCAAAACGCCCTTTATGAAACGATAAATTCAAAACCCTTGCCTGTACAAAACCAGAAACTGCCCAATTCCTTGTTGGAGAACCCTGATCTGGATACATGGATCAAAATTAACCAGGATGAAACAATCACAATCTTTAGTGGCAAGGTAGAGTATGGTCAGGGAATCGAGACTGCCTTGGCCCAAATCGCGGCCGAGGAACTTGATGTCTCTATTGCGCGTTTGCAGATGGTGATGGGCGATACCGAACAAACGCCAGATGAAGGCCTAACCGTAGGCAGCATGTCTCTTCAGACTTCTGGTCATGCAATTCGCCAGGCGGCCGCCGAAGCAAGGTGGGCGTTGCTCCAATTAGCGATCGAGGAACTAGAAGCCTGGCCCGATGATTTGGTTGTGGAAGATGGACGAGTCACTAACTCGGCGACTGGAGCAACTACCAGCTATTGGACGATGCTCGGCGGGAAGCCATTCCATCGTCAAATCAGCGGTGCTGTGCAACCCAAGACGGCCGGTAGCTATCAGTTGCTAGGAAAAGCCGCGAAGCGCCTGGATCTACCTGCAAAAGTCACCGGGACCCACCCATTCGTTCAAGACTTGGAGCTGGACCATATGCTCCATGCCCGTGTGGTGCGGCCGCCTTCTTATCAGGCAAGATTACTATCTGCTGATACGATGATTGTGGAACAAATGCCCGGCGTACTCAAAGTCGTCAGAGACGGTACTTTCCTGGGCGTCATTGCTGAACGAGAAGAACAGGCTGAGCAGGCGATGAAGCAGTTAGCCGGACTTGCCATATGGGAAAGCGCCCCCAGTCCCTCCTGGCAAGACGGACTCTATCATGAAATAGAATCGTCGATCGATGAGTCTTATCTTGTGGTCGATGGCACGGCCACCTTCGATCCCATCCCTGCCGTGCAGGCGCCGCCAGAGGGCGCACATACGATTAAGGCAACTTACACGAAACCCTACCATATGCATGCCACCCTGGGTCCATCTTCGGCATTAGCCTATTTGTTGGCAGATAAATTCACCATCTGGGGGCACAGCCAGGGGGCTTTTCAACCACGCGACAATATCGCGAGAGTGCTCAAGATGGCCCCGGAGCAGGTCCATTTCATCCATGTGGAAGGCTCCGGTTGTTACGGGCACAATGGCGCAGATGACGCGGCCCTTGATGCGGCCTTGTTGGCCCGGGCGATGCCCGGCCGTCCAGTCTTATTGAAGTGGACTCGGGAAAATGAACACCAGTGGGAGCCGTATAGCCCGGCGGCCGTCATTAAGATGGGCGCCAGCCTGGATGAGTTAGGGAATGTGCTAAACTGGAACCATGACGTCTACAGCCCACCCCATTTGGGTCGAAGCCGGGTAGATGAAAAGAGTTCTGGTCTGCTGGCCGCCTGGCACTTAGAAGAGCCAATGCCCAAGCCGCCGTTAAGCTCAGGGATGTGGAATAATGGTGGTTCTCATAGAAATGCCGATCCACTTTATAAATTCAGCCAAAAACGAATCGTCAAACATGTTCAGTTACATCCGGCGTTGAGAGTTTCATCCTTCCGTGGGCTAGGGGCATTTGCCAATGTTTTTGCCCTCGAGTCGTTCATGGATGAACTTTCACACGCGGCCGGTATTGATCCCCTTGAATTCCGCCTGAGGAATCTGGACGATGAACGGGCGATTGCCGTGATTGAGGCGGCCGCCGAGAAAGCCAATTGGGGCGCCAGTATGCCGGAGAATTGGGGCCGCGGGATAGCCTTTGCCCGCTATAAAAACAGCGCTGCCTATTGTGCCGTCGTCGTGGAAGTGTATGTAGATGAAGGAGACGGGCTAATCGAATTAAAACGCGCCGTCATCGTTGGAGAAGCCGGTCAGGTAGTTAATCCCGATGGGCTGAGCAACCAATTGGAAGGCGGTTTCATTCAGGCGGCCAGCATGACCCTCAAAGAACAGGTAATTTATGATACCCAGGGTGTTCTCAGTCGTGATTGGGACACCTATCCAATCGCGACTTTTTCCGAGATCCCAACCATAGAAGTCTTGATCCTCAACCGGCCAGGCAGCCCCTTCCTGGGCAGCGGTGAAGCGAGCATCGGTCCGACGCCGGCCGCCATCGCCAACGCTGTCTACGATGCTGCTGGCATTCGATTACGCGATATCCCCTTTTTGCCAATAAAAAGGCCTTCCCCCGGCCGTTAACCCCAAGCTAGGCTCCGTCCAGCCAGCCGGGAATAATTCCCGCTTCCCCAGTCCCACCTTTCCCGACCCAATAGAGTCTCCTGCCTCATGACAAGGGGATGCTCTCTCGTGTAACCTGGAGGTCATTAAGGTAATCCTTGCATGTTTTCAAACAGGAGGTTTTCATGTCTAAACATCGTTGGGAACAACTAGCGGCCTCAGGGGGAATAGCCTATGTCGTTCTGCAGCTCATCGCCCAGGGCCTGATCCAGATTGGCGGTGCGGAACCGTCTTTCAACGCCCCGGCCGGCGAGATCGTAATCCTTCTTCGAGAACCGGGACCAACTACTCTTCAATACCGGTGATTTTCTGTCGAGCCTATCGATGCTGGCCTTCATCTGGTTCCTGGGGGCCTTATGGGCCCGGCTGCGGCGGCACGAAGAAGCGCCGGCCTGGATGTCGTTGGTCGCTTTCGGCAGCGCCCTGGCGGGAGTGGCGGTCAGCATGGCCAGCAACGGCTGGGGCCTGGCGGTATTCAGGATTGAGGAAGGCTTGGACCCTCAATTGGCCCGTTACCTGTTTGACGAGGGCAATCTTGGTTTTGTCACCTTATGGGTTTTTCTGGCCGGTTTCCTTTTGGCCACGGGTATCGTGGCCCTGCGCGACGGCGCGCTGCCCCGTTGGTTGGGCTGGTTTGGCTTGGTCACGGGAACCGCCTTGCTCATCGGCCGGGCCTTTTGGGACCTACCCTCGGGGGCGATTTTTGTGTCCTATATACTCTTTTATTTATGGCTCATCGCCGCCAGCATCGTCCTCATCCGGTCTGCCGGATCATCCGCGCGCCGGAGTGCAGGGTAGGGGACAGTTATCAAAAAAATAGATTAACAAATTGATTGAGGAGGCATTCATATGAAAAAAGTTTTGAAATGGATCGGCATCGTTTTAGCAGTCCTGGTTGGTTTATTGGTGGTAGCGGCCGTACTCTTGAACATCATGGGCGGATCGCGGCTCAAAAAGACCCACGACGATGTCCAGGCTGAATCCATCACCATTCCCGATGATGCGGCCGCGCTGGCCCGGGGCGAGCACCTGGTCAACGTGGGCTGCAAATCATGCCACGGCCCAGATCTAAGCGGCCAACCCTTACTGGCCGATCCGGCCATCGGCCTGGTTTACGCGGCCAACATCTCTGGGGTAGGGGATACGCACAGCGATGAAGAGTTGGTGCTGGCCATTCGCCATGGCCTGGACCAGGACGGCCGCCAGTTGGTGATCATGCCGGCTGAATCTTTCATTAAGCTCAGCGCCGAGGATTTAGGGGCTATCATCGCCTATTTAAAAACGGTGCCCCGGCTAGAAAACAGCCTGCCGGGCCCCGAACTGACCTTCATGGGCAAAATATTGCTGGGCAGCGGCATGATGGGCCAGGTTTTCCCGGCCGAATATATCGACCATGACCAACCATTCCCGGCCATGCCCGAGGTAGGCGCCAACCTCGAATACGGCGCCTACGTGGCCGGATTATGCGCCGGCTGTCACGGACCGGACCTGGCCGGCGGCCCATCAGGAGAACCTGGTGCCCCGCCCGTGCCCAGTTTGCGTGGCGATAGCGCGCTTAACTCCTGGTCAGAAGAAGAATTCTTGTTATTCATGCATACCGGCCTCACGCCCGACGGCCGCCAGATCGACCCGGAGGTGATGCCCTGGGAATCCTTCGGCAAGTTCGACGATGAAGAGCTCCAGGGAATGTGGCTGTATCTACAATCATTGCCGCCGGCTGGTTAGATCTCAGACGTCGTAGGCCTGGAACTCAGCTTGCTGAGTCGACCTACGACGTCTTGTTTATTTACTGCTTATTAACCAACCGATACAGGTTCGAGTTTCGAGGTGCAATGTGGACAACGAGTTGCTTCCAAGGCAATCTCTGATAGGCAATATGGACATTCCTTTGTGGTCGGCTCGGCCGGTGTTTCTTCCTCCTCTCCCTGTGCGCGATTGACTGCCTTTATGATCATGAAGATGACAAAAGCAACAACCAGGAAGACGATGATCGCATTGATGAAGAGACCGTAATTGATGGTCGCCGCACCAGCATCTTGGGCCGCAACCAGAGAATCATAGGCTTGACCATCCAAGCTGATAAATAGATCGGCGAAATTCACCCCGCCAAGCAAATATCCGATGGGTGGCATAATGATGTCATTGACAAGCGAGTTAACGACGGCTGCAAATGCAGCCCCAATGATGATGCCGATGGCCAGGTCAAGCACGCTCCCACGCATGATGAATTCTTTAAACTCTTTGATCATTTTTTTCTCCTTCGATATTTCACATTACAACCTAACGAGCTGTGTTTCCTCATTAAATTTGACCAAGTGTGCGACCATGCGGCCGCACACTTCCTGATCACTCCTCTCCCCTGGGTATGGCACTAAGCCACCCGCATCGACTACACGCAACTTCCTGGGTAAACCTCGCAGACGGATTTATATACCAATACACTTATTTGAGGATACCAATCAGTAAGACAGCGTTTTGTCTTCTATTTGTTGCTAAATAATCCCCCAAGACCATCGGCAAGTTCCCTTACAGCATTGGCAGATGTATCACCTTCCAGAGCATTCTTGACTTGATCACCGAGAGGTGCGGGTAGCTTATCATTGAGAAAGTCCATGACGGTTTTTACTGCCATCGCAGCTTGTGAATCCGATATACTCGCCTTTTCAGATACCAAATTGACTAATTCATCCATTGTTTCACGCTCCTGTTTTAGATAGATTTTTCTGGCTCTACTATATCTACTGCTGTTAATACGTAACCTTTATGGGGAGATTTATTGCTTCCTCAACCCAGCGCTTTACTCTGGCACAGGAAGGAGTATGGTGCACCAGGTGTTTCTCATTATTGGTTGCCAAAATAGCCTTGTGAAGTTTTTCCGGATTGCGCCGGCGCAGTTCTTTCACAGTATCGACGCCACTCTGCTCCAACAGATCACTGTATTCCTTGCCGACGCCACTTATCCGCATCAGGTCGGCCAGATTCACCCAATCAAGGATGAGGTCCTCGGCCAAACCTGTAGCGGCCGAAAGCTGTCTGCGACCCTGTACACTACCGCACATTTCAAGTAAAGCTTCGGTCGTCGTAATGCCTTGTTCTCGCAACTTGTTCTCAGTGAACGGGCTTACGCCCTCGATCCTAGAAATAATCACCCCTGACACCCTCGGTTTAAAAAGCCACAATCTTCTTTCTTACCACCTTAATTCTAACCATCTGGTCTTAAAGATTTCCTGTCACATTCTTAATAATTGCCGAAAATAGCCAGAAATAACGCTAACAAGGCGTATTTTCGCTCTGGATTTTTCTTAAGCTTTTAGCTTCTCAGACAGTCCCAGTAGGGGCACCTAAAAACGGCAAAATGATGGCGTCGCCACTCTGCTGATTGTTATGATTCAGGGCCAGGCACTTCTGAGCTGCTGTTTTGCCAGGTTCGGGTGAAACGATAAAGTGAAAAGAAGTTGTGTAGTCGAAGGGGTTTTAAACTGAGGTAGGCTGGATCTTCTCCAAAGGAGCTTCGAATCGATAGCCTCGGCCGTATTCCGACAGTAAATAGCGAGGTTTCTGGGGCTCTCTCTCCATCTTCTTTCGTAGACGCGAGACATAAACGTGTACTGTGGCAGAGCTATCCTGGTAACCGGTTCCCCAGACATTTTTCAATATCTGATCAATCGACAATACACGGCCGGCATTGCGCAGTAAGTAGCCCATCAACCGGTACTCTGTTTTGGTCAAACCGACCGGTTTTCCATCGACCAATACGCGCTGCTTGCTCAAGTCGATAGTGATGTGATCATCCTGGTAAGACAACCGCCACTGCCGCAGCCAGTGGTCGTTAATCGCTTTGCGCAAAGCGGTCTAGGTCCGGGCCAGCAAAACATCAGACCTGAAGGGCCTGGTCAGGTAATCATCTGCCCCCATTTCAAGCGCCCGAAGTTCTAACGCCTCATCCACAGCGGCCGAGAAAATGATGATCGGAAGGTCAGTCAATTGACGTATCCGCTGGCAAAGTTTCAACCCGTCGAGGTCCTCTAGCTCCATCTCCAGGACGACTAAATCGGGCTGGCCCGAATAGAGTTGTCGGAGCCCGTCCCGGCCGCTTGTGGCGACGAAGACCCGCGCGCCGGAGCGCTCAAATTCCTCTTCCAAGGATCGGAGAACAGACACATCCTTCGCGATGATCAGAACACGGCTATCGATCATGATTTTTTTTGCTTCCACATTGCCTGCGAATCTCTACGAAAAAAGAGGACCCTGGCCGAAGCCAGGGTCCTCCTTATAGTGCTGAACTTAGCTGTGAAACGCTATCTACTGGCTAATGTCCAGGAACGTACCATCATTGAAGTTCACCCGGATGGTGTAACCGCTGTCGGCCGACTTGTTCTTGTAGTCGAAGCGCATGATGGCTTCACCCGTCAGCAGCGTACCGCCGATCCAACCCGAATCGTCTCTGTCGAGCGAAGCGGAAGTGGGTGCCGCGGTTCCGTCCCAGATGATGTCGTTGGTCCGGCCATAAGTCAGCCAGACCTTGGTCAGGTCGCCGTTGCTGTCCGGCCATACGAGGAAGACATCGACAATTTCCTTGTCCTCGCCCGTGAAGTTGGTCAACCGAACGGTCAGCCGCTTGCCATTGGTCTGCAGGCGATCGAGTTTGATCCCCGCCGTGACCGTCACAGTGGCGTCATCAGAGACCGTCTCGGTGCCGAACGAATCGGTACCCGTGGCGAAAGCCGTGTTCGGCACGTCGAATTCATTGACCACGTTGCCACAGTTCTTGAAGAAGCCCTGACTGTTATACCGGGCAATCGAGAAGTAGGCGATCTGCCAGTTCGTATCGACGCCCTCTACCGGTCCAGCCGACTGGCCCCAACCGCCCGTGAAGGGATCGGAGCAGGAAAGATGCATCTCGAACGCTGGATCGTCGCCTGGCGGGTCGAAGATGAGGTCGTTCCTCGTCAGGCTGCTGAGGATGGTCACGTCTGCCGTGATGTCCACACCATCGAGCAACACCGGTCCACCATCTGTCGAGCCTTCGAGGATACTGCCGTTGACGAACACGAAGCGGAAGTCGTCACCTGCCTGCGTGCCGTAGGGCGACGGGTCGGCGTCCAGGAACGGTGCCGTTACGTAGTCGACGGTGATCAGCACTGACTCACCGGCCGGGATGTTGACCGTACAGCCCACTTCCTGGCCAGCGAAGGAGCAATCGCCGGTACCCGATGTCAAGTTGACGCCGGTCACGGCAAGCGAGCTGTGCACCGAGTCTGTGACGGTGACGCCTGTGCCGTTGACGATGAGCGCGTCCGACAGCCCGGCATTGCTCACCTCGATGGTGAACGACTGGTTCGTGCCTTGTGGTACGGATGTCGGATCAAAGGTCTTGACGATCGACAGGTTGATGTCAACCAGGATGTCGATGGTGTCACTGTCCTCGTCGTCGATATCGGTCGAGTTACCCGAGGCATCGGTGTAGGTGTCCGAGACGGTTGCCGTGTTGGGCAGCCCGAGCACCTCAGGCACCGACGAGTCGACCGAGAAGACGACCGTGATCGTCACCGACTTACCCACACCAAGATTGGCAATCAGCCATTCCACGGTTTGGGCATCGGTATCGCTGTCATCGTCAACACCGGCGGTAGCCGAAACGCCGGTGACCGTCAGGCGGCCATCCACATCGTCGAATACCGACACGTTGTCGAGATCGACATTGCCGGTGTTGGTCACGACTAGGGTGAAGGAACTGCCCGCATCACCGGCGATCACCGAGTCATCGGCGAAGGTCTTGACGATGTCTACTGATGGCGTGGCACCCAGGTAGGAGCTTGGGTCTTCGGCGTTGAGCGGAGCCTCGTTACCCGAACCATCGGTGTAAGTGCCGGCGGCGGAGCCGAGGTTTTCGTAGAGACCGAACCCGGCTGTGCCGGAGAGCGAACAGGTGGTCGAGGTGCCAGCCGCCAGAGAGGCGATGTCGCACACGAAGCCCTGTACGTCGTCGGACACGGTCAGGTCAAAGACATCCACGTTGCCGTCATTGCTGACCTCGTAGGTCCACTCAACAGCGGAACCTTCGAGGATTTCCGAACCATCTTGGCCGTTGGTCAGTTTCACGATACTGATGGCTGGCCGTGCACCCAGGTAAGAGCTTGGGTCTTCGGCGTTGAGCGGAGTTTCGTTACCCGAACCATCGGTGTAAGTGCCGGCGGCGGAGCCGAGGTTTTCGTAGAGACCGAACCCGGCTGTGCCGTTGAGCGAACAGGTGGTCGAGGTGCCAGCCGCCAGAGAGGCGATGTCGCACACGAAGCCCTGTACGTCGTCAGACACGGTCAGGTCAAAGACATCCACGTTGCCATCGTTGCTGACCTCGTAGGTCCACTCAACAGTGGAACCTTCGAGGATCTCCGAACCGTCCGCACCGTTGGTCAGTTTCACGATGCTGATGGCTGGCCGTGCACCCAGGTAAGAGCTTGGGTCGTCGGCGTTGAGCGGAGCCTCGTTACCCGAACCATCGGTGTAAGTGCCGGCGGCGGAGCCGAGGTTTTCGTAGAGACCGAAGCTGGCTATGCCGTTGAGCGAACAGGTGGTCGAAGCGCCAGCCGCCAGAGAGGCGATGTCGCACACGAAGCCCTGTACGTCGTCAGACACGGTCAGGTCAAAGACATCCACGTTGCCGTCGTTGCTGACCTCGTAGGTCCACTCAACAGCGGAACCTTCGAGGATTTCCGAACCATCTTGGCCGTTGGTCAGTTTCACGATACTGATTGCTGGCCGTGCACCCAGGTAAGAGCTTGGGTCTTCGGCGTTGAGCGGAGTTTCGTTACCCGAACCATCGGTGTAAGTGCCGGCGGCGGAGCCGAGGTTTTCGTAGAGACCGAACCCGGCTGTGCCGTTGAGCGAACAGGTGGTCGAGGTGCCAGCCGCCAGAGAGGCGATGTCGCACACGAAGCCCTGTACATCGTCAGACACGGTCAGGTCAAAGACATCCACGTTGCCGTCGTTGCTGACCTCGTAGGTCCACTCAACAGCGGAACCTTCGAGGATCTCCGAACCGTCCGCACCGTTGGTCAGTTTCACGATGCTGATGGCTGGCCGTGCACCCAGGTAAGAGCTTGGGTCGTCGGCGTTGAGCGGAGCCTCGTTACCCGAACCATCGGTGTAAGTGCCGGCGGCGGAGCCGAGGTTTTCGTAGAGACCGAAGCCGGCTGTGCCGTTGAGCGAACAGGTGGTCGAAGCGCCAGCCGCCAGAGAGGCGATGTCGCACACGAAGCCCTGTACGTCGTCAGACACGGTCAGGTCAAAGACATCCACGTTGCCGTCGTTGCTGACCTCGTAGGTCCACTCAACAGCGGAACCTTCGAGGATCTCCGAACCGTCTGCACCGTTGGTCAGTTTCACGATGCTGATGGCCGGCGTGGCGCCAAAGTAGTGGCTGGGGTCCGAGTCTAAAACTGGCTGATTTTGCGGCCCGGAACCGCTGACAGAACCGAGGTTCTCATACTGGTCTGCGGTGGCCGTGCCTGTGGCCGTGCAGGTCTGAGAGTGTCCCGGTAGCAGGCTGGAAATGCTGTTTGTGCCCAAACCATCGCCACAATCGATATCCACATCCGCCAACACACTGTCAACGACGACAATGTTGTTCAGCGTGACGTTGCCGTCATTGGTCACCACAAATTCCCAGGTTACTTCTTCACCCACCAGGATTTCTGGGCCAGGAGCGGCGTCGGCATTGGAACCGTTGGTGTACTTTTCGATATCAATCGACGGGTTCTGCGGCACATCGACGGTCTCCGGATCAGTGTCTGTTACATCTGGCCCACTGGGAGGCGTGCCTTCAACGGTGCCGAGGTTGTCGATCTGACCGGCATCCACGTTTGCCTGGGTCACAACGTAGGTGACCACAACATCGCAGCTATCGCCTGGGGCGAGGCTGGCGGCACAGAAGGCGTTTGTCGTGCCAGTCAAGTCATCGTCGACGGTCACGTTGGTCAACGTCACATTGCCGTCGTTGGTGGCCGTAATAGTGTAGGCCAGCGTGTCGCCCAAGGAGACGTCTAAGCTACCGTCTTCGTCGGCGTTGCTCGCCAATACCTTGTCGGCCAGGATCGATGGATCCTGCGGCACATCGACTGTTTCGGGATCGGTGTCGGTCTGCGGGTCGCCATTGGGATCCGTACCTTCTACCGTACCGATATTATCGATCTGACCGGCATCCACGTTTGCCTGGGTCACAACGTAGGTGACCACAACATCGCAGCTATCGCCTGGGGCGAGGCTGGCGGCGCAGAAAGCGTCCGTTGTACCCGTCAGGTTGTCATCAACTGTGACGTTGGTCAGAGTGACATTGCCATCGTTGGTGGCGGTGATGTCGTAGCTGAGCGTATCGCCCAGAGAGACATCTAAGCTGCCATCTTCGTCAGCGTTGCCCGCCAACACCTTGTTGGCCAAGATTGACGGGTTCTGCGGTACATCGACTGTTTCGGGATCGGTGTCGGTCTGCGGGTCGCCATTGGGATCCGTACCTTCTACCGTACCGATATTATCGATCTGACCGGCATCCACGTTTGCCTGGGTCACAACGTAGGTGACCACAACATCGCAGCTATCGCCTGGGGCGAGGCTGGCGGCACAGAAGGCGTTTGTCGTGCCAGTCAAGTCATCGTCGACGGTCACGTTGGTCAACGTCACATTGCCGTCGTTGGTGGCCGTAATAGTGTAGGCCAGCGTGTCGCCCAAGGAGACGTCTAAGCTACCGTCTTCGTCGGCGTTGCTCGCCAATACCTTGTCGGCCAGGATCGATGGATCCTGCGGCACATCGACTGTTTCGGGATCGGTGTCGGTCTGCGGGTCGCCATTGGGATCCGTACCTTCTACCGTACCGATATTATCGATCTGACCGGCATCCACGTTTGCCTGGGTCACAACGTAGGTGACCACAACATCGCAGCTATCGCCTGGGGCGAGGCTGGCGGCACAGAAGGCGTTTGTCGTGCCAGTCAAGTCATCGTCGACGGTCACGTTGGTCAACGTCACATTGCCGTCGTTGGTGGCCGTAATAGTGTAGGCCAGCGTGTCGCCCAAGGAGACGTCTAAGCTACCGTCTTCGTCGGCGTTGCTCGCCAATACCTTGTCGGCCAGGATCGATGGATCCTGCGGCACATCGACTGTTTCGGGATCGGTGTCGGTCTGCGGGTCGCCATTGGGATCCGTACCTTCTACCGTACCGATATTATCGATCTGACCGGCATCCACGTTTGCCTGGGTCACAACGTAGGTGACCACAACATCGCAGCTATCGCCTGGGGCGAGGCTGGCGGCACAGAAGGCGTTTGTCGTGCCAGTCAAGTCATCGTCGACGGTCACGTTGGTCAACGTCACATTGCCGTCGTTGGTGGCCGTAATAGTGTAGGCCAGCGTGTCGCCCAAGGAGACGTCTAAGCTACCGTCTTCGTCGGCGTTGCTCGCCAATACCTTGTCGGCCAGGATCGATGGATCCTGCGGCACATCGACTGTTTCGGGATCGGTGTCGGTCTGCGGGTCGCCATTGGGATCCGTACCTTCTACCGTACCGATATTATCGATCTGACCGGCATCCACGTTTGCCTGGGTCACAACGTAGGTGACCACAACATCGCAGCTATCGCCTGGGGCGAGGCTGGCGGCACAGAAGGCGTTTGTCGTGCCAGTCAAGTCATCGTCGACGGTCACGTTGGTCAACGTCACATTGCCGTCGTTGGTGGCCGTAATAGTGTAGGCCAGCGTGTCGCCCAAGGAGACGTCTAAGCTACCGTCTTCGTCGACGTTGCTCGCCAATACCTTGTCGGCCAAGATTGACGGGTTCTGCGGTGCATCAACAGTCTCCGGATCGTCGTCGGTCTGCGGGTCGCCGTTGGGGTCGGTGCCTTCAACGGTGCCGAGGTTGTCGATCTGTCCGGCATCGACGTCGCCCTGAGTGACAATGTAGGTTACTGTTACCGTGCAGCTTTGGCCGGGGGCCAGGCTGGCGGCGCAGAAAGCGTCCGTTGTACCCGTCAGGTTGTCATCAACTGTGACGTTGGTCAGAGTGACATTGCCATCGTTGGTGGCGGTGATGTCGTAGCTGAGCGTATCGCCCAGAGAGACATCTAAGCTGCCATCTTCGTCAGCGTTGCCCGCCAACACCTTGTTGGCCAAGATTGACGGGTTCTGCGGTACAGGTTCGGTATTGGGATCCTCGGTCGGTGGTGTTTCATCTGAATCGGCCGTACCGGTGTTGACGATCTGGCCGGCATCGACATCGTCCTGGGTCACCACGTAGGTCACCGTCAGCACACAGGTGCCGCCGGGAGCTAAAGATGCACAGGAAGTGGAATCACCGGTCAGGTCATCACTCACTGTCACATTGGTCAGGTTGGCGGTGCCGTCGTTGGTGGCCACGATGCCGTAGGTCAAGGTATCGCCTACACTCACATCACCAGAACCATCCTCGTCGGCGTTGCTGGTCAGAGATTTGACCACGGACAGACTTGGTGTTGGAACTGGGACGTCTTCGGGCTCTTCGGTGGGCGGGGTCTGGTCGCTGTCGGCCGTACCCACGTTGGCAATGTTGCCGGCTGTCACGTCAGCCGCGGTCACGGTGTAGTTCACCGTTAGCGTACAGGTTGCAGCCGGTGCCAGTGGGTCAGCACAGGCGGGGTTGACGCCGTCGCCGGTGAAATCACCGGTCAGGTTATCGGAGACAACCACACCGGTCAGGTTGGCGGTGCCGTCGTTGGTGGCCACGATGTCGTAGGTCAAGGTATCGCCTACACTCACGTCACCAGAGCCATCCTCATCGGCGTTGCTGGTCAGAGATTTGACCACGGACAGACTTGGTGTTGGCACTGGTACATCCTCGGGATCGGTATCCGGAGGTGTCTGGTCGCTGTCACCAGTACCCACGTTGTGGATGTTGCCAGCTGTCACATCGGCTGCCGTTACCTGATAAAGCACGTCCACGAAGCAACTCGCGGTTGGTGCTAAGAGGGTTGAACAGAGCGCATCGATCGTTTCCGTGAGGTCATCATCGACCGTCACATTGGTCAGGTTGACCGTGCCGTTATTGGTCACCGTGATGCGGTAGGTCAAGGTGTCACCGGCCGAGACATCGCCAGAACCATCCTCGTCGGCATTGCTAAACAAAGCCTTGTCCGTGTTTAGTGATGGGTTCTGGATAATCGGGATGCTCAAGTCATCTGTCGCATCTGGCGTCTCGTTGGAGCTAGCCGTCACGGTGTTGTCCAGCGTTCCGCCTGCATCCAGTTCTGCCTGGGTGAAGGTGTGCGTCGCTGTACAGGTTGTGGTCGACCCGACATCGGGCGCCACCGCCAGCGTGCTGGAACCACAGACCATGTCGTCGTTGTCGTTGTCATCACTGAGCGACAGACCGGTGATGGTGACGTTGCCGGTGTTGGTCACCAGATAGTTGTAGGTCACTGTTCCTGGTGCCGATAGGCTGGTCGTCGCCGAGGACTTCTCCACGGTGATTGACGCATTCTTCGTGATCGGGATGCTCAGGTCGTCAGTTGCATCCGGCGCCTCATTCGAGGATGCCGTTACGGTGTTGTCCAGCGTTCCGCCTGCATCCAGTTCTGCCTGGGTGAAGGTGTGCGTCGCTGTACAGGTTGTGGTCGACCCGGTATCGGGCGCCACCGTCAGCGTGCTGGAACCACAGACCATGTCGTCGTTGTCGTTGTCATCACTGAGCGACAGACCGGTGATGGTGACGTTGCCGGTGTTGGTCACCAGATAGTTGTAGGTCACTGTTCCCGGTGCCGATAGGCTGGTCGTCGCCGAGGACTTCTCCACGGTGATTGACGCATTCTTCGTGATCGGGATGCTCAGGTCGTCAGTTGCATCCGGCGCCTCATTCGAGGATGCCGTTACGGTGTTGTCCAGCGTTCCGCCTGCCTCCAGTTCTGCCTGGGTGAAGGTGTGCGTCGCTGTACAGGTTGTGGTCGACCCGGCATCGGGCGCCACCGTCAGCGTGCTAGAACCACACACCATGTCGTCGTTGTCGTTGTCATCACTGAGCGACAGACCGGTGATCGTCACGTTGCCGGTGTTGGTGACGAGGTAGTTGTAGGTCACTGTACCCGGTGCCGATAGGCTCGTAGTCGTCGAAGACTTCTCCACGGTGATTGACGCATTCTTCTCGATCGGGATGCTCAGGTCGTCGGTCGCATCCGGCGCCTCGTTGGAACTGGCCGTCACGAAGTTGTACAGGGCTCCGCTGTCCGCTGTCGGTGAACCATTGGCCTCCAGCTCAGCTTGGGTGAAGGTGTGCGTCGCCGTACAGGTCGTGGTTGCTCCTGGAGCCAGCGTTGTGGCCTCACAGCTTACATCGTCGTTATCGTTGTCGTCGGACAAACTGATACCTGTCAGGGTCACATTACCCGTGTTGGTCACCAGGTAGTCGTACGTCACCGTCCCCGGCGCTGACAAGCTCGTGGTCGTTGAGGACTTCTCTACCGTCATCAACGCGTTCTGCGTGATGGGGATCGATAGATCGTCGGTCGCATCCGGCGCTTCGTTCGAGGATGCCGTCACGTTGTTGAACAGGACGCCGCTGTCCGCTGTTGGCGAACCATTGGCATCGAGCTCAGCCTGGGTGAAGGTGTGGGTCGCCGTACAGGTCGTGGTCGACCCGGCATCGGGTGCCACCGTCAGCGTGGTGGAGACACAGACCGGGGCGGCGTCGACGTTGTCGTCGAACAGTGACAGTCCGGTAATAGGTACGTTGCCGGTGTTGGTCACCAGGTAGCTGTAGGTGACTGTGCTGGGGGCTGAGAGACTGGTGGTCGTCGAGCTCTTCACCACCGTGAGCGATGGGTCCGGCACGAAGGCGATGCTGTTCGTGAACGTACATATCGTCTCTAGACCAGGCTGTATATTGATGGCTGTCAGGCCCGCATCTGTCACACCAAGTGCCGGGAACGTTGTGCTTGGCGTTCCGGTTGGTGTACCACTGGTGGTACATGTGGCACCGTCTAGTTGCCACGTGGCCGGCACCGCCTCCAGCAGCGAGTAGGGTCCCACACTACCTTGGCCCGTGGATTTGATAAGGGGGATCCTCTCGACGACTATACCGCTGCCAGTGATCGAGAACGTAGTTTCTCCACTACTCGACGCTGGGTCGAGTGTGAAATCGAATTGCGTGGTGTCGTCGGGATCTGCGACTTTGACGATAGTCAGAAAGCCGCTTCCCGGGGTGACGACGCAATCGAATGGATTGTTGTTGCCGTCATTGCCAGCCGATGGATACGAGCAGACGTTGACAAACTCATAGGTTCCTGCAGCAGGCAAGAGGCTTGTATCGATAAAGCAAGTTGCCTCGATATCATTGGGGTAGTCGCTGCCCGGTCCATTAAGAGCCGTGGCGTCAAATGGGTCGGTCGCAGTGACTGCGACCGAACATGTCGTAGCGCCCAGGCCAGCGGGAAGGTCTACGGGATCGCCGAGACGGTCCGGCTGGGTACAGCGATCATCCTTTGCGTCACTGCACTCGATCCAATGCGGGAACCACGTATCCCCATCTGGGGGGGGCGGGTGTGAAATAACGAGTTGACCAAAAGTTGGTGAGGTCGGGTCCTGATCCTCCGACACCTCGACACACAGGGAATAGTTCACGTTCCCATCGCCGTCGGTGTCAAACATTGCGCAGGCATTGACCGCCTGACCACCGCCGGTGATGGCTGATGGTTCATCCCATGACCACTGGACGTCTAAGAAGTCAGGATCGGTATCGTCATATGCCAATCGCGTAAGGTCGTTCTGGCCGACGGCATCATTTGCGCCGCCGTCATCAACGATGCCGACCGCGCTGGCAACGGTGACCGACAGAAGTACAACCAGCGCCAGCAAAAACAAAGCCAGCGCTGCCTTCGATCCGGGCCAAGCCCGGAGCATGGCAATCTTTCCTTTATCAACAATTGCTTTCTGATTACGAGTCATTTCTAAACTCCTCCATAAACTAAAACGAGGACGGCCGCATACTTGCGATCGTCCTCGGGTCACCGGCCGTAGCACAGCCAGTTACGATAAAATTAGTAGTCGTGGTGCCTGTCATTCGGCCGGTGGAATAATAATTGGTTCGAATAAATGATCCGGCCGGATCAGAAAACCCACAAGTGCCGTTATCTATATATATATGAAATGGGCTATGCAGTTGAGTGCATCCATTTATGATAAAAGGTGGATTTACCACCCTGAACTTTATCTCATGTGGATTAGCTGAATTTGTAAGATATTTTAAAGTCTTCTGCAAACGACTTGCCTCCTAGAATAATTCCTTAACTAAAAGATAAAAGCGGACCCGCAATGACAGGCAACACCCTTTCCGCGGTTGCAACCCAGGGTCCAGTTGAAGATCGATTGGTCGTCTTGATATTTGTTCTAAAATGTCCTGTGCTTGCTAAGCGCCTGGCTATACTCGGCACCATCTTTCGAACCCACCATCACGATGGACGAGCTTTTACCCTAAATGCGGGCAAGAGCAGAAAAGGCCAACTACACGCTTTTGCTCGCTATTTGGTTATCAAATCTATCTGTGAAGATTTTTTGTATTATTCTGGCGTCACCAAATCTTTCTTGGTATTTGCTCCACAAACCCACCGTGTAATTTCGATGCGAAGTGTAATTTCGATGCGACTGTGCGCCTAATCTATCATATCAGCTTGCTCTAATCTTTCTCTTAAAAAATTCTAACAATCTTCTAACAGTAACAGCCTAATGGGCGTTGCCATTCTTTCTGGTTTCAAACCGGTACCCCAGCCCATATTCCGTCTGAAGATAGCGTGGTCTCTGCGGATCCGCTTCTAGTTTCTTACGTAGGCGGGAGATATACACGTGGACTGAGGCGGAGCTATCCCGATATCCTGTTCCCCAGACATTTTCCAATATCCGATCAATCGACAACACCTGGCCGGCATTGCGCAGTAAGTATGCCAGCAAGCGGTACTCTGTTTTGGTCAAACCGACTGGTTTTCCATCGACCAATACGCGCCGCCGGCCCAGGTCAATTCCGATGCGACTATCCTGATATGACCATGAATGTTGTCCAGCATGGTTGTTGTTCGTATTGCGGAGCGCGGCCCTGGCCCGAGCTAGCAAGATGTCAAGGTTAAAAGGTTTGGTCAAGAAATCGGCCGCGCCCATATCCAGCGCCCGAACCAGCATATCGTCGTCCCTTATTGACGAGAGGATAATTACAGGTGAATCGGAGATGCTGCACAATAGGCCGCAGACTTCCCAGTCATCTGATTGAGCCATTGAGATGTCAAGAATGACCAGATCCGGCCGCCACTCGTAGAATTGCATGAGCCCTTGTTGTCCGCTAGTTTCAATTTTGACGTCGGCACCGGACTGACCAAAGAGCTGGGCTACTTTTTGACAAAATTCTGGATCACTGTCAATTATTAGGACTTTAACGTCAACCATGTCTGTGTTTCTTGGCGATCTCTGCCGTACTAGGCCTCAGCCGAAGCCAGGTTCTGGGCTTCAGTTATCCAGCTTTCGGGATCAATTGCTTGCCATTCTTGGGGCTTGATGATGTCACGCGCCTGCTCCGGAGTGACCGTCGCCAGCTCGGTAAAGGTGTAGATACCGGCCTCATTAAAACGATTGGCAAATACCGGCCCAACTCCCTTGATCTTTTCCAGGCGGTCTTTTTCTTTTACGACAACCTCGGGTTGCTGATCAAGTTCAAACCGTAATTCCTTGTTCTCACCTTCTAATGCAGCTAGACGAGCCCGAAATTCCTCCTCCTGGCCTGCAGATTTTGTTTCCTGGCCACCCAAAAATTTGTCATACGCCGACTTGGCTAATAAGCCGAGGACAAAACCAATAATCAGAGTAAACTAAGCGTCCATTTTTAAATTCTCCAAGTGTCATCCTATTGGACCTTTGTCTACGGCCACCAAGCGAGAACATTTTGCGGCTTTTTCAAAGGTCGACTTCTATCTACTTTTTATGCTAACGGATGGGTCTTAAACGATTCCGAAGATTCTCTTGACGATTGCTTAAATCCGGGCCTCTGGATTGGACCCAGCGCCTGTGTCCCTCGATCAGAGTGTGGTCATGCGCCTATTTTGACTTATGGGGCGATTAGAGGATGGTCACCAAGCCCCTTGCGTGAGGTAACGAACGAATGTAAGTACCGCAAATGTGCTTCTGTGCTGGCTCTCCGAGCAATAAATTGCTCCTAGGCATTCCCCTCGAATCGGTAGCCTACCCCTCGTTCGGACAGCAAATACTTCGGCTGCTTAGGATCTTCTTCCATTTTCCGCCGCAATCTGGACACATAGACGTGTACATAATCCGCGCTAGCTTCGTAACCTGCCCCCCAGACCTGCTCCAGGATTTGCTCAAAGGTCAACACCTGTCCCTTGTGACGGATAAAATAAACCAACAGCTCAAACTCGGTCTTGGTTAGCATCACCGGCTGCCCCAGCACCTGGACCCGGCGTGTCTCGATATCCACCTTCAGATACCCATCCTGATAAACGGATGCCACCTCCGGCGCCGCCGGTATTGCCTGCCGCAGCGCCGCCCTGGCCCGGGCCAGAAGCACCTTTGGATTGAAGGGTTTGGTCACAAAATCAATAGCACCCATGTCCAAGGCCCGGACCTCGGCGTTTTCATCTTTAATGGCCGTCAACATGATGATGGGCGTATCGGCCAGTTTACGCATTTGGCGGCAAGTCTCCCAACCGTCAGTATGGGGCATCATGAGGTCCAGGGTTACAAGATGGGGTTGGAATTGATAGAATTGCCGCAGCCCCTCTTGTCCGTCCGGTGCGGAATGGGTCACCGCCCCGGCCCGGCGAAATGTTTCTTCAATCGATTTTCGGGTAAAGACATCATCCTCTATGATCAGAATTTTCTTCCCTTGCATCGCTTTTCCCCGCGGCTTTGTGATTGACCGGCAGTCGAATCGAAAAAGATGTTCCCCGGCCGAGATCGCTCTCGACTGAAATCTCTCCTTGATGGGCTTCAACGAGCGTTTTGACAATGAATAGACCTAGGCCCGTGCCCGGTATATCACTATGGCGAGCTTCCGCTGAACGGTAGTAAAGGCTAAACAGGTTGGCAACCTGATCAGCCGTCATGCCCCGGCCCGTATCCGTTACCTCCAACTCTATCGACTCCCGATTTCTCCTGGCTGTTATCCGAATTTGCCCACCTTCCGGCGTGTACTTAACAGCGTTGTCAATCAAATTATACACGACTTGGGTCAAGCGTTCTGAATCGGCCCAGATCACTAATGGCCGGGTTGGTAAATTGACGGTTATCGATTGTCGGCGCATCTCGATGGTCGGCACCAAGGCAATCACAACTTCATCAACAACATCTTTTAAGTTGCATTTACGCCAATCGAGAACCAACTTCCCTTGCTCGATCTGGTCCAAATCAAGCAGGTCATTAATTAAGCGTCGCAATCTGTCGGATTGGACGGCGATAATCTCCACGAACTCAAGCTGCTTTTTGCCGGTGATATCTTCCTTAAGAAACTCGGCGAAACCGTGTATTGAAGTAAGGGGTCCGCGCAGATCGTGAGCGGCCATCGCTAAGAAGATGGATTTCAGGCGGTTCAGTTGCTGCAGCTTTTCGTTGGCCTCGGCAAGTTCCCGGCGGATAAGGCGCAGCTCGTTGCGGTCTTGAACCAGGTCTTGATGCAATCGGCCATAGTCAGTGGTATCTTCGACCAAGAGCAGCAATCTTTCTATTGGCTTGTTATCATTAAGCGGCTTTATCAGAAAGGTCAGGTAGCGGAGCGTCCCTTCCTTCTGTTCGCGATTAACATGTTCCAATCTGTATTGTGGGCGCTTTCCCTGAATGATCTCTTGCAGAACATTCTCTAAGCCAACGAACTCCCATAATAGGTCTGTAAGTGCTCGGTTGACAATTGTCTCGCCCGGTTGGCCGATCATCTGGGCGAAATCCTCTGCAGCTTGATCGAAAGTCAAGTCCGGTCTGAGGGAGGCATAGGAATAGCGCCGCGCTTCGTTAAACTGCTTAGCAGCCGATAGGAATAAGGCCGATGAATCGGATTGGCCGGCAGCATTCATGCCCGTGCCTCAATCTGTTTTGCCAGGAGCAAAAATGCTTTCTCAACCTGTTCGCCGGTTTTAGCGCTGGTCAATAGCCAGGGGCTTGCCGTAGTCCGACCAGCACTCTCAAGCATATCATCGCCAATCACCAATTCCCCGGCTCGATCTACCTTGTTGCCGATCAGGACAATCGCCGCGCTCGTATCAATTGCGCGCAGCTGTTCAGCATATCTTTCCAGTGAGGTCAAAGTTTCGGCTCTGGTAAGGTCACAAACGATCAAGGCTCCCACAGCGCCCAACAAATATCGCTGGCTTATCTCTTTGAAATCCTCGCCACCTGCCAGATCCCAGATAAGCAAGCTAAGAGTATAGCCATCACGTTCAAGGACTTTCCGGGAGATCTTGACGCCAATGGTGCTCAGGTATTTTTCGTCGAACCTGCCTTCAACAAAACGTCTCACCAGGCTTGTTTTGCCCACTGCGAAATCACCTAGTAAACAGACCTTTTTTTGAACGACGGGCATCTTCTCCATCTTCCTTGACTAGCCGCCAGCGACCGGCGTGATCAGATCGGCCGGGATGGGCTCCGCCAGGTTAATCCACCGCAAAGAAATCCAGCCGCGTTGTAGGCCGGCAGCCGACAGCCATTCCACTTCTACCCAAGGTCCAAATTGGCCAAGAATGGTAACAGGCGTTCCTGCTGGGAGAGTATCAATCCTGGCCGATAGTAAATCAGGCGATTGTTGCACCCAAACCGGCGCACTCGTACGTGACTGTGCCGTATCAGGCGCCGGTTCGGGCGTCAAGGAGGGTGTAGGCGTTGATGTGCTTGTCGGTGATTCCGTGCTCGTTGCGGAAGGTGTTGGGCTTGGTGTTTCTGGTGTCGAGCTGGGCGTCAATGTCATCGTCGCCGAAGGCGTTGGAGTAAATGCCTGGGTTGCCGTTGAACTGGGTGTAATAATTGTCGTTGCTGAAGGTTGCCAAGTTGGTGTGTCACCGAAGGCAATAGGCAGAAGAGCAACGGTGAATTGCAGATAGAAGCAAGCACAGGCAAGGGCCACTATACCGACAATCCCTGCCCCAATCAGGGCTAATCTCTGATTCCGGCCGAGTGGTTTAGAGACAACGACCTCTGGAGTCAGAATCTCTTGCTCCAAGACCGCCAGCTGGCTATTTAGCTCCGGTATCGTGGCTGGATCGCCTGAGTAGTCACGCAACTGCGGCTTGTAACGAATGTGTAGTTCGTTTATGAATTGGCGCAGCTGGGATCGAAATCCCTCTGGCTCAACTCCCCCAACTACCGCCGCAATATACACAAATTGACCACTTTGAATAATGATCCTTTCGCCACCATATTGAATCTCGTCAAGCTCCTCGTCGGCCGTACCGTCACCAAATGATTCCCGAGCGAAATCGCGAATAGCAGTTAACATGCCACTGATCAGATCTGAGTCAGGCGCTTCAGCTACATCAGATCCCTTTTGAGCCATTAATAAACCTGACTCACGTTGAATTAGAAAAATCTCTTCAACTTCAAAAGGCAGCGAATCACGCAGGATCAGTTCGCTCTCAGAAATGCCCCGAATGCGTGCATATAGTGTGCGTAAAGCACCACGAGGTCTAAAACTTGTCTTCAGTCGCGCGTCAATATTGCGTTGCAGCTCTCGGGCAAACTCGCTTATCGCTCGTTGAACTGTACCCAGAATAACTGGATAAAGGGCTTCCACCATTTCCTCGCGAGAGTCTCTAATTTGTACGCGAATGGCATCCCCCATCACCGGGCCTAAGGCATCAGCCATCGCTTGGCGTGATACTTGGATTGCTCTTGTAATAATATTGCTTAGGTCAGCCACAAGGCGAGGAAAAAGCGCTTCCGATTCTAAATAGAACTGTTCACGAAGTTGATCAAGTTCAGATTGCAGCTGGTTGGCTCGTTTCTTTTCCTTATCAGCCTCCGATCGGACGCTTTCTAACAAAGTCTGGAGTGTATTGATTTGGCCTTGGAGTTCATCTAGATCGATTTGCGTTTGGCGGTTTAAATTATTCGTTTCATCCTCAAGTGCCTTGATGCGTGCTTGTTCGCTGGCAAACAAGATGGAACGAATGGTATCCAATTGGGGATCGACACGGTTTGTGGATTCGTCGGTCGAATCAGTTCCTGATTCTTGGGCCGAATCACCTGCCCTACTCTTTCTCTGGGTCATCGAGTGAAGACTCTTTTTCCTGCTGCAGCCGTTGACCAATCTCGGTCAACATCTGGCCTAAATCATGGCGCGAAGTTTTTTTAGTGTCGAGCCAAGCAGCAAGTGCCATGAATTCCTGACGCAAGTCGTCATCTCGCTTTTGCGTTTCTTCTTTATAGCTATGTAGGCGATCTCGAATATCTTCGCCCAGCTGTTCGATTTGCTCCCTAAGCTCCTTCTCAGTTTGCTTCATTCTTTGATCAAAATCCGCTGATAGCTGCTCGATAGCCACTGAGAAATCTTTATTTGCCGTTTTTAACTCAGCTGCTTGCTGTCCCATTTTAGCATCAAACTCAGTGTGGGTTTCTTGCACTTTATCGGATAACGTTTTGTCATGTAAATCGATGGAATCGACCAACTCCTTGCGCAATTTTGTCAACTGCTCCTGAGACGAGTCTCGTAGATTGCCAATTCTTTCAGAAAAGGTGTCATTTAGCTGCTGACGAGTCGAATCCAACTGCCTTTCCAGGCGATCCAAGCGTTCTTCCGTGGTTCGTGCCTGGTTCCCATACAGAATTTCTCGCAACTGTTCAATATCATTAATGGCCCTATCCGGATTGGTTGGAAGTTGAGTGGCATGATCCTCAAATTCAACCGGCTCCGTTATGGCTGAGCTCTGCTTCCTTTTCGCCATGATCGATTTCCAATTGTGATTATAAGGGGGCGTCATTTAGTACCCTATTAACACGACTAGTACCTAGTATAATATCTGTGCGCTACAGAGACAAACGAGGCGGAACTGCTCGAGAGTAGAAATCCTGGTTGCTTTACCAAAAATTATCCCAACTATGAAGGATCACAGAGGGCTAGCAAGAAACCTTACAAAGTCAGGAACGGTAAGTTGATTCATCATTCCCCCACTTTCGTGAGGGCTGGCTCCGCGAATGCGGGAATCCATGTTCGCCCTCAAGGTAATGGATGCCCGCCGAAGTTTATCCTCACGAAGGTGGGGGCGAGCATGACAGTTGAGGATCAACTTTGGAAATATCCTGAACCTAAATGACGCAGGAGTGTGGAAATTTCCTGTTTTGGACTATACTGTCTGAGTAAAATAGGCGTGAACGGTAGAACGCTCCCCAGAACCAACCACGGTTCACTTCGCACACAGAACACGGAGACCGCAAATGAATTGTCCAAAATGCGATACGCAGAATCCTGATGGCGCGCGTTTCTGCTTCAACTGTGGAAGCGCGCTAGTCCTGACTTGTAGCAATTGTAAAACCGAACTGCCGGCCGGCGCTCAGTTTTGCTTCAATTGTGGCCAGCCGACGGCGTCGGCTCAGTCTACTGCACCGACACAGTCGGTGGCGAAGACTCAGTCTACGGCCCCGGCCGCAGTGACCGAACCGGCCGTCCAGCCCATTGCCGAACCCGAATCAGCGCCGGTCGCCGAGTCTGCACCGTCGAGAGATATGCTCCAGCGTTATATCCCCAGGGGACTTATGGCCAGGCTGGAAGCGGCCCGCGACAGCGGCTTGATGGAAGGCGAGCGTAAAATCGTGACCATCCTCTTTTGCGATGTTAAAGGTTCCACCTCGGCCGCCTCGCGCCTCGATCCGGAAGAATGGAGCGAAATAATCAACGGCGCCTTCGAGTTTATGATCGAGCCCATCTATCGGTACGAAGGCACGGTAGCCCGCCTGATGGGCGACGGTTTGCTGGCCTTTTTTGGCGCGCCCATCGCTCACGAAGACGATCCCCAACGGGCGGTGTTGGCCGGCCTGGATATTTTGGAGGCTATCGGCCGATACGGCCTGGAGGTGCAGCGCCGTTGGGGCCTGGCCTCCTTCGACGTGCGTATCGGCATCAATACCGGGCTGGTGGTCGTCGGCGCCGTGGGTTCCGATCTACGCATGGAATATACGGCCCTGGGCGACGCCATTAATCTAGCCGCCCGCATGGAGCAAACGGCCAGGCCGGGCACGGTGCAAATCGCCGAAGCCACACATAAATTGATCGCCCCGCTCTTCGATTTTGAAGCCTTGGACGAGCTGGATGTCAAGGGCAGGGAGGAGCCGCTGTTAGCTTACCGGGTCCTGGGGGTCAAGGCCCAGCCGGGCAGTTTACGGGGCATCGATAACCTGGAAGCGCCGCTGATCGGCCGCCAGGATCAATTGGCGATCTTGATGGCCGCCATGAAGGAGTTAAACCAGGGCAGGGGCCAGATCATTTCGGTCATGGGTGAGGCTGGTCTGGGCAAATCACGCCTGATTTCCGAACTGCGCCAGGCCACGGCCGCCGATCCGGCTTTGGATGTGTGCTGGGCCGAAGGGCGTTCTCTATCCTATGAGACGAACACGCCCTATGCTCCCTTCGTGGATTTTTTCGACGATTATTTTGGCTTGGAACCGGGAGACGCCGACGCGGTCCAGGTTCGGCAAATTAAGGAGCGAATAGAGGCCTTGATCCCTGGTCAGGGCGAGGCCATGAGCGCCTTCATAGCCACCATGCTCGGCCTGCACCTGGAACTGGATGACGCCGAACGGGTCAAGTACCTCCAGCCCCCCCAACTGCGGGGTATGATTTTCGGCGCCGTCAGCGCCTTGATCGAACAGCATGTGGCTGGGCAGCCGCTGGTCCTCTACCTGGACGATTTGCACTGGACCGACCCGACTTCGCTAGAATTGTTGAATAGCCTGCTGCCGTTGGTCAACAGCGCGCCGCTGCTGATCATCACCGCCTTCCGGCCGCGGCGGCAAGAGCCTTCCTGGGCCTATCACGAAGCGGCCGGACGGGATTACCATTATCGTTACCAGTCGATTTCCCTTAGCCCCTTGAACGAGGGCCACTCGCGCCAACTCGTAGCCAGCCTATTGGAGGTCGAGGACCTGCCGGAACAGGTGCGCCAGAGTATCCTGGACAAGTCGGAAGGCAACCCCTTCTTCGTGGAAGAGATCGTTCGTTCGCTGCTGGATGCCGAACTGATCATTCGTCAGGACGGCCATTGGCGGGCCACGCAAGAGATCCGAAATATCACCATTCCGAACACGCTGGTGGGCGTCATCAATGCCCGTTTGGACCGGCTGGATGAGAATTGCCGCCAGATCACCCAGGCGGCGGCCGTGTTAGGGCGAGATTTTTCATTCCAGTTGCTGACCGGTGTGATCGAGAGAACGCCAGAGTTATTGGAGCCGATGATGGTCGACTTGCAGCGCCGGGAAATCATCCGCGAAAAGAGCCGCTTCCCACAACGGACCTACACTTTTAAACACGTCCTCACCCAACAGGCGGCTTACGGCTCGATCCTGCTCAGCAATCGCCGCGAACTGCACCGCCGCGCGGCCGAGTCACTGGCGATTTCGGATCCGGAGTTGGCCGGCGAAATCGGCCGGCACTGGCAGGAAGCCCGCCAGCCCGGCAAAGCGATGCCTTACCTGGTGCAAGCCGGCGATCAGGCCGCTCACACCTATGCCACGGCCGAAGCCATTGATTACTACAACCAGGCTTTGGAACTCGCGGCCGATGTAGACGACTTCAGCGCCATCCGCCGGGGTTATGAAGGCTTGGGCAGCGCCCTACTTTTCGCCAACCGTATACCCGATGCGCTGGAAGCCTACCAAACGCTGCTGGCGCTGGCCGAAGATGTTGACGACGCGGCCGCCCAAATCTCGGCCCTGAATAAACTGGCCTCGACTTCGGCCTTGCACATGGGTCAGTTCCAGGAGGCCGATCAATACCTGACTCGGGCCGACAAGTTGGCCGGCCAATATAAAGAGCATTCGGGCATGGCCGAGACGACTCTCATTCGCTGCCAGATGTGTACCGCCCAAGCCGACTTCGAAGGGGTCGTCAACCATATGAGCGAATTGACGGTTGTGGGCGAGCAACTGGGTTCCAAGGAGTACATGACCATGGGCCTGGAGCATGTGGCCAGCAGCTTGATGTACTTGACCCGCTTTGAAGAAGCGCAGGAGGCGGGCGACAAGGCCCTTAGACTGGCCCGGGAGATCGGCGACCGGGAGCACGAAGCGGGCTTGCTGGCGGTGACGTTGCCTATGTTAGCCATCATCAAAGGCGATTTTGAGACGGCCAAAGCGAACCTGGAGGAAGGCATACGAATCGGCCGCAAAATTGGGGCCCTCTTCCCGCAGGTGTTCGGCGGTTGGATCCAGGGTGAATTGGCCAGTTGGCAGGGAGATTATGGCCTGTCCCTTTCCTGCAATCAAAAGGCGCTCGATTTGGCCTTGCCCATGGAACAGTTCATGCCCTTCATGGTCGTGCCGCCCTTGGGATCGCTGGGCACGGCTTACCTCAATATCAGCGAACAATTCCGCGATGAAGTCACCAAGTTTCACCAACACGCCCTACGTCTGCTTGAGTCACCGGCCGGAAGCATGACCGGCGGCGCTGCCTGGGCCGATTTGGGTTTTTGCGCCCTGAGGTTGGGCGATACAGAGTTGGCTGAGGATGTCTTTCAAAAGGGTTTGAACCATCCCTCCCTGTTTATCTTGTTGGAACGGGCGCGTTTATTATCCGGTTCGGCGCTCTTGGCCTTGGACAGAGGGCAGTTAGATGAAGCGGCTCGCCTGGCGGCCGAGGCCCAGGCTTTTGCCCAGGAGAAGCAGATGCACCAAATGTTGCCGCTGACTTACCTGACCCAGGGCAAAGTTTTTGCCGCCCAGGGTGATGTTGAGGCGGCGCTGGCTGCTTATGAACAGTCCGAAGCCGAAGCCCAGGCCCTGAATATGCGGCCCTATGTCTGGCAAGCTCGGCTGGCGGCCGCCGATGTATTGGAAGCGGCCGGGCGAGCCGGTGACGCCGGGGCCAAGCGGGCTGAGGCCGGTGAAGTGATCCGGGAAATCGGCGGCTTGCTCAAAGACGAAAACTTGCGCCAGGCCTACTTGAAGAGCATGGCCAAGGTCACTGCCTGAAATAAGCTGAAATGTGGTAGAAAATCAGCCATTCGAAACACCCCGACTTTACGCATTCCCTCAATAATATGAGCCATAATCATCTTCTTTAGGATAAACCTTGCGACATGGCGGTTCGACAATTAGCCTGAAGTAACAGCGCACAAAGTCGCATAAAGATCCCAGGCTGTTGAAAAAGAGGACCTGAAATATTGATATAATCCATTAACGTGAAGATTTAACGGATAAGCTCCAGTATTTCACTTTATACACGGAAATTGTGTTGATAGTATCCCAGTGAATGACTTTATCCAGATGAGATGTCGATTTTGATTCAGATAAAATGACTTTGGTGGATTTCGCGCATCAAGATGTTTGGTTATCAACCAGTTGGGCTGCCTGGTGATGTACTCTGTTTACAAACTGATGTGTAAAGAGATGCGAATGCGAACTAACCGGATGCTTGTTTTTATAGGTGGGTTTATCTTAATTCTTGGATCAAGACTCCCCTGGATATCGGCTCCTGTTCTCTATGGCGTTGAAGGGCCTGCTTATGAAGCCATTGAGATAGGCTGGGAAGGTAGTGGCTATATAACTGGTGGTATTGGTCTCATCCTTCTTCTTATTGGGATATTTTGGAAGGGAAGAACAGGGAAAAGATACTCAATTCCAAGCGCGATCTTGGCCACATTGGCTATCCTAGTGGTTATCGGAGGTTTTTATAGAGTTCTTGAGATCGATCCTAATGATGGTTTTCTTAGAGCCACGGATGTAGGTATCTATGTGACATTCATCGGCGGTTTGCTGGCGTTAGTCGGTGCAGTATGTCGAACCTCTGTGAACCAAGAGAAACAGGATCCAATATTACTAATCATAGTCATTTCAAGTGGTTTGATGCTTGCATTGTTACTTGGGCGTGTCAGAACGGCATCTCCTTCGTTGGAACCGATTACGCCACATGCGGTAGCGGCAGATGCGCAACCAGTTGTGATTGATACGGACATGGCAGCGGATGATTGGTTGGCAATCCTTTATCTTCTGGGACGGTCCGATGTAGATGTCCAGGCTATTACTGTCACAGGGGCAGGTGAGGCACATTGCTCTGCAGGGACACGAAATGCACTCAACCTGGTAGCGTTGGCAGGCCGACCTGAAATACCTGTTGCTTGTGGGCGCGAAGTGCCGCTGGAAGGAGATCATGCTTTCCCAACGGAGTGGAGGGAACGAGTCGATGATCTACTTGGTCTGACGCTTCCTGAGAATAGCAGAGAAACTTCTAGCGAGTCGGCAGTCGAGTTGTTGACTCGAATCATACAGGGATCACCACAAAAGGTGCATCTCATTACACTGGGTCCGCTGACGAATGTGGGGGAGGTGCTGGAGGCTGAGCCTGGGTTGGTGATGAATTTGGAGATGATCACAGTGATGGGAGGAGCGGTAGAGGTAGCAGGTAATGTCGGATCATCTTCCAATATCGAAAATGAAGTAGCAGGGTGGAATTTCTATGTGGACCCCCGGGCAGCAGCGGAGGTTTTTGGTTCAGGAGCACCGATTACACTGGTGCCGCTGGACGCGACCAATTATGCGCCTGTAACGATGGAGTTCTACAGACGTCTGGAGAGGGATCGAACGACGTCTGTAGCAGAGTTTGTGTACCGTGTGCTGGCAGCGCAGGAGGAATACGTTCGTTTAGGATCGTATTATTTCTGGGACCCGCTCGCGGCAGCTATCGTGACTGAAGAAGGGTTGGGTACCTTTCAGGAGATATCCTTGATAGTGGTTGAAGAAGAGGGGGCAGAAAGCGGCCGAACGCTAGAGAGCGAGAGGGGGATCATCATGCGAGTGGCGATGAAAGCTGACCGGGAGCGATTTGAGGCATTGTTCTTGGATGCCGTGAATGGTCGTCTGCCGTAATGGGTAGTGATGTAGCCTAACCACTCGCTGGAGCCGACCAGGCTATCAGGGTAGGGGCTGCAGCGTTTCCTGGGAACCGATATGCGAGCCGTACGCTTGGTCAGAAGTTGTTATCGTCGTCATGAAAATTTCTCCTAATTAGGTGCAATGCACTTTCAAGCCAAGCTCCGCTCGGCCGTGTGTCTGCACTTGGGTTATATACATACTAGTACGTATGTATAATGAATAAAAAAATACACCTGTACATTACCCGGCAACGAGTCCACGCATGAAGATATCGGCGAAATCGGCCGCTTGTTCCGAAAGCGAAAAAGCCTGGCGATTGCTTAGCCAGAGCGTGGCCACGCCATTCTGATAGGCGATAAAGGCCCGGGCAAGGATATGGGGATCCAGGCCGGGACGCAGCTCTCCGCTGGCGATGCCCTGGGCCATGATGGCGGCCGTGTTACCGACCAGGAGTTCGGTTTGTTCCGCGCGCTTGAGCCGGACCGCGTGCAGTTCGGGATCGGTCCCGGCTTTGAACATCGACAATTCGAAAACCTGGCGCAAGCGGTAGCTTTCTTGCAGCAAGGCCAGCGAGTAGGTCATGATGCGGGCCATGATCTCGACCAAGCTGCCGCCCTCGGCGATGGCCGCCTCCACCGCGCCGCTCTCCTGGGCCGAAGCTTCGTCCATCAGGGTATTAAACAGCTCGGCTTTGCTGCCGAAGTGGTGGTAGATAGCCCCGCGGGTGACGCCGGCCGCTTTGGCGATATCCTGCAAGCGGGCGGCCTGGTAACCCTGCTGGCTGAAGACCTGCAGGGCCGCATCAAGCAAATCTTGCCGGGTCTTGGCCGCTTCTTCCTGAGTCCGTTTCATACATACATACTAGCATGTATGTAAAAATTTGTCAAGGTTTTTTCTGAAGGATTGGAGCCACCAGATGACGATGATACAATCAAGATTCCCCTTAATGGCTCGGTGGAAAATTTTCTACAACTGATTCAACAGGCAATTTAGATGCTTTTAGCCTTGAAAACACGAGATGAAAAATGACTCAACAAGCTGACATTGGATTAATTGGTTTGGCCGTCATGGGCCAGAATTTGGTACTCAATATGGACGATCATGGCTTTACGGTCGCTGTATTCAATCGCACGACCAGCAAAGTGGATCGCTTCCTGGAAAGTGAAGCGCAGGGAACGAAAGTGATTGGAACCCACTCGCTCGAAGAGCTGGTATCGGTACTCAAACGGCCGCGGCGGGTGATGATCATGGTCAAAGCCGGCTGGCCGGTGGATGCGATCATCGAACAGCTTGTACCCTTGCTGGAACCAGGGGACATCATCATTGACGGCGGCAACTCCCACTATCCCGATTCCACTCGTCGCACCAAGGAGTTGGCACAAAAGGGTTTGCTATTTATCGGCACCGGCGTCTCCGGCGGCGAAGAAGGAGCGCGTTTTGGCCCCTCCATCATGCCCGGCGGCGCGCCCGAGGCCTGGCCCCATGTCAAGCCGATCTTTCAAGGCATTGCCGCCAAAGTAGCCGATGGTTCGCCCTGCTGCGATTGGGTAGGCGAGGAGGGAGCCGGCCATTTCGTGAAGATGGTGCATAACGGCATCGAGTATGGCGATATGCAGCTAATCTGTGAGGCCTATGATGTCATGGGACAAGCATTGGGCATGTCTGCAGAAGAGATGAGCGCCGTGTTTGCCGGATGGAACGAGGGCAAGCTCAATTCCTACCTCATCGAGATCACGGCTGACATACTTGGCTATAAGAATGAAGATGACCAGCCGGTGGTGGATACGATCCTGGACACAGCCGGACAAAAAGGCACTGGGAAGTGGACGGCCGTTTCCGCGCTGGATTTGGGCATCCCCCTCACCCTCATTGGCGAAGCCGTCTTCTCCCGATTCTTATCCGCCCTCAAGGAAGAACGAGTAGTCGCGGCATCTGTCCTTGGTTCTCCGATTTCTGCCTATAAAGGCGACAAAGCAGCATTGTTAGATAATCTGCGAGAGGCGCTATTTGCCTCGAAGATCGTTTCCTACACACAGGGTTACATGCTCATGCGGGCGGCCTCAGAGGAATTTGGCTGGAATCTGGCCTATGGCAACATTGCCCTGATGTGGCGCGGGGGCTGCATCATTCGCGCCGCTTTCCTTGATGATATTAAAGCGGCCTTTGAGCAAGACGCAGAACTCAACAACTTGCTGTTAGCTCCATTTTTCAAGGAGCAGATGGGGCGGGCGGAAGGTGCCTGGCGAGATGTGGTGAGCACGGCCGTGTCTCTCGGTATTCCCGTCCCGGCTATGTCCAGCGCACTGGCCTTCTACGATGGCTACCGGCGCGAGCGACTGCCGGCCAATTTATTGCAAGCCCAACGGGATTATTTTGGCGCTCATACTTATGAGCGAATTGATAGGCCGCGCGGCGAGTTCTTCCACACCAATTGGACAGGACAGGGTGGGGACGTGACGGCCACGACGTATGATGCCTAGGTTGCTGCAGCAAAGGGCAAGCACTGGCGCAATTTTGTAGCGCAGATTGGCAGTCTGCAACAGGCCACCGGCCTGTGCTACTTTTGTAACCCAGACCGGCAGCCTAATAATGAGAGAATTCGCGAAAGTTCGCTTTATTATGGGAAGCCGCTATACTCAGCCGCTGTTTGGGCGGCAATAGAATCCGCCAAACAATCTAACAATGTGATGGCTTAGTTATCCCGGCGCCAAGACCAATGGTTGCGGGCAAGCAAATCACCAGCGGGCTGAGAGTGCGACTTGGCTCACAATAGCCAAGGAGTACAATCAGTGAATTTCAAACAATTTTCCCTCGACGGGCGAATAAATGCCGGCATCAGAGATGTGGGCTATGAAACGCCCACCCCCATCCAAGAACAAGCGATTCCGCCAGTCCTCGCAGGGCGCGACGTCATGGGCCTGGCCCAAACCGGCACCGGCAAGACGGCCGCTTTCGCCCTACCCATCCTGCAGCGTTTGACCAACGGCCCGCTGCGCCGGACTCGGGCTTTAATCGTGGCTCCCACCCGCGAACTAGCCGAACAGATTCACCAGAGTTTTATCGAGCTAGGCAAACATACCAAGGTGCGCAGCACGGCCATCTATGGCGGCGTGGGCAAAGGGCCGCAGATCAATGCCCTGAGACGCGGCGTCGAAATCGTAGTCGCCTGCCCGGGCCGGCTGCTGGATTTGGCCAACGAAGGGCACGTCGATCTATCCCGGGTCGAGGTGCTGGTGCTGGACGAAGCCGATCGCATGTGCGACATGGGCTTCTTACCTGACATCCGCCGCATCCTCAAGCTGCTGCCCCAGCAACGGCAGACCCTCTTCTTCTCGGCCACCATGCCGCCTGACATTCGCCGGCTGGCCGATAGCATCTTGGACGATCCGGTCACGGTACAAATCGGTATGATCGCCCCGGCCAAAACAGTCTCCCACGCCCTGTACCCGGTCACCAACAATCTACGGAAGACGATGTTGCTGGCCCTGCTGCGGCAAGAGGCCACCGGCCGGGTGCTCATCTTCACCCGCACCAAGCGCCGGGCCCGTTTCCTGGCCCGCGACCTGGAACAAGAGGGCTACAATGCCGCGGCCTTGCAGGGCAATATGTCGCAAAACAAACGGCAGAAAGCCATCAACGGCTTCCGCAATGGCAAATACGATATCCTGGTGGCGACCGATGTCGCCTCGCGCGGCATCGACGTGGCCGATATCTCCCATGTCATCAATTTCGACATGCCCGATACGGTAGACGCTTATACCCACCGCATCGGCCGTACCGGCCGGACCGAGAAGAGCGGCGAGGCTTTCACCCTGGCCACGCCCGAAGATGCATTGCAGGTGCGGGCCATCGAAAAGATACTGGACAAGCCCATCGAGCGCAGGCGGTTGCCGGACTTCAACTACGGTGACTTCAGGCCAGAAAGCCAATTCCAGGCCAACGGCTCTGGCAATAACAGAGGGTCCAATGGCGCCGGTAATAGTGGCTGGACCAACGGTAAAAAGAAGGGCAACTATCACGGATCGCGCCGCTACCGGCCGCAAGCGACCAGCTAAAACGCCGAAGTAAAAGATAGATGGAAGGGCTCTACTTTGTTGGAAGAGCCCTTTTTTGATCCCTGGGTCGGCCGGCTCAGATTGATGCCGTTGCCTTCCCGGAGGTGTATGGCCAGCCATTGGTTCGGAAGCGAATAGGTGCTGCGCTTCGTGTTCCCCACCTGAGACGGGTCGTCTCTACCGAAACCGTGCCCCGTCTTCACGCCCCCCGTGTCAATAAGCCTCTTACCTTCCCTTGATGACTTTTTCTAACAATTCCCGGTAATAAATGTAATTTTCGAAAGGCACATTTTCCCGTATTCGCCCATCGGCCAGGGGTATAAAGCCCCCTTCTTCCAGCAGAGGAGGCACCTTTCCCTCCACTTCGCGGCGGATGGTTTCCTTATCCCCTCTCAAGACATCGGTGTCTATGCCCCCAATCAAGCGCAGGTCACGGCCGAACTCCCGGCGTATATCGTCGTAGTTCATAGCCTCGAGGTTAACCTCACAAGCCCATAGGCAATTGAAGCCCCACTCGAGGACGATAGGCAACAAAATTCTGGCATTGGCATAAGTCCGGAAGATGATCGTCTCCACCCCATGACGGCGCAACACATCCAGGATCGGTTGGTAGCTGAGAGACACGATGTCCTCGAACATCTGGGGCGAGATCAACGGCCCGCTGTTACCGCCGATAGGCTCGCTGAAAATGGTCGCATCGATGGCTACTTCTCCCAGGACCCGCTCCACCAACCCGGCCGAAAAATCGCCATGGATGGCCATGATCTCACGCACCACGGCCGGATCGTCGAGCAGTAAATAATTGAGTTCGGCAAACCGCCGCCATCCGGTCACACCGGCTGTCTGGAAAAAGCCACGGTGGACCCGCAGCATCAAGGCTTCGTCCCCATCGCGCCAGGCGTTCGTTACTTCCGGCCAATTGGCCGGCAACCGGCCGGGATCGGCTGGATCGAGGCTTTGGCGCAGCGCGTCCAATTCAGCGTGGCAACTCGGCCATTTCTTTAGCTGCGGTCCGGGCTCTAAATCAGGCGCTATCTCGATCCGTTCATCGGTGGGAAACAACTCCAAAAAAGGCACTTCGCTGGACAAACCTTGCTTCCGCCATGCTTCGATCACGTTACGCCGAATGCCTTCCTCGAAATAAGGCACCCGGTCAGGTTGGCCAAAACCCATCGTTTCCCGAAATCGTTCGCGGCTATTCATATGCTTCCCATCGAACCTATTAAACAGTTGAAATATCTATTGACTTAACGAACGAATCCATAAAAGGTTCACAGTTCAAAAATCTAGTTGAGTAAGATCGTGAATCACAAGACTGAGTTTGCTCAGCCCGAATTAGCTACATTCTATATCCATTTTATTACCTTGGTTAGCAGTGTTATCCAATGCAAAGTAAAATCTATGAATAGGTTACTCGTGCGAATCTAGACTATGACGGCCACAGAAAAGAAATCACCTTATTTCGATCGAATTGGCAATCGCTTTCGACGGCGACTGGATCGTGTCCAGCCGCCTGACTCTCTACCACGTGATTTGCGGCACACACTTGCCCACCCTTATTCTGAGCAACATCCTGGCGATCTGCTGGGGCTGGCCCGAATTCTGGGGCACGAAAGTCAAGACACAACGAAAATTTACACCCGCATCACTTCTGGAGAATTGGCCCGGCCTGTAGAACAATTATCGCTAAACGCGTACGGATAGAGGAATAGAATCATAATGATACAGTCGAAGGGAAGAATCGAGGCAACGACCAGATCATCTTTTTTCCTATCCGGCCGGCTTGGTAGCTTGCTGGATCGCTGGCAGCCTCCATCGGGGTTGGTTTTAATTGGTACAGCCCTTTTTGTCGGCATATTTACCGGTATTGGCGCCATTTTTTTTCGCTATCTGATTAGAGGCGTCGCCTGGATTGGCTATCAGTGGATACCGGAGATCACTCCTGGTTCGAGCAAGGCCTATGTCATATTCGTCCCCGCGATTGGCGGTCTACTGGTCGGCCTGCTTGTTTACTTTTTTGCCCGTGAGGCCAAGGGACATGGTGTACCGGAAGTAATGGAGGCAGTCGCGCTTCGGGGCGGGCGCATCCGGCCCAGGGTGGCTGTGGTCAAATCTCTCGCTTCTTCTCTAACTATCGGCAGCGGTGGCTCCGCCGGTCGTGAAGGGCCCATAGTTCAAATTGGATCGGCCATCGGTTCAACGGTTGGACAGGCCTTGAATTTGTCCGATAGCCGGATCAGTAATCTGGTCGCCTGCGGTGCGGCGGCCGGGATTGCGGCCACTTTCAACGCTCCCATTGCCGGGGTCATCTTTGCCTTGGAGGTGATCCTGGGTCGGTTCAGCGTCCGCAATTTCAGTACCGTTGTGGTCGCCGCCGTCGCTGCCAGCGTCATCGGACGGGCGGCTCTCGGTGATGAGTCAGCCTTTGTCATTCCGTTTGAGTACGGCGTTAATTCTATTTGGGAATTCTTGTTTTACCCCATTTTAGGCGTGCTCGCGGCAATCGTGGGCGTCGTATTTACGCGCTCATTATATTGGTCAGAAGATCTGTTTGATTCCTTTAAGCGTATTCCAGAATGGGTGAAGCCGGCCATTGGCGGCGCCTTACTGGGTGTGCTAGCTTTCAGCTATCCTCTGATCAGCCTGACACAACCCGTTACTTGGGCAAGAATTCCGCAAGTTTTCAATGTGGGCTATGATGTCATTGAAAGCGCTTTAGCCAACGAATTCGTATTTGGCGCCGCTTTTATTCTGCTTATTGCCAAGATCATGGCCACTTGTTTTACACTTGGTTCAGGCGGATCCGGCGGCGTTTTTGCGCCATCTTTGTTCATGGGTGCCATGTTGGGGGCTGCGTTTGAACTGGGCATCAACCGCCTGTTTCCGGGAATTAGCGCCCCGTCAGGAGCCTATGCCCTGGTCGGTATGGCTGCCGTATTTGCCGCAAGTGCCCACGCCCCTATTACGGCCGTCATCATATTGTTTGAATTGACTGGTGATTATCGCATTATATTGCCGCTTATGTTGACCGTCGTGGTCGCCACGCTGTTGTCCCAACTGATGTTGCGTGGTGAATCCATCTACACCCTTAAATTAAGCCGGCGAGGCGTCCACCTTGAGCGAGGGCGTGATGTTGATATTTTGCAGGGCATCATGGTAGAAGAGGTCATGGCACGCGATGTTGCTACGGTATCCACGAATATGACTTTAGCGGAACTGGCCACCGTTTTTGACAGAACCCATCACCATGGCCTTATGGTGCTAAATGAGGAGGCTAAGCTCTGGGGAATCGTAACTTTGACAGACCTAGAAAGGGCCCAGGCAGAAAACCGGCCGAAATCCACACCTGTGTCTGCGGTTGCGACCACTTGGCCGCACCTGCAAGTTGCTTATCCAGACGAGTCGATGGGAGATGCTTTGGCCCGGATGGGCTCGCGTGGACTGGGACGGCTGCCGGTTGTATCCCGTGAGGATCCTTACCAGTTACTAGGCCTTCTCAGGCGAGAGGGAATTAGCCGGGCGTATACGCTGGCCTTAACACAGCGAGCTGAGATTCAACAACGGACAAAGCAACTTCAAATACACGATTATGAAGAGGCTGAATTTGTTGAAATTACGCTGGTACCAAATGATAACGCGGTCGGCAAGACAGTTGAAAAGATTGCTCCTTCCATGCCAAAGGATTGCGTTCTAGTCTCAATTCAACGCGACGGACGCGTCATTATTCCCCGGGGAGATACGGTCTTTCAGGCGGGGGATCTGGTGACTGCATTCGTTCGTAATCAGGAGGCTAAAGTACTTTTCATTTGTTTGCATGGCTCTGAGGAAATTTAGCCTTTTGGGGATGTTTAAGGCTGCCCAGATTCCACCTTCCCCTTTGTTTCTGGCGCCCCCTGACCTTAGCCATACACTTTGCTCGGGCCTCATCTCGGATCTAAAGGTCGGACTTAAAGGGCTGCTCTCCTGAACGAGCCTTCTGTGGCCGGTTTTCTGGCCGAGCCACTCTAGACAATCTCCCTTATCTTGCCAATCACTCCATATTTTTCCAGCAAATAGCCGATGCCAATCAATAAGGCGATGCCGGCAACCAGGCCGACGACGATCGATAGTATCGTGCTCATTCGCCCTCCTCAGTTTTGCCCGATAACTTACGCGAATTGACCCCAAGTATTGACCTCTACCGCTAGATTCAGCCCACCATTCAACCAAGCCCCAACGTCCGCTAGCCATGGTCGCTTCCCTGCGCGAATGAAACCGGCCGGCTCCTGCGGCCAACCGAAATAACAGCGCTCATCTCCCCTGGCCAAAAGAATGATTTGATTCCAGTTCTAGCGCCGGGATTTGATTTTGGTATTGGATTTCTTGCCACGTGGGTGGTGGGCGAACAAGAACTAGATAGTGACGCTCATGCCCACCGGTGCGCGCGTCTTATGGCTGTATGCCTCCATCACGTCAAAGGTCTTGACGCTAAAATCGGAAAGCGCCGGATGGCTAAGAACGCCTTTGACAATGTCGCTGCTGGCGTAGGCGTCTAAAGCCGACTGATCGGCAAAAAGATGAATGCCGCCGGCCTCGCCCTCCTCCGGATTCATGATCCAGATTTTCCACAGAAGTCCATCGACCCTGGAAATTGGATCGGCCAATGGCGCTACTGCGTCTGAGTACTGGTCTGGAGATACGCTAAACTTATAATTTACCTGCCATACTTTTTGTTCCACACGACACCTCCCAAGTTCAAGTTGCGGGGGTTAACCCCACTCAGGCAAACGGAAACTGTTTGGTTGCAACGATGCGGGGAATGATGCGGCCGTAATAGTAGGTTCAGTCTATCATAGACGCCAAGTGACTGTCAATTCGAGGTGACCGTCAAGGTGCCGTCAAAAGTTAGTAAGCTTAATCCTTAGACTTATCCAATCCTGTTCGATAGGTTGTTAACCTGAAGCGACCCTGATGAAATAGTTGCCACCCGTTTTTAGTGATTCACGGTTCAAATTTTTAGTTGAGAAAGTCCGTGAATCACCAAATTGAAACGGTTCGACCATATTTCTTTCTGAAATCGGGAACCGTTTCATACATTGCTCATGGATGGTACACTTTGGATGCCAAGTGAAAAAAAAAGGCGTATTAAGTTGAAAACCCCGGAATTACCCGAATTTATACTAGGCAAACTGTCCACCAAAGAAGGCCGCTTGAAGCAGGCCCGCATCGGCCGCATGGGCTTTTACCATGATGCGATACTGGAACCGGCCGACCCGCGGCCGGGCCAGGCGGTGACCATCTCGGCCAGGGTCGGGACCGAAATCAGCCTTGCGACCGCCACATTGTATATAACCACCGATGGGACCGCGCCAACTATCCCACCCAATCCGGATCATCCGGTTCATCCGGATCATCCGGCCGTGACCGCCTTGGCCATGGAACGAACGTCGATGCGCTGGGATACGCTGCAGTGGAGCTATCTCGAAACGTGGTCGGCCGAGATCCCTGGGCAGCCTTCCGGGACCCATGTGCAGTATGTCGTCGAAGGGCTCACCCGCGACGGCCGGACCATCTACAGCCCCTTCATCGATATGACCGCGCCCGCCTTCGTCAAGAACCGCGCCGATTTTGATCTGCAGTTGCTGGATAAACTCGACCGCGAAAACCGGCCGGTCGTCTACGGCTTCACCGTCGACGATGAAGAGATCCCCGGCTGGTTCCGCGAGGCGATCATCTACCAGATCTTCGCCGAACGGTTCGCCCCTGATCCGGGATCGGAATTTGCCGAGCCGGCCGACCGCATGGGCTTTTACGGCGGCACGCTGAAGGGCATCCTCTCCAGGTTGGACTATCTGCAAGAGTTGGGAGTCAACTGCCTGTGGCTCACGCCCGTTTTCCCCAGTCCCTCCCATCACGGCTACGATCCCACCGGCTATGGCGATATCGAGCCGCGGCTGGGAACGATGGAAGAGTTCCGGCAATTGGTGGCTGAGGTCCACCGGCGGGGCATGCGGCTGGTGCTGGATTTTGTGGCGAATCATTGTTCGAACCGGCATTCGATTTTTAAGGCCGCCCAGGAGGACCGGGAAAGCGAGAGCTACCCCTGGTTTCGTTTCTTCGATTGGCCCGAGTTTTACGACAGCTATTATGGCCTTCCCAACCTGCCTCGTTTCGTATCCGATCACCCGGGTGTGCGGGCTTACCTGGCGGGCCATGCCCGGCGCTGGCTGGAGCGGGGCGTAGACGGTTTCCGCTTGGACCACGCCCACGGTTCCTCCCACGCTTTTTGGTCGGTTTTCCGCGCCGAGACCCGGGCGGCCAAAGCGGACAGCATCACCTTTGGCGAGATCACCGAGACGCCGGCCTTCATCCGTTCCTACCAGGGCCGGATGGATGGCTGCCTGGACTTTAAGCTGCTGGAGACGTTGCGCTCTTTCTTCGCCTATGGCAGCCTGACAGCAGGCGAATTCGACAAGGCCCTGGCCCAACATTTCGCCTACTTCGGCGAAGGCCTGCTGTTGCCCAGCTTCCTCGATAATCACGATATGAACCGCTTCCTATGGATCGCCGGCGGTGACAAGCGGAAGCTGCGCCTGGCGGCTTTGTGCCAGTTCACGCTGCCGGGTCCGCCCATCATTTATTATGGGACGGAAGTGGGCTTGAGCCAGCTCAAGAATGTGGGACCGCTGGAAGAATCGCGCCTGCCGATGATCTGGGGAGAGGAGCAGGACGGCCGGCTATTTGAATTCTATAAAGCCCTAATCGCCCTGCGCCGGCGGACGGCCGCGACCTGGCGGCGGCCGCGACAGACGTTGCTCATCGATGATGACCAGGGCCTCTACGGTTACGCTTGCGGTGAATACGGCGTCTTTCTCAATAATGGCCCGGCCGAAGTCAGCCTTTCCCTGGGCGAATGGGCGCCGCTTGAGCCGCTCCTGGCCAGCGACCCGGCCTTCTCGCTGACGGCGAGTGGCGACCGGCTAACGCTGCCGGCCTACGCGGGCATTATTGTACAGGGGGATAAGTGGGACTAGCTCCCACGCCTCCATCCCCGATTGGCCTATCTGGTTAGTTTCTGGATAACTATTCTCCCAAGCGATCTTACGGATCAGTCCAGTCTTCTCTAGCTGGTTGGCAACACTTGGGCTGACGACAGATAACATCAGTTTTTGGCAAAGAAACTTGTTGCCAGATGCTTTTTGCCTAATTTATACTATCAGTGTTCGGTGATTTGTCCGTCTGGGGACGAATATGCTGCCAGGCGCCTAGCCTATCCCGAAATTCAGGGGAATATGCCGGCTACCGTTCGGCATAAGTAATAGTTATATTAGCCCTCTTATGCGAGTTCGAGGGTCGCAAAATGTTTGATAGCCTTCAGCACGATTATAGATTTACAGAGCTCGATCCGGATCTTCTGTCAATGCCTTTCAAGGTTCAGACGAACTGGCATGTGATAACAGGCACGGTCTCCTCTGGCAAATCCACCCTCATTGATCAGTTGGCCGATAGAGGATTCCAGACGATTCCCGAGTCTGCGCGACTGTACATCGAGAAAGAGATGGCCAAAGGACGATCCAGCCATGAGATTCACGCAAATGGGGCTGCTTTACAGCGCGGTATAAAAGACATGCAACTGGGATTTGAGCGCAGATTACGGGCGATTGATTTCGCCTTTCTCGACCGAGCCGTTCCAGATTTCCTCGCGTGGTACCGAGTCCGTGGACTGAACCCGAACGAGATTTTAAAAGAATGCTTCCACCATCGTTATGCCTCTGTATTTATGCTCGACCCATTTCCTTTTCAGCCCGATGACCAGAGGGTCGAAGAGATGGCCGCCATTGCAGGTTATCTCGATGACTGGCACGCTCGGGATTACCGCGCCTTGGGATATAGCGTTGTGAGGGTACCAGTATTGCCGCCTGAAGAGCGGCTCGCGTTTGTTCTTGAGAGGCTTTCTGAGCAAGGACTGATTTAACAACTGGATGGAGCGGACTGGCCGCCCGCTAGCGATTCTGATACGTTGAGCTTCGAGAGAAACAGCCAGCCCACTGTTTGCGAGAATAGCAGTTCTTCTGACACTTACCAACAAATAATGGCCATCGCCAGCTTTGGAGTGGCGGTGGGATTACCGCCGGGAAGAGATTCCGGTCGACCAGCGGATCTATAACAGGAAGGGGGCTGAATCGTAAGCGCAAGGGGCCTAGAAGATCGGCCGTTGGCCTTCAGGCAGCACCGGGTGGCTGCGCAGGAAGCGGTACAGGCAGACCGCGCCCGTCAGGGCGATCACCGCCCCTAGGGCGAAGATGAGCCAGGGCAAGCCAATGTCCAGCTGCCAGGTCAGAGCGCCTAAAAGAAGAGCCAGGGCGGCATAGGCGTACCAGCGCGGCGCCCGGTAAAAATAGCCGACCAGCAAGAAGCCGCCCAGGATAGCTCGCCCCGATCAGGTCCGACATGACGACGGAGATAAAGTTGCGCGTCAGCGGCGTGGCTTCGCCGGGTTGTAAGAGGATGACGGCCAGAATGACTAGGACCAGGAGGAAAAGTCCGGCCAATAAGAAAACGCCTAAAAGCATAGTAGCTTTTTCTAGCCATGACTGCGTTCAATTCCTCCGGCCGCACGCGGGGCATGGTCACTTTCTCCTTGAAGCTCCAGACCACGGGCAAAAATATGGCCACGTAGACCCCGGCCATCCAGAACATATCGGAGAAAAAAAGTATGCCGGCGAACAGGGCCAGCATACCGGCGAAGAGGTCGAGGATGCCGTCGTCGATATAGGACATATATAAGTGGCGGAGCTTTTCATCGTTTCGCAATTTACCCATGGTGTCCTCCAGAAAGAACAATCTAGTTTCATCCATCAGGATAAATCAAATGTCTCCGGCCGGCATCGGCCAACCGGAGGAAATCCATATTAGCGAGGTGGCTAATATGGGGGCGGTATAAACGGTCGTCAGTAAGCAGGATTTAGGCCAGGATGGTCATACCGGCCGGGGGTAAGTCGATGCGCACTGTGGCCCGGCCGTCGGGCTGGTGGCGCACGGGCACAGTCTGGTCTAGCGGCGGCCGGCGTAGTTGATCATCAGTCCAATCGCCGCGGTAGAGCACGGTCATCGTCGAACCGGCCGGGTGCATATTTGCATCCACGGTGACCTCGGCGCTCCGGGCTTCCAGGCCGTGAGAGTTGAAGGCGATCAACACCGCCGTCTCGAAAAGGACCTGGGACCAGGCCGTCAGCTCGCCGGGGCCGGGAATGGAGAAAGAATCGCCAAACACGGCCGTCTCTCGCGGGTAGATTTGGCCGCGGCGCAGCGTCTTACCGATGGCATCCTGGCGGTTGCGTTGACGGGCGATGGCGGCGATGCGTAGATAAGTGGGGTGATCGGGATTGAAAAAGTGACAATCCTGGCTGCCGAAAGCGCCAAAAGGGCCGCCAAACATCGCTTCACGCACGTAGCGGTCTTCGGCGAATCGTTGGCCCTCAATGGCGTAATCATGGCTGTCCTCGGAGCCGTCGAAAGCTTGTTCGCTGCCGTAGTAGATGGCCGGGATGCCGGGGGTGGTCAGCTGGATGCCGATGACGTGCGCCGCCTGTTGGTAGCGATCGGGGATGTCGTTGCCGGCCGAGAACCGGGCCTTGACCGGCCGGGAGGACATGTCGTGGTCGTCCAGGACATGAACGATGAAACGGCCCATCTGCCGGTAAGTGCCGCCGTAAGCGCTGTGATCGTACAGCTCGAAGAAAGAACGGGGATTCGCCAGGCCCTTGGCGAAGTTGCGCAGACGATTGGGATAGGCGATGATGCCCAGGATGGCATTGAGGTTGCGGCCGAAAAAGTCCAGGTAGCCGCGAGCGATCTCGCCGTCGGTGATCTCACCGGTGATCAAGAAATTTTCCTTACCGATGTATTGGGCGTATTCGTGAATGGCCGAGCAAAATTTGCGCGACTGTTCCACCGACACATGTTTCACGGCATCCACGCGCATGCCGTCGCAGTCGGTCAAGGCGATCCAATATTGGTAAACCCGGGCCAGGGCTTCAATAGTTTCCTCATTCTCCAGGTTCAAGTCCTTCAGATCGTAAAAGTCACCGCGGCGGAATTCTAGATCAGCGCTCTGCGGATCTTCCCACGGCGCCCGGCTCCAAAGGCCGATGGCCCCGGCGCGCGTGTACCAGCCTGGATTTTGAAACTCCTCGGGCCAGACGCCGTCGTCGAGCTCAAGCGGCCGCTTGATGGGCTCGCCGGTCGCCGATCGCCAACCGTCCATGGAGTAGGGGGGCGAGAAACGATAGGGCATGGACTCCAGGGGCGGGCCGCCGGCCGGATCCTGGTAGAACCAGTTGTTGCCGCTGTGGTTGAAGATGACATCCAGAATGACATACATGCCCCGCTCGTGGGCGGCGTCCACCAGGTCGCGCAACTCCTGGCGGCTGCCCAAGCGGGGCTCGACGTCCAGGAAGTTTTGGATGCCGTACCCGTGATAGGTTTCCAAATCCGGCCGTTGGCGCCAGGGTGGGTTGATCCACAGCGTCGTGACTCCCAGCCCCTGAAGATAATCGAGCTTGCTGGCGATGCCTTTGATTGTGCCGCCGCTGAAACGGGTGCCGGCCACCATCCAGCGCGCCTTGTCCGGGGCCTTGAACTCGTCGGGCTTAGACGGATCGAAAAGGGGCCGCTCTTCCTCGTTCCCATCGCTGAAGCGGTCCGGCAGCAATTGGTAGAGGATCTGGTCGCGCCAATCCAGCGGACTGGGCTGGACCCGGCCGCGGGGTTTCAGGCTGGCTTCAGAGAGCCGCCGAGGGGTTCGTTTTTCAATCTGGGTCTGGGTTGTGGGCATGGCATTGCCCTCCTTGCCCTACATCCTATCAAAAAGCGGCCGCCCCGTCATCCGCCGCCATCGATCACGTCCCAACGCCACCCGTCGCCCTAGGGATGCAGCGCGCTGCGTCCCTCTACCACAAAGATTGGATGATGGGCGCATTTCCCACGAAGGTAACTGTGCATTGCTCCCGCCACTTACTGAACGGCTCAAAATGCGCATCTGCATGCGCTTGCTTGATATGATCCTCTATGCCGGCCGCGGTCTCATACACCTCCGTCAGCACGAAGATAACGTTTCCGTTATCGCCGGGGCTTTTGGCCACATTGTATTGCAGCAGCGCTTTTTCGCCCTCACGATAATGTGATTTCTCCATCCATGCCGCGTGTTGCTTAAAAATACGATCGCCTTCAGCCTCTAATTCGGCCGGTGAGTCAATGATCATCGTCAATTGGGCTTTTCCTGTGTAATTCACGAGCAACTCCTTGTCAGTGCTGGGTCTTGGGTGGAACGATCCAACTATAGTGAACCAGACATCGCGAGTCAATTTTGTGAATTCAGGCACAAAACCACATGGCTGGTCGCTGAATTAGACAAGATGAGCAAAACAGACCGGTCCTTCGCCTATCGCCGGCCATACGCCAATGTTTCGCTTCAGAACAGACCTTTTAGGCAAGAGCGACAATCGCTCTACCCTTCTGTTCCATCGAAGCGTTGCTTGAGGCGTTCCATGTCACTATTAAATTGTTTGTCCACGTTGCTCTTGAGCAGGCTCATGGCGATGGATGCGAAGAAGCCCTTCACTTCACCCTCCGCCACATGCCGCAAGCGCGTTCCACCATCCACAGCTTCCATTTCCCACGAATTAGCAGTATCGGCGGCATTCGAGTGTGATTCATAGCGGAAGAGATTGGGCGCCTTCAGTTCAACCACCTGGTTATCAGAGACGACCTCCCGGCCCATAAACTTGGAAACAGTTTGCCAGGTCGCCCCATCGGTCAGCGGGCCGCTATGACCGCGCACCTCCACGGCCGAACTCACCAGCTCCACGTAATTGTCAACGTTGGTAAGGTAAGCATACACCTCCTCAGCCGACGCGCTGACAACCATCTCATAATTAACCTCAATACTGCCCATGATATTCTCCTTTCTGTGCATATAAGTCTGTGCAAATAGGGTAAGGGTTGCCATTCCAGTGTGCAAAATTAGAATACCAACTACAGCATAACCAGAGTTAAGCAATCCGGCAACTGTTGCCGGTTTTCTTGCCCAAGATGAGCTATGCTCATCCGGACCCCGTCCGGCCAAAAACCAACGGAAAACAATCAGCGGAAAAACAATCAACGGCAGGTCTCGACTAAAATGCTGTTCCTTCCCGCTGATTTCCCGTTGATTATCCCCTTGAATAACTTACTTATCCTTCTTCTTGATATAAAAAAACGGCGCCATCCATATCACGAAAGGATGGCGCCATTGTTAACTTTACTTATGCAATTGCATCTGCAACTGCATCTGCTACTGCAACTGCATCTGCATCTGCTACTGGTAAATCGACGCCACCGGCACGCCGCGGTAAACCAGGCCGCTACTGGCCGTCGGTGGCACGTCAGGAGTGGGAGTGGCGGTGATGGCGATCGATTAGCTCGTATTGTTGCCCAGACCCAACTGGTCGGTCACCGTCAGACTGACGTTATGGCCTGCAGCACCGTAAGCATACGGCACGCTGCCGCCCGACGCCTTCGACCCGTCGCTGAAGTTCCATATCTTAGGGGCCGAATTATAGAAACCAAATCGATTGTGGAGGGCGAAAATGGAGAAAAGGCAATCAACAGTCCATCTTTCTCAGGGGAGAGGTGAAAAAGAACTGTTGATTGCCGTGGGTGAAAAGAGCGACCGAACCTGTGGTTCAATTATTAATAAGCGCCGCTGTCAGTGACCGGCCGCTGAATCTTCAACTGGACCGCCGCTGTCAGCCAACCGGTGGCTTTGCTGATGATTTGGGTGGCCCGATTGGGGCCGGTGGCCCCGGCGATTTTGGCCTGGCGATGGGCTGCGGCTATTTTTCTAGCCTCGTTGATGCGGTCGTTGGTGATTTGTCGCATATAGTCTTCGTACATGATCATCTCCTGTCTGTGAATGAGCCTTATTAAAATGCGGCTTGCCTTATTTGAAGTTGAAATAAGCATAGCGGCCGGAGCGGGTGGTTGTCTCCCCCCGAATGGGGGGAATGACGGGGGGAGTGGTTGGTAGCGAGGGTAGCTGAAAGGGCTTCAAGGGCAAGGCTGGGCGGCCGGACCATTGTCGATCAGCATAGCAAGGTATAATAAGATTTATCGACAGGCAGAAGGAATATTTAACCGTGGAATCATTCTCACAACGAGAGTTGGAAATCTTAGCCTTATTGGCCGAAGGGCTGACCAACCGCGAAATTGGGCAGAAACTTTTTATCTCGCCCGAGACGGTCAAGTGGTATAACAAACAAATCTTCGGCAAATTGGGAGCCGGCAGCCGCACCCAGGCTGTAACCATTGCCAGGGAGCAGGGATTCTTCGACGAAGGTCGGGAGGAGACGGAGACGGCCGCAGTCTCGGTTAAGAGCAATCTGCCGGCCCCGGTCACGACCTTCATCGGCCGGGAACAACAAATCGCCGAAGTGATGGATCTGCTGGACAAAGCCCGGCTAGTCACCCTCACGGGGCCGGGCGGCACGGGTAAAACCCGCCTGAGCCAACAAGTGGCGACCGGGGTGATGGGGCGTTACCCGGGCGGGGTTACCTTCGTTCCGCTGGCCCTGGTCGACGGGCCGGAATTGGTGCCCGATGCTGTGGCCAGCACCCTGGGGGTGATTAAACAGGCGGATGAAGAGCTGGTGGAAACCTTGGGGCGGTCTCTACGGAGCAAGGAAATGCTGCTATTGCTGGACAATTACGAGCATGTGTTGGCCGCCGCGCCCCTGGTTTCGAAAATGTTGGCCGCCGCGCCCGGACTGTCGGTCATGGTCACCAGCCGGGAAGTGCTGCGCCTAAACGGCGAACACGAATACCCGGTCCCTCCACTGGAACTGCCTGACCTAGCGCCGTCCAGAACCGTCAGCGACCTGGCCGCCTCTGAATCCGTAGCCCTTTTTATCCAGCGGGCCCAGGCGGCCCAACCAACCTTCCGCCTGACGGAAGACAATGCGACCGCGGTCGCCGGCATCTGTATTCGCTTAGACGGCCTGCCCCTGGCCATTGAGTTGGCGGCCGCCCGGATCAAGATATTCAATCCCCAACAATTGCTAGAACGGTTGGAGAGCCGGCTGAATATGCTGACCGGTGGTTCTCGGGATTTGCCCGCTCGCCAGCAGACGCTGCGCAGCGCCATCGACTGGAGCTATCAATTGTTAAACGAGGGCGAACAAAACCTCTTCGCTCGTCTGGGGGTGTTTTCGGGCGGCCGCTCCATCGATGCCATCGAGACCGTCTGCGGCCCTGGCTTGCCGCTGGATGCCCTGGACGGGCTGGAGTCGCTGGTGAATAAGAGCCTGCTCTTTCAGGTAGAGGGACCAAACGGGGAACCACGTTTTGCCATGCTCGAGACCATTCACGAATATACCCGGGAACGATTGGCGCAAAGCGGCGAGTTGCCGTCGATCCGCGACCGGCACCTGGCTTATTTCCTGGCCCTGGCTCGAAGAGATGGAACCGGGCTACCGGCGGAATCATCTGCTGTTACTGGAACGCACCGAAGCCGAGATGGGGAATTTTCGTGCGGCCATCAACTGGGCCTTTGAAAAGCGAAGATTTTGAAGCCGGGGCCAGGCTCGTTTCGGCCATATCTTATTTCCTTTACTACAAAGATCGTTTTGTGGAAGGTTTCCAATGGGCTATTCGATTATTGAATTACCGGGATGAAATGGCCGTCGAAACGAGGATCAAGCTGCTCATAGCGGCCGGAAACCTGGCCTCCGCCAATCGGGAGATGGCTGCCAACGAACGTTATTGCAGCGAAGCCCTGGTTGAAGCCCAGAAGATTGGCGACCGAGGTAGTCAAGCCTGGGCGCTCACTTTTTTGGGCGGCGCTGCGATCGGCCGGCCCGAAGCGTACGCGCAAGGGGCCGAACAGGCTGAAGCTGGGCTGGCCATATTTCGAGAATTGAGGGACCGATCGGGGATGGCCCAGGCTTTGAATATCTTGGGAGAATTGGCCCGCACGGTCGGCGATTACGCTCGGGCTAAGGAAGTTTATGAAGAGTGCCTGGCCATCAGCCAGGAGACGGGAGAGGTGATTCGACAGGCCATGAGCAACGGCAACCTGTCTTATGTCGCTTTTCACGAGGGCGAGTACGAACGCGCTCGCATCCTAAACGTACTCCAATTGCGACAGATGGTCGAATTGGGTGCCAAACTGGGAACCGCAGATGGGCTGGCGGGGTCTGCCGGCCCGTTGGCCAAGTTAGGAGAGCCGGTAAAAGCAGCCCGTCTGCTGGGCGCTGCAAACGCCCTATTAGGCGGAATGGGTATCGAACACCAGGCAGGAGACCAGCATGAATTCGACATGTACACGGCCGAGGTGCGGGCCATGCTGGACGAGACCACTTTTGAGACCGCCTTCGCCGAGGGTCAGGCCATGAGCCTCGAAGAGGCCGTCGCTTATGCCTTAGAAGAGGTAGCGTGAGGGAGTTGCACCCCGAAACTATCAAAGATGAGGATCAGGACGCCTGGAATCAACCCTAAAAAATATCTGCCTGGGGATCCCAAAAGGGACCTTCCAGGCCAATGGCAGCGAAGATACTGACCATCTCGTCGGGGCCTGGGCGGCGTGAGTCGACGGTGAGCCGGTTGCCGTACCAGGTGTCGGCCAGTTGCCAAAGTTGGTCGAGGTCGATAATGGGTCGACGAGGTAGACCTTGGGATTGGCACCAGCGATTGACGTGTTCTTCCGACCGGAAGAAAAGCATGGTCTGTCAGGTGTAGATGATGTCCTGCCACCAGTGGGCGGCCGGCACGGCGAAGTGGACGGCCGCCGCTTGGGGTAGGGGGCGGCCGTCCTTGATTTCGTAGTTGAGAGTTTGGCCACAATCATCGCAAGTAGAGACAATGCCGGCATCCTGGTGCAGGGCGGCGGCGATGCCAAAGGCATCCCAGGCGCAATTGGCGAAGTAAGATTTACCGGCGATTTCGACCACGTGTTGGGTCTCGATGCCGGAGAAGGGTGGGGCCATGCGGATGCGAGATGGGTCGCCAGATTCCAGGACCAGGAGCCGTTTTTGGGCCAATTGTTGAAAGGCGGCCTCGACTTCGGGAACGGTGCTACCCAGAGTCTTAGCGACGCCGGCCGAGGTGGGAGTTTGAGTCGTCTTGGCGATGGATTGGTAGATAGAGAGCTTGACGGTGATGTCAAAATCCATGGGCTGCCCTTTCGTTGTGTGATTATAAAAACCCCTGGTCCTTCCACTTCGGAGAAGAGACCAGGGGCGGGGTCTACATGTTCGGATCTGAAAGGACTAGATAATCAAAAGCTTTACAGATTACTGGCCAAAGGCCTGTTTGGTGCCGGGCAAGATGCACAGGATCAAAGCCAGGGCACTGACGACCATCCCGGCCAGCAAGAACTGGTACGGTGTTCCGGTGATGATGGCGATGACGTCGAAGATCAAGTAGATGGCGGCGATGGAGACCGTGAAAAGCCAGCCCTGAGGGTCGAGCGTCCACAGTTTCTGGGCGGCCCAGAACCAGATGAGAGCCACGATGCCGGCCATAATAGCGCCTAATATAGAGCCGCCAACGAACCTCAAGGGGCTGAATAACCAGCCTATATATTGCAAAACATCGACGATGGCCGCGATTCCGGCAATGACAGCCAGAACGGCCAAAATGGTTACAGCAAATGGTCGTTTCATCATATCCCTCCTAAAGGATAATAAACATGTGACGAATGGGGTTGCTTCACAAAAATAGGCAACCACCACAAAACACTGACGGGAGCCATTATAACAAATGTCGGACCGGCCGTCCGCAATAAACAACGGCTACAGGAGTAGGCGCAGCTACCCCTGTAGACACGGCTATTCCTGTAGACGCTGCTACTCTTGTTTTCGCCGGTAGTGGATGTGCCAGCGAAGTTCCCAATTTTCACCGCCGTCGAACAAAAGCTCTACGCGGTTAGTGCCGCCTCCATCCTCGCCCCAAGAGACATCCCAAGTGCCAAGCCAGAAATCAAATTGACGTTCAGGGGAAAGTTCAACGCTCATTTTTTTTACTCCAATTCTATTTCAAGTGTAGTGTGCGGATAAAGGTTTCACCGTAACGCATCGCTGAAGCAAAACCAGGAACTTTTCTCCAGGCCAGGCTGTGTGAATTATAGCGGATAGGAGGATCTGGACGGCGCACCCGGACATGTGGTCCCGTACCAGGCCTAACTTTTGATTGGTTATATTCTTAATATATAGTGAATAACGTTTGATAATTCACGAAAATAATTGATATGACGAATAATCATTGACGTAAAGACTTTTATTATGATATTATATTCTGTGATGATAGACCTTGATGAAACAGACCTAACTATCTTGCGCGAATTGCAGAAGGACGGCCGCATCAGCAACGTGGAGCTGGCCCAGCGCATTAAACTCTCGCCGCCGGCCACCCATGCCCGGCTCAAGCAGTTACAAGAGCAGGGGTACATTCGCCAATACGTGGCCCTGCTGGACAAGGAAAAGGTGGGTTTCGATTTGACCTGCTTCGTTAATTGCAGTTTGCAGCTGCACAACGTGGAAGAGTTGGAAGGGTTCCGGGCTGCCATCAACGAGATGCCCGAGGTGTTGGAATGTCACCACGTCACCGGCGAGTTCGATTATTTGCTTAAGATCGTGGTTCGCAATCGCAAGGAATTACAGCACTTTGTCGTCGAGCGACTGACGCCGATCCCCGGTGTAGCCCGCATTTATACCAGCCTGGTTTTGACCGAGGTCAAGGCCAACACGGCCTTGCCGATTTGAGCCATCGGGTGAAAGGAAAACTTTTGGAGGATCTGAAATGAAGCAAGCCATGCCCCAAACTATGGGCCAACAATTCGGCCGGCGTTCATGGGCCGAGCCCTGGAAAATCAAGATGGTCGAGCCAATACGCATGATCGGCCAGGAAGAACGCAAGCGAGCCGCGCAAGCGGCCGGCTACAATACTTTTTTGATGCGCTCGGAAGATGTCTACATCGACTTGTTGACCGACAGCGGCACCAGCGCCATGAGCGATCGCCAGTGGGCCGGTATCATGTTGGGCGACGAAGCCTATGCCGGCAGTCGCAACTTTTACCACTTGGAAGAGGCCATCCAAAGCTTCTATGGCTACCGCTACATCGTGCCTACCCACCAGGGGCGCGGGGCCGAACACCTGATCAGCCAGGCCTTGATCAAGCCCGGCATGTATATCCCCGGCAATATGTATTTCACCACCACCCGCCTGCACCAGGAATTGGCCGGTGGTACCTTCGTGGACGTCATCATCGACGAGGCCCACGACCCGCGCAGCGAACACCCTTTTAAGGGCAATGTGGACTTGGATAAGTTGCAGGCGTTGATCGACGAGGTGGGCGCTGATCAAATCGGTTATATCAGCCTGGCCGGTACGGTGAATATGGCCGGCGGCCAGCCGGTGAGCATGGCCAATGTGCGCGCCTTGCGCCAGTTATGCGATGCAAACGGTATTCGCATTTACCTGGACGCGACCCGCATGGTGGAGAACTGTTTCTTCATTCAAGAGCGCGAGCCTGGTTTTGCCGACAAGCCTATCGCCGCCATCTTGAAGGAGTTCTGCGATTACACCGATGGGGCCTGGATGAGCGCCAAGAAAGATAACCTGGTCAATATCGGTGGCTGGTTAGCCGTCAACCACGAGGAGGTCTTCGACCTGGCCCGTAACATGGTGGTGATCTATGAAGGATTGCATACCTATGGCGGCATGGCCGGCCGCGACATGGAAGCGCTGGCCATCGGCATCGAGGAAGGGGTCCAGGACGATCACGTGCGCAGCAGGGTAGACCAGGTACGATACCTGGGCCACTTGCTGATCGACTGGGGCGTGCCCATCGTCTGCCCGGTTGGCGGTCACGCGGTTTTCCTGGATGCCAAACGTTTTTACCCGCACATTCCCCAAGATCGCTTCCCGGCCCAAACCCTGGCCGCCGAACTATATCTGGATGCGGGCATCCGGAGCATGGAGCGGGGCATCGTCAGCGCCGGCCGCGATCCGGAGACGGGCGACCATCGTTACCCGGCCCTGGAATTAACCCGCTTGACCATCCCCCGGCGGGTGTACACCCAGGCCCACATGGATGTGGTGGCCGAATCGGTGAAAGCCGTCTACGATGCCCGGGAACAAACGCAGGGACTCAAGATGATTTACGAACCCAAATACCTGCGCTTCTTCCAGGCTCGATTTGAATTCATCGGGGCGTAGGATCATGTGTCGAGATGTCGCAAGCGGACCCGATAAATTGGGCTTGGAAGCTTGCGACGTCTCAACCAGGGAATTTCGGTTTACTTCATAGCGCGAAAGCCTTCGATCTTTTGTCGGTCACGAGAGTCGTGGGTATGATGGGTGGGCGGCCGCGAAATAAAAACCCTTGTCAAACAACGGCCGGCTGAATGGATTACGGACAGGAGGTCCTCTTCATGGCTCAGGTAAAGAGAAAATACGACCTGTATGGCGACGAATCGAAGGCGCGGGCGTACGAGACCTTCGCCGCCATGCGCAGCGATGATCCCATCTACCAACAGCTAGGCATCGACGGTGAGACGATGATCTGGTTCCTGACCCGCTACGAGGAGATCGAAGCCATGCTGCGCAATGAGAAGCGTTTCGTCCGCGATCCGCGCAACGCATTACCGCCAGAGGCAGTGTATCAAGAGTCGCCGTTGGAAGGTTTGCTCTTCAATCACATGCTCAATCGGGATGGCGTCGACCATGTGCGGCTGCGCAATTTGGTCAGCAAAGCCTTCACGCCCCGGCGAGTCCAGGAATTGGAACCGCGGGTACAGGCCATCGCTGAGGAGTTGATCGACGCGGTTGAAGATAAGGGCGAAATGGATTTGGTGGCCGACTTCGCCTTTCATTTGCCGACAATTGTCATCCTGGAGATGTTGGGCATCCCCGTCGAAGACCGGGAAAAGTTCCGTGATTGGTCACAAGCCTTCATCACCCCGGCGCTGGACGAAGAGAGCGTGGTTGAGTTCGCCCGCCAGATGCAGGAGTTCACCGGTTATCTCGGCCGGCTTTTTGAGCAGAGACGGCAAAATCCCCAGGACGATTTGATCTCCGCCCTCTTACAAGCCGAAGAAGCCGGAGATAAATTAAATGAGTCGGAATTGTTCAGCACAGTGGTGTTGCTCATCGTGGCCGGACACGAAACGACGGTTAACTTAATCGGCAACGCCATGGCGGCGTTATGGCGAAACCCGGAACAACTAGAGAGGCTCAAGCAGGACCCATCGCTGATGCCAGGAGCCATCGAGGAGTTCCTGCGTTATGATGGCTCGGTGGAGCGGTCGCTGAACCGTTGGGTGGCTGAGGATGTAGAGATGGATGGGCAGCTGCTGCGCCAGGGGGATATCGTCATCGCCATTCTGGGCTCGGCCGGACGAGATCCCCAGGTCTTTGAACGGGCGGAAGAGCTAGATATCGGCCGGCAGCCCAATCCCCATTTAGGCTTCGGCAAAGGGCCGCACTATTGCCTGGGTGCGCCGCTGGCCCGCTTGGAAACGACCATCGCCCTTACCACCTTGTTGAGACGGTTGCCGGCCATCCGGCCCAAGGAGTCATTGGATAGCCTGGCATTCCGGCCGACCCCCATGTTTCGCAGCTACGTTTCGATCCCGGCAATCTGGAGAGAATAACCGCGGGACGAAATGCTCCACGATTGCGATAGTCGCCGGAAGCGACGGATGGAGAAAAGTCCCTTATTTCATTAGAGGAGCCTGATATCCTCAGATACCTGGAGGACCGTTTCGGTTTGCTCAATATATGCCAGTTTTTGTCATATATTCGTGGTAAAGTAGAGGCATGACCAACGCGGCGACCCGGCTCATCACCCTGATCATGCTGCTGCAACGGCAGCCGAACCAGAAGGCGGCCGCCTTAGCGGATGAGTTAGGGGTCTCGGTACGCTCCCTGCATCGTTACATCCACCAGTTGGAGGAGATGGGCATCCCGATCTATTCAGAGCGCGGGCCGAAGGGCGGCTTTTCACTGGCTCGGGGCTACCGGATGCCGCCCCTGGTTTTCACGGCCGGGGAAGCGGTGGCGGTCTACCTGGGAACGAGCCTGGTCGGGCAGTTGTGGGGCCAGCTTTACGAAGAAGCGGCCCGCGGCGCGCTGGTTAAAGTGGATAACGTGCTGCCTGACGAACAACGACATGAGGTGGCCTGGGCCCGCCGGACCCTGGTGGCGACCGGCCTGCACCGGGCTCAAGGAGCGTCATTGGCCTCACATTTGGAGAAGTTACGGCAGGCCGTTCGCGATAGGCGGCGATTACAGATGCTTTACCGGGGCCGCGGCCGGCCGGAACCATCGGAGCGAGAGCTGGAGCCCTACGCCCTGGTCCACCGTTGGGGCTGGTGGTATGTGGTCGGCTATTGCCGGCTGCGCCGGGCGGTGCGGACCTTCCGCGTGGACCGGATAGTGGATTTGGCCTTGACCGGCGAGACTTTCAGCGTGCCGGCCGATTTTGATGTGCACACTTACCTGGCCTCAGAGAGCGACAGCCAACCGAGCCTACAGGCCCGCTTGCTGATAGCGCCGGAAGCGGCGATCAGCGCCGCCGATAATCGTTTTCTGTGGCAGACGATGGAGGAAAGGCCGGATGGTTCAATCGAGGTCGTCTTGAATGTCCCCGACCTGGAGTGGGCGGCCAGCCTGGCCTTGAGTTTTGGCCCGGCCGTCACCGCCCTCGAACCGGATGAACTCCGGCAGCGGATCGGAGATTATGCCCGGGCCATTGCGCAAAAATACGGTTTGGAAACGGCCATCGATAGGGTTGAGGGATTAAGCGAGTCCGGAGGTTTAGTCCAATGGTGATGAACCAAGCGGTAAATTCCGAAGTGATAGATTATTTACTAGCCTGCGATGAGCCTTGGACCCGTTACCGGACGATGGTGGATTTGCTGGGTCGCGACGAAGCAGATGTCCAGGTCCGGGAGGCGCGGGCAGAGATGGTCGATCACCCGCAAGTGCGAGAATTGGTAGCCGCGGCCGCCGGTTGGCCCGGCTATGCCCTCAAACGACACAACGACTCCCGCCACCCGCTATATGCTTTCAGCACCCTGGCAGATTTCGGCCTGCAATATGACGATCCGGGCCTGGACGAGGCGATGGAGGCTGTATTAAAGCGGCAGTCGTCGGAAGGGGCTTTCCAGACTCAGGTTCGCCTGCAGCGACAATTTGGCGGCTTGGATGGCGAGTATTGGACCTGGATGGCCTGTGATGCGCCGACTTTGCTCTACGCGCTGCTGGCCATGGGTTTAGGCGACGATCCCCAGGTGCAGCAGGCGGCCGAGCACCTGGCAGGCCAGGCGACTGGGCGTGGATGGCTGTGCAGCGTCGCGCCAGAACTGGGTAAATTCCGAGGACCGGGTCGCAAGGATGATCCCTGTCCCATAGCTAACGTCTATGCCTTGAAGGCCTTGTCGCTGCTACCTGAGTATCATGACAGTCACGCAACCCGCAGGGGAACGGAGATGTTGCTCTGGCATTGGCAAATCCAGAAAGAACGCAAACTGTATCTATTCGGCATCGGCGGCGATTTCCGAAAGTTGAAATATCCCTATGTCTGGTATGACCTGCTGCACGTGGTCGATGTGCTGAGCCGCTTCCCCTTCATTCATGGCGATGAGCGCTTGCGACAGATGGCGGCCGAGTTGGACAGGCAAGCGGGCGAGGATGGACGCTATACTGCTACCTCAATGTACCGGGCCTGGAAGGGCTGGTCTTTCGCCGATAAAAAAGCGCCGTCGCCCTGGCTGACCTTTCTGGCCTGGCGCGCCCTGCGCCGAATCGGCCCAAGCGATAAAGGAGTTTAGAGAGCGATGTTGAAATCATTTTTAGAAGAACCGTTATTTCCCACCCACCACTGCATCACGGGTTCTATAAGGCGCATATACGAATTCCATGGCTACCCGATCAGCGAAGAGATGCTGTTGGGTTTAGGCGCAGGGGTGGGTTTCATGTATTGGCACAGCAAGGGCAGCGATCCTTTTTACGGTGGTCGAGCAAACATGGAACGGCCTGGCCACGAGGGTCTGGAAAAAACAGCCGGCCGGCGCACGGGCGTGACCGTCGAATCATACAGCACCGGCAGCGCCCAGAAGGCGGAAAAGAGCTTGCTGGCCATGTTGGCGGCCGGAGAGCCGGTGGCGATTTACGTGGATATGGGCTTTTTGCCTTACCTAGCGCTGCCGGAGGATTATCATTTTGGAGGCCATATGGTGGTCGTTTCCGGCTATGATCCTGAGGGTGATGAACTGTTGATCGCCGACCGCGATGGGCGTAATTACACCATCTCCCGAGGGGACCTGGCGGCAGCCCGCGGCTCCACCTACAAACCCTTCCCCCCGCGGCACCAGTGGTATACCTTCGACTTTGAATCCAACCACCGGCCAGCGGCCGAAGAGATTTGGCCGGCCATCGGCGAAGCGGTCCAGGGGATGTTAGAACCGCCCATCAGCAATTTCGGTGTCAAAGGCATTCGCAAAGCAGTGCAACAAACACGGGGTTGGCCAAAAATCATGGATGAGGAAGCATTGCGCCGGACCTGTTTCAATATCTTCATTTTCATCGATGCTACCGGCGGCACCGGCGGCGGCATCTTCCGCTATATGTACGGGCGATTCTTGGAAGAAGCGGGGTCCATAACGGGCGACCGTCGTTTAGGGGCGGCCGGCCAGGAAATGTGCCACGTCGGTGATTTGTGGCAGGAAGTAGCCCTGGAATTCAAGCGGGCCAGCGAGGCGCCCGATCCGGCCGGGCTGCTGGAGGAGATCGCGGAACCGATGCTGGCTATTGCCGGCCGGGAAGAGGCGGTTTGGACGGAGCTGGCGGCCCTTGTTTCTGAGGTGGGTGACGGCCGGTTAATCCTATGAGTGAACAAGAAGACCTGCGTTGTTTGGCCTGGGTTTTAATGATTTCGCGAAGTGATTGAGAACCTTCACAATCCTTGTAATAATTTCGTAACTTTTGGACAAGGCGACCGTAAGGAAGCGGCGTTAAGCTCGGCGGTGAGGAATTGATGATGAAATTTCCCCTTTGCCTGAGCAAAGTCCGTCACTTGAGCAAAACATGGCTTTGGTTACTCCTGGCGGCCGGCCTGGTTGCCTGTACTGGAGCTACGGAACCGGCCGAGCCCACCCCGTTACCGGCTGAGACAGAAGAAGTCCAGCCAGAGCCAACAGATTCGACGGTGGCTCTAGCGACGGCAACAGCGATGTCGCCACCGGCGGCCGAGACGGCGACGGAAATCCCGCCCAGCCCCACGCCTTTGCCAGATTTGGTTTTGCCCGATTTGGGCCTGGCGCCCGATTTCACCAACGAGGTCTGGCTGAATACGGAGGCGCCCCTGAACCTGGAGACCTTACGGGGCAAGGTGGTGCTAGTCGAGTTTTGGACCTTCGGCTGAATTAATTGCCAGCGGGTGATTCCCTGGGTCAGGGAATGGTATGAAAAATATGAAGGCGACGATTTCACCGTGGTCAGCGTCCATTACCCGGAGTTTGGTTACGAGGAGCAGCTGGAAAATGTGGTCGAAGCGACACAACAGTTGGGGGTAGCTTATCCGGTAGCCATCGACAATGACGGCCGGACCTGGCGGGCCTACCAACAAAGGTATTGGCCGACGCGCTACGTGCTGGATAAAAATGGCCATATCCGCTACCAGCATATCGGCGAGGGAGCTTATGCTGAAACGGAAGCCATCATCCAGACCTTGATGGCCGAAGCGGATCCCCTGGCAGGTTAAGGGGAGAAAAGTTCTTTTATTTTTTTAAACAACCAGACAGGACACAACTTTTCTCCGAAAAAGAGCCGTTAGGCTCTTTCAGGGTTCGCCTAAAGTAGCCCAGGCCTTGATGGCCCGGCGGTTTTGACGGCCGACGAAGAACCAGGTGATGGCGGCCAAGAGGGCCAGGCCGGCGATGACGAATAGGGGGCTGGCGGCCGGAAAACGGCTGGATAAGATGAAAGGAGCCAGAGCGAGCAGACCGGTCAGCAGGCCGTAGCTGCCGCTGCCGGCCAGGCTGAACAAACGGCCGCGTTGCTGCAGCATCGCCCGGGGATCTTCCCACTCCAGGTTGGCGTAGACGAAACCCACGCCGGTCGAAAAGGCCAGCAGCCCGTAACCTATGATGAGCAGGCACAGCCAGGCGTAGGGCATCCAGGCCAGGCTAAATCGGAACAGGAACCAGCTAACGATGAGCAATAAGGTGGCTATGACGGCGTAAGGGATGATCACGGCGAAGGATTTGGCGCGCAAGACGCGGCCGGGCCCGACGGGCGCCGCCTTGAGCAGGTAGAAGGCCCGGCCCTCCATGGCCAGGCTAGTGGTCGCTACCTGAGAAAAGGCCGACCAACCGATCCACAGGATCATGGCCGAAACGATGACGCCGGGGCTGAAGGCGACAGTTATCAGGGGACGTTGCGGGTCAAGGCTACCTCGACGAGCTTGATCTAATAAACCGCCATCGTTGTTGCCGGTGCCTAGTAAAAAGATGGCGGCGAAGACGACGGCGAAGATGATGCCTACCGCGAAAGTAGCCAACTGGCGTAGATCACGAAAGCGCAACAGCCAATCCTTGAAGGCCAGGCTGGCATCCAGCGACCCGCCGCCAAAGATACCGGCATCTTCTTCAAAGCCCTGCCGCCGGATCCCCGATCCTTGCATGCGCAGCCAGCCGGTAAGATAGAGGCGGTCGGCCACCAACACGGTGATGGCGAACAGGCCGACGGTCATGAGTAAATAAATCGTGATGCCCCCCAACGAATCGGCGAAACGGCCGCTGCCCAGGTCGTCGAGACCTTGTCCGGCCCACATGGAAGGCAGCGGTAGCTTTTCAAAGGTTTCGATGGTGTTTTCGAGCGCTTGTAACGTTTGGGCGCCGGCTTGGGGATTATTGACCAGGAAACGGGGCGCCTGGAAAGCCAGGACGATCAACATGGATAGGATGATGTAGGCCGCGCCAACGTATTCATTGAGCCGCCTGGCGGGCATGAAGCGAACCAAAAGCAGGGCCGCCAGGGCGCCCACGGAGAGGCCAAAGAGGGGGGCAACGAGCAGAAGAAGCACGCCGGCCAGGTAATACAGATGGCCCTTCGCCGACGCCGATGCCGTAGGTGAGCAGGGCCGGCAAGGTGATGGCCAATAGAAAAAAAGTCGTCCCGGGCAGCCGGCTCAATAACTTGGCCGTCATCACTGCCGGGGTGCTGACCGGGGCCACCATCAGCCGTTCCAGGTCGCCGCTAAGGAAGAGGGCGCGCAGCGCCTGGTTGAAACCGGTGAAGAGCAAACCAATGAGGACGATGGTCAGAAACAGGCCGGGCGCGGTTCCCCGCCCCAAAGTAATGGGCACAAAGGGGTTGCCGACCACCAGGCCGGCCGCGTAACCGGCCAAAGCTGAAATAATGATCAGGATGAGGGCGAGCAGATAATAAACGATGCGAACCGGTACAGACAGGCCGCCTCTTTCACGGCGATTCAGCCGCCAATAGAGTCTAAGGAGCAGCCCGGCATCACGAACCATCGGCTAATTCTTTGACCATCTCGTCCACATCCTGGCCGCCGGTCAGTTCCAAGAAGATATCTTCCAGCGTTTCATCATCGCCACGCAGGTTGCGAAGCTCAGCGACCTGGGCATCGGCCACGATGCGGCCTTTATTGATGATGATGACCCGGTCGCACATGTTTTGCGCGATCTCCAGGATGTGGGTCGAAAAGAAGACTGAATTGCCGTTGTCGCGGCACTGGATCATCATGTCTTTGATGAGGCGGGCCGACTTGGGGTCCAGGCCCACGGTGGGCTCGTCCATGAAGATGACCCGGGGATCGTGCAAAAATGCGCCGATGATGGCTACCTTCTGCTGCATGCCATGGCTGAAGCTGTCCAGGTAATTGCCGGAGACGTCGGTCAATTCTAAGAGGTCAAGCAAATGTTTGATGCGCTCTTCTACCACGTCGGAAGGCACCCTGTAAAGCTGGCCCATGAAGCGCAGGTATTCGCTGGCCTTGAGCTTGCCATACAGGTTGGGCGTATCGGGCACGAAACCCAGGCTGGCCTTAGCCGCCATGGAATCGTCTTGAATGTCGTGCCCGGCGATGCGTGCGGTTCCGGCCGTAGGCTGGAGTAGACCGGTGAGTATCTTAATGGTGGTGGTTTTGCCGGCGCCGTTGGGGCCTAAAAATCCGACGATTTCGCCGCCGAAGACGTTAAAAGAGACAGCGTCAACGGCCTTAAAGTCGCCATAGGTCCGGGTCAGGCCGACGGCTTCGATGATGGGATCAGGCATCAGGTTTTAGGTGGGCAACAGTTTCCTTTCTTTAATTTTAAACTGGGACACCCTGATTATAACAAATATGAGCAAAGGGCAGGACAAACAGGGGTGCACAGGGCCTACGAACAATCTGTCAGTCAATGACATGCCCACGCAGATGGGCGCGGGCATGTCAACTTGTATGTGCGCCCGACAAACAGGTACGCACATCATCAGGCTGAGCGGAGCGATATAGTTGCGCTTTTAAATCTCGACGGCCGGCAGGACCAGCAGCAAAAAGGCCGCTCCGGAATGGGCGAAGGAAATAAATTCCTCCATGTGGCCGGAATAATCGTCCGGTCCAGCCACGCGGTGGCGGTACATTTTACCATCTTCGCGAACCCGGCCGATATACTCGTCGGCCGCGGCCGGGATATGGCGGTAGACTTTGCCGTTTTCCAGATCGACGCGACCGACATATTTATCGGGCCCCGTCTTGGTTTTGTGGATTTCGCCATTCTCGAGATTCACCCGGCCAATGCGATCGTCAGGCCCAGGATCAGAGCGGTAGACGCGGCCGTCTTCTTCCACGCGGCCTATATATTTATCGGGCCAACTTTCTCTATGTAAATAGACTTTGCTCATTAGTTGCTACTCGATTGCGTTGGCAATTGGGGGATGAGCCAGGACAGGAATGAATCCTGGCTGCGACTTTGAATTGTGATTTTGCCAGGCCCGGTTAGCTCAATGACCAGCCCCTCGCCGCTGAAGAGGGTGCTTTTCCAACCGGCCACCTTTTTTAGCTCGAATTTGAGATGTTCCTCAAAAGTGACCAGGTGCCCGGTATCGACTATATAGCTCTGGCCGGCCGCTAATTCAATGTCGTGAATGGCCCCATAGCTGGAAACGATCAGCGTGCCGGTGCCGCTGATCTTGAGCATGATCAAGCCTTCGCTGCCGAAGAAAGTCTTGGCGCCCGACCACTTGGTATCGACCTGGATACCTTCAGAGCTGGCCAGATAGGAACCTGATTGGACCAGCAGGGTCTCGTTGTGTAACTCGATGACAGCAATATCGCCGGGTAATGGGGGCGCCAGGGCCACCGAATCCCCTTGGGCGACGGCGGTATAGGTGTTCAGGAAAAAGCTTTCGCCGCCAAATACCGAGCGGCTCAACGATTTGAGAAACCCGCCCTTGGCCTCGGTCTTCAATTCCAGATCGGGGGACATGCCGACCATGGCCCCGCTCTCGACTTGGATCGTTTCTTTGGCCTCTAAAGTGACCATGGCTAAGGCATAGGCCGGCCGGTAACGAACATCTACTTCCATTAATAATCTCCTTTGTTTGGGAACGAGGGCTCATGAACCGCCGAATGGGCGGCCAGGAAACCACGTTCTGGGGTTGTTTAGCCGGTGAGTGAGATCAGATCAGGCTGACTAGGCAGACTCGGCTGCCTCAGACCCCTCGGCCGCCTGTTCTTCCTGCTCATCGCTTCTTTCCAGAAGCGATTGCACGTCGGCCTGCACCATTTCGATGCGCTCGCGCAGGTCTTGCATGCTTTTCTCGTACTGGGCCTGCAATCGTTGTCGCTCAACCTCGGCCTCGTTACGAATATTTGCCCGCAGCTCTTCGCCGCTTTGTGGGGCAAACAGCAGGGCAATGGCGCCGCCGAAAACCGCCCCGATAATGAATGATATAACGTTGCTCATTTTTTACTCTCCTTTATTTGGTGAAATATACATTTGCATCACAGACTGGTACTTTGTTAACGGCCTATGCTACTGGATTGGATCTTCGCCCAATAGCTCCAAGATCTTGGCGTAAACCAACGCTTTCTTCTGGGCATCGGCCGCCGGATCAATTGAATTATGCGGGATATCGAAGGAAGATTCAAATTCAAAACTGTCGACATCCGCGCCCGACTCCGCCCACATCTTGGCCAGTTCAACGGTATAGTCATTGTCGGCCGTATCGTCGACGGCGGTGGTTACGAAATGGATGGGGCTCACAGCCGGAATATCGCTCTCAGCCGCGCGCAATACATTCCTTCCCAGACGCATGAATTCGGCCACGCCCCGGGTCGCCTCGCCGCGGTAAACCCAATCGCGCTGCGGCTCGGCCGAGTTTTGTAAAGTGACATTGGGCACCCTACTGGCCAGACTCATCAGAAAAGTATTGAGGAATGGCGGAACTTCGGGCACGCCAAAGAAGGGAGACAAGGGCAAAACCTCAGCCACTTCCGGCCGGTGCTGGGCGATCCAGGAGGTGACCGCGCCACCGCCAGATATGCCGACCACGATTAGCTCATCGCCGAGCCCGGTGGCGATGTCGACGGCGCCGTCGGCATAGTCTCGCAGTTCTTCAGCCCTCAGCGCTTTAAGTTCGCTGACATCATGGCTCTGCAGCCCATGGTGGGGCATCCGCAAGATCAGGACATTATGGCCGCGGTCGTGCAGCGTCTCACCCAACTCCTCGAATTGGCGAGGGGAATTGGTGGTGCCGTGGATCAGCACATAGGCCTTCTCTGTCTGCTCCCCATGGGTCATGAGCAGCGAGTTGCCGGCGTCGTTCACGATGGGTGCCTCTTCTTGTTGAATAGCCTCGAAGCGCTGGACCGCTTCGTCATAGTTGCCGGCCGGATTTGGGCTCGAATCAAGCTCATCGGTCGACACAGGGATCAAGCCAATGAGAAGGATAATCGCCAGGATAGCCAGTAAGATCAGGGCCAGCACCTTCAGGACCTGTTTTATACGTGGACCCTGATTTCTTAACTTTTTGATCCGAGTTATTAACTTCTGAATTCATAAAAGACCCCTTGCCATTCTTATTCTGAGAAGTTCGTTTTTATAGTCATGATTCAATCTCTGTAGGACCTGTTTTGTGATCTTCGACACCATTTGCCACTTGCCCGTCAACGCTTTCGCTCGCCAAATACCAGCGGCGATAGGCCAGGAGGATGAGCAAGAACGCGAACAGATACAGGGTTCCACCCAGGGCCCCGAGCTGGTTAATGTAAAAGAGCAGTGGTTGCATGAGGACAAGCGAGAGTACCAGGCTAAAGGTGGCCACTTTTTGGCCTCGCTCTTCGTTACCCCTTAGCCAGGCGAAGAGGGCTAGCAAGACCAAAAGAGCAATCCCTACTGGCAGCAGCAAGGTGAAATAGAGCCAGAAGGGGCTGTTAACGACTGAAAGCTCCGAACTTGAAAGGCCTGCTTGAAACGCCTCATCCTTTAAATCCACAACACCAAAAGCAACTAAGGGTAGCAGGGCACCGGTAAGCACGGCCGAAAGCGACCATATGACCAACATGACTGAGATCAGCCGGCGGTGGTTCCGTCGCCCGAGCCGGCGGCCGAGTTCATCGACGCGTTGGGCGGCCCTTCTCCAAAAACCAGGTTTAGCCTCTGACAACTGTTGTTTTTCTTGTTGCAGGTAGGCACCGAGGATGCTGGCCAGGGAGCTGATTGAGTTGTTTTCGGATCGGCCGGCGATGGCCAGCTGATCTTCGATTTGAGCAGCCTCGGCCTGGTCAAGATCACCATCCAAAATATCTTTCAGCCCATCCAGGGCATGGTACATGGCTTTGCGCGAATCTTCCTGGCTCGACCGGCGAAAGTAAAGGTAGAGAAACACGATCAGGAGGAAAAAGCCATAGATTAGAGGCAAAGCGGGCGGGAAGAAATAATCATTCTTCTGGGTGATGAACTTGCCCACCTCATCGATGAAAAGGCCGATTCCAATCCCGCTCAACAGGGCGCTGGTCTGAATTGCCCAACCGTTAGCCAGAATTAGCGGCAGCAAGACGGCGATAAAAAGCAGTAACGCGCCCCACAGAGCATGGGCGATATGCAGCACACTGGTGCCAATCTGGGGGTAGCCGCTCAGGTCCAGAAACAGGCGGACCCCAACAAGCGTAACCCCAAAAGCAACCAGGGAAGTTAGCAGGTAGTTTTCAGCATGTTCTCGTTTGACGGCCTTGCGGTTTGGTATCTCGTTTTTACTCACGTCGTGGACTCCAGATTTGAATCACTTGTTCAGTGCCGAAGGATAGAGAACAATTAATATCCTCATTTTCCCCTACAATAATGTTCCGTCAACTGCTGTTGTCTGACGAGTAATTAACTTGCTTGGGAAGCTTGGGAATGAGCCGGGACAGGAAAGAGTCCTGTAAGCGTTGGTGTTTGTTTGTCGCCTTCCACCTGTGTCTTTTCAATTTGAGTGTGCAGGTTTTCCACTGATCTAGCTCTTTCATCCATCAGGTTCTTCTCCAGACACAACATTTTTCATAGCGGAATATGCCACATTTATCCGTCTGATAGTCCCAAATAGGACTTTATTTCCGCCAGGGCTGCTTTTTCCTTGTTGGTCACTTTCACGCCGCCGATACCAAAATGGCTGCCTTCTTTGTCGGCTTCCGCCACGGCTTGGGCAATATCCATTATCCACTGCTTGAAGCCGGCGGCTTCTTCGGACAGGCATTTCTCATCAAGCAAGTCAGCAGCTTGCCGCAATCCTTGTCGCGCCGGCTCACGGCCGTCTTCACCTTCTTGCCCTTCTTCAACCTCCGGCGTCTCCAAACCTTACTTCTTTTTGGTCCTGGCCTGGTAGTCAGCGGTCACTGAGTCAATCAGGTCCCGCTGCTTGGAAGGTTAATACAAGCGAAAGGCCGACTACGGTTATCAATCGCTTCTCAACATCCAATGGCTGCAAGAAAATCGTGAGCAAGGCGGCCCTTTGGGCGAACTCCTTTCAAAAGAGTCGCCCAAAGGGATCTCTGATCAGGATAACGCTTTATTGGTCTAGGCGATCAGGCTAATGACCCAGCCGATTAGCCAGTAAACGACGCCGATGGCAACGGCAGCGATCAGCGCGCCGGTAAATCCGGCCACCTTCAAACCTTTTAGGAACCGATCGCTTATCAACAGCACGACGGCCGCGATGATCAGGTGGATGATGCCGCCGATCAGGCCCCCGCCAATCTCTATGCCTATGAGACTGAGCAGCCAGGTAACAATGGCGCCCACAATGGCAATGACGATGGCGGCCAAAAAGGCGCTGCCAAAACCTTCCACGTTAAGACCTAGACCCAGCTTACTCACGACCCAGATGACGAGGCCAGTTATCAACCCGCCGATCACTAAGCCGATCAATAATCCAAATACTGTACCCATTACAAACCTCCTTTAGCTTGCTATAGAAAACAGATTCAATCACCAATAATTTTTGTACGCGGCCGCCATAAGGGTGGATGCAGCGCACAATCACTAAAAACACCTGTTCACAAATACCTTACTAGACATAGACCTATAGGCATAACCCACCTTTTTCTGTATTTCCGTCGAGCCTCTTCGGTCAGTAAGCAATTCACATGACGATATACTGTTAGTCGGGTGAGACCGATTGGCCCCTACTGGATGACAAACGTAATGGTGAATGCCAGGTTTGGGTTCTCCGGCGGTGTTACCATTCTGACGGTCACGAAGCATTTATTGCCTGTCGTTTTCATCAGTTTCCCCCCAAATTTCATTCAGAATTTTGTACCGTTTGTGATTTCATCAAAACCTTACTCGATTTCTCTTATCGACTGCAGCGTCGTCTCTAAATCAGGCGCAATGCGCGCCTGGGCGGCTTGTTCGAAGGCATAGCCGACGGCCAGCAGCTGCGGTTCAGACCAGAACTGGCCTACAAAAACGACGCTCAGAGGCGTACCATCTTCGGCATAACCGGATGGGACAGTCAGAGCAGGATATCCGGCAGGCGCATAGAGCTGCCCCACTTCATGGACAATTACGTCAATGTCGTAATTATCGAAGATGATGTCCAACGCGTTGCGAGCAAAACCGTTGTCTTCTTGCGCCATTGTGGCATATTCTTCAGCGGTTATAGTCGTATTTTGGGCTGCTTCCAAATGACCTTGTCCATACGGGGCACGATTGGCTGCGTCTTCATTGTTGAAGGCGATAATTTTTTCCAGTGAGGCTACCGGGGCATCCTCGCCCAGATCGGCCAGGAAGGAATTGATCGCGTCTTTGTAGCCGTACTCAAGCCTTTGAGCGATCTTTGTCGCGTTTGGTGGGATCTCCGATCTCGGAAACTCCACCACAGTCACACCGGCCGCGGAAAGCATTTCGCCCGTAGCGCGTAAGCTCTCAGCTTCAGCTGCGTAGATTTCCCGAAAATTTCCTTGTGTTTCCTCATCGGTAATATCGAGGTCAGCAAAGAATTGTTCAAACGCCTGCTCGTTCCATACGGGCAGGCCAACTTTTAAATCCTTCAAACTCTCAGGCGTTAAGAACTGGGTGAAGTCTGTCCCCACCAGCGGGTTGCCGCTCGTTGTAAAATCATTGGCGTCCACGCCGGTCATGGCGCTCAACAGCACGGCCACATCGGTCACACTGCGCCCCATCGGCCCGGGTACATCCTGCATCGGCAGCAGCGGGATGACGTAGTCACGGCTGACCATGCCCATACTCGTCTTCAAACCCACAACAGAGTTGATGCCGGCTGGCAATAGGATGGATCCTTGCGTTTCTGATCCTACGCTTACGGTTGTCAGATCTGCCGCCACAGACACGGCCGAACCACTGCTGGAGCCATAAGTCTCAAAAGGGCCATAGGGATTCTGTGTCTGGCCGCCAGTGGTGCTGAAGCCGTTGGGCATACAGGGATCCATGTAATTGGCCCATTCAGATAGATTTGCCTTGCCCATAACAACTGCCCCTGCATCCCGCAGTTGGCTGACCAAAAACGCATCTCTGTCGGGATTCCAAGCGAGCATCGCAGCAGCGCCGGCAGCTGTATGCATCTGGTCGCCAGTGGCGATATTGTCCTTGAGCGACACCGGGATGCCGTGCATGGGACCACGAACATTACCGGCCGCCCGTTCGTTATCCAGGCTTGAAGCAATGTCGAAGGCTTCCGGATTAAGCTCCAACACCGAATTGAGCTTATCCACGTCGTAGCGCTGAATACGATCCAGGTAATAGACGACCAGTTCAACGGAGCTCAGCTGGCCCTCATCCATTAATGTCTGCAGCTCGGGAATCGTCTTGCCGCTGACCAAGGCTTCGCGCGCAGCTGCTTCTTCCGGTGTATAGGCATCCAAGGCGGCGGCGAAGGGGGTAAAGTCCCGTTCCAACTTGCCCGTGTAGGCAGGCTCCGGCCGGGGAAAAGGCAGATCAAACAAAGCACAGAATTCTATTTCTGTTTCCTGGTTTGCTGAATCGTATTCGGCAACCACGGAGGCGTTGTCGGACGGGGCCAAGACCATTGTGCCGCCGTCAGCCACCAAGTCGATATACATCTGGCCATCCTCGAAGAAGTAATTGGCGGCTCCACCCAGCAGGGTCACAAACTGGTCGCTGCGAGAGCCTTCGGGACAAGCAGCCATAGTCATGGGGCCCATTTGAATGGTCAGGCTGGTGGCGTCGGCCGTGTAACCGCCGCTGGCGTTGTTGCAGTCGGCCTTGACGCTGACCGCGCCGTCACTGTTGAAAGTCAGTAGGTAGCTCTCCGGCATTTCCACGGTCACTTCTTCCACCGGGCTGGTGAAGGAGGTCCACTGCCAGGGGTGAGCGGTCAAGACATCCAGGTCGAGCATGTCTGCTTCTACTTCGGAAACCGCTTCGGTGGGTTCCGGCGCCTGTTCTTCTATGGGGGCAACGGCCGTTGCCGGGGGACTGGTTGGTTGCGGGGTTGCCGTTGGGTCGGGGGTGTCGCTCTGACAAGCAGCCAGTAAAAGCACACCAAGGATCATAAGGAAAACTACTACTTTTTTGAAAATCATTTTGACACTCATTGTTAGCTTGAAAATTGATCGCCAACAGGGTATAGAGATTTTTTTATGACATGTTGTTTTTGACCAGCAGGTTAAATGACAAACAAATTACCATTTAACCTGCTGACGTTTTCACAGGTTTATGTCTCAGTATCAAAAAACCTGACCACGGTGCTTGAAAATGTATCGCAAACGGCCCTATGGCAGCTCCTGGGTAAACAGATCAGGCGAGGCATTGATGATGCCTAACGAAACTGGGGCCACAGAACACGATCCGGAATTTGTCAAGAACACAACCCGTGACTCCTGATCGGGGTAGACAGCCCACATCGTTTGGAAACCAGGGGTCTGTCCCTCATGCCCCCAAACAATTGGGTCTTCGGACCAACGCCCGACACCCAGGCCATAACCCGCAAAGAGTCCTACTGCGCCATCCCCAAAGGCCAGCAGTTGTTCTAAAGAGGTGGGGTCTTGAAACAACGCACCGCTGGCAATCCCAGCCGCATATTTCGCCATATCTTCGACGGTGCTGATGTTGCCGCCGCCGGCCCAACCCTGGCTGCCGTTCCAGGCAGTTACATTCATGACTTCCCCATCGTCGAGCGTATAGTAGCCCTGGACGATTTGACCTTCTTCGGGTACACCCTCCAGTAGGTAGGAATTGGTCATCTCCAGTGGCGCAAAAATGCGCTCCTCGTAAAGCTCAGCCAGCGACTGGCCGGTGACCGCTTCGATGGCCATCCCCAGCAAGATGAAATTGGTCGTGCTGTACTCCCAACCCTGCCCTGGCCCAAAACTCGGCTCCAGGTTTTCTGCAACGTAATCGATTAATTCTTCCGGCGTATAGCCTTTTTCAAGATTGTTATTGACAATGGCGTCTCCGATAATGGCATCTGCATAATCGGGGATCCCGGACTGGTTCTGTGCCAACTGGCGTAAAGTGACCTGGTCACCGTAAGGGAGTTTGGCCGCTTGCTCTGGCAAGTACATTTGCAGCGGGTCATCCAGCGACCAGACCCCTTCTTCCTGGAGTTGGAGCGCCACCACGGTGGTAAAGGATTTGGTATTGCTGCCAATTTCAAAAGCATCGGCGGCAGTGATCGGCGTTCCGTCTTCGCTAGAAGCGACTCCCTGAGCTTTTAGAAAACGTCCCTGGGGTGTATCTACCAACAGTACACCACCTGGCGCAGCGCACGCCTGACTGGCGAGAACGTTTGCCAGCACTTCATCCCAACTCTCTACCCGCATTAATTTCTGTGCTAACTCTGCCGGGTCGTAGCGGGTAAAAGTCAGCGTTCCGCCGTCAGCCATCAAGTCGATGAGTAAACGGCCGTTTTCCGTGAAATAATTTGCCGTTCCCTGTAATAGTTGGAAATACCGATCCCCATTTGGTCCCTCTGCGCAGTTTTCATCAGATTTCTCTGGTAGGTCATATGTTAAAGCAAGCGCACTGCCATCAAGCTCATAACTGCCAACGGCAAATCGGCAAGCCGTGGATAAAATGGCCGTGCCATCAGCCATACTTAGGCTGTAGAGTTCGGATTCGTCAATGATCAGTTCGCCGTTGACGGGATCTGTAAGGCTGCTTAATTGCCAGTAGATGCCAGCACCGAAAGGTTGTTCTTCGGCTGTATCAACGATGGCCCCTTCGCCATCATCGGCCATAGCTTCGGCGCTGGCGGGGGTAAAGGCCATCGTGCCGCCGTCGGCCATCAGGTCGATGTAAAGGTCGCCCTCTTCAAAGAAGTAGAGAGCCGCGCCGCCCAAAAGCTGGACGAACTGGTCGCTGAGGGAGCCCTCGGGGCAGGCGGCCATAGTCATCGGCCCGATTTCAATCGTCAGGCTGCTGCCGTCGGCCGTGTAGCTGCCGCTGGCGTTATTGCAGTCGGCTTTGACGCTGACCGTGCCGTCACTGTTGAAAGTCAGCACGTAGCTCTCCGGCGATTCAACCTCAAATTGAGAGGCCGGGTTGGTGAAAGAAGCCCACTGCCAGGGGTGCTCTACCAGGGCAGTGAGGTCGGCCATGGTCGCTTCCTCTTCGAGCTCAGAACTGTCTACGGTTGGTTCTTCGGTAGGAGCGGCCGTCGGTTCAGCCTTCGGCTCTTCCGTTGATACTACCGTCGGTTCGGGCGTTGCTGCGCCACCACAGGCGACAAGAAATAGGGACAACACGAATACAGTTATTATTAATAAGAAAGTTTTTTGCTTCATCTTGTTCTCTGTTCTACACTTTTGATGTTGGAGTATGGTTAGCCAACGCCACCAAAAAGCAACGTAGTCAACGGTTGGCTGCCCTGCTCTTGAAATGGGAGAATTCTGCAATTGAACGCTCATTGCCGAAAAGCCGGCTGCATAAACCGATACAACGAAATGTTGTCGTTTCTGCAGCCGGCCTCTTTTGGAATTTGGTTAAAACAGAATTCAACGAATGTTGCGACCCTTTCGCTCTACTCGTCACCTTCATCAGGGGAAACTTCGACCTGCGCTTCACCAGCTTCGGCCGCCGCGTCTAATTCGGCAGCCAGATCAGCGCTAACTGGGTGGCTGACTAGTTGACCGCCGGCTCCCGTTAATACGCCTTCCACTGCCTCGACCGAATCAGCATCTGTTAGCATGACAAACATGGAGTGATCAGCTTCAAGGGATTCAGCCATTTCCTTGAGAGCATCATTGGGAAAGCCACCATCGCGAAGCTTGGCCGCTACGCCACCAATGACTGCGCCAGCGAGCGTCCCAACGACTGGGATAAAGGATCCGACGACCGCGCCGGCCACGGCCCCTTTGCCACCACCCCAATCGGCCGTTTCTTTCACCCGGATCTTGCCCTTCTCATTCTTAGAGAGGATGGCGACATCGCCGCGGTTAACCTTTTCATGTTTGACGGCCTTTAGGGCTTCCTTGGCCCCATCCCTGCTGTCGAAATTGGCAACGATAATTTGCATTTCTATTGACATGTAACTTTCTCCTTACTTGAATCTAATTGGTAAGCCTAAAGCAATTACTCACCAGCGTTTCGATGTCTGGGTACTTAACCAGCCTGATCAATCAGGCGGAAGTTGTAAAACAATGCATCGAATAGGCTTACCTGCGACTAATACGCTACTACCAGTAAATCAAGGCGAATCATAACCAGATCGCTCGGATTCAGCGTCGGTAACAGGGATGATTTTTTATTCAGATGAAAAGATAAGAGATTGGATGGTTGTCTCATCCATTTGGATGAGGCGGTTCAATACGTGATCGTAAGCTATGTGAAGTTACTCCGAGGCAGTCAACCCGATCTCGATGGCGTAAAGGGCTGCTTGGGTTCGATTCTCCAGATTTAATTTGCGGAGGATATTACTGACATGGGTGCGAACCGTAGTGGTGCCAACCCCCAGCGTATCGGCGATCTCCTGATTTGACTGGCCCAGGGCTAAGAGGCGGAGGACGTCAATTTCTCTGGACGTTAATTCCGTCTCCAGGGCACTTGGTTCCGATCGGTCAGTTGACTCAGCCAAAACGATCTGCATCATTTCGGCCGGGATAGACAATTTGCCCATATGCACGCCCTGGATCGTGTGGATAAGCTCGTCAGGGGAGGCGTCTTTGAGAACATAACCCATAGCGCCGGCTTTGATCGCCGCCGCTATTTGGGTGTCCTCGCTAAAGCTGGTCAAGACCAGGATCCGGGCTTGCGGGTTTTCCTTTCTAATCTCGATGATGGCTTCCAAGCCTGTTTTGCGGGGCATGATGAGATCCATCAAGATCACGTCGGGCTGTAATTCTCTTGCTTGATCGACAGCCTCAACGCCGTCGGCCGCTTCGCCCACGACTTCCAGGCCATATTTAGTTGTCAGTAACGAACACAAACCTTTCCGGACGACGGTATGATCATCCACTACCATGACCCTGATCAAATCACTCATTTTGTTCCTACTCCCGCCACTCAATCGGCAAATCAACGTAGACAGTTGTGCCGCTCTCAGGGTTTGAGGTCAATATTAGTTCCCCCTGTAACATCGCCGCACGCTCGTGCATGTTTTTAATTCCCATCCCTGTCAATGGCGTAGCCGGATCAAAGCCACGACCATTATCATGAACCTCCAGCCAGATGAGGCCCTGGTTTTCTCGCAGCATGACCCTGACCTCAGAAGCGCCGGCATGCTTGAGGCTGTTATTTAGCGCCTCGGTGATAATCCTGTAGACGGACTCTTTAGCTCTCGGGCGCAAAATTAGTCCATCCGCAATCGCTAAGGTGGCCTTAATGCCTAATCGCCGCTCCACCTGGTTTAGACGACCATCGATCGCCTGCCATAACCCCCCCTGTTCCAACGCCAGTGGCTGGAGCTGATGCAACAATAAACGCATTTCCTTCAAAGCAAGCAGGGCGTTCTGTTCAACCTCTTGCAGCGTCTCAACCGCTTTTTCGATACTCCCTTCTTCCAAGGCGTCGACACTCGAGCGGGCAAACAGGCTGACGCCATAGAGAGATTGGGTGATGGCGTCGTGCAGGTCTCGGGCCAGGCGCTGACGTTCCTCGATAATGACACCTTGCTCCGCTTGTCGCTGAAGCCGGTAGTTTTCGATGATGATGCCCAATTGTTCGGCCAGAGCGACCACGAGCGCAATGGTGTTCAACGAGTACGGCCGATCGATTTGCCAGTAACAACTGAGGATGCCCAAGGCTTTGCCCCGGGCTCGAAGCTGGGCGCCTAAATAGACTTCATAACCCTCCGGACGTAAATCCACCGGTATACGTTGTGCTCTGGTCAGTCCATTTTCGATAATCGGCTCATTCAGGCTTTCAAACCAGTTTCTCAGGTTGCCGGTCGGTATATCTTGCCGATCACCAGTCCATTGCTCCAGACCATGTTGGGAAATAAGGTTTAGGCGGGTGCCATCGGCTGACAATTCGTGGAGGCCGACAGCCTGGGAGCGGGTCACTGCCCTTATATGATCAAGTGCTGGTTCCAGAATATCTGTTAGGTTCTCCACCTCTCCGGCCAACATGGTCATTTCATAGAAAGTGGCCAGTTCTCGTGTTCGGTCGATGGCTCGTTGCTCCAAAGAGTCTAGCAGGGCTTCTCGCTGCAACATATTGCCCAGCAGGCTGGAGATGACATTTAGGATATCTAGCTGCTGGGTAATCGCCGAATTCTTCTTAACAAAGTTGCTGCAGACCAAGACCGCCGCCAATTTACTATCGACGTGTAATGGAATAGTGGCGATCGAACCCGTGCCCATTTCTTGAATGATCTGCTTCTCGGCCGCAGCGCTGGCGGGTATTTGATCAAGGGTTTCAAAAAAGACGGTTTGGTTATCTTCCAACTGCTGCCGCATCCAGGAAAAAGAGGGCATCAGATTTGATAAAAATACGCTTTCTAATGGTTGTGTATCCGGAGAGCACCATTCGTAGACATCGCCAACCTGGGTTCCATCTTCCTCAAGGAGTACCAGAGCAACCCGCCGGGCATCGATCATTTTGGCGACGTCATGAAGAACGGCCGGTAGAATAGCTCGGGGCTCCGCCTCTTTTACGAGACGGGTCGATATATGGGCTAAGGATTGTTCCACAACCAGGCGTTGTTTCACTTCGGCTTCGGCCTGCAATCTGTTGTTTATCTCCTGGCGAAGTTGCTTATTCTTTTGCAAGAGTTCGCTAGTACGCTCGGCGACTCGGACCTCTAACTTTTCCTGGGCATCTCTAAGTGCCTCCTCAGCGCGTCTACGTGCAGTTACATCCCGTTGAACGGCTATAAAATGAGTGCAGTTCCCGTTTGCATCATGAACAGGGGCAATAGACATCTCAACCCAGAATTCGCCACCATCCTTACGATAGTTGATTAATTCGATCTCCAGTTCTTCTTGGTGCTTCAGGGCCTTTCGAAGCCGGTCCAAATCCTGACGAGACGTCCGTGGTCCCTGGAGAATACGGGGGTTTTGGCCAATGATTTCTTCAGCCGAATAGCCGGTTATTTTGCTGAAGGCTTCGTTCACGTAAAGAATACGCGGACCAGGTGGATTAATAGGTTTGGCTTCGGTGATAATGACCGCCTCCGACGTATTGACTACCACCGATTCAAGCAGTCGCAGGCGTTCTTCTCGCTGGCGGCGCTCTACTAACTCAGTGCGCAAGTCCGCTTCCGTCTGCCAGCGCTGGATCGAATTACCGATCATCTCCGCGGCGATCCGTAATATCCGGACTTCTTCTGAACTCCATTGACGAGGTTTCTCCACGTCATCATATCCGATAAATCCCCACCATTGGTTACCAAAACGGATTGGAAAGAATTGAACGGACAGTAAAGGGTTCCGCTGCTGCTTAAATATCTGGACTAATCGTGGAGTGCTGGCAAACGCTTCTTCCGTCGGACCGCCAAACGGGTTCCCTGCCTCTAGGGCTTGGCGCATTCCATCAGGTAAATCTGACCAGGGAAACCGTTGATTGGCTGGGTTACCGATTTGAGGAAGAACGCCAGGTGCACAGACTTCGGCTAGGATGCCAGCGCATAAACCAAGCTCAGGATCAACGAAGTTTCTTAATAGATAAGCTCGTCCTGCGTCTACGGCCAACCGCAGATATTCCAAACCCTGGTTTAGGACAGCAACCTGTTCTTCTACAGAATACACGACTTGAAGCAGGGCGCGCGAGCAGCTGGATAAAGCTTCCTCGTGTCTATTCTGTATCTTGAGGGCGGCTTCGGTTTGCCAGCGATGGAGGGTATTGGCAAACAATTCTGCTGCCGTGCCCAACAGTGTGATTTCAGTCTCTGCCCATTGCTTGACCTGTCGACGTTCATCGAAACCAATATATCCCCACCAATGACCCTCTAGGCGAATTGGAAAGAATTGAAGCGATAAAACCCCGTCCTCTTTGACAACCCGCAAGAAATCGGGTTTTGTGGCAAAGAGTTCGTCAACGATACCACCGAACGGTTTTCCAGACTCAAGGGTACGCTTGGCTTTTCCTGGTGCTATTGACCATGGAATCTTTCGCAGCATCTTGGAAGTGGTTGAATCGGCCGGATATTTGGGGTCGTAAGCAACTGAAACAACCTCTGAACAGAAACCTAATTCCGGATCGTCAACATTCTTATATAGAAATGCCCGGCTCGATTCAGTCGCCTGGCGCAGGTATTCAAGTGCGGCATTGAGGGCAAGGATTTTCTCCTCTTCATCACCGACCGGCTTTAAGAGAGCCTGGGAACAGCGGGCAAGTCCCTGGGCAAATCGAAGCTGATCGCTCAATATCTCGCTGACAACTTGATCCTTACTGGTTTCGAGCAACTGACCTTCCCGACTTAAATGATGAACGACATTCCTTATACTGAATCAGCATTTTACGTGAAGACTTGGCTAAGGCCAATTGCCCAGCAGGCTAATTCTGTCCTCGGCTATTGGCTAAAAAAGGTTCAATCTTCGTTAATCAACTCTCGTGGTCATTAAGCTGGCGGACGTAGCTCTCTTGTTGTGGGTTAGCGCCGTCAGCCAGGAAAGATAACGATACGCCTCTAACCGTGTTTAGCCAGGCAGCAAGCCCAGTTGAGCCAGGATGGTTTCCACCGTTAGCGCTGCTCCGCTAGCCACCAGGTCGATGACTACAAAGGCTAAAATGACAATGACCAAGGCGACGAGCGGGATCAATAGCGCCCGCCATTTGGAGATGCGCAATGATTCCTGAAGAGCCAACCAGGTTGTCACCAGGAGCATCACCGTTCCCACGATATTAAAGAGTGGACCTGCAACAGGGATAATGTGCAGCCAGGTAATGGCTTCCGGTACATGGGCGAATCCAACCGCCCGAAACGTGCGAGAGAAAGTGCCTCGCCCCTTCAGCGTCCGGCCGGCCACAGTGGCCAGAAGGATAATAAGCGACCAAACCAAAAGTGTACCCAGTACATCAAGGAAAAATTTGAGTAGGGGCGCACCCGGCAATGATCCATTAAAGGCATCGACTATTCCCGAAGCTATGCCGAAGAGGACGAAGATCAGCAAGGCTTGACCGGTGGCTTTGGGATCGTCGGCAACCTCGCGGAATAAACTTCGCTCCAAACGTAAGGCCCGCAGCGATCTGGAAAGTAAGCCGGAAAGATCGCCCATGCCGGCCAATAGATTCTCTCGAGACCAGGCAGGCTGGCCCTCAATAATTTCCTGCGGCGCTTCTTCCACCACCGCTAAACCCCGCCTGGCATTAAGAATATGGAAGATATCGGCCGAGTTAGAGGTTGGAGGCACTTCCATATCGGCCGGGTGGAAGAGGAAACTATCGGTCTGTTGTCCGCCCAGACCGCCGTGGCAGCCGACTAGTTCCTCAAAGGCGGCCACTTGGCCATCCGGATAAAGCGTACTGATGACCACCAGGTCGCCGGCATGGGGGAACCCGGCCAGGCGCAACAACTGTCTGGCTCTAAAATCAGGATCGCCATAGGCTTCTAAAGGATCGCCTTCCACTACCTGCCCAGTTTGCAGATTCCGCGCCCCGGACTTGCCCAGCACCCAGGGGTCACCTGTTTCACCATAGGCAACCACCAGGCCAATTCCTTCGTGATTAACCAGCGTTTCCAGAAGGCCGGGATGGGCGGCATTCAACTCCGCTTGACTCACCTTGCCAGCATGCAGATCAAAGTAGACGTTGGCCAGATTGCCGCTGACACAGGCGATCACGGCCGAATCCATTAAAGCTGGTGGTACCTCATCCGGTTCCATCTGTCTTTCCAGCGTTCGCGCAGCCTGCGCCAGGGCGGCATCGGTGACGCGACCGGTTTTCCTGGAACCCTGCAAATTATTGATCTCCGCCAGGAGTACATTGGCATGTCCCTGGGCGTTTTCTGTGGCGTCGATCTCCGTTACTTTGGCTTCACCGCCCAGCAAACTCTCCAGGTGCTGGCTGAGAGTTAATCCATAGCGCTGGTAGAAAGTGGCGCCATAAGATTGGCCGTGGTCGGAAAGGACAAAAACGTCGTAAGGTCGGGGCGCTTTTCGCTCAATCACATCGAGGACGCGCTCTAACTGCTTGTCAATGCCCCGCAACGTATCCATGGCATCCTCGGTATCCGGGCCGGCATGGTGGGCGACCTCGTCATAGCCCACGTAGGTGGTGTAAATGGCCGGGCTGCCGCGAATGATGTCCAGAATCACCGTGTAGGTACTGACATCGCGCATGAAAACATTGGTGACACCGCGCAGAAGCGGATAGGCTTTTTCCAGGCGGTTGATGCGCGGCCAGGTATTGCGGATGCGCTGGCGAGCCCCCTGGAACAGTTCCACCAGGATATCCCAAATAGTCAGCACCAAGGCTCTCGTGAAGAAGTAGGGGTTGACGAAGACCAGGTACATATCCTCGGGACTGCGCCGGTCGACTTCCTCGGGACCTTCGAGCAGCATGCTCATGGTCAGGATGGCCTTGCTGGCATCGCCGGCCATCAGGTTGTTGATGCTGGTGCCGTTCCTTAGCAGACCTTGACCATTGGCATAGCGGCCGTTGATCTCGGCCGCGTCCTTGAAATTATTGGAAACGTACAGCCGCCCTTGTTCTTTATCGTACCAGCGAAAGGCCGGGATGTTGTAGTTGTCGCCGTACATGATGCCGGCCTGGCAAGCAGACGTCTGCGATGGCAAACCACAATCGGTATGGGCTAAGGCATGGTTACCGGTTTTCACCAATCGCTTCGCGGTGGGCATGATCCCTTGGTCCAAGGCCCGCTGCATTCGCTGGTAGCTGAGACCGTCGATCTCCAGCATGATGATGCCCCGGCCCGGATCGGCCTCCTCGGTCTGCAATTTGCGCCGGCTGATCCACTGGACCACCCCATCGTAAAAAGAATGGTCGTCGTCAATCGATATCAAACTAGTGATCAGAGTGTTCGCGGCCGAGAGAATGACGGCCCCACCTAGCGCCGCCCAAAAATCGTCCACCTGAAAAAAGGGCAGGAAGGCGCTGGCCAGCAATAACATTAAAGCATTGATGACCAGGGTAAATAAGCCCAGGGTTAAGATACTGATCGGCAGGGTTAGCAAAACCAGGATCGGCCTGACTAATCCATTTAGGATGGCCAGCACAATGGCAATGGAGATGGCTTCGGTTAGCGCACTGCTGGAGCCTTCGGTTGTAATCTTGATGCCGGGTATGATCCAGACCATCAAGAGTAGCGATAAGCCCTCCACGACGGTCATGATCAGCAAACGGGTGAGTGATTGAATGAAGTTCCTCATTTCTTCCCTCGAACGCCAAGTCTTGAAAGGATGTCTTGGAACAATTTTGACTTTCTAATTATGCTCATGTCGCTCGAAGTGGGCTATCAATTGGTGTCGCAAAACGTGGCGATGTTGCTAGCCACTTCCAAGAACGGCGTTGGTGAATTCTTCTGCCGGGCTCCAACGAGACAGGACAGCATCAGCACCGCTTCTGAGGATGCGCCATTGCTGCCGGGTTGTATGGGTTAGAACAACAAGTCGAATTTTGGGATGCAAGCCTTTTACATCTTTTAAAAAGGCCAGCACTTCATCCTCGGATAGGTTGCTGTCGATGACGACGATATCAGGCTGTTTTTCCTGAACCAATGTAACCGCCGATAAACATCCACCAGCAAGGGCGACCACTTCCATTCCGGACATCGCGTTGAGCATCGCTCGTAATGACTCTTGCATAGTTCCGGGCATTGATACAATGATTGCCCGGCGGCTTCCATCCTTGCTCATATTCAATTCCGTTTCGATTGCGCTGTTCCGTATAGCTGCATTAATCATGCCGGTGACTTATATTCAGACGCTGGCCATCTTGCGCCTTAAACGCCACCAGGAAAATGTGAATAATATAATGCCATAGACCACTAACCCGATCAGCGCTAAGGGATTGACTGGTAAACCGCGCAGCATCACATCTTGAAGCAATGACGTACCGTAGGTCGCCGGTAGCAACCACGACACCAGTTGAACCGAACCGGCTAGGCGATGGAGGGCAATAAAAAAGCCGCTGAAGAAAATGCTGGCCAAGAGCACGATCATCGAGTATTGGACGGCCTGAGTATCCGTTCCGGATACGACCGATATAGCAAAGCCCAAGCTGAGCGATGTGAATAATAGAGCCAAAATAACCACGGTGTATCCGGCCCAACTACCTAGCATGGGAACGGTAAGGCCCAGAACCACTAAGGTTGTTAGAATTGCGGCCAAAATTGCCGTCAGGGCCAGGTAGCTAATACTTTTGCCTAACAAAGTTTCAAATGAAGATATGGGTGCGGCCCGGAAGAGTTCAATCGAGCCACCCCGCATTTCACGGACGATGGCCAGGGCAGCCAACGAGACGGAGATATGCTGGAGCAAAAGAGCAATGACGCCTGGGACGTAAAAGTCAATTGGTCCTAATTCAACGCCACTTAGGTTGCTGACGACCCCTTCAAAAGGACGAGCTACCACACGCGAATCTAATTTCTGGATCTCTTCTAAGAAGCGGTCAATGAACGTTAGCTCCGACACAATCGTGGCAGCTTGCTCCGCTTCGGCCGAATAACTGCTTTGTGTTTCATCAAGAAGCGCCAGGGAGGCCATCAATCTTTCCACTTCAGCAATATTGCTAACGATGCTTCGGGGTTGATCCGGATTTGTCTCATCTCCGAGGCTTTGCACCCCTTCATAAGCGGCCAATCCATCGCTAAGGGCGAAAGCTAGAACCTGGATATCCTCGGCTAAAGCCCCTAAATCATTCAAGGCGGCCGCACCATTTCCCCGCTCCAGATCCAATTGCAGGGCCTTGGCGTCTGTCAAAGCGTCCTGAACTTCTTTATTAATCGAGCCCGCCTGCGACTTGCCCCGATCGGCCGCGATAGTCAAGACCTCGCGATTGATAGCCTCGATATAGGCTCGCTCTAAGGTGCTCACGTAGAGTCGCTCTAAGGGATCGATCTCATGGTGGTGAAACTCTAAGGTCGCTTGTCTGCCCGTTCGAATATCACCGAGTGGATCGGCCGGCGTTACGACGACCAGGTCCACCTCGCGGTCGTCTAAACGCTGATCTGCTTCCGTCTCACTGGCTTCAATCTTGACCAGGTTAACCCCCCGCAGCCGGTCGGAAAATCCCGTGATCTGTTCTTTGATTGTGCTACCGGCCGGAATGACAATGATGGTATTCAGCGTCCGCTCTTGATTGGTATAACCCAAGCCAAAGATCAATAAGATCAGAAACGGGCCCAAGATCAAGATAGCGACCAGCTGTGGCTGGCGGATAATGCCGGCCACTTCTTTACGGGCAAAAGCTGAAACCCGAATCAGAAACTCGCTTAAGTTATTCACTAATTACGGCCCTCCTCTGACTGGCTTTCTCATCTTCCATGATTTTGACGAAGACATCGTCGAAGGGAAGGACATGCTGATTGATCGCTTCTATTTCGATGCCTTCGTCTTCGGCCCAATCAAGCAAGCGCGGGATGGCCGTGCTGGCATCCTCAACGATCAGTTGCACGGATTGGCTATCCAAGAAGACCAGTTCGCCTGAAACAAAGGGCAATTTGCGCAAGTCGGTGATCATCTTGGAATTTAGGGCTGAGGAAGCATGGAACTGGACAATGTCGCCACCTAGGGCCTTATAACGTAGATCGTCGGGTGTCTCCACCATCAGCAAGGCGCCGTGGGCCATGACACCCACGTGGTCGCAATAAGCGGCTTCACCCACGTATTGGGTGGTCACAAAGAGAGTATGGCCTTCATCCCTTAGACGGCGGAAGTAATCCCAGAACTTGCGCCGGAGGACTGGATCGATCCCGGCCGTAGGCTCATCCAGAAAGATCAACTCTGGATCATGGATCAAAGTCGTAGCCAGGCTCAAACGGCGCTGCATGCCCCCAGAGATGTCTCGAACAAGCTTCTTTTCATGCCCGGAAAGCTCGACCAGATCCAACAACTCTTTCAGTCGTTCACTCCGGTTCAGAGGATAACCATAAACCGAAGCGGCAAAATTCAGATTTTCCCAAACACTCAATTCAGGATAGAGGATAAACAACTGGGGCATATAGCCAATCCGCTTCTTTTCTGCCAATGTAAAAGAATCTGGCGTTCGACCTAATACCTTGACCACACCCTCGGTCGGCCGGTAGTTGCCGATCATACACCTTACAGTCGTCGTCTTGCCGCAGCCGCTGGGTCCGATGAAGCCAAAGATCGTGCCTTTGGGGATATCGATGGTGACATGATCCAAAGCCGTCACAGAGCCAAATTGTTTGACTAGATCCCGAGCCTGGATAACTGTTTCCTCGACGGTAATGAGGCTCTCTTCTTCCATCCGCTGCTCACTTTGATTGTTTATCCGTATCTATCCCAAGAAATCGTTCGATTGTAGGCTGCCGTCACATGAAACGAGTTGAAAATACCAGATGAGGCTAGCGACGGTCACAATCAGCCAATCCTGCCAGACCATAGCCTTATCGTTCTTCAAGGTAGCTTGTTCTTCGACCGCGGCCGTCCGGTTTTTAGTCAGATACCCATTGATGCTACAGGATTTCAAAGCAGGTGACATCGGTTTTGAAGATGATTTTGTTTCGGACAAAAGGCTTCCCCCTTTCTTTTTTTCTCATCCAAAAGGATGAGGTATCATCTAACGTCTCAATATGGAAAGTCAGGCAGATACACTCCAGGTATCAAAGATCTTACCGGCTCCGAAAAGCAGCTCGTCAAAAAAAGTGGCTCATCATTCAGGCGAATGACTTTGATATTCATCGATTTCATGCCCGTATAAATTTCAAGAAGTTGTTATCGGGACTACCCGTCAAACCGATGAAGCCGGTGAAAGCGAACGAGATGATGATGGCATTGATGACCATATTGAGCAGTTGAATCATTGACGCATAAAAAGGAGACTGGGAACATCATGATTGAAACGGTTGAGCAGGCAAAAGCTGTGTTAAGGGACCCGGACAAAGATGAAGAAGTCCGCGTCCAAGCGGCCCAATTCCTGGCAGAGAGTGGCACGGAAGAAGCGGCCGAACTCCTTGTTATGGCCTTAGACGACGATGACTACGGCGTACATTGGGCAGCCAGCGAGGGAATAGCAGCAATGGGGGACACGGCCTTGCCTGCCGTTCTACGGGCGCTGGTAGAGGCGGATTGCTCTCCCCGCGTCTTACATGGCGCGAAACACACCTTTCATACCAGCTCAAGTCGCGCGGTACGCGAAGAGACGAAAGGTATTGTGGCGGCGATGCATGGTTCATCCCAAACCATCAGTACCATGCAGGCCGCAAATGAATTGATGATCAAACTATCGATCACTTAGACTCCTGACCGAGCCACTTGAACTGACTCGGATCAACCGGCCGGCGTTTTCGAATACAGGCTTGTTTTCCAGGACCCGGGCCGGGGAGAAGATGGCCAGATCGAGGGTGGGGGGTGTCCAGTATCAGCTCGGCCAGGTACCGGCCGGTGGGCAGCAGGTCAACGTATAGATTGCCATCTTCAAAGAAGTAACGAGCAGTACCGCCTAAGGAAGTGATGAATGGGTGGGTCAGGGAGCCGGGGGGCACTCAGCTAGCGTTGCTGGGCCGATAGTGATGGTGAGGGCACCTGCTTCGTCGGTGTAACTACCACTGGCATTGTTGCAGTCGGCCTTGACACTCACTGTGCCATCTTAGTTGAAAGTGAGCACATAGTTCTCGGGGCCCTCTTGTTTACGCTTGTTGGCATAACGGCGCTATGGTCTCGGCAAATTTCCTGGATGAACTATTCCGGGGCAGGACAACGTCAGCGCCAGCAGTCATAAGGGCCGTGTGGTCATTTCTATTCATCGTGAGCGCCAGGCAACGCGTCTTTGGTTCCGTAGTCTTGACCCGTCGAATGAGCGCCACTACTTCTTCTAAAGGAAGGCCGCTGTCGACAACGACAAGCTGCGCTTCATTTTGCAGAAACTTTACGAAAGCGGAAATTCCGTTGTTGGCCGAGCCAACGATCTCTACATTTGGCTGCGAGTTGAGTAAAGCCCGCAAGGCATCGTGCGTGATGCCCCGGGGGGAAACGAGTAAGATCGTTGTTGCCGAATCTTCTAGCGTCATTGATTGTCCTAACTGGCTTGATTCAAGCGCAAACTTGCCAAAGGCGCAAACTCGCCTTAGGCGCTGGCTCAGCGCAGCTGAGCCAGTATCTGAGTGTCGATCAAGTCTACGAACGCCCTGTCAGCCAATGTCATGTCTATCCCCACAGAGGTGGGGGCGGGAATGGCACCTTGTTGGTGCACCCGAGGCTATCATAGGGGGATCAAGATCAGGTCGCATGGTCCTATGGGAGGATCTTTTGGCATGAAAAAAGCCTCCTAATGGAGGAGGCCATCTACTCAATAAGTATTAGATTGTTCGATTTGTTGCTACTTCGGGCTAACCAATCCTACCTCGACGGCGTAAAGCGCGGCCTGGGTCCGGTTGCTGACGTTTAACTTTCGCAGCAAATTTCGCACATGGGATCGCACGGTTAAAGGACTGATATTCAGGATCTCGGCGATTTCCTGATTAGGCAAACCCTGGGCCAGATATCGCAAAACTTCCTTTTCACGCTGTGTTAGCCGGGGTTCTTGCGAATGATCAGCGGTCTGTTCCTTTGCTGCCGTAGAGGCCATCACTTTTTGGACCATTTCGGCCGAAATCGAGAACTGGCCCTTATGAACGCTGCGAATCGCATCCACAAGCTCATCTGGTGAACAATCTTTCAGAAGGTATCCCTCGGCGCCGCCCTGGATAGCGGCGATAATATCTTCATCTTCGCTAAAACTTGTCAGGACCAGGATACGCACTTTAGGATTATCCGCTTTGATATCCCCAATGGCCTCAAGCCCTCCCTTGCGGGGCATGACCAAATCCAACAATATCACGTCGGGTTTTAAGGCAGAGGCTTGGGCCACTGCTTCAAAACCGTCGGCCGCTTCACCCACGACGTTTATGCCGAATCGCGGTGTGGATAAGAGGGCGCTGAGCCCTTTGCGAACGACGGCGTGGTCGTCAACCAATAGTAAACGAATCGATTCATCTGTCATCGTTCATAAATCCCTATTATCCAATGGCATCGGATCACAACTAACTCGATCCAGAAACGAAACCGAGATGATTTTAGGCATGATCCTGCCCGACAATAACGCGAACAGTCGTGCCTGCTTCAGGGAGCGTATTGATCTCGAGCCTACCGCCAATTTTTTCAACGCGCTTTACCATCGTGTTTAGCCCCATCCCTCCCTGAACATCGTCCGTTTCAAAACCCCTGCCGTTATCAACTATTTCTAACACGTTCTCTGCCTGATTTACAAGCAGGTTGATATTGATCTCGTCGGCGCCGGCATGTTTCAGGCTGTTGTTCAGCGCCTCCAGGGTGATGCGGTAGAACACTTCTTCAATCTCTCTGGAAAGGACAACGTTTTTTTCTATGTCAGTAACCACCTGAATTCCCAATCGCCGTTCTACCATGTCCAAACGCTCATTGATAGCTCCCGCCAGCCCTAGATTTTCCAGGGAAGTCGGCTGAAGTTGAAACAGTAGCAAACGCATTTCTTTTAGGGTGTGCAAGCCATGAGTTTCCAATTGTTGCAAACTATCTTCTAGCTTTTCCGTTTTGCCATCTTCAAGGGCATAACGACCGGCGCGGGCAAAAAGGGTCTGGCTATAGAGTGATTGGGTGATCGAATCATGCAACTCCCGGGCCAGCCGTTGTCGCTCTTCGAGTACGGCCGTCTCTTGGGCTAACCGGCGCAAACGGTGATTTTCCAGCATGATGCCTAGTTGTTCGGCCAGGGCGACCAATAGAGATATCTCATTGAGCGAAAACCCTTCGCCCAAATGCCGGTAACAACTGAGAAGTCCTCGCGGTTGGCCTCCGACCCGAATCTGGGCGCCTAGATAGCTTCGGTAGCCGTCCAGGCGCAAGATGGTGGGCACGCCGTTCGCATTTTCGAGATCAAAAGTGATGAGCGGATCATTTGGCACTTGGGCCCAGAGCTTGAACTGGCCATGGAGCGGAAACTCTTGCAGCTTCTGATGCTCGCCATCCGGTAGATTTTGCTGAACGGTTAGCTGCATCGAACTGTAGTCGCCGGCAAACAGGTGAATACAGAGACTATCGCTTTGACTCACCGTCATAATGCGTGATGCTGCCGATTCCAAGAGTTCTACCAAGTCTTGCGGTTCGCTGGCTATGACGGCTAAATCAAAAAAGGCTGCAACTTCGCGGGTGCGGGCGATCAGCCTGTGCTCAAGTGATAACACGATCTCTTCGCGATGGAGCAGGCTGCACAGCAGATCAGCAATGGCTCTAAGGACTCTAAGTTGTTCGCTTGTGTCGGCGCCGTCCTTAGAAAAGTTAACACAGACCATGACCCCGCGCAGCCGGCCCTCGATAGTCAACGGCAAGGAAATCATGGAGTTGATCGCTCTCTCCTCAGCTCTTGCTCTTGTCCTCGCCGCCTCAGGAGGTAGATCGCCAAACTCCGTGATCAAGACATATTCATTTGTTAATAATTTCTCCAGTAGCCAGGGCGAGAAAGTGACAATATCCTGGATTGGTTCTGGCCCATCCGGCGCGCGCCATGAGTGAATTTCTTGGATGGCATAGCTGTTTGGTTGAAACTGAAACAGGGCTGTGCTCTTGGCGCCCATCAGTTCGCCGATCTTGGCCAGGGTCTCGGTAACGGCGCGACCAAAGTTTGGTTCTGTCACCAGCAATGATGAAATCGCGGCCAGTGTCTGTTCTACAACCAGCCTGTAGCTTATCTCATCTTCCCGCCGCCTGTGTTCGGTAATATCTTCTTGAACGCTGACCCAGTGCATTTTTCCACCCACTTCGAGGGTCTTGATGCGCGCTCTGGAAATGAAGGTCGTCCCATCCTTTCTGCGGTTATCGAAATCACCGATCCAGATACCTGTTTTTTGCATTTCGTCGATGATGGAGGCTATCAATTGTTCGTTTTCGTCCGGCGAATTGGCATTCAAGATGGTAATGTGTTTGCCGATTAGTTCACCGGGTTCGTAGCCAAATATTCTGTCGAAGGCGGGGTTGGTGAAGATGATGGTGCCATCTTCCGTCGCCACATTGACCCCTTCGATCATGCTATTTAACACGAGGCCTTGAGTTTGCAAGGCTTCCTCGGCCTCTTTGCGCGCGGTGATATTCATGGTCTGGCCGATGAAGTAGAGCGGCGCACCGGCTGAATCTCGCACAAGGTTGACCTGCAAAAGAACGTGGATAATCCGGCCGTCCTTGTGAAGGTAGCGTTTTTCCATTTGAAATTGGGCCAGTTCCCCTTGTATCGCCCGTTGATCCAGCGCCTCGTTTGGGGCAATGTCGTCGGGATGGGTGATCTCCATGATCGATCGGCCAAGCAGTTCATCGGCGCTGTAGCCGACAAGGTCGCAAAGCGCCGGATTGGCATGCACCAGCACTGCATCAGGCGTTAGAATGGCCATGCCATTCGGGGCATTCTCGTAGATTTGCCGGAGAGCCTCTCCGTCAAGGGGTATGGGATGGTCCCCGTCTATCTTTGTAGTTGAGCTTTTTTGGTCCATATTCCTGGTCGCGGCTACCGTGAGTCGCCACCTCTATCTAGGCATATTTAATCCTCGATATTATATTCGTCTTTTGCACAGATAGACCAAAACCGGAATAGAAAATGGTCGCAGGCCCAAACGCCCAATACCGCTGGCTACATGATTACACCTTCAAAAACGCCTGTGAAAGGAAAGTGCCAAGCACTGAAGGTGAGGAAGTAGTTGTCACCAGTGCCTGGCACTCCGATAAGGGGCTAGGGAAGAGGAGAAGGGTTTGGTAAGGTTGTTCAGTTGCTATTTTATAAACATTATCCTTTTAAAATGGCAAAAATTGGTTCGACAAAGTATGGAAAAGGCAATTCTACATTCGCCGGCTTGGTTTAGGCGGCCGGTTGATTCCATTAAATCAACCGGCCGGCGTTTTCGAAAACGGGCTTGTTTTCCAGGACCCGGGCCGGGGAGAAGATATCCAGATCCAGGGTGGGTGGATGATCCAGGATCAGCTCGGCCAGGTAGCGGCCGGCGGCAAAACATTGTTGGAAGCCATGACCTGAGAAGCCGGTGACCAGGTAGAGGTCCTGGATTTCGGGCCATTGGCCCAAGATGGCGTTGCCGTCCAGCGTGTTGACGGCGTAGAGGCCGGCCCAACCGCTGGTGACCTTGAGCCGGTCGAAAGAGGGGATGTAGTCGACCAGTTCCGGCCATAGTTGTTCGCTGAAGATGTTCTGGTCCCAGCTGAAGTCGAAACCCACCGGATCATCGGGCAGAGATTTGCCGCACATGAAGTGGCCGCCGTGCTCGTGAATCAGGTACAGGCCGGTAGGCAGCAGAATGAGGGGCAGGGAGTCTTGGGGACGGGCAGCGGTCTCGACCACGAATACCTGGCGTTTGACCGGCCGGACGGGCAGGTCGATGCCAACGGTTTGGGCCAGCCGGGGTGCCCAGGCGCCGGCGCTGTTGATCACGGCTTTGGCGGCCAACCTGTCGCCCGAGGCTAGACGCACGCCGGTCGCCCGGCCGTTGGCCTGGAGCAGCTCGACCACTTCACCCTGGACGAAGGACGCGCCCAGGGAAATGGCCTTCTTTTTGAGTGCCAGCAGGACGGCGTAGGGGTCCATGGTGCCGTCTTGGGCGCCGAAAGTGGCCCCGGCGTAGCCCGACGGAAGCAGCAGGGGGTAGCGTTGACTAACTTCGGCCGGGGACAACCATTCTACCTGGCAGCCCAATTCACGCTGCGTGACCAGGCCCAACTCCGCTTCGGGACGGTGCTCTTCTCCCACCAGGAAGAGGTTGCCCTGTTGGCGAAAGGCGATGTCGGGCCGCTCGCCATCCACGGTCATATCTTCGGCGAAGGTTCGCAGGCATTCCAGGCCGTACAAGGAGATGAGAATATTCTCCTTGAGGTTGAATTGCACGCGGATGTTGCCGTCAGATAGGGTCGTAGAAGCGCGGGCATAGGTGGGGTCCATCTCGACGATGGCTACCTTGAGTCGCTCGTCGGCTTGTAATAGATAGGTAGCGGCCGCGTTGCCCATCACGCCACCGCCGGCCAAGATCACATCGTAGGTTGTGGTCATTTTCGTGTAAATTCCTTTTTCAAAGATCTAAACGGCCCGGGTGATGCCGCCGTCGACGCGAATATTTTGACCGGTAATGTAACCGGCGCCGTCGGAAAGCAAGAAGCGAGCGGTTTGGGCGATTTCATCGGTATTGGCATATCGACCCATAGGAATCCGGATCAGGTTTTCGGCCGATTCGGGGTAGTTGTCGACGTAACCGGGCAGGATATTGTTCATGCGGATGCCGTCGGTGGCGTAACGGTCGGCGTACAGTTTGGTGAAACTGGCCATGGCCGCCCGCAAAGAGCAGGAGACAGGGAAGGCCGGGTCGGGCTCAAAAGTGGCGAAGGTGGAGATGTTGACGAAGGCACCGCCGCCCTGGTCTTGCATCACCGGCGTAACCAGACGGGCCATGCGCACCACGTTGAGCAGCAGCAGGTCCAGCCCCAAATGCCAATCCTGGTCCGGTATCTCGAGCAAGGGTCCCTTGGATGGGTGGCCTGTGTTGTTGACCACGGCGTCGATGCGGCCGTAGGTCTCCAGCGTTTTTTCGACCAACTTTTCCAGGTCTCCGGGATCGGTGACCGAACCGGTCAAGGCGATGCCGCCCAGTTCCTTGGCCAGGCTTTCCGCGCCGCCGGAGTTGGACATGAGGGCGACCTGGTAATCGTTGTTCGCCAATTCCTGGGCGATGGCGGCGCCTATACCCTTGCCTGCGGCGGTGATGATGGCTGTCTTTTGTGCTATCATGGATTTATCTCCCGCGTTTGAGTGGTGAATCGAAATTAAAAGTCCGCTTGAATTCTAAACTTTTGTAGACTTTCGTCCAAATGAGGGCGGCCGGAGTGGATACCCAGTTCGGTAACTGGGTCCGAATTCGGATCCGTTGCCTTTTTGCTCTAAAATAGGAGTGAAAGTTGATCCGGCCGCGCCCTTGTGATCTTAGACCAGCCGATCTAAGATCCTTTGCAGGCGAAAGGTTCCAGACAAGGAGATAACCATGTCCGAGCCCGAATACACACACAACGAACAGATCATGGCCTACCAGATGCCGGTATTCTTCGAGGAGCTGAGCAAGAAGTACGCCGGCAAAATGGTCCATGTGGAGAGAGACGGGGATCTGGTCTACCAGGGACCGGTAACAGATTGGGTCACTCTACAAAGCCTTAGGTATTATCACGTTCGCACCGGGCATGCTTTGTACTTCGAGACGGAGCAGGAAGGATCGGTGTCGAGCTACAAGACCAAGACCCCAACCCTGGTTTGGGTGGTGCGCGACCAGCACCGGCAGGTCGTGGCCGTCCAGGTCATCGACGAGAGTAATCAGAATATCATTTTGCGCTTCAAGACGTAGATCGGCCGGGGCAGGGGTAGCGGGGACAGAGGGCGGATTGCCTCAAGCCCTGTTCTTCGTCCGCATGTGTGGGTGTGTTTTCCAGCGCCTGGCCACAACCACTGCTGGTTGCTGCCCACTTGATCCCCAAATTCACTTTCGGCGAGTACTCTGTTTTCTTCAAAATTCACCTTGACAAGATAATCTGACCTTGTTAACATATCGTTATCGCTAACGGTACCGATAACGGTAGCGGTAACATTCGTCAAAAGGGAAGATGACAGTGGCCAAGGTTGTTACCATCAAGGATGTTGCTAAATCGGCAGGCGTTTCATCCATGACCGTGTCTCGGGTTCTCAATGACCGTCCCGATGTTTCCCCCAGAACACGAAAACGTGTCAAAAAAGTGATAGAAGAACTGGGTTATGCCCCCAGCGAAATCGCCCGCAGTTTAAGTCATGGGCGCAGCAGTACCTTAGGGGTTGTGAGTTCTGGTTTGGAGTTCTATGGGCCATCTCGTATCTTGGTTGGCATCGAGAAGCAAGCAAACGAACTCGGTTTTTCTCTCATGGTCAGGCTCCTTCATAATCCCTTGGAAAGTCCCGGAAGGCGTGCGCTTAATGAATTGATTGCTAATCAAGTCGCCGGGATTATCTGGGCAGTAGCTGAAATAGGCGATCAGAGAGATTGGTTGTATGGCCATCTCAATGAAGGAGACACTCCTGTTGTTTTCTTGAGCATGAAGGCCCGCCCAAATACGTCACTTATAGCATTAGATAATCGTCTGGGAGGTAGGCTGGCTACCGCGCATTTGCTAGAGCAAGGGTATCAGAATATTGGTATCATTTCAGGTCCGCATGAGTGGTGGGAGGCTCGCGAGCGCGAGTTGGGTTGGCAAGATATTCTTCAACAAAATGGAATGGGGAATCTAGAACACCTAAAGGAGCAGGGAGATTGGACGGCCGCCAGTGGATACAAGGCCATGATGAAGCTGCTCGATCGCGTACCGGACCTGGAAGCTATTTTTGTTTCCAATGATTCAATGGCCTTGGGAGCGTTGCAGGCTGCGGCGAGTTGCGGCCGTTCTGTACCCCATGATTTGGCTATCGTCGGATTTGACGACATCCCAGAGTCTGCTTACTTCTCGCCTCCCTTAACCACGGTTCGACAGGATCTTCTGGAACTGGGGTGTCAAGCCGTATCCTTACTGAATCGTCAACTTCAAGCAAAACGCAACGAAGAACCCATACCGGCACAAGTTGTTATCATGGAACCAGGACTCATTGTACGCCAAAGTTCTCATCAGGCCGTCGCATGAAACCACGTGAACGTGTCCAGTTAGCCCTCGATCATAAAGAACCAGACCGTTGCCCCATGCAGATCAGCTTCACGCCTGAATTTGCCGATCGGCTACGCGCAGATATGGAAATACAAGGTCAAAAGGTTCACAATCCTCACGGCGGCGGTAATACTTATGAATTGGAACGAGCACTTGGTGAAGACTTACTACTCACCTCCGTCGGCTGGGCCAACTCCTATTACATGGACGACAAAGCCTACGTGGATGAATGGGGCATCGGTTGGGACGTGCATCCCTATGAAACACCCTACGGTATAGGTCATTACACTGAAATGGTAAGACACCCTCTCGCCGATGACCTAACGATCAGTCGTTACCAGCCCCCTGATCCCAACCGCCCCGAGCTTTATGCAGATGCAGCACAGGTTGTTGCCAACTTCAAAGATGATTATTGGATAGTCGGTGTTACCGTCACCACCATACTGGAAACCGCCTGGGCCTTACGAGGTCTGGAACAAATGCTGCTCGATCTGGCCTTAGATCCGGACCTGGCCAATCACCTGCTTGATATCCCTTTCCATTACCATTTGACGGCCGCCAAAAAACTGGTTGAACTAGGCGTCGACATGATTTGGACCGGCGATGACATCGGTTCTCAGAACGAGATGATGATTTCTCCCCGCATGTGGCGCAAATATCTCAAGCCGCGAATGGCGACCTTCATCTCTGAGCTTAAGGCCATCAATCCTGACATCAAGATTGCCTACCATTCCGACGGCAATATCATGCGTATCATCCCCGAGCTTATTGAAATCGGAGTTGATGTCTTAAACCCCATCCAACCAGCCAGCATGGACCCGGTCCAGATCAAAAGCGAGTTCGGTGACAAGCTTTGCTTTTGGGGATCCATCGATGAGCAGCATACATTACCATTTGGTTCTACAGTAGACGTCGAAGAAGAAGTTCATCTGCGACTGGAAACGATTGGCCGGGAGGGTGGGCTGATTCTAGCCCCTACCCATCATGTTCAACTCGATACACCGCTAGAAAACTTCTGGGCAATGGTCAACACCATCACTGGTACGCCCTATAGCGCCCTTGGATAGTGAGTCTCTTGGACGATGAGTAAAGAATGACGCATCATAAACCACGGACTTCGTGGACGGTACAGATAGAAGGCATGGATGACTTTGAAATGTCCATGAAGCGTATCGATGCCTGGTATGAAAACGAAATCATTGATCGACCACCTGTGCGTTTTGTCGCGCATAATGCTTTTCTAGAAGCGGCCAAGGAGGACATCTCCCAGCTTTCACCCTCACAAAAGAAAGCGTGGTGGTTCAATGTAGAGACTCAGATAAACCTGTTCATTCAATCAATCGAAGGGCGAAAATTTCATGGCGAGACCTTCCCCGTTTTCTTTCCCAATCTAGGCCCTGATGTCTACGCAGCGTTCTATGGCGCTGAACTTGAATTCGGCGAAGTAACATCCTGGTCCATTCCTCTTGTCTGTGAATGGGCTGATGTCGAGAAACTAAAACTTGACACGGATAACGAGTATTTTCGTAAGCTTGAAGAGCTGACCCAATGCGCGTTAGAGCAATGTTCAGGAAAATTCCTGGTTGGTTATACCGATCTGCACCCGGGTCTCGATTGTGTGGCTGCCTGGCGGGATCCGCAACAGCTCTGCTTCGACATGATTGATAACCCGGACAAGGTGCGGGAACTGGTGGACCTGGCCATCGCCGATTTTGAACTAATCTATAATCATTTTGATGATATGCTCAAAGGTCACAACCAACTGTCTGTGAGCTGGATGGGAATTCCGTCATTCGGAAGGATGCACATCCCAAGTTGCGACTTCTCCACGTTAATTTCGCCGGCTTTCTTCAGAGAGTTTGGCCTGCCTATTCTGCAACGCGAAGTACAGACAATGACCCATAATATTTTTCATGTGGATGGCAAAGGCGTTGCCCGGCATCTAGATGCGATTTTGAGCGTGCCCCAAGTTCATGCCCTGCAGTGGGTCCAGGGTGTGGGCCATGATCTACCCATTATGCAGTGGCTGCCCTTCTTGAAGGAATTACAGGCGCGAGGTGTACCCATGATTGTCGATCTTAACAAGAAAGAACTACACGCATTCATGGCCGAGATGAAACCGCAAGGCCTGTTTTTGTGGATAGCAACTGATAGTGAGCAAGAAGAACTAGACATTCTGAAACTTATCAGACAATGGGAATGAAAGGGATTTCGTTCATCGAATGAGGAGGTGATCAGCGAGATAAATGGCATTAGTGAGAAGGCAAAATTCGTTCAAATGGATAGTTGACAATTCTTAAGGAGAAGAAAATGAAAAAGTTTAGCCTATTGGTAATCGTCTTACTTCTATTTAGTGTGATATTGGTAGCTTGTTCCGATGCCGCCGAGGAACCGGCACCGGTAGAAGAGGCTGCTCCGACGGAAGCAGTAGAAGCCCCGGCCGAAGAGCCTGCTGAAGAAGTGGCTGAAGAGCCGGCAGAGGAAGAAATGGCCGAAGAACCTGCTGAAGAAGTGGCTGAAGAACCGGCAGAGGAAGAAATGGCCGAAGAGCCTGGCGAAACGGAAGGCGCCGCACCGGCTGCCGATGGCGGGTGGTGCAGTGATACAGATATTGTCTTCTTCCCCGGTGGTCCGCCCGGTGGTCCATTCGCATCCGTCGTGCATAACGGCGCGGTGGCTGCGGCGGCCGATCTGGGCGCCAATATGGAAGTTGTCTGGTCGGATTGGAACCCGGAACAGATGGTCACCCAATTCGCCGAAGCGGCGGCAACGCAGCCGGACGGTATCGCCATCATGGGTCATCCAGGTGACGATGCCTTCCAGGCTGTGGTAGATGATGCTAGAGAGCAAGGCATTATCGTCACCAGCCAGAACACAACCCTGCCGCAACTGGAAGCTAAATATGCCTCCGTGGTTTTGGTTATGTGGGCGCCGAATTGTACTCGGCCGGTTATGCGCTAGGCGCGGAAGCCGCGAGCCGATTTGGTTTAGGTGACGGCGATCGGGCCATGGTTTGGGGATTGTTGGCCCAAGCCGGGCGCGGCGAGCGTACCAAGGGCGTAATCGATGCCCTTGAAGAAGCAGGATTGACCGTGGATTACCTGGAAATTGATGATGCCACCAACGCCGACGCCTCGGCCGGCATCCCGACCTTTGTCGGCTACGTGTCCGCCAATCCAGACGTGAAGTTGGTGGTGACCGACCATGGCGCGCTGACGGGGACGCAGGAAACCTACATGGATGCGGCGGGTCTCGGACCGGATGACGTCTTCGGAGCTGGCTTTGATCTTAACCCGGCAACAGTGGAAGCGATTCGCGGCGGCTGGACGGACCTGGTAATTGATCAGCAGCAATGGCTGCAAGGTTACCTGCCCATTCTGCAGATCTGCCTGACAGACAACTTTGCCTTCACCGGTCTGCACATCGATACCGGCGCTGGCTTCGCCCATGCTGATAATGTCGAATTATTGGCCGACCTTGTAAATCAAGGAATTCGCTAGATTGGATCAAGCGTCGCGGTGAAGACCGTCTGTATTGAAGGCGCCGCGCCGTGCTTGGATGAGGGCCAAACGGCCGTTTGGCCCTCATCTCTCACTTGTGGAGATAGGCTATGGAACCAACTTACCGAATAGAATTGCGCAACGTATCCAAAAACTTTGGTGAAGTGCAGTCCTTGCGCAATGTCGATTTCAAACTGGGGCAAAATGAGGTTGTTGGCCTGTTGGGGGACAATGGGGCCGGTAAATCAACCCTGATCAAAATTCTGACCGGTTATCACCAGCCCACTTCTGGCGAACTCTATATCGACGGGAAACATATCGAGTCCCTTTCCGTTCCCATGGCCCGCAGCCTGGGCATCGAAACCGTCTATCAGGAACGCGCCCTCGCTGAGTTACAGACGTTGTGGCGCAACATCTTCTTGGGCCGCGAACTAAGGACACCATATGGCCTCTTGGATGTAAATAAGATGAAGAAGGAGACTAGCAACTTGATGATTAATTCGATGGGATTCACCTCCAGCGCAGTGAATCCGGAATCGACCATTGAGACCTTCTCCGGTGGTGAAAAGCAGGGCGTGGCTATCGTGCGCGCCCTCTATTTCGATGCCGAAATCATCATTTTGGACGAGCCCACGATGGGACTGTCATTAAAAGAGACTCGCAAGCTGCTTGACTTCGTGCGCCATATCAAGGATGTGGGTAAATCAGCCGTTTTTATTGATCATAATATTTTCCATGTTTATTCGGTGGCCGATCGCGTGGTCGTGCTCGATCGAGGAAGGGTCGCCGGCGAGTTTAATACGGCCGATATCAGCCTCGACGACCTGATGGAAAAAATGTACCGCGTTGCCGAGACAGGTAGCCTGGATTAGATGGGTTTCTACCCTGGCTTGTACACACATAATTTGAGGTAAAGAGATTATGAGTTCTGAAATTGAGGGACCATCTGGCCCGGACGTGGTCCCGGATGTGGTCGCCGAATCGAAGAAACAGCCCGGTAATTGGAAAAATTTCTTACGCAAGAATGTCACCCAGCTAGGCATGATTTTTGTTTTCTTCGGGCTCTGGCTATTCTTCATCCTTGCGGCTCCCCAGACGTTTCTATCCCCCCAGATCTACTATGCCTTCATGGCCACTACCCCATTATTCGCCATCATGGCTCTACCCTTGACGATGGTCATCATTGCCGGGGAAATGGACCTTTCTTTCCCATCGATCATGGCTATTGGCATGGTGGCTTTTATCTTCATATTTGAGCCAACGGGCAATGTGTCTTTGGCCATCATCGCCGCGCTAGCTGCCGGAGTCGCCGCTGGCGTCCTTAACGGCGGGCTTGTGGTCGGCATCGGCATCCCATCCCTGGTGGCTACCATTGGCACGCAATTCTTCTTGCGCGGTCTATCGCTGGTGCTCTTGGAAGGCCAGGGCGCAACGCTGATCGCGACCAAAGAATCCTTCGTTTACACGCTATTTGTTGGCAAGGCGATTGGCCGCATCCCCAATCAATTCTGGTGGTCTATCGCCATCGCCATCTTCTGCTGGATCATTTTGAATCGTACCCGGCTCGGCGCGCATATCTATCTGATTGGCGACAACGTACAGAGCGCCAGATTGATGGGCGTCAACGTGAATCGCACGCGTTTGGCCGTTTTTATCATGATGGGACTGGCAGCGGCTTTTGCCGGTGTGCTGGCCAGCTTACAGGTTTCGTTTTTCTGGCCATCGCTAGGTGAAGGTTACTTGCTATCTACACTGGCTTCCGTCTTCTTGGGCGGTACATCAGTATTTGGCGGCGTAGGTACGATTCTTGGCACTTTCCTGGGCAGTTATATCATCGGCGCCATCAACGCCGGTATTGTGGCCATCGGCATGACCGGATTCTGGACGGAGTTGATATACGGATTGATTATTATTATCTCGGTTTCCATGCACGTGATAATGCAGAGACGAGTCAAAAGATAACTATGAATTTTTAGTGGCGACTTGTGGGGTGATGGTCCAGTTTGCATCTTGAATACGAATGCTCGTACTGTCGCCGGGCCAATAGAGATGGCTCCAATAGCTGGCGCCGCGCAGGGTTGAAGGCGTACGGCCGTTTGTGACGATGATGTGGTTGGGCGTATACCGGGCAAAATGTTGCTCTCTTGTGAGTGAAGAACGGCCTAAAGTGGGATCAACGGGGGTCCAACCATTACCTGGTAGAAAGACCTCCACCCAGGCGTGTTCCTGGCGAGCTTCGCTGGAATCACTTTCATCCAGATACAACAAGCCTTCCACGTAACGAGCGGGGATACCGCTGGCTCTGCTCAAGGCGATTAACAATGATGAATATTCGGTGCAGTCAGCGCCCATCTTTCCTAAAGCTGCTTGCGCGCCCCAATCTTCGCCGTTGTAGCTGTACACAAGGTTGCTGCCGATATAGTCGTAAAAGCTTCTGACCTGTTCGCATACGCTCTGGTTTGGGGCAGAAAGTTTTTCCGCTAAAGAGAGGATTTGTGGATTGCTGGACTCAATGTGCAGCTCGGGCTGATTAAATTCATTGGGCCGGTCACCTTCACATACTACCAGGTCATAGGTCAATTCATTAACGACGACCTCGTAGCTGATGTTGATTTGAGCGCTGCTGCCGGGCAACAAATCTTTGAAATCAAACTCGGCGTATTGGTTATCGTATTCATCGGAAACTAAAACGTAATTCGCCGGTTGAATTTCACGGGAAATGACATCCTGGTAAGGCGCCTGGTCGTTTATAAGGGCGACCCAAATATTGTGCTTTTCAGGTTGCAAAGGCCCTTCATTTACCAGGCTTATATCTTGAGTGATTTTATAGGAAACAGTATTGGAAATAGTCGAGGTGGAAACTTCTGTTTTGTCCACCGCTCCTTGAACAACCTGGCAGGCAGTCATGGATACCAGGAACAGAAACAGGTAAAGAGGTTTCATTAACATCAATGCTAGCATCGACCCAGGCATTACACAATAGGCAGGCCGGTCTGGAATGACTTCAACAGTGACGGACCAAAAAGAACGAGTGCGAAAGGCCTTGTTTTACGAACCTGTCGATCGTATTCCAACGCAAATCAACTACACGGCCGCCTTCGGGCAAACCATGACCGCTTATTTTGACGTGTCTCTTGAGCAGCTGCCCCACTTTCTTGGCAACCATCTGGTGCGCGTCGATATCAATCATGACGGACGGCTAAGCGACGACGGCAAAGTCCGTTTCGACTGGTGGGGGGTAGGCTTCGATACTCAGGAAGAGGGGTATTTTGCTGTTATCAACCCTTTGGCGGAAGCACAAGATCTCGATCTCTACCACTGGCCCGATCCCCATGCTTCCGATTTACTGCGAGACGCTCAAGAAACAATCGCCGCCAAGGGGGAAGCGTATTTCATCGTCCCCAATCTTGGATTCGCCCTTTTTGAACGCGCCTGGTCTTTACGCGGCTTTGAGCAGTTTTTTTTAGATATGGCCACCGACACCGCCTATGCGGGAGCGCTCTTGGATCGTATCACCGAAATTCAACTGGCGCTTATCCATCGATATCTGGACCTGGGCGTCGATGGCGGCTACTTTGGTGACGATTACGGCGCGCAAAAGAACTTGCTCTTTTCGCCCCGTATGTGGCGCACGCTCATCAAGCCCCGGCTGGCCCGCCTCTTTGCCCCGTTCAAAGAACGTGGTCTACCCGTCATCATGCATTCAGATGGGCAGATACAACAGATTTTGCCCGATCTACTTGAAATTGGATTGACGACCTTGAATCCAGTTCAACCGGAGGTGGTGGATCATGCCTGGTTACGAGAGCACGTCGGCGGCCGCCTGTCCTTTTATGGCGGTATTTCCACCCAAACGGTGCTGCCTTTCGGCACGGCCGGCGAGGTCGAAGCGACCGTTTCCCAGGTGATCCACACCCTCGCCCCGGAAGGAACCGGACTAATCGTCGCCCCTTCCCATCGCATGATGAGCGACATCCCTATGGAAAACGTTGCCGCCATGTTAGCCGCATTCCGGCAGCTTGGTAATTAAAGTAAATCATCAATTTTGATCAAATCAACATGGAAGAACGACGGCGATTGATAAACGAAGAATTCAAAAAGTTATACGGCGGGTTGCCCTCGATCTGGGCGCGAGCGCCGGGCCGTGTCGACCTGATGGGCAGTCACACTGACTATAATATGGGCTTTGTTTTGACCATGACCATCGATCGGGATACATGGATAGCAGCCGCTCCCAGGGAGGACAATCAGGTCGCTATCCATTCTTGCAATACGCCAGGCAGCGCTTTGTTTTCACTAGAAGACATCCAACGTGATGAGGCGGCGCCTTGGACCAATTATGTGCGCGGTGTAGCGGCCGTGATGCAAGCGTCCGGTCATAAACTTCGCGGATTTGACGGACTCATTCACAGCACTGTGCCCTTTGGTAGTGGGCTGAGTTCTTCGGCAGCGCTTGAAATGGCGGTAGCCATTCTCTTCAAGGACCTCAGCGACTTGATTCTGGATCCTGTCGACATGGCTTTGATCGGTCAGAGAGCCGAGAATGAATTTGTGGGCGTCAGCACCGGCATCCTGGACCAATACAGCTCGGCGATGGGCCGGGATGGTTGTGGGATTTTGCTGGATTGCCGCTACCTAACAAGCGAAGTCGTGCGCATGAATCCCGCTCTGCACGTAGTCATTTGTAATACCCGATCTGAAAGAAACCTGACCGGCACTGAGTATGATGAGCGCCGGGCTCAATGCGAAGAGGGCCTGCGCCTCTTGCAGCGGTTTTATCCTGGAATAACTGCTTTGCGAGATGTCACCCCGGCTATGTTTATGGCGCAGAAGCAGATGTTACCGGAATTGATAGCCAGACGGTGCCAGTTCATCATAGAAGAAAATCAGCGGGTACTGGATCTGGCTCAAGCTTTGCCCGAAGGCCCTCCGGAGTCGCTGCAGGCGCTGTTTGTCGCCTCCTACAGTGGGGCGCGTGATTTGTACGAGATAGGATCACCGGCTATGGCCGCGATGATGGAGGCCATGTCAACTGCGCCGGGCGTGGTGGCAGCAAGACAGGCTGGAGCCGGCTTTGGCGGCAGTATGGTCGCCCTGGTGAAGGATGGTTTCCTGGAACCCTTCATTGAGCATGTCAGCAAAACTTATCGACAAGAGACAAAGATTCAACCAGAGGTATATGCTGTGCAGGCCTCGCCAGGGGCAATGATCCTCGATTGAGGATAGAAGAACTGGCCCGGCCGGACATTGTGAATCGCTATTTTTAAAATATGAGATGGATTGGAGTTGATTAGATGCAATATCGTGAATTGGGACAGACAGGCTGGCGCGTGTCAGCCAGCAGTTTCGGCGCCTGGGCCATTGGCGGCTCCTGGGGTGATGTAGATGATCAAGAGTCTATGGCTACCTTGCACAAGGCAGTGGATTGTGGGGTTAATTTCTTCGACACGGCCGACGTGTATGGCGATGGTCGTAGCGAGAGACTGCTGAGACAGCTACGGCAGGAGCGAAGCGAGGAGATTGTCGTCGCCACCAAAGCCGGTCGTCGGCTAGACCCGCATGTCGTCAGTGGTTACAACCGGCAAAATCTGACAGCTTTCGTCGAACGCAGCCTACAAAATTTGGGAACTGAGACCGTCGACCTTTTGCAGCTCCACTGCCCGCCAACTGAGGCCTACTACATGCCCGAAATCTTTGGTTTCCTGGATGATTTAGTCCAGGAAGGCAAGATCCGTTACTATGGCATGAGCGTGGAGAAGGTCGAGGAAGCCCTCAAGGCCATCGAGTACCCAAACGTGCAAACAGTGCAGATCATTTTCAACATCTTCCGGCAACGGCCGGCCGAGTTGTTCTTCCCTGAAGCAAAAAGACGTCGTGTCGGTATCTTGGCCCGGGTGCCGCTTGCTTCGGGCTTACTCACCGGTAAAATGACCCGGGAAACCACTTTCGAGCTCGATGATCACCGCAATTTCAATCGCTACGGTGAGGATTTCGACCGGGGAGAGACCTTTTCCGGCGTGGATTACGAGAGCGGTCTTGAAGCCGTCGAGGAACTCCGGGCATTAGTCCCGGAGGGTATGACCATGGCTCAATTTGCCTTGCGCTGGATCCTGATGTTCGATGCGGTCACGTGCGTTATTCCCGGCGCGAGACGGACGGTACAGGCTGAGGATAATGCGCTCGCGGCCGACCTGCCGCCTCTTAGCCAGGAAACCATGACCCGGGTTGGCCATATTTACGAGTCTCTTATTCGCGATCAGGTTCACCATTATTGGTAAATCAAGAAAGATGGATGGAGTTTAATATGAGTGAAAAGAATTACGTTATTGGCATCGAGTTCGGCTCGACTCGCATCAAGGCGGTGCTGATCGGCGAGGATCATATGCCAATCGCATCGGGAAGCTATGATTGGGAAAACCGATACGAAAACGGTATCTGGACATACAGTCTCGAAGATGTTTGGATAGGCTTGCAGGAAAGTTATCGGAAGCTCAGGAACGAGGTTTTTGAGAAATACGACACCTCGCTCCAGACTATTGGCGCCATCGGCTTCAGCGGCATGATGCACGGCTATATGGCGTTCGATAAGGACGGAAATCTACTCGTCCCGTTTCGTACATGGCGAAACACCATAACCGGGCAGGCATCACAGGAACTCACGGATCTGTTCCAATTCGCCATTCCCCAGCGTTGGAGCATAGCGCACCTCTATCAGGCAATATTGAATAAGGAACCCCATGTCAATGATATCAGCTATCTAACCACGCTGGCAGGCTATGTCCATTGGAAACTGACAGGGCAAAAGGTGTTGGGCATTGGCGAAGCATCGGGCATGTTCCCCATCAATAGCAAGACTAACGACTACGATGCAAGCAAGATCGAGTTATTCAACGAACAGATTGAGGCGGAAAACATCTCCTGGAAGCTCCAAGACATCCTGCCCCAAGTCCTTACAGCGGGAGATGCGGCAGGCGTTCTTGCCGAAGAAGGCGCAAGGCTGCTCGATCCCACGGGACAACTACAAGCGGGTATCCCACTCTGTCCGCCTGAGGGCGACGCAGGCACAGGCATGGTCGCGACCAACAGCGTTGCAGAGCGAACGGGCAATGTTTCCGCGGGGACATCCGTCTTTGCCATGATCGTTTTGGAAAAGGCTCTGTCGAAACTGTATCCCGAGATTGATATGGTGACGACGCCCGCAGGCAAGCCTGTCGCCATGGTCCATAGCAACAACTGCACATCCGATCTCAACGCATGGATCAGTCTGTTCCGAGAATTCACTGATGCACTTGGGGTGGAAATCAATCAATCTGAGCTGTTTGAAATGCTGTATCAAGCGGCACTCCTGGGCGATGCGGATGGCGGAGGGCTTCTTGCCTACCCTTATCTCTCAGGCGAGCATATCACGCACTTTGAGGAAGGGCGTCCACTGTTCGTCCGTACACCCGCAAGCCGTTTTACCCTTGCAAACTTCATGCGCGTGCATCTGTTCTCGTCGCTCGGGGCATTGCGGATCGGCTTGGACATCCTTTTTGAACAGGAGCAAGTGAACATCGACCAGGTCCTCGGTCACGGTGGTTTCTTCAAAACAAGGGAAGTAGGTCAAAAGATCATGGCTGCGGCGATGAATGTCCCCGTTTCTGTAATGGAAACTGCAGGCGAGGGCGGCGCATGGGGGATTGCCTTGCTTGCCTCCTATATGCTCCATAAGGCAGAGAATGAACCTTTGGAAATTTATCTCTCCAACAAGGTCTTTGCAGGCGAAAATGGCATGACGATAGCCCCTGATCAAGCGGATGTTGATGGCTTTACGGTATTCATGGAACGCTACAAAAAAGGACTTGTCATCGAAAGAGCCGCCGTGGATGCGCTGAGCTAGAAGCTTTACGATAAGGTCTTTTCGCAAAGATCAAGGAAATGATATGCTTGAAAAACTAAAAGAAGAACTAGTGCAATTGCACCTTGAACTGCCCAAAAATAATCTCGTCGCCTGGACCAGCGGCAATATCAGCGCCCGTGATCCGGAAACGAACCTGGTGGTCATCAAGCCTAGTGGCATCCGCTTCGAACACCTGACGCCACAGAATATGGTTGTGGTTGATATCGACGGTAACGTCGTCGAAGGAGATTACAAAGCCTCCTCCGATACCGGCTCGCACTGCTACATCTACCGCAACATGCCGGATGTGTATGGCGTCGTGCATACTCATTCGCGCTATGCCACCGCCTTCGCCGTTGTCGGCCGTTCCATTCCCTGCCATACCACGGCGATGGGCGATGAATTTGGCGGCGAGATTCCATGTGGTGGCTTCGCCCTGATTGGTGATGAGGAGATAGGACAGCGGGTGGTTGAAACCTTGCGTGATAGCCGCAGTCCATCTTGCCTGCTGGTCAACCATGGCGTCTTTGCCACGGGGCCATCGGCCGAAAAAGCGGTGAAAGCGGCCGTGATGACCGAAGATAACGCGGCCATCATGGCTCTGGCTTACCAGCTTGGGGAGCCGGTGCCTATCGCGCCAGAAGACATCGACAAGTTATTTGACCGTTACCAGAATGTATACGGCCAGTAATTACGGACATCAAAGAAATAGATCGCCAGGTCGCTTAGGGTGAATCAACAAGGCGCTGCGGCTACTCGCGATCGATAACGATGGAGATATGTTCATGAAAGCCTATGAATCATTAGAAGTATGGTTTATTACAGGTAGTCAGCACCTCTACGGTGAAGAAACTTTACAGCAAGTTGCTGTTGACTCGCAGCGCATCGTTGAGGGGTTAAACAGTCGAGATAATCTGCCCTTGAAGATCGTTTTTAAACCGGTGTTGACGACACCGGAGGCCGTTTACCGGCTCTGCCAGGAAGCCAACGCCGCCGCAAACTGCATAGGGCTCGTTGCCTGGATGCACACCTTCTCCCCGGCAAAAATGTGGATAGCCGGGCTACAAACGCTACAGAAACCGTTTCTTCAACTGCACACCCAGTTCAATCGTGAAATCCCCTGGGCAACTATCGACATGGACTTCATGAATCTCAACCAGACCGCCCACGGCGGGCGCGAGTTCGGATTTATCGGTTCACGTATGAAACTGGTCCGCAAAGTAGTGGTAGGTCATTGGCAGGATGAAGAAGTATTAGCCCGTCTAAACGCCTGGCTGCGGGCCGCTGCTGCCTGGCATGATGCTCAGGGGGCCAAATTCGCTCGCTTCGGAGACAATATGCGAGAAGTGGCCGTGACCGAAGGAGATAAAGTGTCCGCCCAAATACAATTTGGGTATTCGGTCAACGGGTACGGCATGGGTGATTTGGTGGCTTACGTGAATGGTGTGCCGGAAACGGCCGTATCCGATCTCATCGCCACATATGAAGACAGCTACACAGTCGCACCCGCTTTACAAGCAGATGGAGCACAACGCCAATCCCTGCGTGATGCGGCCCGGATTGAGCTGGGTATGCGCGCCTTTTTGGAAGAAGGCGGTTTCAAAGGATTCACTACGACCTTCGAAAATCTACATGGTCTGAAACAACTTCCCGGGATCGCCGTGCAGCGTCTGATGGCCGACGGCTATGGCTTTGGGGCGGAAGGGGACTGGAAAACGGCCGCCTTGGTGCGGGCCATGAAAGTGATGGACGCCGGTCTAGATGGCGGTACATCCTTCATGGAAGATTACACCTATCATTTCAGTCAAGAAGGAGACAAAGTTCTGGGCGCCCATATGCTTGAAATCTGCCCCACTATCGCGTCCGGAAAACCAACTTTGGAGATTCACCCTCTGGGTATCGGCGGCAAAGAAGATCCAGTCCGCCTAGTATTTGATGCCAGCCCCGGGCCGGCCATCAACGCCTCCATCGTCGATATGGGCAACCGTTTCCGCCTGATCGTGAACACGGTGGAGGCGGTGCCCGTATCTGAACCATTGCCTAAATTACCTGTCGCCCGTGCCTTATGGATTCCGATGCCAAATCTCAAAGTCGCTGCGGCCGCCTGGATATTGGCCGGCGGGTCCCATCACACCGGCTTTAGCCTATCAGTTACTGCCGAACACATGGAAGATTTCGCCGAAATGGCCGGCATCGAATTTGTATTAATCGACCAGGACACAAAGGTGTCCGGGATAAAGAAGGAACTCCGCTGGAACGACACTTTCTATTCGTTGAGAGGGAACTTCTGACCGGATAACTCAATCTTTAGAAAAACAGGATTTCAGCGGCCGCCGTTAATACGATGCGGATTAGCCCTGGACTAGTTTGCGGCCGCCGCCCGGGATGCGCTGGATCTGGGGGAACTCTCCGAAAGGCGACTGCGGACCGTTCGGAAAACGCTTCAACCGGAGCATACCTCACGATGATTAAATGAGGCGGCCGGCGGAGGCACAAATTGACCTGCTCGCCTGGTTTTCCACTTGTCTAAATAGATGCTTCCCCTTTGATCTTAGTTAAATTTGGAACTGTTGGATATCATCAGTATGAATCTAACGGAGTAAAGGACAGAGAATGACTGGAACCCTCATCAACGCCGTCACCGTATTCATCGGCGGCGTGCTGGGCGTCATGTTGGGCCCGCGCTTCCCGCAACGCATGCAAGAGACCGTCTTCGCCAGTCTGGGTCTATTCACGATGGTGATCGGTTTTAGTAGTGCGCTGGCTACCGGCAATCCGCTCATCGTGTTAGGCAGCCTTCTATTAGGCGCGCTCATCGGCGAGTGGATCCGCTTGGACGTGCGTTTGGAGGAACTGGGCGCCTGGTTGCAGCGGCGGCTGGCCGGCGGCGACGACCCGGCACAGGCTTCTCGTTTTATCCAGGGTTTCGTCACCGCCAGCCTGGTATTCTGCGTGGGGCCGTTGACTATCCAGGGGGCCATCGAAGATGGGTTGACCGGCGACTACACCAAGCTGGCCATCAAGGCGATGCTGGACGGCTTTGCGGCGCTGGCCTTCGCCGCCACCCTGGGTCCCGGCGTGCTGGCCTCAATTATCGTCATCCTCTTTTTCCAAGGAGGTATTTCGCTGTTGGCGCGCATGGGCAGCGGCGTCTTCACCGAGGCCATGGTGGCCGAACTAACCGCCACGGGTGGCGTTGTCCTGCTGGCAATAGGCCTGCAATTGCTGGACATCAAAAAGATTCGCGCCGCCAACCTGCTGCCGGCCCTCTTTGTGGCCCCCTTCAGCGTTTGGCTGATGGACTGGCTTGGGATCGTCTACTACCCTTCGCTTTGACGCCGGTGGATTCCATAATCCGCCAGATCTGACGAAAGCTCCACGCACACGAGTTTCCGTACGCTATTGCTTAATACCTCACAACTTTGGAGCCATCGATTTGACAGATTGGATGAGATTTTGAAAGAAGAAACTGAGGCAGAATGACTTGGAAAATGGAACCAAGATAACCAGGCTTCTTCTCACAGATTTAGGTAGCAGATATGAAGAAGGCTAGAAAGAATCATTCGATCATCGTTGGTTACTGTTAAAAAGGAATGGGACACCATATGTCAAAAACTACATTTACGATTAAACGCGATGAACTCAAAGTGATAATGGAGCGCGTCTTTGATGCGCCGCGTGAAGTTGTATGGAAGACTATCACCGACCCGGTTCTCATCCCAAGGTGGTGGGGTCCCGCGAAATACCCGACCACGGTCGACAAGATGGAATTGAAAGTGGGCGGCACATGGCGATTTATAAGTAAAGATGCTGATGGCAATGAGTTTGCTTTCAACGGGGTTTATAAAGAAATTGATCCGCCGAAGCGCCTCAGCCAAACTTTCAATTTCGAGCCCATCGGACCCGGACACGAGAGTACGGAGACATCGATTCTGGAAGAGACAGCAGATGGTAAAACAAAAATGACGGTAACATCCATCTACAAGTCGATTGAGGATCTTGACGGCACAGTTGAATCAGGTATGGAAGCGGGCGCACGCGAGACATGGGAGCGCCTGGCCGAACTCGTGGCTACAAGGAAATAACATGACAAATAATGAAAAACAATTAACCATAACCCGAGTTTTTGATGCGCCACGGGAGCGCGTCTGGAAAGCGTGAACAGACGCAAAACAGATCGCTAAGTGGCGGGAACCACAAGGATTTAGCGCCCGGGTTGAAGGATCGGATCCAGACGACGTTATTTGAGTCCACGCCGGCAGCAAAAGATTAACTTTTAAAGGTAACGAATAGAGGACTAATTGTGACAACCAATAAAACAGCGCCTAAAAACATAGATGAATATATCGCTGATTTTCCAGAAGATGTTCAAGAGATATTGGAAAAGATAAGGCTGACAATTAGAAATGCGGCACCGGATGCGGAAGAGACCATAAAATATCAAATGCCGACCTTCACTCTTAAAGGTAATTTAGTGCATTTTGCTGCCTACAAAAAGCACATTGGCCTTTATCCGGCGCCATCAGGGATAGAGAAATTCAAAGATGAGCTTTCCGCTTACAAAGGGGCAAAAGGTTCGGTAAGATTTCCGCTAAATCAACCAATTCCGTATAACTTAATCGGCGAAATCGTGAAGTTTAGAGTACAGGAAAATTTGGAAAGAGCGGAAGCAAAAGGGAAAAAGAAGAAGTAATAAGGATGGCGGCTGAATAAATCGACAAACCTGATGGAGAAAAAATCTTATGGCCTTTGAAACCAAAGCAGAGTTGCCGGTCATCCCTTTTAAGTCACAAGCGGATTGGGAAGCGTGGCTTGAAGAAAACCATGAAGATGCCGCCGGTCTTTGGCTCAAATTCGCCAAGAAGGGTTCATCTACCAACTCCGTAACTTACGCCGAAGCAGTCGACAGCGCGCTTTGTTACGGCTGGATCGATAGTCAAAAGGCCTCTTACAATGAGCAATTCTGGTTACAGCGCTTCACACCTCGAAGGCCGCGAAGTAAATGGTCCAAGACAAACCGTGAGAAAGCAAGCGAACTCATCGAACAGGGAAAAATGAAACCGGCCGGACAACGAGAAGTAGAGCGAGCCCAAGGGGACGGCCGCTGGGAAGCAGCTTACAGTCCTCAAAGTACCGCTACTGTGCCCAATGATCTTAAGGAAAAGTTGGCCCAGAATCCAAGAGCAGAGGCGTTCTTTGCCACGCTGGATAGCAGGAACCGGTATGCAATACTTTACCAAATCCAGGATGCGAAACGGCCGGAGACGCGAGCCAGGCGAATCGATAAGTACGTCGCCATGCTCAACGAACAAAAGGCGATCTACTGATGCATCCGAAGGGGAAGAGACAACGAGAACGAATGACCGCGAAACATTTTTCAAATGGTAATTCAGGTATACTGATTGTTTGTTGTTAGATTCATTTGTCGGTTTTGTTTCGAACTTACAACATCATTTCCAATTCCGCAATTTTACTCTGCAACTCTTCCTGGGCTGACTGTTGTTGGGCTAACAAAGACTTCAGCTCTACTAACTTTGACCGGGGATCCGTAGACTCATAGGTTGTCTCTTGCTTTTGGGGCGGCGCCATGAAGAAGTTGGCTAGATAACTGGCGAGCACCCCGATTAGGGCGACGCCGGAAAACATAACAAAGATGCCAGCAATCCGGCCTGTTGCGGTGGTGGGGAAGAAATCGCCATAGCCAACTGTCGTCAGGGTCACGAGTACCCACCAGACCGCATCGCCGGCGGAGGTGATATTGGCATCGGGGTTGGCCGATTCGGCACTTAAAACAGCCACGGCCGCTATTTGGGAGACGACGATAATACCAAATAAGGCCAGGTATAGGGCGCTGCCCGCCCGGTTGTCGGTCACTTCCTTCAGCATGTTCTTCAGCCCAAATTGCCGTAGTAAACGGGCTGCCTTGACGATACGGAACACGCGGAAAATACGAAAACTAGGGAAACAAGCCAGTAAATCGCTCCAGCCCCAATCCTTGATGAAGTAATGGGATTTGGAAGCGGCCGTAAAGAAACGGTACAAGAAGTCAAACAGAAAGAAGACCGTCAATATGCCATTGATAATGGATATGACCTCCAATCTGGATTCGTTGAGATCAAATAATCCTCCAAACACATCAACGGCTAGATTGAAGATGGAAACCAAAGAGAGTAGAAGGATGAACAGTTCATATCCCGTGTCTTTCAGCTCTCCGCTCTTAGTATTTTCACCCATTCTGTCCTCCTTTTTGCCCGATAATTTAAACGTTGATTTTCATTGAGCATCACCAAGTTATTGGCGACAAAGATAGTGCGACCTCAAGAAACTTAACCAGATCACCGGTTTATGAGATTGACGGCACCGGTGAGAACAACGGCTATCAACCAGAAACGAACCAGTTTGGCAATCATTACCCAAAAGATGAAGGTCGTTCGTTTTACACCGACAGCGCCGGCGACGGTGCAGACAATCGTATCCAACCCGGGGACACCCGCTAACAACAGAATAATTGGACCATGCCGTTCGTACAGTTCAGCGCAGCGGTCTAACCGCTCCCTTCCTATTTGAGGAAAGCGGTCAAGAATCGCCTCTGTTCCACCTTTACCGACGGTGTATTTGAACAGGCTGAAGGCCGTTCCGGACAGGGTCAGGATGATGATGAGTAGCCATATCCACGGCTCTAATAGCAAGTTGCCCATTCGTCCAGTTGCCTTCCATCTCTACTTGCTTTTCTTGCCTACAGTTGACTATCATCCGTTGGGGGCGCTTCTTTATCCTTGCCGGTATAACGCATTAACATCGCCAGGGGGCGCGTGCCTTCGATATTCTCCAGGATGATCAGCAACAACATGGTAAGCGGCACCGCCAGGATCGCGCCAAAGCCGCCCAACATGAAGCCCCACACGAATAGCCCGAGAAACACAACCAGGGGCAAGATGTTCAAACTGTCGCCCATGCGCTTGGGTTTGACAAAATTCTCTACACCGCCGTTGATCAAAATGTAGCCGACCAGCACTATCAGTGCGGTTTGCAGATCGTATTGAGCATAGGCCATGAGCACAGGCGGAATTAGGGCGATCATGAATCCAATCGAGGGAATATAGCCCATGAACCAGGCCAGTAGCCCCCACAATAGGGCGTAATCCACGCCCATGATCAGCAGAAAGATGGTATCACCCAAGCCCACCAGGATGTTGATCAAGGTCAGGACGCTTATGTATTTACGTACATCTTCGGTGAGAGCTACCACCCGCCCGAGGAGCGGCGAGTCTGGATCCAAGCCCAATCTGGCCGGTCCGGGCAAGGACACGGCCGCGCTGATCATAAAAAAGAAGATGAACAGAGAAAATCCCATCTGGACCAGCACGTCTACAAACATCGTTAGAATCGATTGAGCGATCACACCTAGCTCGATAGGTAGCCCTGATGACTCCGTACTTGTCTCGGTTCCGGTCAGCGAAGAAATATCTTCACTATACTGCTGTGAGGCGCTGTCCAGATACTGCGGCAGCTCTGTGGACAGCGTTCTGATAGAGAAGAAGACGGTGACAATGACTGCCCCTAGTATCAGGGCAACCAAGCCAATGCTCAGCAGCAAAGACAACCAGCCGGGCATGCCACGTTTCTTTAGTCGGATAGGGATGGGTAGCACCGTGATGGTGATGACGGCCGCCAGAATGATCGGGCTGAGAATAGAAGCCGCTCCCCGTATCCCGAACATGATGACGAAACTACTAGCCACCACAAGCAGTATAATCACCGGACGACTTGATAGCTTATCCATACCTACACCTTCGGAATTCTAATAAGGGGTGTTCCTGATATATATATCTTTATCTGTGCCCTGTGCTTGGGACTTGAGGTACAGTTGGGTTTGCGTAGCTTGCTGCGTATACGTCCTCATGGTTGCATGCGCTTTTTCGCTATTTCAAACTCAGTATCGGTAATCGCTTCCCGCTCGTGTAGAGTCGCCAACCGTTCCAGTTCATCAAGGTAGCTGTCCTGTTCAGCAGTTTTACCAGTGGTCTGTGCATCCAGTAGCTCTTCCTCTTCCGAACCGGCGCTCATCCACTTAAGACCGATTGCCAGAGCAATAATCGTGAGCGGCATGATCAACACCGTCCAATCTAAGGAATCTATTCCAGTAGTTAATATATATTCGAGAAGGCTCACTGCCAGAAGCATAATGATGACCTTCAAGAGCATTTCATCCATCCCGCCCATGCTCTTCAAATGCTTCCAGGAAGGGGTCTTGTTAAGACCATGTGTCCCTGCGCTGCGAGAAGAAGTTCTGAAGAAGAGGGCATAAAGACCGACGGCAAATATCACCAGGATAGCCGAAAAGAGAAAATGATCTATCGAGGCAACAAGCTTGATCATAGCCGCCTCTCCGGCAGCTATGGAGCCTTCAGGCTGCTCCAGGCCAAAAAAGACGAGGTACGCCTCGACGGTGTCTTTTGTGCCCAGGAGTAACATAAGTACTGCACCAAAAAAGGGCGCGATGACAGCCAGAACTGCCGCATAACGTAGACTGAAAACGGCATTAAATAGCTTGTTCATCTCACTCTCCGCTCTGATCCAACTTGTTGGGGTGGGTCACAGTCTCGTGACCCACTTTCGAACATCATTTTTCTACCGCGCGATGTGATTTCAGGGTGCGGCGCCGCCATTGCTGAACAACATACGCTTTTCACCACCGGCGTTCTCCAGAGCTAATCCGCCTGATCCATCCGGTCCCCCGGCAACCACATTAGCCAACAGATCCAGGAACTGTACATCCAGGGAATCCTCACCGCAGAAGGCCATCGTGGATGGACCCACTGTGATGGTAAAGCCGCTGGCCTGTGAATAGGTGCCGCTAATGGCGTTGCAATCGGCCGTGCCTTCAAACGTCTCATCCTCGTTGAAGATGAGGGTATAGTTTTCCGGGTCGGGCACAGTAGTTGTCTCGTTGGCCGGTTTGTTTTTAACGCTCTCCCACTGCCAGACGATGCCGGTGATCGTATCGCTTGACGTGGGTTCAGCCTCTGTTGTGCAGGCCGCCAGGATTAACAGTCCCAGGCATACTGTTATAAGAATTAGGATCTTGTTCAAATTTTTCTCCTTTGTTTGTCTTTGTTTACCGTTTCTTGAACGATCTCGTGCTTTCACTCTAAACCGTACTCGATTCCTTTCCATCTGTGGCCAGGATTGTACGCGACAGCATGCCTCCGGCGAGATTTCGGGCATTAAAACCATTTTGCAGAAGAATTCGCGTGGCGTAATAGGCCCGCTGGCCGGAACGGCAAATGACATGGATCTCCCGGTCTCGGGGAAGTTCGCCGAGGCGCGCCCGGAGTTCATGCAGCGGGATATTGACCGCGTCCGGCACGCGCTCGATGGCGATCTCTTCCGGATGGCGCACATCGAGCAGGAATCCAGCGTCTCCGCCGTTCCAATGAGTCACTTGAAGGTCGCCACGCAGGACCCCTGCCGCCACCATCCCGGCAAAGTTAACCGGGGACTTGGCGCTGCCAAACTGGGGCGCATAGCACAGTTCGGCTTCTTCCAGGTCGTAAACGGTCGCGCCGAGCTGGATGGCCATGGCCAGGGCATCGATCCGCTTATCGACCCCGTCCTGGCCGACCGCCTGCGCACCCAGGAGACGGCCGTCGGATTTCCGAAAGATGACTTTCATGGCCAGGTATTTGGCGCCCGGATAATATCCGGCGTGGGAATTTGGATAGAGATAGATCTTCTCATAATCCGTCTCACCGAGCCGTACCAGTGTCTTCTCGCTGACGCCGGTCCAGGCGGCCGCAGCCCCAAATAGGCCGATGATCGACGTGCCCTGCGTGCCGCGGAAAGCGGCGTCGCGTCCGGCGATGACGTCGGCCGCGATACGACCCTGCCGGTTAGCCGGCCCGGCCAGCGCGACGAGAGACCATTGACCGGTGATGGTGTCCTTGACCTCGACGGCATCGCCGACGGCGAAGATGTCTGGATCGCTCGTGCGCATCTGATCGTCGACCCGGATGCCGCCCAACGCACCAATCTCAAGCCCGGCATTCTTGGCCAGCCAATTCTCTGGGCGCACGCCGATGCCCAGGACCACAATGTCGGCCGGATAAACCTGACCGGATTGGGTGTGGACCTCCAGCGAACCGGCGGCTGTTTGCTCAAAGGCGGCCGCCCCGTCATTGAGTACCAGGCGGACACCGTTCTTTTCCATGTGTCGCTCGACGTAGCGCGCCATTTCCGGGTCCATTGGAGTCATCAGCTGATCACCCCTCTGGACAAGGGTCACCTGCAGCCCGAGGTGGGCCAGGTTCTCGGCCATCTCTAGGCCGATGAATCCGCCGCCGACCACGACCGCGCGCTTCGCCGGAACCACCGTTTGATACCCCGTGTACGTGTGCATCCCGCTGGAAAAAGGGTCATGCCCTTCGAGCCATTCCTTGATCTCCTTGACATCCGGCACGGTCCTCACCTTAAACACGCCCGGAAGATCGATGCCGGGCATCGGCGGGCGGATCGGGGTCGCTCCGGGAGACAGGACGAGCTTGTCGTAGGACTCGGTGGTCACCTCGCCGGTGGCGACATTCCGCAGTTCGACAGTCTTATTCTCGGGCGAGATGCTGATTGCCTCGCAGCGGGTGCGCACATCAATGGCGAACAACTCGCGGAAGGTCCGCTCATCCGCTACCAGCAGGCTCGACTCTCTAGGGATAACGCCCCCGACATAGTAGGGCAGCCCGCAGTTCGCGTACGAGACATAGGGCCCGCGTTCCACCATGAGGATTTGCGCATGTTCATCCAACCTGCGCAAACGGGCCGCACACGATGCTCCACCGGCTACGCCGCCAACAATGATGACTTTCAAGTTTCCATTTTTACTTTTGGTTTCCATTCTCTGTTTCCTTTCAGATTCTGGTTTTCAGGCAAGATGGTACCTGGCACAATCTTGCCACTCCTATCTGCTTGCCCTCGGTCTGGGTCCAGGTTATCCAGTTCGAGCCGGCATTAATTCGGCTCCCGTATAGTTTGTCGTCGGTTCAGCCGTTTCTTCTTTTGCTGAAGCAGCGTTTTTGGGCTCGGCTGCCTTTACCCCTTGATGATGTGCCAACTCACCCTGCAATCGTCGTAGTACTTCCCTTCGAAGGAAGATTGGCACAAATGTTTTGATGCGAGCATTCTTGTACTTAGGAGCAACTTCCATGAGCGCCTTTCTGATATCTGAGTGAGAAGTTGATCCTCCTAACTCACCCCAAATCTGCTCAATGATTGCCTCGATGTCTACTGGGGAATTCCCATCAACCGGCGCGTTTTTTGCCGGTTGTGGTCCAATCTTATTCATTTTTTACCCTTTTTTTCCTCTTCCCGATTTTTTTACCTGACAGTTTCTTTTAGCCCTGTTTCTACTTTCCCTTTTTGTCTGTTTTCCCCCTCCGCTTTTTCCCGCTCTTGCTTTTCTTCTTCTTATTCGTCTTCTTGGCCGCCTTGTTCTTCTTTGACTTCTTTTTTGATTTCGCCTTACCCTTCTTTACGCGCTCGGCTTCTGCTGTCGCGCCCTTGGGTTGCTCTCCCGCCGTGTCCTGCTTTCCAGGCTGATCAAGATCCATCCCTTCCGGCGCAGTTGGCTGATCCGGTAATTCCTGGGATAGAAGGCGTTCCGGTTCGGATTGGGGCAAGAGTTCTTCTGGAAATATACCCATCCGGTTTTTTCGGAACTTGCCAAGCCAATACCTTACTTGCCCTACCGTTTGCCCGGATTGGTGGGCGGCCGCGGTTTGTGTGGCGCCAGCATCGAGTGCCAAAAGAGATACCGCCCGCTGGCTATAAGGGGGTTGGCCGGCAGTTAGTTGTTCGCAAACGAGCCTTTCTTTTGGTTTAAGTAACATGACTGTGGACTCCTTTTCCTTCTTTAGCTTCTGACCCGGCTCATCTGTTGCTATACCTTTAAGAATCGGGGCGGCAAGGAACATCCGGCCGCCCCGATTCAGTATGATCTAAGCCCCGGCTTACTCTACATCGTGGGCGCTAAAGGCTTCACGCAATTTGGCGTCATCTTCTTCAGACAGCGAGGTCTGCAGGACGGTTGCGTTATACTTGGCCAATTCCGGCAACACCTTATCTTGAGTGGCCTTAGCCACAAGCAAGAACAGGGCAGAATGGCCCGGTTCGATGGTCTCGCTCACTTCCTTGATGAACTTGTCATCGATGCCGATGTCAGTCATCTTGCCGCCGATAGCGCCGCCGATGGCGCCGGCAACCAGGCCTAACCAGGGGGCGAAAAAGAGCAAACCAATGAGCATGCCCCAGAAGGCGCCACCCACTGCCCCGGCTCCAACCAGGCTTTGGGCCTGTTTAACCTTGGGTTTGCCCTCCATCGGCCGGACAACTACGGCCGCATCTTCGAGGGTGATCAGCTCCTCTTTTTGCAGACGCCCGATGGTATCAAGCATCTCACTGGCGCCAGTTTCTGTTTCAAAGGCTAATACAAATAACTCAGACATTTTTTTCTCCTTGTGATAATATTTAACGAAACCAGGACATATTCATTGTTTCTAAAGAACACTCCCGGTTTCTGTTTTGGGTCAGCTAACTTCACTTAAACGGTTGTAATTATCGATTTCGAATGACCGGTTGGCCTGGATTTGGAACACGATCCCCAGTCCGGCCACGACCAGGAAGAACAGCAGCCACCAGAAGGACGTGTCAAGGGCCAGTCGCACCGGGTTCTCGAACATCGATACGGCGATGGCCCCGTTGAACAGGACCAGCAGGGTATAGATGATGATCCCTGTGCCGCCCACGGCCGTGGCCACGATGATGGCGTACTTCTGCAGATTGAGGGCGTAGACGGCCAAGGCCAAGGCAACGCCAACCACCACGGCAATAAGCCAGAGCAGAAAGCCTGGGTCCAACCCTATCCAACCAAGGACGCCAATGGTAGCGCCATATCCCAGAGAGAAGGAGATGATGCCCACGGCGATGAAATAGAACAGGTAAGACAGGACGGCGAAGAGCAGGCCGACGAAGAATCCCACCACCCAGCCGGTGACCGTGGCAAACGGGCCGGTGTTAAATAGGAAGTCGATGGTTTGGGCGCCTAAAAAGAAGCCGGCAAAGAAGCCCCAAACCGGCAGCAGGAAAAGGAACAGTCGATAGCCGCCAAAGACTACGACCGCTCCGAACAACAAGGCGATAGTCGCCATGCATAGTATCTCGAAAGTCATTTTATAATCCTCCTTTCAATGTCTTAATAAATAACTATTTTACTAGATTGTAAGTCGTAGAGATACTTCATCCGACCGAGATGCCCATCAATCCAGTTTTCGGCGTCGCGGCTAAGCTCCCGAGTAGCCGGGAAGGCGTTTGCGGCCGGCTCCGCCACCGTACCACAGAATGTCCGCCACCAGCATGAGGCCGAGCCACAGCCAATCGAAGCCAGTCACGCCGCCGGGTGAGACGATGACGTACATGATCGTAGTCCAGGGCAGAAAAACGATGCCCAGGATCGGCCAAATCCACCAGAGGTTGTCCAAGGGAAAATCGCGAAAAGCTAGTTCCCAGCGAGTCTGTGCGAAAAGCCACCAGAACGCGCCAAAGATACGCGGTCCCAATAAAACGAGCGCCAAAAATGCACAACACATGGTCAAATCTCCTTGTACAATGTATTGAAGATGCCAGCCCATCTCCAATTGAAATGATAAGATTCTGGCGTCCTGGCGGCTGGTCCAGCTACAATCATGTTGTTGTACCTCCTTTCGTCTCTTGAGCACTTGGTAAATCTACTCCGGCGTCACTTCGAGTTTCACGATTGAATTCTTCGACAGCGACTTCAAGCGTCGGGTAAAAATGCCGGCTGTCGATAGTATCCAATAGCCCATAGCTTTCTATCTTCTCGCGTGCAGGATCCTTAAGTTCTGCAAAGACGAGATGGATCCCGCTAGCATTAAGCTCTTCGTCCAGGTCGACCAGCATGTCGGCCGCGGTACTGTCCACATCGGTGATGGGCTCCGCGGCAACGAGCACCCAAATTGGTGTCGGAGTTGCCGCCGCGATCCGTTCTCGAATCACCTTGCGGAAGATGTTGGCATTGGCAAAAAAGAGCGGAGCGTCCCAACGCAGCATGAGCAGGCCCGGGATCTGTTCTCCATCTGGATATCGTTCCAGATCGTGATAGCCGGCCACATCCTTCGTCTTGCCCAGGATTGCGTAATACGGCTGCCAGGCACGTCTGAAGAATTGCAGGATGGACAGGACGACGGCGATGACGATGCCTTCCAACACCCCGATCAAAGCCACGCTAAGAATGCAGACCAGCGCCTGTATGAACTCGCTTCGCTGCTCCGACCACAACCGGCGTAATGCTGCTAGATCGAACAGGCTGATCGAAGCGGCGATGACGATGGCTGCCAAGGCCGATTGGGGCATATTTCGCACCAAACCCGGTACGAAAAGCAACATCGCCAATACCGCTAACCCGGCAACCACGCCTGTCAGTTGCGTCTTGGCGCCCGATTGTTCGGCCACGGCCGTGCGCGAGCCGCTGGTGCTGATGGGAAAACCTTGGAACAGGCCCGCCAGCAGGTTCGCCGAACCAATCCCTACCAGTTCTTGATTGCCATCGACTTCATAGCCGCGGCGCGCGGCAAACCCAGTCGAAGTGGAGATCGTATCACCTATGGCCAAGAGCGTTATACCAAACGCCGTTCCCAGTAGTACGGGAAGATCCGCTGCCGCCACCGACGGGAAAGATGGCCATGGAAAACCCTGCGGCAGCACGCCGATCACGGCCACGCCCTGGGCGGCCAGGTCGAAGACAACGGTGATGGTTATGGCGCCTAGCACGGCAAAGAGCACGCCCGGCAAACGAGGCGCCCAGCGCTGCAATCCCAGAATGATGGCCAGTGTCAACAGGCCGACAGCCAGCGTCCAGGGATTGGTCTGGTCGAGGTTGATCAGAACAGCGACCAACTCTTGGACTAATCCAGTGGCATCGACAGAAAAGCCAAACAGCTTGGGCAATTGGCCGACGAAGATAGTGATGGCCAGGCCGGCCAGATAGCCGATGCGAACAGGTTTAGAGATCAGATCGGCTACAAAGCCAAGCCGGGCGACGCCAGCGCCAACACAAAGCGCGCCCACCATCAAGGCCAGCATCCCGGCCAGGGCAACGGCGTAGTCAGCGTCACCCGCAGCCAGGGGCAGGATGGCCGCAGCGATCATGGGCCCCAGCGAAGAATCCGGGCCCAGCACCAGGTAGGGTGATGGCCCAAAAACAGCATATGCCAGCAGGCAGACCACGGTCGTGTAAAGGCCGGTAATGGCTGGCAGTCCTGCCAGTTCGGCATAGGCCATACCCTGGGGCACCAGAAGCGCGGACAGCACGAGACCTGCCATTAGGTCGCGCGGCAGCCAGGCCGTTTGGTAGGTGCGGGCAACGCGTAGGCCGGGCACCCACCTTTCGACTTTTGCCCGGAAGGTGGGTGACGAATCCGCTGTTGTGGCAGTCCTCATCATTCCAAACCCATGGGTGATTCGCTATCGATTCAGGCGCTTTGTTTACGGCTTCTTCGCATAAAGAACTTGATCACTTCGTCGACGATCAGTAAGGCAAAGGCGAGGCCAATACAGATCAGCCACTTTTCGCCATCTAGTGAAGTCGTACCCAGGATGCGTTGCAAAAAGCCCAACTCGGTCGCCAGGAAGGTCATCAGGAAGGCCAGGCCATAGAGCAGAACCTGGTTTCGATCCTGGAAAATGTCCCGGCTGAAGGCGGTGTTGGTCTCGCTGCGTGCACTGAGCCCCATGGCGATGCTGAGCATGGCGAAGGCCACAAAGCCCATGGTCGCCGCCATGGCCGCCTCGCTCGCCTCGTAAGTCGCCTCCAGAGAGATGGTGGCGATCGCTGTCAGGATGCCGAGGAAGGCGATGCGCAGCCATTGGGAACGTGACAGGATGGGCTGCTTCAACGGTCGCGGCTTTTGCTCCATCAGGCCTGGGGCCGGCTTGTCGAACCCTAGCGCCATAGCCACCGGGACCGTGATCAGGAAGTTCAGGAACAGGACGACGACCGCCGAAAACGGGGTTCCTCCGAGTACGAAGAAGAAAGCAGCCAGCAGGTAGGACGAGATGAAGGCCACCAGCTGCTCCATCTGGAAGCGGACGAAGTTGGATAGGTTTCTGTAGATTGCCCGCCCAGAGGCCACCGCCTTGACAATGGTGGCGAAGTTGTCGTCGGTCAGGATCATCACCGCCGCGCCCTTGGAGACCTCGGTGCCGGTGATGCCCATGGCCACGCCGATGTCGGACTTTTTCAGGGCCGGCGCATCATTGACGCCGTCCCCGGTCATGGCCACAATGTTGTCCATCTGCTGGAGCATCGTTACCAGCCGGATCTTGTCCTGCGGCGTCACACGGGCCACCACGCCGATCTGGTTCAATTGTTGTTTCAACTGCTCGTCAGGGATAGCGGCGAATTGCGCCCCGGTTAAGGCCTGGCCTTCGATGCCCAGCTCGCGGCCGATGGCCGCCGCGGTCACGGCGTGGTCGCCGGTGATCATGCGCACCTGGATGCCGGCGCTGTGGCATTCGGCAATGGCGTCTTTAGCCTCGGCCCGAGGCGGATCGACGATGCCGACCATGGCCATAAGGGTGAGATCGTTCACTTGTTCGAGTAGATCCGCTTTCGGATCGAAAGTCTGAGGGTCAAAGTCGCGGCGGGCCACGACCATTACCCGTTCCCCGGCTTTGGCGATGCGTTCATTTTCATCTAAGGCCAACTGGCGATTGTCGTCCGTGATCGGCATGACCTCTCCATCAGGCATCCAATACGAGCTGCCGCGGGCGATCAAGACGTCGGGCGCGCCCTTGACAAAGCAGCGCACCACCGGCTGGCCCTGTTCGCTCGTCATATTGTGGAAGGTGGCCATGAACTTGTAGTCTGCATCGAAAGGCAGCTCTGCTACGCGGGGATACATCTCGCGGGCGCTATTCACGCTGATACCACCTTTCTCGGCCAGCACGATCAGCGCACCTTCGGTGGGATCGCCGATCAGAGCGCCGTTATCGAGAGTGGCGTCGGCGCACAAGGCCATGGGCAGCATGATTTGGTCGAGATCGACCCTGGCGCCGCCTGCGCTCAGCAACTTTCCTTCAGTGCTGTAAGTCAGGGTATTTTTCTGCCAGGGTTGTAGTCCTTCTATGCCGCTGGTTAGCTCATATGTCCCCTGCGTTCCATATCCTTCGCCGGTCACCGTGAAGCGGTTCTGTCCTGGGATGGTGAACTCGCGGGCAGTCATCTTGTTGAGGGTCAGCGTTCCGGTCTTATCGGTGCAGATGGCCGAAACCGAGCCCAACGTCTCCACCGATGGCAGTCGCTTGACGATGGCGCCCTGGTCTGCCAGGGCCCGCGCGCCTATGGAGTACATGGTGGTAACCACAGCCGGCAGGCCGGTCGGGATGGCTGCGACCGCCAAGGCCACGCCGGCGACGAAGATGGCATCCAGTTTCTGCCCGTTGTTCAGTCCCATGATAACCATCAGGATGAAGGCCAGGCCCGCCAGTGCGGCAATGATCATCGTCAGCTTGTCGAGCTGCTTCTGCAGCGGCGTTTTGTCGGCTTCGGTCTTGTTGAGCAGATCGGCGATCTTGCCCATCTCAGTGCCCATACCGGTGGTCGTGACGATCATCTCGCCCCGCCCGCGCGTCACCCCGGTGTTCATATAGGCCATGTTGTGACGGTCGCCCAGGGGCGCGTCAGGTTTGTCGATGACCTCAGTGTCCTTGGACGAGGCGACGCTCTCGCCGGTAAGGGCGGATTCCTCGATCTCCAGCGTGGCGCTGACGAACAGGCGTCCATCGGCCGGCACGCGGTCGCCTGCCTCCATCAACACCACATCGCCCGGCACCAGTTGCGCGATGTCTACTTCTTGCGCCTCGCCATCGCGGCGCACACGGGTGATGTTCTTCATCGTTCCGGCCAGCGCAGACAGACTGGCCTCGGCTTTGGCCTCCCCGCGCAGGGCCAGGATCGCGTTGAACACGGTCAGGCCCACCAGCACCAGCGTGGTTCCCCATTCTCCGACGAAGATCTGGTTGATGAGCGCTGCCGACAGCAGGACGATCTGCATCAGGTCTTTGTACTGGCGCAGGAAGGCCTGCCAGCTCGGCTCCTTCTTCTTTTCGGCTAGTTCATTGGGCCCATACTGCTGCAGGCGCTGCTGGGCCTCAGCCGCGCTCAATCCCTTGGCCGGATCGACTTTCAGTTGTTGCTCAACTGCCTCTGCGGTCAAGGTAAACCATTTCGGTTGATTACTTGTTGTTTCTGCCATTTTCACTAACTCCTTTAGTAGATCTCGGGGACTATTCGGTAAGGATAATCTGGCTCTTTGTAATCTCCCTTCGCTTGTCGCTTGGGGAACTTGACCGGTTTACGCGGCACCTCTTCATAGGGAACCTGGTTCAACAAGTGCGTGATGCAGTTCAACCGCGCCCGGCGTTTATCGTTGGCATCTACCACATACCAGGGGGTTTCCGGCGTATCTGTCGCCTCAAACATCGCATCACGGGCCCGGGAATAATCGTACCAGTGGCTGTAGCTCTTCAGGTCCATAGGGGTAAGCTTCCAGATCTTACGCGGATCTTCGTCGCGCGCCCTAAGCCGTTCATCCTGGACTTCCATGTCCACTTCCAGCCAGTACTTGATCAGGATGATTCCGGAGTGGATAATCGACCGTTCGACGATCGGAGCGTACTTGAGGAAATATTGCACTTGTTCCTTAGTGGCATAGCCCATCACGCGCTCCACGCCCGCCCGGTTGTACCAACTACGGTCGAAGATCACCACCTCGCCGGCAGCCGGCAGATGGGGCATGTAGCGCTGGAAGTACATTTGCGATTTCTCGCGTTCTGTCGGCGCAGGCAATGCCACCACACGGAAGACGCGTGGGCTGACCCGTTCGGCGATGCGCTTGATCACCCCTCCTTTACCGGCTGTATCACGACCTTCGAAAAGGACGCAGATCTTGGCCCCGCTGGCCTTCACCCATTCCTGCATTTTGACCAGCTCTACCTGGAGTTTCTCCAGTTCCTTCTCAAACTCCTTGACCTTCATTTTCTTTTTGTCTTGAGACATTTTTCCCTCCTCGATTGAATTCAAACAAATAAGGATTGGGCCGGCGGCTTTCGATTAGGAAGGCCACAATAATAGCCTGGCCCAACCCAATTGGTAATCTGAATTGTGTTGGTGTGTTCATAGTGTCTTTATGAGCATTCAAGCTGTTGGATCCAACCATTTACGGCAAAGAATTGGACTTACTATTTCTTCTTCTTGTCCTTCTTCTTATCCTTCTTCTTGCCTTTTTTCTTGGCCATCGTAACCTCCTTGTCAGATTATCTACATTCCATCATCTCAAACCAAACGAAACAACCAACTAGTAAAACAGTCTCCGGAATCTTTGTTAATGCTGGATCCAACAGCTTAAACACTCACAAATAACATGATTCTGCAAAAGGTCCTTTGCCGATAACCTAAAAAAAGAAGCGTTTCGCTCGTTGGATTAACTAAAATTGCTGAAGTACCGTCTAAATAACCATTCCCAGGTAGCTTCCTGCTCATTAGTAGAGAAGCACTAAGCCTCCCGTGCATAATAGAAGAGATCGACGAATCCTGGCAGCCACTCCTGCCACTTCTTGTCCTCCGATGACGGCCATCTTCGCGATGTATTTTCGATAGTCGCATCTGAACTCAGGTTCAGGACACCAGGCTTTAATCTCTTCCCCTGTACATGCTTTCATATCCAACAACAGGCTTATATTGTCCTCCTGCTGTACCAGAGCTTGAACGTCTGCTGTCAAAGTCGCATAATCCTCTTTGGTGATCTTGTCAGTCACCTTGTAGCCCAAAATAGTTCCAGAGCTTTGGTCGAATTTTTCCATCATCAATCCACTGCTGACTGTTCAAGATAATCTGGACAATCTGTTCCTCTGTGGCTTCCAAGAGCCCTTGGAACGGTCAGTTACCATGCGATCGACAACTTATTTATTGGATTCTGCGGCATGTTCTTGAGCCAAGAGTCTCAACGGATGAGGATTCGTCTCTTCAGAATCATTCGCCCAGCGATCTAGCGCCCTCAGTGAGACATCTGGTCGATGCACACCGCCACCGCCAGGATGACGATATCGTCCTGGCCGGGATCGATAGACACACCGTAGCTATCCCGAACGCGGAACCATTTCTTAGACACCTCGGCCACCTTGTCCCGGCCCTCGCCGATGGTGTACTCATGGTCCAGGATATTGCCCTTGACTTCCAGGTCGGGGCCATTCTTGATCTTGACCGTGAAGCGGTCGCGTACCGGACTTATGATGGCTTTCTTGACCGTGGCCACATTTTCGCCGCCGGGCCCCTCGACTTCCATGCTGTCCTTGACCCGCAGTTTGCGTTCCTGAATCTTGGCCAATTCCGTGCCGTGGGCGTCTTCAAACACCAACGTTTGACGCACGCGCAGGGCTTTGCCATCGACCTTGAATGTCTTCTGACCTTTGTCGTTCTCGATCCAGAAGTCGTCGCCGATAGAAACCATCTTCTCGCGCATCTGGTAGCGATTACTGCCCCCGGATCCACCTGGGCCGCGGTCTTCCCGCCTATCTTCGCGTCGATCTCTTCCTCTACCTGGCATCGTTATTGCTCCTTTAATATTGGTTCGATATTCCAAACAATTAACACAACTCGATTCCTCTGTTCATTTGGAAGGATTTTGTCTAAGCTTCCTCCTCTGTGCCGGCCGGTTGGGGATCTGCATCTGAATGTAAACGTTCGACTGACACGACCGTATGTCCCATGTTATATAGTGCGTTAAAGACGCCCATCAGGGCTGCCTGGTCGGCGACTTCGCCAACCAACACCGTCTGATCCGGCTCACCTATTAGTTCAACGAGACTTGACGTCATTCCCCAATGACGTTCCACCCAACTACTATCCAATACACCGGTGACATATAGGCGATAATGGGCCGGCAGATCTAATGGGACTTCTGGGAATAGTTGACTCATCGGACCCTCTTATTCAATAAGAAGTATGAGTGCAATTGCGCAAATCTTTATGGAATAATATGCAATCTGCGAGCGTTATTGCCTAGAAGTAAACCGCCGCTAACTACTCTCATTCCCGAAGAACTAATGGCAGTTTACTTAAATCTCATGCGCGTGCAATATTTAAACTGGGACAGTTACTCTTACTAGATCATATTGTTAACAGGAAGAAAACAATAGCACCATAAAGGTGCAAAAAGGGTGTAATCAGCAGGGCTTAATTGGTGTCTTACGGGAGGGCGTTACCCTCTTGTCAGATGGAGATCGTGGTTGAGGTTGCTATCGCCCAGATTGTGTCAGAGCAGAGCGGCGCTGGCGCAGATCGGACACACCGGCCAGTTCTGCCGGTGGTGGTTGAGTCGCCCCCAGGCGGCGTGCATACCAGGACGACAGCGGTGCGGCCGTCAAGCCGTGTAGCATAACGCTTAAGAGAATCGTCCAGGTAGCAGCAAGAATCAGCGTATCCACCGGACGGCCTACATTCTGAAAGTCCTCCAGCGCCAGCAGTGTAAAAACCACCGAGGCAAGCCCGCGCGGGCCAAACCAGCCCATGAGTGCCACTGTATCAGGACGCAAGCCCGCGCCCAACATAGCCAGCGCCACCGGCGCCATGCGCACCACGGTGAGGCTGAGCATGGCGTAGATCAGCGGCCGCCAGTCAAAGGGTTGGGAGAAGAGCGTTGTCACCAGGATGGCTCCAAAGATGCTCCAAACGATCAGCGAGAGAAACGTGCCAAAGGTTTCGGTGAACTCGGTCGGCTCCATGAGCTGGTCGCGCGTAGCGGCCCGGAAAGCAATGCCACCGACAAAGGCGGCGATGAAGCCGTTGCCGCCCAACGTAACCGAACTATAGTAAGCGGCCAGCGCTAACCCGAGAATAGCGATCCGCTTCGACCCGTCAGTGGACCAACCGCTCCGGTCAGCCTGCCCCAGCAGCCAACCACCGATAAAGCCGATTGCCGACCCCACCAAAACCGCCAGCGTTATCTCGCTCAACGCCATGCGCCACCACCCGCCGGACGCCTGCGTTCGTTCTTCCGTGGCGACGGCGAAGGCGAGAAACAGCAAGACAAACGGCGTTACAATGCCGTCATTCAAACCACTCTCGATGTTGAGCGCACGCCGGATGCGCACCGGCACGCGCGGGTTATTGAAGATGGGCAGACCGAGCGCTGCATCAGTTGGCGCAAGTACTGCGCCCAGCAAGCAGGCAAAAGCAAGACCCTCGCCGGGCATCAGTACCAACGCCGCGACTGCGCCGAGGGCCATCGTCAACGGCAGCCCAATGGCAAGCAGACGCGCCGACAGGCCCGCATCGTCCAACACCTGCCCAAATTTCAGCGTCGAGGCGTCGGCGAAGAGCAGCAGCGCCAGCGTGATCTCGGTGAACACCTTGACCGATTCGGCTTCCGGTGAAAGCGCCAGCAAACCTAGACCAAGGGGGCCGAGGAGGAAACCAATCGCCACGAAAACCATGGGCATCGTGATCGACCAGCGTCCCAGTTTATTCGCCAACGCTGCGTATAGCACGACGCTGATCGTTAAAATGGCGATTCCTGCACTCATGAGGTTTGATCTTTCCAGGATAGAATGGTGAACGCAATCGGGAAGGAATACCCTCTCTTCATCTTTGTAGCTGCCTCAACTCGAAGCTCCTTTGCATTGTCGTTCATGATGACCCGCTTATCAACCGCAAATCGTGGCTGAGACTACTATACTTCATGCCGATTGGCCAATATCACTCTCGATATGGCGCACGCCTGTATCGACGCTCGAAAACAGATGGTCCGCGCCGATCACGTCGAGCAAACCGGTCTTGGCGCTGAACGCCAACACAGGGTCTTGCACCTCGGCGAAATAGGTCGCCATCCTTTTAGCTGAACATACAGAGATTACGGCCAGCGTCGTATCAAGCCCGAAGCGGACATTCTTAACCTGAGCAGGGATGATCCATAGCTACTCACTATACGCCTCGATCTTTCCCTTGCGCACCGCAGCCACCAAGTTGGCATGGTCGCGCTCATTTTGATCGGCGTAGGCAACGCTGAAATCGGCTAACGCATCTTCGAAAACAGTGCTCTTGCCCATATAGCCGCTTAATACCGCTGCATCCCCCGAGCGGGCGTGCGCTCGAGCCAGCGCCACGCCGCACAACTGGGCATAGCCCTTCAGGTTTGTCTTCTTCATGATCTCTATCACGGGCTTGATTTTAGCGTCGCTTAGCTGTCGGATGAAGAAATGGCGTTTGCGGGCGCCTGTACCGGTAGTCCAACCGAGGAAGATATCGCTCGCCGCCTGTAGGGCGCGCTGGCCCATCACCACACGCTGGCCGGCGTGGCCAAAGGGACTGGCGCCGCAATATGGCTCCAATACCGATTGGCGCGCCTCCTTGAACTGCAAGAAAAGTGGGTCGCCATTGCCAGACATCAGCAGCAGGATCCCACAGAAAGTGCCCACACTGCCCACTCCCACCACCTTCATAGCGTAATCTACTATCTCAAAGCGGTCGAGTAGCAGCCGCCGTGGAGGGATCAGCGTTTCTCTATAGGCCACCAGGGTTTTTTCTGCGGCTTCTCGCATTTCCTGATCGCGTTGATCTCCGTAGTGAAAGATCAGTGGGGGTTGGTCGACGATGCGCGGTATATCACCGGAGGAGAAAGTTAGCTTGGCAAACTCCTTTTCTTTGGCGCTCTGGTCAGTTTTGCTGGTCAGTTTTTTGCTATAAAAGCGCTTCATTTCTTTGTCGGTCATGTTTTCGACGATGGTGTTAAAATCGATGGCCTCGTTCCAAACCTGCAATACCGGCATCCCGGCATATTCTGCCATGCGCTGGCGGTAGCTCTGCGCGGCCAGCCAGGCAGCTTCCCGGCAGTCGGCTGGCGCGAACCCATTCGAGCGCCCGGCAACGACGAAACTGGCGGTCAGCCGTTTGACATCCCACTCCCAGGGGCCGATCGAGGCTTCGTCGAAGTCGTTGAGGTCAAAGATTACCTTCCGCTCGGCCGTAGCAAAGCCGCCAAAATTCACCAGGTGACAGTCGCCATCCGCCATCACGAAAAGGCCGGTGGATGGGGTATGGGCCAGGTCGTAGGCCATGATAGCGGCTGCGCCGCGGTAGAAAGCAAATGGGCTCGCCATCATCCTGCCGTAGCGAATTGGAAGCAGCTCTTCCACGCGACCCTTGCTGCTTTCGACCAACAGATCGACTGGATCAGCCCGGTTGATGGGTGGTTTCCATTCCTTTTGGTTTTTGCGAGCCGCGACATCTCGTAATGCTTTGCCTTTGGCAATGCGCTCTTCCAACCGTAGGATATGGGTTTGTATCGGGATTGGTGCTTCGGTCAATTCAGGTAGGCTTTCGTTGAACATGATGACTCCTATTGGGCTACTTAATTACTTCAAAATGCACGGTATAGCGATTATGTTACGTTCGCAATGATACGGCCAACCGGTTTCAAATGCACCCTAACGATTAGATCAATTTGTGGCAGCGCCTCCATTTTTAAAGAGCATGCGCCGCCTCGCTGCGTCTGCCTAATCGCTTGGCCGTTGGTATCAAGATCAACGGCAGAACGATGGAAGCCACTAGCACAAACGGCAGGGTCATAGTACCGGCAAAATTCAGGCTGGTGACCAGGATGGCCGCTGCCACGTTGCGCTGCGCCGTGCCCAGCCCCAACACACTGCGGACGGCCGGATCGCGGCCACCCAAAACGAAGCCAATCAACAACGAGCCGACGACAAAGAGAATCAGCGCCAGGAAGCCAAAAGAGCCGACCAGGTCGATAATGTTGGAGATGTTCAGCCCCAACCCGGTCACCAGCAAGAGGAGCAGCGCCACGCCGGAAACCTTGTTCATCACCGGCGCCCACTGCAACGCGCCCTCGGTCGAATGTGACCGGTACATCAGGCCGAGCACGATGGGAATGAGCATGGTCATGATCAGTGACTTGGCAATCGCCCAGGGCTCCACCGCCGCCCCCGGCAGCAATAGCGGCAGGACAAGGGGCACGTAAAAGATGGTCACGACCATCAGCAGAAACATCAGCCCGACGCCCAGGGAGAGATTCCCTTCCGCCGCCTGCACTTCCTTGACCAGGAAGGGCGCGCCCGCCACCGTTGATAGCACGATCAGCCCAATCTCCAGTGACTCGTCGAGAGGAATTACCTGGGTAATGCCATAGGCCAGCAGCGGCACCAGTACAAAGTTGGCCAGCAACGCCAGGATCACCAGGCGTGCGTTTTTCAAGGGTTGCAGAATTTGCGCCACGGTCAGGCTCAAGCCCGTCGCCAGCATACTGCCGACGACAAACAACAAGCCTGATAAGGCAGCAATGGCCGAAAAGAACGCTTCGAGTGTCATGTCCAACTCCTATACTTGGTGAGAGCCGTGGAAACCCAGTCGGGGCTCCCACGGCTCTCAATATCGTCAACCAACCTGGGAGTCACCCTGGAATGCGTGATCGGGTCGGAAGCAACGCTTCGCCAGCCGCTCATGGTTCTGTTCCCAGAGTTATCGATTGCCCGTAGGCGCCCCACATCCGTTCCGGATCGAGATTAGAGGTCCAGGGTCTTGCTGAGTATTTCTAGCTCTCCTTCAGAAGGAAGCCAGACCAGCTTGGGGTCAAGCTTGTAGGTCCACGGGACGGCGTTCTTCCAGCCGTTGCGCATGCGTTTACCGTGGTAGATGCTTTCGGGATCGTCGACCTTGTCCCCTTCAAAACCATCAATGATGTTGTGCACCTGCTTAAAGCCGGCCTTGGCCAGGGCATTGACCGCCATGGCGCTGCGGCCGCCAGACCGGCACATGACCAGGATCGTATCATCCGGCTGGAAACGCTGCGCCACATGAGCGATGAAATCGGTATTGCCCACCACTGAATAATTGCCCTTGTCGACATCCCAACTGTAGGTGGGAAAAGCAAGGGGAACGTTCGCCGCCATCTCGGCATGGCCGATTAACACGTACTCTTCAAAAGTACGAACGTCGAGGACCTTGATTCGCTCCGGATCGGCCTTCCACATTTCGTAAGCTTCCCTGGCGGTCACGTAAAGCCCCAGGCTGGTTAGTTTTTCTTCAGGTACCTGGTGCTTTGAATGAGGGGTGGATATTTCAACTGTGTTCATGTTCTCCTCAATTCAGTATCGGGTGGGCGCCAAACGCCAGGAGGCTAAGGTTTGGCGCAGTAACTATCAATAATCGGCGAGTCGTGAACCTATTCCGAATGTTCCGGAGCGACATACATCAGATCCGGATGGAATCCGTATCCCCAGGGCAACCCGGCGTTCTTCCAGCCGTTACGCATATGCTTGCCGTGGTAAACGCTCCCTGGGTCGTCCACACGATCCCCTTCCAGGCCGTTAACGATGTTATAGGTGTTGACAAAACCGGCCTGGGCCAGCATATTGACAGCCATCGCGCCGCGGCCGCCAGTGGCGCAGTACACCAGGATCGTGTCGGTGGGATCGAACAACTCCTTCACAGACGGAACGAAGTCAGGATTGAGCTCCCCATAGCAGCCGGGCGGCCGGCCGGGTATGGTCGGACCTTTAGGATCGTACTTGGGAAAGAGGAGGGGGACATTTCTGGCCATTTCCAGATGACCAACGAAGGTGTACTCTTCAAAGGTGCGAACATCCAGGATGTGGACCCTCTCGGGGTTCGCTTTCCACATGGCGTACGCTTCTTTGGGCATAACATAAAGCCCCAGGCTAGTTTTATTTGCTTCGGGTACCAGGGCGCTTGAATTGGAGGCAATATTCTCATCACTAACCATTATCTCTGCTCCATCAACATTTTCCGTGAAGTTGAGTATGTTGGGCGGTATAGCCGCCCAACATACTCAAAGCAAAACATACTACCCGAGCCGCGTGCCTTCCACCTCGAGCCCGCCTCCTTCAGGAAGCTTGCTCCAGCTTCTTCTCTGCCATTCCTCTTTGAGTACCTCAGTCGCCGCCTGCTCCAGGAATTCCGGCGCCGCCCATTCGTTCACATCGAAGTCGTTCTTGATGTAGCCGTGGCTGACCATGAAATCCTTGCCGATCGTAACACACTGCAGGTTCTGCGCGCTCAGGCTCGGCACCATGTCGACGTGCTTGATGCCCTGGTAGGTGTCCTCGGCATCCAGGTAGAAGGTCTGCCGGTTGAGGATCGCTCCTGCAGCACGCTTGTGCTCGTTGGCCCAGCGGCCGACCTTGATCATCGCCTTCATGTAGGCGACGACCAGCTCGGGGTGCTCCTCAGCCATCACGTCGGTGCAGGTGATGACGGCCGGGGTATTGGCAACCTGTATCGTCCAGTCAGGTAACTTGGACAGGTCCTCGATCATCTTGATCTGGCCTGTGGCCTCCTGGAGGTGCTGGAAGACCTTGCTCTGCGTATAAATCGCATCGACGATGCCACCAAGTAGCGCCTTTTCTAGCGGGCGGAAGGCCAGGTCGTGCTTGTGGTCACGGCGCATCCATAGCTCAGATGGGTTGTTCATTGGCGGGACCAGCATCTCGGGTTTGTCATACCAGTCATCCGGGTAGGGGAACTCGACGAGCTCTATATCGTCCATAGTCATGTCGTTCAGCATCAGCATGTTCTCGATGCCCATGTGTTCCTGGATTCGCCACCAGTCATTTTTGATGGTGTTCAGGCTCTTCGAAATGCCGATCTTCTTGCCCTTCAGGTCCTTCATCCGGAAGATCGGGTCCCGGGCGCGGACTGCCATGCAGCCGCCCTCGTAGACCCACGTCGCCCCAAGGAGCCTGGTGCGGCGGATGTCTGCGTGAACATGGATGGGGGGATACAGGCCTCCGAAACGGATCAGGTTGTCGAGGTTGTGGATATAGTGCGGGTACCAGTTGTTCTCGGGTGCGTGGCGAAAGTAGGCGTACTCAACGCCGATCTTCTTGAACTCCTCACGGCACCAGCCCAGCTCCTGGTCAACGTTGTTGGCCGAAACCATAGGGCAGTTGGTGAACCACACCTCTTTCCAGTTCAATGGAACGGTGGTCGATACTCGTTCTGTAGTCATGTTTATGCTCCTCTCTTTTGTTGTTTGCGCATACCGGACCGGCAGTGATGGTGGGTTAGTCTAAAGCCTGGCCCGGCCGCCTGGCTGATTTAAAAACACTCCATATTACCGGAGCTTTGGTCACATTTTTCGAGCGCGCGGTCTGTCTCAGTGAGACATCTGGTCGATGCACACCGCTACCGCCAGGATGACGATATCGTCCTGACCGGGATCGATGGACACGCCGTAGCTGTCGCGCACGCGGAACCATTTCTTAGACACCTCGGCCACCTTGTCGCGGCCCTCGCCAATGGTGTACTCGTGATCCAGGATGTTGCCTTTCACCTCCAGGTCTGGGCCGTTCTTGATCTTGACCGTGAAGCGGTCGCGTACCGGACTTATGATGGCTATAGGGTGTAGACGCCACCCATCTTCACCTAGAATATCAAGGTCCCGGCATTATGGCGGCTGGCCAAAAGATGGAAACGGGTTGTCTCCTTATATGCCGAGCAGCTTGGCCTTTTGGGCGGCGAACTCTTCCTCGGTGAGAATACCCTGATCCTTGAGTGCGCCCAGACGCTCGAGCTGTGTGATCACATCTTCTTCTGGGGCAGGCGCAGGTGGAGGCGGTGCATACTGCTCCGGTGGTGGCGCATACTGCTCCTGTGCATCGGCTGCGCCCTGCTCATAAGCCTGATCATACTGTTGCTGCTGTTCATAGTCTTGCTGCGCATATTTCTTGTTCTGGTGATGGTGGACTGCGCCGGCTGTACCAGCCACGACGGCTGTGCCGACAGCAGCTGTAGCCACCCTTCTGCGCCTCATTTTTCTTCTTGCTCTAGGCATTTCAAACTCCTTATCTTTGGTTTTGGTAAAAGTCTCAATCCCCGGCTATGCATCAGCCTGGGCAAATATCTCCAGCGTTTCATTGACGACCTCGAAGGGGATGCGGTCATACATCACCATCCGGCCGCTCGAACGGGTTACAGCTTCCCCGAACTTGATCGCCCACAGGTTTTCAAAAAGCAGCAGGGCGGCTGTGGTGTTGTCTTCCATCTGCTCTGCGATCAGCTCGATATCTTCGACCTGGATGATGCCGCTGATTTCAATTTCCAGCGGATCGAAGATAGCCAGAATATCGGGAGCCAGCTCCTCAATCTCCAGCACCTGGTAATGCCCCTCCTGATCCTTCCGGATAATAACCAAATCGATCACCCGCACGATCTGTTTTTGGACCAGCTCGAGCAGTGCAGGCAAGCTTTCTCCTGTAAGCTGGTCGGTCTTGAATTCAAGGGCGATAAAGTCGATTGGACCGTAAGACATAGGTATTCTCCTTTCGTTATCAATTATAAGTTTTTGACGTTGGTGGGAGGGCGGTCTTCAAGGGCAGCCCTTCCCAAATCATTCGTTCAACGCCCTCAGTGAGACATCTGGTCGATGCACACCGCCACCGCCAGGATGACGATATCGTCCTGGCCGGGATCGATAGACACACCGTAGCTATCCCGAACGCGGAACCATTTCTTAGACACCTCGGCCACCTTGTCCCGGCCCTCGCCGATGGTGTACTCATGGTCCAGGATATTGCCCTTGACTTCCAGGTCGGGGCCATTCTTGATCTTGACCGTGAAGCGGTCGCGTACCGGACTTATGATGGCTTTCTTGACCGTGGCCACATTTTCGCCGCCGGGCCCCTCGACTTCCATGCTGTCCTTGACCCGCAGTTTGCGTTCCTGAATCTTGGCCAATTCCGTGCCGTGGGCGTCTTCAAACACCAACGTTTGACGCACGCGCAGGGCTTTGCCATCGACCTTGAATGTCTTCTGACCTTTGTCGTTCTCGATCCAGAAGTCGTCGCCGATAGAAACCATCTTCTCGCGCATCTGGTAGCGATTACTGCCCCCGGATCCACCTGGGCCGCGGTCTTCCCGCCTATCTTCGCGTCGATCTCTTCCTCTACCTGGCATCGTTATTGCTCCTTTAATATTGGTTCGATATTCCAAACAATTAACACAACTCGATTCCTCTGTTCATTTGGAAGGATTTTGTCTAAGCTTCCTCCTCTGTGCCGGCCGGTTGGGGATCTGCATCTGAATGTAAACGTTCGACTGACACGACCGTATGTCCCATGTTATATAGTGCGTTAAAGACGCCCATCAGGGCTGCCTGGTCGGCGACTTCGCCAACCAACACCGTCTGATCCGGCTCACCTATTAGTTCAACGAGACTTGACGTCATTCCCCAATGACGTTCCACCCAACTACTATCCAATACACCGGTGACATATAGGCGATAATGGGCCGGCAGATCTAATGGGACTTCTGGGAATAGTTCACTCATCGGACCCTCTTATTCAATAAGGAGTATAAGTGCAATTGCGCATAATTTTATGGAATAATATGCACTCCTGCGAGCGTTATTGCCTAGAAGTAAACCGCCGCTAACTACTCTCATTCCCGAAGAACGAGTGGCAGTTTACTTCAATCTCATGCGCGTGTCATATTTAGACAGGGACAATTACCCATACACCATCATATTGCGGACACGAAGGAAACAATAGCACCATAAAGGTGCAAAAAGGGTGTTATTAGGATGTTTGATAGGAGTCTTACGGGAGAGGGCTAATCAGGTGGAATCAGGCCCAAGGCTCTTGCTGTCTCAACAGCTTGGCTCCTGCTGTGAACGTTAAGTTTTTTATAGATATTGATCGTATAGCGCTTCACAGTCGTCGGGGAAATGAACAACTTTGCGGCGATCTCCTTGTTGCTGTAGCGCTTTGCCAGCAGATCCAAAATCTCTGCTTCACGGCCGGTGAGTGGTTCTGTAAGTTGCCTGTTTCCCTCGGACTCTGCAGCAAGATTCGGTGCGTCACCAAAGGCGTTGAGGATGGCGGCGATGTACTCAACAAAGGGCTGCCGATTTTGTAAACGCCGGAGTAAACCGGCCATCTCGGGTCCCAGGTCAACATATAGCCGGATAAAACCACCAGGGTGGGCCAGCGCCAATGACTCTTCCAGGTTTACCAGCGCCGCTTCCTGGTCATTGTTGGCGGTGTGAAGCAAGGCTTGCAATGCCAGCACTTCAATCAGGACCCGCGTATGATGCTTGGTCTGGGCAAATTCGTGTAAATGTTGCAGACACTCTGCGGCCATCGTACGGCCGGCAGGTGTGCCCGCCGCCAGCAGCACCTTTGGTATGGTCAGTGGTGGTGCAAAGAAGGAAACTATTGGTGTAAGCTGCATGGTCGCGTAAGCCTGCTCTGCCCATTGGATATGTTCGTGCCCACGGCCTTGCATGACGGCGAGTTCGGCCTGAAAGGATTGCACAAAGTAGGTGAAGGTCGGGCTCTGCATCTCTTGTGCGAAATCCATAGCTATTTTCAGCATCTCGCGGGCCTCTTCCGGTTTGCCAAGTGCCTGCTGGATCGAGGTTAATATGAAGGCACTATCAACATTGGCCGAAGGGTGGTAATGGCGATGATCGAAGGTCTGTTGGGCATGATACAGGGCACTTTCCAGGTCATTGCGATGGTAATGGACAGTAGCCAGAAAATGGTTGGCCCAACCTAACGTTTCCCTGTAGCCGCTTTTAGAGGTGGCCCCTAGTATTAACTCGCCAACATTTTGTAAACCGGTCAGATTACCGGCTACCCAGGACACGAATCCTTCTGCAGCCACATTGCGTGCGTAAGGACCCCCTGGTGCGGTCTGGTCCTCATGCCGGCCTTGTCCAATCCATTTATAAGCGCCACTGAGATCACCCGTCATTTGCAGCGCTACGGCGCCGAACATCCAGCAATAGCTGCGCATGGTAAACCAATGTGGTGGTAGTACCTCCAGAGCGTTCCTGCAACAAGTCAGCGAGACCTGTGGGTCCGGGGATATGTAGAAAAATGCGGCGCTTCGCAGCGCTTCGTTTTCGGCCGAAAGTAATTGTGCCTTCCGTGGCTCGAGGTGAAGACGCTTGAGTAGAGCCTCGACCATTTCCGTGAGTTGGTACAATTCCGCGATGTCAAAACGAGCTGTTTGGGCAAATCGGGCCTGGATTAACAGTAAGTCAGGCGATCCCTCAATGATCTCTTGAGGAAACATCTTCAACCATCGGGTTAGGCGCTGGTAGCTCTCCTGATTTATCAACTCATGCCGGTTGGCGGCCACGAGTTCCACCGCTGTTTCCATGTCATTGGCAGCAATCGCGTGTCGTATCGCTTCCTCAATATAGTCATGTTCAGCGTACCAGGCGCTCGCTCGCCGGTGCAATGAGGCCACAATTTCTGGCGAATAATTTTCTCTCAGATTCATCAGCAAAAAATCTTGGAATAGGTGATGATAGCGGAACCACTGCCTTGATTGGTCGAGTGGTATGGTGAACACATTTTCGGTTACCAGTTCGTTCAGCAAGGCCTGCACTTCTTCTAGAGAACTATCGGGCACAGCCACTGCCCGGCTTAAGGATGCGGATACTCGCTCAAGGATTGATGAGTGAAAGAGGAAAAGTTGCGTTTCAGCCGTTAACCTGGCGAGAACCTGAGAGAACAGGTAATCGCTGATGTACATATTGCTGCCACTGAGCTCGTCGATTTGTCCCCGAAATGTCTCCATGCTAGAAAAGGAAAGAGCGGCAAGACGCAGACCGGCGATCCAACCCTCAGTCTTAGCATGCACAGTAGTGATGGTATCCTCGTCCAGTGCCACGTCTATCACCCGCTGCAAAAAAGTTTTCGACTCTTCTAATGAGAAGCGTAGATCAATGGACCGAATTTCAATAAGCTGGTCACGAACGCGCCATTCGCTAAGCGGTAAGGGAGGATTGTAACGAGTGCCCAATATGAGATGCAGTCTTGGATGCGGGTGACGCATCAACTCGTTAATGAGTTCATGGATATCATCATTAGTGATGACATGATAATCGTCAATCATGAGAAAGACGTCGTTTTCTAACCGGCCGAGCTCATCGAATAACATTTCGATGAAAACCGGCGTCGGAGGCAATCTGGCGCCACTCAACAGGGCCATCAACTCGTCGTCAAACGAGGGAATCGCGCTATGCAATGCGGCCAGGAGATAACTCTCAAACGCGCCTAGATCGTTATCGTTCTCATCCAGGGACAGCCAGGCGCTGTTACACTCGCACTGCTTGAGCCAGGCGCTCATCAGGACAGATTTTCCATAGCCGGCCGGCGCGCAGACAATGGCCAGGGGGCGTCGTCCAACCTGCTTCAGCCGATCGCGCAACCGCGACCGGGGCACATAATCCTCAATAAGAGGAGGACGGAATAGTTTAGTCTGTAGAATCGATGGCAGGGCACCAGTTACTGCCATATGAACCTCCAAATTGGTGAACAGAATTATAGATTCTTATTCAGATTCGGACTAATCATCTAGTGTGATAGGGTAAATTCCTCTCTCTAAACCATGTGGTTAGACAGTAGGCCATTGTATATCCCCGGGTAGTGACTAAATAACTTGAAGTAGATGCCTTATGACCTACAAATCAGATTGAATCAAACCAGACGAATTATTGGAGTGTATGTCTTCGATAGTCAACTGTCCGCCGCCCGCTTGATCTCCAATTTCGCTTTCGCCGTATACTCCAATTCCTGGGCGTGGGGCTCGGGCTCGATCGCCGCGTATCGATCCCCAATGGCGGAAACGATTTCCTTTATTTGACCATTGGTGATCTGCTATAATGAACTTGGAAAAGTTACCTGTGGATTTGGTTCTCAAAAGGAGACGAAACGATGTTAAACCCAAAGAAAACGGCCGTTGTCATGATTGAGTTCCAGAACGATTTTACGACTGAGGGTGGCTCATTACATGGCGCGGTGAAAGGTGTGATGGAAAGCAGCAACATGCTTGAGCACGCACAAGAAACGGTAACCAAAGCCCGTGAAATGGGGGCAACTATCATCCATGCACCCATTACTTTCGCCGAAGGGTATCCAGAATTAGGCGATCATCCTTATGGCATACTAAAAGGCGTGGTCGATACCGCTTCCTTCCGCAAAGGCACCTGGGGGGCCGAATTTGCCGATGAAATGCAACCGCAAAAAGGCGATCTGGTTGTCGAAGGTAAGAGGGGCTTATGCGCCTTTGCCAGCACCAATCTGGATTTCATCTTGCGCGGAAGGGGCATTGAGAATGTCGCCTTGGGTGGTTTTCTAACCAACTGTTGCGTTGAATCGTCGATGCGCACGGCTTACGAAAAAGGATTTAACGTCTTTACCCTGACTGACTGCGTGGCCGCGACCAGCGAAGAGGAACAGCGTGTGGCCATTGAGAAAGACTATCCGATGTTCTCTCGACCGGTCGATCACAATGAGTTTCTAAGCTACTTGTCGGGTGAAACGGAAACCGCAGATGTCAGCAGAGGGTACACTGAATAAACGGTTCACGTTTTCAGTCGCCTTTTTCGCACGAGAATATCGCCATTCAAGAGATTCTCTTACAGTTCATTTAGCAGCGTCTTGGCCTCTTTCAGGTCTGGTTCGTCGAACCCTTCCGTAAACCAGCCATAGATCTGCTCCAGAACATGGTGCGCCTCTTCCGTCCTGCCCTGCTTCCACCATAAGCGTGCCAGGCTTATCGTCGCTCGTAGCTCCCACGACCTGGCGCTTTGGCGACGAGCGACATCGATAGCTTTCTGAAGGCTGGCCTCCGCTTTGGCTTCATTTCCTTGCCTGAGTAGCAACTCTGCCTTTAGGCGATGGAGCTCAGCTTCCAAGTAGCGCTCGTTCGTCTCTTCTACAAAAGCGAGTGTCTCCCTCAGTGTGCCCTGTGCTTCTTCTAGTCGACCAGCCGCTGCCTGGGCTTGAGCGAGAGCGCCGAGTGTTCCTGACATATAACACCGCGAGTCCATGGATTGCCTGGTTGCCAGGCCCTCTTGTATCTGCTCGATCCCCTCTTGAACCTGGCCCAACAGGACCAGCGCCTCTCCCCGAAAACCAGTTGACACATCTCTCCAACCATGAACCTTTTCATCCGATAATCGGATCAGCTCCTCTGCATTGTCCTTGAGCGCGTCTGCGTCGCGACGCATCTCGTGGAACAGGCAGCCCGCATAACAGAGAACATCGGCCAGCGAAAAGGGATGGTTCAGCTCTCGCGCCAAAGCCAGCGCCTCCTGGCTACGCTCCATGGCCTGTTCGGGATAACCAAGACACCACAAGCAACAGGCGTGATACGCCAGGGCGCCCAGCCCTGCGTCCTTGCCACGAAGGGCCACAAAGGGATGGTGATGCGCCTGAGGCTCATAGAAAGAGATCGCCTGTTCGAGATGGGTGTGCGCTGTTGTGAATTCTCCGAGACTAAATGAGATAAATCCGAGATGCCAGTGGCTGAAGGTTAATGGCAGAGGGTCCTTGGCGCGTTGGGCCAGACGGAGCTCCTCTTCTGCGAGCTCACGCGCCCTATGATGCTCCGCCCCTACATAATAGAATGCAGCCATCTCTCCTAGTACTTGGCAGAGTTGAGACGTGTTACCCGTCTTGTGGCATAATTCACGAGCCCTGATGTGGGCTTTCTTCACTTTCGAGGACTGAGCGCCCTGGATGCCTTGCCAGGCTATGCCGAGGGCAAGTTGCAAAGCGAGTTCTTGCTGATCGCGTTCGGGGGAGTCCGGCAACTCCTCGAGCAAGGCCAGCCCTCTGTTCAGGTGGGCGATTCCCTCCTGAAATGCCGATAGAAGCACGGCCCTTTCCCCAGCCTGGCGTAGATAGTATATTGCCTTTTCGGCTATCCCCGCTTCCTGGAAGTGCCAGGCCATCTGCACAGCGATCTCGCTGGCCTGGTCTCCGTACAATTCCTCAAGCCCGGTCCCCACATCCTCGTGGAAATAGGCCCGTTCCACTTCGTCCAGGTTGTCGTACAGATACTTCTGAAAGAGATAATTCCTGAATCGGTAGCGAGATATACGCCGCGAACCCAGACGCTCAATTGCCTGCACGCGTACCAGGCGATGTCTGCGGTCCAATTCACTGCTCAGGTGTTTGACTACCTCCCGTTCGTCGACCGCCTGCACCCGGGCTACCACTTCGGCCGTAAATACCTCGCCCTCCACACTGGCCACCCGCAACGTTGCCTGCAGCGACTGGGCCAGACGGCCGATGCGCTCCGCGATCGCCGCCTCCACCCGCGCTGGCATTGTCTCCCAATCCAATGCTGCCCCTTCAAACCACCAGCCCTCTGGGGCTTGAACCAAATCTCCCCGTTCTTGCAAGCCCCGCAGTAATTCGATGGTGAACAAGGGGTGCCCTCGCGTCTGCTGGTAAAGCATCTCCCGGAACCCGCTACCCAGCCGGTTGGGCTCGCTGTCCAAAATAGCCTCCACGAAATCTCGACGCTCGGCCTGATCCACGTTCACCAAGATAGTTCCAAACTCGCGCTGGAATTCGTTGACCAAGGGCTCAAGCGGGTGCCGGTCCCCATCCCTGCCCATGGCGATTTCTTCCGGGCGGTACGCGCCCACGACCATAATCCGGCTGCCCGGCAGATGCCGGCCCAGATGAAAGAGCAGGCTGATCGATCCCAGATCCGCCCACTGCAAATCATCCACAACTAACAGCAGTGGTGCTCGCTGCGCCAGTGCTTGCAGCACCCTGGTATATTGCTCAAACAAATCACTTTGCTGCAGGGTGAGGGCACCTGGAATGGTGCTTGATATACTTTCCTTCAGCTCATCCAGCCAGTTCAGCCTCCCCATCCTTCCAGGACATTGTCCGCAATTCATTATACGCTCGAGCAAAGCAGCACGCAGGACGAAGGTATCGATTAGACCCTGTCCACTCTCAACCAATGCCTGCGCCGCAATTGGAAGCGAATTCCACAGGCGACGAGCATGTTCGCCGGTGATAGCTCCCGCCGTCCACTTCGCCTCGACATCCCCGGTCAACATCTCCAGGATCTCGCGGAAGGGCAAATAGGGGTCACCTATCCCCGTATAAGCATTGCAGTTGCCGCTGGCTACGACGAGATCGGCATGGACGTCTTGGGATCGTCGGCTGAATTCTTGGACCAGTGTCGTTTTGCCACTGCCAGCTTCGCCGGTCACGAAGGCGACTCGCCCCTGGCTGGCCAATGCAAGGTCTAGAAATTCGTCTAGTTGAGCCAACTCGCGCTCACGGGCAACGAAAACAGGCATTTCAACTTGAGGGCGTTCTTCTTCAAGAAAACGGGGAAGAGTGACGGCCGGGCCGGCCGGGGGAGCAGAAGGTAACCCGGGCCCTTTCACTTCGCCAATTCGGATTTGCTCGTATAGCCTCGTCGTTTCCTGAGCTGGCTCGACGCCTAGCTCTTCGGCTAGGAGTTGGCGACAGGTCTCGTACTGGGCCAGCGCCGTGGTCCGCTGACCACCCAACGCCAGGATCCGCATCAACTGTTGGTGGGCGGCCTCATCCCATGGCTCTAATTCGATTTGCCGCCGGGCCCAGGCCTGGGCTTGCTTGTACCGTCCACTTTGCTCGTAAGCTATCGCCAGATGGCGAAGCGCAGCCAACAATTGCTGGGCGATCTGCTGTCTCCTGGTTAGTACCCATTCCTCGAAAGCCACGCTGTCCCTGATGGAGAATCCCTCGAGGAAATCGCCCTGGTACAAAGCGATCGCTTCTTCTACAAGCGACAGGAGTGGGTCATCTCCCTCCGCGGTATAGGCGATCTTCGTCTGAGTTGTGAATGCCGTGACGTCCAGCCGGTAGTCGCTGGTGGTGTTGAACTGTAACGTGTCGCGGGCGATCAGCAGGTAGGGTGGTTCTGCCATACGGTCGCCGATCACCCGGCGGAGGTTGGAGAGAGCATAGCGCAAGTTGCTGAGGGCGCTACGGTCGGGCCAATCGGGCCACAGGAGCCCGGCCAGTATCTCGCGGCGGTGCGGTCGATCTGCCTCAACGGCCAGATAAGCTAGTAGCGCCCGGACCTTGTTAGATTTGAAGTCCGTGACCGGCTGCCCGTCCAGTGTTACCTGAAACGGTCCCAAGCAAGAAATTGACAGTTGTGCCATCGTTCCCCCTCCGAAAGTGTCCGGAGCAAAACAAGCACCTAAGAATATTATACATCAGAAAACCGACTTCACATCCGCCTCGAATTCGGCACGTTTTAGCCACGTTCTCACCACTACCATCTGTTACATTGGAATCGGAAATAAGTTCAAAAAGCACTAGGGCAGCTGGAAATTTACCGAACATAGCCCATTAATAAAATCAAAGGAGTTACGATGAATCACAAAGAAAGTACTCTCAGTTTGGTCGGGACGGATGTCAGGACCCCCATATCACGCAATCAGGTCTTCATGTTCGCCCTAAGCTTGGCGGCGATCTTGTTCGTCACAGCGGCGGTTTTTCTCTCTGTTTCGGCCGTAAGGTTGAACGAATCCTCTGGCAAAGCAGCAAGGCTAGAGGCTGACTCCGCTCGCTGGGACGCCATGGGCGAGCACTATCGTGCAGAAGCCTTCGATGTCGAATGCAGTGCGGCTGCGAACACTGCCCGCTGGAACGCCATGGGCGCGCACTATCGTGGGGAAACCTTCGAGGCAGAACGTAGCACGGCTGCGAACATTGCCCGCTGGAACGCCATGAGCGAGCATTATCGTGGGGAAACCTTCGAGGCCGAACACAGTGCGGCTGCGAATATTGCCCGCTGGAACGCCATGAGCGAGTATTATCGTGGGGAAACCTTCGACGCCGAACACAGTGTGGCTGCGAACACTGCTCGCTGGGACGCCATGGGCGAGTGGTATACTCGTTAGAAATAAGGTTTTGGCGGGCTTAGCCAATATCCATAATGCCGGCCCGCCCCAGGATATAATTTAGCCCAGAGACCCCGAGGTCGTTAGACCTCGGGGTCTTTGTCGTCCTTCCTAAATTTCTTCCCAGGCAGGTTACGATTACCTAACCGCAACCCCCACTGGTCGCCGCCCGCTTGAGCTCCAGCTTCACTTTCGACGTGTACTCCAACTCCTGGGCGTGAGGATCCGGCTCGGCCGCCGCGAATACACTGGCTTCAAGGCGTATATGAACAAGCTATGGCGAGTATTCATGAAGAGCCCGGAACAAGGAGCCGAGACTTCCATTTATCTGGCATCGTCACCAGAAGTAGAAGGTATCTCAGGAAAACATTTCGTCGATAAACAAGTAGTCAACTCGTCGGAAGCTACATACAATGTAGCTCTGGCCGGCCGCCTATGGGAGGTAAGCGAAGAACTTACCCATATCTGAAGGAGGTATTTTGTCATGAAAACCACAACCGAAAAGAAATCTTTTACCCGGTCTTTGTTTGGTATCTTCTGGAACTACGATGAACGTCGCCTGCGTGCATTGTTGCGACTCTTAGGCACTGTAGCACTTATCGCCATTTTGACATTCGTGTTCGGCGTCCCTTTCTTCATTGTGAGCGGAGCAATAACAGTCCCTTACATTGAAAAAACCCTGTTGTATGTTGCTGCATTATCGGCGATCTGGCTGGCCACGCGCTTTATTGACAAGCGTCCCTTTTCTGACACCGGCATATATCTAAAGCGGGAATGGTGGATCGACCTCGGTTTTGGCCTGTTGCTGGGCGCCTCGCTGATGACATTTGTCTTCCTGGTGGAGCTTGCAGCCGGTTGGATCACGATAAGCGAAATATTCCACACCGCTACTTCTGGCCAATCTTTCATTGTATCCATCCTGTCGCCAATATTTCTCATTCTGCTCGTGGGTATTGTTGAAGAACTGGCCTTTCGAGGATACCTGCTATTGAATATGGCCGAGGGATTCAATTTCCGCTTCGTTACCCCACGAACGGCGTTGATCCTGGCATGGCTGCTGTCATCGGCCATTTTCGGATTAATGCACGCCATTCTGCCCAACGCAACCGTCACCAGCTCTGCCAATATAGTCCTAGCAGGCATTTGGTTAGGCTTGGGATATGTGTTGACAGGCAGCCTCGCCATTCCCATCGGTATTCACATCACCTGGAATTTCTTTCAAGGTTACGTTTTTGGTTTTCCGGTCAGCGGAGGGAGAGATTTTTCAACTACGTTCATCGCTATCCAACAAGGTGGCCCAACGGTGTGGGCCGGCGGTGATTTTGGTCCAGAAGGGGGGTTGATAGGTTTGTTAGCCATGATGCTCGGCATCTTGCTTGTCATCGCCTGGGTGCGTTTTCGCTATCGTCGATTAAGGTTATTTACAGCCATTGCCGAAAGTCCCAGATCTAGAGGACAAAAATCCGTTCCCGGGTAAAGCCACGTACTCCAAACGGACACACCGATTAACCACGCTGTAGCGGATAATTTTTATTGACTGTAAGCCCCTCTTGACAACTGTACCGCCCACATGGTATAGTTATTATATACCGTCTGGACGGTATACTTAGAATGAACCGAATGAGCTGTAAAGTATGAATGAAAAACGATCCCCTGATTCCACTCGCGACACAATACTCTCAGCGGCTGCTATCGTGGTTCTTGAAAAAGGAGCCTCTCAAATGACACTCGAAGCAGTTGCAAAAAAAGCCGGTGTGAGCAAGGGAGGGTTACTTTACCACTTCCCTAGCAAAGATGCTTTAGTCCAGAGCATGATCGAGCGAATGAACCAAGAGTTCACAGAAAGAATCAGGGACGAATACGAAAAAGACGATTTCGGGACGAACCAGGGAAGGTGGTTAAGGGCGCTAATTAAGGCAACTTTTACGTCTACTCATCTTGAACTCGGTGCCGGCTTGATAGCGGCTGTTCTACATAATCCTGATCTCCTCGATCCTTCTCGTCAGAGTTATGAAATTAGGCAAACTATCATAGAGCAAGACGGGATCGACCCAGTAATGGCAAACATTATCCGGCTTGCTGTGGACGGGCTTTGGTTTTCGGAATTGCTGGCGTTAGCCCCTCCCCGAGAGCCACTCAGGACAAAGCTCATGGAAACATTACTGTCTCTCACGACAGAAAAAGGGGAGTAAATCTGATGAAAAACACAAGAGTAGTCGTCACCCAGTATGGTGGTCCGGAGGTACTGCAGGTCGTCGAAGATGACTTGCCAGAGCCACAGCAAGACCAGGTGCGGGTGAAGATTCTGGCTGCCGGCGCTTCCTTCGCGGATGTATTATTGCGCGAAGGCATTCATCCCGAAGCTCGCCGTCCGCCCTTCACGCCCGGTTGGGATCTGGTTGGCGAAGTAGATAAGCTTGGCGCGGGCGTCAGTGACTTACAGTTGGGCCAGCGGGTGGCTGCGCTTCCGGTAGTTGGTAGCTATGCTGAGTATATTTGCCTTCCGCCCGAAGAGCTGATCGACATTCCAGAGGGGCTTGACCCTGTAAATGCTGTAAGTCTAGTCCTCAACTACGGCACTGCCTACCAGATGATACACCGCTCGGCACGAGCACAGCCGGGGGAACATGTCCTCATTCATGGCGCGGCAGGCGGAGTTGGGACGGCGCTGCTCCAACTCTGCGGATTGCTTGGTCTTGAGATGTATGGTACGGCATCACGGGAGAAGCACCAACTGGTGTCCGGTCTCGGCTGTACGCCGATTGACTACAAGCAGGTAGATTTTGTCGAAGAGGTAAAATATCTTTCAGGGGAAGGCGTAGATGTAGTCTTCGACGGTATCGGTGGTCAGCATCAATGGCGCTCTTATAAGACATTGCGGCGGGGCGGCCGGGTGGTGGCCTTTGGCCATGCCACATCGTTGATCGATCACACGCTCACGGGTGGTCGCCGTAGCCGCATTCGGGGATTGCCGACAGTGGCCGGCTATATAGTTGCCAGTTCCCTAATACCCGACGGAAAGAAGATCGTCCTGTACAGTATCCAGACGCTCAAACGGCGCAAAACAGGCTGGTTCAGGGAGGACATGGCCACATTGTTTAACCTGTTGTCGGAAGGTCAGATCAGGCCCGTGATCGCAGATTGCATGCCCCTGGCGGAAGCTGCACGCGCCCATGAGTTGCTTGGAGCGGGATCCGTGACGGGCAAAATTATTCTGTACTGTAATAATTAAATGGACCGTGTTACTCCATAACGTACACGGCGACGAAAAAGTTACCTTTCCTGTTTTTGATAACGCCAAATAATTGAAGAATTGATAACGCCTACCCGCAACCCCCACTGGTCGCCGCCCGCTTGAGCTCCAGCTTCACTTTCGGCGTGTACACTAATTCCTGAGCGTGAGGGTCCGGCTCGGCCGCCGCGTACCGATCCCCAATGGCAGAATCGAAGATATAACACAATTGGTCATCACCGGCGCCGGCGTTGAAGTTCTTGGTCAGGTCATCGTCGCCATACGTGGCGATCCAATTGTTGACGCCCCCTTCTAATAGGTAGACATTGGGCACGCTCTCGGCCACCAGGGTTTTCCAGCCCTCCGTCGCCGCAGCTTCATCGTTGCTCATGAGCACGAAGACGGCATTTGCAGGTTCGAAGTGCAGATCAGCTATCATGTCCGGCAAAGTCTCCAGGGGCACATGCTGGGCATCGAGGATGTGGAAAAGATTGTAATCAACCTCATCGCGTACATCGAGCATCACTACCTTGAGGGCGTCGTCGTGGATGAGGTTCAGCAGCTCGCCGGGATGGATTTGTACGGCTCGCTCGTCCAGCAAAGCCTGTTTTTCCACGGCGATACTGGCCCAGCGGTCTTCCGTCGACGGCTGGCCAATCACCACCAGGGCGATAGCCCCCAGAAAAACGGCGCTGGCGGCCATGTAACGCCATTTAGGCGCTTTTGTGGGATCCTGGTTGCCGAATTTCCGTTCCAATTGTTCCGAGCCCCAAAACATGAACAAGGCCATGAGCACCACCCCCAGCACCACCACGCCGGTCGGTAGTCCAAAAAGATCCGGTATGGTTAAACGTCCCATATAGGACGAATTCCAGAAGAGGCTGAAGTTGCTCACCGTTTCACCGAACAGGAAGATGCCAAAAATAACGCCCAGGACGAAGAATACGGCATCCAGCTTCAAGGTCGCCGCCCCTACCAGGGAGGTGCCGGGGCAGAAACCGCCAATGATGAAGCCGGCGCCCATGATCAGGCCGCCGACAATGCCCGGCCACAAATAAGTCGGGTTGACCCACAGCAGATTGTAGTCCAGCAGGCCCACGGCCGAGGCGGCGAAAATAAAAACCATGGCCACGATGATGGCGCCGAACATCACTTTCAAGACGGTCATGTCCTGGAAGTAGAACTGGGCAGCCAGTTTTTTTGAGTTGCCAAAGCCGGCCATCTCTAAAACGAAACCGAAGGAGAAGCCGATCAATAGGAAAACCACATAAGCGCCCCAGTGGCCTAAGAGCTGTGTTAATGGAAGTGGGAAGGGTGCCATGTTAATACTCCTTAGTTCCAGAACTTCCGTAGTGAGTAAGCCAGGGCATAAGCGCCGGCGAAAACGGCAAACATAAAAGCCCAACTACCGACGGACAAAACGGCTCCACCGGAGAGAGCCTGACCTGAGGTGCAGCCTCTGGCATAGCGGGCGCCGAAACCCATGAGCGCGCCGCCGATGAAGGCCATCACCCAACGCAGCTTGACCGGCACCCTGGGACCGCGATTGGTTTCTAGCTTCACCCGGTTGTGAATCCAGCCCGAGGTGAAGCCGCCGATAACCGTGCCCAGCGTCAGGAAAACGATCCAGTTATCGAGGGCATTTTTAGCCCCACCGGCCATTGCCAGTAGATAGGGCGTGCGGTCGATGTGACCGGGCACGACCAGGTCTTCAAAAAAGACCAGGATGCGATTGAGGCCGCCGGAAGCGCCTAAACCGTTGCCGGTTAAAAAGAAGGCCATGAACAGAACGACGCCTAGCAAGATGGCGGCCAAATAGGGGTTGGTATAGGCTTTGGCCACCTTTTGTGTCTTTGTTTTTTCCTCAGTTGCCGGTGGAGCATCCGATTCTGATGGTGTGTAAGTAGTCATGATGGTCGTATTTCCTCCAGTGTAATCGTTAATCTCCGGCCGGAGACGGCGACTCCTGGCCATGAACTTCGACTTCGTCCCAGCCCATAATCATGCCCTTGATGCCGGCCAGCGGTTCGTGCCCGGTGGTGGTCAAATAGACATGCAAGATGATGAAAGAGGCGAATAGCCAGGAAACAAGCGTGTGCAATGGGGCCAGAAACGGCAGGCCGCCCAGGCTGATCACTAGTTCGGGCCAGCGCTGCGCGCCCCACATGAAGAGGCCGGTGAGAATTTGTAAGGGCAGCAGGACGTTCAAGATGGCGAAATAGGTGACTTGCTGCAAGGGATTCATCTTTCTCTGGGGTGTTTTCTCAAAGGGATGGTCGGCGCCGCGGAAGATGCCATCCAGGTAAAACTTGACCTGGGCGAAGGCCTGGTCGAAGAAACCGCGCGGCCGGGGTAGGAATTGCTGAATTTCACCGCTGGCAAAATGGTAGAAGGCGGCCAGGGCAGCATTTAGCACCAGGATCAAGGCCATGATATTGTGCACCTGCACCACGTAACTGAAACTAAAAATACCAAATTTGTCCGGTTTGTGAATGATCAGGCCGGTAAAAAGCAAGATCAAGATGACGATGGTCTGCAGCCAATGCCACAATCGTTCATACATGCTGTACATGTAGACTTCTTCCAACTCTGGTTCGCTGGTGGTCAGGTTCTTGCGGGCGATGAAGAATCGCAGGCCGCCGTGGACGACGACCCCCAGAATCGTGGCGATGAAGAGGAAGCTGCCCAACCAGTCAATCACATCCACGCTGTCGAGTCCAAGGACATAAAGGTTGGTTTCGCCGGTCTCTAACTGGTAAAAAAGTTCACCGTCCTCTCCGGTAAAGAGCGAGCCTCCGGCCGCCACCGAATCATCGCCTACAAAAGTCGGTAAGCTTTGGCCCGGAGTCCGATCCGACAGCTTAACAGGTTGGGTGATGAGCGAATCGCTGCCATGGCAGGTACGGCAATCCCGGGTGGCCCAATCGCCGTGGGTCACGTCGTGGTTGATGCTGTAAGCTTGTATCTCGCTGGCGATTCGTGGATTCTCCAGCCCGGTCGCCGCCAAACGGGAAGCGACGAAGGCCTCTTTCTCGTCGCTATCGATGACCAGTTCCGACTTGTCCAGTTGGCCATCGTCATCGGCATCGAAAAGGGCCAGTACCTGGGGATGGTAATCGTCGCCATCCAGCCAGGCAGCTTTTAGATCCCGTTGGGGCACCGGCCGTTCAGGATCGCCATAGACCCAGAACCAGGAAGTGATCATGTTATAGGGGGCCAGGGAGGTCGAACCATCGGCGTTTTCGCGGGGCAGCAAGGCCGGCTTGTAAGGGTCGATGAGGACGCTGCTGAAAGTTTCCCCTTCATCCTTTATGCCGCGGCAGCCGGCCACAGCCGATCCGTCCGGATTAATGACGGTCCAATCGATATACTGGCGCGAAGGCGCGTACAATTCTGGGATATGGCAGCTTTCGCAGCTAACCGCGTTCATATGCCGCTCTTTATAAGGAAGCCAGTCGTGGGTGCTGTCGATGCTGTGGCACGATTCGCAGCGGCGGGCGGTGTTGTCCAATTCGGGGGCCAGCGTGCCCTGGGCGCTCTGCCCTTTGGCGAATTGGTGTAACGGCCGGTAGAGGTATTCGCCATGATCGATGCGGCGGGGGTCGAAGGTCAAATGGTCAGGCTGGCTCTCATCTGATTCCTGAAAATAGACAGGATTGTTGAGCGAATAATGACAGTCGGTGCAATCGATCACCCGCTCAGCGTGCACATCCCAGGAGCGGCCTAGATCCTCTTTGGCGGTGATGTTCATGCCCGAATCCGAAATACGCTGGGGCGAGACGATCTGTCCCGTGGTGATGGTACTCCACTGCTCCGGCGTGCAACCGCTCAGGGCCAGGGGCGTTTCCGATTCGACATGCACCAGGCCATGGCATTGGGCGCAATTCTCGCTGGTCGGTCCCTGGACCGTGACATAGGTCTCTAATAGTTCGCCGTCGTCGTCAAAGGCTTCTTCGTTCCATAACCACTGGTCGCCCACCTGATCGACGATGCCTGTGCCCAACAAGGTGGCCGTGCTGGCCCAGCGGAATTGGCCGTCATGCAAGGCTTCGGTCCGGGCCTCGTTGTTCGGTTCTGGCGTATGGCAGAGCAAGCAATTCATCTCCACCGTGCCCGACTCCGCCCAATCCCAGGGGACCAGTTCACCGGTTTCAGGATCGACGATGTGAGTCTCGGGGTCGCCCTCGACGACGGGTAAATCGGCCAACGATTCGCCGTTTTGCCCAACTTCGGCCGGACCACCCCCGACGTGACGGACGCCGAACATTTGCACCCACTCGGCCGTGGTCATGTCGATGCGTTCATCCCCTTCCGGTGATAAGTAGCGGTAGGTCAATGGATTCCAACGGCCGAAAAGACCCGGGCTGGTATCCCAGGCCCGGCCGCTGTCTGTACCGCCGGGTGGCGTCATTTCGCTTTGACCTACGTCAGTGTGGAAGCTGTGCTCGGCGATGAAAGCCGTGTCGTGGCAGGCGCCGCAGGTTTCCATGGTCGAAATAGGCTCCCCCGAATCCAGTACATTCTGCCCCTCCTCGTCCAATAAAGGGAAGGTGGGGTGGAAGGGCGAGCCTTGGGCGGTTACCGTGCCGTAGACGATGATCGACAGCAGGGCCAATAGTAACCCAATCGCCAGGGTACGCTGTAGGCGAGGTAAATTAGAGAGACGAGACTTCGATGATAGGCGCATAGTTGCTTAATCGCTTTTTTAATCGTTCAAACCAATGGTCTGGCTGCGGCCGCCCCAGCGGATTGGATCACCGTAATAACCCAGTGCTCCCCAATCCATGCGGCTGTCTTCGCCATGGCAGTCTTGGCATTGCAGCGCTTCTTCTTTGGGCGCAACCATGTGGGAGAGAACCCAATACATTTCCGTGTCGGCGAAACCTACTTCGCCGCTATACTCTAATCCCGTGGCCTCGGCCCCAAGGCGAGCAGCCAGATCCCAGTCGAACTCCGTCCAGTAACCCCCTTCGCCAACCGTCTTGGGAACCAGAAGGTGGTTGTAGTTGGGGTCGTAGGGTTGCTTGGCCGTATGGATCTTGAAAGGCCAAATCTTAGCCTCCGGGTCTTGGATATCGCCCTTGGGCTGGTTGAGCACCGTCGACACCGTCGGGTCGATCTTGTCACCCAAGATGTAACGGTCGGCCTCGCCGTTGAACCAGGTATATTCGGGCATAAAATTCTGCTCGTAGACGAAGCTGCCCTTGATCTTGAGATATTGATGGGGATCTTCTGGTATATCTTGACCGGCCGTGGACCAGTCCCAATCCATTTTGGTCGCTTGCCTGACCGCGCCCTCGGGAATGTGGCAGGTCTGGCAGGCGACAGAGTCTAAATGCGCCGAAATGCGCTTGTCTTCGTGCACCGATTCGGTATGGCAGCTGGTGCAGGCCAATTCGCTATGGTTATTGGCGCTCACGGAGATGAGATGGCCTTCAACCTTGTGGTTTTCAGTCAGATGGCAGTCCACGCATTGAAAATCATAGCGCCCCATATGGACGTCAATGTTCTCGGTGGGGAAAAACAAGCTGCCGTCTAAGTCGCCATGTTTCACGGCATTGCCGCCGCCGCCGTTGAAATGACAGCTGCCGCAGTTCGTGCGGGTAGGCATGCCCACGCTCTGGGCTACGGCCACCAGGTCGTTATCTTCCGATGGCAGACCCGAGTTACTCTTGGTATAAGTGCCCGTCTGTTCGTGACAGACCAGGCAGTCCACGTTTTCCTCATTGGAAAAATCGAAATCAGCATCTTCCCAACCATATCCGGCGTGGCAGCGAGTGCAGCCGGTCCAGTTGCCTTGAATGCCGATGCAGAAGTTGTTGATGCTATTCTTTTTGCCAATGGTGACGGGTTCGTCCCGGCCGTCCAACATGACCGGTTCGCTTTCCCAGGTCCAGTGGACCGTCTGGGCTACTTCATGGGCCGCGTCTTCATGACACTCGAGACAGGCCCTGGTGACGTCGGAACCCGATTCATAGGGTCCTGCCATGAGATCCGTATGGTCCACGTGGGGCACGCGCTCGGGCAAAAAACTCCAGGGAGCTTCTCCTGCTTCGGCCTCTCTGGAAACAAAAAGAAGGATGGGTACGATTACGATGAGTAGTGTGATGACAAGGCCAATGACCCAGATGTATTTAAAGTCCTTCATCTAAAATTCCGTTTATTTGTTCTTCTTCTAGCTCACTATTTAGCTCAGCATGTCAGATTGTCGTTCCAGCGCATCCCGCAAGACCAGGCGCATGAGGTCCAGGACTTCGATGATACGTTCATCGGCCAGGCGGTAAGTGACTTCTGTTCCGTTGCGGTCGGCCAGCACCAGCGACCGCTGGCGCAATGTGGACAGGTGCCGAGAGATGCTGGATTGGGGCGTATCGAGCATTTCGGCCAGGGCGTTGACCCGCATGGGCTCCTCATAAAGAGCGTAGAGGATCTGCAGACGCGTCGGAACGCCCAATGCCTGGCAGACATGGGCGTGCAGCAAATTGAGTTCTTCGATTTGAGGTTGAACCATAAACCCACCTTCATTTATTCGGAAAAGCGAATATATGAATATAGTATAGATGAAGGGGATCGCCGGCATCAGCGACGATTGTCATGTTTTGTATGTGATATTTGTCACAAACGGGCCGGGAGGACCAGTCCACCTTTGTCTTCGACAAGCTCAGGCGATGGCTCGCCTAACGAACCCTGAACCTGTCGAAGGGTGGATCCTCCGAGGCCAGGCTCTCCAGCCTTGATTGCGATGAACTCGCCTTAAGCTATAATCTTTTTGAGTGGATCCTCTACCTAAATGATGATTTAGGTGACGCCAGATTTGTAAGACTAAGTCAATTAGGAGAGTCGAATGAGTTCGTTTGACGACGATGCGCGTGATGGAATCACGCCAACTCTCATACAGACAAAACTCCACCGGCCACGCCTTGGCCAAGATTTAATCTCGCGTCCTCATCTGATCGAACGATTGAACCGAGGTTTGGACCGTAAACTTACCCTTGTTTCCGCCGAGGCCGGCGCCCTTTTCGTGGCTGATCTAGAGTTGGTGCGGGGCGACTCATAACTCACTCAAGTAAAGGAGCAAAACCGATGGAAAACCAAACACCGGACAATCTGAAGGATCAAAGCGAATCAGCCCCGGAGACTTGGATGCGGACCTGTTGCCTACAAAGTCGTTGCTGAAGCGGCGCTTGTAAAGACTTTGCCGGCACTGCTTATCGATGAAGCAAGCCTTTAGTGAGTGTTGAATTGGACAGCAAACAAAGAAGGGAGGTACTAATGACATTACCCGCTTGGAACGACACATAAGCAAAACAATCTATTCTAGATTTCTTGGCAGCGGCCGGCGACGAAAACAGTCCGGATTATATACAGCCGGCCGACCGGATCGCGGCTTTCGACAATGACGGAACTCTGTGGGTCGAGCAGCCGGCCCCGGCCCAGACCGGTCTGCTTTTGGGCAAGCTGGTGGAACGGGTCAAGGCCGACCCATCGCTGGCGGGGCACGGCCCGGTGTCTTCCCTAAGGCGTTGGAGATGGTGAACCTGCTGCAGCCTGAGTTCGTTGTGAACGCCGGTGATTTGATTGAGGGCTACAGCGAGGATGAAGAGCAGTTTCGAGCGTGGTGGCAGGAAGTTGACGAATGGCTGGAACAGCTCGAAATGCCGTTTTTCTTCGTGCCGGGCAATCACGACCTTAACTCCGATGCCTCCATTAAACTCTGGCGTGAACGCTACGGTAGCGAACGAGGATACTATCACTTTGTCTACAAGAATGTCCTATTTCTGATGGTCAACACCGAAGACCCGCCAAAGACGGTGGCCGATCTGCAGCATGACTCGCCGGAACTGTATCAAAAAATAGCTACAAATTACCCGGCAATGGAGAAGTTGCAGGCCAAGGAACATCATACAAAGGAAGATGCCTTGAAGCTTCTCGAGTTGGCAGAGCGCGTGGAGGAATGGTTAGGTGAGATAAACATCAGCGATGCCCAGGTCGCCTACTTTAAGGAGGTCCTGGATGCCAACCCCGATGTGCGCTGGACGTTCTGCTTCATGCATGCGCCGCCCTATTTTACACCTACTACGGCCGAGAAGAATCCCGGCGACTTTCCCAAGATTGAGGCCCTGCTGGTGGACCGCCAATATACTGTCTTTTCCGCGCACACTCATACCTACGACTACGAGCAGCGCAACGGCCGTGACTATATTACGACGGCCACCAGCGGCGCGATCAATGTGCCTAGACCCGGCGCGATGGACCATTTGGTATGGATTACCGTGACCAACGAAGGCCCCAAGATCGTCAACCTGCTGATGAACGGCATCATGGACAAGAAGGGACCACCTAAGGATGATGCGCTGGAGGAAATCGGATTGTACAGACCAAAAGCTTAGGCCGAATTGCTTAATTGGTTCCTGGGTAGAGCTCTATATCAACCAAAAAGGTCAGGTGGAGTTCGAGATCTGAGCTAATGAATTATCTATTCTAAATATTAGCTTCTAAGTCTTGTGAAGGGAAGCAATCAATTTGTCTAACCCTTCACAAGGCTTAAATACTTATCCAAAAAGGAAGCAATTGCTCCTGGCAGGAGCATTTTGTGATCCTGACTATCTTGGTAGCATTGGATAATGTAGTACATTAGGCAAAAGGCGAAAGGTGACCCAATGCGTGGAAGTGTATGACCGTAAATACCAATTCAGTTATGCAAGCTTTCATAACAAATGATAACTTTCCAAGAGGTTTCAGCAACTTCAAGGGAAGTTATTTTGTTATGTGATTAGGGGTTGTAGTGATTATGATAGGACGGCGATTGAGAATCTTTACGCTTCTATTTTTACTGTTTCTAATTGTTAGTTGCCAGCCAAACTCGCCAGATGATGAGCTAAGCGGCCGCATCACCTTATGGCATAGTTGGTCAGAAGAAGATGCTGTTGTGTTGGAAGAAGCATTAGCCCAATTTCAAGAAATTCATCCGAATGTGCGCATTGTTCCGGTCGCTTTGCCAACAGACCAGATCCTGGACGAATTTAACAAATCCGGTATCGATGGTTTGGGACCGGCTTTACTTATTGGCAATGATAGCTGGATTGGCGAATTAGCGAATACCGGGCTTATACGGCCGCTAATGCCCAAAGAGAACGGCTTTTCTGTATTTAATTCACGAAATAGAGCCCTGACCCAAAATCAGGACCAAATATTCGGTGTCCCCCTTTCTCTGGCGCCCAACGCCCTTTACTACAACAAGCGTTTAGTATCAGAACCACCCCGAACCTTGGATAAATTATTGCTGGATGCGGCCGCTGGGAATCAGGTCGCTTTCGTGCCGCGTTTCGAGCAAGCATATTGGGGCATACAAGCCTTTGGTGAGGGCTTGTTTGACACCCAAGATCATTTTACCTTGGCTGAAAGTGGTTTTACCGAATGGTTGAGTTGGCTTAACGAGGCTCAGCTTGCTCCTGGCGTCATTTTGAATGTAGATGATGATTCCTTGTTGGAACTCTTCACCTCCGGTCAAGTCGCTTATTACGTCGCCGGACCTGAGAAACAGGCGCTCATGATGTCTGAGATAGATGAAGAGGTTCCCTTCGAGTACGGTGTTGTTCCTTTACCCGATGGACCCCATGGCCCGGCCGGACCACTATTACCGGCCGAAACCATCTTGCTCTATGCTTTCACTTCCTCTGAACAGACGCGCATTGCTGATGCCCTGGCTGCCTTCCTGGTGAATCAGCAACAAAGTATCCGCTTCATGCGGGAATTAGGCCGGGTGCCGGCCAATCCGTCTGTTAGGGTGGACCAACGTATTTACCCCATCGTGAACGGATTTGCCCAACAAGCCGAAACGGCCGTTGTCATACCAAATGAAATTACCTCCGATCCCCTTGTCAGCGCCGGAGATCGAGCCTATGTTAGAGTTCTTTCTGGCGCGCTATCGCCTGAGGAAGCAGTTTGCGAGTTTGGTCTTGAAGTTGCTGCTTTTCAGGGTTATACAGCCGCCGATATGAGCTTGCCGCAAGGCTGTGAGATCCCGGCCGAATAGTTGACCATCGAATGACCTATATCATGAATCATTCTTATGGTCCATCCCACAGCGACGCAACAGCGATCAGTGCTTGCGATTTAGGAGAAGACGATGGATAACGATGGAACAGATCAAGCGGAATCGGTGGTTGAATCTATCAGCGATCAAATCGATATTCTCTTGGAGATACTTTCGCGACCAGTTGTGCAGCGACAAATATTGGCTGTGCTTCTCATATTGCTCATCACCTGGCTTTTGCCAGAAGCAATTCGTCGCTGGCGGCGGAAGCATATTTCGACCGGCGAGAAACCAAAAACAGAAGCGATCTCCCAGAAACAACGTTGGTTAGCGGCGCTCTTCTATCTGCTGACACCGCTATTGGCGCTGGTGCTGCTTAACATCGCCATAAATTTGTTTGCCCAACTAGGTTATCCCAATGGCTTGTTATCAGATTTGAACAACCTGATCTGGATCTGGCTCATCTACCGTATTCTGCTGACGGCGCTATATGCCCGTTATGGTGAAGCTGTGCGCCCTTACCGTATACGAATCGTGACACCAATCTTCTTGTTTCTAGTATTCTTACGAATTTTAGCTGTCTTACCTGGTTCAACTACCTTCGCAGACGCGATCATTGGCTTCGGCACCATTTCCTTTACCTTTGGCAATCTAGTGACCTCTTTGATCGTTTTATATATCTTTATTGTCGTCGCCTGGATCGCCAAACAGATTATGATTCATACCTTACCCGATCGTCTGGGTGCAGAGCCAGGTGTCATCGAGTCTGTGGCAACACTGACACGTTATGCGCTTCTTTCATTGGGCATCATCTTCTCTCTCAGCATTCTTGGCCTGAATCTCACCTCCTTAGCCATAGTCGCTGGCGGTCTATCAGTCGGCATCGGCATTGGCCTGCAAGATATTGTTGCCAACTTCGTCAGTGGCTTGATCTTGTTGTTTGAGCAATCTCTACGACCGGGGGACGTGATCGAACTCGACGGTCGTATCAGTGAGGTAGAAAATATCAGCCTGCGAGCCACCACCGTCCGCACCCTCACCAATGAAGAGCTGATCGTCCCCAACAATAACTTCACCACAAACCAGGTGAAAAATTTCACTAAATCTGAGCGATTGGTTCAGATCATCGTACCCTTGGGCGTCAGTTATAAGAGTGACCCAGAATTGGTCAGGCAAATAGCCCTAGAAACGAGTTTGTTGCATCCTCTGGTGTTGGCCGATCCACCACCAACTTTGTTGTTTCGTGGCTATGGTGATTCGAGCCTGGATTTTAACTTGCTGGTCAGCGTTAACCAGCCGGAACTGACGCTCAAGATCAGAAGCGATCTCTATTACATGCTGTGGGAAAAGCTTGCCGAAAACGATATCGAAATTCCATACCCACAACGGGATTTGAATTTCAAGGATGGTTGGGAGAAATTCTCTTCAGAGTTTGGCGACCTCATAAACGGCCGCTTCCTAGATGATATTATTCTCAGGACCACCAATTTAGAGCAAGAGGAGCGACATGAAAGCCATAGATTTGTTGTCAAATATTATGCGCGATAATCGTTTTACAGCAGAGAATCTGCCTGATTTAGAAAAGAAGTTGTTTTTTGAGGGAGAACGGCGCCGACCATATCTGGTGCGCTTCTCAGTTCTATTATTCCTCTCGACCATCATTGCTTCCGGCGGCATTCTCGTTGATTCCACCGCGACTGTTATAGGGGCTATGATCGTCGCTCCATTGATGACGCCAATTTTAGCGATCACGGCCGCCTTGGTGATGGGCCGAACAAAGCGGTCATTTCAAAGTGGGCTGACCGTGATCGCGGGTATCATCATGGTCGTTTTCCTCTCCTGGCTAATTGGCACACTTTCTGTGACCGTAATTTCATTTGAATCCAACTCCCAGATTGCTCCGCGCATTTCGCCCAGCCTTATTGATCTCATTGTCGCCTTGGCTGCCGGCGCTGCAGGTGCTTTTGCTTTTAGCCGTGACGACGTGGCTGACTCACTGCCCGGTGTGGCTATCGCCATCGCTCTTGTTCCCCCTCTTTGCGTCCTAGGCATAAGCCTTTCACAAAGCCGATGGGATGCTGTGCTCGGCTCATCGCTGTTATTTTTGACAAACCTGCTCTCCATTTTACTGGCTGGTGGCGCCGTCTTTGGATTATTGCGACTGAGCTCCGCCTCCATTGAAGGGCAGGATTTAACGAGAGAAAGTCGGCGTCGAATATATACATACATTGCCTTCGGTATTCTGCTGGTAACTGTGCCGCTTGCCTTTACATCCTATAGAGTCAGTCAAGATAGCTTGACTCAACTCCAAATAATAGACATCACCGACCGCTGGTTAATTGAAAGCGACTCTGATTTAGTTTTGGATCGGGTGCATGTCTTCGATAAAGATGTTGACATTATCGTTCGTGGGTTCAGTGATCCTCCCTCGACGACTGAATTGGGCCAAGAATTAGAAACGCTGTCTCCGAAAATAGAAGATGCCAGGCTAGATATCCGCATCTCCAAAGAAATCCCTATTCTGAGAAGCGGGGCTACAGAAATATCCATTAGCCAAGCTGCCAGCCACTGATTCGCTCCGCAACAAGCAAAAACACCTTGACCCGGTAAATACATCCCGCTACATTCTGTTGGCTCCATATTGCTAACAGGTTGTTTTTTTGATTCATTTTAGGCGTACAAAGGGGGGGTAATTGTGAATAGCGATGAGTTACAACGCGTGCTGATCCTGGGCGCCGGCATCATGGGACGGCAGATAGGCCTGCAATGCGCCCGGTATGGTTATGAAGTCAGGATCTACGACATCATGCCCGAAGCGCTCCAGTCGGCCGAGCAGTAAATCAAAAGCTATGCGCAGGAATTCGTGAGCGAGGGGATGCTGTCAGAATCCCAGGCCGCGGCCGCCTTGGCGCGGATAACCTTCACCGGCGATCCGGCCCTGGCGGCGGAAGAGGCGGACTTGCTCAGCGAATCGCTGCCCGAACAAGCCAAGCTCAAAGGAAAGGTGCTGGGCCAATTCAACGCTTTGTGTCCGGAACGCACCCTATTTACCACCAACAGCTCAAGCCTGGTGCCTTCCCAATTCGCGGCCGAAACGGTGGAGTTGCTGCATGATTTCGCCAGGTCCATCGACCAGATTCCCATCTTCGTCAAGCGAGAGCATCCTGCCTACGTCTTCAACACCATGTTCAATGCTCTTTTATCTTCAGCCATGGAGTTAGCGGCCGAGGACGTGGCCTCAGTTTAGGAAATAGACCGGGCCTGGATGGGCATAACCAAGATGCCCATTGGTCCTTTTGGCATATTGGATCTGGTCGGCATCGATCTGGCCTACGAGATAACCACCCAGAAGACAAAATGGGTTTCCTTCCTTCCAAAGGCCAAGCGGGTCATTAACCTACTCAAGGAAAAGGTCGATCAGGGCCATCTTGGGCAGAAAAGTGGCAGCGGTTTTTACCAATACCCCAATCCTGCCTTTGGGCAGCCCGGTTTTTTGAGCGGTTCACCAGCGACGGCCGAAACCGCCACTGCAGCCAATCGACAATCTTGTTCGATATTTGCCCCAGGGCGTTATAGGTCTCATGCACCATCACAGCAATATCCCGGTTGGGCGCCAGGCTCATGCGTTCTTTGTCCATCTCCATCACCAACACGATGGCCTGGGTGTAGCGGATCGCCGTATCCTGAAATAGCCATTCCTGGGGAACTGACGCATAGCCAATTTCATCGGCGCCGACGGATTTGGCAAATTTGGTCAGCTCATCTAGCGTTTCCGGATCACTCTGCCTTTTTCCATCAGTTGGATTCCGATCGAGATCAAGGACAGATTGACGAATATTGATCATACTGCCGACCATTGGCGGGAAAGAGCGGGGAAAGCCCGGCAATGGAGGGTAATCACCTTCCAGTTTTAATCCCTCTCGAAGAATATTGACACGCACCGGTGAATTCTCTCCGCCGCCCCTCATCCTTCCGGCAAAATCAGTTGGTGCGACTTGGTGAAAAACTGCCGGTACGAGAAAAAGGTAGCCCCTAAGCCGGTGAACGCGGCCGCGCCAATCAACATATACATCACGATCATCTGCAGTTGAACCGCTTCCAATGGCGCAGCACCGGCCAGGATCATACCTGTCATAGCCCCCGGTAGTTGGATCAAGCCCACCGTCTTGGTGGAGTCTACGATGGGTATCATGCCGCTTTGTAGCGCCGTCTTTAGATAGGGATCGGCCGCCTGCCGCTGGGTAGCGCCCAAGGCCAATGCCGTTTCAATCTCCAGGCGTCGGCCGGTCACTTCATCCCGGATGCGCCGCATCACCAGCGAGCACACATTCATCGAATTGCCGATCACCATCCCGGCGATGGGAATGATCTGTTGGGCGGTGAAAGAGAAAACATTGAGTCCCACCAGCAAACCTAGCGTCATGGCCGCCCCCAGCGAAATGGACAGCAACGCCACCATCCGGGCATGAGGCACCCTGACTGCCCGACCGCCGGAAGTGTAACCGGCAATCAAAGTCATCACGCTGATGATGAGCAGTATCATCAAGGGGCTGTCCACATCAAAGATGTAGGTGAGCGCATAGCCGATGAGCGTGAGCTGGATGAAGGCCCGCACCACGGCCACCAGCATCTGTTTTTCCAGATCAAGCGACTGCCAACGGGAGATGATCGCGGCCAGCAAGACCAGCGTCAGCGAGGCCAGCACTCGCGTTAATTCATTCATGACAGGTAGTTCAAACATCGTCAAAACCTATAGGTTCCTATTCCAATTCACCGGCCGCAAAAGCGGCCGCCAGATGGTCACTGTCGGGCCTAAACAGATGAGCTGGCTCGCCTTCATCCACCACCAGACCATCGACCAACAAATAGATGCGGTCGGCGATGCGCTGCGCCTGCTCGGGCAGATGAGTCACCCATAGCAAGGTCAGCCCCAATTCATGGCGTAATTTCAACATGGTTTCTTCTACATGGCGCGTGGCCGCCGGGTCAAGGGCGCTGGTCGGTTCATCCAACAGAAGCGCCGACGGTTCTGTGGCCAGCGCCCTGGCGATAGCTACCCGCTGGGCCTCTCCGCCGGAAAGCGACTGGCTATCCTGTTTCGCTATATCCGCCGGCAGATCCGCCAACGTCAACAAGCGCCTGATGTCGGCCGAAGAGATTGACCTTTTATCTAAAGTCGCTCCAAAAGCGACATTTTCCGCCACCGTTCCTGGGAAAAGAGACACTTGTTGGAACACCATACCCACTTGCCGCCGTAAAGACAGCACATCGATAGTAGTGACATCGTTATCGGCCAGGTAGACGGTTCCGGCTGGCGGCTCGGTCAACCGGTTAATGCAGCGCAACAGGCTGCTCTTGCCCCCGCCGCTAGGCCCCAACAGGCACACAATTTCCCCCGCGCCAATTGCCATGTGGGCACCATTCAATACCGGCTGTTGGTTACGGACTAATATGAGATTCTCGATACGAATCGTCGGCCCCATCCTTTAACCTCCTTGGTACGGCCGCAACCATAACCAGGTTAAAACGTTTCCCCATCCTATCAAAAACAACCCATCCCGTCATGCGCCTATCGCCCATTGTAGTGGCAATTCCTTGTGGTTGCCCAAACTCGCTTGCCCCGCCCACTATCCCCTTGCTGGCATGCCCTTCTCTCCACTGACCGCCGCCCCCAACGATGAATGTTGCATAAACATGTCTGGACCGGTACGGAGGCTTGCCCTACCAGCGGTTATTCGATGGTGATGGTATCCAGGAGCGCACTCAGGTTTTCCTCCTGCCGGCCGTCTTAGATCACGGGCAAACGCTCGCCGGTGTCGGGCCAATATAGGCCGGCTCGTAGCAGGAGGTCCGTCGAGTCGTGGCTGCCGTGTTTGAAGATCCGCGGTACCGTGAGGCGGCCGGTCAGCCCAACGAATGATGTTATATCCCCAATGGAATCTCCCACCGCCAGCCCAACGAGGGGCATAAGTAGATAGGCGGCCCGGCGTTGAAGGCGTGTTGGCAGTATGATCAGGGCGAGTCCCCAACCAGAATAATAAAGAAATCCCAGGGCAATGGAGGTTACTTTAATGATCTCGAGAGCCACGGCTTTATTTTACCTTACACCGCGGCATCTGAAGAATATGGCCTATCTAGAAGGTTAAGTGCAATTACGCAAATCTTTACGGTATGACGAGTAAACCCTCGAGCGTAATTGCCTAGAAGTAAACCAGTTATTGTTCAGAGAATCTGTCACCCATTAAGAAAAAAGCGAGAATGTCACCCTTCCCTTATGGAACAAGGTGACCTTGATCAAGAGGGAATTGAAGCGATTAAAGGTTCAGATTGGGCCAACCAAAGCCCTTATTTCAACGAGCTCTTAAAAGCCCGGTAACCCAACACCATGCCAAAGGTCAGGAAGATGGCCACGACCAGGAAACAAAGCCACAAAGGGATAGTATCCACCGTTCCCAAGGCTTCATTGGTGCCGAAAGTCATGATGCGCATGCCGGTGACCACGTAGGTGGTGGGGTTGATCCGGGCAGCGACCTCCATCCAGGTAGGCATGGTTTGCAAAGGGTAAAGGGCGTTGCTGAGGAAGAGCAGTGGCAAATTGAGCATGAAGATCAACATGTGATAGCCACCAGGGCTGTCGGTCTTGGAAGCCACGGCAATGGCAATGCCGGAGAAGCCCAGGCCATAACCGGCCACCAACAGCAAGCCTCCCAGCCACCCCAGGGGATTGTCGCTGAGCTTGGCGCCGATGAGAACGCCGACGATCATGATCACGATCGCTTGCATCAAGCTCTTGGTCATGGCGCTAAAGGCGTTGCCCAGTAAGATGCTCATACGCGGGATTGGTGCCGCCAGGTATTCTTTCACGATGCCCTGTAGCCGCTCGTTTAGCCATTCAGTTCCGCCGCCAATAGCGCCACCCAGGGCGGTGAGGGCAATGATGCCGGGCAGCATGAAAGTGGTATAAAAACCTTCTCCGCCTGGAGAGGTCGCTCCCAGCATGCTGCCCATGCCCACGCCAAATAGCACCACCCATAAAATGGGTTGAATCAACATGCCGATGGCCTCGTCAGGGCTGGACATTGACTTGCGCATATGTTTATTCCAAAGTGTTAAAGCCGCACTCATTCCTATTCTCCTCTGATAATTTCTGAATAACGTATTTCAGGACGGGTCACTGTTCACTCTCCACTGACCACAGTCCACTGACTGTCCCTAATCTCTAAATTGTCTTCCCGTGTACTTGAGGAAGACATCGCCCAGGCTGGGTTTGGCTACCGAGATATCTTCGATGCGAAAGCCATTGTCGGCCGCGGCCGAGATAACTTCAACCAGACGGCGGTTGCCGGAGTCAACGCCGACTTGAATCAGGCCCTCACCGGCTGTAATCTGTTGGGTGAAGGGCATTGAGCGCAGCTTTTCTTCAAATTGACCGCTATCGCCCCGGCCTTCAATACGAATCACATCGGCGCCCATTTTTTCGATTAACTCGCGGGGGGTACCTTCGGCTATGATTTTGCCGTGATCGATGATGCCCACTTTGTCGGACAAGAGCTGCGCTTCGTCCATGTAGTGGGTGGTTAATAACAAGGTCAAGCCCTGGTTTTCCTTGAGATCCAGGATGTAGTCGCCCAAACGAGCCCGGCTCTGGGGGTCCAGGCCCAAGGTTGGTTCGTCCAGGAAAAGAACGTCCGGCTCGGTCATGAGCCCACGGATCAATTCCAGGCGTCGTTTCATGCCGCCGGAATAGGTCTTTATCTTGCGGTCGGCCGCCTCTTCCAGCTCGACCAGGGCCAGCAGTTCTGCGATCTTGGCCTGGCGCTTGGCTTTGCTCTGGTTATAGAGCTTGCCGTGAAAATCCAAGGCCTGCCGGCCGGTCAGCGCGTCGTCCAAGACCGTCTCCTGGAAGGTCACGCCAATGCAGTTTCGAACATCATTGGCCTGCTCCACTACGTCAAGGCCACAGACTTTGGCCGAGCCGGCCGTTGGCTCCAGCAGCGTGGTCAACATCGATAATGTGGTCGTCTTGCCGGCCCCGTTAGGCCCCAATAACGAATAGATACTGTTAGTCTCGATGGCCAGATCGATGCCGTCCACGGCCAGCACCTCTTCGTTATACCGTTTGACCAGGCCTTTGGCTTCGATGGCCAGGCCATTTTGCACTTCATTTTTCATCTCAAGTAATCTCCCTGAAAATTGCTGTTCGCTATTTACTAATCGTTGCTGGCTGCAAGTGGCTGATGACTTCGTCGAGCCATTCCAACTCGGCCTTCAGATGGCTCAGGTGGTAGGAGAGCATCAACTGAAATCCGCCTTGATGCTGTTCGTCGGCGTTAATCTTTTGCCTGAAACTTTCCACTTCAACACGTCGTTGGTGGAGCAGGGCGGCCGCTTCCTCCGCAGGAAGGGTATCTAGATAGACGATGCCGATGCTGCCGAGGAAAGAAACTGGCCTGTAATCAGCCAGGTTCTGGCGCAGCATTAACTGAAAAGCCTCTTCTCCCTCGGGTGTGATCGTGTAGACACGCCGGGTTGGATAATTACCTTCCTGTTCCTCATGGTATTTGATCCAGCCATCGTCCACCATGATGCCCAGCAGCTTATAGACGGTTGGCTTTTTAAGTTGGATGCTGGTGCCCAGGTGGGCATCTATGAGTTCGTTGATCTGGTAGCCGTGCATCTCTTGTTTACGCAACAGGCCCAGTAAAAGCAGTTTCCTTTCCATAGTTGTTCGCTCTTTGAAGTAGTTAAGTGTATACCAGTCAATTATTACTAGTCACATGTAACTATATCTTGTTTTAAGTGAATGTCAAGAGGGATTTGCCAGGTTGTGGTTAGCTGCCGGTCGCTACAGGTAGCAAGCGCAAGAGATCGTCACCACCATCCCCGACCATGCCGCCAGCCACCAATCCCACACTATAAACCGACAGAGTAATCAGTATGCTCCGGATTAAAGATAACCGTTGTCCGGTCATGAGAACCAGGGATTGCATCAGATAACCACTACCGAGGTAACTAGCAACTTGTGTTAAAGCCGCCAGTGAGCGCTGTCCACTCATGGCTCGGCGCTGGGTTTCGCCGGCGGCTCATCCCAGTCTAGGAACCCGACTCCGTCCAACACGCGCACCCGGACAGACTCGGCGCTTGGAACGTAGACTCGGGCCGAGACGTATCGCTGTGCCTCGCAGCTGATGCGCTGTTAGGCAGCCATGCCTGGCGATATGAGAGGCCAGCGACAAAGATCGCCAATCAATCTCCAGGCTTGGCCATGAACGTGTCAAGCCAGCTGGGCCGGAAACGCGTGTGTTTTCGCGATCTTGAGCAGAGAACTTTCATGCAAAGCTATTTCGCGTCACTGACAATGGTGTTATTGATTGGAATGGTTGTTACTCGGGTCGTCCTCTTGAGAAGGATAGGGATACAGGCGATGCAGTTCGGGAAGTTGGACAAGACGGACTTTCTGATCGTACCATTTACTCTGCTCTATTTCTACTGTGTGTTCGCACTCACATTCAATTGGCTGTCGAGAACAGGAACAGCCGCATGAGGATCTAGATGCAAATCCGGCAACCCCATGGGTAGGCGGCTGTTGATATATTGAACGGGAGAATGAAATGAACAGGAACGTGTTTGTCATACTGTACGTTGTGGTGTTGATTGCCGTTATCGTTGGAGTAGATTTACTGTTCTTTCAGGGTCAGAGTCGAACTCGAGAACGGCTGATAGTAAACATCGGCATTGTCTTGGTGGATGCAGCCTTCTATTTGATTTTCCTAAAGAACCGGTAAGCTATGCGCCGCGGCACTAGTTGGTAGCCTAATACCCACAAGGAGTCCGACGGCTTACCCTTCCGCTACGTTCAAGGGCAACCGCGGCTCATCTGATTCGTTAGCCAGAAATTTTGTAACCAATATTCTCTAAAGTAAAAAGCGACCGCTAGGTCTAATGATGCGGTCGCTAAAATCAAAAAGGCTGTAAATTAAAGGAGTGATAGAAATGTCTTATATCGTTGATTTTAAGAATGTGTCTACGGTTGGTTTAGAGTCTTCACCTGTAGCAGAAGCGCTTGCTGGTTTGCGTGCAAATGAAGCCCGTTACTTTATGAACAAATACAATCATGAGTATATGGTTGTGCCAGCTAACGAAAGCCAAGAGATAATTGATTATGTGTACAGAATTTTGAAAGAAGAACGTAATATTTCGTTTTCTGCCAAACCGTTAGAAACATCTCGTTTTCAAGTAGAAAATATCAAATGGGCCTATGTCTTTTTTGATGATGGGCTTGAGGTTAACGTCATGTATACGGTTGACAACCCAAAGAAGAGGGCTGTTGGTTTTAAGCTTTCTGAAGGGATGGATGTACCAAAGGAGCTGGAAGGAAAGTTTAAGTTTGCTCGACAGAAGTCTAAACTAGCTGGAACAATTCGCGGCTCGTTTTTTGTGATCAAAGGCGAATATTAAAGTAAGTAGAAGCGTAAGCGTAATGGAAATTCCAATATGATGCACTGCGGGTAGCAACAGGTTCGCTGCTCGAAAGAAGCTGGGGTAGATCCCTGTCCCAATCGTCAGGCAAATGCCCATGGGTAACACGGTGAAATTCGGAAGCCATGTCAGAATACGTTTTGGTATAGGCAGCAAAGAGAGTATCCCATTCCGTTTGCCAATTCGCACCCCGCTCTACCGCCTGACGATAATGAGCCAATGCCTCATCAGGAATCAGGAAAAAGGGTTCCACTGGCCAGCTCAAAGCCTCTTTCGTCAGACGCAATTCCGCTTCACCCAGCGGTTTGCAGTGAGCCGCCACTGTATCTTGTTTGTGCGGGCTGCCATAGCCGATGTGGGTATGGACAGCGATGAGAGACGCCCGTTCCCGTTCATCACAGGCGGCGGCAATCGTTTTTTCGGATGTCTATTTCAATTAGAATAGAGTTGTTCCCAAATAATAATTGTCATACTCGCTTTAGCGGGTTTGAAAGGCTTGAAATTTTATAAAGGAACAACTCTAATAAATTGTTGTTGCGCCTACGTCTGCAAATGGGCATCAATAAACCAAAGATGCTTGTCTATAGTGCGCGAGATTTCTGTAAAGAGATCAGAGGTGTCTTGATCCCCATGAGTTGCGGCCATTTCGATGCCTGCCCGTGTTGTCGAGGCATAATGACCAAAACGTTGAGCTAAAACCTCGACAATTTGCTTTCCGGTAAATATGTCCGTGGGAAATTCAGGTAATCTTGATTGCTGGGCGGACATTCGTGCGGTTCCCATAGCGATCCCTCCCAGGGCGGTTGCCCGTTCGGCGATCATGTCCACATACTCTAGTAGGCTTTCCGCAAGCATGTCGAAGAATTCATGAAGTTGCATGAAATCTAACCCTTTGACATTCCAATGAGCTTGCTTCGTTTGGCTGTAGAGATCAAACGTGTCGGCAAGCTGCTCGTTAAGCAGTGTTACCATGGCGTGACGCACCTCATGGGGCATATCATTATGTGTGTTGAACAGTTTATTCTCTGACATGACTAACTCCTTTTTGTTTTAACTTTTGTAGACGCGTTAATCGACTATCTCAAAATATCATTTATTGGGTGTCGAATTATGCACATCTCTCAATTACTTATGATCCGAATGCGATTTTCGTTTACCCCAGCGCCTGACTGGGATACCAGGCATATCTTTCAGCGTACGTTTATCCAGTTTCAAATAAACCGCATCCTCGTCAATCCGTTGGATGTCGGCAACAGCAACTGTGACATCTTTTTCGCCCCAGATATGCCCTTCGCGCAGTACCAGGTGGGTAATGTGGTCGTTTTCTGGGTTTACGAGGAATGCATCCACATGGCCGATATGTCCGTCGCTAGCTTCTACCCGCGCCCCGCGGTGAATGCCAAGTTCACCGGCTGGAATCTGTTCCATACCCACATACATGCCATAAGCTTCACCATCCGCTTCCAGATAGGGCCACATGGCCATGCTATCATAATCCAGATCATATTCAGGTGACAAGTAGCCAAATCGACTGGAGTCATCCATCTGGAGAAACTCTGACTTGACGAAGGGATCATAGTTGGTCATTTCTTCACAAGAGCAGCGCAGTTGGACATACTCCGGCCCGCTTTCCTCAATAAATGAAAGCGGTACCAAATACTCATTGTGAAGAAAGTCTTTTGTTTGTACCACCAGATGTGTGATTTCTCTGGTCACCGGATTGATAATCAGGCAGGTAGATCGTCCGCCAGCGCCATCGGTACAAAGCACTTCAGCATCTAAGGGAATGTCCATAACATACCTCCATAGTTTGCTTCAATCGTTTAAACAATCAATATAGTCGGAGTATAGCTCGGGATCCGGTCGTTACCTTGGAAGAATGACTTAAAGGAGTTAGGCGAAATGACGTATTTGGTGGCCAGATAGCTGCTACAAGAGAAAATCGCCGACTCCCGATCACCTTCGTAATAATAAGTTACCTTTCACCCATCGCCTGTAGTAGAGTGGCGATGTCGCGCGGAATCAGGGGCCATCGTCCTGCCTTTTCGTACCAGTTCCGCTCGTGGGTGAGCATTTTGATAAAGTCGTCGTGGAAGGTGATCGGAAACGGCCGTTTCCTCATCCTTTGGCAGCAGCGACTGCAAGACAGCCAGATACACAGCTTCCGGCCCCGCCTTTACCAACCGGTCCAGTAATTGCTGAGATGATAGCTGCTGTTGAGCTTCGGCTCGCGCAAACAAAACCTCTGTCTCGTCGGCCAGCAAATTGGCGACAGTTTCCCGTTCCGGCAGCAGTTCTAGCACCGGCGCTGCCGATCGCAGCGAAAAAACGGTTTCGCCCGACAGCGCTTCGCTTTCGAGTGTGCCCCCAAAGGTGTAAAAAGTGGCCTCTCGCTCTTGCCGGCTGCGAATCACAATCTGCCCCGGGCAGACAACGTGTGATAGCGGCTGATTCCTATCAGCGTGCAAATTCACCAGTGGTCGTTTTGCCATCCCATTCGTGCAACGGTAACCGAATCCTTTCCGGTTCATGACCGTGTGGCGTTTGCCGCAAAACAACCAGCAGCCCGCTATAGCCTGGGCTTTCAGGATGGGGCCGGGGCAGCGTGTAGTAACCGAGCGTTTCCAGGCGTTGTAAAAATGTTTGTTGGTTCATACTCTTATTGTCCTCTATTGACCTTAGGTGCTTCCTAAACGCAGCTCGACCTTGACATCTTGCCCTAATTCATCTACCAGATCAGCCTCGAACTGCGTGGCTGAGGGGGCGCCGTTTACGTCAGATAAATCGATGATGATCTGGTTGCTGGTCACATCGATATGTTTCACGATCACAGGCAAGGAGGGATCAAGAGTATCGACCACTTGTTGATGTACGGTCGTTGCTGTTTTGGATGACCTGACAACTTGGAGATAGGTGTTGCCTAGCGGCAACATGAGCACGACGATAGCCAGAACTGTAATGCCGAGACCGACGGCGAGTCCGGTTGAGGCAGGACGCAGCTTAGGAAGCGGCGCATAACGCGTGATCAGGAGCGTGGCGGTGGCAGCGAGGGTAATGCCAACAAAATTTGTAGCGAAAAGCGTATAGGCGCCCGCTGCCAGATCCCAGTGACCTTCCTCGAGCCTCAGTCCAATGGTTGCCAGAGGCGGCACCAGCGCAACAGCGATGGCCACCCCAACCAATGCGTGTTTGGTATGCTCATCGGTGGGCACGACGCTGATGGAACCATCAATCTCCAGCACAGCCATTTCAACCTTGCTCATATCGGCAATGCCATGCTCCCGAAAGGCGGCCTGCAGGGTATCCAGGTCTAGCCCTTCGCGGCGCAAGTGCTCTTCGATGACAGCGCCATGTAGAACCAGGAGTGTGGGGGAGCCTTCGATGGCCCGGCGCAGCCGCGGCCAGCGCAGCCGTAAGCGCGCCACAAGGGCGTTCACCACCAGCAGCACCAGCGCTGCCAGCAGCCCGCCGGCCAAGGATGTGTCCGGACCGACCATCGCATTTTGCACGGCATTAGCGATGAGTAGCAGCAGCACCAGATCGAAAATGGTCATTTGCCCCATCTCTCGTTTACCGGCTAGCCGCATGCCCGCCAGTACAACGAGGTAGACGACGGCCGTCCGCAAGGCAATATTCCAGGCAGGGATCGCAAGTGATAACATGGTCCTTTGCTCCAATGTCAGTGACTCAATCATGTTTGCTTTAAATAGATACGATTCCGACAGATCATAAACGGGCTTCGGTTCCAGCCTATTTCGCTGCAAGCGCACTTGAAGCAAGCGGTTGCGGCCAGTATTCGCTTGTCCAGATTGTCCCAGTTGGGCTCGCTTCAAGGAATAGCGATTCCGTTGCGACGCTGTCAGGTGTTCATAGCCAATCTTTCTTGCGGAAATACGCCAACATAACCCCACTGATAGTGATTAAGACCAGCCAGAGAAGCGGATAAGCCCAACGCCACTGCAGTTCAGGGATATATCGGAAATTCATCCCATAAAGGCTGGTGATAAAAGTGAGCGGGATGAAAATGGTGGCAATGATAGTCAACACTTTCATCACCTCGTTCATCTTGTTACTGATGCTGGATAGGTAAACATCCAGCAAGCCGGAGACAACGTCGCGATACGTTTCAATTGTATCGATGACCTGGATGGTATGTTCATATACGTCGCGCAGATAAATGAGCGTGGCCTCCTGGAATAAGGCTGATTCACCTCGTTGCAGGCCGCCAATCACTTCGCGCAGCGGCCAAACAGAACGGCGCAAATAAAGCATCTCGCGTTTAAGGTCATGTATCTTTTGCAGCGTAGTTGTGTTGGGGTCGGAAATTAGTTCGTCCTCGACCAATTCGATTTGTTCGCCCAGGTTTTCCAGGATGAGGAAGTAATGGTCTACCACCATGTCCAACAAGGAATAGGCGAGGTAATCGGTTCCGAACTGGCGAATGCGTCCTTTACCAGAGCGAATGCGCTGGCGCAGCGGGTCGAATATGTCTTCCTCCTGTTCCTGGAAAGTGATGACGAAACGGCTGCCCAGCACGATGCTAATCTGCTCCGTTTCGATTTCGCTGCCATCCTCGCGCCAATGAATCAGCTTGAGGATCATGTAGAGATAGTTGTCGTACTGCTCGATTTTTGGTCGTTGCTCCGTATTCAAGATGTCTTCCAGCAGGAGTGGATGGATGTCGAATGTCTGCCCGATGGCTTCGATGAGCTCTATCTGGTGTAGACCGGCGACGTTGATCCAAGTGATGGGTTCAGTTTCTTTGGCTATGGCCAGCTGACCAATATCAGTCGTTTCCCGTTCCTCATAATAGCCGGCAGCATCGTAATCGATGACCGTGATCTTAATCGTTTCCATTTTTCGTTGGCCGATATGCATGGGTGTGCCGGGTGCCAGCCCGGTTTTCTCTGTCCGGCGACGATAAAACTTCTTAGGTATGAAGGACATAGAAACCTCGCTTATGTATCCGATACTTTGGACCCGCCGTTAAGATGCACATCAAATGTAGGCGTATCCACAATATGAATGGTCGTAGAGGCGATAGCCACCTGGCCGTTTGTCTGATCAATCTCATCCATGATGCGGCTAAATAGCTCTGACTTCATGTTGCGTCGGCTGGTGTACTTCACCACATAACGGACCGTATACTCCAGCCAATTATCGTTGGCAACTAGCGTCACCGTAGGTGCAGTTTCAGCGGCGACGATCATGTAATTCTCCATCATATGCTGCCATAATTTTTGGGCCTCGGCCGCGTATTCACCAGCGAGCTCATCGGCCACGCGTTGCAGAATCTCCAAAGTAAGTTGCCTGTCACTGCTATGTTTTATTGGGATGGTGATCTCGTCCCACAAGAAGTGGAAATCGGCCGAGTAGTTGAAGACCGGTTCCTTAAAGACAAAGCTGTTGGCAATGCGCACGATACGGCCGGTATACAAGTCAGAACCAATCCACTCGCCACATTCCATCAGAGTTGTGCGCAGGACGCCAATATCGATAACATCCCCCTTGATGCCGCCCAATTGCACGCGGTCGCCGACGCGGTAGAAGCTGCTAAACGTAAGCGCCAACCAGCCAGCCACGCTGGCAATCACCTCCTGCAAAGCAAAAGCGATGCCGGCTGCTATGACCCCCAACATCACTGAAAATCCGCTTAACTGATTACCCAAAATGGCAATCGCAAACAAGATGGCTGCCAAATAGCCGAGAAAGGCAAGACCCTTGCGCATACGATAGCAGTTCTCGACACAGATTCTAACCGTTCGCAGTTTGAGGAAACTGGTCAGGGATTGAGTACAAATAGCCATGGCGGACCGGCCGCAAATCGGACAATAATTCGTAAACCAGGGGAATGCCAGTTGGGATATTCAACATCGGTATTTCATCATCTGTTATCTGGTCCAGATGCTTAACAAGTGCCCGCAAGGAGTTACCGTGGGCGACGATTAAGGCGCGCTGACCATTGGCAATTGCCGGAGCAATGGTCTCTTCCCAGTAGGGCAAGAGACGAGCTTCGGTATCCTTCAGCGATTCGGTAAGGGGCAGCTCAGTGGAATCCAAATCATGATAGCGGCGATCATGCCCGGGAAATCTTTCATCGGCCGGATCCAGCGGGGATGGTGCCACATCGTAGCTGCGCCGCCACAAGAAAACCTGTTCATCGCCAAAGAGGGAGGCCGACTCGGCCTTGTTGAGCCCCTGTAATGCGCCGTAATGGCGCTCATTGAGACGCCAGGAACGATAGACAGGCAACCATTGCATATCCAATTCGTCCAGGACAAGCCAGGCAGTACGGATGGCTCGCTTTAGCACCGATGTATAGACCACGTCAAATTCAAAGCCGGCCGATTTCAGCCGCCGACCGGCCTCAATGGCTTCCAGTACTCCCTTCGGCGAAAGATCTACGTCCGTCCAACCTGTATAACGGTTTTCTAGGTTCCAGCTACTCTCTCCGTGACGGAGAAGCACAAATAGTGTCATCTTAGTCTAGATCATGTTGCAATTGGAAGGCGATATTGGTGATAGCCACGCCTTCCATATGGCGAAAGGCCAGGTTAATAGCTACCGTGCTGTTGCGGTGCAGAGCCTGTTCCCAGTAAGTTTCCATGGTTAATCCTCCCATAACCAGGTGGATATAGGCCTCGGGATCCTGCTGTCGCAATTGTTGGACATACTTTATCAGGGGCCCGGACAAACTGCGATAGGGAGAGGGTAGAATGATCAGTGGATAACCGCTCATCCGTTCAGCCCATTTGCGCTGCAAGTCGGCCGTTCGCTGTTCGTCAATGGATATGTGCACGGCGCTCCAAGGCTGCCCCGTGGAAAGGGCAAAATTGATAGCCCGGATCGAGGCTGCATGAAGATTATCGATCAAAACGAGTGTCTGCACGCTTCGGGGAGCGATAGGACTTGTCACACCCGCCAGGCTAAGATTGGTGGCCACCTTCTGGTAATGGCGATGAATACGGAAGAAGATCCACACCAGGGCCGGCAGTAAAATAAGAATGATCCAGGCGCCGTCGTGGAATTTGGTTACGGCGAAGATCATCATGACGATACCTGTGACCACGGCGCCTACTCCGTTGACGATTTGTTTGGGTCGCCAGTGGGGATCATGGCGGGTGATCGAATCCTCGGCCACGATCTCCTCCCCCGGTTGCATATGCGAGATCTTGCGCCAACGCACGACCATGCCTGCCTGGGAAATGGTGAAGCTCAGGAATACGCCGATGGCATAGAGGGGGATTAGGGCTGACACTGAAGCCTGGAAGATGGTGATCAGCAAGGAGGCAACGGCCGCCAGCCCGACGATGCCCCAAGAAAATACCAGGCGGCTGCCGCGAAAGGTCAACTGGCGAGGGAGAAAACCATCACCGGCGGCCAATGCCGCCAATCGCGGAAAGTCGGCATAACTGGTGTTGGCAGCCATAATCAGGATCACGGTCGTGGCCGCCACCATCAGCAGGTACATGACTCCACCACCGAAAACAGACCGGGCGAGTTGCGATATGACGGTCTCTGCTTCGCTGGGCACTGCTCCGGCGGCGTGGGCCAGGAGCGTAATGCCCAGGAAGAGGATGCCCAAAATACTGCTCATGGCCACCAGGGTCTTGGCCGCGTTTCCCGAGCGAGGCTCCTTGAAGGCCGTGATGCCATTGGAGATGGCCTCCACCCCGGTCAGGGCGGTGGAACCGCTGCTGAAAGCGCGTAGGATTAAGAACAAGGTCAGAGGTTGGACCACTTGCTCGACCATATCTACACCCGTCACCGGCTGCAGCGTGCCCGTCGCCCAGCGCCAGAAGCCGACGATGAGCATCAGGAAAGCCATGGCCAGGAAAAAATAGGTGGGAATGGCAAAAGCGGTGCTGGCCTCCTTGACGCCACGCAAATTCACGATGGTGATGATGGCGATCAGGCCAATGGCGATAAACACCCGGTAAGGCTGCACTTCGGGGAAGGCAGAGCTGATCTGGGCTACACCTGCTGAGATACTGACCGCTACGGTTAAAATGTAATCGGTCAATAAAGCTGCTCCGGCCGTTTGCGCCGCCAGCTCACCCAGGTTGTCCTTGGCCACGATATAGGCCCCTCCGCCGTTAGGGTAGGCGAAGATGGTCTGCCTGTAGGAAATAGTGAGGATCAGCAACAGGATGCAAATCCCGATGGCGATGGGAATCGACAGCCCAAAATAGATGGTTCCAGCCAGGGCTAAGATCAGCAGGATCTCCTCCGTAGCATAAGCGACCGAAGAAAGGGCATCGGAAGCAAAGATGGCCAGGGCCGGCGCCTTACCGATGGCTTGATGGGGCGCGGCCGAGGTTTCCAGGGGCCTGCCTAGCAGGATCTGTGAAAAAGGTCGGCGGGTATCGTTTGTAGACATTGATAGCCTTCTTATTGTAGGAGTGACCGGCTGGTTTCTTCCGGTGAGATGTTGAAGTAGGTTAATACGGCCTGGCTGATTTGACGGGCCAGAAATTCTGGATCGCGGCCGTCCAGGCGAACCTGTCCACCGGCCATGCTGCCATGTCCTCCGGCCGTTCCCAAAGCACCGATGATCGCCTGGGCCAGATGTCCGGCGCCCCCGTTCTGGTGCCGGCTACGAATGGCCACATTCAAGTACTCTTGATGCGCACCAAGGCAGATCACCCAATGGATGCCTTTCAGGCGCAATAGCCAATCGGCGATCTCGGCCGCCAGGTCGGGATATTTCATCGGGCCAATGTAGGCGATGAGAACGTCCCGGTAGATACGTGTGGCCTGCAAGGTATCGACCAGGCTTTTAAAATAGTCGCCTGGAACCTGGGCCCGCTCGATTTCATACAAGGCCCGGGAATCGATCCGCGATACCAGGAAAGAATAAGCCTCGGCGTCAGCTATTGAGCCAGAGCGGCCTAACCCCATGGTGTCGGTCTTGATGCCGTAAAATAGCGCCGTGGCAATAGGGGTAGGCATTTCTATACCGGTCGCTTGCAAGTACTCGGTAAGGATGGTTGAGGTAGCTCCAACGTCAGACCGTACTTCGGCAAAGTGAGCCGAAGAAGTCTCCGGATGCCACGGATGGTGATCAAAAACCAAAGCCACATCAATAGGCTGCCTTAGCGGGCTGTTGCCAGCCCCCGGTTGGGTATCCACCAACGCCACGGCCACCGGCGGCGCCAGATCGGTTTTGGAAAGTTGCTGTAAAGGCTGATTCAGATAACGCACCAACGCCTTGTTTTCGGCCCGGCCGATGATACCTTGGTAAGCAATTTTGACCGGGACATTCAGCCGGTTGGCCAATAGATGGCGCAAGGCCACCGCGCTGCCAATTGCGTCCGGATCGGGATCATTGTGAGTGAGGATTAGCACGCGTTCAACGTGGGAAGTTGCCTCCAAGAGTGCTTCAAGTCGTTCGCTGTTCATATTTTACATTGCTCTGGGCACGGTAGATGCTTGGTTCGCCTTTTATAGCCGAAGGAATCCTTCTAAGTGGTTGGCCGCTGCGAAACTGGAACCAGCGGCCGATAATGTTCGATAATGTTGGAGCCGCTCTTGATACACTTGTCTTGATAGGCCTCCCTGCAACAGTAACTAAGGCTCTGGACTTTAGTCTTGGATTGATGGCACGATTATAACCGAAAAATCAATTTGGGAGACGATCTGGTGAGCCACATCGTCCAGTAGAAAACGCTTCCAGCCTGTCGTACCGTGTGCGCCGATGACCACCAGATCATAGTTTCCACTCTTCGCTTCTTCCAATATCTCATCAACGACCAGACCATGACGAACCTTGGCCGTGACTTGAAATCCGGACTGTTGCAGCATCTTTACCCTTTCTTCCAGTAACCGGCCTTCAGGGGTATCTTCTTCCATCAACTCGCTGGCAGTCGCTTGAAGCTGCCACCCTTCTCGCGCGTCGGGACTGACGCTTATCTGCGACATGACGTGCAAGAGAGTGATCTCAGTACCGGAAAAGATGGGCGCCAGATGTGTTACAGATCGGCTTGGTCCTGCATAACTGTTGGCCCCGCTTGAACACACAAGGATATTCCGAAAAGACTCGGTTTCTCCCTTGGCGATTAGGACCGGGCATGGCGAATGGACCATAATCCGCTCACTCGTAGGTCCTAAGAGTCGTTTTAAGAAGCTGTGGGATGGCCGCATACCGACGACCAACAAATCGTAGTTTCCATCCTCGGCTTCCCGCACAATTTCGGTCGCTATCTCACCGACACTAACTTTGATCTTTACTTCAAGCACCTCCGAGCCAACTAAAGATAAGGCTTGGGTCAGGATGGCATCAGCTTTAGACCGGTCGTTTTCATGTTCAACAACTGTAAAAATTGTCACCGTTGCTTGAGTCATACGAGCTACTTGAGCGCCTAGACGGACTGCATGCTCTGAGTATTCATCCCCCTCCGTAGCAATGAGTAAGTGCATGGTATGCTGCCTCCTACAGTAGTACCAGAACAATGGGTAACATCAGAGCGACAAACAAGAAAATTGCCAAATTCCGGTTACTTGCTGTCGCCCAGGTATCCCATCTCAACATAGCTCGTTCAAAGGGCCTAAGCACGGTGATCATGACCACCAACGAGACAATGGTTATGCTGACCATTTGGGCAAGCACTATAGCAAACGCGTCCGGATTATTTAGTAGTATGGACGCGAAAAGAGTATCCACAAAGGTGGTGATATTGGCGCCCATGATGTAAGGGATCACATTTTCTCTGCGCACAAATCCTCGTTCACTAAGGGGGACAAGAAGGCTAAGAGAAAGGCTGACCGACATGGAAACCAACGTAACGATGGCGCCCAGCAAGAACATCACCACGGGCCGGTAAACGAGGCGCGATACTTGGCCAACACGGCTCTCTTTTAGGCTCATCTGGGGTAAGCACTTGTCAAATAGACTGAAGCTGAAAAGGATAACGACGAGCCCAACAGGAAACAATACCCACTCGGGCAATAACCCGCTCAGGAAAACAACAATGGGTTCGAACATGAAATTGATTATCGAATTTAGTAAGCCGCCGGACGACAATTGGAAGGAATCCAGGACGCCACTTTGCAGCAAGATCGCCCCAAGAAATAAGGCCACCAGATACGTGCTACCGGTAACGAACAGGGATATCAAGCCCATGCTCAGGCTATTGGCCCGGTCACGGCCGCGCAGGATGTAAACAAAGCCAATGATGAGGACTACCAGGCTGGCCCCAAATCGGCTGCCAGTGATCATGGTAAACGCGCTTAACTTGCTTATGGCCCCAGCATCAAAGAAAGTCAGAGCAGAAGCCGCCACCGGTGAACCGCTCATGATTAAATAGGCAAAAAGCCAACCAAAACCCAGGCTATTCAGTGGATTGGTCAAAGCAAGGCGGCCGCGTATCAGGGGGGTTAGGCTTGCTGCCCCCTCCTTCATGAGGACGATAGCCAACATGAACAGGAACAGGCTGGCGCCAAAGAGAGCGATCTTGCCCCAGTCGATCTGCCGCCAAAATAGGAAGACTGGATGTCGTAAGCGCCCGCTTACCTGCACCGGAGCGGTTGCAATAGGGAGCTCAACCGTATCCTTGAGTGGAGGTTCCGAGTTTGGCGAGCTACTCGGAATCTCGGTTTTCATTCCCGGATTGCACTAATGGTCGCACGACCAAGGTGGCACAGCCAGCCTTTTGCAGCACTTTCTCCGATACGCCGTCCATCAACCAGTGCCCAAGGCCGGTGCGGCCGTGGCTGGACATGACTATCAAGTCTACCGGATGTTTTTTGTTTAATCGACGATAGTCGCCGCCTCCGGGTAAGGCTTCATCTCTTGCCCTCTTCTCAAGCCCATCAAATAAATAGCGGCTGCTCATAGCTTCCATCTCCACGTATATGGGCGGCGAAACGCGAAGCAATAGGAGTTGCATTTCTAAGGCCCCAACACTCGGTCAAATGGGTTGCTGATCTAGGTGGCTATGATGTCAGAGCGAACATCAAGTTGGTAGCGAGCATCTCGTATCGTCTGTAGGATAACTCTCGGAGAGGATCCTCTCGGAAGATAGCACGATGCACCTGCCGCCAAGAGGCCGGCCATAACTGATTCTCGTACTTGACCGTGAATGACGATGGCCATGTCCGGGAGATCTCGCCTGAGTCCAATTACGAAGTCACGCACATCATCGGCCGAACCGTAGATGCCGATAAGCAGGACATCAGGTTTGCAAGCACGTAAGCGGCTGATAGCTTCGGGATTATTCGCACATTTACCAATCACTTCCATATCAGGCTGTAGGTCCAGCAGGGTATCAATTGCATCGCGCCAGGCAATATTGCTGTCGATAATAAACACACGCATGATTTCATCGGCCATAGAGGATGCCCTCAATTGCGTACGGCAAGTCCAACTCCGATACATGTCTCTATCCTAAACGATTGCGACCATGGCAGCATTGGTCAAATGACGGTTTCTGCTACGTCAAATGACCCAGATTGCCGCCGGCTGGAATTCTCAACCGCTGGCTCAGCAATCTGAGAAGAGTTCATTGCCTAAAAAAGTATACTTTGCCGGCGCTATTTCTGATGCCGGGGCTTATCCTTGCGATGTTTCGCTTGTGGCTCAGGATCAGGCTGCTGCTTTGGCGTTGTTTGCTTGGGCTTGCGGGCTGGTTTGCGCCCACCTTTATCGGGCATAGTCCACTCTCCTGTAAGAAATACGCATGGTTCAATTCCAACTAAAAAGAGCGATTCTTTTCGTTGTTGTGATCACTATATGACTTCTCGGCCGCGTGCGCATCGGCCGAAAGTCGTATCTTAGTCAAGACAAATGACGGTTCCCCCGGCTCCCATCTCGTACGATTGAAGTAGGCTTGCTAACGATTGATCCAGGAAATCATTTACGTGGACAATAAACAAGTACTTAACCCAACAGGGTTTATCAGATAGCCCGTAGCACGATTTGGTAAATCATGCCTCATTACCCGACAAAACGACTATGTTGCACTACTAGACCCAACACCCAACACCCAACACCCAACACCCAACACCGGTAACCAGCCTCACTGGTATACCAGTGAGGGGATGGGGTTGAAGGCTGGGACGAAATTTATCCTCCTTGTGCCCGTTCCCGCGCTCCATGTAAGCCGATGACACGCGAAACAGGCAGTACGAATAGCATGCCCGTATTCGGGTCATTGAGATCGCCCAAGATCTCTTGGCTGATTTCGACCAAGCGGTCGACCATTTCCTCACCTTCCACCACCGAAAAGATGGTCCGGTGCCGGTATTCCCGGGAGCGAAAAAGTTCGTTGATGCTGGGCATCATGGGTATATCATCCCGAATACCCCCCTTTCGTAACCTGCCCATCCCCGTACTTTCCAGGATGGTGATGCCCGGCACCTTTGCGGCCTCCCAGGCGTCTAAAACAGTGGGGCAAATATTCAGATCGTCTACGATGAGTAAAACCATGTAATACATCGTCTCCACCTTATTCTTCTATGTTACCTTGCTCTCAGCCGTTTCCAGTCGCACAGGTTGGCTAAAGGCGGCCCGCAACATGGGCGGCGTAATCAAAGTGGCCACAATAATCATGAACACAACGATAGAAAAGTTTCCAGATGACAGCAAGCCTTCGCTGAGAGCAAAAGTTGCGACGATCAGACCCACTTCACCGCGGGACACCATGCCGATCCCTAGTTGCAACGCCTCGCGTCTTTTGAAGCCGCCGATGAGACCGCCCAGGCCACTGCCGATTATCTTACTGATGACGGCGACGAGAGTGATAGTCAGGGCGAAGAATATGGCATTGTTGCCTACGTCGCGCATATTGACGGCCAAGCCAATATTGACGAAAAAAATCGGCACAAAAAAACCGTAGGCCATCGTGGACACGCCTCGTTCGATCCGTTCCTTGAATGGCGTTCGGGCCAGGAATAGCCCGGTTAGAAAGGCGCCAGTTATAGCTGCCATGCTGCCAATCACTTCGGCCGCCCAGGCGAATAGCAGCGTCAAGATCAAGGCGAAGGCGATGATGCCCTGGCTAATGGGCAGGCGTTCCACCCAGATGACCAACCTGGGTAAAAAGAACAAACCAATTAGGATGGCGACGGCGAGATATACAACCATGCCTAAAACTGTCAACCCTACGCCGCCTAATCCTTCCGACGCACTGCCAGAAACAAAGACGAAACTGACCGATAGCAATAGGATAACCAGGATGTCATCAAAGACTGCCGAGCCTAGAAGTCCTAGTCCTACCCGGGTGCGTAATACACCTAGTTCCATCAAGGTCTGGGCGGAGATGCTGACGCTGGTCGCCGACAGCGTCAGGGCGATAAACAAGGCTTCGGTCGACCCGACGCCAAAAAGGACGGCCGTGCCATAACCCATGCCCAACGGCACCAGCACGCCTAGAAACCCCGATAGCGCCGAGATCTTGCCCGAACTGAGTAATTCCGATAAGTGAAGTTCCAGGCCAGCCAGGAACATGAGCATAATGACGCCCAGCTCCGCCATGAGCGTTAGCGTTTCCTTCAGCAGTCTCGGGTTCGTGAAAGAGCGGCCAGCTAAACAACATATTCAGAATGGTTGGGCCAAGAATTAAGCCCACCAGTAATTCGCCCAGCACCGATGGCTGGCGAAAGCGGGTGCTGATGTAGCCGCCCATCTTGGCCGCGAGAATGACGATCACCAGGGCGATCAGAAGGTCGAGGAATTCTTGGGACATACCAAATCTATACTAACGATCGATCGTGTGATACAAGCTGAACTAGCTTACCCTTAGTTGCTTTTTTATTCCAGTTGGATATTGCCGCTGTTGCGCTGGCGAGGCAGGTGTTAGCAATGGCGCCGTTCTACTGACTGCTGATCGGCTTATCCGGCCGTTAACGGACTTTGTGCCTTGCGGCCAAAGTGCCTATGGTTTGGTTTCCCTCAACCAGATGCTCACGCTCTCCGGCTGCACGGTTTCGCGGGCCACGCGGGCCAATTCGGCCGTTAAGGCCTCCAGTTCAACCTCATCGCGGGCGGTCTGGGCGAATTCAGCCAGCACTCGCTGGGCGTTGTACTTCTGGCGGAAGAAACGCCGGTCGATGCCACTCTGCACCCGGCGGCGCAGCGGCGCGAACAAGGCGGCGATTATCAGGGTGGAGATCACAATGCTGATAGCTGACTGTTGGCCACTGATGGCTTCAAAAACGCTTTGCAGCAGAACGACCGTGCCCAGGTAGACCAGTGCCAGCAAACCGGTGAGCACGCCGTAAACCAACGTCTTGCGGATGATGACATCGATGTCATACAGTCGGTAGCGGGTGATGGCGATGGCGATGGCTGCGGGAATGGCCATAAGGGCCAGGACAAAAAGAACGTCCCAGATATCATTGAGGATCGTATTCGTTCCAAACAGGCCGGACCCATCCGGCACATAGATCAGGACAAACAGGCCACAAGCATAGAACAGCCATTTGATCTGCTGCTCGTTCCACACCGGCCGCGCGACGATAGCGGACGAAGGGCGCCGCCGCGCAGGACAAGGTCAGGGCAATCAGGGCCATAAACCAGGCGGTATCCGGAAACGCGGCGTCAGCCGGCAGGAAGCCGATGGGGTTGGTTATCGCCCAGTCGCTATTATCGAACAGGGTATAGGCCGGTGAAAACAAAGCAAAGAAAATTAAGAAGGCGCACATACCCAGGCCGAATACAAGGATCCAGCGCCAGCGGGGCGACGGCGGCCGGCCATCGGGGAAGAGCAGCATGGTAAAAAACAGCGGGAAGATCAACAACAACCAGCCCATATTGCTAAAAATAATCGCCAACAATAGCAGGAGCGTTGGCTCGGCCGGCGCGGTTGGGAATTGCTCCAGGTAACTCGTGGTTAAGAAATCCATGACTAGCATGGCGGCCGGGAGCATCATCAGCCAGCCGATCACATTGCGCGGCTGGCGGGATATGATCAGCGCGGCCAGCAACGCAAACTCAACCGGTAATAAATCATACAGCAGGTCGCTAACCACTTTAAACAGGATGTCACCGGCCGGGCGGTTGGCCAGATCAGTGGCGATGCTGAACAAAGCCATTGCGGTGATGATGGCGAACAGCGTCCAGGCCAGCAGTGAAGCTTTACGGCGGTTCAAGGTTATACCTCTTTACAAAAGGGTCTAGTCATCGAAGGTCTTCCCTCAGCCAGATGCTCACGCTCTCCGGCTGCACGGTTTCGCGGGTTACGCGCAGTAATTCGGCCGTTAAGGCCTCCAGTTCAACTTCATCGCGGGCGGTCTTGGCGAATTGGGCCAGCACCTGCTGGGCGTCGTACTTCTGGCGGAAAAAACGCCGGTCGATGACACTCTGCACCCGGCGGCGCAGCGGGGCGAACAAGGCGGCGATTATCAGGGTGGAAATCACAATGCTGATAGCTGACTGCTGGCCGCTGATGGCTTCAAAAACGCTTTGCAGCAGCACCACGCTGCCGAAATAGACGAGGGCCAACAAGGCCGTCAGCGCGCCGTAGACCAGCGTCTTACGGATGATGAATTCGATGTCAAATAGCCGGTAGCGGGTGATGGCGATGCCCAATGAGACTGGTAAGATCAGAGACATCAGCGGGCTAAGTAGACTAAAAAGCCCGTCGAATCTCGTGGGATCAAGGATGCCGAAATAGGCCAGCAAATAGGTTGGCAACACCAGGCCGATACTGATTGCCAGGCCGAAAGTAACCCAAAGCGTCTGTGCCCTCGCCACCGAATCCCGCGGCCGTTTCAGGGCATCGACGATGGCTGTTACGAAGGCGATAAAAAGCAGAAGCGCTTCGCCGGTCAACAACAGGTCGGCATAAGCTAATTGTCCGGTCAAGATAGTCAGCAGTGTAAGCGCCAGCGGTAGGCCATAGAGCAATGCCGGCACGGCGCGCGGCCAGCGCGTCAGCGGAAAAAGGCGCACTGGGAAACTCCAGACCAATAAAATGATCGAGGGAAAAAACAGCCAGCCCCAAAACGAACTGGTCATCAATTGGGTGTAGTAGACGATCGGCGGCGCGAAGTTGGCGCTGACGGTCGTGGCCGCCCAGCTAAGTTTGGTGACGGCACTATGGCTGACGCCGATGAGCAACAGAAGCCGGGCGGCCGGATCGCGTGGCCGTAAAAGAAAGACGGCGATAGCGATCAGCGACCAGCTCCATTCGGCCGGTGCATCTTGCATGGCGTGCCATAGGCCGCGCCAGATGCCCCTTAGATCCAATGTGCCCAGGATAACGTTCACCTCAGCAGCCTGACCATCGCGGGTGAGACTGTACACGACCGTGCTGCCATTGTCCCAGGCCGGATGGGAAGCCAGCGGGCTCAATTCACCGGCAACCACAATGCCGTCAACAGCTGACACCAGATCACCTTGGCGCAGTGACGTTGGCCGATCAGCTATGAACTTCTCCAATGGCCAGGGCTGCGGGCCGGTATCATTAGGCATTTGCCAGCCATCGCCGGGCATGGCCAACACGTACACGGTCGTCCCTAGCACGGTGACGACAAAGCCAATCACAAACGCCAGCATGAGCCAGGCGCCCCGGTCGAAACGGGTTTCGCTCCTAGAGGGGGAATTGTTCATGAAGTGTTTTCTCGTAGCCAGATGCTCACGCTTTCCGGCTGCACAGTTTCGCGCGTCACGCGGGCCAATTCGGCCGTTAAGGCCTCCAGTTCAACTTCATCGCGGGCGGTCTGGGCGAATTCTGCCAGTACCTGCTGGGCATCGTACTTCTGGCGGAAGAAGCGCCGGTCGATGACTACCTGCACCCGGCGGCGCAGCGGGGCGAACAAGGCGGCGATTATCAGGGTGGAAATCACAATGCTGATAGCTGACTGCTGGCCGCTGAGGGCTTCAAAAACGCTCTGCAGCAGAACGACCGTGCCCAGGTAGACCAGCGCCAGCAAACCGGTGAGCACCCCGTAAACCAAGGTTTTGCGGATGATGACGTCGATGTCATACAGCCGGTAGCGGGTGATGGCGATGGCGATGGCTGCGGGAATGGCCATGATGCCCAAGGCCAATAGCACGCCCCAGGCGTTAGCCAGCAGTGTGTCCGTGCCACCCAGGCCGAACCCCGGTAAATAAACCAGGGCGAACAGCCCGCAGGCGTAGAACAGCCATTTAATCTGCTCCCGCTGCACGCCGATCGCGCGACGATAGCGGACAAAGGGCGCCGCCGCACACAGCAGGGCCAGGGCAACCATGGCTACGGACCAGACCACGAGCAACAGAGACTCGATATCGGCCGGCAGGAAGCCGATGGGGTTGGCTATCGTCCAGTCGCCTAGTTCAGTCAAGCTGAAGGCCGGTGAAAACAAGGACCAGAGGAAAAAGAAGGCGCCCATTCCCAGGCCGGCACGAAGAATCCAACGCCAGCGGGGCGACAGGGGCCGGCCGTCGGGGAAGAGCAACATGATAAAGAGCAGCGGGAAAATCAGCAGTAGCCAGCCCACGTTACTAAAATAAACCGCCAACAGCAACGGAATCGTCGGCTCGGCCGGCGCGGTTGGGAATTGCTCTAGATAAGTTCTGATTATGAAATCCATGACTAGCATGGCGACCGGACCCATCATCAGCCAACCGATGACATTACCTGGCTGGCGGGAGATGATCAGCGCGGCCAGGAAGGCAAATTCAACCCCTACGAGGCTCCACAGTAGATCCTCAACCACTTTGAACAGGTTGTCATCGGCCGGGCGGTTAGCCAGGTCAGCGGCCATGCTGAACAAAGCGATCGCGGTGACGATGGCGAACAGCGTCCAGGCCAGCAGTGAAGCTTTACTACGATTCAAGATTAGTTCTCGCTACAAAAGGGTTTGGTCCGGTCAAAGCGGCCGCTCACGTTAACATATCCATCATTTGATGCCATCACATGATTCAGGCACCATTATATTGACGGAACGTCTGCTAAACGTTACGGGAAATGTTACAGAATGTCCAATTAGCAGACAAGGCCGGGCCGCCGTAAGCTCGGCCGGGCGCATTTCCGATTTCTCCGGCGTCTGGCGCGCCAGATTCAAGACGAAGCGGACCACATTCTCCGCACCGTGGATGGGTTTCCTGGCGATGCCCGGCGCGCCGCCGCCATCGGATACCCAGGTAGTGTCCTGATCCAGCACGGCCAATAACCCTTCGACATCGCCGCTGTTCACGCTTTCTAAGAACTGCTCTACTACATGCGATTGTTGCCTTGGCGAGACCTCGAAGCGAGGCTGGCCGGCGGCGATATGCTTCCTGGCCTTGCTGACCATCTGGCGACAGTTCGCTTCACTCTTACCCACGATTTGGCGATGGTGGGGTAGTCATAGTCAAAGACCTCGCGCAACAAGAAGACGGCTCGCTCGACGGGCTTGAGGCTTTCCAGGAGCACAAGAAAGGCCATCGACAATGATTCGGCGGGTTAACATTCCCGGATGCAGCCATCTTTTCACTCTCGCCGGCCCGCGCATAATGTTCGTCCAACCACTCGGACCAGGTCATCGTTCCAAAACTATGCCCGGGCGTCGTATTCAGACCCTGGCGAAATCCGACCGACAGCCCACCCGGAATAGGCAGGTGGATCAGCCGGCGTCGCCTGCCTTGCGCGGCTAGCCATAGGCGGGCCAGCTCCTCCAGGCGTAAGATCTCTGGACCGCCGATGTCTGGCAGCCGCCCGGATGGACCTTGCTGCAGAGCAGCGACGAGATGTTCGGCGACCTCGCCGGCGCTAATGACCTGGAACTGCCAATTCTTAGGCAAAAAAACCAGCGGTAGACGCGTAAATTGCCGCAGCAGTCTGTCGGCAAATTCGTGAAACTGGGTTGCCCGTAAGATGGTCCAGCGCACGGCATAGGCATCGATCAGGCGCTCAGCCTCCAGCTTGTTCTTGTAATATCAGAAGTCGATCTGGTTTATGCCGACAATGGAGATGTATCGGCAGTGATCGACGCCGTCTGCTAATTGCGTCTCGATTTGCCCTTAGCATCTTGCGTATTGCCTGTTCGCGTTCAGGCTGCCAATGCCCCGCTGCAACCATGAAGCTGGCAAACTTGCGAAATGAGGTCATATTCGAGCGCGCATTGCTGGCCGATGCCCACATCGCCTTGCGCGGGAACCATCGGCACAAAACCAATAGAAGTCGCCTCATCCTCTTCAATTAGTTATAACCAATAGCTCATCCAACACCAATTGCATATTCTCCCGGTAGTCCTGAATAGCCTGGTGGCCTTCGCCATCAGGCTGATCAGCGTGCGCGGTTTCCGTTCACGAAGGTCTTCTCGATGCGCACGTATCCGGCTTCCTCTAGTTTGCGTAGATTGCCGAAGGTTGCTCCTGTCAATCCGGTCTGGTTCAGAATGAAGGTGAAATCAGCCCGTTCGACACGCGCAGGACAGCCAATATCTTCAGGCGGGTGGGGGCGTGAATAGTTTGGTCGATGTCCGCTAGCGATTCCGTGACCTGATCTAGTTGCCCGTTGTCTTGCTTAGCGGAGGCATGCTTCCCTCCGCTGTAGATAGCGCCGTCTATGGGCGGATATTTGCGCAAGAAGCGAATCAGCATAACCAAACCGGTTATCAAGACAACCGCGCCTAAAATAAGAAGATACACGGCCGGATTAATATCTAACAAAAAACCAGCGATAACCATGATTGCGGTCAAGGCAGCATAAACGATGAGCCGCCGCAGCCTGAGAGCCAGTACTGCCCCTACGACAATCACGGCCGCGATCCCCGACACGGCCATCCAAATATACTGATCGATCGATTCACCTGGTTCGGAGGGCGTGCCTTCCCATAAGCTCAACGCGCCGAGCAGAAATATCCCGCCCACCACGATGACCAGCAGCAGAACCAGGCCCAAAATAAAGAAAGTACCTTTGTCACGCTGTTGGCGTCGAAATTCTACGTAGCCAAGCCGGGGCACCGTAACGAGTCGTTTGAGTGACAGGTACAGAATAAAGGCATCCAGGACAGGAAAAAGCCCAACGACCCATCGGTAAGGAAGATCAAACCAATGCCTAGGATGCTCAAGCCAAAAGCGATGTCCAGCAGCCCGTCCTGGTGGTAAGTTAGATAAGCTTGGCGTTCAAGTTTCTTAAAATCATCATCTTGAGACATATCTTCTATTCTAATATCATCAACTTCTTATAATCATCTAAACAATTTAAAATTAAACATTTTTCAATATATAGTAATTTTTAATTTGTCAAGTTGGCGCTATAAGCCTTTCGCCCACTCAAGCGAAATAGTTAAGCGATCTGTAATCTTTTCGAAAGACCCTGTTAGTCTTTATCAGAGATACTTTATGAAGTTGTTTAGCTGATCAGCTTCATAGCCAAGGAGATCTATTTATGATCAATCTAATAGAATCGCTGGAAGTCGCCGCTGATGGCGCTTTTGCAGTTGATGATCAATACAAGATCGTTTACTGGAATCGAGCTGCAAAGAAGCTGCTGGGCTATGAAAAGAAACAAATAATCGGCCGTTTCTGTTACCAGATGTTGCAAGGTCTCGACGAACGTCAGCGCTTAATCTGCCAGTTCCAATGTCCTGTGGGGATAGCTGCATTTAATAATGAACCCGTAGCTAATTATGATATTCAGGCTCGCACGAAAACGGGAGGCAGGCGTTGGTTGAATATGAGCATCTTCGCTTATCGTGAGGATGGAGAAGAAGAAAAGACCATTATTTTTCACCTATTTCGTGATATCACAAAGAAAAAAGATGACGAAGCATTACTGGAAAGAGTATTAGAGACAGCCCGGCGTTATCACAATCCCTTGCCTGTATCCTTTCCTGATAGAGAAAGTAATGCCCCCCTCGATGGGCTTACGCCTCGGGAGAGCGATGTTCTGACTTTACCTGGCAAAAGGTTATAGCACTGACGATATCGCCCAGGCGCTCGTTATCACCCCCAATACTGTTCGAAATCATATTCAAAATATCTTTCAAAAGCTCCAAGTCCACAGTCGTTCCGAAGCAGTGGCCTATGCTATCAAGCATGGAATTGTCGATTAGATCTACGTGAAAACGTCTGGACAAAGTTGAAGATAGAGCATTTGCATTAGTGAAGATAGTCTACTTGCATCTGTTTCTAGCCCTCTAATTCAGATATCTTAATATAACATTTACCGATGTTATTCCTCTAGTAGGATAGCTCTTCATTATTCATTGCTGAGAGTATCGAATCGCTTTAGGCCCTTCACGAATCTATTCCTGTAACATCAAGAGGCAGGCCATTGTTTTTTGACTCCCTCATTTGAAACGATATTGACTTCGATTGCGCGAAAGAGGTGTGAATACAACGAAATTTTTAGCTTCAGTGCTCACGATTGAAATTGAATTATAATAAGAAAGATGCATGTTTCGCAAAGTTCTCTGTAATGTTTGTAATGTAATTAGCCTATTAGTACCCTGCCTACGCGCCGGCCACTACAGCTAACGGTTGGTATGAAGTGAAGAATTTACTATATCCTTGGCTCGAGAAGGTGTGACCGAACGAGGAAATGACCTCTACTTGATCGCGCGTCAAGATTTCCCGGCTTCGCTTCCCTGATCGCTAACGTAATATAAGCGGCAGCTGCAGCCGGTCATTTAGCGTCATGATATCGGGCTATAGACAAGGTTTGGGCGGCGCGTTAACAATCCTTAACCTCACCGTAAGCCTTTTTTAAGAAGCAATCGTTTATAATGTGGTAGTGGCATTTCCAAATAGGAGGCGTAGACCATGAGAAAATTGAATCTAGGCACAGGGGTTTTGGTTGGGGCACTGCTAACGGCCGCTCTCATGGGCATCATGTACCTCGGCCGGCAATTGTTTGGGTTCCCTTTCGTCCCCTATGAACTGTTCAACTGGGTGGCCCGGGTGCTGCCTGGCGATCTGGTTACCTTTGGCATTGACCTGATGATCGACACCATGTTGTTCTTGGGCATCAGCGTCGTCGATTCGGCCAAGACGGCCGAACGGGCCATGGCCATCATTCAATTTCTTTTGGGTGGCGCGCTGGCTGGATTAGTCTATTTCGCCGTGATGAAAGCCCGTCAGCTGAAGGCAAGTCATCTCTCCGGTCTGATCATGGGCGCTCTCTACGGCTTGCCAATGATAGCCATCAGCCTGGTCATCACCCAATCGACGGTGAGCCTGTTGGTCAACTTTTTGTGGTTGGCGGCCCTATTTCTACTCTGGGGCCTGGCTCTGGCTGCTGTTTACGGCCGCCTGGAGACTATTGAGCAAGCGGCCAAGGTAACAGCCGTTGACTCGGCGACTACCGTTGCCTCAGCCGAGCCAGGCGACGAAGCAGCCGCAGCCGCGGCAGCCGGCCAGGTTCGTTCAGTAGAGACCATCGGCCGGCGGCAATTTCTGGTTCGCCTGGGCGCCGCGACGGCCACGGTCACCGTGGTTAGCGGTGGGCTTGGCGTCGTATTAGCCACCGCCGAACGCCAACGTCTAGAGCAGGCTCTGGCTGATACGATGGCCCACAATGCCGAAGAGGCCGGCCGGTCGCCGTTCCCCAACGCCAATGACCCGGTCGTGCCCGTGCCCGGCACCCGGCCGGAATACACGCCCATCAAAGACCATTACAAGGTCTTCCTGGAAACAGAACCCACGTTCATCGACGGCACGACCTGGGTCTTGCCCATCACCGGCCTGGTCGACAACCCGCTGATGCTGACCATCGACGACTTCCGGAACAACTACCAGCCGCGCGATCAATATGTGACCATCACCTGCATTTCGGGCCGGGTGGGCACCGGTTTGATCGGCACCACCCAATGGACTGGGGCCAGCGCCCAGGAAGTGCTAGCCAGCGCCGGCTTGCAGGACGCGGCCCGCTACTTGTTCATCACCTCCGGTGACGGCTTCTATGAGACAGTCGATCTGGACCTGATCATGGCCGACGAACGGATCATGTTTTGTTATGCCTGGGACGGCAACAGCCTGCCTTCCGACCACGGTTACCCCCTGCGCATCTGGATCCCCGATCGCTACGGCATGAAACAGCCCAAGTGGATCACCGCCATCGAGGTCGTCGACGAATACCGGGAAGGCTACTGGGTCGAGCGTAATTGGGACGAGGTAGCCCAGGTCAAAGCCACCTCGGTGATAGACACGGTGGCCGTTGACCACATCATCGAAGATGGCGGCCGGCAGCTGGTGCCGGTGGGCGGCATCGCCTATTCGGGAGATAGGGGCATTTCAAAGGTAGAGGTTCGCGTCGATGGCGGTCCCTGGCAAGAAGCCCAGATACGAGCCCCGCTTTCCGAGACAACCTGGGTGATCTGGCGCTACGAGTGGCCATTTGCCGCCGGCGACCATACCTTCGAGGTGCGCTGTAGCGAAGCTGACGGCACGCCGCAGATAGAAAAGGACAGTGCCGCCCGGCCCGACGGTTCCTCGGGCATTGACAGCTACGAAGCCAGCCTGTAGGGAAGGCTGGCAGCCTGCCAAACCTGCAGGTTAGGCTGTTAACCTGACAATCCTGTAAGTTAGCCAGAAAATCTCTCGGGTCTTAATCGGCGATAACTATCTCCTTGCCCTTCCTCCTTCGCCCGGCCGCATCCCGCCACCACCACCGGTAGGGGCAGGCCCCTGTGACTGCCCTGATCCCTGTGCGCCCATCTCCGTGCCTGTCCCGGGCGAACCCCCGTGTTCGCCCCTACCATTCCTTGCCTGATCACGGACCACTCGTAACTGCCCACTGTCCCCCTGATCCAATTCGCCAAAACAGAACATATGTGCTATAATAACGCCAACCCGATGCCTTCCAACCCCGACAAGCGCCACTGCCAGACCCCCAAATGCCACAACTGGGCCATGCGGGACCACAGCCACTGCCGCGTCCACCGCAACCGCGAACTCGGCCGCGGCCGGGCCGGCGCACCCATCGCCAACCTCAACGCTCTCAAAACCGGCGACAACGCCCAGCCCTTGAGCCAAGATCAGCTCCGCGACCTGGCCGTCCGCCTGGCCCACGACCCCTACGGCTTCGACCGCCACCTGTTACCGGCCGTCATCGACATCCACCGGCGCGCCGACCACCACCCCCTCAAAACCATCCTGCTGCTGCGCCGCCTTCTCGACCAACTCTATGACCCCGTCGCTTCCGCCATCTTTAACCTGCTCCTGGAAGGTTACCTGAACAAGCTCCCCGAGGCTCTACGCCCCGAGATGCAGACCCAGATCTGGAAACAAGCTATACCTTTCAGTCCCCTCCACCGCATCATTCTCTTACAGAAAATCAGCGACCGCTTCCCCCCGGAAAAAATCAGCGCCCAGTTCTCAATCGATCCTCCTGAAAAAATCATGAAAAAACAATCAGTGGAAAAACAATCAACAGGACTACCTCTGGAAGCCACGATCCCGTTTCCCGTTCAGGTCCCGTTCACTCTATCATTGAATCCCGCTTTGCAAATTCGTCCCCCGCCCCAGCGTTGATGGAACCGGCCGTGTGGTCGAGTGTTGGGGTACCTTTTTCTTCACTCATACCAGCAAGTTCACAGAATTAATGTGATGCTCGTTTGCCGAAGGCACCGTTTCTTGTAATTTTCCCCTATAATATCTGGGTGCCTGAATTACTGCTGCAGACCAAACTGTTTGTTCCGCCTGTACGGCCGAATCTGGTGGCACGACCGCGCCTGATCGAGGGTCTCAACCAAAACCTGCAACCTGGCCGAAAACTCACCCTCATCTCCGCGCCAGCAGGCTTTGGCAAAACCACGCTGGTCAGCGAATGGGTTGCCGGTTGCCAGCGACCGGCCGCCTGGCTGTCACTAGACGAAGGGGATAACGATCCCTCGCGTTTTCTGGCTTATCTCGTCGCTGCATTGCAGACGGTTGTCGCGGATATTGGAAAAGGGATGGTGGCTATGCTCCAATCCCCGCAGCCACCGCCAATCGAGTCGATTCTAACGGCCTTGCTCAATGAAATCATCGCCATCCCGGATAATTTTATCCTCGTCCTTGACGACTATCACCTGATTGATGCCGAACCGGTAAACGCGCCGGCACCCGTCAACGCGCCGGCATCCGTCAACGGGGCCCTCACCTTTTTGCTCGAGCATCAACCACCACAGATGCACCTGGTCATCAGCACCCGTGAGGATCCAGATCTAACCCTGGCCCGTCTGCGTGCTCGTGGCCAACTGATCGAGCTGCGGGCCACCGACTTACGTTTTACCTCCGCCGAAGCGGCCGAATTTCTCAACCAGGTGATGGGCCTAGACATTTCGGAGGAAGACATCGCCGCGCTAGAAACCCGCACCGAAGGTTGGATTGCCGGTCTGCAATTAGCAGCCCTGGCTTTGCAGGGGCCAATTTCAATGCAGAGGCGGGAAGACGCAACTAACCTCATCGAGTCTTTTACCGGCAGCCACCGTTTTGTGCTGGATTACCTGATTGAAGAAGTCCTGGACCAGCAGTCGCAAAGCGTCCAGACGTTCTTGCTGCAAACGGCCGTTCTTGACCGGCTGACCGGCTCCTTGTGTGATGCCCTAACCGGTCAGGGCGATGGCCAGCAGACCCTGGAAATGTTAGATCGTGCCAACCTGTTCATCGTGCCCCTGGACAACGAGCGGCGTTGGTACCGCTATCATCATCTCTTTGCTGATTTGCTGCGCCAGCGACTGCGCCAGAGCACCTCCTCCTCACCAGTCAATGAGGGGAGGGGTTTGGCCGAATTACACAGTCGGGCCAGCGTATGGTATGAAAAAAATGGCTTGGTGATTGAAGCATTTCAACACGCTGCGGCTGCCAATGATATTGAGCGCGCCGAACGCCTGCTTGAAGGGGATGGGATGCCTCTGGCCTTTCGTGGCGCAGTGGCCCCGGTGCTGAAGTGGCTGGCGTCGCTGCCAACGACGGTACTGGATGCCAGGCCCTCATTGTGGGTGAATTATGCCATTACAATTCTGGTTACCGGCCAAATGGCCGGCGTCGAAGAGAAACTGCAGGCTGCTGAAGCAGCTTTAGCTAATTCCGCAGCCTTGGAGGGTGCTGAGTTAGACGTTAAAACTCGAGATCTCATTGGACGAATTGCTGACACGCGAGGAACGTTGGCCGTCGGTCAGCGCCAGCTAGATACCCTCATATTCCAGTCACGCCGCGCCCTGGAATATCTACACCCTGATAACCTGACTTTCCGCACTTCCACTACCTGGAAGCTAGGGGTTGCCTACGAGTTTCAGGGAGAGCGCGCTGCGGCCGGCCGGGCTTACAGCGAAGCCCTATCGATCAGCCAGGCATCTGGGAATACGTACACTCGCTTGTTGGCTACAACCGGTCTGGGAAACATACAGTTGGCAGAAAACCAGCTCCATTCGGCGGCCGAGACCTACCAGCACGTCCTGGAACTGGTCGGTGATCTACCGGTGCCGGTTGCTCCTCACGTCCATCTTTGCCTGGCACGAATTTTTTATGAATGGAATGACCTGGAAACCGCCCAACAGCACAGGCAACGGAGTCATCAACTGGCGCAGCCGTTTAAAGAGCAGAATGACATATTGGTTGCCTGTGAGGTGTTTTCTGCACGCCTGAAACTTGCCCATGGGGATACAGTCGGCGCGGCCGCTATTTTGGCAAAGGCGGATCGGTCCGCGCGCCAGCACCCCTTCGGGTACCGGGTGCCTGAGGTAGCGGCCGCCCAGGTGCGGACCCTGCTGCAGCAAGGCGATTTTGCGAGCGCCGCTGATCTGGCCGAGCAGTACGATCTGCCCATCAGCCAGGCCCGGGTACAGCTGGCGCTTGGTGAAACGTCCGTTGCGCTGGCCTTGCTGTTGCCATTGCGCCAACAGGTTGAGGCAAGGGGATTGGCGGATGAACGGCTCAAGGTTTTGGTTTTGTTGGCGGTCGCTCACCATATGCATGGCGAAAGAGACGAAGCTATGCAACTGCTGAGCGACGCTCTGGCCCTGGTAGAGCCGGAAGGTTTCATCCGCACCTTCGTGGATGAAGGCCAGCCGATGGCCCGCTTACTTCATGATGCCCTTAACCGTGGATTTGCTCAAGAGACTATTCGTCGTTTGCTGGCGGCTTTTACAATGGACGAACAAGGCCAAGCTGAAACAACGACGTCTTTAACTGATCAATCCGAACTGGTCGTGCCGCTGAGTGAACGCGAACTCGAAGTGCTCCAGCACATCGCGGAAGGGCTGACCAATCGCGAGATTGCCAATCGCTTGTACCTTTCGCAGCACACGGTCAAGGTCCACGCACGCAACATCTACGGCAAGCTCAATGTAAATAGCCGCACGCAGGCAATAGCGCGATCTCAAGAGTTAGGGCTCTTGCCACGTCGGCCGGTTTGAGTTTGCTTGCACTCCAGGAGTCAATAGCCCCACCCCGGCGGTTTCCAGAACAAGGGAAGTGGCAGCCCTACCTCCTTTCTGATCGTTCATTGACTCAGGTCTATCATCCAGCCCATACAAGATTTCAAAACGCTGTATGTTAGCCGCCAGTTGTCCGCTTATCATATTCCCAACTTGATCAAAGCGTATTTTATCTCAGCAATTAATCCCCTTGAATAGCTCTTTTTAGGTATGACAGTAATACCACCTCAGGTTTATGCTATAAGTGTGAGAGGTAATCAAGGATGAAGGAAGTCAAACGAAAGCTTACTCTGGACCAGCCGGCGACCTACCATATCCAAGTTCCAGGGCACCTCGATGAAAGTTGGACAGAGTGGGACGGGAGAATGACCGTCACGGTCGAATGCGAGGATGATGGTATGCCAGTCACCACCCTGACCGGTACGGTCGATCAGGCCGCTTTACAAGGCCTGCTGCGAAAGCTCTACTCCCTTGGCTTGCCTTTAATTTCGGTCATTTGCGTTGAATTCGGCCAGATAGATGCCTCAGGTATCAAACAGTAAATGGTAGCAAGCTGCTTGGGCAAGCGCCTTGGATAAGCTACGTAGGGATATACGGTCATAAACGAATCTGAAAATGGTCGAATCAATATAAATTAGGAGGAGACTCATGAAAGCGATTATATACACAGAATACGGACCACCAGATGTTCTTCAGCTCAAAGAGGTCGAAAAACCTACCCCCAAGAACGATGAACTATTGATAAAAGTTCATGCGGCATCCGTTAACTATTCTGATTGGGCTTTCGTAAGGGGCAAGCCGTTCTTGGTCCGCCTCATGGGCTCGGGGCTGCTCAAACCAAACAACACGATACTCGGAGCTGATATAGCCGGGCTGGTTGAAGCGGTTGGCAGAAATGTGAAGCAGTTTCAGCCAGGTGATGAGGTATTCGGCGACATTTCCGGGTGTGGTTGGGGCGGTTTTGCCGAGCATGTATCTGTTTCTGAAAATGCTTTAGCTTTGAAACCGGCCAATTTGACATTGGAGGAAGCAGCGGCCGTACCTCAAGCGGCAGTCGTCGCCTTACAGGGTCTTCGTGATAAGGGACAGATTCAGCCCGGGCAAAAGGTTTTGATCAACGGTGCGTCGGGGGGCATAGGTACCTTTGCGGTACAGATTGCTAAATCGTTCGGGGCCGAAGTGACTGGCGTGTGCAGCACGAAGAATCTGGACATGGTGCGCTCGATTGGGGCGGATCATGTAATTGATTACACTCAGGAAGATTTTTGCCAAAATGGTAAGCTTTATGATCTGATTGTTGCGACTGCGGGATATCGTTCGATCTTCGATTACAAGCGTGCCTTAAGTCCCAAGGGAACTTATGTCATGACCGGAGGTTCCATGGCTCAAGTTTTCCAAGCAGGGCTCCTGGGACCAAGTATTTCGGAGAAAGGGGGCAAGAAATTAGGGAACCTCTCTGCAAAACCAAGTCAAAAAGATTTGGTTTCTATGAGAGAGCTTATTGAAGCTGGCAAGGTTGTACCGGTTATCGATAGATGTTACCCATTAAGTGAGGTCCCTGATGCTGTCCGGTATTATGGTGAAGGACATGCCCGAGGAAAAGTAGTCATCACTGTGGCGCATAACAACAAATGACAACCCGTACCGCAGAGGTATCGCCACTTATTTCTGCAAGAGTCGTAGGCTTGCGCGCGGGCCACAAATGATAGACACAAGTAGCAGTGATATGTAACACAGTTTATTTTCATTCACAAAGGAGATGATTGAAATGGTAGATGTGAGAATAATCCTTTCAGGACTGTGGGTATCTTTAATGTTGACTTATCTTTTGGGGGACGTGTTGCGAATATTTGCCGGTGACTTTAAGGCGGGAGAAATGATGGGCGCGCAAGCAACCCAGGCAATTTTCATTGGCGCTGCAATACTCATGTTGATTCCGATTGTTATGGTCGTCCTGTCCCTGACGTTGAAGTATCCCGCGATTCGCTGGGTCACCATCATCGCAGCCATATTGCTTTTTGTTTTTAATCTCATTGGGTTACCTACATACCCCTCAGCGTATGATAAGTTTCTGATCGTTGTAGGACTGGTGTTCAATGTAGTGACTGTCTGGTATGCCTGGAAGTGGGTGGCCTAGCTGACCACTTGGTCCGCTTTGTCTATTTAACCCCTGATTACTCTGCTCACACCAGCTGATCCCAAGGTCTAATGCAATAACCTTTCGTCGATAGCACCGTTTCCTACAATTATCCCTTATAATAACTAGGTGCCTGATACGCTGCTGCAGACGAAACTGTTTATTCCACCATTAAGACAGACCCTGGTTCCCCGGTTGCGTCTGATCGAACGGCTCAATCAGGGCCTACAACTAGGTCACAAACTCACCCTCGTTTCCGCCCCAGCCGGCTTTGGCAAAACCACCTTAATAGGCGAATGGCTGGGTCGTTTACGACTGGATGCGGCAAAAGAAAGCCAAATCACCGATAGAGTCGCCTGGCTTTCTCTAGATGAAGGCGACAACGATCCGGGACGTTTCCTGACTTACTTTGTCGCTGCTCTAAACCAGGTTGAAGGGATAGATACTACCATTGGGGAGAGAGCGCTGGATATGCTCCAATCCGCTCAACCGCCGCCGGCCGAGGACGTCTTGGTCTCTTTGATCAACGAAATCACTGCCATCTCCGGCAGAATTATCCTCGTCCTTGACGACTACCACGTAATTGATGCCCAACCGGTCAACGTGTCGGCATCCGTCGATGCGTCGACATCTGTCGACGGAGTGCTCACCTTTCTGCTCGAACACCTACCGCCACAGATGTACCTGGTCATCGCTACCCGCGAGGATCCACAACTACCCCTGGCCCGTCTACGTGCCCGTGGCCAATTGACCGAACTACGGGCCACCGACTTGCGTTTTTCCTCCTCCGAAGCCGCCGAATTTCTCAACCAAATGATGGGCCTGGATCTCCCAGCGGCCGACATCGCCGTATTGGAGAGCCGCACCGAAGGTTGGATCGCCGGACTACAATTAGCAGCCCTGGCTTTGCAAGGGCCAATTTCAATGCAGAAAAACGAAGATGTTGCCAACCTCATCAAATCTTTCACCGGCAGTCATCGTTTTGTGCTGGACTACCTGATCGAAGAAGTCCTGGAGCAGCAGGCGCAAAGCGTGCAGACTTTCTTGTTTCAAACGGCCGTCCTCGACCGGCTGACCGGCTCTTTGTGCGATGCCCTCACCGGTCAAAACGATGGTCAACAAACCCTGGAATACCTCGAACAAGCCAACCTGTTCATCGTGCCCCTGGACAACGAGCGGCGTTGGTACCGCTATCATCATCTCTTTGCCGATTTACTGCGGCAGCGCCAGCGTCAAACCCAATCAGAACAGTTGCCTATTCTGCACCTCAGGGCCAGTATGTGGTACGAGCAGAACGGATTCGCCGATGAGGCGATAGAGCATGCCCTGAGGGCCGAGGATTTCGAGCAGACGGCGCAGCTGATCGAAGAACATATCGATGCTTTATGGAGGCAGCGGTGGGCACAGAAAACTGCAAAGGTGGCTGAATGAGTTGCCTGAAGAAATACTATTCTCCAAGCCATCCGTTAGTATCTACCAGGCCAGGTTTCAGAGTAACAGCGGCCAACTGGAGGCGGCTGAACGGACGCTCAAAGCCGTCGAACAAGCACTTGACGCCAGCAACGATCGCGCATTACAACCGAGTCGCGAAAGCAGATCTCGTTTACACATTCTGATAAGGTCAAACTGCGAGGCCGGGTAGCCGCTACCAAAGCCCTTATGTGTTCTTACCAGGGAGATGTGCCAGGGATCATTCAGTATGCAGGCCAGGCACTGGAATATCTACCCAGGGAGGATCTAACCTGGCGTAGCGTCGCTGCGCTTACCTTAGGCAATGTGCATGGCTTCAAAGGCGATATGACGGCAGCCTACGAGGCTCGATCTGAAACCGCGAGAGCTTGTGAAGCGGTGGGATACAACTACTTTGTCATAATTGCCAATCTGGAAGTGGCTATAACCTTGAGGGAACAGGGCCGTTTGCAGCGAACGATAGAGATTTGCCAGCAACAAATGCAATTAGCCATCGAACTCGGGCTGCCGCAAACAAGGGCAGTTGGCTGGTTGCTGGCGGTATGGGGTGAGACGCTGGCCGAATTAAATGATCTGAATGAGGCCTTAGATCGAGCGAAGAATGGTTTTGAGTTGACCGAGCGTAGCGGGGATCTACAATTTCTCGGATGGAGCTTCATGTGTCTGATAAGGATCTTGATTTCCAGAGGGGATCTAGCCGACGCACAAGAAACCATCCAAAAGATGGAAAATATCGCTCGAGAATCCCATCTACCGCCATGGATCACGAACCAGATGGCAGCCTGGCAAACGCGGCTATGGCTGGCCCAAGATAAGCTAGAGGCTGCATCCCACTGGGTGGAAGAACGAGGGTTGGACGCCCGTGGAGAGCCCAAACCGATTCAGGAAATTGGTTTTTTCTTGTTATTTGATTATTTGGTCCTGGCCCGGATCCTCATCGCTCAAGGGCAGTTGGATGAAGCAATCAAGCTTCTGAAACACGTACTCAAGGCGGCCGAAACGGGCGGACGAACTTCCAAAGTAATCGAAATCAAGATTCTCCAGGCGTTGACCTATCAAGCCGGGGGCGAGATGGAGCGCGCCCTTTCGGCACTGGAGGGAGCCTTGACCCTCGCCGAGCCGGAAGGCTTCATCCGCATCTTTGTGGATGAAGGCCGGCCGATGGCCCACCTGCTTCATGAAGCCCTCTCCCGAGGGATTGCTCCAGATTATGTTCGTTGTTTGTTGGCAGCATTCCCAACGGACGAACCAGCGCAAGCAGGTACAAGGACATCTTCAAGTGATCAATCCAAATTGGTCGAGCCGCTGAGCCAACGCGAACTCGAAGTGCTCCAACTAATCGCGGAAGGGCTGACCAATCGCGAGATCGCCGAACGGTTGTTCCTCTCGCTCAACACGGTCAAGGTTCACACTCGAAACATCTACGGTAAACTCAATGTACGTAGTCGCACTCAGGCGATAGCGCGATCTCAAGAGTTAGGGCTTCTACCAACTAAGTCAGTTTGAGTTTGCCCGTTAACTTGGTGCCCACAACCGGATGCAAGCAATTGCCAGGGCAAGAGCCTTGGGCATTCTTTCCCCCAACTAATTGCCTCGCTACCTAATATCGGCAGGGAAATATACAAAGACAACAAATTCTAGCGGACTACTAGCCCGCTTATTTGTTGCCCTCTGGCGCATCCTTTCCATCTCCAAGCAATTAACTACCCCCGAATAACACTTTCGGGGTATGACACTAATACCACCTGGCTGCTAAAGTGTAAGCATAGGATTTTATCAATCTTGAAACAGTCAAAAGGGAAAGATACGATGGTTGCCAAAGAAAAAACAAACTCAGTGAAAAATCATCGCGTTGTCGTGACGCGGCATGGCGATCCGGAGGTGCTGCAGGCGGTGGAAGAGGATCTGCCCGAACCGCAGGCCGGCGAGGTTCGGGTGAAGGTCCTGGCTGCTGGAGTCTCCGCCTACGATCTCATGTTCCGGCGCTCTGGTTCGTTCCCCGGGACTCCGCGCGTGCCCTTCACCTTGGGTGAGGATGTCGTCGGCGTGGTGGACAAGTTGGGCGAGGAGGTGTCGACCGTCGAACCGGGGCAGACGGTTGCCGGCGCGACCTTCTGTCTTGGAGTAGGTGGCGGCTACACGGAGTTCATCTGCCTGCCCGCCAGCGAACTGGTGCCGGTCCCCTTGGGTTTGGATCCTGCCGAAGTCGTCTGCCTGGTGGTGAACTACCTCACCGCCCACATGGCTATGCACCGAACCGCCGGCGTGCGGAGCGGCGAGAGCATTCTCGTCCAGGGTGCGGCCGGAGGCGTAGGGACCGCCCTGCTCGAGCTTGGCCGGGTGGCCGGCCTGGAGATGTACGGCACGGCGTCCAAGTACAATCACGAACTCGTATCCGCGCTCGGAGCCACGCCGATCGACTACCGTAATGAGGACTTCGTCGAGCGCATCCGTGCTCTTACCGGCGATGGGGTGGATGTTGTGTTCGATCCCGTCGGCGGCGCGAGGCAACTCTGGCGTTCGAACCGGGCCGTACGCAAGGGAGGGCAGTTGGTGTGGTTCGGTGTGGCTGCGACGAAGCAGGACGGGCTGCGGGTCATTCCCCTTACATTGCTGACGTTGGGTCTGCTAAAGATCATTCCGGACGGCAAGCAGGCACTTACGACCCCGGATCTTGATAAGGATAACACTTGGTTCCGCGAAACGCTGACGGATCTGCTCGACTTACTGGCAGCGGGCAAGATCAAGCCGGTGGTGGCGGAGCGCATCCCCTTGGCTGAGGCTGCTCGTGCTCACGAGCTGCTCGAGCGTGGCGGATACGCGGGCAAGGTGGTTCTCGTTACCGGCGCATAGCCAGGGGCTCTGAATACGGGTCGGTAGGGCGCGGCCGCAAGTGATTAATACCCCCGAATAACATTTACGGGGTATGACACTAATACCACCACGCGGTTATGCTGTAAGTGTAAGAGATAATTATTGAACCGGAAAGCAGGTTGGTACCCCTATCCATTACATATCATACGAGGAGTGATATCATGACAAATGAAGAAAAATTCACCATAGATCCATCTTGGAGGGGAGTTTATAAGGTGAGCGGACTCGCCTTGTTCGCAGGGGGAGCCATCATTGTAGTATTCCTTCTATCCGTATTCATCATGCAAGTACCTCTTCCAGACGCTCCACAGGAATTCCTTGAGAACCCCATGCCCCCGGTCATTCTCTTCGGCTTGGCTGCCCTTGGGGAGTTTCTTCTGATGCCCGGGGTGCTGGGACTCTATCTCTCTCTGAAAGCTGTCAAAAAGACCCACATGTTGATAGGCACCGCAGTGTGGTTGGCAGCTATACCCATGTTCCTTGTCTCCCGCGGCCAAATCATATCCCTCCTCCCAATAAGCGCTAGTTACACGGCAACAACCAGCGAGATCATGAAAGCAGCCTACGTGGCATCGGTAGAACTTGCCATTGACGCAGCAAACGTCTACGTAGCCATGGCCCTAGCCCTCCTGGGGGTCGGGTCTATCATTATAGGCCTGGTCATGTTGAAGGGCGTCTTGGGCAAGCGTATTGGCTACCTGGTCATAGTTGCAGGCATTTTGATTCTCTTAGGCACCTGCGGAGTCTTGCTGGAGGTACTAGCTATACTGACATTATTTGGACTAGTCCTAACAGCTGTCTGGCAAATAGTCGTTGGTGTCAAACTCTACAAACTGGGCTAACAAGAAATACTTGAGGGCTAAGAACTTCAGCTATTAAGGTGAGTGCGATGAAAGCAATAGTCTATCATGATTATGGTTCACCTGATAATCTAGAATTGGCTGAAATAGAAATGCCTGCTGTCAAGGATGATGAAGTGCTGGTGAAAATTCATGCGGCTTCTATAAACTGGCATGACTGGCACTTTCTGACCGGAACACCGTTCCTGGCACGCATAATGGCTGGGCTTCTCAAACCTAAAAACGAAGTGTTGGGCATCGACCTGGCGGGGCGGGTTGAAGCAGTTGGGGTAAGCGTCACGCAATTTCAGCCGGGCGATGAGGTATTCGGGTCAACCAGTCACGGGTGCTTTGCAGAGTACGTATGTGTTTCTGAAGAGGGGGTGGTGATGAAACCGGCCAATATGACATTCGAGGAAGTGGCAGCTGTTCCTGGAGCAGCTGCCACCGCCCTGCATGCTTTGCGCGATTATGGACAGATTCAGGCAGGGCAAAAGGTTTTAATCAACGGCGCGTCTGGTGGCGTGGGCACGTTTGCAGTGCAAATCGCCAAGTGGTTTGGAGCCGAAGTGACCGGGGACAAGAAAATGGCGCCGCTACTCCCAAAGCCGCCAAGCAAAAGTGACCTGGTTTTTATGAGAGGGTTTCTTGAAAGCGGAGCAGTATCACCGGCTATAGATCGACGTTACTTGTTGAGCGAGGTCCCTGAAGCTCTCCGGTATCTCGAAATAGGACACGCCCGCGGGAAAGTCGTCATTACTATGTGATAAGATGAGCCAAACCTGCAATTACCATCCTGAATAACACTTTCGGGGTATGACACTAATACCACCATGCGGTTATGCTGTAAGTGTAAGAGGCAATTGGTGATGAAGGAAGTCAAACAAAAGCTTACGCTAGACCAACCGGTGACCTACCAAATCAAAGTGCCAGGGCACCTTGATGAAAGTTGGACAGAGTGGGATGCGAGGATGACGATTGCGGTTGATAGCGATGGCGATGGCCGGCCGGTCACCACGCTGACCGGTTCTCTTGACCAAGCCGCTTTACAGGGCCTGCTGCGAAGGCTCTACTCGCTGGGCTTGCCGCTGATCTCGGTCAATTGGGTCGAGAACAATGCACGCACCTAAGGAAAATAACATCAACCTCAGATGTGACAAGGGATTGTAGGTCAGAACAAATCTGACCAGGCGACAGACTTATACAAGGAGTAAAAAATGGCTCAAGTCACTTTACAAGCAACAGAGAAATCTCCAGTACAGGCGACAGCAACGAAAACCTCTCGCCTGTTCTTTGCCGATCACTTGCGTGCAGCTTTGATTATCCTGGTCGTGCTGCACCATGTGGCCATCGTCTATGGGGCAAGCGCAGCGTTCTGGTACTTCGATCCACCAAAAAGCGCCGAGACTCTTGGGGGATTGCTTCTGGGCGTGTTCGTACTGTTTAACCAGGGCTGGTTCATGGGCGCCCTTTTCTTATTAGCGGGCTATTTCACGCCTGGATCGTTTGAGCGGAAGGGATCGGGTTCCTTCCTTAAAGACCGGCTGATTCGTCTGGGCATTCCGCTGGTTATTTTCTACTTTGTGCTCAGCCCGATCTCGGCCGTCGGCCTTTGGCTGGAGCCAGTTCCCCAGATACCAGGTCCGCTAACCTGGCAAAGCTACTGGCAACTGTATCCCCAGCTGATTGATCTTGGGGTTGCCTGGTTCCTCGTGCTGTTGCTCATCTTCAGTTTGGGTTATGTGGCTTGGCGGTATCTGACAAGGAACCGGGAACCTTCCTCGACGCGTGAATATTCTCCGCCCAGCTATCTAGGTGTTGGACTCTTCATCTTGGGGTTGGCGCTGGTTAGCTACCTGTTCCGGATAATTATGCCGATGGGCAAAACCGTGCTCGACTTTCCAACGTTAGCCTATCTGCCCCAGTATCTCAGCTTATTCATCGTAGGGGTTATCGCCTACCGCCGCGACTGGTTCCAGACCCTGACCGGCAGGATGGGTGGCGTCGGATTCGTGACCGCGATTTTAGCCTCACTCATCTTGTTTCCGCTGGCATTCATGAGCGTGTTTAGCGGTGAAATCCATTTCCTGGGTAATGGGACCTGGCAGTCTGCTGCCTATACGCTGTGGGACTCAATCTTCGTAGTCGGCATGTGCCTGGCCTCGATCACATTTTTCCGCCGCTTTTTCAACCAGAAGAGCAGGTTAGGCAGCTTCCTGGCTCAACAGAGCTATGCCGTTTATCTTATCCATATTCCTATCATCATTTTGCTTGCCTATTTGCTGAGAGGAATCGATATTGGAGGTATCGACTTTGGACCATTGGTCAAGTTCGGACTGCTGTCAATGATCGTGGTCCCGGTCTGTTTCGCCGTCGCCTGGGTACTTCGCAAAATACCCGGCGTGTCGAGGGTAATCTAAACAGAGCAATTTGTCTGAAAGGCAGGGATCGTCGATTCTAAATGATGGAGACTTTGCAGGATTTAATCTTGCGAAGTCTCCTTTCTTCCGGTGATCGGGCTTTTATAATCAGGAATCAGGCTAGTTGATGAAAGGACAAAGCATGGAACATTTCAAAATGACCGCTAACGAATTGATTTATGAGACGGAGATCCATTTCACCGGCACTGTAGAGTACGGGGTGAGCATGGAAGCCTTGACTTCGAGAAGGGTGGCAATTCCATTAGCCGGTGCGCGCTTCGACCAGACGTTCGAAGGGATCCTCCACGGTCCTAAACTGAGGGGGAAGATCGCCGGGACTGACTACCTCACAGTTCGTGCTGACGGTCTCTTTCAACTACACCTTCATGCCCGGGTGACAACAGAAGACGGGACAATCATCTCCATGTCTTCGGAAGGTATTTCCATGCAGATCGAAGGTGAGAAGCTGGCACAAATTAGGACGGCCGTCACTCTATTCACCGCTTCGGAAAGCTATGATTGGCTCAATCAACTGCGGCTTTGGGCCGTAGGGACATTTGATCCTATGAAGGGGGAGGCCCTGGTCAGAGCTTATGCTACCTGAACCCACAGGTGAAACATGAGCCAGATCGTTTGCCACCGCAGACAGCCTACAGAAAACCGGCGAGCAAATCAGCGAACGCGTAATTGAAGTTCTCCATCATCGCCAAATGGGTGACCAATCAAGAGTAATGTGGTCGCACAGACGACCATACAAGACCGGCTCGTTATAGTGATCAGTGAAGGGATTTAGCAATAATGGCAGCAAACAGAAAACAAACCATACGCAATATCATCATTTTCGCCATCTTGGTAAACGGGCTGGCCTGGCTGGGGCCGATTCTGGGAGGCGACCCCACTTCGCCCGGTCTCGGCTTTCTGGTATGGGCAACCGCGCCCATCGTATCCGCCCTGGCGATGAAATTCCTGTTGCGAGACGAGGTATCACTGGGCCTCAAACCGGCATTTAGGGGAAATGGTCGCTGGTATGCCCTGAGCGTCCTCGTTTACCCGGTCACCATCACTATCGTGCTTGTGTTGGGCCTGCTACTGGGGGCAAGCACCATCAGCAACTTCACAGCACTCGAGTTTGGGACGGCAGTAATCCCACTGGCAGTGACATTTTTCATCTTCGCCTTTTTTGAGGAAGTCGGCTGGCGTGGTTATCTGGCCCCCAAGGTTTATGGCCTGAATGACCGTCTGCTGGGCCATATGCTGGTCGGCTTGATATGGGCTTCCTGGCACCTCCCCTACCTGCGTGAACTGTGGGCCCACACGTCAGAGGGATTGGTCACTCTGCTGCCACGCTTTATTCTGGGCACCATTGTCTTTGCAGTTGTGTATGGCGAGATCAGAATACGCACTGGTTCCGTTTGGCCGGCCGTGCTCATGCACTGGGTTGGGAATACCTTGGCCAACACGCTCCTGACGGGGTCTGCAGGCGAAGAATTTGTCTCCCTCGTGCCCGGAAAGGAATGGCTGGGATCCTTTGGCGTGGAGGGGATGTTTGTGATCGTCCTCTTTGGTCTGCTCGGTAGCGTTTTGTATATGAAACGGCGCAGCCGAAGAGAAACTCAGGCAGCGTTTAGTTCTGGATAAACTGCAAGAATAGGACCATAAGCCCCTTGAATAATACGCTCGGGGTAAGACACCAAGACCATCTTGAATTTATGCAATTGGCTTAAGGGGCGATACATGATGAAGAAAGGCAAACGCAAACTCACCCTAGACCGGCTGGCGACCTACCAAATCAAGGTGTCAGGGCGCCTCGATGAAAGTTTGACAGAATGGGTCGGGAACATGACGATAACGATCGATGGCGAGGATGACGGTCGGCCGGTCACCACGCTGACCGGCTCTGTTGACCAAGCCGCTTTACAGGGCCTGCTGCGGAGGCTCTACTCCCTGGGTTTGCCCTTGATTTCGGTCAATTGGGTCGAGAGCGACTGATACGCTTAAAGAAACAAAGTATATTTGGAGGAGACTCGTGAAAGCGATTGTTTACACGGAATACGGACCACCGGATGTTCTTCATCTCAAAGAAGTGGAAAAACCTGCTCCCAAGGAAGATGAAGTACTGGTAAAAGTTCAGGCGGCATCCGTAAATGCACGAGACTGGCATCTCATGAGAGCTGACCCGTTCTTGGTCCGCCTAATGGTCGGGCTTCTTAAACCAAGAAACACGTTAATCGGATCTGACATGGCGGGGCAGGTTGAAGCCGTTGGGGCAAACGTCAAGCAGTTTAAGCCAGGTGATGAGGTATTCGGAGACATAGGCGCGTGTGGTGGTGGCGCTTTTGCCGAGTATGTATCTGTTCCTGAAGATGCACTAGCGTTGAAACCAGCCAGTATGACATTTGAGGAAGCGGCGGCGGTACCTGGGGCGGCGCTCGCTGCCCTGCAGGGACTTCGCGATCATGGACAGATTCAGCCAGGACAAAAGGTTTTGATTAATGGTGCCTCCGGCGGTGTGGGTACGTTTGCGGTGCAGATTGCCAAATCCTTCGGGGCTGAAGTGACCGGGGTGTGCAGCACGAGGAATCTGGATATGGCGAGCTCGCTTGGTGCGGATCAGGTCATTGATTACACGCAAGAAGATTTTTTGCCAAAATGGGCAGCGTTATGACCTGATTATTGACAATGTGGGAAATCCTTCGGCTTATAAGCGTTTTTATAAGCGATCATTAAGTCCCAATGGAATATGTGTCATATGCGCCGGCTCTTTTTTTCTGCGATTCATCCTAGGGCCATGGATGTCAATGACCGGGAGCAATAAAATCGGTACTTATGAATGGAAGTCTCTATCGAGAAATCGATTAGCAAGTGCTGGGCGGAGACCCGACATGATGCGCGCGTCAGGCAAAAGATAACGATAAGCTGAGATAGAACCTGCTAGGACAGTTCATTCAATCATCGAATCCCGCCATGAAAGTTCGTCCCCCGCCTCTAAAATGATGCCCAATAGGGCTGTAGGGGCGCAGCACCCCTACAGCGCCCCTACGTTGCCATGGATGCCCGTACCGAACGGCCAGTTTCCCCTTGACACCAACCACTCGATCGATCTATAATTTCTCTAGACTGACTGGTCGGTCTAGTTGGTTTATTGGTATGCTCATATACCTGGTGTGTGGAGTGTGAGATGGCTGTATTATTGTTGATCACCATCGTCGGCAGCGTATTGGTTACCTGGTTGTTGCCCATGGCTTTTCACAGCGAACCGCCTTACGGCACGGCCGTGGACATCCTGGTGGGTACGGCCGCCGGCGTGATTTGGGCCGTGATCACCTATCAATTTATCGCGCCGCTGATCGGCCTGGAAGGCTGGCTGGGATTGTTGCTCAGCGCCCTTGACTCTATCGGCCTGGCGGCGGTGATGCTGTGGGTGCTACGCCGCATCAAACGTTAAATAGAGGCGGTAGATCATGACGCCAAAAGCAGATATTGCGGCCGAGCGCAAGGAACAAATTTACCAGGCGGCCCTCACTTGCTTCAACCGCAAGGGTTATTTCCAGACCACGATGGACGATATCGTGGCCGAGAGCGGTTTGAGCAAGGGGACCCTGTACTGGTATTTCAAGAGCAAAAAAGAGCTGTTCATCTCCTTGCTGCAAGTGGTCATGGAACCCATGGCCCAGGGGTGGGAGATCATCGTGACCGACGAAAGCATCAGCGCCACGGAGAAATTGCAAGCCAGCCTGACCTATTTCCGGGGCCAGGCTGAGTCGATGTTCGACTTTTTCGGCATCACGCTGGAAGCCTGGGCCCAGACCCACCTGGACGAAGACGTGGAGCAGTTGACCCGGGAAATATATAAACCGTACCTGGCCAATATGAAGCGGATCATCGACGAAGGCATCGCCACGGGCGAGTTCCGGGTCGAATCAATCGAGGCCACGGCGGCGGTGATCCTGACCTTGTTTGACGGCCTGACCCTGGCCATTGGGCTGGGCATGTTGGCCCAGGATATCGACGGATTGTGGGACGCGGCCGAGCAAATGGTGTTGCGCGGCCTGGGCGTCAGGGAAACGGGCGGCCGTGAACGCTGATAGCGGGGCCTCCAAAAACGGGGCCTCCGAAATCGGAGCAATCATCGAAACCCATGATCTGACCCGGGCTTTCAAGACGGTAGTGGCCGTGGATGGCCTGACGCTGCAGATCCGGCCGGGGGAGATCTTCGGCTTGCTGGGCCCTGATGGGGCCGGCAAAACGACTACTATTCGCCTGTTGGCGGCGCTCATGGACCCCACCCGGGGTTGGGCCCGGGTGGCCGGCTTCGACACGGTGCGGGAGCCCGAGCCCATCAAGCGACGCATCGGTTATATGGCCCAGCGCTTCAATCTCTATGGCGATCTGTCGGTGTGGGAAAATCTGAATTTTTTCGCCGACGTCTTCGAGGTGCGGGGAGAGGAACGAAAGGAGCGCATCGAGCGTTTGTTGAACTTTTCCCGCCTGGCCGAGTTTCGCGACCGGCGGGCGGCCCATCTTTCGGGCGGCATGCAGAAGAAACTGGCCCTGGCCTGCACCCTCATCCATACGCCGGAGATCATCTTCCTGGACGAACCGACCACGGGCGTGGACCCGGTCTCGCGGCGAGAATTTTGGGATATCCTGGGCGAGTTGCACCTGCGGGGGATCACCCTGGTGGTCAGCACGCCCTACATGGACGAAGCCGAGCGCTGCTCGCGGGTGGGGCTGATTTACCAGGGGCAGATGGTGGTCTGCGATACGCCGGAGGCGGTGAAGGCGATGACCGAGGGGGAATTGATCGCCCTGTGGCCTTCGGATGTTCGCCGGGGACAGGCGGTCCTGCGTGGCCTGGAAGGCGTGCTGGAAGTGCAGATTTACGGCGATCAATTGCGGGTTTTTGGCCATGATGGCGACGAGTTAATGGCCCGGATGCGGGCGGTCTTGGCGGCCGAGGGCATCGAGGTGAAAGATATGCGGCGGGCCCGGCCGCGGATGGAAGAGGCTTTCATCTCCCTCATCCGGCGGCGTATGAGCCAGGGCGAGTTGAAAGGCCAAGAGGCAGAGGAGCGCGGATGAATACGGATATAAAAAGGAAAATCAGCGTTACTCCGTGTTGGTCCGCGTCCTTTTACCAAGGATGTGAGCGATGAAGTGGCGGCGGGTCTTATCGATTGTGAGAAAAGAGTGGTGGCATATCACTCGCGATAAGACATCTTTCATTTTACTGCTGTTTTCGCCGGCCTTAGCCCTGGTGACGATGGCCTATGCCTTCTCAGTGGATATCACCAACGTGGGCATTGGTATATTGGATCAGGACCTTAGCCCGCTATCTCGCCAATATATCAGCCAATTGGCCAGCACCGATGCCTTGCGCCTGGAGGCCTGGCCCCAATACCTGGATGAAGTCGAACCGCTGATGATGCGCGGCCAGATCAAGGCAGTGGTGGTGATTCCGCGGGGTTTTGAAGAAGCGATGCTCAGCGGGAAAACGGCCGGCGTCCAGGTGGTGATCGACGGTACCGATCCCAACACGGCCGGCCACGCCATCCGCCATATCAGCGAGCATACGGAACATTTCGCCAGGGAGCGAGTGGCCCAACAGTTAGCCCGGGCCGGCCTGCCGTCAAACCTGGAAGATCCCATCGACTTGCGTTTGCGGGCCTGGTTCAACCCCTCCTTGCGTTACACGGTGTCCATGATCCCGGCTCTGGTGGGCATTGTGCTCAGCGTGCCGGCCATGGCCGCTTCCCTGGCCCTGGCCCGGGAACGGGAATGGGGCACTCTGGAAGGGCTGATCGCCACGCCCATCGGCCGGGTCGAGCTGATCATGGGCAAGCTGATCCCCTACATGATGGCCGGCTTTTTGAGCGTGCCATTGTGCATGGCCGTGGCCATTTTCGCCTTCGACGTGCCCTTCCGGGGCAGTTTGCCCCTGTTCCTGCTCTTATCGTTACTTTTTCTCTTCGCCACCATGAGCATCGCCCTGTTCTTATCCGTTTTTGCCGGCAGCCAACAGGTGGCCATCTTGGGCTCGATGATCATCTTTCTCTTTTCCGGCTTTTTCATGTCCGGACTCTTGATCCCCTTCAGCCTCATGGGTCCGATTTTGAAGATGGAAGCGTTCATGTTCCCTACCACCCATTTCGTGATCATCAGCCGGGGCATTTTCGTGAAAGGGGCCGACCTGACCAGCTTAGGTGGTTTTGCCGCTGCTTTGCTGGCGGTGGGGGTTGTTTTTTTATCGTTGACGGTGCTCATGTTCAAGAAGAAGTTGTGAGGACCCCCCTATGTTTTTTAGAATGCGGACTCTCATAACCAAAGAATTCATCCAGTTGTTCCGGGACCGGTTGCTGGCGCCGCTGATATTATTGGGCCCGCTGACGGAGCTTCTGCTGGTCGCCTGGTCCACGTCGCAAGGCATCGACCACCTGCCGACGGCCGTGCTGGATATGGATCTGAGCCAGGCCAGCCGGGGGTTGGTGATCGCCATGGAGAACGCCGAGACCTTCGACCCTTATTATGTGGATAGCCTGGACCAGGTGACGGATGATATCGATCGTGGCCGGGCCCTGGCTGCCTGGGTGATCCCGGCCGGTTTCCAGGCCGGGCTGGATAGCGCCGGGTCTGACCGGCCCCAGGTACAGCTCATCGTCGATGGGGCCGATGTGGCCGCGGCGCAGACGGCGGCCGAGGCCGGTCAAGGATTGGCAACCAGCTATGGTAGGCAATTCGCTGTCCAGGCCCTCAACAGCGCCACCGGGGCGGCCGCGCCCCTCGACATGAGCATGCGGGTCTGGTTCAACGAGGAGTTGAAGGAGTCCAACTTCATGATCCCCTCGGAGCTGGGTTTCATCGCCGCGGCCATTTCGGCCATGTTAGCCAGCATGGCTATCGCCCGCGAGCGGGAGCTGGGCACCCTGGAGCAGTTGGTGGTCACGCCGGTATCGCCCGCCCAGTTGGTCATCGGCAAGTCGGTGATGGCCGTTAGCCTGGGTTACGTCTTATTCCTGCTGATGTTGGGCATGGTGGTCTGGCTGTTCGACGTGCCCATGCGCGGCTCGCTACCTTTGCTGATGGTCCTGGCCTTCTTCTATATCCTGGTCGAGCTGGGCTGGGGGTTGATGATATCGTCGGTGGCCCGGACCCAGATGCAGGCTTTGCTCATCTGCTTCATGGTGGTGATGGTGATGATCGTTTTCAGCGGTTATGCCTTCCCGGTGGATACCATGCCGCCCTTCATGCAGACTATCGCCAACATCTTCCCCCTGAAACATTGGCTCATCATCTTTCGGGGTATTTTGCTCAAAGGGGCCGGCCTCGAGGTGTTTTGGCGGGAGTGGCTGGCCATTATGGGCCTGGGGGTCGTGATTTATAGCGTGACTATTTTGTTGATGAGGCGGACGCGCCTGGATTAATATGCAGATCGATAGGGCAAATAGGGCCAACCATCAGGCCATCGAAACGGTCGAGCTAAGCAAACGCTTTGGCGATTTCACGGCCGTGGACCGGGTCAGCTTCGCCGTGGAGCGAGGCGAGATCTTCGGTTTCCTGGGCCCCAATGGCGCGGGTAAGACGACGACCATGCGCATGTTAATGGGCCTCATCAAACCCACCTCGGGTTCGGCTACAGTCTTGGGTTTTGACGTGGCGACGGAAACGGCCGAGGTGCGGAGGCGCATTGGATATATGTCGCAACGATTCAGCCTATACAACGACCTGACGGTGGTCGAGAATCTGAATTTCTTCGGCGGGGCCTATGATGTACGCGGTGAACAACTGCTTGCCCGTAAAAAGATCATCCTGGAGATGGCCGGACTCAAAGGCCGGGAGCGGGAACTGGCCAAAAATCTATCGGGCGGCTGGCGGCAGCGGCTGGCTTTGGGTTGTGCTCTCATCCATGAGCCGGAGATGCTTTTCCTGGACGAGCCTACGGCCGGAGTGGATCCCATCTCACGGCGAGAGTTCTGGAACCTGCTCTATCAAATTTCGAATGAAGGCCGGACGATTTTCGTGACCACCCATTACATGGATGAAGCCGAACATTGCCACCGGCTGTCTTTTATCCAACGCGGCCGGCTGGTGGCCCTGGGATCGCCGGAAGAGATCAAACGAGAAAAGATGCACGGGCAAGTGCTGGAGATCGACTGCTCGGCGCCTGATGTGGCGGTGCAGACATTGCGGGCGGCCGGGCGCTTCGGCGAAGTGGCCCTTTACGGCGCCCTGGTTCACGTCGTGGCCGAGGATGTAGAGGATAAGAAGCCGGCCATCGAAGAGGCCCTGGCGGAAGCGGGCTTGGAAGTGTGCAGCGCGGAGGTGATCGCCCCCTCCCTGGAGGATGTCTTCGTCGCCAGCGCCCGGGAAACAAGTTAAAGAATGAAGCCGAAGACTGACTTAAACATAAGTCAGGTTTTCGGTTCATTTAGGAGAACAAAGATGAGTCAAAGAACGAAGATTATCGCCGGCGTAGTAGCCTTGATCGTTGGGGCGGTGGCCGTGGGTTGGATCTATTTCCAGTTGAGCCCAGGCGCCTGGGAGCAATTCACGGCCGAGATGGCGGCTGAAGGCGGTCAGACCCGGCCGGAAACGCAGGCGGTGGTCCGGCGGCCGGTCAGAAGGGCGGGGGAATTAATGGCCTCGGGCAGCATCGAGGCGGAGGATGTGACGGTGGCGGCCGAACTGGGCGGCTTGGTGGTGGAGACGGCCGCCGGTGAAGGGGATAGTATCGACGCAGGCGACTTGTTACTGCGGCTGGACCAACGATCCTTGCTGGCCCAACAGGAAGGGGCGCTGGCGACGGTGGCCCAGGCCGAGGCGGCCTTAGATGCGGCCGAAGCGCAATTGGCCCAGGCCCGGGCCGGGGCGACGGCCGAGGAGATCGCCGCTGCTCGGGCGGCCGAGCTGGCGGCCGAGGGGTCATTAGCTGCGGCCAAGGCGACCCTGACCCAGGCGGAAATCGGCGCCAATAGCGCCCGCACCGTGGAACAGACGGAGAGCTCGGTGGCCCAGGCCGAAGCGGCGCTGGCCCAAGCTGAAGGGGCGGTAACGGCGGCCGAAGCAGGCCTGGCCCAAGCCAATGCCGAGTTAGCCCGGCTGCGGGCCGGCGCCCGGCCGGAAGAGATCGCCATCCACGAGGCGCTGTTGGCCCAGGCCGAGGCCAATTACCTGCAGCCCAGGACCAGCTACGATGATCTGATGCGGCACGATGTGGGCGGTGTGCCGGAGGAGATGGCCAGGTTTCAGATGCAGGCGGCCGAAGCCGCCCGGAACGCCGCCCAAGCCCAACTGGACCTGGCGCGGGCCGGGGCTTCGGCCGAGGAGATCGCTGCCGCTAGCGCGGCCGTGGCCGCCGCCAGGGCGCAAGTGACCATCGCCGAGGCGGGCCGGGATGCGGCCGAGGCGGCGTTGGCCCAGGCCCAGTCAGCGCCGGAGACGAGCCTGGATCTGGTGGCCCAATCCGATGCTGGGATCATCTTCGCCCAGGCGGGGGTGAGCGTGGCCGAAGGGCAACTGGCCCAGGCCCAGGCAGCCTTGGATCGCCTGTTGGCCGGGGCTACGACCGAGGAAATCATGATCTTGGAAGCCCAGGTTTCCCAGGCGGCAGCAGCTTTGGCCACGGCCGAGGCGGCTTTGAAAGCCCTGGAGATTGAATTGGGCCGGACGGAACTGTTGGCCCCGACGGGCGGAGTGGTCTTGGAGCGAATGGTCCATGAAGGGGAGTTGGCCGCGCCGGGAGCCGCGCTGTTCAACCTGGCCGACCTGGACGAGGTGACCCTGACCGTTTACGTGCCCGAGGCGGAATTGGGCAAGGTGTTCTTAGGCCAGGAAGTGGAAGTCGGCGTCGATGCCTATGACCAGTCGTTTGCCGGTGAAGTGGCGGCTATCGCTTCGGAAGCGGAGTTTACGCCCAGAAATGTCCAGACCCAGGAAGAGCGGGTACACATGGTCTTCGCTGTGAAGATCCGGCTGGAAAACCCGGAGCAAATGCTCAAACCGGGCATGCCGGCCGATGCGATCTTCCGCTGATGGCTCTGGCGGCCGTCATTCCAAATGGTAATATCGTACCCGAGTTCCATGGAAATCAGCAGCGTCGACCAGCGTTAGGTTTTGGTTGAGCCACTCATCCATCCAATAGCGCGGATCGGCGGTTTCTTCATCCGCGTAAAGGACCCAGATGGCGGCCGCGCTGGCGGTCATTTGGCGCATTTCTTCGTCGACGAATTGCCTGGCCTGGTTTTCGTCGAGTTCACCGGCCGTATAGAGGCCTTCCACCCAGCGGCCGAGGCGTTCGTCACTACCGGCGAAAGGATCAGGCCCTCGTTCGCTGCTGTAATAACGATAGGCGTATTCTAGATGGGGGATTTGAAGAATCAGAAGTTCATCCGCTTGCCGGCGCTGGTAGATGTACTGGACCCCGCCCCGTAGATCGTCCTTCAGATCTAACGTCTTTTCCAGGTAGCCCAAATATCCCCAGTAAGCGATCACATAAACGACCAAAAGCGTAGCCAAAGGTTTTGCCAGGTTGCCGGCATACAAGCGAAGGAGTTGGGCACCCAAGGCTAACAACATCACGGCCGCCGGGGCGATCCAGATGATGTAGCGAGGAACGAAGACCGGCTGGCGCAAACTCAGCAGGTAAATGGATAGAACGGGCACGATCAGCCAACTGACGATGAGTAAATGGCGACGTTTTCCTGAGAGATGAGGTAGGATCCCGCTCGAAGATGGCGAAATGGCCTGGAAGCCTAAAAACAGGGCCGACAGGATTGAAGCGATGAGGGGCACGCGCCATATGGGGTTTCCGGGCGGTAATATGCTCTGGCTCTGGTAAAGTAAAAGGCTGCTGACAACACCGGCCAAGGGGGTGAATTCGATGGCTGTTAGCTGGTCGCTGGCGGCGAGTAGATCCCACTGCCACCATACGAATGGCAAATAGGGTAGGGTAAGGCCGGCCAGGGTGAGCAAATAACCGCTCCGGTGATGTTTGCTCTGCGGCCAGGCGAGCAAAAACCAGACAAAAAAAAGGGGAATCAGCAGGATCATGAGCAGATGGGTGTACATGGCAACGCTGGTCGTTATCAGGAAACCGAGCCAGGGTCGCCAGCCGCCCTGAGCGATTCCCCCGAGCCAGAACCAGGCGGCGAGCAAGGCCAGCAGTATGACCAGCGAGTACATTTTGCCATCTTGACTGTACCAGAAGTGGTAAGGGTTAATGGCCAGAAACACGGCCGCCAGCAGAGCGGCATTTCCCACGGTCGCTTGCCACAGTGTCCGCGACCAGGGTGAGCTGCTTCGTTGCCGGTCCTTCCTGGTCCTTCCCGCCGTTGGCGAGTTGTTTTGGGGCATTAGGCGGCGGCCGACTTGCCACAACAGAGGCACGGCCAAGACGCCAAAGATGACCGAGGGATAGCGCAAGGCGAACTCACTACTACCGAAGAACCGCAGCCATGGACGAAGCGCGAGGAAAAAGAGGGCTCCGTTTTGGCCGGCGCTGTCGAACATCGAGAGCGTTGCGCTCAAGTCGCGCAGGGCAAAAAAGATCGCATCCACCTCATCTCGCCACAGGCTTTGCCGGCTCAGACCGTGCAGGCGCCAGGCAAAAGCGACCAGGCTCAAGAGCGCCAATAGCCAGCGCGTTAACCTGTTACGGTATGAAGCGGGGATTATTTCTGCGTTGGGTGACACAGTTACTCAGAAAATACCAGTTAAAGAAAGGTTGCGCCTTAATATGAAACAGGCCTATATGATCTATTTTAATAGTATAGTGGCTGTTCCACCCCTGTGTCGCTATTTTTTTATTATCATCGGCAGATAAGTATCCGCAAATTTTTTATTGGTGAAGGTGCAGTTTATATCCTCATCAAAATCAATGATGATAGTCGCCGTTTGTGTCGTGATGTCGCCAGAACTGTTTGCATCATCACAGGTGATGTCGATCAGACCCCAGCCATCGGGCAGGATCTCGGTCACGGTATAGGTGCCGGACACCTTCGATACGAAGATTGATTGGTCATCGGATAGTGTAGCCGATACATCACCGGTAAATTGAAAGCCCGTAGGATCGCCATTTGGTATCGTCTGTTTGTAAATTGTCATCGAACCAAAGACGGGCGTATATGAAAAGAAATCTTGACCGTTAGGCGCCGAAGCGGGCATGGCGCTTGCCGTGCTAACCATGTAGGCCAAGGCTAAAAGCAGGGCGATAAAGACAACAACGGTATACTGGTTTTCCTTTACCTTGAAAAAGGTATTAATCATCGAAGACCTCATTTTCTAGATGCTGTAACGAATGTAGATTAAGAAACTCTCCAAACAAACAGTGCGCTAACTCGGCTGGCACAGCACTCAACCTGGTTCGAAAAGTTGTAAAATCCCCAACCAGATTAGAGATGGCGCGCAATCGCAATGATGACAGTCTAAAGGAAGCATTGTGAGGTGTCAAGGCACGATTGAGCATAGGCTGCACGAAAGACTCGTCACCAGGCTGGACCAATCTATTAACAATGACTGTTTGTTCGTGGCCCCAGAAACAATTGTCTTGCGGCAGGCACCAAATGACTCTGTTGTACTGTAAACACTCCCTTGCCAGGGACGAGCTTGTAACCATGGATATGGTTAACCAGAGAGGATGATCTATGTCCGAGAAGCAATCTGAAAGCCCTAACGATCTGCAAGGTGAAAAGAAGCCAGGCCGGCGCATCAATTGGTTTCTGATCTTGCTAATCCTCCTGGTGGGCGTACTTTGGGGCATGGTCATGGCCCTCAGCATCATCTTCCGCCTGACCTTTATGCTCGTCTGGGGCTTATTTTATGGTGGTTTCCCCCAGCGTCGGAGCTTGGTTTCTAATACCCTTCACCACATTTCCCCCAACCATTCATAATTCTTACACAACTTTCGGCCATACTGATCCCGAAATTCAGTTGGGGCACTAAATGCCTCATTCAACAATTTTGAAGGAGATATAGTATGTTTCGTGGACGATTCTTAGGCGCGCTTTTGGCAATGCTATTGATCATTGGCCTGTTGGGCCTGGCCGGATCTTCGATTTACCGGGCCGGATGGACCCAGGGTTACTTCGTGGGCAAGGTGTCGGACGGCGCCGGGACGGTCGTGGTCCCCGGTAACGAGGGCCGTGGCGCAGAGGTCCCTTACAACGGACCTTGGCAAGCTCCCGGATTTGGCCGTGGCGGATCGACTTTCGGCTGGTTCCTGGGCGGGATGATCAAATTCTTTTTGGTCCTGATGGCCATCGGCTTCGTCTTTAAGTTGTTTTTTGGGATGCTCTTCTGGCGAAAACGCGGCCATTGGGGCCAAGGCAAGGGCTGGGGTCACGGTCCGGGCCATGGCTGGCACCACAATTGGGGCCATGACCACCGGCCGCCCTGGCACGACGAACCATCGGATGAGCCGGTCATGAAGGCCTAGAGTCAAAGGGGTCCACCTTTGGACCCCTTTGACTTCGTTGCTTATCCGGAAGATTTGTACACAATTGGCGTAGGGGCGGGTCTCGAACCCGCCCTCATTATTATGTGGCCTGACGATGAATGAATTGATCTTGGTGGTGGATGACGAGGCGAAAATCGTCAAACTTGCCCGAGACTACCTGGAAAGAGGTGGCTTCCGGGTGCTGGCGGCCGCCGGAGGCCAGGAAGCGCTGGCCATCAACCGCCGGGAACGGCCGGATCTGGTGGTCCTGGACCTGAATTTGCCGGCGATGGACGGGTTGGATGTTTGCCGGGCGCTGCGGCGGGACAGCGATGTGCCCATCATCATGCTCACCGCCCGGGTGGAGGAAGCGGACCGGCTGATCGGGTTGGAAATTGGGGCCGACGACTATATCACTAAACCCTTTTCGCCCCGGGAGTTGGTGGCCCGGGCCCGGGCCGTCTTGCGGCGCACCCAAGGAGGTCTCCGCCAACCGGGCTTGATCCGGGCGGCCGGGCTGGAGATCGATCTGAACGGCCATACCGTCCGCCGGGAGGGCGAAGGGATACAGCTATCGCGAAGTGAGTTCAATTTGTTGGCTATGCTAGCCCAACATCCGGGCCAGGCTTTTACCCGGGCCCAACTGCTGGACCGGCTGCACGGGGTGGCTTACGATGGCTACGATCGTAGCATCGATGCCCATATCAAAAATTTGCGGCGTAAACTGGAACCGGACCCGGCCGAGCCCCATTACGTGCTCACCGTATACGGTATCGGCTATAAGTTCACTGACGAGGAATAAGATTGAAGCCGGATAAGGAATGGCGGCGCCAAAATTGGCGAGACCAGAAACGGCCGTGGAAACAATGGCGGGGTCAAGGGCCATGGGGCGAAGATTGGCCGGAGAAATGGCGATCCCACGAAGGCTGGGACCATCAAGGCTGGCGCGGCGGCCGGCCGTCGCCGTGGAAGGGCGGCGCCTTATTTTTGCGTTTCGCGGTCGCTTTTGGCTTCATCATCCTGTTGTTCCTGGGCGGCTTGGCCGTGGCCGCTTTTTTGCTATCGCGATTATTCGGCGGCGACGGGCAAACGGCGGTGCTGGTCTGGATCTTGGGTTGTGGCCTGGCGGTGGCTTTGCCTATCTTGGCTATCGCCCTGGCGACCCGCGCTTTCCGGGGCATCGCCACGCCTTTGGCCGGGGTAATGGCCGCGGCCGATGCGGTAGCCGAAGGGGATTTGAGCGCCCGGGTCCCAGAAAGTGGGCCGGGAGATTTCCGGCGGCTGGCCCATTCCTTCAATCGTATGACCGGGGAACTGGAAAGGGCTGAACAACAACGCCGCAATCTCACGGCCGATGTGGCCCATGAATTACGCACGCCGCTGCACATCATCCAGGGCAACCTGGAAGGCATGGTGGATGGGGTATATGAGCCCAACGAAGCCCACCTGGAGGCTACGCTGGAGGAGACCCGGCTGCTGGCCCGTTTGGTGGAAGATTTGCAGACCTTGTCCCTGGCCGAGGCGGGCCAGTTGGCCCTGAACCAGGAGCCGGTGAACGTGGCCGAGTTGCTGGCCGACGTGGGTACCAGTTTCAGCGGCCAGGCGGAAGCGGCCGGAGTCACGTTATCCGTTTCGACTGAAGGCGATGCGGCCGGCCTGACGGTCTGGGCCGATTACGGCCGGCTGGACCAGGTGCTGGGTAATTTAATGGCCAATGCCTTGCGCTATACGTCGCCTGGCGGGACCATCACTCTGCAAGCGGTCAACCGGGCGGGGACGGTGATCATCACCGTGGCCGATACAGGGGAGGGCATCCCGGCCGACGACCTGCCTTATATATTCGACCGCTTCTGGCGCGGGGATCGTTCCCGCCCCCATGGCGGGGGATCATCCGGCCTGGGCCTGGCCATCGCCCAACAACTCGTCCGGGCCCACAACGGCCGGATCGAGGTGACCAGCGAAGCGGGCCAGGGGACGACTTTCACCATCGAGCTGCCGGCCGCCGGGGGCAAAGCCTGAACCGTTCACCAGACCCGAATTTCTTTGAATGATTCGGCGTAGGTCGCGTCGATGGTCTGGCCTTGCCTGCGGTCGATCTCCTTCAACCATTCCAGGCTTTCTTCACCTTTAGGGAATTGGCTGCGGTGGGCCATGCAGGCCGCCAGCTTGGTCTCATAGACGGCCGTCACGTCGACGAAGATGTCGGGATCGCGATCGGTGGAAAAGAAGAAGACCCGCTCCAGACAACCCAACCCCGCCTCTGGCTCGTTGAGCTGCTCGGGGCGGTAGAGAGGCATCTTGGAGGGCATGTAGGCGTCCAGGGCAGCCTGGCCGGCCGCCCGGTGGTCGGGGTGGATCTGGCCCGTCCAGTAGGGATCGAAGGTCCACAGGGTATCGGCCTGGGTCAGGCGATAAAGCCGGGCGATCTGACCCCGCAAATTCAGGTCGGGCAATAATTCGCCGTCGTGATGGCCCAGGTTAAAGGTTTTTGTGATGCCCAAGATGCGGGCCGCTTCCTCGGCTTCGGCCAGGCGAGTGCTGGCCAAGGCCGGCCGGACCATGGTGGCGTCTTGTGCGCCGATATCGCCCAGGGTGCAGTTGGCGGAAAAGATTTTTACGCCCCGCCGGGCCAGGAACGTCACCGCGCCACCGCACAAAGATTCCAGGTCGTCGGGGTGGGCGGCCACCACGATGAGACGTTCCGTTTTTTCAAAGGCTTCGATTCCTTTTAGACTTTCCATCACAATCCTTTTTTTACTTTAGCTGCTGGATGTCATGATTGTACCAGCTTGCCGGAAAGCCAACCGATCTTGGTAAGATTATGTTTTAGTTCAGTCACAAAAGAACATGCTCTTCCCGAGCTTAGGTGATACAAAACTGATATAAGCATCACTTGCCCCTTGAACTCGATCAATTCCTTTCTTTATAATGAGGAAGTCAAGTAATTAGTTTCCCCTATTGCACGGAGATGACAATGGAAGTTAGCGCTACCTTTGGTCAAATCGTACGTGAACGCCGGCGCGCGTTGGGCTTAACTCAGGCCGAACTGGCCAGGCGTGTCCATTGTGCTACCGTGACCATCCGTAAGGTTGAATACGATTCGCTGCGCCCCTCGGTGCAAGTAGCCGAGAGGCTGGCCCTGTCTCTCAATATTGATGAATCCGAGCAGATCGCCTTTGTGCGTCTGGCTCGCAGTGATTTACCCCAATCGCCCTTACCTACGCCCACACCTATGCCAGAGGAGATTGGTCAGGACGACTTGAGCGGCCGTTCCGTGCTTGGCTATGAGTTAGGGGAACGTATTGGCACAGGCGGCTTCGGCGTGGTTTACCGGGCTGTACAACGTAGTGTGGATCGGGAGGTGGCAGTAAAGATTATTTTACCTGAATATGCTAACCAGCCGCCTTTCATTCGCCGATTTGAAACTGAGGCCCAGACAGTCGCTCAATTAGAGCACCCCCATATCGTGCCGTTGTACGATTACTGGCGAGAGCCGAATGCCGCTTATCTCATTATGCGTTTGCTCCGAGGCGGCAGTCTTGAAACAAAGTTGAAGCAAGGGCCTATCTCTCTGCCGGTTGTGGGACGATACTTACATCATGTCTGCCATGGCTTGTACATGGCCCATCGTAATGGCGTGATTCATCGCGATATCAAACCGGCCAATATCTTGCTGGATGAGGATGATAACGCTTACCTGGCCGATTTTGGCATAGCCAAGTATCTCGACATCTGGGTGAATGACGATAAAACGGAAGCGGGTGCATTGATTGGTTCCCCGGCCTATGCCTCGCCAGAACAGTTGCGCGCTGAGCCCGTCAAACCGCAAACGGATATTTATAGTTTGGGTATATTGCTATATGAAATGTTGACCGGCGAAAAACCTTTCCCCGGACCAACACCCGTGCTGTACATTCAGCAGCATCTATTTGAAATGTTGCCATCCATTACAGAAAAGAATGCCTCATTACCACCGGCGATTGACCATATCTTGTTGACGGCGACGGCCAAAGATCAACAGAAACGGTTTCCCGATGCGCTGACCTTCCTTGAGGCATTGCAGGCAGCGCTGGCGTTGGAAGGCACTGCTTCCCAGACTGATTTCAGGCTGCTAACTCTACCCCAACTCTCGGCCCAGGAGCTGGCCGATCTAAAAAACCCTTATAAAGGTTTACGCTCCTTCACTGAGGCCGACAGTGACGATTTCTTCGGTCGCGATAACCTCATTCATGATTTATTGGGTCGTATTGGCGATTCGGCCAACGGTCATCAAAATTTGGCCCGCTTTCTGGCTGTGGTTGGCCCGAGCGGAAGCGGTAAATCATCGGTGGTGAAGGCCGGTCTGATCCCCGCTTTACGCCAGGGAGGCGTGCCTGAATCGGAAAATTGGTTTGTAGTGGACGTGATCCCCGGCGCTAGGCCAATGGCCGAGGTTGCAGCCGCCTTGATGCGAGTGGCCGTTAATCCTCCCAGCAACTTGTTAGAACAACTTCAGATTGATGAACGGGGACTTCAACGGGTGGTCAACCAGATCTTGCCGCCAGATGAGATCACTGAATTACTGTTGGTAATCGACCAATTTGAAGAGATATTCACCCTTGTCGAGGATGAGGTCGAAAGAGTACATTTCTTAGATAGTTTGGTTACGGCCATCCTCGACGAGGATAGTCGCTTGCGAGTTGTGGTGACCATACGAGCTGATTTTATCGATCGGCCGCTGCAATATATGGATTTTGCCGAACTGGTTCGTTCACGCACCGAATTTGTCACCCCACTTAGTTCCGATGAATTAGAAGAAGCCATCAACCAACCGGTGCTTAGATTGGGTATGGTGCTCGAACCTGGTTTGGTGGCTCAAATCATCCGCGATGTCGGTAGCGAACCTGGCAATCTGCCTTTGCTGCAGTATGCTCTGACCGAGCTTTTTGAACGGCGTGGTGGTTCATTATTAACCCGGGATGTCTACGAGGATAGCGGCGGGGTATTAGGGGCGCTGGGTAGACGAGCCGACGAGATATATGATGGCCTTAATCCGGCCGCTCAAGAGGCGTCACGCCAGATTTTTCTGCGCCTGGTCACCCTAGGCGAAGGCACGGAAATGACCCGGCGACGGGTGCAACGTTCCGAGCTATATGGTCTATCAGGCAGCGATAACCCGTCATCTGCTTACGAAATATCAATTACCAGATTTGGTCGGTTTCGCCTTCTTACTTTCGACCACGAACCTGAAACGCGCGAACCGACTGTTGAAGTGGCCCATGAAGCGTTGCTGCGCGAATGGGGTTTGCTACGTAGTTGGCTGGAGGAGAGTTGGGCAGATATCCGTACCCAACGCCAGGTGACCCGGGCAGCGGCCGAGTGGGAAGAATCAGGGCGTGATAGCAGCTTTCTTATACCGGGTGGCGTTAAACTAGAGCAGTTCATCACCTGGCGCGATGCCGCAGGACTAGCGTTGACCAAGGTTGAAGAAGATTATCTGCAAGCAAGTATTATTGCTGACACAGCATATAAGCAACGCGAAACCCAGCAGGTGCGCACCCGGCGCAATTTGCGGCGTGGCTTAATTGGGGCTCTAATCGTCGGTTTCATTGTTGCCTTGGGGTTATCTTTCTTCGCTTTCGGTCAGCAGCGCCTGGCTGACGAACAGAGGCAGGAAGCCTTGCGGCAGGCTAGCATCGGCCTAGCAGCGCTGGCAGAAGGGGAGTTGGGAGGCGTAAACCAAGAACTTAGTGTGCTGCTGGCGCTAGAAGCTATGGAAAAGTACCCGTTTACGCCGCAGGCTGCGGGAGCGTTGGCCCTCGGTGTCGAATCGTTCCGGGCTTTTCGCACTCTGGATCCGAGCAATTCTGTCCTCGATCTGATAATGGTTGCCACATGGTCGCCTGATGGGAGACGTATAGCCGCGGGTTCCAGTCCATCGCCAAATTCCATTATCATATGGGATGCCGCTACCGGTAGTGAACTGCTTTCCGTCAATACCCATGGAGACCTCTGTCAAGAGAGTTTTAACTTATTACGCGATCTCGCCTGGTCACCAGATGGTGACCGGCTGGTAGCAGTCGCCCAAGACACAGAATCAGGGGAAGGCTGCGGGGCTGTCGTGTTCGACACAACCAATGGCGAAACACTTCTGACGCTGCAAGGATATGAGAGTGCCAGCAGGAGTCTGGATTGGTCGCCCGACGGAACGACTATCCTGACCGGTCATGAAGATGGCACCCTCCGGATAAGGGATGCTCAAACCGGGGAGGAGCGAACGACTGTGACCGGTCATGAAGGTATTGTTCGTGATGCCCTCTTTGCGCCGGATGGCAGTCGCATTGCCTCGGCATCGGAAGATGGAACCGTACGGCTTTGGGATGTTGCAACGGGCGCTGAGCTAATGGTAATAGATGGCCATGCTGGTAATGTGCAATCCGTTGCCTGGTCACCCGATAGCACCCGCCTCGTCACTGGTGGAAGCGATGGTCTGCCGCGGGTCTGGGATGCGACGACCGGGGAAACATTGTTTGTTCTTCCAGGACATACAGAAGATGTGGTGATCGTCTCTTGGTCAAAAGACGGCCGTCGCATCGCCAGCCAAGGTCTTGATGCTATCGTGAAAGTATGGGATGCTGCTACGGGCGGATTGCTATTTGAAATCCCCAATACCGCACCTGAACCATCCACCAAAAGAGGTTTCGTGGAATTCTCGCCTGACGGTAAGTGGATTCTTACTGGCGGTTCTCGGGTGCTAGGCCCCCGTATTTGAGATGCGTCAATTTCGACACCCATATTATTCGGACACACCTTTGGACAAGAGTGGGGTGGCTGGTCGCCGGACAGCACATTGATTGCCACAAGCGGTGAAGATGGTAGTGCAAGGTTGTGGGATGCGACTACGGGGCGGCAACTGAGGGAGTTCGATCAAGGCAGTTTTTGGGGTGATTGGTCACCAGATGGGACTCGCCTGCTCTTTGCCGAAGGCCCCGGAAACTACGCACTAAATGTTTGGGATGCCAAAAGTGGAGAAAAAGTGGCAATCTTATCAGTGCCTGAAGATGCATTCGGATCGCCCCAATTCCTAACCATGGACTGGTCGCCAGACGGCTCATCTATTGTTGCTGCCGGATTCAGACCCGGCACGCCGCAATCGCTTTATATCTGGGACGCGGAAACGGGTGAACTAATAAAAACGTTGCACACGGATGATGTCTGTATGCAGGGCTGGCCGCGATGGTCGCCGGATAGCACCCGCATCGCCAGCGGCTGTATCTTTGTCGAATCAGGCATTAATACGCCCGCTCGCATCTGGGATGTGGCCAGCGGAAGCGAGCTCATGGTGCTGAAAAGTGACTTTGGGTGGTCCTATCGGACTAATTGGTCGCCGGATGGCACACAAATCCTCGTCACTTACGAAAATGGGGTGGCCCGAATCTGGGATGTGGCAACGGGTGAGTCAATCCTCACCTTTACCGAGCACCAGGGGCAAGTGGACGGTGAATGGTCGCCAGATGGGAAGCTGATCGCATCAACTGACTTTGCCAATCAGTTGGTCAAGATTTGGTATTCGGAAACCGGTGAAGAGCTTTTTAATTTCTCTGTGCCAGGTGCTCCTCTGACTATCGGATGGTCGCCGGACGGGACGCACATTATTGTGACAGGTGATGGCCTAAACGAGCCGGTTATCAAGCGTGTCTGGCGCTCTCCTGAAGAATTGATCGCTTACGCTTATGAATGCTGTGTCTCTCGCCAGCTCACGCCAGAGGAACGGGATCGGTTTGGGTTGCCGGAAAGTCCCTGATGGTGCATGACGAAAAATTGCGGAGGTGGCGTCGGACTATCGACAATACGGTTCTTACACGAGCCAAGGTGATACAAAACTGATATAAGCACCACTTATCCCTTGATTTAGGTCTAGTAGCCTCTTTATAATGAATAAACCAAGCAGCTGAACGTCCTTTTGCACGGAGATGATGATGAAAGCAAGTCCTACATTGGCCAAATCGTAAGAGAACGGCAGCTGACCTGGATGAGTTACTGGCCCTAGGCCAGTAACGATTAACTCGAGAATGAACGACAGCGGAATGCCAAAAACATCTACATGTAGATGAATGCCCAAATCGACAAGATCATTCTAATGGTTAACCAACATTAACGAAACGGCCGTTTCCTAATTGTTCTTGCATACAACCTAACATTGCCTTCCCACGAAGGGGAGGTGAAGCCGGCGCTCTAACCGTTTGTTTATTCATAACGAGCCCTGAGTTTTATTAACCCTGGGTAAAGGAGATGTAAAAAATGTCACAGAGATTCGTATTTTTTGGAATTGTTGTTGCTTTACTTTGCATAGCGGCGGTCATTGTTGGCTGCACCCCAGTTAGCAGCGCGAACGACATTGCTGAAGAAAAGGCCAACGTCGCTCCCGCCGATGAGCAGGCTGAAGAGCTGGAGGCGTCGACCATGATGGATGAAGAAGTTCAGGTGGTGAGCGCCTTTGATGCCGCGAATGGCGAACTGCCTGAGGGTATTGCCATCGACAAGCCGGGCAACATCTACGTCAGCGTGGGCTACCCCTTCTGGTTTCCTGTCGAAGAAAGCTTCGGCGAGATTTGGAAGATCAGTCCTGATGGCGAGAAGACCATATTGCACGCCTTTCCCGGCGGGCCGGGCGCTGCTGGGTTAGCAGTGAGTCCGTCCGGCGAGCTATACTTTGCCTATCCAAACCCGATGGATCCGGGCAGCAACGGTGTTTACCGCCTGGCAGGCGACAGTGACCCGGAACGGCTACCCGGCAGTGAGAATATCGTACTGGCCAACGGCCTAGTTTTCGCCCAGCAAGGCGATCTCTACGTCAGCGACTCGGCACTGGGAACCATCTGGCGCATTCCGCGCAGTGGAGGCGAGGTGGAGAGCTGGATCCAGCACGATTGGTTGATGGGCTGCGATCCCGAAGTCGATCCAGTGGGGGCTAACGGCGTAGCCTTTTGGAAAGACAGTCTCTATGTGGCCAGCACGAGCCGAGGTTTACTCGTGCGAGTGCCTCTCCTGAAAGATGGAATGGCCGGTGAACCGGAGATTGTTGCCGGCATCGACGATTGCGATCCGGAATTCGATGAACTGGACGGTATGGACGGGATCACTTTCGACGTACACGGTAATGTCTTCGCCTTGCTGGTAATGCAGCACAAGTTGGTGCGTATCGATCCCAACGACGGCTCGTTTACCTTGCTGCTTACCGACGAAGACGGCCTTTTCAATCCAGCCAGCATTACCTTTGGCACCGGGAAGGGGAACCGCCAGCACGTTTTCCTTAGCAACTTCGCCCTTTTGCCACCTGAACCGGATGCAAGCCTGGGTCCAGCGATTCTATCGTATGATGTTGATGTAGCCGGACAACCCATCCCCTAATATGAGGGCCTAATTACCTGGAATGGTGTATGGCGACGGTTTATCAAGTTCTCGCTCTTCCTTGCAGAGTATTGCCGGGGAGAGCGAGAAGCTGCTTGCATCAATGGGGTCCAACCTCGATGAATATCGTCCTGACTAAACTCTAATATCCCCCCTGAAGGCTATTGTCCGCACGGCCGGATTTCACTACGATTATTCCTAACGATTCGGATTATCGTGCCAATTGAATAGACAAGGAATACTCGATTGGGAGGCCATAAATGAATACCCCTCACCCCCGCCCATTGCCTTGCCACCGCTCGTTCACCGGGCCGGCTCGCTGGCTCTTTCTCCTGGCTTTGGCAGCCTTAGCCTGCGGAGCCCCCCAGTACTTTGCAGCTAGCTCGGAGGAAGTGTCGACTTCGGATGGCCCGAAAGAAGCATTGACTTCGACCGATCCGCAAGCGGTAGCCGAACTCATGGCCCAAGAAACGGGCATGACCCTGGAAGAAGCCCTGGACATCCCGGCCGAAGATCACCGGGAGCGGCTCTTGGAGCTTATGGGCCCACCGGACACCTTCAGGCTGACTTTCCAGGAATTGGAAGGCACGGACGTGCGTTGGGAAGAGTGGGCCTATTACGATCTGGGCGCTCGCTTTGACTTCGTCGACGGCCAACTGCTGTGGACGGTGGAGCTGGAGCCGCCGCTGGATCTGGCCATCTACGCCCACTTTTACGATCCCAGGGAATTCACGGCCGACATGTCACCGGCCGAGGCCAAGACGCTGTTAGCGGACCAGGAAGTGTCAGAAATGGACCTGGCCGAAGGCGATATTCCCGGCGGACTGATGATGGGCGCCGACCAGCTCATGTTGGGCTTTGATCAGGAGCGGCTGGTATACGCCGAAAGCTTCTACCTGGCGGAGGAGGTGCCACAATGAACCACCGGCCATCCTTACCGCCCAAAGTTCGTTTAGTTTTAATCGTCTTGCTGGTGGCGATGCTGGCCCAGTTAACCCCGGCCCAGAGTCCTCAACCGGCCGAAGCCTATGATTTCATCGGCGCTATGTCCAACGTCATTCCCTTTGCCGGATTTGTAAACGCCTTTCGCGTCCGCAACAAGGTATACCGGGAAGCGAATCAATATATCGACGAGCAAAAAGATTATTATGACCGGCTGCAGAATAAAGCGCGAGAGCTGTATGTGGAGCGCAATCTAGCCCCGGCAAACCGCAGCGAGACAGGGGCTTATATGAAGGTGTCGGTTTTGATCGCCCAGGAGCGCAAAGTGAGCCTCGATTTTGCCGAATCGAAGAAAAAAGCGGCCCGGGACGAGTTCCTGGACAAGTTTGAGAAAGCCATCCTGGCGCGGGTCCTTAATTCCGGCGCAGCCCAGAAACTGATCCAGGCCATGTCGGCCGGCATCCGCGCCGCCCAAGGTCGCCTCGACGAAGCCCTGGGCCATTTGGCCGGCGAATCGGGTGGTTTTTTGGCCGAGATAGCCAAAGTTCATCGACAAGCTGCCAGGATGCACGTGCTGGCCGGGGCCATCGGCGGCCGTAGCGGCAGCCAGATAGCCAGAACCATGTCTAGGCTGGTGAGCACGATCGACAATGCTACCGGTACCTTCACCAAGCCTCTCGAGGATGTAAACGCCGATCTGGGCGACATGGGCGATATGATTGAATCGCTGGAAAGTAAAAATTTGGTGGCCATGGGAGCCGAAACGCCCAATGATTTCGTGATCCGACTTGTCAACGCCGATTCTGACGATCCGGTCTTGGACGCTATCCTGGGTGTGCTGGACCAGAATCAGGGGCGGGGAGACGGCACGATACGCGAACAAGCCAGGCAGAAGATCCTGGCCGGATTCATCATTCGCTGCGCCCGGATGGGATCACGTTATCAGGATCTACTGGCCGAGATGGAGGTCGGGATCGATGCGGATGGAGAGGGCGGTGAGCGCGATGTTTCCCTTTGCCAGGCGGTCGCCGATCTACTGGAGGAGGGCAAAGATCCGCAATCGGCCATCGAGGAAGCTGAAGCTGAAAAAGAAACGGCCGATGAACCGGGCGACCCCTATCTGAAAATCTTGTCCGTTGAGACTAAAGATGGCTGGTGTTTTCCAGATGATGGGCACAGCGAGAACGAGATTTGTCAATATACGCTTGAGTGGCAGCTGGAATATTCGGCGCCCGGACCTGCGCATGGGATAAAATGCATCAGACAGGGCGTTGATTTTTATGAGAGCGAAAATTTTTACGGAAAAATGTTCGAAACCCAATCGGGCGTATGGGAACACAGCATGACCACCGGCGGCTTTTATTCCGAGTTGGGGAATTATGATGAGCATTTTTATTGCGAGATGTATGTGCCTTATCTTGACGGAGGAGAGTTGGTGACGCGGGTTGATGCCGATATCGTGGCGCCGCTGACGACGGTGAGAGAGGACTGATATTGAGGCGGCTTGTGACTTAGCGGGAAGCCGGCCGGCTGCCCGTGCTAGCGGTCTAGCACGGTATACATATGCATTATTCGAGACGATAATGACGGATTTGAGCTTCGTGGAAATCCTCTTGCTGGATTAAGGTCATATTGTTATTGAGCCACTCGACCATCAAGTATCGCTGATCAAACAGTTCCTCCTCACTGAGCAGAACCCAGATGTCGGTTGCGCCGAAAATTTTTCTTTGCATTTGTTGTTCGACTTGGATCCTGGCTGCTTCATCGCTCAATTCAGGTGCAACCGATAGGCCAACGTCCCACCAGCCCAGCCTTTCATCACTCTGATCGAAGGGATGAGTATCCTGGTCGCTGGTGTAGTAGGCGTAAGCATATTGCATGTGCGGGATTTGAAAGATGATTAACTCGTCCGGCTGCCGGCGTTCGCTTATATTTGTGACGGCGTTGCGTAGATCGGCCTTGATGGTGGTGGTCTTTTCACCCCAACCGATAGTGACCCAATAAACCACGACATAGAGGATGAGGGCCAAAGCGAGGGGCTGCGACAATTTCCCATGGCCGCGCCACAGGAGTTCCAGGCCTAGTGCCATGAACAACAGAGTGGCCGGGGTGATCCAGATGATATAGCGTGGTAGAAAGACCGGTTGGCGTGTACTCAAAATATAAATCGACAAAACAGGCACAACCAGCCAGGCGACGATCAGCAAATGGCGGCGGCCGGCTGTCAAACGATGGAGCGGGCTTCCAGGACTCTGATGGATAGCTTTAGATCCCAAAACCACGCCGATCAGAGCCAATATCAGCAGCGGCACAAGGTAAAGCAGATTTTGGGGTTGGAGGAAACTGTTGCTTTGGTAGAGAAGAACCGTTCTCAGGATATCTGTGAGCGGTATGAAAGTTAGCGATGTCAGTTGTTCGCTGGCCGTTAAAAAATCCCATTGCCACCACAAGAGAGGCAGGTAAGGCAGAGTAAGCCCGGCTAAAGCAATGAGATAGCCTTGCCAGTGATATTTGCTTTGGGGCCAGGCAATCAAGAACCAAATGAAGAAAAGGGGGATTAAGAGGATCATAAGTAGGTGGGTATAAATGGCGATGCTGACCGTTAACAAAAAACCGAACCATGGTTTCCAGCCGCCTCGATCGATGCCTTGAAGCCAGAACCAAACCGCCAAAAGCGCCAGCAGGGTGATCAAAGCGTACATCTTTCCATCCTGGCTGTACCAGAGGTGGTAGGGATTAATGGCCAGAAATACGGCCGCCATCACGGCGACATCGCCCACGGTGGCCTGCCATAATGAGGTGTATTTCGATGGTCCAAAGCGACGTCCTGCCGGCTGTGAATGTTCGTTTTGGTTCCGGGCAAAATTTTTGGGTATTAGCTTCCGGCCCACCTGCCAGAGCAGTGGAATAGCCAGAATGCCGAATAAAACTGAGGGATAACGCAGCGCAAATTCCGTTGTGCCCATCAGGCGCAGCCAGGGGCGAAGGGCAAGGAAATAGAGGGCGCCGTTTTGGCCAGTGTCGACAAACATCGACAGGGCAGTGGGGAGATCCCTTAAAGCAAAGTAGATGGCATCGATCTCATCGCGCCACAAGCTTTGGGCATCGAGGTTGTGAATTCGCCAGGCAAATGAGAATAGAAGCAGGACTACGATTACCCAGCGACTTCTTTTGATGCTGGCCCTCCTGGTCATGACACCGGTCACACCTTTAATAGCTTAAGAGATGTCGATGCTTTAGCAGAACAGGCAAACTCGTATTCGAGGCCGCCTGTTCTGCGAACAGATTTCAATCAGCAGAAATCGGGAAACGTCTCCGAGCTTTCAGCCCGGATTAGTCGATAATATCCTGACCTCTCAATACCACCGTCCAAGGAAAGTAAAAATCTGGCGTATCCCAATTGTCGTCCAGTTCAACATGGACTTCGAACACCAGATCTTCATTGAGCAAAAGCTCTTCACTTAAATACGGTACTTGTTGCCATGATTTAAAGCTGGTATCTGGACATCCGGGATTGAAACTCTGAATTCGGTGTCGCTGACCGGTTTTTGTTATTAGATATAACGCGTAAAACCAACGACCCGAATTGTAATCGTTACTTTGGACAAAATCCAAACAAGGCAGTTTGCTTACTGCATAATCGATCGAATTCGGCCAATCAGCAAACTTTTGATGATCCTCTGGGTAGGTTCCCCAGATCGTTATCTTTCCAGTAGCATCGGGTGCATACACCATACTGGACGGGGAAAAATACAAATCTATATGACGTACAGGGCCAAGACCATTACCTTTTCCTCCTGGGTTCGGAGGTGGTGGAGATTTGAATGGGCCCGGCGGTGAGTGAAATGGCCCTGGCGGGGAGTGGGATTGACCCGGTGGAGAATTGGATGGGCCCGGTGGGTCAGGATCCGGAGGTGACTCGCCGGGAGATTGGAAAGCAAAAGTGGTCAGACCAGCGCCACCAATCGACGGCACAATCAAGGAAAGTAAGAGAAGCGCCAGTCCTACGATGGCCAAGGCTCGAAGCAGGAATGGCAAGGAACGAAGAAATGAACGGGCTCTGAAGTTGCGCGAGTGTGACATTATGACCCCCTTTGGCTAGTGTCGGCTGCGCCCAAAAAACTGGAATTCAGTAAGCTGTAAATATCGTAGACTATTGTCCTAATCGATGTCAATCAAAGTACTAAACTAAACGTACTCTTGAAAACAGTTTAGCAAAAAATCTCTTCGAGAGTTTGGCAAATTTGTGCGACTTTGTGCGCTGGAACAGGATTGACGGGATGAGTCGGCCTATGACATTGAGGCCATCTGGTCCATAATCGTCTAGAATTGTGGCGTGTTAGAACAAAGCGTGCCTCCTATTAATATCGACCCACTAGACGCCGGCCGGACCCGGCCGCAGGTAAAAGAGCTTGACGATCGGTGCGGACCAGTCGAACCCAGGATCGCCCCGGCTGCGGGCCATCTTACAGGCCTTCTTTGTCACCTTCCTGTGGTCAACCTCCTGGGTGCTGATCAAGATCGGCCTGGATGATAAAGATATCCCGCCGGTCACCTTCGCCGGTTTACGCTACTTCCTGGCCTTTTTAACCCTCGTGCCGGTTTATTTTCTCTCCAAGCAAGCCACGCCGGTCCGCAGCCTATCGCGCCGCCAATGGGCCAGCCTGGCCCTATTGGGTCTGCTCTATTACACCATCACCCAGGGCACAAATTTTCTGGGCCTGGCCTACTTACCGGCTATCAACTTCAGTATTTTGCTGAACTCGACCGCCATCGTGGTAGCTGTCTTGGGGATCTGGCTGCTGAACGAGCGGCCGACGAGTCAACAATGGGTTGGGGCGCTCATCTTTGTGGCCGGGGCGGCCATCTTCTTCTACCCTTGGAACATCCCGGCCGGGCAGACCATCGGCTACGCTATCGCCGCCATTCATGTCCTGGCTACTTCCTTGTCGAGCATCATGGGCCGGGGCATCAACCGTCGTGGTGAGATCCACCCCATCACCATCACCGTTGTCAGTATGGGCATCGGCGCCACCTTGTTGTTGGGCCTGGGCATATTGATCGAGCCGGCCCCGCGGTTGGACCTGAGCAGTTGGGCCATCATCCTCTGGCTGGCGGTGGTCAACACGGCTTTCGCCTTCACCCTGTGGAACCAAACACTGCGCACCCTGTCGGCCATGGAGTCCAGCATCATCAACAATACCATGCTGATCCAGATCGCCATCCTGGCCTTCTTATTCTTAGGGGAGACGCCGAGCTGGGTCCAGGTGGGGGGGATGTTGCTGGCGGCCGCGGGAGCGCTGTTGGTGCAGTTGCGGCCGAGGAGTGGCTAAATAGTTTTTACTCGAGACGCTTGGGTGGCTCGGTCAGGAGAAGCAGCCCTTCGGGTCTGAGATGCGGCCACAGCAGTATAACACATAGCACGTAGCTTATTTGCAGCACATGACATGCAGGGAGACATCCGCTCACACAAAAACCGCGGCCGGCGGATTTCCTGCCGCCGGCCGCACTGCCCAATGATCATAGCATCATCAGGCGTTGCAACTTCGACACAAGGGCTCGTGCTTAGTCCGCCCGGCCTGGCAAACCGACTATTTGACCGTCGGGCAGGCTAAGATAGCAACTCGAGTTTCCGTAGAATTCTTCTCCGCACTGGTATTGGGCGTCGTATTCAAAAACGTTCCCGGTTGCCCAACCCAAAAGACCTAAACCATCCATGTTACGCGGCTCGCCCATTTGTGGTATTTCTATCTGACCGTTCCAGAGCAAGCCGAAGCCGCGACTAGGACGGAATAAGCCATCGGGCGGTTGTTCTCCGACTACCTGTTCGGGCAATTCGGATGACCAGCTATCCAATAAGGGTCCTTCGGTGAAGCCAAACTCATCTCGTTCCTCATCCCAAATGAAGGCAAATAAGTAAGGGTCCTGGCCAAGCCAGGAGTCTTCCACCCGCAGCATCAGGCCCCGTTCAAAGTTCTGCGCCTGCGGCCGTATGGCGATTGCCTCCCCAGCCGCACATTCTAATAGGAAGTCGTTCTCGAACGCGTTCTCGAAAAACCAGGCATATTGGCATCCCAGCCCCTCGCTTAGCGGTATACGAAGGTCGGCCGACTCAACTTTTTCTTCAAGTTGCACATACAGGCTGTAGATAATGGCTTCTCGCGCGTCGGCCGGCACGGTTACCGGCATCGAGCCCGAAGGCGGCAGATCTTGATAACAAGTTGGCGTCACCGGACTTGGGACCTGGCCCACACAAATTGAACCCGATTCGCCGCTGAAGGACCAATTTAAAGTTAAGGGTGATCCGGGATCGACCAGCCCTTCAATACCGTCCACCTCAAATAGTTGGATAGCCCCATCCCCTGTTGGTAGAGGTTCGGCCAAAGGCGTTACCAGTCCAGAAACATCGGTATAGGCTGGGTTTTCTCCAGGTGGAGGCACGCCCGGCTCCAAGACGACGACCTCATCGCTGGTCAATTCTCCATCTCGAAATAGCAACTTCAACTCAAGTTTTATCCCGCGGCTGAAATCACTGAAATCGACGATGGCTCCTTCGGTGTCGACGATATGGGCCCACTCGCTGATCCGCACCCGCACTTCGCCGTTGCTGTCGGCAAAGGGCGTTTCCGTTTCCGGGATCAATATCACCAGGCCCGTCGGCGGATCGATGGCCATGGCCCGGCCGGTCAGCGCCATCATATCCTCCGTTAGATCAGCCGGCTCCGTGACAATGGCCTCCGGCTCGGCCGTTGCCGATTCAGTGGTTGACGCAGTGGGTGACGCCGGCACGGTCGTGTCAGCCATTGCCTGTGGGCTGGTGGTGGGCTCCAGTTTCACCTCCAAGGTCCCGCAGCCAACTAATAAGACGGCCGGGACCAACAGATATTTCCATATACTTTTACCAAAAAGAGAAAAGGTAATGCTCATCATGTTTAACTCCTATCAAAAGATTTTACCAAGCATATCCGGGAATTGTGACCAGGATGTGGCAGATGTGTCACAGATTGGAAACAATTGGGGTTTGTTACCAGATAGAAACAGGTTGTTACAATCTGGCAGTATCATTGATTATTGGGATAAAGACGTGTAATCTGTTTGTAGAGAGATAAAGTAGATGGAAACCGAAGCCAAGATCTTATTAGTCGACGACGAAGCCGCCATCACCGACAACCTGGCCCCTTTCCTGGAGCGCACCGGCTATGCTGTGGAAGTAGCCGGCGACGGCGAAGAGGCTCTCCGGAAGATAGCCGACTTCGCCCCTGATCTCATCATACTAGATGTACTTATGCCCCGCATGGACGGCCGGGCAGTGTTGCGCCACCTGCGGCAGAACGATGACTGGACTTCGGTCATTCTGCTTACCCAGGTCGGAGAAGCCATGGAAAGGGCCATGGCTCTGGAGGAAGGGGCCGACGATTATTTGAACAAGCCTTTCGATCCCCAGGAGTTGGTCGCTCGTATAAGGGCCGTGCTGCGCCGGGTCCGTCTTGGACAGCCACCGCTGGCGGCCGCCGAACATCTGGTCAGCGGCGAGTTGGTCCTGGATCGGGTGGCCCGCCGGGTGAAATTCGGGGGGCAGGAACTGCCGCTGACGCCTCGGGCCATAGCGCTGTTGGAGTACTTGATGAGTCACCCCGACGAGCTGATGAGCCGCGACCGGCTGTTGGACGCTGTGTGGGGCTGGGATTATCCTACCGGCACGCGGACTGTTGACACCCGAATCGCCGAATTGCGCAGGGCCCTTAAAGATGACCCGACTAATCCGAGTTACATCGAGACCGTGCCCGGACAAGGCTATCGCTTCGTTGGTGGCGTCACCTCATGAAATGGCGTTGGCTTCTGCTGTTGATTCCCTTTGGGCTGGGCCTATTATTGGCCGCCCTGCTTAACCAGTCCGAGCTGCCAAACCCTACCTATAGGGTATTGATCAGCCTCAGTTCTCTACTATTGTTGCTAGGGATTCTGCTCTCCATCGTGATGGCCTTCGGCCAGGTTGTTTGGCGGTTGGCAGCGGGCCAGAATGAACAAAAAATGGCCCGGCTTCAAACTGAGGCAACCGAAGATCGACGCCGGTTTCTACAACGACTGGACCATGAACTCAAAAATCCGCTCATGGCCATTCGTGCCGGTTTGGCTAATTTCGCCAACGCGCCCACTCCCGAAACGCGCCAGTCGGCCCTGGCCACGGTCGATGCCCAAACCGTGCGCCTGAGTCGTTTGACAACCGACCTGAGAAAAATCGCCGAGCTAGAAAGCCGGCCGTTGGAGAGAGGACCGGTGGACCTTGAGCAGTTATTAGTCGAAGTTGTCGAAGCCAATCAGAACCGGCCGGAAGCGGCCGAGCAGCCAGAGTTGGGCCATTGTCAGATAAACCTCATCGTGCCCCAGGCGCCGTGGCCACTGCCCACCATTTACGCCGATTGGGACCTGGTCTACCTGGCTGTTCATAACCTATTGGACAACGCCCAAAAATTCAGCCGGCCGGGTTGTGCCATCGAAGTGCGCGGCCGGGAGGATGGGCGATTCGTGGTTGTTGAAGTAGCCGATACCGGACCCGGCATCGATGCGGAAGATTTGCCCCACGTCTGGGAGGAGCTGTATCGAGGGCAGGGCGGCCGGTCGGTTCAGGGCAGCGGACTGGGTTTGGCCCTGGTAAAAGCGATCGTCGATCGTCATGGCGGCGTTGTATCCATCGATAGCAAAATCGATCAAGGCACGGTTGTCACCATGAGCTTGCCCAAAACCGCTGCCAAGGGGTTATAAACATGGATAACCTAATCCGTGCTCGCTAGGTCTGATGACCTTGACCTACACTAGTATAGATCCGCCATGTTACCGGTCTGTCACACGCTATGGCCTAGCTGCCATGCCCCGACCACATTTTGGTAACATCCGCTGGTTACAATAGCAACCAGGAATACAAATCTAACCAAAAATGGTTTAAAAGGTGTGGTCATGAAAAAACTAATTAACGAGAAAATTGTGAACCGTCGAGCGCTCCTCCTTGCTTTGCCATTAATTCTGTTACTTCTAACGGCTTGTGGCACCTTTCAAGTGGAAGTGGCGACATCACCTGAGCCGACCATTAGCACGGGTGGCTTTATTACCCCGACACCCAGCTTCGATAAACCTCAGTTTGCGACCGAAGCAGGCGTCATGTTCGATGATCGAATCAACCTGGTCGGTTTTACAGTGGAACCGGAAACGGCCGGGCCCGGATCGTCCCTTACCGTGACCTTGATTTGGCAAGTGATGGACGAGATCCTGGCTAAATACAATACCTTCATTCATATAGTGAACGAAGAAGGACAGCTGTTGGCCCAATCCGATGCCCCAACCGGAGGCGGGCTCCGGCCGTCAACCGACTGGATCATAAACGAATATATCTATGATCAGCATCACCTGATATTGCCGGGCGACATAACTTCGAATGATGTAGAAATCCGCGTAGGTCTCTATGATGCCGATGAAGGCCAACGCCTGGATATTAACGACCCCAATTCTTTCACCATCAGTTCCATTGCTACGCCTGCAGCCGATGGACCGGCCCCCACTGAAGTTGTTCCAATGGTGACCGAAACCCCTCTAATTGAAGATGGCGATTCCGGCCCCATCCAAGATTCTCTTTTGGTGCGAGTTGCTTACGTCAAAGACGCTAATGTCTGGATTTGGGATGCTGGCAGTGGGTCGGAGCAGCTAACAACAAATGGCGGCGTTGAGAACGTCTGGCTCAGTGACGATGGCCAGCGCATCGCCTTTCGCCGGGGCCAGGATTTGTGGGTCGTTGACAGCGATGGCGGTAACGAGCGCCAGTTGACCCGCGCGGCCGATTTTGTGGGGCTTAGCCAGGGCCAAGAGCTGGACCCATTCGTGACTGGCATTATCCCTTATCAGGTTGCCTGGCTCTCCGGCAGTCGACAATTATTCTTCAATACATCTCCCCAAATTGACGGGCCAGGATTGTTGATGTCCGACGATCTATGGATGGTCGATACTGACTCAAGCGAGTTGACGATCGTGCTGGGACCGGGTGACGGCGGTAATTTCACTTTTTCACCGGACGGACAGCGGTTGGCTATCGTCACGCCCGGGCGTATCGACCTGATGGACGTAAACGGAAATAACCGGCGTGAAGCGTTCACCCACACGCCGGTCATCACCTTCAGCGAATTCGAATATTATGCCCAACCCGTCTGGGCGGCCGATTCGGGTTCGTTAAGGGTCGCCATTCCCCCCACTGATAGCTCGGTGCCTTCTGCCCAACCCACCTCCATCTGGTCTATTCCTGTTGAGGATAGACCTGCCTGGTTGATCGGCCAGGTGACAACCCAGCCGAGATCGCACGAACTCCTCTTCGCGCCAAATTTAGCCCGGCTTGCTTACCTTGTCGGCGAGCGGCCCGAAGGTCCGGACAGCGATCGGCCCAGTATGGCCATAGCCGAGATGAGCGAGAGCATAATCTGGGATCCGATCCTATTCCCGGCTGACGTCATGTCGGTTCATGGTTGGTCTCCAGACAGTGCCCACCTGCTTTATGCTTCGGAAACGGCTAGCATAGCCGAGATCACGATGGGCCAACCTGATGTTCGGCCTTTGATTAGCGGCGATGATCAGGGTCTGATCTTGAATGTGACCTGGACGGATAATTTCCGCTTCTTGTACCAACAACAAAGCGCGACGGGTTGGGATATTCTCTTGGGTCGTATCGACGGCAGCGATCCTATGCTGGTTGACTCGGTGATAGGTGTGCCGGCTGCTTACGACTTCGCTTGGGTACCGGCGGAGACTGCCGGGCAGTAATAATTTATAAAGATGGAGCATGGATAAGCAATGAAATTCAAATATATACTACTGTTTGTTTTAGGATTGTTGTTTTTGATTTCGGCTTGCCGGCCAAGCCCCTCAACGCCGTTTGATGCACTTTTTGAGTTTCCAAGTACCCTCGAGGGCGCGGATGTAGCCCTAAAGAATTCTGTTCAAGTATTGGCAGAAGAAGAAGTCGCGGGTGGGCTGGTTATTCTCTACAGCATGCCGTCAAAGGAAACGGGGGGAAAAACCCTGAAACGAACGTTTGTCACGCCCGAAGGAACGGGTTGGCGAGCGCAAGCGTCAGGAAGTATCGATTATTCAGAGTCTGATGAATTTGTGGCCCATCAGACCGTGGGCGGCAATATCACGGATTTGACCACAGCCTATGGTATCAGCGACAAGGGAGATAACGTTCGTATCGAATGGTCCGATGGGCAAATAGACATTGTACCCATTGCAGATGGCGTTTTTTTATTGTCTCGACCGGATACGCTAACGGTTCGGTTAGTTGAACTACTTGATAGCAGCGGTAAAGTGCTGGAAAGTACTAAGTTCGATTAAAGAAACGCTGCTTGAATCAAAAAACCGTTCCAACATTAGCCTGTCCACCCACACCGGCCGTTGGCTGCCGGGATGACCAAACCGAGTCCATAGAGCGAAAGCCCCATCCCCATCTTGCCGATCAACAAAGGCGAGGCTTTCTCCATTTAGCTACGTGCTACGTATAATACACAGCACGTAGCTTATTGGTAATGCATGACGTGTAGGGAAGCAGTCCGCTCACTCGAAATCCCCAGTCCAATAGCCAAACTCAAACCCTTGACCTTCCAGTTACTAGAAGGTTTATAATTGTTGGACGAGGTGCATTCATGCAAATAAATCAACTGGCACAGCGAGTTAACCTGTCCAGCAAAACCATCCGCTATTACGAGTCCATCGGCCTGCTGCCACCGCCACGCCGTCTGCCAAACGGCTATCGTGATTATGCTGAAACGGATGTAGAGCGCGCGAGGTTTGTGGCTGCGGCCCGCGACCTCGATTTTTCTCTGGACGACATCAGCGAAATTCTGGATTTACGGGACCGGCGCGAAGCTCCCTGTCGGGTGGTATTAGACTTGCTGCAACAGAAAGCGAATGATATCAAGCAGCGGATTACTGATTTACAACAGCTCGAGGCCGAACTACGAGAATTGCGTCGCTTAGGCCTGACCTATCCCACTGATGATGTAGATGGCAAAAACTGCGTGTGTCACCTGGTCAGAGAAAGGGCGAAGTGAAATCCGGCCGAGGGCATTGCCTGGGTCAAATTGAATCGTTTCGAAGGGATCGATGAGGAGAAAGGGTGAGAATGCAGTTGATAAGTGAGGCGAAGCTAGCTTGTCCAGCATGTGGATATGTAGAACTGTTAGACATCCCTCATGATTATTGACAGGTATTACACCAATGCGCCAGGTGTGGTGTCATGCTGAAACCTAAGAAAGGCGATTGTTGTGTGTTTTGCTCCTATGCTGACGCTCATTGCATTTCCAAACAATTGGAAACAATACACAAAGAGCAGGAAGACGAGTGACGAGCGATTTCGATCTTGCCATTATTGCCCACTAAAAAGCTCGGCCGGCGGCAGGAAATCTGGCAAACAGGGCGAATAGTCTCGGCCGAGGACGACGGTGTAATTGATGCCCTGATCGGACCCGGCATCGGGCGCCTGACCCACCACGACACTTTCTGGATCGAGGCCAAAGAGCCAGGCCACGAGCCAATGGAAGGAGCCTTTGAGGGTCGAGCCATGGTAGGTTATTTGAGTTTTTGCCGGGACTTTTTCTTCGCTATGCCGGTAAGTGGTTTCCAGGCCGTGCCAGTTAAGATTTTCGGCCGCCTGGCGGAACAACACCGGATCATCCGTGACCAGTTCAACCTCGAGCGGCGGCCGTTGGCCCCGGTTCAAGGTCGGGGCAGATACCAGGCTTTCGAAAGTGCCTTGGACCGCGTCCCAACGGGGAAGCTGCACGGCCTCACCGGTGACCGGCACCCGCCAGGCTTGGAAGGCCTCGGCCGGCAGCAGAAGATGTTGCACGCCGTTTTCATTCACGGCCGGGGCCATGGCGGCTAGAGTCAGCAGGTCCGGCAGGTTTAAATCGGTTTCGATACCTCCGCGGAAAGTCTGCCACAGTTCGGGGACATCATCTACCAGGTCCAGGCTGACCCCTTTGGCTAAGATGGCCCCCAGCATTTGCTGCTGCCTGCGACCGCGGTCGAAGTCATTAGTCGATCGACGGGACCGGGCATACCAGAGGGCCAGGTCTCCGTTCATCTCTTGAATGCCCGGCTCCAGGGTGAAGCGCTCCCAATTCTCCTCGATTTCGGGATCTAGTTCGGGGGATATGAGTCGCCAGTCGGTGAGGGGACAATTGACGACTACCTCAACGCCGCCCAGGGTATCCACAACCTGGCTGAAAGAATCGAAGCCGAGGCGGGCATAATGGTTGATGGTGAGGCCGAAGTTGTACTCGATGGTATCGGCCAGCAAGCCGCCACCGCCGCCTGGATAATCAACGCCGTGGCCATGAGGCAAGGCCAGGTTGATGCGATTCATGGTCCAGCCGGGGATATAGACGTAGAGGTCCCTGGGCAGGGAAAGGACGGCCGCTTGTTTGCTTTCCCGGTTGATGGAGACGATGAGCAAAGCGTCGGTCCGGCCGCCTTGAGGCCAGCGGACGTCGTTTCCGGCCAGGACAATGTTGGTGATGGCGGGATCGGCCGGGATGGGGCCCACGGCCGTGGGGATGGCCGTGGGCGGCGTGGGTTGTCCTGCGGCCACCTGGGGCGGGGTGCGGGTGGGCGATGGTTCAGCACCGGCCGGCGCCTTCAGGGCTACAGATTCGGGTGTATTTACCTGGGTCGCGGCCGGTTCGTCGTTTACAGCTACCTTTGTTTTACCAGGCAAAAGTTCAACGGTGGGCCGGGGCGTGCCGCTAGGCGAGGGTTGGTCGGCCGTGCTCTCCGGCTGGGATGCCGGTGCAGATTGACCCGTGGTGGTTGGTCCTGGTTGAGCCTTGGTCTGGCAGCCGCCGGCGAAAAGGGCCAGGGGGATTAAAAGCAGCAGGGCGGCTAACACCAGTAGGAGGCGATAACTTATGCCACGATTTTTACGCCGGCCAGGTTTGTGTTCGAATAGACCCATGCCATCCCTTCCAAAAAAGCCAATTTCTTTCCGATCAATGGACGAAATAAGCAGGTGAAGGGAATGGTACAGTCGATGTGCGAAATCGGCATCATCAATAGGCTCAACTGACCTCACTCAGGGCCACGAAGGAAGATTCGGCCAGAGCTTGTTGGCCCTCGGGACCGCAGACGATGCGCTCCTGGATACGAGCCGGATCGAGAAATTCAGCGAACCAGGCCTGCCAGCGGCCGGCTGCTTCCCGATCGACGGAATAGTAGATCCAGCGGCCGTCAATACTATCTCGCCGCGAGCTGACCAGGCCGGCTTCACTGAGTACCCGCAAGTGGTGGGAAAGTAAATTAGGCGGCAGCCCTAGATTATCTCTCAGCTCGTTATTGCAGGTGTCGCCGCGCATAAGTTCGGCGAAGATGCGTAGGCGGTTGGAATCCCCCAAGGCTTTCAAAACGACCGAAACTTCAATCAAAGTTTGTTCATCTTGCGACGTATCAGAATCCATTACGCACCTCAATTGTTTCATGTGACCTATCTACTGCTGAGAATCTTGCCCTCTCATAATAATTCAATGGCCTTTGAAGGATAAGCATGGCCAACGTGTTTGTCAAGGTTGTTGCAGGCTGACCTGATGCTTTTTGCCCGAACGAGTCAACGCTTCCGACCCTGTGGGCGAAAGGAATGGAACGGTGGCTGTAGTCACACAGTAATTAGCGAAAACGTACATTCCGGCCGACCAGGCCTGGTGGGGGTAACCCATCGGTTGACCGGTCCGGCCGTGGCACCATTCGTTGAACTCCCATTCCTCGTCAATGCCTAGTTGGTTAACTTCGGCCAGCTTCGCCAGTTGCCTGCGGGCCCCACCCAGGCGACCGGCCTTAACCAGCGCGGCCACATAGAAACCACCCACAAAGGGCCATATACCGCCATTATGATATTGCTCCGGCAGGTTTAGGTTATTGTTGCGATAATATTCGCGCCAATCCTTGTTACCGGGGTGTATCACGGGATGCAGGACTCGGACCGGATATGGCTCGGCGATGCCCACCTGGTGCAGGTAATCCAGGATGCGTTTCTCCTGGGCTGAATTGGCGACATCGAAGAGGATGGCCAGCAGATTGCCGAAGACGTCGCAGTAGTCGCCAAAATCGCGGAAGGCGACATAAGGCAGGAAAAAGGGGCGTTTGATCAGTACCGGGTCAACCTGGCTTAGAGTATGCTGCCATTCAGTATGGCCGGGGCAAGTCTCACCCCATTCATTGTCGTTTTCAGTGCCTACCCAGAGCACGATACGCAGTTTGTGGCGCACATCGTTGGCCATCTCGGCGTAGCGACCACCTTCTTTCCCAACAGCACCAGCAATCTCGGCCATCGCCCGTAGCGCCGCATACCAGAGCACGTTGTCATAGAGGATGTTGAAGCGATTGGCCAACAGGTCGGCCCAATCGGCCGCTTCATGGACTTCGAGCAAGCCGCAGCCGTTGGAATCCTGGTAGCGTAACCAGAGCAATGACTGCTCCAACGCTGGCCACTGGCGGCGCAGGAACTCGATGTCGGCCGAGGCGCGGTGCTGGAAGGCATGGCCAAGGATAAACCACAGGTTAGAGTCCACCGAGCCGGCATTGGTATGATCCAAGCGGCCGGTGGCTACGCTGACGTTATTCGGAATGGCGCCCAGCTCAGACTGCTGCCCGGCCAGCGTCTCGAGCGAGCGCTTTAGACAGAGTTCATGACCAGGCACTAACAGCGCTCCCAGGGAAGTGATGACGCTGTCCCGGGCCCATACATGGGGATAGCCTTCGGGAGAAGCCATCAGGCCGATGGGACTGCATTCTTTGCCCAGTATTGCCTGCGCCTTTTTTAATGCTAGATCACTTGAGTTTGCCATAGTCTCTTCCTAATTATTGTTGTCGCTATTATCTTGACGTTCGTGCCGATCATGGGCTTCCTCAGCAGCAAAAGGGATATTGAAACGAGTTAGAATCTCGCTACAACACGCAGCCACACAATCTGAGTTGATCCTATAGAAAGTATATCGCCCATCATGGCGGGGTATGACAAGACTGACGTTCTCCAGGATCGTTAGGTGGTGCGAGACCGTCGGCTGGGTCAAGTTGAGCCTTGCCGTCAGATTCTGCACGTTCATCTCGCCACCTTGAAGCAACTTGAGAATACGCTGGCGAGTCTCTTGAGCCATTGCCTGCGCAAAAGCGTCAAAGTCACAGCATAGTTCTCGATTCACTTTGTAACCATCCTTCTTGTGAACTGATCTGAGATCATCATACCAACGCGTATTAATAAGGTCCGAACGTATTGCCTTTTACTTGTGTTATGCCCGCACCGGGCACTTCAATCATCACCTTTTATCTCCCTTCCAGGAGTTCCTTGGCTTTACCTCTAAAGCGCGTTTTCAGAAACACCAGTGCGCCGTCATTATCCTCATCGATGAGGATCCGCATGAGCTCGATGATGTCCTCGTCTTCCAATACCAGGTTAATCGCTTTTTTCATCCCACAATCACCGTGCCCTGATCGGTTGAAGAGACGCGATTAATTACCCTCGTTCGTGTTCGTGCTCATGACGGGTATGGAAATTACTTGCCTTCTTCTCGCAATCGACACAGAGGTCGATCGCGCGATTTGTCCGATAAACCAGGCCACACTCCGGGCAAGTGACTTTGCGAAGCAGAGATTTCTTGCGCAGCCTTGTTGGTCGCAGTTCAGCAGGCAGGCCAGCAAATGGATCCTGTATGCAGGTACATAGTGGCGTGTCGCCTTCCTTTATCTCATCCTGGGTGTCAGATTCTTCCTTGCCGTCTCGGATCATGATTCACCTTCACTAGTTCATGGCTGGCGCCTCAATCACAATAGCTTGCAGTGCTTGTAAACTCTCAGCATGAGGTGGCGCGAATATTGGCGGACAATCACGAATCGACCTTTGAGAGGTAGCCAGTTTCAGGGCAAAAGAGAAACAAGTAGGCTCGCCGCACTCTCTGCAATTCGTTTGGGGCAGCAGTTTGAAGATCGCCAGCGGCGCAGGTCGCTGGTGCAACTCGTAATCCGGCTCGATCTCGGCCTGGCGCTCCCAGGTGCGGTTAACAAGCGCGATCAGCCCGTCTAGCTCCTTTATGGCTGCCTCGCGGTCTTTGACGTTACTTGTGGCTATTTCATAAGCATGGAAAGCGATATTGTGGCCACCCTTTTTCCATGTCAGCGCGTTTGCAGCCCGGTGATAAACGGCCCCTCGCAGCGTCGCATTCAAGTAAGGTAAGACCTCGGAAATGTCAGTTGTGAGGCGGGCTAGAGCTGAGTATCGCTCGGCGCCCGGCTCGCACGGTGGCGTAAGCACCGCAAGATCGTATTTTTCAATTAACATAGATCTGCCTCCGATTTTGGGCTCTGACGGATTGACGGCTCTGGTGAACTAAACTAACCAAGCAAGCAGAACCGGTTCCAGCATTGTCTAAGCCGGTTCTGGGATCATATCAGCTTCGGGCAAGAATTGTTCAATCGCGTCCAGGGCGTGCGCAGCGTAAATGGAGCCGGGCCCGCCACCCATGAGAATAGCGACGCCCACTGTCTCCAGAAGCTCCGGACGAGTGGCCCCGGCCTCTACCGCATCGTGTACATGGTAGGCGATGCAACCATCGCAACCTACGACGATACTGATCGCCAATGCCATCATCTCCTTTTCGGCGCAACGAAGCGCTCCATTATCCATTGCTTTACGGTGTAATCTGGCAAAACCGGTCATTGGGCCGGGTATTTCACGACCCACTTGCGTCAGCCGGTCTTCAAGGTATTTGTGATAGTCAACGTAATTGGTTTTCATGTCAATCCTTTTTACTGTTTCGTAAATCTACCCGCGGATGTCGCAACCAGGTGCCTAGCGCTCGGTGTGTTCATCCACATCTTCCTGCCGGGCATAAAAGGCTGCATAAGCTCGGCGAAGGGCTTCCGCGTAGTTCGCTTCCGCTTCAGAATTGTGGGCGATGTAGTTAGATTTCCGGGCCATCCCTAAAATCTCCTCATCACTAACTTCGTCCGGCCGGTGTCCTAGAGCAAACAACTGTTTAAAAACTATATCCAAGTTCATCACCCCCACAGTGTGTTGCTGTGGACCGACTTTGATATAGGTCAATCCCTCGGCGCCTGGCAGGCAACAGGCGCCCGATGAAAAAGGTGTGCCGCTCATCTGAATCAACCTCCCTTAAATAAACAACTACTACTGGGGGGACGAGGGCATGTCCCGACCACTGCCGCTACTTGTTTCACCGCCGGCCGCATTTCTGAGCTGCCGCAGAGTCAACACCATGGCAACCAAGCCGGCATTCTATTCTCCCAGATTCTTTATAAGTTCATCAGCGGTTCCCTACCTGACCGCGCCGTATGTCTTGCCAATGGCGTTGCTGGCATGATCGCGACTTATCCATCGTTATCGACTCTGGATTTTGCCGACGACGTCGCGTCAGATCTTATCCTCGTCAGCGATCGCCCAACTTCTTCGCGGCACGGGAAGCAAAGATTCAAAAGGGAATAGTCAGCCAATTTGATAAGTTGATCGATTTCTTCACCCACCAAATCTCCCGATCCCACCTGCACAGCAGCCAGCTTTTCCTCAAGACAGGTGCCCATCAGGGCGACGAATCTCTGACTACCAGCCCGGCGGGCCTCCGCTAAGAATTTCAGCGCATCAATGCATCGGTCACCATCTTGCTCGATCAAACCTTGGGCGGCAGCTGTATGGCCAGTCATGGCTTGCAAAGCGGCAAGAATCTCTGTGTGTTTGATGTACTTGCTCATCAGTCGCCCACGCCAGTCATGTAGTTCAAGGGTTTCCTAACGAAGTTGCTCACTTCTCAAGACAGTACCAGCGCGACATAGTCCAGGCCCAACTTCTGATTGAAGTCAGCGCCCAGGTGTTGCAGGTAACCTTTGGCCACCGTTAACTTTCTATTACGGTCTTGCAGCAGAGGATGTTCCCGAATCTGGGCTTGCAGTTCATTAAGAGCATCCAGTTCGTCTTGAGGTAATAACTCGCCTGCTCTCTGCCGGACTACCAGGTTCTCGTACATGGCCTGATAGCGTTGGTTCAAATCCCTGGCCTCTGGATCGGCTTGCAATGCCGCATCTGCTAGCAGGTACCGTTCCACCGTCTGATTTGCACGAACGGCTTCAGCAAACACCTGGGCCGCCTGTTTCAGGTCATCAGTAAGGGGCATCATCTATCCTCCACAACAACTTCGTTTGGCATTGGCGGCAAAGTCGATGCCCGCGATTTCGCTAATCACGGCATCGACCTGCTTCAAAAGATCTTTCAGTGCAGACTCGGCCGAGTAGTAGTTGACCATCGCTGAGTGAGCATAAAATCGCTCAAGCCGTTCCTCGAAATCCGCCTCATCTTCCGGTAATACGCCTCGCCTTTGCCCGGCTTGAAGTTCCCGAAGCATTTGCTGGGCTTCCGAGTCAGAGCGCATAATTTGGTAGGCCTCGACAAGGGCTGCGTATTCCGGCTGTTCCCTGATGACGTCGGCCAATTCGCCTAACGCCAGGAACACGGCAGCCTCTGGTGCTAATGATGTTTGTGTCTCTAGTTGAATCACGCTTTGTACCTCCCTTATTCGGTGAAGGGTGTAGCCGGATGGCCGATGTTTGGAAGAGAGATTGCCAACTCACAGGTCGGCCACTTCAGTTCGCGCTAACCATTCCTGCCTTCACATCCTCGAATTACTTTGCTTCAATCAAGTATGCTTCTGAATCCCCCCAGGTTTCCGATACCTGGGCGAAACCCGCCTGGCGCAGTGCCTGCTTCACCTCCTCCGGCCATACCCTGTGTTCCGCCGGTGGTTCCGAATCAGTTTCGCCATCCGGCAGCCAATCGAGAATGGCGACCCGCCCATTGGGGCGGACCACGCGCCGCAACTCGGCCGCCAACCCATCTGACTCCATTTCGTGATAGACGAATGCTGCCCAGCTCAAATCTACTGAGCTGTCTGGTAGGTCTATGGTCGATAGCTCGTCGCTTAATAAGTTTTTACTTTTCTTCGGATTAAATCGTCGTTCGTTTTCGGTCATATTGTTATTCCCTTGACAGTAAAATACCCTCTATGCTCTTCCGGCCTCGGTAACGAAATCGTAGCAAACGGCCATCGATAATCAGGCGAGGTGCCGAGATAATGCCCAGCCGAACGATTTGCAGCGGGTCGTCTACGCGCTCGATAGTTGCCTCAAGGCCTTGCTCGGCTATCACCGCGTTCACATCCGCTTCCATCTGGTGGCAGGCAGAGCATCCTACGCCGACGATTTGAATGTGCATCATGGTAGTTCCTTATCGAATGAGAAAATTGAAAAGATAACCGGTCAAGATAATGGCAAAGGCAACGATGCCGATGAAAATGACGATCAGCTTGGTTTTGATGATCTTCTTGAGAATTAGCATTTCTGGCAGACTCAAAGCCACAACCGACATCATAAAATCCAGTACCGTGCCCAACGCCGCCCCTTTCTCCATCAAAGCATAGACAAGGAGTATGGCGCCCGCGGCATTGGAGTAAAGGGGGATACCTAAAATGACTGCCGCCGGCACCGACCACCAGGCCTCATGCCCTATGATGTCAGCCAGGAAAGATTCAGGGACATAGCCATGACTGGCAGCCCCAATGGCGATCCCGCACCAGCCGGGCTTCATAGAGCGTTCGCAAATGATGGGACAGTAAATTAGGTGCTAGGCTTAGTTGCTCATTTAAGCGAGCGTTACATGAATCCCCTTGAATCAAGGTGGCGAAGATTCGCAGTCGGTTTGGATCGGCCAGCACTTTCAGAAACCGGCTAACTTCTTCTACTTGTCCCTCATCTACAAAGGAGAGTTGGACCATAATCGCCTCATTTCCGCGCGCTTTCGTGACTTTGCGCTCGTTCAACCTATCTCAGGTCTGCATATTCACTAACCAGGTGGTGAATTTCCCTCGGAGGGAATCCGGCCGGCTGAAAACAGTTGCTCGTCGATCACCAACCCGGGTGTAGCCAGTACGTTGTATTGCATGATCACCGCAAAATCGGTCACTTTTTCGATCTGGGCGTCTAGCCCCAGATTGCCAACCGCTGATCGGGTAACGCTCGCCAATTTTTCGCAGTTCGCACATCCGGGCCCCAATACCTTTATTGAAATCATTTACTGTACCTCTTTATATTTCTACGAATATTGTTTCAATATTTATTGAATCATATTCACTCAAGAGTATACGCCCGGTCGTTTCTGGTGGAATAGTGACATATGTCATGCAGGCGGCATGACAAAAATAATATTTCAATCTCTGTTGAATTAAATCTTGGAACTACCTTGAGGAAGTAAGATTGTTATCATATGAATGAAGCCATAAGCCGCAGCTGGAACCGGCTACTGGGCGTGGCCAAAGTGCTCATAGGCGCCGCCGTCATCATCTGGGGTTATCGCTAGTTTTAAGGCGAGGTTGATACGTTTAATGTTCTGGTCGCGTTTCAGCAACATCCTGTGGTTCTTGCCAGTGAGGCAAAATCCACCCCTAGCCAGCTGCTAATCTCTTGATTGATTTCACGGATGGCATCGATTACGCTTTGCTGGGCTTCAAGGTGTTCAACGATAACTGGATTACGTTGAGCATCGTCTTGCAAGCTGCGCAACTGGTTTAGGTCCGCGGATGTCAACGTCCCTTGTATTTGGCGTGTACGAAGCTCCGCCTGAAGTTCTGCTAGCCGTTGCAAGATAGCGCTGGCTTGCTCGTCGTTATTGAGATGATTGGTGGCTGCACGGTAACGGAGGAATGGTCTTGAGCAACTCAAATTCACCCCCAAGGCCTCGGTTGCCTGGGTCAGTGCCGCCGGAGAGATGGGTAATTGGTTGGAAGTCATCTGATTACTCCTCTTTAGCAACAACCGGTGCTGCAAGCTGCCGCGAAGTCAAAATCAATCATTTGTGATAGTTGGTTGGCCGATTTTTGGCATAATGTTCGCAGATTGGCTTCAGCCTCCAGGTAATCAATGACCGCTGGCTTGTCTAGAAATACCTTCCTTAGACGCTCGAGCTCAGCTTGTTCCTCCTCGCTCACCGCATTAAGTAGCAATAGCCCCTGCAACGCCTGCTGCTTCTCCTGATAAGCTCGCATCGCTTGTTGGGCCGCCAAATCCTCTGTTAAGCACGCCGAAGCCGCTTCAAAGAGTTGAAACTGCGATGATGCCGCCAGCGCCGCGGCAAAGTCAAGAGCCGCTTGCCTTATCACTGATGGCGGGGCAATTTCCAAATCGCTTACGCCGATTGATGTCATTGATGCGTATCTCCTTACACATTTATCATTGTCGCCTTTTTGGGCAACTGTATCCAGGTTACAAGACGGTCTCCCATGGAGGTGTCCAAGCCTGTGGTAGAAGCTGGATTCTAACCACACCATTATCGGGTGCCAATAACGACTGGAGGGTTCTTTGAACTTCAGCCAAAGTCGCTTCTCCTGCCGGGCAGCCGGGACAATTCATCACCATATCCACCTCGATGCCGGCCTGGCTGACCCTCACGTCCTGCACCATTCCCAATGTCATGACGGACAGGCCAAAGGAAGGGTAGACGACACGCTCAAGGGCTGAACGAACGTTGTCCTCACTGACCATTGGGCGATATCCCCAGAGTTGTTAGCTGCCGGCGAATGAGAGGCATGGAAATCTTGCCGCCGCTGTTTAAAACGTCACCATTAACCAGCACCAGGGGCAGTTGGACATCTACTGGAAGTGATGGGCAATCTGGGTCGAAAAGGTCATGATATTTAACCGATACGGTCTGGCCGTACCTTCCTTCTATCTGCCCGGCTATCCACTGCGCTAGATCACGCCAGCTATCCTTGACACCATCGGCGCAGGCTACCGGGGCGCCAATAATCTCAATTGTTGCCAATGCGCTCATCCGCAACACCCGCTGCCCGCACCCGGCCCGCAGCAAGTAGACGGTAGTGAGCGGTCGTTGCCGGTCACTGCTTGCCCAAGCAATATGCCGACCGTAATCATTTGTCGCGTCTCGGCCGACTGGCAGACTGGGCAAACAGGCTGCAATCCGTCTTCTTTTTCCTTGATAGTGGCCCGAATGGTGAACAGATTCTCACAGTGTCTGCAGCGAAAATCGTAGAATGGCATCGTACCTAACCTCCGACAGTGCTAGTCATCGAACAATTTAAACGGCCACTTTATCTTGATACATTTGCTGAGCCAACTCAGCCAACATTTCCAGTCCACACACTTCTTGCGGCATCAAGGGAATCATTAATACCGGGGCGTCGAAGCGGACCCGAATTTCTCCCAGGTACTGGGCCTGCATAGTCCGGCGAGCACGTGTGAAAGGTGTACCCACATGTTCCTCCGGAATGATGAAATTGGCCACCACAAGACCGGTGGGAATGTCTAGTGTCGCCAACTCTTCACTGGCGCGGTGCGCTTCAATGATCGGGGTGGATTCCGGGTACATAACAAAGGCGAAAGTGCTGCGCCGTGGGTCGCGCATCATCTCGATTACATCAGCGAAGCGTTGCTTGGCCAAATCATCGGCCGCGACCGAATCCACCGATGAGAACACCTTCACATCTAGCTGTTTACTCCAGTCAATAGGCAATTCCAATAGCCGCAGCGTATGGCCGGTGGGCGCCGTATCAAAGACAACCGCGTCCCAATCCCCGACAGAAGCAAATTCGATGAAGCGGTCAAAGGCAGCGATTTCCTCGGTGCAGGGGGAGTCTAACTCCTCGGCCATCACCATAATGGCTGTTTCCGGTCGCCCTCGCCGGCGAGCGTCGTCCAATATACGCTTTTTATACGCGTTAGCCGCCGCCTTAGGATCGATCTTTACCGCCCACAGGTTTGGTTGCCCGGTCAGAGGAGCCGGATCATCAGCCACCGGTTCGCCTAAAACGTTGCCCAGGTGGGCGGCCGGATCAGTAGTTAGTAGCAAAGTGCGCTGGCCATGGCGCGCCAGCCAGACGGCCGTAGCACAAGAAGCTACCGTTTTACCCACGCCACCTTTACCGGCAAAGAACAGCGTTCGCCGGTGGCCGTTTGGCAGTATGCGGGGCATGATCTCCTCGGTTTGAGCCGGGTGGATAGGGAATTTGGCCGTTTGCCCGTTGGCCCAAGTAGGAATCTCGGCGATCTCGCCAAAGAGTAATCTTGCCACGTCGCGCAGCCGGTTTAGTCCCCTAATTTCACCATCTAGCAAAGCCATGCGCCGCGCCGGATAAGGCAGATCGGCTACGATTTGTGCCAGATAGCCCTCCTGCATATCAGCACGTGCAGCAAATAGTGGGTTTTCCATCGCTTGATGGGGGATGATGCTGTTGACTATCAATTCGTGAGCCTGAATGTTCAGTTTGCGTAATTCGCCAATGGCCCGTTTTGTTTCGTGGATGGCGATCGCTTCCGGGTGAACTACGAAGACGAAGCGAGTAGAGGATTCGTCACGTAGCAAGGCCAGGGCGCGTTCATACTTCAGCCTGGCACCCTGAATGGCCGCCGCCGGGCCGATGCAGGTTTGGCCACTACCTTGCCCGGCCGCACTGATCGTTTGGCTCCACTCGGCCGGCAGTTCGAGCAAGCGAATGGTGTGGCCCGTGGGCGCCGTGTCGAAAATGACTACGTCAAATTGCACCGGCCGGTCAGCTTCGTTGTCCAGTACCAGGAAGTCGGTAAAGCGGTCGAAGGCGGCCACTTCGGCCGTGCAGGGACCGCTCATCTGCTCGTCAATGACAGCCACCATTTGTGGTGGGAAAAATTCGCGGATGGGCGCCAGGGCGCGTTCTTTATACTCTTCCGTCGCTCGATCGGGATCGATTTCCATCGCCCACAGGTTGGAAATACCAGCCAGTGGTGTGATGCGGTGGCCGATGGGTTGCTCGAAAACATCAGCCAGGTTGGCGGCCGGATCGGTAGTGACAATGAGAGTCCGCTGCCCGGCAACGGCACAATGAACGGCCGTGGCGCAGGCCATACTGGTTTTTCCGACACCACCTTTACCAGCGAAGAAAATGAATTTTGGGCTCATTGGCTAGTTCCGTTAAGAGCTGCAAGCACCTCATCAAGAGTTGGATAGGTGCCGGCCTTGACGACCCGGCCATAGACGGCCGTAATCGGCAAAGCGTCCATCTGTCTCTCTCGTACTAAGCGCATCACTTCATTGTTTGCCATGAACTTCTGAGGATGGCTGGTCATCTGGTAACGTTCGACAGGCACGCCTTCTTCTTGAAGCGACAAGATCATCTCATTCACGTCCAGCAAGTTTTGGTCTAGCGCAGGACCACACAATCCAGACGGACAGCACATAGGCGGATCAAATAACTCGACAGCGCTAGATCGTTCTGGCGCAACGGACGGTTGCATCTCGAAAATAGGGAGGGGGTCTGGCATAATACTTCTAATTCCTTTGAACTAATTCAACAAAAAATTTTACTCTAGACGACAGAGATTTCTTCGATCGGGAGTATGCTGCCCTGCGGTCCGCAATTCGGCCGCCGCGGCTTTATCCGATCCGGATCAAAAAAAGATTCGAAAGTATGATTTAGTCTTTCCAATGAGGGCACGTTAATGGAGAAGTAAATCCAGCGGGCATCTACGGTATCTCGTTCCACCTCTACTAGGCCAGCATCTCTTAAAATGCCCATATGGTGCGAGATCAGGTTGGGGGCCATATCCAGCGCATCACCTAATTCGCAGTTGCAATGAACGCCTTCCATGAGTAAGTGGATGATTTGTAACCGCTTAGGATTAGCCAACACTTTGAGCTGTTCGGTCAGAGTCCCGATGTCGGCAAGCGGAACGGATATTTCGCGCATTATCGATTTCCTTCATAATAGTTCAAGATTTCTTGAAGTATATTCTTGCAATTTTAACTTGTCAAGACACCGGGACTTCGATTACCGCTCCCCTAAATTCTAGCTAACCGCTTCAAGCGCGTCAGCAACCCAAGTCATCACTTCCGTATCGCTGGGAATACGGCCGGCCGAGACCAACTTTTCATTGATGACCAAACCTGGCGTTGCCAGCAGATTGTATTTCTGAAATTCGGTCCGGTCAGTTACTTTCTCGATCTCGGCTTCCGCCCCGAGCATGGCGACTGCCTGGCGGGCGTTATCTGCCACTTTTTGGCAGTTGGGGCATCCGGGGCCCAGCACTTTAATCGTTAGCATTTTATTACTCCTTATTATTTGATCGATGCCTGATTAGACAGAATCGCCTGACTATCAGGTCTCTATTTCAATGGTCGGCTCGATAACAATCTCTGATTTTACGGAGTTAGCTACCAGGCTGTATTTCCTGGCGGCCCTTAAAGCCCGTTGGAGGCGGGATTCCACCACAGCCGGGTCATCACCATTCGCCCCTACTCGTATATGGGGCCAGAGGCGCACATCGGTGAAGATCTCCGTCCGGTCCAGTTCGATAAGCTTGGTGCCTTCGGCCCGGCATTCGTAAGATAAAAGATTCAGCTTGAAACGTTCAGTGGCCCAGATAAACATCATCATGATACAGGTGTTCACAGAGGCCACGAATGCATCCTCGGGGGTTAGCACGCCGGCGTGCCCTTCGGCGTCGGGTGGGGCGGAAAAGTCCATCTCCGGCCCGTTGCCCATGGCGATGTGGCCCCAATGCTCGCCTTGCCACGTAACGGTTGTGTCGTAAACGGCCGTCTTGCTCATATCGCCGGCTCCTTTTCAGCGCAAAATGTGCCAAATTCTCGCTGCAGCATCTCTAAATAAGCGATTTCTAATTCGCCGGGCACTGAGTTGTAAATCTTGACCTGTTCCAGCAACGCGCTGGCCGTCTCGGCCGTGGGCTGTTTGCCGGCTTCCTGAAACTGCTCGAAGAGCGCGGGCAAGGCAATGAGGGTCACCTCATCACCGTTGATAGCGACCGTCTGGATAGGAATGCCTGAACCACAAGCGCAGGTAGCCGTCTTTGAACTATTCCCGTCTTCGGCCGGTTCTTCATCCTCTATAAAGACCCCCTGCCGCCGGCTCCAGCGCTTGTCCAGCAAGTCATCGACCATGAAGGCCATGTGATGGGCCGTGGCTTCCACAGCGTGGAGCCCGGCTTCGTTTAAGCGGCGTAGTCCCTCAGGTTGATCCAGCCCGGCCTCGTTGACCACGTCGGTGACCACGATGCTGGCGGCCGGCTTCCCCGAATACATCTCGGTCGCCCGAGCGGCGCAACGGAGTTCGCAGCCATCGACAGCGATGGTGGGATAAAAACGGGCGAAAGCGCGATCGCCTTCCCCTCCGGCCAAAAACAAGGGTAAACAAATCGTTACCGTATCGTTCGGCCGCAGGTCTTCCAACACACGCAATGCTGCCAAACGCGTTACCGTTCCTTCGGCCAGCTCTTCTCCCGAGCAGGCGACGATACCAACTTTCTTTTGGGGTAGTTTAGGCATCTTGACCTCCTTCATCGGCGAGAAGTTCATCGACGCTGGCGGCTACTTCTTCGGCCAAAGCATGGGCTAGCTGCAATCCGCCCTCATTCAATTCGGCGATGCCCCGTGGCTTGAATTGACGGTAGCGGCGGTATACGTCTAGTACAGCATACTCCTGGGCGACATGGCCGCCACTCTCTTCCACCATCTTGCTAGCACAGGCTAATTTGCAGCCGTCAATGGCAATTGAAGGGCTCTTACCAACCGCTGAACGAGCATCATTGTCTCCTAGCACAAGTAAAGAAAGGGCAACCAATTGGGCTTGCTCAGGCCGTAACTCCTCGACCACCTCGTAGGCCGCTTCGCGGCTGACGGTGCCGTAGGTCTTGCCGATGCCGCTGCAGGGCACGATGATGACTTTTTTATTTTGATTCATTAATGCTCTCCGCTTCGGCCTTCATGTGCTCGAAGTAAGCCTGGGGATCAAGCATCTTTTCCTGATCGGCCAGCCAGTCGGTCGCTTCGATGATGGCCAGCCAACCCCGATCGTAGGGATCCTGGTTGATGATCTCCGCCTCAAAATCCAGGTCTTCGTTGACCTCGACGATGATGCCGGATAGCGGGCAGGGTAGATCGATATCGACCTTGATGGTTTCGATGGTGGCGAAAGGTTCGCCGGCCGCGACGGCCGTACCGGCCGAAGTCACTTCGGCAAAGGCGACGTCGCCGTGGTGCTGTTGGAAGAAGTCGGATAAACCGACCACGATACGGGCTCCCTCAACTTTGGCCCAAACGCCCTCGGCGTTGTAGAAGCGGTCGGTGGCGACTCGAAAGGTAAATTTGTCTAGGGTGTATTCTAAGAATTCAGGCACGGCCGTTTCTTTCCTAATTGATGGTCATCATAGCCCGACAGTAAATGATTCAATCCATGTTGAAATAATTTCAGAATAGATTTTAAACATTCTGCCCAACCTTGGATAGTGACATTTGTCATGTGAGGTTGCTGACATTTGTAATATTTCAACGATCGCTGAAATAACTGGTCGCCAGTGGCCGAAAGTAAATGGCTGCTAGAGCGCAGACGTGAAAATCTGACTTGTCGATATCAAATGAATCGAGCAACCACGGCCGAACAGCTCCCCGAAACCGGTATTTGATTGTAGTCCCTAAAGCTGCGAATCAGTTGGCCTGGCAAACAATTTCCCTAAATATGAACGACCTCCAATTGAGCGACCGTCGCCTGGCGGCGGCACTTGGGGCATAATCCCCACAATTCCGCGCTGACCGGCACGCGCTCTGTCAAGAAAGACATCGGCTCTGGGGCGCAGGGCCGGCCGCATTCTGGACAATTGTGCAGTGGCACCGTGGTGTTCCAGGTGCGTAAGACTCTCTGGTCGCCCACGTCCTCGACGCTTACTGCGCCGGTGGGGCAGACGGCGGCGCAGGCAGCACAGCCGATACAGGTTTCCGACTGCAACCAGAAAGGCGCGCCTACGACCCGATCGGCGCCCCGGTCGATGAAGCTGATGGCGGCCGCGCCCACCAGGTCCCGGCAAATGCGCACGCATAGACCACAAAGGATGCACAGCTCTTCTTCGTTACCGTTGGCCGCGAAGCGGGTTTGCCTAACGCCGGCCTCTGCCGCCAACTTCTGGATCGTCGCCGAGTTCGGACAACGGGCCAGCATAAACTCGAGTATCATCCGGCGCGCGGCCGTTGCCTGGGGGCCGTTCGTATCGACCACCAACCCTTCGGCCACCGGATAGGTACAGGCGGCGACGACCTCTGGCTCAGAATTAGAATTCCCAGCTTCAGGGCCAGAGACTTCCACGAGGCACAAGCGGCAAGCGCCATAAGGCGGCAAACCCTCCCAGTGGCACAGGGTCGGCAGCTGTTCGCCGGCTTGGCGGATGGCTTGCAAGAGGTTCGTCCCTGCAGTCACTTCCAAGGCACGATCGTTGATGGTCAACTCAAGCATGTTGCACCTCCGGCGTCATGGGGCACTTACCGGCCGGGCAGCGATGATCGCGTACATGGCTCTCATACTCATCCCGGAAATAGCGCAGCGTTGACAGCACGGGATTAGGCGAGGTCTGGCCCAGCCCGCACAGCGAACCGGCTCTGACAACTTCGCCAACCTCCTGTAGCAGGTCCAGGTCTTCCGGTTGGCCTTGCCCGCGCACGATTCGGTCCAAGATGACCCGCAGATGGCGATTGCCTTCGCGGCAAGGCGTACATTTTCCACATGATTCCAGGGTCGTGAAATCCAGGAAGTAGCGAGCCACATCGACCATACAGGCGCTTTCATCCAGGGCGACCATCCCGCCGGAGCCCATGATTGAGCCGGCTTCCTTGAGCCGTTCATATTCGATGGGCAGGTTAAATAGCCGCGACGGCAGGCAGCCGCCCGATGGACCGCCGGTTTGCACGGCTTTGATGGCCCGGCCATTACTGCCGCCGCCGATCGCTTCCAGAAGGTGGCCCAGGCGCATGCCTAAGGGAACCTCGACTAAGCCGGTGTTGGCGATCTGGCCGACCAGCGAGAAGACGACTGTGCCGGCGTTATTATCCGATCCCATGGCGGCGTACCATTCTGACCCCCGGGCCAGGATAACCGGTACCGTGGCCCAGGTTTTGACATTGTTTATGATGGTCGGTTTGCCCCACAACCCGGACACGGCCGGGTAGGGTGGCTTGGGCCGCGGTTCGCCCAGCCCGCCCTCGATTGAGGCGATCATGGCCGTCTCTTCACCGCAGACAAATGCGCCGGCCCCGCGAATGATCTCCAGAGAAAGATCGAATCCGGAACCCAAGATATCTGTTCCCAACAGGCCGTATTTCTCGGCCTGGCCTACGGCCTTGGCCAGCCGTTCCACGGCGAGGGGGTATTCGTCGCGCACGTAGACGTAGCCCTGGTTGGCGCCAATAGCATAGGCGCCGGCGATGATGCCCTCGATGACGCTGTGAGGATCGCTTTCCAGGACGGTGCGATCCATGTACGCGCCGGGGTCGCCTTCGTCGCCGTTACAGATGACGTATTTGGGTTCGCCGGGTGCATCGCGGGCGATTTGCCACTTGCGGCCGGTGGGGAAGCCACCGCCGCCGCGGCCACGCAAGCCCGCTTGGCTTACCTGGTCGATCACATCTTGGGGAGAAAGGTTGCCCAGCATGTGGACGAGAGCCTGGTAACCACCGCGGGCGACATACTCGGCCAGGTTGGCCGGATCGATATAACCGCTGTTGCGCAAGACAACCTTTTTCTGTTGGGCGAAAAATGGTTGGTCGTCCAAGGCCGCCAGGTCCTCTAAGCCGGCCGGCCGGTCGAAACGGTCAACCTGGTCCAGGATGAGGGCCTCTTCTTTATCGACGAAAGCCCAGGGCGACGAGCGACCGGGGAATTGGCCCCGGGCCAGGGCATCGACCAACGCTCTGGCTCGCGGCCGGTTCATCTGGGTGTAGAGGATCCGGCCGCCACCGGGCAGGCGCACGTCGACCAGTGGTTCCTCCTGGCAATAGCCGATGCAACCCGTCTGGGCCAGGATCGCTTGCAGGCCCTGTTGTTCGATCCGCTGCCGTATCGTATCGAAAACGGCGCCGGCTCCGGCGGCTCGGCCGCAAGTGGCCATGCCCACGGTGATCTTGATCTTGTCCGGGTAAAGACTGGCTCGCCCGGCGGAGGCCAGTGTTTCAAGCGCAGGTGTCAGCGAATGGTTCATGGTTCCACCTCCACCGGCTCGCCATTACGGAATTGGGCTACGATTGGTCCCAGATCGGCCGGGCTGAGGCGGCCGAATGTCTGGTCGTTTACCCGGAGTACCGGCGCCAGGCCGCAGGAACCGACGCAACGAACGCGCTTGAGGGTGAAAAGCAGATCTTCGGTCGTTTGGTCGACTTCAATACCCAGTTCGCGAGCCAATTGCTCTAACAGGGCCGCTGCGCCGCGGACGTAACAGGCCGTGCCTTCGCACACTTGCAGCTTGTGCCGGCCCAGGGGTTTGAAACTGAAGGTGGCATAGAAAGTGGCCGCGCTGAAGATTTGGCTCAGGGGGATGCCCAGCTCGATCGCGGCGCGGCGCACCTCTTCGCCGGGCAGGTAACCGTGGCGAGTGTTGATGTCATGCAGGGCCGCCAAAACGGCGCCAGCCTGCGGTTGGCGATATTGTTCGGCCGGGATCATGGCTTAGATACCCAACCCGGCCCGTCGTTCGTCCAGGGCCTCGATCATCCTGGCCACGGCTGCCTTGGGCTCCGGCTCAACCATGAAGTATCCGCCCAGGAGATCCTTAGCCGTTTCGGTCAGGGTCTTGACCACCAGCGGGCTGCCGGTAACCGGCGGCACCACGCCCACGTGTGTCGGCAGGCCCATGGCTACGGCCCAGGTGCCGATGGAAACGGCCTTCTCCATGGCCGCCTCCGGCGCCGTGGCGATAACTGGCAATTGGCTCACGTCGACGCCCAGCTTGTTGGCCAGGGCCGTGGCGATGCTAGCCGCCCGTGTATTGTCAACGCAGGAACCGGTATGTAAGGCCAGCGGCAGCGGTCCGCCCAATCCGGCCGCCTCACCCAGCGCGGTCAGCACTGCCTTCAGGCCCGGGCCGGCATATTTCTCGGTGGCGGCCGGTGTCAGCAAGCCATGCCGGGCGAAACTGCCGGCGGCGCAGCCGGTGCACAGGATCAATACGTTTTCGGCGGCCAGCCCTTTGACCAGCTCGACGAACATCTTATCCTGGGTGACCTTGACGTCGTTGCAGCCGGCGAAAAGACAGACGCCGCGGATATTGCCGTTGACGATATTGTCGATCAGCGGCTGCAGCGGGTCGTCCGGGTTCACCAGGGCCAGCACCTTGACGATAGCTTCGGCCGAAAGCCCGGCCAGGGCGTCGTTGACCACCGGCGGGATGCTGACTTTGGCCGGATCGCGTTTCTTGAAAGCCTCGATGGCCAGCTGAAGGATCTCGCGCGCCTTTTCGCTGGCCTGTTCTTCCTTAAATTCAACATGGGTCGCGCCGGTGATCTTGGCGATGGACATGGTGGTAATGATCTCGGTGTGGTAGCCGTCCACGAAGGGTAGGCTGGGCATGATGCATTGGTAGTCGACGACGGCCGCGTCCAGAGCACCGGTCAGTACGGCCAATTCCTGGGACAGCGAGTTGGTCGCCGTGGGGATGCCATGGCGCATCATCACTTCGAGGCCGGTGCAGCAGATGCCGACCAGGTTGATGCCCCCGGCCGCGCCAGCAGCCACGGCTTCCTCGCGCATCAGCTCGGCCTGGGCGACGATGACCTCGCTCAGCACCGGGTTGTGACCGTGGACGGCGACGTTGACGGCGTCCACTTTCAGAGTGCCCAGGTTGGCCTGAGCCATCACCGGCGTTGGCGTGCCAAAGAGTATGTCTGACAGGTCGGTAGCCAGGTACATACCGGTATAGTCGCCAATGGCGCACTTGATGCCGCCCAAGAGGATATTAATGGCGTCGGCATCGACGCCGTTGGTCGTCCGGTGCATGACTTCGGCCACGCCGGAATCAAGACCTTCGGGCACCAGGCCTAACTTTTTGAATAGTTCCATCCGGCCGGGGGTGACTGTGGTCTCAAGCCAGACGGGCGCCTCCTCCCGCTCCGAGAATTCGTCCAGGGCCAATTGGGCCAATTCGCCGGCCAATTCGGGGATACTCTTGCCGTCGCGTTCAATGCCCACCCGGTCCAACACGGCGAAGAACTTAGCTTCATCCTTGATGGCGTAGTCGGGCGCCTGGCCACGGCTGAACTTGAGCAACGTGTGGGCCAGGTGCTTGGCATGGGCTGAATGGGATGCGGTGCCGCCGGCAATGCTGCGAGCCAGACCTCGGGCGACGATGACGTCGGCGTTGGCGCCGCAGATGCCGAATTTAGGCCCTGTCGCGCCGAAAGGGTCGATGCGACAGGGGCCTTGCAGACAGTGGCGGCAGCAGAGGCCTGTTTCGCCAAAGCCACATTGGGGCAACTGGGCCTCGTAACGGTCCCAGGCGGTTTTAACCCCGGTCGCCTTGGCTTTCTCCAATAGTAAAATAGAATCTGGGCTTATTGAACGTTCCATCAGTTACTCCTCCACGACCTGGATAATCGTTGTTTCGCTCAGAGCCTTTGCCCTGGACAAAACAGCGCTGGCGCGATTTCTTGAAAGGTGGGCGAATTCATCCCCGGTGGCGAAAACAATGGCCCCGGTTGGGCAGGCGGCGGCGCAGGCCGGCACAGCCAGGTCAGGGCACAGGTCACATTTGAGGGCCATGATGATGCCATCGGGCGACTGGGCGCGGGCGATCATGCCGAAGGGGCACATCATCACGCACATGCCGCAGGCGATACAGGCGTGTTTGCCGCCCACATTGGTGACAACGTCGCCGGCCGAGCGGTGCATGGCCTGGGGGATGCAGGCAGCGATGCACGGCGCCGGGTCGCAATGGCGACAGGTCATAGGCATCTTGAGGCCGTTGCCCGGGGGCGCCTCGACGTAGATGCGGGTGTGGGGCGGGGGGGATTCCAGCATGGCCCCTAAGAGGGTCTTGGACTGAGAGTGCTCGACGGCACAGGCGATTTCGCATGTCTTGCAGCCGGTACACAACTCAGGCCGGACGAAGAGCCGCTTCATACACGTTTCCTCCATGTAGTCGCCTCGTTCGACAGAACGCCAGCGACCAAACATGCGCAGCTACTCCTCAACCTGCGGCGCCGCTTTGCCCAACCGGTAAGCGATGATCATGATCGCTCGTCGCTATGGTCGCCAGATCGCGATCAGGCAAAGTCCGGCAAGCCGTTACTTTAGATCATACTGATTTTGGCTCCCATTTCAAGGATCTGGTGGGGCAAATTTTTCCTTACCCGGTCATTGCCCGGTAGATAAACTCCGTTCACTCCGGCCGGTCGCCAAAATACTGGCTAAGAATTAATATTGAGCATCGCTCCCGGCGCTCCCTAGACAAGTCGTATCAAACCATAAATTGTCGCAGGGAGTATTTGACCGGCTCGCTCATCGGTATGATGGTCCGGCAAGTCTTTTCCTACCAGGCGCCGCTTTATGGCCGAGCCACATCTCACATCCGCTTGCGACCTTTGCCCTTTGCCGCTTTGTACGAATTATTCTCTGAAAGAGGAGCAGATGAGCGAGTGGCCATATACGGCCTAACAGGAGGTGTACCGGCCTACTTGGAATTATTCACCCGGACCCATGATTTTATCAGTGGACTGCGAGACCATTGCCTGGTTCCAGGTAGTATCGTGATGTCCGATCCGGCACGTCATTCTATATGAGCAGCTACAGGAACCCCAGACCTATGAATCAATCTTATCGGCGATTGCCTCTGGCTTTCACCAATGGTCTGATATTGCCAAGATGTCAGGCGTGACGGAAACGGCTTTGGGGCATTACCTCAAGGTATTGCAGGAGTTGGAATTCATCGAGAAACGAGAACCCGTGTTGGCAAAACCAACGGGCAAGCGTGGACGCTACTACGTTCATGATCACTTTCTGCGATTCTACTACCGCTTCATTGTTCCCCAGTTGGGCGCCATCGAGCGTGGTTACCAGGAAGCGGCTGCGGCCAAAATCCAAGCGGAACTAAGGTCATTTCTAGGGACCTACGTATTCGAGGAACTTTGTCGAGAGTGGGTTTGGGTCGCAGCGATGTCTGGTCAATTGGATTTTATACCCGAAGTGGTTGGCTCTTATTGGCGAAGATATCGGGGAAAAGGTGTGCAGTTGGATGTCGTCGCGGCCGCTCCCCAAGAAAAAAGGTTGCTCATAGGCGAAGCCAAGTGGAGCCGCACATCATTGAGCCGCCATGTTCAAACGGACCTAATCCAGCGCAGCCAACGCATGCCTCAAGTCGCGGAGGATTGGTGCGCCCAATACGCGCTCTTTGCCCGGGAGGGATTCACTGATGCATTGCAAGGAGAGGCTGAATCCACGGATGCTTTGTTAATTTCAATGGACCTAATTGAAGGCACTTTGCTAAAAGTATAGAGACTTGACACTACATTCTGGTAAGACGTGCCAGTTTATGCACCCTCCAGAATCTGATCGATTCTAACCATCTGTGCTGGCGTCAATGGGCCGAATTCCATGGCTTGGCAGTTTTCTTCGACTTGCTGGACAGTCTTGAAGCCCGGGATAGGAATGGTTTGTTCGCTGCGCGCCCAAATCCAGGCCAGAGCGCCCTGCGCCAGCGTCCGGCCGTCACTGCTCAGCTCTTCGCGAATGGCTTCTAGGGCATCGAGCCATGCTTGGGTGGGCCGGCCATCTTTGAAGCCCGGGTGCCAATCGACATGGTAACGAATATCATCATCGCTAAAACTAGAATCCGGGGCGAATTTACCGGTCAACAAGCCCATGCCCAACGGTCCTCGATTGATGCTGGCGAGATTGAGTTGTTCACATAGGGCCAATAGTTCTGCGTTACCGTCGAGGACGCTTAATTGTTGCTGCACAACGCTACAATTGGGCGATGTCGAAAAGGCCATAATCGCATCAACGCGGTCGGTGCTCCAGCCGTAGGTGCGGATTTTGCCTTCTTCGACAAATTTCTCGAGTTCCTCACGGGCTTCCAGCGCCCTTTCGATGGAAAGACCCCAGACATGTAGTTGGTAGACGTCGATAAAATCGGTATCCAGGCGTGTGAGACTGGCCTCAACATCAGCCCGCAGATGGCCGGCGACGTCACTCTCTTCTTCGATTTCCCCATAGGGCGTTACTTCTTTTGCGGCTTCGTCGACGCGGTAACCAAACTTGGTGGCGATGACGACCTGGTCACGTTGACTTTTGACAGCCTGTCCCAGGATACGTTCGCTGTGACCACAACCATAGTTGGCGGCCGTGTCGAAGAAGTTGACCCCCAGTTCGATGGCCCGCTGAACGGCTCGGATCGATTCGGCATCGTCAACGGTGCTCCAACCGGCCGGGGAGCCGTTTGAGGTCCACGGGCCGCCTATGGCCCAACAGCCCAGTCCCATGGCGCTGACCTCGATTCCGGAATGACCTAAAGAACGTTTCATGATTTATCTCCTAAGAACTCAGTGAATTGGAATCTCTTTCGCTCCCAACACCGTGATCCAGACCTTTTATGCCGTAAAAAATGGGCAGGAGCATCAATAGTACGAGTATAAGCATCAAGGGAATCGTTGGCAGACCGAGGATTCCTATCGATAGTATATCCAAAGCGGAGCCAATAGTAATCAAAATGCGAGGCATCACTCGAAGCTACGATTGCCACGATTCGCCATAAGTTTGTCCAATACGTGGTACTCTCCACCATTCCGTTTGAGAAAAATTTCACTCGCCGGTTAATATTGGCGGCTTTTTACTTCCCCGACACCCGACGATTGGCGTTTGCAATATTGAGTTATAATATCCTTAGATGACAAAAAATTACCTGGATTATTACGATTCACCTCTCGGCTTGATCGAGATCAGGGCCACGGCCGAGGCTGTCACCTACCTGGAATTCGCCGAGGAAGCGCAGGAAACTGGGCAACCGGGGGTGATGACCAAGCGGACTAAACAGCAATTGGCCGATTATTTCGCCGGCAAGAGGCAGGAATTTGACCTGCCGCTGGCCTTCGACGGCACCGATTTTCAAAAATTGGTCTGGCAGCAGTTGTTGACCATTCCCTACGGCCGAATCATTTCTTACCAGGACTTGGCCAATGAGATAGGCAAGCCCGACGCGGTCCGGGCCGTGGGTGCCGCCAATGGACAAAACCCCATATCCATCATCGCGCCCTGCCATCGTGTGATAGGCAGCGATGGCCATCTGACCGGCTATGGTGGCGGTTTGTGGCGGAAGGAGTGGCTGCTCAAACATGAAGGGGCATTATTATTATAGATTGCCAAAGAAAAAGGCCCGGATCAGCCGGGCCTTCATAGACATCAAGTTAAGGGAAAGCACGCTCCAAAAGCTGAAAAGTAGCGGGGCGTGTTTTTCTTTTTTGTACAGTGCATCGGGCAAGAGTAGGAAGAATGAGGCGTAGAGCGCGAAGCAAGTGTGTGAAATCAGGCAAAGCAGCCAGGATGTGAAAGGCATGTTTGCGCAAAGCTTTGGCGGCTTTGACAAGTGAGCGATTTTCTTGCTGCCAGCAGCCAAGGAGGAGTAGCCAATGCTGGACTAAGGCGAGCAAGAGCTTGGCATAAACTTCTGTCAGAATTTGGTGCGGTTGTTGGGAACGCCACGCATCAATAGATAAATCGGTCTTCCACAACTTGAAGAGAAGTTCGATTTGCCACCGGAGGCGTTGTAAAGAGAGTATCTCATCGGGTGTAAACGCTTCAGGGGGTAGATTGGTGACCAAAATGGTCCAATCACACAAGGCCAGGGTTTCAGGCTTGAGTTGACTCTTTTTGCGGGCCTTGGCCGATTCACGAGCTCGTTTCCTTCTTTCCTTGGCTACCTGAGCTGGCACACGCATCGCCAGCAAACGGCAAGGTAAACGCTGCCTGGTTAATTCAACAGCTTGGTCAATGCACATACTCTCTTGTTGGTTAAGCCAGTCCAAAACATGCATCACATGGTCGTTTTGCCAGATGCCGGCTCGGGCCGGCAACCGGCTGACCCACCAGACTCCCTGACGATTAAGTTGCTCAAAAACCTTCACTTTGAAATAGCCTAAATCAGCTAAGCGCAAGCTGCCCGCGGGTAAATCGACTGTTTGTAGCGGACAATCGTGGGCACGCCCTGATGCGAGTGTCAGGTCAAACAGGCCGTTCTGATAATCCAGCACCGCATGCAGTTTCAGTGTGGCTTGGTTCGTACTATTACCTTGCCAGAGCGTACGTAGGCACGATGGCAACTCAATTCGGCTACTATCTTGGATATAGACCCCTGTAAATGGAGCGAGTAAATCATCGCGCTCACTGTGACTTCGAACCAGATAGCTCACTCCTTGGAGCAATAATTGATGCAAGAATCGATTTGCTTGTGGGCTATTGAGACGCTCTTGTAACCCTTGGGAACTGATCTCAACGCCGCAGACACGCGCACTTTGGCAGAGTTCCTCCAAACTGGCCTGGGGATTTGCTTGATAGCCAAAAATCAAGCTCTGCGCAAAGCTGGCTCCACTTAATTTCCGCTGGCGCTGGATGAATCCACTTTCACGACCTATTCGATTGGCATCTTCTATCAGTAATTGTTGGAGTATCTGGCTGAGTTGGGGTATTGTTGTCAAAAGGGCATCCTCATTCAATGTTGTTTAGGCACAACTATTGTCTTTGAGAATGCCCTTTTTGTCTTATCTTGATGCTAATGGGCCCGGATCAGCCGGGCCTTTTTTAGTTTTTAGCTTTGGATTAACCGTATTTTTAGACGGCGTTATTCGCTGAAAAATCATCAGGGAACAAATCCCGATCTTGGACCCTGCGCCAGGTCCAAAGGTATAGTCCAGCTATGGCTAGTGGTATCCAGAAATAGTAGAGTTCGCTCCGGGTTTGGATACGTTGGTAATAATAGGCGAAATAGATTAAGGAATTGATGACCAATATTAACAGCGCTTCCCGGCGTTTGATTCCACGTGAAAATAACCAAGACCAAATATGCATCATGGGCAACAGCAATACGACAAAATCATAGCTCCAACCGAAGGGGGAGGTGATGATCGAAGCGATGACGGTCAGGTCAATTATGACCAAGAAAGGGATACGGTTCCTGTTGCGGAACCAGAAGAGAATCGCCAATGGCACGAGCAGGATGCCAATAATGCGCAGCCACCACCAGCCCAGCAATAATTGAAGAACGGTTGTTAGCGTTGGCGTCCGCCAGGATAAGAGGCTGCTGTTGCTGGTGCTCGTCAAACATTCCAGGATAAAGCTCGGTCTTAATAATAAAACGATAGCTGTGGATATAAAGATAGCTGCCCCAAAACCCAAGATAACTTTCCATCGTCTCTCCTTCAAAACCACCAGCAGGATGATCAATAGGGCCAGATAGATGAGGTGGGGCTTGAACAAGGTCAAAGAGAGGGCAACGCCGGCGGCGGTATCATGTCCAGCCAGGTATAGCCAAAGAAAAAGGATCAAGCCGGCGAACACCAGTAGATTGACTTGTCCCATTAGGATAGCCACGATGGTTGAGGGGAACAATATCACCCCCAGTGCGAGCAGCCAAAGATGGCGCTTGTCCTGGTCTTGGCCGAGAAACAAACGCCGGGCTAGAACGATGCTCATGAGAACAAGGGCGATGTTTATCAGGAGCCAGACGCGGGTTGCCGGTTGAAAATTCAATAGCGCTAGCGGCAAAAACCAGGCAGATACCCATGGAGGATTCCAAGTTCGCATGGGATAATCTCGCGACCAGCCAGTTTCGTTGTTTTGAATCTCTAGCAAACGTGCATTATTGGAACAACTCTGATCATGAAGTAGGAGATAACTTGTGCTCCAATAAGCCCGGAAGTCTCCCCTACCTATCGATGAAGGTAATTGGCGAAGGCTGGCCATTAAGATGATACCCGCCACTGGGATCGCCAGAGCTGTCAGAATTATCCGGTATCTTCCGCTTGCTTTCATCTAGATCTAGTCTACTGTTTTCTTTTTTCCGACCAACTGAGCAAACGAAAACAAATGTCCGCCACAGCAATATGACGCCAAGAGGGAGTAAGATAACGTTAGTCCAAGGAACGCGCCATAGTGAGAGAGTCAGGGAAAGTGAGGGCAGAAACGGCAAATTGTATGGGGATAGGTAACCATCGGATCTGTGGATAGCAAGCGAATCCCCGCTCTGGTACACTTGGCTGAGACTCTTGCGCCTTTGTGCCTGCATGGGGCAGGGTAACATTCTGCGACACATTTTCAGGAGAGATCATGACACCAGAAATTTATGGTTATTTGGATTTGATCGAGGATCTACGCGGCCAGGTAGGCGATCTAATCGCCGATCTGCCGGCCGAGGCCTTAAATTGGCGTCCCATCGAAGGCCAGGACGAACACGTCACCAACTCCCTGGCGGTGATGGCTGCCCACGTGGCCGGAGCCGAACATTTCTGGATTTACGAAGTCTGCGGCCAACAACCGCCCACCCGTGACCGGCCGGCCGAATTTGAAACGGCCGTCGACGGGCCGGGGCCTGTGTTGGCCAAGCTAGACCAGACCGGCGAGGAAACGCGGCAAATCTTCTCCGGGTTGACGGCCGCGACGCTCGACGAAATCCGCCAGGTGCAGGGTCGCCAGGTGAGCGTGCGTTGGGGCATCCTGCACGTCATCGACCATACGGCCCTCCACCTGGGCCATATGCAAATCACTTACCAATTGTGGCAGGGTGGGCAAGCGGCCGACTCCCCGCGTTGGTTCCAGCGCCTGAGCGACTAAAAAGATGGGAAGACGATCACCCCGCGGGCAATCTGCTCGCCCAGCATGTCGGCGTAAGCTTCGTTGATTTGCTCCAGCGTGTACCTCTTGGAAATCAGCCGGCCGAGATCGAGCTTGCCATCCAGATATAGTTCGGCGTAGCGGGGGAAGTCGCGGGCGGTGTTGGCCGTGCCATAATAAGAACCGGTCACCGTCTTTTCCTGGCGGGTGATGATGGCCCCGGGCAGGTTGGTATCGCTGCCCATGGGCGACAAGCCCACCAAGACCACCGTGCCGGCCGGCCGAGCCGCCGCCAGGCACAACTCCTGCACGGCCGGACTGCCCACCGCCTCGAACACGGTATCGGCCCCACGCCCGCCGGTTAGGGCCTGAATCTGCCTGATCACGTTCGGGCTGTCGATCAAAACGTCGGTGGCCCCGAATTCCCGAGCCAACTGGCCCTTCACCTCATTGGTATCCACGGCGATGATCCGGCCGGCGCCGGCCAATTGTGCGCCCATGATGATGTTCAAACCCACGCCGCCGGCGCCAAAAACGGCCACACTGCTGCCCGGCTCCACCGGAGATGTATTGAGAACGGCGCCCACACCGGTGGTCACGGCGCAGCCGATAAGGGCGGCCACATCAAAGGGCAACGCTTGGTCCAGGACCACGCAACATTCCTGGGGCACGACGGTATAGCCGGCGAAACAGGCCAGGGCGCTGAAGCTGTAGATGGGCCGGCCATCTTTGGAAAGGCGAGTGGTGCCGTCCATCATGGTGCCGGCCCAGATAGGTTCAATGAAGGTGGTGCAGAGACTGGGCCGGCCGCGATGGCAGTAAAAGCAATCGCCGCAGTTGGGCGCCCAGTTCAGGGCTACGTGATCGCCTGGCCGGGTTCGGGTAACGCCTGGCCCGACGGCTTCCACCACCCCGGCGCCTTCGTGGCCCGGCACCACCGGCATGGCGTGTTGGGTATCGCCGGTCACCAGATGCCAGTCGCTGTGGCAAACGCCGGCCGCGGCGATGCGCACCAGCACTTCCCCGGCCTTGGGCGCTTCCAGGTCCAGCGTCTCGATCAAAAAAGGGGTTTTCGCTTCGTAAAGTACGGCCGCTTGAATCTTCATCATCTTAACCTTGGCTTACCGACGCTGTCTTCCTGATCCAACGTAAAATATCAGCAACGCTAGTCTGGTCTAAGAAGCCCGGCCTGTCAAGCGGAGGCGTCTGACGACCGGCTGCTGGCAGCGGGCGACGGTCACTTCCAAGCGGGTTTCGCCCCGCCAGTGACCGTCACCTAAGATAGCGATACAATAAAAGGAAAAGGAGAAAGTTATGGCAGCAACCCCATCCAATATGATCCCCCTGGGCACCCAAGCCCCCCCATTCAACTTACCCGACACCGTCTCCGGCGAGATGATGAGCCTGGAGCAACTCAAATCCGATCGAGCCACGGTGGTGATGTTCATCTGCAACCACTGTCCTTACGTGAAGCATATCAACAGCGGCCTGGTGGAACTGGCCAATGATTATCTGCCCCAGGGCGTTTCCTTCGTCGGCATAAGCTCCAATGATGTGGAGGCTTATCCCGACGACGGCCCGGAGCGGATGAAAGAGGTGGCCCAGGAGCTCGGCTATCCCTTCCCCTACCTTTACGACGAATCCCAGGATGTGGCCCGCGATTACCAGGCGGCCTGCACGCCCGACTTTTACCTTTTCGACGGCCAGATGAAGCTGGTTTACCGGGGACAAATGGACGGCTCCCGGCCGAACAGCGGCCAGCCGGTTACCGGGCAGGATCTACGGCAGGCGTTGGACGACGTGCTGGCAGGACGGCCGGTGGATCCTGAACAGAAGGCTAGCCTGGGCTGCAATATCAAGTGGCGTGAATAAAGCCGAAAGGCTTTATTAGAGAAAGGGAACGCAGTTATAATGATACTTAAGCGCGAATAAAGCTGAAGTTATGAGTAATGCAGGCTGCCTGGCCTGCGGGCAGGATGCCATCCTGCTCTACTAAAAAAAGAGGTTCTCATGAATCAATTCGTCGAATATTTGAACTCCGCTAAAATCGTCGTCCTGGACGGGGCCATGGGTACCATGCTCATGGCCGCAGGACTGTCTGGCGGCGCGCCCGAAGAGTGGAACGTCAGCCACCCCGACCAGATCCGGGCCGTTCACCGCGACTACATCACGGCCGGTTCGCGCCTCATCCTGACCAACTCCTTTGGTGGCACTCGCTTTCGCTTGCAGGGGCACGGTTTGGGGGATCGGGTGGTCGAGCTCAACCGGGCCGCGGCCGAGGTGGCCCGGGCCGAAGCCGATGCCGCGCTCTACCCGGTATTCGTTGCCGGCTCCATGGGCCCCACCGGCGAGCTCATGGTTCCCTTTGGCAGCCTGACCTATGAAGGGGCCCGGGAGGCTTTCGCCGAGCAGGCCCGGGGTTTGGCTGCCGGCGGCGTGGACGTTCTTTGGGTGGAGACAATGAGCGATCTCAACGAGGTCAAGGCGGCCGTGGAAGGTGCTCGCTCGGTCAGCGATCTGCCCATCGTGGCCACCATGAGCTTCGATACCAATGGACGGACGATGATGGGCACCACGCCCCAACAGGCGGCCGAGGTTTTGGGCCAGTTGGACTTGCTGGCTATGGGCGCTAACTGCGGGGCCAATCTAGCCGATACCGAAGCGGCCGTGCAAGCCATGCACGAGGCTTACCCGCAGATGACCATCGTGGCCAAGGCCAACGCCGGCATTCCCCGCATGGAAGGCGATGAGCTGATCTACGACGGTACCCCCGAGGTGATGGGCGCCTACGCACAACGGGCCCGTGCGGCCGGCGCCCGGCTCATCGGCGCTTGCTGCGGCAGCTCTGCCGCTCATATCCAGGCTATCGATGAGGCGTTGAGCTGATCACCACCAATTTCACGGGTAGGGATCGCTGTTGAAGGAGCAGCGCCTCGATGGCCTCCTTCAACTCGGACGGTTTGAAACCATAAGGTCCTAATCCACCGGCATAAGCTACCCGGCCGTCCGAGCCCACCAGGTAGAGGCGGGTCGGGCTGGCGGCGTAGGCTTTGTTGACGGGATCGTCTATCTCGTCCACGTAGGTGAGGATGCCGTATTCCAGAGTATCTTCGCAGCGGCCGGCCACCGCCCGCCGCTCCTCGAGGGTCTGGGGGTCGTAAATATCGGTAGCTGCTTTTGGGAAGACGCGCTTGACGATCTGGCCCTGCAAACCTTCGCCAAACCACCAGCCGTCGACTGGATGGGCTTCGCGGATATAGACCATCAAGAATTTCACCTGCTCATGGTATTGGGCGTAAAGATCGTGGAGACTCACGGTCCCCTTGACGAAAGGAGGTCAGGTGAAGCTGCCGAAGATCAGGGCCACCGGCTTATGGCCCTGGAAGTCGGAGAGGTGCACGCTGTGTTGGCCGGTCACGTCCCGCAGTTCAAAATCGGGAGCCATATCGCCGGCTTTAGGCGCCAGGGCGTCGTACTTTTTCTGCCAGACCCCGAACTGCTTACGATAGTGGTTGGCTTTTCGTAACGATTCAAACATATTCTTTCTCCGGGTGAAGGGTGGGGCTATTCCTCTTGAGATTGTAACAAGCGCAAAAGGGAGCGCCGGGCCAGCAGGCTGGCGCTGATTTTGCCCAGTACAGGCCCATCTTCACCGACGACAGGCATGGCCGAAATGCCGTGATGCTCCAGTTTACGGATCACGTCCAGGTATTTATCGCCGGGAGAGGCGGTGATCACATCACGAGTCATGATTTGTGACAAGCGCGTATTGTTGGGCGCGTCCTGAGCAGTGGCCCGGGTGATATCCCATTCGGTCACCACGCCGGCTAATTCCTTATTGCCATTGACCACGGCCAAAATGGTGCTGTTAGAGCCGACCAGCAGCGCGGCCGCTTCCTGGACGGTGCTGCCGGCCGAAATGGTGGGAATAGGGTCCATGATATCGACCACGGTGCGGTCGCTTTCGCGAGAGTAGATGCGGCGGATGCTGATGCGCTCGGCCGCCTCGTGGGGCAGCATGTCGTGGTCGCTGACCAAAAGATCGATCAGCTCGCGCATATTGTTACGAATGGCATCGTCGCGGTATTTTTCGGCCGCCAGCAGCCGTTGCCCGGCCAATTCGGCCAATTCGGCGGCGTGTTGGTCCAGCCAGCCATCCACGGCCGGCCGGTCGCCCAACATTTGCTCGGGGATGCGCAAGTGACCGGGAGTCTTGATCAAATGCTCCTGGGAAGCGTAGATGACGCCGCCAGAGTTGACCAGGTAATCGGTGGCGATGAGCACGCCCCGCCGCCGGTAAACGTCGCGTTCCATGCGGGCCCGGGCCGTTTTACGAGCCGGGTCGGGGGAGTAGGTATTGGCCCCCTCGACGATGACGGACCAGTCGCCCATGCGGTTGGTGGTCATGCAAGGGCCGGTCGAGGGATCGGTGTCCAGGTAATTGGCGATGGGCGCGGCCGGGATGAGGCAGAAAGCCGATTCGCGCAACAGGTCGTCGGCCGAGGTGGCGTACTTGGTAGCGACGGGCCCGCGGGAGCCGGCCAACTGCTGCTGGTAATAGGGGCGGGTCACGATGCCTCCCTCTTGCCACATCCGGAACAGGCGCTCGGTCGGCAGCCCGCCCTGGTCATAGAGATAACCCAGGTAGTCGCTGGCCCCGGTCACTCGAGAACCGGGCAGCATTTCCTGCAAGATGCGGGCGGCGTGAGCTCCGACGGCGCCAAAACCCTGGATGAGCACATCCAGTTCATCAGGGGCGGGCACTTTTAAATTGGCGAATTGGGGCAGGCCGGCCAGGCGGGGCATCTCCTTCAGCAATTCGTGCAGAGCCACGACGCAGCCGCCGGCGGCCGCGCCGAGTTCGTCGATGCGGTTGCCGCCCATATCCACCGGCTTGGAGAGGGCATTGTCCAGGCCGTTTTCAATGGCCACGGTCTTCATGTCGGCGTCGTTGGTGCCCACGTCCGGCCCGGGTAAATAAATGCCGGTGTAACGGTTGATGAGCCGGGCGAAGCCGCTGACCACGGCCGTGTGGTCGGCCGGCGACAGCTCGCCGGCCACGATGCCCAATTTGCCGCCGCCATAAGGCAAGCAGGCAGCTGCGTTCTTGAGGGTCATCCCCCGGGCCAGGTTGTGGATAGCCGCCGGACTGATGTCGGGTAGCATACGGATGCCGCCCATGGACGGCCGGCCCATGGCCAGGTTATCGACCACCAGGTAGCCGCCGATTTCACTATCGGCCCCTTCATCCCACATGCAGACTACCAGGCTGGGGCCCAATTTGTCGACCACGATATCCAAGCGGGCCAATTGATCGACGTCCAATGGGCCAAATTCCATGTAGCGACGGTCGCCATCGCTTATTAACCGATTTTGGAAAGTGCGTTCGGGCAGCCGTTCCCGCAAAAAGGCTTTCATTTGCTTCGGTATCATTGTTTTCTCTCCGAAATGGTATCCTGAGCTGGCAGCCATCTTCAGCTGGGCAGCTATGTTCAGCAGGGTATCCGCCGCAGCCATCGACCGGCCTGCTTCCGGGAAATTGTTGATGCTACCTACATATTGTCACGATTTTGGGGCCGGCTCCTAGTGCCAAAAATCAACGGCCGGGTAAACGAATGTCACTTGTTGGCCTGCCAGGCCCTTTTTGGGCCCTCTTGACCACCCCAGCTGCACCCTCAGGTGATTTCAGAACTCGTATTGCCGGCCAATTCCGTAGACGTAGCGGATGGCTTCCGGCTCGTCCAGGAAATGGTCAGGAAATTTCGATTGAAGCTGCTGGGCGATCTCTTTCACCGTGGCCCGGCCGTCCATCTTCCCCAGGATGAAGTGATCGATCTCGCCGTCTTGGCTGAGAGAAGGCCGGCTGTTGGTTATGTACTCTGATAATTGCTCGGTGTATAAAGAATCGTCGACGGCGTTGGATTGGTCGAAATCGGCCTTCAGGCTCCCGGGCTCGGCCGAGGATAAAAAACGCGTGCGCCAGCGCCAGACATACTCTTGGCCCACCAGCTCGGCCCCGATAGACAGATTGATCGGGTCCCCTTCGGCTATGGGAACGGGTTCAAGCAGCGGGAAGAAAGCGCGGCCGTAAACTTCAGCTATCCTGTCCGCCCCCGGCCCGTTGGAGAAACCGATAGTTTCCGTGAGCACGGCGTCAAACCAGATCAACCAGCCGTGGGCCGTGCCATCGCGCCGGGCTTCATAGACCAGGCTCGAGTTGGCTACATTGGGATCTTCAATTGAATCGTAATCCAAGGTGGCCCAAAGCTGCGCTTCGGTCAGTAAGTTGCCCGGCCGGATCGTCTCCGTGCCGGTCGTATCCCAACTGTTCAGCACCAGCTGTTTGACCGGCGCCATATCCAGGCCGTAAGGCAACTGCCAGGGCTCGATTAAATCGTGATATACATTTCGAGCCTCAACCAGGGCGGCCCACAAGGTGTCTCGCCGGGGGATAAGCGTGCCACCGGCCGCCAGGTGGCGCTGGCGGGCATCGATGATCGCAGGGATGTGTTGTCCGAAAAGGGGTAAGGCGCCGCGCAAATCGGAGACGATGATGTCGGCCGGTTCAGGTAGCGAAACGCGAGTAGAGAGGCCCTGGATCAGCCGAATACGCTCGGCAAAGCCATTGATCCGGGCCACTTCCCGGGCCAGGTGGATGGCCTCGCTGGACTCAATGGCATAAACCTGGCGAGCGCCAAATTTACAGGCCAACAAGGCGTGAATGCCTGTCGCGGCGCCAATGTCCAGCACAACCGAGTCCGGCCTGATCGCCGCTTTCAGCGCATAGGCATATGGATCCATGCGCGTCTTGTCGGCGATCATGTTGCCGTATTCGCTTAAGCTGTAGTCGCTTAAGTTGTTGAGCATTAGTCGGTTGCCAGCGAACATTATAGGTCTTGCCGGTCGCTCTTTTACAGGTCCTAACAATTCCGCTCTTCTTGGCCGCGAACTCTTCATCGGTGATGATGCCATCATCCCGCAACTTCGCCAGACGCTCAAGCTGCTCGATATAATCATCACCATCATCTTCTTCTTCGGCATCGGCCGCATCAACATAGTCAAATTCTTCATCGGTCATCTCTTCGGCGTCGATGTTCAGATCGTCCATGGCCTGTTCGAGTTCTTCGTCGCTCAGGTCCTCGGCCTTTTTGCCGGTCTGTTCTTCCACGCGTTGCACGTCTTTCTGGCTGAGCTTGTAAGCGCCTAAAGCGACCAGGCCGCCGACCAGAATGATCCGTCTTCTTCTACGCCTGCGCCGGCGTCGTCGCATTCTGGTACCATCCTGGCTGCCATCCGTCTACCCGCCATCCGGCCGGGTCCTGCGACTCCACGTCCTGGGCCTCCACGTCTCATAATTTTTTACCTCCAATGATTCTGAGTGAAATAGTTTGCGTTTTAACTAGAAGACCTAAACTATTATTTACTGTGACACACTATAGCCGTTTACGGCGACAGCGCAATATGTTTAAATGGTCCTTAATGGACAGTGTAACACACTCAATCCCTTCATGATCCGGCCGCTTTCATATCCTCCATAATCTCCTGGTAACGCCAGCTGGCTTTGGCTAGCCGGACCTTCTCTTCATCGTCGGCGTATAGTTGGGCGATGTCAAACAGATCTTTCAGGTGGGGCGTACTGTGCAGAATGAGCTCGATTTCCTCGGGAGAAAAGTCCGGATTTGTTTCCAGTTAGATCGGCACGCCTTCGGTGACGGTTTGGGCGAAGAAACCGGCGCCAAATTGGTCAATTACTTCGCTTCTTTGCATTAACGCCAACACGTCTTCGTGGACCCGGACCAGAATGAGGTCCACCTGTTGGCGGGTTAAATCCTCTTTTAGCTTGGCCAATTCATCCAGGGCCGGCACATCCAGTTCGTAGCTCATCTCCAGATCGAGCAAAACGGTCAACACCGGTCGTTCGGCCGCTTGTATTTGGACCATGATGGCTTCGAGCAATGGGGTGGCGTTGGCGAACCATAATCCTTCGTTGGGCCGGATGGCCAGCAAACCGGGCATCGTTTGGTATTCAGGGTGGCGTTGGACGTCGCCAAATTCCAACCGGCCGGGCACGCGGCCCAACACGCTCATTTTGGGGCTGGCTACCCGGGCGATTAAGGCCAGCAGCAACAGGACCACGGCGATGAGCAGGCCGATCAGGATATCGAAGGTCAGCACAGCCAGCAGGGCCACCACCGCCAACCAGAAGTCGGTCCGCCGCAGCTTGTAGAGCCGCTTCATCTCGGCTACATTCATCATGCCCAAAATGGCTACGATGACGATGGCCGCCAGGGTGGCTTCCGGCAGATTGTGAAAGCGAGGCGTCAGGAATAGGGCCACCAATATGGTCACCGCGGCGGCCACCACTAGCGAGATGGCGCTCTTGGCTCCGGCGTTCTCGTTGGCGGCCGATTTGGATAGGCTGGCCCCGATGGGATAACCCTGGAATAGACCGGCGCCAAAGTTGGCGCTTCTGATGGCGATCAGCTCCTGGTTGGCATCGACCTGGTAACGATGTTTAGAAGCAAAGTCGCGGGCCGGACCGATAGCTTCGGCGAAGGCCACCAGGGCGATGGCCAGGGCGCCCGGTATCAGGGCGACGATATCGTTTAGGCTTATACCGGGTAGTTTGGGGGTTGATAGCCGGCCGGGATATCGCCCACGATATGCACGCCGCCGGCATCCAGGTTGAAGATGGAGACCACCACGATGCCTTAGATCACTGTCACCAACGCGGCCGGGACCTTGGGCCAGCGCTCCTCCAGGAATAACATGAGCAGCAGGCTGGTGATGCCCACCAGTAGGGTCAACCAATGAGTCTCCGGCAGGTGGGTGATCAGGTCCCATAAACGGACCCAAAAGTTGCCCTCGGCCGCTTCCAGGCCAAAGAGTTTAGGCAATTGTTTAATGGCGATGACTAGGGCCAGGCCAAAGATGAAGCCGGTCAGCACCGATTCGGAAAAGAATTGGGAAACGACCCCCAGCCTGAACAGGCTGGCGATGGTGGAAAACAGGCCGGCCAGCATAGCCAGGGCGGCCGTCAGGACGATGAACTCGTCGTTGCCGACCGGGGCAAGCAGGATGACGATGGAAGCGGACATGGCGGCGATGGTGGAAGAGGTGGCCACCACCAGTTGTTTGGAGCTGCCGAAGATGGCGTACAAGATCAGGGCGGGAATGGCGGCGTAAAAAGCCGTTTCGGGCGGCACCCCGGCCAACTCGGCATAAGCCATGCCCTCGGGCACCAGCAAAGCCACCACCGTCAGCCCGGCGATGAAATCCGGTCGCAGCCAGCCTCGCTGGTATTGGGGAAGCCAGGCGATCATGGGAATATAACGCTGAAGTAGACCGGGTTTCGTAACCTTTGTTGTCGTGGCCTGGGCCATCGACGCCCTCCTTAACCTGCGATCAGTTTGTACCGGGATGGTGCGCAGGAATGGCGCTTATTATACTGTATTTGGAGCCATACTTGTTTTTCATCACGTTTGCCGAGATCCTTTCTCATCATAATCCCGCGCTCAATGTTTTTTCCTCTCAATCATTCCATTGTCGGGCTTCACGATCTTTGCCGAGGCAAAAAAATTCCCCTCCTTGTCAATGCCAGGAGGGGAATTCGATCTTGATATAAATTGTGTTTAGTTGGCGAAGAATGATTTAGGTCTTTGCCAAACGACGATTGAACAGAAGCATCAGGATGGTAACTCCGGCCACAGCCGTTACCAACAGCAGAAGGACCGAACCCCACAAGCTAGTGGCGGCCGCTGAGACCGAGGAAAGTGTCACGGCCGTAGGTGGATCAGGAGGCAGACTAAGGCTGGTAACCAGACCATGCCATAGAGCGCTAACTCCGCGTTAATTTCGTCAATTGTACGATTCAATCTGGAAGCAGAGCCCACGTTGCGCCCGCCGGTATCACGAGGCTATCCTTATAAACATCATACTGACCTTCACCGTTGTCGTTAGCCGAGCCATAAAACGGAAAGTTACCGCTACCATCGTTCGTCTCACTGATTTCGACGCCGATGTCGACGATATCAGCAGTAGGCACTGGTCCAGAACCTATCTGGTACCATATGCTATTGGGTCGCGATTGCATTCTCGACACCGCCGACGAACATGCTATACCTTAAATCTCTGTCATTTCTCGCCGCGTCAAACTCCTGGCATACTAACTGGGAGTTGGGGCCATAGATCGCCAATCCAGCGCACATGAAAGCCATCTAGGCCCCAATAACGCGATACGAGTCGTTTTTCGAAGGTGCTTGAGAAGGATGTAATGGCCACAGTGGCACCGTGGTTTTCGAGCATGTCTAAGCCCGATATCACAACTGTATTTAGACCAGTATTGAAAGCCTCTTCGGGTAGTTCGGCGACATAGACAAAATGATCGGAAATCACAACAATTGGCAAAGGCCTGCTCAGACACAAAGGCTTTAAAATCCTTCGGGCCAATGCCATTGATATCCGACCGTGATCGTATCGTCACCAGTCGGGCTGCGACCGGTCCAGGTGATTGTTGCGGTTGTGGGCGTGCCGGGCACGTCGATAGTCGCATCACCTACTCCCGTATCGAACAATCCGACCGAGACGGTTGTAACTCTTAAATTGCCGGTTCCCTGGTTAACTAGCCTGATTGTATTTTCACCTGGATTAAATTGCGCCAGGCCAATGTTAACCAATGCTAATGACATTAAAGCGGCGACGATGGTTGCTATGAGTAGGAAACTGCCTTTCCTATTTATGAATCTTGAATTTGACATTGATGATTCCTCCTAAATATATGATTCCGATGAAATATTAATTACGAAGACGAATGCCAAAAACTGGTAGCCAAACACCGCGTACCGTGAAAGAACAACTATATTGTACACTAGGAATCCCCTAATTCCTAGTACTAAAGTCAGATGACCAGGGTTTTAAGAGATAGAAATCAAGGTTATTGTGAGGTAGTCCGTGCGTCGAAAATTCGTCTTGCTAAAGTAAGATTAGAGAAGCTCAACTTTTGTGATAGACAGACAAAAAAATAGTTGATAGTTGTTACCGTTCTACCAATGTAGGTTCTGAGATTCGCATTGCATCTTCGCACGGGGTTACATCCCATCGATAGTGCAAACCACTTTCAGTACCCCAACAGTGCCATATCCACTATTGACTGGTAATAATAATGGGGTCTTTACAGTTGTCATTCAACGCCACGTTTTATTCAACTTGGCAGATGGGCAGCGCTTCTGTGATACTCCGACTTAACGAGATGCTAGTTTTTGCATGGTTAGCTTAGAGTGTAAAAGTTCTGGTTTTGGGGAAGGAGTACCTGAACTTCAATCGACCCGAGCAGTGTCCCGGTGGGGAGCCAGGACGGCGATGACCTGCTCGTAAAGCGGACCATTGGTGGCGACGATGCCATTGACCTTGCGGTAGGGCTGGTTGAAGGTGAAGGGCCGGCCGTCGTAAGTCTACGCAGCGGCCGCCGGCTTCTTCGACCAGTAAGGCGCCGGCGCAGATGTCCCACTCGTTTTTTGGGCCACGGCTCCAGGTGGCGTCAGCTTGTCCGGCCGAAATGCGGGCTAATTTATAGGCGATGCTGCCCATGGTGCGCAGAGCTGACCATGTTTTCAAAGGGCTCAAATTCGCCCCTCTTGCGCTCGCTGCGACTGGCGTCGATCAGGGCGCCGGGCAGGCGTTGCCGGGCGCTGGCCTGGCTAGGCTGGTGGTTGAAATAAGTACCCTCATCGCGTTGGGCGAAATACAGTTCTCCGGTGGCAGGGTTGAGAATGACGCCAAGGAAGGGCTGGCCTTCTTTCACCAGGGCCACGGACACGGTGAATTCGGGGACGCCCAAGACGAATTCTTTGGTGCCGTCCAAGGGATCCACAACCCAGACGAAGCGCCGGGAGAGGCGGTCGGGGTCGTCGGCTGTTTCTTCGCTGAGCCAGCCGGATTCGGGCAACAGAGCGGTGAGCCGCTCGTGCAGCAAATCGTCGGCCGCTAGATCGGCATCAGTGACGGGATTATCGGGCGATTTGTCGGCCACGGAAAAGGAGGCCTGGTAAAAATCCATGATGGCCTGGCCGGCCGCCTGGGTGATGGCGATGGTTTGCTTGAGCAGATCGTTCATAGATCAGCGAGTCCAGGCCAGCTTAAGATCGGCCGCTCTTTGCGTATAAGTGGCGATATGTTCCCGGCTTACTTCGTATATGTCTGCTCCGCCCTGGTAAGCTTGGAACCAGACCGTTATTTCGGCCAGCGCTTCGTCCAGGGTGTAGACTGGGCGCCATTGGAAAGCACTGGCGGCTTTTTCCCAACTCAGGCGCAGATAGCCGGTCTCGGCCTTGGCATTGGTTGGTTGTGTGCTTTCCCAGGAACCGCTACCCCAATAATGGACTAATTTCTCTGCTAGGTATTGGGTCGTGACGCCTTGCTGTTCCAAGGGGCCAAAATTCCAGGCCTGGGCATAGGTTTGCCCTTCCTGGAGCAGCTTAACCGCCAGCCACAAATAGCCGCTCAGAGGTTCCAGGACGTGTTGCCAGGGGCGGATGCTGTTGGGGTTGCGGATGAGGATCGGCTCGGCCGCCATCAAGGCCCGCATGCAGTCGGGCACCAGGCGATAGTCGGCGAAATCGCCGCCGCCGATGACGTTGCCGGCGCGGACAGAAGCCACCGCAGGTGGCTTCGTGGCCGGCTGGCTATCTTGGCCGTCCCGGCTGGAGAAGAAGCTGTGACGGTAGGAAGCGATGGCCAATTCAGCCATGGCTTTGCTGGCGCTGTAGGGATCGTACCCGCCCAGGCGATCGTTCTCCCGGTAGCCCCACAACCACTCTTCGTTTTCATATACTTTGTCGGTGGTGATGCTGACCAGGGCGCGAACGGCAGTCGAGGCCCGGATGGCTTCCAGGGCATTGACCGTGCCCAGGGCATTGGTTTCGAAAGTGAGACGCGGTTGTTCGAAGGAGCGCAGAACGATGGGTTGGGCCGCCAGGTGAAAGACGAGGGATGGCTGGTAAGTGGCCACAGTCTCGGTCAGTATGGTCAAAATCACGAATATCACCACGAATGTCGACCAAACGCCGGCCGAAGTCCATCAGCTCGAAGTTGCTGGGTTGGGTAGGGGGGTCGGGCAGGCTGTAACCGATCACGTTGGCCCCCAATTCGGTCAGCCATAAAGATAACCAGGAGCCTTTGAAACCGGTATGCCCGGTGACGAGAACGGTTTTATCTTGGAAAGTATTGGCGAATAATTGTTTCATGGTAGATCGATTATCCTCTTTTGTTCTCGTCTTACAAAATGGCTACCCTCTCTATCCAGGGTAAATCCAAAGTTGTTCTGTAGCTGTCATGCCTTCGTAGGAATGACGAATCAACTCTGTCTTGCTTGTTGGACATAGATGTTGAGGCGCTCCACGTAACGGTCAAGGCTCATCTCGTCGAGGATCTTTTGCCGGGCCGCGCCAGCCCATTTCCTCTGCTTCGGCAGAATTGGCCATCAAATCGCCGGCCGTATGCATAGAGTTTTTCAATCCCATAACTCTGCCAGCGTTTCAATACATTGCGTTTATGTTGCGGTCGCTAAACCGCTGCATAAAATCACCCATTGTTAAACCAGCAGCTTCCTCCAACGGTAAATAGCGGCGATCTTCTTCGAAAATTGTTGAGAAATATCTATAGCTGTTTGCATTGTTTGGTACAAGAAAGCGCAAAATCCCTGTCTCTTCATTAGCAACACATCCTACTACTGAAGCAAACTTCTTATGATGAATAAAGCGTTGGATAAATGCTTCAGTTTAAGTGTTCCGTTCCGATTGTTTCCCCAACAATATTTGTTGGGCGGAACACTACAACAAAATAGCAATTATCTAACAAACTCCGTGTGCAAGTTTTAGGGTTTGATATGAAATAGAGACCTTCATACACAAGGGTTTTTTACTCCCTGGCTGAAAGAGACATAATGACACCGAATTGCCGATCGTGTAGCGCAAAGTAACATCGACGGCAGCAGGCCCTCTTTAAATCCGACTGATAGTACCAAAGCACTAGTGACCTATCGAGAGTTACCTATTATCTTACCGTATAGTGTCAGGGGAGTTTTCACCATGCTGGATTGGACAAAATTCACCACAAACAAATCCATAGTCGCAGACAACCGACTTCGGTTGGGAGTCCATTAAAAGCATCGTGATGACTACTCATTATCATAAGAGAGGTTAGCCGATGAATTACCAACAACAAATCATGTATTTACGCAAGAGTCGTGGATTAATTATCATTTGCCTTCTAGCTATTGTCTTGGTTTTGACGACAGCCTTTATAGCGGTACAGGCAGAAGCAGCCTCCATAGAGATTTCGCCCTCAGCTGAGTATGATAGACAGCGGTTCGATCGAACAGTCCAACAGAAACATTACCGTTGTCAGCTCTGTCTTCACCTCGGATGATTTCAACAGTGCACATTGAACACCAGCCTGTGGACCTTCCTGAATCCGGCAGGTGACGGCAGCCTGGCGATGAATGGCACGCAGGTAATCCTCTCCGTACCAGCCGGAGCAACTCACACTGTATGGGTACGGTCCAGGCGACTTCGAAAACACGGTCCCCAGAATTGTGCAGCCTCTAGATGGCACCGGCTCCGAGCCGTTTACGGTGACAGCCAAGTTCGACAAGCAGCTGAGTCTTGCCTACGAGATGGAGGGAATCCTCGTCGAACAAGATGAAACGAACCTGATACGCTTCGATTTCTTGCACGACGGCGTTAATCCCCTAGTTAGGGCAGTCAGTTTCATAAATGGTGCTGCAACAATTGTGCATCAGGCGCCACTTCCCTCCAGCAACGTGCTGTACATGAAGGTGCAGCGGACAGGAAGCGATTGGACCCAATCATTTTCCACTGACGGGACGACTTGGACGGATTTACTTCCCTTCTCCTATCCGATGATGGCTACCAACGCAAGCGTTTATGTTGGTAATGTCACGGTATCCAACACGGTAAATATCGACTTTTTCTACGATGACGACAATCCAGGACCTGGCGATGTAAACACGAACACGCTGCAGATTCCTACTGTTGGACAAGGTACGGTGGATAAGGTTCCCGATAAGAGTAACTACGATTGTAACGAAGTTGTCGAACTGGAAGCCACACCTGCAGATGGTTGGAGCTTTAGCGATTGGAGCGGCGATGTCATCAGCACCACAAACCCCGTCAGTCTGACGATTACAAGCAGTCACGTCGTCACGGCAACCTTCGTAATCGACACATTGCCGGACACCACCATCACGGATCAACCACCAGATCCGAGCAATAGCGCTGATGCCAGTTTCAGCTTCACCAGCAACGAAGCTGGTTCGACCTTTGAGTGCCAGTTGGATAGCGGTGGTTTCAGTGCCTGCACCAGCCCGAAGGCGTACACCGGCCTGGCCGACGGCGCCCACACCTTTGAGGTACGGGCTAAGGATGGCGCCGGCAACCCTGACCCGTCTCCGGCCAGCTACGACTGGACCATTGACACCGTAGCGCCGAACACCACCATCACGGATCAACCGCCCGATCCGAGCGATAGCGCTGATGCCAGTTTCAGCTTCACCAGCAACGAAGCTGGTTCGACCTTTGAGTGCCAGTTGGATAGCGGTGGTTTCAGTGCCTGCACCAGCCCGAAGGCGTACACCGGCCTGGCCGACGGCGCCCACACCTTTGAGGTACGGGCTAAGGATGGCGCCGGCAACACTGACCCGTCTCCGGCCAGCTACGACTGGACCATTGACACCGTAGCGCCGAACACCACCATCACGGATCAACCGCCCGATCCGAGCAATAGCGCTGATGCCAGTTTCAGCTTCACCAGCAACGAAGCTGGTTCGACCTTTGAGTGCCAGTTGGATAGCGGTGGTTTCAGCAGCTGCACCAGCCCGAAGGCGTACACCGGTCTGGCCGACGGCGCCCACACCTTTGAGGTACGGGCCAAGATGGCGCCGGCAATACGTGACCCATCTCCGGCCAGCTACGACTGGACCATTGACACCGTAGCGCCGGACACCACCATCACCGATCAACCACCCGATCCGAGCGATAGCGCTGATGCCAGTTTCAGCTTCACCAGCAACGAAGCTGGTTCGACCTTTGAGTGCCAGTTGGATGGCGGTGGTTTCAGCGCCTGCACCAGCCCACAGGCGTACACCGGGCTGGCGACGGCGACCACACCTTTGATGTGCGGGCCACGGATGACGCCGGCAATACTGACCCGTCTCCGGCCAGCTACGACTGGACCATTGACACCGTTGCGCCGAACACAACCATCACGGATCAACCGCCGGATTGGAGCGATAGCGCTGATGCCAGTTTCAGCTTCACCAGCGACGAGCCTGGTTCGACCTTTGAGTGCCAGCTGGATAGCGGTGGTTTCAGCAGCTGCACCAGCCCGAAGGCGTACACCGGGCTGGATAAAGGCGATCACACCTTTGAGGTGCGGGCCAAGGATGCCGCCGGCAATACTGACCCGATCTCCGGCCAGCTACGACTGGACCATTATCTGGGTAACCAGCCTGCCGATAATTGTGAATTAGCCAAGTTGGCCATCTGAACCGAAGGTAGCGAAGGTTTCACCAACAGTAAGATCGGGCAAAGGTGGGATGGGTGTCCCGCCTTTGCCCTAGTCTATTATCAAAATGTTAATAGGTGATTGGTTCCCAGATTTGCCGTTCGTGAAGAATTGTGCAATGACTTAGGTTGGAGGGGTTGTTTGGAGATCTTTCGGGGGGTTTCCCAACGCTTGGTCTATCAAATAAATCAATGAGTTGATCGTGTTTTGTTTAGCCCGTCTAGGGTAACCGCCAAAGGAGGTATCGCTGGGATCTATTCAACAACCGCTTCTTTGTGATTCACGGTTCAAAATTTTAGTTACCCAAATTTTGCCCCAATAAGGGAACAAATCATCAAAGATCAGAAAAAAACGATAGACTTCCTAGCAAGAATAGACCCCCAAATCCACCTTGCTAAAGGAAAACTATCACCATGAACAATCATATCAGATTTTCGCCACGAGCCAGCTTGGCCAAGACCGGCAATGATAACCCTGATACTTTCATCATTGTAGGCAATACAACCATCACCGCCACCCTCAGCAAGGAAGAATACAGGATTTATATCCCACTTGTCAGCAACAACCCTCCCGTAGGAGCTGGCCGACTTGGTGGTCGACGAACTGCTCGCAAGCAACAGTAATATCGAGGCAAACGATCCCGATCAGCCACCCAGCCCTGTGAATGAAATCTGGTCCTTCCTGGAATCGCATGAGTTTGTTAGCGGTTCTTATAACGATGTTAGCTCGCCAGCCGTGCAGTCGTTATCTGCCCTGGCAGTGATTCCCATGCTTGATTCGGCCCAGCAAAGAAGGAGATCGGAGTTGCCGGCCGGGGAGTCGATGACCGGTTTAGGTGAGGACTAATTGTCAGGAGAAGGGGTTTAGGGGGAAGGAGTACCTGAATTTCAATCGACGCGAGCAGTGCCCTGGTAGGGAGCCGGGGCGGCGATGACCTGCTCGTAAAGGGGGCCATTGGTGGCAATGATGCCGTTGACCTTACGATAGAGTCGGTTGAAGGTGAAGGGCCGGTCGTCTTCGACCAGGGCCACCGATACGGTGAATTCGGGGACGCCCAGGACGAATTCTTTGGCGCCGTCCCAGGGCTTCACAACCCAGACGAAGCGTCGGGAGAAGCGGTCGGGATTGTCGGCCGTTTCTTCTCTGAGCCAGCCGGATGTTGTCCGGGCTAATGCGAACCAGTTGACTGGCACTGATAGAGCAGCCATAGTTGATATAGGTCCTGTCTCCAATCTCCAGGGTGCCGCCGTCGGCTACTAATTCAGTGATGGTGATGGTGGAGACGATGCGGCCGCGTTCGCCGATGTGCATCTCGCCCCAGTTATGAATGGCGGGTTTGCCCAAACGTTTACTTTTTGACCAAGGCTGTCAACGTGCTTGAAATAGTAACGCGCACGCAACATGGCCCAGCTTTTTCGCCAGGAAGTTCTAGAATCCGGCACTTGCTATCATTATCCTAGGCCTTCAGAATCTCGGTCGCCAGGCCTAAAGCTTCTAATTGCCCGCCGATTTCCTTTTCGTAATTGGTGTTCATCAAGATGACGAAATCCGGCCGGTAGGTCTGGAGAAATTCGGGGGGAACGATCTCCTGACCCGACCCGGAGATGAACATCCCTTTCTTTCGTGGGTTGATGTCGACGGCGTACTCGATGACGTCCTGTGACTTGAGGGTGTTCATGAAGGTAACGCCTTTAGAGCCCGCGCCCCAAACAACCGCCCGCTGTCCCTGGCGAGCGATTTGGGCCAGGCGCTCTTGCCAGAACGATACTTTATCCTGGTAATTGCGGGTGAAGAGGGCCACGTCCTTGGCTAATTGTTCGACCTGCTCGGCGTCGGGTGGGATAGGGGCATCGCCTGTTGCCTGTCCTTCGGCCGTTAGGAATTGCCCGCCGAACGTTTCATTGGTCTCCAGAACGTGGAAACCGCTTTGTTCGAAGGCTACCGCCAGAGAGTATGGGCTGAAGTAAGAGCAATGTTCGTAGATGATGTCCCATATGCCGAGTTGGCGGACCGTGTAGAGTACGTTGGGCACTTCGAAAAAGAGGACGATGTGCTGCCGTTGGCCGACGACGCGCCGCACCAGGTTTAGAAACTCGGCCGGCTGCGGGATATGTTCTAACACATGGCGGCTGCAAATGAAATCGGCCGGATAGCCGGCGTACTTTTCAGAGTAATAATCACGGACGAACGATACGGGCCGCCCATTTTCGGCGCCTTCGTCCACACAGGTTGGATCGAAGCCCACGCCCCGGTTGCCGCCCAACTCGCACAACATGACCAGAAAATCGCCCTGACCGGAGCCAATTTCGACGATGTCCTTGTCGTGGAGATCATATTGTTCCACCAGGCGCCGGGCAAGCCGGTCTGCGTAACTCTGAAAACGCGGGGAGAAATGTAGGGAATTTTCATAATCCTGGGTGTATTCCATGAATCCAGGGTTGAAAGCCCGGTTGAAAATGTGGCCACAGCGCCGGCAAAAGTCCATGGAAATATCACCGCGAGCGGCCGCTAGGGCGCCTTCTTTATTGGGCCACAGTACGTTGCAATAAACAGGCATGTCGTCAACCGTGATTAAATCGAAGATATCGGTTGATCCACAAACGGTACAATGAGCCGTCACAGTTTGTTCTCTTTTACTCACGGACAGCCTGACCTACATAGTCGACAGTCATCAGCTCAGGCGTCAAGCCCATGACCGCTAAATCTTGCTGGATTTCCCGGCGATAGATGGGATTCATGATGATCACATCGTCGGGCCGGTAAGTTTGAAGAAAGCCGGGACCTACGATTTCCTGACCTGTGCCAGCCATAAAAGTCCCTGACTTATTGGGGTTGATATCCACGGCATAGGCGACGTCGTCCAGACCCAGGTCGAGCGTCGTCAAAAAGGCGACGCCCTTCGAGCCACCGCCCCAGAGAACGATTTTTCGCCCTTCAGCGCGTTTAGCGCAGATCAACTGTTGCCAGGCCGCTATTTGATCCGGCACCCGGCTGGCAAAAATGTCAACTTCCTGGGTCAGTTGGGCCAGGTCATCTTCTTGAGCCAGGGATTCTCCAGTGAAGCCCTTGCCGGGATGAGCCTCGATCATCAGGTATTGGTCGTTGTAATCGGTCCACAGGTCGATGACTTTGAAATCGTTTTGCCTGAATAGGCGAGCGATGGAGCCTAGGCTGAAATAAGAACAATGTTCGTAATAGACATCCCAAAAAGCCATGTCGCTGAACACATAGCGGGCGTTGGGCACCTGGAAAAAGACGACGGTACCCGGCCGGTCGCCGATAGAACGGCGCACCGAGGCCACAAAACCGGCCGTTTCTTGAATATGTTCCAGAGTCATTTTGCAGCAGACGAAATCGGCCTGGTAACTTTCGTATTTTTCTGAGTAGAAGTCAGAGATGACCGTGAGGCTGTCTAGCGCTTCCGCGCCCCGGGCCGGATCGTACGCTGGGTCGAAACCGGTTCCCCGGTTTGGGCCTTGCCGGCACAGCATCGTCAGGAATTCACCCTGACCGCAGCCGATCTCGATGATCTCTTTGCCGCGCAGGTCATAGCGATCGATCAGGCTGGTTGCCAGTCGCTGGTGAAAAGTGTTAAAGGTAGGCGAATAAGCCTGGGTAGACTCGTATTTGGCCGAATATTCATGGATGTCAGGATTGAAGACCACGTTGGAGATAAAGCCGCACTTTTTGCAGAAAGCTAGGGCGATATCTCCTGTGGGATAATTGAGGGCCTGGTCGCGAGTCGTCAGCAGCAGGACGCTGTGTACCGGCGCCCCTTCCATTTCGTAAAAAATCGACATCCCGGCCGTTCCACAGCTTGGACAGGCCCGGGCGGCGGGTTTATTGTTTGTGTTTTGTTTCATGGTTTCTGTATTGAGTCGTTTGTTAACAGTTTGTGGTTATTCTTCCCCGGAGCGAGAGAGGAGTATGCCGATGGTGTACTGGGTCCAATTGCTGGCCGTGTGGGCGGAATCGCCGCCGGGATTGCGTACCCAGACTCCTTTAAGGATGAGATCGACATTGGTATCTTTGTCGATGTCACCTCTGGCCATGCTCTCGCTTCTGGTTGCCCCGGCGGGCTTGCCGCTCATAACCCAAGCGCCATTTGGCCCGGCGGGCGATGAAGCCTGTGGCCGAAGACGTGATTCGAGCCTCGTCCCAGGCGTTGCCGGCTATCCAGGTCATGATAGGAGCCAGTGCGGGTTTTTCTAGAACAAGGTATATATGAATGGGGCTAAGCCCGAAGCGGTCGCGAAGATGAGCAACAAGCCGAACATCAGCAACAAAGTTACCATTGGCACCAGCCACCACAGCTTGCGCGCCCACAAGAAGCCTAATAACTCACCGGCAACGCCGAAGTTAGATCCCATTGTACGTAAAAATTTTCTCATAGTTTATATTCCTCCGCTTTGACCATTAGGTTTTTTGCGGATGACGAATCCATTCATATAAAGTGTGTCAATGTCGCTCTTGGTGAAGGTGTTTAAGGCGTTCAAGGGGGTGGTGACGATGGGTTCGCCCCTAAGATTGAAACTGGTATTGAGCACCACCGGCACGCCCGTGGCTTCGCCAAACAATTCGACTGCCCGGTAATAGAGCGGGTTCCAATCGCGGCGAATGGTCTGGATACGGCCGCTTCCCAAATGGTTCACAGCCTGGATACGCTGGCCCTGATCTTCATGAGAACGGCAGACAGCCAGCATGTAGCGATAAGGATAACTGCAAGTGTCGCCCAGATCTTTCCAAAAGGTGACTGCCTGGTCTTCGAGAACGACCGGCGCAAAGGGGCGGAAGGGTTCGCGGAACTTGATGCGCTCGTTGACCACCGCCTTCATCTCGGCGCTGCGAGGATCGGCCATGATCGAACGATTGCCCAGAGCCCGGGGACCCCACTCAAAACGTCCTTGGTAAAGAGCAATCACTTTGGTATCAAGCATATCATCGACCATCAAACTGGCCAGCTTATCGGTATCTCCAACCTCTTCGCAGTCATAGCCGTAGGTCTTGATGGCGGCTCTTACTGCGTCGTGCGAGTAAGATTTGCCCCAGTAGGCATGTTCCATGACGAACTTCCGCGGCTTGCCGAGCAGAACATGGTAGGCGTAGAGAGCCGCGCCCAAGGCGCCGCCGGCATCTCCGGCTGCGGGCTGGATGAAAACGTTATTGAAGGGGCCTTCGCGGATGATACGGCCGTTTGCCACCGAATTCAAAGCCACGCCACCGGCCATACACAGGTTTTCGGATCCTGTTACCTCTTTGGCGTGGTTTACCATGGTTAATATGGTATCTTCCGTAACCCGCTGAACGCTGGCGGCGATATCGGCGTAATGTTGGTTGACCTGGGCCGTGGCATCGTCCCAATACGGATGATCTTTATCTGGATGGGTGGTCGGCGTGTAAAATTCCGATTCATGGGTGCGGGGTTCGCCGAAGAGTTTGACGAACTTATTGTTGAAGGTGCGTTTGGTTGAATATTGGAAGGAAAAATAATCCATATTCAGGCGAAAGCCACCATCTTTGCCAACCTCGATCAATTTGTAAACATCGTCCATGCGATTGGGCCGTCCGTAGGGGGCCATGCCCATGACTTTGTACTCGCCATTGTTCACCCGAAAGCCCAGAAAAGCCGTGAAGGCTGAGTAGAGCAAGCCCAGTGAATGGGGGAAGCGGGTTTCGCTGAAGAGGTCAATGCTATTGCTGTTGTTGGCAACCGGCTGGCTGCCATCAGGCATCTGTTCCCATTGGGCAGTGCCTTTACCCATGGTCGCCGTCGTCCATTCGCCGACGCCATCGACGGTGAGAATGGCCGCTTCTTCGAATGGCGAACAGAAGAAAGCGCTGGCAGCGTGACTCAAGTGATGTTCGACGAACAACAATTTCTCGTCGGGGATGTCCAGTTCGGTCAGGATCTGGCCCTTGACCCAAAGCTTTTCGTTAAACCAGGCAATCATGGATTCGCGAAAAAAGGCATAGGATTGGGGGAAGGTCTGCAGCGTGCTCAACAAGATTCGTTCAAACTTGAGCAGCGGTTTCTCATAAAAAACCGCGTAGTCCAGATCCTGTCCGTTAATACCCGCTTCCTTCAGACAAAAGTCGATGGCCTGATGCGGGAAGCCGAAATCATGCTTCTTGCGGGAGAAGCGTTCTTCTTCAGCGGCGGCGACGAGGACGCCGTCCTTCAATAATGCGGCAGCTGAATCGTGATAGTAACAGGAGATTCCAAGGATATACATTTAGGCTAATCTCCTCGCATCGTCGAGATCGCGGTCTGTGGTTTCGCGTGGTCGCCAAGTAGCTTGTGAATGTTTGATCGCCAGTGGATCGCCAAAGAACCTGACTCCCAGGCCAAAAGGCAGAACAATGATGAAATAGAATAGGGTGAGTATGATACGGCCAAATAGATTTCCCATGAACAGACCGAATCGTTTCCACAGTTCCCAGACTTGGCGGAGTAATTGCATTTTTCCTCTTTACGCAGGTGTTTATTTATACATCGTCTATCTAGATAGCGGCAATAAGCTGAGATTTAGTACATAGCATAGATGAATTCAGAAACATCTTCAACAAATTCTTCCTCTTCAGATAGTGTCATTTCTTCACAACCCAGCTTGAGCAGTTTCTGGACGACGGGCAGCAAAGCTCTGTTTATCTGGCTGTCTTGCCAAAAACTCATCCAGTTTTTTCCGTTCTTTGGGTGAGACGGTAAGGATAAGTTTATCCTGTTCCTTAGGCTAAGATCAGAGATTTAAAACTACTCCCCTGTGGTGGCGATCGAATCTCCAGGATTTCGGCAATCGTGGCCGCCAGATCTGCGAAAGTCTCACGCACGCCGATATTTATACCCTTGCGCACAGGCGTACCGTATATCAGGATGGGTACATACTCGCGCGAATGGTCAGTACCAGGGGTAGTCGGATCATTACCGTGATCGGCTGTCAGGATCAGTACATCATCGTCTGCCAATGCGCCCACAATCTCGGGTAAACGTTGATCGAATTCGGCTAAGCTGTCGGCATAACCCTGCGGATTATTTCTATGACCAAACTTGGCATCGAAGTCGACCAGATTGGTGAATATCAGCCCCCTTTCGCGATGCTCATGCATGGCAGCAAGGGTCTTATCCACGCCATCCATATTGCTCTTGGTATGAACGGCATCAGTGATGCCCTGGCCAGCGAAGATATCCTCGATCTTACCCACCGCATAAACCATAAGCCCACGATTCTTCAGTGAATCCAGGATCGTGGGTTGTGGGGGCAAGACCGAAAAATCGTGCCGGTTAGCCGTGCGCTCAAAGTGGCCGGGGCTACCCACAAAAGGTCGGGCGATAACCCGGCTGACCTCATGTTTGCCTCGTAATATCTCGCGCGCAATCCGGCATATCCGGTACAGTTCATCGATGGGAATGACTTCCTCATGGGCAGCGATCTGAAAAACACTATCGGCCGATGTATAGACAATAGGTTTACCGGTGCGCATATGTTCTTGCCCTAGCTCATCGATGATTACCGTGCCCGAGGCCGGATAATTGGCCAGCCAGCCCCTGCCTATTTCGGCTTCGAAACGGTCCATCACTTCGGGAGGAAAGCCATCAGGGTAAACCGGAAAGGGCTTGTCCAGCCTAATACCCATAAGTTCCCAGTGACCAGTAGAGGTGTCCTTGCCGGCCGATGTTTCTGCCATTTTGCCGTAACATGCGCTTGGCATCAGTTGCGGGACTACGCCCTGCAAGATGGCGATATTAGATAAGCCCATGCTTTCCATGTGGGGAAGTTGTAGGCCGCCAACGACTCTTCCAATATTGCCGAGCGTATGGCTGCCCACGTCTCCGAAAGCGGCCGCGTCAGGTGCCTCGCCGATGCCAACACTGTCTAAGACGATCGTAATAACACGATTAACTGCCATGGCTTACTCCTCTTACCAGGCAATGGTTGTAGGCCGGGTGGTGGTGCAGGTTCGGGTTGCCGGGGCGGGGGGCACTAACTGACGGAGATAAGCGCCATAAGCGCTCTCATAGAAGGAGGCGAGATCGGCCCGGCAGGATCGTCGCTCACGCCGACGATGAACTCCTTCGGAAAGGCGACGATGGGTCCGGCGATGTCCAGTCGCACCTTTGGAAAAGATTCGGCGACGATGGTAAAAGCTTCTATCAGGTCGTGAACGCCTTTTTCGGGCGACACTCGGCCGACGAAGAGCAGGCGTTGTTCAGATTCACTGACCGGCGCTCTCCTGGTGTTTGTGGCGATGAATAAATCGTCGTCTACGCCGTTATAAACGGTCTGGCACTTATCGACATGATGGGGAAACCGTTCGCAGGCTTTCTCGGTGATATAGTCGCTGGATCCCAGGACGAGGTCCGTTTGCTCCAGGCGTTGTTCCATGACGTCATAGTCCAGCTGGCTCAACCATTCGCAATACCCCAATGGAGTTTTGGTGAGGCGGGATCAGCATATCCATGGGCTGGTTGAGAAAGGCTACATTTACTATATTTAGGAACTTTTGTTGGTTGGGGATGGTCGGCGATCGGGCAGAGGAAACTATTTTGCCCACCACTCAGTGGACCAGGTCACCGATCGGCGGATGCCCTCTCGCAAGGGTACCTTTGGCGAGTAGTCCAACAGCGCGCGCGCTTTGCCTATATTGGCCACGTAGTGAGTGACCTCGCCAACCTGGGACGGCTCCATGTGCATATTGGGGGTAACCCCAAGTTCTTCGCCAATGTATTTGGCCATATTAACCAGGCTGTTCCCCTGGCCGTAAGCCAGGTTTATCGTATGGTTGGCTTCCCGGCCATTGACCAGTAATTCAATGCCGCGGTACACGCCCTCCACACAATCGTCGACGTAAGTGAAATCCAGCACTTTGTCCTCACCATAAATGGTGATCTGCTGGCCCTGGTTGATCATGCGAATGAAAAGGGGAATGACGCGCTCCATACGCTCGATGTCATTATCATAGCGACCGTAAACGTTGCTGAAACGAAAGACCAGGTAGCGCAGTCCGTAGCACTGAGCATAGGAGTAAATGAGCGCTTCGCCCGATATCTTGCTGGCCGAGTACGGACTTTCGGTAAAGGAGAAATCGGCGTAAGATTCTTCGGTGATGTAACGGTGAATGTCTCCGTAGACCTCTCGAGAACTGCTGAAGATAATGGGTAGATCGTTCTGGCGACAGTATTCCAGAACGTTATAGGTCATGGTGATGTTTTCCAAAGCGCGGTCCGGTTGTTCCACCAGCTTATGCACCTTGGCGTGGGCAGCGAGATGTACGACCAGATCCAGATCGTTGGGGTATTGGACATAGCCAATGCCACCCTTGAATTGGTTGTAAGACCTGCTCAAGTCTTGAAGCAAGGTTTCGATTTCGTTGGTCCAGGTGTTTTGCCGGATATCGACGCCAAATACCTTGTGTCCCCGCTTATGAAGATAAAGGCCCAGGTTTGTGCCAATCTGGCCACTCGAGCCGGTAATTAATATCCGCATCCGAAATATCTCCTAAAATGATAATGGTATAGTTACTTTTGGACAGTGGCTAACCATTTGAACGATATCCTGGCGACCCAGGAGGGCGGGCCAGGTGATTCCTAAGTAAGCCGAAGTTGTTGACTTGAACAAAATTTTGATCTTTCGGTTTACTTCTAGAGAAAAGTTCCGCTCTTACTCATCGTTTAAATAAAACAAGGAACTTTTCTCCCGGAGGCTGATTGTGGGAGCGATCCAGGGTGTCTTATAGTGTGACAACCCGGCCCCTGCCATTAACCTTGACGGCATTACGTGTGTCGACCACCAGGTTGGAATGATCGACGATGCCTTGCCAATCATAATCGTCATGATCAGTTACGACAACCACGCAATCGGCCTGCTCCAGGACTTCGTCCGTCAACTCGGTAGAGTGAAAGGGGAAACCTTCCCCGTCCAACTCGGGCACGAAGGGGTCGTGATAAGTTAAGCAAGCGCCGCGATCTTGTAACAGGTAGAGAATATCTAGCGCCGGGCTTTCGCGAACATCGCCCACATTGGGTTTGTAAGCGACCCCAAGGATCAGGATATTACTATCTTTGATGGCCTTGCATTCATCGTTGAGGGCGGCGCCAATTTTGTTCACCACGTATTCGGGCATAGAACGATTGACCTCGGCCGCCAACTCGATGAAACGGGCGTTGTAATTGAGGGTGCGCAATTTCCAGCTGAGATAATGGGGATCCACAGGAATGCAGTGACCGCCCAGGCCTGGCCCAGGGTAAAAGGGCATGAAGCCGTAAGGTTTAGTGGCGGCCGCGTCGATGACCTCCCAGACATCAAGGCCGAGCTTATCGCACATGAGGGCGACTTCGTTTACCAGGCCAATGTTAACCGCCCGGAAAGTGTTTTCCAATAGTTTAACCATTTCGGCCGCGGCCGTGCTCGAGACAGGCACCGGTTGCTCTACCACTGTGCCATAAAGTGACAGGGCCACTTCCTGGCATTGCGGGGTAACGCCGCCGATAACCTTGGGAGTATTGTGCATACCAAAATCGGTGCGACCGGGATCGATGCGTTCCGGAGAGAAGGCCAGGAAGAAATCCACGCCAGCCCGGTCCCCATTGTTGATCAGGCGAGGTAGAATGACTTCTTCGGTCGTGCCAGGATAGGTGGTGCTTTCCAAGACGACCAGCTTACTGTCAGCGCCGTAATAGGAGATTTTATCGGCTACGTTGACGATGTAGGATATGTCTGGATCACGCGTTTTGCTGAGCGGAGTCGGAACGCAGATGATGATCGCGTCCGAATCTTTCAACTCAACGAAATCGTTGCTGGCCCGCAGATGACCGCTTTGCACCAGGGAAGCCAAATCCTGGGATTGTATATCCTGGATGTAACTGACGCCTTGATTTAGCGTGTCTACCTTGGTCTTGTCGACGTCAATGCCCACGACCTGGAAGCCCACCTCGGCGAAAGCAACGGCCAGTGGCAGGCCCACATAGCCGATTCCGACAATGCCTAATTTTGCCTGACGGCCGGCAAACTTCGTCAATATTTCACTTTTTGTATCCAAAGATTTATTGTCCAAGCGGTCAAAGTGGAAAAAGAGTATCTTTCTGTGACCGGCGCTTGATTGTCTTAAACGATGGCCGGTTGGGGAATTGGGATGATGAACCGGCCGCCTTGCTGCCTGTACTCCGCTTGTTGTTTGAGGATCTCCTCGGCGAAGTTCCAGGCCAAGAGCAGGACATAATCGGGTTGGTCCTCCACTAACTTGCTGGTCGGGTAGATGGGCAGGCGATTGCCGCCCATATAGCGACCATGCTTGTACTGGTTCAGATCAACCACATAATCGACCAGGTCCGTATCGATGCCGCAATAGGCCAGCAGGGTGGTGGCCTTGGCTGCAGCGCCATAGGCCGCCAAACGATAACCTTGCGCCTTGCGGCTGATCAGTATGTCGAGCAAGCCCGTCTTCACCGACCGAACATGGTCGGCGAAATCCAGGTAATAATCGATCCGGTCGACTTTACGCTCGGCTTCCTGGGCCAATAGATCCCGGACCGACTCTTGCACATTTTCGCGAGGCTCGATGAAGAGCCGCAGAGAGCCGCCATGGATTTTTACTCGTTTCACGTCATTGAGATAGAGAGAATGCCGGCGGAAAAGGCGATCGAGAGCGGTCACCGAATAGTAACAAAGGTGCTGGTGATAGATCGTGTCAAACTCACAGTGATCAACCAGGTCGACCACGTAGGGCGCCTCGATGACGGCCAGGCCATCCTCCTTCAAAATGGTCTTGATACCGGCCACAAAACCATTGAGATCGGGTACATGGGCCAGCACATTATTGGCCAGGAAAACGTCGGCGACTGTGCCTTCCTGCCTCAATTCCAGGGCCAGGTCCTGGCCGAAGAAGGTGCACATGGTAGGAATGCCGGCTTCCTGGGCAGCCTGGGCCGGCGCTTTGGCCGGATCGATGCCTTGGACACGAATGCCCTGTTCGACGAAGTTCCCCAACATATAACCATCGTTGCTGGCAGCTTCAAGGACCAGGCTGTTGCCGTTTAGATCCCGGCTGGACATGATATCCAATGCGCTTTCCCGGAAATGGGCCATCAGCGAGGGCGATATGGACGAGAAGTAAGGATACTCGGCGTAAAAAAGTACTTCGGGATCGACGGTTTCCCGGATTTGGGCCAAGGCGCAATCGCTGCAAAAGACTAACGTCAGCGGCGCGATTAACTCTGGATCGTCCAACTGTTCCGCCGTAAGTAGGCGGTCGGCCAATGGCGTTTCGCCGAAGGCCAAGATCATTTTTAATTGTCTTGAACCACAAGAGCGGCAAGATCCTTCATTCTTATAAAACATTTTTATCCTCGAGGCACGCTATGCGGGGGTGGGTTGCGCGGGTTGTACCCAGCGCAAATTTTCATCGATGAGGCCGCTGCTCATCAGGTACTTGATGTGATGGATGCGGCGGTAGCGAGAGCCTTCGAACTCGTCTTGGTGCAAGCCGACTCGTTTATAGGCATCATAGAGTTCCTGGGCGCCGCGTCGGGCGTCCCACTGGGGCTGAAATTCGGGCAAGGAACGGGCTATCTTTTCGCTGTCCACCCGATAGCAGCGCTTGTCCGGTCCGGCGCCTTCCGCGTATTCTATCCGGCTGCCCGGTACGGTTTCGGCGACGATTTCGGCTAATTCGCTGATGCGATAATTTTCCTGCGATCGGCCCACGTTGAAGGCTTCATTGTGAACGTCCTCTCGCGGGGCGTGCATCACCGCCAGGAATGCTCGCGACATATCTTCGATGTGCAGAATAGGTCGCCAGGGGGTGCCGTCGCTCTTCAGATAGACGAGGCCGGTGGTATAGGCCCAGGCAACCAGGTTGTTGAGCACCAGGTCGAAGCGCAGCCGGGGAGAAACGCCGTAAGCTGTGCCGCTTCGCAAAAAGGTGGGGCTGAAGTTATCGTCAGCTAATTTCGTGACATCTTGCTCGACAGACACTTTCGACCGACCGTAAGGCGTCACAGGATTGAAATCAGACTCTTCGTTGATCCAATTGTCGCCGCTGGCGCCATAATTGCTGCAGGATGAAGAGAAGATAAAACGCTCAACACCAGCTTCTTTTGCTAATTCGGCCAGGCGGACCGAAGCCTTGTAATTAATTTCATAAGTCAATTCTGGATTTAAATCGCCCAACGGATCGTTGGACAGCCCGGCCAAATGGATGATGGCATCGTAACCCCGGAGGTCGGAAAGATCCATATCGCGAATATCTTTGTTGACTTCCACGATATCGGGTTTAACTAGATCGTTGCCAAAGGTGGCACCCTCATAGAGATTCGTATCATAACCTACGATTTCGTGCCCTGCCTCAACGAGCATTGGCACCATAATTGTTCCTACGTAGCCGTTGTGGCCAGTAACTAATACGCGCATCTTGTTTATTACTCCCAGGTAACCCAAGGGGCGTTACCACTTTTATATAAGGTTTCTAAAATGTGTTTTTCTCGCAAAGTGTCCATGCACTGCCAGAATGATCCGTGTTTATAGGCCATCAATTGCCCATCGGCAGCCAATCGTTCCAGGGGTTCTCTTTCCCATTGAGTATCATCGCCCTCGATGTAGTCGAAGACGCCTGGCTCCATGACGAAAAAGGCACCATTGATCCAGCCTTCACCAATCTGGGGCTTTTCGGTAAAGTCGGCGACTCGATCGCCGTCAAACTCAAGATGACCATAGCGGGCAGGGGGGCGAACGGCCGTGAGCGTCGCCAATTTGCCATGGGACTTGTGGAAAGCCAACAAATCAGACAAATTGAGGTCTGAGACGCCATCACCCCAGGTGAGCATGAAGGATCTCATCGCCCATAAAGGGGGCCAGGCGTTTGATCCGGCCGCCGGTCATAGTATCCAAGCCGGTCTCAATTAATTCCACCGTCCAATCGGGGCGAAATCCACCATTGGACGTTATCTCGCCGGAACGGAAGTCCACCTTTAGATTGCCATTGAGAGAAGCAAAATCCAATATATATTTCTTAAGCACTTCTCCTTTGTAGCCAAGGGCGATTACAAAATCGTTAAAACCATAAGTTGAATAATGCATCATGATATGCCAGATGATCGGCTTGCCGCCGATTTCGACCATGGGTTTTGGCTTGATGACGGTTTCCTCCGCCAGCCGCGACCCTTTGCCGCCGGCTAATATTCCGACCTTCATAATAATTCCTCCTACTTATGAATTCCTATAATAATGGGTATCAATAAGTGCTATCTACAGTAGCAGATCTTTCATTTCACGTTCAATGGTCCGCTAGCGAATTAAGCCGAAGAATGGTCCTTTTGGTCAATCTAAAAGCTGTGGTTCACTTAGGATCCGGGATAACTCCTGGTTCAAGGCTTTGTAGCCTGCTTCGTTGATGTGTAAATAATCGTCGCTGTATTCGGGTCGTACTTGCCCGTTGTCGCCGGCGAGAATGGATCCCGTATCCAGGATGATGACCTTTTCACCTGCCAGGGATGAAAGATAGGTATTCACCTTGTCTACCGCCGCCGTCACGCTTTCGACCGCCCCACCGCCCCGTTGGTCGAACGGCGGCCGTCCCAAGGGAAAAATGGTAGTCAGAATGACAGTTATGCCCAGCTCGACGGAATCAGAGACGATCTGCTGGATACTAGCTTTGCTGTTTTCGACGATGGTTTCTCGTCTGGCGGGGAATTCGGCCGACAATCGCAGATCGTTGACGCCAACTTGCACCACCAGGACATCGGGTTTGAGGGGCACCACGTGATGGGCCCACCGCCCGGCCGCCGACACAGAACTCTGGGCCTCGATGCCGCGATTGAAGAACAGATAGTTCCCCTGGAGTTCGGGAAACGGCCAATGGGCCGCTCTTGAATCGCCAAAGAAAACGACCGTTTTCTGACCGCTATCGTTTGCCTGCCCTTGATTCACGTCAGTTGGAAAGAGCCTCAAGCTGGTAAGGATCCAGCAACAAAGCGCTGAAATATTGCTCGAATACCCGACTTCTCCTGTAGGCTTTGTAGGCGAAAAACAGAGAGACCAACAAAGCGATCGACAAGAGAGAATAACCAGGAGAAGTTTATTGCTGGACATTCTGGTAAATAGGGCAATCATTCGGAATCGCATTCAGGGTGCAATAACAACCTTCTCGCGCATGATCACACTGCATATTCCAGCTGATGCCCAGGCAATCGGCCACAGTTTTTTTGAGTTCCCAAGAACTAAAGGGCTTGAGCAGAAAACCGTCGGCGCCACTTTCGAGCGCCTGGTTAGCCATGTGCCTTCGCCCACTGGCTGTGAGTACCGCTACCGGCAAATCTTTATACCGGCGATCGGCGCGTAGCAAAGAAATGAAGGTAAAACCGTCGATCTTAGGCATGAAAATATCCGTTATCACCATGTCGACGCTGTTTTCATCCAGGGTATTAAGCGCTTCCTGGGCACTACGGGCCATGGTGACTGTGTGGTTTTCCCTTCGTAACATGAGATCGAGAAGACGTAAAAAAGCGGCATCGTCATCTACTACTAATATGGCTGCCATAAAATCGCCTCACTTCGTATATATAAAGCTGGCCGCAAATCAAGCGCCGCCCGAGCAGACAATGATCTTTGTTCCACCCAGGGGCTATGCGGCTGGGAATAGAATTGGGTTTAATCAAGAATTAGGGTGTAGGGTAGTAGGGTGTTGGACTAGTGGCTAAAGGTGTTTCACCAGTCGCCAGCGATTATTTCCATTTTGTGGATGGTACTTAACTTCATCCATGAGTTGGTACATTAAAAATAAACCGTAGCCATTAATTTGGAAATCGTCGACGTTTGGTTCCTGGATTTCGGGCATCACAAACGACCGGCCGGAGTCGTGCAGTTCAATGACCAGGCGACGCGGCTCCTCTGAGAGGCGCAAAACAGCCTTTATCGAACCGGCGCTGCCTGCATAAGCATGCTCCACGATGTTGGTGCATGCTTCGTGCACCGCGAGAGCTACGTTGTAGGCCAATATATTTTGCTCGGGCAGGCTTTCTACCCGGGCCAACATGGCAGAAATGCAGGCTTCCAACACGTTGAGATATTTATGGGTGGCAGGCAATTCTAAACGGATCACGTCAGACTCATCTTTCGGGTTCAAAGGTTGATCGTCCTAAATTCGTTGATTTCCACGATAATTCTTGATTCGCGGTTTAGGTGTCAAGAAATTTCAGAACCATCAGGGTTTGATCATCTTCTTGAGATACGCCGTTGCTGAAATCTCGCACCGAACCATTCAGGGCATCGGCAATTTCCCGTGCCGGGCGATGAGCCAGTGATTGAGTCAACTCCAGCAACCGATTGTACCCATATCTCATATCTTGTACATTACGAGCTTCATTCAGCCCATCGGTGGCAACGACCAGGACATCACCGGGTTTCAGTCGGAGACTATGATCTTGGGACATGCTAGTTTGTAAAACACCCAAGGCTGTGCCATCGGCTCGCAAAAGATCCGCTTCGCCTCCGGCTGGGCAAAAGATGACGGGGGAGTGACCGGCATTGGCATAGACCAAGCTGCAATCGACCGTATCGTATTGGCCGACGAATATGGTGGCGAACATACTTACCCTGGTGAAATCATCAAAAAGCTCCTGGTTGGAACGGCTGACAATGGCCGACGGCGTTGGTAGAGGCACAACGTTCGTCTCGGTGCGAATCACGGTACGAGTGATGGCCATTAGCAGGGCGGCGGGCATCCCTTTGCCGGAGATATCGCCTACCACAAAGGTAAAGGGCTGGTTCAGCCGGGGAATGAAGTCATAGAAGTCGCCGCCGACCAACGAAGCCGGCTTTGAAGCGGCCCAAATATCCAACTCCGGCAAATGGGGTGGTGTTTCTTGGGTGAGCCTACGCTGAATGCGTTGGGCCATCTCCAGTTCGGCTTGAAGCCTGGCCTGGGCCAGGTTCTCCTGGAACATGAGCACTTTTTCGATTTGGGTGCCGGCATACTCAGCGATGGCTCTGATGAGCCTGACGTCAGGCGACATGAATTCGCTGGCAACTTTATTCAGTACGCCCAAAACGGCGATAGAAGCGCCGCGCACCGGTATTTCTACCAAGAGAAAATTGCGAATACCGGGTAACCAGTGCAACTCCTCACCCGTCAATTGTAAGTAATCGCCATCATGAGTGGACAGGTTTTTTAGAGATTCTTGTAGAGCGCGTTGATCGAGCAGAAGTTTAGGAAAATGGCTTATGAGCGGTTCCTGATTTGGTAACTGCAGCAACAGGAAAGCACCTTCGGATTTAGCCAGCCAGGCCGTCTCGTGAGCCAGAAGCTTCAAGATCTGATCGATTTCCCAACAATCATGAGTTGCCTGGGTCAAATTGTAGAAAGCCAGCAATTGATCCTGCTGGTCGACCGCTTCGGATAAAACAGCGTCCAGATCGCTCTGCAAAAGAGCCATGCTGGATATGAGTTGCGCGTCCGTCTCCAGCCGCTGTTGAACCGCGGACGAGTTCACGCCGGTCAACCGAAGCTCGCCAATAGTATTCAGGCTAATGACCACATCGGCCACGGTGCTGGGCTTTGCCGCGCGAAAATTGGCGGGCCAACTGGCGAGGGGCGTTCCGTCCACCCACAGGGAAAAGGAGGTCGCGCCGAAACTCAGCCAGGTCTGGGCCAGGGCTGTTAACTGGGGGCGTTGGGCCTCTATAAGCGTTGCCAACATCATTACTTCACTCAATGGGCAAAAGCCTGAACGGCTTCCTCTTCGGCAGGGTAAATCTCAAAAACCCTGTCTAGACGGGTAAGTTCGAAGATGATGCGCACGGGTGGTTGCATGCCGCATATACGTAGATCACCATTTTTTTCACGGGAATGTTTCATTCCGTGAACGAGGGTCGACAGGGCGGTGGAGTCCAAGAAATCGACATTGCTTAGATTGATCACAATATTTGCCGGTTGGGTAACCGTCGCTTGTTCAAGCCAGTCACGCACGGGTTCAGCCGTGTGTGTATCAAAACGACCTGACAGAGCTAGAATTTGAACGTTATTATCAGCGCGGGACATTAGCTCCATAATCGCCTGTTCTCCTAAATAAGGAAGTAAATAATTCATAAATCATATGTATGGATAATTGGTTTTTGATCGTTAACGGTTGTTGTTCTTGACTCTTCGTAGCCAGGCCCCGGGCGTTTGCCAAAGAAGGCGACCATCGACGCGCCAATCGCGAGTGGCAGCGTAGTAAGCGTCGGCTACTAAAGTTTCATCCAGGTCACTGCCGTGTTGGGTTTGGATGTACCATAAACCAGAGAAACCCACCCGGCATTCATTTCTTCGCAATTGCCAATCCTCTGTCAATTGAACGGCTGTATCTGGCGCCAGCGGTTTAACGCCGATTAAGGCCATATCTCCTTTGACCACGTTTAATAATTCCGGCAAGCGATGCCACTCCAAACGTTCTAGCCACCGCCCAATGGAACTGGGATGGCCTGGGCTGCGCCGGGTGCTAAAACGGATTAGCTTGAAAGTGGTAACTGGTCCGGGTTGGGTCTGGTCTGAGGGCCAGGATTGGGATTGAGCCCGGGGAATCGCCCGGAACATGTGACCAGTCGCCAACAAGGAAAGTAAAGCCAGGGGCAAGGTAAGCGGCAAAGTTATTAGCAAGAGGATGAGAGCCGTAATAGCCTGGATGAAACGGGACAGGCCGTTAAAAGCAACGTTCTGGTGTGTCGAGCCTAACAGGTGTTCGTCTATGATTTCAGCATGCTCGGCGGTCTCGACGTCGACCACGATACCTTTGTTGACGACACGCTGCTCGGCCCTGACCAGTTGGCCGACATAGGTATTGTCGAGAATCGTGCTGTTGCTGATCGTCGCCTCGTCGTCGACGATGACGTTCTTGCCGATGATCACATTGGGACCTATTTCAGCGTCCCGGCCGATGAGACAATTCTCGCCGATATAAACGGGCAAGGCCAGGCGAGTGGATGGGTGGACGACGGTGTTGCGGCCGATCCAAATACCCTGGGCCACACGCCTGCCATCCAGTGAAGAATGGCGAATCAGTGACTTTCTATTGCTTAACTGGCTCGGATTCATAGCGCTTTGTAATAAGACGGATTGGGCCTCCTGGTACTGGCTAAAAGTGTTTAGCTCGTTCCAATAACCTTCCATTTGATACGTGTTGACGGGCCAACCGGCATCCAAAATGGCCGGTATGAGTTGATGGTGGATCTCGGCTTTGGTACGAGCCGGGATGAGATCTAAGACCTGGGGCTCAAAAATATAGACGCCCGTATTGTGCCATTTGGCCTCGCCGTTAGTCTTTGAATTCAGACCTATGACCTGTCCATCTTCGTTTAACTGGAGCAGGTTGTCAGCGTTTTGTTGGCTTGATTGGCGGACGACGATTGTAGCCGGCATTTGCCGGGCACGATGGTTCCTGAAGACCGCTTCCAGGTTCAAGTCGACGATGGTGTCGGCCGGTAGAACGGCGAAGGCGTCGGTTAGCAGCGGCTTAGCCCATTCCAACGAACCGGCCGTGCCCCAATTGTCTCGCTGCAGCACGTAGTCGATGTTCAGGCCCCAGCGTTGACCCTGGCCGAAATAGGCTTCCACATGACCGGCAAGGTAATGCAGGCAGACCACGACTTGCTTGAATCGTTGCCTGGCCAAGAGCTCGATTGTATAGGCCATAACCGGCCGGTTAGCCAGCGGCACCATTGGCGAGGGCATCGTTTCTGTCAGAGGTCGTAACTTGCCTGTCTCACCGGTAGCCAGCAGGACAACTTGTTCTCTTTTCATGGGGCGTTTGTCGATAGCTCGGTCGATAAAAGTTCCTTTTACTTCGGATGTTAGGCCTTGGCCGAGTATACATCTCCGCAAAGAGATAGAACCTGATCAAATCGCACCACTTCAATAACACGTATGAATAGACATAGTCGGATCGGAAGATATCCTTTGGCGACCACTACCATAGCGCTTGTAGAGGTATCGACGGAAAACGCCGTTTGAAGTGTGTTTCGGTTTAAAATTGAAAATAGGAACTGTTGCATGCTTAATCAGTAAGCTCGCCTATCCTAAATGATGGTGAAGATTGTTTTGAGCATTATTTTGATATCTTTTAATAGACTTTGTTCTTCAATGTATTGCAGATCCAGGTCTATCCAACGCTTGAATTCGACATCGCTGCGGCCAGAAACTTGTTGTAAACCGGTGATGCCGGGCACGACATCTAACCGGCGGCGCATATCATACCGGTAATATTCCACTTCGTAGGGTACGGGTGGACGGGGTCCTACTATACTCATGTCGCCCTTGATGACGTTGAAGATTTGGGGCAGCTCGTCGATGCTGAGATTGCGTATGACCTTGCCGACGCGGGTAAGCTGCGGATCATTTTTCATTTTGAATACGATCTGATCCGCCTTTTTGGTGCCCGGTAAATCTTTATTGTATTCCTCAGCGTCTGTGTATATGGATCGAAACTTGTAACAGTAGAACGGCTTGCTCCACTTGCCTACCCGCTCCTGTTTAAAAAAGACCGGACCAGGCGTGTCCAACTTTATGGCGATGGCCGTCACGATCATGATGGGCGCTATGAAAGGCAAAGCCAGGCAGCTAACGACCACATCGAAAGCGCGCTTGAGATTCTGCTCGACTTTGTTGCGAATGACCCACCACAGTAGTTTGAGGCGCATTCGTTGGATATTCTGGGCCTTCTTGAAGCTCTGGTTGGCGTGAATCTCGAACATCCGGATCGCTTTCTCATCGTCCAGGTTCAGCGCGTTGCCGGTGTTAACTTTCCTCTCAACCCCAGAAAAATCGGAGGATGCATCGTCTTTTCTTAAATTTGACAAACTATCTTGGCGTTGTTTAGTCAATTCTTCTGCTTGCATTTAAGCCTCGTTTCGTTTGGTTCGCCCCCACTCATCTTGCCGGTGACCAAACAAGATTTGGGCCAGCAACCCAAGTTTCCAAAGCACATATTTGGAGATAGGTGTGTTATCGAATAATTTCAGGCATGCTCCGCCGTCGCCAGACATTCAAAAGCCTGACCCTTAAGTAATCCATGTTTGCTCTCCGGAGCGGCGGCTACAACAGAGAGCGCTTATTCTCTGATTCGAGCGTTTGATTCAGGCGCTGCGAATAAGCCGGCCGCGACCACGGGTGCGGCGCTGGCGTTTAGGCTGTGCCTGCCCAGTTGGCCCATCGACCTTTTCCAGGTCAGAGCCATCCAGGCGAATCCGGACCGAGCGGTTCAAGACAGTCAACAATATTTGAACCCTGCTACCCGGGGTGCTAGCCTTATCAAAGACGGCCAACAAATCGCTAAATGGACCATTTTTAATGCGCACTGTATCGCCAGGTCTGAATGTGTAAACCGGGCGATTATTGGCGCTGGCGAGTTCACTCACCTGATGCTGGATGAGGTCGATAACCTCCAGCGGGACCGGGATCGGTTCATCACCGTAGGCGACGATGCGTCTCAAGCCCGGCGTCCACTGCCAATGGGCCGGGTTGGCCGTATCCAGATCCAGATGCATGAAGAGATAACCTGGAAACAGGGGGTGAATCCTTTCCATTCCCCGTTTATCAGAAGACATTTCTGGAAGATAAGTTTCAATCTGGCGTTGCAACAAGAAATAGGCGACTTTCTTTTCGTAATTGACCTTTGTATGTAACGCATACCAACTCTTCATGTAATTCCTCTAAAATAGTGACTGGGTTAAAACGGAACTGCGCACTTTCTGAATCGAGCGGAAAAATGACTGGCACCCACATCCCGGTTTATTGGGGTTAGATAGTCGCGCAGATTTTGTCTTAGACACCTATCGTTTCTTTCATTGATGACCTCGGAGGACATCTTGTCTCTTCATTAATCAACCTTGTCTGTTAAAGTTGCCGCTCAAAAGGGACTCAATCGCCTATTGCAAGGTGATGATGGCGTAATCAGGCCGGCCACTTTTGAATACGATCTCAATAGTTCCCTGTTGATTGCTATACTTTTTCATGAGTCGCTCGTGAAGGCGTCTTCATCTTCACTCGCCAGCGATTTTTCGGTGATGGACGTACTGGTCACCACCTTTTTGCCATTCGAAAATGTGAACCTACGACGTCCATAATCTATAACTTTCATCTGATTCCCCATGAGATGTATTCACCCCTGTGATCGGACAGCAAAAAACCGCACTGCGTGGAGCTCACATCTAGTACAGCAATCAAGTGTGTATTCCTATTTCGGCGGAAGTAAGCCGACTAAAGTACTGCCTTATTCAATGGAACCGCGATCGATCCCAATCATTGGGATTTCGTCACGGAAGCCGTTAAATCTCAGCCTAGTTCATCATAAATTTTTTTATAGCTAACCCCTTAGCTGTGCAACGGTCCCCATTAAAGGAATAATGGCACTGGTGACCGTATAAATTATGCGAAACTACGGTGCGATCCAGTATATTCGTAAGAGCTGTAAAATTTATTTCAGGTCCATTGCAAAACAACAGAGGTTTAGTCATTTCGAATAATTCAGATTGTCTTATTTCTCATACTAAGAGCCTATAAGAACATGAGCCTATATGAACATGGCCTTTACCACGTTTAGTACGGATGATTTGTGGTTGGCGCACTCTTGCTCATCGCTGTCCACGAAAAGTATTCGAGCTTCAGCCTGATTTTCGAATTCGGGCAATCTCGTTGCCACAACTCATCTCCTAATTAAGGCGGGTGCGTAGCCTCGCACCCCATTTTTTAGCAGGAATGGCGGGCGTATCTTGCTGAAGGCCCTGGCCAATCCTGGTAGCCGATACTGCTCGCCGTTGGCTTGGCGATTCGATGAAAGAGAACGAATAAAAAACCAATAGGTAGGTACATCGATCACTTGTCGAATTTATCAAGCATCTTGCCGAACAGTTCGTCTTCTAAAATTTTAATCCTTACGATGAGTCACTACCGTCAAGGGTATTACAAGCAAATCACAAACGCGATGAAGCCGCGTCCGCGATACTCCCGCTAAAGAACTGCTATTGCCTCAGCCGCTTCTTGTTGGGCGAGGTATGCGCCAATGCTTTCATGAGGGCTTAAACCCCTATTGGGGTAGCCCTGATGAGAACGTACCGTATTGTAATAAACGAGCCAAGTATTTAGGTCGACCTGTAAATCGGCCACGCTTCGATAGAATTTGTTTCTAAATACATCTCCAAAGAATTCTGCCAGGACGATCGATCTGAAACGTGCTAGAAAGCCACTTGTATGTGATTTGCCAGGCACCGAGTGCCAATGCTCAATGTGATGATTGGCTAAATAGCGTTCGTAAGGGTGCGACTTTGTGCCGCAAAACTCACGTCCGTTGTTCGTTAGAATGCATTTCACGGTTAGATGTCGCTGGTCAAAAAAGGGTAGTACGGTATCGTCCAATACGGTTGCTGCTGTTTCAGCACGCTTGGAGGAGTCTAAGATAGCAAAAGCATAATTACTGTATGTATCAACCACAGCATGTAAATAAACACGTCCTACGTATACAAGCCTGCCGATAGAAAACATATATTGGGAGAGTATCTCACCTGGGCGGCGGCTTTCATTTTTGCGCTCGCCAAAGGCTGGATTTTGCTTTTCTAAAAAAGTTGTCTGCTCTCTTGAGAGCTGTGCGACTTCATCTTGATAGCGTTTCTCAAGCATTAAACGTCGGTCGCGTCGAGTGCCGATCTTATTCCGCCTGAGGATTTTCTGAATCGTTTGAGAGCTCAGGCTGATATCCTCATCATTCAGTAGCCCGGCCAAACGGTTGCAGCCCCAAGCAGGATGTTCAAGACTATACTCCACGACCTGGTTCTCAATGTCCTGGGGTGTCGTGTTGGGATGGGAGTGATGCACGGGCGGATTATCTCGAAGGCCGTCAATTCCTTCAGATTCATAACGCCGTTTATACACATAGAACTGGGTACGAGAGATGCCAAGGCTGCGACAGGCCTCCGAGACATTGCCCAGTTCATCTGCTAACTGGAGCACTTCCAACCTCTTTTGAACCACCTGATCTTCAATCGGTGTTATCATTATTTACTTTATATGTTCACCCCGGACACAACTTAACCGTAAGTTGTTCGGTATGAAGCTATAGAGAACCTTACTGTATTATAGTATAGGTGGAGCCAGACTGTCAAACAGCCGGCGAGGGGCGAGGGCTATCGCATATGGATTCAAAATGATAAGAATGCAAGTTTAGGCTAATAATCGTTATTGAAAATGGCCTAACCGGCAATTGAAAGTTGCCTTATGTCAAACGAACGATTGTATTTCATTCTTACATTGGCTGATTTGGAGCCGCAAGGCATCAATTCAGCTTGATCGACTTTTATATGCGATTGCCCTGAACAGCCGGATAGTACGTGACCGTTTCACATTTGGTGAAATTAGTCTTGAGAGGCACAAAGTTCCTGAAGCTCGTCCATGATTACACTGCTATCCTGCTTCATACGGTGAAGAGTTCGGCTAACGCCGCCGTGTCAGAGTTCGAACCGAGGTGGGCTATCAAGCGGGAGACGTTGAGAACCGACTGCGGACGTTTGTAGATACGCATAGTTCGGTAACGTTCCTTGATCCACCAGTCAATGACGCGCTCGGTGGCGTTATTTGTGCCATCAAGTTGTTGGCCGTCGGGGCCACGCCATTCTTGGTCCAAGGTTATCCGTGGCCAGCGATTCCACCAACGCAGCAAGGCCAGACGAAAGCGATACCACATGGAGGCGTGTTCCCCTGGCGCTGGGGCCGGAGCAGCTTGATAGCGTTGATGTAGCTGACGCAGTTGCTCGTTGCCTGTCAGGGGGCGAAAGGCCACGATTAGTTGAGCGTATTCCACAGGTCGGCCAAAAAATCATCGATGGTCACTGTCATGCCTGGCGGCAGCGGGTCCGGCCTACGTAAGGCGCGTTCAGTCAAATCAGCCACGAGCTTACGAGCAAATCGCCGCCTAACTTTCGGCCTAGGGGTTTCATTCCGCCCGAGCAGAGCAGGTGCGACCAGATGCCGTGATGAAGATCCGTCTCAAGAACAAATGGTATCTCCCCTTCGAGCGTATCCGGCGGGGAGAGGTTAAAGGGCTACATTACCGTAGGCCAATTAGCTGACCGCTTGAACATCCCTTACCGACGTGCTTACAGGCTGATTTGCCAGGGGCTCATTCCCTAGGATGCGATCTTGCGCGACCCGGTTTATCTCATTCGCGATGAACCTGAGCTGCTTGGAATGCGCAGAAGACCACTATCACCGAACGCGACTGGAAACGAAAGGAAAAACGATATCAAGAGATGAAACGTCATAGTTTAAGGAGGCAGAAACATGGGTGCGTCAAAACCTATTTGGCCTGCGCCCTTGGCCGCGCTCCTGTCAGGCTGGCTTTAACGTCCGTTAGGAGCGCACTTCCCGACTGCTCCAGTCGTTGGAGCTGGCCCGCGCTGATGGCTCCTATCCCCAACTGCTGCGGACTCTGACCCGTACCCGGTTACTCATCTTTGATGACTGGCTCAGAGATCCCCTTTCTCGCTCTCAAGCCAGAGACTTGCTCAAAATCCTGGACGACCGCTATGGACGCAGCGCCACCATGGTTGTCACCCAGGTTCCTGTAGCTGAGTGGCATGTTCGGATCCCGGATCCAAACAGGTCAGAATACCACTGAGTTAGACCAGATGGAATGACCCCGAAAAAATGGTTCTTCCGCAAGATTCGTGCTGTTTGACAGGGGTTGTGATCTGAGACATCGTAGTTCCAAACAGCACACATGCGCGGCGGAAGTTATCAGCGACTTCATGCATCGTGAGCGCCAAAGATGCGGAAGAGCCATCATCTTACGACCACCGACTCTCACTGAATCAATCTCGCAGCCTGGAAACAAAAAGGCCAGGGCTGACATGAAGGTACTCCTGTGAAATTGAACTGTATCGATATTCCTATTATTCGGTTCGTGAGCACGAAACTTGAGGAAGAACCACTAAATTGGGGTCACTTCAATGGCCGACAACATTGGGGACCCTGGGGCCGGTCCTCCTTGGCCATCAACCGCAAATTGGCTATTTCGCTGGCCATCGCCAGGTCCTGGATCATTCGCGCCCGCATCTTGGCTAGTTCGTTATCAACCGTGTTTTCAATCTCTGTTAGCGTCGCTTTCTTGTGCTTTCGACGTCAATCTAGCACTTCCCGACTCGCTTCCTCGTACAGTTTGTCCCAAATTTATGTGAAAAAGCACACCGGGTTAGCATACCCGGATGGACGCACAAAGCCTTTGTCATCTGCTTTTGGGCACTGACCAACTCGTTATTGAACAAATCTCGGTCGGAAGCGACCAGATCGGCGTTTCCGTTGCAAGCATGGCAAATCAGGCCAATTGCCCCAAGTGTAAAACGATCAGCACCGAAGTTCACAGCACCTATACTCGCTTTCCGTCTGACCTGGCCTGGGCCGAGTGGGCGGTCGTCTTACATTTGCAGGTAAAACGATTCTTTTGCCGGAACAACCGCTGTCCGAAACGCACCTTTGCCGAGCCGTTTCCTGATTTGGTGGGCCGTTATGCACGACGAACAAACCGAGTTGTCGAGCGGCAGAAACGAATCGGGGTGGAAGTATGCGCTCGGTCCGCTGAAAGACTGTTGAAGCTGATCCGAATCGGTATCAGCGACACCACAGTGAACCGGCTTATTCGGTCTATGGCGCTGGAGCCGGCCGTCTCGGTTCGAGTGCTAGGGGTCGATGATTGGGCAAAGCGAAAAGGCCAGAACTACGGCACCATACTGGTTGACCTGGAGCAAGGGGAGATTGTGGATGTGCTACCGGATAGAACAGCGGAGACGCTGGCCGAATGGCTTGTACAGCGCACGGGAATTGAAATTGTGACCCGCGACCGATCGCCGACCTATGCCGACGCGATACGACAGGGTGCACCGGAAGCCGTTCAAGTCGCGGACCGTTGGCATCTGCTGAAGAATCTCTCCGATGTAGTATTCAAGATCCTGCAGCGAGAATACCGCATCATCAAGAAGCAATTGGCAAAAACGCATGAGAAAGGAGGAGCCAGGTGCCATCAAGGAGAACTGGCCACTGCTCAAGGGAATGTTAGCTCCCAGGAGTTGACACCGGCCGAACAACGTCGGAAGGAGCGAATGGAGTTAGCACAACAGCTTCACAAACAAGGCTGGACACAGAAAGAAATAGCCCGTCATCTCAACATCGATCGAAAGACAGTGAGCCGCTACCTGCGGTCACTCTCGGCCAAAGCCTGGAGACATCGGAAAAGCAGGCGCTTGTTGGACCCATTCAAGTCGTACATTCTGAAGCGCTGGAATGAAGGTTGTCTCAATGCCGCCCAACTTTTCCGCGAAATCCAGAGCAAAGGGTACAGAGGTAAGAAAACGACTGTTCGTGACTTCGTGCGTCAATTGCGGCAGGCCAGCGGTCTGCCACCCCGAGTCCGAAACCGGAAAGGCCAGTCACTGGACGCTGACCCAACCAGACAACCAACCACACTACGCTCGTTGACCTGGGCAATAGTAAGACGGCCCGAAGAGCGCACTACAGATGATGAACGAGTATTGGCCCGAATGAGTGAAGGCCATGCCAGACTAACGGTGACTATCAAACTGGCCAGGGAGTTTGCGGCCATAATCAGGGACCAGCAAGCTGAAAGATTGGATGAATGGCTGCAAGCAGCACGCGAATGTGGGGTTCAAATCTGGAGCAACTTTGCCGCTGGTCTGGACCGAGATTATGATGCGGTGAGAGCGGCTTTGCTGCTGAAATGGTCCAACGATTTGGTTGCATACTACACCTCATTTGCAGTTTGAAGATGATCGTTTCCGGCTAATCTTGGGCCGCACAGCAGGTATTTTAAACAGACGCCAAGTGCGGTCATTATAGTGAATCCCCACAATGAGGCCACGATGATACCAACGCCAAATAGTAGGTGGTGTGACGCCAAAATGCTCGGCAACTTCGCCTACCGTATGCCAGCCCGCTTCGCGCAACCGAGTAAAACGGCTCTTGAGCTGATGCGAGCGACGGAGTGCCGACACACGTTCAGCGGTGAAAGGAATCCCTTCAAGGGAGGTAATGCCCTGTTCGTTGAGCTTGTGCGCTGTTTCGGAATCGGTATATTTTTCGAGTAGCTCGTCAATCATCTGCACGGTGGCGGGCAGTGTCGTGCGTGACTCCAAAAAGGGCCTCGGCGATGGTACGGTTAGTGTATGGTAACTGCCGCCCTTGAAACGTAATGCTGCTCGAATCTCATGGTCTTTGGTAAGCGTGACATCTTCTACGATTAAGCGCACGATGCGCTTGCGCTGCCGGTGAGTGAGGGAGGGGTCACACCAGACACGACGGAATAGGTCTGGCGTTTCACGCAATCGTGCACGTTCAGCCGACGTTAAGCGGTGCTCATCCTGCTCCCGCTGCTGCTCCGCATGCTCACGTGCCTCGGCCAGTGCCCGCAGTTTGTCATTCCAGTTTGCTTCAAGAACAGCGGCTACTAAGCGGTTGTCGGGGTCGACTCGCATAAAGCGCCGCTGAGCAAGGTCCGCTTCATATTGGGCACGCGTGACCTCGAGCTGGCGTAATCGGGTCGCCTCCACAGCACGCGCTGTCAGTTCGTCCTGAATTATGAGGGTTGCGTCAATCGTCTCCGGCGTGATCGCCGAGAGCAAATAGCGCGAGAGTGCCGCATCTAAATCGCGACCAGGAATACGCTGACAGGGTGCCTCACCGCGCTCGATACCCTCCCTCTGACACAGATAGTCGGGGTCTATCTTTTTGTTGGCGCCACGTTGACGGTAACGGACGGTCATCCGCCGACCACACACGCCACAGATGACAATCCCTTGCAGCAAAGCCGGTCCTTCCCGAGGGGGACTAAGACGCTCGGGGGTATACGCTTGCCGGTTAGCGCCCAGCTGCGCCAGATTGCGTTCGTACGTCGGCCAGTCAATATAGCCGACATGCGCGTCCTTGATGAGCACTTGCCACTCGTCCATCGGCAGCCGCGTGATGCGAACACGACCGTCGACGTCTTTGCGGGTGCGCGTGCGGCCGAAGGCATAGGCACCAGCGTAACATGGATTGTGCAGGATGCGCAAAACCGTCTCATGTCCCAGTGCACCCCACGTCAATTCGCCGCGACGTGCCCCGCTGCGAACGCGACCGGGAAAGGCAACCTTTTGCTCGCGAAACACGCGCACCGTTGCGCTGGCCGAACCGGTTTGTTCGAATGTCTGGAACAGAAAGTGGATAGATGCCTGCACCTGTTGGTGTGGGTCGAGGATGATTTGGTCATCCGGCGCATAGCGAAAGCCAATGGGCAGGTGCAATTTCAAAGCGCCTCGCTTTGCTTTGTTGAGCAGGCCGCCCTGCAAGCGTGCTTTGAGTACATACAGCTCTGCTTCGCTCATCGTGCCTTTGAGTCCGAGCAGCAGCCGGTCGTTAAACGTCCCCGGGTCATAAATGCCCTCTTCATCTAGAATGAGCGTGTCGGTCAGCGCGCAGATTTCGAGGAGCTGATGCCAGTCACGCGAGCTTCGTGCCAGCCGGGACACCTCCAGTCCCATCACGACGCCGACTTTGCCCAATCCGACCTCGGCGACGAGCCGCTGAAAGCCGGCGCGGTCGGCGGCTGATGCGCCGGAGTAGCCGAGGTCTTCATCGATGACGACGATCTGCTCGTGCGGCCAGCCCAATGCTTCCGCACGCTGGCGCAGGGCGTACTGGCGCGCTGTACTTTCACAGTTCTCCATCACTTGCTGGAGCGTACTCTGTCGAACGTATAGACAAGCCATCCGCTGTAAGTGACCCGCCGTGACTTTCTGTGTCATCTCGCACCTCGCTTGCACATGCTGAAACTCGTATTCTGAGTTTATTCAGCCTGCGCGTCACGGCTATGGCTGTCTAGCTGGTGCAGCAATTGTGACAGCGCCTCGAGGTCCCTCAACCGTAGCAGGGCTCGGCCGGCGGCCATCTCTACAAAAGGGTCAGAGGGGGCGAGATCTGTCCAGGCGAGCAGGACCGAGCACCGCAACTTTGTTTGCGGATGGATGTATTGAACGCGCGGTTCTCCCCACGCCCGGCGGGTTGACAGAATAACAAACGTCCGCCCATACAGCGGATGGAAGGGATGCGTTATTCGAAATTTGTGCGATTCAGTCGGTTGATTGGGTATATTTGTCGGTTCGTCCAAATGGTCAGACAGAGGGCCAGGTTAATCGCCTGAAATGCTTAAAACGCCTGATGTATGGCCGGGCTAAAGATGACCTATTACGAAAGCGCGCTCTCTGGCAAGGTCGATGGTCTTTCACATAAATTGGGTCAGAACCCATATTAGCTTGTCAAAAACACATTTCTTCAGATTTCTCATTTTTCACTTGCCTCCTTTTTATCCCCTCTATTCTCCCCTATCAACAAAAGTGACGCACCCTGTACTATCGTGACAGTTCCAAAACTGGTGAAAAAGTGTAAGCTCGTATTCAAGCAGGAAGGATACCATGCGGATCAGGCAGCGATTACCCAAAGTAGTCCAGACAGAATGGGCAGAGCCAGAGGGATGTCCTGCGGAGGATTGTCAGAGTAAATACTTCAAAGTGCATCAGCGGCAATGCACGAAGCAACTACTCGACTCTGACCACGAGCGGGTAACCGCCAGGCGATACCAGTGCTTGTAGTGCAAACGGACCTTTCGAGTATATCCACGAGGGGTTAGTTGGGCGTAACGGTCAGTCAGACCGGCTCAAGGGGATCGGGATCATGTACTATGTATTGGGATTAAGCTATGGTGGTGTCGAAGATGCCTTGGCGGCGCTAGGATGGGCGGGGAGCAAGAGCAGTACCTATCGAGACGTACAGGGGGCTGGCGAAGCGGTGCAGCGCATTCGGCAGGCACAAGGAGCGGCGAAAGGTGTTGGTAGCCGGGGCCGACACGACGTTTGTCGTCTGCAATCGGGAACAGGTAACGATTGCCGTTGGAGTCGACGCCTTGACACAGGGGGTACTAGAAATCGAACTGGTGGACGCAGAATCAATTGAGGCACTGAAACCGTTTGTAGAGAATTTGGTGGACACCTTTGAGTTAGAGGTGCTGTTGAGCGATGACCAGGATAGCTACAAGCGGCTTGCTGACGACTTGGCCATCCAACATGGCATCTGTAGAGCACACGTCAATCGGAACGTAGCCAAGCTCGTGGCTGATTTGGCTGAGCGCGCCTTACGTAGGCCGGACCCGCTGCCGCCAGGCATGACAGTGACCATCGATGATTTTTTGGCCGACCTGTGGAATACGCTCAACTAATCGTGGCCTTTCGCCCCCTGACAGGCAACGAGCAACTGCGTCAGCTACATCAACGCTATCAAGCTGCTCCGGCCCCAGCGCCAGGGGAACACGCCTCCATGTGGTATCGCTTTCGTCTGGCCTTGCTGCGTTGGTGGAATCGCTGGCCACGGATAACCTTGGACCAAGAATGGCGTGGCCCCGACGGCCAACAACTTGATGGCACAAATAACGCCACCGAGCGCGTCATTGACTGGTGGATCAAGGAACGTTACCGAACTATGCGTATCTACAAACGTCCGCAGTCGGTTCTCAACGTCTCCCGCTTGATAGCCCACCTCGGTTCGAACTCTGACACGGCGGCGTTAGCCGAACTCTTCACCGTATGAAGCAGGATAGCAGTGTAATCATGGACGAGCTTCAGGAACTTTGTGTCTCTCAAGACTAATTTCACCAAATGTGAAACGGTCACGTACTATCCGGCTGTACTATCAGGCTTTTACCAAAGTAGCTACGAAGCGGAAAAAATGAATGCATTGCGTAATCCGGGCCATGCCGATCACTGATTCCGGGCCATGCCGATCACTGATTCCGGCCCATGCCGATCACTATTTCCGGCCATGCCGATCGCTTTGCCGGCTGGGATCAAGTGCCATTTGCAACGGACGACGCTGGATAATCTGAAACATGTAGGGCATTCTCTTCCCAAACAAGGAGGAAGAGATGTCGCAAGAAAGGTTATCCATGCGAAAAATTGAAGAGATACTGCGATTGAAATACGAGGCCGGACTGTCGCATCGGGCCATAGCACAAAGCTGCTCGGTCTCGCCGAGCACGGTCAGCGAATATGTGACCCACGCCAAAGCAGCCGGGTTGAGCTGGCCGCTACCGGAGGGGCTTAGCGCTGAGGAACTGGACGAACTGCTCTTTCCTCGGCGTAAGTCAACTTCCGGGCGCAGCATCCCCCAGCCGGATTGGGCGGAAGTACACAAGGAGCTGCGCCGCAAGAGCGTGACGTTAAGTTTGCTGTGGGTGGAGTATCGGCAAGAACATCCCGACGGCTATGGCTACAGCCAATTCTGCCATCATTACCGACAGTGGGCCAAAGTGCTCAAGCCGATGATGCGTCAGAAGCACAAAGCCGGGGAGAAGCTGTTCATCGACTATGCCGGTCAGACGGTAGCGGTGGTCGACCCGGAAACAGGCGAGATATGGCCGGCTGAGATATTCGTGGCCGTCTTGGGGGCCAGCAACTACACCTACGCCGAAGCACAGCGGTCACAGAGACTGCCGAATTGGATTGGGGGCCACATACGGGCGCTGGCCTACCTGGGCGGCGCGCCTGAGGTGCTGGTGCCCGACAACCTGAAGGCCGGGGTGAAGAGCCCACACCTGTACGAGCCAGACCTGAACCCAACCTATCTGCATTTTGCCCGTCATTACGGCGTGGCCGTGGTCCCGGCGCGGGTGCGCAAACCCAAAGACAAAGCCAAGGTGGAAGTGGGCGTGCAGGTCGTCGAACGCTGGATCCTGGCCCGGCTACGCGACCACACCTTCTTCAGCCTGGACGAACTCAACAGGACTATTCGGGCGCTATTGGAGGAACTCAACAGCCGCCCTATGCGTCATTTAGGGCAATCGCGCCGTGAACTCTTTGAGGAGTTGGACCAGCCGGCGCTGGCGCCTTTACCAGACCAGCCTTACGAGTTCGCCCGCTGGAAAAAGGCCCGGGTGCACATCGATTACCACGTGGTTTTCGAGAAGCACTACTATAGCGTGCCCTACAGCCTCATCGGCAAGGAAGTGGATATCCGCGCCACTGAGAAGACGGTTGAGATCTTCTACAGGCGCACCCGACAGGCGTCACACTATCGGTCTCAGGCCCAAGGACGCTATTCCACCCAGAACGAACACATGCCGCCTGCGCATCAAAGGTACAGCGACTGGTCGCCAGAGCGTTTTCTGCGCTGGGCAAATGAAATTGGTCCCCACACCAGTCAACTCATTGCCGCCGTCTTAAACGCCCGGCGACACCCCCAGCAGGCCTACCGTTCCTGCCTGGGCATTCTCGGTTTGGCTAAACGATACACTGACGAGCGGCTGGAAGCCGCCTGTCACCGTGCGCTGCTGGCCGGCATCCGCTCCTACAAGGGGGTCCGCAACATCCTGGAGAACAAACTCGACCAACTCGAACTGGAGCAGCCCACGGCTGCACCGCTGCCGACCCACGCCAATGTCCGCGGCCAGAGCTACTACAGTTGAGGAGAACGACGATGCTGACCCAACCTTTACTGGACAAACTTAGCCAACTCCATCTATCCGGCTTCCGGGCCGCTCTGGAAGAGCAACGCGGCAATCCCCACTATGCCGAGCTGTCCTTCGAAGAGCGTCTGGGCCTGCTGGTCGACGTCGAGACCACCCGCCGGGCCAACAACAGTCTGAAACGACGCATCCGAGCGGCTCGTTTCCCGCTGCCAGCCACGATGGAAGATCTCGACCTCTCTGCCGCTCGTGGCCTCAACCGGGCTCAGGTACTGCAACTGGCCCAAAGCGAGTGGGTCAGCCGCCAGCTCAACATGCTGGTTCTCGGCGCCACCGGGGCGGGAAAAACCTATCTGGCTTGCGCTCTCGGTCGTGCTGCTTGTCAGGCCGGCTGCAAGGTGCGCTTCGAACGTACTTCACGTCTGCTCCAAACCCTGGAACTGGCCCGCGCCGACGGCTCCTATCCCCAACTACTGCGCTCCCTGGCCCGTATCCAGCTGCTTATATTCGATGATTGGCTCAGGGACCCTCTGTCCCGCTCCCAGGCCAGAGACCTACTCGAAATCCTGGACGACCGCTACGGTCGCAGCGCCACCATGGTCGTCACTCAGGCCCCTGTGGCCGATTGGCATAGCCGCATCCCGGACCCCACGATCTCGGATGCCGTTCTCGACCGCCTGATCCACAATGCTCATCGCTTAGAATTGAAAGGAGACTCAATGAGAAAAGTCCATTCCCCACTACACTCAAACGACGATTAACGGTATGATTCTGTTTCCAGCGTTGTCCCGCTTTGGCGTAATCGCCAGGCACCGGATAGAGTGATCCCCATCAGCCGGTCTGGGTGATCGCCATCAGCCGGATTAGGTGATCGTTTTCGCCGGAATACGCATGCATCGAATTTCGCCTGGAAAAAACGCCGGGCTGATGCTAAATTGGAAAAACCAAGACAGTTTACCATCGCAATAACAAAGTTGTTGAGAGTGGCCACAACTTGAGCTTGATGTGTCTGTTGCATCCGTGTGGCATCTTCACGTAAGGTAACATCACGACGATAGTGTAATTTGTTTTCAATCCTCCAATGCTGTCGTGTCCAAGTCAGCAGTTGCTTGGCCAGTAAAGGGGTGTAGGCCAAACTGGTGATACCAAAGACGACCTGAGACCATGCATCTCCTTTTTGCGGACGAAAGACATGGCGCTCCAGTCTGAATACTGTGTTGAGTCCTGGCCATTGCAGATAGTTGTGCTCATCCGGGATGGCTGTCAAACGTCTGGTTTCAATTCGCCCGGATTGTTTGACGGTTTCTTCCGCAACTGCCCGGGGTAAAGGTGGAATATGCCAGCCCGGCGCGTGTTCCACTTCTTGAAAAAAGCGTTGTACGCCCTCATTCAACGTGGGTTGATTATCCTTGACAAACCACAGGTAATCTCCTCCTTGTGCCAGGACAGCGACGGATATCTCCCGTTGGGCAAACATGGCATCGCCACTGATGACACGTCCCTTCAGGTCTAGTTGCTGCAGCAATGTTGGTGCCGCCACAATTTCATTCTCTTTTTGACAGACTTCAATCTGTAACAAAACGACCCCTTCCTCGGGTAAATAAGCTGCCAGCAAATGGACCCCTCGAGTTTTTCCTTTTGGTATCGTTCCCCGAAGCGTTTTCCCATCGATAGTGACCAGGATGCTTTGCTGGCCACCATATGTTTGATGCAAATAGCGCCGGGTCGTTACTTGCAAGTCCTTGTCTTCCAACGACGTATCAGCCAACCGTCCTATCGTTTTGTTGCTCGGGCTGACAAGTCGATGATAGCCAAACAGTTTTTGTAGTTCCTCGGCTCTCATCTTTGCCCATTCAGCCATGCCATAAGGGGTGTTTTCGCCGCACAACTTGGCCAGGATAACCACGATGAGCAGAATACCAATCGTATAGCGCTTCCCCTTTTTTTGTCGTTTGTCATTAACCTGCCCCAGTGCTGCATACAATTCCCCAATATTAAGCAACCGCCCTTCGTCCTTTTCTACCTCAATTATGCTATAGTCCATTTGGCTTTCCTTTGTTTACACAGTTTGTGGAAAAAACCATGTTAACGAAGGTTAGCCTTTTTTGTTACCTTACTTTGGTAAAAGCGTGGCTGTACTATCCGGCTGTTTGACAGTCTAGCCCCACCTATACTATAATACAGTTAGGTTCTCTCTAGCTTCATACCGAACAACTGGGTCGAGGTATTTTGCTGGAGTGATTTGGGCGTATTTCGATAACAACATAGCAAACACCGAAGCCAAAAAGGCACCCCAATATGCAGAGCCTTGGTCGACTTTGAAAAACTTTAGTCGACATTATTGGAAGAGGGGAATGTGTTATGGCGTACCTTGCAATTTCATTATTGGGGACTTTTCAAGTAACGCTGGATGGCCAGCCGCAGTCAGCATTTGAGACAGATAAAACCAGGGCTTTATTGGCTTTCTTGGCGGTAGAGTCCAATCGTCCTCACAGACGAGATGCCTTGGCTACCATGCTTTGGCCGGACTACTCACAAGGTGCAGCACGTAATAGTCTACGACAAACTCTATTCCGCCTTCGTCAAGCAATTGGTGAACAGCAGAATTCCGCCCCCTACTTACTTGTTTCAGCCCACGATGTTCAGATTAACCCGGCTGCTGAGCTTTGGTTGGATGTAGATGAATTTAACAGGCTTTTAGACTCTTGCGAGGCGCACCACCCAAAACGCGGTACATTGTGTGAGGCTTGTCGAAATCGTTTAGAAGCCACGGCCGGATTATATCAAGGCAACTTTTTAGCTGGCTTTTCATTGCCCGACAGTCCCGATTTTGAAATGTGGCAGTTGCTGAAGCAGGAAAGTTACCATAGACGAATACTTGAAGTCCTTGGTTGGTTGGGTAATCACTTCGAATATATCGGGAAATACGAAAATGGAGCTGCTTGGGCGAAGCGGGAGATCGAATTGGCACCTTGGCGGGAACCAGCACACCGACGGGCAATGCGGTGTCTTGATCGAAGCGGACGGCGCCAAGCGGCTCTTCGTCAGTTTTATTCATGTCGAGAAATTCTTGAGCAGGAATTGGGCGTTGAGCCGGTCGCGGAGACGATAAATCTCTTTAAGGCGATACGTGATGGGACAATTGAGCATAGAAATTCGGAGGGTGAAAGTTATGGTGAGATCACCACTACGAATTCATCCGCTAGAATTGTATTCAGACCACATCATCAACCCTTTTCAACCTTTGTAAATTTCTCGACCGAATTGGCTAAACTGTATAGCCATCTAGCTGATACCTTAGCTGGACACGGCAAAGTTATCTTTATCGCCGGCGAGGGGGGTAGCGGGAAGACCTCCCTCTTTGGGGAATTCGCCGATAAGGCAGTGCGTGAACATAGCGATTTGTTGGTAGCCGCGGGGCAATGTGACGCCCAATTCGGCCTAGGTATTCCTTGCCAGCCTTTCTGTGAGATCCTGCGAATTTTTGGTGAGGGTGGAGCTAATGGAGCCCAACTTCCACTCATTTTCCCGCCGAAATTCCCGGCTGAAAATTACTTAGAGCGTCTATCAGGGGCAATGCCTGTTTTCATCCAATCACTCAATGAACTAGGGCCAGACTTGGTAGGGACTTTGCTGTCAGGGGCCACCCTAGTTCAAAAGATTCAAGAATCTAAAGACCTAGACATTAGCACGCAGAAACAGCTAATAGACCTTTTATCTCAGCGAAAATCGACGGTGATTGAAACAGGGCTTCTGCAAATGATGCTGACTACTCCTGTATCAAGCACTTTGGGCCAAGGAGTCTTGCTTGATCAAATCACCCGGGTGCTTCAAGCAATGTCTGAGCAATACCCGATGGTCCTTTTCCTTGACGATCTGCAGTGGGCGGATGTATTTACAGTTAGTCTTTTGTTACATATGGGTCGCCAACTTGCTAACAGTCGATTATTGATCGTAGGTGCTTTCCGGCCTGAAGCGCTAGTACAGAGCGAAAGCGGTGAGTTAAATTATCTAAAGCCAGTTATTCATGAATTACAAGGCCAATTTGGAGATATCCAGATTGACTTGGATCGGGTGAATGGGCGAGATTTCATAAAAACGCTGATAGAAAGAGAGCCCAACAAATTGAGCGCATCTTTCCTGAGCACCCTTTACAAGCACACGGCAGGCAATCCTCTATTCACCGTCGAGTTATTGCAGGTTCTTCAAGAACAAGGTGAACTGGTTCGCGATGCAGCTGGATGTTGGATGACCAGAGGATCCCTTGACTGGTCGCAATTACCTCCCCGCACCGAGGGGCTTTTGGCTGAGCGACTAAGTCGTTTGCCCGATGAGTGTCGCGAAATTCTGACTGCTGCCAGTGTACAAGGCCGAGAGTTTGTCGCGGAGATGATAGCGCAAGTCCTACCTTACGACCTGGCTACTATAATTCACTATTTGAGTGATACAGCAAGTAAAAAACACCATTTGGTCAAGGCTTTAGGCGTTGAATATTTCGAGGACCATCAATTCTCGCGTTACCGATTCATGCACACTCTGTTCCAGCAATACCTATACCAAGAACTAGATGACGTTGAACGCCATCTGTTTCATGAAAAAACCGCTGTGGCCATGGAAACCATCTATTCATCGCGCATGGGGGATCACGCCTTGGAACTTGCCGGTCATTTTCAGGCTGCTGGAGCTACAGATAAGGCAGCCGATTATCTGCTCTTGGCAGGTAAGCCAGTTCATTTGCAATAGGCCAAGGATGTGGCCAGACGTTTTGAGATATGAGTTCATTCAAGTTGAATAGGATTCTCTTGATGCAAAAGATGGGTGGGAGGTTTGCCAAGAGCGATCATGATTTCTTCAATATCAAAGATAATATAGGCGCAAGCAGCAAAGACTATAACTGGGGCAAGGCCAACTTCTCGACGCAGCTGGCGGCGTAAATGCCGAATGCCGGTTTGGGTTAATTATTGTCCCCGTTTCGTCTTCGCAATTTGAGCGATGTTGAAAGCGAGTAAGGTGAAGGTAACTCGAGCGAGAACAATACTGGCATCCGTGTAGCTCCAAGGGGCTTTTTCCAAGTGCCAGCCTTCTTTGATTTCGCGGAAACCGCTGTTTTCAATCAGCCGACGTTAGCGCCAGAAGGTATGCGCCTGGCGGCCACTGGCAAAAGGGCGGGTGCTGATAAGCACCCAGTTTTTCTGGTAAGCAGGGTCATCGGATTCACGGGCATGAATGGCACAGCCCCAAAGCGGGAAATCCCCTTCACAACCAACTGCTTGGGCTGCCTCTTGCAACGCTGGCCAGCGGGTTAAGCCAGCGACGACACCAGTTGCTGCGCGGATGCGACTCCGCTATTCTGGCCCAGAGGGGTAATTTCCCCGTTTATGAGTGCTATTATGGCTCTTTCGAGTGAGGCGGTGGGTCTCGCTGTCAAGAGATCCGCGCGCTGGGATTAGATGCCGAAATTGAGCAGATACTGTTACAGGCGCTTACACCTGACAAGGTCTCCTTTGCGCTGGCGGTCCTAGAGCAGTTGGAGCAGGAATACGCAACGCTACGCAGGCAATGCGAGTTACGACTGGAATGTGCCCAGTACGAGGCTGAGCGTGCCCACCGCCAGTACAATGCTGTCGAGCCTGAGAACCGCCTGGTGGCAAGAACACTGGAGCGGGCATGGGAAGAGAAGCTGCGTGCGGTGGAGCAGGTCGAACAGGAATACCAAGCCTGGTTGCAGCAGCACCGGCTGGAGCTAACGTCCAGAAACCGGGAAGATATCCTTGCCCTGGGTGAAGACTTGCCGGCTCTTTGGCATGCGCCAACAACCACCCCGGCCGACCGCAAACAAATCGTGCGCTTGCTCATCAAGGAAGTGATCCTGGATCAGGGCCGGGAACGGGGCAAGGTCTGGTTCCAGATAAACTGGCAGACTGGTGCGACCAGCGAACACTGGCTCATCAGGTACGTACAAAGCTATTCTGAACGCGCCCACCAGGAGACGCTACAAAAGCGTATCTCTGAGCTCGCAGCTGGGGAGAGGACCGACCATGAGATCGCCGCGATATTAAACAAAGAGGGATTTCAGACAGCGCGCGGTTTTCCGTTCAGTAACAAGAATGTCTGGTTATTGCGTCGCCAATGGGGCGTATCAGCCGCACACGCCAGCAGCTCCGTTGGGATATGGGATGTACACAATTAACGGCGCTGCAGCGGAGATAGGGGTACTTCCAGGCACGATTCACAAGTGGTTGAAAACCGGCCGGATCCAAAAACGTCAACCGACCAAGGGCGCTCCCTGGAGAATTCCCTTAACCGATGAACAAATAATTTCACTGCGAAGCTATGTCGAACGAGTCAGACGATCTAAAAAGGAGGCATCATGAAGGATTCGGCGACTGTCTCAGTTTGAGCCATTCGGCGATTCCTTTAGGTGTGTCTTCGCTAGCTAAATTTGCCAGCAAGATGGCGGTTAGCATAAAGGGTAAATGAGTATCGCTTACCTCGCGCCTTCCTCGGATCGGTCAATTGCCCCAGTCTCTCCATCAGTTCGTTGACATCAAATACCAAGCCTTCTTCTTGGCTATTCTCCAATATGATATGATCCACCTGAACCTCCTTTGTTTCGTTGTTAGTGTGGAAACAACAATGTTAACAAAGTGGGGTTCCTTTTACTTATCTACTCTTTCGGCTTTGGAATAGCCGTGGTATTTCTTAGGGCTCAAAGTACGCACGCAAAAGGTAAGGTTCCGTGCTTGGAGCTGCGTCGTTACTTACGTAGATATAATAACGACCTACCGGCTGATTTCCTAATTTCACGGTTTTGGTGGTTGCAATGTCACCATCCATTCCAATAAACACGCTTGTAAAACAATCCTTGCCTCTATAAAGGGTTAACTGACCTTTCTGCGGTACAAAGTTGCTAAGCTTGACAATCAACTCACCAGAGCTGGGTAGGTCGAATTGGTACCAATCATGCTGATCTTCTGGTAGGAAATGATGGTCGTGGTTCACAGTGATAGAGGCAGCCGCAACGCACTGGTTGTTAGGCTCTCCAAATATTCGCGGCACTCTGAAGACTGGCAAAAAATAAAAATATATTCGTTTTGCCACAAAGGTTGAGGTCGCGCCATTATTATTCTGAGATATTGGATCTGTTGTTTGACTATCCACGCCAGCCGCATTTTCTAGCAAACCAGGACCTACCAAATCCACCCTAACCACTATTGTTATTGTAGCTTGGTCCTTGACGGCTAAGTCGCCTAGATCGCAGCTAAAAGTGCCATCCTCTTTGCAGTTTCCGTCACTAACGGTAGTTGAAATGATAGAAGTTCCCTGAGGTAAATCATCCCAAATCTGAACGTCTCCTGCCATCGATGGACCATCATTGACAACTTCAAGCGTGTAAGTCAGGTTGTCACCTGAAGTCACCTGATTTGAGTTAACGGTCTTGGTGAATGAAAGATCCGCTTCGGATTTCACCAGTGTATCTTCAATAGCTATGCCCTGGTTTGCACCGTCGCCGTCAACGATAGCCTCATTGTAGATTGGCCCAGGTGTGGTCGCTGAGCCTACGTGGACAACGTATTCGACATCAACTTTATCTAGGGCAGCAAAGTCACCCAACGTACAAGTAAGAACACCATCATTTTCGTCGCATTCACCCTGAGATGTCGTCGCTGATATAAAAGCCACCTCCGATGGCAAGGTGTCTACTAACACCACATCTGTTACTCCCGAGGGGCCAGCATTTGATATCGATACCGTGTAAGTAAGGTAATTGCCGGCAACAACAGGATCAATTCCGTCCTCTTTGGACAGCAATAAATCACCTTGACGTACTACAGAGGTAAATACTGTTTTATTATTGTTCTCAGGATCTCGATCAATTTGTTGTCCGGAGATCCCAACCTCCGCCTCGTTAGTAAGAAGACCTGTTACCAACGGCTTTACAAGAACCACGATAGATAACTCGACACTGGCACCGGCTACTAACTCATCAACCAATGCGCAACTGACAGGTTGTGGATATGTGAAGTCGCAGACGTCACTCGCAGATTCAAAGATAACACTCTCCAAAGGTAGTGTATCTGTTACGACGATACCTTGGACGGCTGATGGCCCATGATTCGTGATGATCAGGGTATAGGTTAATAATTCACCTGCAATAACAGGATTGGGGCTATCTAATTTTATGAGCTCCAGGTCAGCGGATGGCTTTGGCAGGATGCTCGCCGTGTCGTCATCATCATCGCCATGTGAATTGTCACCAGGTGTTGAATCCAGGTCCAATTGATCAGAGGCTGCCACCTGTGCATAGTTAGTATAGGTACCCGTAGCCAGTACTTCAGCCACAATAGATAGCGATGTTGAATCACCCTTTAATACATTAGCGATGGTCCAGACACCGCTAGTATTATCATATGCACCATTACCATTATCTTGGATGTAATCATAGCCATCGGGCATTGGGTCCAAAACGCTCACATTTGTTGCATCACCAGGGCCATCATTCATAACTCGAATCGTGAAATCGATAGTATCACCAACGAATGGTGAAGAATCATCCACACTCTTTGTCAAAAACAAATCAGCTACGCCGATTGGGGTCGTGTCGGTGTCACTATTGTCTGAAGGATTTGGGTCGGCGCTGGCACTGTCGCCGCCGATCTCAGCTGTATTTATGATCTCGGATACGCTTGCCGCTAAGGAGGTATCCACTTCAATGGCAAAGTCGATCTCCCCCCCACCCCTGCCACTACTTACATCCCCGGCATCGAATGTACAGATACTGCCAGCATTATTATCTGGCGAGCAAAACCAGCCGAATGAGCTTGCCCCTGGGTTGAAAGTTGTATTTTCCGGAACAGTGTCGGTGATGATCACGCCACTTGCACTCGATGTGCCCGCATTAGTGTAAACCAGAGTATAGACAATGATTTCACCAGGTACGGCCGTTGTTTCGCCATCGCTTTTAGAGATCTGTAGGTCAGGTCTAACGATTGGTGTGTTATCGGTATCAGAATTATCTGCAGCATTATTATCAGAGCCATTGGCACCATCATCCCCGATTGCCACCCAGTTGACGATCTCGATCAAATTAGCCGGTAGCTGGCTGTTTGCTTGTACAGCAAAATCAATTTGGTCACCACCGTTTCCCAATACGCTACCGATGGACTTAGTACATGTACTTCCTTCGGTGTTGTCAGGGACACAACTCCAATCAGGTGAGTTAATATCCGGCCTGAAGATCGTGTTTGCTGGCACGGTTTCAGTCAGCACGACTCCACCTGCATCAACATCACTCACGTTCGTGAAGTTGATGGTATAAGTGATAACACCCCCGGCCGCAACCGTCATTCCGCCATCGTCCTTTTTAACTTGCAGATCTGGCAGAGCCAGTGGTGTAATGTCGGCGCCAAAATTATTCCCTGGATTAGGGTCAGAGCCAGTACCGTCCTCGCCGATTTCAACAATATTGCTGATATGGGTTACTCCGGCAGCGAGCGGTTTATCTATTTTCACCGCAAAGTCGACTTGACCCCCATTTCCGCCCGCGACATCGCCGATGCTTAAGGTACAGATATTTTCGGCATCATTGTTGGGCGTGCAATTCCAACCAGCCGTGCTGGCTTCTGGTCTGAAGGTTGAGTTAGCTGGCACTGTTTCGGTCAGCACGACGTTGCTAGCACCGGCGCCGCTGCTGTTGTTGAAGACGATGGTGTAAGTGATCGTGTCACCAGCCGCTACAGTCACTCCGCCATCGTTCTTGGAAATTTGCAGGTCGGCCGCAAGCAAATCTTCTGCCGCAGATATCGTATCTACATCGTCGGGAAATTCGATCCCCTCGAGCTGGTTAATGGCCAACAGGGAAAAACACAGTGTGAATAAGACAATAAAAATAATGGAGAGCAGATTTTTTCTCTTAACCTTGAGCAATTGCACAGCTATTCTCCATAGAATTCATACTATTAGGAAGTAGGCCTCGGCGGTGTAGGTGTTGGCGGTTTCTTAGGTGGCTTAGATGGTGGTTTCGACGGTGAATCTGATGGTGGCTCGTTAGTTAGTGGCGTCGCTGTGGCAATTGTACGTTCAACGCTAACCGGCGGGAGCCAAAGTGTATTTCCGGCTCTGATCAGTGTTCCGCTCAGGCAATTGACTTGTTGAATCTCGTCAACTGTAATGTCGCTTTGAGTGGCAAGCCGGGATAAGGAGTCGCCTTGTTTTATGACGTACCTCACCCAGCCATTTGGCTGTAATGGCCGGCAAACCTTGGTAGGGGTTACCGTAAATTCAGTAACATCTGGTGGTTTGATGCTTGATTCGATTGCTGGTTGTTCAGATGTAGCTGTGGGTGTTTTTACAGGCGCAATTTTGATAAAAGCTAATTCACTTTCAGCAATAATCCCGCCTCCCGGCTTTTCCTCGAGCACAACTTGCCAGTTAAATGAACCAGGGGCGACCGAGACATCTCCGTCGGCCAGCAAACGGTAAACGTTGCCATTTTTAGGTTTTGTAACTGTGCCAATGAGGATACTTTCACCTTCGGTGTAAAGATATACGCAGAATTCCTGATCTTGTTCAAGATTGGTGGGCCAGGACCACTCAAAACTTATTCTGTCGTCGCCACTAAATTCACTATCTGGTGAGGGAGCGATCAGTTCCACCGCATCTATCTTGTTCGTCATCGTGGTTGCGGTTAATAGAGGCCTGGTTGGGGATGGTGCATTGGTAGGGTGGGGTCTGACAGTTGATGGTCCCGATGAAATACTGATTTCCTCTTGGGGTAGGCGTAAGGACGGAACCTCTGTTAGAGGTTTTGTGTCGGCTGGTTGATCCGGCATTATGCCGATATTTCTACTGAGTAAAAAGAACCCCATCAGGAGAAATAGCAAAAACATGGCCACGGCGGGATAAAGCCAGCGACGTTTAGTTGGCGGTTTAACTGGTTTTCCAACTAGGATTTGTTCAGATGCGATAGCTTGATCGATAGCCTCGATCATTTTGGAAAAATCTTCAAATCGATTCCATGCTTCTAGCCACAAGCAATCCCTTACTAACCGATATGTCTCTGGACTTAATCCTTCACGCGTCTCTTCCATTGATACTCCTCTGGGCAATTCATCGTGTTCTTCATCAAAAATATCCCAAGGAACGGTGTGTATCGCGGGCCGGTTACCGGCGAGTAATTCGTAAAGGATGATTCCCAGTGTGTATATAATGCTCTGGCCACTTAGCTCCTTTCTTTGTAAGTGTTCTGGAGCGGCATAACCTAATAGGTTTACAGAGTGTCCGTTCCCTCCTTGAATTGTAAGTGGAGAAATGTGGGTGAATTCGATGTCGATTAAAGCGAGGCTGTTGTCTTCTTTTATGAAAATACTTGCCGGAGTAAGGTTCGGATGAACGATTCCAGACCAGTAAGCGGCCGCTAGGGCTTCGGTAAGCTGTCGAATCAAAGATAGAACATCAACGACTGGTAGATACGCTTTCTTCTCAGCCAACTCTTTTAACTTATCTTTCAAAGACACAATCTGGAATAGCTCGAAAACTGCATTGGTTTTTTCAATATCTGCGATGCTATAGATGTATCTAGGGGCGATATTCGGGTCATTTATTTGAGTTATCCTGACCAGGCGTTGCCTGAAACGACCCGACAAATCCGCACTTTTTTCATTTTCTGGTTTCGTTATCACAAGATTGATAAGAGAATCATCGTCATAGTTGCGTGCTGATAAGAGCTTCCCCTTCCTCAAAGAGGCTATGGATTCTAAGGCTATTTCGTTCCCATACCCCAAGTGGGCAGTATATTCTTCTGTCACCGATGGGACCTACCTAATAGATGCAATCTAACTCCTGAGTCCTGATACAGGCAATTCGGCGAAAAGGCAGGGAGTTGGATTTTCTTAACTGATTTGGGTTTTTCTTTTTAAGCATCAGACCCCTCTGCCGCATTTGAAGCAAGCACACCCCAATCATCGCCAATTTTAGCTTACACTCCCACTCTAGCAAATCGGTGTTACAAGAACGTTATTTCAGCGTTACATATCGCAGCACAGTAATGAATGAGTGTCCAACGAGTTACTCAAGCAAAAAAGTAACTCGAAACATTCTTACCCAAAATAAGTGTCAAATCCACGATCAACAGGTCACAATTACCGTCAGCAGCTCCGTCGCCGGCCAATGTTGCCGCACCAAGTTGTAAACCACTAATGTTTAGAGTCGTGTAACGTTCCAATAACGTTCTTGTAACGGTAATTTGTTACAGTGGACGTCAAAAGCCAGAATTTTAATCGGCTTGGGTATTGTCTGTTTTAGCAAGGCAAGGGGTTTGGGTGTCTAGTGGCCTGTCCAAACAATCGTACATTGCCTGAAACTAGGCTCTGTTGACATTTGGGACAAGAAAGTACAATCGATTCATGACATATGCGGCTGAAGATTTTGTTGAACTGGTCATTGAAAGCAATACAGAACCGGTTATTCCACCACACCAGAGGGCGAAAAAACAGCGTGAATACGATACTTGGTTGTATCGAGAAAGGCATTTGGTGGGATGTTTTATCAACAAGATCAAGCATTTCCGTCGGGTCTTTTCCAGATTCGATAAACTAGCAGGTTGCTATCTCGGCTTCGTGCAGTTTGTAAGTTCACTTATTTGGTTACGTTGAAATGTCAACAGTACCTAGTAGTTTGACAACTACATCTTCTTGTTTGTCTATTGGCGAGGAACATTCATGTGGGTTTAGGAAGAGCGCATCTGGAGAATACCAATTTTCCAATCTCTAGTTCTGAAAAGGGTCTATTATGAGGGGGTTAACATTAGATATCAAACACCAGACATCCAATAAATTTGGGCTGACAATGCCAGCAATTGTCAGCTGTTCAAGGTGTAGATATTTCTATCTGAAACGACTATTTGATGTGAGCCTGATACTGTTAATTATCTTGCCATTGATGCCCGTTCTCATCATCATCGCCGTTTTAATCATGCTGGATTCACCGGGACCCGCCATATTCAAGCAGGAGAGGGTTGGGGCGAGACGTGAAAACGGTTGCGGCTTATCTTACTGGAAACAAAGACGATTCACCATGTACAAGTTTCGGACAATGGAAGCGAACGCGAAATCAGACATCCACTATGAATTTATCAAAAACTACATTATTGGTAATCACATTCGACTATCGGAACTAGAAGCAGAAAAAAAAGCGAAATCAAAGTACAAGCTGGTGGGCGATCCACGAATAACTGGTTTTGGTCGAATTCTACGCAAGACCAGCCTCGATGAGTTGCCTCAGATTTTCAATGTTCTACTGGGTGATATGAGTCTGATCGGACCTCGGCCACCAATCCCATATGAAGTTGAATTTTATAAACCGTGGCATCTACAGAGATTAATGACGGTGCCGGGAATAACAGGGCTATGGCAGATTAGGGGTCGCAGCTCGACCACATTTGAAGAGATGGTAGCGCTTGACCTGAACTACATGCAACAGCAAAGCTTGTGGTTTGACATCGAAATTCTGCTGGAAACATTGCCAGTAGTCCTGTCTAGAAAGGGAGCAAGATAATCATAAATCATGGGTTGGAATCGAATGCCCTATTCTAATTATATTTGTTCAAATGGTTTCTGGTATTAAGTTGCGCGAATTTAATAGAGACAAGTTTCATGGAATTGTGTGGCGGAAAAGGAAGCGTCTTGCTCGATGGCGGCAGTTTCATCGACGGCATAAGGGTTTACCCACAGGTCTCAACTTTGAAACTGTGAATCAGCTCTGCATTGAGCATCTTGGTAAACCACTCAAGCGTGTTTCATACATCCATCTTTCACGTTGGAAGGTTTCGGGATCCTATCGCTTATTCTTGGAAAGTGTAAATGGGCAAGCCTGGCAGCTCATCTATAGAAATGAAATCTATAATGAAGTGGAAATTCCCGCATTGAATGGGTTCCCGCTAAGCCCTGGTCCTCCTGAATATTCTATCTACAACAATGCGGAAGGCGAGTTGAGGCAGTACCTACCAAATGTCTATGTCTGCCGGGAAATCATACCGGGTAGACATTATCAGTATATCCTTGAAGATTTGAGTCAAGAATATCAGGTGCTAAAAATTGACATAGAAGAAAGCTCTTTAAGGAAGAAAAATCTGCTGCTAGCAATAAATGAAATACCCAAGCTTCATTTGGCACTTGGCAAGTGGGCCAAGGGTATTAGTTCAAGTTACCTAATTGATTTTAACCGCCAATTCTCCACCTCTTTACTTGTTTATGCGCAGAAAAACTTGGAAAGTTACTTTCGCGCAACAGGGGATCCAGTTGTCTCAGATTTAAACAAACGCTGGTCGGTCATAACTGAACTAGTCAACAATAATGAGTTTCACGATCAACTTAACGATGAAACTATCCATGGTGATTATCATTTTGGGCACATATACGTTCATAAAAATGATTGTGGTCAGGTGAAACTAATTGACTGGGAATGGGTAGGGTCAGGGTTACCCCATTTTGACTTGGCGACGATATTGCAAGGTCAGGATCCGGAATATGAACAATTTGCGCTAGCTCATTATGCCAAACAAGACAAACGACTATCGCATGCTGAGCATGTACGCCTATTCGAATGGTGCCATCTGGAGCGAGGTCTCCTGAATGCTTCATATTTGGCTAGCCAACACATAAGTTCATCAAGAAAAGGTATCGGGGTGCCAGAATTTATCCAAAAATCGATATCTCGGGCGCTTCGGGCACAAGACAATTTATGTAAGAGAGATCAACAATTAACGATCTGAAGACAAGAACCGCTAAGGGCGGTGTCAACATGGGCATGGCCATGCTGTTTTCCCGGGCTATCAATATGATTGCCTTGGTGTTTCTTGCGCGCCTTCTGGAGCCTGAGGATTTTGGCGTCGTTGCTTTGACATTAGTTCTTTTTTCTACTATAGGGTTGTTTTCTGGTTTGGGTATGCAACCAGCCTTGATACATAGTAAACGAGACCACAGTGAAATCGCCTTTCAAGCCTTCGCCGTGACGTTTTTGTCTAGCTTGCTGATCTTCTTGGTTGTTATTGCAGGTTCTTCCCTCTTTGCCTCTCTTCTGGGTAACCCCGACCTGGTATCAGTCATTCTTTGGTTGTCGCCGTTAATCCTTCTGCAAACTTGGTCGTTAGTACCTTCAGCTTTGTTAAGAAAAGAAATGATGTTTGGAAAGGTGAGTGGTGCGTCGATCATTTCCAATTTTTTTGAGAAAGGCATCGCTGTCGGACTGGCTTTCCTTGGCTTTGGCCTATGGAGTCTTGTATATGGCTATCTAGCGGCAGCACTGATCAGCTTGATTGTTTTATGGATCGCCTGTCCTGGTTGGGAATGGCTAAAACCAAAGCCCTGGAACTCGAAAGTCATGAAAGAGCTGTTCCAGTATGGTGGTCAAAGTGCAGGCAGCGGTTTCATGTCCTTCTTCAACTCAAATTGGGATGATTGGTTGGTAGGACGGGTACTGGGACCAGCTTCCCTTGGCTTCTATAGCCGTGCCTACAGCCTTACCAACCAGACCATTGCCGGTTTCAATCGTTCGGTTCTTTCAGGTGTTCTCTTCCCTTCATACACCAAGATACAAGACGAAAAAGAGCGCTTGTCCAAATTCTATATTAAGAGCCTCGGCATAGTAGCCTTGACCATGGCACCGATTGCCATGGGTATTTTTATTATTGCCGATGAGATGATCCCCATCGTATTGGGAGAAAAGTGGCTGCCGATGGTAGCAACATTACAAATCTTCGCCTTTATGGGGCTGGTAAGACCACTTGCCGGCTCCACAGCACCCTTATTCCAGGCAACTGGACGCCCCAACTATAATTTTCAAGTCGGGCTGGTTATGGCCGCCGTCATGATCCCGCTTGTTTTTCTTCTGCTTAATTGGGGGATTGAGGGGGTTGCACTAGCGGTTACGGCTGCGTACTTTGTTGGATTCTTCTTTAATGTCTATCAAGTTCACCGAGTTTTGCCTGGAACGGCCCTGAAGATGATACCGGCGATTTTACCGGCGTTATTTGCCGTTGGTTTGATGATGGTTGGTGTACAGTTGTCTAAGGAGCCCCTCCGACAATTGGTAGGTGGTCAACACAACCTGGTCTCGTTGGGCTTGATGATTGGAGTTGGCGCAGCGATCTATGTGCTAGTCGCTTTGTTGATTCGAAGATCACTAATTTTGGAGATGATTGCCCTAGTCGTGGGCGTTTTTAAGGGCAAAAGAAAAGGCCTGGCTTTAAATTGAAGATATATATGATCATAAAACCGTTATTTCGCGCCTCAAGTTTTCTGTTTGGGATTTTCTTCATAGCAGCTCTCTCGGTCGTGGCTGTATCGGGCCCTGACAACCTCACTGAAGAACCGAACCACATGGCGGCGCAACCAATCAAATACAAAGAGAGCCAAGCCCCTACCCCCAACAGTCAACTACAACAAACCCAATCTAACGGTCCTACAATCGATATATGGTATGGATCTTCCCAATATTTTGGCTTTCTAGGTGATCCGCAGCCAATGATAAACATCTTGGGCAACGTTTCCGATCCTGACGGTATCAGCTCTTTGGAATACAGATTAAATGGTGGAGCCTGGAACGATCTTTCCTGGAAAGAATCCGCCTCCGCAGGGGATTTCAAATCACCAAGTCCGGGGGGTCTGACGGATGGCATAACGTCTGGTAATGGATCACCCGTTGGCACCCCCAGTGTTTTCCAAAGCATTAATGGCGCTTCTACTAATCCTCGGCTTGTTTCAGAAGGGGACTTCAATATCGAAATAGATGTCAACGATCTCAATAATGGTCAAAACACAGTCACCATACGAGCGACAGATAATACAGCACAACAAAACACGACCTTAGAATCTGTCATTGCTAACTATACCAGCGGGGAGACATGGCCTTTGCCCTATACCGCTGACTGGAGCAGTGGCCTATCAGATGTGGCCCAGGTTGTGGATGGAGAATGGGCTGTGATTAGCGGACGTTTGAGACCTTTGGCAGTCGGCTATGATCGCGTGGTGGCTATCGGCGAGCTGACGGCCTGGGATGACTTTGAAGTCAGGGTCCCTGTAACAATTCATAACCTCCCCTTTCAGGATTCCGGCGGAGTAGGAATCGTGGCTCGCTGGCAGGGACACTTCGTACAGAATAATGAACAACCAGGTACGGGATGGTGGCACTTAGGCGCCTATGCTTATTATCGAAATAGAGTTTCTGGGCCGCACTATGCTTTTCGCACCAGCAATGAAGAACCTATTGAGGTACCCGTCACCCTAAATTTGGGCGCTACTTACATTTTCAAGCTACGCGTTCAAACGAAAGACGTGCCTTGTAACACAGGTGCCAGAGCCTTCTACAGCTTCAGGGTTTGGGAAGCCTCAAAACAAGAGCCTTCTACCTGGATTTTTGAGGAATGTGATGATCCATCAAATACTTTCTCAAAGGGTTCTGTACTTCTAGTGGCTCATAACATCGATGCTAGTTTCGGTGATGTCTCTATCCTACCTGTACTTGAAGTGAATACAACTACAAACGGTAGCGGTTCAGTTAATGTTTCCCCACCATTAAGTGGTCAATCAGATGCATATCTTTACGGCGATCAAATTACACTTACGGCGACGCCCAGCAATGGCTGGCTATTTGATGGCTGGAGTGGAGATTTAATTGGTTCCAATAACCCAGAAACCCTCACCTTGACAGGTGACAGCACGATCACGGCTAACTTCATCTTTGCACAAGTTTGTTCGTTAGTAGTTTCCGTTGTGGGTGGAGGGACAGTGTCTAAAGAACCGGATCAACCCTATATCTGCGGCCAGGAAGTTGAATTAACGGCAATACCCAATAACGACTGGACATTCACTGCTTGGACTGGCGACGTCAATAGTACTTCAAATCCTGAAACCTTAACCCTCGATACTGATAAGGTAGTGAGTGCTAACTTTGCCGAAGGTGCATATGTAATAAATACAACACAAACAGGCAGTGGCATAGTGACCGTTGAACCGGATCAAACAACCTATGCTTACGGGCAGAATGTTACAATATCTGCCATCCCCGATGGCGGTTGGCGCTTCTTGAGTTGGGGAGGAGATCTCAGCGGAACCCAAAGTCCTTTTGCTCTTACAGTAACCGATCATTTGAACATCGTATCTCATTTTGGTGATAGAAATAACGATATTTTTGTCCCATATATCACGTCAAACAGTGATTAACTTGGGCTCTTTTTTTGGAGGGATTAAAATGAACAGTAGAAAAAAGCACCATCGTTTTGCCATCAGCGTTTTAGCGATTTTACTCCCCCTGATGATTCTTGTTTTAGTTAATCAGGGTCTCGCGACTGCTACCGTCCATGTCAACAACCAGGTTTCAGATCCAGCTTTACCTTCAGCCATCGGCATCATCTCGGATGACTTCAACGCCTGTACATTGAACACGGGGCTTTGGACTTTTGTGAATCCGCTTAATGATTCTTCCTATGCGATGGTGAATACATTTACTGATGATGCCGCCTTGGAAATCATGGTTCCAGGTGGTAACGTTAAGCATTCGATTTCTCAAAGCAATCAAAATGCCCCAAGAATGATGCAATCGGTAGATAATGGCAGCTCCGATTTTGCGTTGGAGGCGAAGTTTGATTCTAGCCTTGGCGCAAGATACCAAGTTCAAGGCATTCTTATTCAGGGTGGATCGGATGAGTTCATTCGTTTTGAGTATTTCAGTGACGGCTCGAATATTCACGTATTTGCTGCGACCTTAAACGGCAGCGGGCAGAGCAACCGCAACGATATCACTATTGCGATTCCAGATCCTGATGAGTCTTATTACTTGAGAGTCAATCGAGATGGCGACGATTGGATTCAATCCTATAAGCTAGACTCAACCAACTGGGAGACGTTGGATTCTTTTTCGTATGCATTGAACGTTACAGATGTGGGCCCTTATGCAGGTAATTCCGGCGATCCGCCAACGACAACGGTTCCAGCACACACTGCGCTTGTCGACTACTTCTTCAATACTGCCTCGCCCATTGTTCCTGAGGATGGAGATCGCAATGCGCTTACCCTGAACGCTAATCCTGCCGGTGGTGGTAGTGTTAGTAAAAATCCAATCAAAGACACTTACGCTTGCAATGAATCAGTGACAATAAGTGCGTCGCCCAATGATGGTTGGATTTTCTCCAGCTGGAGCGGCGATCTAACCAGCATTGTTAACCCGGAAACCATCACCATGAACAGCAACAAAAGCGTCACGGCTACCTTTGTCCAAGATCAATTTACGATCTCCAGCACCGTGGTGGGCGAAGGCAGTGTAAGCTGGGAACCAGTTAAGGCCAACTATATCTATGGCGAAGTTATAACGATCACCGCAACGCCCGAATTTGCTTGGGCTTTCACTGGCTGGAGCGGTGACCTTAGTGGCAACGAAAATCCCAAAGTTGTAACTATAACGGACGATCTCATGGTTACTGCCATTTTTGGCCAATACAAAATCATGTTGCCAGTTATTAATAAGAGCTCGTAATCTCGAGGATGCATTTGCTGAACTGGTAGATATACATTGTCGATGGAGGTAAATCAGCCTTAGTAGAGGTTTGAACGGATTTGCAGATTTACCAACATCTTGTCCCTTGCTAGGAGAAGCCGATGGAGATCAATGATCTTATCAATTTTGCTACCATGATTTTCTTCCATCCTTATGGCGGTGGAGGAATACTTTCCGGTTTCTTACACCCATTATTGGGGCTTGATCATCTGCTGGCAATGCTGTCAGTCGGTATTTTAAGCGCGCAAATCGGTGGTCGTGCACTGTGGACCGTGCCAGCCACCTTTGTTGGCATAATGGCCATCGGCGCCTTGTTAGGGATCTTTGGTATTGCGCTGCCTTTTGTAGAATACGGCATCACGTTTTCCGTATTTGTTTTGGGCATAGCCATACTACTTGGCAACAAAATCCCCGAATGGGGAGCATTAATCGTTGTAGCCTTTTTCGCATTGTTTCATGGCAATGCCCATGGCACAGAAATACCGGAGATTACAAATACTATCGGCCTGCTTATAGCGTATATTCTGGGCTTCCTATTCGCTACGGCTGGTCTGCATGTTGTCGGCGCTCTAATCGGGCTTTTAGCCAGGCGCAGTGACCGCGGACCTCAACTCATGCGTATTGGTGGCCTCGCAATTGCTCTGATCGGGGTTTTTCTAATCAGCAACGTTTGATCGGCAGGGCTGAAATTGAAGGAATTTAATGACCGTTGAAAAACTAGATAGCCTGGAAGAACGTATCCAGAAACCAGGCTATCTCCTACTACTGGTTGTTGTATTGCTGTTCTTGATTGTAGGATTCGTTGATCTGATCAATCACGTGAGCCGGAATCCCATCGTTTTCGGCCGTTATTCCGTTCTCTACTTTACTGTCCCCGTCATGTACGCTTTCGTAATGCTAGCCTGGGCTTCATTATTGCTGCGGCCAAATGATGATCGCAGGCTGAAAAAAACCCTTGACTTCATCCAGTTTCATCCACTGCTGGCAGTAGCCATCCTTGTTGCCATAGGGCTCACATTTACTGGCATTTTGGTGCCAGATCAGCCGATTCATGGACTTTCTATTGAGTTTCCCGCTCTGCAGGCGACGATTTTCGTCACACTCTTACTGGCTGCCGGACTGATCCTCTTTTACAAATGGGGTGATGAATCTCGTCCACAGCTCTGGCGCAAGATCGTCGTTTTTCTTCTAGCACTTTTGCTTATTGTCGAGTTGCTCATCCAGTTATTGGCGTTCTTCGGCCTGCTGCCGACGATTTCGACTACGAAGGATAGTTTTGCTCCCTATACGCGCGTGTACCAAAGTGAAGAGGGTCTGGGAAATGGTATGGCTAACAATTACGGCCGCTATGTACCTGAATTTAAGCTACTGCCAGACTCACAGCGCATCGCCATCGTCGGTGGAACTTTCATTCAGGCGCTTCAAGTCAAAGCAGACCAGAATCTCGGCGTTATCCTACAGAACTTGATTGACGAAAATGTGCAAGAAGGTCCTCCCAGTGAGATATTGACATTAGGATATCCGGATTATGGTCCAGGAATGTACTTGAGCAACTGGATGTTGAATGTGGTTGACAAAGAGTTCGAACCGCAGGAAGTTATCGTTTTTTTTGATCTTGGCAGCGACTTTCAAACGGTTGATGGCCCGGGATACGGCAAGCCTTACTTCCAATATATAGGACAGGGTAGAGTCAAACTCAACCTGGAGGCGTTTTTTACTGATTTGCACAATCCTGAACATGAGGTGTATGAAGGGCACGAAGGATTTCAGCTTATACGCATTATCGGCAGTCATTACCTTACGCCGCGCATCGCCATGAATCTTTTACAGGAACCGGAGGTAAGTGCGAGTGAAATAGTCTCCAAATCTAACAGTGATATTGATTTGGCGAACGGATTCATGTTTAAAGAAGAGACGAATGAAAAGGCAATGCTGATTGCCGAAGGACTGATTTACATGGCTAAGGAACAGCTTGAGCGCTATGATATAGACATGAAATTGGTTACGATCCCTGTGTTCACAGAAGCATTTTACAATCAAGATACGTTGAATACCCAGTTTGGCGAGTCTGACCTGCTGCTGCCGGAGAGCGAATTGCGAACCTTTGCCGAAAATAATAATTTACCATTTTTGGGCCTGGGCGCGTACATGGCTGCGATGAATATGAAGCCTGAGGATGTGCAAAAACTCTATTACAAAAACGGTCTAGGACACTTCACGCCTGAGGGCCATGAATTCGCAGCCGAAGCTGTCCACCAATGCTTCTTTGCCCAAACCTTGCCACCTGAAGCCGGCTGCGATCTGCGCTAGCTAGCCTAACCCAATTCGAAACATGGATGCATCTGATCAGATACATGCTGAAGATATGACGCTGTTGACTTCTGAAGAGCGGGAGAAGATACTTTGCACCTGGAATGACACCCAGCGTGACTACCCGCGTGAGAGCACACTGCATGAACTGATATCTAACCAAGCCGACCGCACACCCGATAACATTGCCGTAACCTATAAGGGAGAGAGCTTAACCTACGCAGAGCTTGAGCGGCGCAGCAACCAGATCGCTCACTATCTCATAAGCTTAGGGGTCAGTGTCGAATCATTCGTTGGTCTGTATATACACCGTTCGCTGGAAATGATCACTGGCATCTTGGGAATTCTCAAAGCGGGTGGCGCTTATGTGCCGATCGATCCCGATTTTCCTGCCGCACGTATTCATATAATGATGGAAGATGCCCGCCCCGTTGTCCTGGTAACTCAAGAAGATCTGCTGCGTAATTTGGATGGTGACTCCTACGCCGCCGTGTGCCTGGACAGAGATTGGCCTCTCATTACCAAAGAATCAACCGATTCCCCATCCGTGGTCATGAGCTCTGAAAATCTGGCCTACGTTGTCTACACGTCCGGTTCAACTGGTAAACCAAAGGGGGCGCAGAATATTCATCGCTCGGTTGTTAACCTGATCAACTCGATGGGCCACCGCATTGACATCACGGCGGAAGACCATATCCTTTCTACAACAACACTTTCCTTTGATCCTTCTGTGTGGGAAATATTTCTACCGTTGACCAGGGGTGCCCGGCTCACTGTTGCCCCTCGTGAAGCGATGTTAGATGGCGCGAAGCTGCAGCGTATTATCGACGACAATGGCATCACATTCTTGCGCAGCACGCCGACTGGCTGGCGTCTCTATTTAGAGACGGGTTGGCAAGGTGGAAAAGATCTGATAGCGCTTTCCGGTGGGGAAGCATTGACATTGGATCTTGCCCAAAAACTACAGCAGCGCTGTGCAGTGTTGTGGCACACATACGGCCCGGCTGAAACGACAGTGTTTTGCACCATGGGCACCATCCCACCGGAATCTGATTTAATAACGATTGGACGGCCGCACGACAACATTCAGATATATATCCTCGATGAAGGTTTAGAACCGGTGCCGGTCGGCGCCACAGGTGAGCTGTACATTGGCGGAGACGCCGTCGGCCGCGGCTACCACAACCTTCCCGAATTAACGGCCAAACGCTTTATCCCTAACCCATTCGCAAATAATGAAACGGGCCACAGCCTGCCAATGTACCGCACGGGTGACCTGGCTCGCTTTCTACCCGATGGGCAGATCGTGTTCGTGGGCCGCAATGATTCCCAAGTAAAGATTCATGGACGTCGTATCGAGTTAGGCGATATTGAAGCGGCTGTTCGCCACCATCCGGCTATTGCCCAGAACTTGGTCATGGCCCGTGAGGATACTCCCGGAGATCTGCGTCTGGTTGCCTACCTGATACCTGAGCCTAAGCTCAAAGTACCAGATGCCCGCGAACTAAGGCAGTTCCTGCTTCAGACCCTACCCGATTACATGCTGCCCTCGCGCTTTGTCGTGCTGGAAAGATTCCCTGTGTCGCCAAACGGCAAGATCGACCGCCGCGCACTGTCAGCCCCAGACCGTTGGGGCGATGAACTGATCACCGAATATGTTCCTCCACGAAATGATTTGGAAAGGGAAATGGCCGCCTTATTCGCTAAAGTATTGAACTTGGAACGGGTCAGTATTCACGATGGCTTTTTTGAACTGGGCGGCAATTCACTCCTGGCGGCCCGTCTTCTCTACAAAGCGCAGGATGTATTCCGGATAAAGGCCACAATGCGCGAATTTCTTGCCCAACCTGATGTGGCTGGCTTCTGCCGGGTTGTCGCTCAGCGGCGCAAAATGGCGAGCCCAGGTAATGACCGCTCTGCAGAACCAGTCCCGGAAATTAAGGAGATGACCAGCGTCGGCACCGATGATTTACTGGAACAGTCCAATCTCACTCAGAGTCAATTTCTGATGTGGATGGGCCAACAGATGAGTCCCGATGCGCCACTGTACAATGTTGTCCATACCTTTACCATCCAAGGCTTGTTGGACATTGATGCTTTTCGCAAAGCTTTTCAATCCCTTGTCGATCATAACGACGCATTTAGAATCATCTTTCGTGCCGCTAGCGGTGTGCCGCGGCAGGAAGTACTCAAAGATGTGTCTGCGTCCGTAGAATTTTTCGACTATTCCCAGAAAGCCGATACCGATACCCCTTATCAGGCGTTCCTGAACGAACGTAAGATGCGACTTCTAGCGCTGGACAAGCCCTTATTTGATTCTGCCTTGGTGCGATTGGCCAATGACCGGTACATTTGGTATTTATGCCAGCACCATATCATGACGGACGCTGTATCCGCCGAGCTGATCTTCGAGCGGATGGCCTACTACTACCAATTGGCGTTAGAGGATCGGCTGGATGATATACCGGAGCCACCTCAGTATTGGGATTTCGTCCGCTATGAGCGGGAATTTCGCCGAACCGCCGAATTTCAACAGGCGCTCGCCTATTGGCGTGATAAATATGGAGAACCGCTACCACCGACCGAGTTCTATGGTCGGACTTCACCAAATGCAACCCTGCAAACTGAGCGTGTCGTCTCCGACCTCGGCGCGCAGCGATCAGCCAGGCTGCGAGAAATTGCTAGACAAGACAGCTTTGCTTCGCCTAACGAAGACATGTCCTTATTCACAATCTTCGCCACATTATTGTTCGCGACCATTCACCGGCTCAATGGACAGCGAACGCTGCGATTGGGTACGCCCTTTCATGGTCGGCCTACTGTTGATTCGCTAGATATTATCGGCCTCTTCATAGAGATGGGCGTAATGCAAGTTAACGTGGAAGACGGCGAAACGTTCGTCTCTCTAGGTGAAAAGGTCACGGCCGAGACGCTGGAAGGGTTGGCCCATGTTCAGCCAGGCATGAGTAGTGCCGAAACAAATCGGACCTATGACGTGATCCTTAATTATATACAAGCCAGTTTCAGCGAATTTGCTGGCCTGCCTGTCACCAAAGAGCCGGTCCATACTGGCTATATTGACGCCGACCATAATCTGCGCCTGCAGATCATCGATTATGATGCTTCTGGCAATTTTGTCCTGCTTTTTGACATGAAAACGGACTTATTTGGCGCGACCGAGCGCAAATGGCTGGTCGATCATTTCATATGCGTTGTTGATGCCTTCATCGCTGACCACAATCGTCCACTGGGCGACTTTTCGCTACTGAATGAGGCAAAGTGGCAGCAGTTGTTGGTCGACTTCAATGCCACTGACGCGCCTTATCCATCCGCTGAGACAGTGATTCAGCTGTTTGAAGAACAGGTTGACAGGACACCTAATGAAATCGCCGCCGTTCAGGCTGATACTGAGATCACTTACACGATGCTTAACGAACGCGCAAATCGTCTGGCCCATTTCTTGCAGGCTCAAGGTGTTGGCCCCGAAACCACGGTTGCCATCTGCATGGATCGATCCATCGAAGTGCTTATCGCCATCTGGGGTGTGCTCAAAGCGGGTGGCGCTTATGTGCCGATTGATCCTGCATACCCACTTGAGCGTATTGCCTACATACTCGAGGACGCCAGTCCTGCTGTCCTCTTAACCACCGATGAGCTGACTTCACCTGCCCGACCAGAACCATCCTCATGGATGATAGTCAACCTGGCGACGCTCGACTTATCCGATTTTTCCAGCACAAACCCCCTGGCGCAGGCGCGGCCTGACAATCTCGTTTACCTAATTTACACCTCGGGCTCGACAGGCAAGCCAAAGGGTACCATGCTCACCCATCAAGGGTTGCTGAACTACGCCTGGTGGGCACGCAGCACCTACCAGCAGGAAAACGCGGTACTCGATTTTCCATTGTATTCCTCTCTCGCCTTCGATTTGACAGTGACCTCGATTTTTGTCCCGCTGCTGTCGGGGGGCAAAGTTATTATCTATCGAATGTCCGCTGACACACCGGGATTGGAAATCCTTTCCGTCTTTAGCGATGACGTTGTGGATATCGTTAAATTGACGCCCGCCCATCTGGAGTTGATACGCAAACTAAATCTTTCCAGCCCGCGCATCCGCAAGCTTATTGTCGGTGGCGAAGACTTTAAGACGGATTTGGCGCGTTCAATTCACGATCTATTTGCGGGACAAGTCGAGATTTATAATGAATACGGCCCCACCGAGGCCGTGGTTGGCTGTATGATTCACCGCTTTGATCCCCCCCGGGACACGGCCATTTCCGTCCCTATTGGCACCCCCGCTGCCAATGTGCGAATTTATCTACTGGACAAATATGATCAACCTGTGCCTCCAGGCGTTGTTGGCGAATTGATCATTAGTAGCGACGGGGTAGCGCGCGGCTATTACAATAGACCTGAACTCACAGCTGAACAATTTGGCGATGATCCATTTCGGCCGGATGCTCGAATCTATCGCACAGGCGATATCGCTTGTTGGAACAAAAATAATCAAATGGTTTTCCTTGGTCGCCGCGACCACCAGGTGAAAATCGGCGGTGCGCGTGTTGAGTTAGGCGAAATCGAGACGTTACTCCGCGCACACCCTGCGGTGCAAGATGTGGTGGTTTCCGTGGTCCAGTTTGAGCGCCACTTGGAAGATACCGAAGTAGTTCACTGTGTCACCTGCGGCCTGCCCTCCAACTACCCGGATGTTACTTTCAACAAAGATGGCGTCTGCAGTCTCTGCGTCGATTTTGACGCATTTCGCGAAGACGTCTTCCAATATTTCAAAACCGTGGACGACCTTCAGACCCTCGTAGCCCGCGCCAAAGAAGACCGCCGTGGCAAATATGACTGCATGATGCTATATAGCGGTGGCAAAGATAGCACCTACGTACTCAGCCAGCTAGTCGAGATGGATTTGAAGGTGCTCACCTTCAGCTTGGATAACGGCTATATCTCCGCGGAAGCTATTGAGAATATCCGCCGTGTCACCGACCATCTTGGGGTCGATCTTGTCTTTGGCAAAACGCCGCACATGAATACCATTTTTACCGACAGCCTCGAGCGCTACAGCAATGTATGCCAGGGCTGCTACAAAACAATCTACACACTGAGCATGAAGCTGGCTCGCGAAAAAGGGATTAAGTACATCTTTACCGGCCTTTCTCGTGGACAGCTCTTTGAGACCCGCCTCGACGAATTGTTCCGTAACCGAATCTTTGATGTTGCGAAGATGGATGCTGCGGTGCTTGCCGCACGCAAAGTGTACCACGGCGTAGATGATGCTGTGCACCGCTTGCTCGATGTCTCCATGTTTCGCGATGATCGAATCTTTGATGATATTCAGTTTATCGATTATTTTCGGTACACCGATGTTGAGTTGGATGAACTGTATGATTTCCTCTCCACCCGCGTTCCCTGGATTCGCCCACGGGATACCGGTCGTTCGACAAACTGCCTCATAAATGAGGCTGGCATTTACGTGCACCAGACTGAACGCGGCTATCACAACTATGCCCTGCCTTATAGTTGGGATGTGCGCCTGGGCCACAAAACCCGTGACGAGGCCCTCGAAGAATTAGACGATGAGCTGCGTATGCCCATGGTGCGGCAGATGCTTGATGAAGTGGGCTACACAGTAAAAGAGTGGCATGCCGATCAGTCAGGAAGAAGGCTGGCCGCTTACTTTATGGCCAATGACGACACGTTGACGATTTCTGTCCTTCGTGACTACCTGAGCAAACAGCTACCTGTTTATATGATTCCAGCTTATTTGGTGCGGCTTGAGGCGATGCCGTTGACGCCAAATGGCAAAATAAACCGGCAGGTCTTGCCAAATCCGGCTGAGGAGCGACCGGAAATGGACGCTGCTTTTGTTGCGCCGCGATCCCACCTGGAGACGGCTCTGGCGGATATCTGGTCTCAGGCCCTCAGTGTTAAGCGTGTCGGCATCCACGATAATTTCTTTGATCTGGGAGGCGCTTCCATACCTGCGATCCAGGTTGTTGCTAAAATTAGTGCGCAATATGATATAGACTTTTCCGTGCGGAGTTTTTTCGAGCATCCAACAGTTGCTGGGCAGAGTGAAGTAATTGAAGAACTACTGGTAGCTCAATTAGAATCTATGAGTGACGAGGAAGTAGAGAAACTTCTGGCGGCATTGGATGAGTAGATTTTGACGACATCAGATGATCTGAACAAACGCAAAGCTGGGCTATCTGAGGCTAGGCGCGCCCTGCTGTCGAAGCGCCTTCAAGGTAAAAAATCGGGGGAACTACCAGTTAGCAGCATTTTAAAGCGACTGCAGGACGGTCTAATGCCGCTGTCCTATACACAGCAGCGGATCTGGTTCTTGCAGCAGTTATTTCCCGGCAATAGAGCTTACAACATGAGCGAAGCCTGGCGCATCCACGGCCCATTAGATGTAAACGTGCTACAGCAAGCCCTGCAGCGTATTGTTCATCGGCACTCCTCGCTGCGGACGCGTTTTGTCGCCCCGGATAATGAACCTATGCAGCAGGTCACTGATGAAATTGATCTGCCACTAACAGTGACCAATATCAGTCACCTTTCGCCTGCGGATCGCGAGGAAGCGCTTCTAAAGGTTGTTTTAGCGGAAGGGAACCATGCTTTTGACCTCAACCGTGGGCCACTAATACGGCCGTCGCTCATTCACCTCGATAGTGACGATCATGTCTTACAGTTAGTCCTGCACCATATCGTCACCGACGAATGGTCAAACGACATTATTTGGCGGGAACTGGCTTTCTATTACACAAATGCACTGGAATCAGGCGATAATGACTTGCCCGAAAGCCTCGTTCAGTATAGTGATTTCGCGCGCTGGCAGCGCGACCAGGTAGCCGCTGGCACGCTGGATCAGCAGATGTGGTACTGGCAGGATCAGCTCAGCGGCGATCTGCCGCTTGTACAGTTGCCTTCCGAACGCTCCCGGCCTTCCGAACGCTCCCTCCGTGGTGGAATTGTAAGGCGTGTGCTTCCGGCTGAACTGCTGCAAGGTATGCAGGCGCTCAGCCAGCAGGCTGGCACGACGCTTTACACAGCGCTGCTGGCTGCCTTCCAAATGCTCTTATATCGCTACAGCGGCCAGGAAGACATTCTGGTCGGCACCCCCATCGCTAACCGCCAGCGAGCGGAAACGAAGAATGTCATCGGCATGTTTGTCAACACGGCAGTAATGCGCGCCAGCGTGTCTGGTGATATGACCTTCCGCCAACTTGTGGCCCAGGTACGGCAAACCGTGTTAGACGCGCTGGCAAACCAGGATCTTCCCTTTGACATGCTCGTGCAGGTTATGCAACCCGATCGCGATTTAAGCTACAATCCCTTGTTCCAGACCATGTTTGTCTTCCGCTCAGACGGCGTGGAGCGAATGCTTCCAGGTGTGTCATTCGAACCCGTTAAGGTAGACCGCGGCGTTTCCAAGTTCGATTTGACCATGTTCGCTGGAGAGGAAGACGGCTGTCTTATGACGGCGCTGGAATACAACGCCGATCTTTTTGACGAGGCGACGGCCATACGTATGCTAGACCATTGGCAAACGTTGCTCGGTTCAAGTGTAGCTGCTCCGGATGCGCCGATCCAGTCACTGCCGCTGCTCAACACCGGCGAACGAAAACTGATTCTCAACACATGGAACAATACGACGGTTTCACTGTCTGAAACACGCTGCTTACATGAATTAATCAGTGCCCAGGCAGTACGCACACCGAAGGCCACGGCAGTCATCGCCGGGAAAGATCGCCTGACCTATCGCGAACTGGAAGACCGAGCCAACCAGCTTGCGCATTACTTGATTCGGCGTGGTGTCGTTCCAGGTACACCGGTCGGTTTATTTACCGAACGCTCTTTGGAAATGGTGGTGGGCATCCTGGGCATTCTCAAAGCGAGTGCCGCCTATGTGCCCCTAGCGCCCGAATATCCTGCTGAACGAATTGCATTTGCCTTAGAGGATACGTACACGCCATTTGTGATCACGCAGACCCATTTGGCAGAACGACTGGCGCCGTCAAAAGCTGATGTCATCATCTTGGATAGCCAACAGCTCGCGTCTGAGTCAGGTTGGCCAAATGGTCCACCGCAGACGGCTATCACCCTCAATCATCTAGCCTACATCATTTATACCTCGGGATCCACCGGAACACCGAAAGGGGTTATGGTAACCCATCGCAATTTACTTGCTTCTACACTTGCTCGCAAAATTTATTACGAAGAGCCTGTCGAGCGCTTTTTGCTGCTCTCTTCCTTCGCCTTTGATAGTTCGGTGGCTGGTATCTTTTGGACGCTGGCCGTTGGTGGCGCGCTGGTGCTGCCTGCGCCAGATGAGGAGAAAGAGGTCCATAAACTGGAGGAGATCATTGCCCGGGAAAAGATCACCCATACGTTGGTGCTGCCTACACTCTACCGCTTACTGCTAACTTATGCTTCTGAGGGCAACCTAGATAGCTTGAAAGTTGTTATCGTAGCTGGGGAAGCTTGTCCGCCAGATCTAGGTCAAATGCACTACCAGATACTGCCTTATAGTATGCTGTTTAATGAGTATGGACCAACAGAAGCCACGGTATGGTGCAGTGTTTACCAGTTGCCTCGAAGCTCTGACGGCGGATCTGTACCTATCGGCCGTCCTATAGCCAACAGTAAATTGTTTGTTCTTGATCAAATACGGCAGCCGGTGCCAATCGGCGTGCCCGGAGAATTGTTTGTAATTGGCAAAAATGTAACACCTGGCTACTGGAACAAGCCTGAATTAACCGCCGAGAACTTCTCGACGCTTGCGCTTGATGGCTATTCGGATACAGGGCCTGCCTACCGAACAGGAGATCTGGCGCGGTGGCGAGCTGATGGCCAGATCGAGTTTCTGGGGCGTGTTGACAACCAGGTCAAGATCCGTGGATACCGCATCGAACCCGGTGAAATTGAATCCAGGCTGATGCACCATCCATCCGTCCAGGAAGCTGTGGTGACTATTCGCGAACAGTCTGAAAATGGGGCTGAGTCAGATAAAAGCCTTGTCGCATATGTAATGGCTGAGGTTACCGGCAAAGATGAAGCGACATATTGTCAGAAACTGCAGTCCTATTTGGCTAAGTCGCTACCCGATTACATGGTGCCAAATCAGATCATCGTTGTGTCGGCATTCCCTCGCACGCCATCCGGGAAGGTTGATCGTAAGCGGCTGCCTGCGTCGTCACAATCGTCAAAACGCAGACGGCCGTTTGTTCCACCGCGCACTGAGACAGAAGAGATTTTGGCTCGATTATGGTCTGACATCTTACATATAGACGAGGTCAGCGTTGACGACAAATTCTTTGAACTAGGCGGCGACTCGCTCATGAGTATTCGGGTCATTGCTGGCGCCAGACAGGAAGGACTGATTCTCACACCCCGCCAGCTATTTAAAGAGCAGACGATTGCCCGGCTGGCAGACGTCGCCGGTATTGCAGATGAGTCAGCTGCCACACCTATGGATGTCACCGGACCGGTACCGTTGACACCCATCCAGCACTGGTTTTTTTCACAGCGTTTGAGCGATCCTACACACTGGAATCAGGCGGCCTGGTTTGAAGCAGCCGAAAGACTGGATCTCGATACTTTAAACGCGGCGCTCGCGCATCTCATCAAACACCATTCTATGCTGCGAGCTCGCTACCGGATGTCTGCGGCCGGCTGGCAGCAGGAAGTTGTTGGTGAGCCACAAACGGTATTTGTCGAGTCCATATCGTTGGCTGGGCATGATCCTGCTGCACAGGATGCCGCCCTATTAGCCGCTGCCAACAAACTGCATGCCGGGATGAATCTAGCGGAAGGCCCACTCCTACAGGGCCTCATCTTTGATCTTGGCTCAAATCGGCTGCAACGTCTTTTGCTGATAATTCACCATCTGGTTGTTGATGCAGTTTCCTGGCGCATTATTGGCTCCGATTTGGCGGCTGCTTACCAACAGATAGCCTCTCGCAAAACCGTTTCGCTCCCTCCTGCTCTATCCAATTATGCCCAGTGGGCACAGTCGCTTTCAAACATCGCCCGAAGCAATGCCATGCAGCGGGAAGTCGATTATTGGAGAAACGCGGTCACAATTCAAAACTCCTTGCCGCGTGATTTTATAAGCGCTGGCGACAACACTGAAGGAGAGGCAAAACTGGTGACGTTATCGCTTAGCAGCGAGCTAACGAATTTGCTGCTCGTTGATGTTCACCATGCGTATCATACGCGCATTGAGGATTTGTTATTGGCCGCGCTTGCACGCTCTGTGGTCAGGTGGAGCGGCAGCTCTACAATGTTGATTACATTGGAACGCCATGGTCGCGAGGAGATTGAGTCCCAGCTCGATGTGTCGCAAACTGTGGGCTGGTTTACCAGCCTATTTCCTGTCACGCTAGCGTTGGACGATCTTGAGGACATGGCCACGAATCTGCGAACGGTCAAAGAGCAGCTGCGCGGCATACCACAGAACGGAATTGGTTACGGCATACTGCGCTATCTCGGTGATAAAGAAAGTCGCCGCCAACTTACGGTGCTTCAACAGCCGGAAATACTGTTTAATTATCTCGGGCAGATTCGTGATCAGAATGAGGGCGGCGCCCTACTGCGCCGGGTGATCTCGCCAATCGGCCGGGCATACGGTTCTCGTAATTCTCGCGCCCACCTGATTGACATCAATACGTGGGTGTACGGCGGCCGGCTGGTCCTTAATTGGCAGTATGCTGAAAATTACTTCCGCAAGGCAACAATTGAGAGACTAGCAGAAAGCTATATCGAGGAACTCACAGCGCTCATTCACCATTGTATTGAAGTCGAGCGCAGCCAGCATACTCCTTCTGACTTTCCTCTGTCAAACCTCCAACAAGATGATTTAGATTCGCTTGCCGATCTGCTCGCAGGTTTAGAGTGAGTTGAGTAGAGTGTTGTCTTGAAGAACGTTGCAGATATATATGCGCTTTCGCCAATTCAGCAGTTAATGCTGCTGCATGCCAAAACAACTAAGAGCGAAAATGATGTCCTATTCAATCAGAGCGTCTACCTGATTTCAGGAACGCTCGATCCAACGGTCTACCGTCGTGCCTGGCAGCTCGTCGTCGAAAGGCATCCTGCGCTGCGAACCATGTTTGTCTGGCAAGATTCCAAGAAGCCGGTGCAGATTGTACGGGAGCAAATTACGTTGCCCTGGATCGAAGAGGATTGGCGTTCGCTAACAGCATCAGACCAGGAAAGTGGGCTGGACAAACTGCTTACGGACGATCGAATTGATGGATTTGACCTGCTGCACCCACCATTAATGCGCCTGTACTTGATCCAGGTTGCTGACGATCGTCATTGGTTGATCTGGAGCAGCCACCATTTGGTTATCGATCGCTGGTGCATAGGTATTATTTTCAATGAGGTGCGAATCGCTTATGAGGCATACGCAGCCCATGAGTACCCGCTTTTACCGCCCGCGCCGCGCTACCGCGACTACATAGCTTGGCTAGCGGAGAGGGACGAAGAGGCAACCCGTTCCTACTGGCATGATTCAATGTGCGATGTGGCGGCACGACTGCTGCCGTTGCAAGATCGCATCAAAGAAATTGCTTGGGACCTAAACAGCGTGAAACTCGCAGTATCTGGAAATGACTTAGCCGGTCTGCGTGGTTTTGCTGTGGAAAACGATTTGACAATGGGAACCATCGTGAACGCCGCCTGGGCCGTTGTCCTCAGCGCAATAACTGGCGTCCATGAAGTTCTCTTTGGCCTGACCGTATCCGGACGACCCGCAGAGCTTCCCGCCATTGGCAGCGCCGTAGGCTGCTTTATTAACAATGTGCCGCTGCGTGTTTTGCTGAATGATGATTCACAGGTAATGCTCTGGCTCCAGGCATTGCAGGACAAACAGCTGGCGCTTCAATCCTACGAATATGCCTCGCCGGCTCAGATTCAAGAATGGAGCGGCATCCGCTCTTCAGGCCCTCTGTTTGATACTTTGGTTGTCCTGCAAGCGCCGGTGAACCACGCGGTGCCCAACGGTCTGGATATGCAGTTCCTGCGAGGTGGCATGCAAACCGGCTATCTCGTCAGCCTAGGCGTTGTCCCCGATAAGCAGAGCCTGCGCTTGACGCTGACTTATGATCGTCGGCGCGTACCGATGACCATGGTGGATACGATGGTATCCATCTTGCAAGGTACATTACAGGCTTTGCCGCAGATGCAGGAATCTCTTTTGTCGGATCTACTTGCCAATGCTGCGGTTGAGGAACTCCGCGAGCCGCTACGATCTGTGGAGGAAATCGCAGTAGCATCACAGCAGCTGTATACCCCGCCTCGAACCGCTATCGAACGGGTTATGGCCCAGGCCTGGGCCGACGTCCTGGGCCAGCCTCGAATTGGTGTAGAGGATAAATTCTTCGATCTGGGCGGCGATTCGATCAGCGCCCTCCGCTTATTTACTGTTGTCCAGCAGCGTTTGGATAAACAATTACCCGTCACGCTAATCCTACAAAATCCGTCAGTTGCCCAAATGGCGGCGGAGGTTGGAAACAACGTGCCGGACGCGCCAGTCGATCCTGTATTGTTGCCGATTAACGAAAATGGCCAGCGACCTCCATTCTTCTACGCTCACGGTGTGTTTGGTGACGTATCATCAATGACTAATATGATTCCGATCTTGGAGGCTGATCAACCGATATACGGGCTACAAGCACTGGGATTGCACCCAAGGTATGAACCTGACCGTACGATTGAAGAGATGGCCACACATTATATCGAGGCTATCGGCCGTGTCCAGCCGTCCGGCCCATATTTTTTAGGCGGATTCTGTTTTGGAGGTGTCCTAGCATATGAGATCGGTCGACAGCTGGAGCAGTTAGGTGAAAGAACTGCGCTGTTGGCAATCATTGAGGGAGCAGCACCTCGGATATTTCACAGCAAACGGCCTATTTATGATCCTCGGCGCCTTCAGGTTATCCAGCAAAGTGCTCCCTACTGGATACGAGGTTACAAAGAATTTGGTGGCTGGCGCCTGAGAGAAAGAATACGATCTAGATTAGACAGCAAACCTAATAGACAACAAAGTGCCAATGACTGGGTTGATACGAACGCAGAATTTGACAATCTGGCCGACTACGCTGCTTCGCGACCAGAGATTCAATTCCAGCTTAGGGAAATAAACAATCGCGCCGTAGATGAGTATGTACCGCAACCTTACGGAGGCCAGGTCACCCTGTTTCGAGCGCGATCCTTGCATATTGGGCACGCTTTATTTGGTGAGATTGATCCCGAACGTGGTTGGAGTAACCTGGCTCGAGGCGGAGTATCTGTCCGTTACGTTCATGGGACGCACGTTGGCATACTCAAACAACCATATGCTACCGAACTGGCAACACAATTGGTAGGAGCACTGCGGGAAGCGCAGGCGAAAAAGGAATAGAAGGACAAATTTGTATAACACTGAAGATAATGAAAAAAGCCTGTTTCCTGCACTATTTCGGATAGGATCAATAGGCTGGTTTGATTATATTTTGAGATGTCCCATTGTGGTCTTGGTTAACAATCGCTAATTTCCACAACGACAAAACAAAAGCTTTGGTTATGTTTGACTCCTGGCCCAAAGGTCCGAGCAATCCACAACTTACCACAGATGCTGTGCATGTATGGCAAGCTGATCTTAACGTGTCGCTGGATCATTTGAGAGTCTACAAAACGTTGCTTGGAGATGACGAGAACGAGCGTGCTGAACGATTCCACTTTGACCGTGATAGGGAACACTACATTGCTGGGCGGGGGATGCTGCGCGTCTTGCTCGGCCGTTACCTGCACGAATCTCCCACAGAAATCGAAATCTTGTATAGCGAACATGGTAAGCCATTCTTGTCCGGCGGCGAGTTACGATTCAACCTGGCTCATTCCGGCAATCTGGTTCTATATGCCTTCTGCTTGGATGACGCTATCGGCGTTGACCTGGAAGCTGAAAGGGAATTGACCGACGCGCTGGCTATTGCCGAGCGTTTCTTCTCCCCTGGAGAGCGTAAGACGCTAAGGTCACTACCGAGGGAGTTACAAACAACCGCCTTTTATCGTTGTTGGACACGCAAAGAGGCATTCATTAAGGCAGTTGGCGAGGGGCTTTCTTATCCACTGAGTGCCTTCGATGTTACTTTGACGCCCGGTGAACCAGTCCGGCTGTTAAGCATAGGCGGCAACAAGGATGATGCTCGGCAATGGACCCTATTTTCAGTGGTGGTTCCAGAAGGCTACCAAGGTGCGCTTGCGGTTGAGGCAACTGGTAAGCAGCTTCAATTGTGGGAATATGCTGCGCAACCTGCAAACATCTCATCCGGGTTAGAATCGACCGCCAACATCTAGTCCAGACCCACCCAATTCATGACTGGATAGACATTAATTGCTAAACGCAGTAACAATCCGGGGATTGTGTTTTTAAAGATAAGAATTTTCTTAATCCATAAAAAGAAATTCTTCTTAAATTTAGGCAGAAAATTTGCGTATTCGTGAACACCAATATCTGGATTGGAGTCTCGTGATCCAAAGAAGAAATCTATCAAGATATTGGTGCGAGACAGGAATGGTTCAGATACTTTGCCGCTATCAATGGCAGGTGAACTGGATTTGATTCGAAACCAGGAGCTGTCAGGTTTTTGTATCCATTTTTCTGGCAGTTCGTAAGCGCGAGGATCTGCAAATTGTGGTAATTGGCCAACAATATCTCCTGGGCCTGATCCCCCACCATTTTCTGGATGATGTGGGTACCAAAGATTGTTGGCAAAAGAAACACTAGAATTGGACCAGCCAACTTCGTGGCCATTTGAAGTATTTCCTTGATAGATGACGTTGTTTTCAAACTTGAAATTGCGATAGTCATCACCATTATAATTGACTACCCGTGAGGTCTTGTCGGATCCGATTCTTACGGCATTCACAAAAGTATTATGAGCCACAAGGAAGTCGTCAAAACCCTGACCTAAACTGCCCCATAGCGCAAAGATTTGACTACAACCAACAGCAATATTGTTAACGATATCTATATTATTGGTTATTGTATAGTCATAACTATATGGTTCATTATTGACAACGATACAGGGCGAGGGGTCTCCGCCCCGTCTCCAATCAGGATTATTGGTATGATAGACTAAGTTTCGCTGCAGAGTAACATGATGGGCTCGATCAACATAGATTTGTAAAGCAAAGTTGTCATAGACAATATTATCTTCCTCGGTGACATAAGTTGAGTCCTTCAGCACATTAATACCTTCCCCCCAATTTTCGTAAACTGTATTTCCTCGTACGGTGATATTATTTGAATTCTTGACCACTAATGCTGCTCCCCAATACACACTTGAGTCCCTTCCATCAACCCATGGCGCATAACTGCTTGAGTGCCAGACAACATTGTTCTCAATATGAATTTTTTCAATACCTTTGTCCCCCTCCAATAGAATCCCATTGCTACGGCTATCAAGTACTTGGTTATTCCTCAATGTTACATTGGAAACCTTCTTCTCATTGCCCAAAACTTGGATTCCCCTCCCCATGGAACGTTTTACTATGAATCCATCAAAAATGACGTGATTGCCTTGTATACTGACTAGGGGATTCCATTTCAAGCCCCTACCCGTTCTGGGGTCTATCCAATTGTTAACAATGGGTCCAGCAGGAAGACCACAGTTTAGACAATCTATGCCGGCACGCCCATCGATCACCGGAGTTTCTCCTGGGTAAGCCGTGACAGTGATGGGATTATCTTTAGTTCCCGAACGTCTGATTCTTACTGCTTCAACATAAGTGCCACCGTGAACATAAACTGTGTCGCCTGGATTAGCTTTATCTACCGCAGCCTGAATGGTTCCCAATGGCTGGGCGATCGTACCGGAGTTGTTGTCCATGCCTCTTGGCGATACATAGATGCTTTTGCCATCAGCTTGGGTGCTTGGCAATAGGATCAGAACCAACGCCAGTAAATGCCCTATGGCGAAAGCAAAATTCGTTTTGATTGCGAATTTATTCATCCGATCAGCATCCAATTTTGCGGTCAATTTGCTGCAATTTTGGCAAATGCTCTTTTTCATAAAGGGCTGCTATCATTCTTAAATATACCCCTTCAATTTCAAGGCTGGCTCCATCGCTACTAAACATTCTTGCCACTTATCATCGGCCATATAATCGCCTACTTTGTAATTCCTGCTCTCAATCTGAGAGATGTCAAAATCGAAATCCCCGTCTTCTAGATCAAAATAGCGTGTCAACTGGTCAAGTAGTTTTTTTGGACTAACACATAATTCCTCATAGCTTAATTCAAAGAAAGCCTGCTCCGATTGCAACGGCATATTTTCCTTAACACGCTCTATTTCCATGATACATGAATTCCAATATCTGGCACAGATTAGGCGGTACTCCTCTTCACTGCAGCTGAAGTGAGAGTATTTGCCAAAATTTTTCTTGAAATACGATTCAATTACTGAGGGACCTGAGCGATAAATGTGAATGAACCTTGCATCAGGAAAGACATCTAATATTTTCGGAATCATGAATGATATCATTGCGCTCTTAAGGACGAATATTCTCCCCTTACCCCAGATCGCATAATACCCTGAAAATGTATGGCGGATTTTGTTTGGGTGCTCAGGGGGCCAATTATCGAGCGAAACCTTGGTAAAGTATTGGGGATCGACTTCTATTGGAGGAATCTCAATTTCGGCTTTGTCATCTGGAAACAATTTGGGATGCCAGAGTTGATTAGCTTCTCCTGGAAAGCTAATCAACTCTGAATGAGACCCAAGTATTTTGACTAATAATGTTGACCCGTTTCGCCCCGTTCCTACGATGAAGATTGGCTGTTTAGGTACTCGGTTTATTGATGCGCCAATTTTCAGGACGATAGAAGATGTAACCAATCGCTCTTTATTAAGATGTCTATTTGGTAAGCGGTTAGCCATTATTGATCCTTTACCATTCATTGTAAGTGCTTTAACAGCCTCATAATTAGTAAGAATATTAACTTCTGAAGCATTGATAGAAGACGCGAGTTAGTCAGGAGCGTTTCCTGTTTAATTGCTCCTGCTCTATCCAGACTCACGAAAAAAATCTTTGTGGCTGGTACATCATACTGATCCTGCAGCAATCTAGTTGCATCACGACTCCGGGTGAAGGCGATTTCCTCAATAATCGATCCTTATGGTTTTCTGGTGAAGCCATCACTTCATTACGATGATACTCTGGGTCAGGAAATTCGTTCTGCAGCCTATTGGAAATGAATCAGTATGTTGCGCCCGAATCCACATTGAGGATTATTGTGGTGAAAGCGATTATTCGGGGATCCATCTGATCGATTCTCTTTCGCCAGCATATCCTTTACACATCTGTGCTACTGATTTCAAGTACGGGACAGGTATAATACATCTTCATTTGATAAACATTGCTCAAAAAAACCAAGGTTCCCTCAACGCTATTCCCTTTTAAGATACTAGTCAGCGTAGCTTTCTTGTATGCACTAGCCATTGAGAAGTGGCCTGTAAACTTGCCGCTCGTACAATTCAGACGCTTCATTCCACGTGATACCCTGGCGCATCGTAAGCGCGTTCACCTGGCAACGCTCAAGAAAATCCCGATCAACGATAAAGCGAAGCATTCCTTCTGCCAAACATTCCACAGAACTCTTCACGAGCAAACCATTCACACCATCCTCTACAATATCGCGATTAGGCTCAAAGTCGGTGGCAATGATTGGTATGCCCAAGGCCCTGTATTCCAAGATCTTAATTGTTGGATGGTATTGCCAGTCTGCAGGATGTTCAGGCACATAAGCTAAAGCAACATCAAAAGCGGATACGATCCGCGGAACATCTTTGTACGGCACCGGTGTCTGCATGATGACGGATGAATCGATGTTTAATTCATTAACCAGTTTTTGGTAATAACCTTTCGTATAGTCGGAACCTAAGAAAACAAATTCGAATCGACCGGATTGACTTAACATAAGCTGAACGGCGTACAAGATTGACTCGAGACGACGCACTTTAGCGAGTCTTCCCAAATAAATGAAGCGAACCGGCTTATCTGCGCACGCTTCCTCTATCTTTGGATCACAATAGTCCAAAAATTGTTGGTCTACACCCATTGGAACGACGCTTCCCCACTTGATCCAGTTTTTTCCAAGTACCTTTTTTGCTCCTGCTGGATGCAAGAAGCATGCATGATCGAAAATCGATGTAGCCACGAAGAAACGTACCCAATCATTGAGCCTTGCTTTTAAACGCCCTGCCAAACCTGGAACATGACGCTCACCAATTTGCCTGAAGTCAAGGATGAAATACATTTGGCCTGGCATAAATAAGGGTAATAACCAAAACAATAATGCGTTGCTTGGATTGACCTGAACAAAGTCCGGTTGGTGTTGGCGCAAAAAGCCACGAATTCGTATCATGAAACCCAAAAATGCCACTCGCCTTATGATTGGTGAAAGCCAATTAACTCGGAGCAGGGATTCAGGCATTAGCGTCGGCCCAGGCAAGGTAGCCACGACGCGGTTTCCATCTTTCCATATCAAATCCCCAGCGCTATCACACGATCCGACCCAAGCGGTATGCGCGCGCGATCGTAACGCAGAGGCTATTTCCGCAAAATCAACATTTGGATCTTGATAAAATTGGATGAAGACAATATTCATAGAGATGATATTCTGCCTGTACTTGAATTGTTGCTTGTCAAAGCAGGTCTTTGGCTAATACTCGCCATTTTCTCCGTAGCCACCAACCCATATACAGATAACACCACATACGTTCCTGCCAAGGAAGAGGTACGCGGTTGATCGAGCGGAAGTGCTCCCTAAAGAGACGCCAGTGTGGGAAGGTTTTTTTCTTGACTCTACGGGGATCATACCATTCCTCCTGAGCTTGTTCAGTTGAGTACAATTGCCAGGATTGTTGAGAATGATTTCTATAGAAGAACATTGGTTCAGGGATTTCGTGGAAACGCCCTAGAAGACTTAGCTCGCCAAGCAACGGTCTGTCTGATGCCGCATAATCTCCAATTAACGATGTTTTTGCCAGGATACTTGAACGTATCAACCCGAAAACTGCAACGCATGGATGAGGAACGCATACAAATTCATAAAAGCGTTCCGCTGGCTTCGGAGAGCCTGCTTTGGGCTTGATAGCATAACTGCTAACCACGTTTCCTTTTTCATCTATCGCTAGGGTTCGGGTATAACAAAGGATTATTCCAGGATCATGGTCAAGCACCCTTGTACAACTCTCTAGAAACTCCGGCCCGCATAGGTCATCATGGGCTGCCCACTTGAAGTACTCGCCCGTAGATAAGTAAAATACGCGGTTATAGTTCCAGGCCGCCCCTCTGTTTCTATCATTGCGATAATACTTAACACGATCGTCGTTGGCGATATACGATCGGCATATCTCTTCCGTAGCGTCGACTGACCCATTATCTGAGATGATTAATTCAAAATCTGGGTAAGTCTGAGCGAGGATCGAGTCCAAAGCTTCTGATAAAAAATTTTCACCGTTAAATACAGGCAGACCGATGCTTACTCGGGGATGTTTACTCATATTCAATCTGATCTGTAATTGCTGATACTAGGGCCGATTCAGCCCCTCGTCCTCCCGAAACTGTTTCGTAAAGAACCTGATACTGGGGGATGATCATGTCCCATAGGTATTGCCGGTTGGTCCATTCTTGTGCTGCTGTAGCCAACTCCTTCATTTTTTCCGGGTGTTCCACCGCCCAAGTCAATTTAGCTTGAAGATCACCAACGTTTCCCGATTTAAAATACAAAGCCTTTTCTGGCAGCACACAAACATTCTCAGGGATATCGCTGCACACGATGGGCACACCAAGAGCAGCCACCTCAAGCAGCATTACCGACATCGCCTCCCCAAGTGAAGGAAAAACGAACAGCAATGAGGATTGAACCAGTCCATATAAAGTTGCCTTGGAAGAGATGAATGGAATGAATCGCACACGATCATCCGCCATTTGCTGTAGTTTCCGCCCGTATTCTGGAACATGAGACGTGTCCCCGACTATCAATAGGCTGATTTCACGGTCAAGATTTCGAAATGCTTCCATAAGATAATGACAACCCTTAGTTGGTATAATACGCCCGGCGGCAAACAGAATATAGTTTCCGGCATCGACTTCATTGATTTTGAGAATTTTGGCCGTCATCTCATGATCAATCTTGCTGTTGGCATAGATACCATTTGGTACTAGGTGCACATTCTTACTATATCGGCGTCGATAATAGGTGGCCAAGGGCTGCGAAACACATGTTAGGCAATTAGTTAGATATATAAAAGGATACTCTGTCAGGCGGATGAGGTTCTTGGCCACTTCGCTCCATTTACCGTTAGCCTGGGCCGAACCATGAGATGTAGCAATTATTTTGTAGCGCAATCGTAGTAAGGGAAGCACAAAAGAGGCCTCCACATTATGCAGATGAATCAGATCATAATTTCCAAGGATTAGGGCGTGTAACGCTGAAAACAAGTACAGAATAGTGGCGTGCATGTGCTTACCAGGCATAGATGGCAATCTGATCAGCTGAACCCCAGGAATATTGGTGCCCTCCGGCACGACGCGACGGCTGCAATAAACGAATGGCTGGTACCGCGACTTGTCAAGCCCACAAACGATCGCTTCTACAACTCTATCTACACCAGCCTGGGAGGGTAACCCCTTTATACCCAAATAGGCTATCCTTTTCTTCATTCTTTGCTCTCTCATTGGCGGCGCCGCATCATTTCTAAATTATGCTTGGTGTTTGATTCGTCAATCCGGTCGCTGGTCCCATCTTGCACCAGTTGCTTGTAAATTCGAATTGTCTGCCGGTAATGGCGCTCAGGGGAGTTGGTCTGCTCCACTTGCCGTCGCCCGATTCGCCCCATGGTCACTGCCTGCTCCCGATTTCGTAACATATCGTAAATCTTTTTTGCCAGATCTGTTACATTCCCTGGCTCAAACAGCAAGCCATTTTCACCGTCACGGACTAGCTCTGGAATTCCACCAATATTGGTCCCAATGACAGGCGTGCCACAAGCGAAGGATTCCAGGACGGTCATGGGATAATTTTCGTACCATTCAGAAGGAACAACCGTGAACAATGCCCGTTGGATCAGGGCAATGAGATCGGACTTATTCAGATGCCCTACGAAAGTAACATTAGTGATCCTTTGTTCGAGTACGTAAGCTTTAAGATGTCTCTCTAACTCTCCTGCCCCTGCTACATATAGGTGCGACTCCTTCACCTGCCTCATGGCAGCCAACAAAGTTTCCACTCCCTTCAGCTGCGTCAGACGACCACTAAAAACAAAATAATCCAGTGGCTTGAAACAGGGTTGGAAATCATCTAAATTGACATAATTTGGTAGATGTACAATCGGATTTTGGATGCCATATTCTGTTACCTTATTTTGCAAAAACCTGCTAGGAGATATAAATAGGTCAACATTTCCTTCGTAGATCTTGGTCGCCTTATGGAAATACAACTCCATTCCCGCCAGCAAGCTAGCCGCTAAAGAGTCGCGCTTACAGCGGTAACGCACAACATTATAATACCGATGCTTCTTACACTTCTCACAAATCACCCCTTGTGACACAAAACTTGTATTTGGGCATAGCAATTTATAATCATGTAACGTTTGCACAATCGGAATACCTGCTTTTTTGATTGCTGGCAAGATTGAAGGAGACGTTTCATGGGCAATGCCATGCACATGGGCAATATCTGGTTGCGTCGCTTCGATTAACGCCTTTATCTTACTTTTTGCTTCGCGAGAATAAAGAACCCTTTCCACCAGCCTCAACTTTGCCTCCAAGCTATTACTGTTGTTTAGATGACTGGGAAAATCTACTTTACTGAGAAAATAACTGTCATATGCAGACGGCTGATTCCGAACATCTACCATACTAAAAGGAATCACCTCATGCCCGTGTGACTCCAGCAAATGCATCAGGTCAAAGAAACAACGCTCTGCGCCACCCCTTAAGTAGTAGAAGCTGTTACACATGAGGACTTTCATTCGAAAATTACCTCTTCGGGTACGCTAACATCGCCCTTCCATTCCATGTTTTAGTGCAGCGCTCAGTTTCCTGGCCGACGCTTGCCACGTCCAGAAGTTGGCAGCGGTGGCTGCTTCGCTTCCCATCCTACTGAGTGAGGATTGATTTTGCCAGACCTGCATGAGCCCCAAGCGCAGATCTGCGACAGAATCTCCTTCGGACCAAAAAACAAACTCACCTCCACTCACTACATCTGTATGACAGGCTATCCGGGTAGCTAAAATCGGTAGCCCGGCGGCCATGTATTCGAATAGTTTGATAGGGCTGGATACCCGAAAGCACTCTTCGTCTCGGAAGGGCAATACACCCACATGTGATTGCGCTAACAACGTTGGAATTTGCTCGTGTGGTACCGGTGGAATCACTTGAATTCGCCCTTGCGTCTGGCCGGCATATGCTTCCAAAGCTGAGCGTTCCCCACCATCACCGACAACTGATAGATTAAATGACATCCCTTCACTGTTTGCTGCCTCTACCGCATGGCAAAGCGCTAAAAGATTGCGTTCCTGGTGCAAAACACCTACATAGATCAAGTAGATCGGCATACCAGGTAAAGGCCATTGCCTGGCCATCTTGGCTGGATTAAACTGCCCTGGATTTACGCCTGAAGGCCATGTGCCCCACAAATGCTGTATGGGAACATGGACTGCCTGGGCCATGCGCCAAGTGATAGTCGTTTGCCCATCTGCCCATTTATTAGCCATCCGGTTCATGAGGTATTCGAACATCGCCCGGGTTCGAGCCTTCCATGTCTCCAAACTCATCGGTACCGTGCGCGTATCCATTACCAAACAGGGTTTATTCTTGACGGTCAGGGAACGGAAAACTCGTAATGAGAGAATCCATGGTGCAGATATTTGGTGAAACATAATCAGATCGATTTCAGACCACCACTTTGCCAGCAAAAGAAGAAGCTTCATATGAAAAACGAATTTTCCAACAAAATACATATTAGGCTGGGAGATGCAGAATGTTTCTACTCCCCGAATTGATTGCCGACCAGGCGATCCTGCGTTAATTAGGGTGACCCGCCACCCCAACTTACGCAATTCGCGCGTTGTCTCTAGCCAAGTGGCCGAATCCAAGACCTCAGTCAATGGGCCGGCAAAAACCCAAACGAGGTGAGGTGAGCATAGCTTTGCGCGACAGTTACCCATTTACACCTTTTCTGCTGGTGGCCAAGAAGCCTGGTGAGCAGGATCTGTTGATCGAATTTTCGTTAACCCAACGGGATTTCTCGGGGATCGAGCCAAGACATACCCTAGAGTCACCCAATAAAGCAACATCGTTACACTCGTAGCCCAGACACTGGTGTACCATAACCACACGGGCCAACCGATTGAAAATAGGATCAGCGCGTAGCGTAATATGGTCACGTTAGACCCTGGGTCTAATTTGATATCTCTGGCCAAAGTGATAATAATCCACAGAATGACCCCCCCAATAATAGCTAACCCTATCACACCTAATTCTTGCATCAAGACAAGCAGGCTGGTTCCTGAGGTGAAACCGTAATAACTTTGCCGTAACCCTTCACCGGCTATCCCCAAGGCAACGCTTTCACCTCGCGCACCTAAGCCCATCCCGAATAAGAATGTTGTCGTATCCTTCTGGATGATCTCCCAACCCAGCGTAAGGGCAAAACCGCGTCCTAATTCGTACCGGCCTCCTTCACTTCTCGTGAAATTGAGATAATTTTTAAGGGTTTGCAGTTCGAGAAACTCTTCCAATCGCCTCGTGCCACGTTCTTCGGCGACAACTGTGTTGTAAAAGTTAGTAAAAATCAGTGTCACGGCACCAAGTAAAACCAGATAAATTAAGAGTTTATGCAGCCGCCTTCCTTGCAATATTTTAATAAAGAGGGTAGCCACTCCCAGAGCTAAAATTACAAAGGGGAATAGCTTTATCTCACCTAGCACACTTGATATTCCACCTAATACCAAAGTCCATGCAAGCCACTGCCACTTACCATCGGTCAGCCATTGCCCCAAGGCTAGGCAAAAGGTAAACAAGATAAATATGATCAAGGATGCAGTACCATTTCTTCCAAATGTGCCAGCCAGATTATCGCCAGGAATTTCGCCATTAAAATATTGGCCAAATTGCACGACTACTTCAAATGTCAGAATCACTATGCAGAGATGGATCAGCCACCGGGCGAAATTTTTGGGCCAGATTGGTTGTAGGTAAGCAAAAATACCGACAAAAAGGTAGCGGAAAAAGAGCCACCAACCCCAGGCGGTGGCTAGAATACTTTGTCCCTCAAATAAGGCCACGGTAATCCCAATCAGTGACATGCTCAAAATTAGGAGTACTGCCTTTGGAATATGGTCGAAGGACAGGATATGGACTAAGGTCAGCACAAGCACGCCAGCTACCGCTAAATCAGACAGCCAGCGCACTCCTGAGGGCAATATTCCCTTCCAGACTAAGAAAGGTGTGAGCAAATCGACAGCAAAAGCTGCCAGCAAAAGGAGCAACAGTATCGATAAGCCCGAACGCCTGTCAATCAGAAAATGTTTTTTGGGTTGACGCGGGGATTGCCTCAATTCCTTCAACGTAGTCTCAGAAGGGCTGCTTATCATTTCTACCCCCCCCCTCATGACCAGCCAAAAGTGTGCCATCTAGGAATTTTCACAACCATTTCCTCGCCTTCCGAGAATTTGCCTTCCTCGCGAGAATTTGTGGCTAGGAAGATAAAATCATGACCTAAGTTCTCCAGGCCTCGAGCCAAGGGCAAAGTCTCGTGTTCAGCTACCCCTATATTATTGTAAGTATAGACCCGATCGCGGTTATCATATGCATACCATTTCATCGATTGCGCCACAAAGGATGAAACGATTTTCGCTCGTACATGCGATCAGCTAACAACAGAGCGCCATGTGGAGTTGTTATTATAGACATGTCTGGAGTTAGAATCTGCCTGGTTGACAACGACAAGTACTGATTTAGCGTTGACGTTGGCCAACTCATCGCAGGCGTTTTGTATCGCATCTTCATGAACGTGCGCCTGGGCCGCTACTAACACCACATCATCGACGAACGGAACCAAAACAGCTGCGTCTGCCACAGAAGAGAGGGCAGGCGTATCTAACAGTACGACGTCATACTCTTTTTTCATTTCTTCTATTAGATTGGCCATTTGTGATGATCCAAGCAATTCCCCTGCATTGGGCGGTAAGGGACCACTGGTCACAATATGAACGCGTGCATGTTCGCTACTGTTGATCACCTGAGACAATGTTTTCTCGCCAAGGAGAATATCTGTTAAGCCTCTATGATTGGGTATGCGAAAAAGCTCGTGAATAGCCGGTAGTCGTAGGTCGCAGTCCACGACCAACACTTGTTTACCAGCCTGAGCAATGGTGACCGCCAGGTTAGCTAAGATGGTGGACTTCCCTTCACCTCGTTCTGCGCTTGTCACCAGTAAAGCACGCGGATCCATTTTATGATCCAGAGTCAATATATTTGTTCGCAAGCGCCTGAATGCTTCTAGTTGTGGCTGAAAACTGTCCTGATGATCGATGATATCGAGCCGTGTCTTTGCCTTTGGGATTTTGCCTACTGTGGATAACTGCGTCACCGCCTCAATATCCTTGGTAGAATATAGTCTTGTGTCCAGATTCTCAAAAAGCAAAGCTAATCCTACGCCAAGGGACAAACCAACTATTACCCCTAATGCAAGATTTAACATGGTACGGGGTTTAGAAGGTTGGAGAGGGGTGTAAGCGGGCTCTACAACGGTTACGGCATTAGCTCGTAATACTTCGTTAATACGCGCGCTCTCATATTGTTCAAGCAAGAAGGCGTAAGTATTTTCCTTCAATTCAATTGATTGGTTCGCAGCCGATATCGCGGCTGAATCTTCGGGATCAGTTAGCAGCAGCTGCTCATAGTTAGCTCGCGCCTGATTCAGCTCTTCCTCGATTTGGGCGACCTGCTTACCGAGAATTTCTTGTGTTGTTTGCCCCCCACTAGCGTACAATTCTTTACTCTGAACGATTAATATCTCGGCTACTGCATTTGTTACATCTCTAGCCACTAAAGGCTCGGTTGCTTCAGACATGATCTTGATTAACTCCGTATCAGGTATTATCTCCACGCTGATCTTCGGACTTTTAGCAAGATCAAATTGTTCTGCGATTTCATTTTTGGTTCCGTCTCCCACAATGATCTTGGCGTAGGTGTTCATCAATCGTTCTGTGTAACCTATGTCAGGACGGCCGAAGTCAATGGCACCACTACCGATGGTAGCGACTCGCAAAGTCACTGATGATTCATAAATCGGAGTCGCTAATACCGTTAAAAGCGCGACCAAGAATATTGTGGCAATGGTTGTTAATACGATAATCCATTTTCGCCGCCACAAAATCACAAAATAAGATCTCAAACTCATTTATGACCCTTTATTCATTCTCGTTTTGGCCTGGCTCAACTGCTGGTTTCTAAGTTGTCTCGCTTTGCCAATTCTGCACGTAGATACTTCACCAGATCCTCAAACGATGCAAAGCCTTTCTCCCTCTGGATTCCATCGAAGTGAATCAAACTGAATCTCCAGGAAGATTCCATTCCAACCCCAGAAATAGATTCTTTCCAACATCGCAGTAGGAAGGCCTGGTATTCAAAGGTAATTAACGAATTTTCCTGTTGATGGACCTCACTGAAAGGCATCAAATCCGACCTCCTTTCTGATGGTCATTGAGCTAGAAGGCACCCTGGTCGTCAATAAGCGAGGCATTTAACACCAACTATAGAATAGAGTCGTTACGAGAACGTTATTAGAACGTTACGAAAAACCTAGCAGGAAGCCCACGCTTTAGTCGTGGGATGAATACGTTAGTTAGTTAGCAATTATATAGCATTTGTGGTATACTTGCGTTATGGTTAAGAGGAGATGGACAGTTGGAAACTCGGTCGTCTACAATTGCGGATACCACCTGATTTGGTGCCCCAAATATCGCTACGAAGTATTGGTTGAGGACGTGGAAGAACGGCTTCGGGAATTGCTACAAAAGAAGGCAGTGGAGTTGAGATTGAACATCGAGCAGATGGAGATTATGCCCGACCACGTTCATCTGTTCGTCAAAGCGCCGCCGACCTTGCCGCCCCACTACATCGCCGGCCAGTTGAAAGGGTACACCTCTCGCCATTTGCGTCAAGAATTTGCTCATCTGCGCTCTCGACTGCCTTCATTGTGGACGCGTAGCTACTATGTCGAAACAGTAGGCCATATCTCCGAACAAACAATCCAACAATATATTGCCGACCAAAAGGGACGATGAGGGTTCGTCGCACCTACAAGTACCGCCTCTATGACAACCGTCGCAACAAGCGGCTGCACCGCGCATCGATATAGCCGGCATCATCTGGAACCATATGGTGGCGCTCCAGCGCTGCACCTCTGACTGAGCGGCGGCTACATCAGTCGTTTCGAGATGCAGCAGTATCTGGCCAAGCTCAGACGGCGTTCGCCGCGCTTTAGCTACTGGCAGCTAGTCGGAAGCCAGTCAGTGCAGGAACTGGCCGAGCGGCAGGATCAAGCCTATCAGCGTTTCTTTGCCTACAAACGGGGCGATGGGCGACGGCACGGCCGGCCGGGCTTTAAGAAAGTCAAGAAGTACAGCAGCTGCACGCTCAAACAGGCGGGTTGACAGTACGCGGGTGGCAACCAGGCCGTGATCCAGGGCACGGCGTACAAATTCTGCTTTTCCCGGTCAATCGAGGGAGACGTCAAAACAGTCACGGTCAAGCGGGTGGGGTATCTATGGATATGCTTTTCGGTGATGGAGGAGATTTCTGATCCTGTTGGGGCCAGCACGGGTAACATCGGCGGCTTCGACTTCGGGCTGCAGTCCTCTCTGACCGACCAAGAAGGCACAGTATATCATGGCCCTCAGTTCCTTAAGGCGGAGCTGACTGAGATCGCCCGCTTGAATAAGGCGGTGAGTCGAAAGCAGAAAGGCTCAACAATCGCCGGGATGGCTATTGGAAGCTGGCCCGTGACTTGGGCAAACGTTTCGATCTCATCTGCCTGGAGACGCTGGACCTGACGGGGATGAAACGGATGTGGGGCCGGAAGGTATCCGACCTGGGTTTTGCCGAGTTTGTGGCTATCTTGCAGCAAGCGGCTGCCAAGACAGGCACAGAGATCGTTCAGGTGGACCGCCGGCCGCAAACGAGCAAAGTCTGTTCTAGATGTGGTACCAGGCAAGATATGACGCTGGTAGTTCGTCAATTTCAATGTGCGCATTGTGGTTGGTCGTGTGATAGGGACTAGAATGCAGCCATAAACATATTCATAGCCGGGGCGCCGGCTGCCGGGCTAGGAGATGTAAGACGGCAGTTGATTGTCGCTATCTTTGTTTGACCCCAAGAATCCCATGGCTTTAGCCGTGGGGTAGTAAGTTGAGATTATCCCCAACCTTTATTCTGGAAAACCTGAGTCCTTAAAATCATTTCCTCTGTAAAAATCATTTTGGCGACGACAACAACCATGGCCGGCGTTCTTTGAACGTACTTGCTTATGCCAAAATACTGCTCCCCTTTGCTGCGCAACATGTGATGAACTCGACACCAGTTGTAAACGGTTGTGGTCCACCAACCGAGAGCTAATCTAGCTGTTGAATGTCTGGAAAAAGCCAGCGTTTTGCGTCTTTGGCACTGTTTATGAGACGGGCGGTCGCATTGCGACGCTCAATGATTGAGGTATTCGCTTTTTGGTAGCCTAACCTTAGCAATTCATCCAAGGCCCGTTTTTGGTACCATGGCGATAACGAATCTTAACCGAGCGTAGTCGCTTGCCTGACCGGTTCTTGATAATCTGAATATGAGCCAAAGAGCGTAGTATGCGACAGCGAATTTCTGGTGGTCGGCCCAGGTTGTTGTAGCGATAACGGCGACAAGGTATGCCGAAAATCTCTGGAAACAGGAAAGCATAAGATGAGTAATGACCCCCAAAAGCTGGTTCTTCCGCATTTTTGGTGCTCACGATGCATGAAGTCGCTGATAACTTCCGCCGCGCATGTGTGCTGTTTGGAACTACGATGTGAGGATCACAACCCCTGTCAAACAGCACGAAACTTGACTTGCGGAAGAACCAAACTCTGGGGTTCACTATTATGGTTCGCCATCTGTAAAGAGAGCAACGCTATGTTTGTCATACAACCGTTGGGCGCCATCCTCAAACAAACGACGAATGAGCGCTTTGTCTCGCTTTCCTTGTACGTCGGATATGACAAACCTGCTCACCGGGTCGATTAGCTCATAGGTCGCAGAATTCATTTACACATGCTAGACTGGCTAGCGGAGGTCTAGCAAATATTTTTGTTCATGCGGTAATACTACCGCTTCACTGAACCACCATATTATGGGTGGGGAATAATCTCAATGCACTACCAGCTGCGCGTCGTAGACATTCCCCCGATTCATGATCCACCCTTATCGATCAGGCGAAAAGCTTCCCAGTCGGCCTCGGAAAATTCCTCAACCAGTTGCTCGTTGAGTTCTTGAGATTCTTCGTCTTCATACAAGGCTGTAAATTGAAGGTCGATCTTTTGCCGCTCCAACTCAGCCAGGAAATGTTCTAGCGCGGCCACAATGAGGGCATTGCGACTGGGCACGGTCCCATCATCTACAAAGCGCTGGCTCCGCTTGACAAGTTCGGCCGGCAGGGTGATCGTTGTCCTTACAGTCTTGAAGCGATCTAATTTGATGGTTGTCATCATTTTCTCCATCGATAGCGGTTTAAAGTATGGTAGCACTTTATCCCCCGTACCTAGTAGCTGTCAAAATGAAATGAATTCGTCGCTTGCGCTAGAATGGCATGTGCCGGAAAAGACCTCCTGGAGATCGGGTTCGTAATTGTCAGGAAAAAGTGGTCCATGAAAACCTATCCAGGGCAATCGTATCCTGCAATTGTCATGTTGAGCGGAGCGAATCATCCCTCTCAACGAGTAGCATAAGAGGGATTCTTCGGCATCAGACGTCTCAGAATAATCGTCCATAAAGACATTTCGCGAGCTATAATGTAGATGGGCTCGACACAATTGCGCCTGGCGAGTCGGGTGTCTCTTCCCATATATATGCATGTTCAGCGTTGTTTGAAGTCGGGCTTGTCTTAAAGATCACCTCTCCGGTCGGCTCCGCTTTTGAAAGCTGCATATTTCTGGTATCTTTCCAGGCGATGAGACAAAAGATAGCGATGGTCACACGCCAAACTGATGGACAATTAGAGATAAGCTGGTCGGCGACGTCTATGCGGGGTCCTGTTTCAATTTACGTCAGCCGGCAGCCAGATCAATTTGACCGGGATTCTGAACCGCTGGCCGTGGCCGTAGATGGAGACCAGATCACTATCCCCGATCCCAGTCCTGGTCGGCGGCCATACTTTTTGTTGGTATCGGCCGGAGGAAAAAGCCTGGTCACGGCCGAACGACGGCTCCCCCTGGAAGGCGAGGTGAATTTCCGCGATCTGGGCGGCTATGCCGGGGCCGGCGACCGGACGATCAAATGGGGTCGACTTTATCGTTCCGGCGAACTGGGCCGGCTCAGCGATGCTGACCTGACTTACTTAGCTGGCCTAGATCTCAAGCTGGTCAACGATTTGCGCATCGATTATGAAGTAGCCCAATTGCCCGACCGAGTGCCCGGAGAGGCCGCGTGGCTAGGTTTACCCGTCCGAGGCGGTGAAATGCCCATGGCCTCACTTTACGACGCGGTAAACAACGGCGACCTCTCCAAGATCGATACAGAGTTTCTGTTGAAAGGCAATCGTATCTTTGTGCGCGACTTCACGCCCACCTATGCCGAGATGCTCCAGCGGCTGATGGATCCTGCCGGACGGCCGGGGTTAGTCCATTGTACGGCCGGTAAGGATCGGGCCGGGCTAGGCTCGGCCATCCTGTTGTGGCTTCTGGGCGTGCCCATGGAGACGGTCTTCGACGATTATTTGCGAACCAATGTCTACCGGGCCCAGGAGAATGAGAGGATGCTGGCCATGGTCAGACAAGTGGTCATGGAGCGGGCCGGCCTACCGGCCGAGGCGGTGGACCTGGCACCTATGGAAGCCTTGCTGCAAGCTCGGCGGGAATATCTACAGATGGCCGTGGATACGATTCTCGAGGATTATGGCTCCATCGAAAGCTATATCCGCCGGGGATTGGGGGTGAGGCAGGCCGCGCAAAGGGCTTTTCAAGAAGATCTACTGGAATAGGGGATCAAGGCGCAACCGGTTTCTTTCGGGTCGCCCGCTTGAGCAAGCTGCGGGGGGCATAGCGCCGGGCCATCCAGGCGAAACAGGCCGCGCTGGAAAGACCCATCATACCGCCGCCGTACCAGATGGCTTGCGGTCCAATGAAATCATTGAGCATTCCACCAAACAAGGGAGCTACGCTGCGGGCGATGCCCTGGGAAAAGGAGAAGGAGCTCATATAGCGGCCGCGCATGTCCACCGGCGCCATGTTGGCCACATAGCTGCTGGAGGTGGGCATGATCATCAACTCTCCCACCGTCAAGACGACGAAACTGAGCCAGAAGCCCCAAAAGCCTTGTCCGAGAGCCATGCTGCCCACGCCCAGGGCGTATATGAGAGTGCCGATAGAGAGGACCGGCAACGGCAGATAACGCTTGGTGATTTTGGTCACGCCGACCTGGAAGAGAACCACCATCAGGGCGTTGGTGGCGGGGATAAAGCCAAATTGACTCTCCGATAACTGGAAATTCTGTTTAGCGTAAACGGCCGAAAAGGCCCACAGCATCACTGAGCATACCTTGAACAGGGTGAAGGAGAAGATGAAGGTCATGAATTCCCGGTTACGGACTACCCGGCCGTAACCGCCAAGACCTGTCACCTGCAGCGACGCTTCTTCTTTGATGGCGGGCGCCGTTTCCCTGGCAAACACGGCTATCAGCAAACCAAATGATGTCAGGGTGATGGAAGCGATGGCGAAGCCGATCCCATAGGAGGTCGCCACCATGATGCCGCCGATGGCGGGGCCGATGGCGATGCCGACATTATCAGCGATGCGCATCAGGGCGAAGGCGTCAGGCCGTTGCTCCGGGGGCACCAGGTCGGAGATCATGGCGTTGGTGCCGACTTTGTAGAGGGGCATGAAAAATCCCCGGGAAGCCATCAATATCGCGAAAGCCAGGTAAGTCGAGGCCTGGCCTAATAAATAATAGGTGGCCCCATTGCCCAGGAGGCTGATGACCATGATCCATTTTCGGCCCAGGCGATCGGCCGCCGGCCCGGCGCCAAAGGAGGCCAGCAAAGCTACCGCGCCGTTGAGGGTGATAAGCCAGGCCACTTCGGTAAGGGGCAGATCCAGGCGCTCGCTGACGTAAATGGTCAGGAAGGGGAAGATCATGCTCGTCCCGATGGTGCTGAATAGCAGCCCCGCCAGGATCAGCCAGAATTGGGGAGGGTAGCTCTGGCGTGCCGCCAGAAATCGTTTGAACATCTGGCCGTAACTATTGTATAGGCGTCTTTCTTAAGTGTGTACTTTTCGTGTTAGAGGAAAGCATAGCCGAAAAGGAGCGGCCGCTCAACATCTTTCAATGGTGGCTAGGCTAGAAAAAATGGGTCGTTGCCTGCTTTAGCCGGCGGCCAGTCCCAAGACGACGCCTTTTTTGATCACTTTTTCGACCAGGTTGCCGCCGAACTGGTAAGCCAGGTGGCGGTAATCGGGAGCGTCGACGATGAGACAATCGGCCTGTTTGCCTGGTTCGAGAGAGCCCACTATATCGCCCAAGCCAATGGCGTGGGCGGCGTTAATGGTAGCGGCATTGAGCGCTTCGGCCGGCAGCAACTTCTGGTAGCGGCAAGCCAGGGCCATGACCAGAGGCATGGAGGGACAGGGAGCCGAACCGGGGTTGATATCGGTGGAGAGGGCGATAGCGGCGCCGGCATCCACTAACGCCCGGGCATTGGCGAATTCAGTGTTGCCCAAGTTGAAGTTGACGGCCGGCAGCAGCACGCCCACGGTGTTGGAAGCGGCCAATTGCCGTGTTTCCTCTTCGGTGATGACGTCCAGGTGATCGGCCGAAACGGCCGATAGTTCAACGGCCAGGCTGACACCGCCCAGTGCCGTGAATTCGCCGGCGTGAATCTTGGGTGCAAACCCTAACCCTATGCCGGCTTCCAAGACCCGTCGCGACTGGGCCAGGTTAAAAGCATTCTGTTCGCAGAAGACATCGTTATAGAGGGGGCGGTTGTTGGCAAAGAACCACGAATCCCGGTACCAGGCGGCTGCCTGGGGCAGCATCTCCTCGACCACCAAATCGACATAGGCTTCGGTTCGCCCCTTGTACTCCGGCGGGACGGCATGGGCGCCTAAAAAGGTGGGCACGATATCGAGCGTGGTCGTTTGGGCCAATTCCTCGATAGCTTGCAGCATTTTTAGCTCGGTGTTTGTCAGCAATCCGTAGCCGGTCTTTATTTCGGCCGAGGTAGTGCCCAGTTGTTGCATGGCTTCCAGGCGCGGCCGGCTTTCAGCTACCAGTTGTTCGACGGTCGCTTCCCGGGTGGCTTGCATGGTGCTGGCGATGCCGCCGCCGGCCGCCATGATCTCCATGTAGGATGCTCCCCTAATGCGTAACTCAAATTCGTCGATACGGTCGCCGGCGAAGACGACATGGGTATGGGGATCGACGAAGCCCGGGCAGACTACTTTGCCGCTGGCACCGATCTCTCTATTGGCAACGAAACGATCCTGCAGCTCGCCCGTATCGCCCACAGCGACTATTTTGCCGTCGTCGATGGCCACGGCCCCATTTTTCATGAGGCCGGTGTTTAATAAATCCTTACCCCGCTTGGGCCCGTTGGGGGCGGCGCAGGTGACTAATTGGGCGATGTTATGAATTAGTAATTCTACATTCATGTTGAGTAATATGCGGTCGGTTGGCAAACGTTTTTTTTGCGATATTGTCTGGTATAGGGACTTCAGATATAGCGGATATGGTTTTGCATTTCGTCAGAAGTAACGTGATTTAGAATTCTCAACAGCCTTCTCGCAAGTTCGTATGGGGGTCGACGCACGGCGATAATAATGCCGGAATGGTTTTGACCCGTCTCATAATATTGTTTTGCCAGCGATTCAAAGTCGATGCGATTATGGGTCACCAGTGTTTTGCGCTCTTGAGCGGCGAAAGCGAGTTGCTCAACGTCGCTATTTTGACGGTGACCAGCTTCTTGGGTCCTTAAGGCTACAAAACCACGGGCGCGAATTAGCTCCGCCACCAAAACGCTAACGTCTTCATCTAGATAAAGCTCGGCGAAGAGGTCGCTCACGCGTCTTTTACCAAGGGGTCATGCAAATCGTCCGGTATGTGATTACGTTCGATATATGCATTGATTTCATCTTGATGGTCACTGTAGTAACTCAAAGCGTCAAAAACCTGGGCTATCGATAAATGAGGTAGATGAGTTGGAATTTCTTCGGGAAGCACCCCCAGTCGCCATAGTTCTACTATAGCCCGAACTGGCGTACGTGAGCCTTCGATTATTGGTTCGCCAGCCAAAATATCATCATTGCTGATCAGATAACGATGCTTCGTCGAATGTATCATGGTAGATCCCTTAACTACTAGAAATACTTTTCTCTATCATACCATAAACGAGTTTCCATTTTCTCGCTGTCGACTCATAAATCTACGCGCTTCTCAACCGCGCGCTTGAGAGCGCCACTGGCTACAAGCTGGCGCACCTGCTCGATATGGTGGGACAGCACCGTGTCGTCATGCAGGAAAGGCACCCGCTGGCGGATGAGATCGTAAGCCACGGCCGTGCCCGTTCCCAGAGTATCACTGCCCATGGCCATGCGACGGAAGTCGATGCCTTGGGCGGCCGACAGTAATTCAATGGCCACGATGGTCTCCACGTGAGCCAGGACCTGCCCGGTGTGGCGGGCAGCAGTTGCGCCCATGCTGACATGGTCTTCCACGTTGGCGCTGCTGGGGACGGAGTCGGCGCTGGCGGGGTGGGCCAGTACCTTATTCTCCGAAGCCAGGGCCGCGGCCGTATATTGGGCCATCATCAAGCCGCTTTCCAGGCCCCCTTTTTCGGTCAGGAACATGGGCAGGACGCCGCCATTGCTATCGGCATCTACGAGCCGGGCGACGCGCCGCTCGCTCATATTGCCCAGTTCGGTGACGGCTAACTTCATATAATCCATGGCAATGGCGATGGGTTCCCCGTGAAAATTGCCGGCCGAAATCACGTCGGCCTGGCCGCTTTCCTCGTCGACGAAGATGATGGGATTGTCGTTGACCGCGTTCAGCTCGATGTTGATGACCCACTCGGCGTAGGCGATGGCATCCCGTACCGCGCCATGGACCTGAGGTACACAACGCAAAGTGTAGGGGTCCTGGACGTTGTGAGGATCATCGCGGCGCAGGAGTTCGCTGCCGGCGATCAGCTTACGCAAAAAGGCGGCACAATCAATCTGCCGGGGGTGCGGCCGGACGGCATGAACCCGGGCATCGTAGGCGCGATCGGTGCCGTGTAAGGCCTCCAGGCTGAGGCAAGCGGCAATATCGGCCGTTAAGGCTAGATTGATGGCCTGGCGAACGAGCAAGGCACCCAGCCCAACCATGAAGGTGGTGCCGTTGACCAGGGCCAATCCTTCCTTGGCTTGAAGTTCGATGGGGGCCAGTCCGGCTTTTTCCAAGGCCACTCGCCCGCTTGATAAGTCGCCTTGATAAATCGCTTCACCCTCGCCGATCAAGACCAGCGCCAGGTGGGCCAATTGGGCTAGATCGCCGCTGGCGCCCAAGGAGCCTTGGGAGGGGATGCGCGGGTGTACGCCCTGGTTGAGCATATCCACTAAAAGTTGGATGAGTTGCGGCCGGACGCCGGAATAGCCCTTGGCCAGGGTGTTGGCCCGGACCAGCAACATGGCCCGCACACAGCCCTCGTCCGGGTAGGGGCCGACGCCCACGGCATGGCTGCGGATGAGGTTGAGTTGTAGCTGCTTCACCTGTTCGGGCGAAATTACCTTGTCTTTGAAGCGGCCGAAGCCGGTGGTGATCCCGTAGACTACTTCTCCCCTGGCGACCAAATCCTCGACGGCCGCGCAGGAGCGTCTGATGGCGGGTAAAGTGGCGGGATCCAGCATCACTGGACGACCCCGGACTGCCGCCACCACGTCGTCTACTTTCAAATCATGACCGGTTAATTTTAGTGGGTCGTTCATGTTAATTCTCGTTATGGCTGATGTACTTGCTGGCTCTTAAAAGCGACCGGTCCAGCCACGGCCTGGATTCAATGGTAAAATAGTTGGTGCGAGCTGTGACCTGACCCAGGTAGCAGGTCAATAACCAGCGAATTTCAACCGAAGAGGGTCATTTCTATGCCCTCTAACTACCTAAATTTTGTACCAATAGGGGCACAAATCATAAAAAGATGACGGTGACAGTTTTCCTAGCAAGAATATAAGTATGACCAAAACACTTGCAAAAGGAGAACCGTCACCATGGAAAATTGTATCAGATATTCGCCACGAGCCAGTCTGGCTATGGTCGGGATAAACATGCGACAGATGGGCATATGGGAGATGATCGGGCAGCAGGTCACCATCCAACAAAAAACAGTTGTCCATACGCCACTGGAGAAATTGCAGGACGCCTTCATCAATATTATGGCTGGTGGCCAAGGTGTAGTTGAAGTCAACCAACGGGTAAAGCCAGATGCCGCTTTGTCGGCTGCCTTTGGGCGCGACCGCTGTGCCGACCAATCGGTTATCAGTGCCACCTTGAGTGCTTGCCAGGCAGAAAATGTAGAGCAGCTGCGGCAAGCGATGCAGACTATCTATCGCTGCTACGGCGCCGGATATGACCATCATTATGGCCAGGACTGGCAGTTGTTGGATGTTGATATGAGTGGCTTGCCTGCTGGAGGCCAGGGTGAAGGCGTCGAAAAAGGGTATTTTGCCAAGCAAAAGAACAAACGTGGGCGGCAATTGGGGCGCGTCTATGCCACACTGTACGATGAAATCGTCAGCGAACGCCTGTATCGGGGCAAAACCCAACTCAATCGCAGCCTGGTGGACTTGGTTACCAAAGCGGAAACCATCTTGAATCTCAATCCCGGTTTCCGCAAGCGAACCATCCTGCGTATTGATGGCGGTGGTGGTAATGATGCGGATATCAACTGGCTGTTGGAGCGGGGCTATAAATTGTTGGTCAAAGTAACCCACTGGAAGCGGGTCGAGAAACTGGTCGCGACGGTCGCTATCTGGGAAACCGACCCCAAAGACCCACGACGGCAGGCTGGGTGGGTGCAAGCCCCCTTTGCTTATGACCAGCCCACACGACAACTGGCCGTTCGCTGTCAGGGAAAGAAAGGAAAATGGCATACCGCCATCCTGGTTTTCAATCTGGATGATGACCAACTTCACTGGTTGACTGAGCAAGGCAAACGCACTTTTCCCATTCCTGTCGCCCCCATCTGGTTCGCTGTCTATGCTTATGACTTGCGCGGCGGGGCTGTCGAAACGGCTATCAAAGGGTCCAAGCAAGGGTTGGGCATCACCAAGCGCAACAAAAAATCGTTCCATGGACAGGAAATGTTGCTGTTGTTGGGGCAACTGGCCTACAACCTGACGGCTTGGGTACGTAATGGTTTGGCTTCTTGCCAAGTCAGGCTCCGGCAATTCGGTATGTTGCGCATGGTTCGCGATGCGTTTCATATTGCCGGCAGCATTGGCTTTGATGTTCGTGGCCATATCGTTCAAATTTCACTCAATCAGGCGCATGATCTAGCGGCTTCATTCATTGACACCTTTGCCCCTTTCTTGGCTCGTGATGGAACTGTCGCTAATTTGCGCCAAATTTAGGTAACTAGATAAGATAACAAAAATGGAAGAATCACCAAAAGAATGGTGGGGGGAATACATATTCGAGACGGGCACGACCGCCCATTGGGAGATAGGCCCATTGCAAATCGCCGTCCAGCGGTTGCCCGGCGAGTGGATCATCGCCCATGAGCAGATCGAAGTGCAGGCGGACAGCCCGGGCTGGCGCTTTTCCTATACCAACTCAGATTTAAGAGAGGAAAAATGGGCACAAATCTCTCGTTTTGTCTCCCAGAGCAGGATGGAGCAACTGACGGTCCGCCCGGCCCTGGCTGATCGCTCGGTGGTCTCGCGACCAGTCACCCCCTTTACCGTTCAGGCTGATGAAGAGGTAACTATTTTCGTGGGCACGCCTTTGTGGTTCACTTGCAGGATCGGATCACAAGAGGCGTCAATTTTTGAGATCCCCATTCGTCGCCCTTCGGATACCTGGTTCGGCCCTTCAACGCTGGAAGGAGAATTGTGTTATGCTAGCCGGACGTACGGCCGGCTCAACCTGGAGAATATCACCGATAATCCTCGCTGGGCGCACACGCAACTTCATATCGTCAACCGGTCAGAGGCTCCGCTGCTCGTCGAAAGGATCAGCCTGCCGGTGCCTTACCTGTCGCTCTATGCCGGGACGGCCGGCGTTTTATGGACGGAAGCGGTGAAAATGTCCGAGGAACGGGACACATCCCTGGCTGAATTCGACATTGAGGATGGGCCGCCTCAGGTCGCGAGCGGGGCGCAATTAGTCGCTCCGCCGCGAAAGCACCCTCAAAAAGGGATGTTGGTCAGGGCGTTTAGCGTCTTGACGCTGCAAAGTTTTGATTGAATGTAACGCAGTCGGTTGGCCTGCCTACAGGATACCATCCTGTGTTACTTGACTAGCCGGCGCAGCTATTTCCAGGAGACGATACCATGGATGAACTCATCAATATGATTGGCGATTACCTTCAAACCGAACAAGTCCTATCCATCATCCGGGCCATCCTCATCGTGATCGGCGGCTTTATCATTGCCAAGCTGATAAGTTCCTTGCTCGTCCGGGCTACCAGGTCCAGCCTGGATCGCCACCGGCTTTTGATCCTGCGGCGGGGCAGTTATTACGCCATCCTGGCCCTGTTCCTCATTGCCGGGCTGATAGAATTAGGCTTTGATCTGGGTATTCTGCTGGGAACGGCCGGCATCGTGACCGTTGCCCTGGCCTTCGCCTCCCAGACTTCCATGTCTAATCTCATCAGCGGCATCTTCCTGATTGCCGAAAATCCCTTCCAGGTGGGCGACCTGATCCAACTCGGCTCCACGGTGGGCGAGGTTTTAGAGATCGACCTGCTCTCGGTCAAGTTGCGAAAATTCGATAATACTTTTGTGCGTCTGCCCAACGAACTGCTGATCAAATCGGAATTCTGGACACTGACCAAATTCCCCATTCGCCGGCTGGATGTGCAAATCAGCGTTGCTTACAAAGAAGATATCAACCAGGTGCGCGACATCCTACTGGTGGTGGCCGATGGCAACCCTTTGAGCCTCGAGGAACCGCGACCACAGTTCATTTTTCAAGGCTTCGGCGAATCGGCGCTTGACATCCAGTTTTCTGTTTGGGTGTTACGCGAGAATTATTTGACGCTCAAAACTGAGATTCAGGCTGAGATAAAAGAAGCATTCGATGAAGCTGAGATTAATATCCCCTTCCCGCAACGGACCTTGACCTTGGGCAAGCTTAGTGATCCCTTACCCGTCCAGGTGGCTATGGCGGGCCCGTCTGCGGAAAATGCGTAAATATCGGCCGGGATTACGGTTCAGCGCCATGAGAGTTTTCTAACTCCACACCTAGCCCGTCGGCCAGCCGGTTAAGTCAACGACCTTGAGTCGCCGATACCATTTGGCATCAGTGGTCGTTCTCGTCTCGCTCTGGATTGTTTCACGGTCTAGGGCATCGACTCTGGCATAAATCATGAGCGCTCTCTCCTTTTTCAGAGAGAATGGCTCGCATAATTCATTTGGAAAAGTGCACAAACCTTTCGAATACTTACTTAGGTGCGGAGAAAGCTGTCATGTCACTTCGGGCGCTTGAGAAAAGCCGGGGCGAGAAGATTTGGTGGGTAATGCTAACGTTAATATTAATGGTCGCCGGGATCCTTTACTTCTGGAAGTTCGATCATTTTCAGTTTGGCACATATCAGGACGATGCATCTTATCTTGTACTAGCCCAGTCAATCTCGGAGGGGGAATCGTATGGCCTGACCAATCCACCGGAGGAAACTCTACCGACACGTTACCCTTTTGGGTGGCCGCTTCTAATTGCGATGGCCAAAGCAACTAACCTCTCTGACATTATTACTCTGGCCAAGTCTCTATCGCTGCTTTTTACCATTCTCAACGTGATTATCATCGGAACCGGCTGGCATTGGCTTTTCTTCACCAGTAGCTGGATGGGGATAGCCATAGCTGCGCTTTATGCCCTGTCACCTTTGGCGGTGGCTCAAACAGGCATGGCTATGTCTGAACCAGCGTATCTTTTTTTCGTTTTGGCCGTGTTATTGCTAATCGGATACAAGAAGCGTAGCGGGTCGCCAGCGACGATATGGGCGGCCGTGCTTGGGGTCATGCTTGTTCTAGCTGCTTACACCCGAACGATCGGTTTCGCATTGTTGGTGGCCGCCATGGCAGACTTGATTCGGTCACGCTACTGGCGATGGTTGCTTCTTTCAATTGCCTCGGCTGTCACTGGCCTATTTGTAATTGTCATGTTCTCTTCGATCCCGATCAACCCTTTGTCAAATTCAAGCGAGTATCTTGATCAACTTGACAATCCGGGATCTTACGGACAAGGCCAGATTGCTGATGAATACTCTCAGCGATTCATCCAATCTGTGAGCGCATATGCCACAACCATAGTACGTAATAGCTTGGTGCCGTTCTTTGATGGACAGAGTACGGTCGATATTCTCGGAACGTTTGGTCTGGATTTCTTGCCGCTTGTCGCTTCATTGATCATAAGTGGCACGCTGGTGCTGGGATTCGTTCATAACATTCATGCTGAGAAGGTACAGGCTGTACACTTCTATGTATTGCTCTACCTTGCTATTACGCTTCTGTGGCCCTTCAGGGGGGTTAGATTCCTTTATGGAATGCTGCCATTCATGTATTTTTATTTGCTTATCGGTGCGCAGTTTATAATTGAACGGGTTGCTGCTACTTCGCCACGATTTCAAAATCGCTTGATCACTGTGGCACTCTTGGCCATGCTGGCGGTTTTGTTAGTAGGGCTTAATCTTGCTCGAAGTACGCTGATTGACGATGCTGTCTACCATGTACGTGATTTATCTGTGGGTACAGAATGGCTGCGCAAAAACACTGAGAGTGATGCGGTTATCATTACTGAGGAACCACAAGCGATTCATATATACTCACAGCGCTCAACAGTGGAAGTACCTTACAGTGTCGATACCATTGCCAAAATCAGCTCGACCGGTGATTACATATACTATATTTTGCTTGCACCTGAACTAAAATGGGATTCCAATCCTCTAAACTTCAGTGAAAGAAGTAGCCGGTTACGTACCGCTCTGCTTAAGGGATTGCTCAAGAGCACAAAAGTATATGAGAGCCAGCAAGAACAGGTTGAAATATATCGACTGGACGGACAGTAACAATATGGCAAACGTTGGCAATCAGCAAGCATGCCTGACTGTCCCGGTTTCAGCCCACCTACTATGCAAAGAAGCGCAATCCAGCCAACGTTTCTAACCGCTCCTAAAATCGGCTTTATACTGCTATTCCGTTTCAGAGCCTATGAGACATATTTGGGGTGAGGATTAAGAGAGACTTTCGCCATCCAGTACAATCTCAAACATGGAGGATGACATGGCTAGGAAGAAAGTCTCGACAGCTGAAGAAACCGTTCGCAATATTCGCCGCAAAACGCGCAAGAAGTACTTGGGAGAGGAGAAGATCCGCATCGTTCTAGAAGGGCAGAGAGGCGAGGAAAGCGTCCCCGAGCTATGCCGGCGGGAGGGTATCAGCGAGAGTCTTTGCTATCGGTGGAGCAAGGAGTTCCTAGAGGCAGGTAAGCAACGGTTGGTGGGCAACACTAAGCATCAGGCCGGCAGCCGGGAAGTCAACGGCCTGTGCCAAGAGAACGAGCAGCTCAAGCAACTGGTGGCCGAGCTGACGCTCAAGAACCGGGTGCTCAAAAAAAGTGTGTTTGGTACGGGGAGCGAGTGGGAAGACTGATGCGCTACTCTCAACCTGAGAGGATGCAGATCATCCGCTTGGTGGAAGAATCTGAGCTACCCAACGCGCGTTCGGTGCTGGAGCTGGATATGCCAAGAAGCACCTTCTACCGCTGGTATCAACGCTATCAGGAAGCGGGCTACGATGGTCTGGCCGATAAGAAACCGGCGCCACGCCAATTCTGGAATCGCATTCCGGCGTTCGTTCGCGACCATGTCGTTGAAGTAACCCTGGAACAGCTGGAAAAGTCGCCCCGTCAGCTGGCCTGGCACATCACAGACAACGAAGAATGCTTCATCTCTGAATCGAGCGTTTATCGCATTCTCAAGGACTTTAATCTGGTTGCCAGCTCTGCTTTCCAAATAATTTCCGCCAGTTGTACATGTTCGCAGAACCCTTGTGACACAAAGGGCGGATAACTAAGAGAGGATTCCGTTCAGTCACTAGCCCCAATATCATCCAAGCACATAATTGCCATCTTCAGCGGCAAAGGCAGCAATGCGGTCAGGGTCATGTGCCTGGCTTTTTTTGAGAACTGTTTTGGAATACAGATAGCTTGGAATCACAATCAAGTTCTATTACTGGAAATCAGAAATTCGCAGATTATTTCCGCTACCTCTTTCTATCACAGTTTAGTGATGATCTTCTTCTAAATCGACACCTAGCCCGTCAGCCAGGCGATTGACGAAAGCGTAGTAGCCGGTCACCTGGTTGATGTCGAGGATGGCCGCATCGGAGAAGCCGACCTCTCGTAGGGCGACCACGTCATTCTCGACCATGTCCCACGGCCGCAAGGTTAGCTTCTCTACGTATTCCAGCATAGCCCGGTCGGCGGTGTTTAGTTTAGCCTGGTGCCAATTTTCTTTGAGCTGTTCAACCAGTCCTTCGTCACCGGTCAGCTGACAGAGACCCGCTCCGTGATGGACAATTCAGTAGTGGCAGCGGTTAACGACAGAAGCAACCATGGCGATCATCTCCCGCTGGACCCGGCTCAGATCGGAGCGACCACGCATGAGGTGGGCATACAGGTCATAATGGGCCTTGAGAGACTTCACATTAAGACTATGTATTTTGAGTATATTGTCGACTATTCCAGTTGGCTCCATATATTTTTCATACAGATCCTTTAACCGCCCTGTCGCTTCGTTTTCCTGAATTACCCTAATCCATGCCATGAATGTCACCCTTAACCTACTTAATCGGTAAGGTAGCTGTTATAACGAATTGTGAATCGTCTTTGAAACATGAGGATATTGTCGACGGTGCCGTTAGGCTCCATGTATTTGTCATACAATTGTCTCATCCGTCCGGTAGCCTCTCCCTCGCGAATGACTTTTATCCAGGCCATCTGGTCTCTAACCTCCATCGGTGATTCATATAAGAGGGGCGACACCTTGCTAGTGAAGCATGGGAATTTGAATGCCCCGTTCTTTAGCCACTTCGATGGCCCGCGGGTAACCGGCATCGGCGTGACGGGCGACGCCCATGCCCGGATCGACGGTGAGCACCCGCTCCAGGCGAGCGGCCGCCGCGGGCGTACCGTCGGCCACGATCACCTGCCCAGCATGTAGACTGTAGCCGATGCCCACGCCGCCGCCGTGGTGAAAGCTGACCCAGGTCGCGCCGCTGACGGCGTTGATGAGCGCGTTGAGGATGGCCCAATCGGCGATGGCGTCGGAGCCGTCTAGCATGCCCTCGGTTTCCCGGTTGGGGCTGGCCACGGAACCGCTGTCGAGATGGTCCCGGCCGATGACGATGGGGGCACTCACCTTACCAGAAGCTACCATCTCGTTGAACTTCAGCCCGGCCCGGGCCCGTTCGCCGTAGCCCAGCCAGCAAATCCGGGCCGGCAAACCCTGGAATTCAATCTCCTTTTGGGCCAGGCGGATCCAGCGGGCCAGGTGTTCGTCTTCGGGGAATAGTTCCAGGATCGCTTCGTCGGTGACGTAAATGTCCTGGGGATCGCCCGAGAGAGCCACCCAGCGGAACGGGCCTTTGCCCTCACAGAAAAGGGGCCGGATGTATGCCGGCACGAAGCCGGGATAGCTGAAAGCCTCTTTCAGGCCATTATCGTAAGCCCGCTGGCGCAGGTTGTTGCCATAGTCGAAGACCACCGCCCCTTTGACCTGCCAGTCGAGCATGGCCTGGACGTGTTGGGTCATGGAATCGGCGGCCCGCTGCAGGTAGGCTTCGGTATCGTGCTGGCGCAAATCGGCCGCTTCCTCCAAGCTCATGCCGACCGGGATATAACCGTAGAGTGGGTCGTGGGCCGAGGTCTGGTCAGTGACCACGTCGGGTACCACGCCGCGGATGACCAATTCGGGCAAGATCTCGGCTGCGTTACCGATCAGGCCGATGGATTTAGGCTCTTCGTTGGCCAGCGCCTCCTCGACCCAGGTCATGGCCTCTTCCATGTTGCCGGTGATGGCGTCGACCTGGCGCAGTTCCAGGCGGCGCTCGGCCCGCCAGGAATCCACCTCAACGATGAGGCCCACTCCTTCATTCATGGTGATAGCCAGCGGTTGGGCGCCGCCCATCTCGCCCAGGCCGGCAGTGAGCACAAATTTGCCTTTCAGACTGGCCCAGCCTTTCTGGCGAGCCAGGGAACCCAGGGTCTCGTAAGTGCCCTGCAAGATGCCCTGGGTGCCGATATAGATCCAGCTGCCGGCCGTCATCTGGCCGTACATGATGAGCCCCTCTTGTTCCCACTTCTCGAAATTTTCCTGGCTGGCCCAAGCAGGCACGATATTGGAGTTGGCGATCAGCACCCGGGGGGCGTCGGGGTGGGTGCGAAAGACGGCTACGGGTTTGCCCGACTGTACCAATAGGGTCTCGTCCGGCTCCAGGTTCCGCAGCGATTCGAGGATGGCTTCGAAGGCCGGCCAATTGCGGGCGGCTTTGCCCCGACCGCCGTAAACGATGAGGTTGTCGGGGTCGAAAGCCACCTGGGGATCGAGATTATTCTGGATCATGCGGTAAGGGGCTTCGATGAGCCAATTTTTGCAGGTGAGTTGGGTGCCGTGGGGGGCGCGAATAGGTCGGGGCATGTTGGGTCTCCTCATACAAAGGTGGCTATTTCAGCCAGGAGTTTTTTACCGATGACCGGCACTTGAGCGTCCTCGGCCGGGTAACCGACCACCAGGATCAAAAAAGGCCGTTCGTTGGCCGGCCGGTCCAAAATTTGGTTTAAGAAGCCCATGGGGCTGGGCGTGTGGGTCAGCGAGGCCAGGCCGCAGTGATGCAGGGCGGTGATGAGTAAGCCGGTGGCGATGCCCACCGATTCCTGGACGTAATAATTCTTCACCTTGCGGCCGTCGGGCAGAAATCCGTAACTCTGGGCGAAGATGACGATGAGGGCCGGGGCCGTTTCCAGGAAAGGTTTATGTTCATCGGTGCCCAGTGGGGCCAGGGCATCCAGCCACTCCTGGGGCGCCCGATCATTATAAAATTCGCGCTCTTCGGCCTCGGCCGCCCGGCGAATCCGGGGTTTTATCTGCGGGTCGCTGACCACCACGAAGTGCCAGGGCTGCAGATTGGCGCCATTGGGCGCCGTGCCGGCCGCCAGCAGACAATTTTCGATGACCTCTCGCGGAACCGGCCGCTGGGAAAAATCGCGCACGGTCCGCCGTCGGCGCATCTGGGCGTAGAAGGCGGCCGCTCGCTCGACCATCTCTTGCTGTGGTAGTTCTTCAAAACCTGTCAGGGGTAAAAATTTGGCTTCTTTATCGGTCATCTACTCTCCGTATCAAGGGCCTGGGGGATCAAGAATGTGTTCGGCTAAAGTTTAGCATATTGACCGGCTGGGGACATGGTGAGGGCGCCGGGTCTACAAATTTTCATTCCCTATTGTCGCTTCGATCTCAATATGGAGACACGGCTCACCCCTTGCTTAACGGCCGGGACAGAGGTGGGACACCCATCCCACCTCTGTCCCTAACTTACCGCAGACGAAACCTTCTCTATCGTTGGTCCAGATAGCAACTTGGGTTAATTCATTATTACCGGTACGAAGACTACCCAGTTAATCGCCCAGCTGTAGCTGGCCGGCGTTGGGTCCGTATTGCCGGCTCCATCCATGGCCCGCACTTCAAAGGTGTGGTCGCCTTCATCAAGGCCGGTGTACACTTTCGGGCTGGTGCAGGTGCTGAAACCACCGCCATCCAACTGGCACTCAAAGGTCGAACCAGGACTGGTGCTGACGAAGCTGAAACTGGCATCAGTACTTTTGCTCGGATCTGGCGGATGAGCTGTGATGGTGGTGTTCGGCGGTGTGTTGTCTGCGAAGGTGGCTGTGACCACCTTGTTGGCGTCCATGGTGATCTGCACTGGGTTGGTGGTGCTTATCACATCACCGCTCCAATCTGTGAATGACCAGCCTGGGTCGGCCGTGGCCGTTAGGGTAATGACTTCACCATAGTTGTAAGGGCCAACCGGGTCGGCTGCGGCGGTACCATCGCCGTTGGTCAAAAGGGTGAGAGTGTACTCATCCTGGGTGAAGGTGGCTGTGACCACCTTGTTGGCGTCCATGGTGATCTGCACTGGGTTGGTGGTGCTTATCACATCACCGCTCCAATCGTTGAAGGTCCAGCCTGGGTCGGCCGTGGCCGTTAGTTGGACGGGTGTGCCCGCATCGTAGAGGCCGCCTGGCGGATCGAGGTCCACTACCCCATTGCCGTCATAATTGACTGTCAGGTCATATTGTACAGGCGGCACGCCGGAAACTACTTTGAAACAGGTGTTATCCACGTTGGCAGCGGCTGTTGTGTAATTTTTGTACGCTGGCCAGATGGGACCGGTGAAGTAGGCCGGGTTGGGGATTTCCTCTCCAGGTGTGTTGGGTAGCAGGTCGGTGTCGGGAATAGACCCGCTGGCTACAACCGTGCCAGGATTGCCACTGGCATCCAGTTCGGTCAGGGTGACATCGATTCTGGCCGATGTGGCTGTCAGCCTGGTGATTTCCGCGTAGAAACGATACCAGGCATCGCCCGTGAGGGTTGGCAGGGTGACGATACTGGACCTTCCTCCATCATCGCCAACGGTGTTACCATCCCAATAGGCCTCGATATTGTAACCGCCGCCACCAGGATCCATCTGTACGCCTAAGATATTATTGGAACTGGTACTGCTATCAGAAGTCATCCAGCCGATGCGGTCGTCGTCGAAGTGACCGCTGGCATCGGTTTGGAAATCGGCCTGTAATTGCACGCTCTGGAAGTCCGCAGCGTTCCAGTCGAAGGGGTGGGCGACCCATGTGAAGATGCTGGTGGCCGGGCCGAGACCTTGGGAGGATGCGACGCCGCCGGAGGCATTGACGACAGGCCCACTTCCACCATCGTACCAGTCAGCATGGCTGCCGACGGTGGTACCGACGGTGAAGGAGTCGAAGGTTTCACAGGTAAGGTCTGGCGGTGGGGTTTCGGTGAAGGTGGCGGTGACGGTTTTGTTGGCATCCATGGTGATGTTCCATGTGCCGTCACCATTGTCTGAAAGATCGCCAGCGTCGGCACCACTCCAGGTATCAAACGCGTAACCTGTATTGGGAACCGGGGTCAACGTTACCGTTGTGCCCTCGTTATAAGTGCCACCAACAGGATTAAGCGTCACACTGCCATTGCCATCATCGCTTGCCGTCAAAGTGTATTGCACAGGCGGCGCGCCGGAAACCACTTTGTAGCAGGCGTTATCGGCCGAGCCGGCGGCACTGCTGTAATTCTTATAAGCAGGCCACAGTTCGCCATCAAAATAATTGACATCAGGCCTGTCGGTGTCAGGGAGGATAGTGCTGGTGTCAGGGATTGTACCGCTGGCAACGAGCGAGAGGGGGTCGCCACTGCCGTCTAACAGCCACAGCTCGGCGTCGATCTGGGCTGAGGTGTCGGTTAACTTGGTAAACTCGGCCGCCAGCCGGTACCAGGTATCGGCCGTCAAACCAGCCCCATCGAGGTCGGCCATCTCTACTCGGATATCCTCATCCACGTTAATGATGTGGTCCCAGTAGCCCTCCATTCTGAGGTGGCCGCTGGCGTTATCCAATTGCACGCCGAATATCAAGTCGGAATTGGTGCTGTTGGCATCGATCATCCAGCCGATGCGGTCGTCATCGAACTGCCCAGTAGCGCTGGTCTGGAAGTCCATCTGAGCTTTGAATCCAGTTGTGGCAGCGTCATCCCAGAAGAAGGGATGGGCCATCCAGGTAAAGATGGGACTCGCCGGGCCGAGACCTTGGGAGGATGCGACGCCGCCGGAGGCATTGACGACAGGCCCACTTCCACCATCATACCAGTCAGCATGGCTGCCGACGGTGGTACCGACGGTGAAGGAGTCGAAGGTTTCACAGGTAAGGTCTGGCGGTGGCGCCGACATCGTGTAAGTATCGATGAGTGTACCGCCACTCGCTACCGACCAGAAATCAAAAGTTATCTCAGTATCGCTGGCAGTAACCAGCATTGAGCCATAGTCACTGTTATAGCGCACCTGGCTGCCGGCAACCGGCGTCCCGAAGCTATAGAGGCTTCTCCCGCCGGCTCCTGTGGTGAAGTAGGCGAAGTCGACGCCGTCACTGTTGTCGTCGCGAATAATTCGCTCATAGACATGATCGTGACCGGCAAAGACGGCCGTGGCCCCCCAATCCTCATACGGCCATTGCATTTCAATTTCGGAGCCATGGCTCGTCGAGGATGAATAAGGTGGATGATGCATGGTGACGATCTTCCACGGTGAAGTCGAAGCCGCTAACCCGGCTTGCAACCAGACAGCCTGAGCAGATGTAGCCGAACGACCATCGCCGGGAGCAGCTGGAGTGCCGATTCCAGCAGGATTGCTGTCTATGACGAAGAAATGGACCGGCCCTTGGACGAAGTCGTAATAGCGCTCGTTACCTGGCAGCGTGAAATAGCTGTAGTGAGCATTGATTCCACCTCCATCGGTGTAATCATGATTGCCAACTGAGGGGAAGAAACGGTCGGTCAGCGAACCTGAGCCATAAGAGCCCGTGTAGTTGCCTATGTAATCGCTGTAATACTGGCCGATATTGTCGTCGATGGCTGTCGAACCATAACTATTGTCGCCGGTTGTGATGATGAAGTCCGGGTTCCAACTATCGACCAGATTGGCCACTGCCAGCTCGTTCGTACCGGCTGAGCCATAGTCACCAAAGGCAGCAAAAGTTACCTCGGCCAGAACTGCCTGCTGAGCCTGAATCGAGGTCGGAATAATGATCGTCAGGGCGAAGATAGCAATGACCAGAATAAATCGAATAGAAAAACGGGAAAGAAACGATTGTTGATTCACAGAACCCTCCAAATTGTAAAAGATCAAAAAAACGCCTTCAGCGCATTTCCCTATGCCCTAGGCGTTCTTTTATTATCCAACATAACGTATTCGGAATAGCATCGCGGGTTTTTATTCAATTGTTGAGACGCATTGATCCGTGTTGGCAAGCCAATAACTCCAGGCTCACCTAACCGTCAAACCCCTTAAGCACTATCACCCTATCACAAGTCGCTTGAATGGGGCTCCGGGACATACTTCCGATTGCAGTCCTTGCACTTGTAGACCTGGCTACCAGCTCTGGTCCGTCCATTCTTGACCTGCTTATCAGTTCGTTCGCAGTATGGGCATTGATTCATCGTGCTGTTATATCATGCCTGCAATATTAGTCACTCCCTGAATGGGATAGCGATAGGGATCACTACTTTTGGGTGATCTTTGTCATATTGTGGTTCATTGGCATACTCCAATAGCCTTAGTCATTGGCGTACGTTCCAGACTTTGGCCCATTGAAGAAACCTTCTACGACAGCAGGAGGCTTCTTGGGATGATTAGAAAACTGAATCGACCTTGATTCAGCTAGTAACGGGCAGCGGCTGGCGCCGTCGCCCGGCTATTGCCGTCTCACTAACAATGGCAAAGTGAAAGGACTCCCTAGCCAACTCGCACTTAAATCTTGAGGCTTTATACGGCAATGCCGTATAATTACGAAATGGTTTTCTCCGGCTCATCTTCAGAAACAGATAATTGACGAGATGAAAGATGCCTGAACGTGATATTGGTCTGGAAATTCTAGAAGGAATTCGCGAGATAAAAGCCTTCAAAGCGAGCGGAACGACCTTGAGAATACGTGAGCTGTCGGAGCCGTCTTCGCCACAAGAGATCCGCAAGAAGCTGGGATTATCACAGGCCGCATTTGCGGCTCTGATGGGAGTTAGTCTGCGCATGGTGCAAGATTTGGAGCAGGGACGGCGGAATCCCAGCGGACCTGCCAGGTCGCTGCTGCGAATTGCCAAACAGTACCCTGAAGTCTTTATGCAAGTCGCGTGATAGAATAGAAGCGCTGGTTCCTATAACTTGATTCGCGGTACATAAAAAGGGCGGGCTACCTGGCCGAGTTCCCCTGACTACTATTCCATTGTTCAAGGCTTGCGCGCCCGAATCATGATGAAACCTGGTTCGCGACTCAGGTATTCGAACTCCTGCGGATCACGCTCTTTAAAACCTTGGGTTGGCCTGGCTTCTCGCACGAGTTCCAATTGCAGACCGGCGGCGATGAGCGGATTGAGCATCGCCTCCAGTGGGCGGCGGTAGGCCGTGATGGCCACCGGCGGTTCCCCAAAACCATGCCATTCGGCCGTGAATAAACGAGTATTGAAGTAGCTGTAGGCATATTGCGGATGGGTACGTTTCAACCATAACCAGTCGCCCAGGGGATGCCCGGCCGAAAAAAGCAGCCAGCGGTCGGGCTTGAGCACTCGATAGAACTCCCGGAATACCGGCTCCCAATCTTCTATATAATCCAATACCAGGGTACAGAGGACGCCGTCAAACTCTGCCTCTCCGGCGAAGTCCAGTGATTTCGTCAAATCCGCCTGCAGAACAGTCGCTTTGTTGCCCAGCCGTCGCCGGGTGATGTCCACGAAATCCGGCGTGGCATCAAAAGCCAGCACATCCGCGCCGCGCTTTACTAATTCCTCGGCGTAGATCCCCGGCCCACAGCCGGCATCCAGCACCCGCTGACCATATACATCGGGCAGTATGGCCAGGGTATTTGGGCGCTCGTAATGGGCGTTGTGGGCTTTATCCTCGGCATATTGAGCATAGCGATAGGCGAAACCTTCATAGTTCTGTTCGCCCAGGGATTTTGGGGGCATGATCGTTCCTTTTCGGGAGAGTTACCAGTGTCGAAGTCATTTTATAGTGGCCCATTTGTCACTGCAACGGGAGAGTTTCCCTTTCTGGTCTCTTTAGCACATAGTCTGGTCGCTGGTCTATGGGCCATACGGATCGTAACAACTCTGAAAGAGGGCGATGTGTGCCGCGGCGAGGTAATTGACCAGAGCGTTGCCCTATCTTCGTATCGATGCCCTTCACCTTTGACCTGGCGCCGCCCCGGGGTTAATCCTCAGCGGCCGGCAGCAGGATCTCTTTCGCTACCTGCGGCTGAAAGGCGACTGAACTGCCGCCGCCAATATTGATCAGGATGATATCGCCGGCGGTGGTGAAGACGCCCGTTTGATTGGGGATTGCAGATCGGGTGCCGCCGGTGAATATATGCGTCACTTCTGCTTGCTGCACATCAATGGAGAAAATCGAAACGATTGCCGACGAATTCTGATCGTCCCACGCCATGAGGTACAGCTCTCCATCCAGGGCCAAAAAACTTATCTGCCCTTCGATCAGGTCCGAATACGAACGCTCCCAACGAAGGTCGCCGCTGGCTTCAAGGGCCAGCAAGCGCCGGTCAAAGCGGTCGGCGTGGGCGATAAGTAGGCCGCCGTCGGGCACGGCGATGGCATCGCCCAAGGAGAGTCTGCCTGGCGACAGTTCGAGCAAGCGCTCGGCCGATTTCGTTTCGGGATTTAGCCGGTACAGGCCATCTTCGGCGTAGAGCAGGAGTTGATCGCCCGTACCAACCAGGTGCCCGCTCAAAGGCACACTCCAGGAGTCCAACCCTGACTCGCCGGCCGTCCACAGCGAGCCCTCGCCGGCCTCAGTTGTAAATACCAGACTCTCATCCAGGCTGACCCAGTCAAACGGTTGGCCGACGGAATCTTCTTCCCACAACACGCTTCCCTCGTGAGAAATGGCCACTAGATGGTCCCATACAGACATCAGAGCGCCCCCGCCGGGCAAGGGATAGAAGGTGGGAAAGCCAACCAGATCGAGATCCATCGTCCACAGTGGCGTCAAGGCATTTAGGGATGATCCGGCGCCATTCTCCTCTTGGGACTCGTCGACTTGGAAAGCTACAATCCGGCCCAATTGGTCGGCGGCATAAAGCACCGGGAACACCGCGTCGATCATCGCCTCTTCAACGTCGTTGGAGACCTTGTTGACGATCTCGGCCGAGACCTCAGCTATGACTTCGGTCGAGAGCCCGTCAGGGGTATCTTCGGGGACTTCGAAGGAAACATCATCAGAGCCCCCGTGACCCCAAACCAAAGCGCCATCCAACAGACCGATCCCAATCAATCGATCGTCTTCAATGGCTACGAAAGTGTTATCGTTCAATAGGCCGACGCCCCTTGTCCCCCCGGCCGAGACAGGTCGCGTCCAATCCACGCCAGGCGAGGCGGACATCCGGTTATCCCAGATAGTTTGGGACGGCGGCTTCCAACCGGCCAGGGTGGGATCGACGGGCCAATAACCCGTTCCCGGTTCATCAGGCATATGGGACCGGACTTCAAAATGCAAATGGGCTGCGGTGCGCGGCTTGCCGATTTGACCCACCTGCTCGCCTCGGATCACACAGTCGCCAACATCTAAAATCACGCTGGGTGGATCGAGGTGACCGTAAAATGATAGAACTGTATCTCCATCAGGAAACCTATGTTCCACAATGACGATCCCCTGGTCACGGCCCCATCCCAGAGGCGCCGCATAAGTCACCCGGCCGTGGCCAATGGCATAGATCGGTGTGCCAAAACTCGATCTTCCCCTGACTCCCCACCAATCTTCGCCGGCGTGGTATTTTGAGAAACGCCCTCTATAAACGCCGAAGTCTGAGCCTCCGCGGGAAACGTCGTCCCCATCTGGCGGATCCACGGGGAAATCGAGCAGGTCTACCAGGCCACAAGGCGCATTATCTTGGGGTTCTGGTGGCTTTAGGCTGGCGGCCCGAGGATCGCCGGTTACCGTTAGCGGCCGGGCCGTTGGTGTGGGCGAGGGGGTTGGCGAAGGGGTGGGCGTGGAGGTGGGTAAAGATGTCGGCTCAGGCGTTGGGCTGGGCGTCTCCGTCGCCGGCACGGCATCCAGGCGAGGGGGCGCCATGACCGTTAAATCAGGGATATAGGTGACGAGATCGGCTTTGTTATTCTGGCAGCCGGCTATGATGAGTACGATGACCAAGGCAATGATGAGTCGTTTCATCATTGGGAATGATACATTTATTTTTAAGCAGATGAAAAATAGAGGCTGTTTGGTAAATAATTCCAAGTCGACGGAGAACTACATCTTGGAGCTGCAGACCGCCTCCAAAGAATTGTGGCTCTTCACCAGCCAGGCTTAATGAATTCCCACGGCTAAAGCCGAGGGATTCTTGGGGTCAAATAGGGATTGCGGCAATTAACTGCTGTCTTACATCTCCTAACCTGGCAGCCGACGCCCCGGCTGCAACACTATTGAGAGCGGCGTTCTGGTCACGAGAAACAGAACATCCGCATTTTAGTACAATGAAAATGACGCATAGACAACAGCATAGATTGCTTGGCATCACACAGGGTACACGCCTGGCTGGTCGGTTCCCATCGGTCTATTTGAACAATCTCCACACTGGTCTTGGCTGCCACCTGCTGCAAGATTGCCACAAATTCGGCAAAGCCCAATTCGCTCACCTTCCGACCCCACAACCGTTTTCCCGATACCGGCGAAGAGCCAGAGTACAATACGGTGGACACTGCACTGTGGTATTTCCAGGTCATCCGGGCTTGCCATTCCCTGGGTTCTATCGTGCAGGCATGCACAACGTTTGTTAAATCATTGCCGCCGATTTTATCTAATCCGAAGATGCGGTGCCGTATTGATATGATGTTTGATAGATGCGCCCTGTTCGCGCCAGTTGCTGGGACTGCAAGAAAATCCGTGAGCGCTGACGTCAAATCAGACGCCTTCCTACGGTGTTCCTACGCACCAAGATCACGGCTCTCTCTCCACCAGCCGGCCGGAAATATACTTGTGAAGGATACTGCCTATCAGCGTTTGATAAGGCACACCTTCCGCCAAAGCTTCCTGCTGCAATTTGATGAGAACTCGTTCCGAAATACGGATGTTCATCCTTTTGTCTTTTCGGAAGGTAGCTTTTACATAGGCTTGGTATTGATCAGCCTCTGATTCAAGGTCAGAAATCGATTGCCATTCCCCTTTTTCAACGGACTCCAGGAGCTGTTTCTCTTCTCTATCCAACATCATTCGCATTCTCCCCTCAAGTACATCCTTGTCGTCTATCCGACTAGGAATAATTGTCTTCAGGAAAACCCTATCACCATTTTCTGCAAATGGAATGATATAAGCGTAATCATCCATATTCACAAGGAATACCCGCTGGCTCGGATACCTTTTCTTGTTTGGGTGCTCAAGAATATCGAGGAGTCCATCTCGCATAATCCAGAATTGAGTTTCTTCAAACGTGACATTTCTTTCGGACTCAAGCTGCGCGTTCTTCTCATTACCCCAATCAAAGAATTTCATGCCACACATATAACACAATATGTGCCTTTTGTCTATAATATTTCGCTCTTGACGTACTTCCTCGACTTTAGTCGTGTGAGTATGTCAACGAACAGCGAATTGAGCAGGAGATGGAAGTCTCCTGCTCTTTTATTTTTAATTTTTGTAGATTGCTGATTTGGAAAAAGTGACTGTCAATCTGTTGCGAAGTGTCAATCAAGGGCCGTGACAATCTTTAACTGGTCCCCTTCCAAATTGAGAATGATAGCCTGGGCTGCATTTTCTTCCTTTTTGCCAAGAGTAGCCACCTCAGCTAATCTTGACAGCTCGACGGAAAGAGCCTGGACCGAATCTTCGCCCAGCCTTTGGGGGGCTACTTGAATGGCCGTGCCGTCCTCACTAGCCCCGACCGAAATACTGACTACGCCTCCCTGGAGGGCGACGATGATCACCACCAAATCTTGGACGCCGTCGCCATCCAGGTCCCGGTAGGTATAGGCTGTTTTAACTCCGGCCGATTGGCCAGTTAGTGAGCTAAAGAGGACTTCACCGCTTTTCAGGCGATCCAACAGAGAAGCTACTTCCGATTCCAATACTTTATCCGGGTCTATCGTGTCGGTTAAAATGGATTGTTCTTGGGTGGTTGCTCCGACCGAACTGGCTAGATCAGCCCGAATGGCACCTGCTGGGACCGTTACCAAGGCGGGTGGTGGGATCTGCCCTGAGGCGGGCAACGTATCGGTCTTGTTCGAATCAGTCGGCGTAGGGTTGACAATTGAATTTGACTCAGTTTCGTCCTGTGGTTCTATTGCTCCCGGGTTTGATAACAAATCGCACGCAGACAGAGCCAACGTAAGTAACGAAGCCAGGAGTAGCGCGCACGTTAAGTAGCCTCTTTTCATTTCCGTCAAGAAACGCGTCCGCTTGTATCTATCAGATTCGCCTCCGGCCGACCAAATTCATTTTACCATTATCAGGCCGTTTGATGGTACTTAAATTTTGTGCAATTTGGTGAGGACCAATGTCCCCGGCAGGTTGGTCTTCAGGAACTTCAGACTGGATTCTCAACCGCCGATTGCGGCGTTGGTTGTTGTAGAAGCAACATTTGTCTGTCTTTCTAAGTTGCATTATCTGACGCGTTTTCATAAGAAAACCTGTTCTGATTGTGTCAGATCAAGATTGCTTTGCTGCGAACAGTTAAGGCGTTGTTGCCACCAGAGAGCAAGGTTTGATTGGTCGGAGATAGTGGTTTTCAAAACGTCCCTCTCTGGCGCTGGATGCTTAATCAAGGATGGCATTACGCCATTCGTCAAAACGGACGCACGATGGTTCGCTGGACGGGTCAAGAGTGGGTCAAGTTGGACCAACTGCCCATTCAAGAAGGGCAAACGCGAACCATTGGCTGGGTGCGCTTGACCGCGACACATGATGTTGGCTGGTTTTTCTTGGTCTTGCATTGGGATAAGGGCGAAAAAGAACTCTAGTTTTTGCTTAGCAATTAAACTGGTTCTCGGCAATTGATTCGTCGTTACAGAATCCGAATGTGGATCGAGATGGTCTGCTCACAAATGACAAATTCTGTTTCATCGGCCACGGTGTATTGAAGCTAAGCTGATGGCGGAGTCCGCTTGGCAAGCGCGAGAGGGCCTATCAGCAGCGTTGTAAACTTCTGAAAAAGCAGTCCTTTTCAGGAGTCTATGATGGAACACCAGTGGAGAATTCGGCGAGCGATGCACGCAAGAAGCGATGGGCAAGCAAAATGGGATATGGCCTACCAGTGCCTCCTGAAGTGGGCTCGGGCAACGAGGATCACTCAAACCCAGGAGGGACAGGATGAGAGCAGCCATATACGTCCGTGTGTCAACGTACGGGCAGGTCGAGAAGCAGACTATTGAGCAGCAGATAGAGCGTTTGCAAGAGCACATAGCGGAGAAGGGGTGGCATTTAGCAGCGGAGCACGTATACCGTGATGAGGGCTACAGCGGAGCGAAGCTGGCCCGGCCTGGCCTGGATAGCCTGAGAGACCGGGCAGCCCTGGCAGAATTTGATATCGTCTTAATCACCGCACCTGACCGGCTAGCACGTAATTATGTGCACCAGGTGTTGGTCATGGAAGAGCTGGCCCAGCGAGGGATTCAGATCTGTTTTCTCGACCGACCCATGAGTGATGATCCGCATGACCGGTTGCTCCTGCAGATCCGAGGGGCCGTGGCAGAGTATGAGCGCACCTTGATAGCGGACCGAATGAGGCGAGGACGCTTGGCGAAATACAAGGCCGGTAAGCTTCTCCCCTGGACCAGGGTTCCATATGGCTATTGTCTAGACCCGGATCAGCCACGGGAGCCAGAGCACGTGCATGTAGACAAAGCAGAAGCAGCCATCGTCGGCCAGATGTTCAATTGGTATCTGGAGCCAAAGGCGACACTGTATCGAGTGGCCAAACGCCTGACGGAGCTGGGAGTTCCCACGCCGACCGGTAAAGCGCGCTGGAACACCACAACGGTGCGCGGTATCCTGAGAAACATGACCTATATAGGGACAACCTATGCCAACCGTACCCGAACCGAACAGCCTAAGCAGCGACGGTCTGCCTTACAGGAGGCCGGCGCTCGCGGCCAGACGCAAGTCTTGCGTCCAGAACGAGAATGGATTCCAATTACAGTTTCGGCCATCGTAGAGAGGTCGGTTTTTAAGCAGGTGCAGGAGAAACTGTCCTGGAATAGGCAAATGGCATCTCGAAATAACACGTCTCATGACTATCTACTTCGTGGTCTGGTGAGTTGCGGGCTATGCCGCTTGAGTGCCACGGCGCGTGGGTCGGGAGCCAAATACCATTACTATGTCTGTCGTGGGCGAAGTGAAGCGTTGCGTTTTTCTCAAGAGAAGCGTTGCACAGCTCGTTTTATCCCTGCCCAGCAATTGGATGATCTCGTCTGGGCCGATCTTTGTAATGTGCTGACCCATCCCGATGCGATAGCCCACGCTCTCCAACGAGCTCATGGCGGCCACTGGTTACCCCAAGAGCTGCGCGCTCGGCGCGAAATGCACCGCAAGGCAGAGCAACATATCACACGACAGAAAGAGCGCCTGCTCAGCGCATACCTGATAGAGGTCATTGATCTGGCAGAGTTTGAGCGAAAGCGCGCCGAGCTTGATAGGAAACAGGCCGCCTTAATCATCGAGAAGGCGCAGCTGGAAGCAACGATCGAGGAGCGAATTGAGTTGAGTTCAGTCGCCTTCTCAATAGAGGCTTTCTGTGCGAATATCCAGCCGATGTTGCAGCAAGCTTCCTTTGAGCAGAAGCGACAGCTCGTGGAGCTACTGATAGACCGAGTGGTGGTTGCTGATGAGGATGTCGAAATCCGCTACGTGATTCCAACCCGAGCAGACGGGCCACACAAACCATTTTGTCATTTGTATGCAGACTATCGAAGAAATGTGTGGTGATATGAAGGGACATGGCTTTTATTTGGAAGCGACTCATTTGGCAGATACTGACCGCATTTTCCGTTTGGTTTTGGCTGTTTGCCTGACCCTTGTCTGGTTTATTATCCTGGGTAGTTGGGTTGTGAAACGAGGATTTCGTCATCTGCTTGACCACAAGAGTCGCCGTGATAAAATCTATTTTCGTTTAGGTCGCGATTGGGTAGAACGCTGTTTACGCTTGAATCAACCAATCCCATCCGATTCTCCTCATGTTTTTGAAAGTGATATGTTGCTAGAAGATTGTTTAGTTCTCAAGTACCGGGAGCAAAAACTAAAACAGTCTTAAAGTACTGGTGACCTTTGCCGGTTATGTGATAATATTTTAGTTGAGCATGTCCATCGTATACGATAAGATTGTAGATGGAAGGACAATGAATCCAGCACTACTATGTTTGGGAAGCTTTATAGTTTTATCTTTCATTGCGACCACGGTGTTCATTGCCGCTAGTGTGAATTCAAGCCGTATCAGCCAAGTTGAAGACGGCTACGAATCCGAGCCATCATACAGTGGGCAGGCGGTGCCAGCTCAGCCCAAGGGCTAAAGATCCTCGATTTGTTGCACCCCGAACGAATTTCAAGGGGATTTCCTGAAATCCATGTTGGAACATCAGGTTAGTTGCATCTAGCAGCCATTTTCGTCAAAATCCAGTTTCGGTAGATCCAATATTCACCACAGAGGTGCAATAATAGCCGTAATCTGATGAACGCAACCGTAGTGTTGCTGCAGAACCCGGACAATGAATTTGGCAAAACGGTCCAGTTGAGACTTGTGGGTATCCAGCAAGCGGCAGCCACGACGAAGGGGTTGGGTGAAGGTCCAGCGAAACAGCGTTCAGATGTTTACCAGAAACACACCCAGGGCTAACAAGAGAAAACGGTATGCGGGGTTGGGCAACGTAGTCCAGCAGCGAAACTTGACAGCGCAACGGTAGCTGGTTTCGATACCAAGACGCTGGTGATACAGGCGACACACTTGCTATGAGGACGTATCCGGATGGATAAGGATCAAGAGTTGCCAGGTCGCGCGACGTTTTAGACGTTTGGTGTGTTTGGCCGTGGTGAAGGACCAACACACAGCCAGTTCTGCAGTTCGCAATTTGCCATTGACACTTTTGAAAGTACGCTGGGCCCGATAGCTCTTGCTGTCCTGACAAAGCGCGCGTGTGCCGGCACTCTTACCTCGGATGGTGCAGGCGATCAAGGCTGGTATCTGCTGTTGGTCCAGGAATTCTTGAACCTCAATGCCGGCAAAGCCCCGGTCCAACAGCAGACGATGCAACGGGATATGTAGGTCCTCATACCTGTCGCAACAATTAACGCACGACATCGACTTTGCTTGCCCCGGACGATCAGTCCATCAAATACTTTGTGACGGTAGATACGCCTGTTGTGGCAAACGGCCAAGGGTGTTGAGTCAGTGAAGGTAATGGCCGTCGCCATCACCAGACGGGTGCACAAGTAGGCACACAACGGCAATTCCATCAGGCATCAACTCAATGAAACGATTGTAACTGACCAGACTGGGAAATTCGGACGGCAGATGAACCTGCACATGCTCAATGTAGTAGGCCTTGAAGTGACGATAGTTTGATTGCTGAAAGTGAATGCTGATGGTCATAACTTCGCTCAACGACAAAGCTGGCTTCGGCCCGCGATTACCGCTGGGCTGGCCAATCCTTTGCTGGTCCAAATACTGTTCATACGCGAGGAGGAAATCATCGACATCACAGAATAATGCGAGTAGACTCATTGCGGACACCTTCCTTTGGTCAAATGTGTATGATTGATCTCACTCACATAATCAAAGCGAGGGTGTCCATTTTTGTTAAAACAACTCTGAACTTGCAAAGTAGCCAGAAAAACATTGCTGTTGGCAGGGGCTAATAAGATAAGGAGATGCAAGAGCAGGCCTGGCAACACTGTCGGGCCACGTTTAAACTTATTGATGCAAAAGGCAAGCAGGGCCAGCGGGAGCTAAGTGGCATAATGTTTGCCTAACAGCTATGAGGGCTGCTGTGATTTCAGTCTAAAGGGAAGGCAAAAGATGATCAACCAACAGATAGACCTTGTGATTATTGGAGCGCAGAGAACCGCACCGATATATATCTCGGCAAATGTTCGTTCGGCTTTTCCGTGCTAATGGGCTTGAGGCTGGCAAATCATACAATTGGGAGAATGCCTATGCCCGTATGAACGTCGTTGATCGCAACCGGGCCGTGAACGCCGCCAAGGCCCGGGTACGAAGCTTCATCAAATCGCCGACCATCCGCCGGGCGTTAGGTATGGCCGGGATGACATTTGACCTGAACGCGGCGCTAGGTGCCGGCCAACTCGTTCTGGCCCCCATGCCGGCCGAGATGGGTTTGACGGGCAGACGACTGTGGGGAGCGTTGTTAGTGCGCGAGTTCCTCACGACCCTGATGGCTCGCAAACCGGGAACAGGCCGACCAGCCAGCCTCTTCATCGATGAGTTGGCAGCTGCGGTGGGCACCATGGCGCCGTACGTGAAGAAGATTATCACGGAATTGCGCAAGTATGGCGCTGCAGGCACTTTTCTAGCCCAATCCTTTGCCCCACTACCGCCTGAACTGCAGACAATCTTAAAAAGCCAATGCGCTACGCAGGTCATCTTTCGCGGTGCAGCAGATGATGCCGCATTAGCGGCCCGAGTTCTGGGCGAGCCGATCAGCGCAGGCGATATCCAGAGTCTTCGCCCCTATCATGCTTACGCCCGTTTAGCAGTGACCGGCGGCCAATCTGCACCTTGCCTGTTGCATATGGCACCTCCGCCACGGCCGGATTGGCCGCGGCCGGAAGCGACCAGGGCATTCAAGTGCCCGCCGTCGGTTGAATGGGCGCCACTCCTACCCGAAGCGCCCCAGATCTCCAGCCTCAGCAGCAGGCAAATCGCTCAGGTGCCCATCGCCGAGTTGCTGGCCTACATTGAGCAGCAGCTGACGTTGGATGAAAAGAAAGCTATTGCTTTCCTGAGCCAGCGATCTCAAGAGCAAATGGCCGACCTTCAGGAGATGAAACGAGCCTTTAACCGTTGGCTTCACGACGAACTCCTGACCAATCCCGGGCTTATGCCAGATCCAGTCGAACGCCTGAAGACCCTCTCCCACCTGGCTATCGGTGTACCTTGGTGGTTCAGCGAAGTGGATTATCAACATAACACGAGTGAACAATTGTTGAATGCAGACAATAGCCTGCGAAGTAAACGAGGTGCGGTTGTTAAACCGTCACAAATAGATAGAAAGGAGGAATGGGAAAAGTGGCGCAATCCAGGCAAAACGGCATCGTTATGAACATTCCCGAGGATTATCGTACGGCCTTCAAAGGAGGAGGCCTGTCGGCGAACGGTGGCCGCTGGAAGAAACGGAAGCCCTTGAATAGCAGCGCCCGCCAGGCCGCCAGGCGGTTGCTCGATAGCCCGCGATTTACGGCCCGGGATGAAGCCATCCTGGAAACCCTTCTAGGTGTTGGGCTGATGAGTCGCGAGCAGATCCAAAGACTCTTCTTTCAGGGAAAGACGGATAAAGCCGTAACAGTCCGACTTAAGAAGCTCTATGAGAACCACCTTCTGGATTATTCCGCCGACCTGATGGCCCGGATGAGGATGGCTGGCATGGAGGTCTGTCACGTCTACGGTTTGGGAACGGTGGGCGAGGAGATTCTGGCCATCCGTCGCGGGCTTACACGGACCGCCCTCAACCACAGCGGTCGCTACGACCTACAACGAGGCAACCCGTTGCTGATTCACGATCTTCAGGTTAGCGAGGTGTACGTCCAGGCAAAGGGCGCCATGCGAAAAGTGAATGGCCAGGTCATCTGGTACAACGAACAGGCATCGGCCATTCGTAATCTGGCCGGCGAAGAACTGGTACGGCCAGACGGCACCCTGGTTCTGATCGCAAAGGGCGCCATTGTTTCTTGTTTCGTCGAGATGGACCGGGGTAGCACCCATTGGCCTAACAAGGTTGGTTTTTACGAACACGCCCGCCGAAATGGTGATGGTTGGCAAGGTCGCTTTCAGGGTGTTCAATTCCCGGTGGTTCTGGCCATCATTCCACCTAAGCTGGTGGACAAGGTCAGCCAGGTTCTCCAAGAGTCGCACAGCGTCCGCTTCTTGTTGAAAACGTGGCCGGAGCTCCTATTGACCGACTTCCTGCAAGACTGGCGAGACCATACCGCCAATTGTCCGGTTGAACTGCTCTATAAGGAGGGTCTGTCCCATGCCAGCTGACAAGACGCTCAAAGCCGCCCGATACGCGAGGGCGGCTGGCTTGTCGGTCATTCCAGTGGCGGGCAATAAAAAACCACTCTGTGCCTGGAAACCGTTCCAGCTAGAGCCGGCAACCATGGAGCAAATTCGGGATTGGTTTGGCCGCCAGCCCCGCATCAACCTGGGCATTGTCTGTGGCCAGGTCAGCGATGGCCTGCTCGTCCTGGACTTCGACCATGAGGCCGCTACCACTTACCTGGCCTGGCGGAGCGCCGTGGGCGAACTGGGCAAGAAACTCCCCGCAGTCAGAACTGGGAAAGGTTTACACGTCTACTTGCGCGCAGCCGAAGTGGGTGGAAATCGCAAGCTGGCTCAGGACGGTGCCGGTCGTGTGTTGTTCGAAACCCGTGGCCAGGGTGGATATGTCATCGCTCCGCCGTCTTGGCATGCCTCGGGACGAGAATACCGTTGGATACAGGGGGATCATCAGGTTCCTCCCGTCTCGGCCGCTGCTCTGGAAACGATCTTGTCAGCGGCCCGGGCCCTCGACGCCCATTCTGAGAATCGATCCTGTGTCCCCAGTCTTTTACCTTTGGACCCTGGTCAGCGTCTTCGCCATTATGCAACTGCTGTGCTGGCTAATGAGGCGGCTGCATTGACCGCGACACCGGCCGGAGGGCGAAATGAGCGATTGAACCAGGCGGCTTTCAAGGCGGGTCGTTATGCTGGTGCCGGCCTACTGGCGCCGTTGCTGGTAGAGCAGATGCTGGCGGCCGCTTGTGGTGCTGGCGGCAACGGGCTCATCGCCGATGACGGGCTACCTGCCTTTCGGTCTACGTTGCAGAGCGGGCTCGAGGCCGGCCTAGCCAAGGCCGTGGACAAAGATGCGCTGCTGGCCCGTCTGTTGGAGCGATCTGGGGATGGGTAATCATTTGCCCGAGGGCAGTGACCGCTGGCGCAGTAAGCCTGGCAGCTTGGATGCCTTAAACGCCCGGCATCTATTCCCCTCGGACAATGAGCTGGGGATCCCAGCCCTCCAGCATGTCCCGCTGGCTGTCGTGCCCGAGTGGTTGGTGCCTTACCGAACGCGGGTACGTAGCCAACAGGAGTTGGCCGACGGTGTTGTCCACTTCTTCCTGGACGATTACCGCTTCGAAACAGTCTGGAACCGGCCGCGCAAAGCATTGGAAGCGCTGGCGCCTTACGAGATTCTGCTGACACCGGATTTCAGCCTGTACCGGGACTGGCCATTGAGCCTGCAAATCTATAACATCTACCGTAGTCGCTGGTGCGGCTGTTTCTGGCAGTCCAAGGGTTTCACCGTTTTACCCACGATTTCCTGGAGCACGGCCGAATCCTACGACTTCTGTTTCCTGGGTCTGCCGGGGCGGAGCATTGTGGCAATAGGCACCGTGGGCGTGAATCTAGACCAACCGCTGGAATACCAGCTATTCATGGATGGCTTCCGGGAGATGGTTTACCAATTACAACCCAGCCTGATCTTGTGTTACGGTCCTGCCCCGGATGCCTGCTTCGAACTGGCCGAGATACTGGTTTATCCAACACGATGGCAGGGGATACGGTCAGCACGCCGTAGTGGTGCAAACGGGCGCACCAGAGTGATTTAGCGATGGAAAACCCATGAGTAAGCTGTGGCAGCGTTTCTCTGATTTCCTCCATCAGGCTAATCTGATCCCGCTGGTGGTCATCGTAAGCGCGTATCATTACTTTCAAGCCCTGCGCAGTCATGATCCGTTATTGGTGGCCATCCCCATCGCTCTCTTCGTCGATCTTTTGCATTTCAGGACTGTACAGCGGGCGGTGCGCGTTGGCCAGATAGCCTGGAAGTTCACGGCCGTTCTAACGACAGCCATCGCCTTCGGCCTGCAGTGGATCTTCTACAGCCAACCAACCAATGAGGCGGTCTTGCCCATCTGGCAAGCAGTTCTGTTCGCCAGTATTGTGCCCGTTGGGCTGGCGATCATGGCCTGGCATCATGAGTCCCGGGCACGGGACGTGGTTGAAGACTGGCAAAGTGAAATGAAAGTCGCTCAAGAGCGGGCAGAGCGTGCGCAGGAGGAGCTGTCAATAGTCCAAAAGCAGGAACAGCAAGCACTGGCAGAATTGCATGAAGCGCAACGGGCAAGCGACTGGCTAAAAACAGAATTGGAAGCGGTCCGGTCCGAGTTGGAATCAGCTTTCGACGCGGCGGCCGCATCTCGGGCCGAGGTAAGGGATCTTCAGGTGGCGCTTGACGAGGCCCAGCCAATCTTTCGAGCCTGGAATGCCATGAACGAGCGTTTGCGGGTGGCCGCGCAGGTACACGTCGGCCAGCTAGATGTGCAGGAGGGGGCGGCGATCATTGGCATGTCGGTAGATACTGTTCGTCGCGATGTGGCCAGGCTAAACGGAAACAGATAGACATGGTTAACTACCGGGGAAACGCGCGAAGACGGACTTCCTTCAGCTTGCTTGAGAAAGATGTAGCTTCTCCAATACCCACTGGCGGATCAGCTCAGTGTCGTCGACGCCTTTTGAGGCAGCGATTTTTTTGACTGCCTGGACCTCCTCAGGCTGTAATTGAACGGTTACCTTTGCTTCCCGCTCAAATACCGGCGCCGTTACTTCTTCCAACTGATTCTCAAAATCCGTCAGGTCATGAGTATCCCAGAAATGGGCCAGCTCCTCGATGGAGTCTATTTGTGGTATCTGCTGATTGTTCATTTTCTTTGCCATTTTTGATAGCGGCGTCTTTCTTTATTAGTCATCGTTCGGGCTGTAACCGGATATCCCACGCCGCCGGGAAATCTAATAACAACACAAAACAAATATCGTCCAGTCTTTGTTTGTCCAAGAACATAATAAACCGGATTATCGCCTTCGGATCGGGCTCTTTGAACAAACGCTTTTCCAAAGCATGCTTCTTCAACCTCTTCAGGTGTGACAGCGTGGCCAGCAATATGTTCAATACGATCCCCAGGCCATATAAACTCGTTAATCTTCACTGTGCAATTGTATATGTAGCCCGCCTTTCGGCCAACAGATGGAGTAAAGATAAGGATAAAAGGAGTGAAACACTAATGGAAACGACAGCAATGTTTTGGATTTTGGGAGGATTGTGATGGGCGGCCGGGGTGGCAGTGCAGGAGTCGGTTACCGGATGGCCCCGATTGACACCGGCAAGCTTAGCTACAATGTTATCAGTTACGATACACCGCTGGGCGGGGCGACCTATCCCTTTCTTGAGCAGACCAGGCGGGCCTGGCATGCCCTAACCCGGCCGGTGGGGGAAGTTGCCGAATATCATCCCGTCCACACCTTTGGTTTGGCTTCGCCCACACTGCGCTGGGTCAATAGCAATAGCATCACCGATGTTTACGTAGACAATATGACCACTGAACAATTCCTGGAAGCTACCGGGCTGGAACTTAGCCTGGAGAAAGGCGCTTTTGTTTTGTCCAAACGTATCTCCCGGGTGATGCGGCCGCATCTTGTCAGCGGTTTCTTTGAGCCTGACCAGGTGCAAATAGCCTATTTGAAACTAGACAACGAGGGCGCCAAGGTCTGGGATGGCGCCGGGCTCATCAGCCGCAAGATGCTACAAAAGATGGCTTTGTCGGATGACCTGAGCCCAGCAAAACGGGCAAGGTTAGAGCGAGAACTGAATCATACCCAACGGGTGGAGTTTACACTTATGACCGCCAAGGGGCAGGATAAGGGCCACGCCATCGTCATAGACGATCTAGAAGCCGACTTCATTCTGCCCCAGGATACGAAAGAGGAAATAAGGTTGGATAATGAGCAGACCTTTGTGGGCATCAGCTTCGTTCACGGTCACGACGATATGCGCCTGGATATCCAAAGTTTGATCAACCTCCATCCGTTCTTTCAGGAAAAGCAGCTGCTCGGTTGGCTCCGAGATGAGGGTGACTTGTTTCTGCGATCTATCGAGGACGGCTCTATCGCTGATATGATGGCCCGCATCGACCAGCATACGACGATAGAAGACATCACCAGCTGGCATGTGCGCGAGTACCTGGTTAGCGGTGGTCAGCCCATGTGGTTCGGCGGCATCGTCAAAAGCCTGGCCAACCAACATTTGCGGCGTTTGAATCATTCCACACTGGAGAAGCTGCGCCTGCCCATCCCCGGCGGCCGCTACTACGTCATGCCGGCCGGGGTGGGGCGGCAGGGTGGCCTGAAGTTAGATGTGCCCAGAGGCCATGTCCATATTGATCGCCGGCGAGGCACAGCCTGGGTGAACGACGAAGATTGGCTGACCTTGCCTGATTCCCCTGAACGGCCGGGATCGCCAGGAGAAGGCATTGCCGGCATCCTGGGTGGCGCAGATAATGACGATGCCTTGTGGGTTTTCCCTTTCGAGGATCATGATGGGCAACACAAGGTGTTGGCCTGGCGCAGCCCAAATCAGGTGGGCGAGTATGTGCAGTTGAAACCAACGGCCAATAGTCATGTTCTGGAATGGGCTATCGTGGATGATGTTGTGCGGTTCCCAAAAGCCGACAGCCGCAACCTACCACCACGGATTGATTTCACCGATCCCAGCTATCTGGGGCTGGTGGATCCGGTAAAGATGACCGGGCTGAAGGACAAAGAGGTTTACACGGTGGACGTGATGGACTGGGCGGCAGAGCGTGTGTTTTACAATTGAAAAGTCTACCACTCGGTTGAAAAAATAATAACGAAAAGTCGACCACCCGTAGCTCCCTCCAGTACCATAACGGCACTGGAGGTAAGGAGATGAAAAAGGTGGAAGATTATGAACAGATCCGCAGAGCATTTTTTGTCGAAGGGTTAAGTATCCGGGCTAAACACCGGCAGTTGAAGGTAGATCGGAAAACGATTCGCAAAGCAATTGTTGAACCCATACCCAAACCCTACCAACTGAAACAGCCGCGAGCAGCTCCGGTATTAGGCGCTTACCGAGAACGAATAAGCGAGTTACTGGACGAGAGCGAGAAACTGCCTCGAAAACAGCGCTACACCGCCAAAAACATTTTCAAGATCATTCAAAAAGAAGGCTATCAGGGGTGTGAAGGTGGCGTACACAACTACGTTTGCCGGCAGCGCAAGAAGCGCAAGCGCAAGGAGGCTTTTCTGCCTTTGGAGTTCGATGTTGGCCAGGACGCTCAGGTTGACTGGGGCGAAGCTACGGTACGGATGGCGGGCCAGGAGACCAAGGTACAGTTTCTGAATATGCGGCTGAACTACTGCAAAGCCCGCTTCGTGATGGCTTTTCCTTTCCAGAAACAGGAAGCCTTCTTCGAAGGCCATATCCAGGGCTTCCACTTTTTCGGCGGGGTGCCACGGCGGATCACCTACGATAACCTAAAAACGGCTGTGTACCGTATTCTGGAAGGCAAGAAGCGTCAGGAACAGCAGGCATTCAAAGAATTCCGCAGCTACTACCTGTTCGAGAGTCACTACTGCACGCCGGCCCAGGCGCATGAGAAAGGCGGTGTGGAAAACGACATTGGCTACGCCCAGCGCAACTTCTTTTCACCTATACCAGAGATGAACACCTTCGAAGAACTGAACGCTTTTCTTCGCCAGGGCTGTCTCCAAGATGCCCAGCGGCGGACCCGCGGCCAAAAAGAGTCGGTTGCCCAGCTGTGGGAAACCGAGAAGGCTTTCTTACTGCCTTTACCTGAACGAGACTTTCCGGCCTGCATCACCCGGGTGGTCAAGCCCAACGGTTACCTGCAGGTCGAATACGACACCAACCGCTATTCTGTGCCCTATGACTGTCGTGACCGGCAGTTGGTGCTGCGAGCCTTCCCCTTCCGAATCGAGTTGCTCTATCAGGATGAGGTCATCGCCGTTCATTCACGTTGTTTCCAGAAAGAGCAGGATATCCTGGACCCCTGGCACTATTTGCCCTTGCTGCAACAGCGTCCGGGTGCTTTCGAGCATGCCAAGCCGCTACGCCGCTGGCGCCAACAGTGGCCGAAAAGTTACGAACGGCTCCTGGCAGAGTTGCAGGAGAGCAAACCGAATGGGCAAGGGGTGCGCGAGTTCCTGGAGATCTTGAAGTTGCATCAAAAATATTCTGAAAAACAGGTCAAGCAAGCGGTCGAAATGGCGCTGGATTTCGGTGCTGCCCATTTAGATGGCATCCAACTCTGTCTGCGGCAGTTGCTGGAACCCAAAGATCACCCCAAAAACCTGGACCTGAGTTTCCGCCCGGAACTGGTGGGGATAGGTAATCAACCCGTGGAACTGGGTCAATATAACCAGCTGTTGGACGTGAGGTGAGTGATGGAGCAGAATGGATTACTGGACACCTATTTGCGCCAACTGCGGCTGCCTACTTTTCTCAAGAACTATAAACAGTTCGCGACCGATGCGGCCAGCAACAACCTGGACCACACGCGGTTTCTACTGGCTCTAGCTGAGCAGGAAATCAACCAGCGGGAGCACAACATGATCCAGCGGCGGGTCAAAGCAGCCCGCTTTCCGGTGTTCAAAGAGTTGGCCGACTTCGACTTCTCTCTGGTCCCTACACTCAATAAGGCCGAGATCCTGGACCTGACCCGGAGTGAATACCTCCAGAAGCGCCAGTCGATTATCTTCGTCGGCAACCCGGGTCTGGGGAAGACCCACCTGGCCACTGGAATCGCCCTGGCCGCCTGTCGCCAAAAACGGAAAGTACGCTTCTGGACTGCTGCCAGTTTGGTCAACGAACTCTTACAGGCTCAGGATGAGCACCGGCTGCATCGTTTTATCGCTCAAGCACTTAAGCTTGACCTGGTAGTGCTGGATGGGTTGGGCTTTATCCCCTTTTCGTCTAATGGGGCCCAAGTATTATTTACTTTCTGCTCAGAGATCTACGAGCGGCTTTCTTTTATCCTCACCACCAACCTGAAGTTTGCCGATTGGGTACAGGTATTTGGTGACGAACGCCTGACGGCAGCGCTTTTAGATCGTTTGACACACCACGCCCATATCATTGAACTGTTGGGCGAGTCACATCGTTTTCGACAGAGGATGCAGCAAGAGAGTCAGTAGTGATTACCTGTAATCAGTAGGGTGGTAGATTTTTCGTTATTAAAATGGGTGACTTTTCGTTATTAAAATTGATCGGCTCAGGCCCATGTGGTCGACTTTTTAATATTAAAGTGGGTGATTTTTCTTGATTAATTTACAAGAGCGGGCGCTGGTCAACCAGGGGGCGTTGGGGATGTATTGCAACAGCCTGATGGTGAACAAGGCGTTGTATGATCGGCTGCCGGAGAAACCGCCGGCGCCATTAGAGGATATTATTGATAGCTCCGTCAAGACTGGCGCCGATCTCAGCCAGGTCATCGCCTGGAATTACCAGAATTCGCGCCAGATTCTGGAGAGCGGCGATCCTGTCCCGGAGATCTTGTACGGCCGATTGAGCTATGATCGGGAGGATCCTCCGCAGTGGCCGGTGGCGAGCCAGGATCATTGGCTGGATAAAACTGTACGAGGGGTCAAGGAGCATGTTGGCTATATCGAGGCAAGACGGAACGAGTTGGTTCACGCCACCAGGCCGCCGCAGGAGGTGTTCGATGGCCTTGCCAATGACCTAGAGACGGTAAGCATCGGGGCCGGGTTGAACCAGGTGTATATTGGGACAATTCGGCGATTAGCACGAACTCGGCCGTATCGGATCCCTCTTGTAGAGGATTTCGACTCGGCCCGACAAGCGGCCGAGAACTACCTGGCCAGGTATCCACCAATCCGCCATCCAGCTATCTTGCGAGGGGCAATGGTCAGCCTTTACACTCGGGCGAGACGACTGGTTCAGATGCGGCCGTGTGGATTCAAGGGGAAAAGGGGGGTAACAATTCTGGAGTGGGCATTGCCCAGAAGTCGCTTGATGCTCTGAGAGACATTGGGGTCTTGGATGAAATAGACGAAATTCCTGAGGGTGTGGTTGTCTATCCCAACGCCAACATTTCTGTATCAATAAGCACCGGTGAATAGACCGACAAAGAATGAATTCGTCAACTCCAGGATATCAGAAAAAGCTATTCATTTGTCAACGAGGTTTCGAAAGAATTCAAGCTTGACCAGATTCCACAGCGTTACAAAGGTCGCGGGCGTCAAAATCGCGATGCCTTCATACTCTCCCAAATCAAGCATGTGGTCATTTCCGGTGATGATGTATGTGGCATGACCAACCGCAGCACATTCTAAGTAACGATTGTCCGACTCGTGCGCATCAACAATGTCTGGTCTTTCCATCGGTTCAACCCACACAGCCTGTTCAGAAATCAAAACGGCAAACTCAAGCCTGGTCTCTCGCACTTTGGTGTATTTTTTTGATGCTTTTCATAGAATATACCTAATGTGCGACTTTTTCTTGAAGTAGACATCGGATAAATCCTTGTAGAATAGGAGTATCCAAACAACCCATTCGAAAGGAGATTATCCGATGTCCAGAGACTATTTTATCATCATGGTGTACGTTTTGGTGTGCGAAAATTATCAAGCCCTCGTTGCTCAGTGTCTCTTCGTCAACGCGGATTTCCACCAGCCCTAAGCGATGAAGAGGTCATCACCATCGAAATCTGTGGTGAATACTTCGGTTTGAGCCAGGATGAAGACATTTTCGACTATTTTTGCACGCACTATCAATCATTTTTCCCTCAACTGCGGGAACGAACCAGCTTTGTGCGTCAGGTGGCCAATCTGTGGGCTATCAAAGCCCGGATGCAACAACGCTTGACCCATATCAGCGGCCAAGCAGCCGATGAGGTGCAAGTCATTGACACCTTGCCCTTGCCAGTTTGCACCTACACCCGAAGCGGGCGTGACCGTTGTTTCAAGCCAGTCGCCGATTATGGCTACTGTGCGGCCAAAAAGATGCACTATTATGGCTTCAAGCTGGGCCTGCGCATCTCTCGAAGCGGCATGATCATCCATTATCCTCTCTTGCCGGCTCGTCCGCATGACAGCCAACTCTTGGATGACCTGGTGGCTGGCTTTGAAGGTATCGTCCCCGCCGACAAAGGTTTCATTGATGGCCCTCGTCAAAAGAATCTCGCTCGAAAACGGCATATTGAACTGATCGTGCCTGCTCGCAAGAATATGACTGTGAAACCACCATTAGCCATCTTGAAAACATGTAGTCGCTGGCGCAAACTGGTGGAAACCGTCGGTTCACATCTGACCGAGCACTACCACATTGCCAATACGCGGGCTCATGACCTGTGGCATTATCAGCATCGGTTAATTCGTAAGGTACTGTCACACACGATTTGTGTGTTTATCAACCTGCAACTAGGGCGTCCACCATTGCATTTAGATGATTTGGTGGTCGCCTGATAAGTTGCACATTAGGTAGAATATACCTGCAGCACTGGACGGTAGTTCTCGCAAAGAGGTAGGTGACGAGGAATAATGGATTAGGCATTATGCGCTCGTCTTCCTGTCAAGAGAGTCGACCAGGCTGACGGTAACGCCAGTTGGGAGTTGCAACCAACGTTCGAACTAGGCCTCTTTTAAGGACGGCCGATACGACGGCGCTTGCTTTCGTCTCGTCTCATCTCATCAAAGACAAGCAGGCTGCGGCCTATGTTGCCGACGGTAACAACCTAATCTCCGACGACGAGCTGGCGGCGCTGATCAACATTTGCCGGCAACGGTCATTAGGCATCCGCGACGCGGCCATCATCTCACTGCTTTACGGCTGCGGCCTGAGCCGGGCCGAATTAGTGTCGCTGAATAGCGCCGACTATAGAAAGGAAGAGAACGAACTCATCGTACGCGGTAAAGGCAGCAAACAGCGAACTGTGCCCGTAGGCAATGCCGCGCCCGCGCTGGTCGATTGGTTGGCCGTTCGCGGCCCGGCCACCGGTCCACTTTTCTGGGGATTAGGCAATCGCAACTACCGCGGCCGGTTAACCGACCAGGCCGTCTACAACATGCTGCGCAAACGGGCCAAACTGGCCGGCCACGCCGACCCGGCCACCACCAGCCGTTATGATCGCCGCGGTAAGCGGGCCCAACACAAGGCGGCCTCGCTTCTGCACGTACCCTATTCACGTCGTACACAAGACTCAGAATAATCCACCCGTCAAGGCTCCCACAGCGTATAGCGTCCGATCAAGGGGTGATGACGCCTTCATTCCTATTGAAAGACTGAAATTAACGAAGGTCTCTCACCACTTGGCATTGTGATAATGGCCAAGAATGTTTTGGTCTTTTGATATCAATAGGTCGTCATTTAGACCAGCATTTGCCACGATGAGACGGTCAAAGGGATCGCGTGTCCACGAGAATGTTATCGCCTGGCTGACGATGTTATTAAAATCCTTGTCGCAAACTTTGAGCCCCAGGTGATTTGTTAAATCCGACACAATGGCATCAGCCTCATCCGTTATCCTTTCGATCTCATACAAATACTGCAATTCCAAACGAACGACCGGGCAGATGTAAAGCTCGTGTTCATTGATCAGATCCTTGACAGTTTGACCGAATTTCTCTGCCAACCCTGCATATAACCAAACAACAACGTGGGTATCAAGATAAATCAAGATTCACCTCATTTTCCCAACTGATTTCCACAAGCTCTTCTGGATCTCCCAGGATCACATCAGGTCTCGAGATCAAATTCTGGAATTTATCTGCTTTATCTCCCGGTACGATTCTTAATATCTTGCCCCCTTTCCTGACTTCGAGAGGAATGCCGGTCTTCAAAACTTGGTCAAGCAGATTATAGATATTCGCCCTTAATTCAGTTGGTGTGACTGGTTTCATCATATCACCTTATGGGAAAAACAAACGTACATTATCTATTTTACGTACGTACATATTAACGAACAGCGTTACCCTTGTCAAGATCGATAAAGTTTTTTGTTATTCTTCAGTAAATCTGTCACCCATTAAGTACATTGTTACGCAAATAAATAAGAAATCTTGTTTGTAATCAAAAAGTTCGATAAGCTGGCAGGATGAAAAAAGAACATGTCAAGCTCAGCGAAGAAGATCGAACTTATTTAGAGAACTTGTTAAAGAAAGGCAGTTTACGTGCCAACACCTATAAACGAGCGTTAGCTCTCCTCGAATTAGATCGAGGTCGAACCTTTACAACAGTGGCCGAAACCGTTGGTGTCACCAAACAAAGCCCATCAATCTGGGCGAAAAAGTACAAGGAATCAGGTCTGGAAGTCCTAACCGATAAACCAAGACCGGGTCGTCCCACCGTCATTGACGGACTGCAACGGGCCAAAATTACAGCACTGGCTTGTAGTGACCCGCCTGAAGGGTATGCGCGTTGGTCTTTGCGTTTGTTAGCCGATAAAGCGGTTGAGCTCGAGTACGTTGAGGCCATTTCCTATGGCGAAGTGCGTCGGATTCTCAAAAAAACGAACTCAAACCTCATTTGAAACGTTGTTGGGTCATCAGCAAGATAACCAGTCGATTTATTGCCCAAATGGAGCGAATCCTCTGGTTGTATACCTTGCCTTACGACCCACTTTATCCGGTGATTTGTTTCGATGAACGTCCTTGTTTTCTGATTGGTGATGTGGTGGAACCATTGGCCATGCAGAGCGGTCAAGTACGCAAAGAACATTATGCTTATGAAAAAAACGGTTCCTGTGCTCTCCTGGCAGCCATTGAACCGTTGACGGGTCATCGTCTGGCTCAAGTTCACGCTCAACGCACTAAAAGAGAGTTCACTTTGTTCTGTCAGGCACTGGCGGCGGCTTATCCGGAGGCCAAGACAATTCGTTTGGTACTGGATAATCTGAACACCCATGACATCAGCGCTTTTTACGAGAACTTGCCCGCTGATGAAGCGCTGGCCTTAGCTCAACGGTTTGAGTTTTGCTTCACACCAAAAGCGGCTAGCTGGCTGAACATGATCGAAATCGAATTTTCGGCCCTGGCCCGGCTTTGTCTCAATCGCCGCATTCCGACGATTGAAGAACTGGAATCCGAAGTGCTGGCTATCATCGCCGACCGGGCACGCAAGCGCATCAAAATCAATTGGCAATTCTCGATTGAGACTTGTCGTGAAAAGCTGAATGCTCGTTATTCGGTTGTTAATGTGGCTAATTCTAATTGGACTTTTGACAAAATGACAGAAACTGTTCCAACTAGAGTGTATGGAAAAAGACACTACAAAATTGGAACAGTTCCGAGAATCAGTATACCGGAACTTTAACAATCGAGCCGACACATTGATGGATTTGCTAGATGCCCTCTGTAGCAATACGAATGCATCCTCGGTGGTCGAGTTAAGTCTGACACCAGCCTTTCGTCGCAGCTATACTGCCTTGTATAAGGGCATCGATGAAGCGGAACTGGCGGCGGAAGCGATTTCCGGGCTGGTAGGGTCTCATTTGTCACAACCTGAGCGTTTTCCCTTCTGGTTGCTGGGTGTCGACGTCACTTCCCAACCGAGATTGTTCAGTCCGACCTTGCCTGATCGCAGCATGGTGCATCAGCCCAATCAGGTTAAAGGGAATAAACCGGTGGCCGTTGGCCATCAGTACTCAACTGTGGCGCTCTTGCCTGAGAAAGAGGCGACAATCGCGCCCTGGATTGTGCCATTGGCGACCGAAAGAGTTGAGTCCCCGGCGGATAAAGAACTGCTCGCTGCTGAAAGAATGGACCGACTGCTGAGCAACCCGGACTTACCTTTTCATGACCGGCTTTGTGTGGAAGTAGGCGACACTCGCTACAGCAAACCCGCTTACTTGGCTGCCAATCGCCATCATCGAAGTTTGGTTACCGTTGCTCGGGCACGCAGCAACCGCACGTTCTACCGACGAGCAAGTCAGGAAGAAGGAGTAAACAAAGGGCATCCTCGCTGGTATGGCGAACGCTTCTCGCTCAAAGATCCTGGGACATGGCATCCGCCCGATGAGACGGCCATGACAACCCATATCAGTCGCCGTGGTCACCGCTATCGGGTAGAAATCCAGGCCTGGCATAATCTACTCATGCGTGGGAAACAGAAGCCAAGACCCATCCCTATGCACCAGTATCCCTTTACCCTAGTTCGTGTCCGCTGGTATGATATTTGGGGCAGACCCGTTCACAAAAAGGCCCTGTGGTTGATCGTCATTGGCCAACGGCGCCATGAGTTAGCCTTACTGGATATCTTCGAGGCAGACATGCACCGGTCGCATTTGGAGCACTTCTTTCGCTTCGGTAAGCAGAAGCTCCTGCTTGCTAGTTTCCAGACACCTGACGTCGAACGCGAAGAGACATGGTGGCAACTGGTTCACCTGGCTTACGCACAGCTCTGGGTTGCGCGGTCGGTGGCACAGAACTTGCCACGACCGTGGGAGCGTTACTTGCCAGCGGCCAAAGCACGGGTCATGACACCAACCCTGGTTCAGCGGGACTTTGGAAGAATTATTCGCCAGTTGGGCACATCGGCTAGAGCGCCCAAACCCCGAGGTTATTCGCCCGGCCGTCGAAAAGGTACAAGACTACGGCGTCGACGGCGTTACAAAGTATACGTCAGCGCCTGAAAATCAGGGCTTATCCGGATTCAGCGGCTCGACTATTCGATTTTTAACGTACTAGATTTTGCTCAGAGAATGCTGAGTTCAGTTCACAATGTCAAAAGTCCAATAAATTCATAAATATTTAAAATACTTAACAGTGTATTAATTTTCCAGTAAAAATGTCACCCTATGAAAAAAGAGGTGACATTGAATCTAAAGGAACAGAAACGATTGTTGGTTTTGAATGAGCTACTGGCAGGACGGTTGACCGGTCAGGAAGCGGCTGAGGTGTTGGGACTATCATTGCGCCATACTCGCCGACTTATCGCCGCCTATCGACAGGAGGGGGCGGCAGTCCTGGCTCACGGAAACCGAGGCAAACGGTCCCACAGACGCACACCTGAGACTGTGGAGGAGAAAATTGTGGCACTGGCCAGGGGTCAGTACCACGACTACAACAACTGCCATTTTTCCGAAGAACTTGAAGAACAACACGGCCTATTAGTATCGAGCTCCACGGTGCGCAGGATTCGACAACGTCATGGCCTGCCAGGCCCGCGCAAGAGACGGGTGCCCCGCCATCGGCGGCGACGGGAGCGCTATCCACAGCCTGGCATGCTCCTACAGGTGGATGGTAGCCAGCATAACTGGCTGGAGGAACGAGGGCCTTGGTTGACATTACATGCGGCCATTGATGACGCCACCAATGAGGTGCCATGGGCAGTATTTCGGGAAACAGAGGATGCCACTGGATACGCACTCTTGATTCACCACATCAGCCAGACCCACGGTCTCCCGCTGGCACTGTATGCCGACCGGCACACGATCTTCCAGAATCCTAAAGAGGCTACCATTGAGGAGCAGCTGGCCGGCTTGGAACCCCGCTCACATCCGGGCCATTTACTGCATAGCCTGGATATCCACCTGATTGGCGCCCGTTCTCCCCAAGCCAAGGGACGTGTTGAGCGCCTTTTTGGAACGCTTCAGGACCGATTGGTTAAGGAATTACGGCAAGTTGGGGCTACCAATCTAGAAGAAGCTAATGCGGCGCTTCGGAAGTATCTACCTCGTTTCAACAAAAGGTTTACCAAACCGCCAGCCCAGTCAGGTACCGCCTACCGCCCCCAATTGTCTCGCGCTGAAGCCAACGCCCGGATCTGCTTCACCTACTGGCGCACCGTGACTAATGACCACACCATCTCTCTTTTCGGACATGACTTGAATCTGCCGGATTTACCCGTTCGTCTCAACCTGGCCGGCCGCCGTATCCAACTGCGTCATCGCATGGATGGCCGCCTGACTGTGGTTTACAAGCGTCAGGTTCTCGGTTCGATTCAACCAGCTCAACTAGGCCCTCCTCGTCTTGAGCAATTTGTACCAGCAGTTAAGCATCTTGCTAACCGTCTCCCTCCTGTTCAAATCCCATCCCCGCCTCCTTCTAATGGCTCCAAAGTCATCTCTGCCCAAGAGCCTCGAAAGCCAGACTATAACCATCCGTGGCGACGACAAGGCCGAGCAGCCTATCGACGCCGTCAGGAGCAAGAAGAACTAAATGAATAATATGACTAATGACAGGACCGGCCCCAGCCGTAGAGGTTGTGGATATGTGGGTAATTGGGAAGTGTGCAGTTATCCACATATCCATCAGCTTAATTCTGCCATGGTGACATTTTTATTGAACTGTTTAGGGTGACATTGTCACTGACGTCTAACAGATCGATAAAGTTTTTATGTTAAAGTTTTTACCCGTCCGAACCGGCAGGGCTATCCTCGAGCTTCCATGCAGCCAAGGCCGGAATCCTGACCGAGCCACCCTGTTCCCTCTGTTCCATTCGCCAAGTGGCCGCTCTGCGACATCTCAGTTGAGATCGATTGGATGGCTGCTACGGCCGGTGGGGCCAATGATGGTTACCTGATGCTGTGGATCGACGGCGACCTGAAGACACCGCTGGTCAACATCGACAACGACACCCACCTCTTGGACGCCGTTCGCCTGGGACCCAACAGTGGTCTGGACACCAGCACCTCGGGCAACTACTATTTCGGTGCCTTCGAGTCGCGGAGAGCCAGCTACATTGGTCTGGACGATCTCCTGGTTAGCTTCTCCGCGAGCCCAACGAACGGCAATGCGCCCCTGGAGTTAACCTTCAGCAACACCAGCTGGCTGACGGACACAGTCACCGGCTATGAATGGAACTTCGGCGACGGCACGCCCGTCAGCAGTGAAGTAAATCCACTACGTACCTTCACGGCCAGCTGCACATACGCCGTGATCCTGATCGCCTTCAGTCCCAGCGGTTTAGAAACCAGGGAGCGACCCCAGCTCGTTTTGCCACATCATTGATCATGGGCATCTATCATCCTAAAGAAAATATCGGCACAAGATACACCAAAACAAAAACATGGTAGCGCTACCATACTGTCATGAAATGTGTCAGGCTGTCAATAGAAGTACCAAATTTGCCTTACCGCCTGCGGCTTTGACGCACTGTCTACCTTGGGCTATCGTGCTGAAGATGATGAGATCAGTAACTATCACCCACATTACGACAAGGGACGTCCTCATTCCTCTTATTGACGGGATAGCCAGCGCCATTTGGCGAGCTACACGGCACCCGCTCTTATCTGTAAAGACAGGCGAATAATAGAACCGGGCATCTCCTTATGGCAGCATGCTCGATCAGCAAACCTCGAGTTAGAGATTTGCTTGCCTTGCGCCCCTTCTCATGGTGACGCATTGGGGTGGGGGGCAATAAAACCTATTTATATTGGATGGCTTCGAAACAGTCGACCACGAATCAACTGGCGTACGAATGATATCCTATTGAGCGAATGCAAATAGGAAAGAGTGTGGTCTTTCGGGGGGTGATTCAAATATTGGTTGACGACGATGAACAGGAATCAGAGTAGCAGGAACGTATCGTAGTCAAAACTGGCTATTGTTTGGCTGTAATACCTTACTGGGACGTGTGGCATTTTGAGCTATTATTGCTACCTTGTCGCCATGTCTTGCATCTACCCATCATTGCTGCGGTTGGCGACGGTCAAGAAATTCTTAGTGGTTTTTGAAATGCTGGCAGAGGATCAGCGCGACCGTAAGGCCGAACAGGCCGCTGATCGCTTGAAAAACCTGTCCGACATTCAGTACAAAAGGACAAACTGATGAAAGTATTAGTCACCGGCGGCGCCGGCTATATTGGTAGCACCGTTGTTTCAGAATTGGTGAAGAGTGGCGATGATGTTTTAGTCATTGATAATCTGTCGCAGGGGCATCGTTCTGCCGTTCATCAAGAAGCCGTTCTTGTTGAAGGTGATCTGGCGGACCGGGCATTACTAGACAGGATAATGGGCGAGTATCTCCCTGAAGGAATCATGCACTTCGCCTCCAATACATTGGTTGGCGAATCCGTAGAAAAACCCTTCCTATACCTCGGCGATAATGTACGCAATGGATTGAACTTATTAGAAAGCGCCGTTAATTACGGCGTTGGTCGATTTATCTTATCCTCTACCGCAAATTTGTTTGATAAGCCAGAAAGAATTCCCATTGCTGCCAACGAGAAAATTGTACCTGGCAGCCCATATGGTGAATCAAAATACATGTTGGAGCGCATATTGTTTTGGATGGATGAATTATACGGCTTGCGTTATGCTGCTCTTCGATATTTCAATGCCTGTGGCGCGGCTTCCCCTGATCTGGGCGAAGATCACGATCCAGAAACACATCTTATCCCACTAATTTTGCAAGTGGCTTTAGGACAACGAGATGCGATCACTATTTTTGGGGAGGATTATGATACGTTCGATGGTACCTGCATTCGCGATTACGTCCACGTGCTTGATCTTGCACAAGCTCACATTCTGGCCCTCCGTTCGCTAGATAAAGGGAGTCTCCGATACAACTTGGGAAACGGCCGCGGTTTTAGCGTGAAAGAGGTAGTGGAAGTGGCCCGTCAGGTCACCGGTCATCCTATTCCAACACGCGTAGGACCGCGGCGTCCAGGTGACCCGTCAATACTCATTGCCGACAGCACCAAGATTCACCAAGAGCTGGGTTGGGAACCGAGATACCCTAACCTACACGGTATCATAGAGAGTGCTTGGCAATGGCATAGCCGGCATCCGCAAGGTTATAAGCATTAGTGTCTGCTCCTTGGAACGAAGGAGTGAAAGACAATCACGAACCCTTAAGACAAAGTTCTAAACGCCTTCAAAGAGCCTTTTGACACGTCGCATGAATACTTGGTCCACGCTTGTCTCAGTATTGGCAGCGTGAAAACCGGTTTTTAATGATCTCAAATTCGTAGACTGCCATCTTGAAGTGTGGAATAATTCCCGCTGTGGATGGGGCTAATAGTCATAAAGCGTGCCGAATCGAGGCACAAGTGCCGTTAGGGGAAGGCAGCTCGTTGAAAAAGTCGGTTTTGGGTAGGAATTCAGTCTGGAATCGGAATCCACTGAATTCTTCAAGATAGATTTCGCTGTCATTCGCGTTTATATTTATAGTGAGAGCGAGATCCCATGATGTCTGACTCCGATGAGCTAGCGCTGGTCGAAAGTGCTCGGTCTGATCCCCGCGCATTTGGTGATCTATATGATCGCTATGTAAAGCCAGTTTTCTATTTCGCCCTACGCCAAACCGGCGACCGCGCTCTGGCCGAGGATATCACGAGTGCCACCTTCGAGAAGGCACTCCGTCACCTGCGCCAATATGGTTGGAACGGTAACAATTACCTGGCTTGGCTGTACCGTATTGCCTACCAACAAATCGTTGACCATCATCGCCGCAACCACCGTTACGTCTCTTTGTTACCTACTCATCCGGCAGAGATCGATGTTGAGCAACAAACCCAATCTAGTCTGCAATGGCAAACTATTGTCCGGCATTCCGGAATCTCTCCAAGGATGACCAGGAAGTGCTCAGTTTACGGCTGATTGAGCGGCTATCTAGTGCTGAAGCGGCTGAATTGTTGGGCTGTCGACGGCGAATGTATATGTGCGGTTATATCGAGCACTGGAGCGTCTCCATCATCAGCTTGAAGCACTTGGTGAATTTTCCGGAGAAAAGAACAATGAAAACCGAAAATAAGGTCGATTACAAAGACTGGAACCGCCGACTTGATGCCGGAGATCGGTCCGATGCCCTGCTCGACCTGGCAGCACAGTTCCAAGAGCTGTCTCCAACACCGGAGGGTCCTTCCGCAACCTTCGAGGCCAGGCTGCGCGCGGGTTTGTTGGACCAGTATGGCAGACGCATTCCGGCGAAGCGATTAGCTACCAGTCGATGGGTTTCCTGGGGGCTGGTACTGCTGGCGGTAGTCGTGTTGACCTTTGCAGGGTTGAAGTTCTTGCCAGGCAGTGTACCCACCGCGAGTGCAGCTGAGATCCTGGAAAAAGCTAATCGCCGTCCTTCTGAACGATTGGCAACCGGCGACGTGGTCTACGATCGCCTGTTACTAGATTGGGACCAGGGAGGGGATTGGAAGCGTAAGGGTGTGATCACAGAGCTGTGGCGTTCAGCAGACGGCTCCTCTCTTCGCTACCAGACGTATGACCGCAGAAGTCTGTTATTCTTCGAGCAGCACGACGGTGAAAGTTTGTGGCGTTCGAGCCAGGTGCGACCGGTGGAAGGGAGAGATGTCACTTTTGTATACCAGGCGCCTTATAGCCCTGGTTCTAATGATCTGGCAGACAAGCAGTTAGTCGCGCAACTGTTATTTCGCGATCTCTCGACTTTCTGGTTATATATTGACCAGATGTCAGGCGCTGGGAACTCGGCTTGTGCTGATTTATTCTGCGCCCTGAGCGCTCTTGGAGAAGATTGGGAATGTGCCGAGAGCAGCTGCATGCTGAACCTCGGTCCAGTCTTGGAAGACAAAGACTTTATCATCACCGCGACGGTCACCCGGAAAATCAGCCTGTCGAACGGGAAGGAAGCCTATGAGGTCCGATTATCCGGGTCCGAGTTTGGGGATCATTCTTACACGAATTTGAAAATTGATACGACCACCTTCGATTTACTCGAGATCGAAGATTATTGGAACGGGCAGTTTCACTACCGCATCAGTCTAATTGCACGTCAAACACTCGCCTGGAACGATCTGCCAGAAGGATTCTTTCAGACTGTCCCACAAGGGATCGAGGTGCGGCAATGGAACGGCGCTATCCCCCTCGGCCACAAAGAAGATGATCGTGTCTGGATAATCTCTGCAGACCCACCCCAGGGAGCCAGTCTATCGGGCGTGAGTACTGCCCAACTGGTGATCGGCTACCGGCTTACCAGCGTTCAAGAAGCGGATATTGAGGTTGGCATGTCGTGGGTAGGGCATGATTCGCCTTACGCTATTCGGGGTGCGAAATTGCCCGTCACAGCTGGCGAGGGAACTGTGCCAATGAACATTACCGTTGACACCGACCAACTTGGCCAGGGGAAATGGGCGGTTGTCCCTGGTTTCATGGACACCTTGGGGGTATCGCCAAATACTGGCTGGAGCGGCGGTGGTGCGCCGTTGGGTATTTATTTAGAGTGGTGCATCCGTTGTCCACCTGAAACCCCCAAACCCTAGCCGAGAATTTTCACTGTAGAAGATGATTTTCCCATCTGGGTGATTGAATTGGCGCGATGATCTCAGACTACTCATCAGCAAGTGAGCGGAGGATGGGGTGTGAAGAGTATAGTGTGCCGGTTGGCGAGGATATCAATGCTGACGGACAGGTCGACGCGCTACTCCTGAGATGAGGCATTCTTATGTGCCGGAAGGCCGGCTCTTTCCACTAAATGATTCCTGGATCTGGTTGAACAAAGTGAAACCTAATGAGCTATTTGGAGTGACCCTAAAAAAGTGGTTCTTCCACAAGTTTTGTGCTGTTTGACAGGGGTTGCGATCTGAGACATTGTAGTTCCAAACAGCACACATGCGCGGCGGAAGTTATCAGCGACTTCATGCATTGTGAGCACCAAAGATGCGGAAGAGCCAAAAAAGTTGACACAAAGTTAGGATGCAAAGTATAAGGTCTCATATTTCACCGGCCGAGGCGGTTCCGATTAAGGCGCCTGCAGAAGGTGAATATTGAAAGACTGATGGTAGAGGCAGGGCAAAATCTAAAAAGGCTTCTAGAATACGGAGTAAATGAGGAGTTTGACGCCCTGAAATTTCGTTTTTCCCAGATTTAAGAAGTTCTATTTGAGCTATTAGTTGTACGTTGAATTTGCGGTTGGTCTCAGTCTCTAGTTTTTCAACATCTATGAAAACATCTGTCAAGGGCGAATCCAAATAAAGTAATTCATCAGCTGATAAGGGCGAATTTACTCGACTTTAGGGTCTCATAGGACCAACGGTCAAACATCTATCCGTGCTCGCCGAGCGGCACATGATAACGGTCGGAGTCGGGTTACCCAATCAGCCTGTGGATCTCATACGGATCAGTTGAAAAAGCGGGCTAACCCGATCAGCCCTGTTGGCGCTCCTGGTATGGCGCATTACGTAGCAGCATGTAGTAGACAATGGTCAACATCTGACGAGCCAATGCCACCCGTGCTGTCTTCTTACCGTGCCGTTTCAGAGTGCGCTCGTAGATGCGAGCGAGCCGAGGACTGGCACAAGTTGCCCGTTGGGCAGCACTGACCATGATCCAACGCAACCAGGGCGATCCCTCTTTGGTGATCCGCCCATGCCGTACATGAGCATCACTGCTGCGAGTGGAGGGTACCAGGCCCGCATAACTACATAATTGCTTAGGTCCAACGAATCGACTTATTTCACCAATCTCAGCCATGATGACTGCGGCCGAATAGATACCGACACCTGGCATGCTGGTCAACAACTTGATGCGTGAGTCATCTTTAGCCCAAGCCCTGATGACTTGATTGACGGAGTTGATACGCTCGTTGAGCGCATCGATCATGCTCAGGTAATTGTCCAACATCAGTTGATGCGTAGCGGACAATTGTTTCTTGACTTTATCCAAGAAGGCTCGACCTTTCTTGCCAAACAAGTCCGTACTCGGAGAATGCAGATTGTACTTGGACAGGATCGTATGGATGCGGTTTTTGTGACGTGTTCGTTCGCGGACGAGCTTTGAGCGATGACGAACCAGATCACGCAACTCACGGATTTCAACCGGTGGAGCATACGCTGTGGGTAGTAAATCTGCTCGTGCCAAATGGGCTAAGATGGTTGCGTCAATCTTATCGGTCTTGATTCTAGCAGCCGCAATCGCTTTGACCCGCTTGGGATGTGCCAAAACGACCTTATCTGCGCCTTCCTCGAGTACATCGTACATGTAACTCCAATTACCAGTTGCCTCCAACACGGCAAATGTGCTTTTAGGCAATTGTGCTACATAATCCGGCATAGCATCGTTTGGAAAACGGCGCTGATCGATGATGTTGCCCTGCTTGTCCATTAACACCACATAACTGCGTCGACGGTGTAGGTCAACACCTAAATAATGCTGATACATCGGAACATCCTCTCTTCATATGTTATTGGCGATTGTCGATGCTATCAGTGTAGCAGAACATCACCGCTACTTGAGGATGTTTTCATGGTATCAGGCTGGAAGGAATACGGTTTGGATTAAGTGGGGAATAGGCTCCCGGGGGTGCCAGTGCTGGCAGGAGGATAATGCGAGAAAGCGAATTTCAGCAAACGCAGCACATCCTAATCTGGATGCAGGCTACATTCCGTTTGAGGTAATGCCTTAAATCTATCAAAAGACAATATGAGTGGTCAACAAAGTCGCGAACGTTGAAATTGGAGATGATCTTCTAATCAGCCTGCCTGAATATTAGCTTGACTCTCCCAATAACAAATTCATCGCCATTTTTAATCGTGTGTGGGCCACTGTAGACCTCACCGTTGATGTAAGATGGATTCGTTGGTTGGCTATCTTGGAAGATGAATTCACCGTTCTTGTAGATTATCTTTGCATGATATCGCGATACCTTCGCATCAAGTAACATGATATCAACATCCTTGCTCCGGCCGATGGTTACATCTCGTTCAAATAATGGAAACTCTTGGATCTGGCCGGTCGGGCCTTGCGCGCCTATTATGTATGCTTTTGGAAGAGATGGCTGATCGGTAACTACTTGATCGGACCAGGTCGGGTGCATCGTGGGCGCGACGACAATTTTATCTTTCTCATCACCAGTTACCGTGGTGATATCTGTATCCGTAGCTACAAGAATTTCAGTTGTAGGTTGATCAACCGCCGCTTCCACATGAGGGGATGTTAATTCTGACGTTCCAGCCTCAGATACCTCTGTTGCCAGACTGTCATCAATCTCATCGACGGCTTCAGCGTAAGTCTTCGTGCTCGTCACCGGGGCTTGTTGTCGGGAATAATCATAAGCTGGTCGCCGACGACGACCCACAATGAGCCCGATCACGACAAATCCGAAGACCGCAAGTAGCAAGCCCCCAATGATATAGACATATGAGGACGGCCAACTGGTCTGAGAGGGTACAACCATTACCTCGATGGCATCTTCCCACAAGTTACCCCTCGTATCATATACCCTTGTCAACAAAGTGTGCTCGCCATGCTCCAGGCCGTCTATATTCCATGTGGCCTCATAAGGTGGGGTGTACTCTATTGCAAAAACAGCACCGTCATCCAAGAACTCAACACGCTTAACACCATAAACAGCATGGTTTATGGTGACTGCAAGCTGTGTCGTTTGGCTGATCTCCTGTCCGGATGTCAAGTTGGCTAAAGTAGCTAAAAGTACGGGTGGGGGGCTGACGATTACTTGAACATTGTCTTCATACTGGTTGCCTTGGTTATCGTAAACCAGTGCTGAGACCGTATATTCTCCCGGTTCAAAGTCAGATACATCCCACACGGTTTCGTAAGGCTCTAGCTGAAGGGAGTCTAAAAATTCATCGTTTACCCAAAACTCAACATTCCTGACGCCATGCAAAGCTTTGGCAACCTCAACCACTAGCCGAGTCGACTCATTGAGCTCGTCACCATCTTGCGGATTAGTAATAGCCGCTTCAATTTCTGGTTCTCCAGTATCGACGGCGGTGGCGGTAGCCATGTCCGCATCTGGGACTGAGGCTGCAGGAAGTACTGAAACCGTAGTCGAAGCCTCAGCACGATTGCCAACACGATCACGGACCTGTATTAATAGTGTGTGATCGCCAACTTCTACCTGCGAAGTGTCCCAGAGGAAAGTGAATGGTGGTCCATTTATCGTCTCCTGCAACTCTGAATCCACCAGAAACTTTACCTGGCTTACCTGTCCGGGCATTTGAAGTGTTGGCGAGATGACAATTTGCCCAGTAACCTCCTCTCCATTTTCAGGAACAGAAATAACAGCATCTCCTGGGCGGGATCTTGCTACATGCGAGGAAGCATCCTCTCCGGTTTTTCCATCAGATGATACGTTGAGGTTGAGAGTGTGCCTAAGATCGTTTGCTGGCATGTCTGATTCAAATGTGAGGACGTATTGTTTTCGTAGCTGATCTGCGATGGTGTTAAAGTTGGCAACGATGTCGGCCGCCGTTGGCGCTTCAAGATAACGACCACCGGTTAAGGTAGCAAGCCTTTCTAAAGAAAGTGGATCAGCCTCTGGACCTAGGCCAATTGTGAAGATCGGGACATTGCTCTCTCCAGCCTTATCCTTAACATCATCAACTGTTAGCCTGCTTTCAGTGTCCTGCCCGTCGGTCAGTAGGATGATGGCCTTACGGCCGGATGGCAACGCAGCGATTAACTCTGTCGCATCATAAGTAGCGTCATACAAGCGAGTTTCACCATTGGCGGTCAAACTCTCAATGGCCTGCTCTAGAGCGCTAATATCGCTACTGAATGGGTGGGTTCGAACTATGTTGCTGTTAAAAGAGACTATCGCTAACCGGTCCAGACTTGTGTTTAGATCGCTGACGAAAGAATTTATCGCTTCCTTCGCCTCATTTAGCGCTGAAAGGCCGGACGAGTCAACCTGATTCATACTGCCGCTTGTATCAACGACTAAAACAACCGCAATCCCTTGCTGGCTCTCGGATGCTGAGGTTATATCTATTGGCACCACTTGATTACCCTCTTGCAAGAGCGAGAAATCGGCGTCTGTCAAACTTTCAATCGGGTGGCCTTCTTGATCTGTGATGCTCACAAGAACCTGTACGAGCGGATAAGAAGTATCGTCGACCTGGTTTATGGTTACGATGAGGTCATCAGTGACCTGCCCGGCAGCAGGGAGTGTTACGACCCAAGCTAGCAGACTGCCAACTAAAAGACACAACAAAAATTTAAGTATTCGCTCGTTGCTCATACCATCTCATTAAGGCGTCGTTCGATTCAACCAACAGAAAGAAAATGAGGGGCACAGCTGTACTTTACCAGCCTGTTGCCTCATCATCTACTTTAATACAAGTCGAAAACCGACAGAATTTTTGACGGTACCTGGTGGGTTGCCGGCTCGTGTCGTGCACCAGGCATCCAAGTGACTGTTGCACCATGACCCACCGCGGACAACCATGGTCGTTTCGCTGTATTCACTTTCCGTCCATTCCCAGACATTGCCGCTCATATCCACACAACCATACGGACTATCCCCCGCTGGCGAGAAGCTACCAACAGGCGTTGTGTGACCAATACCGCTTTCTAAGGTATTACAGACCGAGTTCTGCAATATCCTACCCCACGGGTACGTCCGCCCGTCTGTTCCCCGGGCGGCTTTCTCCCACTCTTCCTCGGTAGGTAGCCGTTTGCCCGCCCATTTGGCATATGATTGCACATCCATAAAAGTCACCAATACAACCGGTTGACTGGCCATCCCTTGTGGAAAGCTGCGCGTCTTCCTATCCCAGTTGAACGCTTGAGCTTCGTCTAAGTCGGAGTAGGGAACGGGGTATTCGGGGCGAGCTTCCAGAAAACGCTTATACTCGGCATTGGTTACAGGCGCCTTGTCGATCCAAAACTCGTCTATTTGGATTAATCTCCTTCCTGCACCGTACAGAAACTCGCCAGCTGGTATATGCACCATCTCTTTCCCATCCTGTCCCTGGGATATTCCATCACTATTAAGGCTCTGCTCTTGACGAGCGCTTGCTGTGTCCGGACGATCATTAAGCTTTTCTGTTTTTTTTGTAGTCCGAATATCGAACCAACCACTAGTTTCCACCAATTTCTCGAGGGATTCGGTCGTATTTTCTGATTTCCGTAAGGGTATTTGTTCAAACCGTTCAGTCCTTCTGGATACTTGCTCATCCATCCAGTAGTCGGCTGACACCTGATTCTCAGAAACCTCACCGAGTATCAATGGTTCTTGCCCAGGTAATTGGCCCAGGCGTTCAGTTCTATTGGTGGTCAATTTCTCCATCCAGTTTTCGGCCGGCACTAGATTCTCGGAAACTTCGCTCGGTTTCGATGGTTCTTGCCCAGGCAATCGTTCCAGGCGTTCGGTTTTATTGGCGACCCATTCATTCAGCCAGTTGTCGATGGTGTTCTGCTCCTGAGTTTCCGGGGTCCGATCCGCCGGTTTCGATTCCCATCCAAGCATACCTTCCAGTCGCTCGGTCTTTTGTTTACTTAGTTCATCAAGCAATTCGTTTGTCCCTGTGAGTTCATTTGGAAATTGCTCTGGAAATGATTCATTTTGCAAAGATAGCATTCTCTCGGTCTCAAATATCCCGCCTTGTTGCGTTCTTTGTTCTTGATCTATTTGATCCAACAGATCTTCGACCACATCCATGAATTGTTGAACTGCTTCACCCTGGCGATAATCCCACTGTTCTGTTAACAAGGTCAGCCAGCTGTGACTGGCTAGGAGCTTTTCACCTGCTGCAGCCTGCTTCACAGCTTGGTCATATAATTCTGCTCGCTTTAGCTCTGCAGTTGCCTGCGAAAGTTTTTCTGAAACCTCATGATAGTTTGGATCAGCGCGTGCCACGTGTTCAAAGGCCATAACTGCGCTCTTCCAATTCTTAACGCGCAAGGCGCGTTCCCCCTGCTTGTATAAATTAGCTAGCTGCAGGCGTTTGGCATCATTTGTCCCCTCGCGGTACATAGCACCTGCAGCTTCCGCTAGCATTTCTAGGATTTCGGTATCTGGATTGCCGCGCTGTGCTACCTGCAAAGCAAGGGCCTGTACCTCGAGCCAGTCATCAGCGCTGCGAACTTCCTGTGCTTGCGCAAGTACCTGCATGACTTCTGAGGTTTGTTGTGTTTGTTCTATGATGTTTTCATTTGCCGGCTGTGGTTCTGTAGCCAATGCTCCGACATGAGTATAACGACCAGACACGCAGGTAGGTGGCTTGCCAAGAGCCGATGGTCGCCCTGATAACATCTCGAAGTTCAAGGCCGCCAATGCTAAAACATGACGGAGGACTGACTTCTCGTTCCCATTCAGATCTTCGCGAACCTCACCGATACTGGTGATTGTAACTGAAGGGGGCTCATTCTCGCTTTCCAGTATTACCTCATCTGGATCGAGGGTCTGGTAAACAAGCCCTCGTGCCTCGACATAGTCAAGGACCTCAGCCAGATGAGTTAAAATGGGCAAAGCTTGTCCTGGCGTCAGTTGCTTGTGTTGGTCTAGGAAACGGCGAAGCGTTATACCACGCGTGGGTTGCATCGCCAGATAAAGCGTGCCGTCATCATCTCCAAAGTCGTAGACAGTTGCGATACGAGGATCGGGCAAGTTGGTCGCGATTTTCGCGCTCTCTACAAATTGCTCGGTAAATTCTGGTTGTTGGGGGTCTGCAGCCGATAGAACTTTGAGGACTACCTCACGATCCATCTGCGTGTCTCTAGCCCGATAAAGGGTAGTTAAGTCGTCTCGGTTGAGTTCATATAATAACTCATATTTTCCTAGCTTTTTCATTGATCTTGCCTGAACTTATTATAAGATTGCCAGAGGGGCGAATTTGGTCCGGCTCTGGAATGACCATAGGGTTCCAAGATTATAAGCGGACAAACAATTGAACACAGCGCCAACCATCTGTGTTCCAAACACCCATCAGGGTATTTATCCTAGGTGATCGCAGGTCGAAGTCCAACAAGATAGTCCGTCGTTGCCTCTGAGACATGACAACCGCCAGATTGTTTGCTACCGTTGTCTTTCCCTTTTTAGAGCTAAATCTCATAAGGAGAATTGTATTCAAGGTCTGCTGTTGAGCGATTGATTGAGATTCGTTTTCAGAATCCGTAATAATAATTTGTGCTAGTCGTTGCCGATTATTATCTCTACTTTTGTTATCTGGGGTTCTGTGGGTAAACTGAGTGAGATCAATCTTGCCATTTCCATTAGACGTCCCATTGGATTGTTGAATCGTTAGAACCCCTAGAGTGCCAAACACATGCCATTCGACATCATAGGCTGTACTTGGAGAGAAACCTTCGATGGTCAATGTGCCGGATTGACCACTGATGTCGTTTGCGCCCTCGACCACATTTTTCCAAGTATGACTTTAGTATTGTACCAAAAGATGGGCTCGACCGTTAACAAATCTGGTTGACTGTTGACCAATGATTCTTAAATTGCAATAGAAAACGCTGCTTCGATATCACGGTAGTTTCCATCTCACTTGGTCATTGATGGCCTCGATGATAGCTCGTTTGCAAACCAGTGCTTTGTCCGTAAGAGGCATCAAGCGATTCATCATGTTCTTGCGGTGGGCGTAATCAACTGAACACCTCGTTCAAACAGCGGTTGCGAGATGTAATCTTTATCAGCACTCAGGTTACTAGGTTTTTATGACGACCTTTCCTTAAACACAAAAGACCGGTCATGGTTAAAACCACAACCGGCCCCAATCTTGTTAACCTCACAACTGCAGACTGTTTTGAATCACATTTACTTATAGACATGCTATTTATACATGGCACAAATAGTTTCAACATTGAACTTTTCCAAAAATGAATAATTGAACTTGTTGGTTCTGAGAAAGTACGCAAACCTGTCAGCTAGCTCCGCCAGTTTTGCACGGTTATGGTTATGACTGGCGTGCATCCGAGCTGCTTTCCACACTTGCTCTTGTGGATTCAAATCAGGTGTGGCTGGAGGATATTTCATGACCTCTAGCCGCGGATTTTTGCCAAAACTTGTGCTACTGCTGGTCCACCATGCCATTTGGCCCGGTCCCAGAACAAGAGGATTTGTTGATCGGGATAGGCCGCTAAAATCTGCTGTAGGTGCCTGGCGGTAGCCTCGGAATTCATTGTTTCTGCTTTGGTCACAATCTCCGCGCCTGAGAGCAGATCGAGTGTGCCGTAGAAGTTCACCTTATCTCGTTGCGGATGAGCTCTGACGATAGGAGTTTGTCCCACTGGTGCCCAAACGGCGGTGGTGGTGGCTTGCAAATACAGGCTCGCTTCATCTTCGCTCAGATAGACGGCATCCGGGTGAAGTTGCACGTAATCCATCAGTTTTTTTCTAGCTGTTCTGCAAAGTCAGATACTTTCCACTCAGAGCGGGAACGAAAGACTTTAGCCGTACGTTGATAACTGAAGCCACATTTCTGGAATAATTGATGGTAGGAAGCAGCTGTTTTGTAGGTAACGCCATACCACTGTTGCACTGCTTGCCGCAAGTCAGGCACACACCAATGCAACCCATCTACTGTGACGACATTTTCCAGACCAAACAAGTCAACAGGACGATACTGTTTTAGCTTCACCGCCAAATCTTGTATCTGTTCATCGGTGAGATATTGATGATTTCCACCTTGGCGTTTGTCAACAAATCCGCTGAGGCCTAATTGCAAGTATCGTCCATACCAACGATTAATTGTGCGCCGTGGTAATCCCGTCAGATTGCTGATCTCGGTGACCGGTACATTATTGCCATACAGTCTGACAGCCTGGATTTTGGTGCGCATCTCGCCATCTTTACATTCTGTAAATGCCAAAAGTAGTTTCTGATCCTCTTCTGATGAGAGTAAGTATTTTCGTTTATTTGCCATGTGACCTATTGTGCCACTTTATATTATTTTGTCTATTAGATGCTGCTCAACTCGGTGCAACATTGGACATAAACAAGGTGCCTTAACTTGGATTTTTAATCAACATTGGGGATTCTCATTAACAATCATGGCTGGGGACAGTACTCAATAAGATTATATGACTGATCAATTGCGGGAATCGCGTCTTACCCAGAGCCCGATACTGACCACTAATATCAGGAACAGGCCGACCGGGACAAAAGCGATGGCCAATCTGAAAGTACCATTGCTGTTGTTTGGATTACTCGGGATCCCCTGGCTGCTCTCAAAATTGTTGGCAGCATCAACTGTAGACGTCGACAAGGGTCGAGGCGTTGATGTCACGCTCGGCATTGGTGTTGCTCCGGCTGTTGGAACAGGAGCCGGATTGGATTCACCTGCAACTGAGGAGGGGATAGGAATAGGAATAGAAAAGGCTTCTGGCGCCTCGATGTTACGCCATGCAGCAAATAAATTAGTACTAGGCTGGATATTCTCAGAACCGTTCAGATCGTTGGTATATAATGCAACAAGGGTTTGATCCAATGAAATCGCTGTATTGATACCCTGTGGCTGACCTGTAACCCCATCCTCTGAAAATAATAAAAGCCCAGCACCTTCCCCTAAGCGCCAACCACCGCCATCCCATGTATAGTAGGTTATTTCTCCAGCCTCTCTCTGCACGGCGTGCAATTGTCCACTGCTGTCAGCGGTGATGCCAATCGGGCCGGGTTTGCTGCTCACCTGGAGTGGATCGCTCCAAGTTCGACCATCATCTACGGAATAGTCATGGCGCACGATTGTATTGGAGGCTAACTGTTCTTGCCAAAATCGATGAACGACGGCTGCAGACCCACTACTATCAAGCCCAAACCAACTAATTGGCACCTCAGCGACAATCTGGGGTTCGTCAAAGGTTTCCCCTTGATCAACAGAGCGGGTGTAATATAAAGCCTGCGCTGCTAACTCGTCTGCTAACAGGCTCTGCTTTGCCCATAACAAATGTAACACGCCATCATCGGAGGTAACCACATGGGGCTCACCAACAACATCCCATGCAGCATCCAACCCATCAAATACTAAAATAGGCTCCTGCCAGCTCTCGCCCAAATCTTCGGAGCGCGTTAAGTAGATTCCACGGTTCTCATTGACCGGTATAGAAAAGGCTACGTTGATGATGCCATCTCTGTCAAGCTCTATGTCAGCTTTGCCAACTTTTTTATTTAGGGAAGGTAGAGTGATTGGTGCAGACCAGTCTTCTGTGAAGGCGGCTTGGTCAGTGCTCACTTGGCTAAAGATAATTTCGCCCAATTCATTGAGCCAGATAACCATTAGACGATTATCATCACTCACCACGACCTTGGGCCGTTCTGCATTCCCCGTAGGGGAAGTTACGGCGGGTAATGGCGAGTTCCAGCGTTCACCATCCCACCGCGAATAGAATACGGCTGTTCGTGGGTCATTGGTCTCCAAAGGCTGACTCCAGAACGCATGCACCATGCCCTGATCATCAACTACCATTTCGGGTAAAGTGGCTTTAGCAGCGTCACCGGAGACTAAAACTGGAGATGACCACGCTGGTGGAAGTGAAAACCAGGTTTCGATTTCCTCTAATGAACGCAATGTCTGCCATATATCAGCTGTCTGGTCATCCGAACCTTTCCCACAACCGATGGCCATTATCTGGTTGTCGCCGATCAGACTAAGTTGGTGGCATTCCAAATCGACTGGCCGATATGTCTCAGAGTTATCAAAGCTCCCTAGTGTCTCTTGCAGTTGAGGATCGCTCCAGCGGCTGCCATCCCAAGCCAATAAATATGATAGACCTTGGTGGATTGTAGATAAAATCATCGAACCATCAGCCACTTTACCCAATAATTGACTTTGTTCTGGGCAACTGTCGAGTTCTTCACTAATGATTGCTGGAGTTGACCAAGTGTGACCGCCGTCTGTAGAGTACTGGTAGTATTGGCTGCAACTCTGAACCCCGTGCCCAGCATGCCAGACGAGAATCACTTCCATGGCATCAGCCGCCAACGTGATGTTGGTTGGCCCAATTGTGTCAGGCTCATCGCTTGACTTGCGCTGATCAATTATTAAGGGATCTTCCCAAGATAAACCTCCATCATCTGAACGGGCAAAGAACAGCTTCTCCAACGGACGATTGTCCCAGGCTATGTAGATTTGGGAGGCACCCCCAACAGTGTCTGCTGCCATTTGTATATTGGTGCGCTCTGGGGGTAGTTTCTGAAAGTAATTTGACTCATATAGTGTTAGTGGTGCGCTCCAATTTCCTTCAGCGCTATCAAATCGCAGAAAATTAACCCCAGGCTGCAATGTCTCAGCATCCGGCAATCCGATATAACTCAGGTAAAGTTGATCGGTATCATCAAGAGCGACAGAAAAATCTGAAACACTTTCAGCTAGTTTTACCCGCGACGACCATGCCGAAAAATCGGTGAACGCACCGGACGACACCCAACTATGACGCAAAGTTGTTTGATCATCTATCCAAAAGGCATGAATTCGGCCGTCGGCACTAGCCGTTAATTTGGGACTAAAGAGAGGTGTCGGTGCACTTTGTAGCAAATTAGGAAAGTATTGACGCGTACCAAAAGGCGGTCCGACCGGAACAGGCTCACTCCAATCACCGGGCCTACCTTGCAAATAAATAAAGCTTTCGGCCGCCGCATCTAGCCAAAGAACATGCATTGTACCAGAAGCATCCATAACCAATTGTGGATCTGTGGCAGAACCTGACTGGGAGAGATTGACCGGCACCGTCCATCCATCGTCTGTTGTTTGCGCATCAGATTGAGAAGTAAAGACAATAAACAATATCAGGAGCAATCCCAAGGCAAGTAATTTTTTTGTGGTGTGATGCAGTGTCTTTAGAGTCATATGCTGCTTTTGTTTTCTTAAAAATACAATCCTGCAAACTCGGCTTCAAGTGAGAAGATCATTTACAGAAAAGAACGATTGATTGGCTACTACTTTTACGCCAGACCTGGACTTGGCTCAAGTGCTAGATCATGCTTGAGCATTACCATCGTGAGTGGTCCTTCAAGCCCTCTAGCACTCAGCCACAAGAGCTGCTTGGCCAGGTCTGGCTGGTGCGAAGTATGCTCCTAGCCCAAGTCAACTACCGAATTGTCACCGATGAACATTGTTCTAGCCTGACCCTTAATCTTAGCATTTTCGCCAATCAGAGCCCTATCCAAAACACAGTTATTAAGCTGGGCGCCCGAGTCGATGATACTATTCCGCACCACAGAATTTATTATTTTTACGTTTGCTTCTATGCTGACGTGCGGTCCGATAACAGAAGACTCGATTACCGCGCTTGGGTGGATGTACACAGGAGGCACGATAGTATAGCCTTCCTGATTACCTTGATCTATTGTATTGAGGTCGGCGAAGTCACGCGAAAGCAAACAAATGTTGGAGTCCAAAATGGACTGTGGCGTACCAGCATCCGCCCAAAGACTCAGACCCTTTGTCTTGATCTTGGCCCCTCTTTCTAACAGAACCTGATAGGCATCGACCATAAAGTATTCGCCGTGGGTCTGGCGTTTTTGCCGAACAATCGTGTCAATTGCCTCATAAAGTAGACTGCCGCTGCGGAACCATTTAACACCGGCTATCGCCAGTCTATGCTCCATTGAGGTGGGTTTTTCAATAAGCTCTGTAACGTATCCCTCTTCGTCCAGAACAGCAATGCCAAATCGGCGGGGATCTTCTACTTCTCTAACCAACAACACAACATCAGCTTCTGGATCGGCCAGGTTAGAGTAACTTGTATTAAAAATACCATCGCCAAAGGCAACACTAACATCACTGTCATCCAGATAGTCATGGCATAGCCACACAGCATGGGCCTGACCAAGGGGCTCTTCCTGGATTACAAATCGAGCATCCAGATGCGGATAGTGCTCGCGAATCCATGCCTCAATTATGTCGCCTTTATAACCTACGACGAAGATCACCTCTTCCGTTGTGATCTCGTGCATCATATCGAGTAGATGGCCGATTACTGTATTGCCGGCCAATTTGAGCAAAGGTTTGGGGCGGCTCCAGGTATGTGGTCGTAATCGCGTCCCATATCCAGCAAGTAAAATGATGACTTTCATTATGAAGCCAAATTAACTCGAATGAGCTATGGTAATGATGGCGTAGTCGGGGCGACCGGCCTTGAAGACAATTTCTATGGCACCTTTGTTGTTTCCATATTTCTCTAACAAGCGGCGAACGAATGCCTCTTCATCCTCACCGTATAATGACCGTTCCGTGACTGACGTACTTGTTACCACCTTCTTTCCGTTCTCGAATGCGAACTTACGACGGCCGTATTCAACCACTTTCATTCCATCCTCCCTTAGATGTCCTTGCATATACCTTTACACCAGCAGAGAAATCTATCTATTATTCAAAGATCGCCCATGCAGTTTGTCTGATTACTGGTATTTAGTTGCGATTCTATTGTTCGTTGATTTAAACGGGTACCAAGCCTATGTGTTTTGCAGAGAATGATTCAAGAACTCTAGCTCACCTGGCTACGGCTGGTAGATAAAATCCCTAGGCAGATTGTGACTGGCTCGCTATTTCTTTTTTAGTCACCTTCTGATGGGGCAGTGTTTCCTTTTGACCCTTTTCTTGTGATACATCCTTGGCCTTATCATAGTATTGGTAATAACGATAGCTGCCATCCTTGTTGTTTTTCATGCGATTTAAAACGACCCCAATCACGTTGGCTTCGACCTCGTGCAACTGCTTCACTGCCGACTGGAGCTCTTTACGACGTGTTTTCCCCGCGCAAACAATGAGGATCACACCATCAACCACGGAACTCAGCACCAGTGCGTCCGCTGCGGCCAATAACGGAGGGCTATCGATAATCACATAATTATAACGGGCCGCCGCCGCCGGGAGCATTTCTCCCAATGTCTCCAGGCCAAGTAGATGGTGGTGATTGGACTTTTCCTTTCCAGTCACCAAGATTTCAAGATCTTTCTGTTCTGAGGACTTTGAAGTCCGATCCAGGAGCGTACCGAAATCCATATTGTTTCCGTTAAGATTATTTTTTATCAACATGTCGGCCAATCCCTCATCATTTGACAGGTCAAAATACTTGTGCTGTGACGGCCGCCGCATATCTGCATCAACCAACAGGGTTTTATTGCCTGCCTGGGCTAGCACAATCGCCAAGTTGGCAGCAATTAGACTTTTCCCTTCCTCAGGACTGACGCTGGTGATCAAAAACGCACCTCGCAACTTATCTTCAAGCTTTAATTGAACCATTGCTCGAAGTGCCCGGAAGGACTCTGATGCCGGACTTCGGGGCTGTTCAAGCGTGACTAATGAACTGAAACTATCCTTCGATGATATAGTGGGAATGCCTGCCAAAGCGGGTACGTCACTTATGTGCTTGATGTCGTCCATGCTTTTGATCGTATCGTCCAGATACTCTAAAACATATGCAGTGGCAGCGGCCAGGGCTACAGCTATCACTGAAATCACGAGAACTGTGTAGGCTTTTCGCGGACCGATGGGATTTACCGGTAGCGTTGCCGATTCAAGAAGCGCAAGCGTATTGACAGCACCGCTCTGTGTATTAGCTAACAGGTTTGCGTAGTTGCTTTGTAGTGTCGCCAATTTACTCTGAAGTCCAGCGATATCTGTTTCTAACTCACTAATTTCGCGGGCGCTAAATGCGTTGGCGAGTGCATTTTCTTTATCGATTATTTGGTTTTCCGTTTCTACTATCTTGGTTTGCAAACTGTTAAGCTGATTGTTTATAAAGGATTCACGTTCCTGCTCCTCGGGTTTAGAGGCAGTAGGGCTCTGTAAAATCAGTTGGTTGGCAAGCTCATTGGCTACTGCTTGCGCCAATTCTGGATTGGTATCTGTCACAGCGATCTCAAGCAATTGACTGTTGGGCAACGGCCGGACAAAATAATCTGGTAGCCAATCCAAGCCTAGGGCAGCTTTTGTCGGTTCTTGGACAGTCTGCCGTTGAGATATATTCGCGTATGTACTTGCTAGCTGCTGACCAAGGTACAAATCGCTGTCTGTTGGATTTGGATTGTCAAAAGAACGGCCAATCAACAAGATTGCCGTCGCTTGATAGGTTGGCGGTTGCTGGCTAATCATCAGGTAGCTAGAAACGACCGCTAACACAGCGGAAACCAACAACAACCACCACCACTTACGCACTGGAGCTAGGTACTGCGCTAGTTCCATTATTTACTCCTCGATCCTCAATGACAAATGTTTAGAAATACGATACTATGGACACTACCTTAATCATTATAGTACTATAGTACAGTAAAGTATTATCCTACTTGACAGAGTAACAGCCCGAATCAATAATGCATTGCTATCTTGTATAAGAAGCTTCAGTCCGGGCACGCACACCCTGCTGGGAGATTTTGACCAGGTCGAATGTTCTGCACAAACGTTTCTTATTGAAGCTCTCTCCTCAGCATATTAACCCCGACCATCTATAGAAAGCGCGGGTTGTACACCTAGAGGCTCGTGCAAGAGTACTTGACGCAGCGCAGTGCAGATAAGGTGCTCGAATACAAGATGTATGTCCTCAACTTGTTCAATACAGTCACTTGGAACATGCAAATTAATTTCAACCATCTTCCCCAGTTGGCCACCATCGAATCCGGTAAAGCCGATTGTCCTGGCGTTCTTCTCATTGGCCAGTTTGATAGCCTCCAATACATTGGGGGAATTGCCGCTGGCAGAAATACCGATAACGACATCGTCTGATTCGACAAAACAAGCTAGCTGCTGAACGAAAACATTCTCATAACCCTCGTCATTAGCATAAGCCGTGATGAGTGCCATGTTGTCTGTTAATCCCAGCACACGAAAGTGCGGACGGTTAGCCATTCGAGTATTTTTTGCCAAGTCGCAAACAAAATGCGAAGCTGTTGAAGCGCTGCCCCCGTTTCCAAGTATGAAAACCTGTTGATTGCGCATACGCGCTTCATGTAAAACCGCGATGGCTTCATGAATGGGACTTTGGGGCAGACGGCCCAACGTCTGCTGCAAGTCTTCGATATAATTCTTAACTAAGTCCATTATGCCTCCTGCTTCATCATATATGCGGTCCTAACTTTTATAATTAAAGATGACTTTAGATCCATCAGCTTCCAGCCTAAACGGCAGTTCTTGCAACGGGCTAAGTGCAGCACGAAGGGATCTCTGGTTTTCGTAAGGGCAATACACCATAAAAAAACCTCCTCCCCCAGCGCCAGTGATCTTTCCACCCGTAGCGCCCGCTTCCATGGCAACTTGGTACATCTCGTCAATTGTCCCGTTGCTGACCTGACTAGCCATCTGCTTTTTCAATTGCCAGCTTTCATGCAAAAACTCGCCGATCGCATCGGTGTTGCCGCCGAATAGCTCATCACAAGCTTGATGGGCGATTTGTTTCATGGCGCGCAGTACCTTACGTTGTTTTTCGATATTGCTTTTTTGTTCACTCAAAATCGATGCGGATGATCGAGTCGTGCCTGTATAGAAAAGCAGCATCTTGTCATTTAAATCTCTGGTCATGTCGGGTGACAACTGCAACTTATTTATCTGGACCTCGCCGCTTGGCATAAACTCCATAAAGTTCATTCCACCGTAAGCAGCGATGTATTGATCCTGTACGCCAATGGGCTTTCCAAGGATGTCAATCTCGATTTCGCAGGCTTCGCGCGCCAGACGTTCTGCCTGCACCAATTCGCCACGAAAGCTATACATGGCATGGAGCGAGCCTACCGTGACTGTACTTGACGAGCCCAGGCCAGACCCTCTCGTTGGGATATCGCCCATAGTCGTTACTTCAACACCATGGGTAATGTCTGTCTTTCGTAGAGCTTCCCGAATCAAATCGTGCTTTATCTCTGACAGGTCGTTGACCATCTCGGTATCGGTGTAGCCGACGCGCAGCATGTCATCGAACCGTCTCTTGACAGTGACAAATATGTATTTATCGATGGCGGAACTAAGCACGCACCCACCTTCAGAAAGGAAAAACGACGGGAAATCGGTGCCGCCACCAAAAAAGCTGATTCGTAGCGGTGTTTGGACGATGATCATGATATGTTCCTCTTGACTGAAGCTTCTTTCGTTTCAAAGTAAGTTACCGTGCTCTCTAATCCTTCCTTCAGGCCGACCAATGCTTCCCAACCTAAGATCTCGCGCGCCTTGGTTGCGTTGAGGTATATTTTTTCCGTCTCGCCTAACTTTGGTGGACCATGAACAGCATCTTTCTCGTAGCCAGTTATGTCCTTCAGGACTGCGTAAATCTGGTTGATGGTAGTACCTATACCGGCGCCAATGTTGAATATGCCATTGTTTTCCGTGGTTAAGGCCAGTAAATTGGCCCGGGCGCAATCGGCTACATGGACGAAGTCGCGTTCTTGTTCCCCATCTCCGTTAATCACTACCTGCTCACCAGATAACATCTGCCCGGTGAAGATGGCTACGACGCCTGCTTCACCATGGGGATCCTGGCGAGGGCCATATACATTTGGATAGCGTAATACCGTGTAATTCAGGCCGTAATTTACGTGATACATGTAAAGGTAATGCTCTACTGTATGTTTACTGGCTCCGTACTGGCAGATAGGATCGATAGGATGTGCTTCATCACAGGGCAAATACACAGGTTCACCATATACGGCCCCACCAGTTGAGATGTAAACGAACTTTTTCACATCATATCTACGAGCACATTCTATGAGATTGATGGAGCCGAGAATATTGATGTCGGCGTCGAGAATAGGCTCGGCAACCGAACGCCTGACGTCCATTTGTGCTGCATGGTGGTTCACAAAGTCTGGTCGTTCCTGTTCAAACACCTCCCGTAATTGAGGGCTACGAATATCTAGCTCGAAAAATTTTACATTTGGATTAATGTTGGAACGACGTCCCGTAGAGAGATCGTCGACAATAACGACTTCATAACCTTTCTCGATGTATAAATCGGCTACCTGGGAGCCGATAAAGCCAGCCCCACCAGTGACTAAAACTTTCATACTTGATTACTCCTGAGAAATTTGGATTAGGATCTTCATTCCGCTCATAATCAATAAGCTCCTCGTCCTTTAATGACCGCAGGAATCGTCCGCCACAATATCTGCAAATCCAGCCAGATACTCCAATTGCGAATGTAGTGCATGTCTAGTTGGATGCGTTCTTCATAATCTAGATTGGAGCGGCCGCTGATCTGCCACAGACCCGTGATGCCCGGTGGCAAGGTCAGTAGGTTTAGCCCCCAATCGCCGTAATTACTCATCTCGGCCGGCGCGATGATTCGTGGACCCACGAGGGACATGTCTCGTTTTATAACGTTAAATATCTGGGGTAACTCATCCAGACTGGTCTTGCGAAGGTATCGACCTACACGTGTGACCCGTGGATCATTCTTGAGCTTGCGATCCTGTACCAGTTGGCGCTCAAGATCGGGATATTGGGCCAGAATTTCATCCCCATTGATGTGCATGGTCCGGATCTTAAAAGCGTCAAACTGCCGACCATTCAAGCCCATGACTTTGCGTCGATAGAAAGCTGGTCCAGGAGAATCCAACTTGACAATCAACCCAAGAATAAAAAGTAGGGGCAACATGAAGAAAAGACCGGGTAGAGCAATGGCGTAATCGAGCATGAGTTTTAGCACCCAATCGATCCCGTTAAGCCGCGCTTTTCTCACCCGTACAAGCGGTACGTAAGCATATTCCCTGACATCCATGCCCGTGGTAATGATCTCAAACAGGCCTGATGAAAGGTGTAAGTTCAAGTTGCTTGCCAGACCGTATTTTTTGAACAAGCTTAATACATCGTCTCGAGACAGAGCACTGTTTGAGAGAATCAGCTCCCCAACATGATGCTTAAGGATAAGTTGATCCAGTTGGCCGATATTGCCCAAGCAACTCAGTGGTCCAAGTACTTTTAAGCCAGGCTGGGTATTTTCGTCGACAAAACCTGCGACTTGAAGGCCGGAAGTTTGCCAGCTCATCAACTGCTGCGCTAGCGCGATCCCTTCCTGATTGACGCCAACAATAATGGCTGGGGTCAAGAAATAACCACGCTTTCTTATTGCATAGACAATTCGCCTGATGATGAAGCGTCCGCCGCCAATCAGCAAGAATGCGGAGACCCAGGCCAAGGCCAACCAACCCCGAGACAAGACAAAATCCGGGAACAGGAAACTCATGAAAATGAGTGCGAATATACCAACGCCGGTTGCTCGAAACACGCGTGCATATTCTTCGGTCCCCCCAAGCAATATGCTTCGGCGATAAAGTCCACTGATAGCAAAAATAAGGATCCAGACCGGGACGAGGAAAAAACTAAGTGTCTGGTAGTAGCTAAAGCTGTAGAAAACATCTTCGCGGAAGAATCCAAGTTCGAGGTTGAAGCGAAGAGTATAAGCCACCAGTAACGCCAGACCTATCATCAGGACATCGTTGATGATGAGGGCAACGATCAGAAGCCGCCACTGGATGACAGCCGACTTGCCGTTCAGCACCTGTAAAGTTGGAGCTTCCTCTGAATTCCTTTGTAAAGATGTGATATATGGTTGAAACATTGGTTTTAACCCCCATGATTGCAGTGCGCCAATAATTAAGAATGAATAAATAGAATCGAATTAATTGATGTTTGCCCTTAGACAGAGATGTTTAGCCAATACTAAATACAACCTCAGTACTATATTGTTGGTTGGCTACTCCCGCGGAATGAAAAGTGGGTCCCTCAGTGTCCTTAATGAACTGCAGCTTGGTAAATCTCCTCAAGCTGTTTGGCAACTGTCTTCCACTGATGGTGGCTCTCGACATACGCTCGACCGTTGGCTCCAATAGCCTGCTGTCGGTCGGGATCGCCGAGTAGTCCTGTTATCCGGTCAGCGAAATCAGCGGCATCCTGCGCGACTAGTAGATCCTGGCCTGCCACCGCATTTAGCCCCATGGTCACTTGTGGTGTTGCGACAACGGGCGTGGCACAAGCCATAGCTTCCAGCACTTTGTTCTGAACGCCCGCGCCATAGGTGAGAGGTGCAACGGCAACGGTAGCCTTTTGCAGATACGGTCGCATATCTTTGACCATACCTGTTACCGTGATCGCTGGATGTTGGTCAAGCTTTTGAATGTCACTCGAGGGATCTTTTCCGACAATCATCAGTTTTACATCGGGGCGACTAGACCAGACAAAGGGCATGACTTTTCGAACCAGATAGAGTACCATCGTCACATTTGCGTGGTAACTCATCTTGCCGCTTACAACTAAGGTCGCCGGGTCCCGCATGATTTGCTTAGATGGTCTGAAGTAATCTAGATCTACGCCATTTGGCAGTATTGAGATATCAGGTATCGATAGGGATGGCGGACTCAAGTCGATAAGCGCTTGCTTGTCAACCTGAGAAGTTACTAGTATGTGATTGAACTGGCTAAGCAACCAACCTTCGTAGTGTCTCGTACGCTCAAGCTCAAAACGGGTTACCCAACGTCCAAATAAACTTTCACTCTGATCGGCCGCTTGTTCAAACAAATAGCTGATGCAATCGACGCTATCCCAGACAATCGGCAAACGAGCATTGTTAAGCTGCGTCTTCTCCAGTAGATGAAGGCCGTAGCGTGCACCGCGTAAATGCTCGACATGCGCCACATCAAAGGGCATTTGTCCATTTTGACCATCGGCGATCACGTCTAGCTGGTCTGCGAGCTCCGGTTGCCAGCTATAGACTGACTGGAGTGGCCTCCTGCTTGGCAAGGCAACCAAACAGTTCCACAAAGAGCGCCAACGCGATAAAGGCAGGCTGATTACTTGATGGCAATACTCGGCCAGCTTTGCCCCGTCGGCCTGATCGGCAGGGCCGCTGCTTAGAGTAAGCACAGTGACCTGATGTCCTCTATCTGTTAAGGAACGGATCAAGCTATAGGGGCGAACACGTATTTGATTCGGCGTATATGGAACAACAAAGAGGATTCGCATAGAAAATGTTTTCAAATTCGATTCGACTAACTTTTCGATCCCTGCAACGCCCAAAACCTTAATTGTTCAAGTTTCAGTTTCTTGGACAATTGCCAGATAGATAATCCGGCAAAGATAAGCATCACAGCATCAACAGGCAGACGATAGCGGATGAGCGACCAGGACAGCAGGTGAATCAGCGAATATGTTATGCTGAAAAGGATTAATAGAAATGCCGGACTTGTAACAAAGCTCGAGGATTTACGACGAATCAGGGCATAGAACAGCCCATATAACATGAAAGGCCAAAGAATGCCGAAGCTACTTACTCGAGCCACGTTGCTGATCATTCCGGAGCCTGAGGAAGGCCAGAACATAAAATAGGCCGGTATCCGGCTCAGCGACAATTGAGCGTAGCGAACGGGTTCGCCCACTACAAACCGAATTCCGCGCTGAAGCAATGCCTGATCCAGGGCTGCCTCGTCTAAGTCGCGAAGTTCGGGGGGGATCAGATCTTCATAGCTGCCCATTTCTGGCGGTAATATCGGTTCAAAATGTGTGCCATAGATCGGATGGTTGGCCCAGAACAAGGCGTAGCCAGCGTTGGTATTGAGCAGCACAAAGCGATCAAAACGCGCGTAGTTGTATATAGTAAAGGGCAGAATCATGGCCCCAACAATGATGCTTACCAGAATCACCGGGATAAGGGAAAACTGGCCAAATCGTTTGTAACGAACCCAAATCAGCCAAATGAACAGAATCGGAATGAATAAAAAGAACAGCTGGCGAAGCAGGACAGCCACGCCGAGAGTTAGACCCAGGACGATGGCCAGGTTACGTTGTTCTCTCGTTGTTTCAGCTTCTGCGAGACGAATTGTCAGGTACAGAGCAGCCAAGATCGCGGTGATGTAAAATGGCTCAGTCATGAGGGCTGCCGAGTAATAGATGAAGTAACTATAGACAACCGTCAAGCCCGCAGCAATCAGGCCGGCCGCCTCGTTGAAAACGTGCCGCCCAATAAGGTAGGCCAGATAGGGCTGTAAGATCCCGACTAGCACGACCTGAAGTAATCGCGCAATCAAAGGTGTCGGTCCAAAGAGTTTATATATGGATGCCAAATAGAAGGTATAGAGATAGCTCCAGTGCGCAGTAGGCGCTTCCGCGGCCGTTATTGGCCACCAGGGCTCGCCAAAGGTTAATCCATAACCTGATACAAGGCGAAGGGCCAGATTATGATAGGAGATCTGGTCGAAGGTTCCCGGTAGCTCCACTACCTCATTTCCCAAATAAAGGGCGGCCGCTACTCGGACAATTAATCCGACGCCGATGATCGCGATTAGTATTATGTGAGGATGTCTAGAAAGAATAGGTTTTTTCATGTAGTCCCGTAAATCTTGTCCCAGGCCTTATAAATCTCTTGCCAGTCGTAATATTCCTCTACTGTTTTACGCCCGGCAGCCGACAAAGCATCCGCCAAGGCCGGTTCGCGAAATAGTGATATTGTTGCTCGAGCAAATTCTCCTGCATCTTCGGCGAGCAACAGGTTTTCGCCATCCTTATATCGAAGCCCCTCGGCGCCAATTGACGTAGACACAACCGGTAAACCTCTATTCCAGGCATCAAGTATTTTGACTCTCATGCCGCCACCAGCGTGAAGCGGAACAATAAACGCAGTCGTTTCAGATAGATAGGGAGCAATTTCACTCACATAACCCGTCGCTTCTACATTTTGTAATTGTACATTTACCTGGGTGATGGAAGCCGGGGGATTTTTGCCAATCACTGTCAGGACAGCGTCAGGTACTTCTTGCCGAACCAATGGCCAAACTTCTCGAGTAAACCAGCTGATACCTTCCGCGTTTGGGGGCCAGTGCATTCCACCAAGAAACGTCACTCGTCGCGCCTGCGAACCCCTCATCACAGGTTTGGTGTTCTGGGGATCGACGGAGATAGGAATAACCAGATCTTCCATAAATGTGCCTTGCCCATTAGCCAGGTTCGCCAGCGCTGCTCGATCTTGCTCTGTGACCCAGACCACGTGTTCAAACTTTTGACATGTCTCTACTTCATAGCGGGCCATATTACGTGCTTCCTGAGCGAGAAATACCTTTTTAAACCGGTTTGATGTGTCAGTCGCAAGCCTTTCTGGAATTAAATAAACGGCATTGTGTTGGTCCAGGACCGTTAGTGGTTGTTTGCTTTGCTCACTGGCTTCTCTCGCTTCCAAAGCATATTGGGCCATCCAAAGCTGGTCAGCATGGACAGCATCAAAGTGCTGGCGAGTCACCAAATCCTGGATCTGTCGACTCATGGCGGCTGTACCATCACGGCTGATGAGAAACGACCGGCCGGTCACTGTGCTTCGCGCCAGTTCCCAGGTATCGCGAACCCGTGAGCGACTCATTAACACTGTATGCACTTCATCACAAAACTTGCGCAAGTGGTCGATGGCTTCCTCCGTATCATGCTCGCGACGGAAAGCAAGCAGCGTGATTTCGTGCCCTGCTGCGGCCAAATACTGCATGACATGATAGATACGGACTTTGGGGCCGGCATCGGCCGGATAAGGTATCAGTTGAGAAAGATAGAGGATTCGCATGAAAGTTCCCGGTTAAGAGGAGTATTTAACTATGAGCCCAGATTGCTTCAAGCCAGTTTTCCGCACAATTTCACGACATCTATATTTGATTGCAGCTCTTTTTGTGCTCGTTCGCGCTTGCCGGGCATGATATAGGCCACTCCCCAACCAACCATCTTAACTATGCTCAAGCCAGCTAACATGACTCGTAAAGCCCCGGATCGGAATGGACCATAGTTCTTCTTGTAAAATAGCATCTTTCCTCGATAGACCATCTTACGCCGGCGCCAGCGGTCCATGCTCCGGCCTCCGTAGTGGATTGTAGATGCAGAAGGCAAATAGTAAACCTTCCAACCGGCCTGCTGTAATCGATATTGTAAATCAGCTTCGTCACCATATATGAAGAACCCTTCGTCCAGCAATCCCACCTCATCTAAGGCGGCGCGACGCAGCAGCAGGCATGCCGAGCTAAGCCAACCCACAGGCATCGGTTCTTCGACGTCGATATCAAGATGTGATGGGTAACCCTCTCGGAGGCGCTCCCCTATCCTCGTGGCAATTAGAAATTCCTCTCCCAAAGAGGAAAAATTTGCATAGCCTGCCTGAAAAGAACCATCAGGATTCAGAAGGCGGCCGCCCACTGCACCGGCATCGGCCGTTTCATCCATAAACTTGACCATGGCGTCGAGTGACGGTCCACTAACCAATGTGTCGTTGTTTAATAATAAAACGTAGCGCCCTTGCGTTGCTTCAGTGCCCTGGTTGCAAGCCTTGGCAAGCCCGACGTTGTGATCATTCTGGATAATGCCAATCTCTGGAAATTGACTTCGCAGCATTTCTTGACTACCGTCTGTCGAGCCATTGTCCACGACAACCACATCAAAACGGCTATGCAGATTACCTTCGTACAGTGAACGCAAGCATGGCTCCAAATAATCCTTGTTGTTCCAACCAACCAGGACGATGGAGAGATCAGATATGGAGCTGTTACCTTCTCCTGTGTCAACTTTAGGGGCTTGCTCCATAATAAGGTTTGGCATCAGTCTTCCTCCCGATAGCGGCGATCCAATTCCATGATTTCCTCATAGGTGCCCAGGTCGATGTAGTTACCACTTGCCATATGAACAGCACGAAACTGCATGCCAGTTGAAATAGCACTGTTCATGATCTGAGCAAAATCAGAAATACCTTGCTCGAAGACACAATCGTGGAGATGTTCAGTAAAACGTGGTCTCCAAATAATGCCCCCCCACATCTCGGTCAATTCAGTCTGTTTTGGCTTATCGACGATCTCAATAACTCGTCCGTCGCTTTCGTAACGCACCATCCCAAACTTTTCCGGTCTTTCAGTAGTCCATAAGGCCAAAATGACATCATCCTCTGCTTTAGCCGCTTTGTACGCCCGATCAAACGCATCTTTTGGTTGCATAATCGTGTCGGCCATACCAAAGAAGACTGTTTTTCCCTTGGTCAAATGATAAGCTGAATCCAATGCTTGGGCTAAACCTGGTGACGTTGAACCAAGGATATTTGTTCTGGGCTCTTGCACTACATAGCTAATGTTGCAATCAAAACGATGACCGCCACCAAAATAGCCAATCAGTTGGTGCTTGGTTTCATTGACGACAAACACGACATGTTTTAGTCCGGCCTCAGTCAGGTTCTGGACAACAAATTGTGCAATCGGTTTATAGTGATTGTTGCTAATAATAGGGTAAAGCTCTTTGGGATAAGGCAGTCCGAGACGAACCCCCTTACCGGCCGCCGGGATCAAGCCAATTACTTCTTCATGCATAAGAATATTCTCCTTCTATGACAGCAAGCTATTGATATTTATTGAGAGTTAGTGAACGATAACGAAAAGTTACTCCCGTTTTCTGTTTTAAACCACCTGTGGTGCATTGACAGGTGGGCAGTTAAGATGAGCTCTGGCTCTGAGTGATCTGCTCAAGGCTTACCAACCCACCTAAGAACAACCAGGGAAGAACGCTGGCTCGAAAGCCTGTGAATCCAATATTGTAGACAAAGGGTAGGAACCAATCTACCATCATGCCCGCCGCCAACGTACCAATTAGCCCACCCAAAGCACCGTATACATAGGCTTGAGGAAACCCGGCTGCAGCCTGGTTGCGTAGTCGCCAGCCCAGCCGCCCTACTTCCCATGCAAACCAGAGGATACAAGCCAATCCTAAGTATCCAGTTTGGGCAATAAGATCCATATATTGATTATGAGAACTAAATACCGAGATATAGCCTCGGATACGGTAGAGAGGCACATAGTAGTAATAGTTGGCTGGTCCAAATCCTACAAAGGGACTCTTCTTGCTCATTTCAAGTATTATCAACCAGGCGTCGACACGCGTACCAAAACTGAATTCCTCAGCGGCGATTGCCTGATCAATTATGTACCAAGCTGGAAAGATTCCCATCAAGGCCATAGCCAATCCCACTCGTAAGTAGCGAAGTCCGATCACAGCGGCTACCGTTAACAAAGCCGGTACGTATCCCGATTTCCAATCATTGTTTAAGAAATACGCTACATACAAAGTAGCCGCAACCAAAACGCCTAATGCGATTCGCCATCCCATGGGCAGCTTTCGATTAACGACGGCCTGACTGGTAGCCAAAGCCACCAACCAAACCCAAAACATGGCGTTATTCGTGCTACCAAATTGGAATTGGAATAAACGGCCAATGATGGGCCCAGCTCCTGGAACGATCCAGCTGGCTATGTGTAATGTTCCCAGAGCCAAAAACGCCCAGGTCATCCAGCGTAACCAGCGCAGTTCGCGTACCCGGTATCCCACCACTAAAAATGCGCCTACAGCGAGCACGTTGATGGCCAGGCCTCCCAGTTGGGCATCTAGGGGAGCCTGCCGGGCAAAATTGAACCAGGTCAATTGACCAACAGCAAAGGAAAGAATTGTTATAACCACAAAGATCAGTAAGGGTCGTGTGGTTCGAGCAGACAGCAATACCAATCGCCGCCGATTGACTAGCGTGTCAAACAACCATAGACCTACTAGCAAAGCTATACCGAATGCGGCCACATTAATGCCACTGGGGCCGGTGAAAGGGATGAGCATTCCTCCAACCAGGGTCAGGATCAGGCCCACGGGCGGCCAGCGCCAAAAAACAAATAGAACACCTATCCCGAAAACCATAATCAGGATCAGTTCTATTGGGAGGAAGTTGCCAATTATGGGCAATGCAACGATGAATAATAACAGGCCCATAATCAGCAGCAGGCTGAGCCAGCGAAGTGGATTTTGTATAAGCCAGTTTTTTGATTGATGGAAAGCTTGAACCAATATTGTCATTGATTAGTAACGAAGATTATATGTATGAACATCTACCGGCAAACAATTCACCCTCTGCCCAGTTTCTCAACGAGGCTTAAAAAACGTGGCATCACAATTGGCCAATCATAGTTATCGGACACCAAATCATAACCATTATCCGCCAGCTTTTGGCGAAGGTCAGGTTTTACTAATAATTGGATAACTGCTTCGGCAAAGTCTTCAGGGTTATCGGCGACAAGAATGTTTTCTCCATTGCGTACATTTAATCCCTCTGCGCCTTTAGAGGTGGATACAACCGAGGTGCGCAGCGCCATAGCCTCCAGGATCTTCAGACGGGTCCCACCGCCAAGGCGAATTGGGACTATACTTACTTTCGCAGAGGCGATGAGGGACTGAATATCATCTACGAAACCGGTTAGGGTCACATTATCGGTCATTGGCAAGGGTTTATCGGCGTGGTCACCAGTAATGATTAAATGGACATCAGGAACCCGGGCCTGAATGAGAGGGTAGACGTTGTCCAAGAACCAGAGCATGGCATCATAGTTGGCGTGGTAGCGAAAGGAGCCAGTGAAGATTAATGTATTTGTTCGAGGTGATCCATTTGTTTTTTGATAGTCGGCAAGATTGATGCAGTTGGGGATGATCTCGATAGGTTTATTATCTGTTATGATCTCGGCAAGCATTTGCCTCTCTTCTTCCGAAACCACCGTACAAGCGCGATAATTTTGGATCGTTTTGGATAAATAATGCTGAAATTTGACCCAGGTTAGTTTGTTTCTTAACCTTTTCAAGGTTGAGGTTGCCTGTGTGTATTGCTGGTTAAACACGCCAGTTTCCACTTCTTCCAGTAGAGCAGGCATTTCCTGAAAGTATTTGCCATAACCGGCCATCAGCCACTGCGAGGCAATGACCAGATCATACTGCCCGGATGTAACAGCCCGCTCTATATGCCGCTGCATAGCAGGTGAAAAAGTATCTGCTACTGAGCGTGGGGTTGTACTCAGGAAACTAAAACGTGCGCGCGAACTGTGCGGATTATAAGGTTTCCAGGGCACAATCTGAATTTCTTGGCAAGTTGAATGCAGTTCGGGCGCTTCCAGATCGATATCCGGTTGATCGGCAAATGTTAACAGCGTGACTTCGTGTTGTTGCGCCAAACCTCGCAGGAGGTTAAAGATGCGCAGCTTTGAGCCGTTCGTCAACGGAATTGGATACCAGCGTGATAAGAAAAGGATTTTCACCTTGAATAACCTGCTAAAAAGAGGAACTCTTTCAATTTGATGCTGTTTTTTGAATCGGATAAACACCCATGTGCATTCAGAATCCCGTCACGGTCCAGTTTCGTTCTAATCCTGGATCAAATTGCGTAGAGGAGCGTCTAATACCTGCTCGTCGGAGACGCAATCTGCACAAAGTTTAACCGGCTCTGTAGCCCCCTGAATCAGCTCAGCCGGAAGCTTGTCCAATTGTTTAAGGCTGCCTGCATCATTGTCTAAAATAAAGGCAACCATCCGGGCATAAGGTGTGACTGTACCCGTATCTTGTGTCACCATTCCTTTGTCGGTCAGGATGGGCTCAATAGGTTCTTCGATGTCTGGAAATAAGACATCGGCCGAGAGCGTCGAATTGTTGTAAAGCAAGCGCACCCCGCTAGAAGCCTCCCACGACGCGCTTAAAGGTGTTCGTCGCCAATTATAAAAGCCTGTTCGATCTTGATGACCGGGTAATATAAAGAGGACCATCGTATCATCTTTGAAATCTGGCGCGGCCGAAAACAGCTCTTGCCAGACAGTTTGCTGCTCCCGCCAGGCAATTCTGTTGTTATATTGAACTGAGGCCTGGGTGATAATCCCCAAAATTACAAATGGGGCCGCAGAAGCGATTAGCATATATTTGACCTGATTTTGATCCCTGGCTAATAGCAACGTCCCAATCATTAAGACAGATGCTATAAATACAGCGCCGCCAATGGTAGCAAAAATATTGAACCTTGATCCAATGCCAGACAAACTGGGCAAAAAGACGGTCAAAAAAGGCACATAACCAGCCCCAATTAAGGCAACGCCAGCAATAGCTGAAAACAGGTATAGACGAGTTATTGTCCATCGTTGATCCAGTGACCAGGCCTTCTCTTCGCGCTCTTGCCTATTCCTGAAGTATCTTGACATCACGTAACTCAAGACCAAAAGGATTATCACAACGCCAAAGAGTAAGAGGACAGCAATCTTTGCCCCTGATACCCAGGGCAAAAATTCCTCAATCGCAGATGTCCATCCCCAGACCAGGCTTAACCGATACCCCAACAACAGTCGAGAGAACAAAACACTGGGAGAGGTAACGACCTGAGAGAAATAAGTGTCAGCGACACCGGTTGCCTGAAAACCTACTGTTCGCCAAAGTGAAAATAGGCCCATGAGACCAATTGGTATGAGTAGGCTCAATCGCCTCATCCAAGATGTCTTACGATTAATAAGGATGAGGATCAAGGCCCAGGCACTGGCTATACCTACCTGCCCCTCATAGAGACCTAAGGAGATCAGCAGACAGATTAATGCCAGCGCCAAAGTAAACCAGTGCCCCCCTTGGGCAAATCTCAAGAGCAAATAACCATACAACAGGGTTAGAACTATTGCACAATAGATACCAAGCATTATCAAATACATGTGTGTATAGGTCGTGGGATATACAAGGAACAATAGCGCAATGACTAAGCCAAATAACTGTTTGTATGCCAAGGAAAAACGACTAACAATTGCATAAAGTAAAATCGCCATAAGAACATACAAGGACCAAACGACAAAGTAATAGCCTGAAACATTCAGGCCCAACAGGCGATACTGAAGCAAGAAGGTGGAAAACAGTAACGGCCGTCGCTGCGTCATGTCTAGCCATTCTGCATTGTCAGTAAAGACGCGCTCGATCACCGATGTCCAATCATCCATAAATAACGCTGGAACGAAGAACAGACCATAGGCGAGGTAAGCCACTGTTATGAACAAGAGAAATACAAGAGCTGTCTTCGAAAACAACCAACCAGTAGCCCTCAAATTAACTGGGAGCGCCTCATTATTTCGGTTAAACATTTTTAGTTTGGATAAAGACATAGTTTCATTTTTAAGAGAAAATCGCTGATGCTTTCCTAGCCCGAATGCTCAGCAGTTTAAATTCACAGAGATGAGCAGTTCTCAGAATGCGGAACGGTATTTTATGATCCATCCACAATCGTTTGTAAGTAAGCCTCGATCTCGTTTGTCATCCGGCCAACGTCAAACTTGGTCAGGGCAGTCTGCCGGCCAGTCTTGATTAGCTGCCGTCGCAATGAGGGCGACTCGACGAGCCGTGCTATCTGATTTGCCAGGCCGATCACATCACCCGGAACGAAGCACAGGGCATTTTCGTTTTCAACTAAGATCTCTGCCGCACCACCAGAAACCGAACCAACGACAGCCACACCTGATGCCATAGCCTCGACCAGCACTCTGCCAAAAGGTTCTGGCCAGATCGAGGTAAATAGAAAGATATCAGCCCGGTGGTATAGTTCGGGCATCGCTTCTTTTGGTTGTGCGCCGATAAAAGCCACGATGGACTCAACCTTTTCTTGTCGAACCAGCTGGCGTAAGTGAGTTTCGTCTTCAGGTTCACCTGTGCCGGCAATCGTTAAGCGCAACTGAGAATAGCCCAGCTCGTGTACAAGATAGCCTAATGCCTCGATTGCTGTGTGAACGCCCTTCTCTGCCGAGAGCCGGCCGACATATAATAACGATAAGTTCTCATCGCTGTCAGTATTTGATCGCCCGTTGTGATAAGGATAAAGACCTGTATCGATCGCTCCGTAGATAATTTTTGTTTCTTGGGGCGAGATACCCTTGCTTCTTAATTCGCCTTCCATGAAGGCGGTTGGAAAGATTACATGGTCAAAGCGCAAGGCAGGCCGCTCTTCACCGGCCAACATCTGTCGCGCCACCCTTTTCAAGAAAAACTTTGGAACGCTCGTGAACCAGTTTTGAGGGGGCACCTGCCAGTAATCCTCGAACTGGTTTGGTAGGGTTGGCCAGTAATCTCCCATATAGTAAACAACGCTACCCGGCTTGAGATTCTCCGCCTGGGCAGGCAGGGAACGCGGCAAATTCCACATCCCCCAGATTAGCACGACATCCGGCTCAAACTCTTCAATGACTCGCTCCAACCGGCTTAAATTCTCTTCCTCACGGGCCTTGCGACTCGTAAAAAATTGAAGGCCGTTGCGCATTGAGGCGAACTCCATTTCTAAATGCAAATCACGGCGGATCCAGGCCGGTTCGGGTTCTTGCAGCTCCTGCCGGCCGTAATTACTGGTCAGCACAATGACCTCATGCTGCCGGTTAACGAGGCCTTCAGCCACCTCCTGGCACCATTGTTCGTAGCCGCCCCGGCTAACGGGCGGATAGAAATTGCTCAGAAATAAAATCTGCATAGACACACCAAAATCAAGTAGGCAATTCTAAGTAGCACGCGGCCGACCGCTTTCAGTCACATCTATTAGAAATTGTTCGATTTCATTAATCATACGGTTCAATGTGAAGCGCTCCAGAACCATCTGTTGCCCGGCCGTTGCCAATTGCACCCTCCGCAGTGGGTCATTGGATACACGGGCTATATGGCTGGCCAGACATTCCGCGTCTTCTGCCTTGAAAGTGAGTGAGTTTTGATCGTTAGCGAGCATCTCAACCTGCCCACCTACCTCCGTACCAATAACGAGAAGTCCGGCCGCCATTGCCTCCATGACGCTGCGGGCCATTGGCTCGGGCCATATAGACGTAAAGAGATAGACATCAAAGCGCCCCAACCATTCTGGAACTTCAGTTCGAGGCACTTGCTTGACAAACCTGACCTGGTTTTCGACATCCATCTGTCCCACCATTTGCTGTATTTTAGTTTCGTAATCCGGATGCCCGCTCCCCAGAACGGTCAATTGAATGCCATCTGCAAGCCCTTGTTTTTTCAACAAACCAAGGGCTTCTATCGCCGTATGTACGCCCTTATCATGGATCAGTCTACCAAAGTAAAGCAGATCTAAAGAGCCGTTCTGTTTACCCTGGTGATTCTTGTTTAGTTTCGAGGCTGCGAGAAAAGGCTTCGGATCCGTGCCACCAAACAGAATTCCAGCATGTGCCGGAAGCTTGCCCAATTTTACCAAGGTGTCGCGCACATATTCGCTACAACATACTGCATGTTCAAATTGCAGTGATGGTGGATAACCTTCCCGTCGCAGTTCTGCGAGCGCCAGGGTACGCAGGGGGCGCTTGATCAACTCCAGCATCGGTCTTCTTGTGGGCAGTCGCCAATATACCGTATGTGGATCTGGGTCGGCCGGCCAATAATTCGAAATAAAATAGGCCACTCGACCCGGCATCCACTGTTCCGCCCAATAAGGCAGGGTATGAGATAGGTTCCACATACCCCAAACCATCACAACATCCGGCTGAAACTCGTCGATCATTCTGCGTAAAGCCTGAATGTTCGCCTGTTCTTGGTTGGGGCGCCGCAAGAAGAAATCAACCGGATGGTAGTAGGAAATATCAGCCTGCAAATAGAGGGATCGGGTCACATATCCCTGTTCGTCTGTAGATCCTGCTTGAATACCATGCCGGCTTGTGAGAACCGCCACTTCATGACCACGATCCATCAGACCGTTAGCCACTTCCTCACACCACTGTTCGTAGCCACCCACATCATGAGGTGGATAAAAATTAGAGAGAAATAAGATACGCATGTTTGTTTACTGGACCACCATCTTTCGGCGGCCGACTTTCAACTGGTCAACGAACCCACTCGGCATCAATGCCTTTAAGCAGATCATCAAAAACCGGCGATTAGACACGTAGCTGGGATCGGCGACAATGGCAGAAAACAATAAACGCCTGGTTTCTTTGAAGTGTCTAGCCCCATAGTTTTGTAAGGCCAAGGCAAAATAGGCGTTTGCATAAGCGCTTCGCTGGTAGGAACGTAGTCTTTCATTTAAGATTGGGCTGCCAAACAGTCGATCCAGCATATCTATAAGTACTCGAGCGTTTCTTTGAAGATCCAACGAATCGAAATGGCCCAGAGATCCCTTAGGTTGAGTGCCAAGGCCTAGTTGGTAGAAAGTATCTAATTGGGTCAGCAGATCTGGTCCCACTTCAGCCATCTTTTGGAAACACGAATAGGCGCGATCTTCATCACCATACTGTAGATATTCAACACTAGAAGCAAGATAGGCTCTTCCATAAGCTCGTCGTTTCAGATCAACGCCTATCTCTTCAACGGCCGGCTCTTCACCAAAATGCTTCTTCACCACGGCAAGGCGATTATCTAACATCCGGATTGGGTCCGAGGACATGCTTCCAGGCAATATGCGATGGCGGGTAAGCACCTGGTCTGTTCCAATGATCTTGTACCGATTAGCCAGCCTGAGCCACATATCCCAGTCTTCTAAAGCGCGCAACGTCTCGTCAAAAGGCCCAACGCTTTCATAATAGCTTCGACGAACCAGCATCGACTCCGGGACCAAGAAATTGCTGTCGACAAGGGCCTGGAAAAGCTGCTCATCTGGAAATAAGCGTGTTTCTTTTTGAGGCAGCGGGTGATTTAGATGATCAACAAATTGATACCCGCAGTAGACACCCGCCGCATCATCATTGTCCTCCAGGATCGAAACCAATGTACTCAAAAAAGCTGGCTCATACATATCATCAGCGTCTAGAAGACCGATATAAGCGCCTTCTGCCGCTCTGATTCCAGTATTGCGTGCCGCCGATAATCCCTGGTTCTCCTGCCAGATATAGCGTACCTGGTTTCCAAAACCGGCGATTACTTCTCGACTTGCATCTATGGAGCCATCATCGACGACAATGATTTCAAAATCCCGGTAATTTTGGTCCAGGACACTTTGAATGGCCTCGCCGACATACTGAGCATGGTTGTAGTTGGGAATGATGATGCTTGCCAGGCGCTCCTTCGAGTTGGTCATATTGTGCTCAACCATCATTGGTTCTTGGAGTTGTTGTTCCATCCTGCGGCCTATGCGCTTCGTTCCGGCTATGCCTCTCGACATGCCTTCCCGAGCACTTCCACGACGTATTCCTGGTCTTCCTCTGTCATTTGATGGTATAGAGGAATGATAATGCTATGATCTTGGGCTTTCTCTGATTCAATCAATGGCCATCGGGGAGTAATATGAGCATAGGCTTTTTCGCGGTGACTGCACATGATACCGCGCCGGGTAGCCACACCCCGATCCAACATAAATTGCATGACCGACCACTGATCGCACGCATCAGGTAAACGTATGCAGTAGCTTTGCCAGTTGCTCCGAGCCCAGGAGGGTTCTTCGGGCAAGATCACCTCGGGAATATTTGATAGTAGTTCCCTGTATCTCTTCGCAAGGCTACGACGCCGTTCTATCATTTCTGGAAGACGTTTTATTTGTTCCTGCCCGATTGCGGCCTGTATGTCAGTCATGCGATAGTTGTACGCCAGTTCCGGATAACTTTCGAAGATGACTTGCCTTGCTCCATGGCGCACCGTCGTTTGTACACTCATTCCATGATGTCGCCATAAACGAAATCTATCATCCCACTCCGGATTAGCGGTGGTAATCATTCCCCCATCACCGGTAGTGAGAACCTTGCGAGGGTGAAATGAAAAAGAAGCTGCGCTGCCATGCGGCCGGCCGATCTTTTCCCATCGCTCGTTCCACAGAATCTCGCTGCCGACAGCGCAAGCAGTGTCTTCAACTACGGCCAAAGAATATTGACCAGCGATTTCGACGATCGCCTTCAGGTCACATGGCATTCCTATCTGGTGAACACACAGTATCGCTCGGGTACGCTCCGTGATAGCCTGTTCAATAAGCGTGGGGTCCATGTTGAATGTCCCCGGCTGTATGTCTATAAAGACCGGGCTGGCGCCACAATAACGAATGCTGTTGGCCGTGGCAATGAAGGAATGGCTAACGGTGATCACCTCATCGCCAGGCTGAACGCCTACAGCCAGTAGCGCTAAATGTAAGCCGGTCGTACAACTGGAAACGGCGCAAGCATGTGCGGCGCCCACGTAATGGGCGAAGGCCTTCTCAAAAGCGGCAACTTCAGGTCCCTGAGTGACCCAGCCAGACATGATCGGACGCCGGACTGCCTCGACCTCTCGTTCATCCATAAGAGGCCGGGCGACTGGGATGAATCGTTCAGTTTCAGGCATTTGCCATTTCCCCCGTCAATTCCCAGTTTCGAAGGATTTCCTGTTCCAGAAGCTTTTCTGGTGGCTGATCAAGAGTCAAATACCAGTCTCTCAGTTTGGCCAGCCCTTCACGAAGCGGCACTTTGGCCGCATAACCAATCAACTGGTTAGCCTTTGTCGTTTCGGCAAAGAAGAGACCCTCAACGTCGCCTGGCCGGGGAGCATCATATATTATTTCTGCATCCGGATCGCCCACGACAGTCGCTACCTCATCCGCCAATTCTCTGATGGACGTCGGGCACCCCCTGCCCAGATTGATCGTTTCTCCGATGGCATCATCGACCATTCCGGCCATCATGATGCCTCTGGCTGTGTCACCAACATAGTTGAAGTCCCGGGTCTGACTGCCATCTCCAAAAATCACCATTGGGCTACCGGCTAAAGTTCGTACAAGGAATTTAGGGATCACCTCACCACAATCTCCCTCATGATGGCAGCGTGGTCCGTATGTATTGAACAGCCGGACGATGACTGTGGGATAGCCATAAGTCAGATAATAAGCGCGGGTGTAGGCTTCACCAGCCAGCTTCGCCGCACCATAAACGGTTGTGGGAAAGTTTGGATGCTCTTCCGTGACCGGAGTCCAAAGAGGCAATCCATAAACTTCACCTGTTGAGGTGTAGACAAACCGCTCCACGCCCGCCTCCTTTGCGGCCGCCAATAACTTCAATGTCCCTGTGGCGTTGACCTCATGATTGTCCTGTGGGCAGTGAATGGAATGCCGTAAGCATAGGCAAGCCAGGTGAAAGACAATGTCTACGCCCTTCATTAGCTCTGTCATAAGCTGATAATCACGAATATCTGCGACCACGAGTTGCATCTGGTCGTCGGGCAAGCCTTCCAGGTTTTCCCGCCTCCCATTAATAAGATTGTCCACAACCACAACCTCCGCACCCTGCGCGCACAGTTGTCGCGTGAGTTCGGAACCAATAAATCCTGCACCACCAGTAACAAGAACCTTTTCAGCCAACATCTTTAGCTCCTTTTTGCATTGCTGAACATCGGCGCAGCGATCTTCAATCTCGACCATTAATCGGATAAACACCTATGAACATGCTCTGGTCAAGGTTTCTGCTTAATTCATTTCGATCTTGGGCGCGTCGACCGGCTCCCTGGATATAACAGCCGCAAATAAGCGCTCTAACCGCCCCAAATAATGCTCCCACGAATGCTTTTGAACTGCATACTCTCTGGCATGCGTGCCCAGCTGAGCACGCAGGTCTGGGTCACCTATCAATCGCTTCAATGCAGCGGTCATAGCTGTGGCATCTCCTGGCGGTATAAGTAAACCATTACCACCATCCTGAATCACGTTGGCGACCTGCCCCACTGCTGAAGCAACGATCGCATTGCCTGAGGCCATGTATTCATAAAGCTTAAGCGGAGACAACCATAAATCACGGTTCAGGTCAGGGTAAGGGACGACGGCAATATCGGCCGCGCTCATTAATCTTGGGACCTCGGAATGAGAGACGAAACCGGTGAATTGTGCCGCATGATTGACGCCCAAATCAGCGGCGCGTTGCTCCATCGCCCGGCGCTGTTCGCCATCGCCAACCAGGAGCAGGCGAGCCTCAGGATATGCATTTAGTAGCTGGGTGAATGAATCCAGCAGCGTGGGGACATCATGCCATTCGTAGAAATTGCCGACAAATATGATCAGCGGATCGTCATTTACCTCTAGTGCGGCGCGGATCTCAGCGCGCGTCTCTGGACGTGGCCGGAACCGCTCCACATCCACAGCATTGGGGAAAACGGTTACTTTTTCCGCAGACACTCGCCAGTTCGTCACCAGATGGTCTTTGGACTGTTCAGAAACACAGATGATGCAATCTGCAGCCTGCAGGTTGTAATGGAAAATTCTTTTTGCCCTCTGGCGCAGCAGGCCGGTAAGCGGTTTGCCCATGATATCGTGTTCCAGGATCTCATCAGCCTCGACGAACAAAACGTAAGGCAGGCCTAGGCGATTGCAAGCCATGGCGACGCCGACGTTGTACAGACCATTCCGTTCATAGACGACATCATGACCCGGTAAACATCGCATATAAGCGTCAAGGCGACTGTAGTTTGAAAACACATTTAGGTAAGGCACGCCCAACAAACTCTGCAAGCCCCAGCTACCCTTGCGAGCCAGGTCAAACCAGCGACTTGCCGACCACGATTGGGGCACAGTTGTTGGTTTCTGAAGATCACTTGTACAGACCACCCGGTAACGTTCGAAAGGGGCTACAAATGTCAGGTTATGGCCACGGGCCAACAAACCATTAGCGACGTAGCCCTGGATAATATATGTGGCGTCCGCCGGTCCGCTGTTCATAACGGCCTGCATCGGTTCCAGTTCGGGTGGGCAAAGGGCAATCTGCATATTGTTCTATCTTTCTCAGCGGTATTTCGCGATGACCCTCATGCAAGGGCAAAATCCTTCTATCACAGCCAAGTCGTTATTCTCAGGTCAGTACTGGGTTTTTGGACAGAATGGTGGATACTCATCTCCTGGTTCATCCGGATTACCTGAGATTTGGTACTGACTCATGCTCTCAAGATAACTCCCAGCAACCAAGCCAAAACTTTCGCACAGAACCAAATATTGGCTGACATTGACGCGGGCAAGCGATGGAATGTCCATTGCTCGGCCATTGAAGGGTGAATTTGTCGATTTCCAGAGGGTAAGTTTGGGTTGCCACCAGCCTTTAAGGCGGCCACGAGATTTTGAATGTAAAACAGGTCTCCCCGATAGAAAGCCGGCACATCCAGGAATTTCACCAATTCATCGTAAGGCTCTTCGAGAATGTAGGCTTTGGCCAAGAACAAGGCATTATAGTCGTAGAGAGGCTGGTACACCCCCTCTCCATAGGTCTGATCGAACTTGGAGACAAACCAATAGGGCTCAACGTCATTATATTCTTTTACTGCCGCTTGTACCTCAGTACCAGCTCTGGTCCCCATTTCATTGGCCAGCTCAGGCACCAGATACATAAAATTCCTTGCTACATTCATGGTTTTCTCATAGGTAAACGAATCGTCAGTAATATACGAATCCTTACTGAAGTTATTGACTCTTAAGTCTAGTAACTTATTGTATTCGTTCCACTTGGCACTTTGGTTGATATTTGAAATGTCGCCAGCCAGTATCTCCAATTCCATATACCCGCGATAGGCGACGATATACGCATTTAGAATATAGGGGTATTTGTTGAACTGAGCATTGGTTGGATATGTGGGATTCGAACCAGTCGGTTCGAGTTTGTCCTTGAGCGCATTGAAAACTGTAGCCGCTTCGTCAGGGTACACTTCTGCATATTTCCAGGCGGCATAAAAAGTTGTCTGCGGAAACTTCCAGGCCTCAAAATCACCATTCCACTGAGAATAGGTTCGGGGAACCGTGGCAATTACATTATCAGAATCATCAGAGGCTCGACTCGTCAAAGTCGCTCGCTCCGGAGTATCAGTGAATATCTCCCGTTGAGCTCCGTTTTTCCAACCGATATGGGCAATTTGGGTGAAGTCATAGGGCGAACCGGGGCCGTAATTGTTCTTGATATAACTTTTTACCTGCTTTTGCAATGGCGTAGGCAAATATGGTAAGGAACTCAATAATGTGGTCACTGTATCCGCGGGGTTATGGAAATACTCTGCCAGATGGTCCCCATTAACATAGGGTGCATAAGCACCATTGGCCGCCTGTCCCCAGAGCCCTGAATCGTGAAATCCCGGCCTCAAATGTCCAGCTGCTAGCATTTTGGTAACTTCTGCCTCAAGTCTCTGGTATAGCTCGTTGGCTGGCAAGGCCGAGCTTTCCGGTACGCTTGGTGCGGTCACCCCAATGGTTGGTAGATTCCTGGCGCCCCCGGCTGGTCCGAAGGCGATCAAGGCGTTTCGCTCCAAAAGATACAGGCGACCCTTGTAAGGATAGAATGCACTACCCGCTCCGCTATAAACTCCATTACAGGAACCATAAACTTCGCAGGGCTCCATCATTGTGTCATAACCGGTTATACCAAGACAGCCCCAGATACCACCACAGGTGCTGTATTCCCATGATGCGTTACTGCCATAAGGTTGATTAATCTCAAACGCACCATAGCCCATATTGAAACCTTCAGCCCAATAGATCAGATTGCCTCCTGCGCTGAAGGATACGGGCTCATCGGCGTACCCTCGGACAAAATCGTAGAGTTGGCTAATGTATTGCGTACCAAACTTCCAGCCGGCTATTCCCCCGGATGCGCCCGCGTTGGGGAGCAGTCCAGGATCTCCATTCTTATAACCCATATGTGTATAAATCACGCCATCTCCTCCGATGACAGGGGGCTGCTTGCTGCCACTGTGGGTAGCGGCCACCCATGACACCGGAGCAAAAACCGTGTGTTCTTCGCCGCTGGCGGCATCCAGGACAAATAAGTGGCGCTTGTGCGGCTTTTGATCGAAATACTCTTGAATCTTCGAGGCATCTATCGTTCTCGTACCACTCACCCAGTCCCCGGGTACGGTTCCGGTCTGGCCAATTAAACTGCCAGCAGGAATACCAGCAAAGATATCGTAATTCTCCTCGAAATATGAATCGCCAAACCAAGCCCAGCCCACTTCCTTTTTGGTCCCGGAAAAGAGCACATAATCTTTGCCAGTACTTGGTTCCGTATAAACTACCGGCCAGTATGTTGAGAAACCAACCCCCGGCAGCATGTCAGATTTCCAGACCAAGATGGCTGATCCTCCGTCGTCTCTCAGGGCATAGGCATGGGAGTTATCCGAGCCAAAATAGAAAACGCCATCTTTATAGGCAGCAGAATGTCGGATCGGCGCATTGGGATATTCATCGCTTCCATCACGCCACTTCCAGATCAAGCTCCCATCATTTGCATCCAGACAGTAAAAATAACCATCTCGATTACCGGCGTACACTCTCCCGTTTATCACCAGCGGATTTGTTTCAAACCCAGCACCGGCTTCCACAAAGCTCCAGCCGCTCTTGAGGTTTCCACTACTGGCGTTAATTGCGTGGATGCGCCGATCATAGCCGCCAACGTATAACATCCCATTGGCATAGGTGGGTGAATGGCCCAGGGGTAATTGGGTGCCATATGTCCAATGGTGAGCGCCATTGGCCGCATCAAAAGCATACAAGCCTCTGGCCGTCGATACAAACAGCTTGTCTTCGGCCGCAATTACCTGGGTTTTGCCTTGAACAAACGGCTCGATGGTCCGATACCATTCAACCGACAGATTACCTCTCACTTCCTCAGGGGTCCATGATGTCCTTCGTGGGTTGGCTGCCACCATCGGCCAACCATCATTAATTGATGTTTGGCCGCGGATAGGTTTGGTATTTACAACAAAGCATATTAGGAAAAACAGGATGATATACGAAGGCTTCTTCATACCGCAATTACCTAAAGAAAATGCTCAAGGTAAATAACTGCCGTCATAATTCTGCTTTAAGGCGTTATTCCTGTCTCAACACTTCTCCATAAACCGAAACAAAATGACTGCTTACAGCCGCAGGTTGATAGGGCCCTTGCTCATACGTCTTGCGTGCTGCCCGAGCCAACCTTCGCCTGAGTGCAGGATCTTCAATGAGGGCGGTTATCTTTTGGGCCAGGCAGGTTGAATCACTGGGCTGACACAACAGACCATTGACGCCGTCCTGGATCAACTCAGGGATGCCGCCGACGGAAGTTGTGACGATGGGGCATTCATAAGCCATGGCTTCAACCACAGCCAAGGGTTGTCCCTCAAGTATGGAAGACATCACAAAGATATCAGTTTGAGCCATGATTTGGGGCAGTTCGTCATAGGTGAAAGCGCCAACAAAGATCTGATCTCCGTCCAAACCAAGCTGGGCAGCGTAAGCCAGCAGATCCTGGCGTAGTTCCCCATCCCCGTACACCCTGAAATGCGTGGATGGATAACTCTCCCTCACATGTGCGATTGCTTCGAGTAAGTAAGTGAGACCTTTCGTGACCCATAGACGAGCCACTGTCGTCACATACAGGGGTTCGCCAACTTGGTTTGACCTGCCATTTCTTCGCCATCCTGATGTAGCCGGATCGGCGAGAAGAGGGTTTCTGACGACGATCGGCCGCGTCACCCCGCAAACGTCGCGCAGCGCCTGGGCGCTCTTTTCGGAAACAGCCACGACTCTGGTTGCTTTGTTGATGCTCAGCTGGAAATCCTGCCACCAATTGAACTGAGCATCAGGCGTTTGGTGCTCTTCATAAACGACAGGCAGATTCTTGGCATGCGCCCAGTCTATGACAAAAAGCAGCGTACTCGTGTAACCCTGGATATGCAGCAGATCTGGGCGCCAGCGAAACCGCCACCAATTCAGTAGCAGGCGGAATAACGGTTCGCGCCTGTCCGGGCCAATAAATCGTTCCGTCAATTGTCCTCGCAGCCAGTTATGAGCGCTGGTGACTGACGGCTTCCAAGGGCGTCTCTGAAGCAAGAAAAGTCCGCTAGCTAACAAGTAAACCAGAGGAGTCAATAGCCACATAAGCCTTGCCAGCATCCTTTCCTTAGTGGACCAATCCGAAGCAGCTTTTGCCAGCCATTTTGGTAACTGAACCAACGGCACGTCGTTCTCGCGCAATCTTAGTACATACTGGTTATCAGGCGGCACCCAGAAAGTATTCAGGGCGCTGACCTGGTGGCCCTGCTGTTGGAGGCTTACGGCCAGGTTTATCGCGTACTCCTCTAAACCTCCCAGCTCCTGCATTTCATAAAAGACCATGCAAATCTTCATTGTTCCTCTCGGTGATTCGGATGTTTGTTTTTGCTAACTGGAGCTAACGAGAGACGGAACAGAAACAATCCGAATAGCTTCTGGCACAAATTCTTGGATTGCCGAAATGACGAAGGCCTGGTCGGCTTCGTCTAAGTCATTGTAGAAAGGTAATCGCAGCAAACGATCACTCACATCCTCTGTCACCGGACAGTCGCCTTCTTGGCCACCAAATCGCCGCCCCATGTCCGACAGGTGCAAAGGTAGATAATGAAAGACACTGAGAACACCCCGAGCCTTGAGATGGTCGATGAGCGCCTGGCGTATTTCAAGTGAAGGCAGTAACAAGTAGAACATGTGATACGATTGTTCACAGTGGTTAGGTATAGTAGGCAGTTGAACTTGATGCTGCAAAGCCCAATCTTGAAGCTGTTCGAAATAGTTTTCCCAGATTTGTCGCCGTTTATTTTGAATTTCCTCGCGAGCTTCTAGCTGAGCATACAAAAAGGCAGCAAGGATGTCCGAGGGGAGATAGCTTGATCCGATATCCACCCAGGTGTATTTATCCACCTGTCCTCGAAAGAAGCGGCTGCGATTGGTGCCTTTCTCGCGAACGATCTCGGCCCGCTCTATGTATTTGGGGTCGTTGATTAACAACGCCCCTCCTTCGCCACAGCTAAAGTTCTTGGTCTCATGAAAACTCTGGGTGGCGAAAGTACCGTAGGTGCCGAGGTACCGCTCTTTGTATTTGCCAAACAAACCGTGGGCATTGTCCTCCACGATCGGGATATCGTGCCGGGCGGCGATTTCGCCAATGACATCCATCTCGCAGCCGACGCCCGCGTAGTGGACGGGCACGATTGCCCGGGTGCGCGGGCTGATCAGACGCTCCAACTGGGCCTCATCCATATTTAACGTATCTGGGTGGATGTCGACGAAGACGGGCCTGGCGCCGCGCATCACGAAGGCATTGGCCGATGTGACAAAGGTAAAGGCGGGCACGATCACCTCATCTCCGGGCTGGATGTTTAGCAGGATGGCGGACATCTCCAGCGCATCGGTACAGGAAGTTGTCAACAATACTTTAGGTACATCCAGCGCCTCTTCAAGAAGCGCATGACATCTCTTGGTGAAGTCTGCATCACCCGCCGATCGGCCGTTATGAATTGCTTGGGATATATAATACAGTTCTTTACCGACAATAGTCGGCCGGTTAAATGGAATAGGATATGTATCCATGTTCACGTCTCCTCGTTGCCAAATGTCAAGAGCTGTAAATTTCCTAAATCTCTTATCTTTAACTACAGCGTCCAAGTCTGTGAGAGAGGCTATTAAGCAAGTCGGCTGCGCAGACTGTCTCACCTCCCTCTATCTGTGCTTTGGTTAAGAGTAGAGAACCATCTCCTGTCAAAACCTCAGAACCTTTCCCAGGTCTTACCGCAACGATCCCACCCGGTATCCTGCCAACATATTGCTGTGCGTTAGGTATTCGTTGGGCCGCCCAAATTCGAATCTTTTCGCCAGACAAATAGGTAAATGCTCCGGGATATGGGGCACTGACAGCACGTATTAAGTTAAGAATCTCTGTGGTTGATTTTGTCCAGTCAACCTGGTTATCCTCCGGGATTCGCTTACTTGTGTAGGTTGCTCGGGCATGATCCTGGAGATAGCGAGGGGTGGTTCCCGCCATCAATCCATCGAGGTTTTGTTCCAACAAATCCAGATAAGCTTGAGTTACTCGCTCTAGCACAACAGCAATCGGGTCGTCTTGCCCAATAGGAACTCGTTTCTGGGCCACGATATCACCCTCATCCACGCCTTCAGCAATCTCAAACAAGGTCACACCAGTATGATCTTCGCCATTGACGATCGACCAAACAGTTGGCGAGAAGCCACGATACTCAGGTAACATAGAATCGTGAAAGACAAAGGTGCCCAGGCGCGGTTGCTGGTAAATATCGGCGGAAATCATATAGCGCCAGCTAACGGTGAACATTAGATCCATGGTCGTTGTTTCCCAAAAGTTCCTCCATCGCGGTGACCCAACTTGCCTGGTTTCAAAGAATTGACCACCCTTAGCCAGGGTCAACTCACGAATATCGTCCAAAAAGAGTGGCTCCCAAGGTTCTTCAGGGAAACTGAAGACGGTGATCTCGCTCTGTGGAGCTAATTCAGTTAATTTTTGAATAAATCGAAATCCCCGCCGGGTCGCGCATAACACGGCAATACGCATCTACATATTCTCCTATCAGCAACTCGTAGTTATGGGAGTAATGCCACCAAAAATGTCTCTGAACTGTCCTTGGCCAAGTGACCGGCAAAGCCTGCCAGGCTCTTTACTTTCTAGCTATCCGGTTGTAGCCGGATGCCCGTGGTTGAGCGGAACAGGATGGCCAGCACCCCACGATTCCATAGATATTTCGGTTCGTTCGTTATCGCCTGCAATACCTGACCTGGAACTTGATCATACTCGCCGGCCCGGTAGCTCTCGAAAGCTTGGTTAATTGAATAGCTACCCCTTAGCCGTGAGCCACTCATATTTCTGTCGACTTCTTTTAGACTTGCCGTCAGGTCGTTCATAACGTTTTGCGTCGCTTCGCTGCCGAATTCCCTTTGATAGCCCAATAGTTGATGGGTTAAATTTTGAACAAGCGCTTCATCGACTTCAGCTCCCTTCGCGCTTGCACGGGCCAAGAAGATTCGTCCCTCTTCAGGACGACCCCACAGGATGGCCTGCGCGCCTTTTACGAGATACCCTTGAGCTAGTACCCGCTCAATTTGGCTGGAAGGGAAGGATATTTCCGGCGGAAATTGCTTGATGATCTTATTCAAATGCATTTCGAAGTCCACACTGCCATCGTCAGCACTGTTTGCGGCCAAAAAACTGAGGAGCGTGCTCGGCTCACCATCAAGAAGCGAGGGGTTTAAAATCACGGCTTCGCGCACAAATGACTGGCCAACCTCGGCTTCGTCCTGGGCAAAAATACAATAAGCCCAGATCAAATACGTGTTCATAAAAGCCTCATCTCGTAGAGCCCGCACATCTTCGGGACAGCGCGGATCGTCAAGAATGATCGCCTGACAGGTTAGCTCGGCCTGGCACCGGCCCGGTATGTTCCTGAAGACGCGTCGCGGGTGAAAGCGCCGGTAATTCAGAGCCCGCCCTACGTTGGCAAACTGGCAGCCATCCAAGGCCAGGCGACCGCCCATAATGATCTCCGCCCCGTTAAAGATCATTTCTTCGCCTTCAAGAACGTAACTTTGATCCCAAATATCTTCTCGCAAGGCCAACACCCGCCTCAGCACCGTATCGCTGGGAGAAAATGGAAAACCCAACACCAAGTCAGCCAGGGTAACTCTATCGGGTGGCTGCCAGATGGCCCGGATAGCTTGGGACTCTTGTTCATACTCAAAACGGGAATTATAGGAGACGCCAATTTCAGGATGTCGTTGTAAAAAGTTGACATGTGTTTCTAACTTTTCAGGGTGAAATAAATCGTCCTGATCCAGAAAGGCAATGATCTCGCCAAAAGAGGCATGGACTCCTGTCTTCCTGGCAGCCACGGCCCCTCGATTATCCTGGTGGAGGATATACGTGAGACGATTATCGTCGAACTGTCCGACCACATCCTTGGTATGATCTGAAGATACGTCGTCGACAACTACTAACTCAAAATGGGGATAGGTCTGGTCCAGAACACTCTGAATCGCCTCGCCCAGGTGATCAGCTCCATTATAGGTGGGAATAATGACGCTTACGGTTGGAGAATTCATTTAACACACCTGATTTACACAATATCGGCGAATTGAAATTCGACTCGTTTGAAGAACCAGTAACCAGCCACGAATATCACCAAGGAGATCACGCCAGCCACTGCAAGATATGGACCCGGCAACTGGCCATCTAACAGCACAGCTCGATAGGCAGTGATGATCCCAGCCATCGGGTTAAGGAAATAGATCTGACGAAGCCATTCGGGAACCAGCGATACAGGGTAAATGATTGGCGAAGCATAAAACCACAACTGCAAGCCGAGGATAAGAAAAGAACGGACATCGCGATAGAAAACATTTAGGGCGGCGCAAGCCAGTCCTAATCCGAGGATCAACATCAACTCGATGGCCAGAATGAGTGGCAGGAATAACCAGCCGAGGGGAAAGGCCGGTACCTGGAAAATGATCAGCATGATAATGACCAGCACGGCCGCCACGCCAAAATCCATCAACCGGGCCAGCATAGCCGCGATCGGCAGAACCTCTCTGGGAAAGTATATTTTGGTGACCAGGTTCATATTTTCCACTAAGGAGTTGTTCATGTCCGGCAACGAGGCAGCCATTAGTGTCCAGGGGACAATGGCCACATAGGCAAAGAGAACGTAAGGAACATTCCCCGTGTCTATCGGCACAATGACGGTGAAGACCACGGTGAAAATAGCTGCCTGGGCGGCCGGCTGGATTAGGGCCCAAAACCAACCAAGCAGCGATTGCTGGTATCGCGCCCGTATATTGCGCGAGGTCCATTCTCGAAGCAGATCTTTAGCCTGAAAAATACCAGGTGTGTTTATCAACATTTAACTATCTCGCATGTACTTGATCTGGTCACAAAGCAACCAAAATTCTTCTCTAATAGCTATCATCTAACTATTTTGCCGTCACGTCCACATTGAGCATTTCCGTTTGCAGGGAGTCGTTTCCTGGTACGCCCAAAGTATCATCAACAAAATTTCTTTCAGCCCGATCGTGACTCCAGTGGGTGTTGGCCTCAAAGACACCGCTGCTTTCCTCGTAACTTAAGGCGGCCCCTTTGACCGTAAACCATTCGGACCGGCCGGCTTTAGCGCTGATCGTCATCGAATCGCTATCATTAAGGAACCAGGCCTCGGCAAAGTATGTTCCGCCAACCAGTTGCAGTGGTTCTAGTTGCACTGTGATCACACCCTGGCCTTGATCGACAAAGAGATCAAAATCATCGAGCTTGGTCCGCATCATACAACAGGTCAGACCGTCTGAGCGGATGACGAAAACCGAGGCCTGCACCTGACCGAGGGACTGATACGCATTGTAATGCAAACGGATTTGAGCCGGTTCATCGCTTGATAACAGTTCTGCAACTGTTCCGTCGCTTTTCAAAACCTCAACTTTCGTTAGTTCAACGACATCATTTTTATCCTCAGAATCTTGATTTGATCCTTCAAAGTTGCGGGCACGATCTTGATGAAGATCATGCTCGTAACGATCTATCACATCTTTTGTAGCCCCATACTGTTTCACTTGACCTTTTTGCAGGTACAGAGCGGTATCACAGACAGCTTGGACGAGATAGAAGTTATGCGAGACAAAGATGATGCTGGTACCATTATCGATCAGAGAGCGAATGCGCCTTAAACATTTTTGTTGAAAGGAAGCATCTCCCACTGCCAGGACTTCATCCACCAACAAGATTTCAGGTTCTATCGAAGAGGCGACGGCAAAACCCAATCTAACGATCATGCCTGACGAGTATCGTTTCACCGGGGTATCAATGAAGCGTTCAATCTCAGAAAAAGCGACAATTTCATCAAATCGATCGGCGATGTAATTTCGACTCAGGCCCAAGATCGTACCATTAAGGAAGATGTTTTCCCGGCCGGTTAGATCGGGATGAAATCCGGCGCCTAACTCAATCAGAGCGGATAGCTGGCCATGAGCGTTGATGCTGCCTGATGTTGGTTTGGTGATATTGGCCAGCAGCTTAAGGATCGTCGTTTTACCGGCGCCGTTAGCGCCAACCAGGGCCAACGAGTCGCCTTGTTTCAAATCAAAGCTGACATCACGTAAAGCCCAAAGCGTCTGATCTTCAGGCGAGATTGGGGAAGAACGTTTTGATACGCCTTTGACCCAACCCGATATGGCTGTTGGAATGCTGGTACGAGTAAGGCCAAGTTTGTACTTTTTGGAAACCCGGTCAAATTTTATAGTAGTTTTCATAGATGATTTCAATGGCTGTTATGGGTAAGACTAATTCTGGTAGGTCAAGATTCATTAAGCGGCTACCTGCGGCGATATTGAGCATACTGTCTCACGATGACGGTCCCGGCTAAGACTAGGATGACAGGGGCTAAACCGAAAAGAAGAAGTCTCGTAGGGTCGCCGCTAATTCCAGTCCTCCCATTCCCTTGGTCGCCCGCTACTAGTTCGGGAAAAGGTGTTGATGCAGCCACGACTTGAGCCGCAACCGGCGATGGCGTAGCCGCTGGCGAAGATGGTGAACTCGGTAATGGTACTAAAGGCAACTCCGGCGCATCTAGTGTCGTGTACGAATACAAAACACCGACTTGCCCCACACCTGGGTCTTCACGCATGGTCAGCAGAAGGACGTTACCCTGGCTGACAATGGCTCGAAGATCGTGCCCGCTAACTTCGCCCAGATCAAATAGGTCTGGCTCTGTCCAACGACCCTCTCGTAATTCACTGTGCCAGATACCCCCAACTGGCGCATATTGGTCGTTAATATATTGATCAATTCGCTGAATGAATAAGGCATGCACGATGCCGTCGCTATCTACGACTAAGGCGTGCGACCCGCTTCGCCCCTGATGATTTGGAAAGGGTTCTATAGGCTCCTTCCAGGTATCTCCGCCATCGCTTGAAAGACGGACCCGCTGCACCGGCCGGCCTACATTCACTTCTCCGCTTGTGGATGTTTTGCCGCTGTTATACATGATTACCACGGAGTCACCATTATCAACGATGGAAGGGAACGATGGTCCAAAGAACTCCTCCCCTTCAATTCTTTCATCCAGCAGGATAGGATCACGCCACTGCTGCCGATTGACATCCAGACTGGCATAGTAAAGTGAAATATCCACTCCTGTAGAGTCCACCACATTCCAAGCTGTGTGTATCTGACCTTCCCGGCCCATAGTCATTTGCAGACTGAAGGGAATAAGTATGGGGCTTAGAGTCAAAAAGATGGGAGTGGATTCCGACCAACTAAGCCCGGCATCAGAAGAATGAACGGCGTAGACACCGTTTCCATCTCTAACGCCATAATAGATAATGACCAGGTTGCCGCTATCATCACCAGCAATTGCCGCCGATCCAGGTATAGAGGCATTTTCACCTACCAATTCTGGGGCCGACCAGGCTTGAGCTTGACCGGCCCTGGTAGCAGGCGCCATGGTATGATAAATGTTTGCTCCTTGATCCCCACCTCTCCAATAGATCATATGCATCATTCCGGTTTGATCCAGAAAGGTGCCAAGTAGTTGACTCTCGCCAACATTTGACAGAAGGATATCAACTGGACTTGTCCAACCTCTTGTCAAAGTCCATTGACGATATACGATTGCCGCTTGAGGGGAATCTTCTCCAATCAGTTGGTTGGCAAAGGCATGAATCGTCTTATTCTGATCGGCGATGAGGTAGGGAGGCAGTGAGTCATCCTGGTATTCTGGAACGCGTTGAAGAGGATTCCATTCGGTAGCTACTTGGGCTGATACGATGGCGCTACTTAAACCAATAATGAACCATAACCCAAGTAAAAAAATGCAAATGATGAGTGGTTGCTTTTTCATTTTGCTACCAAATTAGCGAAAGGAATATAATCAACGATCCAAATGCAGAAGCAATGTAATAGCCTGCGGAACATCAAATCTCTCAGGAACATTTTCTTGAAATAGGATTGGAGGTCATAAAATCGTATGAGGAAAAGAAACCTTGCCAATTCCATAGCGGCAATTTGTTTATTGTTTCTGACGTTTATCCTTCTCACGTTGATTTTAGGGCCGGGCGCTGCAACTTTTGCAGTGAGCAAACCAGAACGCCGGGTCAATGTGCCCAGTTGGTTCACTGGAGAGTCTTACGCAATATTCTGGTTCGGCGATGTCGATCGAGACAACAACTATGCTGACGTTCGTTTGATCCATGATGGCGCCACATTGGAGGTTCATATACATATCATCGACCGCCTGTTACATTACGATGAGGCACCTTCTCCAGCGGATCTTAACCAATGGGATGCGATCACTCTTTACCTAGATTTAGACGGCAACGGCGGCTCAAACCTTGATGAGAGCGCTTACCGTTTCGATGCCCAGCTTAACTGGTATGAAGCGCGCGACAATTGGCAGGCTGGCTATCATGGAAATGGATCGGGTTGGATAGCAGACCCGGTATTCTTTTCGACCATAACCGGCTATCGAGGAGCGATGAACGATAATTCGGATGACAAGGGATGGAATGTTTCTTTTTATATCCCCTTTTCGAGCCTTGGCCTTTCCGATCCGCCGCCATCCGGTACTGAATGGGGCCTAGCCGTAGCCTTGCACGATCGCGATAGCAGCAGTGGTCCGGCATTGCCAGATAAAGTATGGCCTGAATCGATGGAACCAGAAACACCGGCCACCTGGGGGACGATGCATTTCGACATCCCTGGCTACGAAAAGCCGGACGCAGCACCGAAAGGCATCGTCACGATCCGCCAGGGTTTAAATGGTGCCTCAGTGCCTGATGGTCATGTTGGCGGAAGCACCACTTGCGGAGATGGTCTAGATCATTGGTCTGAATGGGGAAACACCAATTATGCTGGCTCTAAGCAAATTAACATTATGAATCAGTGGGATGTCTCCGATTACCCCTGCTTTTCCAAGTATTTTGTTACCTTCCCATTGGATGCCGTGCCACCTGGCAAGGTCATCATCGCTGCGTCGCTCACGATGCGCCTATTCGGAAATGCTGGTCAGGGATGGGTGTCGCAGCCTCCGGATTCGTACATTCAAGTTTTGACGGTTGGTGAAGATTGGAATGAAGCCACTTTGACCTGGAACAATGCCCCACTGGCAACAGAAAATTTTTATGGAACCTGGGTAGAGCCTGTGAATGGTAATCCTGCGTGGCCAGGCATTCCTTACCAATGGGACGTCAGCCGGGCCGTGGACGAAGCATACAATTCAGGAAAACCCTTGCGATTGGCCCTTTATTCTGCTGATGGTGAACGACATTCAGGCAAATATTTTTATTCCTCAGATGCGGATGCTGCCGCGCGCCCCACTTTGAGCGTCGTTTGGGGCAGCCTTTGTGATTCGCCCAATATAACCTGTTCCCATACCTATATACCCTTGGCCACACGCTGAATGGATCGATCAATAAACTTCACTGAATAGTCTTGCGGTTTCCTGTTAGACGTTTGAATCTTCATCCCAATGAATCGCATAGATATCAAACCAACCATGCCAGGGATCCCAAAATCCCAGGACTTTCTCCCCACGCGCTGCCAGGAAATCCTCGAATTCCTGGCGAGGCAGCTGATATATTTCAAAACCCGCGTTGGTCTTATACGCGTCTTCATCAACCAACAGTACCTGCAGGTCTTCATCCAGGATGAGGATATCGGGTCGGATTTCTTCCAACCCTTCCGTCAGGCTATAACCATTGAGGAAGTGGTAATATGTCAGGTTCAGGCTGGACCGGTAATCATATTCTGAAAATCCCAGCCACCAGTCGGGCAAACCCATTATCCGGGCATCAGAAGGAATGTACGGCTCAATTTTTTCGATAATGGCGTAATAATCATAATTACGATCATTAAGAGTTGATCGGACAAAATGAACGCCACTGCTCATGAGAAATAAAACCAATAATGTTCCAACAAATAGACGCTGCTTGTCGAATCCTTTCTGACCACGGATCAGGCTAACTATCGCTTCGGCGACCAGAAGCATGAAGAAAGGATAAAGCAAGATGGCGTAAATATCATGCTTGTTCCCGATCAACAAAACGAAGCCGGCGAAGACTGCAGCGATAAAGGAGAGTAATAAACGATCGTATCTGGATCGGCGCACCGCTAAGTAGACGATACTTGCGCCAATCAAGGCAAAATCCAAACTATTCTCGAAGAAATGGTAACGGCCGATCTCGTCATCGGCCGATTGCAGCAAGCGCAGCGGATTAAGTGTCGTTACTGGTACCTGGTGGGTGTTTCCTAATGATAAGCTGAACAAATTAAAGTAAGCCTCTGGATTTTGCAAGATAAATACAGCCACATAATAGCCCACGCCAATCAAAGCACCTAGCGAAAACAACCAGGTTCCGCGGCTTTTAAAGACACGCTTCCCATAATAAACGATATATAAAACTCCAAAACCCAACATGAATAGCACTGCGTTTTGGTGGATATCGAGAGACAAACCTATCAGCAGGCCAGCCAATACGTGGGACCACCATTTGTTCCCTTCCATCCCATTGATAGCCAGCCAATAGGCCAGCATCGCTACTGCGGCGAGCATGATGTCCCATCGAGCATAGTGACTCGCCTGCAAGAATGGCGAGCTAAGTGACAATATTAACGCGGCCAGTACACCGGGTAACATGCCATAGGTACGTCGCCCAACAAGAATGGTTGCCACTAACAAAAAGCCACCAAATACCCAGGAAACGATCCTCGCCTGAAACAAACCCAGTCCCAAAATGGCGTACGATATGCGCCATGGCATGTTGCCGATTTTTGGCCACCGCAACCACTCGTAACCGAATTGATCCAGAGTACCTGAATGCATGGAGTCAAAATTGTTACCGGTCTCCAGCCAATTCCAGGCCGTATTGGCATTCCAGCTCTCGTCAATGAAAACAGGGGGAGCCTTGGTTAGAAAGGCTACGTTTATGATCATGACCAATGCCAGAATCACGATCATGATGCCTACAATTACAGATTCAACAGGAATCGCTGAACTAAACAGAGGCTTGGAATATTGGCTGATATTGTCTGATGTTTTCATAGGAGTGGCTCAATATTCGGATCACTAGAGCCTATCTTGGGGATCATAAGCGACGGCTTCTTAGGCCTTACGATACCCCCTCTCTCGGGGGTTTGAATTTTGTTTGCGTGGAGGAGGTGACCGCGGCTCATTTGCCAGCTCCTTTAGAGATTGGAGCTGGCAGGATCAATTCTTATTTAACAGGATACTGATTGCCAGCGGTCGATGGTGGGTTTTATTCAGCCGCCAATGCAGCAACTAAATTCTGAATGTAGAACAGATCTCCTCGATAAAAGGCGGGGACGTCGAGGTACTTAACCAAATCATCATACGGCTCATTAAGAATATAGGCTTTGGCCTGGAATAGCGCTGGATAATCGTAGAGCTGCTGCAACGTGCCTTCATTCCAGGTGGAATCAAACTTGGAGACAAACCAGTATGGAGCCACAAACGTGTACTCATCCATCGCTTGCTGAACCTCCGTTGAGGCGTTCTGTCGGAGATATTGCCCAAGTTCTGGCGTCAGGAACATGAAATTGAAGGCGACATTCAAGGCATGCTGATATACGGCCCAGCCTGGCCCGGTGCCCCATGGATTATCTTTAGAAAAGTTATTGGCTCGTAGGCTTAATAGCTGGTTATAAGTATTTCTGACACTGGCTGTTTCCGGATATCCAGCTAAATTCTGAAGTTCCAAATAACCCAAATAGCCAGCAATATATAGATTATTGATATAGGGATGGGAAATCAGGTAACTGTTGTTTGGCGGCGACTCCAGTTTTCCATTCATCGCATCAAAGATGGCTTTTGCACCACCAAACTCTTCAGCATACTTCCAGGCCGCATAGAAGGAATAGGGCGGGAATGAATCCCAGTAGGTGCTTCCACTCACAATGGGGTAAATTGAAGGATCGGTTGGGCTCAAAATACTACTTGCTTCAGGCGGTATATTGAAACTTTCGCGAGCCGCTCCATTTCCCCAACCGATATGGACGATCTCCGTAAAATCATAGGTTGCGCCTGGACCATAGTAGGTCTGCAAATAGGTTCTCACCTGGCCTTGCAGCGCCGGCGAGAGGTGGGGCAGCGCTTGTAAAAGAGTTGCAATTGTATCTGAAGGGTTTTGGAAGTAATCAAATATTTCTCCCAGGCCTTCATCATCAGACCATCCGCCACCGCCATATTGATCAACAATGCCCGAGGCATGATAGCCCGGCCGCAGCGGCCCGGCCGCAAGCATCTTCTGAATTTCTCCTTCTAATCTCTGTTTAAGTTCAGCAGAGGTCAAAGGCGCAGGAGAATTGTTGGCTGAAACTGTGCCAACTAATGGCAATTTTTCAGCCGACGTGGCCTCAGGACTAAAGGCAACGATGGCATTGGAAACGTTCAGGTAGGTTTTGCCTTGATATGGGATTAATGGGTTTAGATTACTGCCACCGGCACCTACATAGACGCCATTTTTGCTTCCATATACCGCGCCGCTGTAATACATGACGTCAAATCCTGGTGCGTAATTCTGTAAGTCATAATAATATTGCCAGCCTCGTCCACTTTGTCCGTAGGGGATGGTTACATCAAAGGCGCCAGATTCCTCCCAATCTTTACCAAAATAAATCAAATCTCCGCCCGAAGAGAAGGCAATCGGTTCGTCGACGGCATGACCCACGTCAATATGCATGACCCGGCTGGCCCAATGTGTGCCAAACTTCCAACCGACGATGTCACCCCGGACAATCCAGGGAGCCGTCGCGTAGGTAGTGTCTTGGTAATACACGCCATCTTTCCCAATTATTGGCGGATACTTACTGCCAGAGTGAGTCGCGCCTGACCAGGTGAAAGGTGCATACTCTAGCTTACCGTCGGAATCAGAATCATAACGGTATTCCTGACCGGTGTTCCGATCTAGGATAAATACAGTTCGGCGATAAGGATATTCTTCATAGTAATCGGCGGTTTTTTGAAAATTTATCAAGACCGAATTTTTTGCCCAATAGGTGCTATCGGGGGCGGCCGAAGTGGAGCCAATCAGATTCCCCCAGGGGCAATTCGGCCAGCAGGAGAAAAGGTAATCTCCTTCGGTATATGTCAGATTGCCGTAATGATTTGGCCCGGTTTCACCGAAGCGATAATTCTCTCCTCCAGAGAAGATCACATACTCTTGGCCAGTGATTTTCTCCCTATAAATGACCGGCCAGAAGGTGTGAAATCCATCGCCAGGGAGTTTTTGAGATTTCCAAACTTGGCTTCCGTTGTTCGCGTTAACCGCATAAGCATGAGCGTCATTGGAGGCAAAATAAAGAGTCCCATTCTTGTAAGCAGCGGAGAAACTTATGGGACCACCAGTTTCAAATTTCCATTCTTGTTCGCCATTCGTAGCATCAAATGCGTAAAAATAACCGTCTCTATTCCCAGCGTATACGCTACCATTGATGACCAAAGGATTTGTTTCAAAACCGGCGTCGGCTTCCTCAGTAGTCCAAACAACTTTGTTATTAACTCTTAGTCCTGTCTGTTGATCAACCGGTAAGGCATTAATATTTGGTTCTGCTTCGATAGCATGAATCTTACGATCGAAGCCGCCTACAAAGGCAATGCTCTTGCCATTGATTGTAGCAATCGTTGGAGAATGCCCTAATGGAAGCTCGGTTGGATAAACCCAAGCCATTTCGCCATTATCAGCCCGCAAAGCATAGAGGCCGTTAGCAGAGGAAATATAGAGCAGCCCATTTTCAGCGATAACCTGGAATTTTGGATGAATAAATGGTTCGATTGGCCGGTACCATTCGACCTGCAAATTACCTCGTACTTCTTCCGGAGTCCAAGAGGTTCTTTCTGGGTTCGCTGCCAACATGGGCCAGCTATCCCCATAATCAGGTGGGCCAGGGAAGCCCGGTTTAGTCGCATAGGGAAGGTATACTGATTCCGAGATTTCTTGAGCTCGGGCACCTGTAGGGCTCATACGATTGCCTAGGACAATAACTAGTATGAGAGAAAACAGTATGAATAAGGCTATTTTTTTCATATCGGCCGCCGCCAGGCTCAATTTTGTCCTTGGTATCTAAATAAACCACGATGGATCACAACCAAGCAAGTATACCCTATACAATGCGGGCTATGGTCTCCATATAGATATTTCTAATATTAAAATCCCCCTCTAAATTTAAGTCGTAATAAAGACGATTTTGTCACTATTACAAGAGCATAATACCTGATGTAATGGTCGGGAAAAATTGGATACCCTTTTGGATATACACCCAACACATCTACTGTGATAAGGATTCACCCACTTCCTCAACTATGGTGGTTTTGTTTACAACAGCCGGCTTATTATTTGATGGGTGAAATTCCCAAGTTTCACCTAGCGCTGACTCGATAATATAACGTGGTCGCCGGCGCGCTTCGTCCAGCGCTCGCCATAAATACTCGCCTAAAACGCCCATCATTAGCATCTGGATTCCGCCTACAACCAAGACGATGACCATCAGCGAGGACCAGCCTTGGGCAGGGCGACCGGCCATTGCATTGATGATCACGATGCCAGCATACAAAAAGCCCAGCACAGCTACGATGATGCCCACATAGGACATTAGGCGGATGGGTAAATAAGTAAATGAGGTGACCGAGTCGACCACTAATTTGAGTTTCTTCTCCAGACTCCAGCCAGAGCTGCCATGTAATCGAGCTTGCTTATCATAAGTGATATGCGTCTGGCGAAAGCCCATCCAGGTAATTAGCGCCATTAGGCTTGTGTTACCTTCATCAAACTGGCCCAAAGCGTCTATGACCCTGCGGTCAATCAGGAAAAAGTCGGCCCCTGTGGCTGGCATCTCTTTTATGCCCACCACCCGGCGCATTAACCAATAGTACAATCGAGCAAACCCAACCGTACTGGACTTTTCTCCTTCCCGGCGGGCCCGAACCGCCCAAACGACCTGGGCACCGGCTTTCCACTGTTCCAGAAGCGCCGGCAATGTCTCGGGCGGATCCTGCAGATCGGCCGCAAGGACGACGGCGGAATTACCTTTAGCATGACGCATGCCACAGGATATTGCCTGATGTGCGCCAAAGTTTCGGGCAAATCGGTAGCCTCGAATCCGCGAATCTTGACTGGTCAACTGGTTGATAACGGCGAAGGTCTGATCGCTTGAATGGTCATCCACGATGATCCACTCCCAATCTAGCGCCATGGAATTCAAAGTGTTAGAGAGCCGCTCATAGAGTCGAGGCAAGTTCTCTGCCTCGTTGTAAGCGGGTGTCACTATTGAAAGAAAATGACGCGAATTTGTTTTCCAGTTATTTTGCTCCCGGACATCTGCTTGAATCTCTTTCAATTTTTGTTTGTTCTCTACCTGGATCGCTGTCATTTGACGCACCTTTTATCTTCTTATAGCTTTTCTTAACTGATGCACGCCTTGTGCAGCGCAGTTGCGACTCTTTCTTGATCGTCGTCTGTCATTTGAGGAAACAATGGCAAAATCACTGTCCGGTCCTGCGCTACCTCACTCTGACCCAAGCGCACACATGTACCAGTTTGGCAATCGCAGTTATCGTTCGTAAGCCCACATGACCATGATTCAAGGCCATAAGCAGGTTCACGGTGAGAGCACATTATCCCACGCCGGGTGGCAATATCGGCATCAAGCATATCTTGCATGACACGCTGCTGATCAACATCATCGGGTAGACGGACACAATAGCTTTGCCAGTTGCTCCGGGCCCAATCTAGTTCCTTCGGTAGTCGCAATCCAGGCACGTTTGCCAATAGTTCTACGTAGCGTGCTGCTAAGAGCCGTCGTCTTTCGATAAGTTCAGGCAGGCGTTTGAGTTGCTCGCGCCCGACTGCCGCCTGGATGTCAGTCATACGGTAGTTGTATCCAAGAAAAACATAGGACTCAAAAGTGATCTCCTTGGAGGCGTGGCGGACGGTGTCAGGCACACTCATTCCATGTTGCCGCCAAAGGCGAAACTGTTCGTCCCAATTAGGATTGGAGGTGGTAATCATTCCTCCATCACCGGTAGTAATGACCTTGCGCGGGTGAAAGGAAAAGCAAGCAATATCACCATGCGGCCGGCCGATTCTTTCCCATTTGCTGTGCCAGAGAATCTCGCTACCAATCGCGCAAGCAGCATCCTCCACGACCGGCAGGTCGTGAGTCTGAGCGATTTCCAGAATCGCCTGCATGTCACAAGGCATCCCAATCTGGTGAACGCACAAGATCGCCTTGGTACGCTTGCTTATCACCTGCTCAATCAGTGTCGGATCCATGTTGTAAGTGTCCGGCTGAATATCCACGAAAACCGGCACCGCACCACAGTAGCGGATGCTATTTGCAGTGGCAATGAACGAGTGACTGACAGTTATCACCTCATCACCCGGCCGCACGCCAACAGCCAGCAGTGCAAGGTGCAGCGCGGTAGTGCAATTTGAGACAGCACAAGCATAGTCAGCTCCTACGTAAGCGGCGAATTCAGACTCAAACGCAGCAACTTGAGGCCCCTGAGTAACCCAACCAGATTGAAGCGGCGCTGCAACAGCTCTGATTTCCTCATCTCCCAAAACAGGCTTAGTAATCGGTATTTTCATAATAATTTCCACTTTTCTAGAGATTCCTGGATCGTCAAAAATCTATCAAGCAATGCTGATAGATTGACGAGGAATCGTCACTAACGATAAATTTTCTTGTTTTATCTGGTCGCTGGCTCCAAAATGAAAATACGTGGCCGGAACAAAACTAATATAACGGACCTCAGCAAGTTTTCACTCACAGGTCCACCCCCCAACTCTTTATTCTTCGCTAATGGCTATCGATTGATCTTTGGTAATAGGGCTTAGGGACCTGCTGCACCTTGGGCGATGATTTCCACCTCGGCCAGGCCTGCTGCATCTCCCGCCATCGAATTCAACTCAATACGCACCGTTCTTGTCCAAACATCGTTAAAGGGGATTTCAGTTACTGGCCCCACCAGCAAGCCCGAAGGTTTGCTGACGATCACATTAGTGGCATTCATGTTATCGCTATTGTCGTACAGTTGGATTGTGGCATTTTGAGCCTGTACTTCCAGGCCTGCATTCTTAGGAATATTGTGCAGACGAACAGTGCGCACTTTGATTGGTACAGGGAATGTCAATTCCACCCATTGACTACTCTGGCTCTGCTCAGGTTGGCTGAGCCAATATCTTTCATTTCCTTCGCCCAAATTCACCCGGCGATCGATTAACCCATGGCCGCCATTATTAATGTCTAGACCCAAAGATGATACAGAAACTTCTGCACTTGGAGCTAAATTAGTCCATTTAGCATCCGCAAGATTATCAGGTATTGGTATCATCGTGTGACCCGCATGGCAGCCAACACATGTTGAAACACTCCCGGGAGGGCTGAAATTTAACCCGGCAACATGGGCCGCTCCGGTGTCAAAAGATGAACCACCTGCTCCCGTTAGTGGAACCTTATAATCAGGTTTCGGCGTTCGGATTTGCTCAAATAAGGGTACATTTGCCGGCCCGGTTGCCACAATGGAACCGTCCGGATCTACCGGCACCTCTTGCAGGAGAATTGGCCAGTCTAATCTTTCTGGGAAACCATATGATGTTCGTTGATGGTCGATAAAAAAGCGAATCGTCCCCGCCGAACCAACTGGTATTGCATCGACGATATCCATATCAACGGGCGCATTGAAATAGACATTGAGGGCATTGTAAGTAAAGGTACCGTCAATATCATAGGGTCCCTGGGCCAAAGGTGGTAGCAAGCTGGCGACAGTGGTTACCTGGTCTGGAATGATAGGGGGAATTGGGCGAGGCCGGATTAGCCGGCTACGCAGTTCGGTCGTACCTGGATTATCATAGAGCAACGTCAAATCCCTGCCGTCAGCATCGACTGTGTAGAGACCATAGTCTTGATCAGTATCAGACGCCCAGGAGACAATTAGACGGCCATCCGGTAAAACCTCAGGATCGGCTGCATAATCACCCCTAAATACCTGGAACGATGGTGGATTACTTCTCACCAGTTGTCCGTTATTATCGGTAATACCCAAAATCGGGCTGTAGCCATGGGCACTTCGCGGGAAATGGCGGATTCCACCGAAGCCGGCCGCCTCAGAAATGTGGTGCATTGGTAAGAAAGTCGTATAAATCGATCCGTTCGCTGCAAAACTGCCGCCATAGGCCTGATTGGAAAACTGATTTCCGCCTATACCCGACTGGCCGGCAAACTGCGCCAGTTCGGTTCCGTCTGGATTGATCGTGGCCAGCTGCCAGGCGTTGCGGAGTAAGTGTGCATTGGGTCCATTACCGCATTGGTTTCCGCAATTTTCTACTACAAGTCCCAGATTCATATGGTAGCCATCGAGTTGTGTTATGGTAGCCATACTATTGGAAGCGTTACGGAAGTTGCGCCACCACCGCGAGTAGACAATTTTTCCAGTCAACGGGTCGACCATAGGTCGATCGGCTCCGTTGCGTTCAGCCGTGATACGATGTGAGTTACTCCCATCAGCATTGACGACATACAGGTTAGTGGTACGTGCATCATTGTACATGGCCAGGGACGGCCAACGTGTAGAAGAGAAGACGATGCGCCCGTCTGGCAACCAGGCTGGATCGGTATCGTCATATTCATCAAAGTTGTTTACCGAGTTAAACTGGGATAAATTGAGATTTTCTCGATCAGAGAATGTAACTTGTCGTAGGTCCGTTCCGTCCACATTGATGGTGTAAATGCGCCAGGCTCCCAAACTATCCAGCTTAGGTCTCGATTGATATTGACCATTCGGTAATCCAGCAAAAACGATCTTCTTCCCGTCGTAAGAAACGTCTGGGGCATTAACGTCGATCAAATTCTTCGAGGCGGGCCTGGGATTTGAGCCATCAATCAACGTCCGTAGCGTTCCATCCTGTTTAAACACCTGCAATTTTCCAGGAGCTGCAACAATAAACCGGCTGTAGGACCCCGTCCCTGGCAACGTTCCACCTTGGGGGTAGTAAATGCTGCCTTCGGGCGGGATCTGACGCGAAACAAAAACGATCGAGTAATCGCTCAGTGATTGTGGCTTCGAAATAACAGGCAAGTAGACTTTTGAAGATGATTGGGCTTGCGCAGAAAGAGGCCTGAAGTTTGCAAACGGCAACGAACGATTGAACGTTTTGGTTTCTTTTTCTTGAGCAAGGTTAGAGATAATAAACAAACCAATAACCGCTAAAACAGAAGCCAAAATAGTCACGAGGTAGCGAAAATGACGTCTGTTACGTTGTCTGAATCTGGAGGGGTGAACAGAATTTTCTTGCACCAACTTACACCATCCTTTTTTGTAACCAGCAGAAGGCACAAATTCACTGACGGTAATAGTGGGGGATCAAGGGTGAATATCGCCACCTGCATTCTCCAGCTATCTGGCCGCTGAGGCAAACTTCGTTAATCAAAAATTCATCTTTTTTTAATATCCTTTGGCTCTCAAAAAGAGGAATTTGCGCAAGGCAGCAAATTAGCCCTCATCCAGCACATCCATCACATCGCAGCCAACTCTGGTCTTGCTTCAACCTCCCTTTCTCGCCACCAATCTACCAATCTCCTCATACCTTCTTGTAATGAAACCTGAGCTCGAAAACCAATCTCTTTTTCAGCATTCTCTGTATAGGCTAAGCGTCGTGGCACCGTGTTTACTTTACGTTCCGGACCATACTCAGGCCGGAGATCAGATCCCATGATTTCAAGCAGGGTGTTGGCCAGTTCATTTAAGCTAGTTTCCGTGCCGCTGGCGACGTTAAAAATCGCATCCGTAACTTCAGACTCGGCCGCTAGAATGTTCGCTCGGGCGATATCCTCGGCGTACACAAAATCCATTGTTTGGTTCCCATCGCCAAAGATAAGCGGTGGTTGACCAGAGGCGATGCGCTCCATCCAACGGATAAGTACTTCCGTATACACGCCATAAATATCCATACGCGGACCATATACATTGAAATAACGCAGACCCACGTAGTTTAGACCATACATATCATTAAAGCTGCGCAACAATCCTTCATTGAACGTCTTTGCTGCGCCGTAGATAGTCCTGTTGCCATAAGGATGATGATCCTCAGTCGTCGGGAATTCCACCGCCGCACCATAAACCGAAGCAGATGATGCCGCCACTACTTTCTTGACCTTGGCTTTGACAGCTTCCTCGAATACATTAAAAGTCCCATCGACTAATACTTCTAGTGCCAGGCGCGGCTCTTGGGCACATTGGGTGATACGGATGGCCGCTTGATGAAAAACCAGGTCTATTCCTTGCATCACCTTGGCCAATAATTCTCGGTCCCGAATATCTCCTTCGACAATATTAACTGGGCCATTAGCCAGGGCCCATACCAGGTTATCGCGTGTTCCACGATCGAAATTATCTAGAATAATGATCTCGGATACTTCGTTTTTCACTAACTGATCGGCAATGTGTGACCCGATGAGACCAGCACCACCCGTGATTAGTACTCGGCTATTCTGCATATTTCCTTTTCCTTTTTGTTATCGACAATGTTGTGATCTGAATTTATTAACCAATATATGAGAAGGTTACTCGCCTGAAGGTTCATAACCTTCTCGCCAGCGTACAAAACGAGCAGGAACGCCAGCTACGATGGAGAAGGGCTGGACGTCCTTCGAGACAACTGCACCGGCTCCTACAATACTGCCTTTTCCAATTGTAACACCTGGTAGTACGACGGCATTGGTTCCGATATCGGCCCAGGCCTCAATCCTGACCGGCTTAATTTCAAGATCGGTTTGGACAATTGGCACGTCTATTGGCTGGCCGGTATGGGTCGATCCGAGGACCTTTGCCCCTGGCCCCCAACCTACGTGTTCGCCGATGATCAAGTCTCGAGCATCAAAATAACTCTGAGGACCTATCCAGGTATGATTGCCGATAATGCATTGCCCATCAAAGCGCCCCTGAATATAAGCTTGATCACCAATAAAAACGTCGTTGCCCAGCTCAAACGTCTCCAAGTGCTTAAAACCTACGTCGCTACCAACGCGGAGTCCATGCCCACAGCGGTGGGCCACCGAACGAAAAATCGTTCGCCGCATTAGTGTATCAAAGACACCGCTACCCGTAGCAAAGCGAGTGTAAAGTTCGAGCAAGGCATCGCGAGAATATTGATCCCGAAGGTATTGGGCCAATCCAATTTCAAATTCGGGATCTGGCTGAGTTTCCCGCAGGCCATGGACAGCCTCGACGATTCGCGACCCTGTCTCGGATTTATTAGACATGAACTTTCCTGCCAACTGCCTCGCTGACGATTTCTATTTGTTCATCAGTAAGCTCTGCAAACATTGGCAGTGACAGCACCTCATTGGCTACTTGTTCCGAACAAGGAAAGTCACCAGCCTTGTAACCCAAACTGCTATAGGCATCTAATAAGTGTACCGGGATCGGGTAGTGGATACCCGTGTAAATCTGTTGATCGTGCAGCGACTGTTGCAGGACTTCTCTCTGAGTCGTACGCACCGCATATATATGGTAGACATGCCGCCGGCCGGACATCACCGCTGGGGTCTGTACCATAGAATCAGCTAGCAGTTGGTCATATAACTCTGCGTGTGCTCGACGTGCCTCGGTCCAAGCTTCCAAATGACGCAATTTGATGCGTAAGACAGCCCCTTGGAATCCATCCATTCGGTAATTGTAACCTACTAACTCATGATAATATTTGCGCTCTTGACCCCAATCGCGCAACATGCGAATTGTACGGGCATGATCGGAATTGTTTGTTACAACGATCCCTCCTTCGCCGTAAGCGCCCAGGTTTTTTCCGGGATAAAAGCTAAAGCAACCGAAGTCGCCAATACTGCCCACTGTTCTATCCCAATACTTGGCGCCATGGGCTTGAGCCGCATCCTCGATCACGATCAAATTATGACGTTTGGCGATTTCCATGATGGGGTCCATATCGGCCGCCTGGCCATAAAGGTGAACAGGAATGAGGGCTTTTGTACGCTCAGTAATCGCAGACTCAAGTTGATTGACATCCATCGTATAGGAGTGCGGATCGATATCGATAAACACCGGCCGAGCCCCCGTATAATGAATTGCCGCCACAGTGGCCACAAAGGTAAAAGGGATGGTAATAACTTCGTCGCCAGGACCGACCCCGGCCGCCAGCAAGGCCAAATGCAATGCACTGGTACCCGAGTTCACCGCGATCCCGTGACTCGCGTCAGAATAGGCGGCAAATTCCTCCTCGAAGGCCCGCACCTCGTCTCCCAATACAAATTGAGTGCTCTCCAAGACTCGCAGGATGGCCGGGTCAATTTCATCTTTAATGCTGTAATATTGTGCTTTGAGATCTAAGAACGGTATCATGATATTACCCTCATTTGATTTAATTCCACGGGCCGGCCCTTTGCCGCCATGGACTGTGTCGCTGCTTCTAAAATCTGGACGACCCGCAAGCCGGCTTTTCCATCGGTAACGGGCGTCTCTCCTTTCTCGAGACACTGGGTGAAGTGATTTACTTCTGTCTGTAATGCTTCGGTTACATTCAAATGCGGTGCCCACATGTCGCCTGTCCTATATCCAATGAGCATCTGATACCTGGATTCGGCGCCATTGTTAACAGTGATCCCCTTATTGTAGACTTTTACCTTCTCACTGGGTTGCAAGTCGTCATAGACGATCATCTTTTTTGAACCGCCGATAAGCGTGCTGCGGACCTTCACGGGTGCCAGCCAATTGACGTGAATATGGGCGATCAAATCGTTATCAAAAAACAAGGTCAGATAAGCGATGTTCTCGGGCTGTCCAGAAACATGGCTCACGCCTGTTGCGGAAACCGTATGTGGTTGCAGCGGCAATACATACTCCATAATGGAAAGATCATGGACTGCCAAGTCCCAAATCACATTCACATCATGCTGGAAAAGGCCGAGATTAACTCGCACCGAGTCGTAATAATAGATCTCGCCCAGTTCTCCCCCGGCTACCAGGTCTTGCATTTTGCGAACAGCGCCTGTATAGACGAAGGTGTGATCTACCATCAACATTAATTTGCGTTTATCGGCCTCGTCTACAAGGCGGAGAGCCTGTTCAGCAGATTCCGTCAACGGTTTCTCAATCAACACATGCTTTCCGGCCTTCAATGCAGCCATCGCTAACTCATAATGACTTGAAACCGGGGTTGCTATGGCGACGGCATCTATTTTGCCATCCGCCAACATTTCACGATAGTCGGTAGAAGTTTCGATTGCCGGAAAACGCCTTTGGGCCAGGGCCAAACGATCCTGGCTGAAGTCGCTGACGGCAAGCACTTCAGTTCCTTTGGCTTCACTGAAGTTGCGAACCAGATTCGGTCCCCAATAACCATAGCCGATTACACCTATATTAATCATTTTCTTGAGCTCCTTTATTGATCGATGTTAATAATGTTAGAGCTTTCGTGTCGTCTCCCCGGTTGGAATCGCTCTGATCCATCACGAAGACAACATTGAGCTTTGTTTACTCGTTACTGCTTCCAAGAACCCGATTTTGGGTTCTTCCATCCCAACAACGAAGAAAACGATACAGAAGAATAAGACAATAAGAACTTGAACTTCAGCGGCAGTGTAAATCAGGGATTTTGTAATGTGGACGGTAGTGCAAACATCCATCCCTGATAAGTGGGGACTTACACTTCAAATGCGTCTGAAAGTTTTGGTTGAGGGGAATAATTCTACCCAGAGGAAGGGTAAGGATGGGCGAGATATCGCCCATCCCTTCTTTTCATTAACTGCTATTTGTTAGCCCGCTATCTATCTAGCCCGGAAACCGATTTCAGTCGGTTCCATCACGTTCATAGCTATTGTTGAGGTTGAGAAACAATGATTTCGGTAAATGAACCATTCGCGTCATAGATCGAGCCATCAACAAAGACATCCGTTATTCGGAGCGATACACTTGAAATGCCCGTATCGATCTTGTTTAAAGTGACATTACAGATACCAGTCTCGTCCGTTACACAACTTGTTGGCGTCTCAGATCCATTCATGGTCCAGATCCCACTGACCTGTGCGTTTGGAACTAAGTTGTCGAGTTGATCCAGGATTGTTACTAGCACCGTTGCATTCCAGCTTTTCCTGACAAGCTTTGACGAGCCAGATAGGTCGGACACATAGTGTGAGTCTGTCGTAGGTGGCGGTTCTGCACCTTGGTCCAGGTAGATATGGACCTCTTTGAACTCGTTGCCTTTCAGTCTCACCGTTTTCTCGACCAGCAACTCCTCTTCGCCATCGACGTCACGATACACTTCGAATATGTAGTTGGTAGGCTTGCCGATATGTTTGTAATTGAGCATGTACCAACCATCCTCATCTGGAGTCACCTCGAGATAGGGTCGTGGATCGTCGACGCTATTTGGGATAACCAAGCGAACCGTCAGATCTTCGCTTGTGTAGACTACCAGGTTACCCAGGTCGTCAAATTCAAACACAAAGCCAGCCACTCCGGGCGTCTCTTTGAATTCATTTTGGTTGACGATGGTATCGCTGTTTTGGTCATCGCCCAATATGAACCCAAACGTGTATGCGTCTCGATCTGCAATCAAAGTCTCTGTCGGATTACTGTAGTCAACTGCATCATAGAGCGTATTCCCATCTACGAAACGACCTGATTTGTCGTAACGATCGGGCGTGCCGTCGCCATTTGCATCAGCATCCAGGTTTTTTAGCCCATAGTCGACGTGTACGCTCAGGAATACGAGACCAGTATCTGGATCAACGGGTACGTCCGCAAATGAAAGCATCACCGAGTCGTTGGGGTCTCCCGGGGAGCCATAGATCTCATAGTCCTCCAAAGACACCGATCCGGTTAATGGCATCGCATCACCTTCAGGCAAAAAGCATTGTTCACCGTTATCGTTTCTGTATACAGAAACGTCGCTGTAGGCTTTGACTGCCGTTGATCCCTTGGTCACGAACGGGTATGGGAAGGTCACATTGATTGTGGTTGTCTCGCCACTCCCGGTGTGAAATACGTTGTAGGCAAACTGCCCGGGGTTGCTGGCTACCAGCTTAAAGGCCGGATAGTTCGGTAAATCTGGTGTGAAAAGTAGGCGGAATTCGCGCTGAGCCGTATCCGGATCACGATCTGTGATGCAGTACGCGCCATTAGTCACTTGGTTTGGCGGCAGGATGGTGACGGTGGCATCATCGGTGCCAGTCGCCGCTGTGTCTTCGTCGTCAGCGGCCGTGACGGTGACGATGTTGGTGTGGTCGCCCAGCGCATCTGTCTGCAGCAAGACCTTGAAGCTGCACGTATAGGTCTCTCCAGGCGGGATCCCGGCTGTGGTACAGTCGGTCGAGAGGATGTTGGGGTTGGCGTTCAGGACGTCATCATAGATATCGTCCATGATCGAGGTAATCTCCACTGGGTCGGTCGTCACGCTGTCATTGCGAATACTGACGGTGTACACTACCTCCTCTCCAGTAGTGAGCACGTACTTCTTGTCCGATGACTTCTCCAGGTTGATGACCGGGGCGACGTCATCAATGGTGATGTCAACATCGGCCGATCCGGTCAGCCCGCCGCTGTCGGTGACAGAAGCGGTGAGGGTATGTTGGCCGACCGAGAGATCTGATCTTGAGAAGGAGCCACCGCTGCCAATGAAGCCGTCGATACTCGACGTCCACGACAGGCCGGCTGTCAGGTCTCCATCCTCGGCGTCGCTGGCGGTACCACTAAAGTTCATGGTGTCACCCTCATTGAAGGTCGCGCCGTCAGCCGGAGCAGTGATGGTCACGGTAGGTATAGTGTTATTGTCGACGGTCACACTTACAGGCGACGAGGTGGTTGTGTTGCCAGCCTCATCCCGAGCTACCGCGGCTAGTTCGTGGACGCCATCTGCTACCGTCGTGCTATCCCATTCCATCGTGTAGGGCGGAGCCGTGTCCTCGGCACCCAGGTTAGCGCCGTCCAGCAAGAACTGGACCCCGGCTACGCCGACGTTGTCCGTCGCATTGGCTGAAATCGTGACTGTGAGTGAAACTTCTGCCCCATCCGCTGGGTTGGTCATAGACACGGTCGGTGGGGTGGTGTCGGGAACAGCAAAAACGACGTCGACCCAGTAGTTGGTAGCATTGAAGCTGTCGGTCGGAAAGGTGCTTTCCGAACTATATGCATACACGCCGTTCGGCCCATCTACCCCATTTGCTAAGGCATGCAGCGGCGGGCTATCTTCACCGCTAGTTGCGAAGTAGCCACCACTTGCGGAATAATAGCCCACTTCCGTATGGTATGAAGCCACATAAGTGGTGTTGGCCGCGACCGAAACCGGCGCGTCGAAACTCACCTGTTGCCAGCCCGAATCCGTCTCATCGACGAAGGTAGCCGTGCCTAGCAGCGTGCCATCGCTGCTCCACAGGTTGCCTATATGCGTGCCGGTGTTGAGGCTGCCCTTATAGAAGCGGACCCCGGTGATGTAGCCGTCGATATCCGACTGGAATTTCACCCCCACCTCGATGGCCTGGACATCATTTACGGACGCGGTGGCAGGCGTGTCTGTATCATCCCAGATGCTGCACGGGCAGTTGTCTCCCAACGGCACCACTGTTACCGACACCTCTGATGAGGCGGTGTTGCCGGCCGCATCCCGTGCCAACGCAGTCAGCGTGTGTGGCCCGTTCGCTGCCGTCGCGCTGTCCCATTCCATCGTGTAGGGCGCATCCGTATCCTCGGCGCCCAAGTTCGCCCCGTCCAACAAGAACTGGACCCCAACCACGCCGACGTTGTCCGCCGCGTCCGCACTCACCGTGACCGAGCCAGTCACCTCTGACCCCTCCGTTGGACTGGTGAGCGACACCGTCGGCGGCGTCGTGTCAACCGGATTGTCCACCGTCACGTTGACGACTGATATGGTGCTGTTGCCGGCCCCATCTCGGACCACGGCCGTCAACTGGTGTGGCCCGTTCGCTGCCGTCACGCTGTCCCAGTCAACCGTGTAGGGCGCTTCCGTATCCTCGGCGCCCAGGTTCGCCCCGTCCAGCAAGAAATGAACCCCGGCTACGCAAACGTCGTCGGCCGCGTCGGCAGTCACCGAGACCGTGCCTGACACGACCGCTCCATCCGCTGGGTTGGTCATAGATACCGTTGGCGGAGTTGGGTCCGGAGTTATGCTCGTATCAAAGACGACATCCACCCAGTAGTTGGCAGCGTTAACAGAATTTGTCGGGAAGGCGCTCGTCGCCGAATACAGGAAAACCCCGTTGCCGCCGTTAACGCCGTTGGCCAGGGCATGTAATGGCGGATTATCTACACCGCTGGTCGCGAAGTAGCCTCCATCAAAAGCGTAATTTCCTGAAGTGGTATGGTATGAGGCGACATAGGTGGTGTTGGCATCGATCGCCGCCGGCGTGCAAAAGTTCACTTGCTGCCAGCCCGAAGCCGTTTCATTGTTGAATGTCGCCGTCGCCAGCAGCACACCGCCGTTTGTCCACAGGTTGCCAATGTGATCGCCATCATTGTCAATACCTTTGTAGAAGCGGATGCCAGAAATATATCCAACATCTTCTGACTGGAACTTAACCCCAAGCTCAACAGCATTGGGATCTTTTACCGATTCTGTCGTCGGTGTGGTTGCGTCATCCCAGATGCTGTACGGACCGCCCTCTTGAGCTAGAGCTATGTCTGACCCAAGGCTCGTCTGCCACATGAGGGCAAGGATCAGAACCAAGAACAACCCTAGCACGGAACCAATCGTTCGATGCTTCCTTGACGACATCGGGCGTTCTCTCCTCTTGTATATCGATATTCTTTTCCAGTTCCTTTCGGAGAAAGGGCTATGCCAACTAGTTTTGAAATGAGTTTTCATATTTTCCTCTCCTGTTCTGGAAATAGCGGAAATATTCATGCCTAGTGGTGTATAGTACGCTCATGAAAACTTCTGAGTATTTAAATCATTTCCAAATACTAATCGTCGGAATCACTCAGGGACTCGCCACGAAGACCACGTCGACCCAGTAGTTGGTCGATTTGTAACTAGAAGTTGGGAAGCCGCTGGGTCCATATGTATAGACCCCGTTGCCGCCATCAGCCCCATCGGCCAGAGCCCGCAGCGGTGAATTATCGACCCCGGTACTTCTGAAGTAGTTTTGGCTCACGGCGTAGTCTCCTACCTCTGCGTGATAGGAGGCGATGTAGGTTGTATTGGCCGTTATCTGGACCGGCGCAGCGAAGCTGACCTGCTGCCAACCCGAAGCCGTCTCGTTAACGAAGGTGCCCGTAGCCAGCAGTGTACCACCACTGCTCCACAGGTTGCCGATGTGGGTGCCGGCGTTGCTTGGTCCTTTGTAGAAACCGATGCCGGTGATATAACCATCGATTTCCGACTGGAATTTCACCCCTAGCTCAATAGGATTGGGATCATTCACAGATGCTCTTTGGGGTACAACCGATGAATCACTCCAATCCCAAATGCTGCACGGGCAGTTGGCGCCCACCGCTGATACAGTGGTGAACGACCAGGTGAAGTCGCCCGCTAAGGCATTGCCGGCCACATCCTTCACCCGCGGGTCGGCCGCGCCGCCCCTAATGGTCGCTACGTACTGTACGGCGTTTGCCAGCGGCGCGCTGGGCGTCAAGGTGGCCGTCTGGCTGGGGCCATCGTAGCTCACGACGGCCGGCACCAGGTTGTTTGCACCATCGCGCAGTTCAAAGGTCGTCCCGTCGATGGTGGCCGGGTCCATGGCTTCGCTGAAGCTCGCCGTCAGCACGGCATCCACCGCCACACCCGTGGCAGCAGCAGCCGGCGTCGTCCCCGTTACCGTCGGTGGCGTTGTATCTTCTATGATGTTGTCGACGGTTACATTTACCGGCGGCGTTGAGGTTGTCGTATTGCCAGCCCCATCCCGAGCCACGGCCGTCAACTGGTAGGCCCCATCCGCGACGGTCGTTGTATCCCAGGACAGTGAGTACGGCGGCGCCGTGTCCTCGGCCCCAAGATTCGCCCCGCCCAGCAAGAACTGGACCCCGGCCACGGCGACATTATCAGCCGCATCGGCCGTGATGGCGAGCGTACCCGATATAGTCGCCCCATTCGCCGGAGCGGTAATTGACACGGTGGGTGCGGTTGTGTCTGGAACAAGGTTCGTGGTGAAGACCACGTCGACCCAGTAGTTAGCAGCATTAAACGTAACGGTCGGGAAGGCGCTTGTCGCCGTATACAGATACAGGCCATTGCCGCCATCAACCCCATTTGCCAGGGCTCGGAGCGGCGGATTGTTTACCCCGCTAGTGGCGAAGTAGTTGCTGTCAGCTGCGTAGTAACCCACATCTGTATGGTAGGAGGCCACATAGGTGGTGTTGGAGATGACCGCCACCGGGGTGGCGAAGTTGACCTGCTGCCAACCCGAAGCCGTCTCATTGACGAAAGTGCCCGTGGCCAACAGCGTACCATCGCTGCTCCACAGGTTGCCGATATGCGCACCCGTGTTCGTAATGCCCTTGTAGAAGCGGATGCTGGTGACATAGCCATCGATATCCGACTGGAACTTCACCCCCAACTCAATCGCGTTGAGGTCGTTCACAGATTCAACAGCCGGAGTGGCTGTAGCGTCCCAGATAGTACAAGACGAGCTGGAACAAGGTGCTGCCACGGTGGTGAAGGACCAGGTATAGTCGGTGGCTAAGGCATTGCCGGCCACATCCTTTACCCGTGGGTCAACTGCCCCACCCTTGACGATGGCCGTGTACGAAGTCGAGTAGGCCAGGTCCGCCGTGGGTGTCAAGGTCGCCGTCTGGCTGGGGCCATCGTAGCTCACGGTTGCCGCCACCAGGTTGTTCCCTGGATCACGCAGTTCAAAGGTCGTCCCGTCGACGGTGGCCGGGTCCATGGCTTCGCTGAAGCTCGCCGTCAGCACGGCATCCACCGCCACGTCCGTGGCGCCATCAGCCGGCGCCATCCCGGTTACCGTAGGTGGCGTCGTGTCGACGAAATTGTCAACGGTCACATTCACCGGCGATGAGGTTGCCGTGTTGCCAGCCCCATCCCGGGCCACGGCCGTTAGCTGGTAGGCTCCGTTAGCCACCGTCGTGCTGTCCCAATTAATTGCATAGGGCGCAAGCGTGTCCTCTGCCCCAAGATTCGTTCCGTTCAATTGGAACTGGACGCCCGCCACGGCTATGTCGTCACTGGCAGCAGCCTCTATGGCGATGGTGCCTGTGGCAACAGTTCCGCTAATCGGACTTGTCACCGTTACTGTCGGCGGCGTTGTGTCCGGAGCAAGACTTGTGGTAAAGACCACGTCAACCCAGTAGTTGGTAGCATTGTAGCTGTCGGTCGGGAAAGCACTCGACGCCGAATACACATACAGACCGTTGCCGCCTTCCACGCCATTGGCCAGAGCGCGCAGGGGCGGGTTATCTACCCCGCTGGCCGCGAAGTAGGCGCTGTCAGCCGCATAGAAGCCTACGTCTGTATGGTAAGAGGCAACGTAGGTCGTGTTGGCGGTGACCGCCACCGGCGTGGCGAAGTTGACCTGCTGCCAACCCGAAGCCGTCTCGTTGACGAAGGTGCCCGTGGCCAGCAGCGTACCATCACTGCTCCACAGGTTGCCGATATGCGTACCAGTATTGGTTATGCCTTTGTAGAAGCGGATGCTGCTGACATAACCATCTATTTCCGACTGGAATTTGACCCCTAACTCAATCGCGTTGGGATCATTCGCAGACGTAACAGTCGGCGTAATCGTCGTACCCCAGATGCTGCAGGGACAGTTGGCTTGAGGTGGCGCAACTGTGCTGAAAGACCAGGTGTAGTCGGCGGCCAGCGCATTGCCGGCCACATCCTTGACCCGCGGGTCGGTCGCCCCACCTTTGACGGTGGCCGTGTACGGAGTCGAGTAGGCCAGGGGCAAGTTGGGCGATAAGGTCGCCGTCTGGCTGGCGCCATCGTAGCTCACGGTCGCTGCCACCAAATTGTTGCTTGGGTCACGTAATTCAAACGTGTTCGTGCCCATGGTGGCCGGATCCATCGCTTCGTTGAAGGTGGCTGTCACACTGGCAGCCAAGGCTACGTCCGTCGCACCAGCAGCCGGAGTCGTCCCCGTTACTGTCGGTGGGGTAATGTCGATACTATTGTCCACCGTCACAGTCACCAGCGTTGAGGTGGTGGTATTACCGGCCCAATCTCTGGCAACAGCTGCTAACTGATGGCCTCCATCGGTGACCGCGGTCGTATCCCAAGATAATGAGTACGGAGGCACCGTGTCTTCGATACCAAGATTAGCACCATCCAGCAAGAACTGGACCCCAACCACGCCAACATCGTCACTGGCAGCGGCCGTAACGGGGATGGTTCCTGTTGCCACTGTCCCGCTTACCGGTGCTGTCACTGCCACTGTTGGCGGAGTCGTATCAAAAACGGGCGTCGTGGTAAACAACACGTCGACCCAGTAATTTGAAGCGCTGAAAGTTGTCGTTGGGAAGGCGCTTGTCGCGCTATACGTATACACCCCGTTGCCGCCAGAAACCCCATCTGCCAGGGCCCGCAGCGGTGGATTATCTACGCCGGATACGGCAAAGTAGTTCGAGTCTAGAGCATAGAAACCTGGTTGTGTATGGTAAGAGGCGACGTAAGTTGTGTTCGCAGTGATCGACACCGGGTTGGAGAAGAAGACTTGTTGCCAGCCCGTGGCCGTTTCAGTGACGAATGTAGCCGTCGCCAACAGTTGACCAGCATTATCCCATAGGTTACCTATATGCGTGCCTGTATTACTGGGTCCTTTGTAGAAGCGAATGCCACTAATATATCCGTCTACGTCTGACTGGAACTTCACCCCTACCTCTATAGCATTGGGGTCATTTTCTGAAGTGATGGCTGGTGTGACCGAATCGTCCCAGATGCTGCTATACGGAGATTGAAGAGCGGTGGTGAAAGACCAAGTGTAATCATTTGCCAGGGCATTGCCAGCCAGATCCTTGACTCGGGGATCGGTCCCTCCACCTTTGACTGTAGCCGTATAGGTGGCAGAGGTTTCTAATATGCTTGTTGGGTTGAGCGCAGCCGTTTTTGTGGCAGCGTCGTAGCTTACGCTCGCCGGAACTGGATTATCCGCCGCATCACGCAGCTCAAATGTCGTTCCATTGATCGTAGCCGGGTCCATCGCTTCGTCGAAGGTGGCCATCACGCTATCGCCGAGAGACACATCAACTGCCCCAGCCGCGGGAAGTACCGCGGTGACCGTTGGCGGCGTGGTATCGGGGACGTTGTCCACCGTTACATTTACCGCATCCGATGTGCTTGTATTATTAGCCGCGTCTCGGGCTACGGCCGTTAACTGGTAGACCCCATTGGTTACCGTCGTGGTATCCCATGAAGTCGAGTAGGGGGCAACTGTGTCTTCAGGGCCTAGATTCGCCCCATTCAACTGGAACTGCACCCCAGCCACAACCACATTGTCTGATGCATCGGCAGTGATCGTAACCGTGCCGGCCACGATGGCTCCCTCAGTAGGACTGGTTATCGCCACTGACGGGGCTTCAGTATCAGGCGGAAGCGGGGTTGTCGAAGCTTGATAAACGCCTGCTGCCGCCGGGAAGATGGCATACTCCACGCCCTTGATGACTTCCGTTGTGAAGCTGAGGGGCGCTCCATTGTAGTTGATGCTGGTGATTGGACCCGCATCTGTCTGGAGAGGCAACATGGCACGTAGATTGTTTGCTCCTTGTCCGACGCTGATTGAAAAAGTGAGCGTATCGCCGGTCAAGGACAGAGAACCGAAAGAAGAACTGTTGCGACCATCAAGCCATTCAAGCATTTGACGCGCGGTAACCACTGGCACGCCTCTTGCCTGGGCCGAGCCAACAATGGCTACGGCATCAGCTGGGTCACGGTCGGTATGCATGTTGGCGGTGAAGGCGCCGTAATAGCCTTCTGGACCAATAGCTCTATCCAGCAGGGTATTGGCTGTCGCCGGGTAGCTCTGCTGCGATTCATCGGTCATCTGAGTCGTAGCTTGGTAAACGTCGATGATCGTCCCAGTCAGGCTGGCAAAGCGCATGGGCATGCCCGAACCGGTAAAGAAGCCATCACGCCCGTTGATCCAAGTGCTTGGGTAGTAATAGTAGTTTGTATCCAAGCGGATGCCATAGCTATTCTCTACGACAGCTTGACTTGCCCAATCACTCCAGGCAATACAGTGCGTCCTGTTCGTAGTTGGCGAAGGCAGACTGCCAAAAACAGCCTGGAATTCAGCGAGTTGAGTGCTGATATCAGAGTCTAGCGAGCTTTGTGTATAGTTCAGGCAGCCGGTATTGACGTGTAAGGCTATTTCAAAACCAGCCGCATCATATGCCGCTGCCTGAGCGTTGCTCAATGGCACACCGGTATAGATGTAAGAAGTACCTCTGATGCATTCCCAATCGTCTACCGAACAGTTGGACGGACTCAAGGCTGCAAAGGCGTCAAAATGATCTTGAGTCCGGGTTGCCCCGTGATCGTCGCCGGTCATGACCACAACCGCCTTATAGTCGTTCGGGAAGTACCAGAATCGCGGCAAAGGCTTCTGGTCGGTATTCATCTGTAGGATCAGGTTCGCCAGCAGGCGCTGCTGTTCATCCGCCTGGGGAATGGCAACCTTGTCTAGATCGACCCAATCCGGTTGGGGATCGCCGGCGGCGTCACCAAAGTACAAATCATCGGAGCGTATAGGCGATAATCCGTCGCGTTCCTGGCCTTCCCAGTCAGGGTTTCCTTGCCGGGTGTAGACAATAGAGCGGGCCAGGTCATAGGTGAAGGCGGCCGCTTGCCCGCCATTAGCGCCCACACTGCGCAGCGTCACCGCTGGCGCATTGCCGGCCGCTGGCGTAGTTGCATTCGTGAAGAGCGTTGCCACCCGAGCGGCGCCGGCCAGGCTATAAATATCCGCGGTCCCATGGAATTGCATCGTCTCGCCGACGATGCCGAAGCCGGGTTGGGTTGAGGTATCTACCTAGCATGTAGCCCTCGGACAGCGTCGCCCCGCCATCGGCCAACCCCAACAGACCAGCCAATTGTTTATCCGGGCGCATGGCGATCAAGTTGCCGCCAGCGTTTACCCAATCGCTGAACATGGTGACTTGCGTCGCCGTTAGCGGCATTTCGCCAAGGATCACCACATCGTAGGCGTCCAGCATTGATGGGGTTACGTTGGAGATGTCGGTACTCAAGAAGAGGTTGAAGCCTTCCGCACGCAAGATTTCATTATAGTAACGGCTAAACGGATTACTGGCAGAAGACACAACCAGGATTGGGCCGCCTGGCCCATCATTGGGCGGAATCGGCGGCGGATCCACGGTCGTAAACGACCAGAACTGGTTACTGGCCAGGGCATTGCCACTGGCGTCTTTCACCCGTGGGTCGGTCGAACCTCCCTTTACTATAGCGGTGAAAGTCGTCGAGTAGGCCAACGCATCGGTTGGATCCAGCGTGGCCGTCCGCGATCCATTATCATAGGTCACAGTAGCCGGTACCAGGTTGTTAGCGCCATCCCGCAACTCAAATGTGCTTGAATTAATGGTGGCCGGATCCATCGGCTCATTGAAGGTGACCGTTGTATTAACATTTGGCGAAATTAGAACCGACCCATCGGCTGGAGCATTCGCGATCACCACAGGTGGAGTTGTATCTGGCCCACTTGTCGGTGAAAAAACAATGTCAACCCAATAGTTGGCGGCGTTCAATGACATGGCTGGGAATGCGCTGGGTCCATAATTATAGACCCCATTGCCCCCAGCGACGCCATCAGCCAGAGCCCTTAGTGGGGCGTTATCGACCCCGCTAGAGGCAAAGTAGTTATCATCCTGGGAATAGAAGCCGGCCTCGGTATGATAGGAAGCCACATAGGTGACGTTGGCGCTAATCGCGACTGGCGCGCCAAAGTCCACTTGTTGCCAGCCGCTGGCCGTTTCATTGACGAATGTGCCGCTACCCAATAATTGACCGGTACTGGTCCATAGATTGCCGATGTGCGTTCCAGTATTGTTTACGCTTTTGTAGAAACGAATACCGCTGATGTAGCCATCCACATCTGACTGGAATTTAACACCTACCTCGACGGGATTGGGATCATTTTCGGCGATGTTGGTGGGGGTGGCCAAAGCATCCCAAATGCTGCATGGACAGCCGAGTCCGGTCGCTGTTCCGGTAGTGAAAGACCAGGTGTAATTATTAGCCAAGGCATTACCGGCCACATCTTTCACCTGCGGGTCGGTCGCCCCACCCCTGATCGTAGCCGTGTAGGCGGTGGTTTCGGCCAAGGGCGCGCTCGGACTAAGCGACGCCGTCTGGCTTGGCGCGTCGTAAGTTACCATGGCAGCCACCAGGTTGTTGGACGGATCTCGCAATTCAAAAGTCGTCCCGTCAATCGTGGCCGGATCCATCGCCTCACTGAAAGTCGCCGTCACGGCCGTATCCACGGCCACATTGGTGACACCGTCAATAGGGCTGACGGCCGTTACCGTCGGCGGTGTTGTATCGGCCGGGTTGTCCACTGTCACAGGAACCGCCGCCGAAGTCGTCAGGTTTCCGGCCGCATCGCGGGCCACTGCCGTCAGAGTATGTTGCCCATTTGTAAAGCCTGTCGTGTTCCACTGGATTGAATAGGGTGCGGCCGTATCCTCGCTGCCGAAATTGGCCCCATCTACCTGGAACTGCACGCCTACAACGCCGATGTTGTCAGTCGCATCGGCGTCGATGGCCACTGTTCCTGAGATGGTCTGGCCGGATGTCGGGCTCGTTATCGATGCAGTTGGCGGTTCTGTATCTGGCGTGGCATTGGTTAAAAAGGCGACATCGACCCAATAATTGGAAGCGTTAAAGGTTTCAGTGGGGAAGCCGGTAGGGCCGACTTGATAGACCCCATTGCCCCCGTCCAGGCCGTCGGCCAGGGCGCGCAGTGGTGGATTGTTTACGCCCGAAACCGCGAAGTAATTTTCATTGACAGAATATCTACCTGCTTCTGCATGGTATGAAGCCACGTAAGTCGTGTTGGCACTGATAGGCACAGGCGCAGAGAAATCAACCTGCTGCCAGCCCGAAGCACTCTCATTGGTGAAAGTGGCCGTTGCCAGCAACTGGCCGGTGCTGGTCCACAAGTTGCCAATGTGTATGCCGGTGTTTTCAACCCCTTTATAGAATCGAATTCCAGTGATGTAGCCATTGATATCTGACTGGAACTTCACCCCAATTTCAATGGCGCTTGTCTCTGGATCAGATGCTACAGCAGGCGTGTCAGTGGGACTCCAAATGGTACAAGGCGAGCTGGAACAAAGCTCTCCTACAGTCGTAAATGTCCATATGTAATTGTTAGCCAGGGCATTGCCGACGAGGTCCTTTACTCGCGGATCTACAGCCCCACCTCTGAGGGTTGCTGTATAGCTTGTGGCGTTGGCCAATGGTCCAGTCGGATCCAGCGTGGCCTGAAAAGTGGCCGCATTGTAGCTCACCGTCGCCGCCACCAAATTGCCTCCCTGATCGCGCAGCTCAAATGTGCTGCTGTTGATGGTGGCCGGATCCATGGCTTCACTGAAGGTGGCCGTCACATTGGCATCCGTAGCAACATCGATCGCACCATCAACAGGTGCAATCGATGCAACCGTTGGCGGCGTCGTATCATCGGGATTGGCAACTGTAACCACAACAGCCGAGGAAGTGGTTGTATTTCCGGCTGCATCCCGGGCCACGGCTGTTATTGTGTAGACGCCATTTAAGCTGGTCGCCGTATTCCAGGGAATTTCATAAGGTGCTGCCGTATCCTCGGCACCAAGATTTGCTCCATCTAATTGGAACTGGACACCAGCCACGCCGTAGTTGTCAAGGGCATTGGCGCTAACTGTCACTGTACCTGTAATAATAGCCCCATCAGTGGGATTCGTAATCGATACGGTCGGGGGCTCTAAGTCGGGCACATCGGTAATGTTGACGGTAATGGGTGGGGAGAAGACCTCAAGGTTGCCACTATCATCGACTGCCCGGCTCCTAATCGTCGTCGAACCAAGTACTGATGGAGTCCAACTGTAGCTCCAATTTTCAGCCCGATTTACTCGTTGCCAGCTTGTTCCCCCATCGACTGATATCTCAATCCCGGCTACGACACCTCCGGTATCAGTCGCTGTACTGCTTATTAACAATGGAGTTCCACTTAATACGGTCGATCCATCCACCGGATAGGTAATATTAGATACCGGTGCACTGGCATCGGTCGATTGGGTAGCGGCAACCAGATTTGACTGTAATGTAGCCGGTTGTACCCCCATATCAGCAAACAGGTTAACGGTGGCCTGCTGCATGTCGGAGCTTTCCGGCGACCCAGCGCCGTCGTGGTTGCTGTCCAATCCCCATGACCACTGCACTGTGCCGGCACCGAAGATGAGTGCTCCTCCATCATCTCGATGGAGAGAAAGATGGTGTGTCTCACCACCTAAATTCGTCGTCGATAGCCAGAATCTCCCAGCTGGATAAAAGTCTTCGTATTGCTCAAAATCCCACTCATAGCCGAGTGTGCCAAACGGCAGGGTTGCCGTCTGTCCTGGAGATAAGCTAGCAATGCTAGTATTTCGCCAGAAGCGCAGATCCGCAAATTCAGCAGGAACCTCGATTGCACCAGTCCCGTCCTGCCAACTGATCTGCCCGGTAAGGGCGTTCTCGGGCAAGCAGGCGTCAAGATTGTATTCGCAACCGTCGCGCCAAAGGCCAGTCCAGACCCCTGGCTCTGGATCACATCTGCCATCACAATAAGTCTCGCCTAATGTTCCTTCTTTATAGGAAACCAGAGTACGATAAGGCGTATTTGATCCGTCAATGCTATTTTCCCATCGAGTTTTCCAATAGACCTCATTGCCACTGAAGAAGGCCAGATGGACGCCTGCGTCACGGGCTACCTCGACGTTTGTACGTTGGGCGGCCGACCAGTATTCATCGTGTCCGACTGAGAGAAATGCCTGATGCTCGAGAATTTCCGTGCCATATCGATCCGCATCGACATTGGTGAAATAGCTCACATTGTAGCCGTTACGCTCAAGCCAGCGCACCATCGGGTATTCGGCATTGAAGAACCAATCTTCGTTTGGCGTCTCCCGTGTCGTGAATGGGCGATTGTAAGAAACCTTTGAGGCGTGTCCAGATGGTCCACTATAGAGGCTATAGCCGCCATATTGATTGTAAGCTTGCCAGGTTGTATCCGCTGTTTGGAAAAGCAGTTCCGATCCCCCATCGTCGTCGCGAACGATGAAGATAATATGGCTGGCACCGCCGGTGTCCGTGCGCACCAGCTTGGCGATGTAAATACCTGAGGTTGCGTCCGGCGGAACAGTCCACGACGCCGAAACCGCCCAGTTGCCACAGTCTACCAGGTTCGTTTCCGAATCGAACGCACAAGAAGGCTGGTTTTGGGGGAGGGTTGCCGAGGGTGCGACCGTAGTGATAAAACGCGCGCCATTCCCGCCATAGTATCCCAATCGATAAATATCGAGGCGGTAGTCGCTGGCATCCGTATCGACTTTGAAGTCGATGGTCTGGCCTTGATCAACACTGATATCAGTAGCGAAGCCTTGGATGCTTAAGTCCCCGGCGGTTCCGCCCGGTAAGTCCCACTCGCTAGAGGGATTACCAGGTTTTTGGTTTTCACATACGATTGGGTTAGAGGCGCACGTCCCGGTGGTGAACGACCAGATGTAGTTGTTGGCCAGGGCATTTCCTGCCAGGTCCTTCACACGAGGATCGATCGCGCCGCCCCTGATCGTTGCGGTGTATGAGGTTCCAATTGCCAATGGATTGGTCGGTTCCAGCGTAGCTGTAAAGGTGACCGCATCATAGCTCACCGTCGTCGCCACCAGGTTGCCCAATCCATCGCGTAGCTCAAAGGTAGATGAGTCGACTGTGACTGGATCCAGCGCTTCGCTGAAGACGGCCGAGACATTAGTGGCCGTGCCAATATCAGACGTTCCATCGGCTGGATTGACAGATACTACGGTTGGCGGTGTGGTTTCGCTTTGCCCTTGTGCCGATGCTGAATAACTAAGCAAAAAGAGGCTTATCGCGGAAATGGCGACTAATTTGAAAATATTTTTTTCCGCTATCGTTCGTATGACCTTCATGATTCACTCCAATTGTGCTTTTATGTAGTGATAACAACACTTTCCGATCTGCCTGTTTCTATTTCGTTTCTTGCTGTTTGCGCCGAATTTCTTGCTAGGGTTATGTTGTGTGCCGCTTTATCGAACCGAGTGGGATCTGTAGCTCGATCATCTCCCGCATCCATAAATGATCTTACATCGCGGCTAACTTAAGAGAACGCCCCTTGAGCAAGAATGGTACCTATTAAGTATGCAAGATTGTATTTAATGAATGCGCCAATCTGCTCCCTACAATACAATTCCAATACAACTAAAAAATATCTTAAAACCCAATAATAACTATGCCATAAAACAGGGTTTACGTCAACGGTCCTAGACATGCCGTTTTTGGCACTTACATCCCGTCGTTACAGAAATAGACCGTAGCCAATTAATATGGACTGGCTTACCCTTTTCCCACAATAAAAATGCCAACCAACAAGATCGCCAATCCAAGCAATTTTAGAAACGTTAATGACTCCTGAAAAAGTATAACTGCACCTAGAGTCACAAATATAAAAGTCAAGCTAACCAAAAGCGGATAAGCCGTGCTAAGTGGTTGGGTTGCAATCACTCGAAACCAAACCAATGCGGCCAGCCCGTACAAGATGAAACCAAGAACGAATAATGGCTGATTAATCAAACGAATAACGCCAATGGGCACATCAGCAAGACGCTCGGCGAAACCTCCGGCCCTATCTATGCCGCTGCGCAACAGGAGCGTGGCCGCGACCTGCAACCCCGCACTGAGCATTACCAGCAACCAGCCTATTGGTGTCATAGCTACCCTTCTTTTATCTCGCGGACATCACCAATCACCTGGGCCGGCACACCAGCTACAATGGCATAGGCCGGTACATCTCTGGTCACAACGGCCCCCGCTCCAATTAGGGCTTGTTCGCCGATCGTGATGCCACATATGATCGTCGCATTCGCGCCAATGTTGGCACCTTTTTTACTATCGTTTGGACAATTTCCCAGTCGTCAGCATCCATCAAACTTCCATCCGGATTCACTGCTCTTGGGTATTTGTCATTGGTGAAACAAACATGAGGGCCAATGAACACGCCATCCTCAATGATCACGCCTTCAGGGATAAAAGCGAAAGCTTGTATCTTGACGTTACGGCCGATCTGAACGTCCCTTCGTATCTCAACAAAAGAACCAATTTTGCACCCTTCACCGATCTCGCAGCCGTAGAGGTTGACTTGATCAGGATGATAAACAATCGACATTCTCGCCCAAGCGGACATCGGAAGCGATCATACTAATCCCCGTTTAACCATACTAACACATCTGAATATACATTTACTTGCCTGATCAACTGGCGCATCATTGGGACGCTTCGCTGTTTCGTTTATTAGCGTTGAGCTCAGTCGCCGCCTGTTCGGCATAGCCAGCCAGATCGTTACGTCCCTGGTCTCCCCACCACCAAACATACGTTTTCATTTCTAGTTCTGCGTCCGGTATATGAACCAGCAAATCCTGAGCTTCATCAGAATAGCCAGACCAGACATAGCTGTAGGCCAGCGCCTTGTAGATTCCTGGATGGTCACTATCTAACTGCCAGGCTAACTCCAGGTGGTGACGGCTTCTTCAAAGTCCCGCCGCTGCATTGCGATCAAGCCCAAGCGATGATGGGTAGTTCGATTAGTCGCACTTGCGGCCAACGATCGCTCAAAGAACGGCTCTGACACGTCCAACCTATTCGCATTACTACTGTCATCCCATCGACTCATCGGCAATCGGCCAGTTCTGCCTGTGCCATGCGTACCGCACCCAGATTCGCCAGCCAGGTCGAGGTCAGCGACTGGCGGGTGGTAAAAAACCAAATTGCGACCGATAATAACAAGAACAGCACCATGGCTCCTGCAATCCATCTGGTCTGCAGCCTTGGAACGAGCATCTTGATCTCGGGGCAAGCTGGCAACCACGGTTAATCCTGGCAGCGCATAGAGAAACAGAACGGCCTGGCTGCCGTAAATCGTATCTTCCACTAAGCCATGTACGAGCATGATCAATAGGCCGGCGGTAATAGCCAGGCGAAGCACGATTAGGTCATCTTCGCTGCATTACTTGGCCCGATGGCTGCTTAGGTGCACAGCTAACAACACAAAGCTGCCCAAAAATATAATAACCATGGCGATCGCGCCTAGTAGCCCTTGTTCCAACCCACATCCAAGAAAATATTATGGCCGTTGGGCAGAAAAAAGACCGGTATCATCAGGATGTATTGGGAATAAAGACCCGGGAACGAGCCCAATCCCCCGCCAGTCAACGGGAAATCACGTATCAGATTCAGCGTAGCCTGACTCAATTCGAAACGGCCGGTACCGCTGGCTGGACCTGGCAAACGATCGACTAACGCCACTGGTCCACCCGGATACAGGCATAATTACAATTGTTGCCAATATTATGGCTGCTAACAATGACAAACCAAAGGTCGCCCGGCGAGACAAACCGGTGCGACGGGCCATCATCCGGCTGAGCAGAAACAGCAATACAACCCCTGTCGCGATCCCCAAACTTATCCAGGCACCGCGCGAAGTTGTCAATAGCAATACGCCCGCCAGAAATAAGATAGCCATGATGAGGGCCATCCAAATAACAATCTTGCGCCTTCCACGCCAACCATGAACTCCCCAAGCGATGAGCAAGGGAACCGATATCGCCATCAGACTGGCGGCCACATTTGGAGGAAGTGCTGTCGCATATATAGTTGGCCGAATTGTCATCCAACCGAGCATCAAATTGTTTAACGGCTCAAACTTGGCCGGGAACATATGCCAGTTGTGGGTAAACAAGAAATAGACACCTGCAAGCACGCCAGAAAAGCCAAAAAGACCGACAATAGTCCAGAGATTGCGGGTTGGCTGGCCAGCTAGCGCGTAAAACAGCACGACAGCTCCAAAGAGTAACCAGAACTTAGTCCAGGCATCTGGATGATTGTATGCAGCCCAAACGCCCACGCCGGCCGAAAGTAGAAACGCCAACATCGGTACATCAAACGGCGTTCGTCTAAAAGGAAAGCGGCCGGTCAGTAGACGAAAGAACCAAGGTAGAAGGGCAATCAGCAACGGCTGCCAGGTCAGTAATCCTTGTCCCAGCGCTCCACATGATGCCGGCGATCACTGCCAAGGCCAGATCGAGCCATGGAAACCATTTCTGGTTTACAAGATTGTCGAGTCCACGGTGCCGGTTATCGGTCATTGAGTGAAATTAGATTTTTCCGGGCGAAGGCCAATGTTTCAAATACGTGAAGAGACTATCGAAAAGAAACTTCAGGTAATAACAATCGAAAGTAAATCTTCGAGTGCTGTCGTCAAGTTGTCACATACAGTAAGCGGTTGCAGCGAAGCAACTTCTGGCAATTGATCCTGTGCCTTACCCCGTCCCGTTCGTACCAACACCTGGCGCGGCACCCCGGCAGCTCTCGCCGCAATGATGTCACTCAAGGCATCACCAACCATCATCGAACGGGTTAAGTCTAGTGACAGTTCCCTTGCCGCCTGAAAAAACAGGCCCGGCTTTGGCTTACGACACTCACAACCTTCGCTAGGGGCATGGGGGCACATGTACACACCATCAATACGGCCGCCCATTCGCTCTATCTCTGCCACCAATTCCTGATTAATCGCCTGGGCGGTACTGAATGGTATCAGGCCTCGCCCGACGGCCGACTGGTTGGTAACGAGCACTATATAATAAGGAAGAGTGCTAACCCTGTGCAGCGCATCCAACGCTTGAGGATAAATGGTGATGTCGTCCCAACTACGAACGTAGTTTGGTCGATTCTCAACAATAACGCCGTCTCGATCGAGAAAAATGGCCGGTTTCATCGCCTACCTGTTTAAATGGGGCCGCATTTCCACACGGCAAGTATCTTGTCATCTCAATTGGAAGGGGTTGGCGTGTTCGTTTAGGACGAGACGGAAAGACCTGTATCGGTTGAGGCCCAGCTGAGGTGCTGCGCGCCAACGCTTATGGCAGACTTGGAGTGTGGACCTATCCGATACCAGCATCTTTAAGTAAGTCCAGGCGGGCCCTGGCCGGAAAGCCCATTCCCGAAATGCCCGCTTTTGCCAGTAGAGCAGACGTTCGGCCGACAGCCCTGGATAATCCAGCACCGTACCTTTATCCATATCGACCTGCTCCCAGCGCGTCCCCGGCCGGAACCAACCGTTCTTCACAACCTCGAAGAAGAATGGCGTTCCTGGATAAGGCGCAGCAACATGAAAAAGGGCGATATCGAGGGGTAACCGCTTTGAGAAGTCAATGGTTTGACGAATGGTCTCCTCCGTCTCGCCAGGAAGGCCGATAATGAAATAGCCCCAATTCTTGATACCCGCTTTTCTGGCCCAAAGCAGCGAGCTTTCTGCTTTTTCCGGATAAGCTCCCTTACGGGCGTGACGTAAAATCTGCTCGTTGCCGCTCTCAATTCCCCAGGAAATCAACCAGTTACCTGCCTGGCCCATCAGATTGAGCATTTCTTCATCAACATAGTCTACGCGGCTGTTGCAGGTCCATCTGATGTTGATGTTTTCCTCGATCATCAATTTGCACAACTTAACGACCTGATCCCGATTCACCGTGAAAAGATCGGCGTACATATGGATGTTGTTAATGCCTAACTTTTTGAGCTGCCACATTTCCTCCACCAGTAATTCAGGCGAGCGCAGGCGCGTCCCGAACTGGTAGCTCACGTGTTTAATGCAGTAGGTGCAACCGGCCGGGCACCCTCGGCTTGTCACGATGAAGGTAAACGGTCCTTTGATGAGTGGCATGCGGTACTCTTGCAAAGGTAGCAGCTCATGCATCGGAATGGGCATATCATTCAAGTCGGCAATGAACGGACGGGTGAAATTCAAAACGATGTCCTCGTCGCGACGCCAAGCCAGGCCTTTGATCCCGTTCATATCAACGGTGCCATCTTCCTGAACTGCCGGTTTGTAGGTAGGATCGTGCTTGCTGAACAGCTTCTCGATCTCGGGCGAGCGCTGATCGATCTTGTTTTCCAGGTGATCCAGCAGATCCCGTAGCGTCAGATCTGGTTCTCCAACAAGTACGTAGTCTAGTGCGGGATAGGGTCGCAGTGTCTCTGCGGGGATAGGCGTCACGTGTGTGCCGAAGGCAATCGTCTTTGCGCCCCGTGCTTTGGCCAGAAAACAGCCGTACAAATCATTTTCGAGCGTTGGCGCAGTTACTTGCGTCAGGTAATAAGAAGGCTTGCACTCGTCCAATAATCGGGAAAACTCTGGCCAACCCATGCGCTCAGCATTGGCGTCAATGACCTTGACCTTGTACGTGGGGTGCAGCAAGGCTGCCATTTGGGCAAGGGAGACTTGAGGCCAGACCATATTCTCTCGCGTGCGCCGGCCGACCCGATGCTGCGTCCGAATCCATAAACCTCCATCCGGCGTCGGCGGGTTGGCTAGGACGATATCAACGGCCGTAGCCGGGCGCGATTCTTTCAATAATCCGTCGCGAACGATTTCATCCGCGTTTGGAAAATTCGCCATGCGTAATTTCGGCACACGACGGGTTCCCAGATTCTCTCGTGGGGGGCCGTTTTGTTGATCACTCACTTAGTCACCTTCTTCGTTAACTCGACAATTAGTGCACTGTCTATAAATGATAAGCCATGTTGATTTGTACTTATTTTTATCATATTAATTTGTTTTTTCAAAGATGCGGATATTGAACTTCAAGTATCTCTCGTGAGAAATTATCAACCTCAGCCAAAGATCAGCGATCGCTTACTCTAATCCACCGGTTGCATATCACGGCTGGTTAGCATCTCGCGTTGGCTCAATTGATCCAGGACACGCAGCAGAATCCAATAGATAATTAGCTGCACGCCAACTAAAATCAACATCGCGCATCCCAGCAGATATAACCACAGGCGAGCGATCTCCCACCCACTAAGCGCTAAGGCAAGGCTAACTACCCCTACCACCAAACCCAATGTTAAACTTAAGAGCCCCAGCCAACCAAAATGGCGATCGATCGGGGTCTTGAATATCGGCCGCCCAAAGAGGCCCTGTCGAACTGGACGTTTGTAAAACAAAGAAACCAGATAATTAAAAGTCACCCCCAAGGCAAAAATGCTGACGCCAGTAACCCCAGCAACCAGCGCAGTATAGAGCGCAAAGATGGCCAAAGGTCCAATCGTTGTCACACCACTGGCCCGGGCAAGAAGTAGAGCTAAGAGGACCAATAGTGCCAACCCAATACCAGCAAGCCCAATTAGTCCTAATATCCGAACCGGATTGTAAGTCAGAGCTGTCCAGACAATGGAGTGCAGGAATACGGTGCCGTCTCGCACAACACTAAGCTTGGAACTCCCTAACCGTTCACTGTATGGTATCGGCACCTCAGTCATCACGATGCCTTCATGAATGGCTCGGGTACTCATTACGGGAGTTAGGTTCAATCCATCCGGTAATGGGTAAATGCGGTCCAAAATTTCGCGTTTAAAGACCCGCATCCCGCTTGCACTATCGCTGACCTTTTGCCGGCCGATGATGCTTAATAGGTTGGCAAAAAACAAGTTGCCAACTCTTCGGGTAATTGGCATCTGGCTTTCGCTGCCGGCCATACGGGAGCCAATCACCAGTTCACCACCATCAATGGCAGCCCGGCACAACTGGGGAAAATACTCTGGCGGGTATGTCCCGTCGGCGTCTAGAAAGCCAACCCATTCGCCGGTGGCATGGCCAAACCCGGTTTTTAGGGCTGCTCCATATCCACGGTTTTGCGTGTGTTTGATCAACCGTACGCCTGTTATGTTCTGGGCGATCTCGGCCGTCTTATCCGAGGAACCATCATCTACAACCAGCAGCTCCATGCTCTCAATTCCTTCTTGATGGAGCTCTGGATTTATGGCCAAAACGCGCTGGGCGATCTCTGCGATTCCTTGCTCTTCATTATATGCTGGTATGACGATCGACAAAGTGTTCATAGTTTTCTTCTATCTGATATGAGTTGTGATTGGGGTCCTGTTAATGCAAGTTAATATGATACTACGGTTGTGGCTGAAAAATTGGCAAGCTCCGCCCCCAAAGCCTCTGCAGGTTTTTATAAAATGACGATATCAAGGCTCTCCGGAGCGCTGGCTTCAACGGAGAGCGTTTTTTAGCACGTAAAGCTACAGATGGAAATCGATGCTTTGCAAACTGCCCACCCATTTTACGAAACACAGCTCCCAGGAATGCCAAAATACACCCTGCGGAGCTCGCATTTTATAAAGGGTGGAAACTATTCACCTGACCCGTTGCCAGAATGTGGGTGCTTTAGTCAATCGGCATAACAAAAACAATTGACCGGCAGCGCCATCACCAGGCAGTGACTGCGGTTATACAATTTTTAGAATGACGGGTCACAAAACCATCCCCGAAAAAAACCCAACCCAGTACTATGAACGGCCACCCTGCAAATAAACTTGATTCAAGAACGAGTATATAAAAGGCAATTAAGATATGTTTAGTTGCAGGCAACCACTAGCGTATGGCTAGAGAAAGTTTCTTTGAAGGTTCTGTTTAGGATTCCAAATAATTAATAACCTCACGACTATTTCAAATTCAAGAGTAGCACTCTACGACCAGTATTGCAAATAACACTAAGCTAGTCTAAAGGACTAAACCGAACACATTTTATACCATAGTACCATTAAATGCATGTAAACAGAGCATTTTGATCGAGGATTAATTCATTTTGGCATAAAGAAGGCGTAAATTCCGGTACCTGGCGACCATTGCACGACTGCCAAAACTGCTGTAATCTCAAAATCGAAAAATAATTTAATGAGCGAACAAATAGATCAAACATCTGAACTCCCCTGGGATAAACACTCTGTTTCGGTCCGTGATACGTTAATTGTTGTAGGTGTTATTGTATTCGCCTGCATTTTGACAGTCAGTCTGCTTGTTTATGTGTTCCAAGAAAATTCCGAGGAAGTGATCGCCTCATCTGCCTCGCCCGCAGGTGATTCAATGCGCGGCGAAGCCCTTTTCACCGGCGCTATTGAGTTGCAGAACGGTGCACCGACCTGCATAACTTGCCATAGAAGAGCCGGTTTCGGCCCTTTGGGGCCTGGGCCCGACCTGACCGAAGTCCATAAACGCTACGGAGAAGCCGGACTCCCTCAAACCTTACAGAACCTGCCTTTTGCCTCCATGCAGGGCATGTTTGGCAATAGACCATTGACTGATAGTGAAGTTGCTGATCTGAACGCCTATTTCGCCCAGACAAAACAAGCTTCTAAAGAGGAATATTCGAAATCTTTGCAAGCGTACTTTGATGATATGTCAACAATTCTTCTAAACGAAGATTTAGACAGCGATAAGGTGCAAATTACTATAAGAGCCAGAACATTATCTGTATTGGAAGAATTAGATCCTGAACAAAAGGCCTCGGTAGTCAACTATGTCTCCGATGTCGAACTAATAAGCTGGATCTTGATAGATGCTGACCTGAACAGAGCAAGCCTGAATGAGATCAATCTGAGTGGGGCTAACCTGAGTGGGGCTAATTTGAACGGGGCCGACCTGTTCAGGACCAACTTAAGCGGCGCCAACCTACAGGGGACTAAGCTGTTCGGGGCTATTCTGACCGAGGCTGACCTTCGCGATGCCAACCTTGTTGGCGCTGATCTGAGTAGATCTGAGATGAGCCGGGCTGACCTGACCAATTCAGACATGACTGGGGCATTCATGGGCGGTGCCGATCTTATCGAGGCTGACCTACGAGAGGCTCTTTTGACTAGAGCCACCCTGATTGGTACCAACCTAAGCAGGGCAGACTTGAATAATGCCGATCTAAGCGGGGCCATTTATGACTCTAAAACAAAGTGGCCAGATGACATTGATCCTGCCGGGGCTGGCGCTATTTATCATCAGTGAACCCCTTTTAAAATATTCATCTTGGAATCCCTATATTTGTCCCTGAGAAGAACTGATGGAAGATTTGGCTGAGGTTTTGAATTTGCTTTTCTTTCAACTCGCTCTTTCTATCGATGATGATGCACGTAGGGTGGTATGACTTTTAAGACCATGCCAGGTACGATTCAATGAGCAAACATGGGATATTAGCCCATGGGTAATTACACCAAAAACTGAACCAAGCTGAGAGGAAAAATGGTAAAAGTCAATCGCGTCATCGTGATCATTTTAGACAGTGTAGGCGTTGGCGAAACGCCGGATGCCGCTGATTTCGGCGATGTAGGCAGCAATACCCTGGGCAATATCGCCTGGGCTGTAGGTGGTCTGGATCTCCCCCATCTCGAGGCGTTAGGCCTGGCCAATATTGCTGCCACAGAAGGGATCCGGCCGCAAACAGCGCCAAAGGCGGCCTACGGCAAAATGGCTGAGGTCTCTCCAGGCAAAGATACCACCACTGGCCACTGGGAGTTGATGGGCATGCATCTCACACAACCCTTTCCCCTCTATCCAGGTGGCTTTCCACCCGAGGTAATGGACCGTTACGAGTCCGAGACCGGCCGGGGTTGGTTGGGCAATTACCCGGCTTCTGGCACAGTTATCATCAACGAGTTGGGCGAGGAGCATATGCAAACCGGCAAGACCATTGTCTACACCTCAGGTGATAGCGTCTTCCAAATCGCCGCTCGTGAGGAAATCATCCCCTTGGACGAACTATACCGGATTTGCCTGACTGCCCGCGAAATCCTGCGCGGTCAACACGAAGTAGGCCGAATTATCGCCCGCCCGTTTGTGGGCATCCCCGGCCGTTTCGAACGAACCGCCAACCGCCATGACTATTCAGTATCGCCACCCGAGCCAACCTTGTTAGACAACCTCAAGGCGGCCGGTCTGATGGTCTATGCGGTGGGCAAAATCAATGACATCTTCACCGGGCAAGGCATCACCGGCGCCGTTCATACCTTGGACAATATGGATGGCGTTGACAAAACCGTCGCCGTCACACACCAGCACCGGGAGCGAGGCCTGATCTTCACCAATCTGGTCGACTTTGACGCTAAGTTCGGCCACCGCAACAATCCCGAAGACTATGCCAACGCCCTCGTCGAGTTCGACCAGCGTCTGCCAGAGATCATGGACGCCTTGGCCGAGGACGATGTGCTGGTCATCACCGCCGATCACGGCAACGACCCCACCACTCCCAGCACAGATCATTCCCGCGAATATGTGCCTATCCTTATCGCTGGCGAGCCAATTCAGCACCCGATCCATATCGGCGTGCGCGAAACCTTCGCCGATTTGGCCGCCACCATCGCCGATGTCTTGGACGTGATGCCACCCTCTCAAGGGCTGAGCTTCAAGTCATTGATATTGGGTCGATAAAGGCTTTAGGACATCGATAACCTTGGAAGATCGCCAAAGGGGACTGATAGGTGATTTGGCTAGGGTTCTGAATTTGCCTTTCTTTCAACTCGGTGCATACAGGGGTAGGGTAGGGCGATTTTTTGAGACAATGCCAGGTGCGATTTAATGAAATTTGTTTTTGACATAGATGGCTCGTTATCAGCTATAATTGTCGGGTTTCGTCAAATGTTACGTGTTGGATGAATGATGAGGGACCTCTTATCCCCTTAAGGAGAGTATTTCTATGAAAATAATCATCGTTGGAACTGGCTTTGTTGGCCTTACACACGCGGCTGTTTGTTCCGAATACGGGCATGAAGTACATGCTTATGACATCTCCGAAGAGCGAGTGAACGCCTATCGCAGTGGTGACCAACAACAGATCGAGCGCTACGTCAATGAGCCTGGACTTTCTGCGATTATCGATGAGAACTTGAATCAATACCTGTTTTTTTCAACCGACGTTGAATCGATTATCGACGGTACGGATGTGATATTTCTGTGCTTACCCACGCCACCCAAACTTGACGGCTCAACGGACCTCAGTTATTACATGAATGCTGCTCATGAATTAGCCGAATTACTGGCTGCGAGGGACGCTGAGCGACGTGTCGTGCTGGTCAATAAGAGCACGGTGCCTATTGGTTCTGCCCGGCTTTTACAGCAGGTAATGGACCAACACGGCGTCCAAAACTTTGGCATAGCCTCCAACCCGGAATTCTTGCCTCAGGGCAGTGCAGTCGAGGCCTCCCGCAAACCGGATCGGGTTGTGGTGGGAGCAGATACAGCCGAGGATTTTAAGATCTTGCGCCGTGTTTATTCCCAATTCGTGAATCATGTCCGCATTCGTTATATTGAAACGACGCCGGAAACGGCCGAAACCATCAAATATATGGCCAATTCTTTGTTGCTGACTTATATATCGTTCTGGAATGGCGTTGGCGGCCGGCTGGCGGAGACGTTTGATAATGTCCTGATGGAAGACCTGAAGCTGGGCGTCACGGCTGACACACGCGTCAGCACTTGGGGCTCATACGTGAGCAATGGTGCAGGTGGCAGTTGTTTCGGTAAAGATATCCAGTCGCTGATCTACCAGCTTAATCGCAGCGGCTGTTCAACAGATTTGTTACAAGCCGTTTACAATATCAACGAGTACCAGAAAACTTACCTTATCGATCGCGCTGTTCACGAAGCAGGCTTTAACTTCAATAACAAGTCGGTCGCTCTTCTGGGTCTGGCATTCAAAAAATGGACCAACGATATGCGTGATTCCTCAGCTTTGAAAGTGGTGGAATCACTGTTAGCGCGCGGCGTTTCGTCCATCCGCGCTTACGATCCGCTGGCGATGAATGATGCGAGACAATGGTTCGATCCCGAACAGAACCATTTATTTGATCGCATCAGTTATCACGAAACGGCCAGCGAGGCCATCGAAGGCAGCCAAGCTCTCTTTATATCGACCGATTGGGAGGAGTTCCGGGGCTTGTCCAGCACCATCAAGAAGATCGTTCGCCCGCCTTATCTTGTCATTGACGGACGGCGTATGATAACTGATCACAAAATCTTGGTTGAAGACGGCTATCAATGCCTGGCTGTTGGTAGCAAGTTGTTCAGCATGGAAAAAACGGAAAGCAGAAATGATACTGGCAACATTTCGGCCGTCAACAGCCTAGAATCGATGGTAGGCGGAAGCTAATTACCTAACGCCACTGGAGAAATTGCATACGCCTTCATCAATATCATGGCTGACGGCCAAGGTGTGGTCGAAGTCAACCAAATGGGCGCGAACGCTGTGCTGACCAATTGGTTATCAGCACTACCTTAGGTGCATGCCGGGCAGAAAATTAAAAGCAAATGCGACGAGCGATGCAGGACATCTATCGCCGTTATGGCGAAGGATATGACCATCATTATGCCCATGGTTGGCAGTTGCTGGATGTAGATATGAGTGGCTTGTCTGCTGGAAGCCAGGGTGAAGGCGTCGAAAAAGGGTATTTTGTCAAGCAATAGAACGAACGGGGGTGGCAAGTGGGGCCTGTTTGTGTCACCCTGTACGATGAAATCATCAGCGATCGCCGGTGTCGTGGAAAAACCCAACTCAATCGCAGCCTGGCAGGCTCGGTTAGAGATGCGGAAATCATCCTGAATCTCAATTCCGGTTTCCGCAAGCAAACCATCTTGCGTATTGAAGGCGGTGGTGGTAATGATGCTGATATCAACTGGCTGACCGAGCAAGGCAAACGCAATTTTCCCACTCCTGTTACCCCCATCTGGTCGGCTGTCTATGCCTATGACCTGCGCGGCGGAGCTGTCGAAACGGCCATCAAAGGATCCAAGCAGGGCTTGGGCATCACAAAGCGCAACAAAAAATCGTTCCATGGCTAAGATATGCTGCTGCTGTTGGGGCAACTGGTCTACAACCTGGCGGCTTGGGTGCGCAACGGTTTGGCTTCTTGCCAGGTCAGGCCCCAGCAATTCGGTATGTTGCGCATGGCTCGTGATGGAACTGTCGCTAATTTGCACCAAATTTAGGTGGCTAGCTCTAAACGAGGTGAAGTCCTCTTTGAATCACCTACTGGCCGATCTGCCGGCCTTATTCAGCCGAAGAAATGACCGACATGTTCCGCCAGCTAACCAACCTCGACCGTCTGCAAGTCATAGACCTCCCCCGCTAGGACCCCCAAATTTAGTACCCATCTTTGCTCACCCAAACTTGCTTTGGGCACTTGCCTTGGGCACTTGCTTTAGACATTAGCCATCAATAATTCACTCCGCCCCGGTCTCTAGAGTCAGCGTTACCACTTGCGTAACGCGCGCAATTGACGGCAGCATGAACAGCTCGCTCATACCTACAGCGCCGTTATCCTCAGATCCCATCACTAGCCAGCGAAACGGGCCTGTGTTTAGGTCCTCTGTGGCCACCCACCAGGTCTTGGTGCCATCCGGCTCCACGTGACCGCGCCAGCCATCCACATATCATGCCACTCACCGTCAGTTCCCTGCCACTGAATCATACTCCAGTATCCAGCCGTTTCCACGTCAGCCTGCAACAGGATATTAGCTCCTTTAGGCTCGTTTTTCTTGGTCGCTTCCACCGTTGGCCGTGGTGGCAAATCAGCCAAGGCCACTGGCGCAATCATCAGCGAAGCAACAAAACCACAGGCATGCTACCGATTAAGAAGAAAACCAGGCCTAAATGCCGTTTCCTATTATGCATGGCTACTTCTCCTGTACCTTATTCATATTCTCTAGGGCGAAAGTACCTCTATAGCTGGAACCGTCTACTTCCGTGGGTCGTCCACAATGAAAGAATGCCTAACACGATAGCCGTTTACAATTTAACCATTTTCAAGGTCGTTTTGGCAACTCCGATGTCCCTCTCTGCTGGGCCGAATCAGACAAGGGTAACGGCGCCAGGCTAGATAACGAAGGCACGACTGGCGAGCTGATATTGTTATAAGGGCCACCAGCAAACTCATGTGATTTCAGGACAGCCCCATAACCCGTTCCCGCGTGAGCCGAATCAACCTGGGCGTAGACAGGGGTGTTGTCGGGAATTAAGCCGGAGAAGTTACTATGTGATGCATCATAATAGAGACCGTCGATAGTCAGCGTCAGCATCTGGCCTGGATTCAGTGTAACGCCTGTCACACCCCACACCAGACCCTCATCCGCGACCGCTTGCCAAATGTCATTCACACTGCTGGGTGGCGGATCGGGATCGATGTAGCCATCCACCCAGAAGCCGTTACTGGCCGGCGTTCTGCCCCGGTTTAAGACTACTACTTGGATGTCACTGTTGCTTACAAGCAGATCGTCGACCACCAGGTCAGGCAGCGACGAGGCGTTGTTGCTGACGTGCGGCATAAAAATCCTGTACACCTCCCTGCTGAAGGTGGCCGTGACGACCGTGTTGCCGACGACGGTGAGGGTGTCCGGATTATCATCGCCGATCAAGTCGCCGCTCCAGACGAAGAACGCCCAATCTGGGTCGGCCGTGGCCGTCAGGGTGATGACATCACCATAGAAGTAAGGACCCGTTGCCGGATTGGCCGTTACCTGGCCGTTGCCGACGATAGTGACATCCAGCGTATACTCGTCCTGGGTGAAGGTGGCCGTGACGTCCTTATTGCCGTCCATCGTCACCGGCAGCGGATTGCTGCTGCCCGATGCATCCTCGCTCCAGCCGCTGAACGTCCAGCCCGGGTCGGCCGTGGCCGTCAGGGTGACTACGTCATCATAATAGTAAGGGCCTGTAGCCGGATTCTTTGTGACCCCGCCACCGCCGACGACAGTAACATCCAGCGTATACTCGATTTGGGTGAAGGTGGCCGTGACGTCCTTATTACCGTCCATCGTCACCGGCAGCGGATTGCTGCTGCCCGACGCATCCCCGCTCCAGCCGCTGAACGTCCAGCCCGGGTCGGCCGTGGCCGTCAGGGTGACTATGTCATCATAATAGTAAGGGCCTGTAGCCGGATTCTTTGTGACCCCGCCACCGCCGACGACAGTGACATCCAGCGTATACTCGATTTGGGTGAAGGTGGCCGTGACGTCCTTATTACCGTCCATCGTCACCGGCAGCGGATTGCTGCTGCCCGACGCATCCCCGCTCCAGCCGCTGAACGTCCAGCCCGGGTCGGCCGTGGCCGTCAGGGTGACTACGTCATCATAATAGTAAGGGCCTGTAGCCGGATTCTTTGTGACCCCGCCACCGCCGACGACAGTGACATCCAGCGTATACTCGATTTGGGTGAAGGTGGCCGTGACGTCCTTATTGCCGTCCATCGTCACCGGCAGCGGATTGCTGCTGCCCGATGCATCGCTCGCTCCAGCCGCTGAACGTCCAGCCCGGGTCGGCCGTGGCCGTCAGGGTGACTACGTCATCATAATAGTAAGGGCCTGTAGCCGGATTCTTTGTGACCCCGCCACCGCCGACGACAGTGACATCCAGCGTATACTCGATTTGGGTGAAGGTGGCCGTGATGTCCTTATTACCGTCCATCGTCACCAGCAGTGGATTGCTGCTGCCCGACGCATCCTCGCTCCAGCCGCTGAACGTCCAGCCTGGGTCGGCCGTGGCCGTCAGGGTGACTACGTCATCATAATAGTAAGGGCCTGTAGCCGGATTCTTTGTCACCCCGCCACCGCCGACGATAGTGACATCCAGCATATACTCGTCCTGGGTGAAGGTGGCCGTGATGTCCTTATTGCCGTCGATTGTCACCGGCAGCGGATTGCTGCTGCCCGATGCATCGCCGCTCCAGCCGCTGAACGTCCAGCCCGGGTCGGCCGTGGCCGTCAGCGTGACCGTCGTTCCGGGTAGATATAGGGTGTCAGCACAGTTCGGTGTCGGATCGCTGCTCACCACGCCGCTTCCACTTGGATTGACGCTGGTGGACAATGCGTAGCACTCATCAAAGACAACATCGACCCAATAGTTAGTAGCGTTGAAAGAATCACTTGGGAAGCCACTTGTCGCCCCAAATCGGAAGACCCCATTGCCGCCTTCGATGCCGTCGGCCAAGGCTAACAGCGGCGGGTTATTTACGCCACCAGCCGAGAAGTAAAGACTATCAGCAGCATAGTATCCTACAGTGGTATGATACGAGGCGACATAGGTCGTGTTTGAGATGATCGGGACAGCTTGATCAAAATTGACCTGCTGCCATCCCGAAGCCGTTTCATTGCTAAAGGTCGCTGTCGCCAACAGCGCGCCGGCGCTGGTCCACAAGTTGCCAATATGAGTGCCGGTATTACTAATACCTTTGTAGAAACGTATGCCAGTGATGTAACCATCCGCAACCGATTGGAACTTGACTCCAAGCTCGTAAGCATGGGGATCGTCAAAAGATGCTATTGACGGTGTGGTGGCAAGATCCCAGATACTGCACGGGCAGTCTAGCTGCAGTACAGCATCGGCATCGTAACTATTGACGCCTGTGGCGATGACTTTAGGACTCTGATCGTCTACACGAATGGCCATAAGCTGCTCTTTCGAGTAATTGGCGCCATAGTCGGCCACGCCGGCAAATCGCTCGACCGCAGCTTCAGTTTGATCCACTGACAAAACCAATGTTAGAGTTACGGTCAATCCCAATACACAAACGATTATCAATACAAGAACAGAGAATCTTGATAGTATGCGGTGGTGGTTCACAGAAATAACTCCTTACGCCTAAGCACACAGGGTGGATAATCAGATGCCTCCAGGCCTCTTAATGATATGGTGTGCGCCATGTGTAGCATGTATGATTTCAATCCCAAAAAGAGAAAAACACAATTCTGCTAACCTAGCAAATTTATCTTTTGGGTGGGATTTGAACAATAGTACCAGTAGCCTATGACGACGACCACGACGAAACTTCGATCATGAAAACACGACCTGACGAACCCTACTTACCTAAATTTGGTTCTCCCGCCTTTTATGTGAAAACGACATATTCAGTCAAATGAACGACAATCGACGCGAAAAAATCTGGGAGGCCAAAAATGCTCGTCAATATATTCTATTCCGAAATCGGTTCACTAAACATTAGGCAAGTGGAATTCGACAGCCAAGCTCTCATTTTACATGTGGTAGCCACCACAAAGAACGCTATCTGTCCCGAATGTCAAACTAAGAACGACCGTTAGCATAGCTATTATTACCGTCAACCAGCGGACCTTCCATGTGTAGACAAAGCCGTTCGCCTGCAAATCGAGGTACGGCGCTTCTTTTGTGATAACAAGTTATGCTCAAAAGTGACATTTGCGGAGCAGTTTCCGGCCCTGCTTGCACCTCGGGCAAGGTGAACCGCTCGTCTTGCCAAAGATCAGCAACGGGTTGCTTTTGAGGTCAGTGCGGAGAGCGGTGCCCGAATTCTTGGGTGGCTAAAAATGGTGGTCAGTCCAGACACACTCTTGCGGCTCGTCCGGCGTGCGCCAGAACCAAGAGTTGATACGCCTCGGGTGTTGGGTGTTGATGATTGGGCCATGAAGAAGCGTTGTTCCTATGGCACTATACTTGTGGACTTAGAAGCACAGCAGGTAATCGACCTCTTGCCGGATCGGAATGTAGAAAATTTGGAAACTTGGCTGAAGGGGCATGCTGGCGTCGAGGTTATCAGTCGTGACCGTGGTAAAGAATATATCAAAGGCGCTTCTGATGGTGCACCAGATGCTATTCAAGTTGCTGACCGCTGGCACTTAATCAAGAAACTACGAGAGGCACTTGAAAGATTGATGATGGAAAAACCGGACTGTTTGAAGTCAGCTGGAGAAAAAGACAAGGAAAAGGACATTTCAACAACATCCAACAAGACAGCAACAATGCCTGAATCTGTCGAGCAGGCAGAACCATTACCGGTTGAAAAAGTAAATCGTCCTATTACCAAAGCCGAGGCCCAGAAGCTTGCTAGGCGTGCACGTAAACAGGAACGCTATGAATTGGTACGCGCTCTACACCAACAAGGCTTTTCCATTCATGGTATTGCTAACCACTTGGGGATTGCCCGACGAACGGTGCGAAAGTACATCAACGCTGAGAGTTGCCTGTTCTATCCAGATGGCCGTCGGCGCCGAAGCAAGATCGATCCTTTTCGTCAATACCTGACTGAACGCTGGAGAGATGGATGCCACAATGGTTCTCAACTATGGCGCGAAATTCAGGCGATGGGCTTTGATGGGTCACGTGCTACTGTTAGCCGGTGGGTGACTGTAGAGCGCAGAAAACTACCTCTGCAGGAAAAGCATCCAGTACGGCTCAAAGCTAGACAAAAACCTCCGCGACCAAAACAAACCATGCCTTGGACAGCCAATCGTGCAGCTTGGTTATTGATGAAGCCAGAAGCAGAATTAGATGTTAATGCGAAAGCCACTCTACAACGGATCTTTTTAGCCGATGAGCAAGTGGTTGAAGCGCACAAATTTGCGCACGCTTTCCAAGAGATAATACGTTTACACCAACCGGAACGTCTGAAGCCATGGTTGAAAAACACAATCGCTAGCGGCATTGAGGCTTTTGTCACGTTTGGCCGCGGGATTCTTCAAGATCTCGACGCCGTCACCAACGCCATCAAGCTGCATTGGAGCAACGATTTGGTTGCATACTACACCTCATTTGCAGTTTGAAGATGATCGTTTCCGGCTAATCTTGGGCCGCACAGCAGGTATTTTAAACAGACGCCAAGTGCGGTCATTATAGTGAATCCCCACAATGAGGCCACGATGATACCAACGCCAAATAGTAGGTGGTGTGACGCCAAAATGCTCGGCAACTTCGCCTACCGTATGCCAGCCCGCTTCGCGCAACCGAGTAAAACGGCTCTTGAGCTGATGCGAGCGACGGAGTGCCGACACACGTTCAGCGGTGAAAGGAATCCCTTCAAGGGAGGTAATGCCCTGTTCGTTGAGCTTGTGCGCTGTTTCGGAATCGGTATATTTTTCGAGTAGCTCGTCAATCATCTGCACGGTGGCGGGCAGTGTCGTGCGTGACTCCAAAAAGGGCCTCGGCGATGGTACGGTTAGTGTATGGTAACTGCCGCCCTTGAAACGTAATGCTGCTCGAATCTCATGGTCTTTGGTAAGCGTGACATCTTCTACGATTAAGCGCACGATGCGCTTGCGCTGCCGGTGAGTGAGGGAGGGGTCACACCAGACACGACGGAATAGGTCTGGCGTTTCACGCAATCGTGCACGTTCAGCCGACGTTAAGCGGTGCTCATCCTGCTCCCGCTGCTGCTCCGCATGCTCACGTGCCTCGGCCAGTGCCCGCAGTTTGTCATTCCAGTTTGCTTCAAGAACAGCGGCTACTAAGCGGTTGTCGGGGTCGACTCGCATAAAGCGCCGCTGAGCAAGGTCCGCTTCATATTGGGCACGCGTGACCTCGAGCTGGCGTAATCGGGTCGCCTCCACAGCACGCGCTGTCAGTTCGTCCTGAATTATGAGGGTTGCGTCAATCGTCTCCGGCGTGATCGCCGAGAGCAAATAGCGCGAGAGTGCCGCATCTAAATCGCGACCAGGAATACGCTGACAGGGTCGAGCTGGCGTAATCGGGCCGCCTCCACAGCACGCGCTGTCAGTTCGTCCTGAATTATGAGGGTTGCGTCAATCGTCTCCGGCGTGATCGCCGAGAGCAAATAGCGCGAGAGTGCCGCATCTAAATCGCGACCAGGAATACGCTGACAGGGTGCCTCACCGCGCTCGATACCCTCCCTCTGACACAGATAGTCGGGGTCTATCTTTTTGTTGGCGCCACGTTGACGGTAACGGACGGTCATCCGCCGACCACACACGCCACAGATGACAATCCCTTGCAGCAAAGCCGGTCCTTCCCGAGGGGGACTAAGACGCTCGGGGGTATACGCTTGCCGGTTAGCGCCCAGCTGCGCCAGATTGCGTTCGTACGTCGGCCAGTCAATATAGCCGACATGCGCGTCCTTGATGAGCACTTGCCACTCGTCCATCGGCAGCCGCGTGATGCGAACACGACCGTCGACGTCTTTGCGGGTGCGCGTGCGGCCGAAGGCATAGGCACCAGCGTAACATGGATTGTGCAGGATGCGCAAAACCGTCTCATGTCCCAGTGCACCCCACGTCAATTCGCCGCGACGTGCCCCGCTGCGAACGCGACCGGGAAAGGCAACCTTTTGCTCGCGAAACACGCGCACCGTTGCGCTGGCCGAACCGGTTTGTTCGAATGTCTGGAACAGAAAGTGGATAGATGCCTGCACCTGTTGGTGTGGGTCGAGGATGATTTGGTCATCCGGCGCATAGCGAAAGCCAATGGGCAGGTGCAATTTCAAAGCGCCTCGCTTTGCTTTGTTGAGCAGGCCGCCCTGCAAGCGTGCTTTGAGTACATACAGCTCTGCTTCGCTCATCGTGCCTTTGAGTCCGAGCAGCAGCCGGTCGTTAAACGTCCCCGGGTCATAAATGCCCTCTTCATCTAGAATGAGCGTGTCGGTCAGCGCGCAGATTTCGAGGAGCTGATGCCAGTCACGCGAGCTTCGTGCCAGCCGGGACACCTCCAGTCCCATCACGACGCCGACTTTGCCCAATCCGACCTCGGCGACGAGCCGCTGAAAGCCGGCGCGGTCGGCGGCTGATGCGCCGGAGTAGCCGAGGTCTTCATCGATGACGACGATCTGCTCGTGCGGCCAGCCCAATGCTTCCGCACGCTGGCGCAGGGCGTACTGGCGCGCTGTACTTTCACAGTTCTCCATCACTTGCTGGAGCGTACTCTGTCGAACGTATAGACAAGCCATCCGCTGTAAGTGACCCGCCGTGACTTTCTGTGTCATCTCGCACCTCGCTTGCACATGCTGAAACTCGTATTCTGAGTTTATTCAGCCTGCGCGTCACGGCTATGGCTGTCTAGCTGGTGCAGCAATTGTGACAGCGCCTCGAGGTCCCTCAACCGTAGCAGGGCTCGGCCGGCGGCCATCTCTACAAAAGGGTCAGAGGGGGCGAGATCTGTCCAGGCGAGCAGGACCGAGCACCGCAACTTTGTTTGCGGATGGATGTATTGAACGCGCGGTTCTCCCCACGCCCGGCGGGTTGACAGAATAACAAACGTCCGCCCATACAGCGGATGGAAGGGATGCGTTATTCGAAATTTGTGCGATTCAGTCGGTTGATTGGGTATATTTGTCGGTTCGTCCAAATGGTCAGACAGAGGGCCAGGTTAATCGCCTGAAGTTCATTAAGCGACAAATGTTTGGACGAGCCGATTTCGACTTGTTACGTAAGCGAGTGCTTGGTTATCTCCTTGCATTTAGGACGGTTCACGTTTAAAGTGGGAGAACTCTTTTTAGATTATCGTAAACAGATGAGCGGCATCGCAGGTGTAGTAGGGCCTGCTTGTGCTGTAGCAAATACGCATTTTGTGCCCACAATGCTGACAATATACCGGGCCCTGTAGTAGCGTCGCCCCCCGGCGGGCTGCTCCCTGGCTGTGGGCACGATGGGTGTGATTACGGGCTAATATCTGCTGGTTTTTTTTTGTAGGTGTCCACAGAAATATACCCTGGATGATGGTCTGTCAGGAAGACCAACCATTCCTCACGTGGCCGGTTGCGGACACGATAGGTTTGGTTGATTGGGTTGTGCACTTTTTCACGTTTGCCAAAGCAATAAATACCAGCATAAGCTAGTTTGGTAATGATAGCATAAACTGCATCATATGAGGCTCGGCGCCATCCAATTTTGCGTCCCATACCGCGATAAACGCGTTGGAAAGGCAGTTCCAATCCAGTTTCATTAAGATGCCTGAGTACACCTCGCACCGAACGCAGTTGTCCAAAGAGTGTAAAAACACGTTCAATCGCGTGTCGTACACTTTGGTCAACTGCCAGACGAGGCTTCTCTGTCAGCGGATCCCAATCCAGCCCTACCGGCGGGTTTTGCTTGAGTGCCCCACGCTTGGCCTTGTTGAGTTTGCCGCGCGGCGTTAACCAGGCCCGAATTTGGTACAATTCAACCTCAGAGATTGTCCCTTTGAGACCCAGAAGTAAGCGGTCGTTAAAGTCGCTCGGGTCGTAAATCCCATCTTCATCCCCAATTAGTATCTCAAACGCCGCTGCCAATTCCAGTAGTTGATACATGTCCAGACTGTTGCGAGCCAGGCGAGATACTTCTAGGCCGAAGACAATGCCCACTTCTCGTAGGGCCATCATCGAGATTAAGCGCTGGTATCCAGGACGGTTAAAGCTTTGGGCTCCTGAAATCCCCAGGTCTTCATCGATAACTTCACATTGGGATTTCGGCCATCCCTGTACCTGGGCTCGCTCCACCAGCTGGTACTGGCGTTTCCGACTTTCCTGATGCTGTTCGACTTGCAGCAAGGACGACTGCCGAATGTAGATCACTGCTTTGCGTTTCAGGTGTGTCCCTTGGATCCTCTCCTGGTTCATGCCGTATCCCTCCGACTTGTACCAGAGCCACCAAGAACAACCTTTGACGCAGCTGAAGCTTGTTCTTCTTGGGGATCTGTTGCCAAATGTCGTTCACTGCCTGGCTGCTCATCTTCCCTGGCCCTCCAGATTTGTTATTTGGTCAGAATCATCTGTACCATTCTATCGAGGACGGGGAGGGGCAGTGCAACAGGTTCTTGGACAGGAAGGGACTCTGTTTTGGGAGGCGGGGTGTTCGATAACCAGCGCTCAGGAATAGGATAGTGAAAACCAGGGTGGGCTGGGTCTTCGATAATGCAGCGCTGATTGGTGGAATCGGTACGTTGGCCCACCACGGTCACCTGAGAACCATAGAATGGATGACCGGGTAAAGTGACATATCGCATTTCTAAGTGCGGCTTCGCTAGATTGTTGCGCTCATTCTTTGAAGCGCAATGATTAGAATCGAAAGGAGAGTTTATGAGAAAAGTTCATTCACCGTTGTACGAAAACCACAGTTAACGGTATGATTCTGTTTCCAGCGTTGTCCCACTTTGGCGTAATCGCCAGGCACCGGAAAGAGTGATCGGCATCATTCGGACTGAGTGATCGCCATCAGCCGGAATAGATGATCGTTTTCACTGGAATGCGCAGCACTTAGCACATTGTTAAGATAATTTCTGAACATTAACAACTGGATACAGACGTTTAACAACTGGATACAGACGTTTCAACTTGATGCGGGTATCTGCGGAGGTAAAACGCCAATCAATGCCAACTTGGGCATTATTGCGGCGTATTTGCCATGCAGTGGTTTCTTGTTGTACCGTTGCTAATTCGGGCAAACGCCGCTTGAGACATTGCCGTTTCAAAACCGATAGCTCGCACTCCGCAATATTGAGCCAGCTGGCGTGCTCTGGCGTGTAATGCCATTCAATCTTAGCAACAATGCGGCGCGCTTCGGCTGGTGGGAATCGTTCATATAGACAAGCGGCATGGTGAATGTTGAGATTGTCTACCACCAGTACAAGGGTGTCCGCGTCTGGATAAACATCATCGACCAGGGCGCGTAGGACCTCGGCAAAATCGAGTTTTGTCCGTTGATAGCTTACCCAGATTTGGCGGAAGCCACACAACGGCTCAACGGCCAGGAACCTGTGGTCGTTTCAGGTCATAGGGCCGCTGATAAACAGCTAGTACGTCTTCCATCTTGGCCACGAATCGGGCTCCTGGCTTAGGTAAGCAACAGGACCTCACCCGCCAAAGCTTAAGTTCGTTTTTTTGAGCGTGTTACCGATGGCCACATGACTGATGGAATCAATCACTTCCAAGGCGACCAGCCGCTCAGCTAACAATCGCAGCGTCCAACGTGCTTCTCCAGATGGCGGATCTGAGCAAGCCAAAGCGATGAGGTGGGCTTCCACCTCGCCCGTAATCTTTGGTTTAGCCCCTGGTCGAGGCCGATCATGCAGCGCCTCGTTCAGACCACCGGTACGATACCGTTGCCTGACATTTGATACAGTAGGAATACTACATATGACAGCTTCTGCTACCTGACTTAATGGAGGTGGTTTGGCACCATCACTCAACAATAAGATGCGTGCTCGTCGCTGCACCCGAGCTAGTACTTCGCCCGTTCGTATCAGTTGTTCAAGTTCAATTCGTTCTTCTTTTTCCAGTTGTATCGGTTCTTGTTTGCTCATTCTCCTATTATGGACTAACTTGACCATTATTAAAAAATATAGCTTTACAAAGCACTAGATTGATTTACCTTCCAAAGATTCAAATCTTATGGAACCCTTTCTTTATGTATGCACATACCTAAGGAGGTGCTGTACATATATAATTATAAAAATCCATGCGACATTGCATGTCACCCTCAAGTTATCCCTAATACAGCGCCGACCCTAACACGGTCAATAAATTCCAAAAAATTACGGGAGAAGGAAATGATAAGTATAAAATCACGCCATTGGTCTATTTTGATCGTGGCCGTACTCTTTGTGTTTAGCCTTGCCGCTTGTGGCGGCCAGGCCGCGGAGCAAGTCCAAGAAGCCGTCGAAGAGGTGGTCACTGAAGTTCCGGAACCGGCCGAAGAAGAAGCTCCGGCTGAGGAAGTCATGGAAGAAGGCAGCATTTGGGTATTGTTGCCCGATAGCGCCAGTTCCGACCGCTGGGAGACGGATGACCGTCGTTTCTTCTCAGAGGCCTTTGAGGCTGCGGGCGTGGAATACAACATCGTCAATGCCGAAGGTGATGCCCGGACGCAGCAGACCCAGGCCGAGCAGGCCATCACGGCCGGAGCCAAGGTGATCTTGCTGGTGAACCTGGACTCAGGTTCTGGCGCGGCCATCATCGCACAGGCTCGAGAGGCTGATGTCGCCGTGGTGGACTACGACCGGCTGACGGTTGAAGGTCCAGGCGCAGATGTGTATGTGAGCTTCGATAACGTCCAGGTCGGCGCGACCATGGGCAAAATCCTGGAGCCGCTCATCAGCGCCCAGGAAGGCGTTCCCGAGGTTGTGCTGCTCAACGGAGACCCGACGGACAATAACTCAACTTTGTTCCGTGAAGGCTACTTCGGCTATGCCGAACCGCACTTCAACGACGGTTCCTGGAATATGGTCGATGACCAGTGGGTACCCGACTGGGACAACCAGCAAGCGTTGGTCATCTTCGAGCAGATCCTGACCGCGGCTGACGGCAACGTCACCGGCGTATTCGCAGCCAATGATGGTCTGGCCAATGCGGTCATCTCGGCCTTCAAGAGCGCGGGCATCAGCCCGGCCGATGCTGGCATTCCCATCTCGGGACAGGATGCGACGGTTGGCGGTGTGCAGAACGTGCTAGCCGGCGACCAGGCCATGTCGGTTTACAAGCCGATCAAGGCCGAGGCTGAGGCAGCGGCTGCCGCGGCCATCGCGCTGCTCAATGGCGAAGACCTCTCCGGCCAAACCGGTGGCTTGACGCTCAACAACGGCACAAACGACATCCCCTTTGTGGCTTTGACGCCCATCGTGGTCACCGCAGCTAATGTCGGCCAAACCGTCATCGCTGATGGCTTCCGCACCTGGGAAGAAATCTGCGTTGGCGACTTCGAGCAATATTGCCCGGTCGATCGCTAGATCTGACTAGGTTTAGATGTTAATAGGGACGCCCATCACTGGGCGTCCCCCTATCCCTAGTCATCAGCCGCTTTCTATAAGGGGGGTGAATCTCAGGCCTGCAGGTAAGCCAGCACTTCCCCGGCCAGGCGACGCGCCTCGTAAGTATTAAAAGGGATCGTTATCGCGGCCTCGGGTTCTCCGTGGGGCTGTATCTTGCCCGTGTTGGTCAGAAGGCCAGGGCCGTTCCTCAGTTCAACATAGACATGGTTACCTTTGGCTTTTACCGAAAGCACCCGGCTGACAACGTCTGTTCCGTCATTGACAGAGCCCATGTACTCCTGATAAGCAAAGCCGGATTCAGCTCTGGCAAGAGCCAACAAGACAACACAGGCATCGGCCGTATCGATAAAGTGATGGGTATTGGCAGTGATGCCTTTACCACGCTTGAACGAGCCGGCAAACAGGCGCAGGTTGCCGATTCTCAAAGCATCTTCAACATGAAGAAAGGTGGATTTAGTAATGTGGCTATAAATACGAACACAAGTCGGGTTGTGATTTGTGGTCATAGGGTCTCAACCTCCTCTGAGTAAAATGTTATCAATAGTGATGTTTTGGGGTAATTCAAGTATATAGGTTGGAATGATCCCCGCCCTTGCCAGCTGCCTATCGATGTGACGGGTTCGGCGCCATGGGCCACGAGCTCCTCGCCAGACGATCGGTCAAAGTTTTCATCTTTTTGGCTTGCCCAACCAAGCATAATCAGGTCCTCCTGGGGAAAGGGATTAACGACAAAGTCAACGGTTACAGCATGGCCAGCGAGCGCCGACACGGTCCGGTTGGCGACGTTCCATAGATGATGGGTCAGCCACTCTTTCGCATAGGCGTTGCGTACGGCAACGATCAAACCTGCCGTTAAGTTAGTTGATTCAATCACATAGCTATGGGCTAGCCAGGCCTGATAGGTAGCTTTGGTCATTTGCAGGCGCAATTCTTTCAAAGCCCGCTGCCAGAGCTCGTTGCTCATCTCAAGAGCCGGCCGATCACGGGTAGTTTGTTTCATATCGTATCCAATGCAGGGTGGGGATAGGAGATAGAAATGCCAGGATGTTCGACTGCAGGTATCCCTCCCTACGCGCTTGCAATAAGCTGCTAGATCGGCTGTTTAATAGCCTGTATTTCGTGAGGCTTCGTACAAACGAGTTTTTGGCAAAGGA
>CAVVOI010000015.1:0-242434 GCA_963749825.1 uncultured Chloroflexia bacterium | reverse complement strand
ATGTGAACCGTGCGCTCTAGCTAACAGGCGCCTGTTACCGGTTCGCTCTTATTGTTAATCACTTCTACCGTAACTTTTAGGCAGCCAATTCGACGTATAATAGTAGGGTAAAATGACCGCACCAAACGATACAACGACGGCCGCGATTTCCTCTGCACAAGAGATGCAACGAGGTCGCTTATTGGCAGCCAATTGGCAACTAATAGCGGTTGGCGCCGGCCTATTTGTTTTATTCCTGGCCTTATTTTCCTATATTCAATTTGGCACTGACGCTCTTGTAGGGACCGATGGTTATTATCACGCACGTATGGGTTTGCTCATTCGCGAAGTGGGCCTAAAGCCAACATTCGACTGGTTGCCGATGACCATCTTAAATGCCGAATCATTCTACGATCATCATTTACTTTACCATCTTTATCTGGCGCTATTCAGTGGAACAGAACCAGCCCTCGACGGAGGTCAATCGCTAACCACAGGAGCCAAATTCGCCAGCATTCTCCTACCTTCCCTGGCCTTCCTGGCTATTTGGTGGTTGCTGAGAAGCCAGGGCATTCGATGGGCGGCTGTTTGGACATTGGGTCTCTTTGCCGTATCAGAAGCATTCCTCTACCGGATGAGCATGCCCAGGGCGCAGTCGGCTGCGCTATTGATCCTCATCCTCGGTCTTCACTGGTTATTTCAAGAGCGGTTTTGGCTGTTGCTACCTCTTGGGTTTCTCTTTGTCTGGCTTTATGATGCTTTTCCTTTGTTGTTGGTCATAGGCGGCGCCTATTTCTTAGCGACATGGATGACCGAAAGAAGAATTGTTTGGCAGGCGCTAGCTTTTCCTGCAATTGGCATAATTCTCGGTCTACTTATCAACCCATACTTTCCGGAAGATATCTTTTTCATCGTCAATCATCTGGCGCCCAAGATCGGCGCCTCAAGCACGCGCGTTGGCAATGAATGGTATCCGTACAGGACCTGGACATTAGTCGAAAACTCTGGCGTTGCTTTGGTTGCTATGGTTCTGGGCACATTTGCCTGGGGCTGGCGAAAAGAGCGAATGGACCAGGTGGCGCTCACACTGTTCATCTTAACGATTTTGTTTGCCTTTTTACTTTTCCGTTCTCGTCGTTTCATCGAGTATTTTCCTGCCATCGCTCTCATATTCGCGGTCGTTAGTTTTGCGCCTTTGGTGGAAGAGTGGTTGGGAGAAAGTAAAACCCGGGCCAGGATCACGTTCGTTGCCTTGCTCGTATTATTGGTTCTTCCGGCAGCGTTTGTCGTAAACCAGACCCGGGAAGCCGTTGGCGGCTCAAAACCGGCCGACCAGTATGCCGATGCTGCCATCTGGCTTCATGATAATACGCCGGCCGGAAGCATGGTCTTCCAGACTGATTGGGATGATTTCACCCGCTTGTTTTTCTATAACCAGAATAATGTTTATACGGTGGGTCTCGATCCGACTTATATGGAATTATATGACGCTGAACTTTACGATGAATGGCGGCAGATTACACAAGGCGATGTAAAGCAACCGGGCGAAGTCATCCGCAAGCGATTCGGCGCGAGCTACGTCTTTTCCGACCTGAAACACAAATCGTTTCTGGAGGAAGTGGCCGACGATCCGTTGCTTGAAGAACTTTATCGTGACAAATATGCTGTGATTTTTGCCGTTAACTAAGTTGAGGAACTGCCGGGCGGGCGATACAAACGGATGGTCATTGAGCCATCCGTTTGCTTTTTAGGGAGACCAATTGAGATTCCAAAAGCAATTGATAAAGAATAGCCGTTACTTTCCGCTTCATTCAACGACTTAATGAGTGAACGAACACACATATTATGGTTTTTATTAAGGAGAAGAAAATGATAAATCTTGATGCCCGTAAATTGATCCCCTTCGTTTTATTTGGATTAATAATTCTGATCGTCGCTTGTACACCGGCCGAGGCTTTTCCAGAAAAATCGTTCCAGCCAGGCCAGGCTTCCGGATTGTCCGATCAGGTACAGGATGATAGTGATTCCGAATTCGTCGGTCAGGTCGATGCTATAACACAAGTAAGTTGGACCATTGATGGTCAAAAAGTTCTCGTCGACGACGGGACAGAGATCGATAAGAGCATCAACATTGGCGATACAGTGAAGATTCACGTTCGTGCCAACGATGCTAGTCAATTGGTCGCCCGGGAAATTGAGTTATTACAGAGTGATCCTGATGATGCGGTCAACGAGAACGAAGACGAGTTGAACGCCAACGAAGACGAGTTGAACGACAACGAGGACGACGACCTCAACGACAACGAGGATGACGACCTCAACGACAACGAGGATGACGACCTCAACGACAACGAGGATGACGACCTCAACGACAACGAGGATGACGACCTCAACGACAACGAGGATGACGACCTCAACGACAACGAGGATGACGACCTCAACGACAACGAGGATGACGACCTCAACGACAACGAGGATGACGACGCCAACGACGATCATGATGACGACGCCAACGACGATCATGATGACGACGCCAACGACGATCATGATGACGGCGCCAACGACGATCATGATGATGACGCCAACGACAATCATGACGGTGGCAACGACGACAACCATGATGACGACCACGACAACCATGATGATGACGACCGCGACAGCGACGATGACTAGTCAGCGTAGAGGTTGTTGAACGGGCGTATCGCGATAGATCATTCTTAGGCCAACAAAGCCGCTCATCTGTCCTGAAACGATGTATCCTTACCAAAATGCGCAAGACATAGCCTGAGTAAGCCGAAGTTGTTGATTGTGAATAAATGGGTAATCCTTCGGCTTACTCCTTATCAGTAAACTGCTTTGTGGTATATTTCGAGCCTCAACAGCACTGATAAACTGTCTTAGGATCGGAGCACTTATTGTTGTGACAGATGAACAAGCCCTATTGGCCGGGGTTCGCAAACTCGATCCACAAGTATTGACAAAGGTTCATGAAACCTATTACCCGGCTATATTTCGATACGTCGCCTTTAAAGTGGGTAACCAACAGGTTGCGGAAGATTTGACCAGTGAAGTTTTTACGCGACTTCTGGACGCAGTCCGTGATCGAAACGCACCGCAGAATACCTTGCGAGGCTGGCTATATCGAGTGGCATCATTTGTGGTTGCTGATCATCACAGACAGAGATACAAAATTGAGCAGACGGAGTTAAATGAAAACCTTGAAGCTGATGGCATCGATCCGGGAGAGGCGCTTTCTAAACGCCAAACGCTCGACGAACTCTTCTTGGCGCTTGAAGAACTCACCGAAGACCAGCAAGATGTTATCGCTCTAAGATTTGGTTATGAGATGCCGATCAGGGATGTAGCTCAGACAATGGGGAAAAGCGAGGGAGCAGTGAAACAATTACAGGCCCGGGCAGTGGCGGCGTTATCGCAAAAACTATCAGACCGGAGGAGCCTCTGATGGACGCTGCATTTGAACGCGTGTTGATCGAAAGCCTCGAGGCTCTGGAAGTGGGTGAGTCACTCGATTCAGTTCTGGCGCGTCACCCACAATACGCGGCCGAGTTGCGACTACTCCTGGAAACTGCCAGTACATTGTCTCAGGTTAAGGTTGCTCACTCGTTGGCGGCCCAAGCCGAGTCCCGCCAGCGTTTTCTTGATCGGGCAGTGGCTTTGCAAAACAAAGCAAACAAGCCGACCTTGACCGCCCTGCTCTTTAGACGTTTAACATTGACCTTCGTGCCGTTAATCATGGTATTGTTTATCTTGGCTGCCAGCGTTATATATGCATCGTTCGATACTGTTCCGGGCGATTATCTCTATGATACGAAACGGGCTGTGGAAGACATTCGTTTGTCGCTAACCACAAACCCCTTTGCCCAAGATCAGCTTAGAGAAAATCATCAAAAGGAAAGGATTCATGAGATCGAGCAATTGTTAGCCAGTGGTCGACAGGCTGAGGTTTCATTTAGTGGCATTATCGAGGTACTTGGCGACGACGAGTGGGTGGTTGCCGGGCTACGACTGGTTATCGATGAATCTACTTCGGTCGAGGGTACGCCAATGGTGGGCCGCTTCGTATGGGTGGAAGCGAAAACAATTAACGGCCGCTTGATTGCCCAAACTATAACCACCCAGTTTGTGCCTGATCAACTACCGGAAATAGAGCCGACTCCTCGGATCAGGCGGCTGCAAAATCCGGAACAGCTGGATCAGGAAATTGTTATACCAACAGCTACGAACACGCCAACGTCTACAGCAACGGCCGAGCCCACAGCAACTGTCCCGGATCCAGCCGATGAACCTGTCATCGTGCCAACCAAAACGCCGGCTCCAACTGAGGATAGCAACGGCGGTGAGGGTAACAAAAACGACGACGATGGCAATGAAAACGACGGCGACAACGACAACGACGACGGCAATGAAAACGACGGCGACAACGACAACGACGACGGCAATGAAAACGACGGCGACAACGAAAACGACGGCGACAACAAAAATGACGGCGGTAACGAAAATGACGACGACAACGAAAATGACGACGACAACGAAAATGACAACGACAAAAATGAGAACGATAAGAAAAATAAATCAAGCTGATTAGTGGAGGGGTTGCGGGGAGTGCACGAACTGAAATGAAACACAGCGGTTGACAGTGACCTTGTGACCAGATTCTTGCAGCAGCAAAGCAGAGACTAAGCCAGCTATGCCTGCTCCAACTACGACGATATGCCTGGGCGGCAACCCAGCGTCTGGTAGACCTTTCTTGAGAATTTCCAGAGAATTGATGGCTTGCATTCGATTTCTCCTTCTACAACCCTGGTGAGATAACACCATTGGGTTGCAGCTGATTTGGGTTTAATGGCTGATTTGGGGAAGCTTGTTCTTGCCGGGATAGAATATCATGACGATAACGGTCGCGTCGACCTACGTGCAAGTTCTCATTTCAACAGCTATTGACACAACCTGAACATTTATGCTAAAATAAGAACAAATGTTCTACTCTCCCGTTTGCGATGGAACTGAGGAACTTCCCAGTTCCATCGCATCCAAAATTTACATCTTGTGAGAGGATTCGGATATGAGGCAAGAAAGTACTTTAGACAACGATTATGACCTACATTTGGCTGGCTCATCCACTGGTAATCGAATAGGGGGATCGACCGTTGACAAGCGAAAGCCTGGAATTTCAGTTCATCCCGGCAGCGTCTTCGCCAATATACCCCGAAAAGTTTTGATAGGGATTCTGCTGGTAATTGCTCTGTTAGCATTCGAGATGTTCAACTTTGACTCAACCCAATATGCGCTGAGCGATTTTCTGGCCGAAACGAGTTTCATGCGGATTCGATGGGCGACAATATTGGCAGTCGCTTTCTGTGCTATTGATTTTGCCGGTTTGGCTTACCTATTTGGAACCGACCAAGAAAATGGGAAAAACAAGGAAGTGTGGTATTTGATGGGCGCATGGTTGCTTGGAGCAACCATGAATGCTCTCATGACCTGGTGGGCAGTATCTGTTACTCTGCTTAGCCATGATTTTGGCAATGAAGTTTTAAGCAGATCGGAACTCTTGAATATCGTACCCTTGTTCGTCGCCATATTAGTCTGGCTCACCCGGATATTATTCATCGGCGCTTTCTCCATCGCCGGTGACCGTCTATTCGACCTTAATAACGAATCAAAAGCAAATGATCGGCGAGCGGCGACTGCTGTCCCCAACCATAGAATCCGCCCAACAAGGTCGAGACAGGTACCAGCCGGGCCGGCCATGGCAGCCCAAGGCCGACGGCGCTGAGAATGACACCAGGTGATTTGCGATTTGCCTTTCGCTGTGCTACCATCCAAATTCACGTACCTGCTGCGCCTGGACTTATTCTTTATATATTTTTGACTTATTTTACTCAGACTGTTGACAAGAGTTACTCAGTTATCGAACAAGAGACAGAAGGGTAAAAGTATATACACCAATCACTCGGTTTCGTTACTGAGTTTTCTGGTCTAGACGACTGATAAGGTGAACGCGCAGTTACGTGCGTTCACCTTTTTGTTTTCCAGATCTAAGGTAACCAGTTTGAGTGAAGAGAGTTAGCAATTATGCGATTTAGTATTGAGTTTATTACCCGCATCGTCGGCGCCATTTTTGGTGCAGCGTTTGCTGCCTATTTTGGCGCCAATCTGGCATTGTGGCTGGATGCCACCGGGCAAACCCCAGTTTATGTCTTAATCTTCAGCTTACTCGGATTTCTCGCCGGTTTGATTCTGACCCCAATCTTGACAGTTCGTCCCTTGAGACGTGTTCGTAATAGCCTGGCTGGAATGCCTGTCGAACGCCTTGTCGCTATCATTGGCGGGATTTTTCTGGGCTTGATAGCTGCCTCCTTGTTGACCCTGCCACTTTCCACCTTGCCGAATCCGTTTAGACAAATAGTTCCCATAATTTCGGCTGTTTTGCTGTGCTATTTGAGCGTTGTCATCTTAACTTTGCGGCAGAATGATCTGCGGTCAACCTTAAGTTTTATGCGACCGGAAAGGAGTGCACCGCAAAAAAGCCAACAAGTTGAAGATCAAGTGATTTTGTTGGATACAAGTGTCATTATCGACGGCCGCGTCAGTGATATCTGCAAAACCGGATTTGTGCGGGCGACTTTACTCGTGCCTAATTTTGTCCTGTTAGAGTTGCAGCATATCGCCGATAGTTCAGACCCCCTTCGCAGAAACCGCGGCCGGCGAGGGATGGACGTTCTAAGCTTCTTGCAACAAGATTGCCCAATTCCAATCCGTTTTACGGATATGGATGTTACCGAAGTTCGAGATGTAGATAGCAAGTTGGTTGCTCTGGCTCGTGAATTAGGCTGCCCCATCATGACCAACGACTACAATTTGAACCGGGTTGCCGAGCTACAAGGGGTGACGGTCCTCAATATCAATGAATTAGCCAATGCTGTTAAGGCAGTCTTTTTGCCCGGTGAAGAAATGGCGGTCAAGATCGTTCAGGAAGGACGTGAAGTCGGCCAGGGAGTGGCCTATCTCGACGATGGCACCATGGTTGTGGTGGAGGACGGTAAGGGATACTTACACAATGAAATTGGGGTCGTAGTGACTAAGGTGCTGCAAACGACGGCCGGCCGCATGATCTTCGCCCGGCCTCACGCAGCAGGTTGACGATAAAGATGGGGCGATCGACTTGACAGGGATTGAATTTTTGTTGACATAAAGTATCTGATTCTTCCACGAGTCAGCTCTCTGACGCCTTAAAGACCAAAGCCCCGCCTATTTTGAAATCTGATGACCGAATTCCTTTTCAGGCGCAACACCGTTCTTGAAGCTTTGCGCGGTGATAGACGGCAAATCTATCGCCTGTGGATACAGGAAGGAGCCCACGAGACCGGACCAATCGTCGCTAGCGCTCGCTCGCGGGGAATCCCCATTGAGACGGCCGGTAAACAAATACTATCCCAACTCGCCGGTGATGGTAGCCACCAGGGAGTACTATTGGAAACAGGCCCTTACCAATACAGCCCTGTTGAAAACATCTTGGCTCTAGCTAAGGAGCGGGCTGAAAAGCCCTTCCTGTTATTGTTCGACTTGCTTCATGGACCCCAGAATATCGGCACGATACTGCGAGCTGCCGAGGCATGTGGGATTCATGGCGTCATTCTGCAAGATCGCAGGGCGCCGGATATTACGCCAAGCGTGGCCATATACTCGGCCGGGGCGACTGAACATTTGCTCATAGCCCAGGTTACCAACCTGGTGCAGGCGATTCGCGATTTAAAAGCGGCCGGCGTGTGGATCGCTGGCCTGGATATGGCCGAAGGCTCCGAGACATTGGGCCAGATCGATCTCAACATACCTTTGGGCATCGTCCTGGGTCACGAAGGGAGCGGATTGCGGCGATTAGTGCGCAAGAATTGCGATTTTCTGCTTAAATTGCCCATGCGCGGGCAGGTTGCTTCCCTTAACGCCGCCACGGCCGGAGCTATTGCCCTATACGCAGCCTGGCAGGCCCGCGAATTTGAGGGTGCCACTTGATTCGCGGACAGATCAAGATCATTTACAAACCCTCTTCAAGCGAGATCTCAGTTGCCTGGGAACAGCACCTGGCCTAAAAGATCGCTCAATTCACCGACCTGCCCGCAAGATAACGTCTTACTCAGTCACCTCTTTAACGAAGGCCGACAAGCTACCCTCTTTGAAGACCACATTGAAGTCCTCGCCAATCGCATCTCGATGCCACTTGACCAAACGTATCTTGTCATCGTTTATGTCTAAAGTAGTTATGCCATCACTGTAAAGCCCGCATCCGCTATTGAAGTAACAGGGTTTCTGCTTGTCGCCAGAGCCTAGCTCAATGGCCCGGCCTTTGTTCTTCTCATCTTCATATTCATCCTCCAAACGGGAGATTTCGCGACGGATAGCACGCCTTTTTTCCCTAGTAAAGCGACGGTCAGACTCCTTTATCGACAGATCGGCGATGATGTCCTGCAATTCATCCGCGCGCGTCTTTGAAGCGAAGACGGCCCGATGAGAATGGCCGCAAATCACGAGAACTTTGCGGCTCTTCCCCCAAGCATAGTAAGTCTTTTCGTAGTCGCCTGCTACAGGCGATTTAGTGGCTGCACCATGTCCATAAAGTCCGGTAGCTTTGGCCAACGGTTCAATTCCACGAAATATCCTGACGAAAAAACGACTGAACCAGGAAAACTTATCCGAATCAACGCTCCCTTGATGACCATGAACAAGTAAGATGCCTAAATTACCCATTCTATCTTTCATCTTCAAGGCTTCATCAGCCAATCCCTGCTTCTTGCTTTCAGGTTTAATTGGGTCTTGAAATCCACCCCATTCATAGTCGTGATTACCAAATATGCGATACACGCGTTTCTCTCCAAATAAACGAATGCTGGCATATATGGAGTCGTTATACTGTCTCGTAACCGAATCCAGGTCAAATTGCCAAAACTCTTCGATATCGCCAAGCAAAATAAGGGTGTATCCTTCTTTGTGATAATATTTAAGGGCATTCAAGAGTGCCGGCTTATTTGCGTGAAAATCATCAGCTTCGCCACCATCGCCCATGTGGGTGTCGCTTATGATGGCAAATTTTTTACCCCTGGCTTCCAAAACCTCCACATCAGTATCTTTCCAAAGAGCATCTAGACTTTCCCAGGTAGCTTTTCTATCAAGTGACATGTTGATTCCTCCATATTACTGTATGTTGCTGATTACTATTCTCTTTATTCGAATACATCCCGCTCATAGCAAGAACGTTTGTTATCATTAAGACAACAGTTAGAAATCAAACGTTTCGAAATCGGCCGCTATTGTCCACAATGCTCTCCAGAGTTCCTGAACCAGCCTCCCCCTATCCATGAATGTGATACTCTTCCGCTGACTCTGCTGTACCATCAGTATAAACGATGAAGAAGCTGGCAATCAAGGGCCAGCAATCCAGCCGTTAGATGATTGGCGCCGGAGGCCAAGGATCGCTAGCAGCGAAAGTTGAGAGATTTTATCAACGATTCAGCTAATATCAGCAGAGTGCCAGAGCGAGACCGTCAATGTTTGGAACGATTGGGGATACATGTCGATAGGTTGCATGGTTATGAGCCTGTAGGCTTTTTCGCCTAATCGTTTGCCATCCCGGGCTAAAGTGGCGATGTCAGAACTGACGTAAATTATTTTGTCCGGGGACTTAATCGCGATTTCGTCGATGATTGCCACTGGCAACCCACTCTCCGGCGGATCGACTAGAAGGATGTCAGGCGAGAAGGATATCAAAGGCAAAATCTCTTCTACCGGACCTTCATACAGGCTGATATTTTCTGTATCATGGAGATTGACGGCCGAGTCGTTGACGCTATCGGGATTTAATTCGAAGCAGGCGATATCTGCACATGCCGGAGCCAAGAAAGCAGTGAGTGTACCCACGCCGCTATATAGCTCGAGCAATGATTCACTGCCGCTTAATCCGGCGTAACCGAGGATAACGTCAATCATCAATTCCAGCGCCGGGACGCTTGGGTAGAAGAAACTACCGGCCGATACTCGAAAGTCTCGCCCCTTGATAGATCTCACAACATAGTTATCCCCCACCAGGTTGGCGGCCGTGCCATCCGGCAATAACAGGGCAACTGAAATCGGGAAATCCGTTTCAAGAGCAGGTGGTTCCCCATCTTCCATTTCCAAGACTGCCAAAGCGGATCCGTCCTGGTCCAATCGCAAGGTTAATCTGTGCAGATTGGCTAATTCGAGATCGATATCTTGAAATGACTCCAAGAGCCGCTGGTGAATGATGGAACATGTTTCAATAGGAATAACTTGACTCAATTCCGGCGACCAAAAACCCAATTTGCCGGCTCGGGTCGTGCTAAAGCTTATATCGCAAGCATAATGCCAGGGATCAGGATTAGGTAGGACCGCTGCCACAGGAGGGGATTCAATGCCACCGATCCGGCTGAGCTGATCGCGGATGACGTTCTCTTTATAGCGTAATTGATCTGCATAGCGGATATGCTGGAAATGGCAACCACCACAGAGAGTAAAATGGGGGCAGGCTGGCTCCACCCGTTGGGGCGACGGTTCCAAGATTTCTAACAAGCGAGCTCTAGCAAAACGCTTCTTATCTGTTACCGTCTCGACTGTAACCCGTTCGCCTGGAATCGTTAATGGCACAAAGATAACTCGTTCCTGGTCATCTCGTCCCATGGCGACGCCGCCATTGGCCATTTCGGTCAGCATCAATTCAAAGGTAGGCATAATTTAACTCGCTATTGACTGGTCGGTTAAGACGTCAGGCGGTACCTGAAGATGGATCTTTAATCATCAGCCAAACCTGCCCGTGGCGATGAGCATTGTGAAGGAAGCGATAAACCAGTGTATGAGAAAAGGGTACAAAAAGGAGCCTGATTGCCAGGCGATGAATCCGAATGCAGCACCGCCAAATATCGTGCTCATTGTCTCCAATTCTGGCTTACCCAAATGCATGAAGGCAAATGGAACCGCCTGGAGAAAGATGGCCGGACCTGGCCCAATGACGGCCGCCATGCCAAATAGCAGAAAACCACGCCACATGAACTCCCAACCGAATAGATCGACGGCCGTTATATATAATAAATAGGCCACGTTATCCGGCGCCTTGGCTGCATAATATCGTTGCATCGCCGGTGTACGGGCGGCAAACCACAAGATCACGGCCATCGAAACACAACCTATAACAACCCACATCAAGCCGGTGCGCCAGTCGCCGATTCGAAATCCATATTCAGACGGTCTATCTCGGAAAATCAACAAGATGATGATCATCGGGATAACAAAATACAGCACCATTCGATCGTAGGCCTTGGTGCCTGTAATGCGATGATTGTAATAATCGATCATGGGCAATAGTGTGCCCAAAATGATGATTAAAGTTAGCTTTAGATCGAATTCGACGCCGCCAATGGTCATAGTTAATCTCTTTTTCATGGCGCAGGAGCGATGCCCACCATCAATACTAGCCGGTCTGGCCCATCATTTTCGACGCCATGGCTCAAGCCGGCCGGCGCCCAGACAATTTCGCCGGCTTCAGCCTTGATCCTTTCTTCGCCTAGCCAAAACAAACCGCTGCCGTTCACGATGTAATAGAATTTATCTTGGTCGCCATGTTCGTGTGGTTTTTGTATTTGGCCCGGCTCCAAACAATTTATTCCGAGCAATAACGTTTCGCTTTGGAACAGAGTGCTCTTATAGTATTTTTCATCCTGGGATCCGATATGCTCGGATAATCTCGTTACTAATTCCATGGTGACCTCATAGATAACGCGACTTCGGAAAAGCAAGCCGAAGGATCGCAGTTTCGTTCAAGTCAAGAACTTCGGCCTACTCAGGATTTCTCATCAATTTCTGGATCAACCGAGTGTATTGGTCATCCAAGGTAATTGTCAAAAAATTGATTAGTAGTGGCTGGCGAATCCGATTATAACAAAAAAACATGTCCGGCCGTTAAGCCGGACATGTTCTTAGAAAAACTGTTGGTTACGAAGCGCGCCACAAATTGATGGTCACAATTCAGACTTAGAGCCCGGTGTGCAAACCAAACTCAACCTTCAAGAAATATCTACCATCCCTTTTAAAACGCGCTCCATGGCCATGGTATGTCCGCAAACGGCTCGCGAAGCAAAGAATTCACAATCACAATCCCATAAACCCTGGTTGTAATTGACGATATGAACATTGTTGTCACCCTGAATCTTTACCTGGAATGACTCAAATTTCATTCGATCTGGTTCTTCAGAATATATCTTCGCCTTCTCGATTTTGCCGATCATGCCATAATCCATAGCTCTCTCCTATAAGATATGATGGGTAATTTCGGTGTCTGAACACCACTCAACCAAAACAATAGAAAACAAAAAAGCGCACGCCAAGGGCATGCGCTGATCAACTCAGACAAAATTCGGTGATATGTGTTTCACCGTGCATAGTTAAAGTATATCTAGGAACAGTTCACTGTCAATTGACGAATAGCCAAATTCACCCAAATTAAACCCTACGATTTACCTACGGAATGTGCAGAGTTAGCTGAGGAGCGTCAATCGTCAGAAACTCGTACTTCAGCCAGTCTGAGATGAGTGTTTATCAGATGGCCATCTTCGGCAACGATACTTGTCCTCCTGTCCGTTTCGGCATCCACTAAAGAGAGATAGACGGGATAACTGCCCGCCGGAGTGGATGGGTCGATGGATAACAAATAATGTCCTTCTATGACTTGAGCCTCATCCCAGCCGTTGGCGGATGATAAGACGGCGGGGGATTGGGTATCCAAAGAAGAGTAAGTGATTCCTTCCGTACCTTTCAGTTCCAGCTGGACGATATAATCGCTGTTAAGGTCAGGTAAAGGCTGCCAAAACAGTCGAATTTCGAGCGAGCCTCCGGGTGAAATTTCCCTGCTGTCATACTCGTAACCTACCAGGCGCATTTCGTTATTGAAATTCTGCTCAAGGGGATTGGGAAATCCGTTATCGTTTGCCAGCAAGTTCAAAGAAGTTAGCTTGAGAGAGTCTCCCAGAGCCAACCCATCCTCATCAAAAACGGCTAACCGGTAAGCGTCTGGTTCATATAGGCCGATGCTGAGTGAAGCCTCGCTAGGCGTATAAGCAGTTTCTGGCAGGTACAACCTTATCCTTTCCACGAAGCGATCGCCAGGCCGCCATTGGCTGGTTGGAAAGTTGCCTAACCCTGGATGGGTATCGCGCTGCGCGACCATGGTCTGCTCTGTATCTTGAAGATGGATGAAAAGCAGATAATCGCCTGGCGGCTGGCCAATGACTTCCCAATATAGCTCGATGTCGAGCGGATCTCCCGGCCGCAAAGTTGTGGCGCTCACTTCGTAACCTAAAAGGGTGGCCAAACCATCGAAATTAGCGCCAACGGGGTTTGGAACCGGAGCCTCTTGCGCTATATCGGGAGGCTGGGCGTAGGCGGGCATCAGGTAACCCAACAAGGCTGTCGAAGCCAGGGCGAAGAAGAGTACCGCCGTGATGCCGGCGAACATGTTGAGCGCCCGGTTATCGCCGCTGGTCGGTGCTGTTTCATCTCCGACCGGTCGCCGTAACTTCCGATACCATTCTCTTACAACCAAAAGCAATTGGCAGAGCCCGTAAAAGATCAAGATCGCTAATGCTGAGATTGCGGGGAAAAAGAAACGGCCATTTGGTCCGGCCGGACTGACTAGCATGTAATTGAATAGCACAAGAGCGAATAGTAGAACATCGGCCGCCAAGAAAATGAGAATGAGACGCTCTTTTGACGTTGCCCAACGAAAGAACCCAACTACAGCACCAATCAATCCGGCGGCCGAGACGATCATCAAGCCATCGTAAACGATATCCGGCAAAGGAATTTGCCCGAAGCCGAATCTGCCCCACAATGTCGTCCAGGCGTAGGGAAGTTCCGAAATGGCTAAGCCGAAGCTTTCCCTGGGATCGCGAACTCCCCACAATTCAGTTAACTCTTGGATGCCCGTCGGCTCGCCGAAAATTAACTGGTTACGGAGAAACCACCAGCCGGCGACTAATCCCGCAACTATCACCAACAGCAGATTGACTTCGAACCAAAGTTTTAAACGATTGACCCAAGGGTTTTGAAATGTCCGATCCTCAGATTGGGTTCCATTTGATGGCTCATCCTCATCTGAAACCGGCTTTTTAATGGCAGCCCAGGTTATGGCGGCTTCAATCAGGATGATGATCACGGCCAGATTGAACTTGCTCATGAGCGCCAAGCCATATAAAGCTCCCATTAATAATCCCCAACGCCAACTTAGCCTGCCCGGATCTAACAAGAGTCGCACGCAGGCATAGATCACGGCCGCACCGCTGAAGGCGGCGATGATATCGTTATTGATCGAGCCAGACATATACAAGATCATGGGATTGAAAGCGACGATGGCAGCCGAGCCCAGGGCGATAGCCCGATTGCCCGGCCAAATCGCCCGGCCGGTGAGCCAGGTCAAAAAGACCACGCCTGCGCCAATCAGTATGTTAATTCCCCGGATAATGTGGGCGGCCAGCGCCTCACCATGCCATGGAAACGACTCGTCATTACCATGTAAGTACTGGTTCTTATTGTCGCGGCTGACCTCCCAATAACGATAGGCCCAAAACGGATTCTCCGGGGGTTTATCGCAAATGTCATCCCCAGTGTCTATCCAGGCCGTCGCCAATGCTCCTAAGGCATAAAAGAGAGGTGGGTGATGGCTTTGGGAACGACAGGACTCCTGGCCCTGGACAGGCAATTGACCCGTTGTCGCTAAAACGCGAACGAAGCGGTAATGCCTCAGTTCGTCTGTCGCTTCGTGCAAGGGATTGATGATGCTGTAAGCAAAGGCCAGCAAGATAAAGGCCACCAAAAGGATAATGATGCCCCAGGCCGTCTTTTTTCTCCCCGTCGACTTAGACTCTTCCAAATTATCTACCAACTTCAATATTTTCCGAAAATACGATGCTGCTATTTTATCGTCTGAGGCAGCAAACGTTTATAACGTTATCTACACGCTTTGTCACCGGGATCGATGGCGAGCGATCTCAGGGAAACCCGGCCCTTTGATCATTTATTGATAACCTGCAGAGTGAGATGATCACGCCCGTCTTCGGTCATTAGACGTTCATTCGTCATTGGATCGTATAAGCCGAATGAAACCACGGCCGTTTTGTCATCCTCTGAAGTGGAAAGCCAATGTCGCTGGCGAAAGCGATCGCCAGGTTCGAGCGTCGTCGCGTCGATCCACAAGCCATCATCGCCAGCTAGAACATTCCCTTCCTGGTCGAGCAGGTGGCTGAAGATGAGCAGGCGGGGTCCGGAGTAAACATTCGGTGGCGGTGGGTTGCTCATCAACGGCATGGGGGGCAGGTCTAGTACACGCTCAACATCCCAAATTAAATCGAGCGCTCCGGTCGATGGATCATAGGTGGCGGCGAGCAAACATAAGCCGTTCCGGAAACAGGATTTCTCGCCGGTCACATCATCAAACGCTTCAACCACCGTCAGATTGAAGGCGCCGGCCTTTTCTCCTGGGATAACCCGGTAAAGGGATTCCTCCAATGTCGGCGATTCTGGATAACCACTAAAAACAAGTGCGGGTTCGCCCTTTACCCGTAGTAAAGTAACTCTATCTGGGTTGAACCAACGCGGGCTAATCTGAGCATTGTCTTCCGCCTCGGTGGCTAAAGCTAATTTGTCCCAAGGTCCGGCTAACAGACCGGTGACGCCAAAATCAATGATATCCGGATGATCGCTAAGGTAGCCGGCTATTTCATTTATCTCGGCCCTATATAAAAAGCGCGTCATACCCCGGTTAGGCCATTCCTGAAAATAATCAGGTAAATCGCGCCAGGCAATGCCGATCACCAGTAATAAGATTAAGACGATAGGTAAAACGATCATGTGCTTGCGGGATTTGGCCTGGTGAATGTTCCGCTGGGATAGTTTTTCAAGACCAAAAACCGGTAAGGCAACCAGGATATAAACGGCCGATTGGGCGATTATGGTATGACCAAGACTGGCGGGAGGAACGCTTACAAAAGCCGGCATGATGCCGAACAGCCACCAAATTAAAAGGAACGCGCCGGCGATTTCGTATCGTGGCGATTCAGCAGATGCTTTAACCCCATTGAAGAGAGACCTGCCGAGGCGGATGATGGGCTTCAAAGTGTACCAGGAAGCGATAGCGACTCCCAACCAGAAGAGCGAGGCAATGACCGGTCCAAATACCGGCCGGTGGGGGATGTTATAAAGCCACTCTTCATCGCCATCGCCATGATACATGGCAAGGGTTCGAACGATGTGTTCGCCCAGCGGATTAAAATTGCCGATCCTCGCTTCCACCAGCGGGACGGCTAGCTCGCCCACCCTGGCCTCCGATTCTGGTTGTTGGAGCAGAGTGAGGATCAAGGGTAAGGCCAAAAGAAAAGCAACCCCGATCATGAGCGCGATGCCTTTCCATCGGCCGCTTATCGTGGGCCTGTGGAATAGCCATATATAAACGATCACAGCCAACAAAATGAGAGGCACGCCGCGAGAAGCAAAATAGGTGTAGAAACCGAGGCCCATCAACAGGCCTGCCAGCAGAAGATCTTTGCTTATGAAGGAAGGTTCTTGCTCTTTTACCTGAGCGCTACCAGGCCCGATCCCCATACCCCTAAGGAAGAAGAAGAACGTTGCCAGCATGAAGACGGGTAGGCTAATGTGGCGGATACCAATTCGCGAATACATAAGCGACCAAAAACTGAACGTTAGTCCGGCCGCGGCCGCCAGGCCCACCTTCCACCCGTAAAGCCGGTTGGCAACCAGATACGTTAGCGGAACGGTCAGCGTGCCAAGAAGAGCTGAAAGTAAGCGTATACCGGCCGCGCCGGGTCCAAATAAGGCTAGCATCACCGCATTTAGGATGTGATACAGGGCCTCGTGCCCCGAAGCGTCGGCGTAATATAACTGCCAGTCTCCGTTCAAAAATTTTTGGGAAATGACGAGTGAGTTAATGAGTTCATCATCTCGCCAGCCAGGGGGCAGCGTATTTAAACGCCAGACCCGAAGAAAAAACGCCACTAAGGTGATCACCCCCACCCAGAAACCGGGGTTCCGGATCAAGGTGTTCAAACCAGATCTTTGTTTATTTTTCATGGACCAACGACCAGAGGAGGAAGGCGGAGATGGTCCGAAGGTGAACCATTGATCTGGACCGGCAAACGCTCTTCATCCTGGCTACTATAAATTCCAACCAGCAGGCCATAAGATCCTGGGACCATCGAGTCAGGCAATACTATCTCGTGTAACTGAATGAGTAGGTCACCTTTCCGCCAATAATCACCGGGGGCATCAAGCCGGTCAGACTGGGCCAGGATCTGGCCATCTTGGTCCACGATGTGAACGAACATGACCGCTGATTCCAGTGGTTCGTTTAAGCGCCAGAGAGTTGCCAGGCGGAGAATTTCGCCCGGCTTTACAGCCGAGGTCTGAATATCGTAGCCGAGGAAATCGGCCGCCGTACCGAATCTGGCGGGCAACAAAGCCGCTTCGACATCGTCGCTAAATTGTTGACGCCACTCCTCGGAAATGGCGTCGCTGTTGGCCGAATAAACAAAGAGCGGGCGATCGATATCGCTCGCTCTTTGAGGCAGTTTGCCAATAGGTTCCTCGGTGAAATACTTTTCCAGGAAAGGACTCAGAGGGGCGAAGCCACTAAAAATTAGCGTACCATTGTTGTCTTGGGGTACAAGTAGGCTGCTTTGTCCATCAAACCAGCCAATAGCCACCTCTCGATCTTTTAACATTAATTGGGCCACGGCCGGGCTATGATATCGATTGGGCGTCGTGGTCGAAATAGCTGCGCTATCCAGTTCATTTTCATTTAAGAAGTTAATGGCTGAAACCAGGGCCGATTCATATTGCACGCGCACTTCCGGCTCATTAGCCCAGACGACGAAATAGTTCCTGGCCGTCTGAAAAGCAAGGACACAAAAAAGGATAATTACGAGACCCTTGTCCAACCATTTGGGGGACATCTGAATATTCAATGCCGCGGTTAAGGCAAGGGCGGGAAAAACATAAAGCACTGGTTGAAGGCCAATGATCCGGGTCGTGCTTAGCTCGGCTCCGGTCACCAAAGCCGGCGAAAGGCCCAGTAGCAACCAGATGAGTAAAAAGAAAGCAGAAACAGCCCGATTAATTTTTTGCCGATCCTTGATGCCGGCCATGATTCGCCAAATGGCGATGCTTAAGCCAACGAAAAAAAGAAGGGCCATGACAGGTGGTAAGAATGCCTGCCCGGGAATATTGTAGCGCCACTGGCCGTCACCCCTAAAAAACAATAGGTAGGATCCCTCCAACATATTTCCCATTAAGGGACCGAGATTTCCTTCAGTTACAGCCCTGAGGGGTTGACTAAGCTCAATCACGCGGGCCTCAACCAAGGGATTGCCAATTAAATAAAGTAATAAGGGGGCGGCAATGATCCCGGCGACTAACAGCATCAGCAGGGTACCGCGCCAGACGTTATTGAAGCGCTGGCGATCAAAAAGGGCGAGAAATAGCAGCAGGGACGGAAAGAGAAGCCACAAGATCCTGGCCGGAAAGTAAGTATAAAAAGTGATGCCTAATATTAGGCCTGACAGCAAATAATGAGTAATTGGCGAGTGGGCGGCGGACAAGAATGAAAATCGTGCCCTTTCTTCAGGGTCCAGCCCGTCCTTCGCTGCTCGCTCCCGACCGGACCATTTACTTCGCTGCCTGATGGCCAACCAATAAAGCAGGACGGCCAAGACAAAGAGAGCAGGTAGCGAGATGGACCGTAGTGCTTGCCGGCCGGTCATGACAGGCCAGAAGCTTACAGCCAATCCGGCTGCGGTCAGCAGCGCGGTTTTCTCATTGAACGACTTACACACCCAGGCATATGTTCCGGCGATCATGATCAAGCTGAGGTAAGCAGCAGTCAGACGACCGGCCATGAAAGACGGTCCCAAAAATGTCATGAGGCCGGCCGTTGCATAATCAAACAAGGGTTCGCGCCCATAACCAACGGTGAAATAAATCGGCCGGATACCGTTGACCACTCCCCAGGCAGCCAGACCATGGTCAGCTTCGTCGTGAGTCAGGCCGGGTGGTATATCGCTCAGCTCCACCAGGCGCAGCGAAGCGGCGGCTAGAAGTATGAGAAGAAACCAGATGGTACGCTTCGGCATGATCAGCGGATGATACTGAATGGCCGGGTAGGTGACAAGAGAGCTAATCTAAAAAACGAGTTGATGCATATCACCAGGCGCCCATAAACATCAAAAACGCCACGCCTGATTTGTAGGCGTGGCGTTGGGTGCTCAAGGCAATTAACTTTCGAAGCGAATCAATTAGGCCAGAGCATCTCTGGCGACGTCCACCAATTTGGAAAAGGCGACTTCATCGCGAACCGCGATGTCGGCCATGACTTTGCGATCGAGATCGACGTTAGCCAGCTTCAGTCCGTGAACGAACTGGCTGTACGGCAGACCGTTGGCCCGGCTAGCGGCATTGATACGAGCGATCCATAGCCGCCTAAAATCGCGGCGCCGGACTCGTCGATCCCGGTAGGCGTACCAATAGGATTTCATCATGGCTTCGTTGGATCTACGGAATAATCTACCCCGTGTCCCCCACTGGCCTTTAACCATGTTTATTACTTTCTTATGATGACGGCGTCTCACCGTTCCCGTTTTAACGCGCATTGTTCTCTCCTCGCATTTATTTTAGGCCTGGACGCTCAAATAGAGATATTTTTACCCTGGACCTGTCTGCTTCTGAATCAACAGGCTGGCTCCAATACCGGACTACCGAGGCCAGGCAGCGAAACACAACTATCTTCGAAATTCAATCCTTACTTCGGCGGATTCACCTATACTTCTTCAAATAAGGCGCCAAACGCTTGATTTTTCTCTTATCACCGGCAGCCGTTACTTCCAGGCCCTTACGGAGTTGATAAAGCACGCGTTTTGATTTCTTGCGACGCAAATGGCTTTTGCCGCCTTTCATGCGGATTATCTTGCCATTTTTGGTCATCCGAAATCGTTTGGCGGCCCCTTTGTACGTTTTCAGCTTATACTTTTTTTGTGCCTTTGCCATGATTTCTCCTCACGAAAAAAGCCGCCATCGGCTTTTGTGTATTTACTGATATGAAGTTGTCGCTCGCCTGAAAATTGAATGTTAACCGAGCGGTGCGAGCATCATCACCATCGCCCAACCTTCTAAATTTGGCCGTTGTTCAATGCTGCTCACATCTTCCAGTTCAATGGCCACGCCTTTCATCATTTCCAGGCCAATTTCCGGATAGGTTATCTCCCGCCCTCTAAATCTCACGACGACTTTCACTTTCTTTCCATCTTCCAACCAACCACGCGCTTTTTTAACATAGAGGTTGCGATGAAATTCAGCTATCTTTGGACTGAGCTTGATTGTCTTTATCTCTATCTGTTTCTGATGCTTTCGTGCCTCACGTTCGCGCCGGGTTTTTTCGTAGATGAATTTGCCGTAATCCATCACCCGGACAACCGGGGGTCTTGCATTTGGCGCGACTTCGACTAAGTCTAACCCGGCATTTTGCGCGATATCCAGTGCTTCCTGGATTGGCACTACGCCGTGGTTATCACCCTTGTCATCGATTAATCTGACTTCACGAGAGCGAATCCGTTCGTTTACACGGTAATTTGTGCTGATTGATTACCTCGCTGCTGAACACCAACATCCTATACAACAAAAACCTCCGGACAACCGACCGGAAAGCAGGCAAATAATAGCACAAGGAATAGGGGGCGTCAACCTCCTATCAGGCCGGTGAACTAACCCGCTAAAGAGTCAGATGAGGCTAGATCGGCGAAAATTACTATTCGCTTGTTGTTAACGAGATAGGGATAACAAGAAATGAGCGTCGTGCTGGCATGATCTGTTTGGTCCATTACCGATACATCGGTAGGCTCCACCACGTCAATGTCATTGACCACGTAAGTATAGCTTCGCTTCTCCGTCGAGATGATAACCTCATCACCCGGTTTAAGTTTGTCAAGTTCGCGGAAAATTTCGCCATAAATATCATTGTGAGCCGAGAGTACAAGATTGCCATCTTCTCCCGGCAACACAGAACCGATGTGTTGGCCCACCCCTTTTTTCAATTTTTCCCAGTCGTCCCCCTGAACGATCGGTTTATCGACGTTGATGGCGGGGATTTGAACTCGCCTGGCCTGTTCAGGACCAGGAGTTGGTATTGGTGGTGGAACGTAGGCATCGATGATGGGCAATAAATGGGATGGAATTTCACCTGCTTCACCGGGTTCAGGTGGCCGGCCGTCGACCGGTGGTTTGTGGCCGCTAGGTAAAACTACCACGCCAATGATCGGCGTCGCTTCGGCCGTCGGTCGGGCGACGCTTTGATTTTGTACTTCTTGAACCTCGGCAATTTCCTGGTTAAGCTCCCTCGCCGTACTCCAGACCAGGAGAGCGATGACGACCAGTCCGACAACAGCCCCAATTTCAAGCAATAGCAGAAAACGATTCCCTATCCAGCGCCAGTGAATGCGACTTAGAACAGTTGCCTTACCCTCATCTTCAGCATCGATTTCACCACTGGCTGCCTCTTCACTATCTATCGCCGCTGCTGCATCGCTTTCGACCAGTGCGGCTTCCTCTTGTTCAGAAGGGGATACATGACCAGCCACCACCACCAGCCGGCCTTCCTCCTTCATGCGTCGCAATCTTTCCTGGCGATCGGCCCGTTTTTTACGGTACAGGAGCTGTTCAAGCTCTGATATAGAAAGGTCGTCTATATTTTGCTGATTACTCATCCACGTTCAATGGTACAACAAATGCCCGGCTATCGACAATTTCACCGGCCGCATCGAGCAAGGGCAGCCGTTCACCGGACAAACGATCATAAATGCCGACCACAGCATCATATTCACCCGCTTCGGTCTCCGGCGGGATAAACAGGGGATGAATCTGCACCAAGAGATCGCCCGCTTCCCAGTCCCAGGAAGGAACTTCCAACGAGTCATGTTGGGCCAAAATTCCACCAGATTCATCCAAAACATGGGTGAACATGCTCACATCAGTTTCAAAGGCTGGCGGCACGATTGGGCCGGCCCTGGTTGGATCGACAACCCGCCAAACCGTCATGAGTTCCGAAACTTCACCAGGCCGGGCCGGGCCACCCAACCAGGTAGCATCAAGTAGAATTAGCGCATCGCCAAAATTAAGGCTTAGCGCCGGATCGGGCACTTTTATCGAACTCAGATTGTACAAGGAAAAGGAAGGATCAAGGTCGTCTGAAAGTATGACTTTGGTCCCATTCAGGCTGACAAATTCTGCGAAGGCAGGGTGCAACGGCGTGGAGGAAGGGGCGATCAATTGTGTTGATTGGCCGGCCGGAAAAAGTAAACCGTAACGGGCATCTACCCAGCGCAGATCATAATCTTGATACGGCAGCAAGACTTTGGCTATTGAGGGATCATGGGCCGCTCCAGGATAAACCGAGGAGATGACCACAGGGCCGGTCTTTGATTGGCCAGCCAGGTAATCGATGGCCTGGGTTATCGTCTGTTGGTAAGCGGCTCTAACATCTGGCGATTCTGCCCACCGGTTGAAGTAATCCCGCATCGTGATTGTTCCGGTTATAACAAGCCATATGGCTAACGCTATCGCTGTCCCAATCTTTGCCGGACGGCCCCAGCGGCTGGCGGCAAACTTACCGGTGGCTGTAAAACCGATAGCCGGCAACATATAGACGGCCGGCAGCGCGCCCAGATTTCGGGTACTATTCGCCTCAGGACCCGTGATCAGCGATGGCAGGATGCCAATGCCGAACCATATGAGGACGAAGGCATAGGCCGGCCGTCGCCAGCGCCAAAAACAGACCGCCAGACCGGCGACAAAGAAGACGGCCGTAATGGCTCCGAGAACCGGACGCCCTGGAATATTATAAGCCAGGAAATGATCACCGTAGCCTGGCCAGATAAAGGCCATGATCGCCTCGACGGCATTGTCTATCACCGGGCCGATGTTGCCGCTAAGCAAGTTTTGTAAAGGACCCTCTAGCATCTCTAAACGAGTCTCGGCTTCGGGATGATATTGCAGGTAGACAACCATGGGCACGACGAGCAGGCCGGCCAGGAGCAAACCTACCAGGATCGGTCGCCAAAGGGCTCGAAACAATTTCTTATGGATAAGGGCCAGGTAAGCCAAAAAGATGGGGTAAAGTAACCACAGAACCCGGGCGGCAAGATAGGTATGCAATGTGGCGGCGACTGATATCGCAAAACCGGCAACAGCCCACCAAATCCGCCGATGTTGGTCCGGCCCGGCCGCCTTTAATTTGTCTACTTCCCAGCGTAGTATCGACCAAAAGAATAATGCCGCGGTCGTTGCCAGGAATGGCAAAATCCCGGCCCGCAACGCTTGCCGGCTGGTCGCCAAAGGCCAGAACGAAACGGCGATCAGGGACGCAGACACGATCGCTGTGGAACGTCCAAAAGCCCAATAAGCCCACAGATAGACGGCTGAAATGGCCAGCAAACCAAACATGACGTTGGTTAGGCGCAGCGCGAATAAATTCTCCCCAACCAGAACCATGCCGCCTGCCACTACGTAATTATAGAGCGGTTCGCTGCCATAATTTAGCGGAAAGTAAAAGAGTAGTTCACCATCCAGGATGTTGATGGAATCACGTCCATGATTGGCCTCATCATGTGTGAGTCCAGGCGGGATTTCAGTCAGTTGGTAGCTTCGCAAAGCGAAGGCGAGCAAGAGAATGACGATGATGGGCAGATACTTCTTTATCATCGGTTCATTTAAAATGGGAAGTCACTCGATGGCTGTTAGACCGGCGTCTTTAATGGAACCGCCAACGACAAAAATCTGGATAACCCCTAACGTTTATGAGCGACGGCAAACACTTCTCGTTCAAAGAACCAGCGAAAAGGGGGAACTTTGAAGGCTAGCCAATGTAAACCTGACATGATCATGCCTTCCTCCCTATTCTGAGGAGGGCTATCCAACCACACTTTCCCCTTGAACCCGGCCGACTTGAGATTTCGGTTCATGCTACGAATATCTTGCTCGTTTACATGAACATCCTGGTTGACCGGGGTAATCGCTCGTGGATCCTTGGGATAATTATGCCCTTCACCCAAAACCCGGCGAAACAAGCGAACAACCGGGTAAGCGTACGTGTCATACCAGCGGTTCGGGGCCGTGTGGATAATGAGCCGGCCGTCATCACTAAGAATCCTATATGATTCCAAAAGCGCCTGCTTGAGTTCCCACGGGTAGAGATGTTCTACCACGTCAAACAAAAGGACCCGGTCAAAATAACCATCCGGGAAGGGCAGGAATTTGGCGTCAGAACGGCAAACGCCACTTGGCCTTTGCTCAACACCCTCTGCCTGCTTTTCCTGCTTGATCACCTCTCGGGTCATTTGTGCAGCGACTTCAGCATAATCAATTCCGTAAGCTTCCACCCCCATCTGTATACAATGGCGTATGATTTCTCCGCGCCCGCAACCGACATCGAGTAATCGCATACCCGTTTCCACCTCAGCCATGGCGAAGGCATCATTTAGGCGTCTCGAAAGATGGCGTCCTTCTGATTCAAGAAAGACATCGTAACCTTCACAGGCAGTTAAGAAATATTCTTCCGTATATAGGGTTGAGGGGAGCGATTTTTTTTGCTTGGTTTCCATAATTTCCGGGCATTATAAGTCAGCGCTTGGGTGACGTCAACGAGTCGTGAAAGCCGGCTAAGAGTCGATTTTCCCCCAATCACTAACGCAATCATAACGATTCTATGATACTGTACCTATACAAAAAAATGATGTGGAGAATAATCTATTCGTCACAATCCTTTAAGGCTACAATCTAGGATTGTTGACATAAATAGAGTCGTGATCTTTTGTCTTTCTTTACTAACTGGTGTATTTCCTAACTCTATAAGTCGAATTCCTTTCCGAAATCCAGAAGTGCGCCGGCATAAAATCACCTTAAGGATTTCGGAAATAAATCACTAACGGACAGACAAAATAGTTCGTACAACTTTATTTTCTATCGTGCGTAATGATCAACAAAGTCGGGAGATGAATTACCAGGGTTTCGAAGATGAACAGGTCTGGCTGGAAGAAGCCAGACGAGGTAATAAGGAAGCGTTCGGTAATCTGATAGAAGCTTATCAGGCGCCAGTATTTAACTTGGCTTATCGAATGCTCGGCAATGCCGATGAGGCTGAACAAGCAGCCCAGGAAGCATTTATACGCGCTTGGACTCGACTGGATAGTTATGATTCTACACACAAATTCAGTACCTGGTTGTTATCAATTACATCGAATTACAGCATTGACCAGATCAGGAAACGCAGGGCGCAGCTGCTTTCAATTGACGGACCTTTGCCCGCTCACCCGGCATTGATGTCTGGAGGCGAAGCGAGCCCAGAGGTACAGGTGATAGAAGACGAACGGGAAGAAGCCGTGCAACAACTTCTAAATATATTGCCCGATGATTATCGACAGGCTGTGGTTCTACGATATTGGTATGACCTGTCCTATGACGAGATAGCTGAAGTAATGGATACGAGTGTTAGCGCCATCAAGTCTCGTCTTTTCCGGGCCCGACGCCAGATGGCCGAGGTTAGTATGCAGACCGGAGTAGGGGCAAATGTGGCCGCAGACACGGTGGTCGTCTAATTTAATTGGCATGGTAGCGAGCAGATGAAGCTTAACGAGAAGCAAAGCAAAGCAATTATCTTAAATAATCCATTGTTTTTTGGAGCAGAAAATGGATCACGATGAAATAGTTACCTTAATGATGGACTCCCTGGATGGGGAACTCGGGCAGGTCGAGCAAAACGAGATGTTGGCTCACCTGACCGAATGCCCTTCATGCGCCCAAGAGTGGGTGACGATCCAGGCAATCCATCAGCTTTTTTTACAGGCCCCGGTCCTGAGCCCGGCCGCCGATTTTACCCAGCGTACCTTAGCCCGTTTACCAAATACCAGACATCGTTTGTATGCCTTGGGAGCTATGTACGGCTTTTTCCTGCTGGCAGGATTTTTGCCCTTGGCCTTTATCATTTGGTTTGGTTTTCAAATCGGACCGGCATTCAATCAGCCGGCATTCGTCCGCGGCTTGCTGCAGGGCGGCGGGCAAATCTTGGATCTGCTAGGCGTTTTGGCCGGAGCGGGTTTGCAAGGTATTGGGACTTTCGGCGAGCTGCTTGGCCAGCAACCGGCGATCCTGGGCTTGATATTGGTGATGGTCGGCGTCGTCTTCCTTTGGGGAGGCGTCTATAGCCAGCTGACATCCTGGCAGAGAAGAGTATGAGTGAATAAGGGCAACGCGATGCCTGACCATTAGGAACCAGGCGACGTTGGCCAATGAAGCAATAAGGAAGAGGAAAATTTCAAGACTTTGGAGATTTAAGATGAAGAAAATAACTATCTTTTTAGGCGTGCTGATCTTACTTTTTGTCCTGGTTCCCACCGGCGCCGCTTACGCATCGCCCAGCTTTGATCGCGTCATAGGTGAAGGTGAAATCGTTCATGAAGACGTAGTCGTCTTCGGCGGAAACTTGGTGATCAAGAAAGGCGCCACGGTGGATGGCGATGTATCTGTCTTCGGTGGTAATGCGACCCTGGCCGGCCATGTAGAAGGAGATGTCGCCGTTTTCGGCGGCGTCGTCGACTTGTCAGGAACGGTAGATGGAGATTTGGTCGTCTTGGGTGGGGTCCTGGATGCCGGCGCTTCGGCCGATATCAACGGCGAATGTATCCTAGTCGGCGGCACTCTTTCTGGAGACGGAGCCAGTGGGCTTAATTGCTCAGAGGTTGGGGATTTCCCAGGACTCGTCTTTCCTGGTGTAATCGATCCTCTTCCGACGCCGCCCCCTCCGTCACCGGCTCCAACGCCACCGCCTCCCCCTGTTTCGAGTGGGCGGGGTTTCTTCGGCACCGTGAGCGCTATAGCCGGCCGTAGCTTATTTCTAGGCTTACTTGCTCTGGCAGCAGGATACCTGGCGCCAAATCAACTCAACCGGGTGAATGATACGCTGCGGCAAAAACCGGCCGCCAGCGGCGTCGTCGGCGTACTGACCGCCATTGCCGTCCCATCTTTAACCGTCATATTGGTCCTTCTGACGGCCGTATTGATATTCGTTTGCATCGGCTTGCTCGGCATCCCGATCATTATAGCCCTGGTTTTCGCCTTTGGTGTGGCCATCGTGATGGGTTGGATATCGGCCGGCACGATACTTGGCCAACGCTTAGCAGGGTGGTTCAAGATGTCCAACCGTAGTTTGCCGGTTGTGGCCGCTCTGGGTACGGCCGTATTGACCCTGGCCTTGGGCCTTCTGGGCGAGTTGCCATTCTATCTGGGCGGCTGGTTCTGGGGTTTGGCGGGTGTGTTGATCGGCTGCGCGGGACTTGGCGCCGTAGCCTTGACCCGCTTTGGCACCCGGCCCTATCCGCCAATGGCTTCGGCAGTTAGCGAAAAGGTCGATTCCGTACTGGAGACCTTGCCCGTAGAAGATGGTGACGAAGAAGCGCCAGAGAAATCACCTTACGATAATTAAGAATAAACTGTTCTAAGAAACAGTAGATACAGCAACGGCGCACCCTGCAGAGGATGCGCCGTTATTTTTTGAATTGATTTGAATTGAAAAGTCGTCTTTCTCTTCTTAAACTCCCGCTATTAAGTGTAGTTGCACAAATCTTTCTGGTATGAGGTGCAATCCTACTAGCGTTATTGCCTAGAAGTAAACAGCCGCTAACAAATCTTTTACCCGAAGATTTAATGGCGGTTTACTCAAGCGGCGGCGAAATCGACCGGTTTGCCATCTGTCTTAGCCGCAATCTGGCCATATAAGTGGGCCGTTGCAATCATGATCCAGGCTGTTCCGACAGCGCCTAAGATCCAGCCACAAAGCGGGATCCAGGTCACCAAACCTAGAACGATGCCGGCAGCAATGGCGGCCACGATAACTATCAAGATATCCACGACATTTTCGCGAGCGATCTTGATGACCTCGCCCACTTGGAGCATGGGGCCAAATTCTCCCGTACGCGCGTATTGAATGTAAAGCGCAGGCATGATGAAAGCCAGCGCTAAGCCAAACAAGATCATGAGGCAACCCAATACGACCATGCCGAAGGTTGCCCCGGCGCTCAATGCGCCGCCAAAGTCACCGCCTGAATCCAGGACTGCCGGAAGCCAGAGGAACATTGAACAGACACCCAACAATACCACCGGCAAGGCATAGATAAATTGAGCCGCCCAAACGACCAAACCATCCATGAACAACTGGCCCCACTCTTCCCACTCGGGCAGTGGATTATCTTCGCCGTTCATCACATTCTTAACGACGGCGACCTGGTAACCGATTAGAAAAAAAATCGGGATCAGAAGGAATGAAAAGAGGGCAATAACTCCGCCAATGACGATTTTTTTGATCCACTCTTTATCCTCTGGAATAAATGTATAGGCTTTTGCAATATCCACTAATACCCTCCTTCCAATAGATTCGATGAGCCTCGTTTCTCTAATTTTAGTTTTTTGATGGACCGAAAAGTTAACGAATAGTTCCTGAAAAGCAGCGACTGGTCTTGGTGTATTTCAGACCCAGCCCTGTTTCTCGGCAAAATCGGACAATACCGGGATGCGGACTTCCTCGCCTTGATAAGCTTTGTAGGCGAAGTAAAACATGGCCAAAATGATGATGATGCCAACGCATAAGAAAGAAAGGACGATACCCACAACCCCGGTGATTAAGGCGAGGATCGCATGGTATTTAATAAAAGGCCTGTCCTTCTTATCTTCCATCACCAAGAGGATGATGGCGACGATTGGCCATAATGGCGTTATCGGGATCCAGGCCAAGGCAGCCCATAACCTGTCATCACTTGTTACCTCCGGCTCTCCCATTGGCGACATATCAACGTCTGATTCCATGGAAACCTCCTTAAGAAATGGCCGTGCACCTAACGAGCACGACGTACTCGATACGGACCCTACAAATTGTAGGGCTGAGATCTGGTTTCGTCAATATGAACGTTGGAATCGGATGTAAAAACTAGTATAATCGTACTATCGGATATCGGTGCCAGGTATTTGGCGAGACAAATTTAGTTTAACAGATTGAAAGCCAAATTACCGCAAGTATTCCAGAGGAGAACAAAGGATATGATAAGAAGAATTGCCGTTCTGATGGTGGCAGTGATGGTGTTTAGCATCATTTTGACTGCCTGTGGTGGTCAAGAACAAGGAAAGGTCTGTGCCGTGCTTGATACAGGCGGCGAAAACGACCGTAGTTTTAATGAGTTCACCTTGAAAGGCGCGCGCCAAGCGGCCGAGGAAGCCGGCTTGGAATTCGCCCATATCGTTTCCGAAGCGGAAACAGATTACGAGAAAAATATCAATAACTTCGTCGACGAAGGTTGTGGTCTGATCATCACCGTTGGTTTCCTGATGGGCGACTCAACGGCTGCGGCCGCCAGAGCAAATCCGGATGTACAATTCGCCATCGTGGACGTGGACTACGCCCCCGGCTTTGGCTGTGATGAAAGTCTTTCAGATTGTTATGCTGAAGACCTGTCCAATGTCACCAGCCTGATGTTTCAAGAGGATGAGGTTGGCTATCTGGCCGGCGTGCTGGCCGGTTGTATGTCTGAGTCCGGTGTGATCGGCTCAGTATCCGGCATGGAAATTCCACCGGTCGTTAAGTTCGTGGTTGGTTACCAGAATGGTGCCAAGACCCAAAACCCCGACATCGAAACCTTGAACGTCTACATCCCTGACTTCAATGATCCCTCCACCGGCAAACAGGCCGGTCAGGCGATGTTAGATGACGGCGCCGATATTATCTTCGGCGTTGGCGGTAATACCGGCAATGGTGGCGTTTTGGCCGCTCATGAAGCTGGCAAATTGGGAATCGGCGTTGACGTCGATCAATACAATACTTATCCGGATGTGGCTCCGTCGCTGTTGACCAGCGCGGCCAAGAACATGGATGTCGCTGCACACGATGCCGTCATCGCTTGGTCCAATGGCGAGCTCGAGGCGGGCGTCGTTCGCGGCACCGTAGCCAACAATGGTATCGGTCTGGCCCCGTACCATGATCAGGAAAGCAACATCCCTGATGAGTGCAAGGCAGCGGTGGATGCGGCCAAGGAAGGCCTGGCTGCGGGCACCATTGACACTGGCTACTAACCCTAAAAATGTATATGTATATCGAAAACCCTTAATGGGTTGATAGTTTATTGGTCATAAGAGGTTGCTCGGAAATTCGAGTGACCTCTTTTTTGATCTTTTTCAACTGAAACTTTGCTCTCAAATTCTTGGTCAAATATTATTGACTTTCCCTAATTTAACTGGTATGGTTGCCAGGGTTAGATTAACTCGTGCGTTAATACGCTAACTAAGCAATGACGCTATTTAGGTTTTTGGCCTTACGACGATGCTCTTCCTGGCTTCCCCAGCCTAGTGGCTATTCTGCCGTCCAACAATCATCGTCGTCTTGTAGGGAGGATATTTGAAGCGATGACCGAGACTCCTGTCTTGGAAGCCCGCGGTTTAACCAAGCGTTTTCCCGGTGTCCTGGCCAACGATCATGTTGACCTTACCTTGATGAAGGGTGAGGTTCATGCCTTATTGGGCGAAAATGGCGCCGGCAAGACGACCTTGATGAATATGCTCTACGGGCTTTACCATCCCGACGAGGGAGAAATTCTAGTTAACGGTACGCCCCTTAAGATGGACTCCCCCAATGAGGCTATCGCCGCCGGCATCGGCATGGTTCACCAACATTTTATGCTCGTTCAAGTGATGAGCGTAACGGAGAACATCATGCTGGGTCTGGGTGAAACCCGGGGCTTCAACATCCAGATGCCACGCGTCTTGCGCCTTATCCTCCGTATCGTGTTAGTCCTGGCCTTCTTAGGTTTCATATTCCTCATAGTAGAACAATATTATTGGTTTGCCTTGGGTTTGTTTGTAATCATAGCCCTAGGCGCCTTAGTATTGTTACCGTTGCTCAGGCGAATGAATAGGCTCGGGGTCGCTGCCAAAGTGCGCGAACTTTCCGAGTCATATAACCTGGCGGTTGATCCCAATGATATCATCAAAGATTTGCCGGTTGGACTGCAGCAGCGAGTCGAGATAATCAAGGCGCTTTATCGAAATGCGGATATTCTCATCCTGGATGAACCCACGGCCGTATTGACTCCTCAAGAGACAGAAGAATTTTTCGTAACCATTCGAAATCTACAGGAACAGGGGACCTCGATCATCTTCATCAGCCACAAGCTGAAGGAAGTGTTAGCCATCGCCGACCGCGTTTCAGTCCTCCACCACGGGCGTAATGTGGGCACGGTCCTTCCCGAAGAAGCGACAGAGGCTAGCCTGGCGGAGATGATGGTCGGTCGTGCAGTCATCTTACAGGTAGATAAATCTGAAGCGCAACCAGGGGATGTCGTTTTACGAGTTGAAGATCTCGTGGTCGAGGATGAACGTGGTCAAACGGCCGTCGAAGGTGCCTCCTTAGAAGTTAGGACAGGTGAGATCCTGGGAATTGCCGGTGTGCAAGGCAATGGTCAGCGTGAATTAGTCGAAGGTCTAACCGGCTTAAGACATGTCATCGGCGGGCATGTCTATATCGACGGTGCCGGAAACGACCACCTTCTTGCCCAGAAAGATTACTGAATTGGGCGTCGCCCATATTCCCGAGGATCGCGAAAAACATGGCCTTGTGATGGGTTACTCGGTAGCAGACAACATGGTCTTGAACCGTTATTATCAACCGCCTTTTGCCAAGGGACCCAGGCTGGATCAGAAGAAGATCGAAGCTAATGGTCAGGAACTGGTGGAAAAATTCGACGTGCGAACGCCTAGCGTAACGACCTTGGCCGGTAGTCTGTCTGGGGGCAATAAACAAAAGGTGATCGTGGCCCGCGAATTTTCTCGCCCGGTGAAACTGCTCATCGCCAACCAGCCCACCCGCGGCATTGACGTGGGTTCGATTGAATTCATCCACAATCAAATCATCGATCAGCGCGACAGCGGCAGCGCCGTGCTCCTGGTTTCGGCCGAGTTAGATGAGATCCTTTCGCTGGCCGATCGTGTAGCTGTCATGTTTGAGGGCCGGATAGTCAAAACGCTGCCCATAGCCGAAGCCACCCGGGAAAGATTGGGCCTGCTCATGGCCGGTGTGGATGCATAGGGTCATGAATCTACATCCGCCAAAGCGCTGTCCCGACAAGAGATTTAAGATAGTTATTAGATTAGCAGCCATTCTTGGAGTGACGTATGGGAGAAACGACAACGAATGCTGACCAGGAGACCAAACGCTCTTTTAGCGAGCGCTTCCTTAAGCCGCTACTCATACCGGTTTTGGCCATATTTACTTCTTTAATCATCGTGGCCATCGTCATCATCATCACCGCCGAAAATCCGGTGATCGGCTTGAAGAAGGTAGCCGATGGTTACTGGGGCATCATCGACGGTGCCTTGCTCAATCCTCGTGGCCTGGTCAATACATTGGTGGCTACTGCCCCCCTGATTCTGACCGGATTGGCCGTGGCCATCCCCTTCCATGCCGGGTCTATTCAACATCGGCGGCGAAGGGCAATTCTTGATGGGTGCCCTGTTTGGGACAGTCGTCGGCATCTATGTGGACCTGCCTCCGGTGATCCATGCAATCGCAGTCATACTGGCCGGCATCACCGGCGGTTTAATTTGGGGGGCAATTCCAGGCATTCTCAAAGCCTGGTTGGGCTCTCATGAAGTGATCAATACTATCATGCTCAACTTCATCGCCATTTCTTTGGTGAATATGGTGGTCCGAGGCCCGCTGAAAGATCCCAACCCTTCGACAGTTCAAACCTTGCCGCTGCTGGAATCCGCCCAACTGGCTCGCATACCGTTTCCAGGCGTTGCCAGTAGTCGACTGCATCTAGGCTTTTTTATCGCCGTTCTAATGGCGGTATTGGCCTGGTATTTCCTGTACAAGACGACCTGGGGTTTTTCATTACGAACGACAGGCCTCAACCCGAGCGCGGCTGAATATGCCGGTATCCGGCCTAAGAAACAATACATCTTGAGCTTCTTGATCGCCGGTGGTTTGGCCGGGTTAGCCGGTATCATGGAGGTTCAGGGCTTATCCCGGGCATTGCCGGTGGGCTTCGCCGCTGGATATGGTTTTACAGCCATCGCCGTTTCCTTGTTGGCCTTGAACAACCCGCTGGCCATCATACCATCGGCGTTGATCTTTGGATTATTGACCGTTGGCGGAGACTATTTACAGATCCGCGCTGGTCTGTCGGTGCACATCGTCTCCATCTTCCGAGCCTTGATCTTGCTCTTTGTTGCAGCGCCAGAAATTGTGCGCTACATCTATCGAGTGAAGGGAGAACCGGAAAAAGCGGAGGCAATGCCCGCGCCACAAACTCGCTGGGGAAGTTAAGATGGATGTTATTCAGCTCCTTTTTGCTGCCGGCACGCTGCAATTGGCCGTAGCCACGGCTACGCCCATTGCCCTGGGTGCTTTCGCCGGTCTGTTTAGCGAACGTTCTGGTGTCGTCAATATCGCCATTGAAGGCATGATGCTGACGGCCGCTATGTCCGCTGCATTCGTGGCTGCCTATACTGGAAGTCTCTATCTTGGTGTATTGGCCGCGCTGCTGAGCGGCGCCCTGATGGCTGCCTTGCATGCGGTCTTGTCCATCCGCTTTTCGATGAATCAGATCATCAGCGGTACGGTCATCAACTTCCTGGCTCTTGGCTTGACCGGGCATCTGTACCAGACCTACCTGGTGCCGCCCCAATGGCCCGGATCGGCCGGTACATTCCAGAACATAAGCATCCCTCTTTTATCTAAAATCCCCTATATTGGACGGATTTTTTTCACCCAAGGACCCATCGTTCTCATCATGCTGGTGCTGGCCTTTGTCATTCATTACATCATCTTCTTCACGCCCTGGGGTCTACGAACGAGGGCGGTGGGTGAACATCCGGAAGCGGCTGACACGTCGGCATCAATGTTTACCTCATGCGCTACGCCAATGTTATCCTGGGCGGAACCCTGGCTGGTTTAGCCGGCGCCTGGTTGACTTTGGAGTGGATCGACAACTTCACCATCAATATGACCACCGGCCGGGGTTTCATCGCCCTGGCAGCCCTGATATTTGGCCGTTGGACGCCCTTTGGCGCATTGGGGGCCGCGCTGCTTTTTGGTCTGGCTAACGCCGCGCAAATCCGGCTGCAAATCGGCTTCCCCGAAGTCCCGGCCGAACTTTTCCAGATGCTGCCCTATGTTTTGACCATCATCGTCGCCGCCCTGGCCCGACCGGTACCACCGGCAGCCGTTGGCCAACCTTACGAGAAAGAATAAACAACCAGATTCATCAAAAAGCCCCGGCGTCATCACTGACACCGGGGCTATATTTTTTTAGGCGGTTTTCATGCCCCGCATCGAGGTTATTGAATTCGCGTCCATGCCCATGACCTCCGGGCCGAGGTCCTCGCCGATGCAGAATTTGCCAAAGATCATGGATTAGTGGATGAAGCCGCGACCGATGAATTTGTTCATCAAATCGCGGTCGATTGGCGACAGGCTAGGCTGGGGACCGTAAATCAAGCTTTGTGCGAATTGGCCCAAGCCTTATCCTGGCAGCCGGATAAGGTGAGTGATGGGGACATTCAGGATTTACGCCGGCTTGGTTTTGATGATCGGGCCATCCATGACGCGATACAAGTCATCTCTTACTTCAACTATATCAATCGAATCGCCGACGGCTTGGGCATAGAGTATGAAGGTTTTATCCGGCCTTGGGAAGTGGCTCGATAGGTTGAGGTAAGTTTTCCCGGCGTAATCGCGCCCGGATTCGCCTTGCCAGAGGCGCTGTTTGTTTGCGGCGCTTAGATATTGTGGGGAATCTTGCCGAAGTTTTTTAGCTGCTCTCGTAACCGATCCCGTTTGGCCGTTTTCAACTCTATCTTGCGTTCCATCTCGACGGCCATTTCGCCTAATAGATTACGGCCGCTTACGCGGGCTAATTTCACTTGAAGGCTTAGCTGGATCGCGGGGTGATTGTGTAAATTTTGACTTTCTACCTGGATTTCTAACTTTCGTCGTTCAATGCGTTTTAGCTCTGTCTCCAGGGCCTGTTTCATCAATTCCAGGGTATGTTGCTTGTCCTGCGGGTTTGCGCCTTCTAATTCTGCGAATTGTGATAAGGCCATCATTTCGATCACGCTGCCGGCCGAGTAAGCCTCATTCAGTAGTGCCATCTTTTCGTTGAGCTGGAGTTCATCTATCTCCTGTCCCGCCAGGTCAGGATGGTAGCGCCGGGCTAAGCGATGATAGAGTTTTCTAAGTTGCTTCTTGTCCGTCTGAGTGGTTGAATCTGGATGGGATGGAACCGGTTGTTCTACGACGGTGAAATTGATGTTCCTAAGTTGTTCATCTATGGAAGGGAAACCCTCATCGTACAGGCCATGATTTCGTAACCGTTCTAATTGCTCATCGTATAATGCGACTTCGTTTTCGATGGAGGTCAGTTCGTTGGATAGCGGCTCCAGACGAGCCCCCACGATCTCTTCGAAAGCGGTCGCCTCGGCCATTTGTTTGGCCAGTTCGGCTTCTGCTGTTTGCATTTCATTTCTAGATTGGCCAACCGCTTTTCGCAGTTGGGCGATTTTTTCAGCAGCAGATTCTGCGCGATAGGTAGACAACGACAAATCCTATGTGGTTCAAGGGTTATATAAATAGTTGTTTTCAGATTAGGGGCAATGAGGCAGAGGATCAATAGGCAGTTTGTACCGCGAGAACAACCAGTGCAGGGATCACTTGATCAGCGGAAATAGTCACTCCGTCACCTGAGAGTGCGGTAATTGTCAAGAGCTAAAATAATGACGGACTAGTATCGTCAACAAGCAAAAAGTACCGAACCTTCCCGCAACACAGTTGAAGGGGAGGAATAGCATTTATGAAATAGTACTTTGCATAACGTTAGCGACTTAATTTTTCGAACTGATCTTTGAGCAAATCACGTTCAGCCGTCTTTCGAGCGATCTGGCGTTTGAAGTCCCTGGACATTTCCGCTAACAAGTCCCGGCCGCTGCGGTGGGCGATCTTGACCTGCAAGCTCAATTTTACCGTGGGTAAATTGTGAAGGTTTTCTATTTCGTTTTGGATGAGCAAGGTTCGCCGGCGGACATTAGCTAATTCTTTTTCCAGGACTTTTATCATCTGCTGATCTGTGCCGGCGACATCGCCTGCACCGGTCGCTTGTTTTGAATCGCCGGCCAGGGCCGCTAATTCAATTAGGCTGCGGGCTTCGTAGGCTTCATTTAAGGCAGCCATTTGTGCATTACGAATTTCCCGCTCCTCTTGATCGCGAGCCAAGTCTGGATGATAACGGCGGGCCAACCGCCGATAAAGACTCTTGAATTGTTTCTCATCCATGGAGCTACCTGGATCAGACGCTTCGGCCTGGTCTTCCGTCGCCCGTGGGTGCCAAACACGCCGGTATTGTTCTTCGACCGGTAGATAACCCGCATCCAGCGCTTCAGGATCGGGGCTGCGATATCTCTGTATCTTGTCCCGGTATTCCCCGAGCTCTTCGTCAAGCGCGGATAATTGCTCGAGTTGGCGACCCAGGCGTAGTTGGAGCCTGCGCTCGAGTTTGGAAATTTCCGCCTGTTCCTCTTTTAGCTGCTTTTCCGCTTCGGCCAGGTCATCTTGGGCTTCTTTCAAAGACCGGCGAAGCTTAACCAGCTCCTGGCGATTAGATTGGCTGTACTGGCCAGACAGAATGAAGCTCCTTACTCAGTGAGACTATATCGCTACAATATGCCTGCATTCTAATTCGGTCGTGGCCTGGTGGCAAATCTTTTTTATATCAACTTGTTTTGAGTCGCCCTCCCAATCGGCGCGAATAAAGCTTAAGAGAGAATGAGGTAGGTAAAGGTTCATCCATTTAGAGTTAAAATCCTGACGAACCATTGAATCTTAAAGCGTCACGGTTTCCCTTCCTTAACTTTTGGACCGTGACAGACTGAAGGGCTAATCCACAAAATAGTTGGATAATTAGACAAGATCATTTTAAGCATCCCACCATCAGCCATCATACGCGTGCTGATATTAGTTTGTTGATGGATCACTTCAATGATAATGAAAAGAAACCAGGATGGGCGAAGGCAAAAAAAGAAAGTTCATACATCCCCAATTACGGACCAGGATGAAGCCCAAAGCCTTATCGAATTAAGACAGGTGGTCAAAACCTACCACACGCCGGCCGGTGATTTTACGGCTCTGCAAGGGATCGACCTGACGGCCGAGCCTGGGGAATTCGTAGCCATCGTCGGCAAATCCGGAAGCGGTAAGTCGACCTTGATCAATATGATCAGCGGCATCGATCAACCCACCTCGGGCGAGGTTTGGGTCAATCGCAAAGCGGTTCACGCCTTGGGCCAAAGCGAAATGGCTAAATGGCGAGGGCGCAACCTGGGGGTCGTCTTCCAATTTTTCCAATTGCTGCCTACCTTGACCGTGGCTCAGAATGTGATGTTACCCATGGATTTCTGCAATACCTATCCTGTTCGCGAGCGAAGAGATAGGGCGATGCTTTTGCTGGAACAAATGGAGGTAGCCGACCAGGCCGACAAGTTGCCTTCGGCCATTTCAGGAGGCCAACAACAACGGGTAGCCATCGCCCGCTCCGTAGCCAACGACCCGCCGATCTTACTGGCTGACGAGCCGACCGGTAATTTGGATTCGGCCACGGCCGAGGTGATTTTCAAGATGTTCAGAAGGCAGACTTATGAAGGGAAAACCGTCTTGATGGTGACCCATGATGAGGACCTGGCCAGCCGCGTCAGTCGGACGTTAACGGTCGTCGATGGGCTAATATTCAACGATGACGGCCGTCAAAAAGAATCCAAGGAGACAACCAAGCGGCCGGCATGATCGAAAACAGACCGCGCTGGAGCAAGGTCCTGGCCGATTTCTCGTTTAGCAAAACGAGAACGATATTGGTGATCTTATCAATCGCCGTGGGCGTCTTCGCCGTGGGCATGGTCGCCAATACCTATCTCATCCTGATCGATAGCTCAAATGAGGGTTATGCGCAGATTAACCCTAGTAGCGCTTTCATCATCGTCCTGGATTTTGATGACGATCTAGTCGAGATTGTGAAGAAAATGCCCGAAGTAGCCGAGGCGGACGGCCGGCGGGCGAGCAACGTTCGTTTGAAGGTAGGGGAAAATTGGTATGCGTCACTGGTTACGGGCCGGAATTTTGATCAATGGCGGCTAAATCTGATTGATTCGACGGCCGGTCTACCGGTTCCCGAAGATCGCCAACTCTTGATCGACGAGACGGCTTATTTTTTGACCGATTTTGATATTGGCGATGTGGTGACGGTCGAAATGCCCGATGGCAGACGCTACGAGATGCCCATCGTCGGCACGGTACGGGATCTCAATTCGAACCCCTCGATCAATAGTGGCGCTATCAATATCTACACCACCCTGGATACCTTTGAATGGTTAGGTGAGCCGGCTGCATACAATCGCCTGACCTTCACCACCGTCGAAAAACAGACGGATTACGAGCATATACGGGCGGTCGCGGCCCTGGTTAAAGAAGAAGCGCAAAAGAGCGGCTGGCCCGTTTTTGGTTCCATTATCCTGGCCGATCCCGGCGTGAGTCCGGTAAATTTCATCATCGAAGCGGTCCGTTTTGTCCTGGGCGTGATGGCCGTGGCTTCTCTCGTGTTAAGCGTTTTCCTGGTATTCAACACGATGTCAGCCCTAATCGTGGCCCAGGTGAAACAGATCGGCATCATGAAATCGGTCGGGGCCAGCATCAGGGATGTCACCACAATGTACCTGGTCCTGGTATTGGCCTATGGTTTACTTGCATTTGTCCTGGCTGTGGCTCCGGCCGCCTGGGTAGCCTACTTTTTCTCAAACTATATCGCCGGTCCCAAAATGCTCGACCTGAACCTGCAGCCCTTCCAAATGTATCCGGGTGTGATCTTGCTGCAATTCTTCGTCAGCATCATGGTTCCAATATTGGGGGCTTTACCCGCCGTATCGGGAGGAGCCAGGATTTCCGTTCATCAAGCAATCAGCACGCACGGCTTAGGAGATAATTTCGGCGCCAGTATCCTCGACCGGCTATTGGGCCAGGCTCAATCCATTACTGGCCCCTGGATATTGTCCATGGGCAATGTACTACGTAACAAGCGGCGGGTATTTCTCACCCTGGGAACTTTGATCCTGGGTGGCGCCGTCTTTATCGGCGTGATTAGCGTCAAGGCTTCAGCCGATAAAACCGTGGCCGAATTGGGCCAGGCCTATAATTTCGACGTCGAAGTTCAATTTTCGCGACCATATCGCACCGAGCAGGTCGCTCGTCAAGCGCTCCAGGTGCCCGGCGTCGAGACGGTGGAAGGCTGGCTGAACGTTTCCGGGGCGTTGATCGACGACTCCGGTGAAGAGGGCAACACCGTGCAGATATTGGCTCCGCCTAAGGGCAGTGAACTGACCCGGCCGAAGTTGGTAGAAGGGCGCTGGCTACTGCCCGACGATCAGAACGCCCTGGTGGTTGACTCCAGCCTTCTGCGCGAGGACCCATCCCTCTCCGTGGGCGACGCCATCACCCTAAAAATCAATGGCGATGAATATGATTGGACCATCGTCGGCGTATACCAGTATCTGGGCGTCAACTTCGTCTATGTCGGTTATGCCAATTATCCTTATGTAGCTGAAATATCCCGTTACCCGGATCGAAGCCACAGATTGCAGGTCGTAACCGATCAGCACGATCCCGATTTTCAGGCCGACGTCGCCGCGCGGCTTAGTGAGCGTTTCAAAGAAGAAAGTATCCGGGTGCGGGGGATTGAAACAAGCTCCGGCCTGCGAAATGTGCAGGTTGAACAATTTAACATCGTCGTCGTGGTCTTGATCGCCATGGCCCTACTCGTCACCCTGGTGGGCGGCCTTGGACTTGCCGGGACGATGAGCATGAGCGTCATGGAACGAACCCGGGAAATTGGGGTCATGCGGGTTGTGGGCGCTGAGGATGGTATGGTGATCCGCATCGTACTTGTCGAAGGTTTGTCTCTGGCGCTACTGAGTTGGTTCGCTGCCATCATCCTGGCCTGGCCCGTAGGACTGTTGATGAGCCGCTTCATCGGCCGGGAATTAGTCAATGGTCCCTTGAGCTACGCCTATTCCGTGCCCGGAGCCATCATCTGGTTGATTTTGGTTCTACTCACGGCCGCTATCGCCAGTTATGCCCCGGCTCGCCGAGCTTCCAGACTAACCGTCCGCGATGTCCTGGCTTATGAATAAGCTGACCAGGCGTTAAGTGCAATTGCGCAAATCTTTATAGAATGACATGCAATCCAGTAGGCGCAATTGCCTAGAAGTAAACTGCTACCAACAAAGCTCATTCCCGAAGAATTAATGGCGGTTTACTTAAATATCGTTTGACTTGTACTTCGATATTTCCGTATACTGTAGTGGGTTGCGCCTGATTCGAGGAGAAAAGTGTCTTATTGTACTTAATCCATAAGTAAGAGAGGAACTTTTCTCTTGAAGTAAGCCGAAGGATCAGAATCTTTATTCAAGTCAACAACTTCGGCTTACTCGGTGGAGGGGATGATGAAGTCTGGCTCGTTAAACTTAGCACGAGTTATCGTTTTCAGCGTATTGTTCCTGTTCTTTTTCCAATTGATCGCCGATTTTATCGAAGCGATCTATGCCTTTGGCTTATCACAAGGAGAACCACCACTCTGAAATTGTCTTAATCGCGCTACTATTATCACCTTTCCTGTTACTGTTTTTCAGAAAAGGTCTGCCGCCGGTCGTTCTTTTAGTCCTGGCCGAAGGGGTGATACTCATACGGGCATAGATCCTGAGCCCTTGCTCGATACCCGCGGCCGGATGTTTGCCGCCGGAATAGGGGTCACACTCTTTCTCCTATTACTGCCGTCGCTTTTGTACTCTTCAGGCCAGAACCGGGACCGGGCAGCCGGAGCTTTCCTGGGAGCCGGCCTGACGCTGGGAGTGACCCTGTCCATCTTGCTACGTGTATTGGGCTCCGGCCTGGATCTGTCGACGGTTGGCATGTTTCAAGCGATAGGCTGGGCGCTGGCCATCGTGACCGCGATTCTGATACCTAAGAATCTATTGGCTGAAGATCGAGACACGCCGGCAGCGGCCGCTGAGCCACCACCGGTCGGACGGGCCAAGATCACCGGTTTGAGTTTTGGACTCATGGCCGCGCTGATACTGCTTTATTTCGCCTTCACCAGTCCCACGGTGATCGCCCGCTGGACCGGATTCAATTATTCAATCATCATCGCCATCCTGGTGGCTGGCCCTGGTCGTCTTCGCCTGGATCGTCTCTCAGAGCCGGGCGCATTTGGTTGCTTACGTACACGGCCAACCATCTTGGTCGTCGTCACCGCACTATTCACCGACGCTCTGGCCTTGACCCTATTTGCCTACCAGGAGTCCTTTCCGGCCTCATTTGACGGTTACCCCTTTAGCCGAGATGCAACCGGGCATTTGGGCCGAATTCAGCCTGCTGATCGTGCTTGTCCTATTTCCAATAATACTGCTCGATTTCACGGTCCTTGCAGAAGAGACTGTCCTTGGCCGGCCGTCAATGCCTGCCTTAGGCCTGGGCTTCGGCCTGGCCTCGCTGTTCCTGGCCTTGATGATCTTGGCCAATGTCTTCACCACCGTCTACGACTACATCCCGATCGTGGGTCCCTTCTTCCGCGACAAGTATTGGCTGGTATATCTAGCCGTAGGCATGTGCTTACCTTGTCGTTGTTTCTGATTAATCGCCCATCCTTCCAGGAATTGGGCTCGCTCGTGGAAGAGGGAAAGCCAAATGGCCCGGGCTTTTCCTATCACGATCCTCATTCTGGGCTTGGCTTCATTGATCGCCGTCTTTTTGATATCGGCCAATCCACCGGAACCGGCCCCCGCTCCGGAGTTGATTGTGGCCAGCTTACAATATTCGGCAAGGTTACAGCCTTGATACGGAAAAGAATTTCGACGGGCAGTTAGAAATTCTTCAGGGCATCGATGCCGACATCATCGGCCTGCAGGAATCAGACAACGCCCGAATCAATGGCGGTAACGCCGACATTGTCCGTTACCTGGCCGATAAGTTGGATATGTATTCCTATTATGGACCAAAAACCGTGACCGGTACCTTTGGCGACGCTTTGTTATCCAAATACCCCATTGAAAACGCCACCACCCATTATCTATACAGTGAAGGCGAACAGGTGGCGGTTGTTGAAGCCCAGGTCACCGCCGGCGACGACACCTACAATATCTACGTCAACCACTTCGGCAACACCTGCCGTTTTCCCGACCAGGAACAACAACTGGCCGGTCTGCAACAGTTGCTAGCCGGTCAGGAAAATGTCATTGCCTTGGGTGACTTCAACTTTAGTCGTTGCATTGTGCGCGAGTCTTGTACTTTTGAAGAACAACAAACTATGCAAGGATTTCAAGAAGAATTGTTGAAGACTTTGGATGAGGATGATGCCTGCTGCCGGATCGTACCCAACGACGGCCTCGATCACATCTTCGTTTCCCGGGGCATGGGCATTGTTTCTGAATGTATCGATGATCCGGCTTCGGATCACCCGTTACTTTGGGCCAGGCTTCAGCCGGGCGGCTGAGAGGCAAGCTGAGTCAATCGACTTCAAGCCTCATCCGTTCGTTAAAGACCACAAAACCTAGATCGCCAAAGAACTTTTTGGCCGTCGAATTAAAGGACCAGGTATCCAGTAGTACCTGCTCGATGCCTTCAGACCTAGCCAATTCGTTGACCCGGAGCATGAGTTGTTTGCCGTAGCCGAGTTGGCGATAATCGGGCTTCACAGAAATCTGGTGAATGTACACAAAATCCCGCGGCCGGTTGAAAGGATTCTGCGGCCGCCGGGCAATCTCGCAGTAGATGTAGCCAAAGGCCAACCCGTCAACTTCGCCGACAAAGACCCGGTTCTCCAGTTTCCTCAGGGTTGTCTCAAACCAATGGGCGACCTCGGCCTGGTTGGTGGCTTCTCTAAAGAAGCTAGGCCAGGCTTCGGCGTGGATCTGTTGCACATCGCGATTCAGTTCGGCCAAGAGCTCCGCGTCCCCAGTTGTTGCTAAACGAATAATCATGACCACTCCCTCACTAATCTATACTGTTAGGAATTATCCTACAGCCAACCCATTTGTCACACCAATCGATTTGTTATTGCTACCAGGTTCTCATCGTTATTTTCTGGAAGAAGATGGAAGAGGCTCAAGGTTATGCGGCTGTCCGAATGTGGGTCCGAGCGGCTGAGCCACCAGTTGGCATCAGTTGTTGGACATGACGGCCGAGGGATATTATGATCCCCAGGCGATTCGATCTTAATACCTATCAACAAAGGACCTAACAACATGAAACTGGTAACTTATTCGTACAAAGATCAAGTCAAGATAGGCGCTCTGCGCGACGGTGCTATTGTCGATCTAACATCCTTAGCCCCGACCATGCTAGAGCTGATCGAGAAGGGCCCCGAAGCCTTAACCCAGGCCCGGGCCGTACTCGAATCAGCATCCGAGACGCTGCCGCTCGACAGCGTCAAATTGAAGGCGCCCATCCCCAATCCACGGCGCAATGTGATGTGTCTCGGTCTGAATTATGCCGAACATGCCCAAGAGCATTACTCCTCCAGCGGCCAAAAGATGGAATTGCCGGAATTTCCCATCATCTTCACCAAGGCCACCACGACCATCAATGGACCCTATGATGATATTCCCTACGATCCGGGGGTTACGGCCGAGCTCGACTGGGAAGTGGAATTAGCCGTCATCATCGGCCGTTCGGGCAAGAATATTTCTCCTGGCCAGGCCATGGATTATGTTTTCGGCTATTCGGTCGTCAACGACATCAGCGCCAGGGACCTACAGCGCCAGCACAAACAATTCTTTAAAGGCAAGAGCCTGGATGGCGCTTGCCCGTTGGGACCCTGGATCGTGACCGCCGACGAAATGCCCGATCCCCAAAATCTTCAGGTCACCAGCCGGGTCAACGGCGAAGTCAAACAAGACAGCAATACCTCTTTGATGATATTTAGCGTGCCCGCCATCATCGATCACCTGTCGCGGGGCATGTCCTTGCTGCCCGGCGACATCATCGCCACCGGCACGCCCAGCGGCGTAGGCTTCGCCCGGCAACCACCCGAGTTTCTCCAGGACGGAGATGTTGTGGAGTGTGAGGTCGAAGGCATTGGGGCTATCCAGAACCGCGTCGCTCTGATCTGACGCGACCTAAAGAAAAACATCTTTGTTACGCAACTTTCTGGACAATCTTTTTTCCAAACCGCGCCCCTCGGACGCCAGCCGGCCCGAAATGTTGACCGGCTCGATGCCACCTGTCGAGCCGGTCTATCCCAGGGTATTGCTGATCAACTACGATCCCATCTTCCGCGAAGAAGGCGGCCGCAAATTATCATCCCTCTTCGGTTGGCATGATGCCGTCCAATTAGCCACGAACTTCATCGCCGACCTGCGCCAGGCCAGCTATGGCTACTGCAACTATCAAATCGTTGAAAGCCTGGAGGTAGATGCCTTTCCGGTCAAAATAGACGGCTTTACTTACACAGACCGAAGCTTATGCGGCCGCCTGGCGAGCCCGGAGTGGTTTTCACCAGCCCGATTGGGCTGACTATGATCACATCTTAGCCGATTTTGATGTGATAGAGTCGCATAGAAAGCGACCAAATTGACGAACTGTGGCTATTAGCCTTTCCTTATGGCGGTTTCTATGAGTCCAGGATGGCCGGGCCTGGCGCTTTTTGGTGCAACTCGCCCCCGCTGGATAGTTTCGGCCATATGTCACGGAAATTCGTCATCATGGGTTTCAATTACGAACGTGGCCTGGGCGAAATGTTGGAATCATACGGCCACCGTGCGGAATCGATCATGGCCCAGGTCTACCGCGGCAAACGGGGTGAAGCCAATCTTTGGCAACGATTCATACGCTACGACATGAACAGGCCGGGCCAGGCCGAGGTTGGCAACGTCCACTTCGCGCCCAACAGCCGGCAAGATTACGATTGGGGCAACCGGGCCAAGGTCCTGAGCCGCTGCGATACCTGGCTTAATTTCCCCGACCTCTCCGGCCGGACCAGGCAGGTGAATTGCGCCGAGTGGGGTAATGGTGATACCCGCCAGCACCACTTGTGGTGGTTCAGACATTTCCCCCATGTGGCTGGTCAGACAGCGGGCATTTCAAATAATTGGTGGCAATATGTGCTTGATCCTAATCGGGTGCCCGGCTAGGTTCGATGCCGCTCAATCACCTCATCTACCCCCAGTAACGGCGTCGCCAACAAATCTTCCGCCAACGATAGATCCATGCGCGTATCGGCCGGCCATTTAGGATCGCTTGGCCCAAAGCTCAGGCTACCCCGTTCTTCTATTCCCCACCAATCCAACAATTTTAGCCCAAATTCAGCCCGGCTCATCGATTGGCTTCCGGCCACGTTCAAGACGCCGCGATGATCCGAGGACGCCAATTCTAAACAGGCCAGGCTCAACGTTTCCGCCCACACCGGCTGTCGTATTTGATCGCTGAACAACTTCACCGGTCGTCCCTCCCTCAAGGCGGCGGCCATCCACTCGGTTCCTCGATCCATGAGAGTCAAGCCGTAAATGAGCGACGTGCGAATGATAGCCTGATCGGCATAATCGCTGACGATGGCTTCGGCGTCCGCTTTCGCCTGACCGTATGCATGAATGGGCGTCGGCCGGTGTGACTCGCTATAAGGGGGATGACGGCCGTCAAATATAACATCGGTCGACATGTGAACGAGCCGAATCCCGGCTTCTTCGACGGCCGCTACCACGTTGGCCGTACCTTGCTTAATAACGTTCTCCATATCGGCCGATCGGTTGGAACCGGCTAAATGAATGACCGCCTGTGGCTCGTAAGTCAATATCAGCCGCCGGACGGCTTCAGCATCGCGAACATCCAGTTGTGTGCCAATTTTCAGGTCTAAGGGATCGACTTGGAAATATGTGTATCGCACATCATATTGGCCGGTAGCCAAAGGCACCAGGTGTTGGCCCAAATAGCTACTGCCGCCCGTAATCATGAGGCGATTCACGGTTGCTCCCATAAAATACTCCCGGCCTTTATGCGTCTTCCACTGCTTCCGCTTTTTCCAGCGCCACGCTGGCGGCTACCTGGGCTGCCATTTGTTTGCTGCGACCACTACCGACTCCCCACACTTCGTTACCAACCTTTGCGGCAACGGTGAAAGTCTTGTCGTGATCGGGACCTTCGGTCGCCAAAACTTCATACCGCGGGGTCTGATTGTGCTGGGCCTGAGCCCAAATCTGGAACTCGCTTCTGGCATCCTTATGGGATTCATCAGATATGATTTGCTCCAAAGCAGGCGTGATCAAATCTTGCACCCAGGCTTCCGCGACTTCCATTCCCTGGTCTAGATAGATAGCGCCGACGACCGCCTCGAAAGCCGCACAAAGTGTGGGCAAACGTTCCCGGCCGCCACTCTCAGCTTCACCAAAACCCAATCGTAATGCCTGGCCTAACTCATACTTTTGAGCGAAACTGGCCAGCGTTTGCGTCCTAACCAGGGCGGCCCGTAGCATGGTCAATTCGCCTTCATCCATCTCTGGAAAGCGCCGGTAGAGATAGGCGCCCACGACGAAATCAAGCACGGCATCGCCCAAAAACTCGAGCCTTTCATTATCCGTTATCCCTGCATCGGGGTTTTCGTTTAGAAAAGAACGATGGGTCAATGCCCGGACCAATAAAGATTGGTTTTTGAATTCGATGCCGAGAAGCGATTCGCTGTCGATACTATTTTCCATCTTACGCCAGCTTTAAAAGGACTAAGGAGCTTTCCCAGGAGGAAAAGGGTAAAGCTTCACCTTATCCATAGATGTTTATTCTGCAAATTCCTTGATGACCAGCACGGCGTTATGGCCGCCGAATCCAAAGGCATTATTGATGGCCACTTTCAATTCGGCCGGGCGGGCTTCATTCGGCACATAATCCAAATCACAATCTGGATCAGGCGTCTCATAATTAATCGTGGGCGGTAACATTTGATCCCGAATGGCCAGTAGACAGAAAATGGTTTCGATGGCGCCCGTTGCTCCCATCACGTGACCGGTCATCGACTTGGTTGAGCTTACGGCTACATCATAGGCATGTTCACCCAGGGCCGACTTGATTGACATCGTCTCATGTGAATCATTCAACTGCGTGGCCGTGCCATGAGCGCTCACGTAATCGACATCAGTAGCCGGTAGACCGGCATCCTCCAATGCCTTCGTTATCGCCCGGCCGGCGCCATAACCACCCGGCGAAGGAGCTGTAATGTGATAGGCATCGGTTGTCTGCCCGTACCCGGCAATCTCGCCTAAAATCGTCGCCCCTCGAGCTTTTGCATGGCCCAGCCTTTCCAGAACCAGAATGCCAGCGCCTTCTCCCGGAATCAGGCCATCTCTGTTTTTATCGAAAGGTTGGGGGGTGCCGCTCGTCTTGGACGATGTTGCTCCGGCTCGCTCAAAGCCACCAACGGCAACCGAGGTTAATATGGATTCAGAACCGCCGGTAACGGCCGCATCGACCTCACCGCGGCGAAGCGCTCGTAGGGCATGGCCGATGGCGTCAGCGCCGGCCGCGCAAGCAGTCGTGATGGTGACGCTAGGCCCTTGGATGCCGTATTCAATAGAAAGTAAACCACCGGCTCCATTGGGCATGATCATGGTGATGGCGAACGGGCTTAGGCGTCGCGCGCCCGAGTCTATTAAAACATGTTCTTGATCGACCAGGGTACGAATGCCGCCTACGCCGGTGCCAATATAGAGCCCAACCCGCTCTCGATTGTCATCAGTGATTTGAAAGCCAGATTGTTCCAAGGCTTCAGCCGCCGCTACGGCCGCCAGTTGCTGGTAGCGATCACTGCGCCTGGCGACCTTTCGTCCAAGATATGCGTCCGGATCAAAATCTTTAACTTCACACACACCGCCTAGACTGTGCAGTTCTTCATCAAATAAAGTGATGGCCCCAAATCCAGACGTTCCTGCCATGATCGCCGACCAGGTATCAGGCACATTATGGCCGACAGCCGTAATCATTCCCGTTCCGGTTACAACGATACGTTCACCATTCACTTGATTAGAGTCTTGCATCATTTCTCTCCACAAAAACCCGGCATCCTTTCCGATCTTAGCAGAATGACGAGCATGTTCATTTGAGTTAGCCTAGGGTTTGCGATAGGATGATAGATAAAGCGTTACCGAGTGGAGAAAAGTTCCTGATCTTGTTTAACTGCTGAGTAAGGGTGGATCTTTTCCCTTTAAGTAAGCCGAAGGATCGTATTTTTGACCAAATCAACAACTTTAGCTTACTCAGAAGGCCGAAAGAAAAAATTCTTTGCTCATATCGAAAACGACGGCTTTCTTCGACGCACACTTTACCACTATCTCATGATTTGACCAGGGTTATTAGTTGTCCGCTTCTGTCGGCCGATAGTTCCCCTCGATCCATATCGAGCGATCTTGATCGACTTCCTTTTTCCAGACCGGGACGATCTCTTTCAAGCGGTCAATTCCATACCGGGCAGCTTCAAATGCGCCTTGATCACGATGAGCAGCGGCAACGGCTACGATAGTTGTTGTATCACCAATTTCTAATTTACCAGTGCGCTGTACAATGGCAATGCCTTTCACTAGAGGGTAGCGCTGCCAGATTTCACGAGCGATCTGTTCCATCTTGGCTAGAGCCATTTCTTCGTACGCTTCATATTCCAGGTATTGGGTGACTGTCGGCAATCCCTCACGCGCAGTTTCGCCTCGCACTGAACCAGAAAAAGTGACAATTGCCCCAATATCCGGCCGCCGGAGGTCCTGGTAAATGAGATCGAGGTCAACGGCCTCGCTCGTGATAGCAAAAAATGTCGGATGGGGCAGACCCTCTTCGTCCCCACCGCTAACCGGGGGGAACAAAGCGACTTCATCGTCAATATGTAGAGTCGTGTTAGGCGCAGCATAGACCTTATTGATGGCCACAAGGACTGTGGGCAGGGCTGGCGCCAATGATGGGTAAGCCTGGGCTATGGTCGCCAGCAAGTCTTCTACTGTGGCCGTTTCCTTAAGCGTCAATTCAATTCGATTTCGTCCGGCCCGTTCTTTTAAGGTCGCGAACAATCGTATTTCTATTACCATCGTCATCGGGATTTACCAATTCGCCTATTCTTCAGCAGAAAAATCGCCGCTCTGTCCACCGGATTTGGTGACCAATCGAATGTCAGTTATCTGCATTGTGCGATCGACCGCTTTGGCCATATCGTAAATGGTTAGTCCAGCCACAGCCACCGCTGTCAGGGCTTCCATCTCTACACCTGTTTTACCGTCAACTCGTACCGAAGCTTCGATGTCGATCCGCTTTTCATCTCGGTTGGGCGTGCAGGTCACTTCAATGTGATTTAGCAACAGCGGATGGCTTAGGGGAATTAGCTCGCTGGTTCGTTTGGCAGCCATAACCCCGGCTAGCCGGGCTACTGCCAGTACATCCCCCTTTTTGGCATTTCCTTCTATAATGAGCGCTAAAGTCTCCGGCCGCATGAGGACCGAACCGCGGGCTACAGCCTGGCGTAGCGTGTCTGGCTTGTGCCCGACATCTACCATTCTTGCCTGCCCGCTCTCGTCGATATGGGTCAACCGGTTGGTCATAGTTCAATTATAGTTAGCAAGCGGAAGGCAAGCCAATAGGCATATGAAAAGCCACTACGATTCTATCTATTTGTCCCCCCATCTGGATGATGCCGTATTATCTTGTGGAGGCCAAATCTTTCAACAGAGCACGGCAAGTGAGCATGTTCTCATCGTAACTATTATGGCCGGTGACCCACCATCGGGACCACTCTCGGAATTTGCCTGGGGTCTCCACGACCGCTGGCAATTGGGTGCCGAGACCGTGGCGGCTCGCCGCCAGGAAGATGTGGCTGCTTTGACCCATTTAGGCGCTGATTATCTCCATTGGCCAGTACCGGATTGTATATATCGCGCTGATCCAGTAAGTGGCGAGGCCTTCTATGCTTCAGAAGAAGCCCTCTTTGGCGACGTCAACGCCAACGAAGCTGGCCTTTTAGACTTCCTGGTTCAACTACTGGAGACCTTGCCCCCGCATCAACGGTTATTAGCCCCGCTAACAGTTGGAAACCATGTCGACCATCAAATTACCCAACAGGCCGCCGAACGTTGGCTGAGACCCATGAAACCCATCTATTACGAAGATTATCCTTATGCGCGACTGGAGAACGCCGTGTTTGCCGCCACGACTCCTCACGAATTATGGCGGCCAGAAATAATACCGCTGGCTGATGATGCTTTGCAGGCCAAGATCGATGCGACCGTTTACTACAAGTCGCAAATCGGAACCTTTTTTGCCGATTTAAAGGAGTTGTCAGCGCAAATGAAAGGTTACTGCCATAGTATCGGCGGTGAACGAATCTGGCATGAACGTATCGTTATCTAAAGGTCAAGTTAGGTAACCTAGCCAACTTGACTTACAATGGCTCTGGTCAAGTTCCATTTCCTTCAAGTAGAAGCCACCGTTAATTCAATAGCCCTAATGGACTGGGACTTTACCCCGATATAGTCCTATTGGACCAATTGCCCTTATAGATCGCAGACCATATAATTAACGGATGAGTGTTCCATCAGATAATGGCCGGGTATCAGCATGAGCGATCTAAAAACCAAAGAACTTGCAGATGATCAAGATCGCCGCTTGAAGAGGCGACAAGGCCTTCTTCAAGCTGGGGCTGTCTTACAAGACCGCTACCAGGTCGTAGACACATTAGGCGTTGGCGGCTTCAGCTCCGTTTACAAATCCCGGGATATGCACTTTCCGGCCGTCACCCGTTTGTGTGCTGTGAAGGAGATGGTCCACCTAAACCGGGATCCGAAAGTTAGGGAGATGGCCACGACTTCCTTCGAACGGGAAGCGAGCATCCTGGCTACCCTCGACCACCCGGCCGTCCCCGATGTTTATGATTTTTTCACCGAGGCCGATAGAAGTTATTTGGTTTTGGAGTACATCCACGGTCAAGACCTCGAAGCTATTTTAAGCGAGCAGTCCGTCTATTTCCCGCCGGATAAAGTCGTTGACTGGATGCTGCAACTCTGTGATGTTCTTGAATATCTTCACAATCACGAACCAAGCCCCGTCATCTTTCGCGATCTAAAACCTTCAAATGTCATGCTGGACAGGCATGGTCGTGTAAGGCTTATCGACTTCAACATCGCCAAAGTATTTCAAACCGGCCTGAAAGGGACCATGATCGGCACCGAGGGCTACTCACCTCCCGAACAGTACCGGGGAGAAGCCAGCCCGGCCGGCGACATTTACGCCTTAGGCGCAACCTTCCATCACTTGCTCACCCGTCAAGATCCCCGGACCGAACCACCCTTCTCGTTTGACGAACGGCCGATTCGCAACGTAAATCCTGATGTTCCTAAGAGCCTGGAGTCGATTATTGAGCGTTGTTTATCTTACAGCCCTTCCGATCGTTACCAAAAAGTATCGGACCTCCAGCAGGCCTTACTAGCGCTTGGCTCTGGATCAAACGGTTTAGGGCAAGGCATCGATACTGGCTATACACCAACTATGACCGATGGCCGAACCGCTGAACCATTTCGCCAGGCCACACCAAAACATTCACAAGCCAAACAAGTCCAGCGCATCTCGCCCTTATGGCGATTCAGATGTGAAGATGAAATTCGGTCGACGGCCGCCATTTCCGACGGTGTTATCTACGTTGGCGCCTACGACAATAACCTGTACGCCCTCGGCGCGGATGAGGGCACCTTCATTTGGAAATACCCTTCTTCTGATGGCATAGCCTCATCCCCGTATATCTATCAGGACTCAATTTTTGTGGGCTCGGCCGATGGCTATTTATATAGCCTACAAAAGGGTAGTGGGCGTCTGAATTGGCGATTTGAGACCGGCGGACCGGTCTATTCCTCCCCTAGGGCTGACTTCGAGCACGTCTTCTTCGGCTCAGATGATGGCCATTTTTACGCCATTAGCGCTTCCACGGGTCGCAAGGTATGGCAAGCCAGCGCCCATGGCACGGTCCGTTCGACACCGTGCGTCGGAGACGACCGGATTTATTTTGGCACTGAAGGTGGATACGTCTTTTGTCTCGATTTATCGGGAAAGATAAAGTGGCAATTCCAGGCTAAAAGGTCTATCACTTCATCGCCGACCCTCTCCGAAGACATGGTCTTTATTGGCTCAATGGATTCGACCGTCTATGCCGTAGATGCGAATTCAGGCTGGGCATTGTGGCGATTCCGGACCCGACGACCCATCGTCTCCACACCGGCCGTCGATAAAGACGCGGTTTATATCGGTTCGTCAGACGGTAACTTGTACGCTCTGGATATTTACTCAGGCCGCCAATTGTGGTTTTTTGAAACCGAAGGTCAGATTAATTCATCGCCCGCGGTCTTTCAGAACGCCGTTTATTTCGGATCGACCGACGGCAAGGTTTACTCATTGGACACCAAGCGCGGCAAGCTCCGCTGGCAATTCCAGACCAATGATGTGGTCGTCGGTTCGCCTTTGGTCGCTGATGGAGTGGTCTATATTGGTTCTTGCGATCATCATTTTTATGCTCTGCCCACTTAAATTAAATGTGGGACTAGGTTCTTTATTGGAGTTATCGTGCGCGAGTTCATTGGCAAAATCCTGGGTAACAAAGAAACGGCTGAAAAAAACGCTCAGCCGTCCCAACCAGACAATCAATTGACCCTTATCCAGAAAACCGTCGATCCTGCAGACGAAGGGAAAGGAAGCGACAACGGAAATGAGATGAGCGCAGGATGGAGTATCTGGCTTGGAGTCAATTAATGAATCGGCAACCGTTGTCGAGGATAACATCCAGGTCACGGATGAAGAGATCCTGGTCATGCAAGACTCGCTAGAGGAAACAGATCCGCTAACCGATACGGCCGAGACCAAACCGGAAGACATACCGTCCGAATTGAGCCATGCTCCTGGCCTAAGAGCTGTCCAATCGTGCCACATTGGGAACGTCCGCTCTCGTAACGAGGACTCATCCTATATTTTTACCGCCGAATCGGGTGGCCAGGAACCTCTAATATCGTTCGGCCTCTATATCGTTGCCGATGGAATGGGCGGCCATCATGACGGACATGAAGCGAGTAAAGGCGTTTCCAGGCTTGTAGCCCAATATGTATTGGAAAGGATTTACCTGCCGCTGCTAAAAACAAGCACCGAGGATAATAGCCAATCCCCAGAGCCTGTCAGCGAAGTCATCTTGGATGCTGTCCAGACTGCAAATAAGCACATCCACAGCCCCGATCCTGGCAAGGACAGCGGTACGACCCTCACCGCGGCCCTCGTTTTTGGCCGCCGTCTATATGTGGTCCATGTTGGTGACAGCCGGGCTTATTTATTGGTTGATGGTAAATTAAAACAAATTACTGTCGACCATTCTTATGTGCGCCGCCTAATAGATGCCGGCCAGATTACGGAAGAAGAAGCGGCCGTTCACCCCCAACGCAATATGTTATATCGCGCAGTTGGCCAGGGTGGTGACTTAGAGATTGACACATTCACCCAAAGCTTGCCCCGTAGAGGGAAATTATTTATCTGCAGCGATGGATTGTGGGGTTTGATTCCAGGCCCGGTCATAAGTGATGTTCTCCAACAGAATATCCCATTAAACATGATGACCGAGCAATTGGTCCAGTTAGCATTGGAAGCCGGCGGGCACGACAATATCACCGGCGTCCTCGTCGAATTCGGTTTCTAAGAAATAATCTATCCTTTCTTCTTTGAAAGATGTCCAAAGAACTATTAGACGTCAAGATTGAGGCCTCGAAAACCGCGATTGTGGCCCAACCCACGCCCCAATTGCTTTATTTGCTTGTTCATATTAAGCCCCCGAATGTAAAAGATGTCCGACAATTAGATCTTAACCTGTGCCTGGTAATTGACCGCAGCACTTCAATGAACGGTCAACGATTGGAAAACGTTAAATCGGCCGCCAGCATGATCGTCGACAAACTGTCAGAGAATGACCGGTTTTCTCTCGTCGTCTTCAGCGATCGATCCGAGGTTGTCTGGCCCGCCAGCAAGGTATCGGACAAACGTATTCTGATGGCGATGATAGAAAGAATCGGGGCCTTTGGTGGAACGGAAATACACCAAGGACTGCAAGCCGGGCTACAAGAAGTCCGGCGAGCTTCTCTTTCAAGTTACGCCAATCATCTCATCTTGTTGACTGATGGGCACACCTATGGTGATGATGAGGATTGCCTTGAACTTGTTCGCAAAGCAGCCAATGACGGTGTCCTATTCAGTGGATTCGGCCTTGGACCGGACTGGAACGATAGTTTCTTAGACCAGCTAGCTTCACTATCAGGAGGCGATGTCGCTTATATCGAGACTCCGGGCCAGGTGCTTCATGAGCTGAAACAATGTTTCCAGGGGCTGGATTCCGCCTATGCTCGCAATGTGCGGCTGGTCACCCAATTTCCGCCTGATATCAAACTGGCCTCGGCTTTTCGGGTCGCCCCCACCGCCCAACCCTTATCTTTAAACCGGCACGAATTACGACTAGGCGGCGTCGAGGGTCGAACGCCGCTTACGGTCTTATTAGAATTTACGATTGAACCCCAACGACCGGGCCAGGTAGTGCCGTTACCTATCATTTTAGCGGCCGATATTCCTTCCAGCAAGGACCGAGATTACGGAATTAGAAGATTTCATGAGGTCGCGGTCGTGGCCCAGGCCCCTGAAGATGATCCACCGGAGTCGCTGGTGGCGGCCGTCCGCGCCTGGAATTTCCACCAGATGAACGAGAAAGTTTGGAGTGATCTCGACGCCGGCAATGTCAGCCAGGCGGAAACCCGGATGCGACGTTTAACCACCCGCCTGGCCGAAGCCGGGCATACCGGCTTAGCCCGCCAACTAAGGGAAGAATCGTTGAAATTATCTAGCCAGGGATCTGTCTCGCCCGAAGGTCGCAAGCGGCTCAAATTTGGCACCCGCTCCCTGGTTTCCCAGACAGTTGGCCTGCCATTTGATCATGCCGAAGTGTGAGAGTTGCGATTCCGATTACGTTGAAGGCGCTCTCTATTGCCAGGAGTGCGGTGCCTATTTGCTTTCCGATGATGAGAACGACATCGAGACAATCGTACAGATCCCCGCCAGTGAGCCCCTGAATGGAAAGCAACCGACCAGGCCTATCGATGGTCGATTGGGCTTTGTCGATCAGCCGGACAAGATCTTATTCATGATTTCGACCAGCGGCCGAAGAGTTGCCAAAGAACTGGGTAAGGAAATTAATATCGGCCGGTCGGATCCTGGCAAAGAGATTTACCCCGAATTAGACTTGACGCCCGATGAAGGCTTTGAATGTGGTGTCTCAAGACAGCATGCCTTGATCAAAACCTCCGAAAACGGGATCTCTTTAGTCGATCTTGGCAGCACCAACGGCACCTTGGTCAACCGGCAACAAGTGAATCCTGAACGGCCTTTCCCACTGAACAATGGAGATCACATCCAATTAGGTGGCTTGATCTTGCAGATCTTTTTTGAAAAGTAAGGCTATAATAGGTTAAATGCGGATTCATTTTTTTTATGTTGAAGACGAAACTTTTATCCGCGTTTGCTCGAGCATCTGATGTCGCAATCAATTGTTCGTTCGAGCCTCTTGATTAAAAAAGATGAACTTTTGATTGCCTAGAGGATATATATGAGCACTACCATAATTCTACATATCGCTAATGAAGAGCCTATACTTTGCGAGGTTGAAAAAATGCCAGAACCGACCGATCAGATTGTCACGGTCAATAATCCTCGCCGGCGGGACGGAAAAGATTTACACTATCTAGAGGATGAAGTGACGACTATGATCGTCCCCTGGCATCGAGTTAATTTCGTAGAGGTCATGCCTTCGTCTGCTGAAATGGAAGAAGTAATAACATTCGTTCGTGAGTGATGATTGAACAAATACCTGACTCCCTGACGCCAAAAGAATCGCGCTTAATCCTCGTCGTCGACGACGAGCCACGAATGATCCGCTTCATCCGGATGAATCTCGAGCTGGAAGGTTACCACGTGATCGAGGCTAGCGACGGCATCCAAACCCTCGAGCAGGTACGTAAACACCTGCCCGATCTGGTCATCATGGACGTAATGATGCCCCGCATGGATGGTTTTGAAGCGCTTCGCTTGCTCAGGGAAATCTCTACTGTGCCCGTGATCTTACTCACGGTTAAAGATGAAGAGGAAGATCGCATCCACGGCCTCGAATTGGGAGCCGACGATTATATAACCAAGCCCTTTAGCCCCCGAGAGTTGGTCAGTCGGGTGAATGCCGTGCTACGCCGGGCCGACTGGCCTGCACCCACTCCCCGCTCCGTACTTCAGATCGACGACCGCTTATCCGTTGACTTCAATCGCCATCAAGTCATCGTCGACGGCGAAAGAGTTGATTTGCGCCCGACTGAATACCGGCTCTTATCCCATCTCATTCAAAACGCCGGTTGGGTTGTACCTCATGAAACCCTGCTGGCTAAAGTCTGGGGCTATGAATACCGCGACGAAACACACTATCTGAGACTTTACATAAACTATCTCCGTCAGAAGATCGAACAAGATCCGTCGAACCCCCAATACATCATGACGGAACGCAGCATTGGCTATCGCTTTTCCGACTTCAGGAACAAAAGCCAACTATTAAACGGGTAAAGTTTATTTCATCTAGTTCATTCGGCTGAATGTGAATTAAGTAAGCCGGAGTTGTTGGCTTGAACAAAATGCGATTGTTCGGATACTTAGAAGAAAGTCGAAGTTGTTGACTTAAACAACGATTTTATCTTTCGGTTTTCTTTCAGAGAATAGTTCCATCGTCTCTCATCATTTACACAAAAAAGGGAACTTTTCTCCACTTGAAGGTATTGGCGCATACTGATGGTTTGGTGCACTAATTGGGATTTTTATTTTAGCGAAAAGGCCACCTATGCCGGTTGAACCAGGTACTTTAGAGGCCAGCTCGCTATACGTCAGTCCGGATGGGCATGAGTTTTTCGAACTCATTAGCACCTACCTATCCCTGCGCGACCAGTACCTTGTACGTGAGGCCTTTGAAATCACTCGCCTGGAACATGGTGACCAACGTCGCCAAACGGGCGAGCTTTTTTTTACCCATCCCCTAACCGTCGCCTTTTACCTGGCCGAATACCGGCTTGATGCCGAAACGCTCATGGCCGCCTTGCTCCATGATGTCGCCGAAGATACGCTGGTCTCGGTTGAGCAAATCAAGGAGCAATTCGGTTCTGAGGTTGGCCAACTTGTCGATGGCGTGACCAAGTTAAAAGAGGTCACCGCCGGCGTCACGCGCGGCCGGCGCCTGTCGCCGGAAGAAGTCCAAGACGCAAGTTTGCATAAAATGTTTAACGCCATGACTGATGACGTGCGGGTCGTTCTCATCAAATTGTTCGACCGCCTGCACAACATGCGTACCATTCATGCCCTGCCCCGAGAAAAACAGCTTCGCAAAGCCCAAGAGACATTGGCGGTATTTGCACCTTTGGCCAATCGTCTAGGCATCTGGACGCTCAAATCCGAATTGGAAGCATTGTCACTCCAGGTACTCGATGCGGATTCATATCACCACATTAAGCGCGCCCTCAGCCACCAATACCACAAGAACCAACCTTTATACGCCCGGATAGCCAGGGACATCATCCGCCATTTACACGAAAATGGTGTCAGCGTCGTCAATGTGTTGCCCGATCCTGAAAGCATATACAGCGTCTACAAGGGCTTCGGCGGCCGCTCCGTTCTCTTCGAAGATGTCGAAAGCCCACGGCGGGTGGTGGTGCTCGTGGAAGACTGGCTGGCTTGTTATCTCGTGCTAGGCCATTTACACCAGCTGTGGCGGCCGGTTCCCGGCAAATTCGATGATTACATCGCCGTGCCCCGTGAAAACCTCTACCGGGCCCTTCATACCACCACCATCTATAGCGACGGCCAGGTTTTGAAGATCCGTATCCGCAGCGTGGCCATGAACGAGGTCTCGGAAATCGGCCTTCTCGCTCGCTGGGTCTATTCAGGCACGCCTATGTGGTCAGAAGAGATTGCCGAGCGCGTGGAAGCTCTCTCCAATAATGTTAGCTTGAATATTCACCTTGAACCACTAGATTTGAGCACTGGCGTAAAAGGCGTGGTCGAGGATGTATTTCGTCAACAAGTCATGATATACACCCCTCGCGGCGATATCGTCGAACTGCCAAAAGGGGCCACGCCCGTGGATTTCGCCTTTGCCATCCATTCAGAAGTGGGCAATCAAACCTTGATGGCCTACGTCAATGAACAACCATACCCGCTTAATAAGGCCTTGAGCGATGGCGACCGCGTCCGTATCGTCAAATCCGGTTGGGCCCGGCCGCAACGCACCTGGCTGGATGAAGACCTGGGCTATCTCACCACCAGACAGGCCCGTTCCAAGGTCCTGCGTTGGTTTCGCCGGCTGCCCGAACCCTTAGCCGTTGCCGAGGGGCGCAAACTATTGCAAGATGAACTCAAAATGTTGGGTTTACCTGACTACTCCCACCAATTGGTCGCTCAACAACTGGGTTTCGAAACGGCAGCCGAGTTATATTACGCTTTCGGCCGGGCTGAAATTCTGCCCACCACGGCCGCCATCCGCGTCGTGTCCGATGAATGGCATGAAGAGCCGCTGCGCAATATTGGCAGTATCGTGCGTAATGAGAATGGCCAGGAATACGTCATCACTAATTCTGGCGGCCGGAGATTGCGCCTATGCCGTTCCTGCAATGCCCGACCTGGCGACAAGATCATCGGTTTCCTGCGCTCCGATCGAGGCGTGACCGTTCATAGGGAAGGTTGTTATACTCTGCGTCCTGACCCCATGGCCGACCGCACCATAAGGTTGAATTGGGGCCAGGTCGGACAAGATGAAGTACGCATCGTGACCGTACAGATCGACGTCTTTGATCGCTCGGGTCTCCTATTGGATATCGCTGAGCTCCTAGAATATGAACATGTCAATATCGCCGCCATCAAAACCCAAACCGTGGCCGATGATGGCAAAATGCAGCTGATTTTAGATCTGGAGATCGCCAATCCCCAACTCCTGGTGCGCATCCTCCACCGGGCTCATGCTCTGGTCAACGTCTATTCAGTTAAATGCCTTCGTCCAGAGGACGAATCTTAAGCCAAACAAACCGCCAATCTTTTGTAAAACAGACTGGCAGTCTGTTTCTTTGAAACCATTGATGGTCACCATTCATGGCCTCAACCATGGCTCCATTCACAGGCCCATTAATGGCCCAACGCAAGACAGGCGGGCACACCAACAAGTGATCATTCTCGCGAAGGCGCGAAGGCGCGAATCCAAACGCATGGTTGCTCACCAAAGTTGATCCGCACGAAGCTGGGGATGAGCATGACATTAACTGATCGGTTGTTCATAGACCAAGACGAAAACAAACACTTGACAGCCCGCCCAACATCCATATAATCTTTCCTTGTGTCCGAAAGACCCGGCCGTGGCCGGGTCTTACCTTTAGAATTGGAACGTGAGCCGGATCGGTCCGGAGCTAAACTGAGAATAAGAGGATTTGTTAGGTAGGCGGGGCGCCAAATTACCTAAGCATACGCACGAAATATGCGCGCTACCTGTTCTTTTTGATTGAATAGCTCCGCCACGTCTGGCCCCATCTGACAGGAGTATTATAATGTTGAAGAAAAAATATTTTAAGACAAACGATGAATGTGAAGTGACCTTTGAATTTGATTCTGGAGAGGCAAAAAAAGTTGCCCTGGTGAGCGAAGTCAACGACTGGCAGCCCGTCGATATGACCAAGCGCAGAAAAGACGGCATCTTTTACGCCAAAGTCCGTCTGCCCAAGGATAGCCAGTATCAATATCGTTACCTCGTGAACAATCAAACCTGGGTAAACGACCAACACGCCGATAGTTACATTCAGAACGAATTCGGCGAACAAAACAGCATCGTCGACACCACCCCATCCGACAACTAAAACCGAAGACGATTTTCTGAATCACTTCGAGGCGGCCTGGTAACCAGGCCGCCTTTTTTTATTCAAACCCAGGGCGTAATCGGTGATCAACGGATGCTTCGACAAGAAACGCCTCATACCTTCCTCCAGGCTGTCGTTATTGCAGATTCCTCGCCAGTAAACGAAATACAAACTACTTTCCGTATTGGTTCACCCGACCCCGTCCTTATGAAGAGGTCATGCTCTCAGAGTGAGCGTTAAGTTCACGCTACTGTTCCCAGATGCCAATATTGCATTGGCATGTACTCAAAGGAACCGCCGTCGTCCAGCAAAACCTGAGCCGCGAAGTTGATCATCGAATTCTTGGCCGAACGCAGCGATTGTGGTGTTTCGCTGTACTTCGTTGCCATACCGGTTTTTGATGGTGAAAGACTTTCACGCTCGCTGATGGAGAGGCCGGTGGCTGAGCATTGTGTGAAGGTAGCCCGGATTGCCGAGAGGCGTTTCCTTCAACAACTTCATGGAGCGAAAGCCTGGCTGCCTGCGATGGTGGAGCATCGGCTGAAATTGTCGAAGAAGAACATATGGAAGAAGAGCAAATGGACAAAGGTGAGCATATGGACGAAGACGAGCATATGGAAGATGAGGATGAGCACCAAATGGACGAAATGGACAATATGCATGTCGAAGCGCCAGATGAATTCGCCAGTCTGACCAATCCGTTTGCCGGCGATACGGATGCTATTGCCGAAGGGCAGGAGATTTTCGTGACCAACTGTGTCACCTGTCACGGTCCTGAAGGTGCCGGAGACGGCGACGCTGCGGCCGGCCTGGACCCAAAACCGGCCAACCTCGGAGATACCGAAATGATGTCCTCTTTGACTGATGGCTACCTGTTCTGGCGGGTCAGTAAAGGTGGTGCGATGGAACCATTTAACTCTGCCATGGTTGCCTGGGAAGGATCTCTAACAGAAGAACAGCGCTGGCAGGTCATCAGTTACGTGAGAATATTTTCGGAACAATAATACCTTACCTACTTTTTTGGCACACAAAGGCCCCACATGATCTAAGCTATTTGGATCGTGTGGGGCGGCTGTGCTTGTCGTTAATAGCATTGGAGCCACAGAAATGACTCACCAACCAAATAGCCTACCCTCTCTGGGCCATATCGCGCTTTTCTCGACTTATGAATTTCCTACTATCTATTGGTTGGCTGGTGCACACATTTTAGGAAATAATGGTACGATGATACAACGTTTGCCGCTGCCCCTCGGGCTTATCGCCATGGTCTTTTTGCTGGTTGGTTGCCAGGGTCCGGCGAATGAATCCAGCCCATCTGCAGTTGCACAGACTGAACCAATTCTGCCCGGCTTGCCCTCCATTTCCGAGTTAGCCGGGACGCCGGCCCCAGAGATCCCGCCTTTACCTACTTTGGGCTCAGACGAGATCACTTTAGGACACGAGGTTTATGTCCAAAATTGCGCTGAGTGTCATGGAGAAAATCTAGAAGGCGAGGTAGATTGGCAGCAGCAAAATGAAGACAGATCTTTCCGTTCGCCGCCCCATGATGCCAGCGGCCACACCTGGCACCATGGTGACAAGGCTCTCCTTGAGTCGATCGCTCTAGGCGGCGCGCGCCTTCCAGCCAATATCGGCGGTTCCAGCAATATGCCCGCTTTTAGAGATACCTTGACAGAAAAAGAGATAGCGGCGGTTCTGACCTACATCAAGAGCACCTGGCCCGAGGATATTCGTGGCGTTCAGTGGGAACAAACGATACAAGAACGAAATCAATAATCTAGGCTGCTGGTTGTTTAGGCTTTAGCGGAGGTGTCGAATGCGTGAAACAGTACTGCAAGTATGCACAATGAAAGATCCCTTGTGCGCCCAAGGCGTCGAGAAGAAGCTACTGGCTTTTCCAGGCGTACACCATGCCCATACCAATGCAGTCAACGGCACCACCACCGTCCATTACGACGAACAGTCAGTGACGTTGGTGGACCTTGAAGCCGTTATTGACGACTGCGGGTTGCGCTGCCACGGCGAATCACTGCCTTTACATTATGGTGGGCACATAGTTCAAAGTATGCCGGCCGAGCATGACCATGAAGCCATGGATCACGAGACCATGGAACACACGCCGGATGAACATGCCGACCACGAAATGGCTCACTGCTCACGACCATGATGCGGCCGGAGCCATGGATCATTCGGCCCATGGTGGCCATGCGGGCATGACCATGGCCGATATGGCTCGCGATATGCGTAATCGTTTCCTGGTTTCACTGGTGCTCACCATCCCCATCTTCCTCTATTCACCTCTTTTCACCCGCCTCTTCAATATCCACCTGCCGCTCCCCTTTGGTTTGAGGCCAGATGTACTGGCTTTCGTTCTAGCCACGGTGGTTGTCATCTATGGAGGTAAGCCCTTCTTTGTCGGCGCCCGCAACGGTCTGAAAGCCGGTGTCCTGAATATGAGCGTGCTGGTCAGCCTGAGTGTATTGGCCGGTTATATATTCAGCGTGGCAGCGACATTTCTTTTTGAAGGCGAAGTCTTCTACGAAGCGGCGGCGATGTTGGTTACCTTCGTTCTGTTTGGTCACTGGATGGAAATGCGCGCTCGATCGGGCACCAATCAAGCCATTGAAAAGCTGCTCACGCTGGCGCCGCCCATGGCCCGCGTGGAACGAGATGGGCAGGAAATAGAAATACCGACAGACGACGTGCAGGTGGGTGACATCCTGATCGTCCGGCCGGGAGATAAGATCCCGGTGGATGGGGAAGTCGTGGAAGGACGTTCCAACGTCAATGAGAGCGCCATCACGGGTGAAAGCCGGTCGGTTAAAAAAGAGATGGGTGATACGGTCATCAGCGCCACCATCAACCAAACCGGCAGCTTCAAGTTCCGGGCCACCAAGGTCGGCGCAGATACGACACTGTCGCAAATCGTGAAGTTGGTGCAGAGCGCCCAAAGCAGCAAAGCGCCAGCGCAGCGATTGGCCGACCGGGCAGCCCATTACCTGGTGCTGGTGGCCGTGATCGGCGGTTTAGTCACTTTCCTGGTCTGGTACGTCGTGGTCGGCGCTGACATCGTGATCGCCATGACCTTCGCCATCACGGTGGTGATCATCACCTGCCCTGACGCGCTCGGGGCTGGCTACGCCGACGGCGGTGATGGTTGGCACCGGTCTGGGCGCCGATCATGGCATTCTTTTCAAGAATGCCGAAGCGCTGGAAGGCCCGGCTCACCTGAACGCCATCGTGTTTGATAAGACCGGCACCCTGACGGTGGGCGAACCTCGGGTAGTGGATGTGGCCGTCGCCGGGAATCCGGTCAGTGAAGATGAGTTGCTCCGGCTGACAGCAGCGGCCGAGAGCGGTTCCGAACATCCCCTGGCCGAAGCGATCCTGAAATCGGCCGACAAGCGTGGTGTGAACAATTCTAAAGGCCGACAATTTCGAAGCTATTCCCGGTCATGGGTTAAAGACGCAGGTCGACCGTCGCTCCAGTCCTGATCGGTAATCGTCGCCTGATGGACCGGGAAGGGATCGCCTTGAATGGATTGGGAGATAAGGCGGCAGAGATGGCCAGTGCCGGCCGCACGGTGGTGCATGTGGCAGTCGATGGGAAAGCGGCTGGGCTCATCGCCATTGCCGACGCTGTGCGTCCGTCGGCTCAGGCTACGATCAGGAGGCTCAAAGAGCTAAATATCGAACCGATGATGTTAACCGGCGACAACGTTGCTACTGCCCAGCAGGTGGCAAAGGAGTTGGGCATCGAGACGGTCATTGCCGAGGTTCTGCCAGGCGAAAAGGCGGCCAAGGTCAAGGAATTGCAGACGAATGGACAGAAGGTCGGCATGGTGGGCGACGGCATCAACGACGCTCCAGCGCTGGCCCAGGCGGATGTTGGTTTCGCCATTGGCGCAGGGACGGACGTGGCCGTGGAGACGGCCGATGTTGTTCTGATGAAATCTAACCCGGCCGATGTTGTGATGGCCATCGAAATCAGTCGGGCCACCTTGCGCAAGATGAAACAGAACCTGGGTTGGGCGGCCGGATACAACCTGACGGCCATTCCGGTGGCTGCCGGGGCCCTGGCCTGGGCTGGTATTACCTTGCGGCCGGAAATCGGCGCCCTGGCCATGAGTGGCTCCTCCATTATCGTCGCCTTTAACGCCACCCTGCTGAAGAGAGCAGATCTGACCGACATCGGTGATTAGCTAGTAGCCATATGAAGAGAGTGTCAAAACACGCGCGTCAGAAAGCATTGCGGCGGCAAAAACAACGCCGGCACCTCGTCATGGGGGCTGCTATCGTGGGTATCATTTTAGTGATTGTCGGTGGTGTCATGATGTTACTGACCGGTAACGGGAGCACTGCGGATCCTGCTAATACGGAGGTAATGGCACTCGGCCGGCAGATATACCTGACCAATTGCGCGAGCTGCCATGGTGTTAACCTGGAGGGACAGCCCGACTGGCAGCAGGCAAATCCCGATGGTTCATTACGAGCGCCGCCCCACGATGAAACAGGTCACACCTGGCATCATGGTGATGCAAATCTTTTTCAATCCATCAAGTTGGAGGTGCACGGCTGTCAAGTGTAAGCACAAGTGCCATGCCGGCATACAATGAAATTCTGACGAATGAGGAAATTACGGCCGTGCTGGCCTACATCAAGAGCACTTGGCCGAATGACATCTTGGCCATGCAACAAAGCAGATAAATCCGAGTTAATAAATATTGAGGTGATTCAGAATGAGGATTGGACCTAAGTTAATTGCATTAGCCCTTCTGGTTTTAGTTGTCGCCAGCGCATGCACCGGTGGCAACTCAAGTGAGTCTGTTGACGGTCCCACTGACGTAGCCGGGCCAGCTCTGGTGATGTTCTACACGGACAACTGACCGCCTTGAATGGAGATGACGCCCATCGTGGATGGGTTAAGCGAGAAGTTTGAAGGCCAGATATCAGTAGTACAGCTAAATGCGGCGCAGGAAGCTAATACAAAGCTGCAAACCAGATTAGGTCTCCGTGGACATCCCTCTTTTGCGGTTATAGATGCCGACGGCAGCGTCGTGCAGCCATTTTTTCGGTCCGCAATCAGAATCTACACTTCGCCAATCAATTGAATCTGTCCTAGTATATACTCATCCTTAAGCGATTGTGGCCTGTGTCCCCACCGCGCCACTTGGCTGGCTTGGCCTGAAGAATGGCAACAGCCCGAGGGTTTTTGGCGATAAATTGAAGGTGGGAGCGTTTGGAGCCTCTTCTTGATTAGTCAAGTTTGGAAATCCCCCGGCATTCGTGGTCATAACGGATGTGCCACATGCCAGCACTTCCACCGTCCAATCACTCTCCAGCCCCAATGGGAGACCGCGCACTTCGGCCGCCATGAACAAAGTTCGGACGTATGGTACCTGTTTTTGATTGCTCTCCATCGGTCGCCTCACTCGAACATTAGCTGATAACCTCAGTTCGGGCGATGGGAAGAAGTAGTGCTGATTGGTAGGCTGCATCCTTACAGGCCACCGGCCTGTGCGACAGACTTATCTCGCAGGCTGATCGCGACCTGATCAGCCCACCATCTACTTAATATTCTCCTAGCACGGCCTCCGGCTCGTTTAAGTACTCTTGAACTTCTGCATAATACCTACCCACGTGCAAACCGTCCATGAGAGCGTGATGGCCTTGCACACTCAATGGCATCTTCAAGAGTTCGCCTTCTTCGAAGTATTTCCCCCACGCAAAGCGAGGCACAGAATCCACTGGATGTAAATGAACTGGGTGCATGAAACTTGTAAATGACACCCAAGGTATTGACGTCATATACAGCAAATCATCTTCGAACGAGTCACTATCCACCGTTGGGTGTTCTTGCACACACGCGATCTGCTTCGCCGCTCCCGCCGCAAAGGATGAAAAATCCGGCTCATAGGTCATCGTACAGAAGCTGAACAGATCATCCTTCGCTAAAATCGTCGTGGATGGATGTACGATCTCATGCTCGACCACCTTTCCCTCCCGAATGCGCTGCCGAAACTCAGGTATGGCATTTGCTGCCCGCGTCAATACGTAAACGATCCCCACAGTGAATGAAACGCCACAGGACTTCACGGCCGGATAGAACGCCGTCAGATCTACATTGGCGCACATATTAAAGTGTGGATAGTCCCAGGAATTAAATAATTCGAAATGTTCGCAACGTGGAGACGTTTCCATGTTTACATAACGCATTTTATGCTCCCAACTAAACTTGTGAATAGTTCTACTAATAATGCATATTGCATCTCGCACCAATCCTACACAGCCTGACCTTGAACCATCCAGCTCCGCCTGCTGAGTAGATAGACTCCTGTTGACATTATACAGCACATTCCGATGCACAAACCTGTGAACTTCAGCCAATCCGCTCATGCGACATTAGCCAAGATCTAAATTCGTCGGATACGAACATTTGTGCTACACTTCATAATAGCTGCCATGTACCTCAACGCTGTCAACTACCCGCTGCCATCCATCTTCACCACACCGGTGGAGAGGCCGGCGGCCTCATGCCGATGGGGTGACCGCCTCAACGCGGACGACCCTTCGACTCTCCAGTTGAAAGCATTAAAAAACAATCAACGGGAAAACAATCAACGGGAAAACTCGAGGGATCGGCGTTCCCGTTTCCCGTTCACTTTCCCGTTCGCAGTGACCGGCACTTACATGAGTGAACAAGATCGATTCCAAAACTCATGCGCCAGATCTATTCGCCCTGTGTCTGTCATCCGTTTTTATCGAAGCAAAAATGCCTTAAAAAACGACGATCATCTTTGGCTAGGCAACTCCGGATGTGATAGAATGAACGTTCTGTCTATCGCCAATAACTATGGTGGGTTAGCCGGGAAGCAAGGTAAATACGCTGCTTTCGACAGCGATTGAAGGAAAGCTATGTCCCAGGACAAAATCGTGGTGCGCGGGGCGCGAGAACATAATCTCAAAGACATCACCGTTGAGATCCCGCGCGATCAACTAGTCGTCATTACCGGCCTTTCAGGTTCGGGTAAATCTTCCCTGGCCTTCGATACCATTTTCGCCGAAGGCCAGCGTCGCTACGTCGAATCCTTATCGGCCTATGCCCGTCAATTTCTTGGCCAACTCGAAAAACCGGAGGTCGACCAGATCGAAGGGCTGAGCCCGGCCGTATCCATCGATCAAAAAGGCGTCAGCCACAATCCTCGTTCCACCGTGGGTACCGTCACCGAGATTTACGATTATCTACGCCTGTTATTTGCCCGCATCGGCACGCCCCATTGTCCCAATTGCGGCCGGCCGGTGCAGCCCCAATCGGCCGAACAAATCGTTGAAAGCGTCCAGCGCATGCCGCTGGATACCCGCATCCAGATCCTGGCCCCGTTGATCAAAGACCGCAAGGGCCACCATCAAGGTGTCTTTGAGGACGTTCGTAAAGCCGGTTTTGTCCGCGTCCGGGTCAACGGCCAGGTTTACCAAGTCGACGAAGATATCGAACTCGATCGCTACAAAAATCACTCCATCGAAGCCGTGGTCGACCGCCTCATCGTCCGCCACGAACCGGCCGATACGAGTGAAGATGCCCAAGCCGCGAGATCTCGCTTGACCGACTCCATCGAGACCGCCCTTCGCTTGGGCAATGGCGTCGTTATCATCGATGACGTGACCGATCCCGAAAATAGCACCGACCACTTCTATTCTGAGCATCTTTCCTGTGCCTTCGACGGCACCAGCGTGCCCGACATCGAACCACGCACTTTCAGCTTCAACAGCCCCCACGGTGCTTGCCCCGATTGCCAGGGTCTGGGCACCAAAAAAGAGATCGAGCCCAATTTGGTCGTACCCAACAAGGATCTGAGTTTGGCCGATGGCGCCATCGTCGCCTGGCCAACCGAGGATAAGCAAGGCTATTACTGGCAGCTCCTGAAAGCCACGGCCGATCACTTCAGCATACCGGCCAACGTCCCCTATCGCCAGCTAAACGAAGCTCAACGGCATGTCTTATTATTCGGCAGCGGCCAAGAGGAAATCAAGGTCAAATACGTCAACCGCGAAGGGCACCAACGGACCTACAGCACCAAGTTCGAGGGCATCATCCCCAATCTCCAACGTCGTTACCGCGAATCCACATCCGACTACGTTCGCAACAAATTAGAAGACTTCATGGTTAACCGGCCCTGTAGCACCTGTGAAGGCACGCGTCTGCAGCCGGTTGCCCGTGCCGTCGATATCGACGGCGAAACCATCTCCCAGCTCACCCAAAAGCCTGTGGTGAGCATCTTATCTTGGGTAAGCGAACTACGGGATGAGGCTGGCTCGCCGCTAACCAACCGCCAACAACTCATCGCCATGCCCATTTTGAAGGAAGTCCGCGCCCGGCTGGAATTTATGATCAACGTCGGCCTGGATTACCTAACTTTGGACCGTTCGGCCGGATCGTTGAGCGGCGGCGAAGCCCAACGCATCCGCCTGGCAACCCAGATCGGGAGCCGGCTCATGGGCGTGCTCTACGTGTTGGATGAACCCAGCATTGGCCTGCACCAACGCGATAACGAGCGCCTGATTCATACTCTGAAGGGCATGCGCGATTTGGGAAATACCGTCTTGGTTGTCGAGCACGACGAAGAGACCATGCGCATGGCCGACTGGATCGTGGACCTCGGTCCCGGCGCCGGTAGAAATGGCGGCTGGGTCGTCGCCGAAGGAACCGTCGATTCGATCATCGACAATGATAAATCATTGACCGGCGACTATCTGAGCGGCCGGAAGTGTGTTCCGGTTCCCGAAGATCGTCGCGCCGGAACCGGCCAATCGTTGATTGTGAAGGGCGCTAATGAAAACAACTTGAAGCACATTGACGTCGAGATCCCCCTGGGTAAATTCGTCTGTATCACCGGCGTCAGCGGCAGCGGCAAGAGTTCGTTCTTGATTGAGATCCTGAGCAAACGACTCTACCAGGTCTTTTATAAATCCAAAGATCTGCCCGGAGCCCATGAAACCATCGATGGCCTCGAAAACCTGGATAAAGTCATCGAGATAGATCAAAGCCCAATCGGCCGCACGCCTCGATCCAATCCGGCTACTTACACCAACTTATTTGGCCCCATACGAGACCTATTCGCCAGTATGCCCGAGAGCAAGCTCAGGGGTTATAAAGCCGGCCGTTTCAGTTTCAACGTCAAAGGTGGACGTTGCGAAGCCTGCCAGGGCCAGGGCCAGAATCGCATCGAAATGCAATTCCTGCCTGACATTTACGTGCCCTGCGATGTCTGTCATGGCGCCCGTTACAACCGGGAAACTTTGCAGGTCACCTACAAAGATCTGAATATCGCAGAGGTCCTGGATCTGAGCGTCGAGGAAGCCCTGGAATTCTTCACTAACATCCCGCCAATCAAGCGTAAACTACAGACGTTGACTGAAGTCGGCTTGGGCTACATTCATCTGGGCCAACCGGCCACAACTTTGAGTGGTGGCGAGGCGCAGCGCGTCAAGCTCAGCCGAGAACTATCCAAGATCGCCACCGGCAAGACCATCTACATCCTCGACGAGCCATCGGTCGGCCTGCACGCTCACGACGTGGCGAAATTGATTCAGGCCCTCAACCGCCTGGTCGATAAGGGTAATACCGTCATCATCATCGAGCACAACATGGACATCATCAAGGTGGCCGATCACATCATCGATTTAGGCCCTGAGGGCGGCGACCAGGGCGGAGAAATCATCGCCCAAGGCACGCCTGAGCAAGTCGCCGCCACAGCCGATTCTTATACCGGGCGTTTTCTAAAAGATTATCTGAACGGCCAAGCGCGGGGTAGTTGCTGATCACCGTCGATGTCGAAGGCAACGCACGAACAAAAAAACGGCCCCGCCGCAATTAATACGACGAGACCGTTTAAGTTTTTACTTTTCAGAAACCAATCTTAGGCTGCTTCGAATTCGCCTTCGACGATGTCTTCATCATTCGTTTCACCGGCCGTCTGGCTAAAATCAGGAGCGCCGTTGCCGTTTTGTCCTGGGCTTCCAGCATCGGCCTGGTATGCGGCCTGACCAATGGCCATGCTGGCCTGCTGTAGCGCCTCGGTCAATTGCTGGATGCGGTTCGTATCCTCGCCATTCATGGCTTCTTTCAGTTCGGCTATTTTAGCTTCAACATCCTGGCGCAAATTAGCGGAAACCTGGCCATTCATACCACCTAACGATTTCTCAACCTGGTAAATGATATGATCCGCCTGGTTGCGCGCTTCAATCAGGTGCCGGCGGCGTTGATCCGCGTCCGCATTTTTTTGCGCCTCGCTCACCATGCGATCGACATCCTTCTCCGAGAGATTCGTCGATGCCGTGATGGTGATCTGCTGGCTCTTGCCTGTCGCCTTGTCAGTAGCGCTCACATTCAAGATACCATTAGCATCGATATCAAAGGCCACCTCAATTTGAGGAATGCCTCTGGGCGCGGCCGGAATACCTTCCAATCGGAAAACGCCCAGCGTACTGTTATCGGCCGCCATCTGGCGTTCGCCCTGCAACACATGCACGTCGACTGCCATCTGGCTATCTTCGGCCGTGCTGAATATCTCGGACTTACGGGATGGGATCGTCGTGTTCCGCGGGATAAGGGTCGTCATGACCCCGCCCAAGGTTTCCAATCCGAGGCTAAGGGGCGTGACGTCGAGTAACAATACATCGTTCACCTCGCCCGCCAACACGCCGGCCTGCAATGCAGCACCTAAGGCCACAACCTCATCCGGGTTGACGCTCTTGTTAGGCTCTTTGCCGGTCAACTGATTGACCAACTCCTGAACCATGGGCATCCGCGTCGCGCCGCCGACCAAGACTACCTCGTCCAGTTGGCTGGCCTGGATGCCGGCGTCTTTAAGCGCCTGACTAACCGGAGCCTTCAATCGCTCGACCAGGTCGGCCGTCAATTGCTCAAATTTAGAACGGGACAGCGTCATCTGAAGATGCTTTGGCCCGCTGGCATCAGCCGTAATGAAGGGCAGGTTGATTTCGGTTTGCTGGGTGCTGGAAAGCTCGATCTTGGCCTTCTCAGCCCCTTCTCGTACTCGTTGAAGCGCCTGTCTATCCTGGCTAAGGTCGATGCCCTGGTCAGCCAAAAACTGCTCGACGATCCAATCACTAATGGCTTTGTCCCAATCGTCTCCACCCAGATGGGTATCGCCGTGAGTTGCCTGGACTTCTACGAGACCTTCGCTCACCTCAAGGACAGATACGTCAAAGGTGCCGCCTCCCAGGTCAAAGACCAGGATAGTCTCATCTTTATCCTTATCCAGCCCGTATGCCAAAGCCGCGGCCGTAGGTTCGTTGATGATACGCAGAACTTCCAGTCCCGCGATTCGGCCGGCATCCTTCGTCGCCTGACGCTGGCTATCGTTGAAGTAAGCCGGAACGGTGATAACAGCCTTAGAAACAGGCTGCCCCAGAAAGTCTTCGGCATCCTTTTTTAATTTGCCCAACACCATGGCCGAAATCTCTTGTGGCGTATAGCTTTTGCCCGAATAAGGGATATTAACGCGCACATCACCCTGCGGCCCTGCTTCGATGGTATAAGGGACTCGTGCTCTTTCTTCTTTTGTTTCCGGGTCATCAAAACGACGACCGATAAAACGTTTGACTGAAAACACAGTGTTTTCAGGATTGATCGTCGACTGCCGCTTGGCGGTTTGTCCAACCAACCGCTCGCCATTCTTATTGAAGGCCACTACTGACGGAGCCAGACGACCGCCTTCGGCCGTAGAAATAACGGTCGATTCTCCACCTTCCATGACTGCGACAACCGAATTGGTTGTTCCTAAGTCAATACCAATAATCTTGCTCATACTCTTTAATTCTCCTAATTTTATTATTCACCCAACTCGTTGGGGCGGTAAAAATTTTGTTCATCCTGGTAGCTCGCCTGGTTAATGATCTTCCAGCATTTACTCCAGGTAAATGTTACATATTCCTATTTAGCTGCGATATATTTCTGCCGACCGTGGGCGCCAGGTTAAAAACGCAGACTGCTCATAATTTATTCGCTGCATTAGTTTAAGTAAGAAACATTAGAAATGTATTGGTTGACTGTATAATTTTTGTTAGTAGAAGAGATCTAGCTGCTTTTTTGGCTGTTTTTGGAGGCATTCCGATTATTGACAAAGGCCTCTTCAGTAGCTAGAATGGTCACACAATTTGGTCATTCATGATCTATTGTATGATGCTGGATTTTATGACTTGATTTAAACCTCTGTCCTTAAGCAATAAGCTTTTTCAAGTTGCGACTTATTTGTAAACCCAACCAGTTAATAGCCGTCGTTCCATTAACTAACCATGCGACACTCTGGTTACCTCGTCGAAGATTAATGAATTTAGTTTTTCGCTGATTTCCTACTATCTATATACCCCTAAAGGAGACCCTATGGCTTTTACATTACCCCCTCTACCTTATTCAGAAGATGCATTGGAACCATACATCGATGCCCGTACCATGAGCATTCACCATGATAAGCATCATGCCGGCTACACCAATAACCTAAACAATGCCCTTGATGGGCATCCTGACCTGGCTGGAAAGAGTGTCGAAGAGTTATTGGGATCTCTCAACAGTTTGCCGGAGTCAATTCGCACCGCTGTTCGTAACAACGGTGGCGGCTACGCCAACCACAGCCTATTTTGGACGATCATGGGTCCAGGTGCCGGCGGCGCGCCAACAGGCGATCTTGCCAGCGCTATTGACGAAACCTTTGGTAGCTTTGATAGCTTCAAAGAAACATTCGCTAAGTCAGCGGCGACACGATTTGGTTCCGGTTGGGCGTGGCTTTACGTTGACGCATCTGGCCAGTTAGCCATCACGTCGACGGCGAATCAGGATACGCCTTTGATGGAAGGCGGCATACCGATTTTGGGCCTGGATGTATGGGAACATGCCTACTATCTAAATTATCAAAACAGGCGTCCTGATTACATCTCTGCCTGGTGGAATGTCGTCAATTGGAATGCAGTGGCTGAATATTACGCTGCCGCTAAATGAGATTTCTGGGTTATAGGCTATTTGGCTGAAAGAAAGAGGCAAATGGTGGCTGAGATTGATATAATTGGGAAAAGATCGATCTAGCTTCATTAGCCTGAGTGATTGATGGCTTTTTTATCATAAGCATTGATGAAAAAGTAGTGATTGCCAAAAGTTTGAGATAAGGAGAACCTTCATGACCCACATTGTTACCAGACTCTGTTTACGCGACACAGCTTGTATCGACGTGTGTCCCGTAGAATGCATGATTCTCGGTTTACCAGAGGAAGAATGGCCCTGGCTGTATATCGACCCAGATACTTGCATAGACTGCGGCGCCTGCGTCCCCGAATGCCCATATGAAGCCATCTTCCCTGAAGAGGAAGTGCCTTTCGATCTTGAGATTCGCCCAGGTCAATGGATCACCAATACGAAAGAGTTGCTGCCTGATGGCCAACCTTTCGAAGGTGAAGTTGACGGCCATCCGGTCAAATTACTTAACGCCAAAGAATTGGCCGGTGGTGAGGTTCTTGACCTGACCGAAGATATTGCGCCTAATTACGAATTCTTCACGGCCGGTCCAGGGTACGACGCCCTCGACATGTAAGCTCAATCTCTCACAAATTTCAGGACTACCTGAACATTCTCAAGGGTGGCAATTCCCTTGTTATGACCGAATTGGTCAAATCGGTACTTGGCTTAAGTATCACTGACCAATTCGGTTTTTTTTGCACAACGCTACAGAACAGGAAAACCAATGAGTGAATACCGAATCGAAAGAGACTCACTTGGGGAAATAAAGGTGCCAGCGTCTGCTTATTGGGGCCCGCAAACGCAGAGAGCCATCCAGAATTTCCCAATTTCAGGACTAGTCCAATACCGGGCATTTATTTGGGGCATGGCTGTGATAAAACGAGCGGCGGCTGAAGTGAATTTTTCGCTGGGTTTATTCCAGGAAGTGCAGGTTAATGACGATGGACGGTCAATTTCCGGCGAAATAATCGCCCAGGCCATCATGGAAGCGGCAGATGAGGTGATCAACGACAAGTGGGCCGATCAATTTGTAGTCGATCCCATCCAGGCCGGCGCGGGCACTAGTCACAATATGAATGTGAACGAAGTCATCGCCAATAGAGGCAATGAAATTATAGGCTACGGGCTATCTGATTCGCAGAAACCTATCCACCCCAACGACCATGTCAATATGGCCCAATCTACCAATGACACCATTCCCACAGCTATCCGTCTAGGTTGTCTGTGGCGATTGGAAGAACTATTGGCTACCCTAGACTCATTGGCCGCTGCTCTTAGTCTAAAAGCGGCCGAGTTCGATGACATCGTCAAAAGCGGGCGCACGCATTTGCAAGACGCCGTTCCCGTGCGTTTAGGCCAGGAGTTCGGCGCCTACGCCCGATCTGTGCAACGCAATAGAGAAAAGATCGCCGCTTCTGCAACCGGTCTAGAAAGGCTCGGAATAGGTGGGACGGCAACCGGAACAGGACTGAACGCCCATCCCAAGTATCATGGCCGAATGGTGGAAACGCTTAAAAGGTTGACCGGCCTTTCCCTAGTCGAATCAGGCGATCTTTTTGAATCCATGCAAAGTATGGGCGACATGGTTCATTACAGCGGCGCCATTCGCACATTGGCCCAAGATTTAACGAGGATCGCCAACGATTTCCGGCTCTTATCTTCTGGCCCTAGCACTGGGCTTGACGAAATCAGGTTACCGGCCGTACAGCCAGGTTCCTCTATCATGCCCGGAAAAGTGAATCCCGTTCTGGCTGAAATGCTAAATATGGCTATGTACCAGGTAATGGGCAACGATATGACCGTCCTAATGGCTGGACAGGCCGGGCAACTCGAGCTAAACGTGATGATGCCGATCATCGCCTACAACCTCTTCCAAAGCATGGATATCGTCATTAATGCTGTCAATGCCTTCACACAAAAGTGCGTACTTGGCATCCAGGCAAACGGTGAAAAAGCCCAAGGTTGGCTGGCCAAGAACGCTATATTGGTTACCGCTCTGAATCCGGTCATTGGCTATCAAAAAGGCGCCGAGGTCGCCAAAGAAGCCATGAATACAAACCGGACGGTGCGAGAGGTGGTAGTCGAAAAAGGTTACTTGACGGCCGGCGAAGCCGATCGGCTTCTAAACGTCCGCTCTCTGACCGAGGGCGGCATACAAGGCTGATCAACTCTTTTTGGCAAGAATTTAGGAAAATATCGTCCGTTTTCTCGCATGATACAGATCAGCAAAGAAGATCAGCGTACGGTATTAGTGGCCATGCTTGAGGCCTATCCGATTGAGGCCTGTGGTTTCATGGCCGGCAACGATGGCAAAGTCAGCCGCCTTTACCCCGTGGAAAACGTGCTGAATAGCCCTCATGCATATTACATGGATCCAACCCAACAATTAGAGGCCATGCTAGATTTAGAGGAGCGTGGCTTAGAGATGTTGGCCATCTATCATTCTCATCCGCATGGACCAGCAATACCCTCCCTGTCGGATATTGCCCAGGCCGCCTATCCGGATTCGGCCTACGTGATCATTTCCCTGGTCGACAAGCAGCAACCCTCTTTTCGAGCCTTCACCATCGTGGACGGCCGGGTTAAGGAAATACCTTATCGCGTAACTTGAGTAAACCACCATTGATTCCTCGGGAATGATATTTGTTAGCGGCGGTTTATTTCTAGGCGACAATGTTCAAGGGTTTTCGCGTCAGTCTAAAAAGATTCGCGCAATTGCACTTTAACCAAGGATGACAAATTGGATCATCATAGTCCGTAACTTGATTCGCTTTTATGGGTTAATAAAGATGCAGCGCGCCAGCCATGAGGCTATAATTTTAATTCGTTCTAAGGGAAAGGATGACGTCAATTTTTTATCTGCTTTTGTCAGCCTTGATTGGTTACCTTCTTGGAGCTATTCCATTTGGGTTTATATTGGTCAAGGTCACAAAAGGCATTGATCTAAGAGATTTTGGAAGTGGGCGGACGGGGGGTACCAATTCATTTCGGGCCGGCGGCGCCGCTGTTGGCATCCTGACCTCTGTATTCGACGTTCTAAAGGCGGCCGTGGCTGTTTGGCTTGTGCAAGCCCTGTTTGCCGATCAATTGCCCGCAGATTGGCTTCCCTGGGCGGAAGCCATCAGCGGCATCATGAGCGTGATCGGTCACAATTGGTCGGTATTTCTGGGTTTTACCGGTGGAGCTGGAACCGGGCCAAACGTGGGCTGGGCAGGCGCCATATGGTTTCCAATCGTGCCCGTTGCAATAGTAGTCGTACTGGGTGTACTGCTCACCATCGGCATTGCTTCTATCGCATCTATGGCTATGTCTGCCGCTATCCCAATAGCCTTCGTAGTTCTTTACTTGGCCGGGGTAGAACCTTACGATAGTACGTTAGCCTATATCGTCGGCGGAATCGCCGCTGCAGGAATCATCGCCTGGTCCTTGCGGCCCAATATCAAGCGCCTTCTGGCTGGAGATGAACGGATAGTGGGTCCCCGGTCTAAAAGAAAACGGGAACAAGATCCCTGAGTCCGGTCTGCGACCATTCGACCCGTAAACCGGCCGATAAAGAAACAACTCCCTTTGTTAGTTGATCAATATTTTTTGATCTTTCCCCAGAAATCATTCCCCAGACTTGGTCAGCCTTTCATAATGAAGCAAGCCCATCGCGTCGATGGTTACTCCTTCCACATTGGTAAGAGAAATTGCTTTACGTGGTTCCTGGGTAAGATCGAGCGTAGGAAATTCCTTGGCCCAAAGTTCCTGGATTTGACCATAAAGTTCGAACCGCTTGTTTTCGTCACTCTCTTCCATGGCTTCTATATAAAGATCATCCATCGCCTGGCTCTCGAAATTTGAGCAAACATTATCTGTATTAGTAATGAAATATTCGATCCAGCTCATGGCATCCAGGTAACTGGCAGGTTGGGTGATTGAGGGCCAACCGAGTAAATAGGCCGGATAAGTGCAATTGAGGCTCTCCGGTCGGAAGACTTGCCAGGGGGCTCCCTGCAAGGTAACCTGGATTAAGTCAGTTTCCTCTAATTGCTCCTTCAGCAAAGTAGCATATGGTTCTTCAAGGTCCGTGTACCGTCCGTCATTAACGAACCAGATGGTCATCTCCAACTTATTGCCCGGACTGTAACCGGAAGCGGTCAATATCGTTCGGGCCGTTTCCAGATCGCGCGCTGGCTCCGTTGCCACGTGACCGGGGGTATCAGTTGGTACAGGGCTATACAGAGGCTTGCGCGTGTCACTGAACACCCCAGAGGCTAAAGCTTCGCGATCAATGGCCAAGGCTATCGCTTCTCGAAGCCGGGCATTACTCCAAGGCGCTTCACTCTGTTCGAAGACCAGATAGCTCTTGAAAGAGGATGGACCCTCCCAGTATCTAAATGATGAATCTGAAGCCAATTGCTGGAGATCGCCCGGCGCCAGCCCTGTCCAAGCGAGGTCTAGTGCATCATTCTCGAGAGAACGGCGCATGTGATCGGAGCTTTCGTAGAAGCGTAGCTGGATGTTGCTGAATTCTGGAGCTTCGCCAGGCCATTGGGGGTTGGCTGCCAAACGCATCTGATTGCCCGGTTCCCATTCGACCACATGATATAACCCGATGCCGCCACAAGCATTCACGGGATCCGGATTGTTTGCATAACATTCCTGGCTAACGATGTAAAACGGTGGTGTTGCTAAGACACTCGGGAAGTAGGCCGTTGGCGCCTTCAATACAAACTTGACGGTCTGTGGATCGATTACCTGCACGGCATCGGCATCGGCAAAGTTATCTTGATTATCGTCCTTGAGATAACGATTAACCTGAAAGTTTCCTAATCCGGCGGCCCTACTAATGGAGAACCTTACATCATCGGCCGTCAGCTCGCTGCCATCAGGAAAAGCGAGGTCCGGTCGTAGGCGAAATGTGTATTCCCTTTTATCCTCAGAGATTAACGGAAAATCCTCGGCTAAAACCGGTACCAGTTGATTTTGTGAATTGGTCATGAGCAAACCGGACATCGTATTGCGGGCGACCTCCCAGTTGACCAGATCTGGATTTCTGGCGGCCGGATCCAAGTTTTCCAGTTGGCCTGCGATGCCCAAGACAAGTTCATCATCAGGCGTACCTATTAGAGATTCGCCAGCATCAATCGCCACATTTGGAACGATCCAGGTATTGGCCAGGCTCTCGAGGGTACCGTTTTCCCGAATTTTGCTAATGGCTTCATTCAATAGTTGAAGCAGGGCTTCGTCATGTTCTTGAAGGGCGATGCCGTAGCTTTTTTGTGTTATCCAGGCCTCTTTTCCCGAACCTCCAGCAATTTTCATTTGCTGCGGGTAGGTCCCCGTGTATGATTCAGCATCATCGTTGTCTAGGATAACCCCCTCTACCTCAAGATTAATGAGTGCTTGCAGAGCTTGCGGCGTGCTATCGTAAAGTTGCAGATCCGCTTCGCTCAAACCGACGATGGTACGTGCAGCCTGTTCGCCACTACTAAACTGCTGCACGCCGATAGGAACTCCGATGCTGATATCCCGGTAGCTTTCGAGTTCGGTGTCGTTTGCCCGTACCACCAATACCTGGCCTACCTCCAGGTATGGCTCTGTATAAACTAGCCCCTCTAACGGCTGATCCGGGACGATAAGGGCTGACATGGCAATATCAAATTCGTCGTTGATCACGCTAGCCAACAGCCCATTAAAGCTGGTTACCACGAATTCGTATTCAAAGCCGGCCTCGGCAGCCAATTCGGCCAAAACATCGGGGTCAAAACCAACCACATTGCCAAATTCGTCGATATCCTCGAAGTCTTGAAACCGGGAGGGGGCATCTGTGGCCACCGTTATGAAGGATATATCCCCGGGCGTGTCTGGCGCTTCTTCCTCTAACTCGGCTAAATCTGTAATATCGGTCGGTGTCGGGCTAATTATGGTGGCAGATTCTTCCCCATCATCTTGTTGGCAACCCAGTAGGCTGACAACGAGCATTAGTAGGAGAAGCAGCCAATACCCTCTTTTTGAATTTATCATTCAGGCAGTCCAACTCTAATCGTAGTCCGATTGAGTATAACAAGGTGGTAAAACCCGGCAAACACGCTAATCCTGGCGTAACGAAGCAACGAAGCCACCCTGATGTCATGTACCATTCGTTAACCGTTGGACAATAAGGTCGTCTGCACTTGTTTTCTATAGGCGTGTACGAGGAAAAACTAAAGGGAGATGAGCGAACCCAGATTCTGGGCTACTGCGTTTTGCAACGCGATCCGGCCGGCAATGGCATCCTGAATGGCTATGCCAACCGATTTAAAGTAGGTAATTTGCTTTGATTGTATCCTGCCCGGCTTATCACCATTGAGGATTTGACCCAATTCTGCGTAAATATGGTCATCACTTATTTGACCGGCCGCCAGCGGAACAAGTAAGTCGCCCGCTTCTTCCATCACGGCTTCGACGGAATCGACAACCACTAGCGATCGGATAATCGTTTCCGCATCGACTTCTTGCATGTCTGGCTTGAAGGCGCCGATAGCGTTGACGTGAGCACCGGGCTCAAGATCCCGGCCGTCGAATACTGGGGTTGTCGAAGTAGTCGCCGTGCAAATGATATCAGCGCCGGCCACCGCCGCAGTAGGGCTATCCACGACCTCGATCTCATCCGGAACCGGTCCGTAACCGGCCATGGATGCGGCGAATTGTTTGCCTTGATCCCGGTCAAGACTATACACCCGAACTGACTGGATAGCTCTCACGGTACATATAGCTTCCAACTGTGTCCGGGCCTGAACCCCGCTGCCAAAGATGGCCGCAATCCGAGCATCCCTTCGGGCCAGGACATCAGTTGCTGCGCCGGAAGCAGCCCCCGTACGGATAGCAGTCAAGGCGCTGCCTTCCAGGAGGGCAACCGGCCGGCCGGTAACGTCGTCCAGTACCAATACCAGCGCATTAATAGCCGGCTCTTGCTGTTTTACATTTCCGGGAAATACACTGACGATTTTTACGGCCAGATCGCCCGTTTCTTCAAGATAAGCGGGCATGATCAAGGTCGTGCCGCCATAGGCTGGAACATCTATATGGCTACGAAGAGGGACTCTCGCCCGGCCGGCCGAGAGATGTTGGTAGGCTTCTTTCATACCGGCAATGGCTTGACTCATCGGCAATGCTTGCCGGACTTCCCCAGCATCTAAAATTCTAAGGTCAGCCATGGATGATTTGTCTGGCGATAAGGAGCAACGAGCAGGATAAAGTACACGCCTCAGCTTGGTTATCCATTTCCCTCAATCGATACCCAAGTAGGCTTTCTGCACCATTTCATTTTGGCGTAGATTGGCGGCCGTGTCGTGCAAGACAATTTCACCGGTCTGCAGCACGTAACCTCGATTAGCCACTTGAAGGGCCATGTGGGCGTTCTGTTCGACTAACAAAACTGTTGTCCCTTCCTGGTTAATACGCACAATGGTGTCGAATATAGCTTCCACGAGCACCGGCGCCAGTCCCATAGACGGTTCATCCATCAGCAATAAACTCGGACGAGCCATCAAGGCTCGCGCGGTCGCCAACATTTGCTGTTCCCCTCCGGATAGCGTGCCGGCCACCTGGGTTCGGCGTTCCAATAACCGAGGGAAAAGTTCATAAACGCCCTTAAGATCTTCTTTGGTACCTTCCCTGTCGTTACGGTGGTAGGCGCCCATTTCCAGGTTCTCTAGCACAGTCATCTTTGCAAACACACCGCGACCCTCTGGAACCATCGCCACGCCTCTGGTAGGTAGTTCGTGAGCCTTATAGGCCAATAGGTCCTGGCCCTCCAAAGTAACCGAACCCGATCGTGGCTTCATCAAGCCACTAATGGTACGTAGCGTCGTCGTTTTGCCGGCGCCATTTCCGCCAATCAGGCTTACGATTTCCCCTTCTTCAACGATGAGGGAGACGCCTTTCAGCGCATGGATATTGCCATAATAAGCATTTACATTATTGACTTCAAGTAGAGCCATGCTTCTTCCGTTACTCCTTCTGATCACGATAGTTGGTCATCGGGACCGTGTGAGAGCCTAGTGAATTAAGATCCTGAAATTCTCGCTATGCTTGAATTGTCGCGCTAGCTGCGGCGCCTCTTCCTAAATAAGCTTCGATCACCCTGGGATTGGTCTGGATCTCAGCCGGCGTTCCTTCGGCGATCTTTTCACCATAGTCCAAAACGGTAATGTTCTCGGAGATTCCCATCACGACCCGCATATCATGTTCGATGAGTAAGATCGTAATGCCCAATTCATCGCGCAGCTTTTTAATGAAGACAGTGGTTTCGGCCGTTTCTCTCGGATTCATTCCGGCCGTTGGCTCATCCAACAAAAGTAGGTCCGGCTTGCTAGCCAGAGCCCGGCCGATTTCCAGTCGCCGCTGGTCACCATATGGCAAATTCCGGGCCAGGCTATCACCTAATCCCTTCAAGCCAACGAATTCGAGCAGCCTATTGGCTTCAACTACCGCGTTCTGCTCTTCTATGTTGGTCTTTTTAGTGCCAAAGAGAGCGCCTATCCAAGAGGATTGAAGCTGGGTCTCCATGCCGGCCAGGATATTCTCAATAGCCGTCATGTAAGAAAAAAGGCGGATATTTTGGTAAGTACGGGCGATGCCCATATGCGCGACCTGATCGGGCTGCCGGCCTTTAAGGGAACGCCCGGAGAACATGATTTCTCCTTCGTCAAAATCATAGAAGCCGGTTATGCAGTTAAAAAAAGTCGTCTTTCCGGCCCCGTTTGGTCCGATGATACTAATGATGCTACCGGTCGGAATCGAAAAGGTCAGATTGTCGACAGCCGTTAGACCACCAAAACGTTTGGTTACATTCGTCGATTCAAGGATATTTGCCATAGTCGATTACCTCTATACCAAGTCGGCCACTTGCTCATGATGTGGCCCTTCGCGTTCGGCGATTTCATCCTCAGCATGTAGCTCTCGCTTGCGAATAGGCGAAGGCCACAAGCCTTCCGGCCTCACCAGCATCATCACGATGATCAACGCGCCATACATTAACAGCCGGTACTCGGCGAATTCCCTCAGAAGCTCCGGCAAACCAACCAGAAATAGCGCTCCGACGATCACACCGGGCAGGCTGCCGATTCCGCCGACGATGATCAGGCTCAGCACGTTGATGGATATCAGCAGATTAAAGCTGTGGGGGAAAATGGACGCCAAACGAGAGGCGAAGATACCTCCAGCCAGGCCACCGAAAGCCGCGCCAACAGCAAAAGCCAAAAGCTTGGTGCTAACCAGGTGAATGCCCATAGCTTCGGCCACATCTTCGTCCTCGCGTAGGGCCATCCATCGACGTCCCGGCCGCCTATCCCGCAGTCGCGAAGAGACCCAGATGGCCAACAAACACCCAAGCAGGATCAGATAGTAAAAGGTGCGCGGCTCATCAAAAGTCCAATTTAGAACCGGGATCCTGGGTCTACCGATATTGATGATGCCTTGGGCGCCGCCGATGATGGGCTTCAAAAGATCTGAGGCGACCAATACACGGATGATCTCGCCGAAGCCGAGGGTGACGATGGCTAGATAGTCACCTCGCATACGAAGCACGGGAATGCCCAACAAAATGCCGGCGGTAGTAGCTGCCAGAACGCTAAAAGGAAGCGCGACCCAAAATGGCAATCCCAGACCTAGATCTCCGGTGGAGGTCAAAAGTCCCATGACGTAGGCGCCAATGGCGAAAAAGGCGACGTAACCCAGATCCAAGAGGCCAGCAAAGCCGACGACGATGTTAAGTCCCAAGCCCCATCAGCACGAATATGCCGACGACATCCAGAACTTCTGACAGGTAAATACCCAGTACCCAGGGAAGTGTAACAATCAAGATCACCAGGGCTATCTTACCTACACGTCCCAACCGGCTCTCTTGCTCCGTCGTCAAGGCCGCTTTCCGGTCCCGGAATCGCTTGCGTCCACCGGCCTCCCACCAGGCGCTAAAGATTGTGGCGACGACGAAGATAATGACGGCCAACAATGGTGTTATGCCTTTAGTACCGAAAACAATACGAATAATTGACCGCGGTACAGGACGGAAGATATTGATCAGAATCTCAGAAAACAGGCCAATACCCAATGTCCAGGCGATGCCTGACACTAGTGGTTTCTGAATGCGCTCGGGTAAGATATGGAAGCCAGCGCCAAGTGCGCCCATGACCATCATGACCAACGTGAGGACGATGCTGCCAACGATTTCACCCTGGCCGAATGTTAAGATTTCAATCAAGGCGGGGGAGACATTGGGTAATGCCGTTCGGATAGCGGGCCAGATAATCGTCAACAAAATCAAGGCGACTAATGGCAAGGCTACAAATAAGCCGGCGACGAGACCATGTAAGAGGGCCGTACCGGCTTTTACTTCACCGTCTCCTCTCACCACCATGTAGCCGGCCAAGAGTGGAATGCCATAAAGCAGTAACTGGCCAAGAGTGAGAACGCCGGTGATAATATCCCGCTCGTCAAAGGTCACAACCATGCCGATGGCGCTGACGCTCACGGCGACCACACCGGCTATTAAGCCAAATCGAATCGTTCTACGCATATCGAGTTGGGACATATATTTTCCCCTTACGCTTTCTCTTCAGGCAACTTTTCTCCCACAATGCCTTGCGGCCGGAAGATTAGAACCAAAACCAACAAGATAAAAGCTGTGGCATCTTTGAGTTGGTGGGCCCCAGGCACGCCGAGTCCTTCCAACACCAGTGGAGGTCCTAAGGACTCGATTACGCCCAAGAAGAGCCCGCCCAACGCTGCGCCGGGAATGCTACCGATGCCGCCCAATACGGCCGCTGTAAAAGCCTTGATGCCGGGCACAAAGCCCATGAAGAAATGCACTTGTCGGAAAACCAGGCCCCAAAAGACTGCGGCGATGGCGGCCATGGCCGCCCCAACCATAAAAGTGATGGCGATCGTGCGATCGACATCAATGCCCATCAATGAAGCCACATCCTTGTCCTCAGCCACAGCCCGGATCGCCTTCCCGGTCCTGGTACGTTGAACCAGAACATACAGGGCTAACAACATCAGGAGAGAGGCCACCATAACACCCAGCCGGGCTCTTAGGAAATCGAGGCCGAAAATGGAAATCCGGCCCTGCAGGAAGATGGGTACAGGAAAGGGTATGATTTCCCCACCATAAAGGCCGCGAAAGAAATATTGCCAGAAAAAAGAGGCCCCAATTGCCGTGATCAACGGTACGAGGCGAGGAGCACGTCGCAACGGGCGGTACGCCACCCGCTCGGTCAGTAAGGCAATCCCCATTGCGACCAACATGGCCACCACGATGATCGCCAGCAATCCGATGATAGGTTGTGCATCCAGAAAACCGGTGGCTGCCATGGGCGCCGCGACGAATATGGCCGTGGTCATGGCCCCAGACATGAAAAACTCGCCGTGGGCAAAGTTAATCATGAACAAAATGCCATAAACCATCGTATACCCCAAGGCGATCAGGGCATACAGGCTACCTTGCGAAAGACCTGAAACGACAAAGGTCGCCCAATCGCTGGTTTGGTACTCGGTTCCGACGCCAAAGAAAATTTTGGCTATCACACCATAAATGATTAAGATGATAATGACTGCTCTGAATACCCACAGAGCGACTCCTACCCAATCAAGATCCTTGAAGCGCTTCGTCATATAATTCACTCCAATTGCAGGGCAAACGATTATTAACTGGAGAACGCGATCGAGAACAGTGTCTAATTCCGTCTATGTTGATGCGAAGAAAGAAAATCCTCCCACTGGCATAAACGAGCCTGTCAATACTCTAACAGGAAAAAGGTCAAGGAACTTCGTACTGAAGAGATAATAGGTTCCACTGAATAATAGTTAGTGGAACCTATTATCCTTTCGTTTTCAACCGGTCAAGTTTGATGCAGCTTTCCCGGTTACCAGGCTAATACTATGGCCAAATGCGGACAAACTCGTTGTCTTGAACTTCGCTTACCGAGATCTTCGGATCGGCACAGTCGCCATTATCATCACAATTGATAGTACCGGTAATACCCTCAAGAGCAGAGGTTGCATAGAGCGCATCACGCAAAGCCTGGCGGCCGATGAGCAGCGTACCATCACTGCCTTGCTGGGCTACTTTCTCAACGGCATCCAGGATCATGTTGGTGGCGTCGTAGGCGTGGGCATGGAATGGCGCCGTTGGCTCAGTGCCGTATGCTTCCATGTAAGCAGGTAGGAACTCGTCCTGATAGAAGGTGTTGCTGAAGCTCAGGTCAGGACCAGAGGCGTACATGCCATCCGAGGTACCGACCGTATTTTCCAGGAAACTTGGGGACTGGATACCGTCCGCAGCAGCCAGGTAAACCCCATCCAGCGCCTCGATGTCCCTGGCCGTATTGGTGATCAGCGAGCCCAGCGGGATGAATACCGGATAGAAGATGAACTCGGGCCCAGCTGCTGCTACGGTGGTCAGCAATGGTTCGACGTTGGTGGCATCGGCCGCTTCAGCTTCGAAGGCTACAACCTCGCCACCCAGTTCTTCAAATGCGTTGGTGAACGCGGACGCCAAACCCTCGGTATAGGGGTCGCCGTCATGGATAGCAGCAACTTTGGTCACGCCAAGCTCGTTTTTCGCGAATTCAGCCATCGCCGCTCCCTGAACCAGGTCGTTGTGGGCTGTCCGGTAATAGCCAACTTGCCCAGCTTCTGCGGGATTGGTCAGTGCCGGGGAGGTATTCGAGGGGGATACCATGGCATATCCGGCGTCAGAAATGATCTTGGCTGCCGGTACACCGGCGCCAGAACAACTCGTACCGATCATGGCTACAACCTGTGGGTTGGAGACAATCTTAGTAGCCGAGGTTTGTCCACCCTCTGCGTTACATCCATCATCCTCGGGTTGCAGTTCCAACGGGTGATCGAGGACTGATTCGCGGAAATCAAGGGCTAACTCTACGCCGTGCTGAGAATCCAAGCCCAATTGGGTATTGGGACCAGAGATGACCAGCGAAGAAGCTAGAAGTATGGGCTCATCTGGTGCAACCTCAACGCATCCAAGTGCGTCGGTACATTCTAGCGTTTCTCCCCCGCAGGCGACGACCAGTATGGCCACACCCAACAACAATAGCGAAAGTGTTATCAAACGTTTCATTATTCTCCTCCAATCTTTGGTGATGTGTCACCATTCACGGCCACAAAATGCGGCCGGGTTTCTCACCTATGAGACACAAATAGATAGTCACTTCCTATATTTAACAACTTTACCAGGTTTTTTGTACGCCATCACCTCCTCGATCGTGGCCTGTAGAACCAGGCTCAAACGGTACAAGGAAACCATCCCCAGCGTGCATTTCCTTGTTGATCCTCGAATTAAGATTAGGATTCTATTAAATTATCACTCATTGTCAACTGTGGAAATCGTTATAGCTTCAATTTTATGTATGGAAATCAACACAAATCGGGCATAAAACAGTGAAGTTTAAAGCGAATTTTGCCCAAATCGGACTTTTTCTATCAGATTTCAAATGTCGATGGTAAGTTTTCGACAAATTTGCCGGTTACCATGAAAATAACGCGTTCGGCGATATTAATCGCTCGATCGCCAATGCGTTCAAGATCATGCCCGACCCATAAAAGAAAGGTAGCCCGGCGAATATAGTCATCATCCCGCATTTCTTCCAAAATTTCACGAAATAACTTATTGTACTGTTTGTCCAATTTGTCATCACGACTCATCACGGTTAAAGCAAGTTCAGCGTCTCGTTCAATATAGGATTGAACGCTTTCCTGTGTCATTTGCCGAGCTCGTTTAGCCATTTTAGGCAATTTATGCAGAGAAGAAATTTCCGCCTCCCCCTCCATCCTCTCCACCAATCGAGCGATTCCGGCTGCGTGATCCCCCATTCGTTCTAATTCATTTACCAGATGCATCGCCGCGATAGTCTCCCTCAGGTCGGTGGCAAATGGCTGCTGGGTAGCCAATATCGTGAGACTTAACTCTTCAACCTCGAATCGTAAGGCGTTGGTTGCTTCATCATCGGTTATCACTTTTTGGGCAAGGTCGAGATCCCGGTTAATTAAGGCCTCCATGGCCTGCTCTATGGCCATGTCAACCATACTAGTTAACCGGAGGATTAAGGTATTCATTTCGGCAAGTTCTTGGGTCAGAATACTACGTTGCTTCATGATATTTTGCCCTTATGTGTATAAATGGCTCAATTTTCAAAAATTCCGGTTGAAGAGCCATTGCTACTCAAAGCTTGATGGTTTGCTTCCTCTAAATTTATACCGTATCCAATGAAACAATTCCACTTGATATTTTTAGATAAGCGTGGAAGCTATTTCACATCTATCCCTTTTGATTAGCCAGCCTTTGCTTGAATCATTGCGTCAATTGACGGTAAAGCATCATGAGTTCATTCGCATCATGAGTTAACATCGGCTGTCCATGGCCACAAGCAATCGTAGCCGGATGCAATAACAACAACTTCATGGCTGATAGACGAGCCGCTTCTTGGTCGGCCGTGATTCGTTTTTCAGTGAGATTTATTCTATCGTTTCTGGTATTCAAGGCATCTCCGGCAAATAAGATCCCCTGAACCGGGTTGTAAAAAGAGATATGATCGAGCGTATGTCCTGGCGTAGCTAAAACTTCTAACTCATCTATACCCGGAACGACTTCCCCATCCTCAAGAGTGCGAATCGTTTTGGGTGGAAGGGAAGGATAACCCATAAAATTATCGATGATGAATTGAACTAAACGGGGCATATGTCTAGGTGATTTTCCCTCACGCAGCAACTCGGCCGTGGCCTTGCTAGCATAAACAGTCGCGCCAGACTCGGCTTGCAATGCGGCCGAACTTCCAGCATGGTCGGCGTCAGCATGGGTTATCAGGATGGTCGACAATTCTCCAGGCTGGCGACCGATTTCTTGGATGGTCTGTCGTATCTTCCCCACATCACCCGGCAATCCCGTATCGACAAGAATCAAGTCACTTTCTCTCTCCCAGAGGAAAATATTGCTTCGCTTACCTTGAATCCAATGTATGCCGGGTAATAATTCCATCGCTCACTCTGACAACAGTTCACCGGCAGCTTCATCAAACGAAGCCTGCAAGGCATCATACTGCTCTTGGGGCAACGGCTTGCTGCTGCTGCTTTTTTGTCGTAAGAATCCCTTGACTTTGGAATAGTGCATAGCGGGAAAATCGGCATCGTCAACATCCAGGTTCTTAATATTCTTACTGGTGAAAACGATTATCGCCCCGACTGGCACCTCCAAGAGATCTGGTACACTCGCTTTTATGTAGCCGGCAAGAGCGGCAATCGCTTTTTCCACGTCCTTCGAAGGGTTACCCAAACCCTCCTGACCGAAAAATCTACGAAAGCCGATTCCTGTTTGTCGCCAATTATTCCCATCGGCGACGATGTTGCCGACCTGGTACTTGAGGACAAAGACTATGGGACCGGCTTTTGTGAGCAGGACATGGGGAGTCGGCAGCACGTAATGGTACATCCGCTCACCACTGGCCGATTTTTTGACGGCCTCGTCGAGCACTTCATCCGGCCTGGGCGAACGATTGAAGCGGTGGGCCAGATAGATTCCATATTGAGATAAGGTAAATCCTACGAGAAGAGCCAACAACTGAAACAAGAGTAGGTTCTGGATATTGATGAATACCAGAACAAATCCCCCAAGTAAAAAAACGAATCCGATGAGACTCGCCTGTTGACTGCGTTTCTTCTGTTTTGTAATGTACTTTTCGTCGCGCAGTATTTTCATGACTCCTACCTAAACGTGATAATACATGACTATATCATCAATTCTATTATTGGTGTCCGACCTTCACCATGGTTAATCGCTATCGTTATCGTATCTGGACAAGACCAGGCAGGCATTTTGGCCACCCAGTCCAAAAGAATTCGACATCACCGTCTTCAAGGGGGCTTTTCGTGGCGCATTGGGAACATAGTCCAAGTCGCACTCGGGGTCAGGCGTCTCGTAATTCCAGGTTGGCGGGATGATCCCCTCTTGCAACGCCCGGATACAGAAGATGGCCTCAATCGCTCCGGCGCCACCCATGGCATGCCCCATGACTGATTTTGTGCTGGATACGGGGATATTGTAGGCTTCTTCGCCAAATAATTTCTTGATGGCCTTCGTTTCCATGGCATCATTGATCGGCGTTGAAGTACCGTGGGCGTTGATATAGTCAATATCCTCAGTCGATACGCCGGCATCTTCCATCGACCAGCGCATAGCCCTGATTGCCCCAGCGCCTTCCGGATCTGGCGCAGCCACGTGGAATGCGTCAGAAGATGAAGCGTGTCCAAGAAACTCGGCCAAGATCTCCACTCCCCGCGCTAGCGCCTGGTCCAAACGCTCTAGAACGACCACCCCGGCCCCTTCACTTATAATGAAGCCGGAACGATCCTTGTCAAAGGGACGACAAGCCTTTTCAGGACTATCGTTGAAATGGGTAGTCAGCGCTCTCATTGCCGTGAAGCCTGCGACAGCCGATATGTGAATCATTCCTTCCACACCTCCAGCTATCACCCGATCAGCCGCTCCTCTGCGAATAAACTCGGCCGCTTCGCCTATCGCTTGCGTGCCAGTCGCACATGCAGCCACAACCGTGCTAATTGGACCTCGCGCTTTGGCCATGAGACTGATGTGGTGAGTCGGCATGTTAGGTAAACAACCGGTAACCGCAAACGGGCTCACGTGCGAAAGTCCTTTGGTACGGTACTTCTGAAGGTTTTCATCGGCCCAGTCTAAGCCGCCCATGCCGGTGCCTATGACGACACCTGTCCGTTCTGACTCCTCCTCATCAGGCTCCCGATTCAAGCCAGCATTGGCTAAAGCCAGCCGGCCGGCCGCTGAAGCCAGTTGGGAGGCGCGGGACATCCGGCGTGCTTCCTTGAAGCCAATGTAATCCCGCGGATCAAAGTTCTTAACCTCGCCGGCAATGCGGCATGGTAGTCCGCTCACGTCGAACGAGGTAATTTGGGCGACGCCAGATCGTCCAATCAGCGCATTCTGCCAGCTTTCTTCTACGCTATTGCCCACCGGGGTTATCGCTCCCATACCGGTGATAACAATACGCGGGCGACCGCGGGCATCTAAATATCGGTTCATAACTATCTCCATTTCAGACGACGGAATTGAGCGATTGTGCAGGCTGCAGTGGATACGTTGTCTTCTGTTCTATGCTAAGGTTCCAATTGTGCAGAAACCGTTTCAGAATTCTCTAACCCTTGCCGAATTGCGCCAACAATATCGTGTTGTACTGCAGACCTCGCCTGGCCTACAGCTTGTTTAATAGCGTATGCGTTGGAGCGGCCGTGACAAACTATCACTATGCCATTGACGCCTAGGAGCGGCGCTCCTCCGACTTCGTTGGGGTCTAATTGTTTTTGAACTCGGCCGAAAGCCGGACGAGCCAACAGGCCGCCTATTGATGTAAGGACGCCGCGCTTTAATTCACTGCGAATTGTAACCTCCATATAGCTGGCAATCGATTCGGCGGTTTTCAATACCAAGTTTCCAGTAAATCCATCGGTCACCGCTACGTCAGCGCCACCGCGTACGAATTCTTTAGGCTCGATGTTGCCCACATAATTCAGTCCGCTGTTGGCCAATAAAGGAATCGCTTCCTTGATCAATATATTTCCTTTACCCTCTTCTTCACCGTTGGACAACAAGGCCACACGAGGCTCGTTTATTTTCCGGATGCGCTCAACGTATCGACTGCCCATAAGCCCAAATTGAAGCAAATACTCTGGTTTACAGTCAGCATTGGCCCCATGATCAATGAGCATCGGTCGCTCTTTAATTGGGAAAATCACGCCTAAAGCCGGCCGCTTGATGCCTCGTATCCTGCGCAAGGTATGAAGCGTAGCTACGGCCAGGATACCACCTGTATTGCCTGCGCTAACGAAAGCATCCGCCTGGCCATTTTTCACCAGGCGTAAACCCACGTGCATTGAGGAATCTTGTTTATTCCTGGATGCTTCGCCAGGTTTGTCGTCCATCTCAATTACCTGGCTGGCATGTTGGATCTGGATGGGAAGATCAGCCGCGTCGTGCTTTTTTAGCTCGGCCTGAATTTGAGCTTCATCCCCTACTAGAATGATATCCTCGCCAAATTCTCGGGCCGCCATCACTGCGCCGGAGACATCCGGACCAGGATGAGTATCGCTTCCCATGGCATCAACAACGATCCGCATGCCGCCTATCCTCTATCCTGTTTTGACATACGGTCATTCCAGAGGTAAATAAGAAAGCAATTTCCTTTAAGTTCGCGGATTCTACAGGTGCCCGAATGTTAAGTCAAACCACGAACTCGCACATTTAACATGCTTCATCAGCCTTGACATCTGAAACACCGGCCGTATAATAAACAATCATATAGACGTCTATCAATTTGTGAATTATGACCTTAAATTCCGTAACCTTTGCCAAGGCCATGGCCGATCAGACTCGGCAGCAAATCATGCTTCTACTATGCTGCCAGTGGATTTGCGTGAGTGATATCGTCGATCAGACTGGGGTCAGCCAGCCAACCGTCTCCCACCATTTAGGCATTTTACGCGAGGCAGGTCTGGTGGCGACCAGGCGCGAGGGAAAACAAGTTTTTTATACCCTCAACCAGGAAGAGGTTGCCGTCTGCTGCGGCAACTTAATGCAGAACTTCGCTCCCGAAAAGAGTATCTCCTTGGTAGACAGCGCCAACGATGAAACTACGATCATCGACGAGGATTAGGCGCTCTTTTTTTAAGTCATCATATCGCCGATCGACGATGTGATACAGTCACCAATGAATCCTAATGCCCTAATATTGGCATGCATATCAACAGCGCTTCCGAACTTCTCCCGAAGAAGAATTTATGTTAGGAAAGGTTATCTCGCGGCAATTGTTAGTAGGGCCGGGTAGTTAGAAGGGAATTTCGTCCTCTTCCTGAGCAGCCGGGGCCTCATAAGAATCACCAGAATCGCCGGCTGCGAAGCTGCCGCCATCACGACCCCCGATGAATTGAACAGAATCGGCCGTTATTTCATAGGACGCTCGCACGGTACCATCCTGGCCAGTCCACACACGTGGGCCGCCTGTCTGCGGATCGCCCCTGAAGCGTCCTTCGACCAACACCTGGCGTCCCTTGCTCAAGTATTGATTCGCCGCTTCGGCCTGTCCTCCAAATACCGAGACGCGGAACCAGGTTGTCTCGTCGCGGGGCTCACCACTGGCTCGATCCGTCCAGCGCCTATTCGTAGCCACGCTAAAATTGGTGACCGCCGTGCCGTTAGGCAAGTAACGCATCTCAGGATCGCCGCCCAAATTACCTGCAATTATGATTTTTTGATACATGATTCAAACGCTCCTTTATTCACCCAGAAACAGCTAAAACCTCTTTGAAAATAGTATCACATTTGTTTTAACTATGTCAAGAACACTTGTTCTATGTTTTACCATTTTTTTCATCTCTTGAGCAAACTTTATCATACCCAACCACGCAAGCGTACCGCTTCGGCAACCCGTCGCCACCGCGACTAAATAGGCGGCGATCCGGTTCTCAATTTGTTTACTCTGAGCCATCTTTTGAACGGCCTGAAAAGCCGTCGTTATCTTGTTATCGAGACGCTGGTTGACCAACGACTCATCCCAACGAAATTGGTAGGCGTTCTGGACCATTTCAAAGTAAGAGACGGTCACGCCACCGGCATTGCAGAGAAAATCTGGGATAAGGTATATGCCCTTATCAAATAAAACTTTGTCGGCCCGAGGTGTGGTCGGGCCATTGGCCAATTCGGCTATGATCCTGGCCTTGATACGATCGGCATTCTTGCTGGTTATCTGGTTCTCTATGGCCGCCGGCACCAGGACGTCGACGTCTAACTCCAACAACTCCGAGTTACTGATGAAGTCGGACTCAGGGCAATCTTTGACGGTTCTCGCTTCGCGAAGGTGATCTTGAACGACAGATGGATCGAGCCCGTTTGGATTGTAGATCCCGCCAAACTCATCGCTGACGGCGACAACCTTCAATTCTGATAATTCATGAGCCAAGCGGTGAGCGTGGGAACCCACATTGCCATAGCCTTGAATGGCGCAGGTCGATCCCGCCAAGGACAATCCTTGAACCCTGGCAGCTTCTCTGATGGCAAAAATCCCCCCTAGAGCAGTGGCGGCGGACCGGCCGGCCGAACCACCCAATTCCTGAGGTTTGCCGGTGATCACCCCGGGTTCGTGATGACCAACCAGGATCTCATATTCATCCAACATCCAGGCCATTATCTGGGGGTTGGTATGCACATCTGGCGCCGGGACATCTTGGGTCAATCCCACAAATCGAGTCACAGCACGCATATACCCCCGGCTAACGCGTTCTAATTCAGACACTGACAACTGGCGAGGATTACAGACAACGCCTCCTTTGCCACCGCCCAAGGGCAGATCGGCGACGGCCGTTTTCCAGGTCATCCAGGCAGCCAATGCACGAACTGTATCAATCGTCTCGTCCGGATGAAAACGTATACCCCCTTTCGCCGGCCCACGAGCATCGTTGTATTGGACCCGGTAGCCGCGGTAGGTCTCGGTCTGACCATCGTCCATACGCACCGGGATACTAAAATGGAATTCTCGCATTGGCTCTCGTAGAAACCTATGCATTGCCGGTTCTAGTTGGAGAACCTCAGCGGCTTCATCTAGCTGGGCCTGGGCAATAGCAAAAGGGTTAAGATTCTCGGTCATTCAAATACTCCTAACAAACAGAAATGATAAGGCTAGGCGATCGTGGCTTTGGTTGTTTTCTGAGGTGAATTCGCCGGCTTTTACCGGTTTTCAAATCTTCTGTGCAAGCCCCTGCTGAAACTGGCTAGTGATGTCGCCAATTGTACCACCGATACGGCCGGTCTGCTTCTCGCCCGGCATATGTTTCCTATGGTAAACTATCCGCCTTATGCTGGAAGTTTACCCACCCCGCACTCCTGGACGAACCATCGGGCTAGGGCTCATAGCTGGAATAATCGTGATCGATGTCTTGGCGGTTATTCTCTTGATACGATTGCCAATCAATATCTGGTCTTTTTTCTTAGGCCTACTCTTAATTGTATCTATCCCTTGCTTGGTTTGGGTCGCGTTCCTGACTGCCGGTCTATCGTCCTCTAACTATCACGTTGAAGCGGATTCGTTGGTCATCGAATGGGGCCGGCTGCGCCAGGTGATAGGCTTAAACCAGATCCAGGCCCTATACCTTGGCGATGAAACGATAAAGTATCATCGTTTCCGCGGATCGCGCTGGCCTGGACTGATGTTCGGCCGAGCGCTATTGCCAGCTCATTTCCTACCTCTGGAGGATGAACGGGAATCGCCTGCCGGAAAGGAGCAGGCTGCAAGCGAAGAAATGTTGGCGATCTTATTTTTCGCCACGCGGCCAATAAACCAACAATTGTTGATCTCGACCGGTCCGGCTGTCTATGGCATCTCACCACCCAATCCGGCCGGCTTTAAAAATGAACTAGATGGATTAAGAGCAAGGGAAAACAACGAGCCAACCTCCGAAGTCTTCCCCTCCAATTGGAGTTTTTTAGGCTGGGACATCTGGCATGATCGTGTCTTAGGAATTTGTCTGGGTGTTGCACTCTTATTGAACGGCCTGCTCTTCGGTCTATTGACCATCCTAGTCAACCATCTACCGGCCGAGATGGCGCTTCACTTTGATGGGCAAGGGCAAATCGACCGGTTCGGTTCACCGGCGGGCTTGTTCCTACTCCCCCTGACGGGCCTCATCACCTTATTTGCGGCCGTCACGCTTGGTTGGTTCTACTATCAAAACCGGCGCGAGAAGCCTCTTGCCTACATCGTCGCCGGGGCGGCCGTTCTAGTGGAATTGGCGACCTGGCTGGCCCTTGCCGTATTGTTATCAAGTACGTAATGAACAATGGTGCAGCTAATTTGATTACCCCGCTCGATCTATTCATTGCTTTGGCGATTAGCATTTTGATCGCTGCCCTGGCCTATTGGCGAGGCTCGCTAACACGATCAGGTGCTGCAGGAGCGCTTGTAGTTGGTATCTTGACTTTCGGTCTTGGCGGTTGGGTCTGGGGTATCCTGCTGGGCATTTTCTTCATCAGCTCGAGTTTACTCTCCCATTTCAAAGAAGGAGAGAAGCAGAAAGCGGCCGAAAAATTTGATAAAGGTCACCGCCGTGACATGGGACAAGTCATGGCTAATGGGGGGCTTGGCAGTCTCATCGCTATTCTCAGCGTTTTATTTCCATCACCACTCTGGTTTGCCGGTTTCGTTGGTGTGATGGCAACGGTGACGGCCGATACCTGGGCCACCGAATTGGGCACACTGGCTACAAAGCCGCCGCGGTTAATAACGACGGGCCAGGTGGTGGAGATTGGCACCTCCGGAGGCGTCTCACCTCTTGGTACAGCCGTCTCCTTTTGCGGCGGTTTACTCATCGGCTTATCGGCCGGGCTCTTGTCCCCGGAAACGCCGCTTGGCCTGGCAGCTATCACCGGTGGATTGGCCGGCTTGGCCGGATCGCTAATCGACAGCTTGCTTGGGGCTACGGTTCAGCAGATCTACTATTGTGATGCGTGTCAGAAAGATACAGAGCGAAAGATTCATAAGTGTGGTCACGAGACCCGATCTTTACGCGGCTGGTCCTGGTTGAACAATGATCTGGTAAACTTAATAGCCTCGGCTGTGGGCGGACTCATGGCTGCAGGATTGTGGCTACTCCTGCAATAAACGCCAAATGATAAAACATAGCCTCTCTGAACAACTGATTTACACGAAGACGATTGATCAAATTTGAACCATGAAGCGAACTATTTATTTGGAAGATCTACCATTGGAAGAAGCCTGGGCAGCCTTTACGGTCGCGCTAGCAGATATTGGGCTCTGGGGGCCTTTGGCCAGTGAAAAGATTGATATTGCCGAAGCTCATGATCGGATAACAGCCGAAGCTGTGTGGGCTCGGATCTCTGCCCCACATTACCATGCCAGTGCTATGGACGGTTTCGCAATTCGCGCTCGCGATAGCGAAGGCGCGACTGAAACCACTCCGGTAAAATTAACATTGGTCAAGCCAACAGATTTTGAACCTGTCGTCATCCGGCCGGCCCAAGCCGTGAATACAGGCCATCCGCTGCCGCCCTGGGCTAATACAGTAGTCATGATCGAACACACCCAACAAGTAGAGGATTCAGAAGGCCAGAAGGCTATTGAAATACGAGCTGCGCTGCCTCCCTGGCACCATGTCCGGCCGATGGGCGAAGATATGGTGGCCACCGAACTTGTCCTGCCTGCCAATCACCGTTTGCGGCCGGTTGATTTGGGCGCCCTGGCCGGTTCAGGCCATGCGACGGTATCCGTATACCGACAGCCTCGGGTCGCTATCATTCCCACTGGTTCAGAATTAGTGGATGTAAAGAAGGCGGCCAGCACGAAATTAATGGCCGGCCAAATAATCGAATACAACAGCATCGTCCTGGCCGCGCAAGTGGAAAAGTGGGGAGGGGTGGCTGTTCGCTGGCCCATAGTGCCCGACTGGTATGAACAGATTTTGTCGGCCGTCAAAGAAGCTGCCCAGGACTATGACTTAATCCTCGTCAATGCCGGCTCGTCGGCCGGCAGCGAAGATTTCACGGCCCACGTGGTTCAGGCAACCGGCCGACTATTGGTTCATGGCGTAGCGGTTCGGCCTGGACATCCCGTTATTCTAGGCCTTATCGATGGACACGATGCGAGCCAAGAACGGCGAATCGTTCCTGTGATTGGTGTGCCTGGATATCCCGTTAGCGCAGCTTTAACGGGTGAGATATTCGTCGAACCGCTTCTGGCACGCTGGATCGGACAAACTCCAGATATACCCCCAATAATAGAAGCGACCAGTACGAGAAAGATCGCCTCGCATACTGGTGATGACGACTTCGTTCGTGTGGCGGTAGGCCAGGTTGGAAGCCAGATCATGGTTACACCCATCAGTCGCGGTGCGGGCGTCATTACGTCGTTAGTACGCGCCGATGGCATCGTACGTATCCCTCGATTTAGCGAGGGAATCGAAGCCGGAAGCAAGGTCAAGGTTCATCTCTATCGTTCGCCGGCCGAAATCGGCCGCACCATAATGGCTATCGGCAGCCACGACCTAACCCTGGACCTGCTGGCCCAGTTTTTGGCGGCAAGATCTTCAGGTATTCGCCTGACATCGGCTAACGTTGGTAGCCTGGGCGGGTTGATCGCTCTGAGACGCGGCGAGGCCCACCTGGCGGGTTCTCACTTACTTGACCCGGAGACAGGCGAGTATAATGTCACCTATATCGAACGTTATTTACCGGAACAGCCCACGATTCTGATAACATTAGTTGGCCGGGAACAGGGTTGGATCGTTCCTCCCGGCAATCCTATGAAACTCTCCAATTGGGCCGACGCGGCCAACCCTGAGATTCAAATCGTCAACCGCCAGAGGGGCGCGGGCACACGTGTCCTCCTGGATTATGAGCTAAATCGTCTGGGCATCGACCCCGAATCGGTGCGAGGCTACGAAAGAGAGGAATATACGCACTTGGCTGTGGCTGCGGCCGTGGCCTCCGGTGCGGCCAATGCCGGTTTGGGCATCTATGCTGCTGCCCGGGCGCTCAACCTGGACTTTGTGCCACTGGCGACTGAACGCTACGATCTGGTTATCCCGCAAGCCCACTATGAAAGCGATCTGCTGCGCCCTCTCTTAGATTTGTTGGATGACGAGGAATTTCGGTCTTCCGTGGCAGCTTTGCCAGGTTACGATGTCAGCTTGATGGGCCAGCGAGTTGCCGGCGTTTGATCTTGGATTCCTGGCTCGAATAAGGTTAGTCGTCGCACTATATTCGGATCAGGGTAACGGGCTCCCGGGCGTTCAATCGTCCAATATTAACGTTCCAACCATACCATCTGGTTGGGCACTGGATAATCGAGCGAGCGAGATTTCATTGAAGAGATCGCTCCTACCCTGGGCAGTTACGCGAATGTAGTTATCGGTATAACCGATCCAATGCATACCGTTTTCATCCGCGCCGGTAGTCTTTTCCCAGAGGACATTCACCACCCGCCCTTCATATTGCTTATGAAAAGCCAGGCTCAATTCTCGACCCAGTTCGATGAGGCGTCTCGTACGCTCTTTACGCTCTGCCTTCGGCAAATGGCCTTCCATCTCGGCCGCGGCGGTTCCCGGTCTACGGCTATAAGTGAAGACATGCAGACGGGAAAAGCCAATCCTCGCCACATAGTCCAGGCTATCAAAAAAATCTTGCTCCGTTTCGCCTGGAAAACCGGCGATCAGATCGGTGCTCAGATTCAGGTCGGGGATAGAATCGCGTGCGTTCTCGGCTAATTTCGCAAAGCTTTCCCGGCTGGTTTTTCGGGCCATGCGACGCAATATCTTGTCGCTGCCCGACTGTAAAGGCACGTGGAGGTGGGGTAGGAGGCGGCGATCACGCCAAAGATCGAAAAATCCTGCTGGGATATCCCATGGCTCGAGAGAAGATATACGCAGACGCGGAATATCAGTGTGGCGCAATATCGCCTGAAGCAAATCACCAAGTCGGGTTTTATTGTCTATATCCTGGCCATAACTACCCAGGTGAACACCGGTTAATACAACTTCCTTGTATCCGGCCGAGGCAAATTTCTGAACCTCGTTCACCACATCACCGAGACGCCTGCTACTACCTTCGCCTCGAGCAATGGTGGTGATACAGAAAGTGCAGCGATTGTCACAGCCATCCTGAACCTTCACAAATGCTCGAGTATTTCCGGTTTGGCCATGCAAGAATTGGCGCAGGATGGGCTCGCGATCAAAGACCGGCAACGCCAGCTGCACGCCAGGGTCCAGGAGATGTACCAGGTTTTCCTTATCCTGGTTGGAAACGATTTCTTCGACGCCTTCTAGAATGGCCAGGTCTTCTGGCGCGACCGTTGCATAACAACCGGTGAGAATGATTCCGGCGCCGGAATTTTCACGTTGAATGTGCCGGGTCAACTTGCGGGCATCTTTGGCTGCCTCTCTGGTCACAGCGCAGGTATTGATAATGACTTTGTCGGCGTAAGCCGGATCGCTCACGATTTCATGCCCGTTGGCCAACAACTGGCGAGCCATCGTCTCAATCTCGCTCTGGTTTAAGCGACAGCCGATAGAATTGAGATACACTTTCACAATTCCATTTTAACGCAGGCAATAGCATGTCGCGAATGGCCGTGAAATATCGAAGCCGCGAACAAGCTGTCAGGCGGTTTATTCGGAAACCGGACCATTCGTGGGGTCATACCATCTAATCGTTAACAACTCATTCGAGCACCCTCAAATGCCCTCGTCCTTTCAGACAGGGGGCTTTCTTTTAGCGTATATCCAGAATCTGGTTATTATCCCGATACGATGCACATTCACTGGAATCAAAGGACGAAACGGGGTGGAATTCCGTTTCCAAGACCATTTTTCTGCATAATCCTGATCATAGCCGGACTATGGCTGGTCGCCTGTGGAACCAGCAACCCGTTGGCCTTGCCAACCGATACCCCGCCACCGCCAACGGCAACACCCAAACCCACATCTACCCCTCCGGCAGCCCCTAGTACCGTCAGTGGCTTTGAGGCATTCCTAGCTGAAGCCAAAGCCTTAAAGCCAAATCAACGACAAGATTTAGTTAATCGATATACAGCCCAATTAACAGGAGCGCCTATCACAGAAGATCAGCGGGCGGTATTTTTGTGGATGGGAGCCGCCCAATCCGTAGAGTTGATTGGTGATATGAACAATTGGATACCGGCCGAAGCACTACCGCTCACCCGGCTGGAGGGCGCCGATCTTTGGTATCTAATAAGCGAATTCGAGCCGGAGGCTCGCCTCGATTACCGCTTGATAGTGGATGGGGCTGATTGGAAGTTGGATCCGCTTAATTCAAAGACGATCAATAGCCGTTCTGGCCCCAATTCCGTGTTGACCATGCCTGCCTACGAGGTGCCAACCGAGCTCTTGCCGGTCCAACAAGAAATTCCACATGGTACCCTGGCAAACCTCACCTTAGATAGTGCGTCCTTGAATCAAACCCGCACATTTTTCGTCTATGAACCGGGCGGACAGTTGGTTGGCCAAAAGCTCCCAGTTATTTATATTAATGATGGTAGCGATTTTCTCGATCTCATTGAAGCGCCCCTTATCCTAGACAATCTGATAGCTCAACGTATTATTCCACCCCTTATCGCTGTGTTTATACCCCCAATTAATCTCCAGGAAGACTATGTCTTGAATGATGAATATACAAGTTTTTTGGCCGACGAACTGGTCCCTTTCATACAGCAAACCTACGATGTGGCCACCGAACCAGAGACAACGGCTATCATGGGGTCGGCGCTGGGCGGGTTGGCTGCGGTCTATACCGGTATTAACCGCCCAGATGTATTCGGTTTGGTAGCGAGCCAATCTGGATTGTATGAAGCTGGCGGTGACCTTCTTTTCCGGCAACTAGAAAGACAACTAGTCGGTGCGGCGAATCTCGAACCCATTCGATTTTATATCGTAGCGGGAAGCTACGACACGGCTGTTGGAGGCGATCGCGAAGCCGGGAATGTTTTAGCGGCAAACCAACGTTTGGCCGAATCCTTAACTCAAATCGATTACGAGTTCAAGTATGACGAACGGCCAGAGGGTCATAGCTGGGGACTATGGCAGGGTACTCTGGGCAAGGCCCTTGCCTATCTCTTTAACCGGGGCAGCTAACAATTGCCAACTAGCGTTTTCTGGAATTCCCATTCATAGAGGCCGTGGTCTTCATGAACATCTGCGGCGGTAGTTTGAATCCGTGTAATTGGAGTCTCTCGGTATAGTGAGATCTCAGGCCGCCAGGCTCAAAGCTACCGGTAACCTTGCCATCAACTTCACCCCAATCCTCGAATTTAAAGAGATCCTGCATGACGATGGTATCGCCCTCGGTGCCGACGATTTCGGTAATCTGGGTAATCTTGCGTGTGCCATCTCGCATCCGGGAAAGCTGCACCACCAGGTTGATAGCAGAAGCGATTTGTTTGCGAACTATCTCGATCGGCAAATCCATACCTGCCATCATGACAAGCGTCTCCAGTCGAGACAGGGTATCGCGGGGTGTATTGGCATGGATCGTCGTCATGCTGCCCTCATGCCCGGTATTCATAGCCTGTAACATATCTAAGGCTTCACCGCCCCGGCATTCGCCGACCACGATTCGGTCGGGTCGCATGCGCAAGGAATTGATGAGCAATTCCCGAATGCTTACCCTGCTATCGCCATCATGGCTCGGGTTCTTAGTCTCTAACCTAACCACGTGGCGCTGATCCAGGCTCAATTCGGCCGCATCCTCGATGGTAATGATTCGCTCGTCGTCTGGTATATGACCGGAGAGAACATTCAACAAAGTCGTTTTACCGGAACCCGTGCCACCAGCCACAAGAATGTTTAGTCGGGATACGACGCACGCTTCCAGGAAATCGGCCATATGCTTGTTCATGGTGCCAAAGTTAATTAGGTCTTTGATTTCCAATCGCTCTTTGGCGAATTTTCGAATCGCTATAGTTGGCCCATCGATTGCGCACGGTGGAACGACCACATTGACCCTCGAACCATCCGGCAACCTGGCGTCTACCGTCGGTGACGAAGCATTGATCCGCCTTCCCAGAGGCTCGACGATCTTGTTGATAACCCGCAAGACGTGATTGTCATCGGCAAAGCGGATCGGAACTTCGTGGATTTTGCCTTTCTTCTCGACGAATATTATGTAGGGGCCATTGACCATGATGTCGGAAATATTCTCATCCCGCATCAATCGCTCCAGGGGGCCCAAACCAACAACTTCATCAAGGACATCGTTAAAGAATTGTTCCTCTTTTTCGGCCGGCACTTTGATCTTGGCCTGTTCGCAAGCCTGCTTAAATCGCTGGTGGACCAGGCGGACGATTTCAGGCGTTCTGTTGAGTTTGCCCATATCAACCATGGATGATTGAATCCGGTCGGCGATCCAGAGCTTAATCTGAGCCATATCATTTTTGGTGCCATTGCTTGACGGGTTAATAAGTGGTTGTACAGCGTTCATCAATCCTCCGACGCGACATTAGGTGAAATAGGGTAATAGACATACAGAAGGCGGAGGGTGACTAATGATACTGAGACATATGTACCGCGACAGGAGTGGGCAAGCCGATACAGTCAGCCTAAGCTAGGCTTTCTTACTTAAACTTTGTCGCTGAAGCGGTCCTCGCTTCGGGGGCGGAATATGAGGCGCAGGGGAGTACCTGGAAACGGATATTCCTCGCGGATGCGATTTTCCAAATAGCGCTGATAGCTAAAATGAACCCAATCTGGCTTGTTCACAAAAAAGACAAAGGTAGGCGGATCGACGGCCGCCTGCGTGACGTAGGCAAACTTAACCCGGATGCCACCTTTTTGCGGCGGTGGGTGGCGGGAGATAGCATCGCGCATCAATCGGTTCAATTGGGAAGTCGGAATGCGCCGGTGACGAGCTTCGAAAACTTCCATGACCAAAGCCAAGATCTTATTTACACGCTGTCCGGTCTTGGCGGAAATAAATATCAAAGGAACATAGGGCATAAAGTTCAAGGCCTGGCGTACTTGTTCTGTGTATTGAATGATGGTATAGGTATCTTTATCGACGACATCCCACTTGTTGACCAATACAACTACGCTGGCCATTTCATCAACCAACATACCGGCAATATGGGCATCTTGGGATGTGATTCCCTCGACCGCGTCGATAAGCAATAGAGCCACATCTGCCCGCTTCAAAGCCTTTATCGCCCGTAAAACGCTGTACTTTTCGACACCTGGATCGATTTTTCCTCGGCGGCGTATTCCGGCTGTATCGATCAAGGTCAGTTCTTGGCCATCTTGGTTCAATTTTGTATCAATGGCATCACGGGTCGTACCGGCAAGCGGACTAACAATAGCTCGTTCCTCTCCAAGTAGTTGGTTGAGCAAGGTAGACTTACCCACATTCGGCCGGCCGAGAATGGCAATCTTTACCGAGTCATCTTCCTCATCTTCCTCAAAGGCCGGTATCGCCTCGACCAGAGCATCGAGGAAGTCGCCGGTTCCAGTACCATGTAGAGCCGAGATGGGAAACACCTCTCCCACTGCAAGCTCATAAAATTCGTACGCGCGGTCCCGATATTGATCCGATTCCAATTTATTGGCGGTGACGATGATGGGTTTTCTCGACCGCCGCAGGATCTCGGCCACTTCCAAGTCGGCGGCCGTGATGCCTGTCTGACCATCGACAACTTGAACTACCACATCGGCATCCTTGATGGCAATATTGGCCTGTTGCCGTATGAGCGGCAGGAAACGGTCTGAGTCTTCAGATAGGGGTTGGGTGTGCCTACCTTCCGTCACTTCCAGTCCGCCAGTATCCACAATCAGGAAGGAGACTCCTGCCCATTCAGCTTCCGCATAGAGCCGATCGCGGGTCGTGCCGGGCACATGTGACACGACTGCCAGGCGCCGGCCCAGGATGCGGTTAAACAATGTGGATTTTCCAACATTCGGCCGTCCGACGAGGGCTACCAGGGCTCTTTGGCTCATCTTTAAAAGCCCCTTCTGGAGAATTGAACTGAAGCCGGGAATGCTTTTGCCACCGGAAAAGGTCCATCATAATCAACAGATAACCCATAAGATGAAATAAGCAGATCCTTAAACAGCAAAGTGTTGCCCAAGGCTGTTTCTGGCAATCCCAGTTCATTAGTTTCGGTCATCGTAGCCGAGATAATGACTGTAATTTGAGACGGTTGGGTTGAACGAACCTCGACTCCATCGGCCGATACGGAAACAAAAGGTTCGACCACGTGTGTGCCGGTGATGAGATTAAGCAAATCGACCGTAACCCGAACATCATCATCCAAAAGCGAGTCTAGCTTTGGTATTGGCCCAAAAAGAAATACACGGACCTCGTCAGGTTCAAGTGTGGCTTTTAAATTTTCTCCCAATGCACGAATCTCCACCGGTTTTTGGACAACACTACTGGTTAGAATCGGTTCAATTTCAACCGTGACGACCAGTGGTTGGATTTCTACCAAGCCTATGCCTTCGGGAAGATCCAATGCAACCTGTTGTACCGTCGTCTCTGTTAGGCCAGTGATATCAATAGGTTCAGTTTGGATCCTTAATCCTTCAAGAATTCCCGACGCACCGGTTGCCTGCACGCTGCTTGGCTCAACTCTCACGTCGAGCAGACGGTAACCTGTGGCCGGTTCTCCAACCCAATTGACAGTCACAGGTTTTTCGGCAAAACCTGCCAATTCTTGAACTGGCACGATGACTTCCACTTCAGTGGGATTTAAGGTCAGTCCCACGACGCTGGCAACATCACCTTGGGTGTCATAAAAGGTGGGCCGGCGCAAATCGGACAAATCTTCTCGCTCATTATCAACAAAGACAATGACCCTGCCTTCAGCCAATCTTTCAACGCGATCAGCCGGCCCTGTTACTTGGACTGTCTCTGGTGCCAAGCGAGCTTCTCCAACCCGGTGCCCCCTGGCCACTTCACCCCGGACCTGTACAAAAACTGGGATATCGCGCGTGACGATCTGTTCCAATTTCAACTGGGCTGACTCGGGAAAAACTGACATCAATTCGATCAGCTCGTTGCCTCCGGCAACTCGAATCGGAGCCACGGAATCGCCAAATGGAACTGATGACAGATCGATAGTAGCGCTAAAATCGCCGGGCGATAATTGTTCTAGCGCGGAAACCGGTCCTTGAAAGGTAACTAAAACCGATTCTGGAGGGTGTTCCACGATGGTAGCATCGGCCGGTTTGCCGACGACTTCCACGACAACCTCCAGGGTCCGTCCTTCAACCGGATCGTTTAACCGTATCGCGATAGCCCATATGACGATAGCCAAAATCAGGGCCAGCATGATTGATGTGAAACCTGAGAATATCGACCGAATCGTGCGCATTTAGGTAGCTTTTTGCCCGTCTGAGGGCTTGATATGCCAGTTAACCACTCGCTTGCAAATCAGTTTGATTGAGAAGGAAGGCGTTGAGAATCGGCCCAATACGGGATGGTTCCTGTTTACGGATGATACGGCCATTATGAGCGATAGAAATTTGGCCTGTCTCCTCTGAAACGACGACGATCACAGCATCACTTACTTCACTTATACCTAGAGCAGCCCGGTGGCGCAATCCCATTTGTCTGTCGGATAGGCTTCGGGTTGACAGAGGCAAGACACAAGCCGCAGCAGCAACGCGTTCGTCACGAATGATGACGGCGCCATCGTGCAATTCGGTATGTTTATTGAAGATAGTGACAAGCAATTCGGCCGTCGTTTCGGAATCTAGTTTGATGCCCGTATCAATATATTCCTGGAGACCGGTATCCTGTTCAAGAACGATTAAAGCGCCTTCCCGGCGCCTGGAAAGCTGCTGGCAAGCATTGGCCACAGGTTCGACGATCTTGCTGGTTGTATCACGCTGAAAAAAGCGCGTATAGTACCCGGCCCGACCTAGCTGTTCCAAAGCTCGCCTCAACTCTGGTTGAAATATGACCGGAATAGAGACCAGAAGGGCCGGCAGCATAGCCGTAATAAGCCAGCGTGAAGCCGTTAGATCAATAACCGTGACCGAAAGCAAACCCAGTAAAATGACCAGGATGATGACGCCGCGCAATAACTGGACCGCCCGGGTACCGCTAATCAACTTAAAAATGCCGTATATAGCAGCCGCTACGATTACTATATCGACAATATGGACTAGAGGGCGTTCTGCAAAGCGGCCGATGTAATATGAAATCTGTTCCAAAACAAACCCCATTTTGCTTAAAAGTAAGCCGGAAATCTTGACTTGACCTAGACTGCGATCAACTGGCTTACTTCCAACTGACTACGGCGTCACCATCTATTTTACTTCGTTATCAGTGGATCACACGGCCCCTTAATGAAGCACTTTAGATTTTGCTTGTTTTAATTGACCGGTGGAATTGTAGCGACGCTTTCTTTGAAGTAAGCCCATCGTTGTCTACTTGATCAATACTGCGATCTTTTGGCTTACGTACAAGAGAAAAGTTCCACTCTTACTCACCAATTAAGCTAAATCAGGAACTTTTTACCACTTTAAGAAGACGCGCCTTGCCGTAACCGTTGAAGTAATTGACGGTAGCTACCCGAATTCGGTGGATCTAATTGCAGAATCCTTTGTAAGGTTTCTATGGCTTGCTCATTCTCGCCAGCTTCCAACTGAGCTTCACCCAATTTATCTAGCAGTTTCACTGCATCCTGATCGCGTCCTTGACGAACATAGAGGCGCGTCAACCGGTCAGCCAATCCAGCATCGGCCGGCCTTCTATCCACCAGATCCATCAAGATTTCCTCGATCTTCTTTCCTTGACCTTTGCGGACAAGGCGAACGAGATAGCGGTCTAATTGTCTTAAGGCGCTGCTACTTTGACCCACTTTATAATAAAGATCGACCAATGTTAGCACGACGCTATCATCATCCGGATCGCTGCTGCTTATTTCATTGTAGGCCGCCAGTGCCCGCTTCCAGTCCAAGCGTTGCATATCAATGTCGGCAATTGCCCGCAATAATTTAGAACGCCACTTTTTGTCCTCAGAGCCCTTAGGCGCCAGGCGTAGCGCTTCTAAGTATGTTTCCCTCGCCTTGTCATTTTCCGCAAGATTGTAATAAGCTTCGCCCATGATGATGTATTGATCTAAAGCTCTATCAAAATAACCCTGCTGAACGAGTAGTTCAATCAGACGCGTTCGATTCGGCAGATCCATGGGAGACAGTTCTACCGCCCTTTTATAGTTACTAATAGCTCCGTTGACGTCACCTCGAACTAGGTACGTGTCACCAATCGTCAAAAACTTAGTGATCGCTATCTCGGTTCGGTCCTGTTTGACCATCAAATCAGCCAACTGAATATGCCCAGCCAGATAAAAGGGTGAAAGCTGAATAGACCGGTATGCTTCCTCGACCGCACTGTCGTACTTTCCTTGCACAGCATATTCCTGGCTCAGATGAAGTGATTCTAGTACGGCCAAAGACCCGGCGGTGAGGATCTCGCCCAAAATCAAAGTTTCGCCTTTGGCGGTCAAGTTATCTAATCTCTTTCGCGCTTCAATCACCCGCTTGTACCAGCCAGGACGATTCAGGAATAGATCCAGCCCATTGATGAAGGCGGTTACTTTACCCGCGCTAGCCTCTGACATAAGATCTTTTGCAAAGTAATTGTATTGTTCATTGACACGCCAGGCATTTTCCTTCCGGGTCATTTCTAAGTCTACATATTTCAAGGAGGCGATATAATGCCCAAGGGCCTTTTTCATGTCACCACGAATTTGATAGGCTTCACCAATGGCAAAATGTCCGGCTGAACGATAATCGGGATCTTCCAGAGCGGCAGTGAATTCGCGGATCGCCTGCTTAACACGCAGCGTTTCACGGTAAAGAGTAGCCAGACAATAGCGGGCAGCATTGGATGTTCCGCCCCCTTCAAGTACCCGTTCGAAACAATCAATCGCCTCGTCGGCCATTGAGCGGGTTTCAAAGTCCAAGGCTTGACTGATCAAGGCATCTCTTTCCAGCTTACTAAGAATCGCGCCTTCACCGGAGGTTGGGCCATCCTCGCTCTCCTCCGAGAATATTTCTTGGGCGAGACGCTGGCGAGCCTCGACCAGCTTACTTTCGACAAGGCCCGCATCTTCCTCCATTTCGAGACCGGACTGCCAATCAACGTTTTCAGCTTCTAGTGCAGCAGCTACCTGATGAACCGCTTCACTGGAAGAATCAGCTAGCTCAAATTCATCGATATCTGCCTGGTCCAATTCACCTAAGCTGATTGGCTCACCTCGGCGGATGAGGTCAACAGCAGTCAGCGCATCCGCATTCCTTGGATCTAGCTCTAGGGCCTGGCTGCACATCTTAAGCGCCCGGTCAGTTCCTCCCCGCGAATGATAAATGCGGGCCATCGCCAGGTATTCGCGAATGGCATTGTTGACCAAACCCTGCCGCCGGTAAACCGCTGCCAGCCGCTGGTGACCACCGAGCAAATCTGGATCCAGATTGACTGCTTTTAACCAATAGCCAACCGCTTCGTCCAATCTCTTGCGACGAAGTTGAATCTCGCCCAGGGCCATAAAAGTTTGGCCAGCCTCGGTCGACAATCCTAGCCGTTCTTGCACATCGGCAACATGTTTCAAATAGATCATGTCGCCGCGCGAGTACTTAGCCGCCAGCTTATAATACTCAAGAGCTTGGTTTAGCTCTCCCAATTCCACATAAGCCATGCCTAAACCTGCATAGGCGGCAGGCTTATCCGGCATCGCATCAATGGCTTTTTCAAACTCAATGATGGCTTGCGGCCATTTTTGTTCCCAACTATGTGAATGTCCCTGACTGAGCGCTTCCTCGTAGCGGTCGCGATTATCTGGCACTTAGAGCCTCCGTTACGTTTAGTGGACTCGGGTTGAGTATACCACAGGGAAATTGGCACGAAAAGCACCAATTAAACATAATATATCTTGTATAGCGATTTGAGTTATGGTAAGATAAGCGGCGCAGAGGGGATGTCACCTAGAAAAATGAGGTGCGTTTCAGAAGCGTTGACCTACTGGTGAGGCCAGCCCTTCTATGCCGGTTGAATTATCCTAATTTAAAGCCTTTTGGAACGCATGGACAAACAATAACCCATGAGGAGGGCAAAAAGGTAGGTGACATATGGATAGCAAGTCAAACCGTTACATCCTGGTTGCGATAGTTGCATTTATCATTGGCTGGGCGATAGGCCTATTTATCTTTGGCTGGTTTATCTGGCCAGTTGAGTACACGGGAGCCGGACCCCAGGATTTAACCGAACAAAACCAACAGATCTATTTAATAGCGCTGGCGGATCTCTATGCATTCGACAACAATATAGACCGGGTGCAACAAGCCCTGGGTGGCTGGCCGGAAGCGGATCAGACTATCTGCTCGATGGCTAACCAAACAACCGACCCGGCCGAAGCAGCGCGATTGAATGCGATAGCAGCGATTCAAAATGGAACGGGTTGCACCGGTGTGTCCGGAACTGTCCCAGGAGAAGAAGATAATGGCGGCGGACGAGGCCTGGGATATTTTGCCCTGATCTGCGGTTTGTTGGCCTTACTCCTAGTCGTGGTGGCGGCGATACTAATGGTCGTCCGGCGTCGTGGCGCGGAACCACCGAGGCCATCGGCAGAGAGTGCCAGCGAATCGGTTGCAAGGACGCGAGTTTCTGAGTCCGAATCCGTCGAGGAGCATATCACTGCCATCGCTCGTTTCCAGACGACCTTCGTACGTGGCAATGACACATACGATGAATCCTTCAGCATTGAAAATGAGGATGGTGACTTTTTAGGTGAATGTGGCGTGGGCTTGTCCGAGACCATCGGCACCGATACGCCAAAGAACGTGACCGCCTTTGAGGTTTGGTTGTTTGATAAGAATGATATTCGAACGGTAACCAAGGTCGTGATGAGCGATCACGCCTTCTTCGATGAGGCAATCAAGGCCAAGTTGGCGCCGAAGGGCGAACCAGTTTTAGCCAGGCCTAATGAAACTATTGTGCTCGAGACCGAATCCCTGATCGTTAATGCTGAAATTGTCGAGTTGGAATACGGTTCTGAAAATCTACCACCTCAAAGTTTCTTCGAACGGTATACGGTTGAACTATCAGCCTGGGCAAAAGAAGGCGACTTTGGAGAACCAGACGTTCAAGGCCGCGTCGACGATATGCTTGAATTTTAAATCTTAGCTAGTTTCATTAATGAAGATAAGGGGTATGCGCACGCATGCCCCTTTCTATCTTTATGACTGTGATTCAGGTGAGATTAACTCCGCATGTAAATTAGGTAAACCACCATTAATTCATCGGGAATGAGATTTTTTTAGCGGCGGTTTACTCCTAGGCACTAACGCTCGCAGGATTGCATCTCATTCCATAAAGATTTTCGTTATTGCACTCAAGCACGCCGGTAAGGAATAAATAGCTTCTCCCACTCATCCAGCGCATAACGATCGGTCATACCGGCAATATAATCGGTTATAACTTGTTCCAAGGGCACATCGGCCAACCGCTCTTGGATCTTTGTCGGTAACATCCTGGGCTCGTTCACATAGGCCTGAAAGATCTCGACGATAAAACGCTCGGCCTTGGTCTGCATACGCATGAGCCTGTAATGGCGATACATTCGCTGATAGAGAAAATCTTTCAACTCCCGGACTTGTTTCAATAAATTAGATGAGTAATTCACAATATTTTCCTGTTGGAGCTGGAGTTTTTCAGGGGAATCAATATGCTTGGCAGAGATATCAATCGCAGTCGATTCCACGACATCTGATACCATGAGGCCAATTAGCTCCCGGATCACTTCTCGCCGGCTGATATCATCGAATTGCGATCCTTTCCAACTATTTTCCACCGCCAACGTACGCCAGATTCTCAGATCTTCCATATCATTTTTCTGAAAGAGGGTAGCCCGCAAGCCATCTTCCAGGTCATGAGCGTTGTAGGCGATTTCATCGGCCACATTCGCTATCTGCGCTTCTAACGAAGCTCGCTTATCGGGATCAAAATCGGCGACTTCGCTCTTATCATATTCTGTCTCATGTTTGATTATCCCTTCTCTTGTCTCGTAGGTAAGATTAAGGCCAGGGTAATTTGTATAACTTTTTTCTAATTCGGTCACGATCCGGTAGCTCTGTGTGTTGTGGTTAAAACCTCCATTATCTTCCATCTGCTTATTCAGAGCATATTCTCCGGCATGGCCAAATGGAGGGTGCCCGAGATCGTGGGCTAAACAAATCGCCTCAGTGAGATCCTCATTGGCTCCTAGGGCACGGGCGATAGATCGACCAAGCTGAGCAACTTCAAGAGTATGGGTGAGCCGGTTCCGGTAGTGATCGCCTTCATGGAATACAAATACTTGGGTCTTATACTCCAAGTCGCCTAAAGGCACTCGTATGGATGATGCGATCCCGATCCCTTTGAAAAGCTGTGCGGCTTGCCGATTTCTCTTCCGGAAATTTCCGACCAGATGAATCAGCGCTCTTAATCGCATACGGAGCTAGAATGGCGCTCTCGATTTTTTCTATATCTTCTCGATTTCGATATAAATTCATATTGAACCTCGCTGACAGCCGATGATATGCTCTCGATTTACTTGCCACAATCTTATGACAAGTGTAACATAACGTTAAAGGTCAGGTAAATGGACCAGTCGCAGCGTCAAAGCATGAAAATGATTTTCGTCCTGATGGTTAGCGCTGTATTCTGCGCAGTGGCTACCTTCGTCGCTTTGGCGCTCGTGATCGATCGTTCTAATTCTCCCACAGAAAGCGCAGATGCGATACCGATCGTGATCACGGTGGCTGGAACGCCTGTAGCATTATATCCTGATCCAAACAAGACGATACTGTTAGTCAGCGAGGCGGGCACTCCCGTTGCACCAGAATCAGGAAACCCGGAACAGGCGACCGCGGTTATCCTCGTCACAGTGACCCCAGCCCAGCCTCTGCCATCGCCAACGCCGCTTCCGCCACCGCCGACGCCGGTCCCCCCATCAGTGATCTTTACGTCCTATGTCGTTCAGCCCGGAGACAGTCTTTACCGGATCACTCAAGTACAGAATACTTCGATCGATCTAATGGCGCTCCATGGCATCTCTAGTTCAGCGATGGTGGCTGGCAATGTGTTGAATTTACCCATAGCCAACCCCGCCTTTTGTCCGGGCATGATTCCGCACGTCGTTCGCGATCAGCAAACTGTGTACAGCATTGCACGAGAGTATGGCAGCTCGCCAGACGCTATTGCCGCGGTAAACGGTCTCGATGCCAATTACACCGTCAAGACGACTCAAGTTATCTGCGTCCCCTAACAACAATTATAACCACAATGCAATAGCTAGGTTTAATCGGTATCAGAGATCACATGAGATCCTCAAATAGTCCTGGCCTTGGCATGACCAATGACGCAGAAAAGGCTGACTTTATTCACTCGTAACAGAGAAGAGTCAAGGATAAAATTTAACAAAGGATTACATTAGCTCTTGTTATCCTCTGCAATATAAGCCTGAAACAATTCTCGGGTTTACATAAAAGAAATATTGCGAACTGTTTCAGTGTGTTAGAGTATAAAATTGGGGAAAGAATCCCCGACACATCGAATTGCAACGGTTTTTTCCTAGCAAACGATCCGCTGCTACCAGTAGGAAGGAAAGCTTATGAATAAGAAGACAATTAATGATATCGATGTATCAGGCAAGAAAGTTCTGGTAAGGGTTGATTTCAACGTGCCGCTCAGCAGTAAAGATCCGGCCGACGACATCGTCGTGACTGATGCCACCCGAATTCAAGCGGCGATGCCAACCATCAACTATCTTCTGGATAACGGTGCGGCGCTAATTCTCTGCTCGCATCTTGGAAGGCCAAAATCGGCCGATGATAAACAATTCGCCATGGATCCTGTAGCAGCCCGCCTGGGTGAAGAATTGGGGATTGATGTAATCAAGATGGATGAAATCGTCGGACCCTCCGTTTCCGCTGCCGTTGTTCAGTTGCAAGCAGGGCAAGTAATGCTGTTGGAAAATACGCGCTTTCTACCGGGCGAAAAGAAAAATGATCCCGAGTTAGCGCGACAGCTAGCCGATTTAGCGGATGTCTATGTAAATGATGCTTTCGGATCAGCTCATCGTGCTCATGCCAGCACCGAGGGGGCAGCCCAAATGATGCGTGCGAAGGGCGGTCCGGCCGTAGCCGGCTTCTTAATGGAAAAAGAGTTGGCTGCTTTAGGCGCTGCCGTTGACAACCCAGAGCATCCTTATATCGCGATCATGGGTGGGGCGAAAATCTCCGATAAGATCAAGTTGATTGAACATCTGCTAAAAGTAACCGACAAGATCCTCATCGGCGGTGGTATGGCCAATACATTCTTCAAGGCTCAGGGCAAGGAGGTAGGAAAATCCCTCGTCGAAGACGAAGCCCTACCCGAAGCGTCGAGACTGCTCGAAATGGCCGGCGACCGGCTGGTTTTGCCAGTGGATGTGATCGTAGCAGCAAGTTTGTCCGAGGAATCAGAAGCATTCGACGTCCCCGCCAATGAAATTCCGGCCGACCAGATGGCGCTGGATGTTGGACTGGTCACGATCCAACACTTCAATAGCGTCCTTCAAGGCGCCAAGTTGGTGGTTTGGAACGGTCCGATGGGCGTATTTGAGGTCGATCGATTTGCCGCCGGCACCAATGGCCTGGCCATGTTGTTAGGCGCTTTAGCTGCTCAAGGCGCGACAGTGATCGTCGGTGGAGGCGACTCGGCTGCCGCTGTCGCTAAGGCGGGTCTAAGCGACCAGATGAGCCATATAAGCACGGGGGGTGGGGCAAGTCTGGAGTTTCTTGAAGGCGTTACATTGCCCGGTATCGCTGCCCTGGATGACAAGTAAAGACTTCTAGAATAGATTCGAGGTGAGATCAGTTAAACTAGCTGATCTCACCATTTCCCTCTCTCGAGCCACATTAGATCCTCTGAACATTGACTTAAATAACTTGCTTTCAGCCCACCTATAAAAGAGAATTCAGGCTCAATATTGAGACTACCAGGGCAGCGGCAAAGCTATCTGTTAGGAAAACTGATGAAATGTTCCCCATATAAGATCGTGTTTCTGATCGTTGTTGTCGCTTTATTGACGGCCTGCAGTAAAGATAGTGCGCTACCACCACCCCCAGAGGAGGAGGCAAAATCCTCAATCCTTGATCGAGGCCTTGGAACAAGCCGGCACTGAGCCAACGCCTGCGGTTCAGAACGAGGCGTCTGTCAACCTGGCGCCCACGGCAACAGTTGGACCTCCGGCGACAGCGACTCCCCAACCCACGGCAACGGTCGAGGTAGTTGATTTGAGGGTCGCGGCCGATTTCGGCGATACCCGCAACCCCCTCACCGGCGAGGAAGTCGCCGACGTCGCTAATCTTAATCGTAGGCCATTGGCCATTAAGATTTCGAATGCGCCTCCTAAATGGGTCCGGCCGCAATCCGGTTTAAATGACGCCGATCTGGTGTTTGAGCATATAACCGAAGCGGGCATCACCCGTTTCACCATCATCGTTTACGGCAAGACCCCACCCAATGTTGGGCCGATTCGGAGCGCCCGCCTCATCGACCTCGAGCTTCCGGCGATGTACGATGCGGCGCTGGCCTATTCAGGCTCTTCCGATGGCGTGAGACAGAAATTACTCGCCTCAGACTTCCGGCCGCGCATCATTTTTGCCTACGAACCCGGCTACTATCGAACCGGCGAAGACAAGCCTACTGAACACACATTCTATGGAACACCGGAGACATTTTGGGAATTATTGGCCAGTAAAGGCCTCAACGAACGACCTAATTTCAACACCTACATGGCTTTTAACAATACGCCTCCACCAGGTGGCGCGCCGGCCTCGGAAGCCATCATCGATTATGACTGGACCTTGATCAACTGGCGTTACGATCCTGAGTCAGGCCGCTATCTGCGCTGGTCAGATGGTGAAGAACATCTCGACGGGAACACCGGAGAGCAAGTCAGTGCTGCTAACGTAGTGGTTATTCTGTCCAATCACATCGAAGACCCGAATATCTGCGAGCAAGTCATCAATGGCGTTTGCACTGCTTTATCAGTCCAGCCCCAGATTTGGGGAACAGGGCCAGCCATTATTTTTCGAGATGGTCAACGTTTTGACGGTAATTGGCAACGCAACAATCGATACGATATGTTCACCTTTACCGATGCCAACGGGCAACAGCTCCCGCTTCAAGTTGGCAATACCTGGTTCCAGGTCATCCCGATCTGGTATGACAACCCAGTATCGGTTTCGCCTTAATTCAATTTCAGTTGATGCCGTTTGAAGTCGCGCCTACGGCTAATGTATCATCATTGAATACAGCCCTGGATCACCAAAAGCTCGGCGTTTAGGATCGAACCACTGGCTGCACCGCGCAGCGTATTGTGAGTAATGGACAGGTAACGTAGGTCAAGGACATCGCAATCCCGTACCTTACCTACCGTCCAGGCCAGGCCATCTTCAGAATCACGATCCAACTTGGGCTGGGGCCGATCGTTTTCATGACGGTAGATGAGCGGCCGCTCGGGGCTGGTGGGCAATTGGGCACAAATGGCTGGTGGCTGCCAATTCTCCAAGACCTCGATAGCTTCGGCCGGGCTGGCGCTACGGCTTAATTTCACCGATACACTCGCCAGGTGCCCATCGATTACCGGCACCCTGTTCGCCTGGGCGCTCAAACGAATATCGGCCATTTGGATGGCTCCATTCTCAACCGAACCCAATAATTTTTTGGGCTCAGCCTCCAATTTCTCGTCTTCACCGCCAATGTAAGGGATCACATTATCCAATATCGCCAGCGAGGATACGCCCGGATAACCGGCGCCAGAAATAGCCTGCATGGTGGTCATGATCGCCGCTTCCAGGCCAAAAGCATCCTGGAAAACTTTCAATGGTAAAACAGCGCTGGTGGTCGAACAATTTGGGCTGGCTACGATAAAACCTGACCAGTTTCGTTTAGCTTGCTGTGCCGCGATGATCTGCGTGTGGTCGGGATTGATTTCAGGGATGAGCAGGGGGATATCCTCGGGCATTCGGTAAGCCGAAGCATTTGTTATCACGGCGTATCCGGCTTCGGCGAAAACCGGTTCCATCTCCTTGGCCTGTTTGGTGGGCAGGGCCGAAAACAGCACCGGAACGTCAAGGCCTGGTTCGGTATCCTGCACAATCAGGTCGGCTACCGATGGCGGTGGATCGCCGGGAATAACCCAATTGACACCTTCGCCGTAAGGGCGACCGGCCGTTCGCTCCGAGCCGGTGACGGCAACGACTTCAAACCAGGGATGATCCGCCAGAAGCTGGACAAATCGCTGGCCGACTGAACCTGTGGCAGCTAGGACGCCAACAGCTATTCTCTTCTTCATAATATCCTCCAACCATAAATAGGGGCGGATTATAGCCCGAGGATTATCCGGGACAAATTCCCTGCTAATTCTTAAGAGTGGGCACCGGTTCTATTGATGGCGATTTTCTTAAGATGGGAGCCGATTCCCACTGAGTGTTTCGACAACTTCGGGCACCCAATCGGCAATCTCTGTTGCTAATAGACCTCCCGCTACTCCAGGCAATTCGGCCGCTGCTCCGTGTAGGTATCCGCCAAGTACGGCCGCCTCAAAAGCAGATAAGCCCTGTCCCAGCAAAGAGACGATGACGCCCGACAGGACGTCGCCGCTACCGGCAATGGCCAAGGCCGGGTTGGCGAAAGGCAATATGGCCGAGCGACCATCTGGAGCGGCAATAACAGTGTAGGCGCCCTTTAATAGCAAAACACAGCGCCATTCGACCGCTTTTTCTTGCGCCAGCGCCACCCTATCCAAGCTTTTCATCTCCGCCAGCGAAACCCCCATTAGGCGAGCCATCTCGCCGGGGTGGGGCGTCAGGATCGTGCGATCCGGCAAAAAAGCTGGCCAATCAAGTAGTTCAGCCAAAATATTGAGACCATCAGCGTCAATAACTGTCGGGGGTAGATCATGGCCATCAGAGGAAATTAGCCGCTGAACGAAAGCGCTGGCCCTGTGAAGGCCAGGACCTACCAGTAAAGCCTGGTAAGTCGCCATGTCTTCCAATAGCATTTCCGCGCTTTGAGCGCCTAATTCGTTTTCATCGGCGATCAGCAGATAGGTTGCCTCAGGCAGTTGAACCGCTAACGACGGCCGGATTGCCGCAGGAACGGCCAGGGCCACCAGGCCGGCGCCAGCCCGGTAAGCGGCGCGCCCCGCCAAGGCCGCTGCCCCCCAATAGCGCGCTGATCCGGCGGCGATGAGCACCCAACCAAAAGAACCCTTATGGCCGTCTTTCCGCCGTGCGGGTAGCAACGCGCTTGCCATGCTGGCAGTCGCTAATTCTAGCTTCACTTCAGCTAACTCAGGTAAATCCTGGCTGATGTCGATATCGGCAACGACGATCTCGCCACAGGCGGCCGCGCCGGGAAAGATGAAATGGCCACGCTTTGGACCGGCGAAAGTAACCGATAAATCGGCAGTTGGGGCCAATTCATCTATCTGACCTGTATCGCAATTTAAGCCGCTGGGGCAATCGACGGCTACGATGAAAGGGGATGGGCGGTTCATGGTCTGGCTACTCGTTACTTCAAGGCCTTGATCGCTTAGATAGGGAGAAGGCTCTGCCTTATTCAACTCATCGGAAATCTCAGCGATGCTCACCAATCTTGACCGGCTTTTTTCTCTGGCAAATCTGGCTTGTTCCTCGAGGACAACTTTGACCTGTTGCATCAATTTAGCCAGGTCTCCGCCAATCGGCCGGGAAACCCCGGTTCCTAGCAATGCATCGATTAGAACATCTGTGATCCTGAGCCGGTGGCGTAGTACTCGATATCGTTGATCGTAATCCGCGACGATAATAGGCAATTTTAGTTCCTGGACCTTGGCGAAATTGATGTCGGTCTCTGGATCGCGATCTCGGTACAGATAAAATGTAACATCAGCACCAGCTTCGGCCAGATAGCGGCCGGCCACGAGCCCATCACCACCGTTGTTGCCGGGACCGACCAGGATTGTGATCTTGCTACCGGCAACCGGGTAGCGTTCCATGAGCGCTTTGGCCACTGCCCAACCCGCTTTTTCCATCATTTCATCATAGGAATTGCCGGCTGCATCCGAAGCCTTCTCCGCAGCGACCATCTCGGCAACACTAAATACTTTTATCATGGACTATTCCCTAAGCTAATCATAAATAAGCTATTCTCACTAACCAAATCGCTTCCATTGTATTGCCGGTAGACCACAAAGGGCAATCCGAGATCCTGCTGCAATGGGCATCCAGGCTGCTCCAAAGAATTCGATTGCCATCGTCATACCGGTTATGCTAAAGTTTGTAGTCCAAGCCAATGGTCTGTTAGTAGGACAAAATCCTGTACGCCAGATTTCGAAGGAGGAAAATCATGGGTCTTCAAGTAATGTGCGTTAGCATCGTAGCACTTCTGCTTGGCCTGGCAGCGTTATTCGCCGGCTACCGGTTATTTCTCTTCCTGTTGCCAATTTGGGGCTTCTTCGCCGGCTTCTTCATCGGCGCTTCGGCACTGACTTTGCTGTTAGGCGACGGATTTTTAGCGACCCTAACAAGCTGGGTAGTAGGCTTCCTATTAGGCCTGATATTCGCTATCCTATCCTATTTATTCTACATCGTCGGCGTGGCCATCGTCTCCGGGTCGATCGGTTATGCTTTGGGCGCCGGCCTGATCTATGCCATCTTGCCAGAGGCATCACTCATCGCCTTCTTTGTGGGCATCGTCGCCGCCATCTTGTTGGCAGGCATCACCCTGGTTCTGAATCTTCAGAAATGGGTGATCATCGGCATCACGGCATTGGGCGGTTCAACGGCTATTTTTACCAGCGCTTTGCTCTTGTTTGGTAAGATTAGCCTGGCCGACCTGGGTACAAACCCGGTCCAACCGGTACTCCAGGACTCGATATTCTGGTTTATCTGTCTGGTTGCTGTTAGCCGGAATCGGCTTCATTTCTCAAACGGTAACAACCCGCGGCTATATGCTCGAACCGCCGGAGAGCGGGCGCTCCTGGTAACTTGAACCAGATATCATCCGAGGACAACAATCTTGATTTAAAGAGAATAGTCCCCGGCCGGTCAGCCGGGGACTTTCTTTTTTGAACAACCAAAGGATCTCTTATACTTCAGTCCCCACTAGGGCGAGAAACTCCGGATCATCGTGCAAGTAGTTTGACATCTGAATCCTGTGGCGCCCACTCTTTAAGGTAAGGGTAAAGCTCGATCCCCTGGCGAATATTGGCTAAGGCCAACTCCCGTTGTCCCGTAATAGCATAATGGCAGCCCAGGTTATAGGAAACAGTGCCCTGCCATTGATCGGAATCATCGAGCTTCATCTGTAAGTCGGCCGCATTTTCCTGCAGTTGATTGGCATAAGCCGTATCGTCTCGTTGGGCGTACAATTCGGCCAAATGTTGTAATGCATGGTAAAAACAGCCAGAGGTGATAGAACGCCACAGGGGCCTACCGTTCATCCAATCATAACATTCTGGATCGGTTAATTGTTCCTCAGTCAACTCTTCCAGCAGCACCAAAAAACGATCATGCGTCCTGTCGATCAACTGCTCAATTTCTTGCCAGCTCGTTGCCCGGTACTCTTTCCAGATAAAGGCGTTGGCTTCGTTGAAATCCTCGACATCGTCTGGTCTATCTCGCTTTTGTCCGGAAATTTGGGCCACTAAATCAGCATCCCAATAAACCACATGGGCCAGTCGATCTTTAACAGACCATGCATCTATCTTGCCTTCGGCGGATCGTTGATCAGCGGTCAAGGAGGAAATAAAAATATGCTTTTCCCGGTTGCTGAACTCGAGCAAATTGATCATTTCTTCTCTTTTTCCAGCCATTATTCATAACTCCTTTCTCTGCAGGCAAGTCACAAAGTGCAACAACATTCTTGCTGCAGTTCGCAGTTTATACTTTTCCCAAGTCAATCATACATGAAATTGGTCAAAAGTTCTGTCATAAGTTGGTCCTCAACTATCCGTTGTATCCCATATGGAATCGGCCGTTAGATCTGGTAAAGGCTCGTGATCTGTTCGGCGTAATCCAAAATACTCCTTCGAAGCTGTAGCGGTTCTAGGACTTCTACTCCACGCCCAAAGCCGAGGATACGTTCTCGTGCAGCTTCAAATGATTCAAAGGACAGCTCTAGGTAAATGCTCCCTGAGTCATCCGGTTTTTCTCCCTGGTTCCGGCCCCTATAAATCTCTCGGCCGAAATAGTGGGGAAGCATTGGTACAAACTCTGGAGCGATGCGTACATAGGCCTTGTATTCAAACATCAACGATTTATGCGCATCACACCAATCCTTCCAGAATACCGGTAGATCAAAGTCTGGCGGCCGCACGAAAAATTCGTCCGTGATGCGTACGCTGGTTAGATTTGATACCCGTTGTGCTCGAATCTTTTTTTGGGATGCCCAAACCAGGAACCAGATACCCGCCTTAGCAACCAAGCTATAAGGATCAACTACCTGTTCAATCGGAATCTGAAAGAACAATTGGTAACCGATATGAAGTTTACGATCTTGCCAAATGGCCTGATGGATGGCCTGGATATAGGGAACCCGCTGGTTGCTTTGATTCCACCAAGTTGAATCAATCAAGATACGTTGGCGAACCAACTCTTCGTCCTGTCTACGGGTGGCAGGTAATGCTGCTGATAACTTCAAGAGCGCCGATTTGAGATTCTGGCTCTCACCTAAATCGGCTAGAGGCGTCGGAATGCTGAGCATAAACAACGCCCGCACTTCCGTCTCTGTCAGACCGGTTAAATTGGTTCGATAGTCGTCGAGCAATGCATATCCACCTTCAGGACCTGGTTCACCGTAAACTGGTATGCCGGCTCCGCTGAGGGCGTCGATATCCCGGTAAATGGTTCGCTCGGAAACTTCTAATTCCGAGGCCAGATCTCGGGCCGTCATTCGCCCTCGGATCTGCAATAGCATCATGAGTGACAATAGCCGGTCGGCTCGCATCTTTAACTCCTGCAGTTGGATCTGTAAGTAAGCCTTCGTTTTTGAGTTGAACAAAACTCCGGTCTTTCGGTTACTTTGAAGAAAGTCGAAAGGCTTTTTTTCAGAGAAAAGTTCCACCCTTACTCATCGTTTAAACAAAATAAGGGTTTTCTATAAGTACCATTATGCCACAGATCCCTGACAATAGATGTCAGGAATATCTTGAATAATAGTTAATAAGAATGTTTGTAGGCAAAACATCAAGGAGTGATCAAATGAGTGACGTTGATATTAGAACAGTAATAATCGAACCTATGAGGGTGGCCAGCGTTTGGGGCTTTGGCCAATCTCCGGAAGAGATTGCCTGGCAAAAACTGCAAGCCTGGGCCGGACCTAAAGGTCTACTCGACAAGCCGGAAAATCAGCGGATCTTCGGTTTCAATAATCCCAACCCGTCGGCCGGTTCCCCTAATTACGGCTACGAGTTGTGGCTCGAAGTCGACCCCGAGATCGAGCCGGAGGCTGACGTCAGAATCGTGGACTTTCTGGGAGGCGCCTACGCCGTTGCCCGGTGTGAAGTTCCAGAAGGAGATTATTCCGTCATTCATCTGGCCTGGAGACAATTGGCCATCTGGCGCGAGAATAGTCACTTTAAAGAAGCCTCCCACCAATGGCTAGAGGAATTTATTCCGATAGAATTGCCGGGGATCGAATTAGTGCTCGATCTACACATACCAATCGTCGAATGAGCGAACCGGAAATTCAGTATACTGGCAATAGATGCTAAGAACCAAACTTCAGGATTATTTACATCATGCCCATCTTACTCTCATGTTCTTACTAACAACGATGGCACAGAATGATTTAACATCAAATGAAAGAAGATCGCCCGGCTGTTAGAGCTCATGGATTTCAGCTATACTTTTGGCTGCCTTGACTCGAATATAGACGGTTTCAGTTACGACAAAACCTTACGCGCGCGATGTAATAGTGTTAGATCCCACCACAAAAGAACAAGAAGCCCAGAAGGTGCCGTCTTGGCTTGAACCAGCACTGGTCGCTGGCATCATTTTGATTGCCACATTGGCCCGGGTCATTGCTTTGCGTTCCTTGCCGCCTGGCCTTCGTTACGATGAGCTGGTCAATGCCACGGGCGTGGACCAGGTCTTGCGTGATGGACCTACCATATACTTCACCAGTGGTTGGGGACACGAACCCTTATTCCAACACATAGCGGCTTTGGTCTGGCTGGTTTTGGGCCGTAGTGCAGTAACTTTTCGATTAACGGCCGCCCTGCTGGCTATCTTGGGCGTGGTTGCCGGCTGGTTGTTAGCCCGCAGGCTATTTGGTCGTTGGGTCGGTTTGCTGACGGTCGCTGCGTTGGCCACAGCATTCGTGCCCTTGCTGTTCGGCCGGTTGGCGTTGCGGGTGATCGTCCTGCCGCTATTTACGGCGCTGGCCGCCTATGCTTTGTGGCGGGCTATCGATCCACAAGGGCAAGAGAAAAGTGAGGGGCGGCCGTACCTGTGGTTCACTTTGGGCGGTCTTTGCCTGGGTCTGGGCCTCTTGACCTACCCGGCAGCGCGGGTACTGCCAATTATGCTTCTGGCTTTTTTGCTTTACCTAGCCATCTTTCACCGCCAGACCCTACGCGGTCTTTGGCCGGGTTTATTGCTCTACTTTGGATTGGCAGCGCTTATATCAGGGCCCATGTTCCTTTACTTACGCGCCAATCCCGATGCCGAGCAGCGTTATCAGCAATTATCAGGATTATTTTTATCCCTGGAAGAAGGCAGCATCCAGCCCTTCATCGCCGGTATCTGGCAATCGTTGACGATGTTCATCTGGCGCGGTGATGCCGAATGGTATTACAACATCGCCGGACGCCCTTTTTTCCCGCTGCCGGTGGCCATCCTGTTTTATCTCGGCCTGGCTTTGGCTATCTGGCGCTGGCGCAAACCGGCCTATGTTCTAGCCTTGCTAATACTGCTAGGAGGCCTCATTCCCGTCATGCTCAGCAGCACCAATCCCGGTTTCAGCCGGGCAATCAACATCTTGCCCGTGGTCTACGTCTTTCCGGCGCTGGCATTGGTAGCAGGCGTAAATTGGGCCGCCCTCCGCTGGGCGCGATGGAGAAACCTGATCTATGGGCTGACGGCCGTCCTGGTTTTAATCTATTTCGGGACTGAACTCTACGCTTATTTTGGCGTCTGGACTCAAAGTCCAGGGGCGCAAGAGCTTCACGGTCCGGCGATGCTTGAATTGGCCGAAAGAATAGAGGCTCAGCCTGATGGTCAGACGATAGTCATTTCGACCCCGGGCGTTAATTACTTCGATCCCTGGGATCGACTCCAGATGGAATTGTTATTGACCGAGGATCAACAGCTATTCGCTGGTTTAATGGCAGTAATAGCTTGATTATTCCTGCTGTAGATGGTCCGGTAACCTACTACGTCCGCGGCAATACGCCGTTGGACGATGGCTGGCAGCTCATTCCTTCCTAGCGAACAGGATAGTCATGGGGTCAATGACGCTGAGCGGGATCTATCCGCTTTTTCGATCCATATCCTTGAGGACCCGGAACGAGCTATTGAGCAGTTAATCGCGTTGACTCAAGCAGGTGATCCGGTCCATTTTGGCGAGCTGGTTACTTTCCAAGGTCAATCCGGCCTTAATAGCAACTATACTCCAGGGGATACGCTTCATCTGCAAACGGTCTGGCAAGCCGACCAATTGACGCAGGAACCACTGATCGTCTTCGTCCATCTATTGAACGATGAAGGCGCCTGGATTGCCGGTTGGGATCGACTCGACGTAACTCCAGAAAGTTGGGGCATTGGTGATGTTTTTGCTTTGAATCACGAATTGGCCATTCCGCCCGATGCTCCGCCCGGCCTCTACAAAGTGACGGGCGGTTGGTATTCGCCAGTGACAGGTGACTCGTTTGTTTACAGAGAAGGCCATGATCAAGTCCAGTTAGGGCAGATCGAGATCAACGATTGAGTAGCGGATTTTGGGGATAAATCAGAGACAATCAATAACACCCTTGCAGCCAATACACTGAACCAATAAACCTTATTTACCTACAGAACGACAGGAGGTCACTTGCATGATTACTTGGGTACGTACTTGCTGATATTCGCGATGGCAAAAGAATAGAAGCTATCCAATGGGCGCTGCAAGACGGCCACTATGTGAACAATACCTTCGACTTGAACCTTACCGTTCAGTCGAATGCGAGCGGGCCGCAAAACCAGCTACACTGAATAGGCACCTACGAATCAATGGCTGGCTAGCAGGTGGTAGCGGGTGGGGGGTGTTGGCGATCTCTCGACTTTCTTAAGGGGGCTATTCTCATCATCCTGGGGATCTTCTTTGCCATCTATTTGACCCTGCTCAGCCATGAAGGCTGCGCTGTACTGGCCGGCATTTTTTCGTTATTGGTAACGCTCCTCTTCTTAGGTAGCGGTCCCATGGGGCTTTCAGTTTGGGCCAGCATGACCTTGGTTCTGACCTGGAAACATCGGGCCAACCTATCTCAGAAACCCCGCCTTCGTTCTCTACGAAGTCAGAATTGAAGCCTGTGGTATTGCCTGAGGCGGTTTCCAGGTAACTGTTCTTTTGGTTTGCCACCAGATAGTTGGCAGACGGCGCAGTTTTCCCCATTTGCTGACATGGGCCCGCCGGCTGAAAACATCGTAATCGTGAGCCTCAATATCATCCAAAATGGCCCGATAGAATGTTGCGGCAGCGGCTATAGCCAGGCGTCCCTGACTATCGAGCATCTGGATTCCAGGCCAGGCCTCCTCGTAGATCCGGCGTGCCCGGTCTATCTGATATTTCATAAACGCTCTCCAGCGATCGTCTACCACCCCAGCGGCAATATCAGCTTCACTCAAACCAAAAGTCCTTAATTCATCCTGGGGCAAATAGACGCGGCCTTTATCCCAGTCTTCGGCCACATCGCGCAAGATATTGGTTAATTGCAGAGCTACTCCTAGCTTAATGGCATAGCGAACCGCTTCTTCGCTTTCATAGCCAATGATATGCATGCTCATGAGACCTACGGTGGAGGCCACCCCATAACAGTATGTAGTTAGATCTTCAAACGTTTCGTAACGGTTCTGAATTATGTCGCGAGCTACGCCTTCAAAGAGTTGCTCAGCGTATTGCTGGGGGATATTGTATCGGCTTCGGGAATCGGCCCAGGCGGTGGCGACCAAATCATGTTTTGGCGGGTTCCAGCCGAGCGCTCTTTCGCGCCAGGCCAGTAATAGGCCACTGTTATCGCCAGGGACATCGTCGACGATATCGTCAGTCGTGCGGCAGAAAGCATAGAGAGCCCGGACGGCTCGCCTCGCATCTGGTTTCATCAAGCCTGAGGCCAAATAAAAGGAACGGCTATTAAAAGAAGTGAGTGATTCACAATGATTGTAGGCTTGTTCTAAATGAGCTTTATCTTCCTGCTCCAGCGACTCTGCGGGCGACATAGCGTGCCAGGCTTCGAGTGCTAAAGATAATAATGGGCTTTCCCACGATTCATTGCTCATTGTTGTCATGTGACGTTCCTCCATCCTTATGATAAGGTCTAGCATTAATTTCGACAACCACAATATTATAGGGTAGATCATTATTTGTCAAGTATTTGTATATATTATTTCAAAATATATTCAAGCTCGCCAGTCTATTTGGGCTTTCGCTGGCTTGTCAACACTAAATCGATTACGGATTCGGCCAAATGAAAGCGCTCAATAACTTGATAAACAGTGAGCGCCTGGCTAATTTATTGTCAATGTACATGTATTGTTCTATAATTGTTCATATTTTTGTGCAGTCAGAAATAGTATTTGAGCTTTGAAGCGAGGGTATACGTGGGCAAGAAAGTAATTATCATAGGTACTGGCTTCGGCGGCCTGGGCGCCGCTGCCCGCCTTGCCGCGAGAGGATATGAGGTCGAGCTTTTTGAGAAGCGGGATAAGCCGGGCGGCCGTGGCTACACCTATGAGATGGACGGGTTCAAGTTTGATGGTGGTCCGACAGTCATCACTGCTCCCTTTATGTTCGATGATATCTTTGAATTAGCCAGTCGACGTCGAGAGGATTACGTGGAGTTTGTACCCTGTGATCCCTTCTACCGAATCTTCAACTATGAAGGTCGTTCCTTCGACTACAACGCCGATCCCGATTTCATTCACAAACAGATCGAAAAGTGGAATCCTGATGATGTACAAGGCTACGATCGTTTCATGGTCACGACAAAAGCCATCTTTGAAAAAGGTTTCGTCGAACTGGCTGATAAACCGTTTTTAAGCATAGGCGACATGATCCGCATCATTCCCGATCTGTTAAAGTTACAATCGCATAAAACAGTCTATACTTATGCTTCACAATTTATCAAGGATGATTTCCTACGATCCTGCTTCTCCTTTCATCCGCTGCTGGTTGGCGGTAATCCATTCGTCACCACCTCAATTTACGCCATGATCCATTACCTGGAGCGGGAATGGGGAGTCTTTTTCGCTATGGGTGGCACAGGAGCGCTGGTGCAGGCTTTGGTCGATCTCATCGAAGAACTAGGCGGCCGGTTCCACACCAATACGGAAGTAGCTGAGATCCTGATCGACGGCCGGCGTGCCACCGGCATTCGCCTGGCGGATGGCACCATTCATCAAGCAGACCATATCATCTCCAATGCCGATGTCTCATTCACTTATCAAAACATGATCCCCTCCAAGGCTCGGGGAATCCGAAACTCGGATTTCCGCTATCAGAATCTGACCCGCTATAGCATGTCTTTATTCGTCATTTATTTCGGTACCAAGCGTCGCTACACAGACAGCAAGCTGGCTCACCACAACATCATCTTGGGGAAACGCTACCAGGGCTTGCTTGATGATATTTTCAATCGCAAAGTACTGGCCGATGATTTCTCCCTTTATTTACACATGCCCACCATAACAGACCCATCATTAGCTCCCGAAGGCCATGAAGCATTTTACGTCCTTTCGCCTGTGCCCCATCTAGGGGCCGGTATCGATTGGATCACGACCGCCAAACCTTACCGGGATGCCATCATGCAGTTCTTGGAAGACAACTACCTGCCGGACCTACAAGCCAATATTGTAGCCGAGCACACTATCGATCCCTTGCACTTCCAGGGTACGCTCAATAGCTACATGGGTTCAGCCTTCTCGATTGAACCGATTTTGACCCAATCCGCCTGGTTCCGGCCACACAACCGATCTGAGGATTTCGACAACCTATACTTTGTGGGCGCCGGAACTCACCCTGGAGCCGGACTACCCGGTGTCTTATCCTCATCCATCATCGCCGAAAACCTAATTGTGAGCAGCAGTTGATGATACAAACCGCCAACCCATTACCAGTCGCCGAGTCAGAAACCGGGCTGCACGTCCTCAAAGCGTTAGCCAGACAGCGTTCCCTGCTTCCTGCCTTAGAAATCATGCATGCTGATGTGGGAGACATTTTCCAAATTACGCTGCCTTCCTTCAAGCCGGTTGTCCTGGTTGGCCCAACCTTTAACCGCCTTGTTTTGGTGACAGATCGGGACAACTTTTTATGGCGCAGCGAGAAAGACCCGGTGACCCATTTATTAAGGCACGGTTTACTAGTTGAGGATGGGCGAAGTCACGACCAATTGCGGGCCGTGATGGAGCCGGAGCTACACCGGCGAAAAGTGTACGGTCATGTGGAAGCGATGGGACGTTTCACCGATATCATCCTGGCCCAATGGGAAGATGGGATGAATGTGGATATGCTGGTTGAGATGAGGCGCATCGCCTTATTGATCCTGATGGGCACCTTGTTTGGCGTCGACTTCATGCCTGAAATGGAGCGTTTGTGGAAACCAATTTTGCGGGCCATCAAGTATATTTCTCCCGGATTTTGGATCATCTGGCCTGACCTACCTCGCCCGGGGTATAGGCGTGCATTGCAGGAACTGGACGGGTACCTGTTTGATCTCATTAGTCGCCGCCGTGCAGCCGCTACTGAATCCCAAGACCTCCTCGGGCATTTGATCGCCAGCGGAATGAGCGACGACTTGATTCGCGATCAGGTGTTGACCATGCTCATTGCCGGACATGATACCAGCACAGCTTTATTAGCCTGGGCTCTCTACTTGCTCGGCCGCCATCCAAATCAAATGGCCCAGGCTCAGACTGAAATAGATTCCGTCTTGGGCCAACAAACACCGTCCATTGAGCATGTTGGACAACTTCGCTATTTGGACCAGGTAATTAAGGAGACATTGCGCCTGTATCCACCCATCCATGTTGGCAACCGCATCAGCGCGAAATCGCAACAATTACAAGGATATCAAATCTCTAAGAATACGCGTGTGATGTATTCCATCTACCTGTCTCACCGCGATGAAGCTTACTGGCCAGATCCACAACGTTTCGCCCCAGAACGCTTTGATCGTTCAGAACGGGGGATAATATCCTCCCTTAGTTACGTTCCCTTTGGGGGCGGACCTCGTAACTGCATCGGCGCAGCCTTCGCCCAGGTTGAGGCCAAAGTAGTGCTTGCTCGCATCCTACAGATGTTTGATTTGTTGCTTTTGCCCCAAAAAGTAAGTCCCTACATGGGAGCTACGCTCGAACCAAGACCCGGCGTCATGATGCGAGTATCTCATCGGAAGGCAACGAATGGCTGATCCCACGATTAGTTGGGTGACGATGGCGCTGCTAACGCCACCGCTGGCCCTCAAGTCTGAGCAGCTTTACCGGAACCTGCCACAGGTGAACCAAGAACTCGCGGCCGGTTCGCTGCCGTCTCTCTCCATCATTGTCCCGGCCCGGAACGAAGCGGCTAACTTAAGGCGTCTTCTGCCGTCACTAAAATCAATCGTTTATCCCGGGCAATGGGAAGTGATCGTAGTCAACGACAACTCGACGGACGAGACGTCATCGGTCGCGAAAGAGTATGGTGTCCGGGTGATTTGTCTCGACGACCTGCCGGCCGGTTGGCTGGGTAAGCCGCACGCCTGCCATCAAGGCGCTCTAGCTTCCTCCGGCGACTGGCTGCTGTTTACCGATGCAGACACGATCCACGAACCCTGCGGTCCAGCGCAGGCCGTCACCTATGCCCTACAACACCGGTTGGATGGTCTTAGTCTATTTCTCGATCAAATAACGTCAGGGGTGCTCGATCGTCTGGGTCTTCAAGTAGCTTTTGCTGGCTTATTTAGCGGCTTGCTCACTACCAACCCATCCTATGGAAGCTACGATCCAATTGATGGCAGGGAAAAATTATTTAACGGCCAATATGTCCTGATTAGACGCGAAGTATATGAAATGAGCGGCGGTTTCACGACCGTTGCCAATGAAAGCCTGGAAGATCTGGCACTGGGCCGACAGCTACGAGCTGATGGTTACCAGGTTTCCTTAGCCCGGGGAGAACGACTTGCCAGTGTGCAGATGTATGACGACAAGACAGATTTGTGGCAGGGGCTGACTCGCCTCGGAGCTGGATCATTTCGTTGGTTAGGATTCAGCTCCATATTGACCGCCCTTTTCATCGCCGGTGTTATGGCTCCAATCCTGGCCCTGATTAGCTCCTTTAGCCGGCAGAGAAACAGAAAGTGGGCCGTAGCTTCCTGGATAACCGTTGCCCTCGGTTTTATCCCTTGGGCCCGGCGTTTTGGATCGACCTGGCTAGCCTTATTGGCGCCCTTCGGGGCTCTCCTGGTGCAACTATCAGCTATATGGGGGCTTGCTCACCGTCTCGCCGGTCGCGGCATTCCCTGGAAAGGCAGATCGGTATGAATGGCAAATTGAACCAAAAAACAACATGACCTATTTTGCTTTCTTGCTCTATTTCCTGGTAATTCCTATCCTCCTGCTTGGTATCATAGCCTTTGTAGATCACCGGCGGGGCAAAGATGTGCCGGCCAAATTGTCGGCTTGGCCTCCTTGGGCGGCTGTCTCATTGCACGTCGTCATCGCCCTCGCTTATACCACCATCTGGGACAACTACCTGGTGGCTACCCGGGTATGGTGGTATGACCCAGAGCTTGTAACCGGCATCACTCTGGCTTGGGTGCCCATCGAAGAATACACTTTCTTCATCCTCCAACCGATTCTGGCGGGATTGTGGCTGATTTTCTGGGCACGGCGGCCGGTATCAGCGGCTTCGCCTGGTGAATTAATCTCTTGGCTACGCCCGGCAGGGGCGATGCTACTAGGTCTCATCTGGTTGGGCAGCATCGTTATTCTTATCAGTGGCTGGTTACCCGGCACCTATTTAGCACTTGAGCTGGGCTGGGCGCTGCCGCCAATTGCCCTCCAACTCGCATTTGGTGCCGATATTCTATGGCGTTATCGCCGGCTGGTATTCCTGACTATTGTTCCCCTGACCCTATATCTTAGTGCCACCGATGCCCTGGCCATTTCCTTCGGTACATGGACCATAAATCCAGAAAAATCGCTGCACCTGCTTATTGCCGGTATTCTTCCGATCGAGGAGTTTTTGTTTTTCCTATTGACGACCACGCTCGTAACCTTCGGCATCGTGCTGGTTATGGCGCAAGAGAGTCATGTCAGGTTCGGCAACATTCGTCAGCGTTTCTTCAAGACTACTGCGGATTCGTCATCCAGCGCATGAGATGACGAATTATTGGAGCATCTATATCGGCGGGCTGGCCATGCTGCTGGCCTGTATGTCGATCCTATGGATTGCCAGCGTAATCCTGACGAATGCCAGTATCGTCGATCCTTTTTGGGGATTGTCCTTTGTCATTGTTGGTTGGTACTACTTCGCGCAAACACCTGGAGGAGATGAATTACGTAAAAGCCTTTTGGTCATTCTTGTTACCGTATGGGGTCTGCGCCTGTCAATATACTTGCTGTGGCGCAATTGGGGGCATGGCGAAGATTTTCGCTACCAGGCATTTCGACGCAAATACGGACATCATCGTTATTGGTGGATTCAGCTTTTTCCAAACCTTTATGCTTCAAGGCGGCCTAGCCTGGATCATATCCTCCTCGTTGCTTGGGGCCCAGGTTCAGGGCGGTAGCTTAAATATTTTCGATTACTTTGGCATCGGCATCTGGACCATCGGCATCATCTTTGAAGCAGGCAGTGACCTTCAGTTAGTCCGATTCAAGTCGAATCCAGATAATCATGACAAGCTGTTGACGACGGGTTTCTGGAAATATTCGCGACACCCTAATTACTTTGGAGATGCAGCCTGTTGGTGGGGATTTGGTCTCATGAGTATCGCGGCTGGTAGCTATCTGTCTGCCGTCGGCGCTATTGTTATGACCGTACTAATCATTCGCGTCTCAGGCGTTGCTTTGTTGGAAAAGTCGTTAAGGAATGACAAGCACGGTTATGCAGCCTACGCAAGACGGACCAGCGCCTTTATTCCCTTACCGCCCAAGGAATAGCTATGACTGGCCAAGACATGGAATGATAGTTTGTGGTTTCCAATACATCGCTCGCCACTCGCATGGCTCCGAGCGTCACACCTGCAGTCGATTGGCCCGGAAAAATCGAATCCCCAACCAGCCACAAATTCTTAAGGCCGGTCCTTGGACCACGGGCGCTCCATAGAGAAGTTTGAGGGAAACCGCCAACCATGCCCAATGGTCGGCGCGTATAGAATTCAAAAGTCACTGGCGTACCGGGCAGACACAGCTCTATAGCTTGTCGAATTCCTGGGATCGCCTTTTCGGCGGCCACTAACAACCGTTCAGCATACTTTTCCCGGCGAGTTAAGTATGCTTGGCGATCGCCATTGTAAAGCTGCCACCAGGGATCAATGGCTGTGTGGGTTGATAAGGTTGCCGATCGTCTACCCAATGGTGCCCGGCCGGGATCCTGGGCATCCGCCAGGGAAATAAATACCGAATTTCCTTCGCCTAATGGTTTATCAGCATCCACGATCACTTGATGATGGCTGGTCAAATCATTGGGCAAGGCTCTGGTATCCAAACCAAGGTACAAGGTAAAAGCACCCCATGTCGCCTGGCGGCGGGCTACTTCACGGCGCAGACTACGCGGAGCAGCATCCCCAAGTAAATCAGCCAAAGCCCAGGGCGTTAAGTTTGCCAGGAAAGTGTCGCCATTAATTCTAAGCCCCTTTTTAGTTTGGATACCTACAGCCCGGTCATCTTGGATCTCAATGCCCACTACCTCTTGACGATAAATCACTTTTCCGCCGTTAGCTCTTATCCAATCTACCAATGTCTTGGCCAACGAACCGATGCCACCTTGCACATGGTTTACACCGCGGCGAGGCAAATCGAGGGCGGCACTGCCGTAGATAGCATCGGCCTTATCGGCCGTGGTTTGGGCCGAGATCAATAGTTGACCGTCAAGAAAAGCCCTAAACATGGGATTATCATTTGGGACCAAATCGCCGATCTTACGAAAAAGAAATGGTAAAGCGCGAGTCGTTGCCGGCCGTAATGCTCGTGCCAAGGTTATCAAGTCACGCGGTTTTTGTGGAGGCCATGGAAAAGGCCGGGAGGATATGTCCCAGCTGATATCTGCTAGCATCTCCTGGGTGCGCCAAAAATCGCCGCTATCAGGGAAGGCGTTTAGCCATTCTGCCTGCCATCGATCTGGATCAGACCATTGGGTAATAACCCTGCCGTCTGGTAAATGCACCTGCCAGGCTGGATCGGCCGGTCGTACCGGCCAATCAATATCGAGAATCTCAGCCACCCTGGCATGAGGACCTCCTGGAGAAAAACCACCGGCTAAAGTAGCACCGGCATCAAAACGATATTTTTGGTAGTAAAAGGTGCCGGCACTGCCTCCAGGGTAAACATTCGCTTCCAGGACGGTGACCCGGTGTCCGGCTCGAAGCAACAAGGCTCCGGCTGTCAAGCCGCCAATACCCCCACCAATGACGATGGTATGCCTATCTTCGGACATTTGCGCCTTCTTCCATAAACTATGCTGTTTGCCCCATTGGCACTTGCTTGTTTATCTGCCTTCTGGTTATCAGCTTGCGGGCGGTAAACAAAAGATAGAGTGCCGGCTTCGAAAATAAAAGTCGACCCGTTAGACCCCGAATGCCATTATCGTATTCATAATCAATGTGCTCATCCACCTGGGTTATTCCATCACCTTTTGCACTGAATCGGTGGGTATGCTGCCACCTTTTGAGGGGTCCACGTGCCTGGGTATCCGTGAAGCCATTTTCATTGACGTTGGAATGGATGGCCTGCCAATGGACGGGAAACGGACCAAACCACAGCGTAAAGTTAGCAATGGAATCTTCTGCCAGAGGCTCATAACTGTGTATTTGTACAAAAATGGGGGGTGGCGACAGCGTCTTTAACACGCTGGTATCATGGTGGAAAGCAACTACAGCTTCTTGGGGAGCGTTTACGGTAAATGAGAAATTAAATGTTGGCATAGCGGCACCTTCGTCTTCTATTTCGTGTATTACGTAAGGTCGAGAACACCTTGATATCCTTCAAGGTAAGCGTCGAATATACGTTTGGCAACTTTTTCCGGATAAGCCGCATCCTTAGGCAGGCGCATGGGAACCTTATCCCAAAATGGCGTGGCGACTGCGCCTGGACGAACGACTATCACACGTCGCTTTCTTTCCTCTTTCCTAAGGGCCTCGGCGAAGGCTTCCAATCCCGATTTGGCCGCAGCATAGGCAGATAGCCCTGGTAAACGCAGACGCTCGCTAACCGCTCCTAAATAGATCAAAGTCGCATCATTCGCCAGGAGCGGCAAGCTATAATGAGTAGTAAAGAATGCACCGGTTAAATTGGCGCCTAAAATCTCTTGCCACTTATCAGGCGTCATCTTTTCCACCGTCGATGAAGTGATGTCTCCCACGGAATAAATCCATAGATCCACTTCTTCAACCTCAAAACTGGCTGACAAAACTGTTTCTTGAACCGAGATTGGGTTGGTCACATCTGATTGTAAGGCGACGGTGGCCAAGTCATCTAAATTTTCCTCATGCCGGCCGACGGCGATGACATTCCAGTCTTCTTTTAGTAATTGTGACGTTATTGCTTGCCCAATACCACCGCTGGCACCCCAAATCATTGCCGTTTTCATGATAATCTCCAACGATATTTTGTTGTTATTGAATCTTTTCAAAAATGGATGAATGCGGACCGGTTTGCTTCGTCAAGAAGTTTTGCCGGTCCGCACACATCGTTGCTAAAGAGAAGAGAGGATAAGAAGGACTAATCCATCAAGCGATCTTTTTCAGCTTACGAAGCCGGGAGCAATACACCATCGATTACGTGGATGATGCCGTTGGAGGCTACGATATCAGTGACCAAGACTTTTACAGTACCGTTAAGGAAGACTTGGCCGTCACCATCAACTGCCACTGTTATGTTCTCGCCTTGAAGAGAGGGGGCGGCATCTAAGCCAACCACATCATCAGCCTTCACTGTACCGTCAACTACGTGATAGAGGAGCACATTACTCAATGCCCCTTGCGGATCCTGTAGTAAGGATTCAACGGTACCTTCTGGTAGAGCGGCAAAGGCGTCATCAACCGGTGCAAACACCGTAAACTCGCCTTCACCAGATAGGGTCTCGACCAGGCCAGCAGCCTCTAGTGCCGCTACCAAGGTGGTGAATCGGCCATCTTCCACAGCGATTTCGGCGATGGATTTAGAAGCCATCATTTCCTCTGACTCCGCCTCTGCAACCATGCTCGGGGGCAGAATCACTGCATCAATCACGTGGATGATACCATTGGAGGCTTCGATGTCGGTAATGATAACTTTGGCGCTATCGTTTAAGATAACTTCTCCATCCACAACTTTTATAGAAACAGGTTCGCCTTGAATGGTCGTTGCTGATTCTAATGTTACGACGGTCGCGGCCGGAACAACGCCTTCGGCGACGTGATAGAGCAGTATATCGGTCAGAGCTCCGCTGGGATCCTCAAGAAGAGACTCAACCGTACCTTCAGGCAATGCCGCAAAGGCATCATCAGTTGGCGCGAAGACTGTGAATTCACCCTCCCCGGCCAACGTATCTACTAGGCCGGCCGCATCGAGGGCAGCCACTAAGGTAGTGAATCGGCCATCTTCCACAGCGATTTCGGCAATGGACTTAGCATCCATCATCTCATCTTCAGCCATCGCGTCTTCAGCTGCCGCTTCAGCCATGCTCGGGGGCAAAATCACAGCGTCAATGACGTGAATAATGCCATTGGAAGCTTCGATGTCGGTGATGATAACCTTGGCACTATCATTCAATAGAACTTCGCCATCCACAACCTCAATGGACACGGGTTCACCTTGAATTGTCGTTGCCGATTCTAATGTCACGACGGTTTCTGCCGGAACAGCGCCTTCGGCGACGTGGTAGAGCAGAATGTCCTTAAGAGCGCCTTCTGGATCTTCTAATAAGGACTCAACTGTACCTTCAGGCAGGGCGGCAAAGGCATCATCTGTCGGGGCAAAGACGGTGAATTGACCCTCACCACTTAAGGTTTCGGCCAGTCCTGCAGCTTGAACAGCCGCAACTAAAGTGGTAAAGCGACCATCTTCCACGGCGATGTCGACAATGGATTTAGCTTCTGCCATCGGCGCTTCGGTTGGCGACTCTACTGGTTCAGGAACCGGTGTGGCAGTCGGTTCGGCGGCCGTACTGCAAGCCGCTAAAATCATACTAAGGACAATAAATAAACCTAACCAAGTTAAACGTTTCATTTCTTAAATCTCCTTTAAATTTTTTACAGTTAGATAGCAAGTTTGTTTTATACTTCTCGGGTGTATAAACACATTCCTCAACAGAGCGTGCGATTATTTAATCACCTATTTCCATTAAATCTGGGCAGCTAACAAACCAAGAGCTATCATAGCGACAGCAGCTAGGGCCCAGACCGAGGAAGTTTTCGCGCCCATCCGGCGTTCAGTTTTGATAGAAAAAGCATTGGTTCGTCCGTAGCCCATGGCATCTAGATCTCGCTTTAACTGTTGGCGGTAAATCCTGAGATAGTTAGCTTGTGAGTGTAAATTAGTCATGATTCTCTCCTTTTTGGTATAGCATCGGGACACATTTAATCCCTTTGATTGTTTAGGTTTTGCAAAATATTATTGGTAAGAACTCGGTAAAACATTTACAAAACTTGGACAAATTCTAGCTAAGCATTCACGGATTGTCAAGATGTCGTCCAATGTACTTAATCTTCGTCTAATATTTGTTAAGGTTTTTCGTCAGAATGGGCGCCAGGATTGGGCAAGATTGGCATGACGAAGAGCCAGAAGCGATAAATATGAAAACCAATATTTGGTGGTTGCGGCGCGACTTGCGCTTAACAGACAATCGGGCGCTCCAGGCGGCCATGGCGGAAGGGGAAGCGGTTGTACCGGTCTTCATCCTCGATCCAAGGCTGCTCTCCTCGACTTATTTAGGAAAGAAACGAAAAGCCTTTCTTTTAGGTGGTCTCCGCGATTTAGAGGGAGCATTGCGTCAGAGAAGAAGCTATCTGGTCGTGCGTCGTGGGAATGCACTGGAACAATTGGCCACCCTGATGGAAGAAACCAACGCCTTTCGTATTTATGCTGAAGCGGATGTCTCACCCTATGCCAGTCGTCGCGATTCAGAAGTTGGTCAACGGCTTCCCCTTAAGCTTGTTGAGGGAACTACCGTCCACCAACCGGATATGATCTACAAAGCAGATGGCTCACCTTATACGGTATACACGCCCTTCAGTCGACGTTGGAAAGCATTGTCGCCCCCAACATTAGGATCCGTGCTGCAAGCGCCTTCCCGAATCAATACGCCGCCTGATATCGATAGTCTACCAATCCCTGAAGATCCGGTTTTGCCTGAATCCGTACCTTTTATACCCAGTGAGGATGAGGCTCAACGCCGTTTGAAGCTGTTCATGGGCCATGAAGGCGAATCATCGATTGACCTGTACGAGCAGCGGCGCAATCGTATGGACTTGAATGGCACCTCGGGGCTTTCACCCTATTTGCGCTTTGGCATGCTATCGCCTAAGCAAGCGGTTGTCTCTGCGTTGCAGAAAAAATTGGTCGCGTCCAATGAAACGAGTCGGCGCGGTGCGGAGGTCTGGCTGAACGAGCTGATATGGCGTGAATTTTATATGGCTATCCTCTATCATTTTCCTCAAGTGCTTAAACGAAGTTTCAAGCCAGCATACAGTTTGATAAAGTGGCGGAATGATGAGAGGGAATTCGCTGCCTGGCGTAATGGAGAGACAGGTTATCCGGTGGTAGATGCCGCCATGCGCCAGCTTGCCCAAAGCGGCTGGATGCATAATCGCGCCCGGATGATCGTGGCTTCTTTTTTAGTCAAGGACTTGTTAATTGACTGGCGATGGGGCGAAAGGTGGTTTATGCAAAATCTGGTGGACGGCGATCCGGCCGCCAATAATGGTGGTTGGCAGTGGACGGCCGGTACCGGCACCGACGCTGCGCCCTACTTCCGCATCTTCAATCCTGTGCTCCAAGGGAAAAAGTTCGATCCCCAGGGAGATTATGTGCGCCATTGGCTTCCTGAACTGGCCCAAGTACCGCATAAATTTGTGCACGAACCATGGAAGATGTCCCCTTCAATTCAAACGCAAGTGAAGTGCGTGATCGGCCGCGATTACCCCCAGCCTATTGTCGATCACGCTCTCGCTCGTCAAACCACACTCGATGCCTATGCCCAATCTCGCCAGCAATATATAAATGGAGGATAAAATGACCGCCAATGTCTCCCTCGAACGCTATTTGACAGAAACACGCATCCCGCTCCGATTATCATGTATTTCAGATTCCGGTTGGCCCGTCGTGCTATCGTTATGGTATTTATTCGAAGACGGCAGTCTTTATTGTGCTACACCAAAGCAAGCTAGAGTGGTTAAATACTTAATGAAGGAACCTCGCTGCGCATTTGAAGTCGCCTCAGATCAGCCTCCATATTGCGGCGTCCGAGGCCGCGCACTGGCAACTATTGATCAAGAGCGCGGCGGGGAAATCCTTGAGCGCCTCCTAAAGCGTTATCTCAGTAACACAGACAATTCCCTGGCGCAGCAGTTACTTAGCCGATCACAACCGGAAGTGGCCATTCGATTGGAGCCAGTAAGTTCTCATACCTGGAACTTCAGCGATCGTATGGCCACATCAATTCCAGAGCGGATCCAAAAAAGTTGCCCTGATTAGGTTTCTGCAAACCTGATTGCTTCATTATTCCAAACTGCGTCCGAGAAATGACCAGATCAACCAATTTCCACAAATTAAACCGGGGCTAACGTCCCGGCAAAGATGGTCCATGCCAGAATGTAATTCGCGTGGATTCATACTCAGCCCCCCTCCGAAAGTTACCAGCCCGATGTGCCTGGCTCTCCCTTAAACGGCCCCAAGATATCGTTCGTAATCCATCCACCATAGAAGTTACCAGGTTGCGGCCGGACCAGCTCGCCATCGACGAAACATTTGTCCATAGACCATGAGTAGAATGCCACATGATCCTTAATTTCCTTGAAAGACGGCGTTGGCTCTACATAAGTCCAGGCTGCTTGTTTTGCCAACTTGTCCCTTATAACGACATCAAAATAGCTTGCCTGTCCTTTCCACTCGCACCATGAACGACCCTCAGATGGCTTTAAACATTCCATCTTTATATCTTCAGGCGGAAAATAATAGACTGGTGGGTGACTCGTTTCTAACACGCGCTTGGCCCGATAGGTTTCGGCCAGCAATTCGCCATTGAAAATTACTTGTAAATGTTTATTTGCGAGTTCCAGTTTTGGCGGTCTTGGGTAGTCCCAAACCGACTCCTGTCCAGGACCTGGCTCAGGCATTTCAAGCTTCTTCATTTTGACATTGTTCCCATATTATGTGATTGGGGCTAGATTCTTGTTCTGTTGGCGATGACGGTAGGCGCCAACGATCATGAAAACCGCAGTGATCGCCGCTGCTAGCCAAGCAGATGTGGCTACGATTGCCGTGTCTTCATGCTTGATAGCGATACCAGCGAAGGCCCAGATCAGGACGGCCGCATAGGCCACATCACCTCTCGTAAAACTTACTGCCGAGCCTATGACCACGGCGGCAATGAGCATTATCACGGTCCACGCTTCCGGGCTAATGCCCCAACCTCCCCAGTCTAAATAATAAAGCACAGAAGTGATATTGGCGATGGTGGCGACGGTAATCCAGCCCAGGTAAATACTGAATGGGATATGAACAAACCATCGCATGGTCGCTGAAACAATCGCCCGCCCAATATCTAAACGTAGATAAATACCGATGAGCAACCCCAATAGGGCCAACATGGCCAACACGGAAAAGGGAAAGAACTCATAGTGCCATAAAAATATCCAAGTGATATTGGCCACGGCAGATAGTACATATAGATAGCCAATGCTTCTCAACTTGGCATCCTTAGCTTGTGCTGGCAGGGCCTGGAAAACGGAATAGGCCAGCAAACCCAGGTAAATCAATCCCCAGATAGAAAAAACATAACCGGCCGGCACGAAAAAAACATCGAAACGGTCAGATAACTCACCGGTGGTCTGGCCATTCAGTGGTAAAGCACTGGCCAGTACATTGACGCCAATGGTCGCCAGAGTTGCCAATACAACCAGAATTTGCCGAATAATATCCTTACTCATTTCCACTCCTATCAGGACTATGATTGTTCTTCACTTTGTTCGGCAACTAGGCTAGCGAACCAGTCGCCGAGCATCTTGGCCGAATCGCCCAGATGTATTTTAACTGCTTGATAGTAGGCCAGCATATAATTTCGAAGCCACGCTTCTGGTAGACGATAGCCCATAAGCAAATTTTCAATCCATCTAAAATCGGTTTTTAGAAGCCCGATATCGCCCAACTTCAGAGCAGCGATAATTGCTTCAGCTACGTTATCATTAATATCAGTCAAGTGTTCAGTTGATCTGTTGGTTACGATAAAGGCACCCCATATGTAGGACTCAACCAGGGAACGTCGTTCGGTGTATTGGGTCAAAGCATTCAAATAAGCATCGGTTGTTTCTTGCCTTGGACCCGCTGTCGGCCGGTGGACTATTAACTGGGCAGCCCTATCTACCGCTCCTTCCAGCGTTTGGCCCAAAAAATGACCTGGCACCAGTTGCCGTAATTCGGGCATCTCGTTGAAGACAAGCCCCCCATAAGCCACCATCACATCGCGGTTTTGCACAGACAAGATCACTTCTTTCAAAGCGGCCGCTGTGTGCAATAGTTGAGCGGAAATAATGACCAGGTTTGGTTGAACCTGATCGATAGTTGCTTCCAATTCTGCGGCTGGGACATTTGCGCCTAAATAAATCACATCCCAGCCTTGACGGCGGAGCAAATAGGTCAAGAAAAGTGGACTGAAGATATGATAATCGCCCGGTGCAGTAGCAACTATAATTCGCTCCTTGCGTGTAGGCGGCGGAGCAGCAGCGATCAACGTCTCTATCCGCTGCACGCTTAAAGCCGATGCAAAATGCTCTTGCTGTACAGTCACATCGCCTTCGTACCAGCCTCGCCCAATCTCAGCTAATCCTTTCTGTAAGATCTCAATGCCAACGATATCGGGGGAAAATAAGGCAAAAGCCTCGGACAAAACCCGTTCAGCCTTTTGTCTATCAAAGGCTAGACAAGAGGAAATCCAGGCCTCTCGTAACTCTTCGACCCGCTCTCCAAAAACTTTCAGAGCTGAACGATGGACAGGTTCGGGAACGGCCAGCGATTTACTTCTAAGTGGATCTTTTCCCTTCTCAACGTAGGATTGCCATAACTCAATGGCATGGCTAATAGACATCCCCTCATCTTGCCGGGCAATTAACCACTTTAGAGTTTCAATATCGCGCCTTGAATATTGGCGATGTCCCCCTTCAGTCCGGTGAGGAGTTGGCAGACCATAGCGTCGTTCCCAGGCACGGATTGTTGCCGGATTGAGGCCAGTATCCTTGACAACTGCTTTAATATTAAATATTGGCATCCCGTCGTTCGTTATTCCTTTTTGTCGTTCCATTTTGAACTTACACCATTAAATACACAATCTTTTCTTAAAATCAAGCCATTTCAATAATTTTTTAGATAAATAATAGCACTCAGCAAGAATTTTGTCAATAGTTTGTATAAGTATTGTATTGTTAAGATATCGTATCGAGCCTGTCGACCGGAGATTTGCCAGACCAAAACCACTTACTGCCTCGTAAAAAAGAATTCCAGCAGACGAAACCATCAATGTTAAAAACTGCTAACTTGATATTATGCAATTTTATTTTATTAATTATACAAATATTTGACATACTGCTAAAAACGTGATTATAATTATCTACGAATTCTCAGATACGTGTGGTTTGAATTCATTCGGGAAAAGGGTTTCAAAGTTTACCTTTTTTCAAAAGCGAATCCCTTGTCAATCAAACGTTATTTAAGGCGTAGAAAACTATGAGCTCAAGAATGCGAGTTGCCAAAGCCTCTATTCTGGTAGCGGCAGCTCTATCATTTGTTCTTTCCGTATACCTTTGGTTCGCTGGCTCCCATGAACAAGGGATTTTCGTCGGTATTTGGGTGCCCTCTATCTTCAGTTTCGGAGCCTTTATATTCTCAGGGAAAGGGAACAATGAATGATACCTTGATATTTGCTTGGGGCTTAATCGCTTTCCTATTAGCAGTCGGTCCCCTGGCCTTGGCTGCGATTTTAGATAGGCGAGATAAGCGTAAAGATACCTAACGAAGCCTTTGTCTGAAGATCTCTTAATTTTGATGGTCCGCCTGTTCGAGGAGACAGGCCATGATATAATTTTGTGACGAAAGACGTGAAGGAGCTGTCAATGCAAACAAAACCGAAACAAAGTTTGGTTAGCGGCCTGGCCCGAGGTGGAGCGGTCGTAATTGGTGGGCTAGCTACGGCTGCCGCTGTCGGTATAGCCTATAGCCGGCTGGTTATCAACCATGAAGTACCTCTTCCTAAAGCAATCAACGCAGAGATCCGTGAAGCGGAGCTTTCGGAAGTGGGTCAAATGAGTGCCTATGTTGGCGAGCAATCTACAGGTCAGCCACTAGTGTTGATACACAGCGTTAATGCTGCGGCTAGCGCGCTGGAGATGAAGCCCATATTTGAGATGTACCGTCAAAATCGGCCGGTTTACGCCCTTGATTTGCCCGGTTACGGTTTTTCAGACAAGCAAGCGCGTACATACACACCAGAATTCTTCTCAAATGTCCTTGGCGATTTCCTAAACGAGGTGGTCGGCGAACCCGCCGATGTGATCGCCCTTTCCTTGAGTAGCGAGTTTTCTGCCCGGGCTGCGCGTAGGGCACCGGAGCAATTTCGATCCCTGACGATGATCTCACCTAGCGGTTTCACTCGTCGCTCAAGTGGTCGAGCAACGGAACAGGCCAGTCAGCGTGGGACCAGCAAGTCCCTCTACAGCCTGCTGGCAAATCCTATTTGGTCTCAAGCGCTGTACGACCTAATCGCCTCAAGAATGAGCCTGCGCTTTTATCTCGGCAAGAGCTTTGTGGGTAATATACCTGATGAGTTAGTGGAATATGGTTATGCCACCGCACACCAGCCAGGGGCTATGAACGTTCCGCTATATTTTCTCAGCGGCCAACTTTTTACCCGGGATGCTTTACATGAATTGTATGTTGATCTAAGCGTGCCGACCCTCATTCTATACGATCAGGATTTCTACGTAGGCTTCGATCTCCTGCCTGAATTGCTGCTCAAAAACGAGTTGGTAAAAGCGGTTCGTGTTGCCCCAACGTTAGGACTTCCGCACTGGGAGCAGCCAGAGGAAACAAAGGCAGCATTGGACGCATTCTGGACGGAAATATCTGGTGATTGATTTGGCCTCGGCGCATAGCTGGTACATTCGGAACGAGTAGCGGCGATGTTGCATCATTTGCTTCGAAGGATACAACATATCCTTTTGTATTAATATTCCCCGGTTCATGGGTGGCAGGTTTCTGGCTGAGCGCCCGGCGCTATACGAATACAATTTCTAATGCATCTTCAATTGTCTTGAGTGAAGGGGCAGCGTCAGCCAATTCATCTTTGCCAAAATAATGATGTTCCGCCCAGGCAGTCACGACAAGCGTATCGTAGCCTTTCCTGAAAGCCGCCTCCATCAATGCTAAAACGATGGGTTTCAGGATCTTTCGTTTTGAACGTAGCTATAAAAAAACATTCCTGAATACACGCTATTTGCCAAATTCCGATCGAACTAGGAGCTGATGCTCTCGTTGTTAAAAAAAGATGCTAGACCAGAATTCTGGGCGTGATGTATGGCAACTTCTAACTCCTGTGCCTTCTCAGATGAGTAGGCGCCTTCTGAACGCCATAAAACTTTTCCATGGCGGTCAAGTCCTCTGGAAAAACGATCTTTTGCCCCATTAAATTTGAACCGCTTGCCTTTGGAAAAAACATCACTAACTCCGACAAATAAAAATTTACATTAAGTGATATTCATGTTATTACTGAATAACGTTTGTCAATATATTGTCTAGTTTTTTAATGTTTGTGCCGCTGCAATGCATTTTCGTGGCGCGATCGCTTTTCGTAACGTAATTCCTGGACAACTCTGTGTTTTTGACCTATAATTGAACAAATGTTGTGCAATTTATATACAGATCCATTAGAAGGTTGTGTTCAACGTTACCGCAAGGCTGTGGGAGAAAGTTTGTATGGCTGACCAGGAAATTTATCGAGTAGGGGCTCGCGTTCTTGTAACGGGTGTTACCGGTTACGTTGGCGGCCGATTGGTGCCTCGCCTACTAGAGGCGGGTTACCGAGTTCGTGTGTTGGTACGTGGAGAGCCGCAGCGACTTCAAAGCCGTTCCTGGTATGGACAGGTGGAAATCGCTATAGGTGATGTTCTGCGGCCGGAAAGTTTAACCGGTGAGTTGGACGAGATAGAGATCGCCTACTACCTCATTCACAGCATGCGGGATAGCTCTGAATTCAGCCAGCGAGATATTCAAGCAGCTCAGAATTTCGCCAATACGGCCAAGGCAGCTGGCGTGAATCGCATCATTTATTTAGGTGGTCTCGGCGATCCTGAAGGCGAATTATCGGAACACCTGCAGTCGCGCCAGGAGACCGGGGCGGCGTTACGCCAGGCTGGCATCCCAGTAACTGAATTTCGTGCCGGAATGATTGTGGGTTCTGGTAGTCTTTCATTCGAGATGGTTCGCCATTTAACCGAGCGCTTGCCAGTAATGATCTGTCCCCGTTGGGTATTTGTACGCTCTCATCCAATCGCCATTCGAGACGTTTTAAGCTATCTGGTGGCGGCCATCGATGTACCGGAAAGCGCAGGTGAAATCGTCGAAATTGGCGGTGCAGACGTTCTCACCTATGCCGAGATGATGAAAGGCTATGCCAGAATACGTGGCCTGCGCCGGTTCATCATTTCGGTGCCAGTTCTAACACCACGTCTTTCTTCTTATTGGGCTCACTGGGTCACGCCGATTCCGGCAAGTATCGCCCGGCCGCTCATCAAAGGTTTACGGTATAAGTTGGTGGTGCGTGACAAGACGGCTCGCAAAATGTTTCCTGATATTGAACCGCTTGATTACGAAACTGCGGTTAAATTAGCCCTCAAACGCGTTGAAGATGGCCAGATCGAAACCCTGTGGAGCGATGCTTTGGCTTCCAGCAAGGGTGATATTAGACCAGTCTACCTAACCCAAGAGCAGGGCATGTTGATCGAGCGACGGCAGATGATTGTGAATGCTAAGCCAGAGATGGTCTTCCAGGTCTTTTCCGGTTTAGGCGGTGAGCGTGGTTGGCCATCGTACAATTGGCTGTGGCAAATAAGAGGAGTGATTGACCGCCTGGTGGGAGGTGTTGGCATGCGCCGCGGCCGGCGCCCCCCTAACGAATTGCGCGAAGGGGAAGCTGTTGATTTCTGGCGCGTTGAAAAGATTCAGCCATCTCGGTTACTCCGGCTAAGGGCAGAGATGCGACTGCCCGGCCGGGGCTGGCTGCAATTTGAAGTAAATGAAGCCAAAGATGGAAAGACGGAATTATCGCAGACAGCTTATTTTGCGCCCAAGGGGCTGTCCGGCCTAATATATTGGTATGGAATCTACCCACTACACGGATTAATCTTTGCCAAGCTGATTAAATTCATTGGTCAGTCGGCTGAGAACTGGTCAACGAATCTATCTAATACACCCTTGATCGCTATGGAAGGAGAGTGAAGTGAACCGCATGGTGGGCGATTACTTGCAGCCTCTTCGTCGCCTGTACCTAATTCCGTCAAGGAGACAGCGTTATGCCTCTTGTGCTGTTCAGTTTTATACAGCTTGCCAGGGATTTATTTTGAGTCAACTGAGATGAAAGAAATCTATCTCAGTGACATACATATCATACGAGAAGTTAACACATGGCAGATGATGTAACGAAAGGCAAGGGAAGCAAGGAAGAACCATGGATCCTGAAAACACCGCCGGGAAAATCAGAATACCTGGTTTATCATGACGATACGGCTGATCCACCAGCCCAAGTATGTGTCGTTGGCAAAACCAAACTCAGCTACCAGTGGCGTTGTTTGGATGACTGGCATACGATGCTGAAGGAATTTGGCGATTGGATGCCCTTGGGCAACGCTGATGAACAGAAGCCTGCCAAAGAAGGGACGGTAAAAGCCTGGGCTCGTTCTCCGGAAAACCTCGTCGGCGGTTGGTATGGGCTGAGGAAAGGCTATCGCGGCCGTTTTGCTAATTACGACCCGCCGGTAATGGAATTACTGGGACTGGCTGAAGTCGAACACAATGCCAGCAACAACAGGATGAGGGCGACCTAACACTAAGTGGCAAACAAAAGGCGAAGCCAATAGTTTGACTTATGTTGCTATACATAAACGAAAATCTTATAAACGTTTGCTAAGATAGATACCCTTAGGTTCCCGAATCTATTCAATCTGATAATATTAGCTAGGTGGCGCTGATGCAGGATACCTGCAAATAAATCGTCAATCCATAATCAAAAGCCGGAATTTGAAAATAAAAATCGAAAATCTATTCAGACGAAACGGAAAGAGTAAAGAGCATATCCAATTGTTGTCCACAGGCTCGGCCGCGCCAGACTTTTCTCTGGTAGCGTCAAATGGGAAGATCATAAATCTGAGCGACCTTCAGGGACGGCCGGTGGTATTAGTATTCTACCCAGCCGACGATAGTAGCGTTTGCAGCAATCAGCTTGCCCTTTACAATGAAGCCTTACATCTATTCGAAGAACACAACGCTCAGCTTCTGGGCATCTCGGTGGACGATGCCGCCTCCCACCAGGCCTTCGCTGAATCCCTGAAGTTGAAATTCCCTTTGCTGGCCGATGATAATCCGGCCGGAGATGTCGCCAACAAGTATGGTGTATTAAACAAACGTGACGGTCTAAGCGAGCGAGCTCTGTTCGTGGTCGATCCTGAGGGGATTATCCAGTGGAGCTATATTTCGCCCCGCAAAGTTAACCCCGGGGCCCATGGCATCCTAGTGGCGCTGGAGTCTCTGGAGAAAGATGCAGAGTCAAGCCGCTGAGTCATTAGCGGCTAAATGAGGTAATTGTGTCTGGCGATACAACCAAAACCAAAGCCCAATTAGTCATTCCTGTCGATGAGCGAGACCACGCCCAAGGACCTGCGGATGCTCTGGCTACACTGGTTGAATATGGCGACTACCAATGCCCCCACTGCCGGCAGGTCTACTACAATATCAAGGAGTTGCAGGAAAAACTGGGCGACAGTATGCGCTACGTTTACCGCCACCTGCCCATCTCTTCAGCACACCCCGATGCCCAACTCGCGGCCGAAGCGGCTGAAGCGGCCGGAGCCCAGGGTAAATTTTGGGAAATGCACGATAAGCTCTATGGTCACCCTGACCTCGACCGGGCTCGTTTCGTGTCCTATGCCGAAGAAATCGGCCTGGACAAAGACCGCTTCTGCGAAGATCTAGAGAACCGGGTCTATTCCACGAAGGTACAAGAGGATTTCGACAGCGGCATTCGCAGCGGGGTCAACGGCACGCCCACCTTCTTTATGAATGGCGAGCGTTACGACGGCGCCTGGGACACAGAATCGTTGATGGAGCTTGTGGAAAAGCCGCTTGGCATGCGTGTTCGGCTGCTGACACAGAACTTCGCCCGCCAGGCAGCCTCCGGCGGCATTGTTCTGCTCATCTGCACTATCATCGCCCTTATCTGGCGAAATTCTGGTTTCGGCGAGAGCTACGTCCACTTTTGGGAAACAGAACTGACTATCAGCCTGAGTGCCTGGGAGTTATCGGAAAGCCTTTTACACTGGATTAACGACGGTTTGATGGTCATTTTCTTCTTTGTCGTCGGTTTGGAGATCAAACGTGAATTGACCACCGGCGAACTGGCCTCGCCTCGTAAAGCAGCCCTGCCCATCGCTGGAGCCATCGGCGGCATGCTATTTCCTGCAGCCATCTATCTATTTTTTAACGCCAGCGGCCCTGCCCAGCAAGGTTGGGGCATCCCCATGGCCACCGATATCGCCTTCACGCTGGGCATCTTGACAATGTTCGGCTCTCGAATTCCACTGCCGATGAAGGTCTTTTTCACAGCCATGGCCATTGCCGACGATCTGGGCGCTATTTTGGTCATCGCCATCTTTTACGCCTCAGACATATCCTTCCTGGCACTGGGCATCGCGGCCGTCTTTTTAATCGCCTTAATCATACTCAACCGTGCCCGGGTCTATTCGCCACTGCCTTATGTGGTGTTGGGTTTTGGCCTTTGGCTGGCTTTCCTGGAATCGGGCATACATCCTACCATCGCTGGCGTATTGCTAGCCATGACCATTCCCAGCCGTAGCCCGGCCAATATGCGCACTTCGCTGGCTCAGGTCATATCTGTATTGCAAAGCTTTGAACTGCCGGTGAAATGGCGCGATCAGGTAGATAGCCGTAGGCAGGCGGCCGTCAGCACCCTGGAGGAAATCACCGAGCGCATGCAATCTCCCGCCCAACGCCTAGAGGAGAGCCTGACCCCTTGGACCACCTATCTCATTCTGCCCCTCTTCGCCCTTGCTAACGCCGGGGTGGTTATTAACCCAGACAGCGTCGGCACATTGACCAGCCGCTTGAGCCTAGGCATCATCTTCGGTCTGGTGGTGGGCAAGCCCTTGGGAATTGGCTTAATCAGTTATGGGGCGACCCGCTTGGGATTGGCCTCGCTGCCCGGTGGGGTAGAGTGGCGGCAGTTCCTCAGTGCCGGTGTCTTGGCCGGAATTGGTTTCACCATGTCCTTGTTCATTACCAACGCTGCCTTCAGCGACCCCGTGATACAGGAAGCGGCCAAGCTGGCCATCCTGGTGGCCTCTATTCTGGCTGCAGCTATTGGCTCACTTCTGCTCTACCTCACCAGCCCTAGCGCTGAAGCTCATACGGAGATGGTACCGGCCGCGGCAATGGACTAAGCCCTAATAAAAAGTCTTTAATCCGGCGATATACGCACCGAAGTGTTCGAAGAATCGGCGGCTGTGAAAGGCAATCGCTCCACCGTATTATAGTCATAGAGGCCTGTCTCCAAATAATCAGCCGGCTGATCACCAAAATCATGGATTTGCATAATGATATCGCCTGGCTGCCAATTAGGGCTCGGATAACCCAATCCATCACCGACGAGGGGAGGGGTACCAACAACATGTAGGTGCATCATGACCGAAAGAAACTCGCCAGGATCAGATCCTGCCTGCCAGGCGCTTGTCCAAACACCAGCATCACCCCAACCTCCAAGAAACGTTGCCGTCGACCCGACCGATGTTGGAAGTTTGATCATCTCACCATCAGCCTCCGTAACCAGTTGAGAGCGCTTAATGATCTGTTCCTCGATAGCTGATCCACCTTCCCAGTAGTAGACTTTGTAGGTCGGCGTCTTGGGGCTATATGCGTTGGCAAAAACCAGTGTAAAACGATCGCCAAATAACCCTCGGATCTGTTCTGTTTCTAATTCAAAAGGCAAGATGTACCAACCAGGTTCATTCCCGGCCGGAATTAGCCAGCTATTCTGGCAGTCGAAATAATGGTGTTGGAGGGATGAGATGCCTATCACCTGTTCTGCTTCTGATTCGGTCAACCGCGGTTCTGGGTCTAAGCAGTGTCCAATCCAGGCACCGTTCTTCGCGTTGGGCACATCGTACACTTGAAATGTGAATCCTACTTGTTCATCTGGTTCGTGCCGGCGAAACCAATCAAACAGATGGGGTTCATAATCAGCCGCTCCCTGCAATCGGCTGGTGCTGATGATATATCGGCCGGGGGCTGGGTTGGCGCGGGCAAAGCCAATAACATTTCCTGCATTGTCGAAGATTGGCGGCACCTCTAGCCCATAGTAACTGGGATTTCCAATGCCATAATAGGCGACAAGAACGGGTTTGGAGTCAGATCGCCCAACGTAGTTAGCCACGAGGCGTAAATCTTGTCCCCAATCCAGGTTGGAATCGCCCAGATACTTATATCCTTGTGATGGGCCACCTATGAATTCGTTAAAGTAAGCCAGGAAGTGGGGCTGGTATCTCAGCGTGCCAAATGCATAGTAGGCCAGTAGAACACTGAGCACCACCAGCGAGCCTCTCTTTTTAAGCCAAAAAGGTTTGGAAAAGGTAATGAGAACCCATATCAGCGGAATCATCGGCAAGATGTGACGATAACCGATATTTAGACGGCTAAAGGATGCAACCGCCAGCAAGGCGGCAGCCGGAAACCAAAGATATAAGGCTTTCCCCCACCTCGCGCTGGAGAACAAGTAAACGATGGTCAGAACCAATAGCACTAGAACAACTGCCGGTGTTTTAATCAAGTAGGCGATGATAAAATAATGCCACCAGCCAAAAGACAAGTCACCGAGAAGGAAAGAAGAGTGTCCGCTATTGATGTGCCCCTGTACCTGGATGAAGTTCTCGACGTACGTTGCGGCCGGGATGGGAAAAGGCAGGCCACTGACTTCACCTACTTCAAAGCCATACACCGCCCATAGAATAGCGCCGGCTACGATGACGCTGCCCAACCAGATGAGACCCGGACGCCACCATTGGGTTTTTGCTCGCGTGCCGGGCGAAAGTCTAAACCAATTGGCATAGGTCAAAAGAAGTGTAAGGGGCAGCAACAGGACAGCCGTTAATTTCGAGCTTAGGGCTAAACCAAGCATAATGCCACTCAGTAGCCAACGCCAGGTGGTAGGACGCCGCCAGTAATACCAGCTCGTGAACAGGGCAGCCGTGAAGGTAACAGTAGCCATTAGGTCCGTTGTCGCCACTGATGATGAAGCCAGTAGATTGGGAGAAAAGGCAAATAGAACTGTGACGACAATTAGTCCAAATAGCCCAGAAAGAATCTTCGCCCAGCGCGCCACCAACGCGCCAAGAATCAGACCGGCAAAGATAATCGGTAATCGACCGATCAACAGGAAGCGATTGACGTCAATTCGATTGCTCCACAGAAACTCCCAGCCCAGGCCAGCGGACGATCGTTCGGACAATGATGGTACTGGATCCAGATTAGGGGCAGTGGGCTCGGAGAAGAACAAGGAACCTATGATCCAGTGACTAAGTGGCGCATGCTCACCCTGCAAGCTAAGATCAGCAGAATCCCACAGAACCAGCCCCCGTAACAAATGCGTTCCCTCATCAAATGTAGGTGAATTAATGATAGCAGCCTGCAAAGCTAAGAAATAGAAAATGAGCAGGCCGGTCACAGAAACTAAATAAACCGCCCAAATAGGGGCGCCCGAGGGAGCCTTGAATATGGTTCTGTCCAAGTCGCTTACCTCCTTCTTGAGAGGAGCTCCTGTGATCTCAATATAGTTGTCCGTGTCAGCCCTTATCGAGGATCCGACTTGATCTCAATTGGCAATTCTGGACTCGATCGTCGTTTCACGTTGACGCATATTTTCACTCAATTAGATAACTCCTCAAAATGGGCTCAAGGCTCGAGCTGCAGATCAAAGAGAACAATCCCAGTCGGTTTGCAATGTAGACCGATTTCGTGAAGATATGAGCTCAGGAACAGTGTAACGAGTTGGATGAATAAATGGATGAGTTGGCGATTTGGAAAAACCCCATCCAGAATGAAGACAATAGCGGCTAACCAATAATGAGTATTTTGGTGAACTCAGTCGGATTGTTATCCCATTCCCGCAATGCTTGAGCCGTTTCGTCGAACGGATACACTTTACTAATGAGGCAACGGAATGGCCATTCCTGCTTCTCTAACATCTTGATCACGGCCGTCAGTACACGTAGCGCATTACGCGAGCCCAATATATCCAACTCCTTGCGGACAAAATCCATTATGTCATATATTACCGGTTCCTTGGCATAACCCACATAAACAACATCTCGGCCTGACTGGCATACAGCGTCGGCGATTTTAGTCGGTTGTATGTATACTCAACCTACTCCCACCGCTAATACCGCCCCGACATTGGGATACCTTGCCGAAGCTAGGTGCAGACAAATTGCATTCGGAACGTCCTCAAATAATATTTACGCCTAAACAATGATATTTTTCGAGTCAGGGCGCCCCAAGAATCTGGCTACTCACAATGCAATGATAGTTGTTGATCTCATCATCTTCTGGACGATAGTGTAAGGTGCAAATAGCGTCAAGAGATCGGAATGTTGCAGCGAATTTGATATTTCTATTGACAGCCTGGAGCCATTCATGATAGTATGGTAACGTTACCTTATGGTATCGTTACCACCACTTGGTCTTGACTGATTTAGTACCGAATTTTCTGGGAAATTGACAGATGCCCACTATCAACGATGTGGCAAAACGAGCCGGTGTCGCCCCCATCACTGTCTCCCGAGTGATCAATAATTCAGGTTATTTCAGCGAGGAAACTCGCCAACGTGTGGAAGCGGCCATCACCGAATTGGGATACGTCCCCAACAGGCTAGCTCGAGGTTTAAGAACAAAACAGACCAATACCCTGGCCCTGGTGATGACGGACATCACCAACCCTTTTTTCACGACCGTGGCCAGGGGTGTGGAAGATACGGCCGGGGAAGCCGGCTATACCGTCACTTACTGCAATACGGACGAGTCAGAAACCAAGGAACAAAAATATCTCGATCTGTTAATCCAGCAGCAGGTCGACGGCATCCTGCTGGTTCCGGCTCGCAGCACGCCTGATTCCGTTAATTTTGTTCAGAAACACGGCACACCTGTCGTCGTGCTTGATCGCCGCATGCCTGGCGTGGAAACAGATGTCGTGCGCTGCGATTCTGAGGAAGGCGCCTACCGCCTGGTTCGCTTGCTTCTAGATCTGGGACACCGGCGGATCGCCATGTTGGGTGGCCCAGAGGGGGTATCTACAGCTGAGGATCGTTTATTGGGCTACCGGCTGGCGATGGAAGAAGAAGATCTCAAAAATTTCAAAGATCTGGTACAAGTTGGTTCATTCACACAATCAAGTGGTTACGAAATGGCCAAACTGGCCATTTCTCTGAGGCCACGGCCGACTGCAATTTTCGCCGCAAATAATTTCATCGCCTTTGGAGCCTTGAAAGCGCTTCAAGAGAGTGGGCTGAAGGTGCCGGATGATCTGGCCCTGGTGGCCTTTGATGATCTGCCGCCAGCATTAGTTATCTTTCCTTTTTTAACGGTCGCGGCTCAACCTGCTTATGAAATGGCCCAAGAAGCTACAAAATTACTGCTGGCCCGATTGCGCAGCGATACCATGAGAGAATGTCAAGAGATCGTGCTGCCGACTGAATTGATTGTCCGCCAGTCAAGCGGGGGAGCGATTAAGTAATGAAGCTCGAGTTTTTGCCACACGATTGTTTTATCGGGATTGAAAATCGCTCATCGAGTAAGTGGGGTATTGATATCTTTTCCTTTGACATCGTGCCTTTTAGTTATGAGATATTTAGGGGAGCACCTGAATCAAAGGAGATAACGGGGCAGTGAAACAGATTCGAGATCTACTACGGCCGCTCATTGGCCTCCTGGTGATTACCGCCATGTTTTTGATTTTAGCCCCAACCATTCGGCAATGGCCGGCTATCCGGGACATACTGGAACAGTCCACGGTCATGCTCATCATGGCTACCGGTACTACGATTGTTTTGATTTCTGGAAACCTTGATCTCTCAGTAGGGTCCCTTTTGGCCTTGATCACCGTCATCGTCGGCAGCTTACTATATTCCGGTTCGCCGGTCTGGCTGGCCATTTCGGTGGGTTTGTTAGCAGGCGCCCTATGCGGTGTCATCAATGGTATCTTAGTGGTCAAAACGGGTGTGCCGACACTCATTGTCACACTCGGTACGCTGATGATATTTCGAGGCTTTGCCAATATGATCGGCACCGGGAAAGACATGTCCCGTTTTCCTGACTCTTTCAAGGTATTAGGAGCTGGTTTTATCGGCCCATTTGTCATCACCGTAATAACTGTCGGGATCATGTGGTTCATATTGAGCAAAACCAAGTTTGGCTTCGGCTCCTATGCCATCGGCGGCAACCGCGAAGTAGCACGGTTATCGGGTATTCCGGTCCAAATGAGCATTGTCATCGTTTATGTTCTTAGTGGTCTGACCGCGGCATTGGCTGCGGTTGTGCAGATGGCCCGTCTCGACTTCGCCACGCCCAACCGGGGTCAGGCGATGGAATTATGGGTCATTGCCGCCACCGTCATCGGCGGTACGAGTATGTTTGGCGGCATCGGCGGTGTTGGCGGCACCATTATCGGCGTTCTGATCATCAAGACCCTCCAGGCCGGCCTCATCCATTTGCACGTCCCATCATTCTGGCAACAAGTAGCTATCGGTGCTGTCATTATTTTGGCAGTTTGGATTGATGTCTTGCAACGAAAACGAGCACAAAGAGCATAAGAGATTAACATAACTGATGGTGGTTATGACAAATTGATAGTAGAGGAGGTTATTGTAAGATAATGGATTAAAAGAAATAAGCGAAAAATCAGCGTACTGAGATAACGATTTTGGATTATGATGAAGAGAAGAGGATATCAGACAATGAATCTAATATTAAGTAGAAAATGGTACAGCCTTGTATTGATTGCAATACTGGCCTCACTGATTTTAGTAGCATGCGGTGGGCAAACAGAAGAACCCACGGCGCCTGCACAAGAATCTGAAGCAAGCGGAACAAATGAAGAAGAAGCTATGGAAGAAGAGTCCGCTGCGGAAGAAGCGCCGGCAGACGATGAAATAACCATCGCTTTTTCGGGTTTTTCGCTAACGAATGAGTTCTGGTTGACGCTGTCCCGTGCGGCGGAAGCCCGAGCCGAGGAGTTAGGGGTTGAGTTCCTGAACGTAACAACTGAGGTCCAAGACGCCGAAGCCCAAAAAGCGGCCGTCGATACGGCCATCACCCAGGGTGTTGATGCAATTATCATTGGCGCCGCCGATTCCCGTGGGTGGGACGACACCCTGCAAAAGGCCGAAGAGGCCGGCATCCCCGTCGTCGCCGTCGATACCGCCATCGAAAACCCTTACGTTTCCAGTCTGATTCAGACAGACAACCTGGCGGCCGCTCGCCTAGCCGGCGACTACATTGTCGAGCAAACGGGCGGTGAAGGTACCATTCTGGTCATGGGTGGTAGCGTCGGTCACCAAACCGGTGACGCCCGTAAACAAGGTGTTGAAGAGCAAGCTCTAGCAGCCGGTTTAGAGGTCATCGGCGAATGGAGCGATTGGAATGAAACTGTCTCCGCAGAAGTCACTCAGAACACCTTGACTGCTTATCCTGATCTTAAGGCAGTCTTTGTGGCCTTTGATCCCGGCGCTGTCGCAGCCTTGTCGGTTATCAAGCAGAAAGATTTGTTAGACCAAATCACGTTGGTAGGCTTTGATGGCTTGCCGGTGGCCTTGAAGGCCATCGCGGCCGGTGAGATGGAAGCCACTGTGCGCCAAGACCCTGAACGCATGGGCGCTGAAGGCATTGACCTGGCCTTGAAGGTCATCAATGGCGAGGATGTACCTGATTTCACGCCGATTGACGGCATCTTGATCACGGCCGACAATGTCGCCGACTTCCTGGAAGAAGGCGAAGCTGAGGAACCGGCCGCTGAAGATATGGGAGATGTAACCATCGCTTTTTCTGGCTTCTCGCTAACGAATGAGTTCTGGCTGACGCTGTCCCGTGCGGCGGAAGCCCGAGCCGAGGAATTAGGGGTTGAGTTCCTGAACGTAACAACTGAGGTCCAAGACGCCGAAGCTCAGAAAGCGGCCGTCGATACGGCCATCACCCAGGGAGTCGACGTCATTATCATTGGCGCCGCCGATTCCCGTGGGTGGGACGACACCCTGCAAAAGGCCGAAGAGGCCGGCATCCCCGTCGTCGCCGTCGATACCGCCATCGACAATCCCTATGTTTCCAGCCTAATCCAAACAGACAACCTGGCGGCCGCTCGCCTGGCTGGCGACTACATCGTCGAGCAAACAGGCGGTGAAGGTACCATTCTGGTCATGGGTGGTAGTGTCGGTCACCAAACCGGTGACGCCCGTAAACAAGGTGTTGAAGAACAGGCCCTGGCAGCCGGTTTAGAGGTCATCGGCGAATGGAGCGATTGGAATGAAACTGTCTCCGCAGAAGTCACTCAGAACACTTTGACCGCTTATCCTGATCTTAAGGCGGTCTTTGTGGCCTTTGATCCCGGCGCTGTCGCAGCCTTGTCGGTTATCAAGCAGAAGGATTTGTTGGATCAAATCACGTTGGTAGGCTTTGATGGCTTGCCGGTGGCCTTGAAGGCCATTGCCGCCGGTGAGATGGAAGCCACTGTGCGCCAAGACCCCGAACGCATGGGCGCTGAAGGCATTGACCTGGCCCTGAAGGTCCTAAGGGGTGAGGAGGTGCCTGATTTCACGCCGATTGACGGCATCCTGATAACGGCTGACAATGTCGCTGATTTCTTAGAAGAGTAACCCCATTAATCCTAGATGAGGGGGAAATGCATGTTTCCCCCTCATCATCATGCCAGCTCAATAATGTCCCTGAGTGTCAACCATATGAGGGGAATCATGGCAAATAGTATGAATTCCAACCAATATATCGTCGAAATGAGAAATATCACCAAGCGGTTCCCGGGCGTGGTCGCCTTGGATAGCGTTGACTTTCAGCTTAAACCCGGTGAGGTACACGTCCTTTTAGGTGAGAACGGCGCCGGCAAAAGCACACTCATCAAAGTCTTGAGCGGCGCCTATTCGGCCGACGATGGTGAGATTTTCATCGATGGACAAGAAGTTGAAATCAGATCTCCTCAGGACTCCTTGGATCAAGGCTTGAGATTCATTTACCAGGAAATTAATCTCGTTCAAGAAATCGACATTGCCCGTAACATTTTCCTGGGCATGGAGCCTATCCGCTTCAAAGCCTTGGGCGTGGTAGACCAAAAAACCCTTTATCAGAAAGCGAGCGAGTTACTAAGGCAGTTTCACATTGACCTGGATCCGACCGGCGTTGTTAGCAAGCTGAGCGTTACCCAACAAAAAATGGTGGAAATCGCCCGCGCACTAACCAAACAGGCTAAGGTTATCGTTCTGGATGAGCCAACTGATGTGCTAGAGGATCGCTCCCGCCAGGACCTATTTCAATTCATCAACCAACTGAAAGTAGATGGCATTGGCTTCATCTACATCTCGCACCGCTATGCAGAAGTTTATGAATTGGGCGATCGGGTAACTATTCTGCGCGATGGCAAGAATACCGGCACTTATCGCATCGAGGATCTTACCTTCGATAACATGATCGAAAAGATGATCGGGGGTGAGATCCAGAAACAATACCCTGCCCTGTCAAATCCAGGGGACGATATCGTACTTCGGGTTGAAAACCTTTCACGCCTTGGTTTTCTCAAGGATATCAATCTTACAGTGAGAAAAGGCGAAATCGTTGGCATTACCGGCCTTATGGGTGCTGGCAAGACGGAACTTGGCCGGACAATCGCTGGGGTAGACAAAAGAGATTCCGGCGATATTTTCATCGATAACACCAAGGTAAATGCTTCAACGCCAACTCAGGCCATTAAGGATGGGATCGCTTACCTCACCGAGGACCGCAAATCACTAGGCTTAATCCTTGATCACAGCATCCGTAAGAATTATGCTTTGCCTAGCCTGAACCGGTTAAGCGTGTCAGGGTTGGTGAAACATCGGGAGATCGATATTGAAGCGCAATCTTTCATGCAGCGCTTGTCAATTAAAGCGCCAGATATGCACACTTTGGCCGGCCAACTTTCCGGTGGCAACCAGCAAAAAGCGGTCGTTGCCAAGTGGCTTGGCGCCCAATGTAACGTGATGATCTTCGATGAACCAACACGGGGTATTGATATCAACGGCCGCCGCGAAGTGTACCAGATCATGGAAGAGCTGTTGGAGCAAGGGGTAGGCATCTTGATGCTGACCTCAGATTACGCCGAAGCGCTAGAAATGAGTCATCGTATTATCGTTTTGCGGCGAGGCGAAATTTGTAAAGAATACGAGCGGGGGGAAGCGACGGAAGCGGATATTTTACGGGAGGCTATTGGCAAGATCAATCAAAATGGCCTGTCGGGCATGGCCCAAGAATAATCCCACCTTTGCAAACTGGTTAGGCGAAAAAAATGAAGAAACCCGTTGACAAAGGCTCACTTATGATATATTATGGTAACGTTACCATATATATAGAATTTTAGTCGAATTCTTGATCGTGGGATCTCTGCGAAAAGGCTTATTTTTTTATAAAGAGGCAAATCTCACGTTTTTTTTGACCAATATGGTATCGTTGCCATACAGTGACAAAATATAATGCGAGGGACAGTAAATGACAGATAACCAGACACCCATCATCCATCGAGATTTGGATAAAGATGATTTAATCGTCATCACCGGAGCTGGAGGTTTTATCGCTGGAGCTCTGGTGCGCTATTTTCATGATTTGGGTTTCACCCGCATTCGAGCCATCGATAAAAAGCCATTACCGCATTGGTACCAGCAAGTGCCGGGTGTAGAAAATCTATCCATGGATCTGAGCGAAAAAGTCAACGCCATCCGGGCAGTCGAAGGCGCTGTCGAGGTCTATAATTTGGCGGCCGATATGGGTGGAATGGGTTTCATCGAACGTTTTCGGGTTGAATGCCTGCGCAGCATACTCATAAACACTCACATGATCGAAGCTGCGTATAATGCCGGCGTCGAACGTTTTTTCTTTTCATCCTCAGCCTGCGCCTACAATACCGATTTACAGAAGGATCCAAATGTCCGGGCGTTGAAGGAGGCAGACGCCTACCCGGCGATGGCCGAAAGAGGTTATGGTTGGGAAAAGCTGCTGTCGGAGATGTTCTGTGAGGAGTATTGGGCCGAGCGTGGCATGAAGACATTTATCGCCCGATTCCACAACGTATACGGTCCCTACGGCACCTGGGATGGAGGTCGTGAAAAGGCTCCGGCAGCGATGTGCCGGAAAGTGATTGAAGCCAAGGATAGCGGCGCCAGTGACATTATCATCTGGGGTGATGGTAACCAGACTCGAAGTTTCATGTACATTAACGATTGTGTCCTGGGTATAGACATGATCACTCACTGTGATGAGTTAATAGCCACTCCCATCAACCTTGGATCGAGCGATCTCGTTTCAATCAACCAGTTGGTTAGCTTGGTCGAGGAGATCGGGGGGATCAAGCTTGAGCGCAAGTATGACCTGGAAGCCCCAACAGGTGTTGCCGGTCGTAACAGTGACAACACCTTCATTCAACAAGTTTTGGATTGGGAACCGAGCACTCCGCTTGATGTCGGGATGCGAGCGACCTACAGTTGGATCGAGCAACAATATGCGGACCGGAAAGCGGGGAAGAAAACCGTCATCGATCGGTTATGAGGAACTGATTGGTTAACAGAAACCTACCTAGAATAGACCTTTCAAGTAGCTGAGAGAGGCCATGACAAAGCAGACAACCAAAAAAATCAGTCAGGATCGTAACAAGACAGGATGCCACTCATCAAAAATCACCAATGTGATTGGCCCCATGCCCTACCGACTCGCGTTTGCTGGTGGATGGATCGACCAGCCATTCGTGTCAGAATTGAATCCTTCGCCGCCAGGATCTATGGTTGTGGTTGCCCTAAAACCAACCTTCTACTTCATGAACCGGTGCGGGATGGGAACTAGCACCCGAAAAGTAGCTACGAAGTTATGGGGCGACAAAATACCGGATGATGATCCTGCCAAATTGGTTCGCCAATTGTACCGCGCAGAGAATCAAAATAGTCCAGATCCTTCAGGATCACAGGATATGGTTGGTCTCATTTATCCAGGCGTCAGTCGAATTGATTATGACTTTGGTTTCGAAGACGGCCTTTTTCCAGTCCACGTCGAGAGTAATACAGACCCAGTCACCGGCAACTGGTTGGAAGAGGTGATTCACATCTTGCCCATCGCGCCCCGGCCGGAGGGGTACTATCCCCTTGGGGTGAAGAATCTGGACCCTGACTGGATAAGCCGCTTGGGCCAATCGGGCAAAGATTGTTATGATGCGATTCTTGCCAGGGATGTTGAGGCGCTTGGCGCTTCTATGAATGAATGCATGTTATGCTGGGAAACCATCCTGCCTCATACAGTTAAGCATTCAACGATAAAACACGATCTCTCAAGCATTCTAAATTACTATCAGTCCAAGTATGCTGGGGCGATGTACTCCGGTTGCGGTGGTGGCTATTTGTTTGTTGCTTCGGAAGAAACGGTGCCCGGCTCAATCCAGGTGCAAGTCAGGACGAGCAATTCATAGGGCGTCTAATTATGGGTAAAGTTGTTGTTTCCGGCTCTTTTGATGATCTACGATCACATCATGTCCGTTTCCTGGAAGAAGCTTCGAAGTTAGGGCAGGTACATGTACTGTTGTGGTCGGATGAAACGACGAGCGCCTTGACAGGACTATCCTCTAAGTTTCCCTTGGAAGAACGTTTATATATTCTCCAAGCTATGCGCTATGTTGATCAAATATCGACAGCAACAGGATCGACCGAAGACGCCATCATCGATCAAGTCGATGATCTGCAACCTCAGACCTGGGTGATGGGCGAGTTGGGCAAAAGCTGGCAAATTCAAGCCTACTGTGAATCTCATGATGTGTCTTTCAAGTTATTATCAAACGCAGATTTGCTAAATTCTCCGTTCCCACAAAGTCTCGATCATTTGAGACCCTGTAACCGCAAGAAAGCGATTGTGACCGGTTGTTTTGACTGGTTGCATTCCGGTCATGTGAGGTTTTTTGAAGAGGTGTCCCAATTAGGCGCGCTGTACGTAATGGTCGGGCATGATGCAAATGTCCGGCTGTTGAAAGGAGAAGGTCACCCACTCTTTTTACAAGACGAACGAAGATATATGGTTCAATCCATTCGCCATGTTGATGGGGCACTCATTACTTCGGGGCGAGGGTGGATGGATGCAGAACCTGAGATAGCCATGTTAAAACCGGACCTGTACGTGGTCAACGAGGATGGCGATCGACCTGAAAAGCGATCCTTTTGCGAAGAGCGAGGAATCGAATACGTTGTTTTACAGCGCCACCCAAAAGAAGGTCTACAGAGGCGAGAAAGTACCACCTTACGTGGATTCTAATCCTTGACAATGACTATACATGTTGATACTATGGTACGCGTATCATGATACGCGTACCATAGTGGCCTGTCTACAAGGATAGAGTGGTCCTAATGCCCACAATTCGTGATGTTGCCAGTCGTGCTGGCGTCGCCCCAATAACCGTATCTCGCGTCATAAACGACTCTGATTACGTGAGCCAGGAAACGCGAGAACGAGTCGAAACCGCTATTGAGGAATTAGGTTATGTTCCCAATATGCTCGGTCCAAGTTTGCGTTTTAAGCAGACTATGACCCTGGCGCTGGTTTTAACAGACATCACCAATCCATTTTGGACGACAGTGGCCCGTGGCGTTGAAGATGTGGCCCAGGCCAGTGGTTACAGCATCATCCTCTGTAACACGGATGAATCAGAGGCCAAACAGGAACAATATCTGGACATGCTCCTACGTCGTCGAATCGATGGTATCTTGTTAGTGCCCGTCCGAAGCGTGCCAGAGCCAGTGCTCGCGATCCAAAAACAAGACATACCGGTGGTGATATTAGACCGCCAGATACCGGGCTTAGAAGTAGATATCGTCAGAGCGGATTCCGAAGATGGTGCATACCAGTTAACAGAACATTTACTATCATTAGGACACCGACAAATCACCATGTTAGCCGGTCCACAAACGGTATCGACGGCCGTTGACCGGGTTGCTGGTTTTCGCCGGGCATTAGCTGAAGCTGGCATGCCAGATAGCGCGGCGAAAATCTTTTGGGGTTCGTTTACCATAGACAGCGGCCGCGAAATGGCAGAACAAGCACTCGCCGGCTCCGAAAAGCCGACCGCCTTTTTTGCTGGCAACAACTTCGTAGCCATTGGGGCCATTCAAGCCCTGCGCCAGGAAGGTTTGCGCGTACCCGAAGACATAGCTTTGGTAACTGTGGATGACATCCCACCATCTTTATCCATTGACCCTTTCCTTACCGTCGCTGCCCAGCCCGCCCTGGAAATGGGTCACCAGGCAGCAAGATTACTCCTGGCCCGCGTGACCGGCGCGCTAGATGGCGAGTGCCAACACACAGTCTTGCCAACACAATTGATCATACGTGCTTCAAGCGGTCAGTGCCTGGTCTCATGAAACTTATTCAGATGATAGAGCCCTGTCTACTAGTTACAGTGTTAACTAAAAAGATCAATTTCTGTCATGCCTGCGAAGGCAGGCATCCATCTTCAATCAAAACATGGGTCCCTTCCTCCGCGGGAATGACTCTATCCAAAAACTTTGTTTACAGAGAATTATGTCACTCGACACTCAGGTGATGCCAATATGACAAAGAAGGTCTTCGTCAGCGGTTGTTTCGACTTGCTGCACAGCGGGCATATCGCCTTCTTTAACGAGGCAGCCACTTATGGCGATTTGTACGTGGCTTTGGGATCAGACAAAACCGTCTTCGATTTGAAGGGCAAAGTTCCGGTCAACGACCAGAATGAACGCCTTTTTATGATCCAGTCCGTCAAATGTGTCAAGGATGTATTTGTTTCTCAAGGATCGGGTATATTGGATTTCCTGGCGGAATTCCAGGCAATTCAAGCCAGACATTTTCATCGTTAACGAAGATGGGTCTACCCCGGATAAACAACAACTGTGCCAGGAATACGGGGTTGAATATCTTGTCCTCCATCGAGAGCCACACGCTGGATTGACGCCACGCTCAACCACAGCTTTACGAACTGTTCACCAAATACCCTTCCGAATTGACCTGGCTGGCGGTTGGCTAGACCAACCTTGGGTCTCCAAACACCATCCTGGTTCCGTGATCACCATTTCCATAGAGCCCACGCTCCAGTTCAACGATCGCAGCGGTATGGCTTCCAGTACACGACAGGCAGCCATTGACATGTGGGGCCCTCGCTTGCCTGCCGGAAATCATGAGAAATTGGCCAAGATCTTATTCTGCTACGACAACCCTCCAGGCACAACGATCATATCTGGATCACAGGATGCCATCGGAATTGTCATTCCTGGTCTGGCCAAAGCGTATTATGAGGGGGAGTATTGGCCCTCGAAAATAGACAGGCTGGGGGATGATCGGTCCTTGCAATTCGTGGAAAATTCCCTCTACCTCGTTACTCTCGGTCCCCGGCATGCGGATTTTGATGTCCTGGCGGACACATATATTGATCGGCATGGCGCCAAGACGTTAGCCGATGCTACCGATGCCTGTTGGGAAGCGATCAAGACTCGGGACGTCGTTGCTTTCGGCCGTTCCATAAGAGCAGCATTTGAGGCCCAGATCGCCATGTTCCCCACGATGATGAATGATGCGGTCGCTCATCTCATCGAAGGGTACAAAGAGGTTGCCCTGGGCTGGAAATTATCCGGGGCCGGCGGTGGCGGGTATCTCATTTTGGTTTCGGATAAACCCATAGAAAACGCGGTGCGAATCATCGCCCGTCGTGAAAATGATTGATGAAGGAGAAAATATGAAAAGGGCACTCGTATGTGGCGCTGGCGGATTTATCGGTGGTCACTTAGTCAAGAAGCTAAAAAGTGAAGGATATTGGGTACGGGGCGTAGACATCAAGGAGCATGAATTTGCGCCTTCGGCAGCCGACGAGTTCCAGGTGCTAGACCTGAGAGAAGAGGGAAATTGTATAGGTGCGCTCACTTTAAATGGCGACACTTTCGATGAGGTCTATCAGCTAGCGGCCGATATGGGTGGTATGGGTTTTATTCATTCGGCCGAATGCGAAATCATGCACAATAGTGCCTTGATCAACATCCACATGACGCACAATGCTTCTAAAATAGGCGTGCCTCGTTACTTTTTCTCTTCTTCGGTTTGTGTTTATCGTGATATGCAGCCTGGCGAGCCGGAAATGACCGAGGCCGAAGCGATTCCCGCCAATCCGGACAACGAGTATGGTTGGGAAAAGCTCTATTCTGAGAGAATCGCGATGGCTTACGAGCGTAATCAAGGTATGACTGTACGAATTGCTCGCTTCCAAAATTGTTATGGCCCTTATGGGACTTGGACTGGCGGTCGCGAAAAAGCCCCCGCGGCCATTTGCCGCAAGGTAGCTGAAGCAGAAGATGGCGGCACGATTGAAGTTTGGGGGGACGGTACGGCCGTCCGCTCCTACACCTACGTCGATGATATGGTGGATGGCATCTATCTGCTCATGCATTCTGATATGAAAGGTGCAGTCAATATTGGCTGTCCCCAGTATGTCACCGTCAACGAATTAGTCGCGACGGCCGCCGAGGTTTCGGGCAAAAATATCAAAATCAAGCATATAGATGGACCTGTCGGCGTGCAATCCCGTAATTTTAGCAACGACCGAATTTACACCACTGGTTGGCAAGCCAATTATTATCTGAAAGATGGCATTGCCGAAACCTACCCATGGATAGAGGAACAGGTCAAGGCCAGCAAATAAGGGTGTAGAAAACACATAGTCTAATGTGTTGGCTGGTCACCCTGTTTCAACATTATTTTTTATTAGTTAGAAGGGTGTGCAAAAATGAACGACTCTGAACTAACCCACAACCCACCTGCAAATCGCCTGCTTGGCTCACCGCCAAAGATCGGCATCAGACCGACGATTGACGGTCGTCGCCGTGGCGTACGCGAATCATTAGAAGAACAGACGATGCAAATGGCCCTCAGCGTAGCCGATTTTCTCAACGCCAATCTGCGTCACGCCAATGGCTTGCCCGTCGAATGCGTCATCGCCGATAGCACAATTGGTGGAGTGGCTGAAGCGGCGTTAACGGCCGAGAAATTCGCTCGCGAAGGCGTCGGCGTCTCTATCACCGTCACCCCTTGCTGGTGCTACGGTTCTGAAACCATGGATATGGATCCACTCATCCCCAAAGCGGTATGGGGCTTCAACGGGACCGAACGTCCCGGCGCCGTTTATTTGGCGGCCGTTATGGCCGGACACGCCCAAAAAGGATTGCCCGCATTCAGTATTTATAGCCACGATGTGCAGGATGCTGGAGACACCACTATCCCGGCCGATGTGCAAGAAAAACTACTGCGTTTCGCCCGGGCCGGGTTGACCGTCGCCAGCATGCGTGGCAAATCCTATTTGGCTATGGGCGGCGTCTCAATGGGCATAGCCGGCTCTATCGTCGATCAAGACTTCTTCGAAGATTACCTGGGTATGCGGGTCGAAACCATTGATATGTCTGAATTTACGCGACGCCTTGAAGAAGGCATCTACGATCCGGAAGAATTCGAACGCGCCTTGAGTTGGGTCAAGGAACATTGTCCAGAAGGGAAAGAATACAATCCAACGTCTAACCAGCGTAGCCGCGAACGAAAAGACCAAGAGTGGGAAATTTCGGTCAAGATGGCCCTCATTGCCCGCGATTTGATGGTAGGCAATCCTCGATTAGATGAATTGGGGTTCGGCGAGGAAGCGATGGGGCGTAACGCCATCGCCGGCGGGTTCCAGGGGCAACGACAGTGGACTGATCACAATCCAAACGGCGATTTCTTGGAAGCGATCTTGACCACTTCTTTTGATTGGAACGGCATTCGCCAACCCTATATCGTCGCTACAGAAAACGACGCTCTTAACGGTGCCAGCATGTTGTTTGGCCATTTACTCACTGGCACAGCTCAAATCTTTGCTGATGTGCGTACCTTCTGGAGTCCTGAATCAGTTAAACGTGTGAGTGGCTATGAGTTGACCGGCCGTGCCAGCGAAGGCATCCTTCATCTGATTAACTCTGGGCCTGCGGCGCTAGACGGCACCGGACAGCAAGTGCGTGATGGACAGCCGGTGATGAAGCCCTGGTGGGAAATCACGCCTGACGAAGCAAATCGTTGCCTGGAAGCTACGACCTGGCACGCTTCCATCACCGAATATTTCCGCGGTGGTGGTTGGTCAACCCGATACCGTACGCGAGGCGGCATGCCCATGACGATGTGCCGTCTTAACCTGGTGAAAGGATTAGGTCCCGCTTTACAAATCGCTGAAGGTTACAGTATTGATCTGCCAGACGAAGTGCATCATATCCTGGATGAGCGTACCAATCCATCCTGGCCAACGACCTGGTTTGCGCCCAACCTGGCAGGCGGCGGTCCTTTCCGCGATGTCTACTCTGTGATGAGCAACTGGGGCGCCAATCACGGCGCCATCTCCTATGGCCATATTGGCGCGGATCTAATTACGCTAGCCTCCATGTTGCGGATTCCGGTTTACATGCACAATGTGCCAGAAGAAAATCTATTTCGGCCTCATGTATGGGCAGCATTTGGGGCAATGGAACCCATGGGATCTGATTTTCGAGCTTGCGCCAACTTTGGACCGGTCTATGGTCTTTAGCTTGCAAGTTACATGGACCACTAACAGTCGATAGGCAGAATCATACAGCTCATGATAGATGGTGAAGGAAAACATGTCACGAAAAACCGTTCTTGCGATTGACGTGGGTGCGGAATCAGGCCGGGTAATGGCCGTCCACTATGATGGTGCTGGGCTGCAGTTGGAAGAACTGCACCGTTTTCCCAATGGCGCGGTTGAAGTAAGAGGCAGCCTATACTGGGATTTTTTGCGACTTTGGTCAGAAATTCAATTGGGGATCGAAAAAGGCAAAGCCGACCATCCGATCAGCATTGGCGTCGATACCTGGGGCGTCGATTTTGGCTTGTTGGATAAGGACGGCCGTTTGCTAGGTAATCCCGTCTGTTATCGCGACAATCGCACGGAAGGCATGATGGAAGTTGCCTTTGCCCGCGTGCCGAAAGAGCAAATCTTCGCCCGTACTGGCATCCAGTTCATGCGCATCAATACCTTGTACCAGCTGATGAGTCTGGTCGAATCAGGCTCTCCCTTGCTCGAAGCGGCCCGTACATTCCTCACCATACCCGACCTGCTCAACTATTGGCTGACAGGTGAAAAAACCTGCGAGTACAGCATTGCCAGCACCACCCAGATGCTGGATGCGCAAACCAGGAGTTGGGCTGGTGACTTGCTGCGGAAATTGGGAATCCCCACCGGCATTTTCCCTGATATTGTCCAGCCGGGTACTAGACTGGGCAACTATGAGGGGATCCCGGTAATCGCTCCAGCTTGCCATGATACTGGCAGCGCTGTTGCAGCAGTACCCACGGAAACGACCGCCTACGGTTATATCAGCAGTGGCACATGGAGCCTGGTCGGCATGGAAGCGAAACAACCTTTCCTGGGCCCGGATGCCTTAGCCGCTAACGTGACCAACGAAGGTGGCCTCAATGGCACCGTTCGGCTGCTCACCAACGTGGTCGGATTATGGCTGGTCCAACAGAGTCGTCTCACCTGGCAGAAAGCCGGTCGGGACTACGATTATGGCGCCTTGGTCAAGCTCGCCGAAGCAGCGCCGCCGTTAAGAACCTTCATCGATTCCACCGAGCCGGAATTCCTCCTTCCGGGAGATCACCCGACCCTGGTACGCGCTTATTGCCAGAAGACGGGACAAGCCATTCCAGAAGATGAAGGGGCGATAATTCGCACGATATTGGAAAGCCTGGCTATGGAATACAGGGTCGTTTTTGACAAGCTGGCCAGACTAACTGGTAATAACATCGAGGTGATCCACATTTTGGGAGGCGGATCACAAAATCATCTCTTAAATCAGATGACGGCCAACGCAACAGGCCGCTCGGTGGTTGCCGGGCCAATTGAGGCCACTGTCATCGGCAATGCTCTCGTACAACTCATCGCTCTCGGCGAATTGACGGATTTACATGAGGCCAGACAAGTTGTCATTCAATCTGAGGGATTGAAAAGATATGAACCGCAGGAGATGGCTGTTTGGGAAGAAGCTTATCAACGTTATCAGGAACAGTGATTGTGCATAATTAGCAGGCATTTCGGGTGAAGCTTGACGGGTATAATGAAACTGGTTATCATAAATTATAATTTATAAATTATAATTTTGAACGAGGATTTTATGCCGGGTTCAGCGTCTGTCCAATCTCCACCTACAACAACCGCCTATGTCCTTGATTCTATTCGGAATAATATTTTGAACGGATACTACCCTCTTGGTTCCCGTCTTGACCAAAAGGCCATTGCCGAAGATCTCGGCGTCAGCCTGGTCCCAGTCCGCGAGGCTCTCCGCATGCTTGAAGGAGAAGGTTTTGTCAACATTAACCCGCGCCGTGGTGCATTTGTGACGGATATTTCTGCCGAAGAGTTAGAGGAACTTTATATGATTCGGGCAGAATTGGAGGATTTAGCAACTCGCCGGGCTGTGCCCAACTTAACGCCCGCACAACTGACTGAGTTAGCCAACATCATTGAACAAATGGAAGAAGCAACCAACGAACAGGACTACGCCCGCTTGATGGAGCTTAATCAGGCTTTTCACTTTACCATCTACAACGCATCAAACTTACGTTTGTTGTCAGAAATGATGCCCAGTTTGTGGAACCGTTCCCGTTTGTATCGTCGAGTCTTCACTTACTTGCCCGAACGAGCCGTCCAGGCTCTACAGGAACATAAAGAAATCTATAACGCTTGTCGTGCCGGAGATTCTGAATCGGCCGGGAAAGCCGTTCGGCGCAACATTCGCCAAACTGTCAGTGCCCTGTTAGATGAATTTCTAAAAGGCGAAAATCTGACGATCCAATCAGTGGACGAATATAGATCAGGCGATTCATGAGGCGAAATCTTGATGGCTAGTATGGAGAGCATTATTTACGACACAAAAAGTCTAAAACAAAAAGCACAAGACCATCTATGGATGGCTTACCAACCACCTATTCCTTTTGAAAGCGTAGGCGGGCCGCGCGTATTGGTAGAGGCGGAGGGTTGTTGGATGACTGATTCCGAGGGCAACCGCTATCTAGATGGTGTCGGCGCCCTTGAAGCATGCGTTGCCGGGCATTGTCGCCAATTATTGGCTGATGTGGCCTACGAGCAAATGAATACCTTGGAATTCCTCGACGTCTTCCGCTACACTTCGCCGCCGGCCGTCAACCTGGCAGCCAAACTGGCGGAAATTACTCCTGGTGACTTGTCCCGTGTGCACTACACGCCAGGTGGCAGCGAAGCGGTAGAGACGGCAATAAAGGTTGTCAAACAATACCAACGATTGATCGGGGAATCGAGCCGATTCAAAATCATCACCCGCGAGGGTGCTTACCATGGTTGCACATTCGGAGCGATGAGCGTCGATGGCAACTACTTTGGAACGCGACCCCATTATTACGAACCGCTGCCCTCTTTCCGTCTCGTGATCAAAGCACCTTTCCGCTACGATCGGGGTGCTAGTAACGGCCCTGAACTCAATTATGCCGAAGAAGCGTTGAATGACTTGGAACAACTCATTTTGACAGAAAGACCGGAAACTATCGCCGGTCTTATTTTTGATCCATTAGCCCTGGCAACTGGCGTTTATCCCCCGCCGCCTGAATACATGAGTGGCTTACGTGCCCTGCTTGATAAATACGGCATCCTGCTCATATTGGATGAGGTTATTACTGGCTTTGCCCGTACAGGGAAGATGTTCGCCTGCGAACATTGGGGCATCGTACCTGACGTGATGACCGTATCCAAAGGTATTAGCAGCGGCTATATGCCTATTGGAGCCGCCATCGTCCGGGAAACAATTGCCGACGCTTTTAAGGGGCGGCCAGAGGGCGTCCTCTCCCACGGACAAACATATGGCGGCCATCCGGTCGCTTGTGCCGTAGCCTTGGCCAATATCGAGCTGATCGAAAAAGAAGGGCTGGTCGAGCGCACGGCCGAAATCGGAGACTATTTTAAAAACCAGCTCAAAAATCTTCAACATCATCGCGCTTTTAAAGAGGTTCGTGGGATGGGCCTGGTTCGAGGCATCGAGTTTGTTACAAAGCCAGATAGCACCAACGAGGAAATACAAACCGCCGGCTACCACATGCGCACCATCTGTCGCGACTTAGGTTTGATTACGTTGACTTTGCATCCGGGCAATGTGATGTTCTTAGCCCCGCCACTGGTGATTTCTCGAGGTGAAATTGACCAGATGTTCAATATCGTTGACCAGGCCTTTAGCCAGTACGAGGAGAATCATCTTTAATGTTAACCCTAACCGAATTACCCCTTTTGCCCACCCAGACAGTTGGCAGTCATGGCGTCCCAAGTTGGCTGTGGATATTTCGACAGGCCGTGGCCAATGACGAAGTCGGCCCGGCCGATATACAGGAAACCCTGACCGATGCCGTTAATCTCGCCATCATGGATATGACCCAAGCAGGTTTGGACATCATCTCCGATGGCGAGTTGTATCGGGCTGATTTCACCTGGAATTTCCATGAACGTATTCAAGGATTGGAAGCCATACCATATGAAAGGCGGCTTGGCTATCCCGGGCCAGACCAATTAGATTCCTTCCGCTGTGCGACTGAAATAACCGTTCCGGGTGGCTATGGTTTAGTCTCCGAAGTCGAATTCATGTTAGCCCACACAGACAAACCCTTCGTCACCGGTTTGCAAAGCCCTGTCACCCAGGCATTCCGCATCCACCCGGGCGAAATCTACCAAAATAAGGGTGAAATAGCCTGGGCGTTGGTTCCATACATCAACAAGGAATTGAAAGACGCCGTGGCGGCCGGAGCCAAATACCTTCAATTCGATGAGCCGGCTTTTTGGACCATGCCCGGTGGCGAAGAAGAATTAACCGAACTTTTCAATGCTTGCGTAGAAGGTGTGGAGGCAACAATTGGCATACACCTTTGTTTTGGCAACTTCCGCGGCCGTCCGGCGACTGCCGATCGTACCTATGCCAAGATCGCGCCCTTTATTCCCATGATGAATACCGATGTGGTGCATATGGAATTCGCCAATCGCGGCATGTGGCAAACAGATCTGTGGCAAGAATATGGTGGAGATAAGATCCTTTGCGCCGGGGTTATTGATGTGAAAGGGCGCTCATTGGAATCATTAGACACCGTCGTTGATCGCATCCATACGCTGCTTGAATCCGTGTCACCAGAAAAACTCTGGTTGGCCGGCGATTGTGGTTTCAGCCAGACCGCGCGCGGTTTAGCCGTCGACAAGATGAAGGTAATGGTGGAAGCAGCTCAGGTCGTTCGCCAAGAGATAGAAGGAAGGTAGCCGTTTATGCTGAGGCTAGAATTCAACGAACTTCTCGGCCGGTCGCTCCGGGTAGACGATATAGAAACGATTGGTCAATCGACCTATTCATTTATAGAGGAAGCCATTCAGAATGAACGCGCCGAAGAAGCCCTGACGTTGACGCCTTATTACCTGAAAGAGCTGCAGATTATGCACGAGATCTTGATGATCTGGGCTCAAGATATCATGCGCTACCTGATTCGCCACGATACAGGTACCGAAAACAGTATTGCCGACAATGTTTCCGCCATTATTTGCCGGACATGGCGTGATTTTGAATTGGGTATTGCCCCAATGCAGCGTCTGGAAACGGCCGTTCGCGCCAATGAAAAGGATCTTGCTTGTACTTGGTTAGAACGAATGTGGCTGGATTTCAAAGTCCCGCACGACGTGTTGGTGGCCTGGATCAACGAGATGTTCGCCTACCTGGCCCAAGATAAAGAACAGCACATTTTGGATTCCATATTGGAGACCCACCAGAGCATTTGGGGCAACCGTTATGAAAAATGGGATCAGATGACGCCTTGGGAAAAGGTAGCCCTCACGGTCGAAGGCATGCGCGGTCATCTCAGTGGACAGAGTCGCAAAGGAGATGTTCTGGTAAGGGAAGAAGAAGACCGCTTTGTCATTGCTTTTGATCCTTGCGGAACAGGTGGCGTTCTGCGAAGAGGCGATCCAGAAACAAGCAGGTCTGCCTATCAAACCGAGGGCATGAACCAAGAAACCCATGATTGGATTTGGGAGGAAAAGACTGGCGTTCACTGGTATTGCAGCCATTGCGCCATTGCCATGGAGTGGCTGCCGGGTAACCAGCGGGGATATGTATTTCGACCTTTGGACCACAACATGGATCATCAAGCTCCCTGCGTCTGGTTCGTCTATAAAGACGAAAAGAAGTCACGAGCCTATCATTACCCTCGCACGGGCCTCGAGATTCCCCTAGAAGCCGTTCATAAAGGTTAAATCCGATTGGACATGGATAGCAGGAGGAAGGAGAAGTAGTCATGAAAGTAGATACACATCAACATTTTTGGAATATGGATTTAGTTGAGTATTCATGGTTGATTCCGGCCTACGGCCCTTTGTACCGAACCTATGGCCCTCATGAACTAGAGCCACAACTTAAAACTGCGGGTATCGATAAGACAGTACTCGTCCAGTCAGCCAATTCTTACGCCGACACCAATTACATGCTGGCTCAGGCAGATAAATTCGACTGGATTGGGGCGGTCATCGGCTGGGTTCCTCTATGGAATCCACGCGAAGCCGCCCACATGTTGGATACGAAGTACACGAAGTACCCCAAGTTTCGAGGCATGCGCCACCTAATTCACGAAGAGCAAGATCCGGAGTGGCTGCTCTGGGACATGGTGGTCGAGGGCTTGAAGTTGTTCGAGGAACGCAAACTAGTAGTGGAAGTGGTGGCTGTTTACCCCAACCATCTGAAACTAGTGCCTACGTTAGCACAAAAACTGCCTAACCTGACATTGGTTATTGACCACCTGGCGAAACCACCCATAAAGGACAAGGTAATGGGCGAATGGGCCGAGCAATTCGCGGCCGCCGCCCATTACCCCAATGTGCACGTCAAGGTATCGGGCTTGAATACGGCCGCCGATTGGGCAACGTGGACGGCCGCCGATATCAAACCTTATATTGACTTCACTCGCGAGAATTTCGGAGCCGACCGCATGATGTTCGGCAGCGATTGGCCGGTAGCTGTGTTAGCCGGTGATTACCAAAAGGTTTGGCAGGCCACAAAAGAGGCCATCGCCGATTACAGCCAGGAAGAACAACAGGCAATATTAGGTGATACGGCCGTTAGGGTTTATGGACTTTAGCTAATTGATTAATCGACCTTTTAGATGGAGATACGAGGGATGAAACGATTTGGGCAGGTGATTGGCGTAAAGCCGGAGAATTACGAAGAATATGTGAAAGCGCACGCGGCCGTCTGGCCGGAAGTGCTGGATATGATCAGCCAGTGCAACATTAAGAATTACTCGATTTATCATCACAACAGCCAGCTCTTCGCCTATTTTGAATATCACGGTGAAGATTTTGAGGCAGATATGCAGAAGATGGCCGACCATCCGAAGACGCAAGAGTGGTGGGATTGGATGATGCCCATGCAAGAGCCTTTGGAAACGCGGGCCGAAGGCGAGTGGTGGACCACTATGTTAGAAGTCTTTCATCATGATTAACAGGGAGAGAAAGTGAAACTAGGCCTCCTGGGTCTGATCGAAAGCGATCTGACCGACGTGAATTACAATAAAATTCGCTGGGCCGCTGAACTGGGCTTTCACGGTCTGGGCGCTCATCTCACCGTTCCCGCCGGCACCGTCTCCGATGAAACGGCCCAGACAGTCAAATCTGTCATCGCCGACCAGGGTTTGGAATTCCTACAACTATGGGGACCGTACCCACCCATCATTTCACCCGACGAGCGGACCCGGAGAGCGGGCGTAGCTGCTGTGCGGGAAATCGTTAAACTGGCTGCCAAAATGGGCGTGCCCGGCGCGGGCGTCCGGCCGACAAGCCTGAATCCTCGGGGTGATTGGTGGCCCCACCCCAACAACCACTCCCAGGAAAGCGAGGACCGATTTGTCCACAGCCTGGGTGAAATCTTGGAAACGGCCAATGATTACGGAATCAACATCATCCTGGAAATCCACATCACAACAGTCTTGAACTCCCCCCAACGTATCAAGCGGATAATAGAACACGTCGCTTCAGACCGGATTAAGCTGAACTTGGATCCCGCCAATTTTGTTGGTGATTTAACGACCGCTTTTAATCCTACGCCAATCATCAATGAACTATTTGATGTCCTGGGACCCATCACGGATACGGTCCATGTAAAAGATTACTACCTGGAGGATCGCCTGATATTACACATAAGCGAGACGGTTACCGGGACAGGTATGAATGATTTGGATACAATTTTGCGGCGCACTCAGGCGCTCTCGCCGGATATGTATGCCATCATCGAACATTTGCCGCTCAGCCAGGTCCCCCAGGCTAAGCGCAACTTAACCCAGAAGATTCAGGAACTGGGCTTGCCGCTAGGCTAGGAAAAGAAGTGATTGATGAAAGAAGATGAACAGAAGATACCTTTAGTGGATGGCAATATGATTGCCTGGGAAGAACATCCACGTATACAAAACATATTCATGAAAGCGCTGCTCACCTCGGCCGATAACCCATTGGCCAATATCAGCCTGGTTAGAGTGCCGGTTGGATCTGCTGTTTCAAGACATCTTCACGCCAATGAAGTGGAAACTGTTTATTTGTTGGCCGGGAAAAGCGAACTAGTATTGGGTGATGAGCGCGTCTCTTTTAATGCCGGCTCTGTTGTAGCCATTCCGAAAGGCCTGGAACACGAGCTACACAACGTGGGCGAAGAACCCGTGGAATTATTGGCTTTTTTTACACCGCCGCTAGCTTAAAGACAAGAGATCGATGGAACGATTCAAAGGACAAGTAGCCATTATCACCGGTTCCGGACAGGGTATCGGCAAAGGGATTGCCAAACGTCTCGCCCGCGAAGGGGCGGCCGTTGTGATCGCCGAGTACAATCCGGAAACGGCGGTGACGGCCGTTCGAGAGATCGAAGATGAAAATGGCCAGGCGCTGGCCTACCCTATCGATGTATCCGATGCTACAGCGGTCCAGAAAATGGTCGCCGATATCGTCGAAAAATTCGGCCACATCGATATCCTGGTCAATAATGCCGGCGTCGTTCAGACCAAACCGATGATGGATCTAACTGAGGAAGATTGGGACCGGATCATCGCCGTTAATCAGCGTGGTTCCTTCTTCTGCCTGCAAGCCGTTGCTGACCAGATGATCAAACAGGTGCCGGAAGCGATACGGCGAATGGCTGAAAAACCGGCCGACATCCTGGTAATCAAGCCGGAGGAACAAGAGGTCCCCGAATCGGGCGATTCAGAAACGGTCGATTCCCGGACAAATTACGGCAAGATCGTTAATCTCTCCTCGATAGCCGGCAGGCGTGGGCGCCCACTCGCCACCCATTATGCCGCCAGCAAGGCCGCTATCATCAGCATTACTCAGTCGGCCGCCCTGGCGCTGGCTCCTTACAGGATCACCGTCAACGCTATTTGTCCTGGTATCGTCCCCACCCCGATGTGGCAGCAAATCGACGAAGAACGGGGGGAATTATTCGGGGCAAAACCCGGCGAAGCAGCGAATGCCTTTGTCAACACAGTGCCCCTTAAACGAGCGGCCACGGCCGAGGATATCGCCGGCGCGGTAGCTTTCTTCTGTTCAAACGACGCCGATTACATTACCGGTCAGGCGCTCAACGTCGACGGTGGCTTTGAGATGAATTAGGGAATGACGATGCCTGCTCATGTAACTGACTCAGTCATCTTTGGCGATTTTTATAGTACCGGCCCGATGCGGGCTATCTTCGACGATGGCCACCTAATACAATGCTGGCTCGATGTCGAAGCGGCCCTGGCCCGAGTGCAAGCGAAACTAGATATCATCCCCGAATCGGCCTCACGGGAGATCAACCGCCAAGCCCAAGCTGAGGCCCTCGACTTGGAAGCCTTAGGCCAGGGAACCAATCTCGTTGGTTATCCCATCCTGCCACTCGTGCGCCAGCTCGCCGCTCTATGTAACGGCGAAGCCGGGCGATATGTTCATTGGGGTGCGACCACCCAGGATATCATGGATACCGCCAATGTACTGCAACTGCGGCAAGCGATGGTTATCATCACCAGGGACCTGATCAGCCTCATCACTGTCCTTTCCGGCCTGGCCAAAAAACACCGTGACACCCCGATGGCCGGGCGAACGCATGGGCAACATGCCTTGCCCATTACTTTCGGCTTTAAAATCGCCGTTTGGATTGATGAATTACGACGCCACCAAGAACGCTTTGCACAATGCCGCCCTCGCCTTCTTCGTTGCCAATTTGGCGGCGCGGCCGGGACCTTGGCCTCTCTTGACGGCCGTGGCTGGCAAGTGCATCAAGCACTAGCCATAGAATTGGACCTCTTCCCGGCAACCATCGCCTGGCATAGCGCCCGGGATACGTTTGCCGAATTCGTTTCATTATGCGGGCTTCTGGCCGCCAGCCTGGCAAAAATGGCTCACGAAGTCGCCACGCTGCAAAAAAATGAGTTTGGTGAAGTGGAAGAACCATTTGAATCGGGCAAGGGTAGCTCCAGCACCATGCCCCAGAAGCGTAACCCCATCCTGTGCGAGGCTGTTACCGGCATTGCCCAGTTGGTATGCCAACAAGTGCCTACCATGCTGATTGCGATGAAGCCGGAACACGAGCGAGCGATGGGCGAATGGCATGCCGAATGGGATGTTATCCCCCATGTATGCCAACTGACGGGGGCCGCGCTACAACAAAGCTTGGAAATATTTAAAGGATTGGTGGTTTATCCGGAAGCAATGATCCGCAATCTTCAAATTACAAATGGACAAATCGTCGCCGAAGCCGTCATGATGCGTTTAGGTGAATTTATCGGCCGCCAACATGCCCACGACCTGGTTTACGAGGCCTGCGAACGATCCATTCAAGACGGAAGATCACTTTATTCCCTTTTAGCCAGCGATCCAGAGATCGCCAATATCATATCTCACAACGAACTGCAAAACCTCCTGGAACCAGCCAACTACGTTGGCCTGGCTCCTTACTTCGTAGACCAGGTCATTCAGAACATTATTGACGATAATCAATAGGAGGTGTTTATGGTGTAAATAACTGTTCAAAATGAGAGACGCGGTTAGTGCTTAGTTAGATATAACGGACCCATTGGATGACATAGTCGATATTGCAACCTCTAATCCAATTCAGAAGGTCCAATAAACACAATCTATCCTATGAGGAGATGAAGATGAAACAATTTAAATGGTTTACATTCATTATACTTCTGCTGGCCCTTTTGCTCGTGGCCTGTGGGGGCGACGCGGATACGCCAGCCCCGGAAGAACAACCGGCTGCGACAGAAGCACCTGCTGAAGTTGAAGCTACGCCAGTTGTTGAAGAAGAAGTCATGGAAGAGCCCATGGGCGTATCCGATGGCCTGGACAAAGATCTGTCCGGTATTAGCCTGAAGGCTGCCTTCATCGGTGGCGCGCCTTACGAGGCCATGTATGATTCCATCAGCCGCTTCGAGGAAGCCACCGGAGCGACGGTGGAAATCATCTTCCTGGGCGACGGTTTTGAGATTGACCGTTACCTGAAGACCAACTATGCCGCCGACACGGTCGACTTCGACGTGGCCTGGAACCACACCAGCTTCATGTCCCAGTTCACCAACTTCGTGGAACCGCTGCAAAATTGGTTCACTGAAGAAGAATTGGCCGCCTTCAGCCCGGCAATTATCGAAGCGGCGACCATTGACGGCGATCTGCAGCTGATCCCCCGCCATGCTGATATCAGTGGTATGTTCTATCGCACCGACCTCTTTGAGGACCCGGACCTGCAGGCGGCTTTTGAAAGCGCCTATGGTTATCCGCTGGCCCCACCGGAGACCTTGGAGCAAATGTATGAGATGTCCGAGTTCTTTGTGGGTGAAGGGGTTGTCCAGTATGGTACCCAGTTCGCCGGTAAAGAAGAGGCCCTGGCCGGCCGTTTCTACGAAGTATTGGTCGCCAACGGCGGCAACTACTTCGATCAAAATCTGACCCCCATCTTCGACAGTGAGGCTGGTGTTCTGTCGGCCCAGTGGATGGTAGACCTGTACGAAAATGGCCTCATCCCGGCCGATACGCCCAACCTGCTCTGGCCTGAAGTATTCCAGAACTTCTGCGATGGTAACGTGGCTTTCTACCTGGAGTGGTACGGCTGGTACAGCACCCTCCAGGACCCGGAAAGCTGTGCCGTCGCCGGTAAGTTTGGCATCGTCCGCGGCCCTGTTGGCGCAGGCAATGACCACACCGGCTGGGCTGGCGCTCACGCTTTCTCCGTAACCCAGGCTTCAGAGAACAAGGAAGCGGCCGTGCAATTGGTCAAATTCCTCACCTCCGAGACTATCTCTTACGAGGAAGCTCTGCTGGGCGTCTTGCCTGTCCGTGATGATGTTTGGGAGCAGGTCATTGCTGATGCCGAAGCCTCCGATGTCCCCTTGGACAAGACTCGTCTGGAAGTGGCTCAGACCCAGATCTCCGAAGATTTCTTCACCCCACCCCTCTTCGCCGACTGGATCTCCTTCACCAACACCTGGTACCCCACCCTGCAAGGCATCATCTTGGGTGACATGACTGTTGAAGAAGGTCTGGCCCAGGGCGTCGCCGACACAGCCCAACTGCTGACCGATCTCGGCTACGAAAATGAACAACTGGCCGTGCTGACCAGCCCGGACATTGGCGCTGGTGCTGGCGATGCAGAGGTAGAGGGCGAAGCGATGTTAGCCGGTGTTGACAAAGATCTATCCGGGGTCAGTCTGAAGGCTGCCCTCATCGGTGGCGCGCCCTACGAGGCCATGTATGATTCCATCAGCCGCTTCGAGGAAGCCACCGGAGCGACGGTGGAAATCATCTTCCTGGGCGACGGTTTTGAGATCGACCGTTACCTGAAGACCAACTATGCCGCCGACACGGTCGACTTCGACGTGGCCTGGAACCACACCAGCTTCATGTCCCAGTTCACCAACTTCGTGGAACCGCTGCAAAATTGGTTCACTGAAGAAGAATTGGCCGCCTTCAGCCCGGCAATTATCGAAGCGGCGACCATTGACGGCGATCTGCAGCTGATCCCCCGCCATGCTGATATCAGTGGTATGTTCTATCGCACCGACCTCTTTGAGGACCCGGACCTGCAGGCGGCTTTTGAAAGCGCCTATGGTTATCCGCTGGCCCCACCGGAGACCTTGGAGCAAATGTATGAGATGTCCGAGTTCTTTGTGGGTGAAGGGGTTGTCCAGTATGGTACCCAGTTCGCCGGTAAAGAAGAGGCCCTGGCCGGCCGTTTCTACGAAGTATTGGTCGCCAACGGCGGCAACTACTTCGATCAAAATCTGACCCCCATCTTCGACAGTGAGGCTGGTGTTCTGTCGGCCCAGTGGATGGTAGACCTGTACGAAAATGGCCTCATCCCGGCCGATACGCCCAACCTGCTCTGGCCTGAAGTATTCCAGAACTTCTGCGATGGTAACGTGGCTTTCTACCTGGAGTGGTACGGCTGGTACAGCACCCTCCAGGACCCGGAAAGCTGTGCCGTCGCCGGTAAGTTTGGCATCGTCCGCGGCCCTGTTGGCGCAGGCAATGACCACACCGGCTGGGCTGGCGCTCACGCTTTCTCCGTAACCCAGGCTTCAGAGAACAAGGAAGCGGCCGTGGAATTGGTCAAATTCCTCACCTCCGAAGCTATCTCTTACGAGGAAGCTCTGCTGGGTGTCTTACCTGTCCGCGACGATGTTTGGGCCCGGGTTATTGCTGATGCGGCTGCCTCCGATGTCCCCTTGGACAAGACTCGTCTGGAAGTGGCTCAGACCCAGATCTCCGAAGATTTCTTCACCCCACCCCTCTTCGCCGACTGGATCTCCTTCACCAACACCTGGTACCCCACCCTGCAAGGCATTATCCTGGGTGACATGACTGTCGAAGAAGGTCTCCAGCAAGGCGTTACGGAAGCGTACGATCTGCTGGACAGCTTTGGCTATTACGAATAATTAAGACTTGTACAATTTAGACTTGTGCTCTGAAGAAATATAGTGAGTTGGGTATCGTCTCTTTACAAGGGACGATACCCTCCCTCATAACTGAACCGTAGGTGATCCTATGACTGTACGTGTTGCTGAAGAAGCAGATCCAGTTGATTTTAACAGGCCCAAGGTTCCCCGAAGGCGATCGGCTGGAACTAACTGGTTTCCCTGGTTGCTTATCGCCCCGTCACTTCTGGTGATCGGCATTATCATCATTTACCCGGTGCTTTATTCAATCTATGTGAGCTTTACCCCTTTTCACCTGTTGCGGCCTGAACAGACTTTCGTTTTTACCGTCGACAAGATGTGGGACAACTACGTCCGGTTGGCCAAGGATGAAATCTTTTGGCGTTCAATGCGTAATACCGTTCTCTTTTTGGCCGTTACGGTCAATTTATCCTATTTCATTGCCCTGGGCCTGTCCCAACTAATGGCCCGGGTAACCCGGGGTCAAAGCGTGATGCGCACCTTACTCATGGTGCCCATGATGTTCGCTCCGGTCCTGGTCGGCTTTCAATTTGCCTGGTTCTTTAACGCCACCGTCGGCCTGGTCAACAATTTTTTTACCTCTGTTGGCCTGATGTCAGAACCCAAGGCCTGGCTGGTTGACCAACCCACCGGTATGATCGCCATTATGATCGCCACCATCTGGATGAATATACCCATGCTGACGATTATTCTTTTGGCCGGCACTTTGTCATTGCCCCAAGAGACCTTTGAAGCAGCAAGGGTGGACGGCGCCTCGGCCTGGCAACAATTCCGTAATATCACCATGCCACTGATAGCGCCCTTCACCCTCATCGCCCTTACCGTCCTATCGCTGGATATCGCCCGGGCCTACGACATCGTGCGCATCATGACCGGCGGCGGTCCGGCCCACCGCACGGAAATGATCTGGACCTATACCGGCCGCATGGCCATACGCAATTCGCAATTCGGCCTGGCCAGTGCCATGTCTATGGTAGCCGTCGTTCTCGGTGTCGCTTTCACACTTTACCTGTTTCGACAGTTAATCAAATCAAGGGTGGCATACTAATGTTTGGTAGACGACGAAAAATTAAGCAAACCTTACTGAATCTATCGGTTGTCGGCATTTTGCTCTTATTCGCCCTGCCGGCCATTTGGATCGTTTTTACCGCTTTCCGGCCGGGCAACGAGGTCAACGTCACCCCGCCGATCTGGATCCCTCACAAACTCACCCTGGACGCCTTTGGTTCCCTTTTTGGTTTTAATCCCGAAACAGCCGCCGGCGTGCCCGTGCTCGATTACATGTGGAATTCCATCCGCGTGGCGCTATTAAGTACCGTCATATCGGTGTCCCTGGGCACCATGGCCGGCTACGCCTTTTCTCGTTTTCGATTTCGGGGAGGCTCGCTGATCTTTTTGCTTATCATGTTGTCCAGGGCCGTGCCAGGCGTGGCCCTGGGTCTGCCCCTATTTATATTGATGCGCCGCTATGGGTTACAGGATACTGTTCAAGGCTTGGCCCTGGTATATGTAGCTGTCAATATTCCTTTCACCGCCTGGTTGATGGACGGATTCTTTCGCCAGATTCCTCAGGAACTGGACGATGCTGCCTACATAGACGGCTGCAATCATTGGAGCGCCTTCTGGCGCATCGATCTACCGCTCGCGCTACCCGGCATGGCGGCCGCCAGCATCTTCGCCTTCCTGGCCGCCTGGAACGAGTATCAGATCGCCAGTCTGGTCACTAATACCCCGGCAGCCAAGACCTTCCCGGTAGGCCTCTTTGACTTCACCAGTCAATTTACGGTCGATTGGCGAGGGATGACGGCTATGTCGGTGTTGATGATCATACCGGCCGTCGTCTTTGTGATTTTAACCCAGCGCCGCCTCACCGAGGGCCTCACCTTTGGGGCTATAAAAGGATAAGGAGCCAACAAAAAACCTGCATAGAAAAGTATGAGGAGAAACAGATAAGTGACTGATCTGAATGTTGATTGGCGAGTTAAGTTAGGATCTAAGACCGACTACGGCATTGGTAGCATTGGTTGCGGTGGCATTGTCCAGTACGCACATATGCCGGCCTATAAAAAGGCCGGTTTCAACACGGTCGCAGCCTACGATCTCAAACGAGAAGTGGCACAAAACGTAGCTAAAGAATTCTCTATCCCCAAGGTTTACGATACGGTGGAAGAATTATTGGCCGACCCGGCCGTCGACGTGGTAGATATCGCCGTCCCGCCTTGGGTGCAGTTGGAGATCGTCGAAAAGGTAGTAGCTGCGGGCAAGCATATGCTTTGTCAAAAACCACTTGCCTTAGAATTCTCCGAGGCGATGAAGATCGTCGAGTTAGCCGAGAATGCCGGTCTTAAACAGGCAGTCAATCAGCAGATGCGCTGGGATGCGGGCATCGCCGCCAGCCGAGATCTGATCACTCGTGATTTTATTGGCATCCCGACCGCTGCCCAAATCGAAGTTAGTATAGAAACCCCTTGGCATATGTGGCCCTGGTTAGCGGCCGCTCCAAGGTTAGAGGTGAACTATCACAGCATTCACTATCTAGACGCTATGCGATCGCTCTTTGGCGAACCGGCGTGGGTCACCAGCCGCCATAGCCGTTATGCCGAACAAGGTGAAGTGCAAGGCGAAACCAAGACCATCACCATCTTGGATTATGCAAATGGCCTGCAGGTCATGGTAGCCGTCAATCACTACGATATCCATGGAAAACAATATGCTACCTTCGCCTTCAATGGCACAAAGGGGGCGATAGAAGGCACGATAGGCCTCATGTACAACTACCCCAACGGCCGTCCAGACACCTTGATCTACCGCAAGAAATATGACCATCCGATTCATTTAGAAATGGACGAGATGTGGATTCCCGATGCCTTCATTGGTCCCATGGCTTGCTTAATGGAAGCCATTGAGAAAGACGAAACCCCCTGCGCTAACACCAGGGATAACTTAAACACTTTACGCATCGTCGAGGCCGCCTACCTCTCGGCCCGAGAAAATCGTTCGGTACGGCCAGAGGAAATCGGGTAATTCACTATGACGACAAATATTGTCATGCCCAATCTGGGATTTGATACGCAAGAAAGTAAGCTATTTGAGTGGCTCAAACAGCCAGGTGATCGGATTTCTAAAGGTGAACCGATCGCCATTATTGAGTCCGATAAAGCCAACGTGGAATTGGAAAGCGTTGCCGATGGTCTGGTACTTGAGTTGCTTTATGAGGCGGGGGAGGATGTGACTGTAGGCGCGGTAATCGCCCGTGTAGGACAAGATAATGAACAGGTGCCAGCTGCCACTGCCAAGCAGGTGCCAACTTTTCCTGCATCCTCATCAACTTCGATAACCACTCCGCTAGAATCCGGAAAAGTTGAAGCCTCGCCTATCGCCCGCCGGTTGGCAGTTGAACACGACCTTGATCTGAAATCAATCAAAGGCAGCGGTCCACAAGGACGCATTAAGCGAAGTGACGTGGAATCGTATTTATCGAGACAGGAAACAAAGGCAGGCGCCAATGGAGAGTCAACTATTCTAGCTCTTCCTAAAGTACGTAGAGCGGCCCGGGAAGCCGGGATCGATCTGGCTTTAGTTCCGAATACTGGCTCTCGGGGTGAGGTCACTTTGGCGGATCTAGCTACATTCCGGGCAAACATTGGAGCGCCGGTCCTAGAAACGGCCGGAGCCAGCCCCGTACCTGATGGTGCCCCTGATGGGGGACACGAAGTAGCCTTGAGCCGGGTACGACAGGTAATCGGAGAGCGACTTGGGACTAGTAAACGAGAGGCGCCGCACTTCTATGTCACCGGTGAATTCGATCTTGAAACAGCCCTGGTTCGCTTAAAAAGTCTGCCCCAGCCTCAGCCGCGCGTCAATGATCTGATTCAATACCTGAGTGTACAGACATTACGACAGGTGCCGGAGTTGAATGCCACCTTGGTAAACGGCCGTCTATTTCAGTACGATTCTATCAACCTGGCCATTGCCATCGCTCGTGATGATGGCTTGATCACGCCCGTCATCCATAAAGCCGATCGCTACTCATTGACCGGTTTGGCCGCTGAAAGCCGGGAGCTCATCGAACGCACACGAATCAATCGCCTATTAGCCGATGACTTGACAGATGGCACATTCACCATCAGCAATTTAGGTGTTATCAAGCAAGTTGACCGGTTCACGGCCGTTATCAATCCGCCCCAAGTTGCCATTTTGGCCGTGGGCACAGTCAAACGACGGCCCATCGTCATTAATGATGGTCTCTTTATCCACCACACCGTCCACCTGACTTTGAGCGGCGATCATCGAGCAGTAGACGGTATGCACCTGGGCCAATTCATGGCCACTTTTCAAGAGAAACTCGACCGCTTTAATCAAGGACAGGAAATATGACCAACGATCTGGAAGCCCAAACCCGCAAAGATATGCTCAAACGGATGCTAGAAATTCGCATCACCGAAGAGCAAATCCAGGAACTATTTTTGCAGAACCTCATTCGCGGCACAACCCACCTGTGCATAGGCCAGGAAGCCTGCTCCATTGGCGTCGCCTGGGCACTGCAAAAAGGTGACACCGTAACTTGCACTTATCGCGGGCATGGACACGCGCTCGCCTTAGGTATGTCCATCAAAGATATGATGGCTGAAATGATGGGCAAAGAAAGCGGCTGTTGTAAAGGCAAGGGGGGAAGTATGCATATGACTGATGCTTCCATCGGCTTGTTAGGAGCAAACGCCATCGTCGGCGCCCAACTACCGATTGCCGTCGGCGCGGCTCTCACTTCTCAAGTTAAGAAACAGGGCAGCGTAGCTATTACCTTCTTTGGCGATGGCGCGACCAATATCGGCACTTTCCACGAAGCCCTAAATATGGCCGCCATATGGCAACTGCCCGTCGTCTTCTGTTGCGAGAACAACTTGTATGGAGAGTACAGCGCTCAACACAAAACGACCCCCGTCACGGACCTGGCTGTGCGTGCTCAGTCATACAATATGCCGGGCGTAGTTGTCGATGGACAAGACGTCGAGACTGTTTATTCCGCAGCCAAAAAAGCGGTTGATCGCGCTCGTAGCGGTGGCGGTCCTACATTTCTTGAATTTAAAACCTATCGTTATCGTGGACATTCGCGAACCGATACCGGCCCCTATCGGCTTGAAGGAGAGCTGGATAGCTGGTTACAGCGAGATCCAATAAAGATTTTGAAGGAAAAGATGATAAGTGATGGGCAATTGGATGAAACCGAGTTTGACGAGATGAAACAGGCTACGGAACGCCTCGTACACAGTGCCATCGAATGGGCCAAAGAGGAACCTTTTCCACCGCTTGAGGCATTATTTGCCGACGTTTACTACGAGGGTTAAAAGAGGAAAAATATGACAGAAATGACATATCGTGAAGCGGTCTGTAAGGCACTGGCAGATGAATTGCGCACCGATCCTGATGTTGTCTTCTTCGGCGAAGATGTAGCTGAGGCCGGGGGCGTTTTTAAAGTAACGCCCGGGCTGTATGAAGAGTTTGGCCCTAGCCGCGTACGCGATACGCCGATTTCAGAACAAGCCATCACTGGAGCAGCTTTGGGCGCGGCCATTACCGGTCTGCGTCCTGTTGCCGAATTAATGTTTGCCGATTTCGTTCCAATTGCCATGGATCAAATCGTCAACCAGATTGCCAAATATCGTTATATGAGTGGTGGCCAGTTTGTGGTGCCGTTGACCATCCGGTCGGCGCAAGGAGGCGGCAATGGATTCGGCACACAGCACTCTCAATGTGCCGAGTCGTGGTTGATGACCGCCCCTGGTATCAAGGTAGTTGTTCCTGCCACGCCAACCGATGCCTATGGCCTGCTACGCGGTGCGATTCGGGAAAATAATCCTGTGTATGTACTGGAACACAAGGGGCTTTACAACCTCAAAGAAGATGTTCCAGACGATACCGGACCAATGGAACTGGGAAAAGCAATTGTGCGACGCGAGGGTACGGATGTAACTATCGTCGCTACGCAACTAATGATGCATCGCTCTCTGGAAGCGGCCGAAAAATTAGCCGAAGAGGGGATCGACGTTGAGGTCATAGATTTACGTTGCATGGTGCCGCTCGATAAGGAGACGATCTTAAATTCGATTGCCAAAACAAATAGATTGGTCGTGGTGGAAGAGTCGCCTCATTCGGCCGGCTGGGGTGGTGATATCGTCTCACTAGCGGCGGATGCGGGCATCTACTGGCTGGATGCGCCTGTGAAGCGGGTGAATATGGGAGAAGCCCTCATCGCCTACAGTCCACCCCTGGAGGACGGCGCCCTGCCTAATGTGGAAAGAATTATGGCGGCTGTGAACGAGGTGTTGGCCTCGTAAGAACGAGGTTGGCCTCGTAGCGATTGATAGCCATCAATGGTATACGGAACCATTCTGATCGAAGGAAGGATGATCTCATGGAAAGAACAGAAAATTGTCTGAAGAAACTGGATAGGATGACCAAGGCCTTGAATCACCAAGAGCCGGACCGCGTGCCCATAAGCGATTTTTTCTGGGGCAGTTTCCTCGATCGTTGGCGAAAAGATTTAGGCCTGCCGGAAGACACCGATATTTATAAATATTATGACCTGGACTGGCAGGTCACGATTCCCAATATGGACCCCCATATCAAGCAGTTTGAGATACTGGAGGAAAATGAAGAACACGTCATCGTGCGAACCGGTTTTGAGGCAGTGATGGAAAAAAAGTTTGCCGACCCCATGCCCCGCTGGCTGAAATTTGAAACAGACACGATTGAAAAAGTTGAAGCTTTTGAATTCGACGACCCTTGGGACGACCGGCGCTACTTCAGCGCGGGCGACAACCAGATTGCCGGCGTCGGTGATGGTTATGCCCGAAATTCACCTCCTTGGGTCCAGACTATCAAAGAGCTGAACCCCAACTTCGTTGTCTATGGCAGCGTTTGTGAGGCCAATGAATACTTGACCCGGATCATCGGCCCGGAGAATAATCTGCTTTGGGCCGGTCTCTATCCTGAACGGTTGGGTAAATTCGTCGAACGAATCATGGCATTCGCCCTTGAAATAGCTAAGGCTCAAATCAAAGCTGCCGATGGCTTGCTCGATGGCATGGTTATTTGGGGTGATATCGCTTACAAGAAGGACATGTTTTTCTCACCCGCTTACTGGCGAAAATATTACAAACCCGGTCTCAAAGCGATGATCGATCTATGCCACGAAAACGATTTGCCGGTCATCTATCATGGTTGTGGCAATGTCAAGCGCGTTTTTCCCGACTTCATTGAGGTGGGCGTTGACGCCTACAATCCCTTGGAAGCCAAGGCCGGTTTGGATGTGGTGGATTTACGAACCCAGTATGGCCATCAGATTGCCTTTTGCGGCAACATGGATGTCATGGAGTGGGCAGCTGGGGACGATGAAGAACTAAAGAAGATCGTCCTGACCAAACTGAATGCGGCTAAGGGTGGAGGTTGGATCTTCCAATCTGACCATTCTGTTCCACCTACTATATCGGGCCACAAATATGATTATGTGGTCAATTTGGTGCGCGAGTATGGACAGTATCCACTCCAGCTAGGTGAGTATGACTTGCCGGCTTTGAACTGATCAGCCTAGCAGGGTAGGTCGCCAGGGCAACTTACTCTGCCCAAAAAAGAGTTTTCTTGATGCGTTTGCAATATATGCTGCCACACCAATTGGAGCGAGCCATAAATGAACAATGGCCTCTGCTCGTTCCGGCTGGATGTATCGAGTATCACGGCCCTCAACAAGCGCTAGGACTAGATACGATTTTGGTTGAAGAACTGTTAACCCGCGTAGCCCAAAGAGTCCAATGCCTGGTGGCGCCCCCTTTTTGGTACGGTCCGGCCAGTTACGCCGTTAGCGGTCCAAAACAAGGCTCTATCGATGTATCCACCGAGAGATTCGGCCGGCACATCAAGGATGTCCTGAGTAGTTTTTGGGATGCTGGATTTCAATGGATCATCGTTGGCGTGCATCACCAAGGCTTAGATGGTCCTGAATCGTTGGCCATCCGGCAAGCGGCGGCCGAAGTCATATTCGAAAAGTCTCACGCCGAACGTGGTGACGCCTGGTGGGGTGATGCGCCCCTAGCAGCGGATGATCGTGTATTTGAAAGAATCCAGGTCTGGCCGTCCGTATTGCCCCAGGCGGCCGAACAAGGCGTCGTTATGGCCGATCACGCCGGCTACTATGAAACATCGCTCTTGATGGCTGCTCACCCTGAACTGGTTGACCTGAGCAAAATTGGCCCGGAAGCACCCTGGTACACTGTTTCCTCTACCAGTGATGCCCGTAAAGCCAGCGTAGAAGCCGGCGAACAAATGTGGGCAGCGATGGTTGAAGCTTGGGTAAACAAACTGTCCAAACTATGAGATCTAGTCCCATATCCGGCGAAGAGTGGGTTGCGTTGCTGAAGAGTGATTAAGGAGAACAAAATGCCCCGAAATGGGTCGATGAATTCAAGGGAAAGAGTTCTCGCTGCTTTTGCCTTTGAAGAGCCGGATCATGTTCCGGCCTGGTTGGGAGCAGCCCCTGAAACCCGGGAAATGATGGTGGATCAACTGGGATTGCCGGATGATGAAGCTCTTTCAGTCTACCTGGGCGATGATTTCCGTCGAGTCTATGCCAAATACGCCGGTCCAGACGAGTTCAGCCCAGATCACAACCTGCTGCCCGGTTCGACCTACCGAACGCCTTTTGGCGTAGAGCGGCATGGCTATGGCTACGGTATGCCCCGGGAACACCCCCTGATCGGCGCCTCGCTAAGAGAAGTACATGAATATCCCTGGCCTGACCCAACCTGGATGGACGTTTCTGATATCAGGGATGAGATCGAGGGCTGGCAAGGACAATACGCCATTCTTGGCGGCGACTGGTCTCCATTCTGGCATGACGCCATTGACCTGCTGGATATGGACAACCTCTTTTATAAGATGTATGACGAACCGGACCTAGTCGATGCCCTGCATGAACACATTGTCGATTACTATTTTGGCGTTAGCCGGCGCATCTTTGATGCCGCAGCCGATGGGATCGACATATTCTTCATCGGTAATGATTTTGGCGGTAAGACCGGCCCGCTAATGAGTGAAGCCATGTTCAGACGATTTATCTTGCCCCATCTGAAGCGATTGGTCGATCTAGGACACGATTATGGCCTCAAAGTGATGATGCACTGCTGTGGTGGCTATGCGCCCCTCATCCCGTCGATGATTGAAATCGGGATGGACGGCTTACAGGCGCTCCAACCATCGGCCAAAGGGATGGCCCCGTCCGAACTCAAGGCTGCCTTTGGCGACAAGATGGTATTTAACGGCTGTATCGATACCCAATTTGTACTGATCGAGGGCACGCCGGACCTGGTGAAAACCAAGACTCGAGAGGTTCTGGATATCATGATGCCCGGTGGGGGCTACATCGCCTCCCCTAGCCATGATTATTTATTGCCGGAAACGCCTATAGAGAACATCATTGCCCTGTATGATACTGTGCGCGAGTATGGGCAGTACGCGCCCCAAACGGTTCCAGGCGTTTTCTGAAATTAGGGAGAACAGAATGACTCAAAATGGCAGAATGACATCGAGAGAACGGGTTTTAGCCAGCATCCGGCACGAAGAGCCCGATCAGATTCCGGTAGATCTCGGCGCTACCCCCAGTTCGGGCATTTCGGCCATCGCTTATTACAATCTAAAAAAGCATCTGGAACTTGTCGATGGCCATACTCGCGTTTACGATGTCGTCCAGCAACTAGCCCAACCAGAAGATGAGATCATTGGGCGCTTTGGCATTGACGTCCTTGACATTGGGCGGGAATTCAACACTGCTGATGACGATTGGTATGACGTGACTCTGCCTACCGGTCAGCCGGTTCAATTTCCAGACTGGTTTCGCCCCACAAGGAACTCTGGAGGAGGCTGGGATGCCTATGCCCCTGATGGCACCCTGATCGCCACCATGCCCAACAAAATCGCCACTTTCTTTGATCAAACCTATTTCCCCTATCTGGACGGCTATCCCTCGAACTATAAAAATCTATCTCAGGAAATGCCTAAGATCCATTGGGCCGGCTTAGCCCACAGCCCCTGGGATCACGCCGGCGAAAGTGATTTTTGGCAGCAGTTAAGAAAAAAGGCCCTTTATCTGCGTGAAAATACTGACAAAGCCCTGATGGTTGTGGCCGGTTGCAACCTCTTTGAGTGGGGCACCTTTCTGCGACGGCTGGATAACTTTTTAGTTGATCTTTTATTAGAACAGGCCGAGGTCGAACGTTTACTCGACGCCCTGATGGAAATACACCTGACTACATTAGAAAATGTTTGTCATGCCGTTGGCGATGTCGTTGACATTATCCGTTTCGGCGATGACCTGGGCATGGATACGGGCCCTTTTATGAAGCCGGAAACCTACCAGCAGCTGTTTAAGCCCCGCCACACGATGCTCTGCGACTTCGTCAAAGAGCACAGTAACATGCACACCTTTCTGCATTCGTGTGGTTCGATCTACAAGCTCCTGCCAGACTTGATCGAGGCCGGGTTTGAGATCATCAATCCGGTGCAGATCAGTTCACGGGACATGGAGCCCGAGCGGCTCAAGAAAGAGTTTGGCGATGACATAACCTTCTGGGGTGGTGGCGCCGACACGCGCCGGATCATTAACCACGGCACCCCCGGTGAAGTGAAAGATCACGTACGCTACAACATCGAAACCTTCTCACCTGGTGGTGGCTTTGTCTTCAATACGGTCCACAACATCATGCCCGACGTACCGCCAGAAAACATCATGGCCATGTTCGCAGCTATCGATGAATATCGCACCTAAAAATTTCAACTATTGACTTTCAATTTTCAATCATTCTTAAGAGGAGACAATCATGAGCAACAATTACCAAGACATATACGACGGTATTCTAGAGGGAAATGTAGCCGCTACTGATGCTGGTGTGAACCGGGCCTTGGAAGCCGGCAACGATCCAGCCGAAATCCTCAATCAAGGCATGATCGCCGCCATGAGAGAAGTAGGCCGGCTTTTCGAGGAAGGTGAATACTACGTCCCCGAAATGTTGATTGCCGCCCGGGCAATGCAATCCGGTCTGGCTATACTGAAACCTAGGCTGGTCGATTCGGGCGTTGAGCCATCCGGGAAGGTTGCGGTCGGCACGGTGAAGGGTGATTTACATGACATTGGCAAGAATCTGGTGGCCATGATGCTTGAAGGCGCTGGTTTTGCCATATTGGACTTGGGCACCGATGTGGCGCCAGAAAAATTCGTGGCCGCTATCCAAGAAGATGGCGTCGACGTCGTGGCCTTATCGGCCCTATTGACCACCACCATGCCTAGTATGCAGGCCACAATCGATGCCATAGAAGCGGCCGGCCTGAGGGATAACGTCAAGGTTATCGTTGGCGGCGCTCCGGTAACGCCGGAATATGCCGATCAAATCGGCGCCGATGGCTTTGCACCTGATGCTAGTGGTGCGGTCACCGTGACCGAGTCTCTATTGGGCATCTGACCTCGATCGGTCGTGGCTAAAAAAACTATAGCCAAGGAAACTAGATATGAAGATACAGACCGGCCCTGATAAATCAGACGTCAACCGTCTACTCACGGCCTTGAACCATCAAGAGCCTGACCGTTTACCGCATATCGAATTATGGGTTACAAGCCAGGGAGTTTATGAATACGTCCTGGAACGTCAACTGTCCTATAAGATTGGAGATGCGGCCGAAGGAGGGCAATCGATCACGCCGGAAGACGATGTTGAATTTGCCCAGAGATTGGGACAGGATGCGGTGCTTTGCAACTTCAACTGGCGGCCAAATAATGTCTTCCACCTTGCCGAGGATGGAACCCGGCACTATGTCGACGGCACCATCAAGACGTTAGCCGATCTGGACAATCTAGACCCCCCGACGCCGTTGGAAGATCAACTCCACTATCTGGAACGTTATTTGGCGGCCGCTCAAGGGACAGGCGTAGGAATCATTGCTAACCTGACTTCTTTCTTTGACAGCGCCATGTTGGCAATTGGCGTGACCGATTCACTCTATATGTTCTACGACAACCGTTCCCTGATCGAACAGCTGATGGATATTCTGCTGGAACACCAGGAGAAAGTGATGCGGGCCGTCTGCGATCAATATGGCGATGAAATCGCTTTCGTGATGGTTAATGATGACATCGGTCATAATTCGGGGCTGATGATACATCCCCGCATGTTCCTGGAGATTTTTCCTGAACGAATGAAACGATTGATCGCCCCGGCCAAGGACAATGGCAAGCTCGTTCTTATGCATACCGATGGCAAGCTCGATTTGATCCTGCCGATCTTGTATGACGTTGGCATCGACATCAATCATCCAATCGAGCCGGAATCCAACGATATTGTCGAGGTCAAGCGTCAGTGGGCGGGTAGAATGGCCTTGATCGGCAATGTCCATACCCCCTTGCTCGCCTATGGAACGAAGGAACAAATCGAAGAAGTGGTCAAAGAATATTGCGAGAAGCTGGCTCCAGGCGGTGGTTACGTTCTAGGCTCATCCACAAGCATTATGGACGGCATCCCTCCAGAAAACTTCGTAACGATGGTTGAAGCGGTACACAAGTATGGGCGCTACGGGGCTTAGGATCCCTATCATGGCCGATAGCCTCGCGAAAATCATTTCCCATAAGAACAGCCGCCGAAAAGAAGGCAGGTAGCCAACTGAGGACAATTCCAAGGCGGAACTCTATCCAGAAATTCTGGTCGATTATCCGAAAACCAGCATCTCCGGGGCCGGCCGCCGGGCAACTTCGGTCTTAGAATTACACATAGAATGGGGCAATCTGCTGCCCAAAGATGTAGAGGTTACGTTTAATCCTCGAGTTTGAACTTTGGTTGACAGTACCCCAAAGGAGACCTGTCTTGAATCACCTTTATTAACATAAAGTTGTACCTGTAATTTAGTGCAAAATCGGGTGAAAATGATCTTAACTTCTTGTTCTTAAAACTCAAGTCAACAAAAGAAGCCGAACTCGCAACTCTATCGTTGCATTCTGGCGCTGGGAAAATTAGAATCCGAGCAATGCCGATTATGTTTGAGCCGCTTTAATTCATGTCCCAATCAATTGACAGTTTTCAATTTGAAGCCTTTCAAGAAATGCCAAATATTCATTACATGGAAGAAGAATCCCAATGGCACAAGAAGACAAAGACCTGACCCATCAAGAACTGATCGATGAACTACTCCAAAAACGAGAATTGATCAAGCAAGGCGGAGGCCAGAAACGGATCGATGCCCAACATGCAAAAGGCAAGCAAACTGCTCGCGAACGCATCTTGCAGCTAGTGGATAGAGGCAGCTTCCGTGAGATCGACTCCTATTGGACGCACCGTCATACCGATTTTGACATGGATGAAAAGCGCTACGAGGGTGACGCAGTGGTGACCGGTTTTGGCAAGGTTGATGGCCGGATGGTGTGCGTCTATGCGCAAGACTTCACGGTATTAGGTGGCTCTTTTTCTGAGGTACAAGGCCAAAAGGTTTCTAAGATCTTAGACCTGGCAATGGATTCTGGCGTGCCGGTGATCGGCATCATGGATTCGGTTGGCGCCCGCATCCAGGAAGGCGTTTACAGCCTGGCTGCTTACTCCGAACTTTTCTGGCGAAATACACAGGCCAGCGGCGTTGTGCCTCAAATTAGTGTGATGGTTGGGCCCTGTGCTGGCGGTTCCGTTTATTCACCTGGATTAACTGACTTCATCATCATGACCAAGGGAACCAGCCATATGTTCATAACTGGCCCGAAAGTGATCGAGACAGTGACTCGCGAGCAGGTTGATCTGGAGTCTTTGGGTGGAGCTCTCGTGCATAACAGCGTCAGTGGTGTGGCTCATTTTGCAGCAGAAGATGAAACCGACGCCATGAATATTACTCGTAAACTACTCAGTTATTTGCCATCTAGCAATGCCTCTCCACCTCCTGCGGTATCGCCAACTGATGACCCTTGGCGGGTCGATGAGCAATTAAACACCCTAGTTCCAACCGATTCGAGTGAACCTTACGATATCACTAAAGTAATAGAGTTGATCTTTGATAAAGGCAGTTTCTTTCCGGTCCATGCTCATTTTGCGCTGAATGCAGTGGTTGGCTTTGCTCGTCTGCATGGGCGAACGGTTGCTGTGATCGCTAATCAGCCTCTAGTTAGAGCTGGAGTGATAGATATCGACGCTTCTGACAAAATCGCACGCTTTATTCGATTTAGTGATGCGTTTAATATCCCACTTATCACATTGATCGATACACCTGGCTTCATGCCAGGTGTCAATCAGGAGCATGGTGGCATTATCCGGCACGGGGCAAAGATAGTCTATGCCTACTCTGAGGCAACGGTTCCAAAGTTGGCTGTGATCATTCGCAAGGCGTACGGTGGCGCTTATATTGTCATGAGCAGCAAGTTTATCCGCACCGATTTTGTCTACGCCTGGCCAACCGCTGAAGTTGCCGTGATGGGTGCTGAAGGCGCGGTCAACATCTTATATGCTAAAGAGTTGAAAAAGGAAGAATATCCGGAACAAGCCAAAGAAACAATTGTGGCGGAATTCCGCGATAGATTCTCCAAACCATACAATGTGGCGACCAGTGGACATATCGATGAAGTGCTTGTTCCCGCCGAGACGCGCCCTCATTTGATTGCCGCGCTTGAATTGTTGCAGGACAAAAAGGTCAATGTGCGGAATAAGAAACATGGTAACATACCAATGTAAAGGGTTGAACTATGGGAGTTGATCTGCTAAATGGCCTACGCCTGAGTGCAATTGGCTTAAGCCTCACATTCCTAGCACTGGGCTTGTTGATCCTGGTGATGGTATTGCTGTTACGCTTGTTCCCGGATAAGAGTTCAGCTGGGCAGATAGTCCCAGAATTGGACTCAACCAAAGCTGAAGACGATGAAGAACAACGCCTGGAGGAAATGGCCGTTGCTTTGGCAGTAGGTATTTGTCTGCTAGAAAGCAGGAACAGTCTGGAATATCGTGACCCCTTTCTCGGTAAATTACTAGAACGATAATTGCTCTTTATTGAAAGGACAAAACATGAGCAAACGTGTTACCGTGATCGTTGATGGGCGTGAATACATCGTTGAGGTCGGAGATTTAAAAGAATCCCCGATCAAAGCGACTGTGAATCAAAGAACTTATATGGTGGAGGTGCCTCCGCAAAACGCTTCACCCGAGGGACAGGTAACGCCTGCTACAGCACCTGCTTCAGTTGCTAAAAAAGCTACCCCCAGCCTGCAAGCGGTTTCGAACTCGGCGATCACTGCACCAATGCCCGGCAAAATTGTGAAAGTCAAGGTCAAGGTTGGTGACAATGTTAATACTGGAGACGTAGTTTGTGTACTGGAAGCGATGAAGATGAAGAATATGATCCACACAAGCCTTACTGGGGCAATTGCTTCTGTAAATGTCATCTCCGGTCAAGACGTTGACTATGGCGAGATATTAATGACCCTCGAGTAAACACCCATGAGCTTCACTGACCTGCTCAACTTCCTGGTTGAACCTCTTTCACTCCTCACCTGGCAGAACCTGGTGATGATCGGCGTTGGGTTGACACTCATATATCTGGCCATAACCAAGAAGTATGAACCTTTGCTCTTGCTGCCGATTGGTTTTGGCGCGATTCTGGCCAATCTGCCCTTGACGGGCATCACGGAAGGGGAAGGATTTCTAGCTTTGCTGCGCGAAGCCGGTGTTGCAAACGAATTATTCCCGCTGCTTATCTTTATCGGTATAGGCGCGATGACCGATTTTGGACCATTGTTGGAGAATCCAAAGTTGGCCTTATTGGGCGCGGCCGGACAATTGGGCATCTATGTCACCCTGGTGCTGGCCTTAATGTTAAATTTCCCGATGAACCAGGCTGCCTCGATTGGTATTATCGGTGCGGTTGACGGTCCAACTGCAATTTTCGTCACCAACCAGTTGGCCCCGGAGTTGCTCGGCGCTGTTGCGGTAGCGGCTTACAGCTATATGGCTCTCGTACCGATCATTCAGCCACCGATCATGCGCGCGATGACGACCAACAAGGAACGGAAAGTGAGGATGCCTTATACCCAGCGCAAGGTATCTAGAACCGCCCGCATCCTCTTTCCAATAGTCGTCACAATTGTCATATCGTTGCTCTCTCCAAAGGCTTCGCCATTAATCGCAACACTCATGCTCGGCAATCTAATGCGCGAGTCCAGGGTAGTAGACCGTCTAAGTAATTCTGCACAAAATGAAATCGCCAATGTCACGACGCTTTTCCTGGGACTGGCGATTGGCGGCACCATGAATGGCAACACATTCATTCGCATGGAGACTTTGTTAATTCTGGCGATCGGTTTATTCGCTTTTGTGATGGACACCTTTGGCGGTTTGTTGCTTGGCAAAGTAATGTATGTACTCTCAGGCAAAAAGATCAATCCGCTGATCGGCGCGGCTGGAATCAGTGCTTTTCCCATGTCTGCTCGCGTTGTGCAACGCGTCGGTCAGGAGTATGATTACGATAACTTCTTGTTGATGCATGCGATGGGCGCTAACACTGCAGGACAATTAGGCAGCGTGATTGCTGGGGGAGTGCTATTGGCGCTGGTCACACAAATACTGTGATGAGAACCAATGCCAAAGATTAAAGTATTACACGAGCAGTTCACTGTAATCGTATAGATAAGTCGGCCGGTTTCAATCAAGATCGATGCCAACATTGGTCGAAATCTAGTGCATATCGTTGACCAATAAACTGCAAAACCTGTGATTTCTGTAATTGAGACTCGAACCATAGTTCAGAGAGAAACGGCATGACGTCATTGGGCTGTTCTCGAGTGTTCTGATTGAGCACCCTAAAGGGGACCTACTTCGATCCACATATTTAACATAAAGTTACGCACAATCTTCAAAAACAAGCTCGGGTGCAAATGAATTGATGAACTGTACCCCCTAATATTGTTCCGATATTGAAGTCCACACTGAAGATTAGGGGCATTTGGCTGAGGTGTGCCGTAGCCCAAATCGAGGCATCATTGATCGCCCGCAACCCCAAAATGTCACCTGTTTGACACCAAAATTACACCCGCCTATAATCTTTTTATGTAATTTTTCCAGGATATTGTACGTGATGGGTTGCAACATTACGCGCCTAATTCAAGACACTAGCAAACTGTCATATTGACCATGACCAGGTATCTCTAGCATCCCATGCTCCTAAGCATCCTATGCTCCTAAGCATCCTATGCTCCAACTCATCGGCCGCCGCCTTTTTTTCATCTTCCTGGTTTGTTTGCTGATCATCCTTTTCGTACACATGGGCATGCGCATGATCCGAAACTCGGAGGTGCGCGAACCAAGCTACGACATGGTCAACTATACGCGCTTGGCCTGGGGGGATACCCGGACTTATATTCAGAACCTGGCCAGTGGTGATTTAGGTTCTGTCCAAGTTGGTAACAGAACCGTTTCCATAATCGATACGCTCAAAGAGGCCTATGTGAACAGCATGGGTTTGCTTTTGACCGCCTTGTTTGCCGCAGCCCTCATTGGCTTGCCACTGGGTACTATCGCGGCTGTTTCCAAGCGCCGCTGGACTTCCTTGCCCGTCTTAACCCTCACCATTGTCGGCATCTCGGTGCCGGCTTTTTTCGCTGCCCTGTTATTACGGACCGGCGAGCTATACTACGTCCGTTTCACCGGGCGGCAGTTGGTCAAAGTGGCCGGTTTTGGCTGGGATTATAAACACATGTTGCTACCAGTATTGGTGCTCATGACGCGTCCCCTGGCCTCTCTCACCCGCGCCTCCTTCTTATCCTTGAAGCGGGTGATGGATGAAGACTTCATCCGGACCGCCCGCGCTAAGGGATTGCGGCCGGGTTACACCATTAATTGGCACGCTGTACCCAACATCGCCGTGCCGGTGCTCACGGCCATGGGCATCTCTTTACGTTTTGCCTTGATCGCGCTGCCTATCGTCGAATTCTTTTTCCTTTGGCCTGGTATAGGGCTGCGCATGTTGGAAGCCATCCAGTCCCGACAGACGATCGTCGTGGTCACCCTGGCTCTGCTCCTGGGCCTGACGTTTCTAGTTCTAAACCTATTGTTGGATTTGGCTTACTGGTTGGTTGATCCCAGAATCCGGGAGGAAGGATGACCGCAGCCAGGCGGGTCTTGGATTACTTACTTAATCCTCGAGCACGGCTCAATGACATGCCTCATTTGGGCCGGTCCCCGGCCGATGCCAGAGAGACAGAAGCGCCAACCGGTCGGCGCGGCCGCCGGAATTATTGGCGGGCCCTATTCAACCTACCCTTTGTCATAGGCTTGCTCATCGTCTTGGGGCTATTCCTGGTTGTGCTCTTTGGTCCTGTTTGGGCGCCTAGCAACCCTTATATCGCCGGGCAACATATCCAGCCTCATTTCGACAGCGATACGGGCGAGTGGATCAGCCCGCCATTGGAACCATCCGAAGAATACCGGCTGGGCACGGACGAGTACGGCAATGATCTCTTCAGTATGCTACTTTATGGTGCTCGCAATACCTTGATCGCCGCCGCATTCATCGCCATGGCCCGCGTGATCATCGGCCTTGGCCTTGGCGCATATGCTGGCTGGCACGAGGGAAAAACACCTGACAAGGTCATCATGGGAGCCATCGGCGTTATCGCTGCTGTGCCAATTCTGATCAGCAGTATGATCCTCATTTTCGCTCTCGACATCCGCCGTGGATTACCGGTATTCATCGTTGCCCTGACGATAATCGGCTGGACCGAAATCGCCCAATATATCCGCGGTGAATTTCTAATCATGCGCAAAATGCCCTTCATCGAGGGCGCTCATTCAGTTGGCGCCTCTAATCGGGAAATCGCCGTCCGTCATGTACTGCCGAATATTCTGCCCCAATTATTGGTGATCACCTTCCTGGAAGTTGCGGCGGTTTTACTCCTCTTTGGTGAACTGGGCTTCGTCGGCGTTTTTATCGGAGGTGGCAGCCATATTTCGATTGGCGATGAACTGACCGGTACCCAACTAGTGACCTTGGCCGAGGTGCCCGAGTGGGGCGCAATGCTGGCCGAGGGATACCAGTGGCTCCGATCTAAGCCCCATATCGTCTACCCACCGGCATTGGCTTTTTTCATCGCCATTATCGGCTTTAACGCTTTGGGCGAAGGATTGCGTCGCTTCATCGAAACCTATCATGTAAACACCAACTTTCTCCTTAGTAAACGCATGCTGCTGGTCATCGCCGGTCTCACCTTGGCCACTATTTTCATCATCAACAATGCCGGACCGGCGCCCTGGTTTGCCAAGGTCGCCCAGGGCTTCGACACGGATTCGGCTTATGGTCATACTGAATCCCTTACTACTATGGACGGCCGCGGCGCAGGGCAAGATGGGGGCCAACAAGCGGCAGCCTACATCGCCGAGAAGTTCCGGCAATTTGGCCTGGATCCTGGCTGGCGACAATCCGAATACCTCTTCCCTAATGAAAACCAGCTGACCAGACCCGCCTCTCAACCGGAGTTGATGCTCATCGATGCCGGCGGCCAACCGTTGTTATCCTTTCGCCACCAACTTGATTTTGGCTTTGTCATCGATGGCCATGGCGGCAGTGGAGATGCTGAAGCTCCCATAACCTTACTCAGCTTTAACCAGGATCCTGAGTTCTACAGTTGGGAATCGTTCCAAGGATTGGATTTACGCGATCGCATCGTACTTCTCATTCAAGGCAATGCTCCGCCGGACTTTGCCAACGAAGCGTTGATTCGTGGCGCCGAAGGCGTGCTCTGGGTTACTGGAAATGAGTCAACGGCGGTGCGCTCCCAAATTCAGCGTAGGGATCCAGAACGGCCCTCGCTGCAAAAACCAACGATCCCCATATTCCGGATTCGGCCGTCCGTGGCCCAGGCAATCATGGCCCCGACCGGTAGATCGCTGGCCGACCTATTCTCTGACCAATCCTCGGCTGACCAACGTGGACCAGGTTGGACCGCGCACAGCCTGGACGCCACAATACGAATGTCCTTGGCCCTTGACGAGCCGAAAAGTGTACCTGTCCCGGTTGTATTGGGCTATGTGCACGGCTCCGATTTCACTATCGCCAACGAGCTGGTCGTCCTCTTCGCCAGCTATGATGGCTTGGGCGTGGATCCCGATGGCACTGTTTATCCCGCTGCCAATCACAACGCGGCCGGTGTGGGCATGTTGCTAGAGGTCGCTAGGCTTTGGCAAGAACAGGAGCTTGACCCACGGCGCTCAGTGCTCTTTGTCGCCTGGGGTGGCGGACAGTTAGACGATCCGGGCGTCCAACAGTTCCTTTCCGATCAAAGCTCATTTCGACATTTGCCCGCCAATAGCAACGGCACACCTTTAGCCCCACGCATAGTTTTTCAATTGGATTACTTGGGCGCGGGTAGCGACACGCTCCTTATCCACTCCCAATCCAGCACCAATTTAACCGAGCTTTGGCGAGAAACAGCTTCCGAAGCCGGTATCCCGGTAGCTTTTCTGACAGAGGATTCAGTCCTGCAGATTGAAGCCTTCAAACCACAGGGATCGGCTTGGTTATCTTTTGCCTGGGAAGACGCCGAGGTGCCGCCATCAGAGGACCTGATGGAACACATCGATGCGGAAAAGCTGCAGGTGATCGGCCAGGCTTTTACTCGCATGTTGACCCAGATTGTCCGCCAAACGCGATTTTAACGACTGATACCGATGTTAAGGAAACGGCTCACGATTTTATGGATCATCACCGGCATGGCTACCGTATTTCTTCTGGTGTTCACATTGAACCTGCGGTCCAGGTCCTTAGCCCAGGAAGCGACCGGGTTCACCGGAACAATCACCGGGGTCAACAGCGCTGTTTATCTTTACGAGCAGCCCAACACTAGCTCTCGTATCATCACAGTCCTTGACCTGGGCGCGAAAGTATATGTGTCCGACAGCGAACGCGATGGCAATACCGAATGGTATTATGTTAACTCAGGAGAGGCCACTGGCTGGTTGCCGGCCGGCCGTGTGAGCCACGATCCGCCATGATTAAGCGGGCATTGATCAACTCATGACCATGACCGAAGCGAAAACAGGTATCCAAAATAGCCCGGTCCACCCGACGCCAGTACCCGGTCGCCGCCGCATTGAGCTGGTTGATATTCTTCGAGGTTTTGCCGTATTCGGGATCTTGACCGTCAACATGTACTCCCTCGCCGGAGTGATCCTGAACTTCCAAAACGAACCCGATTTACTGGATAAGATTGTCATTATCGTGGTAATGTTCTTGTTCCAGGCAAAATTCTACTCCCTCTTTTCACTTCTATTTGGTTGGGGCATGTCCATGCAGATGGAGCGCGCTGTGGCCAAGGGCACGCCCTTTGTACCCATCTATATTCGTCGCCAACTCATTCTTCTGGTGTTTGGCCTCATCCATGGCATCTTCATCTGGCACGGCGACATCCTCACCACCTATGCCATCCTGGGGCTGTTGCTGCTGCTGTTTCGGAATAGCTCCAACAGAACGCTGCTCATCGGAGTGGCCCTATCGTTATTGTTCGCCATCTTGATGGTTATCCCAGGAATAACGATGGACGATATTCGACAGGGCTATGCCGATTTGACCGCGTTCATGCGCGACCTTAGCGATATACCTCAGGACATTTTTGGCCGGGGCACCTATGGCGAGATAACCCAACGACGGGCCAGCGATTTTATCGGCGGCCAATCATGGTTTCTCTATTGGGTCGGAAATATCTTCGCCATGTTCTTGCTCGGCTTGTACTTTGGCAAACGACGCCTCTTCCACGATATCCAGGAGAAATTACCGCTCTTCCGGCAGATGAATCGCCTCGGTTTAGTCTTTGGCCTGATCTTCGGCGTGATCTGGGTTCTGGCCAATGTCCGTCCTGACACAGTACCTGCTCATTATCAACGATTTGTCGTCGTTGCCAGTCGAACCATCAGCGCCCCAGCACTCATGCTTTTTTATGTCTCAGGGATTACCTTGCTCGTCCAAAAAGAGGACTGGCACCGGCGCCTGGCTTCACTGGCGCCGGTAGGCCGGATGGCCCTAACCAACTATCTTTTACAATCCTTAGTCGCCACGCTGATCTTTTACGGCTATGGCCTGGGTCTCTATCGCGAGTTCAGCCCTCTGGCAGGTTTAGTCACCACCATCTTGATATTCTTGATCCAGATTCGCTTTAGTGCTTGGTGGCTAGAGCGTTATCGATTCGGTCCCATGGAGTGGTTATGGCGCACATTGACTTACGGCCGCCTTCAACCCCTACGCCGCGATGGGGTTTTTGAGGAAACGGGGGCGCCTCGCGGATTGGGTATGGTTCGAAAAATCCGGGCCAGTATCAACCCCCTTGTTTTCCTGGCGATTATTTGGCTAGGTCTGGTGATTTGGGCCATTGGCTTGATCAACTGGCAAAACAGGCTAAACGAAGAAGCCAAAAATGTTGCGACGGCTTTCGTCGCGCTCACCTCTGGCGACCTAGATATCCAGGCCAGTCCGTCTCCGGCGGATGATCTCGTAGTTGAAAGCGTGTCATCTGCTGATTCGCAGTCCCCTGAAAACAGCACCCCGGCTATTGCTACGCCAGAGGTTCAAGCCGTAGCTTATAATCCCGGCTCCATTGTCGCCGGCGGCGATATGGCACAGTTGGCCGCTGCCTTCGATGCTGACTCGGCCTTTGAGCAGATCGAGACTCTTGCAGATCCGGAATTCACGGGTCGAATGGCCGGATCTGCCGGTGGACGGGCGGCAGCAGAATACATCGCGGAACAATTCGCTCGCTATCGATTGCAACCGGCCGGCGACGCTGCCACTTTCTTCCAGGAATTTCCTATAACGTATACTTTACTGACCGAGGTGCCCAGCCTGGCGGTAACCGCATCTGATGGATCTGTCGCCGACAGCTATGTGATGCACCGGGATTTCGCGCCGGTTGTTTTTGGTTATGCCGGAGGGGGCGAGGGCGCCGGTCAAGTTTACTGGTTGAACCAGTGTCTGCCCGATGACTTCTACGGACGGGATGTTGTTGGGAAAATAGCCTTTTGCCACACGCCTGAGAACAATGAGCATCTGGCAACGATGGGCCGCTACGCCCTGGAAAATGGCGCTGAGGGTTTGCTATTATTGACCCCCTCAGACGGCCGGCCGGCTGATTTTGGCAACCGTTTTATGGAAGTTTGGGTTCCTGAACCCATTCCCACCTTGCGTGTATACCCCCGGGTTACCGCGGATCTATTTGCCGGCAGCGGCATCGATGTGACCGATCCGAACGAGACGGCGGAGCCACACTTATTGCAAACTCACGTGTCCATGGTCGTCGAAACCAGCGCAAGCCAAAGATTCCAGGCAAGAAATGTTCTGGGCGTGCTACCTGGTCGAGATCCGGCGCGTGGCTCCGAAGTCGTCATCATTGGCGCCCACTATGATCATCTTGGTCAGACGCCTGACGGCACGATCTGGGCTGGGGCAAATGACAATGCATCCGGTGTGGCCTCCATTTTGGAGATCGCCAGAAATTGGGATGAGCAGGGGTATGTTCCTCGGCGAACAGTACTATTCGCCGCCTGGGACGCCGAGGAGTGGGGGTTGTTGGGCTCCGAATATTACGTACATAACCCCCGTTACACACTAGAGGATACCCAGGCCACCCTCCAGATGGATATGGTGGGCGCGGGTGTGGATACCCTGAACATCGCTGGCGATCAGAACCTTTCCCGCCAGCTTTATACTGTTGCCGAATCGTTGGACGTGGAAGCGACCATCTCAAACCTCGGCCGCAGCGACCATGTCCCCTTTCTGCAAGCCGGCGTACCCTCGAGTCTGATCATATGGATCGCGGAAGATGAAGTAATCCCCCATTATCACAGGCCGGCCGACGTCATTAATGTCATTGAACGGGAAAAACTGGCTGCTGCGGGTACTATCGCCGGAATGGCGCTCCTGGATCTGGTTGAGAGCGAACCGGCTATCATCAACTTGCTAGAGGAGAGAGCCGAGGCGATATTAGAGAACGATCCGGCCGCCTTTTTAAGTACATCCCATCCGGATCAGTTGGCCACCGATCGTTTCTGGTTCGCGGATCTACAGAGTTTTGAACCAATCAGTGTGGACATGAGGCCAGATGATCTTCATTTTGAAGAGGATTTCGCTGTGGCCAACGTGATCATTGAACTTGCTTATCCGGACGAGGGGACTTCTGATGGTATTCGGGAGGTTGATGTCGATATGCCGGCCCGATTCCTTCGCGACGGCGATGGCTGGCAGTGGGCGGGTCCGGACCTGATTTTGGCGAGGCCCACGGTGACCCAAACTACCTTGCTGACCGGCCTCCGACCCTTTGAGGTTTCCTATCCCGCCGACGCCACAACCAATCCATATGACGTTGGCCTGGTTGCCGCAAAAAGGTATCGTGAAGTAAGCGACCTACTGGGTTTGCCGGCCCAGATGGAAGATCGAATCCTGTTATTGCCCGACGCGGAAGCGATTCGAGTTAGCACATCCTTATCTTTGCCGCCTGATACTCTTCAGTGGGTTGCCCCGGGACAGGTGAAGTTGGTATTTAGCCCAGAGATCAGCCGCAGCGCCCAGCTCGCCGATGCGATGGCCCAGCTACTTTTAGCCGATATGGGCATCAACGAAGAGATCGCACCCTGGCTATGGCATGGATTACCTTTAGCCCTGCAGGCCGAGGACGATCTCGTCGATACCCAGAGTAGTTTGCTACCAGAATTACCAGCTATCTTAAGAAGTGAAGACACGCAGCTAACGCCATCCACAGCTTGGGCGGCCGCTGATTATTTGCAGCGCCAGCTCGGTTGGCCTGGGGTGGGGCAGTTCATAGCCACTTTGGGTCGCGCCTGTCGCCAGGACCGCTGCGATGCCGCCGATCTAGATTCAGCCCTGGGCACAGCCTTGGGAATGGATGCTGAGACCTTTGAGGAGACTTGGCGAACTAATTGGCTCCAGCGGCTAGATTCGGTCCAGGTTGGTCTGGACAATCTCATGATCGCCCGCGAAATGGCTGTCCTGGCTGGGGATGAGGCTGCCTTCCTGCAAACCATTGAGCCTGGTGATCTGGCCCTGGTTAATGCGGAACGACATTGGTTCGCCGACCTGGAGAAAAATCCGGTTTCGGCTTTTACCTTGTCGGCTAAACCGGCTGCCATCTTACCTGGAGGCGATGTCCTGGCCAATGTGAGTATGCGTTACCAACTGGCTGACGACGGATCGCAGGAGCACAATTTACCCCTCTCGATTGTGCTTAATGCCAGAGAAGGCGGCTATCGGTGGGCGGGCGTTTCCATGGAATCCCTATCCGGTCCCCTCGTGACTCTCCGCTATCCTGAAGGAGAAACAGAGACCGCGGAATATCTTTTGGCTGAATCCGAGTTCCTCTATAGGCGCTTAGCACAAATATTGGAGGTTGCCGCGCCGGATCCGTTAATCGTCGAGCTTTTCCCGAATGACGCTAGCTTCCGCGCCGCCATCGCCCTCTCTTTTCCTGACGCTTCTAGGATTACCGCCTGGTCCGGGCCGGGCACTAGCATCAAACTCAGTATGTTGCCTGTATCCACCGAAGATGATTATCGCGCTGATCTGACAAACCAACTAGCACGCCAGCTTATGTACCAGATAGGGGTTGACGCCGAATGGCTGCTCAAAGGGGCCAGCACCTACCTGGCCCGATCGTGGGATGGCGGTGTCACCCAACGGGCGACGACGGCCACTTTGCCTGAGATCTATCAGGCGGCACAAGAGGGCGCCTTGGCGGATTTGGCTGACCTGCCACCCGATGAACAGTTGTCTCAAGCAGATTTCTCCCGGGCTGGCGCCCAGGCGTGGGATAGCGTTCGCTTCCTGGCCGAGACATATGGTTTTGAGACCCTCATCGAATTACTCCACCGCCAGGGTCGGGATGGTGATTTGGACAGCGCCGTTCGGGAAACCCTTGGCCGGCCGCTAACGGTATTCGCCGATGAGTGGGCGGCATCCTTGCGACAGGGACATGCGCCAGCCAGCGCCCTGGACTTGATAGCAGATTTTGACGGTCAGTCAGCCACAGATTTCGTGGCCTACTTGGCGGGTCCGGAATTAGCCGGTCGTCAGGCCGGCACAGCCGGCGCTATCCAGGCAGCCGAAGCGATTTCTGCGCAGTTTACCGAGCTTGGATTGCACCCGGTAGGAGATCCGGAGGGTACTACCTACTTCCAAAGCTTCCCCATCACTCGCACAGTGCGTTCGGCCGAGCCTTACCTTGCCCTGGATGGCGATCCTTTACCTTTCACTTACAGGGATGAGTTCCTTATCTCTCGTGCTACCATCGGTGAAGGAGAACCCCTAACCGGTGAACTGATCTGGGTTGGCGAGAACCTGCCAGAAGGGACAAATCTAGAGGGTGCGATTATGGTTAGCCGGCCGTCCGGCGGTATTGATGCTGAGATAAATCGGGCAGTGGGCCTGGGAGCTGAGGGTCTGATCGTCTTGACCAACAAACAAGAAAACGAAGAAATATTTGCTAAACATCCGTTAACAGTTGAAGATATGGCCGAAATACCGGTGGTGGAACTTACATTGGCGGGAACCCGCCGTTTGCTAGAAATCTGGGGGCAAGAATTCCGTGATACCTTGGACCGGCCAGGCATAGAGCCGATGGATTTAACAGCGCAAATAATTGCAACCCTGGCCCCGCCAGAGCAGGCTCAAACCCATAATGTGCTCGGACTGCTGCCCGGCAGTGATCCAGCATTGGCCGGTGAAGTCATTATCCTGGGCGCCCATTATGATCACGTGGGCGATGATCCCGGAGCTGTGGCTTGTGCGAGCAATGGAAAGAATGAACAATACAGCACCGAATGTCAGACGGGCGGCCGCCGTTATAGTGGTGCCAATGACAATGCCAGCGGAGTAGCAATTATGTTGGAAATCGCCCGGCTGTGGCAGCAGGGTGGATACCGGCCGGGACGTAGCGTGCTCTTCGCTGCCTGGGGAGCCCAAGAGTTGGATCAGCTCGGTTCCAGGCATTATGTCCTGTCGCCAACGGTGACTCTCACGCGCACGCTGGCTGTCATTCAATTAGACGGTGTAGGGGGAGGCGACGGTTTCTTCCCAGGGATGCAAGGTAATGGGGGACAGGACGCCTTACTGCTCCATCATGCCCAAGTGGCAGCCGACCTGATGGAGGAAAAAATCATCGTGACCTCAGACTTCACTACCAGCGACCATCAATCTTTCGATGAAACTGGTTTACCTACCCTACTATTTAGCTGGCGACTCGCCAATGAGGACAACTTGCCCGATGGCCTGGCTAATGGCATTCACACCGACCGGTTGGCGGTTACCGGTCAAATAACAGCCCTAACCCTGATGATGTTGGCTCAGTGAGTTTACAGTATCGACTGGGTTATCACCTGAAACTCGAGAGGTATTGGTGTTAACTGGCTACAGTTCCCAAACAGCCGGCGGGCCGCATCATCCGTCTGACAGAACACAGTCGGGAAGCCCTTGGCAATTACAAACGCGTCATGCAACCAGCCTTCAATAATGTTCAAAAAAGCGTTCTCCCTTAGTTTCGTAGCCACAATTTTTGCAGCGATCGACCCATTTAACAATTGAGCTTTTGGTGCGATGCTCACCCTCGGTAATAAGGTGCCAGATGATATCCTTACCATCTATCTTATCGTCTACGGGTGTATACTCGGCCTCAACTCTCTCTATGGACCGGAAACCACCGCACTCAGGGCAGCAATTCTCACGGTAAACGCAAAGTCCAAAAACAGCCAATAATCCAAAAAGGAACAGGATACCGATGATCTCGCCAATCTCCATGAACCACCTCTTGCATCAGTCAATCATTGGCGGGCAATATTGTGCTACCAACAAATTCAACTCAGATCACAGGGCGCAGATGCTCATCAAAACCTTCATTAGGCCCTGCTAAGCACAGTATAAAAAAAATCTTGTGCATGATATTGGCAACTTTGTGCGATCTTGTGCGGTATTGAGGTCAGATCGAGTGGTGTAATTTCGAATTGTGTGTTTCCTTGTGGACAACAGAATCAGCAGTGAATCGGTGGCAACGGCATTGGCAAAGCTATTGCGTTTGCCAGTGGCTCGGGCTCAAGCGACTCCTTCATCGACGACCGGCCGAAATAGCGCCGGCCGCTGGTTGTAGTCATCTAATTGGAGCCAATCACCTGCTTGATTCAATCGCAGCAAGCACTCTCTCGGCCGTCAGTGGAATCTGGCGAATTGGAATACCAATAGCGTCAGCGACGGCGTTGGCTATAGCCGGCGCGGTGGGCGTTAGCGAGGCTTCGCCGATTCCTTTGCTGCCATAAGGGGCAAAAGGTTCGGGGAATTCCATGAGCCTGGCCTGGATTTCCGGTATATCTTTGGCTGTGGGAATTAGATAGCTCTCCAGTGAGTTATTGATGGTTCGGCCTTGTTCGACCAGTAATTCTTCCATCAAAGCATATCCGATGCCCATGGCGCAGCCACCCTCAACCTGACCCAAAGCGCCCCCTGGGTTGACGACCTTTCCCGCGTCTTGTACGGCGATTATCTCTTCAACCGTCACCTCGCCGGTCCCGATATCCACCAATACCCTGGCGATCTGAGTGGCAAACGTGAATGATCCATGTGCATAAGGATAACCACCATCAGGCAACGGTTCGGGATATTCCATGGCGTAAAAACCTTCGGCATGTAAGCGACGATTTTGCCACTTTGCCTGTGCCGCCAGATCGGGGACGGACAAACTCAGCTCCTCGTCTTCGGCATACAGGCGGCCGCCCCGCAGTGATAGCAGCTCTATCGGCAAGCCCGTTTCCTCCGCCGCAACTTGTAAAAGCGATTGCCGGATGGGTTTGGCAGCCGCAAGGACTGCGTTGCCCGACACAAAAGTCGTGCGACTGCCGGCCGACGCCCCGGCATTTGTTGCTTGGTGGGTGTCCGGCTTGGAGACTTTCACCGCTGATAGTTCGACGCCCAGGGCTTCGGCGGCGATTTGGGCCAGCGCCGTATGCGCACCTTGCCCCATGTCTGAGGCGGCCGTCCGCAAAAGGACAGAGCCATCGGCGGCCATGTCAAGGGCGGCGCCGGCAGAATCTGGCACATTGCGACCTAGCCCGACGGTGAAAATGATGGAGGCCAAACCCCAACCGCGGCGCAGATGTGGCGCGGGCCGGCGATCTATCTGCCTTCGCTCTGCCCAATTCGCCATCTTGGCCGCTTCCCGCAAACAACCCTTCATGCCGTCAGCCTGGCGAATGATGGCCCCGGTCGGAAGCGTATCGCCAGTTTCCAGGCCATTCAGATATCGAAGTTCTAATGGATCCAGGCCCACTTCGCGGGCTAACGCGTCCATCTGCAGTTCGTTGGCAAATTGCCCTTGGGGAATGCCAAATCCACGCATCGCCCCGCAGATGGGATTATTGGTAAGCACCGTATAGGCTTCGATCCGGGCATTGGGCACTTTATAGGGCCCATATGCCGTGGCAGCCAAGACGCTCATCACCTCGGCCCCAGCATTAACGTAGGGTCCCGTATCGCCGATGGCTTCGACGTGGATTGCCGTGATCTTTCCCGCGCGGGTCGCCCCGGTTCGATAGCGCACCTGGACAGGATGGCGCTTGACGTGCGTGCGAAATGACTCTTCACGGGATCGTTCCAGCAGAACCGGACGGCCCGTAGCCTGGGTCAACAAAGCAGCGAAGATTTGGACGTGAATTTCATCCTTGCCGCCAAAGGCTCCACCAATATAAGGATATATTACCCGGACCATCGCCTCGGGAATGGCCAGCGCCCGGGCAATCTGCTGCCGGTCACGGTGAGGCGCTTGGCCTGGGGAGTAAACAACGACTATGCCGTCCGCTTCGACCAGGGCGATAGCGCACTCAGTCTCGAGGAAGGCATGCTCGATCAGGGGTGTGTGATAGGTGTGATCGACAACCACCTCGGCCGCGGCGAATCCTGTCTCGATGTCACCATGCTCGATGACCAAATGATCATATACGTTACTTCTTTCGGGCCACACTTGATTCGCGCCAGGTTTCATGGCCTCCAGGGGATCAAAGACCCCAGGCAGAGGTTCGTACTCGACTTTAATGGCCTGCAACGCCGCCTGGGCGCTGGCCTCATCTTCGGCAGCCAGAATGGCTATGGCATCACCCTGGTAACGGGCGATCTCGCCCACCAACAGTGGCTGATCCGGTTCCGCGTACAGATAATTATTCTCTCCCGGTACATCCTGGTGGGTTAATACGGCCGCGACCCCTTTCATTCCCTTGGCAGCACTGGCATCTAGCTTCTTGATTCGTGCATGAGGATGCTCGCTATAGAGCACTTTACCAACCAGCATGCCTGGGAAATTGAGGTCACGGCAGTAGCGGGCTCGGCCGGTGAGAATGTCATCACTACCCAATGCCTGGGCTTGTTGACCGACGGTTTCCATTTCAGTCACGGGAGTCCCTCCTCAGAAGCCCCATTTCGGCCGAGGCCTGGACCGCATCTATCACTGCCCGGTAGCTGGTGCAGCGGCACAGATTCCCTTCAATCGCCGTCCGGATCTCCTCTCGTGTCGGTTGCGGGTTGTATTGCAGCAGGGCATAACACGACATCAACATGCCGGCCGTACAAAAACCACATTGAAAGGCCCATAACTCGGCAAACCGACGCTGCAATGCGCTTAAATGACCATTTTTAGCTAATCCCTCTAAGGTGACCAGATCCGCGCCCTCAGCTTGAGCGGCAAGCACCAGACAAGAATTGACAGCCTGGCCATTCATGATGACGATACAACTCCCACAATCCCCCTGGGAACAACCCTCCTTGACGCTCAAGAGACTCAGATCCTGGCGCAACACCTGAAGCAACGTTTTACCCGGCTCGGTCGTTAGCTGGACTTCCTCGCCGTTCACGACCAATCGTACTTTAATCTTAGCCATCCAACGGCTCCATCTGTAGCTCCTGCCAAGCCGAGATCAGCGTTCGCCGCACTAGCACTTCCACCATGTGACGCCGATAATCGCTGCTGGCCCGAAGGTCCGAAATCGGCGAGGCTTCGCCGGCAGCAACCGAGGCTGACTGGGCGATCAGGGATTCCGTTATCGAGCGGCCTGCCAATACCTTTTCCGCGGACCTCGCCCGTATCGGCCGTGTCGCGACAGAACCGAGAGCAATACGCGCCTTTACGATTCCGCTATCGTCGTCGACAGTTAGTCGGACGGCAACGCTCACCACGGCAATGGCCATGGCCCGTCGTTTGCCCAATTTCGAAAATACCACTGCTGTTCTGCGGGGAGTCAGTGGCATTCGTATTTCCTTGAGAATCTCATCGCTAGATAAGGCTGTTTGACCAGGTTCGATGAAGAACTTATCTAGCGGCAGCCATCGCTCGCCAGAATCCTTGACCAGTAAAACGTCAGCGTCGTAAACCAGTAGCGGCGGGGCGGCATCGGCCGCGGGCGAGGCATTGACCAGGTTGCCGCCCAAAGTACCCCGGTTCCGAATGCTGGGACCACCAATCTCCCGGCAGGCCGCCACCAGCGCCGGATAATGATGGCTTAAAACTTTCGACTCAAGAACCTGGGTATGGGTAACTCGTGATCCAAGGTAAAAAAAGTCACCTTCCTGCCGAATTCCGGCCAGATCGAGCAGTCGCAAGTCGATGAGCAGGCCGGGATTTGTGACGCCCGCACGTATACTCGGCAGAATATCGGTTCCGCCAGCAATGATCCGAGCTTTGCCAGCTGCCCGGCTAAGCCTGCTGAGCGCCTCGTCCAAGGAAACCGGTGCGTAATAATCTGGGAAACTCATGATTTTGCTTAAATAAAGGGGAGCCCCCAGCCGTACACTTCCTCCTTGACCCGATCGTAGATCCCCAGCCATTCTTCATTGGGGCGAAGAGTTTCGAGATCATATGATTCAGAGAAAGGAAGGCCTATTGGTTTCTTATCCATGCCCGGTTCATATTTGGTTATGGCTTTTTTGACAATCTCGTCCGCTTCCGCACGGCTAAGACCGGCCGCCGCGTGAGCGACCTCGCCGTTGAATCGAGCCTCTAGTCCGGTACAATGATTCTCGACCACACCGACGGCGGAGCGGACCCCCAACACGCGAGATGCGCCGCAGCTTGAAGCTACCGTCGCCATAGCCACGCATTCATATAGCAGCGATTCGGTACACGGCCCACTTACTGGTGAAGTCATAAACTCGGTCAGCAAGTGGGTGTTGCGTGCCAGTGTAGCGGAACTGGCGCTGATGGCCCGCATGATTTCCGGATGGGTGGAATTAGATAAAAATGGGTGGGTGGGGCAGGACTCAACACTGTCCGGCAGGTAAATCATGTGCAAGGCCATCATCCCGGCCGTAATCAAGATGGCCACGCCTTCCGCACCGCCACCCAGACCACCGAGAATTGGATTATAAAAGCCTAGGATGACACCATCTTGTTCGTGGCTATGCGCTACTTTGTTTAGCAACTCGTTGTTTGTCTTCATTTCGCTGATCATGGGGATGACATGTACATCGTTCGGGCTAAAACCGCCCCGGCTGATGGCCGATAAATGACCGGCATCAGTGATACTCATCTCCACGCACATGCGGGCTATACCTGGACGGCCAGAACGCTGGGCAGCTTCCAGGCCCAGGCGCGCCTCCTGCCAGGAAGCCACGATTTCAAGAGGAGAATTGGCCCTAATTTCCCGCTCCATGATCGTCGAAAAACAGCCGGGTACCACCAGGTCGATGATCGGCTCTTGCCAGTAAGATTGCATGATAGGCAGGTACTGGTCTTCCGACAGAGGCGTGCCAATAGGGCCGCCGCTGACCTGCGGCGGGCGAGGATCTTCTACCCGGCGAGCCTGCATGACACGGCTATCCGCCCCCTGGCCGATGGTCACCTGGGAGGGCGCTAACTGAAACGCTTGCTCGATCTCGCTTCGGGAGAAATTGATCTGGCGTTGGGTATCTTTGTGGTAGATACCACAGTGCTCCAGAAAATCGAGAGAAGCCTCAAATACCCGGTCGATCATCTCGTCATCTTGTTGGATGATGTGATACTTGTCGAACTTGATATTGTGCTCGCGAATGACGCGGGCGACCCCATGGGCCACGTACTTCAGGTCAAACTCTTTTTCTTCGACGATTGGCCCAGTGTAAACGCGATCGATAACGTAAAGAAAACGGTCTATATCTCCCATCATTCACCTTTTGTATGGATTTGGCCAATTCAAACTTCGCACAAGCAGCAATGAAACGCTCGAGCGTAATTTAAAGTGCAGCCAAGCCCATCTCCTTTACTTCAGCCTTGACCTGCTCGTACATCTCCTGCCACTCAGGAACGGGTCTGATTGTTTGCATGTCATAAGCCTCGTCAAAGCGCACGCCCGAATTGCCTTCAGACCTATCGAAAATGTGCTCATACTTCGCCAGGAGCTGTAAGATCAAATCATTCGCTTCCTTGAGGCTCAAGCCCTGGCGCGTGGCCGCATGCCCAACCTCGCCCATGAAGCGCGTTTCGAGTCCTGTGCCATTGGGCAATAGGCCATCGGCCGAGCCGCTACCTTCCAGATGCCCGCCGGTGACAGTGATGGCGATGGCGTTAGCCGCCACTTCGTACAAAAGTTCCCTGGTCATGGCCCCGCTCTTTGGATACACATCGGTCACCATGATACAAGGAGCATTTCGAGCGAATGCTTGTTGCACGATGCTCTCAACCCACAAGGTAGCCCTCGTTGTCGTGGCCACATGGCGCATGTGGATCGGGTGCAACAACATGTAATCGGCCAGGCTGGTCAGGTTGGACAGGATAAATGAGGCTACGTTGACCACAGCCGATCCAGGAGCGTCGCCGCCCAAGCCACCGACGATCACACACACCAGGGAAGCATTGCGCATACCATACTCTAGCGAGTTGACGACACGAGCAATGTTGCGATGATCCATCTTCATCTCGTTGAGCATTGGTATCAGATGGGCATCGCAAGTGCGCAGGTAGTCAGGGTGGGCAACGGCCAGGTTGCCAAGCTCAGAGACGCTGCTCTGGGCGGCTAACATCCCCATGCCGGGTCGCCCAACTTCACGAAGCGCCTGGTGCAGGATCTGTAATTCGCGACGATTGGCGATGATTTCGATGGGATCCCCAGTACGTATCTCGCGCCCATCGACGTGGGTTAGCGTACCGCAAGTCAACATGTCGGCGATGGGTTCCTGCGCCCAACTGATGACGGAAGCCCTAAACAACTCTCGTGAATGGGGAGCTCCAGGGTTGCCGGCCCAAACAAGGGGCAGGCGCTCATCCATGATCCGGCGTGGGAATAGCGTGCGCGCATCTTTGCCCTCGCCCATCACCAACGATTGGGGCATGCGTCGTAAACCATCTTCTAGTTCACCAGGCTCGAATTCGATGATGCGTTCCGTCGATCGCGAATAACAACCGATCTCCTTGGCCAGTTCCAAGCCAGCTTCGAATATCGCGTCGGCCAATCCGGGGTCGTCGGTGATGATTTCTTCCGGGTCCCAGGCCAGTTTATACTGACGGACTAATTTTGCCGTGGTCATGGCCACTTTGTCCAGGTCCCAATTCTCTTCGGTGATGTAAGGGCCGTCTTGAGCCCGATCGAGGATTTCCAGGTAATTCAACATCGGTTGGTCTCCTTCTTGTAGCTCCTAAGAGATTAATTGTTGGGCAAGTTGAACGGCCGCCACGGCATTTTCGGCCGTGCCATCGGCGCCGATCTCTTTGGCAAACTCAGGGGTAACCGGCGCGCCACCGACCATGACTTTGAAATGTTCACGATCGCCGGTTGCTTCCATCAATTTCAGCAAATCACGCATGATGGGCATGGAGGTTGTTAACAAAGCCGAGCAAGCGATAATGTCGGCATTTACTTCTTTCGCCTTGCTCAAGATAGTTTTTATTGGTACGTCTACACCCAAATCGTGCACATCAAAGCCATAGGCTGTCATCATCGATGACACCATATTTTTACCAATGTCGTGAATATCCCGGTGAACCGTGGCGATGACGACAATGCCCGGTTGTTTTTGCAGGTCAGGGTTTTCAGCATAAAGGGCCTGGAGAGAGGGTTCCAACACAGCCATGGCCGCCTTGAGGGCGCGACCGGTGAGCATCAATTCTGGCAGAAAATACTCACCACTCTCAAAACGTTCGCCAACCACATCTGCCCCGGCCATTAGGGCCTCATTCAATATATCTAGGGGATCGACACCTGCGGCCAGCGCTTCTTCCGTTGCACGTGGGGCGGCCTCACGGTCCCCTTCGATGATGCTTCCTTTGATCTGCTCCAAATATTTTTCGCTCGTCATTTTACCCTCCTAGTTTGTTCGATAGCCCTTGCCTGAATCAAAGGCGACGTGATCTGGTTTAAGATCGTTTCAATGAGATAAACGGCAGATCGACTACCGCCGCCGCTACCTGGACCTTTTCATCAGCGACCGGCCAGCAGATCTTTAATCTAGTTCCTGTTTTGTTTAAAGGTGCCTCCAGGCATCCGAAGCCGATCATTTTCCCGATAGTTGGGCTCCAGGTAATGCTCGTTGCTCGTCCAATACAACGATCTTCGAATACGGCTTCTAAAGCGTCCCAACTGACACGAGGTGAAACATCCGGCGGCAAACCCCGTTCGGTAAAAGCTGTCACAATCTGGGGCCAATCGATTTCCAACCCCGTCAATTGCCGGGGAACGCCTTGAACGTATTCTTCTCGCAAGACCAGTTTACCGATGAAATCGCCGCCATCAAAATCCACGAAACGACCTAATCCCATTTCAAACGGCGATGCCATATTTTGTTCACTCACCGGCACATCGGCGCAGCGAGGATCTGGGCCGGCTCCCGTATAATCGGCAGAGATGACGATCAGGCCGGCCTCGACCCGGGCCATGTCGATGGCATATTCTCCGGCAGCTTGCAGACCAAACGGTTGCCCCGCCTGCCAAATACTTTCCCAAACGATGGGTCCGTCATCGGCCCTGACCCACAGTTCATAGCCTCGCTCGCCGGTAAAACCTTGCCGCGCCAGGTCAACCTCAACGCCTGCTATCGAAACAACGCGCCGGCGAGAAAAAGGCAGATCCGACCAATCTTTTCCCGTTGCCGCTTCTAGTACAGCATTGGCCTTAGGCCCTTGCAGAGACAGTAACCCAAAATCAGCGGTGATATCTCGTACCTCGACCTCATAGCCTTGGGCCTGTTGGCTTAACCATCGGTAACAATTATCCAACGATAGCCGGTAAGTGGTTTCGTCGATCCGGAATACGAGACCGTCAGCGATGAGCTTGCCGCGCTCATCGCATAACGGCGTGTAATAGATCTGGTTCACCTCGAGCTTCGTCGCATCGCGAGTGATCAGGTAATCGATCACCTGCGGCGCGTCTGGCCCGGAGAGTTCAAACTTGGGCAGGGGCGACATGTCGATAACGGCCGCAGCTTCACGAACGGCGCTCAATTCATGGATGGGGTCGGTATAGACATCGGGGATCACGTAACCATTCCAGCCATACCACCAGGTCGTCTGATTTAGTGGAGCCGTTCGCGAGTGAAAAGGTGTCCCGATGCCGGTTATTCCTGCCATTGGAATACTCATAGTTAAACCCTTAGCCCTGTTGGCTTTTTTGCCGGATGGTCCGCCAGGCGAAACGGGCATCTTTCATCACTTCGGTCTCATTCATGGTTAGCAATTCCCGGTTTTCCATCACTACTCGGCCGTCGATGATGCTACTCTTGACCGACTCTGACTGGTAAGCGGAGACGATACGCTTGACCGGATCATCTTCCTCGTAATCGGCCAACGGCGCAGCGTGCAGCCCGCCGTCGTCTAGGATGATGATGTCGGCCTTCCTACCTTCCTCGATGGAGCCGATTTCGCCCGCCAGACCAATGGCGGCCGCGCCGCCATTGGTCGCCATGCGCAACACATCCTCGGCCGGGAAGTGGTCCGGCCCGAGCCTGTACTTGTGGATGACCGAGGCCATTCGCATCTCGATAAATAAATCTAGATTGTTATTGCTGGGCGCGCCATCAGAGCCGAGAGCCACATTGACACCCCGCTCCAGCATCTCCGGCACCTTCGCTATCCCCGAACCCAGCTTGGTGTTGCAGCAAGGGCAGTGCAGGGCATGGGTACCCGTCTCGGCCATGATTCGCATCTCGTCATCGTCGAGCCAGATACAGTGGGCCATTTGCACGTTGGGGCCAACTACCCCGATCTTTTGTAAATACTGCAAGTTGCGCAGACCGCGTTGCTCCAACATCAGGTCGACTTCTTCCTCGATCTCGGCCGCATGTCCGTGAATGCCCACTCCAGGGTGGTTGTCTGCTTCTTGTTTGATGGTGATCAACAACTCTTCCGTATTCCAAAGCTGCCAGCGTGGGGCGAAACCGTAACGGATGCGCCCGTTGGCCTTGCCATGCCAGCGATGCAACAAGTCCATACTGTTTTGAAGCGATGCTTCGGTCGATTCCTGTAGCACTGGGGGCAGATTCTTCGTCAGGTCCATCATCGCTTTACCGGCCTGGGCCCGCATGCCTGACTCTTCGATTGCCTGGAAGACGCTGTCCTGGTTGTGTAAGGTGCCCATATCGATAACTGAAGTCGTGCCCGACTTGATCATCTCCGCCAGGCCCAGGCGAGCCGAGGCGTATAGGGTCTCGGCCGTGTGCAGCGATTCAAGGCCGGTGATGGTATCCAGCCACTCCATTAGGCCCACATCGTCCGCCTGGCCCCTAAACAGGCTCTGGCACAAATGGAGATGAGCCTGCACGAAGCCGGGTAGCACCAGCATGCCAGCGGCATCGATCACTTTATCGGCCGGCAACTCTATTTGAGACGCGATCTGTTGGATGCGGTCGTCGCGGATCAAGATATCACCATAAAATCGACGCCTCATTTCGTCAAGAGCGATGATATAACCGTTTTTGATCAAGATCGTTGCCATATCAAGATAACCTTTCGTTGTATGAAACTATCGTTTCAAAATCATATACGTAAAAAGTCCTGATGCACCCGCTTCACCATCGATTTGTTGTGTTGCATGGAATCAAGATAGTAATCTGAAAATTGATCGCACCAGTCTTGGGCGCGGCCTATGATCGCCGCTTCATCAAGCCGTGTAAAGGCGCCATCTCGTATTAATAAATGGCCATTTACCATCGAGTCGTTAACTTGAGTCCCCGCGCCATTTGTTGCCAGCATCGCCAGCAGGACCCAGCGATTTAAGGGAAACAGGCTTGAATTGTGACTCAAATCGATGGTGACCACATCGGCTCGCTTTCCAGGTTCGAGCGTCCCAACCTCATCGGCCAGACCAAGAACCTGTGCACCTCCCAGGGTAGCGAGTTCAAAGATTTTAGCCGGCTCGATTCCACGCAATTGCCTGGGCATGATGGCCTGATGTTGCAATACTGAGAACATCACGTTGAATATGTTGTGGGAAGGCATGTCTGTACCCAAGCCAATGCGTAGTCCGGCCTTGAGCATATAGGGCAAGTAGGCGCAATAACCAAACCAGGCGTTGGTCGCCGGACAATGGACTAAGGCAGTGTCAGTTTCCCCTAGCAAGTCGATTTCGGTTTCATTTAGCAGCGTACCATGAAAAATTATCGTTCGTTGCGAAAGTAGCCCGGTATTGTAAAAATGCTGCACCAAGCCACCTTCACTAGCCCACAAGGCATTTGACGAATCCACTTCCTCTGGCGTTTCACCGTAGTGGATAGCGAATTGCACGTCGTACTCGTTGGCCAACTCCATACTTCTGGATAACAAACTTTGACTACAGTTGAAGGTACAGTTGGGATGAATCCCCACCTGGATGCGTCCATCGTGGGTATTGTGATATCTCTGGATCACTTCTTCAGTAGTAGTTAGATGTGCCTTTTCGTCCATGCCGTGTAATTCAACACTGGTCACCATCTGCGGATGAATGACCGTCCGCAAGCCTGCATCAACCGATGCGCGGTAGACTGCATGGGGCAATGGAGAGGCATTAGCGTGAGTCGTTACGCCATGCTTGAGCATATTCAGCAGACCAAACAGAGTCAGATCATAGGCGCTTTCCTCGGTCAACCAGCCATCAGCCGGCCAATAGATACGATTGAGCGCATCGACAGTGCCTGTGAGGGGTGAATCCAGCCAACCTTCAACCAATAGCGCATGGAGCTCTCCCACATGATTATGAGCATCAACTAACCCTGGCATGACGATCTTATTCGCGCAATCGATCGTCTCAATGCTATCTTCTTGTGAGTAATGATTTTCAACTTCTGTTGGGGATCCTAACGCTTTGATTTGGGTGTCTCCAATCAATAGATCACACCCTTCTAAAATATCATCGTTTCCGGGAGCGCCCGTGATAAGATAGCGGCAATTATGAAACAGTACTTTGCCCATTTATCTCTTTCCCATCCACAGAGATCCTATTTTGGAAGCCTATCTATTCCCGGAAATAGGGCAGACCCAAAGCGCTGGGCGCTTCGGAGCGGGCCCGGCTGCCCATCATGGCGATGATAGCGAATACGTAAGGCAAGGCCAGTAAGATCTGGTGGGGAAATTGCACGCCGATCCCCTGCAAATGTAGGGAAAACGCATTCAAAAATGCAAAAGCCAGGGCCGCTAGCATGATACGGAACGGCCGCCAGTTCCCAGCGATGACGGCAACGATGGCCAACCAGCCTACACCGGCCGTGATCTCGGGAACAAAACGGGGCGAGGCGCCTAGGGTTAGCACCGATCCCCCGATGCCGGCCATGATCCCACCAAAGATGGTGGCTAAATAACGTAGACGGATGACGCTGACGCCTTTTGTGTCAATGGCGCGGGGATTTTCACCAGCGGCGCGGACCTGCAATCCATACTTGGTCCGGTAGAGGAAAAACCAAATGACGGGTACCATCAAAAACGCGAAGAAGGTCATCCAGCGATGGGAGAAAAAAATCTCTCCGATATAGGGGATGTCAGACAGAAACGGGATTTGAAGCGGCCGGAATATATCGATTGTGGCTACATTGGCCTGGGTCTTATCAAAGAGCAGGCGATGCCAGAAAAGGGACACGCCAGCGCCGAGTAAATTCAAAGCCATGCCGGTGACGATCTGCTCGACGCGCAAAGTGGCAGCCATGAAAACCATGAGAAAGGCCATCAATCCACCGGTTACGGCGGCCGCTAACACCCCGAGCCAAATCTCTCCCGAAAAGTAGGTCACCATGAAGGCCGTGAAAGCGCTCATCAACATCATCCCTTCCACACCCAGGTTGAGCACTCCTGAACGCTCGGTGACTAACTCGCCCATGGCAGCCAATAGAATAGGGGTGGCAATACGCAGCATAGAGGCAAGGATGCTGACGATGATTGCGGTCTGTAAGAGGTCATCCAGCATCTTCAACACTCCTGACAATGCGGTAGCGGGCTAAGACGGCGGCGCTGAGAGCAAATAGCAGCACGATGGCCTGGATGGCCGATATGAAAGCCGATGGCACACCGGTGACGATCTGAAGTTTAAAAGCGCCGTTCACCAATCCACCGAACAAGATGGAAACGATGACGACGCCGAAGGGATCGAGGGCGGCTAACATGGCCACGATGATCCCTGTGAAACCCAGGCCTATTGAGAGATCCATCACCACCCGGTGGTGGATTCCAAACAACTCGCTGGCGCCGGCCAGCCCGGCCAGGCCGCCACTCAGGGCCATGATAAGCATCACCAATCCCGATACATTGGTCCCCTTAAAACGGGAGGCAACAGGATTGAAGCCATAAGCCCGTATTTCATAGCCCAAGGGCGTCTTCTCCAGAAGCACCCAGACGACAACAGCGGCCAGCAAGGCGATCAAAAAACCTGCGTGAAGCCGCGAATCCGATATGAATACGGCAAAGCGAGCCGCCTCAGGTATTTCGGCCGATTGTTGGTAGAACGAGCCTTCTTCACGCCAAGGACCCACGCCTGACAACATGAGAGACAAGAAAAATATGGCGATGTAATTCAGCATCACCGTCGAGATGATCTCGTCGACTCGGAAGCGCACTTTTAGAAAGCCGGCCAGCCAACCGTAAGCGGCCCCGCCGGCGAATGAGAATAGGACGATCAGTAGGAAAAGCAAGGCCCGCGGTAGGCCGGGAAATAGAGTGTAGCCGAAATAACCGGTCATCGCGCCGATTACCATCTGCCCTTCGGCGCCAATATTCCATATCTTGGCCCGAAAAGCCAGGGTGGCCGCTAGACCGGTCAAGATCAGCGGCGCGGATCGGACCAGGGTCTCCAAGACGGCGCGCCTGCTGCCAAAAGCCCCGGTGAACAATGCTTCAAATGCAGGCAGCACCTGGGCTCCGGCCGTCTTAAGCAGCATGGCCGAAACTAGAAAGGCGGCCAATATGGCGACGACAACAGCCCCGACTTGCCACAGCCTGCTTCTGTCGGTGCGGCGTTCAAAGCGCCATTTGGGGCGCATCAACTTTGTCTTGGAAGTAGTTATGATTGCGCCTCCTTGACGCCGGCCATCAGCAAACCTATCTTCTCCAAGTCAGCCTCTTGGGTGTCAAATATGGCCATGATCTGCCCTTGAAAAATGACGGCAATGCGATCGGAGATATTGAGAATCTCGTCCAGGTCCTCAGAGGCCAGCAAGATGCCCACGCCTTCATCGCGCTTTTCCAGCAGGCGTTGGCGAACGTACTCGATGACGCCTACATCCAGGCCCCGCGTTGGTTGGTTGGCCAGAAGGGCCTGTGGGCACTCCCACAATTCTCTGGCCAGGATGATCTTCTGCAGGTTTCCTCCTGACAAATATTTGGTCGCATGATCAATGGATGGCGTGGCGATCTCAAAATATGAGACGCTGTTTCGGGCAAATTTCCTGATCCGGTCGAAGGCGAGAAAGGGGCCTCTTCGATAGACTTCGGATCGCTGTTGGCCGAGGATAAGGTTCTCGGCCACGGAGAAATCAGGCACAAGTCCCTCGTGCAGGCGGTCTTCAGGGATGTGCCCTACGCCACGGTACATGATATAGCGGGGGCTGCGGCCAGTGATATCCTCGCTCTCCAAGAATACCTGGCCCGACTTCACTTCTCTAACCCCGGCTAATGTCTCAAAAAGTTCTTTTTGCCCATTTCCAGCGATACCTGCCAGACCCAGAATTTCATTTCTGTGCAGGGTGAAAGATATGCCTCGAAGCGCTTCCTGCCCGCGATCATTGAGGGCACGCAAATCACGGGCTTCCAAAACCGGTTCACCGATCTCTACCTTTTTTTTCTTAATCCGGAAGAGCACGTCTCGGCCGACCATCATTTGGGCAAGCTCAGCCTTGGTCACGTCGGCGGTATTGACTGTGGCCACATACTTGGCTTTTCTCAATACTGTGATGCGATCGGAGACCTGCATCACCTCTTCGAGTTTGTGGGTGATCAGGATGATCGACAAGCCCTCGACCGTCATTTGTTTGAGGGTGATGAAGAACTGCTCTGTTTCCTGTGGAGTCAAAACGGCCGTAGGTTCGTCCAGGATCAACAACTTCGATCCCACATACAAGGCCTTTAAAATCTCCACCCATTGCTGCTCGCCAACCGACAATTGCCATATTTTAGCGTGCAGGTCCAATTCAAAACCATATTTTTGGCACAGGGATTTGAGTTTAGCTTCGGAGTCGGATACATTCAGCAATACACTCGAATGGGGCGTGCCAACAATGACGTTCTCTATGACCGTGAGCGGCGGCACAAGAACGAAGTGTTGGTGAACCATGCCAATACCCAATTCGATGGCGTCGCTGGGCGTGGCTAAGTTAGCCAAACTGCCATCGAAGTAGATCTTGCCTGAATCAGGCCTGTAGAAGCCGTAAATACATTCGGCCAGCGTTGATTTGCCGGCGCCATTTTCGCCCAGCAAACAATGAATCTCCCCCTTTCTTACCTCCATAGAGATGGCGTCATTGGCGATGACAGACCCAAACCGCTTGGTGAGATCCTCAACCTTGAGAATTGGTGTCACAGAATTCCTTTATCTAACCAAACCGAAAACAATCGGCCCGAACGGTAAACGGTCAGTCTGAATGACAAATGCTCGACTCTCATGAATTATTGCCGTTTTCGGTTATACCAGGGAAGGATCTCATCCCATTCGCTCTGAATGGGATGAGATCTCTTGCCCGGCACATATTCCGCCAGCCAACAATCTTATCAAGTTGGGAAATGGGGTTCATCCTTCTGCAAAAAGAAAACTTGCGGAACCCCGTTTCTCTTAATCAGATTCAGGCGCCTCGACGTTGAGGGGAACCTCAATCTTGCCGTCGATGATATCCTGGCGCATTTGCATAGCCGCATCAATAGCATCTTGGGGGATCTTGCCGCCTAGATCGTTGATCTCGACCAGGTCCGAGCCGCCTTCAGCCATTGAGAACCATACCTTGTCAGGATTGCCGTTCCATTCGCCCTCGGTCGCATAGGTATACCACTCGTCGATCAGCCACTTGATGCCGGGGTCCCACATAGCCTGGGTGCTGGAGGGCACATTGTCCGGCGCTAGGAAGTTCTGGTCGCCAAAGTTGCCGAAGCAGTAGATACCAGTATCGACGCAGGCCTCCCAACCATCACCTAGCTGCAGCATCCAGTCCACGCCAGCGGCCGCCTGAGCATTGGTGGCTTCATTGCCCGCTACCGGATCGTACCAACTTTCGATGAAGGAAACGGTTTGGGTAACGTCAGGATTGACGTCCTTTGCACCCTGGAAGAAGGCGTTGATCTCGTCATTGACGTCGTCGAAAGCGAAAGTGCCAACGACACCAACTTTGTTATTTTCAGTTTGGCTGCCGGCCAGCGTACCCAATACATAGGCGGGTTCGTGCACGCGCATATAGAGCCAGTAGGCGTTATCGCCCAGAGCCTCATTACCAGAACCATGATAAACGAACATCGTATCTGAGAATTCGTCCTTCAGGTTTTTAGCCTGATCAGAATAGGAACTGGTGGCCCAGATGATGTCGTATTCACCCGTTTCGGCATATTCGCGCATCACTGTCTCGGCGTCATCGCCCCAGACGCCGTCAGTCCAATCCCAGGTAATGTTTAGATCATGAGGTTTCTCTGCCTTGACACGCTCCATCGCTTCGAAGAACGAAGCATCCCACATCGATTCAATACCGCAGCAGGTGATGATTGCGATCTTCAAATCAGTGGGCATGTCAGCCGCTGGTTCTTCAGCCGGTTCTTCAGTCGGCACCTCGGTAGCTGGCTCTGTTGCCGGTTCCTCGACGGCCGGCTCGGCGACCGGTTCTTCTGTGGTAGAGCATCCAACTAATGCCAGGGCAACAACGATAATCAGCAAAATAGATAGCAACCATTTTTTATTTTTTAACATCTTTCACTCCTCCGAATTATCCTCAGATAAAAGTCATCCAGTTGATTGATCCTCTTTTATTTTTTGAGAGACATCACCTCCTATCCTGCCTTCTTGTATCAAGCAAAATGCAACATGCCCTAAATCAGAGGCAGTCCCCATTTGCTTACCTCATCTTTTACATCGTCATAAATGGCCAGCCACGCCTTCGTCGGCTGGATCGTTTTTATATCGTAAACTTCCTGAAAAGGCTGGCCATACGGTTGTTGGTCCAATTGATCTTCGTAATTAGCGTATGCTCGCTGCACTATCTCCTCCGACTGTTCCCGGTTGAGCTTTGCGGCCGCTCGCATCACCTCGCCACTGAATCTGGCTTCCAGCCCACTGAAATGCCCGGCAATCGCCCCGGTAGCCGAACGTGGGCCTAAGATCCGGCTGCATCCGGAGACGGCGCTCATGACCGTGAATGCCACCGTTTCATAGAGCAAGGTCTTGGTGCCTGGACCGCCGACGGGGGTTATCGTCAGGTTGGTCATCAGGTGCGAGTTGCGGGCCAGGGCCTGGAAGGCCGCGCTACTGGCTTGCAGCAACTCTTTGCCTGTATCGTTGAAGTGAAAGGGATGGGTGGGTGATGAGCCGCAGCAGGTGGCCATGAAGACCACGTTCAGGGCGATCATAGCGGCCGTTATCAAAACCGTTTGTCCTTCAATACCACCTCCCAACCCACCATAAATGGGGTTGGCATAGGGGTCGACGATCCCGCCCATGCGGATGCTGTGGGTCAGCTTGTTTAGTATCTCGAAGTTGGTTTTCAATTCGGAGACGATGCCAAAGGTATGCATGTCAGTGGAGCGCAATCCGGCCGGATTAACGGTCGAAAGCTGCCCGCGATCGCTCATGCTCATGATGACGCCTGTCCAAGCCATGCCCGGCCGGCCGGCGCGGTTAAGGGCCAACCTCATCAAATCCACCTCGGCCCAGGCGGCCATGAGCTCCAGCGGCGAGCCGGTGCGTATGTCTTGTCCTTGCACCGTCATCAGGCTGGCAGCGCAGGTGACGTCGACTAAAGGTTCCTGGATGTAGCTCATCATAACGGGCACGAATAACTCTTCCGCGATAGGCGATCCGATAGGGCTACCCATGTTGAGCGGCGGCCGTGGATCAGCAACTGTGCGGTAGCGTTCTAAGACGGCATCGGTCCCTTCTCCCAACCATACTTCTGGCGAAGCGTCGTTTAGGATACGTTTGATTTCATCCTGGCTGTGTAGAATGACCCGCCCTGTCGACTGGTTGTATACCCCGCATTCGGCCAGGAAATCAACCGCCGCCGCCCAAACCCGGTCGGCCAGGTCGTCATCTTGATTGACGATGTGGTTTTTATCCACCACGATATCGTATTTCTTTACGACGCGGCGAATCCCCTTGGTAACCTGCCTGTTAAATGTTTCTTCTTCCATCACCGGCCCAGTTAGGCTCCGGTTGGTGATGTCTAGCAAACGTGTCGTGTGTCTCATCGACCCCCTCCTTAGTCGCCGACCAAGGCCAATGCCTGCTGAACAGCATCTATCGCATCATCACCGTAGCCATCGGCCCCGGCTTTCTTGGCCCATTGTTGGCTGACTGGTCCGCCACCGACGAGGATCTTGAAGCGATCCTTAAGCTCATCATTCCCTTTGATAAAATCGATGGCGTCTTTGACGTAGGGCAGAGAGGGTAGCATTAGCGCCGAGAAAGCGATGATGTCAGCATCATAATCCTTGGCGGCGGCAATGGCCGCAGCTGGAGCGATATCTACGCCCAAGTCTTTAACTTCAAATCTGTTGACCTCTAACATGGCCTTGACGATATTTTTGCCTATGTCGTGTAGATCTCCAGAGATGGTGCAGATTACGACCCGTCCCTTTTTGGCCTTGAGCGTTTCATCCGCCTCAAGATAAGGCTGCAATGCCTCCTGAATAGCTTTGACGACATCGGCCGATTCCATCATTTCCGGCAGGAAAATCTCCAATCTTGAAAATTTATCGCCGATATCGGCCAGGACCGCTTCAATGCACTCGGAGAAAATATCCAATGGCGATGTGCCGCTCTCGACTAACTTGAGCGATTCGGCTTTTCCTTCTTCAACATCCCCCTCGCGAATGGCTTGTTCCAGTGCAGCGTACTTTTCAGACATGCGGTCAAATCCTTTGAGTTTCCTCGGAAATTATTCCTGAACTACGGCGACCAATTTTTTACAAAGATCGACCGCCGCGGCCGCATCCGGCGCATAACCATCGGCCCCAATCTCATCAGCCCATGCCTGGTCTATGCAGCCGCCGCCGACGATGATCCTAAATTTCGGGCGCTCCCCGACTTCGTTGAATAGATTAATCGTGCTGCGGGTAGCCGGCCGGGTAGTGGTCATCAGGGCCGACATGGCCACGATATCCGCTTTTTCTTGTTGGGCTGTTTCCAGAAATCTGCTCGGCGAAACATCGCGCCCGATATCGACCACCCTAAATCCGTGGGAGCTGAGCATGGTGTTGACGATATTTTTCCCGATGTCATGCACGTCATTTTCGACGGTACCTAAGACAACGGTACCTGGTGATTGAGTCTCAGCGCCAGACACTGCGATGGCTTCTTCAAGAATAACGGTCGCTGCCTGAGCGGCTTCACCGGCAGCCATGAGTTCGGGTAAAAAAATCTTAAATTCTTGGAAGTCCTGACCAACCCGTGTCAGCGTCGGTACGAGCAGGTTTTGAATCAGATCGAGTGGATCTGTGCCCGCAGCTAAGGCTTGCCTCGTCAGTGTTTCGGCTTTGGCCGTTTGGCCCTGGCTTAGCGCGGCACTCAAGTCGCTCCGTAATTGTTCGCTATTGTCAGCCATGACGTACTTTCCTCCATGCTTCCATGTTTAATCCCAGGTTGCCCAATTCTTCACGCACCTGGTGGTAAACCTCTAGCCACTCGTCTTTTGGTTCGAGAGCCCCAGTGTCATATAGTTCGGGAAATGATTTGCCGATGTTTGGCTCACTTAAAGAATCTTCATAGTGACTCAGGCAAGTCAGCACATAGCCGTTGACTTCTTGGCGACTCAGTCCCAGTGCAGCGTGAGCCACCTCAGCCTGGAAACGGGCTTCGAGCCCACTGGTGTGGTCGATTTCGTTTCCGGCCGTCGCGCCAATTCCGTGTTGGTGCAAGCCGCAAACGGTACCGATCATTGCCCCAGCGGCAACTTCCCACAACAGTTCGGTCGTGCCTAGCCCAGAGACCGTATAGATATCGTTCACCACAACCATGGGTGTGTTTCGTGCTAAGGCTTGCCCGGCCATCGCCTGCACCCACAATCCCATGCGATCGGTGTTATTGCTCTTTAACAAGTGCATATGACCCATGAAATGATAGGAAACGTGATAACAGACTACCCCCAGAATGTGGCTGGCAACGGTCACGATGGCGGTTCCTTCAGGACCACCACCTAACCCACCGATTAAGGGCGTCATCAAATCGACCCTATGCATGCCAACATTTTGCAGATGGGCCACGCGGGAGAGTTGATCGTAGTTTGTTTTAAGCTCCGGCATTTGCGAGATCAAAAGCCCATCGGATGGACGTAAGCCTGAACCGGGGTCGATACTGGCCATCTTACCCGCGCAAGTCAGCGAAACGGCATTGTCTTCGATGTGCATGCCGGGACGGCTGGCTTTGCGAACCGCCTCCCGGGCGATGGCCGCTTCACTGCGGGCGGCCAATATCTCCAGGGGCGAACCGGGGATAATGAATTCGCCCATGTAGCTGGCGATGGAACCATGTCCCAGACAATCCACCAAGCGGTTCTTGTGCGCAGCTCTGCAATATTAATGGGTGATAACGTTCAGAGCATGGGGTACCGGTGGGGCCGCTATGCATCAAGCAGGGGATATCACTTTCGACATCTCGGTGGCGCTCCACAACCGTGTCTTTTCCCGTTCCAAGAGTCACCGACGATGGCGCGGCGGCTACGGTCGTTTCCACTTCAACTCGGGAAAAAAGCAAACGCCGCTGGGTGCTCTGGTTGTAGGCCCCCATTTCGACGAAGAGTTCCATCCCGGCTTGATACAATCGGTCGGCTATATCATCATCAGCCGGAACCAGCACCTGGGGATCAAACTTTAGGTCATACTTCTTGACCAGATCCGCAGTATATCGCGCCAGGTTCAAATCATAATCTGATTCTTTCGAATAGGGGCCGGTCTCAGATCGCTTGACGATTTCGGGCAGGTAAATTACAGCCATTCTTGCCTTCACCTTTTCAACGACACTGTCTGCCAGTTAGCCAGGCCACAAAAAAAAGCAGGGCCCCACATGGGAACCCTGCTTCTTCTCCTCGGAAGTCACAGATGTCCATTTGATCCCCCTGGCGATCTGGCTGAAAAACATCGCTTGATGTTCTCACAGTTGCGGGACAGCGCCGGATTTTCACCGGCTTTCCCAGGAGGACTCAATAACATCATCTATTGTGAATGTTCTTTAGCCAATGATTGTTTCGATCAACTGATCAACTAGAAAGGATCTGAGAATGAAACATTTTTCGATCAAATGATCGAAGTTAGCCCCTACAGTATTCGATTTAAAGCCGGGTCTTCAAGTGTATATAGTCACTTCCTCCTAGTGACATTCGTCACTTGACGTCTTAAAAGATTGGCGTTTCAGTATAAACAACATTCTTTTGTCTGCATTTCAGCTTGATTACCTGTTTTAAAAGGTTGTTTTTAGGCTAGGCCTAGGTGTCTAACACACAAGTTATTACGGTGAAACAGCATGGCGGAATCCCACATACAGCTCAGTGAAAATCAGCAGCTATCGCCAGAGCAGCAGATCCTCAATGCAGCGATGGCCGTCATTGCTGAGAAGAAAATCAGCGGTACGCGGATGCGTCACATCGCCGATCGTGCCCAAATCAGCCAGGGAACCATTCATTATTATTTCCCGACCAAAGCCGACCTGCTTCTGGCCATGTTGGATGAGATGCAGGCTGCTTTCGATCAGGATCGTCGCGAAAGGCTGGCTGCAGATGACATGAAACCGGCCGAGAAAATCTACTTGTTTTTCTTGCAGCAGTATCGCATTCTGACTGAGTACCCTTACTTACTTGAGGTCTTTTATGATTTCTGGGGACAGGGCATCATCGATCCCAAAATCCGGCCCAAGGTCCAATGGATGTATGAAGAATGGCGGGAAGACATGATGGCTGCGATTCAAGAGGGCATAGAGACGGGTGATTTTGATCCACACCAGGCTGACCTGACCCCCGCGATTCTTGTTTCCTTCTTGGAAGGCGTCGCTTTGCAATATCTACTCGATCGGGAAGGTATTGACCTTGAGGCTTATTTCGATGTCACAAATAGCGCCATCTTGAACATACTGGGTTTCCAGTGTGCCAGGGATCGGTACCCGACCGACTTGAGCGACGATCAATGGTTTCGTATTCGCCCTTTGCTTCCTCCAGCTAAACCAGGGGGAAGGCCACCCAGCGTTAATTTACGACAAGTAGTCAATGGGATCCTCTACGTATCCCATTGTAATTGTTCATGGCGCATGCTCCCCCATGACTTTCCTAGTTGGCAGACTGTCTACGGATACTATAACCGCTGGCTAAAGGATGGGATACTGGAAAGAATCAATCAACATTTGAATGTCGATCTATTGGTCAGGGAAAGTGTAATTGAAGATGAGGCCCATGGCTGAAAAAACTATCGGGCAATCATTGCCACGAGTCGATGCTTTTGCCAAGGTGACTGGGCGGGCCGGCTATCCAAGTGATTTTTCGATGGAAGGCATGGTCTATATGAAAATGCTGTTCGCCGGCCGTCCTCACGCGCGAATAATCAATATTGATACGGACCGAGCAAGGGCCATACCCGGCGTTCTGGATGTACTGACGGCTAAAGATGTACCGGTCAACAGCTTCGGCATGGCCAAAGCCGACCAACCTGTGTTGTGCCAGGACTTGGTTCGCTTCGTCGGCGACCGGGTTGCACTGGTGGTGGCCGAGACCATCGAAATCGCTGAAATTGCTCGCGATCTGATCCGCGTTGAATATGAAGATTTGCCTGTCGTCGCCAGCCCCGAAGCTGCCCTCGCGCCTGAAGCGCCGGCCATACATCCAGACAAACCTGATAATATCTTGGCCTCCTTTCGCGTGCGTAAGGGAGATATTGCTTCGGGATTCGCCGCGGCCGAGGTCATTGTCGAACAGACTTACCATTTGGGCGCCCAGGAACATGCCTACTTACAGCCTGATGCCGGGTTGGCCTGGCTGGACGATGACGGTTGCCTGGTTGTGCTCAGCGCCGGACAGTGGCCTCACGACGATCGCCGACAAATTGCCTGTTCTCTTGACCTGCCCGAGGAGCAGGTACGGGTCCAGTATGCGACTATCGGCGGAGCCTTTGGCGGCCGTGAGGATTTGACCGTCCAAATTCCCCTGGCCTTAGCGGCCTATAAACTTGGCCGGCCGGTTAAAGCAACATGGGATCGCCAGGAAACGACGATTGGCCATCCAAAACGACATCCCATGCGCATTCGCCACAAATGGGGAGCGACGCGGGATGGACGTCTTCTGGCCCAGGAAACTGAGATCCTGGCCGACGCTGGGGCCTACGCTTCTTCCAGCGACTACGTCGTGGCCACCACCGTATTATTAAGCACAGGCCCGTATAATGTGCCCCATGTGTCGATAGATGCCAGAGCCGTTTATACCAGTAACGTCATTAGCGGCGCCTTTCGCGGTTTTGGTGCGCCCCAGGCAACTTTCGCGGCCGAAGCTCAGATGGCCCGTTTGGCGGACGTTTTGCAGATCGATCCTATCGAATTACGCTTACGCAATTTCCTGAATAAAAAGTCTCTAACCGGCACCATGGGTAAAGTGCCGCCAGGAGTGAGGGCGATTGAGACTCTTGAGGCGGCCGGCCGCCGGCTGGGTTGGGAAAGAGAGCCCGGTGTTTGGCAGCGGCCGAAATTGGAGCAAATAAAGAAATCCGGCCGTGCACGTGGGGTAGGCATTGCTTCCGGTTGGAAAACCGTTGGCTTTACATTGGGATGGCCGGATAAAGCGACGGCAACCATTGAGCTCCACGGTGGCGTCAGCATCGAGCGCGTGTTGGTCCGCCTGCCGGTAGCCGAGATGGGCCAGGGTGCGCACACCGTCATCCACCAGATGAGCGCCGAGGCCTTGGGTCTGCCACTGGACCTGATTGAATTAGGTCCGGTCGATACGACCGATGCTCCTTCGGCCGGCGCGGCGTCGGCTTCCCGGTTGGTATTGATGGCCGGCAATGCCCTTAAGGGCGCGGCCGAGGCTGCGCTGGCTTGTTGGCTAGATGAAGAGCGGCCGGCCGTGGGCACTTATACTTATCATGCGCCGCCGACCGAAGATCTGGACCCTGTAACAGGGCATGGAACCGGCGCCTTCGCTATGGCTTACCTAGCTCTAGGCGTTGAGGTTGAAGTGGACTTGGAAACCGGACACACTTTTGTCCGGCGTCTCGTTTCTGCCCATGATGTTGGCAAGGCCATCAACCCCCAGCTTGTAGAAGGGCAAATTGAAGGAGGCGCCATCCAGGGTCTGGGTTGGGCCACTATGGAGAACTTTGTGAGCCAGCAAGGTCTTGTTCTGACGCCAAATCTTAGCACTTATTTAATTCCCACTGTGCTCGATATTCCACCAGTTTTTGAATCAATCATCCTTGAAGAGCAGATGGGGATTGGCCCTTGGGGAGCAACAGGCATAGGTGAAATGTCTCTTCTGGCAGTGGCGCCGGCAATCCTAGATGCCATTCACGACGCGACTGGCGTTTGGTTGAACCAGGTTCCACTCACACCGGAATATTTATTTTGGTCTCTTAAAGCAAAGGAGCCATCAAATCCATAAAGGATATGCCATGTATTACAATTACGAAGTCCCAGATGAGATAGAAGAGCTAGAGCGAAGAATAAAAGCATTTGCGCCGGATCCCCAGCATGGGCATGATCAGTACGTGGTGGCCTCGATCCAAGAAGCGATTGAGGCCGCCAAAGAAGGCAATTTCGGCGTTGGGGCAGTGATCGTCGATCCGGATGGGGAAATTGTGATCGGGGGCCATAACCATGTCTTTAATCCCCATTTCCGCAGCGATATCCACGCCGAGATGGATGCCATGAACAACTTCGAGGACACCTTTACCCAGGTGACCAGTATGAGAGATCATACGCTTTATACTTCCTTAGAGCCTTGCCCAATGTGTCTGACGCGGTTGATTACATCCGGCGTAGGACAGGTTTATCATGCCGCGCCAGATATTGAAACCGGCATGGTGAGCCGGTTGGGGCAATTAACGCCTGTATGGGTTGACTTGGCGGAATCACAGGTCTTTGCCCAAGCGGATTGTTCGCCAGAATTGACCGACATTGCTCTGCAAGTTTTTTTGGTTACGGCCAATGCTAACACCCAGAAGTTAATGGACCGCCGTTAAGGATAAGGAGGCGTATCATGCAAACGAATTGGTTACCTGAAATCGTGGAACGGTCTGAGACCGGCCCATACATGAAGGAGAAGGACTTCGAGATGGCGCTGGCCCGGCGGACGGGCGAATTGGTTAGGGAATATGGCTTGAAATATGATCCTCAAGTGTTGGTTCCAGCCGACGACGCCATGGCCGATCGCCTTTACCAAGCCGGCTTACAACTGTTTTTGGATATGGGCGTCTACAACATGAGTACCAAGCGCCGCATCATGTTTGCCCGCGATGAAGTCGAAGCAGCCGTTGCCGCAGCGCCTGCTTCCGTATTCTTGGGTACGGGCAGGGATGCCGTCCTGATGGGCCGCCGGCCGGTGGAAGGCGACGTTCCTTGCGTGGTGCACAGCGGACCCACCGGCACCCCGTGTTCGGAACGATACCATCCAATGATATTGCACAGTTGCGCACAGGAACCGCTGGTAGACTGTTTGGGCGCGGGTTCTGTATCGACTTATATGGGCTATTCCGTTACCCCGGGCACGCCGCTAGAGATCCTGGCAGCACGCCGCGATGCGGCTGTTGCTCGGGAAGCTGTACGAAAAGCTGGGCGGCCGGGAATGCACATCAACGACGTCGCCGTGCCCCTGACTTGCGCCGGTAAGATGGCTACCATCGATCCTGATTCAGGATTACGCCCCTCAGATGGTCTGCTCGTTTCACAGATGGTCGAACTCAAAACCGATTTTGACCAACTCTCCCGCGTGGCTCATATGCAAAATGTGGGCATGCACATTGTTGACCTGATGACCCCATTAGTCGGTGGCCTCGGCGGTGGACCGCAGGGAACGGCCATCGTCACCATGGCTTGCCACATTTTGGGGGCTGTATGTTACGATGCTTCCTACCACATCTACGGCCATATGCATCTGCTAGAAAGCACAGATACGGATCGCATGGGATTGTGGGTTTATTCGCTTGGTGGGCAGGCGCTCTCTCGCAATACACCCATGCTCTCCATGACCGCCATCTATACTCAGGCCGGATTAGGTACTGAAGAGGTGCTTTGGGAAATAGCTGCCGGATCGGTCGCCAGTTCAGTTAGTGGCTTGCACCATAACGGCGTTGGCGCAACCGGTGGATCTAGCGAGGATCAAACCAGTGGATTGGAGAACCGCTTCAATGCCGAGGTTGCCCATGCCAGCCTGGGGCTGACCCGTGAAGAGGCCAACGGCTATGTACTGGAGTTTCTCAGCCATTATGAAGAGTCCCACATGAATCCTCCGGCCGGAAAGCCCTTCGCGGAACTGTATAACACCGATACGGTCGAACCGAATGAGGCATGGCTGGAGCTATATCAAAATGTACGCGAGGCCATTAAAGAAAAAGGGCTTGACCTCGACAATGGCTGGAAAAAAGCCCGGCGTTGATGCTGGTGACAGTCACTTCAAGCGGATTTGCCCGCCGGTGACTATCAACTTTTGACCCTCTTGACAGGCAACCGCAGTTAATATAGACTATCATTGTCAGATGGCTGCCATCCGACAATGGAATGGACTATAAATGTAAATACGAGGTTTTGCCCTCATGCAGCCGATAGTTACAAGAAACACCTCACTCGCTGACCAGGTTTTGGATGTTCTGATCGAACGGATTCGACAGCTCATTTACCCACCTGGGAGCCAATTACCACCTGAAAACGATCTGGCGGCCGAGTTCAATGTTAGCCGGGCCACAGTTCGTACCGCCATCAGTAAATTAGCTGCCCGGGGCCTGGTGGTACGCAGGCAAGGGGTTGGCACTTTCGTCAGCCGGTTATCTAGTTTGTCAAACCCACTCAACGAGGCCACCGATTTTCACACCTTGATTACAAGTAACGGTTTTGAATCCGGCGAGCGGCTGGTAAGTGCGGATATGGTGGCGCCATCACCCAGTTTGATAGAAGCGCTGGTTCTTACCCCTGACCAGCCCGTGCTGCAATCCCATAAAATCTTCACGGCCGATGGCCAACCGGTCATTTACTGCATAACATCGATTCCAAGTTGGGTCCTTAACGCCGAATTCGACCAGCCCATAGCTAGTTATCCTGGCCTCACGTTACCCCTCTACCGCTTCTTGGAGCGACATTGTAACCAGCGCGTTGAGTACCATATCGCTAAGCTTCGCGCCGATATTGCTCAGAATTGCGAGCATATCGTCGAGATACCGTACGATCCCTTGACGCCGATGTTGGTCATCAATGAGACCGGATACAATGCCGACGAACGACCGGTATTTCACTCCCTTGAATATTATCCTGGAAATCACATGTCTTTTGAACTAGTCCGGCGCCGAGGGCCAATGAGCTAGGAGGAGGTAGACCAGGGATCAGGCAGCATCTTGAATAGTAGATGAGGAGTGATGTGGAGAAGCCGGTGGAAGACCGGCGCTGTCCCGCAACTGTGAGAACATCTTTTGATGTTTCCAGCCAGATCGCCAGACACTCTTCATTAATTGGAACTGGGACTTCCGAGGAGAAGGAGCAGAGCATCGTGTGCTCAACGCGAAAAGCTCTGCTCTTTTGTTTTTACACAAACTTTCTAATCTCATGAAGAAGGAGAAAACATGACTGAATCAACTGTCCCCAAAGAATATGCCGAAAGGCTCTCCACAGCGTTGGCCGGAGGAGATGAAGATGAGGCCGTGACCGCCACAGAGACAGCACTGGCAGCGGGCGTTGATCCGCTGGCACTCATTCAAGAAGTGGTGGTGCCCACATTAGTCGAAGTTGGTCAGCGCTTTGAAGATCTGGATATCTTCTTGCCCGAACTGATGGCGGCCGGCGAAGCGGGCAACGCCTGTTCGAGCGTGATCGAAGAAGCGCTGATCAAGAGCGGTGGCCAAATGCGCACCGAAGGTGTCGTCGTGCTAGGCACCGTGAAGGGCGATATCCATGATATTGGCAAGAATATCGTCGGCAGCTTGTTCAAAGCCCACGGCTACCGGGTGATTGACCTGGGCAAAGATGTCGCCGCGGCGACCTTTGTGGAAGAGGCTGAAGCCAACAAGGCGGACATCATCGCTGCTTCAGCGCTGATGAGTATCACCCGAGCCGGTTGCCGTGAAGTTGCCGACCTGCTCCGGGAATTGGGCCTCAAGGATAAATACCAGTTCATAATAGGCGGCGGCTCCACTGACCAGGAATATGCCGGCGAAATCGGAGCCGATGGTTGGTCCGCTTCGGCGTCTGGCGCCATTGAACTAGCTAACACCCTACTAGGTAAATAAAAGGAATAATGCCATGTTCATGAATGATAGACTTGTTGAAATCTACCAACGTTCGCGTTCCGGCCCCTTCATGAAGGAAGTTCAATATGACTTGAAGCTGGCTAAACGCACGATGGAACTTGTTCGCGAATTCGATATCACTTTTGATCCAAAGCTGGTCTGCCCCTCTGATGACGCCCTAGCCGATCGCGTATTTGAGGCAGGCGTGCAACTGTTAGTCGACGTTGGTTGTTATCACTTGGATACCCAGCGAGTGATCAAATTCACTCGCGCAGAGATCATGGAGGCGCTGCGTCAAGCCCCTTCAAAACTGCGACTCGGCGAAGGGGCCGATATGGTCATTGCCCATCACCGAAGCGTGGAAGATCCCAGCCCCTCCTATAATCTGACCGGTCCGGCCGGCCAGCCGTGCAGCGAAGATTATTATTTGCCGCTACTGGTCAGCTATGCCCAGGAGCCTTACGTCCAGGCCATCGAATCAGGTGCCACCCTTACCTACAATGGATACGATATTATGGCCGGAACCCTGATGGAAGTGAAGGCCGTGCAACGCGACGCGGCCATAGCCCGCGAGGCGGTCCGTCGAGTAGGTAAGCCGGGCATGCACATTGGCGATGCCGCCACCGGCATGACGGCCATTGGCAAGATGGCAGCCAGCGAGCCGGTGAACGGCCTGCGTCCTTGTGACGGCCGGCTGGTGGCCCAAATGTGTGAATTGAAGATCGATGACGATCAGTTGAACCGGGTTCCCCACTTGCTCAATTATGGCTCCCATATCATCAATCTGATGACCCCCCTGACCGGTGGAGTGGGTGGTCCTCCCGAGGGCGTGGCTCTCGTTTCGGTGGCCGAATTTCTGGTGGGCGTGATCTGTTATTACGCCACCTACCATTATCTGAGCATCACCCACATCAAGTGGACTAACAACTCCGATCCTTGGGGAATGTATGTGCTGGCTACAGTAGGGCAAGCGATGGGCCGCAATACACACCTGGTCTATACCAACGACCCGTTCTGCATGTGCGGACCTGGCACCGATGAACTGCTCTACGAAGTTGCCCAACACGCCATAATTGGTGAGGTGTGCAGCTACACTCAACACGGCGTCGGAAGCACCGGCGGCAACAACGTCGATCACCACAGCGGGCTAGAGTGTGGTTTCCAGGGTGAGGTCGCACAAGCGACGACCCGAGCCGGGATTACCCGTGAGCAGGCCAACGATATCGCCCTCCAACTCCTGGAGAAGTACAAGGATACCTTCAAGAACCCCAAACGTGGTAAACCCTTCAACGAAGTATATGATGTAAAAAGCGTCACCCCCACCCAGGAATGGCAGGATTGTTATCGTCGCGTCAAAGAAGAGTTGACCAGGCTAGGACTGGCTTTTGAACAAGGACCTTGGGATTAGGCAGACAACACTAGTTTCAAATATGTGTCACGGTTTAAGATAAGAGCCGTAACTCATCTAATAATTTTTCGAACAATTGACGTTAATTCCAACTGCCAGACGTCGCCGGCGAAGAATGTTTACCTTTGTCGGGCGCCTGGCAGTTGGTCCGCATATCAAAAAAGAGTTCTACCATGAAAACCGTCATATCAAGTGAAAAAAAAGCAGTAACTATCGACTTTGATTCTCCCTTTGTCATCATTGGCGAGAAGATTAACCCTACCGGCCGCAAGAAATTAGCCGCTGCCCTCTCGGAGGGTAACTATGAATACGTACGCGGTTTGGCCCTCATTCAGGTCGCAGCTGGCGCCGACTTGCTGGATGTTAACGTCGGCGTGCCGGGTCTGGACGAAACCGTCACATTGCCCGAGGTGGCCAAAATCGTAGCCGAGACAGTCAATGTACCGTTGTGCCTTGACTCGGCCAATCGCGAGGCTCTGGCGGCCGCGCTGGCGGTACTGCCCGGCAAACCGTTGGTGAATTCGGTCAATGGAGAAGAGGCCTCAATGGCAGCCGTATTGCCGGTCGTGAAAGAGTACGGCACAGCCGTGATCGGCCTGACCATGGATGATGATGGCATCCCCAACGATGCCGAGACACGATTAAGAATTGCCGGGAGAATTATCGAGCGCGCGGCTCAACTGGGCATCCCGGCCGAGGATATCGTGATCGATCCCCTGGTTTTGACTGTTGGCGCCGATAGTCAGGCCGGCGCTGTAACTTTGAAGACCATTGAATTGGTGAAGAGCGAATTTGGCGTCAATATTAACCTGGGCGCCAGCAATGTTTCCTTTGGCTTGCCCGATCGCCATACGATTAACCAGGCTTTTCTTGCTTTGGCCATGGGCGGTGGGGCCACTTGCGCGATTACCGATCCGGCGAAACTGGCCCAGACCATCCGAGCGGCTGACTTGTTGCTCGGACGGGATAATTACGGCTCACGCTACATCGGCTACTGGCGCGACCAACAGAAAAAAGAGAAAGTCTGATTGTGTCGATCACGACCGACTGGGAATTCTTACTCGATGAAGACGCGGTAATTCGCGGGCAAGGTGCCGACCCGGCCATCGTCCGGGAGCGTAGCCCACGCCTCATACAAAAAGCCAACCAGGCCCTGGAAGAGGGGCGTTCACTTCTCCGGCCGCAGGTGGTCTACAGTCGCCATGAGGTGAAAGCGCTTCGCCATGAACGGATCACGCTAGCTGGTGGTGGTTTCCTGGGTGGCGCACTCATCGCCAAGCATCTCAGTCCAGCCCGACAGGTTATCATCTTAGTCTGTACGATTGGCACAGCCTTAGACGAGCTTATATCGGAAGTTTCGAAACAGGATATGGTTTACGCGCTCGCATTGGACGGTGTCGGTTCGGCGGCCGTGGAAGCGTTGGCGAACGAGGTTTGCCGTCGGCTGGAGGTTGAAGCAGCTAAAGACGGCTTACATGCCTCGATCCCCCTCAGCCCAGGTATGGTTGGTTGGACCGTAGACGAAGGACAGCCCCAGATCTTTAACCTGATCGATGCTGAAGCGATAGGTGTTAGCCTCAACGATCATTACATTATGACCCCACGCAAGACGCTGTCGATGGTACTAGGTATCGGGTCAGATTTGGGCTATCAGGGCAAGGTTTGCGATTTCTGTGCGATGCGCGATACCTGTCGATACCAGGATCACTATGACCCAGCAGCAATCTGAGCCAACCTCCTTCCTGGTCGATATGGAACCTGTCGGCCGGCGCACGAGGATTAACCCGGGTGAATCGTTGCTGGAAGCAGCGCAAGCGGCCGGCGTAGGTCTGGTCTCCTTATGTGGGGGTGAAGGTTGGTGCGAGGGTTGTTTGATCCGGGTTGTGGAAGGGGAAGTGTCAGCGCCGACATTTATGGAGGAGGATTATGTAGGGGCGCATGATTTAGCGGCCGGTATCCGCCTGGCTTGCCAGACCTATACCGAAGGTGATGTCAAGATCGACATTCCGCCGGAGTCACTGACCACACCGCAACGTCTTCAGATTGAGGGACAGGGAATCGAGGTGGAATTGGATCCCTTGACGAAGCATGTCGACCTGGAAATAGATCCCCCCACGTTGCACGACCTGCGTTCCGATGTAACCCGTCTGCTGACCGCGCTTGACGAACAAGGCTACAAAGCCGATCGCATCCCATTGCCAGTCCTGGTCACCCTTTCTCACCAACTGCGGGAATTAAAGTGGTTGGCGAGGGTAGTTCTGCGCCGGGATGAGGTGGTTGCCGTGTTACCACGGGATAGCAGGTTGTTAGGTCTGGCTGTGGATATAGGTACTACGAAAGTGGCCGCTTACCTTCTGGATTCGCCCATGCAGAACGTGTAAAATTGACGCAATTCAAAAACAGGGATCCCAATAAGTGGGTGCGAATGGACGGGTACGGCCGATTTAACTGGTTTGGACTTAGTCAACAGCTGGTCAAAAAACAAGATTCAAGCTGGTGAGGATGTCAATGCTCTGGGTGGCGTTTCATCCCGCTCATATACGCCGTCAAGAACATCTTCAAAGCATCAAACTCCTGGCGAACCGCTGGAATCCGCCATCAAGCAGTTGCAGGAAATTGACGTTAGGAGGAAATGACCGATCGCATAATTCTAGGGAAGAGCGGCCATTTTTGGCAGAATCAGAGAATTCCGCAAATCGTGAGATCGATTTACGTCCATGACCGCACCGTCTTTAGAGTTAACGGATATACAAAAGGCCCTGGTTTCCAGACCAAGGAATTGAAAAAGCAGGCGCGGAGGGACTCGAACCCGCGGCCTCACGGATGTGAACGAAGAACGGGAATCACGTCCGTAATGTCATTCTACTAGGTATAATCCTTTAACAGAGGGCGATTCTTGATGGAACCGTGGAGTCTAATTTGCAGCGTTGCTGCAAATCAGCCTATGCATACAAAAGCTTCTGTTTTTCGTATTCTAGAATCAACCGACTTTGTGTCAAAAAGGAGCCCATAAAAGCCTGGCTTTCGGCGCCTGGATGCCTTCTGAAGCATGATCTTGTACAGAGGTTGAGTACCGGATGGACCAACCATCTTTATGGTGCAATGTTAGACTATTGCTATAAGTATCAAATCCGACGTGGTTACAAGTTTGAACATAGGATCAACATGTCATAAAATAACAGTCAGGTCTTGCTTCTAGTGCGAGAACAATCCAATTGCACCGCAAACATTTTGAAATCAATGCCTTGGTGGACTTCCACTGAGTGAATACCGCCTGAAGAACGAATGAGAACGTTTAGCATTAAGGAGAAAGAGCTTTGAAGACAATGATCTATCCCGGACGTTATTTGCTGGCTCTTTTGGTTTTTATGCTATTGCTCGCGGCCTGCCAGGATGAAGGGACGGAAGCCACCGAGGTTCCTGAACCAACCGTGGCCGCAGAGGAAACACCCATAGAAGAGGCCTCCCCAGAGGCGCTGCAAGAGACAGAGGCTACTGAACCAACCGTAGCGCCAACGGCCGTGCCCGCGGAAGAAACTGCTTCGGCCGGCACACTGCCACGCGTTAAGCCACTGGACGAGTGCTTCGTGGAGATGCCCGAAGGCGCTGGCTATGAGTGCCTGCGCGTGGAGGTGCCTGAATTCCACAATGAGGAGAATGGGCGCAGCATCAAGCTGGGGGTCATCCGGTTGTTATCGACGGCCGATACCCCCGCTGAACCTCTGTTCTTCGCTGAGGGTGGACCAGGTGGCTCAAACGTGGATCAAGCCGCTGCGATCGCCCAAAATATGCTCGCTGGCGATGAATCTGTCTACACGGATCTCCTTTCAACCCGGGACCTGGTCTTCTTCACCCAGCGCGGCACCTCGTATGCCGAGCCAGCACTGATGTGCAGTGAAGAATCTACGAATCCATACTTGGAAGTATTCTTCAGCAGTTCGTCACCCCAGGAACGAGCAGGGGCAGAGACCGAGGCATACAAGGCTTGTCTTGAGGAATTCACAGAGGCAGGCATTGACTTTGCCGCCTACAACAGTGTCGAAAGCGCAGCGGATATCAACAGCATTCGCGAACTGCTCGGTTACGATCAGATTGTCTTGTACGGGGATTCCTACGGGACACTGCTGGCCCAACACGTCATGCGTGATTATCCCGACACACTCACGGCCGTGATCTTGGATGGCATAGTGCCTCTCAGTTCACCTACCTGGGATTCGCAGTTGGATGCGAGATACCAGTCGGCGCTGGCGTATCTCATTGGGCTGTGCGCAGCGGATGAAGCGTGCAGCGAAGCTTACCCCAATCTGTCTGCAGATATAGAGGCAGTCTACCAAAAACTGCAGGCTGAACCGAATCTCGTCGACCAGGGTGGTAGGCAGTTAAACGTTGACGAAAACCTGGCAGCATGGGCCTTTCACGATGCCATGTTGTCGCCGCTCTTTGCTCCCTATCTGCCTCTGGCGGTGGACAGCTTGTTGAACGACAAGCTGGATGATCAGATGATGATCATCTTTATCCCGATTATCCCCAATTTTAAGGACATTAGTTTTCCTATGCACTTTGCGGTGGTCTGTTCCGAGGCCCCTGTCACCTCCGTTGATGACGCGATATCGCTGGACGAGGTATCCAGCGTGGTTTCTGAGTACGTACAATCAGACACATATCGTTATATAGAGATCTGCTCGCACTTGAACTTACCGGTACTGTCAGAGGAGATGAAAGCCCCTATCAGCACTGATATCCCCGTGCTGCTTCTCAGCGGCGCTTTTGATTCGACCACACCACCATTCAATGCCGAGGCGATCGCGGGCACTTTGCCGAACAGCTTCTCCTTCGAGTTTCCCTATGGAGGGCATGTGCAGTTCCTCTCTGGGGATGCTTGCGCGGAAAGTATTGTGGCTTCGTTCATTGCCGACCCGACGACAGAGCCGGATAGTCGTTGTATTGCCGAGGCGTTGCCACTGCAATTCGCTCTGCCCGCAGAGCAATAAGGGTTGGACATTGATCTTCAAAACACAGAATAACACCCTTGAGCAAGAGTTATTTAGAACGATTCAAAAAAAAGGAGTCTTACTCATCTCATGAAAAAAGTAGCATCTATTCTATTGATTTTTTTACTCATTTTACTCGTAGCCTGCCAGAATGATTCACCGCAAGCCACAGTAGTTCCTGAGCCAACCGTGGCGGTAGAGGACACACCGGTAGAAGAAGCGCCACTAGAGGCAGCGGAAGAACCAGAAGCGCCTGAACCGACCGCAGCACCAACGGAGATACCGACAGAAGAACCTGCTGAAGAGCCAACGGCAGAAGGCGCAGAGGCTGGTGACGCAACCACGATCATCCCGGATGAGCAGCTTGAGCTGATGGCCGCTATCGCGCCACCCCCGCAGCTGTCGGAGAGAGAACTGGGTATCCACACCGTCCCTTGTTTACCAGGAGTATCTCCGGGCGCAAACGAAGTAGAAGGTGAGGATTACTATTGCGGCGTCTTTACCGCGCCCCAGAATTGGGACAAGCCCGACGGCCGTAATCTCGACCTGGCATTCCTCGTGGCCAAAGCAACCGGCGAAAATCCTGAGCCGGATCCCCTCATCTTTCTGGCAGGTGGTCCCGGCAGCTCTGGGGTCTCTGCCACGCCTGTCAAAAAGTACCGGGGGTTACGGCCTGATCGCGATATCATCTTTTTCGATATTCGCGGCGCCGGATTAAGCCAGCGCCTGGGCAATGAAGAGTGCCTAGTGTTGGCATTGCAGAATGGCGCCTCCGCAGAACAGATCGAGGCCTTGCGGGAAGCGGCACCAAACATATTGGCAGTGGCCAGCGGTGAGCAAGAAATTCCAGCGTCGCCACCTTTTTCAGAGCTAGATCTCCCTGT
>CAVVOI010000014.1:0-499535 GCA_963749825.1 uncultured Chloroflexia bacterium | reverse complement strand
TGTTGTTATCTTAGCGTAACTATTGTGCAATCAGAGCCAAAATGGCTCAAAAATGCGAAAAATGAATGTCTTTGAAAAGCGGTAGGGGCAATTGAATCACCCCATCGCCAAATCGCAGGGAGCGGCCTGCGTAACAACTCTGCTCAGTGAACGTTAAAAACCAAACATCATCTTGCCTTTGTACCCAGGCCGACGTATGGGCGGCCACCCGAACCATCTGCTTGACGGATTGGGTCGAAAATGGCATGGGTTGCGCTTTGCGTACCAGCCATTCGGCGGCAAAACGAACGAAGTTGGCGGCAAAACAGGCCATATGCTCTTGTAAAAGCAACGCTGCCGGCGACCGCACCTTCAAATGATGCATCTGGAAGACGTTTTTGCCCTCTTTGATACCCGCTTCAATCGTTTGTCGACCGTTGTAGGTATGAAACCAACCATCCAGGTCGGCCACAACATCGGTTTGACCGTAGTGAAGCAGCAGGGCCCGCTGGACGATGTCGCCGGTATGGTAATGAAGCAAAGCGACATCGAGTGGATAGGCGAAGTAACCATCAACCGTCGTGTTGCCCCAGGCTGTCATGTGGGCATTGCCACCGACCCGACGCCAATCCGTATCATCGGTCACGCTGGCACTGAGGGCATCACGCACCTTGGGAAAACGACCTCGAGTGTAAACATCGTAGCCCATTTCAATCAGCCAATAGAGATTCTCGTGGCTGGTGAAGCCGCCATCGAGACGGAAAGTGGCGCGAATCGGGTTAGGATTGGCGGCATTATCCGCTTGAAGCTGCTGGTAATGGGCCTGCAACTGGTCAACCTTAGCTTGAATTGCCTCAACTTGTGCTTCATGCCGGGTCAGTCGCCACTGGGCAACACCTAACGCTTTTTCACATCGGGGAATCCGTTTGGTAAAGGTAGCCACCTTGCGCTGGGCTCGTGTTAGTTGGCAGTGGGCCGTTTGTTGTCGGTTTTTCTGTTCATAGATGACCGCCAAGATTCGTACTTCCTGTTCCCACTCCCGCAAAGACAAGCGGGCATCGTCCAATTTGCCCTGCGCTTCCCGGTGCCGTTGGCAGCTATCCGCAACCGCATCGCCTATCGCTTCCAGTTCGGCCTGAGCCTGAGCTAACCGTTTGCCCAGCAGGTCGGTGCGCCGTTGGGGACGATGCCCCGTCCGCTTTTCCGCCGCGACAACCAGAGCCTGGGTGCGGGTCATGCTGACGGTGTTTCCCGGATGTAGTTCATTGGCTAACCACAAGCGACCATATGTTGGGCTGTGCAGGCTGACCAGCGCCGCCTGATACCCTAACTCAATGGCATCGCCCATGTGGCCAAAGGCCGTGTTCGGGTAGCTGCTACTCGTGCTGGAGACGGGTCGACCAGTCAGGTCGGCATCATAGACGATTTCACCTTGCTTCTCCAGGGCCAAGGCCACTTCCCGGTCGATAAACGGCTGGCTGATTCTATCCAGAGCTGTTGCTAGTTCCGCAACTTCTGCCGTTGTCAGCCGGGAGAGCGTGCGACTCACGCCGCTGTAGTCAGCCCAGGCGTCGCGGCCCCATGCTTCAGCGACCATCTGGTCCTGGTCCAATGGATGCGCCGAGCGGCTAATATCTTGCAGATACGGCAAGCCAGCCAGGATGGCGACCAGGAACTCCAGCACTTTGGTCTGAGGGGTGTGGTCACGCCTTTTCTGTTTCAGCTTGACCGCTTCAATAGCCTGAACCAGACCGAGGCGACGGGCATATATTCCCCAAATGACCAGCATGGCGTGTTGTGTCATCTGGGGTGGTGTTTCTGATGATGTTTGTATGTGACTCATGGCGACCTCGTTGTTAAGAATCGCTATGAGCCTGCCACTATTGAGCAGTTTGTAAAGGTTCGACTTTTATTTTTGGCGATTTCTCACGATTTCGCCGTCAATTGCACAAAACTTACGTTAGGGAAAACGATTCTACCCAAAATGAAATTTGGAAGCTGCAACCGTTGACATACGGTCATTCACTTCAGAATCGTTGAAAGTTCCTAATGGAGCGGCGACATTGGCTGGCGTTTGCCTCAATACAAATAATTTTTTAGTGGCCTATCCTGAAGTTCTACCTAGATAGGCTGTTCATCTTCGACCAAAAGTTCTTCTTCGACAAAGGACTCATAGTGCAACAATGGCAGTCCTGCGGCCTCTCGCACCAGGTTGTCAAGTGTGTTCACCAAATCAGCATTTTCTTCCAGAAAAGATTTAGCGTTTTCTCGCCCTTGGCCCAACAAAAGATCGTCGTAACGAAAATAAGCGCCTCGTTTATCGATTAGGCCATATTCTACGCCCAAATCCAAGACATCTCCTTCTCTGGAAATGCCGGTGTTGTACATGATATCAAACTCGGCCTCAGTGAAGGGTGGGGCGACTTTGTTCTTCTTGACTTTTACCCGGGTGCGATTGCCGACCACATCGCCGCTGGCTTTGATGGCTTGAATCCGGCGCATGTCCAGCCGAACTGAAGCATAGAACTTAAGCGCGTTGCCGCCACTGGTTGTTTCCGGGCTGCCAAACATGACGCCGATCTTCGAACGAAGTTGATTGGTGAAGATGACGATCGTATTGGTTTGTTTGATGACGCCGGACAGCTTGCGCAATGCCTGTGACATCAACCTGGCCTGCAACCCGACATGGGTATCGCCCATCTCTCCTTCAATCTCTGCCCGTGGTACCAAAGCAGCCACTGAATCGATGACAACGACGTCCATCGTTCCCGAACGTATAAGCGCTTCGGCGATTTCCAAGGCCTGTTCGCCGGTATCGGGTTGAGAGACATAGAGGTTATCGACGTCCACGCCACAACGGGCGGCGTAATTGGGGTCCAGAGCGTGCTCCATATCCACGAAGGCACAGATGCCTCCAAGATGTTGGGCTTCGGCGATGACATGTTGGCAAAGAGTCGTCTTACCCGAGGATTCAGGTCCATAGACTTCGATGACCCGGCCGCGTGGCAAACCGCCGACACCCAAAGCAATATCCAGGGACAGCGCGCCGCTTGGTATAGTCTCAACTTGCATGTGACTGGCATCCCCCAGTCGCATGATAGCGCCTTCACCAAACCGTTTCGTTAATGAGTCAATCGTTCTTTCCAGGGTGGCAGCCCGACCATTTTCTCCAGACATTTCTGATACCTCCTGATTATCGATAGAAACACAGTATTGCCGTCAATAATAGCACGAATGTTCTAAAGCGTCAACTGTATCAATGGATATGAACGAAGGTTCAATTTATGAGACTTAATGCAACTCTGTCAGTTGGATCGGAGTATGAATGGAGGTTAGTTCAAGTTCAGTGGCTACGCAGTAGGTTTACCAGTGAAGGGATTTCTCGTGCCCCGATTAGGTATGTGATGGCAAAATAAGTTATAAATCCTGCCATACCGCCGAGAGCAAGGAGCAGGAAATCATTGGTGACTACTTGGCCCACCAACAGGATTACGGCCGTCATGCCAGCCGCTCCCAAAATCGCCCGGCCGGCGCTAGATACCAATTCTCGTTCATAAAGGTATCCCAGACGCCTTCGATTCAATATGTACAAAGTGAGAGATTGAAAGGTGAAGGCGATGGTGCTGGCCAATGCCAACCCACGCACGCCAAGCGCCTCCACAAATAGATAGGCGAGCAAAACATTTGTAACGAGCCATCCGAGGGCTACAAACATGGGCGTTCTTGTATTGTGCTGGGCATAAAATAATCTGGCTAGAATTTCGAGTGAGGCTTCGCTTATAAGCCGGACGCTGAAAAATACAAGAATTCCGTAGACTAACTGGGTTGATGTTACCGTAAAGGCGCCGCGCTCGAGAAAAACAGTGATTGCCGGTCGGCCGAGTAATACTAGCGCTACCGCTGCAGGGAAGGTTAAAAACCATATGATTCTCAGGGAATTCATCGAAATTCGCTTGAGTCCATCGATATCCCCGGCGTTGTACAATTCCGACATAGTTGGAAATACAACGATGGCAATTGCCGTTCCGAGCAGCGTTTCGGGCAACTGCATAAGATAGTAGCCGTAAAAATAGCCTGAAGTGCTCCCAATCCCTAAGCCAGATGTGAGTCGGATAACAAACAGGTCAGCGAATTGGACCGTTCCCAAGGTCACAATTCTTGGACCCATTAGCCTGATTACTTCTCGCACTCCCGCCATGCTTAATACAAGCTCGGGGTAGTAGCTAAAGCCGTACTTAACAAGAGCGGGAACTTGAATCAAGATATGTAGTAAGCTACCGACAACTGTACCCCAGGCAAGACCGATAATGCCCATAGTTGGAACAAATACCAGAACACCTATGAAATAGCCTATATCCAACGCGATTGGCGCCAGCGCAGGCAGAGCGAAGTGCTGGTGGGCATTCAGAACACTGCTCAGGACACCACTTATTCCGAAAAGGGTAGTCTGCAGGAGGATAATTCGCATGAGTAGGGCGGTGAGGTTCTGCAATTCTGGTGAAAAATCCGGCACTAATAATTCGGCCGTGATCCAATCAGCGAATATAATGCCCACGATCGATATTCCGCCCAAGACCACGATGACCAGGGTCAGGATGGAATTGGCAAGTTGGGCGCTTTCTTTTGATTTTTTATTGGTTAGATAGGCTGAGTAAACTGGGATGAAGGCGGCAGCCAGTGCACCTCCGCTAATCAAGGTGACGAATAGTTCAGGTAGTTGATTTGCGGCCGTGAATGCGTCAAATGCTGGGCTGGTGCCAAACACCCCACTCACCATTCGGGTTCGGACCAACCCCGTTACCTTTCCCAAGCCTAACAAGGCGATAACAATTACTGAAGATCTTAGTAGGTGGCGCGCTCGCTCCATGGTGGCGGATTGTAACTCTGTGATGTCAGGTGGCAAAAATCAGAAACAGAAAACTTCAATCCGAATTGTAGTTTCGCATGTTGTCAGCTACCATCCATTCTTTGGTTCCTTAACTCCATTCACTGGAAAAATATTTCATGATTGATGAAAACCATATGGTGACATTTGAGGAAGACCTTGAACGTCTTAAGGTTGTGATTCCCGTACGAATTAACTGGCCATTATTGTTAGTATTTTCCTTGTCTTTGTTGATCTGGCTGGTGATGCTCCTTGTTGTCCTGATTTATATCGCCCGAGGCATGAGCACCAATTTTGTCCTGACAATACTGTTAATTCTGTGGATGATCGTCTGGTTTCTATTTGGTCGCTTCTTGTTTGCGCGCTGGCAATATTATGCAGCAAGCAGGGAAATACTATTCGTCGATGAAGAACAATTGATATTACGCCGGCCTGTCTCCATCTTGGGCATAACGACAAGTTATGATATGAACCATATCACCCCTTTTTATTTCAGCGAAAAGCACCGCTGTCCGGCCTTTGATTACGCTTACCTTCACGTCTATTTCGGCCGGAGCCTGGAAAAGGAAATTTCCCTGAAGTTGATCGAAGACCTCAACCAGAGATATTTTCCTGATAATTTCCTTGATTGATGAAATCTACCGGTGGATTCACCTGACAGCGGAGATCGAAAAACCAAGGACAGAGGCAAAAATTAGTTGATCTTTGCCTATTCGTTGAACAATAGGTCTTTGTTGGCGAAAAAACGGGAAGCGAGGAGGAATAATAAGCAAGCATATAGCAATAGGGCGGCCGGCGCCAAGGCTTGCAGGGGAGTGAAGGAACCACTTATTGATGCCTCGGTTATAGTTGTAAAAGGCCAAAATATCACGTCCAAAACGTTTTCCAATATTGTTGGATCTGCGCCAGAAAACCAAGAACCGATGTCAAAGGATAAAGATGCCAGGGAGTCCATACCACTGGTCAGCAGAGTGCCACCAATTCGATTGAATAGCGCACTAAGCCAACCGCCTAAGACATTCATACCACTTTGAAGATAGAGTAGCAGGCCAAGAACGGCGAACACGTATACGCGTGACCATCCGGCTGTTACCAAATCGGTAGCATGAAGAGCCAGAACGGAGAACAAAATATTTCCGGCGATCCAAAGAGGGGGGATCGTTAGAAAATTTATTAGCCCCAGATCTGGACCGTTTGCTACAAGAGCCAGAAGCGCTACTAAACCTTGCAGAATTGTTGCGTACAAGAGCGATGTAATTAGCACCGATGCTAAGTATTCGATTCTGCTCGATAATCGAACCATGATTGGGAAGTGAGAAGCCCTATTCGCCCTGGCTGATACGGTCAACGTTACCAGGAATGAAAGGGTCAAACCAAGAATACCTAGAACCAAAATATAATAATCGATATCTGGCGTTTGTTGGCGAGGTTCAAAAAAAATCAAATAAAACACTAACGCCAATAATATATAGAGAAGGCCCGCCAGCGAGAATAGATGCGAGCGGAGAAGATAGGCGACGATCGCTAACATTCTTCGGCTCATTGAACAGCCTTAGCATAAATTTCGTCCAGAGTTACGCGACTCTGTTCGATCTTGACGATATCGTATCCCGCGCTGAGTAATATTCGTAGCACATTTGGCCGGCTTTTTATCGCATCAAGATTCAAGATGATCTCGCGATCTGAAATTTCTATTTGCGGATGTAGGCTGAGAAGCAGCTGGCGTAGCAAAGAGATATCCTTATCGACAACGATTTTCGTATGTGGTCGTTCCGCCAAAGCCGCCTGCATGCTATTTTGGTAATGGATGCTTCCTTTGTTTAGAATCACCAAATTCGTGCAGACCCTGGTTACTTCTAGCAGTTGATGCGAGGCTAATATGATCGTTTTTCCGTCCGCTTGTAGCTCCTTAATTTGGCGGCAAATATCGGCCTGACCTTCTGGATCTAGTCCATTTGATGGTTCGTCCAAGAGCAGGAGTTGAGGATCACCGATCATTGCCTGGGCAAGGCCCAGTCGCTGGCGCATTCCCTTAGAACAATCCTTAATTTTCTTATCGGCCGCAAAGGTCAGGTTAACTCGCTCAAGGCTTTTAGAAACAGAATCTTTGATGTTGCCTGGGGCCAGGTCTGATACTTCCGCCATCATTGCTAAATATTGGCTCACCTTTAAATGATTTGGGAAGAGCAGTCGCTCAGGCTTATATCCTAGTGAGGGCCAGTTTCCGGATGTAGGCCGAACTGTACCTGAGTCCGGATATAAAAAGCCAGCTATTAGCCTAAATAGTGTCGTCTTTCCTGCCCCATTTGGTCCTAATACTCCAAGGACGTCCCCCTGTGCGACCTTTAGGCTTAAGTTGTCTACGGCTACAAGAGAGTAGAAACGTTTCGTTACGTTGATGATGTCTAGCACGATATAAATTCTTTGTAGCTAATGGAAACACAAACTAAGCACAAGCTTAGTGTTAATATCGGAATTTAGTTTACCACTCCGCATGGCATTCGCCTACCATCTACGACCTTGTTATAATCCCTTGTTTGGAAATTGGGTGTTCGATTGTTCCGAATCTGACATATGAGATAGAGAACCTGATATAGATTAAACCCAAATTCGCTAGAGAGGATTTCAATATGGACATAGCAGGCTTGGCGCCATTTCTCAGTGTAGTAGAGATCATCTTGGGGGTTGTGATAATCGTATTAGTTATATTACAAGCTAAAGGCTCGGATATAAGTAACTTGGTGGGCGGCGAAAGCTCAGGATACCGAACACGTCGAGGTATGGACGCAACGATGCACCGCGCCACCATTGGTTTCGCAATTGCCTTCTTTATATGCACTTTACTGACTTTCATTGCCCTCGGTCAGGTTTAATTGTTGCCTCCTAGAAAAATAACTGAGTGAAAATCGAGCTTCGTTGGCAACTCCTACTGGCGGCGGTTGGCATCATTTTTGTTATATCGTTGCTAGGATTTCAAGTCCAGTCATCTGGAATCTGCACGACCTCTATTCCTTTGTCCGGAGGTCGCTTAGTTGAGGGTACCGTCGGCCAACCACAATACATCAATCCCCTCTTAAGTGATTCAAATCCAATAGATGGAGAATTTGTCGATCTAATTTTCGATGGTTTGACGCGATACAACGATGAAGGCTATCTTGAACCCGCGCTGGCAAGATCCTGGCAAGTAAGTGATGATGGCCTGGTTTATACTTTCGAGTTGCGCGATGATGTATTTTGGCACGACGGCGAACCGGTATCGGCTGAAGATGTCTCGTTCACTTACGGTTTTTTGCAGGAAGAAGATTTTCCCGGAGCCGAGCAAGCCAAGTCCTTGTGGGAATCAGTGACCATTAGCCAGACAGCCGAATCGGAAATTAGCTTCAAATTACCAACACCGTATTCGCCTTTTCTTGAGGCCACAACGAGAGGAATTTTACCGCGCCATATCTTGCGGGATGTAGAGCCAACAGAATTAATGGGTCATCCATTCAATCGATCGCCCATAGGCTCAGGACCATTTATGGTCGTTCCCGGAAATGATTTTCAGCAAGATGGTTTCCTTCGCTTGGTTCCAAATCCACGTTATTGGCGTGACAGATCAAAACTGGATCATATAGAGTTTCGATTTTTCCCAGATACCGAGTCCCTGGCTGCGGCCTATTCGGCGAATGAAATCCATTCGCTGGGAGGCTTTTCCGGTACAGACATCGAACTGATTGGGGTGCTTCCGGAAATTCGCTTGTTTTCTTATCCCGCACAACGCTTTGAACAATTACTATTCAACTTCGGGGAAACTGGGTCACCAGCAATACAAACCAAAGAAGTAAGAAGCGCCTTGATTCAAGCTTTGAATGGCGAGGAAATCATTGACAGTGCTCTATTGGGACAGGCTCTGCCTTTAAAAGGTCCGTTTCTTCCAGATACATGGGCAAATGCCGAAGGCATATTGAACAATTACACATTTAATAAAGATGCCGCACTTGCCGCACTAGATAGTGCGGGCTGGCTGATTACCGATGGGAGCCCATATAGAGAACGTGAAGGGGAGCAATTAACTGTGCGATTTTTGATCGATGATAATCCGATCCATGATGTGGTCGCCAAAAGTATTGTGGAGCAGTGGTCCGAGATTGGCGTCAAGACAGAATTGATCAAATTGAGCGATGGTGAATTACCGGCAGTTCTTGCCGACCAAGAGTTTGATGTTTTCTTGATCGATGTTCAACCAAATGGCGACCCAGATCTTTATGACTTCTGGAGCCAGGAAGCGATTCTATCCGGCCAAAATTTCGGGCGTTGGAATAATCGAAGGGCAAGTGAAGCCCTAGAGGTTGCCAGGAAATTAACTCTGCCAGAAGAACGAAAACCCTATTACGATGCATTTCTGAAGCATTATAATGAGGATTTACCGGCGGTTACCTTGTTCCAATACATAAAAACCCAAGGTATCAGTGAAGATGTCCTTGACGTTGATATCGGTAAAGTTGGTTCCCCCCGCGACCGGTTTGCCTCTTTCTCCGAGTGGTCTTTGTTACAAGGCGAAGGGGCGTCCGTTTGTCCTGAAGTTGATATGTAAATGACCATGAAGTTGGTTTGTGCGGAGGGGACTACTGCATTTCGAGGAACTCAAGCCATCAATAACTAATTATTGGGCTCGGCCCTGACAATCTCGATTTTCCCGAAGAGTTCGGGTTGTCGTACATTGACCTCTTGCCGTTTAATCAACTCAAGTACAGCCAGCAAGGTTACAGAAACTTCTGACCACGTTGGCTGGCTAGAAAGTACCTCATCAAAGTAGACTTGTCCCATTACGCTAATCTGCCGCTGCATACGGGCAACCTGACCTTCAATAGTAAAATTTCTTCGATCGACAGCTACAGAGACGCTATCATCTCGTAAGGTTGCACGACTGAGGGCAAATAGTAATGCTTCTTCCAAAGTGTGCAGGTTGATGCCGGTCAAATCCAGGGTTGGTTCCAATTTTGGTGGTGGCGCTACTCGAAGATAGGTTCGCAACCCTTTTTCTTCTCGGCCGCGCAACCAGGAAGCCGCTAGCTTGAATCGCCTATATAGCCTGAGTTGGCGGGCGAGCGTCTCAGCAGGATCCTCTTCATCATTTTCCCCAGCTAATTCCGGTGGAAGCTGGGGTAAAAGAGCACGGCTCTTAATGACCAGTAACCTGGCGCCAATGACCAGAAAATCCATCAGATCTTCGACGTTGTTTTCTTTGAGCTTATCTATTTGCTGGAGATATTGATCAGCCACCGTGGCGAGGGAAATTGCTGTGATGTCCAATTCATTTCTTTCAATTAGGTGAAGCAGCAGGTCAAGAGGGCCACTGAATGTGGGAATTGTTATTTTATAAGCTGGCCCTTTGTCCCCAAAGCGCGCCTTCGTTGGAGGGAGCAACGTGTTCATGTCTTAACCAATGGTGCTGATGATGGCATAGATGATTAACCCAAGGAGAAAAAGGGACACTGCCCCAAACATGATAATCAAGAGCCACCGTTCTTGTTCTTTTTGTTTTTTGACCCTTAGGCGTATCTTTTCTTGGCGGGTTTCTTCTGCTGCCATCATTTCCGCCATACGATTTCTAGAGGCAATTTTCTCCTGTTTCTTAAGTTCTCGCGCTTCTTCCATTTGCCTGCTTAATCGCTCGGCTGTCGTTCCATAGGCAGATGATATCATCGAACTGGACCTATCAATCTCATATCCACATTCGGTACAAATCTCCGATCCTGACCAATTGACTGTTCCACATTGACGGCAAACGATATTCAAAGAATCTCCACAGTCAGGGCAAGTACCAGTTTCTTCGCTCTGATACGCAAAGCAGTTTGGACAAAGATGACCTGCCAGCGAGAATTGAAGACTGCAATTTGTACAAGTCAAGACAGCCGTATTTGTTACCAGCGGAGTCAGACCAAGGCAAAACGGGCAGGCAATCGTTTGCTTCATTTCGCTAGACATCAAAGCGGATTATCCCTTGGGGTTAGAAGACAATAAACAAAGCCGTTCATCTCAACGAGCTGCGTCGTTTCATAATTTCGGCCGATTACCTCTAGGACGGGTGGGGGGTAAAACTGAGCTCTGAAAATAATCGAATCAAATTCTTGGTTGTTTAGCATTGTGAGCATTTCGGTAAGGTCAACTTGCCCATTGTTATAGAGATTCAATAATTGGGTGGGGTTAGTTATAACATCCTTTCCGGCGTATAGGTTAAAGCCGGCTTCCTCGCTAAAGGCGGCTGTATCACCGCGTTCGATGAAATGGGTGATCTCAATACCCGCCTCGACATCCTTTAAAGTTGGAGGTCTCCCAATCAAGCCCACACCGGCCGAATCGACATAGGGTATTGGAACTGGCGGTTGGGCGATAGAACAGGATGTTTGTGGCGCCACGTATGATTCTACCGGTTTCCCCAACACATCGGCAATTGTACGTAGCGCCTCGGTGTGCGTGGGCATATGAAAGAACAAATTCGCCTGGAACAAAAACATGATCGCTACCAGGGCTAGTGATCCGGCATAAATAAAATGCCCCTTTTTCTGATTCCAGGTAATCAATTTACCGAAGGCGAGGCCAGCCAGAATGCAACTGGCAGCTACGGCCGTGGCATAATATGATTCGCCCGCGCCCCATTTTCCAGCGGTCAAGCCATTGGCCGCAGCTACGACGAACCAAATAGCATAGGCTGAGAGACGATCAAAATAGAGTTGGTAGAAAGCAAAAGCGATTGCCGCCACTGTTAGAACCAGGTGCAGATTAAACCATTGTCGAAGCAAACCGATTCCCTGGGCAGGAATATAGGGATTGACATTGGCCGTAACGGTATTCGTTAGCCATTGCCCGTCAGTAGCCGCATTGATAAGGAAAAAGATTAGGACGGTTACGGTCGCAAAGGGAATTGCCCATAAGATGGCCCTTTTTGTCTGCCTCAAGAAAAGGAATCCGAAAACTGCTACGACTGTAGCATAAGCAAGTTGTTTCGTGTAGCCAGCAAGCAACAACAATATCATAACAACCAATAGCCCCAAATTATTTCGTTTTCCAGATTGTTCTTCGCGCTCGACTACAATCGTGACTATTAAGACCGCCAGTGTCTCAAACATCACCATGAACATATGCTGACGGAAGAGGGGGCCAACGTGATAGATATAATTCGAAGCGAGAAAGGCCAGGGCTGATACCAGGGCCAACCAACTCCTTTTTGTCCCCCTGTGAACTGCATAGCCAATCGCGCCGGCAGTTATTAGTGTTCCGAGATAAGCGATCAAGCGACCGGTCCAATACTCCGGGCCGAACAACCACACAAGGGGAACAATTACTAGGTGGTAGACAGGAGGATAGTTGGAGGAATAGAAGGGATAGCTATTATTGTCGCGGTAAGGCCACTGCCCGCGGCTGAATAATATTGTGTCCATCAACTCGAAACCTTCTCCCTGGTCGTAGTCAAAAGGAAACTTAAATAAAGAGAAGGCATATATGTTGTAGACTACGAAATAACCGATGAAGACTATTAATGCTACTGCGACTAAGCCATAAGCAAGGAGCACCCATATGGAATAGGACCCTAATCGCTTCATCATGCGAGAATAAATGGTCATCTATAGGGTATGGGTCAAAATTCGTTGGCTTCGGTTAGCAGGTATATCGGTCAAGCCGGTCGATCGCCTAGTGGAACCAGGCTAATGCCAACGAGAAAAATAGCTAAAGCCCCTAACAATGCTATACGTTGCAGGGGTCCGATTCCCTGAAATTTGCCAGCGCCTAACCACTCTAAGGCCAACAATCCGACGGCAAGCAATATCCCAAATATCGAGAAAAATAGTCCAAGCAACTTCTTTGTGATCATCAGTCGCAAAGTGTAACTGAATAGCTCTTTACAATGCAAACGATTTTGGTATAATCCCCTGCCTGCGAAAAGTTTTATCTGACATAAAGTTAATTTTCACTACCGCTAATTTGGCGGTTTTTGCGTTTAATAAGGACTGGCATGATAAATTCAAAACCCCACCTAATAACGGCTGATGGTCATAAAAAATTGACTGAGGAGTTTAATTACCTACGGACAGATGCCCGCGAGGCCTTGGCCGACAGACTGCACAATGCCTTCCAAGATGGACAAGATGATGATTTTGTAGAAAATGCGGAACTGGAAGCAGCCAGAAACGAGCTGGCATTTTTGGAAGGTCGAATACTAGAACTAGAAGAAATTCTCAACAATTATCAAATTATTGAAGAATCTAATGATCCGCATGATTTTGTCAGGGTTGGAGATTGGGTGACAGTTGTTGAAGATGGATATAATGAAGAAGAACGCTATCATTTGGTTGGCCCAGCTGAAGCAGATCCGGCTAAGGGGCGAATTTCAGTTGAGAGTCCCCTTGGAAAAGCACTGTTGGGATCGAAAGTAAGCGACGTCGTTAAGGTTAAAGCGCCTAACGGTTTACTTGAATTTCGTATAATGGCTATGGGCTAATCCAAACCGATCACTTTCAATAGTTTCTAAAATTTAGCCCGTGCCCAGACACGGGCTTTTTAATATCCGATTAGTTGATTGGTAGCAGTATATTAACCCAAGCGATGATCATTTTTCGTGAGGCAATGATTATGAATGACTGGCAACCATCACCTCTGGAAGAACAACGTCTAAGAAAACTCGCAGAGTTAGAGGCGATCGGCATCGAGCCTTATCCTATCGATTCTTTCCGGACTCACTCGACAATTGAGGCAATTGCACTTTATGAGCAAGGAGAAGCGGTCGAAGAGCAAGAGGCTGTCACAGTCACAGTTAGTGGCCGGCTGATCTCATTGCGGGATATGGGAAAGACTTTGTTCGCCCACATCGAAGATGGAAAAGGTCGTCTTCAGCTGTTCATTCGACGAGACGAAATTGGAGATGATTCCCATCGGGTATTTCGAAAACTGCTCGACTTAGGTGACTTCGTTGAGGCAACCGGACGATTATTCAGAACGCGAACGGGTGAAATTAGCGTCAGAGTACAGAAATGGCGACTACTGAGTAAGTCTATTAGTCCGTTACCGGTGATAAAAGAGCAAGAAGTGGGTGGGGAAGTCGTCCGGTACAATGCCTTTGGAGATGTCGAAGAGCGGTACAGGCAGAGATATGCTGATTTAGCCGTTAATCCAGAGGTAAGGGAAGTATTCCGGACAAGAGCTAAGATCATTGCTGCCCTTCGTCAGTTCTTCGATGACAACGAATTCTTAGAGGTCGAAACCCCCATTATGCAGCCGATCTACGGGGGTGCAGCCGCCCGTCCCTTTACAACTTATCACAACCAACTAAAACAGGAACTGTTCCTGCGTATTTCGTTTGAACTCTATTTGAAGAGGTTATTGGTTGGTGGTTACGAGCGGGTTTATGAGATAGGGCGAGACTTTCGCAACGAAGGCGTCGATGCAGTGCACAATCCCGAATTCACACAGTTAGAATTTTATGCAGCCTATTGGAATTATAAGGATGTGATGGATTTTACCGAACGTCTTTACGAATTTGTATCCAACAGAGTGCTCGGAACTACAACCTTAAATTTTCAAGAAAATTGCATAGAACTTGCCAGTCCATGGCAAAGAATGACACTGCGGGATTCGATCATGAAATTTGCCGAGATAGATTATATGGCCTACGAAAAAGTTGATGAACTAGCCTTGGCCATTCGTGAGATCGGCGGTCACACGCCGGCCGATGCGAGTTGGGGAAAACTAATCGATGGTCTTCTGAGCGATTTTGTTGAACCTAATCTCATTCAACCGACCTTTCTCACCCAATATCCGATTGACATTTCGCCGCTGGCAAAAGGAGTTCCAGGAGATCCCCTACACGTTGAGCGATTTGAATTTTTCATTGGTGGCATGGAAATGGGGAACGCCTTCTCGGAGTTGAACGATCCTCAAGAGCAGCTAAAAAGATTCGAAGAAATGCAACGGCTTTACGAAGCTGATGATGAGGACGCGCACCCTGTTGACGAAGATTATCTTCGAGCGATGCGTTATGGCATGCCCCCAAATGGCGGATTTGGTATGGGGGTCGATCGGCTCGTAATGCTGTTGACTGATACGACATCGATTCGTGAAGTTTTGCTATTTCCCCATCTTCGTGAACGCCAAAAAGATCGGGGCCAGACGAATTGACAATCTAGGCCCATCTAAATATACTAAACATCACGATTTGATAAATTAAATATGAGTAAAGACGAAGAGAAGTACGGTCTAATGGGTTCCTAAACAGAGAGTTGGCGGTAGCTGCGAGCCAATAATCCACGATCGGAAATCCACTTCCGAACTGCAACCGATAAAAAGGATTGCCGGGTACGCCCGTTAACGCGTTATTGAGGCTATGAAATCCTAATCTGGGGTTTTGATAGCGAAACCAGGTGGCACCACGGGCCCCCTCGTCCTGGAACGAGGGGGCTTTATTGTTTTGGAGGTAAAAGAGACTCATGCTAGATATAAATCTTATTCGCGAAAAACCAGAGTGGGTTAAAGAACAAATCGCCAAGTTGAACGATACTGCTCCGATTGACGAAATCGTTGTCCTCGACGAGAAGCGAAGAACGATCATTCAGCAAGTGGAGGTTCTCCGCCAGAACCGGAACGAAGAATCCAAAAAAACCGGCCGGTTGATGGGTTCAATCAAGAAATTAGAAAAAGAGATTCAGCGTATTCCAAGGCAATCTGATATACAGCAGGATACCGCCGACGAGAATTTGAAAATGGAGTATGCTAAATCCCTGGAAGAAGTAGAGGCAGCAAAATTAGAGACTCGGAAGATCGGCGATCAGATAACTGATTTAGATAACGAATTACGCAATATTGAGAATGAGCTTCAAGATTTGATGTTGTGGGTTCCAAATATGCCCCATCAAGATGTACCATTGGGGCCTGATGACAGCTATAACATTACCTTTGATCCAAGGGGGGCGCCCATACCAAGTTTCGACTTTGAACCCTTAGCCCATTGGGATCTTGGACCGGCGTTGGGCATCATTGATTTTGAACGGGGCGTCAAGCTAAGCGGTTCGCGCTTTTATCTTCTTCAAGGAATGGGCGCCAGGTTGCAAAGGGCGTTGATTCAATTCATGTTGAATTATCACGTTGAGACCCATGGCTATGTCGAGATATACCCACCGTATATGGTCAGATCGGAGATGTTTGTCGGGGCGGCGCAGCTACCAAAATTTGCCCACAATATTTACCGCGATGCTGAAGAAGATTTCATGTGGCTAGGAACAGCCGAAATTGCTCTCACCAATATTCACCGGGATGAGATCTTGGCCGAGGTCGATCTTCCCCTCAACTACGTGGCCTATACAGCCTGTTTTCGGCGAGAGAAGTTTAGTGCGGGAAGGGATGTACGGGGAATTAAGCGCGGACACCAATTTGATAAGGTGGAAATGTATAAATTCACGACTCCAGAACAAAGCTACCGAGAACTGGAAGCGCTAGTTTCTGATGCAACTGATGTATGTGAAGCTCTTGAATTGCCTTATCGTCTTGTTGAAATGGCCACCGGCGACCTCGGCTTCGCGGCCGCCAAAAAATTCGATATTGAGGTATATGCGGCCGGGTGCCGGGAATGGCTAGAAGTCAGCTCAATAAGTAATTGCGAGGCTTTTCAGGCTAGACGAGCAAATGTTCGATACCGGCCAACAGATGGTGGGAAACCAAGAACCGTTCATACGCTCAACGGTAGCGGCCTCGCTTTGCCACGAGTGTTGATCGCCATATTGGAGAACAATCAACAAGAAGACGGTTCAATAAGAATACCTGAACCATTGAGGCCGTACATGGGAGGAGTACCGATCATAAAAGGATGAGTTGGTTAGTCGAGCGAAGTATCGATGTTTTAGTTATTGGTTTTCACCATTAAGTCTTGATATATCTCGAGCATTCGACTGACAATAATCGGCCAATCATACTTCTGGGCACTTTGTAGGGCATGGCGGCCTAGGTGCTGACGGCAATCCTTGTCATTTAACAGGGTGAAAATGCGCTCAGCCAGTGCCTCGGGATCGCGTGATGGCACATGGAATCCGTTGATCCCATCTTGAACAAGGAAAGCCAGGCCGCCTACTTCGGAGGCGATAACAGGCGTGCCCATGGCCATGGCTTCCAATGCGACCATGCCGAAGCTCTCATAATGTGATGGCATAACAACCATTTCAGCGGCGGCATAATAAGCAGGAAGAAGATCCTGGTCTTTGGCCCCAAGAAATGTCACGATATCGGATACGCCTAGCTCTTTCCTCATCTCTTGCAATCGAGCCATCTCGTCATCTGGAGTTTCACTCCATGGATCGCCACCTATGATGGTGACATCTACATCCGATACAGTCTCTGGCGCTTGTTTTTGAATCAGCGCAATAGCCTTTAGCAATGTATCGACGCCCTTTAGAGGTTCGATTCGGCCGGCGAAGAGAATATTTCTCCGGTCGCTTAGAATTCCGACTTCTTCTTTAGCGATTGACTTTGGAATCGGCCGGAAACGATTTAGGTCAACGCCAGGTGGTATCGTCACAACTTTGCTCATATCGGCAGCGTAAAGCCAATGTAATTGGGCGTATTCGGCTGGAGTCGCCGCGATAATCTTGTCGGCAAAACCCATTATCCTTGTCTCGGCTTCAATTCGCGATTGAGGCGCACGTTCATTTTCCGATAAGGCCACACGATTCTTCATCCGACCGAGGGTATGAAACATTTGGATGATGGGCGGGGAGTCCCAGACTCGTTTAAGAGATTCGGCAACCAGCCCAGACATCCAGTAATGACTATGGATCAGATCATATTTTGTGTTTTCTATCTCTGCGAAATCGTTTAGTCCCTCGACAAAATCATCTAGGTAACCCTCGATATCAGCGACCATGATAGGTTTTTCTGGCCCGGCTCTGATATGAATCACTCGTGCGCCATAGCCTAAATCATGGCGGACAGTGGGCTGGCAATCATCTTCAGAACGAGTGAAAACGTCGACAGGAATCCCTTGCCGGGCTAATTCCCGGCTAAAATCTCTGACATAAACGTTCATTCCACCCGTTTTTTTCCCACCAAGGGTGGCTAAAGGACAAGTATGAACGCTTAATATGGCGACTCGTTTTACAGGGTGATTCTCTTGAGATAACAAAACAAACCGTCCTAATCTCTTTCCTCGTATATAAATTGTTTTACATTGGCGGATATTTGCGCCGGATCGATTAATGTTTTGGCTTCCCCGGATTCAATAGCTTTTCTTGCGACTGCTTCCGCTACGGATGGCGCGACGCTGAAATCAGTTGCTTTCGGAATGATCCAGTCTGAATTAAGTTGTCTATCACTTACGATATCTGCAATAGCGTGGGCAGCGGCGATTTTCATTTCATCGGTGATATTTCGAACTCTGGTATCAAGGGCTCCTCGAAAAATGCCGGGAAAAGCGAGAGAATTATTGACCTGGTTCGGTAAATCGCTTCGACCGCTGGCGACTACAGATGCACCGGCCGCCAGGGCATCATCAGGCATGATTTCGGGAGTCGGGTTTGCCAGTGCGAAGATAATTGGATCCCTCGCCATTGATTTGATCATTCTAGGGCTAATAACTCCTGGCACAGACAAACCGATAAAAACATCTCGATCCTTGATAACCGAGGCCAGATTGCCTTTTAGGCGATCATGATTCGTTTGATCCGCCATCTGCTCCTTTAACCAATTCATGCCGGCTTTTCGTCCTTTGTAAATAGCTCCGCGGGTATCAAGCAAGATAATATCCTGAACGCCCACAGACAGTAATAACTTGGAAACGGCGATACCGGCCGCGCCTGCACCATTGACCGTAATCGATAGATCCTGCAACTGTTTGCCTAATAGCCGGCAAGCATTCAACAGACCTGCCAAGGCAACGACTGCGGTCCCATGTTGATCGTCATGAAATATCGGTATTTCCGTCTCTTCCCTAAGTTTGTTTTCAATGTAAAAGCATCTTGGAGCACTAATGTCCTCCAAATTAATCCCGCCGAAAGTAGGCTCGAGACGTTTTACAAGCTCGACAATTTCATACGGGTCTTGTGTATTAAGGCATATCGGAAAAGCTTCGATACCGGCAAAAGTGTGAAACAGAATCGCTTTCCCCTCCATAACGGGCAGCGCCGCTCGCCCTCCAATATTGCCGAGGCCAAGAACTGCGCTTCCATCGCTCACAACCCCTACCAGGTTCCCTCTTGCAGTTAGCTCAAATACTTGTTCAGGTCTTTCTTTAATGAGACGAGAAGGTTCCATCGCCCCAGGCACAAGGTAGAAGAGTTTCAGAATGAATTCATCTCTTATTGGGACTTTGCTGTAGATCTCAAGCAGGCCTTGGAAGCGATCATGTAGTTCAAGGGACTCCTGGGCAATACTCAATTGCTCGTCACTTTTTGGAGGTACAGGCAACTTGCCTTCGTAAACATATCTCCGAGTTCGTTCAGCGATTTCTTCAGGTTCAATGTCCGGTCGTTTCGCCTCTTCGCGCTCAATTACGCTTGCGGCAACAGCCCTAGCCACCGCTGGGGCAACCCTGTAGTCTATCACTTTCGGGTATATATAGTCGGGATGGAGTTCGTCGTCCTCAATCACCTTCGCGATGGCATTAGCTGCCGCGATTTGAGCAGGATAACTAAATTTGGTTGCCCGAACATCAAGTAAACCTCTGAAAATGCCAGGTACAACAGAGCTAATATCCATCTGGTTAGGGTAGGTGGAGTGTGCTGTTGCCACGACCGCCGCACCGGCAGAACGTGCTCGTTGTGGCTCAATTTCAATAGGCGATCCAAAAGTGAACAAAATTGGCGATTCATTCATTTTTTTGATATCACCTTCGTCTATAACTGTGCCTCCCACGAAACCGATAAAGGCGTCGGCTCCTGAAAGAACTTCGGACAGGTTACCTTTCTCACCTGCCGGATTGCTGACCTGGGCGATTGACCACTTAGCCCAGTTCATGCTAAGCGGACGGTACTTGTATATTGCGCCCTGCCGGTCGCAGACAATAACATTTCTTAATCCGAAACGAGACAATAAGAAAGCGGTCCCTAGTCCGGCCGTGCCCGCACCGTTGATGATAACTCGCAATTCTTCCAGTTTTTTACCTACGAGGCGCGAAGCGTTAATCAGGCCCGCTAGAACGCCTATGGCAACGCCTTCGCGATGATTATTGATGACTGGAATATTCATGGCTCGTTGAAGCCGCGATGTAATTGAGAGCCCAGCGGGTGAAGCCAGATCCTCAATGCAAATGGCGCCGAATGTTGGTCCGAGGTTTAAGACCGTCTCTATAAAGGATTCAGGACTGGCAACTTTGAGCGCTAAAGGCAAGGCGTCGACGCCAGCAAAGGTTTTCATGATGACTGCATGCCCTTCAAGAACAGGTAATATTGCTTCAGGGCCAATATCGCCGTAACCAAATGCGGCCGAGCCATCAGAAACGATAGCGATTGTGTTTCCTCTACAGGTAACATCAAAAGATCGCTTTGGATTCCGAGATATCTCCAAACAGGGTTCGGCAACCCCTGGCGTATACACCAAGCTTAAGGCGTTGCTGTCTCTAACCAACACTTTGCTCCGTACTCCTATCAATCCTTTGTACCGTCGCCGGTACTGGATCGCTTCGCCTTCGTTTGTCGAAGCCATAAGATATTCCTTCCGTTCCGTTTATCTATTTGATCTTTTATGTTTGTCGCCAATCAGGGCGAACTGATGTGGTGATGCGTAGCTACTTAGGGGACGAGAACGCGGTAATCATCAACCCGTTTGGTTACTTTAATTTCATCCAGATGTTCGAGTATGGCAATTGAATACTTTCGGCTGGTATTTAGGAGGTCCCGAAGTTTCGCAGCGTCAATTCGACCATTTGCTTGTAGATAACTCACGATCTGTTTAAGAATCTTCTTGTAGACACCATCCGAATAGACGACATCATTGTTTATCTGAATAATCGCAGCCATATCAATTAGAGCATAATAAACATCGACGCCAACCTGTTCCTGAGCTTCTTTGACACTTGGCGCGTTAACACCCAGCTCTCTGAACCTGACCATGAGTCGATCGATAGACTCTTGTTGTTGAACTGAAAAAGAAATACTGTGGTCAGTTAGTCTTATCGTATGCCCCTCGTCAACAAAGGACGAATCTGCCGATGCCTGCCTTAGAATATGTGAGTAAACGCCAGAAGGCACCTTTAAGCGACTGCGTAATTCTTCCCTAGGCATCCCCTGTCGCAATGGGTAGGCTTGGTGATACTGAGCCAGTGACCGCAAAAGGCTTTTATTTACTCGTTGCCAGCCATGGGAAGATAGTGCATATTCATTGGCCGTTACCGCTCGTTTGTCCTTTAATAATTGCATAAACATTTCTCGCGCGACTTGTGGCTCCAGCGTTGATTCTGCAATTAAGGAGTCAATCCGAACAGGTTCGCGCCGGATCAACTCATCCTCCAATAGTTCATCTGGCAATCCGCCGACAATCCTTTCAAAACGTTGAATTACATCTGGTCGAAAACGTTTATGGCGCTTGCCGGGGTGCGGATCCAGAATCCTGCCACCACCTATTGTTGCGGCGGGGGATGGCCGGCGGAGGATGAAACGATCACCTCGGACCATGGCAACCGATTCATACAAAGCTAATTGTAGCCAACCACTCTTGCCCGGACTTATCTGCCTGTCGCCGATCAATCGAACTCTAGCCATTACTTCTGCCGCGCCGGTGAAGAATTTCACATCTTCGTTATGCTTAAGGGGTATCTCGCTATCTGGTAAATGTTCATACTCTACATCACACAATATCGTTCCACTCAACACTCCTGGGGAGGCCAGCACCTGTCCTCTTTTTATTTTATCCTTTGCTATCCCCGTTAGGTTGACTGCGACACGGCTACCAGGTCCGGTATCTGTTCGCTTGACTTGGTGGGTCTGCAAACCACGAATTCGGCCCAACAAATTGGCCGGTTGTAGCTCAACCGGATCGCCGACGTGAAGAAATCCACCCCCCAACGTACCGGTTACGACGGTACCAAAACCCGCCAGGCTGAATACCCTGTCGATTGGTAGGCGCGCCTGTCCGATATCGGTCTGCTCCTCGATATCGGACAATTGCTCATAGATCAAGGTACGCAACTCGTCAATACCTTTCCCTGTTGTCGCGGAGGTCATGACAAACGGAGCCTGCTCAAAAACGGTCCCTTGGAGAGCATCAAATACGTCCAATTCGACTAGTTCCAGCCAATCCGGATCGTCAATCAGATCTATTTTTGTTAGAACAACAATACCCCCTCTAACTTTTAGCAAATCAAGAATAGCCAGATGTTCAACCGTCTGAGGCATAATTCCTTCATCGGCGGCTATGACCAAAATCGCCAGATCAATTCCTCCGACGCCAGCAAGCATATTCTCGATGAAATCACGATGACCTGGCACATCCACAATGCCGATTTCTTCCTGGCCATCAATGCGAATCCAGGCAAAGCCCAGGTCGATGGTCATTTCCCGTTCTTTTTCTTCTTTTAGCCGATCGGGATCGATACCGGTGAGAGCTTTTACAAGCGTCGACTTTCCATGATCAACATGACCGGCGGTGCCGACGACGTACATCAGTCCTCCCTTACCGGTATCAAAGCCGGCTGGCGGCGGCTATCGGGATTGTGCGCTTTCGCCTTTTCGACCTCTTCTAACAGTATGCGCGGCCATTTTTTCATCGCGTCTGCTTGAGCGGTTTGAACTCGCCATAGCGTGTCTTTATCCTGTTGTATTTCTTCTATCAGCTCTGACAGTTCGATTAATGTGGCCCGTATCTGGCCCTCGCGACGCTCTGCCCCTGACCATCTTTGGTCATGCTCCACCTCAAAATTCTTCCAATGCTTATCATTTTCCAGCGTGAAATTGTCCCAGCGAGAGCGCATCTGGTTTAACTCAATCCTAGTCAACTCGGCCGTCTCCCGCTGCCCAATTTCGATCCTTTCTTGCCATTCCGCCATTGCCTGAACCGCACCCTTGGCTTCTTTATATTGCTCTGCATACTTCACCCACTCACTCGAGAAGCCATCTATTTGCCCTTGAAAATCATCTAGGACAAGTTGCCAATCTTCTAACCGCTTATTGCGATGGTGTTCACTTACTTGAATTTGATCGCTCCAGTCTTTGATGGTTATTTTCAGTTCAGACACATCATCGGCTAATTCCTGCGTGGTATTCTGAATCTTTGATAAGCTATGGTTGGTTATATCAAGACGTGACTCAACGGCGTCAGCTTTTTTAACTCTCTCAAGCAGAGAAGTCTGAATCTCTGCAATCAGCGCAGTATTGGATCTTTCAGCTTCTTCGACAAATTTCAGTTCTTGTTTCCAGTTTCCGATTTCACTCTTCAGAGCTGGAATATTGTTTTGCAGATTTCCCGTTAACTTTGACAGACGAGCATCTTCGCTCTCGCGCATTTTCATATCGTTTTCCAGCCGGCCAATCCGGGGAATCTCCTTTCCGAGAGCTGATATTTCTCGTTGATGCATCTCGTGTTCGATACGACGTAAATTGTCGAGCTCCTTGTCTCCCTCGACTCGCCGTCTATCGTATTGCTCAATAAGCTTTACCATCTCGTCTTTGTATAATTCCATTTGGGAATCGACATTTGAGATGCGGTTTACCTGAAGCGACATCTGGGCTATCTTTTCTTCTAACTCTTTCACCCGAAGTTCTCGGCTATCCAGCTCTCGCTCCCGGCCCTGCAAACGTTGTTCGATTTGAACTAACCGCTTTCCATTTTTTAAGCGTTCTTCTTCCATCCAGTCTAGACGGTTACGCAACTGTTCTAACTCATCTTGCTCTTGAGTTCGTGCATTAGCCATTAAACCTTCTCCTGACCTCGACAAGTATTCTCAGTGTCCTGCCAATCAAATATCAACTTGGTTAATCAATCAATCTATCCAGATCAGAGCATTATAACGTGCTCCTACATGGTGGGCTAACGTGCCCAGATTAGTTCGCCCGATTCAAAAGAATACTTATAATGATCTCATGCGTATTGGAATTGATGCTCGGTTGCCATACTATCACCACGGTGGAATCAGTCAGTATACACTTCATCTGATAAAGGCTTTGGGGGAGTCATCGGGCAATGATTCCTACAAAATCTTCAGCAGTCGAAAAGATGAATACGATTATATTCCTGAAGGTCAGGAAAACTTCTTATCCTACAAAGTGTGGACGCCGTGCCACCATCGCCTGGAGCGCTGGACCTTAGGGTTAGAGATATTACCTCGTCGACTAGACGTTTTTCATAGCCCCGATTTCATTCCTCCCAAAGTAGGAGCCATGAAACGGGTTATTACAGTACATGATCTGAATTTTCTGCTTTTTCCTGAATTCGTCGATGCCGATAGTCATCGTTACTACGCTAATCAAATCAGTTCGGCAGTAAACGAGGCTGATCACATCATCGCCGACAGTCACCATACCCGGCAAGACATCATATCAATTCTAAATGTACCAGCTAATAAAGTTACAACTATCCATCTTGCTGCAAATCCAATCTTTTCTTTCCTTGCAGCAGAAGATGAAATCAAATCGACATTAGGGCGATTTGGATTATCGGCCGACTTTATCCTCTATGTCGGAACCTTATCACCTCGAAAGAACATCGTGACTCTCTTTGAAAGCTACCGTCGGCTAATACAGGAGACAAATATTCAGGTCCCGCTAGTCTTGGTAGGTGGAAAAGGGTTTCAGTATCAAGAGATATTCTCTGCTATCAAAGACCTCAGTCTTTCAAACCAGGTTCATCATTTTGAAGGGTTAACTGACGGAGATCTAGCAAGATTGTATAGGGCGGCTGGCGTTTTCGTGCTTCCTTCATACTATGAAGGATTTGGCTTACCAGCGCTGGAAGCTATGCATTGTGGATGTCCGGTAATCGTCAGCAACCGCTCATCATTGCCTGAAGTCGTAGGTGCTGCCGGACTCTTGATCGATGCTGACGATGTTGATGGTTGGGCTCAGGCGATGCAAAAAGTCTTATCAGACCCAGAAAAGAGAGGAGTATTATCCAAAGCCGGAATCGTACAAGCAAAAAAATTTAGCTGGCATAAGACGGCAGAGCAGACGGTCAAGATTTATCATTCTCTAGCTTCTTAGCCAGATTGGTCCTTCCCGCATTTTGAACATAAGATCTCGAGCATTGCTTGATTGGCTGCACAGATTGGGAATATCGTACAAGACCCATTGAAAAAATGACGAAGATATTAATGCTCACACCACAGATGCCATACCCTCCAGAGCAAGGTACTAGTTTGCGCAATTTCCATATCTTGCGAGGGCTGGTTGACCGGCATCAGATCAGCGTGTTGACTTTTAGGGCAACTGATAGCATTGAAAATAAGGCGCAACCAGAAGAACTGGCGCCAATACGTTTTTTTCAAGTACCGGCGCCCCCAAGACGTTCTAAGTCAAGACGGCTTATCTCATTGGTCAGCATAAATCGGCCGGATCTGTCCTATCGCTTGCGAAGCGAGGCATTAGAGAACAGATTAGTCAGTCTGCTTTCAGAAGGGCAGAGCGTCAATGAACCGTACGATATCGTTCAGATCGAAGGATTGGAATTGGCCTACCTACTACCTGCAATCAAGCTATCGAGTCCGAATACCAAAATAGTTTTGGATCAGCACAATGCTGAGACATTAATACAAAGCCGATCTCATTCGGCTGACAAGCAAGATATTAAAAGATGGCCCAAGGCACTCTACTCCAAAATACAAGCAGGGCGCTTGGAACAATACGAATCGTGGGCCTGCCAGAACGCCGATTGGGTAACAGTTGTCAGCCAGTCGGATCGACACCACCTACTGCAATTGATTCCCGATATAAAGACAAGCATCGTTCCCAATTCCATTGATGTAGACGAATACCGAGAAAAGTGTTCAATTGAGGGCATTCCTTTTGATATATTGTTTACGGGGAAGATGGACTATCGACCAAATGTTGATAGTGCGATTTGGTTTGCACAAGCCATATGGCCCATCATTCGCAAGGCTCGTCCTACGACGACATGGGCAATCGTTGGTCAGAAGCCTACTTCCAATATCCAGCGCTTGAATGATTTAAATGGCGTCACCGTTACCGGCTACGTTAAGGAAGTTGCCCCATATATGGCGGGCGCTAAGGTATTTGTGTTGCCTTTTAGGGTGGGGAGCGGAACCAGATTAAAAATGATCGAGGCTATGGCGGCCGGAAAAGCGATAGTCAGCACAGAAGTGGGAGCGGAAGGTTATGGTTTCCAGAACAACGAGGAATTGATAATGGCTGATGAGCCGAAACAGTTTGCAAATGCCGTTTTGAATCTTCTTTCACGTCCAGAAGAGCGACTTAGGCTAGGGCAGGCAGCCGTTGCCGCAGCACATCAGTATGACTGGCGCGTCGTGATCCCAAAATTTGACGAGGTTTACGAGGGACTTGTTTCTTGATGATGAAGTTAACCGGTGCCCTCTGCCGCGTTTCTGGGCGAAATCACACAGGTATGATGGGTTCTTTTGGACATTTGCTCAATAATTCAATCCCTGATTCAGTGAAATGAACCAGATCTTCAATCCTGACGCCGCCCCACTCAGAAATATATATTCCAGGTTCTACGGTAACAACCATATTTTCTTCTATCTGGCTATCATCGGCAAATGGAGATAGGCGCGGTGGCATTTCGTGGACAGCCAGACCCAGCCCATGACCCAAGGAGTGGCCAAATTCATCGCCAAATCCACCGGCATCAATCACATCTCGCGAGAAGGAATCAATTTGTTTGCCGGTCAATCCTACCCTCATGTTGCTGAGCGCCGCTTGTTGGCTTTTGAGTACCAAGCCATAAATTTCCTGGAACTGTTCATCTGGGCTCTCGCCGAGATAAAAAGTTCGCGTCAGATCGCTGCAGTAACCATCAAGCATTGCGCCCATGTCAATTATCAATGTATCACCGGCTTGAAGCTGTCTCGATCCGGGTTCATGATGAGCACGAGCACCATTCGGTCCTGAAGCGACGATTGCTGGAAAGGCCATACCGCTCGCGCCCTTTTCACGAAGCCCTTTCTCTAATTCCCAGGCTAATTCTAGTTCCGACATTCCCAACTTGACCATATCTTTGACTTGAGACATTGTCGCATCGGTTATGGCAGCAGCCCGCCTGATTGTTTCGATTTCTTCTCGACTTTTCACGCTTCGAAACGATTCAACCGTTTCAAGCAACTTATCCCAGGAAACTTCGGTGTTGTTACTGAGTTGTTCAAATTGCTCTAGCGTGATGTGTCGAGCTTCCAAACCCAGGTGGGTCGCTCCGGCAGATTCGATGAACCTAGCAAGTGCATCCGAAAAATGCCCTTTGAGCTCAAACAATTCGAACTCAGGGGCTTGGCTACTTGCCTGTTCCCAATACCTAGAGTCAGTTCCTAGCATTGCTTTTTCTGCGGTGACGAGTAACCATCCCGTCGAACCAGTGAAACCGCTCAACCACCGTCTATTGTAGGAGTTGCCAAGCAGAAGCCCCTCCACGCCCCATTCAGACAAATTATCTCGTACTTGGGCTAGTCGGGTTTCATAAATGTTGTTCATAACTCAATGTTTCCTTTATTGGGGTTATCCAGGATGGTTAATAGGAGATAATAGACCTGGGCCAGGAAAAAATGGCTCAGCTTAGCCTGTCTATCTCGTTGCTCAGAATCTGCCTCATTATTGCAGTCATAGTCGCGTATGTTGGGTCCATCCCGAAATAGGATAGATTCTGAGAACCGAGATTCTTTCCTTTACTAAATGGCGTATCGGATGCATAGTGAAGCATACCAATAGGAAATGGCGCGTTGTAGAGATTGACCAGCTCATTTTGGGGAAACCGCTGTGGCCGAACCATCTCATATATGCTGCTCAGAAACGGCCCAGCTTCCATTTCAATCACGGTATAGCCTTCACGATAGAAAATATCCATATAATTCTCATTCTGTAAGAAGGTACCCAATGCACTTATGGATTTTTGGTTGTCCATGACCGTTCCATATACGATCAGCGAGGCAACGTCTTCTGCAGTGAAACAATTATTGAACAGGTAGGTATTCAGCGAATGTTCATCATGGACGACGTTTGGAATCATGACATCCCCAATTCGGCCGTTCAACGTCGCGGCTTTGCCCATGATGTAAACACCTCGTATTTCAGCAATATTTCTGGCGACTTCAGATAGAACCAGATATGCTGCCATCCCAAGAGGAAAATCGATATTAATTATTAAGGCATTGCTATTTTTTAGTATGCCAACGTTTTCCAGATTCAGCCGAGGATCAAGACAATGTGGTTGCAATTTTCTCAGTTCGACGATTTGAACTTCGACATCAAAAACATGTTGGCTTTCGACTCGATGAAAACCTAATTCTTGTTCTCTTGCTATGCGTGTTTTCGTTGTCTCCGGATAAGTCGTCTCATATTTCTTTAATGTGTAATAGAGGAAGTTTTCGCGGCTGCTGGGAACATTTCGCTCCAATATATCAATATATTCGGTCTTCAGTTCCGATGTTGCCTGAGAATCAATGAAACGGACCAAGTCTGGTTCAATTTCAAGAGCAAATCCGCTTAATAGATTAGCCATGCTGTGTGTGTTGCTAGACACGAAATAAATCGGGTGATCTTCAAAGGAAATATCAGGCGCAGACTTTACAACATTGAGCCACCAGCGACGGGTAGCACGACGATAATCCGATAGAGACCCGGCCAACAATCGAACTGAAATTGACTGCCTATCTGCGGCTATGATGAGGAGATTCTCTGCCAATTGCTCTCGCCAAATTCGATAAAGCCGGTCCAGATCATCAACTGGTATCGTCATCAATTCAGACAATTCGGCCAGCATCGCATTTGACAGCAATAGACCTTTATAAGACGCTAATTTTTTGAGAGTTAGGGGATTATTCAAAAGGAAGTACAATTTGCGACGTTCCAATTGATAGGCCGTCAACGATGGGATCAAGTCATCGATGTCGGACTTGCTGGCAATATATACAGCCAATGAATCACTACCATTGTAAAAATTTCGCCTCCTTCGGCCGGGGGTGCTAACAGGTTCCCAGGTCTCCACATCTTCGTAGCCATGATCGGCAAAAACACGTTCCGATTGCCCCATGATCACCAGACGAGTCTTAGCGATGCACGCGGGAAGACGCAAGATGACATATATGAACGCTGCCATATCAGGCTTAGATTCATCGGCATCGACATGCAGGGCAGAATCGATTCGTGTATGGGCTTCGATCAGTGTCTCAATTTCAACTTCCCGAGTGCTGCGGAGTAAGGAGTAATAGGTCCGCAAATATAGGGCGATTTCATCGCTACCACGGCTAGGTACGGTTCGTTCCATCTCGTTACGTCTCTTGATGTAGAAGGTTCACTTAAACCTAGTGACGCGACATTACAACTTCAATGTGGCCATCACCAGGCAGAACTTCGCCAATAACAATTGCTTCAGGGCAGGTGGATAGGAAGATGTCAACATAGCCAGGGTTAACGGAGGCCAGCAGCCCGCCAGAGGTTTCAGGTGTCCAAAGCATATCTTGGTACAAGGTTGATATACCGGGTTCAAATGTTAACCAAGGCGAAAAATAATTTAGATTGTTTGCCATTCCTCCCGGAAAAGCTCCATCCTGACCGTACTTGATGGCGCCTGGCAGCCACTGAATTTCCTGCATAAATAGGCGGAAGTTTACCATGCTGAGGTGCGCCATCTCGTGAGCGTGCCCTAGTAATCCAAATCCAGTTACATCGGTTAAGCTTTTGGTTTCGGAAGCAATGGCAGCATGGGCGGCCAACAAATTCAGATGTTTCATGCTACGAACAGCAGCGGCAACGTGTTCAGAATCAGCCTTTTGCTGCTTAAGAGCCGTAGTCACAACCCCTGTACCTAAGGGTTTTGTCAGAAGTAGTAAATCACCCGGTTGGCTACCTCCTTTTGTTTTAATTTTTGAGGGGTCGATGATGCCGGTCACCGCTAATCCATATTTCGGTTCCTTGTCGCTAACACTATGCCCACCGGCGATAACCGCGCCTGCTTCTGCAACTTTTTCAGCGCCACCTCTCAAGATTAACCGCAAATAGTCAAGTTCCAGGTCGCTGGGAAAGGCGACCAGATTAATTGCGTATAACGGACGCCCGCCCATCGCATAAATATCTGAAAGAGCATTGGCAGCAGCTATCGAGCCAAAATCGTATGGATCGTCCACGACCGGAGGAAAAAAGTCCGCTGTGGTAACAATTGCTTGCTTGTCATCCAGTTTGTATACAGCCGCGTCATCGGCCGCATGCAGCCCAACCAATAATTCTGGATAATCTACTGGATCGAATATTTCACTCAATGGCTGCAACACGTACGCCAGGTCCGCAGGACCAAGTTTTGACGCTCAGCCTGCGCAAGACGCCAACGACGTCAGCCTAATTTGTTTTCCGTTATCGTTCATTGTTACTCTGAAATAATTGTTTTGCTCACTTAACAATCGTTTTCGGCACGCGAAGTATACAAGACACCCACGACGTGGTAAAGCCTCGTCCGTGGCAATTGACGAGTTGCCAATCGCTAATATAATCACATGTTCATGGCACAATTCAATCATTTATCAAGGTTCGAAAAGCTTGCTCGCGTTCTCATCGAAGGATCGATTGACAAGATTTTCATTGAGGAGCCTGTAGCCAACCGAATCGCCAACGAGCTTGCCAGAAGCGTTGATCGCTCACGAAAGCCCAATAAATTGGCGCACGAATACACTATAAGCGTTGATCACGAATCCTATTCATCATTGAATCAACCTGATGCTCACACGCTGAATCTCCAACTTGAGGAGTTGGTATTACAACTGGCCCAAGAATATGGTATTGAATTAAGCGAACCTCCGTCAGTAAGCATCGTTTCAGAGAGTAATCGATCGTTAGGTTACTTGTCGATACAAGCAAGTTTTGGAAATACAGTTGATAATCCGACTCAGATTCGTCCAAAAGATAAACAGCAATTAGCTGTTGATGCGATCCAACTGATCGGAGCTTTTCTCATCGTCAATGGCAAAAGACATATTACCTTGGACAAACCTATTATTTCCATTGGACGACAGCTGCAAAATGATATAGTTTTGGACGAACCATCCGTTAGCCGTCAACATGCACAAATTAGATGGCGCTTCGGCCGGTTTACATTGAATGATCTTGGTAGTTCGGCAGGGACCTTTGTCAATCGTGAACAAATTCGGGAAATCGTTCTTCAGGCTGGAGATGTCATATCACTGGGAAATGCAACTCTGATCTACGGTGAAGATGCATTTGGAGAAAATGTGAAAAAATCGTCTCGGACCTCTTCAAACGATGGATTGACTCAAGAATTAAATATTAGAAAAAAATCATAATGAGCCCGGGGGCAGTCCTCTTAATTCTTCGCCTCAGTAAGTGCGATACTGTTATTATCGTTCTTGATCATTATCGCCTGGCTTAGCTACAAGGATATTCAAGCCGCTATTAATAAGCCCAAAACCCTCGATTTATCCAAAGGTTTTTTAGTGGTAATAGCAACTGAATCGAGTGAACTATCCCCCGGTACGCGAATCCCCCTCTTGGCAATAACAAGTATAGGCAGGTCACTAACAAATACACTAGTCATCGAAGATGATTTTGTCTCGAGTGAACATGCGTTATTGACACTGCGCGGGCCACAGTGGTGGCTAGAGGACTTGGGCAGCCGCAATGGAACTTATCTAAACGCATTACCAATATCATCTGAAACAATTGTAACCTCGGGTGACATCATATCTATCGGCCGGACCGATATCAAAGTTGACTTGTCAATTAATGGCAGGATAAATCAAGACTAACCTGGCAACTTAATCGGGGAGTGAGCTCCTTGCCTTCGACTAGAAAAAATCAAGTCGGCAGGTATGATTGCATGTCTGTCTAATGACAGGAGATATTTTATGGGATTTCATAGTGGCGGCTGGTGGGCATACATCAGTCATAATGAAAAAGAAGACCGGCCCAATGTCACATCGTCACTTCTGGCCCGGGTCTGGGTTTTTGCCAGGCCATACCGTTGGAAGGTCTTGGGCCTTTTGGTAACGATATTCGCCGTCACGGGCTTGTCGTTAGTTCCCCCAATCTTGATTCGCCAACTCATTGACGTTGCCCTCCCAGAGAAAAATACGCGGATGCTCAACATGATCGCTTTGGCGATGGTTACCGTACCAGTGTTGACCGGGTTAATCGGCATATGGCAACGCCGCTGGAGTGCCGAAGTTGGTGAAGGCGTAATTTTCGATCTAAGGCGAACACTTTATGACCATATGCTACGCATGTCATTGCGTTTCTTTACCCGCACGCGAACCGGGGAGCTGATGTCGAGACTGAATAACGATGTCGTAGGCGCCCAGCGAGCGGTAACCGGCACGATAGTTACCATTGTCTCAAATTTAGTGACATTTATTTCTGTGCTGATCGTGATGTTGGTACTTGATTGGCGACTTACATTATTGGCGCTGGCAATTTTGCCCTTCTTCATTTTTCCTGCACGAAGTGTCGCTCGCAAACTCAGAACCATTAGAAGGCAGTCGATGGAACTTAATGCTGAAATGAATGCCTCGATGAATGAGACCCTTAACGTCAGCGGCGCCTTATTGGTGAAACTATTTGGCAGAGAACAATACGAACAAGACAAATTTGCAGAAAATGCCGCGCATGTGCGTGATATTGGGGTCAATTCTGCTGTGATTAGCCAGTGGTTTTTTCTTTCCTTGGGCATAGTAAGTGCGATTGGAACGGCCGTGGTCTATTGGGCAGGGGGGCATCTGGTCCTTGCCGGTGTATTTACCATAGGGACAATCGTTGCTTTTGGAGCATATTTGACCCAGCTTTACGGACCGCTCATCTCTTTGACCAATGCCCCGGTCGAATTTGCCCAAAGCATGGTAAGTTTTGAACGTGTGTTCGAGGCTCTCGATATTCCAATAGAGATTGAAGAAAGTACTGATGCTATTACCATCGATTCAGTATCAGGTTCGATAACATTTGACAATGTATCCTTTTCCTATAAGGAACCTGAAGGCCAACCTGCTGGATTGGCTGAGGTAACTAGGTTAGGGTGGGGGGCAGATCGGGGATCATTGTTGCGGCGTGGAAAACAACAAAACGGGAAAAACCAGGAGAATATCCAGGAAAGTTTGACCCCGGGTCCTCGATTTGCATTGGAAAATATCAGCTTCGCGATCAAACCCGGCGATTTAGTGGCCCTTGTTGGGCCCAGTGGGGCGGGGAAAACGACGATTACCTACTTGTTGCCTCGACTTTATGATCCGACAGAAGGCACAGTGGCTATTGATGGCCATGACATCAAAGATCTGAAGCTGTCGGCCCTCTCGGATAATATTGGTATGGTTACACAAGATACTTATTTATTTTTTGACACAATTCGCGCCAATTTGTTGTATTCCCGCCACACGGCATCGGAAGCTGAAATGATTTCGGCCGCTAAGGATGCAAATATTCATGATTTTATCAGCGAATTACCTGATGGTTATGATACAGTTGTTGGCGAACGGGGATATAGACTTAGCGGCGGGGAACGTCAACGAATTGCTATCGCACGCGTAATCCTTAAGAATCCTCGAATATTGGTTCTTGATGAAGCCACCTCACACCTCGACTCGATATCTGAGGCACTTATCCAAGAAGCGCTCCAGCGAGTAATGCGCGGCCGGACTAGCTTAGTTATAGCCCATCGCCTCTCAACGATATTGGCTGCTGATAAGATTTTGGTTATGGATAAGGGTCGTCTTGAAGAAGCTGGAACACACTCGGATCTTCTGGAGAAAGGTGGACTTTATACTTCACTGTATGAAACACAATTCATTGTGAGCCAAGCTGATGAGGAATTGGAAACAAGCGAAGATGGGCTTCATTGATCAGGGCTACCTGCAAAGTATTGATATCCAGCAGTGAACGAAATCAGGAGTACTACTAGAGTTCATCTTCTCTTATAGCTAAAGAGGAAGCTGCCTCTTGGGGGGAAATATCCACGTTGTCTAGCCATTCGGAAACGACGTGAATGCCTAACACTGGTGCGTAGATGCCCCGTGTGGTTGAAATGTCTGAATGGCCTAGGAACTCCTGGACTACTTCAAGCGGCATCCCTTCTCGAAGCAATTGTGTTGCCCGATAATGGCGAAAATCGTGGGCTGACAAACTTGGATGCAGGTTCAGCGCGTTAACAGCCTTTTTCACGACGTTGTGGGCGGAAGTTTTTGACAAGCGCGCATTACGCGCATTTCTGCTATGGGCAACAAATAACGCCGGATTCGCGTCCCCACGAATGGCTAGATAAGCCTTGATAGCCTGCCGGGCGTAAGAACGAATGTAAATTGTCCGCGATTTTCCACCTTTGCCTGTTATAGCCGCAAACTTCGCCCGACCCTGATCGACATTGCTGCGGTTTAGGGCAATTATCTCGCTCAATCTGGCTGCAGTTGAATAAAGCGTACAGACTAGAGCTCGATCGCGATAAAGCGACAATCGCCGACCGTACTTATTTTCTGAAGCCGGAACCGGAAGGTCGTTGTAATATTCAACGATTCTAGGAATTCCCTGTCTGGCAGCATCCAGATCGATGACATTTTCGGCCAAATTACGATCGATCTGTCGCCGTGTAAGTTGTCGCTGCAACTTTCCAAGTTGGATTGTATCTGGTAACTGATCCAGTCCGTCGAGGAAGTGTAAGTATCCTGTCACGGCCGCCAGATAGGTTGTGGTGGTAGAGTGGGACCGATTGGCGAGTAGCCAGGTGCGATATCTTAGGACCGTTGATGTGCTAAGTTTTTTCGGCGATAAGGGCCATGAATCCTCAAGATCATAGCCATCCAGGCCGAAGTGTTGGATCCAATCAGCGAATAATCTTAGGCCACTGCGATAAGTTGTCTCAGTCTTGACGCTTCGGGCTCCAACTTCAAGTAAAAAAGTCGGCTGATTGATCCAGGCTGGCTCTGGAGGTATTTCGCGCGCGGAAATCGGTAGCTCTCGTTTGCGTTTCTTTCTCGGAGGCATATTTCTCCTTTTGGTGTCGTCAATGTCCGGGAAGGGGTAGCCCAATATTTATTATACTTAATTTAAGTTAGTTTAGCAAAAGTATAGTCAATGACTGGTTATTTGTCTAAAGAGTTGACAAATGATCCATTGAAGCAATATTCGTGTAAAATAGAGGATATGACCCAACCTACAATAGATTCAGAAACGCTACAAGCCGTTGTCAGTGGATATCATAACGATCCGTTCAGCGTACTCGGACCGCATAAATTGGAAGAAGCGGTTGTCATCAGGGCATTTTTGCCGCAGGCATCTGCTGTGGAAATCAAGACAGATGCAGATGGAAGTTATCCAATGACACAGGTTCATCCAGAGGGTTTTTATGAAGCCCTGATTCCAGATCAACAGCTCCCGCTTGACTACCAACTAATAGTAACGAACGCAGCTGGAGACTTGGAACTATACGAAGATCCCTATTTGTTTTCCAATAAATTGACGGATTTTGATGAATATTTGCTCGCTGAGGGAACGCATCTACGAATGTACGATCATCTGGGGGCACACCTAGTCGAAAATCGCGGGAGAAAAGGCGTGAGTTTCGCAGTGTGGGCTCCAAACGCTCAACGAGTAAGCGTGGTCGGCGATTTTAACAATTGGGACGGCCGTCGACACCCCATGCGATTTCACCATAACAGCGGTATTTGGGATCTATTTATCCCAAATCTTGTTGAAGGTATATTGTATAAATTCGAAATTAAGACAAAGTATATGGATTACACGGTGTTAAAAAGCGATCCTGTCGGTTATTTCAGCGAACTGCGCCCGAACACCGCATCTATCGTATGGGATCTTGATAATTATGAGTGGCAGGATGATGATTACATGGGAACGCGTCCAGCCCATGATGACTTAAACCGCCCCATCAACGTCTATGAAGTTCATCTGGGATCCTGGCAGCGGAAGAACGGCTATGAGTGGCTGACCTATAATGAACTTGCCGAACAGATGATCCCCTATGTAAAAAGAATGGGCTACACTCATATCGAACTAATGCCCGTGGCCGAACATCCTTATGATGGATCTTGGGGGTATCAAGTCACCGGCTATTTTGCTGTCACAAGCCGCTACGGAACGCCAGAAGATTTCATGGCATTTGTCGATAAATGCCATCTTGCAGGGCTCGGTGTAATTCTTGATTGGGTTCCGGCCCATTTTCCGCGGGATCAGCATGGACTATCCTATTTCGACGGTACATTTTTATATGAACATGCAGACCCTAGACAGGCATCCCAGCCTGATTGGGGGACGCTTGTTTTTAATTATGGTCGGAATGAAGTAAGGCAGTTTTTACTAAGTAACGCCGCCTTCTGGTTGGACAAGTATCATATAGATGGCTTGCGAGTTGATGCGGTCGCCTCCATGCTGTACCTGGACTTTTCGCGAAAAGAAGGTGAGTGGATACCTAATCGTTTTGGTGGCCGAGAAAACCTGGAGGCTATTGATTTTCTGCGTAATTTTAATGAGCGCATCCACGAGGAGTTTCCTGGGGTGCTAACCATCGCCGAAGAGTCAACTGCCTGGCCTGGCGTAACCCGGCCAACGTCTGATGGAGGCTTAGGTTTCGACTTAAAGTGGAATATGGGCTGGATGCATGACACACTCCAGTATATGAGTAATGATCCGGTTTATCGCTCTTATCACCACGGTACCTTGACTTTTTCGCTGCTTTACGCCTTTAGCGAACGCTTTTTGCTTCCCTTTTCTCACGATGAAGTCGTTCATCTTAAAAAAAGTATGCTAGACAAGATGCCTGGTGACAATTGGCAAAAAGTCGCCAACCTGCGAGCACTCTATGCCTATCAAATAACCCATCCCGGAAAAAAGATGCTCTTTATGGGAGGCGAAATCGGTCAGTGGCGAGAATGGACAGAGGAACAAAGTCTGGATTGGTACTTATTGGAGACTAATATCCTGCACCAGCAACTACAAGACTATGTGAAAGCGCTAAATCATATTTATCGAGAGTATGCAGCACTATACGAAGACGATGACTCGTGGGAAGGGTTTGCCTGGCTAGATCTGCAAAATGCCCAACACAGCATATTGTCATTTTCGCGGACGGCGCCGAGCCTAAACCAGACATTGATCGTTGCTTGCAACTTCACGCCAGTCGTGCGCCATAACTATCGTCTCGGTGTCCCGGATGAGGCCGTATATCGCGAGATCCTAAACAGTGACGCCCATGAATTCGGAGGGAGCGGAATAATAAACGAATCGCCAATCCTGAGTTCGGATACCGCCTGGCATAACCAACCCTATTCAATTGAATTTACGCTTCCACCCTTGGCTGTTGTTATATTTTCAGAGGAAAATCCGGCAAACTGATATACAGGACGGTTGGTCGGAATGCCATTCGCTAAAAAGCTAACGCAATTCGCCTAATAAGAGGGTTTATGCTAATATACTCGGCGCTTTCACGCCCAACTTGACGTTGGTTAAAAGGATTATTAGTTGGAGGATTAGTAAAATTGGCTAATACAGCATCTGCCAAAAAACGAATAAGAAGTTCAGCACGACGACAAGAACGAAACCGGCATTTCAAAGCGGCCGCCAGAACTTATATTATTAAGACTCGCGCCCTTATCGAAAGTGGCGATTTAGAGGGAGCCGAAGAGATGTCCCGGAAAGCGGTAAGTACACTGGACAAAGCCGCTAGAAGGGGGATCGTTCACCCACGAAACGCATCAAGACGAAAGGGCCGGCTTATGAAAGCTTTAGCCGCTGCGCGCGAAGCTTGATCTGAATATTGCATTTTGGCTGAATGATCCAAACGATTCATTCAACCGAATGAGTTACGGAATTGCCAAGGCACCGTCCTGATTGACGGTGCTTTTTGTTTTGGATTGGTCAAATATAAATTGGATAGCCCCTACCCCTCGTCAATCGTTTACGGATGGGATGCTGAAGATGTAGCCGACACCACGAACGGTTCGTAACAACTGAGGTTTCGCCGGATTGTCCTCAATTATCTCCCTTAGCCAGCGGATATGAACGTCGAGCGTTCGTGTATCACCGAAATAATCTGTGTCCCAAACTACTTTCATCAGGTGATGCCGGCCGATTACCTCGTTCGGGTGAAGAAGAAATTCATTGAGTAGAGTCGCCAATTTTGGCGTCAACCGCTTTTCACCCTGCCCAAGTATTTCTACCGAGCGCTTGGAAGTATACAAGGTCAGCGGTCCGGCTCGCACAATTTCTTCGTTCAGATCGTCTGCCGGAATCAAAACGCGTACCCGGTTAAGCAACTTGCGAGCGGTAAATGGCTGGACCAAATAGACATCAGCGCCGGCTGTTCGATCATCATTTTGGTTTTGATTGCGACAATGAATAATGGGTGTATTGCCTAAGTCTTTTTTAAGTCGACGACAGGTGCGGACACCGTTTGAGCGCATATTTGTCGCATCAACAACAACAAGATCTGGCCGACCTTCAGAAATCATAAACAGCGCCTCCGAACCTGTATAGGCGATCTTGACTTGCAGGTCTGCTTTGATCAAAGAAGGTGCCAGCGATTCGCTGCCAGCGCTTTTACTTTCGACTAAGAGTAAACTTACTCCTCTCATTCCCTCTCTCACTTGCTGGGCTCACCACTGACATTATACGGATAGTACGAGCTTAAGCAACCTTTAAGAAGCCATTTTTAATTGAGAAAAGATCACTTTGCAGTAACTTACGCATCAGAGTAGCAATCGCTGACTGTCCTGTCCTTCCTCGGTCAATAAGAAGTTGGGACATATCTATCAGAATAGGATTGTGAATCATTCCCGTTAGCGCAGGGAAATACAGTGCGTTGCGTAAGCGGCGAGAACCAAGTTTGTAGATGCCTCCTAGCCGATTCATTTTTCCTAATTACGGTTGCTTGGGGGTCAAAACAGCAAAGGCGGTCACTTGTTTAGATGATTTGGGATAATCTCTATGAAATTCTCGCTGCCATCAAACATACAAGTTGTCAGATAGTTTCTATAGGACCTAAATCAATCTTTAGGTCAAGCTACTTGGCAAGTTTTTTGTGCATCCATGAATGAAGCCTCCTTGACAGTCATTTTTGCTGGAATATAATTTGCTGATTAGTAACTGCGAGTGTAGTTCAGTGGTAGAACGTCAGCTTCCCAAGCTGAATGTCACGGGTTCGAGTCCCGTCACTCGCTCAGAGTGATATCGGCCCACATGGGCCTTTTTTGTTTTCATCAAACATTCTGGGGGCAGAATTTGTTGATGTTTTAAAGGAGAGCAACCGTGAGTACTGAAAGTTCTGTAATAACTAGCGAACAAACAGTCCACACCCGTGCACCATACTGGAATGATATCGACCCGGCTGACTGGCATGATTGGCGATGGCAAATGAGTAACCGGCTAAATAGCGTTGACGAGCTGGCCCGTGTCATTAATCTGACTGATTCCGAAAGTAAAGCGCTAGAAAGTCAGGGTCTATTCAGGGTAGATATCACCCCGTATTTCGCGAGCTTGATCGATCCAGACGATCCCCACTGCCCTGTTCGTAGGCAAGTCATTCCGACTGCTGCTGAAATGGTACCATTCCAATCCATGATGGAGGATTCCTTAGCAGAAGACAAACATTCCCCAGTAGCAGGATTGGTTCACAGGTATCCCGACCGAGTTTTAATGCTCGTTACAACGCAGTGCGCAAGTTACTGTAGGTATTGTACGCGAAGCCGTATTGTTGGTGATCCAACACAAACATTTAGTAAGCGCGATTTTGATGCGCAAATTGAGTATATTGAGAACACACCACAAATCCGCGACGTCTTGCTATCGGGTGGCGATCCTATGGTTCTCGCTCCGAAGTTGTTAGATATGATTTTGTCGCGATTGCGAGCGATACCACATGTTGAAATAGTTAGAATCGGATCTAGAGTGCCAGTATTTCTGCCGATGCGAGTCACAGATGAATTCTGTGAGATGATTAGCAAGTATCATCCAATGTGGCTAAATATACATGTCAATCACCCGAAAGAAATCACCCCAGAGTTGGCCGTTGCCTGCGACCGTCTGAATCGAGCAGGTGTGCCTTTAGGCAATCAAAGCGTACTTCTGGCAGGGGTCAATGACTCGGTTCACATTCAAAGAAAATTGGTTCATGATCTTGTAAAGATCCGCGTGAGACCATATTACCTTTACCAATGTGACCTCGTTCATGGCTCGGGTCAGTTCCGGACCCCGATTTCAAAGGGCATCGAGATCATGGAAGGATTAAGAGGTCACACGTCGGGATATGCTGTTCCGACTTATGTTGTTGATGCACCTGGGGGTGGCGGAAAAATCCCGCTGATGCCTAATTATTTGTTAGCGCAAGCTCCGGGCAAATCTGTGTTACGAAATTTTGAAGGTTTCATTACCACTTATCAAGAACCATTGGATTACGATCCCGGGGAAATAAAACATCTTGAGAATCAAATCGAACAACGACCTGAGAAAGGCCAGGAAGGTATTCTAGAGTTGCTCGAAGGTGATAGAATGACGATCGAGCCTCAAGGGTTTGAAGAAACTCGCTCAAGAGGTGGAAAAGAGCACCGGCTGCGGAGCGGTGATTCATCGCATAAATGGCTTCCTCTTGGGGTAGGATCGATAGAGGTAGACGGTGCTACAGCTCCCGAACAGCTTCCTGATCCGGAAAAAGATGATTGATTTTTCTAATCATCAATATTTATCGACAGCCAATCCGAGTTGATAAAACTGCCATCGGCCGCCTTTCGGTACATTCCAAGGCGGATTGATTCGGCATCGACGCCAGCCGGAACCTGGATCAAGTACTCGTCTCTAATTATTTCACCACGGTCCCATCGACTTGTAGGATACCAGCCGGCTACAGGATTGCTGCTGTCGGCCTGGGCCACAATATCCTCTTGACCGCGAGGAGGATCATTCTTAACAAGATGAATCGCGACGCTATAGTCTTCCTGTGGTTCTTCGGTGGCTTCCCAGTAAATCGTTAATCTCAACGATTCAGTTGACAACCACTCAAAATCTGTTCGTCTAATTGTTATGCCATTTTGCAGGTCAAAATCTTGATTTTTTGGTACCTGGCTGGCAGCAAAAAGTGGACTGGTATCGACTTCGATAGCATCGGCCGAGTTAGAGGACAAGTATATCCGGCTAAATGTGTCTTCCCACCATGAGAGTGGCCGGCGATAGAAGGTGTCGCTAAGCGTAATTAAGTGCTCATCGCTATCCAGAATCGCGCCCAAATCGGCATTATGATCCACAATGGTCAAGTCGCCCAACCGCTCCTGGTACGATTGGGCGTAGATTAGTGCCCAGTAATCTTTTCCCCACAGGGCCATCAAGGTTGTGGGTTGCCCATCTTCTGGTGGGCTGACGTTTTCAGCCATGGTTATAATCTCTTCGGCGCTCAAATCTGTTGTGATTTCGAGCACCGTTGGACGATGATCCCAGAACAGGTAAATAGCTAGCAGTAGCCACCCAATAGTTAAGGCAATCCCCACCGGCCGTTGCCAGCGAATGATTGCTGATGCAAGCAACGCCAATCCAAGAGCGGCCATGACAAATACCGGCAGAATGGTCGCCAAAACAGCATCGGCAACTCGCCCTACCCAGATAAGTAGCGAGAGAAAAACATAAGGAAGCCAAATTAGACTCAGCGCCAGAGCTTCCAACTTATTGTCCTTTATTCTGGCGATAATGATTCCCAGAAGTCCGGTTGCCAGCAGTAATAGAGGCCACTCTCCAGCCAAGACCGAGACTATAATGCCTCCACGCTCAATCCATGTGGCTGCTGAATCTGGAAAGGAAATAATCCGCTCTGTCTTTGTGTCCAGTACAAGACCCCAAAATCCCTGCCAAGTCCCTGGTTGGTTAAAGGTCCATTCAGCTCCAATCCAATCGCGAAATGGGAGATAGAGGTAGACTGCAGCCCCGACAACAGCGATTAACAAGGCGGTGGGCAAGTTCTTAAGTAGAGCCCGGTATTGCCGAAGGGCTAGAATAAGCAGGCCTGGTCCGGCAAAAATCATAGCTCTCTGGTGATATACCATTTGGCTAGAAAAGAGCGCCAGCCAGAACAAATCTGATCGTTTGCCCTCCCTGCTAAATCGAACGGCAAATAGGAGTGATGCCAGCATCAAGGCTACTGTCAGCGTGTGAACCTCAGCTAAGGAGGCATCCACCCAGAATGATGTGGACACTGCGAATAAAAGAGCTGTGACGATGGCGACTGGTCCAGGCACATCAAACGTCATATCCAGAGCAATGAGTAAGGCAATTGCCACTCCAGCCCATAACGCAGAAAGCAAAGACGCCCCAATGGCTGGTTCAACGCCGAGTACCTGGAAGAAAGTAACGAACATTGAACCTGTTAAAGAATAAAGCGGGTATCCTGGAAAATGAAGTGTGCCCCAACGCGGCAGAGCATTTTGAATCTCGCCCACATCGATAGTGTACGTATTGTCACTTCCATTGATTGTCAGCTGCAACGTGGACATAAAAATGATTAGGGCGAGCGAAACCCCAACCAACATTGCCGTCCTTTTTGGATCTGATGTGAACCGTTTGAAATAATCTAACATCACCGTCAATCTCATTGACCAGGTGTTTCTTGATAATTAAGACTTTTAGCCAACTTTCAATGTGTGATCGGCAGCACCGAGCAGTTAAAGCATCCATAGAAAGCTCATAGTTAAGCTTTAACCAGGCCTCCCATGCTTCACCTTCTAATTCGTTTATTTTTCTTCTACGGCACCAAAAACGCCCTCACAAGCGACAAGGTCAGTTTGATTGAAACCAACTGTGGCCATGAATGGTATGATTTCATTGGGCTTCGAAAAATAGAATTCAGGGTACCGTCCGGTCGAATCAGCTTTGCTTACCCCATCCCCTAAAATGGATTCCATTCCGGTTTTATGCCGGATTAAACTCTCCCATTCATGCTGAGACTGTTGTTCATAGAATCCTTCAATTGTGCCATAATACAGCTCTGACTGGTTTTTGCGCATCAAGCCCCGTACTTTTCCAATCTGAGGGCATGGGCCATTGCCAAGGGCATTAAGTCGTGGGCCATAAAATGACCTAACCCACCGCTCTGAGCCTCTCGTTCACCGTAGCTTATTGTCCGGTCAGGCAGGTGGGAACCGGGCGCCCACAGAAGCGTCGGTACAGGATGCCACGAATGGCTGCGTAGTTTTGCCGGCGTAGAATGATCTCCAGTAATGATCAACACATCTGGATTTAGGTCCAGTAAACTGTTTATAACCTGGTCTACAGATTCAATAACCGCCGCTTTTGCTTCAAAGTCGCCATCTTCCCCACGGCTATCCGTCGGTTTGATGTGAACGAAGAAGAAATCGTAATCATCCCAATGATCCGCGACGACATTAAATTCATCCTTTGGTGTGAAATCTGCGGCTGTCTTTAGGACGTCCATTCCGACGAGACGGGAGACACCTTTGTACATAGGATATACGGCAACACACGCCGCCTTGAGCTTATAAACATCATCAAACTTGGGCAAAATCGGATCCTGCCCAAATCCTCTTAGAGTAACCATATTAGCCGGATGATAATCGCGCAAGACTTCACTAGCCTGATCCAACCAAGTTTGCACAAGTTCAGCAGTATGAGCGGCTTCTTGCGAGAGAGCTCGCACCGGCAGAGGTGCTTTGCCAATTGCCTGGGGATCCGTATCCGCAAGCATGCCATTCAGACCATCTCCGCGTAAAACGAGGGTGAATCGATATTCTTTTACTTGTAGAGCGAATGTCTCCGCTCTAGGAACGACGATCTGATCGAGCTTTGCAACCAGAGGAGATGCCACTTCGCTACTAATCCGTCCTGCCCTACGATCCGTGATTAATCCAGAACTATCTACGCTGCAAAAATTACCCCTCGCGGCAACATCTTCCGGCTTCAGATCAAAGCCAATTCCCAAGGCTGACAATACGCCACGCCCAACTGGGGTTCCTATTGGATCATAACCAAACAACGATAGGTGAGCAGGACCACTTCCAGGAGTAATACCTCTCGATATCGGATGGCTAAGACCAAGGGTTCCTTCTGCTGCCAGACGGTCCATATTTGGCGTATGGGCGAACTCTAACGTGGTTTCAGCGTATTCACCCTTGGGCATACCGCCTAATCCATCGAGCACGAGCAAGATGATCTTGCCACCTTCGTTTTTTGCCAGTTGTCGCATTAATCGAAAATCAGACATGTTATTGTTCCTCTTCAGATTTACATCAGATTAGATATACATCCTCAATATTTTCAACTGTTGCACCAAAAAAGGCGGTGGTTTGTGCCACCGCCTCCACTACTCCTCAGGTTGGATTCGAACCAACAACCTATCGGTTAACAGCCGATTGCTCTACCGTTGAGCTACTGAGGATCATACTCGACCAAATTATAACAAAGCGGTAACTCATGTCAACAAGCCCTTGACCTAGCAAAGTCTTAAGATACCATCTTGCTTCGGAGGTAAGAATGGAACCGGTTATCATTGTTCACGGGGGTGCAGGAAGCTGGGATAGCCATAATGAAAGGCTGAACCGGGCAGTAACCATTTGCCAAAACGCCGCACAGAGTGGATTTGTCATTCTCAAGGAAGGTGGATCAGCTCTAGATGCCGCGGAAACTTCGGTTCGTGTCCTAGAAGATTCACCGCTCTTTGATGCTGGTCGGGGAAGCTACCTCAATAGCCATGGCGGGATTGAGATGGATGCACTCATTGTGGATGGTTCTTCCTTGGATTTTGGAGCGGTGGCTGCCGTACAGAGAGTCAGAAACCCGATCACTGTTGCAAGATTAGTGATGACCAAAAGCAAGCACAATTTTCTCGTTGGATTGGGTGCAGATACTTTTGCTGAAACTAATGGAATTGCTCGGTGTGATATTGACGATCTAATAACGGAATCGCAGCTTAAAATATATGAAGAATTTAAGAGTCACGATACAAATCAATCCCAAGAGAATCAATCTTTGGTAGGTCCTTTTGGCGATACTGTCGGAGCTGTAGCGCTAGATGTTCATGGCAATCTGGCATCTGCAACTTCAACGGGCGGCATAAATTTCAAGGAACCTGGCCGGGTTGGAGATAGCCCATTGATTGGCTGCGGAGGGTACGCTGATAACCGAAGCGGGGCAGTCAGCGCAACGGGACAGGGAGAAGCTTTGATGAAGGTCGTGATAAGTAAAACTGTTTGTGATTTCATAACCCAGGGCTACTCTACTCAAGAGGCTTGTGATGCAGCTATTAGAATATTAGCTGAGCGAGTTGGAGGACAGGGAGGCCTGATCGCCATCGACCAGAGTGGAGTGGTTGGATTCGCGTATAACACTGTGGCGATGCCCTATGCAATAATATCCACCAATGGTGGTCAGGTGACAGGCTCCTGAATCCATCACCAGAAGAACCAGTCTTCAAAAAATGCATTTTGCTTCAAACCGGCTTCTTTGGGCAATGGCAACTAGCTGATTCTCGAGAAAATATCGACAAAGTGAATCATAGTTTCAATTCCTTTGTAGAAGTTCGGCAGATAGAATCGCTCATTTGGTGCGTGAATCCGATCATCGGGCAAACCAAACCCCATCAGTATTGTCTCTATGCCAAGAACTTCCTTAAACAAGCTTACAACAGGAATCGACCCCCCTTCCCTGACTAGTACCGGTTTAGCATCGAATACTTGTTCGTAAGCATTAAGTGCTGCTTGCATGGCTGGGATTTCATAGTTGACAATGTTTGCCGAGCTACCATGTGCGTACGTGCATTTGACTTTAACAGATGGTGGGCTGATTTTTTCGAGATAATTCCTGAGTAGCTCGTATGTTGCATAACTATCCTGATCCGGCACCAATCGCATCGAGATCTTAGCGTGGGCCGAGGATGGCAATACCGTCTTCGATCCATCACCTGTGTAGCCGCCATAAATCCCATTTACATCGAGCGTCGGCCGAGCCCCCATTCGTTCGGCCAATGTATAGTTGGTTTCTCCACCCAAGGCCGGAACGCCTGTCTCATGCCGCAAAGTCTGCTCGTCCATAGTCCAATCGGCCAGCATCTTTTTTTCTTTCCCATCGAGAGGTCTAACCAAATCATAAAAACCAGGGATTTGGATAAGACCAGCTTCGTTTTTAAGCTTAGCTATGATATGGCACAGGACATTGATAGGATTGTCTACGGCGCCACCGTAACTCCCAGAATGCAGATCCATTTCAGGTCCTATCACATCCAGGTAGACGTAGCTCACGCCACGAAGACTATAAACGATGGAGGGCAGATCTTTAGAAATGATGTGGGTATCTGAAATAACCGCGACATCGGCTCTTAGTAAATCGATGTTCTTAGGAACAAAGTCGTCCAGGCTTTGTCCACCACTTTCTTCTTCACCTTCGATTAGTATTTTTACGTTGACTGGAAGTTCACCTAGACTTTTAAGGTAGGATTCGATGCACTTAAGATGGATAAAGAGCTGACCTTTGTCGTCAGAAACGCCGCGAGCATAAATGTATTCGTCCCTGATAGATGGCTCAAATGGGGGCGAATCCCATTCCTCCAAGGGATCAGCCGGCTGCACGTCATAATGTCCATACACAAGAATCGTTTTGGCATCTGGCTTCGATGATGACCATTCGCCAAAAACGATTGGATTTCTCTTGGTTCTTATTACACTAACATTTTCTAAGTTAATTTCTCGCATCCGGCCGGCTAGCCAGTCAGCGGCACGCTCTGTATCTTCAAATCTCTCACTTAGAGTACCAATGCTAGGAATTCGCAGGAATTCAATTAACTCTCCCACGAATTTCTTACGGTGGTGCTGAGCATAATCTAGAACCTGTCCGACTTTGGCCGAGGGTTCGTTTAGTTTAAGATCTTGAGTGTTCATTCGTTGTTGATATGCCTTATTGGGTATAATTCATCGACTAGTTGTCGTGTCTTTGCGCAGAAAAGGAACATTATATCCCAGCTAAGAGAATCAAAGAAAACTATCGTACAGGCCTTTTTATGATTTCAGAAAACGAGACCAGAACAGACAGCCTTGATATGACTGCAATGTTAGAGGCTGTCCTATTCGCCGCTAGCGGTCCATTGTCCATTGGCCGCTTAGCAAAAGTCTTGGAAACATCGGTTGCAGTGATCGAAAACCTCCTTCATTCTCTCGAGAATGATTATGGGAAGCGCGGTATCCGGATTCAATGGAGCGGCAACGCCGTACAATTGACAACAGCACCCGAGGCGAGTCATGCGGTGGAACGCTTGCTAGGCTTAGAATTAACTACCAGGATTAGCCAGGCTGCTCTAGAGGTTGTGTCGATCATCGCCTTCATGCAACCCATTATCCGTCCTCAAATTGATAGAATTCGTGGGGTAAATTCCGATAGTTCGCTGCGAACCTTATTAAGCCAGGGTCTAATTGAAGAGGTAGGACGGCTTGATGGACCCGGACGTCCTATCCTTTACGGCACGACGCCGGAGTTTCTTCAACATTTCGGCCTGAATTCGATCGAAGAACTGCCACCCCTGGCAAACGATGAGGAAGAGTAAAGAGCCTGATTTCACAGCTTTCTGTATTGGCAAGTTTTTTTGAATCGGTTTAGAAAGACAGTATGGAAGAACGAATTCAAAAGATATTATCCCGCGCTGGATTCGGTTCGAGGCGAGCATGCGAGAAGCTCATCTCATCAGGTTGCGTGCTCGTGAATGGCAAACGCGCTATCTTGGGGCAAAAGGCAAACCTTCAACAGGATGTAATTCTTGTCGATGGATCAATGATTAGACCTCAAGAACACAAGTATATAAAGCTCTATAAACCCAGGGGCATATTGTCCTCTAACACTGACGAACTCAAGAGTGGGAGACCCACAGTCCGGGACATAGTCGAAGTACCTGGTCATCTATATCCAGTAGGCAGGTTAGATAAGCAAAGCGAAGGACTGATGTTATTGACGAATGATGGTGAGTTGACCCATCAGCTAACACATCCGAGTTTTGGTCATAAAAAAGTTTACTCTGTTAAGTTGGAAGGCCTCTTGCCAGATGAGTATATTGATAGATGGCGTGAAGGTGTCTATTTAGATTCTAGAAAAACCGAGCCTGCAGCGATCGACATCGTTTACAAAAAGAACAATGAGACTAAGCTAAAGGTAACTTTACGCGAGGGGAAGAAACGGCAAATCCGCCGGATTGCAGCATCCTTTGGTTTTCCAGTCAAGCAACTTATCCGTCTGCAAATAGGCCCTTTAACACTTGGCGACTTAGGTCCAGGTGACTGGAAATATTTGTCAGGTTCTGAAGTCCGAGCACTTCAAGATTCAATTCAGTCATGAAGGTTATTTGGTGCAAACAAACTTAACACATGCCGCAATTGCTATCGACGGTCCTGCGGCTTCAGGCAAATCAACTGTAGGTCGTATGTTGGCCGATTATTTAGGGTACCTGTTTCTCGATACCGGATGCATGTACCGAGCTGTCACACTGGCGGTCATTCGGAAAGGAGTTGACATTAATGATGAGCAGTCCGTTGTTTCGTTAGCCGAGTCGTTGGACCTGGTCATTTTACCACCCGGAGGATCAGAGGACGGCCGTCTCTATACAGTACTTCTAAATGACCGTGACGTCACCTGGGACCTTCGTTTAAGTGAAGTAGATGCTAATGTTTCTCAAGTTTCCGCCTACGAAGGTGTACGTCGAGATCTTGTCCGGCGCCAGCGTGAAATAGCAAATCAAGGAAAAGTTGTCGTCGTGGGCCGGGACATTGGAACCGTTGTCATACCTAGTGCTCCTTTGAAACTATTTGTAATCGCTTCGGCAAAAGAAAGAGCGCGACGACGATGGCTAGAACAACTAGAAAGAACTAAAGATGTTGATTACGAGCGAACCCTTAAAGATATCGCTCGCCGTGATAGTATCGATGGAAACAGGGAACATTCACCACTTCGTCAGGCAACGGACGCAATCATCGTTGACACAACAGATAAATCGCCTGACAGTGTTTTGGAAGAAATTTTGGCGCTGGATTACTTTCAACCAATACAAACAGGCGGTGAATTAGGGTGACTTATTTCACAGAACTTCGATTAGAGACCCATCCCGGTGGGATCATAACCAACATAGCCGAGGGCAGTCTTGCTTACGAGATTGATTTACGAATCGGTGATCAATTATTGGCCATCAACGAGAGCAAGGTCGATGATGTCATCGACGTGCAGTTTTATGGCGCAGATGAAGAACTCGAAATACTGATTCGCAGAGGTGAGGAATATTTGTCATTCGAAGCTCATCGCGATTATGGACAAGGCCTGGGAATCGAATTCCTACATCCCACTTTCGATACTGATATCCGCCGCTGTAACAACGTTTGTGAATTCTGTTTTGTCTTGCAGATGGCCCCTCGCTATCGGCGAACACTTTACATCAAGGATGACGATTACCGGTACTCATTTTTATTCGGGCATTACGTAACCCTCACCAATTTGACCGACCATGATTGGTGGAAAATTGAGACAATGGGATTGTCGCCTCTGTATGTTTCTGTTCATGTCACCGATCTTGAACTACGACGTCGATTCTTGCGCAACGATGATGCGCCTGAAATATTGGTTCAGCTGCGAAGACTCGCCTCAATTGGAGTACAAACCCATACTCAACTTGTCATCGTCCCCGGATTTAATGATGGCACTTGGATGAAACAGTCGATAGTCGATCTACAACAATTATGGCCTGCTGTTTCCTCCATCTCAATCGTGCCGGTGGGAATCACAAGGCATCATCGCTACGGGTTGCGAACTCATACCCAAGCGGAAGCAAAAACCGTATTGAATGATATTGAAAAACTTCAAAGTGAATTTCGCGACGATAAGGGTGTTGGATTTGTTCAAGCAACAGATGAGTGGTATTTAGTAGCTGGGCAAGAAGTTCCCCAAGCTAAGGATTACGATGGCCTCCAACTACACGAAAACGGCCTGGGTATGGTTCGACTCTTTCAGGATGAATGGAATACTGTAAAGGAAGAGATTAAAACCTGGTTCATGACACCTCGATCGGATACTCTATTTAGAGAAAAGCTGGAATATGATTCACTAACTTTGGTAACGGGCACGCTTTTCTCGCCCATTCTCCGGCATGCGGCCGATGAGTTAGTAGAGCTAACGCAGGTTTCTATTTCAGTGTTAGCGATTGAAAATGCGGTGCTTGGCTCCACCATAACAGTTGCCGGTTTGCTCATGGCTCAGGATGTCATGTCTGAACTAAAGTCGACAGCGATCGGTGAGTTGGTTGTTCTCCCGCGTTTGATGTTTGACCATCCCGATCTTATTTCTCTTGACGATATACCGCCACAGGAAATCGCTAACTTAATAAACCGACCGGTTGCTCTGGCGGATCAAATGGGGGATGTCTGGGATGCACTGACGGGTAAGTCGGATGTTATCTTCAATCCTATGAACCAATCATAAGGTCAAGATCTCTTTATTGAATTGTCGTTCCAGTTTGATCAGTTATTCCAAGCAGATTATCTCTGACCTGATTCACCACCAGACCAGAGAAAATGCATGCTCTAAGACCTGGTACCTTCCCAACCAACTCCAACATTTGATTGACTTTCGTTGACATACCCCCAGTAACATCGGTGCCACGAGATTGACCCAATTGGGAACTGATTTGGTTAAAATTGTCACGGTTTATGATAGGTATTGTATACCCATTTGCGTCGATAACACCGTCTGTTTCACCCGCCAGCAAGAGATATTTAGGTTTGAAAACAGGAGCCAAAAAACCAAGAACCTCTTCTGTCGATATGATTGTTCCTCCACGCACATCGTCGAAGGCAACATCGCCATAAACCACGGGCAATAATCCTGAGTCACAAGCCGCTTCAATCGTATGAATATCCAGATGCCGAATGACGCCATCTTCACAGCGCGCTGAAGCAGAAGGTTGGATTGAAATAGCTGGAATTCCGGCCGACAGCAGAGCTTCTCTAATTATGGCATTCAAACGGGATGCAGCCGAACTGACTTCGGCAAAACTTATCCACTGCTCCCGCGACTTTACCCCCAGCCTGGTACCGTGCCTAGCAGCGGCGACGTGACCATAAGATCCACTCCCATGCCCGAGTATCAGTCGCATTTGAGGCTTCTTTTCAAGAGCATCAGCGATTTCTGCTGCCATTCTATTGACAACATCTATTCGCACGGCTTCCGACTGTGTCTTGTCGGTAAGGAGGGATCCACCTAACTTCAAAAAAATCGTTTCATTGGTCATGTTTTCCCTTTGACGATAAAGGAGGTATCAAACCCTTCACTCTTGTTTGACACCAGTGTCATGATTTTGCATAGCTTTGATAGCATCGGAAGGCGTAAGAACATTTACGATAAACTGGGCATGATCTGCCAAGACATACTGCGGATCGATAAAGGCATCCAATAACGTTTCCCACATCGATCCGAGAAGCACCAGCGGCCGGCTCTTGATTTCACCAACCTGTAGGAAACTCCAAGCTAAGCTAAATTCTGAAAGTGTCCCAATGCCGCCGGGTAATACTATTATGCCATCATTCTGCACTACCAAGTGCATCAGTCGATCGGACAAGGAATCGTATTTTATTTCTTGAGCCACCCATTTGTTAGGTTTAATATTCCGAAATTCCTCAATTCGTTTGCTGGTCACGCCAATAACGTGACCATTAGCCTCGGACGCACCTTGACTTACGGCCGCCATGGTCCCGGCATAACCTCCAGTGGCTACCGAGTATCCCGCCTTTGCCAGGCCAAAGCCTAACTCTCTGGCCACCACATAATCTTTGCTTCCCGGCACAGGCGCGTTGCTGCCAAAAACCGAAATCACTTGATCCCTCGTCATGTTATGCCTCTCTACCCTTCCCTATTGAGTTGGAACATCAATCGCGGCCGGCAATCCACCTAAACCTTTTGCGTTTAGCGCGGCGCTTACGATCGCATCAGAAAAGACTTCTGCCGCCAAGGCTCCTACAACGCTAACATCTGCCTCTACCTCTCCACGAGCTAACGTAAAGACTGTATCGCCATCGAACATGGTATGGGCGGGCCGAATTGTTCGCGCCAGGCCGTCATGCGCCATCTGGGCGACTTTTGTCGCCTGAACTTTAGTTAACTTTGCATTTGTCAGAACAACACCAATGACAGTATTTTCAATACCGGCTTCAACCTGAGGAGGGTTGGTGAATTGCATAAGAACTTTTCGCGCATCGGCGAAATATGTTGTTCGCTGGTATTCATCACCGGAAACTGCAGATCGAACGCCAGCTAAGATTGCGCCATCGGCGGGATTGATAATATCACCACCAGGATTGACCGCGACGAGCGCCTCAACGATAAGCCCTGTCTCTAGTTCGAGGCTATCCCAACCAATGCCGGACTTCATCGCATGGTCCATTCCCAATAACTTGCCAGCGGTGGCTCCCGTACCCGCCCCAATACAGCCTTCTAGAGGCAATTCTGTAGTGGCATTCATACATGCCTCGTAAGCCATATCGGGATCTGGGCGAATAATTCCATTACCGATAGCAAGGTCAAAAAGGCCTGCGGCGGCAACTATTGGTACTCGGGCAACACGCATGTCGAATCCAATCTCTCGTTCTTCGAGAAACGCCAATACTCCGCTTAGGGCGCCAAGACCGAAAGCTGATCCCCCTGTTAGCAATACACCATGGACGGATTGGACCACATGCCAAGGTTCAAAAGCATCCGCTTGTCGAGTGGTAGTTCCCCCACCCCGCTTGTCTATTCCGCAAACGGCACCGTCTTCGCATAGGACCACCGAACATCCGGTCAATGCCTCGAGATCTGAGGCATGGCCAATCTTGAAACCGTGGGTGCGAATTTTTGCCCGGAGATTAGCTCCTGACATAATCTTCTCCTCAACAATAAAAAACCACCCTCTCGGGTGGTTGATTTCTTCTCAATACGCCCGGAGAGATTCGAACTCCCAACCACCTGGTTCGAAGCCAGGTACTCTGTCCATTGAGCTACGGGCGCTTAAAAACTGGACGAATCAAATGAATTCGGCCTATTGGGCGAGTGATGGGATTCGAACCCACGATCTTCTGGGCCACAACCAGACGTGTTAACCACTACACTACACCCGCCATAAAATCTAAACCGGATGCTATCATATGTGATATGGCCGGGCAAATATTTCCCCGGACCTAGTATGGCAGTATCTCCATAAAAATATGGTGAATTATAGCCTTTCCTACATGAATTGGTTACGCTAAAATTATGATATGCAAGACACACGAAATATCTTAAATGGGCGTTATGAAATCGTTAGACGTGCCGGAACAGGCGGTATGTCAACGGTCTACCAAGGGCTTGATTCCCTGCTAGGACGAAGAGTTGCCATTAAAATCTTGCATGAGAATCTGACAAGTGACGAAGAATTCCTCAGGCGTTTCCAGAAAGAAGCCCATTCGGCCGCGAACCTTTCACACCCAAATATCGTTACCGTCCATGATATCGGCCAAGATGGCCGCCGATACTACATCGTTATGGAATACGTAGAAGGCCAGACCCTAAAGGATTTCATTCGCCAATATTATCAGCGCTTTGATAGACCAATATCGGTGGAACAGGCCTTAGATATAGCGATAAAGATCTGTGCTGGTGTAGGATATGCTCATCGCGCCAATCTCGTTCATTGCGACATAAAATCCCAAAACGTGCTGGTTTCTCTAGACAATCAAGTTAAAGTCACGGATTTTGGGATTGCGCGGGCGCTATCAGAGACGACGATCCAGGAATCAGAAATCATATGGGGAACGCCTCAGTATTTTTCTCCTGAGCAGGCTGCGGGTGAATCGCCAACGCCAGCTTCAGATGTCTATAGTATCGGCGTTATCCTATTTGAGATGTTGACCGGCCGTCTGCCATTTGATGCCGATAGCCATACAGCATTGGCCGTCAAGCATATGAGACAAACACCGCCTCCAGCATCTCAATATAATCCGGCTATTCCCCGGCAGATTGACCAGATCGTCGCAAAAGTGTTGTCCAAGGAACCATCCGGCCGTTATCGGACGGCAGATCAACTAGGGCAAGTCTTGGTTTCTTACCGGAAACGAAGTGCTGAACAGACAGGAATTGCCGCCGTCGAACTGGCCGGATTGACAAAGATAACGGAGATGAAGACAGAGATAAATTATATTCAGCCCGAGATGACAAGAAAAGCACCAGAGAAAACTCAACTCGCACCACCCAAAACACCGGATCCGGCCGTCTACAGTTCCTCGTTGAAGCCAGATATAGTCTATTCTCCATTGGATGAAGCACCTGACATGGATTGGACAGTCGTAACCCTGGGGGTGATAGCACTTATCAGCCTGCTCGGCCTAATTCCTCTTTGGTACATTGTTTTCTTAAGATACACCGGTTGAACTATCCCTAACCCCCTATCCCACACGCCAGCCTATTTAGCCCTGGACTTTCCTTTCTGCTATACTGATGATAGTTAAACCTATAAATGTGTAGGTGGTTTTCGAGGAGCAACTTGGCTTATCGTTGACAGTTTTGACCTATGCTTAGCCGCATGGTTGGGCCTATGACGCGGCTTCGGAGCAAGATGTGATGGAGTTGCTAACCTTTGGACGTAAGCCCCCGACATTGTTGGAGACCTTAGTGTGAATTCAAGCAAATTAACCAGATGGTTTATATACCTGCTGATAATCGTGGCCATTGTGGCAATTCTGTGGAGCTACAATTCCACTGAAGATCCGACTGAGGAGTTGGCCATCAGTGAATTAGCAATACAGATTAAAAGTGGCGAAATAGATGAATTGGAGGTATCTGGTGATGGGCGGGAGGTGACAGTCAACTACAAAGATGGTCAGATACCCGCTGCGAAAACCCAGATAAGTAGCGTTAGTTCCTTAGAAGAAGTTTTATCTGCTTATGGTGTTAATGAAGATGATTATATAGCGGGGGATACCATCATTATCTATCAAGCACCTAGCCGCTGGGGAAACTGGCTCAATATTCTAGGCATTTTTCTTCCTGCATTACTGATTATTGGCTTTCTCTATTTCATTATGCGCCAAGCTCAGGGGTCAAATAATCAGGCGATGTCCTTTGGAAAGAGTAAGGCGCGTATGTTCACCGGCGATCACCCCACTGTTAGCTTTGATGATGTAGCCGGATGCGACGAGGCGAAGGAAGAACTAGAAGAAATTGTCGAGTTTCTTAAGGAGCCAGACAAATTTGTCAGCTTTGGGGCTCGAATACCGAAAGGTGTGTTGCTGGTTGGTAGTCCAGGAACTGGCAAGACATTAATGGCAAAAGCAGTATCCGGTGAAGCAGGGGTGCCTTTCTTTTCCATCGCTGGATCAGAGTTTGTTGAGATGTTTGTGGGCGTTGGCGCGAGCCGGGTTAGAGATCTATTTGAACAAGCCAAACGCCACAGCCCTTGTATCATATTTATCGATGAAATCGATGCTGTCGGCCGGCAACGAGGCGCTGGTTTAGGGGGCTCCCATGACGAGCGGGAGCAAACGCTGAACCAAATATTGGTAGAGATGGATGGTTTTGGCACCGATACGCACATCATAATACTAGCAGCTACCAACAGACCGGATATCCTCGACCCAGCTCTGATGAGACCTGGTAGATTTGACCGGCGTGTCGTCCTCGATCGGCCCGATATCCGAGGCCGCGAAGCGATTTTTAAGGTTCATTTACGGGGCAAGCCCCTTGCCTCTAATGTCGATATCAATGTCTTGGCGAAAGCGACGCCTGGGTTTGTTGGCGCCGATATCGAAAATACCGTCAACGAAGGTGCCTTGTTGGCTGCCCGTCGCGACAAACAAGTCATTGGTATGTCAGAACTACAAGAAGCGATAGAGCGCGTTCAGCTTGGACCTGAACGAAAAAGTCGGGTGATCAGCCCTGAAGAAAAAGAGATCACCGCCTATCATGAAGCGGGACATGCCTTGGTGAGTCACTTCTTGCCGCACGCCCAATCGGTTCGCAAGATTACGATCATCCCAAGAGGCATGGCCGGTGGCGTGACCTGGTTTATGGAAGACGATATTTATTTCTATAGCCGTTCGAAGTTCAAGGCCTTGATTGCTACCGCACTGGGCGGTCGGGTCGCTGAAGAAATCGTTTTTGGCGAAATTACAACTGGCGCGAGCAATGACCTGCAACAGATAACAAAAATGGCCCGCGCAATGGTCACTCAATATGGTATGAGCGATGAACTGGGTCCCCGCGTTTACGGTAACAAACAAGAGATGGTATTTCTTGGTCGCGAAATTAGTGAACAGCGTGATTATTCTGACGCAATAGCAGAAAAAATCGATCAGCAGGTTCGAGAATTTATCGATATCGAATATGAGCGGACGAAGCAGATACTCACTAGCAACCGAGACAAGCTAGAGATCCTTGCGGCCAGGCTGCTGGAAGTCGAGACATTGGAAATGGATGAATTTATTGCCTTGATCGAGGGAAAAGAAGAAACGCCCGTTGATACACCTAGCAGTAATCCGGCTCCTGAAGGTTCCCAGTCAGAAACCAGCAAGAAATCCAAGGAGTGGAAACCGCCATCGTCCCTTGATTTGCCACCATCACCATCACCCGCTTAATCAACCGGTAATTTGTTTGATTTGACGGGCCACAAGCTCAAAGAATCAAGATAATTCAAGGCAAATCCTACTAGGGGCTTAGCTCTTTTGATATGAATCCGATTTTGTACCAGCAGTTGACGGATCTCCTGGCGCTGATCAACGACTTTATACAGGCAACGATCGTCTTATTTGGCGCTGCTGTTCTCCTCTATAACCTCCCCCACTTTCGGCATGACCGGGTTACTCGTGCCTTTAACTCGCTCTTGTTTTTTGTCATCATAGTTTATTTTACGGAGCTATTGGTTACTCGAGCAGTCGTGCCCTTATCTACTGAAATTTGGATAAGGCTAGAGTGGGTAGGGATTGCTATGGTACCGGCCGCTCTTTTCCATTTGTCCGATGCCTTATTAGTCACTACCGGAGATGTGAGTAAGGTGAGGCGAATCTCCGTTCGAGTGTGGTATATCATCGGGGTGATATTTTTTACATTGGCCCTTTTTACCGATCTATTGGTTGCGGATCTTGTATCCGTCGAACATGCTCCTCACCTGAGTGGTGGTCCGTTATTCCCCTTATTCACGCTTTATTATTGGCTGATTAGTACAGGCAGTATTTATATGGTTTGGCGCGCCCGGGAACGGTGCGTGACTTCTACTACCCGTAAACGAATGACGGTGATTCTGGCCACTTCATTGGCAGCACCCTTAGCGGTATTTCCCTATCTAACATTTAGCGGCAACCCAAGCTTAAATGTGTCTATCGCATTTTGGCTGGTCATCATCATAGGCAATTTTGTGGTCAGTATCATGTTTGCTTTTCTGACTTACTATGTTGCTTATTTCGGAGCCACATCACCGGATCGAGTAGTTCGGGTTCGCCTATTTAAGTTCATGGCCCGAGTGCCCCTGACGGCAACGATAGTCCTATTAGTCTACATTACAGTTACGAGGACTGATACGCTGCTTGGCTTGCCTGTGGAAACCGCATTGGCAATAGCCATCGTAGGCACAATAATTCTAGTTGAATGGTCTCTACATGCATTCAAGCGGCCGCTTGAGAGACTTTTCCAACTAACCGATGAACCCGAGGTGCGCAGGATTCAGCAACTAAGTGAGCGCGTATTAACAACACGAGATATGAGGCAGTTTCTCGAAAGTATATTGGCCGCATCTTGTGAAGTTTTAAGAACGCCTTCAGCGTTCATCACCTCGATAACACCGCTTGGAACACATCTTGAGGCTGTGGTTGGTCCTTTAGATGTGTCCGGCAACAACCAGCTGAATGATGAGTGGAATGAAATCGCCAAAACAGCCGGCAAATCAAATTTAACAAATCAGTCGCTCAATCGGAGCGACGGTTTCATTCTGTGGCGAAATTATTGGATCAAACCTTTGTACATCGAACCACAGGCCATACTTGTTGGCATACTTGGCATCAAAGCTCGTTCAGAAAAGCCAGATCTGAACGAAACGGAGGAGGATGTGTTCGACCACCTCATAGTACAGGCCGCAAGCGCGCTTGAGGATCGTCTATTACAGCAGCAGGTTTTTGCGGCTGTCGAAGGTTTATTACCTCAGGTCACTGCATTACAGAAACGGCGCAGTGAAGCAACATTTGGAGGAACTCCGGTTCTTACAGCACCAATTAGTGATGATTCTGAAATCATTGCCGATCCAGAGTTCAATGGCATGGTGTGGGATGCCTTGAGCCATTATTGGGGTGGGCCAAAGTTAACTGAAAGCCCACTACTACATCTGCAGGTTGTCCAAGATGCCGCTCACGAGCATGATGACAATCCAACAAAAGCCCTGCGGTATATCCTGTCACGGGCTGTTGAGCAACAGCGACCAGAAGGCGAACGTAGCATGACCACGACCGAGTGGATATTGTACAATATTTTGGAGCTGAAATTTATTCAGGGCCAGAAGGTACGAGATGTAGCCCGCCGATTGGCGATGAGCGAATCTGATTTATACAGGAAACAACGGGTAGCTATAGAGGTTGTCGCCCACACGATATCGACAATGGAAGAAGAAGCATGTTCCGACAAGACCGAATCGACAGAGTCGGAGCAAATGGTTGAAGTAATTCAAGATTAGTGAACGAATGAACCCTGAGGTGCTCCCTGTAGGGAAAATCGATCCTCATCTTCTTTCTCAATTGATATCACTCGCTCCCACAGACGATTCATCGATTCTCGTTGGTCCAGGAATCGGGTTAGATTGCGCTGTCATAGACCTCGGGCAGGAGCTATTGGTCTTAAAGTCTGATCCAATCACCTTCGTTAGTGATGAAATTGGCTGGTATCTCGTCCAAGTGAATGCCAACGACATTGTAACCACGGGGGCAACTCCACGCTGGTTGTTAGTCACGGTGTTGCTGCCGGCCGCTGAATCGACAGCGAGATCCCTTTTAGAAATAGTGCAGCAAGTATTCGATGCTTGCCGGAGTCTGAACATAACGGTCATCGGCGGGCATACAGAAATAACTCACGGATTGGATCAACCGATATTGGTTGGTACGATGATCGGGCAGGTGGGGCGTGATAAGCTCATCACTCCTACCGGAGTCATGCCCGGTGACCATATCATAATTACCAAAGGCGTGCCCATAGAAGCGATATCAATTTTAGCTCGAGAGCATCCTGATAAACTTAGCGGCATCCTAACACCACAGGAAATCGAGGAAGCACGAAATTACCTGACTAATCCCGGCATCAGTATCCTAAAAGACGCAAGAATAGCCTTAGAGACTGGCAATGTAACTGCCATGCATGATCCAACCGAGGGAGGATTAGCCACCGCACTATGGGAAATGGCAGAAGCGTCTGGTCGGGAGCTCGTTGTCCAACTGGAAAAGGTTCCGATATCATGCCTTGCTTGTCGAATTACCGAGCACTTCCAAATTGATCCGATGGCGTCAATAAGTTCGGGTGCATTGTTGTTCACATTACCCGCTGAAGATGCTGGAAAGGTTTGCCAGGCCTTGAAAACGGCCGGTATCGAATGTGCTCAGATTGGCCAGGCAGGCGCTGGGGACGCCGTGGTCTGGAACCAATCAAATGAGGGTAAACAGCGCCTAAGAAGACCTGATCGAGACGAATTAAGTCGTTTGTTCGATTGAACACCTTAGTTTAAGCCAAGGTGTTATAAACCGTTCACCAATTCTAAGCTGGAACAACTGGCCACAACCAAGCCATTAGTTCGGGAAGCGTGTCAATCGTGCCAGGTGATGTGCGTGCTAACCAATAAGCGATAATGTCAGCCCCAAATTGATGGATGAATGTGTACGCAGTCATTCGCCTTTGAAAACGTTCATCAAAGATCAATGTCGGATCATAGCTTCTCATAATCGCAGAGAAGAATTCGGGTTTTCTTTGGCACAAACCAAACCAAAGGGGAACCCACTCATACTCAACATCCCCCACTAATGAGTCAGCCCAATCGATCAGGGCATCGATCTGCCATTCACCGTCACGCCAAACGAGTAGCAAGTGGTCTTCGGTCAGGTCACCATTTAGAAGCTTCGATGGCTCATTGGTTTCAGATAAAACTGGGTAAGAATAGACAAACTGCTCGATAGAATCCAGCAATCGAGTTGAAAAATTTGTCTTTTGCTCTATCTCTGCGCGGCAATGAGCTTGTCGATTTTGAATGAATTCTTGCCAGCTTTCCCTACGTATATCGAATGATGATTCTCCCGGTAGAAGTGGCGTAGAATGCAATCGCTTGAGAATATTTCCAAGTTCTTTACCAATACTGTTCAAGTTCTGTTGTTGCGTATCATCGATTATTTCGCGGAGCGGCGGTCCTTCGCGATATTCGAGAACCAGGTAAGGCCAGTTAATTTCATCTTCAATAATCCCAAAGCTAGCCAATTTTGGTAAAAAAGGGTCCAGTCGATCGCCTAGCAACCTGTAGGCACTGAGTTCGTGTGAATAGTCACCCGGCAAAAATGGAGGAAATATTTTAATAACAAATTCTCTTTCGACTGCGAATACCGCACATGTTCCAGGATAACCTGCTGCAAAAGGCAAAGCTGGCGTAATTCCCGTTTTCTTGCAGATTTCTATCAATATCAGCTGCCAAATTTGCGGATCGCCGAATATCTTCGACCACTCTGCCCAGTTCGTAGGAGTTTTGATCAGTTGACTCATCTTTCGTTGTTACTGTTCCTACCTTCGAGTAAATATATGGTCATTCTTGAAAACAGAAAGGGGACCAGAAATCTGGTCCCCTTGTCCAATATAAATTGGTGATTCGGCTATGTTCGCGTTAATTATCCTGCCTATTTCTTTTTAGTTCTTTGCCCGTTCTTGAGTCTCGGCCAATTTGTCTGACTGACGGATTGGTGAGAGAACAGTTTCTCGCATAATTGAATCCAACATGGTGCTCTGTCGCTTAACGATAATAACAGGACATTGGGCCTGCTCTGCAACCCTCTGGGCAACATTACCCATTAGCAGGTTCTTGAAGCGCGGTTCCTTCGTCGCCCCTATTACAACGAGGTCGCAGTCGGCCGCCGCAGCCAAAATCCCTTCTACAGGACCTTCCGCTGACTCAATACGTTCGATGAATGGAAAATCATGTCCATGCCGTGCATACCGGAAGGCATTGTTCGCCCTGGCTTCTGCTTGAACAGGATTAACATCACCAACCGCGACATTCATTAAGATGATTTCTGACTCTTCTTTGGTATTTTTGGCAACAGCAAGGGCTAAGTTAACTGCCAAGCGACCATTTGGCCCGCCAGCAATAGGCACCAAGATCCGGCGAAATTCAGTATGGGGGCGATATCGTAGAATGGCGATATCCGCGGGCGGGTTGGCGACGATTTGATCGATGACCGAACCAAAAAGCTGTTCATTTACCCCTGATCTACCAGGCCAGCCAAACAAAATCATATCGCTTGCGTGTTCGGCGATCGTCTTCAATATCGCGTCGGATACATTCCGGCCTAAGCGGATCATTGTGTGCACAGGAACATCATATTCTTTTGCTTGCTCGATAACCTCTTGCAGCGGTGGCCGGCCTTCCTTCAAGAACAAACGCCCATCGGATAGGTTGAGTTGAGGGGGTACCTTCACCACGTGAAGGGCCAGGACACCGCCATTATGTTCCTTGGCCAAGACACTGCCTAATCGACCTAGTGTGCCGGCTTGCTGAACATCTGCTACTGGAACGAGAACCGAGTAATCTACAGAGACCAATGTTTCTTCAAGGATCACTTCCTTTGGCCTCTCAGTTTCCTCCTTACCGCGGAAGTATCCCCAATAAAACAAGGCGCCAAAGAGAATCCAAGCAATTGCCACTAAACCTACACTCTTTAACTCGTATGCCAGGAACACGGCAAGAGCAACATTGGTGATAATTCCGATGATCGGGGGCCAGGGAAACAAGGGCACAAAAAATCCACGTTCTAAATCCGGCCGCCGTCGACGGAGAGTCATGACGGTGATGTTTACTTGAGCGAACATCAACAAAAACATAATATCTGCGGCCGCAGCTACTTGTTCGATCGGAAGCGCTATTCCCATGGCTATGATCAAGATAGCCGATAAAAATATTGCCCAGTACGGCGTGTGCATCTTTGGATGAACACGCCCAAACCGTTCAGGTAAGTTATGGTCTCTACCCATTGCAAAGGAGACCCGGGATGAAGAATAAATCGTGGCGTTAAGAGCCGACATGGTAGAAGCCAGACCGCTGATTAGTATCAAAATGCCCCCAGCCGGCATAAACTCCTCAGCCGACTTGACAATGGCGATTTCCTTTTGTTCGGCCAAATATTCCCATACCGGTAGCCCACCTGTCTGGGTTGTGGCGCCAATGGCAACAAATGCGACTAGCACGTAAATCACGACGACTACCGCTATCGATATAAGAATCGCCCGAGGTATATTGCGCATCGGATTAATCACTTCTTCACCACTCTGGGCGATGATTTCGTATCCTTCGAAGGCAATAAATGTTAACGCCATCGCCAGGAAGACCCCTCCAATCCCATTGGGCAGTAAATCTTTTTTAAATACATCGACCGCCTCAGGTCTTTGTGACATGGCATAAAGGCCAAAGCCGACAAAAATGAGCAGAATAATAACCTTGGCAATAGTGACGACATTACCGACAGTTCCGGCTTCGCTAGCCCCTCGAAAGTTGATAAATGAAAACAAGCTGACAATCGCGACCATGAAAATGAGCGTCATCGCTTCGGGTGACAGACCGAATGTCGGCAGCCCGGCTAAATCCCAAATTTCATAAGCAAAACGACCAAATCCAAGGCCATATAGTGAACAAGCCACGGCATGAGCAAACCAACTCATCCAGCCGGCTAGGAATCCTTGGGTACCGCTCATCCCTTCCTTTACCCAAAGATAACCACCTCCGGCTTCTGGGAAACTGGAGCCTAATTCGGCATAAGATAGCGCCGTAAAAGTAGTCACAACGCCATTCAGAAAAAAAGCGATAACGAGGGCTGGGCCTGCAACCCCGGCAGCTATTCCTGTTAATACAAAAATGCCGGCGCCGATCATTGCCCCTACGCCGATCATCGTAATGTCTAAGAGCCCCATGCTGCGGCTTAAGGTGATGCCGCTTGCTTCAGTGTTAGTGCTCATTGATCCTCCTTAATAAGATAGCCGTTGATTCTACAGGAAAAGATATTACCTGGTCAATAGCCTTGATTCGGTTCTGGTGACCAGGTATTGCTTGTGCTAAACTCGTCCGGTTAACTTGATTATGATTTGAAAATGAGGAAGTAACATGCAGGCCTTGCTGAGAAAGTTACAAATCGAGGACGTTAATCCCGGCGCTTGTACTGGAATAGATGATTGGGTTATTGATAAAAATGGATCCACATTAGTATCCTATAACCCAACCACAGAGGAGCCAATCGCATCGGTTGTTCAGGTAACACAGCTCGTCTACAACCAGGTTGTGCAACGAGCTCAGAAAGGGTTTCAAAGCTGGAGAAATATTCCGGCGCCGAAGAGAGGGCAACTCATCCGAGATCTCGGAAATGCGGTCAGAGAACTAAAAGAACCTTTGTCTGACCTGATAAGCCTCGAAATGGGTAAAATTCGAGTCGAAAGCCAAGGCGAAGTCCAAGAAATGATCGACATCTGCGATTTCGCAGTGGGTCTTTCTAGACAATTATATGGATTATCAATGCATTCGGAGCGCCCAGGCCATCGAATGTATGAACAATGGCATCCTTTGGGTCCCATTGGAGTGATAACCGCGTTTAATTTTCCCGTTGCCGTTTGGTCCTGGAATTCTACCATTGCAGCGACGTGTGGGGATTCAGTAATCTGGAAACCTTCAGAACAAACCCCGTTGACTGCTATCGCGGTACAACACATCTGTAATCAAGTCATGGCGGACCATGGCGTATCCGGTGTATTTAACCTCGCCGTTGGCACCGGTTTAGACGTGGGAGAATTGTTAATTAATGATGGACGGTTACCGCTGATTTCGTTCACTGGCTCAACAGAGGTTGGCCGCCACATTTCTCAGGTCGTCGGCGGGCGTCTTGGCCGCTCCCTGTTGGAATGTGGTGGAAATAATGCCATCGTCATAGCGGAAGATGCCGATTTGGATTTAGCAACACGGGCAGTTCTATTCGCTTCAGTCGCTACTGCAGGTCAACGATGCACAACTTCGCGCCGGCTTCTCGTCCATTCGAATCTGGTCGAACAACTAACAGAAAGACTGGTACAGGCCTATGGTCAGGTAAAAATCGGTGATCCTATGGACGACGGCATCTTGATGGGCCCGCTGGTATCGCGCGACGCTGTCGAGAATATGTTTGAAGCCATTCAGCGAGCAGCAGATGATGGCGGCCGGATTCTTGTCGGTGGTAAAAAGAGAACCGATATTGGTCCAAATTTTGTCGAGCCTACCATTGTTCACATGCCAGAACAGACGGAAATCGTAAAAGAAGAAACATTTGCGCCTATTTTATACTTATTGGAATTTGAGGATATTGGGCAAGCGCTCGAGATGCATAATAATGTGCCCCAAGGACTATCCAGCGCCATATTCACCGAATCAATGAGGACTGCAGAAACATTTCTCTCGGCGGTGGGATCCGATTGTGGTATAGCAAACGTAAACATTGGGACCTCTGGTGCGGAAATTGGAGGAGCATTCGGAGGGGAGAAGGAAACAGGAGGTGGGCGCGAATCAGGATCTGATGCCTGGCGAGCCTACATGCGTCGCCAAACGAATACAATTAATTGGTCAAACGAACTTCCATTAGCACAGGGCATAAAATTCGGTGAATAGATTGGTCAAGAAATCAGGAACGCTTTAATCGCGTTGGAGAATGGGCTACAAACTCTCCTTAACCCTTTCTCATTGCCTTATCCTCCCCGCACGAACAATAGATACATACCTGCAAGATAGACAACGACTATCGCGGCTGAATCTAATTCAATAAAGAGAAAACGGCGCTCAACCCGGGCCAGATTGGCAAGTAAAGCCATATTAGTCAGCAATAAGGCTAGCAACGCAACCAAGGCAAATATTGGATTGACAGACCCTAACAACCGGCCGTCGGTATAAAAGAAATCAGCCACACCCAAGCTCAACATATTAAAGACGCTCGACCCAAAAAGATTGCCAACGGCCAGGTCGAATGCGCCAATTCTCACTGCCGCAACAGCGGCCAGTAACTCTGGCAGCGAAGTGACCACGCTCAAGAGTGAGGTGCCAATGAAGCTATTGCCCAGACCCGTGATCTCGGCTATTTCGGTGCTGGCCCTGACTAGTTGGGGAACAACCAGAATGAGAATAGCCGAAGTTGCCAGAAATCCAATTATTCCGTGGCGTAATGAAGGAAAATTATCGGCAACTGGCATAACGATGGGTTTGGTAGAACCTTTGGAAAGCTGGTTTTCTTGCTGAATGAGCCATAAACCACCGAAATATATACCAATGAGGATAAGGCTATCAATTCCGACCCAACCAATGGTCAGTCCCAGATCGGCCAGAATAAAGATGACGGACATTAGCATGAGCAACGAAGCCAACACGGCCGTCAATGTGTGGCTAACAGCCATTCGTCGCAGCAACGGAACTTGATAATTTACTAAATCGATGATGGCCAACAACAGGACATTGACCATATTGCTGCCAAACAGATTGCCGACTGCCAAATCGGGAACACCATGACGAAATGCACTTATCGACGTGATCAATTCAGGCAGAGAGGTCGCGGCGGCCAAAAAGATCGTACCAATAATTAGCCCTCCCAGATTGGTGCGAACTGCAATGACATCACCATAGAGCGCTAATTTATTGGCGATGATAACGACGATTGCCGCGCTGATGACAAACAGCAGCCATGGTGTAATGTCAGCTAACATCATACTCTGACCCCGGTTCTACTATTCGTTGTAATAGGGTTCCGGGATGCCCCAGATTTTTTCAATTGGGAGGGCGCTCATGATTCCAGTATGAGGCTGACTTAGATCGCCTAGGATCTCTTCAGATGCCGCCGCGGCCGCCTCGGCGATTTCCATCGAGTCAATGATAGCAAATAGGGTATTGTGTCCTACTCGGCCACTTCCAAAAACGTGACTGAAACCAGCATACATTGGTTGGGGAGAATGTCTAGGCAAAACACGATTAATACCCGTGCTTTCTAAAATCGTTATCCCTGGCACGCCGGCTTTTCGCCAGGCTTCAAGAATTTCGTTCAATTTTGTGCTGTCGTCGAGAACCATGATTAGCAAATACATCGTACAACCCTACTCTCCATCATACACATCCTCGTCATCAGTAATGCTCCCCTTGTCATCTTTTGATGATAAATATCTTCGATAAAGACGATGATTGTTTTGAACATTAACTAGCAGAGAATTAAGCGCTGCATCATCTCGTAGTTCCAGGATCTCCTTGAACCTCGCAAGTTTACTTTGATATTCGTTAATTTGGATGATCACCTGGTCACGATTGCTGCGGAGAATGTCCGACATCATATCAGGATTAGATCCGGCCAACCTGGTGCTATCCCTGAATCCGGAAGCGCTAACATCCCAAGTTAGTGCTTCCGCCCGAGAGCTAACTTGGGAAAATAATAGCGCCGAGACCACATATGGCAGGTGACTAGTGGCAGAAACTATGGCATCATGCTCACTGGGGGTCAGGAAAACAGGATACGCACCAATGAGTCCAATTATTTGTTTTGCAACCAACTCCAGCAAGTGGCTCGTACGATCGTTAGTGCACAGAACAAACGAGTGATGTTCGAAAAGGTCAGCCTGTGCTTCCAATAAGCCACTCACTTCTTTTCCACATAATGGGTGTCCACCAATAGTATCGAAACGATCCGGCATCTGGTTCATTGTTTTGCATATCGCCCGTTTAGTGCTACCAAAATCAATTATCATGCAGCCGTCTGCCTTTACTATAGGGATCTGAATTAGCAAATCAATGATCGTGTTTACCGGTGTTGCCAAGACGATTAGATCCGCGCTTTGGATTCCTGAAGCCAGGTCACCGGTCGCATCGATAACCAAACCTTTTTCCATGGCCAATTCAAGAATTTGGGGGTTGGCGTCAATGGCAATGATTGACTTGACATGCGGCTTTAGTGCCATTGCCAACGACCCACCCATTAAACCCATGCCGACAATTGCTAACTGTAAATCCTTTAATTGATCATTTCTAGATTCAGCCGACACTTTATATCTCCCGATTAGTTTTTACAGGATGCTATTCTACATGAGAGATAGTAAGTGGTGAAAATTGACTGCTTTTCCATACAAAAGCTGTTAAAATCAACTGTCACTTTCCAAATCACCGCGTTCATCATAATATCCAGCGTGTCGATATAAACGAGGGATCAAAGCCATAATCGGCAGTTCAAGTTTAAATCGCAAATGTCACGGTGCTTATATTCCGAATTATCAGGAGTTATTAGAATGTCACTGAATACCAGTTTTGCCGGAACACTGGATGAACTAGATCCGGAACTCAGTAGACTTGTCGAACTTGAGGATAAACGCCAACTAGAAAAGATAATTCTAATTCCCTCAGAAAGTATGGCGTCTCCCCCAGTTCGACAATTAATGAGTTCGAATTTTGGCAATATATATGCTGAGGGCTACCCACGAGAGTCCAGCCGTTTGCAAACCGAGGATGAGCTACTCGATGTTGACGCCGAATTGGCCCATTTCAGGCGATACGGCGATCCCAGATATTACAAGGGCGTTGAATATGCCGACATTTTAGAGGCACTAACTCGCCGGCGAGCTGCAGAATTGTTTGCCGCCAATGGTATTCAGCCCGATGAAATGTTCGTTAATGTTCAACCACTGAGCGGATCACCAGCCAATACGGCAGTATATAGTGCACTATTGCAGCCGGGCGACAAAGTTATGGGGTTGGATTTGATCCATGGGGGACATCTTACCCACGGTAGCAAAGTAAGCCGCTCCGGCAAGCTCTATCAATCAGTGCCCTACTACATAGATCTTGAAGACGAAACGCTGAACTATGCTGCTATTGAGCGACTTGCCTTGGAAACACAACCAAATTTAATTGTGGCTGGATTTACGGCCTACCCCTGCATAGTTGACTGGAAAAGATTTAGGGAAATTGCCGATAAATGCGGCGCGTATTTAATGGCCGATATTGCCCATATTTCTGGTCTCGTTGCTGCTGGGTTACATCCTAGCCCAATCGGCATAGCTGACGTAATAACAACGACCACCCACAAGAGCCTCTGTGGACCACGAGGGGCTATGATCATGACCCATCTGCCAAAGATCTCAAGGAGGATCGATCGGGCCGTTTTTCCCGGTGAACAAGGTGGACCACATCTGAATAACATTGCGGCCTTGGCTTTGGCCCTAAAACTAGCCAAAACCGAAGATTTCAAAGAACTCATGGGGCGTGTCGTTAGTAATGCATCCAGGTTAGCCGAAAAATTGACAGAAGGTGGTATACGAATAGTCTCTGGCGGAACCGAGAACCATTTGTTGCTCTTAGACACAAAAGGTATACAGAATAATGGCCTTGGACTTTCGGGCGATATGGCTGCGCGAATCCTCGATGTTGCCGGAATCGTCACCAATCGTAACACAATACCAGGTGACACGAGCGCCTTTAGGGCAACAGGGGTCAGATTGGGTACCGTTTGGATTAGCCAACTTGGATATAGTATCGAGCAAATCGATCTTTTGGCCGAAGCCATCTCGACCCTGCTCCAGGGTTGTAAACCATTCGAATATTCAGCATTAGGTAATAAGAAACTTAATCGTTCAAAAGTTGATCCCGCTGCATTAAGGCGGGCAAGAGAAATAGTTGCCGAATTAACTCAGCAAGAGCGTAGAAGTTCCGAATCGAATATTATAGAGATACGAGGAGATCTGGTAACAAATTTTCTGCAGTATGCGACTACCAGCGATATCCAATCATTAAAGGTCGCCGAAAATCAGCCAACTCGAATTATCGGTCCCGATTTCGTAGCCGACGGCCGAATCTCAAAAGTTGCTAACGACCGTTATTATTTGCAATTAGATGCCCAGGGACACACCACGAAGAAAGCTACCGAGTGGCTTGTGGATCTGTCGGATGGTTATGTTGATTTTGGTGATATCTATGCGAAATTACCAGGGCCTATTGTTTCCAAACAAGTTAGAAGACCAACAATTGACTTGGGTGACGGTGGACAAAGCGAACCGGTAGCAATAGAAAAGCCGTTCTTTATCGGCCATGATAGAGGTGCTCGAGCCAAGGCATCATTTCCAGAATTTACCTGGGAAGAGCCTCATGACGATTCATTGAAGGAAACCAAGCTACACGATACCCATATTCGTCTCGGTGGACGGATGGTTCCCTTTGGTGGTTGGGATATGCCCGTTTGGTATACATCCGTTGGCGAAGAGCATGCATCAGTTAGAGAATCGGCCGGACTGTTTGATGTAAGTCACATGGGCGTTCTGGAAGCCAGCGGGCCATATGCTGCAACCTTCCTCAACTCGGTTTCTACAAACGACATTGATGCTCTAGAAATCGGTCGTTCATTTTACACTTACTTATTGTTTCCCGACGGCTCCGTTGTCGATGATCTGCTGATTTACAGACGCGGACATGACAAGTTCATGTTGGTGGTCAACGCTGCTAACAATGACAAGGATTGGGCATGGTTAAATGCCGTTAACGACGGAGTAGTGAGGATCGATGAACAACGCCCGTGGAGCCGGCTGACTCATCCCACGGTTCTACGAGATCTACGAGATCCTCAGTGGGGAAATGATTGCCTTGTCGATATTGCCCTCCAGGGACCATCTTCGGTGGACATACTGCTTAAACTCTGCGACGATCCTGCCTTGATGGAACGAATCAAGAACCTGCCGTGGGCCGGTTTAACTGAAGGGATTGTTGGCGGTTTCCCTGTGGTCATCTCACGAACAGGTTACACCGGGGAAAGAGTTGCCTACGAGCTGTTTCTACATCCTGACCAAACGCCGCAATTATGGCAGAAGCTACTGGATGCCGGTGATGAATTCGGCTTACGGCCTTGCGGATTGGCCGCGCGAGATAGCACCAGGACTGAGGCTGGTTTGCCGTTGTACGGGCATGAACTCGCAGGCCTCCTCAATCTAAATCCAGCCCAAGCCGGGTTTAAAAACTACCTGAAGCTTTGGAAGCCATTTTTTGTTGGTCGGCAGCCTTATATCAATCAATTAGAGAATCTCGAAAAAGTCATTGTCAGGTTCCGGATGGACGATAAGGGCGTTCGAAGACCAGAACTTGGTGATCCTATCGTCGACAAGCGTGGTAAAATAGTGGGCACGGTAACAAGTTGCGCTATTGACACTGAAGGATATTTGCTCGGCCAGGCAATCGTGCCATTAAATTATTCCGAACCAGGAACATCCTTTTCAATATACCAGCTAGGAGGTGGAACGCGATCGCTTCGTGTCCCGGCCAGCCTGGCACCTGGTGCCAAATTACCGATCCCCGATAGGGCAACCATATTGACCCGATTTCCTGCGAGGCGCAAATAGGTCTGGATGTCGATGATGTTGCCTAGTGATTCTGTCTGCTTCGAAAGAGTGCAGCCAAGTGGAAGGAGCAGTTTACAGTGCGGCGTGAAGTTCTAACTTGGTCCGATGTAGATAAGTTGATCGATTACCTGGTCCCCCAGATTCGCGGTCGCTACGATTCTATGATTATCGTAACGCGCGGGGGTCTTGTTCCAGGTGGAATGTTAGCCGAAGCCCTCAATATCACCTATATATTGACAGCTTCAGTGCGCTTCCCAACAGATTTTCCAGGTCTGCAGAGCCATCCAGAGGAACGATTTGCCGTCCCTGAATTCATACAGTTTCCGGATGATGAAGTTCTCGAAGGTCGGCGAATTCTGGTAGTGGATGATGTATGGACGCGGGGGCGAAATATCTTCACCGTGGCTAGCAGGGTTGATGGTGCTGGAGGCATCCCGGATACTTGTGTCCTTCATTACAAACCTGGATCTTCCTTATATCCAGGGAACACGCCTACATATTACGCAGCCGTCACCGATGCTTATGTCGTTTATCCATGGGAGCTCGACCGGGGTCCAGAAGCACTAGGTATGTGGAATTAGCTAATCAGCGGTCAATTTTGGAATCCAGATTATAAATCCGGTCAAGATGAATGAGCGCTATTGACGTCCACTGTTGCATTTGTTACGATCCCTTCACTGACCATAATTTGTGTCTCTGATACCGGCGATAACTGGGTCCCTGGCGGCGAGGGCCGTCGAACCGCGTCAGGTCCGGGAGGAAGCAGCGCTAAGGCGTATCCCTCGGGTGCCCAGGACCACCTGGTAATCGTCGGTATCAGGGACATAAATCTTTTTCGGCAATGCATTTGGCAGTATTGGCCGGAATACCCAAAGTGACTAAAGTTCACCCACCCCACTCGCCCTGCCGCTATTTTTGCCCATAATATGCCTCATTTTATCAGCAGTCGCCCATTTCTTCTCGGACTATTATTTGCTGCAATTATCGTTTTGCTTGCAGCTGGATTCCTACTCCAGAAGGACTCACAATACGGCATTGAAGTTGATGGCAACATCATGACCGTCTCCGGAGGCTTCGACAACGTTGAGGCGGTTTTAGAAGCGGCAGGTATCTCAGTACGAGCGGAAGACTTTGTCCAACCCTCTTTGAAGAGCGTCATCGATCCCAATTCGGTAATTATTGTCAAAAAAGCCCGATCCGTGCGTCTAGTCGAGGCTGGAATGGAAAGAGATCTTTGGACGCTCCAGCCTAACATCGCAACTTTTCTCTCTGAAGCTGGTTTGATTATCTATCCGGGAGACCAGATCTTGGCTGGTGACAAGTCCATACAAATATCAGATTTAAAGAACGCAACAGTGCCGGCTACTTTGGAGATTAAGCGGAATTCAGAAATTCAGATTATTGACGGTGATAGAGATTTAACCCTCTCCAGCATAGCTCATACCGTTGGAGAAGCCGTAGCTGAAGCAGGCATATCACTTCGATCGCAGGACAAAATCGAACCGCCACCCGGTACCTGGCTCATGACAGGACAAATAATCACAATTAGCCGAGCTGAACCATATACTATTCTCGCCGACGGTGAAACCATCGAGTCATATAGTCAAAACAAGGATGTCTTAGATATTCTCGGTGGCGTTGGAATTGGTCTGTTGGGACGGGATTACACGATGCCAGATTCTAACGTTATGCTGAATCCTGGCGAACAAATTGAGGTCGTTCGAGTCCAGGAACTGTTCGAGGTTGAAGACGCTGCAATTCCCTTTGGATCGGCCTTAGTTCCTTCTGATGAATTGGAAATAGATCAAAAGGCATTCCTAAGTGAAGGCGCTGCCGGCAATCTTAGAAAAGTCACGAAGACGCGTATTGAGAATGGAACAATCATCGAACAAGTCGACGTAGGTGAATGGATAACCCGGCAGCCGGTTGATGAAGTCATTGGCTACGGTACAAAAATAGTCGTCAGAATGCTTGATACGCCCGATGGTCAACAGGAATATTGGCGCGTTGTCAGTATGCGGGCGACCTCGTATACGGCCGCCTCAGCGGGAAAACCTCCTGATCATCCCGCCTATGGAATAACATCCAGTGGCGTCCCTGCGGGATATGGCGTGGTGGCTATCGATCCTTCCATCATACCTTTTAGAAGCAATGTTTACGTCCATGGCTACGGGGTTGGTTTCGCCGGAGATACTGGCGGTGGCGTCAAAGGCCGGATCATAGATCTCGGTTACGATGATGGGGCACTAGAATCATGGCGTGGTTTTGTGGATGTTTACTATTTAACTCCAGTACCCGCGCCAGAAAATATTAACTATCTAATACCGTGAATTATCTAAGTGTTTGATATTTCAAGGTCAATTCAATACTAATCATCCAATGCACCCTAAAGAAATTCTTAAACGATTCGGTTTAAATCGCCAAAAAAATCACTAGCCCAAAATTTCCTGTACGACGATCAGATACTGGCCCAAATTACAACTTCGGCCGAAATCAAACCTGATGATGTCATCCTGGAAATTGGACCCGGCATTGGGGCCTTAACCAGGCATCTATCGATCGTCAGCGCCAAGGTTATCGCCGTTGAAATCGACGGACGGTTGCTACCAATACTCGAGGACCAACTTGACCTTTATGAGAATGTAGAGATCGTTCAAGCTGATATTTTGAAGTTGCCACTTCGGGGCTATGTTGCTGATGGCTTTAAGGTAGTGGCCAATATCCCCTATTACATTACCGGCGCCTTGCTTAGACACATATTGTCCGGAGATTGCCGCCCGTCAATGGTTGTCATCACAATCCAGCGACAAGTGGCCGAACGCTTGACCGCAAAGCCCGGTCAAATGAGCCTCTTATCGACAACCGCACAATATTATGGGGTTATCGAGCTACTATTTGGAATCAAGGCAGGATCTTTTTGGCCCAGACCCGATGTGGATTCGGCCGTTGTTCGGATAAGAACTCACCCAAAACCACTTCTAAATAAGGATGAAGAAGAATCTTTCTTTAGGTTGGTTAAAATGGGTTACAGCCAAAAACGAAAGCAATTACAAAAAAATCTTCGTGCCCTAGGCTACCCAAGGTCGAAGCTCTATGAAATCCTTAGCGATGCAAATATCGATGGTAGACGCCGAGCCCAATCATTATCTGTTGAAGAATGGTTGGAGCTAACCCGCGCGTTAACCCGAGACATTTCTCCAACCTGAGTCAACCCCCCAAATATCGGTGTTTGGCTTCTCTGTGTTTTCCGCGCTGTGAATTTTGTTGCTTCCCTGTTCCTTCAAAGACTCTAGCGCTGCTACAGCCAACCAGGTGCTGTTACTGGTATCCGCGGATGGTTTCCAAGGATCCATTCGCTCCTGCAGAAATTTTGTACTGATATCACCTTGAACAAAACCCTCATCCGATAGAATATCCAGCAAATACGGGATATTCGTCGTCACACCCAAGACCACCGTATCTTGCAAAGCCCGGATCATCTTTCTAATTGCCTCTGAACGATCATCACCCCAGGTAATTACCTTAGCCAACATCGGGTCGTAGAATTGGCTAACTAAAGTGCCGGACTCGATACCATCATCGACACGGACGCCTGGACCTGAAGCGTGCCGGTAGAATGAAATTTCACCTATTGATGGCAGATTATCTTGCTGTGGGTCCTCGGCGTAAATCCGGCATTCCAAAGCATGCCCCCGCTGACTCAGATCTTGCTGCTCGAAAGTAAGCGGTTCTCCGGCCGCCAGCCTGATCTGCCATGCCGCCAAATCGATTCCTGTGACCATTTCAGTTATGGGGTGTTCAACCTGCAGCCGTGTATTCATCTCCAAAAAATAAAACTTATCTTCGGGTGTGAGTACAAATTCCAAAGTGCCTGCGCTGATATAACCGACTGTTTTGGCTAATGCAAGCGCGGCCTCAGTAATTTGTTGTCGTAGTGCAGGTGTGATGGCTGGCGAAGGCGTTTCTTCGATGATCTTTTGGTGCCTTCTTTGTATGGAACACTCCCGCTCAAATAAGTGAACGATATTTCCATGCCGATCTCCGAGAATTTGGATTTCGATATGACGGATCTTTTCGAAATATTTTTCAACCAATACATGATCGCTTCCGAAGGATGAAAGCGATTCGTTGCGAGCGGTATGCAGTGCTGTTTGAAACTGCTCAGTGCTGGTAACGACACGCATTCCTTTACCGCCCCCACCACTGCTAGCCTTGATAAGAATGGGGTAGCCAATTTGCGAAGCAGCTTCCTCTAGCTCTATGTCCGTGTATTCTGCGCCATCTACGCCAGGAATTATAGGGACACTGGCCTGTTTGGCCACTAACCGCGCTCCAGCCTTGCTACCAAGAATTCGCATAGCGCCAGGTAAGGGACCTATGAAATGAATGCCCCTTCTTTCACATGCCTCGGCAAAGTCAGCATTTTCACTAAGGAATCCATAACCCGGGTGTATCGCATCTGCCCCGGTGGATTGGGCGATTTCAAAGATGACATCTTGATTCAAGTAAGTATCCCGGGCTGTAACTCCAGGCAACTGGTAACTTTCATCAGCTTGTCTAGCCCAAGGGGCAGAGCGATCGACTTCGGAATAGATAGCGACGGTTCTAACGCCTAGCTCCCGGCAAGCACGAAATATCCGTCGTGCAATCTCGCCTCTATTTGCTACTAGAATCTTATCAAACATCGACCCACCGCAGGATTAATTCGCCCTGAATATTACTTACAAGTGCCACCTAGGACTTCGTTTTTCCAGGAAGGCGTCTATCCCTTCACTGCCCTCATCACTCAATAGGCGACGAGCAAACAGTTCGGTCGTGAATTCCCTCATGTCATTAGATTGAATTGTAGCAACTTCTCTAATAAGTCTTTTGGCGTCTGCCTGGGCGCCAGGCGCTCCTTTTAGTAGTTGCTGGACACAGCTCGCGACCGAGGTGTTTAAGTCGTGCTCGGAAACGACTTTGTGAACCAATCCGACATTCAAAGCCTGTTCAGCATCAAAGCGCTCGCCTGTGAGAAAGAGCTCCCGCGCTTTCGAACTCCCAATCTTCCCAATGACAAAAGGTGATATGACAGCTGGGACCAGGCCAAGTCGCACTTCACTGAAGCCAAATTTCGCTGTGTCTACGGCTACAACAATATCACAGCAGCCGACTAGCCCCAATCCACCTCCAATCGCAGCGCCATTCACCCGGCCTACAACTGGTACCGGGCAAGTATTAACCATCATCATGAGATCGAAAATCGCTTCTGCTTCTTCTTGCCTGGTCACGGCCGGATTCTCGGCTAGTTTATCGCCAAGCGATGATAAATCGGCTCCTGCACAAAATGAACTTCCCTTGCCGGTTAATATAACAACTCGAATATCCTTGTTGTCAGCAATCTCTCGAAAAGCAGAAGTAAGATCGAATATTAGGCGATCGTTTAGAGCATTGCGAAAATCGGGACGATTAAGGGTAACCGTAATTACTGCTCCCGCCCGACTTAATTCAACAGCCTGGTTCTGCATTATCAAACACCCTAATTTGCTGTTCCCAGATTAACCTTAGGAGTTGCGGCAACGCAGACTGTAGATTTATTACTATTACTCGAACTGAAAATTCGTTGTCAACCGGCCGGTTCGACTATCACCACAGGTTCATCTTCCTCTTGGTGAGTCTGCTCGCTGTTCATAAACTGCTCGAATTCCAACCGGTCAAGTGTCTCAACCATTATCAGATTCTCGGCCAACGCTACGAGCTTTTCCTTATTTTCCTCAATGATTTGCCAGGCCCGTTTATAGTTCTTATTTAGTATCAGGTCGACCTCGTCATCGATGGCCTTCGCCGCGTCTTCACTATAATCGCGACCATAACCCATTTCCCGTCCGAGAAATACATTGCCCCGCTGTTCGCCAAAGGATCGGAGTGCCAAATTTTCACTCATGCCATATTGCATAACCATGGCACGAGCTAAACGAGTCGCCCCTTGGATGTCAGCCGAAGCGCCAGTCGTAATCTTGCCAAAGAATATTTCCTCAGCAACTCGCCCGCCAAAAGCCATGGCAATCTGGTCTTCGAATTGTTCCTGACTTTGGGAAGTACTATCTTCTGGTAACGACATAACATAGCCAGCAGCTCGACCTCGGGGAATGATCGTGATTTTTTGAACCGGGTCAGTATGAGCCAAATTAAAGCTAACGATAGCGTGCCCTGCTTCGTGATATGCCGTGCGCTCCTTGTCTGCTTCGCTTAATACTTTGCTCTTACGTTCAGGACCCATGACGATTCGGTCAAAAGCATCTTGAAAATCAATCCGTTGTATCTCAGTACGACCTCGCCTGGCGGCGAAGATCGCCGCTTCATTCATCAGATTTTCTAGATCTGCACCAGCGAAACCCGCTGTAAGTCTCGCCAAATCGCTCAAAGATACCTCGCTGGTAACAGGTTTGCCGCGCATGTGGATTCTCAAAATTGCTTCCCGGCCTGTGACGTCGGGTAAATCGACGATAACTTTTCGATCAAAACGTCCCGGCCGTAATAAGGCTGGATCTAACACATCGGGACGATTCGTCGCCGCGATGACGATAATGTTCGTCTCGTTGGAAAATCCATCCATCTCTACCAAGATTTGATTGAGCGTTTGCTCCCTTTCATCGTGACCACCACCGACACCGGCACCTCGTTGGCGGCCAACAGCATCGATTTCGTCCACGAAGACAATAGCTGGGGCATGTTCTTTCGCTTTGTTGAATAAGTCTCGAACGCGACTTGCGCCAACACCAACAAACATTTCGACGAATTCGGACCCGGAAATATGAAAGAAAGGCACGCCCGCTTCGCCGGCGATAGCCCGGGCAAGCAACGTTTTCCCAGTACCGGGAGGACCCACCATAAGAACGCCCTTTGGAATCCTGGCGCCTACCTGAATAAACCTTTCAGGCTCCCGTAAGAACTGAACAAGCTCCTGGACTTCTTCCTTTGCTTCATCAACACCGGCAACATCATCAAATGTTACGGTTGGTTTATCAGCCCCACTAAGGTTTCGAGCTTTGCTACGCCCAAAATTAAAAATACTGTTCCCGCCACCCTGCATCTGCCGGAAGCTGCGGCTGAATATCCAAATAAGAAGTAAGACCGGCCCAACAGATATAGCGATCGTTAGAACCGTGTTCCAGGTTGACTGATCTTTAATCTGAATATCGGTCTGGCTTATGGCCTCTTCAGAGACACCAAGCAATCGGAATTGTTCGATTACGCTTCCCTCTTCTTTAACCGAAGTCTCGGTTGTACCATCTTCCATTGTTGCTGTAACCTGGTTTCGGCTAACTTCAATCAAATCGGCCTTACCATTCTCGATTAGTGCGGCAACATCAGTCAACGGCACATCTTCTGGGCCAGAAAAATTTCCGCTTAACCAAAATTGTAAACCCAAGATAATAGCCAAAATAGCGATTATCCACACCCAGGTCGGAATCGAAAAACGGGGGCCTGAGGGTTGTTCATCCATATTATTCACTCTTGAATATGTCTAATTCGATCTAGATAGTAGATATAGTTATTATTCGGTAATTCTAAATTATCTGAAATCTTTATCAGAAATATGTTAATTTTTCATACACCGCTCATGATGCGGTCGAAATCACCCGGGTCGAGGCCTCAGGAAGCAAGTAAGGCTATTTGTTGATCGGCCCGGTAGCTGCTGCGAACCAGCGGACCGCTCTCAACCCATCTGAAACCCAATTCCAATCCGATACGTTTTAATTCAGCAAATTCTTCTGGTGTGTAATAACGCTCGATTGGTAAGTGATTTCTCGTTGGCTGCAGATACTGGCCAATCGTCAATATGTCGACTTTCAGGTCGACTAGATCTCGCATCACTTGTTCCACTTCGGCCATCGACTCTCCTAAGCCCACCATGATGCCGGACTTAGTCAGAATCCCTGGTTGAATTCGTTTAGCATTAGCCAAAGTGTCCAGAGCCCATTCATACCGATCTTGAGGTTGCACTTGCCTAAACAATCTTCGGACTGTCTCGACATTGTGATTCAAGATATCCGGACGAGAATTCATCACAATAGAAAGGGCTTTCTCATCCCCCTTGAAATCAGGGATGAGAACTTCGACTGAACAATCTGGCTGCAATTCGCGGATGCGATCGATGCACAAAGCGAAAATCGGGGCGCCGCCATCTTTTCGTTCATCTCTGTTTACTGATGTGATAACCACATGATTAAGATTCATGACCCGAACGGTTTGGGCAACTCGTTCTGGTTCAGTCCAATCTAACGGCAACGGCCGGCCGGTCTTAACGTCACAAAAACCACAGCTCCTGGTACAAACATCGCCCATTATTAGGAATGTCGCGGTACCGTTACCCCAACATTCGCCGATATTTGGACACCTGGCTTCTTCACAAACTGTATGGAGTTGCTTGGATCGCATCTGGCTTCGTACAAAATCGAAGCTTTCACCACCTTTCATTGGTATCTTGATCCACGATGGTCTGCGCGCCGGTCGAGGTTTTTTTATAGATTTAGCAACATTGAGAGCGATCATCGATTAATTCATTTTCTAGGTGGGTTAGTTATATAGAACAACCATTATTCTATCCAGTAAATTTGCCAATGGGTGTAGTCAAGCCAACTTATTCATACTTCTATTACAGTACCGCACGCTTACCCCCAATCAGGCGGCTTCAAAACGATTCTACGACGAAACCCCTCGTGTGCCAAACCTCAGAGATGCAGAGTCCCATTACTTAAGTACGTTATGGTGACCAATTGACGATTGCTAATAACCCTGGGTCGTGTAAAATATCGACATAATGATGCCGCATCCCACTGAAACCGATTATCAAAACGAACCCCAGTTCATCCTAAAGGTACTTCGTCAAAATCTACCGATTGTTATTTTTCTGGCAGTCGCCATCGTCGGTATGTTTGCTGTTTATTGGTTTTTCGGATCGAGATCGGACAGTTTCGAAGCTGTCATTAGTTCAGAATCTGCTGCAGACGTAGCTTTGATCGACCCTGACGCCCCAATTGCAGCTATAGCTAAACCGGTCAAACCCAAGCCGGTTACGCAGCGCACTCAGCAAAGCCCTCCACCAACACGTGTCGGCTTAATTGCCGGTCACCGAGGATTTGATAGCGGAACAGAATGTGTTGATGGCTTAACAGAGGTTCAGCTAAATTCCTTATTTGTTGACGAACTTGCTCTTAAACTGGAAGAAAAAGGGATAAGTAGTGACTCATTAGACGAGTTTGACCCTCGTCTCGAAAACTATTTTGCGACGGCTTTGGTTTCGGTGCATATTGATTCATGTGATTTCGTTAATGAGCTGGCGACTGGCTATAAGATTTCCGGTTCACAATATACTGATTCAACAGCTTTGAGCATCTGTATTCAACAGGCCTACGGAGAAGCCACCAACTTAGCCTATCATCCTAACAGCATCTCCCCTGACATGGAAAACTACCATGTCTTTTCCGAAATAAGCCCAGGCACCCCTGCTATCATAATCGAAGTTGGATTTCTGAATTTGGACCGGGAGATATTGACTGAAAATTCAGATTTGATTGTCGAAGGTCTGCTAAATGGAATCACCTGTTTCTTAGAGGAAGGACCTTGACCAACGAGTCGTTCTTGAATAACGGCCGGTCATTAGGGGCAGCCCGTCAATTTATACTTATCACCCTTGGTATTGGAGCCGTTATTATCTTAATAGTTGGCCTGGCGTTGGTAATGGTTTTTGCCTGGAATCAATGGTTTTCCGATATACCAGCATTTAATGGACAGGCCATAGCCAATACGAACGACAATGAGCTACCCGACCTTCAAGCAGATAACACTCAGTTGAATAACCTATCTAGTATTGATCCAAATGTCGTAAGTACGGCTAACACACTGAATAGCCAGGCAATCATCCCGGAATCCACACCAAGCCTCATCGAATCGAAAGATATCGTTGCTGGCGTTGGAGCTCAACGAGCACGCTGGACCCCAACGCCGTTGCCCACCTCTACTCCTACGCCTTTACCTACCCCCATGGCGACCTTCGTTAGCAACGATTCAGCTGCTCTTGCCGTGAGACCGGCAGGACTAACTCCAGGAGAAAAGTGGATCGACGTCAATTTGTCTACCCAAACGTTGGTAGCTTTTGAAGGAAGTGCGCCGGTTTTTGATTCCCTGGTATCGACTGGCTTGGCAAATCACCCTACTGTAACCGGGCAGTTTAGAATCTGGCTGAGATTTGCCTCTCAAGACATGAATGGCTATCGACTAGGTTATGATTATTATTTGAAGGGAGTCCCCTACGTTCAATATTTTTATCAAGATTATGCTCTTCATGGAACCTTTTGGCACAATAATTTTGGCAGGCCGATGAGCCATGGCTGTGTAAATTTGCCTACCCCGGCGGCCGAGTGGTTATTCAATTGGGCCGCTAATGGTACACTGGTAAATATCCATCATTAAAACAGCGTCAGTCTGATACCATTATCGGCAAAAAGAAGGTTTAGATGCCATTAGATATTATCGTTGGCACTCAATGGGGAGATGAGGGGAAAGGCCGTATTACAGATCTTCTGGCAAAGAAGGCGCATTTTGTTGCCCGTTATAGTGGTGGAGATAACGCCGGACACACCGTTTCCATTGGAGACGAGATTTTCAAGTTGCATTTACTACCTTCAGGCATTATCCACCCTGACGTTACCTGCATTATTGGCAACGGGCTCGTCGTAAACCCGGCCGTCCTGCTTAGCGAAATCCAGGATCTTTCCGTTAGGGGCATAGATGTCACTCCACAACGGCTCAAATTAAGCGACAGAGCCCATCTCATCACGCCAGGACACGTAGCTCTCGACAAATTATCTGAGTCGGCGAAGGGTGACAAAGCTATTGGAACAACTCAGCGGGGTATTGGTCCCACCTATACAGATAAAACCGCCAGAACTGGGCTTCGAACGGGTTTGTTGGCTGACAAGGATTCCCTGTTAGAAGCCATCAAGCAACAGGCTGAATCCGTAAATCTGAAGCTAGCGAGTGAGCAGAACATACCCAGGTTGGATGTTAGTAAAATAGTATCCCGATTTTCTACTTACAGTGATTTACTTGCTCCGTATTTGGCTGATACCTCCAAATATCTAGACGAGGCGATTCAAGGAGGAGCCAGCGTGCTCGCCGAGGGAGCGCAAGGCACATTGCTAGACTTGGATCATGGTACATACCCATTTGTTACCAGTTCCTGGCCGACATCGGCCGGGGCGCTTCTAGGTCTTGGTATTGGCCCTAAACACGTGAGGCGGGTAATCGGGGTTGCTAAAGCCTTTACCAGCCGGGTGGGCAGTGGCCCTTTTCCCACTGAACTCTCTGGAGAGGCGGCTGAGAGACTACGCGGCAGTGGTGACAAGCCATGGGACGAGTTCGGTACAACGACCGGTAGACCTCGACGGGTTGGCTGGCTCGATTTAGTCATTCTTAAATATGCTGTTCGAGTCAACGGGTTAACTGAATTGGCTATAACAAAATTGGATATCCTCTCGGATATACAAGAAATTCCGGTAAGCGTAACTTATAAATATCGCGGCCGGCTAGTCGATTCCTTTCCGGCAGATCTCAATATACTTGGCGAATGTGAACCGGTGATGGATTATCTGCCTGGATGGACAGGGGATATTTCTTCGGCCAGAACTCGCGAGGATCTGCCTAAACATGCCAGAAAGTACGTCGAATTCATTCAAGAATTCTTGGGCATACCCGTTTGCCTGATCTCAGTAGGGCCTGAGCGCGACCAGATCATCATTTGTTAGTCGATCCTGAGCCTCCAGAGCCCTTTGTAGCTAAATCTCCCACTCAAAGTGTACTAAAAAGCTCAGGATATATCTGCCTTGCCATTTTTCGACGCCAATAACCCAAGTGCCCCAATCTAATTCGAAATCCTCGGATCCTGGCGGCCGGTGGCTTGAATAATAATTGATGCCCTCATATGATGCCGGCAACCTGACTAAACCCGCGGTTCCTCCTTGGATGATGTTGTTGCAGTCAAGAATGTTGTCGGATGTCAGATTCTTTTGTATCAAGGGTGTGATTACATCAGCAAATGATCCCTCGATAGGCGAACCGCTTCCATCGGCCGTTCCCCATGCTACTTCATCATCACGATTGAATAAATTAGTCGCTTCTTCACGTTCGATAGCCACCTCGTTATTCCACCAATGTCGTCGAATTCGAAGGGCACGATCATCTGGAATCATTTCTGCCAGTAAGTCCCCATCTTCACTTGTTAGCGCCGACTGAACTTTTTCAACGAACTCCAATGCTTCGCCATCGCGGCAAAATCCTTCTGCCGGAATATCCATCGTCAAATAGCGGCTATTGACCCATCCCCTAGTGCCAGTTGCCTCGACCGGCACCCACAAAGAGTTTCCAACATTTTCACCCGCGCCAGTTACCTTCACGCCAGTGGTCCCTGGCTCAAGTTCGCCTACCGGAGAATAGGCCACACCGGGTCCTTTACGGACATTTAAAGTATCGCCGCTTTCCACGAAGACAACGCGGTACAAAAACTCCTGCTCCGCAAGGCTATCATTGGCAGAAAGATCTGGCGAATCAGCCGGATCCACTTCATTCGGAATATCAGCATTGACTGGCGGCTGAGTGTCTTCACCTGGCTGATTTGGCGATTCTGGAGTGGGAGTGAAAGTGTGTGCGAGCTCGGTTGATTCCTCACCCAAACCTGTATCTTCCAGGGCTATCACCGTTGGTATCTGGATTGATTCGATGGCAGGTTGCTCAAGCGACGAGCGGCATCCAAGAATAAAACCAGCAACAATCCCCAACATTATGGTGAATACTAAATTCTGAGTTGATCTCATTTTTATACTCTATTGTAGATACAGTTACTAAATAGAAGTTTGAATACTGATTCGTTGTCGATCGATTGGCAGTTGGAAGGCACCTGTCAAGAGGTGACTCGAGCCAGTATTCCCAATCGTCAAAATCTTATTATATACTCTCAAGACGTATCGTTCCCCGAATTAGTTCCAATAGCCTCTTTCATTTTAAGCTATTTTATGGTAAGCTAAATCTACTGTCTAGAAGTGTAACAACTGAATCATATAAGGAGTGGAAGCAATGCTGGTCCTATCGTCGCGTAAATTCTGGGTCGCCGTTGTGTTGTTACTGTTGTTGCTCATCATCCCCGGTCAAGTTTCGGCAGAAGCGGAACAAACGACTACGGCAAGTAATCATGTCCAGCTAACAAATTTAGCGAAGGCAGAAGAACCCGATCAACCTGTCGCAACCGTTAATACAGGTGCACTAAACGTTCGCTCGGGGCCTGATATTTCATTTTCCAGGGTTGCTGTCATTTATAACGGGCAGCCAGTTGTATTACTCGGACGTTGGGCAACCAATAATTGGGTAAAGATCCGCTTGTATAGTGGTGTCGAGGGTTGGGTTAATTCAGTCTACTTGAATACCAGTGTGCCCATTAGCGAATTGCCCGTTTTGGGTGGAACACCGCCTCCTCTTAAGCCAGAACAGCCGATTTATCAAGCCACGGCCGTAGTGATAACAGGTGCTCTAAATGTTCGATCAGGACCCGGAATCACTTATGGAGTGGTCACCGTTGTACGCTCTGGCGAGCAAGTTCTATTACTTGGGCGAAATAGTGCCGGTAGCTGGGTAAAGGTTCGTGCGTCAACAAATGAGGAAGGATGGGTTAATGCCACCCTGGTAAAAACGAGCGTTCCAGTACACGAATTGCCTGTTGTCGATAGCTCTCCCGCTGAGGCGTCTGCAGTAGTGATTGTTAGCGCTGCCAATGTTCGCACCGGCCCTGGAGGACAATACGATGTAGTCGCGATACTTTATCAAGGTCAGGCGGTTTCGCTACTCGGCCGCAGTTCCGGCAGCGATTGGCTTTACGTTCGCCTGGGCAACGGCCAAGAAGGTTGGGTTCAGACAACCTCTGTACAGATAAATGTCCCCATTGCCAACCTCCCGGTTATTCAACCTGGGGCTCCATCAAATGCGGCGGTCGTCGACGTAAGCTGGCTTAATGTTCGTTACGGTCCTGGTACAAGTTTCGGCGCCTTTACCGTATTGCACAAAGGACAGGTTGTGAGCATGATTGGACGCGCTACCAACAGCACCTGGGTGCAGGTCCAGCGCCCCTCAGGGGCCGTTGGCTGGGTAAATTCAAACTATCTATTGGGCAAAATTCCGATTACCGATTTGCCGATCACTTACCCCTAAGACGTTTCACACATTCTGATAATTGGTAAAAGGTCCCAATGTGACATTAGCATTGGGACCTTTTCTTGTCATTCTATTCTTGGGATTCCCATTTTCCTAAAATTCGCGCAATAGCTGAATGTGGCCTCGCAGGCTATCAGCCATCATACTTATTGAAATTCGTTCATCAACAGTATGGGCGTATTTTTCTTCCCCGGCTGAGTAACCAACGATATCAGCTCCGCAAGGAATAAAATGACGGCCATCGGTAGCAAAGTTGTAGCTACTCAAACTGGTTCGCCACCCCATTCCTCGATCAACCAGTTCGCGGACTTTGCCAACCGTTGCTTTGTCAGGAGCCGTATAGTAACCGTAGATTGTTTCATCAGAATTTGCCAGTGGAACATTCGCCTCAGAGGCCCAGGCGTCGCTTAAGTTATATTCTAAGTCGCCAGCTACCCTTTTTATGAATGCCTGCAAACTGTTGATGCTCTCTGTAGCTGTTCGAAAATCTAGTAAAACTCTTGTCCAGGCTGGCGTTACGTTCAAGCTGGTTGTATCTACCTCAACCATTGTTGGTGCAACAGTGGTTGGTCCAAGAATCGTGTGCTCTTTGAGCCCCTTTTTCATTTGATTCAACCGCTCCAAAAATGTAGCCATTGAGTAATTAGGATTTATGCCGCTTTGTGGAACGCTGGCGTGGACCGAGCGGCCGGGAAATGTTATCCATGTTTGTAAAATGCCTCGATGGCCCAAGCTAAGTTGATTGCTCGAAGGTTCACCTAAAACTATGAGTTCTACTGGATAATCCAAATTTTCAGTCCAGTATATGGCGCCCCGGCCCCCAATCTCTTCCTCGACCACTCCGGTGAAAACCACGTCGCGCCTCGGCCGTTCTCCCATTCTCAGCAAACCGGCCATACTGTATATCTGCACTGCCAAAGGGCCTTTAATGTCGCAGGCCCCTCGACCTATAATATAGTCGCCATCAATGGAACCAGAATAAGGGGGGGCTGGCCAAAAGCCGGGGTCGCCAGGATCGACATGGTCCAGGTGACTGTTTAACACCAGTGCACCCTGACTTTGATCGCGCCCGAGAATTTTGCCCGACACGTTCCCAATTTCATCGATCCAAACCTGATCGAATTCAAGATGTTGCATTTCCCGAGCGATTAGCTCGGCCAAATTTGCTTCTTCGCGGGGCATGCTCTTCGTTTGGATAAGTCGCTGGGCAAAATTGACACAATCTTCAAGGAGTCTAATACCTGAGAGATCAATCATGAATATACCCTTTGCGGTTAAAGTGGAAATGAAACATTACGATGGCTCTTGTAATTGAATTGTATCCCATAAGGCGACCATCATCGCCGCAGTTTCCCTAAACTCATACCATCGGGCAGCCCGATACTCTCTTTGATCGGCCGCTGCGCCTACCGCTGAGATTCCGAGTTGGTCACAAATATATAGCGCTCTTGGTAGGTGGAATGCTTGGGTGACGATAATCGCGCGATCGACCCTGAAAACCTTGTTGGCTCGATAGCAGGTATCGTACGTCCGCCGGCCGCCATTGTCGATCTGAATATCTTCAGGCCTTACGCCTCTTTGAAGGGCATAATCGGCCATGGCTTCAGGTTCACTATAGCCACTCGAACTGATATCACCGCTCACTAATATCCGTTGGACCTTTCCTTTCCCATACAATTGCACTGCCGTATCCATGCGATCTCGAAGGACACTGCTCAATCGGCCGTTACGAAGAACTGCTGCCCCAAAAACAATAGCAACTGGCTCTTGATCAGTCGAGTCAACATCAAGGATTCGTGATTCATAAGTGCGATTTAGCAGAGAGCGCCACATGAAAGGCAAAAGCAGCATCGCGAAAAGCCCGACTAATAGGGCTAGATTCAATAGTCGTCGTTTATCCACAAGGATTTACTATACGCGCCTCAGCGGGCTAATACAACTGTCATCATCGCTCAAGAACTGATTTCCAATGATAGTCTAAGTAAACCGCCATTAATTCTCCGGGAAGGACTTTTGTTTGCGTTGGTTTTCTTCTAAGCAATTGCTCTTGAATGCTTTCGCGTAATCCTAATGAGATTTGAGCAATTGGATACAATTTTCATGAGTTTTAGCGGTACCAATATCCGAATATAAATTGTGACCTGAGGTAGATATTGCTAACATTCATCTGTGCGCAAATCGATGAGATCCTATTATGCCGGGTCAGAGAAAATGCCTTTTACTCTGGCTCTAATGGTCCTTCTATTGCTTTTTTCAATGGGAGCACTGTTTGCGCCCTACTTTAGGCATTTCATCGGTGATGACTATGTTCAATTATGGAGGATAAGAGATTTAGTGGCAGCCCCCGAAAATGCTGTCGAAATATTCGGTCCTTTTTGGACAGATTGGTATTATCGACCGTTACAGAATCTCTGGTTCCTGCTTAACCGGTTGATCTTTGGACAACTACCTCCAGGTTACTACTTTCTGCAAATATATTGCCACCTCATAACCGTTTCATTGGTCTTTCTGATTGCCAAAAGTCTAAGACTCGGCCGGTGGATCGCGTTCGGAGTGGCGACTCTATTTGCCATTAACGGACAGCACCAACTGACTGTTGGCTGGATCAGTAGTATTGGCAACGTCTTGGGAACCATGTTCGCGTTGGCGGCATTTGCCGCCTATCTTGGTTATTTACAAAAACCAAATAGGAAACGATATTTACCACTGACAATTTTGTTCACCCTCCTTTCCCTGCTGTCGAACGAGGTAGGAATCGTTCTACCCTTTTTTTTGGTAGGTCTCCGACTTCTTTGGCCTGTCTCCATACAGATTAGCAGGTCAGAAAAAGTATCTGCGGCAATCTTGGTATGTTTGACAGCGCTTTACATTATCATTCAAATCATCCGACCGAACGCAAACTTGGTAGTAGGCGATGATTTCATATCTTCTCTGCCAGGTGCCTTCACGCCAGATCAGATCGGCCAATTCACCTCGGCCACGCTCTCCCGGTGGCTTCAATTTTCCATCTCAGCGGACACCTTATCTGGTATCGAAACGGTTCTAGCCACGTCAATAACTATCTTGGTTTCTTACATTATTCATTTTAGCACTGACCATTTTGATATTCCTTCACGGAAACCTGGCTTCAAAGACCGGCCTTCTGTGGGCCGGTCTACATCTAGGGTTCATGTTTCTTGTGCTTTGGAACCATCGACCCGAGTTATTCAACAGCAGGCATCTATATGGCGCTTGGGCAGGTCTATGTATTCTAATTGGTGGGTTCTATTTCTCACTACGCGAAATTATTAGCAGCAAAGGATGGGTAGCTGAACGAAAAATTATCTATCTTGGGGGAATGACAGCGATACTGATTCTATTCCTAACTCGACAGCTTGGGATTGTACGCACAGAACAAGAAGCGCTACTGGGACACGCAATGCTAGTCGAAGAAAGCGAACAGCAGCTGGATGAAATTCTGTCGCAACCCAATCAAGGCACTCGACTATATGCCACTCGTTTTTTACTAACTCCTCCCTATTTACCGCCGGTAGCATCGGTCTGGTTTGACATTCCCGATTTAACCGGAGGCAGTCTGGTTGCGCTCAAATACAATCGGGATGTGAGCAATCAGGATTATGTTTTGGATTATGAGGATGGCATTCTTTACAACCTGATGCCAGAATTGCAGCAAAGCAAGCGGACGATCTTTTTATGGCGTGAATCACCAGCCTCGGCTAGATTACTATACGAAAACAAAAGCCGAGTTTTGGAAGATGAAGAGGTCGAATTCGACCAGATTCTTGGGGTAGCCGGAAATAATCGTTTTGGAATTGCCGTCCAGGCAGCAGAGGCAGGTTGGGTATCACTTCAGTATGATGTCAACATTCCAATCGAGAGTCAACTGGCTTTTGGCCTCTTCCCCCATTCTCAACAATCTTACCGCGTTCGTGCCGTAGACGGCGAAGGCGAGAGCCGGTTATTGTATTCCCTAGATGCTAAAACTGAGGCGGCCGATTGGCTTGATGTTTATTTGCCACTCGAGCGGTACGAGGGACAGGATGTGGAATTCTATTTTGATTTCCAAGCTGGCCGCTCGTTAGAAGCACAAGGGTTCTGGGCAAACCCGCGGCTCATTATTAACTAGTCTGATTGAGGTGTGCGCCGCAAGGCATCCCTGAGAGACTTGACGAATTCGACCGGGGCTTTGGTTTTGTCTAAGGCATTTTCATCGAGAGAATTAATCAAGGCGCTTCCCACGATAACACCATCGGCAAATTCGGCCGTTGCGGCTGCCTGTCCTGGACTGCCAATTCCAAATCCGACAGCCACAGGCATTGGTGTAGCGGCTTTTACTCGCCGGACCATATTCTCGAGTTCATCATCCATCGTACTCCTCGCGCCAGTTACGCCGGTAACGCTTACCATGTAAACAAAGCCGCTAGCGCGCTCGAGGACCCGCGAAATCCTCTCCGGGTTACTCGTAGGAGCTAAGAAATGAATGAGAGCCAGATTCTCCTGATTCGCATAACTCTCAAGATTATTCGATTCTTCAGGCGGCAAATCGGGAATGATGAAGCCGTCCGCGCCTGCCTCGGCGGCATCCTGTACATATTGCCGTTCACCATACGCGAGTATTGGGTTGTAATATCCCATCAGGAGTATAGGCACATCAATACCATCTGATCTAAGCAGCCGGACTGCTTCAAGACATTTAGCCGATGTCATATCTTGTTCGAGGGCTATCTGAGTACTCCTCTGTATGGTAGGGCCATCGGCGATCGGATCGCTAAATGGCACCCCAAGTTCTAAGAGGTGGCAATAGGGCGCGATTGCCTTAATGATGTCGATTGCCGTCTTCTGGTTTGGATAACCGAGGGTATAGTAGGGCATGAGCGCAGCCTTGTGACCCTCTTTGCTCAACTCAAACGCATCCGAGATTCGTTCTAGGCCATTACGTTTCATATTCCTGGCTCGGGCTACCATAATCGATTGTCATATCAGTGTAATGCGGGAGAACTAGAGAAGAAATTGCCAAAAAAGCGGGAACCTGTTTAGAGACGCAAACTGGGCGCGACATCTAGGTCAAGATCATCACGACGGCCATTGATAAATCGCCAATGAGCAGCGCTGGCTATCATGGCCGCATTATCAGTACATAAAACCATTGGTGGCTGGCGCACGGGTACTGCTGATACTTCTTTAATTTGGTTACGGAGTCTGCGATTAGCGGATACACCACCTGCGAGATGAATGGCTTTTGCATCAAATGCTTCAGCTGCCTTCACTGTTTTTGTTACCAACATGTCCACGGCAGCGGCCTGGAAACTCGCCGCCAGATCGGCAACCGGATATTGGCCATCTTCATAACGTTTGGTTTCTCTCAATACCGCAGTTTTTAGACCACTGAAGCTGAAATTATGGCTATTGTCCATCAAAGCCCGGGGAAACCGAAAGGCGGTACTCGAACCTTGGTTAGATATTTCGTCAATGGCCGGCCCTCCGGGATAAGGCAGACCCAACAATCGGCCTACCTTATCGAAGGCTTCACCTGCTGCATCGTCCAATGTTCCGCCAAGATGTTGATATTTAAGATGATCGTTGGTGAGGTAAAGTTCAGTATGGCCACCACTCACCACCAACGTAACGATAGGAAATTCGAATTCCTCATCTGATTCGGTTAGCCAGAGAGAGTAAATGTGACCCTCGATATGGTTAATACCCACCAGCGGCTTACCACGAGCGAAAGCCATGCCTTTTGCCACATTAACGCCAACCAACAATGATCCGACCAGGCCTGGTCCATAGGTTACGGCAATACAGTCTAAATCCTCAACGCTTAAATGTGCTTCTTGCAGGGCTTGGTCGACGACTTGGTAGACGACTTCGACATGCTTGCGAGATGCCACTTCTGGAAACACCCCACCGTATTGCGCATGAAGATCGACTTGGCTGGCGATCACGTTGCTCATAATCGTCCGGCCGTTCTCGACAACGGCGGCGGCCGTTTCATCACAAGATGTTTCAATCCCTAATATTCGTGTGATTTCTTCAGTTTTATCGATCATCCTAAAAGCACCAATGCAAGATTTTCTTAAGTCAGCTACAGGCAACAATCGCGCCGAGCAATTGTTGTTCTTGTCCAGGCAACACAGTACGTGGGTCCAACAGTAATTTATCTTCCATGATCCTCGCTACTACCGGGGGTTCGTGGTTTCGCAAATTTGAAGCCAATTTTGCTACGCTCAAATGATTAACAGCGACCAGCCGAGTTGGTATAGTTGAGCCGGGCAGGCTTCCCCCACCAACAGTTGAATTACCAGCAAAAACTTCGGCAGATAATCCCTTTATACTTAGGAATTCAGCCCAATCATGGGCGATCAATTCGATTTCGTCAATTGGACGGGAAATCATTCGCCAAACCGGTACCTCGTCGGCTGCCCGACCGGTTAAAAATCTGGATAAAGTGACCGACAGGGCGGCAAGACACATTTTATCAGTGCGAACTGCTCTGGCTAATGGATGGCGTTTCATCTTCGCTATTAAACCTGCCCGCCCACAAAGGATGCCTGCTTGCGGACCGCCAACCAGTTTGTCACCACTAAAACAAAGGACGTCAACCCCATCGTTCAATCCATCTTGAATTGTGGGTTCATGCTCCATGCCAAACAATTCAGTGTCTAACAATGCGCCGCTTCCTTGATCATAAAGCAAGGGTAATTGATGGTTATGCGCTAGCGTTGCCAACTCCTGTACCCTAGGTTCGCTTGTAAAGCCGATGATTTTGTAATTTGAGTGATGGGCGATCAATATGGCGGCCGTATTATCCGATATCGCCTGCTCGTAGTCCTTCAAATGGGTCCTATTCGTCGTACCCACTTCCACCAATATCGCGCCTGATTGGGCCATTACATCTGGAACTCGGAAACCGCCGCCAATTTCTACTAACTGCCCCCTACTGATTATCACCTCTTTTCCCTGGCAGATGGCGGTCAGCATGAGCAATACGGCTGCCGCATTATTATTGACCACCAGAGCGGCTTCTGCCCCTGTCAATCTTGTCAATAACTTTTCTGCATGGACGGCCCGTGAACCTCGCTGCCCCTCATCCAAATTGTATTCCAAGGTCGAATATGTGGATGCCGTGGCCATAATTGCGGCAATGGCTGCCGAACTAATGGGCGCTCTCCCCAGGTTGGTGTGAACGATAACGCCAGTAGCATTGATAACCGGCCGAAGCGTTGGAACTAACAGATCTTTCAGCCAACGATCAGCGCCTGCCAGTAAATCAAATATCTCGGTTGTTTGATTTGTTCCAGTGGCGATTTCCCTGCGGGCAACATCCAAAGCCCCGCGCACCGCCTCAAGGGCAAGATCACGGCCGTATCTTTCAATCAAGGCCGCCCCTTCTTCACTATTTAAAAGGGAATCTACGCTGGGCAACATTCGCAGACGATCAACGGCTTCTGAACTATCGTCTAGCTGGTTCGTATCGGATTTCATCAGGCCTCATTTCCGGCTATGGTGGCTGCACGGGTTCTGATTTGCAGGAGAACTTCGATAGTAACCAGAACTCCGGCGACCAACAACGCAACACCAAAACTAAAACTACGATTCATTTGTAGCCAGGTACAAAAAGCAACCCATATCCCCACCCACATCGCTTGCCTTAGAACAACCAGGAAACTTCTCGAATCCGACCGGCCAAACCTTTTGTTGAGATAGTAGGCCAATGGTAGTGCCAACCCGGTCACAGCTACCAGAACCGCAGCAAGAAAGGCAATGATAATCTCGGAATTCGCCGCTTGTAGAAGTTGCGTCGCTCCTGCCTGATCTTGGCCAACAAATCGAATGAGATCCAGGCGCATAACATCTATAGGCCAAAAGTTGTCCATGATGTGGCGAATCGTCAACAATCCCAATAGAAAAAGGGCCATTCCAATAAGCAAATAAGGCACGATATTGAATCGGGACGTAAGTTTTTTCATAATTCAATTATACTCGACGTATAACAAGCGTAAAAACTGCGTGTACATTACGTAAATTTTAGCTTAATCTGTTCATAGTACACCTAATACGTTATATCATCATCGTGAAGCGTTTGGTTTATGGTAAGTTAAGATGGAGAAATTCCATCTCATTTTTTGGAGGGATCTCAATGACAAGCATGCTCACAAAAGACAGCCGGATGAAAATCCGTCAACAAATTGCCAGTTTCCGGCGGTTTTTGCCGGTAGCTTTTCTGGCATTCGCTATTCTTCTTCTCCCGGCCGGTTCGAGCCTATTCGATGTGGCCCAATCAGAGACGGTACCCGTGATAGGTATCCTATCGGTAGTCCGGGATGTATCCGTCACTATTAGGACGGCCAACTTTCCGGCAAATACCGACTTTACCGCCACAATGGGTTCAATGGGAACCCAGGGAATCAACGGGATAGTCGTCGGAAGCGTAAATTCTGGTAGCGGCGGATCTTTAGATACGACATTTCCAATACCAGCTGAGCTAAAGGGATCTTATCAGATTTCAATTCGTCTCCAATCGCCCGGTGCGTTTCCTTATTACAGCTACAATTGGTTCTATAATAATACTACAGGAGGAACTGTCCCTGTATCGAAGCCGGAGACTGCGCCAGTTTCGGGATATTCTGGTATTCCAACTTTCAAAATCATCACCGTTAAACAAAATTCTGATGTTACGATTGAAACCAACAACTTCCCGCCTAACCAGACCTTTAAAGTTACGATGGGTCTCATGGGCACCCGTGGAGTTAACGGTATCGAAGTTGGAACATTGAACTCCGGTAACGGCGGCAAATTGACTGAAATGTACAATATCCCCTCCAAGCTTCATGGTCAGGCACAAATTTCAATCAGGGCCCAGACTGCTGGCTCGAATCCATATTACGCTTATAACTGGTTCTGGAACAACGATGCCAATGTGGCGGTTGCGACTGCAAGCCCACAATCAACGACATCAGGATCTTCATCGGGCACGGGAGGACAACCGGTAGCTACAGCGCCCGCCGGGTCAGTCACAATGCCCGTCATGTATACCGGCATCCCGGTTATGAAGATAACAGCAGTCGTAAGGGACCAATCAGTAACGTTCGAGACGATGAACTACCCGCCGAACCAAAATTTCAACGTTACAATGGGCTTAATGGGAACTCAAGCGAGCAATGGCATTAACGCAGGTTCATTTGACTCTGGTAAAGGTGGATCGATGTCAGTCACCATGCCGATTCCGAGTGGGCTGGCTGGCTACAATCAGATTTCTATCAGAGCTCAAACGGCTCACGCCTACCCATATTTCAGTTACAATTGGTTCTACAACAACACGACCCCTTAGCCAATTTGTTTAGAACACAGACAATATAAGGGCCTGCATCTAAGATAGAGCAGGCCCTTTTCTCATTTAGTTCCGCGCCAAAATTAATTTTCCGGGCATGTTTCCCGGAAAGACTGTTGATCAAAAAACAAATCCCATTCTTCTGGTCGCATATTTCTATTTGTTATATCGCAAGCTCTATCAATCCAGGAATCGAGTTCTACATCGGATATTGTAATAGTTCCATCAACACTTGAAGAAACAAGGTGGGATCCCTCAGGATCAAAAGCCACATCCATCGCATTATTTGCATAGAGTGCAATAGGTCCCCCGATAGCTTGCCCACTTCCAACATCCCAAAGATATACGAGATTATCTAAGCCGGCAGACGCCAATTGTTTCCCATCAGAGTTAAATGCTACCCGACGCACCGGGCCTCCATGGTTGGATAGTCTTTGACCGACCGGTTGGCCAGTTTCCACATCCCATATAATTATTGAATTATCAGCGCTGCCTGAAGCGATCAAGTTTCCATCCGGGCTAAAATCAGCGCTCCATACAAATCCCGTATGCCCAAGAAACTCTATGCCAATCTCCAACCCAGTTTTGACCTCATAAAGCTGGAGGGTTCCCTCTATACAGGCTCCTGCCACTTCAACACGTTGGCAATCGTTAACTACGAGGGTCGATCCATCGGGACTAAACGCTATCGCTTGGGAAAAACCGACCGTCCCGGTTAAAACCCTTTCAATTTGTCGGCTTTCCAGGTCCCACAAAATCACCTCGCCTCCAATACAGCTGCCGGCGGAGTGAAATTCGGCACAGCTACCCGATGCTAGCTTCTTACCATCAGGAGAGAAGGCTAAATTGACAACGGCCGCACTATGGCCCAAAAACGGTCGGCCAATGGCCTGAAGTGAGTCTGCATCCCAGAGCACGATCGCGCCATCAGCACCGGCCGTAGCAAACGTTTTTCCATCAGGGCTATACTCAACCGCCGCCACGTTACCTATAAATGGCGTTGCGTGAATCATTGGTGCCAAGATATGCTCGCCTATATCTAAGCTTATGAGCTGGATTTGCCCATCAGCATCCCCTACTGCAAATATACCCCCAACAAGGTTTAGATTGACAACCCTGGGATCTAAACCAACCGGTAGTCTTTTAGAACTTGTCAATTCCTTTTCCCCAATATCCCAGTCATTCATAATTCCAGATTCGTCAATTGTAATCAGGTTTTGACCATCATCTGCAAAGGCAATGGTGGTGATAGCCGTCTCATGCAATTGGGGAAATCTCAATGTCTCATTTAGCGTTTCGCTCTCGAGTAGCAGGACATCGCCATTGGCTCCTCCAACGGCGATCAAGTTGCCTTCTGGAGAATAAGCCAAGACCACAAGGGGACCAACACCGGGAATGTTGACCTGCTCCAAGACTTCTTGCTCGATGCTGTCCCACAAGGCGATATTTCCCTTATTATCTCCAGTCAATAGTTGCGAACTATCAGGCGAAAAGGCCAGGCTTAGTATGGATATATCCACCGATTGAGTACCGGTCAAAGGTTGAATAGGTGTTCCGGCAGCAGGTCCCGTTGGAATATCAGCTATCGGCCTGATTAATAGGCTTCCGTTCGCTCCCGCTGATGCAGCGGTCAAGCCATCGGGGCTGATAAGAACTGCGGTCACTAAACCCGAATGACCTGACAAAAATGGGCCAATCTGATTACCTGAATTGACATCCCAAAGGGCAGTAAACCCGGCCGGATTCCCAGTATAAAGTATTGAGCCATCGTTGCTCAAATCCATGGCGGTAATGCCATTTGTTTGAGCAGATATCGTAGGTGTTATGTTTTCGCCGGTCGTCGTATCCCAAAACATAGCCGTTCCGTTGCGGCTGCCAGTGGCCAATATTGAGCCATCTTCAGAAAATGACATCGAGATGACGGGTTCCGAAATACGCTGTCCATGAGTAATCGGTTCTTCAGTTTGAACCTTCATGTCCATATCCCAGAACCGAATTGTGCTATCGGCGCCGGCCGTAGCCAATAACTCGCCATCCGGATGGACACTCAAGTCGTTGACCGCGCCATTATGACCCGTCAGGACCGTTCCAAGTGGTTGTAGATTGGACTGTATATCCCACAAAATAGCCGTACCAGTGGCATCTCCCGAAGCCAACATCAAACCATCTGGGCTAAAGGTGACGGCCGGAACCAGGCCATTGTGATTGCCGAAAACCAATTGCTGTTGTTGGCTTGCAACATCCCATAAGCGAACCGTGCTATCTGCACCTGAAGATGCTATCACTTCACCATCAGGGCTAATTTCAACGTCGACGGCGCCGGCAACATGGCCAATCATCGGCTCACCTATTGGATCACCACTATCGACATCCCATAGTATCAAGCTGAAATCTGCGCTAGATGAGACCAAAGATTCATCACTTGGATCAAATGAGACGCCGAATACCGGTCCAGTATGACCACTCAATGTGCGAACAAGTTCGCCTGATAATGAATCCCAAATACGGACATTGTTATCCCCTGAAGCAGATGCGATTAGTGTTCCATCGTTACTGAAAACAGCATCCCAAACCGGACCAGTATGGCCCGACATATTCAGGATGGGCTCGCCTGTCTCAACATCCCAAACAATAACCGTACGGTCTCCGCTTCCAGTAACCAGTCGATGTCCATCAGGGCTAAAATCCACGCTCTGTACCCAGGCTTGGTGGCTCTCAAGGACAGTGTCGATCTCGCGACTCTCGATATCCCACAAAATGACAGATGTATCATCACTGGCGGTAGCCAAGGTTTTTCCATCGGGACTAAAAGTTACCCGATTAACCAATTGGGTCGGATCATGACCGGAAAATTGGCCGATTATCTCCTTCGTGGAAATGTCCCACAGTAATACCAGACCCTCAGCGCCGGCCGTGGCAAGCAAATTTCCGTCAGGGCTAAATGCGACGCTCTGTAGCAGCGAAGGGTGGCCCCGCAAATAAGTTTCCAGGTTGGGGTTCACCTGGAGAGCTGACAATATGCTGCTTGCTGTTTCCACTGATTCGTCAATGCGATAAGCCTCTAAACTTAACAACAAAGCCAGATCGAGTTGCGGCCCCTGAAGTATCGTCGATTGCGCTGCAAGCTGCCGGGCAAAAGCTAATCTTGCCTGATTGTCAGCGCGATCGCGCTCATTTTCGGCCTCATCTTTAGCCGCTATAGCTTGTTCGGCCGATTGATTTGCCCTGGCACGCTCAACTTCGGCTATATCTCTAGCCTGAGTGGACTCAAAGGCTCTGGTAGCAGCCAGTTCAGCACTGACCATAGCCTGTGCTTCCGCCGCGCTTCTGATAACGACTTCCGTTGCTCTCGCATTGGCTTGCTGAGAGGCATCCTGACTCTGACCAATAGCCACAATAGCTGCTGCTACCGCCAGCAAAAATACTGCAGCAAGAACCACTGCTAACAGCCTGAGTCTCTTAGTCGAACGAGCCTGCTCTTCTGCTCTTTGGAATTCTGCCTCCGCCAAACGTTGTTGCTCTTCAGCGAGTTTTTTGGCCGCTGCCAATTCGCGCCTTCGCTGAGCCTCGCGTTCTTCCGCCTGTCTTTCTCGCTGGTTTATACTTGCCTTGATAAATCGTCTTTCCGCGTCACTCAGCTCGTTATTCTTACTATTCAACCATTCCTCGGCTTCGGCAAGCGGAGCACCTCTCAGAAGCGCGCCTTCATCTCGACGATTATCTTCCCATTGCCTGACGGCAACCCTAAGTCTTTCCTGCCAACTACGGAAAGCCCGTTCCGAATTCATCCAAATGCGCAGTTGCTGCCATCCTCGAATCAGCGCTTCGTGAACGACTTCGACAGTTTCCTGACCAGACGGAGAGCGACCGGTAGTTACTAAACGAGCGGCTGCCAGCCGTTGGGCTAAAGCCCAATCAGCTTCTCCCAGTTCATCGCGTGTTGCCAGGCGCCGTGTATCCTCAGTTCCTTCACCTGGCCTGACCATCTGTGTGAATACTCGGCGCGCCATTTCTCTTTCACTGATGCTCAGTTGTTCATAGACCTCGTCCGCATAACGTGCCAGAGAGCCTTCTACGCGACCAATTGACTCGTAGGCTGCATGGGTAAGACGGCGTCCAGCTCTCTTTTCCCACAATAGGGTCAATGCGAATTCGAGAAGGGGTAAGTTTCCCGGTTCATCACCCACATCATCAAGAATCCGATCGACCAATCCCGCTTCAAAGACAACATGCTTCTTCGCTGCCGGGCTCTCGATTGCCCGTCCCAATTCTGCTCTTGTCATCGGTCCTAACTTAACATCGGCATCTTGCAACGCGTCGGCGAATGGTCGATCCGCCAGCGCCTGTCCCATAAAATCCGCCCGAAGGGTTAGCACCAATGAAAAACTAGGCACTTTTTGACTCTGATCGCTATTCACCGCTTCGAACAATGTGGTTGGGAATTGATGGCGAACGTCCTCGTCAAGACACAGCGTATACAGCTCCTCAAATTGATCCACAACAAGTAGATGGCGAGATTGATCGTCGCCATCTTTGTGTGCTTGGCCTAACAGTTCAGAGAGCCGTGACTGACCGTTTCTTAGCGCTTCCGCGATTTCTTGCGTCCCAGGTGGACTTGATAGGGGTTCATCATCTGAGCCAATCGTCTCGATCAAAGCATTTGCGAGCGAGAAAAAGGGTTCGCTGCCAGGTCGCATATGGATGATTGTCCAATTCCCAAGACCACGAAGTTTTGGAAGCAGCCCGGCATAAACAACAGAAGACTTACCGCTTCCAGAAGGGCCGATAACAGCGACCATTGACTGTTCGTTCAGGGTTTCTGAAAGACGCTCAGTAAAAGTTTCGCGACCAAAAAAATAAGGCGAATCTTCTTCGCGAAAGGCGTACAAGCCGCGATACGGGCTCGTAAGCGCTGCCAAAGTAAACTCCGATACACCAGTATGACCCGTAACTGGCACCAATTCCTGGCTGTCCGCAAGAGTCGCAATCGGAGCGACCAAACCACTCGCCGAGGTCTGAACCACGATAACGCCAGTTGCATCTTGCAATGCGCTAGAAAAAGCCTCTGCGCTTTGATAACGGCTCTCTGAATTCTTGCTAAGTGCCTTCAGTATCACTGTCTCGGCATCAGTTGGAATATCGGGGTTGAATTCACGAATAGGAGGTACCTCATCGGTAACATGCTTAGTCATGAGTTCATAAGGCGTGTCGGCCTCGAAAGGTACTCGGCCTGAAAAAAGCTCGTAGAGAACGATACCCAAGGAGTATATATCGGCACGCTCGTCGACCGCCCCACCCTCCACCTGCTCGGGCGCCATATACGCTGGCGTCCCTGACAATGCGCCAGAAAGAGATCGGCTGGAACTGAAAACCATGCGGGCTAGGCCAAAATCAGTCAACATGATTTGGCCTTCTGCTGTAAACATGATATTGCCGGGTTTCAGATCACGATGAATCATGCCACGTATATGGGCGTATTCGATGGCGTCTGACAAGGTAGCAAATAGACGCACCACCTCATCTTGATCAAAGACATAACCATACTGATAGTCACGATTCTTTAGCCTTTGAGTGATTTCGGCTTTTAGTGTTGGTCCCTCCACAAATTCCATTACGATGTAGTAAAGATCATCCTGAACATCATAATCGAATACCTGGACGATATTCGGATGGCGGAGGCGCGCAACTGCCGTCGCCTCCCGTTCAAAGCGATTGACAAAATCCGGATCTTCCGCTAAATGGCTGTGAAGCACTTTAAGCGCCACATATCGATCCAGGCTGGCCTGGTAAGCTTTGTAAACCCGCGCCATTCCCCCGCGGCCTACTCGTGTGACAATCTGATATCTGCCAAGCGACTTACCAATTAGATCTGTCATATCTTTTTACTTTCGAATCAACTTTGCCAATAACAGCAAGCTAACCGTTAGACCCAATCCCAAGAACACAAGACCAACTAGCTCGAAATTCGTCTGAACTCCGATATCTTGTTCCAAGACCTCGGTTGCAGAATCTTGTTCTTCAATCACCGCGGATGGTATCCGGCTGGGTGCTATTTCCGGTACAATCGTTATTGGTTCCGGCATACGATCAGCCTCGTTATCCGCTTTGGGCACATCAGTCGGATGTAGGTCAACTGTATTCTGATTTTGAGGAAGTTCAGCTGGTGGATCGCTTTGACCTTGTTGTGCTGGCTGCTCAATGGTCGCCACTGAAGGTTTGAGACCACTTCCCTCTGGCAGAGCGCTGCGTATGATTCTCTGAATCAGATTTGATTCCTCAACCAAGATTATTGGTTTTCCTCCGATATAGCACTCACCCTCGCAACGAGCCCCATCCAGGTTTAAAGTATATTGGCCATCAACTGACTTGATACGCCGCGTATCTCCATTAATATCAACGAGGGTCGCAGTCTTTTCTGTGGCTGTCACGAGAACTGAGGTAGGAGAGACAGAACGCGTCCACAAGATTCGGGTCAATCCTGTTGGTCTCTCAAAGTTGACCAGATAGTATTGTGGACTGGTCTCCAACTCCACATTATCAAAACCTGCGATATATTGAGTTGCCTGCTTATACGCGTCGAATGCTGGCCTGCGGCTAAAATCCGGCCGCATCAATCCGAATGATTCGCCCCCAGGGGGCAGGTGAATATCGATCAGCTTATAGATGCCAATACGCTCTGCATCGGAAGCAAAACCCAGGGCAAACGCCTGGATCACGAACCAGGCCTGCTGATCCAGATCGACATCAAATGTGGGTCGGTCAACAGGCCACATAGGATCTTTGTTGGGAGGAGCATTAGTTTCGTTTATCCACAATGGCTTGTCGATCCCATATTCTACTTGTATCGCCTTAACTGCATTTAATACTGTCCGCACTGTTTCAGTTCGGAAATAGATATGGATAGATATAACATCGAAGAAAAAACCGTTTTTAGGTCCTTCAGGATCTGCGCTCGCGACATCTAAAAATCGGCGTAAATATCCTTGGTCATGCCACCAGGTCAGCCCTGCCAAGTGAATGGTAGCTTCGGGGTCAGCATCCTTCATTACCTTATACGCAACTTTTAGTAACTGGTAGTAATCCGATACCGAACCCGCAAATTCATAACCAAAGACACCAGGTCTAATTTCCGGTTCATTCCATATAATCCAATGATGAACATTCCTGGAACCATAATATTCTGCAACTTGGCGAACAAAGTTTGCCCATAGATTGTCTGGATCATCCACCGGCAGATAAAGACCTTTCGGCAACCCTGCTTCCGTTCCATCTTCAGACGCCCATGGGGCTGTATTTTTGAGCAATCCAACGACAGTTCTGTTGTGTTGTTCAGCCTCCACAAGCCATTCTTCCAATACATGAAGGGTATTCCAATCTTCTGGACCAACCGGCTGGATTTCACGCCAGTAAAACAATATTCTTTCCCAACCGATGCCAAGTTCTGCGGCTTCATTTGGTTGCCAAAATGCTTCCACCATCCCAAATCTCTGATCGAGTGTCATCATCGACGAATCGAAGGTTGAAATTTGGCCAAGAGGAGCCCAAATAACCAGGTAAAAAACCACGAATAATGTTGCCGTTCTCATTGCCAAATAATCATACCATTTCTTTGCGAAGTCCATAAGTCGCACTCATTTCTGGTATACTTTCTTGAATGAAACTTCGGCCGGAACAAATTGAGATTTTAAAATATCGCGGTGGTAGAATGGCCGTTAGCGCTGTGCCAGGCAGCGGAAAAACTTTTACGCTCTCGTTATTGGCGGCCGAATTGTTAGCTAATCAACTAATACAGTTAGAAAGCGGCCAAAACATCTTGATCGTCACCTACCTAAATAGCTCTGTCGATACATTTAGATCAAGCATACGCCAAAAACTCGATGAATATGGCTTGCAGCCTGTTGGTTTCGACGTACGTACATTACATAGCTTAGCCCTTGAAATCGTTCGGCTGGAGTACGGGGGTGCTGTAGACTTGAATGATCTGCCGGCCGTCATAGAAGAATCTCAAGTCGCCAGGTTATTCGAGCGGGCTGTCGACGGTTGGATCGAGTCAAACCCTAGCTTGTGGCAAAAATTTCTACTAAATGATAGCCCTCGATTCCGCATTCGCTGGCGGGAAACGACGGAGCGTATGGCCAAAGCCTTCGTAAAAACGGCCAAGAATCATCGTTTTTCTCCTGAAGAAATATGGCAAAAATTATCGTATAGCGCGGTATATGTCGAGACGCAATCGGATTTTGAATTTCCCGCCGTAGACCCAAAACCTCTTCAGAGCTTCGATCGCGAGTTGTTGCTCTTGCTAACTGGGATATACCAGAGATACCAGTCAATCTTGGACAATCTAGGTGTATATGATTTTGATGATCTTATTTGGCAAGCAGCGAACTTACTTGAAGGACGTCTCGATCTAAATCACGAATTAAACGACCGATGGCCTTTTATACTCGAGGATGAAGCCCAAGACAGCCTGCCGCTACAAGAGTTGCTCCTGAATTCCCTAGCGGGAACAAGCGGCAATTGGGTGAGGGTTGGTGATCCGAATCAGGCTATCACCAGTACCTTTACTGCCGCCAATCCCAGGTATTTCAATGAATTTATTAACCGTGCCGACGTTTTATCCTTGCCACTAGATGTTTCAGGGCGATGCGCGCCATTAATCTTTGGTTCGGCAAATGCGCTAGTCCATTGGGTTTGTGATCACCACCCGGTTCCGGAGGTGAGACTTCACGCATTTAGACGACAGGATATTCGGCCTACACTGCCAGGGGATGCGCAACCAAATCCACCTGATAGAGAATCGTCATTGAACATCAACGTTTACAGACACAGGGAGGAGGAAGAGTTACCCTCGGTTGCCTTCGAAGCACAACGATATGCCCAGGACAATCCAGAACATACCCTCGCCATTTTGGTGCCCACCAACGAAATTGGCCACAACCTTGCCCTTGAGCTTGATTCACTAGGTGCTCCATACGACAACTTGTTGCGTGGTTCTAAGCGCCTTCAAGATATCGCGGCCGTACTGCAAGCTATGTTAGCGCTATTAGCCGAACCAATGAGAGGGCGAAACCTCATTTCGGTTTACTCTTGGCTGCAAGAAATCGAGCACCCTGCGACTATCTCCGCTCAAGCTAGTCACGAGAGTATTGAAACGCTGCTGCGAAGTGTCTACAGACCCGAGTCCTTTCTTTTTCCATCAGATAACGAGGAATTCGTTTCCTCTCTTCCTGCTGGAGTCGTTGATCGCGATGAATTGTCAGCACTTGAGAGATTTCGGATCTTGCTGTTAGAACTCTTTGAGCTCAAACCCCTACCCGTGGATGATCTGATTCTGACAATCGCAGATATGCTTTTCCATCATCATTTATTTGATGAAGAGGGCACCGCCGTGTCAGACTTAGTATCTGCCTACCAAATAGCAAATGTCGTTCGCCAGTGGCATGATTTGCAGCCTAACTGGCGATTGCCGGAGCTAGCCGAACAATTAAATGAGATAGTACACGGCCGGCATCACTTGAGGAACGTTGGAGCAGATTTTGGATATGATCCGGAACCCGGCCGGATAAGCCTATCTACTCAACACAGCGCGAAGGGAAAGGAGTGGGATGCTGTCTTTTTAGTAGGAATCGACAGTATGTGGATTCCTGGCGATCTTGAGGCTACTTTCCTGGGCACTTTGGATTTCATGAACGGCGATCCCATCGCAGAAACAAGAGCAGCTTTTCTGCGACTGATGGAAATTAAGTCTGGCGTCTACCCAGGTCGTTCGGCGACTGATTCTGCTCATATTGACATCATTTGTGAAAGACTGAGACTGCTTTATGTCGGTATTACCAGGGCTCGAAGAGTGGTTAATATCAGTCGAAGCAGGCAAACCCGCCAGTATAAGAAAAACTATGACGCACCCGCCGCAACTGCGATGCAAGTTATCTATGAATCTGCTCGCGACTACAAATATTAGACGAAGGTTATCGGTCCATGTTAAGCTTTTCTGAAGCAAAAGTTAGGTATTACAATTAGGCCATGAGCATTGACAATCCGTTTTTCCATAGAGGGGCTATTCGTAGAGCAGAGGAATTTCACGGTCGTGACGCCGAAATTAACCAGATAGTAGGCCTTTGTAGGAATGGGCAGAGCGTATCGATTGTAGGACCCCGTCGAATCGGCAAGAGCTCCTTATTACTCCAGCTCGGCCGTCTATCAACCGTCTTCTCTTCAGATAACGATCGCCCTAAAACGATTTTCGCCCTTGTTGATTGCCAGGAATTGGGTGGCTCACCACCAGAAGAAGTATACGAAGCGCTGCTGACCAGTGTAACAGACGCAGTATATGCTATCGGATTGAACGTGGAATCAATTCAGCGACCGGGCACTTACCGGGCTCTCGATCGGGCTCTAAACTTTATTGTTAATGCTGGCATCTCAGTCGTCATTATCTTAGACGAATTTGAGTTACTGGCGGCCAATCCTCGACTTACTCCCTACTTTTTCGCCCGGCTTAGAGGACTTACGACAAAGTACGGCCTAGCATATTTGACCGCCAGTCAACGGCCGCTATTTGCTATTACGGCCGACGAAGAGATATTGAGTTCGCCATTTTTCAATATATTTGTCACCCTTTCATTGGGTCTATTTGGTGAAGATGAATCATACAATTTATTGAAACGACGATTGGAAGGTACTCCTATAGAGTTCAACTCCAGCTTGGAACACCATCTTATATCTTTGGTCGGTACCCATCCATTTTTCATTCATATTGCCGGTTATCATGCTTTCAACGCTCTGATTCAAGAACCTGAGCTTATTGAAGCTGATGATTGCCGCTGGCTTGATGAACCAGTTGAGATAGAGTCAGATTCACACCTCAACTATTTGTGGAAAAACTTATCTGTCGAAGAGCAATATTGTCTTGCTATTAAGGATGGGCCCGTCGACGTACTACGACAACTTGAACAACAATGCCTGCTCTTGCCAAGAAGCGGTAGATATGAATACAGTTGCGAAATGCTCCATCGATTTGTTCGTCGCCAGAACGTGGTCGGCCTCGTTCAAGTGGGTCCATTCGTTATAGACCAAAAGCGTCACACAGTTCATGCAAATGATAGTGAATTAGGTCTAACCACCTCGCAATTTGATTTGCTGGTCCGCTTAGGCCGGCAATCTGGTCAGGTTGTGGCCGGAGAGGACTTGGAGGCTGCGGTTTGGGGGGACGCTTTGGTAGATGATCCTGATCGCCTGAAGACACTCATTAAACGACTTAGACGTGCTATTGAGCCGTTTAACAATTGGATTGTCAGCGAACGGGGTGTGGGCTATGCGCTACGCGAGCCAGAGTAATAAAAAGCCGTTGAATCTTCGATTTCTGAAAGAGTATCGACGAATATGTTTGTCGATAATTCTTCTGGGCGCACTCTTATTGCTGCCTAAATCCTTACTTGCCCAAACGTCTACCCCAGTTTATTGGCGATATGATGCCCCTGGTCGTCTGAGCTTGGTAGAAAGTGCTGATGTTAACCTGGATGGAATTGAAGAATTCATTGTTGTTGCTGACGGTTCGAACCTGATCCTTGTTGGCTCAGACGGCCAGGCCATATGGCCCACTCCTTATGAAGCTCCTGAGGTAGTCCAGCAGGTTGTACCAATAAGGGCGCAAGCCTACGACCCGGAAAACAATGAAATTGTCATTGCTACTGACGCTCATATCATACTCATTGGTAGCAACGGCGAAGAACTCTGGCAACGGCCGATAGCTGCACCGCCAGCAGCCTTGGCTCGTTTTACAACAGACGATGAAACAAACGATGACATCTTAATAGCCCTGTCTGATGGCCGGCTATTTCGATTTAATAGCCAAGGTCAGATCGTCTGGGAATTTGAATTCTCCGATACTCCTGCAGATGCCGCCTTGCCCCAGTTGCGTGCAGCGGATCTAGATCGCGATGGTCTTGATGAAATTATCTATGCCTACTTAAATGACGACGGATTTAGCAAGTTAGTTGTGATTGACGAAGATGGATTGCAGCGTTGGGAGCGTTCCAATAGCGGCTCAATCTCAGCCATAGCCTTGGCAGAGTTTGACCATAGCAATGACATAGATATTGCGATCGCCACTTCATTAAACCGGGTCTATCTTTACAATGCTGATGGCGAAAGGTTATGGCCCTTCCGCTCTCCAAACAAGGCCATCACAGCCCTAACCATGGCTCATTTAGAGGATGGTCCGGCCTTGGTCGTTGGCACTTCTGCTGGCACTGTCATCGCATACGATCGACAAGGTCGACGTTTATGGAGCGATGCTTATGGCGCCTCAGTCGAGAACCCAGTCCTGGCAATTAGCGCTCCCTTCAAGTCGTCAGGTTCAACCAGCCCGGTCGCTTTAGCGGTCATTCTTGCTAATCCTGATGAGAGTGAAGATCAAGTAGATATTGTTCTCCTAGATAGTGCCGGCCGGCGTCTTGAGCCCTCGGTCAATTCAGCCGATGCTTTGGGATTGAGTAAAATCGTAGATATTAACGACGATGGAAAAAGCGAGTTTCTTCTGACTCGATTCGCCACAATCGAGTTGGTTGATCCTGGTATTGGTGCTCGCCAGTACTTCGAAGAATGGGATTATCGAATGGGGGCTAAGCCTGAATCAGTCTTGGTAGAAGATATTGACTTGGATGGCGAACAAGAGTTACTAATTGGTACAACAGACGGTAGACTGCATGCTCTCGACAATGATGGCAATCTTCTGTGGGTCACCGATCTTGGAGGAGTAGTCAACCAATTGGCGATTGCCAAAACTGGATCGGAAACCCTACCCAACATTATCGCTATACGCAATGATATCGACACTGTTGGAGAAGAAGGCAGTGGATCACAAGCTTGGATCGAGGTCTTAAGGCCGGATGGTCGCCTTATATGGAGTCGCCCTTTGGAGACAACGATATCAAGGATTCTCGTTGGCGACATCAATCGAAGCGGCCCGCCAGAATTGCTCGTAGGTACGACAGATGGCCAGGTAATCGCGTATTCGCTAGACGGTGACGAATATTGGCAAGCACCCGTTAATGCCAGTGTGGATCACCTGATGTTGGTAAACGGTGCCCGTGGCAGCGAAATTATCGTCGGGACTGGGGCCAATAGCATCATCAGAATGAACATCAAGGGAACAACCAACACTAGATTAGCTAGCTATCTCGACTCGATCTCAAGCCTGGATCAGATTGCCCGAGACGATAGAGTATTACTTCCGGTGCTCATTGCTGGCCTTAATGATGGGACGCTGCGAAGCATCACTACCCGTGGAAACCAAAATTGGCTAACGTCTCTTGGTGGGTTACTTACAAATGCTGTTCCTGCAAATGACTCCATATACATTAGTACAGACGAAGAAGAGATTCTGAGAATCGACTATGATGGGGATATTATTTGGCGGCGTTCTGGAATGGGCCGCACCTCATCAATGTTTTGGGGTGACTTGGATGGGGACGTTCGTCCTGATATCGCCATTGGAAATAGAGATGGTCAAATTTATTTCCTAGATGCCGACGGAGGTGATAAATCCGACCTATTGGACCTGGCAAGTGAAGTATTCAAAGTCACCGGAATTCGCCGATTATCAGGACTCCAATCTGATTTAGTAGTTGTTACAGAAAATGGAATCGTTCAATTGTTTCGATCTGAGGCCAATCGTCCTCCATTACTCGTCGATCCCCAGACAGAATTGTCGCAGGGAGAATACGGAATATCCGTATCTGTAATAGACGTTGAAAATGATCCTGTTACCGTATCATTAGAGATTTTCGATGCCGAATCTGGTGAGTGGCTAAATGTTGGCGACAAAGTGGCTGCCAGCGGAGAGGATACGCTCTTCTGGTCGCCTTCTCCGCCAGAGGATTCGGAAGAAGTAATCTATAGGTTCGCCTATGATGATGGCTCGCATCAAGGCCGGGTATATCCGGCTAGTGGACCAGCTCCGATACCCGAGGGCTCTCTTCTACCAGGAATTCTGATAGGCGCCGTGTTGGCAGTTAGTGTAGTCGGGGGAACGTTTGCCTATGTCCGACAGTCCCGTTCACCGTCAGCACGCGTCAATCGGTTTCTGCAAAAGGTAAAGCAGGAACCAGAAAAAACCCTGCTTCTCCTGGACTCGGAATATAACTCCACGGGCGGATCCCCTGATTTCCTCTTGAACCTTGCTATCCGGGCTAGGCAAGAAGGAGACAATGATCTGGCAAGCCTGGCCGATGGTCTTTATTTGCTAACTGCTCAACCGGAGTCAGCCTTGCCGATTATCTCATCTACTCTGAAAACCATTGGCGACCGCGAACAGTCCTGGCGCTATATCGACGATTGGGTTGTTACCTACCAAACAGCCCAAAGTTTGTTGACAGCTCCAAGTATAACGGAATTGGGTCTGGTTTTGCCTCAATTGCAGCAGTTAGTCAGTCAGCGGGAGCGGGATCGACTTCATACAGAGGCGTTGGCCAGTCTATTGCCAGCTCTAACAAGCTTAAGGGATAGCGAACGAGTTGATCTGGTCGAAGATAGGATCATCTACTTGAATGAAGCGGTTGGCCTGCTAAAACAACTCCGGTATCAATCACATGATTGGCCACCTCAGATTGAAAATACAATCGTATTATCCATTGCCAATCGCTGGATGGGTCTTGCGAAAGCTGGGATAGAGGAATTACACGGTAAGGCACAAATAATTACGAAGTTGGTAACAAAACAACTCGTTCCCGAGGAAGAAACTACGGTTGCGTTGAACCTATCAAACATCGGCAGGTCGCCTGCTGAACAATTGGTAATCAAGATTAGAAAAAGTCCAACATTTGCATGTACCGATTCAGAAAGATTGATTCCGATCCTCTCACCCGGCCGGCACCGCCAAGTGCAGTTTAGGATCTCACCAAAGGCTGAAGATAGGTTTCGTATCGTATTTGATATCACTTATAGCGATCGTCATGGCGTTGATAAAAACCTGGCATTCGCTGATATGGTTAACATGCTGCCACGAAGTCGGGAATTTTTCCCTGTCCTAAACCCATACGCACCGGGTATGCCCCTGCGTAGCAACAGTACGGTCTTCTTCGGCCGCGAAGAACTTTTCTTTTTCATAAAACAAAATGCTACCAATTTATCTAATCAAAATGTCTTGATATTGATTGGGCAAAGAAGGACGGGTAAGACAAGCACCCTACTACACCTAGAGCAACATTTGCCGCAAGAGTTTATGCCGGTCTATATAGATTGCCAATCTTTGGGTGTTACACCCGGCATGCCATCACTATTACACGACATTGCCTGGAGCATTTCAGATGCCGTTTCTTCAAGAGGGTTTGACTTAGAGGTCCCTGAACTGGAACTCTGGCAGCAGGATCCCACTGGATTCTTTCAGAGGGAGTTTTTAGAGTCTGTGCGATTCGTGCTACCTGAAAAAACCGTGATTCTCCTAATATTCGATGAATTTGAAGTTTTCGAAGACCTAGTCCGTGACAACATATTGCCGCCGACTTTGCTCACATATTTACGTCACCTGATGCAACATGGTGAGGGATTAAATTTCATTTTCGCAGGCACTCATCGATTGGAAGAAATGGGATCTGATTATTGGTCAGTACTTTTCAACGCTGCTCTTTACAAACACATAAGCTATCTAAGTGAGGACGCAGCAAAGAGATTGATCCGCGACCCCGTTGATCCGAATATCGTTTATGATGATCTCGCAATTGACAAGATTTTGCGTGTTACAGCCGGCCATCCCTATTTTTTGCAGCTGGTTTGTTATACGCTGGTGAATAACGCAAACATCGAGCGTGATGGCTACATAACCATATCCGATGTGAATTCGGCTCTCGAGGAGATGCTAAGACTAGGAGAGGTTCATTTTGCGTATCTGTGGCAAAGATCGACATTCTGCGAAAAAGCCTTGTTAGCAGCCGCATCAAGGCTCATGGATTTTGATACGCCATTTCGGCCGGCAGATCTTGTTCAATTTTTGGAACAATACAGCATTTACATGAGTCCGGCTGAAGTCACGACAGGTCTAAACCGACTGGTCCAGAGAGAAATCATGCGTGAGTACGCGACCGAAGGGATTTTGCTTTATGATCTCAGGATCGGGTTGGTGGGATTGTGGGTAGCACAGAATAAGAGCCTTAGCCATTTATATGAAAGCAGTGATCCTCAAGAGACTAAATGAAAAAGAGTTTGGAATCCGGGACTGATTGGGGGAATTTTATAAGTTACAGCTAGCCCAGTAGATTCCGTCGATCCACTTTTCCCCGCGAAATAGATTCAAGAGTCTATGCTTTTGGGGATCCAAAGATTTTTTAGGATTCCTTCGGTTTCATCGCCCAACTCGGACCACTTATCAATGTTCAATTCAACCTGAGCAAGCGCGGCCGTTGGCATCCGCTCCCAAAGGCCGGTCAAATCCTCTAGCAATTCCTCAACCCCTGGGTTGTGGCTCACGATCATAACGACGGCATAGTGAGTTTGAAGACTTGATAGTTGCTCAAGGAAAGTATCAGCATCAGCATGGTAAAATGCTCGAGTGAATTCAATTTCACCTTCATAATCACAAGCATCGGCGACAGCCTTAGCCGTCGTTGCGGCGCGCTTAGCCGTAGAACTAATGATCAGGTCAGGGAGAATATTCTTTTCTCGGATCAGCCGGCCCATCCGTGGCGCGTCGCGTTTTCCCCGTTTGTTTAAAGGCCGATCATGATCGGCGATATTTGAGTTATCCCAACTGGATTTAGCGTGCCGCAAAATCAATAAGGTTTTCATAATTTATGCTCGCATTTTAGAATTGCTAGCTAATCGGCGACAAAAGGCCTCTCCAAAGTAGTTTGGAGAGGCCTGGTATCCACCCAGATCTAATTGATTCTGATTATATTTTCAAATTGGTAAATGCCTTAAGGCCAGGATATATGCCTATATCTCCAAGTTCATCTTCAATTCGCAGGAGTTGATTATATTTGGCGACACGATCGGTTCTGGCAGGAGCACCCGTCTTTATTTGTCCCGCATTTAAGGCGACAACCAGGTCAGCGATGGTTGTATCCTCCGTCTCACCACTTCTATGTGAGACGACTGCTGTCCATCCGTGGCGTTGAACATGCTCAACGGCCTCAATTGATTCTGACAATGTCCCAATTTGGTTAACCTTGCATAGCAGGCTGTTCGCTGCTTTCAAGTCGAGAGCTTTTGAAATCCGGTTTATATTTGTTACGAGAAGATCATCACCTACAATCTGAATGCGGTCACCAAGCTTCTCCATCATGAGGCTCCAGCTTTCCCAATCATCTTCATGAAGGCCATCCTCAATTGAAATGATAGGGTATTTGTCGACCCAGTCAGCGTAGAATTCAACCATTTCGGCCCCAGACAGTACCCGGCCCTCGGTTTTCAGGTGATACTTACCGTCTTCGTAAATCTCACTTGCTGCCGGATCCATCGCAAGCATAATCTGTTCACCAGGTCTATACCCTGCTTTTTCTGTGGCTTCCAACATGAGCTCAATAGCCTGTTTATTTGCCGATAAATGTGGAGCAAATCCGCCCTCATCACCAACCGTAGTACCAAAACCTTTTTCGGCAAGAACCTTCTTCAAGGTTTGGTAAATCTCGACACACCATCGAGTAGCTTCGCTGAAACTTGGTGCGCCAACTGGCATAATCATGAACTCCTGAAGATCCGTTGATCCCGCAGCGTGCTTGCCACCGTTCATTATATTCATCATCGGAACCGGCAACGTTCGCGCGGATACGCCGCCAAGATATCGATACAAGGGCAAACCCAGACTATCAGCTGCGGATCGGGCGACTGCCAACGATACGCCCAGTATGGCATTGGCGCCTAGTCGACCCTTATTGTCGGTACCATCTAGGTCTATCATGGCTTTGTCGATCCCGACTTGATCTGTTGCATCCCATCCGACGAGGGCTTCGGATATCTCATCATTGACTGCCGATACTGCTTCGAGAACGCCTTTTCCTGCATAGCGACTTTTATCACCATCGCGTTTTTCCCATGCCTCGTGGATACCTGTTGAAGCGCCGGATGGCACGATTGCCTGGCCAATTGCGCCATCAAACAAGGTTACACGGACCTCAACCGTAGGATTTCCCCGGGAATCGAGAACCTCTCGTCCATAAATAGTTTCAATGTATGTCATTACGTCTCCTTTAGAGTCTTCAGCAACCGGTGCCACTGGTACAAAATAATGATGTGCAGACCCTTTTTATATTCTCAAGTACCTGCCAACCAGATCATCGGGCTTTTTACCAACCGGATAAGGCTTAAGTAGAAGGTAAATGATATCAGATGCATTTAATACCAGGCAACCAACGTACTACCAGAAACGCTTGCAAACTCTTACTGGCAAGGCTATAAATGCCAGGCAATGCTCAAACAACAAAATCTCAATAATCGAATCGAGGAACTACTCCTGTTGGAGAGGTTAATTGACGTTTTAAATGCAGTGTATGATGCCCACGGCGTTTGTGCAGCTGCAGCGAACCTGATTTCTAGCCATACAGGTACTGGCACCGTTGTATCCATCAGTGATCCCGTTGGCAAGCACAATGACGTTTGGATATGTGATGGAGACGGCCGCATGAAACAGGATCGCTGGGGAGCGGATGAGAGTCTGCTCCAGCGAGTATATAGATCAACTGTAGCAGCATACTATTCAAAGGAAAATGCGACGCCGAATGAATTAGATGGCAGTGATCTTTGGCAAATCGTATCAAGTCAGATAATGGCCGTTCCCGTTCCGTACCCGTCAACCAGCGAGCATGTTGCTTTACCCGGCATGATTTGTTTAATCGATCCTGCTGAAGATTGCACTTTAGATGAAAACAGCTTGGCCTTGCTAGCATCCCAATTATCGGTATTCCTTGACAGAGCGATTCTGCGCCAGCGGTCTGCCCAACAAGAAGTAGAATTTGGCATTATCTCGGACATAAGTCATTCACTGACCTCAACACTGAATCTTGAGGAGATCATCGCACAGGTAACAGATGCGGTTCGGCGCGTCCTCGGAGCAGAATCATTGACGATCGGTTTGACCGATCCATCTGGGCACGAAATCGTATTCGTGGAAGCGCTGATGGGGCCGGCGATTCGACACATGCCACCGGTTAGTTTCGAAATCGGACAGGGAATCGCCGGTTGGGTTGCGGAACATGGCGAGCCCGCCATCGTCAATGATGCCTATGCTGATCGTCGATTCTCAACAAAGGTAGATCGTGATACGGGTTTTCTCACCAACTCTGTACTGTGCGTGCCACTGAAGATTGAGCAACGCGTTATCGGCGTAATGGAAGCCATAAACAAGGCCAATGGCAATTTCGATGCTAACGACTCTCGTCTACTCCAGGCGATTAGTGGTCCCTTGGCCGTGGCTATTGAAAATGCCCTCTTGCATGCTCTGGCTCTCGCGGAAAAACGACGAATTGAAACGATCTTTGCTAGCATGTCCGAAGGACTTTTGACCTGTAATAGAGAAGGCCGCATTACAACAGCTAATGATGCGCTGCTAACTCTCCTGGGATCTGATCTTCAGCAAATGGCTAACCAGCTTGCCGCCAATGTTATCGTGACTCATCCCACTGGTTTTGCCGATTTCTTTCAGAAAGTATTGGCCGATGTTCATGATTTTCCGCAATTGGCCTGTGACATTCGCCGCAGCGATCACCAGTATGTCCCGGTCCTGATTAGCGGGGCGACTATCGATCAAGGTCACGGAGAAGTCGATGAGTTGATCTTTGTCTTTAGCGACCTACAACAAGTTCGTGAAGTAGAACGGATGCGAGACGACTTTTTTCACAATATCGTCCATGAGCTCCGTACACCGTTGGCAACGATACTTATGTATGCCAGGCTTTTGCGTGAAGGTAAAACGGTTGACGATCCAAATAAGGCCTATCGTTTTCTGGGCATAATTGAAATGGAAAGTGATCGTCTTCAGAAAATGGTTCGGCAAATGCTTCAATTGGCCAAGCTTGAAGCCAGCCAGGATCATGATCACGATGAAACCACCCTGCTTAACCCTGTATTCGACCAAATATTACTACCTCTCGCCGACAGGGCTGCCCAAAAAGGCCTGACTTTTGAATATGATATTCAGCCCAATCTTCAGGGTGTTGTTGGCAATGAAGAAACATTGTATATGATTATTAAGAATCTGGTTGATAATGCGATCAACTTTACGCCATCCGGTTGTGTCAGAATAAAGGCCAGGCAAGTTGATGGAACCGTCGTTGTCGTGGTAGAAGATGAAGGCATCGGTATTCCAGCGGCGGCAATACCGAATCTCTTCCGCCGGTTTTACCGGGCCCAAACCGCAGTTGAAAGAGGAATTGCAGGTACTGGCCTTGGCTTATACATGGTCAAAGAAGGCTTGGAAGCATACGGGGGCGCTATAAAGGTTGAAAGTATCGAGGGTGATGGAACAACATTCACGGCGCAAATTCCACTTGCGGATTCTCAAGTGAAGCAACGGAAATAAGAGCAACTTTTCATCATATTGCATCTCAAACAACCAAGCACAGCGGACTGTCAATCTATTTCGTAGTGGAGTGTAATAATGGCTCACCGGCCGGTCAATGATAACGTATACCTAGATCATGGGGCTACTACACCCGTACGATCTGAAGTAATTGAGGCGATGCTACCGTATTGGACCACGTCTTACGGCAATCCATCTTCGGTGCATCGATTTGGTCAAATAGCGGGCGACGGATTGCTCAGGGCCCGGGAAACCATAGCCAGTTTGCTAAACGCGCAAGCAGAGGAGATTATTTTCACTGGGTGTGGATCTGAGAGTGACAACCTGGCTATCCGTGGAGTTATGTGGGATGCTCGAAGATCAGGCCGTGGGAATCACCTAATTACTACTTCCGTTGAACACAAGGCCGTGCTCGAAACCGCTATTCAGTTGAGAGATTTCGCTAATTTTGAACTCACGATTCTTCCCGTCGATAAATTTGGTCAGGTTGCCGTAGGTGAGCTTGAAGCAGCAATCCGTCCTGATACCGTATTAGCGAGTATCATGGCCGCCAATAATGAAATAGGGACGTTACAACCAATTAAGGATATTGGCGCCCTGCTAAGAGAGAAGGGGGTGCTATTTCATACGGATGCAATTCAGGCAGTTGCTTCTACTGCCTGGGATATGCGACGGATGCCCATTGATCTGATGAGCCTTGCACCCCATAAATTCTATGGACCAAAAGGGATTGGCATTCTGTATGCACGAAGCGAAATCAACCTTGTTCCATCGTTGACGGGTGGCAGCCAAGAAAATGGACGGAGAGCCGGAACGGAAAATGTAGCTTTTGCGGTTGGGGCGGCAGAGGCCCTTCGCTTGGCAATAGCTGAGCGAAAAGAATTGACAAATCATTATCGTAAGCTGACCTCCTTAATCATACAAGGAATCCTCGACGCTTTTCCAGGCGACTGTATACTAACCGGGCACCCGGTTGAAAGATTGCCAAACAATGCTAGCTTTGCATTCCGTCACTTAAGTGGCAACGATCTCTTATTGCATTTAGATATTGAGGGAATAAGCGCTAGCAGCGGGTCTGCTTGCCTATCTGGCGATCCGAAACCATCAACGGTCCTTGAAGCAATCGGTTTAACTGACGAATGGACCCGGGGTGGCTTAAGGATAACAGTTGGTAAACAAAACAATGGAAAAGATGTTCACTATCTTCTTGAGGTATTGCCTGCCATCGTTGACAGACTGCGGCAATTGTCTTTACAGTTCTCATGAATCGAAACCACATTGACTCTCAGACAGGCGGTCCTGACAACCTGAAATTACCTCGTCGTATTGCTGTGGCAATGAGCGGCGGTGTCGACAGTTCCGTGGCAGCTGCGCTGCTAGCTGATCAGGGACATGAGGTCATCGGCATCATGATGCGCCTATGGAGCGAGCCTACTAATGGGCTGCAGGCGAAGCATAATCGCTGCTGCACGCCTGATCAAATGGCGGATGCAAGAAAAGTCGCCGGTAAATTAGGTATTCCATTTTACGTATTGGATGTGCAGGACTTTTTTTATAATTCGGTTGTTCGACCATATTTGGACAGTCATTCCCAAGGTTGTACACCCAATCCCTGTATAAATTGTAATCGAACAGTTCGCTTTGATTATCTGCTGAATCACGCCACCGCTCTTGGCGCTGACTTCCTGGCAACAGGACATTTTGCCCGGATCCGGGAGCATGATGGTACTTACGAATTGCTACAGGCTAAAGACAAATCTAAGGATCAGTCCTATGTATTGCATGTGCTAGGACAAGAAGAATTAACCAGGGTTGTCTTTCCTGTTGGGGAATATACAAAAGATGAAGTGCGGTCTCTGGCTTCCAAGTTCTCGCTGCCGGTAGCCAGCAAAGACGAAAGCATGGATCTTTGCTTCCTAGCCGACGGCAACTACCATCGGTTCCTAGAAAAATATGCTCCAGATTCAGAAAAGCCAGGTCAAATTAAGACCAATGAAGGTCTTATCATAGGAGAACATCGCGGCCTTGCTCATTACACCATTGGGCAAAGAAAAGGTCTCGGGATAGCTCTTGGTGAGCCGGTCTTTGTATTACGAAAGGACATAGTTCATAACGTCCTGGTTGTCGGTTCAAAAGATAAGGGCGGTACTACTCGGCTTCTGATAGAGCAAGTTAATTGGATATCTGGCAAGCCTGCGGACAATGCTAAACCGTTGCAGGTCAAAATTCGCTACCGGGCGCTGCCGGTTTCGGCTATAGTAAGAGATATCGGTAAAAACCGAGCCATAATAGAATTTGATCTACCGGTCTTTGGTGCAACTGCCGGACAAGGCGCTGTAGTATATGATCGGGATGTTTGCCTTGGTGGCGGCATAATTTCTCTTGAGGAATTGGAATGAGTACACTAGCCTCTGGGCTTGTTCTTGGCTTTTTATTGGCTACTGCATATGGTGCTGCATTTCATTTTATCGTCGGTGGCCAACCTCGACGTATCATCTTATATGTCTTGGCATCTTGGGTGGGATTTACCCTAGGTCATTTTGTCGGGGATCTGATAGGCATTAATGTACTCCAGTTGGGGGCAGTCCATTTATTTGCAGCCAGCCTTGGATCATGGCTTGCACTCATCCTCAGTTGGTTCCTCAGTGACCGTGGTGGATAATTGTGTCCAAAGGGCTATAATGCTATACTTGGTTAGAGCGTCATTAGTGCAAAATGAGTACAGAAATCCAACCAACAGTCGAGAACAGAACTGAAGCTATCCCATCTGCCTATATTATAATTGGCGTTGTTCTTTTTATATTACTTGGGCTTAGCATTGCTTTGGGAATCTTGTTCCTTGCCAGTAATTATGCTGCTCAACTAGAAGCGGTAAGGGATGTATTCGTAATCGCATTGGCATTGGAATCATGTGTATTTGGTGTTGTCTTAATGTTGATGTTGGTAATGATTATTCGGCTGGTTAATACGGTCGAATTTGAAATTAAACCAATATTAGAACAAACGAATGAGACCATTGGCACGGTTCGTGGAACGACGAATTTTGTCAGCCAGAATGTGATTACACCAGTTGTCCGCGTTAAGAGTTATGCCGCTGGCTTTCGAAAAGGAACCAAAGCATTGTTTGGCGATCCCCGTAAAAATTTACCCGATTAACAAGGGATTTTTGTCTACTCTACAAGGGAAGGAGATTTGAGATGAGTGAAGACGGCAGTGATTTCGGAGCATTCATAGCAGGATTTGTAATTGGTGGCCTGGTCGGTGCGGCAACAGCCCTGATAATAGCGCCGCAATCCGGAGCTAAAACGAGGGCTCAAATTGCAGCGAAAAGCGAAGAATTGAAGCAAGCCGGCGAAGAGCAATATTTGGAGTACCGAGACAAGGCCCAAACCTCCATTGCCCAGGCGCAGACTAAAGCTCATGACACTTCAGAACAGGTCCAAGAGCGAGCCAGAATCGTACTGGATGAAGGTAAACACAAATTCCAGAAAAACAAATCAGAGGAAACCATCCAGTCAGCTGAAATCGAAAACGCCGCTGGCCAGGAGGAATCTGGAGACGAATCACCGGCCTAGATCATTATATTTTCATACAGAATCTAAAAATCAACAGGCGGTCCGCTGATATCGGGCACGCCTGTTTTTTTGCGCAATCCGCCAAATCCATAATATTGGGATATTTCAGTTCTAATGACGAAAGCTGATACCTTCACTTTGAAGCAATTGCTCGACCTCCTAGCTGTTGACGGGACAAATGAGGATGTGCAAATTGCGCAAAAAGCGTATGAATTTGCGCTTTCAGCTCATGGTAATCATCGACGTGAATCGGGGGAATTATATATAGAACATGACCTGGCAGTAGCATTTATTATCTGTCAGTTGAGATTGGATATCAATACAATAACTGCCAGTCTTCTTCATGATGCCCTACTTGAACACACAGGTCTTGACGATAACTCGATTCGTGCTCAATTTGGCCTCGAAGTAGCAAGTACTGTCAACGACCTGGGCAAGCTTACTCCGTATACCGATAAACATGCCCGTGATAGGGATGATAGGACTCTGGAAGCCATTCGAAGGGCTATCTTGACCATCATCGACGGTGATACACGAGTCATACTCATACATCTGGCAGATCGCCTTCAAGATCTTCGAAAAGCGAGTGGCCTTTCCCCCGAAAAACAACAACAACTAGCGCTGGAAGCAAGAGATATACACGCTCCATTGGCTAACCGGCTTGGGATTTGGCATTTGAAATGGGAGCTTGAAGATTTGGCATTTCGCTATCTGGAAAGTGAACAATACCATGCTATTGCTGACCAGATTGCAGAAAAACGAAATGATCGAGATCAACGGATCAAATCAGCGGCATCCTTCTTGCAAAAAAATCTCCATAAGGCCCATATAGAGACTGAAGTGACTGGCAGGCCAAAGCACATTTATTCCATCTATCGTAAAATGCGCGACAAAGGCTTGAATTTTGAGAATATCTATGATATTCGAGCCCTGCGGGTAATCGTCGAAGATGACTCTCCAAACGTTTGCTACCAGGTGCTTGGAATCGTACACAATCTTTGGAAACCAATCCCCCAGGAATTCGACGATTATATTGCCCGGCCCAAACCCAATGGCTACCAATCGCTACACACGGCCGTCGTAGACAAATTTGGCCATGCTTTGGAGGTTCAGATTCGCACCAAGGCAATGCATGAAGAAGCAGAGCGAGGTATTGCCGCTCACTGGGCGTACAAAGAAGGTGGAAAGGGGACGGCCGCCTTAGCCAAACACGTTAACTGGCTACGACAGCTCATGGGCGGGACTAATGATGAGGTCGGATTGCCTGCCGATTCGGATGTATTCCGCGACGAACTTCTGGGTGAAAGCATCTATGTATTTACGCCAAGAGGAGATGTGGTCGACTTACCGGCTGGATCGACTCCGATTGACTTCGCTTATGCCATCCATACAGAAGTAGGCCACCGCTGCCGGGGCGCTCGAGTAAACGGTAAGATGGTGAGTCTAGACTACAATCTCACCTCCGGAGAACAAGTAGATATTATCACCTCAAACAAAGGTGGACCGAATCGCGACTGGATGAATGAAAGCCTGGGATTCACCGGCAGTTCACGGACACGCAGTAAGATCAGATCATGGTTCCGTCTGCAAGAAAAAGAGAAAAATATCGCCCAGGGAAGAGAAATTGTTAAGCGGGAACTAAAGCGACTAGGTGTTTCTGAGGTATATACCCTTCAAGATATTGCCTCAGCTCTTAAATTCGACGATTTGGAGAAATTTCTTGCCAAAGTTGGCTTCGGCGATATCCAAAGCACGCAGATCGGTGGCGCAATCTCGTCTCTCCAACAGAAATTGCGTCCAGACGATGAGTTACGCCCCCTACTTAAACCACAAAAAGAAAGGGAAAAGAGATTAACAGTCCGTGGAATCGCTGGACTTCATACTCGTATGGCAGGATGCTGCACGCCAATTCCTCCAGAGCCTATTGTCGGTTATATCACGCGCGGGCGAGGCGTAACAATTCATAGTAAAAGCTGTCAGCAATTGCTGGCCACAAAAGAACCGGAGAGATGGATCGATGTTGAGTGGGGACTTGATGAAGAAACTTTTCCGATCCCAATCATAATTTCAGCGTATCGAAGACCAGGTCTGATGGATGATATAGCGAATGTCTTAAAAGGTCAGCACGTCGACTTGGTAAAGACCAAAACAACAACCGCAAATAGCATTACAACGATTTATATTGTCGCCGAGGTTGCCAGTCTCGATCAATTGAATTGGGTATTAGATAAGCTAGAACGGCTAAACAATGTAATCGAAGCACGGCGAGAGCGCTGGACCGAATGAGGGTGACCCTTCTCATAACGACGCTAGCATCACCTGGCCAACCCTTTGAGTTTGCTGCTATGGCGCATGATGTATCTGGCACCATCTGATTGTAGCTGGCTTTCAAATAACGTGATTGAGTCAACTGAAAATCCATCGGTAATGAAATGATGTCCCCATGGTAGCTTGGCTGCCGCTAACTGCCTTGAATCATTTACTCGACCCAGCGTTAGGTGCGGGTTGAATTTTCTTCTATCCAACTCGAAGCCGAAAGAGTGTATTGATCTATCAATTCTTTCTTGGATAGCCATTAACTCTTTGGTTTCATCATGAATCCCAATCCACACGACTCTTGGATTTCTGGGATTTGGAAAACATCCCAGCTGGGCGAGTTCGAGCTTAAACGGAGCATGATCCTTCGTTACCAAATCTAACGCTTTCGAGATCGATGGCAATCGATCTAACTCGGTGTCGCCGAGAAATTTCAGGGTTAAATGGATGTTTTTTGCGGGAACCCAACGAATAAGTTTTGTGGGTAATTGTTTCCTCAGTTCATCCTGAGTGTCATTCAACAGGGAACGAATTGAGGATGGAAGATCAATTGCGATAAAAGCTCGAATATGGCTCATTAGGTTTCGATTTGCAGGCTTCAACCTTCACTGAAAAAGGAAAACCAATCATGTCTACAGAGCAAGAAGGATCCTTCTCACTACCCATTGATGTTGTCTTCAGGGACATCGATGTCATGGGACACGTCAACAATGCCGTCTACTTCACTTACATGGAAACCGCTAGAACAAACTTCTTCATGAAACATCTTGACCTTGATGATCCCAGTGATCTTCCTTTTATTCTGGCTCAGATATCGTGCACTTATCGGTCAGCTGCTCAATTTGGAGAACAGCTTAATGTCAAGATCTTTGTCTCCCGAATCGGAAGAAAAAGCTTCGATATAAGCTATGCCATAACCACGAATTCAGGGAGAATGGTAGCTGAAGGGTTATCAGTAATGGTAACCTTTGACTACAGCAAGAGATGCACAATTCCGATTCCGGATGACATTATGGAACTCCTGGTTAGATATTTTAGTTCTGATTCCGTTGCCTAGCTCAAAGCACTAAAATTTAGTGCCATTAGAGCATCTAGCCACTCCAACTCTCCCAGGCTTCTCCGATCGCTTCGCGAACGATTGATAGGATCAGGTCCACCTCGTTTTCACTAACGACCAGTGGTGGAGCCAACAGTAGACTCTCACCTTTAATCCGCGATATCAGCTTCTTCTCTTGGCATGCTGCCAAGATCCTCTGGGCTATATTTGCTGACGCTTTGGATTCGCGATCCGCGACAAACTCAACCGCGCACATCAGTCCTAGCCCGCGAACATTTCCGACACAAGGAATATCTTCTAACTTCCTCAACCCCTCTAAGAGCTGCTGTCCTCTTAAGCTAGCTTGTTCTGCAAGATTTAGATCTTCAAGAATCTCGATATTCTTGATAGCCACGGCACAACATGTTGCATGCCCAGAATATGTATAGGCATGCATCCATCGCTGATTTCCTGGCGCCGTCATAATCACTTCTCTTATTTCGTCCGAGATTTGAATACCGCCCAATGGTTGGTATCCGCTAGTGACTCCTTTTGCAAAGGACATGATATCAGGAGCAACTCCCCAATGGTCGAGAGCAAACCATTTGCCCGTTCGTCCAAACCCAGTGATTACCTCGTCGGCGATAAACAGTACATCATAAGTATTGCATATATCCCGAATGAGTGGAAAATAGTCGTCTGGGGGAACAATGACGCCTCCAGCTCCCTGAACTGGTTCGGCGATGAATCCGGCAATCGTATCAGGACCTTCACGCAATATGGCCTCTTCTAACGACCTTGCCGCTGCCTGGCCAATAGACTCGCCAGATTTAATCTCACCTTCGTAACGGTACGGGTACGGTGCCGGTATATGCGAGAAACCTGGAACTCTTGGTTCAAACATTGTCCAGTAAGGGGCAATTCCAGTGGCGCTCATTGCTGCCAAAGTCACGCCGTGATAAGCATCTTGACGTGAAATAAACTTTACTTTTTCAGGTTTTCCCAAGCGCTTCCAATAGTATCGCGCTGTTTTGAAGGCCGACTCATTTGCCTCTGCCCCTCCCGAAGTAAAATAAGTTGTGTTGAGATTAGGGTAAGCGTAACCCGCCAACTTCTCAGACAACTCAATCACCGGAACATTTGACACACCGACATAATTCGAGAAATAGGCTAACTCGGTCATCTGCTTGCGAGCAGCTTCAGCAAGCGCAATATTCCCGTGGCCAATCAATACGTTCCAGAGCCCGGCCAATCCATCGATATATTCGACGCCATCGACTGTTTTCAGCCAAATACCATCGCCAGATTCCATAATTAGTGGATTCTTATGGGCACCAGAAAATTGGAGCGGGTGAAGTAAATGCTTCTGATCTTTCTCGATTAAGTTCCTGTTTGACATTTCTCATTTCTCCTGGCTAATATTTCACTCGGCCATCGAACAAACTTTCGACAATATCTCAAACAAAAATAATAAAAAAAAGCCACCAATAGGTGGCTCATTTTCTCAACACATGTTCTTGCGGCAATCACATAACCCGCCATTACTAGACATCAAGGTTTCGAACCTCGTTTGCATGAGTTGTGATAAACCGGCGTCTGGGAGCAACTTCACTTCCCATCAACATATCAAATGTACGATCGGCCATGACGGCATCCTCGATCGCAACTTGCAACAACGTTCGATTTGCCGGATCCATCGTTGTATCCCAGAGTTGATCTGGATTCATTTCCCCAAGCCCCTTATAGCGCTGTAGATCATACCGGCGATTTTCCCGCTGCAAACGCTTTAGGAGTTCGCCATTTTCAGCTTCAGTATAGGTATAGTGTTCTTGTTTTCCTACCTTTATCAGGTACAAGGGTGGCTGGGCAATGAATAGGTGTCCAGATTCTATCAAAATCGGCATGTACCGGAAGAAAAAAGTCAATAGTAATGTGCGAATGTGACTGCCATCGACATCAGCATCAGTCATGATGATCACCCGGCCGTATCGCAAATTCTCGATATCAAAACCATCCCCAATGCCAACGCCTAAAGCCGAGATCAAGGCTTTCACCTCATTGTTGTTTAGGATTTTGTCTAATCTCGCGCGCTCAGTATTAAGAATTTTTCCTCTTAGCGGCAAAATTGCCTGAAAGTGCCGGTCGCGGCCTTGTTTTGCGGACCCACCTGCCGATTCACCCTCAACTATATAGAGTTCGCTCTTTTTAGGATCTCTTTCAGAACAATCTGCGAGTTTGCCGGGCAGAGTCATGCTTTCAAGGGCGCTCTTTCTCATGACCAGTTCACGAGCTTTTTTAGCGGCCCTTCGGGCTCTTGAAGCCGTCAAACAACGTTCAACGATTCGTCGAGCATCTCGCTGATTTTCTTCCAGGAAATCGGCGAATGCTTCCGAAGCTACCGATGAAACAATGCCACTTACCTCGGCGTTCATCAGCTTAACTTTTGTCTGGCTCTCAAACTGAGGATCCGGATGCTTGATACTAACGACTGCGGTCACACCCTCACGGGTATCATCGCTGGTGAAATTGTTTTCCTTTTCTTTCAAGAAACCATTTTTTCGGGCGTAATTATTAATTACTCTTGTTATTGCCGTTCGTAATCCTGTAAGGTGAGTGCCCCCATCTGGCGTATGTATTGTATTTGCGAATGCAAATTCAGATGTGGCGATGCTGTCTGTGTACTGAATGGCTATTTCGACATCGATATTTTCTGAATCTTTCTGGGCATAAATCGGTTCGTGCAAAACCTTTCGATTCCGGTTCACATATCGCACGAATGATTTGAGTCCACCTTCAAAATAGAAGCTCATTTCCTTACCGGGGGACGGCCGCTCATCTTTGATTCTGATAAACACACCCTTGGTAACGAAAGCCATTTCCCTGAAACGATTGACAAGGGTTTCGAATCGGTAATCAACTTCGTCCTTAAAAATTGTTCTGTCAAACTTGAAGGTCGTCTTGGTACCAGTCGACTTATCTGACCTGCTAACGTTCTTCACTTTCTCGACAGCACCTGTCGGGATGCCAAGTTCGTACCGCTGCTCGAATACACCGCCATCGCGCTTTACTGAAACAACCATCCATTCGGAAAGTGCATTGACGGCCGCCGCTCCGACCCCATGAAGCCCACCCGATACTTTGTAAGCCGATTCGTCAAACTTACCACCAGCATGAAGCATGGTCATTACGACCTGTAAAGCGGATACTTTTTCAGTCGGGTGTTCGGCCACTGGAATGCCGATGCCATTGTCCGAGACGCTTACGCTCGAATCTTCGTGAATCACAATTTCAATGCGATCACATCGGCCGGCTAGCGCTTCGTCGATTGAGTTGTCGACAATTTCATAAACAAGGTGGTGAAGCGCTTTTGCGTCGGTGCCACCAACATACATGCCCGGCCGGCGCCGAACAGCTTCCAAGCCCTTGAGCACCTGAATACTATGTTCATCATAAGTAGATTTTTGTGATGCTCTTTTTGCCATGTAAACTCCTACTTAAATCGATTCTGCAAATAAAATTTCGGATCGATCGCGATAAAAAATAAAGAAAGTCGCGATTAGGGCTGTATTGATGAACGCGTGACCGGCCAGGCTCACTAATGTCAACCAAGACCCGTCATCGGCCAGTCGCCAGAGAAGGTTTGTGCCAGTACCAATTAAGATTAGGATCAGCATCAAATTCATCGTTGGCATCATGTTTCTGTGTACCATTCGAACGCTATCCTTAACCGATCTTATTACCGGCCGATCACCGAGGATGATTCCCGGAACAGCCAGGCTCAAATAAAGAGCAACGGCAACGACACCAAACAACATCACTGCCGCTGACACGCCCATATTGATTGACCCCAGGATCACCGCCACAGGTAATAACGGCAGCCATACCAAAAGAAGGATAACAATGAAAATGATGCCAAGTGCAAATAATCTGATTGTACTTTTTGCAATATGTATTGAGAATCTCATGACAAACTGTTTGGCGCTGGCCACCTCGTTTTGTAACGGTAGGCCGACCAAGTTCAAATAAATGGATGTCAATACTAATCCCGTAACAGTTAAGCAGATCAGCCAAACGAACCAGGGCAATACATTTTCAACCTCCATCACCAAAGGAGATAAGGGAGTCTGAGAGGGCATTGCTCCATTCATCAATGCCGGAATTCCAATCAACGGGATGCTCAAACTCGTGAATAGATTGGTCTGTTCTGCTACCTCAACCATACCCAATGGATCGATAAGTTCCGAAAAAACCGGATCCTCAAGCAATATCGCGGCAGTTTCCTCAACTAGTGACCGAATGCTGAGCCTGGGCCCGATCCAATAAAACACATCCAATACAAAGGGCAATACGATGAGCCAAAGATGGTGTGTAGTAAGGTCAAAACCGGCCGAGATTGTGGAGATAACGCCTGGCAGCTGGCGGCGTTTTTCATTTGATTTCTGATCCATAATAACCACTCGATATTACCACATTTGTTCTATCTAAACGAACATTCACAGCAGCTATTAAGCGGTAAATCTGGTATCAAACATGGGTTGGAAGACAGGTCGTAGGGGTATAGATCTAATATGATTATAGTATTGACAAATGGGATCATAGTACTATAGAATATCTTAAAGAAACTCAGATTGCGTGGATACCATTATTCTTCAGCGTGTCTAAAGATGGAGAGTTGTGAAATGAGTCAGATTCAGCACGATATCGTCACGCTAAAGCCAAAGTGGTCTGTCAAAGACTTGTTCATCGAACGCAATGGGGAAACCAACAGGGAGCGGATTTTGGAGCAGTTAAGCGGCCACTATTTGGAAAAAGGTTGGGAACTGACGGATGACATTATTTGGGGCAAGGAATACAGCTACGCGGTGATGAAACTTGGACGGCCGTCCAAGAATTAGGCGACCATCCAGGCAACTGCCCAAAAAGGTCATCAACACAACGAGCATAAGCATTGCCTTGGATACGAAATTACTCTTCTGCCCTGTTGTTGGATGGCTCCACCGGAACGATGACCATCAAGGAAGACAGCAACTAACAGCGGCTTCCTCTACTGACACACATCCAAAATGCAACGGCCCAGCCGTCAAGAACTAATCAGGCTGAAGAGCCGTTGCATTTTGGGGTGATTCTCTTGAGAAATCTTGGGTCTGTGCTGTTAATCAAGCTCTTTGGGATCAGCATTTCTGATCTCGAGGATTCGTACCTGAAAATACAATGTTGTTCCTGCTAATGGATGGTTGAAATCCAAGACAACATCATCATCACTAAGTTGAGCCACATAGGCGGTAAAGGCCTCACCGGATTCACCCTCTCTCAAGCGCAAACCCATACCCTCCTCCAACTCCAGATCATCTGGAAAAGCCTCGCGCGGCATCACACCTAGATCTTCCTGATCGTATTCTCCATAACCGTCACTTGGGACGACAACTATTTCCTTTTCCTCACCAATGCACATACCGTACAGCGCATTTTCCAGACCTGGAATGATATGGCCTTGTCCTTGAATGAATTGTAGTGGCTCCCTATCTTCAGATCGCTCGAGTACTTCACCGTTGTCGAGCCGAAGCACGTAAGCAAGGGTTACGAGCCGATCATCTGTTACCAGAAGCTCCTTTTCATTCACGCCAGCTTTATTCGGTCACGCGCTTTACATTTTGTGCTGCCGGACCTTTCCGCCCTTCACCAACTGTAAAAGAAACACGTTCGCCATCTTCCAACGGCTTGGCGAATGGATCTTCCATAGCTGAGGAGTGGACAAATATATCGTTTCCACCATCTCGTTGAATGAAACCATACCCTTTACGGGCATCAAACCATTTTACGGTTCCTGTTTCTTGTTCGTCTGTCATCTTAACTTGTCTCCTATTAAATTTAATTTTGTTCGGTCATCAGAGCAAAAAAGCCGCCCAGGCGCTCGAAGTCTGGACGGCTAATACTTGATTTCCTATACAGAACTGCGACAGTTTCAGTATACGACGTTCCTCTCGATAAAGCAATCAATTTACGAGCACTATGCGAGAGCGATTAATGATGATTGGGAGAATCGAGTGGTCGCCAAGCGCGCAAATGAAATATGAACGATAAGAATCAAGCAAATTGCGGACGCTTGATTCCTAACAGCAAGCAATACTATAATCAAGAACCAGATTTTTTTATGCTTTGGCAGAAACATTGAGGATCATGCGAAAATACTTGGCTCTATTCCTTACTCTTATCGTTCTGACTGTCGTCGCCCAATTATTCGGCCGCGAGGTATCTAATATTGATAGCTCACTCCGATCAGCAAGACCACAGTCCCTAGGAAGGAATGTTTATCCCGGCATAGGCCTCAGCCAGGTAGATTCAGGATCACCCCCGTCGCTGGTAGAAGGCTCCTTAGTCAACCTGGCCGATCTTCCACCAAATCTGTACAACTCCGAAAACCGGTATCTGCGCTGGCTGCGAGGTGATTATGAACCTGGACCAGGGAAAGGATTTATCAGCCCCGAGGAGAAACAAAAGCAACAATTGGCTGCTCAGGCGCTTAAATCGAGCCCCAATATTCAAAGCGGGATGCCTGCCGCAGTAGACTCAAGCATGATATTGGGAACCTCATTTGATAGCCTCGATATCACTGAGTGCTGCGGTGCAGGAGCATTCGTCCCGCCTGATCCTGAATTAGCTGTTGGTCCCGATCATATCATCGCCGTTGTCAATGCAGCTTTTGAGATATATGGCAAATCTGGAAATAAGCTCGTCCCATCAGTAACTTTCGAGACGCTCTTCAATGGTGTTCCCGGCTGTTCGATCGGTAACCAGTTATTCGACCCAAATGTTCTCTATGATGAACAAGCCAATCGTTACATGCTGGGAATAGATGCTGACGGTATCTATTATTGCGCCGCAGTTTCCCAATCAGCGGATCCGACCGGTGTGTGGATTCGCTATCGATTTCCGGTAAACAGCGGCGGAGTAGAATTCGACTATCCCCATGCTGGGATTGGCCGGGACGCCATTTATCTCGGCGGCAATACCTTTAGTGGCAATACATATGCCGGTGCAAAAGTGTTCGCCTTCGATAAATGGGCCATGTATGCTGGAGCGGGTACCAGCTGGCAAGAACGATCATTAGGCGCCTCCCAACATACACCGCAGCCGGCCAATTTGCATGGTTTTCTTCAAGGAACGTGGCCATCGAGTGGTCCGCACTATATTATCACAGGCTCGGATTTCGAGGGTGAAAATTACTCGGTTTATGCCTGGCAGTCACCCTTCTCGTCCAATTCATTTTACCAAACCGGATCATTTAACCTTGATCAAGCAACCGGTGTGCCGGCCGGTATGCCCGTCAATGTTCCTCAACCTCTTGGCTATGGACTGATATTGGCCAATGATTGGAGACCCCAGGACGCAGAATATCGGAATGGCTATTTGTGGACTACAAATACGGTGTCCTGCAACCCTGGAACTGGGACTGTTGATTGCCTACGCTGGGCGCAAGTCAATCCAACCAATGCCCAGGTCATTCAATCGGGTGTCCTCGCCAGCAACGGTGGCTATCGATTCTTTTCCGATTTAGCTGTCAACGATTGTGGTGACATGGCGATTGGCTACACCAAGACTGATCCTTCCAATACAAATCAGCCACCGTCTTCAAATTGGGGATTCCCTGGTGTCTTCGTTTCAGGTCGAAAAGTCAGCGGTCCCCAAGGATTACTCGGCTCCGAGTTATCGGTTAAATTGAGCAATGTACCTTATTCGGCCTTCGATGATGCGCCTTATAGATGGGGTGATTATACCGGTTTTACCAGTGATCCAAATGGTTTAGATCTATGGTACCTGGGTCAATACAGTAAAGATACCGAAAGTCTAAGTGGATCGTGGGGCACATACATTGGCAAGGTTAGTTTTCCGAGAAACCCTGGCCCACCTCCAATAACGCCTCCCGGGCTGTCGGCCAAAATATATCTCCCCCTCTTTACGGCCCAGCAGCCATGTTGGTAAGGCCTCACAGGACAGCCATTTCTGGATGGGTCAATAGGTTTATCGGAGCCGTATTGGGAACTAGAAGGTTAAGAGCTTTATGATCGACTCGACAGACGATGGGTGTAAATCCAAAAGGGTCTCCATCTCGTTGGACCGGTATCCGCTTCTCGGTCTCAATTCGGACCTCCTTACCCTGGACACAAGTTATTCCTTGATGATCTGTATGTTCACCACGTAATAACAACCAGATGTATTTCATCAATGTGGCCGTTCTGTTGCCTTCGAACAGCCAAACCTCAATGAAACCATCGTCTATGCTTGCTCGCGGACTTAACTGGGCCATTCCTCCAACAAAACGCCGGCAATTGGAAATCGTTGCTAACAAATAGTTACCGCTTAGGACACTGCCATCGACCCAAATTCTAGCCTGCATACCATGAAATGAAATCAAAGAGGGTATGGCCTTGAAAAAATATCCAAGAAAACCCAACCTACGTGTCATTAGGTTACGAGGTTCGACTCTTTGAATAAGGTCGCCATCTATTCCCGCACCAGCCCATTGTAGCCAAAATTGATCATTGTCAATCCGGCCCACATCAACTTCATATATCCTACCTTCCGACAAGGCTTTGCAGGCGCGAATCAGATCCCTTTTTCCCACTATCCTCCTTAATGGTAAACCTAATTCTTTAGCGAAAGAATTGCCTGTGCCACCGGGAAGGGGAGCCAAGATTGTGCTGCTGTGAACAATCCCATTTACAATTTCTCCCAACGTCCCGTCTCCTCCTGCGGCAAGGATCATCTTCTGGCCCTGGTTGGCGGCATCGCGGGCAAGTGTTTCTGCGTGACCAGCGTATTGGGTCGCTTCGACGTGAACGATCCACCCTCTTTCCTGCCAAAATGCTACGACGTCCCTGATCGCGCGTCTCAGCTCGAGTATCCCTGCCGAGGGATTGTAAATCACTGTGGTTACCTTTCGATCTGGCATAAAAGATTCTTTACATCAGGCCACTACTTATACAGAAATTTCTAAATTGTGCGGATTTGTTGGAGTATCGGGCAACTCCCAATAATTATATCAATCTAGCATAGATTTCTAAATTGCCGCGATCTATTTACATAGAATAGACTTCAATTGTTGGCCCCCAATTCCTATTGGTAAAAAACAAGTTATTGGAAATACTTCGATTTGGCACGGCTAATCATAGTCAGTTATAATCTAACATTGCTCAAGTGCACGACGTATTCGGCACGGCGGCACTGTGGGCACTTAATTTAGAAGGAGATGATTTGACATGCCGTTAAATGTAACGGAGAAGTCCGAGATAATTGAAGAGTTTGCGACACACCCTGGTGATACAGGATCACCTGAAGTACAAATCGCCATATTTGACAAACGTATCAAGCAGTTGCAGGATCACTTGTCTTCCCATAAACATGATGAAAGTTCAAGACGCGGTCTGCTTTCCCTCGTAGGTAAGCGCCGTCGCCTTTTGGCTTATCTTAAGCAGACTCACCCTGATCGTTATCGTATCATAATCGAACGATTAGGATTGCGACGCTAAGGTTTCTTTGTACCGCGCAAGCTGTTTTTGCTTGTGCATTTATATCTATTTATAGCGAGAACGGAGAGCGCAGTTAGGAATTGGGTATTGAACCGCATCAGGGTGAAAGCAGGCCCATTATGCGAGCCAGTCCCCAGTCCCTAATCCCTCCGTTCCCACATTGTTAGAGGCACTTTACTGGCCTGTCCAAATATAGTGGTATGCCTATTAGGCAAATAACCCACCCCTATTAATCAATTCTTAGGCGGTTTTTTTGGCGTGCCTGTGAATTGCCTCACCCAAGATTCGGAGGAATCGAAAAATGTTAGAAGAAAAAATATTTGCAGCCCAGGTAGGAGATCACGATATTGTGGTTTCCACAGGAAAGTTGGCCGAGCAGGCTGGCGGAGCAGTAAGCGCTCGGGTTGGTGACTGTATGGTTTTGGCCACGGCTACGATGTCCAAAAGTATCCGCGAAGGTCTTGATTTCTTTCCACTGAGCGTGGATTATGAAGAAAAGATGTACGCTGCCGGCCGTATTCCTGGGAGTTTCTTCCGTCGAGAAGGGCGGCCCAGCACAGATTCGATCCTGGTTTGCCGCTTGACGGATCGTCCTTTGAGACCACTCTTCCCTTATGGGATGCGCAATGAAGTGCAGATTGTCATCACAACGCTATCGTCAGATAGTGAGCATCACCTGGATATCTTGGCGGTCAATGCGGCCAGCATGGCCTTGACAATCTCAGATATTCCTTGGAATGGGCCAATTGGCGCCGTTCGTGTCGGTTACATTGATGGTGAATTTATCATCAATCCGACAATACCTCAGATGGCTGACTGCCAACTCGATTTGCGGATGGCGGGCACACGCGATGCAATCATCATGGTTGAGGCTGGAGCCAATGAGGTGTCCGAGACGATCATGCTCGAGGCACTTGAAGTTGGCCATATAGGACTGCAACCACTCATTGACCTGCAGTTAGAGATGCGGGATGCTGTTGGCAAAGAAAAACGTGAAGTAAACCTTGCATCGACCGACCCAGAATTCACCCAGCAGGTTCGGGATCGAGTTGGAGAGCGAATTCGACAGGTTGTAATCGATAATACCCAACGAGAGGCAAGGAATATTGCCGTCGAAGAGATCCGGGATGATGTTGTCGAACAATTCATCACGGAAGATGAGATGACTGACCCGAAGACGGTTCGTGATGTTATCTCAGACATTCTCAAGGAAGAAATTCGTAATCGCATTCTTTATGAAGGCATCCGGCCGGATGGACGAGGATATACTGATATTCGCGAATTGTCGTCGGAAGTTGGCATTAGCCCGCGTGCTCATGGATCAGGTTTATTCCGTAGAGGTCAAACTCAGGTCTTAGCCATCGTAGCGCTAGGCACCTTACGGGAGGCTCAAAAACTTGATGGCCTTTATCCAGAAGATACACGCCGGTTCATTCACCATTATAATTTTCCGCCTTACTCTACTGGCGAGACTTGGTTCCTTCGGGGTCCGAAGCGGCGTGAAATTGGTCATGGCGCTCTCGCAGAGACAGCCCTATTACCCATGGTTCCTTCAGAAGAAGAATTTCCCTACACGATTAGAGTCGTTTCGGAAGTGCTTTCGTCAAACGGCAGCACGAGTCAAGCCAGTGTCTGTGCCTCTAGCTTAGCCCTGATGGATTGTGGTGTGCCAATGAAACGGCCGGTTGCCGGTGTCGCCATGGGGTTGGTCACAGATGGTAGTAAATTTGCCATTTTATCCGATATCCAGGGCATGGAAGATCATTTAGGTGACATGGACTTCAAAGTCGCCGGTACGAGTGAAGGAATCACCGCCTTACAGATGGACATTAAGATCGGCGGTCTTTCTCGAGATGTTATGGCCCAAGCCCTGGAACAAGCGTTGGCCGGCCGGCTACACATCTTAGACAACATGATGGCGACCATGCCTTCCGCCCGTGACGAACTCAGTCGATGGGCCCCTCGTATGCTATCGATCAAGATCGATCCCGATAAGATTGGTGCAGTCATCGGCAAAGGTGGAAGTACTATACGCAGCCTCGAAGAAGATTTCGATGTTTCAGTAGATATACAGGAAGATGGAACCGTCTATGTCGCCGGCGTCGAAGGTGAGAAAGCAGAGATGGCATTGGAAAGGATTCGCGATATCACCCGCGAACCAGAGTTGGGGCAGATTTTTTCCGGTCGAGTTGTTAGGATTACAGACTTCGGAGCCTTCGTCGAATTCACGCCTGGTCAAGATGGCATGGTTCACATTTCTCAGTTGTCGTCGGAACGACTAGACAAAGTTGAAGACGCAATCAGTATGGGTGATGAGATTTTGGTAATGATCACCGGTGTCGACAAAGTAAATGGCAAGATTCGTCTTTCCCGCCAGGCTGTTCTCGAAGGCTGGACCCTGGAGGAGGCTCAATCCAAGGACAATGTTCGTAGCGGTGGACAAAGAGGCGGTGGGGGTAATCGGCGCGGTCAACGAAGGTAAGAACTAACATCAGCCTGCTAATCCGGAAGCCCGGTTCGCTACGAATCGGGCTTTTTCATTTCAGGTTTCTTCCAGCAGATCGGCAGCAAATAGATTGACCAATGGATCCAGATCCAGTAATCGCCTTTTTCAAGCAGTTGATCATCTTGCCTTCCGTGGAATTGATTGGTTTTAAGTTATTGCTGCCCTCTGTTAAAAGATGTATTCTTTTTATGGAGATTCCTGGAAATTAAGCTAATACTCGCATAAAAAAATACCAGTGAAGGAGAACCTTGATATGAATGATGAACAAAACGATGTTATTTCCGAAACCGACAATCTGATCATCTGGCGAAGCAAAGAGGATGTCGGGTATTTATATCACGTTGAGCTAGGTACGATCAGCCTCCATCTGCTTCCCGAAGAGTGGGAAGAACTTGTCGTCCTGATTTCCCAAGCCAGCAAAAACTAATGCACAAAACTCAGCTCACATTAACTCATTGTATCTGACAGGAAAGATACTATTATGCAACCAGATTCGGTGGTTCAATACACTCCCATGATTCGTGACATGGATCAAAGAGATCGTCCGAGAGAGCGGCTGCTCCAGGTTGGCGAGAGGGCGCTATCTTCGGCCGAATTGCTAGCACTGATTCTGCGCACTGGAGTTGGGGGTGAGAACGTTCTTCGTTTATCTGAGCGACTGCTGGCTCATTTCGGTGGCCTGCCCGGGCTGGCCAAGGCATCGGTTACAGAGATGCAGGCTGTAAAGGGTATAGGCCCCGCAAAGGCAATCGAAACAAAGGCAGCTCTAGAGTTAGGAAGGCGATTGGTCGCCAATTCTCCGGAACAGAAGCCAAAGGTTACCTGTCCGGCCGATGCGGCAAATCTACTCATGACTGAGATGTCATTATTGGAACAGGAACACCTCCGCCTAATTCTTTTAGACACGCGTAACAACGTCTTATCAACACCTACAGTTTACATCGGCAGTTTAAATACCTCGGTCGTCCGGGTCGGTGAATTATTTAGATTTGCTTTAAAAGAAAACGCTGCCGCGATGATCGTGGCCCATAACCATCCTTCAGGCGATCCATCTCCCTCACCTGAAGATATCCAGGTCACGCGTCAAATCGTAGAAGGTGGGACACTTCTCGATATCGACGTATTGGATCACGTTATTATCGGCCGGCAGCGGTATGTATCGTTAAAAGAACGGGGGCTTGGCTTCGGCTAGAATACGAACCGCAGGATTATTCCCTTGCCATAAGCGCTATATCGACGATTTTCGTATCGAAGGTATGACCAGAGGCGATGACGGTAACCGACTTGACCTTTCGAGGCAAAATGCCCAACAAATCGAGTCGTTCAATCAAATTCTCCGATTCGTAAAACGCGAGCTGTTGGAAAGGTACACTTTGATGTTCGTTTAGAGGTGGTGGGCAGGCGATACAAATGTCGGGGGTGACCGGACTGATTTCACCGACTGAGTAAAATCCCTTTTGCCAGGTCTGGCTAACACCGTTTACATCATTATATTCAATACGGACAATCAGTGGGCACTCACTGCCTTGTTCACCACATACTCCCAGACTTTGTTCTCCGACTACCATGCTAACCACTAACTGCAAACTCTCAAAATCCGTTACATCCTGGTTAACGATCTGTCGCAGACCGGCGTCGGCATGTCCGGTGCCGACTCTTTTGAACTGAACGGCTGGTTCGTCCGCGTCTGACGTGATCTGTACGTCGACACTGGCTTGATCCGCGAGTTCAATATTGGGCGCCAATAATACCCATTCCTCGAAGTCATCTCCGAAATCGCCATTCTTGATCAAATTTCGTTCGGCGCCCAATGGCCCTATTGGTGCACTGCCACTAGGAATCACAACCCGCTGGTCTGTTTCTATGATGAGGTTATCATTTTCTTGAACAACTTCTGCCCGGCCCTGCAATACAGCAACTTGGGCTTCAGAATTGCTGGCGGATATCGAATATTGACCCGAATCCTCGATCATGATTGAATCTTGCGGAGTTCTTATCTCAACATCGACGGGTCGCCCCTCATTTTTTGGCAGAGTTAGCTGGACCCTTCCGCTATCTAGGCTAAGCAAAAGTTTGTTATTGGCTGAACTCGCACTAAATCGCGGGGTACTAGCCTCTAATATATTGACGCTTGTATTTCCATATATTTGAAGTCGGGCGATTAACTCTTCACTATTGGGTGCCTGAGCCAACAACAACGCCGTATCTGCTGCATTGGTTAAGATAGAACCGGTAGGATTCAAGCTCTGCGGCGGATCGCCGGCAAAAATCGCAACCGGCTCCCCATCGCTCTGACGCACACCAACTGTTCCCTGATTGGCCTGAACTGTAACCTCCAATGAGCGCGTAGCTCCCTGAATCAGCGCATTTAAGCCAATCGGAACAACTACAATGAGACCAATACAGGCCAGAAAACTGCTGATTATGATTACCCAAGCGAAATGCATACGGCGGCCATTCATGCCCAACGGATCGAAAAATCCTTAAACTCCTTTGAGGCGTCCAACCAATTCTTTGAGACCTGTTGTACCTGTGCTGACCTAGGACCATTGTTCAAGAATGTCAAAAACTGTTCCAGAGCCAGATCGTCGCCCTCGGCAACAACACTTACCGAACCATCACGCTCGTTACGAACCCAACCGGTCAATTCTAAGCGGGACGCTTCGAACTGTGTATAGTAGCGGAAAGAAACTCCCTGGACTCGGCCGCGAATATTTGCCTCTAATCGTTTCATGTCAAGTCTGAATTACAATAAATCAATCTGACCACTTCCGTGAAAATTTCTCCAATAAAATCCATACTTCTCTGGAGAAATTATACCTGATTGACTTCTCAGCTATCAATCTGGCATTAGGTCTTGGGGAAAAGTCTACAATTCACGGACTATTTTCCCAGCGATACCAGGACCTTCATAAATGAGGCCTGTATATATTTGGACGAGCGATGCGCCAGCATCCAACTTCTCCAAGACATCATCAACATTGAAAATGCCACCGGCGGCGATGATCGGCAACTTCTCTTCTGACCTCGTTCTGATATATTTCACGATTTCAGTGCTGTTTTCTTTGAGCGGTTTGCCACTCAATCCTCCGGCTTCCTTTGTACTCAAGCTCACTATTCCTTGACGCTTTAATGTGGTATTGGTGGCGACAATGCCATCGATTGACTGGTCAAGGGCAATGTCCAGAATAGAATCAAGCTCTTGCCAATCCAGGTCAGGTGCGATCTTGATTAAGAGTGGTCTTGGTCGGATTTCGTTTTTTGCCGCTATTTCCTTGTTTGCGGTTGACAATTTGTTTAGGAGACTTGGCAAATGTCTACGCCCTTGCAATTTTCTAAGACCCGGTGTATTGGGAGAGCTAATATTGACTGTAAAATAATCGACCGAATCATATACGGCCGCCATGACAATAACGTAATCTCTCCATGCCTCATCGAGCGGGGTCTCTTTCTGTTTACCAAGACTCACCCCAATAATGCAACTTTGTCTTAGCTTTGAAAACAAACGAAGTCGCTCAGAGGCTTCAGCTACACCACAATTGGGAAAGCCCATGCGGTTAATAATTGCCTTATCGTCAACAAGACGAAAAATTCTTGGCCGCGGATTACCGCGCTGGGCATAGGGGGTTAAAGTGCCTACTTCTACATGTCCGAATCCAAGCAAAGCAAGCCCCTCAACTACGCGAACATCTTTGTCGAAACCCGCCGCCACGCCGATTTCATTAGCAAAGCTCAGGTTAAATAGATCAACTTTACGCCTCGGGATGCTGCCTCTGATAGACCTTAGCAGCCGCCTGCCGATGGATGCCTGTTGAGCAAATTCCAATAGCTGGATTGTTCGATCATGAACGCCTTCGGCGTCGAACCTTTTTAATACCGGGAAGACCAATCCTTGGTAAATGTTCACATATATGTCGCCAGCCAATATTGTGTCCAGGCGTGTCAGTACAGGCTAGAAAAAGCCTGTCAATGCAGACGTCGTTAATCCTCTTTTAGCTGCAAGACTGCCATGAATGCCTCCTGGGGCACCTCAACATTGCCGATCATTTTCATCCGTTTTTTGCCCTTCTTCTGTTTCTCGAGAAGTTTTCGCTTTCGACTAACATCGCCTCCATAACACTTTGCTAGTACATCTTTTCGTAAGGCCTTGACATTGGCCCGGCTGACAACTTTGTTGCCAACTGCAGCCTGAATAGGCACCTCAAACAATTGCCGTGGAATCAATTTGCGAAGTGCTGTAACCATCTTTTGTCCTCGATTGTACGCATCGTCCTCATGCACAATCATGGCCAGTGCGTCGACGTTTTGTTTATTGACCAAAATATCCAGCTTCACGAGTTTTGAGGATCGGTAACCTTTAAACTCGTAGTCCATCGAAGCATACCCTCTGGTAGCGCTCTTGAGTTTATCGTAGAAATCGACGACGATTTCCGACAATGGCAGATTGTAACGAAGAATAACCCTGCCAGGGGCTGGATATTCCTGGCCCGTGAGTTCACCCCGACGTTTTACCGCCAGGTCCATAACGACTCCGTAATATTCTTCTGGCGTGAATATATGGACGTCCATCCAGGGTTCGCGAATTTCTTCAATTTGGCTTGGATCGGGAAGATCGGCCGGGCTTTCGATAATTTCGACTTCACCGGTAAATGCACGCACGACTTCGTAGCGCACGCTTGGTGCAGTAGCTACTATATCCAGATCGTATTCACGTTCGAGTCTCTCTTGAATAATTTCAAGATGAAAAAGACCTAGGAATCCGCAGCGAAATCCAAAATTTAGCGCGTTCGAAGTTTCTGGCTCATAAACCAATGCCGCATCATTAAGTTGAAGCTTTTCCAGTGCCTCTTTCAATATCTGGTAGTCCTCACCCTCGGTCGGATAAAATCCAGCGAAAACCATAGGCTTTGCTGCGATATAACCTGGCAAGGGCTCGGTTGCCGGGCTGTTTTCCAGGGTTATTGTATCTCCAACGCGACACTCGCGTACGGTTTTTAACCCAGTCGCAATATAACCTACTTCTCCCGCTTTCAATTGTCGTTTTGACGTCATTCCAGGAGTGAAAATACCTACTTCTATCGGTTCGACCGCTACCTGGTTCGACATCATTCTTATCCACTCGCGGTCATTCAAGACACCGTCCACAACCCGGACATAAGCAATGACACCTTTATATGAGTCATAATGCGAGTCAAAAACTAACGCACGGAGTGGGTCATCAATATCACCAGAAGGCGGAGGAACTTGCTGAACAACGGCTTCGAGAACCGCTTCCACATTTGCTCCAGTCTTTGCGCTAATACATATTACATCTTCTCGATCCACACCCAGCAAATTCTCCAGCTCCTCGGCAACATCTTCCGCCATGGCTGCCGGTAAATCTATTTTATTGACGACTGGCACGATTTCGAGATCTGATTCCAGTGCTAGATAAAGGTTGGCCAATGTCTGAGCCTCGATACCTTGAGTTGCATCGACGACTAATACTGCCCCTTCACAGCTCTGTAAAGCCCGGCTAACCTCATACGCAAAGTCAACATGTCCAGGTGTATCAATCAAGTTTATTTGATAGATCTGGCCGTCAGAGGACTTGTATGACATTCGTACGGCTGAGGCCTTAATAGTAACACCTTTCTCTCGTTCTAACTCCATATCGTCGAGAACTTGTTCCTGCATTTCTCTCTCTGAAATTGTATCGGTAATTTGCAGGAGTCGATCAGCCAGTGTTGACTTGCCGTGATCGATATGGGCGATTATGCAAAAATTGCGTATTAGATCTTGATTCATAGTTCGAAGTATATCAAAGTAGCAATATAGATGACATGTTTATTATTGTTCCAAATTTCACGCACTGTTAACGTTATGTTTATCACCTCTGTTGACTTAGCTCCTGAACTTAGGTATTATTCCGTCCAATTAGTACGCGTGTCCTAGGAAGCCAGTACTATTAACATCCGAATATCACTCCAAAACGTGAGTCGTTCATCTGTTTTTGCTTGCCAGCCAAACAGCCCTGTTGAGTTGACCTGAAAGCTCATTCATATCCCTGTTTTCATTAAGTCATCTTTTGGGTCTAGTCACGGACGCCATGGCTGATGAGAAAAATTTACTGTGGTATTGGGTTCGATAGTGGACCCACAAGGAAAGAGGAGTAAAGGATGAACGAGCAAATTAATATCACCACGTTTTTGGAACTGCTAAACTCCGATACAGAGAACCCGCTGCTGGAAGCTCTGCGAAAGCTGTCAGAAGTGGGCGATCCGGAAGCCATCAGCGAGGCCAAGGGGCCCGCAACCCTTAGGTTCTTGGTCGGGTTGGTCCATGTAGGATGGGTCCGAATAAAACTGTACGTAGTTACCGTTGTTGTTGAAAATAAAATAAAAGAAAAGAATAGAAGGCTGCCGCAACAGTGCCAGGTACATCCTTGTTTAGATAATACCTGGCACATAGGCGGTTCCGGTCATTGGTGGTTTTTGCTGAAATAAAGGCACTTGTAGAAACCTTGCCCGAGGCTTCTGTTTGGCCGGAACTGGCTGAGATATTTGAGAAAGCTGGCGATATGCCCAGGCCTGACTGGGAACTGCCTATACTTGCATGCGCGGCAGTTGGGGGAGATGAATCGTCGGCCTTATTTGGCGCTGCGGCAATCGCTTGTCTTCAGCTAAGCATAATCCTGGTCGATGACATTTTGGATGATGATCCCCGAGGTGCGCACAATATATTAGGCGTAGGCTATTCGGCCAACTTAGCTCTCGCCTATGAAGCTGCTGCCATTTCCTTGGCGGAACGTGCCAATCCCGATCCCCAACAAAGCCTGGCTATTGTGAATTGTCTGATACGGGCAGCACTGGCCACTGCAGCTGGTCAGCAACTTGACGTCAAAAATTTTCAGGGAGAGGAAGATTATTGGAAGGTAGTGACAGCTAAGAGCACCCCCTTTTATGGAGCCGCTCTGCAATTAGGAGCTCTCATAGGTGGCGCGGGCAAAGAAGTATCATCAGGCATGTATGAGTTGGGGGTAATAATTGGTGAAATCATCCAGCTCGAAGACGATCTTGCCGATGCCCTGGAACGTCCAGCTAATGCTGATTGGCTGCAGGGCAGGAATAATCTTCTGATATTGTTTGCCCGCACGGCCGATCACCAAAACCGTCAGCGCTTCCAAGAACTGATTACCCAAATCGATCAACCTGCTTCGCTTATTGAAGCACAAGATATTCTGGTCTCTTCAGGAGCAGTTGGTTATTGCGCCTACCAATTGGTCGGAAGATACCGTCGCGCCCGGCGACTACTGGCCGAATTAGGATTATTCGATTCATCTCCACTGGATGATATCTTTGACAGTTACGCCGATACGTTAATCGATATGTTACGTCTTAGTGGACAAGAAATCACGCGTTCCATGCTGCTAGATTTAGCAGGGTCCAGTTCAGATTCCTGAAAGTCGTTATTGTGAAGTTACCACATAAAAATCACTAGGATTTCTCGGTTCACCACATTTTTGGGCAGCCGATTTTCAAATCCAGGATCACATTTAATCTTTGGTTATGGTTCATAGGCTGAAATCATGTCACTGAACTAACAGATTAAACATCGTCATTGTGTAATCGAGACGACTTTCGAGGTATGCCCAGACCCGATCTATCACTTTTTTGAAATGACAAATCAGAGTTAACGTCGACAAGACAGTCGCGACCATCATCCGTTCGTTCCATTCGCCGCGCTGGCACAATCGCAAGTTAGGCGGATTCCCGTTCTTCTTGCTGAAATAAACGTCCACGAAGACGATCATATCCTCAGCAACGCCATCAACGAGATGCTGGAATGCCGAGCCATTATAAACGTTAGCCATGTCGCAATCCCAGTCGACAACAAGCCCCAAGTGGTTCAACAACAAAAAGAGTTTGCCACCCTCAATCCAGCGGCGAGCTGTCAATCACACCAATCAACGAGCGCTCAGCCATGAAACGTTTTGCCCACTTACGATGGAGGTCGGTGGGGCAATCCTGGAAACAAAGCTACATAGTTCCGCTTCAGACAGCGATAGAAGGCCCGGTTGCTCACGCCTTTCAGCGTAAACAGCAGAGCCAGCGCGACTACTTCGCTGGGGTAAAGTGCGGTCTTTGGGTGCTTCCTAACATCAAGCATCTGGTCGTCAACACGGCAAAACAATTCAATGATAAAATCTTCTGTAGGCATCGAATTCTCCTATATCGTTGTTGTCCGTTAACTTCAACTGTAGGGAACCCAGTGCTTTTTTCAAACTAGCACCATAGGTTATTTAATACAAAATAGTATTGAAGCGGCATTGTCACATAACGCATGCATCAAGTAAAATGTTATTTATGTCAGCCTAAATCTTCGTTTGGCAAGTTGACAGTACTTGAATTCGTTCGCGCGCGATAATGGGTTTCAATATATGTTTTCACTGGACTCTTGGCGCAGCCAGTATAGCTTGATGGGCTTGGATCCATTCGTTAGACCCTTCTTGCTCTCTTGTTGCAGCCTATGCTTCCGGAGATTATGAGAATCTCCGGGCGAGTGGCATGAGATCTCAGATCCAAAAGCGATTCGGTAAGCCCGATCGCACCATTCTGGTCCTCTCAATTGGCGTACTGCTTTTGTACGTCTACTTTACCGCGCTCTTCGTCTGGTTTACCCCTTATCCCGGCATTGCTTTTACATCGTTCACCGACGGCTGGCGTATTAATGACTCTGCGCAGGGCACTGTCGAAGTTGATACAGTATTAGTTCAAATAGGTGAGTTAACATACGGACAATATCGAAGGGACAAGCAAAGTGTTCCCTTTGATGGTTATACGCCCGGTGATTCGGTTCCAAACATCAAATCGACTGAGGGCGATGAACGGTTGAACTGCAGATGCCGGTACCTGACTTGACGATAGATTGAGACGGCTTGTTGCCACTTTATGGTTCTTCCCCTTCTGGTTAGCCGGTACGGCCGTCCTGCTATTTTTGCGCCCTCGCGACACCCGTTGGCAATTGCTTATCGCCTTCCTTTACTTGACCGCTATTTGGATAGTGGTGGGGAGCATCTGCCAATTGGCAAATTGGTGGATCGCGTACTAATTGCGATCTTCGTCGGGTGGATAATGGTGCCGGTGGTCTTGCACCTACATTTGATGGTACCGAGACCAATCGGAATGCGCTTCTTTTCTCGTATTCGTGCCAATACTTTATATTGGGGCCATCATCCTGGCTATTTATGAGGTAGCGCAAGCAAACTTCAATTTTAATGCCAGCGTCTATGCTCTGGCATTAGCGATTCTTTTTAGCATTGGGCTGCTGATATTCCGGTCAGTTCGGAAAAATTCCCCAATCCCAGACAAAAACTCCTCTCGCTTGATGTTAGCCGGTATCGGCCTAGCCTTTGGTCCAGCGATCTTGTTAGTCCTAATACCACAGCTTTTTGGCGTCGTGCTGCCAAATACATTTGGATTAAGTGTAGCTTTTATTTCCCTGCCGATCTTGCCCATTTTCTACACCTATGCCATCTATAAACGACAGCTAGGGCAGTTGGAATTTAGGGCAAATAGGCTCTTGGGACTCTACAGCTTCATCCTAATTTACCCAACGATGTTCATCGTATTGCTACTATTTGGCGAACAATGGATTGATACCTCTGGAAGCAGAACTTTCTATTTGCTGTTTGTATCTATCGTTTTCGTTTTGGCTACACCACCATTACTAGGTCGACTTCAAAATGGAATTAACCGGCTTGCTTATGGTACCGAACATGATCCTGATGATATCCTGCGGGTCTTTGCCAAACAAATCCCTACAGCACTCACTCGTGACGCTCTCACTAAGCCTCTCTCTAGAGACATAATGCCTGCCATGTTGATCCGCCAGTCTGCTTTGTGCCTTCACGAAGACGAAGACCTAACTGTTGTGTACGCACAACGAGTGCCAGAAGCTCAGATACCACATTCTCCTGCGCAAATCGACGCTTTGTTGGCCCGTCCGGCAATATACTTAGAACCTGGGGCGGAAAACCGCAATGAATTAGATTGGATTCGGCTGGCAGTTCCTTTGGTGACACGGGAGGAAACCATTGGTACATGGTTATTCGGCCGTCGCGATCCTGATGACTATTACCCACAAAACGATATCGAACTATTGCAAACACTTGCTAATCAGCTTGCGCCGGTAATTGAAAACATCCGACTCTACGAGGCGCTTCAACAGCATGCCGAAAGCCTGGCTGAAGAAGTGGCCAACCGTACGGCCGAATTACGAGCAGAAAAAGACCGGACGCAGGCGGTACTAGACAGCGCCGGTGAAGGAATATTCTTTACTGACCCGGCTGGCGAGATCCTATACGCGAATCCAGCCATGGCCCTTCAATCTGGCTATTCTGACGAAGAACTCATCGGCAAAACACTGGAACTATGGCAGACAGAAGACGACGCCCCTGAAGCCTACCGGGAGATGTGGACGGCTATCTTTGCCGGAGAAGATTGGGGTGGAGAAATGATGCTCCGCACCAAAGAGAACAAATATATTGACGTCAGCCTTGTTGTAGCTCCTATTCAATCGGAAGATGGCGGTCTTTCAGGGTTTGTTGGTGTTCAATCCGATATTAGCAAGCTTAAAGAAATAGATCGCGTTAAGTCAAACATTATTTCGAGTGTTTCCCATGAACTAAAGACGCCTCTTACAACCATCAAGACATATCTAATGCTCGTAAAGCGCGGGAAGCCTGAAAAACGGCAGAGCTACTTAAACGTCCTGAATCGTGAAACCGATCGATTAACCAACATCATTCAGGACCTCCTGGATCTTTCGAAGTTAGATGCTGGCAAGATTCCCACTAAATTGGAACCTGTGAGCTTGAAAGCGGCTGTCGAAGATGTCATTGTGAGCTGTAACACTCGCGCCAACGCCAAGAATATCGAACTTGTGGTTAATCTCGAACCTGGGCTGCCGCTAGCGATGGCTGATGCAAATCAGCTTGAGCAGGTAGTCACAAACCTAGTAGTCAATGCCCTAAATTACACGCCAAGTGGAGGCAAAGTTACGATTACCTCTGGCCAAAGTAATGAGAGCAATGAAGCCAGAGTTTGGTTTCAAGTTGAGGATACAGGACCTGGAGTAGAAGCGCTTGATCTTCCCCATCTGTTCGATCGATTCTATAGAGGACAAGCGGCTCTTGAAAGTGGTGAGCCAGGCACAGGTCTAGGGCTCGCAATATGCCAAGAAATCATTGAGCGGCATAACGGAAAAATTAGCTTGAGAAGCGATCCTGGATCAGGCGCGATTTTTACGGTTTGGGTACCGGTTGCAAATAGCAAAATAGTGGCCGAAGATGATAAAAATCTTAAATCAGAGGCAACTGCGGCATCAGATTGAACCTGGTTTAATCCACGTCCGATACATCAATTACCTCTTTGATTAGCCCATCCCTGTTATCTCCTTCTGGCTTGCCCGGTCGAAACCAGCACAGAAACTCCAGATTTCCATCACCGCGTCTGATAGGCGATGGCATTAAACCCTGCGGAATTAGATCGTTGTCCATTGCGCTGCCTAAAACATCTCGCAAGACTTGACGATGAACATTAGGGTCGCGCACAATTCCGCCCTTACCTACAAACTTCTTTCCCGCTTCAAATTGAGGTTTGATCAAGGCTATGACATCGGCATTGCCGTTTAGCCATGATCTAACGCTTGGGAAGATCAATTTGAGGGATATAAACGAAACATCGATTGTGGCAATATTTACAGCGTCCGGCAAGGCATCTAAATGTCGAGCATTGGTGCGTTCCATTATGATTACCCTTTCATCCTGTCGCAATTTCCAATCTAGTTGGCCATAACCTACATCGATGGCAAAAACTGTCTTCGCTCCTCTTTGAAGAAGAACATCAGTAAAACCACCCGTGCAGGCGCCCACATCTGCACATACCAGCGATTCGACACTTATCTCAAAAAAATCCAAGGCCGCTGCCAGCTTTAGGCCGCCCCGACTGACGTAGGGCATTGGCGCAATTAATTCGATTTTCGCATCTATTGGGACCAACATGCTTGGTTTAACGGCCGTCTCCCCGTTAACAGTCACTTCACCCGCCATAATGAGCGTTTGCCCCCGAGATCGGGAATCCACAAGGCCGCGCTCGACCATTAACTTATCTAGCCTCACCTTGCTCTTCTTTACTTTCCCCACTTATGCTCCCATTCACTAAGGGAATCATTCAGAGATTGACGAAGATTGATGACAGGTTCCCAACCTGTTTCGGCATGTATTTTAGCAAAACTACCTACAATTCGTGGCGTATCAGATCGCCGAATCAACTCTGCGGCATCTTTAATCTCGACCTCGATACCAGCCAATTCTAAGAGTGTATCTAATATCAATCGAATTGAGACCGCTTTACCCGAACAGATAAGGTATGTTTCACCGGGCTTACCATATTCTGAAAGTGATAAATAGGCGCGAACAACATCTCGCACATCAGTAAAATCCCGGGCTACATCCAGGTTGCCAACCTCAACTGACGGCTCTTTTTTACCTACTTTGATCTCGGCTATTTGGCTGGCAAAATCAGGGACGACGAACCCGAGAGACTGTCTTGGGCCGATATGGTTAAGCGGCCGAGCCTCAATTACTGGAAGACCATATTTTATCCAATACAGATGGACTAGCTGGGAAGCAGCCCATTTACTCACACCATAGGGGTGCCTTGGTTCCGGCTGGGTATATTCTGTTAACGGAAGATAGTTCTCATTTATCTGGCCGTAAATTTCAGCACTTGTTACGACGACAGTCCGAGGACGTCCTGCCGCGACGGCCGCATCTAACACATTGGCAGTACCTCCTGTGTTAATAGCTATTGTCGCAGCGGGCTTTTTCCACGATTGTTTAGGGGATGCCTGCCCGGCTAAATGCATGATGAGATCTGGCCTGATGCTCACTATCTTGTTTTTGAGATCTACCGAATCGAGTAGATCGCCTACAACAGGACTTATACACTCGTGATTGGGCAGTGGCTGGTGGCTACTTTCGCCATGGACCAGGGCATGAATATCATGTCCCTTAGCCAGCAGCAGATCAACAAGATGGGATCCAACGAATCCAGTAGCTCCAGTTAAAAACACTCTCATATTGAGTTCCTCATATTTGATGCAATTATACATGTCAAACGTCTGTCAGCATTATTCGCTTCATAACTGCCCACCAGGTATAATTTCTTCCATGCCTCCTGGAGCTACAACAAGAGCAATATCAGCCGTTAATGATGCGCTTCGGCAGGAGTATGCGGGCAATTTTGTTTGCCTATATCTCTTCGGAAGCGTCGTAAGTGGTGACTATCAATTCGGGCAATCCGATGTCAATTTACTAGCTGTCATCGAAGGTGATGTCGATATCAACCGACTTAGATATGCGCTCAAACCGATATGGTTGGAGCATGGTGATGTCTTGCGCAAGGTTCCTAAGATTGGCAACACGAGATCAATCGACAATTACCTGGCTATAAACCCATTACTTGCCCAGCATATCGCATCACAAGGCGAATTGTTGCATGGACAACCCTGCTTTGCTCAGCCACCTGAAATCGATCTTCCTGAGCAACTAGCCAGAACCATCAGCCTGACCGTGCAAGCTTCCGCGGCAATTGCACCATCTTTGCTCCCTAAAAAAGAAGCTTCTGAGGCTTTCATGAACCTAAGAAGGCTGTTCAAGCAAACTTTTCAGAAAAATGTCGAAGACGCATCTCAGGCATCCTTATTACTTAGCCAAATCAAGCAACATATTCATGAAGAGCTACGATTGGTCCCGCAGCAACCTTGGGAAGACACTCCTGTGCGGGATGCACCCCCTCTAATTAGCGACCTGCGGGGGATCTACGAAATAGAGAATCGGCTGCTTCTTGTATTGCCTGAATCAGACGCCGAGTCAATCGCCCAACGAATATTGACAATAGATTGGCCGGCCGTAGCAGGCAGAGTTGCCGACCAATTCCGCGGGCTTCGCGTTGCCACAGCCCGAGAACTACGCTTGATGTTGCAATATGAAGACGTCTCCGACCTTTATCTTAAAAGTTATGATCATGCTTGGGGGCTAGATCCGTTAGCGGGAATAGAGGTGGAAACCTGGAGAATCTACAGGGATTTAGCTCGATTGCCAGCAGAGCTCCTTGTCAGTGGTCTTCCGCACGCGTACATCGCTTCTGAGGATGCTGACATAGCGATGCTCAATCATGATTTTCAAAACAAATTGCTAAATATTCAGCTGCGCAATGAATTGTTGGGCCGCCTCAACTTCCAACCAGTTTCACTTCCGCCAGCCCCACTGCCAGACATTGACGAGCCTGTCGAGCAACGGATCGACGCCATCTTCAACCATCTTGACTGGTGGACCAATCAATATTCCGCATCGATGAAATCAGCCCAGACTCCAGCGGTAGACAATCTACCTTAATAATTCGCCACAGGGTTTTTCGTTGGGCTTTGGCTCAACAAGTCGAATTCATGCCCAATTCTATTCGCCAACAGCTAAACTTCAAGCCGGCAATCAGGCTGGCGATACTCACACTCTTGATTGTCGCCTTGCAACCTTCTCCTTTGCTGATAATCCCAGGTCAAGAACAGGAAGTTCATACAACTCATCCAATACTGGGAGTCCATACCAGATTAACCGATGAGGTAGAGCCTTGGAAGATTCAGCGTTCCTTACAGATGGTGCGCGAGATGGGTGCTTCTTGGATCGTGGAATTCTTCCCATGGGCTTATTACCATGCAGAAGATGGGGGGTTCTCTTGGAGTCATCCTGACCTGGTAATCGAACATGCGTCTGCTCAAGGACTAGATGTGATTGCACGTTTGGGTTTAACTCCAGAATGGGCCCGACCTAAGGATACGCCCCTGAATTACTTGGACAATGACGGTTATGGTGCCTTCGCTTTGTTTGCAGCCGCTTTTGCTGCACGTTATCAAGGTAAAGTCAGCCAAATCATTATCTGGAACGAGCCCAATCTCAGCTACGAATGGGGATATCGGCCCACAAGTGCTGAAAGCTACGTCGATTTGCTGCGAGTTGCCTATCCTGCAATAAAAGAGGCTAGTCCTGATACAAAAGTGTTAGCTGGGGCATTAGCGCCAACACTTGAACCCCCAGGCTCTCAATGGGGAATGAACGATCTAATATATCTTGATGCCATGTATGAAGCTGGTGCGGCCGATTATTTTGATGGGCTTGCCGTACATGCATATGGGCTAACCTTTCCGCCTGAAAGTGAACCTGGAGAGCAGATATTGAATTTTCGCCGGGTGGAATTTGTACGAGACATTATGGTCCAACATGGTGACACAAACAAACCAATTGTTATCACCGAAGCTGGCTGGAATGACCATCCTCGATGGACTTTCGCAGTCAGGCCCTCTCAGCGAATTGATTACACGCAAGAGGCGATTCGGTTTGCCGAAGAGAATTGGCCATTCGTCGAAGGTATTGCCATATGGGCATTTCGTTACCCGGCACCAACCAAGAGCTATCCCGATAACTACACTCTGGTAACGCCAGAATTCGTGGCCAAACCGATCTATGAGGCTCTTAAGAAATTTACAGCCAATTTCTAGAACTGAAGACCTGTGAGAAAGGATCTCGATGTACAGAATTGAATCTAGCCGCGAGTTGTCCGTTGCGAATATCCTATGAACCTAGGTCGGAATAACAAAAGTTCCGAGAGCCGGTGGCTTCAATATGTCTTCATCCTGGTTTTCCTTCTCACTGGGTGTCGGACTCAACAGTCGGGCTGGGATCAGATTCAAGAATCCGGGAAGATCAGGATCGGTTTGGACCCAACCTTCCCCCCTTTTGAGGCAACCAATGGTCAAGATATTTGGGGTTTAGACGTCGATCTATCAAACGAAATCGCGGCCGATTTGGAATTGGAAACCGCTTTTGTCAACTTTGGCTACGATGGCTTATACGACGCCTTGGCAACCGAGCAAGTGGATATATTAGTTTCAGCCCTTGTGATCACACCAGAACGTACCCGCGATTTTTCATATACAAGAAGCTACTTTGACGCCGGTCAGGTTATCCTAAGCGCTAATGAATCAGACCAGATTCAAGATATCGAGGAATTAAGTGGTTTATCGCTCGGGGTAGAACTGGGTGCCCAGGGGCATGTGTTGGCAACTACTTGGCAAAGACAGATTCCCGGTATCCTCATTCAGCCATACCCCACCCTTGAAGAACTCAATTCATCGCTAATAACCGGTGAAATTGATATTGCGGTCGTAGATCATGTAAGCGCCAGGGTATTCAAAAGTCAACATCCAAAGCTGGTTATCAGTGAGCTGCGGCCGCTGCCGGAACCATTTGCCATTGTTGTTAGGGCTGATGATGAAGAGTTGTTAGAAGTATTGAATGAAAGTATTAACAGATTAGACCGTTCTGGAAAACTCGAAATGTTGATTACTAAATGGTTAGATTGACTTCTCCAAAATACAAAATGCGGGACCGGAAATAGGAGCGTGCAGCAGAACCGGTCCGGCGTTGCGCACTCGATGAACCAAATGATATACTGTATTTCAGGTATCCTATTTGTCTTTTTATCCTGTATCTGTTTCAAAGGAGATGTCGATTGATGAAAGACTCATCTGTTCCGGATATGTATGACAAGATTGAAAGCGAGAGCACAGGTATTGGAGAGCTGCTAAGTAAGATTCCTGGTTTCAGTGGTTACATGGAGCGCGGTCGTCGCCGTGAGGCCGATCAATTATTGCGCGAAACCATTGCCTCGAGACTAGAGGAATCGCGCCTGCAACTGAGTAATGTCCATCAAGAACTCGGTCGCGATATCGTCAAAGCCATGGATTACGCAGAACCACTTGGAACAGCTGATACCCGGTTGATGGGCTTAATTGGTAAGATCAATGACGCTCCTGAAGGTTACGCCGGTTTCTTCGACGCAGTGAAAGTTAAGGAAGACGACTTGGCCGAAATCTACGTGTTTGATGAATCCATGTTGGCCTATGCCGAGCAAATTTCTGCCGACATTGACGCCTTGGAAAAAGCTGTTCTTGAGGATATGGATATTGCCGGTGGTATTCGAGCCTTAGACGGCACCTTGCGTGAAGCGAATACCGCTTTCAGTAGCAGGCAAGAAGTACTTTCTGGCATTTCCTGATCGGTGATGGCCAACCAGCCAGTATTTGATTTTTGGCTCTTTATTGATTTACTAGATCAATAAGATAACAAATAGGAGAGTGTCTATATGGCCCGCATATTTGATCGCGTTAATGCTGAACCTTGGCTAAGGGATGAAATCGTTCAGAAATTCCCTAAAGGAGGTCCAGGGGATATTCGGTGGGGTTCCCAATGCATTGTTAATCCTGGCGAAACTGCTGTTTTTGTTCGCAGCGGCGAACCGCTTGGTACATTTGAGCCCGGTACGCACACCTTAACCACTGCTAACTTGCCTGTTCTGACAACAATTCTTGGTAAAGCTTTCGATAACAAGACCCCATTCACCGCCGACGTCTACTTCGTCAAGACGACCGATATGACCTACAAATGGGGCACCACGGGACCGATTGTCGTAGAGCATCTGAATCGTCCCCCGGGCGCTAGCGCTATCATCGGCAACGGAACTTATGTTGCCAAAGTTAAGGAGCCCTGGCGTTTCTTAACTGCAATGGATGCCTTTCGGACAAGCGTCCGTTTGCCTGAATTAAAGCAGCGTCTGGACCCGATGCTTGGCGTACTCATACAGGATAAGCTAAGCGAGTTAGCCATAGCAAAGAATCTGGGTCCTGCTCAGCTTCAGTCTTTCTCTAAAGACCTAAATGATCTTCTGACGGGTATGTTGCAGACTGACTTCGACGCAATGGGTATGGTTCTGGTCGATTTTAACATTCGTATGGGTTTGCATCCTGATTCTCTTGAGGTTGTTACTCGAATGGGCTATGGAACCTCATATACTCAGATGAAGGGCATGGATGTAGGAATGGCGGCGGCTGAAAGTGGTGGCGGCGGCAATCTCGGCGAGCTTGGTATTGGCATGATGGGCTTAACCGCAATGCAACAACAGCAACAGAACAGAACAACAGCAACAGCAACAACAGCAAAGCGTTCAGCCGCAACAAGTAGCTACACCCCAAGAAATACCAGATGTGATGACACCAGCTCAAGCGGCGGAATATGTCCAAGTTGCCGAGTCGGACATCATTTCTGCCATCGAGGAAGGGGGGCTAAAAGCAAAGAAAATTGGGAAAGTTTATCGAATAAGTAAGGCCAGTTTGGAAGAGTTCTTAGCTGGATAATATCCAAGACTTTGGTAGCCCTCGGCGAGTATGCTCGATAAACGCCGAGGGCATACTTCTATTTGCCTGATAGACCTTGGTTCAACGCCCGTCTCCATCTATTTTCGATAGATTGATCTGTCAACTTTTCCTGTAACATCCAACCTATCATGCTGGCGCATTCTTTGCAGAATTCAGCACTATTTTTTGTGGTTATTTGATTAACAGGTTCCCAGTTTCTTGAGGGCGCGCTATCCTTTGGGGCCAATACCAGCATCGCATCATCGGTCAACGCATTGAGGTTGTTTATATGAACCGATGTCGGATTTTCAGCATGAACCACGTAGCGATTCACCAGAGAAAAGCCTGCCTTTTTTAATGCCAACGTAAGGGCTATCCAGCCATCCGGATTCCAATGATGATAACTGAAAATCAATCGCCCACTCTCAAGGCATAATACTCGGGAGCATTCATTGAATATTTCGGTTAGCGTCTGAACATATTGGCTGTCACTACCCTTACTCAGCGATCCGGTTGATCTACCGACCGCTGATTTCGCAAATCCATAGTCCCAATCAATACCTTTAGATTGCTGTTTTCCAACCAGCTGTCTTAGCCAGACCCGAAAGAAGGTAGCCAGATCACTGTATTGGACGCTGTCATAATATGGTGGATCGGTGACGATAAAATCGATGCTATTTGAAGGAATTGGTAGTGACGTTGAAGAACCTTGCCTGACCATAAACTTGTGAGAACCGGAGCTAAGTTGGTCAATATCATTTACCTCGATGCCATAGTCCACCTCTCCGGCAATCGTCAAGAACGAGGGCTGCGGAGAATCAAGCATCCGTTCCTTCGGATTTCCAGCCCATAATCTGGCTTTTCTTATCCGGTCATTAAATAACCTTTGCAGAGTACCCGAAGTGGGAAGGCTAAAGATCGGATTATTCTCCAATGCGGTATAAGGAAAAGAATAGGCATGGTGCGAGAACGCGTGTCGAATAGCCCCTGCCCTTCTGCGACCATAGCCTTTGTATCCACATAGCATCGAATTGAACTCCAAAGATGTCGATACCATTATGGCTAAATATAGACGAGATGGGCCATCGAATTCTTTCAACAATTCTATAGAATGATGTAGATAGAGAAGCTGTCGGCTAGAAAAGAGATCACTGTAAAGATCTACTCCCCGGCGCTTCAAGTCTTTGGATTTCGGACCGTCACGCACATACAAATCAACGTCGAAGGATAATCCGCTTCTTAGTTCATTCGCCTGATCAATCAAATATAGATCTTGCGGACTGATGGCGGAATAATAATCGCCTTGAACTGTACAATGGCCACAAATAATTATCGGAACATATCGTTCGAAGAATGGAACCGAATGGTCATCCCGGTACTTCAGACCACAGACTGAACAATTCTTCATCCGTTTTTCAAATATGGGAGGTAAAGCGGGCTGATGATCAAAAGAACAAGAACAATCATCTTTTATAAGCCTGTGGCAACGCTCGCATATCTTGGTTGCTTCACCATTTGCAGATTGTCTTATAACCAGAGAATCAACGAAGATCGCCGGTCCACAATTACAACTCCTTTGCAGACCATAGAGCATATATTTCATGGGGTGCAGGTTAGCACAATGCGGGCAAGCAACATGAAAGTAACGATCCATCGTGCATTTTAGGGAGTTAAAGAATGATCCAAATGCAGACTCGAGATCATCTAGGGATAAATTGGCCAACGAAGCTTTGGCCTGCAACACCGGAATAGGATCGATATCGGTTCCTATAACATTTGCGCCTAAGCGAATCGCCTCATGTAGAGTCGTGCCCCCACCCATCATTGGATCTAAAACGATCTTTCCTTCCAATCCTCCCACATTATAGAAATCCCGGCTTACATCATCTGGTACCAGATGTTTAAGCAATAAACGAAATGTAGTCCCACAGCGACGTGCCCACCACTTGTGTAGGTAGGTGTTCGGCCGGTACAAATGCTTGTTGTAACTCTCCAAGTAGGCTAGTTTGTTTGCCATATGTGAGTCAAAGCCATCATCGATCGGGTATGTTCCGATGCCTTGCTCGCAGGTTTTGTTTGCTTCTGAAGAGTTAAGTACACTCATTGCCTGTATGATATTATATGTTCGGGATTAAGAGAAAAAACTATGCAGAAAATCCAAGAATTCGTTGCGAAGCTCATTAACAACATGGAAAAAGTCATCATTGGGAAACGTGATGCGCTCGAACTCATCGTCGTGGCTATGCTATGCGAAGGCCATGTCCTGCTAGAGGACGTTCCCGGCACAGGTAAGACTATGCTTGCCCGCTCGGCGGCCGTTTCAATGGGTGTAGATTTTAAAAGGTTACAATGCACACCTGATTTGTTGCCGAATGATGTAACAGGGGTTTCGGTTTATAACCAATCGCAGCAACGCTTTGACTTCATTGCTGGTCCAGCCTTTACGAATATTTTACTGGCGGATGAAATAAACCGGGCGACACCAAGGACGCAATCGGCCCTTTTGGAATGCATGGGTGAAAGGCAGATAACGGTCGACGGTGTAACTCGTGTTCTTAATCGACCTTTCCTTGTGATCGCTACTCAAAACCCTCTCGAATTCGAAGGCACCTTTCCGTTGCCAGAGGCGCAACTGGATCGCTTCCTAATGAAGTTAAGTCTGGGTTACCTGAATGAAGAAAACGAGAACAGGCTCTTGCTCAACCTCGGGAGAGAGCATCCAATCGAAGGGTTAGCTCCGGTCGTGGACGGAAACAACCTCATTTCATTATCCCAATTCATTTGGGATGTATACGTGGATGATACTGTACGCGACTATATTGTCCGGCTTATATTTGCGACCCGCAATCACGCAGATTTGATACTCGGCGCTAGTCCGAGAGGTAGTCATGCGCTTTATCGTACTTCCCAAGCCTACGCTGCCCTGCAAGGCCGCGATTATGTTTTACCGGACGATGTTAAGCATCTTGCTCCAGCGATACTTTCCCACCGGTGCATCCTGCATCCAGAGAGCGTATTACGTGGAAAAGTAATCGACGATATCATGACCGAACTCATCGAAGTCACAGAATTGGATATCGGAGAACTGAAATGAGCGATATTCCAATTCTGTTGTTGATTCTTCTCTTTATCGCCTTCCTGCTGCGCATAGATTTCATTTACTATATAGTCTACGTCGTTGCCGGGATCTACCTATGGGGCAATTGGTATGCTCCGCGGTCTCTGCGGATGATTCACATCCATCGCTCATATTCTAAGCGCGCATTCATCGGTGAGACGATAGTCGTTTCAATTGTTCTAAAAAACAAGAGCAGGTTGCCTACTTTATGGATTCAACTGTACGAGAGCATTCCACCAGAATTACGGGATGGACCTGCCCTTAAAAGTGTTGTCTCGATCGGGGGCAAGAAAGAAAAGCATCTATCCTATCGCGTGAGAGCCACAAAACGCGGTTATTATCGGCTGGGTCCGCTACAACATGCCACTGGCGACCTTTTTGGCTTAAAAGAAAACAGCTCACGCCTAGAACCCGACTATCTGACGATCTATCCTCGAATTGTTCCCGTGACTTCTTTTGGTGTTCCCTCGAAGTTGCCCTTTGGCACAATGGCCTCTAAACAGCGAATTTATGAAGATCCCGCCAGGCCAATTGGTATCCGAGAATATAATTCCGGCGATTCGCTGCGTCACATCAATTGGAAGGTAAGTGCGCATCAAAGCAAGCTACTGGTAAAAACGTACCAACCTTCCATGTCACTGGAAACGATGATTGTCGTTAATCTGAATGTCGACGATTACAGCCGCCGGTTCAGATATGATGGTCCGGAGTGGGCAATCGTCATTGCAGCCTCGCTTGCGGCTCACCTGGCAAGAAAACAACAAGGTGTTGGTTTGGCTACAAATGGAGCTGATCCTTTGTTACAACAGGGCATAGCGGACAAAGATGGCTTGTCATTCGACGATGAAAGTGGTCGATTAGGTCTTATGATTGACAAGGAAAATGCGTCATCGACGGAACTTGAGTCGGTCGATTATAACGGCATAAATTCATCGCCATTAGGTCTGGTTCCCATGCCAATAAAGCCGGCAATAGGCCAGATTCACTTTTTGAAAATATTGGAATTATTAGCCCGAATAGAGGCCCATCCCACTGTTCAATTGCCAGGCTGGATCCAGAACGCTTGTCTTAGGTTAAGTTGGGGGGTGACTGTATTGGTAATCACTCCCTCTGGCGATGATGACACATGCCGCTCATTGCACCGCTTGCTAAGAGCCGGATTCAACCCTGTTTTAATTATCGCCGAGCCGTTTCTAAATTTTTCGGAAGTCAAACAGCGCGCCCAAAATTATGGCTTTCCCGCCTATCATCTGGCCGATCGCCAGGATCTTCAGACTTAGTAGAGAAATCGAATGAATTCGGCCGATAAGGCAAGCCGCGATTTCACCAGCAACTCCCGAGCCTCCAGCCGGCATCGCTATCTCAATGTTTTCCTTGTCGCCGTGGTAATTACGGCTTTGATAGCCGGTCCAGCAACCGTCATGGGTCAAATAATCCCGGCGTTTGCAAGCCGAGTTTCAATTTTGGTCCTCTTTCTCGTCGCGCTAGAAAGTGGACTTACCACCTGGTGGCTAGCTAACAGGAACCGCCGTTTCAACCGATTGGCGTACAGAGCAGCTGAGGTCTTGATAATCATTATCCTGATTCGAATGATCTCTTGGTTGTTAAATGGCCAGACCTTAGATGCCTTAGCTTTGCGTACCTATCTGGTACACCCAACTGAAATCCTCGACTTCCCTTTCGTTCTGTTCAGTATCATTGCTTTATTCGTTTGGGAAAGAGGGATGGCCTTTACCTCGATATTTCGAAACTTGGCCCTTAACCCGGCCGAGATCACTTATTACTCCATGCCCACAGCCGAACGTTTTAAAAGCAAAGTATCTACGGTTGTTCCCAAAAATCGAGCTTCACTATATCAAGACTATTTGCGTACCTGGTTTACTGGTGGCATCATTTTGGTGGGATTCGTCGTTATGTCAACCTTCGATCTGCCCCAAGCAGCATCGAATCTTCAAAATGGGATCGGTTTGTTTGGTGTCGGTAGATTAGCATTGTTGCCGGTTATGCTGACCGCGCTGATGGCCTACTTTCTTGGGGGATTATGGCTTGCCAGTCTTGGCCGCCTTCACATGCTAGAGGCTCGCTGGCTCATAGACGGATTAACGCCGGACGATTCGATTGTAAAATTCTGGCAAAGAAGAAGCCTTTTACTTCTCCTGATTATTGCCCTACTATCTGCTTCGTTGCCTATTGGCTCTACGTTGGCAATATCAAAGATCTTCATGACGGTCGCCTTATACGTTACCTATATGGTTGGGGGTTTGTTGGCCCTAATAGCCTATCTGCTCTACCTCATCTCCTCACTCTTTGGTGATGAATCACCGCCCCCTGCCATTCAGCCGTTGAACCTTGACGCACTCGCTCGCGATTCATCTACCACTGCCGGACAGTCGGAACTAGCATCGTTAATCTTTGGTGGCATTTTCTGGCTGGCTATTGGCATACTTGTTATCTTCGCCCTGATATTCTTCATGCGGGATCGAGGAATCTCCATGAGAAATTTTAGCGCTCTTGACAGAATCTTGACGAAGTTGTTGAAATGGTTACGAGAGTTGATAAATTCGTTAAAAGAAAACGCTGAAAAGGTGACCGCATCTTTTACAATCCCTGGTCGTTATCGATTTTTCGGTGGCAGAAGCAAGCAAGAAATGTGGTCATTTCTTCGAATTAATTCGCTTTCGCCACGTGATCAGATCCGGTTTTACTATCTAGCCGCTGTCAGGAGAGCGGGACAAAAAGGAATTCGTCGACTTCCAGGCATGACGGTCGATGAATTCTCGGAATATCTTATAAACGCATGGCCTGAATCGGAGATCGATGTACGCGTGGTAACAGAAGCGTTTCAACTCGCAAGGTATAGTCAAACAGATCTTGGAAAGCGAGACCTTCCTCCAATACGCGAGGCATACCGAAAATTTAGAAGAAGACTAAACAGAAAATGAAATCTATTCCAACCAGAGCATGGTCAGAACCCAAACCCCTATCCCGGGCTTTGCGGACCATTTGGTGAGCGAAGCGATATACCCGGATGATCTAGACGGCAATGAGGTCGAGAAATATCGAGATTGATCGAAATCTAAATGGCTATACGAAAAAGATCAATTAAAATGGACACATAGCCATTGAACATTCAGGCAGTTCTCGATCAGATCGATGCAAATATTGGACCGTGATCAGGGCTTGCACCATCCACACGCTTCGACCACGTACATCTGTGCGTGTCACATATCGATGATCCCATCTTTTCTACACCCAGACGCTTGGTTTCAATCTTGTAACCCGCCATGGTCCCGCTGCCGGGTTCGTATCAGGCGGGGGATACCATCATCATATCGGATTCAACACCTGGGAGAGCGCTGGCACCCCTCCTCCACGTGAAGATTCTCTGGGCTTAAACTGGCTCACGGTCGATTTTCCAAAACAGGCTGCCTTGAATGATCTCCTGAAGAATGTTTCTAGACAGGGTATCGTAGTCGCAGAATCGCCGAACGACCATTTGGTTCGGGATCCTTCTGGCAACAATGTTGTACTTAGGGTATCACCAAGTTGAGTAGCGCTTGGACGCTAAGCTGATTACGAGCGTGAATGCCTGGCAATATCAGATGACGATATTGACTAACTTTCCTTTGACAACGATGACTTTCCGAAGCTCTTTGCCAGCGAGCCAGTGTTGAACCTTTTCTGATGCCAATGCTGTTTCCTTTAAGAATTCGTCATCACTGTTTGCCGGCACCTCGGTTTTATCCCTCACTTTACCGTTTATTTGGATGATCAGTGTCACAGTATCTTCTTTAACTGACTCTTCGTCCCAAACGGGCCATGACTGTTGGTGGATACTGTATTCATAACCCTTTCGATACCAAAGCTCTTCGGTCATATGGGGTGCGATGGGAGCTAAGAGGAGCAGAAGATTCTTTACTGATTCATCCCAGATCTCCTTAGAAACATTAGCGTTTTTCTGGGATTCGCTGATGGCGTTTCTTAGTTCCATTATTGCAGCAACTGCGGTATTAAAGGAGAAGGACTCGAAATCTTCAGTTACCTTTCGTATGACTTGGTGAGTTTTTCGGCGTAAAGCTCGATCGACCTCTAGATCAACTTTGATTGGCTCATATTTGAACATGCCGATTTCCCAGACATCGTATAACAATCGTTGAGGACCCTTTATACCATCGTAATTCCATGGTCCTCCTTGATCCCACTTGGCAAAAAACATCAGATAAGCACGTACGGCATCAGCCCCATATTGGGCTACTAATCTATCAGGAGCCACGACATTACCTCTCGATTTAGACATCTTCTCACCGTCTTCACCGAGAACCATACCCTGGTTGTAAAGAGCCAACATAGGTTCATCAAATGAAACCAGGCCCATATCGCGCATCGTTTTTGTGAAAAAACGTGTATATATCAGATGCATTGTCGCATGTTCTATACCACCTGTATATTGATCGACTGGTAGCCAATAAGCACCTTCAACTGGATCGAAAGGTGCATCCTCATCTTGTGGGCTTAGATATCGATATTGGTACCAGGATGAACACATGAAAGTGTCCATCGTGTCAGTTTCTCGCAAGGCTTTTTCACCACATATAGGGCAATATGTGTGCAAGAAGCCTTCGTGGAAATTCAACGGGCTCTCGCCGGTCGGCATGAATTCGACATCTTCCGGCAGCAGGACTGGCAGATCATCATCAGGAACAGGAACGGCACCGTGTTTTGGACAATATACAATAGGTATTGGAGCTCCCCAATAACGCTGGCGGCTAATCAACCAGTCACGCAGGCGGTAATTGACCGCGGCTTTACCGATTTTTTGTTCCTCCAGCCAATCAGTGACTTTCTCGACCGCTATTGCAATCGGCGTCCCATCGAATTGGCCAGAGTTGATCATCTGGCCCGTGTCCTTTGATGTATATGCTTCGGTTAGTTCATCATCACCGGTGGAACGCTCTGGGGACAGTATCACCTCAACTATTGGCAGGTCAAACTTGGTTGCAAATTCAAAATCACGATCATCATGCGCTGGAACAGCCATAATGGCTCCAGAGCCATAACTCATAAGAACGTAATCAGCAACCCAAATGGGAATCCGCTCGGAATTGACAGGGTTGATGGCATAAGCGCCTATAAAAACACCGGTCTTCTCCCGATCGGCAGCCTCCCGGTCGATATCTTCCATTCGGGCAGTAGCTGAACGATAGGCATCCACTTCGGATCTCTGTTCAACTGTTGTTATCTTGTCTACTAGGGGATGTTCAGGGGCAAGGACCATAAACGTTGCGCCCCATAAGGTATCAGGCCTGGTGGTAAAAATGGGGATAGGATCGCCTGTTTCTGTCTTGAATAGAACATCAGCTCCTGTAGAACGGCCAATCCAATTCGTTTGCATTGTTATAACGCGCTCAGGCCAGTTGATTTCACTAAAATCGAGTAGCTCCTCAGCATACTTGGTCGATCGAAAAAACCATTGTTCAAGATCCTTTTTGATTACAGGAGTTTTACAGCGTTCGCAGTGCCGATCATCGCCCCAAACCTGTTCCCTCGCCAACGTCGTATTGCAGTGGGGACAGAAGTCAACAGCCGATTTTTTTCGATAAGCTAAGCCAAGTTCAAGAAGCTTCTTAAAGAACCACTGTGACCAACGATAGTAAGAAGGATCGGAGGAAATGGCCTCCCGTCGCCAATCAAACATAGCGCCCATGCTACGCAATTGGATCCGCATTCGGTCAATATTCTCATAAGTCCATGTGGCTGGGTGAATCTTTCTCTCAATAGCAGCATTTTCAGCCGGTAGTCCGAAAGAATCAAAACCCATCGGAAACATGACATTGTAGCCATTCATACGCTTAAATCTTGCCCGGGCGTCACTGGGTACCATGGCATACCAATGGCCAATATGCAGATCGCCAGATGGATATGGCAGCATCGTTAAAGCATAATGCTTCGGCCTATCGACATCGATGTTTTGATGATAAAGCTCGCTTTCCTTCCACTTCGCCTGCCACTTCGGTTCAATATCGGCTGGAACATATTTCTCCGTCATCAATCACTCCTTAACCCGGGCTTGAATGCACCCATCTTACACATATGATCCTCGACTATGCTTCTTGAGAAAACGGATTACCCGTAGGGAAAAATCGGGCGCATTTTTCGAAGCCGCACTGTGCCCACCATGATCATAAATCGTTACTTCGATTTCAGGAACAGCGCTTTCAAATTCAGCCGCATTTTGTACAGGTATTACAGGATCATCCTTTGCCCAGGCCAATAATACAGGCTGGCTTAATGTCTGCAGGCGGGTTAAGTCTCTAAAAGCCGGTGCAGTCAGCACCAGCTGATTCACCCTCTGTGGAAAATCCAAGGCTAACTCCAGGGCGATACCACCGCCCCAGCTTTTGCCCATGAGCGTTGCTGACTCCTGATTCAATCCATCTAGGATGGCTACAACAGCCTCTTCGGCCATTCCACTGCTCAAAGAGCCGTCTTCCCATGGTTGGCTTTTGCCCCAGCCCGGCATATCGATACTGACAACATAATAGCCAGCTTCGGCAAGAGGATCCATCAGCGGTTGCCATGTATGCCAACCATTTCGCTGGCTCCAGCCATGTAAGCCAATTACCAATGGAGATGCCGAATCACCACTACATTTCCCGAAAATCAATCCATTTGTTGTTTGAACATAGATGTCTTCTTCCATCTTTCTTTGCCGTGTAAATATAAAACCCCTCCCGCATTAGCACGAAAGGGGCCCCAAGGCATCCAAAAACTCTTCTACTGGTTACCTACTTTAGAGTTCTAATGGACCTGAAGGGGCTCGAACCCTTGACCTCCACAATGCCATTGTGGCGCTCTCCCAACTGAGCTACAGGCCCTCTGTTTCTTTTTTTGTTTCAGCTCGCTGGTGGACCTGAGGGGATTCGAACCCCTGACCTCTACAGTGCGATTGTAGCGCTCTCCCAGCTGAGCTACAGGCCCGAAGGCAGGCGTATGTTATCCTAGCGTTCTCCTGTTGTCAAGCACCCTTCAGGTGACTATACTCAGACAAAATGTTCCATCAAAGGAGGGTTTCGTCCATGAAAACTTATAAAGTTTCAATTGAATACTGCGTACCTTGAAACTACCTAAATCGCGCCGTCAGTTTGGCGGATGATCTACTATCCAGTTATCAACATATCATTGAAGATTTAACGCTTGTAACCTCTAGTGGGGGTGCTTATGAGGTTACTGTGAATGACGAATTGATTTATTCCAAAAAAACCATTCAAAAACGCCACGCCGAACCAGGCGAGGTACTAGCACTCTTTAAGGAGTTTGTTGGACCTAATACTTCGACTTTTACTTAGAACAGCCAAAACCAAATGGGCCTGATAATAAGTGATCTGGCTCGGAAAATTCGATTGCTCAGACCAAAAAGGATTACGTTATCCAATCGCGGTTGATGGCATCCCAATTGCGATGTGCGTACGAACTCTTGCATGCTCTGCATATCCGCACTGAATCAACCTGATTGTCATGACGCCATTTCCAACGGACGATGGTTAGATGATAACGACAGGTCGGCCGGTAACATAGCGGGCACTCTCTACCGTCTGCTAACCCGGGACCCCCGTGCAAGCGCCTAACCTCGGGATCTGTTGCACAGATATGGCATCGCTTCACTCCCATATTATTTACCTATAGAAAATTAGCATGTCGACCGTCGGGCAAGCTTCTAATAACGGTCTTCTCTATGCACCATCTTAACTATACTCAAAAAAGCCCCGGTCACTTTTTTTACCTAGATAGCCTGCGAGCACCATCCGTCGCAGCAAGGGTGATGGCCGGTAGCGATCTTCTCCCCATTCGTTGAATAGGCCTGTCATAACACCTAGGACCGTATCAAGACCTATCTGATCTGCCCAGGCCAGCGGTCCAAATGGATAATTGGTGCCCAATTTCATCGCAAGATCAATATCCTCAGCGCTGGCTACTCCTCCCATAAAAGCATTGGTTGCCTCATTAATCAGGCAGCAGACGATTCGCGCTCTAATCAGGCCTGGTCCATCTTCAACTGTTATGGCTTCAAATCCGATTTGCCTCCAAAAATCTGCCGCCCTATCTATAGAGTTGTTATCTGACTGGAGCGCAGCTGCAATCTCAACGACATTTTCTTTCCCTAAGGGAGATAATAGTCCGAATCCGACCACCCGACCGGGGTGCAAGGACCAAGCCGTAGCTTGAGTAGTGCTTGTGGCCAGCGCCGAAGTCAATACCAAAGCAGATTCGGGGATTGCCGTTGATAAGGCTAACAATAGCTCTTGTTTCGCTGAGGCCGATTCATTGTGGACCTCGATCGCCACATCAACCTCGCCAAGATCACCAAGAATGTAACCACTCTGAACTGCACTTAGAAAATCCTCCACCAAATATGCTGCCATGGAATGACCTGCAGCCACACAACTTTGAGCCAATTCTTCAACCAGGGGAATCTCACCGGCAATAATGACGTTCATCATACACCTCTCGAATTGCTTCTCTTGAAAGAGTATACTTCTGTTCAGAACAAATAGCAGCTGATAGCATCCAAGAACTGCAGATTTTTGTGCTTTGCATTAGGTCGTGATATTCTTATGTCATGTTCAGCCGCGAGTGCCACGCCACGGGCTACTTCTGCGATAAATGATACTCTTAAAGAAGTGCTACAATGGAATTACAAGCTGTTGCCGGCCAACTCCAATTAGTCAACGGTGCGGTTCAAGATAGAGTAGCGATACCGGGTCTCTTAGCCCAGTCTGCACCAACAAAAACCGCTCGCAGTCGAGAACGAGATTTTTTATTCATTCACTTGACCCTAACCGGCCAACCTGATGAGACTGAAATACTTGCACAAGATCTTCTCGATACTATAAGCAATCGCTTTTATAATACGCCTGGCAGCGTAACCGCCTCTCTACGAAAGGCAATCCTCGAGAGCAATCAACTCCTATTGCGCTACAATCTCAGTGGGGCCAAGACAATTCATGAAGGCGCCATAACTTGTGCCGTCATGAGAGCCAACGAATTGTTTGTTGCCCAGGCAGGAGAAGCATATGCGCTCTTAGGACACAATTTTGGTATCGAAAGGCTTCCGTCCTCTCGGCCGGCCAAGACGACGCCATTGGGGCGTACGGCCGGTCTTGATATACGCTACTATCATAATTGGTTGTTATCTGGCGATATGTTGTTATTAGCCGACCCTCGGCTTGAACATATGCTGACTGAATCTTTTAGACCAATCTTGATCGATTCCGACGTTGAGGATGGAATTGAAGAACTCAAGGAACTCATCGCCCCAGATTCAGCACGCATAATCCTGGTTGAATTCACTGACGAAGCTCATGGCTATTTGCCTGATGCAGATCGGCGTGTTTCACGTGCCGTCACAGGTCAACGTCTTGCTCCGCCTACAAAATCGCCCGTTCGTGAATCTCCAGCTGTAGATGACGCTGTTGGAACAAAGAGTGATCCGCTGGCATTCCCAGCAGTAGATGTCGAGACCGTAGAAACTTCCGCCAGAAAAGTAACATCGAAGTTGGCTCTTGTTTTGGCAGGCATCACCGGATGGACGGCAGATCTTCTAGGTAAAGTCCGATCAGGAGATGAGAGCGAAGAAAGTCCATCGAACTGGGCTCTTCCTGCTATCCTGGCAATAGCCATTCCCCTAATCGTCGCCATTATCGTAACTGGCGTCTATTTGCAGCGGGGCAGAGTCGCTCGATACTCAGAATTGAGACGAGAAATCTCCGATACAATCATATTGGCCCAACAAGCAGACAGTGAAGAAGCATCAGAGTTGTTGTATTCTGAAGCCCTTTCCTTGATTGCTGAAGCCGAGGAATTACGACCCGGTGATGGTGACCTTTCATCCTTCCGGCAGAATATTTATTTGGGATTTGATGGCCTATCGGGCGTTTCGAGGCTTAATAGCACTCTATTACAACAATATGAAGCTAATTCGTCGTTGGCCTCAGTGGAGTTTGGAGAAGCCCTTAGTGGCGAAATCTATGTTCTGGATAGAGGAAACAATCGAGTATATCGCGAAATAATGGGAGAAGATCTTTCCAGTAGCGGAACTGGAGAGCCAGAAATTGTGCTTTTTGAAGATCAGGTTATTGGCAGCCATATCCTGGGCACATTGGTTGATATCCTGTGGCGACCTGGTGGCAACCAGGTGACTCGCGATGGTCTTGCAGCACTCGATTTGAGAGGTGCATTAATCACATACTTCTCGAACTTCGCCGACACGAGAGCTGTTCCCCTCGCTTTATCAAGCGAGTGGAATCAGCCGGTCGCCATAACTACTTTTAACGAGAGACTCTATATTTTAGATCCGGGCGCTCAGGTTATTTGGCGCTATTTCGCAGAGGGTGAGGGATTCACCTTAAGCGATGGGCAAGAAACTGTCGATTTTGTCGATGATGCCGATTTAGAGCACGCAGTGGACATTGCCATTTACAGTGAAGATGGCAGCGTTTTCTTGCTCTACGACGACGGCCGGATCCGGCGCTATGTAAACGGCCGGCTGCTGTGGGGGGAAGATTTGTTAGCCAATAGTGGCCTTGAAAGTCCTCTCGTTTCTCCAACGTCTCTCAAGCTTGCCGGGCGTGGCCTAAACTCATCCCTTTTTGTTGTCGACCCTGGTAGTGACCGCATCATCCAATTCAGCTTAGGCGGTACATTCCTGGCCCAGTTTAAGGCCAGCGACGCCAACGGAGATGAACTTTTTGGCCGGACCACAGATTTTGTCATCTCCGAAAATCCCCTTCGGATTATCGTCACGGCGGGCAATGAGCTTTATTTAGCAAATCAGAAATAGAGTCTCAGCCTGCTGCCTAATCAGGATCTGTCCCTTCGCGATCATATCAAAAAGATGATAACCAGTTACGACGAATTGATTAGCCGGATAGCCAGATGGTCTGATAGCCATGGCCTTGTGCAAGCCACGATTATGGTGGGTTCGCGCGCCAGAGAGACCAAGGCTATTGATCCCTTTTCTGATCTTGATTTAATATTGTTTTCCGATTCTCCATCTGGCCTGGCGCGTTCAGAAACCTGGATTTCAACCATAGCTCAGCCATGGGTTTTAGATTTTAACCAAACTTTTGCGGGTGACGCTGAGTGGCAGGTGATCTATGAAGGCGGCTTCAAAGTCGACTACGTTATAACAAACTCGGGGGGTTCAGGCTCAATCACCCAGACGCTAAAAGGTTCACCATATCTAGAAGTTTTCGATCGGGGCTGGAAACAACTTTATTTACATTCAGAAGAAGCTGCTACTGAGAAATTGCCACGGGTCTTGACGATGCCCACCACCTTCCCCGCCTCGGTTAGAACTCAGTTGACCCACGGGCTGTTCCTATCCTTTGGTTTAGCAAAATCGATATTCAGAAATGATCTGTGGCGAGCTCACAACTATCTCTCCCAGATTAGAGCCCAGATAATGTGGTTCATTGAGATTAGGGCCAGATCGAATACTTCAAGAAAGGTAGATACGTGGGACGACGGCCGTTATATCGATCAATGGGCCGACCACGAACTAATTAAACGGTTGCCAAATTTGTTTCCAGGATACGATCAGGAATCTTTGACAAAGTCATTTCATTTTGCACTGGGACTATTGGACGAACTGGCCTTAGACGTCTCGACTCTTATGAGAGAAGACTATCCAACCCCTGGTCAGCAGTCGGCTCTAAAATGGCTATACGAGGCAATTCCTCTCTGATTGGCCTATGGAGGAGGCGTCTCTCACGAAGCCTCATCCCTATAATCATAAAAACCACGACCGCTCTTGCGACCCAAACGCCCGCTGGCAACCATCCGGTGTTGTATTGGATGAGGTCGGAACTTTGGGTCATGATAGAACTGTTCGTAAACCGATAATGTTACCGCCAAGTTGACATCACTTCCCACTAGATCAATGAGTTGGAATGGTCCCATTTTGAAACCAATCGATCGCATCAACTTGTCAATCGTTTCCACATCAGCCGCATGCTCTCCTAGTAATCGCAGTGCCTCTCCATAGAACGGGCGGGCAACGCGGTTGACGATAAAAGCAGGTGTATCACTACATGTTACGGCCGTTTTTCCCATGGCGTCGACAAAAACCGTGGTTCGCCTAAGCGTATCATTACTGGTCTCATCTGCCCTAATTACCTCTACCAGCTTCATGATATGGGCCGGGTTAAAAAAGTGTAATCCTAAAAATCTGTCTGGCCTATTGCTTGCACCTGCTAGAGCTTCTATACTCAAACTCGAAGTATTGGAAGCAAAGATGGTCCGGGACGGCGCCAGCGATCCTAATTTGGTGAAAATTTCCCGCTTCAAATCTAACACTTCTGGTGCTGCTTCAATTACGAGGTCGACATTGGCGGCTGTTTCCAAAACGGTAGATATCCGAATGCGGTCGCGAACACCTAATGCGAGATCGTGATCATACTTGCCTCGCTCCACACCCTGTTGTATTAGTCGCTGAATATGTGCCAAACCATCTTCAAGCAGTCGTTCGGCAATATCATGGAGAATGACTTCTTTACCATTCAAAGCGGCCGACAACGCGATGCCTCGTCCCATCGTACCGGCGCCAATAACCGAAATCGTCTCAATATCAGTTGTCATAGGTTTTTCCCTTATCAGGCATCCATCAAATCAGAAAGTACGGCGCCAACCTTGATCCGGGAAATGTCTGTCATTCGCCCCTAAATTCGGGTCGGCGTTTATCTCTGAAGGCTTGTACCCCTTCTTGGAAATCGTGGCTTCGGCTGGCGATTTCTTGCATATGAGATTCATACACCAGTGCGTCCGAAAGGCTCATATCAAATGCTCTGTGCATAGCTCGCTTGGTCAATCCTAGAGCCAGCGTTGGTCCATCCGCCAAAGACCTGGCCCAAGCAGCCACAATCTCTGACAATTGCTCGTGGGGAACCACTTCGTTGACCAGACCCCATGTCAGAGCTTTTTCAGCCGGGATTTGTTCGGCCGTAATAGCCATTTCATAGGCCCGGCTATAACCGATTAACCTAGGCAGCATCCAGGTCGAACCGCTGTCTGGCACCAGGCCAACACGGCTAAAAGCCTGGATGAAGCTAGCCTTATGGGATGCGATTCGCAAGTCGGCTGCCAAAGCTACACCACAACCAGCTCCCGCCGCGACGCCGTTGACGGCCGCGATGACCGGTTTTTCGGCGCTTACGATTGCCATAATGAGTCTATTGTATCCTGTACGCAAATGCTCTCCGATTGAAAAGATTTCTTTGCGATCTTGAACATCATTAAGGTCTTGACCAGATGAAAAAGCTCTACCCGAGCCGGTAATGACGATGACTCTAACCGTAGCATCTCGGCCAGTTTGCCTTACAGCAGCGAAGGTTTCCTTTATCATCTGGTCGTTGAAAGCATTTAATGACGATGGCCTGTTTAGTGTGACTGTAGCGACACCATTATTAATATCGAGCAGGATCGTTTCATCGCTCATAACAACTCCCTGATTTGATAATTTGTTATTTACCTACCTAGGTGGTGATTGATACGACATCGAATGCAGTAGCGCTACTTACTTGACGTCCAGCATCCGACCTGGGACAACCTGGTCTCTAATCATGAAATCTGGGACATCATCTCTTGGAAATCCCAATACCCCTCCAGGCGCTGGATAAGCTCCCCCACCATCAAAAGAAAAAACATTGATGCCAGTAAATGCAGCCTTCTTTTGCTGATTTGGAAAAGGCCCAAGTGTGCCATGCGACCGCGACTCGATTTCCGCCAACAAATAAACTGTCCAGTTCAATGACAAACTTGAACCAGATGCGCTCCAACCCAGTAAACCACTTGTTCAAACCTTCCTTCCCATCGAAAGGTTTGCCTCCAAAAGGGTCACGTAATTCGGCATCTTAGTTAAAACAGTCTAGATACTTCTCACGTTCCATTGTAGACAAAGCTTCAAAGTATTGACTAGTAACCGAAATCATCCTCCCCTTCATCGAACTCTTCCTCTTCTAGCTCGTCGAATAGCTGGCGTACCCAGAGCATCAATAAAGGTCCTTCCTCGAGATTCTGAAAGCGCATAGCAACGACATCTAGTTGTTGGCGCATACGAAGATAATCTGGAAAGTCCAAACGCACAGGGCGATTCTCTCGCCAGGCCTCAACGCACCGATCTAAGATGCTTTGGCCATTTAATGTGCGTAGCTCGCAGAGCATGATATCGGCATCTTCCGGGCCTTCAAAGACGCTTTGAAACCACAGATAGGGACTAGGTCGAAATTCTGGAGTTGGACCTTCAACTACGGTAATTAATTCGGGTTCGGGTTCGTGCACAATTCACCACCTGATATCCTTGGGGTAAACGGATTGGATTTCTAACAATGAGGCGAAATAAAAATCGCTCCTTTCTCATTATCTTCAGAGAAAAACCTATTAATGCGCCACATCTCTATACTACTGCTACACATGATATCAGGCAACAACTTTTGGTATTAAATCGATGCTAAAGCAAAACATTTATCAACTTTTTAAGGTTAACAGACCATGCTTCAAATCCTCAATAATATCGGCACTGGATTCAAGGCCTACCGACAACCTCAGGAGTCCTGGCCGGACGCCGCTGGATTCGATTTCTTCTGGGGATTGCACGGCCGATATGGTGCTTGCTGGATGTGTAATCAATGAATGCACGCCGCCTAAGCTAACTGCCAAGCTAATCAGCTTAAGTCGCTTAAGCAGTATTTGTGCAGCCTGATATCCACCGCGTACCTCAAAACTAACCATGCCCCCAAAACCACCTGGCATCTGTTTTTGGGCTAGCTCGAGCTGGGTATGACTATTTAGCCCCGGATAGAATACGTTTAGAATCGCTGGGTGAGCCTCAAGGAAATTGGCGACGGCCATGGCATTTGCATTGTGCCGGACCATTCGCAGGCCGAATGTCTTAAGTCCACGGCTCAAGAGCCAGGCCTCCATAGGATGCAATAGCCCGCCCAACAATATGTGATTTTGCCACAACTCAGATATCGTCACCTTATCGCTAACGACAATGCCAGCAACCACGTCCGAATGGCCCGAAAGATACTTCGTAGCGCTATGCAGGACAATATTGTATCCAACGGATAGGGGTTGCTGGTTAAAGGGCGTAGCGAAGGTATTATCAGCCACTGCTAGTAAATCGTGTGCGGATGCGATCGCTGAAACCGACTCAAGATCCGTCAAGGTTAGGGTTGGGTTCGAGGGCGTTTCAACATAAATCATACGTGTATTAGCTTCAATCGCCCTGGCAAATTCATCCGGATTTGTCTGGTCGACAAAGGTAGTCGTCACTCCGAATTCTGGTAGTTTATGATGCAATAGCTTGTAGGTCGTTGGATACAAGGAGCGTTGAGCAACAATATGATCTCCAGCCTCCAAGCAACCTAGCAAGACAAGCGACACGGCTGCCATGCCTGAAGCAACCGCTAATGCCGCCTCCCCACCCTCCAGTTTTGCCACAGTTTCCTCAACTTGCTTTGTATTTGGGGACCCGTAACGACCATAGTATTCCGGATGGGCTTCAGCTACCATTGCCTCGGCGATTTCAGTAGGATCATTAAAACGATAAGTAGAGATCTGGTAGATGGGTGACGCAACTCCTCCTGATGGATTTTGGCCATCGCCGGAATGGACGAGGTCAGTTTGAATATCTTCTAACTTACTTCTTTCTGCATCCATATCAATTTACCTGGAGCGAGTCATCAGAGATTTCGCCATCGGCTGACGGCTATATTGGAATTCTATCACCGCACTACGCGATTGAGAGCGGACAAGGCCTCGTTGGATGATCAATCACCAAGACATATTTCGCACGGACAGGCATTCCTTAACATTTCCCAGGAATAAATGCCCGTCGAATGTCCGTCACTCCACTGCATTTGCAGAGCATACGCGCCCACCGCATCAAGCCCATTGAGTGTAATATCCGATGGTGGCGTATCACGAACAACTGCTGGATCCAGAGCTTGGCCCATGTACTGATGACCGCCGCGGCATTCAACGCAGGGGCAAACTACTCGAAGTCCGGCAAAGGGATAGCGACTCTCATGCCCATCATCCCAAATAATAATCAAAACCCCTTGATTTCTGTCGGCGGTTACCTGCTTTGGTCTGGAATTTTGCATGCTGTCCTCACCCAATATGTGCGCTTGATTGGTGATTTTCCTAATCTATTCTTCACTGTCGGCAAGTGTCGTGATCAACCGAGCGCGTCCAAGCGATCTTTTACTTCCCGCTGGCTAGCTTGGAATATCTTCAACTTATCGCGCTCGCGTCGAATGACATTCTCAGGCGCTTTTTGCGAAAATTCGCTATCCAATAAACCAGACAAGCGAGCTATTTGTTTCTCTAGTTCCGAGAGCTCGTTTTTTAGACGAGTTTTTTCTTTCTCGATATCTACCAATCCTGTAAGAGGCAGATAGGCGATAATGTCTCCCATGGAAATCGTAACAACATCTACTTCTGGAGATTCAGACGCTGATAGAATCCTCAAGTTTGATTCATCAAGGCGAGCCAACTGAACCAAAACGGATTTCTGATTCTCGTAGAACGGCGCTTTTTCACCGACGACAATAGTCGCTGGAACAAATCGACCGGGTTCGACATTGTACTCTGACCGGGCAGCTCGAATACTGCGTATGAGCTGACGCATGCGCTCAAATTCTGTCGCGGCCGATATAAACTCCTTATCCGTTTCTGATCCAGCTTCAGGCCAATTGGCAACTATTAGTGCATCGCTCCAGCCATCTGCGGGACCAATCCCAAGGTCGGCCGATTGGAATGCCTGCCGTAATTGTTGCCAGGTCTCTTCTGTGACAAATGGGATGAATGGGTGCAAAAGTCTTAAGCACGTGTCCAGCCCATCAAATAACACCTGCATCGTCGAGCTGGCTTGACTCCCTTCTTCCCTCATTTGGACTTTGGCAACCTCAACGTACCAATCGGCAAAATCACCCCACAGAAACTCATGAATTTGCCGGCCCGCCTCCCCATAGAGGTAGTTGCTAAATAGCCGGTTCACGTTTCTCTTCAATTCTTCAAGGCCGGTCAAAATCCACTTATCTGCCGCCGTATATTCAAGTGAGCCCCCAACGACTAGGCCATCCTTTACCGCCAACTCTTCCAGCGAATGGACTACGAACCGCGCCAGATTCCAGATCTTATTGGCAAAGTTTCGATGACTGGCCACTTTCGCCAGTGAAAGATTGAGGTCGTTGCCAGGGGTACTGCCCGTCAACAAGGTAAACCGCAACGCATCAGTCCCATATTCCCCCATTACTTCCAAGGGATCGACCACATTGCCGATGGACTTGCTCATTTTTCGCCCTTGTTCATCTCTCACTAAACCATGGAGATAGATGGTATGAAATGGGACGTCGTTCGTATACATGGCTGCGGTCATGACCATTCGGGCAACCCAGAAGAACAGAATATCATAGCCGGTTTCTAAAACGTCGGTCGGGTAAAATCTTTCCAGATCAGGTGTTTTCTCAGGCCATCCCAAAGTGGAAAACGGCCACAGGGCGCTGCTGAACCAAGTGTCTAAAACATCTGGATCTTGACCGATATTCTGGCTGCCACAAACCCCACACTCAAGCGGATCGGTTTTAGCTACCGTCATATGACCCTCTTCCGAACAATACCAGACCGGGATCCGGTGTCCCCACCACAACTGGCGACTAATGCACCAGGGTTGGATATTCTCCAGCCAATTCTCCCAGACTTTACCGAATCTTTCCGGTACGATTTTGATCCGGCCGCTTTTCACGGCCGCAAGGGCCATTTTTGCCATAGGCTCAGCATTGACGAACCATTGACGACTAACCATAGGCTCAATGATTTCACCGCCTCGCTGGCTGCGAGGAACACTGATTGTGTACGCCTCCTCACGAATAGTTAGCTCAGCATCCGACATATCTGCCCATAGCTTCTTGCGACAAACAATCCGGTCTAGGCCATGGTAGGGACCGGCCGCTTCACTCATGGTAGCATCTTTCATCATCACGTTAACGATTTCAAGATTATGGCGCTTGCCGATTTCAAAATCATTTGGATCGTGACCGGGTGTGACCTTCAAAGCCCCCGTACCAAAACTCATATCGACATACTCATCTGCAATTATCGGAATTGGACGATTGAGGATTGGCACATAGGCGGTTTTTCCGATCAAGGCAGCATATCTGCTATCCTCTGGATGCACGGCAACAGCAGTATCACCAAGGATCGTCTCAGGTCGCGTCGTGGCAACCGGTATAAGCTCACCGCCGTCCACCGGATAGTTAAAAAAGTACAAGACACCGGGCTCTTCTGCATATTCGACTTCCAGATCTGAAACCGCCGTTTGTAAACCCGGCGACCAATTGACCAGATATTCTCCCTGATAAATCAAACCCAGCCTGTAGAGGCGCACAAAGGATTCCCGCACTGCGGTTGAAAGCCCTTCGTCGAAGGTAAATCGTTCCCGGTCCCAATCACAGGATGCACCTAACCGTCGAAGTTGTTTGGTAATATAGCTGCCGTATTTCGCCTTCCATTCCCATGTCCGCTCCAAAAATGCTTCACGACCGATCTCTTCGCGACTTAGTCCCTCGATCTTTAACTGTTTTTCGATCTGCAGTTGAGTAGCGATGCCGGCATGATCAGTACCGGGCACCCACAACGCGGCTTTTCCTGCCATTCGAGCTTGACGAATCATCAAATCTTCAACGGCTACAAACAGCGCATGACCCTGATGTAGTTCACCTGTGATGTTGGGCGGTGGAATGGAAATAACGAATGGTTCGGCTGTCGATGGCCTGGTTTCTGGTTTAAACCAGCCGTTTTCCTCCCACCATTCATATATCCGCTGCTCCGTTTCAGTGAAGTCATATGCTCGCGGCATTTTATTCATATCAGCGTCTCTCCATTTAGCATTTGCTCGATCCCGTGCATCTCTTTCTTTAAAATCAAAAACTCTCTCGTCCATAATAAGGACGAGAGAGTCGTTCTCTCGCGGTACCACCTTCATTCCAGCCTCTAATCTTCAAAGCCTGGCTCTCAAAAAAACGATAACGGGTCAAACCGTCCTTGCTTACTCTAGATCAATAATGCGTGAGATTCAGCAAGGAAACTCCTGGGCGACATTCAGTAATCCACACCTGCGCGATTTTCAGCACCTACACGCGCTCTCTAGAGGCCGATAATTACCTACTCCTCCCATTCACAGTCTTTCAATTTTTAATTGCGCGGTAGTATAACAAGAGGCCCAGGGCCGGTCAAACGACTTAATAGACGAATATTTCGACTCGCTCGATCACATCTCCCGGTTCGCCCGGCTGTACCCGCTGCAACAATCCCAATACTTCTTCTCCTTCCACCACCTCACCAAATATCGTGTGCAAGCCGTTTAAGTGGGGTGTTTCCTTAAAGGTGATGAAGAATTGGCTCCCATTCGTATTTGGACCTGCGTTCGCCATCGCCAGCAAACCCGGCCGATCGAACTGCAGACCGTTTTCTGTCTCATCCGCAAATTGGTAGCCCGGTCCCCCGAACCCTAGTCCCGTGGGATCGCCTCCCTGGGCCATAAAATCTTCTAAGACTCTATGAAAAGTTAGGCCGTCATAAAAGCCCTCATTGGCCAAAAAAACAAAGTTGTTTACAGCCAACGGAGATGATTCGGCAAAAAGCTGTAGTCGAATATCACCCTTATTTGTTCGGATGATAGCCTTGTAATTTCGCGAGGTGTCAATCACTAGCTCAGGATACGCCTCATAATAGTCAAGACGATCTGCTGGCTCCATTGTGGAAAGAGCATGGGTCGCTTCCATCAACTCACCCTCATTTTCACCCTCACTCTCACTCTCACCCGAGCGCTGCCATAGGAACAGTCCTACGACAATAACCGCCACGACCAAGATAACCACGGCGATAATCCAGTTCCGCCGCGCCTGTTGCTTTAGTTTTTCCTCTTGCCTGCGTTTTTCATATGCTTTTGTATTTTGTCTTGACATTACCTTTTTTGCCATCGTTCCTTTTCTTAAGCATCATCCAAGAGAGTGCGCCTCTCTAACTGCCAAATGGCAAGCAATCCAATTACAAATACTGAAATACCTAGTACATAGCCCTCGAGAACATCGGCACTGGTGATAAACAAACCGACCATCCCAAAAGTTCCAGCAATCAAATAAAGAATTAGGACCGCCTCGCGCTGAGTGAATCCACGATTAACCAGCCGGTGGCTCAAGTGATCTTTACCGGCGGTCGTCAGCGGATTCACATGTCTTCTCATGCGAGAGATGACAACTAAAGTCGTATCGAAAATGGGCAGCCCCATGATAAACACTGGGATCATCCAAGTCACAAAGTTTACGTTATCGGGAAATCGCAATTGGATGCATAACACAGCCAATAAGAAGCCTAGAAACATGGAACCTGTATCACCCATAAAAATCCGCGCCGGTTTGAAATTGTAGCGCAAGAAACCCAGGCAAGCTCCTAAAATGCCAGCCGCCAAGGCCGCGACCAAATGCTGATTATTGAATGCAGCTAACAACAAGATAAATGCCGCGGCCACAGCGCTTACACCGGCGCTTAAACCATCCATATTATCCATGAAGTTCATGGCATTCGTGATGCCCACTAGCCACACGACCGTTAGGGCTACATTGAGCCATACGGGGATACCTAGGCGGACTTGAACACCAGCATAAATCAAGATCAAGGCCGCGATTAGTTGGCCTGCAAATTTCACCCAGGCTGGTAAATGACGACGATCGTCGACTAATCCTACGATAATGATAATTCCGCAGGCCAGAACGGCGCCGATTACCGATGTAGCAAGGAAGGTTATTGGCAGAATCGAAACCAAGAGTAGAAATGCTATGAGCGCGCTGGCGGCAATCGCGAGTCCCCCAAGCAATGGCATAGGAGCATTGTGTAATTTCCGGCCGGCAGGCATATCCACGAATCCCGTCCATACAGCAAGCCGGCGAATGAGCGGGGTACTGATTGCCGCCAAAGTCAGCGCTGTTAGGAAAATAATGACAAATACTCGCACATCTTCACTCTTTCGCGCCTGACTAAGCTCAGCCCTCTGTTTCAGTATTGCCGGATCCCAACATAGACAAGAATTGTTGGATGATCGGAACAGCATCTGGTGGAGCCGTTTCCAAAGCTTTTTCGCCAAAAATCCCAGCGTTTTCTAGATCATCTTCCTCGAAATACCACTGAGCCATCGTGTAATCTATTTGCCAAGGTGGCATATCGTCACCGGCTCGTTTTATCGTTTCCTCATACGCGGAATTGGCTTTGTCTATCCGGCCCAACCGGATATATATCTCTGCCAATTGTAACCAATGCCTGGGCGATCCAGGATTTCGATCAAGGGCATCGGCCATACTTTCTGCAGCTCTTGCGTAATAATCGTCCTGATCTTCGGGCGCTTGTAGAGCCGCACAGGCCTTGTAAACTTCGGCTCGATCAAAATAGGTAGCAGTGTAATAAGGATCTCGAGTGATCGACTCGTCATACAGAGCCATAGCTCGATCACAGTCTTGTTCCAGAATGAATGCCAGCCGGGCATACTCGTTTCTTATCACCGAGTTGCTCGGGCTTAAAGAAAGAGCAATCTGGTAATAATCTGTAGCTATTCGAGCGCGCTCTGCCCTTTGATCACCCTCAGCGATTTCGGCCCAGCGTGTATTCAGACGGGCCAAATTTGCAGTGTGGTCTGTGTTTAGAGGATTGATGTCTTGAGCTTGCTTGAGGCGATCCTCGGCGATTTGTAAAAGCGATTCCTGCTCGGCCGGATCTCCCGTAACACCTGATCGCTCCAGGTATGCCCTTCCCAGCCACAAGTAATAAAAATCTTCAAGAGGGGCAAGTTCGATAGCATGTTCGTAAATCGCTATCGCATTATCCCACATACTTGGGTCGCCCGTTTGCGCAGCTTGTTTATCCCAGGGATCAGCCCGTTTATAAACAATATCGGCCTGAATAACCCGCAGATTTGACGTGCTGATAAAATAAATGGCCAAAGGAATCAAAATAATAAATCCTAAGGTACCAGGTAGGCTCGCCCAACTGTCGCTGGATGAGAACTTCGACCAGACCAACGCCAAAGCCGTTGTCGCCAATATCGTAAAAACGAATACATAGAAGGTTGTCAATAATGACGCCGCCTGGTCGGTTTCAAGCACTCGCCGGACAGTGGCAGCTGTAGCTTCGTTGACTCCTGGTGGCGGCAGAATACCCGATCTCAGCTGCCATGCGTGAAAATAGGCGTATAGCAAGCCCGCGGAAATCGAAACCAAAAACACGACACCTACCGGCGTTATCAAGTTCTTCCAATCTTTATCCCAAAGAAGATAGAGTATCCCTGCTCCAATAACAGCTATTAAAATGGCAAAAATGGTTCCCCCAGTTATCAAAACTGGCAGCGATATAACGATGCCGGTTAAGCCAATTATCCCCGCATATAACCTTCCAGTTGAAGGATTTTGGAAAAGACGGGCAGCGACCCATATGCATATCGATGCCCATATCAGAGTTAGCCAAAAACCCATCCTGGAGACAAGGCTGGTCGTTTGATCATCCGCTGTCAGCCTTGGGATAAAGGCTGCGATGATAGAAACTAAGGCCAACGCGATCACAAGAAACAAAGCAAATCGCTGCCTTTCAGGCAGCAGTTCAGCTACAAATCCCGACAACCCGATTTGTCCAAGTTTAACCATTTCGCTGACCATGACCAGACTGCCCAAAATCCAAGTCATTACCAACAATATAAACAAAAAGGGTGATTCGACGAAGCCCAATCCGACGTTAATAAACAAAGATTGATAAACGATCTGGCCGGGGCTTGGAACTTGATCGGCCGACTGGATGACTTCTCCAGGCGGTAATGAGAAGGTAAGAAAATTAAATGCAAGAATGCCGATAATTAAGGCGAGAACCAAGCCGTAGGACAGCGCAGCCGAACCCCAACCTGGCGACCGACCACCGCTGGCTCGAGAGCGCCGGCGTTTTGTCCTTTTCAAAGGCGTTTCGGTCTGAACAGTCGCTTGTTGCTCTCTTATTCGCGGCAAATAGTAACCAACCAAGAACATCAAGGCAGCATAGACAAAGAAGTAGGTGCGCGTTGCCGCGATGGCAATGCCGAAATGTATTTCGACATAGTGGGCTATCAGGGCGGCGATTAACCCGATCATCAGCAGCCGGTCGATACCAAAAGGATTGATCTCCTTATCCGTATCATCCGGCCGACTGGTCAATGCATAATAGATCAAATAAATGACTAAACCGGCAATAGTTCCAAATGGTATAGCGATGCCCAAAAAGGACATGCCCAATAGGAGAGTTAAAACCACACCGCCGGTAATTGCGCCCCCGATCCACAGTAAGATAAGCCAATTTCTATCCCGCGAACTTTTTACTACGCCAAGCCATCGAAATCCATAGTAAAACACACTTAAATACAAGAATTGCCAAACCAGGAATCCGATACCACCCGTGATAACTAACGCGTCAAATGTTTCGTTATGCGAGCGATCCGGTGATGCGTTTCGCGCTTCAATTGTGGCTAATTCCGGTTGGTAGAAGCGGTTATAGACGACATACATGGACTCTGGACCATAGCCGATGAGTGGCCTAATAACATTAAATGAATCGGCTTGCCCATCGGGTAGTTCTAGAGGATCATGTGGTGCGATAAGTTCTAAGACACCATCCCAGATTAGGACCCGTACCCGGCCGCTGCCACCTTCAGACTCCAAGAGCTTGCCAAAGCGGCCGATTTCAGGAAGTTCCCGCCACGAACTCATCGTTTGCAAGGTTTCCCCAACAATAGGTGTACTGGCATAATTTCCGGCTGTTTCAGATCCTATGTTGAATAAGCCCAATACGCCTGCCAATAATACCGCCAGGAAAATCCAGCTCAACCATAACCAATTCCAGCCTCGTTTGGCCAAAGCCATGACGAGGATAACGATCACCAAGAGCGACACCATGCCGGCGAAAACAGCCAAGGATAAGGTTGGCTGAGATCCTTCCTTCCAAAAACACAGCCGCTAAGAAGAGCGGTAAAACGATACCAAGCCCTACTAATAGAAGAGCCCGACCCGCATCGGCGGCCGATAACTTGCGTTGTTCACTTGTCTGTGTGTTCCTGAGGGTGACCAACAAAATCAGAACAAAGGCGTACATGCTCACTGCCAGGCCGAGGAATGGGCCACGGCTACGAGACCAGTAAATCGTTATGATCTGTATGGCAAGGGCAAATATATAGATAGACGACCGGATGACATCGGCCGTCTCAATTTCTTCATCTTGTAAAATATTCGTAAAGGCATCGATGATCCGGGCCAGCGTCAACGGCACCACCATGATCAGGTAGGCAGCTATAAAGATCGAGTTGCCCATGTGTCCGGCGACTCGTTGTTGTACATCCCCACCCCACGGCAAAGGGTCCAGGCCAAAGTGTTGCAGCATCCCATATAAGGCGACCGGAATACTTGTGACGATGATCGTTGTCACAATCCGTGAAACCTGCTCCCGCCTTCGAATTGTCGCCACCATCAGGGCAAAAATGACCAGATAAGAAAGGGTCGAATACGTGCCCTGAAGGCGCTGATAAGATCCCGCCCAGCTAACATTAAAGGTTATCGAAAATATCGTTGATAGGAGATAGGCAACTGCAAGTAGAAATGCTGGCAATACGAGAGGCAGACGCCAGATAGAATTATCACTCCGCCAGCGCAGCCAACCAAGCGATCTCCAACCCTGTCCATCGATGAATCGAATCAGCCATGCTGCAGCCATAAATACGGCAATCGAGCGCAGCAAGGTCAACTTATCCGGCTCAAAAACCCGGGAAGAATGGATGTTAAAGAAAAGGGGTGTGGCTACTACCGCAGCTAACCACCCGGCTTCAATTAAGCCTTCACACCAATGAGATAATTTCGAATCCATATCTGCTTTGATCTTGAATCACTTGACTACCACACTGTTACGAGAAGATAGGACGAGTTCGGTTCCCCAGTAAAACGGTAATTACGCTCCCTGGTACCCTGGCGCGACCTCAAGTAATAATCCATCGAATCTTCGTTTCACGAGAACTGCGAAGAATCTTACCGCAGCGGCACATAGCAGGCAACAGGCTTAAAAAAAACGAACTGATTGTTCGGCAAGATGCTCGACCTTCATAAGACTAACTGTGACAGCTATTTTTGAATTTGAATTACCTCTTGTATTAATTCGGCCAATTCCTTGGCCAACGCCTGCCGCGAATAGTATTTTTCTACCGCTAACCGGCCGTTTCGGCCATATTCAACGCATCGCTCTGGGTGGCCCTGCATAATACAGAATCGCATCCGCCAGGGCCGGGGGATCTTCTGGGGGAACCACGATCCCGGCATCGGCCGCCTCTAATATCTCGGCCGCCTCCCCTTCCAACGCCAACAAAACCGGCTTTTCACAGGCCATGTAGCTGAACATCTTTACTGGTACAGCCATGCGCGCAATTTCCAGGCCTCTTTGAACGTGCAGACCAATGTCTGATAATGCAATATAGTCTGCCAACTCAGCTTCTGGCACTGCATCGTGAAAAATCACATTGTTGATAGACCTGGATTCACACATTTCCTTAAGAAAAGACTTTTCGTGGTCCTTCGCCCACAAATAGAAATCGTATCTCTTCTTGATCCATCAGTAACTCGGCCGTTTCGATAACCGTCTCCAAGCCATGAATAAGACCCAATAACCCCGTATAAATCACGACAAAATGATTGGGTTCCAATCCTAGGTCTTGTCTGAAGAGCGCCATCACGGATCGCGCGCGGTATACAATTCAACATTGGCGCCATTAGGGATGATCGCAACTTTATCTTCCGGTATACCACGTGAAACTAATCTCGCCTTCATCACCTTTCGTCACCACGACTAGACGAAGCGCTCGACGGTAACACGCTTCCTCAAGCCATATCGACAGACGAATAGCCCGACTATTGTTAATTTGATTCATTTGAACGGCCGTTTCCGGCCACAAATCGCGACCTCAAAGAATAGTGGCGTTCTTCGCAAATAAGCTGAGCGACAAGCGCAGCACCACCTACAAATAACGGAGGCGAGCTGGCATATAAGGCGTCATATTTTTTGCGAGCGATTAACACTCCGGCGACGAAGGCCATCACCATATAAGTGAGGTAAAAAGCCATCCGGCTCCTGAACGTTTTTACCGGCGATGCTTTTACCCATACACGAATAACATCAATGCCATCCAGATTGCTGCGCTCATAAATCTTGCGACGATAAGTTTCAGGCATGATACCGGAGGGATGATTAGGAAATTCGCAGATAACGGTCACTTGATGACCGGCTTTCATGAGCCCGCGAGCCATCTCAAAGGCCCGGGTTTGGGTTGCGCCGACTTCTGGGGGGAAATATTGGGAGAGATAGAGGATTCGCATAAACAATGAGATTCTTTACAGTGATTTCTGAGCCGAATTTAATACTTTGGAATACAGATTTTCCATTTCGGCCGCATTTTCGAGCCAGTCATATTTTTCTGAAACTAACTTGCGGCCACCTTTTCCCAAGGTCGATCGAAGTTCTGGATCGTCTATTAGTCTTTTTAATGCCAGCGCCAGGGCCTTTGTGTTTGCCGGTGGAACAAGTAGACCTGTTAGACCATCTTTAACGATCTCTGGCAAACCACCAACATCTGAGGCAATTACAGGGATTTCCATGGCAGATGCCTCGGCGGCGGCCACTCCAAAGCTCTCCAGCAATGAAGGCACAACGAATATGTCCATCAGAGCGAGATATGCGGCAATTTCTTGGTGTGATACACGGCCTGTAAATTCGGTCAATTCAAATATGCCCAATTCTTTAGCTAAAGATTCCAGGTAACTGCGCTGAGAACCATCACCGACGAGTATAAGTTGTATGTTAGAGTTGTTCTGAGCTACCAAAGAAAAGGCTTTCAAAAGATACTGTAAGCCATAAATTGGCTCAAAAGACTTTGTCGTTCCAATAACGAGTCGATCTTCAACTCTAATCTTGTCGTTTGGTTTGAATTCTTCAAGGTCAACACCGAAGGGAATTTTACGCGTTTCCTGACTGACACCAACCAGATTTTGAACGGCCTGAACCATAATCTCGCTAGTGCAAGTGACAATGTCTGCCTGGCGTAAATTGAAGGACACTATTCTCTTGTAAACAGGATTTTTAGGATAATCCAGTACATCACGTCCCCAGGTGTGCAGTAGATAAGGATGCCATCCCGAAGTTGCTCCTAATAATCCGTAACTGGTGGCGTGGTGAGCATGTAGAATGTCTGGTCTGAGCTCTCTAATCAACTTTCTTACGCCATGTGCATAAAGAAGGTAGCCAGGTTTGCCCAGTTTTTCTGCCGAGTTAAACGTATACACCTCGACACCAGATATTGAAGCTGGCCGAAAAGAGATAATACTGGTTTGATGACTACGCGAAACAAAATATCTTGCCCAGCGTAGTGTATGTGGACTTTGAGCATCTGCAAGGAGACAAATATGCATACTTTTAGTCGAATCAATTCCCATTCTTAATGGCTGCAAAGACACAGCACTCATTGAAGGTGGAATATAGCCGAGTAATGCGGTTCATGCCGTTCTGCCCTGCTTGGGAGTTTTGCTTACTCCCAATCATTCTTCCACCATTACGCTAGCTACTGAAGCAGCTCGTTTCTGCCAGGTGTGATGCCGACTTACGCTAATTACTCGATCACTGAATTTTTTTATCAAGGCCTTATCCCTAATCAATGTGTCAATCAGATTCTTGAATTCCGTTTTGTTACGGATAATCCAACCGATATTCTCTTGTTCAATAAACTCGGCCGCTACCGTTCCTGCCGTTGTTATTATGGGCAATCCATGGGTCATTGACTCGAATACTTTGACTGGCATCGTTATATTTAAGTAAGGATATGGTTCCCAAAACAGCCCGAAAACATCGGCCTGGGCATAAAATGCCTCAAGCTGCTCACCATAAGCATGTACAATTCTGATTTTCTGTGGATCTAATTGTCCGTAAGCATGGCGGGCTGATCTTCCACTCTTCTTCTCGGCAACAGATGGTAAGTTTCGCACCATCCATCTCGAGAACCGTGCTGGTCATCAATCTTAGATCATAGAGAGGTGGGAGGATTCCGCCAACATAAAACAAACTCAATCCCTCTGATTGTGAGGATTCACGCTCATTTGATGGTGAGATTGGCAGGTTACAACCGGGCAACAACCTGCTCATTCGATTCTCGGGCCAAGGTGTAGGTAACTTTTTCCGCATTTTTAAAGACGGCAAAAATAAATGATCGATAAATCGAGTGTAAACTATCCAATCGTACCAGAATAAGGGTAGAGTAACGCCGTATTGGGCCCAACCCAGAGAGCGCCGATAATGATCGAAGCGCCAATGAACGTCCCCGTAGAACAGTCCAATCCTGATACCTTGTTGCTTGCACCAGCGAAAAAAATCTAAATCTAAAATCGGATAAAGCTGGTTACCCCGGCCGCGTAATGTTGGCGCAGTCGGCGCCCAGGCATAGACAAAATCGTACCGTTTGCCGGCCGCGAACTCCTTTTTAAGTTGCCGAATGAGTTGCTTTCTTTTCCGACCCGGGCCACTTATCATCGTCACTTCATATCCCAATTCTTCAAACGCCCGCTTCATTTGAACGATATGCACCTGGCTACCAGAATCTTGATTCGCGTATCTGCATAGGATAATGGTAAATTAGTCGTCGTTGATTCACTTTATTCGAACACCTGTGATTGGTTTGGCAATGGAAGTGACGAAGTCGTCGGGACCTTAAGTAAAGATCTTCCCGGCCGATCGTTTAAGATGTTTGCGCCAAATAGACAGGTCAAAAAGGGGCTTGACCAAATCGGGTATTGCGCGTAAGGATGCCCATGGATTGCTCTTCACGGACTGCCATAAGAATTGTGGACCGTCCTCCCGGCCGTACCAGGTCATCAAGGCGCCTCGCTTGATAAAAGTCGAGGTCAAATATCGATCGTGCGCCGCTTCATCAACATCTCCTTCTGGCAGGTATTGCCAGTATCGTTTAGAGACTTTACTTTGTTCTAAAAGAAATTCGTGCCCTTCCGCAACGGTCTTGGAGTCGCCATGAAAACGAAAACGGCCGATGGTTTGACCGACAGAAATGACAGGAGCATGCATCGACAAACGGCACATCCAGTCCCAATCAAATACATAGCGTAGGCTCTCGTCTAAGTGGCCCGGCAAGCTCAAATGCTTTTCGTGGAACCAAGAGCCCTTGCTGCTGAAACACGGCTTTCTGTTGCCAAAACTTCACAAAGTTTTCAAATGACTGATCGCGGACTGTTACGGTTCTCAAAGGGGAGCCAGCCGTCATCAGTCAGAACGACATTCTCGACATTCCCGGTCAGGATGGCTTCCGGATTTTTCAAGTGAGCCTTAGCGAGCGTTTCAAGAGCACCAGGCAGTAATAAGTCATCACTGTTGAGCCAACCGATTAAAGCGCCGGTAGCTCTGGCAAAACCTTTGTTGATAGCGTGAGCCTGCCCCTTGTCTTGTTCGCTAACCCAATAAGCAAGCCATGGTTCGTACTGTTGATTATGTTTACGCTATTGTCGGTACTTCCACCATCCACGATGATATACTCAAGCTGGGGATAACCTTGTAGTAAGACAGAACGGATAGTTTCTTCGATAAACTGACCCTGGTTATAACTTGGCGTAACAATGGATATAGTAGGCCAATCCACGCTGAGTTCCGAAAATCCAGGCAATCCAAGACTTTCTTCAGTCCAAGGCCAGCCAATCAAATCGGATGGCGTATCAGGCAACTGGTTTAATATCGGTGAATGCATTCGTTAGAATTGCTTAGTCCAACAATAGTTCTACTTGAAACAAGTTCAAATATTGATGGCCGAAACTGGGCTATCCGAAGCGAAACTCCTTAATAACTTCGCGGAACAACAATATATATTTTTTTACCTGTAATTGATTAGAATAGTGCCTATTTGCTAACTGGCGACAATTCTGAGCCATCCTTTGGAGGAGAGAATCTTCCCGAAGTAGCAACTCTATTCCCCTGAGGAGATCTTCGGAATCTCTGTAGCTAGCAAGGTAACCAGTTTCCAGATGATGAACCATCTCGGGCACGCCTCCAACATTGAAAGCCACAACCGGCGTGCCACAGGCTAAAGCTTCCATTATTACCAATGGGAGGTTATCAGCCAGAGATGGAAATATTAATATGTCAGCCAAACTGTATACGAGACTTAACAAACCTTGATCGGAGATTCGTCCAAGATTCCGAACTGAGATATTTTCAAGATCTTCACTGTCTACGGTGCCCGAGCCCACGGTCACCAATATTATTGGTTCAACAAGCGTGAGTTGAGAAAGAGCTTCTCTTAAATACTGATACCCCTTTCGTTGATTGGTTAGACTATCAGCCAGAAATAGAATAACTTTCGCTTCTTGCGGTATTTCCAAGGCCCATCTAGAATTTTCCTTTGAACGCGGTCGAAAGACTGATAAATCGATACCATAAGGAATGTAATGAATGGTCGCCGTATCGGCAAGAATGCTATTATTTGCCTGTTGTGATAGCCAGCGAGATGGCGCAACAACGTGAAAATGGCTGTTCTGATAGATCTTCCTCTTGCTTTGCCAGACAGAACGCGTTCGATCAAATAGAGTCGCTCTTGGTTCAACTAATCGCCGGCCGGGCTCTTTAAGTAGCGGACAATGATGACAACCCGATTGCCAGCGCTGACAGTCGTAACTGTAGGCACAATGACCTGTCAACCCCCACATATCATGCAGCGTCCAGATGGTAGGTTTTTCGTTTGTGATCTTTGGTAATAATCGATAGTCGAAATAATATCCGTGAAGATTATGCAAATTTACCACATCTGCCTGAGTAAAAAGTGGGGACTTGACGATATTTCCGGCTGAGTAGTACTTGGAAAATTGCAGGCCGAACTTGCTGGCCAAGATTAGTTTTGCCTTGTCGATCCAAGAGTAAACTGTAGAAAAGGTACCAGGTTCCAGGTTTGACATCTCATAGGCATTGGGAAGGGATGCTCTATTTGATCTGGCAACGATATAAGATTCATGCCCTTGTTGGATAAATCCTTTGTGTAGACGCCACATTGCCTGTGCCGCACCACCTACACTCGCTTCGGTATTTATCATCAATACACGCATAAGTTCCAGCTTTCGATCCGTTACTATTTATTCATCTGGGACCAAAGAATCGATTGATTCTTGTCGATGCTTTTTGCCATTCGTTATCGCCGATCATCAGTCGGCCGATTTTCCCCATCCGCTTCCGCAAAGGTCGCCAATAATTACGAACTAATGGCTCACAAAACTTGAATATCGCTCGACCAGTGCGATACGAAGCTGAGTTGAGCAAATCCTCAATATCAGATGTCTGTCGTAATTCAATGTCTATTTCGCCCGCGTCAATGTCTTTTTGTAGCTCGACGATTTGTTGTGGATGCTCCACATTTGCCCGCTCAAGCCAGCTCAGCTGTGTATAGACATTGTGCACGCGATAAGGTTGCTTCAATTCCATGAATACTTCCTGGGCCCATTGCTCAGCTTTGTCACGCTTGGCCCAATCGGCCGCCTGATAGTAGGAGCTTTTTTCTCTAACCTGTTTTGGAAATACTGAGGAGTAGTGGTATAGATATATTCCCTTTTTGGCCATCGTATTACCATCCAGCCACCGAACACTTCTCAAATTTTTTCCACCAGTATCCACTACTGTCGGCGGTCTATGGCTAACATATTTGTATCCTGGTCCCCATTTGAATAAACGGTGAAAGATTTCGATGCCTTGGCGTAGAAAATAACCATCTACTAGATAATCAAACCCACCCCAAAACATCAGCATCTTAAACGACACTGCTGAGATATCACTGTCCGCCTTGAGAAGGTGAAGGATGGTTTCCATATCCTTCGAGCGGTAAAATTCGTCGACATCGACCTGCCATAAATAATCTCCATTAGCCCGGCCTGCATACGCTTTGCTCTGCTCGTCCTTTTCACCGGGCCAAAAACCATCTGGGTGACCCTCATCTTCTGCGGTTACTACCAACAGCTTATTTTCTGAATCCTCTAACTCTTTGAAGCGTAAAAGCTTTTCAAGAGTGCCATCAGTTGAGTGCCCATCCTTGGATGCAATACTTAAAGCGCCGGGAGCAGCTCCCTCCACAACGATTATCTGGTGAGCGTAAGGATATATCGCCCTTAGATTGTAAGAGATAAATGGTTCACCATTCAACACAATCATTCCAAAGGTTATATGAGGCAGTTCACTCATTCGAAACCCTTAAGCTTGAATGGTGACAACTACTCCGATATTGGTCGGTTTTTGCTAAACCAATAGTCATTATCTATTTCAGGAGATAAATGAGTATTCCAGACCACCAGGTGATATATGAAATATCTTGTAGCCACCTTGATTTAGGAGGTTTACTGCATAGCGAGTCTTTTCAATACCCACATTCGAAAAACGATGGTGAAATTCAACCAAGATTTGATTTATCTGGATCCTTTCCTTTATCAGGTCTTCAATAACCGCGTATTCAGCCCCTTCGATATCCATTTTCAAAACATCAATTTTACTGTGCCCAAGCATCTCCATAATTGTCTTAAGTCTATGAACATCAACTTTTATTGATTTGTCGGCCGTCTCGTCTCGTGAAAGGATTGTATGTGATATATGGCTTGGATCCTCGGGCGGATAAAATATGGATCGGCCGTCAAAATCGGCTATTCCATAACCATAGACCACAAGGTTTTCTGGTAACTTTTGATTACTCAACCACTCAATTGATTTTGGTGTTGGATCGAATGCATAAACACGGACCCCGTATTGTTTAATCAGTGATAAGTCAAACGTTATATCGTCGCCGATTCCAAATGAGTAGACAATACTATTCTGATTAATATTGGTCGGACAAATAATCCAGCCACCATAGTCAGAGCCATGTCTTTCTGTTTGGCATCGCTGCTGAATTTGCATTTTTATCTGCAGGCGATCCCTAAGCCTTCTGAACCTCCTTGCCACCCGCTCAATCATTCTGAACACCTGTCAGGAAACTCAATTCACTTAATGACATATACTATTTCTTACAGTGCATATGACGTTTGAATCAACATCGATAACTAAGCTTGTTTCTGCTTGAATTTCAGTCCAACCACAGCGAGGATTCCGCCCAATCTTGACATTATCGGCATCCACTCTTCTATAAGCCAGTTTTGCTTGTACTTGTATTTTCTTATGTGGAATATGGCTTTGATTGACAATAAAATGAGTGAATATAAATTACTCGCGAAATAATTAAAGCGAGAATATTTGGGAGTCTTTTTCTTGCGAAGATAAGGGGATACCTGCCCAGAAGAAAACGCTCTCTTCAGCGGGTATCCAACAGTCATTTTATACTTTCGGGGTCCAATGAAAAACGCGAACCTCCGGATGATAATAAATCATTGGATTTTGGAATAATTGCCAGGCCCGATAGAAAGGTACGTTCTCCTCACCGACGGATAGGTACTCACCTTTCACGCCAACTTCTACATCAAATCCTCCAACTTCCTGCAATGCTCTTTTATCCCAGATCATGTTTGACCCAGAAAATGATTCATCCTTGCTCAAACGTCGGGGGGCAGAACCCCATGTGCGGATTTCATACTCATCCTTAAACCATTCTGGTTTCTTTGAAGAATAAAAAGGCAAGATAGGCCCCCCGACGCAGATAGGCTTTGGATTAACCTCATTAAACACCTGTTGAGTATTAACTAACCAACTCGGATCAGCCTTGGCGTCATCGTCAAGAAAAGCGACATACTCCCCTGAGGCATGACTTAGACCAGTGTTCCTGGCATAACCAAGTCCTTGCACTTCTTCCCGAATTACATGAAGTATCAAATGTTCTCTAGTTGATGCCCAATGTTTAGCAATATCAATGGTATCATCGTTAGAGCAATTATCTACAATCAATATTTCGAATTTATTACAATCCAAAACTTGGCTAGACAGACTATCGAGTACCTGAACCAACAATTGTGATCGGTTATGTGTACAGATAACTACTGAAAATTGCATCAAACCTATTCTAGATTGTTGGAAAACTCTGCAATCAAGGATTCGTAATAGGCGATTAATTGGCCCACACGATCTTCAGCAACCATATCTGCACTCGCATGCGCAGCATTCCTTTTCATCAAGTGATATCGCTCAGAAGATAGGCTTAGAAGCTTCGATATGCTGGATGAGAGGCTCTTAGAATCACCGTTCTTAAAAAGGAATCCCGTCTTCCCATCTTCGATAATCTCCTCTACACTCGAGTCGTTACTTCCAATTACAGGCACTCCTAACGCTAGAGATTCTAGGCAACTATTAGGGTAGTTGTCCACTCGCGATGGCATCAACGTACCGATTGCTCCCGATATGACGGGATACAATAAACCCTTCGGTAAGGCATCGAAGTGAAGGATTCGGCTGATGTATCGGGCACATTTTTGGTTTAGAAACTCAATTACTCTTTGGCCATTCGGCATGCCATCATCTCTACCAATCAATACAATCTTGAGACTTTCGTCTTCAGCAAGAATAGTTGGGAGAGCTTCGGCCAATAAATCCACGCCTTTTATTTTGCTTAGCGTGCCGAAAAAGAGTAGGTATCTTTCATCCTTCAGTTGTTCATTGTAAAAGGTTGAATCAGTCTCAATATCTACACGTACAGCGGGTGAATTAATGACATCAACCGCCTTACCTTCTAAGGCCTTATAGATCCTCGACATGAATATACTTGGAGCAAACGAACGATTAGCATCCAACACTTGTCTTATTTCAAGCCAGTCACTGAGATATTCGGAAATATTTCTGTTTCGACCATAAGCTGATCGAAGAATTGGTGAATAGCTCGATACCCTACAAACCAATGGAACTCTGCCATTTCTCCTCAGAGTGTAACCAGGCGCTTTGTAACTCGATACTTGGATGACGTCGATACGGTTTCGCCTGTGTTCTTTCCACACGGCACGTTCAATCAATTTTGCGGCTAAAAGCTGATTGAGGAGGATGGTGACAAAACCAAAGTGACGAAGTCTCGGTACTTTAACTTCGTTGATTCTGATCGCGCCATCATCCCATTTCTTATTCTGCCCCGAAATCACAAATACCGATACACCATGATTTCGGAAAGTCAATTCTTTTCCGACACGTCGCAGGTAATTGGCAAGTCCGCCATCAATACGACCAGGTAATACATATTCAGGAGAGAGAAAACCTATATGCATTTGGTAGGGACCCCTAAGTTGGATTAAGACACTCTGCAATGATTGGTGTTCCTTCAGTTGCAATAGTCATCGGCTCTATCCACGGCACGTATACATCTGGCATGTGATACAAGAACACATCTCGATAATATAGTTTTAAAATCATATAAATCTCTCCTGGTGAAAAGTCGCGAACATGCGGAGAATAGGATGGAGGACCAATATCATCTGGTCCTCGTACGATGAGCCGATTAGGCGTTGTAAAGATAGCTCTTCGCGCTAGATTAGAACAGAAACTCAAGAATTTTTTCAAATTCGCCACATGCTCAATTACTTCCACCGAAACCAATAAATCATAACTATCCTCAAGATTTCTTTCATAAGACTTAAAGTAGCACACGTTTTTGCGAGTACGAATTTCTATTGCCTTGTTACGCGCAAAATCGTCCTCTTCAAAACAATGGATGGTGCGCTTGGTATCAACACTTGCAAACTCGGCAAATGGACCCGTACCGGAGCCGATTTCGACTATCCGTTTTGCCGAACCAACGAGTGTTGTAACCGCCCAATTTAAGGCTAGTATATTAGGCCAATCTAGAAACCCTACTGTGGCAAGTCGCGCTTCAGCCATATTTATGTGCGCCAACTCCGGGTTCTCGTGATAGGCTTTTACCTTTTCTCCAATATATACTCTTTCATCAATTTTGTGCTGCGGCTTTTTGTTCTTTACCGCATCCGGCGAAACGTAAAATTGATTAACGGCCCGTCCTACAGAACGGCGGATTGTTTTAAATTTCGGTACGATTAAATCATCAACAATTTTCCGAGATGGCATTCTTAATATTTGTCTTCCACTTTCCTGATTCTTAGCTCCCCAATTCACCAGCTCATGGTGTATGCGCTGCCATATTGCGCCTGCGTGATAATCTTTCCAAAAACGCCTATACGCATTGCCAGCAAGTTCACGACATTCTGCATCGTGTTTAAGGAAGTAGTGAGTTGCCTCAATTGCCTCTGGGATAGTATCAAAGCCAATAACTTCTCTATCCAACTTAAAAATATGACCCAAGCCGGTCTTGTTGTCGCAAATTGGTAGAATTCCAAAACCAGCCAGAGCGAATAGTCTGCGATTGATAGGCCCTGTGGAGTTATGAACATTCCAACCTATTTTTGACCGGGAATAGAGCGTTATGAGGTCAGAATCGTTAAGATAACCGTTGCTCCATCCTCTTCCATAGCATTGAGCCTGAGGAAATGATTCAGCAAGCTTTTCCAACCTTTTTTGGCGCCAGTGTGTTTTAGCACCAACAAATACAATATCAATGTCACGTTTGCGCTCAAACAACATTGGGCCTTCATTTGCAGGTGGAACATCACTGGGAGCCGTGAATATGGGCAGCCAAGCCATTCGCTGGCAGCCCCAGGACTCATACTGAAAACGGGACGCAATATTGCCATAGAATACTGCATCATAACTGGCTGCGGCAGGTGCGCTAAGATCAAGGCTACTTTCCGGGTCATCAAAACAGCAAAAAACATTGAAGGTTGGTAAATACCCCAGAAATTCTGGGTGTATATTGGCTCCATTGTAGTTCAACAGCACATCACATTCAGAGACAGCTTCATAAAGGCGCTCATACATCTTCATAAGTGACTTATTTTTCATTTTCCAAAGCCGATCAAGTTGACGCCATGTGAGGCTGGGGCCAGGGGGGTTAAGTGTCAAACAGAAACAAGAAACGCTTAATTCTTCACCAGCTGCCTCAGCTAGATTTTTATACCATGTGTCAATGCCAGGAGAATGAACAGCGTGTGCCAGCAATATCTTCATCGGTAACTATCCAATTTAATAATAAATTTCTTAATCAGGAACTCTGTAAAGCCCCACCCAGGAATCTTGCAAATGCAGAATCCGGCCCCTGATAATACTATTGGCATAAAGGTTATCTATACCTCTGCAAACTTCACCGATCCAATGGTACACTTTAACCAATGTTGGATTGAAGTCATGCCATAAGATTATACTGCCAGGGCGGCACATTTCTAAGACCTTACAGGTGTCATTGTATACAAAATCGGCATCATGGCAGCCATCTATCAATGCCACATCAATTGGGCCAAAGTCTGGTTTCCACGTGGCCGTATTCGCAAAAATCTGCCGAACGTTGGTAAGCCCTTTCTTCCGATAGTATCTACCAATATCGTCGCGTGAAGGGGCGAAAGTAACCAACTTTCCTCCTTCATCTATTTCTTCCGGCGGAATATTAACTGTATAAACAAGTCCACCGGGTGCATTCTGGGCCATTAATGCCGTACCTCGCCCAAATGAAGTTCCAATTTCTAGCAGAATCTTGGGAGCCCCATTCCGACAAGCCGAGCCAATCACTGTTGCATCATGGTATCGTCGGTCATTTAAATCCTCCAGATAGTCAAAGGAATGCAGATATTCATCCTCCAATATCGGATATTTGCTCCATCTCATCGCCTTCTTCAGATAATACAAACTTCTGACTTCTAACACATTTGAAGACAAGTGAGACCTTGGATCTCTTATCCGATCTAATTTTCTTTGCAGGATCCCTGGCATCTTGTTAAATCTATATTTTGTTACCTTATTCATAAAAGATTATCCCGGTCGGGGTTACAGTTTACTGCCAGGACATTACAACTACGGCTATAATTTCCACAGTCGACTAAGAATTCTAAATATGAAGCATAAGGCTCACGAGTTTTTTCATTGTAGATTACGTACCCTAGTTCTTGCAGCAAGCGAACTTGCTTCTCGACATCACTACCAGCAATATATAAATTTCTTTGGGAAAACTCTAACACGATAAGAGGTTTGTATCGTCGAAGTGACTTGGTGGCGCCACGTAAGAAACTTGGCTCGTGTCCATCAATATCGAGCTTGACCAAGTCAATCTGCTTTATATTCAAATCTGCCAGTACTTCATCGAGAGGCTGTAATTTAATTATTTCTTGTTGGGAGGGGGGGGCGTCTCCGGTCCAATGCAATGTCGCAGATGAATCACCAATTGAGATGACCTGCGTCATAGATGTATCTGACAATCCGTAAGGTAACAAGGTAACTAGATGTGAAAGTTTGTTACGGTCAATATGCCACAACAGTTGATCCCGATATTTCTTTGTTGGTTCGAAAGCCCACACATGGCCGTTTGGTCCCACTGCCTCCGCTAATAATAACGTAAAGTAACCAATATTGGCCCCTACGTCTAAAACATACATCCCAGGTTTGACAATATCTCTTATCAATCGTGTTGTGTCTGGTTCAAAAATACCCTGTACTGCTATCGTGTGTCCAATATATGTGTCTATATCTACTCGCCAGTAAAGACCAAGCTGATTTACCTCGACCCACCCAGTCTTGGGAAGTGTTTTTAATTGCATTAATCGGCGACACCATCCTATAAACTTTACAGGAGCCCTGCTCAATAGACTTAACGACATTGAAAAAAATTTCCTTGTGGGGGTTAAGAAATTAATCTAGAAATGAATCATCTGCATAGAACTCCCGATACCAAATGCTCTTAGTTTTAAAATTCTCCTAGTGGATTACAGTCTAAGATTTATAGTCCAAAGGATTAGGTGAAATGAACAATCTCGTTTGCCAGGGAATAATCGGTTGTAATTTTGAGCGAATAGTGTCGTTAGGGTAGGCACGGTTGACATCACTGCTAGCTTCAACTGAAAGAGGGATGATCACGCCCTCACCTGTGCAAGAGCGAACATTAAAAATCCCGGCACGGATGCGTACTTCATATTCTTGAGGTGCTAATAAATTGCCAGGGATCACCGCTACTGAAACGTACTCTCCTTCATTTACAGTAGGGATCGTATTTGCGTCTTCATCATGAAAGCTACGTATTAGAATAGTCCCTTGAACATCAAGTAGGTCAAAGTACACACGCAGGCCGGAAGTTTGTTTGAAAACCTTATAACGGATCTCGATTTCTACTGGACGTCCATTTACTACTACATTACCGTGCTGGCCATTTTGACGAATTCCTACAGCTAATAGGCGGAATACAGGATCAGGTGGTAGTAGGGCAATGACAGAGGCGATGTCAACGAGGTCTTCTGAGCGCAGACTGTTTCGTAGATATCTCTCTGTAACGGCTGTTGTGTCACCCACCTCGTAAATTCGCCCGTCTTCTAGCCAAATTGTGTGATCACAAAGATTACGTACGGCCACTATATTGTGACTGACAAAAAGCACCGTTCGATCCTCGCTGTCGCTACATCTCCCATCTTACCTAAGCATTTCTTCTGAAAAGCGGCATCTCCAACTGCCAGAACCTCATCAACCAGCAAAATCTCAGGTTCCAGGTGCGCTGCAACAGAAAAGGCTAATCGAACATACATTCCACTTGAATAATGTTTCACCGGTGTATCAATAAACTTCTCAATCTCAGAAAAATCCACTATTTCATCAAACTTCCGATCAATCTCCTCCCGCTTCATTCCCAAGATAGCGCCATTCAGATAGATATTCTCTCTTCCGGTCAACTCCGGGTGAAAGCCGGTACCCACCTCCAGCAGCGACCCCACCCGGCCGCGCAGCATCACCTCTCCCTCAGTCGGCTCGGTTATGCGAGACAGGATTTTCAGCAAGGTGCTCTTGCCGGCTCCATTGCGGCCGATAATGCCAACGACCTCGCCCTGCTTGACCTCAAAAGAGACATCTTTGAGCGCCCAGATGGTCTGGTCCAGTTGGGCCGCGCCGTGCGCCTGCCCACGTAAGAGACTACCCGCCCGCTTAAACGGCGCTTTCACACCATCCATAATCGAGTCGCGAATAGTCTTATAGCGGTCTTGTGGACCACCAATATGGTACAGCTTGCCCAGATTCTCTACTCGAATTGCTACGTCACTCATAATAATTTCGAATTTAAATTTGATTTCAATTTCCTTCCTACACCACATCCGCGAAAGTTTTCTCCATCCGCCGGAAATAATAGAGCCCGCTAATGAACACTATCACCGCGGCGATCGCCGACACCAACACCATCCATCCCGGCCGGGTATCCGTATCCAGCAGCGCCCAGCGGAAACCTTCGACCACCCCGGCCATCGGGTTGAGCGAGTAGAGCGTTAGCCACGGCTCCTGCAGCAAGCTGCTGGGATAGGCGATGGGGGTTATGAACAACCAGGCCTGGATGAGGAACGGCACGGCATAACGAACATCACGAAACTGGACGTTTAAGGCCGAAAACCACAGGCCGAATCCTAAAGAAGTAATCAAGGCCAGCAACAACAAGGCCGGAAGCCAGACGACATTCCTCGTCGGCGTAATACCATAGAATACCATCATCAGCAGTAGAACGATGAAGGCCAGGATGAAGTCCACGATTCCAGACAACACGGCCGAACCCGGAATGATCAATCTCGGAAAGTAGACTTTTTTTAACAGATTTGAACTGCCAACCAGACTATTCGAAGAATTCGTCAAGCCGTTGGCGAAAAATTGCCAGGGCACCAGCGCCGCATAGGAAAATATGGGGTACGGGACGCCATCCGAAGGTATACCGGCCAATCTTCCAAAAAAAATGCTGAAGACAACCATGGTGAAAAATGGCTGTAAAATCGCCCATGCCGCGCCCAAAACCGTCTGTTTATAACGGACCTTGATATCCCGCCAGACAAGAAAATAGCCCAGCTCGCGATATTCCCACAACTCGCGTAAATTAAGCGAGATCCAGCCCTTCGACGGCCGGATGTATGTGATCGAAACATCGTCCGTCGTTTCTTCGATGGAAGAACCGGCCGATCCCTCGTCCAATGGTTGCTCCCGAACGGCTATCATTTCTTCCGCTTCAGGGCTACTCAATGTTCACTTCCTTGGCGATTTCCTCTTCTGGCCAAATGAGTTTCAACTCTAGGCCATTCATCTGTAGCACCGGTAGTTGTTCGTCGGACTGTTCGACGGCCGTCACTCCAAGTTCCAGGCAAGTCAACCGGCAAATCTCGGCGATATCGCCATCACCCTCGATGATGACCGCTTCATATCCGGCATCGCGAACCTGGCCCAGGTATTCTTTAGCCTGGCTGCGCGTCCGCCGGTAAATTCGCATCGATGCCTCGACGTACTTACCAGCCAGGGTGGCTTTCTCCGTCATGCCTTGGGGCGTCAATAAATAGCGCCATCGCCAGCGGCCGATCCGCTTTATCTTGACGTAGCCCTTGGCCGACCAACGCTTGAGATACCAATTGACCGTACCCACCGCTACCCCAACTGAAGCTGCCAGATCCGCCTGAGTAGTCTCTGGATCGTTTTCCAAAGCCTCCATTAGTTGAAGTTCGGTATGCTGGTCAAATGCCATCGATTAGCTATTGCCCTATTCTGAGAAATGGGACCTTTGTCCTAGAATTCAATCATTGAATTCAACTGTTGAATTCTAACACGGCCCTAGGCTACCGTCAATTGTTATGCAGAATATTGGGACTAAGTAACTACGAGCCTACTTGGATCCAGTCCCCCGCTCCCCAATCCAGATACCATTCCCCAGCCAATCCCTCTAGCCTAAAAAGTGACAATTATCGCTCCAAATCGACGATCTTGATAGCATTGCGATACTGATCGTGTTCAACTTCTAGTGGATTGTCGAGATGGAGTTCACCGTTGTCTTCATTATACAAGCCAAGCCACAATTGATAGTGTCCCGGACTAAGATCGGCCATAGAAATCTGAAGACCGTCGGCAATGATCTCGTTTTCCTCCCACCAGTTTGTCGGATAAATCCAGTTAACCGGAATGGAATCGACTTGTACAACAATCTCGCCTGTTGCGGCGTCTATCAAATGTGCATACATCTTGTAAGATAAGTCCATTCTATCCAATGTTAACCAATGCCAGGCGACATCCAGGCTATCATCCTTGAGCTCAGCCACTTCTAAATCGGTTAAGGCGATCTTGTTTTCCCAGCTAGCCAACATCTGAAGCGATTCTAATTCCTCGGTCGCCAGGAACTCCCGAGGTAGTGCAACCAGGTCTACATTCCCCAGAAACATTTGTTCGCCAATAAAACCTTGATCATTTACTGGGATAACCGTCGCATAAATGGAATAGGTGTCACTTTTCAGATAGGGACTCAGCCTAAAGCTATAATCCTCGTAGGCTATTTCCCCGGCCGGCCAACTGCTTGTTGGCAGTCGAGTCGAAAGCGGCTGACATTGGGTCTGTTCACTCTCCAGATTTGAGCCCTTTACTTCAAAACAAACAGCATAATCATCATTAAGGGCGGCAGTACTCACCCATCGGCTTAAGACTTCTATTTGACCATCTTGATGCGTGTTGTCCGGTGTCATTGATATGGACATGAGGCCTAGTCCTTCGATACCGGAATTAACTGTTATCAGATCTTCGGTAACTGCCTCAGACTCACAAGCCATAATGTAGATGCCATTTTGATCATAAATTCGCATTTCCTCCGGTAATTCCTCGAGGACGAAGCTAGACCGGTCTTTTATCTCCTGATAAATGATGCTGTTATATGGTTCGACAAAAATATTACCGCTTTCCAGGTTCTCGCGACTGAATGATTGTGGCTGAACCAACAAATAATCAACACCATAATTTTCGCAAAAACTGAATACGTCGCTCATTCTCTCGGCATAATAAGCGCGAAGATTAGCTAATGCGACAGGTTGCGTTCCGCTGGACAGATGCTCACAGCTTATCAACACCTTCCGTTTAGCCATCAGTGGTACGGAGTTGAGGCTACAGGCGTTACCAGCTATGAGAGCGTCCTTTGGCAACGTGGCTATGAAGGAGAAATTTTCCTTGGCTTTTAGCCCCAGTTGATGAAAAGAAAACCGGTTGGGCTGCACGAAGAATGCGACTGTCAACATTATCATGACGCCGGCAATTTTGCCGGAGTAAGAGAGACTCCTTCGCTGCGGCCGATCACTTATTATCGAGTCTCTCCCTGGAGCGAGCAGCTTAAGTAACACTGAACCTGTAAGAAGTGTAAGAGCAAGAGACAATATCAGCGCTTGGAAGGTAGTCGTTACCCCAAACGACGCCTTCCATTCGCCTTGCCGAATCAACCATAATGAAACACTACCAGCCAGCAGAGCTACGATAGCAATGAGCCAACCTTGCCTGGGCTGGAGCATGGTCAAGCGGGATTGTGCAATATAAATGCCTGTTTCGATATTTACTACCACGAAAATAAACAAGACCAATGTTACACTTGCACGCGTATATCGACTTGGAAAGTAAAATTCCATAGATGAGGTAAACAAGATTGCCAGCCAGGCAAATAGAAAACAGATCCAACTTGCCCAAAACAACAGCTTTAATGTACGGGGAAACTCTCCTTTGGCGCGTGGATTAAGAAGCCAGAGGCAGACAGACAATGATGCTAATACTAACATCAGCCAAAACGTATATGGTTTAGTGGCTATTCCGGCGTTTCCGATGAAAGGGCTGAAGACGAAAAGGGGAAGGCGGCCGCCACTTTGATAATTGGGAGCGGTTAGCATAGCTCCAGGGGTGCTTAATCGCGCACTCAATGTTAACAACAGTCCACTCAATCTGCTGATGAGAGGCGGTATCATCAGGAAAATGAACGCCATGAGCACGAGGAGGGGTAAGATACGTTGCCGGTTGATCCGGTATCGCCATCTGCTGCCGGTTGGTTCTAAGACGCCAAGGCCATATGTCACCAGGCCAAGTACCATGGCTGGAAGATACACCGCCCCACCAATAGCAATGGTGATTATCGCCGCCCAATATCGCCCAACCATTAGAAAATAAACCAATGCCGCTAAAATTGGTAACATGAAAGAACGTGGTAAGCCGTCGGTTGCTGATAATGAGGATGGTGATGTCAAATTGATGACAGCAAACAAAATGGCCAGAGCAAAGCCTGTACCGCCTCCTCTGATTCTCTCACCTATACGATACAAATAGTACGTGGCAATTAATATTAGAGGAAATACCAGCCATTTGTTGAACTGAATCGGGGACACCAAAGGGCTGGCAATGTTAAAGAGGAGGCTGTAGCCCGGCCGCCAGGTATCAACAATCATGTGCCATGGTCCGACATCCACTTCGACCACCGAGCTACTAGTCAATGGATCATCGACAAATAACTCGGGTTCCTGGAATCGGTGCATCCAATGGAATTTGCGAAAATCGTCTTGAAAAGTAAACGGATCGCTAATGCGAGGCCACTGCACCCAAAACGTGAGAGCGGTCACCAGTAGCAGCGCTAGCAGCAACCAGCCGCCCGATCCCAGGCGTGCCCAAATAGGATCTTGATTCGTCATCTTCTCTGACTGCCGATTTTCAGATACACTCTGGTCCATTTACTCTTCTTCGACCGGTGCGCTTGATTCACTATCATAAGAAATATTTGTCCTACCAAATCTATGTGTAGACATACTCATTTTCTGCATAACCGCTAAGGCTACCCGGCAAGACGAACGCTTATTGAGCACTTATCTCGTGAATTAAGAGAAGGCAAGACCCCAAGACAATATAGATAATTATCAGGCTTACGGCCGAAGTGACTTGGCGATTCCAACGCACTAATAGATCAATCCAGCCTCCTTTGTTCCCGTCTTATCAATAAAATGCCGGCCGTCAATGAGCATAGACGCTCGTAAACTCTTGTGAAGCTTGAGCAAGTCAAGGGTGCGATACTCGCGATGTCCAACCATCAGAATTGTTGCATCGAAATCTACGTATACGCCTTTTCCCAATATGCAGCTGCGGCCGATTTGAGCTCTTTCTCGTACTCGGCAATGGTGCCAGATCGACGTACCAGATCCAATTATCGCTGTTGGTGACACTTGCGCAGTTGGATGGATTCGAACTGAGTCTTCAGCCATCAATCCCCAACCTCGGCACTTTGCAGCAAATTGACCAGGCGGGCGACAACCATATCCATCGCAACTTTATTTAAGCCACCATGTGGCACAATAACATCCGCATATCGTTTACTCGGCTCTACAAACTCGAGGTGCATCAGCCGGACAGTTTCCATGTATTGTTTGATGATCGAATCTAAAGAACGACCTCTTTCATTCATATCCCTTTGTAGCCGGCGAATAAACCGGACATCAGCATCGGTATCCACGTACACTTTGATATCCATCAGCTCACGCAGCTTTGTGACAGTGAAGATCAGAATGCCATCAATCAAAATAATGGGGCTGGGTTCTACCATTCGAGTTTCTTCCGTCCGCTGGTGGTTTGTGAAATCATAAACTGGGACGTGAACAGGATTTCCAGCCAGAAGACTCTCGATATGACTGACCAAAAGTTCACTTTCCAACGAATCAGGATGATCATAGTTCAATTTTGCTCGTTCATTTAACGGCAAATGACTCATATTACGATAATAGGCATCGTGAGGTACATAGGCTACCTGAGAAGCACCAACTGCAGCTAAGATAGCCCTTGCAACCGTGGTTTTTCCGGAAGCGGTCCCTCCTGCTACTCCAAAGACCACTGGTTTATCTGACAATGGATATCAACTCCTTGCTAATATTCGCTTTGTGAAAGGGTATCGTAAATATAGATTATCGCGCTAAAGACACAAGTTAGAGAATAACAAAGATACACAAAAATGCCCCAGCTCGTCGCCGGGGCATAAGTATACGTTACCAAAGCCACCCATCGGACTTGAACCGATAACCTATCGCTTACGAAGCGATTGCTCTGCCAATTGAGCTAGGGTGGCACCTCAAAGAATTATATCAATGGCCTGAATGGCAAGCAATAAAACATGACCTGAGGCAATCTGTGAACGCCATGATATCTGGAGATAGATTCGACAAGTTGACCATCCCATTACCCAGTGGTTATTCCCTGCAATATTTCCTGCTTCAGACGCTTTCGCATCTTCGTTGGCAACAAAGCAAGTGCTGCTTCTCGGATAAAATCACTAGGAAAACCAAACAAATCGGTTCTTTCAGAGGATCTACGTTCAAGAAGACCGAGTTCTAGAAGGTGAATAATCATGGTGTTGAGCTCTTTCTCATCTTTTCGATTAGGATAGATTCGATCAAGCTCCCGAAGAGTAAACTCATTTCCAAGAATGCTGGCACTCTTCAACATTATCTGTGCATCTGGCCTCAAACGTTCTAGCTGGCTCGTGATAATTTGTTGGATATTTATTGGAACTGGAGTATTGGCAAGCAATTCGCCCGGCTCGGTTAGAAAAGCTTGCTGGTTCTTTATCCTGAAAAATCCTCGATTATGCCACTCTCTCATGAGTTCGATACTGAACATGGGATTTCCCCCGGTTCTAAACCTCAAAATCTCAAAAGCATCCCTTGGAATTGTCGAACAACTTATAAACTCTTGCAGCAGCATCAAGTTGTCTTCCTCGCCAAGTGGATCTAATCTAATCCTCGTCACTTCAGGCATATCATTGAGTCTTTGGCCAATTCGAGCCAGATGGCTGCTTAAATCGTGGTGCGACAGGCTTCTGGTAGCGATGACAGTCAATAATGGGTCAACCTTAGTTGTGACATCTAATACAAGTTCCCAAGAGGCATTATCAAGCCACTGACCATCTTCGAATACTATTAACGTTGGCTGTGGTCTTTTTCTACCTATTCCAGCCACATTTCGCTGCAATAACTTTGACAAGTATTGATGGGTTAGGCGATCTCTATATCCGCTGTCCATTTTCGCAGTCGTTTGATTCTCGGGAAAATCCAAGGGTAAAACGCTGTTCAACAATGGTGATAACCGAATGGCAAATGCTGGATATCCCTTCTCTCCACGAATGGGTGGCAACTGGCTTAGGACATGCGATCGCGTTGCCGGCTGATCGCTAAACCGCGACTCCAAACCGAACATCCTTTGAAAAATCTTCTGCCAAGCATAGTATGGTGTTGTCTGTTCTAGTGAATCTCCTGCGCTCACCAGCGTACGAATGCCTTTTCTTCTAGCTATTTCGAGTACCTCACGAATAAGGCATGACTTCCCAGTACCAGCTTCAGCCTCAATGATAACTAAATTCCGATTATTCAGTTGTTTCGAGATGAGCAGATCCCGCAAATATTTAGATAGAATCGCCCTTTCATCCGGCATTCCCACGATTATGTTACTGGAAGTCTTTGGTACTAATCTGGATCCGGGTGTGGTCAATTTTCGACGGGGGTGGTAAGCAGTAACTGGCTTGGTTTTGCCTTTAACAGTCGTCAGTTCGACAGATTCAAATGACAGGCCAATTGCTAGCGATTCACTTAAATTCTTTTGTTTTTGGATTATGCTAAACGTATCTTCATCAATCAATGTGCTTGAGATATTTCGATTTTGTCCTGAATATTCTTCGGCCGCTTGCATTAGCCTGGCTGCCATATTGACAACAGTTCCTACCATTGTGTACTCGCGCCGATGTTCATTCCCAATAGGGCCACAAAACACACGGCCAGTGGTGATACCAATAACGCAATCTCTACCTAATTCCTCGAGCTTCGACTGGATATCTATGGCGGCATTTACCGCTCTAGCGGCATCGTCACTATGAGATAGCGGTGGCAAACCAAATGCGGCTACTAACGTGATACCCTTATCGTCTACGTTAAACTTATTGATACTTCCGGCATACTTATAGAGGGCCACCTGCAATGCCTGCATCACGGATTGGGCTTCGGGTAGAGTTCGATTATATGGATGTTTGATAGATGTCCCGTAATGTGGCAATTTGATAAACATGACTGATACTTGTCTCAACTCCGAAGACCACTCCTCATAGCCAGCTTCGAGAAATGAGAGAATTGCAGCTGGCACATAAGATTTTAGGCTTGGTATGGCTTCGGGAGGAAGAGACGGTAGATTTAGCGGTTTTGTCTCCGTAAAGAAAGACTGGTTTACTAGTTCAATGAAACCTCTCTGAAGAGGTTTACCCACACAAACATTCGTCACAAATTTCCAGACATCTGGCGATAATACGACCTGCCCTGGATTTGCTTGTTCCTTGGCAATACTCATCGCCACAAGTGGCACTCCAGACAGGAAAAATTCCCATCTATCAAATACGCCACCCAAATACACGCTGTAGACATCTCCCGCCCCAATGCCGATTTGTAGGTAAAGTGGGGCTCCGTCTACCGCCGTATATCCTTCGAATGATTTCTGAATCGCCAAACCACATTGTGTAGCTATTCGAGCCTTATCGGCTAACGCCTTTTCTAGAAGTTGTCCCATATGTCCTAAATCAGGGGATACAGGCCAAAGAGCGATAAGCGCGTCGCCAGCGAATTTCGTAACTTCTCCCCCATGTGAATGAATAATGTTGATTAGGCGACTAAAACAATCATTAAGAAGATAAGCAAGGTCTTCCGAACCTGCAATCTCGTCAGTAGATAATCGATCGGCTATAGATGTAAAATCGGTGATGTCAACGAATAGTACAGCAGCTGATATTCTTTCGGCCGTAGGTTCGGCGATTGGGCTGGGATCGGAAGCCAGGCGCCTGACGATCAGGGCAGGGACATAACATTTGAGGATATCAACGAGATCGCTGCTCATTTGCTCAGTCTAGTAGGTGATTATCGGAATTGGGAGAGTGAACAACCATGATCAGAATCGTAAGTATAACATAGGCAAACTTTTCCGAAACGTACTGAGCCGTCCAGCCGTCCAGTTGTCTGCAAGATTGGACGGCTCGACTAACTTATATGTAATTGGCTCACAAAACCACTCGCATTCTCGGAAGTAAGATCAGAATTTAGAAGCTTCCTTATCCCCCTCTGCCTCAGGCAGAGTTTGTTCATTCCCACATTGGCTGCATACTGCCTTGTTTTTACCTCTTTGAAACAGCAAACCACCACATACTGAACAGGGCTCTACAAGAGGTCGCTTCCAGCTAGTCCAATCACATTCTGGATAATTGGAGCAGCCATAAAACTTTCTTCCCTTCTTGGTGCTTTTTTCGACTACGTCTCCCCCATCTTGAGGACAAATAACGCCTATCTTGTTCAGGACTTGCTCTGTATACCGGCATTTAGGGAAATTACTGCAGCCGATAAACCGGCCGAACCGGCCTTCACGGTATACGAGGGGATTGCCGCACTCAGGGCAATCGCGGCCGACCGGTTCTGTTTCTGTGCGCATATCGACCTTTTCGATTGCTTTGTCGGCTACCTCGAGACGAAGTGCAAATTGTTGGTAAAACTCGTCGATTACCGGCACCCATGGTTTACCTTGTGCTATTTCGTCTAGCTCATCTTCAAGGCGGGCTGTGAAATCAACAGACATGACATCAGGAAAATGCTCGACGAGCATATTGTTAACTAATTCACCGATATCGGTCGGCCGCAGGCGTTTTTCATAGTAATCGACATATCCGCGGGCCAGAATAGTGGATATGATACTGGCATAAGTACTCGGTCGACCGATACCATTTTCCTCCAATTCTCGGACCAAACTGGCTTCTGAATATCGAGGAGGTGCCTGAGTGAAATGTTGCTCCGGCAGAAGACGTATCAAGTCCAACAACTCATTACTATTCAGATCAGCTGGGATCTGGCTTTCTCCGTTTTCTGGTCTATCAGAGGGAGAACTCTCCTCGTAAAGCATCAAAAAACCCTTGAACACCAACGTTGATCCGGTTGATCTGAACAAATAAGGACGCTTACTTATCTCGATATTCTCCGCCCCAACCCGGATATCCACCCTAATCGTTAAGTAACGAGCAGGCGCCATCTGGCTGGCGACAAAGCGTTCCCAAATCAAACGGTATAAGCGCAATTGATCGCGGCTCAGATATGACTTCAGTTTTTTGGGAGAACGAACGACCGATGTTGGACGGATTGCTTCGTGGGCTTCCTGGGCCGACTTTGATTTCGTGCGGTACTTGGGCGGCGTTTTTGGAACGTAATCACTGCCGAAGTTCTCACTGATATGAGTGCGCGCTTCCTCTTGCGCCTGGCTGGCGACGTTCACGCTATCTGTACGGATATAGGTTACAAGACCTACGGAACCCTCTTCGCCTATATCAACTCCCTCGTATAGTTGTTGAGCAACACGCATCGCTTTGCTTGAGTTAAAACCAAGTTTTCGCGAGGCTTCTTGTTGAAGAGTACTTGTTGTGAACGGGGCGGCCGGCATTCGATTGCGTTTCCCACGCCGAACATCAACGACTGTCCATTCAGCCTGTTTTAAGATACGTAAATGTGGTTCGACTTCTTCTTGACTGGCCAGATCAGGATCAGAACCATTCAACTGATGTAATCTGGCCTTGAAGGCCTGCCGGTCAATTTCCGGCCGGTATTTTTGCTGGCTGAGTTCAGCCTCAAGAGTCCAATACTCTTCGGCGACGAACTCCTCTATTTCCCGTTCCCGGTCGACAATCAATCGAACTGCCACCGATTGAACCCTTCCGGCCGATAAGCGACCTCGCACCTTTCTCCACAGCAGCGGACTCAATTTATAACCGACAAGCCGGTCCAAGATTCTCCTTGCCTGCTGGGCATATACGCGATCCATATCAATCGATCTGGGTTTTTGAAAGGCACCCAAAATCGCAGTTTTTGTTATTTCTTGAAATTCGACACGAGTTGTGATTTGAGGATCTATTTCCGCCGATTCAAGAATGTGCCATGCGATTGCTTCACCTTCTCTATCGGGGTCAGTTGCCAGGTAAACCGCTTTTGCTTTAGCAGCCGATTCTTTCAGTTCTTTGACCACCTTTCGTTTGTCATTGGGAACCCTATATTCAGGTTCATAACCATTTTCGACGTCAACACTAAGCCGCGACCTCAATAAATCCCGGATGTGGCCGACGCTCGAAACGACTTTATAGCCCTTCCCCAAGTACCTACCGATTGTTCTGGCTTTTGCTGGCGATTCTACTACAACCAGATTGCCTGAACGGCGAACCTGCTTCTTTGGGCTATTGGTCGACTTTTTCTTGGTTTTTTTCTTTGGTTTTCTAATGACTTCAGATTTTGGTAAATCCTCATGAGCATCAGTCCGCCCCAGCTTGTAAATCACGCCGCCACAAACCGGGCAGCTTCCTCGCGAAGCAGGCGATCCATTTGACGTCCATTCAGGGATAGGATCGACAATCAATCTCTTTTCTTTGCACTTAAAACAGTATCCTTCTAATCTGGTTTGATCCGTCATTTAGCTATATTTTTCCAATTCTGTAGCGATTAAACCGTTGACTATTTCTTTTACAAGATTTATGTCGTCCTTATGGACGACTAATAGCGCATCCTCCGTGTTGACAACGACCATGCCGTCAAGGCCTGCCACTGCCAGCAACTTTCCCTCTTCATAGTTGTAAAGCAAGCTATCTCGCGTTGATAAATCCACAACCAAACCTTTCTTTACATTTACATCGGGATCGGAATCGACAGATTCCTTTAACGCGTATAACGTGCCCGGATCGCTCCAACCCGTCGTTCCATGCAATACGACCGCCAGTTTTGAATCAAAATTCTGAACGATTGCATCATCAAAAGATACCGATTCGAGACCGGGATAAACCCGATAAAGCGTTTCCAAATATTCAGGTTCATTCATAGACTGGGAAATTTCGTGAAGTCCATTCCAAATGGTAGGTTGAAATTCCTGGTATGCCTCGAGAATGAATCCAGAGGTTGTGACAAAGTATCCTGTATTCCAAACAAAGTTTCCGGATGCAAACATCGCCTCACATTCCACCAAAGGAGGTCGGTAGATCCAAGAAGAATATTCATGATAAGCAAGACCATCCGCTTCGCCTAGCTCCTCACCGATTCCGATCCAGCCCAGGTTATTATTTGCAAATCGTGGTGTTTCGCCAATGTAAACGATTTTTGCTTTGTCCGCCTGAATGATTGCTTCTCCCGAGTTGAGTAAGTTCATGAAGGCTGCTTCATTCGTCATATAATTATCACCCCAGACGATCGCTACAGCTTCCTGCGGACCAAATTCATTACGAATGTGCAGCATTGCCAAACCTACCGCTGCTGCCAAATCCCTTCTTTCCGGCTCACCGATAAAGTGATCCACCGGTACATCAGGTAATTGCTCAACCAATATATTTACATACCGCTCGTTCGTCGAAATAAATATATTTTCGATACCGACCAACTTTCTTAGACGATCCATGGTCAATTGCACAGTTGATTTGGTGTCGATAATTGGTTCAAATTGTTTAGGAGATTTTTGGCGGCTAATAGGCCACAATCGTCTGCCCGTACCACCTGCAAAAACAACGATTTTCATGCAAATACTCACTCACTCAATTCAGAGTTAATCTCGTAATTAGGATCCGGTTCTCTGGCCAGTACATAATTCATTCGGCCAACTTGAATCACCATACCTTTAAGTTCCATTATCGTCAAAGTGCTGCCTACAAGGTTACTTGGTAAACCAGCCTGCCGGGTTAAGTCATCAATGTGAATAGGTTGTCGTGATAAATGCTCGATGAGCAATGCTTCCTCGGCCGTATCTGGAACAATCTGTTGCACAGCAGCTTGCTGAGGTACCATGGTGAGGTTTAATTCCTCTAAGACATCTTCGGCAGAACGAACCAGTTTTGCACCCTGCTGAATCAATCGATTTGTTCCTTGGCTGGCAGGGCTATTTACATTTCCGGGAACGGCGAAAACCTCACGATCTTGCTCAAGCGCAAAACTTGATGTAATCAGTGCGCCGCTGCGAATCCCTGCCTCGACAACCACAACTCCAAGCGAAAGCCCGCTGATGATTCTATTCCTCGCTGGAAAATTTCTCGCATCTGGTGGTATACCTAATCCGTACTCGCTGATTAGGGCGCCATTTCCATCAATGATACGTTCAGCTAATTCACGATTTTCTGCCGGGTATAGATTATCTAAGCCTGATCCTAGGACGGCTATTGTGCGCCCTCCTGAATCTAGGGCGGCCTGATGGGCAAATGCGTCAATCCCTCGTGCCAGTCCACTGACAATAGTTACATTGCTCCTGACCAGCGCACCGGCTAAATCCTGCGTAATTAGACGCCCATAAACAGTAAAACGCCGCGTACCGACTATGGCTACCGCCCATTCATCTCCTGGTAGAATCTTTCCTTTTACAAATAAAACTGGGGGCGGACTTGGGATTTCCTTTAAGAATTTTGGGTAATTCGACGAACTCCAAACGATAATTTCGACACCTGCACGAATTGTTCGATCGAATTCTACATCCAGCTCAATTTCATCACGAGTCGTGACGAAGTTTTTTATTGCCCTTTTATCGATTCCTAACTGTTCAAACTGTTGTGGTCTGGCTTGCCACGCAATCCCTAAATCGCCGAACTGGTCCAGAATTAGCCGCAATTTCGCCGGGCCGATTCCTCTGACACGGTTAAATCCTAGCCAATACTTTAGATCGCTAACTTCTTTATCTGCCATGCCTGATACTGACTCAAATCAGACCAGGCATCAAGTGTACAATCATCTTCTGTTGCTCCAGGTCTATTTCCTTAACTACTTCGTCGATATCAGGCAAGAGGATTTCTCCACCATCGCCCTTAACTATAAATACATTGTTCGCTTTCGTTTCTAGAACTTCCTTGATAGCACCTAAATAATTGCCACTTTCATCGTATACGTTCACACCAATAATCTGATACAGATAATACTGGCCTTCCTCCAAAGGAATCGCTTGCTCCTCGGGAATCCGCAGCCATGTAGACCGCAAAGATTCGGCGCCATTACGATCATCAATGCCCTTTAGTTTGAGTAACACGCTGGTCTTAAGGAACCTGACATGTTCAATTTCAAGTGGCTCAGGTTTCTTATCGCCAATGTATATCGTATCTAGCAAGGAGTACCTTTGCGGATCGTCAGTGTAAACCTCTACTCGAACCTCTCCACGAATGCCATGAGGCTTAGTAACTCGACCAATGACTAAAAAGCGAGGCTCGGTGGATTCATCCGCCAAGCCCCGCTGATGATCTTTATTCATAAACAGTTACAACGATCAGACTATCTCCAACGATACTCTTTTGCCTTTTTTTGTTGCTAATACCTGAACTAATGTACGAATGCTATTGACGACGACGCCGCCCTTGCCAATAACACGCCCCATATCATCATCAGCAACCGATACCTCGAGTATGAGCGAAGATCCATTGTCTATCTCACTGACGGATACTTCTTCTGGGTGATCTACTAAGGCTTTAACGATGTACTCTATGAGTTCTGTGAATTGTGATTCATCAGGCACAATTCTATTCCTCCTCATCTAACGTTAAAACGGCTTCGGCCACTGCAGTTTCTACGGCCGCGACGCCAGCCTCTTGCTCGATCTCCACACCCATATATTCTGCCACCAGCACATCGGCATCCTCACCTTTGCGAAGGCGACTCAAGCGTTCCATCGTTCCCTGTTTGTCCAAGAGTCGCTTTACGGGATCACTTGGCTGAGCACCAACACTCAACCAATAAAGTGCCCGGTCCTCTTCAATTCGATACTCTGTTGGTTCCGTTCGAGGATTGTAGTAGCCGATTCTCTCGACTATACGTCCATCGCGTTTTGCCTCAACATCGGTAACGACGATTCGATAACTGGGCTGTTTCTTCGCGCCTGTTCGGCTTAAACGAATTCGAAGCATAATTTTGTATTCTCCAACTTTATATTTGAGATTGATGGCGCACAATCACCATCTTCCCTACCTATATTCGGCCGCCGAATAAGCTTGCCAGATTTCTACCCCGGCCGCGGCTCAATTGTTTCATCATTTTCTGCATCTCTTGGAATTGACGCAAAAGGGCGTTCACTTCCTGCACGCTCGTGCCCGAACCAGCGGCAACACGCCGCTTTCGACTTGCCTTAAGAATCTTTGGATTTTTGCGTTCTTCCATGGTCATAGATTGGATGATCGCCTCGATTCTCTTTAATTCTTCTTCGGCGCCGCTCATGTCCACATTTCCAGCCATTTTATTCATGCCGGGAATCATCTCCATCAGCTGCCCAATCGGGCCCATTTTTCTGACCTGCTGCATTTGATCCAAGAAATCCTCTAAATCAAACTTACCGCTGAGCAACTTCTTGCTGGCCTTTTCCGCTTCCTCATGGTCAAGTTCGGTCTGCGCCTTTTCGATAAGCGTTAGAACATCGCCCATGCCCAGGATCCGGCTAGCCATCCGATCCGGATGAAATACTTCAAGAGCAGTTGTTTTTTCGCCGGTGCCCAGATACTTTAGTGGTACACCAGTCACTTCCCGCATCGAAATCGCGGCCCCGCCTCGAGCATCACCATCTATCTTGGTCATAATCAGACCTGTGAGCTCAACAGCAGAATCAAAGTCCGAGGCTACTCGTACCGCTTCCTGACCGGTCATGGCATCAGCTACTAAGAGAGTCTCGATGGGCTTAACAGCGGACTTTATCCCCCTGATCTCATCCATCTTCATCTCGTCAATATTCAATCGACCTGCGGTATCAATAATGACTACTGTTGCATCACTACTCTTGGCGTATTTAACTGCATTAGCGCTTAACTTGACCGGATCGGCTTCGATTCCTTCACTATATACCGGAACATCTAGCTGGCGACCTAATGTCTCAAGCTGATCGATAGCGGCCGGCCGATAGACGTCTGCAGCAACCAACAATGGCCGACGACCCTCTTTTCGTAATTGCAGAGCCAGCTTTGCACCTGTGGTTGTCTTTCCTGAGCCTTGTAAGCCTACAAGCATGATGACGGCAGGTGACTGCATTCCCAGGTTAAGACGGCCTGGCTGCCCTAACGTTGCAATTAATTCTTCGTGAACAATCTTAATGACTTGCTGCCCCGGCGTCAGGCTTCGCATGACCTCTTCGCCAACAGCACGATCGCGAACGCGTTTCACAAAGTTTTTTACGACTTTGTAATTGACATCGGCCTCCAACAAGGCCAAACGTATCTCACGCATCGCCGCATCGACGTCACCTTCCGTCAACTTCCCTCGGCGACGCAGATTATCAAACGTACCTTGTAATCGATTCCCTAGCGTTTCAAACACAGATTATTATCCGTTCATGAACAGACCCGACAGGTCGCTTAAACTAGCTGTGCCCGGCTGGGCATGACCTGGCGGGTCCCAAGCGTATCCTCTGCAAACGTTCCGATTCTAGCGCAGCCCCTATTGACCGTCAAGCAAACCATGAACACCCCGCCAAAAATATTTGGCGGGGTGTCCTTAGATTGGTTTCGTTTGTAATGTGATGTGAGCAGCTAACGAAATAGCTGTTTAAGCAATAACTGCGCTTTTCGCCAAAGCTGCTTCCCGCAATTGAGTCGCTTTTCCAGTATCTTCCCAGGGCGCAACAATATCATCGCGTCCAAAATGACCATATGCTGCGGTAGCCCGATAAATCGGCCGGCGCAGATCTAAGTCCCGAATAATCGCTCCTGGACGTAAATCAAAGTGATCCTGGATTAACTCCACAAGCAGGTCATCTGAATAGTCGCTCGTACCAAATGTTTCGACGCTTATGCTTAGCGGTTCGGCCACACCAATTGCGTAAGCTACTTGTACTTCACAACGAGCAGCTAATCCGGCCGCAACCAGGTTCTTGGCAACCCATCGGGCAGCATAAGTAGCGCTGCGGTCAACTTTGGTGCAATCCTTTCCGCTAAACGCGCCTCCCCCATGTCTACCCATGCCGCCGTAGGTATCGACAATTATTTTTCTGCCGGTAACTCCCGCATCTCCCATAGGTCCGCCGATAACAAATCGTCCAGTCGGGTTAACAAAAATACGAAGCTCATCATCTACCAGGTCAGGGGACAGAACTGGTTCGATGACGTGCTGAATAATGCTGGCTCGAATCTCCTCGCTGTCGATTTCTGGCGCATGTTGGGTGCTAACCAATACCGTATGAATTCTTTTTGGTTTGCCATAGGCGTATTCTACGGTCACCTGTGCTTTACCGTCCGGCCTAACCCACGAGAGCGTGCCATCGCGCCTAACCTCTGCTAAACGTCTGGTTAGCTTGTGGGCGAGTTCGATCGGCAGAGGCATTAAATTGTCTGTCTCATTACAGGCGAAGCCAAACATCATTCCCTGATCGCCCGCGCCGATCGCGTCAAGCTCTGCATCACTGTGACCGTTCTTCCGGTACTCCAGGGCTGTATCAACTCCTTGAGCAATGTCTGGGCTTTGACTGGCTACTGCCGCTAGGACGCCACAGGTATTGCCGTCAAATCCTTTACGGCTGTCATCATAGCCAATATCTTTAACAACTCTACGAACTAATTCGTCGAAATCGACGAAAGCTGTGGTTGTTATCTCACCCATTAACACGACGAAACCAGTCTTAACGGCCGTTTCGCAAGCAACCCGTGCCATCGGATCTTGCTCGATAACTGCATCAAGGACAGCATCGCTAATCTGATCACAGAGTTTATCTGGATGACCTTCGGTCACTGACTCTGAGGTAAAAAGCAACTTGGGTGAACTCATAAATGTAGTACTCATAATATATTCCTCCAGAATAATATCATTGATAGAATCTAATAAAAGAGAGGTAGAAAGCGTCAATTAAATAGTAAACAAAAAAAAGCCTCCTGAACTGGGCAAGAGGCTTGCGTAAATCATGCTTTCCTCATTATCTCCCAGCTCGTGCTGACGGAGTTAGCACCTTCCCATCAATTGAGGGGGGTTGCTGCAGTTTCTCAGGGCCGGTCCCTCCACTGCTCTCGATAAGCCAAAAATTTTAAATTGCGATTAATATTTCTAGTATACTCAAATGAAGCATCCTGTCAAAGCGGGCAAAAATATCTCGCGCTGGGAGCGCCCATGCATGGATCGTCTGCATAATCTAGGCTTTCTCGCCTGGTAAATACCGCTATTCCCAATGTTCCGGTGGCTCAGGCATACCTAAGATATGATAGCCCGCGTCAACATACACAACTTCACCTGTAACACCGCTTGCCAGGTCACTACATAACCACAGGGCTGTCTTTCCAACCTCATCTTGATCGACATTCCTTCGTAACGGCGTTCGTTCCGCTGTGTAACGTAACATTTTTCTGAAACCGGCATATGCCGGCGGCCGCTAACGTCTTAATTGGACCGGCCGAGATAGCATTTACCCTAATCCCATCTGGACCAAGGTCCATCGCCAAATAGCGAACGCTCGACTCCAATGCTGCTTTAGCGACGCCCATCACATTGTAATGAGGAACTGCCTTCTCAGCGCCGTAATAGGTCATGGTCAAAATATTGCCGCCGTCTGTCATTAATCCCGTTGCTCTCTGCGCCAATGCTACCAGGCTAAAAGCGCTGATATCCATGGCCATTGCAAACCCATCCCGGCTCGTGTTGACGAACCGTCCGGACAAATCATCTTGTTTGGCAAAGGCGACTGCGTGAATCAAAATGTCGATTGATCCAAAATGACCCGCAGCTTTATCGAAGACCAAATCGATTTCTGCATCACTGGTTACATCACACTTCTCAACAAAATCAACCCTTAAACTTTCCGCTAAGGGTCTGACTCTCTTTTCAAGTTGTGGGATACCATAACTGAAACCAAGAGTTGCGCCTTGTTGATGAAATGCCTTAGCAATACCCCAAGCAATTGAGTTTTTATTTGCCAGACCGAAGATCAACGCTTTTTTTCCTTGTAGCAAGTTCATGAATCCTCCTGAAAATCCGATTTGTCATTTTTTTCAATGGTAAACAGATATAAATCACTCGTCAGCTAAAGCCACGATGTTTGGATACATATTTGTTACCTTTCAGCCAATAACGCCAGGGAATTGAAAGCCAGGGCTCTGGAGTTTTGCCTAAGCCGATTCGTGGTCCGGTAGCGATTGTCATTTCCGGAGTATGGTCATTATCTTCAATCCAGATAAGGCTTCGATCATCGCACAAATTATCTCCGTTGAATGACCCATCAATCGCAAGAGCCTGTGCAAGTTTTGCCGGCCCATTTGTCCACAAATCCTTAGACCGATTTGGGCGATTATTCGCCATTAAATCCTCACCTTCCATTGGTTCCAAAGCTCTGATGAGCACCGCATTTGCCTGGCCTACCTCTCCGGTGACAACATTGAACATCCAGTGCATTCCATAAGTAAAATAAACATAGGCGTGACCAGGAGGACCAAACATGACTTCCGTACGAGCTGTAGGTGAGCCATTATTTGTCCGATCTCCATGGCAGGCCAAGTCAGGCTCATCAGCATCGCAGTAGGCTTCTGTCTCTACTATGCGGCCGGATACACGCTTCCCATCGAGCAACCGAACGAGCCGCTTGCCGAGTAATTCCTTAGCCACCATGTTGGCACCTCGTGCAAAAAATACTTTCTGCAGTCTTTCCATGCATATATCCGATGAGATAGCCTGATTGATTATTGCTATGGTGAATTAAACTAGTAGAGTAACAAAAACAGATTAGATTTGATTTTGGGCCGGTGACTTATCAATCGTGGCCAGTTCTTTTGCCCGGCGAATCGTGTTGATGGTAAAAATCGAAAAGAGTAGCAAGGCTATACCATAAGCAATGAGATCTGAAACCGTCACAGTTCCCCATGGTAGCTGGATAGAGGGAATCACCAGGAAGAAAAATCCCAGATTCAATAATACAGCAATCGCGCGAACTTCGGTTGGACCAAGCCGGCCGTAAGATATCTTGAACACGCCCGTTACGTAGGTATTCACATAAACAAGAATCGACATCAACAAATATCCAACCAGCGCCAGAATCGCCGCGTTAAATGACAAATAGGGGGTTAAGCCGATACCGCAAAAAATTAGCACCTGGCTAAAGGCATCCACCGTATGATCGACGAAAAAACCGTATTTCGGTCTTTCAATCTTACGATATCTGGCAACAGTCCCATCAAGACTATCTCCGAACCAATTGATAACAAAGCCCAGGCTTGCCAACCAGAGAAATCCCGCATTCAAATTGGTCAAAACATAGCTGGCGAATATTAGTATTGATCCAAAGACACCGATGAGGGTTAATACATCGGGGGTCATCCAAGAAGGGACATTGGCAGAAAGCCACTGGAGGGCTGGGCGTTCTAGCGGACCCAATAAAATGTCATTTATTCTTTCATGTGATTGATCATCAGTCATGGGCTGGGTTCTCCTTATGGAACGTCTGCCAGAAATTCAGGCCAGAGGGGATAAAACATGGCCCATTGGTCTGGCGCTTTGCTTATCAGCACTTCCGCCTGGCTCAATAATCGTTCCGCATTTCTACAAATCTCCTCTCGTCGATCTTTGAACCGTTCCATTTCAATAAAATCTGAGCGATCAATGAAGTAAGTGCCATCATTTTTTCTTCGTACAAAAACGACCACGATTGGCACATTCGCCTTGATTGCCAGCGGTATGTAATGGACAGGCAAGCTGGTAGGTTGTCCAAAAAACCTGGGTCGATAACCCGATCCAGGATATGGTCGTTCCATTCCGGTGATCACCGTTCCACCATCCTTCAGATAGTTGGTGGCCTTTTTTATGGATGATATGTTGGTTGGCAGTGCCGTAATACCAGACTTGGCCCTCATTTCATCATGCCACTGGTAGCCGCCGCTCTGATCTGTAACGGTTAACCCCAAGCCTTCCATTCCATGAAGACCAGCTGCAATACCGACCAACTCGTGAGCCCCGGAATGAATCACGATAACAACCGTACCTTCTACGCTGCGTTTATTTCTTTTAATCATCTCATCAAAATCGCCGCCAAAATCGATCATTCGATATAGCGCTTTTTCGTTGCGCATATAGTGAAAGAGATCAAACAGGGCACGGGCGCGGTTTCTGAACGTCAGTTGAACAAGTTCATCTAACTCAGCTTCAGATAAATCCTTATTATGTGCAACCCACTGATTCAAACGAACAGCCTGGACCGCAGGTTGATCGCGCCGGGCAACTATTCTATCGGCCGCAAAAGACGCCAGCATGGTACCCATCATTTTTGGCATAACCTGTAAAACAGATAATCCCAGATTGGCGGCAATTCGACTATTTATAATATCTAATAAGTTTAAACCCATCTTGTTTATTTTAGGTTCGAATCTGAATGGTTAGCAAATTGCTTCTCCATTATAGCCGTCAGTGTAAGAAGTGGGCGAGAAGCCCACAATCTTATCCTTTAGAGTAAATGAAATCCGGCCAACATTCATGATAGAGTTTCAAATTCAGATAGTCAGTCATGGTGGCAATTAATCTATCCACGTTGTCGTGCTGCAAAAAAAAGATGTATCATGGTATCGTTGGAGCGGTTACTCAAGTTCGGAATACACAGGAATTGGAGTTGGACAGAAGATCATTATGCAGGCAATTCTGGAAATAATCCGGCAGTTTTGGATTAATTTGCGGCAAGGCCAGTTGCCAGAACTTGGTCCTTGGAATTATCTTCTGCTAGCTATCATGATCGTCTGGCAAGGACCCATAGCGACGGTATTGGGTGGAGCAGCGGCCTCGGCCGGCTACCTGAAACCAGGTTTGGTATTCTTGGCTGGAGTTGCCGGTAATCTAACGGCTGACATTCTCTGGTATTCTGTCGGCCGACGGGGAAATGTTGATCGGCTAATGGCTAGCCGGCACCTCAAGGCATATCGAAGCCGGGTGGAAATGTTTAAATCGACCATGGAACAGCACGCGCCAAAATTTCTGCTCATGGCCAAACTCTCATTTGGATTAGCCATTCCAACGCTGGTTGCTGCCGGCCTTACACGGCTGAGTTGGCGTAAGTGGTTTCCCATCGTGTTTTTAGGCGAAACCATCTTCACTGGCTCTTTAGTCGTTGCCGGGTACTTCACCACAGAGGTACTAAAACAAGTAGACCAAGGGATTCAGCTATTTTTAGTCGTGATGTCCTTTTTGTTTCTGCTACTGGCTGTCTGGTTTATCCCAAGGGCTTTGCGTGACAGCAAACCCCTGCAAATGTCGCATTTTGAAGATAAAAAGTAATACTCAGCAGTGCCAAAAGTAAGCTGAGCCTTGGGTTCTAATTCTTACATTTTTATTCAAGGTCGATCCTCAGATCCAATAACCAGAATTCAACTCAGTCTTGGATAATTGAATGACCTCAATGGATTTGAACTGGATCCTTTATTGCCCCTCGCTCCTCTAAGGGCTTTTCGTATCCTACATCCCAGCCTTCTGGCGGAACTGTCTTTTTAAGGCTAATGGCCGTATTCTTGTAATCAGGAATCTTTGCTCGTGAATCAACCTTGTCCAGGGTCAAGACGTTGGCTGCGGCTTCGGCGAAATGGAAGGGTATGAAGATCGTTCCGCGAGGGGATCGATCCGTGACTAAAACCCGTAAAACGATGGCCCCCCGGCGGGAAGCGACATTGACCCAGTCACCGCTCACCAAATCAAGGTCACTAGCATCTCCTGGATTTACTTCACATGTTGCTTCAGGATAAGCCAATTCGAGAGACGAGCGACCGGTCATCGTGCTGCCGCTCCAATGGTAAAGTACTCGCCCGGTACTAAGATTGTACGGATAATCTTTGTCTGGTAGTTCTGATTCAGTTCCGAATTCGACTTCCCAAAATTTGCCTTTCCCTCTGGGAAACTCGTCGGCGAACAGAAATGGCGTTCCAGGGTGATCAAAATTGGGACACGGCCAATGTACCCCTCCTTCCCGCTCAAGCCTTGCGTAATCAATACCCCAGAACTCAGGCGTCAATTGACGCATTTCTTCCCAAATTTCTTCGGCCGAATCGTAATCAAAACCGGCCGACATTTGCACTTTTAGGCGTTGCTCAATTCTTCTACCAAGATCGGCGATGATATCCCAGTCAGATCTTGACTCACCAATAGGATCAACGGCAGCCCGGCAACGTTGGACCCTCCTATCTGTGTTTGTAAACGTTCCGTCTTTCTCGGCAAAACTAGTCGCAGGAAGAATAACATCTGCCATTTCACCGGTCTCATTGATAAAGATATCTTGACAAACCAGGAAATCGAGGTGCTCAAGCGCTTCGCGTGTGTGGTTCTGATTTGGCTCACTCATGATCGGGTTCTCACCCATGACAAACATACCTAAAACTTCTCTCTGGTGGGCTTGTGTCACCATTTCTGTGGCAGTAAGCCCTGGTGTGGGATTTAGCGAGACGCCCCAATAACGTTCGAACTTTTTCTTAGTCTCCGGATCATTTACGGGCTGGTAAGCGGTAAACACATTGGGCAGACCTCCGCTATCCGAACAACCCTGAACATTATTTTGTCCCCTCAATGGATTGAGTCCCGTACCTGCCCGACCGACATGACCGCACATGAGAGCCAGATTCACCAGCACCAATGTATTATCTGTGCCGTGAGTGCTTTGGCTAATACCCATACCCCAATAAATCGCTGCTTTCTCAGCCTTGGCATATATTCGAGCCGCCTCGCGAATTTTCCCGGCCGGAACGCCACTGATATCCTCAGCCCATTGAGGTGTATACTCTTCGAGTGATTCCATATACTCCGAGAAGCCCTCAGTGCGCTGGGCGATGAACTTCTCGTCGTATAGTTTTTCTTTCACAATTACATGGCCCATAGCTTGAAAAACCGCAACATCAGTGCCAGGTCGCTGTTGAAGCCACAAAGTAGAAAAGTCTGTCATTTCAATCCTGCGTGGATCGACGACGATTAACTTTGCGCCCTTTCTTCGAACCGATCGTTTTAGAAAGTTGGCGATTACTGGGTGCGTTTCGGTCGTATTCGAACCCGTGATGATAAAGGCCTCTAAATTTTCCATTTCGGCGATAGAATTCGACATCGCGCTAGAACCAATCGAAAGCTGCAATCCGGTCACCGATCCTGCATGGCATAGGCGGGCGCAATGATCGACATTGTTCGTCCCGATTAAAGCCCGCATTAGTTTTTGAAAAACAAAATTATCTTCGTTTGTCGCTTTCGCACTGGCATAACTGGCGACCGCATCACCACCGTGAGTTTTTAAAATTTTCACAAGTTCATCGGCAACGAGGTCCAGAGCTTCATCCCACGTCGCCTCTTTCCAGATTGGGGTTGCGCTGCGCCCTTCTTCACGGTTTGTGCGAATCAGGGGAGCTTTCACCCGGCCTGGATGTTTCACGAAATCAGTTCCGTAGCGTCCTTTAACGCAAAGCATTCCGTAGTTCGGTGCGACTTCATAAGGTGCATCAACGCGGTAGATCAAACCATCTTTTACACTCAGGTTCATCTGGCATCCAACCCCGCAATAAGGGCAAGTCGTGCGTACGACCTCATCCGACTTAAGCATGGCAGACCTCACTTATTAATTCAGGTGAATCTGGAAACAAACTAAATGTCCGAAAAAAAAGCAACATATCTGATTATTTCCCTCTTTTTCCTTTCTTTGCCTTTATCTTCTTCATCCCGCCTCGTGTTTGCTTAAAAACATCATCCGGATCAATCCCTTGTTCGAGCAGCATTTGTCGTTTTGGTTTCAACGCACCTGTAGGGCACACCCCAACACATTGACCACAAAAAACACAGGTCGTATTCATCATGCCTTCGCCCATGAAAGTTCCGATGCGGGTCTCAAATCCACGGCCGTCGAAGCTTAGCGCGTAAGTAAATTGGGCATCATCCGCACAGATCTGAACACAGCGCCAGCAGTTAATACATTGGTTATAATCTCGAATATAAAATGGATTGTCATCGTAAACCGGTGATTCACGGCGTTTTCCATCACCATAGCGCCTACTATCGGCGCCGTACTCATCTAGCAAGTTCTGTATATCCGGAGCTTCTTCAAGATCGACAGCCGAAGCTAATAATTCCAGAATTGTACGGCGACTGGTATTTACCCGTTCATTCCTGGTACTGATTTCCATGTTTTCTTGGCATTCAGTCACGCAGGCTGCGAGTTGTACCCTTCCCCCAGCATCTACCGAACAAACCCGACACAAACCGTTTGCAGTTAAACCCGGATGGTAACAAATGGCCGGTATGCTGATACCATGCTGGTTTGCCGCCTGCAGAATGGTGGTTCCTTTATCAACACTAATGGCCTTACCGTCGATAGTTAGTTGGATCTTCTTGTCCATAAATCAATCACTTCACTATTGAGATTCTTATTCAAACATTCACGCAAAATCTAAATGCCATCGATTCTTTCCGGATGGCTGTAAATACGCATCCGATCCTGGCGGACATAGGCTACAAGAGTGATATTCCACTCGCTCGCTAATGCCACCGACAATGCCGTTGGTGACGTGCGGGAGCAAACAATCGGCGTTTGCAGTCGTCTGGCTTTATTAATCATTTCGCTGCTAATTCGTCCGCTACTGAGCAAAATACGGTCGGTAGTCGAAATTCCTTCGCTGAGAGCAACGCCAGCCAATCTGTCCAGACAATTATGACGTCCGACGTCTTCAACCTGTATCAATACTTCGTCATTTTCTGCCAAGGCGGCAGTGTGGATGCCCCGTGCCCGTTGGTAAAGTTCCGCGCCGACATGCATCTGCCGCATTAGACCTGCGATCTGGCTCGGATTTGACCTCAAGGTTGAATTCAATGGCTTGTATTTTTGCGAGAGGTCATCAAAAGTAATGCCCCCCCCACAACCAGCCGTGACAATTTTGCGCGAAGGTGGTTCAAAGCTTAGGTCATGTAACCAGATATCTACACAACTATCGCTAGCAGAAACATGAATCGAGCGCACGGCTTCTAGGCTCTCGATCAATCTCTCGTTGTATAGAAAACCAAGTGCTAACTTGTCGAGTTCTCGGGGAGAGCACATGAAGGTCGCCAGCTCCTGACCATTTACTGAGATACATGACAGAGCTTCGTCGGCAACTTCTCCTTCAATCTCCTTTGAAAAACCGGTACCAACGCTAAGATAAGTCGCGGCTTTGACGCCTTGCCTCAATACAAGGGGCGACTCAGAATTCGATCGTGCGTTAATATTTTCGCCCGGTGATGTTTTCATTCAAATAGCTCTGGCCAAAGCTCGATCGCGCTCATGATGGCCGAACTGGCCGTTAGTCCTAGCCCACAGAGTGAAGTTTCAGACATAGTAAAACCTATATCGGATAATGTTTCCTTGTCTGTAGACTTTACTCCATCCGATTGGGCGATTCTTTCTAGGATTTCTAGTTGGCGCATCGTCCCCAATTGGCATGGATAACACTTACCGCAGCTTTCGTGAGCGAAAAATTGACCAATCAACTGGAAAATACTGCGCATATCAGTCTGATCGTTAAAAACCATAATGACGCCAGAACCCAGCGGAATGCCGCTAATTCTGGAATTCTCATAGGTAAGGGACAAATCCAATAAATCTGGTCCGATGAATTTACCCGCGGACCCTCCAATCAGTACCGCTTGAACCTCTCCTCCGCCTATGACGCCGCCTGCCAGATCGATCATCTGCCTGACGGTATTTCCAAAGGGTACTTCGTATATTCCTGGTCTCGCCACGTGACCGCTGAGGCAAAATAGCTTCGTACCTGGTGATTCGGTTGTGCCATACTTCCGCCATTCATCAACCCCTACTGAAAGCGCCGTCAGACCGGCCGCCAAGGTTTCTACATTATTTATTGTGGTCGGTCTACCGAATAGACCATTTGTCGTCGGATACGGGGGCTTGATTCGAGGAAAGCCTCTCTTGCCTTCAATGGCTTCAAAAAGTGCTGTCTCCTCACCGCAAATATAGGCGCCTGCCCCCAGACGAACCTCGATATCAAAATCGAATCCTTGTTGGCCGCCGATGTTAGTCCCAAGATAACCTGCTTCCCTGGCCTTTCTTACTGCATTTAGCAATAGCTTGTGACTATCGGGATATTCTCCCCTGACGAAGATCCATCCTTTGCCTGCCCCAATCACGTATGCAACGATAGTTGTCGCTTCGATGACCGCAAAGGGATCCCCCTCCATAATAATCCGGTCTTTAAATGTTCCTGGCTCTGATTCATCAGCGTTGACGACAACATATTTCGATTCGTTGTCACCAAATCTCGTAAAACGCCATTTTTGCCCAAGAGGGAACATAGCTCCCCCACGGCCGACGATTCCAACTTGATCTATCAAGCTTATAATCTCATCAGGTTGCATGGCAAGCATCCGATCTAATACCTGGTAACCGCCATTGGCTTGATAATCGTGCAGGCTACTTGGATCGACCTGACCAACTCTTGAAAGAATGAGTCGGGGATTGCCCATAACCAAGCTTGCCGGATTTTTGTAGTTGCCGCTAATAAATGAGGGCAAGTCATCAGCCGATAATTTGCCGGCCGAAGTTTCGCCATTTAGTGCTGCTGGCGCCTTGTCACACAGGCCTAAACAGGGAACCTTTTCAATGGTGATATCCCGTTCCGGATCAAAAAGTTCATTCGCTAGACCAAGCCGACCCTTTAGGCTAGCAAATAAAGTCTTACTTCCAGCCAGATCACAGGCTATGTCTTCACAAACACGTATGACCTGCCGGCCTGTAGGCTTGTTATAAAACATACTGTAGAACTCGATGACACCATGAATCTCTGCTAACGGAACTCTCAGAGTTTCACTTATAGCCTTTTGGACTTCTCCAGGTAACCATCCGAAAATCTTTTGAGAGTCATGTAGTATGGGCAACAAGGCGTCCCGCCTTCGGCCACTGTATTTGCTTAGAATCGGCGCCAAAAGATCGAGATCCACCGATGAGTTTTCGTGCATCACAGACATACCTCGCCATGATTGAGTCAAACTATTATTAAGGCTTGAAATTTGCAAGGGCTTACGAGGATACACACAATATTGCTTGTTGTAAAGGGGCGGTTACAATCATCAGGCTACTACCTGACTTGGCTACATCGCATTGTTTTCCCATTGTCAAATTAGTAGATCAATCTCTCGAGGTTGTTTTGACCGATCAGTTTCATGGAAAAGTAGTATTAGTAACCGGTTCGGGGCGGGGCATCGGCCGTGAAATTGCTCTGCGCTTCGCTCGCGAAGGCGCCGATATCGGCGTCAACTTCTTTCGCAACCGCCCACCGGCTGAAGCCACGGCAGAGGCGATTCGAGATTTAGGCCGGAAAGCTTTGGTGATAAAGGCCAATGTGGGGGATTTAGATGATCTCAACTCTTTATTTGATCGAGTCGACAATTGCTTTGGCCGGTTGGATGTCCTGATTCACAATGCAGCTTCTGGCTACAATCGCCCCTCGTTGAAACAAAGACCGAAGGGTTGGGATTGGACCATGAACATCAATGCTCGTTCACTTCTATTCGGCGCCCAGCGAGCTGCAAATATCATGCAAAAAAACGGCGGAGGAAAGATCGTAGCGATATCAAGTCTGGGTTCGCAGAGAGTTTTGCCTGATTACGTTTCTGTAGGCGCTTCCAAAGCCGCACTAGAGTCTTTGATACGCTATTTAGGTGTAGAATTAGCTCCGATGGATATTGTCGTCAATGCTGTTTCCCCAGGAATGGTTGAAACTAAGGCCCTCAACCATTTTTCTGCATTTGCTGAAGCAAAAGAAAAATTAGTATCTGAGGTGACCTCGCGGACACCAACGGGGAGACTTTGTACGGCCGAAGATGTAGCCAATATTGTATACTTTCTTTGTACGCCACAGGCGAATATGATCTGCGGCCAAACCATCATCGTTGACGGCGGTTATTCGTTGCAAGCCAGGATATAAATTGAGAATTGCACCGGACAATGCCTTAATGGTGAGTAAGTGTAGATCTTTTGTCTTGAAAGTAAGTCATAGCTCCACGATATTGTTTGAGTCCACAGGTTCGGTTTACTGCAGTATCCACCAAGCATTAAACGAATAGGCAAGAGGCATAAAAAAAAGTGAATTCAAAAAGTCAATCACGGACCGGATGTAACTCGCTAATTCTACCTTTGATTGGTGCTTTGTTTTTGGTTGCTCTAATCTTTTACCGATTTGGTGAACGTTGGTTACGTGCGATTCTGATCTACCTCTCTCACGCACAGTGGGCACGGGATTTTGTTAGTAATCTGGGATTAGCCCAACGCGTTGCACGTCGATTTGTTGCCGGTGAAACTATCGACGAGGCAATGGCCGCAACCCGTGCACTCAATTCAAGGCAGATGTTGGTCACCTTAGATTACCTGGGAGAGAGCGTAAATGAGGAACAAGAAGCGGCGGCAGCCAAAGATGAAATCTTAAACCTGTTAGATCGCATTGAGGCCTCAAATTTGGCAGCCAATGTATCTGTAAAGCTAAGCCAACTTGGATTAAGGATTCGGCCCGAACTCGCCCTGGGCAATATGCGCCAAATATTATCCCGGGCACAGACGTATGGAAATCGTGTGCGGATCGATATGGAAGAAAGCGAGTTGGTTGATATTACACTAGATATTTACCGGGCCCTGAGAGAGGACTTTGGCTTGGATAACGTGGGTGTCGTCATCCAGTCATATCTGTACCGTAGCGAGGGTGATGTAGAAAAGTTGATCGACGATGGTGCATGGGTTCGGCTTTGCAAAGGGGCGTATTTAGAACCCCCAGACATAGCATTTCCTGAAAAAGCCGACACGGATGCGAACTATATAAAATTGACGGAAATGATGCTGAGCGAAGAGGCGCGACGGAATGGTCTTTACCTGGCTATTGCCACTCATGATGAGGATATGATTCAAGCAACACTCAATTACGCCAATGAAAATAACCTAAGACCTGATGCGTATGAATTTCAGATGTTATATGGAATCCGTCGAGACCTACAAATTAGGCTAGTTGAACAGGGATATCGTGTTAGAGTCTATGTGCCTTACGGCACAGCTTGGTATCCATACTTTGTTCGCCGGTTGGCGGAACGCCCTGCAAATCTGTGGTTCTTTGTAAGCAATTTCTTCCGTCATTGATTGATAATCTCGATTCTTGTTTTGAATCGACCAAGATGATAGTAATAATCCAATATGGAAACAAAAAATGAATTATCAGAGATATCAGGTGCATATCTTGTCGAATTGAAAGCGTTTTCAGATTCACGTGGCCAGTTCAGTGAAGTCTTTCGAAAAGAGTGGTTCCCTCAAAGAGATTGGAGTCGAGTCCAAGGTAATCGGTCGGACTCAATTGCGGGCGTTCTCAGGGGCCTACATTATCACCATAGTCAGGTTGATTATTGGCTCGTCGTCCGGGGTTCAATCCGGGCCGGTTTAGTCGATCTCCGACGGGATTCAGTTACCAGCGGTAATGCAGTGACTATCGATATAGACGAAAATGACAACAGGGGGCTATTTATTCCTACCGGTGTTGCTCATGGCTTCTTGAGCCTATCTGCTGTTACGTTGTTCTATGTCGTGGATAATTACTACGATGGCCGTGATGAATTTGGGGTTGCCTGGAATGACCCTGATATTGGCTTGAAATGGGGTATTAACGATCCCATTGTCTCGACCAGAGATAGGAGCGCGCCCAGGATTCGGGACATCCCTAAAAACGACTTGCCTTGAAGATTTGCTCCGCGATTATTACCAACCCGCGGATAGGTCCAATTCTGTTTGAGTCAGGCAGACCCAATGCCAATTCTACGAAGCAAGGGGGGTGCTAATACCAGCAAACCAACCACAATGGAGCCAATAACTCCAACTAAAACCGCACCTGCTGATACATCCTTGGCCACTTTCGCCAAGCGATGTTGCTCCGGGGATGCAAGATCGACGAGGGCCTCGATGGCCGTATTGGCAAACTCTGCCGTCCAAACTATGGTCATAGCAAGCACCAATAGGGCCCAATCCTGTGTAGTCAGCTCAAGCCAAATTGCTACCAGAAAAACACAGACCATGATGATCAGGTGGATGAGCGCATTTGGCTGTGTGCGCAGCACGTAACCAATGCCATCAAATGCGAAACGAAAACTTCGCATTCGTTTTTCGAGATACGAGATTTCTCTGCCCGGCTCAGTCATGTAAGCCTACTATCTTCAAACGGTGAAATCCCTAACTTGGCCAATATCTTGTTTTGCCTAGACCACATAATTCTTTTTCCGTCGGCATCTGCATGGTCATAACCTAACAAATGCAATATCGCATGAATTGTTAGCAGACTCATTTCGTTGGTTATTGAGTGTCCCGTAGTTAACGCTTGAAGAACGGCTGTGGGTACGGAGATGACGATATCCCCGATATAACACTCGGCACCCGGCATGGGATCACCTGCCGGAAAGCTTAATACGTCTGTGACCTTGTCTTCCCCCGAGTACTGGCGGTTCAGCTCGCGAATTCGTTCGTCACTGGTTAATAATACAGTTAACTCGACTGGTTCATCGACCCCTTCACAAATTAGGGCAGTGACCGCAGCCGACATGATTTGAGACGCCAGCTGTTCATCGACATCAACCTCTGATTCAATTTCAACGAGAAACTGGTTCATCAAGTTGCTCTTGAGGTTGAATCACATCATCACCTGTTCCAACAGGTTCCGGTAACGCTAACATCGGAGTTCCTTCACCATCCTGGTCCGCCGGTTCAAGAAGCAGGGTTTCATTGCCCGGATACTTGATCCGCACATGAAACCTTCCTTGAAGAGTTTCGATGAACGACTTTCTGATGAGTTTGATGTCTCCTAGAGATAATTCCGAATCATCGAGCTGTCCCTCACTTAGGTGATCTTCGATTATTGAACGGACGAGCTTTTCGATCTCTTTCTCTGTACTCGGTCGTAATGCGCTCGAGGTTGCTTCAATCGAATCCGCCAACTGTACGATCCCCGTTTCGCGAGATCGAGGCCGCGGGCCTTTATACTGGAATCGTGTGATGTCAACCAAGTCCTCGCTCCCCGCCTGTTCGACCGCTTTGCTATAAAATGCTTTAAGAACGCGATCACCATGATGTTCGCCGATGAAGTCCCGAATCCGGTTCGGCAACCTATGTCGTCGAGCCATTTCCAGCCCATCGGTCACATGACTCAGAATGATCCTGGCGCTACTGTATGGATCAAGGTTATCGTGGGGGTTGACACCATTCTGATTCTCGGTGAAAAAAGGCGGCCGGTTCATTTTTCCAACATCATGATAGAATGCACCAACTCTCACCAAAGAACTGTTCGCCTTTACCTTCTCGGCTGCTTGTTCGGCCAGGTTGGCCACCATGATGGAATGGTGATAGGTTCCAGGCGCCCGCCGTAATAATTCTTGTAACAAAGCATGATCCAGCCGCGACAATTCTTGAAGTTGTAAAGGCGTAACGATACGGAAAATACTGCCAATGATAAAGACACCAGCCAAACTTAATCCGGCTGATAAAACTGCGCCATTCAGGACACCAAACAAGATGAGTGTTAGCAGATTCGTAGGCGCTATATCGGTAGGCAGATTGAATATCAAGATAACGGTTACATAACCGACAGCTGCTACCAAACCGGCTCGAAACAATGCATTGATTCGTTGGGCATCACGCAGAGTTAATACCGCCAAAATGCCGCCGGCGGCCGCGAATACTGCCATCTCCAGTGAGTTATTAGCGATATAGCCAACCAGTGCTGCCTGAGCAACAGTTACAACAATGGCCAAACGAATCTCAAATATTACGGCGATAATGATTGAGAGCGCGGCAGCAGGGTATAGATAAGAGTAAATCGTGCGATTTGACATTAATAACTTCGCACTCAATAGGAACAATACCAGCATGACGCCAATAATCGTCAGGCTCCGAACCGTGTCTATTCGTTCCCCAAAATATAGGTTCCAATAGAGAGTAATAACAATTGCGGCAAGTAAAGCAGCCAGAACAGCACTAATCGCACGACGCCAGTCTAATTGCTGTTGCAAGAGTCCCAGTTGATCCAGCATTTCCAGGTCAACCTCGTCGACAACGTCACCTACTCTAAGTACCCGCTGATCCTTCGTCACGATTTGAGTCACAGGCTCGACCGACGCCATGGCTTCAGCTTCAAGTTGGGTCGTCAATTCCGCATTAAAAAAGATATTGGGAACAACAAATTGGGGCGCCAGTGCCGTAACAACCCTTTCCTGGGCCGGCGTAAGATCAAAAGCCACACCCAGAGCTGCGCCTCGCCGGGCTTCTTCCAGTTGATTTTCGACCACGCCCTGTCGCATAGTATCTTCAACGATTTGAAGGATATTGTCGCGAGCCCCGGCGAATTCATTTTGGCTGAGAGAAAGCAAATCTTCAGCCACATTGTCTTCGATATTCAACTCCTCAATTGACTGCAAATATTGCAATTTAGTTTCATCATCAGCCAATTGATCTGCTCGAACAACTTCAATGAAGCTGAAGACAGCGCCAACCAGGTTCTGTTGTGCCCGAGCAATGCTCAAATCCAATGGTGTATATTGGTCATTTACACCGGCGGCCGCCTGTTGTCTGGCCTGTTCAGTCAGCACATCACTGGTATAGGTTATGGATTGCGGCGCGATTACATCGGCCGGAGAAGGCTCTCCCAACGTAGCTGAAACTTGCGGACCACTGACAAAATCAAATGCCAACACCAGAACCACGACCAATGTCATGGCTCCGACAAATATCCACAGCAAGAATTTGCGCATCATCCTCTGGATGCGCAGATTTGTGTCGTTTTGTTCCTCTGTCTGGGATGACATAGATTGGCTAGGCCATTTTCAATTTTGGAGCAATTCGCGAACAACCTGGCTGGCCAAACGTCCATCAGCCCTGCCATGAAGTTCTGGCATAAGTCGCCCCATCACACGCCCCATGTCCGCCATCTCGCTTGCCCCTAAGGCAGCGATAACATTCGTAGCGATCTGACGTACCTCGTCCTCGGTCATCTGTTGCGGTAAATACTCTTCGATGATGGCCAATTCAGCTTCCTCTTGGGCAATTAGTTCTAACCGGCCTGCTTTTTCTGCATCGACGATACTTTCTTTTCGCTGTTTAGCCTGCTTGGATATGATTTTTTCCACGCCATCGTCGTCCAACTCGACACGGCCGTCGACCTCTTCTTGTTGAATCGCAGCGAGCAGCATGCGTAGCGTATCCCGACGATTATTATCGCCGTCCCGCATGGCGGTCGCCGTATCTGCCTGCAATTGCTGCTTTAGATTCATTTCACACTTCTCTCGAGTTACTAGACTGATTTTAGCATTGGCGGTGAGCGCATGTCAAACGGTCATGGCCAAACATAAAAGCTTTACCAGATATCCCAACGAGTAAATTCCAGAAAACCCCAACAAGCTGAGTCACTAGTCGCGGCTACGTTTTCTTAGAACCGAATACAAATTCAAATCACCTTCTCGCCCATCACTTCTGAATTGACCGACGACTTCAAGATCGGCCGCTTCTGCCAGATGAATCATTTCTTCTTGACCGATCGAGGACACATACCTGACACCGTATCCCCCTCTATGCCAGGTTAAAAGATAATCCTGTTCTTCGACATCTTCCGATTTGAGCCCAACATTGGACCAAGCAATTACCTTCTTCATCTGCCGCTGGCTATCGAGAAATTGCCAATTCGATAAGAAGATTTGGCCTCCAAGCCTGAGATGGTTACCCATCTCCGATAGCAATCGGATTCTACTTTCCCGACCGGGAATATGTTGCAGGGTTGCAAGACAAGCCACGATATCAAACAGGTCCAGCCCTACCAGGCAATCAGACTGGTTCAGATCCCTGATTTCAAAGGTCCCCGATAAGGAGGCTGCCGCAACCCTAGCCAATTCCTGGCTAAAGTCCACTCCTGTATAACTCATTAAAAGATGATTTTCGGCTACGAATCGACCAAAACGTCCTTCACCGCAGCCTACATCTAAAACATTAACCGGGTGATCAGGAAAACAATCCGCCAATTTATAAAACCCAGGTGGTACATGCGAACGAGATTCAGCAAATGAGTTGGCGAAGCGGCTATAAAATTCGCGATTTATGGACAGCAATTGATCGACTACATTCTCATCCATAGTTGATCACTTTTCAATTAGTAGCCAAATTAGAAACCAAATCGCTTGAGTATTTTTTCGACCGAGGATACATAACTGCCGCCAAATAAGCGCACATGGACCAGAAGCGGATATAAATTGTAGATATCGCGTCTCGCTTCTATAAATCCAGGTTCTATCGGCCGGATCTCCCCATATCGCTTAAAAAAAGAATCGCCAAAGGTGCCGAATAGCGTCGTAAAGGCTAGTTCTATTTCGGGGTCCGCGAAATAGACTGCCGGATCAAGAAACCCGGTAATCTTATCATTCAGAGCTAAGATATTGCCTGCCCAAGCGTCTCCATGAACCAGCGAGGGTCGAGTAGGCCCGTTCAACCACGAATCCAGCTTCTCAGAAAACTCTCGCAAGCGCTTGAAAAGCACTTCTGGTAGACGGCCAATTTCCAGGGCTTGTTGTCCCATGAATAACAATCGTTGCTCTCTGAAAAAATCAATCCAGGAACTCTTCCATGGGTTTGGCTGGTGCAGCCCCCCTATTACAGTGTCATAGCCAAAACCATAGCATTCGGCCGTGATGTTATGCAGCCCAGCCAATAGCTCTGCAGCATGTTGTTGAGAGGCCGAGTTGAAAAAGCTGGTACCTGGCAAATACTCAAGCAATAATAAGCGACTATCACAGAACAAAACCTCAGGTACGGGAAGTTGGCTTTTTTGTGCCAGGTAGGACAACATGCTACCTTCAAGCTCCAAAATTGGCGCAGGTTGATTATCTACCTTGGCCACGACGAACTGCCCATTGGCTAAACCAACTTTATATACTTCTCCAACGCTTCCTCCTGATAATGGGCTAGCGGATACTGCTCCCTGGTCTAAAACCGATTCAATACGCCGCTTAAAATCCACGGACATCGATTTACGGTTCGGCAATAGTCAAATTATCAAAAGCAACAGTAGCCTTGGGCATGCCAAAGGTGCCGGCATCAAGGGCTATCTGTCCGGCTACGTAGGCGCTATCAGTCACTTCGGTCAACAACTCATCATTAACGTAGAAAGAGATTACCGGTCCAACTGCTACGACCCTCAACTCATTGGTGGAGTTCAGATCAGCGAGAATAGCATCACTTCTCTCCCAATCGTCGACAAATCGCTTCCAGCTGCCATCACTATTCAGCCGCTCTACCATATAATGCCCATCACCCATGACTTCGAAGCGATAAAATGCATCGGGCCCTTGCATCCTGAAGAGAATACCGTAGGTGCTATCCTCACCCCCGTCAAGCAAGGTGGCGTTGACGCGTAAATCGATATCCGAAAAATTTGGTTCATCTAACGTCGAGTATTGAAGTGTATTGGCTACATTGATATCTATGATAAGTCTTTCACCGTCGAGAGTGGTTGATCCCAGTTCATCACCTTCCGTGATCCAACGACCAGCCTGATCAGCCGAAAAATCATCTTCATAAAGATAATTTGCTTGTTCCGCTGCTTCCGGTCCTTCTCCACTCCCACAAGCTCCAAGTATCGGGATGGCCATGAGCAATAGGATCAAAACCTCTTTTCGTAAAATCAAAGTCTGCCTCTTAGCTCCCATAGTTACTAAATTAATTTTACAGCACAACCGATATCAGCTGTTTTGTTTTCACAGTCTCACTCATAGACTATCGCACCCAAATATTTAGTATCCACCATCCGTTATCCGCTAAGAATTTGGCGAATGAGTCACTAGGGTGACAAGACGCGAATGCCTTCGAATTCAATAACTGTGGTTCCTGGCTTAAATGGGCTTGCCCCAAGGCCGACATCCCCAATCACGAAGGTAGGATCGGTAACCGTTTCCAATGGAATGCCATTGACCGACAAGCTAAGCTCATTTCCAATGCAACTGGCCCGAATTTCATTCGTAGCGGCACCCTGATTGATTGCGTCGCTAAAGAGATACTGGCCTTCCCCAGACAAATATTCGATCTGGGAGCTAGAACTCTGATACTTGCCGATGGCATAATGTCCATCACCGCTAATTAGAAAAACATAAAAGTTTTCCGGGCTTTGATAGCGACAAATTACACCATATGCATTGTCGTCCGGTCCACTTGCCTGGCGAGCTTGAGTGGTGATAATGACGTCATCAAAATTTTTGTTGGCAATAGCCCAGGTGATCTCACCTGGCAGACTATTGCTGATGCGTAATACGCCTTCGTCTATTTCAGAAGTTACGCCACTTCCATTGTAAAGCGCCCATCCACAGTCTTTCGTGCCATCAAATTCATCATTAAGTGAGGTACCATCCTCATTGCAAGGATCCGGACCACCTACGTTGTCTGGGATGCATGATGCAGCGCCAAACAGGATAACCATAACGACCAGGGCAAATATTGGAAATTTTATCTGTTTCATCTTGAACGCCCTACCCTGATTGTTGTGCCGCCGAATCCTCTTGTGCCCCTTCTAATCTATCGAGTTCTTCGCGCAAGTCATCAATTTCATCGATGATTTCGGATTGTTGTCTCGATACATAAAAATAGTAGGCAATTGCTGCAAGCCAAATGAATATTATGAGAATGCTTAGAAGTGTAATGTTACTCAACTTATACCATCCTAACTCGAAATTTGTCCCAGTTTACCTCAATAACTTTTCTCATTCCAACACGATTCGCCAGCTGAGGGCATCTGGGCCATAGAGCGAAGGCACTTCACTTGACAAGAGATCATCTGCGAGAATCCCACAACGGTTCAGGCACTCGCCGGAAATGATTCTCATATCTGGCCATCACGAATAAGGCATCTGATAGTCGATTCAAGTATTGAATAATGGCTGGATTTATCAATTCTTCCCGACCTAACGAGATGACGTTTCTTTCCGCTCGCCTGCAAACAGTGCGGGCAACATGTAGATAGGCTGCTCCAATGCTCCCTCCTGGCAAAATGAAATTTTCCAAAGGACCAACAATATCCAGCAGCTCATCTATCACTTTTTCTAGCGCTTCGACATGCTTGGTTTCGATTCGAGGAATCTGAAGTGCTTTTCCATCTGAATCAGGGAATGCTAAATCCGATCCCAGATGAAATAGCTCATTCTGCACGGACGGTAATACTTCGCCTAATCTGGGCGCCAGACCGGCCGCTAAAGCCAAACCCACAAAAGAGTTAAGCTCATCAACATCACCATAGGTCTTTACCCTCAGGGTATCTTTGGAAACTCTGTCGCGAGTGCCCAAAGACGTTTGACCTTCATCTCCAGTTTTCGTATATATTTTTGTTAGTTTGGGCATGATAATCTCCGGTGATTGCTACCCCCCAATCAAGAAATGATTGCAAATTCAGAGGCTCAGGTAACTAGTCTTGGTTCGAGACTAATCTTGGTCTGTCGTAATAGTACTGAGATAACGCGCGTTTTGTCCAATCTCCGGGCCATCTGCTAGCAGGGATGAAGGTCTTCCGGCGTCTGATACCAATCCATCTTCCAATATCAAAACCCTATCGGAGATAGAATATACCAACTGCATATCATGAGTAGCCAGTAAAATGGCTTTCTGCTCGCCCCGCCAACGGGTCAACAAATCGATCAGTTTCTGCTTGGCAGCCGGATCCAGACCACGAGTAGGTTCATCCAGAAGCAATATATTGGGCTCGGTGATCACGATCGCTGCCAAAGCCACTCGTTGCCGCTCGCCCGTGGATAAATCCCGGGGATAGCGTTCAGAATATTCCGTGAGATCGAGCGCTTTCAGTAGATCCTGGGGGGAAGTTAACAAATCATCCGGGTCCAGTCCGTGATTGCTCAGCGTAACTGCCAATTCACCGGCAACACTGTCGGCGAAAAGCAAGTCATCTGGAACCTGCGGTAAATAAGCTGCCTCGCGGCAGATGTCGGCTATCTTACGGCCAGAATTCGAGCGACCATTAATTCGTACTTCACCGGTCTCGGGCCGCAACAAACCAACCAAGCACTTCAACAGAGTACTCTTGCCGCTACCATTTCGTCCAATCAATGCCGTTATCTCACCGGCTGGCAAACGAAGTTGCGACCCCATCTAAAACATTGCCCTCATCGTAAGCGAAAACCAGGTCGTTTGCTTCAATAACTGGTATAGTCGCAGTCAAGCTAGAGGAGTTATTCAATGGTCCATTGCCCGCAATCTCGCGATTTAAGGGAATCCACGGCCAATTAGAAAGGCCTCGGGAACCATTAGATGTGCTGTTGTGGCCGTTGCTGCTGTCAGGTTTGATCGATTCCTGGGTCGAATTCATCTTAGTTATATCTTGCGCCCGGTTGATAGACTCATCCCGCGATATGCGACCGTCCTCAAGATAAACCAACCGGTGGGCGTACCGGACGATACGATCCAGACGGTGCTCTACCAGGAGAATAGTGGTGCCCCGATTGGCGTTGATTTTCTCAAGGGCTCGCAGGACCTCCTGGGCAGCTTCAGGATCCAGTTGGCTCGTAGGTTCATCCAGGGCAAGGATCTTGGGTTGGTTTACCATCGCCGTAGCAATTGCCACTCGCTGTCTCTCTCCACCCGAGAGCGTATCCAACGAACGGTGACGAAGATGATCGATATCTAGCAGTTCCAGGATTTCATTCACCCGCCGGCTCATCTCTTCTCTGGCGACGGCCGCGTTTTCCAACACAAAGGCGATATCTTCTTCCACGGTCTCTAAAACCGCCTGAGATTCTGGATTCTGAAATACAAAACCTACCGACTCGCTTAAAAGTCTCGGATCTGACCTTAGAACATCGAAGCCGGCCACATCAACCGAGCCGGAGATCTGGCCTCCACTGAAGTGGGGGATAAGCCCATTTAGGCAACGAAGTAGTGTCGATTTTCCAGAACCCGAAGGTCCGGCGACCAAAACGAATTCTCCAGCTGCGACCTCCAGCGACAAAGAGTGCAAGGCTGGCTTCTCATTATTGGGATAATAAAAAGTCAGATCGTCAAGAGTGAGAATCACGCTGTCCTTCACTTGGATTAAGGAAAATATTTACAACTGGCAGAACCATCAGCGCCATAGCCAGACCAATTCGCCAGTCGAATGGTGGCAATCTAAGTTGTGGATAGGGTGAATAACTTAAAGTGGTTTGATATACATAGTTATTGAGTACGAAAACAACGACGAGCGCGATTATCGCAGCAACCAATATAAGCCAGTCTTTTTTTCCCCAGGAGTTAGGGTTGTACGAAGTTCGCTTTTTTTGCCGGCCGCGACGCCATAACAACCAGGATAAGATTGATAATCCGGCCATTAGCACCAACCAGCCCACGTAGCCCTGCCAAACGACCAAAATCCAGCCAGTGAGCGCTATGCACAAGCCGCTGATGAGAGCCAATCGTTCAATCGTGCTGCTCTGATTGTTTTGGGTGGCGCCATAACCTCTGGAGACCATTGTCTCCGCCAAACGCATCGCCCGCTCGAGGCCACCGATCAAAAGCGGTATGACAAGCGGCCGCCAATCGCGAAAGCCATGAAGCTCATGTCCACGAATCGCCTGGGCTTCCCTGATTCGCTTGAGATGGCGCCGTGTCTCGGGAATGTATGTTATGGCGATCAATACGATAAGACCCAAATCATGCAGAGCGACCGGCACCAGTCTCACCAGATCGCCAGCGGGAACGATGGCATTTAAGGCCATGAAGACAGCCAGCAAAGCTAATAAGGTCAAGCCATTGCTGGCCCCTTCCACCATCGCTTCTAAGGTGATCCTCCCCCCGATCAACGGCCAATCAGGTAAGGTTAAAATCACCGTCTCGCCAACATGAACGAAGAGGGCATTGTATAAAGCCGAAAATATCAAAATGAGCGCTCCAATGCGCAGCAATGACACTCCCTGTTGGTCGCCGGATGTTCGCCTGAAAGCAGCCGTCACGATGATGGTCACCGCCAGCATCGTCAGAGCATATAGCGGATTGCGGGCTACGATGACGATGACGGCCGCTACCGCTATCCAAACCATCCAGGCACGAGCATCAAAGGTCATGATATTTCAAAAGTTAAGCGATCTTTGAACCGCCCTAATGCTCTGACGGCCGGCAACCCAATAGCCAGCATTAGGAGCAAGTTTCCAATAGCCCGGGCTAAGTCCCAGGGCAATGAAGACGCCAGGTAAAAGGCTCCATAGCGAGCAATTATTTCGCCAATCGACGTTCCAGGTAACCAACTCATCGATGGATCACCGGTTATCAAAGGCCAGAAGTACAAATTGAGGATAAAACCGTATAGGATGCCCCAGGCAAAAGCAAAAGCGACCAAGACGGCTAATTCAATCCTTCGATCACCGATTTTCGGCAACCAACCGGCCGACATGCCTACCCAGCCGGCGGCAAACATCTGGTAGGGCAGCCAGGGCCCGATGCCACCGGTCAGCAAAGCCGAAGTGATCAAGGTCAAGGTGCCCATAAGAAAACCAAACCGCGGACCATATACATAACCGGCCAGAATGATAGGTACGAAAATAGGGGAAAAGCCTCCCGGACCAGGCACGGCCGTTTCCAATAGGCGGAGCACCGAAGCCACGGCAACAAGAACGCCCAATGCAGCCACTACCTTGGCATTGACAGCTTGACCCTGGACCTCGGTTAGTAAAACCCCGAGGCAAATGAGTAGCAACACCATCGTCACCAGCGTTGTGTCCGTGGTCTGTGGCGCTAGATTAAATCGACCACTGCTTGCTAATCCAGCGATCACGAGTGGATAAGTAAAGGCTAGCAAGCCGATGAGGCCGCCAATAGCGAAAATGGTCGCCGATAATGGCCGTTTCATCACGCTGATCTCTGCCGTTTCAAAGCAAGGCCGACCAGGCCAAGGCCGGCAGTGATCAAGCCGAAAGCCAATATCGGCCGCCAGTTAAATGAACCGTCCAAACCATTTTCCAAGGCTTGGGTAGCAATAATGGCGTCTTCGCCACAGACATCGTCAAAAGGGATTGAGGCCGGTTCGATGGCGTTGGCGATTGTACCCGGTCCCCAAGACCAGCCATCGACATCGCCGTCACTGATCTTGGTGCTGGTTGCCCCGACTTGAGCATAGATCCAGCCTTCATCCAGTTGCCGCCAATAAGACCAATAGACGCAGGAGTCGCCGCCCTTACATTGGCATAGGCAATCATTTGACGGGCAGCCGGTGCCTTCTATTCCACATAGTAGACTTCCCATGCTGGCCGCATCAAGCTCAAGATTCAATCCCGAACGCCGCAACAATTCCAAGCCTGAGATTTCCGGCTCCTCGAAGGCAACGCAGCGCGATTCCTGCCTTTCTCCGTCAAAGCGGACCACAACGGCCGCACGATTCGAGCCTTGAGCGAGACCAACTTCTGTCCAGGTTAAGGTGAACAAGAAAGCCAATAACAGGATGGTGGCCGCTAGCCGGCCCGGCTTAATCATGATCAATCTCTTTATGCCCCTCGCCCTCTAAAATACCAGACGGCAAAGACGATGATAACGACAACTACGGCGCCCACCACCAGGAAAGGCAGAATGCTGTCTCCGCCGGCAATAGACGGTCCGCTCGAAACTGGCTCCTCCTCGTCGGCCGGGGCAGCCGGTTCCGACGTCTGTGTGGGAATTGTTGTCGAAGTTGGCTCAGCTGTCGGCTCATCCGTCGGCGGCGGTTGGGTTGCCGGCTCTTCCGTTGGCGCCTCGGTTGGTTCAACCGTCGGCTCATCTGTTGCCGTTGCTTCGGCCGTAGGCATCGGTAACACTTGATTCATTTCTGACATGGCCGGCGCCGATTGCACGGTAGAGAAGAAATCGTCGAAACGCCCCTCACCAAAATCAGCCTGGAATGCACCACTCTCCGATTGCCAACTCAATAATGCTGCGACAGGGGTCCCGCCTTCCTGGAGCCAGGGACTTTCTGCACTCGTTACATCCTCGCCGGCCAGATTCAGCGCATTGACCACTAGAGCGGTGCTGTTGGCATTTTCGCCGAATGCTGGGCCGTATTCCCAACCACCACTTTCGAGTTGTGAGCCGGCCAAAAAGTTGATTGCCCCGGCAACCGTTTCGTCATCGACCGGCAATCCTCCGGCTAACAAAGCGGCCACGGCCAAGGCGGTGCTATCAGCATTGCCTGCGGTGCCGAAGCCATCATCCCACGAACCGGCCAATTCGCCTTCTTGTTCTTGCTGATCGACCAACCAGATAAGGGAATTTTCAGGCACAGGCTCACCGGCCGCAGCTAAGCCCAGAATTGCTAGTGATTGGTTGAAAGCGGTGTTCACGTTAAATTGACCTGTGGGCGAGATCTGATTTGTGATAGCGATGACGTAGTCTTCACCGTCAAAGTCACGAGGATCTTCGCCGGCCGATGTCAAGGCCATGACTGTCTTTCCGGCCGTGCTGCCATCGAGTGAGGCATAAGATATCAGTTGATCTTTGTTATTGAGAAGATAGGCAAGCGGACCAGAAAGATCGGCTTCGCCGGCCGCCAGGGCAATTAACGCGTCGACCGTACCACCGGCATCCGAAGGAGCCAGATCAGCCGCAGCGCTGAAACTACTGTAGCCACCGTCCTCGTTTTGATGGTTTTCGACCAGCCAAGCAACAGCCGCTTGCCGGGCCTCAGCCGGGTCAGGATAGGGTATTTCGTCCTGGAAAGCAGGAGCGGCAGCCGCTTGGCCGGACATCATGAACAAGAACAGGACTCCGAAGCCCAACAAAGCGACGAGTAAAGAAAATAGAGCGATTCGATTTTTCATTTCCACCATCCCTCCGATGCTGAATAGCGATAGTCAGGATTAGGAACCAAAAAACCCGATGCTACCGCATCGGGTTGAGAGAGTTTGGCGAAATTGAGATCGTCCTCGCCAGTTCCCAACCCTTGCCCACGTGAGTCTGAAACTTGCTTGAGGTGGGCGACCTGACTCCGAAATTGAATAGCAATACTATTCAATCCGTTACAGTTGCGGGGACAGTACTGGACTTTCGACTGGAAGCTGCCGGCCGATCACCAGTTTCGCCATTATGTCCGGCCATCCGGGGCTACGGACACCTCAAACAACGTTTTAATCTATATCTTGATAGAAGTTTAACAGAGGAAAATTAGGCCGTCAATAAAGACTCGGGTCAATATACAATAATCGTGAGCTTAGCATATTTGACTTAAACCGGCCGGTTGCTATAATTCCCAGGTCATTGCGGGGTAGAGCAGTGGCAGCTCGTCGGGCTCATAACCCGGAGGTCCTAGGTTCGAATCCTAGCCCCGCTATTGAAGAGGGACTCCAGTTTGCATGGCTGGAGTCTTTTTGTTTACCTGAAATTCTTCGGTTCAGAATAGAACTCTACGGCGGTGGGATGCTTGGGACACCCGAGGTAGATGCCGTACCGCCTGCCACGCCGTGTAGTGTAACTTCCCAAATGGTGTAGCTCCCGCCGTCAGTCGAGTATGGTAATAAGTCATCAAAGCGTTGATTGCTGACATTGGCTGTAAATTTGGCCTGATTGCCATTCCAATTAGCGCCTGTGCTGAAAAAGATCACATAGGTACCGTCGCGAATGCCGGTCATGCGGAAGGAGTCACCGTCCCGGATGTAAGCGGATATGACCGTCTGGTTGTCTTGGGTGGCTAGGACGACGACGCCATCCTGGCCTGTTTGGTTAGAGATGCCCAATTCCCCTAGTCCGTCGCCTTGAGTGTTACGAATGAGGCCGGTAAACGGCCGAAAAATGCCATCGGCTATCGTTTCACATGCAACGTTCAACTGAATATTCCCACCTTCATTAGGAACCCAGCCAGCAACTTGATTCGGGGTTCTAACCTGTAGCCAGGAACAATTGCCGTATGCGCCGATAGGCTGGACTGGTTGATTCGCTTCTGAATTCCCTAAAACACCATAATTCCAGGCCGGCCCGTCACGCAGTTCGAGGGGTGTTAAAACAAGCACATCGGGCATAGGGGGCACGGGTGTATCTGGCGGCGGTGCAGGTGTATTGGTAGGTCCAGGGATCGTTGTTGGGCCCGGGATATTAGTCGGTTGCGGTGGACTTGTGGCTGTTGGTGCCTTCGTGTTAGTCGGCCGAGGTGTACGCGTCGGCTTCGGCGTGGACGTATCACTTGGTTTAGGTGTGATTGTCGGAGCGAGTGTATTGGCTGGCGTCGCGGTAATTTCCACAGTGACTTCTCGGGTAACCAGCACTTCGACGACTTCGGACTCTGACGAGCAGGCAACCAAAACGACAACAAACATCAGTATACTGAACAAGGTGGCTCGTATCACGATTTCTCCCTCCTTAATTAGCATGGTGCAACTAAAATCAGTTTAGCATTGGGAAGGTGCGACCGTCAATGTGATCAATATCATGTCCCGCTGTCCTGCTTCCCGCTGCGTATTGTTGACAACTCCCAATCTTCTCTGATAAGCTGTTTGGACTGCGATTAAATCGTGGGAACCCGACTTTACAGCACCTACTATAGTGTTACGTTGAAGAATGAAGAATATTCGACAGGGACTCAACCCATAATCAGCCGAACAGTTGCTGAGTCCAGTTTCTCTACCTCATGGTGGTAATCTATTAACATGAAAAAGAATACATCCCAGAGGAATAGAAAGGACGAATCGAAATCTCCTGCCAAGAAGGATATTAAAGATTCGACATCCAACAAATATCAGGAGCAATTGGTTCGCCAGATGTCGGCCGAAGGCTTTGAACTTGGTCCTGCCCATCCGTCGGCTCAACCAATTCGACAAGAAGCTGTACTCAGGCTGCAAGAAAAGATGGGGAACGCCTACGTCGCAGAACATCTTCAAGCCATGCTCGCGCCAATGGGTGGTGAATACCAGGTCGTCCAGCGAGATGGCGTTGCCGTCGATGATATAGAGGGAGATCCCACAGCACCGCCAGACCCCGGTAAGTCGATTCATCCAACCGTCAGAAGTGGCTCGACCGGTGCAGCGGTTGAAGAGTTACAGCAAAAACTTAATGCAGATGGCGCAAGTCCGGCATTGGTCGTCGATGGCATTTTTGGCCCACTAACCCGCGCTGCGGTCGTAGCCTTTCAACAAAGTTACGAACTCATGGTAGATGGTATTGTCGGACCACAAACATGGGGGCAGATAGATGATCTCGGCTTGGCCAGCGATGTCGGCCGGGTCGAGCGCGAATGGAGCGAAGAAGTCGGGGGACAGACTTATGGCATGACCTCGCGCTACACCTGGCGCATACTAGCAGACAGCATGCAAATTACGGTCAAAATTAAATTCACGGGTGTTGATAGTCCTGAGGCCATCGCTACTTCCATGGCTGGGATCAACTCTGTTTGGAATCGTTTTACGGCCGTAAATACAACCACGGGCTCAAGCTACAATATCGTCTTCAACGCCCAACAAGTTGGCTCAGGGGAAGACAATGTTGTCCGCCTTCGCCGGGGCAATGACCGCTCCGATGCCGAAAATTGGTACATTGGCGATCCCGATTTGTCAGATACGGCAGCCCACGAGTTTGGTCATATGATTGGCTTGGAAGACGAATACCAACGCACCCATCGAGATTATCAACGATTGGTAGGTGAGGCACCGCCGACTGGCGAAGAGGCTGAGGAGGGAGCCGCCACACCGGCTACGGTAGCCGAGCAAATGAACAATGCTCTTCAAGAAGAAGATGAAGCTACTCGTGTAGCCAACGCCAACCGTGTGATAACGACTCATAGTCTGGAGCAAGGTGAATATGCCCAGCAGATTGCCACCGCCTATCAGATGGCCTATGGTGTCGATATAGTGGATGATATCGTCAGCCGCATACCCGATGAAGACGAATGGGATATCGTCGATCCCTTTAGATACTCGAGTGATTCGATCATGGGGATGATGAACAATCATGAACACCCGGCCGAACCCCGGCACCTACGCGAGTTCTTAGGATACCTGGAGACTGCCAGACCTGGCGATTATGAGGTGGAGGAAAGATGATGATCCGCTATGCTCGCAGTGGAGGACACCGGCCGCCTCGCGATAGAGAGATCCTGACTATCGAAGAAGATGGTTCCTTTTCCATGTGGCGATCTATTGGTTCGGCTGTCCATCCGCCTTCACCGATCGGTCGATTCGTTGGTCAACTCAATACCCAAACCCGAGAATCATTATTAGCGGCCGTCAAGGAAGTTTCGCTTGAGGGTGATTTAGTGATTAAACCAAAGCCTGGTTCGGCCGTCGTGAATATTGAAACGGACCAGGTAAAAGCCAGGATGGGCATACACGATGAACCCGATGGTCCTTGGTCAGAGCTGGCAAAGTTACTGCAAGGTCTACTTGGAGAACTAACGAATAGTCCTGTCGCCGCCGTGATGTTAGATGTTTCTGAGGGTGGAGAGAAAGCCCGCCTAATTCATCTGGGTCGGCAACCACTGCTACTCGATCTTAGCCAGCTAGATGTGCGCGCCGTGTTGTGGGAACGTCACATGAAGGTAGGTGATTGGTCGGCTTCTGGAACCTTGTCCGCGGAGAAGGACAAAACCTTGGCCGATGTGAATTGGGAGATGGATCTACCATTCAATCACCATTTCGACCCAAGTAGCCAACAAACTGTGGTCGCATACGTCACTTTCTCAGTCGACCACGAAGGTCGGTTTATTCCAGTCAAATTAACTTCCAAATAACTCTGGACCATCTGATCATCACGATAGGTGGAAAGCTCAGAAGAGCACCTATCAACCCTCAAATCTCACGTGAATACCCTGTCATAATATTTGGGGTCGAGTCAAATTTCTGGAGCAATACTGATCGATCGGACAGGTTGAAACCGATCGAAAGACCGTTGCTCAAACATCTGAGTTAAGGCGATAATGTTGGCCAATTAAGATGGATAAATGGCGCAGACATTAACTCAATGCTCTTGGAGATGAACATAGTTTACAGGCCAGTTGGGATACAATGAATCGCTGATGAAGAATATGGCCGAGCTCTACGTCGGGCGTTCTGGCAAGGTCTGTTTCTGCGGCTAGGTAGAAGGTATGATGACCTCATTCCGGCTTCTGAGCTGCTCGGGCAATTGTGGATCCTCCGGCAGCGTGACCTTGGGTGACAACAGGTACCTTTGCAGCTCATAAACGGCAGCGGCCGTTTCCGGGAAATCAAATTTCACTTCGGCCCCTACAGGAAGGTTGCCGGCGGTCGCTGGCAAAATATCGCCCAGGCTTATCTAGATGGCCAACTGCTCCCTCCCCCGCACCTGGTAAAAATCGAGGAATCCTATATCAGGGAGCCCTTTCCGCCCTTTTCAAGCGCTGCCACCGTAATCCTCGCAACACGCTTGTCGATGCGTTGCCCGCAAAGGTATCATTAAGGGAAACGAAGTTCAAAAGACAATGGATATCGAGACCGGCTACTTCTTCATCAGCGATATTAGTGGTAATACCCAGTTCCTAGCCCACTCAGAGCTGGATCACGCCAAGGAGATAGGAGATACTGGATGCGTTGTTCGAATCCATTCTGGCCAATCTCGCCCCCCCACTCGTAGTCTCAAATACCCAGGGGGATGCCATCATCTGTTATGCTCCGGAACAGGCCTTCCACCAACCTGAACAACTTCTCGATGTCATGGAGCAGACTTACTTTGATTTTCGCCGTTTGCTGGAATTGATGGAGATCAACACCACCTGCAATTGCGACGCCTGCATCAACATGTCCTCGCTAGACCTCAAAATTTTCCTTCATTACGGGCAGTATTTGGTGCAACAGATCGGCACGAAGACTGATTTGCAGGGAAGCGATGTGATCCTGGCGCACTGGCTGATGAAGAATACGGTCATGCCTACCGTCGGATTATCAGGTTATGGCCTGGTGACCGAAGTCGCTTTGATGGCCAGGGGCAGGTTCGGAAGCCTAACCATCAAAGAAAGCTAATAATTGAATCACAGGCGAATCTTCCAGTTAGTGCCACAAGATAATTGATGTTTGTCCTAGTCACCATATTCATGGCCCAGGTTGTTATTTACGGATTGTTTGTCTGGCTTCTATCGCGACAAATTGAGAAATTCGAGCGATTTTCACGCTCGGCCATCTTCCTGGCTTGCTTACTCGTAGGTCTACTTAGCGGCCTATTAACCGCCTGGCTCTGGCCCCGCCTGGATTCGGTAATTTATCCCAACATGGCGGCCTTTATCATGGGTGAGGCGATTTACAACCTGGCAACGAGCACCATCCCGGCCGGAACAACATCCCCACATCAGGCCATTTCCTGGCTATTGCGGGTCCCACAGGTATTTGTTACAAGCTCGATCTTATTGCTGGGAGCGGCCGGTGCGGTGATGCAGTTGATCTATAACCATAGAACTCCGGCCGGATCGAACCTCTCTGCTCCTTGAGCGGCAACTTTCATTTCTGCCTTGTGAATTAATTCCTAATCTTGACTTGCGATCCTGGCACCCTTACTATGCTATTCTGTTAACTTTGCTAAGAGCACAAGATTACACCATTGGATGCAGTCAAGGAGAGAAAAAATAAATGCTGAAGAATTTTAAACCTGCAACTCATCCTGGAATGGGGGCGGTGCCCTACAACGGAGGAACAACGTTCCGTCTTTGGGCTCCATTTGCCACATACGTAACCGTGATCGGCACCTTTAATGATTGGTCCGAGGATAGCCATCCTCTAGCGCAAGAAGGGAATGGTCACTGGTCGGCCGATGTGCCTGGGGCAAAACCTGGCGATGAATATCGATTCCTGATTCGTAATGGCGAGTGGAAAAGGTCGCGCATCGACCCGTATGCCAGAGATGTCACCGACTCGGTGGGAAACGCGGTTATCGTCGATGATGAATTTGATTGGGGCGACTCCCATTTCCAGATGCCTCCCTGGAACGAATTGGTCATCTACGAAATGCACATTGGCACCTTCAACGACCAGCCGGGAGGCCAGCCGGGTAACCTGCGTGAAGCGATTCAAAAATTCCCTTATTTGAAGGATCTTGGCATCAATGCCATTCAAGTGATGCCATCCTTCGAGTTCGCCGGGAGTTTCTCCTGGGGTTACAACCCGTCCCATATTTTCGCCATTGAGGAGGATTATGGCGGCCCAGTCGGGCTAAAGGAGTTCATCCAGGTCGCCCACGATCTAGGCATGGCCGTTATCTTCGACTTGGTTTTTAATCACCTAGGACCTTCTGATTTGGATTTATGGCGCTTTGACGGTTGGTATGAAAATGAATTGGGGGGGATCTATTTCTACAACGATTGGCGGGCTAATACGCCGTGGGGAGACACGCGACCAGATTATGGCCGCAAGCAAGTTCGCCGATTCTTGCGTGATAATGCCTTGATGTGGCTAGAAAAATACCGGGTGGATGGCTTGCGCTGGGATGCCACCGCCTATATCCGCAACGTATTTGGCAACAATAACGATCAGGCAAACGATCTTTCCGACGGATGGGAGCTTATGCGCTGGATTAACCAGGAAGTCAATTCCCGGCAACCTTGGAAGATTAACATCGCTGAGGATTTGCGAAACAATCCCTGGATCACCGAGGGTTCGGCCGCAGGCGCCGGCTTCGACGCCCAATGGGATGCCAACTTCGTTCACCCAATACGTGAGGCCATAATCGCCCATGAGGATGGCTCGCGTCACATGGGCATTTTAAGAGATGCATTGACTTTTCGTTACAACGACGACACTTTCCAGCGGGTTATTTACACAGAATCTCACGACGAGGTAGCCAATGGTAAAAGCCGGGTGCCATATGAAATCGCTCCGGCCGATCCTGGAGGATATTATGCCCGTAAACGTTCGACCCTGGGGGCCGCCCTAGTATTCACGGCGCCGGGTATCCCAATGATCTTTCAAGGCCAGGAATTTCTGGAGGATGAATGGTTTCGCGATACCGATCCTATCGATTGGGGGAAGCAGGAACGATATGCCGGAATCCTAAACCTCTATCGGGACTTAATCCGCTTGCGTCGGAATTGGCACAACAATTCCCGAGGTCTCCGGGGACCTCATATCAATGTCTTCCATGTCAACGATCAGGACAAAGTCATCGCCTTCCATCGTTGGGACAAAGGCGGGCCTGGAGACGATGTGATAGTCGTAGCCAATATGGCCAACCGCAGTTATCAAGATTACAGCATCGGCTTTCCCCAAGCTGGCCTGTGGAAAGTGCGTTTCAATAGCGATTGGCAGGGTTACAGTCCTGATTTTGGAAACTACCCCAGCAATCACACCGAAGCGTGGACCGGAAACAAGGATGGTTTGGCTTTCAGCGGTCACATTGGCATAGGACCCTACAGCGCCGTCATTTTATCGCAGGGAGATTAAACCCGGAACCGGCCGGAGGCTGGGCAACTATTGCAGATTTTGCGGCCTAAGAAGTTGCTGCTTGTCGATCCCTCAGATTCAACTGACCAATGCCGGCGTCTTAAATTATTAGCAGGTAAAACGCCGATGAACAGGGGAGTATACCTATTACCCTTCTGCCTCATGAGCTATAATGCTGATGATGGATTTGGCCACAAGCAAGGATGGGTGAGAAATGTTGCGCAGAACGAGGCAGGCTCCTTCTGAAGTAACCTATAGCGCTTTCGGTCACAAGGAAAGGCCATATAAGCACATTTTGATTCTTGTGATCATGGTCCTGATCTCGACGGCTTGTGGTGGTGGTGCTGAAACTATTATAGAAGAGGTGACTGCCAGCAGCCAGGAAACCAGGATCATCGTATTGCCCACAAATTCCCCTGGTTCACCAACAGTAACTCCCCAGGCTACATCGGTTCCTTTACCCGTGGCCCTGGCCACAATTGATGCCGAACTCAAAAATACGATGGAAGGTAGTATTGCACATAATGCGCCAAATGAAATGACCATCGACAGCGTTGTCGACGTGCAGTTGCTCATAAGCCCATCTTCGTTGTTAATGCCGCCCTCAGACCTGGCTTCGGAGATAACCGCGCCTGGTCCAATAATTAGCGAAACGTTACAAATCACGCCTTGGATGAGAGCGGAACTTGAAAGTTCTAATCCCGAGGCCTTTTTCATCCGGCCAATTCATAGCGAGTCAGAACAAGTGCTGAGTAGCATCGAACCGACAGAGTGGAAATGGTCGGTCCTGGCGCGAGAGCCTGGGGAGCAACTCCTGTACGTGACTGTTTACAGATTGCTCGAAGTAGAAGGGCGGGAAAATTGGCGTGCGGTTGAAGAGTACCGCCATAATATGAATGTTGAGGTGACCTGGGCATACCGGCTGGCTAATATCGGTGAGGCTTTACCTAGCGCAGTTTTATTCCCGGTTATGGTGATTCTGCTTGCCGCTTTCCTGACCTGGCTTGCCCGCCGCCTATTGAGTTCATCAGATTCTTAATTCGCCTTTATTAACGGTAAACTACCGATGCTTGCCTCACCATATAGCAGGCGTACAATAGGCTCTGGCAGGTTTACCCTGATATCACTGTCACCAACCTACAATCGGCCACGCTTAAACACCTTTAGATCAAAACCATTCTCCTAGGAGCAATCAATGTCGGATGTTCAGGCTATAGCAAATCGAATCGTTGAGAATATCGAGCGGGTTATCGTAGGCAAGCACTCGGCCGTTCAATTAACGGTCCTTGGCTTGCTTTGTCAAGGCCATATACTTATAGAGGACGTTCCCGGTACAGGAAAAACTGTCCTGGCCAAGTCAGTTTCTCGTTCTGTTGGTTGCCAGTTTCGAAGAATCCAGTTCACGCCGGACATGTTACCTACTGATGTCACCGGCGTTTCTGTATTTAACCAAAAAACCCGCGAATTTGAATTCAGACCCGGTCCAATCCATGCACAGATCGTCTTGGCCGATGAGATCAACCGGGCGACGCCAAAGACACAATCCGCCTTGCTCGAAGCCATGGAAGAACGACAGGTGACAGTAGACGGCGTCACCCACCCTCTGCAACCCCCCTTTATGGTATTGGCCACGCAAAACCCCATCGAATATGAGGGTACATTCCCGCTGCCCGAAGCTCAACTCGATCGTTTTATGTTACGAATCCAGCTTGGCTATCCTTTAAAGGATGAAGAGATTGAGATTCTCGATCGCCAGCAGTTCGTTCACCCAATTGAAAACCTCGAACAGGCTGTATCAGTTGACGAGCTACTGGTCGCCCAAAAAGCTATCAAGGATGTTTACCTGGATTCACTGATAAAGGAATATATTGTTGAGATCGTCCGCCGAACACGAATTCACCCTGATGTCTACTTGGGAGCGAGTTCGCGTGGAGCATTGGCAATATATCGATTATGTCAAGCAAGAGCATCGATCTTCGGCCGCGATTACGTGTTGCCTGATGATGTCAAAGCCTTGGCTGAACCAGCCTTAAGCCATCGGATTATCGTTGGTCCAGCAGCACGTATCAAAGATATTGAACCAGTCACGATCATACAAGATATTCTGGACAATTTACCGGTACCAGGGGCACAGGTTCCCGGATGAGTTTTCTTAAACAACGTCGCACCGGGGTAATCATACTGGGAATTCTATCTTTGGTCGGCGGCCTTGCCACCGGCCGGGACCTTTTCTTCAATATTACCTATTTGTTAGGCCTATTGTTGATCGTTTCTTTAGCCTGGGCCTGGAGCAATATCAATTGGACTTATTTATCCCGAGTTACGCGAACGCGGCGCACACAAGTCGGCCGTCCTCTGGAAGAACGCTTCACTATACGCAATACGAGCATATTGCCAAAACTGTGGATTGAGATTCGAGATTATTCTACCTTGCCAGATCACTTCACAAGTAAGGTCGTGAACGGCCTAGGTTCGAGAGCCAGTTTCACTTGGCGAACCGGCACAATTTGCCAGCTGCGAGGCCGCTACCGGCTTGGTCCAATCCAATTAAATACTAGTGATCCCTTTGGGTTGTTTCCAATGAAGCGTGAATTGACTGCGACAACTAATGTTGTCGTTTATCCGCTGACCGTGGACATTCATCAATTCGCGTTGCCAATTGGGGTATTGCCTGGCGGTGACGCTCTTCGTCGTCGGACCCACTATGTCACAACCAACGCCTCTGGTGTTCGCGACTATGCGCCAGGTGACAGCTTCAGCCGCATTCATTGGGCAAGTACGGCTAGACGCGAGAGATTAATAGTCAAGGAGTTTGAACTTGATCCCTTAGCCGACATATGGATTGTGGCGGATATGGCGATTTTCTCACATGTGTCGACCACTCAGGAACGCATAGTCCCTACGGCACCAACCAAAGCAGGTGAACTTCCATCCTGGTTACGTTGGCAGGAAGAAGAATACCGACTGCCCGATTCTACAGAAGAATATACCGTCACGATTGCCGCTTCATTAGCCCAATACTTTTTGCGCAGCGATCGCGCTGTAGGCCTTCTAGCATATGGGCAATCGCATGAGATCATTCAACCTGATAGAGGCGAACGGCAGATCAACCGAATATTGGAGACGCTTGCCGTATTGAGAGCAGGTGGTCAGGTTTCTGTCGAAGATGTCTTGGATGCTGAATCGAAACTATTTCCCAGAGGTACGACGGTTATCATGGTTACGCCTTCGAATCACGAAGAAATGGCAACCACAGTCAGGCAGCTTGGTAAAAGGGGACTGCGCATTGTTTCGGTCTTGGTAGATCCAGAATCCTTTGGAGGGCTGTATTCCTCCGCGCCAATTGCTCAGATCCTGCGCGCCAGTGGGATAATAACCTATTTGATAAGAGCAGGTGACGATTTAACGGTCGCATTAAGTTCGGGAAAGATGAAAACACGATTTCATTCAATCGCCTGATATATCCATTATCCTCTTTGCTGCCTTCTTACTACAACGATAACCAAAATCGCCAAGGCACCAAGCAAAGCTATGGCCAATATGATGAGTTCAAGGTCCGGGAGCCTCATCGAGTCATCTTCTGCTGTGGTATCTTGATTTCCAATTACGGCAGCCCTACCCTCTGATTTTATTGTCTCGTCAATTTGATCAATCACTTCCTCATTGGATAAACGAAGTTGTTCTTCATCCTTTGCAACAGAGTTCGATTGTGGAAGGATTGGTTGCGGGGTTGCCGGTAATGATCGGGCTTCGACTTCAGTCGCCTCAACAAACTCTGGCGTAGTTGGGATTTTTTGAACCTCGGCGGGTGGTGCGATGTCGAAAGTCACAACCGGTATGTCGTGATCGCTGGACCGATGGGCGATCAGTTCCGGAACCGTTGCTGTCTTCAGTTGATGTGGATAATCGGCGTTAACATGCGCTATTCTAGCCTCTACAATCTTGTCGCTAAGAATTTGCGAAACCAGGATCCAATCCGTTAATTGAGATTCACCGTCAAAGATGTAGCTATATCGCTCATCCTCGGTAATAGATGACAACGCATCGACCAGTACTCCTGTATCAGTCAGGGCTTTTCTAACCGGAGCCTGGTCATAGTCGTTGAAATCGCCCAGGACTACCAGAGCCGATTCAATTAGATCCCCTGACTTTTTCCGGATCAAGAGATTAAGTTCCTGCGACTGGGCGATACGCCAGGGTTCCGTTTCCTCCTCGCCACCCCTCTTTGATTTGAAATGATTGACAATCACTGTCAGCGGCACGCCATCGATTTCCAAGTTGACGATGAATGGCTGTCTGGCAAAGAGAGGCTCTTCGCCCTCAGTGCATGAAACGGCCGGATCAGATATCTCGGTCACTATCTGGCTGCATGATTGGTGTTGGCTGAAATCCTTAATGACAACACGAGCTGGATGACTGAGCAAGGCCAGATCAGTCCCTCGAGCATCGACCGTATCTAGATGGCTAACTTCATAGGTGAAACCACAACGATCTGTCAACCGGTTGGATAATTCAGTTAGTAGTTCATATTTCTCAACTTCCTGAACACCGATTATCGTTGGACATGCCAGTGTAATGGCGATAGTGTGAGCCAGCTTAATTTGTTTTATTTCGATCTCCAGCAATGATGGTTTCGGCTCTGCGCTCTCTCCCGTGTCATCAATCGCATCAAAGTAATTTTCCAGGTTAAATGATGCGATAGTATACTGTCCGGACAGTAGATTTGGAGGTTGCGGGGCAAGCGGTCGGTCAAATTTGGAGATTCGCAATTCGGTGGATTTTTGCAATACGACCTTATATTGATCGAAATGATAAGTTAGCGGCCCAAGAACCCCCTCGATCCTGTCACCCGTGGCCAGCGCCGGCAAATTGCCACATTCCACATCGGAGAAATAAAGGACCTTAATCACATCACCACGGGAGTCTGCTTGGCTGTGTTTTAAGATCCTGTGCGAGCCAAAATCTTCGTCGACTACGGAAAAACCGCAACCACTATGTGTTGGCCCAACAGTAACCGCAAGCGGTGATTCGACAAGCATCCCCTCAAAAGATTCGTAGTATCCGCTACTGTCAGAAATTTCAGCTGGAGGATTTAATTCAACCGGTACGGGTAATAAATTATCATTACTTTTAACTTGGTAATATAGACCCTTGTCGTCAATTTCTGTTAGCCCATAGAATTCAGTGACAACTCCCCAGACCTCTACCGAGTCGCCGATTTTGATTCGAGATCGAGACCGGCCGGTAAAGACGGCAATGCCATCTGAAGTCAGTGGGTCGCCATCACTCGCGCCCTCCCCGCTCTGAACAAAGAAAGTATAGTACCGTATCCCAGCAGCATTCTGATCCTCGCGAATTCCGGTAACGATACCTTGAAATCCAACCTGGCGATCCAAAAATGGAGACTCACTATCCCGACCTTGAATTTGACCAATCGGCAGCAGGCCGCTTTGCCGTGCTGGCGTCAGGATACCACCAAAAAAGAGACTAAGAACAACCAGGGAAAAAAGGATTTGGCCCCATTTGGCATTTGCACCAAGTCTGCGTGGCATTTCACTTAATCCTAACCGGCACGGTTACAGTCCCAAACCCCAAATTAGGTCGCGTGCAGCTAGCCTAAATTATGCTAAAGTACTTAAGAACAAGCAATAGTCAAATGTGTAACTGGTTGATTCACCAGGCGATTGAATTAAGGGAGGTCAAATGAAAAAAGGAGTTGGCTTGGTCCAATTGAGAACGGTCATGGGTGAACCAATTGAGCATATGGACCATTCTATCATTCCTATTTCAAAATCATTGATAATTCGACTTCCATTCGGTGGATTTGTTTGGAATCGGCCGGTGGCCATCGAAGTCTATGAATCTGGCGAGTCACGGCGTATTCCAATCGTCGATGTCACACTATTGGCTCAGATCAGCCTATTGTTCAGTGGCCTGGCGGCTGCTGGAATCATTCATCTAGTAAGCCGCCGATTGAACTCAAATACAGAGTAAAAGGATAATAATAATGACGGAAGGAATCGAGCTTATTTCAAAGACAATCCCCAATCAAGAAGAAGCCAACAAGTTGTTGGAGCGGTTAATCTCCGTAGCCAGTCCGAGTTCCGTATTTAGCGATCCCGTAGAAGCAGGAGAGTACAAAGTCATCACGGCCTCTGAAGCCCGAGTCGGATTGGGATTTGGTTTTGGCGGTGGCGGTGGGTCGGAACCTCCTTCCGAAGATCAAGAACGATCTCAAACCATGGGCGTGGGTGGCGGTGGTGGAGGTGGAGGCGCAGCTCTTGGGCGTCCAGTAGCGGCCATTGAAATCGGTCCTCAAGGCGTAAGAGTTGAACCCATTGTTGACCCAACCAAAATCGCCATCGCATTTTTCACGACAATGGTCAGCATGATTGCCATGTTCGGCCGAATGAGGCGGGCTTCAGGACGCTGAATGCGTTGAGGTTCTCAATACAATAGAATGAGCGTTGCTAATCCCTATTTTCAAATTAGGGATTTATGCAACTCTATTCCCCATATGGGTACCAGAACTCCTTTGGGCGATCGTCAAAATCCCAATGAACGTGCTTGGTTTCAAGAAAGCTCTCGAGCCCCTCTTCTCCTAACTCTCTCGCGTTGCCACTCATCTTCATACCGCCAAAAGGTCCCCCGTAATTATCAGTCAACGGATCGTTAATCCAGATAGTGCCAGCCCTAACTTCTTCGAAAAATCGCTTGGCTAATCTGGCATCATTGGTCCTTAGACAAGCACCCAGACCATACTCACTATCGTTCACAAGGTCGATCGCTTCGTTAAAACTTCGATATCCCATTAGGGGAATTGTTGGTCCAAAAGTCTCTTCACGCATGCACTTCATATTGTGGTCAACGTTTATCAAGATTGTCGGTTCGTAGAAGAATCCCCGTATAAAATCTTTTGGTCTCTGGCCACCACTAACTATCTGCCCACCCTTTTCAACTGCATCGGTCACGTGCCTCTCGACCTTATCTCGGTATAGACTATCTGCCATGGGTCCTAGGTCGGTTTTTGGATCGATGCCGGGTCCGATCTTTAATTCTTTGACGAAAGCGACCATTGCCTCTGTGAAAGTGGCTAACATAGCTTCAGGCACATAGACCCGTTCGGTAGACGTGCACACTTGTCCCGCATTGATCAATGCTGCATAAGCAACTGCTTCAACTGCAGTTTCTATGTCGGCGTCAGGCGCGATCACAAACGCATCCTTGCCACCCAATTCAAGGTGCATACGTTTCATCTGGTCGGCCGCCAATCTAGCAATACGCTTGCCGACAGCGGTCGACCCAGTGAAGGCGATTACTGGTACATCTGGGTGCTTGACCAAAGCTTCCCCAACCAGACCACCGCCGGTAATAACATTGACAACACCCGGTGGAAAATGAGAGAAAACCTTTTCGGCCAGTAGCAACATGGTGAGCGGGGTTTGTTCGGCAGGTTTTACGATTACCGTATTACCGGATGCAAGCGCCGGCGCCACTTTCCAGATCATTAGCAGCAATGGATAGTTAAAAGGAACGATGCAAGCCACCGGCCCGATTGGTTCCTTAACTACAAAATTAAACTGGCTGCGCTCTGCTGGTGCCAACAATCGACCTCGATAGGTCCTGGCCATTTCCGCGTAATAGTCGAGGGTGCCAATAACCCACTCAACCTCTTCCTCGTTTTCCGGCAAAGGTTTTCCTTCTTCCAACGTCATTAGCCGGGCAATTTCATCATAATTCTCTCTGATCTTGCGGGCAGCCTCATGCATCAGTTCCGCTCTTTCCAAGCCTGGAATCCAACGCCAATTTTTATATGCGATCCTAGCTGCATTTACAGCTTTATCAGCGTCAGCAGGTGTGCCGGCAGGAACAGTATCTAATACTTCTTCAGTAGCCGGATTCAATATTTCCACATAAGCGGTTGAGGTCCCGTTTTCCCACTTGCCATCAATGTATATTCTATTCACTTACCACCTCGCTTTGTTGCCATAGCCAGTAGCGGGCCAGACACCCGCATCTTGATCCGATCAAGAAGTGATTATTCTAACAAAGTCTTGTTCAGATGTAACAGATAATTGTGATGAATAGTCAGAGCTCGCGTTAAGATTCGAACACACCCACGCCGGCAAGATACTTTGGTTCCAAAGGCACCATACTCCGGCACAGTTAAATTCTTACGTGATTCAAATTGTTGCATAGACAATCATCAATACAATTGGTACATCGCTCGCTGCCAAAGCGCAGCGGATTGAGCCACACCAGGCCAACTTTGGTCCGGCTGATGAGCTAATCCGGTAGAATCTTTTGGCAAAACGAGCAAAGGAGAGCAATTCAAATGACTTCTGATGAAAAGAAAGCACTACCCGTCGTCCCACTGCGTGGAGGCGTTGTATTTCCAGGTATCACAACCACTATCTCGATTGGCCGCCCGCGTTCTCTGGCCGCAGCCCAAGCTGCCAACCAAGCGGATGGAGATATATTGATCTTGGCTCAATTTAATAGTGAAATCGAGTTACCTGGTGATGAAGAATTAACCCCAATCGGTATACTAGCAACTGTCCGCGATGTTTTACGCACCTCACATTTAGGGGTTCAGATGCTGGTCGAGTTAAGAAGGCGTGTCCAGTTCGACGGTCTTGTCGATACTAATCCCTATCTAACTGGTACATTTAGCGAAATCGACGATGGAACTGACGCCGAGGCAGATGAATTGATGGCTGAGGCCATTGCTTACCTAGAGCAGTATGCTGAAACCTTAGGCGAATTAAATCGACAAGTTCTGGCCTCATTACGCAGTCATGAAACGGCCGGCCAATTGGCGGACTATCTTGCCGGGATTTTGAACATTCCGTTTGAGATAGAACTCGATCTGCTCTTATCAGTCCACGGGGTTGAAAGATTAACCATTGTCCGTGATTTTCTTGAAAAGGAACTCCGTATCGCTGAGGTCAGGTCTAAAATCCAGCAAGAAGCTCAGGATGGCGCCAGTCAAGCCCAAAGAGAATACTTGCTGCGGGAACAAATGAAGGCCATTCAAAAGGAACTCGGCGAGGATGATGCCAATATTCTCGGTGAAATCGAGGAGAAAATCGCTTCGGCCGAAATGCCCGAAGCCGTAGAAAAAAGGGCGCGTGAAGAACTAAAACGGCTCGAGCGCGTTGGTAATCACTCAGCCGAAGCCAGCGTCATTCGTACATACTTGGAATGGCTTGTTGAACTTCCTTGGTCAAAGACGACTGAAGATAATTTCGATTTGGATCATGTGCGCAAGGTCCTCGATTCCGATCATTTCGGCTTGGACGATGTCAAAGACAGGATAATCGAATACGTGGCCGTCAGGAAATTAGCCGGCAAGCAAATGCGTGGAGCTATCGTCAACTTGAACGGCCCACCCGGCGTCGGTAAAACGTCGATTGCTACTTCTGTAGCCAAAGCAATGGGCAGAGAGATGGTTCGTATAAGCCTGGGTGGCGTACGTGACGAGGCCGAAATACGAGGCCATCGCCGGACTTATATTGGCGCAATGCCTGGGCGCATTATTCGGGCTCTGCGTGATGTCAACAGTCGAAATCCAGTCATCGTCTTGGACGAAATTGATAAGGTAGGTGCGGATTGGCGTGGTGATCCTAGTTCGGCTCTGCTTGAGGTTCTCGATCCCGAACAAAATCACTCGTTTACCGACCATTACATGGAAGTACCCTTTGACCTGAGTCAGGTGATATTCATTACCACTTCCAATCAATTGGCCACGATTCCTGCGCCTTTATTGGACAGAATGGAATCAATCAATATGCCTGGATATATTGAGGATGAGAAGCTGGCGATCGCCGAAGGATATCTTGTCAAAAAGCAGCTGGAAGGACACGGCATTACGGACGGTGTGGCCATAGAGTTTGATGAACAAGCTCTACGGACAATTATTCGTTATTACACGCGAGAAGCTGGCGTCCGCCAATTGGAACGAAATATCGGCAGCATAATCCGCAAATTAGCAGTTCGCGTCGCCAGCGGTGAATCCGGTCCATTTGGGATTTCTCCTGCTTCAATTGAAGAATACCTGGGGCCTGAGAAATTCAGTTACGGCATCGCCGAGGAAAAAGACGAGATTGGTGTCGCCACCGGTCTGGCAGTCAGTAGCTTCGGCGGCGATATCTTGTCCATAGAAGTAAGTCTTAGTGAAGGTACTGGCAAAGTCCAATTGACAGGATCCCTTGGAGAGGTCATGCAAGAATCAGCCCAGGCTGCCTTAACATATGCCCGGGCCAATGCACGGAACCTGGGCTTAGATCCGGCCATATTTGATAAGACCAATATCCATGTTCATGTCCCGGCCGGCGCAACGCCCAAAGATGGTCCCAGTGCCGGATTGGCTTTGGCCACAGCTATCATCTCGGCATTCACCAGAAGGCCCGTTCGTAGAGACGTGGCCATGACTGGTGAAGTAACCTTAAGAGGCAAGGCGCTTCAAATAGGCGGACTCAAAGCAAAAACCATTGCCGCCCACCGTGCGGGAATCAAAGTTGTGTTGATGCCAATTGATAATGCCAAGGACATTCCTGAGTTGCCGGAACGGATTAAGGATGATTTAGAGTTGGTCTGCGTCAGTCACCTGGACGAAGTCCTGGAGATTGCCTTGTTAGATGCCTCCGAATCATCCTTTGGCACGACTGATGATCCGGATACAGGTGAAGAAAGTGTAACCATTCCTCCGGTTGCAACCGGGAATGGCTCCAACAATCGGCCGATGACCGCCTCATCTCTGAGAAAGTAATAGCTTTCGGATAAAAAATGGTTGCGCCCGGTAGACATACGTTTGTATGTTCACCGGGCGTTTCTTTTTGTGGACAGCTAATCAAGATGATGCATTTGACGAAGGTCGCTCAATAACACGATCGCTTTTTCGATTAATGTCAAATTCTGTGCTTTGTTTGTCCAGGCGCTCGCACCCGATGGGTGCGGTAAAGGAACAATCCAGATTGAATTTGACGCCAATTTTGCATCGATTGAATCCACAATATTCCCAGGATTAGCGGTCAATCGATCCATCATACCAACGCGCGAATCTGGATGAATGATTGCGGTTCCAATTATTTCATCCAACTTGAGATTTGATGGGTAAAAGATCTTAATCGCCAGTCCTCCTACTGGAATGATTACTCTTGGCTCAATGATTCTGATTTCCCGGGCAAGATAATCTCGGCATAATTTTTGTTCAACTTTGCTCGGCAGCCTATCCCCTCTGCCTGAGTTGTTTTTTCCCGGAAAGCATTTAGTGACCGCTGTCAAATACTGGTGTTGTCGAAATCTTGTTTCATCCCAACCGGCCGAACCTAGCCACTTGAAGAGTCTACGGCCGCTACTCGCGTTAAAGGGACGTCTGGCTTCGACTTCTGTAACACCCGGCGCCTGGCCAATCAGCATTACCTTTGCTCCAATAATGCCAGAGAATATCGCCCCTGGAGTAATATCATAACCGGATTCAAGACAAAGAGAGCAGGCTCTCATTTCAAGCTGTAAAAGTTTAAGGGCTTCTCTATTTCCCAAGTGCCTATCCTAATAAAGAAGAGTAAAATTAGTTGATGAATACCGTTGCCGAACGTATCGACCGTACCACACTACCCCATAGTGTGCTATTGCTGTTAACCAGCCGGACATATCGTGCTCAATCCTTCATTTCAGCCGCTGATCGCCTCGGTGTAAAAGTCATCAGGGCTATCAATATGGAAAAGCAGCTAGCTGACTATTGGAACTATCCTCTTGGTCTCCAATTTGGCGTGCCGGAAGTAGCGGCGCGAATGATCTGTGATTTTGCCGTCGAGAATCCCATTGGGGCCATCTTAGCTGTTGATGATAGCGGAACCGTGGTTGCTTCAATTGCCGCCAACTCTTTAGGGATTCCGCACATTTCCATTAACGCAGCCGAGGCCTCCAGAAACAAATTTGCGATGCGTCAACTGATGGCCAAGGCAGATGTCCGCTCGCCAGCTGCGCAACTAATCCAGATAGATCTTGAGCAAGGAGAAGATTATTTGGAAAGATTAGCTGCAAAGGTTGCCTATCCTTGCGTATTGAAACCATTGTCACTCAATGGAAGCCAGGGCGTGATAAGAGCCAATACAAGGCAAGAATTCGTTGGAGCAGCGACAAGACTGAACCATATATTATCAATAAACTATTCGGGTTCTGAAAAGCTTGAGTTTCTAGTTGAGCAATATATCCCGGGTTTCGAAGTTGCCCTGGAAGGGCTCGCGACAGATGGTCGCTTGAAGATTCTGGCGCTTTTCGATAAACCCGATCCCTTGGAAGGACCCTTTTTTGAAGAGACCATTTACGTTACGCCATCGAGGCTCCCGCAAGAAATCCAGGCAGAAATAACGAAAGTTGCAGAGCAGGTGGTGATGGCAATTGGCCTGCGCGAAGGTCCGATTCATGCAGAATTACGCATAAATGATGAGGGGGTATGGATTATTGAGGTGGCTGGTCGTTCTATCGGTGGGCTATGTTCGAAAACTCTTCGATTCGGTGTTAATGCTTCTCTAGAGGAAATTATCCTCAGAAACTGTTTTGGGATGGAGATTCCTGACACACAGCAGGCGAATCAAGCGAGTGGAGTCATGATGATTCCGATTCCCGAAGCAGGACTGTTCAAGAAAGTTGAGGGTTGCGAAAAAGCTGCTTCCATACCTCTAATTGAGGGAGTAGAAATTACGGCTAAGGTAAATAACTACTTGACTCCGCTCCCGGAAGGTGAAAGCTACCTTGGTTTCATTTTCGCTCGTGGCGATGATCCTGCACAGGTAGAAGCTGCTCTGAGAACAGCACACAAACAGCTGCGCTTTTCGATTTCACCTGGGTTGCCTCTACTCTCCTCCAATATTTAAAGCGAGGCTGCTAAATCATGTTCGAATGTCCTCGTTAGAGTGATCGAACTTGGTATAATAGGTGACTTAATATGGTCGTTGTACCATGAAACCCATGTCACAATATTGAAAATGGTCACAGGCTTCGATTCGCTTTTCCAGGAGTAAGTTATTAAGAATGACCGCAAATATTTATCTATCCCTAATGCCGGAAGCACTCATAGCCTCCATGTTAACACCTGAAGAATTTGGCGTTTATTACGCCGTTGGTAGTCATCGAAAATATCACAGTCAAGCCATATTTCTCGAGATAGATCCAGAGTTTCGAAACGAATTCTTTCGAATTGACGAAGGCTTGGAACGTTGTGTTCCCCATGTCGATGGCACGGTTAAAAAATCTGTCTATATCTCAACGTATCGTGTGCTCGAACATGTCCCTATGTCGGCCGTTAAAAAATTATATTTGGTTACGTCGTATGGTGAAACGTTGGGTTTAGACCTGTGTGATGACTTGCCCCCGGATGATGAAGAACTACACATGTACCAGGAGATCGCTCCGGTCACGCCCCTGGTTGTGAGCACACTCGCCCCTGTTCAGTTCTATAGCTTCATAACTCAAGATCCACAAAGCTTGATTCACTTACCGGCAATCGCTTTCGTCGAATTGCGACTAGGCGCCTTGGCTCGAGACCCTGAATTTGGGGAGGTGGGCGAGTTACCTTATGATTTCATTCACCACCTGCGAGAATGTCTCGTTGAGCTACGCAACAAAACCATTCATAGTAAGATGGTTGACAGGGTGCATCCTGTCGAATTCCCATACCGCATGATTAAGAGTGGCATTTTTGTGGGAAACAAAGAGGAATTGGCCTATTTCAATCTGCCTTCCAGAGATGAACTTCGAGATAAGTATTATCGCTGGTGGCGCTCTGCCAATCTCATTTAGTTAACTGGCCCAACTGGCCAGTATTAGGCTCCGCTCAGCAAAACCAATCTTCAGTCAATCGAGGTGGCAAAATTTGGGCCAGAACTGGCTCTTGAATGATTGGTATTTCTCGGCCGGTTAATTCGTAGGCCGCTTGTTCGATAGCCGAGAATGCTCCCCAAGGATCATCTCGCCTTTGTTCAACAATTTGTGAAACACGGCCGTGGAGAGAATCCATCCTAGAATCCGGGTGATGCCATACATAGGTGAAATTTTCAGGATCCAGCACTCCTAGCCAACTGCTGGAACGATATTTCTGAAGCAACTTGCTCTTGGGTGGCAGCAGGAGGCGAATAGAGTATTGAACCGGTGGAATGGAGCCAATCAGATTAAGTCTCTTGATCCAATCCAGGAACCCCAGGTAATCATCCAATGAGGTCCAAGGCGTAAAGGGGACCCAAGTTGGCTGAACCGGCAATTTAGCCTTCTCTAGCACATTCAAAGCATCGTCTAAATCATCAGCAGAGTGGCCCTTATCTAGAGCTTGAAGTACCTGATCGCTGGTTGATTCAAATGCCGAGATGACAAATGCAGCCCCCCTACTCTGTAACTCCGGCAACAATTGGCTATTCTCCAAAATATGTTCGACTTTCGTTGTAAAATCAAAACTCACCTGAGGAAATTCGGCATGCATCGCCTGTGTAATCTTCATGGCGTGCCCGGGACCGTTTAAGAAATCGGGATCGCCAAAAGTGATATGCCTTGCTCCCGCAATCACTTGTTGCCGGATATCAGCTAGAACCGTTTCTGCTGGTACGACACGAAAACGCCCGTTATATATGGGGACAACTGGACAGTGGCGACATAAATGGAGGCAGCCCCTACTCGATTCCACATAACCAGCGGCTACTGCATGCTCATTTTGGATGAATTGAGCGTAATGATCGATATCTGGTAACGTGGATCTGTGTGGCACTGGATAGCGTTGTCGGGCAATAATTGGCAACGAAGACTTTTCCCGAGTCATGGTGCCGGTAACGGTGGATATAGTCTCCCCAAATTGAAGTGCCTTTGCCAGATGGACCAATGGTGTTTCATACTCTCCGGCAATGACAGAATCTGCCAGATTACCTGCTCCTTGGCCGTTAAGATTTAGAAGGTATTCAGAATTGAGGTAGGCATATAACCCATAAAAGCAAATATGAGTGGATGGATTGATCTGTCTGAGGCGCCTAGCGGTCGCAACGCCAAGCCGCATAGCGGTGTGCATCGGTGAAGAAATCCCGACGAAATCCGCCTTGGCAGCATCTTGCAGCGGAAAATCTTCAACTGAGAGATCGTGGGTGGAAACGTCGAAGCCAGCTTCTCGAAAAAATGCCGCAGTCAACGCAAGGCTTATTGGCTGGTGCCCTAACTCATAGCAGGACAACAACAGAATATTGAATGACATTATTTACTAGGCTGCGCTGGGGAACCTTTACCAAATGGAGAAGGCGCTCCTTTACCTCCCTGTCCTGGTGGAGTCCAATCGTCCGGCATTTGTGCGCCTTCGCCAAAAAAGAAATCTTCCATCTGTTCATTGAGAAATGCCTGTGCTCTGGGATCAGCCATGTTTAAGCCATAATGATTGATCAAAATAATTATCTGATCTTTCCATAGGTCCCAACCCTGTGCAGATACATTCTCGAAGACACGTTGTCCAAGCTCACCTGGTATCGGCGGCTTTTCCAAACCTGGAAGTTCCTTGCCGAATTTCACACAATTCACCATTCGTGGCATTAAGTTAACCTCACTAATCTGGCTACGAGCCAGCTTGAATTTATTGAGAAATTCCTACCAAAACGCTAGATCACTTTGATCAGAAGCTATAATCTTAACAAAGAAGTCTGTTGTGGCGATTCAGTATCCTTAGGGTTCCAATATAAAGGCTTTCTCTTCAGTGTCAAGCGATGATCATCAATTCATGATAATAACCCGCCTGAATAGAATAACGCATTATCTAGGCCCTCATGGTCAGCAACCGGACAATTCTATAAGAAATAAGAGGGTGACAAATGAAGTCTTGACGATCGGGGGATTACTTTCCGTGGATTTCGCCTTCCAATCAGCCATCTTCGAAGATCGGTGCCGGATAATCTTGGGGCATAATCTGAAACCAGGTATTGCCTATTTGCATTGGAAATTGAAGACCTACCTCATCAACCAGCGTCAATAGGTCATCTCGATGATTTCGCCGCCAGGTAACGTTATAGCGCTGACCATCCCGCAATATAACGGCCGGTCCCTCTCCCATAAGATCTATTTGCATAGAGTATGCCAAACATTGGTCCCCAGATTGGAACTCGCAAATGGTTGTATCTAGTTGGTGAGGAGCGAATATGAGCACGACATTTGCGGCGCTAATCTGCTGGCCATTGTTGGCGTCCAGGTGTTCTTCGCCATCCACCCATCTCAGGTAGGTTTCATTATCTGGATCAAATCGCCAATCAATTGAGGTGAATTTCAGATAATTAATATTGACAGCTTTGGTGAGTTGACCGTTCTTTGGTGGTACTGACGAAAACGTCATGAAGTTATTAAAGTCAGGAGCCTGATTTTCTCCCTTTTGCTCCAATACGGGCCAAAAATCCTCAGGATGAGCATACAAGGTATGTTCATATGGTTTATCTTCGCCTGTCCTGTAATATCCCTGTTCTCGAGTCCTTAAGATACGCGTTGAAAAATCTGAGCTAAAAAGCTGTCGAGATACACCGATGCTGCTTCCCGAATAAGCCAGCGCAGCATCATACATGACTGGGATCTGCAAATCGATGAGCCGGGCGCTGCGAATGGGTCCCATATTTTCAGGTATTTCACCATATAAGATAGCGGTGAAGCGTGTGAGTGAACCTTCTGTGATGTGTTCAAATACGATATCGGCCGAATTCAATCCGGCCTGCGGCCGGGTATATTTAGCCGGGGCATTCGATATCTTTACGGCGATTGGGCGCCGCTTCAAAGAGTCCGGATCATTCGTTAGCTCACCGGTTAGAAAGTTTCTATTGTCACCAAAATCTTCCGTGGTTTTGAGTGCGATGACTGTAATTGGTGTAATTGTCGGCTGATTTGCTGGAGTTAGAGTCGGTATCGGGGTGAAAGTCGGCGCTGGTATCAATAATGTGGCAGTTGCCGCTGGTTGAGGTTGTTGGCTTACTATTCCTGCCGTTTCGGTGATAATCATGTCTTCTTCCGGCTGCGATGTAGGCGTTGCCCGTTCTGATTTGTTGCAACCAACAGTGGCAACGAATAATAAAAGAAACAGAACCCAAAACGATTTTTTCATTTTCCTAATCATTACCAGCGCGAAGGCGTAAGCATCCTTTCCATTGTGTGAGAGAACTATAACAAAATAAGAAAAGCCCTCCCAACCAATGATTAGGGTCCTCTTTGTGCCAGAATAGATGGGACAACTACACCCTAATGAATAGGGTAGAATTCAAGGGCAAGAGGAGTAAGACCAAATGTATCAGAGTGGACGAGATCAGCAGTCTATGAATGGGGGCGGGTCGGTCTGTAAGGAGGACTCGCAAGCAATTCCGATGGCCAGGCATGCTTTTGGACGCGTGTTCTCTTCCCGTGGTACAACTACTAACTTCACCACACGGGTCTGGGCTTGATGACACCAGCGGTAGCTCAATACGAGCAAGTCGATGAAGTTCGCGCTAAGCGACAGCGTGTCTTGGATACCGCTTGTCGCGCATCCAGAACGATTTGTCAAAGGTCGGCCGATAGCAACGAACGCCACTGACCAAGTATGGATTAGTACTCCGCAACCGGCAACTGTTACCAGTACAGCGCCTTTGGGAGCACACCGGGCTGCAGAGGTGGGGTTGACAACTGACCCAGCCACATCCGACAATGCCGAGTTGCTAGCTGGTGTTGAAAGGATACTTTGGCCATGTACTGAGGATAAGTCCTCCCGATTTTCTGGCAACAAGTGGTTTCAAAATGCTTGACACATTCTGCATTGATTCCTCATGTACGGTATATTTCGATATGTCGCAAGATATCGCAACGGTTAATGAATTGTTGGGCGGCTAACTACAAGGAAGCAACCATGGTTTCTGATCAAGCGTTTTTAAGCCCTCGCATCGTTTCCCTACAGCGAGAATTGAAAAAGGGAGATAATGCTTCACTTGATGCCTTTTGGAGAGATGTGCTCCAGCAAGGCACACCTCTCGTCGAAAACATTCCTGATGACGACGAGTTTGTTTTCGTAACATTTTTGTGGCAAGGGGCGAAGACCACATCTAATGTAGTGGTACGGTGTGATGATTTTCGCTGGACAAATATTGTAGGCAGCCCCGGTGTCGGCGAAAACGCAATGACGGACCTGCCCGGCACAAATGTCTGGTACAAGACCTACCGGCTTCGGTCCGACTACTGTATTGACTACTTACTTTCGCCAAACGACCCAGAACTGCTGGGGGCAGAAACTGATCCTTGGGCAGAACGCTGGCCAGATATAACCTCAACCTGGCAACTTGATCCGCTCAACTCACGGCAAATCAGAATCGCTTATGACGAAGAAGACCATCCGGAGCGGGAGGAATGGCTCGCTGGAAGCACCTGGATGAAATCGCTCAATTCCTATATCGAGTTGCCCGGATATGATCCCAACCCCTGGTTTAAGGAACGGCAGAGAGGTCCACAAGGTCAGGTTGAAAAACATCGCTTCGCTAGCACAATCCTGAATAACACACGTTGGATATATACTTACTCCCCGACTGGCTATTCAGCCGGGAACGAACCATATGGATTGCTGGTGCTGTTCGACGCTTGGATATATCACCAGGTGATTCCGACTCCGGTTATCCTGGACAACTTATCTGCAGAAGGACTCATTCCACCGTTGGTGGCTGTCATTGTTGACCAACCCGATCTACGAGATCGTGACGAGATGATCCGCAATCCTCCGTTTCTAAATTTCTTGACCCAAGAATTACTTCCCTGGGTGCGCCAAAACTATCACATAACCACCGATCCAACACAGACCATTGTGGGGGGATCCAGTCTGGGTGGGCTGGCTGCTGGGCTTGCCGCACTGCAATACGCTGACATCTTCGGCAAAGTTATCATGCAATCGGGCGCTTTCAAATGGAATCCAGGATTTGGGCGGGATATTCCTGCCGGAGAGGAGGAAGAATGGCTGGCCAGCGAGTTTGCTTCAAGGACCATGCTGCCGCTTCAATTCTACATAGACGTCGGCCAATTTGAAGACCTTCTCACCATTAACCGAAACATGCGGGATGCCCTGTATGCCAAAGGTTATCCTGTTCATTATCAGGAATACTATGGCGGGCATAACGTGTTGTGCTGGCGCAAAACACTGGCCGATGGTTTATTAGCACTAATGCGATAAGTCAAAAGCTGGGTAATGAAGGTTTCTTTTTTGGGGCATCCACCAAGGAGAAATCCTCCTTATCTTCTAATTGGTGAGTTGTTTCAATATGTCTAACAAATTCCGGACTGGTTGCCCACAAGCTAAAACGATATGAGCTGCTGTACACTCTAAAGGAGGTCTAATTATGGATGATATGAGCCGGAAAGATATAAGAAGGATTCTCAAGACGTTCGGGATCCAAGCCGATGAGGCGCTGGTGGCCCATTTAGCACGCAATCCATACGTCGATGTATTAGATATTCGCCTGACGCTGGAAGATGTAACCCAATACGGTGATTCTCCCCCAGAGGAGAAGTTGTTTTTTGTCATCAATGATCAGGTTCACCGTTCAGGGGCAAGCGAAGAGTAAGGGCCGGATCATCATCGGATAGCTTGATTGAGGTTCCTCGAAAATCTCTATTTTCAGTTTTCGATTGTTGACAGAATCTCATCCAACACGCTAACGAAATGACGGCTGTTTTCCTGCGAAAAAACGAGAGGGGGTTTTATTTTCAGCACATTGTGTAGCGGTCCATCGGTGCTGATCAAGATCCCGCGTTGCATCATTGCCTCGACAACAGCCATCGCTTCATTTGCGGCTGGTTCCAGTGTATTCTGATCCCGAACCAGTTCAATACCCAGAAATAAACCGAGCCCTCGAACATCTCCAATCAAAGGATGCTTTGGTTTCAATTGGTTCAGGCCATCCTTAAAAACTTGGCCAACGTTCAAAGCATTTTCCTGGAGCTTTTCTTCGTTGATAACTTCAAGGACTGCCATTCCAATGGCGCATGATACAGGGTTACCGCCATATGTATTGAAGTACTCCATGCCATTGTCGAATGATGACGCGATTTCGGGCGTTGTCACCACGGCTGCAAGAGGATGGCCATTGCCCATGGGTTTTCCCATGGTCACGATATCAGGCACCACATACTGGGTTTGGAACCCCCAAAAATGGGAGCCCACCCGCCCAAATCCTACTTGTACTTCATCGGCAATACACACACCGCCTCCTGAACGAATGATGCCATAGGCTTCGACCAGGTACCCATCGGGTAAAACAATTTGTCCTCCACAACCTAACAAAGATTCACTAATAAACGCTGCAATGCCTTTTCCAGAGTTCTGCAATTTGTCAACAGTCCTTTGTATTTGTTGGGCATAGTGGCTACTTGCATCTGGATCGCCATATCGATACGTTCCCCGATAAAGATCCGGCATATCCACCTTATGGACATGCGACGTCGCCCCTTCTCCTCCCGGTCCATCAAATTTGTAGGGACTAATTTCGACCAATAATGACGTATTTCCGTGATATGCCCCGTCCAGGACCACGAGATCGCACCTCTTTGTATGTGTCCGGGCCAGGCGCAAGGCTAATTCATTCGCTTCGCTGCCCGAGCAAACGAAGTAACAGACACTGAGTTGTTCTGGCAGCGTATCACAGAGAAGTTCAGCGTACCTCACAATATTTTCGTGCAAGTATCTCGTGTTGGTATTCAACCTTGCCATCTGGTATTGTCCAGCTCTTACCACTTGTGGATGGCAATGGCCTACATGAGGCACATTGTTTACCGCATCAAGATACCTGCGCCCTTCTTGGTCGTAAAGATATTGGCGAAAACCTCTGACGATATTAAGCGGCCGTGCATAAGAAGTGCTGAGTGATGGTCCTAATTGTTTTTTTCGTAGCTCAATGATCTGGTTCGACGTGAGCTCCAAAGCTTGGGGCGATAGTTGGCAAACTTCCAAAAACCTGTTTGCCACCTGATGTGGCTCGAGCGCTATGAGTTGATAAAGAGCGTGCCACGCCGAATTCTCGCTGATCATAAGGTATTCATTGTCCGGACTCATTTCTCGCCGCATGGCCGACATCACAACGCTTGTGCAAAGCCTGATAGCAATAAGATAATGAAGTATCTCTACTTCGCTAAGTCTTAGCGGAAAGATTCGATGATAACCATCAATGATCCGGCTTGCAGCAGCGAGCACATCACCTTCACCAAGCATAGCGTATGCCGCGGCTACGGATGGTTCATACACATATGGCCCGTATAACATATCGCCAAAATCAATTAATCCGCCGATTTGGAGCTTCCCTGATTCTGATCGGCTTACGATGACATTATGGTCATTTGCATCGTTGTGAATAACTCCGCTTGGTAACTCATTCAAAATCGGCGCGACATAGGCCTGAAAATCGTTTAGAAAGGATTCAACTATGGCTGCCTGTTCTGAATCCTTGAGATAACTCTTGCCATCTTGTATCACTTCGACTGCCCGGTACAAAGACCACAGGAGCGGCCGCCTGGCCATTGGGTGCCAATAGCCGGCCAGGGCTTTATCCAGATGGCCGAGATAGATCCCTAAATCAACTTGCAGTTCATCCGTAGGACCATCAACCGTCGCCATCACCTGGCCAGGGAGATAAGTTAAGAGCCTGACAAAGTACTTACGATCCTCTTTATCGGATATCCGGCTGATCTTTTTGCCCTTAATCGAGCGTACTACTTCAGGAACCGTAATTGATGAATTGTTTCTTTTTATCTGGTTCAAAACTTGATTTTGAAAGCGAAGTACTCCCTTGCTCTCACCTCTATTTGATAATTTCAAGACAAACCTCGAATAATTATTAGCGGTAACTAAAAAGTTTTGATCCCGCTCACTTGGTAGTTCTGACAATTCTCGAATTGAACTAAAATAATTCAGAGCGATTGTTTCAGCTTCTTCAAGAGTGAACAAAGGTCGTAAATCAATGCTGGTCATTTTCAGATTCCATTACTTTTTGAACACTAATAGGCCTGTAGGCATTCATCGAGCACTATAATAATCCTGCCCAAGTTGCGAAACGAATAATCCGCCGGTACGCAAAAAAACAGCCTGACAATGTGATAACCGTCAGGCTACACTAGCAAGAACTATCGTTGTTTTGAGACGTGGATTTAATTTAGATTTTCAAATATGCCGGCCGCACCCATACCACCGCCTATACACATCGTCACCATCCCCAGGTTAACTTCTCTGCGCTTCATTTCATTGATGATTTGAACCGTTAACTTTGCACCGGTACAACCTAGTGGATGGCCTAAAGCAATAGCGCCGCCATTCACGTTTGTTTTATCCTCATCAAAACCCAACTCGCGAATGACAGCTATCGCCTGGGCTGCAAATGCTTCGTTCAACTCGATCAAATCAATATCATTCAAGCTGACGCCTGACCTGGCAAGAACACGGGGAACCGCGGCAATCGGACCTACACCCATTATTTCTGGGCGAACACCGCCGACATTGAAACTAATGAATTTTACCAAGGGTTTTAATCCTAAGGCCTTCGCCTTCTCCCGTTCCATGACGATAACGCCTGCGGCGCCATCGCTAAGTGGCGATGCATTTCCAGCAGTTACAGTACCGTTGAGTTTGAAAACCGGCCTCAGCTTTGAAAGTGTGGCTAGGCTCGTATCTGTTCTCAGATGTTCATCTCGATCAAAGATGATCGTCTTGCTGACAGGTCCATCTTGACTCGCTTCTACCTCTTCAACTTCAATCGGCAAAATTTGATCCTTAAAATAGCCGTTCTCAACGGCCGCAGCTGCCTTCTGATGACTTCGAAGGGCAAATTCATCTTGAGCTTGCCGGCCAACTTCAAATTCCTCAGCAACATTTTCGGCCGTTAAGCCCATGTTCATATACGCTACTGGATAATTAAGAGACATATAGGGATTAGGACTAATGCGAAAACCAGTCATTGGGACAAGACTCATCGTTTCTGCGCCCCCAGCAATGATACAGTCAGCGCCATTGGCGATGATTCTCTCGGCAGCCATGGCAATTGTCTGCAAACCGCTGGAACAGAAACGATTGACGGTCATACCAGGTACGCTTGCAGGCAAACCGGCCCGAAGCGCTATTATTCGGGCGAAGTTTAATCCCTGCACCCCCTCAGGCATGGCGCAGCCAATAATTACATCGTCGATCTCTTCTGGGCTAAGGGGTTCGGCCCTTCTCATTAGCTCTCTAATAACGTCTGCCGCCATCTCGTCGGATCGCCAGTTTCGGGTCATCCCCTTCTTGGAACGCCCGACAGCCGTTCGCGTTGCGGCTACAATCACTGCTTCTCGTGTCATTGGTCAAATCTCCTGATCATTTTCGAGAATTCGTCTATCAATTTCGTAAAGGTTTTCCAGTTTGCAACATATGCGTGATTCGAGCCTGGGTTAATGGCTCACCGATCAATGAGACGATCGCTTCGCGTTCCAAATCGAGAATATACCAGGGATCGACCCAGCTTGGCCTGCTCAGATCGCCACCGCAAAGGATATTGGCTAATTTACGACCTATCAGAAGATCATGGTCGCTTGCATAGCCTGCCCAGTTAAAAGATTGAACACCCAGGTTAAGGGCAGAAAGAACATCTCGACCCGCCGCATAAATCAACTCAATTTCCGGTGGCCGATTTCCACTGGCAACAAGTTGCAAAGCCTTTCGCTTCGCCGACGACAGCCTGTGATCTTGATTCATAACAATTTCATCATCGGGCTGTAGATAGCCTAAATCCTTATCCTCCCAGGCGCTGGCTCCGACTTTGGCCGTCGCAAGTTGTTCAAAGACTTCTTGCATAACTGGAACGACATCCGCATTTTGAGTGCGCATGACCGGGTTTATCTTTCGACGGAGCATCTCCTTGCAGCCACCTGCCCCAGGAATGAGGCCGACGCCAACTTCCACAAAGCCCATATAGGTTTCGTGGTCGGCTACACTTGTCCAACTGGCCATTGTCAGTTCTACGCCACCGCCCAATACTCTCTGATGCGGTGCTGTCACAACTGGTTTCGAAGCGTGCCGTAAATCAAAGAAAACTTTTTGACCGCGATAAATCATTTCCTCTATCTGATCCCACATGCCTTGAACAGCGGCGATCGCGATCGTAGCGATGTTCATGCCAACACAAAAATCTTGACCTTGATTACCGATAACTAGCGCATCGAAATCACTCTCAAGACTTTCTAATGCAAAATAGGCCATCTCAATGAAATCGGTGTCAAGGGCATTTATTTTGGGCGAATGAAGCTCTAATAGAGCAACTCCATCGCCCATATCTAGCAGGCTAGCGCTCATATTTCGTTTCAGTTCCTGGCCTGATTGGCGTAAATTAGCGATTGATACGCTCTTTGGATCGCCAGTGATTGGTTGATAGCTCTTGGTCTCATAATCGTAGTATTGGCCGTTGTAGTAAAAACTTTCGAATCCTGTCGCCAACATTTCTTTGACCCAATCTGCCACCTCATAGCCTGAGTCCTCCATCTTTTCGACAGTCTGCCTGACGCCAAGCATATCCCACATCTCAAACGGGCCGGCTTCATGAGCAAAGCCCCATCGCATAGCAGCATCCACGTCAATTAAGCGGTAGGCGATTTCAGGGGAAACGTACGCAGCGTAGGCAAGCGAATAGTACAATGTCTTCCGCACAAAAGAAGTAGCCCGATCTTCATCCTGTGCAAGTAACTCCGGCAATCGTTTGGACAATTCTTCGATCTTCCGAACGTTTCCAACCGATTCAAAACGAACCTTCGTTGGTGCTGTATATTCCAGTGTTTTAAGATCAATTGTCCAGAATTCGCGATTGCCATTGACGAATTCTCTTTTATAGAATCCCTGACCGGTTTTATTTCCTAACCATTGGTTTTCCATCATCTGGCCGAGGATAGCAGCACTTTGCTCCGATCTTAGCACCTCACGGTATGGATCCTCTGGAATGGCCTCATATAGATTTGTGGTCACATGTCCCATAATATCTAGACCAACCAGGTCCAAGAGTCGGAAGGTTCCTGTTTTAGGCCGGCCAAGTAAGGGACCCGTCAATGCATCAATTTCCTCTACCGTATATCCCTTTTCTAAGGCATAGTCGACGCTAAAAGAATTGGCAATGGAGAAGAAACGATTACCGATAAAATTCGGTGTATCTTTGCAAATGACTACTCCCTTTCCAAGCACATCCCGGCCAAAAGTACTCATGAAGTCGACCACTTCACGGCTGGTATCAGGAGTTGGTATGATCTCTAGCAGCTTGAGATAACGGGCAGGATTGAAAAAATGAGTGCCGAGGAAATGGGCCTTAAACTCGTCCGACCGGCCGTCGGCAATCTGGCCAATTGGAATTCCGGAGGTGTTGGAGCTTATGATGCTGCCTGGCTTTCTTGTCGCTTCTATGCGCGCCATCAGCTGCTGTTTTGGTTCCAATAATTCGATGATAACCTCGACAATCCAATCGCAATCGGCAACACCTTCAAAGTCATCTTCGATATTGCCAAGAGTGATGAACTTTTTGCGATCAGCGCGGCCCAAATTTGCGGGCCTGGCCTCTATCATCCGATCATAGAGGCCCTGAACAAGCCTATTTCGGGCAACTGGATTGTTTTGCTCCTCATCGCTTAGCCCAGGGGTCACAATGTCAAGCAATAAAACATCAATACCAATATTCGCCAGGTGCGCGGCGATGCCGCCACCCATTGTTCCGGCGCCGATTACAGCTACTTTGTTAATTGAAGAAATCATCAGTGATTCTCCTTGAAACCGATACTAAGTAACAAATTATCAGGAAAACGTTCATCACCAATATTGATTCCATCAGATCAAATTGGTGAATACCTATTCAAGTCAAAGTAAAACCACCATCTATGGTGAAAACTGCGCCTGTCGTGAAATCAGATGCTGAAGAAGCCAGATAAAGAGCGATGCCGGTAAGTTCTTCCGTTTCGCCAATCCTTCCGGCCGGCGTTTGTTTGATTATCGATTCGTGAAACGACGCGGTATCCCACAATATCTTGCTGAATCGAGTCCTGAAAAAACCAGGAGCGATGGCATTAACCTGGATATTGTCACCACTTAATTCTAGAGCCAGCGATTGGCTCAGCATAATAATGGCCGCTTTGCTGACGCTATATAAGCCCATCATCATTGATGGTCTCAATCCGGCTATCGACGAAATAATTATGATCTTACCGCCCTGACCTTGTTTCGCCATTTGGTTAGCAGCCATCTTACAAAACCAAAACGTGCCTTTAACGTTTACTTCAAGTATTTTGTCCCATTGTGATTCATCTGCCGATAATAGCGGACCAAAATGAGGATTGGTGGCTGCGTTACTAACGGCTATATCAATGCGACCGAATTCACCAATTGCTGTTTCATACAGACGTTGGTTATCTTGTTGTTTTCCAGTATGCGCTACAATTCCGAGAATCCGGCCGGGAAATTCAGCATTGAGTTCTTCTGCGACCGGTAAGATATTTTGTGACTTCCGGCTACTGATTACCACGCTTGCCCCCGCCCCAGCATAAGCATGAGCAATAGCTTTGCCAATGCCACGCGAACCACCGCTAATTACGGCTACTTTTCCACTAAGATCAAAATTCGACATCAAATTGACCAAATCATAGTGACGAGCAATCCATTCTGCAGCGGATAGTCATCCAATATTATTCGATTTTCACCCTACTCAAGATATCACTTCAATTCTCGCCTAGAGTAACCGAGAATACTTCTAGCAACTATCAGAAGATTGATCTGCTGTGTCCCTTCGAATATATCGTTTATTTTTGCGTCACGCATCCATTTTTCTACCAGTAGTTCTCGTGAATATCCAAGGGGGCCGAGTAGTTCAACTGCTTTCTGGGTGATCCAGGTTGCCGCGACGCCGCCATAAGCCTTGCACATACTTGCTTCGAGCCTGTTTGCCCGGCCGTGATCGATTTGGGAAGCAGCCCTTAGTGTGAGTAGCCAGCCAGCCTTGTGCCTGGCTTCCATTTCCAGCAAATCTCGTTCTACGGCCGTGAGCGTATGTTGAGACTTGGTATAATAGTCACCGACCAACCCTTCTTCTACTAGCCTGCTCCTTGTATATTCTAGAGCGGCCCTGGATACTCCCATGGCGCTGGCTGCGACCACAGGCCTGGAGGCGTCAAATGTTCTCATCGCCCCTTTAAAACCTTTCGAAGTCGATTGATCGAGACGCTGAACATCAGGGCTGCCCAAAATATTGTCAAATGGAAGCCGGGCATCCTCAAAGACAATGGAAGCTGTATCGCTGGCCCTAATACCCAACTTTTCTTCTTTTTTGGCGATCGAAACTCCCGGTGTGCCAGCTTCGACCACAAATGGCTTCATCCCAGCACGCCCCGAACCTGGATCTATAGTTGCCCAAACGACAACGATGCCATCTGATTCTTCGAGCGCTAATGAAGCGCTGGTGCAAAAAATCTTCTCCCCGTTTAGTATCCACTCACCCGTTTCTTCATCGAGTTTCGCTGTCGTACGTATCGCGCTTGTATCAGATCCGGCACCAGGTTCGGTCATGGCCATTGCGCCCCATTTTGGATCACCTTCCGAGAAGCGTGTCAGGAATCGCGCCTTTTGATCTGGTGTGCCGACAGCTTGAATCGCCGCACCACCTAAAGCAGGATCTGGTGTACATAGATATTGACCGGCATCTCCCCAACTAAGAGTTTCCACGAGCATCACCAATCGCAAGATTGCCGTACCGGGTCCCTTCCTCTCAGGCTTTCGCCCATTGCCTTCAGATGCCTTTTGCATCTGTCTTTTGTTTTGATCTCTGAGCACCGGCCACATAATGTTGATATAGTCCCAAGGTCGCTCGTGCTCGTGCTCATCATAAAATCGCGACTTCGATCGCATGATCTGTTCAGCCACCATCTTAGCCATAACTAATTCGTTGGTTATTTTTTCAGGTATCTCGAAGTTAATCATCTTTTGTTCTCCGGCTCTTTCGTCTTCCAGTCCATTCGCAGGCGACGACAAGTTGTGCAGCGAAATTGTGGCCTAGATAATTGCCAATCCGTCGAATGAGCTAAATCCGCGTGCGTTACGCAGCCAGAGCTCTGCGGGATAATCTCGGATATAACCATAGCCGCCTAATACTTGTACGGTTCGATCGGCAACGCGGACAACCATTTGGTCGGTAATATATTTCATTAAGGCCGCATCTTTTGTAACATCTTCCCCTTGATCAAGTTTCCAGGCTGATTCCCATACCATCAAGCGGGTCGCGTCAACATCAATGGCCATCTCCGCTAACATAAAGGCAATGGATTGGCGGGAGGCGATGGGTTCATCGAATTGAATGCGTTCCTTGGCGTAACCTAGTGCATATTCATAGCTAGCCTTTGCCATTCCAACCGCGGCCGCTCCAAGTGCAACCCGGTTATGATTGAGGATCAGGTCAAAATCAATGCCCTGGTCACCCCCAAGCTTATTCTCGGCCGGAATATGGCATTCACCTAATTTAAGACCATAAGTTGGTAGAGCATCAATGCCCATTAGTTTTTCTCGTTCCAGGACTTCCATGCCGGGCGTTTGACCCGGTACCATAAATGCCTCTGTCTGCCCATCTTCTTGCGCGTAAACCAGTATCCACTCGGCCGAGTCTGCCATTGGCACAATCGATTTTTCGCCGTCAAGAATGTATTCACCATTTTTACGAATCGCGGTCGTCTTCAGATTCCGAGAATCAAAAGTTATGTAGGGTTCTGTCAATGCCGCCGTCACGCTTGGTGGCACCTCTTGGCAAAATTGGTGTAAGTATTCCTTCTTTTGATCTTCGGTTCCCCCAAGAAGTACCGGCAAAGCCACGAGTCCTGGCATCGCAATACTAAGCGAAAGAGCCAGGTCTCCGCACGAAAACGCCTCCATAGCCAGGGCTCCGGTTACGACAGAATACTCTCCGAAACCACCATACTGCTCAGGTAACGCGGACGGAAGTATCCCAAATTCCCAACCTGAATTGATTGTCTTCTGGTCAAATATTCCGGTCTCGGCAGCCTCCCTGTATGCATTCTTTACATGGCTCTCGTTAAAGCGGTTGATTGCTTCAACCAACATCTTTTGCTCTTCATCTAGCTCCAAATCAAACATCTATCCCACCTTTGATATTCAACATGACTCCGTTCAATTGCTCAAAAAAAGTCTATCGCAAGATAGCATCGGCCATTTTTGCGACTCGACTCATTTCGCGAACATCGTGTACGCGGACAATATCAGTTCCCCGATCGATTGCTATGGCCACAGTAGCAGCAGTTCCTTCGACTCTTTCATCCGGTGGTAAATTGAGCGTAAAACCTATGAAAGACTTCCGGCTTGGCCCAACGAGCAATGGGTAGCCCAGGCTCTTAAACTGGCTTAGATTCTTTATAAGCTCAAGGTTCTGGTTGACAGTTTTTCCAAATCCGATGCCCGGATCGACAATGATTTTTTCAGGCCGTATACCAGCCTCCAATGCCAGATTGATACTGGCCAACAGTTCACCCTGAATATTTCCAACTAGATCTTCATACTCGATACCTACGTAACGGCCGCCCAGCATATTTTCCTGTTCAACGTTCTTTGGCTTGCTCCGATTGTGCATTATGATTAGCGGACAACCCTTTGAGGCGACGACACCGGCCATTTCTGAATCCATTCTCAGTCCCCAGACATCATTCACCCAATCCGCACCGGCCTCCACCGCTGCATTGGCAACCTCAGCCCGGTAGGTGTCTATTGATATGGGTACATCAACAAGATTTCTCACCTCTTTAAGCACTGGTAGTATTCGTGCAAGTTCTTCCTCGGCCGTAACAGGCTCTCCTCCTGGCCTGGTGCTCTCGCCGCCAATGTCCAAGATATCAGCGCCATCATCCACTAGGCTGATTGCCTTCTCAATCGCCTGTTGCATCCAAAACTTACTCTTTACCACCCCGTCCCCAGAAAAGCTATCGGGAGTAACATTCAATATTCCCATGACGTAGGTCTTGAGGCCCCAGGTTAGGTTTATCGGCCGGCGAAGAGAATATTCGGGGCCCGACAAGCGATGTACGGTACTTTCATCGACATTCTTAAGCATGTTGATGACCGATTGGTTCGTTTTCGGATGTGACCATTCTGGTGAAATATCGGCAAGTGGGGCCAAGACAAATGCCCTCTGATCCAATTGTGGATGGGGGACTTTTAACTTGCCATTGTCCACGACCATCTGACCAAAGAAAATCATGTCAATATCGATCAGTCGCGGTCCCCATTTAGAACCGGCTTGCCGGCCAAGGCGCTGTTCGATCGATTTGCAGGTGGCTAGAAGCTCATCCGGCGATAACTTGGTCAATCCCAAGAGGCAAGCATTTAAGAAATCAGGTTGCTCGGTATATCCCCACGGCTCAGTCTCGTAAATTGGAGAAACTGCCTCGATTGTCAGCGTCTCACCCAATGCATCAACCGCACGTTGTAGATTAACTCTACGCTGACCCAAGTTAGTGCCTATTGCTAATAAAACTTGGCTCGCCTTGCTCAATCTTTACCTTCCCAATCTTGCTTATGACGCACTGCGTTATTTAGCTAAATATAACACGCTGAATCATGAGTGTCAAGAATGCTAACTGCCGCAACTTTGATATACTGCCGTGTAGATGCTACTGCAAAATTTGCCGGCAGATTTTGCGAGTTTTAAATCCTGTCAGCGATCAATCTAGTCTTTATACCCGAGTTCTTATATTGTCTTCAGACAACCAGATGCTTGGCTACATCTTTTCAAAACTCAATGCTAGGACCGCCCCCTGCCTAAGCTTGTTCTTGCTGGTTCCACTATTGACAATTAGCCTCTTTTTGAACCCACAACGATCGAATGCACAGGGAGAATCGCCACCATTTGATCATTTGGTTGAGGTAGGTGATACTTGGACTGCTCTAGCCTGGCGATATGGAAAGAGTGTCGAAGATCTACAATCATCAAATCCTCATATCAATCGTCAACGTCAGCCAGTTATTGGCCAAATAATAGATATCCCCTCTCCCATATTACAAGAGAACAATGGTAGCATACGAACAGAGAATGATGGCGGCATACTGCAACTGGCGGTTGCATATGACTTGAGTCCATGGGAGATTGTTTCTCTCAATCACATCAAACACCCTTACCGGCCTCTCCTGTTCAAGCCAATATTTTTGAGAGGTGGAATTGAAACGCCGAAACAATACCCGGCCGGGTTCCAGTCACTGCAATTGTCACAGACTCCGGCGCATCCGGGTCAAGGCCTGGCAATTCGCGCACAATTAGATGAGGACCTGGTCGTTAATAGTAATTATTCAAATGTTCCAATCGCAACCTATGTTAGGGATCAGCGACTGGTTGGTTTGTTTGGAACGGGGGCGTTCTTTAATCCGGGAGACCATGAATTAGCGATCCGGTCCGTCGGCAACCCACTCTGGTCACAGCCATGGCGGATGGTACCCGGGGAATGGACATTTGAAGAAATAACTTTAACCGGTGAAGCGGCTGCCATAGATGCAGAATCGATCAGGCAAGAAAGAGAAAGGCTAATGGCGATTTGGGGTGAGCGCAGTGCTGAACCGCTGTGGAAAAACGTTTTTGCGGTCCCGATATCGGATTATCTATCAGAAAGCTCGCAGTTTGGTGCCCGAAGATCCTACAACGGTGGTCCTTACGGCAGTTATCATGAAGGCGTCGATTACAGTGCTTATGCCGGAACGGCAGTTCACTCGCCAGCAGAAGGCACAATCGTACTGGCCGAAAGACTATATGTTCGTGGAGGAGCCGTCATAATCGACCACGGGCTCGGGATATTCAGCGGCTTCTATCACCTGTCCGAGGTTTTAGGAGAAGTGGGTCAGATGGTGGAACAGGGACAGATCATTGGCCGAGTAGGCACAACTGGCTTATCCACTGGCAACCATCTTCATTGGGATCTACTCGTATCAGGAACCTGGGTAGATGGTAATGCCTGGCTCGAATCAGGCACAGCTTGCTGGCTTCTGGAAGGTTGGGGGAAACCTTGCCTAGAAGGTTAACATATTCTCTTGGTTTGTCCTCAAAACAGACTGGACTCGATATCTTTCGCCTGCATTGGTAATATTGGATGTTAGAATTAATTAGAAAATATTCTTGGGAAGAACATGCCAGAATTTGAATTACCGGCCCTGTCCGGGGCAGTCATAACCGGAGCCGTGATCATATTTGTTTTACGCATAATTGGAGTAACCCTGGCAACTCTTAGGGTACTGATTATGATGCGCGGCCGAAAAATTTTGGCTGCATCGATGGGTTTCTTTGAGGTACTTGTTTACGTATTAGCTATCGGGCAAGTCGTCAACAATCTAGGGAATGTTTGGAACCTGCTTGGCTACTGCTTGGGATTTGCCGCTGGCACACTTATCGGTATGTCAATTGAAGAGCGTTTAGCTCTGGGTTACGCCACCATCCGAATTGTTTCTCGTTACAACGGGCAGCACATGGCAGATGCCATTCGGGTAGCTGGCTATGGAGCCACAATTGATTGGGGACAGGGACGGGATGGCACTGTAGGCATCGTCTATGTGACGGTGCGTCGTCGCGAAATTGATGCCGTCGTAAACCTGGCTGATGAAGTGGATGATGAGGCTTTTGTCACCGTTGAGGATACCAGGACCATTCGACGAGGTTATATGCGCATCGCTCGCCACGAGCGCTAACCAATAAGATAGAAACGCTGGCTTCTAAAACTAATACCGCGGGCTTCTTGTGGTCGCTCTAAAATTGACTATTTACCCCGCCAGGCAGCGATTATTAGAAGCGCCCATCCAATTAAAAAAGCAGCTCCCCCTATGGGCGTAATGGCGCCCAACCAACTAACACCGGTGAAGCTAAGAAGGAATAGGCTCCCTGAAAAGACAACAATCCCGGCGATAAACAGATAGCCCGCCCATATAGTTAATTGACCGGTCCAACGTGTGGTGGTCCAGGCAATCACAAATAGCGCCAAGCCATGGATTACTTGGTAGCGCACTGCGGTTTGATAAGTCGACTCCAATTCAGGATGATTCGAAAAATATTCACTTAAACCATGTGAGCCAAAGGCCCCAGCGGCGACCGCGAGAAACATGACGATTGATCCGGCAATCGTAAATACCCTATCCAAAACAACCCCCTATGCATCGACTAGAAATTGGTGATACAAGGCCACAACCAGCCTTATATATCCAAAGCCAGCAACCTTTCAGCAACTATTTGTATCAAAAATTCAGCCACGCGCGTCTTACTTTGATGTGGGACTTCAATCAATTGGCCTTTTGAATCCATCAACACAATGGCATTCATATCGGTCGCGAATCCGGCATCTGATCGACCGACATCATTGATAGCGATGAAATCCAGTCCTTTCCGTCTGAGCTTGTCACCACCATGCTCCAATAATCGTTCTGTTTCCGCTGCGAAACCCAGGGTCACCAAGGGATGACCCGTTTCTGTTTTCTGTGAATCGACCTCAGACAAAATATCAGGGTTCCGAGCCATTGCCATCGTCTGAACATCCTTATCCGACTTCTTGATCTTTTGCGTCGCTGATTCTTGTGGTCTGAAATCAGCTACCGCAGCCGCCATAAACAAAGCATCAGCTTCTTTAACATTATCGAGAACCGCATCGCACATTTCGAGGGCAGTACGAATCGGAATATGTTTTACGCCAACTGGCACAGGTATATGAACCGGTCCCGCGATGAGAGTCACGTCGGCGCCTGAATCCAGGGCTGCTTGGGCAAGCGCAAATCCCTGTTTGCCACTAGATCTATTACTTAGAAATCGGACGGGATCCAATGGTTCCTGTGTGGGTCCGGCCGAGACAACAACCTGTTTCCCGCGCAGAATTCCATTCTGGCCCAACATCAATCGCACATTACCAAACAATTCAACGGGCTCGATCATTCTACCCCTGCCCACTAAACCCGATGCCATTCGACCGGATGCCGGCCCTAATATCTGAATCCCCCTCTCACGCAAAGTGCCCAGATTTGATTGTGTGGCGGCAGATTCAAACATAGCGCCGTCCATGGCGGGTGCAATTGCTACCGGGCAACGGGCTGCCAAGACAGTAACCAACAATAAGTTTTCAGCCAGACCATGAGCCATTTTAGCCATCGTGTTCGCCGTTGCCGGGGCGATCAGTATCAAATCGGCCGCCTCACCAAGTTGAACGTGCCGTATATGGTCATCCATGTCCCACAAATCCCAGTAGGCTTTACGGCCGGTGACGGATTGGAAGCTTAGCGGGCTAATAAATTTTTTGGCGGATTCAGTGAGAATTGTATCAACGAAGCAGCCAGCTTGGGTGAGTTTGGAGGCCAAATCAACCGCCTTGTAGCAGGCGATTGAACCGGTGACGCCCAGGATAATTCGCTTGCCCGATAGTATCGTGATAGCCATATATATAGTTTATGCCATATATTCGTACTTAGGCAATTACCGGTTGATATTATCAAGTAAATGAATCAGTCGATCGCTAATTGTTCCCGCGAAAGTAATGCCACAACAACTTAGACGGCAGATCTCCATAGGGTATAATTATTTGGACAATTTGCTTTCTGTGCAGGTCTCACTCAGTTTAAAGCCTTCTTGCTGTTTAACCTAGACACCGATCTAGCCAGCGTAAGCGGGTGACTGTTGGATAAATAGACCGCGGTCATCAGAAAAATCTTACCCATGAACCTAACTCCAATCATCGGGAAAGCAAAAAACCTCCTCCGCAATCGACGACTTTTTTTATTCTTCTTTCTTTTCTTACTCTTTGGAATATTTCTGCTGCAACAACCCAAGCGCTCGGTAAGAGTTGCTGTATCAAAAGGTGGTCGACTTTTTGATGTTCTCGACACACTAGAATCAGCGACGGATCAATCGTTGGCGAGAGAGCTCATGGTTAATAATCCCGTCGTCGCGAGAATGTTAACTGGTCGAGATTACGGGTTCCTGTACGCTGTCCCATTAACGGAAATGCAAAATCGCTTTTGGAGTAGCTATGGCTGCGATAAAGCTGATTGCGCACACGTTACTCTGTACGACTATGATCATGGCGGCACCGTAGAAGCTATTCTGAATCAAACAACAGGCGATGTTTTCAACATTCTTGAAAACCGCTTAGCCAGGCCTGGTCCAAGTCCGTACATATTGCCCAGAGCTTTGTCGATAATCAAAGGGGACCAAAGAGTCAGCGAATTGCTTGGCGAAGTTAGTAATCTAGAACCGATGATGGTCCCAATGTCGGCTTGGCTTGCCGATGATTCTTGTAGGGACGATTGGTGTGTTGATCTGACCTTCATGGCTCCTGATGACAGCGGTCGCATCCTACATGTGATGGTTAATATGCACAGTGAGTTAGTCGACCGTCTATTCTATACTCGCGGCCGACATGATAGGGCCTTTAAACAACCCGCTGCCCAGGGCGGTCGGTATAATAACGACTGTCATGAAAAGTACGGCTGGGAACTTTGCTGGCAGATGACCGCAAATGATGGTGTTGAATTTTATGATGCCTTTTTCAAGGGTGACATTGTCTTTTCCAGCGCCAAGATTGGACAAGTCGAAGTCTTTTATCCTAGCTGGCCCGGGGGATATCGGGACGAAATCGGATATTCGGCATCAGTCCATCCATACTACGGAACAAATCTCACAGATTTTGGGAACGGCTTTCAAGTTAGTCAAACGTTTACGGAATTTCTCCGCTGGCCCAACTGTATCTGTTGTTATCGATACGAACAGATCATGAGATTCTATGCCGACGGCACTTTTGAATTGGATTTCATTTCTCATGGACCGGGTTGCGACGACTTGTCCATTTACCGGCCTTTTTGGCGCATCGATTTAGATATCGGCCAAACAAAAAATGACGAAACCTGGTATTGGGCTAATTCAGAATGGCTTGAAGCGGAATCAGAAATTGCTTTGCCTTTATTTGAAGATCTTTCTCCAGACGGATATTTGCTATTTACAAAAGCTTCCAATCGAGGCTATCTTTGGTCACCACAAAGAACCGATCCTCTGGGTCAAGATGAAGGCAGATTTTATGTGCTGCGTCAAAGACAGGGAGAAGGGGATGGACCCATCGCGAGTGGTCCGGGTAATACCTTTTGGCCCCCTGGAAAGTGGTTGGATGATGATTCCCTTAAACAGGAGAATATTGTTCTCTGGTACATTCCTTTTCTGGACACAAAAAAAGGAGATCCCTGGTGGTGCATGCCCGATCCGGAACCCGAATTTTCGCCATGCAACGCACTTCTGAGAGTTGAACCGGCCGATGAATTACCGCAATCATCTCTCACCCAGATGACACCGACCACCGAATCTAACGTACCCTCGACCCCTACAGTCAACCCGACGCCTGCCAAAACGCCAACTCCCAGACCCGTCGCTGGTGAAAATGCCGAAGAGATCATGTTGAATAGTGGCTGTGGATCCTGTCATGTCATCGGCGACTTCGGGGAAGCCGGCAAAGTCGGTCCTGACCTTTCCGACATCGGAAATGAAGCCTCCAACCGCGATCCTGATTTGTCGGCGGCCGAATATATCCGGCAGTCGATCTTGGAGCCTGGAGCCTTCATAGCTTCAACATGCCCAAATGGTCCTTGCCAGGATAAAATCATGCCCAATGACTATACGCAGCGACTTTCGAATGAACAAATTGAGATCTTGGTCGACTACCTGGTGAAGCAGGTCAGTTCCCCAGGAATAACGGAAACTCCCATGCCTTCACTCGCTGCAACTACAACGACCCCAACGGCGTCAATTTTTGGAATGACTGATGAAGAACAAGAACAAAGAAGCTCAACTTTTATTGAAATGTCGAATTCTATTCTTTTTATCTTGTTGCTAGTGGTAGGTATCTTTATATTGTTGGTTTTGTTGACCACCAAGGGGAAAGGACAAGCCAACTAATTCCGACCCATTTTATCTACCGGAATTTTTCTCTGAGAGCGCGTTCCACTTGTCTTTTAGCGTCGCGTTTGGCCAGTTCTGATCGCTTATCATATTTTCTTTTGCCCCTGGCTAAGGCGATTTCTACTTTAGCCCAACCATCCTTTAGATACATTTTGGTTGGGATCATCGTCAGACCCTTCGTGCTGATTGCCTCGTTAATCTTATTAATTTCTCGCCGGTGCAGCAACAATTTCCGAGGCCGGTCCGGATCATGTTTTTCATGGCCGGCGAATTCGTAGGGAGCGATGTGCACATCGAGCAGCCACAACTCGCCACTTCGGCTCTGAACAAACCCTCGTTGCAGGTTGACACGATTTCCCCTAACTGACTTAATCTCGCTCCCGGTCAGGGCTAATCCAGCCTCGAACTTCTCCAGTAATTCATAATCATGTCTGGCTCGTCGATTCTTGGCAATTATTTTGATTCCACGTTGGCGCATTTTTTATATCACTATGATCCTTTCGATCATGCTATTCGTTTCTAAGAATATATCTTATTGCTTCCTGCAATTGTGTATCATTCTCTCCACCGAACTCTTCCGGAGTTAGGACGGCAATATCAGGTGGAACACCTTGAGCATCTATCGAGACTTGATCTGGGGTATACCAGCGGGCAATTGTAACCCTCAATTCTGAACCATCGGACAACGTATGCGACTGTTGAACCGACCCCTTGCCAAACGTCGTTTCACCGATTAACGTACCGCGATTTCGATCTTTGACGGCCCCGGCAACGATTTCCGAGGCGCTGGCGCTGCCGCCATTGACAAGTACGACCAGTGTCACATCCTCCGCCAAATCACCATCATCAGTGGTAAATATTTCCTCCTCACCAAGACTATCACGTTGGTAAAGTGCGACGCCATCTGCTAAAAACAGATCCGCCACCTCAACCGATTGGGACAAGAACCCGCCTGGATTGTCACGAAGATCCAAAATGAGCGCCCTGGGATCCTCCTGCAAAACGTTATCTAGCGCACTCTCGAGTTGTTCAGCGGAATTCCCGCTAAAACTTGATAGACGAACATAAGCGATATTGTCGGCCAGAATTTCTGATTCAACTATCGGTATCTCGATCAAATCACGCGAGATCGTCACATCAAAAGGTTCGGTTTCAGATTCTCGGATAATGGTCAAGACAACTGTCGTCCCTTTCGGTCCTTTAACCTCGGCTATGATCGCGTCGATAGATTTTCCAATAACGGGTTCGCCGTTAACATGTGAAATCAAATCGCCGCTCAAAAGACCTGCCAAATCAGCTGGCTGGTCTTTGATCGGCCGCACGATTAGCAAGTAACCGTCTTCGCTCAAATCAACAAATGCCCCAATTCCCTCAAAACTGCCTTCTAATTGCTCCCGGGCACGCGCGGCGATCTCAGGCGGTACAAATCGCGTAAACTGGTCATCCAAGAGCCGTAAAGTGCCATCAATAGCTCCGTAAGTCACTTCTGCATCACCTGGAAGTTCGCCATCGAATTCTCGGCCGACGATTTCCCAGACTTCAAGCAGCAGATCGAAATCCTCTTGGTTCAAGTCAGGCGGACCATTTTCGGCAGGCTGGGTTGGTACATCGGTGGCTTCCGCCGGCTGAGTTGTCCGTGCCTCAGTTTCAGTTTCGGGAATTTCAGAAGTCGCTTCAGTAGTGTTTCTAGCTGCTGGTTTTGCTTCCGTCTCGTCTTCAACATCTCGGTCGGGTGATTGAAGCTCAGCCACTTCCAGAGCTTCTGAAGTACTCTCGTCATTTACTACCGAGTTTTGACCTAGACGATAGACGCCCGCAAAGGAAAGGGCTAACAACAATGTCACAGCGATTGCCGTTAATATCGCCACGAAAAAAATTCGCGATTTTCTAGTCATGTTTTCACTCAGTTATTTGCCAAATTTGTCAGATAAGCTATCGCTTCTTCTAACGCCAAATCCTGGCCATTTGATATGGATTCTTCGGTAACGTCAACAATGATATCTGGTGTCAATCCCTGCTGATCAATCTGATTACGATTCGGTGTCAACCAGCGAGCAGAAGTCACATGCACAGAAGAACCATCGCTTAAATCATATACAACCTGAACCGAACCTTTCCCAAAAGTAGTTGTGCCGATGAGTTTAGCACGATCCCTGTCTTGCAATGCGCCGGCCACGATTTCAGCCGCACTTGCTGTGCCTCCATCGACCAATACAACCATCGGTAGTTCTCGTGCAATTCTGTTGTCAGAACTTTCAAATACTCTTTCTTCCTGATCCTTACCTATCTGATAGACAACAGGTCCTTTATCAAGGAAATGGTCACTTACATCGATGGCTGCATCTAGCAAACCCCCTCCGTTTTGCCGGACATCAAGAATCAAGAATTGCACTCCCTGATCTAATAACGATGTTACAGCTTCCTCAATCTCGCCACTACTTTCACCGCTGAATCGGTTTAGACGAATGTAACCAACCGAAGGGTCTTGTTCCAAAACCTCATAATTGACCGAAGGTAATAAAATAATAGCCCTTACGATCGGGACCTCAACAGGATCCGTAGATCCGGGATGTAAGACAGTCAAAACAACCTTTGACCCATCCTCTCCCCGAATTAAGTCCGCAACTTCTTCTATTGTCATCTCTCGTAAAATCTCATGATCATCAACAGCAAGTAAGATATCACCTTTGATTATTCCAGCCTCGGCAGCAGGGTTATTGTCAATTGGTGTGAGAACAATATCGTCATTTTCATCTTTTTCTAATAATGCTCCGATACCGCCAAAATTTCCCCTCAATGATTCTCGTTCTTGGTCTCGCGCAACGGGCTCGACAAAAATCGTATAAGGATCGCCCAACAGATCGAACGATCCTCTCACGGCGCCGTATGTTCTCTGATCCGAGCTTGGGATGGTTCCGATATAATTATTCTCAACCTTTTCCCATGCTTCCCAAAATATTCCAAACTCCTCTGATATTTTAGGCGAAGCGCCAAGGTTAAATCTTCCGTCGATGAGTTCATTGGTAATAAAACCTGCCGAAAATGCTATCAGTCCCATTAGAATGATCATGACAACTGTGACGATGTCACGGTTTTTTCTTGACATAGTAAGAATCGTCCTAGATTTATCGATTTGCCCAGGAGGTTACATAGTGAAAATGCTTGTCCCACCAAAGGCCTGTCAGTATACTTCAGCTATATTCGGTATCCAAGTATGGACGAGGCTGGGAGCCCAAACTTCTAATCGTTCGCCTATATAGCATAACCGGAGAAGGCGCTTCCATCGTCCAGCTTTATCTTTTTGATTGATGAAAAGAAATTTGTTCGCTACTTTCATACTTACCTTATTAGGATGCATACTTTTGCTCCAATCATCGAGCATTGCCAGGGCGCAAGAGGAAGAGGATTACCTCAATGAGGCGCGGTCTTTGCTCTCAAACATGTCGGTCGAAGAGCGTGTCGGGCAGCTATTCCTTGTAACCTTTAACGGTGATGAAGTAACCAACAAAAGCGCTATTAGTGAACTCATCCTCAATTACCATGTTGGCGGCGTATCAATTCTGACCCAGAACGATAATATAACCTCAATTGAGAATCCGGTTCTCCAAGTCGCCAATTTAACAAATCAATTGCAAAGCGTTGCCTTGCTCGGCCCATTTGACGAAACGGAAACCAATATTCCGCCGGGGGAATCCCCCGGACCCTCGCCGACGCCATTAGCCGAAAGAACATCAATCCCCCTATTTGTTGCCTCAGTTCACGAAGGTGATGGTCCGCCGCATACACAATTATTGAGAGGTCTAACCGATTTACCGAACCCAATGGCCGTGGGAGCCACCTGGATCCCGGATAATAGCCAAAAAATGGGCGAGATCACCGGACTCGAACTATCTTCAATCGGTATCAACCTGCTTCTCGGTCCATCACTCGATGTCTTGGAAAACCCCCAGCCTTTCACCACCAGCGATTTGGGTACACGGTCCTTTGGCGGCGATCCATTTTGGGTTGGCCTTATGGGCCAATCTTATACCACTGGAGTTCATACCGGGAGTAAGGGAAGAGTAGCGGTCATTGCCAAACATTTTCCCGGATACGGCAGCAGCGACCGGCCGATCAACGAAGAAGTAGGAACAGTCCGCAAATCCCTGGAACAACTCAAACAGATAGAATTAGCTCCATTCTTCGCTGTTACTGGTCAGGCTCCAAATAACCTAGCTAGAACCGACGGTCTCTTAACGGCGCACATTCGTTATCAGGGTTTTCAAGGCAACATCCGAGCCGCGACCGCACCGGTCAGCTTTGACCCGCAAGCGCTAACATCCTTGATGGAAATCCCGTCCTTCAGCGAATGGCGCGACGACGGTGGCTTAATTGTTTCTGATGAACTTGGCGTCAGAGCCGTTCAGCGATTTTATGATGGTACGGGCCAGGGTTTTCCACACCGCCAAGTAGCGAAGGATGCCTTGCTTGCAGGTAACGATTTACTCTACCTTTCCCAGTTTGCGCTAGTTGGTCAAGGGTATGACTCGCAGGTAGCGAATATTAAGGATACGGCGGACTGGTTTGTAGAAAAATACGAGACAGATCTATCCTTTCAGGAACGAATAGACGATGCCGTGCTTCGAACTTTACAGTTAAAGCTTCGCCTGTACGGAGGAAACTTCGATCCGGCCAATATTCTAGTCGAGACCTCTAACCTCTCTAGCACTGTCAATCAACGGCAAGCGGATGTATTTGATTTGGCCCAGGAAGCTATTACATTAATAGCCCCAGATCAGACCAATCTGGATGAAGTACTGCCCATCAGTGAAAACGATCGTATCGTCATCTTCACTGATGTTAGAGAATCCAGCCAATGTTCAGAGTGCGAGCCAGAACCATGGCTGGATCGACTCGACCTTGAGCGCCGAATATTGGATCTTTATGGTCCCCAAGCTAGTGGGCAGGTCGGCCTGGATCAAGTGGCTAGTTTCACCTTTAAACATCTGAAGGACTTTCTACTGGAGCGCCCAGAAGCTTTTCCTACTCCAACCCGTCCCATAACTGCTACGCTTTCTGGTGGCCTGCGGACAAGTACACCGACTCCGGGGCCATTTTCAACAACGTTACCAACGCCAACGATATCGCCATCGAGCTTAGTTCAAGGTGCTTTGGAGGGTGCGGACTGGGTCATCTTTGCCATGCTTAGGCCAGAGGCATCCGCGCCGGACTCCGATGCACTTCATCTATTTCTTCGGGAACGGCCGGATATCGTCCGGAACGCGAATTTGATTGTCCTGGCTTTCAATGCACCCTACTTCCTTGATACGACCGAAATTAGTAACCTTTCAGCCTATTTTGGTTTATACAGCAAAATCGATCCTTTCGTAGACACAGCCGTACGATCACTTTTCCAGGAAAGTTCTCTAAGCGGTCGATCACCGGTCAATATTGAAGGCATTCGCTACGATCTGTTTGAGACAACAAAACCCGATCCAAATCAAGTGATCGAGCTTTTTATTGTCGATGAAGGTACGCCAAAATCCCCGCCCAGTCAGGCACCATTGGAAGTCGTTCCAGGGGCGACACTTCGACTGCAGACCGGTGTCCTTGTCGATAAAAATGGAAATCCCGTTCCGGATGGCACGCTGGTCCAGTTCATTCAGCAAGACAGGATACAGGGATTTGTAAACGTTATAGGTGAACAATCCACAACAGCCGGCATTGCCAATCTGGACTACTTGTTAGAAGCACGATCAGGAAATTTCCGGATTACTGCAACTTCTGGAGATGCACGTTCCTCGCAAGAAATTGATATCGTTATCGGCGAAAACGCGGTGGTAAGCGTCAGTACGCCGACACCTGCCCCAACCCAACTGCCGACCGCTACGGTAACATCTACCACCACACCGACAGATACGCCTACTCCCTTACCGACCGCCACTCTCACACCCCTACCAACCGTCACTATTGAACCTGAAATCACATCGGCCGAAGTTGAAAGTGACACAACATATCCAGGATCACAGCTCTTATTCACTTTTGGATTAGGCTTGATATTTGTTGGCGGGGCTGGCTATGCAATCGGAAAGAATGATGGTTGGGAGCTTTCAGAACGCGTTCGCTGCATCTTCTGGGGATTGGTTGGCGCATTGATAGCCTATAATTATTACATGCTGGGACTGCCAGGAACGGCTTGGCTACAAACCTTAGAACTTTGGGCGCCACTATTGATCACGATCTTTGGCGGAATCGTCGGATTATTATTCTATCGCGTTCAACGATATCAATAAGACGACTATTCGAGATCGGGCAAGGCAGATTATCCAGGTTAGTCTGGGCACAGCCAGTTAGCACTTCCATTTTCAATAGCAGCCGCTCGGAGAAGTTGTTGGATAATCGATCAAATGTCGATAAAAAAATAGATCCCGATATTAGGACATTGAATCTGCATCAACCTATTTTTCGAGTATAGCGTTCTTTAATATTCGGAATCAGGTATTCTTCGAAGGTCTTTTCAACATCGTAATTTGGTCTCCAATCCCACTCTTTCCGCGCAGCGCTGTCATCTAGATCTGCCGGCCAGCTATCGATGATACTTTGTCGTTTGAGGTCAGGTTCAAAGTTGATTTCTGTTCCCGGAAAGGCTTCAATGACAAGTGCACGAATCTGTTCAGCTGTCAGGCTGAAACTTGTGACGTTATAAACGCGCCTGAGTAACCGGCTCACCGGTGCATCGGCTAACCTCAACAAGGCTTCAATTGCATCGGGCATAGCCATAAACGGGATCCTGGCATCCGCTCTGACGAAACAATCATACGGTTTTCCGGAAGCGGCTGCATGGATCATCTCCGGCGCATAGTCGCTCGTCCCTCCGCTTGGCACCGTAAACGCGCTTATCAAGCCCGGAAAGCGTATGCTCCGGAAGTCCACCATAATCGGCCGTTTTGCCGCCAGCTGTTGATAATTGTGGCTGTAATAGCTTCCTAGCAATTCGCAGTAGAGTTTATTACAGCCGTAAATCGTCGTTGGGTTGTTCCATTCCCATTCCCGGACCCGTTCATCTCTATGTTTTGTGGCCAGATCAGGCATGCCGTAGGCGGCAATTGAGCTGGGAAAAATAAACCGAACTGGTTCATCGCGCCTCTCAGACTGTTCGGCAGCCATGTGCAGCAATTTCATCGTTCCGTCGACATTCACCCGGTGGGCCATTGCCGGCGTAAATTCCGATCTGGTCGAAAGCAGGGCTGCCAGATGATAAATGGCATCGATCTCGTATTCACTCACTATTCTAGATAAAAGTGCATCATCGAGGATATCACCTTCAACATGCGCCACGTTTTGCGGGACACGGGATGGCAATGGTTTCAGGTCTAAGGTGATGAGATTGGTGTCTCCATTTTCGCTGAGCCTTTGAATGAGAGCCTGCCCGATTTCGCCAACCGCACCCGTGATCAGAGTTACCTTTTTTCGCATAAACCCTCCAATTCTTGACAAATTCTGAAGATGGATTCTACGCCTAGTAACTAATTTGGCAACCAGATTCTCTGTCCTCAGGCGGAGACATTTGACAGAATTTTGACCACTAGTGATAGAGAGGTTTTTTGTTTGTACTTTGCACGTTGCTTTTACCTTCTGCGGGATGGTAAACTTCTAACCTTATGCGTCAACGTAATATCTTTCTTTTTTGGTTCCCCCTCTTTGCCAGCTGGCTCCTCATGACGTTAGAAGGCCCTGTGGTCAGTGCGATCATCAATCGATTGCCTGATGAGGTAATAATGCTGGCGGCAATGGGTATCGTCACAAGTTTATCAGTGACTATCGAAAGCCCAATCATTAACCTTTTAGCTACATCCACCGCAAAAGCGAAAGATCGTCCAGCCTATTTATTACTGCGAAGGTTCACAGTCCACTGGATGATCATTCTAACTGTATTCACCATACTCTTGGCCTTCACACCACTTTTTAAGGTAGTGATTATTGATTTAATGGACGTGCCGCTGGATGTCGCCTTTTGGGTTAGACCAGGTCTACGAATAATGACTTTCTGGAGCGCTGCTATAGCCTGGCGACGGTTCTTGCAAGGGATAATGATCCGCTACAATCAGACCCGAAAGGTAGCCTGGGGCACCATCGTTCGTCTAATTGCCTCTGGGGGGACAGTGATGGTCTTAGCTATGGTGACTGATTGGTCTGGAGTCGTCGTTGGTTCTGCTGCCCTTATGTCTGGCGTATTGTCGGAGGCGTTTTATGCTACCGTTGCTGCGAGGCCGATTGTTAGCGATCAACTCGGACAGGATAGCCCTTTAGCAGATGGCACGGCACTGACGTATAAAAGTTTATTCTGGTTTCATCTCCCTTTGGCGGCCACTTCCTTTTTGACTCTTCTAATCCAACCTCTAGTAGCATTTAGCCTGGCCCGATCAGCTAATCCAACCATATCCTTGGCCGCCTGGCCTGTTGTATTCCAATTTACTTTGGTTTCACGGGCGGCCGCTTTTGCCTTGCCAGAGGTGATTATCGCTCTCTATTCAGGAAAGCAGAGCTTCCGTGCCCTCGGACGTTTTACGCTATTTTTAGTTCTCGGTAGCACATTTTTAATGTTGGTGGTCGTTCTAACTCCCTTCATCAACTATTACCTATTTGTAGTTCAAGATTTAACCTTAATCGTGGCCGAGATCGCTCGATCCGGACTGGTTCTATTAATACCATTGCCGGCGTTGGCTACGCTAATATCTTGGATTCGGGGCTTAATGATTAATGTGGGTGCCACCCGACCGGTAAACAGTGGCATGGCAATCAACCTGGTCGTAACGGGAGTAGTTTTGTTCATCGGAGTCTCCCAGCAATGGCCGGGAATCAATTCCGCAGCGATCGCCTTGGTTGTGGCAGCGGCCGCTGAATTTATTTTTCTTCGGTGGCGGATCGGGGGCGTCCTTGGCTTTCGATACTCAGTCGTCGAATTTAGGAAAGCCCCACTTCCTAGTTAGAACTGGGCCCTATCCGTCAATACGGAAGTTTGAGACGAAGGAACGACATGCTGCAAATCCGACAACTTACCCTTGGACCTCTGCAAACCAATTGTTACATTGTAGGCTGTGAAGAAACCATGCAATGCGCAATTATTGATCCAGCGTGGAATGGCCGATCTATCGTGGAGGCCGCTGAAACAGACGGCTGGACGATCTCTTATATCTTATTAACTCACAGCCATTTTGATCATGTTGGCGGTTTGGAGGAGGTCAAAGAGGTTTCAGGTGCCCCCATTTTCCTACATCCTGATGCAGTTGAAATGCTCCGCGGTGCGTCAATGTCGGCGGCTTTTTTTGGCATTCAAATGCCCTCTCCTCCCCCACCCGACAATTCATTATCCGATGGCCAAAGATTACAAGTTGGAAATATTGATCTAGCAGTTATCCTGGCGCCGGGACATGCACCTGGTCATGTGGCCTTCTATGTTCCTGATTATCAGGTTTTATTCGGAGGAGATGTTTTATTCCAGGGGAGTATCGGAAGAACCGATTTGCCGGGTGGCGATTACGAACTACTCATGAAATCGATTGCTCAAAAGTTTTTAACTTTGCCCAATGAGACAAGGATATTTCCTGGACATGGACCTGCCACATCCATCGAGCAAGAACGTTTGTACAACCCCTTTATCAAACACATCGCGAGTTAACGCTGGTTGTCAGGAACGCTATTGATTTCAGGGGGATCGTAGCTAGTATAATAAAATCTTCAAGAATTCGAGATCGGGGTTGAATTGCCCGTAGGCGTGGGGACAGGCGTCGATGTTGGATGAGCGCCAACCCAGCTGAAGCCGGCATCCTCGCTATTCGCGCCACCGAATGAATAAGTAAAACTACCGTCTTCTCTTTCACCGGTTACCTGGACTATGCGTACTCTCCACCTGTAATCGTGTTGCTCAGGCACCTGAGGATGCCACGAGCCTGGCACTCTAAATGAAGTCTGGCGTGTGAATCCTCTCATGGGATGGCTATCAACATCCGTTAGGTCGGTGACTTCAACCATGTACCACTCAGACTCTTCAAGATCTTTTACTGCTGCCCATTGCAAGAATAACGACTCATCGGGTAAATCGACAACCGTATCCTCAATTGGATAAAGTAAAAAAGGACCTGAAGGAGGAGCTGTCGCCGTTGGCGTTGGGGACGGACCGGCAGTTGGCGGGATCGCATCTCCGCGTATTATCTTTGGGATGCAGATCAGATCTCCAGGCTGCAAAACTGACTGCTCTGTCAGCCGATTTGCAGCCATCAGTGCTGGCAATTCAATTCGCTCGCGTGCTGAGATCCCAAAAAAGGTATCGCCACCCTTAATTTCGTACATCTGGCAATTTGTTGGATCTGCAATCACAACTTCACCCCCGATTTCGACTTCTACTGGTGACAGTGGTGGCGTTGGTGTTGGCCAAGGTACTAGTAATTGCTGCGAAACCTGTAGTCCGGAATCAACAGGTATCCCATTTATCGTAGCAATGCTTTCCATGGAAACACCATATCGGAGACTCAAAGCGAATATCGTATCCCCCGCAAAAACTGAATGTGTGCGAGGGGGTTGGGGAGTATCGCTCGGTACCGGGGTAGCCATTATAGTTGGAGTAGCAGTTGGCTCCATTGTTTCTGTTGGCAAAGGTGTCACGGTGGGTGTATTGGTGATAGTTGGCGGGGCTACAGTTGCGCTAGGAAATAACGCCAAGGAAGCTGGTGCTGGGTTTTGAATTACCAATAAACCCAATAAGCAAACGAAAATAAACAAGCCAATGGCTAAAACGATAACTGCGGGTGATTGGCGCTCCTTAATAACTTCGTCAACATATTCAACACTCGCAGTCGCTTCTGTAACGACTTCTTCAACCTCTGTGAACTCTTGATGAGCAGATTCAGGAAAGTGCTCCGCTTCAGGTTGATCAGCTTCACGATCGGGTTGATTTTCACGGTCGTCAGAATCCACCTTTTCATTCTCATCCGGGACAATTGCGGTTTTATCGGCAACGATCAATTCACCGCACATCATGCACCGATTGTCGGCGGCATTGAGGATGCTATCACAAGCTGGACAACGTTTTGCAGAAGCGTCGCCTTCTACATCATTTGCTGAGTCGTTCATTGGATTCGTTCATCGCCAATTATCAGAGGGGAAGCTGGTACGCTAACCAACCAAATGGAGAGGAAAACCATACTCTTGATGACAATTCACCATCAAAGCTCGGCATTATACCAAAGTTATAGCATGGCACAAGCAGGGGGAATTATTACTCTTAGCTACCACTCACCTGTACTGATGCCTTATTGCAGGAACACCTAAAGACAGTATAATTTAGCCTGAAATCAAATTGTGAGGTTCTGACTATTTTATGGAAAAGACAGCCGACAACGAGCCCCAGGGTGCCGAACATCCGATGAATTTTCTTTTATCGGAAGATTATTACCTGGATCTTCCCGGTTCTGGTGAAATTCGCGAGGGCCAGGTAGTAGCTCATCATGATCATGAAATACTGGTTGACATTGGCGCAAAATCAGAAGGGATTATCTCTGGATCTGAATTAGAACGAATGGATTCCGCCACACGAGAATTATTCTCTATTGGCAATTCTGTAAACGTATACATCGTCAATCCTGAAGACCAAAATGGTAACATCATTTTGTCTTATTCGAAGGCGATGGAAGAAGAGGATTGGCTTAGGGCTCAAGAGTACCTTGATAGCCAAGATCCATACCCGTGCCAGATTGTCGGGCACAATCGTGGCGGTGTACTGGTTGTATTTGGACAATTACGGGGTTTTATTCCCGCCTCTCAACTAAGTAATGAACGCCGGTCGACAGAGCGTGGAAGCGAAGAGCGTTTACGAATGCTTTTAGGCGAAGAAGTGACTGTTAAGGTTATTGAAGTTGATCAAAGCCGAAATAGGCTCATTTTGTCTGAAAAGGCAGCCCTTAAAGAAATTCGGGCCGCCAAACGCGACCAGATCATGCGCGAGCTCAGTGAGGGCGAAACGCGAGATGGTCGAATCGTGAATCTAGCTGAGTTTGGTGCCTTTGTTGATATTGGCGGAATAGAAGGCCTGGTTCACCTTTCGGAATTGAGTTGGAAGCGGGTGAATCACCCCTCTGATCTTGTAGAAGTTGGTCAAAAAGTTAAGGTTTATATTCTTTCCGTCGATGAAGATCGCGGAAGAGTCGCTCTGAGCTTAAAGCGCCTAGAGCCTGATCCGTGGACAAATGTTGACAATCTTTACAAAGAAGGGGAGCTGGTCGAAACAACGATTACGAAATTGACCAAGTATGGAGCCTTTGCACGCTTGGACGATGATTATGCCCTGGAAGGTTTAATTCACGTATCTGAATTATCCGAAGATCACGTCAACATGCCTCATGATGTTGTTGAAACGGGTCAAGTTGTAACGGCGCGAATCATACGGATCGATACTGAGAGACGACAGCTTGGTCTTAGCCTTAAGCAGGTTGCGTCTTCAGATTACTTGGAAACTGATCTGGCAATTGCCAGTGATGCAGATTCAGAAATCGCATTCTGAATTTTCAACGGCTTGAGCGTTAAGATTTAAGCCATCTTAACTTTCAACAGACCGAGGTAATTAATAGTGAACTCCAAAAACTGGGAACGCTTTACCCAACGCGCTCGCCGAGTCCTTAGTTTAGCCCAAGAAGAAGCTGAGAGGCTAAATCACAGCTATATCGGTAGTGAACATGTTCTGATCGGTCTTATACGTGAAGAAGGTGGCGTGGCTGGTCGCGTGTTACGAGAGCTTGGGTTGGAAGAGCACCGGGTGCAAGCCATGGTGGAACGGCTGTCCGGGGTCGGTACCCGTACGCCGTTTACAAAAATCGAATTATCGCCAAGCACAAAACGAATTCTTGAGTTAGCAGTAGACGAAGCCCGAAGAATGGGCCAGCACTATATCAGCACTGAACACCTGCTTCTGGGAATGGTTCGCCAAAACGAAGGTGTGGCCATGGATGTGCTGCGTAAGTTTGGTATTAGTGCCGAACAAGTACGCCGCCAGACCAGACGCATGTTGAAGGAAAATCCAGTCTCGGCCGGAGAACGTCCCTCAAAAACTGGCAAAAAGGAAAAGAGCAAAACCCCATTGGTGGATCAGTTGGCCACTGACTTAACAGCATTAGCCGATGAACAGAAACTCGATCCCGTCATCGGCCGCAATAATGAAATCGAACGTGTTATCCAGATTCTAGCCCGACGTACAAAGAATAACCCTGCCCTAATGGGAGAACCAGGCGTTGGCAAGACAGCCATCGTCGAAGGGTTGGCCCAACGAATCGTCGAGGGGCATGTTCCGGAAATACTATATAACAAGCGTGTGTTGCAGTTAGATGTCGGCAGCCTGGTTGCCGGTACCATGTATCGCGGCCAATTCGAGGAAAGGTTGAAACGCGTCATCGAAGAGCTTAAATCGAGCGATGCTATTCTTTTCATCGACGAAGTACACATGCTGGTTGGCGCGGGTTCAGCAGGCAGCGCGGTAGATGCAGCTAATATCCTTAAACCGGCGCTAGCGCGTGGTGAATTGCAATGCATAGGTGCGACCACGCTTGACGAATACCGGAAACATATTGAAAGCGATGCCGCATTGGAGCGAAGATTCCAACCTGTGCGTGTTGAAGAACCGACACCTGATGAGTCAATAAGGATTCTCCAAGGCATTAAATCAGCCTACGAAAAGCACCACAATTTAGTCATCACGGAAGAAGCCATCACAGCGGCTGTAAACCTTTCGACGCGCTATGTTACCGATCGATTCTTACCTGATAAAGCCATCGATCTCATAGACGAAGGATCTTCTCGCGTGCGAATGTACAGAGCCTCCCAGCCTCCTGATGTTCGGGAAGCATACGAAACCCTTCGTCGACTTAGAGAAGAACGGAATACACTGATTGAGTCTGGCCGTTTTGAAGATGCAGGCCAGATTCGCGAAGAAGAGGAAGAAGTACAGAGACAGCTGGATGAATTAAGAGTTGGCGATACCGAGGATAAAGAAACGCTCCTGGTTACCGCAGAAGACATTGCAGAAGTATTATCGATGTGGACCGGTATTCCAATAATCCAATTAACTAAGGAGGAATCGGCTCGTCTTCTAGATATGGAGGAAGAACTTCATAAGTATATCATTGGTCAGGACGAAGCTATTGAAGCAATTTCCAAAGCCGTTCGCAGAGCTCGGGCAGGAATGAAGGATCCGCGCCGGCCAATTGGCTCATTCATTTTCCTGGGTCCGACTGGCGTGGGCAAAACTGAATTGACCAAGGCGTTGGCTACCTTCCTATTTGGAAGCGAAGATGCCCTTGTCCAACTCGACATGTCTGAATTTATGGAACGTCATAATGTAGCGCGCCTGATAGGCTCTCCACCAGGCTACGTTGGCTATGAAGACGCTGGACAATTAACAGAGGCAGTTCGACGCCGGCCGTATTCCATCGTCGTCTTTGATGAAATCGAAAAAGCCCATCCTGAAGCCTTTAATATATTGCTTCAGATCATGGAAGAGGGTCAACTATCAGATGCCAAGGGCGTAAAAGTTGATTTCCGAAATGCCATCATCATCATGACTTCCAATGTCGGGGCTGATACCATTCAGCGCGGTCCGAACCTGGGATTCGCCTTCCAGCGCGATGAGGCAGTTGAAGAAGAAGAAGCCTACGGCGAAATGCGAAAAACTTTAACTGACCAACTTAAGCGTACTTTCAGACCTGAATTCATCAACCGCGTTGATAGCATCATCGTCTTCCGTCAATTGAGCCCGGCGGATATTCGCAAAATCGTCGACATCATCCTAGGCGAGGTAAATGAGCGATTGGTTGAATACGAATTCTCTCTTCAATTAACTGACGCCGCCCGAGATTGGCTTGTTGAACACGGTTATGATCGCGACTTTGGAGCTCGTCCATTGAGACGATTGATCCAGTCAACAGTTGAGGATAAATTATCGGACGCTGTTCTCTCCGGCCACTTTGACCCTGGAGATATCATCTTGATTGATGCTGCTGATGATGAAATTGTGCTCACTAAATATGAGGACGGTTCATCCAATCACAATGAAGACGCAGACGAAGTTGAAGAGGAAGTGCTTCCGACTACTTAATCTAGCAAAGTCGTAGAACGGATTGATACAAAAAGGTCCACGCAACGAGCGTGGACCTTTTTTTGTAACGTAGTTCGGATTTAGGAGCCGGGGATTATCAGTTCTTGTCCAGCCTCAATATGATTGACATCGGTGATATTGTTTGTGCGCGCGAGCTCCTCAAGAGTCACCTCAAACTGTATCGCTATCTCTGCCAACGTATCCCCCTGCTGGACAATATATGTTCGAGCCAGCGGAGTATCCGCTTGGGTTCCATCTGCTGGTATAGGTGTCGACTGGTTAATGGGTTTAAGTAATTCGTTTTCTGGCTCAGGCGTCCACGTAGCCGGTATTTCAATCTCTAGGCCTGTTCGAGGTGATTCATCTATCGAAGGCACTAACTCTGAATTTCCACCAGATTCCTGACCTGATCCAAGATTTATTCGGGGTATCAGTGTTGGCAAGGCGCCATCCTCCAAACCGCAAGCTGTCAGGAGCAATATCATCGTAACTACTGTGAAAACTCGTCCCCATCGTTTCATCCGGTACATGTTCATCCTTAAACAAGAGCGCATAGGTTGTTTTTCATCCCATCTGCTATTCCTGCTCACTAGAAATGAGGCAACCAACGCGCGTTGTCGAGACTGCCAACCCGAGAAATACCCAAAATGCTGTGACAGCGTGATGAAATTCGATATTAAACAAATAATGATCAAAGATACCTACAGCCAAACCGCCGATTACGGCCGCGAAAGTTCCCAACCAAATCGGATCCAACCTTTCGTTTCCCCGAAAACAGTTACGATTCAGAAAACCATATGCCATGACAACCCCGATAACGGTCCCAAATGCAGCCAGCCCCAATAGACCCATTTGTTGCCCTATCGTTAAGTAGACATTGGCGACCCCAAGGTACAGATCGATATCGGGTGATCCAGCGAAACCAACACCAAACAGTGGATACCTTGTTATCAGTGATATCGCATCGCGATACTCACCAAAACGCATTTGGGTGGCCAAATCTTGTCCTTGAAAGCCTTCTACAAATCGGGCCAGGTAACTTTGAGTAAATGGCAACAACAAGAATATGATCAAGACGATAAACATGTAGGGAAGAAGTCGTCTGTAGCGAGCACCGGCAACGAACGCTAAACCGACGCCAAGACCGACCATCGCTCCGCGGGAAAATGTTAGTATTAGGGCAACAAAGATCAGCCCAGTTGTTAAGACCAATAACCAGCCCGGCAATAATCTTTTTTTCGCCAATAATTGTGGACTGACCAAGGCGGCAATCATTAGGAGTAACCCGCCGAGCGCGTTTGGATCTACCGAAGTTCCGATTGCTCTCTCAGACAGTTCTGGGTTCTCTTCGATATATCGGATAACGAAGCCTCCCGGATAACCTACTCTCTGTAGAGAATTTAAAACGTCATTGGCGGTGAAATCGGGTAATAACCAGAGAATTATGCTGATCGCTGCTGCTGCAGCCCCCGCCAGAATAATGACGACCACGATTCGTTCGATTCGCCTCCAGCTTGAGAAGTAGTCAATGATTACCAGAACGAATCCTAGGCTCAAAAGCAATTCGGCGAAGTGACGGAGCAGCGACGAGGTAACAGGTCCGTTCCCCAGACCGAAGATAAAGGCAAAAATTGCGACAATCATAAATATGACCAGGGGAATTGTGACCGGAGCAGTAATGATGCTTTTTTGACGGCCGGTAACTACACGAAGTGACCATATGCCGATTGTCCCGGCAAGGGCTAGGTCTAGTAAAGTAGGCGTCAGGCCAATATCAATGGGAATGGTCGCAAATGGCAGGAGACATACGACGCCCACGACGGCCCAAAATCCAACTTCAATGTCACGCAGGATAGCCAGAGCAGCGATTAGGGCGATGCTTAAGCCGGCGGCAGCGATCGGTCCGCCATAGGCCAATACTAAGCCACCGCTGACGGCCGCGAGGCCGGCCGCTAACCCGACCCATAGGGTTCTTCGACCTTGACTTGAGATTAACTGTGTAATCGTAACGTCCTTGGCTGACTCATTTTGAACCTGGCTAGCTTAGCCCAAATTTAAGCATACTAATTCTACAACTATCAGCCGCCATCATCGACCCTCACCTCAACAAGGGAGAAAAAATCGTCGGTGAGACGCCCTTCACTTGTTACCGTCTGAAGCCGGTCAAATTCGCCATTCGGCGAACGTGTATAGACTCCAATGATCACTGGATAGACTCCTGGTGGCGTATCGGGATCTAGTGGCAAAAGCAGTTTAACCTCATGAATTTCATCTTGAAGCCAATCTGACGTCGGCTGCTCTATATCATGACTGGCCCATCGAGTGGTATCCTTGTCAACAACTTGGGCAAAAAACGTGTAATCTACATCGACATCGGCCAATGGACGCCAGAACAAACTGAGATCGACCGTATCATCTGGCGCTACTCTTCTCGACGAGATATTAAATCCTAACAATTCCAATTCGTTTTCGTAGTTGATACTAATTGAATTTGGTACATCTCCTGCAATCCCGTTTAGTTGAACTGTATCAATCTCCAATGCATCTCGACCGTCTTCTAGTCTCAGTCGTTCGCCATTTGAGTAATCGTATAAACCAATCGTCAATGACAATTCTGAAGGTGCAATGGCGTTTGCCGGCACAGCTACTTGATAGCGGTTGGCTATTTGGTCTCCCGCATCCAACAGAGAAGTTGCTACCAGTCCTTGTCCTAAATACATGTCTCGCTGGGCGATAGGCGCTTGGAGAATTGGATCGTTAACGTGAACGAAGACACTCCAATCACGATCCATTTGATCCAACGCTTCCCACACCAGGATTAGATCGAATTTTTCACCCGGGATCAGTTCATTGGTCTGCAACTCATAGCCAAGCAGACGTAGTTTTCCACCGAAATCCTTATTGACTTCACTGATTGTTATGGCCGTTTCATCTAACTTGGGTTTGTAAGCCGGTTGAATCCAAATTAATGGCGCCAGCAAAGCCACCGCGAACATAAAAATAGCCAGAATTGCTATGATGATTGTGGCCGGCCTTTCCTTGAGCCAACCCACTAAACCTACGACAAATAGCGTGCTTAAAGCTGAAATGGCCGTGAAAACGAGACGTCCTTGCGAAGACCAGGTTATGGTTGCCCAGCGCACAAGCCCGATGACGATGGCCAGAGACCATAACAAACAAAGTATCAACGCGACATTTTTTGTCGTGAAATCGAGGAGGTCCTGAATGAATCGGGAGAATGGCGACAGAGATAAACCTACGGATGATCGCCAACTGAGGATCATTTTAGCTGAGTAGACAACAAAACCCACAACCGCGATTACCAATACACTATTTAACACATAGTAAATCCAGGCAGGCATGGATACATTAAGACCACCAAAAAGGCCCCAATACGAAAGCATGAAACCCCATCTTTCGTCCCATAGTTGCGCCAGGCTCGCCAGATGGGCCCTCTGACCTAATACTGCGATGAAGGCGTTCCAACCGCTCCAGTCGCCATACAGCTGAATGTTTCGCGCATACCACCATCCGGCAACCAACAAGGCAGGGATGAGAACCAGCAAATATCGACCCATGATTGACACTATTGTCTGCGAAATACCTCGGCCAAAAGCGCGGTGAGAATAATTGCCCCATTGCGCCAAAAAGACTGCTAAGCCCGCCAGAGCAAGCAAGCCTAAAGCGGATATTTTTGTTAGCGCACCTAAACCAATTACGATTCCCAGCACCAGCAGACGAACGAATCCCTTTGCATCTGCTTCATCCTCGGCACGGACAAGCCGTATCATCATAAATAAGGCCAGGGATGACAGTGGAATTACCAGATTATCGTTGTTAACCGCACCGCTAATGAATAAGAACATCGGTAAGAAAGCATTGACAGCAGCTGCACCCAATGATATTTCCGGCCGATCAGGTTCGCCTTCTCGCGCGATACGGTAGGTCAAATAAACGGTTACGGCTCCCAACAGCACAGAAAAGAGGCGAATGAGACGAATAGCCAAAGAAGTACCCTGCCATGGATTCCTCTGAGGATCATGAACGACCAGGTTAATGTTGCCATCGCTTGTTATGACACCATTATCTACATGGGGATTTAGCCACCTTACCCCCTCCATATCCTCTGTATCGATCCAGAATGTTAAGGCAGCGCCCAAATAATAATATAGTGGCGGTTGGCTCGCTTCCTGTTTCCAGGGACCGGCTAGAACAGGATCAAAAACCTGGACGGGCAAAGAATTACCATCAGCCAAATGTTTGACCATTGGGTAATGCCAGAGCTCGTCGGACGCTTCGAATACGGGCGTAACGATCGCATATAATGACCCTAGTATGATAAAAAGAGCCAGTATGAAGGTTATCAGACGTTTTTCGGTCAAGTTGTCGTTTATTATCTTTACGACTCGGCTCTAGACAGAAGCATTGAATAGAAGTCACAAGTCATTTCAGCTATTTTTTCCCAGGAAAAAGACTTCGACAATTGTTGTGCACCTAACGCCAATTGGTTTCGTAATGCTTCATCCACAGATAACTTGCGAATAGCATCGCTCAAAGCCCCAATATCGTCAATCGGTGATAACCAAACGTTTTGCCCATGGACTAGCTCCGGTATTTTCCCTTGGGACTGAGTCGTGATCAGCGGCCTTCCCTGGGCAAGGATAGCCATAAGTGTGCCCCGTCTCAAAGACACGCCATCGCGATAAGGCATGACCATAATGTCGGCCGCCTGAAAATAGGTAGATAAGGCTGAATCAGTTAGAAACCCACTCCAGTGAATACGAGAATCCAATCGCAACCTCTCTATGGACTGCTGGATATGCAACAAAAAAGCTTTGTTTTCTGGATCACTACTACCTGTCGACGCACCCAAAAATATTAAATGAGTGTTAATATCCAACCCGGCTAGAGCATGAAGGAGAATGTCGGCTCCTTTACTTTCGTTTAGGAAACCAAAATATCCTAGCAATATCTCCTCATCATTTAGACCTAATTCCTTCCTTATGGTTCTGATTTTTGCTGCTGATGGCGCTTGGTCAACTGTAATATTGCTGCCGATCGGAATCCTAGTCAGATCTATTGAGTTGACACCAGCGTCCAGCAATTGCTCTTTATCATCATCATTTGTCACGATGACGCCATCAGCGGATTTTGCCAATCGATTGATGATCCAGGGACGCAATCTACCTGCTTTCGGGAAAAGATAGGGAACACGCAGGTCATGAAATGTCACGACGGTCTTGGAAACATCCCCTAACCGCCAGGGCAACGCATTGATAGCCGGAATCCTCATATCAAAGGCAGCAGCTTGAAACTGAATGTTAACAATCTGCAGATCGTACTCTAACACGACTCGAGCTATCGCATTAACAGCGGACCAGTGCCAACGATTGATGCGTGGATGTAGCTGAGCAAAGCCAATATCGAGAGGTTCATGCGGGGACCATATGTGACGCTTGCTGTTTTCCGCCCTCGCTTGCAAAGACGTAATAATGTGAACTTCGTGACCTTGGCTTGCGATTGCTTTACCCAACTCTTGAGTAAATGATCCGACTCCACCCTCCATGGGCGGATACTCGCCTGTTACCAAACCAATTTTCAACCGCATAGGAGTAACATCTGAAGAATAAGTGCCTGCTATCAGTATCCGGCGGGGCGCAACCCTGACCTTAAAACCTGCCAATATGCCTGGACGCGTTGCCAACGTAACGTCCGTTTATGGCCCACGATACCCTTAAATAATTCTATGGCTAGCTGCCAACAATAGTTTGTTATCAAGACCAGGCGCAGAAAATTGGTAGCATGCGGACCATGATACTTTCGAAAGTATCGCAATTTCGCTTGCTGATAGTTGATATGGCGTTGTACGACCGCTTGCTCACTACTTTTGCCGACATGGTGCAAGATTTCGGCCGTGGGCACATAAACGATACGCCAGCCTGCATACTTTATCCGGCGACACCAATCTAACTCCTCCGAGTACATGAAATAATCCTCGTCCATCAACCCTATCTGATCAATAACTTCCTTGCGAACCATCAAACACGCACCGGTCAACCAATCTACATCGACCACAGTATCATTGGGTAGGTCGCCGGCATAGTAACGTTTCATCAGCCAACGAGGGGCGAGCGGCTGCAACCAGGTGCTTTCGAAGATGGCCGTTAAAAGCGTCGGAAAACGACGACGTGAAGATTGGATGGAGCCATCAGGGTTCAATAGCTTCGCGCCTACTGCTCCTACGTCCGGATTCGAATCTAGAAACCCAACCATTTTCTCTAATGCGCCACCGACAACTTCGGTATCTGGATTAAGCAGTAAAATAAAGTGTCCCTTTGCCGACTTGATGCCTATATTATTTCCTTTAGGAAAACCAACATTATCATCCCGGTCAATTAAAAGGACTCCTGGGAAATCGTCCCTCAACATCTCTGCGGTGGCATCATTGGAGCCAGCATCGACGACGATGACTTCCAATGACAAATCACGTCTTTCACTCTCGATTGTGCTCAGGCAAGCAGCCAGTAAGTCTCGTACGTTCCAGCTAACGATTATGATGGAAAGTTCAACTGGATATCCATTGGCAAGTAGTTTTTCCGGTATTTCCATCTCTTATTGTCAGGGGTTCAGGGTACCTTCTGAAGGGCTGAGGTTAAATAAACGATGGGCGTTATCCGTCGTGACATTTGCCATTTCTGTTACTGATATTCCGTGCAATTCAGCTAACTTTGCTACCACATATTTTACGTAGCTTGGTTCATTCCTTTTTCCCCTGAATTCTTGCGGAGCGAGGTAGGGAGCATCCGTTTCGATAAGTACTTGATTCAAAGGAACCTCACGAGCCACATCTCTTAAATCATCCGCTTTTTTAAATGTGATTGGCCCAGTAAACCCCAAGTAGAAGCCCATACCAAGAGCCACACTTGCCAAATTTGCTGATCCAGAAAATGAATGTAGCACCCCTCGCAGCGAACCGTGTGCTTTCAGGTGATCAAGAACATGAGCATCTGCCTCCCTATTGTGAATGATAACTGGAAGGTCCAATTTGACGGCAAGTTCAAGCTGTGCCTTAAACGCTTGTTGTTGAAGTGACCGGGGTGACCATTCTCGGTAATAATCGAGTCCGATTTCACCAATGGCCACCACTTTTTCGTGTGATGCCATCAACCGCACTTGGTCCAACCATTCGTCATCCCATCCTGTGGTTGAATTTGGATGAATGCCGATTGCTGCATACACACAGTCATATCGTTCGGCCAATTCCAAGACCTTGTGGCAATTATCTAAATCAATTGCGGGAACGATAATTTTCTCAACGTCCGAAGATCGGGCGCGACTGATAACTTGATCTCTATCCACTTCGAATTGATCAAGATCTAGGTGGCAATGCGTGTCGATTAGTCGGGTCATATCCCAATCATCTAGGCAGGTAGGCCAGGAGATGTTATCAACTGTCGTCGCCTTAACCACTTTCCGAATTCGACAGCCCAAAAGACAACCGTGCTCATGAGTAAACTGATCATTAACTCCTGAAAAGACAAGGACTGCGTGTCAAATATATCTTGAAGGAACGGAATATAAATGATAGCCATTTGTAGAACAAATGTTAAGAGAACGGCGGCCAACATCGGGCGATTTGACAATAGGCCAATCGTGAACAGCGAATCCTTTCCGGACCGTATGGCCAGCGCATTCCCCATCTGGGCCAAGGTCAGTGTCGTGAAAACCATTGTTTGCCAGCTTCCATTTGCATCGTCTAGCCATGCCCGATATCCGACACCCAATGAAACTATTCCCATTAAGATACCAATCCACAATACTTGTTTACCAATACCTCTACTTAGTACGCTTTCTTCCGGTGGATAGGGAGGTCTAGCCATCGTTTCTCTCTCAGGCGGCTCAACGGCCAAGGCCAATCCGGGCAAGCCGTCGGTCACTAAATTTACCCACAAAATCTGTAGGGGCAGCAACGGCAGAGGCATACCTAGAAATGGGGCAATTAGCATTACCAGTATTTCGCCTGTGTTGCTAGATAAGATGTACTTGATAAATTTTCGGATATTATCGTAAATGACTCGACCCTCTTCAATAGCAGCTACGATTGTTGCAAAATTATCGTCGAGCAAAACCATATCGGCAGCGTCTTTCGAAACATCAGTGCCAGTGATGCCCATGGCGACGCCAATATCAGCCTTCTTCAGTGCAGGGGCATCATTGACGCCATCACCGGTCATGGCGACCACCTCACCATTGTCTTGAAGCGCCTGGACAATATTGAGTTTATGCTCTGGGGAAACGCGAGCGAAGACTGCCACCTTCTGGACCTGTTGTTTGAGGACATCGATTGGCATACGAGTCAAATCGCTTCCTGTTAGATGCACGCCATTGACTGATATCTCTAGCTCATTGGCGATATGTTGGGCTGTTAAAGGATGATCTCCCGTAATCATCACCGGTCGAATACCAGCGGATTTACTCACCGACACGGCGGATTTTACTTCCGGGCGAGGAGGATCTAGAAGACCGATTAAGCCTACGAAAACGAGTTGTTGTTCTAATTCATTGTCAGCGGGTGTATCGGGCAGATTATCAATCGGCCGGCAAGCCACACCTAGTACGCGGTGACCTTGCTGAGCAAGCTTTTCGTTAGTTCGATTGATACGGTCCAACATGTCTCCACTCAGCGGCACAATATTATTTCCAACCCAAACTCGGTCAGAGATCTCAAGCAGACTGTCTACAGCGCCTTTCGAGAAGACTATATAGGGGGCAATCTCCCACGGAGAATTTAGTATGCCCGAATAACTTTTCGATTTATGAAGCGTTGTCATCCGTTTTCGCTCAGATGTAAAAGGCACTTCGTCGATTCTCGGCCATCTTTCCTCTAGTTCAGGCTTCTTGATGCCGAATCGAGCGGATGCTACGACCAATGCGCCTTCGGTGGGATCTCCAATGGCCCGTAGTTCACCTGATCCATCTTTCGCTTCCTGGAGAATAGCATCATTGCAAAGTGTAGCCGCTTTCAGCAATAGGCTGAGGTTGTCTTCAGATTGTCCTCTTTTTTGACCGGCCTCCGTATCTAGTACAGCGGTTCGACGATCGAGCATTGCATTGACATATTTTGTTTCCCCGACAATATCTAATACTGTCACGGTCATCCGATTTTCGGTCAGCGTACCGGTCTTGTCGGAACAGATTACGGTCACCGATCCAAGTGTCTCCACGGCCGGCAGCTTTCGAATCAAAGCATTTCGTTTCAACATCCGGCGAGAACCCAATGCCAAGGTAATGGTCACTACCGCCGGCAATCCTTCAGGAATCGCTGCTACCGCCAGGCTGATGCCGGTCAGGAGCATGACTTCCCAATCCTCTCCCCGGATCAAGCCTAGGAAAAAAACGACGCTGATGATAACCAAGGTTACTAAAGCAAGTACACGCCCAAGTTGATCTAGCCTTCGCTGCAAGGGCGTCGGTTCGCGCTCGACCGTTTGCAGCATTCCCGCAATGCCCCCTAATTGGGTATTCATGCCGGTATTTGTAACTAGAGCGACCCCCCGGCCGTAAGTGACGATCGTGCCCATATGCACCATATTTATGCGATCGCCTATTTGCATATCATGAGCGCCCAAAGTTATGACAGCTTTCTTTACGGACTCAGATTCACCGGTTAATGCGGCCTCATCTACTTGAAGATTCATGACATCGATCAGACGTCCATCGGCCGAAATCCTATTCCCGACTTCCAACAGCATGATATCTCCTGGGACCAATTCCCGGGCCGAGATTTCAGCTATTTCCCCATTTCTCTTTACTCGAACTGTTGGTAAAGCCATGCGTTTGAGCGCTGCTATCGCCTGTTCGGCGCGATGTTCCTGAGTAAAGCCGAGGATGGCGTTTAGAACCACGATCATCATAATAACCAGAGCGTCATCCCACTCTCGCAATGCCGCCGATACGAGAGCAGCAGCAATTAGAATGAGAACCATGACCGCCGTAACTTGCTCCCAGAGTATTCGCCAGGAGCTTTTAATGTCACGCTCGATTAATTCATTAGTTCCGTATTCTTCTAGACGCTGTTTGGCTTCCCCATCCGATAATCCTGTAGACCTGTTGCTATCTAGTCGAAGCAACGCTTCATCTACGTCCAGCAGATACCAATCTATCATACCGCTTCACCAATCTGCGCTGCTTGTAAATAAAATTGAAATCAGTGTTCGAACAACACTGATTGCTTTTGGAAGCGTCAAATTCATTTGAAATTTAAGTATAGCATAGCCAAAGTTATGATCTTGATTGCTCAACTGTTTATCATATTCTTTGCTCGTCATGGAAACAGAATGACGAGCAAATAGACGTTAGGATAATAACTAAGGCGTTAGTTCTATAACTACGCTTATTTTAATGAGGTGGGTTGAGCTTGTCAAGGTCCATTCGCGCAAATTGTGAATATCTTCGTTATAATCTCTTGAACAGCTAATCTATTGAGGAGGAATCCCACGACATCATGCCAGATACTTACATACCCAAGGTTGCTATATTTATCTACGCTCACCCAGATGATATCGAGTTTTCGGCCGGAGGAACGGCTGCTAAATGGGCAAAAAATGGCAGCGAGCTATATTTTGTGATCATCACCGATGGAAACGTAGGCACCCATGAAGATGGAATGACGGCCGACCGTTTAATCGAAACCCGTCGTAATGAGCAAAGAGCATCTGCCAAAGTCCTAGGGGCTAAAGAATGTATATTCTTGGGCTACCATGACGGCTTGCTCCAACCTACAATGGAATTAAGAAAGGAATTAGTCAGGCTACTTCGCAGGTTTAAGCCCAACGTCGTTGTTTGTGGAGATCCATCTAGCTTTTTTCCGAGCGAAACACGTATTAACCATCCAGATCACAGAGCGGCGGCCACGGCCGCATTGGATGCTACCTTTCCGGCTGTCGAGATGCACCTACTCTACCCTGAGTTGGAAGCAGAGGGCTTATCGCCTCATAAGGTAAATTATGTTTACATAAGTAATCCAACTTTAGAACCAAATTATTACGTCGAAACTTCGGATACGATTGATATCAAGGTTGCGGCATTGCGCGAGCACAAGAGCCAACTAGGAGATTGGGATCCAGATGAACCCATCAAAGCCTGGAATCGAGAGACGGGTAAAAAAGTGGGCTTTGAATTTGGCGAGCGCTTTTTGCGAATTACATTAAAAGAACCAGAAATAGAGTCTGAAGCAGGATCTGCCAACGAATAAGCTGACTGCCCCATGAATTAGGTGCATCTGATCGCCCAGGAGGTGCCAGGTGAAATTCAAAACAATTATCGAACCATTTCGAATCAAAACGGTTGAGCCGATTCGACATACGACACGCGAAGAAAGAGAAGCAGCCCTAAAAGCCGCCGGCTACAACCTTTTTCGCTTAAAAGCGGAAGATGTACTAATTGATTTATTAACCGATTCCGGTACTGGCGCCATGTCATCAGAACAATGGGCCGGCATGATGCTTGGTGATGAATCCTATGCTGGGGCAAAATCATACTACAAATTCGACAAGGCTGTTCGGGAAATCACCAACTTCAAACACGTTCTACCCACTCACCAGGGCAGAGCGGCCGAGCGGATTCTGTTTGGTAATATCCTTGATCCTGGGGATATCGTGCCAAACAACACGCATTTCGACACAACCAGAGCCAATGTCGAGTATCGTCAAGCAATAGCATCCGATATTCCTATCCCTGAAGGACGAGAACCCCAACTGTATCACAACTTTAAAGGGAATATTGACCTGGGCGAGTTAAGGCGTGTTCTAGTTGAAAATTCCGGCCGCGTGCCCCTAGTCATGATAACGATTACGAACAATTCCGGAGGCGGACAACCGGTTAGCATGGAAAATATCCGCGAAGCCAGCATAATTTGTCACGAAAACGGAGTGCCTCTTTTCCTTGATGCTTGCCGGTTCGCCGAAAATGCCTGGTTCATCAAAATGCGCGAGGAGGGCTACGAAGACAAGTCTCCTCTAGAGATTGCCCAAGAGATGTTCAGCTATGTAGATGGTTGTACGATGAGTACCAAAAAGGATGGGTTGGCTAATATCGGTGGCTTTCTCGCCTTGAACGACGATGATTTAGCCGAGCGCTGCCGAAATACCCTCATCCTCACCGAAGGATTTCCCACTTATGGCGGACTTGCCGGTTACGATCTTGAAGCAATTGCCGTTGGCTTGAAAGAGGTGTTACAAGATGACTATTTACGCTACCGGATACGATCGGTTGAATACTTGGGGCGATATTTGACCCATGAAGGCGTACCGATCGTTCGGCCGCCCGGCGGACATGCCATCTACATCGATGCCAAGGCCATGTTGCCCCACATCCCCCAGAGCGAGTATCCGGCGTGGGCTCTATCACTGGCCCTGTATTTAGAGGGTGGCATCCGATCAGTTGAGATAGGTTCGGTAATGTTCGGCCGGCAACCCGACGGGAGTGAAAAGCCGGCAGCTATGGAACTCGTGCGTTTAGCCTTTCCCAGGCGAGTATACACACAGAGCCATGTCGACTACCTGGGCGAAGTTTTATCCTACGTCAACAAGATGAAAACAGATATTCGGGGCTTGAGAATAGTGGAAGCACCACCTGTTCTGCGACACTTTTCTGCCCGGCTCGAACCTGCACATGAAAAATTGATAATTGCCTGATGAATGAGCATCAAATTATTCTTCTACCTAGGTCAATTTCCCAATACCCAATCTTCACTAGATTGAATACTTTCGGGTTTTGTCTAGATAAATATTCGGTATAGAATTAGGTTAACAATTAGTTGACCAGAAAGTTTGTGATTGAGATGTATTGAGAAAATTAGATAGTAGAGAGTTCCATGAATAAAATAGCTTTGCAACGACCCCAGACTACGCAGCGTGTCCTAGTTTCTTTGATTCTTTTCTCAGCATTATCATTTATCATCATTTTTGTGACACTTCTAGCTCGAGCAGATGAAAATATTCCGGCAGATCTGAGCACTTCAGAAATTACCGTCTCGAGATCTGAAGTATTTCCGGGACAGCAGGTGAGGTATAAAATCCTGGTAAGAAATAGCGGTGGCGCTCCGGCTAATGTAATATTGACTGATACTTTGCCAACTGGGTTAGCGATCATCCCTGATTCGTTGTCAATGATAGGAACGCGTCGTCCATATCAAGAGGATCATGACATTATCACGGGGTCGGATACAGTACTAGGAAATGATCGACTCGAGATCTCCTTTAGGGCTTTAGTCAGCGAAACAATTTCTATAGGTACCGAGTTAAGCAATACTGTTGAGATCAGTGCGGCCGGCACCCTCTTGACTCTTCAGGCACCGACGACAGTTATTTCCGAGACCTATATCTATTATCCCTTGGTGATAGAACCGCTTCCTGTTCCAAGCTTAAGCCTGGTAGACCCCACGAACGTTAACAATAATTGGACAATTGGTTGGTCATCGGTAGAAATGAGTAGCACCTTTAAGTATGAAGTTCAGGAAGCTACTAACCAGGCCTTCTCAAATCCACAAAGTTGGATGATTGATCCGCCGCAGCTTTCCAAGCAATTTAATCACGCAGCAAATTGGATTAACACATATTATTACCGTGTTAGGGTGGTCACGGACAGTCGGGCTGGTTCGTGGTCTAATTCGTTATTGGTGGCTGGTAACTACGAAGACCAATTTAGTGACTCCAATAGCGGCTGGGCAATGAGAAGGGAAGATACCGATACTGTTATTAACAGCACCTATTATGAAAACGGACACTTTGTCCTTCGAATGAAAAGTTCATATGATTCGTTGCTTGGTGGGCCACTTAAGGCTGCCCCAAAAGCGCCATATCGAATTGAGACCAAAGTTCGTTTATCAGGTCAGGACAATCTTCACGCATATGGCATTGTATTTGGCGGAGATTGGGATGGGACGACTTGCCCAAATAGCCATTTCAGCAGTTGCTACAACACATATTATCGACTATTAGCTATGTGGTTTGGCGACAGTGGTCGACTCAAAATGGAACTGAAGCGAATCGACTACCACGACCCGGTCAATGGTCATGCTCGAGGTAAAACTTTGATCAGTTTTAGGGATGTCAGAGTGAATTCTCCATCAGAAGGATGGCAAACCTGGGCTATCGAAGTCCGTCCCGGCGGTAATATCAAAGTATTCGTTAATGGTAATCTGGTGGGTGAAGCTAACGACAATTTATATATACACCAACCTTTTTTTGGCAACGTAGCAAGCACCAATGAATACACTGGATTAAAGGCAGAATATGACTGGTATAAGGTTCGCTCGTTGCTTCCCTAAGAGGCTTCTCAAATTGACATCGTTAACGAGTCTCTATCAAAATTGCAGATAAATAACCAGTTTTTGGTGTCCTGGTAAAAGAATTGCGTCGATTATCGAAACGATAATTTTTAAGACAAAGATATACGGCGGGATCAGTTTCTACTTTAAGACTAACAAGTCTCAGGTCTGATGAGAAAGTCATACCAGCGATATGTAATTTACATTGTCGGCCTCTTTTTACTTCAATTATTGGTCTACTTGCTGATCGCTCGGTTTATTCATGCTCCTCGCGGATATTACGGAACCATCGATCAACCTCGGTTCGCTGATCCATGGATCGCGCGGACCGAGACTATTCTTAGTGGTGGGCTGCTTTATCGGGATGTATTTACTTCGACACCACCTCTGACCAATTTATTGCTAATCCCCCCATCACTCGTTCCCATTTTGGTTGGTACGGTAAATCCATGGGCAACGCTTTCATTCATGATCTACTTCTCCCTGTTCAACCTGTTTACGGCATTGGTTCTCCTCAACATCGGTCCGTCAAAAGCTGCCGGATTCTGGGCTGCCGCATTGTTCTTGCTTAACCCCCTCACCTTTGGCAATACAGTCCTTCGCCGGCAGGATGAGTCGATCTTGGTTTTTTTTGTAGCTCTGAGCTTGCTTTTCGTCCTAAAGAATCAACATACAAGGGCTGCAGTTGCTATCGGTGTCTCATTATTAGTCAAACTCACCGGAGGTCTGCTAATACCGGTTGCCTTCTTCCATAAGAGAGATTGGCGCTATATTGTAGTCCCTCCCCTAGTCTTCTTGCTGGTGCTAACGCCGTTTCTATTGTTGGCCGGACGAGATGCGATATTTTGGGATTTCACCACCTCAGGTGCTCAGCATCCCTTTCAATTTCGTGGCGTAAGCTTGATGACGCTCTGGAACAATATGAATGTTGAATCCCGTCAGATTTCAATCATACCGGTGGCAGTTGTCTTTATTGTGGCAATAATCGGGGCAGCTGCGTTAATAGCCAGAAAAAGCTATGGCGTCGTACAAGACTTGCTTATCCTAACTACAGCCGTATTTTTGTTTAGCCCCAAGTTACACACTGGCTACTTCTCTATACTTGTTTTGCTCATGGCAATACTTATAAAGGATCGGCGCCTGGCAATTCTCTATTTCTTCTTCGGCGTTCTGGCGCTTGTCGCCGACTTTTACAAATGGCCGATCATCGACTATCGGGTTGCATTCTGGTTAATGGTGGTGGTGTTAATACTTATGGTTGTTTTAACAATAGGTCTGCGCTTGCAATCTGAGAATGGTGAAGAATTTCAGACCTCTTAATCCCCCTAGATTAGAAGAATAACAACAACAGAAATAGAGTTACCTTCCATCGGATTAGAATATTGCCGAACCATCTCTTCATTCGTGGACAAGTTTCCACACCTAGCCTGATTCAAGACTACCTTCCTTCAAGTTGTAGATCCGCGCGTATTCTAATCCATTTATCCAGACACGATATTCCGGATTGCGCTCGCGCAGCCGATCCAGCAACATCTTAGGGAGATCGCGTTGCCATTGATGTATATAGATCACAGCATAGTCCGCTTCAAATATCGTGTTTAAGCCCTGTTCGTCAAGAACGCTCGGTATACTATCCGTTTGACCTTCAAAGTGAAAAAGGAAGCTGTTTCTGTACCAGGAGGCGACACGCAATGAGCCCGGGTTCGGTTTCTCATTTAGATAACGAGCGGCCGCGTCTAAGCCTTCGCCCCAGCCAATGGTCATGACGTCTTGAGCCCTTTTGCCGCCGCCAAGCACGACATTATAGTAGCTGAGATAGTAGGGATATACTGATAACAACAAAAGGAGTTGAAGGACAACGGCCGTGCCTAGAACACTAAGCTTCACTAGCCGGCGATGCTGCCAACTCTTTACCTTGACAGCGACATTAGCGAAAGCTATCCACCCAGTGGCAGAGATAAGGTCCAGGGGCGCATAAGCTGGAATCAAATATCGATCAAATTTCTTTGTACCAAAATTCATGACGAGGACAAAAGTGACTACGGCAAGGAGCAGTCCTGCAACAGTTGCTCGGCTTTGGAAGCGGCGCAGCGGATAATCACGCTTAAGAAAAGCGATTAGGCTGAAAGGCAATCCGAATAGAACAACTGGCGTAGCTCGCCACAGGTATGTTACTGGGTAGAATTGCAACACTTCCCGCCCGATTCTGCCATCGGGAAAAATCCGCCCATCAAAAAAGATAGCGTTATCATGGCCTTCGACAGCATATCCTATGGTCGAAGTGAGAATCTTCATTACCGATTCTACTGGGTCAACCCACATGGCTGGCCACAGCACAATAAAAGTCATACAGGCGATCACCACCCAAAAGAATAATGCTCTAATGGTCGGCCAGAGCATCCTGATTGCACCATTACCTTCCTGCGGTTTGAGCCGGCGAAAATCGAACACTAGCGCCAGCAGTCCGACTGTTGGTAGCAAAACAAGCGACGGTGATTTGGTCAGCCAACTCAGCCCGGCGGCTATGCCCGACACGAGCAGATCAGAAAGGCGATGATAGGAGCTAAAACTTAAGAAGGCGAGCAATGACAGTAGCATGAACGATCCCATCAGTCCGTCCAGGTGCAAAATCTGAGTATGTGCCGCGTGAAAAGGACTGAAAGCAATAAACAGTGTGCCTAGTGTTGCGGCAGCTGTGCCAAGCAGTTTCTTTGCATAGGCGAAAGCGAATAAAAGGACAGTAGAGTTTATCAATACGACAAAAACACGGGCCGAGACTAAAGCTTCTAGAGGTTCGTAACCGGCTTGCTGCAATATCGAAATGAGTTGCACTCGATCGACATCAGTTATTTCCCCGTCTTTGTATTCAGGAAAAAGCCGCGCCAGGCCCAATGCTCCCGCCCACATCGTCGTCACACCTGGATGCTCCCTCTGGTAGGTGTCAGCATAGCTGCCGACGGATACCGCACTCAAAAAATTGGCCGAGCGTACCAACCATTTTGACTCGTCGACCACCACCGACTGCTTCAAGGATAACATCCGTGGTAGGCTGATGGCTAGGAACATAGCCACGAAAAGCAGAAGGTTTCGTGTGGCTTTAGAGTTGGCCAGTTTTTTTATCATAATTCCGCGCTAAGAATCAACCTCTGATCGCCCGAAACTTGCCCTTAGGAAGAGAAACACAGTTCCTTCGATGTTAAGAACAAAAATCGCAACTGTGAAATACCAATCGCGATCTCTGTCAATTACTGACCACTACCGTTTCACTCTTTAAGATCAAGCGATAATCTTCTGGTTTAAATCCATCTCTATCGAAAACTGGTAAACGTTCACCTGTAAGCGGATCATATACACCAATGGCAACACCATATCGACCAGCCGGTGCATCTATTAATGATATAGGAATTTGATCCTTTACCTGCTCTCCTGGTGCCCAGAAGCTTAGCGGAAAATCACCTCGTTTCGGCATAGAATCATCCTGTGCCACCGGAATCCCTGTTTCCTTTTCAAATACATGTACAAAGACCTTATAATCGTTAAGCATACGTTGTTCTGACTTCCAATACAATGTCGCATCAAGATGGTTGTCATCTGGTCTCGATAACTGATAGCCAATAAGTCGCAACTGTTCTCCAAAAACCACATTGAGGCGAGTGGCTTTTGGTGGCAGGTCATAATCGCACTCCTCCTGAGTCACCAGAAGATTTCCAATGGGTAAGATCGATCCTTCGTTGTTTCCTCCATTTTCTTTAAACGATATTTCAAGTTGGTAAACGCTTTCAGGTATGCTTGGATCGAGATATGTTGTGTAATAAACCCAGGAAAGATTATTCTTACCCCAATTGGACGACTGTAATTCTTCAGTCATCAGCACAGTCTCGTTCCGTGAACCTTTTTGAAAATCGTTTAAACTGAGGACTATCTCGTAATTTTGGTCAATCGGTACCGTCGTACCCCAGGCTACATCCACTTCCAGAACCTCTCCCGGTTTGATGCAGTCCGACGAAGTAACCACTCTGACAGGTCCGATACCAGGCGATAGTTCCTCAAGCAAAGCAAAATCCTTATCCGCCACTGGAGAAGTTGAGTAGGCAACCACATTTTCATCTTCGAATAGCGGATCAAATGGTAGAAAGCGCTTCCAGTGCTCGATTCGATCAGGCGTAATCTGGTCTTTATGCATCACGATGAATTCGATGTCGTCTGCCGCAAGTGTGATCAACTCTTCGGTAACATCAGTTAACCACGGTGACATCTCATTATTCTGTTTCAATCCACTGAGTAGAGGGTTCTGGTTGATGTATTCGTAGGCTCCGAAAGGTTCTCTGGAAATATGACCAAAAACGATCGGCCGATTGTGAATCGTTTGGGCAAACATATTACGTTTCGACTTGATAGAATTTATTGGCAAATCCAAGATAGCCTTACGGCTGGTTTGGGTAGCCAATGAATCGTAAAATGAGGACAGCTTAGTTTCGTGTTGTTCTATTGGGGTGGAGATATATTCAAATAAGATTATCGCTCCAATCAATATGGACAGACTTAATACCGTCGGCTTTTTGAACGGTTCAGCTTTTTTTAATAAGTAGAGCGTTCCATAACCTGCCAGTACCGCGCTTGGCAGAGCAAGGAACATATTATATCGGTCAGGAACTCTCATTAATCGAAAGACGTACAATGGCTCCAGTATTCGATATAGAGTTGGTATCCCACTAAATAATTGACCATTGATTTTCCACTCATGGCCTGATGCTAGAAGGATAAATATGATACTCATCAAGACCCACGGTACGGTTTTTCTGCGAGCGTACCAAATCCCAAATGAAGCCAATATGATGACGGATATGCCAACATAAGCAGGAAATCGTCGCGAGAGACTTCGAGATTCATAATAGCGATCATAAAGTTTTTCCGTAATACTCCCGAACACCGGATGATTTTGAGAAGGAGTTATATATGCCAAAAGATCGGTCTGCATGGTCGACTCCTCACCTTCGCGAAGGAGACTGTCTAAGGCGGATTCTGTTGAAGATTGCTGACCGAACAGCATCAATGATGCGGGTATCAATAAAATAACGCCTGTAATAGCACCTGCTATCAACGGCTTCCAACTCACATTTAATTTTGCCCTGCTAGTTAGATCAAGAAGTACAATTATTCCACCCATGATTGCGGCCGGTATCAATAATTGCCACCTTGTGTAACCCACCAACGCGATACAAACGCCAGCCAGAATTCCATCGCGAAATCGACCGTATCGGAGCGTATAAATAAGAAACAGCAAGAAAAATACAATCCATTGTATCGAGATTAGGTTTGGATGGTCCAATTGGGTTAGGCTGTATGGCCAGCACAGGAAAATGAGCCCAGAGATAAGCGCGGCTAGGCGACTTCCTGACAACTCCTTAACCAAAAGATATGTCGCAAGCCCACCAAGTGCAATACCTAGGATCAGTACCAGATTATAGGCAGCTATTTCGTCGATCACTGTCTGTAAAGCAAGCCATGGAATGATGTTTAGCCAGGCAAAATTGTGATAAGCAAGACTTACCTCAATCGGGTGGAACAAGTATCCAGTCGTAAACAGGGATGTGCCGTTTTTTAACGCCTGAAGTACCCACCAACCGTTCCAATAGTGCAATAATGCATCTGTTGAACTGCCGTTGAGATGAGTTGAGATATTTCGAAACAGTGGCCAGGTCATGGGAACTGTGACGACAAGATAAAAGAGGAAAACCAGCGCTCCTTGCGTTATCTTCCAGATAAGTGATTGTTGCTTTATCATGAAGTTACCAAGAAACCGATGAGCAATAAAAACAATAATGCCGCCATAATGTCGCCGCTATAATGTCGACTCTAATATCAGTCTTTTCTTGATTTCGTAACATCAGGTGTTTTTATTAGGAAAATGCGGTTTTAAATGTCTAATAAATTGATACAAGCTTTTTTCAGCGTCCAGTCGGCAAAGGAATATAGCAAAACTTGACGATTACGTCATTGCTGAACTCTTTTTTTTCATATGCAACTCTCAACAAACCTCAACCATTCAAAACATGTCTAGAGGGGATCCTCGCGCCAGATCGCAAGAAAGTTGTACCTGATAAATGTTATCTAAATCGCCATAATCGAAGTGGCCGAAACTGTGCAATGGATTAAGTCTGCTTTATGGGCTCTTGTCTAAAAACCTTTGTCTATTGGCTCCTATGAATTTGGTGCTGGAATATAATTGGTTTCCATAATATTTATGTTAAAGTAGATGGAGACATCATTGTTGGTGCTTGTGCTAGAGATATTTTGGTCAAAATGAAACGATCGCTCAACTTTATCTTGGCCCTGTTTATTTTTTCCGGATTGCTGGTAATCGCTTTTTCAATGATTGCCAGAGATTACCGCTCTCCTGCTATCGCGGCCTCTGCATCGGAGCCACCCACCGTGATTATTTACATGCCTCTGTTCACCCAACAGTTCGCTAAGCCACCTGATGGCGTCTATGATCTGGCCACATACATGGTCGGCGACGGCCGGCTCTATGAGGTATGGCGCAGCATCAACAATAGCCAGGCCAGGCATCAAACGCAGATTGAAGGCTATAAATTTTTCCATACAAAAGGGAGCGAGATTTCGGCCGAATGGGAAGAACTCTGGGCTAGCGCTAATTATATTTACCGAGGAACAGATACCAGTCCCGGTAATGGTGAATATTACACACTGCGTGAATATGGCCAATATGGCTCCCCTTGGGCTCCCCGATTCTGGCATGTCGGTGGGATCTTCGAGCGCAATCCTGTCGTGACTTTTTATCGGGATACGGATTGTGGTCAAGTGAATCAAGGTACGCATAGGACCTGGTTAAAATTTGAGGAATTCTATTCAACTTTTACGTTTCCTGGTGGGATCACGTTGAATGGCGTCGTACAGTTGGCTTGGTTATTAGCGCCGAACGCCGAACCTGTCGAGCGATATTACTACGCGAAAAATTTTGGCCTTGTGGGTTGGAGCAGTAACGACCGGGGCTTCAGCCATATTAGTGAAATCCATGCGCCAGGTACAAGGCCGGACAATAACCGGGAAATCATCGCCTGCCTCAATTATTCAGGCCAACCGTATGGTTTGGACTGGGCCGCTCCAATAGCACCACTTCCTCCAGCATTCGTCGAAAAGCTGTTGAAATAGTCTAACCTCAACGCTTTACCGAATCATTATTTTTCTGGTAGATATCGATAACTAGCTACCTCTCATAGGTTCATCTTCCTCTGATTATTCGGGTTCAAAAATAGAATTTTGGCAGATTTTGGTTCAGATCCAGCTGGCGGGATCGAAGTTTCTTGCTACTAGGAAAAAGACTTAATGCCCTGCCCAATTGGACCTTGAAACCTCTGTTTTTCGACCGATGGATTGTATTTGACTGTTTTGGTCTTGGGACAAGTTCCCCAAATTGACGGTCGAATTACTCAAGAATCCATTGTGTTCTCGACCAAATTTGATTACGATATAGAGTGTAGTTAATCGGTGGAAAAAATCCTGATATCAGCTTGCGCCATCCTTCTTGATATTGGTATATACAACTAGGTTCCAAGTTGCGAGGAAAAAATGTTCAAGCATCGAATCGTTCGCGGAGTCCTCTTTTATACTGCCGTCTTTCTGCTCTTAGCCTTGTTACCCGGATTGGCCGCGGCCGAACAAGATGAATTCTGGACGGCCAAATATTGGAATAACACCGGCTTAGGCGGTAGTCCCGTTTTAGTACGCCAAGAAGACGAAATTAATCATAACTGGGGCAACGGATCTCCTGCCGGTCAAGTCAATCGTGATTATTTCTCAGCCCAATGGAAAAGGAAAATCAACCTTCCATGCCGGAACTTATCGGTTCACAGCGACCATGGACGATGGCATGCAAGTCTGGGTTGCCGGACAAAGGATCATTGACGACTGGCGCGATGGAGAAGTTCGATCCATCAGTGCCGACATCCAACTGCCTGATGGCGATCACGATGTCCTAGTGAAGTACTACGAAGCCTGGGGCGGTGCCATCGCTAGATTAACTTGGGCCAAATTGCCCACCCCAGGGCCAGAAAGTATTAATCATTGGCGCGGTGAATATTTCAACAATATGTCTTTGACGCCCCCCGCATCCATCATCCGGGATGATGCAGAGATAAATTTCGACTGGGGATTGAGCTCTCCTGTACCTGGCACGATACAAGAAAATTATGTCTCCATTCGCTGGACAAATAATATCCAGGTGACGTCGGGAACATATAGGTTCACCGTCACAGCCGATGATGGCGTTCGCCTTTGGGTTAATAACCAACTACTCATCGATCAATGGCTCGATCAGGGTGCAACAACCTATTCGGCCGATATCTATCTTCAGGGAGGCTGGATTCCAGTTCGCATGGAGTATTATGAAAATCGTGACTACGCCGTCGCACAGCTTTCCTGGGCACCCGCTTCAGGTACCATCACTCCGATACCTCCACCTGTAAATGGTCCTAATAATGGTGTTGTCACAGCATATTGGCTAAACGTGCGGTCAGGACCCGGCGTGAGTTATAACATTCTAACCACGATTGGTCGCGGTACGGTAGTGACCTTAACCCATCGCGATAACGCCAATACATGGGTTAGAGCGGTTTTGCCCAACGGTGTGACAGGTTGGGTACATTCCTACTATCTAAACGAGACTGTGCCGGTTTCCAGCCTGCCATCGTGGACTGGATGATGTTTCTGTTTGCCCGGCAAGCCTCTTTCACAGGCCGGACAAAATTGCCGTAGTCTACATTCAGGAACGATCCTTTTTACAGGTTCGGCGTAGAATTAGTTTCGCAATCAACAATTGCTTGCCCCAATGCCGTCATCTATAATTCCGGAATGGGCCAATTGTCACTTTCTCTGCCAGAAGTTGAAGAGGCTGTAGAAAATAAACAAGAAGAGGAACTCGAGGGTCTACACCGCGTGCTCATTCACAACGACGAAGTCACGCCATATGATTTCGTCATAAGCATCCTTTTGCGTTTTTTCCATCTGAACTCGGTCGATGCTGAACGAGTCACCTGGACAGCTCACACCGGCGGAATTGCCCTTGTAGCTGTATTGCCTCTAAAAGACGCAGAGTATAAGGTGGGTCGCGCTCATTTTGCATCAAGCCTGGAAGGGTACCCGTTAACTTTTTCTATCGAACCCGAATAATTGAATCTAAATTGGAGATCATCATGTACAAAACTCTCTCAGGTTCAGGCCCTCTGGGCCAGGCCATCATCCAACGCGATCACGACAGTCTTTCTCCATCTTATGGACGCGAATACCCTCTTGTAGTCGATCATGCCCAGGGTTCTGAGTTATGGGACGTTGATGGAAAACGTTATATCGACTTCATGGCCGGGGTTGCTGTGCTAAATGTCGGACACCGGCACCCGTATGTTGTAGAAAAAGTGAAGGAACAAATGGAGTTGTTTTGGCACATTTGCCTCAGCGATTTCTACTACCCCCAGGCAGTTGAACTAGCAGAAAAATTGCAGGCTATTGCACCTATGGATGATACTTTGGTCTATTTTGGGAACTCGGGTACGGAAGCCGTCGAAGCAGCCATAAAATTAGCCATGTATCAGACGCGGCGGACGAAATTCATTGGTTTTTTAGGCGCCTTCCACGGCCGCACGATGGGGTCTTTAAGCTTCACGGCTAGCAAAACTGTCCAGCGAGCCAATTATCACTCCGGTATAAAAGTACATCACGTACCCTACCCCGATCCGTACAGACCCCTTCTGGTAACCCAGGACGGGCAGAGCTACGGCGAAGCGGTCGCCGATTACATTGAAAATGAGCTATTCCGGACTTTCCTGTCCCCTCACGACGTCGCCGGAATCCTCATAGAACCGATCCAGGGCGAGGGCGGTTATGTCGTTCCGGCGGAAGGTTTCTTCGGCCGGTTGCGAGAACTATGCGACAAATACGGCATTTTGTTGATAGCGGACGAAATTCAAAGTGGCATTGCCCGCTCAGGAAGATGGTGGGCCGTTGAGCATGAAAACATTGAACCCGACATCATTTGTTTCGCTAAGGGTATTGGCAGTGGTCTGCCGATAGGTGGAATCATCGCCCGCAAGGATCTGATGACATGGGGACCTGGTTCGCATGGCAGCACTTTTGGAGGCAATCCACTGGCGATAGCGGCCGCCTCAGCCACTTTAGAAGTCATTGAACGGGAAAACTTGCTCACTCAAGCCAAAGAGAAAGGCAGTTACATCATGGATGCCCTAGCCGAGTTGCAAATGAGACACCCAAGTATTGGCGATATTCGCGGCCGTGGCTTGATGATAGGAATGGAATTTGTCAAGGACAGAAGTACCAAAGAACGCGCGAAAGGCTTGCGAAACAGAATAATCCAGGGAGCATTTGAGCAAGGTCTCTTATTACTTCCTTGTGGAGTCAATTCCATTCGTATGACACCGGCTCTAAATATATCCTGGGAAATGATTGACGAAGGATTACGCACATTCGATCAGGTCCTGGCAGACAGCGAAAAAACAATGATAGGCGAGTAACAAGAATATGAAATATGAAAACCTGAGACAAAAGATTTATGGTGGCGTCCTACCTGCGATGGCGACACCTATTGACCCGGATAGTGAAAAAGTATCCGGGTTTGTCGTCGAGCAACTTGTAGATTTCTTAATCAATTCCGGAGTAAACGGCCTATTTGTTGGTGGCTCTACCGGTGAAGGAATTTTACTGCCACAAGATGAACGAATGATGCTACACGAAACAGCATTGTCGGCAGCAGCGATGCGGGTGCCCATACTGGTTCATGTAGGCGCCAATAATACCCGAGAAAGCATCTCGCTTGCTGAACATGCGGCTTCAATTAGGGCCGATGGCATAGTCGCCGTCACGCCTTTATTCTATCCTGTCCACGACGATGCGATATTGGGCCATTTCAAAGCCATCGCCGCGGCCGCGCCGGATACTCCGTTTTTCGCGTATGATATCCCTCAAATGGCGGTAAATGGTGTAAGCCCTGATCTTTTGCGACGGATGAAAACAGCCATACCTTCCTTCGCCGGCGTAAAGTGCAGCAACCCCAATGCCCAGAAGATTCGAGAACTAATTGACGTTGCTTCTGAAGATGCCATTGTGCTGGTGGGGAATGAGCGAATCGCCCTGGGATCGTTAGCCTTGGGAGCTTATGGATTGATAAGTGGCCTAGCTACTGCTATCCCTGAACCATTTGTAGAATTAGTCAAGGATTTTTTCGCTGGGGAACTTGATCGAGCAAGATATAATCAAAAGTTAATAAATGAGTTACTAGATAAAATTCCAGCCGGCGCGAGGATTGGAGCTATCAAAGATATGATCGACCAGCGGGGTATTGCTGCAGGTCCACCTCTTGCGCCAAGACCGCAGCCGTCCTCTAATTGGCTTGCCTGGGAACAGGTAAAAAAGTGGCTCGCTACAGGCGAACAATAAGCACCATGTGGTACAATGTTAACTGCATGCATAACCTGCCTGAAAAACTCAAATCCTGCTTAAAATGCGGCTACTTCTCTTCGACATCGATGGAACCTTAATTCATTTAAGCGGAGTCGGCAGGCAGGTCATGGGTTATGCCCTTGAGCAGGTCTTTGGAACGACTGGTCCGATAAATGATTACTCATTTGCAGGCAAGACTGATCGCCGAATTATTCAGGATCTTTTGTACTCGGCTGGCTTGCCCTCGCCACAGATAGCTGCCGGTCTGCCCGCAGTATACGAATGCATGGCGAAGAGGGGTGAGATCCTCTTCGTTCAAGATGGTCTCTTTGCGTGTCCAGGTGTATCCAACTTAATCGAGATACTGAGCCAACGTCAAGATGTTGCTCTAGGGTTACAAACGGGCAATATCCGCGCAACTGCCCATCAAAAGTTAAAATCGGCCAATATTGATCCCACGCTGTTTCGCGTCGGCGCATATGGTTCGGAAGCAGCGCTTCGGGTTGATTTATTGCCCGTTGCCTGGCAACGCGCTCGCCAAATACTAAAAATGACGGTAGATGAATCCAACACCGTAGTAATTGGCGATACGCCGGCCGATATCGAGTGTGCTACGACGAATGGCGCTATTGCCATCGGCGTGGCAACAGGAAGTTATTCTATCGATTCCCTTGCTCGATATCATCCGCATCATGTATTCGCTGATTTTTCAGATATAGAATACGCGTTGGAGATATTGTTTGCTTAGGTGCCCGTCGGTTATGGAAGGAAAAAGAAGAAAGAAGCGAATAGTAGCTGAAATAACAATAAGAACTGATCGCCCCACTGAGCTAACGTTTGCCGATTTGTATACGTGGGTAATATGGCAATACCCTCGGCGGAAGGGATCTGGGCTTTGTGGGGCAGTTCGACCATCCCTGGCCAACCACTCCTGGTTTCCTGCTCTCATCAAGCACCATGACAAACGAGTCGTCATTCATGGTCATATTGAACGGGAGTTTTCGACACCAAACGCAGCGGCCGACTGGTTGGAAAATAACGACTAGCCTGAAGATATTCCATAATCAGATTAGGGTATTGTCAGGGATAATTGCATTCTTTGGTACGATAATCAGACCATCTCGGGCAAACCAATTTTCTTGATCGGCATTCTGGCGATCGGGTTTTTTTGTAATTGAAACATTGTGACCGATTCTCACATTCTTGTCGATGATCGCACACTCTATCTGCGACCCAGAGCCGATACCGATGGCGGGGATTCCCAACCTTTCATTTTCGACCAATTCTTGTCTAGTTTCAAAATAGTCAGTGCCCATAATAATCGAATGGCGGATAATCGTGTTAGCGCCTACTATGCTCCTTGTGCCGATCACAGCGTTGGAAATTGTCGCTTCATGGATACGACATCCCTCGGCTAGCAAAACCCTTTCTAATCGAGAATTATCGACCGTAGAGCCTGGAAGAAATCTTGGTCGTGTATAGATAGGACGCTCGGGATCGTAAAAATCAAATGGTGGGTATTCATTAGCCAATTTCAGATTGACTTCATAGTAACGCTTAAGCGTCCCAATATCCTCCCAAAAATCTTCGAAATGAAAGCCTTTGACGGAATACCGGTTCAACGCATTTGGAATAATATGCTGGCCAAAATCATCCCCCCCTTCAGCCTTCAACAGGTCGATTAACGTATCGATGCCAAAAACATAAATGCCCGTTGAAGCGAGATAGGGCTTCTCCATTGCATTAATGGATTGGAAACCGGCCAATGACTGAATTGATTCTGGCTTCTCGACGAAGTCAACGATCTCATCATGATCAGTGATTCTCAATATTCCATACTGGGAAACAATCGATTCGCCAACCGGATGGACAGCGATGGTAATATCTGCTCCATTTTCCTGGTGGAATGTAAGTAGACGTCGAAAATCCATTCGATAAAGCTGGTCGGCCGCAAGTATCAACACATGATCAGCGCCGGTTTCTGATATCTCAATCATACGCTGCCGGACGGCATCGGCCGTTCCACGATACCATTCCTGCCGGAGGGGCGTTTGTTCGGCCGGCAGGATTTGAAACCAGCCTTTCGAAAAGAAATCTCGGACATATGTGCGATGTATATGACGATGAAGGGATACCGAATTAAATTGAGTCAAAATAGCGATTTTGTTAATACCTGCATGCAAACAATTACTCAAGGGAATATCGACTAGCCTGTATTTTCCGGCCATGGGTACAGCCGCTTCAGATCTCTCAAGCGTCAATGGATAAAGACCAGTTCCTTGCCCACCCCCTAAGATTAGACCGATAACCCTTGACATGTTCATGATAGTTTACCTCGATAGTAGTGGCAGTTGTTCAGCGGAACATCTGTGCTATGATAGACATCCTAGGAGAATATATGAGTCGAATCATCAATCTTAACAACCCCGGCAAGATACGCAGCTACAACGAACGCACTATCGCGGAAGTTTTACGGCTTCTCGCAGCAAAATCGACGGTCGATGACGAAACAAAAGACATGACTGCTCTGCTAGTGTATTCTTTACGAGAGATTTACGCTAGCGTAGAAAAATCGGTAAATGCCTGGGAAAAGCGCGGATATTGGATGAAAGCCGACCGATTTCTTCGAGAATGGGAATGGTCGAACGAATTAGCAATTAACATGGAGGATGTCATACGAAATGATGCTTGGGATCTACTCCCCCAACTCCTAGGTGAGTTGATACCACGAACAGCCAACACCCAGGTGAAGAAAATGACTCGTTCGAGCAAGTCCTGGCAAGGAGCTTATCACAAATTAATCGCAGAACCGCCTAGTGAAGTTTCCTGGTAAATATTCTGTTTTTCCCCTTCTTATTATTCTTCAGTTCCTTCTGTCGGGCTGCGTTAACGAAGGTGCGCAATTCGTCAGCGATGTTATCACCAACTATACAACAGAAAATAGCGTAACTGTTTCCGTTTCCGAAACGCCGACGGCAACCTCTATCCCGCCGGATACGCCACAACCAAAGCCTTCTTTAACACCAACACAAACACCGACTCTAACGCCAACCCCGGCACCCACTTTATCGCCAACCTCGATACCCTCGCCAACACACGAATTGTGCAACGAACGAGGACAAGTGCTCGCTGGCTCTTATCCCAGCCAGCTTGCAGGTCCCCAACGAAGTTACAGAATATATTTGCCGCCTTGTTATGAAGAAGCCGATCGAGTCTATCCGACACTCTACCTTCTACACGGCAGCGCCAGCACCGATAGCCAGTGGGATGATCTGGGTGTCGACGAAGCAGCAGATGAGTTGATTCTGGCAGGTGACATACCACCCCTGATTATCGTGATGCCTGACGGTGGATATATCGCTAATAATTCATCAGGCGGTCCTTACTCTTTTGAGGGGGTCATCTTGGCTGAGTTAGTCCCAAATATAGAAGCCACTTATTGTTCGTGGTCCACGCCTGGCGCGCGGGCGATTGGCGGTTTGTCCCGGGGAGGTTACTGGGCACTTGAGATAGCAATTAGAAATTCTCAAGAATTCGCCAGCGTCGGCGCCCATAGCGCTGCCCTGGTAGACACTCACGCCGGACCTGAACTCAATCCCCAGTATACCGCCTTATCCCACAATTTGGGTGACCTGAGGATCTACATGGATATTGGCCAGGAAGACTGGTTTATTCCTAATATTCGTAAACTTCACCAAGATATGGAAGCAGCGGGTATCGAGCATACGTGGATCTTGAACGACGGGTCGCATGTTGATTCCTACTGGACCGACCATGTTAGAGATTATTTGTTATGGTATTCTTTGGCTTGGCCAGCAGAAGCTGATGCCTATCCTGCTTGCGTAACCCCCCAATCATGATAGGCAACCATGCTACGATTTGCTATTAGACCGGGAGCTAAGCCATACGAGTATCGAAACCAATAAGCCGGACAGAATTAATAGTAGTGTCAACTTCAATAGCCCGGGGGCAAATAATGCTACTAGCCCGAAAGCCAGGCTTAGGCCATAATAACCAAGGACAATCCAGCGAGTTGGAACCCCCTCATCCGCCAGACGATAATGCAGATGACCTCGATCACCTTGAAACGGGCTGCGTCTTTGGCGCATTCGGTCGATCGCCCTCCACACCCCATCAATGATGGGAATGGCTAAAACTAACAAGGCCGTTGCGATTTTCGCCGGAGACAGAATCGATAAAGTAGCCAGGTTGTAACCCAAGATGTAGGCGCCTGCAGATCCCAGGAAAATGCGTGCCGGCGCGAAATTGAACGGCAAAAAACCCAAAAGAGCGCCAGCCATAGCCAATGGGAAAGCAGCAACTGCTTCCTGGCCTAACCGGATCGAATGCCAGGCAAATATCAAGGCAGCGATAGTTCCCACCCCTGCTGCTAAACCATCAAGACCGTCTAAAAAATTGACTGAATTGACGATTCCAACGATCCATAAGAGGGTAATTAGGTATGCAAGCGGCCGCCAAGCAACCCAGACAGTCTCACCATTGATAGGATTTGTAAATACCTCGATGAACACAATATGGGCCATGGCAATTGCCGCACCCAAGAATTGGATGGCAAATTGGGCCCAGGGTGGCAACTCCCAAAAATCATCAATCAGGCCACCAGCAAAAAAAATGAGGCTTCCAATGACGATACCCCTCAACCGTAGACTATCATCGCCAATTGGAGGTAAATATAGGTAAACGATGACGATACCGGCCAAGTAGGCAATAGTGACCGGTAATCCACCCAACTTGGGTATCGGCCGGCCATGTTGGCGACGACCTCCCGGAATGGACATAACCCCCAATTTTTTCGACAACCATATTGCACCCGGTGTTAATACCAGCGATACTATAAAGGCAATAAAGAATACCGCCAGATAAATTTCCATTACCCTGGATTAAATCATACTCTAGAGGGTTACAAACAGACGGAGCGGGTGACTATCCAGTCCCAAATTGCCGGTCTCCCGCATCCCCTAGGCCTGGCACAATATAGCCAATATCATTTAAATGTGAATCGATCTGGGCTACATAAATGGGCACATCTGGGTGGGCTACCTGCAAGGCTTTAATTCCTTCTGGCGCGGCGAGAATTCCAACGAACTTTACCTTATCCGCCCCCCACTCTTTGAGAATATCGACTGTAGCAACGGCAGAACCACCAGTGGCTAACATTGGATCAAGTACGAGGCAAACTTGAACTGTTGGAATAGTCGGCAATTTATTGTAGTACGAAACAGGTTGAAGCGTCTCTTCATCCCGGTACAACCCAATATGCCAAACCTCAGCGCTGGGCATCATCTCCCAAATGCCTTCAACCATTCCCAAGCCAGCTCTCAAAATCGGTATCAAGCCGATCTTTTCTGTTAATGTATATCCGGCCGCACTGCCCATGGGGGACTCGACTATCGATGGTTCAATACCCAGGTCGGCTGTGGCCTCATAACAAAGCAACATTGCCAATTCACGAACCAACTCTCGAAATTTCTTCGGCTCCGTCGATACATTACGAAGCAAGGATAATTTGTGTTTGACTAACGGGTGTTGCGATTCGAAAACCATGAGCCTGACATACCTCCTGATTGAGTCACCAAATTGTACGGCCAATTTCGAAGGAGGTCGAATGACCAGATGCGCAATCGCTCGCTGTTGGCGTATAATTATGCTTGCCATGAGCGAAAAGACAGCCCTGGATCGACAAATATCACCCAATTTACGAAAAGAAGATAAAGGACTTGACGGTCAACTTCGACCGCAATATCTAGATGAATTCACGGGTCAGAATCAGCTCAAAGCCAACCTGGCGATCTTGATCGAAGCGGCAAAAGGGCGTGAGGAGTCGCTTGACCATATCCTGTTTTATGGACCACCAGGTCTTGGAAAAACGACGCTGGCTCATGTGGTCTCCAATGAGATGAATGTCAACATCCGCACGACGGCTGGACCCGCTATAGAACGTTCTGGTGATCTGGCCGCGATACTGACCAATCTACGAGCAGGTGATATCTTATTTATCGACGAGGTTCACCGCCTCGGGCGGGCCGTAGAGGAAATTCTATACCCGGCCATGGAGGATTTCGCCCTAGATATCGTTGTTGGTAAGGGGCCAGGGGCGAAAAGCGTACGCCTAAAACTACCCAGGTTTACCGTAATCGGGGCGACGACCCGACTGGCTTTGCTAACAGCTCCGCTGCGATCTCGATTCGGGGCCCTTTATCGCATGGATTTTTACGATCTGGCCGCTATCGAAACCATCGTCTTGAGGGGTGCGGAGATCATTAAGGTACCCATAGAATCTAAGGGAGCCAAGGAGATAGCCAAGCGTGCCCGGGGTACACCACGTGTAGCCCTAAGATTGTTACGCAGGGTTCGCGATTACGCTCAGGTACGGGCAGATGGCAACATCACCGAAGAAGCAGCCGTCGATGCCTTAGATCTCTTGGAAATTGATGCCTTGGGTTTGGATGACTTAGACCGGCGCGTCCTGAAAGCAATTGTAGTGAAATTCGGTGGAGGACCGGTAGGACTAGATACTATCGGCGCCTCAATAAGTGAAGAACCTGATACTATCATGGACGTGGTCGAACCCTATTTGTTACAGCTAGGTTTCCTCGAGCGAACAGCTAGAGGTCGAAAAGCAACAACTCATGCCTATAACCACCTGGGCATTCAGGCGCCAGAACAAAACAATGAAGACCAGCAACCACATTTACTATAGTGTCCAAGAACTAAAGTCGGTTTGACCTGATGGCCGATTTCGCTCGTTTATTAATCATTATTGGTCTGGTAATCGCCTTTGCTGGTGTGCTGGTATTAATCGCCATTCGATTTTTCCCATGGTTGGGCAACCTACCCGGTGACATTCGTTTTGAGACGGGCAACTACAAAATCTTCATTCCCTTGGGTACGATGATCCTGGTAAGTCTGCTGGCAACGATTCTCTTGAATATTGTCGTTCGCATCTTTCGCCGTTAATCAATAGAACTCCAAACGAAATGACCAAAACTAGTGAATTTGACTATTCGCTGCCACTTGAACGAATAGCCCAGTCACCTTTGTCAAAACGGGACGCCAGCAGATTACTCGTGCTCCAACGCTCCACTTCCAAAATCGAGCATAGGAAATTTTGGGACCTGACCGATTACCTTCAACCTGGGGATATTCTGGTCATTAATGATACTCGTGTTATCAAGGCTCGGCTCTTTGGTCGCAAGGATCCGACCGGCGGTCAAGTTGAACTGCTCCTCCTGGAAAAACGTGGTGATGCTCGCTGGCAGGTATTGGTCGGTGGAAGACGACTAGTCACTGGCACTAGGATTATTTTATCAGATAAGGCTGGATTATCGGTTGGAATATCCGCATCTGTTGTCAAAGAATTGGAAGGATCGGTCCGCGAAGTCGAATTCGATGAACCGATTGAAACACATTTAGATTCAATTGGTCACGTGCCCCTACCCCCTTATATCCATGAGAATCTTCTAGACCCAGAACGATATCAAACGATCTTCTCGCATGATACGGGTTCGGCCGCAGCTCCGACTGCGGGCTTGCACTTCTCTCCTGAGTTAATGCTAAAATTGCGGGAAAAAGGTATTCTAATCGAATCAATTACACTTCACGTTGGGCTCGACACCTTCAAACCGGTCGAGTCAGAAGACGTTGCTGCCCACATTATTCATAGCGAATGGGCGCGTCTAAAACCTCAGGCAGCCCGGCGAATAAACGAAGCGAAATTAAGCGGAGGCAGGATTGTTGCCGTGGGCACCACATGTGTTCGAATCTTAGAAACAGCTGCCCTTCGTTCGGCCGGCATTACTGGAAGCCTGAATAATATCAGCCAGCGCGATATGGAGGGTGAGACCTATGACATCTGCCCTTGGCGTCCCGTCGCCGCATTTGAAGGACGGACAGATCTGTTTATTTACCCTGGTTACAGATATCGAGCCGTGGACGTGATGATCACGAATTTTCATCTGCCCCGCTCAACGCTCCTGATGTTGGTAGCAGCATTTGTCGGAACCGGCACAATTCTCGAAACATATCGAATGGCGGTCGAAGATAAATATCGGTTCTTTTCATTCGGCGACGCCATGTTGATTTATTGAAATTCAACGGTTCGAATATGTTGGGCTGAAATTTCCAGCCAGACTGGACCATTTGAGGATCTAATCGATCAAAAAAAGTTGGCTGGCTACCGTTAGTTAAAAAAGCTCCACCCCTCCACCGAACTCCTCAATTTAACCATCAAGCTGACAACAGCCTGAGACTATCTTTCTAAAAGTCTGCTGATTTGTTGCCAATGAATATCGTCATGGCGCACAACCAGGGAAAGAATTTCGTGGGTGCTCGTTTGGCCAAAGAAAGCATGGCGTCCTTCCCTCTGCCATGTTTTTTCGTCAAGATCGTCCAGCATCACAATAGTTGAAGCACGAGCTTCTAAAAATTCGTTCATCGCCTTCGGGCCATCCTCTAACTTGTATTGGCGGGTCTCGGCCCATTCATCGGCCGACACGCCCTGAATGAAAGGATTATCTTTCTCGATTAGTGCTCTGAATCTCTCCTGGTGAACCTCACGTTCAACATCTCTGAGGTGGCACATAACCTCAGTTAAGGACCACTCTTTAACTGCAGGTCGCCAGGTCCAGTCGACATCCTCTAGCTCCAGAGAACTACGCACATTGACGGCCATTAATTCAAGTTGCTGCAACAATGCTGAGACGGGCGGAGGAGATTGCATATGTGTTTTTCGACCGGAAATCAAAATTGAAGCTATACACTCTGAAGTGGCAAAAAGTGCCTGATTTAGTTTGTACAATAAGTAAGAGTGGAGCGATTCTATTAAAAGTATGCTGAAGGATCAGTGTCTTTATGCCGGCAACTTTGCTCAACTCAAAACAGCCAACCATCATTCAATCTTCGGTACAGATCTTCGAGCGATCCATATCCGCTGATTTTAGCTTGCCAATCTTCCGGCATACGGTTTCCCAGGCACATAAAATAGGTGTACATGCCAAGGGAGGATGCTGGAACGATATCGTTTTCCCAATCATCACCCACCATCATCGAGCGCTCGGGGTTGGCATTAATGAAATCCAATATTTCCAGGTAATAGCTTCGGTGAGGTTTGGCGCTATGCATATTTTCATAAGCCGTCACTAACATATAGCCATATTCATCCACAGGTATCCCAGCCCATTCCAAACGATGTTCAATTGCCCGCAGCGGAAACAGTGGATTTGTCGCGATCACAACCTTAAGTCCTTTATCAAAACAAAGCTGGATTATTTTGGACGCGATTGGTCTAATTGTCGTGAATTTTTGCAGCCTGCCGAATTGTTCTTCATAGAAAGTATTTACAAAAGGCTCAATGTATTCCTGTGCTAGGTTAGTCCCTTTGCTGAATTCATTCCAAAACACTTCTCGATTGGTCTTTTCGGGATCTTGATCAGATATCATCGCCTGAGTGCTCCTCAATAATTCTTTCATGAAAAGCTCTTGGTCTATCTTGGAGGCAACGTAGGAGGAGACCATCGGGAAATATTGGGTCAGGAAAACATCCATATCATTTCCCAACAAAGTGTCATCCAGATCGAATAGAATGGCATCGATTGTTGTCATCAGGCATCGTCACCAAATAATTCCTGTAATCCCGGGCGCTCCGCCGCACATTGATGGCAACCAACTTCAGGATGTCCAACCTCGACAAGATGGCGACTGCAAAATGCCTCCACCTCGACATGCCGGTTAATTCCCAGCAAACCTTGTTTGATGGTTCCTTCAAGCACGAGATCGGGATTGCTATTGGCCCGCAAAATTTCCGGGACCGGACAATGAAAACAATCCTTTTCTTGCCAGTCAAGTGAGCGGGGATTATTGCGAACCAACCGGCAATATTGTTCTGAATTTCCCCGGTGATAGTCTTCGTAGTAAAAGCGGCATTCTTTTCCAGCCGGCGTTTCCATTTCTTTTGTCCGTAATCTTAGTCAGCCAATTCAGCAGCCGTAGAAATATTTCACACAAAAAAAGCGACACCCAAGCGGCGCCGCTTCTTTAGTACGCCCGGAGAGACTCGAACTCCCGACCTCCTGGTTCGTAGCCAGGCGCTCTAATCCACTGAGCTACGGGCGCAAAGAAAATCAGACTAAGCATAAACTTTCTCTACTAGAAGTTCACACTATGCGAAGTCCAAAGGCGGGGAGGCAGGGATTCGAACCCTGGAACGGCGTTCAAACCGTTAACCGCTTAGCAGGCGGCCCCAATCGTCCACTCTGGCACCTCCCCTAGCGAGGGATATTCAATTGTTAATTGCGTGAATGTCCAAGCGGAGGGAGAGGGATTCGAACCCCCGGTGAGCTAACGCCCACGACAGTTTTCAAGACTGTTGCCATCATCCACTCGGCCATCCCTCCATCGCCCACAACCCAATATTTCCGGGTTGCAAATGACGAATCAGGAGTATAGCACGCTGAAAAATTGCTGTCAAAGCCGCGAAATCTCGATATTTTTTACCTCCAACCACTGGTATTGGTCTAAACTTAGCGTTCCCCATCGTAGACGGCCGGTTGGCGTCAACTTTAAGTATTGATTATCGATCCAACAAACAAATCCAAGCGATCCCATGGGACTATAATCGGTTTCGAACACCTGTTTCTCATCTACCGAAAATATGCAAGCTTCTGCCATCCAATCTATCCGATACCTGTGCCATTGGGTTAAATCAGACTTCAACAGAAAAAAACTAATCTTCAGCCTTCTTTGCACCACAGGCCATATGATTGAAGCCAGGTGTGGAAAATGATTCAACAATATAACCAACGGAGCAAAAGGAATCAAAAACGTAGCCGGGTATGTCTTGGCATCAATGGTCGAGGCAAACCAGCCTCTACCTTGCTGTTGATATGGAGCAAGGGGCAAATCGCTTGGTTCCGAGGCGAAAAAAAACCATGTAGCTTGTGGTAGAGATGGCCATCGGACAGTCGGATCACCAAACGGCGCGTTCCAAAAGCCGAATCCTGCTGTACCGGTGAGAGCGTCGCCATTATGTGAAAAACGAGCACTCAAATCCAATCTTGTTCCCATCCGCCAGGGATACTCTTTTCGGAGACGACCGCCGTAATCATCGATTTGAGCGTCCGCGTAACCTTGGATATTGGAAGGCAACGCAAGATGAACCAGTCCATTGTCACTTACTTTCCCGCCGTTAATCTCTAATTTTCGATAGCGATTTACCATGTCTGTTCAACCATACACTGGTATAATTACCGCTTATCAAGGAGAGTGCAACTTCGATGGAAATAACCTGGCATGGATTAAGTTGTTTCAGACTATCTGGAAGAGGTCAGGCCAGTATTATCACTGATCCATATGATGGCAGCTTAGGTCTTCCCCCGCTTAAAGTTCGAGGTGATGTCGTCACCATAAGCCATGACGCTAGGGGCCATAACTACGTTAATGGTGTTTCCGGCCGTAGCCACGCCATAAGCGGACCGGGAGAATACGAGATTGGAAATGTTTTCATAACCGGAATTTCGACGGTGATTAATGAGGGCGAGATCCAAAATGTCCTCTTTCTGTTCGATTTTGGCGACGTAACCATCGCCCATCTTGGTGACATGGCTAAAGTACCTACACAGACACAAACTGAAGCACTAGAGCAAGTCGATGTGCTCCTGGTTCCGGTTGGCGGCGGCAACAGCTTGAACGCCGCGAAAGCTGCTGAGTTAGTGTCTATGCTTGAACCCAGCATTGTCATTCCGATGCACTACAATATACCAGGCCTCAAAATCGAATTGGAAGATGTCGATCGGTTCCTCAAAGAAATGGGAATCAATGATCCTGGTGAAGAATCGAGCCTAAAAATCAGTAATAGCGGTTTGCCTGAAGAAACAAGTGTTATCTTGCTGACACCCAAAATCAAGTAGACCTAATCAAGCGGGCATTTTAAAGAGACAAGGCATGACAACGAAATTGATTTTACGCTGGGATATTCAACCAGGAGCAGAGTCGGAATACTTTGAATTCATGGTTAGTGAATTCATTCCAAGCTTAAAGAAACTCGGAATCACGGATCCTGGAGTTTGGTATACGGCCTATGGTGATGCCGAACAGATCCTGGTCAGCGGAACAACCGAAACTCAAGAACACATGCAGTTTGTTTTGCGCAGCAAGGATTGGGCTAGATTGAAGTCTCGTTTAGAGGAATTGGTTAGCAACTATAGTCAAATAATTACCCCTGCCACTGGCGGTTTTCAGCTATAGTTAAGATTGCTGTTTGATAGATATAAAAACAAATCGAGGCCGGTACTGATGAGAAGTACCGGCCTCGCCTTTTTTTGTTATTTAGAAGCTTTTTAAAAAAATTTTTAGGTTGCGTTCCCAGCGCTTACGGAATCTGCTTTTTTATTAGGTGGGGTCACGTTTTCTTTTTTCTCCGCAGTTTTTTCTTTTTCATCTTGTTTCTCGGAACGACCATTTCCAGTTAAAGCACTATTCGCCTTGCCATTTTTGTTATCAGTGACATAGAATCCCGAACCTTTGAATACGATACCTACCGAATTTATCACTCGCCGGAGTGTTCCATGACACTGCGGACATTCCGTTAAAGGATCATCTGAGAATCTTTGGCGAGCATCAAAGCTATGTTCACAATTTGTACACTTGTATGCATACGTCGGCATATATACCTCGAAGAGTGCGATTCAATCACTGGCTAGAACTAAGTTGATTATTCTAGCCGTCGGTGTCTATCTTGACAAATACTGTGTCTTGAATTCCAGATCTGGCATCGGACACGTCATAGATCATACAATATTTTCGTTAGTAGTATGTAAGAATTCACTCACATTGGAATCCGGATTAAACAGAAAGGAGCAGGAACATGTCAGTAGGTGAGTCAAGAGAACGAATACGAGCAAGGGTTTGGCAAGCTATCGCTCAGTCAGAGCTTAATCTACAGGGAGTAGAGAAGAAGGACCTCGACGCGTTAGTAGATATGGTCACCGATGCCGCTTTGGTGGAAGTCGATTACGAGATTGCAGAAACTGAATTGAAGGACGAGGACGCGTCCCGCCAATACTATCCAGATGATGATTCAGCACAGGACGAAGTAGTTTTGTGGCAAGGGCGGCCGTTTTTCTCAATTAGCGAGCATTACGTGATTACGAATGAGCGCGTTCGGATCATCAAAGGTGTGTTAGGGAAGAAGAGGCAGGACATCGAGCTCATTAGAATCCAAGATATTGATCAAACCCAAACGTTACGGGAGCGATCATTCAACGTCGGCGACATAACTATCCACAGTCATGATAGTAGCGCTCCCGTTGTCGTCCTGAATAATATCAAGGAACCACAGACCGTACACGAATTGCTCCGCCGTGCAGTTGTTGACATTAGAAAGCTGCAAAAACTTACATTTCAGGAAGAAATGTAGACCAATTTGGATAGGTTACTTATTCCTGCCATCACCAATCGATAGCACAAGCACGAGGCTAAGACTCCGCCAAATACTCGAGTCTTTCCCGGTCGAGCAGAACCACCTGTTTGCGGCTTATTTCTACTAAACCTTCCGTCTTGAAGTCATTAAGCGTCTGGGTGATGGTTTCTCGATATGTTCCAAGCATCTCGCCTAGATCTTGATGCGTATAGCCGCTTACCTGGTTCTCCGTACCTTGTTCTTCTGCAATCCGTAGAAGTAAATTCGCTAGTCTGGAAGGTATACTCTTAAAAGCTATCTCTTCCAATTGCGATTCTAGATGAGTGACGCGATCGCCAAGCGCCTCAACAAATCTAAATGCTACTTTTGGTTTATCGCGCATTAAACGCTCAACATCAGCACGACTCATCACGCAAAGTAAGCACTCGTCGACAGATTCGGCAAAAGTATTGTGCATGCCTTGACCGACAAGGGACATTTCCCCAAAAATGGTGCCGGGTCCTAATGTGGAAACAACCAATTTTTTTCCATTAGGTGAAATTCGGTATAGCTGAACTCTCCCTTTTTTAAGCAGGAATAGCACTTCGCCGCTGTCTTCCGGCATATAAAAAATTTTACCCGGCTCGCATGAAGACATCGTTATCTGACGATCCATTTCCTCGAGTTCGCCCGTGCTCAAATCTTGAAATATTTCGATGTTCGACAAGTATGTTAACTTGGTTTCTTGCATGTTAAATCCCTAAGTTTAGTTGATCATGATATATCTTTTTGCTGATGTAAACTTATCATACCCCGAAGAACGATAAATGGTTCAAAGATCTTTGGTCTCTAACTCTCGTCTAAACCATTTGAAAAGCTATCGCCAGAATTGAACAATATTAAGTTCCCAGGATTTCTATTATTAGTATAGGAGAAGCCATTTGCATTTGCTATCAAAAACTTAGCCAAAGTCAAGTCAGCTGTACCGGTCCAGATCTCGACATTCTTTATCCCATGCCGAGTGCTTATTGGCATGTTAATCGAAAGAAAGTCACTGGCGATCATCTAAGAATTATGGTGCCGGTAAAAGAAAACCAACCAAAGCCCCACCCCCCTCCCGATTTTTCGCCCAAATTCGCCCGCCATGAGCGCTTACGATTCCGGCAGCGATTGATAAACCGAGACCTGCCCCACCCTTAGCCCTGCTTCTGGCTTGTTCCCCCCTGTAAAACTTTTCGAAGACCCTGGGAAGCTCTTCCGTCGAAAACCCAGGCCCATCATCCTCGATAACGACTTCTGCTCCCCCTGGCCTTCTTTCCGCCTTCAACCATATGTTGCCTCCAGGCGCGGTGTGCTTGATAGAATTATCTAGCAAATTCGCCAGAACGCGATTAATACCTGGCGCATTCATTGGCACCGGATCGAGATCGGGACCAACCTGCATCGTCAATGAAATACTCTTTCTCTCGGCAAGTGGTTGGAGATTTTCGAAGGTATCTGAAATAAGGTCGCTGAGGGAATGGTTTTCGATATCAAGAACAACCCCGCCCGCATCTAGTTGGGCCAGTTCGAAAAGGTCGTCGATCAGGTTCTTCAAAAAAACCACTTCGGCGAGCATCGATTGATAATATCTTTTTTTTGTGGTTTCATCGGTTACGACGCCATCGTTCAACGCTTCGATCATGACGCGAATACTCGTCAATGGGGTCCGCAAGTCGTGAGATGTCCAAGCGATCAAGTCGCGACGCAACTTCTCCAGTTCCTCGCGTTCAATTTCCGTTTGTTGTATCTTCTCGGCCATCCCGTTGAAGGCCTTAGCAACCTGGGCTATCTCGTTTCGACCATGCACTTCAGCCCGTGCGTTAAGATCTCCACCAGCCAATCGGTTTGAGGCGTTGGCCAGTTGGCGAAGGCTGTCGGTGACTCCGGCCGTGACCGATATACCAAAAGCAGTGGCGATGATGGCCGAAAATACGAGTAATATTCCCGCCAAAGTTAAATCGTGAGTGTTTACAAACATCAGCCGGGCCATAACCCAAACATTGAACAACGTTAAGACGGCTGCCCAAGCATACGTTAGGACCAAGGTCAAACTAATGGAAGGGAATTTTGCCCAACCTCGACGATAAAGAATAAACCCGGCCGCCAATGACAACACTGATGTCACAGCCAATGCACCCACCAAGGTAACAAGTTCATTAAACGTCGGCCGGATCAAAAAAAACGTTGCTATCGTTACTAAAACCAAGGCGAGAGAAGCGCCAATCGCCAGCACAAGCCAGGGCGCTTCTTGAAACCACGGATCTTGCTTGGCCCGAGGCAGAACAATTCTCATTGTTGCACCCCCACAGGATCAAATTTATAACCAACTCCCCAAACAGTTAATATCGAACGAGGCTGACTTGGATCTACCTCAACCTTCTCCCGAAGCCGGCGAACGTGCACGGTAACAGTACTGGGATCGACATAGTCTGAATAACCCCAAACCTGCTCGAGTAGTTTATCTCGGCTGAAGACTTGGCGAGGATGACTTGTAAAAAACAGCAGCAGATTAAACTCTGTTGCCGTCAATTCAATGAATTGGCCGCGAACACAGACTTGCCTGGTTAGCGGATCAATCGTAAGGTCATCAAATTCTATTTTTTGCTCACCGGATAACCTAGCCTGGCCGATTTTCGATCTCCTCAAAACAGCTTTCACTCGGGCCATGAGTTCGGCCGGTGAAAATGGCTTGACCACATAATCATCTGCCCCAAGTTCTAAACCATAGATTCGATCGATTTCCTGTCCTCTGGCGGTTAGCATAATCACAGGTATAGGATTTTCTTGATCCTCGCGAATACGCCTCATTATTTCTGTCCCGTCCACTTTCGGCAGCATCAAATCCAAGACAATCAACGAAGGCCGGTGTTCTCGAATCGATTTCAATGCCTCTTGACCATCCCGCGCTGAGCGAACGTGGTATCCCTCTCGTTTAAGATACAAACCTACTACTTCAAGAACGGACGATTCATCATCCACGACCAGAATATCAATTTGTTCAGGCACTGTTAGACTCCAAGTAGGATAATTGCTCAGACTGATTATTCGAAAGTATTTTCATCTGCGCATTAAACATCATAATGAAATTGTACTTCAAATTCTTACAGCTTTCTTAATCATCGGCCAACCTTGTTATGATTTAATACTTTCGTAAGAATTCGATAACTGTGTTTTAATGATTGCTCAGTAAACTACGAACCATTAACAATTATTCTCAAGGAACATTATCTATGAAAGAATCGAATTATGGTACGGCGGCCTTGATTGGGGGTATCACCAGTCTGCCTGTCGCAGCAATTCTATACTTAGCCAATCAGGTAGCGGATCTTCCATTTGTGCCATTCGATTTTTTTGATTGGCTTGCCCGGATTTTGCCGGGAAATCTGATAACCCTGACGATTGATGCCATAGTTGGTTTGATTTCGGTATTTAACCTGGGCAATACTGGGCAAACGGCCAAGATTATCGAACAAGTCATTGCTATTTCGATATTTATTGCCGGGGGCGTTGCATTTGGGTTACTAATTGCCTGGTTTGCACAAGCCACTCGTCAATCCTCCATAAAGTCGGGAGTAATTGTTGGTCTAATATTCTTTATCTTTACCATAATTTTCGAGCTCTTATTGGGAAACCTCACCCAGCTTGCTTTGGATATCATCTGGCTCGCTGCTGTGAGCGTATCCTGGGGCGTTGTAGTAAGCTCATTACTATCCAAACCTCAAACTGGCGATATAGATCAGTCAACTACTGATGTAGCCCAAAAGGATCGCCGAGTCTTACTGATCCGCCTTGCGGCCGGATCAACCGCCGTTGTCCTCGGGTCCATGGGATTGAGTCGTTTGTTTGGTTACCAAGAGCAGGATATAGGTGCAAACGTACCTATACCGCAGCCGACGTTGACGCCGCCACCAACATCAGGCGCAGCAGATCAGATCAAACCAACCCTCCAACCTAGTCCCCTGCCTAGTCAAACTGAGATGGCTACGACCCGAGATAACGTGTCTCCTGCACCAGGAACACGCTCAGAACTCACTTCTAACGAAGCGTTTTATCGTATCGATATAAACACCAGATCTCCTGTCATCAATAACGTAGAGTGGCAATTGATAGTTAATGGACTATTCGAAACCCCAATAAACCTTACGCTTGATGAGCTGATGGCATTTCCGACTATGACCCAGGCAATTACGCTTTCTTGTATCTCAAATCAAGTCGGAGGTGACTTGATCGGTACAAGCAATTGGACCGGGTTACGCCTGCGGGATTTACTCGCCAAATTGGGCTTAAAAGCCGAAGCGAGGTCTTTGGTCGTTGAAGGGACTGATGGATTCTTCGAGACAGTTGTCATGGAAGATATGCTGGATCCCAGAACCTTGCTCGTATATGGCATGAATGGTGAAACCTTACCAGTTGATCATGGTTTTCCTCTGCGAATATATATCCCAAACCGATATGGTATGAAACAGCCAAAATGGATTTCAAGCATCACGGCCGTGGCCGACGAGCCTGAAGGATATTGGGTCCAACGAGGATGGAGCAAAGAAGCCATTCCGCAAATCGTTTCAGTAATTGACTCCGTAGCTATTGAACAGCCAACCGAAAGTGGTCTAGTTCCCATGGGTGGCATCGCATGGGCGGGTGAAAGGGGGATTTCTAAAGTCGAAGTCCAGGTCGACGACGAACCTTGGAAAGAAGCAACATTAAGGATCCCTCCTCTAAGCCCATTGACCTGGGTTCAATGGCGTTATGATTGGAATCCCACACCTGGTAAACACCAAATTCAAGTCAGGGCAGTTGATGGTCTTGGTGGCTACCAGATCGAAGCAGAAAGCGGCGTCCGGCCGAATGGCGCCACAGGCTATCACAGCTATTCGATAAATGTTTGATCCTGGTATTAATAAAACCTAAACGATCTTACGGGGAACCAGTTGGAACCTCGGCTTCCACGCAATAGGGCCAGGGATCGCGACCTTCTAGAAGGGCTTGCAGCGCAAGGCTATCCCGATAATAGCCCCAATATTTTGGGGGAAGCAAAGCTGCGATGTGGATCATGATATAGTGGGTAAAGGCACCCAATTCAATACCTTTAGGTCTTCGGCCCAGGTCGGGTAGCTCAAAGGGCTTGCCAAAGCGGACTTCCATGTTTGTTCGGCTTAAGTGGGCCATGTTATAGCCTAAGCTATCGGTATTAACGACGCCTACAGGCAGTATAGGTACTTTTGCTCGAGTCGCCAGATAAGCCGCACCATCACGAGCTCGAATTAGAGCACCCAGACGACTTCGGGTCCCCTCGGGCGCGAGACCAAAAACCGAGCCATTTTTTAATGCCTCGAGCGCTTCTCTTATTGCCCGGCGATCCGCTTCCCCTCGATTGATATAAATGGCCCCTCCCCAATCCAATAATGGGCTAAAAATCAGGTGATTCTGCCATTTTTCCGCGGCAAAGAATCGCATCTTCACCTGAGGCAAAGATATCATCACCAGGGGTGGATCAGCTTTACTCATGTGGTTGAGTACGACAATATAAGGACCGTTGGTCGGAACATGCTCAGTACCAAGGATCTTCAGACTACCCGTAAAGAAAACACCAGTATGAACAATGCCATGAAAGAAGTTATCGACCAATTTCATCTGAATCTAATTGTGTAGTGCCTGAACTTTCTAATTTAATCTTCGGCCGCCACCATAAGGCCTTCAACTATCAAAGAGACATCGACGGAATCGGGTCCAGGAGGCAGGGCGTCGAGTACAAATGGTATTCGTTCATCTGGCTTCATCGGTTCATCTAAATCTTTGACAGTATATCCTGTTACCCTACCAGAACCATCGTAAATTGTGACGATAATCGAAATCGAGTTTGCTATACTTGTGCCTGTATTATGTATTTGACCGGCAACACTAACTCGAGAGTCCCCAATCGTAACTTCACTGTCAATTACCTCAAAATTAGTATATCTATTGCCTACGTCGACAACGGTATCAGCCGATACTATTTCAGCTTGAAGGCTGATATTTCCTGCTGGCGCCGGAACAATCAATATACCGAATGGCGCTCGATTACCAGGATTTATGATGCTGGTCGTTATCCAGGCTTGCCTCTCCTCTACCAATTGTCCAGATTCATCAGCGAATCGTAAATTAACGACGACATTCTCCACAGATATTCCGGTTTGATTATGGACTTCACCCAGTATCCAAATTCCTCCTGTAGGAGTCTCAACACGATTCAATCCCAATAACTCAACTTCCACCGACTCCGCCGTCGGCATGGGCGTCGGGACAAGCGTTACAGATAATGCAGGCATAACGATTTCCTGGCCTATCAATAGCAACGACGGGTCTAAATCAGGATTTAACTCTGTGATTTCTTGAGTTGTTGTATTGTGTGCGGCAGCAATATCAAACAAAGTATCCCCAGATTTTACTAGATAGATGAGAGGCATTGGAGATGGTATTGGACTGGCTGTTGCTGGCGCTGATGGCTCCTGGATATTGCCCTGAGAGATCGCGCTCGGCGTAATGGTAACAAAGCCAACCCCAATTTGAGGTATCCTGAAAGGAGTTGGAGTTTGTGTCTGGTTGTCGCTGCCTGAATCAATATCAGGCCGGCAGCCAGCCAATCCTAACGTAATCGAAAAGAAAATGAGACAGAATAATTTCTTCATAAACAAGATCTTTGATGCTTCAGTATATCCTAAGTGGAGAAAAGTTTCCGGTTAAAATCCTCCGAAGTGCAAGTGCCGAACTGTTCGCGAGAAGGTGAGTCTAAGGGTCAAAATAGCGATCCTTCACCGACTTCCGTTAATTCTATTGTAGCCCTGGCAGATGCATAGAAATACAATAGACTCCATGTGGATGAATCTAATGTTGCTACACTTTTTTAGATTTTTGGCATCAGCGTTAACGATAAGATTTGAGACGAAGTATGAATGATAGGACGACCATTCACGACGCCAACTCGAATGATTGGGCCGCCACCAAGAATATTGACAACACTGCTTCGGGAATCAGCCACCCGCCACAAACATCTTTGTCCAAGGCAAGTGTTGGGTGTGCGTTTAGGTCTATATGGACTGAAGGTTCTTGGGTTAATTAGTGAGGAGTACCAACCTCGATACAGAAATATCAATAAGCGTCTGCTAACCATCACTGAGACGGATGGCTGCGGATCCGATGGTATTGCCGTTTCCACCGACTGTGCTGTTGGCCAGCGTTCTCTCCGAGTATTGGACTACGGCAAGGTTGCCGTTACATTGATTGACACGCAGACTGAGATAGCGCTCAGGATTACTCCAATGCCGAATTCGCGTCAACTCGCAATGGCGTGGATTAAAGAAGCCAAATCCCCTTGGCATGCCTATCTTGAAGCCTATCAAATCATCCCGGATCACGAACTCATGCAGGTCCAACCTGTAAGATTGACTCGTTCGATTGAAGAGATATTGAGCCGGCCAAGCGCCAGGGTTACTTGTTCTATCTGTTGTGAAGAAATATATAATGAAAGAGAGGTAATTCAGGAAGGAAATCCCGTTTGTCGAAGCTGCAACGGTGACACTTACTATCAACTATCATAATGCGGCCTGACCTGAATTAATGTTCAGCTACCCGCCAAAACCAATTATTGGCAAAGGCGGCTCACCCTATCGTCATAGTACTTGAGATCTTTCGGCTGTTTACCAGCAACATGTCGATCGAAAAACAATTCTACCAGGCGTAGCTTAGTGCGGTCGCGCTTATTGTTGGCTTCCCATTCAGCCTCGGAGGCTAAACAACCGGCATAGTAAAGATCGATTACCCTATCCATGAGTGGTCGGAAGTAAATAGCTGCCGTAAGTTCGTCCATGGCTAGTACTTCATTCAATTCAGCTACGAATTGATCTATAAATACCAATCCTTCGTCATGAAGTTGCTTCGTATTCAATCGACTGAACATTGCTCGAACCGCATCGAAGAACGGTTCTGCAATCCCGTAGCGCCGGATGTCGCGTTGAACCTGGGAAAGCAGAACGTTGTGTGTACCTTCCCAATTCTCATAAACGATATTGTCTCGAAGTAGACGAGGTAATATCGAGAAGGTCTCAATAGCACCGTTGCCGCCTAAAAGCTCAATACTTGTGACGATGACTTCATGAGCGATTATGGCCGACCGGTACTTGTTGAGATTAATTGCCATGCGTACGAAACCGACTGCCTGCTCATTCGGTCGGCCTAATTCAAGGTCATCCATCAGTTTAACGAGATGAAGGGTCCCCGATAAAATAGCAGCGGTCTCGGCTCTCATATTGGCTAATAGATCTTGTACAATCGGGAACCGGATAATGGACTGGCCAAACGCTGATCGATGCTGAGCATAACTTTGAGCGGTAATGAAGGCTCGCTTGGCATTACCAGCTACAGCCAACGCGTTATATATTCGCGAAGTATTGATCACGTAATTCATGACATTTTTAAAGCCCTGGTCAATCGGGCCAACCTCATAAGCGATTGCATTCCGCAATTCTATCTCGCCAGTTGCCATAGAACGGGTCCCCAATTTTTCCTTTAACCGGCGAATGTAAATATTGTTTAGGTCTCCATTCCGCAATTTGCGGGGCAAAAGGAAGAGGCCCAATCCTTTTGTTCCATCACCTTGACCATCTACCCTGGCTGTAACCAATGCCAAATTTGCCGACACATTTGAACAAAACCATTTATCGCCGTTCAGTATCCACTCGCCTCTCTCCTCGTCATGCAAAGCGGCTTTAACCACATTGGAACCCACATCTGATCCACCTTGCACTTCTGTAAGATACTGCGCTCCTTGAAACAATAATTCATAATTCTCTTCCAAGAGTCGAGGTAGGAATTCGTTCTTAATCTTCTCGCCGCCAACAGCTTGCAGCACCTTAATCATTCCTGCCGTGCAAGCGATGGAACAATTATGGCCAGCTTCACCATTTTGTGACGACAAATAGAATAACGATAGAGAAAGCAGGTTGTTTCCCGGCTTCTTATAAACAGAAAGCACTCCAGAACCGAACAAATGTCGTCCAACGATATGATGGCTTGGATGGTACACGACCTCAGACAATCTTTCTCCAACACCATCATAACGTCTTAAGCGTGGCAGATTTTGTTCAAGATTGGCTTCGCGGGCTGCATCGTCCACAATATTGGCTAATATTTCGCCAAAACGATAGAGTCTGCCGGCATATTTCTTGTAATTTTCTCGACCCCAAAGATATTCCAATGACCGTTGGAATCCTACGTCATACGAGAAAAAGTTGTCTGGTCTACTCGCCAACCAATCCTTCAACTGCTCGCGTCCAATGCTATCGGCCGCTGGCGTTAAAGGAACCGACTTCTTGTCCAATGTCGATGATTTGTCGCCCATGCTTTACTCTTTTCCCCTCGCTGCGTTCAATTTGATGATGGCCAATGAATTAAGAGTGGCCTTGGGAACGAATGACTTTATGTCTACATATTCTTGTTCTTTCCGGCCGTCTTCACTACGTTCCGAACAATGAGCATTGCCTCCAGAAGGACCGAGACCATCTAAAGTAGGAACGTAATCCCACAACCAGTTGCCATCGCTTAAACCGCCTCTTTCCTGAGAGTTGACTTCGAAGCCCATTTCCGAACCGGCAGCCTGCCAAATCGAAAACAAGCGATTAGTATCATGGTTCGGCGGCCAGGGTCTCCACCGGTCCATAATATCTACATCGACGCCGCAACGGTACCCGCCATTTGAACTCTGTACTTTTATATCACCTTGTAATGAAAGGAGCTGTGCTAGTCCCTCTTCTAGTACCTTAGGCGAAAATGCCCGCATCTCACCGCTTGCAACAGCCATATGAGGGACTCTATTCAGCACCGTACCCCCGGCAACCGTAGCGGTATTGAAAGTAATTTCTTTTCCATAGTCGGTCAACTCAGCAATTCTGGCGATAGTATGCGCTAATTGAACGATAGCATTTGCCCCTTTGCCATGGGCCGAGCCTGCGTGTGACGCGCGTCCCTCAACGATGATTCGGTATGTTGCCATGCCCTTACGCGCAGTAACAACGGAAAAAGAAGATTTACGTAATCGCCCACCTTCAAAAACAAGGCAGGCAAGCGAGTCTTTCGGCAACTTATTCAGGCACAATGTTCCAAATTGAGGCTCCAGCGTCTCTTCGGCCGAATTGATGAGAATAATCCAATTGACGCTCTCATAAAGTTCAGCGGCAAGTTCTCTTAGGCCGTTCAAGACCATGAATATCATGACTGTTCCACCCTTAATATCCACTGTTCCTGGCCCGTATGCTCGCTGGCCCTCAATCCTCCAGAGGAAGTTGTTTCTTTTCTCATCATCTGGCGGAAAGACTGTATCTAGATGCGAGACAAGTCCGATGGTTGGCGCCATTTCCTTGGATCTAGCCATTCGGGTCAAAACAAGATGATCGCCATGAAATGGGTTTTCCGATGGAAATCGTTCAGCTTCAAATCCGAGTTTTTCGAATACGCCAGCTGTAAAATCACCTAGTTTATTGACGCCGTCGGAATTTGACGTGAAGCTGTTTATCGAAACCATTTGGCTGAGGAGCTCAAGATAATAAGGTAAATTAGCTTCAAAGAACTGTACAAATCTCTGGTTATCAATCGATTCAAACATAAATGTGACCATCCAAATACGAATTTCTCTTCAATAATCTAAGCAGCGTGACAAGGCAAGGTGATCTTATTCCGTGGGCGCAGATTTATAGCATTTGAATATGAAGATAACAAATGTTATGGGGATGGCTCCGAATCTACACTAAGACCATATAGTTGCGAAACTGTAATGTCAACCGTTTTGAGCTTATTCCCTAGAGAGCGTGCAATGTTTTGCATCACAGTCATGCCGATTCGCGGATAACGTTCCTTCAAGGCTTTAAAATCCTCATGGGATACTACGATAAGCTGGCTATCGCGTGCGACAATGGCCGTGGCGGAATGTGGTAAACTTTCGACTAGAGAGATCTCACCGAGTACATCTCCAGCAAGCACTTTACCAACCGTGATATTTTCAGGTCCCATCAATATTTTTACTTCCCCTGTTAATAACATATACAGGTTTCGGTTCACTTCTCCTTCTCGGAATATCGTATCCCCTTGTGTGAATTGAACAACTCTACATATCCCTGAAATACTTCGTAATTGAGCATCGATCAATCCCTTAAATATTGATATGCTCCGTGTAAGTTCATCCACCTGGATCCCGACTCTTTTGGCGAGAAAGCCGGGGACAACCGTATTGAAGACTTCTTCAACAGCTGGGATCAATTCTATATTTCCCATCTCAAAGGGGATGTAGAGTTTGGCCATTCGTATGGCATCCAACCGTTCCATCCCATGAAAAACATAGGATGGACAATAGGCTACTGGACAAAAACCTAGTTGGTCCAGAGTTCTCTGAATACGCGGCCAATAGGCGCTCACCGCAACTTCTGCATAGGCTACATCCAGCTCTTCCCGCGCACGTCTGTCGAGCTCTCGCAGTAAAAAACCACCCACGCCATCATCGATATCGATCAATTCGACAATTTTTATCGTTTTACCAACTTGATCGTGTACGTATCCTATCGCTCCGACGATAACTTCACCTTGTTTGGCAACCAGATATTGAGCTTCCTTTGTTTGTAAAGCAAAGTAACCCAGACTTAGCATCAAGTTCCCGAATACTTGCCGCCGTTTCAGTCGTCCCCTCTCTATGCGGAGCAAGTACGGGAGTCCAGCTTCAGCTAACTCATCAACCTGGTATTCATCATGCATCGGGTAACTATCGGCATCTTCGATCACCAACAGATCATTGGGTAAACCCATTGAGGAAAGAACTTTGGAAGCCAATGGGAAAATCTCTGGGATAATTCGTGGATGATTCCGGCGAAGATCCTTTGCCGTAGTGAATAATTGACCCATCACAGCCGTGCTTTCACGTTCTTCGAATAAGCTTGCCAAAGGCAAGAATCCGACCGGTTGAAACCCATATTTATAGGAAATACTTTGAGCGAATGGATGTTTTGTCCGGGTGTTGGCTAGGCCAAAGTGTAGACGGGCTTTGGCAAAGCGAAGCCGCTCACTCATCAACATGCTGCCAATTCCCCGTTCACGAAATTCGGGATCAACTACCAATCGGCCGAATTCGCCGAGTAGATCAGTATAGCTGCCTATGTCATAGTAAATCGAGGCACTCCCCAAAATGCGATCGTTGTCAGTTGCGACCAGGAATAGATAGTTGTCGCTATAGACAGTTTTTTTCAGCCAATGGTCATTATAAAACTCCCGGTAGCGATAGTTCAGTCCATAGCAGCGGATAAATAAATCTCGAATTGCCGGGACGTCTCCCTCGCGCGCTTCCCTGACGCTAATTCTGACCATGACTTGCTTCTCCGGCCGGATAACAAATTTATTCGGATTCTAGTTGTGGATCGATAGCGGGGTCAATATAAACACATTGCTCAATTTACATTATGCAACAAGAAGCGTTCCAATTTCAGGTGTTTTTCATCACGATTTCAACTGAGAAATGTCATGACTTTTTCCGTCGGAGAGCCGCGTTGCTAATTTATCGGCGGCGCCAGCATAAGCAAGGCTAGCAAGGTGCTTCGCTCGATCATCTTATCCGCGAAAATAAACTCGTGTGTCGCATGAGCACCGTCGCCGACCGATCCTAAACCATCCAGGGTGGCCGTGAATTGACTCGTGATATTGCCATCCGACCCGCCGCCAGCCATTGCTTCTTCCAGGTGCAATCCAAGGGCTTCACCATGGATCTTTGCCAGGCGCCAAATCTTCCCATTGGCTTCTGTACGCTCAAGTGGGGGTCGATTGATACCTCCATGGATATCTAGCGATATTCCGGGCGTTGAAGGCTGTAAGCCGAAAATTGCCATTTCAATCTGTTGGGCATCTGACATGATTGGCACACGAACGTCAACAACCGCTCTGCTGTTCGGCGCCACTACATTTGGCCTGGTGCCGCCTTCGACCACGCCAACGTTAACGCTAATCCCTCGCTCAATATCATTCATATCATTAAGTCTTTGTATCAGGTACGATAGCTCCAAGATGGCGCTAATTCCCTTCTCTGGCTCCAGGCCGGCATGGGCCGCACGGCCGGTAACATTGATTTCAAAGCGCCCAACTCCCTTTCGCGCGGTCTTTAACTTGCCATCTAGACCCAAGGCCGGTTCCAAAACAAACACGCGTTCGGCCGCGCGGGCTAACTGATGAATATACGAACTTGACTCAATACTTCCGATCTCCTCGTCGGAGTTGATAAATACAACTGGTTCGAGTTGGGATTGCAGGTCAAGCTCTCGAATGGCTTTGAGAGCGAAGATCATCTGTGTTAACCCGCCCTTCATATCGAAGACGCCAGGACCTCGGATGATATTGCCCTCTATCAAGAAGGCCATCTCCTTGATGGTTCCAAGCGGCCAAACTGTATCACAATGTCCTAGGAGTAATTGAGAACCATCCGGGGCGGTTTGAGACTTGCGTTTCGCGAGCAGGTGCCCTCCGGTTTTTCGACCAGCAATTAAGCGAACGTCGAAGTCCAATTCTTGAAGCGCTTCTAACAGAATCGTCAGGACAGTGGCTTGCGAATCTGGGACTAAGGATGGCGATTCCGCTTCCACGAGTCGTCGCAAAAAAGCGACCATGGGGACCATATCTTTTGAAAGATAATCTTGTAACTTCTGGGAATGATTGCCATCCACGCGATCAACCTACCTAGCGCCTAAAATCTTTGGGGAATGGGAAGGCAAAAGTCTGTTCGATTCGACCAAACCGTCCCGGTTCCAAATAAGCAAGGAGAGGAGCTTCTCTAAGTAGCTCGGCATCATCTTGTTCTGAAGAGCGGTATGCATCTTCATGGACATATGCAGCAATTATGTGTCCAGTAATGAGGCAATTGCGTCCAAATCCTTCGATGATCTTATGCAGTGAACATTCCAAGTATATGTAACCATCGGCGACAAAGGGACCATCAATATTTTTCGCATCAAACGTTCTTAATGCCAATAGTGATGTTTTTAGATTGTCGTCATCCCTGGGAGTCGCCGAAATACTTGTCAAGACAACCTGGGTGGGTCGTGGATAGGTTACTGTAAACCCTTTTTCCCGGATGATATTTTGGTAGGTTGAATGGGCAGCTGTGCATGCAAAGCCAAAGTAATTGTCCCAACCTATTGGAAATGCCATGTGCTTGGGCGCCACATTGTACTCCCCGCTATCATCCCGGGTACCAATGAGTACCAGTGGTGATACTGTAAAAAAATTATCCCATATCGGCAACTCAGGATCCAAAGAAATCAGCTTCTGTTCAATGTCACTATCCATCTTTCGCTCCTAATTGATAGAGCTAACCAAACGATATATTGTCGCCTGAAAGTTGCTTTTCTAGATATCCTGCTGCTCAAATACGGCTATTCCGCCTAAGACAGTCATTATCACTATAACAAGGCTCATAGCCAACGCACCGGCATTGGGCGCGATGACCTCACCAATCGCAATTTGGTTTGCCCAACTGGCCAATCCACCGGGGGCCAGTGCACCATAGTTTGGAATAGTTCCAATTATTAAGAATATGACCGATGCCAATAAGGCAATTCCGGCCGCAGCCGCAGTTGTTTTCCCTATTGCGCTACCAAACAATGTAATAGCGGCAAATACAGACAACCAGGTAAACAATAGCAGATTAACCAGCACCAGATCGAAAATATCAAACGGACCAAAAAGTAAAACCGTGTAGAAATACGAAACAATAGCGGCTAAAACGAACGCGAGCGCATAAACCAACATCTGAGCAAGGAATTTGCTGGTAACAAATGCCCAGCGTGGTAAAGGTTTCGATAATATCATTACCGATGTTCCTCGCTCTTTTTCTCCGGCAATTGCTCCCATACCCAATAAAATGACCAAGATAAAACCAAACTGATCAAGGTTACGGATATATTGTCCAATAGAATCTTGAATGGTCGGTTCTGGAATCAATTCGGCAAACTGTTCAGCCCCTTCCAAACTTCCCAGCAATTCAGGCGTAAACCTAGCCAGTAATGGCGATAGCATGCCAAAAGCCAGATAAACCGCCAGCACTATCAATAACCTTCGGCTGCGCCACTGGAATAATAGCTCTTTCCTCAACGAGGCTAGAAAAGCTCCAATTTCCTTGCCTGTATTAATACTCCCCGTTATGGGTTCTTGTAGCTGCGAAGGCTTCAATCGCCATACCCAAACGGCTAAAGGCAAAACCATCAGGGCAAGTATGGCCTCTAACAACCAAACACTGTCGAATCGTTGGACGGCGACAACAGCTACGAAATCAAAAAACGCATGGATGATTATGGCGACGACGATATATAACCAGTTCCGCCGTACAAAAGCCTGCAAAACGATGACCGAAAGACATACTTGCAGAATGAGAGCGATAATCCTTTCTGCTGTTGGTGCTAACATTGCCAGAGGTGTGTTGGCTAACAGGTCTAACTGCTGCTGAATCAGCGCTATTTGCTCAGGGGGCAAATCACTTAGTAGATTGCCAGACTGAGCCAAGAAGGTCAAGGACGAAACACCGGCAGCGATTAGGACGCCTAACAACATCGATTCAATCCCGCCGTGGCCAAGACCCATCATTAGGCCATCTTGGTAATGTCTAGCTCGGGTTACAAGTGCATATCCTGCTGCCCTGGCTAATTCCTCCGTCAAGGCGGCCGTTATTCCCAATACAGCTGCGGTGACAAGAAGCTGTTGTCCTCGGTCTACCCCTGTCTCTGGCAGAATGCCGAGATTGGCTAGCAAGCGATTGAGGGGCAAATGTACGATCTGCGCACCGATAAAAGTTAGAACTCCAACGAAAAAGTACAGCCAGGGTACGCGATATTGCCTCCGCAGGAGAATCGAAAAGACGACCGGAAGGAGGATGACAATCAGGATAGACAGAGCAGCCAGCCAAAGATTCATTTCGATTCTAGTGGTCCTCGCTCGTACTAAGCGATAGAAAAATATCTTCCAAGGTGGGACGGACCCACTCGTACTTAACTAGCCACTGAGAATAATCAGACAACAAGTTCATTAATTCTCGTTTGGCCAGGCTTACTTCCATTACCTGAACTCTGACCGAGTGATCTTCAGCCTGGACTGCAACGATCCAGGCCTGGTTTCGCAGTCGATTGACAAAGTCATCAATTTCAATTGGGCTTTCCTGGCTGAATTCGATTAATACAGAGGGTGAGGAGTAGTGGCTGATTAATTCATCGCGATCTGATACGAGTAGAAGCTGGCCTTTGTGAATTACCCCGATGGTGTCACAAATTCGTTCTACATCAGAAAGTATGTGACTAGACAAAAAGACAGTCGTCTGCCCCCTCAGTCGATCGATCAAATCCAAAACTTCTTTACGGCCAGCTGGGTCTAGGGCACTCGTTGGTTCATCAAGAAACAAGACTGGTGGCTCATGAATCAACGCTTGTGCCAGTCCCAGACGCTGGCGCATACCTCGAGAAAATCCACCGATGCGACGTTCACCTGAATCCTCCAAACCCACAAGTTCCAATAATTCTTCGATTTTCTGACGTCTGTGTTCCTTGGCTAAATCATATAACCGGCCGACGTAATCAAGATAATCATATGGAGTCATCCATTTATAAAATGCAGGTTCTTCAGGTAAATATCCGAATAGTCGTTTTGAAGCATACTCGCCACTGGTTGTCTGAATGCCGTCTATCCAGGCTGAACCAGAAGTGGGTCTCGCCAATCCTGTCATTAAACGTATCGCAGTGGTTTTTCCCGCCCCATTTCGACCGAGGAAACCGAATACTGATCCAGCGTTGACCAGCAAATCAAGCGAGATTAAGGCTCGAACTGGGCCAAAATCCCGGCCTAAGCCCTCACATCTTATCATTTCATCAGCCATCACTCATCCTCTCGGCCGATGACGAAATAGATAATCGGTCCGAGCAGATTGAAAAATAGAATAACCAAAACCCAAACCCATTTGGGTCCCCGTGTCTTTTCCCTCTTTATGAGGTCAATCAGGGCAAAAATAATTAAACCCAATTGAATGAGGATTAAGGGAATCAAAAATGGCAAAATATCTTGGAGTAATTGCAGATCATTTTCAGACATAATTATTACAATCGACTCAAATAGTTACTGCCAATAATGACGTTCCATTACCTGAATATTGCCAACTTTCGCCATCGAGTCAAGATAACTGTAAACTAAAGTAATCTAGAGCAGTTATCTTGAAAATAACTTTGACTATTTAGCTTACTCGCAAGAGAAATGTTTCACTACTATTCACCCATGAAGCAAAGCCAGGAACTCATCTCCATTTAACAGAGATTGAGTTGTATTAATAAGCCCCCATTTGAGTTTATATCATTATTGGATTCGATACCTTGATTTGGAGTAGTTGACGTATGCAAGGAGTAATAGCTGCCGGCGACCCTGAAACTGCAAGAGCCGGCGCTTCAATTTTGCAGGCTGGAGGAAATGCCGTCGATGCTGCAGTCGCGGCCGCTTTTGTATCATTCATATCGGAGGTAGGAGTCGTCCATCTAGGTGGAAGTGGAATTGCCCAGATATTTAAGCCTTCCGAAAACGGTACAGACCACAGCTGCATTACCTATGATTTTTTCAGCAATATGCCAGGATTAGGCATGGGTCAGATCGGTGGTCCAATTGACTTTGAGAAAGTGATCATTGATTTTGGACCGACAACCCAAGAATTCTACCTTGGCCGTGGATCTGTCGCCGTGCCTGGCAATATTTTTGGTCTTTGTCAAATGGCGCGCGACCACGGCCGCCTACCGTTACCCGCATTACTAGAGCCTGCTACTCGCCTGGCCGAGAACGGGCACGGACTGGCGGAATTCCAGGCTGAGACATGTGCCCTATTGGAGCCTATATACACACATACGTCAGACATGCGAGAGATTTTTTCTCGAAAGGGACGGATTATAAAGACCGGCGAAAGACTCTATATTCCTCATCTGGGGCAAACACTTCGAGCCCTGGCAGAAGAGGGTGAGGAATTGCTTCGATCAGGCCATTTGGCCCATGCCATCGTCAAGGATCAGCACGAGAACGGCGGGCTCTTAACGACTGACGACTTAAACGCCTATGAGGTTAGTAGTATCGAACCTATACGATTTAGTTATCGTGAATATGAAATATTGCTGCCACCTCCCAGCTCAAGCGGCGGAGTTCTAACAGCCTTCACCTTAAAGTTGTTAAGCAGTTTCGACGTCTCGTCTTTTAGCTATGGCTCTGTCGAGCATCTCCAACTATTATTTGAGGTAATGGCAGCAACTACACGCGCTCGGCCATTCTGGGATAGAGCGGCCGATGAGTTGCCGGTCAAGGAAGCTATCTCTTACTTCTTAGGTGATCAATTCGTTAATCACTACGTTGAAGAAGTTGCTGCAGGTCTCTCTGGACGCAGCCAACTACCCATTCTATCAGAGCCAACACCACACCCTGACACAAGCCACCTGAGTGTTATCGACAGTGATGGACTGGCAGTAAGTTTGACGACCACAGCCGGCGAATCGGCCGGGTATGTCGTTCCCGCAACTGGTTTTATCCCCAATAATATTTTGGGGGAAGCAGATTTACATCCAAGCGGCTTTCACAATCGGCCGGCCGGGCAGCGAATTAATACGATGATGACGCCCACAATCGTACTCCTCAACGGCAAAATTCGGCTAGTCGTCGGCAGTGGGGGTAGCATACGAATTAGGAGCGCCATATTGCAGGTACTGAGTAATCTGCTCGACTTCAAAATGCGGCTTGTAGACGCGGTAAACGATCCCCGAGTTCACCTGGAACATGGCATCCTGCAATGTGAATTGGGCGTAGATCCTGGGGCGATAAGGCAACTAGAGGAAATGGATTACCCGGTGAATCGTTGGGATCGCAAAAGCATCTATTTTGGAGGAGCGCATAGCGTTTCCCGAACTGTTACCGGAAAGATAGTTGGCGCCGGAGACGACCGGCGGGGTGGTTCAGTTGCTATCGTAAATGGTTGAGATTTCTGGATTGAATTCGTTTGTAAAGTGCTACTACTTATCTGTTTCAGACGGCGCAATATCTTTCCGAAACCCCGCCAGCGAAATTAGAAGAATCTCACTATCAAACGCATCAAACGACTCAATCGGGACCTCAGCCCAGATATATGCCAGCTTACCATCAACTCTGGCTGCCATCAGACTCCCGTAGATCTCCACACCGTTTTCATCTAGATATGAAAATTCTTGTCGGAGCCAACTGGTTCCCGCTAGATCGAGCGTGTAGATTTCGCTAAAGGCAAAATCAGTCACGTTTTGGGCTGATACGTCGAGCCAATGTCGAATTCGGTCCAAGATTCTCCCATCTTCGGCATCTTCAAGTCGAATTGCTATGAAGGTTTTTTCATCCTCTGCCCGAAAGCGATGCCACCCGTTCGTCAATTCCGAATATCGATACAAAGCTGGACTGTCAAGGATGAAATCTCCTATCCTAAATGATGACCAACTGCCAGGGTTTCGGGCTGTGGTAACCGGTCGTGTCACCCAGCTATCACTCAACCAACCAATCGTTTCGATTATCTCGCTTTCGCGGGCTGCAAGACCATCCACATCCAGGATGAAAGATAATCCATCCTGGACAAACACAAGAAATACCCCTGAACGAGGGCCATCGGCCGATTCGTAACCATACGCTGTCCACAGCGAACCCGCTTCACCAATAGGCGCCGTATCTTCATAGAGAATCTGCACTGGACCAAAGGCAGCCAGGACCTGCGCCTTAAGATCAGAAATGGGTTTGTTACTATCCTCAGAAAGGGTCGAAATCGTTAAACGTAACGTATCCGATATGTTGGCTGAGACGACCTGACTTCTGGTGACCACAGGTTCGATCCAGTCGGTCGGGTATAAGAATTGATAACCTGCATCAGGATCAAATAGTGCTCGGAATCCTGCTCGCAAGTTGTCGTTTCCTACCGTGAATTCAATTAGGTCGTTGGAGGATTCTCCAGATTCATTTTCTGCGAATAATCCAAAAAAATAGAGACCATCTGGAAAAGGGCGTTTTTCATAACTTAATTCGCTAGCGTCATCAATGGACAAAATTATTCCGGGGGAAGCGATGGCGTTTCCTTGTGCATCGAGCAGCAAATTTGTGATCTGAAACTCGTCTCCTGTGTTGAAAGAAAACTCTAATCCTGTTGAAGCATTAATAATTTTATTGGTCTGGCTTTGACTAGTATCTATAACCAGAATTGCTTCAACAGACTCACCGGTTGAGGATACATGGTATTGGCCGTTTGCTGTGTGCAACGACGAACCCGGTTCACTAGGCCAGAGGACGACAAAATCCCCGTTGGTCCCATCTGTCAGGTAATCCCCTTCTGTGGTCCAAATTTGAACGATCTCGTGTACACCATCCGGCCATTCCGAAATCACTGAGTTAGAATCAGACTTCTGTAGGTATTCGTTTGTCAAGAGGCGACGCTGTCCATCTTCACCGATTATACCGGCGACCCTTCGAATACTGGTGATATCCCTGCCGACGACCTCCGCCTCCAAATATGCAGGCATCTGCAAACCCACTGGCTCTCTGCTGTAACTGATAATATTTGTGGAAACAAAATCATCGAGTCCATCTTCAATTACCAATAGGGGTGAAAGCGTAGGGGCTGATGTCATTAAGTCCGGAGTTGGCGTCCCCAGCTGTGGCAAACCGATTTCGGCCTCCGATCCGGTGGCGACGATGGCATCTGGTTGGCGCTGGCAAGAAACCAAGACCATCAAAATGCAGCTAAAGTAAACGAGAAATAAGTATCGATACATAGACGACTACGATCAGATCTAGTTGCATTATAACGACCCAAACCTCGGATACAAATGGGACAATTGGCGCCGGTCATTTGTACCCTTGTCTATTGCCCCTAGTGAATTATAATTTGTGCCGTTCCTGCAATTTACAGGCTCCTCCATCTTTTTGTATATGTGATGGCATAATTCGCCAGTTCTTCTAGAGCTTCTTATTAATCACTTTGACTATTCCTCCTTCTTTTTAGCCCTTGGTAAACCAATATCAGATGCACGAATATTCAGGCAACGTCCATATGCATACTCCCTTTTCGGATGGGACGAAACTGCACGCTGAAATTGCTTGTGATGCGATCAAGGCGGATCTAGATTTCATAATCGTAACTGATCACAATATCAAGGTAAACGGGGTTGAGGGCTATTATAGCGAGGAATCAGGGCGCGTATTACTCCTTACCGGTGAAGAAATTCACGACATGCGACGAAAACCCCAGTCAAACCATTTTTTGGTTTTTGGTGTTAAAGAGGAGCTTTCCCATTTCTCGAGCGATCCGCAAACTCTTATTGATGAAACACGAGCCGCGGGTGGTTATGGCTTTCTTGCCCATCCATTTGATCCTGCTATGCCGAGCTTCAACCTTTCGAGCCTCGGATGGCAGAATTGGGAAATCGAGAATTACGCCGGTTTAGAAATCTGGAATTACATGTCCAACTTCAAAGGACATTTGGATAGTCGATTAAAAGCGATTGCCTTGGCGCTTAATCCGGACAAATATATTGCCGGCCCTCGGTCCGAAACCTTGTCGAAATGGGATCAACTATTATCTGATGGTCGAAAGGTTGCCGCGGTGGGTGGCAGCGATGCCCATGCCCTGATTTACCGCATGGGGCCTATCGCTCGGATCATTTTCCCTTATGAATACCTATTCAGGGCCGTTAACACTCACATTCTCGTTATCGAGGAGTTAAATGGTGATTTAGACCATGACAGGCAACTTGTTTTCGATGCGATCGGCCGCGGAAATTCTTGGATCGGCTATGATCTAATAGCAGATACTGCCGGTTTTCGCTTCACCGGTCAAAGCAAATCCAGGGGGATTATGGGTGATGAGATTAAGATGATTGACGGAGCGACGTTGCAGGTTAAGGCCCCGTCAAAGTGTAAAATCACCTTACTGAGATACGGTGAGGTTGTAGCCGAATCCAAAAATGACAAACATCTAACCTATATTCCTACCGTCACAGGCGCCTACCGGGTGGAATGCAAACTCAACTACAATAGAAAAGAACGTGGCTGGATTTATAGTAACCCAATATATCTTGTATGAAGAAAATATCCCTCATCGCCCAAATGGCCAAACCATGATTTCGGCTGAGCCAAGGCAATACCGCGAGACAATAACCAAGATGTTCTTATCAAAAGTACTATGAGGGGCGAGATTAAGATACTAATACGATTGGCTACATGTGCTAAAATACCTAATCACATTAACTCGGAAGAAATACTATGTCAAATGTATCGGTTTCACCTGAAAGACCACTTGAGCCCCACAATTCAGCAATCATCATAGGTAGCTCGTCAGGAATTGGGGCGACATTAGCAAGGGCGTTGGTGAAGAGTGGTTACAACGTCGCGATGGTTGCCAGGCGGGAAGTTTTATTGACTGAAGTATGCGATGATATCAACCAATCGGTAAATAATGGGAGTCGCGCACTTGCCTATGTCCACAATGTAGCTGACTTCGATGAAACGACTGCCCTGTATCAAAGAATAACAGCCGATCTAGGCGGATTGGACCTAATTGTTTATGCCGCCGGGGTTCAACCACCAATGTCGGCTGATGAATATAACTTTGAAAAAGATTTTCTGATGATCAATGTTAATTTGTTGGGTGCGATGGCCTGGTTAAATTTAGCAGCTTCCCGGTTTGAACGAGCGGGAGCAGGCCAAATTGTTGGCATTTCCTCCATCGCGGCGGATAGAGGACGCAGGCAAAATCCTGGATATAACACTAGCAAGGCTGGTCTGTCAACCTATTTAGAAGCATTGCGAAATCGCTTAACTCGCTACGGCGTATCAGTAACAACCATCAAACCAGGTTTTGTCGAAACGCGACTGCTTGAAAATGCTGTCAAGACGATGTGGGTTATCTCTCCCGAAGAAGCCGCCGAGCAAATACTAGGCGCTATCAAACAAAAGAAGCAGGTCGCCTATGTTCCAAAACGCTGGCGCTTTGTTATGCTGGCCATACAACATACGCCTTCGATTATCTTTCGGCGTCTTAACATTTGAATCATTGGTAACAGTTGCTGACGAATCGTTGAAATACACATTAACTATTTGGCGGGCAACCGCTATTACTCGTAAATAGATTAGATGAAACTTGAACAAAACATTCAGATTAAATCGGATTCGAAAGCTACAGAACCGAATACTTACTTAACCACTACTGGTCTATCGATGGACAATTTAGAGCGTGTAGCGGCATGGGGCGGCGCCAGCAGTGCGATGAGCTATATCTACAGGCCCAGCAATGTCGATGGATTGCAGCAAGTATTGAAAATAGCCAAAGATAACCAAAGAAGCATCGGTCTTCGAGGCGCCGGTAATAGTTATGGCGACGCAACCTTGAACAGTGAGAATATCACCCTCGATATGCGCCGCATGAACCGTATCCTGAGCTGGAATCCAACCTCGGGAGAAATTCAGGTTGAGCCCGGTGTAACAATTGGGCAGATGTGGGAATATGCATTGGAAGACGGCTGGTGGCCGGCCGTGGTTCCAGGAACGGCTAAACCGACAATTGGCGGCTGCGCTGGCATGAATGTTCATGGAAAAAACGCCTGGAAAGCGGGCACGATTGGCGATCATATTTATGAATTCGAGATGATGCTACCTTCTGGTGATATCATCACTTGCAACCGGGAATCGAATGCTGAACTTTTTCACGCCGCTATTGGTGGTTTTGGCATGCTCGGTATCTTTACATCTATCACCTTGCGTCTTAAGCGCGTGTACTCAGGTCTACTTAATGTGGAGGCCTTGGTCAGCCGAAACCTCGAAGAGATGATAGAACAATTCGACACCTATCTTCCAGGATCCGACTATATCGTTGGCTGGATTGATTCATTCGCCAAAGGCAAGTCATTAGGCAGAGGCCAGATTCACATTGCGAATTATCTAGCACCAGGAGTCGATCCATACCCCCAACAAACGCTCCGGCTTGATAACCAACACTTATCGGACACGATGTTTGGAATTGTACCCCGGTCTATTATGTGGCGAATGATGCGACCATTCATGAATGACCTGGGAGGTCGCTTAATTAATATTGGAAAATATCAAGCTTCACGATTTTCTAATGAGTCCAAGTTTCGCCAACCGCATGTCGCCTTCCATTTTTTGCTTGATTATGTACCGAATTTTAAGCTAGCCTACGGTCAGGGAGGGCTTATCCAATATCAATGTTTCGTTCCGAAAGAATCTGCCTTAGAAACGTTCAACGAATTATTGCGCAAATGCCAGGAACGTGGAGTCGTGAATTATTTGTCGGTTTTGAAACGACATCGGCCCGACGATTTCCTCATTAGTCATGGGGTTGATGGGTTTTCATTGGCGATGGATTTTCGAGTAACTCCGAAACGTAAACAGAAGATTATTTCGCTGGCGAAGGAACTAAACGCTATTGTTTTAGAGGGCGAGGGCCGTTTCTATTTCGCGAAAGATAGCTTGCTGCAGCCAGAAAACGTTTCAGCGTATTTAGGTGAAGATGTTGTCAATCGATTCCTAAATTTAAAAGACGCCAATGATCCGGAGTCAATCTTGCAAACGAACCTTTGGCGAAGACTGTTTGGCTCATTCAACTTAGCTGATCAGAGTTGATTACTCTTCCTCAAGTTGGTCTTCAATTTTCCAGTCGCTTAATTCCGGAGGCAGCTCATTTAGTCTGCTGAAGAAATTGTGTTCTCCAGTTAGAGTTTCTAACCTTAACCATAAAGGACTGCCGTCATCAACTTCGAACGCCAGTGATATTTTTCGGCCAGTAAGACCTTTTAACTAGATACCAATAATCTCTTGCTACCTCTTCTAGAGATCGCATAGTTCCTTCTTTATCCTCTTGCCTTCCGGCAAGAAACTCATTCAATCTAACCACATACTTATCGGAAACAAAGTCCTGATGAAGCACCTCAACGACGAAGAGGGCCCGCAGAAAATCTTTACTGGGTATTCTCCAAATAAATTGAACGTTAAATGTTTCACCTATCTTATAATTAGCTTCGGTCATGATAATCGCAATTTTACTCTAACTTTGGGCATCAGGTTGCTTCGATTCGGCGTTGTCTCGGTCGCCAATTAACCAAGGCTACACCGCTCAATATCAGCAATCCTCCAGTTACCAGACGCCAATCGATCGCCTCATCCAGAATCAACACGCCTGCTGTAACGCCGACAACAGGCAACAAATAGGTTACCAAAGTAGTACGTGTTGGTCCCCAATTTCTTAATACAAAGAAGTACAAAATATAAGCCAGGCAAGAACCTAAAAGGCCAAGCCACAAAAGAGACATTATCGTGGTCTGCGTAAAACTCTGTTGGTTAAAATCCTCGAGCGCTACGGCTAATATCGAAACAACAATACCGGCTACCAGCAATTGCCCGGTTGCCAATACAACAGGGGACACTTGTTGAAGATTCTTTCGAGCGTAGATACTAGATACGGCATAACAAAGGGCAGCAAAGATGATGGCTAGATGCGCCATAAGACTACCTGATGAATCACCGAGACCACGGCTGAGCATAAGCACCACACCCAAGAAACCAACAATCACGCCACTGACTCCACCGACAGATAATTGCTCCATTCTTAGAAGGGCGCCAGCGATAACAATGCTAAATAAGGGCACCGTACTATTTAAGACAGAAGCGACCGTACTGTCCACCCCATCTATGCCCGATTCAGCCCAGGTTATCAAAATGAACGGTAGAGCCGTATTGATAACGCCAAGGAAAGTTAGGTGACCCCAGATTGCTTTGCTTCGTGGAAGTGATTGGTCGGTCAGTTTCATGATAACCATGAGACCAACCCATCCAATCAACAGCCGCATGCTTACGAGCGTGAACGGATCGAGTGTCTCTAGAGCGATCTTGATAAAGAAGAATGAGGTGCCCCATGCTAACGCCAAGAGCAAGAAGGCCGACCACACTTTCCGTTCATTGTCCATGTCTCAAGGAGCTGTGCCTAGAATTGGCAGCGGTTGCTAGAAGCTTCAAGCCAAAAGAAAAGCCGCTGCTATAAAAACAGCGGCCTTTCTGCAGGGTTCAAGTCAAAAAAATTAGCGGATTGCTAATTCGGTATCTTTATCAAAAAGATGCAAACGATCGACATTGACGACAAGATCAACCTCATTACCGACCGTAGGAGCAAGCCGTGTATCAACAATTGCAACAAAAGTGTTATTTCCGGAATCAACAACCAGGTTTAATTCGTGTCCGAGTAATTCAACCACATCTACAACACCTGAAATAGGAGCCTCATCGATATTCGGTGGTATAAAAGGCACAGCATGGATATTTTCTGGACGAATACCGAGCACGACTTCTTTACCGACATATTCGCCATAAACGGCGTCAGAGGTCTTAGGGACATGAACCCGGAAGTCTCCGGTATCTGCAAAAAGATTGCCTTCTTCAGAGACAATTGTTGAATTGAAAAAATTCATACTCGGACTTCCGATAAAACCGGCAACAAAGACATTATTAGGCTTGTTATATAGATTGCGAGGTGAATCAATCTGCTGCAATATACCATCGCTAATAACCATGATCCGATCTGCCATGGTCATCGCCTCGACTTGATCGTGCGTCACATAAATAAAGGTTGTGCCCAGTCTCTTGTGTAACTTTGTAATGTCGGCGCGCGCCGAAACGCGTAACTTGGCGTCGAGATTAGATAATGGCTCGTCCATCAAGAATACTTCAGGCTCGCGGACAATTGCACGACCAACAGCGACACGTTGCCGTTGACCACCAGAAAGCGCTTTGGGTTTACGATCCAGTAGAGGCATCAAGCCAAGGATTTCGGCTGCCTCCTTCACCCGTCTATCAATTTCTGTTTTCGGTGTTTTGCGCAGCTTCAAACCGAAGGCCATATTGTCGTAGACCGACATATGTGGATACAGGGCGTAAGATTGAAAGACCATGGCAATATCACGATCCTTCGGTGGAACATCATTGACCACCCTATCACCAATCAGGATCTCACCATCTGAAATCTCCTCAAGGCCCGCCAACATACGCAGGCTTGTCGATTTCCCACATCCTGAAGGACCCACGAAAACCACAAACTCTTTATCGGCGATCTCGATACTTAAATCGTCTACCGCAGTAAAATCGCCAAACCGCTTGTACACATTGCGATAAGTTACACTTGCCATGAACCCACCTCCTTCACTTACCTCTTAGCGTAAACCGAACAGCATTCATACTCCCATTTACAAAGGAGCATTTGCAACCAAAATATAACTTTGCCAATCTATTGTGTCAAGGTACAAAATCGACTTTTCCTACTTGATCCCTTGCTAATTCTTGTTTATCGGACCAAATTGAGAGAATCGTGCTATTTGTTAGGCAAAATGCTTGTTCTTTTTCAGTTATCAGATGACCGTGATGACAATTGCGAGAATTAGCAGAATTAGGGCGGCGAATATGATCAAAGAGTTGGAGCGTAGCGCCTCTCCAAGGTTTGGGGATTCTCCAGAATATTCATTCACTGGCTGCCGCCTTATCTGACCGAGCAACGCTTGTCGCAGCTCACCCACGTTCTTCGGTCGATTGTCAGGATGCATTTCAAGCGCCCAATGAATGCCCTCACTGATATCATTGCTAACCTCTGGATTTATTTTTTGCACGGGCTGCATGACAGTAGGATTGAGAAATCTTTTTCTCGCTTCCGGCGGTGCCTGGCAGGCATAAAGATGGTATAGTGTGGCTCCCAGCGCATAGATATCTGAACGAATGTCCGTATGTTCACTTTCGGCACCATATTGTTCTATTGGTGTATAGTATGCAGTGCCTCTACCTTGTATAACCGTTATCGTACTCGAAGAATCAGTGACCATAACCTTGGCTAGTCCAAAGTCGACCAATTTGATCCGGCCGTCTGGCGTAATCTTTATATTGGCGGGCTTGATATCACGGTGTAAAACTACTGGGTCTTGGTTATGAAGATATTCGACTGCATCTATGATCTGGCTTGACCAGTCCATCACCACATCTACATCTAACATCTGATCATGAACTCGGCTGTCGTCAATCATCTCCTTAAGATTGCTACCTGGAACATAATCCATCACCAGATAATCTCGCCCACCATCTGTAAAGAAATCAGAGACCTTTGGCAGGTTTGGATGGTCCAATTGAGCAAGCAAGCTTGCTTCGCGCAAAAATTGAGCCTGTTCTTGGCGGTGAGTTTCAGGCGAAGCATTTGGCTCAGGTTGAACTTCCTTTATCGCACATTGTCGTCCCGGCAAACGCAAATCTTCTGCTTGATATACATTGCCCATACCCCCTTGCCCGACGACTTCAGCAACTTTGTACCTATCTTTCAGTATAGTCCCGTTTTTGAGTCTCTCTAACATTCTAAAATTTTACCTGTACTTACTCGGCTAATATAGATTATAATGCAGTAGTTCGAAAATAGGTCGACGAGGGCCAAAAAATGAATGATAAGCCAATCCTCATTGCTCGTGAAGGACAGCTAACTGGTGAACGTTGGACTATAGATAGTGATGAATTCTTAATAGGCCGCGGCAGTGATTGCCAAATCGTTCTTCCAGAAAGGCAAGTTTCACGTTATCACGCGAAAATAGTCAGCGAGGCAAGCAACTATATCCTTCACGATCTTGGAAGCAAAAATGGAACCCATCTCAATGGCGCCCAAGTTCAGGGGTCGAAGCCTTTGCGAGATGGTGATGAAATTCAAATTGCACTGCGAGTCAAGTTGCTGTTTGTCGGAACCGATGCAACTGTTCCCTTAACGATTGAAGACCCCATACCAGAGGGCGATCTCGAGCTAGACATGTTGCAGCGAGCCGTGAGAATTAAAGGACAAGAACTGTTGCCACCTCTTTCCTTAGCTCAGTTTCGACTATTGGAAGCCCTTTACGAAGCCAAGGGAGCAGTTGTCGATCGAGACACTATCGTGGAAATTGTCTGGCCTGGTACCGATGGTATCGGGGTAACTGAACAGGCAATTGATGCCCTGATACGGAGGCTGCGAGATCGCCTAGCAGAGCTTGATGAACACGAGTACGTTGTTACGGTTAGAGGGCATGGCTTTCGACTAGATAACAGTCCAAAATAAGTCTATAAGCGTTCTACAACCAGTGACTCGATCTGGCCAAGGCGCTGAACAATTTCTTTATCATTGGACTCACCAGCTTGACCTGATATTGCCTGGATCAGTTCCAAGAACGATGAATCAATTAATTCCTCATTCTCATCTAGTAACTGCCTCATTGTTGCGTCATCATTTGAAGATAGCAATTGATTTACCAGCCTGAATTCTGGTGGTGCCTGGTCCTCCATCTCCTGAACGATACTATTTTGTACCTCGCGTAAAGCTTCGACTCGCCCAGTATCGCCCAATTGTTCGGCCTGTTCCAGATTTGAAGATAGAACCATCATAAATAGGTCATCGATATCTTTAAGAATCGCCCGAACGGCTGCAGGTTTGTCGGCGGATTGGAGCAGTTGATCTAAGGTGCTTTGTGCCTTGGCAACAACTTCGCGTGAACGTTTTTCAAACTCTTGCTGCAACTCCAGCAGGTGTTCCCGCAGAGCTAACAACTCATTGGCATCAATTCCTGATTTCTGCCTTTTTTCGATTCTCTCGCTTAATAACACGAAGAATTCATAATCTAAGGCAGGCCTGGCTGCCATTACCAGCGCATCGACCACAGTCATATCTCCCCGGTTTGCCAAGACATGCTGTAACAATAACTTCTGGCTAACACCTCCCTCTTTTTTAGCGTCTCTGCTAAGCAAGTGGATCGCTTTCTGCTGTCGTTCCAATTGTTGCCCAAATTCAGTTTCGCGATAGAGAAGCGCCTGCAAATTGATCAAATCTAGGTAGCTTTGATCCTGCCCCCCTTGTTCCGCCGATTCAATTAAGGTTCTTAATAGGGCAATGAACGTTTCGTCAATTTCATCTTCGCGGTCTCGAATGATTCCCAAGGCAACATTTTTGTCGGAGCTTAACAATTGTTGAAGGAGTTCAGACTGAGAACGCTGGTGAGCTATCATCTCGGGCGTGATACCCTCTGTCTCAAGGACTTTTTCCAGTAAAGTTTGTAAGCTAATGATCGTCTGGGGTTGAAGCATGTAACCGCGTCTTTGTTCAGCAGGAAGGCTATCCATGGCGGTCCGTACTAGCTGTCCGATGACCTTTTGCTGCTCATCATGAGAAAGATTCATTTCCATTGGCACATGGACCATAAACAAATCATGTTGGGGATCATGATACAGAAATGGCGTACCCACCTGCGTAACAGAACCACAGTTGGGGCATTGAACGACATTCAAGTAACCACTTAATAATAATTCCTTCAGTTCCGGGTTTTGACCTACGTCTATGATTTGATAGAGGTCGCCGACAAATTGAGTGTGGCACGCGGGACAAGTAACCTGGCTTTGCATAGTATCTCCTGCAATTTCTTTTTCTGAGCGGCAATTCGAAGGATCGAATCGTAACTTTTTCCACTATTAACGAGGAAGAGAGAATGTGAACGTAGTTCCCGAAGTATCGCTGTTATCCTGGCCGGAATTATCGCTGAACCATATGCTCCCGCCATGTGCTTCGATGATAGCTTTTGTTAGAAATAGACCTAGACCAGTTCCTTCGGTCTTGCGGCTTAATGCATTGTCGAGACGGGCAAACTTCTCAAATATTCGATGTTGTTCATGTCTGGGGATGCCGATACCTTCGTCGCGGACCGATATCGTTACATAGTCGGCATGTGTCCGGCCGGAAATATGAATTTGGCCACCGTCAGGAGAATACTTAATAGCATTGCTAATTAGGTTATTGAATACCTGAATCAAGCGGCGTTCATCGCCACAGATCGCAGGAAATGACACTGGAAAATCCAAGACCATCTCATGCTTTTCTGTCTGGCTTTCGAATTTACGAACCGTGTCAGCGGCAAGCTTGTTAAGCTCAATCTCTTCATTGATTTCCAACTTAAACGATCCCGATTGTAATCTTGATGCCTCGAGTAGATTGTCAATGAGTTCGGTAAGTTGATCGGCTTCTTCTTCGATTACTGATGCATAATCATGAATTTCACCTGGGGACCAACGAGCATCCAAGCGGCCGAGTGTGCCAGCATAGCCCTTGATGATGGACACAGGAGTCTTCAATTCATGGCTCACAACCGATATAAATGTCTTTTGAAGTTCTTCTTCCTGACGATAACGAGTCAAATCACGGGCATTGGCGATAATATTAGTCATTCTACCCTTAGGATTCATCAGGGGAGCATAGGTTATACCAAGAGATATCACATCACCACCGGGACGGTCCAACTCCCCTTCAACGTAAAGTGGGGCTGCGCCAGGCAAGGGCCAACCGTTAGAGAGCGCCGTTTCTAATGTCAATTCAGTTCGCAGTGTATTCCAATGAATAATTTCACGATGCGGTTTTCCTATTGCATCCTGTTGTTGCCAACCACTCATTCGACTTATGGATGGGTTGAAGCGAGTAACCGAGAGCTGTCGATCTAGAATCATGATGCCATCGGCACTTTGCTCGAGTATGGCATCCTGCTGTTGTTTTTCGTGAATGACCTCTTGGTAAAGTCGCGCATTTTTAACCGCAATTGCTGCCTGATCAGCGAAACTTTGAAGCAAGTTTGCCGCGTCGCTGTTTATACGATAACTCGCCGACTGGAAGACATAAATCATACCAATGAGCTGATCGCCGCTTAGCATAGGCAGGCGCAAGACTTGGGTTACACCAATATCGGCATCCTGAGCCACTCGCTGAATCCGCTTGGTTAGTTCCGGTATGATCTCCTGCTCTTGTCCGGGCTGAAAAGGAAGCCCCATGACTAATGGAGACAGCTGGTCGAAAACGTCTCTCTGTAAGCCGTATAGCGCCGCTATACGAAATACATTGTCGGCCGGATCGGCTAAAACAATCGTCCCCGCCCGGCCTGATATAAATTCAACCGAAGCCTGAACGATTATGCGTAGGACATCAGCCAGATCTAGCTCCGATGTCAATGCCCGGCTAATCGCCAGCAAGTATTCTCTTTGTCTTACTCGATAATCTACCAACACATCATTTTGATTCTAACATAACGGCATTACAGCGACGAGCACACCCACCCACAAAAAAAGAGCTGAGTTTAAACTATCTCAGCTCCTTATATATTCAGTTACAGCTAGATTAACCGTCAATTGTCGCCGGATCGATACCCGCCGCTTTCAATGCCTTGTTATAGGCGGATTTTGCTTTTGCGTTATGGATTCTCGCCTGTCTCAATTCGGCCGCATCCATGCCCTCAGTAATCTCAATATAATCCGGCTTCGGTAAACCGGTCGTATCAGGACTTGGACTGCTTTCTGCGGCAACCGCCGCCGCTATCGCACCACTTTCGGCGACTCCGGGAGCAGCTTCAACACTTTGAGGCATAGAAGATGAACCAACCGCGCCGCCAGATTCTTTATACAGCTTCATCGCGGCCGATTTTGCCTTTGCGTTGGCGATTCGGGCCTTTCGCACATCATCGGCGTTCATATCGTCGGTGATTGATATCACCTCGAAGTCAACACCGGCGACAGGAGCCGCGCCCAAAGTAGCTGGCGCCGTTGGAGCCGTTTCTGTTTGAGCAACAGGCGCATCTGAAACCGGCGCATCAATTGGTGCACTGCTCGATACACCACCCGATTCCTTCAGGGTCTTAAGAGCAACAGATTTCGCTTTTGAGTTGGCGATTCGGGCTTTCCGTTTCTCGGCCGGATTCATTTCATCGCTTATTTCAATATATTCGTAATCGACGCCCGGCACCAAGTCATCCGCCCCTTTGGTCGGTACGGCTGTTTGAGCTGGGGCTTTCATCGTAGGCGCAGGAACGCCCGAAGCGACTTGTGCACCAGACTGCAATCCCTGCCAACCATGATAATGAGCGATTTTAACAGCTGTGATTGGATCTGCTTTGATGCCATCAAAAGCCGTAGGCTGCTGATCTTTACCCAACGATCCGATCCCGGCATTGGATCCACGCGGTACGCTCGCCGCTTGTTTTGCTGCGATCAGGCGCGCGGCCGTTAGCTGCTCTTCATAATTGGACTTTACCGGAATGGCATAACCCATGGATATCGATGGGTTATAGCTACTTTTCTCGCTTTCGACAGCCACCTGTTCTTTGGTAACAGCGCGGCTAAAGCCACGGACGACCACGGCAAGGAAAGCTCCAACTAACAGCGTGAATGCAATTACCACGCTTGCAATAACGATCACGTTCATTAACAATCCCTTCTACTCATGGGCTGGCTCCATCTTACAATCAGTTTTCCAGTAACTTGATGTGATGATCTGCGCATATTTGAATAAATTCACAGTTTTACCAAACGGTCACCTATTGGATCGGACACTGAAAACAGCAAGTTTCTGGCAGATGGGCTGTTGGTTGTGTGCCGAAGGTGGGACTCGAACCCACATGAGCATAAGCTCACTACGCCCTGAACGTAGCGCGTCTACCAATTTCGCCACTTCGGCAAGCCTCGTGGCATTTTACCAACTCGATGCTAATTGTCAATATCGCCGCACGGCCCTTATCCTTCCAGATCAAGGGCGGCCGTCGCCAATCTTTCCGGCTTCTTCAAGACCTTTCGCCAAGTGCTCCGGGAATCCTTTACCACTAACCCAATGAACATCATAACCGGCCATCAACCGGTCCAACTCCTGCCACAAATCAAGGTTGCTGATTGGCTTTCCATCCCGCTTGGTCCATTGGCGCTGTCGCCAACCATGAATCCAGGTTGTTGCCCCCATAAACAAATAATCGGAAGCGCTGACCAGGTTGACAGCGCTTCCCGGTGAGCAACATTTTTAGTCCTTCGATGGCAGCCCGCAATTCCATCCGATTGTTGGTCGTGCTTGGTTCAGAACCGCTTAGCTGCTCAGTATCACCATCTTCTTCCAAGACAACTGCCCAACTACCCGGGCCCGGATTACCTTTACATGAACCACGGACGTAAACGCTCGGCAACTCTGAGGTTATTATCTGCCGGGATGCAAGTTCAAGTCTTGCACTTCTCGCTAAGCGATCGACTCGTTCATTTAGAGAGTTGCCAGCATGCCCTTTGACCCAGTGCCAATCGATTTCATGCTGCTGATTAAGTGTTAACAGTTTCTTCCAAAGATCGGAATTGGGTATTGGCTTTCCCTTGCGCTTCCAGCCACTTGTCTCCCACTTCTCAACCCATTCGGTTATGCCTTTGCGCAAATACTCAGAATCGGTATGAAGTTCTACTTGAGATGGGCGTGTAAGCGTCTCCAACGCATTGACGGCCGCCTGAAGTTCCATCCGGTTGTTGGTCGTCGAAGCTGCGTTTCCTGTAAGTACTTTTTCTCGATTTCCGGCACTCAGGATCGCCGCCCAGCCGCCAACTCCCGGATTGGGATCAGCTCCCCCATCGGTATAGATGACCACTTTCATCCGTAGGTCTGATCGTAGCAGGTAAAAGCGGAAGAATCTGATTTTCCGGCCGAAGGATTGAGCTTCCTCAATGAACTGCCGCCAATCGTTTTACTTCCAACATTTCATCAATCGTTGTGATCTTAACCCTGGGCCTTCCTTCGGCAACTCCCATGCTCATTTCAACCTCGTTTAGCGCCGTCCAATCCGCGAAATTGAAGAAATCAGGTTTTCGTTCACGCACCAGTCGCTCGATCGCGGCGCCATCTGAGGCCGATGGTTGTAATATCCGACCATCCTGTAAATCCGCTAACATATGTCCTACTGTCTCGACTGCATCTGGTTTGTTTGTGCCGATTACGCCTGACGGACCGCGCTTGATCCAACCAGCTGTATATTCTCCAATACAGGGGGCTTCCGTCTCGGGATCGATTATTCGACCTTCTTTATTCAGGATCACACCCCAGTTCTCATTAAAAGGGATCCCAGGGATAGGAACGCCCCGATAGCCGATTGATCGAAATACTAAATCAACCTTTAGCTCTTCGTATCGGTCGGTCGCTCTCGGCCGTAATGTGCCCGCATCGGTGGCATAAAGCTCATTGTGCACCAGGCGCATGCCAGTGACATTTCCCCACTCATTACCATACAGCTCAACCGGTGATACCAAAAAGCGTAGATGCAAAGATCGGGACTTATTGTTTATTGGCCTTGTAGAAAAATCACTGATGAGCTGGGTATTCTTGACCGTCCCTCGATCCGCCTTCGATATCGCAACCTGGCTGAGGTTGTCCAACTCGGCCTCCTCGGGTCGGACGACGATATCGGCATCCTCCAACTCTCCCAGCTCTTTCAATTCCAAAGGTGAAAATTTCGCCTGAGCAGGACCTCTTCGGCCCAAGATATAAACTTCCTTTATTTGACTCTTGCTCAGGGCATCAAGGGCATAGTCGGCGATATCTGTCTTTCTCAACTCATCAGGCGTCCGGCAGAGAATACGGGCCACATCAACTGCAACATTGCCTACACCAATGACTGCCGCTCGTTCAACTGATAGATCAAATTCCAAATCACGATAATCGGGATGCCCGTTATACCAGGCAACAAAGTTAGTCGCCGCATAGCTACCTCGCAGGTCAATGCCGGGAATGTTTAGGTTTCTATCAGTTTGGGCGCCGGTAGTGAAAACTATCTGGTGGTAATGTTTTCGCAGATCTTCGATGAAGAGATCTTTCCCGATTTCGACATATCCAAAAAATCTAAATCCAGGCCTAGCAGCAATTCTATCAAAGATTTTGGTCACTGATTTGATTTTTTGATGGTCCGGCGCTACGCCAGCTCGTACCAAGCCAAATGGCGTTGGTAAACGATCAAACATATCAACTTCGACGACCAACTCTTTTTGTTTGAATAAATGTTCAGCAGCGTAAAAACCAGCTGGACCAGCTCCAATAATTGCCACGCGCAGGGGCTCCAGGCTTGTACCAACTAAAGACATTTGACACTCCTACGTTGACTGACCGATGCTTCTATGTTATTCGTCTTTGGCCATGATCTGCGTTTCCAGCGTGTCAATCTGCCCTCGATACTGGTCACGTTGCGCTTTTAGGAGATCCCCAATTGAAACAATCCCAATCAAACGATTTCCATCGAGTATCGGGATGTGTCGAAAGCGCCGTTCAGTCATGGTGTGTGCAACCGACATGACGTCGTCTTCCGGAACACCAATCACTACTTCCTTCGTCATCACCTCCCCAACATTATGCGCAAACGCATCCTGACTCGCAGCCGCCCTGTGAACGATATCGCGCTCTGAAATGATTCCGACCACTTGGTCATCATCCCCCAACACGATCAGGGCGCCTATATTGTATTTGGACAATAGAGAGACTGCTTCACCTAACGTTCGATCAGGTGTTATCGTATATACCCTGCTACTCTTTGTTGATAAGATGCTACTAATATTCACTTATCACCTCCGCTCAGTCCAGGGGTAACCGGCGTGATTAGTTGCCAGTCATCTATCTAGGTATAACGCTTGACAAAGAGTTGCACGCAGGGCAGCTTCCATCAGGGCGGAACATAGCGTAACCCGCCTGCGGGTCACCGGCCGGATCGTAATAGGTAAAGTCAACGTTATAGACGATCAACATCCGCACCTTTCCACTCTGGTGAGAAAGGCTAACGGCTTCGGCCAACCATTGGGCATGTTCGGCCACACTCGTACCAGAAGCCCAGGAGAAGTTAGCAGGCAAGCCGCTAAAGCCTTCACCGGAAAGATAGCCCAACTCCGTAAAACAAAGCGGCCGGCTTCCGCCAAATGCGCCATAGTAAAGATCAACCATCGGCGGATAGTACCAACTGTAATGCGTACCCGCTGGATGTCCAGATCGTGCCGTCGGTGATGTCGCGCCTGCGTTGTGGTGAACACCAATACAGTCCGCATAGTTAGCTGCTCCAGCTGCGGCCATACCCCGAATGTAACGATCATCGGCCCAAGCATTGGTGCCATTATCAAAGCCTGTCGGCGCCAAGGCTCCGGAGATGACCATGATATTCGGGTTAGCGCCCTTGATGGCTTGATATGCCGGAGCCAGCATGCTACTGACATAGGAATTTGGGCTAATCTGGCCGGCCGGCCACTCAAAATCAATATTTTGCTCATTCCAGACTTCGATGGCGTCAGGCGCATCGCCGCCCAGCGAGGCCACACCTCTCAGAAAGTTTGTAAAGGCTCCGAAGTCAATGCCATTTGCAGCAGGATAAGTGTTTTTGCCGGCGATACTGATGATTGACTTCATTCCGTTGGCATGTGCATTACGCACCATGCCGGCAACGACGCTCGGATCATCACCAGGCGCCCACTTGTGTTGCATCTTGACCCAAGTCATGCCGATGTTTTTCATTTCTCCAGGATGTGCAAACGTCTGTGTTTGACCACCTACCGAAAGACCACTACCACCTGATGGTGGTGGCGCCGGTGGCGGCGCAGGCGGCGGATTCGTTCCACTGCAAGGCACCTTCAATACCTGGCCAACATAAATAAAATTCGGATTGGCTATGCCGTTCATTGAAGCGAGCTGGGCCACGGTTGTGTTATACTGGCCGGCAATCCTGCCTAGAGTGTCTCCACCCTTAACAGTATAAGTACACTCGCCGGTTGGCGGCGGCGCCGGTGGCGGTTGTGGAGGCGGGCTGGGTGGCGGTGATGGAGGTGGTTGGGTTCCACCCGCACAAGGAACCTTCAACACTTGACCTGCAAAGATCAGGTTCGGATTCGCCAGGCCATTCAAAGCCGCTAACTGGGCGACCGTCGTATTGTAACTGACGGCGATCCGCGAAAGCGTATCCCCTCGTTGAACCGTATACGTACAGTCCCCCGATGGAGGAGGCTGAGGCGGCGGTTCAGGCGTAGGTGGAGGTGGCTCACCCGAAGTTGGAATAACCAACGTTTGACCTGCATAAATCAGGTTCGGATTGGCTATGTTATTAGCCGATACGATGGCTGATACCGTCGTATTGAAGCTTCTGGCAATCGCCGATAAGGTATCCCCGGGTTTTACGGTATAGTTGACGTTCGCATAACTACCCGAAACTAACAGGAAAGATAGAACGATAATGATGCAGCCAAGCAATAAACGCGACTTTTTCATTGCATCCTCCAGGCTTTTAAAAAGGTTAAACAGCTGCTAGTGTTTCACCTTTGCGTAAACATAAGATGCTTACATAAATTATATACGACAGGGGATATAGTACAAGCAGGATTTTGATAGATATGAATTTCAGCCAATATTGAATAACCTATTAATCGAGGTAGCCTTGTTCTTTGTGCAAATTTCGCACAGGGTATTTTATCCAGATGGAAGTCTAAAGCGCTCATTCTCCTTAAGCGAAGCGGTTTTGAATACTACAAAGAACAAAAACTCATAGAACAGGTGAGAACAGATGGAAGTCTATCAAAGCATTATCGATACGATCGGCTGGACACCTCTGGTACGGTTAAATTCAGTTTCCAGGGAACTGAACTGTACGATGTTGGCAAAAGTCGAGTTTTTCAATCCGGGCGGATCGGTGAAGGATCGCATTGGTCCGAGCATTATCGAAGACGCGGAGCAAAGCGGTTCACTAAGGCCGGGGGGCACCATTGTCGAAGCGACTTCCGGCAATACCGGTGTTGGCTTAGCCATCGCGGCCGCTATTAAAGGTTACCGCTGCATCTTCGTCATGCCAGACAAGATGTCGCAAGAAAAAATCCTTCTGCTGCGCGCCTTCGGAGCCCGCGTCGTCGTCACTCCCACAGCCGTGGAACCTGAAGATCCGCGTAGTTATTATTCCGTCGCTCACAGGCTGGTCGAGGAAACTCCAAACGCCGTGCTCGCCAATCAATACCACAACCCGGTCAACCCGCAGAGTCATTACGATACCACCGGTCCTGAGTTATGGCAGCAAACTGATGGTCAAATCACCCATTTCGTGACCGGAATGGGGACAGGCGGAACTATCACCGGGGTGGGTCGTTATTTGAAGGAACAAAATCCTGACATACAGATCATAGGCGTCGATCCAGTGGGTTCTATCTTGTACGATTTACATGCCGGTAAATCCGACGTTGGCGCCGAGGGCTATAAGATTGAAGGGATAGGCGAAGATTTTTTGCCTTCTACAACAGATCTTAAGATCGTCGATTCCGTCATTCAGGTGAATGATCAGGATAGCTTCCTAATGACCAGAAGGCTGGTTCGCGAGGAAGGGATATTCTGCGGCGGGTCTTCTGGTTCGGCCGTTTGGGGCGCCATTGAATATGCACAACAACGACGCCTCGCGAGTGATGCCTTGATGGTAGTCATTCTACCGGACACGGGCTCTCGTTATCTCAGCAAAGTCTTTGATGATGATTGGATGCGCGAAAATGGTTTCCTGGACAGGACTTGGCCGGATGTCAGAGCCTGGACAATCCAGAGCGCAAAAAGCGACGCAAAACTCATCCTTGCCAGACCAACCGACCTCATGAGTGACGTGGTCGCCTTATTTAAACAACATAATATCTCACAGATGCCGGTTGTTGATGAAGATGGGAAACTGCAGGGAATCGTGACCGAGGTTGCTCTGCTCGATCATTTACTCAATAGGGATCACCAGCATTCGGCCGATGAAACCATCGCGGCCATCATAGATCCCGATGTACCGGTTGTTCAGCCAAACACACCCTTGGAAGCATTGATGGACATCTTTAGTCACAGCAGCTTTGCCTTGATTTCTGATGAAAATGGCGTAACCGGCATCTTGACCAAGATCGACATACTCGATTTCCTTTCTACCAATGTCGACTAAGGGATCCGGTGCGCTTAGCCGTTAAGTGCAATTGTGCAAATCTTTATGGAATGAAATGCAATCGAATAGACGCATTTGCCTTGAAGTAAACCGCTAACAACAAAGTCCAATCCCGAAGAATCTTTGGAGGTTTACTTAATAATCGGTGGTAATCAAGTCAATATGAAATTGATGGATCATTGTCTTGCTCTAAACCGGCATGCTACAATCCTGGTCCCACATTTTAGGAACTAAACATGATCGCCGAATTTTCAGCCAAACTCAGAGAAAACATACAAAAAGTGATCGTCGGAAAAAATGAAGTTATCGATCTGACTTTGATTGCCTTATTGTGCGAAGGCCATCTTTTGCTTGAGGATGTACCGGGAACTGGCAAAACCACCTTAGCCAAGACAATTGCCAAATCCTTAGCCTGCAGCTTCCAACGGATTCAATTTACTCCTGATCTTTTGCCTTCCGATGTGACTGGAATCTACTACTACAATCAGAAGATCCAGGAATTTGAATTCAGGCCCGGTCCCATTTTTTCTCAGATCCTCCTGGCAGACGAGATCAATCGAGCCACGCCCAGAACGCAATCAGCTTTGCTAGAAGCCATGCAGGAAAGACAAACTACGGTCGATATTTCGACCCACAAGCTACCACGACCATTTTTGGTTATGGCGACGCAAAACCCTATCGAGCTGGAAGGTACTTTTCCGCTGCCAGAAGCACAGCTCGATCGTTTTCTCATGAAGATCGGCCTGGGTTATCCAACGGAATCTGAAGAAAATGACATATTATTGCGTTTCGAACGATCCGATCCATTGGAGGAGCTAAAAAGCGTTGTAGGACCGGAGGAAATATTGGCTATGCAGGATAGAGTCCGCTCGATTAGAGTCGAGAATTCCATGCGCTTCTACATCGCCAATGTTTGCCGGGCTACCCGTTCACATCCTGACATCGAATTAGGAGCAAGCCCGAGAGCAACTATGGCTCTTTACCGGACTTGCCAGGCGTTGGCTGCTATCAGAGGGCGCGAGTTTGTTTTACCGGATGATGTTAAGGAAATTGCCCCATATGTTTTAACCCATCGATTAATAATCGGCGCCAAAACACGTCTTCGTGGAAGGCAGCCACAAGATATCGTCGCCGAAGTAGTCGATACCGTCGCAGTCCCCGTTGAAGCGTAAGTGAAGATAAGGACCGTATTTTTGTTTGAACAATGAATACGGTTGAAACTTTTCTCTAGAAAGCGAACAACTACATCACCAATTTATTCGAATTGAAATCGTTGGCTGGATTCGATTATCATACATGGGCGGTCAAGTGGACGAAGTAGATTTACTTGTCAGAGAAAGTCGACGTAGCCAACGGAAAAAGGCCCGTTCTAGGATCTATGAGGCGATTCGTGAAGGAGAGCTACCTTCGCTCGACGATAGCGCTAGGGCCCGTGGAATGGTCATTCGAGAGCGCCGAAACAGCATTTTTAGCGACGCCTGGATATCAATGGCTTTGATCATTTTGGTCATAGGCCTGATCGCCAATCGCAATGTGGCCATCCTCGCGGTGGGCGTATGCCTCATCATCATCGCCCTGGTCAGCACTCTTTGGCGCAGGTTTGCCTTGAGGGGAGTAACCTACCAACGAGAATTCGATCGCACCCACGTTTTCCCAGGCGAGCCAGTGACCATGACCCTCACCATAACAAATTGGAAACCTTTACCGTTGACATGGCTCCAATTTCGAGACGACGTGCCCTATGCTCCAGAAGAAAAGGGATTGTTTGCGGTCATCGCCAGCGAAATTGGTGGAAGCTATGTTCTGGAAAACACCTTGTCGATGAACGCCTATGAGCGGACCAGGCGCAAAGCAACATTTCGTTTTCCTCGAAGAGGATATCAAACATTAGGTCCCGTACGTTACGCGTCTGGAGACATCTTCACCCTATTTACCATCGAACGGGAGCATCGTTATCTCAACACTTTGGTCGTCTACCCCAAAGTTTGGCCACTTGAAGATTTACAATTACCGGCCAAAGAAATGTTTGGAGAGATCCAGGTGCGCCGAAGTCTCTTTACCGATCCGATAAAAACGCAGGCAATTCGTGATTATCAACCCCAAGACAGGTTTCGAGATGTGCATTGGAAAGCGACCGCCCGGCGGGGAAATCTACAAACCAAGGTCTACGATCCGACCTCCGGCATGACCGTGGTGACATTTCTAAACGTCGCTACCTTCGCCAAGCATTGGTTGGGATTCGATCCCGATTTATTGGAACGTTCGATTAGCGTAGCCGCCTCAATTTGCAATTACGCGGCCGAGCAGAAATGGGGCGTCGGCGTCTTCGTGAATGGATCCATTCCTGGGTCAGACCAACCGATCAGAGTGCCGCCGGGGCGCTCACCGGAGCAACTGATGCGCATCTTGGAAGTACTGGCTGCGGCAACTGAATTTGCGACAGGCTCAATTGAAATTTTGATGCACACCGAAAGCCGTAAATTACCCTGGGCGGCATCCCTGGTTCTCGTCACCGCAGTCGTAACTGAAGAGATCGCGGTGAGTTTGCTGCGACTAAAAGAAGCAGGCCGGCGCGTGACCCTCATCTCCCTGGCGGATGATTCCCCGCCAAAGTTGCCAGGCATATTGGTCTACCATATCCCTACCGCCGCCTCCCAATTCAAATCGGGCCTTGAAGCCCATGATAGCACCGAAGCCGCTCTGGCTGCGATTCCAGTGCCGGACAATCCTTTGATCGATAAAGGTAATGGCGATTCATCAGATGGCTAGAATTGCCGAGACAGATAACAGGACCAGTCAGCAGAATTTGCCGACATATTGGCAACTCATGCGTCATGAGCTTTTATATATTCTTTATGCCCTGATGGAAGTCGCTCTGATCGCCCCTTTATTGTTAGCTTTTTCGCCATGGGCTCGTTTTTGGTCTCCAGGGATCGTCACTATATGGCTGTTGCTATTGATGCTAATACCGTTCAACCTGAGCCGGTTAGCTAGCGTATTCCATGTTCCCGTTAGCAGGCAACAACTATTACTGGTTTTTGCTCTCCTGGTCACCATCTTGATAACCTGGCGCACTATACTGTACCAGCCTCACTCGCTAGTCGATTTTGGATGGCTGGGCGAATTCTGGAGTCACCTGAACCTGGGAGATAACCCTTTATGGTCTCGCGACCTGGCTCTATTTGTGGCAGTAGTCGTGATGTGGTGGCGGGGAATATCATTGGTCGGCCGTCACGTGGATATCGCCGATATCGGCTTGCGGCTGCGCTTCGGTATCCTACTGGTCTTCTTGTTCGTCGCTGGCCTTGCGGGGTCATTATTGAGCTGGCCGGTTACACCCTTCGTACTGCTATTTTTTTTCGCCGCGTTGATGTCCATCGTATTAACCAGGATAGAACAACTGGAACGTGGCCGTAGCGGCCAATCCTTTCCGATCGGCTTTCGTTGGTTATTCGCCGTGGCTATTGCGGCCGGCCTAGTGGTCTTTCTGACCGGTGTTGTCGCCGGTTTTATCAGCGGAGAGTCAATATCGCGCACGATTGGCTGGCTGTCACCTCTTTGGCTAGCGCTCTACTTTTTGACCTCCACTTCATTAGTAACCGTAAGCGTCCTATTATCCCCCCTGCTTGCGGCTCTCAGTTGGCTATTTAGCCTGATAATTGGCATTATCGAGCCTACGCTGCGACTAGGGCTGGAAAACGTGCAGCTTACGATTCAATCGGAATCGGCGACGCAGGAAGCGGAACAAATCACAGAAGCGGCCGATCAGGCATTCCAATTGCCACGGCAATTGCTGCCAATATTGATCATGATATTTTTTGTTCTGCTGGTCACGTTAGCGTTAGGCCGTCTATTCCGGTCGACGCGATACACGGCCGTCTCGCAATCCGAAAGTATCAATCCATTGCAGAGAGCCAGTGGTCTAAGAAGGCCAGCCCTCGGCCGCCGTTTATTGAATCAGCTCAGTAAATTTCGGCGAATGCGGGCGGCTGCCTCAATCCGCCATATCTATAGTCAAATGTGTCGAAAAGCGGCCGATCTAGGCTATCCCCGCGCTCAATCAGAGACGCCTTATGAGTACATGGCCACCTTGGACCAACTCTGGCCTCAAAACCCTGACGATGTACGGCGGGTAACAGAAGCCTTTGTGATGATTCGCTATGGCGAATTTCCAGAATCAAAAGAAGATTTAGAAAAAATCGTCGAGGCCTGGGATAATTTAGAAGTAGCATCAACAGCCGTCGAGCCAATTGTTGACCGAAATCCGGAGTAATAACCGACTGAAACGCTGTCAATTTGAGGGTCTCTATGATACCTTTGATTCATTGACATGTCTCGCGAGTCTATGGTATCATCCGGTCGGTTAAAAGTACCAAATCCATTCGGACGTGCCAATATCGCTGCCGGGCTAAAACCACTGCAGCGCCAAGTCGAGGAGTAACCGCGATGAGATCGCGAACAGAAATGATGGTAGACCGGCTACGTGATTTGCAAGCCGGCACCCCAGACGTAGAAGCATCGGCCGTTGTTAGCGTTGACGGCCTCATCATGGCCTCATCACTTCCATCCGGCGTCGATGAAGACCGAATTTCGGCCATGTCGGCGGCTATGCTATCCCTAGGTGATAGAATTGCTGAAGAGTTGCGACGGGGCAGGCTACAAAGGGTCTACATTGAAGGATCAGACGGCATCATTGTCCTCATGGCCATTGGCGACGATGCCGTCCTGACAGTCATGGCTCGCAGTACGGCCAAATTAGGACTCGTATTTTTGGATATGCGAAGGGCCGTGGAGGATTTGGAGCGATTACTTTGATAATACCTGGGCCAAATAAACGGCCACTAACCAAAATTAGCTGCTAGTAGAGGGGCATGTCACCCAAAGTGACATGCCCCTCCTCTCTTTTAGAAGGGGTAATGAATGACCAAATTCATATTTTTAACTGGTGGTGTTGTTAGTTCAGTAGGCAAAGGCGTCACAGCTGCCGCCATTGGTCGCATCCTGAAGGCCCGAGGCATTTCGGTTACGGTCCAGAAGCTGGACCCGTATATCAATGTCGATCCAGGAACCATGTCGCCTTACCAGCATGGTGAAGTTTACGTCACCGAGGATGGGGCGGAGACGGACCTCGATCTGGGACATTACGAACGATTTGTCGACATCAACTTAAGCCAGGCTTCCAATGTGACCACGGGTCAAGTCTATGCCGAAGTGATCGCCAAAGAACGTCGAGGCGACTACCTTGGTGGAACGATTCAGGTCATTCCCCATATCACCAACGAAATCAAACGCTGCATCCACCTGGTAACAGAGACCAACGAAGCGGATGTGGTCATCGTCGAGGTAGGCGGCACCGTAGGCGACATCGAAGGCTTACCGTTTCTGGAAGCTCTGCGCCAGATGAGGTCTGATGTGGGACCAAATAATACGTTTTATATTCACGTCACTTTTCTTCCTTATATCGGCGCCAGCCGCGAACTAAAAACGAAACCAACCCAACACAGTGTGCGAGAATTAAGAGGCATCGGCATCCATCCCAATGCCATTATTGCCCGGGCGGATCACGACATTCCTCAGGAGCACATTGATAAAATCGCCCTATTTTGTGATGTAGAGCTGCGAGCGGTCATCCCGGCCGTGACCAGTGACATCCTCTACAGCATCCCGCTGCAGTTAGAAGAGGCCGGATTGGGCAACTACATCGTCGAGAGCCTCGATCTACCCAGTTCGCTGCCCGATCTCAGTGCCTGGTCGACCATGATCGAAGAGATCAAACGACCGAAACCGGTTGCACGCATCGGTATCGTGGGCAAATACGTCGAACTACACGACGCCTACATGAGCGTCCGCGAGGCGCTTTACCATGCCGGCATTCGCCACCACCGTGACGTTGAGGTCGTTTGGATTCATTCGGGCGACCTGGAAAAAGGGAAAGGCTGGGAAGAGTTCGATACGTTAGACGGCATTGTTGTGCCGGGCGGATTTGGCTATCGCGGCATCGAAGGCAAAATCATGGCAGCCCGTTGGGCGCGGGAAAATAAGGTTCCCTATCTTGGCCTGTGCCTGGGTATGCAAGTCATGTGTATTGAGTTTGCCAGGCATGTCGTCGGCACCGACGAACCCAATAGTACTGAGTTCGATGCCAAGACCGCCTATCCAATTATTAGCCTCATGCCAGATCAACACGGCCTGGCCGACATGGGCGGCACCATGCGTTTGGGAATCTATCCTTGCCAATTGACACCCGGCACCAAGGCCGCCGAAGCCTATAAAAGTGGCGTAATCAGTGAACGTCACCGGCATCGCTGGGAATATAACAATGCCTACCGCGACTTATTGGCCGAGCATGGCATGGTCTTTAGCGGAATCTCGCCAGACGGCCGCTTGATCGAAATCGCCGAGCTAGCCGACCATCCCTTCATGATTGGCTCACAATTTCACCCGGAATTCAAAAGCCGGCCCAATAAGCCCCACCCCTTATTCGACGCCTTCATGAAGGCCGCGATTGATTACAAGCAGGAAAATCGGCGCGAACAACAGATCGTAGATACCAGGTCAGAAACAAACGGCCGTCCCAGGCGAGCTGGGGAATTCGTTCAGGAATGACGCCAAAGGTTTTGGTTAGTCAGGTTTCCCGACGCGGGCTGATCAAAATGCCAGCAAGTCAATCATTCGTTCGCGGATTCTGTCCTCAGTGGGCACCACAGCGCTCATGAGTTCAAGGTTAAAGGGAATGGGTACGCTCGGCGCTGCCAACCGCTCCACGGGTCCATCCAGATCGAGGAAGGCTTCCTGGGCGATGGTGGCCGCGATTTCGGCTCCGAAACCGGCCAGGCTGATATCCTCATGGACGATCAAGCATTTTCCCGTCTTTTGCACCGAGGCTAAAACCATCTCCTGATCCCAAGGTGTAATGGTCCGTAAATCGATTAGCTCGATATTCGCGTCCAACTGTTCGGCCGCGTATTGGCAGCGTTCGACCATCGCTCCCCAACTAACAACCGTCAGATCATCACCGGTAAAAATCAGCTTACCTTTGCCGAACGGAATCCCATAATGATCGCCTGGATAGGCCCGCCTCGACCAGGCTGCGTCCAGCATGGCCCGGTGCTCCAGAAAGATCACGGGATCATTTCCTCGCAGTGCGCTTCGCAATAAGCCCACCGCATCCTCGGCATTAGATGGAAAAGCTACCTGCCAACCCACGGCATGGGCAAAAGTCACTTCACCAGTCACACTGTGCCAGGGATCGCCGATTTTCCGGCCGTAGCCGCCAGGCATGCGTACGACGATAGGTGCGGCAAAACGATTGGCTGTCCGCCAGCGAATGGTGCCACAATTATTGAGTTGTTCCATGGCCGGGTCAGCGTATTTGCGAAACTGGATCTCCGGCACCGGCATCAATCCTGCCAGGGCCATGCCGACGGCCCGGCCGATGATTCCTTCCTCCGATAGGCTGGTGTCGAAAACTCGTTCCGGACCATACTTGGATCGTAGACCCATGGTGGCCGTATGAACGCCGCCTTTTACGGCCACATCCTCGCCGAAAACGAGGCAGCGGTGATTGAGTTCTAGTTCGCTATCCAGCGTTCGACGGATGGCCTCGATCATGTTGATCCGTCGCGGGCTTTCAATCTGTACCTCTGTCCTCGTTGGCGGCAATCCGATTCCTTCGGCCACCAGACCGCCCACCGCTTGTGCCTGGCCTGGGACGGAAAAGATGAACTCCTGGATTCTCTCTAACTCTGGCTGGGCCTGGGCCATGGCGGCGCGGCAAGCTTCTTCGACAGCGACATTGACCGAAGCTGACAATTCGAACCAATCCTTTTCGCTCATCAAATCCGGTACCAGATATTTTTTTAAGATTGGCAAAGGATCCCGGTCGGTCTCTTCCTGCAAGGTCTCTGGAGATTTATAGGTCTGCGTATCTGCGCTAGAATGGCCTGATAATCTGGGCACCGTCAGGCGCAACAAGCCAGGACCACCCCCTGAACGGACATGCTGTACCGCTGCGTGTACCAAACCGGCCGTCTCCGCCGGCTCCGTTCCACTACCGCTCCAGGTCGTCAGGTTGCCAAACGAGGCCAGGTTGGCGGCGATATCACCACCCGGCGTTTGCAAATGGCGCTGGACAGAGATGGCGAAGCCGTTATCCTCGATCACGAACAGTAAGGGCAGCGATAAGGTCGTGGCCATCGTTAGGCTCGACCAAAAACCGTTCGTCGCTACCGAACCCTCTCCACCATAAATAACCACGATACTGTCCTGTAGATCCTTCTCGGCTAATACTTCCTGACGATAACGAATCGCTTGCGCCCAACCGGCCGCCGGCGTGTATAGCGAACCGACATCTCCGGCCAGGGGCAATACGGTCGCCTTTCCTCTGGAGGCCATATTGAAGACCACGCCCACATCCCGGCCGGCGCTGAGGCTGCCTTGTCGAGCCATGTCTGAAGCCAGCGCTTCTTCGATGGTCAGGCCCAGGCCCAGCATCAGCGGCCTGGACCGGTAATAGGCCCCGGTCGCGTCCATTGGCCGGTCCAATAATTGGCTAAACAAGGCCTGGCCTAGCTCATGCCCGCCGGCCGAGAATTGGTATGTTACAATACCCTTAGGCGCTAATTCTGTTTCCTCCAGTTCGTCGATGCGCCGCGAAGTTAAGATCAGCCGGGCAACTTCGCGCCAGTCGAAAGCAGGATGAAAATGATTCAAATGAGCTTCCTCCAGATTGGTTTATGTTAGACTCTGTCGATGGACAAGAATTATCGATTCAGATTTGAACTGGCCATCTCCTTTAGAATGGAGATAGTCCGTTGACAAAAATCACCCACTCTTACTCGAGTGAAAAGAGTATAATCCGGGGTTACTTTTGGCACAAGAACTTAGTCCAAATATCTAGTCCTTATATGGGATAGCCACATTTATTTAAATTGTATTAAAATAGGCCGAAATATTCCTTGTGCAAAACGTATCATATGCTACCTTTAACCCTCTGTCAGAGTGAGGTTGCATGTGGTTCAGGCAGCAGACATTTTAGGCATCCTATTTTTAGCAACCGGGATGCTGAAATCAAGGTAATGAAAGATTTGTCTCCTAGCCTGGGAATTTTCTGCGTTAAGTAAGGCTGCAATTGCCTGATTGGATGACGGTGGGACGGACCATGAAAATCAAGATAAAGCATGACCAAAAAGGGCAAGCGCTGGTTGAGTTCGCGCTCATCTCAATCGTGCTGCTGACGATAATATTTGCCATCGTCGAGGGCGGCCGGTTATTCCAGGGTTGGCTGACCGTTCAGAATTCAGCGCGAGCAGCGGGCCGTTACGCCATTACCGGTCAATTCGATCCCGCCTGCCTGAATGTGTTTCCACCTTGTCTCGATCCCCGGGTCAAGTCAATCGAGGCAAGAAGCGCTGCGAACTGTTGCCGGCGTCCCGGTCGATCCCACGGCGCTGGTAGGCGAGCCGGAATCACTTGTTATCGAGGTCTGGGGCCAGGATGAGGATGATGTCTGGCATCCGGACTATGCCGGGGCTTCCGGCAAACAGGTCCGCATTCGGGTCACATACTTTATGCCCATCATCACGCCGCTGTTACGCCCCATCGCTCAAAGTGTCCAACTCTCTGGTCAGGTCGTAGCCGTCAACGAGAACTTCGACCAATTCTCCTCCACTCAGATCATCAACGAACCGCCCTCCACGGTGGCACTATCGGCGGTCCGGTGATTTTGCCAGAGGCCGATGTGGTCATCACCAAGACCATTACCACGGCCGACGTCAGACCGGGCGATCCGGTCAGCATCTACACAGATGATGAGATCGAATTCAACATCGACATTAAAAATTATGGTCCTTTCGCCGCTGAGGGAGTCAGCATCTCCGATTTGTTGATCACAGATTTTGAATATCTGGGCTATACGGCCACCCGTGGCGGTATCTGCGATGAACCCCAATCGCCGCCGGTAGCCGTCGACCGGGTTGACTGCTATTTATTAGCCAATCTGGCCGGTGATGCAGGCCTGGAAAGTGAAAAGGTTCTTAACGTGACCTTGCGTTTCCAAACCCCGTTAGCTCCAGTCAATGTACCCTTGACCAATACCGTCAATCTGGCCACGGATCCCTCCACTCTCGATCCCAATCCGGACGACAATACGAGCTATGTTATATTTGAGCTGGTACCCCACATGGACATGGAGGTCCTTAAAGAAGATTCCAAGGACCCGGCCATCGTCGGCGAAGCATTTAGTTATAATGTAACTTTAACCAACTACGGCCCGAACACGGCCGAAGACGTTTTCTTATATGACCAGCTGCCACCCGATTTCACGTACATTAACCACGGCATCAGTTCTGGCAGCTGCGGGCCACCAAACGGTTCCCGGATTATGACCTGCGATATAGGCGATACTGCCGCCATCGACAACCATAACATTGATCGTGAACGGCATGCCCGACGGCGCCAGGAACTCATACCAACACTGCCTATTTTTATACCCCGACTCATGATGATGATCCCAGCAATGATACCGTCGCCGAAGATACCGGGTTCATCCTCATTTCTGACCTGGAAGTGACCAAGAGCGGCCCAGTCAGCGTGGACTATGGCGATCAATTCACTTACCTCATCAACGTGACCAACCATGGCATTTCACCGTTAAATCAAAACATACCCGTGGTCGATACCTTGCCTACATGGGGGTTTGGCGGCCACGTCACTTACCTGTCCAGCAGTCCCGGCTGCGGCCCCTCCGGTGGCGGTATCGTGACCTGCAATCTATCCTCGTTGGCCGTGGGCGAGACCAAACAATTGACCATCACCGTCCGGGCCATATGGCCCGGCAATGCCATCAACCGCATCCAGGTGAATAACCCGGTCACTGATCCCGGTGTCTATAGCAACAACGACGTGATGAATACGGTAATCAATCCCATGGCCGATCTTTGGGTTAATAAGAGTGTGGTAGGTCCGGCCGTACCCGGTGGCTATCTTGACTTTAGTGTTAGCGTAAACAACAATGGGCCATCCTCGGCCAGCAATATCGTCGTCCGCGACACCCTCGATCCCAATGTCGAGCTCGACGAAGATACGATGTCGGTCAGCGGCTGTGATCGCTGGAGCCTGGACGGCAACGAAATCGTCTGTGAAATCAACCAACTCAACGCCAATGCCAGCAAAACAGTGGCTATAACCGTCAAGGTAATTGAAGATTTTTCGGTGGAAGTTGATAATGACACTTGGTCAATTCGGTTACGGTCACCAGCGATACCTTCGATTACTATCCGGGAAATAACAGCGCCAACGTGAGCACCAATTACGAGTTACCTGCCCGCTTGTCGATCACCAAGAGTGGCCCCGCGACGGTGAACTTTGGCGAGATTTACACGTACACCCTGGTCGTGGTCAATAATGGGCCCGGCACGCCCACAACGTGGTCATCGAAGATGTCTTGCCACCGGGAGTGAGTTATGTATTCATCATCGCCTGATATATGCTCCGAGTCAGCGGGCACCGTTACTTGCACCATTTCCGAGCTGGAACCGGCCGATGGACCCTTTAGCATTGAAATTGCTCGTCTCGGCCGATCAAGTTGGCTTCGTCGAGAATACGGCTACGGTTGATTCCGATCAGGTTGATACTGACTTGAGTGACAATTCGTCCCCTCCGGTCGAAACCGAAATCAACCGAAGCCGATATCCGAGTCGTCCTTACGGACGAATCGCTTTCTACAACTGAACGCGTCACGGTCACTTATAATCTCTTTAACGATGGGCCTTCGGCGGCCGAAAATGTCACCTTTAGCGCAAGCACGACAATTTCGACTACCCAACTAACGCTGAATAATTCCAATTACAGTTGTGCGATACAGAGCAAACCTGACGGTAATGCAGAAATTGTTTGTAATAGCATCGGGACCCTGGCTCCAGGCGGACCCTATCCCGTAATTCTGGATGTTTCTATCGGCCTAAATGGCTATTACTTCCAACTGGGAAGAGTCGATACAACTACCTATGACCCCGATTCAGAAAATAACGTAAGCGCGCTCGGCGATATTACCGTTAACTAGCGTGATCTCAACCAAATTTGAAAGCGCAATAGGGCGCTTTCCGGAGGATGAAGGGCTATGCAACAGCTAAAATCTCTTCACATAAACAAAACTAACCAAGGGCAAAGCCTGGTCGAATTGGCCTTGTTCTTGCCTATCTTGATCTTTATTTTGGTCGGCATCGTCGAAGTGGGCAACCTGTTGAATACCCAAAACCGGGTGACGACCGCCTCCCGAGTGGCGGCCGGCTTTGGCGCCACCAACTTCGACCCCGTCGATTGGCCGGGTACGGCCGATGCCATGGGCGTGGTTGCCCTTAACACCGTCACCGAAACGCTGGAGCTTTCGCCCGATTTATGGGACATCTGGTCGGTCCATGCTATCACCAATGAAGATGGCACCGGCTTCGACGTCTATACCTCGACCCAGGTATTCGGCATACAACAGCGTGGTACCTCTGGCCGAATGGGCAACCATCTCGCCGGGTGTGCAAAGCGATATGCTCACTGCCTTGCGCGCCGAATGTTCCGGCGGTACGTTCACTTGCGCAGGAGGACTTGAAGTAGTCGCTTCAGTTCCCTTTCACAATATCGACACCATCCTCGGTCTACCCACTCTGGCAATGGACCGGTTTGAGCCGCATCCAGGGCTTGACAGTGATGCGGGTAGGTGAAAAAGAAGACTACGCCGGCTGCCCCATCTTGCCCATCACCATTCGCCTGGAACAATATTCCCTCTACCCCGAAGATTGGCCCTGTGGTTATGAAGTTAGCGGCTGTACTCCTGCCGATATCGACGATGTGCGGGCGCCCTGGTACCGCGACCCTAACACGGCGATGCCCTTTATCCTGGCGACCCGGTGGTCCGCTTCCCGGACGATCCTTCGGCAGCCAGATGACCGTCCCGCCAGCTCCTTATACCAATGATGCTACCGCGCTTGATCTTGCCAGTGCCAATTATCCCGTTAATACACCGGGCACTCCCCTGGCATTGGCCAAACCCGGCGATCTCTATTGGGCACGGGAAGATGGCGGCCCCGGCCAATTTGGCTGGCTTAGCTGGCGCAACACCAATGACACACCCAACTTGCAGGAGAGCCTGGCTATCGATCCGCCGCCGCCGGGCAACTTTCTCGACCCAGCCAATGGCTATCCATTTGGACCTGTGGACATGGGCACCATTGGCAACGGTAGTCTTGGCCCTACCGGTGATGGCGACCAGTACTTGGAGATCGGCGAATGGATGTCCGGCGCGACTGGTAATATCAACGTCGCCCGAAACTGATGCAAGTATATATCGATCTGGGCATCAAGCCGACACTGCTTGTCTACGACATCACCAATGGTTGAAACAGGGGCAAATATCAACTACCGGGTTGTCGGCTTCATGAATATCGAAATCGTCGGCTATAAATTCCAGGGTAGCGAGAAATGGATCGTCTTCCGGGTGGTGCAGTGGCCGGCCGAAGAGTGTCTCGACCTGGGTCCACCAGTTGGCTACCCGTAGTATGATCGGAATTCAATTTCGTTGGTAAGTGTAAATTACAATATGATAGGTGACCATGCGGGAAAAACAAGATCCAAACTTATCCACTGAAACCGGTCAGAGCATCGTCCTCATCGCCTTGATGTTCGTCATTTTGTTGCTCTTCGTAGGCCTGGCCGTGGATGCCGGTTTGGCCTTTGTGCGCAGTTCCCAATTTTCTCGGGCCGTCGACGCGGCCACTCTGGCAGGCGTCGTCGATCTCGACCCCACGACCAACGATACGGCCGCGGCCGATGTGCGGGCCGGGCAGTTCTTGGGCGCTAACGGTTGGCCGACGCCGACCCTCACCCTATTTGAGAGCAACCGGTCTTTCTCCGGCTTAGGTATCCCCCAATACACAATAACCGCCACCTGGCCCGTCAATCCCTTTTTTATCCGTTTGATCGGCATCAACGCCTTTCCAATCACCCACTCGGCTACGGCCGCTTTTTACTCCCAGGCCGGCTTGTTCACGCCCACAGCCCATGATTACGGGAAATTGCGCCGGGGCAGCCAATTCATCTTCGGCCCCGAGGCCTGCACCCAAGAAGGCGACCCGGTATCGCCGTCAAAGACCAACCCAGGCCAGGCCAATGAGGAACACAGCCTTTATGAAGGCACCTACCGCTATCGCATCGCCATCCCCGAGAGCTACACCCAGACCTTAATGCGGGTGGAACTTTTTGACGCTGATACGATCAATCTACTCGGCGATTCAACCACCATCACCCATACCCGGGCTGTTAGCAATTCCATGGGCCTGACACAAAGCTTGAGCTGCACCAGTCTAGGCATGGGCGATCGTTGCATCATCAGCACTGGCGAGGATTTGGAATCAGAGTTGCAAAATCCGTTCTGGATTAGACGGGTGGACGAAACCTGGACCGATAGCTGCGCTCAAGATACGGGCCAAGCCACAGGCGATACCGTCACCGAATTTGAACTATTCTTTTACGATAATCTGGGCCAAAAACAGACAGTGGGCCTTTACACGGACAATAACGGTAATTCCGGCCAAACTGATATGAAGTGGGTGACACCAGGGATCACCTTTTCGGCTGATTCGGGTTCTTTCCAAGGGGATATCACTGGATTACCTGTCGACGATGAAGGCTTCCGCTATCTACATTTGGATGTCAAGAGTACCGGCGGCGCTTCCAAAAATGGCTTCGACATCTGGGCCGGGCCCATACCTACTTTCTACACCGGTCAGGGCTATCCGGCCTTGCGGGCAGACGTGAACGAACGCAACCTCCAGGTGTCCAATTTCCCGACAATTTACCGGCCTGAAGGCGTCGCCGTCTATGCCCTAGGCCGCATGCCCTTGGATAACTATGTGGGCAATACCCAGATCACGATGCCGCTTGCACCGCTAGAACTGGAAAGCGGCGATGGTAATCTTTATGCCTCCATATTCGACTACGATATTTCCTCACCGCCGCCGATGATGGAATTTACAATCGATACGGTTTCAACTTCAAATTTCTGGATGTGCGGCGTGGTCGTCGCTTCGCCCAACACCAACACGACCGGCAGATGCACGCCACTAGAGCCGTTGGAAGCCTCGTGCAACGATAGCACCGACTGTAACGCTGCCTGGACCCGGCCCCATTACCCCATGGGCATTCCCGGTGATGATACGGGCTTTTTCGGCGGTAAGTTGATAGTCAAATATACGCCGGGAGGTGATGCCCATACCTGGTCCTTGTCCATCACTTCCGGGCGTCCATTCTTGACCAGATAGAAAAACCGGTAATTTGAACCAGATTAATTCCGGGTCACATCACGATGGCCCGGATTTTTTTATTCCAGGGCCACTCTTAGCTCTTCCCCTACCGCTTCATCGGTTTCATTATTTTGAGCGGATGACAGGATCAGGCTTATACCTTCACCCCCAATACGCCCCAGCGCCCAGGCGGCGTGCCCGCGCACGATTGGCTCCTCATCAACCAACAACCTCGTTAAAGCCGGGGCGGCTGTCTGGCTGCCCCAATTGCCGGCCGCAACACAGGCATTTCTGACCAATCCCCGGCGCTTGATACGCTGGATGGGGCTCCCCTTAAATCGCCTGGCAAACCCTGCTTCGTCAAGTGACAATAGTTCGATCAGAGGTGGAGCGGCCGCATCCCATCGCCGGGGCAAAAACGCTTTTTCCTGACATTCCGTCGCGAATCGATTGAACGGGCAGGCCTGTTGGCAGATATCGCAGCCGTACACCCAGTTGCCCATCAAGGGTCTCAGTTCTCTTGGAATCCAACCTTTCAACTCGATGGTCAGGTAAGAGATACAACGCCGGGCATCCAATATATAGGGCTCTGGGAAAGCGTCCGTGGGACAGGCTAATAGGCAAGCCCGGCAGGTCCCACAGCCCGGCATAGGATTCTTGAGATCATCGGGCGACAGCTCGGCCGTGGTCAGCAGATTCGCCCAGGAAAAAGTAGGAGCCAGACCGGGGATGGATCAGCATCGTATTTTTACCGGTGAAGCCAAGCCCGGCTGATTGGCCGTGGTCCCTCTCCAGGATGGCGCCGGTATCGACGTAGGCTTTGCTTATCACCTCAGCGCCCGCTTGCTTCCCGCAGCCATCCGGCTAACTGCTCCAGGCGGGGCTGCATCAGGTCATGGTAATCTGTCCCCCAGGCGTAATTCGAGATCCGGCCCCGGCCGGGATCATGAAGGATCTCCGGCGGCGGTCCCCCAGAATAGTAGTCCAGGCCCACGCAGACGATTGATTTCACGCCTGGTAGGATGACCTCCAGGTTCTCCCGACGAACGACTCGATCCGGCCGGGCCATGTAGCCCATTTGGCCGTGATAGGCGTTAGCCAGCCACCGTTTGTAAGCAGTCAGGTACACACCAGGCCGGGCCTCGACCACACCCACCATGTTAAATCCCAGTTGTTGGGCTTGTTTTTTCAGCCTTGAAGTCAGATCTGTAGCCATTCAACTTAATCTTACCGTAAGTGCGTCCTGGTATAAAACTGGCCTGCGGAAGCGAGCACGCGTCACAGTTTCGTTAACGAATCTGGCCTGTTGAATGCAAAAACATGACGCTCATTCACTGCTCTCTGGCTTATTGTTCCTGTTCCTTCCTGTGGTATAATGCCGCCACCCGAGAGGAACCGCTTCAAAAAATTATCTAAGCACATTTGATATTTTCGAGAACGATTAGTTAGTTTCCGATCAAAGTATACCGACCTATCCAGACCAACCGCAGTGTGCCATGATAATGGCCCGTTATGGGATAGATTCGTTAGATTAACAGGAGGCAGGCAATATGGTAGAAATCACAACAGAGCAATTTAAGCGCGCGGATCTGATCGAACTATCAGGGCGCATTGACAGCGGCAACGCTTCGGAGCTTGAAGAGACCTTCCAGGGACTGGCCAATGATGGACGGTACAATCTTGTCCTGGAGCTATCAGGCGTCGACTATATGAGCAGCGCCGGGCTTCGAGCCATGGTAGCCGCTCTGCGCGAATGCAAGAAACACCGCGGCGACTTGCGTCTGGCCAACCCTTCCGAGAGGATGGCCGAAGTGCTGAATCTGGCCGGATTAGATACCGTCTTCTCAATCTACGATGAGGCCACGGCGGCCGTGGGCAGCTTCTAAGACCCAAAGAAGCGTTATAGTTGAAAACGATAGCTGGTCGGAGACCCGGGCTGATGATCGGCTGAGAATTAGCCCGATCCTAGTCGTGTTTGAATCTCTGTTATGTCAATATGACTCACGAGTTCTCAATTCCTAGCCGGTACGACCGGATCATCGACGTATGTCAATTTGTGGTTGCCGGAGCTGAAGAGATCGGCTTCTCAACCGACGAACTCTTCAAGATAGAGCTCGCCTGTGATGAAGCCTGTACCAATGTGATTGAACATGCTTACGACGGTGAAGAGATCGGCGAGATTCGGGTGAAGTGGCAATTCGCCGGTAATGCTTTTACTATCACTATCACCGATGATGGGCAGCCGTTTAATCCAGGGGATGTTCCGCAGCCGAATTTGACAGCCAGCCCAGAAGATGTCGATAATTTGAAGGTCGGCGGTTTAGGTATACACTTCATGCGGAACTTAATGGATGAAGTTCACTTTTTCTTTGAGGGAAACCAGGGGAATCGCCTGGTCATGGTGAAGTACATGACCAATCGCGCGAAATAATGAACATCTCCGATCAGAAGATAACCAAGGATTTATGGCTCGTAAATGTCAGTGGTCGTCTGGATCAACAAGAAACAGCAATATTTGAAACATACCTAAACAAACTCCTAAATGAAGGTCATATCCACCTTCTAATTAACCTGTCCGAGGTGATCTATGTCAACAGTGGCGGGCTGCGCTGCCTGGTGACAGTATGGCGACAGGCTCAGGAACATGGCGGCGACGTGGCATTATGCAGCCTGAACGAACGTATCACCCAACTGTTCGCCGTGGTCGGATTTAGCAAAGTTTTTAAAATTTACCCATCCCAGGATAGCGCAATACAAGATTTAACCAGCAAGAAACATCCTTGAGCCAGAGCTCTCCTATGCCCTTGATCGTTTTCCAACAGGTGGGCGGCCTCGAATGGCCGTCCTTTTCAATTCCATTACTGCTGATCACGCTGGTTCTGAGCGCTTTTTTACTTTATCGTCGATATCGTTCGCGACGAATGTTGGTCGATCGTATCGCCGAACTGGAGAATCTGAGCGATGTCGGCCGGGCTATCGCTGCCGCTAAACTAGACTTATCCGCCTTGTCTGAGCTGATCGCCGAGCAGATCGACCACGTCATCGATATTGCCACTTTCCAAATTGGAATATTTGAAGGAGCCACCTATAAAATCTACTACTGGACCGTCGATGGCGAGCGGCAGGAAACACCCCAATCCTTCGATTTAGGCGACAATGGTGGGCTAATTGGCTGGGTGCGAGACAGTCTTCAGCCGCTTCGCGTTGCCGACTTTCAAAAAGAATTGTCCAAGTTGCCAGCCCAACCCAGGTATTTGAGCCAGAATCCACCCCGGTCGGCCATCTTTATTCCCTTAGTCAGCGGCAAATCTGCCATTGGCATTCTAGCGGCCCAAAGTGTCGAGCCAAAGGCTTATACCCAGAGAGATTTCAGCCGATTGATGATCGTAGCTAACCAGGCCACGGCCGCCATCGCCAATGCCCAGATTTATGAGCAAGAACGGAAACGCGCTTTACATTTGGAGCTGGTTGGAAATATCGCCCGCCAGGTCAACGCCATCAACGATTTGGATGATTTGCTGCCACAGGTCGTTCAATTGACAAAAGAGACCTTTGATTTTGGCTCCGTAAACGTCTTCCTTGTCGATTTGGCGAGCAGCGCGGCCACTATTCAGGCCAGCACTATCGCGAATCTTGAAACAGGTAGCCTATGTTTTCCACCGGATCAAGGGCTGGTTGGAACGGCCATGGCTACGCGATCCACTACCCTGTCGAACAACACGAAAGATGATGATCGATTCTATTCAGACGCTTACTCGGCCGAAACCTGTTCTGAAATATGCATTCCTTTGATTGTCGATGAGGATTTGCTAGGAGTCTTAGATGTACAGAGTCCGATAATCGGCGCTTTTGATACCCAGGAAAGGGGTGTCCTGGAAGCTTTGGCAGCCCAAGTCGCCGTGGCGATACACAAAGCCCGGCAAATTTCCCGTCAACGAAAACAGAGTTGGCTGGCGACAGCCCAGCTACAAGTGGCCGAAGCCATTAGCCGGAGCCCTGATCTCGAATCCTTGGCCGAGACCGTGGTACGTTTAACGGTTCTCCTAGTAGGTGTGGATCATTGCGCGATTTTGTTATGGGATGCCGAGACAGATTCTTATCAGCCCGTGACTGCCTATGGCTATCCCGAAATAGTCGACATCCTTTTCCAGAATACGATTCTGGAGATCGGTGACTGGAAGGCCCTGGACGCAGTTCACGTTGGCAGAGTCCCTTTGACTACAAAGCAAGCACCCCCCTGGCTGCCACCAACCGAATCCCGAAATCTGGGCCAGGATGGCCGTCTCTGCACGCTTCTTCCTCTAATCTCCAAAGATAGCATCCTCGGCATCATGGTAATTGACGATTCGTCGCTAACTTTGGAAACCGTCTCCGAGAGCCGGCAAGATTTGCTTAGGAACATTTTGAACCAGACCTCCCAAGGTATTGACAGCATTCAGATGCAGATCGCCCAGCAAGAAGAAGCCTGGGTAAATACAGCGCTCTTGCAGGTGGCTGAAGCAGTCAACAAATTAACCGATCTCAATGAAATCTTGCATACGATTGTTCGTATGGTGCCTATGCTGGTCGGCGTTAAAGCCAGCATCATCCTGATACATGATGAGGAAAATCACACCTATCGCGCCGGCCCCAGTCATGGCCTGACAGAAATGGGACAAGGCTTGTTAGAAAGCTTTGAAATCGATTTAGCTGAGTTTCCGCTTTTGGAAACCCAGGATGTCGATCGCTTAGGACCTGATGCTGAATTTTACACCTTTCAATTACCGGACTGGATGGATACTGTGATGGGATCGGACACGGCCGATATCCTCCCTTTACGAGCCAGAGGGCAGCTGGTTGGTCTGCTGGTTGTGGGTCCATCTCTGAACGGCCGCCCGTTGAGTGGTCGCCGGCTCAACATCGTCACCGGCATCGCCCAGCAGGCGGCAATAGCTGTTGTAAATGATCAACTATATAAAGAATCGGCCGAACGTAGTCGAATTGAGCAGGAATTGAATGTCGCTTACTCGATTCAAGCCAGCTTGATTCCCGACGGCGCGCCTGATATTCCTGGCTGTTCGGTTGCCAGTTATTGGCAGGCGGCCCGCCAGGTTAGCGGCGATTTTTATGATTTTATGGAGCTAGACAATGGTCGTTGGGCCATCGCCATCGCCGATGTCGCCGATAAAGGCGTTCCGGCCGCGCTATTCATGGCCTTGAGCCGGACGATTTTAAGGACAATTGCCTTCAATCGTCGCGAACCGGCTAGAGTCTTGGAAAGGACCAACAAACTGATTTACCGTGATACGAGTTCAGATCTTTTCGTAACGGTCTTTTACGCGATTTGGGATCCTGCTTCCCAGATCTTGAGCTACTCGAGTGGTGGCCATAATCCGCCTGTTTTGGTCAATCGCAAGGGCAAGGTATCGCTGCTGTCAACCGATGGAATCGCTCTTGGCGTCTTGGAAGATGTAACGATCGGCCAGAAACAAGTTAAGCTTGCACCGGGTGATACAGTCGTTTTATATACAGATGGCATCTCCGAAGCCATGAATGAAGACTATGATGAGTTTGGCTTGGAAAGGCTGTGCACGGTAATCAAGGATGCACGTCAAGGAACGGCGGCCGAGATTGTGCAGGCGATAACCCGGGCCATCGACGATCACTCGGGCGAAACCGCCCAGTTTGACGATATCACCATGGTCGTTCTTAAGAGATGAAGGTACGAGATTGATTAACGGTTCCTGAACAAGATTCTATTCAAGGGCGGAATCACGTATCCTCGTTGGAACAGGTTTTACCTGTCGTCATATCAACCCAGGATTTCCAGTTCTAACAATCCTTCATGTTAAAATTCTCGACAACCCTGACTGCTCTGCGACAATATTTTTTATGGCTTCTTTTGCTCGGCAGCCTGATAGGTGCGATTAGTTGTAATCAGCAGAGCATCCAACCGGTTGAAAACATTCCGCTTGAATCTACAGAGTCCTTACCATCCACGCCATCGTCTACGCAATCGCCCGACTTACTGTGACGCCCGGATCGCAGCCGTCTGAGCCTCAGACGGCTGAGCTTCAGACGGCTGGGGAGAATGCATCCGCCTCGGCAACGGTCCTTGCCCAGACACAGTCCACCCCCCCACCTTTGGCAGCGGGATTAGTTCCGTGTGGTCTGCATCTACCTTTAGTAGCGGAGGAGAATCAGCCACACCAGCGACTTTCGCCTACTATTATTCCAGATAATTTTGCGCCGGAAGCTACTTTGCCTGCTCTTGAACGTTTACTCCAGGCGCCGGGCACGGTTGGCCTGGCAGCGTTCGAAGTCGGGAACGAAGATCAGGGCGTTTATCTCAACGCCGACGCCCAGATGCCCTTGGCCTCAGTCGTCAAAATTGTAAACCTGATCGCTTATGCCGATGCTGTCTCCGATGGCCAACTTGATCCTGGTTCCTGGATTCCGGTAGAAGAGCTGGATCGTTATTATTTGCCGGGCATGGATTTAGGTGCTCATCGCCAGGCCTTGAACGATCTAGACGAACGGTCTCTAATCGCTCGAGATCCACCTTCCGTGCCTCTGGAGGAAGTGCCTATGATGATGATCCGGCACAGCTCTAATGCGGCGGCCGACTACCTACACATGGCGATTGGTCAGGAAAGGCTAGAACTAACCGCCCAGGAATTGGGTCTGGATAGTCAAACAGCCCTTTGCCCATGGATCGGCCAATTCCTATTGATGAGCAATCACCAACGCCAAGGCAACGATTGGTTGACCGTGAATGAGTACATCGAAAACCCGGCTCTTTATGGCCAGGAAGTCATGCGTTTAAGCGATGCCTATATCAACGATTCAGGATTTCGAGAGGATGTATTGAACTCTCGCCAAAGACGTGCCCAACTAAATGTTCAAGCCCTGTTTTCCGAAAATTTGAACGCCCAAGCAACGCCGCGTGATTACGCCGATCTCATGGCCAAGATCATACAAAACGATTTGAATACCTCTTTTTCGAATATATTGGTCAGGCGAGTGATGGAATGGCCGATGATTTTTCCGGCCAATCAAGAATTGTTCTCGACCGTCGGCTTCAAAAATGGATCGTTACCCGGCATCTTAACCGTCAGCTACTATGCTCAGCGTTTGGAGGATGGCGCCCAAGTCGTTGTCGTCCTATTCTTTCGAGAGTTGCCTATGCAAACATATCGAAATTGGCGACAATCGTTAACTCACGATGAGTTGGCCCGCTGGTTGCTAGCAGATCCCAAGGCCATCCCTGAGTTGAAATCTTTACTGGACCAAGCAATGCAATAATCTTTCTGGCAAACTACCAGTCTCAAGCAAGGTAGGATTTGGTTTGCTACTGGTCCATCTTCTAGCAACTAAATAACATATTGAGTTCATATAGTTATTTCAATAGCCGCTACCACATACCGTAATCCTCGAGCATTCTTTGTCTAGGTACAATATCGATTTGAATCTCACGACTTTAATATTATTTTAAGGTTGTCTACCTCATCGATGAATAGTAAAATCTGCCACTCCAGTAGCTTGGCAAGTGTAAGATAATTGAAGGAATGACTATGGAATCAAGCTTCGCGCTTCATGCTGCCGGCGATACGCATGCGGGCCAGATCCGGACCATCAATCAGGATTCGGTACTCGCCTTTGTTCGCAAGCGCGAGCTTGGATCGCCTCTTGGCCTTTTTATCGTTGCCGATGGCATGGGGGGCCACAAAGCGGGCGATATTGCGAGTCGTTTAGCCGTCGATACCATCAAAGAAGGCTTATCCTGGATGCTTGAGCAGGGTGATGGTGGCGCAACAGTTATTTCCCCGTCAACCAACTCTTCTAATAAGAATACAGATGAGCTTACTCAAATGGAAAAGCGCCTGCAAAGAGCGGTTGAGGATGCCAATCGAGCTATCTTCGAATATTCACAGGAAAACCCAGAAGATGCCGGGAACATGGGTTGTACCGTAACTTGTGCCCTGGCTTTCGAGAAAAATGTGATAATTGCCAACGTCGGCGACAGCCGCGCCTATCGTTGGCGAAATGGCGAACTAAAACAGCTGACCAGCGATCACTCCTACGTTTGGCAACTAGTGTGTGAAGGTTATATCGAGGAAGAAGAGATCTACGATCACCCGCAGCGTAATGTGATCACCAGAGCCTTAGGTAACCAGGAGAGTGTTGAAGTAGATATTCGCCGCTTCAATTTGAAATTGGCGGACCGTCTGATGTTGTGCAGCGACGGCGTGTGGGAAATGATTCGGAACCCAGAGGAAATGGCTTCTATCGTTGAAGTAAATCCGCTCAATTCGGCCGTGAATAAGCTGATCGATGCGGCCAACCGTTATGGTGGATACGACAATATCGGAGTGGTTATAGCTGAGCTTTCAGCCATAGACTAAGTCATTGGTTATCACAAACGCCTATCTTGGTCAATACTTGTTTCGTCACAAGATCTTAAGCCCCTATCATAACCTCTCAAATTATTGAAGTTGTCTTGTTTCCGTGTTGGCGACAGGCTAACATACCCATGGATACTAGTGTAACAGATATGGCGGTCGTTGGCTGCTGGCGAGCGACCAGAGGCATTGGGATTTTTGATGACTAACCAAAGGACACGTGTCGTCGTCACCGGATTAGGTGCAATTACCGCTCTGGGAAAATCGGTTGAAGAAACCTGGCAAAACCTGACCTCTGGTCGATCCGGAGTCCGGCTGGGCCAGTCATTCGATGCTACCGATTATCCAATCAAGATAGCCTCCGAGGTTGATGAATTTCAACCAGAAAAGTATATGAATATTAAGGAAAGCCGGCGCATGGCGCGTTTTAGCCAGTTTGCCGTTGCCGCTGCCAGGGAGGCGCTGGCGCGATCCGGCTTGATTCAGGAAGGTCAGCTAGAGGAGAATTTTGTTTCCTCAGTAGAAGCAACACGGGTGGGTGTAATCACAGGAACGGCCGTTGGCGGTTTTGTCGAGGTTCGAAATTCGACCAAGGCCCTGCTCGAAAAGAGTTACCGGCGCGTAAGCCCATTTTTCATTCCCCGGATGATGCACAATGCGGCTTCCGCTAATATCAGCCACCAGTTTGGCTTGAAGGGTTTTAATTCGACCACCACGACGGCCTGCGCTGCTGGGGCGCAAGCTTTAGGCCTGGCTACCGAAATGATCCGCAGCGGCCGGGCCGATATCATGGTTAGTGGTGGAACGGAAGCGCCGATTTGTGACGTCGGACTCTCAGGTTTTTGGGCCACCAGGGCGATGACTACTTCCCATACCGATTCACCAGAGAAGGCAAGCCGGCCGTTCGATCTTAACCGGGATGGTCTCGTCATTGGCGAAGGGGCGGCATTCCTGGTATTAGAAAGACTGGAACATGCTTTAGCGCGATCGGCTCCTATTTTTGCCGAAGTTCTTGGTTATGGTTGTGCAGGCGATGCTTTTCATCTTACTGCACCCGATTCGCAAGGAGGCGGTGAGGTTCGGGCCATGACCTGGGCCCTTCAGGATGGCGACTTAACGCCTGAGGACGTCGATTATATTAGCGCCCATGGAACATCGACGACCATCGGCGATGCCATCGAAACTCTGGCTATCAAGCGTGTCTTTGGCGAGACCGCCTACGGGATACCTGTCAGCGCGGCTAAATCGATGTTAGGGCATGCCATTGCTGCGTCGGGAGTAATTGAAGCTATAGCCTGTATACTGAGCATCCGGGACAGAATCATCCATCCGACGATTAATTATGAGACCCCCGATCCCGATTGTGATTTGGACTACGTTCCAAACGTCGCCCGAGAAGAAGAAGTCAACTTTGCGCTCAATAACTCATTTGGTATGGGCGGCCAAAATACTGCCTTACTCTTTGGCAGAATTTAGTTTAGGATTTAGCTCCAGGCCGTTACTTTATCGAGAGCTTCCTTGTCCTCTGCCGATAGTTCGATCTCGGCTCCCTTGAACGTATCCTCCAGTTGCTCGATCGAATTGGCGCCAATGATTGCCGAGGAAACCGCTGGATTAGCTAACACCCAAGCTATAGCCGTCTGGGCAATAGTGGCTTCGATCCCGCCCCCTATCTCGTCCAACTTCTCCAAAGCGGTAAAACCGCTCTCATTCATATAACGTCTTTTAATGCCGCCTGCTCTCTCCGACTCTGGAGTATCACTGTCACGGCGATATTTACCGGTCAAAAATCCACCGCCCAAGGGACTATACGGGATGACCCCGATTTCTTGGTCAAGGCACAACGGTTGTAGCTCGCGTTCGAATTCTGCTCTGTGAACATAGCTGTAGTGCGGTTGAAGAGCATCGAATCGTGATATCTGGCGAATATCGCTCAGCCATAATGACTTAGTCAGCAACCAGGCCGGGTAATTCGAACAGCCGATGTACCTGACTTTTCCGCTTCTAACCAGGCTGTCGAGAGCAGCCAGTGTTTCCTCCAGGGGTGTGTCTTCATCGGGAAAGTGGACTTGATAGAGGTCGATGTAATCCGTCTGCAGGCGACGCAAACTGGCATCGACTGCATTCAAGATATGTGCTCTGGAGAGACCTTGATCATTGGGACCGGGCCCCATCTTACCTCTCACTTTAGTTGCCAAGACGAGATTATCACGTTTGACCGACCTGGCAGCTAACCAGTCGCCGATGATCGCCTCGCTCTCTCCTCCGGAATTTCCCGGATGCCATGACGAATAGATATCGGCCGTATCGAAGAAGTTGCATCCCAATTCAACCGCTCGATTCATGATTTCCTGGGATATTTTTGCATCGGCAGTCCAGCCAAATTGCATTGTGCCCAAACAAATTTCAGATACTTGCAGTCCACACCGGCCTAACGATCGGTATTCCATGATTATCCCTCAGATGTCTGTTCTGAATCATTCGTATTGGCAGGCGGCGTTTCAGAACCTACACCGCCCTCATCGGAATCAATTATCTCAGGCGATCCAACTTCAGGTTCTAGTACTTCATCACGATATTCGGAGAAAGGATTGCTGGGATCTAACAAAGCGCTATCCTGTATTGCATCGCCCTGGTATGGATCATCCATATTGAAGAAATTGTAAGCCATGCGAGCAATTTCTCGCAGAATTGGGAAACTCTGATCCGCCAGCAACCAATCGCCGGGCTGGTCTAAATACTCGACGATTACAAAATCACCTCCGGCTGAGAAGACGATGCCGGCATCGGCATGAGTCGCCCTGGCCCAGCCATGTTTGTGAGATACAGGCGTATCCTCAGGAACTCCATATCGAATTAGGTTACCTTCCTCATTTAAGACCATCAGGTCTATTATGGATTGGCATTCCTGCGGTGTGATTTCGCCTGGATATGCAGCCAACAGGGTGCCACCGCCCTGGGAACAGTAATAGATCATGGCTAATAATGTTCCAATTTCCTCGGCCGTGGATTGCATTGTCGGGTCCGGAACTGTCTCAAGATCTGGCCTGGAGTTTGCCGGTGTCACATAGGTTGTCTGCCGGTAAGCTGGAGGTGATGCATCATAAGGAACAGCCATGAACGTATTGACCAAACCCAGCTCACGCATGGACTCAGTCAGTATGTCTGCCCCTTTATAGGTATTGTCTTCACCAGCCACGATATGCAATAAAAGGTTAGCGCCGTAATTGCTGGACTTGGTTGCCGTATCGAGGAAAAGTTGCTGCTCTTCAGGGTTCGGCTCACCGGCAAGGGCGCGATACGCCTCGACGAATATGGCAATTTTCAAAATGCTAAGGCCTGACATGGCAACATCAGCGTTGATGCCCATCTCTTCACCAGTTTCAAGATCCATGATGAATATACTGCCCAGTCCATCAAAGTTCTGCAATTTTTGACTAATCGCATCTGATAATAGATCCAGGTTCACCTCAGGCGCATCTTCCTCGACGATAAGCAATTCAACGACCCGATCGTTGGGTCTGTAGAGAGCTTCCTGCGTCAAAGGTATACTAGCTTCAATGTCAGTTACATATCCCACCTGACCTTCCTGAAGCGCCTCCCCACGGCTTAACATTTGGGCTTGTTGGGCGGGCTCGTCGAGAAAATCCGCAATACTCTGTATGACCGCTTCAAGTCCCCCTTCATCATGAGTCGCAACCAAAGGCACGGCAATCGCTTGAAGCGGTCTGTTCAAAACATAGGCGGCGAATTGGATCCATGAGTCTCTAGAAGCTAGCGCCTGGCGAACTTCACCAAGCATAGCCTCGGTATTCAAACTGAAGCCAACGTTCTGAGGGTCGAGTTCGACATGTTCATCTCGGTGGTAGATATAAACCGGAGCATAGTAACTTTTACTCAACAACTCATTCGCTTGATCGAAAGTTAGTCCCGAGACATCAAGCCCAGCAACCGTTGTGCCTACTGGTAATAGCTCCCAGGCTTGCCGGAATTGAATCCACTTGAAGAGTAAAAACCCCCCTGCCCCAAGTATCAATATGACAAGTAACCACTTTCTAATCGTTGCCCACATGATCGTTTAACTTCAGGTCTTTGAGCGCGTCAGTTGGAAACCTGACCGCCAAGATAAGGGCTATCGAAGTTGAAGTAGTTGTATGTTGCCTGTGAAATGTCAGCCAATAACGGAGAGCTTACTTCCCACTCGAGCCAATCCGGCTTAAACATATAGGTTACTAACACGTAGTCTCCGCCGGGAGAAAATACGATGCCAGCATCACCGTGAGTGTCGCTGATCCAACCGTGTTTATGTGCTACTTCCGTACCTGGAGGGACACCTTCCTCAATGAGACTACCAATCTTGTTGAGTTTCATGAAGTCGACCAATTGCACACATTCTTCCTGAGTCAGCTGGTCTCCTAAAGCCGCGATCAGGTCGCCACCGCCTTGCTGGGCGCAATAATAGAGCATGGTCATTAACGTCCCCATGTCTTCGGCCGTTGTCTGCATAGCCGGATCGGGATTGGTAAGAAGATCTTCTTTTGCATTTGCAGGAGTTTCATATGTCGAACGCCCTGGCCTTGGCTGTTCTTCATAAGGAACGGCAATGAAGGTATTTTCGAGGCCCAGACCACGCATTGATTCTGTGAGGATGTCTGCGCCCAAATAAGCATTATCTTCTCCGGCGACTACATCCAACAACAAGTTGGCGCTGAAGTTTCCAGACTGAACAACCAATGTTTCGGAAATTAGCTTCGACTGTTCAGCCGATAAGTCACCTTCTTGCGCCCGCAACGTTTCCAAGACAATCGGTACTTTGACGATGCTCATGCCAGACATTGCTTCATCGGCGTTGATTGCTATCTCTTCGCCGGATTGAAGATCCTTGATGAAAACACTAGCCACGCCATCAAAGTCCTCCAAATGATTGACGATTAGGCGGGCGAGTAGATTGATATCCGGTCTCGATGGTTCGGTTCCTTCGAGTATTAGATGCGCCTCGCGATCGGCCGCACGGTAAAAGGCTGCCTGTACATCCGGTTCACTGGCCTCGATATTGGTCTGAATGCCAGTCTCTCCGTATTGAAAACTCAACGTTGTTGGCACAGGCTGCGGAGGTAGAGAAGGCTTATCAAATGCAGTCGCCACCGTATCCAGGACTTCTTTGAGGGCAATTGGATCATGCGTAGCCCGCAATTCGATTTGTTCAACTTCAACAGGCCTGCCCCATAAAAATCCCCAGAAGCCGGCCCAGAAGTCCTGCTGCTGTCGTTGGTAGTCAGCCTGGCTCAGCATCGTATCGAGATCGAGCGTAAATTCGACATCCGCTGGACTAACTTCAATTGCTTCTTCTCCATGGTGAATGATAACTGGAGCCGACAAATAACGATCGCTCAATCGTTCAGCTGCTTCATCACGGGTTAGTCCACCAATTGGCACTCCTCCCACTGTTATTCCCGCGGGGAAGAAGCGGCGAAAACTACCATACTGATATAGCTTAAACAATAGAAATAGGACCATGGCAACCATGACTATGACAATTAGCCATTGCCCTAATCCAGGTGATGATCTCCTACTCATAAGGTATGTGCTCCCTCAGATTCGGACTCTTAGCTTCTCTTACCGCTGCCGCTACAGCGTCCTCGACAAATGTGTACAAGGGCTGAGGTAAAGAATTGGGATGAAACCAATCCGCTTCGATGATTTCAGAACTTAGTTCCATTGGACCCGCCGTATGAACATATGCCGTGTAAGCTATCATGATTTGATTGGATGGTGATTCAAATGTCAAATGGATTACTTTTCCTAGATCAGCCGTGAGACCTGTTTCTTCGTTGAGCTCTCGCAGGGCACATTCGGCCGGTGATTCTCGTCTGCCTAGCCAACCACCCGGGGGTCCCCAGGGTGTTCCTGGATGAAACACGTGCCGCAACATCAGGATTCGTTGTTGATCATCAAAGCAGATCACCAAAACACCTGTACGGTGTCGAGGAACGAATAGCTTGATGGCTATACCTAGCAAATAGCGCATCAGAGGAAATCGCACAACACTCGCTAAATGCTCTTTTCTCTGACTATTTAGATCAAAAGGTAACATAAGAATGACGCGTTAGTATAACACAACCAATGAACGCGTTATAGCCTAACTTCACGGGCTAAGTCCTTACTCATAATGGACACCGACACCCTATTGGAGAAAAGTCAACCATACTTGATATCGACTGGCTACCAAACGGCTCAATCGTCAACTTGATGACAAGGGGCCGAAACTTTTGCAGAACGATCTCGTATAGAAGTCTTAGCAGCATAATGCACCCAAAGGAGACAAAGACCATGACCGAGGCAAGGCTGATGAAAAGCGACGAAGATAAGATGATAAGTGGCGTGTGCGGAGGCATAGCCGCCTATCTTGGCGTCGATTCCGTATTTGTTCGCCTGGCATTCTTACTCCTGGTAATAGCCAGCGGCGTTGGTTTTTTGCTATATATCATTCTCATGATTATTATGCCCAGTGAGAAAAACTTGAACGACACACCGTCTGATGTTGCCCAAGAAAATATAGGTCAAATCGGGAATGACGTTTCTTCAGGATTCAAAAGGGTGCGCCAACATAGCCAAGGACCCGCAATTGCCGCCGGACTACTTATTTTACTGGGTGTCTATTTACTCTTAAGTAATTTTGGATTGCTCGGTTGGCTAAGTGGTGGCGTTTTTTGGTCGTTCTTGCTGATTGGTACAGGAATTTATCTGATTGCTCGAAGAAGGCGTGATTAGGCAATCAACGAGTAGGTTCAAACAATGGAGGGGGAGTTGCTTGTTTGATTTCCCGATCCTTTACGGAGGCTGTTTCCCGGTCTGCCTCGACCGGTAACAGGATATAAAAAGTACTCCCTTTTCCAAGTTCACTCTCGACTTTGATATCACCCCCGTGAGCTGTGGCGATCCACTTGGCAATTGACAAACCAAGACCCGATCCCCCAAGATTGCGGCTGCGCGCCTTGTCAACCCGGTAAAAGCGATCAAATATGAGCGGAATATCTTCGGCCGGAATACCCATACCGGTATCGCTGATTTCGATGCTCGCGAACCCGTTCTCCTTCGATAAACTCAACGTTACCGTTCCACCCGAGGGTGTGTACTTTATCGCGTTGTCGACAAGGTTTAAGATAAGCTGTTTCAGTCGATCTTCATCGCCAACAACACATACCTGATCGACCTCTTTTAGGACGAGGTGGATCGACAGCTTAAGTACTTGCACCTGGCGGTAAACATCCAGGAAAATACTATCGAGTTCAACCGGTCTCTGTTGTATTGGCAGACCACCTGTATCAGCGCGAGCCAACAGGAGTAAATCATCAACCAGCCGGGTCATCCTCTGAAGTTCATCTTGTACGACATCCAACGCTTCTGGATCGGCCTCGCCCATTCGCCGCATTAAGTCTACGTTTCCCCGGATTGTCGTCAATGGTGTCCTAAGTTCATGCGACACATCGGCAAGAAATCGCTGGCGAGAATGAAACAAGCGCTCTAACCGTTCGAGCGTTTGATTCAACACCAAAGTCAAACGGCCGATTTCATCCCGACGCCCTGCATCGGGCAATCGACGACTTAAGTCATCGGCCTTGGTAATCTGCAGAGCAACCGCCGTGATATCGTCCAACGGTTTTAGCAACTGGTGAGTGAGAATGGCGCCTAAGAGCAAGGATAAGCCGACCGCGGCCAATCCGACTAATAAAAGAATAAATTGCAGCTGGTCGAGAACTGCCTGCGTCTCCACCAGTCGGGCAACTTGGAGATAACCAACCAAACTCAGACCATCGGCACTATCAACGTGTAAGGGTTCGGTCAGAACTCTTAGCGGCTGGTTATTATGCAGAACGGTGCTGTAATATTCATCAGCTTGCGGTCCATGGGGATCCAAGAGGACGTGATAGTCGCCCAGATTCTGGGACTTTGCCAGTATTTCACCCCGGGTATCCAAGATGACGAAAAAATTCGTTGCCGTCTGGAATACATCGAGTTCTTCGGCCGGCAACGACAGCACGGCCATATCCCCCAAAACAAAAGCTTCGGTTTGGGCGCGAAGCTGCGTGGCAGTCTGAGATAAATCCCGGTCAATCTCGTTGAGAAGCGTCGTCCTCGCAATGATATAGACGGCCGAACCAAACAGTACGAAAACAAATATGAGAATGAGCGTATATAGAGCGATAAGACGAAATTTGATAGACAACTAGGCTGTCACCTGCTATTGATTAGTCACAATGCTCGGCTACTAATTAGATACCAATTATATCGCTGCTACATTAAACCAAGATGAACGGCCGCTTTGATGGACGGTTAACCCTTAATCATTCTCGCGCAAAACGTATCCAACACCTCTAACAGTATGGATTAGTCGGGACAACTCTTCGAATTCAGTTTTTTGGCGGAGGTATCGCACATATACCTCGATGATATTGCTCTCGCCACCAAAATCATAGCCCCAAACGCGGTCGAATATGACGTCGCGGGTGAGCACTTGCCGTGGATTTCGCATGAATAATTCTAGCAACTCATACTCTTTAGCCGTCAAATCAAAGATTTGACCCGCCCTTCTACCCTGGCGCGTACCTGTATCCAATTCAAGATCTGCAAACCGGTAAACCTGGGGTTGAGAAGGTTGGGCTCGCCGTAACAATGCCCGCACTCTAGCCAACAGCTCATCAAACGAAAAAGGTTTCACAAGATAATCGTCGGCCCCGGCATCTAAACCGGCAACCCGATCTTCAATTGATTCCTTAGCCGTCAACATCAATATCGGCACATCACTTGCCGCGCGTAACCGGCGGCAGACCTCTATGCCGTCTATACCTGGTAACATGATATCCAGCAACACCAAATCTGGAGGGTTATCGCGGGCTTTTTCTAGCCCATCCCTGCCATCAATTGCCGTGTCCACAATGTAATTCTCATACGTTAAACCGCGTTTTAGGAATTGGCGGATTCTTTCTTCATCTTCTACTACAAGTATTCGTGCTGCCATGGTGTTCCTCCAATGACGTATTGCCTAACTGGCGTAATATGTGATTATAGTCACCGTCAGTACGGACGCAAAACCACCTGCTGCCTAATTTCGGATTTATGGTCATTATTCTAGCCGGTTTAAGTTAGAAACCTTCTTCGATCAATATACCTTATCTAAAATTGGGTTTAGTCTCACTTAACCCAAGATTGTTATGCTTGCTAAGGCTCACTTTAACCAATCCAAGATTTAATGCAACATTGTTTGCCATCGATCTTCATTGGGCGGTACAATCCCACCTGTAGGTAGATTCTAAGTATGACGGTCCACATTGCGCGTCGGTCCAGCAATTCGGTTTCTGAAAGTATGGACTGGCAACCATTTTGGGATGGAGGAAACGAGATAGAACCGCTACGCGAGCTCAGCTTTGAGCTAATACATTGGCTTCAGGATAGTTACCCTCAGTTAGAAGGGTTTTTCAGGCTTCAGAGCCACTTAGGTCGTTTCGAATCATACCTCCTCATTATTCTCCTGGTTTATTGGTGCCTTGATAAAGCTTTGGGACGCTCCATTGCCTATGTACTAACGCTTTCATTTTTTATAAATAGTTTGCTAAAACATATTTTGAGTGATCCTCGCCCATATTGGATAGATTCCAGCCTCGGTTTAGACTCGGAGGAGAGCTATGGTGTACCGAGCGGTCATGCTCAAGCTGCCACCGTATTTTTTGGGTTTCTAGGCTTATGGTTCAAAAAGGCATGGGTTTGGCTATTGGCCATCGTCATGGTCCTGCTGATAAGCCTTAGCAGGATATATCTCGGTGTTCACGACCTTGAAGATATAATCGCAGGCATTGTTATTGGTATTGTTATCTTAGCCGGCTACTTCCTTTGGCAGAGGTATTTGGCTCAGAGATATGCCAACCGAATATTAGGGCAAAGATTGCTTATCGCTATTCTTGTACCGTTCGGTTTGGCCACTGTCTACTTGATTATCATGATTATCATTGGACAGCCCGATTCAAGTGTCCCGTGGTCAACTTACTTGGACATAGCTGAGCAAGCTAGTATTGAAAATATCGCTACGTCTTTTGGCGCTGTTTTAGGTTTCGGAATTGGATTCGTCCTCGAGGTAAGCAGAGTTCGTTTCCTAAGCGATGGGCCTATCGGGAAAAGAGTTTTACGTTTTGTTGTTGGCTTGTTGACAACTGCGTTTCTTTGGCTCGGTCTTGAGTTGATATTGCCCACCAATCCACCGGCGCTATCGATCCCGCTACGTATTATTCATTTTTTTGTGGTTACCCTTTGGATCGCCTATTATGCGCCCTGGATCTTTGTGAAACTGCGATTGGCTGATTCAAAGTCCGAACCAGAAGTATCGATCACAATCTGAGAGAAGCCTGGTGTTAGCCTTCTTTCTTCAGGGACTAGTGCTAGGTATACCCGCAGCCGCAACCCCTGGACCACTTCAAGCGTATTATCTTTCTCAGACTCTTCGCGTTGGATGGCAAAAGACTTTGCCCTCGGTGTTAGCCCCTTTACTGAGCGATGGTCCAATCATCTTGTTGGTTTTATTAGTCCTTACCCAAATACCGGATTGGCTCCTGAGATCCTTGAGGGTGGTGGGTGGAATATTTATATTGTATCTGGCAATTACTGCCATTATCGGATTCAAACAAAGCAATACCAACCTGGATACGGTTACCGAGTCAAGCCAAAAGGGCATTCTTCGGGCAACCGTTACAAATCTGTTGAACCCAAATCCGTATATATTCTGGAGCCTGGTGGCCGGACCGATTTTATTAACAGCCTGGAGAGAATCAGTTGCTCATGGTGCCAGTTTTATGCTTGGCTTTTACGGTACTTTTATCGGTGGGTTAACCTTTTTGATTTTTCTTTTTGCCCTCGCGGGCCGAATCGGACCCAAAATGGTCAGAGTGTTTAGCATCCTGGCAATCGCTGCACTCATTTTTTTTGGCCTATACCAGATATGGTCTGGATTGCATGGGACCTGAATTGGCTCCTATACACACGCAAAACAACTAATCTAATTCCTTCTTTGCCACGAGCAACAACCTTGGCGACTCCTCATCGTATGGGTTTTTATCATAATCGCCATATATGGATTCAATCATTAATCCTTTCGACTGCAAAGATAATTCCAGTTGATGTGCATACTGATAATGAAGCTTACTCTGCACGATGATCCGCTCTACTTGACCGCCGGATGTAAGTGACGTATCGAAGATCCAAGTGGTGTGGCGAATTTGACGGTCTGCCTCGACCCAGCTGCTCGCCATCTGAAGGATCGTTTTATCCGAATCTTGATCAAACAGGATTTGCTCCAAATGCAACAAATTGTCGTCCTCGAAATCGGCCATCCCCACCGGATTGTCCACATCAATGAGCAGCCTGCCGGCCGGCCGCAAATGAGCCGCGACACAGCCAAAACAAGCCTGCATCTGGTTCGGGCTAAGGTGCATCAACGTGTTATGAGGAATAAGGACTAAGTCAAACTGTCGTCCAAGGTCAAAAGAACTCATATCCCCTTCGATAATTTCTGCCCTTTCTTGAACGGACGCACTCTCTGAGGCAATTTTCGCTTTGGCGATTCTGATCATTGACCGTGTTTGATCGAGGCCCGTAATATGGTGGCCTGTCCGAGCAAGCGGCAGCAATAGCCTACCCGTTCCACATCCTAACTCAAGGACCTGCAGGCCATATAGATCCGCCAAATGTAAAGTGAACAGAATATCCTCTTTTAATTCTTCATGGATTAAATCATAAAGGTGAGCTATTCGATCGTACATCAGTCCGGTCCATCTCCAGTTGAAATTTTTCGAAACTGTGGATCCCTCTTTTCCCGAAACGCAGTTAATGCTTCAATGTGATCAGTCGACAGCCATAATTCATTAAATAGCTGGGACTCGATTTGCTTAACTTCGGTGGCCGGTAAATAGGATGCCGCCTGAATCAATGATTTTGTTGCAGCCAAAGCCTGGTCGGGCAACTCTTTGATTTTGTAGGCTAAGTTCAAAGCCTCGGTTAAAACATTGGAGCCGACCGGTGTGATACCATGGATAAAGCCCATCTGGTATGCTTCATCAGCTGAAAAAAAACGTGCGGTCAACAATAAATCAGAGGCTCTACTGGCACCCAATAGCCGGACCAGGCGACTCGTGCCTCCCCAACCAGTGGTCAAACCCACTTGAACTTGAGCAAATCGGAAACGAGCATTCGACATAGCCAATCTCAGATCACATGCGGTAGCAATTTCACAGCCACCACCAATAGCATCACCATTTATAGCAGCGATTACGGGTACTTTTAGCCTAACAAGTGTCTCCAGGGCGTCACTCATGATGCGGTTCAAGCGTTCGCCATCGGAGGGTTTCATGTCCGATGAAAGTTCCTTTAAATCGCCGCCAGAAGCAAAGGCTTTGTTGCCTGCCCCTGAAATTATCACTACACGAATGTATTCATTCTGGTCAATTTGATCCACTATGGCAGCGAACCGCTCCTGGCTGTTCCAACTCAGGGCATTACGCTTCTCTGGTCGATTAAAGGTGAGAATCGCGACTCTATCTTCAACTCGGTATAAAATCTCATCTACCATAATGCAAGTATCAGCGCTTATCAGGCTGAAGGCAAACTCGAAATATGGTTGGTGAATGTTGTTTAATCATATGTTTCCCTACTAAGCAATGCGGATTGAAGATAGTGTGCCAAAAGGAGCATGGCGCTGGCTCGGAATCTCGGCCGCCTTAGTTCTATTAGCTATTGCGATGAGCATTGCCTTGATTTCGGCCGGAGTGTTTGATCCTAAGCCTCAAGGAAAGCTTGCTGAGTCCTTCAATATCGATCAGACCCTTACAGTTGGTGGCACTCAACAGATCGGCTGGTTCGATCAATCTATTCCGTCAGACAGCTATACAATCCGGTTGTCGGCAAATTTGATGGTCGGTGATCTAGATAGCGGTTACGGTTTGCTACTGGGTAACGAAGATGAATACGTTGGGGTAGCTGTCTCTCCTTTAGGATATGTGACGATGTGGCAATCAGCCTCTGCCACTGAAGACACTCCTCAACAATTAAACATTTTGCCCTGGCAAACCTGGCCACACGTTAACACAAACCAAGGTAGCAATGAGATTTGGATTGATGTTCGTGAAGAGATGGTCTCGTCTGTGCGTCTTAACAGGGAAATCCTTTGGCGTGGGAGTGTACCTTTAAACGAGCATTATTACGGAATCTGGGCCGAAAGTTTTGCCGGTCCAGCAAATATTGACTTTTCACTGGTGGAAGTGTTTTTCGATCGATCGGAAGAATGATCCGCTCTTTTTAAAGCGGACAGCTTCTTGGTTAACCTTTCAGCTCCAGCCAGTTTTGTCCGCTGCTTGTATCGACTTTCAATGGTACCGATAAGTCGTACGCTGAGGACATGACCTCTACCACCAATTGCCGAACATCATTCAGTTCATCTTCAGGAACTTCTAAAACCAATTCATCATGGACCTGCAAAATCAGCCGGGCCTGATATTTGGAAAGTAACAGGTCATGCAATCTTATCATAGCAACCTTGATAATATCGGCCGCAGTTCCTTGAATTGGATGGTTAACAGCTTCACGATCGGCCCGGGCTGTCGCTTGCCGGTTGACCTGTCCTTTGGCCGCGAAGATAGGAAAATAACGTCGCCGGCCAAAAAGTGTCTCAACATAGCCCAACTCGCGCGCCTGTTGGCGAGTTCGTTCAAGATAGCCGTTGATTCCTGGAAACTTCTCGAAATAAGCCGAAATGTAAATTTCGGCCTCGGCTAACGTGAGTTCCGAATCCCTAGCAAGACGGTAGGCTCCCATGCCGTAAATCAGGCCAAAGTTAACTGCTTTGGCAAACCGGCGTTGGTTATAGCTAACTTCACTTACCGGAATGCCATAGACGGCCGCGGCTGTCGTCTGGTGAATATCTTGATCTTGCCTAAACGCTTCCATCAAGGCTTCATCTTGGCTTATATGGGCCAAAACCCGAAGCTCAACCTGTGAATAATCGGCTGCAAGAAATAGCCAGCCAGGTCTGGATATGAATGCTCGCCTGATTTGTTGACCAGCCTCAGTCCGAATCGGAATATTTTGCAAATTGGGTGAGTTGCTCGCCAGCCGGCCCGTAACAGCGCCCGTCTGCCGATAACTTGTGTGAATACGCCCAGTTTCTGTATTCACCATCTCTGGTAAGGCATCGACATAGGTGCTTTTCAATTTGCCCAATTCTCGGAATTCTTGAATAGCATCGATTATGCCTGTTTCATCGATGGCACGTAGATCAGATAAAACATCTGCTGCCGTGGAATAGTAACCCGATTTTGTTTTTCGTAATCCTTCATGTGGTAATTTTAGCTTTAGGAAGAGGATATCGCTCAGTTGTTGCGTCGAGTTTATATTGAAGACCTCCCCGGCTATGAGATAAATCTTCTCCTCTAACTCTTTCAGTCTTAGATCCAAATCTTTGGACATCCTTCGAAGAAATGGGACGTCTACCCCGACGCCCTCTTTTTCCATGGCGGCTAAAACCGGAATCAAGGGCATTTCGAGGTCGGCAAGAAGATTCTCTTGTCCATTGGCCTTAACTTCTTCCTTCAGATCGTTCGCTAATCTCAGAGTTATGTCGGCATCGGCCGCCCCGTATGATGCTGCTGATTCAATCGCAACTTCGGCAAAACTCCTCTGATCTTTTCCCTTGCCAATGAGCTCCGTTATTGGGGTCATCTCGATACCTAGCCGGTGAAAAGCCAAATCTTTGAGACCTAAGTGCTTACTGGTTGGGTTGCATAGCCATTCAGCTATCATCGTGTCAAAGCCCAAAGGCGCTACTGTCAAGCCATAACGTTCCAAGATTGAGTAATCGTATTTAGCGTTATGCGCGATTTTTGGAATATCCGGATCGGTCATCGCCCCTCTAAGTGCCTCGAGCACCCTGTCTACCGGCAACTGACCAGGGGCCAACTGAGCTACTCCTGCGAAAAGCGCCATTTGACCTACATCTTGCTGCTTCTCTCCCGTAAGATGGCCAACTGGAATATAGTATCCGGTAGGTGGATCAACACTTAAACAAATACCGACTAGTTCTGCTGTACGCTTGTTTAGACCTGTTGTTTCCACATCAAAACTTATTTCGTCCGCTTGCTCAAGCAATCCGACCAGGTCCGTTAATTGATCTGAATTCTGAATAATGACGGTTTTCGTGAGCTCTTGCTGGCTGATGTCGGGAGTATCAATCAGTGACTCACTAACTCGTGCAGTCAGGCTGCGAAACTCTAACTCCCGAAATAGCTCCAGGACCCCAGCGGCATCATATTCCTTGGTTAGGCACGCGTCTATATCTAGAGTGATCGGGGCGTCTGTTATGATACGGGCCAATTTATAACTTAGAAAGGCAGAGTCTCGACCCTCCGCTAGTTTTCGCCCCATTGCCCCCGTAATATTATTGAGATTCTGATAAATATTATCGAGCGTTTGATATTCTGCGAGAAGCTTGGTGGCCGATTTTTGGCCGACGCCGGCAACTCCTGGAATATTGTCACTCTTATCGCCCACCAAGGCCTTGTAATCAACAACTTGGTCTGGACGCACACCTAGCTTCTCAACTACCAATTCTACATTGTAACTTGTAGGCTCTCGCTGAAATCTACCAGGTGGCAGTTCAACTGAAGTTTCCTCGTCCACGAGCTGAAGTAAGTCACGATCTCCGGTTATGATCAGAACTGGTACATTAAAATCTTTTGCTTGAGTAGCGATAGTCCCCAAAACATCATCAGCCTCATAGCCCTCCAACTCTAATACTGGAATATTAAAAGCATCGAGCACCTCACGAATTCGTTCGATCTGAACCCGCAATTCGTCAGGCATCCTTTCCCTGGTACCCTTGTAGTCAGGAAATAATTCGTCGCGAAATGTAGCGCCCACGTCAAAACTGACCGCCAGGTATTTGGGTGGATCATCCGATAACATGATGTCCAGCACGGTTCGCGAAAATCCGTACGTTGCATTGGTTGGCTCGCCATCCTTGGTTGTAAAGGCCTCCAAGGGCAATGCATAAAACACGCGATAAGCTAATGCGTGACCATCGATCAAAACCAGTCTATTCATTATCAAGTGCCCTTGTCTTGGGAGGGAGAATGTCTTACAAATTCTAATTCCGCGCCGGTCAACGGTTCATTACTTTCTGTCACATAATAGCCAGTTACCCATAAGGAGGGCGCCAGCCCATATTGGGCTTGAATGTCCTGCTCAATACCTGTTTTTATCAAATTGACGATCCATGAGCTTGGCTGTGGGACAAAGCACGAAACGACAATTTGGACATGATCTCTTTGAATATCTAGGTACTTTAACGTGCAGTCGTTTTCATAAGCGACTCGTTCAATACTATGACTAATGAGATCCTGGATCGGCGTTGGAATGGCTTCGATCGTCCACAGGATTAATGTGTAAGATGCTGGGTATTGACTGAACCGGCCCGATCGACGGACTAAATTTGTTGGTACAACTTGGATGACATCGTTTACTTGTCTGATATTGCTTAACATCCCTTCCGCTAGAAGTGTTGCTTGGGCTCTGAGGTCAGGGATCGGCGTATCCTGGCGGGCAATCAAGGTTAATAGATATCCAGCAACTAATTGTGAGTATAAGACGACTGGTTCATCTGATAGAGAAGAATACATATACTGAACCTGGGTTGATCCCTTACCCCCAATCCATGATTCATTTACGGTTGTCAATACTTCGTGTGCTCGCTCGTTACTCTGAACCCAACCATGTGCAACAAATTCATTCCCTATCGAGAGCATTACTTGTTGAACCCTTCCTTCCAGCTTGACAATACGGCATAATTCGCTTAAACGCTCCTGACTAAGCAGCTCTTTTGAGTGGGATACTCCGTACTGGGATAGTGATAAATCGCTTTGGTTCCATCTAACTTGGGCCACAATTTCCGGCAGAGAAATCTCAAGCTCATTCAATGTCATTACTGCTTGAAAATGTTCAGGATCTTCATAAATCGGTGAATCTGTTGCCTCGAAATGATAAACAATAATGCTCAAATCAGGTTGAACTGCTTTTAGTCCGCGCGACTTTTGAGCTGCCTCATCAGCCGGAATAATGGCCAGGTGATAATGTTGCCCAGTTAGTTCAAGGCGGGCTTCCCTCATCGATGGAACAATCTTGGTTTGTATCCGACTAACTGCTTGCAAGGTAACATGGAGCCGAGATGCTATTTTCTGGTCCGCTTCAATTACCAATATTTTAACCATCGTTAGGCACAGCCATTAATTGTCTGTTTGTTCACTCCGGGACCGCGTTCGATGTTGTTTGACTCTCTTGGTGACATATTTAGAACGAAGGTTCCCCTGAAAAAGTTCGCGCAAATGATTGGTTATGGCATTCATTTTAGCGGCCGTGGATTCTGAGATCTTACTTATCCTTGGATAAATTGCCAGCAAATTGCGACGATAATAATGAAGGATTACTGGCTCATCACTATTTGGATTCTACTGTTGCCAAAAATGCTGGTCAAATAGATTAGGACACTCTCTGTCTGGCAAGTGTTTTCACCTGCGTTCAGACAACAGCACCTAGATTATGGTTAGCGGGATGCTCTGGCTCAACTGCTGTGGCTGGGTTTTCTTGTCAATGGCTTCGCCTGACATACTCCATGGGCCTGTATAAGAAATGTGTACATCGACCAATTTGCCGCGTAAGTCACGATCATCGTCTAAGAAAACTAGCTTTCCTTGTGGTGTTCGGCCGCGCCAGCGGCCTTTATGTTTATCCTCAACCAGGACTTCCACATTCTTATCTAGCCACTGTCTCGTCTTTTTAATCGATATACTTTTCTGAAGTGATTCAAGCGCATGAAACCGGTAACGTTTTTCTTCATCAGGTACATCATCAACCATTTTTCGGGCACTTACAGTACCAGTCCTTGGACTATAGCGAGCAATATGAACCTTATCGAATTCCAACTCTTTTATCAGATCATACGTACCCTGGAATTGCTGGCGGGATTCTCCAGGAAATCCGACGATGATATCATTGTGAATAGATGCTCCCGGTACAATATCTCTAATTCGGTGCGTCAGCTCGCGGTATTGTTGAACTGTATAGCCTCTTTTCATTCGTTCTAGAATGGCGTCATCCCCTGCTTGAATAGGCACTTCGATTTGAGGCATTACTTTGGGTAACTCAGCGACAGCACTGAGTATCTCGTTCGTCATATAATTTGGATGACTCGTCAAGAAACGTATACGGCTTAAGCCATCGATATTGTGAACAACTCGCAGCAAATCAGCCAAATCCGGCCCATCGGGGACATCTTTGCCGTAACGATCGACAATCTGCCCGAGTAACACGACCTCGCGCACGCCATGCGATACCAAGGTTCTGACTTCGGCGACAATATCTCCAACTGCACGTGTGCGTTCAATTCCTCGCCGGTTAGGGATGATACAGAATGAGCAAGCGTGCGAACAACCATATACTACGGCCACAGGTGCGGAGACCTGGTTCGCCTTCATGCTCTGGGAAAGAACGATATCCCCGTCTTGCACTGCATGGCGTTGATTCGTATCTACTGCATCGCTTAAAAAATCATCATTTTGCAATAAGTGCGAGATTAAAGGCCGGCCATCAGTTGCCGGAGGCATCCAGACGTCTACAAATGGGAACTTCTTTTCAAGTGACTCATTTCCTTTGACGCCGACGATGCAACCCATCATCGCTAAAGTCAGATCAGGCTTTTCCTCCTTGAGGGGCCGCAAACTCTGAAGCCTACCAAAAGCTTTGTCCTCTGCTTGTTGTCTCACCGTACAGGTTTGCAAAATTATGACATTTGCATCGTCAGCCTCAAGCGTCGGCCGGTAACCCAGTTGCTCCAGACCAGTAGCGACCTGCCGAGCGTCCGCATAATTCATTTGGCAACCGCTGATCCAGAAATGATACTTCTTTGACATGCTTATTCCAGTTTTTATCCAGGTTTCGGTCTGTTATTCTAATTAGCCCATTATTTGTGATAATTATCCAAAAAATTGATTCTAGCTTTCTGGGTCAATTCGGTCAAGAAATGGGCAAAACGCCAATCAGGATCGTTTCTTTCAAAAAGAACTCGATATTATTGCCTGTAACGACAGGCTCAAAAAAATCCAACACACCTTCCGGAGCCTGGTAAAGCATCACTCGCAGCCTGGTTTGATTCTCCTTTGTTATCTTCATTCGATTAGCCCACCGTTCAAAATCCATCTTCTTTTGAGCTATTTCTTGGTAAACTACCGAGAGTCCTGCCTGCTCGAGATGCTGCTGCCATTTGACAATACTCAAACAGCGCACATGGCTTGGATCTCGTAATTTTTCGTAAGAGTTGACATAACGTCCAACGTCCATTTTTCGTCTGCCCTTCTTCGAATAGTATCTCGGCTCAGGTACAACATTATCGACAATCGCCAGCCTACCCCCGGGCACCAGCACTCGAGCCGCTTCACGTACAAATCGCGCTACGTCTGGAAAGTGGTGCGCCGCGATGCGACAAGTAACCAAATCAAAGTATTGGTTTCTAAAAGGTAAATCTTCAGCATCGGCCGCGAGCAATTGGACATTATCAGCATCTCTCTTTCGGATTTCAGCGGCTGACAATAACAACATCTCAAATGTAATATCGGTCGCAATCACTTGTTTTACATGGGGAGCAAACGTATTAGCTGTATGCCCAGCAGCGGTGGCAATATCTAATACTCGCCAATCTTCCTCCGGTTTCAAAATACTCACCAATTGGGCCAGACTTGGGCCTTTCGCATGAACCTTACTTGTAACATAGGCCGCAGCATTTGCTCCAAATTGTTCCTGAACGCGTAACTTATTCATGTCAGCCTTGATGAAAATAGTGTCTTTCTGTCAAGATAAATGATATCAACAAGGAAAGCTCCCACTAATTTTCATCTGTTATTTAAAAAGGGCATCATAGATCCCGGTCAACCCACACCGCAGAATAGCAACCTCTTAAATCATATGGGATTACTATTTCTTGGTGAGACTCCGTACCTGTGAAGCGTAAACGACCCTGTTCAACGAAAATCAACCATTTACCATCATCAGACCAATCATATGGCAAAGTATCATCTTGCCACAATAATTGTCCATCAATGGTATCGAATATTTTGAAAACCAGTTTATCTTCGCCTCGCCATGCTATCGCCATGAATCCAGCTCGTTGGCCCAGAACCATGGGAAAAGTTGAGCCTTCGTGCGTTGCTATAATATTTGCAACTTCTTGGTCAGGATAGAACCTGAATATATATGATACCGAATCATTGTCATTATTAGCTGGATAAGATGCGATTATGACCCAACCACTCATTCCATCATCAATGGCTAGAGCTGAATCAATCCTCAATTGATCCTTTCTATCTTCGTCAAAAACTGCTTTCGAGAGATCACTGGTCTTGATTATTGTCTCTTGGCTGACAATCTCACCCCTTTGACTTGAAACTGTAGCCACAACCAACTCATCGAAGGAACTAGAAGGAGCAGAATCTTGGCTTTCCGCCGCCATAAGCAAATAGGCAAAACGATTTGCATCAAGCCAACCGACTGGCAAACCTTTACCGAGATCGAGCAACAGCATAGCCTCATCGTCGCCCAACGACAACCAGGGAGAATCGCTATTAAATCCTTGGAAAATGATGGAGGATTTGCCGTCTGGAGACCAAAAAGGGATACCTTCAATTGGTCGAAGTTCGCAGATCGAATCTAAACATTCATGAATATCGTACCAGAGTGCTTCAACTGCGTCACTACGTGGATCTTCATTTATCAAGCCAAAGACGGTTAGCCGGCCCCGTGATTGGTCGGCCCATGAGAAGAATAAAGAAGGCCAATAAAAATATAGGGAATCTTCATCTAACAGAAGATGACTCTCACGATCTCGCCATAAATAAGTACGCCAACGAGATTCCTGATTATCCAATTGATGCATGGTGAGTAATACGCCTTTGACATCTGGCGAACGGTATAAAATCGCTTCCGAGTTCACTTGTGTTGCACCAAAAACATTTGGCCCAACATCAGCTAATTCATCTAACCAACGATTTTGAACCGGGCTATATCGCCAAAGGTTTAGACGTTGGTCGGCGGCACAAAGCATCAATAAATCCTGGGCCGGCAATGCATTCACATCCTGAGGAGGGACTTCGGCCGCCCGTGGTAATATCAGATCGGGAGCGAGCGGCGGCTGCAAGTCCCTTTTAGATAAATAGTCAATCAAGTGTGTGTCGCCTATTTCATCATCCATGATGAGATAGTTGGTAATTATGACCGCCGCTACCCAGCCGGCATATGATTTGTAAAGCACCTCATTGTCAATTTCGTCAATCGGTCGGCCGACAAGTGTGGGGGTCGGCAATACCAGCGAATATTGGCCAGATCCAAGAGTTAATTCGTCTCCTTTGTAATCCTCTGCCAGGCGCAGTAAGCTACGCGGCTGGCGATCGAGTTGTAACCGCAAGTGAAAATCCGGTGGGCATTCGATTTCTGGCTGTGTGCACAATTCGTGGATTAATGAATCAAGATCTCTAGAAAACAATTGGCCAAGATCCTCATCCCTTTGTGGAACCACAATCGTGATATTCTCCATCTCAATACGAGACCATTTCCCCCAAAAAGCATCTTCATCAGGTGGGGGAATGTATTTCCAGCTTGCACCTTCTCGTTGATAATGGAAAATCATTTCAAGTGGAACGATCTGTGATAAATTCTCCCCCGTCGCGATCGAATAGTTAACCTGCTCAACAACTTCGGCCGTTTTTAGGTCAGCACCTAACTTTACGGATTCGTCCAGAGAAATATGATCTGCCCTCCTCCCCGGCGCCTTTAGTAAACCAAAAGAGGTTCTGCCCAAGATTAGCTGCCGTCGGAGCAACTCTTCTTGGAGTGACCGCCAGGATATTTTTCTCGAGGAGAGTAGTTCCAAAAATAACTCATCATCATTTTCTTCAACTGCTTGTAGCAGCAAATTATGGCCTCTGATAACCTCGTCGGCAAAACGTTCCTGGACCCTATCTGTGCGTTGGCCGATGAACAGATAAACCCCGGTTGCCGCTCCAATGAGCATGATTGCAAATGGGACCAGGAAAAAGAGCCGCCATTCTTTCCACCGACTACTTGTTTCGCGAGATTGTTGATTGGCAGTTAGCTCCCATCCTTCATCACTATCGGTCTGCCAATCAAAATCACCGCTCTTATTATCCATTTTTCACAGCTACTACCGAGAAGATAAAAGGTAAATCTGGTTTCTCTTAATTTCAATCGGCTAGCCAAACAGCTCTCGTACAACCAGCCTCTGGCGGCGAAACAAGCTTCTGTTCGTTAGAATTGATGTCGACAAGAGTCAAAAAGCCTTGATTCATAGCCAATAACCATTGTCCGTCAGGAGACCAATCGATGATCGGGGGTATTTGCTGTGCGTAGCCGCCTCGAAGGGCATGGGAGACAGTAAGATTGGACCGGACATCATGGGTGATAATCTTCCAGGACAAGGAGGCTAGATCATAGAGGGTTGCTGATAGTTTGCCGCCAACTGGCGAGAGGCCGAAGCTATGTAGATTCTCAGATCTCACGATGAGAGAAATATCTTCTGTTTGCCGGTTAAGTTTGAAGATAAAGGCTTCACCGGCCCCTCCGTCGACAGTAAGACCAAAGGCCAGGATAAACCAAAAATTCGAATTAGCTGGGTCAACCGCTACATGGCCTATCGACATTTGCTTCGGACGATTTTCTTGATCCAAAACCGACAACAGTTCAGCCGTCTCTACGATGCCTTGATAATCATCCTCACCCAGGTTGCGAACAACTACGATTTCATCTTCTCCCAAACTCCTTATAAATCCATAGGAATCATCGTCAACCCAAAATGGTGCCATCCCATCAGCCAAAGGAATCGACTCAAAACCCTTCTGCCGCCAAATCAATCCATACTGGCGAACCAAGAGATGATCCCCGTTTGGCGACCAGATAGGTCTGCTCCAAAAATGATGAATTTCTGAAGAACACTCCCCTGAACCACATACTGAAAGATCGAAATTGTAGAATGTACCGGCTCCTCTGATAAGATCAGGAATCTCCAGAAGCAGCCGGTTTTCTCGCTCTTGCAATTGCCAGGTAACAAGGTCGGCAGTCTCTTCAGGCATTGTCTGCTCAAAGAGAATATTTTCCCGACCATCGAGCCACAAAATAATCCGGATATTGGATTCTGGTGAAGATTCTTCTACCTCAAGCAATAGTACGCCTTCTCCCGTCGGCATTTTGCGAATATCGACAACATGCCTGTTATTAATATCGGTTTGCCATTGATTCTGTAACCGACTGTAACTCACCAATTGTGTTGACTGTCCCAAGCCTTCCTGACATAGCAATTGAAGGCCGTAACCTGGCGCGATGCCATCGAGGCTAATTTCCCTTCCTTGATCGCTGCCAATTGGTGACAGGGCCAAATCAGCCAGCTGCTGCCGAACCATCGCGTAATATGAGGCGTCGTTTTGGCAACATCCCTCGCCGATTAACTCAGCCGTTAAGGCACCGATAAGATGGGATCCATATCCTTTGTATACAGCCTGGTAACTGGCCTTATCTTGTGGCAATCCAATTAACGAAGGGGTTGGCAAGGACAACGTATAGGCCCGCCCATTGAAAAAGAGTTTCTTGCCAGCATATCCGGTTTGATAAAATTGGCCCGCCAGATTTAAAAGTGAATTGGGATCACGACTAAATTTAATCTGAATGCGTAGTTCATCACAATATTCTTTACCATTGAGCTGGCACCATTCATCGACCAGTAAATCCAAGTCCTTTTGTAAACGTAAGGCGATGTCGGCATCTCGATTTGGAAAGAAAATGGTCAGGTATTCCCCCACCACTTCTTCATCAAAGGCATCACCCCAATATTCCTCTTTCGGTGGGGACCAGAGCCACCGTTCGCCCCGCCGATATATGTTTTCGTTGTGAAGATTTATGATCGGATTCTCGTTATTACTGCTTCCGTAACCATAGTGTTGTTCGATCGTAACTTCTGCGCTGCTCAGCTTTGGGTTGAGCTCGACTCCAACAACATCAGTCGCCACTGGCCTGTTGCTCAAACCAAGCGGCCGGAGATCTGTCAATATACCCAATTCAAATAGCTCCTGCTGGGCTGTTGCCCACTCGAAATCGCTTCCAGAGAGCATCGTCTTAAACAGTTCATTATCTCCTTCATCAATCGACCTTTTTATCAGATTGTAACTAGAAATAATATCGGCCGAGTAGACGCCCTCGACTTCATCCAGGCTTCTTTTTGTTTGAACGTACAGAACAGCCCCAACAACAATGACGATCAACAATCCCACTATTGCTGGCAGAAAGCGCATCCTGTACGGCCGTGGCACAATTTTGGCTTGATGATCGCCTTCCCAATCGTCTTCGTCTGTATTCCAATGAAAATTTTCTGGCATCCTAAACCAAAAGTTTTTAGATCCTGATAGTTAAAAATCGATTGCAGTGGCGCTCCATGCCGGATAACTGCAAGCATTTAGGCCATGACCGATTATCCGTTCGTAGTCATGATCAGGGTTGATAAGGCGGAGGAACCCTTCGTCCGCAATGACCAGCCAATCCCCATCTCTTGACCAGTCGTAAAAGGGGCGTTTGAAAGTGAACACTGGATATCCGGTGGTATAAACCTTGGTATCCCCACTGTCTAATTCCAGCAATAGGATTTTCCATATATTTTTTGCCTTGTCCTCCAACCAGCTGACTGTCAACCAACGGCCGTCAGGTGATACGACAAACGGGACTGATCCAGTTGTCGACAGAGCGGATGGATAACCAGCTGGCGCATTATCTAAGGTTAATAGTTTCTGGACATCTTTTACGGTTGGGGATGCGTTCGTTGAATAACGATGGTCAAGCTTGGCCAGAAGAATATGATAATCGCTCCCCTCTTTTCCATATTGCCTACCATAGATTAATAATTTATCCCAATTCTGAGGAACGGTCTGGACATGCTCAATATATACCGGGTTGTTATCCTTTTCGCCGAAGCTTTCAATTATTCGCTCGGCACTAAGAAGAACTGAAAAGCCATCTACTTCTCTGTTCGTTTGAACCAGATCGGCCAGGAGGTTACCATCCCTGTTCTCGTAGCGAGTGAATCCGATGAGTCCCTCTTCCAGCCAGAAAGGGTTAAACCCCCGGCCTATATGCCTCCCGAGATGGCCTTTCTGATCTCCAATATAAAGTTGATCCCCATTTTGAACAATTGTCTCTAAGCCAGTACCTGACCAAAGAGGTAAACCTTCCAGCTCTTGAGTCGTGCAGATGCCTCCAGAACATCGAGCGAGATCCAACAATCGGTAATCAGATATTCCTGGATTAGAGCCAACGGTCTGAAGTAATATGAATTGATTATGCAACGGTCCCGACCAACCAGGACGAACAAGCCAGCCAGGGTCGACATTTTCGTCAAATACGGGGAAATTGTTCCCATATTGCCACAATACCAAGCGCACTTGACTGGCGATTCCTGGAAAGAACTCCTCCACCAACACAGCACTGTCGTCTGCATTGGATACTAGATATCGATATGAGCTATCCCCGCCGGCCTGGTTCCATGAATCTCCAGATATATCATATTGAAATAGGTGGGGTAATGAATCTTCTGGCCCGTAACAAATGATGTCTAGCCATTGATTCGGTAATTGCTGGGGGCTTGTCAAGCCTGAAGCAAACGCATCGATTATCCGGTCAGCATAGCCTCTAAAAAAAATTTCGAATCCTTTTTCATCTATAGGCATACCGAGCAGTGATGGGGCTGGTAGCAGATACGTCCATTCACGGAAAATTGGCCCAGGTTGCTCGCCTAGCCGGAATAAAATATTGGGATCGATTTCAAGTCTTACATTGATTGAAGTTTGATCTGGGCACATACCACTCGTTAGAAGGCGAGAGCAGGCCTCCCTTAGCGCTTCTTCCAAGTCAATTATAAATCTGCTGGCAAACGACTTTTCCTTTTCTGGAAAGATCAACGTGATATGTTCGCTGACCATCGTCTCCCATTCGCCCCAAAAATTGTCACCTGGGTCGCTTACAACCCATCGAGATCCGGTCCATTCAAACTTGAGTCTTCGTTCAAGTATGATCTCATTCTGAGAGAATTGATCCGCGATAACTACGTATGGTTGTTGGAACATCACTTGCGCGCTTTGCAAATCAGGGTCGAGTTCAATGACGAGAGAAATTTCTGGAGAATCCTGAAATCCACGAATTGCCGATAGGCCGATTACCTCTCTGTTTATGAGTAAGTCTGACTTAAGTAACTGGCGCTGAATTACGGTCCAATTCGCATCACCTCCCTCAAGTACTGCGTCTAAAATACCGGCATCCTTCCGAGTGTCGGCGAGTTGCCACAACCGGTAAGCCGCCAAAACATCCATCCTGACTTCTTGTGCTCGTAATTCCGCTTGCCGGTTAAAGTTCCCATAGATTGCTGCCCCGGCCGATAACAAGGCAACTATAATCAAGGGTAGGACAATACGGTCTTTCGCGGTGCGAACTGGGGAGGTATGTTGACGGTTAGAAACCGAATCATCATCAGTTTGCCAATCAAACCCGGCCACCGTCTACACTCCTTTTAATCGGATAAATAATTGGAAGTTAGTTTGTCAACCCAGGTTCCGGCAACAGATTCCCACGGCTTGACAGAAAAACCTGCCATTCTTCCGCAAACGAAGTCGGAGTATTGCCTCCAGTAGTAAGGAAGAACCAATCTGAATAATCAATCACATTCATCAGCTGTCGTTGCATTTCAATTGTGGGCACAACAGCCCACTTATCTACAAGAAAATCGACCAGAATATAAACCAACCATGCATCAGGATCTTCAATGATTTCGGTTGGATTCTCATTAGATAGCCACAATTCATTACTTAAATGATAATCATTGTCGAGTAATTTTCTATATTGTGAACTGTCGATCGGCCATGGCCTAAGGTCGAGTGTGTCTAATTGCAGATCCAGTAAGGCCTGGTAAAACAAAAGATGTTGACAGCACTTCCATCCCGTAGATTGGGCAATGTATGTCGCTACGACTCTCTCGCCATAAGCTCTCAGTAATGCCTGGTAACCAGTATTATCAATAGGTACACCAATAAGTGTTGGGGTTGGTAAAAATATATCCGGTCCATCTTCTAAACGAGATATTGGTTCAACCAAATCAATCATCGATTGTGGATTAGATACAAAGTTGACATAAAGCCGAGCTTCGCCGGAACAAAGTAGCCCCTCTACCTGGTTGCACGCCCCTGCCAGAGCGCTTTCTAGATCTGCCGCTAAACGGCGGCCTAAGGTTTCATCACGTTCTGGAAAAGTCATTTCGGCAAATCTGCCGCTGACTCTGATGTCCTCCCCCCAAAAATCCATATCCGGTGGGGATAATAACCACCTGTCATCGCTTCGTCGATAAATGACGGTTTGCTGAAGATCAATGATTTGTTCCTGATTACGATAGGAAACAACTTCATATTTTTGAGGAACGGTTACTTCGGCTTGATTGAAGTCTGCTGAAAGGGATATGGCTACATTACCTGGTGAGTCATCCGCCTGCCAAGATAAGCCGATAGCAGACCGGTCAAATAAGCGTTCTTGATCAAGCAAACGTAATTGCATCTCGGTCCATGATGGATCTCTTCCAGAAAGGACGGATGTTAGTATTTCTTTATCTGATTCTTGAGTGGCTGCCATCACGATATCATGGCTTGCCATGATATCATCTTCAACCGTTGAAGTAGCCTGGGTTAAGTATCGGTCGACATGACGAAAGCCCAATAATGCTCCCAAGACGATAGTGATGGCCAGGCACAAGGCGATAATCAGGGGACGAGCGCTCGAGGAGTTCCGCGACCGGCCGGTGCTTTCCAGGGATAAATCATTCCAATGATCCTCGTCTTCAGTTTGCCAATCAAAATTCTGTGGCATGATGCTAATAATCTGGATTCAAGCGGCGAAACCTAGTAACTATACAGATACTTGTACACCGATTGACCGGTATAGATTCGTTCAATGTAAGCCCTTGTCTCCGCGAAATCGACGGTTTCTATGTAGGCATCGATATCACCGGCAACTTGTCCGTACCACCTAGCGGCATTTCCCGGACCTCCATTGTAGGCAGAGAGTGCCGCCGCAGCATCGCCATCGAATGAGTCTAGCTGCTGATCCAAATAATAGGCGCCAAATGCTATTCCGACATAAGGTTTGAAAAGATCTTCATTTTCATAATCTTGCCAACCAAGTCTTTGTGCGATGTAGGCCCCGGTGTCCGGGATCACCTGGGCCAAGCCTTGTGCAGCGGCATATGATTGGGCAATACTTTCAAACAGACTTTCCTGGCGTATGAGAGCAAACATTAGAAGTGGATCAAACCCATACTTCTCTGCTTCTGCCAAAACCAAATCAGAATAATGAGTAGGATACGCCAGCTTACCAATGTATTTGGGAGCCCCGAATACATCCACACCGGCATTGCGCATGATGGAGGTAGCTGCCAGGATGGAAGATCGGTACAAACCAAGATCGCGATAGAATAACGCAAGCTGGTAACTGGCTAACGAATCATCTGAATAATCTTCCCTCAAGCTTTCTAATTCGCGCTTTGCCTCTTGGTACAATCCAAGTTTCCATAGCTTTTGGCCGCGAATCAGCCTGCCATCGGCCGCAAGATTTGGTGATAAGGTTCGGATATCCGCATCGGTTTCCACGCCTTCTAAATCACGCAACCATAACTCTGCCGAATTCTGCTCGGTCTTTTCGCCTGCTAGATCAATATTATCAGGGGCTTCGAATGGCGTCGTATTGCTGGCTACATCTCCAACCCTGATGGCAAAGTAGTCTTCGAACCTGATTTTTGTCGCTTGTTCTAATACAGGATCCAAATCTTCTTCCGGCATGGTTCTAAGAAGCCACAATAGTGCTGCAGCGCCAAATCGACGGTCTTGATATTCTTCGGCAGTTATTTGCCAAAATTCTATTGCATCATCTTTTTCCCCAGCTATCCAAGACAAATAACCAGCCCGATATAATGATTCAGCCGCATCTTCATGTTCAGGATAAGTTTCAGCAAGATATTGAAAAGCCTCTATTGCCTCCGCAGTATTCCCCGATTTCTCGTAAAGCGTTGCAGTCCACCAGGCTGCGAACGGCGCATCTGGACCCTCGGGAAATTCTTCAAGATAAGCCAAATAGCTATCAATCGCCTCTGGAGAAAAACCGGCTCTGGCCTGTAACTTTGCTTTTTCAATATACCCGCGAGCTACATCCTGGGTTGGTGGCTGGCCATCGGTATCTTGACCGGCATCATTTGCTTCGCCCCCCTCTTCTAGTTGTACTAACCGCTGTGTTGCACTTATATATTCTTCTATTTGGGTAAGAGCAGCATCAAAATTTCCCAACTGTTCATAGGACCAGGCTAAGTAAAGATGAACATCTTCTCTATGCTCTGGATTCGCCTCAATATAACGATTAAAAGCAGCAATAGCGGCATCATGGGCGTTTGCATGAAAGTCTACGACTCCCCTTTGAAACTCGTCGACATCTAGGCCAGCATCGACCAATGCCGACAAAGCCAGATAACTTTCATAGGCCTGGGGGTAATTCGAGACGGCATCCTTGTAAAATGAATATCCAGCTTCCGTATTTCCGGCAGCCAGCTCGGCCGATCCTGCCAAATAGGTTGCTTCACCTCGGGTGTTTTCAGTTCTCGCCACATCAAGAATGGCATTATACTGTTCGATTGCCGCCGGATAATTAGCCTCCTCTTCGTACAATCGGGCCAGGGCTTTGCGGAGCGAGATTTCTGTGAATCGCTCAGCATCACCTTCAACAGCTGATTCGAATGCCTTAATCGCCCCGACCCTATCTCCTTGATCTAAATGACATGCTGCAATCCTGGGCATGACATAGGCAACCATATCCCTACTAGTCTCCAAGTAACTGAGATAGGCCTCAATCGCATTGGCACAATCATTTTCAGACTCATAGGCCTGGCCTAAATAGAAGTAGGCGTCACCTCTCCCAGGTTCGCTATCAGGTTTTGTATTGTCTTCTTCGTCCAATTGTGGTTGTGAATCAGTTATGGCCAAAAAATCCGTGAAAGCATCGATAGCTTCACCACTTTGACCATTAGCCAGCACAGCCTTTCCAAGTCCAAAAAGAGTCTCTTCTAACTGGTCTGAACTCAAATCACTGCTTTGCACGGCATTTTTATATTGTTCAGCAGAGTGGTCGTAGTCACCGATTTGAAATCTATTCGCGGCGATCGCTATCATTTGAGCAGGAATGGGAGTCGCGGTAGCAGGAGGTGTTACTGTGGCGGTCGGATTAGCTGTTGGCCAACCTGGAGAATCCTCGACGCTTTCAGCTTCGATCGCAACTTCTGCCGCCATCGTACTTGTCGGCAAACTTGGGATCAGCGTCGGTGTCGGTATCGTAGTAGGCCTCAGGGAAATGCCAGAATCCGTTGATTCCTGGTCGATACCGTCACAGGCGACTAGAAGCAGTATGATCGCCACTAGAAATAGGAATTTACGCATCAGCCTCGTTTGTATGCTCGGATGCAACAACCAATCCCGGCTCTTTGTCTGACTCAAGACTCTTGCTCAACTCAGAACCTTCACCCGGCCCAGGCTCATCACCCGATTCGTATCTCTCTTTTGATTGCGATGCCATAGCTGTAGCTGCCTCTCCTTTAAGAAGGGTTAGGCCAAGGTAAAAAGGCACGATCTGATTGATACCTAACCATATAAACAGCCCCATAAGCGCCAATTGGGCCAGTTCTAATTGACCGTCGATTTGGGATTTAGTCAATCTAAGTAAATCACTCGTCTCGGTCGTCAATCGAATATATTCGTCAAGCAACGGGTCAATTTCTGCCACTGTAGCGTTGATTTGATCCATGTCCCCGGCAATAACTTCGAGATTTTGACCAATCACAGCCAGGTTCTCGTTAGCAATTTCAAGATTGGATTTCATTGACCGCAACTCATCAGGTATACCATCTAAACTTGTTGCTAAAACCAGTACAGTTTCATCTAAAGGTTCCCCTGGCTGGTAATCGATACCCAAATCGAAATTAATTGGTATTCCGAATATCTTGCGATCGACCTTGAAGGAATTGAGTATACGAAGCGTGTCATCAATAGCCCCAGCTGCCTCAGCAACATTTGGTATGGCGGCCTGAACCGAATCGAGACTATCCGGAACATCCCCAGTCGCGACCTGGGTCACCTGAGCCAGTAAGGGCTGTGTTGAACTAAGCGTAGTTGAAACATTCAGCGCCGTCTGTCCCACTGTGTCTAAACTATCACCGACTTGTTCTACAGTCGTTTTTGTCAAAAGCAGGGTCGCCTGCACATTGTCCAATGTATCGGCCGTCAACTCTAGGGTTTGATCTAAACTAACGCCGATTCCATCGATCGCCCGTTGGCTGATGATTATTCCGCCGATGCTGAGAAGCACACCAACAATCGCAATCAAAATAAATATGATTCCCAATACCCTCTTCATCGCTGCTATCTTCCCTCCTAAAGCCTCACTCTGAGAGTCAGTCCTTGATTCGCTGTCAATTAGATTCTATTATGCCCGTCATTCCCTGGTATTGTAAGTTATCTAATGCCTGGCTCACAGACTCCCTGTCGATAGTTCCCTCACTTTCCTGGGCGATTTTCATCGCTTCCAAAATAAAGTTCATCGCGTCAAATGCACCTCCAGCATATTGACCGGCGCGCTCGTCAAATGGCGTTATTTGCTCATATGCTTGAAGAAAATTCTGAGGTAACGTTCCGGAATCGAAAGCGCCAAAATTACTCATGCTTGTATTTACATAGGGCAAATTCCCCTCCTCATATACTTGCTGGGAAGCATTACTGGTTTCTGGTAGCCAATGCCCAATGACTGCAACAACCTGCGGATCATTTAGGTAAGTTGCCGCAATTTGTTGTGCCACCTCAGGATCACCAAAGTCATCTTGAGCTACAAGAGCTATCCTGTACCCACCAATGCCGCCCGAACTATTTATCTGGCGAACAGCAAGGCGGGCGCTGTAAATAACGTCGTAGCCAATATCCCTATGCCTGCCTTCGAACGGTCCAACAAGCCCTATCTTGACGACTGGCGATAGAGTTGTGCAACTTGGCAGACAAAGCAAACAAAAAGCCAGGTAAATCAGCCAAGCACGAGGAAATCCCGAATAATTCCTGCGGAGGCTATTCGCGGCAGCGTTCAACGTGAGCAAGGTGTTCCTCAAAAGATAGACTGAACACATGAGAGCCTGGGGTATCGTCATCGCAACCAGCCACAAAAAATAAATAATCAGTCACATCGGGAAATGCGACCGCCTCAAGTGCACTTAGACCTGGGTTATTTATTGGACCCGGAGGCAGCCCAAAATACAAATACGTGTTATATGAAGAGTCAATTTCTAAATCGCTCAGGCTAAGCGGCGATTTCCACCATGTCCCTTGATCAGGCTGATATCCTAGAGCGAATTGGACCGTGGGGTCTGCCTGCAGTGGCATACCCGCATTTAAACGATTGGTGAAAACGCTCACCATGGTCGGCTGTTCTTCTGATATCACCGCCTCGCGCTGAACGACAGAAGCCAGCGTAATCGCTTCAAACACAGAAAGACCCTGAACGCCATATGACTGGCGCATCGATGGCGTCACACGGTTGTCAAAGTTATTAAGCATTAAATCGACCAGATAAGATGCATCCGCATCGATAGGTATTGCGTAAGTGTCGGGAAACAGAAATCCCTCCAATGATGCGCTAGGCGGCAAGGAGGACAAAAAATCATGATCCCCAACAAAATCGGTGGCGTTTTGCAGAGCAATCCTCTGGAATTCCTTAGGATCAATATCCGCCGGTTGCACGGCCTCAAGATAATCCACCATTTCTTCGATCCGCCAGCCTTCAAGAAATCTCAACTCAATTGATTGGGGCACAACCTGAATCAAAGTGTTTGCCAGCATTGGAATCGTCGATCCAGGATTGAGTTCAAACGTGCCAGCCGCAAGTTGAGAATCCAGACCGTAATATTTCAGATAATTAGTAAACAATTCGGTATCATTCAACATGCCGGCTGCGACCAGGTTGTTGGCTATGACATCCCCGCTCTGACCTACCTCGATCTTGAATAATACCGGCTCGTTCCCAGCGCCAACGGGCCGATTAAGTTCATCAGCTCGTGCCGCTAATACTCCCCGAAGGTAAAGGCGCTCAACTGGATTCAGATTCGCTCTAGTACTTCCCAAACCGATGACACCATTCAACTGGGATCCTTCCCAGACGAAGAAGAGGATTAGAGCAGCCAATGAGCACAAAAAGATAACCAGGGTGAATAGTATCAAACGGGGAAACCAGCGACTCAATTTTATCGAATCGCCTTCGTTTTCATCGAAGTCAGAATTGGTATTCATAAAATGATCTGGTCAGGCTTTTTAGCTCAGATAAGGTTGATGTTTGTACTGAATTTTGGTTTATCGATGATTCAGCTTTTCCTATCTCTAGCCGTCGAGATTGGATTTCGAATCAAGGTAAGACTGCAAAATAAACGCCGCAGCAACGGCATCAACTCGTTTTCTTCGACGTTTCCCGTGAATTCCACGTTGCCTCAAGCTCGTTTCGGCGTCTAGCGTGGAAAAACTTTCATCCCAGAGCCGAACATCAAAACCACTTTGTTGCTCGAGGTCTAAAGCGTATTCCTTGACCCATTTGGCTTTACTACCTTCAATGCCCGATAGAAGGTATGGTAAACCTATGATAATTAATATTACCTTCTGTTCCTCAGCGATTCTGATGATTGCCTTGAAGTCATCTTTCCGCGAAGAACGATTAATAACGCCCACAGTACGGGCGACAATTCTCTTTTCATCACTAGCGGCAACCCCAATGCGCTTCTCACCCAAATCCAGAGCGAGAACGCGTCCGCCTTTAGGTTCGTTGCCATGCAGCTTCGCCAATGGAAATACCTCTTTACTCTCCAGGTTGATTGTAGTTGGATGTCATTGAAATTCCCATCGAGGATCTCGGAATACCGGTTGCGAACTCAAGGAACCGTTTATAACACAGCGCAGGGGTTGATACACGTACGAAAACCCAACACCTAATATACTCTGAACGACTTTGGCGTCTGAGACAATTCTGTAGCCTCACCGACGCCCGTTTCGACATGAGTTTGGATCCGAACCGGCAAATAGGGCAACCGGCCGAACCACTCTGGCCAAACCCGTATTGTTGGGTAATCGCTTAATGGCAGTTGTTCGTACAAAAAAGAAGCTGCTTTTCCGATCTCTTGCCCCGATATTGGTTCGATAATGCCATCCATCGTCAATCGAGCGGAGATGAGACCCTCCCCCATCATTTCAAATGTCACCCGTCCTTGGCCATCAACGCCGATGATCTCTCCACCGCCAAATATCAGGCTGTCAGGGACAAGTTCGAATCCTGGCGTTACCTCGTTGGCTAACCCTTCATATACCAGGGCAACTGCCTGGGATTCGTTGACGGCCGTTGCCTGCAACTCGGCTCGGATCTCAACCGCCAGCTTATTTGCCTGTTCGCCGGGGAAATATGTATAGGATTCGTCAAGAATCTCTACCAATCGAAGGGAATCTCGCGCCAACACTTCGTTATCGGAAAGCATGCCTTCCATCTCGGCCAAGGCCCGGACTTGAAGCTGCTGTAATACTTGAGATTTTAGCCTTTGTTGATCGGCCTCGGTCACGGCCGGTTCATGGCGCATCAAGCCACCTGTCGTTGCCTCTAAATTTCGTACCTCCAGTTGATTGGCCAGGGTGCCTTGAAGCCGGTTGATAAGTCCAGTTGCCACATTACTATCCTCACCAGGTTCAATAGCCTCGATTTGAGCCTCAGCAGTCCCACCAACCACATCGGGAACTTCGACTGGCGAAATAGTTTGAAAGACAATCCTGTCGCTTTGCGATGTACTAACGCGAGTTCCGGCCGGTACGGTAACCGGCTCATCCAATTTGTTCACAAAAATAACCGTTCCCCGAGATGACGAATCGGCCACGGCAACAGTTCCTGTCGTCTCGACTTCAGCTTGCCATTCTTGAATCGAGGTTAGCAGCCGTCCAGGTACCGTTGCCCCTGAAGAGGAATCGACGGTTATTTGGGGATCGACTACGATTTGACGCGAAACTGCCACGGGCCTGACTTCTGGTCTCAAAGTTATCGTCGCCCCAGGAATGGCGTATACGGCCGTAACAAAAATTAGAGCCAGGATCACAATATACAAAATTATTGCCAAATATCTCGTCAACCACTTACGCCATGTAGGTGGTTCTTTACGACGCCGTTTGATCTCACGCTGATCAGATTCATCGACTATGACACGTTGGCCTACAAACTCCCGCCTTCGCCTTCCACGCCACCATCGTCTTCGACTACGCGTTGCCGATCGAACGGTCGAAAACACTGGAAATCCCAATGCTTTTGCTTGACTATTGGTCCTATGATCCGTTGATATTAAGCCCACTTCGAGACGGAGCGAATCAGCATGTCTTCGCAACATTGCCAAATCCAGGTAACTGGTTAGAACATCCCCTTCTGGTGGGCAGACAAGAATTACTTGAGATTCCTTTGCCCAATCCAGGCGATCACGTATCGATACGATGTCGTCATCTACTTGAAGGTAAAGGACCTGAATGGCCATTGTCTTACCGTGGCTACTTTAACGGTTCAGATGTCTTGATAAGATATCGGGAACAGAGTCGAGCGCTGTTGGGAGCTTGGCCACGCTTTTTCCGCCAGCTTGTGCCAAGGACGGCCGGCCGCCTCCTCCCCCGTCAACTAATTTCGCGATATCACCAACCAAATCACCCGCTCGAACTCCCTTGGAAATCAGATCATCCGTTACCGCAACGATTAACAGTACCCGATCATCTACGACGGCTGCAAATACACCCACGCCACTGTTCACGCGATCTCGAAACCAATCAGCTATCTCACGTAAACTATCCATATCTGCAACATGGACTTGGGAGACCATAAGCGGAATACCATCGACGCTCTGAATCTGTTCGAGTTGATCCTCAAATTCTGTCTTCGCCTGCTTTCTTCGAAGGCGAACCAGCTCTTTATTCATCGCGCGATTGTCGTCTATGATTGCATCCAAGCGTTGCTCGATATCAGAGATGGGTGTATTAAGTTTTTCGGATAAGTTTTCCAGGGTCGCTAATCGTTGTTGAATTATCCTCTGAGCCTCTCTACCCGTGATAGCCTCGACACGCCTGAGACCCGCGCCAACCGCCTCCTCGCTGGTAAATTTGAACAGCCCAATATCGCCGGTTGCCCCGACATGCAGTCCACCACATAATTCGAAGCTATACGGTTCGTCAACGTCGCCAATCTTGATCGTTCTCACGATCTCACCATACTTTTCACCAAAGAGCGCCATTGCCCCGGCCGAAACCGCCTCCTTCTGGGACATAAATCCAGCGTGAACCGGTTGATTCTTCAGTATTTCGAGATTGATCGCTTCTTCTATCAAAGATAAAGTCTCCGATTCCACTGCCCGGTCATGGGAAAAGTCAAATCTCAATCTGTTAGGGGCAACAAGCGAGCCTTGTTGCGCCACATGAGTTCCCAAATGACGGCGCAATTCACGGTGAAGAACATGTGTGGCCGTATGATTGCGGCGGATATCCCAACGGCGATCCTCGTCAACCTGTAGAGTGACCCGTTGACCGACAAGAAGCTCTCCAGAGATCAAGCGGCCGACATGGACGATGAGCCCCGGTACCGGTTGCTTAACATCTTCAACCTGGACTACTGCTGCTGGATCATCAGTCACAATAGTACCGGTATCGCTTACCTCACCACCCGCCTCCACATAGAATGGAGTAGCCGCACATACCAATCCTATGCTTTCGCCGGCTTTGGCCTCATCCACTAATTTCTCGTCTCTTAGGATGGCCAATAACTCTGATTCTATTCTTGAGCTGGCATACGGATCGTAATCAACACCTTGACGTGCGATGTGGCCTTTCTTTTGTAGATTGGCCATCACATCCGCATAAAAACTATCCTTTGTGTCGTATTGGCCAAAGGCGCCTGCTCCACTGGCTTCCGCATGCGCATTTCGGGCCAACTTAAAGCCCGCTTCATCAACGTCAAAACCCCTTTCATTTACAACATCCTTGGTAATCTCCAAGGGCAAACCGTGAGTAGCATACAAATCAAAGGCCATCTCACCCGGCAGAACTTGCTGATGGTTATGGACCATATCAGCAAGGATTGTTTCCAGTTGATTAAGCGCACCATCCAGCGTTCGAGCAAATCGCCTCTCTTCTAGCGTAATGGTATGTTCGATATGGTCCTGATTGATCTTAACTTCTGGGTAAACATCGGCCATTTGATCGATATACACCTTGGCGATCTCGGATAAAAATGGTTCAGTAAGACCGATTTCACGGCCGAAACGGGCTGCTCGTCGAATGATCATGCGCAGAACATATCCGCGTCCGACGTTCCCAGGCAAGACACCGTCCGCTATTAGAAACGTTGCTGCCCGACCATGATCGGCTATGACCCGGTAATTTACAAAATGCTCGCTTCTTTCATCATCGGAGTCGCCAATCAACTCCTGAATTCGGTTCATTACGGGTTCGAATAAGTCAGTCTCGTAGTTAACAGGCTTCTGTTGTACCACGGCTGTTATTCGTTCCAGACCCATGCCAGTATCTACGCCCGGGCTGGGAAGAGGCGTTCGCGATCCATCCTCAGCCTGGTCAAACTGCATGAAGACCAAATTCCATATCTCTAACCAGCGGCCGCAATCGTTGTCCAAAAACACACTACAATCCGGTTCGTCACAAGTGCAAGAACCTGGTCCCCAATCATAATGAATCTCGCTGGTTGGCCCACACGGTCCGACATCTCCCATCATCCAAAAATTGGTCTTGTCACCCATCCTCAGGACGCGTTCCGGTGAAACCCCAACTTTGTTGACCCAGATGTCATAAGCATTATCATCTTCGTCGTGAACGGTATACCACAATTTTTCTTCAGGTATTTCACACACTTTGGTCATGAATGTGAAAGCGAATTGAATTGCTCCTTCCTTGAAGTAATCTCCAAAAGAGAAATTGCCTAGCATTTCAAAGAAGGTGTGATGCCGCGGAGATGGACCCACGTTTTCCAAATCATTGTGCTTGCCTTGCACTCGCATGCATTTTTGAGAAGAGGTGGCCCGCAAATAAGCTCGCGGCTCTTTGCCAAGAAAAGTATCAACAAACTGATTCATACCTGCATTGGTGAAAAGCAAAGTTGGATTATCATAAATAGGCAGGGGCGAACTGTTCACCACTTCATGCCCCATCTCCTGGAAATAGTCCAAAAACGCTTGCCGAACTTCTGCGCTGTTATTCGGTTTCATACCTATCCTCTGTGAACTCGTATAAGTGGAGGCGATTGTACGGTAGCCAATGTGGCGTGTCAATGAACGCTGGCTAATGAAAAACACCTGAAATTCTCTACCAAATGTGGGCAAATGTCTCGGTTTTCGGATATCATCTCATGCGAAGGGAGTACCAATGACGTGGTATAATTTCGGCGGGACAAGAACGTGAGAAGGCAATTCACAATGATCGGAATTTCAACTGCCAGTCTAACGGCAGTTATAGTATTTTGGATGTTGCTTGCTTTATTCATTCCACAAGGTAACTTGAACGCCTTAGAAGTGGAACCATCTTCGCTCTCACTGGCTCCCTCTGATGGTGACTACTTCACAATTTATCCGCTCCGGCAAGGACAATTTACTTCGGCCGGGATCGACGCAACCTTCAGCATACCTATTCGTAATAATGGCGTCGTCATTTCAGACATTTATGAGTTGGAAGTCAGCACAACTTGGTCAGTCGAACTTTATGGACCGGACGGCCTTACCCCCCTTACGGATACCAATAACAATGGCACCAAAGATACGGGGGTCGTTTACCAGGGCCAAACTTTCAAGGTGATTGCGGAGATCGATACACCATCATTGGCTGAGGTCGGCGACGATAATCGAGCTGATATAGAGGTTTCCTCTACAATCAGCCCAACCATTACCGAGACAGCCGTTTTACAGGTGGCCATACCTGCACCTTTTGTTCAAGCCTTTAGGGATCACGCCGACGATGCCATGAGCTTGATACTGACCGATCCTGTTGGTAAATCGAAACAGAAGACGACACCTGATGGCTATGATGCGATCGGAGCTGCCGTGGTTGAGACACCGACAGGCTATGGTTATGTCTGGAGCAAATGGCATTATTATCGTGGGCAATGGATGTCAGAAATCGAATATCTCTTGACTGATAAATCGGGCCAGCCAACGACGCCAATCATCCGGCTGACTGATCACTCAACAGCCACATTGGCTACCCAAGATATTAGGCCCACTATCGCTGCTACACCTGAGGGCTACTTGGGGATTAGCTGGCAACGCCAAATTATCGACGAGAACGGCGCCGCTAATTACAATGTTTTTTACGCGACCGCCTATCCCTCCGGACAAGTTCTGATCAACCCGACCAATATCACCATGATCTCAGGCTGGGTAACGACCAGTACCGTTGATACCCCAGTAGTAGAATTTTCCCGAGTGGCAGCCACACATGATGAACGATTTTTCTTTGCCTGGCAGAGCAGTCACGAAGAGGCTGGAGGAAGCGTTAGAGATATCTATTATGCTGTTCGTGACAGAAGCGGGGATATCTTTACCGGCACGACGAATTACACGAATGATGTTCCCGATGATATCGGCTATGCGAGCCCCATTGTAACCGGCCTCACCAATAATCGTGTCCTCTTAACTTGGGTAAGACGCAGCCCGGAAGATGATGATATTTACTATGCCATTATCAACAGCGATGGTACTGTTTTCAGGCCAACCAACAACTTATCCAGAAGTGAGAAGGTTGTTGATTGGCTGACCTCAAGTGCGGCCGAATTGTCAGACGGCCGGATTCTGGTTACTTGGAATGCTTGGGGCTGTTCTAATAGCAATTTTTCTGGCCGGACCAAGATTTCTGTTTTGGGCGCTAACTATAATCCTACCGGCAATCCTGTTTGTCTGGAAGATGGCCCCGGCATAGCCATCGGAGGGGATTACGGTGTATCGGTCGCGGCCGATTCGGACGACAATGCTATCATCACCTGGACTGATGCAGATCAAAATGAAAGGCGGCACCTCTATTACGCGCTCGTCGATAGCCACCTTCGGATACAGACACAACCGATGATCTTTCACCGAAGTGAGGTTCCGCCGTTCTCGATGAGTTGGGAGGGATATGCCAATACAACTCGCCTTTATATCGACGGCAGTGTTAAATTTAGCAGCGACGGCTACTTACCAAAAGAAGGAGAGGATGCCGAAGTCACGATTTTCTTTGGTAATGAGGGAACATTAGCGGCTTCCGGTGGCATTTTGACCGCCACGCTTCCCTCAGGGCTTAGTTATGTTGGGGTCAGTGGATCGGCGCCTGGACAGCCGATCATCGATGGAAACCATCTGCGCTGGCTTCTTCAAGATATTAATCCGCTGAATATTCAACCGTTCCAACTCTACCTGGAACTATCTGATAGCGGCGAAAAGTGGATATCTTATCCTGTGACTATCACGCTTGAAGTCGCCGAACCTGAAATTGATCTTGAGAACAATACTGATTTTACTAAAGTGACCTTTGGTATCCGTCCTATCTTTTTACCGGCAATTACCAAATAAAGATTGCTTCGTCCAAGATCCAAAAAGCTCAGTCAGTCCACTAACCTTAGATCCCTCAATACTTAAATCGGTGCTTCGTCCAATGGTGGTGCGAAGGCGAGAAAATCCGCCGAAAATCGCTGGCTATAATCATCGATCAGCTCTTCGATCTTGTTTTGTTTTTCTGAGGCGACGATCAAGCCGGCATGGTTCTTCTTGTGGAGCTGCCAGACCACTTCTGGATCATTGTAAGCAGATAAGTCAGGATACTCCTGACGGGCAAGGCAAATCAGAATGCCGGCATAATTATTTGCAGACTCAGGATGCGGATAATCTTCGCCTCGGATGTTCGCCAACTCAATAGCTGCCCACTCCCTCCACAAGTTGACGCCGGTCGCATGCTCCACCATTTCAGCGATATTGGCTCCGCCAACGCGAGCTGCTGTCTCCAAGAAGTAGAACCGCTTATCCCTTTCTCCCCTGATAAATTCGGTATGGGTCACACCGCGCAACATACCTAACGCCTGCATCAATTCTCGATTTAGCAATCGCAACTCTTCTGAAACACTTGAATCTCTGGTTAACGTCCGGCTGATGAATACCCCCCCTTCGTGGGACACGGATAATGGCGGTCGCTTATATTTATGGACCTCTGAAAAGACGATCTTCCTTTCCGATATGATCGAATCGATATGATAAATCTCGCCGGGGACAAATTGCTCCAGCACAAAAAAAGACTGGCGATCACCCAACTCATCGAGTATTCGCCAAAATTCTTCCGCAGAATAGATTTTTTTTATTCCCATAGCTCCTGCCTGTGATCGAGGCTTTAGGACCCATGGCGGTTCGATTTCCTGAACGAAATGCCGGATTTCATCATAATTAAGAACTGCGCAGAATTCTGGAACGAGTATCCCCTTTTCTTGGGCTTGAACACGCATGGCCAATTTATCCCGGAAATAACGCGCTGTCGTATCACCCATTCCGGGAACTCGCAAATGCTCACGTAGAGCCGCGGCCGTTTCCACGTCGAAGTCGTCGAGAGCGATGATTCGGTCAATTTTCCTCGACCGGGCCAGATAACTGACGGCGTAAATGATATCCGGCTTTTTGCTCAAATCTGCCATTAGAAAGCGTTCATCTATCGACTCCCAAGGCCAATCCTCATCAGCAAGTTTCTCTTTGGTCAAGAGGATGACGTGGCAACCTTGCTGTTTACAGGCCTGGATAAACGCTGCTCCTTTATAGAAACTGGCCAGGCATAGAATAGTGATCGTTCGCTGTTCTTTCATGTTGAATTCCCCATTACATGCTAAGACGACGTTTCTGTACTTTCAAGCGTGGGTGGCGTAACCGCGGTCTCAATCGGTGCCGGTGTCGCTGTTCTATATGGAACAGTGACGATATTGACTTTTGTCAATTCTCCACCTTTGACCTCTACAGCTTGGCGATAAGTTTCGCCCTGCAATACAACGTAAATATCATAGTTCCCCGGCTTTAAATCGCCGAAAACAAAATTTTCTGCCAAAACTTCATCAGGTCCAATCAGATGTCGCGAATCATCCAGGTAGGTCCAGGTAATCTTATTCTCTGCTTCATCTGAATTGGCGACGGCTGTTACGGTTACACCTTGCCAGGGTCTGCCTTCAGGATCTACTAATCGGCCGGCAATGATACCTCGTGTGGAAGGCGGCTCGAGCCAAAGTAGCGGGTTTCGTGTAGATCCAAACTCATTGGTTCCCACCCGCACTTCGAAGTGAAGGTGCGGTAATTTTGCTGCCCCGCCGACGCCCACCTCGGCTACCTTTTCTCCGCGTTCAACCCTCTGTCCCGCTTCTACTTCGATTTCAAGAACATGTCCATAAACGATATAAACTGGCTGACCTCTCCATTGTCTGTCCAGTTCAATGACGACCAGGTTTCCGTACCAGTCACAGCGCCAGCCGTAGAGCTTTGTATAGTCATCTCCCGCAACAACCACTAAGCCATCATCTACCGCCAACAAGGGCGTACCCTGTGGTTCTGCAGCATCGATACCATTATGGAGCAAATAGCGGCCTCCGGCATCATATCCATAAGGTAACCATTCAGTATATAGAAGTCTTCCTCCACCGGGCAACGGTTTGGCTAGCCAAAAATGAGATTCGGCCGCTTGTTCAGGAACAGGCCAAAAACTAGGGCTCAAGAAATAGTGATCGTAATCAGGTTTTCCTGGGGGTGGATCTGGGCAGGAGCGATCGACAGGATCAGATATCGCCAGTTCAGTCAGCGTCGCACCTGGTACTAACTCTTCTGTGGGCGTGATTGTAGGAGTGATTATACTTGTCGGACGTTTAGTTTTCTCGATAACCGTTGGTCCGGCTGTGGGCACACGGGTAGACATAGCTACAGGGGTATCGGTTGGCGACTTGAGAGGAGTACTGGTAACTGCCGGCAAGCTCATTGTTACTTGCGCTGTAACCGTCAATGGTGGCACTGAGGTGTCGACAGCTACTATCACCGGCCGAGGAGAATCTCCTGATACTTGCCTGCAAGCGGATAAAGCCAACAAAACGAAGGCCATTAATATAGTGATTGCTTCGAGTTTCTTTGCCATTGGATAAAAACTGCCGTGATTGTCGTATTTTCCCTGGCATGGGTCAAACGGCAAAATCATACATTAAGAATGTCTTCAAAGGCTATTGGCTTTTGAGCGCTTCATCTCTCACAATTGCACAAACGTAATTGATCTATCAGCGTTCATTTGACAGGCTTTAATTCGCAAATATAATGCGCTCAATAGAATATCGTACCTTCGCTGGGAGGAGTAAGCAGGTATTGACCTTTTAGAGACGGATAGGCCAGAAGCTGAAAGCCTTCCTCAGAGTGCAAACTGCTGAATGTCGCCCAGTTAGAATGCCGAAGAAATTTGAGGTCGCGACGAATCTCAGCGATTGACCCAGGGAGTAGACCGGCACGGGTAAGCCCGTTATTGATGAGGATCGATTTACTTCGATCACTTGAGTGCGCTGGTTACAACGGCGAATCGAGGTGGTACCGCGGGAGGTAATTCAAACCCTTTCGTCCTCTTTGGGCGAAAGGGTTTTTTCATGAATGATTATTTCACTGGAAGGTTGAAGCGACGAACATGATCTCAGTAGATTGAAAATAGTGTAACTTGGCAATTGGTATTGAAGGAATTCGTATGAAATTAGCGAAGAATTATAAACCACAAGATATCGAGCCAGAACTGCAGGCCTTATGGCAAAGACTTGGCGTCAATGCTTTCTCAGCTGAGGATGAACGGCCAAAATATGTCATAGACACTCCCCCACCCACAGTTTCGGGCTCTCTACACCTTGGTCATGTCTATTCTTATAGCCATGCCGATTTTTTTGCCCGTTTCTGGCGAATGAACGGTCGGAATGTATTATATCCCATGGGATACGACGATAATGGCCTGCCAACAGAGCGACTCGTCGAAAAAAGACTACAAATCAAAGCCACTGATCTCTCGAGAAGTGACTTTATCGAAAAGTGCCTTCAGGTTAGCCAGGAGGTTGAGCGGGACTATGAAGCGCTCTGGAAACGCTTGGCACTTTCAATCGATTGGAGATACACCTACCGCACGATCGATGGTCCGACACGACGATTGTCCCAGCTCTCGTTCCTGGATCTATATGAAAAAGGACTGGTCTATCGAAAGCGCACACCAACGATTTGGTGTCCCGAATGTCAAACCGCCATCGCCCAGGCTGAACTTGATGACTTAGAACGCATCAGCGAATTGGTAACCATAGATTTCGAGTTAAGCAATGGCGACCCAATCCCCATCGCGACGACACGACCAGAATTATTGCCAGCCTGTGTTGCAGTTTTCGTCCATCCGGAAGATGCGCGGTACAAGAAGATCGTTGGCATGGACGTTCGAGTCCCACTTTTTGGCCAAAGTGTGCCCTTGCTGGCTGACTCTGATGCTGAATCGAGTAAAGGAACCGGCGCTGTGATGTGTTGCACATTTGGCGACACGACAGATGTAACCTGGTGGTATAACCATGATCTAGCCCTGGTGGAAGCCATCGGCAAAGACGGCCGGCTAACCGGGGAGACAGGCCTCTATGCCAGCTTGACAGTTTCCGAAGCTCGCCGCCGAATCAAGGAATCTTTGGAAGCAAAAGGTCTATTACGAGACCGGCGACCGGCAGAGCAAACTGTCCGCGTTCACGAACGTTGCGATACACCAGTCGAATATATCCTGACCTGGCAATGGTTCGTGCGTATATTGGAGTACAAACAATCATTCTTGGAGGCTGGTGAAAAGGTAAAGTGGTATCCAGATCATATGAAGGTACGTTTCCGCCAATGGGTAGAAAACCTCAATTGGGATTGGTGCATCTCTCGACAACGATACTTTGGCGTATCCTTCCCTCTCTGGTATTGCGAACGCTGCGGAGCAGAGCATCTAGCCTTAAAAGATGAACTGCCGGTTGATCCCCTTGAACAACAACCCAGCCAATCATGTTTCTGCGGACACAATGCCTTCATTCCCGAAGAAGATGTTATGGACACTTGGGCCACATCCTCTTTGGCACCACAGGTTGTTGGTAGTTGGCTGGGCCAAAGTGGATTTGATGGACAAACCTATCACCCATTATCAATGCGAACCCAAGCCCATGAGATTATTCGCACCTGGGCATTTTATAGTATTGTCAAAGCTCACCATCATTTTGGGCGCATACCCTGGAAAGAAGCAGTCATCTCGGGCTGGGGCTTAAGTCCGGAAGGAAGCGGCAAGATCAGCAAGAGTCGCGGGGGAGGTCCTGTGGCCCCTATGGCGGTGATAGATCGCTACTCGGCCGACGCCGTACGCTATTGGGCTGCGAGTAGTGGGCTTGGCAAAGATGCAATAATCAGCGAAGAACGCATCCAGGCAGGATCAAAGCTCGTAACGAAACTCTGGAACCTGGCCCGCTTTAGCGAACGTTTCATTTCCGATTACTCGCCTACCAGTCACTTGCCGCGCCTATCGCCAGCTGACAAGTGGATCCTATCACGTCTTCAAAATCTGATTTACCAATCATCTGAATCGTACCGAGCATACGACTACGCTGTAGCAAAAAATCTTGTTGAAGTTTTCCTTTGGACCGAATTCGCGGATAACTATATCGAAATGGCGAAAAAGCGACTCTATGATGATAAACATGAGCTGCATGAAGGAGCGCTTTTTACGCTTCAATTGACACTGCTCACGATCATCAAGCTATTCGCCCCGATCTTGTCCCATGTGACAGAGGAAATTTATCTCGCCCTTTTTGCAGAGAAAGAATCTACCGATTCCATTCACCGGTCCTTCTGGCCAATAGCCATTGATCGTCTTAACGATAGCAACGCCGAGGCGATGGGCAAAATCATGGTTGAAATCGCGACCGCGGTTCGACGCTATAAGAGCAACGCCAACATCTCATTGGGTTCGAAAATAGAAATGTTAATTATTTGGCCTCAAGATCAATCGCTTGTTGATGAGCTTCATGCGGCCAAAATCGATCTGCAGAGCATTACAAGAGCCACGCAAATCATCATTGGTCGAGAACATTCGTCTAACACATTCGATTTGCTTACCGATGGCCCTTGTGAAATAGCCATCAAACTTTAACTTGATACATCGCCAAACCACAGGTGCATTCATGCATATCTGGTTGGTATTTAAACCCTTCTTCACTATGCGAATTTTAGTGCGAAATGATTCAACTCTATGTTTCATCACTTTTGGGGTATCATTTAGTGGGCGTTCACCAGCTTCACTGGCATGATTTTTCGTCCTAGGTAACAATGAATAGGAGTACACAATGACTATCAAACAAAATATGATTGAACCGTTTAATGCTCAGATTAAAAGTGAATTTACGGCCTCTGCCCAATACATTGCAATCGCCGCTTACTTCGATGACCTGGGCTTAAAGGAATTGGCAGGATTCTTTTACCGCCAATCTGAAGAAGAACGCGTGCACGCCATGAAGTTCGTCCACTTCATGCTTGAAACTGGAGCCAAACCTACCATACCCAGCACCCCTGAGTTGCGTAATCAATTCGATAACCCTGCCGATGCAGTGCAATTTGCCTTGGATCAAGAAAATAAAGTCACTGACGAGATTAACGCTCTCGTTGACCTCTCGATCTCAGCAGGCGATCACGCGGCCAATAATTTCTTGCAGTGGTTTGTTTTCGAGCAGGTTGAAGAAGTCGATACGATGACCACCTTATTACAGACGATTAAACTAGCCGGCGATAACCTGCTACTCGTCGAGGATTTTGTACGCCGCAATCCACAGCACCAAGGAGAAGATTCGGCCGCATAACCTGATTTCCGTAACCAAAATAGATTAGACACCAGATAATAAAACAGCCAGCACCAATCTGGATGCTGGCTGTTTTATTGTCGACCTGCTTTTACCGGTCGCTACTAATTATCAATATAGACGATGGCCAATAAGAGACCACCGCAGCCACTCAAGGCCATTAGACTTTAGAACAAGCCAACGACTTCACCATTCTCATCGATATCCACATTCATAAAAGCCGGTTTGCTTGGTAGCCCTGGCATGGTGCGCATCTGGCCGATCAGCGGGTATATAAATCCAGCCCCTACCGAAGCCCGAACTTCGCGAACCGGAAGTGTAAAACCAGTCGGCGCATTTTTCAGTTTCGGATCATGGCTGATGCTCAAGTGGGTTTTAGCCATGCAAATCGGTAAACCACCGAAGTTGTTATCTTCGTAGCTCTTGATCTGTTGATTGGCTAAGGCATCGTAGGCGACATCTCCTGCCCCATAGATATTCTTCGCAATCGTCTCAATCTTCTTCTTGATTGGCCAGTCGAGTGGATACAAGAATTCGAAATCAGAAGGCTTTTCGCACGCTGCGACCACTGCTTCAGCTAATTCTACCGCACCGTCGCCACCATTGGTCCAATGGTCACTCATGGCGGCCGTTTCTGCGCCGGCATCGATGGCCATGCGCCTAACCAGGGCAACTTCAGCGTCTGTATCTGTAGCAAACCGGTTCACAGCCACAACCACTGGAATACCAAATCGTTTGGCATTTCGTATGTGTGCCTGTAAATTCGCTGCGCCAGCTTCGACGAGTCCAAGATTTTCTTCCACGTATGCGGTGTCAAGGGGCTTGCCAGGCACAACCCTTGGTCCTCCACCGTGCATCTTCAAGGCCCGAATTGTTGCTACCAACACGACACAATCCGGGATCAACTTCGAGTAACGGCATTTGATGTTGAAGAACTTCTCCATGCCAATGTCGGCCCCGAATCCAGACTCGGTTACCACGTAATCCCCCAACCGCAAGGCAACCTTGTCGGCAACGATAGATGAGTTTCCATGGGCGATATTGGCAAAGGGGCCTGCGTGGACAAATGCGGCTTGTCCTTCCAGCGTCTGCATCAGGTTCGGATGAAGCGCATCCTTCATCAGGACGGCAGCCGCCCCAGCAACCCCCAAATCTTCGGCCGTAATTGGCCGTTTACTTGTGCTCTGGCCAACCACGATTCTACCACAACGATCGCGTAGATCCCTAAGCGCCGAGCTATAATCGTCGCCGTTTACTAGAGCAAGAATGGCCATTATTTCGCTGGCAACGGTAATATCAAAGCCGGATTGTCTGGGAGGTCCATCCCATTTACCACCGAGGCCAAGAATCACATTTCGCAGGGATCGATCATTAACATCCACCACCCGGTTCCAAGTGATATTGTATGGATCGATATTCAACCGCTCTAAACCAATCGCCTCTAATTCAGCGTCGCTTTGTCGGGTCTCGTGGAACCACCTGGAATCTACGGCCGCGGCAATGAGATTGTTCGTTGCCGTGATCGCGTGAATATCGCCGGTCAGGTGAAGATTGAAATCCTCCATCGGCACCACCTGGCTATATCCACCTCCTGCGGCGCCGCCCTTAATACCAAAGGTTGGGCCCTGGCTAGGTTGGCGAATGCAGGCGATAGAATTATGGCCCAAGACGCCAAGGCCTTGAACAAGACCAATTCCAGTGGTTGTTTTCCCTTCACCCAAAGGGGTTGGTGTGATAGCCGTCACATCAATATACTTTCCGAGTGGCCGATCCTCCAACTTCTTCAGAACATCCAGGTGAACTTTTGCCTTGTAGCGGCCAAATAAAATAAGATCTTCTTCATCTAAGCCAAGCTCAGCCGCAATTTCCATGATTGGCTTAGGTTTTGCTGCCTGGGCGATATCCAGGTCAGAAGGAACAGGGAACTTTCGCTCGATTGTACTCATCGGTCCTCCCGTGGACTACAATAGAAATGTTAAAACAGTTTTGTTGAACAATACGGCACTTGAAACGGCGCATTGTTTACCTTGCTAATAATACGACGAAATAGCTCAAATACAATAGTGAAAAATGTCACATAACATACTGAGGATGCTCATATCTTTTTATGACTATTTGGCAAAACTGAAGAAATTGAAAGCCGAGGTAGTACAGATTATCAAGCTGAGGTTGATAGTTGACCACCTCAAATTGGCAGCCATCATCATTTCATTGACAATTGTTGCATGCTCCTCACTCAACGAGGATATGGTAGCGCCGAGAGGCAAAGTGCCGATCAGCAGTCCGACTCAAACAACCCAGGTAGGACCGGCCCCTACCATGATTCAGGTCACTCGACCAGAACCAACTCGCTCAGAAATCGGCCGAGCTACCCTATTACCCAGTCCTTCTCCTTCACTGATTATTGAGGTAACGGCAACACTTTCGCCTACACCGGAACTTCCTCCAACACCGGATCCGTACGGCGGATTGTCTGTAGCCGATCTGGCGTCCCGAGACTATGGAGGCGGGTCGCTTGATATCATCGATACCGTCGAGTCAAACGAATCATTCACCCGTTATTTAATCACTTACCCCAGTGATGGTTTAACAATTTATGGCTTCATGAATGTGCCCAACGAAGGATCGAAGTTTCCTGTCGCGATTGTCTTACATGGATATATAGCGCCTAATCAATACAATACCCTTGCTTACACTACCAGATATGCCGACGCCTTAGCGAAAGCGGGTTACCTGGTTATCCATCCCAATTTCAGAAATTACCCCCCGTCAAATGACGGCCCCGATCCGTTTCGAACGGGATACGCAATTGATGTTTTGAACCTGATCCAAATCATTCGCCGGCAAAGTGAAGATCCAACAGGCTATCTACGTCGTGCGAATAGAGATCAGATTCATTTATTTGGCCACAGCATGGGCGGAGGCATAGCTTTAAGGGTAGTTACAGTAAATAACGATCCCTACTTAAGGGCAGCCGTCCTTTACGGTTCGATGAGCGGAGATGAAAGATTAAATTATGAACAGATTCGTGAGTGGAGCGGTGGAACGGAAGGCGAATTCGAACTGAATGCAACGGCCGATCAGCTTTTCGCCATATCGCCAATCAACCACTTGGACCGAATTCGAGCAGCCATTGGTATACACCATAGCCTCGAAGACCAAGTCGTACCTCATGAGTGGTCGGATGATTTGTGCCAGCGACTCCAGGATCTACAAAAGGTAGTTGAATGTTTTAGCTATGACAACCAACCACATACCTTTCGAGGAACAGCTGATGCCTTATTTATCGAGCGCGCTGTTGACTTTTACGAAAATCAGTGATCATTGTCCTTCAAGAAATAGACCGCACCTTAACCCGGACCGATTTTCTTCTTTAATATTGCTCCAAGTTAACGAAAAGAAGCGAATGCTACAATTCTGACTGCGGAGCGATAGATCAATCTGCCATTCCATGAACGATCATCTAAATTCTGACAAATCTTGAAGCGCTTGCTCGGCCTCTGGAAATTCTGGTCTTAGTCGAAGCGATTTTTCATAGGCCTTCTTCGCGGCGTCGAGGTCGTTGAGAGCCATTAGGGCATACCCACGGTATAAATATGTTTCTTCTACGTTTTGGCCGCCGGAATTTGATAAGGTTGCATCGGTTAATGAAAGAACGTCTTCAAAACGACCCGTAGCCAGGTAGGCGACATACGGTTTAAATTGATACCAGAGCATTCTCCACGGCAATCCGAGAACAAAGGCTCTGTCATAGGCGTCGGCCGCACTTGTAAAATAATCGGCGTCTCCTGTTAGCTCGCCCAATTGGGTCAGGTTCGTGCCCAGATTAAACCAGGCATAAGCGTTCCCAGGCTCCTCTTGAACCAACAAGTTGGCATCTGCTATTGCTTTGCGCAACATTGAAGCGGGATCGTATTCTCCATCTGCCACTAATTTCATCACAATGTCTTCTTGAGCCGGAGGATAAACAACAATATATGTCCGGTTAAATTGATCCCAGTATTCCTCAAAACTTTGATAATCTACATCTCGGCCTTTACTATCCCATGGGCCCAAAAAACTATCCAAACTCGAGAATACCTGATTATCATCATCGTAACCAAACAAGGTGAGATAATGGCCCATCCAACCTTGCCTCTCGTCCAGATATAGACCCTTTTCTACCATGACAGGGTAACCGGCAGCTAGAAGTCTCTTCAGGATAAGTGAATTTCCGTTACCGTACCATGACGCACCAAGAGTGGTCTCGTTTCTAACGTAATCGACCAGCTCTTGAGGGGAAACATTTCGATCATCATAGTTTGGCTTAATGAGGTCACCAATTGCCAATTGAGTGCGATCTTGACTGTAGAAATTCAAAACCATCGACAAATTAGCCGGACCACAATTATTGAATTTCTGAGGAATAACCTCAATTCCATCGATCTCAACTTTGGGCGGCAAAGGAATTATTGTAACGGTTGGAGTTGCAATGGGTGTCTTGGTAGCGGTTTGCCTCGTTATTGTGATTGTAGGCTTCTCAATCATTGTGTTAGCAACGGCGCTTCTTGTTGCTGAAGGGCGACTTGGTTGTTGGTCGATATTTGGATTTGTAGGCTCATTTTCCGGAATTTGAATTATGGCCGAATCAAGATCTTTGGCTCCTTCGGGGATGGGCAAGGCAGTGGGCAAGGGCGTTGTTATGGCCAAGACAATTGGCTCCGGAACTCTTGCTCTAATCTCACCGGGCAATAAATCAAATATCCTCGGCGAAAACCAAAGGAGTATAAGAGAGAATAGAAACAAGCCCGCCACAATTAGCGCTAGGAGGTTCGACCGTCGCTTCATTAATCAAATCACATGTAATAGGATAGACCAAGAATACAATTATCGTCCTCCGTGAGCGAATATTGCCGACAAGAATGAAGATGGATGAACCATTTTTCTAGCTTTAAGTTGTAGAATCCTTGTAGTAAAAGAATTGGCCTTTAGGAAGCGAATGGCCAGATGCTTGCTAATAAACCGCTATGGGATAATAATGAGCAAGGTATTAGATTCGCTGAAGAATATTAAGTGTAATGGAAATAGAAGCTAGGTTTCAACTTCGCAAAGCCGATCCTCGTCTGATAGTTATCGCCTGCATAGTACTAGGAATCTGTCTCTACTATACATTTGTTTACGCTTTTCGAGTTCCAGAGACCGGTATTACCTACGACACCTATCTGCAAGTAATTGATTTGACACCCTGCACAGGGGACCTTCAAATTTGCATTGAAAACCAAGGGAAAATTCGAGTTGATGACACCCTACTCAAAATTGGCGATCAATCCTCGGAAGATTTATTAACAGATCGACGTTTGATGCCATTTCAAGGATATAGCCCCGGCGACGAAGTGCTGATTACGATTTTGCGGGAGGGCGAGGTTATAGAGATCGTCTGGCGGATACCAGCCAGCAGCGCCGCAAAACAAATTGAGTTTCTGCTAGCCCCACTCCTAATCTTTGGTCCTTTTTGGCTCGTTGGTACGAGCGTTCTCTTGTTTATGTATCCTCGGGATGATCGCTGGCGCTTGCTCATCATTTTTAGTTATTTGACGACTTTGTGGATTGCTACAGGTTTGCCGTCTGCGACTCGTGTCGCCGATTCATCTTTGGTTCTACATGCTCTCAGTTGGATACTCCTTCCGGTATTTATACATCTGCATTTGATCGTACCAACGCCTCTTTTTAAGCACGGACAACGGTATTTACTTTTACCGATCTATATCATTTGCCTTCTGCTGGCATCTGCTGAGCTCAACCAAGCACTTCCAAGTTCTGTCTACCTGATAGGAGTTTTGCTGGCGATACTTTTAAGCATCTCGATCCTCGCCTACCGATCGGTCTTGTCAACGTTCTCGGCCGCAAAATTATCTTCAAGGTTAATGCTAACCGGAGTAATTTTGGCCTTTGGTCCCGGACTCATCCTATGGCTCGTGCCAACCTTGCTCGGACAATCTCCCGGTCAGCTCGTCATATCACTGGCCCTATTAGCCATTCCGATATTGCCAGTTTTTTACGCCTACGCCATATACAAACATCAACTAGGCGCTCAGGAATCTCGTATAAATCGACTTTTGGCCACTTATGCGCTCTTCCTCTTATATCTGACCGTCCTTGGACTTTCATTCTTATTAACCGAAAACTGGCTCGGCTTGGCGGGTGAATTCCTGATTTTTAGCTTGGTTGTCACCATTTCCCTTATGCTTACGTTGATTCCACTACGTCACTTTACAACCCGCGCCATTGACCATTTGGCCTACGGGACAGACTATAGCAAAGAGGAAATAGTTCATGAGTTTGCGCGTCGTATACCTGCGGCGACTCAAGAAGAAGAATTGATTGTTTTGCTGAAAGATGAATTACTACCTATGCTCGGAATTGAGCAGACAGCCCTGATTCGATTGAATCATGAACAAGTGGAAATCCTTTATCAAAATGGGCTAGCAGAAGACCTGACCACCTTATCGTTTGCACAATATCAACAATTGTCAACCCCGGCTGATATATATCGCGTACCTGCCAACAATTTGAATGAGAGTGGCTCCAGTGGCGAAGAATGGATTAGGCTGGCAATTCCATTAGAAGGACGGACGGCTAATATCGGGCTGTGGCTTTTTGGCAATCGTTACCCTGATAATTATTACTCAAAAGACGACATCGAATTGCTGGTTATTCTGAGTAATCAGTTGGCAATAACGTTAGATAATGCGCTCCTGTTTACATCGTTGCAAAAAGAACTTGTTGATAGGGCACGAGCTGAGCAAGATCTGGCTCGTTATGCCGAACGTCTGAGCCTATTGCATGAATTGGACCAGGCGATTCTCGCCTCTAACTCCACGGAAGAAATCGGCCGGGTTGCGCTACACGGAGTTAGCGAGCTTGTGCCGAATATTCGGACCAGTATCATATTATTCAATTTCGACAGAAAAACCGCTGACGCGTTAACGTTGTCAGGTATTGCCGATGGTTATACCTACCACGAATCCCAATTACCAATAGACCAGTTCCAGAGAGTAGCAACGAATGATAAGGTCAATGTCTGGGAAACTGAAGTTATAGAACGGATGGCTGGTGACTCATCTGTTGCTCGATCATTACTGCTAGATGGCGTATCCTCAATACTCACTGCACCCTTGGTGATAACCAATAAAACGATTGGCGCTTTAAATATCGCTTCAGATGAATCAAACATTTTTTTACCAGAGCATGGCGAAATCGCTCTCGAGGTAGCGAATTCAGTTGCAGTAGCGCTCAACAATGCGCGTCTTAGGGCTACAATCACCAAGCACGGACAGGACCTCCAACAACTTTCTGCCAAGTTAATTCGAGCTCAAGAAGACGAGAGGAAACGAATCTCATACGAGCTTCACGATGAAATGGGCCAGATTCTAACAGCTATTACCTTTAACCTGGCGGCAATAGACAACGATATTGCTAGAAATTCCACGAACCTGGCCGAGGAAAAACTCGAAGATACACAGACCATGGTAGAAAACCTTATGGCTCAAGTACGCTCCTTAGCTCTTGAGTTACGCCCCACAATGCTTCAAGATCTTGGACTCGTGCCAACCATTCGTTGGTATGTTAATACATTAACCAAACGTCGGGGGATTACGATCCAATTTAAGACACACAATGTCGACGGCCGTTTTTCGGAAGACGTCGAAACGGCCCTATACCGTATCATCCAAGAAGCATTGACCAATATTTCACGTCATTCTGAAGCTAGCCACGTGCACCTCAATCTTTCATGCCAGGACTCCAATATTTCTGCGACAATAGAAGATAATGGAATAGGATTCGAAGTCGACCAAATTTTAACCTTTGCAAGTGAAGGAAAAGGGGTAGGACTGGTAGCTATTCGAGAGCGGGTTGCGGCACTTGACGGTCGATTTGACATTCACTCGGCACCTGGACTAGGTACGCGCCTTTCAGTCCGATTGCCTATTTTGGGGTAAGATGTGAGCGATATTCGAGTCATTTTAGCAGAGGATCACACAATTGTACGGAAAGGCCTTCGAGCGCTTTTGGAAGAATCGGATGGCATCGAGATAATTGGTGAAGCGGACAATGGACATGAGGCTGTCGCCAAAGTGATGCAACTTCAACCTGATGTCGTGATCATGGATATATCGATGCCACTGCTAAATGGACTGGAAGCGACTCGACAAATAAAAGAACAGAGGCCAGAGATCAAAGTAATTATTTTGACGATGCACTCAGATGAGGAGTACGTTCTCCAGAGTCTACGCCTTGGTGTAGAAGGGTACCTTGTTAAGCGGACAGCGCCGGCCGAATTGGTTACTGCCATCAAGGCTGCCTATCGGGGGGATTCATTTTTGAGCCCATCGATCTCAAAAACAATTATCGATGAATATCTGAGGCAAAGTGAAGCTGCACATCAAAACGACTCCCTTGAATCACTGACAAACCGGGAACGGGAGGTCCTCCAATTGATTGCCGAGGGAAATTCGATTCGGGAGATTGCAGAGCTTTTCTACATCAGTGAGAAGACCGTGCGGGTACATCGAACGAACCTGATGAAAAAGCTCGGTTTATTCAATACAGCGGCACTGACCCTATATGCTCTCCGAAAAGGAGTTATTAGTATAAACGAATAGCTGCTCTTCTCAACCGCCTACACCGGACATAATTCGTTAATTGTTTGGCACCCCTCATGCAAAGTTACTCCGTTTGGATTGGCTAAAATTCACCTTTAAATAGGCATAATGCCTAGAGACAAAATCAATACTCTGGATTAAGATAAAATAACTTCTTCCCGAAGCCGTTTAACATCGATTTATCATCATGCTGTGGGCCGATAGCACAGGGCAACCCGTGTGTTGGGCATCTCTGGATGGGCCGTTCAGTCGCAAAGCGACGCCATCTGGGTGGCGGAGTAAGTGTATCCTTAGCACTTATAGGGACGGGAACATTAGAATAACTGGGCAAGTGAGCTTGGCGGGGAGCCTTTATATGAGGTTTTCACAAGCTAATTGATTAACCCCAGCTAAACATTTTCCTCAGTGGGCGCAATTCGAAGATTATGATGGATGATTTGCGCATCCCCATGCAAACTACACAACCAGTCGGCAAAGTATTGAATCGCGAAATGTATGCCGGAAGTAGGACGCGGGAAACCTACCTCATGCAATTGGACAATGTATTCATCGTTTTCGCGTCTTTTCGCCATCAGGAATACACGTTGCTCTAATGGATCTTCACGAACATAGGCATCTACTACCAGGGTTTGTCGACTAGGCGAGTGATAAAGATTGATGAGACGAATTGAAAACCTATCTTCTGAGTAGCTGCGAGGGACAAAATGGCGGCTTATTTCACCGGCCGTCATTGATAGGTGAAGAACCACGTGGGGCACTGGCAACTCCTTGGGAAATCGAAAAAAGTTGGCGGATACAGTCTCATTCCTTTCCCATTCAAAATAGTAACAAGCCTTCCTCTCGGCTAAGGCTATCCGTTCGTATTTTGTATTGATCCGGTTGGCTTCTCCAATGATATAGGGCTGCTTGGAGCTGCTCGTGAAGTAACTGGATTGCTGCAGGCAACAATTGATCCAATCGGCGTATTCTTCATGATCAGTGGCAATTCGAAGGAGAGCGCCTGGCTTCATTCTCGTTGCTGCCAACTCTAAGAATCTCTCGTTTATCACTCGACGCTCATGGTGGCCAGGTTTTGGCCATGGATCAGGAAAGTTAATATAAAGCGCTTCTATACTTCTAAAGTCACACAAAAACCATAATACTACTTGAGCACTGGCCTTGAGTAGACGAATATTCCCTAGTTTCGCTTCCTCGATCCTTTTCTTTGCTTTGTTAATTGCGGGACGCGAGATTTCCAATCCAAGGACGTTAGATTTGGGATATTTGCGACCTAGATGAGTCAGGAACGTTGAATCACCAAAACCCACTTCAACTATGAGCATAGCTTCGCGGCCGAAATGCATAGACCAGTCTGCAGGCCACTTTAATTGAGATACTGATGGAATTTCTATGCTCATGGAGGCCGTGATGAGTGTCTGAAAAAATCTAGACGATAGGCACCTTATCGATTATTGATTACCTTTCGTTTTTTACTGATAGACAAGAAAATCGACAGCGACCCAGCCATCATTTCCAGCAGGGGTTCTTACAAGCTGCCACTCGGTATCGTCCGCGCTTTCGCGCTCTGGCAGTAATATTAGGACAGTGCCGTCAGCTATCAATTCCAACTGCTGTGTTCCGCCTGGTGCTTCTCTCAACCATAATCCATTAGGGCTGTTGACAACGGCCGATGGGACGGCCGGTGTCTGCGTAGGAGTAACGGTGTCTGTAGCAACGGGTGTCGGTGAATTTATTGGGCTGGTCGGGCTTGACACCGGTGTAAAGACAGTAGGCGATATAGAAGGTGTTGAAGTTATCGATGGCATTGTTGGCGTTGCTAGATTTTCAGCCGGAATAGGCGTCGATTCTTCCGGTGTTCCATTACGGATAAAGCTGAGCCCGAATATTCCAAATAGTATGATCGCCAATAGAAGAAAGAATCCGCCGCGATAGTAATCTACGAGCATTCCCTTACGGGCTTCCTGTTGTTGAACTCCGTAAGCGCCATGAAAACCGCTCTGACGGGATGTAAATCCCCTAATTAGGAATACGATTGCCCCCAATAAACAAACAGTGGCTACAATAAGTACCACAATGCTTATGATCGGTGTCATACTGCCTTCCCCCTATTTCCACCTCCTGTTAGTGGAGCGCTACCATCTGGATGCTCTTCCGTCTGCTCCTTAAAGTCTTGCCTGGAATCTTGGGAAAGAATGTACTTCGCCTCTTCCCAGAGTTGATCGAGATCTTTTAGATTCATGTCAGACAATACCAGCATCCGTTCCCTCGAAAGTTGTTCCAATTGTCTGAATCGTTGAGAAAAACGACGATTAGCCCTGACTCAATGCTGTCTCGGCGTTTATGTCCAACCAGCGGCACCAATTGACGACGGCAAATAATAAGTCTCCCATTTCTTGTTGCCGGGTTTGAATTGTCGACGCGTCCTGCAATTCAAGGATTTCTTCATGTACTTTGGCGATAACTCCAGAGATATCTGACCAATCAAAGCCAACTCCTTTCACTCGTTCTTGTATCTCTTGAGCTTGTGCTAGTGCGGAAAGAGTAGCCGGAGTATTATCAAGCAGCGACGAGTTTTCAGAACCATTCTTCTTTTCTTCCTTCTTCAACATCTCCCAATTTTGGATAACTTCATCGGTGTTATCGACCTGCCAGTTCCCCCAGACGTGTGGGTGCCGCCGTTTGAGTTTCTTCTCAATTTCAGCAATCACATCATGAAGATGAAATTCCCCTTCCTCGCTAGCTATCTGAGCTTGCATGACAAGATGATATAGAACATCTCCCAATTCTTCCCGCAAGGCATCTGAATCATCATTATCGATGGCTTCGAGAACTTCGCTTGATTCCTCAAGAAAACCTTCTCGCAAACTATGGCGCGTTTGTTCTTGATCCCAAGGACATCCATCCGGACTACGTAGATAAGCTACAGTTTCAGCCAGTGTCATCAAGGAACTGGCATTCTGTAATGGCGGTACATAAAGACTTGAGAGGTGGGCCAGTCGGTTACTATGGTCAATAGAATGAAGTGGTACTTTTTCCACAAGCTGGCTTTCCATTCCTGCTTCATGAATCAAGGATACCATATGTTCATCTGGATACATGGCCATGAGAGTTAGTTTCAATTCGTTGGCCAAATGCTTGCCATAGACTTGTCCGAGTAGTATTGGCGTATCGACATTTATTGGCGGATAACTATACTGAGCTATATCGATGGCATCAAAAATCTGCAAACCATCAAGTGCATCGATTTCCAGAGCCGTGAGAACTGGTTCGATGAAACTCAAGCCAGGTATTATATTAACCTCTATTCCAAGGCTACTGGCCTCGCGAAGCAGTAATGTAACCGTCGACTCACCCACCATTGGATGACCAGGAACCGCGTAAACGATATTCGTTCCCTCTACCATTGCCTCCCGGGCAATACGTATAAGATCATCGACGATTAGTGAGTAAACCTGGTCAAAGCTTTCTTGAGATTCATAATGATGATCGAAACTCTTAAGCGATAGAGTTGCAGGCAGTTTGGATACAGCAGGATGCTTGTTGGTCCGCAAATATACAATATTGGCTTCCTTCAGTAGATCCAAAACCTGCAGCGTCAGCAGCTGACCGTCACCCGGTCCCAAACCCACAATCGTAATGCTCATTCATTATCCTACATACGAATAATAAAAAAGGCGAGTACATGCGTCTCGCCTAGCTAAATATGTATATATCGCGGAATAAGCGACCAATCTTGGAGACTGAAACGACGCCTAGCCGATTTGTCGATCCCGCAAATAATTATGGGACCATTGGCTACCGTTTTGTATAGGTTGGCGCCTTTCGCGCTCTCTTAAGACCCGGTTTTTTGCGTTCTTTCACCCGGGGATCGCGCGTCAAATGACCACCGGCTCTCAAGCTATTTCTGAGGTTTTCGTCGTATTTTACCAAAGCCCTAGCCAAACCAAGACGTACGGCATATGTTTGGCCCGTAACGCCGCCACCCTTGATTAAAACGGTGACATCCACCTTGCCCGCTAATCCGGTATCGGTTAACGGTCCGTTCAGGATTATCAGGTCGCCAAATCGGGGAAAGAAATCCTTCACCTCTTTGTCATTTACGATGAATGTTCCATCCGCCTCAGCATCTGGATAAATTCTAACTCTTGCCGAGGCTCGTTTTCGGCGGCCGATGCCTTCAAAATAACGACGATCTTCGAATTCCATCTATAGTGCTCCTACAACTCCAACATTTCGGGTAGCTGGGCCGAATGAGGATGATCTGGGCCAGCATATACCTTCAACTTCTTAATCATTTTTCGTCCAAGCTTGTTCTTTGGCAACATTCCTCTAACAGCCGATTCAAGCACCCGGGAGGGATATCGCTCTAACTGCTGACGGAGAGTAACCTCGGTTAAACCGCCCATATACCCGGAATGATGATAGTATTTTTTCTGGTCTAGGCGACGACCGGTAACATGAATCTTTTCTGCATTAATGATGACAACATAATCACCGCAGTCCACCGATGGGCTGTATATCGGCTTATGTTTACCACGGAGTATCTTCGCCACCTCAGACGCCAAGCGACCAAGTGTCTTTCCTTCGGCGTCAATGACATACCAGACTCGTTGGACTTCGGCCGGTTTTGTCACAAAGGTCTTATTCATCTTCATTTCTCCTAAAACGCTTTATCGGTAGCTGACGGTCGTTAGAAATAAACCTTGTGGCGGTGCAGTTTTTGCTGACCGCCCACGTTCTTTGGCCTTCAATGCATCTCTAAATTCTTCAACAGACCAACTACCTTCTCCAACCACTTTCATGCTACCTACCAGACTTCGCACCATGCGGAAGAGATAAGCGTCAGCTTCTATCGTAAACTTCAGTAATCCATCCTGCGCTTGCCATTTGGCCTTAAAAACCTGGCGAACCGTGTTTCGCCCTGATGGAGCTTGTCCAAAAGTGGCGAAATCATGTTGCCCAATTATGCGTTCTGCAGCCTCATTCATATTATCGATGTCAAGTGGTTGGTTCACATGCCAACTCATTGATCTGCGTATTGGACTACGAATCGATTGATTGTAAATGTGATATTGATATGTCCGGCGTTTCGCATCAAATCTTGGATGAAAATCCGCTTGTTTTTCGGACAAACCTAAGACTGCGATATCATCAGGCAGTTTAGCGTTCATCGCTTGCAGCAGATCCCGTGATCCATGATTCCAAGCCAGATCAAAAGCTATCACCTGACCAAGCGCGTGAACGCCGCTATCGGTTCGGCCGGCTGCCAAAACGGTAACCACCTTGCCAGATACAGAGCCAATTGCCCTTTCCAATTCTTCCTGAACTGTTGGTCCATTTTTCTGCTTCTGGAAACCGTAGTAGGCACTGCCATCATACTCGATTAAGGCACCATATCGCATGGGAAACGGCTGCTCGTACTAACTAGTAAATTCCGAAGCTAATTGCTTGCATATGACCTTTTGAGCCAGGAAATCTCTCAATCCTCAACCAGCATCAAAACCGCCATATCAGCATTGTCACCCGGCCGCTTACCAATTTTGACTAGCCTGGTATAACCACCCGGTCTTTCTGCAAACCTTGGCGCGATTTCGCTGAAAAGTTTTTTTACTACATCCACATCATTTCGGCTGCCATCCTCGTCTTCTTGAATTCGAAAACGTGCTACGCGCGATGCCACCAACCGTCGGGCGTGGACTTCCGCTTCAGGATTATCTTTTCCTTTCACAATCCCTCTTTTAGCGAGGGTTATAACCTTCTCCGCGGCCGGTCCTAGGACCCGAGCTTTTGCTTCTGTAGTCATCACTTGCTCGTGGCAAATGAGGTCAGCAATCATATTCTTACGCAAAGCCTTGCGATGCTCGGAATCCCGGCTCAACCGGCGGCCGTGTACTCTATGTCGCATATTGAATCCCTTTACTCCGCTTCTACCGGTTCGCCGTCTTCATCCATAAAACCCTTTTCCTGAAGTTGGGTCTTAAGTTCTTGAAGCGATTTATCGCCAAAGTTTCGTATCGCCAGCATTGTCTCTTCACCCTTATCGAGCATATCAAGTAATTCACCCACTTTGGTGATACCCGTTCGTTTCAGTGAATTAAACACCCTAACGCTCAAGTCTAATTGTTCGATCGGTGTGTCGTATAATTCATTGGAAATTGTTTGGACAACCTCCTCTTCCTCGACCGGCAACAAGCTTTCTTCGCTAATACCCGCAACTGGACGCAAATGCTGGACCATGATTTGGGCTGACTGGGCCAATGCTTCTTCGGGTTTTATACTCCCGTCGGTCCAAATCTCCATAACAATCCTATCGTAGTCGGCGATTTGTCCAACACGAGTCTTCTCAACTTCGTAACCGACGCGCTCAATTGGACTATACAGCGCATCGACTGGAAGCTCGCCAATTGGCAAGCGACCTCTGTCTTCAGCGGGTGAATATCCACGACCGGTTTCGGCCGTCATTTCAATTTCTAAATACGCCTCATCGGAATCAACCGTAAACAAGTAGAGTTCAGGATTAATGACCTCAACCTCAGGCGGAACGATGATGTCAGCCGCTGTAACGACGCCTGCGCCTCTGACTTCTACGCGCAGCCGGGCGCTGTCAGTGTCAAGCAATTTCAAGCGAATTTGCTTGACATTTAATATGAGCTCCATCATGTCCTCTCGGACATGGGGTATGGCTGCAAACTCATGCGAAACATCGATCACTCGAATCGATGAGACGGCCGCACCAGGTAGTGAAGCCAACAACACCCGTCGAAGCGAATTACCCAACGTCGTACCATAGCCCCTTTCAAGGGGTCCTATGGTGAACCTGCCATACTTTCGCGACATGGCAGTACTTTCAATTTTCGGTAGAACAAGACTCATTATCGTCAAGGTGAAACCTCCACAACGGTTTCAATCAAAGAAAGCCTTCTTAACGGCTTGACTTCGTTTAACCACACAAAAAAACCAATAGCCCAAATGTTAGTTATCATCGAGAATAATACTCGACTACTAATTGTTCGTTCAGCGTTACGTCGATGTCTTCTCGTTCCGGTAATTGTACCACCTTGGCTGATAGACTTTTGGTATCCAGTTGCAGCCAACGAGGTACCTGTCTATCGTCGAGTTCTTGTCTCATCGCCTTGAAGTAAGTTTGTTTCGTACTTTCCGGCCTGATTGAGACGGCGTCTCCTGCCTTTACCAAAGCTGAGGGAACATTCGTCCTGCGCCCATTAAGCAGGACATGGCCGTGAAGAACCAACTGCCGAGCTTGGGCGCGAGAATCGGCAAATCCAAGACGATAAACGACGTTGTCCAACCGACTTTCAAGCACGGTTAGCAGGTTCGAACCGGTAAGACCTGAACGTTGTTCTGCCTTACGAAAATAGTTACTGAACTGTCGTTCATAAACTCCATAAATACGACGCATCTTCTGCTTTTCGCGCAGCTGAAGCAAATAGTCTGATGCCCGACCACGACGAAACTGGCTGTCTCGTCCATGTTGTCCAGGCGGATACGGCCGTCGTTCGATAGCACATTTGGCGGTCATGCAACGCGACCCCTTCAGAAAAAGCTTTTCGCCCTCGCGACGACAAAGTTTGCAAACAGCACCTGTATGTCTAGCCAATTTAAGTCTCCTTCACTTTTCAAAGTTAAACGAGAGGTTTACAGGCTTGGCGACCTTTCATCCCTCTCTGATATACCATATCGCTATACGAATAACGAATTATACCCTACGTTTCTTCGGCGGTCGGCATCCATTATGTGGAACGGCCGTGATATCGCTGATCGATCGCAGGGACAGTCCAGCACCGGAAATTGCCCGTATCGCCGATTCGCGACCCGGACCCGGACCTTTGACAATCACATCTGCTTCTTGCATTCCACTGTCCATGGCAGCTCGGGCCACACTGCGAGCAGCCAGCCCGGCAGCATATGGCGTGCTTTTTCGCGAGCCTTTGAAGCCACTGCTTCCGCCGCTGGCCCAGGCAATCGTATTGCCATCCAGATCTGTCGCCGTAACGATCGTATTATTGAAGGTGGCGTAGATATGCACGACACCATACGGCACCATTTTCTTCGATTTACGCGTTCCTTGTTTCCTTCTTTGTCCCATTCACAGACTCCTACTATTTCTTTGCACCTCGACGTCGTCCACGTCCTGCTACGGTCTTCTTCGGTCCCTTTCGAGTTCGGGCGTTTGTCTTTGTTCTTTGTCCATGTACTGGTAAACCCCGACGGTGCCGTTGACCCCGGTAACAGCCAATTTCGGTCAGACGTTTAATGTTCATATGCGTCTGCCTTCGTAAATCGCCTTCCACGGTATATTCTTGATCGATAATCTGGCGCAACCGCGAGACATCAGCTTCGTTCAATTCTTTGACCCGTGTGTTTGGATCTACGTTTGCTTTCGCCAAGATATTTTGGCTAGAGCTCCGGCCAATGCCGAATATATAGGTTAGGCTGATCTCAACCCGTTTATCGCGTGGAATATCAATGCCTGCTATACGAGCCATCTTTTCTCCGTATCTTTGCCCTGCGATAACATCTATCACCAGGACCTACAATATCCTTTAGCCTTGTCTCTGTTTGTGGTTTGGATTCTCACAAATCACGTAAACCACACCTTTCCGCTTTACGATCTTACACTTCGGACAACGCCGCTTAATAGATGATGATACCTTCATTTCTTGTACTCCATGTCAATTTGTGGCATTCATTTCGCTTGCGTCATGAATCGCCGCAATTAAATCTCGATGAACAGCTTCCATTGGCTGATCGCCATCTATTTCGACCAACAAATCGCGTTGCCGATAATAATTTAAGAGAGGCGTTGTTTGATCATAATATACTTGGATACGCCTCCTCTGTGTTTCTTCTGTATCATCCTCGCGTTGGTAAAGAGGACTTCCATCAAAGTCACACCTATCTGGAACTTCCGGCGGGCTAAATACGATATGAAACACATGGCCACATTTTTGGCACGTCATCCGTCCGGAAAGACGTCTCAACAGTACCTCTGAAGATACATGAATAAACGGTGCGATAATGATCGGATCTTGCATTTCACCTAGAAACGAATCCAAAGCTTTAGCCTGGACCGTCGTCCGAGGAAACCCATCCAGGATAGCGCCACCAGCGCAATCTTTACAGAGCAAGCGTTCACGTACCATTTCAACGGTTACGTCATCAGGAACGAGTTCACCCTTGTCGATGTAACGGTGCGCGAGCTTGCCCAACTCTGTCTCATTTTTAAAATGCTCCCGAAACAGGTCACCTGAGGCAACCTGCGGGATACCGAGCGACTCTTGTAGTTTTCGTGCCTGGGTCCCTTTGCCTGCGCCGGGACCACCCATTAATACGACAAATAACATCTCAGATCTCAAATGAAGCTTTCGTAATGGCGCATGATAAGCTGCGATTCCAGTTGCCGCATGGTATCAATGACTACGCCAACGACAATGATCAATCCTGCACCTGTTATGACTAGAGCACTTTGTTCAAGTCCCGGAATCCGTAGTAGCCGGCCGACAAATTGCAAAATGCCAGGTAAGATGGCGATCCCGCCTAAGAATATGGCGCCGACCAGCGTAATCCGGCGCACAACTGACATGATGTAATCTTTCGTTTTCTTACCCGGTCTGATTCCAGGAATGAATCCACCCTGCTTCTGCAATGTATCCCATAATCGCTGTTGCTGAACCATGACGTCGGTATAGAAAAATGTGAAACCAACGACCAAAATAAAGTAAATAAACCAATAAAGGAAAGTGGATTGCGTGCCAAATTGGAGATTGACCCACTGGGCGCTTGTATCCACAAAACTGTTACTATTACCGATGAAAAATTGAGCCAGAAGAGCCGGGAAAGTAAGGATCGATTGGGCAAAGATGATCGGGATCATGCCGGCCGTGTTAACCTTTAACGGTATGTAGGTGCTTTGTCCTTGATAGACCTTGCGGCCACGCACACGGCGCCCATATTGCACTGGAATTCTGCGCTGTCCTTCCTGAATGATCACGATTACCAAAACTGTCAAGACCGTGAGAACAACAAATCCGATGAAGGAAAAAATTTGAGCAGTTTGGCTAGGTAAGTTGAGAAGTCCAACCAAATTCGTCGGTATCCTGGACACGATGCCACCGAAAATGATCAACGAGATGCCCTGGCCAATACCGTTCTCAGTGATCTGTTCACCCAGCCAAATCGCGAACATCGTGCCTGCCGTCATTGCCGCTAGCGTGGTTAGCGTAGGTAGCAAATCGCCAGAACCTAAACCGAAGTTAGGCAATATCGTCTCCAGTCCACCGGCAACACTAAAACCAATTAGCCGAATCTGACCGACAGCTTGAAGGATTGCCAGCGGGATCGTCAGATAATAGGTCAGCCGGTTGATTTTATTTCGGCCCGTCTCACCTTCGGCCGCCAACTCCTCTAATTGAGGCACGATCGGCGTCAACAAGTTGATGATAATTGAAGCCGTTATGTATGGATAGACACCCATCGCCATAACCGAAAACGTGCTCACGGCACCACCGGAGAGCAGATTCAGTACTCCGAGAAGACCAGTATTAGATGAGCCCGCATTAACGAAAGTCAGCCAGGCCTCCAGGTCCACACCGGGGACTGGTATATTGGCCACCAGCCTATAGATGACGAGTATCCAGATAGTATAGAGAATGCGCCGCCGCAAATCAGGTAAGGCAAACGCTACGCGTACTGATTCAATCATTTAAATCTCTCCAATCAGATACCAGGTAGTTAGTTACCTTGGTTTTCTTTTAGGGGAATAACGTTTACCATACCGCCAGCAGCTTCAATCTTCGATTTAGCCGTTGACGAAAATCGGTGTGCAGTGACGGATAAGGCGACAGATATATCACCTGTACCAAGCACCACGACAGGGTCGCTTACTTTTTTTATGAGTCCCAACTCGACTAAGAGTTCTGGATCAACTTCAGTATTTGGCTCAAAACGCGCCAGTTTACCGACATTCACTGGATTGTAAACGACCTTGTTTATGTTGGTAAATCCACGCTTAAACGGAAGACGTCGAACCAAGGGCAGCTGACCGCCCTCAAAGTATTGTCCTTTGCCGCCGCCACTTCGAGCACCTTGACCCTTGGTACCGCGTCCGGCCGTTTTGCCTTGGCCGGCAGAGATACCACGACCTACTCGCTTGCGCTTTTTTTTGCTTCCAGGATTTGGACGCAGATCGTGCAATTTCATCTTATTTCACCTCTTCAACAACAACCAGGTGACTCACCTTGCCCACCATGCCACGAATGACAGGCGTATCATTGTGTTCAACACTCTGATTCAACTTCCGCAAACCTAGCGCCCTGATGGTGGCTTGTTGCTTTCTATCATAACCAATTGAACTTTTTTTATAGGTAATTCGAATTTTTTCTGCCATTGCTCAAATCTCCTGCACCGTCATATTAATGTCAACGACGAGTCCAGAAAGGAGACACATCAGACACATCTTTTCCTCGAGCAGCGGCCACTTCTCTAACACTCTTGAGTCGACGCAAACCGTCCATGGTCGCCAATATCACATTTAATACATTGTTGCTGCCTAAAGATTTTGCCAGAATATCCCGGTACCCTGCAGCTTCGATAACAGCGCGAACACTACCTCCGGCGATTACGCCAGTACCCGGCGAAGCTGGCTTTAGTAGAACCTTGGCTGCACCGTGCCGTCCAATGATCTGATGCGGTATAGTGCTGCCAACCATCGGTACAAGTTCCATATCTTTGCGGGCAGCTTCCAGAGCTTTGCGAATAGCATCAGGCACAGATCTAGCCTTACCCATCCCAAAGCCAACACGCCCCTTGTTATCGCCTATGACGACTACGACGCGAAAAGCAAAGCGACGACCACCTTTAACAACCTTGGCAACGCGGGTAATATCAATGATTCGTTCATCAAATTCGCTGCGATCACCGTATGACTGACGTCTTTGGCCCATAATCTTCTCCAATATCTATTAGAACTTGAGACCACCTTCTCGGGCAGCATCGGCTAATGACTTCACTCGACCGTGGTAAAGATAGCCACCTCGGTCGAAAACCACCTCATCTATTCCGGCGGCAGTGGCACGCTCTGCAATCGTTTTTCCGACCACTGCTGCTTGTTCTTTTTTTGTCTTACCGCTAGCATTCCCGGCCACTTCAGCATCTATGGTAGAAACCGAGACCAGAGTGTTACCAACAGTATCATCAATTATCTGGGCATAAATGTGCTTTGAACTACGAAAGACGTTAAGCCGAGGCCGTTCGCTTGTCCCAGATATTTTTCTTCGTACGCGCTTGTGGCGAATTATTCGTGCATTTCTTGTCTTGGCTGACATATTATCAAACCTCAATCCTAATGAAACTGGTAAGACTAAACCTTTCCTGCCTTGCCGGCTTTCCTACGAACATGTTCGCCTTCATACCGGATGCCTTTACCCTTGTAAGGTTCCGGCGGGCGAACTTTTCGGATCTGGGCCGATATCTCACCAACCACTTGTTTATCAATTCCTGTAATAATTATGAGTTTGCCCCGGTTTTCAACTTCAAATTGGACGTCGGCCGGGGGTTCCATCTCAACCGGATGCGAATAACCAACATTTAAGACCAGGTTCTTACCGTTCAATTCTGCCCGGTATCCAACTCCTTCAACTTGAAGTCTTCGAGTGAAGCCGTCAGTGACACCAACAACCATGTTGTTTAACAATGCACGAGTCAACCCGTGAAATGCTCTATGCTGGCGTGAATCGCTCGGTCGATCGACCATCAACACGCCATCTTCAAGCTTAATCATCATGTCTGGCTGGAAGGATTGATATAACTTGCCCTTTTTACCAGTGACGACTATATCCGCACCCTTGATATCAACTGTGACACCCTGGGGTAACTCAATCGGCATTTTCCCAATTCGTGACATGCCTTTTCCTCCACTACCAAACTTTACAAATGACTTCGCCGCCAATGCCCATTCGCCGGGCCTGTTGGCCGGTCATAACACCTTTGGACGTTGTCATAACCGCAATGCCCATGCCACTTAGAATCCAGGGAATTTCATCTTTGGCGACATAAACACGCCGCCCAGGTGTACTTACGCGTTCGATGCCAGTGATGACCGACCGTCGAACTCTGCGGTCACCGGTATATTTCAAACGCAATTGCAAACTCGGCTGGGGACTACCTGGTATCTGCTGATAATCCGCTATATACCCTTCTTCGGCTAAGACTTTGGCTACTCGTTCTTTCATACTCGAATGTGGCATTGACACTGTCTCATGCTGCCGCATCATCGCGTTGCGAAGTCGAGTTAACATATCGGCAATCGGATCGCTCATCGTCATAATTCATTCACCCTTACCAGCTAGACTTGACTACGCCGGGAATATTGCCAATCAAAGCTTGTTCACGAAAATGAATGCGGCATAATCCAAATCGACGTATGTAACCACGAGGCCGGCCGCAAGTATTGTTAGTTCTTGGATCGACGAACTGGCACCGGTTACGAACCCTAACCTGATATTTGCGGCGTGATTCCCTCGAAACCATTGATTTTTTTGCCATGCTATTCTCCTTAAACCCCCTCTATCGTGGCCATCTGTCTGAAAGGCATTCCTAGATACGTTAACAATACTCTACCTTCTTCATCACTCTGGGCGGTAGTAACGATATTTACTTCCATGCCACGGACCTTATCGATCTGATCGTATTCAATCTCTGGGAAAATCAACTGTTCGCGTAATCCCAGCGAATAATTACCCCTTCCATCAAAAGAATCAGGGGAAACACCCTGAAAATCCCGGGTCCTAGGCAGAGCGACATGAACGAGCCGTGTATAGAAACTCCACATCCGTTCACCGCGCAGCGTCACCTTGATGCCGATAGACCGTCCTTCGCGTAACTTAAATGTAGCGATCGACTTCTTTGCTTTGGTCACCACAGGCTTCTGGCCTGTGATCAGCTGAATGTCATTAAGTGCGAAATCGATAGCTTTTGCATTATCCAAAGCTTCTCCTAGGCCGACATTTACGACGATCTTCTTTAGCGAAGGCACTTGCATCAGACTCTTGTACCCAAAATCCTTCATCAGAGCAGGAACTATTTCTTCCTTATACTGTTCTTGTAATGACTTGAATGCCATATTAATACCTTTCTCTCTCAATCTGCCGTGTCATCACGACTGCTATTTGGTGCTCGTACCCACCAAATAATTAGTCGATGTCCTTCCCGCTTTTCTTCGAATAACGAACTCGAACGCCGTCCTCATCTCGTCTTATTCCAATCCTGGTTGGCTCACCCGTGTCGGGACAAACCAACATCACATTGGATAAATCAATGGGCGCTTCAAATTCAATGATGCCACCTTGAGCGGGAGCCCGACCACCAGTTTGTTGTGGTTTTTGATGTTTTTTGACGACATTAACGCCAGAGATAACCAAACGGTTCTTATGAGGAAAGATGCGTTGCACTTTGCCTCGCACACCCTTATCGTTGCCGGCAATCACCTCAACTTCGTCACCAACCTTGATTCGCATACCCTTAGTTCCTATTAGCCAAATGGTTCATTAATTCAAGCCCAAAATCCAATGGTGTTGCTGCTACAATACTTCAGGAGCCAGAGACATTATCCGGCCGAAACCCTTCTCTCGGAGTTCGCGTGCAACAGGACCAAAAACTCGGGTTCCGATTGGATTTCGTCCTTCCTGATCCAAGAGCACAGCGGCATTATCGTCAAATGCTATATAGCTGCCGTCTTCTCGACGGTATTCCTTTTTTGTACGAACAATTACCGCCTTAACTACGGTACTTTTCTTAACAGGGGAATTTGGGACAGCCTTCTTTACTGTGCCTATTACCACATCCCCGACGCCGCCGTATTTACGGCCAGTGCCACCTCTCACCTGAATTACCAGGAGCTCTCTTGCCCCAGAATTATCTGTGACATTCAAACGGCTTTCTTGCTGAATCATCGTATATGCCTCTTCAAAATGAGCGCGTGCTCTAAATCTTAATCAATCTGCACCAGGGTCTGGCAGCCTTAGCGCGCGCGCTCCATGATGGATACGACCGACCATCGCTTGTCTCGACTTAAAGGCCGTGATTCGATGATTTGCACGCGATCGCCGATCTGGCATTCGTTATTTTCATCATGAGCCTTAAACTTCTTTACCAAACGAACCACTTTTCCATATTGCTGGTGCCGTCGAGTGGTAGTTACCGCTACGACCACAGTTTTGTCCATTTTGTCGCTGGTAACGACCCCGATCAATCGTTTTCTTTGTTCTCTCATTGAACCTTATCCCGTTACTAACCTACATAAAATGGTTAATTATTAGCTCTTCGTCGAGCCCGACGACCTGTTTGTATCTTCCTGTTCAGATCTACGAGTGCTGTTGCTAACTCATCCTCGTCATCGTCGGAGAAGGTTATTTCCCAGGCGCTCACTTCGTAGTTGAAATGGGCTTTCGCGCTCCAATCCTTTCCATTTATGGCTTTGGCCACATCTACCTGGTCAGATGCTTCCTCGATGGCTAGCTCACGCATATGCAAGACCGTCTCCAACTGGGCGATCTGGCGTCTGACTGTTCGTAAGCGCGACACATCGCTTAATCGAGCAGACGCATGCTGAAATCTCAAGTTAAACATCTCTTCACGTGAGTCTTCTAGCATCTTAAGAAGCTGTTCATCACTCATTTCTCGCAATTCCACAATGCTAGCCACTAAACCCCTCCTTCTCGAGCAACGATCTGGGTTTTGATCGGCAGCTTATAGCCACCTCGCTTAAGCGCTTCACGAGCTACTGGTTCCGATACGCCAGATACCTCGAACATCACGCGGCCAGGTTTGACCACTGCTACCCAGTGATCCACCGAGCCTTTACCTTTACCCATCCGGGTTTCAGCTGGTTTGGCGGTCACCGGTTTATCGGGAAATACGCGAATCCAATAACGACCTCGCCGGCGCATCTGCCGAACGATAGCTCGACGAACAGCCTCAATCTGCCGGCTAGTAATCCAACCGGGCTCTAAAGCTTGGAGGCCAAAATCACCTTGAAGGAGTTCGGTCCCGCCTTTCGCCATTCCTCTCATGCGGCCACGGAACTGCTTCCGGTATTTAACGCGTTTTGGCATCAACATGATAATTCTCCAAATACCAGTCTGTGGTTACTACCTGGTCCGAGCTATCGGAGATATGGTAGTCAACCAATAACTGACATCTATTCTTAGTCACTGATATAAACGTCTGTCGCTTCGCTCTTTTGCGGCAGAACTTCACCTTTGTAAATCCAAACTTTTACGCCAATTCGGCCAAAAGTAGTCAAGGCTTCAGCAGTACCATAATCAAGATCAGCGCGAATCGTATTTCGAGGTACTCGACCGTCCCATATTTTTTCAGTACGGGCCATTTCTGCCCCGGACAATCGTCCACCACATTCGATTCGAATGCCCTCTACGCCCTGACGCATAGCCTGCATCACGGCTCGCTTCATCGCCCTGCTATGGGAAATTCGCCTATTCAATTGACCTGCAATATTTTCGGCAACTAATCTAGCGTCGAGATCAGGTAATGCGATTTCTTCCACGTCCAATTTCACGGCTTTGTCCGTCATGTCTTTAAGGCTGTTACGCAAATCCTTGACCGTTGCGCCCTTTCGACCAATGACAATACCCGGTTTGGATGTCCAAATCACTACTTGAATTTGGTTGGGAAACCGTTCGATATCTATTTTCGAAATCCCTGCTCGTGGCAATTCTTTTCTTATCTGTCGCCGTATCGCGAAATCCTCTATTAGTAAATCGCGATAACGATCGCCTTCTGCATACCAACGAGCATTCCAATCTCGAATCGATTTAAGGCGAAATCCAATAGGATGTACTTTACGTCCCAAAGCCGTTCCTCCCTTAGACCTCGTAATCCACAACATCACGCTCAGCCAAGATAACCGTCACATGTGTGGAGCGACGGGTGATCGGCTTGAACCGGCCTCGGGCGCCAAACCGGCCACCGTAAGGTGACAATCTGCGCCTAGGACCATCATCAGCGTAAATGCGACTAACGAATAATTCATCAATTTCTAAACCGTAATTTTGTTCCGCGTTTGCCACAGCAGACTGGATTAATTTGTATACAGGTTCGGCTGCTTTTTGTGGCATAAAACGCAGCATTTCCAGCGCCTTGTCGGCATCCTTGCCACGAACCACATTCAATACCAATCGCACTTTTTGGGGTGATATCTGCAAATGCCGGGAGACGGCTCTGACCTCAAATGCTTCAGCCATGATTAAGGTCGACCTCCTCGCTTCTCAGCTCTCGATATATGACCCCGGTAAGTACGTGTAGGAGCGAATTCTCCTAGTTTATGGCCAACCATATTTTCGGTGATGTAAATTGGAACATGGCGACGGCCGTCATGTACGGCAATCGTATGTCCGACCATTTGCGGAAATATCGTGCTAGCCCGCGACCAAGTCCTGATGACCTGCCGCCCACCGGAGGCATTGAGATCCTCGATTTTTGCTAACAGTTTCGGGTCAATAAATGGCCCTTTCTTCAGAGAACGTGACATTGGTGATTCTCCTAGCGGCGTTTCTTTGAACGACGACGAAATATAAACTTGTCGGTTGATTTATTGCGGCGTGTCCGCTTACCCAGCGCAGGTTTGCCCCAAGGTGTTTTCGGACCCGGCATTCCCACTGGCGACCGGCCTTCACCGCCGCCATGGGGATGGTCATTTGGATTCATGGCTGAACCACGAACGGTTGGCCTGATACCAAGATGGCGTTTTCGACCAGCTTTACCCAGCTTAACATTGCCATGTTCAACATTTCCAACCTGGCCAATAGTAGCTAGACAATCCTGGCGAATGAATCGCTCTTCGCCAGAAGGAAGCCGGACAATCGCATAATCCTCTCCTTCCTTGGCCAAGACTTGCGCCGATGTACCGGCTGATCTAACCATCTGCCCACCACGACCAACCTGGAGCTCGAGATTATGAATCATCGTGCCTTGCGGGATTCGCCTTAAGGGTAAAGTATTTCCTGGTCTAATCTCAGCTTGCGAACTGCTAACAATCGAATCACCTACGTTAAGACCCAACGGAGCAATAATGTACCGTTTTTCGCCATCCAAATAATGGACCAGCGCGATTCTCGAAGAGCGGTTAGGGTCATATTCAATGGACCTGACCGACCCGGGCACATCAAACTTGTCGCGTTTGAAGTCAATTTGACGGTAAAGCCTCTTATGCCCACCACCGCGATGACGAATTGTTATTTTTCCTCGAGAATTACGGCCGGCCCTTTTTCGAAGGCCCGTGACCAGAGATCTCTCAGGTCCCACATGCGTAATCTCTTCAAAAGTCTGACCGCTCATATCGCGGCGACCCGGAGATGTTGGTTTATAAACTTTGATTGGCATTTTATCCTCCAGAGACGAATCTTAATCTCAAACGTCGTGTAGGAACACAACCCTACGTGGTACGCTTGATATCAGTCTCTGCTTAAACTCCTTCAAACAAGTCAATGCTGCCACCCAGGGCCAAAGTTACGATGGCTTTCTTATAACCGGGTCTGCGAACAGCTATTCGTCGATATCGTCGCGCTCGCTTCGCCGGCATGTTGGCTACTCGAACTTTCTCAACCTCAACATTCGGCCAGGCGAGTTCAACAGCTTCCTTAATCTGCAATTTGTTAAACCGAGAATCGACTACAAAGGTATACTGGTTATGTTCGGTAGCTAAATAGCTGCTCTTCTCCGTAATCACCGGCCGGCGAATGATCTCACGCCAATGCATTATTCCTCCTCCTCTTCCGTTTCCACAGTACTGGCAGCGACGACCGAGACAACCGAAACAGCGTCACCCTGTCCTAAATTGCCTGATACAACGTCCAATGCGGAAAGGGGCATAACCAATTTATGATGGCCTAACAAATCACGAATGTTCAAATAATTCGCCCTCAATGCTTTTACATCAGCAGCATTGCGTGCTGAGAGCTCAACATTCCTATCTTGTTCTTCAGTTAAGATTAACGCGCTCTGGGATCCGGTGAGCTTTTTCAATAAAGTCACCAACTCCTTCGTTTTTGGTTGATCCATCTGTAGTTCATCTAACAAGACGATTTCGCCATCGCGCGCCTTAATTGATAATGCCGATCTTAAAGCGGCTCGACGCATCTTGCGTGGCATATCCTTATTGTATGATCGGGGCTTGGGTCCGTGAGCAACGCCGCCGCCAACAAATATTGGCGCTCGTTTGCTGCCATGCCGTGCCCGGCCTGTACCTTTCTGACGATACCACTTTGCAGTAGTCCGGTTGATTTCTGACCGGGATTTGGCCTTATGTGTACCTCGGCGTCCGTTTGCGAGTTGTCTAACCAAGGCCTGGTGCATCAGATCCCGGTTGATGCTCGCCTCAAATATGCTCGGAGGAAGCTCGACCTCTCCCACCTGTTTTCCGGTCATGTTAAGCACTGAAACTTTCATCACTACCTCTCCGCTATGCCTTCGCCGCGTTCCGTATAACAACCAACCCGCCTTTTGCGCCGGGTACTGAACCCTTTACGGCGAGAAGATTGCGCTCGGGATCAATGCGCACAACCTCAAGATTCTGCGAAGAAACACGAGCATTTCCCATCCGACCGGCCATACGCATGCCCTTAGTAACACGGCTCATACCAGATGTTGCACCAATTGAGCCAGGCGCCCTTTGACGATCAGATTGGCCATGGGTTCTTGGTCCACCGCTAAATCCATGTCGTTTTACAACACCCGCGAATCCACGGCCCTTAGATTTTCCGATAACGTCTACCAAGTCGCCCTGCTCAAACTGCTCAACAGTTAGAATTTGACCTAACTTATATTCATCTACACTGGCAGTCCTGAACTCGCGCAGGTGTCTCACAGCAGGGATACCGATATTCTTTTTTCTGTTCGGACGTTTATTGTCGGTCTTCAGCAAGCCCAGATGGCCACGTTGGGCCATGGTAAGGCGCTTCTCTTTGACGTCCCCAAAACCAAGCTGAATGGCCGTATAGCCATCATTTTCGTCTTTTTTGATTTGTGTTACGTAGCAGGGACCCGCCTGAATAACGGTAACCGGCGTTACGACACCGTCATCGCTAATTATTTGGGTCATGCCCACTTTTATGCCCAGTAAACTCTTCATTTACAACCTCCCGGGACTGTCAGCTACTAGGCGCGAGCTGCATCATCCTTGCGGTTGAAAATTGGGGATTGTTCGCTAGTGCCAATCCACCAATCTCATCAATATTATTAAATTTGTATTTCGATATCCACTCCGGCCGGTAAGTTTAGCCGCATCAGTGTGTCAATTGTCTTTGAATCTGGATTGAGCACGTCAATCAGTCTCTTATGAGTACGGATTTCGAAATGTTCGTGCGAATCCTTATCGATGAAGGTGCTTCGCCGAACCGTGAACCGCTCGATCCGTGTAGGCAATGGCACCGGACCGACAACCTGAGCTCCAGTCCTCTCAGCCGTTCCGACAATCCGTTTTGCCGACTGATCAAGTACCCTGTGATCATATGCTTTCAATCGAATTCGAATCTTTTGTGCCATATATGCCTCGCTAAAGTAGCGGCGCTGCCGAAAGGTCTTTCATGCCGCCTAGATTACGGTATGAATTCCTATCTAAACAATAATTTTCGTGATGACGCCGGCGCCGACGGTCAGGCCGCCCTCGCGAATGGCGAAGGTGCTGCCCGCTTCTAGGGCCACCGGGGTAATCAGCTCTACCTGCAAGTTTACGCTGTCCCCGGGCATCACCATCTCAACCCCTTCGGGCAGCGTGATTTCACCAGTCACATCCATCGTCCGGATGTAAAACTGCGGCCGGTAGCCAGGGAAGAATGCCTTGTGCCGGCCGCCTTCGTCCTTGCGCAATACGTACACTTCGCTCATGAACTTAGTGTGCGGCGTAATGCTGCCCGGCTTGGCCAGCACCTGGCCTCGCTCAACCTCATCCCGGTTCACACCTCGTAGCAGCAGACCTGCATTATCACCCGCTTCCACTTGGTCCAGCATCTTGTGGAACATTTCCATTGAGGTCACCACCACCTTGCGGATATCGTCCCGCAAGCCGACGATGTCGACCTCGCTGCCCGGCTTCATCGTTCCTCGTTCCACCCGGCCTGTCACCACAGTGCCCCGACCTTTGATGCTGAACACGTCTTCGATGGACATCAGGAATGGTTTGTCTACTTCGCGCACCGGCTGCGGTATGTACTCGTCCACCACCCGCATCAATTCCCAGATGCTGGCATACTCCGGTGCATCCACATCCGTGCTTTCACTCTCCAACGCCGCCAGGGCGCTGCCCCGCACGATTGGCGTCTCGTCGCCAGGAAATTCGTAGGAGTCCAGTAACTCGCGCAGCTCAAGCTCCACCAGTTCCAGCAACTCCTCGTCATCCATCATGTCTACTTTGTTCAGGTAGATCACCATGGCCGGTACTTCCACCTGCCGCGCCAGCAACACATGCTCTCGTGTCTGGGGCATTGGCCCATCCGGCGCTGCAACCACCAATATCGCGCCGTCCATCTGCGCCGCACCCGTGATCATGTTCTTGATGTAATCCCGGTGACCCGGGCAATCGACGTGGGCATAGTGCCGGTTCGCCGTCTCGTACTCCACGTGGGCGATGGAGATGGTGATGCCCCGTTCTTTTTCTTCTGGCGCATTGTCAATCTGATCAAAGGCCCGAAAATCTGCCCAACCTTTCAAGCTCAGCACTTTCGTGATCGCCGCCGTTAAGGTTGTCTTGCCATGATCAATATGACCAATCGTTCCAATATTGCAATGTGGCTTCTCGCGTACAAATTTTTCTTTGCCCATGTTTATTTTTCCTCTTCAATCTCCACTGTGTGAACTATGTCTAGTTTCTTCTTGGCATCAGAACACAACATTTTCACCAGGGTAAATCAAGCTCACTGACTAGCGGCCGCCCTTGACAATCGCATCGGCGATATCTTTGGTAACCGGTGAATAGTGGTCAAACTCCATCGTAAACGTTCCTCGACCTTGGCTCATTGAGCGCAAGGCGGTTGCGTATCCAAACATCTCAGCTAGCGGAACTCTTGAACGAATGGATTGAACACCATCAGTTCGCAATTCCATGCTCTCAATCTCAGCCCGCCGGGCTGATAAATTCCCTATCACGTCACCGGTATACTCTTCCGGCGCTACAACCTCGACATCCATAATAGGCTCCAGAAGTACGGGAGCCCCTTTTTGTGCACCTTCACGGAAGGCCATAGACCCGGCAATCTTAAAGGCCATCTCCGAGGAATCGACTTCATGGAAAGAGCCGTCAATGAGTTTGACCTTGATATCAACCATTGGGTACCCTGCTATCACGCCGCTTTCGAGAGCTTCGCGAATGCCGTCTTGGGTCGGCTTGATGAACTCCTTGGGTATAGCGCCACCTGTGATGCAATCCTCGAATTCAAATCCACTGCCGGGAGCGAGCGGTTCAAGACTCAAGACGACATGACCAAACTGACCTCTACCGCCTGACTGTCGGACGAATCGCCCGACGGCTTTTTCCACATCTCTCGTGATAGTTTCTCGGTAGGCAACGCGAGGTTTGCCGACGTTTGCCGCGACCTTAAACTCACGCAGCATGCGATCAACCAAGACCTCCAGATGTAGTTCTCCCATTCCATAAAGAACGGTTTGCCCAGTCTGTTCGTCTAGTTTTACCTGAAAAGTCGGATCTTCTTCGGACAAAGCCCGCAGAGCCAGGCCCATCTTATCTTGATCGAGGTTCGTCTTTGGCTCGATAGCCAACATAATGACCGGTTCTGGAAACTCAATCGATTCCAAGACGATTGGCGCTTCACGAACGCAAAGCGTTTCACCGGTAAATGTGTTCTTAAGACCAAGCGTTGCCGCAATGTCCCCGGCCTGCACTTCTTCCAGATCTTCCCGCCGGTCGGCATGCATTCTGAGAACACGACCGATTCGCTCTTTGCGATCCTTGGAACTATTTAAGATTGTAGAACCGGCTTTTAAAGTGCCGGAATAAACTCGAAAATAAGCCAGACGACCAACATATGGGTCCGTTACGATTTTGAAAACCAGGGCCGCCAACGGACCATCGGATTGCGGAGGTCTTTGTTCAATTTCGCCTGATTTCGGGTTCGTGCCGGTCATGGGCGGTATATCGAGGGGTGAGGGCAAATAATAAACTACTGCATCCAAAACGCGCTGAATGCCTTTGTTTTTTAAGGCTGAACCGCAAAGAACAGGTGTAACCGTTCGTTGTATCGTCGCTTTTCGCAACGCAGCTCGCAGATCATCTGCATCGATTTCTTCACCCTCAAGATATCGGGTCATGAGAACATCATCGGTCTCGATGATATTTTCCAAGATTCGTTCACGTGCCTCTTCTACTTCACCCCGGACTTCTTCTGGAATGTCGATCTTGACCGATTTCACGCCAAGATCTTCTTCTTGCCATATCGATGCTTCCATGGTTAAGAGATCGACAATTCCCCGGAAATCTGACTCGCTCCCAATCGGCCACTGAATCGGTAAGGGATTTGCCTTTAGCCGGTCGCGAATCATTTGAATCGTGTTTTCGAAATCTGCGCCAACGCGATCCATCTTGTTAACAAAACATATTCGGGGCACATTGTATTGATCGGCCTGCCGCCACACCGTTTCTGATTGTGGTTCAACACCGGCCACTGCATCAAATACGACCAACCCACCGTCCAATACTCGAAGACTTCTTTGAACCTCGGCCGTAAAATCGATATGACCAGGCGTATCAATAATGTTAATTTGATGATCTGACCAAAAAGTAGTGGTTGCAGCCGAGGTTATTGTGATACCACGTTCCTGCTCTTGAACCATATGGTCCATAGTCGCAGTTCCGTCATGTACCTCGCCCATGCGATGAATACGCCCTGTGTAATACAAGACTCGTTCAGTTGTAGTTGTTTTTCCAGCGTCAATATGGGCAATAATGCCAATATTCCGCACCTTCTCCAACGAAAAACTACTCATGATCTTACAAATCGACAGTTACTGGAACCAGTTACTCGATTACTCCTAAAAACGATAATGTGCGAATGCTCGGTTGGCATCAGCCATTCGATGGGTGTCATCTTTACGCTTTACTGCAGCACCTTGCCCATTGGCCGCATCCATTAATTCAGCGGCAAGCTTCTCGGCCATGGATCGACCTCCACGGGTCCTTGCCGACATCAGCATCCAGCGAATAGCCAATGATGTTCGTCGATGAGCGGGCACTTCCATAGGCACCTGGTAAGTCGCACCACCGACTCGGCGAGGTTTTACCTCGAGTTGTGGTGTCACGTTCTGAAGCGCCTTATTAAAGACCTCAATCGGTGAATTGTTCGTTCGTTCTTCAACGATATTCAATGCACCGTAAACGATCCTCTCGGCCGTGCTCTTTTTACCGCCTTTCATAAGTCGGTTAATGAACATCTGTAAGGTAACACTGTTGTATTTAAGGTCTGGTGTAACCTGTCGTTTCTCTGGACGATAACGTCTTGGCATATTTGCTACTCCCTGGCTTTATTTCTTAATATGAATCCGCTATTTAGGCGCCTTTGTTCCGTACTTGGAACGGCCTTGCATTCGGTCGCCGACAGCACTTGTGTCGAGTGTCCCACGAACGATGTGATACCGGACACCGGGCAAATCTTTAACACGGCCACCACGCACAAGCACAACTGAATGGTCTTGAAGGGTATGACCCTCACCAGGAATATAGGCTGTTACTTCAATACCATTTGATAAACGAACCCGGGCCACCTTGCGTAACGCCGAATTTGGTTTCTTGGGTGGCATAGTCTTTACTTGAGTGCAAACGCCACGTTTCTGTGGAGCACCTTTCGGCTGTCGCGTCCTTCGTTGTTTATAAGAATTAAACGTATATTGCAGGGCAGGCGCTTTCGTCTTTTTCGACTTCAGTTTACGCCCTTTACGCACTAGCTGATTAATTGTCGGCACTACTTTCTCTCCTTCATGGCTTTAAATTTGGAGACCTTACCAACCCAACTTTCGAGGTGTTTTCGCTTGGAGTCGCACCCAACACTTCCATTACTACTCGACAATGGAGGCCATCGAACAAGTCCGATGGCCTCCAAATTGATTCACTTATCCAATTCGTGACTAGAATTACCTAGCCGCGCCTCATTAAAAGTCCAACGCGCTATTTTACCACTTACGTCTCGCTTGTCAAACGTCCATGTAGTTTTTTTGTTAAACCCTAAGCGTCTATGTTACGAATATTAGGGCTGGTGCCCACGGTCAATCTGACCGCAAATTCCATTGATTAACGACGTCGGCTGCGGGCTAAATCCATCAGCCCGGTCCCAACCCAATGGTGATGCCGCTTATCGTCCTCTTTACCAAAACGAATAGTTTCACCAGATTCGGTAACTGCTTCAACAGCAAGGCCCAGGCTCTGCAACTCTTTTACCAATACCCGGAAAGATGCTGGTATTCCTGGTTCATCGAGGGGCTCATTCTTTACGATGGCCTCATAAGTCTTCACACGGCCTTGAACATCATCTGACTTAACCGTCAGCATCTCTTGTAAAGTGTGCGCGGCGCCATAGGCTTCAAGCGCCCACACTTCCATTTCTCCGAACCGCTGACCACCAAATTGTGCCTTACCACCAAGTGGTTGTTGCGTAACCAAGGAATATGGTCCAGTTGACCGGGCATGAACTTTGTCTTCGACAAGGTGGGCTAGCTTTAGCATATGGATAATGCCAACCGTAACAGGCTGATCGAAAGGCTGGCCACTCTTGCCATCAAACAGCAACTCTTTTCCTAAGATTGGCGCCGGCACACCAGTCAACAACATTAACTGTTCAGTCAATCTTAGAAGCGTTTCAATTGGCGCTTTCACGGGATCAACGCGAAGGTCATCAGGCACATCCTCATCCAGAACGTCCAGCATATGGCTGAACCACTCTCTTGTGCATACCTCAATAACCTTGAGATTGAAGGGCAACCAGTCGGCCTTAAGAAGGTCAATCCAATTATCTGGGATTATCTCGTCTGGGTTCCAGTCACGCTGTCTTAACCATTCGCGGGCTACGGCAGTTCTGGCATAGTTTCTGTCAGTTGCCAATCGATCAGTATCGTAACCTTCTTCACCGAGCCAGGCTATAATGAACAATGAGCGTGCTTGCTTGTCATCAGATAAAGACTCCAGATCATACTCAATTTCCTGTAACCAATCCCAAGCCCAATCCGCTGCTTCATCCCAGGCTCGATCGACCAACCATGCCCGAGCCAGCTCCGCGGCGATCTCCTCCTCGTTTGCACCATCAAATACTGGAGTTATCGCCCTAAATCCCAGGCGGCTTGCGGCCCAACCCAAGTGAGTTTCCAAGATTTGACCCAGATTCATACGACCAGGAACGCCGATTGGATTCAGAATAATGTCCACCGGCAGGCCATTTACCAGGTATGGCATGTCCTCTGCAGGAACAACTTTAGAAATTACGCCCTTGTTGCCGTGCCGGCCCGCCATTTTGTCGCCTTCCGAAATCTTACGGCGCTGGGCAACGCTGACCCGGACCATAGTTTCTACTCCGGCAGGCAAGTCTCTATCTTGCTGTCGATTAAAAACTTGAACGTCGACGACTTTACCACGAGCACCATGCGGCAATCTTAGACTTGAATCTTTCACTTCTCGGGCTTTATCCCCAAAGATCGCTCGTAACAACTTCTCTTCAGGGCTTAATTCTTTTTCGCCTTTCGGGGTTATTTTACCAACCAGTATATCATTTTCGTTTACGTAGGCCCCGATTCGGATAATACCGCGCTCATCTAAGTCCTTCAGGGCATCCTCGCTCACATTTGGAATATCATAAGTGATTTCCTCAGGTCCGAGTTTAGTATCGCGAGCCTCTACCTCATGTTTCTCAATGTGGATCGAGGTAAAACGATCTTCTCTTACCAACCTTTCGCTAACAAGAATCGCGTCCTCAAAATTACCCCCTTCCCAGGATAGGAAGGCAACAACAACATCCTGTCCCAAAGCCAAATCGCCGTGCTGGGTCGATGAACTATCAGCCAGTATCATACCCGGTTTGACACGCTGTCCTTTGACAACAATCGGTCTCTGATCGATACAGGTACTCTGGTTAGAGCGATTGTACTTTCTTAAATTATAAGCTCTCGGTCCATTTTCCGACATAACGACGATGGTCGATCCAGTAACACTGATAACCTCACCTTCCTCTTCGGAAATGACGACCTGGCCCGAATTACGAGCCGCTTGTTCCTCCATGCCCGTGCCTACGATAGCCACATCTGGATTTAAAAGGGGCACAGCCTGTCGCTGCATATTGGATCCCATCAAAGCCCGGTTCGCATCGTCATGCTCTAGGAATGGAATTAAGGCGGCAGAAATGCCAACGATTTGACGCGGCGCCACGTCCATATAATCGATTCGCTGAACTCGAGAAAATCGAAACTGTTGATTTCGACGGGCGGAAATTCGATTGCCGATAAATTGCCCGTTTTCATCTAATTCGGCGTTGGCCTGGGCAATCGTATACTTATCTTCTTCGTCGGCCGACATATAGGTTAATTCGTCAGTTAGGAATGGAACAACCTGAACGTTTTCAATACCTGCTTTCTTAATAGCCTTGGCGTGCTTGTTTGTTATCGTTTTTTCCGCCTCGACCAAAACCTCACCTGTGTTGGGATCAACTACATCTTCCCAAGTATCGTGACCGACGAGGTCACTAGAATCGCCGGGCAAGGTATGTTTTACACGAAAATAAGGTGTCTCGATAAAACCGTAGGCATTGACTCGTCCATAAGTGGCAAGCCGGCCGATCAAACCGATATTCGGACCCTCAGGCGTCTCAATCGGGCAAATCCTACCGTAATGACTGTGGTGAACATCACGAACCTCGAAGCCCGCTCGTTCGCGGCGTAAGCCGCCCGGGCCTAACGCCGACAACGTCCGCTTATGTGTAAGTTCAGCCAGAGGGTTTGCCTGTTCCATGAATTGGCTTAGCTGAGAGCTGCCAAAAAACTCGCGAATAGCAGCCACTACCGGCCGGATGTTAATCAGCGAAACAGGGGTTAGCGAATCGCTGTCTCGAATTGACATTCTTTCCCGAACGACCCGCTCCATCCTGCGCAAACCGACACGCAATTTAGCCTGGAGCAACTCGCCTACGGTCTTGACACGCCGATTTCCAAGATGGTCGATATCATCTGCCCCTTCCAGGCCATTGTTGATTTTAATCATGTGCTCAACCAGGCGCACGATATCATACTGTGTGAGCGTACGGTGGGTTTCCGGAATGATTTCAGCCAGATCCAGCCGCTTGTTCAATTTGTAGCGCCCAACCTTGGCCAAATCATAACGCCGTTGATCATATAGCTGTTCGATCATGTACTGCTCAGCATTATCCACCGTGGGTGGATCACCCGGTCGCATTCTTTTATAAAATTCCACAAGAGCCTGCTCAGAAACTGGTTTATCCTCCTCCCAAACCGGTTCTTGCTCAAAGCTTCCCTGAATATAAAGATGTTCTGGGTTGGTATCGACGTGCTCAAACAGCTTCAGAATTTCTTCTTCAGAGCCATCCGAAATCAATTGATTGCCTAATCCATCATCCACTGCCGCCAGGGCTCGAAGAAAGAGCGTCACAGGAACGGTACGTTTACGGTTGAATTTTACGGTCAGGTAATCGGTCTTTCTTGTTTCAAACTCCATCCAAGCGCCCCGATCAGGGATCATTTTGGCCATGGCCAGAGGCCGGCCGGTCGCTCGTTCTTCCTCAACCTCGAAATAAACACCTGGAGAACGAATGAGCTGGCTCACGACAACTCGTTCGGTACCATTGATGATGAAAGTACCGGCCGGCGTCATCAGCGGGAAATCGCCCATAAAAATATCTTGAACGATAGGTTGGTCCAGATCGGTACTGTAGAGCATCACCTTAACATATAAAGGAGCAGCATAACTCATGTCACGCTCAACACACTCCTCAACATTATATTTAGGCTCTTCAAACCAGTACTTTAAATCAAAGCCTTCGACTTCAGGCTGATTGCTCGGAAAATAAAGCTTCAAGTCACCCTTGAAACTCTCGATCGGAGATATTTCTTCAAAAAGCTCCGCAAGACCTTCATCTTCAAAGGACTTAAATGAGTTTAATTGCACGTCGATTAACGTCGGCAATTCCATCGGGTTTGTGGTACGTGCGTACGATTTAACGGGTCTGTGATCCATATGCAAGTTCACCTGCTCTCTAATGCTTAACTAGCCCCAGATTCCACAAATGAGGGGTGCAACGCACTTGTTGCACCCCTCTTGAATTTACTTATTGTTTACTCGGTTTGATTACTCAAGTTATTGTAATTTTACTTTGACTCCCGTCGAGTGAGTCTTCAATTAGCCGAATGATAAGTTTATCGAAAAACAAGCCAAATGTCAAATTAAATTTTTTGGCGTCCGTATGCCAATTCTAAATACAGTTGGGAAATCTCTTCCCCTGCCCTATCCCAACCATATAAGTCGATAGCCCTTTGGCGAAGCTTCTGGCCTTGGTCAAAGTCTTCGTTAAGAAGAAAACCAACTTGATTCTTGATAGCATCAACAAGTCCAATCAAATCGCCAGCGGGTACATAATTACCAAGTTTTCCCAAATACTCGCGGTGTACATCTGTATCAGAGGCAATAATGGGCAAAGCCATGGCCATGTAATTTAGGACTTTTCCACTCCCCTCTGTAGCCGATATTTTTGGTGACACAGCTACATGACCGAGTGCAAGATAGCGAGGAGCATCATTATAATTTACCCGTCCGGTAAATGTGACAATATCCAAGACATCCAACTCTGCGGCCATATTGGAATAACGATCCACATTTGGGTAGCCCATGATTAGGAAGTGGATATTAAAACCCTCGCGTTTCAGCTCTGCGGCTGAATTCAAGAGCAACGGAATCCCTTGATAATCAGTCAATAATCCCAAATAAACGACGATTGGTTTATCTATAGGAATCCTCAAAGAACGCTTCAAAGCAGCTCTATCGTCCTCAATAAAAAGACTCGGATCGAAAGTGGCTGTATCGACACAGTCTGGCAATGGATAGATTTTTTCCTGCCTTATGCCGAAATCATTCCCCAGTAGATTTCGCGCCTGAATCGAACTGGTCAAAATGGCATCGGGAAGTCGATCGATCATTTTCTCCAGACGATAGACCCATGAGTAAAACAGACCGCTCGGGTCCAAGAAAGCATGATCAACCATTTCACTGGTGAGGCTTCCCTGGAAATCGAATACCATCGGCACATTTAATAATCGCGCAACAAGACCGCCGATTAGTGCTCCTTCGTGCATATGCCCGTGAATCACATCTGGGCGCAGATTCAAAGCGACTCTTAAGGTCTTTGCCATTAAATAGACGTCGAAAGCCAGCTTATGTCGCGAAGAGCCTACTTCATAATCCGACCGCCAGAGTAGAGCTTTCGTTCGCTGAATATCGATGCCAGCAACATCTTTACCTTTATGATAGGTAACGATCGTGATTTGGTGACCACAGGCCTGTAAAGCCCGGGTTTCCTCCAAGATTCTGATATGCCCCCCGTAGTCGTTGAAAAAGGAAGTTGGCGCAACCATCAGGACTTTGAGCGAGCGCTCTTTCGTAGTGGCCAAACCATTGACCAAGCCATCTGTCACTACTTCTTTTTATCCTTTTTTCCCGTTCTAAAACCAAATAGTTGAGACATCACGCCAGTCCTTGAGTAGTCAGCACTTTCTATTTCATTCCAATCATTTCGCTGCCGTTCTGATAACCACATTTCGCGTTCATGCGCCAATTCATCAAGCAATAAGGTAGCCCGCTCTTTATCACCATCGGCAATCCACGTTCGGACCTCTCGCAGTTCGTTGATAACCTCATCAAGCCAATGAAGTGTGGCGACTTTGTCATGGTAGGCTAAGTCAACCAGGTCAGGGGTTTCAAGACTCCCCGTTGAAAGTGAGAATTGCAGACCCGCGAATTTAAGCATATCACGCCAGCCACTTGAAATTCTCACAGCTCGGAACATCGCCGCGGCCAGCAAACCAGGCGCGGTTTCTAGTCCCTGGACCAGGCTATCATATTCCATCGAATCTATGAAAAATGGTGAAGCGCCCAGTATTCGACCGAGATTGACGGTGGTCTCCACGGCTTTTGTATCGGCTTTCGGCGAAGGCATAATGCAAAACAAACTTTGCTTAAAAAGATCGGCTTGCGCGGCCTCAATTCCAAAACGCCCGTCGGTCAATATTTTGGCCCCTAGAACCGGAATAACTCCTACATAATGCCCTTGAACAAGGTATTGTGAGGCAAATTTTAGGCCCGGACCTTTTAATCGTGACAGATCGACTATCAAGGTATGATCCCGTACGACAGGCGCAATTGCCTCAATCATGCGCTCATGCTCGGCCAAAGGCACATTTAGGATCAATATGTCCGCCTCGGCCGCCGCTTTTACAGGGTTGCTATTCAACTTGTTGACAACGCCCATCTCTTTCGCCTGGGCTGAAATATCCTTGTCCTGGTCAGATCCCGTAATGGTCAATTCAAGATCTTTGGCCTGAATGCCCAGTCCGATAGAGCCGCTAATCCTATCCAATCCGATAATTGTGACAATTTCAGTTTTCATACTTCTTTGTCGACTCCAATTGTTCTAAATACCTCAATAACCAATCACCTAGTTGATATCATCAGCCCACTGTAATAGCAACAGAAGCCTTTCTTCTTCGTTAACTGGCTTTAGGATAGGTTCTTGATGACGCCTGATCAACGCTATCGTGCCCTCCGAGCTACCGCTATCCTCCGCAACCGTTGCTCCCCATTCCGCATGATTGGAATTTACCACGAAGGGCCGGTTCCAGCGATTCAGAGTTCCGTTGGCCCATTGTGACGCCTGTTTGGGCATCAAAGCCTGGGCTAGAACGACGGCCGGCCGGTCCCACCAGCCAGGCCGGACATAATATTTACCGATATCATGCAATAATGCCGCGCTCAACAAGTCCCGGTCCTCGTATCCCGCGTCACGCAGTTTTTTCATCACACGATAACTATGATTTTGCCCGGTCAAGTCCTGGGAACCAAAGAGTTCGATTTCCGCTGGCTGCAAAATCTCAACGATCTCCGCCCACTTGGTTGGCGCAAGAGGACAGGCCACGATCGCCCGCCATAACTGCCAGGGCCGGTAAAAGATTCGCCTAATTCGTCGCACCTCACCCAAGACCAGTAAGGATAGGGAGCAGTGTGTTGAAGACTTGGCCAATCACGATTGAAAATATATCGAGTCCAATTATTGGCAGTAAGAACAATGCACCGATGAGCAACATGCTGCCGTAGCGACGCAACGGCTCCAACTGATAAGCCAACTCGGCCGGCAATATTCCTAGCAGGATAGTGAAACCGTCAAGCGGAGGAATTGGCAACAAGTTGAAACCAAATAACAAGAGATTGATTTCAACGCCCTGGATTAACAATTGGAACGCAGTTGGTATTACTTCACTTGATACAGCTATATCCACCAAACCCAATCTAATAGGTAGGGCATAGAGGATAGCCATGGCTAGGTTTGCTAATGGTCCGGCAACAGCGACTATAGCCATGGACGTTCGAGGATTGCCCCTGAGCCTATTTGGGTTTACCGGAGTCGTTGCCCATCCAAACCCAACCAAGAATAACATGATCAAGCCAAATACATCAAGATGTACCAGGGGATTGGGGTTGATCCGGCCGTAGGAGCGAGGGGTCGGGTCACCTAATCTGTCCGCTACGATAGCATGAGCAAATTCATGATAAGCAAAAGCGAGGATTGCTGTTATTGCAAAAGCGATGATTTGGGAAATTGGTTCGCCGATAAGATGCATAGGTCATTATTTCCTAACTTTAATTGTTCGTGATTATAACTTGTTGGATGGCATGTGGACAGTGCCCAGGCTACTAGCGGACGTTATAATTCGTCATCATGCAAACTCCTATCGCTTTGGGCGACGTCGTTCGCCTACGAAAAAAACACCCTTGCGGCAGTTACGAATGGGAAGTCGTGCGCCTTGGCGTCGACATTGGCCTGGTATGCCAAGGCTGTGATCGGCGCATCCTCCTGCCCAGGAGTGATTTTAACAAACGTCTCAAGCAAATTGTCGAGCGTGCTGCAGGTGATGAGGCATGATTCTTCCCTGGTTAAGCGCTATGTATTTATTGGCCGCGGCCGGGATCGCTGTTTTTGGCATCCTGGGCATGGTGACCCTATTTCATTATATTCGTCACCGACATGAAACCTTTCCTTGTCCAGAAGTAGCAGAAATCGACTTGCCGCCTGTTACTATTCAATTACCTATCTATAATGAACGTTTCGTAGTCGAACGATTGATCCGCGCCGCTATAGACCTGGATTACCCCAGGGATAAACTACAAATTCAGGTAATCGACGATTCAACGGATGATACAACTGAAATAGCGGCCGCTCAGATCAAGCTTTGTCGCCAGCTTGGAATCGATATTCAACTAATTCACCGTTCAAACCGTCACGGCTATAAGGCGGGAGCCCTTGGAGAAGCCCTGGCGACAGCACACGGCGAATTCATAGCTGTATTTGACGCCGATTTTCAACCCCAACACGGCTTCCTTCTTAATACCATTCCCCACTTTCTGTTGGATGAGAGGTTGGGAATGGTACAAACTCGCTGGGGACATCTTAATCCATTCGATTCTCAATTAACGGCCGCTCAGACAATTGCCCTAGACAAACACTTCGCCATGGAACAATCGGTACGTCATCGAGCCCACATGTTTCCTAAATTTAATGGTTCGGCCGGTGTCTGGAGGCGGACTTGTTTGGTTGACGCCGGCGGTTGGGAAACCGATACCGTGTGCGAGGATCTCTGTTTGAGCACTCGAGCTATCTTGAAGGACTGGGATTTCCTTTACTTGAATGAGGTCGTATCACCGGCCGAATTACCCAGCAGCAATCCGCCTACAAAAATCAACAATCCAGATGGGCCAAAGGTTCAACCCAATGTCTGCTTAAATTTGGTCCGGCAATCATGCAAAATCCACGGCACCCACTATCGCCAAGGCTTATGCCTTACTCTCAATGGCAGGTTATACAACTCACTTGTTGCTCACTTCTGTTGCTGCTAGTACAAGTACCTCTAATCTATCTTAATTTCAGGCCACCTATGTTAATGCTGGTTTTTCGGACTGGCCGGCATGGCCCAACCCGCTCTTTTTGTTATGGGCCAACGAGACCTTTATTCAAAATGGTGGCTTCGTCTTCGATACTTCCCGTCATTATTGCTCATCGCCATCGGTCTCGCGCCTTCCAATACCAGGGCCATTGTCCAGGCCCTCGTCAGCAAGCACCATACCTTTGTTCGCACGCCCAAGGGAAACCCAGTTTCCGGACATCAAAATCGATTCCGTTCTCAACCGAAGCAAGGGTACCGTCTACCGGTGGATTGGATCGTCGTCGTCGAGCTTCTGCTAGCCATCTATGCGTCCCTGGGTTTTTGGCTCTGCATAAATTCTGGAAATTATGGCCCAATGTTTTTTATGGCCACTTGTGCAATTGGCTTTGGCTACGTTGCTTTCTCGTCGATTCGCGAACAGCTATAGACCCTTCCTGACGGCCTTACTTCAAATCTCCTTTGATTGATACTCTGCTTCCTGAATAGAGCAATTGCCCCAATAACCCAATAAAAAATCCGTTAAAAACAAGGTGACGAGATCAACTCGCACTGAACTATCTTTTTGCCATTCAGCAATTGTTCGGAAACTTCCGTCTGGATCAAAGAATCTGCTTGACTTGAGTCAAAATCGGTGATATTATTTCGTTAAATATTAATAATTTCGATATGTATATCAATAATAATGATATATATTTGAAATATTCAAGCGTTTGACAGTTTTTTAGCAAAGCATTTTGCACAATTTTTTTAAGGAGTCCTGCCAACCATGAACCCTGTTATTGGGCAGTGCCCGGTGTGTGGAGAAGCCTTGGCTGTAACCAAATTACATTGCCGGCAATGTGATACAACATTGGAGGGACAGTTTACCCTCGGTCGTTTATATCACCTCAGCTACGATCATTTGCGTTTTGTAGAAACTTTCTTGAAATGCGAAGGAAAGATCAACCGCGTGGAACAAGAGATGGGCCTTTCTTACCCCGCGGTTAGGTCGAGACTCACTGAGGTTATTCGCGCTTTGGGATACGATGTGGCTGAGGCAAAATCCGGCGGTGTTTCCGAAGAAACGCGGACGAAGATCCTAGCGGAACTTTCCGAAGGATTACTGTCGGCCGATGAAGCGGCCGAATTGTTGAGAGGATAAAAAAAGGTTTTTAAGGACCTGCCACCTGGCAACTTTACCGGTTAAGTATTGAGTGATTTGATCATTCGTTCCAGTTCATTTGGTCAAAAAGGAAAAAGATGATGAATGCCGATATCCAACGTAAAGAAGTATTGCAGCTATTGGCCACCGGCAAGATAACTGTAGGTGAAGCGGCCGAACTCCTGACAGCCACCGGCAAAAATACGAAGGTAGAGGATTTGGGCGATATTCCCGCGATCAAGGCGGAAGTTGCCGAATCAAACGTTGGCAAGACACCTGACACGATCTCAAACTCCCGAGCGAAATGGCTTCATGTAAAAGTGAAAGACCTCGATTCAGGTGAAGATAAAGTGACGGTTAACATCCCCATGAGAATGGTTCAGTTCGGGCTAAGCTTAGGACGTCGTTTCGTTCCAGAACTTGATGGCAGTGATTTTGAGATGCTCGCCAATTCTCTCGGTGACCAGAGTGGTTTGCTGGTTGATGTACGAGATAATGAAGATGGCGAGCATGTACAGATCTACATCGACTAGGCGGGCAAGAAACCTCTGGTCGTTGCCATGCTTTGTTTCCGAATGCTCCAATTCATAAACCTTGAAGGTTAGCAACTGTCATGGTTTTTATTTAGAAAGACAATCGCTACACCATGGGATGCAACGGATCCCGCAAATTTTTTTAATAGATGAGTCGAACAACCTAGAGTCACATTGGAGAGTTGATTATGGCGGAAAAAAGCTTTGAGCTAAATTCAGAACAAAACCTGAACATCACCCTTCGCGGAGATCTGCTTATTCATGGTCAGAAAGGTAATGATATTCAAGTATCTGGCGACAAGTTTGAATTCGAGGAAAGTAAATCGGGTTTGATCTTGAATGGCTCTGGTGATCTAAAACTCCGATTACCTTCTTCCATGGATTTGAATGTGCTGTCGGTGAATGGCGACTGTGCCATAGAGGATTTGTCGGGCAGCACCTTCATCGAAGAGATCAAAGGTGATCTATCGTTAAAAAGAATGGGCAATGTTAGCGTCTCTAACGTAAATGGTGACTTAACCGGCCGCAATATCGACGGCGATCTTTCGATTAACAATGTAAGGGGCGACGTGTTGGTGCGCAATATCCAAGATTTGGCGCTGTCAGAACTCGGAGGAGACATTACGGCAACAAATGTCGAGGGATCGATTTCGTTGCGTAGGATAAATGGAGATGTCAAAGTCCGGCACGTCACCGGCAACCTCGATATTGCTGAAGGTGGTCGGGATCTAAATCTTCGCAACGTGTCTGGCCTTGTGAATATTGGAAAAATTCGGGGTGATATCCGACTTCGAGGCGCATTAGCTCCGGGAAAGCATCACCTCAACGCCAGTGGAGATATCGTCATTCGCTGGCCGAAGAAAGTCCCCCTTCTAGTCGAAGCAACGGCCTCAGAAATCCGCGATCGCTTATCTCTTGAAGTGGTTTCTCAGGAAAAAGGTTATTTTAGCGGTAAAATGGGTAGTGGCGATTCGATCTTGATTCTCATTGCCGAGGGGCGTATTATCTTGAAAGAAGATTCAGAACAGAACGATTCATGGGATGGCTATCAAGAGTTTGAATTCGATATTGCATCAGATTTGGATGGACTAGGTGTTTATATCGCCGGAGAAATCAACAGTCGATTAACTGAATGGTCAACCCGTCTAGAAAAAGAATTCGGTCCAGCATTTACAGCTAAGATCGAAAAAACGGCTCAAGAAGCTTCAGCCAGAGCCGAACACGCAGCCGAACGTGCGGTTCGAAAAGCCGAAAAAGCCGCTAGAAAAGCGCGTTGGCATACAAGTCAGAATCATTGGTCACCACCACAACCGCCGCGACCGCGCGCGCAATCTAAAGATGCGAACATGTCGGAAGAGGAAAAACTTAAGGTTTTGCGAATGGTGGAAAAGGGAATCATCTCACCAGATGAAGCAAGTACATTGCTTGAAGCAATTGAGGGATAAATAAGTGCTGGCGACGCCATTCCCGGCTATCAGTGGATCTTCTCCTAGTGGACCGCGCCCCTTCAATCTGTCGAGGGATTCGAGACAGGTTTTAGAATTGATGGACATGTCATTTGGCCGAATCGGGGCGACCGCAGGACAGCGCATCATATATGATCGTCTAAGCATTAGCCAGGCCAATACTCTTGCAGTCCGCCTAAATTTACCGAATCGTGGAATGGTGCCTGGCTTTGTTTGGGAAGAGGATGGCAAGATTGTTGGCAACGTAACGCTATTATCTTCGGAAATTCGAGGTCGATACCTCATCGCCAATGTTGCTGTTCATCCTGATTACCGAAGACAGGGTATTGCTCGAGGATTGATGAACAAGGCCTTGGACCACATCAAGAGTTTGGCGGGTGACACCGTATTGCTCCAAGTAGAAAGTAATAATGAAGTGGCCCTATCACTTTATGAGTCCTTATCGTTTCATAAATTAGGAAATATGCACCAATGGCAAGCCACTGGGGCTCGAATTCGAGCCATTCCAGGTGATTCAGATCTTCGTGATCGTGTTCGCCCATTAGATAAACACGATTTTCGGGCCGCCTTCAACCTTGATTGCCACAGCGTTCACCCTGATTTAAATTGGCCAAATCCGCCGCCACCGGATTTTTATGAAAGTGGTTTGCTTCGACGCATGATTGATTTTCTAAATGGTCGTCGACATGCTGTTTGGGTTGTCGATACAACTTCAGGTCTTAAACAGAAGCGTTATTTGACTGGATTGGTCTCGATATCCAGTGAATGGGGTCGACCAACATGGCTTAGAGTTCGGATTGATCCTCACTGGCAAGGGCAATACGAGCGTTCCCTTTTGAGTACAGCAATATCTCGCCTCAAACATACCCGTAGCTCGAATATCAGATCCAACCACCCCGCTGGAGATGAGCTGGTGAGCCAACTCCTATCTGAAGCTAACTTCAACATCCGCCGAACTCTGGCAGTCATGAAATTAGAACTCTCGACGAAGAGGTAGAAAACGATGTCTTTGAAAGAAGAGAGAATGCAAATCTTAAAAATGATCGAGGAAGGTAAAATCAGCGCAATTGAAGGCGCCGAGTTATTGCGAGCCTTAGATCAAGATACAAACGCCAAAGAAAGCGTGCCGCTTAAGGGAGCCAGTGCGCCACGTTGGTTCAGAGTGAGGATAACAGACACAATTACTGGTAAGAACAAAGTGAATGTCAATATTCCCATGGGTTTAGTTAACGTTGGGATGAAAATGGGTGCGCGATTTGCGCCTGAAATTGAAGGAATGGATTTCGACGAAATAACTGAAATCATCCGCGGTGGCGCCCAAGGTAAAGTTATGGACATCATAGATGATGAAGAAGGCGAGCGCGTCGAAATCTTTGTGGAGTAGCCTTAAATATTATTGCGGTTTCGCTCAAACAAAATAACGTTGTACTGATATTGATTCATACCATCGGGTTCAAAGGTTTCCCGAGAGATCTCTGACCATTCACCACGATCTATCCTCGGAAAAAAGCTATCCCCTTCAAACTCAGTTTCGACCTGTGTCAAATAAATCCTATCTGCTAATGGTAAAAACAGCTCATATAGCTGAGCACCTCCGATAACCATCACCTCTGTCCCCTTGGCAACAGCCAGCGCCTCCTGAACAGAATGAACAATTGTGCAGCCAACCGATTCATAAGTCCTGCTACGCGTTAGGATGATATTTTGCCTGCCTGGAAGAGCTCGTCCTATTGACTCGTGAGTCTTTCTACCCATGATAATAGGCTTCCCCATCGTCGTGTCGCGGAAATATCTCATTTCGGCCGGCAGTCGCCAAGGTAAACGGTTGTTAATCCCAATTACCCGATTCTGACCCATTGCGACGATAAGTGAAATCAGCATCTTTGTTCAGACGGCAATAGGTGCTCGAATTCCCGGATGGCACTGATATCCAATCAACTCAAAATCTTCGTACCGAAAGTCCGTTAATGACTTCACGTCTGGATTCAGTTTCATTTCTGGCAATGGAAATGGCGCTCTACTTAGCTGCAGCCGGACCTGTTCGAGGTGATTCAAGTAAAGATGAGTATCGCCAAGCGTATGAACGAATTCTCCTAGCTCATAACCCGTAACCTGGGCAATCATCATAGTCAACAGCGAATACGAGGCGATGTTAAACGGCACCCCTAAAAATACATCTGCACTCCTCTGGTAGAGTTGGCACGAAAGCTTTCCTTCGGAAACGTAAAATTGGAAGAGACAATGGCATGGTGGGAGCGCCATTTTATCTACGTCAGCAACATTCCACGCACTTACAATATGCCGTCGAGAGTAGGGATTAGTCTGAAGTTCAGTCACAAGCCGCCCTATTTGATCGATGGAACCTTGCCCGGGAACGGGCCAGGAACGCCACTGATAGCCGTAAACTGGTCCTAAATCGCCGTCTTCATCTGCCCACTCATCCCAGATCGTAACGCCATGACTATTTAGATATTGAATATTCGTATCACCTTGCAGGAACCAGAGTAATTCATAGATAATCGAGCGGAAGTGTAGCTTTTTTGTTGTTACGGCCGGAAATCCTGCTGCCAAATCAAATCGCATTTGATAACCAAAAGTACTAAGGGTGCCAACGCCGGTTCGGTCTCCCCTCTTAACGCCGTTTTCTGCAATATAACGCATCAGATCCAGGTATTGCTTCATCGATCGATGCCCTCCTCGCGTACTGCAGCAGCAAATAGCTTCACCACGAACATCTTATCCCTCACTTTAATGGTCAATCTATCTCTGCTTCCACATGATGAAATAATCCGGATCATTTTTGGGATTAATGAAGTATAGCACATAGCCCGATCGGTCGTACATGAACAAAATAGGCAAAACCGGCAATTTTCGCCCCGCACGCTGCTGAGCGGAGGATTTTTGCCTGGATCACGCTAGATACCAGGTCAAAATGTTTTTGACATAGTTCTCCCTTTCATCTACAATTCTGACCGGTCCAAGGGCCTATACCAGGCTGTTTTGATGCAGCTTGTTCTTTCCAATACCGAATTCCCGAGAGGTCTCTCTAAATGAAAGAATTTAAGACAAAACAAATCCGTAACATCGCGCTTGTGTCGCATAATGGGGCTGGTAAAACAACTTTTGTTGAACGTCTTCTGTTCGATGGTGGTATAACCACACGAATGGGCTCGGTCGATAGTGGCTCTGCCGCGATGGATTTTGAAGAAGAAGAGATCGCACGCCAAAGCTCGATTGCCACAGCTATAGCTCCAATTGAATGGCAGGATAACAAACTAAATTTTCTGGACACTCCTGGATATGTTGATTTTATTGGCGAAGTAAATAGTGCGCTTCGAGTAACCGAAACCGCGATCATATTCGTCGAGGCGGTCGCTGGCGTTGAAGTTGGCACTGAATTGGTCTGGCAGCTGACTAGCAGTAAAGATATGCCTCGAATTCTGTTGGTTAACAAAATGGACCGTGAAAATGTTAACGTAGATCGCGTCATGCGGAGTATCCGCGAAAACATTGATGGCAACCTCATCCAACTGCAACTGCCTATTGGCCAAGGTACTGGTTTCAAAGGCGTAGTCGATCTGCTAACCATGAAATCTATCATGGGCACCGAGAATGAAATCGGTGAAATTCCAGCAGATTTGGCGGATGCGGCCGAAGAAGCGCGATTTGAGCTTATTGAAGCCGCCGCCGAGGGCGACGATGAGCTTCTGATGAAATATCTCGAGGGCGAAGAATTATCTGACACAGAACTCAAGGTCGGTTTGCGCGCAGCCATCCATAACGGTCAGGTTATACCGATACTATATGCTGCACCTCAGGCAGGTATTGCAGTCACTCCTGTGCTCGACAATATCGTATCTCTCTTTCCATCTCCTGATGAGGTTGGTCCGTTTACGGCTTCGGACCGTGCCGGCGATGACGTTGAGTTCGAAGTCGATGATCTCTCACCTTTGGCTGCATTCATTTTTAAGACCCGCGAAGATCCATACGGAAAATTGAGTTACTTGCGCGTTTTTGGTGGTATTCTTGAGTCCGATAGCCGGGTTTGGGATATGGGCATAGAAGGCGAAGTGCGAGTCGCGACTCTGAATATACTCCGTGGAAATGATCAAATTTCTGTACCCAGGTTGCATAGCGGGGACATTGGAGCAGTAGTCAAATTAGGTGATGCTGCAACTAATGACACCTTATGTGATCGAGGACACAAACTTGTATTGCCAAATATTGAACAGCCAAATCCCATTTTATCAGTGGCCGTTCATCCCGTATCACAATCGGATGTGGCCAAGTTAACTACTGCCCTGAGTCGACTGGCGGCCGAAGACCTGACGTTGACTTGGCATTCAGAACCGGCCACCAGGGAAACGATATTGTCTGGAATGGGTAGCGCCCATCTTGATATTGCAGTAAAGAAAGCTGAATCCAAATTCGGTGTGAATCTGACAACGAGTATCCCTAAGGTCCCATACCGCGAAACAATAACCAAATCGAATTCTGCCGAATATACTCATAAGAAACAGACGGGCGGTGCTGGACAATATGCCCGGGTTTTCATTCGGGTAGAATCTTTACCCGATGACGAAGAATTCCAGTTTGAATCCGAGATATTTGGCGGATCTATATCAGGCCCCTTCGTCTCGGCCGTGGAGAAAGGTTGCAGACAAGCGCTGCAAGCCGGGGCTCTGGCTGCCTATCCAATGACAGGGATTAAAGCAATCGTCTTCGATGGTAAAGAACATCCAGTCGATTCAAAAGAAATCGCCTTCCAGATTGCTGGACGTGAATGCTTCAAGAAGGCCGCATTGGGAGCTGATCCCATGCTTTTAGAGCCGATTTATGAGGTATCCGTCACCGTACCGGCCGACAACATGGGCGATATTATGGGCGATTTAAATTCTCGCCGGGCCCGTGTCCTAGGAATGGGGCAAGAGGGAACAAAAGCTATCGTTAATGCTGAGGTACCTTTGGCAGAGATGCAAAGTTACCTGGCTGATTTACGGTCGATGACCCAGGGTCGTGGCATTTTCAGCATGAAGTTTCTGCGGTATGGCCGAGTCCCCGCTCATCTACAAGAAAGCATTGTTGTCCAGAAGCAGAAAGAAATTGATGAAGAAAAGGGATAGAATCAACTGTCCCCCTTCGATTGCCGAGGGACGGCTCGATTGCCGAGCCGTCTTTTTTTGTCACCCCATTCGATCTCTA
>CAVVOI010000013.1:0-320037 GCA_963749825.1 uncultured Chloroflexia bacterium | reverse complement strand
CATTCCAGAAGCGCTCATCGAATTACCTTTTAAGAACGCAGATTTTGGAATGCCTGTCTTCGATTTCTTATCGGAGTATGCCGGCGAACACCTTAGTTACTACTTGACTGAAATCGTGCCCATCATCGCAACTGAATCGTTAGCCGAAATATTAAAAGTGCCGCCAGAATCGGCTGTATTGTCACTAGAGGAGGTTGGATATAACGAGGAAAATCGACCCATCTTGAAAGCCTATTCTTATATTCGCGACGACCTATTACGTTTAGGCCTGATCCGGCGAAAAGTTTAAGTCAACAAGAATAACATCCATTATTTTCTAACACCTACAAGGAGATTTACAATGAGAAGTTTTGCTGGTCGAGACATTTTGTCTCTGAAAGATTTTGAGCGTCATGAATTCTTTCGTGTTTTCGAGATAGCCGAAAAACTCGAGCCTATCGCCCGAAACCGTCGAAATTCAGACTTGTTGCGAGAGAAGACACTGGTCACAGCCTTCTACCAACCATCCACGCGAACTCGGTTGGCTCACGAAGCCGGTATGATCCGCCTCGGCGGTCAGGTTACCGGATTTTCCGATGCCAAAAATACACGAGCGGGTGATTTTTACCAGGAATCGATTAAAGATACCGTTAAAATGTTGGAGTATTATGGTGACGTCATCGTCATGCGTCACTTCCAACAAGGCGCGCCTCATGAAGCAGCCAAATGGGCCTCCGTACCGATTATCAACGGCGGCGATGGCTGGGGCGAACACCCCACCCAGATCCTCACAGACCTATATACAGTCTGGAAGGACAAAGGACGGATTGACGGTCTGAAATGGCTGGCTGTAGGCGATATGCGGATGCGCACCATGCATTCCCTGGCCTATGGATTAACCCAGTTCGATTGTCCGATCACTTTCGTGTCACCACCGGAACTGTCTCTCACTGACGAATTTAAGGCCGAATTAAAGCAGTACAGCCTGGACTTCAAAGAGGTCGATCATGTAGAAGAGGCGATTGCCGAGGCTGATATCATCCTGGTAGAACCCGTCGTTCAGCCTGATTACACCAAGTCTCGTGATGAACGCACTGGCGAGGTTGACTTGACTCCGTCTAATTACAAGATCACGCGTGAACTCTTAGAGAGCAAGGCCAAGTCCGATGCGATTCTCTTGCATTCGCTGCCCCGTATGGATGAAATACCGACGGATGTTGACATCACCCGCTGGTCTCGTTATTGGGAAGAAGCCTTCAATGGTGTCGTTATGAGAATGGCGCTGTTAGCCCTCGTAATGGGGGTCATGGAGTAGACGGGCCTGATAGCCTTCGACTACTAAAGAGAGAAAAAACGATGCAAACATACTTACACGGTCGAGACCTTATTGGCGATTTGGACTTTTCGAAAGAGGAAGTAGAGACGATTCTGGACACGGCTTGGGATCTGAAACGCAAGCGCGCGTTAAACGAGCCCCATGCCTACCTGCGGGACAAGGTTCTGGCAATGCTCTTTTTCTTCTCCAGCACCCGGACCCGGGGCTCTTTCGAGGCTGGCATGGCCCAACTAGGTGGGCATGCGGCCTTTATCGAAAGCCGCACCACACAAATTTCGCACGGCGATACTGAACGAGAGATGGGCGAGATATTCGGCCGCTACTTCGACGGCATCGCCATCCGCCATGTCGATTGGGGCATCGGCAACCGTTATCTGAACTTGGTCGCTGAAGCTTCGCGCGTGCCCGTACTCAACATGCAATGTGAGATTTACCATCCCCACCAATGTCTGGCCGATCTCATGACCATTATGGAAAAGAAAGGCCGGGATTTGCGAGGGAAAAAGATGGTCGTCTCCTGGGCCTATGCTTCTTCTTACCTGAAACCGATCTCGGTGCCCCAATCTCTTATCTTGCAGATGCCGCGATTTGGCTTAGACGTCATTTTAGCCCACCCGCCAGAGTTCCAACTGATGCCCGATATTATGGATCAGGCCAGAGAACAGGCGCGAAAATACAAGACCGGCTTTGACGTCGTTCACGACATGGAAGATGCTTGTCGCGACGCCGACGTCATTTACGCCAAATCATGGGGTCCTCTACTTACAACCCAAGATCCCGAAGAAGGCAAGATGATCCAGGATAAATACCAGGATTGGATCGCCGACGATGCCAAGATGGCTTTGGGTAAAGATGATGTCATCTACATGCACCCGCTGCCGGCCGATCGGCAGATCGAGGTTACCGATTCAGTGATCGACGGCCCACACTCGGTTGTTTTCGATGAAGCCGAGAATCGCTTACACGCTCAAAAGGCAGTCATGGCTCTGACCATGACCTAGGCATAAGGAGATTTTCATGTCGAATGAACGACCGACTGCAGTTGTCGCCATTGGTGGCAACTCTCTCATTCCCGATAAAAACCATCCCGAACTTGATTATCAGTGGAGGGCAGTGCACGAAACGGTTAAACATCTCATCGATTTGGTCGAAAACGGCTGGAACATCATTGTTTCCCATGGCAATGGACCACAGGTTGGTTTTATCCTCCGCCGCTCGGAATTGGCCGAGGCCGAGGTCCATACGATAGGCCTGGACATCATCTCCAGTGACACCCAAGGCTCCATCGGCTACATGATCCAACTGACAATCGACAACGAATTGTTGAATCGTGGCATTGATGGCAAAGCGGTCACAATCGTCACTCAGGTACTGGTAGATAAGGATGATCCTGGCTTCCAGAATCCGACAAAACCAATCGGCGCTTTCCTGACACAAGAACGTGCTGCTGCTTTTGAAAAACAGGGCTGGCGCGTTATCGAAGATTCCGGCCGGGGCTACAGGCGGGTGATTGCCAGCCCGAAACCGTTGGAAATCGTCGAAGAGAAAGCAATTGTAGCTATGAACAAACTAGGCTGGATCGTGATCGCCGTCGGCGGCGGTGGTATCCCCGTCATTCGCAACGAGAAAGGTGAATTGAGGGCTGCTCCGCCATCGGTCATCGACAAAGATCGGGCCAGTGCGCTATTAGCCAATCACGTTGATGCGGACATGCTGTTGATCTCGACGGCTGTGGAAAAAGTTGCCATTAATTTCGGCAAACCAAACCAACAATGGTTGGATCACATGAACTTGGCCGAGGCCAAACAATATATGGCTGAAGGGCACTTCGCAGCAGGTAGCATGAAGCCTAAGATCGAGGCGATGATCGACTTTCTAGAGCAAGGCGGCAAGAGGGCGATCATAACCGACCCGCCTAATATCGCCCGGGCTCTAAAAGGTGAAACGGGAACACACTTTTCTCTATAAAAAGCAATGAGTCAGAGCAAGTCGCTAACTGACGAAAAACCAAAGGAAAGCCCCCTCTGACTCATTGTTTTTCATTGCCAAGTAGCACATCTTTGTAGATAGGTGGAGTACATGAATAATATCCTACACTTGAAGTGCCTCATCTGCGGTGAAGAATATAGCCCGGATGAGATCGAATATATATGCCCCAATCATGGGAATGAAGGAATCGTCGATGTTCGCTATGATTATGATCGGATAGGGCGGCAGACAAGCCGGAAACAGTTAAGCGAGAACCGGGATTATTCGATTTGGCGCTATCGATCTTTATTGCCTATTGATTCAGAATCGCCAACGCCTCCTTTACAAGTTGGCTGGACTCCCCTCTATCCAGCACCGCGTCTGGCAGCAGAACTAGGTCTTAATCACGTTTGGGTGAAAGACGATGGTCGCCAGCCAACCGCATCCTTCAAGGATCGTGCCAGCGCCATTGCCGTGGTCAAAGGCCGGGAAAAGGGCGCCAATATCATCACTACCGCCAGCACCGGCAATGCGGCCGCTGCTCTAAGCGGCCTATGTGCCAGTGTCAAACAAGACAACGTCATCTTCGTACCCGAGACCGCTCCCCCGGCTAAAATCGCCCAATTGCTGGTCTTCGGTTCAACTGTGATGCTGGTAAAAGGCACTTATGATGACGCTTTCGAACTCTGTTTGGAAGCAGCGGCCGAGTACGGCTGGTACAATCGCAATACCGCCTATAACCCCTATATGACCGAGGGCAAAAAGACTGCCTCGCTCGAAATATGCGAACAATTGGATTGGCAGGCCCCAGATGCCATCTTCGTCAGTGTGGGCGATGGTTGCATCATCGGCGGGCTGCACAAAGGCTTAAAAGATTTGCTCGCCTTAGGTTGGATCGAAAAAATGCCTCGCCTCATAGGCGTTCAGGCCGAGGGCAGCAACTTCATGGTCCAGGCCTGGGAAAACGACGAGGATGTCCTGACGAAAGCGCCCATTGACGCCCAAACGGTAGCCGACAGCATTAGCGCCGGATTGCCCAGAGATCGGCTGAAGGCCATGGCAGCGGTGAAAGAGACGAACGGGGCCTATATCAGCGTGACAGACGAGGAGATCTTGGCGGCCATTCCAGTCTTGGCCAGGGGCAGCGGCGTATTTGGCGAACCGGCCGGAGCTGCAGCCTATGCCGGATTAGTGAAGGCAGTAGATGAAGGTCTAGTGTCGGCTTCGGATCGCATCGTCGTCCTCAACACCGGTAATGGGCTGAAAGATGTCGCCGGCGCCATGAAATCAGTAGAGTTAGTAGGAACCACACCCTACCGGGTTAGCCCTAATTTGGAAGATCTTAAACGCGTTGTCGCCAATGAAGTAGGCGTTTAAGCGATTGAATTCGACTATACAATATGGCAAAAGGAACTAACAAATGATCGATTTGACACTATATGAAGAACCTCTTGATCGCGCCGTGAATCAGGCAAGAGAGAGAAATATCATAATCCCCACATTCAAACAGATGCAGAATCCCAATTTAATACCGGCCGAGATCAAGGAAAAGCTGGCTGGCGTAGGATTATGGGATCTCAATCCCTTGAACCTCTTTCGCATCAGCTGGCACAATGACCCGATTCCCCATGGTGGTAGCTTTGGGGGCGTTAACTTTCTGGAGTTTCCCAAAGAATTGACGGGCGTTGATGCACGAATCATCACTCTGGTCGGAAAGTGGTTTCCCACAGGCGCCCACAAAGTTGGTGCGGCTTTTGGCTGCCTGGCGCCCCGTTTGGTGACCGGCCAATTCGACCCCACATCGCAGAAAGCTGCCTGGCCTTCAACCGGCAACTATTGTCGAGGGGGCGCCTATGACTCCAATCTCTTGGCCTGTGAATCTATCGCCATCTTACCTGAAGGCATGAGTAAAGAACGTTTTGACTGGCTTGCCTCAGTCGCCGGAGAGGTCATTAAGACTCCAGGCTCGGAGAGTAATGTAAAAGAGATCTTCGACAAATGTTGGGAGTTAAGGGCTTCGGGCGAGGATATCGTTATCTTCAACCAATTTGACGAATTCGGCAACTATCTTTGGCACTATGCTGTCACCGGCAACGCCATGGTGGAAGTGCTGGAACAGGTTATGGGGCCCAAAGATAATTACCGGGGCGTCGTATTAACCACCGGTTCGGCCGGGACCATTGGCTGTGGCGACTATATGAAGCAACAATTTCCCGGCAGCAAAATCGCCGCCAGCGAAGCCCTACAGTGCCCAACACTGCTCAATAACGGCTTTGGCGCTCACCGAATCGAGGGCATTGGCGACAAACATGTGCCCTGGATTCACAATGTCAAAAACACCGACATGGTCATGGCCATTGACGATGATGCCCCGATGGGCTTGATTCGCCTGTTTAATGAACCTTCCGGCCAAGAATATCTGGTTTCCCAAGGCGTATCGCTCGAATTTGTGGAAAAACTACCTCTCCTGGGCATTTCTAGCGTGGCCAATATGCTTTCCTCGATGAAATTCGCCAAGTATTACGAACTTGGGCCAGAGGACATCGTCCTGACCATCGCCACCGATTCGATGGAGATGTATCAGAGCCGGATCTTGGAACTTCGTGAAGAAGAAGGTGAATTTGGCCCCCTAGACGCGGCCGGCGCCTATCATCGATTCCTGATGGGCACCACCACCGACTATGTCGAGGAGTTGGGTTATTATGACCGCCAACGGATCCACAATCTGAAGTATTTCACCTGGGTGGAACAACAAGGAAAATCATACGAGGAGATCCAGGCCCAGTGGTACGATCCGGATTACTGGACCGGCATTCAACCCCAGACCGAACAGATCGACGAGATGATCGAAGCTTTCAATGATAGGGTTGGCTTGCTATAGCTATAATATAGGCCAGCTTTTAGACATCGGCCTGTTACCGGAAAGCACTAACCGGTAACAGGCTCTTTTTTTTATTAGCGACTATGAGCTAATGATCCCGGCATCCATTTGGCATTCTAGCCATATCCTCTCAATGAAAGCGGTGATTTCTCGGCGTAACCGAGGTGGGAGCACGGTAGATTCTTGGCTCTAAAACACGTAAGCCCACGGCTATTTCTTTTCGTGGCCCTACACCTTTGTGGGAAGAGGCTGATATTTTACGCCGCTAGAATGCTGCTTTCATCCCGGCGTCTGCTAAGTACGGGATCAATAGATCGGAATGCTGGGATCGATCTCTAGGGCCCAACGATTGATGCCGCCCTCAAGATTATGGAGTTTTTTATAACCATGCTGCTGCAGTAAATTAACGATCTCAGCACTGCGGGCGCCGCTGCGGCATTGGACCACGATTTCTTGAGCGGTATCCAATTCGCCCATGCGCTCCAGAACCCGGTTTTTAGGAATGAGAACCGCACCCAAATGGCTCAGATTCGAAATCGCCCATTCATGTGGTTCGCGCACATCCAGTATGACCAGCTGGTCGCCGGCATTTAGGCGTTCGCTCAATTCTGAAGGCGACATTTGAGGCACCCGGGCCAGTTCGGCGCCGTCCATCCCGGCCGTGTACAAGCTATGGTCATGGGCCGGCACACCACAGAATTGTTCGTAATCAATCAGTTCGGTTACGGTAGGTTCTGGACCACATACGGGACATTCCGGGTTCTTGCGCAGGCGAACCTCATCGAATTCCATGTTCAAGGCATCGTACAATAAGAGACGGCCGATCAACGATGTGCCCGTTCCCAGGATCAGTTTGATTGCCTCGGTCGCCTGGATCGCCCCGATGGTCCCTGGCAAGACACCCAATACACCACCTTCGGCGCAGCTGGGAACCAGGCCCGGCGGCGGCGGTTCTGGGAAAAGACAGCGATAGCAAGGACCTTCTTCAGCATAAAATACCGAAGCCTGGCCCTCAAAACGAAAGATGCTGCCATAGACATTGGGTTTACCCAATAAAACGCAGGCATCATTGGTCAGATAACGAGTTGGAAAATTGTCGGTGCCGTCGATGATCACATCGTAAGGCTCCATGATCGCCAGTGCATTCTCCGAAGTCAACGGCACGCCGTAAGTATCCACCTGGACAAATGGATTGATGTCGTTGATTCGCTCTTTGGCGCTTTCTAGTTTCGGCCGGCCTACACTGCTTGTGCCGTGGATCACCTGTCGCTGCAAGTTGGAGTACGAAACCACATCATAGTCGACCAGGCCAATCCGGCCGATACCGGCCGCAGCTAGGTACATGGCCAACGGTGAACCTAATCCTCCAGCACCGATGAGCAAGACGCTCGCCGCCTTTAGCTTCTTTTGCCCTTCCATGCCCACCTCAGGCATGATCAAATGCCGGCTATATCGGCGGATCTCTTCGTTAGTCAGGGCGATGGCTTCCGGTGCGATCAATTCTTTGATTGTCATCAGTTGTTCTCCAATTGTTGGGCCAGTTTGGTTGCATCCGTCAATCCATAATTGATATGCCGGACCGTTCCCTTTCGATCGACGATCACAATTGTGGGCAAGGTGAAAACACCGTATTGGGATGCAACCTCAGGCTGCAATTCGACATCGATGTTTTGGATGGCCACTCGCCCGTTATACTCCCTTTCGAGAGCTTGTATGTAATAAGCCTGGGTGTGGCAAGGCGCGCAGCTATCACTGCGAAAGTACAATAAGGATGGCTGGTCCAATGGGGCAGCTGCAGTCATTCCTGCTTTGTTAGCACGCCACATATGGGTATGTCGCCAGGCGTAGAAGAGAGCCAGGCCAATCAAAACCAGAAGTAAGGTCAGGATAAGACGTTCTACCATCGTTATTCAATCACCGGTCACAGCCAATCACCTGATAGGGCTACGTTCGAAGCCGGGCACTTTGAACCGGTTGAGCTGATAGTACAAGAAGCAGCCCGCGCAAAAACCCAGAAAAAGATTAAGGCTCGCCAGGGCTATTACCAACCAAACAAGAGCCCAGCCAAACACAGTCTGTCCTAGCAACAAAGACAGGACCGCCATAGCAAGGACCACCCCGCCGAAGCCCTGGGCAAAACGGTGAGGTTCAGGGTTATCCGGGATTACATCAGACTTTACCAGGCCAGAAGGCTTTAGCCCGCGAGCGTAGACCTGTTTAAAGAGTGAAAATCGTGGAACGGCCGTGCCCAGCAGCATGATCGCGCCGACCAGGGCAACCAGCAACCATGTGTCTAACAAAAAGGCAACGATGAGAAGCACAATGATAAAAGCCTGATTTACTCTTAAGGCCGAATGATCGACCATTCGAGCGCTCTTTTGCTCGTTCATCACTATATCTCCTGCCTTAGATGGGTTTAAGAAAAGTGCCCAGGTTCCTAGACTGTGCCTGCAAGGAACCTAGTGCAAGGTTTGATAACGATCTCAGGTTATTTGTTGTAGCTTATCCACCGGCAATAGAAGGGATTATCATGATGGTATCTTCGTCCTCGACGGCCGTTTCCACGCCGTCTCCATAACGAATATCTTCCTGGTTCAGGTAAATATTGACGAAACTACGCAGCTTTGGTCCATCATAGAGATGTTGACGTAAATCCGGGTATTGGCTGGTCAGATCATTTAGGGCATCACCCACGGTCCCACCCGCAACCTGGACCTGGCTGTTGCCGTCAGAATATGGCCGGAGTGGCGTTGGTATTCGGAATGTTGGCATCTACTTACTTCTCCTATCCTGTTAATTTTTTTGTTCAGCGGCTAGAGAATCTATCACCAAGTGTTTTGCGATCCGTGTTCACTCGCCGATTTCAATCGTCTCTTCAAAAAATCCGGAACGATCATTGAGCAACTGCCAGGATCGGCTGTCACCTGGCTTCCGCTCCCATACCTCTGTGATGAGATATGAGTGACCAGGCCAAGCCGCCCATGCCAAATCACGAGGAGAGGCGATGGGTGGGTGATCGGGGTGGCTATGAAATATACCGATGACATCGACGCCTAATTCGGCGGCCGCTAACTCAGCCCGAAACATATCTTGATCGCATATGAGAAATCGTTCTCGTTTCTCTTCTTCATCAGCCCAGCTATTAGGCACAGGTAAGATACCGAATACGATGTTATCGCCATCCTTTACCTGTCCCAACAAAACGCCGCATCCCTCGTAGGGATAAGATTTGACGCCGTGGGCGTTTATTCGATCTCGTATTTGTTTCGTCAATCTTAACATCTTGTCACAATGATAGTCTGTGGCCCGTCACTAGCCAATAATCCAGCCAATTTCATGTAGCTGACCTTATTCGCGCCAGAATCTTTCGCTGAGATACTTAAATCCATTGTCGGGCAAAACGGTGACGATGATGGCATCAGTCAAATGACGAGCCACATCGACCGCAGCCGCCACGGCAGCCGCGGCCGAGATGCCCACAAACAACCCTTCCTGCCGGGCTAAATCCCGGGCCATGTCGTAAGCAGCCTCGGTTTTAACTGTTACGCTTCTATCAGCCAGATGCGGGTCATAGATACCCGGCTGGATAGCTGTGGCCATATGCTTCAAACCTTCCAAACCATTAAATGGGCTATCGGGTTGAATCGAGACCGTTTCGACGTAGGGATTCAACTCCTTAAGCCGGCGCGATGTGCCGACAAAGGTGCCGCTGGTGCCCAGACCGGCTACAAAATGAGTGATCCGTCCGCCGGTTTGGCTCCAGATCTCATTGGCTGTCGTGAAGTAATGAGCTTGCCAATTAGCCGGATTATTATATTGGTTCGCGTAAAAATAATCGTGGCCATTCTCTTCGGCCAAACGTTTGGCTTCTATCATCGCGCCATCAGAGCCTTCCAACGGATCTGTGAATGATAAGTCAGCGCCATAAGCGCGAAGAATGGCGATGCGCTCTGGGCTAACATTTTCAGGCAAAACCAATTTCACCCGGTATCCACGAGCGGCGCCTAGCATAGCGTAGGCGATGCCCATGTTACCAGAGGTGGAATCCAGCAGGATCAGGCCGGGCTTTAACAAACCTAACCATTCGCCTGTACGGATGATATTGAGCGCCGGCCGATCCTTAACTGATCCGCTTGGATTGAACCATTCCGCTTTGGCATACAATTGAACGGTTTGTGGTAATTTGGCGGCCGCAATCCGGCTCAGATGCAATAGGGGTGTATTTCCAACCTGGGCTTCCAGGCTTGTCACTGGGGTAGTAGAAGGGAATTTGAAGAGGTGGTCGGTTTTTTCGATTGTTGACAACATAATGTAGTTATTCCTAAAGCAAGAGATAAAAGATGATAAATTTCTGTAGAAAACAAAAACGGCGGCTAATGCCTACCGGGTCGCTTCTGCGAGGGTGTGGCTGCCGCCGTTGGTCAATCTATCGCCTTGCTTTCAAGATCGGGACGAAGCAGCTATCTCCCTCGCCTCATACACATGCATTGTCGCAACATGAATAAACCTCAATATTTTGATAAAAACCTACTTAGGCGAGAGTATAGCACAGGCGATTTCGATGTCAAGTAATCAAGATTCCAAAAAAACGAGGTGCCAAAAGTGAATCTTGCCGTATTTTGCTGCAACTTTTTTGGCACAATGACGGTAATATCTGGTAGACATGTCTGTAACAGACGATCGCGAGTTGATTTTAGCCACCCGGCAAGGTGATTTTATGGCCTTTGAGATCCTGGTGAGACGCCACCAGGTAGGAATTTTTAATGTAGCTTACCGGATGTTCGGCAACAGGCGTGATGCTGAAGATGCCGCCCAAGATACTTTTTTGCGAGCATTTCGAGCGCTGGACACCTTCGACGAAAAACGGCCGCTCGTTCCCTGGCTCAAACGAATCGCCATCAATGTCTGTTTAAATATGCTGGAAAAGGAACGTGTTAGGCCGGCGGTAACGGCAACGGATGTTAACCGGCCCAACCAAGAAAAAGCGAGCATGGATGACTGGCGCTGTGCCGGACCGTCGCCGGAGCAAGAAGCAGTCGCCAATGAATCAGCCGGTCAAGTTCGAGCAAAGATCCTGCGTTTGCCACCCCAATATCGAGCCGTGATCGAATTACGGCATTTTCAAGGATTGAGCTATGAGGAAATGGCGGAAACCCTCGATCGTTCCATAAGCAGTGTTAAAAGCGATTTATTTAGGGCTAGAAAAATGTTGGCCCAGATGTTAGACGAGATCGAGCTGTGAGAATTTTTTTCTCCTGAATTAAGAAATGGAAAACAATCAGGTTACGCCGATAGTCCATTTAGACGACGATACACTTAACGAGTATCTAGATAACAACCTGGAACCATCCTCCCGGACGGCGGTTGATCAACACCTGGAAGGGTGCGCCGATTGCCGGCGCCGGGCGGATGATCTTAGGCTCGTCTTCCAGGCTTTAGATAGCATCCAAGACATTGCCATCTCAAGCGACGTATCGTCCGAGGTAATGGCCCAAATTCAGAAGCCAGAAGCGGCAAGCCGGATACCACTCTGGTTGGCGGTCTTGATTACCTTTCAGGTATTAGTCATCCTTCTCATGGCGATTGTCCTGTGGCCATCGGCCGGTAATTGGCTAATCCAGGCCGGTCAAAATGTACCCGAGGCGTTAAACGAGTTGCCAGTAGAGAATATCTTGAACCAACCGGCTGAGTTGATAGAAACATTGACCGGCACGGTTACACAAGCAGCCGGTTCGATTGAATCGCCTCTTTTCTTATCGGCCGGCCAGTGGGTCCTGGTAATCACCCTAACCCTGATAATCTGGCTAGTTGGCAACAGCATGCTGCTACGAGTTGAGAGGCAAAGAACTAAATAACTTCGGCGAGGATCGTCGATTTATTGGCTAAAGAGAGTCGGTCAGGATCCGGGATCAAGATCAACAGGTCAAGAAGGTGGAAGGTAAAAAATGGCACAATTATTTTCAGCAATCTTATTAGCTTTAGCCGGCGGCGCGACTATCATCGCCCTGCTGGTGACAATTACGCTTCTTTTTCCAGGTTTGAGCAGTCTGGCCGCCAACATTCAGGGCACGATGCCCGGTCGATCGTTCTTTTTAGGCGGGGTAAATTTTCTATTCTTTTTTGCCGTAGCGGCCGGTTTTGCCCAGATAGGAGAGCAATTTCCCGGTGGTCTGGGCAGCCTTTTTGGCCTGGCAGCCTTAACCTTGGTTTTAATAATCCTGACCGTCATGACCTTCGGCCTGGCGGGAATGGTGAACCTTCTTGCCGGTCGAACCAGTGCCCAACCGTTGACAACCGGCCGTAAATTAGGAGCGGCTACCTTGCTGGTCTCGGCCGGTTTTGCGCCGGTTATTGGCTGGTTCATTTTGACCCCCATTGTGTTGTTGACCAGTTTAGGCGCGGGCATCATCGCCATCGTCCAGGGTTTCGGAAGCGGTTCTAGCCAACCAGGCCCGGCAAGCTGAGGGAACCTAGACTATTAACAATTCCTTGACCGTTTGTAGTTAGAACTTGGCAGAGACCATATCTCAAATGAGACCTTTTCCGTGAATATTGATCTTCGTTTTACCCCTAAACTGAACCGCCCTGGTAAAAATTCAGTGTTTGAACATTTGCTTCGCCAGCAGGTACAATGTCTGCATGAACAGTCGGTCAGAGGACCAGATCAGTGGTTCCGTTGAACGAATAACCTATTACAATGAGGAAAACGGCTATACGGTATTACGATTGAAGCCGGATTCTCGGGGGATGTTGCCCTTTAAATACGCCAGCGGCCGGCAGGAATTAATCACCGTGGTGGGGAATTTGCCTGAGCTTAATCCCGGCGAATGGTTGAAATTGACCGGTCGTTGGGCAAATCATGCCAAGCACGGCCGCCAATTCCAGGCAGATATGTGCGAGCAAGCCTTGCCCGCTTCAACTGAAGGGATCAAACGTTACCTGGGCTCGGGTCTTATCAGGGGCATCGGACCGGTCATGGCCGGGCGCATTGTCGACGAGTTTGGCGATCAATCGTTGGATGTGATCGAATTAGAGCCCGGACGCCTGCGTGAAGTTTCTGGAATCGGCTCAAAGAGAATCAACGGCATCGTCGAGGCCTGGGAAGAGCAGCGAGCCATAAAAGACGTCATGCTCTTTCTCCAATCGCACGGTGTTTCCACGAACCTGGCCATCAAAATCTACAAAAAATATGGTGATGACTCCCTGGCAATCGTCCAGAACACACCTTATAAGATGGTCCAGGATATTTACGGCATCGGCTTCAAGACGGCCGATAAGATCGCCCAGGCTTTGGGACTGGCTCACGATGATCCCAATCGTATCGAGGCCGGCATCGCCTATACCCTCAATCGCATGGCAGACGAAGGCCATGTTTATGTACCCCAGGAGGAATTAGAGCCTGAAGCCTCTGAAATCCTGGGGGTCGAAAGCGAAAAAGTGACCAATGTCATCGAGACGCTGGAAAGAAGCGACCTGGTCAAACGAGAAACATTAACCTATGAAAGCCAAGTTCAGGTGGAATCGCCAACGGCGCTTGAACCGGCAGTAGCGGTTAGGGAGGAAAGAGCGGTTTATTTGTCGCCCTTCTATTTTTCTGAAATTGGGGTCACCAGACGATTGAGGCAAATCATCGAGCACCCAACGAGCCGTTTAACTGGCCTCAAGTCCCTATCAAGAGCCATCGATAGCCAACAAGGCGGACAACAAAGCCTGTTTTTCTCTGGGGCGAAACAAGCGAATGATATCAAATTAACCGAACAACAGGAACGAGCGCTCCACACAGCCATAAACCACAAGGTTACGGTCCTAACTGGTGGACCGGGAACAGGGAAAACCACCACGCTGCGAACCTTACTCGATCTGCTCGAGCAAAATCAATACAGGTACGCCTTGGCCTCGCCAACAGGCCGGGCAGCAAAACGTTTGGCCGAAGCGACCGGACGCGAAGCCAAAACGATTCACCGATTACTAGAATTCAAACCGGGTGAAGGTTTTGGTCGAAACGAGGAAAACCCTCTAGATGCCGATATGGTCATCATCGACGAAGCAAGTATGCTGGATTTGATGTTGGCCAACAACTTGGTCAAGGCGATCAGCCCAGACAGCCATTTGCTTCTGGTAGGCGATGTGGACCAATTGCCTTCGGTCGGGGCCGGTGATGTTCTACGAGATTTAATCGCTTCCGGCGTGGTCCCAGTCCACCGGTTAGAAGTCATTTTTCGCCAGGCGGCCGGCAGCTTGATCATTAGCAACGCTCACCGGATCAACCAGGGTTTGATGCCCGAAACCCCAAAAGACGCTGACGATTTTTTCCTGTTTGTCAAAGCCGATCCAGATGAAGCGGCCGAAATGGTTGTGGATGTGGTGAAGAAGCGGATACCCCATAGATTTGGCTTGCACTCCCTGGACGACATCCAGGTCCTCAGTCCCATGTACCAGGGAAGCACCGGCGTTTCCAATCTGAATCTATTGATGCAAGGGGCCTTAAACCCACCGGGCCGGAAACCGGAACGCCGGATCAGCGGCCGGGTATTTCGAGTGGGCGACAAAGTGATGCAGACTTCCAACAATTACGACAAGAATGTCTACAATGGCGACATCGGCCGGATCACCGAAATCGACCTGGTGCGCCAGATAATGACCGTGAGCATTGACGGCGCTCCAGTCGTCTATGATTTTTTGGAAGCTGATGAACTGGTCCATGCCTATGCCATCAGCGTTCATAAAAGTCAGGGCTCAGAATATCCATGCATCGTCTTACCTGTCATGACTCAGCATTATCTGCTGCTCCAGCGCAACTTGCTCTATACGGCCGTTACCAGGGCAAAAAAGCTGGTCATTCTGGTCGGCACACGGAAAGCCATCGCCATCGCCGTCAAGAATGACAAAGTCGCCGCCAGACATACAGCCCTTGATTGGCGGCTTAAACACTAAATTCAGAAGGCCTCTATAATGTGGAACGAGGATGATTCCCAAACTTTCATTGATTACGGCCGCTACTTCGTGCCCGAGCGGGAAACCCAATTCCAGATTATTCGCGACCTCATTCCGGGCCAGCAAGAGCCTTTTCATCTCCTCGAATTGGGCTGTGGTGATGGACTGTTGGCAGAAACGGTATTGGCCCATTTCGCCGCCTGTACGGTTCATGGTTATGATGGTTCGGTAGAGATGTTACGCCAAGCCCGCCATAGATTGGCTCGCTATGGCAACCGTTTTGAAACGCGCATTTTTGACTTAACAGATGATTCCTGGCGGCAGCCCTCCTGGAATCCACTGGCAGTCGTTTCCTCCTTAGTGATTCACCACCTTGATAGTCAACAGAAACAAGACCTTTTTGAGGATATCTATCGGATGTTGACTCGTGGCGGTGCTTTCATCATTGCCGATCTCATACAGCCAACTAGCAAAGCTGGATTAAGAGTTGCCGCCGATGCCTGGGATGTAGCCGTTCGCTGCCGAGCTAAGGATCTTGACGGTAACGAATCCGGCTTTGAGCAATTCGTTCATAAAAAATGGAACCTATACCGTTATCCAGATCCCAACGACAAACCCTCCGGCTTGTTTGAACAATTGAAATGGCTGGAAGCGGTCGGGTTCATCGAGATCGATGTTCACTGGCTGAAAGCCGGGCACGCCATCTTCGGCGGCCGGAAACGACCCAATTAAATTCACAGAGATCGCCTATTCATTTTAGGAAGGTCAAGCTCTAATTACATGCCCAATTCTCTGATTGAGAAGCCCGGCAATCGGACCTCGTTGGGGAGAGTCCTACCTCGGTACTATATTGTCAAACTCACGAATGACATTTGTCATATTCATAAGTGCCATTTGTCACTTTCTGCGAAGGATAACAAACGATTAAGCTGAAAAGCCAGGAAGTCTACGCGTTTGGCTCATACGGTATTCCCCAATCTCGCGACGGGGATCACTATCAGGAGGAAATAATGAAGCGCATCTTATTGATTTCTGTTCTATTTGCCGGCACCATTGCCGGCCTCACTTTTTTCTTATCCTTGATGTCCTTGAGGCCTGCAGAGGCTTTTCCCGCCCGATCGCCTGACATGAAGCCGGTCGTTGGCCTGCCAGATATGGGGATTTCTAAGTGGAATACTGGAGGTCATGCGCGCCCAGGCGGCTCATTCGTCTACGGTATATATTATGTCAACAATGGAGAAGTAACGGCTGATGATGTCACCATCGTCGATACGCTGCCTGCCCAATGGGCCGGCTGGGCTGATGACACGAGCGGCGTGACACCCAGCCAAGGTCCAGGTGGCACAGTGACCTGGAATCTCGGCAGCATGGAACCAGGAGAGAATGCCGTATTCATGGTCACTGCCGCAGTTTCAGCTGGTGCGCCAACCGGAACGGCGGTTATCGAATCGAATTGCGTCACCATTACCACGACGACCCCGGGCGATCCGAATCCGGATAATGATGACGCCTGCTCTGATCCGGTCGACATTTATGAGGATGAGGTCGAAGTCGGAATCGATAAACGCTCTGAGCCGGACGATCCCAATCCGGGTGAACTATTCTTATATACGCTGGAATGGTGTAACAATCGGGGGGCTGCCGCCAGTTCTGTTTGGTTGACTGATACTTTACCGGCCGAAACCACGCTTCAGGGATGGCAACCGCAACCTTGGTGGAATAATTTCTGGCAGCAGGTAGCCATTAGCGATAACCAGATAACTCTTTTTGCTCCAGGATTGCCGGGCGATCAGTGTGGAGAGATCGATCTCGAGGTGCTCTTAAACGCTGACGTGCCGGAAGGCACATCCCTAGAAAATCGGGCTGTCATCTATGCAGACGATGACGTCGATCCAGAAAATGACACGACGGACCATTGTTGTGTGACCGCCAGCCCACCTCGCTATGACTTAGATATTGGAAAAGATATCCATGCCCAAGTGCCTGTTCCGGGTGGCTGGATCAATTACTTCATCGACTTTGCAAATCGTGGAAATGTCAGCACTCCAGTCGTCATTACCGAGACTGTACCAGCAGGCTTTACTTACGAATATGCGCATTGGGGAGGCAACCAACCAAACGAAAACGAGCCTCTGCCCGATCCAACGATCGTTGGTAATTTGTTAGTATGGGAATTGGACCCAATACCCGTAGCCATATCTCGTTGGTTCCACATCCAAATGAGCATCACCGACACGATGGAAATAGGCGTCCCAGTCCAAAACTGCGTGGAGATTGGCAGCGGCTATGATGACTCTGGGCCGGATGACAACAAGGATTGCCAAAGTGTGAATATCAATCCGCCAGGACCAAACTTGATGGTCGGCAAATCGCATGAATGGATCGATGAAGGGCAACAATTGGCTTACGAGATTACCTTCGCCAACATTGGCACGGTCCCTTATTCTAATGTCGCTCTTACGGATACTTTGCCGGTGAGCACCACGCAGGCAAATGAACCCTCATGGGACTCTCCAAGTGATTTCAACTACTCCTTTGATGAAGCGCAACATCAATGGTTGTTTGAGATCGCCGAACTCGAGCCTGGTGATCGAGGGATGATCTGGTTCGATGTCAACCTGGATGATCCGTGGGAGCGGCCACGATATTACACCAACACGATAGAGATCAATACGCCGGATGGCGATATCAACGAGTCAGACAATGTCTACGAAGATGTAGCTTTCACCGGCGGCGAGGTCGAAGCGGTATCTCTCTGGCTTGAGACCGAAGGCGATAGCAATATGTGGGGCCAGGCTATCCCCGATGTTGACGTCACAGTGGATGCGCCCGATGGCCAATTCATGGCCCATTCCGATCCCGGGTGCGGCGGTTGCTGGGAATTAGAAAACGTAGGCCAGCTTAACCCTGGCGATACGGTCACCGTCACGGCCGGCGCTGGCAATTTGCCCGTGATCATCAACATACCTGATCCCTTCACGGTCAACGTAGATAGCGGCGCAGGGACAGTCTCAGGTCAAATCGGTGGCTGGGATGAGCAAGCAGTGGAAGTCCATGGGGAATGGGATGACGGCTACGAGGAAGTAAGTAGCGGTCCTGTGGGCAACTTTACTGCGACCTATGACAATATGCCTCGAGGCAGCCAGGGTTATGTGCTCATCAACACCGAGGTCAACTATGCCGACGTCTATTACCACCGGCCGTTCATGGCGCTTGAACTGGTCATGCAGGTTAATTACGGTCATGATTGGATTGAGGGCGGGTACGAACCGGGTCACACTATCTGGATCACGGTCACCGAGAGCGACGGCGTCACGGTGAAAGGCCAGGCCGAACTAGAATCAGATTACTTGCCCTGGTGGGACGGCCAAAGTGGTTTCTCGACCGACTGGCCTGGTTGGAATGGCGATAGACCGGACATGATGCCCGGCGACTGGGTCTTCGGCCAGGTTGACAACGGCTACACTACGACCCTGCGGATTGGTGACGTCAACGAGCAATTGGATGTGGATGCCGACCTGATGTCAGGCCTGCTAGAAGCGGCCTGGCTCTCGCCCAGCCTGGTGGATATCCGCTGCGAAATCTGGGAAGAAAACGGTCCGGACGGCATCGAGGTGCCTGGCGTCGATCCCGATGGCGGAGATTTTGAATGTGATTTCAGCGGAATCTGGGATATTCAAAATCGCGATACGGTGACGATTCGCTATATCCAGCCAGACAACAATGAAATCATGAACAGCTTTAGCGGTCCATGGACCCGGGTGAATTACGCCCATGATTGGGTGGGGATCGATTACCCGTTGGATCACACATTCTGGATAACCGTAACCGACAGTCTGGGTGCGGTTAAGGCAACGGCCGAAATCGAAACGATTTCCAATGGCGGTTGGAATGGATCTGGGTTCGGTTCTGAAGATGAGTGGGTGCCCGGCAGACCGGATATCACGCCCGGCGACTACGTATATTTCAGTTCGGATGATGGCTACGACAACACCGTCCGCGTTGGAATGATAGATGGCACTCTCAATATCGATACCGACAGCGTCGGCGGTCCAATCCATGCCGATTGGTTCGGCAGCTTGCTGCTCGACGTCGAGTGCCATCCTTGGGGAGCGCCTGAGGGTACACCAAGCAAGGAATCGTCGGCAGCGGCCGATGGAACACAGCCTTTTGAGTGCTCTTGGGATCCAGATACCGAATGGAACATCGAACCCGGACAGCAAGTTGCCGCGATGTATATCGAGCCGGATGGTGACAGGGTGATCGATGTCTACGCCGATCCTGCGCCAGACATGCGAATTGATAAGTGGCCTGTAGGTAATCAGGTCGCTCCCGGTGGGCCGGTGGTTTTCGGCATCTCTTACCAGAATGATGGCAACGCGGCCGCCGATATGGTCATCATCACCGATACCCTGCCGGCAAACACAACATACATCGACGATACCAGTGGCGTAACGCCGCAGATCGACGGCAACAAACTTACCTGGCTGTTTGGTCCAGTCGATGTGGACGATTATCACCAATTCAGCCTCGTTCTGAAAAATAGCGCCAATGACGGCGACACCCTGATTAACGAGGTCGAGATCGTCGCTCCATTCGACAGCAACACCGACAATAACCAATCTCAAGCAGAAATTGAGGTCATTGACGATCTTCCAGATCCCTATGTTCATAAGCAGGCCGAGCCGAATGACCCAGCCGCAGGCCAGACTTTCGTTTACAGGATCATGTATGGCAACAATCGTCCGGTTGCCAGTGAAGGCGTATGGTTGACGGACACGATTCCGGCCAATACGAGCATTGTCTCCTGGTTCTCAGAGAACAGTTACGATCTTTGGAGCGAGATCAACGCCAACGGCAAGTTGGAATTGTACGCGCCTTCAATCCCCGGGGATTGGCACGATCAGATCATACTGCGCCTCAAGGTAGACGATGACGTACCTGTCGAAACGCAGCTCATCAACAATGTCGTTATCGACAGCGTGGTTGACGATGATTTTGGGAACAATTCACACGAATATGGAGAGGTCTGGATTGGCGATCCATATTGGAACGGCAGCGTTGATAAAAATTTCGCCTGGGGACAATTAGTGCCTGGGGGCGAGATCGAGTTTCATGTCCATGTCCACAACTCCGGCAACATGGCGGCCCAAATGTGGCTAACTGACACCCTACCAGCGAGCACGGATCTCATCCGCTCCTATAGTTGGGATGGCGTGAACTACATTCCGAACTGGCCCGATTCTTTGGTCGACAACATTGCCGTATGGGACTTGGGCATTGTAGAACCGGGCGCTTTCTATGATTTTGAATTACGTCTGGCGATCGATGGCGATTTAGATCCAGATTCCGATCTGACCAATTGCGCGACCATCGGAATCGATGGAAATGATTCATGGCCATTCGATGACGAAGCCTGCCTGGTCGAAACCGTTCGCGATTTCGGTCCGAATCTACGTGTGTCAAAAGAAAGCTGGTGGGATGGCAATGAACGCCTGGGTTACCAACTACGACTTGAAAATATAGGCAATGAACGTCTTGAAAATATCTGGGTAACGGACACTTATCCCCTATCGACCACGTTTACGGGTGATTGGTGGGTCAATCACGGTCCCTGGATTACGATCACGCATGAATCCAGTCTTCGACAGCTCGTTTTTTGGGCTGAGGTGCTTGAACCCGGCGATACGGCGCAGATCGGCTTCCGGGTAGACGTAGACAGTCCTGGTGTTCAAGGGTTGGCCTACACTAACATGGTCGAAGCGCCAATCACTGGAGACGTAAACATGGCCGATAACTCTGATCAGGTGACCAGTATGACCGGGCCCGATATATACGTTAAAAAGTGGTTAAGTGGCGGCGAAGTCGAGGCCGGCGCATTGGTGACATTCACGGTTGAATTCGGCAATAAGAATCTCCAACCTTGGGAAACCACATCCATGTCTTACTTAACCGACACGCTGCCGGCCGAAATGGCCTTCATCACCGCAACCGTGCCCTGGAACCCGGGTAAGACCTGGCAGCCAATGAGCTCTGACGACGGCGTGCTGGTCTGGGAATGGGATTACATGTGCCCCGGCTGTTGGTGGCAGTTTGAGTTAACCGTTCAAATCAATGATACCGTTTCCTTGGGCGACGAGATGGCGAACAAGTTAGAAATGTATTCGACCGAAGATGTTGAATACAACTATGAAAACAACCAGTATATCTTTACGGTCGGTATAAAGAAGTATCCGCTATACCTGCCGATAATTATCAAGTGATGGTCGATTCAGATCGATCATCTGCCATTAGGTAATACGAAAGGGCGTACTGGTTTTTCATCAGTACGCCTTTTTCTATTCTTTGCTCTGGTTCAAGAAAGTGGTCTCTTGTCTCAGGCGATGGAGAAAGTCAACCGATCTCAAGTTTCGTTCGAGCACTTGTCGAAGATACATATGCATGATTTTCTCTAGCTCCGCGTGAAGTTCCCGCCTCAGATGTAATGAATTGACCACATCCCAACTTCGCGTTTGTAAATAGCGAAGCACCTTGACAGCCGGCGCCGATATCGGTTGCGCTCGCCTGTCATCCTCGCGGCAGCCAGGGCACAACAGGCCGCCCAACTCAACACTGAAGAACTGGTCTTGCTCTTCAATGGCGTCGCCACAAGATAAACAGTGAAAAAGTTGGGGTTGGAATCCAGCCAACGAGAGCAAATGCAGTTCGAAATAACGAGCCACAAGCCTGGCTTCTTCTGCTTCCTCAAACCAGCGCAAGGTGTTAGCCAGCAGTTCGTATTTGCGCACATCCTGGTCGGCCTCGGCCGTCAGGCCATCTACAAGCTCTAGTGAATAGATGGCGTAGGTTGTACGAAACAAATCTTCGCGCAACGAAGGATAGGCTTCAACCAACTCGGCCTGGGTGACTATGTCGATATTTTTACCCTTGGCAAAGAGAAAATTAGTGCGCATGAAAAGCTCGACGTGGCCTGTTTTGCGCGTTTGTGGTTTGCGAGCGCCTTTCGCCAGGGCCTTTATCTTGCCATATTCTTTGCTATACAAAGTCAGCATCCGATCAGCTTCGCCAAAATCAAAGCGGCGAAGGACGATGGCTTCACTACGAAAGGTTCTTTGTCTAGACATGAGCGACGTCTATTTTACCCCAATGGTCCAAATATCCATTTGTCATCGCTGTTTCAGGATATTCGTCACTTGTGACAAATAAGCAGGTGATCTATTGTAGCATGGGGAGTGAAGTTGAGTGGACTTTAATGGAGGTAGTCAATGTCAGAAAGGAAAAAGATAACGCTTCCGGACCTATTTAAGAAAGTCGAACAAGGTAATCCAATAACCATGTTGACCTGTTATGATTACCCAACAGCCTATTTTCAGGAGGAGGCTGGCATCGACATGATCCTGGTCGGCGACAGTTTGGGCATGACGATGTTAGGTTATGATGGCACCCTGCCGGTAACGATGAGTGACATGATCCGCCACACCCAGGCTGTCCGGCGAGGAGCACCTACAGCCTGGTTAATCGGCGACATGCCCTACATGAGTTACCAAATCAGCGTTGAGGAAGCTATTCGCAACGCCGGCCGTTTCATGGCCGAAGCCAACACCGACGCCGTCAAACTCGAGGGTGGCGCTGAGATGGCTGACCGCGTCGATGGTATCGCAGCCGCCGGCATCCCGGTCATGGGGCATCTTGGATTAACGCCCCAAAGTGTCAGCTCGCTGGGTGGCTTCCGATTGCAAGGCAAAGGAGCCCTGCAGGCTAAAAAGATCCTGGACGATGCCAAAGCGCTGGAAAAAGCAGGGGCTTATGCCGTTTTACTAGAACTCGTCCCCGATCGCGTCTGCCAGCTTATCACCGAACGGGCTGAAGATTGTATCATCATCAGCTTGGGTTCCGGCCCATTTGCCCACGGGCAATTGCTGATTTACCACGATATGTTTGGCCTCTATCCAAAGTTCAAACCACGCATGGCCAAAGTGTATGGGAACGCCGGGGAGGTGATACTCGAAGGACTCAAACGATATGCAGAAGAAGTGCAGGAGGAAAAATTTCCGGCCAAGGAACATTATTTCGGCATGAAGGATGAGGAATTCGAAGAACTATTGGAGATGTTAGATTGATATAAGGCCAAGCACCGGCTTGATAAAGCGAGGAACGGTAAAAACATTTCCATTTATTAGGAATATTCACAAGCTGACATACACCAATAGGTAATAAATCTGGTGCAAACGCACGGCCAAGCAGCGCGTGGCTTGAAAGTGCATCGCACCCAATTTTCTGGAGAGTAAATGATGACAGAGAATTTACGCCAACGCTTGCAAATCACGCCAGACCGCCTGGACGCCCTGAACGCCGTCCTGCTAAATCCCGATATGCGAATTGTCAATGAGTTCCTCGATGTGGTTGCCAAATACGGTTCGCCTGAGGAAATCAATCAGAAAGCTGCCCGGGCGATGCATTTGCCCAGCTTATTAGATCGGGTGGCGGCCGAGAATCCCGGTTATAGAGCAGACTTGGAGTGGCTCACCGAACAACGAAATGAAAAACGCTTTATTAGCGTGGCCGACTATCGCCGTAAGGTACTGGGCGACAAGGTCGATCAGATAACCTTCAACGATGATTACGCTGTTACGCTGGAAATCAGCGCCAGCCAATATTTTCCTTGGCTGAGAGAAATCGCTCAGAAGGCCATCGACGATAAATCACTCATGCCGGGTCGTTTCATTCGAGTGCGTAAGATGAAAGAGCAAGAAGCGGATGGCGATTTACTGGCCTTCGCCGCTGCCATGCAGATCATTGGCGCCAGCTACGTGGAAACTTTAGACACCAAAGGTACTGATGGCTCGAACGTTCATCTAGGCGGTCCGGAGACAATTACCGGCTACTTTGGTGGGAGTGGCCAACCAAATGAGTACGCGCTGAAGTGGCTGGACGAGTATCTTTATTACTACACTAATTCGGCGTTCGTCAGGTGCTTAATATCAATCCTGGCACGGTGTTAATAGGCTATCTTTTGCATCGCCTTGGCGTCGACATTGAGTTCAAAATCTCGGTCTTCATGGGCAATGATAATCCCTACGCCGCCTTCTGGACCCTCATCGGGGCCAAGCTCTTTGCTCGCGATGACGGCACGTCACCTTTGATCGGCTTCAATTGGAGCAACTCAGTGAATAATCAGACGATGGAAATAACTGCTCAATTTCGAAAAGATCTGGATTTTGAGCATGTGGTCCGATTCGAACACCACATCACGGAAACCTGGAAAAGTATTGTGCGACAGCCATACAATCGACGAGATGAGTTAATCGTGCTGGCCGATTACGTGGCCAATATCTCGGCCAAACACGAAGGTGGAGATCCGGAAGTCGAACAAACAAGAGAGCATCCGTCCGATATTTTGGATTACTTTCGGGATAAGCAAGAGGTCATCGAGTCTGGAGATTGGGATGCACTCGCCCATAACTTTATGGACAAGTTTGATTCGGTCAATCGTACGGCTTGGGCGCTGACGGAAAATGGATTGTCATTCATTGCCGCTCAGAATCTGCATCATATAGCTTAGGCGACGACAGGACGAACGATCACAATCATGATTTTGGATGCAGGTGCTCCGGCCCAAAGTGGTCGGGCAGCAAGGTGTATAAAGTCGTCTCGCGAACTTGACCTGCGCCATCGCTGAGCCACACCGGGATATCGCCGGCAAATTCACTCATGACCTGGCGACAAGCACCGCATGGTGAGCCGGCATTTTCGGTGCAGACGGCAACGGCAACGAGACGTCTCGCACCGGCCGTAACGGCTGAGAAAACGGCCGATCGTTCAGCGCAGTTGGTTAACCCATAGACTGCATTCTCGACGTTGACACCGGTAAATACCCGGCCGTCGTCGGTCAGAATCGCCGCACCTACTGAGTAGTTAGAATAGGGTGCATAGGCTCGCTCCCGGACTTCACAGGCCGCTTTTAATAACATTTCACGTTGTTCTTCAGTCACCATCGTACACTCCGCACCAATTATGGGTTGACTATCGACTCGCTTCAGTTAGGTTCTGCTTCTCGGTCTTGGAGATGGCCGAAGGGTTGGACAATCGTCCCCGGTTCGACGACGCTCCGTTCGACAACCGCCTGCTCAATGTGACAACCATCCCCCACCCGGCTATCGCGAATGATCGTATTTGGTCCCAACACACAATCGCGGCCGATGATCGTGTCGCCTTGTACAAATGTATTCGGCCAAATAACGGTATCCGGGCCAATCGTAATGGTTTGATCGAGATAAATATTTTCCGGATCGACCAGGGTTACTCCGTTGGCCAACCAATATTCATTGGCCCGTTCGCGAAAAGCTTTCTCCACCGCCACCAATTCCGCCCGGGTGCCAGCTCCCAGGCATTCAGCGTCATCTTCAACTACGATGGCCTCAACCAACTTTCCCTGGGCAACCGCCAAACCAATCATGTCAGTCAGATAATATTCTTGACCGTTTCGCGCCTGTTGTAGCGGTAAGTTTTGTATGTTCTGCCATAGCCAAGGGCCGTCGAAACAATAAACGCCGGCATTCAGTTCAGTGATCGAAAGATACAAATCAGGGTCCGGGCGCTGCCTGGCTTCGGCCACCTCGACAATTTCATTTACCCGACCATCCTCAACACGAACGATCCGGCCGAAAGACGAGCTAGGATCGCCCATCACGCTCAGCATGACTACGGCCGCGCCGCTCGACGATTGTTTTTCCGACAGCCGGCGCATGGTTTCAGCACGCAGTAAGGGCATATCGCCGTAAGCCACTAGAACCTGGTCTGAACGTCCTTCTAGTAAAGGAGCAGCCATCATCGTCGCATGGCCCGTCCCTAGCTGCTCTGGTTGTGTCACATAGCCGGCCCGCTCGCCAAACAATTTTCGCGTCCCTTCTTCGCCTGGTCCGACGACCAGAAGCGGCGGCAAATCGGCTATTTGATCAGCCGCTTCAAAGACGTGGGCTACCATTGGCCGGCCGCCAACTTCGTGAAGGATCTTCTGTTTATTCGACTGCATCCGGGTGCCCTGCCCCGCAGCGAGGATAACGACAGCCAAGGTATTCATCTTCGATCCAATGAAGCCCGTCACTTTTCGTAGAAAGAACGAGGACTGAGCCGCTCTATCTACTCAGTCCTCTAACCTTTATTCATCCCTTGATAGCTGGGGCGGAAGGATTCGAACCTTCGAATGGCGGATTCAAAGTCCGCTGCCTTACCACTTGGCGACGCCCCAATTGGCCCTAAAATGCTAACACAAGGGTTATCTTTTCGCAATGCTCCTGTAGGTTCACCATATGCGACAGGGAGATGATGATTATTGGATATCCAGGCGGTAATTAGCCTGTTCCAAAGTCATGGGTGCATGGGCGGCAATAATCAGGATCGCTTGACCATCGTCGCCGGCCAAAGAAACGGGTATAGACGTCGTTTGATCGGCAGCTAACTCTAATGTCTCAATGACCGGTTGGTTGTCCACAAAGGTGATGAGCTGCAGATGCCACTGCTGTGGTATCGTCGCCGTCACTCTCTCGAATCCCTCGGCCGACCAACCTTCGGCCAATGTCTCAGCATCATCGTAAAAGCCAATTTCTGGAATGGCTATATTGTCGAATGCGATTCCGCCATAAGTTTTGATCAAATCTGTGATGTAAACGAAACGGAGCGCTATATTTTGGCCGGCGTAAGGCGTTAGATCAACGCTCTCTTCGCGCCACAGTTCGCTTCGCCCGGTGTAGAAGTGTTCGGTTAAGGCGGAATTTGATGGATCCTCGTTCTCCCCCTGCATATTACCGGCCGCTAAAGAATGCCAGCTTTGGCCATCGTCCTGGGAGACAAATAGATAGGCAAAATCGTAGCCAGACTCAATATCATGGTAAACGTTATAGTTCAGGGTAGCCGTTGCCACCCCAGTCAGGTCCACATCCCGGGTCAGATTCACCTGGCTATAATTGGCCCGGTTGGCCAGCCACATGGATTCGCCGGATGCCGGCATGACATCTAGCAAAGGCACCAGGGCGCTGCCGTTAAAGTTGATCGTCAATTCTTGGTCGCCGACCAGACGGTAATAATCGGCCGCATATTGGTGAACGAACTCTTCAATTGTGAATGGGAATCGGTCGACATCTGTCATAGCCACTTGTTCGAGACCGGCGACGCCAAATCGATACTCCAGAGGGGCGCCTTCGATATTATGCAATGCCAGTGCGGTCTGCCATTCCTTCCACAGATCAAGACCACTGCTATCACTTCCATTAGACTGGGAAACGGTGTCGATGGCCTCCAGACCGCTGGTGGGACTGGTGGCGAATTGGCGGTAAGCCTCCTGGCCCAGACGGTCATAAATATAACGGTTAAACAGATACCCCTGTCCATAGGCCGGAATAATATAGTCATCGGGCCAACTGTTTAATTGCCGGTCGGGTTCAGCCAGGAACAAGTTGGCTCGCGCCACACCGCTCCCTGGGAAACCTAGCAGATCCTCGGCCAACATCGCCGAACCTTCAGCCTCCCAATCCGCATCTCCGCGGTCATAGTTATCTTCGATCATATGGCGGAAGCTCGTGAGTCAATACATTGAGATAATAATCGGTGCCAAAGAACTCGTCATTCATAACGAACATCTCGCGAGCATTAGATTCCGGATTGATGCTAGCCGGCAGCGTGTCGTCAGCGCTGAAGTAGCCGGCCACGCGACAGGTCGTCCCTGCTGTATTTAACCCGTCAATTGCATCGCACATAACCAATGGCGAAGCATTCACCACGTGTAAGCGGGGATCGCCATCGATCCCCGGTTTATTCTCTGATCCAAATATCGCCACGCTGCGCTGATAAATCTGGTCAAATGCGCTGGTTGACTGGGAGAGTTGCTTCTGCCGACGGCCGGACGGAACCAGGTCCGGTATCGAACCAGAAGTAGGCATTTTCGCTCACAGCCATCAACTCGGCTGTTATCGAGCTAAGCGTATTGCTATCATGATTCAGGATATTCAATTGCTGAATTGTTCCAATTGGCAACGGCTGGTCGGGAACAGTTATGGGTTCCAAATTCCCGTCCCAGCCTAGATACAGCCGGGCAACTTCCAGGTCATCGCGTTCTGGCGGCGTTCCCCCGGCAAGGGCATCATAACTCGCCTGCTGGGATGGGCTAACGGACTTAACTTCAAACGGATCACCCAGTTCAATGGCAGGGGGCCAGACCGGAGGAACTGGAGAAAGAGTATTGGTGTTAACAGGTTGAGTTATCGTGTCAGTCTGGGTCGGGACGGGCGTATCTGTGCTATTAAAGGCCGGTGGTGTTTCCGAGGGTTTTTCTTCGAGATTAGCGGTTGCCCTGACAACTGGGGTCGGCGTCGCCGGAGGAATCACCGTGCCCGGACTATTGAGACCCGGGATAAGACCACAGGCCACCGTGGTTGAAGCCAACAATATAATGGTTAGAATGAGACGCCGGTGCCAGAAATTCATCAAAACTCCAAATAATATCTACAGATAGATCTCGGTAAGTTTATCTTACAGGCTGCCACTTTTCACCGTTTACACTATCCCCCTTAAGAAAAATGGGGAACCATTCGTTTTGCCAATCCGAAAACAGCAATCTCGGAATAATCGATTTGACCGACTTTGCTCCAATAACCGGATGAGATCAACAAGATAAAGTCGCTGGACTGGTTCGAAGATCAGGGCGCATATTGGTGTATAATGTTTTGGGTGACTTCCAAGATGCTACCGGCTCCCTGCAAAGAGATTATCGATCATTTAGCCCTTAGCACTATTACGAACGTTATCCCTCTTAATTGAAATTCTACCGGCAAACTGTAACCGGTTTTTCAGGAGGTACTGAGTGGATGATAAAGTAAACAACGCTGTTTCCACTGGGGAAGTAATCTTCGAAAACAGGAACTGGGCGAAAATCGTGACCTTTTCGCCTGAAGACCAACAAAGTGAAGTCCTGAAGGCGCTTCAGTTGGAAGGAGTCGAAGCGTTAATCCTGGTCACCGGAACGAGAGAAGCGTGGAAAAAGGACACAGCACTACGCTTGGAGCAACTTTTCAGTCGCGGCATCGCCCGGGCAGCCGTAAGCAAAAGAGCACTCATCATCGATTCCGGAATTTCCGGGGGCGTCAATGACTTGATCGGCCGGGGGGTGGCCGATCGCGAACGAAAGACGCCTTTATTAGGCGTAGCTCCGGCGGGAAAAGTCTCTTATACTGGACAGGCTAATGGGAACCAGGCATCCGAATTACTTGCTTTAAATCCAAATCATTCACACTTTGTATTGATCGAAGGAGATGACTGGTTAGATTCGGCCAAATTCATGGTTGACCTGGGTGCGGCCGTAACCTCTGGCGCATCTGCGACGATGCCCGAAAAAAGCCAACCCCCACAGGAAGAAAAAACGATAGCCAGGGCAGATTCGGAAGCAGGTCAAGAAAATGACGTTGAGCCGGCCGGCACCGATGATACTGGCATCGAACCTGAGAGTAGCGACATGGCTGAGGATAACGGTGATGTCGAAAGCATCGAGGCCGGTACAGAAAATGGCGATGATACAGGAAATGATGTCGAGGAAGAACAGGCTGATATAGAGATGCCTGAGAGAGTCGCGGTTGAGGAGCAAACACGACCCGCAGCGATGGTCAAGCGTTTACCGGCCGTGACCGTATTGGCTGGCGGTAAATCGGATGATTTATCAAAAAAAGAAGTTCTCTACTCTGTACGTCAGGGTTGGCCCATTATCATCTTACTCGGTACAGGCGACTTAGCAGACGAGATCTTCAAACATCATAGTGAACGGCAGAAAGCGCTTTCCGACGCATCAAGCGAAAAGCCGGCCGGCAGCGATCAAGGCGGGCAATCCAGGCGTTTGCCTTATATTGCCGACCCCGATATGGCCGAAATCGTCGTCGACGGTAAGTTAGTCTTCATTGCTGACCAGGCAACTGCTGAAGAACTTCGTGAGCGGATCATCCTGGAATTACCGCCGCCCTGGGCTGAAAATGTCCTCAGGCACGCTTGGGAACGTTTCGCCCTATATGACAAGAATTCTATCCGGCACCGGGATGAATATAAGACTTATACGACGCGTATTCTCGTGTTAGGTTTCTTGACTACTCTCGCCGCCATTCTGTTGACCTGGTTTAGCACAACCGGTCCCACACTCCAGGGCGCGGGCTTTATCCTTATGCGCATAACCGTCATTGTTTTGCCTATCCTCACCTCAATCGGCCTGGCCATATTTAGCCGCCGTAAAGCGGATACCAAGTGGCTGCTGTTGCGCGGCAGCGCCGAGACCTTAAAACGCAAGATTTACGCCTACCGGGTATTGGCCCTCTATGAACCCCGGGCGCAACTCCTCGATCTAGAAAAAACCGTAGAAGATGTCAGCCGAAATTTGATGAGAACCGAAGTAAATGAGGCTGCTCTACTGGTCTATGATGGTCCGATCCCGCCAAAGATGTACGGCGCGGCTGGCGAGGATGATGGCCTGAGTCCACTATCAGCCCAACAATATATAGACATCCGTATCGGAGACCAGATTTCCTTTTACCAAAGCCGGACAGGACAAAAAGAGGCAAGCCTACGCTATTACCAGGTGGCGATCTTGGTCATCGGTGGCTTCGGCACCTTTCTGGCGGCCATCGGCGCTGCCCTTTGGGTGCCTTTAACCACGGCCGCGGCAACTGCAATATCAGCCTACCTTCTAAGCGAACAATTCCAGGAGACGATCGTCACCTACAATCAGGCTGAGACGGATTTGCTAAATCTAGAACTGTGGTGGCAGGCTTTATCGCCTACAGATAAACGCAAACCAAAAAACATCAGAAATCTGGTGAATACGACGGAAGATTTGTTGGGCCGGGAATTCAAGGGCTGGGTCCAAAACATGCAAAACGCCTTAAGCCAACTACGAAAAGAAATCAGCGAAGAAGAACAGCAGGAAACTTCTACTGATTAAGGAAGGAAAACAACGACATTGGCATCCTGCCCGTGCTTGCCGGTCCCAAGCGAGACTACCCAACAGTTGACGACCCTCCAGGTGAAAGAGCGCACCGACATCACCGGCATAACTGACATCATCCAGGATCAATTGATCATGAAGCGCTAGGACGGAGCGCCGCCTAGTCGGCCGGCGCGGTTCTTAAAAAATTCCTTTCTTTATCCATCATGCCACAACAGATGATACCCATATCTTCGACCATAGAGGTACGATGAAGCTATCTCTGGAACGGCAGAATCGAGCTTCGCGAGCAGTATCGCCAGGAACGTCCGGGTTGGCAGCCGGCGACCGAACTCTACGCCAATCTGGTCCACGACAATTTAGAGTCGAAGAGTTTCTATCTTGGACCTGGGCTGCGGTCGCGGCGGCTCTGGTTGAACAGTTGGGGCACCCACTGGACCAGGTCATTGGTCTTGACCCTGATTGGCCGTCGCTGGTGGAGCATCGTCTGGCAAGCGAACGCCCCCCTTTTTCACGGGTAGCCGGGATAAGCCAGAACCTTCCCTTCTCGGGGAATTGTTTTGACCTCATCTTCAGCAGTTGGATCCTGGAGCACCTGAGCCAGCCGGCCGATGACTTTCGGGCAAATGGGCCGGGTTCTGCGGCCAGGCGGCGTATTTATTTTTATCACCCCCAATACCCGGCACCCATTGGCAGGATTGAATCGATTATTCGGTCGTTTTAGCCAAGTCCAGGACATGATCCTGCCGAAGTTCTACGGTCGAAGCCCGGCCGATGCCTTTCCCGCCTTCTATCGAGCCAACAGCCGGACGGACCTGGAACGATTGGCCCAGAAAGGGAATATGAAGCTGACTCAGCTACATGCCGTCGCCGACCCAACCTACTTGGCCTTCACGCCTTCCCTTTACCGCCTTGCTTGCTGGCTGGATGATCGCCTGCCGGCCGAGCGGCACATCCACCTGGTCGGCGTAGTCCAAAAAATCTGAACCGGGTGCCGGTTGAGGCGCTGTGTCCCGGCTATTGGGCACTTTATTGAATCTCAATTTCCGCCAGATAATCAATCTAGCCGCCGCTGACCTGTATTGTTGTATGTTTTTGCGTGGAAAGAGAGTGAGTAATACACTTGGCTACCAAGACAGGAGGGTTCCATGCTGCTGACAATCGAGCGTGTTGCGCTGCTAAAGTCAATTGACATCTTCGGCGATACGCCTGACTATGTCCTGGCTTCAGTCGCCCGGATAGTGGAAGAGGTTGAATTGATGCCTGGAGAGGTGTTTATTCATGAAGGAGAACCCGGCAACTGCATGTACCTGGTTATTCAGGGTGAGGTGCGCGCCTACAGTGGCGAGGAGACCATCATTAGTCTCGGACCGGGAATGACCGTAGGCGAATTGGCCATCCTCGACCCAGGGCCAAGAGCGGCCTCTGTCAGCGCTGTGGACGATGTCTTCCTTTTCCGGATCGATAAGGAACCCTTCGATGAGGTGATGGCCGATCGGCCAGAGATCGCTCGAGCCATCGTCAGGACACTGACCCGTCGGGTTCGCGAGCAAGGGCGAACCATCACCGACATAGCCGGGAAGAATCCATGACAACGGCCGCTCCGCCGATTCAAGCCGAGGGAGACAGCCTCCGGCCGCGTCTCATTCTGCTAATCGGCCAGTCATTCTTCCTGGGACTTACCCTTGGTCTGCTCATCGTTGCCGGGATCTCCTTGCTTTTGTCCATCTATGGTTCTGAGGCCTTGCCCTACGTTTACATTGTCGTGGCGGTTCTCGGGGCTATCTTGTTTTACGGCTTTGCTGAGGTGCAGCGCCGCTGGACCCTGATCCAGGTTTCAACCGTTACCGAGGCCCTTATCATTCTATTCCTAATCTTGGCCTGGGCCGGGTTGGTCTTTGCTCAGATGGAATGGCTGGCCTTTGCGGCCATGGTAGCTTTCTCGCTTATCATACAGGTGGGCTTCGTTATCCTGGGCGGGCAAGCCGGACGTCTGCTGGATGTGCGCCAGATCAAGCGTTACTTTCCCCGCATCGTTGCCGGTTTTGTCGTTGGTTTCATGGTGGCCGGGGCTATCGTAAATCCCTTGCAACAGTTGCTGGGACCGCCCGAATACTTACTCTTGGCCTCGGCTGTAAGCGCTGCCTTTATGTTGGGCCTTCTTCTCTTAACCGATACACGTTACCACCAGGCGCTCAGGCAGGCGGGCGACGGCGGCCCACAGATTTCACCGCCGCCCCTGCGTCAGATATTGTTTAAACGATTCGTCCTTTTTATTTTCCTTTATCAGATGTTGTCGGCTATGGCCAGCCAACTCTTGGATTTTATGGTTCTGGACACGGCCGGGGCTCGCTTTACCGACGGAGAAGCGTTGGCCCAGTTCTTTGGCACCTACACCTTTCTCCTAAACCTGACCGACCTGCTTTTCGTAGCCCTGGTGGCCGGATTCTTACTCAGCCGGTTCGGCTTGCGCTTTGGCCTGGCGGCTAATCCCGGCCTGGATATCCTGATCCTGGTCGCCATTGTCGTCGTCGGCTTGGTCGCCGGACCCGAGGCGGCCATGTTCTTCTGGTTGGTGCTTGCAGCCCGCGTGCTGGATATTACCCTAACCGACGGTACCACCAGGTCATCGATCAATGCTGCTTACCAAGCCTTGCCCGGCCGGGAACGAGTGGCCGTTCAGACCAGCGTTGAGGGCATTGGTGTCCCCTTGGCCCTGGGCTTGACCGGTGTTGTTCTCCTGATTTATTTCGCCATCGATGGCTTAACTGTAGTACATGTGGCCATCCTCACCCTCGCTGTTTCGTTATTGTGGATCGCCTCCGGCCTGCTCATGTTCCGGGGTTACGCGGAAAATCTGCTGCAAACATTGCGCCGGCGAGCCCTTGAACCAGCCGAATTCAGCCTGGAAGACAGTTCCAGCTTGGGGGTGATCGATCACTTGTTGGAGAGCGACCGGTTAAGCGACGTGCGCCTGGCCCTGGACATGTTGGCCGGGGCGGAACATCCGTCATTACCCAATCACCTGAACGTGCTGGCAGCAAGTGATAAACCCGATCTCCAAGTCGAGGCCCTGGTCCGTATTGAAGCGCGACGAGAGATGGAGGCCCTGCCCCAGGTTCAGACCCTGGCGACCACTAGCGAAGCCCCGGTGGTAAAAGGAGCCGCCTTGAGGGCGCTTTGCGCCCTTGATCCCGAAAACATCCAGGAGAAGGTTGTTCCCTATCTTGATGATATGAACGCGGCCGTAAAAGAAGGCGCTGTTGTGGGAATACTTCGTTATGGACGCGAGGCTGGACAACGGGTGATGAGCGATGGACTAGTCGCCTGGGCAAACTCATCTGAACCGGTCGATCGGTTATATCTGGCCCAGATTCTTGGTGATGCCGGATTGCCGGATCTTTATCTCTATCTCTTACCCTTATTAAGCGATCCTGACCCACAGGTACGTGTTGTCGCTCTTTGCGCCGCTGCCCGTCTGAAGCACCCTGAGCTGTTGCCGCCCATTGTGGCCAGCTTGGATGATATGGCCACTCGCTCCGCGGCCATGGAAGCGCTTGTGGCTTATGGTGATGGGGTGTTGCCGACCGTGAAAAAGGCATTGTCCGCTGATATGGCTTTGCCGACAGATAATACGCTCAGGTTATTGCGGGTCTGTGGTCAGATTAAAGGCGAAGCGGTCATTGCCTTACTGTATCGCCACCTGGATCACCCTTCGAGTGCTATTCAAGATCAGATACTGGCCGTGCTCGGGGCCAACGAATTTCAGGCATCCCAAGACGAGCTGCCGGTTCTGACTGCCGCTTTGCGCCGGGAGACCGGCCAGGCTTACCAGTTACTTGTCATCCGGCAGGATATCGAGGAGGAAACGGCTACAGAGCCATTGCAGCGATCGCTGGATGATGAGATCGACCGTGCGCGGCGGCGAGTATTTTGGCTCTTATCCTTCATGTACGAAGCCCGGCCGGTTTTGCGGGCGGAACTCAAGCTGAATACCGGCAGCGGATCTGAAAAGGCGCTGGCTCTGGAAATGTTGGATGTGAATCTTACATCAGAGCACAAAACCCTGGCTTTTCCCTTAATCGATCCAAGGCTGGATCACGACCAACGAATTCTTGGTTTGTCCAAACAATTCGACTCGCCTTTCACAACCGGTGAAACGGATCGAAACCATCGATTGTTGGCATTGATCGAGGGCAGCGGCGGGGTCAGATCCGAACCCTGGACACAAGCCTGTGCCATCTACGCGGCCACGCAACTGAAGGTTAAAGAGGCAGTCCCGGCAATCGAAGAGGCGCTGGCCAACCCCGACCCTTCTGTGCGGGAGACGGCTATTTGGAGCCTACATATCCTGTCCCTCGAACGATTCAACTTGCATTACGATCGGCTTGCAGAAGACGATGACCCCCAAGTTTCCCGGCAGGCGGCGTTTCTTAGAGAATCCTAAGCGTAAAATATAAGGATGCAATCGAATGAAACGGGGCACCGGTCGAGGTGATCCGTCCCTACCATCGCGAACATTATTAAGTCTCAATTTCCGCCAGATAATCAGTATAACCGCCGGTGAACTCGGCCAGACGACCGTCCTTCAACTCGATCACCCGGTCGACGACACGATCCAAGAAATACCGGTCGTGGGAGACGACCAGCACTGTGCCGACAAATTCATCCAATGTCTCTTCCAAGACTTCGATGGAAGTGATATCGAGGTTATTGGTTGGTTCGTCCAGTAATAAGAGATTGGGTCGTGATAAAACCAGTTTTGCTAATTGCAGCCGGCTGCGCTCACCACCGCTCAGATCACCTACCCGCCCTTGCATCTGTTCGTAGGTAAACAAGAAACGGTTCAGGAAAGCCACGGCCGATTCTTGACTGATTGGGGCTGCCAATCGAATCTCGTCAATAGGGCTTTTACCGTAATCCAGATTTTCATGTTCCTGGTCATAATAGCCAATTTGGCTGCTTGGCCCAAGCTTGATCCGGCCGCCACTGACATCTTCGGGCTGCAGCAACTGCCTGAGCAACATCGATTTACCTGCGCCATTGGGCCCTACCAGGCCAACATGTTCGCCGTGCCATATAATTTGATTGAGCCCGCTCCAAAGAACTGTGCCGTCTTCAAATTGTTTGCTCACATTTTCCAACTCTATTACTTTTTTGCTGCCCCGCCAGCCGGCCAGGTCCAAGGACATTCGTCTCTCTTCGGCCACCTTCTCTATCTTGTCCATCTTGTCCAGCATCTTTCGCCGGCTTCGGGCCTGGCGGATGTGCCGGACATCGACAACCATCGAAGCCCACTTTTCAAAACGGTCGATGGCAGCTTCAATGCGAGCGATTTCCTTTTGTTGGGCAGCATAGAGTTGTTGCTGTCTTAGCCTTAGAAGTTCCCGCTCTGCGCTATAGGCGGAATAATTGCCATGATAGATCGTAATCCGGCCGTTCTCTAATTCGACGATATGGGTAGCTACTTCATCCAGCAAGTAACGGTCATGGCTGATAATCACCACGCAACCCTTATAGGCGGTGATGAAGCGTTCCAGATAACGTTTTGAAGCTAAATCCAGGTGATTATCTGGTTCGTCCAGCAATAACAGCTTCGGCTGCTGCACTGCCAGGCTTGCCAACAATACCAATTTCTTTTGACCACCGCTCAGTTGCCTGGCCGGCCGGTGCCAGGATGCTTCCTCCACGCCCAACCTGCTGAGCGCCGCTTCTATCCGGGCATTGTACCTTGAGCCTTCTAACCTATCGTAGGTCGCCAACAAACGCTCGTGCCTGACCAGGACCTTTTCCAAGGAGGTCGCATCGCCATAAACTGCCGGATCGCCCATGTAGCTTTCCAAATCGGCCAACTTCTTTTCAGTCTCAAGGATCTCCGGTACGGCCCTGCTGGCGATATCCCAAACAGAGAGGTCGTTGTCCAGGTCGGGCTCTTGTTTTAGAAAAGCGGCCGTCAGACCTGGTTGGCGGTAGATATTGCCGTCGTCGATCGGGACCTCGCCCATGATGGCCTTGAGCAGGGTCGATTTCCCAGCCCCATTAGCCCCGACCAGCCCCACTTTTTGTCCCAATTGTAATTCCCAATCAACACCGGTTAAGATCGGCTTGCCAGCCAGGGAGACTGCTACTTTATCCAGATTTGTAATTACTTCTGCCATAATTCACTCTTGTTATTGCCGGCATCTTTTCACAGCAGCAGGCACAAAAAAAGCCGAGGCGGGTCGCGCCTCGGCTTTAATTCTTGAATCTTCAATCTTACTTTACATAAAAAAAGAATTCCAGGCGCGTTTAACCTATCCCCCTTGAATTAGAAGCTAATAATTGAAATCGCGTCGGCCGGTTGCCGCCTAAGAAACCATTACCCATATAACCAGGATAACCCAGGACGGTTGATAGGGCAAATATTTCGGCAGCGATTTTATTTTCAGCATTTTTGGTTGTACGAGGCTACCTAATCGATGCTTCTTCACGAATCCAGAATTGTCTCGCTCCTACTTGAATGAGAAATGTTCCTGGTACACTTTTTCAAAATAGACCTTAGGCAGGTAGAATTAAGGGATGGATCTTTTAGTTGCGCTTGATGTAGCAGTCGATACCGCCAAGGCAGCCGGCGCCCTCTTGAACGAGGGGCTGGCTGAAGGTAAAACAATTACCCGAAAGAGTTCGGCCGTCGATTTACTCACGGAATATGACCAGGCGGCTGAGACCTTGATCATCAGACGGCTGCAAGAATCTTTTCCTAATCACAGTCTGGTAAGCGAAGAAAGCGAACAAGACCGGTTTCAATCCAATGAAACTCCGTACGTCTGGTATGTAGACCCACTTGACGGCACCAATAATTACGCCAATGGCTACCCTGTTTTTTCCACTTCCATCGCCTTGTATGAAAATGGGCGGCCGCTTTTAGGCGTCGTCTATGATCCGACTCGTGACGAATGTTTCAGCGCATCCTTCGGTCAAGGAGCGTATTTGCAGACGGGTGAGGCCAGGCGCCGGCTCCAGGTTAGCCGGGATGATGAATTACTGGATAGCTTATTGGCCACAGGTTTTCCTTACGACCGGCACCACACACAGGATGATAACCTGGCCCAGGTGGCGGCATTTCTCAAGAAGGCTCGAGGAATTCGCCGCGCCGGTTCGGCCTCGTTGGACCTGGCTTATGTCGCTGCCGGCCGTTTGGATGGCTATTGGGAATTTAAGCTCGGTAGTTGGGATGTAGCGGCTGGCGTCTGCCTCGTGCTCGAAGCAGGCGGCCGCATCTCAAACCCAGATGGCAGCGATTGGAAAATCACGCCCAAGACAGCCTTGATCGCCAGCAATGGCCATGTTCATCACAGCATGGTGGAAGTCTTAGACTCCACACCGAACCCCACAGGCTAGCACAACGGATAGCAGCTGTTTGAGATTATTTATGATGGAAGATCTTTCCTTTAGCCAGCGTTTCGCGGCTCGAATAACCGGACCTACTTATGGTTTTTTATACAGAACCAACCGGCATGGGTTCCTGGGATTCACATTTGGCGGCTGGTTTAAGAACGGACCTTTGCTGCTCTCGTTGGCAGCTCTACTCCTCAATTGGCCCATATCGTTGGTCGCACTAGGATTCCTACTGGCCATTCTCATGCGGCTGCTCTATTGGCGTGCGAAACGGGCTGGTTATAAACGTTTCATCGTACTAGGCTCCCAGAATGAACCGCAGGAGGCTGTTGGGCTTGAGGCCAATCATAAAATATCAACCTGTGCCAGCGGCCGTTTCAGCGTGAGCGAAACAGAGGAATATGTTCTACACCGGCCGGCCCAAGTGTGGCGGGTTCCTGTTGGCGACCATACGATCATGGTTGAGAAGTCACCCGGCCGTTTCCTCTATGAATTCATTCAGCCGGGGGCTATTGAAACTGTAGAATCCGGTCTACTCTGTTTCCGATCCCAACCGGTACCGGCATTGGCCATCACCTACCTCTCCACCTGGGGACCGGAATCTGAGGAGATTAATTTTCAATTCTATGCACCTAGTAAAAAAAGCGAGTCCGCGAAGCTGCGGCGGGTCATCTATCTGACCTTTGACCAATTGGCCGACAAAAACGCCGTCTGGTCTAGCCTGCTTCAAGCGGCAAAACAACCCGCGACATAACCAGTACAAACTATTTTTAGAACGTTGGCGAACCCAAGATAGGAGACAAGTTTTGATCATTAAAGCAATCATATTCGACTTTGGAGAAGTTCTAAATGTCCTCGATGATCCGGCAGAGGATGAGGTACGCCGGGTCAGGTTAGCCCAACGTCTACACCTGGAACCAGATGAGGTCTGGTCCTATCTTTTTGAGGGCGAACTGGCACGAAGGTGGTTCACAGGTGAAATCGACCGCGAGGAATTTTGGATCGATATCTTAGGGCCAAGAGGGATCATCGATCCTGATGCAATCTACGCCATTTCAAGCACCGTTTTTAATGGGAGAGAAAAAGTGAATCTCGAGATGGGCACTCTGGTCCAGGAGCTATCTAGCCGCTTCAAGCTAGCCGTATTAAGCAATACAGGCTGGTCGGAAACCGAAATGAGTCGCCTCTTTTACAATGACTTTGGCCTGCAAGATCAATTGTTTGACGTTATTGTTACCTCGCACTCGGCCGGCGTCGTGAAGCCGGATCCGGCCATTTTCCAGTTGGCGCTCGATAGATTGGGCGTCCAGCCTGAGGAAGCGATTTTCACAGATGACGTCCCCAGATATACGGCATCGGCGTCGCGATTGGGCATTCACACACACACATTCACAACACCAGCCTTATTCCGCGAATACCTGCGCCAGATGTCGGTTCTTTAGAGTCTTCAGATTGACAAATGGTAACCTTATTTGTATATTGCCAGCATCTAGTCGTATTGTGCTCTCTTCAAAACAATAAGGAGTGCTCTCAGCCATGAATAATACCGGGGCCTCGTTAATTATTCGCCATGGTTCGGCGCCACAACAAGAATATGAAATAAGCGGTGAAACCACCGTCCTCGGCCGCGAGGCGATCAATGAAGTTGTGTTGTACGATCCGGAAGTGTCGCGGCGTCATGCCCAGATCATTTTTCAGGGCGGCCGTTATGTCATCGAAGATCTTGGCAGCACAAATGGCACCTTCGTCAACGAACACCGCATCTCCGTCGCAACACCCTTGCGCAACGGAGATCTGATCGAAGTGGGCGAAGCGACCAACATAACTTTTATAGATGCTACTTCAGCAATGGATGCGACGATCATCAAAGCAGAGCCCGTGCCGGATATGGACCAGACGGTGGCCAATCCCGATGCGGCTCCGGTATGGGAAGGCGCTGTTCAGACACCCCAGCCCGAATATCAGGCGCCTCCTCCCCCCGTGGTTGAGTACGAGGCTGTATCTCAGCCACCGCCAAGAACTTTTACCGAGCCTCAAGAATCCTTGCCACCCGCCCAGACGGAATCCAGTTCGCGCAATCGGTATTTAATCGGCTGCGGATGCCTAGTGATTTTTTTGATCGTTTTCTGCGCCGGCAGCCTATTCGTACTTGATGCCCTGGCGCCAGATATCCTTTATTGCAGCCTGGGAGGCCCTGTTTTAGAGGGCTTGGGTTTTGCCATGTCCTGCCCCTAAGCAACCAACGGACGACGCATCAGGCTTGAGGAAACCACTGAGCGAAAAGTTCATCTAGCGACCGGCCGGCGGCGGCTTCCATCACGGCCTTAAATTGCGCATCGCTGGCTGTGCCGCCACCATAGTTCTGGAAGTAGGTCCGCAAACCGGAGAAAAAAGCCTCGTCGCCCATCTCCTGGTGTAAGGCGTGGGCAGCCAATGCTCCCTCAAAATAGACGTTCAATTCAAACAGGTACTCCGGCGGGGGCTGGTTCAAGGGATAATGTTTATCGTTGCCCTCGACGACTGAACTAACGGCCGCTATTTGCAGTTCCAACTCTTCGGGATCATGCCGGTTTTCCCACATCATCTGGATGTAAGTAGCGAAGCCCTCGTTGCGCCACATTTCCGACCAACTATCCAGGCTGACCCAATTTCCGAACCACATATGTGCTAATTCATGCACGGCCGTCTTTTTGCCGATCATGCTGTCTGAAAGCAAGACCAGGCTCTGGGTTTCCATTGAACCCCCAGGAACCTGGGCGGTGACGTAGCCAAAGGTCTCGAAAGGATAGGGTCCCAATAAGGATACCATCCAATCAAGGGCCGATCCGGCCTCGGCCGCAATTTCCAAGATTTCTTCCCGCTGTTCAGGCATCGCGTAGTGTCGCAAAGGGGTGCCCGCGGGCGTTTGACCGTTGATCTGTTCATAGGCTCCGGCCGCCACCAGGGCCAGATAGGGGGCCATCGGAAAATTGTGTTCCCAGATGAAGAGGTTACCCAATTCGCCGCCGGGTAACGCGGCCGATCGTTGCTCGATTAACTGGCCATTGGCCACTGCCACCAAGCCTTCGGGCACTAATAACTCGAAGCGGAAAGTGGCTTTGTCGCGGGGGTGGTCATTGGCCGGGAACCAATATCGGGCCCCATCGGGCTCGGCAATGGCGAAGATGGTTTCCCCGTCCGGGTAATGCAGGCCCAGGTGATCGACAAAGCGCAAATATGGCGATGGCTCGTATAAGGGGCTGCCTCTGTAACTGATCGCCAGGTTGAAGGTTTTTTCAGCCGGTAACGGTTCAGGCAAAGCCACGATAATTTTTTTGTCTTCCCTGGTAAATCCGGCCGCCCGACCATCTACCGTGACTGAGCCAACGTCAAAACCGGCGAAATCCAGAGAGATCTCAGATAAACCGTGTAGGGTACTGGTAGCCTCAATGGTGGTCGCTCCCTCGACGTGATCAATGGCCGGATCCAGGGCTAATTGGATGGTATAACGCTGGACATCATAACCACTGTTGCCTAATTCAGGGATGTAGGGATCTCCGGCCGAACGGCCGCCGGGCTGGGGAACCAATGGCGCCGCTGTAGCCGGTGGCGCTGGCGTGTCCGGATCCTCTGGCCCCATTATAGGCAGAGCTTCAAACACCGCCTGGGCGGCAACCGTAGGCAATGAGGGTCTATCGGAGGTGAAAACCGTGACTGCGCCAATAAGCAAACAGATCAGAGCGACCAAGGCTAGGCCGCCCAGAGCAACCATCCAAAGTGGAGTATTCCGGCGTTCTTCAGTTTCGCTTTGCGGCTCTTCTTGCATGTTTGAAGCCATCTACGGATACTTGAGCATTGGTATGGACTGATTATAGAAGTTTATCGCGAAATTGTTAATGCTTGCATCAAAAGAACAAACTCTAACTGGAGAATCAAGCTTGTCTCAAAAGCCTCGCCTACGACCTCTGGATTTCCAACCGGTTATTTATCAAGATCAACAGATGTGGTTGTTGCGCGATCCACTGGAATTAAGCGATTACCAGATTATCCTGACACCGGCCCTGGCTCAAATCCTCATCTATTTCGACGGCAGCCGCGAAATTGAAGATATTGAGGCCGAGTTGTTTGCATTATATGGCCCTGATATCGATCCTGATTTGGTCCGCAGCACCCTAAATCAACTGGATGAAGCCTGTTTGCTGGACAATGAACGAACCAAAAAAATCATCGGCGAACAGTTGTTAACTTATCGCTCTCAACCTTATCGCTTGCCGACGCTGGCAGGTCTAGGCTACCCGGCCGAAGCGGAACAATTGGCGCAAGTCTTCGACGCCTATGGAGAGGAAGACAACCTGGATGGCTGGCAGCCTTGGACCGGCCGGGGCATCATATCACCGCATATTGATTACCAGCGGGGCGGGCCGGTTTATGCCCAGGTCTGGCGACGGGCGAAAGCGGCCGTCGAGGAAGCTGATCTGGTTTTGATTTTCGGCACCGATCATAATGGCAGCCCAGGCAGCATAACACTAACCCAAATACCCTATGCCACGCCGCTTGGTGTTCTACCAACTGACTCAAATCTAGTGGATCGGTTGGCCGAGGCTATTGGGCCGTCGGCTTATGATGAAGAGCTACACCACCGCAAGGAACATTCAATCGAGTTATCGGCCGTGTGGCTGCACCACATTCGGGGGAATGATCCGCCACCAGTTGTGCCCATCCTCTGTGGATCGTTTCACGAATTCGTCATGAATGGCAACCATCCCGACCAGGATCCCAAGTTAAATGCCTTCCTCGAAAGCTTAAAAGCGGCTACGGTTGGAAAGAAGGTCTTGGCTGTGGCGTCGGTGGATCTGGCTCATGTTGGCCCCAACTTTGGCGATGATTTTATCATGGATACTGATCGACGGACTAACCTGATCTCAAGCGATAAAAGTTTGATGGAGGCTATAGGTCAAGGGGATGCCGGCCGTTTTTATAGTGAAGTGGCCAGGGTTGGTGATAAAAACCGGATTTGTGGTTTTTCATCCATCTATCTGATGCTGCGTTATTTGGGTCTGGGCCAGGGGACAGAGATTGCTTACGAGCAATGTCCGGCAGATCAAGCAAGATGCTTCTTTGGTCTCAATCTGCGGCATGTTGCTTGATTGAATCTTGGGCAGCTTCGGATCGCTGCTTCAACTTTAGTACGCACCCCAACTCTACAAATCCAGCAGATCAGAGTAATGGCCTCAGCCAGAAAATCATAAAGGTAGCTGAAAATGGAATTTCCAAATGAAGATATGGCGTTGACTCATATTCTGGTAGTCGACGAAATGGAACGATCGAAAACGTTTTATACTGATGTCCTGGGGGCTGAGATCTACAGAGAGTATGGGGGGACTTCCTGTGTTTTGTCGTTTCTTGATAGCTGGCTGCTGTTGGTGACCGGCGGCGAGCCAACGAAAGATAAGCCCCAGGTGACTTTTTCCGCGCCACATAACCCGAACGATGTGAGTCACGCTATGACCATTCGTGTACCGGATTGCCCGGTGGCGTACGACGAACTGAGATCTCGGGGAGCGGAGTTTATGACACCTCCGACCGATTGGGGCGGAGAAGTTCGCTGTTTCTTTAGAGATCCAGACGGACATTTGCTGGAGATAAGTGAAGCCAGATAGAACATTATGTTAATTAGCAATTTTGGACAAATCATCATGAGCTGCCGCGACTGTTTGCCAAACTCGATTCGTCACTTTTCGCAAGCACGACACTTTTCCAGATTGCTTTAGCCATTAGTTTCGTTCTCCTAAAAAAAAACAGGTTCCATGGAACAGGCCACCGGCCTGTGTTACTTTTGAATCGCTGGATGGCAGTCTGGTTTTGACTAGGGCACCTTATTATGGTGCTCTTTTCGGGTTAATTCAGTTCCGCAGCTTACGTTTAGACCCGCCATGGCCTATGTGGTATTGTGCAATATTTCACAATATTGACTCTCCTCTGCCCTACCTTTAGACTGCATGTTAGCAGTGGTTTATGGTCCCAAGGAGAGGCTGATGGGTACTAGCCATGCGAGGCGGCGCGACGTTATCGGCGATATATCTCTAACCGAACGCGAGTTAGAGGTTTTACTTTTGAAGGCCAGACGACGTACAAATGCCGAGATCGCCGAACAACTATATATCTCGCTCACCACTGTCAAATGGCATGTGCGCCAAATTTATAACAAGCTGGGCGCCAACAATCGCGCCGAAGCGATCACCTATGCACGGCAGTTGGGGATTTTGGCTCAGAAAGCGGAGCAAACGCAGCAGCCGCATGACAACTCACCTATCCCCTTAACCCCATTTATCGGCCGAGAGCAGGAAATAAGCTACCTGACAACAACGCTCGTCGATTCCGAGTCGCGATTGGTTACCGTGACTGGGCCCGGTGGCATGGGCAAAACGAGATTAGCCCTGCAGGTGGCGAAATTAGTTAATGATCACTTCGTTGATGGTGTTTGTTGGGTTACTTTTTCTGCGCAGGATAACGCAGAATACGTTTTCACAACGGCCGAAGAGTATATTGCAGTAGCGATATCAGCAGCTCTCGAGTTGTCGCCACAAGGCGGGGAAGATCCCAAACGCACCCTAGTACCTTACCTCCGAGAGAAAAAGCTGTTGATCATATTGGATGGATTCGAACATCTCTTGTCAGGGTCGCTGTTCATCTCTGAAGTACTCGCAGATGCGCCGGTCTGCAGGTTCTTGATTACTTCCCGCGAACGGCTAAATATTCCTGGTGAAGTGCTGTACACCATCAAAGGCCTGAAAATTTCCCCAGATGAAAACGAGGAACCCGAGGCGATGGACGCCGTGAAACTATTCCTACAAGCAACCGGCCGAATCTCAAACCACTCTCTGAAACTGACGGCGTTGTCATCGATCCGGCGTATTTGTTTACGGCTGGAAGGCATGCCTCTGGCAATCGAACTGGCGGCCGACTGGATGCGCATGTTGCCGGTAGCCGACATCGAGCAGGAATTGAATCGAGGTCTTGAGTTCCTAGGAACCAGTACCTCAGACATGCGAACCGTGATCAACCGGTCGTGGAATTTACTGAACGACGACCAACGCATCTCATTCGCCCGGCTGGCCGTTTTCCAAAGTAGTTTTACACACGAGGCCGCGCACCAGGTAACCGGCACCGATCTGTATACGCTATCAACCCTATTCGACAAATCGCTCATTCAACGGATTGACGAGGATAGATTTTCTGTTCATGATTTGTTGCGCCAATTTGCTGCCGAACAATTAACGGGGCGCGGAGAAAGCGGTACGATACGTGATGCCCATTGCGCCTATTTCGCTACATTAGCTGCCGGACAGATGGAGTCCCTTTATCGCGGTGACCACAGGGTCATGCTAGCCGACCTCGATAATCTGCGTTCTGCCTGGAGATGGGCTGTCAAGGGCCGGCGGCTAGAAGATCTGCGGAAAATGTTGTTTCCACTCGACTGGTTCTACAATTTGCGCGCCAATTATGTAGAGGGTGAGGCGGCGATGCGATTGGCGGTTGACGCCCTTCATATGCAGGACCCGGAAGGATTACAAGGCATTGTTTACGGCAAAGCATTGGCCAGCTATGGGTTGGAACATAGCCGAACTCACGGGGCAGACCAAGCTATGCCGGCTGTCAGCAAAGCACTGGCGATCCTTCGGAACTTAGGGGCTCGCGAAGACTTAGCCTGGCCACAATTATTGTCAGTATTTGAGAACGTGACTGCGCGCGATCCATTGGAAAGAGAACGACGCTGCCTTGAAAGCCTCGATATCTTTGAAGAGATTGGCAATCCTTATGGGATGGCTTTTTCTCTGGGTATGTTGGGAGCGCACTACCGACAACAGGGCCGATATGGGGAAGCCCAATTAAGTATAGAACGCGGCCTGGCCGTCAGCCGGTCGCTGGGCGATCAAGAAGGGATCGCCTTTGCGCTGCGTAATCTTGGCCATCTCAATTTGCATCAAGGGCGATACGAATTGGCCTGCAGCAATTTTGAGGAGGAGTATGTTCTATGGTGCGAACTTTCCTTGCCAAGATTGGCCAGCGAAGCGCTTAGTTACTTGGGTGAAACGTACCTGGCTGTTGGTGATTTCAAGAAGGCAGAAGAACTCCTACAGGAAAGCCTGGCCGAGTTCGAACAGCTTGGCGATGAGGGCAACGCGCTGACGTGCCTGCTTGATCTCGGGCAATTAGCCTGGCAGGTTGGGCAGCCTCAGAAAGCCCGTGGCTTATTACGAGAGTCGCGCCCGATCTTAGAACGGCGGAACGACAGCAAGGAACAGACCCGTTGGTGGCAATTATCAGGTCGTGTCTACCTGCAGCAAGGCGAACTGGAGACCGCTCAGCTGGCCTTCGACCGGGCGCTCGAACACAGTCTGTCGAATGGTGGCATTCGTTTCATCGAGACATTATTGGATTTCGCTCTTTTATATAAGGACCTATTAGCTGAGGAGAAGGCAGCGTATCTTCTAGGTTTTGCGTTAGCGCAGACTGGCTTACCGGCTTCGCTAGTTCAGTGGCGAATAGAACCACTACGTGAATCACTGGAGTCCATAACCGATGATAACAAATTGGCGCTGCTGTTAGTGGAAGGCGCAAGGCTAAATCAGCAAGCCATCATAAATAATCTGGAAGCATAAGAGACGTTTAGAAGGAAATCGAACCGGCCAGGAAAGTAGTTACTCTCTCCTGGCCGGCCGTTGGCTCCGCATACAAGCCCATTTTGTTGTGTCGTTTCTAAGACCTTTTCTGTTGTCTTTATGGGAAGATTATATCTCCACTTGCGGATCCGGTTTCTGGAGTCACTGGCGATCCAGGAGGGCCAAAAGGATGGGTATCAATGTCAAAATTGATATAGCCTGTGGCACCCTCATATCGCCCAGTACCACCAGCAAGAGCATATGGCGCATAGGCAAAACCGGGTACGAAACAAACATAGCCTTCACCGGTCGAGTTGGCGAACAGCATCGATCCATCGTTGAAGATCATGTTGATTTGACCTCTATCTGTGATGATTAATCCCGAAGGACCTCCAAGATCGACGCATCGATTACCAGGCGGCAAACCATCATAGTTGACGGCATACGAATAGGATAGACCACTAGCAGTGGCCGGTCCGGGAGACCCTTTCAAGTTTACATCAAATAAACCAACGCCATCACTGATGGTCATAATCTGGCCATTCAGTGTCATGTCGATATGTTGGGTTCCCCCTTGGGCAGATATGGCTACCACGCCTAGAGTACCGGCCACAATAAGAATGAGTACGATAACAACTAGTTTTTTAATCAAGATAAGTCTCCTTCGCCCTCATCAGCGGGCCACTAATTTATTTCTTGATACAATGAAGTTGAGGGTGTGGTGGGCTGTATGCTTGTCGAACAGTGTAAAGTCGCAAGGGCTAATCGTCACCATCCTAAAAGGAGGGGATTCTACTTGGAGGTCGAAATATATTGCCAGATAAGCTAAATTTGAAGTGATCGATTTGAGGTTTATTATTCTGAATGGTAGAGTCTTACTACATTCAATTCAGACGGGAGGATCAGATGCAAAACGAGTATAACTTTCCATTCGACTATTTGAACTACACCGATCGTGACGACTTGTTAAGTGGCGGCGTGAAGATGATACCCATCGAGACATCGAAGGGAACCTTCCGTGTCTAGACCAAGCGGATTGGCAATCACCCGACGATGAAGGTGCTGGCTGTTGCATGGCGGGCCAGGCGCGACCCACGAGTACCTGGAAGCATTCGACAGCTTCTTTCCTGCGGCCGGCATCGAATATTATTACTACGACCAACTCGGCTCTTATTACAGCGACCAGCCAGACGAGCCAGAGTTGGTGGCGTTGGCTCGCTATGTGGATGAGGTAGAAAAAGTGCGCCAGGCCTTGAAATTGAATCCGGGGAACTTCTACCTTTTCGGCCATTCCTGGGGCGGCATCCTGGCCATTGAATACGCGCTGAAGTACCAGCAACAACTCAAAGGATTGATTATCTCCAACATGAGGCCAGCATCCCGAAATACAACCAATACCCCCAAGAAGTGTTGATGCCTGGAATTGATCCGGCCGTTCTAGCGGAAATTCAGGCTTTTGAAGCGGCCGAGGACTACGAGGATCCGCGCTACATGGAACTACTCATACAACATCACTACGTCTACCACGTACTGCGCATGCCATACGAAGAATGGCCGGATCCGGTGAATCGCGGCTTCAAGCATATTAATCCCGATATCTATATACCGATGCAGGGACCTTCTGAGCTTGGCGCCAGCGGCAAACTTCTCGAGTGGGATCGTACGGACGATCTGGAAAAAACAGAAACGGCGAGTCTGATTATCGGCGCCCAGCACGATACGATGAACCTCGACCACATGGAATGGATGGCCAGGCAGATGCCCAACGGCCGTTCCCTCCATTGCCCTAATGATAGCCACATGGCGTTTTTTGATGACCATCAACATTTTTTCCGAGGCCTTGTCCAGTTCGTCAAAGACGTTGATGCGGGTCGTCTATGACTTATCCTATTCTTGATCACGATCCAACACGCAAAGCGTTTATTGAACCTGCTAGGGTCATTAAAAAACGAGATATGCCACGGCATTGTATCATCTGCTTCTTCCAGGACATTATCGAGAAAGTCGTCTCTGAGTACGATGCGCAAGTTCTAGTCAAGAATCGCTGGGAGGATGGCCCCCATCCCGTTTATGAGATCGAATACCGGGAGCAGCGACTAGCTTTTTTCCACCCAGGCATTGGATCCGCATTGTCGGCAGCCCTTCTAGAAGAAGTGATCGCCTTCGGCTGCCGAAAGTTCATCGCCTGCGGTGGCTGCGGCGTGCTGGAGAAAGAGAACGCCGCCGGACATTTGCTGGTTGTCTCGGCGGCGGTACGCGACGAAGGGGCTTCATACCATTATCTGCCACCAGCGAACGAGGTCCTGGCCAATCCTCGCGCCGTTAAAGTCCTGGTCGATTTGTTGGCCGGACGAGGTATCCCACACCTGGTGGGAAAAACGTGGACCACGTCCGCGCCCTATCGGGAAACGCCGGACAAGATCCGGAAACGTAGAGAGGAGGGGTGTATAGCTGTGGAGATGGAAGCAGCCGGAATGAAGGCTGTGGCGGAGTATCGAGGTGTGCCCTTTGGGCAAGTGTTGTATGCGGGAGATGACTTGAGCGGGACAGAGTGGGATAATCGAGACTGGCAGACTCGATCGGAAGTACGAGAGAAGTTATTTTGGTTAGCAGCGGATGCCATGCTATCGCTGTAAGTGAAACGTGAAATAAAAAAGGAGGATGCAGATGAGTATCCATATTGGCGCGAAACAAGGGCAAATCGCCCCAACCGTCCTTCTACCCGGTGATCCGATGCGAGCCAGGCACTTCGCCAAAACGCTGCTGGAAGATGTGTTCTGCTTCAATGATGTTCGTGGGATGATGGGTTATACCGGCCGCTACGGAGACAAGCGGATCTCGGTCATGGGCAGCGGCATGGGTATGCCAACCCTTGCCATCTATGTGAATGAATTGGTGCGCGAGTATCAGGTCAAGACGTTGATCCGGGTCGGCACTTGTGGGGCTTTCCAGCCTTACTTGAAGCTGGGCGACATCGTGCTGGCTATGACAGCCTCCACCGACTCACACATGAATAAGCTACGCTTCAACGGGATGGATTATTCTCCGGCAGCCAACTTTGAACTGTTATTGAAAGCCTATGAAGCGGCGAAAGAAACGCAGGCCAACGTCTATGTGGGCGGTATGTTCGCTGGCGACTCATTTTACACGACGATCCGAATTGGTGGAAGAAATGGGCCGACTACGGTGTACTGGTAGTTGAAATGGAGACATCCGCGCTCTATACGCTGGCGGCCAAGTTCAAGGTTGACGCGCTGTCAATACTAACCGTGAGCGACAGCCTGGTGACAGGCGAAACGGCGACGGCCGAGCAGCGGGAAAGGGGTTTCACACGGATGGCTGAGATAGCGTTGGAGATTTCTCCTTAAACGGTTCCTTAGCCAAATCCTCGATAACGACCTTGATGCGCTCCATCGCTTCCTCCAGGATCGAGCGTGGGCAGGCGATGTTGAAACGTTCGAAGCCCTCTCCTTCCGGACCAAACATCTCGCCTTCATCCAGGTAGATCTTGGCCTTCTCCATGAGTAGTTCCTTGCGCATTTGGGGATCGAGACCCAGAGCCCGGAAATCGACCCAGACCAGGTAGGTACCTTCCGGCCGGACGACTTTGAGTTGTGGCAAATGCTCGCCGATGTATTCGACCATGAAGCGATAATTACCCTCGACGTAAGCCATCACCGCCGCCAACCATTCTTCACCATAGTTATAGGCCGCTTCCACGGCTACCAGGCCGAAGGCATTGGTGCCAAATAAGCCATTGCGCGTCCCGGTGGCTATGAATTTTCCGCGCCTCGCTTCGTCGGGGATGATGATGCTGGAGATCTTTAGCCCGGCCAGATTAAAGGATTTGCTGGCTGCTGTGCAAACGATGCTCTTCTGAGCAAAGTCCTCGTGTGCTTTGGCGAAGGTGGTGAAGTTTTGGTCAGAATAAATGAGGTCGCAGTGTACTTCGTCGGAAATAACTAGAACATTATTCTCCAGGCAGATCCGGCCGAAGCGAGCGAGTTCTTCGGCCGTCCACACCCGGCCGACCGGATTATGCGGGCTGCACAAGATGGCCATCTTCAAGTCTGGATCGGCCGCCTTCTGAGCCAGGTCATCGAAATCCATTATGTACCGGCCGTCCTGGTAAATAAGTGTATTGGACACGATCTCGGCTCCGTTGTCGCGAATGGCATCGAAGAATGGGTAATAAACCGGTCGCTGGATCAGCACCTTTTCGCCAGGTTTAACGAAGCTCTGGATCAGCACCTTGATGGCCGGAACCACGCCGGGCGTGATCACGATCCAGTCGCGTTCGATCTGCCAGCCATGGCGCCGGTCGATCCAGCCCATCACCGCTTCATAATAGCTGTCACATGGTTCGCTGTAGCCAAAAATGCCTTGCCGACCCCGCTCAGTCAGGGCTTCGACCACGGCCGGCGGGCAGCGGAAATCCATATCGGCCACCCACATGGGCAGCAAACGATCGCGACCATGCTTGGGATCGGCATGGTCGCCAAAGATATACGTATCGCCGTCGTTGATGAACTCCCACTTGGTGCAATTGGTACCTCGCCGGTCAATTTCCTGGTCAAAATCAAAGGTCATCCTGGTCTCCTAACACTTTTTTATTCACAAAGAATGGAATAGTGCCTCGGATTATTTGCTTTGGCAAGGTGGATTCGAGGACCTCTATTGTCCTATTTACCTTGATTCTTGTTATAATGGTTTCTAGAAATCGTTGTTGTACTGGATCAAATGGAGGGAACTCAAATGGTTGAAGTTCGAAGAGTAGGTATTCTGTCCTTAGCCCTGATGTCGGCCTTATTGTATGGCGCCATAGGACTTATCGTTGGGCTCATATTTGCCTGCTTCGCTTTAATTGGCGCGGGTATGCTTGCAAGCGTGGAGGAACTAACAGGCGTCGGTGGGGGTGGCGCTTTATTCGGTATTGCGTATGCCGTTTGTATGCCCATTCTTTACGCGGCCATGGGCTTCGTTTTCGGGGCCATTGCGGGTTTCCTATACAACATTATCGCCGGGATCATTGGCGGCATTAAGATAGAACTAAATGACGCGGATCTGGCTAAAGGGCCATAGCCCGAACTCCTGATGCGAAAGCGGCTCTTGCCGCCACGCAAGTAGTCGCCTAGTTATAAGTAACTGATTTACCAGCAACGTTTGCTTCGAGGTGGACAATACCGGCCTAACAGTTAATTAGCATATCGGCCCTCTGTGGGTGGGTGGCATACTATCTAGTCGTCAATCCTAGTTTTCAGGTGATGACGAATGGGCTTAGGCAAACTGTGGACTTAGGCCCGCATTCTTAGCCGTGGCTAGGCCAACAACCGATACCGGTTCGTCGTAATGGAACGCTACGACGTCAATATGGGGTTGATGCGACAGATTAAACCCTATCGAACCGTCCAAGGAGCGAGAAAATTACTGGACAATGGGGGGCGGTTCTACCACTTGTGGTCTAAGTCTGGTGATGATGTTGTAGACGTAGGCGAATTAGCCAGGGCGGCCGGGGTTTATTCATCAGGCACAAAAGCCTTCTTACATTTTGAGATGGCATTGATGGATTTACCGGCCGAGCAGAAGTGCTATCGTTTTTATCGCCAGATCTAAAAAAGCAGCTTGAGGAGCCCTGCGATTAGGAACACGGCCGGATGTTTAGGAAGTGTATGAGACCGAGGAGTTTCTTTACGCGTGGAATGATATTTACAGATTGAGCCATGCGGAATAGCTAAAATTGAATTAGTGTGCGAGAATGACAAGCCTATCGGGGGGTTCCAAACCAACACATTGGAGGAATCATGGGCGAACATGAAACAGGTCAGGTAGCGGTCAGTGCGGCAGAGATATACGAAGCGTTTTTTGTACCGGCGTTGTTTATCGATTGGCCGAATCAGGTTTTGACGGCCGCGGACGTTGGGGCAAGCCATCATGTACTAGATATTGCCTGCGGCACGGGCATCTTGGCTAGACATGCTGAAGCAGTGGTTGGCTCCAACGGCTCGGTTACCGGCGTTGATATTAACGAAGGTATGCTGGCGGTTGCCCGTAATCAGAATCCAAACATTACCTGGGAACTCGGCGCTGCCGAGTCACTACCGTTTGATCCAAATACCTTTGATCGCGTGGTTAGCCAATTTGGCCTGATGTTCTTTATAGATCCAGCCCAAGCTATTTCGGAGATGTACCGGGTGATCCGTCCAGGAGGCAAAATCGGCGTCGCGGTCTGGGCATCATTGGAAGACACACCGGGCTACGCGGCCATAGCTAACCTACTAAAGGAACTGTTTGGTCCTGAAGTAGCGCGTTCTATCGAAGCCCCCTACTCTCTCGGCGATACTCAAAGATTGAGAAATCTGTTTTATGATGCCGGGGTCGGGGTGAATGATGTCGCAATTGAAACAGTTCCAGGCAAAGCTCGTTTCGACTCTATTGAATCTTGGATCTATACCGACATCAAAGGCTGGACACTGGCCGATGTCATAAACGATGAAGATTATGAAAGACTTAGGCGGGAGGCGCCCAAAAAACTATCGCAGTTTGTCCTGGCGGATGGTTCAGTAGAGTTTGATGCACCGGCACATATCGTCACCGTTGCCGTCTGACAATTCGCTGCGGCCGATCCAGCCATCTAGCGGGCGATCGGCAGGACTGTAGCAAGCGAGCTAAGCGGGCGTACTGTAGCCGTTCTTGGATCGTTTGGATTTCTTCTGGCGCATGGCGTGATGTAATTCTTTGGTCCGGATGCGCAGCGACTCGGGCGTGACTTCGAGCAACTCCTCCGCACCCAAATATTCGATGCACTCATCCAGCGACATTTGGCGCGGATTGGGTAAAGCATCGGTAATGGACTTGGGGACTCCGCGGTGACCCGTCAGGTTCTTAGTCCGGCAAACGTTGATCACCAGATCTTCGGCGCGGATATGCTGTCCGACCACTTGTCCGGCGTAAACTTCTTCACCAGGGCCTAAGAAAAAGGTTCCCCGCTGCGTCAGGTGCTCCAAGGCGTAGGCGCTGACCGGACCGGTCTCTAAAGAAACCAGGGAGCCTGTCTCCTGGAGCTCGATCGCTCCCCGGTAAGGCTCGTAGCCGTGGAACAGACTGTGGTAAATACCCATGCCGCGGGTGGCAGTAAGAAACGGTTGGCGAAAGCCGAGCATGCCCCGCGTGGGCACGCGGAATTCAGTATAGACGGTGCCGTCCTCGCCGTAGCGGATCTGCATCATCTCGCCCCGGCGCTTGCCCAGCATCTCGGTTATGGTACCCAGATGGTCGTTGGGAACTTCCAGGTAGACATCCTCGAGCGGCTCCAGGCGACCTTCTTCGGTCTCGCGAAATATAACTTCCGGCCGGCCGACAGAAAACTCATACCCTTCGCGGCGCATATTTTCGATGAGGATGGCCAGGTGAAGTTCGCCCCGGCCTGAGACGATGAACTGTCCGGCTCGCTCGCCTTCTTCAACCCGTAAAGAGATATTTCTCTCCAGCTCGCGCATGAGCCGCTCGCCTAGTTGGCGGCTAGTGACGTACTTGCCTTCCCGGCCGGAGAAGGGGCTATCGTTGACGTTGAATGCCATACGCACTGTGGGTTCTTCGACGGTGATGGGTGGCAATTGGCGCGGATCGTCCGGATCGGCCAGCGTATCGCCGATGCCCACGTTGGGAATGCCGGTCACGGCCACGATGTCGCCGGCCTCGACACTATCTTGCTCTTGCCGCCGCAGATTCTGGAAGGTATATAGCTCGGTCACCCGGGCTGCTTCCATGTTCCCTTCAGCATTGATATGGGTTACAGCTTGCCCGGCGCGCAGCGTACCGCTAGTTAACCGGCCGATGGCGATGCGTCCGACGTAGGGGCTGTAGTCCAGGGTGGTGACCAACATCTGGGTGGGTCCGTAAGGATCGATCTTGGGCGGCGGTAGATAACCAACGATCGTATCGAACAGCGGTCGCAGATCGGAAGCTAGGTCATCGGCTTCATAACCAGCCTGTGCGTCTAGGGCCCGGGTATAAATCACTGGGAAGTCGGCCTGCTCTTCGGTCGCTCCCAAATCGAGAAACAAGTCGAAGGTCTCGTTGACCACGTCTATCGGCCGGGAGGCCGGGCGGTCGATCTTGTTAACTACCAGGATGACCTTCACTCCCTTATCCAAGGCCTGGCGCAGTACAAAGCGTGTCTGCGGCATGGGGCCTTCCACAGCATCGACCAGCAGCAGCGCGCCGTCAACCATATTGACCACCCGTTCGACCTCGCCGCCAAAATCAGAATGACCCGGCGTATCGACGATGTTGATAGTCACGTCTCCGTAACGAATGCCGGTGTTCTTAGCCAGGATAGTGATGCCTCGCTCTCGCTCCAGTGGATTATCATCTAGCACCCGCTCGGCCACGGATTCGTTGCTGCGGAAGACATTGGTCTGGCGCAACATGCCGTCGACCAAAGTCGTCTTGCCGTGGTCGACATGAGCGATGATGGCGATATTACGTATATTCTTTTTATGTAGCTTGCTCATAGTTCACTCGTCAGGGCGTCTTAGACACAAAAAATACCCGACCTGTCCGGCCGGGTATTCGCCCTCTCTTCAGGATAGACTGATTGTATGCCAGAGCCGGGAAAATGGCAATTGTTCTAAGAATGTCGCGTGCAGGGTTAATGGCCAATTGTGCAAACCAACTATCGGAGCAGATTCACAGCATTACGCACGCGAATTGAAAAACCTTCCGGTTTATTTGGCATACTTCCTGATGGAACCGAAATCGCGCTGGCTCCGATGATGGAACCAGCAGGTGAATTCGTCAAATTATCTGGAGTGGCTAACGACCGGCTGATTTTATACTTTCATGGCGGAGGTTATGTGATGGGCTCCGGCAAAGCTCATCGTGCGATTGTGGCTAAGTTCGCTAAATTTGCCACTGTCTACACTAGCTATTCCATTAGCCGTTCCCAAATCTCCAACATCGTCCGGGGCTGCAAATCACCAAAATCGTCGATGGTCCAGTCGGCCGTTATCAGCTCGCTGGCGGCGTGCGTGGTGGTAATAGCTAAACAAGCCATGCCGGCTGCTTTGGCCGCTCGGACGCCAACAACTGAGTCCTCGACAACTAAACAACGGGCAGGCAGCACTCTCAATCGCCGGGCAGCCTCGAGAAAAATGTCTGGCGCAGGCTTGCTGGACGGGAAGGGTGATTGGTCTCCAGGTACAACAACATCGAAATAGAGCCAGAGTCGCAGATCGTCTAAGATGGCCTGAATATTTAGTTCAGGAGCAGAACTGGCAACCGCCTGTTTTTGGCCATGGTTTTGAAAAAAACTTAGCCATGCTCGAACGCCAGGTAATGGTTTGAGATGCCCGAAAATTCTCTCGCGAAATAGTGCTTCTTTTTCTGCAGAAACCACTTCAATAAATTCAGGCGTTGCCTGCTCCCCACCAAAAAGCCGGATGATCGTTTCGCCATTTTGCATCCCAAATACAGCTTCGAATTCGCTTCTCTTAAGCGGCTCTCCATCACCTGAATATCGTTGATAGGAATCGTTCCAGGTCTGGTAATGATATTCCTTGGTGTCGACAAGCACACCATCCATATCCCAGATGACTGCCTCCAGCTTATTTTTTGACATCACTGTTTCTTCAAAAGGTTAATTGTAATAGATGAGCCGCTGATTAGATATGGCACTATCATCAATTATTTTACAGATTTGACAAACGGAACCGGCCAGGTAGAAGTTACTATCTCCTCCTGTCTGATACAGTCCATCTGTTATAATCTACCCTGCTTGAGGTCTCAGGGAAAGGCCTGAGTACGGACGGCCGAGCCGATGCAGACCAGACATTCAAGCGGAAAGTTGCACTGGATTATGGAAGAAATTGAAACCGGTACGGCGACAGCATTCTATGATTTGATCACAGATCCTCGCTGGTAAGAGAAATATCCAGACAAGCCCAAGGCGCGTGGAATTCCGTTTTCAGGGATCGAGAATGCCCGGCCGGAAACAGAAGTGATTGGCGATACGCTGAAACAATTGCGCGAAGAATTGCCGTTCGATCCTCTGGAGTTCATCAAATTCAACATGCCCGATGAATTAAGAGTTACGCAAAGAGTGGATTCCGTTGACTAGATCCTAAGAGCAACGTAAGATGAGCCCTCCTATCGTATCGTGCGGTGGGAGGGCTCTTTGGAAAGAAGGGTTTAAGGAGGATTTGTCATGTTGCTATTGGGATGTTTACTCGCCTTTGGCGCAGCCTTTGCGCCCCGCCTGATCCTGGTCCTGGCCTGGCTCTTTGGAAACCGGTGGGACGTTGTCTGGCGCGGAAATTGGATCATGCCCCTTTTAGGGATGATTTTCCTGCCCTACACGACTATTATGTACCTGCTGGTTTGGAATGCGGTGACCGGCATTCAAGGTTTCGATTGGGTCTGGTTGGCGTTTGGCGTGATGCTTGACATCATGAAATGGAGCCAGATCGTACGCAATCGCCAGGGAATACCAGGACAGCAGAAGAAGAAAGAGTCAGAAGGATACCTAAAATCAACAACGCCTGGCCCACCGTCACAGGAAGAAACGCCGGCTAACCAAACTGCTGCGGCTAGTTCAGAAATGTCAGAACTAGATCAGCTGGCTGCGCTTCGAGACAAGGGCATCCTCACCGAAGAGGAGTACCAGGCCAAGAAGGCCAAACTAGAGGAAAACTTGAACCAAGCCTGAAGCCTACCCTTAGATACCGAATATACCAGCTTCATAAAAGGTAAATCTTTATGACTACAACCTTTGAACCCTTGACATTACCTGCCAACCGGCCGGACCAAGCGCCGCCATACTTCCACGTGATGGCCAAGCCTACCGGCGCTATCTGCAACCTGGACTGCAAATATTGCTTCTTCCTGTCTAAGGAGGCGCTCTACCCGGGCAGCCCGTTCCGCATGGCCGATGACGTCATGGAAGCGTATGTCAGGCAGATCATCGAGTCGCATCAAGCGCCCCAGGTGACCATCGCCTGGCAAGGCGGCGAGCCGACGCTGATGGGCTTAGATTTTTTCCAACAGGTGATGGAGGTGGTCAAAAAATATAGCCGGCCGGGCATGACCATCAACCATACCATTCAGACCAATGGCACCAAGCTCAATGATGAATGGGCTAAGTTTTTCCGTAAGAATAAGTTCCTAGTCGGGCTGTCCCTGGACGGTCCGAAGGAAATGCACGATGCTTACCGGGTCGACAAGCGCGGTGAAGGCACCTACGACCAGGTGATGGCGGCCGCCCGGTTACTCAAAAAACATAGAGTCGAATTCAACATCCTCTGCACCGTTCATGCGGCCAATGGCGCCTATCCGCTGGAAGTTTACCGTTTCTTCCGCGATGAGCTTGCGACAGATTTCATCCAGTTCATACCCATCATTGAGCGAGCCACACCGGAATTACTGCCCATTGCCAACCTAGGTTGGGGCAATTACACCGAAAATCCGGTAGGAGTGGACCCCAGAGTCCGCCCAGATGACCAATATGTCAGCACAGATGACCACCGTATCCGCCCTGACCTCGAGGTTCTGCCGGTAGCCAAGAGTTCCAAGCGCCCGCTCTACACCACCCAGGGCAGCCTGGTTACCGAGCGCTCGGTCAAGGCTGAGCAGTGGGGCAATTTCCTGATCGCCATCTTTGACGAATGGGTGCGCAACGACGTCGGCCGGGTCTTCATCCAACTCTTCGATTCATCTCTGGGATCCTGGGTCGGCCAAGGCGCTTCCTTGTGCATCCACCGCAAGACCTGTGGTGATGCCCTGGCCCTGGAGCACAACGGCGACCTTTACTCGTGCGATCACTTTGTCGAACCAAATTACTTGCTAGGTAATATCAAAGAAGAGCATATGCTGACCATGGTGGCCTCGGAGCAGCAACGCAAATTCGGGAATGACAAGCGAGACACGCTGCCCCGTTACTGCCAGGAGTGCGAAGTGCGTTTTGCCTGTCACGGGGGTTGTCCTCGAAATCGTTTCATCAATACCCCAGGTGGCGAGCCGGGCTTGAATTATTTATGCGCCGGCTACAAAGCCTTCTTTAATCACGTCGACCGGCCAATGCGGATTATGGCCCAGTTGCTCAAAAACCGGCGCTACGCCGACGAGGTGATGGGGATTTTGGCGGCCGAAGAAAAATCGGCCGGGCAAACGGTGGAAAAAGTTGGCCGGAATGAACCGTGCCCCTGCGGCAGCGGAAAAAAGTACAAACAATGTCATGGGAGCAGCGCTGCCAACGCCTGAAAAACAATAGCCACACAATTTGATAGAGCCTCATTATTCGCCCATCTAGAGGTCATTTCTTGAGAAGGTGAAAGGACGCAAGACAATCATTCTTGTTGATGATGCCGTCCTCGCCCGCGCTGGCAACGACAATAGTCGGTGTTGGCAACATCAATAACCGGCTTTGGAAACGACAGTCAACAGATTGACATACCAGGGGAACGAGGGCATAAGTTTTCTGTCCATCGGGGGGTTTTTGAAGGGAGCCAAAGCCCAACCTTAAAATTTTGACCAAATTTCGAACTTACCATAAGAACTACTTGACATATTCTTAGTTTTGTTGTACTGTTACAACAGTCGCAATTGTTGTAGTATCCCGCATATCATGAGTAAGGAAGATCTCCTGGAGACATATGCAGGTGTGAGTGAGGTTGCCTTGCGCCTGAACATTCATCCCGAGTCTGTCCGGCGACTTATTCGCCAGGGCAAACTGCCTGCTATTAAGTTTGGCAATAAGTGGTTGGTTGAGAAAGCGACTCTCGAACAATATGCCGGTCATTATGATCCGAGACCGGGCAATAAAGCCACCCTATTATAAAGTCCAGGAGTACATAATTTAGCTGAGTTAAACGGAAAGGGCCATTCCGAATGAAAAGGCCCAAGAAAGCGCAGAGAGAAAGGATAGTGTCATGCAAAGAGCACCAGAAACCGAAAATTTCGCTCGAATTCGCGTCGCGGGTGTTGGCGGTGGCGGAAGCAATGCCGTTGACCGGATGATCGATGAAGGGGTCAGTGGCGTCGATTTTATTGCCGTCAATACGGATTCCCAAGCTTTACTTCGTTCGAATGCGTCAATTCGTGTCCGAATTGGCGAGAAATTGACCCGAGGATTGGGGTCAGGCGGCAATGCGGAGCAAGGTGAGAAGGCGGCCGAAGAATCTATCGGCGATCTAGAAGAGGTCCTGAAAGGCTCGGACATGGTCTTCATCACCGCCGGCATGGGCGGTGGCACAGGAACCGGAGGCGCGCCAATCGTGGCCCGGGTAGCCAAACAGCAGGGCGCTCTAACCATCGGCGTCGTCACCAGGCCTTTCCTGTTCGAGGGCACGCCCCGATCGCGGGTAGCCGAGGATGGCATCGAAAAATTAAAAGAACACGTGGATACGCTGATCGTCATTCCGAATGACCGGCTATTGGAGCTGACCGATAAGCGCATGTCGTTGACCGAATCCTTCAGCCTGGCCGACGATATCCTGCGTCAAGGCATCCAGGGCATCAGCGAATTGATCACGGTACCCGGCCTGATAAACCTCGACTTCGCGGATGTGAAGACGATTATGTCTAACGGTGGCGCGGCTTTGATGGCCGTGGGCCTTGGTGAAGGTGAGGATCGGGCGAAGATCGCCGCCGAACAAGCTGTAAGCTCTCGGTTGCTGGACGTAACCATCGACGGCGCCCGGGGCATTTTGTTCAATATCACCGGCGGACCAGACCTGAGCCTATACGAGGTCAACCTGGCAGCCTCCATCATTCGGGAAACAGCCCATCCAGATGCCAACATGATCTTTGGCGCGGTCATCGACGAGTCAATGGCCGACAAGTTGCGAGTCACGGTCATCGCTACCGGATTTGATACGATGCGGCCGACACGACGGCAGTTGCTTGAACAGCATTATGGCCATGCGCGCGAGCGAAAACCCGAACCCGTGTCCGTCTCAGTAGAGGCGGAAGTTAGCCAGGCTCCTGCACCTACATCGCAACCGGCGACCGAGCAAAAACCGGTCACGCCGCGCTATACACCGAACAATATCGAGATCCCGGCATTTTTGCGGCGACGTTAACAGAACCAACCTTAGAAGCTGGTTCAAACCGCGAAACAATAGAATAGATATTACAGGCGCTCACTTCACATCCTCTCTGTTGCTCCCCCTATCACCCCCGATAGGGGGAGCTGCTTTTTTTAGCTAACTGACGACAAACCCCCTTACCTGGTTTGCCAAGCTATGATCTAGAATCTACAATCCTAAGTCATATGAGCTTTCGAGACTTTATTCAGCGTGTTGATGAAAGCGGCGATCTGATCCGGATCAACCGTCCGGTCCGCACTACTTATGAATTGGCCAACGTGGCCCACGCCCTGGATGGGAAAGTAGTTTTGTTCGATCAAATTGACGGTCATCCTGGCTGGCGGGTTTGCGCTGGAGCTTGTTCCGATCGTCGTTATTTCAGCCTTGATCTGGGCATCCCGGTTTCCGAATTACTACCGGCACTGGCGCATTCTTTAAATAGTCCAGAGTTGCCACCTATCGTCGAAAAGGGACCGTGCCAGGAAGTGATCCTGGAGGTTTTTGACCTGGCGGATCTACCCATATTGTTACATTTACCCCAGGATGCAGGCCATTACATCGCCAGCAATGTGGTCATCATCAAGGATCCTGACCTGGGCCGGAATATGTGTTACCATCGGCTGCTTCGGTTAGATGAGAAGCATTTCGCCGCTCGAATCGTGGAGAAGCGGGGGACGGCAACGGCCCTAAGTAAGACGATGGGCGATTTGCCAATCGCCATTTGTATTGGCGTTTCGTTAGCCACCCACCTGGCGGCTTCCATGTCGCCACCTCCGGGAGTGGATGAATTGTCGGTTGCCCATGCGTTGTCGCCGACTCCACTGGTCAAATGTATTACTAATGACCTGGAAGTGCCGGCCGATGCGGAAATCGTGCTAGAAGGCCGGATCACCAGTCAAACGGTGAGCGAAGGTCCTTTCATGGATCTGACCGAGACGATGGATATCATTCGCCAGCAGCCGGTGATCGAAATCGATCTCATTACCCACCGTCGCGATCCGATATACCATGCGCTCTTGCCCGGCGGTCTGGAACATAAATTATTGATGGGCATGCCCAGGGAACCGACGATTTTTGCCGCAGTTAATGAAGTCGTCGCCTGTACCGGCGCCGTCATCACTCCGGGCGGCACATCCTGGCTACACGCTATCGTCCAGATCAATAAACGAGGACCTGACGACGGCCAAAAAGCCATTGAAGCCGCTTTCAGGGGCCACAGTTCACTCAAGCATGTGTGGGTAGTGGATACAGATATCGACATCCACGATCCGGCCGAGGTGGAATGGGCTATGGCGACACGATTCCAAGCGGATAAGGATCTGGTGATCATGCCAGACCAATCGGGTAGTTCGCTGGACCCGTCAGGCTACCATGAGCCAGGCCAAAAAAGCCGCACGGCGAAAATGGGGCTCGATTGCACAATTCCCTGGGGAGCAGATGTGAGCAAGTTTCAGAAAGGGGAATATGGTTCGATCGATCTAAGTGATTACATCCCAGATTAGCGACTGTCAACGTTAATAACTCTACTGTAAAAGGCTCTGGCGATGGATATTCTAGCGTTACAAAGTGCGGCTGAAGAGAGCGAACTGTTTCAAACAGAAATAGCTTTTGTCCTCATCCTCTCCTTGGCGGCACTGGTAGCCATCGTTAGCCGTCGCATTCGCCTGCCCTATACGGTGGCCCTGGTTCTGGTCGGCCTGGCCCTGTCATTCATTCCCAATCCCATCGACATTGACTTGAGCAGCGAGTTCATCCTGGCCATACTCGTACCCCCGCTCATCTTCGAAGCCACACTAAATTTGCGTTGGGAAACGTTAAAGAAAAACCTGGGCGTCATTTTACTGCTGGCGTTGGTCGGCACCCTCATCGGCACATTGATCGTCAGCTTTATCATTAACCTTGCCGGACAAACATTGTTACCTGAGCTGGATATCGCAATTGTCGCGATTTTTGCTTTTGGCGCCCTCATTTCGGCTACGGACCCGGTGGCGATCATCGCCTTATTCCGGGATCTGGGAGTCAGCAAACGCCTTTCGGTGCTGGTCGAGGGAGAGAGTTTATTCAATGATGGTGTGGCCATCGTGCTCTTCCAACTTGCCGTTACGGCCGGGGCCGTTATGGCTTCCGGAGAGGGAGAAGCCTTCAACCTGGGTTCAGCGATCGGCGAATTTTTACGCGTTTTTTTTGGGGGTCTGGCCATCGGAGCTGTCCTTGGTTACCTGGTCTCCACGGTAATCCTAAAGAATGTCGACGATCACCTGATTGAAACGGCTACGACTGTGGCCCTGGCATTTGGCGCTTTCATTGTAGCGGAACAATTTCATGTCAGCGGGGTGCTGGCGGTTGTCGCCGCAGGCATCTTTGTCGGCAATATCGGCACAAAAAATACCTCGCCAACCACAAAAGCCACACTGGATAATTTCTGGGAGTTTGCCGCTTTCGTCGTCAACTCAATGGTTTTTCTCCTTATCGGGCTGGAAGCAGACTTAACCCAGTACCAGTTAAACTTTTCCTTAATCATCGTGGCCATTGTGGCCGTATTGCTTAGCAGGGGCATCGTAGTCTATGGTCTTGCCTGGATCCACGGCTTGCTGGCTCCTAAACAACGGGTTCCCACCGCTTATCGCCATGTGATGTATTGGGGTGGATTACGGGGCGCCATCAGCCTGGCCCTGGCTTTAAGTTTAACTGGTTCCGTTTTCGGCAGTGAAGTCGTTCGCGAATTGCAGTTCATGACTTTTGGCGTGGTGTTATTCACCTTGCTGGTACAAGGAACGACCATTGCGCCTCTTTTGCGCCGTCTCGGATTGACGGCCACATCCCAACATATCCGGGAGCAAGAGCGGTTCCAGGCTTTGCTCTACTCGTCTCGAGCAGGACGGCGGGAGTTAGACCGTCTTTATCGTGATGGCATCCTCTCAGCCGAAGTGTTCCAGGCCATGTCGGATGTTTATACCAGCGATATCCAAAGCCGAAACCAGGATTTACGGGAGTTGCTCCACGATTATCCTGAGCTAGAGCAGGCAATGATATTGCAAGCTCGCAAGGATTTGCTACAGGCTGAACGAACGGCTCTTCGCGATGCAAACCAGCGGGGATTGATTTCCGAAGAAGTTTACCACGAGCTTGTTCGCGAGACCGATGATCGCAGTGCAGCTTTAGAGCTGATCGAACGTAATATGCAGGCGAATACAGGTAGCGAATAATATGGTAAGCAACAGCACGGCATGTATCATTTGTGCGACGAGGGGCGGCGCCGGAAGCCGGGCCGTCCAGGAGAAGGCTATACAGTACGCACATGAAAGGGCGTGTAACCTCATTTTCCTTTACGTCATCGACGTCAGTAATATGGATCATGCGGATGAAAAGTTGATTCCGGCCGTGCGGGAAGAACTGTATTGGGTAGGCCAGACCTTGCTGCGCATCGCCCAAAGACGGGCGGAAAGTCAACAGGTTACCAGCGAAATCATCGTGCGCGAGGGGCAGGTTCAGGTTGAGATCAGTCGCCTGGTAGAGGAGCGCTCGGCCGAAACTTTGCTCATGGGCGCTCCGCGCGGGACGACAGTTTCCAGCTTCGGTGATGACTTCGTAGAACAATTAGCCCAGGAAATTGCTCAGAAGACAGGTATTAAGGTTGAGATCGTACGGCCGGAAGAAGGTTGATGGCTGAATTCTTGAAAGTTTACGAGGTCGGCCCGCGGGATAGTTTACAAAACGAAGCGGCGCTGATCTCAACCACCGATAAAGAACGGATTATCGACGGATTGGTCAAAGCCGGATTGGGATCAATTGAAATGACCAGCTTCGTTCATCCGGCGGCCGTGCCCCAAATGACGGATGCCGATGAGATCATGGCTAACACCCTTGCCAAACACGAGGAAGAGCGTAGGCAATTCACCGGCCTAGTCTTCAATGAGCGATGTTATGAGCGGGCTTTAGCTGCTGGTTGTTCAGCCATTGCCGTGGGCGCGGCCGTCAGTGATACATTTAGCAAGGCCAACACGGGCATGTCGATGCAAGCAGCGTTAGACAAAGCCCAAAAGCTCCTGGGCTGGGCACGAAGAGACAAGATATGGAGCCGGGTCTATATCAGCACAGCCTGGGTATGCTCCTTTGAAGGACCAGCGAGGCCCAAAAAAGCATCGCCTAAGCCGAGAAGTGATGGGCAATGGGGCCGGATGAATTGGCATTAGCCGATACCATAGACCACGCCAACCCTCTGGAAGTGGGCCGGCTATTGGAAGAAGTAGGCAAACGAATAGATATAGACAATGAAGGACACTTCCGCGAAGAAGGGATGCTTTTCAACCCCATAAGTTGATACAGTGAAGTTAGAGGAGAAAAGTGCAAACAGATATTGGACTGAGTAACGAACAGAAGGAGATGTTGTCTGGTGAACAAGGCGTTGCCAGGCAGATGGCCATGCGTTTGTTACTAGATATGGCAGCCGCGGCGGGGGCATCAGAGTTAACCCCGATTGAAGGCGCCCATCTATCGGGTGTTTCGCCTTTGACCGGCGGGCTCGGGTTACGTCGTTTCTTGGCCAAACTCGCCAGCGATCCCCAAGCCCGGGTTGCCGTACCGACCACGCTCAACGCGGCCGGATGCGATGCCGCTCAATTTGGGGCGATGCGCATCACCGCTCCTGACTTTCTTGAGCAGAGCCAGGAAATCGTGGCGCTTTACGAACAACTGGGCGTGCAATCGACCCAATCTTGTATTCCCTATGAATGGGAGGGTGTCATCACTTCGGGAACAGCCGCCTGGTCCGAATCTAACGCCATCTGCTTCGGCAACTCTTACTGCGGCTTATTGAGCAACCGGGAATCGGGTCTCTCGGCGCTGGCGAGCGCCCTAACCGGTTTCACCCCACTTTACGGCCTTCTCGCACAAGAGGCGCGCCGGCCCAACCTGGAAATCATCGTTACCTGCGCTATGGATGATCCAACAGATTTTTCAATTCTGGGCGATTGGATCGGCAAACAACAGCAAGCGGAGTGGAAAATGCCGTTTGGACCTATCCCTTTGCTCAAGGGATTGCCGGTCGATCTGAATCACGAACAACGCAAGGCGCTGACGGCCGCGGCCGCCAATTACGGCTCGCCCTTACTCTACATTGAAGGGGTGACGGATGATCCTCCGGCAGATGATTTCCAAGCGAGGCTCACCTTTGGCGAATCGGATTTAGGACTTCGTTACCAGGAGTTGAGGCCGCAGATGCCGGTTTCGTTAATCACCATCGGCTGCCCGCAGGCATCGCTAGGCGAGATTCGAGCCACGGCCGAATTGTTACGGGGCAAGGAAGTCACGGCCGCGCCGGAAACGATTACCGGACGCCCACCTTTATGGATCTTCACCTCTTCGGCCAATAAAGCAATTGCCGAAAAAACAGGTCTGGCCCAAATTATCACCGAAAGCGGGGCGCTGCTCTTGGAAAACACCTGTCCAGAGGTCGTGCCCTATGACCGGCAATGGGTGGGGCATATTCTGACCAATTCTATGAAGGCGGAACATTATTTGAAATCGGGTTTAAACCGCATCCCGACCGCGGTTATGCGGCTGGCCGATTGTATCGCCATGGCTACGGGTGAATTGGAGAACCGGGATGCTGAAGTCGCTTCTGGAGAGTCACAAAATGGGGGGTTGAAAAAGGCGAGCGGCCAGGTCCAAAAAGCGCCGCCGTCCATATTGCCACCGCCGACAGGACCATTTGAATCGCTGGGCCAGGGTCTGCCGTCGCAAAGTGATTTCAAGGTAGTGGCCGAAGCATTCGTCAGCGAAGCGCCTATCACCTTGTTAGGTTTCGTCAACCGTGAAAGTGGCGTCGTGGAAGAAATAGGTCATCCGGCTGACGGCCAATCGATGGCCGGCAAAATCGCCATATTTCCCAGAGGAACCGGATCGACGGTGGCTCCCTATGTGTTGCTCGAGCTCCATTATCGCGGTAATGCGCCCGTGGCCATCGTGAATACGGAAATCGACCAACAAAGCGCCCCGGCCTGTTCTCTTGAAGCTATCCCTTATGCTTACCAATTCGACGGCGATGTGATCCGGGATGTTGGACACGGAGACATGGTTGAATTGAGTCGGCAAGGGACGGAAGTAACCCTGAGGGTATTGTCGCGAGCGAACACAAAATCTTGATGCCAGCAGGTTTGTTACAATCCACCGTGCCGAGTTATCGTCCTTTTCACTTTCTCAACCGGGCTGTCCGGTGTATACTGTCGACAAGATGGGGCCTGGCGTTAGTTCGCGAATAGCAGGAGGCAATGGACCAAAAGACGAACGATAAGCTAGTCGGCGCAGTCATTGATAACTTTGAAATTCAAGATGTGATCGGCCAGGGAGGCATGGGAATCGTCTACCGCGCCTACCACCCTGCTTTACAGTTAAACGCGGCGGTAAAGATCATGCGCCCGGAACTGGCATCACAAGCTGGGTTCTACGAACGATTTTTGCAGGAAGCGCGTACCGTCGCCCGTCTGGAACACCCTAATATCGTCGATGTCATCAACTTCGGCCGTTTCGAAGATAGTTATTACTTGATGATGGATTTCATCCAGGGGCCGAGCTTACGAAAACTCATTCAAGAGAACAAAGGGGGCTTACCCATTTGGGATGCAGTGCAGATTGGCTGGCAAATAGCCGACGTACTGGTCTATTCTCATGCGGCAGGGGTATTGCACCGGGACTTAAAACCGGACAATATTTTGATCACCCACAGCGTGCGGACCAACCGGCCGTACCGAGTTATCGTGACCGATTTCGGCCTGGTTAAATTAGGCCAGGGTAGTCTATTGGAAACCCAAGAAGGCATCAGCCTGGGTACTCCGGCCTACATGTCACCGGAGCAGTGTCGGGGAGAAGAGGTAGACGGCCGGACGGATATCTACGCTCTGGGCGTGATGCTTTACGAAGCAATTACGGGTAAACGTCCCTACCCCATTCGCAGCGTCTTCGATGCCGCCCGTTTCCACAATAGTGGCAAACTGGTTTCCTTACGTGCATTGAATTCGGCCGTGCCCAATGAACTCGACGCGCTGATCCGTTCCCTGCTTGTACCTGATCTAAGCCAGCGGCTGGCGTCGGCGGCCGAGGCCACAGATGAGTTACAAGACCTCATGGCCCGTATTAGCCAGGTCGATGGGGGCAAACAAATCTCTTCTCTGGTCCGCCTACAAGTGGCCGCCGAGGAGATGAAAGGGGAAGTCCTGGCACCAGCTAAAGAAAACGTCACGCCAACCCAGGCGCCACCGGGGCAAAAGAATGAGACAGCCTATTTCATTCGCGTAGCCTACCAGGGAAATTGGGAAGATAAAGTTTACCCTCTCGGTTCGGAAGCGGTGATCATTGGCCGGCTGGAAACCTCAGATATCGTGCTCGATAGCCCGGGCCAGCGGTATGTTTCTAAACGCCATTGCGAGATTCTCGTGCGAAACGACCGGGTGTTGATTCGTGATCTGGGCAGCACGAATGGCACTTTGATGGGCGACATCACGTTGCAGATTAATGTCTTCCGAGAATGGCAACCCGATGTTGAAGTTTTGTTAGGCCCCTACACGCTGGCTTTACAGACAACCCAACAGATGCAAGCGATGCCATCACCCCCAGTTGGCGTTAGCGGTGAAGAGATAGCCAGCATTCAAGTTACGCTGGTCCAGTCGACTCTCAAGTTGTCCTGTCCCAATGCCGTGCCCAGCCGGTTGCCATTAGGCCCCACCCACCCCATTGTAGTCGGCCGGGGTGTAGACTGCGATATGGTCATCGAGCACCCCCACGTTTCAAAAAACCATTGCCGGGTTCAAGTGAGTTCGGCAGGAGTGGAAGTTGTCGATTTACGCAGCACTAACGGCACGTTTTTCGGCGAGCAGCGGTTGCCGCCCCATGCGCCTGTCCTTTGGCGCGATGGTGGGACGCTTAGAATTGGTCCCTTTGAACTAACCCTCGAAGATAAGACTTAAAGAGGCCGGAACACATTCCGGCGCTTGCCACCTATTCGCGACGATAGATAATGTTGACTTCACCGCTCTTACCCAGCGCCAGGCGAAGCAATGAGACCAACTCCGCATCAGCGCCGTCCGCTTCCAACATATCGACGGTTGCTTCACTCAGATAGTAGTCCACGTCATCAAGAGACTCTTCTTCCAACTCTCCGACGAGAAATCTCAACTGTTCTTCTGATAATTCGCCAATTAATAGGCCGGTGTCCTCGTTATATATCTTAACCATAGTTTCCTTTCCTATTTCTGTTTTTGTCCGGTTAAATCAGAATCAAGAATGTTCCGAATAATTGATTCCGATATTGACCAAAACATCTACTCATTTGGCGTCCCGGGGCAGTTTGAGTAAGCCGAAGGATCGCAGCTATGTTCAAATTATAAACTTCGGCTTACTTATGGCCAACAAGCGTGGTAAAAATTGTTCATGAAATTCCCTGTCCTTTTAGTTACGCCCTTGCAGGAAGAAATGGATGGCCTGGTGCAAGCCTGGAATAAATTCGGCATCCGGAGTGAAAAATCCCGGGCCGGCCGGTTAGCGGTCGTGCATCTAGAAGCGCTAGATTTGACAGTCGCTTGTGGAGGAACCGGTAAGGCCCAGTTCGCCCTTCAAACACAGCATCTAATCGATACCCGGCCGGCCTTGGAACTGGTCATTTGCACCGGAGCGGCCGGGGCCTTGGACGAGAGGCTGTCGGTGGGTGATGTGATCGTTGCCGAGAAAACAGTGGAACATGATTTTAGAAACCGGTTTAGCCGGCGTCCTCTGCCCATTTTCAGTGGATCGACTAAAGCCATCGCCAGCTTAAAAAGGTTACCTCCGCTGGAAGCCGGTTTTGAGCTATTTTTTGGTATCATCGCCAGCGGTGACGAGGATATCGTGGACGATGACCGGCGAAGTTCTCTTCGGCAATCGACGGGCGCTTTGGCAGCGGCTTGGGAAGGCGCCGGTGGGGCGAGAGCTTGTAAGTTTAGCGATGTGGACTTTTTGGAAATTCGGGGCATCACCGATAGCGCCGATGAGCATGCGGCGGCCGATTTTGAATCCAACCTGGCTTTGGCTACGGAGAATATCGCCAGGGTGATTAAACGTTGGCAAGGTAAGGAGTCAAAGTAGCACAGGCCGGTGACCTGTTGCGGACTGCCAGTCCGCGTTACTTTTCTCAGGCCTGTCTGCAGGATAACATCCTGCGATACAAGTGATATGGAAGATATCGCCAGGATGATCAATCGCTGGTAAGGTAAGGAGTCAAAGTAGCATAGGCCGGTGGCCTGTTGCGGACTGCCAGTTCGCGTTACTTCTCTCAGGTCGGTTTGAAGAATGACTTCGTACGAATGCAAGACAGAGGGTAATATGAAAGAATTTGGGTTGTCGGAATCGTGGAAGTCAACTTACCCAGGGGCGGCTGTCGGCTTGCTAGCTCATGATCGGGGTGGCCAATCCCAAGCGGAATACCAGTCTGGAGGAGCGAAAAAGTGCGCTGGAACAAGAGCTTCGGACCCGTTACGCCAGCATGGATAGAGCGGCACTGAAGGAATTGCCGACGTTGAAAGCTTACAACGACTATTACAAACGATTTAACAAGACGTATCACGTTCAATTACAGCTAGAGTCGGTGGCCTTGAAAGGGAAAGTAATTCCCCAGGTGGCGGCATTGGTGGAAACGATGTTCATGGCTGAACTCAAGAATTTATTATTGACGGCCGGTCATGATCTGGCCACATTGGAAGAACCGGTCGGAATAAAAATCGCGTCTGGGAATGAGCATTACATACGAATCAACGGACAGGAGCAAACTCTTAAGAAAGGCGATATGACTATCTGCGATGCGTCAGGTATCATGTCCAGCGTGATTTATGGTCCCGACCAGCGCACGCAAATCTCGGCTGGGACCCATCAAGTTTTATTCACGGTCTATGCGCCACCAGGGATCGAAAGAGCAAGATATCTGGAAACACCTGCAAGATATTCGCGATCTCGTCTTATTAATTTCACCGGAGGCTGAAACGCATTTGCTTCAAGTGTATCGGCACCGGCTGTTAAAGTTGCCAGCAATCTACCGCTCAGTCAAAAACAGGTAGAATTAATGAACAGGACAGGCATATTATCAGGAGGAAATCGATGGCTATTGACGAAGGATTAGCCCAGCGGATTCGAGAAGTGTTGGCGGATCAACCTGGATTGGTTGAGAAGAAAATGTTCGGTGGCGTCGGCTACATGTTACAGGGCAATATGGCTTGTGGGGTCAACAAAAACGACCTTGTCGTCCGGGTCGGACCTGACAAGTATGAGGCGGCCGTCATTCGACCTCAGGCCAGGCCGTTTGACATCACCGGCCGGCCGATGAAAGGTTGGGTCATGATCGGCCCGGAAGGATACAGCGACGACGATGACCTCAAGGATTGGGTCGCCGAAGGGGTGAGCTTCGCCTTATCACTACCGCCAAAGTAAGAACCAACGTCCGGGAGTTATGCAGGCCTTGTCGCCGGGACAGGCCGTGGTCCTCGTCCATTCAAAGGTAAATCGGGCTGATTGGTCGGAATATCGCGACCGGAAGCCTGGGCGATCAGACGCGCTTCTTTTACCAGCCTGGCAAAGCGTCTAGGTTTTAACGATTGCCGGCCGTCCGACCAGGCCTGGTCTGGTTGTGGGTGTACCTCGATCATGAGACCATCGGCGCCGGCAGCAACGGCCGCTTTGGCCATGGCCGATACATATTCCCAACGGCCGGTGGCGTGACTAGGATCGGCAATTATGGGCAAATGCGACAATCGTTTGATGACTGGTATGGCGTTTAAGTCGAAGGTGTTTCGCGTCTCGGTTTCGTTAGCCCGGATGCCTCGTTCGCATAACATGACCTGGTCGTTGCCATAGCTCAGAATGTACTCGGCGCACATAAGCCACTCCATCGTAGTGCCGATCATGCTACGCTTGAGCATCACCGGTCGGTTGGCCCGGCCGACGGCCTTTAAAAGAGTGTAATTCTGCATATTTCTAGTCCCGATTTGCAGTATGTCGGCGTACTCACAAACTAGGGGTACCAAGGCCGGATCCATCACTTCGGTAATGACCGGCATACCAGTCGCTTCACCGGCCTCGGCCAGGTAACGCAAACCTTCTTCGGCAAGTCCCTGAAAGGAATAGGGAGAAGTTCGAGGTTTGTAGGCTCCGCCCCGCAAGATATGGGCCCCAGCTTCTTTGCAGGCGTGAGCGACTTCTAGCAGCTCGGTTCGCCCCTCTACGGCACAGGGCCCAGCCATTAAAACCAGATCTCGGCCACCGATGATCGTGTCCTTCACCGAAAAAACCGTATCTTCGGGTTTGAACTCGCGGCTAGCGGCTTTATAGGGCTTGCTGATGGCCATGACATTTTCCACGCCTGTCATCCGGCCAATTTGCCGCCTGTCAATAGTGGTCCCGTCGCCGATGACTCCGATGACGGTACGTCCTTCACCAAAGATGGGGTGTACTTTACACCCGGCTTCCACGACGCGATTCATTACCTTTGCAACTTGCTCTTTGCTGGCTTCCGGCTGCATTACGATGATCATCTGTCCTTCTCCTTATCAGTGGTCTTTCTTGAATAATCCGTTATCCAGTTCGGTGAAACGGGTAACAATTCCCGCTTAAACAAAAAAAGACGCGGCTTCTATGCCGCGTCTTGGTCCTGTTTGGTCTGGTCGTCCCTGCTTTTACCTAGATCAGACTATCCTCCCCGGCCTTCGGCGGCTTGGCTGAGTTCGTAAAATAGAAGTAAAAGCTAAAGAAACGATTGTTTTGGTGCATGTTGCCAAGCATCATAACCCCGGCAGCTTCAATAGTCAAGCAAATGTGAAATCCAAAATCTCAATTCAAGTTAAGCCAGGGAGGGATTAGGGACCAGCGGCGTTACCACTCACCCTCTGATCAACTGGCCAATAAATCGCGAAGCGCGGGTTCCAGCTCGGTAAATCGGAAAGTGAATCCCTGGTCGATCAACTTTTCCGGCACCGCTCGTTGACCATCGGCGACGATGGTGGCGACCTCGCCGACTACGATATTCAGAGCGAAACGGGGGACCGGCACGAGGGCCGGTTTGCCCATGACTTTGCCCATGATCTGGCCAAAGTCACGGTTGGTCACCGGGTTCGGTGCGGACAGGTTGAAGGGTCCTTTAGCCTGGCTATCCTCTAGTAAGAATTGGATAGCCCGGACAACATCGTCCATGTGGATCCAGGGCCACCACTGTTTGCCATCACCAAAATATCCACCAGAGTAAAGCTTGAAGAGCAGTATTTCCCGCGCCAGGGGACCGCCATCGGGAGTTAAAACCAGACCGGTGCGAATGACAGTCCGGCGCACTCCCAGCGATTCCACCTCGGCGCTGCTGGCCTCCCACTCAACGCATAGTAGAGATAAGAAATCCTCTCCAGGTGGGGTCTTCTCGGTAATGATTTCATCCCCGTACGGCCCATAATAACCAACAGCAGAGCTTTGAATCAACAATTGGGGTTTATTTTTAACCGCTTGGACGGCCTCAACAATGGCCGCCCCGGCTTTTATTCGGCTTTCGCGGACGCGTCGCTTTTTTTGTTCGGTCCAACGGCCGGGAAGAAAATTATCGCCAGCCAGGTTGTCGCCGGCCAGGTTTATGATGGCATCGGCGCCATCTACTTCCTGGCTCCATTTACCGGCCGATTGCGCATCCCACAGGACCAGCGAAACCTTATCCGGCAGAATCGCCCGGTATTGATCGGGATTTCGGCTTAAGACAACAATATCGTGGCCATCGCCTATAAGAGTTGAAACCAGCGGCCGGCCTATCAAACCCGTGCCGCCAGCAATAATAATCCGCATAATCGAATCTCCTTGCTTCAGTACAGCTAATTATACGTTAGTCACTTCTGGTATTAAAGTTTTGCCAGATAATGCCCAACGACGATGCGTTGGCTGCTAACCTTGCCAGTCGATCAATTTCAGCATAGATCACTAGTACTCAACCTAATAGGGGTTATCGGATAGTCCCGAGAACGATTGGTAAATCGTGCCTCATTACCCGGCAGAACGCCTCTGTTTCGGTATTAACCTCTGAGCTGTAGGAAAACAGAGGCAAGGCACACATGATTTTAGTGGGTATAATTCGTTCACATTCTGACCATTCGTGAGGTTTCCCTCCTGTAGAGCATGCTTGATGGACCGGCCTCCTAGTTAATTTTTATTGGACTCATAGTGGATAGTAAAAAGCCGAAGCTTACGATCCGAGTGCAGTCGTTCAATCAAACGGCCGACGACGAGTGGCCACAAACGGTGACCAATATACCAACATTACGAAGTGACCGGCTACTTTTACGGCCGCTCGATGAGCATGACATCGCCCCCTTACAACAAATAATGGGTAAGCCGGGCATGCTGCGTTACTTTCCAAACCAGGAACCCCCTGCCACCGAAAAGGTAGCGCGTTTGATCGCCAGCCAAATCGAGCATTGGAACAAACATGGTTATGGTTGGTGGGCCGTCGATTTTGGACCAAAAGAAGGCTTTATCGGTTGGGCCGGATTGCAATATTTACCAGAAACAGACGAAACGGAAATCGCCTACCTGTTGGATAGCTCATATTGGGGCAAGGGATTGGGTACCGAAGCAGCACGCGCTGGAGTCCACTATGGTTTTAAAGAGTTGGACCTGGACCAAATCGTGGCCATCGTCCATCCAAAAAACATTGCTTCGCAGCGGGTGGCACAAAAGGCGGGCCTGGTATTCACTAACGAATCCGTTTACTTCGGAATGGATTGTTTCCGATATGCCCTGTCGAGGCCAGATTTTGATATTGGGCTGTCTGCTGAGTGAAGGCAGCACGTAGTCTCAGGTGAATCGTTGGGAGGTATGTGGCATGCCCGATCAGGTTAATTACAAAGCCGAATTAGTCGGCGTATTCGGTCACCCCGTAGCCGAAAATCCTACCATCGTGATGCAGGAAGCAGCCTTTAGTGAATTGGGGTTGAACTGGCGATATCTGACCATTGAGGTCTTCCCGGAAGATTTAGCCGCGGCGATTCGTGGTATGCGGGCTTTCAATATGAAGGGTATCAACCTGACCATCCCACACAAAGTCGACGTACTAAATTATCTCGACGAAGTCGCTCCAGATGCTCGCTTGATGGGTGCTGTAAACACGGTGCGCCGCGTTGGCGACAAACTCATTGGAGAGAACACTGATGGCAAAGGCTTTATGCGAGCTTTAAGAGAGGATGCATCCAGCGATCCGGCTGGCAAAAGGGTAACCGTCCTAGGGGCCGGCGGCGCTGCCAGGGCGATTACTGTCGAGCTGGCGCTGGCCGGCGCCAAGTCGATCACTGTCGTAAATCGAACAGCTTCCCGTGGGCAGGCCCTGGTTGATTTACTCGAGGAAAAAACGAACGTCGAAACCACCTTCCATCACTGGATCGACACCTATTCGATTCCGGAAGATACGGATATCCTGGTCAACGCTACGTCTATCGGACTTTACCCGGAGGTCGATGCCAGACCAGACCTGGATTACGCGACTGTGACCTCCAACATGATTGTCAACGATGTGATCCCCAACCCGCCCAGAACGCCATTTCTGCGGGAAGCAGAGAAGCGCGGCGCGAAAACTCTGGATGGTTTGGGCATGTTGGTCTACCAAGGGGCGATTGGCTTCGAGATGTGGACCGGAATGGAAGCGCCTGTGGATGCGATGCACCGGGCACTGGAAGTCGCCTTTCGTGACTGAACGGATTGAAAATAAAAGCCATACTGGCGACAAATCCTAATCGTTATGAGTGCTGATAAGGATCATTTAACTGAATCCCGACAGCGGTCGGCGATCACATTAGGACTGACGCGCTCCAGCACTTACCTGATGAGCGCTTTTCTGGCCTTATTGTTACTCCTGGCCTATGTCTGGTGGCCCCTGGCGGAGGAATATTTATCCTATATCGATTGGTCCCGCCCACTGTGGAAGCAACTCGATTGGCTCTTGATAGGTATCTTTTTTGTCATGTCTTTGTTGATCATGGTTGGGGCTGATCTGAGGACCGACACCTGGATCCTGTTGGTGGGCCTGGCGGGAGGATTAGTGATCGAAAGTTGGGGGACGCAAACAGAACTTTGGACATACTATACTCTGGAACGCCCGCCATTATGGATCATACCCGCCTGGCCAATAGCCAGCCTATCAATTGACCGGCTGGTTCGCTTGCTCGATGGTGCAAAGCGTTTAAAAATGCCTGGCTGGCATTTTGGTCTGGCCTATTGGCTCATTTTCCCTGCCTTTTTTATGCTCATGATCACCTTTGTTTGGCCAACTATCGACAAGCCGCTAACAGTGACGGCCTTATTGTTTTGTCTCTTGCTCATCATCAAGCCAGTGGAAAAACGACTGGCCGTGCTTACCTTCCTGGCAGGCGCCGGCCTGGGCTATTTTTTAGAGCGGTGGGGAACGACCAGGCTTTGTTGGACATACTATACCCAACAGACGCCGCCTCTTTTCGCTGTGCTGGCCCACGGTATGGCAGCCGTGGCATTTTGGCGTACCGCCCTATTGCTGAAGAAAATCCGGTCAGGTTATCGGTGGTCTTTAAGGGGCGCTCGATACAAGCGGCCAATTACTGCCGAATAAGCGGGCAAAAACAGGATAAAATTCTAATGGAATAAAGAAATGGCAAAACGTTTTTTGTACCCAATGACTTTTACGCCGGTCCTTAAAGATTACATTTGGGGTGGCCGCAACCTGGAACGGTTGGGTCGTGATCTACCCAATGGCATCGTCGCCGAAAGCTGGGAAATTGCAGGGCACGACGATGGCACCACAAAAGTAGACAATGGTCATTACGCCGGCCGTTTGTTGACTGATGTTCACGCTGAATTGGGCCTGGATTTGATCGGCAGCAATAATTCTTGGGCCCAGGAACGAGGAAAGTTTCCATTACTGATCAAACTACTAGACGCTAACCGGCCGCTTTCCGTCCAGGTCCATCCTAACGACGAATATGCCCTTGTCCATGAAGGGAACGAATTAGGAAAGAGTGAGATGTGGGTCGTATTGTTTGCCGAACCAGGCGCTCAACTGATTCTGGGCGTCAAGGCCGGCACGACTAGAGAGGAATTCGGCAAGGCCATCGAACGAGGGCATCTAGAACCATATCTTCACTACTTGCCGGTGAAAAGTGGCGATCACATATGTGTTCCGGCTGGCTCATTGCACGCCATTATGGATGGTTTGCTCATCGCCGAAATACAACAAAATTCGAATACCACATACCGGGTTTATGATTGGAACCGGACCGGCGCTGACGGCCGGCCACGCCCTTTGCACGTGGAGAAAGCCTTGGATGTGATCAATTTCAACCAGGTAGAACCCCAGGTTCAGGCTCCGCTGCTTCTGAAAAACGAGGCCGGGATCCGTCGTTACCAACTCTGCCACAACCAATACTTCATCACCGAACGACTCGAATTCGACCAGGGCGTAGTGTATGAAGGAGACTGTAACGGAGAGAGTCTGGAAGTGTGGGGGTTCATTGAAGGAAGCGGGGTCATAGACGGCTTACCGGTGCAAGCCATCCGCTTTGTACTGCTACCGGCAGCATTCGGCCACTTCAGCGTAACAACGACTTCAAAGGCCACGGTGCTCAGGAGCTATGTTCCTGCAAGGCCAAGCTAAGAATAGTTTTCGTCGAGGCTGGCGAGTAAATCCCGGGCCGCCTGGCCCATTAACATGGCATCGATCCCGGCTGCGATCAAGGTGAAACCTTGTCGAATGTAGGGAGAGACCGCAGCAGCGCTTAAACCAAAGATCCCAAGAGGAACGCCTGCCTCCTGGCAGGCGGCTGAGACTCGCTCAATGGCCTCTACCACCTCCAGATCGTCCACCTGGCCTAACTTACCTAAACTGGCAGAAAGATCGTATGGACCGACAAAGATGGCATCTACTCCTGGTATACGAACAATGGAAGCGATATTTTTAACGGCTTCGATGTGCTCGGCCTGCAAAACGACGACCAGATTATCATTAGCTGAATCAATGTATTGCTGAAAACCAAATCCATAACGATTGGCCTTGGTGATACCAACGCCTCGCGATCCTTCCGGGGCATACTTCGCCCAACGAACGATTTGTTCCGCCTGATCGGCCGTATTCACCTGGGGGACTATAATGCCAGCTGCGCCCACATCTAGGGCTTGCTTAACATACTCTTCGCGAGCAGCCGGTAACCGAACCAGACAGGGCATATCAGGACCGGCGGCCTGCAAAATACGTTGGACGTCCCCAATGGCTAGGGGCGCATGTTCACGATCGATGAACAGCCAATCAAAGCCTGCTCCGGCCAAGAGTTCGGCAACCTCGAGGGAATTAATAGTCAATATGGTCCCAATTAAACGATCACCCCGTAACAATCGGTCCCTAAATTGTCGGTCCATGACATTCCTTTTTGCGGTAATTAATGGCAAAGGGCTCGAATTGAACCGGTAGCTCGCACCAGATGGAAACTGTCGCTACTTGAGATCGATACTACTTCAACAGTTCATGGAGCGCCAGGCATTAAGATTACAGTACATTTAACTGGGCCATTGGGAGCCTCATCACAATGTGCTATGATATCTCCAATTAAGACAATCAACCCTACAGTAGAACAAAGCTATTCAATGCCCCAACAGAACAAGCATCTCAAGGGTGCGGACAGCACCGACGTGAGCGGCGCACTAGAATATGCCCGGCGTCGTATGCGCCAAGAGTTACCAACCAGGTTAATTTACCACAATTACGATCACACTTTCAACGAAGTATTACCGGCTACGTTGAGTCTGGGTGATATCTACCATCTCGCCGAAGATAAGATGATCTTGCTGGCCATCGCGGCCGCTTATCACGATATCGGTTGGGTCATTCAAGGAACCGATCATGAGATAATCGGAGTGGGGATCGCTCGGGAAGTCCTGCCTACATTTGGCTTTTCCAACGGAGCTATGGACAGAATTGCCGGCATGATCATGGCAACGAAATTGCCCCAATCCCCAACTAACCCCCTGGAAGAAATCATGGTCGATGCCGACCTGGACGTATTAGGTAGAGAAGACTATTGGCCTCGAAGTGAGGATTTGCGGCTTGAAATCGCTCTTCGTGGCGAGAATGTCTCACTTGAAGAATGGTATATGCGCCAAAAAAGTTTCCTGGAGTCACATACTTATTACACCGCGGCCGCCCAGATTTTACGCAATAAGCAGAAGCAAAAAAATCTGTTGGATTTAAAACGGCGTATCGCGATGCTCCCTAGAACAGATGATAGCTAACGCCGGTTCAGATCACAAAACTTTAACCGTCAACCTCGATTTCCGCTGAGTTTGAAGCGGCTAACCCTGACAATCCAGACAACGACCATATATTTCAAGTAGATGGCCCTGGATCTCGAACTGGTAGTGATCCCTTACAGTTTGCTCGATCTCGCGCAAGACACATTGCTCAAATTCGATCACCTGGTTGCAGGCGGAGCAGACAAGGTGGTGGTGGTGCCCATTGTCCATCAGGATGTAATGGGCGGCCGCCGATCCCTGATACACAGGCCGGATTAGGCCCAATTCGGTGAGTAGATCCAACGTGCGATAGACCGTCATCCGGCCGACCATAGGGTCACTCTCATGGACGATATCGGCTAGATCATCGGCGCTAACATGGCCTTCGCTAGCGACCAAACCGTCCAAAATTGATAACCGTGCCCGCGTTAGACGATAACCCTTGTCGAGCAGTGTATTGGCTAAATGAGCAGTACGATCAGCCATATTTCACCTGGAAATTGTTACTTCTTCGTAGATCAAGCATGTGAACCAACAAGTGTCCATATGACACCTTTCGCCGGTGCGAATAAGAAGACGAAAATAAAGATCACTGAGGCAGCCAGAACCACCGCAGGGCCTGTGGCGATATTCAGATAAAAAGAGGCATAGATACCTATGACGCCTGATAATGCGCCAATCAAGGCCGACACGAGCATCATGGACGGTAAGCGACGGGTCAACAATGAAGCGGCCGCGGCCGGCGTAACCAGCATGGCTAACATGAGGGCGATGCCGACGACCTGCAGCGATACGACGATTGTTACGGCGATCAACACCAAAAGCAGGTAGCGGAGGAAAACGGCCGGCAGCCGCAAGGTTGATGCCAGGATGGGATCGAAGGAGATGACCAAAAACTCCTTATAAAAAAGAAAAACCAGCAATAAAACCAGACTGCCCAGCACAAAGGAAACAAGCAAATCATTAGTGGTCACGCCCAGGAGATTACCAAATAAGAAATGGGCCAGGTCTATGGTGTAGTTGCCGGTGGCCGACAACATGGCTACACCCAGAGCAAAGAAGCCGGCAAAAATTACGCCAATGGCCGTATCCTCTTTGATAACGCCCCTACTGGTAAGAGCCCCTATGCCCAATGCGGTCAATATACCCATGACCAAGGCGCCCACGGCCAAAGGCCAACCCAATAGAAAGGCAACCACTACGCCTGGCAGGATGGTGTGGGCCAGGGCATCGCCGAAAAAGGCCATGCCCCGTAAGACGATATACGTTCCCAAGACCGAACAAACAAGACCGACAATGATCGCCGCCAGGAAGGCGCGGAGGACAAAACCATATGCTAAGGGATCGGTTAACCAGCTAACTATGTCCATATGTTTAACTTAATCCAAGGACTCATCACAACAGCCATCGGCGATGATCAAACTCTCGTCTTCGACATCAACTACGTGCATCTGGCCGCCAAAGGCAGTCAGCAGATTCGCCGAGGTAAAAACCTGGGAAGCCTGGCCATAAGCAATCAAACGCCGGTTAAGCAACATCACCAAATCGAAGTTTTCGGCCGCCAAGTTCAAATCATGGGTAGCCACCATCACCGTCACATCCTCGGACCGCAATGATTTTAGGATGTCGAGAATTGCATCGTGACTTGGTACATCGAGCCCAGAAAAAGGCTCATCCATCAACAGAAGATCCGCTCCCTGGGCTAACGCCCTGGCGATGAAGATACGCTGCTGTTGCCCACCCGATAGCTCGCCGATCTGTTTTTTAGCCAGATGACCGGCGCGAACGCGATCCAGACACTCGCGCACGGCTAACCAATCATGACGCCGCGGCCATCGAAAAAGGCCAATCTGGCCCACGCGACCCATCATGACCACATCTTCGACAGATACCGGGAAAGACCAATCGATCTGGTTTCGTTGGGGGACATAGGCGATGCAGATATGGCAATCGGGATCGTGACCATAGACATTGACAGTGCCCCGCGTTGGCTTCACAGTACCAACTACGACTTTGAATAGTGTGCTTTTTCCAGCACCGTTGGGGCCCACGATGGCCACGTGCCGGCCGGCATCAATACGAAAGGAAAGTCCATCCAATGCGTAATGACTGCCATTAACTTTTAGCTCGCTGTCTGATGCCAGGCCGTTGGATCCGGCCGGATAAGCGACCGTTACCTCCGACAATTCTAAGGTCGGGGCGCTGTCCTCATGTGGCACGCCTCGAGTCTTGATTTTGTTCACCCATGTGCTCATAGTTTCACTCTATTTCCGATCATCATCTTGTAGCTGCGCTGATGGCGTCGATGTTGGCCCGCATCATACCCAGGTAATTGTCGGCCGGGCTGCCGGAAACACCTAACGCCCCTGTATAGAGAGAGATGATTTTCACTTCCTCACAATCGGGCAATTCAGCAGCAACGGCTGCGGCTATACGATCGTTGGCCGTAGCTTCGCTGAAAATCGTACAGATCTCCTCCTGCTCCATGATCTGAACCAAATCAGTCAACTCGGTAGCCGATGGCTCGGCCAGCGTACTGGCTGCCGGGACGACGGTGCCGATGATCTCGAAGTCATATTGGTCTGCAAAGTAGGCGAAGGAGTCATGGTTGGTCACCACTTTCCTGCGATCGGCCGGGATCATGGCCACTATTTCATCATAATACTCGATGAGTTGGTCTAGCTCTCCTAGATAAACTTGGCTATGGTCACGGTAGATGTTGGCGCTATCCGGGTCCATTTGGACCAGCACCTCTTCTAGATTAAGAACCCATTGCCTGACGAGGTGGGGATCTAACCAGGTATGGGGATCCGCCTGCCCATTGTGATTGTCGCTGGTCTCCTGCACATTCTGGCCGAAAACAAGAGGTGTGATATTGGCCGACAGGGGAACCATAACCGCATCTTCGGCCACATTGGCTAGATCATCGATTAAACCTTCTTCCAGATCCCAGCCGTTGACTAGGATAAGGTGGGCATCTGCCGCACGGGCTAAATCACCGGCCGTCGGTTCGTAGCTGTGGGGATCTTGACCCGAATCCATGAGGGCCACTAAATCAATCGCATCACCACCCACGTGAGATGCCACATCGCCGATGATGCTGGTAGTGGCCACGACTCGCAGCTTGCCCCCATCAAGCTCGGCCGCTTTCAGTGATGGAAGGGTTAATTTTTCCGGCTGGGATTCTTCGGCCGTGGTTGTTTGTCCAGCGCTCGATGCTGCTGCCTGCTCCGGTCCGGTCCGGCAACCTGAAAGTAGCCAGGCCGTCATTATGAGCAAGGCGACAGGCAAAATTCGATTGTTCTTTGACCAAAACACTATAGGCTCGCTTGTTATCGATACTTTGTATCACTGATACTTTGTATCAATTCTAGCTAATCCTATACTCGTGTCAAGGTATTGTGGACAGATGTTAATAAGGTGGCTAATCAGCGAAGATGATCTCCAGAATTGTGCCTACATCATCGGTGCCCTGAAGGATTTTTAGGTTGTAAATCTCGGTGTAGCCACAGTTCTTGCAAGACACGAAGGCGTAACGATAGGCCTGGATCTCCAATAAGCGAGAGATGCCGGTACCCGACATGGCCAAGTGTTCCACGTGCCCGCCGCTATGCAAACACTTCGGACAAACGAATGCGCCGGCTAATTGATCTTCAATTTTTCCCATTATCTTTCCCTGTTCCAACAAACGGGCCTCGAATATCGGCCGGTATAAGAGAATCATAGCCTGGATGATGAGCTTCCACATCGGCTAATCGAGGAATTGCATATTATCCAGTTGGCCTATTCCGAGGCTTATTCGTCAACGAGCCGGTATTTCAGATAGCCCTGTGTCCGAAAGAGTACCAGTCTATATTGGAGAAGAAATGCAGATTGTCCGCTAACCAAAAGCACAGACTGCCAGTCTTTGTTACTCCTAACAACTTGTTAGCGAAGCCCTTTTTGGATATCTCATGGCACCTTGGCAGCCGTTCCATATAATAGATGTTTGACCCTCAACGGTTTGACGACAGGATTAATCAAATCATTTTTTGCACAACTACAAAACTAAATGCCCATCCAGAAGCACCAAATAAGCGTGAAGAACGATAGCTCGCCATGTCAAAGGAATAGACAGTTCGAGAGAAAATGGAGATAGGTCATAGTAAAAGGTTCGGGGGAATATGGGTAGTATGCCAACCATGACCTCTCGCCTTCGGGCTTTATTACGGGTCCGTTACAGGGAATCAGGGCTGGTGCTTTTGGTCGTTAGCCTGTTGTTTGTAACCAATGCGGGCGGCGCCATTGGCTCACCCGGTATCGAGGCGCTTTTTTATTCGCGCTTCGGCGTGCAGTTCTTGCCGGTAATGTACATCATCCTGGGCCTGGTATCACCGCTGACATCCTTTTTCATGACCGGTGTCCTGGCCAAAGTTCCAGGGGTCAAGTTATACGTCGCCCTGCCTCTAGTGGTGTCCTTCCTGCTGGCTGGATCCGGGTTAATCCTCCAGCAAGGGTACCCCTGGTTTTACGCGGTACTGTGGCTGGTCATGAATATTTTTTGGCTCCTTCAATCACTATTCACCTGGGGGCTTGCCAGTTTGGCCTGCAACACGCGGCAAGCCAAACGGCTATTCCCGCTATTTGGGGTCGGCGGGATCGTCGGCCTGATGACCGGCAGCTTGCTTACGCCCTTAATGGTAAATCTCATTGGCTCAGAATACTTGATTTTCATTTGGGCTGCGGCCTTGTTAATCGCTTTCTTCATTGCCCAAAGGCTGGCTGCGACGCGTATCCAACCGGCCGAGATCAGGGCCGCCGGCAGGCAGCAGGCCGGGCTGGCTGAAGAGCTCAAGCAAGGCTTTGATTATGTGCGGAATTCGCCACTTCTGCGTTGGATGTCGCTGGCGGCCGTCTTATTCGCGGTCCTCTATTATGCGCTGGTCTTTCCTTATGCCGGCGCGGTAGTGGCCGAGTTCCCGGATGAGAATGCAGTAGCCTCCTTCTTAGGTATTTTTCAAGGTGTCGCCACAGGATTAGCGGTGGTCGCTTCTCTGTTTTTCGCCAATCGCCTGTATGCGCGATTCGGTTTTATGACCACAATCCTTGTATATCCGATCATCTACCTATTGGGTTTTTCAGTTGCGGCAGTGAGTGCCAGTTTCACCGCCCTGGTATTGTTCCGATTAGTCCAAATCTTTTGGTCTGAAGGCGTTTCTGAAGGGGCAAACCAGGCGATGTTCAACGTCATTCCACCGGACCAACGAGAACGTTCGCGGACTTTCATACGCGGCATCGCCAACCAACTGGGCATCTCAGTTGCCGGCGTTCTCCTTTTGCTGGGCAACCGGGTCTTGCCATCGGGCTGCCTATTCATCACTGGCTTATTGGCTGCGGCCGTCACAATTTACTTTGTCTGGCAAGCTCGAAAGGCATACGGTCCGGCCGTCGTTGCCGCGCTAAAGGCAGGGCAGTCTCATATCTTCTTTAGCGAAGAACAACCTTTTGGCGGCTTTCAACAAGATGCGAATGCAGTGAATGCCGCGGTTGCCGGTATACACAGCCAGGAGGTGGCGGTCAGGCGTGTAGCGGCCGATATCTTGGGTAGATTATCGGTCCCGGAAGCGACACAGGCGGTCGTCGGAGCGCTTGATGATGAAGACCCTTCGGTCCGCGTGGCGTTACTCAAGGCCTTGAGTTCCTCCAGGTCGACAACTGCATTGCTTGATGTGGCCTCCCTCTTGCAGGATCCTGATCCCGAAGTTCGTCTTCAAGCTATTAAGACACTGTCCGATTTAGCGGAATATCCGCAGGGTCTAAAAACCTTTTTGCGACCCTTGTTATCGGATCCAGATACGGCCGTGCGCTGCCGGGCCGCGGGAGCTTTACTCAAAATCGTTCCTGATCCTGAAGCTGAGGCGATGCTGGTAACATTGGCACAGGCTGAGAGCCAAACAGGCGAAGGAATCGCAGGGCGGATCATGGCCCTGGAAGCTCTGGCGGCCTATGGTGGTCAAAATGCATACCAAATCGCAGTTGATGGACTGCAGGACCCTTCACCAGCTATCCGTAGGGCATCGGCGATGCTCATCGCCCAAATAGATGCTGAACAATGCCTGGTTCCGCTGCAAATAGCGTTGGGCGACGAAGATGAGCTCGTTCGCCAGGCTGCGGCTGAAGCGTTGGGCCATCTCGGCCCACCGGCTTTAGAGACGACCTTACAGGCCCTTAACAGCCCACGCCTGGAGGAAGGCGCTTTGCTGGCGCTGCAATATTTGCCGGCCCGGCAGGCAGCAAGCAGGATCCAGAAATACGCGGAACAAAAGATAGAACGAGCCTTGTTCTATCACGATTTATGGCTACAGTGCCGGGGTTTCATCGCCGGTCAGCAAGAGCACGTATCTGGCAAAAACGCCCCTATCAGACAAAGAGAATTAGAAATCGGTCCCCTGTTAGCCGATTTACTTAGAATCAAAGCCCAGACCCATGCCACTCAATCGCTCCGGGCAATTGGGGTGATCGGAAATCAAGAGGCCATTTTTTTGGCAATCGAGAACCTGAGCAGCCCAATAACCAGCCAGCGAGCCAATGCCTTGGAAACACTAGACTCAGTCAGCAGATCGGGTAAAGTACGCCGCCTTTTCCCTCTCTGGGAAACAGCAGATCCGCCGATACCTCCGGCCGATGATCGCTGGTTAGCAACCCTCTTAGAAGATAATGATCCCTGGCTGCGCGCCTGCGCCACAATGGTTGCCAGGAAACATGACGGCCAACTGTTTAGGTCGCAACTCAACCAGTTAGCCCAGGATGATCCTGACCCGCTAGTTCGGGAGAGCGCCCAATTGCCGTCCAATGGAGAAGCCCGTATGGACACCCTGCAAACGTTGTCGACGATGGAGCGCATCCTATTCTTGCGCCGCGTCCCCTTATTCGCCACCTTGCCAGTGAGTGATCTGAAGCAAATCGCGGCCGTTGCCGGCGAGCGTGCCTTTGGTGATGGGACAATCATTGCGGAACAAGGTGAACCCGGAGATGTACTCTATATCATCGTGTCAGGCGAAGTGGTAGTTACTGCCGAGAGCGCCGATGGCGACAAAAAAGAACTTGGCTTAAGACAATCGGGTGACTTTGTAGGCGAGATGGCTATCATCAGTGACGAGACCCGGATGGCCAGCTTGAGCGCGAGAGGAGAATTACGAACGCTCTGCATCAGCCAAAGCCAATTCAAAGAGATCCTGCGTTTGCGCCCTGAAGCAAGTCTGGCCGTCATGAGCGTGTTATGCGCTCGTCTGCGAGAATACCAAAGGTATGATTAAAAGTGTTTTGCGGCTCTAGATTTGCACTAATTTGGTTGGGTGAACCACGAAACCTCGAGAAAACAGTGTTCTTCACCATCTCTTTTCTCAAAGGATGAACCCCGTTTCGCTCGATGGCGTCAACTTTTATACTTGGAGGAGAACCTTCGAATACCTTTGCTCAACCAATCGCTCAACCGTGTACCTGATTTTCGGAGTTACGCTGTTGAAAAACAGGCGCACTTTATTGGTCTGCCCATAGGAGGCCAGTTCATGACTATTGACCTACCAGAGCAAGAACAAAGTTTTTCAGACAAGATTTATTATTCTAAGCGTGACCCCTGGATTGTATTAATATTGTGGGCGATTATTACGTTCGCGACTGCCAGTGCGGTCGTCACCACCTTCTCCCATACTTCTATCCTCCGCCTCTTGTCTTTAGAGGTGCTGTGTTTAGGTCTCGTCGCTATTTGCCTGTCGATACTACGCTCAACTTATTACACGCTGACCAACGATTCCTTGCACGTACGCTCAGGTCCTTTCCGCTGGACAATTAGATTAGACACAATCGAAGAGGTCGTTCCCGCACGCAACTTTTATTCCAGCGCGGCCCTTTCACTGGACCGGTTGCACATTCGCCATCGAGGATCGCGATATAGCACCTATATTTCGCCAGAAAATAAGGATGCATTTCTACAAGAGCTGGCGGTCCGGTCGCCTGACCTGGCATTTTCAGTTGACCGAGTGATCCAGTCTGGTGCTGTTACTCTGGAACCACCCTTATGATCCTGCTCGCTTTCTAGATGGGAGCAATCGACGGTGGGGAAGCCGAAAAGTCAAACCTTTGTTGAAATTAACAACTTCGGTTCTCTGAAATGTAACTTAAAGACCATAGTTTCCTTCAGATCTATAAACTTCGGCTTACCTATAGCTCCAAAGTACACTGTGAAACGATAAGATTTCCGCTTATATTGGTAGGTGTCAGTATGGCCGTTGGTACGGTGCCATTATCGTCAGACGAGATGATCAATTCATACTTGGAGTCGAGAGTAGGAACCAGCAGTGCAGATTCCTGAAAAAGTACGAAAACTTCTGATCCCACCCGCCAGTGTGGATGAATTAAAGATACCTGTCGCTCTACCGACGGATTTGGTGTTCCGGGTATTGTTCCGCGAAGGTGTTGTCAATCTTGCCCGTTTTGTGGAAGTCCTTAAATTGCATACTCAGCTCTTGGATGAGATTCTGATACACCTGCAGCGAGAACACTTGGTTGAGATAACCAAGACTGGCGGAGGTATCGGCCGGTTGGGTTACTCCTATTCCCTTACCGACGCTGGAATGGGACGAGCTCGCGATGCGCTGGAACGCAGCCAATATATTGGGCCAACGCCAGTTGATTTGAATACTTACCGGGACGTCATCATAGCCCAGACAGAGCGGCGGTTGGATGTTAAGCCCCAACACGTCAAGGATGCGTTACAAAGCCTGGTTTTGCCAGAAAATTTTCACAGGCGAATTGGCCCGGCTGTCAGTTCGGGATCATCGCTCTTTTTGTATGGGCCCCCAGGAAACGGTAAGACGACAGTGGCCCAGCTAATAGGGGAGATGCTTGGACATGCCGAGCCGATTTACTTACCCTACGCCCTAACCGTCGGCGGGCAAATCATCCAAGTTCGCGATCCCCTGGTCCATGTACCTTGGGAAGATAAAACGCCATCGACCAACGGGGCTACGGCTAAACCCGGCAGCAAACCCCTCGGAATTAAGAACAAAATCGACGGTCGTTGGGCATTGTGTCAGAGGCCGGCAGTCATGGTTGGCGGTGAATTAATCATGGATTCGCTGGATTTGCGTTATGAACCAATTGCAAAGATATATGAAGCTCCGCTGCAATTGAAAGCCAATGGCGGTATGTTCTTGATCGACGACTTCGGCCGGCAACAAATTAGCCCTCATGAGTTGTTGAACCGGTGGATCGTTCCCTTGGAAAGCGGCATTGACTTCCTTAGGTTGCAGTCTGGACAGACCCTGGAAATGCCCTTCCGCCAGTTAATCGTCTTTTGCACCAATCTCGATCCCAGCGACCTGGTGGACGGCGCTTTCTTGCGACGCATTCAAATGAAGGTAGAAGTTGTCGGTCCTGACGAAAAGAAGTATTTTCAAATCTTTGTCGGCGCATGCCAAGCCTATAACGTCCCCTTCGACAAAGAATGTTTTATGTATTTATTAAAAACATGGTACCGGGACACAAATCGCGTGATGCAATCAGTCCACCCCCGAGATATCGTCAAGACCGTCGTCTCCATCTGCGAGTATGAAGACATCCCCGTGCGTCTCTCCCCCGAGCTTATTGATGAGGCTTGCGAAAGCTACTTCGTAGACTTAAATTGAGCTCATTCGGCAAAAAGAGAGAACCCTTATGCCAGGGCTCTCATCATCGATAAATTCCAAATTATCAAATACGAGGCAACTAATAAATTAGATCGCCACAATCTCATCTTTAATATAATAATAAATGTTGATGACTTGTTGACCAAAGACGGTTAGGAGTCCCATTAAAAGAAAAGCTACAAGAACGAGAATAAATACGTATTCGGTCAATCCCTGCCCGTCTTCACTCGAAATGTATAACATAGGTAATCACCTCCTCTTCTAATTGAATTTCCGAATCAAGCGCAGGACATGAGTCCTGAATCTGCCATACTACAATTTTTATAATATCTTAATTTATTCTTAAAATCAAGCCCCGAATTGGGATCTTGTTTGGGCGAGCCAAGCATTTTTTCACTGAAAAAACAGTCGAATGTGTCGATTGGGCATTCACGCTGGCTGCATAGGCGCGGCAAGGAGATCCTTCGCTGTGTCCACTTCTTCTGGGCCACAAAACATTGTAAAGGGATTTACATCAACTTTTGGCAACATCGAAACAGGAAGATGCGTAGTTAATAGCAAAAAGAAATCAATGGAATTAGAACCTTTTCCATATAAGGAGTGAATAAATGAAACAGCATGTTACCGTTGTGGCCGCCCTAAACATAGGCTTTGGCCTGTTAAAATTGTTGGTCGCAGCATTCGTATTGCTAGCGGTCGTCGGCGGCGGGTTGATCTCAGGCGATGCTGAAGCATTGGCAATCACCGCAATCGTCGGACCCTCCATCGCCGGTTTGCTCGTTTTATTGGCGGTGCCGGGCATCCTCGGCGGCATTGGCCTTCTAAAAGGGAAAACCTGGGCACGGATACTGGTGCTCGTATTAGCGGTCCTCGATCTACTCGACTTCCCCATCGGCACGGCGATTGCCATTTATACGCTGTGGGTATTGCTACATAACGACACGGCCGAACTATTTGATGGGGAACCCAAAAAGGTCAGCCAACTTGCGGCCGCTTAATGAATGATCGATTAACAGAAAGAGTATTTTCCCGGGCCATGGTGTTTTTGTCTCAAGCCTTTAACCTTGAAACCAGGCGCCATGGTCCTTTTATATTCCGGCACATGGGCCTTGATTAGTGGCTGGACCGGGTCTGAATCACAAGCGGGGATTGAACTTAGCCAATCAAATTGGGATCAGATAGAGGCCTTCAAAGGACTATTCTGAGACGGCAACGACTTCGTCAAAGTAACCTTCATGAGCCTGGAGAATCACTGACCAATCAAATTTTTGGCGGGCCAACTGTAACCCGGCAAAGGAGAGAGCTTGTGCTAAAGCAGGGTCGTTGCGAACCCTGATGACCTGAGCCAAAAAATCCTCTTCATCATCCGAATCAAAAAGCAGACCGTTACAGCCATGGGAGATCACGCTGGGAATACCTCCAGATCGGGCCGCCACCACCGGCACACCGGCCGCATTAGCTTCGCAGAGCACTCTGCCCATGGTCTCGGCATCCTTTTGCTTGGACAGCGCGTTGACCTGCACCCGGCTGGCTAAAACAAACAAGTCTGAAAGCCAATAGTATTGTCGCACGCGTACGTGGTCGATCCGGCCGGCAAAAGTCACTCGCTGTAGCCCCAACTCCTGGGCCAGCCGTCGGTAATGTTTTTTATGTTTTCCATCGCCTACGATCAGCAAGTGAGCTTCGGGCAGCTGCCTTAGTAGCGCGGGAAAAGATCTCAGCAAAAAGTCGACTCCTTTTTTTGCTACCAGGCGGCAAACCGTCGTGATCACATAAGCCTGATCATCAATTCCTAGATCACGCCGGAGATCACCTCGATTTGCACCATTGGGGGTAAAACGCCTGGCGTCGACGCCACCGACCAACACCCGCACACGTTCTTTACCGACCCCCATTTCGTCAAATAGGCTGGCAGTATAATCACTATTGGCTATCACAATATCGATTTGTTTCACGGACTCCGCCACAAGCGCCCGGCGTTTTCTCTCAAAAAGCGCCGTCAGCCACTCAGGGTGATTCATACGCTTGAACATCGAATACGACCAATTATCCACTCCTGGCGCGCCCAATACGCGGCTGCCTACCTGGAAAGGATAGGCGATCCAAGGACGGAGCACATCGTTGCCCACGGATCGGCAAACGACGGGGACGGACACATAATCTCGCAAAAAGCCGTAAAAAATCGTCGAGCAGTAAACGAGGTCGGGCTTGAACACATCGGCGATGTTTCTAAGGGTATTGATGTTATGCCAGTAAGAAAGACGGCTTAATACCCTGTGAACGACAAAGTCCAACTGGCTGTCAAACTGGCGGGCCAGGGCCCTCTTCTCTTTGTTTTCCGAGCGATAGGTGACAACCTCAACAACATGGCCGGTATCCCTCAAGTGGCGCGAAAGGTAAGAAGCATGGGTCTGCATTCCACCGATACTTGGCGGATATTCGGTTAAGACAAGCAGCAGCCGCATCTTGTCCTTTGGCGATTTCAGGGATTGATTCAACGCCCTTGCAGTTCCATCATTTTTTGCTCGGCTCGTTCGATCCACTCCGGATCATCGATTAAGAGCAGAAACTGTTGTAGATCGATGACGGCCGCCTGGTGGTCGCCTATGCTTTCATAGACCAGGGCGCGATCAAAATAATTTTGGGCAAAATCAGGCTGTAACTCTACGGAACGATCAAAATCAGCCAATGCCTGCACAAAATTCCCTTGCTCGGCGTAGAGCTTTGCGCGATTTTTATAGGCTTTGTAGTGGCCCGAATCCAACTCTATGGCTTTATTTAGATTAACCAGCGCCTGGTCGAATTCACCGGTTTTGCGATAGGTATTGCCAAGATCATTGTAGGCGTCGGCATAACCTGGATCGATCTCGATTGCCTGAACAAATGCTTCAATGGCCTGGTCATACTCTTCAGCATCGACGTGAGCCCTCCCTTGCTTTTCATACTCCGTGGCATCGGCCGCGCACGAAACGACAAATAAAAGCAGGCTGATACCCAACAATGCGCCACTGATAATCCTGAGTTTTTTCATACTGTTCCTTCCCGGTCGATTTGATCCAAAAAATCAGAGTCACTCTTCGATAATGCGGCCTATGATCGCCGGACAAACTATTTCAGGCAACATTCACGTATTGTAAGAAGCGACAATCCTGGCAGCGGTCGCGAAAATTTCCCCGGTAATAGTTTCTTTCCAACTTATCCAACGTATCGCGGCCGATATGAAAACGATAGCCGAAATCCGAGGGGAAGTAGGGACAATATCGATATTTCAGTATTTGTTTTTGCGCATTGGCCCGGTAAAGAGCAAAACGTAACTCGGTCGGTTGCCGGCGATAGGTGCACCGGGTCACATCTCCGTCTTCTAGCAAGGGAGCCATGACCGCGGCGCTGCCGACCTTGTAGTTTATCTTGCCCCAGCCAGCATCAGATAATAATCGCTCGAGGGTTTGAACTCGTTCACCGGTAAGAGCCTTGCTCTTGCGGATGACATCCGCATTCAGACCACCGCCTTGATCATTGATCACCTTCAAGCCAAACTCAAAACTTTGATCCGGTTTGACCAGGTCTTGAAAGTTTTGGATTTCCTCGACAAGGGATTTATGGTTGATGATGAATTTGAAACGTTTTCGGGCCGCCAGCCGGCCTATGGCCCGTATATTATTGACATACAGGTCAAATGGAAAACCACCAGTAAATTCATACCAGCGGTGGCGCTCGAAAAATATCGGTGTATGGCAAAACAGGATCTGATCGAGGGGCATCGCCTGAAACGGAATTCGTTCACGAGCCGTTTCGCTAAATTGGTAAGAAGTAAAGAGGTTGATCTGCTCGACAGCATCTTTGATATCGTTAAGAAAATCGGCGATTTCCGGGTAGAGCAGCGGTTCTCCTCCAGAAATGAATACCTGCCGCGGACGGAAGTGGCGTATGAGTTGAATAAAAAATTGATGGATTCCTTCGGCTACCCCATCTTTATACAATTCGCCAAACCATGGATTTTTACGGTGGGTCGCGCACCAGGCACATTGGGCGTTGCAAGGATAAATTATCTGCAGGCGAATGTGGTCGAACATGATCTATTCCAGTTGGCAACCTAGCTTATTTTTAACGCAAGTTGATTAGGCGAACCTTTTCTTATTCAGCCGGCCGGGGGGATGTTGAAACCATAACTGAAGCGGTTATCCGGATCATATGTGGTCTTTAATTTGATTAGACGCTCGAATGCCTCTAGCGAAAAACCATCTTTCACCCGTTCCCGAGATTCTCGACCTTCAAGAAAGTTCATATAAACGCTTCCGGCCAGATACGGTTTCAATTCTTCCTTGAAGCGAGCGGTATATTGTTCTAGAAAAGCATGCGACTCGGGCGTTGGCGTCATGCCGACGATTTGCATCAGTAATTCGGCATCGCGATTTCCATACGCGGCCGTGTCAGCGTCAACTCTAGATATCACTCCGCCTGCATGGCGTATTTCAGTCATCAAGATAGGAGATCTTCCATCTTCCGGCGCCACATACCGCAGCAAAGTATCAATTGCGCCGTCACTCAACTCTCCAAGCCATGCACCGGAACTCAGGCCGGGTACCGGGCCTTCAGGATCGTTGCTGATGGAGGCAACTTCGCTAAATGGCATCACCCTGAAAGCATCCATAAAGGGCGCTTGCCAATCGCGCCAGCCTTTGACCAAGGCTTCGCCTTCTTCTACCGGACCGCAATAGCAACCTCGAACCATAACCACGGACTTTCCGCGCAATAATTCAGGCACCATCGGAAGCGGCGGAAGATTCATCATGGCGACAGACGACGTCATTTCCTCTGGGACAGAATCGACCCACTCACGAAAGCGGGTTAAGACAGCCCTGGCCTTTTCCATTGGGTAAACGAGGAAACCGCCGTAAACGGTCGATACTGGGTAGAGCTTAATCTCCATGCCGGTGATGATCCCAAGGCTACTACCGCCGCCGCGCAATCCCCAAAAGAGCTCGGGGTTTTCCTCGGCACTGGCCCGCAGTAATTGTCCATCGGCAGTCACTAACTCAAAATAATTTACGCTGTCGGCTGACAGGCCATACTTGCGCCCTAGCCAACCGAAACCACCCCCAAGGGTATAGCCGACAACGCCCACATCCGGCGAGGAACCTAATAACGGCGCCAATCCATGGGCTTGGGTTTTTGGCAGAACATGACCCCATTTAGCCCCGGCCGAAACCCATGCGGTCTTAGAAGCAGCATCAACCCTAATATCGGTCATTTTGGAAGTGCGAATAAGCAGGCAGTCATCGGCCGGGCGACCAACGCCATGAACTGTCGATTGTACGGAAACGTCGAGACCTTCGTCGCGGGCCAGGCGAACTGTATCCATGACATCCTGGGCATTTTCAGGGAGGATTATCAAGGCCGGTCGCTGGTTTACCGACAGGTTAAAACCGCTCCTGGCTTCATCATATTTGGGGTTATCAGGGTTAACGATCTCTCCCTGGATCTTTGGCTGCAACCGGGCTTCCCAAGTAGCGGAAGAAGATTTTGAACGAACAGATTCCATGATTCACTCCTCTATAAACGAACTCGTCTAATCTCTGGCAAAGGTTAAGGCAGATCGACTGCTACCTTGCTATGATAACCGCTGAAAGCGTGATCTGAAAATGATTCGATAAATTAGTTTATGGATAGACATGACCTTCAAAAAATATGTCAAATAGGGATCTTATGGACAAATTATTAAAATCCTGCATAATTAGATCGTTATATTGGTGCTTTTGAGAGTCCACTACAAACTGTGTGGAATGTTTGGAAGCTAGATTTAGGAGATAGTGAAAGAGTTGAGCAAGAAGATTTATGTAGGAAACTTATCCTACGACGCAACGGAAACCAAAGTCAAAGAAATGTTTGAAGAATATGGAACCGTTGAGTCAGTTGCCTGGATTACCGATCGGGATACGGGCAGGTTCCGCGGATTTGCTTTCGTGGAAATGGAAGAGTCATCGGCCAACGCGGCAATTAAGTCGCTGAATAATCAGTTGATCGATGGACGCGAACTGAGAGTCAACGAAGCAAAGCCCCGTGAGGACAACAAGCGTGGCGGCGGCGGCAACAACCGGAACAAAGGTTATAATAACAACCGCTGGTAATCAATAACCACGAACATTCAGTTTGATTGATTGAACGGCCATTTCCTTGTCAGGGGTGGCCGTTTTTTTGTCCCTAGGATCAAGACAACCCCAGAAATACGAAAGGGGCTCCTCAATCGAATGAATGACATGAAGAGCCCCATCTCCCCGAGGTGTTGCGGTAAGAGATTGATTCACTAACCGGTCCGATTCAGCGAATCACTTTTTGCACCAATCAGTTTGAATAGATCAATGAATTGTCCAGTTCGGACTCAATAGGCCGTTGGCGATAACTTTCGTAATCTGGCACTTCCCGTTCATAAATTTCGGCCATCAATGGCGAAGAGATGATCATATCGGCCGAGGAGCGATTACAGGCGATGGGAATATTCCAAACCACAACCACACGAAGTAAGGCTTTGATGTCGGGATCGTGAGGCTGGGCTTGTAATGGGTCCCAGAAGAAGATCACCGCATCGATCTCACCGTCGACGATCTTCGCCCCAAGCTGTTGGTCACCACCGAGGGGACCACTCTGTAACTTAGTCACCTCTCTTTCGAGACGTTCCTCCAATAGCCGACCGGTAGTGCCGGTGGCATACAACTTATGTTCCTTTAACATTTCGCGATTGTATTCGGCCCAATCCAAGAGATCGTTTTTCTTGTTATCGTGGGCCACCAGGGCGATTCTTTTTTCAATTGGTACTGCTATATGACTCATTGTCTAACCTCCTGTTGAAATAATCGGAGTCCAGGCATATTTCAGGGTTTTTCCGTCGATGCCCCCCAATCATTTCTTTGACAAAGGCCGGAAGTTTAGCAAACTAAACACTCTGAATCAAGCGGATAACCAGAACCTTTGCCCGACTATTATCAATCGTTCATCAAAAAAATCGGGCAATCATCCGGGATTTAACAAATTTTAATCATAAAATTGATATAATATTCTTTTAAGTATCCACCTAGCACAGAAAGGATCAGACACAATGAGCAGTATAGCCCGAAAAGTGAAGCAGATTATCGAGCCTCAGTACGTGATCGAAGGCGCTGACGTACTGCTACGCCGCTCTTTTGGACCCAATCCGGAGAACTTATTCGATCCATTCCTACTCTTCGATCACTTCGCTTTCAACAATCCCATCGAAGGTCCCATCGTTGGCTTTCCTACCCACCCCCATCGCGGCATAGAGACGGTCACTTATATGCTGGAGGGCAATGTCCGCCACCGGGATAGCCTGGGAAATATGGGCATCATCGGACCTGGCGATGTGCAGTGGATGACCAGTGGTCGGGGCATAATGCATGAAGAGTTGCCGAAGCGCGGGCCGAGTGGACTGATCGACGGTTTCCAGTTATGGGTCAACTTGCCGGCCGATCAGAAAATGAGCCAACCACGTTACCAGGAAGTAACCGCTGATAGCATTCCCACCGTCAAGACTCAAGATCTTATCGTGCGTGTGGTTGCCGGGGAATATGCAGGCACCAAAGGGCCGGTGACGGAGATCGCCGCCCAACCTCTTTACATGGATGTGACTTTGCAGACAGGCAGGAAGTTTGAATTGTCCATACCTGAAGGCCATTCGGCCGTTGCTTACATCTTCGAGGGAGCTGGCTTATTCGGCATGGACGATGGCGATCATGGCGTCTCAATTGAGGCCGTTCAATTGGCCATATTCGACGATGGCGATCATGTACGTGTACGCGCGGCCAAGGAAAGTAGCGTGCGGTTCATGTTGATGGCCGGCGCACCTTTCAAGGAACCCATCGTCCCATACGGTCCATTCGTCATGAATACCCGGGAAGAGATTCAACAGGCCTTGGCCGACCTGCGCAATGGCACGTTCGTGCAAAATTGAGACCAGGCCATTTAGTAGCCATCATTATCCTCTCGCCAGCACACTCAGGACAAGAGCAAACGAAAGGATTTCTATAATTTGATGAGAGATTAGGCGGGGGACTGGATCGCTTAAAGGTTGGGAGTCGATAGAGCTGAATTAATGGCCGACAGCAGCTGGTTCATGCCAAAGGGTTTGAGCAGGAAAGCGGAGGCTTTCAGTCTTTCCACTTCTTGTTTAGGCAAGTTTTTACCGGTCACGGCGACAACCGGCACCTCCTCTAATCCCTGAATTTCATCCCGGCGGGCGAGAAAATCGTAGCCGTTGATACCGGGCATCATTAAGTCGCAGCAAATGACATCGGGTAGTTCTTTCGCCAGCAAATCCCAAGCTCTCGTCACATTGGCGACAGCTTTCACAGCATAGCCTTCAAATTCTAACATTGTTTTGATGAGATGGGCGTTTTGTGGATTATCCTCGATAACCAGAACAGTCGGCATTTGGTATCCTTCAGCGTTTCTGACCGTATTATTCGCTAACGCTTGCGGACTACTGACGCCGGCGATTGGCCTTTATGAATATGATAACGATTTCCAAGCCGATTGAAATGGGCAACTATTCCTATCTTTGGAAGCCGCGATTCGAAGATAGTTGGTGCTATCAAGCGGAAATGAATAAAAAGCTCCGGTCCCTTAATTGAAATTACTCTTCGGAGCGCTGAATTTCAGCCCGCCCCGTCATTCCCGACCAGAGGCGAAGGTCTGTTGGTTCAATGTCGATGACTACTGTAAAAGTAGCAGCATCGCCGACCTGGCCACTGGCTTGGGGCACGATATGTGCGACCGTCCCACTGATTGGCTGGCTTGGATAAGTCTTAAATATGATTTCGGCCGGCTGGCCCTGTCCTATGTAAGCCAGATCCCGTTCGCTAAGATTGATAGTCTGAAATTGAACGGTGCCGGTATCAAGAAGCGTGATGATAGGTGTGCCGGCTGTGACGAATGCCCCCTGGGCCACATCAACGGACATGACTATGCTATCCCAGGGAGCGTGGATTTGGGCATTTTCCAAGGCTCGGGTTGCTTGCTCGAGGTTGAACTCAGCTTGCTGCAGAGACAGCTTCGCTTGTTCTACCTCGAGGCCGGCGGCCGCGATTTCATTTTCCTTGGGCCCGGTTTGAGCCTGTTGCAAGGTTCGTTCCGCATTGGTTACAGCTGCGGCCGCATCCAGGGCAAGGCTATCACTCAGGCCAGCTTGAGCCAGAGCATAATTTGCCCGGGCTATGGACAGGCTATCATTCGCTTGTTGCAGGCCTCGAGTCGTGCCATCTCTTTCTTGTTCCAGGCGATCTTTCCAGGTTGGTCCGGTACAAGGGGCATCTCCTCCCTGTCCAGGATAGCAGATGGGTTTGTTGTAGTTCAGCTCCCAATCGCGAGCTTCTTGCCAGGCCTGATCGTAGGCAGCCTGAGCATCGGTCAGGTTGCGTTGGGCTTGGTCTAAACCCACCCGAGCCGAGGTCAGGCTGTTCCCAGAGACAGCGTCTTGTGAGAGCGCCTGATTGTAATTTGCTTCGGCCGCCGCCAGATTGGCTTCGGCCACGGATACAGCCATTTCCTCGGGTTGCCAATTCAACAAATCGTCCAAAGAAAGCTGGGCCTGGGCCAGCGAAGTTTCAGCTTGGTTTACAGCCAATTCGGCATTGGACAGGGCCGCTCGGAGGGCCTCATCATCCAAAGTAGCAACGAGGTCGCCTTCCGATAGTTCCTCGCCTGCTTTAACATGGATACCCACTAATTGGCCGCCGCTTTTGAAACTCAGAGGCAGGGTAGGATTCACCGTTACCAATTGCCCATCGGCCAAGATCTCGGTGCCGATTACAACCGGCCGAGTCGGAATCGCGGTCGTTTCTGCTTCCCCCTCTTGGACTTCGACGGTTGTCTGTCCCTGGGATGATTCCGGTTCATTATCTTCCGGTTCCCGGCTGCAAGAAGTTAAGGCAACAAGAAAAACAAGGCTGATAAAAATTAAGGTCTGTTTCATTTCATCACATCCGCAAAATCTCAACTGCCGGCTTTTTAACGATCCGCCGGGCAGAAAAAGTGGCGCTGATCATGCTCGCCAGCACGATCATGAGTACGATAAAAGGTATAACCGTCGTATCCACAGCGAACCTGGTTGGCTGCTGAGACAAAGCTCGTTCGCCATAAAAGACGATATAAGCCATGGCAGCCCCGGCCGTTATGCCAGCCAAGGCCGCTCCCAAAGTCATGGCAATCGCTTCCAAGTTGAGCATACCGGTCAATTGACGACGTTTCATGCCCATAGCCTTCATCATGCCGATCTCTATCCGGCGAGAGTATATGGACACATAGATGACGGCAAAGACGCCAAAAACTGCCGTCGTGAAGGCGATAGAAGTCAACACAAGTAGAAATATCTGTTGGGATGCTTGTTGCCGCCGGTTATTTTCGAGCAACACTTCCAGGAAACGGGTCCAGATGCTGTAATCCTGGCTGAATCGTTTGCCCATCTCATCGGCCACGTCCTGGGCGACCGCGCCAGGCGATAAAGTCATCATGATCCGCTCCACGATAGGCTTGTCTCGTGGGGGTAGTGGTTGGTTCAACGGTGTAATGAGTTCTCGAAAGCTGTCCAGAGATATGAGCACCGCACTATTGGACTGAGCCGCGATGCGGCTACGACCGATCCCGTTGATTCCTGGAACTTTGCGGGCGATGGCGATGATGCGGGCCTTTAAAACATGGTCGGTGCCTTCGCCAGTGAGGTTGATGGCATCACCAAGAGAGACGGCTAAGTGGTTGGCTAAACCTTCGCTAATGATGATCGCTTCCGGGTCGGATAACAAGGTTTCGAGTGCTTCAGGATCGCCAGCCGTGAATTCTAGCAGGTCGGCAAACAACACATCATTCAAATTGCCGTCGACACCTTGGACCGTAACGCCAGCTGATCTGAAGCCTACAGTGTCCGATGCATCCGATTGATAGCCGTATGTCAAGCCGGCGGTGCGATCGACGCCGGCCACGGTCGCCAACTCTCTGGTTCTAAAATCTGGCTTTAGCCTGTGCCGCTCCGCCTCTTCAGGAGTCAACCAGAAGCCGAACACCTGGATAATAGCCGGCGCGCCCATGTTTTGACGAGCGTTAGCTTCTAAGTTGGCCTGTTCCAGGGCCACAGTGGTGGCCAGGAAGCTAGGCAACACGGCGCTGAATAACACCAGTAAAGATATGAGTGTATTGCGGGTCTGACCGCGGCCGACATTTCGCCTGGCGAAGTATGTCAAGCGCGGCACGACCAATCCCATCAAAAATAGGACCAGTCTTTCAAAGGGAACGGTGGCAATATAAAAAATCATGCCTAAACCCAAGACCAGTAAACCTAGAGCCAGCAAGATAAATGTCACTTCAAGAGCGGGACCGCCAAATGTTTCGACGATTTGAAAACCGGCGATGATAGCGAAGATGAGCATCAACGCCAGCCCACCTAAAAATAGTTTAAAGTCGGGGCGGCGTTCGCGCAGCCGGGCCAGATCCTCGAGCTGGATATTGTCGGCAACGCCAGGGTTGATGGCGTGCATGACTTTGGTATTGGCCGCATCGCGAGCCGGCTTGAGGCTGCTGAGGATCAGGACGGCAAAGGCGGCGACGGTGACCGGAATTAGGGTCGGAATAGAAACCGTTGGTGTTATCGTGGCGGGGATGCCTTCATTCGCCATCAGTTGTTGAATGACCGGCACGGCAATGAAGCGGGTGATTAATTCACCGGCTACGATCCCAAAGCTGACGCCGATCACGCCAATGACAAGCACTTCGGCAATGACGATTGCAAAGAGGTAGTTGCGTTTGCTACCAAGAATTCGCAAAATTGCCATGTCGCGGCGTTGTTCCTGTACATTGGTCATCACTAAGGTGTGGACGAGTAATCCGACGACGCCAAGCGCCATGAGACCATAGGTATTGATCAGCGCTTGTACTGCCAAGAAAGCTTCGGCAGCTTCACTTAGGGCTACTGCTTTGTCAAGACTGTATTGATATTCATCTCCTAAGCTTTCCTGGACTGCCCTAACCACACCACGCACTCGTAAGGCGGCCGCTTCGGCGTTGTTGGTCTCGTAAAGGGCGGGGTCGACCGTGGCGATGAGAGAAAGAGCCTGGTCGGGCATGTCGAGCCATTCCTGGGCATCCGCTAAGTCAACGATCAACCCTTCCCTGGAAAAACCTCCGGTGACGCCATCCTGGCGCACGATGGCAGTGATTGTGAAGCGTTGGGTCGTGCGGCGTTGGCTGGCCCCAGCAACAATGGGTTGGCCTCTTTCACGAGGCACGGGAAAACTGTAGGATACATCGATGGTGTCGCCGACATCCAAATCATAGGCAAAAGATCCTTCTTCTAACAAAGCCGCCTGCCAATTGCCCAGCTGATAGGTGCCGCTGATCACGTCGATATAACCGATATCGTCCTGATCTGGGTCTAAGGCGATCAGGCCGGCCTGACCAATATTGCCCTTAGCTGAAATCTCGACTGGTGCTTCAATCCGGGGATAAACGGCCGTGATCCGATCATCGGCCGACAGAACCTGTCTTGTTCCCTCCGAAACAACGATAAAAGGGCTGTGACTGGTATCGCGCTTGACCAATGACAGATCGTACCGGCCCACAGAACTGGCTATTAAATCAACGGTGGATTGGCGCATCGTTTCTACCGTGGCGCTCATGGTGACGATGAGCGCAGTGCTAACCATCAATGACAGGATCATCAGGATGGTGCGCACCTTGCGGCGAGAGAAGTTTTTGAAAACATATTTAAGAATCATATGTTCGATGCCCGAGTATATCGTCGCCCCGAGCTTATACGGTCACGAATTATTGACGATCTTACCGTCATGTATTTGGATCACTTTCTTACTAAATTCAGCCATACGTGGGTCGTGAGTAACGTAAATGATGGTCATGCCGTCCTGATTAAGTTGGGCAGCTAACGCCATGATGGCAAAGCCTGTCTCCGAATCTAAATCGCCCGTCATTTCGTCGGCGATGAGAATCGAAGGGTCGTTGGCTAGTGCGCGAGCGATGGCCACGCGTTGTTGTTGGCCGCCAGAAAGCTCGCTGGGATAGTGATGGCTCCGGTCGCCTAAGTCCACCTTGTCCAATAATTTTTTAGCGCGGTCCCGCCGTTCGCCTCGGCTGACCTTGGCCAGAACCATAGGTGCTTCCACATTCTCCTGAGCGGTAAAATTGGCCAGCAAATTGTAACTCTGAAAGATAAAGCCCATCTTCCGCAACCGCAAAGAGGCCAGCTGATCTTCTGAGAGGGACACGAGATTATCTTTATCGACGATGACATGCCCCCGACCGGCTTCATCCAGGCCACCAATAATGTTTAGCAAAGTGGTCTTGCCCGAGCCACTGGGTCCCATTAGACAGACGAAGTCGCCGGGGAAGATTTCTAGCGAGACGCCACGCAAGGCAGGGATAGCTTCTTTGCCCATGAGGTAGGATTTGTGGACATTGTCGACAATGATGATTGGTTCAGAATCGTTTTGCATGGTAGGTCTTAGCAGTGTGCAGGGGCTCCCATTTTTGGTTAAGTTCCCTTAGAAGAGCCGTTGCACCTCGAAGTGTCAGGTTTTCTTTCTTCAGTTTTTAACCATGACACACGATCTTGTCGCTCTATGGTTCGTTCATCAGCGGTAACTGGTGGTCATAGGCAAGATTGCGCCTGTAGTTTATTCCTACTAATAACAGCTTACAAACAAGTACGCGGAAAATATGAAACAGTTTCGCATTTTTGACAATAACCCCTAAGCCATATTAAGATCTTGTTAAATTGCGATCACCTTTTCTGAAGCAAGTTGAAGCAATCGTCTGATAATATGAGCAACGACGACTCCCAATTCATCAGCTTTCACAGCCCGGCCGACCTGGATCAGGTTCCTGGTGGCACAAATTTCGCCGCCACCTGGCGTTTAAAGAATAACGGCACAAAAGATTGGAGATTGGGCTATCACCTGGTTAGGCTTAATAAAGGCTTGATGGTCAGAAAGCGTTTACCCTTATATGAGGCAACTGGTGAGCGCAACGTTGCACCTGGCGAGGAAGTCGACGTAACCTTGCTCTTTATGGCCCCGGAGAAACCAGGCTACTACAAACATGTATTTCAGTTGGCCAATGACAAGGGCCGTTTGTTTGGCGATCAATATTGGATCGATATTATGGTCGTCGATGAAGAAGAGAATCAGAATGATGGGGTGCCTTCTGTACCTGCCGCCAAAGAGCTGCTGCAAACAGGCATGAATATCAGTCCGGATGCGGCTCACAGCAATCCACAAGATGTTGGCGTTTTGACAGGGATAGATTGGGTGCGTTTCCCGTTTAAGGCTGCGGATAAGAAACGCCCGGTGTCTGAGAGTTTCGCCGAGTATGATCCTATCGTGAAAGCTTATGCAAAAAAGGGCATCGGCACGTTATTCGTATTGAATCAGCAGACGGTTGCGGGTAAAAACGCGCCCTGGCTAAATGGGGGGGATTGGGACGCTTATGCCGGCCAATTTGCCACGGCCGCTGGCGAGATAACCAGTCATTATGCCCACCTGGGGGACAAAGTAGGCTTCGAGATTTGGAATGAAGAAGACAACCAGGATACACCCTGGGTCTCGGTCTACGTGCCTCCTAAACACTATGCCAAACTGTTATGGAGAACTGCAAGCGCCATCCGGACCGTCTCCCCTGATTCAAAAGTCATTTTTGGTGGTTTGTCTACCGATCATGCGGAAGCCGGTTCTTATGTAAAGCAAGTTCAACGGGCTTTGGGCGGCGATCTACCAGTCGATGCCGTCGGCATTCATCCCTATGGTCGCTGGCCCGGAAAACGGCCGTTTCGTGGCTGGGGATTCGGTTCCTTAAATCGGGAGTTGAATGGTTTCGCTGAACAAATACCTGACAAGCCCTTGTGGATCACGGAGATCGGTATCGTCGGTGAAGATAAACCCCTACCGGAGGACAGTCACCAGGCCGTGGCCCAATATATGCGGGACTTTTACAAGACCGTGGCCAATAATCACAGCGATCAGGTCGAAGCCGTCATCTGGTTCGCCTGGTCAGACAATATGCAAAATGCAGGGATCGTTCGCGCTGATGGGACGGCAAAATCCGAAATTTTGGATGCCTTCATCGCCGTTCGCGATCGAAAATTAGAGGGCCTAGCCTGAGCCAAACATCTATATGGGGTTAGTCGATTTCGGGGAAGCGTATGCGGGTGTGGCGGAGCCCAAGGCCGCCTGAATGACAGTTCTTAACTCGCTGGGCTTGAAAGGTTTGGTCAAGTATGCGAAGGCACCCAACTCGGCCGCCTGGGCCTGGCTAGCATGAGAATAATTTCCACTTATGGTCACAATAGGTACGTTCACCAGTCCATCAATCTCCGCCCGCCGGGAAAGAAAATCAAGGCCATTGGTACCTCCCAGCTTTATATCACAACAGACTACATCGGGTAAATCATGCCCCAGATTCTTCCAGGCTTCCGACATTTCGCTGACGGTGGTGACCTCGTAACCATCAAGTTCGAGCATCTTTTTCATCAATGAACAGAACTGGCGGTCGTCATCAATAACCATAATTTTGGGCATGGCACACTCTTTAATTGCTCTAGAAAGGCAATTTAACCCACAGTAACATCTGATATTGGCAAGGATCGATTTCCCTAATCATGATAGCACCCTTCAGGCAAGGTTATAAATGGGCAAGTCGTCCTATCAGGAAGGAATTAATCCGGACATCAGAACTGGGGAAAGCGTTTCAAGGCAACTCTATTACAAATTCTTCTAGCGCCATGGGTGGGATACTGGCTCCGGGCCGTTTATCCAGAAATCGCCACCAGAATACGGTGATCGATTCCGCCCGATCTTCAACGATAGTTCGCAAGGGGATCTGGGTTTTAAAACCTGGGTCGAGGGTCGCTTCGGCCGGGCAAACCTCTGGCGCAATACAGGGAGCCCACTCGATGACGGGTAGTATCTCGGTTGGGAAGATCCGAAAATAGATCGTATCTGGCGAATTGTTAGTGAGAGTAAGTTTCCCCAAGTTGACGGTAGCTGTTACTGTTGCACCTTCAGCAGGAAAGACGGTTGCTTCACCACTTTGTCTTGTGCTCCCTATCGAAGAGCAGCCAGCCAATAATATTCCGATCAGGACTGATAAACTTAGATGTACAAATAAGGAAGAGATCGTTGTTTTCATGAAGCCGGCCTCTGGTTAGGGCAGTGGTTGCGTTAGGTGGCCCAAGGAATATGGAAACCTGTTCTATGTCTATTGACGATCCAGACTGGTTTTTGTTCCCCGTGACGGCACCAACCTCTTGGTGGGTCACATTTCCCTAGTCAACGGGTTCCTGGGAAAATTAGAGGGTGAGCGGAGTGAATTGGCATTTCTACCAAGGACGAATGCCCCCTACCCTGGCGTAAAGCTAAAAAGCCACGCTCTTATATTTGCGTATGAATTGTTGGATGATCACTTCCTGGGTGATCTCGGCGAGTTGAACTTCCCCTTCAGCCGTGGTGATGACATCTTTTGCCTTGATCGCTTTGCCGGTGCTTTGATCGTAATAGGCATAAACGATGGCGGGCTGGAGCGATTTGGCGTAAAGTCTATACAAGATCTCCGGCCGACCCAGGAAGGAAACCGCGAGGGTCGCCTTCTCACCGTCAGCCGAAACCTTGACCTGCCGACCGCGTCCTTCCAGATATGTCTTAAGTTCATCAAAGGCTGGCGCTACAATCTCGGCCAGGAAGGCAGCAATTTGTTGCTGATCTCTGGCTTGTTTTACCGCCACATCACGCTCGAGATGTTCCTGCCGGTCAAAGAAATCGTCTAATTCACTCTTCCAGTCTGACATTATTACCCACCTCAGGCATTAATCGAAAATGAATCTAAGAAGATTATGGATTATACCGGGATTGGCAGCCTCCAGAAATGGGAATCGCGACCGGGGAATTGATCGATGTGCCCATCCAGGCCAATCTTTTGTAACAAAATCTGGTAAAATTTACCGCAATAACGGAACGCAGAATCAAAATCGAAAAAGAACACAAAGTGCAACGCAGAACACCTGCGTAAGATTCTGCGCATAGTTTAACAGGAGATAATCATGGAATCAGAAAATGCCCTAAACCGTTCAGATGTTGAAGCGACATACAAAGAGAAACGAGACCTTAGCGAGCTAGATCTGAGCGCGCTTGATTTGTCCGGGATCAAACTCCTGGGCCTCAACGCAGAAGCCGTTGACCTGAGCCAGACCAACCTGAGCCAGGCGGTCATCGCGGGAGCGAACCTGGAAAGCGCTAATCTGTCCGGCAGCCAACTAAATGAAGCCCTGATCGCCGGCGCCAACTTGGAAAAGGCCGACCTGAGCGGAGCGGATCTTTCTGGCAGCCGGTGGCTTGCCGTTAATGTCAGCGACGCCGATTTCTCCGGCGTCAAGACGACCGGTGCCAAGGCCAGCGCCGTCAGTTGGAGCAGCGCCAAGGTGGCGCCGGAGGAACTTCCTGAGTCTTTGGTAGTGATACCTCCCTGGCTGCCGGCCCTGCTACTTGGATTTGTAGCGATTATCATCTTTCTTCTCGTCAAGAAACGACGCCCGGCCGAATGAGCCCCGAACCCACCCGTGTGGAGACGGCATAATTGGGCGGTAGTTCCGATTGATGGCTTACTCTTCTCCCAGAGTCTGATCGGACTTGTAGGCTATCTCTATCGTGTGGTTGGGCAGAAAATTGGATTTCAGATATTTTAGCGATTGTTCTCGATCTTCGGCGTTGTCTGTCGTTAAAAGCAACTGCTCACAATAGACTGCAATATCTTCTATGATGCGTTCGTACCGATAATAAGCCATGGCTACTGGATCTATCATCGTATGACCATAGGACCGGTAAAATAGGTTCTCTTCTTCTTGTGGCCTATACCAGGCACCCAGCAAACCACCACCGATATACATCAAATCGCGCTCTTTGGGCGCCAGAATGGGATCGTCCCAATCGACAATGTAAATCACGTCGTCGTCACCAATCAGGATATTGCCTGCGTGAATATCAGAATGGCATACGATGAATTCCGGAGATCGAACCTGCAGCAATGAAGCGAGTTGATCAGCACGACTGACGAGATCCAGAACCACATCCCTTCTCGACCTTAAAACCGTAGCTAATCTTTGAGCAACGGAGTCATCATAAATCTCATCCTCAAATCGCGCCAGGAACTCCTTCACCATATTGCGCCATTGTGGAGAATAATTCTCTCGCCGGATGCGGTTGGTCAGCGAAGAAGGTATTTCAGCAGCATGAATGCTCTTGAGGGCCGCACCAAACTCGCCCCAGTGTTGAGCTGACATCTTAACCTGATAGCCATCATGGCCATCGACAAAAGGGTAAACAATTACTGTGAAGGCTTCCAGGTTGGCCCAGAGTTGTCCTGTTTTGGTAACCAGAGGAGCTATGATTTGCCTGATGCCCAGGTCGCCGAGAAATTTAGGCAAGGTCACGGAAGTTTCGTCAAAGAGGCCTTGCCTTAATTTCACAAAATACGTCAACTCATCTTCCGTGATGGCGCGGTAGACGGCCGTATTCAGATCAGCACCCAGAGGAAGAAAAACTACTTGGGCGCCGGTAAATCCATATTCATTTTGCAGACAAGTAACAATGTTTTCGTCTTGGAGATCAGGTTTTACAAGCATGGGATTGAAGTAAGCTGAATAAGCATGGACCACTTATTTTACCAAGATGGCTGCGCCACATGGTTAACTGCGGCTAGATTTTCACAATGGTCAAACAGCCCGGTCGGTCCAAGGGCCGACGCCGCCAATGCGTTCGACTTTGATCCGGTTAATGAAGCCTGGAGGTGGATCGTCCATGGGCGGGAATTTGACCGGCCCCATGTAGACCCAGGCCAGAGCCTTGAGCCATTCGGCCGCTCCGCCTTCCTCGATAGTGGCCTTTCCGTAGATGACCAGGTACTCGGACAAGCCCATTTTGCTCTTGGTACCGCATTCAAAGCTAAGGGCTACACGCACGTCATTCACAATGTTCTGAACTTTCTTGTTGGTGAATAAATGGGCCGTCACGATGTCGTCATCGTCGAGCCCGGACCAGACGATTGTCAGTTGCGGGCTGCCATCGGGATTTAAGGTGGCCAGGTGGGGTGAATTTACCTTGCGCCAACGCTTTTCGGCCTGAGTAAGCAGCTTGAAAGCCATGGCCAGGCCGGCATACCGAGCCACTCGACCGCCCTTCCATCTTTAAAATCACCAGAGCGCTTAAGCGTGCCATCTTTGCGAAACCATTCCCAATAGCCGTCGGGCTTGCCGCCTTTTGTTTTCCCTTTGGCGAACACGCTCTTTCCGTCGACGTGATAAATGATGGTGATCCCGTTTTTCACTTTGGTTTTTGGCTGGGCATAGGATTTGATCGTTAAGGTACATTATTAGCTCATTTTGTCGTCTACTTTAGAACACGAAACTTGAGGTGTTTTCTGACAGACATTTCTACGACCCGCACTTTTTCTAGCTCAATCTCCGTGCCAATATCTTCAAAAAGTCGTAGGCCACCGCCAAAGATATCAAGCATAATATCAATTTGAATTTCATCAACTAAATCTGCTCGCAAGGCTTGTTGGCCGGTTCTAGCTCCGCCAATTATCGTAACGTCCTTATCGCCAGCAGCTTTCTTGGCTTGTGATATAGCAGCTTCAATGCCATCTGTAACAAAACTAAATGTGAGGTTTTCGTTTTCTTTCGGCTTTTTCTCGGGAACTTCTTCCGTCAGAACAAATATTGGTACTTGAAATTCGTAGGTATCTGCATACGAATCCGGATCGTCGGCCATAAGGAAAGCGTTTTTACCCATCACCACAGAACCCGTGTTACGCATCGCTTCCTGCATAACTTCATTGTTCTGAATTGACTCGTCTTGCACATTACTTGCCGCCAAGTCGAAATATAGACGGCCAACGCTTCCGTTACGGTCGTTAATATAGCCGTCGAGGGACATTGTCATTCCTAAAATTACTTTCGCCAAAATTATTTCTCCTCAATCTTAACAAAATATTCTAATGTTTTCTTATACAACTTCGGCAACTCATCCAACCAGTACACACTAGGTGTAAAGATCCCATTTTGGGCCACTACATAGTGGGCTTTTCTGGCTTTCGGTCGTTAACAAAAGCAAATTGATAGGGTGTCAGTCCGAGCGAATCGTAGCTTTATTAGTACCCATAGCACTAACCTAAGCTAAATATTGAAATACCTCAGGTACTATGGGCTAGGGCCAAATATTTGATAGGTTCAAAGCAGCCAAAGTCAGAATAATGAGTGTTAATACCTTTCTTATGCTTTTGTGTTATCATTCGGAATCAAAGTATGAGTAAGTGCCATTTGTAGTTAGTATCTGAGCCATCGCCCGACCCAGTGTGAAACAGTTTTCGCTTTCATAAAAACAGGTTACGTGACCTGTTTCACCCCGAGGTGTCACGGTTTTCTTTCTTGAATAAAGAACTGCGACACAGCTAAAGTCCCGCAAACAAATCAGAAATCTTCAGACGGCCAAACCAGTGTTGCTGGTTATATCTGTCTGCATGGCATTAGAGAAAAACGATTATCGGCGCTAATACTACAACAGCGCTGTGAAAAACTAGCTAAATATAAGCGGTTAAAGGAAAAATTTAAAAAAAAGATATGAGTAAAAATTTAAGAATTATCCCTTTGGGCGGCCTGGGGGAAATTGGAAAAAACATGACAGTGTTGGAATACGGCCGCAACCAAATCATCATCGACTGCGGGGTTATGTTCCCCGAGAATGACCTTTACGGGATTGACCTGGTGCTGCCCCAATTCGACTATATCGAGAAAAACCAGGACACATTGCGCGGTATCGTGCTCACTCACGGGCACCTCGATCATATTGGCGGATTACCGTTCCTGCTGGATCGACTTAGATAAGGTCAAGGGCGAAGTGCCCATTTACGGCACGGCGCTAACAATTGGCATGGTGGATCGGAAATTGGAAGAGGCGCACTTATCTGGGCGGGCGAACTTGCAGAAGTTAACGGATAAACAAACGCTTCAGCTTGGGCCGTTCCAGATTAGCCCGTTTACGGTGGCTCATTCGATCCCGGGTGCAGTAGGGTTGGTCATCGATACACCGGCCGGCGCGGTTGTCCACACCGGCGACTATAAATTGGATGAAACGCCAACCGGCGGCCGGACCACCGATCTCAAACGGCTTCGCCAGCTAACGCCTAATGGCGTTCTGGCCATGTTGGGCGACAGCACAAACGCCGACCAGCCCGGCCGTACGCCTACGGAACAGTTGGTAGCAGATACACTCGACCAATTGTTTTCCCAGGCCAAGGGCGGACGGATCATCATCGCCACGTTCTCGTCATTGTTGGCACGGTTACAAGAAATCCTGTTATTGGCCCATAAATACGATCGAAAAGTGGCCCTCACCGGCCGTAGTCTGCAACAAAATGTGGAACTGGCCCGTGATCTAGGCTATTTGAAAGTACCCAAGGGTCTGTTGGTCGATCTCAACCGGAAAGTGGCGGATGAGAAGCTTGTCATTCTCTCCACCGGCTCCCAAGGAGAGCCCCGCTCAGCCCTGAACCGCATGGCCCGCGGCGAACACAGGCAAATCCAGGTACATGAAGGGGATACGATCATCATCTCCGGCGGAACCATTCCGGGTAACGAGGAGGACGTGGGCCGGATGTTGAATCACTTATTTGCCCGTGGCGCCGACGTCATCTACGGGCCGCTGGCGACGGTCCATGTTTCTGGGCACGGAAACCGGGAGGATATGCGCATCATGCTGGAAACGGTACGGCCGCGATTCTTCATCCCGGTGCATGGCGAGATGCGCCATCTCCACTTACACGCTCGCCTGGCGCAAGAGAATGGCCTGAATGAAGAGGATGTTTTCATCCTGCAGAATGGGTCAACATGGGTTACCGATGGCCAGAAGGCATGGCTTGATACGCCAGTTCCCGCGGCCGATGTGTATGTCGACGGCTCCCTGGTAGGTGAGATCGGGGAACACGTCGTGCGCGACCGGGAACGGCTGGCCAACGATGGCTTTGTAATGGTCTACGTGCCCATCGACAAGCAGCGCAGGTTGGCCGGGGAACCACGTATTCTAAGCCATGGCTTCTTACAAACAGATACATCGGGCGAACTATTAGAAGCTGCGCGAGTAGCAGTCAAGCGAGATCTGCGCCGGAACGACCGGGGAAAGAACCGGGATCACGGGCAGACGGTACGTGAAACCTTACAAAATTTCTTTTACCAGAAGACCCAGTCACGGCCGGTCATCTTGCCCGATATCGTCCGCGTATAATTTTAAAGAAGTCCCTTATCATCTTTGAATGCCTTGTTGTGTGGCCTGTGGGATCACAGAAGCGGACCTTCAAGGGAAGAACGCCCAGTTTGCCGGATCGGCTGACCTGGCTGACTTAACGATGAAGCGGACCGGACGATCACTTTCTGAACGCAGGTTTCCGGAAAAGCGACTGATTTACTGTTGATTACCTATACCCTATGTAGACAACGCAAGTGGCCAACCTGTCGGGCCACCTGCGTTGTTATATGCTGTAGCGACGCCATTTGTGCATTTTCATGCAATCTTGCTATCACGGCTGGTGTGTACTAGACTGTTCACAATATGGATAAATCAGAACAAGAAGCAAAAGTAGAAGGTCTTTGGCGAGCTTACTTAACCACTGGCGAGTTCAAAAGCGAACGGCGCATGCGGCGAATATTTCGGATGTTGCCGGGAACGCCGCGGTGTAAAAATTGTTACGCGCCATTTCGGGGGGCCGGCAGCCGGGTGGTCAAGCTGGTCTATGGCAAGCGACCTTCGAACTTGAACCCACAAATGTGCAATGTGTGCGAGATATTTGCCCGTGAATATCAAGGTGGGGCAGAGATCGAGCTGTCTCTATTATTCGCAGACGTTCGCGGTTCGACGACAATGGCCGAAGGCATGAGCCCCAAAGCCTACAGCCAAGTTATCAATCGCTTCTACAATGCGGCAACCCAGGTGTTAGTCCATACCGATGCGCTAATCGACAAGATTATCGGCGACCAGGTAGCCGGCATGTATGTGCCGGGGTTCGCCGGGCCAAAACATGCCTTGCGGGCGATTGAGGCTGCCCAGGAAATTCTCCGGGTCACAGGCCATGGCGGTGGCGACGAGCCGTGGGTTCCATTGGGCGTTGGCGTGCATACCGGTATGGCTTTTGTGGGCGCCGTTGGCTCGGAGGAAGGTACGGTAGATATTACGGTTTTGGGTGATACGGCCAATATTGCAGCACGACTGTCGAGCAACGCTAAACAGGGGGAAATCTTGATTAGTGATGCCGCTTATGCCCAGAGCGGATTACCGGAAGAGGGTCTGGAGAAACACACGCTCGATCTAAAGGGAAAAAGCGAACCCGTGACGGTGTATGCTCTAACGAACCTTGACCCCGCTATCGCCGCTCAGCCAGACTCACCCTCGTAACCGTCCACTGCCAATAGACGCATATCGGCCGCACCCAGGCGGAATTTTTTGGCTTCCTCGTAAGCCGCTGACTTGAAGCAAGCGACGGCTTGTTCCAGGTCAGGAAATTCGAGTATGACTACTCGCTCAGTTACTTCTGGCCCTTCTATGGAAGCTGTTTGGCCACCTCTGGCCAGATAAAGGCCGCCGTAGCTAGCGACGACTTCCGGCGCCCGCTTGACGTACTCAGCATATCTCTCACTATCGGTCACCTTTACCTGGGCGATCACGTAAGCAGCCATATAGATACTTCTCCTACCAGTTAATTATTCATTTTCTTGAAAAAACACACATCAACCGTATCTCAAAACCTTTTATTTAGACAAGTATACCCGGCCAAATCTGCATCCCAATAAATCAGGCTAGGCCGCATAAAGCAACTCAAGGACCGTGGTATTATTCGGACATGCTCCATCTAGTGAAAAACCCCCTGTCATCTGAATACCAATCCCGGAACGCTAGTTCCGCAGAATTAGCACATACCAACGCCTGAGACATAAATGGCGACATCCTCACCTATCAAAAACTGACAACACAACCCCAAGAAACGCGCCACCATACCACGCACAGCCATGTCTTGTCTCTTCTAGGGTGAGTTTCCCGGTACCATCACATGCAGCGCCGGGCAACCAGCGGTCTTCAGAATGGACGGCTTTGGCGTGGTCAGTGTCGTCTATATACTCCAGATAGATTTCTCCAGTGCCATCGCAATCAGCGCAGTTAACATACCCTTCACCACCGTTTATGTTGCCACCTCCATGTCAACTTGCCATCACAATCGTTCGTAGCCTAAAAACGAACAATTTCCAATCAACTTCTTAGTCATTCTATCAAATAAAGCACTGCCCGGATCGGCGTTTTTGTGCTACTTTGTGCGAAAGTATGCGCTGGAGAAAAGCCGGTGAATTTATTTTAATGGCAGGAAAGTGGATGGTTTTACGGCATGTGAACAGGCTCCCGCAGCCGGCTCGAGCTTGAATTGAAATAACAAGAGAAAACGAGGCGCCACCCACAGTAAATCAATATGGGTGGAACCCGTTTCCTCGTACTATTAAGTAAACCGCAAAAAATTCGGGATTGGACTTCGTCAGCAGCGGTTTACTTCATTTTCACTAGCGAACGATTAGAAGAGACCTCCAATCGCGCCGGCGCCGAGACCCAACAGGCCCAAAATTACACTAATCACGATGTAAAACACTATGACAGCGACAAAGGCAATGGCGGCCGTGGCCAAGGCCTTCATATTGTCCAAGTCTAGTCCCTGGCGAATGGCTATAAATGTACAGACCAGGGTCCAGATCCAGCCCACAAACCCGCCACATATAGGGATGATGCCCAGGATGCCGGGGGCCTGAGCGAATCCCAGTACGCGCAACATTTGTCCAGAGGTAGCTTTGCCACCAAAGAATGAAGTGCCTACGAAGTAGGTCGCGTAGGACCAAATCAACCAGCCGATGAAGGCTGTCAGCAATTGCAGCAGAAAGCTGCCGAAGAAACTGCCTCCGAAAATTGCGGAGGTTGCACCACCTAACAGGCCACCGATGATGGCCACGATAGCGACGACTATTGCTGCCTGAGATGTGGCGGTTTCATCAGCCTCTATCTCTTCATAGGTATCCACCTTAAGCGTTAAAACACCAATGACGCGGTTTAAAAACATCTGAGCCTCCTTAATTGGTGAAAAGTTCCAGGATTAAAAACAGAAAAACGAGTAAGCGAAACTTTTCTCTGGTAAATAAGTTTAAGAATCACTAAATACTCTGATCCATATGCCGCGGCATATTATTAGCACATCGCCAGCCGGCAAACACCGGACCGACCCTCCAATCAAACCGACCCGATCATTGTATTCCCTGATGGCCATAACTACAAGTAATAGAGCCGAGCAATTTTCGTGATATTTGACTATAGAAGCTATTACGAAATAAATTGGCCTATAGTTGCTAACCTGCTCCTCGTAGATCAAAGAGCGGATGCTATGGGCTGCGGCCGTTAAGAACCAACAGAAACAAGTCTTCAAAACGAGACTGATCAGCGTCAACCGCTACGTTAGCCAACATCCCATCTTCACTGACAAGAGTCGCCCCGCGGTCCGGCCCTTCCGCTTTTTCCACTATTAAGGGCATCTGCTCATAGGAGACCACTTCCGGATTAGTAAAGGCAACGGCCGCTAATGGATCCCAGAAGTAATAAATACCGGCCCGCAGGTCATCTTCTCGCGTTGCCAAGACCTGATAGACAAACTCAGCAGCAGGTGATTCTCGATCTTGTTTGAATCGCTCAAAATAATCGATGGTCGCCGGAACTTCATTGGTAGCATCTAGTGGTATCAGGCTGATAGGAGCGCCGGAGTCGAAGACAATCCGTGCAGCATGGGGATCGACGAATAGATTCCACTCGGCTTTGTCATTATTGATATCCGAAGAAATACCCACATTGCCAGGAACATACACCGCCCCACCCATGATGGTGATTTCGGCGATCTGACCGGCCAATTCCGGCTGGGTCTCCAGCAATTGGCCCAGGTTGGTCAGTGGTCCCAAGGCGACGATGGATAACTCGCCTACGGCCTCTTGAATTATCTGGCCTAACAACTGCACGGCCGGTTCCTTGGCCGGAGTATTGGGGTTCTTTGGCAATTGTAGACCAAAAAGGTTGTCCACATTGTCCCGCCACTCAGCGGGAAAGGTTTGGTCACCGTTTAGCGGCGAATCTCCACCACAAGTCACGGGGATATCGGGGCGGCCGGCCAAAGCAGCAAGATCGAGCGCATGGCGCACACCGGGCTCGCAGTGGGCTTCGCCTGCGCCCGTGACCGTGATGGCTCGCACGTCCACATCCGGCCGCATCAAGAGATACAGGATAGCCATCCAGTCATCGGCCGCCATATCGGTATCGATGACGATGGGGCGCGCACTTTCGTTCAGAATCACCGCTTCTCCAGCAACTAAACTCTCTTTAAAATCGTTGGTGCAGGCCGTTAGGAAAAGCAAAGAGATCATCAATGGAAAGAGTCGTAGCCATAGAGTGGTGACCATGATCAATCATCTCCTTAACCGTCGCTTCGCCGATGGTATGATAACAAACATGATGTGCATCCAACAAGCCAATTTCTTGTCCCGAGACCTGTTACCATCATGATATACTATTGGTTAAGCAGACGGTCGCCTGGCAGAAATTTTAATAGGTAACCATGGGCCGGCAAGGGCATTAACTTAGCCTGATCCAAGGGAGGGTAATGGGATATGGCGTTCATCATTTTTCTGGACACTGTCACGGGAGCGGTCATGGAAACGCGCCTCGTTTTAGGCATAGCCTTGTCCATCGTCGTTATCCTACTGGAAGCCTTCGTCTTGTATGAGATGGGCTGGAATTCAGCTCCGGCTGAATCGACAACGGAGCAATCAGATCCGACCGGCCCCGTCTTAACCCCAGCAAAACAATTCTTAACCTGTTTAAGGGATTCCTTCCTGGCCAATTTGGCGTCGGTACTGGTTGGCTGGTTTCTGTTCCAATATGTTTTGTTTTTTAATTTTTGGAGTCTACCGTTCTGGATCTCAGCATTTGTGATCACGTTTCTGGTGGAAATGCTCGTTTTATGGATTGTGGGGAGAAAGTCAATCCGCAGAACTGTGCTGGTAACGTTGGTTATGAACGGCGCAAGTTATTTGATGCTGGTTATATTATTCGGCCTTAGCTATGGATTGGGGTTAGCCTCGAGACTCTAAAAAAACCATTCGAATTCTTTATAAATGACACCGGCTACCGCGTCGGTCAAAACCCCTGGGTCGATTGAGCAGTAAGGTTCTTTTTCCTCTGTTCCTATTCCCCCATCCTCCGGCAAAACTTTCGCACACGACTTTCAAATTCCACACACATTCTCTACAAAATCCCCTGCTATCTTTCAGACAATTCAGAAAAAACATGTTTGAAAACAAAGTCTTAGGGTGTGGTAAAAATGAACTGGAAAAAAGCTTTACTCGTCGTTTTATTGGGCGGCTTCACCCTTGTATTTTTTGTCGTGGCCGCCGTTGGTTTCGTGGCCACGGCCGCCGTCACGACGGCCGCCGTGGCTTTATCAGAAAGCGGTGTCGTCGATCGAAGCCTTTGAAGAAGTGGCCGGCGGTGCTGAGCATTTGCAGGTCAACGTCGACGGCCAGTCGACCACTTTCACTGACCTCGACATCGGTGAAAGCCGGGTCATTATTCCCGACACAACGCGTTTCGAAACGGAGTGCCGTGTACCCGGCCGACTTGCCCAACTTTTTCGAACGCTTCTGGAAAGGCGACCGAGCCCGTGTCCGTTCCCAGGCTTTTAGCAGCGGCTCCGGGCTGGGCTTGTCCATTGTTCGTCAAATTGTCGAGCTATACCGCGGCCGGGTAGGGGCCACTTTGCCTAATGAAGGCGGCCTTCAGATGACGGTCATCTTGCCAGTCGCTGGTCCCCAAAATACCACCGAAACCAGATCCTAAGTCCTGCCCATCCCCGTTAAGATCAGATGCGTCATAGCAGTTATTGACGCATCTACTCATAGGCAGTCTGCCCCCTACAACGTGATGAGCAGCAAGGCTAAGAGAGCGATCAGAACCCCAGCCCATTGAGAGCGGTTGAGCCGTTCATGCAGGATGGTTTGGGACAACACGACGGTCGTCGCCGGGTAAAGAGATGAAAGAATGGCTGCCAGGTCCAGACGACCGAGCCAGGCAGATATGGTGAAGAATGCAGCGCCTAAGGCATCCAAGACCCCGGCCAAAATAATGAGGGGCATTTGTTGGCGCGACGGCCGCTGCCAAACACCACGGACCGAGATGTAGGCGATCAAGCAGGTCACCGAGGCGATACGAGCAGCCACCAACGGCCAAAATACGGCGATTTCGTTGGCCTGATCGATGAGGATAATAAAGAGGGCAAAGCCCGAACCGGCTAACAGGGCATAGCCTATCTCGGATGGGCGTACGCCCGTGCTTCCCCCAACACCGGAAAGTAGCCAGACGGCAATCAAAGCCAAGATGAAGCCGATGATTTGGAGAAACGGCGGCACCCCCTCAGTCAATAAACTAAACAAGATTGGCAGCGTCGCGGAAACGACAGCAGTAAGTGGAGCCACTATGCCCATCCGGCCGTGAGCCAGGCCGCTGTATAAGCCTAATAGGCCCACCATCCCGGCTAATCCGGCCAAAGCGCCAAACAAAAAGGAGCCGGCTGGAGGAATAGTCTCACTGAAAATCAAGGCCAGAATCGCTAGAAAAAGGCAGCCAACTATCTGAGAGATAAGCACCACACTGGATACGTTGGCCTTTTTAGTGACCAAGCCACCACTAAAATCGCCCACTCCCCAGGCTACAGCCGATGCCAGGCCAAAGAATATGGCTAATGTTTCAGGCTTCACTATAAAATAAACCTGCAATCTGTTTTCGCATCAAGGGGCGAATCATAACGGGTTGTCTTCAGAAGAACGAATTGTAGCAGGGCATCGATCGGTTTAATCCAGAGTCCGAGATAATCAATAAATTGAAACGACTCCTAATGCATCTGCCGGCACCTGTAATAGTTATGGTTACGTCATTGTTAGCGATGGGGAAATGAGTAATGCCACTAAAAGCCAGGGGGATGCCGGAAACCTCCGGTGATTTCGGAGATCAGACCGGCAATGGCTAGCAAGCGTTCGTCGCGCCAGCGCGGGCCGATTAGCTGGAGGCCAATAGGTAGGCCTTTGTTATCCTGGACGAGTGGAATGGCTACGGCCGGGTGCCCAGTGGCGGCCGCCAGTCTGAGGGGTAATGTAACAGCTTCCTGGTTGACGATCTCACCATCAATCCGTGGAATTTCATTGTCGTGGAGCTGAGCGGTGACGCCGCAAACAGGGCATAGAAAGACATCCCAGTCAAAGAAGAATTCTTCCCATTTGGCGATGAGCCGAGCGCGATCGTTAAGGAGTTGGAGATAATCGGTAAGTGTCGGAGGGTTCTCAGGGCCGAGACCTTGACCGGCCGATTCGTAGAGATAGTTGCACATGATGCACAAGTATAAACGGCGATTGATCTCGGCTTGCTTTACAAAATCTACCGGAGGCAGGCAACATTTTGTTTTGGCGCCTAGCCCTTCCAGATCACACGCCAGATTCTCGATTGCCTGGACAACCTCGCCCCCGATCTGGGCACCAGGGAATGTCGGCGACCAAGCAATGCGTATTTCGGATAGGACCGGCAGCGATACGTCGCACCAGGGTACAGGCGGCACATCGTAGTCTCGCTCATCAGGACCAACGATGAGCCTTAGAGCTAAGTTTAAGTCGGACACGGAGCGGGCCATTGGCCCAAAAACTGTCAGAATCTTGAATAGCTGAACAGGCCAAGGGGAAGTGAGTCCGGCCAGGGAGACCCGACCTTCCGTCGGCCGCATGCCAAAGATGCCGCAGTAGTGAGCAGGACCCAGGATTGAACCAGAACTGTCTGTACCGATATCCAGGGGGGTCAGGCCGGCGGCAAGGGCGGCGGCAGCACCACTACTCGAGATTCCTGGATCTCGGGTCAAGTCCCAGGGATTGTTGCTTTTACCAAAAGAACCGAAGGGAAAGAAAACGGCATTGCTTTTACCAAGCAGGATGGCACCTGCAGCTTTGAGTCGGCTAGCAACAGTGCTGTCATGCATGGGCTGCCGGTCCATGTAGGGTGGGTATCCCCCCATAGTGGAGCGAACGCCGGCCGTGTCCTGATGATCTTTAAGGGTAAAAGGCAGGCCGTGAAGCAACCCCCAACTTTGACCACAGGCCAGGGCGGCATCTGCTTCCCTGGCCCGGCGATAAGCTCCTTCCTCGTCGAGAATGACGATGGCATTGAGCCTGGCATTGTGACGTGCTATCTGCTCCAAATAAGTTTCAAGCAGTTCAACGGCCGACACCTTACGCTGCCGAATCAGGGACGCCAATAGGTGGGCAGGCATAAATAGCAAGTTTTGCATCTTCCACCCCCAACCCCTCCGAAATCTCCCTCCAACACCTGGAAAGTATTCCACGCCCAGCGAGCGGCAGCAACAGCTTTCACAAGTTCAAACGATGATATCCGCTGAGTACAGATTTCTTGTTAAGACTTGAGTGCATAGCAGGATTTTTCTTCTCTGAACCGCCAAAAACATAGCTGCAAGACACTCAATACCATTGTACAACAAAAATCGAGTGGTGGTGATAATTTCTCCTGGTTCACGGCCGGTTTCCTCCTAAATGTGTATGACTCTGTCGCTCCGACCTGGGTGTCGCCGCCGGTATAACGATCGTGGCCAAGAGGGGACGACGAAAATTATGGATACAGGATGAGGCTGATTCAAAGGCATAAACCTTTGACCAATATCTCTGCAGAAATGCAAACCCAATATCAACATCATCCAGGAATTCTCGTTTAACCAGTCCACAGATTCGAACCGGTGTATCATCTTCCTTCAGCCCCGCCCAATACAGTCCGAAGCCGTAACGATCATAGCTATCAACCGGGCCGTTCAGGATATGGTCTCGGGCATCTTTCAGAGTCCTTACTTCCCTATATCCGATGAATTGCAAAAAGGCAGGTTCATTTACTAATTCAAGAATAAATGGGGCATCGCCAATTGTTAGCCGTCGCAAGAACAATCGATCTGTTTCAAGGACAATCACGGAATGGGCACCTTATCGTCTAACATTTAATATCCGCGTATGGATCGTGGAACAACTTGGAATCAGAACTATGTCACCTAAAAACCTCACGACGAGACTGGCGAATATATGTGTCGATGATTACGGATGAAGAATGGAGGATTTGACAAGCTTCATCGGCCGGTTTCGAATTGTGAAGAAATTCCTAATCTTGACATCCTGCTCCCTGGCCATTAACATGAATTTGCTCCACTTGTCGGGAGAGCATCGAACTTGCACTCGAAGCAGCTTCATCGTTACCAAAGTCACTTCTAAGAAAAATCGAATGCCGGTATCAAAGGGTCTGATGCCTTGCAGACTTGACAAGGAAAGATTGGCGCATGACGCTGAAGGAGGAGTATATCTATTAGATACTAGATCTGTTTACCGTGTCTGAAAGTAAGCCAAAGGATCGCAATATTGTTCAGTACAAGAATTTCCGCTTTTTTTGGCTATTTTATTGTCGAATTCTGAGAATTAGAAGCTCTCGACTCTGTGTTCACAGAGCGAGCAGAGGGAGTAACCAAATGTCTTTTTTCTTGAAACCACGCATTTTGATTTTTGTAGCCTTAATCGTACTGGTTGTAGCCATACCCGCGCTGGTCCTGGCCGACGATGGTTTTCTTACTCCACAGGATCCATTTATCACGCTCGCCGACGGCCTGCCGCAGGGAGCAACAGTAAAAGCTATCATCAGCAGCGGCGAGATAGTTGGCGATTTTCTCTTCGAAGGGCTGCCCGACGGGATCGGGATCAAGCCTGGAGATGCTGCGCACACGATTGACGTATTTGTAGCCCACGAACAGACAACCGTTCCCTTCTTCGGTACCCGGGACTTCCAGGATGCCTCTGTTTCCAGGCTCACACTGAACACGAAGGCGGGACCACAGCAGGGCGAAGTGCTTCATGCCGAGGTCGCACTTCCACCGGAAGCCGGTTTCCTTCGGTTCTGCTCAGCATCAATGGCCGGACCGGACGAAGGGCTGTCAACGTACACGTTTTTCACCGGCGAGGAATCAAATGATGCTGGATTAGCCGTCCCGGCTGACGCACCGTATGTCGCCGATCTGTTCCCGGGCGACGGGACACGTCAGGGCGGCTACGCCGTAGCACTCAATACCGACACCGGCGACTTCACCCAGATCGCCGGGCTGGGTCGCCTGAACCACGAGAATACCATCGTCGTGCCAGGAGGATGGGAAGGTTTCGTTCTCTTGACCACCGACGACACCTTCAATGCACCGTCGGCCCAGCTATATTTATACTTGACGAACACTGAGTCAGATATTTTAGGAGACGGAGGCAGCCTGTATGCATTCCGTGTAACCGAGGCCAATGGGAATGCGGTGAATCCCGAAGATCCGTTCAACGGGGCGAATGATTACCTTGATCTGTCGGTTGGCGAGGAGTTCAGCGGCGAGTTCATTCCCGTACCTGATGACGTCGCTAAAGGCACGACAAGCAAGCTGCCGCAGAGCGCGCTCGAGGATTGGTCGAATGACAACAACGTATTCCAGGCAATCCGGCTCGAAGACCTGGCTTACGACAAGAACGACCCGCGTGTCGTTTATGTGGCCGACACGGGCCAGACACGGATCATTCCTGATCCGGAAACCGGGCGGATGCAGCGCGGACCTGGCGGCACGGTAGGGTTAGCCGACAACGGTCGCATCTTCAAGTTCGTCTTAAACCAGGATAACCCCTTGACCGTTGACAGCGTGACCGTGCTGGCCGATGGCGACGCCGAGGGGAGCAGCGTCTTCGTACCATTCGTGAACCCAGACAACATCGACACCAGCAAGAAGAGCCTCATGGTTCAGGAAGATAACGACAACGCCAGGGTCTGGCAGCACCGCTTCAACCAGGGTTGGTGGCGGGTCGTGGCTACGATCAACGATCCCGACGGCGAGTCTAGCGGCATCGTCGACGCCTCAAAATGGTTCGGCTCGGGTACCTGGCTGCTCGATGTCCAGGGTCACGGGGAATACGTCCATGAGGAACTAATTGATGGTGTGCTCTACAAGCTGGAATCCGGCCAGCTCATGTTGATGAATATCCCCGGCTCCTAATAATCTCGCCAATCCCAGTTAGAAACATGACTCATCTCGAATCTAAAATGGGGTGAGTCATGTTTTTTTATTATTACGAAACGTAAACTAAAACCATAGATGGCCTGGCCAGATACTTATCAGGATGGCGCCGCACTGATCACTGCCCATTGAGGGCAAATAAAACATGCTATAATCAATTCTGTGACAGAACTGGATCATCGACAAACGCTGCCCATTAAAGCCACGCAACAAGTTACCCTCGCAGAATAACACTGTCCCAACCTGTAAGGATGCACCATGGCCGACAAGAAAATGCCCCAGAAGCAAACCGGGAAACAGGCGACCAGCCAAAGGCCAAAAGTGCGCGACGTATCCACAGAGATCGGGCCTGACCAAGCACTCAGCCAGTTGTCTGATTTGCCTGATCATCCAAGCGCCCAGGGAACTCGCCTGGCGGCCATTCTGCAGCTCCAGCGCCAGCTGGGCAATGCCTTTGTACAACGCCAGATAGCGCTTCAAAGTGAAGAGCAAGAAAAGGCTGTAGAACTGCCCGATCCCAAGAGCCTGCACTTTGAATTGGAACTTGAGGGCCACCCCTTTGGCCAGACATTGCAAAGAGAAGATGGCGCTGGCAAAGAAGCAACCAAGACGCCGACAGCGGTGATTGACCTAGAGCTCAAAGATCCCAAGATCAATCGAATTTCCGAGAAGCAGATACAGCAAAAACATGGCAAGGAAAATATCGCCGGCTATACAAAACCAAAAATAGATGTCGGTGCGTCCAATATCAAGCAGCACGAGATAAATTTGAAGGTGACCCTGACCTTCGTAATGGATCTGGCCAAAGAATACACCGGCGGCCGGCTGCAAGTCCTCCGCGACCATGAAAATGCTCATATCCTGATCGCCGAGAAGGTTGCCAAGGAATATGTGGTGGACCCCCTTAAGGATAAGCTTGAGGCAATGCCGGAATTCACCAAGGCCAACAAGTCGGAAATTGCATCCAAGATCCAAAGCGCAATGGCGGATTTCAAACAAAATGAGGGAGACGAGTCAAAGGATTTCGACGACATTGACTACCCGCGGATGGCTGATGCTTATTATGGCGTGGCTACGTCGCTGGCTGATCTGTCTTCCGGCTCGGCCGAGGTCAAGAATATGGTAACAGCCATAGATGCCTTCAGTAATGGTGCGAAAGCTGCTTCCGGTGATGCTGGGGCGTTTGGAAAATTGACCCAGGCCATCGCCGACGCTCAGGGTGGGTTGGGTGACACCAACCTGGCCCGACTACAATACAACCAGGAATTCAAAAACAAGGTGGCCGCGGCCCAAAGCCTCGTCGACGATCTCAAGAAGAAGGACGATCTGTCCGCAGACGTCAAGGCCAAACTGGATACGCTCGGCCCTGAGCTAATTAAATTCACCTGGCAGCCAGAAATCTAATGAACTGGGATCGGCGATCAGAAATCCGAGATTTGGATGGGGCCAGACCAAATAGTTGAGTGTTTTAGGTACAAACAGCAAACGGTTGCCAGCTGTCCACTGATCACTCGACCCTGCCCACTGATCTCCCCCCTACTCCAGCCATCAACCCGCACCTATGGTATGATTAACTTGTAATGGCACAGGGCGGGTTTGATTGCATCAGCAGCGGCCGGGTGATCGTGAACGGCGACGATTATGGTATGTCGCCAGGCATCAACGCGGCCATCGAACAGTTGTACGAGGCCGGCCGGATGAGCAGCGTGTCAATCATGAGTAACATGCCCTGGTCGGCCGATGCCCTGGCTTATACTCGAACGGCCGAAAACCTAAAGGCCGGTGCACACCTGAATCTGACCACAGGCCGGCCGCTCTTACCCGTCGAACGGGTGCCTTCGCTTGTAAACGAGAAAGGTGAATTTTTGAGGCTGGCCGTCTTACTACGCCGTTTATTGGCCGGCCGTGTCTCACGCGACGAAATTCGCCTCGAATTGCAGGCCCAGATAGAGAATTGCTTGGATGGAAGCCTGCCGATTCATCACTTGGACAGCCACATGCACTTCCACGCGGTGCCATCCTTGGGTCGCGTGGTGGCTGATCTAGCCGGCCATTACGGTGTTAGGGTGGTGCGCAATCCGGATTTCTCAGCCTTTGTCATGCCTCCACCCAGCGAAATTGGCCCAGTACGCACGGCTCTGCAGAAAGCCGGGGCTAAGGTCTTGATCTCAACTCAAAGGGCACTGAATAACAGAAATATCGTCCTCAACGATCCTTTGCCCACCGCCCGGCAGCTCATTTATCTCCGGTGGTGCCTGGAACCAGGAGACAAACCGGCCGAAACCTTTCGCCACTGTCTCAACGATTTGCAATTCGATAATCTAGAAATCATCGCCCATCCGGCGGTGGTCGACGACATCTTGCCCTCGATGACGGGTTACGTTCATGGTAGAGAGTTAGAGTTAGAATTCCTGGCCGGTGATGAGTTTCGGGAGCTAATGGAGGAACTATGAAGCGCAAATTAAGGGGGTTTAAGCGCAGCGCCGTCGAGCTTGACTACAATCTTTACCGGGTTGAAGTGCCCATTCCCGGCCTGGCCGGCGACGAATTAAGCGTCATCGACATCCAGCCGGAGGGCGTTGAGCGGACCATCGTTCTTGTTCATGGTTTTGCCGGCTGCGCTGAGACCTGGGAACACCAAATCAACCACTTCAGCCAGAGCTATCGAGTCATTGCCCCTGATTTGCGTGGCCACGGGCAGAGCGACGCGCCTTTCACCCGTTATACCATGGGCGAATTGGTTGCCGACCTCTATCGCATCACCCAGAATTTACAGTTGCCCAAGCAGTTCATCTTGGTCGGCCATTCCTTTGGCGGCTCCATTGCCGTCGAATACGCCAGCGCTCACCCGGAGCAGATCTCCCATTTAGTGCTGATCGCCACGGCCGTCGAATGGCCGCTGCCTGGGCCGGTTCGTTTCTTCTTTAGATTACCGGCAGCCTTCTATCGAGTGTGGTGGCCCTACCGGGGTCGCTGGAACTGTGAGGTGGTTGCCTTCAAGCGCATGGCTCTAAACAACCTGGAAAAGTTCAACGGCCGTAAAAAAATGGAGCGGCTGTCTATGCCAACCCTGGTTATCACCGGTCAACGCGATAATTATTTCCCCCGACGAATTTACGACGATGTGGGCCAGACGATTCCCGGCGCTGATGTGGTCGACATCGGGGCCTCCAAACATAAGGTCCAACTGGAGCGTCACCAGGCCGTGATCCGGGCCATCGAGCGTTTTGTCGATGACAGCAAGAAGGGCAGAAGCTGGCGCTCGGAAATCGAAGGCGACGAGCTACAAGAACAGCGGCGCTGGCTGGACTTCTATAGTCCTGGCACGCCGAAAACGGTGCCTATACCGAGACGGCCGTTACATGATTTTCTCTACAGTTCGGCCGAATGGCTGCCTAAACGATCGGCCACCATCTTCTTCGGTAAGAAAGTGAGTTACAGCCGGCTGACTCGCTCGGTTAACCAGCTTGGCCACACCCTGCACGGCCTGGGCGTGAAGCCAGGCGATCGGGTGATGGTCGTTTTGCCCAATATGCCCGAGTTTCTCATCGCCTATTACGGCACTCTGGTGATCGGTGGCGTCGTGGTCCTTTCCAATCCCGATGCCGATGTGGACCAGATCATACGCCAGCTCGAACAAACCGAGGCCAAGGTTCTGATCACCCTGAAAGGTTTCGACCACCTGACCCAGGAGGCCTACCGACGCGGCAGAATTCGTGAAGTGCTATTGGTCGAATTGGACAAGCAGATCGCGTCCCGCGTGATGCCCCGGCTCATGGGAAGCTGGCGAATCGCCGGCGCCGAAGTCGGTCAGGCCGACGATGGCGAGAGTCCGGCCGGGGCATTGATGAAAGAATTGATGAGCGATGCCCCTTATGAGCCGCCCGAAGTTCCGGTTTCGTCCGACGATATGGCGGCCATCCTCTTCACCAGCGGCACGACTGACGATCCGAAGGGAGTGTGCCTGAGCCACCGTAACCTGGTGGCCAACGCCATTCAAACCCGCCACTGGGTTCCAGATTTGGAGTACGGCAAGGAGACCTTCCTATCGGTGGTACCTCTGTTGCACAGTTACGGCATGACCACGACCATGAATCTGCCAATCGCCACTGGCGGAACAATCGTCTTGCTACCTTTCTTCGAGCCGAAAGAAGTTCTGGAACACATCCGGGACTACCGGCCGACGGTTTTTTCCGCAGCCCCGTCCATGTACGCTGCCTTGGCCCAAATGCCCGGGGCTCGGAATTATGGTCTGGAATCGATCCGGGCTTGCATCAGCGGCTCTTCGCCTTTGCCGGTTGAGGTCCAGGAATCATTCGAGAAGCTAACCCGCGGCCGGCTGGTGGAAGGTTATGGCCTGACCGAGGCTTCGCCGGTGACTCATGCCAATCCCTTCGATGGTCGGGACCGGGCCGGTTCTATCGGCTTGCCGCTGCCCAATACCGATGCCAAAATCGTCGACCTGGCCAGTGGAACCGACCTACCGCCGGGCCAGATTGGCCAGCTATTGGTGAAGGGGCCACAAGTGATGCAAGGTTATTGGCAACAAAGTGCGGAGGAATTGGCCTTGTTGCAAGATGGCTGGCTAGACACCGGCGACGTGGCTGTGATGGATACCGACGGCTTTTTTCATATCATCGGCCGGACCCGAGATCTTATCCGAGCCGGCGAACACACCGTCTACCCGCGGGACGTTGAGGAGCTGCTGTACGAGAACAATAAGGTACGCGAGGTGGCCGTGGTCGGCGTTCCCAAGGCGGCGCCGGATCAAAAAGTCAAGGCTTTTGTCGTTCTGCGCGATGGAGTCGACATGTCAGAAGATGAACTGATGGCCTACTGCCGCCGCCGTTTGGAAGAGTACGCTGTGCCCTGGGAAATAGAATTTCGCAGCGAGCTGCCTAAATCCTTCACTGGCAAGGTGATCCGGCGCTTGTTAGTAGACTGAGGAGCCGATAGCTTTTAGCCGCTAATCTTTGACCATTTGAAGAAGTGAGTTCAATGCCGTCTCAACGACAAAGCATTCTATTGTTCATCGGAATTATACTGCTTACAGTGTTGGCTTGTGGTCCCTTTTTCGGCGATCCGGCCGAGATCGTCGCTCCTGCTGTAGTGACAGCCTATGCAGCTGCCCAAGAAGCTGCAAACGCCGCCCAAACCGCAGCCGCTCAAGCAGGTGATCTGTCAGGAACGGCAGTAGCCGTAGCGACAACTGAAGGCAGTGAACTCATTGCCACAGCCAAGACTGTGGCAACGCCTCATGTCAATACCCTGAAGGAGAAATTTAGCCAGCATCGAACCTGACGCCGATGGCAATTACCGGGCGACGCTGGGCGAAGATGAAGTGAATATCGTATTGAGACTAAGACAGCTACTCACTGGTGATATCTTGGGAGCGGCAATTAAGAGCCAGGAGGTAAGTTTCAAAAACGGCAGCATCACCTTGACCGGTACTGTTGTCGAGCCGCTTCCGGGCGAGTTGCTGGTCAGGATGCGCCCCAGCGTAGAAGCCGGGCGACTAAAGCTCGACATCCAGGAATCCTCAGTCGCAGGCCAGCAGGCGCCTGATCCGGCGCTTGAAGCGGCCGAAGCCGCGATCAACGGCACACTTGGCGAAGCTCTAGACAATTTGCCGGCCGGTGTACGGCTGGAAGAGCTCACCGTCGCTAATGGCGAACTAACCATTATCGGCAGCAAGAGTTCGGGCGATTAGCAACCATTGATGGTGCTGGGTGGAGCAATGATCCAGCGTTTCCCTGGTTGTCGTAGTCCACTTAAGGATTTATCATAAGTTCCTGATAGGGATTGTTGACGATATAGTTAGCACTCTTTTAAAACAAGGTAATCCAAAGCTTCGGAGGATACAATAGATGAAAACCAGTGCGCGCAACATGCTCAAAGGTCGAGTTGTTAAGGTGAATCATGGCGCCGTCAATTCAGAGGTAACGATTGAATTGCCTGACGGGCAACAGATAGTCTCCATTATCACAAAGTATTCAGCGGAAACACTTGGCCTGGCCGAGGATAAGGAAGTCTATGCGGTGATAAAGGCTTCCAATATCATGATTGCCATAGATTGAGATCGATCCTGATCAATGAACCTGGCAACCATGGACATGCTGGGCTCCAGGCACTCTCTCCAAGAATCTGGACGGTCTTAGCGGTAACGATCATATTCGGCGTTTGATATCCGCGCTTCGACGAGGACCGGACGGGGTAGCTTAAAAACTTTGGATAACGTATCCCCCACGGCCTCGGGACCATCTATCAAGCGGTAATCGAGGCCGAATGCGGTCGCCAGAGCACTGTAATCGGTATGGCCGAATTCGGTGCCGGAGATAGTTACCTTCTGACGCAGTTGTTTCAACCTGATGAGCGACAAGGCTTGATCCACGATCACCAAGATAACCAGGGGAGCGCCAATACGGTCGACCGTCGCTAATTCTCCGGCATACATCAACAAGGCGCCATCACCAGCTATGGCCAAGATCGGCCGCTCGGGTTGGGCAAGCCGGATGCCCAACGCACCTGGGATAGCATAGCCCATGGCCGATAGGCCGTTGGCTACAAATAAACTCTTTGGACAATCTGTCCGCCACCCTTGCAGAAAAACAAGCTTGTAGGCGCCAACATCAACGGTGACGGCTATGTCCGCTGGCAAGGCATCCTGTAAAGCATCATTGAGTTCTTCTATTCGAATTGTATGGGGGGTCCTAGGGAGTGTTGGCTCATACAACTGGCGGGCGATAGCCTGGCGCAAAACGGTCGCCTGCTCGAGTCCACCCGTTCGCCGCCTATAGTAGGTATCACTCTCGGCCAGACGCTGTAGCATATCTCGTAGATCACCATCGATGGCCACGGCCGGTTTCAAAGCCAGATCATCCGCACCGGCCAGATTCAGGTTGATCACCGGTGTATCGGGATCCCAGGTAGAGGTGACAAAATCAACGCTATCCAGGCCGACGCCGAACACTAGGTCTACCTTGGCGATGGCCTGGCGTAAGGGAGCATCACCATAGGCGGTGAAACAGCCGGCAAATAAGGGATGACTCTCTGGAAAAAAGCCCTTGGCCTTGGGGGTCACAGCAACGGGAACTTGCCAGCGATCGGCCAGCATCAGCAGTTCAGGGTGTGCCATAGCGGCTTCGACGCCCAGCCCGGCGATGATGAAAAGATCCTCGGCCCCCTGAAGATAGGGCGCCAATTGTGACAAGACTTTTTCACTTATGACCGGCCGAGCTGGAGTGATTAGTCGCCGAGATTTGCCTGCCACCGGAAGCAGGGCCATATCGGGGGATAAGGAAAGGTGGACGGCGCCCGCCGGCGGCGAAAGGGCGAGCTGCCAGGCGGAAGTCAGTGTCGCTTCGACTGTTTCCGGGTGAAGCTGGAAGCTACCTTTGGTGATTGGGCTAAAGAGGGCGGGTAAGTCCAGATTCATGTGGGTTACCCGGCCGCGCCAGGTGGAATCAATATCGGCCGTGATGGCCAACATGGGCGATCGTTCTAAGGTGGCTGCAGCGGCAGCGGCAGCAAGATTGGCAGCACCGGGTCCTACAGTTGACAAACAAACGCCGGGGCTGTTTGTTAGTTGCCCGGTGACGACGGCCGCATAACCGGCCGAGGCTTCATGGCTGAACAGAACGAATTCGATGCCGGCCAGGCGCAAGGCCTCAATGAAGGCTACATTTTCGCCTCCGGGTAGACCAAAAACGTGAGTAACACCTTGTATTTTTAGGAATTGGGCGACGTAATCGGCCAGAATCATGAGAACCTTCCCATAATGCGAGGATGATGTTTAACGATCCACGGTAAAGTTTATAGTGAGGCCTGATTTGCTACCAGTCCGGCAACACAAGGTCTTACTTCACTCTTTGCCAGGTAGTTGATGGCCTGAAGTAGATCTTCGCAGCCGACCGGCCGAATCTAAGAGGCTGGCGCAGGCATGCAGAAACAGGATTGCTGAGTTATCCTTAATTCTAGGAGCCTCGATTACAGTAGTCGGTATCCACATATTGTAAGATGAGGTCTGGTATCAAGTGATGGGCTAATTATCAAAGGTCGTATAAGAGATGACGGTTTCAACGAATGTAAATTCGCCAAACTTCTGGGACAACCTGTATAAGTCGAACCAATCCGGCTGGGATCTAGGCGGTCCAACGCCGGTATTCGTACGCTTGGCGAAGGAAAACCAATTAGTGCCTGGCAAGATGCTAGTATTGGGAGCAGGTCACGGGCACGACGCACGCCTATTTGCAAAACATGGGTTTGGTGTCACGACTGTAGACTTTTCTGCGGAAGCTATCGAAGTGATGAACCGGCTAAATGATCCAAGCTTTGCGGTTAAAGTCGTGCAAGCTGATCTATTCTCTTTGCCGGTATCTTGGAATGGTCGATTTGATTATATCCTGGATTACACAAGCTTCTGCGCCGTCTTGCCCGGACGCCGGTCCGAATATGCCGACCTGGTCACACGATTACTAAAACCTGGAGGCAAGTACATTATCCTGGCCTTCCCCATAGGCACGCGACCAGGTGGCCCGCCCTTCGTGGTACAACCCGATGCAATCGTCGACTTGTATACTGAGCGGGGATATAGCCTACGCCATCGAGAAGTCCCTTTTGATTCGGTAATAAATCGAAAAAGGTACGAGGAGTTGCTTATCCTAGAAAAGATGGGTAACCATCCCCTAAAATAGGACCAGACGTGAGTGGAATTTTCTGGCACAATAGCCACAGGAGAGTTCCGCATGAAACGTACAAGATTTAGCGAGAACCAGATCATTAAGATTCTTAAAGAAGCTGAGTCCGGCGTGCCCTTGACAGATTTGTGCCGAACTCATGGTTTCAGCAAGAGCGGCTTCTATAAATGGAAAGCCAAGTATGGCGGCATGGAAGCCTCTGACCTGCGTCGGTTGCGCGAGTTAGAAGAAGAGAATCGACGGCTGAAACAAATGTATGCTGAACTGAGTCTAGAGCACCAGGTTCTTAAGGATGTTGTTGAAAAAAAGCTATAAAGGCGGACCAACCTCGCGCGCTGGCCGCCTACGCCATCACAACTCATAGGTTGAGCGAGCGTCATGCTTGTCGCTTGATGAACATCAGCCGAAGCGTGTATCGCTACCAGCGCAAGCAGGCCGACGACGGCGAGATCGCCAAGCAGTTGCGGCAATTGGCCGGGAGATAGTGTGCGATCAGAGTCTGCTATCATACCGGGGATATGTGCTGTGGCGGGGCGTGCTGCCCGAACAGGAATTGGCCGATAGTGAGCCCTTGGAAGGCAATTTGAACCGGGTTGGCTATCCCGAGGGACACGGGGTGTTCTACTTCGTACCCGGCGAAGATGGCTCGGTCAAGGAAGGCGAGCGCTGGGTCAATTGGGCGACCTATATCCGCATGCCGGAGGCTGAACTAGCCCAGTTCCTGGTTGATCGGGACGGCCGGCAGCGGACTGGCTCAATCCCGCCTGGCTTGATGCGGCCGGAAGTAGAAGAGCGCCTGAAAACCCTGGTTCGCGAAACTTTCCCACCTTACCACAGCGCCATCGTCGACGGCAGCCACGATACCTTTGCCCAGCCCATCTACATAGCGGATGTGTCCAGCTATCATAAAGGGCGGATTTGCCTGATCGGGGATGCCGGAGCGGTAGCGCAGCCATTCACGGCCGGCGGTGTCTTCAAAGGGATGAACAACGCGCTAGATATGGCCGAGGCCCTGGCGACTCGGGCCGGTGTAGACGAGGCTCTGGTCGAGTGGAGCGCCACGGAAACGGCTACCGGCAAGCGTCTGACTACGCTGGGCGTCCAGTTGGAAAAAGCGCTGATCTGGAACATCCCGGATTTCGCGAAGATGGATGAGACCGGGATGCGCAGTTGGTGGGAGCAGGCGGCCAAGATGCCGGAAGATTTGTTCGCATCAGACAAAGCTTCGTCCGAAGATAAGGAATAGAAATAGGAGAATCAGTTGAAACGTATCGTTACTGGACTGAGTCAAGATGGAAAATCGGTCGTACTTTTTGAAGGTGAACCGCCACAGGTCAGCAGTATTCCCTAATCTTCCGGGCCTGACTCTATCTGATATTTGGGCTAAAGAGGCCAATCCCAAGGTGCCAGTAGCGAGCGAGGACCCGACTGTGACAATGGAAGAGTTCATCGCGCCGCTCGGTGGATCACGCTTCCGGGTCGAGGTATACCCGCCGGACGCCTTGCTGGCCGAAATGGCAGCCAAGGGGAAAATCGATTTTGAACAGGCGGGAGCTGAATTTGCGGCCACAGTGCCGGATATCGCTGCGGTTTTGGAGCCAGACTTCATGCCCACCACCGACACCATCGACTACAACATCGTCCTGTCGGGAGAGCTTTGGTGCGAACTGGATGATGGGCTGGAGTTACACCTAGAGGCAGGTGACTGCCTGGTGCAAACCGGTAACCGTCATGCCTGGCGAAACAAGGGGGACGTACCCTGTGTGAAGGCAGCCATAATGGTAGGGGCGGTGCGAAGTCGATAGAAGGGTTCAAGCGTTTGGCCGACTGGGTCAGGCCGGTTTGACCCGGTCCTGGAACGAACGGCGTCAAAAAGTCGAAACAACGCTCACTGCAAGCAAGCTTAGACTTCGCACGGGATATTGAAAGCCAGTCATGCTACACTAGTGGCAGAGGCGGGAAGAATTAATAAGAACAGCTCATCGTCTCCAACAGATTAACAATAAGGAGGGCTTGCCGTGAATACTTTAGATGTGCAGAATGAAAACAAACGTGATTGGGCGCCGGTTTTGTACGAAAGTTATAAACAGGAATCGCTTGTTTATTCCCAAAGAATGGATAGCGCAACTTCATGGTCGGTGGCCTTGTTATCTGTTCTGTTCACAATAGGACTCACTTCAAGAGGAACCGAATACTTATTGATATTTCCAATTGCCATCGTAGTCGCCGTTATATTCCTGAATATGGAAGCCATACGGAACTGGCGAGCTCATTGGTTCTCAGATTCTGCGGAAGCTATCGTCACAAGTATCTACACACCAACCGAGACATATGAATCAATCGAAGAAGGATCGACCAAAGCTATTGTCGATGCCATCGAGTTGAAGCGGTCGGCGCCTATCTCTCATTTTCAGTCAATAGGGCGAAGAGTATTGGCCGTATATATTTGGCTATTCTTTTTGTGCTCATTTGCCTGGATCTATAAGTTATTGACCAATCCCCCATCCGCCATTTGGATGGCATCCGTATCCCTCATTTTCATTGTCTTGATTCTTGTAACCAGTATTGTCTTGGCCATCATCGGAGCGATGAGTTATAGGACAGCATGGGCCAATAAGACGAGACGCTACATACTCACCAGAGGATAGCTTGATGAGTCGTTACGCACCTAAATGGCTGGTATTATTTGTTTGTAGAATAATCAGCAAAGAAGGGGGTTGCAACGAGTAACGGGCTGGGTATCCATGTTCAACAAGATGGTTGGCGTTTATGAATCCGAAGAAGAAGCGTTGGATATTTACTAGGGACATTACATTATGAATGAAGAGCAACAAACAAGCGATCCTCAGGAAGAGATCAAACGAATCATAAACTCAGCCCGATCACTGGGCGTAGAGATGGACGAGGAAGAAGCCATTCAATGGTTGACTTCCATCGTGGCTACGGATCAATCGGATGGCACTCCGCAAGTGGACCACGAGCGAGGTGTGTTCGGTCACCGGGTTGTTCTCTTAGATTTTGATCCGTCGGATCTAGAAAGAGTGCGCCGGGTTGCCGCCATCGTCGAACTCGAAGATCGGCCCAACGTGGAGACGGCCATTGCCCTATCAGGCAGTTCCGCCCAGTCACAGGTGCAAACTTTTCCCGGCGATTTCGATTATTTCGAACGGGTCAATATCAAAGCCGATAACCAGAGCACTGCCTGCGCCATCCTGGGCAACGTCATCCGCGAGAAAGCCCTCCAAACCGCCAATGGTCCCGGTTATCAATTGATCGAAGTCCGCTTCGGTACTTTCCGGCACCAGGTTATTCGGGGTGATAAAACGATAGAACCAGGATCATCTATCACCTGGTCCCCGGCCGAAATCAGAGATGGTCACTTCCAGATATTGACCCCGGAAGGGGAAAACATGTCCATCGATTGGGAATACGCCTGCCAGGATCCCGGCTGGTGCAAGCTCGATTGGGTCCTGGTTGACCCAGCCTTTCCCCGAGCAGTCAAAGCTAGTAACATGCTCGACGCCACCTGGGAAGATCCGGCCGGCAAGATCCTTCCCCTGGACGGTTTTATCGATCCCTACTATCAAGAAGTCTATCTCGACGCTGCGTCGATTCCATTGTTTAGTAAGATCTCTCAACAGATGGACCCGGATGCGCTGCAAAAATATGTTTCCCGGCTGGAAGAGGAGATCTCCAAGTACTGTCATGACGATCACGCCAACTACGGTAAGGTAGCTAAAAGACTATATAACGTCTTCCGTCTGACTGGCCGGTACGAGGAAGCTGCCTATATACGGGAGCTGTTTGACGAACCGGCCGCCTTGCTGTACCAGGTTGGCGCCCTTCTGGATGGTCTGGTTGACCTAGGTAGTAGCTCGGAGACTATCGATCGCGAAACCCTAACCCACCAAGTAGACCACCTGATCCGTAGTGTGACCACGGCCGCTGAAGGTCCATTAGAAACCGATTTGGTCATGGCCCTGCTCCGGCTGCGCGATGACATCACCGGGCGCAAGTCTTTGGGTAGCGCCTGGGAAAGCACTCTCCGGGAGATGCAAACAGACATCAATAAACTGGTAAACCAGTTCTTTGAAGTGCGACTGCGCGCCATTCCTGCGGTGAATGCTTACCTCGATACTTTCGGTTAAGGCAGAACGCATCACGCTCCCGGTTGACCAGCTTATACGGCTGCGTTATGGGTTTGTATTCTTCAGCCAACTCACATTTGTGATCGGCTAAGTGGTTGAAGTTTAGTACACAAGTCCAGTAAACGTGATAACCTTCGGAAGATAGTTCGCCGGAGAAACGTATGACCCAACCGATCACCCTCGATTTTTATACTGATTTCGTTTGACCCTGGTGCTATCTCAGTACCGGGCGTATTGAAAAGCTAAAACAGAATTACAACATCGAAATCAACACCATCTACTTCCCTCTTCATCCCGAAACGCCGGATGAGGGACGACGGCTGGATGATTTATTTGGTCCTGATACGGATATTTCTGGTATCATGCGCCATCTCAAAATGTTGATGGATGCCGAGGGATTGCCGTTTGGGGAAGGCCGGTACATGACCTTCAACTCTCGCCTGGCTCAAGAACTGGCCAAATGGGCCGAAGAAAAACCAGAAAGCGAGGCGCTTAAAATTGCATTGTATCAGGCATATTTTGTGGAAGGGCGAAATATCGGCGACGTGGAGGAGTTGGTACGCTTGGCAGAGCAAGTGGGCCTGCCGGTTGATGAAGCCCGGGATGTGTTGGAACAGAGAGCGATGCAAGCGGCCGTTGATGCTGATTGGCGTTACGCCCTCAGCGTCGGGGTGTCGGCCGTACCCACCTTTGCTGTTGGGTTGAAAGGCATGGCCGGCGCCCGGTCGTATGAACAATTAGCCCAGTTTCTAGAACACGTCGGCGCATCCAAACGATAGGACAGAAATCATCGTGGAGCTCTAAAGTTCTTTCCTCCCTTTTATCCTCTTTATGCCCCCAAAATACATCTTGGAACAAGAGTCAAAATAACCTAGATCGCCTGCCAGAATACTGGCAAAAACCATGACATTCTTCACTTGTGAATAAAATCACAAATTTATAGAATCTGGTTGATAATTGATAATCAAACCTTTTGCAGGAACTATCGACGGTTTTTTTCCTTGGATTTTAGACCGTGACGCACTTAATCCTGCAAATCTTGTCGAGTTCGTGGAGAATAAATATGGCAAGCGAAGCACTTGCTGACATTTTGAGTCAGAATCCCTGGTTCCAGAGTCTGGAGCCGGCTCACTTCGATAAATTACTGGCCATCGCCAGCTTAGATGCCTGGGAAGACGGCCAGACGATTTTCGCCGAAGGCGAGCAAGACAACCATTTATACCTGGTCCTAGAAGGTCGGGTGGCAATTGAAAAGTACATGCCTAACCGGGGCCGGGTCACCATCCTCACCCTGGGCACTAGCGAAATCTTCGGCTGGTCGGCCGTTTTGCCGGTGATCGGCACTCGTACGGCGACGGCCCGGGCGGTGGGATCAGTCCAGGCAGTAGCTTTTGACAGCGCAGCCCTGCGCCAGGCCTGTGACGACGATCACGATTTGGGTTATCTGGTCTACCGCCGGCTCACGAATATCATCGCCGGCCGGCTCTCAGCCACCCGCTTACAACTGCTGGATATGTATGCGGGCTCGAAGGAGGGAAGATCATGAACGATCAATTCCCAAACACCGGGCAACAATCGTTACCTCTAACGGGCAAACAAATCGTCATCGTCAAGCAAGGGTTACAGGATATTTTCGAGTCGTTGCGTACGACCGGCTATACTGTCGTTGGCCCAACCCTGAACCAAGAAGCCATCGTATACGAAGAAATTGACCGGGTCGATGACCTGCCCATCGGCTGGACGGATGAACAAGGCCCAGGCCATTATCGCCTGCAGCAGCGGGACGACGGCCGTTTCTTCGGTTTCATCGTCGGCCCACATTCATGGAAAAAGTTCCTGTACCCACCCCGCCTATCCCTGTTCCGGGCAAGCCAGAATGGCGACGGAATCAGAATTGACGGCGAACAGCAGACGCCCCAATACGCCTTCATAGGCGCGCGAGCTTGCGAGCTGGCGGCCATCGTCCGGCAAGATCGCATCCTGCTGGAAGGTGCCTTTCAAGACCCCCACTACAAAGCCCGGCGCGAACGGGCCTTTATCCTGGCCGTCAATTGCACCGAGCCGGGCGCGACTTGTTTCTGCCATTCCATGGGCACGGGGCCTGCCTGTGACTCCGGCTTCGATTTAGCTTTGACAGAGCTAGACGAAATCTTCCTGATAACAGTCGGATCGGAGTTGGGCGCGGAGATGCTGGTCGATTGTGACTGGCGGCCGGCAGGAGCTTTTGAACTGGACCAGGCCCGGCGTTTGCTGACCGAAGCCGAGACAAAGATGGGCCGGGCGCTAGTGACAGGTGATCTTCCCGGATTGTTATACGACAACCTGGACCACCCACGCTGGGATGAGACGGCCGAGCGCTGCCTCTCCTGCATGAACTGCACCATGGTTTGCCCGACCTGCTTCTGCGTCGATGTGCAGGATGTCAGCGACTTGACCGGCCAACATACAGAGCGGGTACGTCACTGGGACTCCTGCTTCAACCCCGATTTCTCATACGTTCACGGTGGTAATCTACGGCCGAACATTCGGGCCCGTTATCGCCAATGGCTGAGCCACAAGCTGGCCTCGTGGCACGACCAATTTGGTAGCTCGGGCTGTGTTGGCTGCGGCCGCTGTATCACCTGGTGCCCGGTAGGCATTGATCTGACCGAAGAAATCGCTGCAATCCGAGGAGAACAGTCATGACGGCAACCGCAACGTTACTCAAACACCACACGACGGCGGCGATTGACGGCGGCGTCGACCCAATGCTGCCACAGACGGCGGTCATCAAACGAATCCAATATGAAACGCTGGACACAGCCACATACAGCCTGGCGTTTACCGACCCGGCCGTGGCCAAGCGTTTCCGTTTTCTACCCGGCCAATTTAACATGCTGTATTTGCCCGGCATCGGCGAGGTGGCCATCTCCATCAGTTCCGATCCCGCCCAGCCAACGGCTTTGCTGCATACTATCCGCGAGGCCGGCAATGTCACGGGCGCTATCGCCCAGTTGAAAAAGGGAGATCTCATCGGCGTGCGCGGTCCTTACGGCAGCGCCTGGCCGGTGGAAAAGGCTGAGAACAATGATCTCATCTTCGTCAGCGGCGGCATCGGCTTGGCTCCTTTGCGGCCGGCCATTTATCACATCATCAACCACCGCGAACGGTACAAGCGTGTGACTATCCTGGTTGGGGCCCGTTCCCCGGCCGACCTGCTGTACCCGAAAGAATACGACGTCTGGCGCGAACACGACATCGACGTGGTGATCACCGTCGACCGGGCTGATGATTCTTGGCGCGGTCAAGTGGGCGTTGTGCCCATGATGTTTTACAGACTGCGGCCCGATCCCCGGCGAACGGTCGTCTTCAGCTGTGGTCCAGAGATCATGATGCGCTTCGTCATTTACGAAGCGTTGGCCCGCCGTATCCCTAAGAGATGTATCTACCTCTCCCTCGAGCGCAATATGAAGTGCGCCGTCGGCTTCTGCGGCCACTGCCAATATGGGCCGTTTTTCCTGTGCAAGGAAGGGCCGGTATTGAGCTTCGACCGGGTTGAGCCGTTCTTCGGCGTGGAGGAATTTTAATGAGCATTGCCCATAAACCTAAATTAGCCGTCTATAAGTTCGCTTCCTGCGATGGCTGCCAATTGAGTCTTCTGGATTGTGAAGATGAGCTTTTGGCCATCGCCGGGGCGGTTGAGATCGCCTATTTCGTCGAGGCCCGGCGCCAGACGCTGGATGGGCCATACGATGTGACCCTGGTCGAAGGTTCGGTCACCACCGATGAAGAGTTGGACCGCATAAGGGAAGTCCGCCGTCAGAGCCGCTTCCTGGTGGCCATCGGTGCCTGTGCTGTTGCCGGGGGCATTCAGGCTTTGCGAAATTGGACGGATGTGAATGAATACATCGACCTAGTTTATGCCCGGCCGGAGTATATCGACACTCTGGATCGCTCGCGGCCCATCAGCGACTTTGTGCCGGTGGACTTTGAATTGCGTGGTTGCCCAATCAGCAAGAGCCAGTTGCTAGAACTGGTCACCTCGCTGTTAATCGGCCGTAAACCGCGCGTCCCGGCCCACAGCGTGTGTTTAAGTTGCAAACAACAAGGTACGGTCTGCGTTATGGTCGCCCAGGGCATCCCCTGCTTAGGACCGGCCACGCAGGCCGGCTGTGGCGCGCTATGTCCAGCCTACAATCGCGGCTGCTACGGCTGCTTTGGCCCTCATGAATCGCCCAATCACGTATCGTTGGGCGATCGCTTCATCGAATTGGGCCAGAACCGCAACCAGGTGAGTCGCGCTTTCCATAGCTTCAATGGCTACCATCCCGCTTTCCGGGCGGCCGGCGATCACTATTCCGAGGATTAAGATATGACAGAAAAACGAATCAACGTCGATTACCTGGCCCGCGTGGAAGGCGAAGGCGCGCTGCGGGTCGAGATCGTGGAAGATAGAGTTGGCGATGTGCAATTGAATATATTCGAGCCGCCGCGCTTCTTTGAAGGCTTTTTGCGCGGCCGGGGTTACCAGGAGACGGTGGACATCGTGGCCCGCATCTGCGGCATCTGCCCGGTGGCTTACCAGATGAGCGCCGCCCATGCTCTGGAAAAGGCCCTGGGCATCACACCCCCGCCGGGCGTCCGTCCCTTGCGCCGCCTGCTGTACCTGGGCGAGTGGATCGAAAGCCATGGTTTGCATGTCTACATGCTGCACGCGCCCGACTTTGTGGGCCATGAATCGGGCATCTCTATGGCCGGTGACCCGGATTTGCGACCGTTGGTCGAACGTGGACTACGCATGAAGAAGATCGGCAACCAGTTGATGACCATTATCGGCGGCCGGGAGATCCACCCCATTTCAGTCTGCGTCGGTGGCTTTTACCGCGCGCCGCGGCCGGCCGAACTACGGGCCTTGGTTCCTGAACTGGAATGGGGCCTGGAAGCGGCCGTAGAGACGGTTCGCTGGGCGGCGACCCTGGACTATCCCGACTTCGAAATGGTCTATGACTTCGTTTCCATCGGCCATCCCAACGAATACCCGGTCAACGAGGGCAATCTCATCTCTACTTCCGGGTTGAATATCCCCATGGAAGAGTACGAGGAACATTTCGTAGAGGAGCATGTGCCTCACTCCAACGCCCTGCACTCCCGCCATGCCGGCCCGAATGGCAGCTACTTCGTCGGCCCACTGGCCCGGGTGAATCTCAATTTCCAGAAACTTTCGCCCAGAGCCCTGGCAGTCGCCGAGGAGATCGGCTTCAAGCCGCCGATCAACAATCCCTTCAAGAGCCTCATCGCCCGAGGTCTGGAGCTGGTGCACTCCTTCGAAGAGTCACTGGCCATCATCACCGATTATCAGGAACCTCGGCCAAGCCGGACGATGGCTCCGGCCGTGCTGAAGCCGGGTCAGGGGGCGCACGTCACTGAAGCGCCGCGGGGCATGCTGTACCACCAATACCAGGTGGACGAGCAGGGTCTGATCGTTGCGGCCAAGATCGTCGCCCCAACCTCCCAGAACTTGAAGCGCATGGAAGATGATCTATGGCAGTATGTTCCCACCGTGCTATCCAAACCCCTTGAGGAAGCCACGCTGAGTTGCGAGCAGTTGGTACGCAGCTATGATCCCTGCATCTCCTGCGCTACCCATTTCCTAAAATTGGAGATCGACCGGCACTAGGAATGCAAACGATTTTCATTTAACGCAGGGTAAGGCAATCGCTGCCAAAACAATTTGCGAGGCAAAGGTATCTCGGCGATTGCCATACCCCTACACGTGCGTTCGCTTATTAAAGGAGGTTGGCTGTGGCCGATGAACCCTTTACCCTGAAGGAATCGTTGTTTAACCGGGACATTGTGACCGGATTCGCGGCCGCTATCCAGAGCGTTTATCCGGCCTTTGGTGGCGATGCTTTTCTGAGCGACGTCTTCGACGAAAACTGGTCTGACCGGCAGCTGATGGATCGTTTGCGTCATGTAACGACCGTTTTGCACGATCATCTGCCGGCCGATTACGGTCAGGCGGCGGCGTTGCTTATCGAAGCCTCGCCTAACCTATCGGGCGGCGGCTTCATCGACATGGTCCCTTGTGATTATGCTGCCGTTTACGGTCTTTATGATCTGGAGACATCGATCGCCCTGCTGGAAGAATCGACGAAACTAACCTCGGCCGAATTCGCCGTGCGGCCGTTCATCGTCAAGTACCCCGAACCGATGATGAGCCAGATGCTAGTATGGGCTGACCATGAGCACGCAAGCGTGCGTCGTTTGGCCAGCGAGGGTTGCCGGCCGCGTCTGCCTTGGGGCATCCGCCTGCATGATTTGATCGAAGATCCGGCGTCGATTTTACCTATTCTGGAGAAGCTGAAGCACGATCCCTCGGAATCAGTCCGGCGCAGCGTGGCTAACAATCTCAATGACATTTCCAAGGACAATCCCGAGGTGGTCCTCGACCTGCTGGGAAGCTGGAACGACGAGGAAGCAGGCGACGAAGAGATAGACTGGATCACCAATCAAGCCCTGCGCACCCTGGTCAAGAGCGGTGATGTTGCTGCCCTGGAGCTGCTGGGTTATCCGGCCGAGCCGCAGATCGTCGTCCGCCAGGTACGGGTCGAACCACCGCGCATCGCCACCGGCGAAGAGGTGACGCTTACCTATGAGCTGGAGTCAACGGCCGACCAGGACCAAAAGCTGATGATCGATTACGTGGTCTACCTGGTGCGGGCCAACGGCCGGCAAACGCCAAAGGTCTTCAAGCATCGTAAGCTGAGCATCAAGCCGGGCCAGGTCATTCAGCTTCAGAAGAAACAAAGCTTCCGGCTGGTGACGACTCGTAAATATTACCCCGGCACCCACGCCATCCAGCCGCAGGTGAACGGCCGGCGCTTTGAGCTGGTAGAATTCGAGCTGACCGATTGAGAGAAATGACAGTGTCCGAGACCCTGGTTATCGGCGTAGGCAATGCCTTTCGGGGCGACGATGTCCTCGGGCTGTTTGTAGCCCGGCAACTGCGCGCGTTGGCCCTGGAAGGGGTGACCATCCTGGAGCAGAGCGGTGAAGGTACAGCGCTCGTGGAGGCCTGGAATGACGCCGCTCATGTCATTGTCGTGGACGCGGTTTCATCAGGGAGTGAGCCGGGGACCATTCATCGCTTCGAGGCTGTTGGCCAACCGCTACCGGCCCATTTCTCCGGGGGCTCGACGCATGCCCTTGGCCTGGTCGAAGCGATCGAATTGGCCCGTCGTCTGGACCGTCTGCCGGATCAACTCATCGTGTATGGTGTCGAAGGCAAATCCTTCGAATTTGGTACAGGCTTATCGACGGAAGTGGAAGCGGCGGCCGAGATACTGAGGGAGCGGATCGTAAAGGAACTGAGCCATGAATAAATCCAATAATCATCACATAATCACTGAAAATAGATCTTTTCAATGGTCGGTGTAATTGTGTTGGCTGACTGATCTGACCTCGATTTCTTGGACACCAAGATAAGATGGTAATCTAAAGTGAGAGAGGTGTCTGATAACGCGAAGAAGATATTCACGAGAGTTTAAGATAGAAGCCGTGCGGCTGGCCGAAACGAGTGACAAGTCTTTTGTTGATGTGGCCCAGGAGCTTGGTATCCACCATAACACCTTGTACCTGTGGCGCAGACGAACAATGGCCGAAGGCCAAGTGTTCCGTTTCAGAGCGTCTGATACATATTGGGGGTGAGGATTAAGAGAGACGTTCGCCATCGAGAAATATGCTTGTTTGTGCAGAAGTGGGCCGCGCTTCCGATGGCGAAGCCGCTGCCGGGAAAGGAAACAGATTAGCTTATGTTCTATTTGACAGCGTCTACTCGGCCTGATACGCTGACAATAACACAAATGACTGATAGCTCTAAATTCCCCTGAGTGAAAATGACAAGAAGCGGGGTCACCTCCAATATACGGTTGCTATAATATAAGCTGTAAGGAGGATATATGATCGCCACTTCAAAGAGACCTGTACAAGTTGTCAAATAAATCGTAAAGTACGTTTCTGTAGGAACATACCTAGCTCAATTACGATTGATGCGGGCCATGAAAACGGATTCCTTACGGTACGGCTGAGGAAATTGAAGCCGGTGCGGTCGAGAAGATCCGTTTATTAGGTGCCAATGGTGGCTACATGTGCTCTCCGGCTCATATGATTCAAGCTGATGTGTCGATGGACAATGTTGGGACATTTATTGCCGCTGTAAAAGAGCACGGCGTTTACCAATAGATTAAGGCGTAGAGGCGCCTTCAAGAAACAAAAATGAACAAAACACCATCCGAACAACATATTAACCAGGCCTACGATTTAGCAAAAGAACGTTATGCTGGGATAGGAGTTGATACCGACGAAGCGCTGGCGCGGCTGGCGCAGATTGCGATAAGTCTCCATTGTTGGCAGGGAGACGATGTTGTTGGCTTTGAAAATCCGGAACAGACTCTAGGCGGGGGTCTCATGACTACCGGAAATTATCCGGGCAAAGCGCGAACGGCCGCGGAACTGCGCAGCGATCTAGACATGGCGTATAGTCTTATACCCGGCACCCATCGCTTAAACTTGCATGCGATCTATCTGGAAAGTGACACCTTGGTGCCGCGCAATGAAATTCAGCCGGAGCACTTTGCTGGCTGGGCCGCTTGGGCGAAAGAAAATAACCATGGTATTGATTTCAATCCGACATTGTTTTCACATCCCCTTGCAGAGGACGGCTTTACACTGTCCCATCGTGATCAGGGTATTCGCGATTTCTGGATCGAGCATTGTATTACTTCTCGAGAAATTGGAGCCTATTTCGGACAGGAATTAGGGACGCCAGCCGTTACCAATATCTGGATTCCGGACGGTTTGAAAGATACGCCGGTCGATCGCAAAACGCCACGCCTATTATTGGAAGATTCCCTCGATAAAATTTTCGCCGCGCCTGTCGATACACAGCACAATCTCGACGCAGTCGAGTGCAAGCTATTCGGACTGGGGTCCGAAAGCTATGTGGTCGGCTCCCACGAGTTTTACCTGGGATATGCCATTTCCCGCCAGAAGGTACTATGCCTCGATTCCGGTCATTTTCACCCCACAGAAACAATAGCCGACAAAATTTCTTCGGTGATGATGTATGTTCCTGAATTACTTCTGCACGTCAGTCGCGGCGTCCGCTGGGACAGCGACCACGTCGTTACCTTGACAGATGACTTAGAGATGATTATGCAAGAGATAGTACGTGGTGACTACGTTGATAGAGTCCATATAGGACTGGACTTTTTCGATGCCAGCATCAATCGCATCGCCGCTTGGGTTGTCGGCACACGTAACAGTTTGACAGCTCTGTTGAGGGCGCTATTGGAGCCAGTGGAGATGCTGCGTGAGCTGGAGGCTTCTGGGGATTATAGCGGCCGCCTCGCCTTGCTGGAAGCATTGAAGGTTATGCCTTCCAATGCAGTTTGGGACTATTACTGTTGGCAACAGGATGTCCCGGTCGGATTCGGTTTTATGGATGAGCTTCGCACCTATGAGCAGCAGACACTCCCCAAGAGAGACTAGACAGGACATGAATAGTAAAATCCCTCCGGCTATCAGGAATCTCATCATCGATATGGATGGCGTGTTGTGGCGCGGAGAGACGGCAATGCCTGGCCTCGTCCAATTTTTCCAGACTCTACGCGACAAGCAGATAAACTTCGTGATGGCGACGAATAATGGCACGAAAACGGCCGCGATGTACACGGAAAAACTGGCTCGTTTTGGTGTGCCGATGGATTCCGGGCGTATCCTGACCGTTGCAGAAGCTACGGCCAGTTACCTGCACGATCGTTATCCGGCCGGGACACCAATCTATGTCCTCGGATCCAAGGGCTTACGTGATGCCCACCAAGCGATGGGATTTCAGATCGTCAGTTTAGAGCAGGTCAAAAACGGGGCAACGGCCGATGTTGTAGTCGGCGGCTTGCATTTCGATTTCACCTATGAGAGTCTGGCGATGGGTGCACTGTTGCTTGAAAGAGGTGCCCAATTTGTGGTTACCGACCTAGATTCGACGCATCCGACCGAATTGGGTACGTTACCTGGCGGCGGGGCAATTCTATCTGTCCTAATCACCACCACAGGTGTCACTCCGGTTTCCATTGGTAAGCCTGGTCCGCTACTGTTTCGCACGGCGCTGGAACGATTGGGGGGTAATGTAGAAAACACCGCTATGATTGGAGATCGTTTGGGGACAGATATTGCTGGCGGTAATGCCGCCGGTATTTATACGATTTTGGTTCTCACTGGTCTCTCTACGATCGATGACGTGGAGTCGGGCAGCATCAAGCCCGATGCCATTTTCAGGGACATCACCGAAGTCGCCAAAAGCCTTGTCTGACTGGTTGGTCTTTATCATGGGAGCGACCGATTGGTCAGAAGCTCAAGCCTCTCAGCCCCAAGTCGATTTGAAACACGCATGGGAGACAATCTTCGTTGTGGGAATGGGCAATCGAAGAGCATCTGGTTACCAAAAATGTTGTCCGTATGGTGAAGCCACCGAATCCCTAGATGCCCACCATTAAGCACTTTGATGAGAGCGATGTTCGTACCAGGATTCTCTCGGCTCATTTTTGATGCCGGTGCGGACGTTTCGATAACAAACAAACCTTATGAGAAGACAAAACTAAGTCTAGATATGCGCAACACCAATAGACTATCAAGCACTTACGTGTAATAAAATCCCCGTAAATGCTTGCTTTATCAGCTGGAATCACTATAGCATGCTCCAAAACGTATACCAACCTGGAGGATATAAATTATGGATTAGTTGAAACGTTTCTACAATCAGCCTGATCTCAATCTGGAAAAATTTAAAGAGGATAAAATCTCGGAATTAGAACATAACCGTAGTAGTTAATCAATATCTCAATTTCAGCGGGGCGAATCGTCTGAGGCAAAGGATTTCCTTGCCAAGTCAAATATATTCGCAATTGAGTCAGGAGATTCAGTGTTTTACGAAGGAATGTACGGATGGTTTTGATTCCAGAAACATTTGGCGCAATGCGAATTAATTGTTCACATCATGCGCAATTTACGGACAAAATAGCGGCGCTTATGCCGCACACCTCCGACGTTTAACGAAAAAATCATTCTTCGCGAGATTCGGTATAATACAAAAATCTGGCACTATTACGGTTCCTTTAGATTCGGCAATATACAAAGATGACGTCAAGGAAGTAAATAACAAATAGTGGCTAGGATTTAAGAGAGGTGACCCGGTGCAAAGTCAGGCAAAAGATGTTAATCAATACTTGGAGGAGGTTCCCGCCGAACGGTTGGATGCATTGAGGGAGCTAAGGGAGTTGTGCTTGAGCGCATTGGAGGGATATGAAGAGAGTATGGCGTATGGGATGCCCAGTTACAGAAGGAACGGCACAGTCGAGGTGGCGTTTGCGAGTCAGAAAAACTATGTCTCTTTCTATGTCTTGAAAGAAGAAGTGCTCAATCGACACCGGCCCGCCCTACAAGGGGTCAGTCTAGGCAAAGGTTGTATCCGTTATTCCAAGCCGGAGAAAATCAATTTTGTAGTGGTTAAACAAATCCTGTTGGATACTGTGGCATCCGAGGCGGAGATCTGCTGATCAGCGGTTAACGCTGTTCTAGTTTATCAAGAAATTGGCATTTTGATCTGAGAGCAACTGTAAGCTAGCCTAATATATCTATTGAAGACGGCTGTTGTGCCTAACGGAGAGCGATATGGCTATCTGGAAGTTCCATTCGGAAACCATTGGGTGACGACGAGACCCGGCGATGATGGGTTTATCGATTAGAAATATTACAATACACTCCTGCGGGGAAAAATTGTTCTAGTGCTCCCTGAGGTACTGATCACAGAATATCTGGAGGATCGTATGGAATTAGGTGCTTTTTCCGTAAGCTTAAATGTCAAAGATCTCGAATCTTCTCAGTCTTTTTACGAGAAATTAGGGTTCCAAGTTTTTGGTGGGGACGCGACTCAGAATTGGCTAATCTTGAAGAACGGGGATCATGTGATAGGGTTATTTCAGGGAATGTTCGAGAAGAATATTTTGACCTTCAATCCCGGTTGGGACAAAAACGCCAATAAGCTTGACTCTTTCACAGACGTGCGCGACCTTCAGCGAGAGTTCAAAGCACAGGGTTTGAACATTGAGAATGAAGCCGATGAAAACACGACAGGACCTGCAAGCTTCATTGTTATAGATCCCGACGGTAATCCAATTTTGATTGACCAGCACGTATAGGTACACGTCGAATACTAATAAGCGATGCATACGATGCCACTGACGGGCCGTGGAAGTGCCATCTATCGCATCGCCCTGGAAGCTTTGACCAATGTAATCCATCACGCGCGAGCGCAGAACTGCCAGATAAAATTGTCGGTACTGGCCGACCCCTACCCAGAGATTCAGTCGGAAATCGTTGATGACGGCGTCGGATTGCCGGCGAACCTTGAGTCAGGCGTCGGCTTGACATCAATGCGTGAACGGGCCCAGGCCATTGTCTTGGCCAAGGATGCTGGTATGGGAAAGGCCTGAGACTGAAACGTCATAGGCACTTTAGCTGGAGGTACTTCAAATCGCTAGTCGCCACTGGATTGGTATTGGACTTGGGCCACGGCACTCGGATCGCGGCGTTTTGAGCGGACAATTGCCAGCCATAAGAGGAGCAGAGTTGTGACGATCAGTACGATTGTGACCACATTTAGGCCCTGGTAGCGGATGATGATCGGCGCGGCGATAAGACTTACCAGGTTCATCACCTTAATCATGGGATTCAGCGCTGGGCCGGCGGTGTCCTTCAGCGGGTCGCCAACCGTATCGCCAACCACGCTGGCCTTGTGCCGCTCTGACCCTTTTCCAGTATTGGCCGCTGGGTCACTGACTTCATCCTCAATAACCTTTTTAGCGTTGTCCCAAGCGCCGCCAGCGTTGACCATGAAGACGGCCAATAATTGGCCAGAGAGGATGACGCCTGCCAGAAAGCCACCCAGCGCTTCCACTTGCAGGAGCATGCCGACGGCGATAGGCGTCGCAACAGCAATGATGGCTAAATTGACAAGGTCCTTTTGAGCGGCGATGGTCGAGATAGTCACCGGTCGTTCATAGTCTGGTTTTACCGTACCGGCGAGAATGCCCGGATTTTTGAACTGGTTCCGAACCTCTTCTACCATTTGGGTTGCCGCCCGGCCAACTGCTTTAATAGACAGCGAAGAGAAGAGCCACGGCAGCGTTCCTCCAATAAGCAGCCCAACAAATACAATCGGATCAGATATGCGGATACCTTCCGACAAGGTGCCAGGCGCGACTTTGTTCACGTCGGCTATGAAGGAACCGAATAGGGAAACGGCGGCGATGACCGCCGAACCGATGGCGATGCCTTTCGTGATTGCCTTGGTCGTGTTGCCCACGGCGTCCAGATCGGTCATGATTTTGCGTGCCTTCTCATCCATGTGCGCCATCTCGCCGATGCCGTTGGCATTGTCGGCTATGGGACCAAAGGAGTCCATGGCAACGTTGTTGCCGGTTAAGGTCAACATGCCTATGCCGGTCATTGCTACACCGTAAAGGACGAATAAACTCCGGGCTAAGTCAGCTGACGGCACTAAACCGGCTGCGACATATTCTTGGATCGGAATACCGGCATAGAGGATATAGGCTACGCCGATGGTCAGGGCGATAACCATGGTTGACCAGACACCGGACTCATAGCCAGACGCCAGGCCAGAGAGGATGAGCGTAGCCGGGCCACCTTTGCTGCTATCTTCAATCTCTTTGACCGGAGAGCTGCCGACGCCAGTGAAGTAATCCGTCAACCGATCGATGAGGATGGCCAGGATCACGCCGGCGGTGACTGAAAGGAACGGTCGCCACCAACCACCGGGCACATCGCGCATATAGACAATGGATATGACTAGAAAAAGGACGATCGATATGGCAGCCGAAGTAAGAAACCCCCGAAATATGGCATGCATGGCCGTCTGGCTATCTTCGGATTGACCCTTGACCAGGTAGGTTCCGACGATAGAGGCCAAGACGCCAATGCCGCGCACCATCAATGGGAATAGGATCCACTCATTGTGACCGGTGATGAACGCCAGGGCCAGGCCGAGTATCAAACCAGAGACGATGGTCACTTCATAAGACTCGAAAATATCGGCCGCCATGCCTGCGCAGTCGCCTACATTATCGCCGACTAGATCGGCGATAACGGCCGGATTCCGTGGATCGTCTTCGGGCATATCCTGTTCTACTTTGCCGACCAGGTCTGCGCCAATGTCGGCAGCTTTGGTGAAAATGCCACCGCCGACGCGCATGAAGAGAGCAATTAGAGTCCCACCAAAACCGAATCCCAAAAGCGCATCGGGTGCGGCTTTGGCGAAGATGATGAAGATGGCCGTGCCCCCTAATAGGCCTAAGCCGTCAGTCAGCATGCCTGTGATGGTACCGGAACGGTAACCGATCCGCAGCGCATCCTTGAAGCTAGTTCGAGAGGCTGCCGCCACCCGCACATTACCCTGTACGGCCATACGCATACCAATCTGACCAACCATTAAAGAGAAGGTTGCGCCCATCACAAAACCCAGCGCACGACCGACACCCACGACCATGCGCACCGTTCGCTCGCTATAACCCGCAAAGCGTTCCAAAGCCTCCGAGCTTGGGGGAACAATGTAAACACTCAAGAACAAGACCACAGTTAAGATGGCGATGAACGGCAAAATGGTACGCAATTGGCGGTTCAAATAGGCTTCTGCTCCGAGGCGGATAGCCCCCCACACCTCCTGCATTTCTTCTGTGCCCTTGTCTTCTCGCAAAATTTGGTTTCGCAATACCAGGGCATAAATTAGTCCTAGTACGGCTGCCCCAAGTACTGCCCAAACTGCAACAACTTCTAAGGTGGTCAGTTCCATGGTATGCATATTTATTGCTCCGTTACTAATTGCGTCAATGAGCAAAGCTAATTCGAGAAACGCGGATGAGAAAAAATTTTAGCAGACATAAGTTTTTAAGCAATATGACTTTTGATAAAGCGGGGGAAGCTGGCAATGTTTAGTCAGGAGCTCTGGCAAATTATTGAAGTCTCACTTCATTTGAGTCAATCGATCAGCGCTGAGAGCATCGCCTCAACGGTAGCCACCGTCCGATAGTGACACTATCTGACTCTAGCGAATTCAAGGGTGGTTGCCAGGCCCGGGTCTGGCTGGATGCAGCCGTGGGCAAGCCGGTAGACTGGCAGGGTTTTGTTCCGAGATCACTAAGCTGTGCTGAACGATCAGGCCTGAAGATTCTATCGGGAGCTGACGGCCGGTGTGACGGAGGCGACGCATGTCGATGCCATCACCTACGTTTGCTCTTGTAAAGACTCCTCCCATTCACACAGTGTTTCCAGCTGATATATATCGTGAAGACAACGAGGGAACTTTAGGACACCTTCAAACAACGCGCCAGGAAGGCATTCGCGGCACACCAAGATAGGGGTCATTAGGAATGACTCTCGCCTTTTAACTGTTTATTCGTGGTCAAAACCAACGCTAATGGGCGACATTGTACCTTATCTCGATGATCTCCCTGGGCTGTACTATGTAGTCGCGATCCGTCAACCGTGCCAAACCTTTTGCCTTAGCCTCATTGAAACTGTGGCATCTCATATACTCTTCGAAGCTAACGACATCTCCCTTTATGAAGCCGCGGGCCAGATCGCTATGGATCCTAGCTGCGCAGGAAACTATATTCGAGTGTCTTTCCACCAGCCAGGCGTGTGACTCTCTTGGTCCAGAGGTATAGAAGAACATGAGGCCAGCCCTGTCCAGCGCTAAAGTTATGATTTCATCAATGTCTTCATTTCCTTCTATCTGAATCACTGGTTTCAGGCTAAAAGGTGCGGCCATCTTTACCACGCTGATTTCCTGATCCGTTAATTGTAGATCACAAAGCGGCACTTCCATTTCGAGCTTATCCAGGCATCTCTGCAGCAGCGCTGTCTCGTCAGCGTTTGTAAGCCGCGCCATTCGCGTCTCAATCTTCTCCATGTCATGAATCAGAAGATCAAGGATTGCATTCTTGGCTATGACGATTACGTCGCACTTATCGAATTCATCGAGCAAGAAATCCACGTAGAAAGGTGATACCTTCTTAGGTTTATCTTTCATCGATAACTCATTCAGGGTTGTGTCGTTGTATCTAATCTTTCCTTCCGGAAGTTCCAGACCGGTAAAACCTATTTTCAATTACAGTCTCCTCAAAGATATATGTTGTGACAGTCTTACTACCGCCAGCTCAATTCGATGGCAGCCGGCTACACTTCAAATGTCATCGGGTGCCGGACCAAACCATCATGGCGGGGCAAGGATTGTTTGCCACATAATCTGCAGGTTCTGGCAGAGCAAAACCCGACTATTCTATCGACACCGGCGATTTTTGGCCACAAATTTTTAGATCCATCACATCTTTGATGGTTATGTTAAGTTTGTTTCGTGATCGCTGGCACCGGCGGGTAAACGGGGATCCAAAGCCATCAGGAATCCTCAAGCAAACAAATAGTTTTGTGTTCAGAAACTACGGCACAACCTTTACTTCAGTAAACAATTCCTAACCCTGCAGATGACCTGTCGTTGGTAACAATCGGGTGTTAGAATTGGGGACGATGCAATCATTCAAGGGACCCATGCGGCCGTGGCCATCGCTTGAACCCTTTGGCCGGACGCTTGCTCTTCCTAAGAGTGAGCTCGATCTATTTTTCTTCGATTCTGGTCTGGCCGAGGGGGCGCCGATCCTTCTGGTACACGGGTTAGGCGATGAGGCTGACTCATGGCGACACATCATCCCAGAACTCTCGAACCGGCATCGCGTCCTGGTCCCGGATCTACCGGCCTTTGGATGTAGCTACCAGCCACACCAGCCTCGTGCCTGCGGCAGCACTCAGTCTTCAGTTTTGTATATACTTCTTCGTTCATTGGCTATCAACCGGAAATGGTGATTGGCATGAACAAATCAAGGCCATGTATTGGGCGCTAACTCATTGCCGGATACCAAAAGGGGCTTATTATATTGGTAAATAGGATCGGATTAGCGGTGCGACTGAATTGGACCGTGACAATTGACGGGGGAAAATGAAAAGAAAATTGCGCCGATCACAGCATTTGAATTGGAAATTGGGAAAGGAACAAGATGATTGAACCATTCATTTTTGCCGAGCCACAAGATATCAGCTCACCTGAAGATTGTATTTTCTACCATACGATGGATCTTCCCGGTTACGGTCTGATGGAGGGGATGTGGGATCTGCGGCCGAACATCGACAAGTACCTTGGCAAAGTGAATCTCAAGAACAAGCGCGTGCTGGACGTGGGCGCGGCCAGCGGATTCCTTACTTTCCATATGGAGAACCAAGGGGCCCAGGTAATCGCCTATGATTTATCGGCCAACGACGATGTTGATATTGTGCCTTTTGCCGGGGTTGATTATCTTGAAAGAGCGGATCATGCGCGACCGTGGCTGGAACGTATCAAAAACAGCTTCTGGCTGGCCCATAAAGCATTCAACTCCCAGGCCACGGCCGTCTACGGCAATGTTTACGCGATTCCGGAAGAGATTGGCCTTGTCGACGTCTCTACCTTTGGCTCAATTCTGCTTCATTTGCGAGATCCCTTCCTGGCCCTGCAGAATGCGCTGCGCCTGACACAGGAGACTGTGATCATCACCGAACCTGTCTGGAATTGGGTCAACTTTGTCCGCTACCTGCTGCCGATCGGCCGGCACGGCAGTACCATGCTCTTTGTGCCAGACACCCGTTTGAACGAACCAGCCACGACCTGGTGGCACATCTCCCCTTCGGCTATGCGGCGTTTTATTGGCGTTTTGGGGTTTGAACAGGCCCGGGTGACCTACCACTTCCAGCAACAAAAAGATGAGGATAGACGTGTTTTATGCTACACGGTGGTTGGCCGGCGAACCATCCCCATTGAGCAAGGCGGATAAGGCACCGAAATCCGGCCCAAAATAACTGTTGCCCATCCAGTAGATGAGATTCTGAGCGAGCTTGATTCGACTAGAATTTTCCTGGGATTCGAAGCCGTTAATCCATATTAGCAAAAGATTTTCAACTGCGATCCTGGCCAGATGGTTGATGCCCAATGTGCCATTTTGTCTAGGACGTCCCCTCACGTGCACCGTCACCTTTGTCGCTTATTTACTCTGGCGCGCGTAGAAACTGTGCCATCATGCCCACGGACGCTTGCAACCGCTGAAATAGCCTGCTTCAACATGGAAAAACCTACCAATTATTTGTAGCCGAGACCATCGTGTCATATTACACTAAATTAACTTGCCACAGTCAGAAGGAGACAAATGAATAATCCCCATAAGCCCCAAGCTGTTTCAATTCAGCCCCATCTGTCCTTACGAGATCTCTTAACAAAATTAGACAATTTGCAGGTCCTTGATTTGGATCCTGAACTGCAACTCATTGAACTAAAAAAAAGGGGAAGTGCTATTTGAAGAGGGGGATGAAGGTGACAGCATGTACATCGTTGTTGCCGGTGTCCTTGGCGTTCGTGCGAGTCAAGCGGATGGCACAGAAGTCATGATTGATCAATTAGCTCCTGGCGCTATTGTGGGCGAGCTGGCTCTCTTGAGTGGTCAAAAACGATCCGCTACGGTCTATGCTGTCAATGATACTGGCCTTATTTGCCTTGGCAGATCCGAATTTGAAGAGTTGAGCGCCGATGAACAAAACAAACTAGTCGACATGGAGACGAAGGTTCCCGAACGCTGGCAACGTTTACAACTAACCAAAGCCTTAGGAAACTTCTTCGGCGAACTGGATGCTAACTCATTGCAAATTTTACAAAATCAATTGGAGTGGCAACATCTCTCCCATGGAGATGTTCTGATCAGACAGGGTGAAGCCACCGACGGATTGTACCTCTTAGTCAACGGCCGTTTACGCGTCACCTTCACCTCGCCCGAGGGAGAGAACGAAGTCATTGGCGAGATTGGGCCAGGCGAATCAGTCGGTGAATTTTCCTTGCTGACCGACGATCTCAGGTCCGCCGATGTGCATGCTGTACGAGAAACAAATGTGGTGAAGATGACCCCGCCCGTGTTCGATCGCCTGGCTCGCGAAAATCCAGATTTGATGCGCAAGATCACACGGATTATCGTGGAGCGTCAACAGCGTGAGTTAAAGCGGCAGAAACCGTCGACGCCTGAAAAGCTGAACTTGGCCCTCTTGCCGGCAAGCCCCACCGTAGATACGAGACTATTTGCGCGCGAATTTGTTCCTGTTCTGGCCCGATATGGATCGGCGTTAGTCTTGGATAGTCAACACTTTGACGAACTATATGGACAGCCGGGCGCCTCGCGGGTCAAACCGGATGACCCATCAAATCCAGCAATGGTTTCCTGGATGGATGAATTAGAAGCTGATCACGAATACCTCCTGTTTGTCGCCGACTATGAAATGTCTGTCTGGACACAGAGATGCATCGGCCAGGCCGACCGGGTGCTCATCATCGCCGATCCCCGGGAAGATCCGATGCCCAGCGAAGTCGAGCAGATGCTGGCCCAATCAGAGGTGCCTGTGCGCACCGAACTGGTATTGTGGCATCCGGCCGAGACAGAGCGGCCGCAGGGCACAAGTGCCTGGCTAGATACGCACGATGTGTTTACTCACCATCATGTCCGACAAAATGATGCGGCCCATATGGAGCGATTGGCCCGGCGGCTGACTGGAAATGCGGTCGCTTTAGTTCTTAGCGGCGGCGCGGCACGTGGCTTTGCCCATATGGGTGTTCATCAGGCAATGGAAGAACTGGGCATACCCATTGATTACGTAGGCGCCAGCAGTATGGGAGCGGTAGTGGGCGCTTCGATTGTGACCATTGAATCGAATTCAAAAATGATGACCCTATCAAAACGTTTCGCTAATCCAAAAGACTTATTTGATCGCAAAAAATACCCCCGACAAACACGCCAAGCGCTATAGGCCAAAGCTCCTCCCACGGTCGACCGTCTTTCCTACTAAGACTTAGAGCGCTGGCGAAAAGAACTGCCGTGCCAAGGACAATGAAGATCCCATAGGAGAAGATCGGAATTGGCCCAATATGAAACAGTATTGGATGCATAAGATTTTATTTACTGCCGAATGTCCCAGCCCAATACGGCCTATCATTGTAACTTTAACATGTAGTTTGAGCGGAAATATGGCGACTTATACGATTTTGTGCGGAGGTGAATAGCTTTAGCTTATTTCCAGTTGGTACTATCTAAGACGCACGGCCCGCCGGCATTCCGGACAGATATACCAACCACGAGATTGTTCTTCTGCATCCAGCTCTAATTCAGAACGGCATGATAGACAGACGACGAAATCATCAAGCCGGATGAATGCAGCACAATCAGGACAGATAAACCATCTTTGGTCGAATTCATTTTCAGATAGCTCCAGACGAGTTCCACATTGAGGGCAGTCAAAGAGGTCGTCAGCTCTTTTGTCTTCTTCCGAACCCATGGTTGCGGCCATTACAAAACCGATACCCGCCCCCAATGGGTTGAGGGCAATGGCTGTTGCTCCCAACACCGCCTTGTCGATACCGGAGATCGACGAATTATCGTCAAATTCATCAGCATTGTCTTCTTCCGTGTCCATGTCCTCGTCCGGCTCAAGGAGATACAACGCTTGCCCAACATCCTCTTCCGGCACCAACACGCGAGCCGTACTATTTGCACCCGTGATCAAGCCCAAAGCGCGATTCTCAACCGCCACTGCATGAACTCCCTGAGCGCGCAGATACTCGACGATCATCTCCGTCTGAGAAACACCAACCGTCTCAGTGACCTGAACCCACTGGCGGCCGTCGTTCCCAATGTCTTGATCGTGCTGCTGTATAGGATTCATTTATGGCTCCTTGTAGCTCCACAAAATGAGCTACGTCGTATCGACCTAGATTCCTTCTATCAACATATACATGATAGCATAAATCTGATGCCTGATGTCTTGTTTAATATGCGACTTTCTGCACTTTTATGCGGAAGTGTGCGGCGAAGGTCAGCTACGACGTGTTGTGCTTGCTTGATCTGCGTTTCGTCGCGCAAAACTCAGGGGCAAAGTTCGCTGACGGAACTCGGCGCTATCACCACTGGAGATCAAAAAACGGCCGTTCCCATTTCTGGAAACGACCGTGAATCGTTCTGTCTTTTTGCGAATCGTGTGTTAAAAACTCAGCAAATGACTACTAGAAGTTTCCTCCACCACTGTTTGGATACTTGCTGTTCTGACGTCCACCATTACGATCTACGCGCGGTCGCGCTTCGTTAACGCGCAACATACGACCGTCCAAATCCGTGTCATTAAGGGCATTGATGGCCGCATTGGCTGCAGAATCTTCCATCTCTACAAAACAAAAACCTCGAAACCGTCCTGAATCACGATCGGTGATCATAGCAATGGAATCAATCTTGCCATATTGCGCGAACATCTCGCTTACTTGCACTTCTGTGGCATCAAAAGACAAATTTCCCACATAAACTTTCTTAGACAATTCTTTCACATTCTCCTAGCTAACTCCCACGTGTGCTGCCCAGATGGCGCTTGCTGTGGGAAACATAATACCATCCTATTGTCGTCTCTTTCTGTACGTTGTCGACATAAAGAGGACAAAATCATGCGACGCTCATAATCAGCGGACACGCGGCGAAGAAATGGCAGATACTACTGACCAGAACGAACAGCTGCCAGATGGCATGATTGTACAACTTCCAAAAAATCTCTCTGTTTTTGCCTGGGATTTTTCATACATCGCGCCCATTTATTTTCCTCCCGCTACCCATGTTGCTCAAGCCAATCAAGCATAGCGTGAACGCTGCCGGTGGCCAGGGCAATGCTTGTATCGGCCGCGCCGTAATACAGATGGATCGTATCGCCATCAGGTGCAAGCGTGTAGCCACAGGGAAAGACGACGTTGCCCACATCCCCCTTCAGCTCATAGGGCTCTTCCGGCCCAAAGAACCATTCGTCGCTACGCTTTAAACAATGTTCTGGCCTGTGCAAGTCAAAGAGCGCCAGTCCCAGCCGGTAAATAGCGCCAGCCGCTGTCTGGCGCACACCGTGGTAAATCACCAGCCACCCTTGCTCGGTTTCGATAGGCGGCGGCGACAAGCCGATTTTATTAGCGTCCCACCATGCCCCGCGCCGGGCCTCCATCATGAGTTTGTGGCTGCCCCAGTGCCGCAGGTCGGCCGAATAGGATATCCACATATGGGCCCTGGGTGCACTGACCGGGCGGTGGATCAAGGCCCAGTGATCACCAATCCGATGCGGTAGCAGAGCCGCATCTTTATCTTCCGGTGGCATAATCAACCCATAGCGATCGAATTGGTGAAAATCTCTCGTGAATGCCAGAGCCACGCCCGGGCCGTCGCGCGTGTAGGCAGTGTAAACGATGGCATATTGGCTTAATTCGGGAACGTAGGTGATGCGCGGATCTTCGATGCCCCATAACTCTTCTGGAAAGCGATCGGGATCAGCCAAAAGAGTGGGCTGGGAGTCAATCAGCCACCCATCCACGCCGTTGGCTGAGCGGGCTGCACATAAGTGGGAATGTCCACGCCGGTCCTCGACGCGGCACAGGAGCAAAGTGGTGCCATCGGGCAGCAGCGTGGCGGCCGGGTTAAAGACGGTATGGGCCGGATAGGGCCAATCAACGGCAGTCAGGATGGGATTCAGCTTATGACGGCGGAAAAGTTCGGGGGGGTTTTGATTCATTACGTTTGGACCTCAGTAGCAAGTATAGGGGTTTCTACCAGGCGCAGTTCCAGCAAAGTCTGGAGAAAGGCCAGCGTCGACTCCGCGCCTTGATTCTCATTGGGGCGGTCGGGATGGAGGCCGTCTCGACAGCCCCCCGTAGTCGGATCGTAAAGAGGCAGATTTAAGTCGTTGCGCCCTAAGAACCATTCGAAGGCGCGTCCAGCTTCTGTGCGCCAGCGTTCGTCGCCGGTGCTGCGGTAAGCTTCCAGGCAAGCAGAGGCCATGGTTTGCGCCTCGACCGGCTGTTGATCAAATCTGGACTGTTCACCATCCCTCTCATAAAAGCCGTTGGAGCCGATGGGGACAAAATGACCCCCTACTGCGTCCGCCCGCTGTAAGTCAGCCAGCCAACCGAGCGACTCCAGCCCGGCTTCGGTCATGGCCTTATTCGGGATCCATTGGCCGCACATCAGCATAGCCTGCGACAGCACAGCATTGCAATAGCTCAAGCTTCCTTCATACCAGCGCCAGTCATCCAGGCGGTTGCTTTGATACAGCATGAGCAAACGATCGGCCAATTCGTCCCGGACCTGGCTGGCCCGACGATCCCCATCAAAGCGGCGCAGATACTCGTGTATACCGATGAGGGCGAAGGCCCAGGTCCGCGGGCTGGTGGTATTGAGAATGGCGGGCAAGGCCTGCTCAAACAGCCAGCCGGCCATACTCTGGAGGGCAGGCGTGTTGGAGCGACCTAATACGGTGCCCAAAGCCCACAAGGTGCGACCGTGACTGTCTTCTGAACCGCTTTCTTCAAGCCAGTTGCGCTGATAATCCATGAAGTTGCGGAAGCGGCCGGTTTCACGATTGAAGGCATAAGCAATAAAAGCGAGATAGCGAGAAGCCAGAGCTAAGGTCTCGCTATTGCCCAATCCCAATTCCGCCAGATGTGTGCTCACAATCAAGGCGCGGGCATTGTCGTCGATGCTGTAGCCCTCGTCATAGTTGGGAATCGTGAAACTGGCATGTTGCAGCATGCCGGTGTCATCCGTCATGTTGCACAGGTGATCGAGTTTGAGGGGCGGCAACTCGCCCGGACGTTGGTCGAGCGGTTTGACCGCGAAGCCGACTGGAATGAAAGAGTGGCGTTCGGCGCGGGCGCGTTCAAAACTTTCCATATAACGTTGCGCAACCTGCGGCCAGATCATGGCCCGCCCAAACAGATAGGCCCGCTTGCGCATCGCGTGGCGCTCGGATTCGTTGTCCAACAGGTCAATCACCTGCTCGGTCAATGCTGCCGGATCGCGGAACGGCACCAGCGCGCCCCGTCCGTCAGCCAGCATCTCTTCCGCATACCAGTAGGGCGTCGAAATGACGGCTTTGCCCGCGCCCAGGGTGTAGGCCAGGGTGCCGGAGGTGATCTGAGCTTGGTTCAGATAGGGCGTGATGTAAATGTCCGCCGCGCTGATAAACTCAATCAGTTCTTCCAGGCTGACAAAGCGGTTGTAAAAGATCACCTGACCGGCCACGCCTAGTTCTTTGGCCAGCCGTTGCAAGGACAGGCGATAGGTTTCACCATCCTGGCGCAAAACGTGGGGATGGGTGGCCCCGACAATCATGTAGACCACGTTGGGATAGCGAGCCACGATGGCGGGCAGGGCGGCGATGACCGTTTCGATGCCTTTGTTGGCCGAGAGCAAGCCAAAGCTGAGCAAAACCATTTTGCCCTCGACGCCAAACAGGTCTTTGTGGAAGCTAGGATCGACAAAGGAGACATCGGGGATGCCATGGGGGATCAGATCGATCTTCTCCGGTGGGACCTCATAAACCGCCTGCAAGAATTCCACGCCGCGCTCACTCATCACCACCACCCGATCGGACAGGGCCGCAACTTCTTGCAACACCCGTCGCTGAACCGGGTTAGGGTCTTGCAGAATGGTGTGCAAGGTGGTGACAATGGGCATGCGCAATTCACGTAAGAGAGCCAGGATGTGGCTGCCCGCCGGCCCACCGAAGATACCGTACTCGTGTTGCAGGCAGACCAGGTCGACGCTGTTGATATTGAGAAAGTCGGCGGCGCGGCGATAGGAGTCGATATCTTTCTCCGCCAATTCAAAGCGAACGCGGGGCGGATAGGCGTAGCCGGCCTCAATGTCGTTGACAGGCAGGGCAATGCAGCTTGTGTCACTATATTCGGTGGCGATAGCCTCACACAAGTCGGTGGTAAAGGTGGCGATGCCGCACTGGCGCGGCAAGTAGTTGCCGACGAAGCCAATGCGGTTGATATTTGAATGGGTTGGGCTGTGTTCCATAGACAAATAGCTCCTACTGAGCATCCATTACTTTTCCGTTAATATCCCCGGAATCTCGGCCGTTCGTATCTAACTTCCGGTTGCGATAGCTCTCGTAATCTGGGACTAGACGATCATATACTCCGTCCATTAATGGTGATGAGATCATAAAATCGGCGGACGCCCGATTGCAAGCAATCGGAATGTTCCACACAATTGCCATACGTAAAAGTGCCTTGATATCGGGATCATGGGAGAGGGACTCAAGCGGATCCGAAAAGAAGATCATAAAATCTATCTCGCCATCAGCAATCTTGGCTCCAATTTGCTGGTCGCCACCCAGGGGTCCGCTTTGGAGTTTGATGATATCGAAGCCAAGTTCTCTCTCCAGTAGCGCGCCGGTGGTGCCGGTGGCGTATATTCGATGGTGGGCCAGGAGGTCGCGGTTGAATTTGGCCCATTCCACCAGATCCCCTTTCTTGTGGTCGTGCGCGATGAGGGCGATCTTCTTATCATGCTCCATCGCGATTTTTTTGTGAGTCATCTGATTCATTTAAAATCCTTATCTCCATTGCTGCGAAATAATCTGAAATGGGATGTTATATAGAACGAACGCGTTCAGCCGCAGAACGTAGGCGTTCGGCTACCCGGTCCGGCATCTCACCTTTACTGATAAAGGCGTCAGCTCCAGCAGAGAGGGCCGCCTGCTGTCGGGCATCTAGTTGGCTGATGAGGACAATGACGACGGCGGCCGGGCAGGCTGCCCGCAATTGGGTCAAGGTGTTGCCTGAGTCCAGGGGGATTAATTCCCAATCCACCAGCAACATGTCTGGCTGGGCTTCTGGGACCAGAGCTAAGGTGGTGGGCCAGTCGGCCGCTTCGCCGACTACCCCCATGTCTAAATCTAGTAGCAGCAGCCGGAGGGCCGCGCGTACGTCGGGCTGGGGAGCGGCTAATAATACACGAGTCATGGGACAATCCTACCTTCAACATTGCCCGGCTACATCGGCCGGTCAGCGGGTTTTTAGCTCCGCCACTTGGGGGAGATCAATAGGAGCGAAAGGGTGTGAGGCTATGGAATCAACCTTGCCATATCGCGCGAACAGCTCGCTTACTTGCTCTTCTGTGGCGTCGAAAGACAAATTTCCCACATAAACTTTCTTAGACAATTCTTTCACAATCGCCTAAACTAATTCCTATGCGTGCTGCGCGTATGGCCCTAGCTCTGGGCACGTTATCTGTCCAGATAGCCATGATAGTGAGCAGCATTCGAGGTCTGCAACTGCGCAACATCTCTATGATGTCCACAGCCTTCTCATGAAGGATGCACACACCTCAGATAAATAAGAATGACCCCCGCTTTTTGCGGGAGTCCGAACCGATGCGGCCAGGCTACAATCGGCCTGAGTATCGTGCCGATGACAATAGCCACAAACAAGATGAAAATGACCTGATGAAAGCGGTAAAGCAGCCAAAAGCTCAAACCCACGAAGACAAAGACGAGTGTGGCCCACACGACTCGCCAAAATGTCCAGTTAGCTGGTGGCAAAGGTGGATAAGTTGCATCATTTCTTTAAAACAAGCAGCCGGAGTAGTTTAGTAGTTTTGCTGTTGTTTACGAAGTTCCCGAACCTGATGTTCAACAGCATCTAAAGCACCGTCCAGTGTGGCCTGAAACTGCTCGCCTTGTTCGGTCGCCGCGATATGTTCTGATCCCATATAGAGGACAATCGTCACTTCGTAAATATGCGACGTCTGACGTCCTTGAGACGGCTGCTTAAAGTTAACAACCCCACCCGAAATATCATTGTGGCCTTCTGCCAATTTACTGAGCCGGTCTACAGCAAGCGTGTAGGATTCATTCTCGCTTTTTTTGACATCATCAAGTTCATTATTAAATTCAATAGGGAAATTTACAGCCTCCATTTTATCCTCACCTTTGGCTTGTTAGAATAACGATAACATTTCATTTAACACTGTGATTTGGCGCCTCGTATTTTAACTAGATCGCCAAATTTAATAGCGAAAAAGAGCAGCAATGGCTGATTTGGTTGGCATTTCATCTTGTGAAAGCGCAAAAACGGTTCCGCCATTTTGCAGCGTCTGCATCGCGGCGAAATCTAACAGGGGAAGATGATCTTCCTTGCGCTGCCCTTCCTGGTAATAAACAACTTCCCCCGTATGGCGATTATACAGCCCCCACACCTGTGTATCGACGGCTAAGACGAGTCTGTCCACACGCCCATTAACCGCAGCCGCGACAATCTCCTTAATGTTATCCGCTGCTTTATCCGTACCAGCATGCTGCTGGTATTGTGCCACAATCTTTTCCATCTCTTGACGAAAATAGGGTTCGACAATAGGCCAGGCCTGTTCCTGTAACTCTTCAGATCGTAAATGCTCAGGACTGCCTGTTATGCCTTCTGGCATGATATGCGCATATTCGCTGACCTTGCGATAAATCGGCAGTAGGTAATCAACACCAGCTAAGACCAGCGGCGCTTGTTGCTCGCGAAAGATTTTCATGAGACCACTGTCCACCAGGTTGAGATAGTTCTCAATCCCGGCCTTTTGTTCCTCAGCGCCGGAACCCTGCCCGTGAAACATACCTGTGCTCGCTCCTCCTGGCGATGATCCGGTGTGCATCTGCAGCTGTTTTTCCGGTTCATCTAGCTTGAGCGCTTCGTTTAGACTCGTAGGTATCTCAGCCGGCAAATCGATTTGCCCTACACTGTGACGTGTTCCTTCAAAAAGCCGAATCTCATTCTGGCTTATGGCCAAGATGTAATAATGTCCATTATTTGTGAACAGCGGTAAAACTGGTTTAACGTAATAGGATCGAGCAATGATGAGCAGTTCCTCGACGCAAAATGGAAGCCGATAGGAATGGAAGTCATCTGCGGCCATAAATACAGCCAAACCATCATACTGATGCTGCCAGAAGTAGCTGTCATTGAGTAATGCTTGCGCTGGTTGCAGTAACGCACTCACTTCGCGAGGACCCATCCCGCTGTTCAGAAAGTGCTGTTCAGCATCGCGCAGCAGGTTTTTGAGGCGTATGGGATCTTGCCGGGTGTCCTGACCGGTACGATCTGTCGGTAGAAAAAGCGATATGCTGGGATTTGCTGCTTGTTGTGCCAGCCCTTTGAGCTGATCTAAAGTTAAATTTTCCATCGGTTACTCCTTCATGTTTCTCTCTGTAGGTAAGTGATCTGGTTTCGTCTAATAAATAAGGATGAGTGCGTTGGTTCTGCTGCAAAAAATCCGACTTGAACGCAGACAGGCGCAGAGGGAACCATGTATTCTGCTTTCATCTTCTCAATGATTAATCGGGAAGCCGTTCTTGGTGTAGTAGACTAGTCGACTGCTTCGCTGCCTACCTCATGTTTAACTCTTTTCCTTTTTAAGCCAATGCTTCTCATGCCAGGAATTCAAATATCTGGGTTCCGGCCAGATTTTCTCGGGAATGAAGTCAGAGCATTCAGCGGGGAATATGCGTCCACCCCGATCCGGTTTTGACCAGCCAAACTCGATCTCACGATCACAGCCCGCGCAATTCACAAAAAACATGTCGTTTCCCGGGTTATCCTGTGGTTCGTAGATTTCATAATCTTCTAGCTTAGAAATAGAGGTATCTTTTGCATACTCGCTGAAGACCTGTCGATAATCCATTTGATCATCTGCATCTTCTTTAACTTTTTCCATCTTTTCTTTGAATTCAAAGTGCCAGAGATGATTAGCTTCGAGCGGTCCCCATTCCTGCCAACGTTCACTATCAGGCCCAGCGAGGATGTGCCAAACTCGCGTGACGGTTAATTTGTGAGCGCCGCATGTTTTACAGGTAAACTCCCAGGGTTGGTGATCATTCATAGCTGTATTCCTTCTATCCTCATCGATCAGTATCAGTGCCTATGCACGCTGTGGACAAAAAAGAGGTAGATCGTAAGTGAATGTTACAGTAGAAGCTCTGCACCAGCATCGGCTGGTTAGAGGATATTTAGCTCCGCCACTTGGGGGATATAAGCAGGGGAGAGAGTCGATTGGTCGGAGAACGGCCGTTTCCCCAGACCGCAATTAATCTGGGGCAATTGCCTTGGCGGTTTCCTTACTGTGCTAATGGGGGCACAGTAAGGAAACCGGAATAATATCCACACTGCTACATCATGCCACCCATATCACCCATTCCGCCACCAGCCGGCGTGGCTTCGGGGATGTCGGTGATGAGAACTTCGGTGGTCAGGATCATGGCCGCGATGGAGGCCGCATTTTGCACGGCGCTGCGGGTCACTTTGGCCGGGTCAATGATGCCGGATCTGAGCATGTCTTCATACGCCTCGGTCATCACGTTGTAGCCGATAAAACCACCCTCGCTGCTGCCGGCGACGCACCTCGTTGATGATGACGGCCCCTACTTTTCCGGCATTACTCGCTAATTGGCGCATTGGCTCTTCTAGAGCGCGGCGAACAATGTTAATCCCGGTATTGATATCAGGATCATCATCTTTGAGATCTTTAATTGCTTCAATTGCATTGAGCAGGGCCACGCCACCGCCAGGCACCACGCCCTCTTCCACCGCGGCGCGAGTGGCGCTCAAGGCATCCTCAACCCGGTGCTTCTTCTCCCTCAGCTCGGTTTCGGTCGCCGCGCCGACGCCAATGACGGCCACACCGCCGGCTAATTTGGCCAGCCGCTCTTGCAGCTTCTCGCGGTCGTAGTCGCTTGTGCTCTTCTCGATCTCGACCTTGATCTGGTTGATGCGGGCCTTGATCTCTTCTTCTTTGCCATGGCCGCCGACAATTGTGGTTTCATCTTTGGTCGAGGAGACTTTGTCAGCCCGGCCAAGGTCTTCGATGGTGGCGCTTTCCAGCTTGCGCCCCATTTCTTCTGTGATGACGGTGCTGCCAGTGAGCACAGCAATGTCCTGCAGCATCGCTTTGCGGCGGTCGCCAAAGCCGGGAGCCTTGACGGCGATAGCGTTGAAGGTGCCGCTCAGTTTGTTCAGCACCAGCGTGGCCAGGGCTTGACCGGTCCACATCTTCGGCAATAATAACCAGGTCGCGCTTGTCGTTCTGGACCAATTTTTCGAGGATCGGCATAATATCCTCAACCAAGGAGATTCTCTTGTCGTAGATGAGAATGGTGGGATTCTCCAGCACTGCCTGCATAGTTTCAGTATCGGTGATGAAATAGGGACTGATGTAGCCACGGTCGAATTGCATGCCTTCCACATACTCCACTTCAAAGGCCAGGCCCTTGCTTTCTTCCACAGTGATGACACCGTCCTTGCCGACTTTGTCCATTACTTCGGCGATCAATTCGCCAATGGCGGTATCGGCGGCAGAGATGCTGGCCACGTGGGCGATGTCATCATGGCCTTTGACCTCAATCGAATTCTTGCGAATGGAGTCGGCTACGACCCCGGCAGCCAGTTCGATCCCGCGCTTCAGCAGCATGGGGTTAGCCCCGGCGGCCACGTTCCTGAGACCTTCGTTGACAATGGCCTGGGCCAGCACGGTGGCGGTTGTAGTGCCGTCGCCGGCCACATCGTTGGTCTTGGTGGCCGCCTCTTTGAGCAGCTGGGTGCCCATATTCTCAAACGGATCGGATAGTTCGATTTCTTTGGCCACGGTGACGCCATCGTGAGTAATGGTAGGCGCGCCCCATTTTTTATCCAGGGCGACGTTGCGGCCCTTGGGGCCGAGCGTGGTTTTGACAGCCTGGGCCAGGCTGTCTGTCCCCACCTTGAGCCGCCGGCGGGCATCTTCGCCAAAACTAAGTTGTTTTGCCATGAGTTTTAGGTTCCCTATAGTAATAAGCGCCGACGATTACTGGACAATAGCCAGGATATCGGTTTATTTCAAAATGAGATATTTTTATTTTTGAATTTGATTTTAATGCCGGCACAATTGGCATAGAGCACAGTGTTGCCTATGCTGACATCCTTATCGATGTCTCGTTCCGGCAGAATCCGTGACTTATTCCTCTACGCTTTTGTCCGCAAATAAGTATTCACCGCTGTTAAAGTCCAATGTCTTGATGACGATCTCAATTGGCCGACCATTGTCCAGGCGCAACGTAAATTCGTCATCATATCCGAACTGGTCTTGAATACCACCAACAATCTCAACGTAACCCCATATTCTTATTAATTCGCCTGCCTCTTCTCTGACATCGAATCGATAAGAAACATCGGATACATATTGATTCTCTCTGTAAACTTTACCTAAGCCTGTTGGCAACTCAATCGTCAATCCCGACTTACCCTGGAACGGTGGTCCAAAAGATACTTTTGCCCACTTTTCCCACTTTCCCATTTTGAAGTTCCTTATGTTATATACTGCGTACAGAGCAGCCCTCTTTAATCAGATTTGGCACCACGGGCGCTTGTCTGAGGCTGCTGTAAAACCCGTGTGCCCTCTAAAGCGATTGTCATCACAGGAAAACATGTAGAAATGTCCGTTGATACGGTTGTGACGGTGGTTAGAGTATCATGCTTTTCTAGGCCCCTAGGTCAGTGGAGGTCTCCAGAGAATGACGAATTAGTAGTTTGGCAGTGAAATTCTCCCAGGTGCTACTTTTTTTTCTTTTTTTCCCTCTTCGCCTGCCTTTTCTCTTTTAGCGTTTTGGCCGGTTTTTTCTTGTCTTCCTTTTTATTGTTCTGACCTTTAGTCATGATTTTCTTTCTCCCTTAGTCGGTAAGACCACATCCTGCTTGCGCTGCTGCAGCTCTTCAGCTTGATCGTGTTTGCGGGTCGTAACCGGGCAAGTTTTTGCGCGGACTTCGTTCACCTCGCCTTCTAGGGCTTCGGTTTTCTGCTCGCGCAAATCCCTGCCTCTCCACCGGATTTGGGTCCGTGTCTTTTTCCCTGATTGCGGTGCCCACCAGGGCACCAATTACCCGCGTAGGCGTTCAAAAATCACCCAATAAGCTGTCTTATTCATTCAGCGTAGCGTGTCGAGAGCCATTTCGGCCCTTCACGGCGCTTACTCGCCAATGAGCATAAGCTGATTAGCGCATGCGGCCGCAACCCGACTATCGGGAGCTGACTCGCCAGGCATCGTAGCCCAGCCCTGTTCTGTTACATAAGTGGTGCGGTTGCGAGAAGAACTTATTGCCTTCAACTCCCCAAGCCTCACCACCGATTGGGCATCTGCATTGAACTGGGCAACGCAGATCGGTGCCAACCGCGCGACGACGGCATTCTGAGCGGATACTTCGGCCATATGGCTAGCGGACCCGCCCGTCGTCCAGCCACCTCGAGTAAAGCCGAGAAACAGGGTGATAACGATCGCGCCGATAGCGATCCAGAAGACAAACGATTTCTTCAGTTTTGCCTGGCTCCACCTTTGTCGAAAATCTGTATAGCTTTGTCGAATACCTGTCGGGTTGGCTTGCACCGTATTTCTCCTATGTTAAGCATAAGCGCCGTGGCGCACGAAAAGAATAAAGATAGATAGGAAGTTATACATAACGAACGAGTTCAGCCGCCGCTCGCAGGCGGTTGGCTACCCGCTCCGGCATCTCGCCTTTACTGATAAAGGCGTCGGCCCCGGCGGAGAGAGCTGCCTGCTGGCGAGCATCCAGTTGACTGATGAGGACAATGACGACAGCGGACGGGCAGACTGCCCGCAAGTTGGGTCAGGGTGTTGCCGGAGTCGACGGTGATTAATTCCCAGTCCACCAACAACATATCTGGCTGGCTTTCTGGGGCCAGGGCTAAGATGGTAGGCCAGTCGGCCGCCTCGCCGACTACCTCCATACTTAAATCCAGCAGCATTAACCGGAGGGCGGCGCATACGTCAGGCTGAGGAGCGGCTAATAACACACGAGTCATGAGTCAATCTTACCTTCAATACACCCCAGAAACATCGGCCGGTCAGGGGGTTTTTAGCTCCGCCAAGTGGGGGATATGGAGTTCATGTCTAGGGAATTATCGTTTCGAAGTAAGCCGCGAAGCAGACTAGGAGAAAGGCTGGTCACATTGAATGAGCGGTGCAAGCTGCCAAAGAGGGGTTATCGTTAGAAACAGGAACAATCGGGAGAGGGGAAACTAAACGGATTGCGGGAAGTTAACAAGCGGAAGCTACTACTGGGTGGCGATGGCCGGCATCCGCTGGATAGTTTCAGAGAAACGGATATTATAGCAGATAGAGTTTTCAGGTTATTGAGTGTGGTTCAGAAGGAGCGAACATTCAGACCGCATTTGTTCGAGCAATCAACGGAATTATCGACTTAGTGCTCTAAAGATTTCAATCATTGATTGCCTAACCGGACCCTGGAGATACGACGATGAAGAACTACTATCTCATCCTCGGTGTTGAGTCCGATGCTACGATGGAGCAGATCCGAGCCGCGTATCTCCGCCAAGCAAAGGATTTGCACCCAGATTATTATGGTCAGGACATCAGTCCGTTCATTGATCTTCAGGAAGCTTACGCGGTGTTAAGCGATCCGGCTCGACGGCGAGCGTATGACGATGTGCTGCATCAGCATTCTTATGCAGAACCAAGCAGGCCAGGCAGTGCCAGAATCGAAACGCTGTTTTCAAGCAAGCCCGCACCAGAACCGTTGATACCGACCCAGGAGCAAGCTGACCTGGGCGAATTATCGCTCACCAAGTCTTTTGGTTCCTTTAGTCCCTCCTTTGACGAGATATTCGACCATCTCTGGCGCAATTTCAGTCTGGTTAGGCCCAAGGTTGAACGGTTGAGGAGTCTGAATGTCGAAATTCGCATCTCGCCTAAGGAAGCATTGCGCGGCGGCCGTGCTCGAATTCTAGTCCCGGCGCGGCTGAGGTGCCAGGTTTGCCAGGGACGCGGTGGTATGGGATTTTATGCATGCTGGCAATGCGATGGCACTGGTGCCATTCAGGGGGAATATCCTGTAATCCTCACATTCCCACCAGGGGTTGTTAACAACTGCGTGGTTGAGATTCCTCTTGACCGTTTTGGCATTACCAACTTCTATTTGAGAGCCATTTTTAGAGTAAGTGAAAGCCGCCTATCACCAGAAGAGCAAAGTTAACTACTGAACAGGAGGTAGTCATCCCCTGCGCAGGTCTATACTCGCGATTCTGAAGCAATCTGCGCACTGCGGTTTTGACTCCCGGAGTACACTCATGGGAAACCAAGTGGATTTTTCCGCGTCACTTTGTTCTAAAATGGCCAGAGAATCGGTAGGAAAATCATCGAGACGATAAATAGAAATACGGTCAGTAGAATGCCCACACGCGTATAATCGAAAAACTTGTAGCCGCCCGGACCAAAGACCAGAACGTTTGCTTTATGGCCCACCGGAGTCATAAAGCTGGTGGCTGCACCAATCACCACTGCCATAACAAACGTCAGGATATTTGCGTTGATATCCAAGGCGATCTCAACCGCAATAGGCACCATCAGGACCACGGCAGCCGCGTTGGACATCGGCTGGGTAATCAGGGCGGAGAGCAAATAGATCCCGGCCAGCAAGGCCATGGGACCCCAATCACCAATCGCGCCCAGAAGCAGATCCGCAAGGAACTGTGCTGTGCCGGTGTTCTCCATCGCAATCCCCAAGGTGAGCATGCCACCGACCAGAAAGACAGTGCGCCAGTCAATGCTTTCGTAAGCATCATCCATGGTCAGGCACCCGGTCAACACCATCAAGACCGAGCCGGTTACCATGCTGATGGCAATACCGAGGTCGGAAAAGATTGCCAGGGCGATAACTAACAACATGATCCCAGCAGCCAACGGTGCTTTCTCTCTACGACCGCGTTTTTCGATATCGACATGCTGCATGACCAGGAATTCATTTCCGTCATTTAGCGCCGCTACGCGTCCGGGTGGCCCCTGCAGCAGAAGCGAATCCCCAAAATGTAAAGGGATATCACGCAGCCGCTCGGTGATCACTTCCCCATGACGCCAGATGGCCAGGGCAGTGAAGCCAAAGCGGTCTCGAAATCTGATTTCCTTCAAAGTCCGACCATCAATCTTGGAGCTGGGGGAAAGGGTGGCTTCAAAAATATAGGAATCTTCCGTATCCAGGTCGGCTAGATCGATATCAGGGTCAGGCTGGATGCTGAGGATTAGGTCATCCTGGGCGGTCATCAGGTTTTGTACCGAACCTTCCAGGATGAGTCGGTCATTCTGTTCGATGATGAAGTCGCGGTGCAGCCTGGTGATCAATTTCCCGTCTCGATGAATAGATAACACGTTAAGGTCGAATTCTTCTCCTAGTTTAGATTCATACAGGTTTTTACCAACCAATGAGCTTTGAGGATTTACCTGCGCTTCGCCGATATAAGCTCGCAGCTGCTTAGAAACCTGTGAGTCAGAAGCAGTTACTCGGACCGGCAGCAGGTGACGACCGATCAACACCATATAGATAATCCCGGTTAATAGGACAATGGCCCCCATGGGGGTGATTTCGAAAAATCCAAAGCTGGGAAGCCCTTTTTCAACGAGAATTCCCTGTGCTAATATGTTAGCCGGGGTTCCGATCAAGGTCATCGATCCACCCAGCAGGGAGGAAAAAGCCAGTGGAATAAGCAGCTTGGAAACCGGGATTTTCGTCTTATTCGAGATTCCAATCACAGCCGGCATTAACACGGCTACTGCTCCAACGTTATTCATAAAGGCTGACAAAATGCCGCAAACCAGCATGATCACGGCGATGAGCCTTGCTTCCCCGGTACCCGACAGGCGCAAAATGAACGACCCAAGTATATCTGCCACTCCGGTCTTGAAAAGCCCCCCAGAAACAATATAAACTGCCCAGATGGTGATCACTGCCGGGTTGGCAAAACCTGAAAAAACCTCCTCCTTGGAAACCAGGCCCGTGATCGAGACCACCAAAAGTACAATTAAGGCGATCAAATCGACGCGAAACTTCTCAGTGGCGAATAAGACCAGCGCCATAACAATAATTCCGAGTGTGAGTCCAATCTCAAGAGTCATGACGCATTCCTTTTATCGAAGATGTTAGTAGGCTTCAACTTCCATTATAGCGGGGAACCTTCGCAAGTATGAAACCAAACGCGAACATTGCCGGCTCTTTGCATTTGCTGTAGGAACTGGCGACGTTTAGGTCAGTTGAAATCCCTTTGTCACGTCGCCTTACATGGCGTGAAGCGGACCGCCCAAAGAGCCGCGCAAAACCCAGAAGTTGCCCTGGTAAACCTAATGTGCGACTTTTTCTTGAAGTAGACATCGGATAAATCCTTGTAGAATAGGAGTATCCAAACAACCCATTCGAAACGAGATTATCCGATGTCCAGAGACTATTTTATCATCATGGTGTACGTTTTGGTGTGCGAAAATTATCAAGTCCTCGTTGCTCAGCAGTCTCTTCGTCAACGCGGATTTCCACCAGCCCTAAGCGATGAAGAGGTCATCACCATCGAAATCTGTGGTGAATACTTCGGTTTGAGCCAGGATGAAGACATTTTCGACTATTTTTGCACGCACTATCAATCATTTTTCCCTCAACTGCGGGAACGAACCAGCTTTGTGCGTCAGGCGGCCAATCTGTGGGCTATCAAAGCCCGAATGCAACAACGCTTGACCCATATCAGCGGCCAAGCAGCCGATGAGGTGCAAGTCATTGACACCTTGCCCTTGCCAGTTTGCACCTACACCCGAAGCGGGCGTGACCCTTGTTTCAAGCCAGTCGCCGATTATGGCTACTGTGCGGCCAAAAAGATGCACTATTATGGCTTCAAGCTGGGCCTGCGCATCTCTCGAAGCGGCATGATCATCCATTATCCTCTCTTGCCGGCTCGTCCGCATGACAGCCAACTCTTGGATGACCTGGTGGCTGGCTTTGAAGGTATCGTCCCCGCCGACAAAGGTTTCATTGATGGCCCTCGTCAAAAGAATCTCGCTCGAAAACGGCATATTGAACTGATCGTGCCTGCTCGCAAGAATATGACTGTGAAACCACCATTAGCCATCTTGAAAACATGTAGTCGCTGGCGCAAACTGGTGGAAACCGTCGGTTCACATCTGACCGAGCACTACCACATTGCCAATACGCGGGCTCATGACCTGTGGCATTATCAGCATCGGTTAATTCGTAAGGTACTATCACACACGATTTGTGTGTTTATCAACCTGCAACTAGGGCGTCCACCATTGCATTTAGATGATTTGGTGGTCGCCTGATAAGTTGCACATTAGGTCCCTGGTAAATCTAATCGCACTTCAATATCCGGGCGGCCGCTCACGATTACGACAGAATGTAATTGAGAGCCAACTAAATAGACATAATAACCATTGTGTTCACAGTACAGAGGAAAAGGCCGCTATCTCTTGGCAAATCTGCTCGCTGTATTGCCTCTGCGTTGAAGGGACGAGCCGGTCGATGCGACCAGCCGTTGGAGACACAATCTTGGGGGTGCGATAGTGGCGATAAATGTTTTCGACCAAGCTGTCAGCTTTGCTTTCGTGGGGTAGGATCTCCGTGCATAGCCAGTCAACCATGGCGGTGGCATCGGCTACGGTCCCCTCACGGAAGCCCAAATGGGAGCGAATCGCAATCCGATGGGCTTTGATGGAGCGGCCGCGCTCGACTTCTAGTCCCGGCGCGGCTGAGGTGCCAGGTTTGCCAGGGACGCGATGGTATGGGGTTTTATGCATGCTGGCAATGCGCTGGCGCGGGTGCCATTCAGGGGGAGTATCCTGTAATCCTCACATTCCCACCAGGGGTTGTTAACAACTGCGTGGTTGAGATTCCTCTTGACCGTCTTGGTATTAGCAACTTCTATTTGAGAGCCATTTTTAGAGTAAGTGAAAGCCGCCTATCACCAGAAGAGTAAAGTTAACTACTGAACAGGAGGTAGCCATCCCCTACACAGGCGTATCCTCATGATTCTGAAGTTGGTGGGAGTTAATGTCAGAAAATACCTCTTGCCAATGAGGGCTTTACACCCTCGTTTCCTCAATTCCCCGGGGTCCCCTCATATGATCCTGAACTAGTGCCGCCGATGACACCAATGTAAGTACCAGGACGATTGGACCAGTTTCCGCACACCAATATCTTGGCTTATGTAGACGATGACAACTATATTGTTGGGCTGACTCATGCGTTGCTAATCGTTTCTAAAGTCCTCAAGTTCTTTCTTCTCTGCTTGCCTTTGCAGTATGTCTCGCACAGCCAAGGCCGACCTGTCTTCGGCGGCAATTCTGCCGGCAATTTCAGCAATTGCTGTCTCATAGTCTGCTTGAAATTCACTCGGAATTTTGTTGTGCACTTCGTGCGTGAATTCCGCCCAGGCGTCTTGAAGTTTCGTTCGAATCTGGATTTCGCAGATCATTCTATCCTCGACGACAGTGCGTTGCTTTCTGTAGGTCTTCACACGATCATAAGAAATATCTGCCAGAATGTGTATCGATCTGTATCCGGTACGCTTCGGATCTATGATGTAGTCTTCCAGAGACCGCGGCTTGATGCGGAACTGCTTGGTAGCCTGGATGTAGTCGAGCATTCCGTAGCAATCATCAATAAACCAGCAAATCACTCTGGCGCCAATAAGATCTGTGATAACTTCGGTCGGATAGCGAAACATGGGCCAGTTAGTCTTCTCCAGTTTCGTGAGAAAACTCGTCAATGACTTGACCCTAGAGTGTACGTCAACCGCTTTACGAGGGAGCTCGTTTTCTACTGTGTAAGCCGAAGCCAGTTGATCGAGTCTAATTTTGAGAAGTTGGCTTATCGAATCCAGTTCGTCGCCGTAGCAATCGAAGAACCTAATGGCTCTATCGGTTAGAAAGTCTCTCCGTTCCTTTCGGGTTAAGGGTTCGATCATGTCTCATTCCTACCAGTTTTTTCGTCTGCCCAACGCGTTGATCAGCAAGATTCTTAATGTAATATCTCCACTTTGACACAATATACAAACCAATATTGGGCAAAATATGGAGATTGTGCATCTTTTTTTCTGTGAATTTGGTCAACCCCAAAGGGGTAGATCGGGTATATCCTTCCTGATGTCCTCACAACAAAAGCAGGCAGCGATCTGCCACCTGATTTTCCATCTTGGGTAATTAATTGAGTATGATCTACGGGTGGTCTGGAACAGTTCGTTAAATGCGACCACGATCGTCGCACCAGCGACAAAGGCTACCACAAACGGCAGCATTAATGAAAAAGCCATCCTCATGAGGGGTATAGTATTTAGCGCCGTTGCTGAAAGAGTTAACGCAATCGCAGCCAACAAAAAGTCTCACGTATCTTCGGCGGTGACATTGAGAAGACCGACAATCACACCCAGGATCGCCAACACCCAGATCACCCAGGCGGGTTGAAAGAAAAGCCCGAGGCTCAGCACCCCGGCCGAGATATCCTTACATCGAGGTAAGCTCGAATCTTTTAGCGAACCCATCGCTATCCCGATCCCAAGGTTGTAATATCCGTCGGATCTCGCCGATACCGTTCACACTGGTTATGCTTACTCTCCGGTTGGATATGGTACGATACCTACCGAGATGATCGGATACTAAACAATAGCTCGAGCTCCCGATCCAAACGATCTCCGGGGTGCCATATATACCAACCTCTAGATTTACCCGGAGCCCCGATATTTATAAACCGTTTCTTTGTTATCCATCTCTAAACCGCCTTGCTAGATACCGAATGAACTACAAGACCAGTTTCTGGGTATCTCCCAGAAACGTTCGCAAAAGCTATCGTAAAAAGTAAAGGCGTGTTCCAGGTGGGTGGTGTCGTAGGGCATAATGCCACACCTGATTAAGTTACACTAAGTTTTTGTTGTTCGGCCTGCTCTAGGTCAATGGTCATAACGCCATCTTCATGACCCACATCCTGAACTGTGTGGATGGCGACGGAATGATTGTCGGCGATTGGGCCAGAAATATACACCTGACTAAGGCTGAAGCCCAGCACTTTGCCTTCTTTGTTTATGATCACATCACCAACTTTGCCGATTTTGGTGCCGCCTGGCGAATCTACTGTTCGCCCTTGCAACTCGTCACGTCGCAGCCAGGTCTCTTCTATATCAGAATTATCTTTCTCTTCCTGAATGACTTCATCATGCTTGACTAAAACAGCATCTTCACCCATGGTAACGACGTCTTCGCTTTTAACCAGGAACGATGATCGACTGCTGAACAGTCCTTTGGAACCCAGGTAAATGCCGGCCACAGATTGCAAATTAATGGTCAGGTAAACATCTTTGACTTTACCAATAGAACGGCCGTCACTGACGCTAATCACCGGGTTACCTATGATATCTTTACCTAAAAACATGTTTGTTTCTCCTTGTTTTGTGTTTTCCTCTCACTACTCATGCTAACATGGGCACGCCTCGGCGGCATCGGCTGAGCAGGGGATTTTTAGCTCCGCCAAGTGGGGGAGATCTGTAGAGGCGAGAGGGTGTGGGGCTAGGCTGATTTCCGCATGACCGTTCTTAAGATATCAGGACTAATCCAGGATGTCTTTTGCTACATGCTTTGCCAGAACAAATTCTTGCCAGGCCTCGTTAAAAACAGTTATGTATCCTGGTTCAGCGATTCCAATGACGATGTCGGCCCAGTTTTTGTGTTCGTCGGACCTGCGCCTTAAGGGTTTACGATCAATATTCTGCATGCTTGGAAGGCGAGCAAGATCACCAATGAGATCTTCTCGATATTGTTGGTTAGCCAGCCACTCCTCGAATCTTACAAACATCTGCATCACCTTATTTCGTTGAACGTTTGACAGCCAACGCGGACTTCGTGACTAAATCAAGTGGCTCGTTGTCTTTAGCTTCATGTATGGTGTACCGCCTCTTGTTTTGGCTCAATGTAAAGCTTTTAGCATCACTGTCCAGTTTGCGGGCAACTTCCCAACCGGTGGCGCCGTTTTTGAAAAAGATATCATAACGCAATGACTTAGACGGTAAGCTGCGAATTTCACCAGGACCGGCCACACAGGTGCTGATAAGCGTGCGTCCCGCAAATATTTGCGCCTGCACCTTTATTTCTGTCTCGTTGTGGAATGTTATCTCTGTCTCCACCATCTTTCCTTCCTTATTAATGTTCACAGCATCAGAATAGACGTGCGCCCGCGCAATGCGCTTCCGCGACACTTGACAAAGTCCTCGTGCAGCCTCTAATAATAAATAGCATTGGTGCGCGACTCGATGGTACAACCAGCGCTTCCCGGCGACATCGGTCAGTCAGGGAGTATTTAACTCCGCCACTTGGGGGATAAATGATTAGCGATAGGGAGGCTTAACGAACGGCCGTTTAGTCGACGAGGTGGTGGCGCACAGCCAGCGCGACGGCTTCCGTGCGGCTGGTGACGTCCAGCTTGCGGAGGATGTGGCTGACATGAGATTTGATGGTAGATGGGCTGACGACCAGCTTTTCGGCGATCTCGGTATTGTTCAAACCTTCAACCATCAAGGCCAGCACGGTATGCTCGCGCGCCGTCAGGTCGTAACCAGGCGTTGGCGGCTGGGTGGCCGCGTGGACCATGGCCTGGACGGCCGCCGGCGAGAGGGTAGCCTGACCGGCGTGGGCGGCGCGGATGGCCTGGGCCAGTTCGTCGGCTGTCACGTCCTTGAGTAAATAGCCGATGGCTCCGGCCTGCAATGCGTTCTGGATCAGCTCTTCTTCCTTGAAACTGGTCAGTGCAAGCACCTGTACCCTGGGAAAGCGCTGGCGAATGACACGGGTAGCCGTCACGCCATCCACATCCGGCATGGCCAAATCCATGAGCACAACGTCGGGCAGGAGGCGGGCACACAGTTCGATGGCTTCGCCACCATCGGCTGCCTCGCCGGCCAGTTCCAGGTCGTCAAAGACCTCCAAGAAGGTCGCCAGTCCCCGGCGGACCATGGTATGATCATCAACGAGCATCACGCGAATAGGCTGGGAGGGAGTCATAGCGCCTTCTGTTCCGGGAGTTCTGTCCAGCGGATGGCGATTTCAGTACCGTGACCCGGCTGGCTTGTGACTGACAACATCATACCAACGGCTTCCGCGCGCTCGCGCATCATACTCAGGCCATAGTGGCCGGACGGTGTGTGTTCAGGATCAAAGCCCTGGCCATCGTCGCGGATATGTAATTCGATGACGCCGGCATCATACTGTAGCCGGATCGCCACCTGGCTGGCCCTGGCATGTTTGGCGATATTGTTGAATGCTTCCTGGCACAAGCGGTAGAACGCCACCTGCACGTCGGCCTGCCCGCAAGGCCCCTTGTTCTTGAAAAGCCCCTTCCCCCACCACGGTCACGGCGACGGGGATGTTGGTCCGGCCGGTGAAGGCGTTGCCCAACTGATGCAGCAGGTCGCCCAATTCGCTGTCAATCAAGACCTCGGGCCGCAGCTCGGCCAATAGCCCGCGCATCTCGGCCAGGGCGCCCCGGGTCAAACGGCGCAGGTCTTCCAGCGACTGCCGCCCCTTAGCCGAGTCCCGCTCCCACAGGCGCGGCAGCACTTCAGCGATCAGGCCGGCTGAAAAGAGCGACTGGTTGACGGCATCGTGCAGGTTTTGCGCCAGGCGTTGCCGTTCCTGCAGCGTGGCGAGCGTCTGTGCCTGTTCGTACAGCTGCGCGTTGACCATCGTAATGGCCGCCTGGTTGGCCATCGTCAGGGCCAGGTTAGCCTGGTGGATTGTGAAGGTGTCTTGTTCAGCGTGGGCAATGCCTATAGCCGCCGATGACCCGGCCCTTCACGGCCAAGGGGACCCACATCCAGGCCTTCACTCCCTCTAACAGTATCGCCGCCTGATCGTTCAGGAGCGACCGGAGATACTGCGCCGCCGGTTCGTCGCTCCACACATCGGCGATTCGCTGGGGTTGGTGCTCGTTCAACAGCGCCGCCTGGGTCTCCGGATCGTCCATCCGGATGCGGAGGGGCATGGCCTGTTCTAGCCGCTGCGGCCCGCGCACAGCCAGGGCAACCAGCTCCAACTCTTCCAAGGCAAAGAGCACAGCGTGGGTGTACTCGATAATCACCCGCAATTGGTCGAGGATCAAACCCGGTTTGAGTTCCAGCGCGGAGGCCAGCGTTTGGGAGATCTCCAATAGGGTGGTCTGTTCGCGCGTACGAGCCTCCACATGCTGCCGGAGTAACTGTTCAGTCTGGACCCGCGCGCTGACATCGCGGACGACACTTAGCAGACATAGCCGATCCTGATAAGTAAATCCCGTCCCGCGCACTTCGACCGTGAACGGTGAGCCGTCCCGGCGTATGTGGATTACGGTTGCTTCAAACACTTTGCCGGCTTGAACTGCCTGGAACCACTCGGAGAATTGAGCAAAACTATCGGGCTGGATATAGGTGATTGGGTGCAGTCCGATGAATTCCTCGCGAGAATAGCCGTGCATAGCGCTGGCTGCGGGATTGGCCTCAACCACCAAACTGGTTTCGACATCGTTGAGGATCAACCCGTCGCAGGCAGCTTCGAAGATGCGCCGATACGGCTGTTCTTTGTCTTCACTCTGTAGGTGGCGTTCCTGGTTGCGGGCAGGTGTTGTGGCTGACGCTAGCTGTAACTCGTCCCGCAGATGCAGCGGCCGAGATTGGGCAGCTCCTGGCTTAAGAAGAATGGTGGGTGGCATGTCTAAGTTGCGCGCCGTTTTCTGGTGCCGGTGGGCCAAAGAGGCATAATTATCAAAGATAGGCAGCATTGAGTTAGTGTAACCGAACATGGTGCGGCCGTCACCCTTTTCATCCGGTCATGGTGGACATCAATCCTAGTAGGCCAGTACAATAATTTCCGGACAAACATTGCTTTTCGTTGTCGGATCAGGTGAAGTGGCTGACGGCCGAAGGCGAATACAGCGACCTGATCGTCGAACAAGTTCTGCTGCAAGACGATGACTTACAGACCGAGACATTGGTCATGCCGTTCCACTACACGGTGGATCAGGCACTGGAATCAGTTAACAACCGAAAGGGGAAATAGTCTACACGGACAAAAAAAGGGGACTACACAACATGTCGCTGCACAATCCCTGTAGACAGTGGGCGCGAATGGTCTCAAACATTCGACCTCGCGGATGTGAACCCGGTGAACGGGAATCACGTCCGTAACGTCATTCTAATCGTGGTAGAATCCTTTAACACTTGGCGGTCATGTTAAGAACCGCGAGGTCTGATTTGCAGCGTTATTGTAAATCAGCTTGGCCAACATAATTTAATCTTTCTTGACGGTATTTTACAGTGGTCAACCTAAGTGTCAATTTCTATGAGTTTTAGAGTCCCATAGAGATTCCAAACTAGCGATTCTGGAACCTACAACAACCTCTCCAGCAGGTCAATCATCTCTTGATCGCCACCAGAAGGGGGAGCCCAATCTATTTGGACAACTTCAATATCCTGATCCAGGAGGCTCTCGGTAAACGATCTCAACCCAATATTAATGACAACGAGTTGTTCCAAAACTGTTCTTTCGGTCCGCTCTTGCATACGATTCTCCTACAATTTATTGAGTAGCTCATTATTGAGCAGCTCACTGCAAAATAGCGCCGCTCTTGCATTGCTCTCGAACACGATAACCCCCGCATTCTCTAGCATTTCCCTCTGCCGGCTAATATCCTGGGGATCGCTTTCCGTGCCACAGATCGAGGCAACCACGGTTAGCTCTCCACCCTGTTCCTTTCTATTTTTTTTCGTCACCACGATGGCCTCCAACAATTCGCCGGCCGGATCCGTCGAGGCGTTGAATCCAAGGATGAAATCCAGCAGAATCACAGCTACAGCCGGGTCCTGACCTTCTGCCAAGATCCGTTGATAGCGCATCGTGCCATCGATCATAGGGTGAGGTCTTCCTAGCGTAAAAGCATCATCACCCATATCAATGAGCGTATGCGCGCGACTCTCCTCGACCCGTGCCAGTTTGTATCGAGGGTTTAGCGGTGCGTTCGAATATAGTGTGAAACCAGCCTCTTCCAAGATTTGCTGGGCTTGATAACAAAACGTTCCTCCAGCGAAAAGACCGCGCAGAAATTTCTGCTCCTGAGACCAATTTCGCCGCTGTTTTTTGGCCGTCTCGCGCTCCTGACTGGTCAAGCTAACATCTTGTTGATCTTCTATCCCTGAGACGAGTTGTACGGCCGTTCTGACAGCATCATCGATCGTTCGTGCCCCATGGAAACCGTCTTTTCCTAAAATGGCGAAATCACGCATCCCCAGAAAGCAGCCGATCACCGTTTTTGGGCAACGATTGATTCGTTCTAATAGATGCTCGAGAACTTTCCAGTCGGGTGGTTTCGCGATGATAGTTATGATTTCAGTTTGCGGGTCTTCCTCGAGCATTTCAAGGGCCATGATCGTTGTAATCGCTCCAATCTCGGCCGAAAGATCATGGCTTCCGGTACCAATAGCGTGGGAGATGCCGTATCCGGAATTATGTATTTGGCTGGTAAATTCCTGTAGTCCTGTCCCCGATGGCCCGATTGCCCCGATGGTTCCCTTACGCACAACATTGGCGAAGCCAATACCCGTCCCCCCTAGAATACTCGTTCCACAATCAGGGCCCATCACGAGGAGATTTTTTTCAGCCGCCAAGCGCTTCAACTTGAGCTCCTCTTCTATCGACACATTACTGCTGAAAATGAAGAGATTCAAATCAGCTTCAAGCGCTTTCTGCGCCTCCCGATAAACATATTCGCCTGGTATGGAGAGTATGGCCAGATTGGCCAGGGGTTTCTCGAGTAAACCATCCTCCAAAGTAAAAAAATTGGGGGTTGACGGACCTTCATCGGCTCCGGATAGCGCCTCATCAAGATCGTTTAGGACCGACTTCACGATCTCCGGTGTTTTGGCGATCACGGCCACGATGAGATCGTTTGGACGTGCATTATCAACTTCGGGCCCGCCGATTCCGATATCTTCTAACAGCACTTTGTTTCTCTCGCTACCCATTAAAACGGCTGTCTGTTCAACGCCTTCTGCCTGCGAAAGGCGTTTATTAACCCCCATAAGAAAGACGGAATCGTAATATTGGTTTGTGCGGATAACGTAACCGGATGACATATTGCTCTACCCTGATAATGATCTAGCCATCTTTACTCAGCTTGATATTTTTCCCCGAACGCGATTAACGCCTGCTTGAAGCAATCAAAAGGCGCCCGAACCAGACCTGCTCCGATAATTGGGTAACCTGGATCTTTGTGCGCGATGGCCGTATCGATAATAGGCGCTATATTGGCCTGGACGACCTTGCGAATGTCGATCCCGACAGAGGTCCCGGCGAAGCCAAGCGCCGGCATGCGATAAGTCGGATGGAGGGAAGTTGTAATCTTCCTCATCTCCCGCGTATAGGCCAATGCTTCCTCCGGTGTCCCGCCCACAAGGCTCAGGATTCCCGGAGCGCCCCCGAGGGTGAACCCGCCCCAGCCAACAGTTTCAGTTATGGCTGAATCGCCCATGTCGCGCCCCGCGTTCTCTGCAGAGTAACCCGGCAGATATAGACCGGTGACAAGCGGCGCCGGTGCGGTGAACCAGGTATCATCCAGGCCGCTGATTCGTATACCAAAATCGGTGCCATTTCGGGCCATGGCGGTGACTATCGTGCTGTATTCGATTCCGCTCGCTGGATCCGCGATCGCCTTCCCGCAGGCCATAGCCAAACCCAAAAAAATCAGGCGATGGTTGGTGATATATTTCAAAGTTGGAATCGCCTCTCCAGGAGGGATACCCGCTTGCGCAATGGCTACGGCCATCTGGTTTGCGAAGAGTGTGGAAGAGGCATCGTGGCGATTGTGCAACTCATCGCCCATTTGCAGAGCCCGGATGATGATTGGATTGAGCTCCAAACCACCGATCTCATGCAGCGCCCTCCGCAAGGTCGGCGCCCACACGTCGCGCCAGAGCCTGAGACCTTCAAGAGCTTCTTGATTGAACTCGCCAAACTGCTGTCGGGGTTCCACCTGGCGGCAAAACGCCAGGTTGCCAAAGGCACGATTCTTTACCACCCATACCGGGGCTGAAGGCGAAATAGTGCCGGCCATCGGACCAACTGCGGCGTGGTGATGGTTAGGCTCCAACCTGATTTCACCCTGTGCGAGTTGCGCCTGGGCTTCTTCCGCATTCTCTGCCCAGCCTTCATAAATCACCATGCCTATGATGGCGCCTCGTTGGGCACCGCACATGCGTCCCCACTCGATCGGCGGACCTGCATGTGTGATCATCTTTCCCGTTAAACCTGGGATCACTTCCCCGGCAGGGGCAATATCAACCAGCACAGGATCGCCTGAACTCAGGCGCAGTACGGCTTCTTCATTGGCGTTCTCGATTTTCTGCTTAATATTCATAGCTCACTTTCCTAAGTTAAGATCGGCTACATGTGAATTCATAAGGACTGCTTGAAAGAGATCCTCTTGAGCCAAGAGTGAGCAGCAGGCCTAGCCATACGCCGGTCAACAAGTCCCAGCCGGTGGAGTGACCAATTTGAACCAGCTCAAAACCATACTCATAAGCGCTCTCTAAATGCCCATCACTCAATAAAGCATTGATAAAATGGTGAAGTGTGTCGGGTGCGTGTCCTGCGGCAAGATCTTTCAATATGGTGTAGCTGATCAGGTTTGTTCGTTTCCTCGAATTTTCGATAAATCGTTCCACGTCCGGCAGAGCGAAACCTTGGGATTGGGTGTGACCTTCAGCGTCACGCTGAGGGTAGAGTTTCTGGATTATCAGGCTGGAAAACAGCAAGCCCCCGATGAAATCATCACCAGAAGGAGTGAGCCCTTCGCCCAGGCCAATTAACTCTTCGCCCAGCAGGAGAGTTCGAGAAAAATCGCTCGAGAGACAGGCTAGAACGATCTCATTGAGCACCGGCCGTGCATGTTTCAGCACTAGCTCTGCAGTGGACGATGATGTGGGTAAGGGATTACCCGGCGGTTTCTTAATGATCTCCATAAGAAATCGACCAAAGCCTGTTGGCAAAGGGAATTCATCAAACAAACAAGTTGCGTCCCACAAACGATAAGGGAGCTCTTCAAATGGAAGGCACCTATCCGGGTTTGGGCGTGGAGATACCCAAGGTGATGCCGGGCCCAAATCAAGGTCGATGTCGGTTCCGAGAAGAAGATGCTGCTCGCTAACATTATAGGCTGAATCTGCTGCAACTCTGGGCAGAGCGCCATGGATCTGAATGCCGCGACGGTGCATGGGCAGGTTATCTGTCACCAACCAGGAAAGCTCACCGTTGAGGTTTTTCAGATAGACGGCCTTCGAAAATGCCGCAAGGATGCGCCCTTGCGAGCCGGCCTTGAGCAAATCTCGAGCTGCTCCACCTATGCGCTGCACAGAGAGCTGTAATGTGTTCGAGGATAGTATCATTCGTTAATTAATGAGATCATCGGCAGGAGTAGAACTCCTGCCGATGATAAAATCCATGGCGGAGTTGAGTCGTTTTACTTTGGACTTCCAACCACACCCTCGACGAACCAGTCAACCGAGCCCATCACGTCTGTCGAAAGGACTTCCCCTTCAGGAACCTTTACATTTCCATCCTGATCAACAACCGGACCAGTAAAGACGACGAGGGTTCCTGCTTCGATCTCGTCCTTCACCTCGTTGACCTTGTCTTGCACTTCCTGGGGCACCTTTGGCCCGAATGGGGCTATAGCCATGCAGCCATCAGCTGTACCACAGCGAAGGAAGATCGGTTCCCATGTGTCGTCGATTACGCCAGAAGCAAGCCAGGTCAGTGTGTCCCCAAGCGTAAACCCGGCGCCTGTTATCCAGTTTTCAGGAGCAAACTGCTGGGCAGCCAGCGATTGGAATCCAATTGTGTAGGCGCCCCGCGATTCAGCTGTTGACAGAACTGTAGCTGGGGAATCTACATGCATGGTGATGACGTCTACACCCTGGTTAATGAGCGAATTGGTCGCATCTGCTTCCTTTGCACTATCCCCCCAACCAAAGGTGTAGGTCACGATCGTTTCCACATCGGGATTAACGGATTGGGCCCCTAGCTCGTAGGCATTGATGAACGTTAGCGTCCAACCCAAAGGGAAGGCGGCTACGAATCCCAGCTTATTGGATTCGGTCATTTGTGCCGCCGCGACGCCCATCATATACCATGTATCAGGAGGTTCACCAAAGAAGTTGGCAAAATTCGCACCCATTTCCCAGCCACCTGCGTGTTCGAAGACAACATCGGGGTATTTCTGCGCGAGTTCCAGAGCCGGGTATTGGTGATTGAAGGCGGTTGCAATAATCATCCCCGCCCCCTCCCGAATCATATTTTCCATGGTGGATGTGGCGCCAGCTTCTTCGGGCACATTCTCGGCTTCGATGATTTCAACACAGGGAATATTTTCCTGAATCTTCATGACGCTGTCGTGCATGGCCTGGTTGTAACCGGCGTCACTTATGGAACCACCATGAAGCGCGCCAATAATGAGACAGGGCTCTTCTTCGGCTGGCTCAGCTGTCGGCTCAGAGGTTGGCTCCTCCACCGGCGCTGCCGTGGGTTCGACAGCAGGTTCAGTAGGAACTTCACTGGGGGAATCAGCCTGGCTGCACGCGGCGATAAAGATCGAGATGACCAGGAGCATTGCCAGAACGTAATAAAATCGCTTCTTCTTCATTTTGTTCTCTCCTTTAATCGGAACAACACCTGCGGTTTAGAGGTTTTCTATACATACATCAAACAGAACATCACTTCTTCCATAGGCTCTATCCTTTTTTATTCCGTACCTTCATAGATACGGCCCAGGCTAGCGGGGGCAGCGTATTTACGGCTGCCCCCCAAACTATCAATACAAGAAGGGTCAAAATGTACGGGATAGTGTTCAGGAGGAACGGAGAAATCTGAACACCACTGGATTGCATTAAGAGTTGAAAAGCTACCGCACCACTGAAAAGCAAGGCGCCGACTATGGCCCTCAAGGGATTCCATTTAGCAAAAATCACCAAGGCCAGCGCAATGAAGCCGCGCCCGGCCGTCATATACTCAGTCCAATTCATGGTATAGGCAATGGAGAGATGAGCCGCACCAGCACCCATGAGAAGGCCACCAGCAAATAGCGCCCGGTAGCGGATAAGCTGCGGGTTGCGACCGGAGGCAAAGGCAGTATCCGGATTCTCTCCTACTGCACGCAAGCCCAGCCCCCAGCGAGTCCGGAATAGAAACCACCACACAAATACGGCTGTAGGAATTACCAAATAGATTAAGAGATCAAATTGAAAGAGGGATCTGTATAAAATTGGTAGATTCGAAACTCCTGGCAGGGAAAACCTCGGTAATCCATTAATCTTTGCGCCGACAAATGACTGCCCAATCAACGCGCTCAAACCGAATCCGAAGAACATTAAAGCCAACCCGCTGGCTAATTGATTCCCTTTACGACTAATCACCAGGTAACCCAATATCATGTTCATCAGACCACCGGTAAGGATGGACACAAACACCCCCAGGTAGGGCATTCCTGTCGTTACCGTTATGGCGATGCCAGCCGAAGCACTTACCAGCAACACACCTTCTATACCGAGGTTGACGATACCCGAACGCTGGTCAACGATCTCGCCGAGTGTGGAGTAGAGTAGAGATGTCCCAGAGAATATTGCGCTTGATAAGACACCCAGGACTGCAAGAAGGGTCATGCTACTTTCCTTTTACGGAAGAAACTTGGTCGTGCCAGAACCACAAATAACGTGAAGGCGAACAGAATATTGATGACTGAATACGGTAAATCACGGGTCAATTGCAGTAAGTTTCCGCCCGTCATGATGACAGCTACGATAAAGGAGGTCAGAATATTCCTAGAGGAGAGCCACCTGCCAACCAACTGATCAAGAAACCCATGTAACCAATGCCGCGGGAGAAATTGGCCAAGAGCACGCCGTAATAACCCGATACTTGCGCCATCCCAGCTAATCCGGCAATAGCGCCGGCGATACACATGACGAGAACAATGTACTTGCTAAGTGGAATTCCATTACGTCTAGCAGCCTGGGGGTTACCGCCGATAGCCCGCATTTCCAGTCCCCAGCGAGTGTATTTCATAACAAACCAAAAAAACACCAACAGGATCAGGGCGATAACCAAACTCAGATCAACACGAGTATCGAACAGAGTTGGTAATCGCGCTGACGGGGAGAAATTGGCCGTCTTGTTCGTATCCATGGGTGAATGCCAAAATCCGAAAACGAAAAATGACACGATCATTGGAGCCACTGCGTTTAACAGCAAGGTGCTGATCGTCTCGTTTACAAGCCCTTTTGCTCGCAGGTAACCGGGAATAAACGCCCATAGACCGCCCCCGAGCATTCCAAGCACAACCATAATAGGCAGTAAAATCCAGGCCGGAAGCGTGCTAAAGGTGAGGGCACCCCAGGTAGCGAAACAAGCCCCCATATAGAGCTGCCCTTCACCGCCAATGTTGATCATTCCGATTCTTGAGGGCAGCGCCACCGCGAGGGCCGTCAGGAGCAGCGGGGTCATTGTCACGATAACCTCGGAAAATCCGTAAGTACTACCAAAAGTGGACGTAAAGATATCTCTATACGATTGGAGCGGATCTTTACCAGAGATCAGCAAGATAATGCCGAAAAGAAGAAAAGCCACTGACGGCCACGACGCCATAGCGAATCACTGCGCCTAATACTCTTTGTCCAAAAGAGACAGGGGATGCCTGGTTTTCAGGTATTTGTGACATTGTCAACTCCGGATCCAGTCATGATATGACCAACTTCATATATGTCTGTCTCTTCGGGATAGAATTTCCCTGCAATTCTTCCGCCATGCAGGACAACTAAGCGATCACTGAGAATAAAAAGTTCTTCAAGATCTTCCGAAATCAGTAAGACTCCGGCACCATTCTCACGTGCTTGAATCAAAGCTTGGCGAGCAGCGTTTGTGCTTTGCACATCCAGCCCGCGGGTCAGGTATAAGGCGATGATCAGTTGCGGTTCATGAGACATCTCACGGACAATGACCATGCGCTGCAAGTTCCCTCCCGAGAGTGATTTAGCAGGGGCATACAACGAGAAAGAAAATCCTAACTGCTTCATGGCACTTTCTGCGTCAGCTTTGACAGCTTGCCAATCCATCATGAATCCCCCGTAGCGTGAATAGTGTCTTGAATTCGTCACTGCCATATTTTCCAGGACCGTCATGTAGGGAATGGCGGCCATCGTCAGTGGGTTCTCGGGAATGAAACTAATACCAGCCTGCGCAATTGCCGAATCGAATGGTTTGTGACATTCTCTCCATAGAGATGTTTCGTCCCCCCACCACACTTGATTGTGCCCAGAATGACATCACCTAATTCTCTTTGACCGTTTCCAGAAACTCCGGCAATACCGACAATTTCACCTTGGTAAATCTCAAGATCAATCTCTTATAAACTTGTTTCAGCACCCTTCACCTTGCGTTGATACACCTTGCAGCTCCAATATTGGTAATGTCTTTTCTGTTTCCGTGTCTTTCACATTGAGATTCAGAGCAGAAATCTCCTTCTCGAACATCATCTTGACCAGTTTTTCCTCATTTGCTTCGGGACGGGTCAATTTACCGCTGACGCGACCTTCGCGCAAGACAGTGATTCGATCAGCGCATTGAAGAACTTCGTTTAGCTTGTGGGCGATAAGAATGACGGCAAATTCGTCCTTTACCAGCTGCTCAAGAACTTGAAAAAATCCTTCAATTTCATGCGGGGCAAGAACACGCGTGGGTTCGTCGAGAATGAGAATTCGAGATTCTGCTAAAAGTAATTTCAGGAGCTCGGCTTTCTGCTGCTGACCAATAGACAAATCTTGAACAAGCGCCCAAGGATCGACTTCGAGGTGATACCTTGCTCCGAGATCGTTTAATTTTTGGGCGATCGATTTTAGATCCAGAACTGCGGGCAGGTCCGGGAGAAAGAGAGCGATATTTTCAACAACACTTAATGCCGGAATGAGCGTCAGGTTCTGGAAAACCATACCGATCTGGTGCTTGCGCGCATCATGTGGGGAGCGGATGTCTACCGATTCACCGTTAATGATGATCTCACCAAAATCTCGCTGGTAAAATCCGTACATACATTTGACGAGAGTGCTTTTCCCCGCGCCGTTTTCGCCCAGAAGAGCATGTACCTCCCCTTGATAGATGTCCAGATCAATAGAATCATTTGCGAGAATTCCAGGGAATTTTTTTGTGAGTCCCCGTACCCGAAGAATAGGCCCGCCCTCTGCTGGATGACCCAATTCAGTGATCTCCGGCATCATGCCTCCACCTAAAGAGAGGAAGAAACACTCTTACCCAGATGGCGACTGTGATTATTGTAACAATTGCAGGGAGCTATTGGGAATATGAAAACTCGCCACATCGGACTTGCAGAATTGTGAAATGTTACCAAAGCTTATAGCAACTTAACTCTCAATGAGGAAGCGAATGAAGATGTATGACGGACAACCCGCTCACTTGTGAAAGCAATGTTCTTGAGAGTCAAACTCGCTTGGGCTCGCTTCGTTTTACGAATGGATAAAGTTGGAGTGCAAGTTCAATCTCAAGGCGTTGCTGCGGATTTTCTAGTACATCCCCCAGGATCGCTTTTATTCGTTCGAGCCGGTATCTCAGCGTGTTGTAGTGGATGTATAGTAGCTTGGCGGTCTTTGTGTAGTTTTGATTCTGCTCCAGAAAAGTACGTAAGGTTGAAGCCAAATCGGTATCATTGTCCTGGTCATAGAGTAGTAACGGGCCGATGGCATCGTAACAAAAACGCTCCAAACTCGTAAGGCTCTCTGCAATGGACACGATCCTGAACAGTCCAAGATCTTCGTAGTGGGTGATCCGGCAAGTGCCCTTGGTTTGTAGCCTGGCGCCGATCTCAAGCCCTTGCCGAGCGCATTCGTATGCCAGCCGAAAATCATCGAGATCGAAGACTGCAGGGCTGATACCCATAGAAACGGTGTATGGATTATTCTCAGCTCGAATACGATCACAGATTGTTTGCAGCTCATGGATCAGATACGAGCGACTCGCGGCAAGTTTTGATGATGAGATAGGGTAAAAGACAACCAGGCGGGGGCCTTGATACCAAAAGGATGCATCAGGTTCGATGGCCTGGATGTACCTTTCAGAAAGATGCAGACTGGAGTCGATATTACGCTTTTCGATGCTCTGAACCTTTGTCAGAGTTGTCCCATGGGGAGAATCAGGACCAACGAGGATGACTGCATACGGCGGCACGAGTCGGCTTCCCACCTCGTAGGATAGATGGAAAGCCCGGTCGCGTTCATCGGGAATTGAGGAAAGCAGCCCTTCTAAGATTTCGTTACGGAAGCGCTCCTCTGCCTGCGCAATCGACCGCATCTCCATCATCTTTAACGCAGCAACAGTCGTGCCATGGTCGATGGCAATCAGTTCGATCGACTTGGGCGGTTCATGCAACCGGCCCCAGACAATGATTTCACCTAAAGCCATCGGTCCAACTGTAACCGGAAAAACGATGTGTTCCATGGGCCCAGTTGGACTGTCAATTGCTTTAAATAATGCCTTGCTCCCTTCCATCTTTGAGATGAGTTGCGGGTGATAAAGATCGTTCAGATAGCGGTCACCACTGACTTCATCCCGGAAAAACAGTTCATGAGCCTGTGGATGACCCATGATGAATCCCTCGCCCAAGATCCTCCGAAATTGATCAACAATCGTTGTTGGCTTTTGAACCCTTTGGGCGATCCCTTGGGCAATATCCCTATATGTTCCACCGCTTAAAACAAGGTCGATAAATTGACGATGGATTTCTTCTGACTCGATGAGTTCGTTGGCTTGGAGTTTAAGGATCTCGCTTGTGATGGGTTGAATGATGTCGATGAAGGAAACTTTTTCTGGCAATTCGATGAGTGGAAAGCCTAACTCGTTGGCTGACTGGATCATGCTTGCCGGGAATCCGTCCATGTAGTCCGACGGGGTCACAGCCAAGCCTGCCAGACCTTTGTTCGCCAGGTGCACTATCAGGGTTTCAATTGCGATAACATCATCTCGCAATGGATACATGGTGGTTACCAATAACTCGCCTGGATGGACCCATTCTATAATGTCAGGGACTTCCATGACATTCACGGATTTAACGATGTTATCAAGCCCCCGATCGCCCCCGATGACTCTCGCTTTCTTGAGTGGCTCAACCAGGTTCATTGCTTCGCGTAGGGTTAACGGCATTTCATATCACCTTCAAATAGTAGTGGTAAGCGTTAATATAATGAAATATATATCAGCAGCTTGCTTGTGTCAGGTGATTTCTGTCATGCTGTGCTCGAACGAAATTCATGCTCCCTGCCAGCGATTTTCAGCATTCAGTCTTCCCGGACAAAAGGGTGCCATTGTTACAAGAAAATAAACGTTGACAAGATTGGTGCCGGCAAATTGACATCGTTCAAGCAGAATTTGGCTGCGTGCCAAAGGGATAAGCTGGTTTAGCACTAACCCTATATTCTTTAGTACCCTCTGCGTTGAAGGATGTTCCGGATAGCATTCGTGACCCTAATGACATCAATACAGGTATCTCGTTCGTCGCTCCAATGGTATTCAATATTCAGGCTGAAGAACACCTCCGTGAGAAACTAATCCGAGGGAGGTTTGGCTCCTGGATCGGCTGGCTAGATCGTTTTTTCACTTAATCGATACTTTGTCACTTCTTTTTGCGAGGGAGAGTAGATCGAGTTTGTAAAACAGAAACTGGCACAGATGTGATCATCCTGGAGTCACGGTCCATGTCCAGACGGATGTGAACCTGCAAACAATAAACCCTCATACATCTCCACCCCCGGTGGAATCTATTAACATTTAGGCTGAGGCGATCAAAAAAGAGGGGAAAGTGGGTGCGAATGGACTCGAACCAACGACCGGATGTGAACCGTACAAGCAGGAAAACGCGAAAATAGCGTTTCTAATGTCATTCTACCGGACGTAGAATTCTTTAACGATTAGCTATATTTGAAGGAACTGTGGGGTCTAATTTGCAACGTTATTGTAAATCAGCCTACCCGGCCTAAATTGATGTAACTTCTCGATATTCTACAGTCACTTAACCGAGTGTCAATCCCGGTACAGAAACTCATCTCAACATTGAATAACGGGACTTTGATTTTCGGATGCGATTTCCGGAAGACTGGCCTTAGAGGTAAGCAATTGAAACAGGAACAGCGATCAGGCAGTTAAGATAGAGGGGGGTTGAACTAAACGCTTCGCGCAGAAAAATAGGCACAAGCCCCTAACAAATCCCCAATAAGCATTCCCCACAAGCTATATTTCCTATCAGATGTTCGTCCCATAATGATAGGAGGTATAAGCCATGACACCCTTAAGAAAACGAATGATGGAGGATATGCAACTGCATGGCCTCTCAAAGGGTACGCAAAAGACGTACGCTAACGCCATTCGCCGATTAGCCGAACACTACGGCAAATCCCCTGACCGAATCACAGAAGAAGAATTACGGCAGTATTTCCTCTACCTGACCTATGAAAAACAGCTTGGTCGGGGCACCTGCACCATCACGCTGTGTGCGGTCAAGTTCTTGTACGAGTACACGCTGCAACGGGAATGGCCCACGCTGAAGTTGGTACGTCCGCCGAAGGAAAAGAAGTTGCCGGCCATCCTCAGTCAGGAAGAAGTACGCCAGATTCTGGGTTACGTTCACCAGTTAAGATACCGGGTCTGCCTTAGCACCATATATGCCTGCGGACTGCGTATCAGTGAAGGGAGATCTCTGCAAGTGGCCGATATCGACAGCGCCCGCATGTTGGTCCATGTGCGTAAGGGGAAAGGAGCTAGAGACCGCTACGTGCCGCTACCACAGCATACCCTGGAACAGCTGCGCCGGTGTTGGGCCAGCCATTGCAACCCAGTCTGGCTCTTCCCAGCTGGCTTCCATTGTCGCTCTTTAATGGCCGCATCTGAGACCCACATCTCCGGCAAGAGTGTTTGGAGAGCCTTTCGTGATGCCCTTGTGGCCAGCGGCATCCAAAAGCGAGCCTCTGTGCATACGTTACGCCACAGCTACGCCACCCACTTGCTTGAAGCTGGGATCAACTTACGCCTCATTCAGAGCTATTTGGGGCATCGTGATCTGTGGACTACGTCTCAGTATACCCACCTGACTCGCCCGTAGCAACCAAAGAGCGATCTACAATCTTCTCTTTCGGGCTTCAGCGGCGGCCACAAAGCAGCTAGCCCGGGACCCTCGTTTTGTCGGCGGCCAAATTGGTCTGGTCGGTATACTGCACACCTGGGCTCGCGACTTGAACTACCATCCCCATGTTCACTATTTGGTACCTGGTGGCGGTCTGAGCGATGATGGCCAGAGTTGGCTTCAGGCCAGGGAAGATTTCCTGGTTCACGTCAAGCCCCTCTCCATCCTCTTCCGGGCCAAGTTCCGTGATGCTCTCAAGAAGACCGATCTATTTGTCCGGGTACCTACGGAAACCTGGCAGCAGGATTGGGTCGTTCACTGTCAGCCTGTTGGCAATGGGGTGACTACCCTGAAGTATCTGGCTCCGTACATCTTTCGGGTGGCCATCAGTCACAAGCGTATCCTCAAGCTGGCCCATGGGAAGGTCACTTTCCGCTACACTGAATCTAGCACAGGTCAGACCAGGATTTGCACCCTCGCCGCCGAGGAGTTCATTCGCCGTTTCCTACAGCATGTTCTGCCCAAAGGTTTAGTCAAGATTCGATATTACGGCTTCTTTAGCTCTGGGAATCGCCACCAGCTCCGTCAGGCCAGGCATCAACTTGGTGCCCAAGACACCCACCAACCACAAGAGCCTTCACAAGAGACGGCTACCAACTCAGAAGCCGCCTGTCGTTGCCCGCAGTGTGGTCAGGTGATGCGCTTGATCCAAACGGTCAAACCGAATCGACATCGCCCACCTTGAACGTTTGATGTGCTCTGCCATGTTGTTTGGACCTAGGCGTTCTGGTCTCTTGTTAGCGCCCATTGCTTTACCCTGCCTACTGACCGAAATACCCGTCTCTACAGCACATGGATCGCTCTCGCAGTTTCTTGTGGCTCTTCACGATGCAGCCGATCTGTTAGCAAATTGGGCTACTTCTGGCAACAGTTACCGCGCGTTGTTGCCCCAATGTGCGTCATAGTCCTGCAGATTCCTTCCGCTTAATCCCCAAATAACTAGCCCCCACCGGTTCAGTTCAACTCAGGATTATGGGACGCTCCACAGCTCATATTTGGAGACTGCTTCAGGACCGCGTCCCATGAATCCTTAACTCGTTTTCTAACGCAATCATATCCGGTGAAAACATTAATTTTGGATACTATAAATATTCGTGTGCTGATATATGTTAAGGGACGCTCGCGAGTTGTCGATTTTATCCGAACCACCCCTTAAAGAATAGATTTATAGTAATCTGGCCCAGCTTTTTAAGCGAGCTTTTATCTTCAGTATCGAGAAAACTACGCTATTGCGAGGGGGTTGACCGGGCTACCTGCCCCAGAGGTCAGGGCTAAAGGCGCAACTATAAGAAGGAATTCGTAAACCTTGTCCTTTGCTAGTTCCTCCAAATTCAGATTCTCTAACAAGTAAATTCCTAAGTCTCGAATAACAACAAAGTGAAATGGTATGTCTTCGGGGGGTATTGATTCAATTACCTCCACCGCATGATTGTCGGTACCAACTGCCACAATATCGTGTTGTCGAAGCCAGGAAGGTGTCGACATGTCAAGCCCTGGCTGTCCGCTGTCAAATCGTTCGCGGTCTCTTTGGAAGAGTTTCATCCAGCCGGTCCGAATTAATAGAATATCCCCTGCCTGAAGGGAGATATTTTGGCTGGCTGCGCAAGCCGCCAGATCGGTCGCAGAAATGGATTCACCTAAATCGAGATGTTCAACCCCTTTCCAACTGGCGATATCCAGCAACACACCACGCCCGGCTATCGCCGGTACGTTTTCGATCGCGTTGCGCGTCGCGCCACGAGAGCTGATATGTTCTTTGACATCAAAACCATTGTAAAGCTGATTGTGGTACCAAACGTGACAAAGAGCATCAATATGGGTGCCGGAATGCGAATGCATGCTCACAATATCGTCTGCCACACCTTGACCTGAGAGGCTTCTATAACTGGTAGTTTTCCAAGTTTTGTGACGAGTTGGCCACTGCGGCCCTGCGGCTTCTAAAGGCATTGCTAGGCTATAAACTGCACCAGTCTTAACCAAGCGGGTTGCTTGTATGATCAGCCTTGGAGTAATGAGGTTTAATGCACCTTTTTCGTCTTCAGGACCCCATCGACCCCAATTGCTCAACGGATCAGTCATGGTACTTTCCTCGAGAACAGATTATAGGATTCAATTTATTCTTGATACTAATCAAGCGCGCAATCGTCACGTTCTAAACAAATATCGGCCCGTACACATTGGCTCGTTTGACTGATAGTATTACCTGCGAACAAATCAAACAAATAACTGATTGGCAGCTCACCGAAGAATCACAGAAACAGGCACTAGCTCAGTTAGTCAAAGCCATCAGCCTCCTAGGTGTAAAGCTGACTTGGGGTGAAAGCAAAACATCCAGTAGTGATGCCAAACCCAAATTACGCCAACCACTTGGCTCCAAGCCGTGCCTTCGAATTCTTTCACGTATTGGGGAACCTGCAGGCTGGTATCGAGAACGCCCTCGGCTTCCAGGAGCGTCGCCAGCAATCCAACCGTGGTTTTGGAAACCGATGCCCAGATGTGCATCATCTGTGGGTTCATTCCGGGGTAGGCCTCGTAGATGACCCTACCTTTCTCGAGAATCATGACCGCGTAGACCCGCTGCTTGCCGTTATTGGCGTATTCGTCGAGCGGGATTGAGGACTGGTCATTGCCGCGTAGGAACGTCGTCTCGCCGATCTCCTTCCGCAACGCACGCTCCAGAACACTGACCGCTCCCGTAGGGTTCGCAATTGCCGTCGGCATGAATTCCGATAAATGAGTCGTGTAACAGACAGCATGATCGCCGCCCATCTGCATGTGCATGTTACTCCAGTATTTCCTGGCTTGCGTGGTGAAATCGTGGTCAAACGGCTTCTTCCCAATTGAAATTGGAAGCGTCGGTTTTGCGCCCGGTACATCAAGGGGATTTTGTGAATTCGTCATCTTTTTCTCCCAAATCTAGAATCTTGTTATGCTAAATCCTGAGCCGAGGGCAGATCTGTCGGTTCAGCACCGTACACCTAATCGGCATCCTCGTCTTCCGGCAGTTGATCCTTGCGTAGAAAGTAGGCACGGATCATCAAGAAAGTCACAATCATAGTCAGATAAGCGAAGAAGGTGTATAGCGCCCACTGCGAGGTGGACAGCCCTAACGTCCCGGCGTAGAAAGCGCCATCGATGTTCCAGGGGATGATGTGGGAGAAGATGGTGCCGGAGTCATTTATGGAGGTGCTGAGCAATACCGGTTTGAGGCGTTTTTTAGCGTATTGTGAGCGAAACATCCGCGAGGTCAGCATGATGCTAAAGAAGGGATCCGCCGTGGCGAAGTTGAGTCCGATGGACGTCAGCATGGTCACCAGCACCAGCGAGGCCGGGCCTTTGGCCCAGTTGATCACCGGTGTAATGATGCGCTTCATGCCTAGTTTCTGGCTGACTTGCTGCGCACAGACCGCCCGCGGCTGCATCCGTGGCGACCGGACAGTCAGCTCACCCGTCAGATTCGCGCTCGGGTCGGATTCGTCACGTTTCTGACCCATACGGCCAACCGTATCCACAATCGGTTGCGAGCCGCACTGTTGCGCTACTATCCACAGGCATTGCAGCTGTTCAGCGGACTGATGGTTCCCACCACGCTGGCGTTCATTGCGGCCTACAACACCCCTCAGGCATTGACGGCCCTCTCTTACGAGGCGTTCGCCACCTTCGCCCAGCAGCAAGGATATTGGAACCGACAAGGCTTGCTGGCTTGCTACGCCCGCCTCCAACACACCCCGCTACAGGCCAGAGCGGCCACCGTCGCCGTTTTCCAGGACGAAGCTCGGCTTCTGGCTCAGCAGTTGCGAGAGCTTATCCTGGCCAAGAGAGAGGTGCAGCGGGCTCTCAACACCCTCTTTGCCCAGCACCCGGACCAGGCTATCTTCGCCTCACTGCCGGGCGTGGGTGCGTTCTTAGCCCCGGCATTGCTGGCCGCTGGGTATCTTTTGCTTTCGTCCCGCTTCGTGCTCCGTACCTTATTCCAGCACCTAACAGCCACTTAGCTGATAAAAAAAGACCCAGCCTTGTACGACTGGGTCCAAATTAAATGAAAAAGAATAGATAATTTATTTGCCGGTTACATGGGCCGCAACTGCACCTGGCTCTGATTGAGCTAAAGCACTTACCGCTTTGCCAAAATCCTTCCCATCAACTCCATGGGCTCCAGGAGCACCACCTGGGTCGGCAAATGCAGTTCCTGCCACCATAACTGCCAGCATCAAAACTACCACTACCAAAATCAATGTTTTCTTCATTTGTACCTCCCAAATTGAACAGGTTGAATCAAGAAAACAAGGCTAGCATTATGTCAAACGCTCTGCCTTGAGCAAACCGAAAGAATAGGCTTTTTTCCTACATTGGAAAATTCCAAGGTAAGTACTTATTCGGATGTCAGCTGTTAGCTGTTAAAGGTTGCGCCAGTAAAAATAGTAAAAATCATCCTAGCATTGTCAACCAGGGTACTATAATCTTGTTATTCTTCAGTAATTCTGTCACCAGCTAACTTTCCAGTAAAAATGTCACCCGTATGAAAGAGAAGGTGACATTGAACGTGAAGGAACAGAAACGATTATTGGTTTTGAATGAGATATTGGCAGGAAGGATGACTGGTCAGGAAGGCGCAGTGCGTATAGCGGGTAGCCGGGCTGGCCAGCAAGTAGCCGGCCACGGGTATGTGGAAATGACAGGTTACGCCGCTTCCATGCAAGGTCAATTTTAAATGTGATGGCGGATATGGGATTTGGTCTCGACCAGTGAGTATCTTGGCTGGCAGTCTGAGTGAAACCTTCTTGGCGAATCACCATCTGGTATCAGTCCTGCAGCCCGACTTGGAAGTCGCTTGGTCTTTTCCAGATAGAAAAAAATCTAGCTAGAGTATCATGGTAGATCTTCCCGATTCTTTCAACCTATCAGAGCAAGGACTCCTTTATATCCATCTTCGTAGGCTTTTAGAATGCGAGCGGCAACCCTAGTAGCCATGATATCGCCGCCGGTTAGATCTGAAGATTAGCCGAATCAAACTCCATTGCCGAAGAATAGACTGCTGTTTGAACCTGGCGAGGATCTGACACATCGACCTCGAGGACATATTGTGTAATTGATTCCAGATTAGATTCGTTCCAAGCTATGGCGATGGTCTTCCATTCCTGATCGCAGAGTTGTTGTACCAACAACGTGCGACCAATATCTCCTCCTGTGACCCAAACAATTCCTGTCTTATCCATACGTTCTCGTCCTTTGACTGAGAATCCAAGAATCAGCCGATCCAATAGGCTAACCATAATAGCGGTCACGATAAGGTACTTATCATCCGCGACAGATGTCGCACCATTTTACGTCGAACGACTGATGCTTAAAGGTTATTCAGATATCTTTCTGCCTGTTCGATCACAGCCTGCCTTTCTGCACCGTCCAGATGCCGCAGCCCGAGTACATTGCGTCCCAGGCGAGGGTTGGTGCGCAAGACTTCCTCGTTCATAATCAGAAAGTTCCAGTACAATGTATTGAAGGGACACGCCTTCGGGCCAGTGCGCTCCTTTCGATAGTAACCGCAAGACTGACAATAGTCGCTCATCTTATTAATGTAGTTGGCAGAGGCAATATACGGTTTGGTGGCGATGATCCCGCCATCAGCGTTCAATCCCATCCCCAGCACATTGGGGACCATCACCCATTCATAGGCGTCGATAAACCCAAGGGTAAACCAATCGTTTACAGCGATGGGATCTAATCCCGCCAGAAGACAAAAGTTCGCTAGCACCATCAACCGCTCTATGTGATGCGCGTAACCCTGTTCGAGCACACGTGACAACACATGCCGTAGGCAGTTCATCTCGGTTTTTCCATCCCAGAACCAATCAGGCATTGACCGATTCGCTCCCCAGAAGTTGGCCATCAAAATATCAGGCATAGTTCGCCAATATTGCCAGTAGATAAACTCCCTCCAGCCGACAATCTGGCGGATGAAGCCCTCCACCGAATTTATTGGGCTAGTCTTGGCATGATAACGATCTTCAGCAGCCCGGGCTAGAGTCAGCGGATCTAGGAGGCCCAGGTTGAGGTAAGGCGAAAGGACCGAATGGAAGAGGGTAGTGTGGTTCCGACTCATGGCATCCTCATATGGGCCAAAATCCGCCAGGCGCCTGGTCAGGAAATCCTCAAACGCCGCCTGTGCCTGTTCATGTGTTACGGCCAGGTCGAACCCTGTGAGTTCCCCAAACCCTTCTCCCGAATCCTCAATCTCTTTCATTACTTTTAAAGTGATCTCATCAGGCGGAAAACGGGGGATTTCAGGCAAGGTCAACCCTCTTGGTAATCGTTTCCGGTTCAACCTGTCGTAGTTCCACTGACCACCAACCGGTTCCCCCGCCTCGTCGATCAGCAGCCTAAAATGGCGGCGCATGGCCCGGTAGAAGTGCTCCATCACATAGCGTTTGCCAGGTATTGGATCGGGTAATGGACTATACTTTTCTGATAGGAACTGGTTGTTTGCGAGTACGGTAACGGGGAGGTCGAGGGCGTCTGCCAGCCTAGCTTCCTGGAAGCGACGGCCGCCGTATGTGCTAGCTGCCATAGTATAAAGATGAGCGGAGCCATGCGCGACTTCATGCGCTTTCAAGCCCTCCAGGAAGGTTTCAGTCTGCTGATAATCGACAACATAGCCTTCTGTCTGCAGGCGACGGGCGTAGTGGCGCATAGCGCTGTATATCAGGACCAGTTTCTTGCGGTGGTAGGCCAACCTGCGTACCCGGCGCCGGCTCTCCACCATCACAATTCGGACAGATCCGCGGCCGTGGTTTGTTTCCGCAGCCTCTATTGCGGGATGTTTATTTAGTAGTTGATCGCCAAGAACCCAGACGCTGACTCTGTGCTTATTCACCATGGACAATTGTACCAAATCTTCACCTTAACCATCTGGTCACGCATGCTAGGTATCAAAAGGCCAGGTATTATGAAGGAATCTGTCTCGCTGGTCTGGGGAGGCACCATAAGCGTTTCAGACTATGCTACCCTGGCATCCAGCAAATCGATAGCGTCGCTAACAAGGATAGGCTATCGAAGAGCGGAACAGTATCCAAGACCAATTTCGCCATCTGGACTATAATAGCTTTAAGCAACTCAGTACGCAGCAAAAAGAAACCTGTGAACGGCAATGTGATAGATCCCAAAGGAAGAAAATTAGTATGAGTTCAAGAATAAGAATTGCAAAAGCATCAATTTTGGCAGCAGCCTTTTTGTCATTCCTTTTGTCTGTATATCTGTGGTTCAATGGCTCGGAATCGCAAGGTATCTTCGTCGGTATCTGGGTTCCCTCTATCCTTAGCTTTGGGGCTTTAGTATTCGCCGGGAGCAGCAAAAATGAATGAAACGTTTTTGTTTGTTTTCGGCCTCGTTGCATTCTTGCTGGCGGTTGGTCCTTTGGCCGTTGCGGCTTACCTTGACTACAAGGAATCGAGGGAGGAATAACGATGGAGGAAGTGGAAAGGCGAGCAAACAAAACCTCGGTGCTTGTCACTGGGGTGACCGGCTATGTCGGTGGCCGTCTGGTTCCACACCTCTTGGAGCAGGGTTACCGGGTACGGGTCTTGCTAAGGGGAAACGCTACACGCCTGAATGGCCGCAACTGGAAAGATCAAGTAGAGATCGCCTTGGGTGATGTCTTAGAACCCAGTTCGTTGACCGCAGCCATGCAAGGCATAAACGTCGCATACTACCTCATTCATAGCATGGGTGGACACACCGAATTCAGTGCACGTGATATAGAAGCGGCGGAAAACTTTGCCACTGCGGCTGCAGATGCTGATGTGAAAAACATCATTTACCTGGGCGGTTTGGGAGACCCGGATAGCAAATTATCTAAGCATTTGCTGTCAAGACAGCAAACTGGTGACGCCTTGCGACGGTTCGACGTACCCGTCACTGAGTTTCGTGCAGGCATGGTCGTTGGATCCGGGAGCCTTTCCTTTGAAATGATGCGCAACCTCACCGAACGGCTGCCAGTCATGATCGCACCACGCTGGGTGTACACTAAAATGCAGCCCATTGCTATTCGTGATGTGCTCAATTACCTTAACACTGCCCTGCAGACGCCGGCAAGCCAAGGTAAAATTATTGAAATAGGCGCCCCAGACGCGTTGACATATGCCGAAATGATGATGACCTATGCCCGCATTCGTGGCCTGCGTCGCCTAATCATCCGCGTGCCTGTCTTGACACCGCGTCTCTCATCCTATTGGGTGCATTGGATGACGCCGGTTTCAGCCAGCGTGGCCACACCACTTATTGAGGGCTTACGCAATGAGTTGCTTGTGCGAGATCAGTCGGCGCGGGATTTGTTTCCTACCATCGATCCGCTAGACTTTGAAACTGCTGTTCGCTTGTCACTCGAACAAATTGAAGAAGGGGATATCGAAACCCTGTGGAGCGACGCTCTCGCTTCCAGCCAGGGAGATATTGAACCGGTTCATTTGACACAGGAACAAGGTATGCTTATTGAACGGCGGCAAAAAGTGGTAAATGCGCCGCCGTCGGCCGTTTTCCAAGCATTTTCCGGCTTGGGCGGAGATCGCGGTTGGCCTCCCCATAACTGGCTATGGCAAATGCGTGGGGCATTGGATCGCGTGATAGGTGGTGTGGGCATGCGCCGCGGCCGTCGTCATCCTGATGTTCTTAGGCAAGGCGAAGCCTTGGACTTCTGGCGCGTGGAGCTAGTGCAACCCAATCACCTGCTCCGCCTACGAGCGGAAATGAAACTGCCTGGTCAAGGCTGGCTTCAGTTCGAGGTCAACAAAAAGGATGATGGGAGTACTGATCTAGTGCAGACTTCTTATTTTGCCTCAAAAGGTCTTTCAGGGATGCTTTATTGGTACGGGCTTTACCCACTTCACGGTCTTATCTTCTCCAGCATGATCGATTCAATCGCCCAAAGAGCCATTGAAATCTCACATACGCCATTACCTGTCAGGTAAGTAATGGCCAAATGATTATTACTGCAACGGCAACTACTGCTGCCAGTGAAAGCGTGTCAAATAAATGTTCTTAAAAGTAAGTTGATGATAACGGTGATGCCAAGCAAAATTGACGGGTTGATGTTGGTTGCTGCGATGAATCAATCATAGAAAGGCCGTCGGACTAATCAATAAACAAGAAGGTTAAACATGAAATTACCGCAGGTCAAAGGTAGCAATCTAGCCCGACAGAAGATGGCCTTTCCAGATGATTTCGCTGGGCAAATCAACTTAGTCTTCATTGCTTTTTTACGTTGGCACCAAGACCAAGTAGATGAATGGGTTCCTTTTGTGGAACAGTTGGCGAAAGAATACCCTGGATTCCACTATTATGAATTTCCCACCTTATCAGGTAGGGGATTCGTTTATCGCACATTTTTAAACGAAGGCATGCGCGCGGGAATTCCAGACGAATCGACACGTGCTCGTACGATCACTCTTTATCTGGATAAGCGCGCGTTTAGAAAAGCCCTCGATATTGACAGCGAGCAGAACATATGGGTTTACCTGTTTGAAAAATCGGGTGACGTGTTGTGGCGTACAGAGGGAAGTTTCACGAAGGAAAAGGGCAAAGCTCTACGTAATTTTCTGGATCAGTCCAAGTTCTAAACTATCCATTTGCGACCGGGGAAACTGATTCACTCAATTGCTTATTTCTGGCCAAATAGATTCTCGCAGTTGATACCCATGAATAACAACATAACGACATTTATCGGTGTCGATCTCGCATGGAGGACCGGAAAGAATCCAAGTGGTATCGCTGTTGCCCAGGGAAACTCTGAGGGAGCCGAGCTCATTTGCCATCACGCCAACCGCTATTCTTTGGTAGAAATCTCAGACATCATCCTCAGTCTGAGTACAGATAACACCGTTATTGCCGTCGATGCACCGCTGATTATCAACAATCAGACCGGGCGACGTCCCTGCGAGACACAGATTAGTGAGAAGTATGGAAATCGACATGCTTCGACACATAGCTCCAACTTGACCCTCTATCCGGATGCCGAGAGCGTTCAGTTTGCTAAAAATCTGGAACGCTACGGTTTCTCACAGGATATTGATCCGCATATCGATATAAGGCGGGGCGGCCGATGGTTCTTCGAAGCATACACCCATTCTGCATACGTGGTATTGTTTGACCTACCCCGGATTATACAGTACAAAAAAGGTCGCGTAGCTGATAAAAAACGAGGCTTAACAGAATTTCGGCGACTTCTGTGGGAGAAACTAACGGTCGCTGAGCCACCCTTACGACCGACAACTAATTTCAAAGATTTAACGCACATAGATTTGTCACCAACAAGAGGCAAAGCTCTCAAAAACTATGAAGACACGCTTGACGCTGTACTATGCGCCTATATTACCCTCTTCTATTGGCGCTGGGGGAGCAAGAAGAACGAGATGTTTGGTGACCTTGACTCTGGAATTATCATCAATCCAACTACTTCATTGCGATTAAAATACTCGTAAAATGACTAGATAAAAAGGTACTTAACGGGGACGCAAACCCCTTGTTATCAGCCTCACATAGGATAGAATAGAATATTGTGAAAATAATCACATAAAGTATGAGAAAACAGGAAATATCTGATGATCACAAGAACACTAAGTGTTAGGTTTGACAAGGCTGATACTATCATTGTCAAATGGATGGCTAGGCACGGCTTAACCTTATTACGCATTTCTGTTGGCGTTGTCTTTTTTTGGTTTGGGGCTCTGAAACTCTTTCCAGGTGCGAGTCCGGCTGAGACACTTGTTCGCGAGACTTTGCCTTTCTTGCCGATGGAACTGTTTCTGCCCGTCTTGGCTATTTGGGAAATGGTAATAGGACTGGGATTTATCACCGGTAAGTTCATGCGGCTTACTATCCTGCTATTGTTGTTCCAAATGATTGGCGCAGCTTCTCCAATTGTTTTGAACCCAACTGCAGTTTTCGTGAAGTTTCCGTTTGTCCTCACATTAGAGGGTCAATATATTATTAAGAACGCCGTTTTGGTCAGCGCTGCCTTTGTCATCGGTGCCACAGTGCGCGGTGGAAGACTATTGGCAGAGCCAGAACAGCAGCAACCAAAGTCCGAGCAGATCCCTGCGCATCAACTCGAAATAAGATGAGATTATCATTGCATATTGCGTAGATGTGGGAACCAGAGAGGACATCAGAAAAACCTAATCATTAAAGTAGCAATATTCAGTACAAAACCTTACGATCAGCGACACTTAGAATTAGCCAACAAATCCTTTGGCCACGAGCTACATTTCTTTGAGTCTAAGCTAAACAGGCAACTATTCCTCTGGCCAAGGACTTTCCTTGTGTCTGTATTTTCGTTAACGACCAGATTGATGCTCATGTCCTGCTCCAATTGAAAGAAGGTGGTACCGAGCTAATAGCGCTTCGCTCGACCGGTTTTAATCACGTCGATCTAAAAACTGCTCAACAGCTCGGGATCACCGTGGTCCGAGTACCGGCTTATTCGCCACACGCCGAGGCCGAGCACGCGATCGCCCTACTGTTGACCCTCAGTCGTAAGACCCACCGGGCCTATAACCGCGTTCGAGAAGGAAACTTCTTTTTGGAGGGTCTGCTAGGCTTCAACCTCAAAGGTACCGTCGTCGGTGTAATTGGCACCAGAAAAATTGGCGAAGCAACGAGCCAGATATTGCACGGTTTTGGTTGTAAGTTACTGGGATATGACCTGTATCCGAATCCCAATTGCAAGGCCTTGGGAATGTAGTATTCAACGCTGGATGAGCTTTTTGGGTGAATTTATCGATCCGCATCAGTTCATCTCCATCCGCTTTCTGCAGCCAGGCGCCGGCGTAAATCAACCAACTCCCTCGTGAGTCTCTCTTCACGCTGGACCATTTCCCGTTCCAGCCTTTCTATTTGTTCTTGAACATCCAGCAGCTGCCGGCGCATATTCAGGACAACTTCTAAGGCCGGAAAGTCTAGTTCTAAGTCAGCATGGAGCCGGCTGATGCGCGCCAGCTCTCGAATATCCCGCGCACTGTAGCCCGGTTTGCCACCCCGTATAACTCTTACCTGGACTAGCTGTTCAGTCTCGCAGCGTTCCAGGAAAACCATCGATATATTTGCCAACTGGGCGGCCACGATTCTTGTATAACGTGGTTCATCGGCTGGTAAGTCTTTCATCTATAAATCTCCATTAATCATGATATCAGGATCCTCTGATGTCCTGCCACTGTTCCACTAGCTTTCTCTCGGCATCACTCAGATGCTGCGGCAGAGTGGCTTCAACCGTCGTATACAAATCACCCCGTTCGTCGGGTTTGCGTAGCTTGGGCATCCCCAGTCCGCGTAAACGAAATATTTTGCCATTAGCGGTTCCCTTTGGAACTTTGAGCTTGACAGCCTTGTCGATACTCGAAACCTCGACTGAGCCGCCTAATAGCAATGTGAATAAATCGACGGGGACGGTGATTTTCAAGTCATCACCATCACGATGGAAGGTATCGTCGGGCATTACTTCGGTCTTGAGGTAAAGGTCACCATCTTCACCGCCGGCTGCTCCCGGTTCTCCTAGCCCACGCAGCCGTACTCGCGAGCCGTTCGACACACCACGGGGGATCTTGGCCTCGACAACTCGGCCATTTTCGAACTGTAATGAACGGATGGTGCCATGGAAGGCTTCGGGGAGCGAGATTTCAACTGTGTACTCGCTATCTCGTCCTGACCTTGGTCTTGGTTGGTAAGAGCGACTGTCAAAACCAGAAGTTCGGGATCGGCCGCCACCAAACATGTTTTCAAAGAAGTCCGAAAACCCACCCGCTTCCTGGCTGCCAAAGATCTCTTCGAACTCTTCAGGACTAACCGTGCGCGAGTAGCCACCTGATCCACTCGACCTTCCCGACGTAGCTCCGCGAGATGCCCACTGAGACCAGTCAAAATCCTCTGGCTGGCCACCGGCTTGTTCATATTGTTGCCACTGAGAGCCGAAGCGGTCATATTTTTGTCGTTTTTCCTCATCCGATAAGACTTCGTAAGCCTCATTAATGCCTTTGAATTTCTCTTCGGCCAATTTATCACCGGGATTGACATCAGGGTGATGTTTCCTGGCTAGTTTGCGATAAGCCTTTTTTATCTGATCCAGAGTAGCGTTTCTGTTTACTCCCAAGGTCTGGTAATAATCCTTTACTTCCATTATTTCAACCCTAGCTCACTTGTATCATGGTGCGGTACTTAACCGATGGGTGTAATTAAGACGCGAGCCGGCCGGAGCAGCTTGTCTTGGTACGTATACCCTTTCTGTTCAACTTTGACGACAGTGCCTGGCCTATATGCCGGATCATTTATCGTTCCGACGGCCTCATGGTACTCTGGATCGAAGGGTTTTTCAGCAGCGTCGATGGGATGTACCCCATATTTGGTCAGAATCAATAAGAACGAATGGCGTGTCATTTCCACGCCTTCTTGAAAAGCCTTATGTTCTGCATCCAATGGAGGCGCATGTGCGATGGCGCGATCCAGATTGTCTAGGACGGGCAATAAACCGTCCATCAACTGCATCTTCTCCTGAGCAGCCTGGTCAGCAATACGTCGTTCGAGTCGTTGCTTAAGGTTCTGGTATTCAGCCTGCTCGAGGGCCAACCGGTTTTCGGCTTTAGATGCTCTTTCCTCGGCCGCCTGCAGCGCTTGCTCCTTCTCAGTAAGTGAAGCTTCAAATGCCGAATCACTATTCTCCCGTTGACTGGCTTCTGCCTCCAATTTGGCCAGCTTCTCCTGAGCATTTGTTGCCGCGGTTAACAATTCCCTAGCCTTGGTTTCCCATTCGACCGCGTTAGCCTGCGCCTCTGCAGCCGCCGCTTCCCACCGACCGGCTTCGGACTTCCATTGGGCGATTTCTTGCTTAAGTTCCTGAAACGAAGTTTCTATTTGTTTGATTTGGCCGAACGTCAGCGTTCTTGTCGGCTCACCGCGGGGGTTGTCCCTGCGGCGATTGTACCCGGAATGAGCCATGCTACCTGCTTCCTTTTCTAATCTGACTACGCCAGTTCTACCAACTGCTGCCAATATGCTTGTGTGAGTGCGTGGTCATCGCCTAGAAGTTCAAATAATCCTTCCATAACTTTTTCAGCCTGGTCGTTACGATATGTCTTGTCTTGTCGCCTGGCTACCAACAGATTATACATCGCGGATGAGTATTCACCGTTGCGAACAGCTTTGGCAGACTGCTGGAATAACGAATCCGGATCAGGCTGGACTCCACCACCTATGCCAATTTCACATAGAAATTGTGCCAGAGGGAGTAAGATCTGCGCTTGCCGGGCTGCTACGCCAGACGACAAGTTTTGCAAATGTTTCTTCGCTTCGCATCCACGAACTTGTCTCAGAAGTTGTTTTGCCTGGCTCAGGCGGGTGACCGGATCGAGGGGCTTGGCTGGGTCGAGCGGAGCCACGTCTGGACTGCTGGCCATGAGGCGTTGGAGGAATTGCCGCACGATTGGTTCGGGTTGAGCCCCACCGAATTCGTTGTGCCCAGGTCAATACCAACTATCTTACTCATGTTTTATCTCCTCGTATGGCTTATCTAGATGCAGTACAAGGTCAGAGTGTCCTTAGGAGAATTTCGTTATCCCTCGTCTCTTCCCTCTAACCCTGCTGGCGTGCTCAAATAAGGGCAAAAAGGGGACGTGCAGGGACTCAAACCCTGGACCTCATGGATGTGAACCGGAAAACCTAAACTCGCGTCCCTGATACCCATTTCCCAGAATTAGATCTCTTTAACAATAGGCCGTTTTGCGAGGAGCCATAAGACCTGATTTGCATACGATATTGTATTTAGCTTTCGGGCGCCAATTGGGCGTTTGTAACGCAGAAGCAAGGACGGTGCAGCATAAGCAGATTGGAATCACCCATCACAACATTTGTCCGTGCCACGCGTCCACTAACGTGAGATCACATCACCGAGACTCATTTTCATTGTTAGCAATGCAAGTTACGCCAATTTGCGCGTTAATAGTTAGGATTGTCTTTAATTTATCTAATAGACAAAATATTTAGATGTGGCACACTATGTTGATGGCTACAAATCGAAATTTCCAATTAAACGAACAACAGATCCAAGAGCTCAAGTTTGCCTTCCAGGAAACGGCAGACGGGCCAACCCGGACACGGCTTCAGGCAGTACGCCTATCGGCCGGTTGACGTTTTGGGGCCGAACCGGGTGGCGACAGCTAGTGGCCAGCACTGGACGGTTCCGGACCTGCAGCAAGCCATGCAACAGTGGCACGGCGTCGTCTACAAAACGAGCAGTTCTTACCGTGAACTCTTCCACCGCTGCGGTTTCAGCTATCAACGGCCGGCCAAGGTCTTTCGCACGCGTTCGGCTGAACAGGTAGCCGAATTCGAGGAACAGCTAGAAAAAAACTGATGGACATTGCCCAAACCGCACCAGAAACGCTGGTCTTGGCCGAAGATGAAGCCAGCCTGTACTTACAAGCCACAACCACATCGGTCTGGGCGCCGTGCGGTCACACGCCAGTTGTACGTGTCCACCCCAATCGGGATAAGGTCAGCTTCTATGCCACGCTCAACCTGCACACAGGGCAAGCGGTAGCAACGCGCGAAGAAATGATGAACGGCGAAGCAACCGCCCGCCATCTGGAGAAGGTGCTGTCCACCTATCCTGATGTACCCATCCTACTCCTGTGGGACCGCGCCAAATGGCATGGTGGGCCGGCTGTGAGGGTGCTATTGCAAGCACACCCGCGATTAGAGGTGATGCGCTTTCCGACCGCAGCGCCCGACCTCAATCCACAGGAAATGGTGTGGAAAGCCACGCGGGCTGTGATTAGCCACAATCATGATGAAAGACAATTGGTATCTCTGGCCGACCGGTTTGAGCAACACTTGGCCTCACCTATGTTCTGTTATTCAATGTTGGAAAAGTACGATCATGGCCGAATATGTGCCATGTTCAACTTCTCTATAAGGAAACTGACGAAGCCCAGTGATGTTGCCATCTTTGTCTTTTACAGATGCGACCAGCATACCGCTACCTACATCTCTAACTTCTTGCTGTACCTGCGCACCAGCGTCTACTAGTGACTTTAGTGTACTCCTGATGTCACTTACGGTGAAGTAGGCAAGAGGCCCTGTTAGGCCTTGCTAGTGGCCGTTAGGAACTAATCCTATTTCCTGGTCTCCCACCCCCTGTAGCCAACATAATATGGCCCATCGACATACGGTTCAACACCTAATAGTCTGTTATATAACATTTTTGCCTGAGCAATGTCTTTGACGGGGTAAGTCAATAATTTGATACCTTGAAGCTTGTTCATAACAGTCAGCCTCCTTGCTGAAGGTGATAGTCAATCTCCAAAAAGGATTGAATTGGTTGAGGAAGACATATTCTATCATGCCAAGATTAGAAGAATGTGGGTTTCGATCTTGCCGAAGCGCCTAACGCTCATGATCAGCCGCAACTGAAAGTCGCGCGGCTTTTGCGCAAGCAAAAGGCGTAACACGTTCAGTTGTCGGTTTCATCGTGTTGTTAGGTGCCCACGTTAGACGAGTTCAAATAGGCCGTCCATGCCTGCTGAGATGGAGTTACCAGAAAGCGTCGTTTTCACGTTCACGCACTTCCCGGAGACGGTACTCAGCGATCTTGCGAATCAGATCCTCTGGCAGGGACTTGTTGTAGGGAATCTGAAGGGTGCCTTTGGTAGTCTTGTGCTTTTCCAGTTCCTTGCGAAATGGCTCCAGCGCCGCCGCTGTTGGCGCGAAGTTGCAGTGTGCCTTGTGCGCGGAGAAAGCGAACAGGAATCGGGGCTCCACGAAGAAGGGGGTTCCCCACTTGATCGCCTCCTCGGCCTCCGGCGCGACGCTCTTGAGGATCGCGTATAAGCGGCGCAAATGCGGTTGGCCCTCGCGTGGGGCAGCCCAGATATACTCGGCGATCGTAGTCGGATGCTTGCTTGCCATCTCTTTTGCCTCAATTACAGACGCATGTTGCCGCGCACCGAACGGCTGGCGTTACCGGCAAGGGCGGGACTTGGCGGACAAAACCACCAGACGCCGAATCCGCCGTTTTGGGGCCAGAATCCCCGAAAGTGTGGGCAACACCCGCACTTGACCGGTGCACGCGGTGTTAGGCGCATTCACGGAACGCAAAGTGAGGTAATATCTTAAAGTTTGATTGATTTATTTTCTCATCGAATTTACTGATCATTTAATCCCTTTCCATTGAGAATTTGCTGCATACATTTTTCAACCCTTGACTCCCGAGTTTTGGATTGTTTGGGTGCAGAAAAATAAAGAATGTATGCTCTTTGCCGTCCTGGCGTCAATGCATCAAAAGCAGTTTTCAAGGCAGGGATTTCATCTAATTTATTTTGAAATTCTTCAGGAAATATGAATTCTGTATTCTTTTTAAAATTCACTTTCAAACCGGCTTTTTCCACTTCAATGGCTTCATAAATATAGGCTTTCAAGATGGGTTCCATCTCAACTATTTCTCGAACATTGGTGAACCGAATCTGGCGTGCCGCCTGCGTATTCTCCGTTTGTTGGATTAGAATACCATTGGCATCATTTAACAAGGCACCTTTGATAAACAAAAGCGCACAGTATTCTTTAAATCCATGTATTAAAACTATGTTTCTTTTCTGAAACGTGTAACAAGGAACACCCCACTTCAATTCTTCGGTCAGCTGACAGTCAAGAATGATCATTCTCAATTTCTCAAATTCTTCCTGCCACTTTTTGGCTTTACTAAAATAAAACATCAACCTTAGGATTCATTCTATTCATTTATTGATACTCTGAAATAAAGTGAGCTTATATCTGCTTACAATTTCTTATTCTTCTTTGACTTTGGCTCGGGTAATTCAACCAAAGATTCTCCGATAGCATTCAAATCTTCAATTGCAGAATCGGTCCATACTATTTTAACCATTTGCCAAGTTTTTGCTTTGCTTCTTCTTTTGAATTAATGATACCATTTAAAGAATCAGATAAGCCCTTTTGTACTTTCTCAAAACGGCCCAATCGCCAACTCCGCGTGCATCCGCTGGTTATGCCGCACGTATTGTGATGCTTGTGCGTTTGTATAATACCATTGTTCGAGTGAGTTGTGGTTAATGTTTTAGGTTTTTGCATAGAACGTGTATAGTTTAGGGTCAACTTAGTGAAAGTATTGTTGTATATTATGTTTATGTTTGCAGCAAAAAACTCAGCCTGACGCAACAATTCTCTCAGCAGTCATCAGCGGCATTGGCGGTGCCCTCATCGTTGCTATCGTCAATCTTATAGTACAACATCGGCACTTCAAGGAGTTCATCAGGCGCTTAGAATCTCAGCAGAGACAATTTGATGATCAGATGACACAGGCGCGGCGGAAATTTGAGGCGAAAATGTTTCTATTAACAACGATTCGGCCAAAAACAGACAAGGAGGCGCCATGGGTATGCCTTGATCCAGTCGGAAAAAGTGAATCTGTTCGAGCCGCGCCAACCGGCGGTCGGCGCCATCGTCGGCAATTTGCTGAATCTGCTCTTCATTGTCTTACCGCCGTCTTGTTTCGGCGTCGAAGAGCGCAAAAACATTAACTTGTAATTGTGAATTGTGAGTTGAGCGTCCAGTTGAACTCATTTCAAGCACCTGTGTGAGAATTCTGTGGGCAGACGGTGAAGTCGAGTGGCTTGGTCAGGAGACCGGCCACATATCTTCCACCAAACTCATTCCCAATTCACAATTAGCGGAGGGTTGGATGCACAATCCCACACCAGGTTTACCGGCCTTTGATTACATAAAACCGGCCTCGTTGCGTGAGGCCAGCCAATTCCTGACGGCGCACGGTGACACGGCACGCCCGTTCATGGGCGGTACCGACACCTTCGTGCGCATGCGCGATGGATTTTGGCGTGAAAAACATTTGGTTGACGTCAAACATCTGGATGGTATGAACGCGATCGCTTTCGATCCAGAAACCGGCTTGACAATGGGCGCGGCGGTCAATATGAATCGCGTCATCGCCTCGCCGGAGGTCAACGCTCACTATCCGCTGCTGGCGCAGGCGGCGCGCACCGTTGCCAGCTATCAATTGCGTTCCCGGGCGACGATTGTGGGCAATATCTGCAACGGCTCACCGGCAGGTGATACGACTGGCGCTTGCATTGTGCTGCAAGGGATGTTGCACGTCCACAGTGTCGATGGCCCGCGCACCGAGTCGCTCGACAACTTTTTTCTCGGACCTGGCAAGACAGTGTTGCAGCCGGGCGACATTGTGACCGCAATTTCATTTCCGCTGCCGCCGCAGCCGTGGGCCGGGCGCTACATCAAGCTGGGACGCAATGCGTTGGGCGACCTGGCGATTGTCGGCGTGACGGCGCTTGGGTATCCCGACGCGACAGCGGCATCCGGCTATCGCTTCCGCTTGGCACTGGCGTCGGTGGCTCCCGTTCCATTCCGCCCCGTAGTTGCCGAAACTATTCTGGCGGAAAACAGCATCGACGGGAACACAATCGCCGCGGCTGCTCAGGCGGCGATGGACGGCGTCACACCCATCAGCGACACTCGCGGCAGCGCCCGCTATCGTAAGATAATGGTGCGTAACCTGACGCGGCAGGCGGTAACAGATGTCTGGGAGCAAATTGGAGGTTAGTATGGCCTATCACAACATCACCTTTACCCTTAACGGTGAGGCTGAGGCAGTCGTTGTTCCCTCGCATATGACTTTGTTGCAGATGCTACGGGAAGAGATCGTGATGACCGGAACGAAGAATGGCTGCGCCGCCGGTGAATGTGGTGCATGTACGGTGCTGTTGAATGGCGAACCGGTCAATAGCTGTCTAGTGCTGGCGGTCGAATGTGACGGTCAGGAACTCGTGACAGTCGAGGGATTGGCGCATGATAGCCAACTCGATCCGCTGCAACAAGCGTTGGTCGAGGCCGGCGGTGTGCAATGTGGTTTCTGCACGCCGGGGGTGTTGATCTCGGCCCGGGCATTGCTGGACCGCAATCCGCATCCAACCGAGGCGGATGTGCGGGCGGCGTTGGTCGGCAATCTGTGCCGCTGTACCGGCTATGTGCGCATCGTCGACGGTGTATTGGCCGCGGCTGAACTAGCGTAATGCGTGGAGGAAACAATGGGAACAACTGAAAAAACGCCTGACCTGATTGGACAGAGTGTCGGTCGCCTGGATGTACACGAAAAGGTGACAGGCGCAGCAGTGTTTACCGATGATTTACAATTCGGTCGAAAACTTCTCCATGCCCGCATCAAGCGCAGCCCCCACCCCCATGCCTTGATCAAATCGATCGACATCAGCCGGGCGCTGGCGCTGCCGGGTGTCAAAGCGATCGTCACCGGCGACGACTTCCCGGAGCATATCGGGCTGTACCTGAAAGACAAACATATCTTCGCCCGGGAGCGTGTTCGCTTCGTCGGTGAACCAGTGGCCGGGGTGGCCGCCGTCACCGAAGAACTGGCCGAGCAGGCGGTTGAGCTGATCGACGTCGAATACGAACTGCTCGAACCGGTCTTCGATCCTGAATTCGGCGCTTCGCCGGAAGCGCCGCTGATCCATCCCGACCTGGAAAACTACGAAGTGCCCAACTTCATCTTCCCCCAGGCGGGGACCAACATCGCCAACCACTTCAAAATCCGCAAAGGGGATACGGACCGCGCCTGGGAACGGTGCGCCGCCATCGTCGAGCGCAAATTCCATATCCCGCACATTCAGCACGTGCCGATCGAACCGCACGTGGCCGTTGCCCAGGTCGAGCAAACCGGCAAAGCGACCTTATGGGCAGCATCCCAATCCCCGTTCGCCCAGCGCAACTTGATTGCCAAAACATTGGGCATCTCCCAGAGCGACATGCGCGTGATCGCGCCCCTGGTCGGTGGCGGCTTCGGCTGCAAAGCGGGGGTGACGATGGAAGCGATGCCGGTGGCCATCGCCACCAAAGTGCCCGGCTATCCGGTCAAACTGCGGCTGACGCGAGAGGAGGAGTTCTACACCAACTTCGTGCGCCAGGGGCTAGTCATCAAGATCAAGGTCGGCTGTGATGCCGACGGCAAATTATTGGCCATGGAAAACATGATGTATTGGGACGGCGGCGCGTCGACCGAATACGGTGTCAACATCACCCGCGCCGGTGGTTATAGCAGCACCGGCCCGTACGACATCCCCAATGTCAAAACGGACAGCCTGTGCGTCTACACCAACCATCCGATCGGCGGCGCGTATCGCGGCTTTGGCATGTCGGAACTGCACACGGCGGTCGATCAGTGCATGGATGAACTGGCCGAGACGATCGGCATGGACAAAGTCGCTTTCCACAAGCTCAACTGCGTCCGCGGCGGCGACATCCTGGTGACCGGCATGACGTTGCATCCGGTTGGCCTGGAGGAGTGCATCGACAAGGTCGCCAAGGCGATCGATTGGGGCGAGAAGCCGCCGGCCGGTGCTCCCAACAAACGGCGCGGCAAAGGAATCGCGCTGGCGTGGAAAGCGCCGGCGATGCCGCCCAACGCCGGGTCGAGCGCCTGGCTCGAACTCAACGAAGACGGCACGGCTACCCTGGGCGTCGGCGGCCAGGAGATCGGCCAAGGTACCTTCACGGTAGCGGCGCAAATCGCCGCTGCCACGCTGGGCGTGCCTTATGAGTCGATCCGCATCGCCGGACCGCTCGACACCCAATACAGCCCGTATGAATGGCAGACGGTCGCCAGCCGCCTCACCTGGAGCATGGGCAATGCGGTGCGCGCCGCCGCCGCCGACACTCGGCACCAAATCCTGGAAACGGTAGCAGATGCCTGGGATGAAGATTGGGTCGATCTCGACATTGTCGATGGGGTGGTGATTTCCTACAAGTCGGAGGAAGAGCAACCGTTGAAGGAGATGGTGATTTACGGCTTGCCCAACGAGGATTTCACCGAATGGATTGGCGGCCCGATTGTGGGGCGCGGCATGTTCATGCCGACGTATGTCACAGGCCTCGATGCGGAGACCGGCCAGGGCGACCGAGCGGTGGTCCACTACACAGTCGGCGCACAGGCATTTGACATAGAGATCGATATCGATACCGGCAAAATCGAGATTCTCAAGGGGGTTGCCGCGTTCGACGTGGGCAAGGCGATCAATCCGGAGTTGGTGAAGGCGCAAATCGAGGGTGGCTTTGTGCAAGGGTTGAGTTCGGCCGTATTCGAGGAGATCCAACTGAAGGAAGGCGTTATGCAAAATCCGAGCTTTGTCGATTATCGGATTGCGACCTCCGTCGATACCCCGCGCGAGATCGAGTCGATTATCGTCGAGGTGCCACAGGATGACGGCCCGTGGGGCGCCCGCGGCGTCGGTGAACACCCGATGATTCCGGCGGTGGCGGCGCTGGCGAATGCGATTTACGATGCGGTCGGTGTGCGGATGAAGGGGCCGCCGTTTTCGGCCGAAAAAATCTATCTAGCCATGTTCGATGCCGGGATTGTCAGTTGAAGTAAACCAAAGGTCTCACGCAGAGGCGCGGAGCCGCAGGAGAAGGATACTTCCTGGCGGTTTCGCGTTTTTGTTGTCAGGGTTTGGTGGGTGAGAGATTCGGCCGAAGTTCATATTTGTGGCAGCGATGCTGAAATCATCCAGATACGACATACGGGCAAAGGCTACCTCTATTACATCGTCGATTCTGAAGGGGAATCGGCGGTAATTGATGCGTTGCTTGACTCCGCTGTTTATTTGAGTCTGGCACAACAATCCAACACCCAGCTCTACTTACCAACAACCTCGGATGTGAACCTAAAAACAGAGATCGCGTCCGTAATGCTATTCTACTCGTGGTAGAATCCTTTAACAATAAGTGGTTATGTTAAGAAACGCGAGGTCTCATTTGCAGCGTTATTGTAAATGAGCCTAATAAAGCTATGAACACCTGCATATTAACCATTTTGCAACCCTTCAATTTGGTGCCAATCTGGTCATAAATCGAGCAGCTAGAACGGACTTGCCAACAACTAGTTTCTCCTAATGATTCATCCTCACATGCCTTGGAATATCAAGATAGAGATGCGTCATATTATCAGCAGAGATTCTGGGAAGAGATAAAAACTTTGCTCTGATAGGTATGCGAGACTTGTGAAGTATTTCCTGAACAAATCCACATTCTCGGCAAAATTGTTATATAATATGATAGTAGGGTTGCCGGTGAGTATGGGAATTCGCTAACATCCCACAAACCCGACCTCAGCCACCACTGCAGGCAACCCACGGGAGCAATCATCGCCGATTGCCTAAAGAGCAATGCCGCATAGTTGGCCCCCTCATGATTGGGAAGAGGGTAGCCTGGCTGCCATGTTGTCTCACTGGAAAGGGAAGCAATGTTCAGTAAAATCCTGGTACCGCTTGATCAATCTCCGATCGCGGAATGTGTCCTGCCCCATGTAGTCGCTTTTGCCGACGTTTATGATTCGGAAGTGACGCTGATTCATGTGATGGAATGCCCTGCAGCCGCCGATCGCTATCAGCCCATCGATCCTCTCTACTGGCGATTATGTAAAGCAGAGGCTGAAGCTTGTCTGAATAATGTAGCCGCCCGTTTGGGCCAGGCTGGCCTGGATCCGGATCTGCTCCTTTTAGAAGGCCAGCCTGCACAAACGATTATCGATTATGCCCGTAGCCATGGTGTTAACCTGATTATGATGAGCAGTCATGGCAAGACGGGGATGAGCCGTTGGAATGTCAACAGCGTCGTGCGTAAGATCATTCAGGAGTCGCTGATCTCTTCCGTGGTGATCCGGGCTTATAACCCCATCGTCTCCGAACTGGAGGGGTTGCGGTACCGGAGGCTGTTGGTGCCGTTGGATGGCTCGCTGCGTTCTGAGTGTGCACTGCCAACCGCGGTGTCCTTGACCCAAAGGCACCAGGCGAGCCTTCTACTGGGACATGTGGTGGTTAAGCCTGAGATGCCACGGCAAACTCCACTGAATCAGGATGATTTAGATTTGATACAACGTTTTGTGGATCGCAACCTGGCTGCGGCCGATGATTATTTCAAACGCTTACTGACCCGCCTCGCCGTCGATTTCGTGCCCCGTGTGCTGGTCAGAGAGAATATCGCCATCAGCCTGCACCAACTGGTGGAAGATGAGGCGGTGGATCTGGTGGTGATCAGCGCTCACGGTTACTCTGGCTATGCTAAATGGCCCTATGGCAGCCTGACGACCAGTTTCATTGAGTACGGTACAACACCCTTGCTCATCGTGCAAGACCTGGAGCCGAACGATCTGGCCCTGTCCCTGGCAGAGTCAGCCGCCAGAGAGATGAAGGGTCACTAGACGATGGCCGCGGCTGAGGTTGAAACAGATGCCGTGAATGTGGGCCAGATGGAGTCTGGTTCGCGAGCGTCGCTGAGACGTTATGCTCGTCAGCTAGCCGAGGGCCAACGTCAGGTCACCCTGCTCAGCATCGATCGCCAATCCCTCGATCGATTAGATAAACAGAAAGCGATCCTGTACCAGGCTTATTCGACCTTTCGCCAGCAAGCGCAAGACGACCACCTCGCTGGGTGTGCAGGAGAGTGGCTACTGGACAACTACTATGTGATCAGCAGCGCCTTAGGCCAGATTGAACAAGATATGCCCCGCCACTATTATCACCAGCTGCCCCGGGTGGCGGTTGGTGAATGGAGAGGCTACCCGCGCATTTACCTGTTGGCACGGGAGCTGTTGGCTGGCCAATCAATGCGCCTGGAGCTAGATTGGGTGCAGCAGTTTGTCATCTATTACCAGGAGATAACGCCGCTGACCATGGGCGAGCTGTGGGCACTGCCCACGATGCTCCGCTTCGGCATCATTGAGAAATTGATCCAGGTACTGGCCCCCTTAACTGGCCAGGTGAGCGCCCCGCCGCCGGACCAGGCTGATGCCCACGGTAGCAGCGCTGATACGGCCGTGCCCTGGTGTATATTGGGTCTGCGAGCGCTGGAAGGGCAGAATTGGAAGCGGTTCTTTGAGGAAGTTAGTGTAGTAGAACAGATCTTGAGCCAAGATCCGGCCGCCGTTTACCAGGAGATGGATTTTGACACCCGCGATTCGTATCGCAAAGTGGTGGAGAAACTATCGCGGGCGACATCCTGGGATGAGGTGGCAGTGGCCGGTCACGCGATCTCCCTGGCCCGCCTGGTTGGATCAGACCAGGAGCCGCAGGCCCGGCCCGCATCTGCAACGCACGTGGGATATTATCTCATTGATGATGGCCTACCCCAGTTAGAGCATGCGCTGGCTTTCCGGCTGCCCCTGCGCGTCCGCCTGCGGCGCTGGTGGCTGCAAGGGCATCCCACCCTGTTGTACCTCGGTAGCGTGGTTACTATCGCGCTCGTGCTGGGCCTGCTGCTATTCACCTACCTTAACTATGTAGATTCCTCGCCCCTGGCGATGCTGGTCGCCCCTTTGCTACTGCTCATTCCCCTGCTAACCGTGGCCGTCAGCCAGGCCAGCTGGCTGATGACTGTGCTTGTCAAACCGCACGTTCTACCCAAGATGGCCTTTGAGGCTGGCGTACCGGCTAGCTGCCGCACCATGGTGGTGATGCCTACACTGCTGAACCACGCAGCAGAAGTCGATGCCATGTTGCAGCAGTTAGAACTGCACTACCTGCGCAACCAGGACCCCCACATCACCTTCGCTCTACTCACCGATTTCTGCGATGCACCCCGGCAGCAGATGCTGGAAGACGAGCTGCTTTTTTCTCAGGTTAGCCAGGGTATCCGGCTGCTCAACCAACGCTACGGCCGGACTGCAGATACGGACCCTTTTTACCTCTTTCACCGGGAGCGGCTGTGGAATGCTGAGGAAGGATTCTGGATGGGCTGGGAGAGAAAGCGAGGCAAGCTGGAAGAATTAAACCGGCTGCTGCTAGGCAAAAATTCGACCTCATACACCGCTCAGATTGGTCACATGGCCATTATGCCCCTAATCCGCTATGTCATCACCCTGGACGCTGATACCACCTTGCCCCATGGTCAAGCCCGGCGTCTCATCGGCACGCTGGCCCATCCTCTGAATCAAGCCCGCTTTGATCCTCAAAGGGGAGTCGTTACCGGTGGTTACACGGTGCTACAGCCTCGAGTAAAAATCAAACCCAGCAGCGCTAATTACTCCACTTTCTCACGTATCTTTAGCGGCCACAGCGGCCTTGATCTTTACTCACTTGCCGTGTCAGACATGTACCAGGATCTGTTTGGCGAAGGCATTTACATGGGTAAAGGAATTTATGATGTCGCCGCTTTCAGCCGCTGCCTAGCGGAGCGCGTGCCGGAGAATACGCTGCTAAGCCATGATCTATTTGAGGGACTGCACGGCCGGGCAGGAATGGTCTCCGATGTGATCGTTTATGAGGAATACCCGCCCTCCTACCATGCCCATGCCCGACGGGCGCACCGCTGGATCCGGGGTGACTGGCAGCTGCTGCCCTGGCTACTGCCCCGGGTACCTCACGGCCAAACCGGCAGCGCGCGCAATGGGTTGCGATTAATCGATCGTTGGAAGATTGTCGAGAACTTGCGCCGTAGCCTTCTGCGTCCGGCGCTTATGCTTCTACTACTAGCCGGCTGGCTGTGGTTGCCGGGTTCTCCCTTGGTTTGGACCTCCGTGGCTGTGCTAACCCTGGCCAGCGATCTGTTCACCACTCTGATCGATCGCCTAGTTTGGAGTCTCATGGGTGATGTCCAGTTCGAGGCCAATCAGACCGTCCAGCAGCCCCTTTGGCGCTGGCTGTTGGGGCTGGTGGCCCTGCCCTACGAAGCCCTCATCGCCAGCGACGCAATCATCACGGTCATTGTACGAATGTTTATCACCCGCAAACGGTTGCTGCAGTGGACTACCGCCGCCCACACCGTCCAGTTGCTGGGCAAGAATCAGTCAATAACCATTGTCTGGCGGGAAATGTCGGCCACTTCTCTGCTGGCCCTGGTGTTGGCCATGTTAGTCATCCTGATCAATCCGGCCGCCTTGCCGGTAGCAGCGCCCCTGCTGTTGGCCTGGCTGGCAGGACCACAGATCATGTTGTGGATCAGCAGGCCGCACCAGCCATCGAGCGAACCTTTGACTCAGAGCCAGCAGCGACAGCTGCATTGTCTGGCCCGGCGCACCTGGTTTTTCTTCGAGCAGTTTGTCGGCCCTGAAGATCATTGGCTGGCCCCCGATCACTTTCAAGAAGATCCTCGGGGACTGGTCGCCCATCGCACCTCACCGACCAACATCGGCCTGATGCTCTTGTCTACTCTGGCCGCCTTTGACCTTGGTTACATTGGCTTGCCTGAGCTGCGGGTTCGTTTGCAGAGCACGCTACAGAACCTGGAACCCCTAGAGCGCTACCGGGGACATTTTCTCAACTGGTACGATACACTGACTCTGGCGCCGCTGCCACCGCGTTACATCTCGACCGTGGACAGCGGTAACCTGGCCTGCTGCCTGGTGGCCCTGCGCCAAGGCTGCCTAGCAGCACCGGACATTTGCCTGCCCCGGCCGCAACGCCGGCAGGGCTTTCTTGATACCCTGGCCGTCCTGAGCGAAATCTTGGCGCCTCTTGCCGTGTCCACGCCAGAGGCGGTGTGCTCTTTTCAGCTGCTGCTGGATCAATTGGCGGGCCAGGTGCAAGCGGTGGGCGATGATCCCCGCCGTTGGTCGTCTCTGTTGAACCAGTTAAAGGAGGAAACGTGGCCCCTGGTAGATCAGGAGCTGGTCACCCTGCTGATGAGCGGGCTGCTGGAGCCGGCAATGCTACACAGTGTGCGAGTCTGGTCCGAACGAGTCGGTTACCAGCTGTTCGACATGCAGCGCAAAGTCCATATGGTGATGCCCTGGCTCGCCTTCGTGCCCGAGCCACCTTCCTTGTTGCAATCCCATATAACGGACTCTGCCCTCGCTGGAGCCTGGCAGGCGTTGGTCAGTGGACTGCCCTTCACCAGGACGCCTTGCCGAGAGATACCGGCCATCTGCCGGACCGCTCAGAAGCAGCTTGCCCAACTGGTCGCCCGCCTCCCCGATGCGCCGGCGACGCCGGAGCTGGTGGAGCAGGCGCGCCAATGGTGCGCCAAGTTTGACCAGTCGCTGGCGGCCGCGGAGGCTGAGGTTTCCCAGATGCTGGCCGCTTTTGCGGATGCCGGTCAACTAATTGAGCAGTTGATTGCTGAGATGGATTTTGCTTTACTGTATAACCCGGAGCGCAGTTTATTTCACATCGGTTACAATGTCGATACCGAGTCAAAGGATGCCAACTATTACGATTTACTGGCTTCCGAAGCGCGGCTGACCAGCTTACTGGCCATCGCCAAAGGGGATGTGCCGGAGCGACACTGGCTTTGTTTGGGCCGGCCGCTTACCCGGGCTGAAGGTGGGCTGACCCTGCTCTCCTGGAGCGGTACCATGTTTGAATACTTGATGCCCAGCCTGTTAACGCGGCAGTATCCTGAAACGCTGTTGAACCAGAGCATCTACAGCAGCATCGAACACCAGATCGATTACGGCCGGCAAAAGGGGGTGCCTTGGGGTATTTCAGAGTCGGGCTATTACCATTTTGACGCCAATATGAATTACCAGTACCGGGCTTTCGGCACGCCAGGGTTGGGCTTTAAAAGAGGGCTGGAGGAGGACCTGGTAATCAGCCCCTATGCCTCTCTATTGGCGCTGCCTTTCCGGCCGCAAGCCGTGATGGACAATATCGCCCGCCTGATTGAGATGAAAATGGTGGGTGACTACGGCTTTTATGAGGCAACCGACTTCACCCCAACCCGGCTCTCTTTGGGTCAGGAGTGGGCCGTTGTTCACTCCTTTATGATCCATCATCAAGGCATGATCATGCTCTCGCTGGTCAATACACTGTATGACAGGCCGATGGTACGCCGCTTTCATAGCGATCCTCAAGTACGTAGCGTCGAGCTGCTGCTGCAGGAGCGGCTGCCAGCCAGCGTGCCACTGGTCGGGATTTCCCAAGAGGAAGCAACCCTGGCCCGGTTGGAGCAGCCGGAAATTTCGGCCGTATCCTGGGCAGTGCCTGCGACCACGGCCCATCCTCTTGACCCACTTCCTGGCAAATGGCCGGTACGGGGTGTTGATCACCAATACCGGTGGTGGCTACAGTCGTTGGCAGGAAGCCGACTTAACCCGCTGGCGTGCCGACACCACCTGCGATGATTGGGGTACCTGGATTTACATCCAGGATCTGGACAGCGGCCAGCTGTGGTCCGCCACCCGTCAGCCCATGGACAGCCCGGGCTGCCAGTGGGAATCTTTGTTTGCTCCACATCAAGTGGATTTTCGCTGTGCCGGCCCAGAAATTTCCAGTTACTTGCAGATCACCGTGCCACCGGATGATGATCTGGAAGTGCGGCGGTTACGGCTGACCAACCACAGTCGTCACCAGCGCCGCCTGGTCGTTGACCAGCTACGGGGAAGTGGTGCTGGGCGAGCAAAACGGGGACCGGCGCCATCCCGCCTTCAACAAATTGTTCATTGAGAGCGAGTATCATCCCGATAGCCACACGCTGCTGTTCCGCCGCCGGCCGCGGGCGGCCATCGAAAAGCCGCTTTACCTGGCCCATGCCGCTGTCGTTGGGTCGGATCGATCGATCAGGGTGGACTTTGAATCTGACCGTGCTCATTTCCTCGGTCGCGGCGGCACTCCCCGGCAGGCAGCGGTGCTAAGACCAGGGTGGCGGCGAGTTGAGCGGGGCGACCGGGCATGTCCTGGATCCCATCATGTGCCTGCGAGTCAGCCTGGAAATTGAACCGCACAGCACCGCCGAAGTCACTTTCCTTACGCTGGCCGGCGTCTCTCGCCAGCAGTTGCTATCACTGGTAGCGCGCTATAAGCGCCCAGGCCAGGTAGAAGGCGCCTTCCACCGGGCACTGGCCTATAGCGAGCTGGAGCTGCGCCAGCTCAATCTCAATTCGGCCGACTTGGAGCGTTTCCAACAGTTGTCTTCACTGCTTACTTTTCCCTACGCCGGGCTGCGGTCGCCACAGAAACTGGCCAAGAACCGGCTGGGCCAGTCAAGCCTGTGGCCCTACGCCATTTCCGGCGATTTGCCCATTTTGGTGGTATCGCTGGCATCCGATGAGGAATTAGGACTGCTGCGCGAGCTGCTGCAAGCGCATCGTTACTGGCGCCATCGCGGCTTGAAAATCGACCTGGTCGTGTTGAATGAGCAGGGGACCAGCTATGACCAGGAATCTGCAGGATCAACTGCATCGCCTACTGCGCCGCATGCATGGTGACAACTGGCTCAACCGGCGCGGGGGCATTTTCGTGGTGCAAGCTGACCGGTTGAACCCGGGCGACGAGGCGTTGTTTGCCGCCGCCGCCCGGGTGGTGCTGCGAGGCCAGGCGGGCAGCCTGGGCCAACAGCTGGCCAACATTAACCAGCCACCCGCCTGGCCTCCCGCTTTTGCGCCGCCCCGAATCAGCCGGCCACCTGAACCAACGCCACCGCTGGAACGGCCCGCGCCACTGCTCAGCGACAACGGTTGGGGCGGTTTCAGCACTGACGGCCGGGAATATCTCATCTATCTGCGGCCGGGCGAATGGACGCCGGCGCCCTGGGTCAATGTCATCAGCAATCCCGGTTTTGGCTTTCTGGTTTCAGAAACAGGCAGCAGTTTCTCTTGGGCTCTGAACAGCGGCGAAAACCGGCTGACGCCTTGGCACAACGATCCGGTGCGCGACCCATCAGGCGAAGCGCTGTACTTGCACGATGAAGCGAGTGGCGAGGTTTGGTCGCCAGCGCCGCAGCCGGTGCCAGCCGCGGCACCTTACCTGGTGCGCCATGGGGCCGGCTACACCATCTTTGAACATCACAGCCATGGGCTCAAACAAAAACTACGCCTTTTTGTGGATCCGGAAGCGCCGGTTAAATTGATCAGCCTGCGACTGGAAAATAGTTGGAACCGGCCCAGGGCGCTGGCCGTGACCTACTACTGCGAATGGGTGTTAGGCGTTAACCGGGACCAGACCCAGCAGTATCTGATCCCGGAGTATGATAACCAGATGGGCGCGCTGCTGGCCAGGCAGCCTTTTCAAGAAGAATTCCGCCAGCGAGTCGCCTTTCTGGCCGCCAGCCAGAAACCTGATGGTTTGACGGCCGATCGCACCGAGTTTTTGGGCCGGCTGGGTGATCTGACCAGTCCGGCGGCGCTGCAACGGGTCGGCTTGAGCGGCCAGGTGGTCGCCGGCTCAGATCCTTGCGCCGCCTTGCAGCTGTTCGTCGACTTGGAAGCGGGTGAGGCGAAGGAGGTCCACTTCCTGCTGGGCCAGGGAGCCCAACGACGGGAAGCGCTGGCTTTGGTCAAACGATTCCAGGATCGGGCCCAGGTAGACGCCTCCTGGCTGGCAGTCCAAGCCCAGTGGGAGAAGATACTGGGTGCAGTGCAAGTGGAGACCCCCGACCGGCAGATGGACTTGATGCTCAACCGTTGGCTGTTGTATCAGAACTTATCTTGCCGTATATGGGGCCGGTCGGGCTTTTACCAATCCAGCGGCGCTTATGGTTTTCGGGATCAGCTACAGGATGTGATGGCCACTCTGCATGCCGCTCCTGAAGTGGCCCGGCAGCAAATTCTGCGGGCAGCCGGACGCCAGTTTGAGGCCGGTGATGTGCTTCACTGGTGGCATCCCCCATCCGGCCGGGGAGTGCGCACCCGCATCAGCGATGACTTGCTCTGGCTACCTTATGTGACTGCTGAGTACCTGTCCAGAACCCAGGATGAGGAGATTTTGCATCAGTCACTCCCTTTCCTGCAGGGGCCAGCGCTGGCTGATGAGGAAGAGGAGCGGTACGGTCATTATGAAGCGGCCGCCGAGCCAGCCAGCCTATACGAGCACTGTTGCCGGGCGATTGAGCGTGCAAACATAAGGGGCGATCACGGGCTGCCCTTGATGGGAGCCGGAGATTGGAATGATGGCCTGAACCGAGTGGGGATCGCCGGGCGAGGTGAAAGTATCTGGTTGGGCTGGTTCCTCTACGCTACCCTGGCTCGGTTTGTGCCCATCTGCCAGCGGCTGGGGGACAAAGAACGGGCGGAGCAGTATCGCCGGCGCATGGTCCAGCTGGGTCTGGCCCTGGAGGACCATGGCTGGGATGGTGAATGGTATTTGCGCGCCTTTTATGACGACGGGCGCCCCCTGGGCTCACAGCAGAGCCGGGAATATCGCATCTCCTCTATCGCTCAGTCGTGGGCGGTGCTTTCGGGGGCCAGCAGCGGGCAGCGGGCGCAGCAGGCGATTAATGCGCTGTGGCAGCATCTGGTGCGGCCGGCAGAACAGCTGGTGTTGTTGTTTGCCCCACCCTTTGACCAGACCAGCCAGGATCCCGGGTATATCAAAGGTTACCCACCGGGGATCCGGGAAAATGGGGGTCAATATACCCATGCCGCTACCTGGGCTGGCTGGGCTTGCGCCTGGCTGGGCCGTGGCAGCGACGCCCACCGCCTGTTTCAAATGCTTAATCCCATCTCTCACGCTGATGCCGCCGCCAAGGCGCAGCGGTACCGGGTGGAGCCGTATGTGGTGGCTGCCGACGTTTATGGGGTACCTCCCCATACCGGCCGCGGCGGTTGGACTTGGTACACTGGCTCGGCCGGCTGGCTTTACCGGCTTGGTCTCGAAGCTATCCTGGGGGTGTGCCGCCTGGGGCCGGCGTTGCGCCTGGACCCCTGTATCCCGGAAACGTGGCCGGCGTTCCGCGTTAATTACCGGACAGGTCAGGCCACCTATCAGATTGATGTGTCGAACCCGGAACGGCTGAACCGGGGAGTGAAGCAGGTCTCCCTGGACGGCCGGCTACTGCCCGACGGGGTGATTCCACTGGTTGACGATGGCCGCGAGCACTGGGTAAAGGTGCTACTAGGTCGCTAATGGGTAGGGGCTGCCAATTAGAACACGAGTGTTATTATGATCGCTGGATGAAAGCGATCTTTGATCAGGAACAACTCAAGCTCCAGCCAGAAAAAAGGGGAACGGCATGTCCTGGCTACCTTGTTGATCCGCGTAACTCCGAGAGGTTGTCAGGAAGTTCTAAATATTACCATGGAAACCGAGTCATTGATAATGCGTTCCACTACTCGGTGGACCAGGCACTTGATTCACTTAACGGCCGGAAGGGGGAATAGTCTACACGGATAAAAAGGGGAGACTACTGATCCTTGGGCAATATGACCATAGTATAACGGTACATCGTAATCTTGGTATTCTTCAGAACGACGATCAGGCCGTTAAGATTGAGGAGGTTTTTCGGATTGTCTCCTGTTCACTTTCATAAACCCGCGGACGTAACTGCTTTTATCTTTGCCCGACTTGATCTTAGCGGCCCCTGATCCGATCGATCTTATGGAGTTTTCTCCCTAAGAAACAGTATAATAAATAAACGAATGTGCGATAGCATCTATGCATTAGCTATTTTGCGTCAAGGGAGTGGTAAACCATTGAAATTAATCCAAGCACTGAGACTGAGATTGAATAAACTTAAATATAAAAGTTGGCTTCGTTGATTGGGGTAATAGGGCTAAGCATGAACAAATATAGGTGATTTGTCGATGGGAAGTTGGCCAACTATCGACTGGCGCAGCCTGACGGTTCAGATGGTCTTGAGCTTTATAGCTCTCGTCCTGCTGACGGCCGCGGCCGTTGGTTTGCCAGCCATCACCCTGATTCGAAACCAGATCGAACATCAAGCCTGGGCGCAAGTAAACCAGGGGAGTCAAGCCACTCAAGCGCTCTATACTGCAACCCAAAGCAATATCAATGACTTGGTTACACTCACCGCCCAACGACCTACTTTGAAGCAGTTGCTCGACCAGGGCGATGTAGCGTTGCTTTCTGACTATTTGCAAACGCTCCAGAAAGGTACTGATCTAGATTTGTTAAAGGTATGTGACAGGGATAAACAACCACTCGCCCGAACTGGTGAATCCTTAAGCGGGGGGATTTGTGAATCAGCCATGGGAGCTGGGTTTTATATCCTTTCATCAGAGACTGAAAAACAGATTTGGCTATTGGCAGCTGACACCATTGAGGATGGGGCGAGTGTTATAGGACGAGTAGTTGTTGGTATAACTTTAGATGAGGCCTTTGCTCAAAAGATGAAAAGTCAAACAGGTTTGGAGCATACGCTTTTGGTAGATGGACAGCCGGTAGCGAGCAGTGTCATTGGAGGTACAGCGAGCTGGCTCACAGGTACACACAATGCTGTGGAGAATGATGTTCCTGGTGTTAGTCAAGCGGGCGAATTCGAACTGGACGGCCGTCCCTATTATATAACGCGGTTAACTAATGTTGATCCCGACTTTGAGGATGAGGTAGCCCTAGACGTAACAGATGTTGTGGCAACTGAACAGAGGTTAGTTGGGTTACTATTGGGCAGCATTGTGCTTGTCGTTCTAATCGGTTCGATATTGGGTATTTTTCTGGCGAGACGGGTCAGTAGACCACTGACAAAACTGGCCAATGCGGCCCAGGTGTTAAGCACCGGCAATCTGGACCAATCTGTGAATGTCAAAGCACAGGTGCGGGAAGTGAACCAGCTCTCTAAAGCACTCGAAAACGCCCGCATAGATTTACGGCAATCCGTCACGGAATTGCGCCAGGCCACGGTATGGGCTGAAAACTTATTGGAAGCTATTAATGAAGGCATTGTTACCCTGGATCGAGACGGATACATCACCTTCTTCAGCCCTGGGGCTGAGCGTATTACCGGCCTTAGTCAGAAAGATGTGCTCCACCAACATTGCGATCAGGTATTTCAAGTTGTCGATACCGATGAACGTTTTAGTCGGAACCTTCCACCCCCTGACCGTCAGATCAAATCAACTGTTGTTTTGGCTGACGGTCGAATAGCGACCCTTTCACTAACCGGTGCGCGCCTCGTCCCACCAGAATCAGATGAGACAGAAATGGCCCTGGTCTTTCGGGATGTAAGTGAGGCCGAATTGGTGCATCGTTTTATGGGTGAGTTTTTGGCCAACATCACTCATGAATTTCGCACGCCGATCTCGGCGCTGGCAGCATCGACCGAATTACTCTTGGATCAAGCCGATGACTTAAAACCAGACGAGTTGCGTAGTTTGTTAAACTCTCTCTACATGGGTATTGTCGGCCTACAAACGCTGGTGGATAATTTATTGGAGAGCGCCAGACTGGAAGCTGGTCGTTTTCGCGTCTTCCCGCGTCCAATCGAGCTCGGTGAAATAATCGCCGATGCAACTCACATCATGCAACCACTTTTGATCAGACACGGAAAGCAACTTTTGGTTGAACTTCCTACAATTATTCCGGTGGTTCAAGCTGATTCACGCCGAATTACCCAAGTGCTCGTCAATTTATTATCTAATGCCAACAAGTACAGCCCAGACGACACCAAGATCGCCATCCATGTTACCGTGGACGGTGATTGGGCCCGTGTCGCCGTTGCTGACCAAGGTCCCGGCATCTCGCCCGATTTCCGCCCTAGTCTCTTTCGGCGCTTTGTCCGGCCAGAATCTGGTACTGGCAAATCACGATATGGAGCAGGTTTAGGCCTGCCGGTCGTAAAGGCCATTGTTGAAGCCCATGGCGGTGAAGTCGGCGTAGATGATCGCCCTGAGGGTGGATCGGTTTTCTGGTTTACCCTATCAAAAGTGGATGATTTATGAAGGCCTTAATTGTCGATGACGACCGGGTCTTGGCTGATCTTGTGGCCTTCACCTTACGGCGCGAAGGTTTTCAGGTTATTAAAGCCTATAATGGCGAGATGGCCTTAAAGAGGTGGCATGACGATCAACCGGAACTGGTGGTATTGGATGTCAACTTGCCGGATATAGATGGCTTTGCCCTTTGTCGCCAAATGCGACAGGAAGCAGACACGCCGATCATCATGCTTACCGTCCGTGGTGATGATGACGATGTGATTCAAGGCCTGGAACTGGGTGCTGACGATTACATTCACAAACCGTTTAGCCCCCGTCAACTAGTTGCCCGAATACAGGCTGTTCTTCGCCGTGCTGGTAAATCACCTGTACCGGCTGTCCACCGGGTTGGTGACTTGACCTTAGATGTGGGCCGCCGGGAAGCGCAAGTTGGTCCTGATAAGATCATCCCGTTGACGTCATTGGAAGCGAAGCTCCTGGATTATTTGATGCTGAATGCCGGGCATGTATTAACGGGCGACTCTATTATTGATCATGTTTGGGGTGCTGAAGGCGCCGACCGGGATATGTTGCGCCAGCTTGTTTACCGGTTGCGCCGCAAGATTGAGCCAGATCCCGCCAATCCACGCTATATCGAGACTGTATCCGGGCTAGGATACGGTCTCACACTCCCTGATTTCTAATCACGGCTTGTAACCATCCCCCTCAAATCAAACTTCGACTAAATTACCGGCTAAGGTGATTTCCCCGTAACGATCCAATTATCACAGCTTTATAACGAACCTATCACGATTCCTGTCATGGGCAATTGCTATCGTGAGCATGATGGAGGTGATAGACAGGTGCACAAACAAGGGCAGTGCTTGCTAAAGGAAGACAACCAACAAGCGTCGCCGGCTTTGTCGACCAACGGTGGTCGAAAGTTTGACAGCTCCGCTGGCTGCCTTCCTGAAATAGTTAAGGATACAAAACGTATCCTGGTTCACATGCCCGGTACAGGTACTGATGTTACGCTTCGTGCTTATAGTGATTACCTTTCAAATTTGCTTCAGAGTCAAACAACCTATAGGTTGGAAAAAACCGGGGAAGATTCTTCAGGACTCAAAAGGGCTGCAAACGGTTTCGATCTGGTGCTATATGGCGAACCAGAACAATCGTCACTCGAAAGAGTTCTATTTGGTTCGATCGAACGGCGAATCGCAAGTAATGTCCCGATAACAATTCTGGTAGCAAAACAACCTCGCTGGCCAATTCGGAAAATTCTATTGGTTATTCGGGTGGAGGCATCGGAAGAGTCAGCCGTTGAATGGGCCGGACGCCTGACCCAAGTAAGTGACGCTCACCTCACTATCTTACCTTTAGTGCCTTTCCAACCTCTGATTTATGGTTCTGCGAGCCATCTTCAAATTGGGATCGAGTCGCTTCTAACGCCCAGCACGCCTTCCGGGCAACAGCTTCGCTACTTTCTTAACCTGCTGAGGCAGTGGCAAGTTAATGGCACTTTATGCGTGCGACAAGGCGATCCCCTGTGGCAGATTTGTTGGGAAATCGACGAGGGAAAATATGATTTAGTCATTATAGGTGCTGAGCAACGCAGCCGCTTGCGGCGCTGGTTGTTTGGCGAGTTGATTGGCCCGCTCGTAAGCCGAATAAATAGGCCGCTCTTGATCGCCAGCACGAGTCACTTAAGAAACCCCGCCCAAACCACAAACAGAACAACGAACGAGAATGCATATGACCGGTGATCCCTTTCAGACCGACCTACGAGTTACCAAGGCAGAGTCACAGCCACTTGTTCTCTATCCGCTTGAGTCAGCTTTTCCTGCCCGTGTGACCAAGAACCTGTGGCTCCAGATCGCCTGGCACAAGATTTTCCTATTCACCACAAGCTTATTTTTGTTTATCTTTGCCATCACGTTGATGAAAGAGGGGGCTCGGGGAATGGCCCCGTTGGTGGAGAATCATTTTGCCGTCAACAATGCGGTAAATAGCCTGGGGTTCGGCTGGCTGTTTGCCTATATGGTCATGAGTGGGTCGCCAGTCGCTGCCTCTGCCCTCACCTTCTTCGATGCCGGCATTATTGACAAAGTGGGCGCATATTCCATGATCACCGGCAGCCGCTTGGGAGCCAGCTTTATCGTCCTCTTCATCGGTTTCTTGTATGTGCTCAAGGGGCGCAACAGGGCTGAAAGTCTGGGCATAGGCTTGCTTTCACTTAGCGTTACAGGAACCACTTACGTGATTGCCCTTGGCTTTGGCTACATTTTTCTAAAGTCAGGTCTGCTCGACGGCGTGCAGCTACACACTGGTGCCCTCCTTAACTCGGTGAACGATCTCATTTTTGACCCTGTGGCTCGTTTTTTATTAACTCTGTTGCCTCAATGGTCGCTCTTTCTGGTGGGTTTAGCCATCATTCTGTTGAGTTTCAGCCTTTTCGATCGCTGCCTGCCACAAATCGCTCTGAAAAAGAGTCAACTTGGCCGAATGTCTCGTCTAATTTATCGGCCGTGGGTGATGTTCTTATTAGGTGGACTGATTACACTCGTTTCGATGTCGGTCAGCGTCTCGCTCGGTATTCTTGTGCCTCTCAGTGCCCGAGGGTTTGTTCGCCAGGAAAACCTTATTCCGTACATCATGGGCGCCAACATCACCACTTTTATCGATACACTTCTGGCGGCCGTCCTGCTCCGCAACCCGGCTGCGTTTACGATTGTGTTGGTTGAGATGGTCAGCATCGCACTGGTATCAATCGCGATTCTGTTCACCGTTTTTCAGCGCTATGAGCGCGGTATGCATTTTTTTATCGGCTGGCTGACGGCCAGTAATCGCAATCTTGGCTTGTTTATGGTCATTATTTTTACTTTACCCCTGATCCTAATGCTGTTATAGGAACTGGTTTACCAATGAAAATCCTAATTGCTACCGGCGGTTCGAAACACTCCGATGAAGCCGTTCACACCGGAGTCGAATTTGGCTGGACGACAAATAGCCCGATTACCATCTTGACCGTTATCAAGGATCCGGGAAGGTGGGCGGAGGCACAGGCAATCGTCGATCAGGCAGTTGCCCAGGCACATCATGTGAACGGCAAGTCTGACGATGTCAAGTCTGGGGTACGGATAGGAACAAGAGTTAGGCTAGGTCACCCGGCCGAGGAGATCGTCAACGAGGCCAGTGAAGGAAACTATAACATGATCGTCGTGGGAACCTGGTCGGAGCAGAACCTGCTGCATCGTCTATTAGCTCCGACAACCGAGCGGGTCATAATGCAAGCCCCATGCCCAGTACTGGTGGCTAAAGGAAAAATAGGTCCTCTCCAACATGTGTTGTTATGTGTTAGCGGAGCCAAAAGTCCCTCCAGGGCGGCGTGTTTCTTGACTGAAATGGCAAAGCAAATGACAAACCACTTGAACGTCACAATCCTGCACGTCATGTCCCAAATTAGTGCCAGCCCAGAAGTTCGCGATAGCTGGCAGCTTGAGGCTTCTGCGGAAAAACTAATCCAGAAGGAAACGCCCGAGGGTCAGTGGATTAGGCAAGAGATCGAAGTATTGAAAAGGACACGAGCCCATATTCAGCCTAAAGTGCGTCATGGGTTGGTGGTCGACGAGGTTTTAATGGAGGCACTAAACGGCGACTGTGATTTGTTGGTCATCGGCACTCACCGGCAGGCTGGCTGGCAGCGCTTCTTGCTGGACGACCTGACCCATCAGATTGTCGTCCGTGCCGATCGGCCGGTCTTAGTAATTTGATACTTTAACCGTTCAAAGGGATCCGACAATGGGAAGCATAATACAAGCAGGCTCTCAGAAAATCTCAGTAAACCGCCCTTCCACCCCTGTATTTTACCGGCTGTTCGTCTATCTTATTGTTGCCTTGTTAATGGGTTTAGTGCTTTACCATGGCGGATCGGTCATGATCGCCGGCCTCCGTCCGCCGGTAAAGCTAGTCGTTTACAGTTTCAGCACCCAGGAGGATGTTTTTAACCAACGCATCTTTCCCGCCTTTGAGACGATCTGGGAGGCCAAGACCGGGCGCGACTTGATAATTGAAGGCGTCTTTGGTCCTTCAGGAACCCTGGCTAACCAAATAAACCTGGGCGCACCGGCCGATGTGGCCATCTTAAGCAACGCCCAGCACGTCACCTGGTTGCAGGTCGGGCGACAGGTAGAGCAGAGTAACCAGGCTGAGATCATTGGCTGCACGCCAATGGTGATTGTCACCCGCCCGGGCAATCCGGCCAGCATAAAGGATTTTGCCGATTTAGCCCAACCAGGACTTCAACTCCTTCATGCCGAACCCGGCCGATCAGGGGCTGGCGATTGGGCCATTCTGGCTGAATATGGCAGCGCTTATCTTGTCAATAGTGACCGAGATGCGGCCGAAACCCAGGTCAAAGCGATTTGGAACAATGTAAAAGTCTTGGGCTCTTCAGCCAGAGCGACATTAACTTTGTTTGAGTTAGGTGCTGGTGACGCTCTAGTGACCTATGAACAGGACGCCTTGTTTGCGATAGACCGGGGAGTTCCTTTAGAGGTCATTTTGCCTCCAAACACAATCATCGCCCAACATTTGGCGGTCATCGTCGACGCCAATATTACCCTATCAGAGAGGGCGGCGGCCGAGGATTTTGTTCGATATCTTCTGAGTGAAGCTGGCCAAAAGATGTTGGGGCAATATCATTTGCGTCCACCAAAAGTCGAAGCTGGCGAATTTGTATCGACATTCCAACCTTTCACGGTCGAGGATTTGGGTGGTTGGTCGCAAGCCTACCATGATTTGATCGAGGGACTGTGGAAGTCTGATATGGCACCGCAACTGGAAACCGAGCCATTACCGACACTTTTGAATGGTCAGGATTAGGGGCAATTATGAAGGTACTAGTCATAGAAGATGACCTGGCTTTGGCGGATGTGTTGGCATTCACCCTGCGGCGAGCCGGTTTCGAAACCTTGATGGCTCATGACGGCTTAGAAGGTCTGGAGCGTTGGCAGGCAGAATCACCTGATTTGATCATTCTGGATCTGAATTTGCCAAAAATGGACGGTATGGCCATTTGTCGTCGCATTAGCGCGGATGGTGGGACGCCGATTGTCATCCTTAGTGTGCGAAGCGACGACGATGATGTGGTATTGGGATTAAAACTGGGGGCCGATGACTACGTCGTTAAACCTTTTAGCCCACGACAACTGGTTGCCCGTATCGAGGCGGTTCTGCGGCGGGCTACTGGCCAGACCATCACCCCTGGTCCTATCGAGGCAGACGATTTCACCCTAGATCCGCTGAGTCACAAACTGTGGCGCAATAGTGAGCTGGCTGCTTCCCTCACACCGCTTGAAACTCGCCTGTTAGAGATGCTGATTCGCAATAGTGGACAGGTAATTCCGGCGGATTCATTGATCGATTACGTTTGGGGACCAGCTAGTGGCGATCGGGTCATGTTGAAACAGCTCGTCTACCGGCTGAGACGCAAGATAGATACCGAATCATCCATTCACAGTCATTTAGAAACAATTACAGGCGTCGGTTACTCGTTTGTACCAAAAGCTCAGAAATTAGAGCAAGAAGAAAGCCTATTCTTGGTGGCTTAACGGAGCCTGGTTGCCCTGAAAAGTTAGAACAATCCAGCCTAAGATCCTGTCACCTCCGGAATGGCATCAGCAGAAAAATCTTCGACATGTCATCCTCTCTATTCTTTTGTAACCACGTTGTTACACCCCTGTTACGAACGCTGTTACCTCAACCACCTATAGTTGATTGTGATCTTGCACCAATAGAGGTGACGATGCGAAGAAATTTATCGTTGGCAAACCTATTGTCATTCGCGATTCTAATTCTGCTACTTGCAAGTTGCGAACAAACAAGTAATAAAGACGTAGACGAAGGAAGTCCGCAAGGTACCATCACAGTTTCTGGAGCCTGGGCTTTATACCCCCTGATGGTCCAGTGGGCAGACGCGTTTCAGGTCCAATACCCTTCAGTTAGATTTGATATCTCCGCCGGTGGTGCAGGCAAAGGTATGACCGATGCACTAGCCAATGCCGTTGATATTGGCATGGTTTCCCGCCAGGTGTACCACGAAGAAATCGAAAAAGGAGCATTCTGGCTATCTGTTGCTAAGGATGCTGTATTTGCCACGACCAGCGAAGCAAACCCTGTTTGGGAGGATCTTCGCCGACAGGGCTTGAATCAGGAAACCTTGATCAGAATATTTATTACAGGAGAGATCACCACTTGGGGGCAGGCAGTGGATCGGCCAGAGGTATCGGAGCCTATCCACGTTTATACCCGTTCCGATGCGGCCGGCGCTCCAGCAACGTGGGCAGAGTATCTGGGGAAGAGACAGGAGGATCTGTTAGGCATTGGCGTTTACGGTGATCCTGGCCTGTTGGATGCGGTTATCAAGGACCCACTGAGTATTGGCTACAACAACCTGAACTATGCTTACGACCAGGAGACGGGCAGGTCAGTGACCGGGTCTCTCGTTGTTCCTATTGACATTAATAATAACGGTCAGGCTGATCCTGAAGAAATCTACGGCACCAAGGAACAAGCTGTCCGGGCCGTGGCTGCATCTGTCTATCCTTCGCCGCCAGCCCGCGATTTAAATCTTGTGACCCATGGTCAACCATCTGGGCTGGTCCTGTTATTTATCGACTGGATTTTGACCGAAGGTCAACAATACGTCGGCGAAGCAGGGTACATCGCCCTTACCGAAGAGAGAATTAATGCAGAATTGGACAAGTTGGATTGATTCAAATTCGTCGGTTGATTTGCAGGCATGATTTAAATGAACAGCGACCTGCTCCAACAGCGAGTTGAAAACGCGACCATACCAGTAGAAGGTGCGAAAAGAAAGCGGTGGCCTTTAGTGCTTCCGAGTCTTCAAAGACATACCAAGGATCGGTTGGCGCAGCAATCCATGGGTCTTTTGACCATGCTTACCTGGTTATTGTTGCTGCTGATGATGGCAGTCCTTATTGTGCGCACCCAACCCATATTTTCCGACCACTCAATAAAAGAATTACTCTTCTCCACAACCTGGCAGCCACTCAGGGGCGCTTTTGGTTTCTTGCCTTTCATTGCCGGCACATTATGGGTGACAACGATAGCTATGATAGCCGCTGTCCCGCTTTCTCTCCTGGTAGCTATTTACCTGGCCGAATACGCCCGACCACGCATCCGGTCCTCAGCCATGCCAGTTATCGACCTACTGGCGGGCATCCCGTCAGTGGTCTACGGTGTTTGGGGAGTACTGTTTTTGGTGCCGTTGGTCCAAAATTATGTAGCGCCTCCTCTTTCCAGGTCGCTCGGATTCATACCCTTGTTCCAGAGCGACAATCCAACCGGATACGGCGTCCTTGCGGGGGGTCTGGTTTTAGCCGTGATGGTCCTGCCTATCATCATCTCTGTTTCTGAAGAAGTGATCCGGGCGGTTCCCCGTGGATTCAGGGAAGCATCCTTGTCCTTAGGTGCTACGCGTTGGCAAACCATTAAGTTTGTCGTACTGCGTCGCTCCCGATCGGGCATTTTGGCTGCGGTGGTCTTAGGCTTTTCCCGAGCCTTTGGAGAGACAATAGCCGTGTTGATGGTGGTTGGCAACGTGGTTCAGGTTCCGCATTCCATCTTTGACGCGACTTATCCGCTCACGGCGCTAATCGCCAATAATTATGGCGAAATGATGTCTATACCCCTTTACGATGCCGCCTTGATGGGGGCTGCCCTCATCCTGTTGCTGGTTGTACTGGCCTTTAACTTATTTTCCCGGCTAGCGCTTAATCGACTAACGCAAAGGGTGTAGGGTTTATCGACATGCAATGGCGCAAAATTGAAGAGGGCTTTTTCAAGTTTTTGATGATTATTTCGGTGATAATCGTATTGGGCAGCCTGTTGCTGATTTTGGGGACGATCATCTGGCGTGGGCTGCCCGCCCTAAACTTGGCCATGATTACCCAAACCTCGAAGGGCGGATATTATCTTGGTGGGGAGGGTGGTATCCTGAACGCCATCGTTGGGTCTCTCTGTATGGTGAGTGTAGCCACGATACTGGCGGCCGCCGTCGGCTTACCCATTGCCCTTTATCTAAACCTTTATGCCCGGCATCGGCGGCGGTCTGAAGTGGCCCGCCTAGTCCTTGACGTATTGTGGGGAGTACCAAGCATCGTCTACGGTGTCTTTGGCTTTACCATCATGCTGTGGTTGGGGATGCGAGCCTCCATGCTGGGAGGAATTATCGCCCTTACGCTGCTCGAAATCCCGATCATGACCCGGGGGGTGGACGAGGTAATCGGCATGGTTCCAGCAACATTGCAGGAATCTTCCTTGGCCTTGGGCGCAACAAGGTTGGAGACGGCGCTTCGGGTAATGATCCGGCAAACGGCACCCGGCCTTTTCACTGCTGTATTACTGGCTTTTGGCCGTGGTATCGGCGATGCAGCCTCTGTCCTATTCACCGCCGGTTATACCGATCGATTACCTGACTCCCTCTTCAGTCCCGTCGCATCGCTACCACTGGCTGTATTTTTCCAGCTAGGTACACCCTTTCCGACAGTACAACAACGCGCCTATGCCTCGGCATTAATACTGACGGTCATCGTCCTGGCCATTAGTCTGATCTCTCGCTGGTTGGCCGGCCGCCTGCGCAGGAATGTGATCCTTTAGGAAAAAAGATGCCATGGAACCCCATATTCGTATTCAAGAGTTGAACGTCTGGTACGGTTCGAACCATGTACTCAAAGACATCAATGTGGACATTCCTAGCCAGGGGATCACCGCCATTATTGGCCCCTCAGGTTGCGGCAAAACGACATTCTTGAGAAGCCTTAATCGCCTCCTGGAGGAGGATCCCATCGTCCGGCTAACTGGACAGATCTTCATAAATGGCAACGATATCTACAAACCAGACGTTGATGTATTTGAGGTTCGAACACTTGTTGGGATGTTAGCCCCCAAGCCATTTCCGCTTCCTATGTCTATTTTCGACAACGTGGCCTATGGCCCTCGCATTCATGGACAGCGAAAAGGTCGCGAGTTAGACAGGCGTGTTGAGTCCAACTTACGAACAGCTGGCCTTTGGGAAGAGGTAGTTCTTCGTTTGAAGGCGCCTGCATCTCAACTATCTACAGGCCAGCAGCAACGTTTGTGTCTGGCCCGGGCATTGGCGGTAAAACCGGAAATATTGTTGTGCGACGAAGCCACGTCTGCTTTGGATCCTATCTCTGCGCAACGAGTTGAGGCGCAACTATTGGAACTCAAAAAAGAGACCACCATTGTGATGGTGACGCATATGTTACGTCAGGCTCATCGCCTGGCAGACTACCTTATCTTTTTATGGTTGGGGGAGTTGGTGGAAGCCGGACCCGCCGAGAAGCTTTTTGCCAACCCGCTAGACGCGCGCACCCGGGCTTATCTGGTTGGAGATATCGGCTGAAACCTTTTGTTACCACTTTGTTACCAGCCGGCGACCGTTTTTATCACCTTCTCGTTGCAAACTGATAACTAAAAGGAAAGTGATGGTGTATCAAAGGGTACGGAGAGAGTAAACCAGATGAATGAGGTTGAGTTAGTTATTTCCCAAATGAAGGAACGAACCCCATCAGCCACTCGCCTAATTGAGAACACGGTGGAGGATAGCGGGGTTCAACCATTAATTCCGCAGTTACTGGCCAATATAACCAACGAATTTCGTACACCCCTATCGGCTTTGAATGCTTCTGTCGAATACTTGCTCGACGACTTAGATTCGCTCTCCACAAGCGAAATTCGCGAATTGTTGCAGTCAATCCACTTAAGCGTCAACGGGCTGCAAACACTCATCGACAACCTTATCGAGAGCAACAATATCGAAGCGGGACGCTTTTTTATTCGGGCCGGAGCAATTGACCTCGGCGTCGTGGTTTCTAGGGCTATACGGTTTACTCGTCCACTGATCGATCGCCGCCGCCAGCGTGTTGTTGTCGAGCAGCCAGGTTCGCTGCCCTTGGTAAAAGGAGATCCAGCCCGATTAACCCAGGTAATGGTGAATTTGTTATCCAATGCCAGCAAGTTCGGCCCGATGAACCAGACTATTTGTGTGGGTTTGGAAGAGAGTAGCCACAAGCAACTGCGGGTGAACGTCACCGACCAGGGTTCTGGTCTTCAACCAGGAGAACAAGAAACGGTATTCGAGCATTCCATACAATCGGCAACGCCAAGCGATAGACCATACGGAATTGGGCTGGGGCTTTCAGTAACAAGGGCGATTGTCGAAGAGCACGGCGGCAAGATAGGGGTGGAACAATGTCCAGGTAATGGCTCGATCTTTTGGTTCACGATTCCAATCATAGAACAATGAAAAGGAGGTTACGATGACTACAGTTATAGATCTAGTTCGCAAATTACGCAGTTTTGAAAACAAGCGAGTTTTACAGGCCATTGAAGACTTACGTGTTCGCGGCTGGCTACAAGATGGTTCGTTAAAGAACATTCCTTTATGCCATGCTCATATGCAGGATGCGGACCTGCTTGGCGCCGACCTGACCAACGTCGATCTGCATCAAGCGCACTTGGAACACGCGGATTTGAGCCAGGCTAACCTTACGGGAGCCAGGTTGTCACGGGCCAACTTGCAGAGCGCTAACTTCAGCCAAACCATTCTCGTCAATGCGGACCTGTTCAAGGCCGACCTGCAGAATACCCGCAATCTCGCCGACGAGCAGCTCGTCCAAGCCAAACGGCTGTGGGGCGCGATAATGCCAGACGGCACTAGCTATGACGGCCGCTACAACCTGGCGGGCGACCTTGAGTTTGCCAGGTGGGGTCGCGTTGACGTCAACGATCCAAAGGCCATGGCCGAATTCCTTCGGATACCACTGGAGACCTACTTGCGTGGCCAAGGAATGGAGGTCGATACAACTGTGAGCGAACCTGCCTAAATAAGGACGGGGTGGCAACAATGTTATTTACCTTTCTGATGTTTGCGCTGATCATTTTTGCTATTCAGGCGATTCGGGCTGAGCGTCTTCTTCATTCAGCCATCTGGCTGGCTGGCGCCAGCGCCCTGTTGGCTATTATTTTCTACCAGCTAGGAGCCCACCAGGCTGCCGTAATCGAGCTGAGCGTCGGTGCCGGTTTGGTAACCGTGCTTTTTGTCTTTGCGATTGGCATGGCTGGAGAAGACCAAATCGAGTTGAAACTACTCATACCCAGACCACTGGTTTGGGGACTGGTTATCGCGGCTTTGTTCCTATTAGGTTGGCTGATTCTCCCCTTCGGTCGCGAAGTGATTGTCTTACCGCCTGATCAGGCGGCCGTTGTCGGGAATCTGGCCGACACGCAAACTATCGAAGAGCCTATCCAAGTGGTCATTTGGGAACAACGTGGTCTCGATGTTTTGGTGCAAGTTGTTCTGATCTTCTCCGGCGTTTTGGGCTTGTTGGGATTGCTGGCGGAAGCAAAAGGCCCGTTACAAAAGTCTGTGGCTGAAGAAGTAGCAGCCATCCGTGATCGCGAACTTTTGGCTTTAGAAGAGAAGGCGCTGCAACAGGAGAAAGAACTGGCATGACTCTGTCACCTCTGAGCATTGGTATGGCTGGCCTGTTGGGATTACTGGGCATTGGATTATATGGCTTACTGGTTAGTCGCAACCTGATTAAGTTAATCGTAGCTTTGCAGATCATGGTCAAAGCCGCCTTGTTAGGGTTGATCATCGCTGGCAGCGCCAATGGACAGATGAATCTCAGCCAAAGCCTGGCCATCACCGTCATCGTGGCCGACACAGTTATTGCCGTAGTTGGCATTGCGCTTGCCGTTCAAGTGCGACGCCGGATCGGAACGCTCGATATTAGGGAATTGGCTAGATTAAAAGGGTAAATGATGGTCAGTTGGCTGGTCATACTTACAATTTTCCTGCCTTGGTTGGGTGCCTTGTCTGTTTGGGTAGTCCAAGATAAGCACCCCCGCATCCAACATAGCCTGGCATCTGGATTCGCCGTAGCTGCCGGATTGGCAAGCCTGGCGCTGTTACCATTGGCCACAGACCATGTAGTGCTGAGCATACCGGTTGGTGGGATCTTCGGCGTCTTCACTTTTGTCCCTGATGGGCTTGGTGTTTTACTCGCCGCCATCGCCACCATTGTCGGCAGCCTGGCTGTGATCTTCTCCATTGATTACATGCATGCCGAAGCCCAATTGGGTCGCTACTACGCGCTGGTCTTGCTCTTCATAGGCGCGATGGTAGGGTTGGTCCTCTCGGGAAGCCTGTTGCTGATGTTTATCATGTGGGAGATCACGGCTTTCTGCTCCTATGCCCTGATATCGTTTCGCAACGACGATCCCAAGGCTGTCGCCGGGGGCATCAAAGCCTTGATCGTCACCCAAGTTGGTGGCGTGGGGCTGCTGGCTGGCGCGCTCATCTCCCTTGCTTACCTGGACAGTTATCAGATAAGCACATTCCTGGCCGAGGCACATACCCTTCCCACCGCGGTTTTAGGCTTGATTGCCTTTGGCTACCTAGCGGCCGCCATCGCCAAATCAGCCCAGGTGCCCTTGCACACCTGGTTGCCGGATGCAATGGAAGCGCCCACCCCGGTGACAGCCCTGATTCATGCCGCCACGATGGTCAATGCTGGCGTCTACTTACTTGCGCGATTCTATCCGGCCTTTGCCCCGGTGCCGGGTTGGAGGTTGGCTGTTATAACCATTGGCCTGCTGTCAGCCTTGTTGGCAGCGGTCATGGCGATTACGGCCGTCGATTTGAAAAGGGCGCTCGCTTATTCAACCATAAGCCAGCTCGGTTATATGTTTTATGCCGTGGGCGTTGGCGCCATATTCGCCAGCCAGTTCCACTTGTTCTCTCACGCGCTATTTAAGGGTTTGCTATTCCTGAGCGCCGGAGCAGTGATCCACACAATTGGCACCCGGGATATGCGCCTGATGGGCGGCTTGGGCAAACAGATGCCTTTCGTCCGCTTTGTATTCATCATAGGTGCCCTTGGCCTCGCCGGGTTGCCTATTACCAACGGCTTTTTCAGCAAAGAGTTGGTTCTAGAAGGCGGGCTGATCCTTGGACCACTTTGGGCATATCTTTTCATGTTGGTTGGAGCGGGTCTCACCGCCCTTTACACAACGCGCATGGTCTCGATGGTTTTCTTCGGTCGCGCCAGTGCTGTCCGGAGCGAACATGAAACCGGCCGGGCGATGAGTTTTTCTCTTACCCTGCTAGCCATTGGCACCCTGGTTTCCTGGCTGCTGATGGGTCCCTTGAGTCAGATATTAGCCAGCACGCTGCCGTATCAACAAATGGACGGCGCCACGACGTGGGAGATCGTATATGAGGTTTTAACTGCTCCGGCAACGTATCTGGCATTGGCCGTCGTCGGCTTGTGCATCATTACCTGGCTAATGCGAGATCACCTGGTTCTCCTGGTTCAGCCACTGAAGCCTCTGACCGGGTTGATCCAGAACGATCTGGGCTTTGAATGGCTCAATCAACAGCTTATCCGCCTGGTACAGGGGCTCGCCGCGGCCCTTTGTCGCACGCAGACCGGTCAGCTTAATTGGAACGTTGCCGGCATTGTCGGCGGGCTTGTTGTGTTACTAACGACTCTGATCTGGGGTACAAGATGATGAGCATACCCGCTTTCGTATGTTTGATTGCGCTCTTATTATTGGCCTCGCCCCTGGTATATCTGGGCGACCACCTGGGCAGGCGGTGGGGGGTATCGACCGTTGCCCAGAGGCTAGCCCTGGCGATTTTGGTAATTGCCTGGCTGCCCTTTGTCTTTGCCGTACGCCAGTTTCAGCTTGACGGCTCAGTTTCCTATACGGCTGCGGGCGTTCCATTGATTTTCGACGGGGTAAGCATGTTACTTGCCACGATAGTCCTGATCCTTGGCACCATTGTCGTCTTATTCTCCGGTCAATATATGGCCAAAGAGTCAGGACGAGACAAGTACTACGCCATGTTACTGGTCATGATCGGCGTCATGATCGGATTGGGATGCGCCGCCGACTTGTTTAACCTGTGGATCTGGTTTGAAGCGATGGCCGTTTCATCCTATCTGTTGGTCGCCTTTTACAAGGAACAGGCCGCATCGCTGGAAGCTGGTGTCAAATACCTGGTACAGAGCGCCGCCGGATCCGTGTTGGTACTTCTTGGCATCGGCCTGGTGCTGGCGACGACGGGAACATTGAGTCTGGACGAGATTCACTCGACGACAGCTCCTTCGACCGCACTGCTGGCAACCGGAGCGCTCTTCGTGATCGGCTTTGGCGTCAAGACAGCCCTGGTGCCACTACATACCTGGCTGCCTGATGCCCACTCGCAAGCGCCCAGCGGCATCAGCGCCATGCTCTCTGGCATCGTCATCGAGGTAGGCTTATTGGCCATGCTTCGGTCGCTCGGAGCGATAGCGCCAGCTACGGTCAACTGGGGCGTGATCTTAATGACTTTCGGCACCATCAATATGCTGGTTGGTAACCTGCTGGCTCTTCGCCAGAGGCAGGTCAAACGCCTGCTGGCTTATTCCAGCCTGACCCATGTCGGTTATATGCTGGTGGGTATAGGCATCGCCGTTTTCGTCAAAGAAGTTAACGGCGCCCAGGGCGGCATGTTTCACCTCTTCAACCATGGACTAATGAAAGGATTGGCGTTTTTGGCCGCCGGCGTCTTTCTCTACCTGCTGCATATCGCCGCTGGGGATCACGCACCACTCACCACGCTAGATCTGTCCGGTGCGGCTCGTCGCTACCCTTGGGCAGGGCTGGCTTTGAGCCTGGCGCTCTTGAGCCTGGGAGGATTACCTCCGTTGGCCGGTTTCATGTCCAAATGGCAGATTTTCACGGCCGGCTTCCAAACCCATAACTTATTCATCGGTATGCTGATAGTTTTTGCTGCCCTTAACAGCGTTTTTTCTCTGGTTTACTATGTTCCCCTGGTCAATATCGTTTACCGCCGCAAACCATCCAGGGTGGTGGAAGCAGGTGGCCCGCTACCGTTTTCCATGGAAGTGACTCTACTCGTCTTGGCCCTGGCTGTGATCGCGATCGGTCTATGGCCTAGTTCAATGAATTGGCTAACCGAACCAGCCGGCACAGCGCTATTGGCCCCCTTCGTTAGCTAGAGCGTGCAGAGCTAAGCAGGTGTCGTAGCAGGAATGGATCGGGAATAATTTTTAGACATGATGGAAATGAGATGGAAGACATTGTATTGAGCCCTCCGTTAGCATTACTCATCAACATAGGCCTGATCGGCATCTTGTATGGACTTGGCCGGTTAATGGCCGGGCCAACACAAGTGACACCGGCTAAGACAAGCACATATTCCAGTGGCGAGAAACCCCCCACCCAGGCTATTGCGCCAGGCTATCGCCCATATTTTGTGGTGGCCCTGTTCTTTGCCATCCTGCATCTGGGAGTTCTGGTCTTGGGTAGCGGGGGATTTACCGCAATTAGCGGCATTTACCTGGTTGGATTGGTCTTGGCTTTGATCGCTCTTATTTTGGGATGACGTATTGGAGATGACGAGGAGTATCTAATGAGAGTGGATGGGAATCCGTTGCAGACGGTGCTGGAACAGGTCAAAACCTGGGCGCGGTTGAATTCCCCGTGGGTCATTCATTTCAACAGCGGATCGTGCAACGGTTGCGACATCGAGATTCTGGCCACGTTGACGCCTCGCTATGATCTGGAACGGTTCGGCATCAAGCTGCGAGGCAGCCCGCGACATGCCGATATCCTGCTCTGTACTGGGCCTGTCACCCGGCAAGCTCGAGATAGGCTGGTTCGCATTTATTCCCAAATGCCCGAGCCAAAATTTGTCGTCGCCATCGGATCCTGTGCCCTTTCAGGTGGGGTTTACTGTGGTTGTTATAACGTTCTGGGCGGGATTGACCAAGCAATCCCGGTTGACGCTTACATTCCAGGCTGTCCGCCTCGACCCGAAGCCATCATAGATGGTGTTGTCAAATTGCTATCTTCTTTACAGGCCGGTAAGCAGCTAGATAGCCCTGTATTAGAGTCGGACGGACATGGTATGAAGGACAGGACAGGATGATTGAAACCATCAGTAGCAAAACGGCTGAAGCCTTGGCACTGGCCAAAGAAATCACGACTGGCTGGTTCTGGACTCTGGATGTAGAAGAACCCGAGTCAAATCGGCTGGACGTAAAACTGACTTCGGCCGATGACCTGGTAACCATCGTGACGGCGATGCGGGTAAAGCGTTTGGGCTACCTTTCTGCTATCACTGGTCTGGATCCTGGATTAGAAGCAGAACGGCTTGAAGTACTCTATCACTTTTGCACTGGGGCAGCGGTTATCACGTTACGAGTACCCATACCACGCCATGCGCCGGTTGTGCCCTCCCTGAGCCAAATCATCCCCAGTGCAGAGGTTTTTGAACGCGAGTTGAAGGAGATGTTCGGGGTAACGGTAAGCGGGTTACCCATTACAGAACATCTCTACCTGCCAGATGATTGGCCAGAGGTTACTTATCCATTGCGCAAGGATTTTGATCCGGCATCAATCCGTAATATTGCAGAAGGAGCAAATTGATGCTTCCAAACCAATCTGTCGAACGCTTCACGGTTCCTATCGGCCCCCAACACCCGGCCCTAAAAGAACCGGCCAATTTTCTAATCACGGTTGAAGGAGAGATCGTGACCAAGGCTGTTGTACGTTTGGGATATGCACACCGGGGTATCGAAAAGGCAACCGAATCGCAGAACTGGGTGCAGAACTTGTATCTTTTGGAACGTATCTGTGGTATTTGCTCCCACATACATGCCACGGCCTATTGCCTTGGTGTTGAGCGGCTGGCCAATGCGGAAGTACCGATAAGAGCCAAGGCAATCCGGGTTCTGGTCGCCGAACTGGAACGAATTCATAGTCATTTGCTGTGGCTCGGCGTTGCCGCTCATGAGGCCGGCTTCGACACGTTGTTCATGTATAGCTGGCGCGACCGGGAAACGGTGATGGATCTTTTGGAAGAACTCACTGGCAATCGAGTCAATTACTCTGTCAATGTTTTAGGCGGCGTCAAAAACGACGTCGGAAATGACCAAAGGCATCATATTATGGCCGGACTGGATTATCTGGAGCAACGCACGCGCCATTACCTAGACGTTGTTACTACCGATGCCGGCTTCCTGCAACGGACGCGAGGCGTTGGCCTGATGACCAGAACCCAGGCCGAGATTCTAGGCACGGTTGGGCCGACCGCCCGCGCTTCCGGAGTCGAGCGAGATATAAGGGTGGAAGCGCCCTATGCCGCCTATGATTCCTTTCCGGTGAAGCTAACCTTGGAAACCGAAGGGGACCTGGAAGCCCGTTTTGTGGTGCGGATTAAAGAGTTATTTGAGTGCTACCGTCTCGTTCGGGAGGTTTTGGATAACCTGCCCTCCGGCGATCTGACCACGCGTATGCCCAGGCGGATCAAGGCGGCAGAAACGGTCAGTCGAGTTGAAGCGCCAAGAGGAGAACTGTTTTATTTCATCAAGAGTAACGGCAGCGATATGCCAGAGCGCGTCAGGGTGCGTACGCCGACGATCTGCAACATGACCTCGGTCATTAAATTGGCGGTCGGGCACCAGTTGGCCGATATGCCGATGATCCTGGCTGGGATCGACCCCTGCTTCTCCTGCAATGATCGGATGGTGATAGTTGATCGACGAAAAGACCAACAATGTATGAGCTGGGACGCGCTCCGGCGATATGGGATTGAATATTATCATGGAAACCATTCCTAGTTTTTTTGCCATTCTGATTTTCCCCAGCGGCTTGTTTTTGCTGGTCGCTGGATTGGCTTACGAGTGGGCAGACCGTAAACTACTGGCCCAACTCCAAAATCGGATTGGGCCGCGCTGGTTCCAACCGCTGGCCGATGTTCTCAAGTTGATGGCTAAAGAGGAAATTGTGCCCGATGGAGTAAATGTAGCCCTGTTCGTTGGCTTGCCCATCATAGCCTTGGCGGGTGCCTTGACCGCAGCTCTCTATGTGCCTATAGCCGGCCTGGAACCGGTTCGTTCTTTCCCCGGCGACCTCATCGTCACCCTCTATCTGCTCAGTTTACTCACCTTGTGCATTGGGCTCGCTGGCTCGAATACGATGAACCGCTTTTCAGTAGTGGGCGCAACTCGAACTCTAACCCAATTAATATCTTACGAAGCGCCTTTCTTGCTAGCCATGCTGGGTCCGGCGATCGTTGCGGGGAGCTGGCAGATCAGTTCCATCACGGCCTATACCAGTGAACGATGGCTTCTGCTGGCCCAGCCGCTAGGCTTTTTGGTGGCCGTAGTTGGCCTCATGGGTAAATTGGAGATACCTCCCTTTGATGCCCCCGAAGCCGAAACGGAGGTCGTGGCCGGAGCTCTGACCGAGTATAGTGGGCGCGGGTTCGCCCTGTTCCACCTGGGTAAAGCGGTGGAAATGGTGATTGGTTTAACGCTTATCGCCGCCTTTTATTTAGGTGGGGTCACCAGCCCATTAATGTTTCTTCTCAAAACGCTGGCCTTGCTTTTCTTAGTCGTTGTTATACAAGCACTTTTTACCCGGCTACGCATCGACCAGACAGTAGGTTTGTGGTGGCGCTATGGTGTCTTATTGATCCTGTTCCAATGGCTCATTGTCATTATTGGGCAGAGGTTGGTTTCATGAAGATTGGTACGATGCTCAAGGATGTTAGCCTAGCTTTCATACATCGGCCGGTCACGGAACGTTACCCCTACGCCCGCCGGCCGACACCCGGTCGCTTACGCGGGCGGCTGTTGTGGAATCCGGAAAAATGTATTGGTTGCGAGTTATGTGCCATAGATTGCCCGTCCGGCGCCATCGATTTGATAGTGCTGGATAAAAAAGCCAAAAGGTTCGTTTTTCGTTATCACCTCGACAGGTGTACGTTTTGCGCTCAATGCGTTCAGAGTTGCCGGCATGGTTGCCTTGAAATGTTGGCCGATGATTGGGAATTGGCCTCACTGAGTAGGGAGGCTTTCACCCTTTATTACGGAGAGGATGAGGATGTTCGAGAAGCTCTGGCAGGAGCAGCTCCGCCAAACGGTAGCGGACCTTCGAGCGGTTAGCGACCAGCCACGTATCGCCTTGTTAGGCATTGGTCATGAGCTGCGGGGCGATGATGCCGCCGGGGTGGCGGTGGCTTGTCTGCTTAACCAATGGGGTCACAGCCCATCCTTGCAGGTTATTGAGGCTGGCGCTGCGCCGGAGAATTGCTGTGGCCTGCTGTTCCGCTTTCGTCCCGACCTGGTCTTGTTCATCGATGCAGCGCAAATGGGGGCAGAACCTGGCACGGTTCGCTGGTTGGAGTGGGACCTGATCAGATCAGGTACTGTGACCGGATTCAATATTTCTACTCACACTTTGCCGCTGCAAATCATGGCTAACTATCTATCAGTCGAGCTGGGTTGTCCGGTCGGGCTATTAGGCATCCAACCCGCTGATATATCAATGGGTAATTCGCTTTCACCCGTTGTCGCACACGCTGTCGAGGCCACCGCGCGGGCATTGGTGGATCTTTTACCGCTTGCAGAAGGAGCTATTATCTTATGAACCTTCAAATGATGCCTAAGGATGCCCTTTACGATTGGGTCGAACTACTTCGTTCCAGGTACCGGGTGATAGGGCCAAAACGGAAGCAGGAGGTTGTATCGCGACGGATGGGCGATAGCGCCCAGAAAGCGCCGGGCAACCAATACTTATTTGGCGAGATCCAGGGGGCACATGAACTCGAGCTTTCGTACCCGAGCACGATTTTACCACCTAAAAAAGTTATTTTACCCCAGCAAGAAGAGCTGTTTACTTATAAAGACAACGGGCACGAGATAGATTTACAGTTGGAGGAGCAGCCAACAGTTGTTCTAGGAATCCATACCTGTGACCTTAACGCTATTCTCTTGCTGGATAATGCCCTCAGCCGGGGATTGGCTGACCAGCACTACCTGACCCACCGAAACAATACGACTCTGGTCAGCATTGAATGTCTCGAACCGTGCTCGGAGAACGCCTTTTGTAAAGACATGGGGACGTGGACGGTTCCGGAGATATTCGATTTACACCTCACGGATCTTGGCCACGAGTATGCTGTCGAAATTGGCTCAGAGAAGGGAGCAGATCTTTTGAAAGACCTGACGAAGCTTCGGCCGCCGGATGAAGCTAATTACCGGCGCTTCGATCAGGTCAAAAGCGCGAAGTGGCCTCGTTTCCCCTACCGATTGGAACCGGATCTGGCCGAAATTCCCAGCCTTATGGCGATTAGTTTTCGCAGCCAGGTGTGGGAAGAGGTGGGTGAGCAATGCCTTGGCTGCGGCGCCTGCACAATTGTCTGCCCGACGTGCTATTGTTTTGATGTTGTTGACGAAGTGGAATTTGACCTGAGGGATGGAAAACGATACCGGGTATGGGATTCCTGTCAATTCAGCCAGTTTGCTACTGTGGCCGGGGGCCATGACTTTCGCAATAGTCGAGCCGCTCGCCTGCGGCATCGCTTTTGCCATAAGTTCAAGTATCAATCAGACAATTTTGGCCTGGCCGGCTGCGTTGGTTGCGGACGATGTGCAGAGGCCTGCCTGGTCAACATCACAATAAACGATGTGATAAACAAGCTGCATCGCAAGCGGGTTGCCGTAAAAGGTAAACAACGGGAGGTGATGGGATGAATATGCCCTTAATTGAGTCATTAACCGATACGTCGGTTTATCTGCCTGTAGCCGCGCGAATCGCCGATGTCCAGCCGCTAACCCAATTGGAGAAGCTGTTCACCATCGAATTACCCGGCAACCTGTCGCTCAATCATGCCCCGGGACAATTTGTAGAGCTGTCGGTTTTTGGCGTTGGCGAAGCCCCCTTCAGCATCTCTTCCTCACCTAGCCGGAGCAACGGGTCTTTTGAGTTGTGTGTCCGTCAGGCGGGCCAGGTAACCAACGCCTTGCACGCCTTAGGAGCGGGTGACACCGTTGGCATCCGTGGACCCTTTGGCCAGGGCTTTCCCGTCCAACATTTTCGAGGTAAAGATCTGCTCTTCCTGCCTGGCGGACTGGGTCTTGCACCCTTGCGCTCACTTATCAACCAAGTGTTGGATGATCGAAGCAACTTTGGCCGGGTGATCATCCTGTACGGTGCTCGTCACCCGTCGGAATTGCTTTTCCAGGATGAATTGGCCTTGTGGAGTCAACGCGGAGATGTAGAGGTACGGGTAACGGTTGACCGCGCCGACGACGATTGGCAAGGCCATGTCGGCGTGATTACGACGCTGATCCCAGAAATACAAGTATACGCCCCCAATACTGTCGCCTTTACCGTCGGCCCGCCGGTTATGTATCGTTTTGTGTTGATGGAACTGCTAGGCAAAGGGATCCGCGAGGGAAACATCTGGCTAAGTTTAGAACGAAGAATGAAGTGTGGCGTCGGCAAATGCGGCCATTGCCAGATACACCACATCTACGCCTGTCTTGACGGGCCTTGTTTCCCTTATGCCCAGATAAAACGCTTGGAGGAAGCACTATGACGGAGTCCACCAAACCCAGAATCGCCTTCTTCGACTTCACCGGTTGCGAAGGTTGCCAGCTAACCGTTATTGATGCGTTGCAAACCAACGCAGATCTGTTAAACGCCGTCGAGATCGTGCAATTTCGCGAAGCCATGAGCGAATTTGATGAGGATTACCAGATCGCTTTTATCGAAGGATCCTGCTCGCGAACGAGTGACGAGGTCCGGCTTAAGGCTATCCGTGATCAAGCGCAGATCGTCGTCGCCCTGGGTGCATGCGCCCATTTAGGAGGCGTGAATGCCCTCCGTAATTGGCAATCGTCAGATGATGTTCGCCGGTACGTTTATGGCCAAGGTGGCAAACTCTACAATAGTCATAGGGCTCTTCCAATCGAGTCCATCATTCAGGTAGAGTGCGTGATTCCAGGCTGCCCCATTGACCGGAAGGAATTTATCAATGCCGTGAAAGCCCTGCTCCAGCATCGACTGCCACGGCTGCCAGATTATCCAGTGTGTGCTGAATGCAAGCTTAATGAAAACGAATGCTTATTTATGCGCAGTGTACCCTGCCTTGGTTCTGTAACGCGAGCCGGTTGTGGCGCCATCTGCCCTTCCTTTGGCGTCGGTTGCGAGGGTTGCCGGGGTTATGTCTCCGATCCTAATCTCGGATGGTTGAGAGCAGCCTCGGTGGAACATGGGCTTGGAGAAGATGGCTTTGAAGCTGCCTCGAGATTGTTTTTGTCCCACGAACTAATGAAAAGTGAGGGTAACAGACATGGCAAGCATTAGAACCTCGCCTGCCCCGATTGAAGTCCATCACCTAACTCGGGTTGAAGGGCATGGCAACATCATCGTCGATATCCGCAATGGGTCCATCCTGCAGTGCGATCTGGAAGTTATCGAAGCGCCACGGTTTTTCGAAGCCATGCTCCGTGGACGGCCGTATGACCAGGCCCCACGACTCTCGTCGAGGATTTGTGGTATTTGTGCTGTTACGCACACGATTGCTTCGATAAAAGCCTTAGAGAGCGCACTGGGTGTGGAAAATACCCGGCAAACGGCTCTCCTTCGCCAATTGAATCTTTGCGCCGAGATACTCGATAGCCACATACTCCATGTTTATATGCTGGTGGCCCCGGATCTGCTTGGAGCAGGAAGCATTATTCCCCTGGCTGTGGAAAGTCCAGGTATCGTCAACCGGGCTTTAAGGATGAAACAGGTGGCGGGGCAAATCTGCGCTGTGATCGGCGGCCGGCACACCCATCCGATAACGATGACCGTCGGCGGCTTCACCCACTTACCGACAGAAGAAGAATTACAGGCCCTTCTTCGCCAGCTAGATACGATGGGCCCTGATATTGAGTCTAGCGTTAACCTGCTTGCCGATCTGGTCTTACCCGACTTTGAACGCGCGACCGAGTACATCGCCTTGCAAAAGGATGATGGCTACAGTTTTATTGACGGTTTTATCTCAAGCAGCGACGGTGGTTCTTGGCCAGTTGAGCAGTATCAAGGGGTAGTAAACGAGTTTCAGATAAGTCATTCTACGGCCAAGCATGCTCGCCATCGACGTCAGTCATACATGGTTGGAGCGCTGGCCCGCTATAACCTCAATCATGAAAAGCTCAACCCTATGGCAAAAGCTGCAGCGGAACGGCTTAACTTAAAACCTATCTGTCATAATCCTTTCATGATCACCGTTGCTCAAGTCGTAGAAATTGTGCACTTTTATGAGGAAGCGATCAGAATTATCGGTCAGCTCCTGGAACTGGGCATTCAGTCGGAAGGGATTGCCCAACTAGCTCGCCTATCTGGTGAAGGTGTCGGTGCATGTGAAGCACCACGAGGTACGCTCTACCACCATTACATGCTTAAAAACGGCACCATCGCCGAAGCTAACTGCGTCATCCCGACCGGACAAAATCTGGCTAACATTGAAGCTGACATGCGCGCCTTGGCGCCGAAAATCTGGGATCGCTCAAGGGATGAAATCACGCTGACATTGGAGATGCTGGTACGGGCATATGATCCGTGCATATCATGTTCTACACACATGTTGGAGGTGAAATTTGTCTAGAAACAAGATGATAATTGAGAAACAACCTAAGATTGGTTGGCAACTTCTAAATTTCAATGATGAAAGGAAGGTAAACAATGGCTAAGATACTGGTTATTGATGATGATCCCGATACGATATTGGCTGTTCGAATGTGTCTGGAAGATGTAGGTCATTTGGTGATCGATGCACCAGGCGGCAAAGAGGGGCTTGAGCTGCTGAAGACAGATCGGCCCGACCTGATCATCCTGGATGTCATGATGGAGACGCAGACGGAAGGGTTCCAGTTGGCGCTGAAGCTCCATAACCCGGATCCGACATCAGAATTCGTGGCGTACAGCGATATCCCGATCTTGATGCTAACGGCCATCCACAGCACGACACCGTTGCGCTTTGAGCCCGATATCGACTACCTGCCGGTCGAACTATTCGTCGATAAGCCCATCGACCCAGAGGACTTGGTCAGGAAGGTTGATTGGATTTTGAGCGCAGAAACAGTCTAGAACCGTTTATCCCTGAAAAGCGCTAGAATAGACGCTCCTGTTCCGGCGTGCTTGGCCAATCATGAATTGGCCTGATGCTCTTGGGGCATCCAGGTACAAACAAGGCTTGACTGCTTTTGGCAGCGAATCCTAGCGGTTTCATGAAACAGCTAATCGTTAGACTGTTGGGTGGACAACTGCAACCGGTCTTGATTGCCTGCTTTTCGCTGGTAGCGGTCTTGACGGTGGGGTTGAGCACGGTCGTCACCTTGCGCGTCATCACCGATTACCTGGATGAGGCTATGAACAATCGGGTGGCCCGGGACATGGATCTGGCTAACGCTTTCTATCAGCTTAAACTGGATGAAATCAAGGCTGTCGCCGAACGTATGGTCCGTGACCCGCAGGTGGTTCAATATTTACCGGCAGCTCTCGAGGGTCAAGAGGAAGCCCGGTCCCTCATCGACCAGGAGATCAGCCGCAAGATAAGCGTGCCGACCCTGGGCGGCACGCACCTGATCCTTGTGTTGGATCGGCAAGGAAATATCGCCTTAGGTCGCGTCCTATCAAAAGAGGGGGTGCTATCACCACCTATAACACGAGGCGACTGGAGCCAGCTTCCGATTGTGGCAATGGTTTTATCGTCGAAAAAAGAAAAAGCAGCCACCGAGATCATCCCAGCGGATTTTCTAGCCCAGGTAGGCCTTGACGAACAGGCGCGTATCACGCTCATCGAAACGCCAAAGGCGACGCCAAAACCCTTTGACCCGCGCGAAGGTACTGCCGGCCTTGCTATATCTAGTATTTATCCCTTTCTTGATGAACACGGGAACGAACTAGGGGCCGTTTTAGTGGCTTATCTATTCAACAATGACTTCTCCTTGGTCGATCGGGTCAAGGAGATCGCTGGTGTTGACACCGTGACTGTCTTCTTTGGCGACCTGCGGGTCTCGACTAACGTCATGACCGAAAACGGAGAAAGGGCAGTCGGCACGCGACTATCAGAAGATGTGTTTGATGTGGTGCTGGAACAAGGCCTGGACTACGTGGGCCGGGCCTTCGTGGTCAATGACTGGTTTATCACGCGTTATGAACCATTACGCGACCACGTAGGGCAAGTGGTGGGCAGCCTCTATGTCGGTGCGCGGGAGTCGACTTTTCAAACACTGGTCCATACTTTCAGCTATCGCGTGGCCTTCATTGGCTTGGTCAGCATGATCATTGCGGGCATTGTCGCCGTGCCAATCGCCCGTTTGATTACGCGGCCAATCACGACGCTGGTCGAGGCCAATCGCCTCTTAGCCCAAGGGGACATGACTGTTCGCGTCCAACCATATGGCAGCGGCGAACTGGCCGAGCTGGGTCATTCCTTCAATAAGTTAGCCGAGACCCTTAACAGCACGCAACAAGAACTGCTACACAAGGAGCGACTGGCCTCCATGGGGCAGTTGGCAGCCGGCGTCGCGCATGAGATCAATAATCCCCTGGGCACGATTCTACTTTTCTCCGATATGATGTATAAGGAAACGAGCGAGGATGATCCGAGACGTGGCGATCTCAAAATGATTGTAAACGAGACAAATCGCTGCAAAAATATTGTGGCTGACCTGTTAAACTTTGCCCGGCAGCAAGAGGTTCTGGCCCAGGAAGTGGATCTAAACGCCCTTATCGTCCGGGTAATCGAGGTGGTCGAACACCGGCCCATATTTAAGAAGGTGAACTTTGTTCATCACCTGGCACCAGACCTGCCGACCATACAGGCCGATCCCGCCCAGCTTGAACAGGTCTTTGTAAATCTAATTAATAATGCTGCCGAAGCAATGGGGAACGGCGGCACGATCACTCTCTCCACGCGTCCGATCGACAGTTCATCTGTTGAGATAAAGGTATTGGACACAGGTTGTGGCATCCCAGAGGAGAATTTAGGCAAACTCTTTACCCCATTCTTCACCACAAAAGCCTTGGGCAAGGGAACAGGGCTGGGCTTATCGATCGTTTATGGCATAATCAAAATGCACAAAGGGCAGATCACAGTTCAAAGCGAAGTCGCTGCGCAGGCAGCGCAACCATCGGGTACGACCTTTACCATCATCTTACCAGTCAAGATGCATAAGGGATCATCTGCACTGGTAGGCACCAAGGCTAAGATATTGGTCTAAAGCTGTTAGGCGAAAATGGTTTCTGACGAGCCAAATCAGGCTAAAACAATCCTCGTCGTTGATGACGAGCTAGGCATTCGTGAAGGATGTCGTCGCGTCCTGGAGCCCCAGGGATTCCGTGTAGAGACGGCAGTCACACTTCAAGAAGGGCTAGATCAAATCCGATCTCGTGAATTTGACGTAGTGCTGCTGGACGTGATGATGCCTGACGGCCGGGGATTCGATCTGTTGGCACCCATTTACGAAAAAGATCCTGATACAATACCGATCATCATCACCGGCTACGCCACAATCGAACTAGCCGTGGAAGCGATTAAAGCCGGGGCTTATGATTTCATCTCCAAACCTTTCTCGCCCGACCTACTGCTCATCGCTGTCAATAAAGGGCTAGAGCGACGGCAACTTTCTTTGGCAGCCAAACGATTAGCGGCTATCGAGGAAGAAACAGCCGAGTTAGCCCACGCCAAAAATGAAGCCGAACGGCTATCTGAATTTAAAACCGCCTTTACCTTTAAGGTTACCCATGAACTCCGTGCACCGGTTGCTGGGGCCATCAGCCTGATACGCCCCCTCATGCGTGGTCTGGCAGGCGAGCTCAATGAACAACAGCGAGACATCCTAACCCGCATTGACAACCGCCTGGATATACTGATGGAATTAGTTAATGATTTACTCGCTCTGGCGGCAACAAAGACAATCATCTCGGAGGAAGCACTGGAGCCAGTTGCCCTTCAGCCGATCATTCAAGAAGTGATTGACCGCTTATCTGTCGAAGCAGATACCAAAAAGATATTGTTTACCGTTGAAGGATCTGCCACGACGCTAACCGTTAGGGCAACCAAAAAAGGTTTAAACACTATTTTCAGTAATTTGCTCAGCAACGCCATTAAATATACACCTAAAGCCGGGCGCATTCAGGTGCGCATTGCTAACCACGACGGTCAGGTACTCGTTTCGGTCTCAGACACGGGAATAGGTATTCCCGTTGAAGACCTGCCAAGAATTGGTGATGAGTTCTTTCGTGCAAAAAATGCGCGTCGATCGGAGATCACTGGCACCGGCTTGGGCTTGAGCATCGTCAAAGAACTCATGAATAATTATGGTGGTTCGATTGACATCGACAGCATAGAGGATCAAGGAACGACGATCAGCTTGCTGTTTCCGGCCGATGAGAGAGCATTATGACTTTAAACAGAGTTAAGAATAATACAAAGAGCGGGCGTTAAATTTTCCTTTCTTACAAATCAATCAGTTAACATTAACTCGGATGATTCTTAAGCATTTTTCCAGTGGTCGTTCGGTGAATGTTAAATAATTTCCTGGTCCAGATACAATACCTTTTCTTTACTCTTATTGGCCAACCTACTATACGGCCGATATCTGAAGTCTTCAAGCTTAAAATAAATCGTTGAAGAGAAGAGGATTTAAATATACCGTTGAGACAGATATCGGTACATACGTGAGCATGCCTGGAGCGTGGTTCACATCCGTGGGGACATGAACCGTGCAGGCGAACGAATATCATTCCTAAGCACCTCTGGTAGGAACATTTAACATTTAGGCTGACGTGATCAGAATAGAGGCAAACGTGGGCGCGGAGTGATTCGAACCACAAGCTGAACGCAGTTCAGCCCCTCACGGATGTGAACTTCAAAAACCGAGATTCACGCCCGTAATGTCATTCTGCTCGAGGTAGAATCCTTTAACAATTAACGTCTTTGAAAGGATCCGTGGGGTCTCATTTGCAACGTTATTGTAAATCATCCTATCGGTGCTAAATTGATATATCTTGACAATATTCTACAGTCACCAAACCAGGTACAGAAACTCATTTCAATGAGCAACAGCTGGACTGGCAAGACTAGATGACGAACTTCAGAACTAGGACACAATACAGCTAATTCGATTCAACGCAGCAAGGAAAAAGACTTATGCCGGCCAGTTTGATCGTGCCAATTATCGTAAGGGCTTAAGTGGGGATGGCTGTTACTGTACCTCGAACGGCAGAACAACAGATAGAACAAGTCTGTACAAGGCTACTCTAGTGTATCTAGGAATTGGACTGTGGCAGCGATGATTTGGTCTTGCTGTTCCGCCGCAGAAATCGCTGCAATTCCGTCACCTTTTTGAAAACTGTAGTCGGCATACTGGCGGTGGTTGCCCCCTTCGATGACAAAGCGTCTGGCCGAATCGGCAATCGCTTCATAGAACGCCTCTTGTTGAGGAGCACCTGTATCTCTTGACCCTATTATCGTCAGAATGGGTATTGGGAAATCAACAAAATCCTCGTAGTTTGCGGGATATGAGGCAAACAAGATAAGCCCGTCAAGGCTATCCTCATTGTTCTTGGCGTATTCAGCCGCCATCGCACCACCGAGTGAGTGCCCACCAATGACCCATGACTCAACTTCTGGAAAATCTGCCCGGATTCCATCAGCCCGATTGATACCCGTGAACGCAAGATTGAGGGGCATTTTGGGAATCACAACCAGATATCCTGCGTCCGCGATGCCTTGTGCAGTAACTGCATATGCTTCTGGTTCAACCAGTCCACCTGGATAGTAAATTAAGCCTTTATCTGTGGGGGAATCCGGCCGAAATACAAGCTGCCCATCTTCCCGCTGAACATTATTGTCCCGCAACACTGCAACTGCACGCTCTGTCGCATCCTGAGCACTTACGGTTGCCCAACCAACCAACGATATCATCCCAATCAGGAAGATTACGAGAATACCAATTAATAGTCGACGAAAGATTTTCATAGCCCTTACACGTAGTTCATCGTCCACAAGTTGAGGGTTTTGGTTCGATGTCAAGAGGCGTTTTTCGGCCGGTTTTCCAGAGCGAACAAGAGAATTGACTCCAAAATGCGTCCTGATGACTACTCCTCGACGAACATACCGCTTTGTTGAGGCCAAGACAGGCTTTCAGAATGAGTCTTTGGCAGTTTGCCGAAAACACCGCCGGTTTGCAAACACAATAAGCCGTCGTACCGCTACTATTCACAGCCACTCAGTTCCGCCGCTGGCGTGCTTTATGCAGGATCCTTAGGACGATTACCACCGTCTTTGACAAAACGGAACCACCCCAGAATAGCTGCAGCGACGACGATGACGATACCTGCGTAGGCGGCGAAGGTGATGGGGGTTTCGTTGGCATAGCGCACCGTAATGGCGAAAACAGCCCACACATAAACTGCTGCGTACGCCGCATTGGCCCGTTTCCACAGGACTGCCGCGCCGACCAGTGCCGCGATCAGGATCATGATCGCTGACCACAGCGAATCGCTGACGCCAAACGCCGACCAATCATAATAAACCAACAGGCTCGCCGCATTCGCAATCGTCGCCACCGCAATCCACGCCAGGTAGAGGCTGAACGGGACGTGAACCCACAGGCGTTCTCCCCAACTGGTTGCAGGTTTGCCAATACCTGCCCGCATATAGATCCCGATCATCGTCAGCAGGATGCCAACCATAAAGACCAGAGACAGAAAATAATACTCATAATGCCAGGCAAACGTCCACAAGATGTTGAGGGCACAGCTCGCAATGAACAGTTCGCGCACGCCTGCCAATTTCGGATTGTCCCGTTGGGACGGTAGCGCCTGATAGATCGCGAATCCGATCACAAATGTGTAAATGATGCTCCAAATCGCAAACGCATAATTGGCGGGCGTGAATTTGGTCAGCAGTGCGTCTGAGATTTCGGGCGGCGTCACGCCGTTCAACAGGCCCGCCGTGGCCAGGTAGTTGACCAACAAGGTCAAGACAACACCAACGATCACGAGTCCCTGCAGCACATAGATTTTCTTCATAGTTGCCTCACTGCGGTCGGAGAACGGCCGACGGCTATTACTGAAGTATAATCTAGAATGCGGCCGTAGGTAAGATCACAATCGCTGGCTCTTGCTTGGGATTTCGGCCGAATGCAGATCTGCTGCAACACCATACTGGGTGGCTGGCGATTTCGCCAAACCTTTGCAGACAGGCCGTGCCTTGTTGCCTGCAGATTTAGTGCGCTACGGGTGTGGGAGTGCGGTCGATATGTCTAAAATGAAATTGTTGGAACTTTGGGCGTTGTTTCAGATCGCGATTCACGTGCTGCTGGGACTGGTGCTGTTAGTTATTGCTTGTGTTTTCGTGGTACTCGCAATATTTGCCCGTGTGGCACGAATTAGAGGAGGGAAATGAATCCCAGCAATCGTCAGTGCGAGGAATAGTTTGCCAGGGAAAGCACTGTTTGCGCCATCACCCGAGCCGACCAGTGCCGCGTAGAATCGCACAAGATCGCCAAACGTTCGCAAAAAAAGCTATGCTGTTTTCAGCGGTTCTAGAGGGGACATTTGTTTGGAGTCACTGCACTGATTCTGTGATCTATAATGGTCGTGGTGCTAGTTGAGCTTTGTACATCCAAGGGATTGTCTTCTTCAGGAACGGGCACGTTCCTGTTGGGGTTGGCGATTTTGTAGGTCTGGGAGGGCGACTATGAGAGACTCATCATTCTGGAGCGTTACTGTTCCACGAGTACTTAGCACATACGCCATCGTGATCTTCGCGATGCTGTGGGTCGGGTTCGCTATCGCACTGGTTGTGAATCGTGAGTGGCTGGACTTGCTCTGGAATTGGGTGCGAGCGTTACCCTCCGTGGCGGAGATCATTGTCTGGGTGTTGTTTCTCCCCATCATGGTGGGGCTTTGGATCTGGGAATCCTCCTGGCCAGCTCTCGTACGCCTGTTGGCATTTGCCGGAATCGTTGTCTGGACTCTCCTTGCTGTGTCCAGCTTTTTACGAGCTGTGAGATAGGTCTGCTTCCGCGGGCTAGGCGTCAGACCAGGTAGAGTGTTCTTCGCACCAAGTTCTGGGACAGGAATAAGCCACGTGACAATTCACGCACTTGATCTTAACATCGGCCATTAGCAAAAACGAGCAGGACTCCAACCTGGATAGCGAAAAGGAAAAGCTGATCAACCGCATAGTCGCGTCATTCATTCTCTTCTGGTTGGCTACGAAGCTGACTCTGAGCCAGGAATACCACTTCCTCGGTGGGCACCATCAGGAACTCCGCACCGCCGTCGCCGGATTCATTTATTCCACGCCGCCAAAATGGGACTGGTGAACGGGCGATACGTTTTTCCTCTCCTATCGGCCGTAAGTCTGCTTGCCTATGGTTGGCTGGTGGTCATTGAGCGTAGTTTGGGCACGCTGCGCGGCCAGGCTACGGTGCAAACGATCGCCTTCTATCTGCTCGCCTTTGCCGCTTATCTCGCGGCTCTGGTATGGCTGGAACATGGCGGTAACTGGTCAGCGGCCTGGGCCTGGGGTACAGGGATTGGCGCGCGCTTTATTCTTTTATGGACGACCCCCTCTCTATCGGACGATGTGTACCGCTACATCTGGGATGGCCATGTTGCTGTCAACGGCCACAGCCCCTACGCTTACGCCGTCAACGATCATATCCTCGACTTCCTCTCTATTCCCGAGCGCGGGCTCGTCAATAATGCCTGGATGGCCAGCCCTTACCTGCCTACAGCGCAGTTGCTTTTCTTTTTGACGGCCCTGATCGGCCGGAATCCCATCTTGCTGCAAGGCATCATGGTCTTGATCGACCTGGGAGCGGCCCTGGTGATTGCCAAACTGTTAAAATTCACCGGCTTTCCGGCGCGGCGTCTCCTGCTGTATCTTTGGAGTCCTCTGGTCATCGTCGAAGTGGCGCACGGCGCGCATGTCGATGCCTGGATGGTCCTGCTCACGCTCCTGGCAGTGCAGGCCTCATTGAAACGGGAACCGGCCGGGGGTTGGAGCGTCCTGGCGCCCCTATTCCTGGCCCTGGCCACCCTGACCAAGCTCATTCCCGCGCTGCTGGCGCCGGTGTTATTCTGGCGCTGGTCCTGGTTTCAGCGCCTCTTATATCCCATGCTGGTGCTACTGGTTGTGCTGCCTTTCGTCCTGGGGGCGGGGTGGGGTCTCAATCAGGAGCTAAACGGCCGTGGCCTTTTCGGAGCTATCCTTATCTATTCCAGTCGTTGGAAATTCAACAGCGGCCTCTTCTTTACCCTGGAGAAAATGCTGGGTGGGGGAGATTCAATTGTGGCGACTACAAGTGCAAAACTATTGGTAGGCTTTCTCTTGGCAGCAGTTTTACTGCTGGTTTTTATCCTGGCCCGGCGATATAGCGGGCCGCGGGCCACCTTGCGCCTGGCTGCTCTGCCTTTCATGGCCTATATCCTGCTCACGCCCACTTTCCATCCCTGGTATCTGCTCATCGTGCTGGCCTTTATCCCTTTCCTACCGCCGGCCGCGGGAGAAGATCGCCGCTGGTGGCTGGCCGCTTTTCCCTGGGTCTATCTCAGCGGCACGGCCGTTTTCTCCTACCTGGCCTACAGCGATCCCGCCCTGGTTTATGAAAGGCCGTGGGTGCGCCTGCTCCAATGGCTGCCTGCTATCCTGCTCTTTGCCGCTGCCCTCACCTCCCTTTGGCGCGTGCCGCCTGCTGAAGACGATAAGCAGGCGCCGCTGCGTTGAGACGTAAATCCTGCCGCCTCTGTAAGAATTGAATCATGGTGTTATAATTTTGTGAGCATTGCACCTGTCGAAATATCCTAATAGAAGCGGCTCTGCAACACACTAGGAGGTTGGCAGATGATTGGACAAGAAAGTGCGTTGGACCCGGCCTGGAAGTTGTGGATTTACACCAACTTTGACTGCAATTTGCGTTGTTCATACTGCGTGGCCGAATCGACGCCCCGAGCCCCTCGCAATGCCATCGGTTTAGATAATTCGCGGCGTCTTGTCGACGAAGCAGTAGCACTCGGTTTTAAAGAACTCTTCTTCACGGGTGGCGAACCTTTCATACTTGATGAAATTTACGCCATGTTAGCCCATGCCTCGGCGCGGCTGAAAACGACCGTGCTGACCAATGCCATGCTCTTCAACAGCCGCCGCCTGGCCCGCCTGTTGGAAATTGCCAATCCTAAACTGCAGGTTCAGGTGAGCTTGGACGGCGGCCGCGCCGAGCATCATGATGCCTATCGTGGTGCCGGAAGCTGGAAGAAGACTGTCGAAGGCATCCGGACGCTTCAAGACAATGGCTTCAACCTGCGTTTGAGTACCACGGAAACGCCCGCCAACAGCGCCCATCTCGATGAACTGCGTGAATTTCGGCGCAGCCTGGGCATCGCCGACGAAGATCATTTTATCCGGCCGCTTGCCAGGCGTGGTTTCTCATCCGAAGGCCTGGAAGTCGGCCCCGGTACGCTCGTTCCCGAAATAACGGCGACCATCAATGGCATCTACTGGCACCCCCTGGCTTCCCCTAGCAGCAAAGATATGCTTGTAACGAAGCATGTTTTTCCCTTATCTGCCGCCGTGACCTGTGTCCAAAAAAATCTTGCAGCGCAGCCGGATGGCATGCAAGAGCTTATTGAATTTACTTGAGGTGGAAAACCGGGTCTCCGTGTGAGACCCTGATGAGGTGCAAATTATGTTTCCCGACGACGCTACCGGCTTACGCAAAGTAGTCGCCCTGCTCAGAATTACCTTAGGCATTATCATCCTGGTCACCTGGGTCGAAAATTTAACCAAAGGAACTTATTCAGGCGGGGGGATCAGCGGCCTGTTTGAATATATCTTTGACGAAAATGGGGGCGGCGGCGCCTTTTACCGCGCGATCATCGGGGGCACGATTCTCCAGGCGCCAGCTGCCTTTGGCGTGTTTCAACTGGTTGCCGAATTCCTGATGGGCACGGGCTTACTATTAGGCCTCTTTACTCCACTGGCCGGGTTGGGCGCGGCCTTCTTTTTCTTCAATCTCATCCTCGCTTTTTGGGGCGGCCAGGAATGGATCTGGACCTATGTCTTGTTGACCGTCTCTACCGTTGTCGCTGCCCTCACACGATCCGGTCGTGCCTGGGGCATTGATGCCTGGCTGCTAACAAGACGAGGAGAAACCAGCCTGAAATTCCTACGCTGAGGCTGCCTTCTTTATGACCAGACGCGCGCTCATCGTCATGGCCAAACAGCCGGTTGCGGGGCAGACAAAGACCCGCTTGTCGCCGCCCCTGTCCCCCAGCGAGGCGGCCGAGCTGTACACTTGTTTGCTGCTGGATACGCTTGAAGCGGTTCGCGACGCGGCCGGACAACTCCCCTTCAGGCCATTTATCGCCGTTTACCCCGCGCAAGGGCAAGGCGATTTCCAGGCCCTGGCGCCTGATTTTCAACTGCTGGCCCAGCAGGGGCATAACCTGAGCGAGCGCTTATCCGGGGCGCTGCTATCCGTACAGGAACAGGGATATGAACAGGTAACGGCCATCAACAGCGACAGCCCCGCGCTGCCGGCCGCTTTTTTGCTCCAGGCTTATCAGGAACTGGATGATCCCACTATCGACGTCGTCCTTGGCCCCTGCGATGACGGCGGGTATTATCTCATCGGCTGGAAACGACCGTATCCAAAGCTAGTGCGCGATGTGACCATGTCCACGCCAACGGTCCTGGCCGATACAGTCGCCCTGGCCCTGGGCGCCGGGCTCCAGGTGGCCATGCTGCCTCCCTGGTACGATGTCGACGACGCCGCAACCCTGTCCCGCCTGTTAGCCAACGGCCACGCCGGCCGGCATGTAAAAGCGTTCATCGGGCGTTCTCAGTTAAATCTAAGAGCGGGCGACCAAGCCTGATCTGCTGACTGATAGCTGAAACATGTCCACCGCTGTTATCATCCCCGCCCTTAATGAAGCCGGGGCCATCGCTGCGGTTGTGCGCGATTCGCTTGTCCAGGACATCAATTGGGTCATCGTCGCCGATAATGGCTCAAGCGATGAAACGGCCGGCATTGCTCGCCAGGCTGGCGCGCTGGTTGTCAGTGCGCCGCGCCGTGGCTATGGCTATGCCTGCGCGGCCGGCACGGCCAGGGCGCTGGCGCTGGGCGCGACTGTTTTGGTCTATATTGATGGCGACTACAGCTCCGTCCCTGCCGAAATGCAACGTCTACTCGACCCCCTCAGGGAGAACAAGGCCGATCTTGTCCTCGGCTCTCGTGTCCTGGGCACCATCGGCGAAGGTGCCATGCCACCCCATCAGAAGGTTGGCAATGCCCTTTCCTCGTGGCTCATTTCAAAGCTTTACGGGGTAAAAGTAACCGATCTTGGCCCCTATCGCGCCATTCGCAGCGAACTAATCCAGGAACTAGGCATGCGCGAAATGACCTTCGGCTGGCCAACAGAGATGATGGTCAAAGCCGCCCGAAATGGGGCGCGCATCGTCGAAGTCCCCGTTAGTTGGCAGCGGCGGCGCGCCGGCCAGTCCAAGGTCAGCGGCAATCTGCGCGGCTCCTTACTGGCCGCATACTACATCCTCGGCGTCACCATCCGCTACGCCATCTTTCAGTGACCTGTAACCAGTTTCCAGTAGTCAGTGCCTTGGCGCACGGTTCACATCCGTTGGGACATGAACCGTGGAAGTGGGCTGTGATCATTCCTCACCACCTCTGGTGGGAATATTTAACATTTGGGGGAAAAGGTGGGCGCGCGGGGACTCGAACCCAGGACCTCACGGATGTGAACCGTACGGACAGCAAAACGCGAAAATGGCGTTTCTAATGTCATTCTACCAGAGGTAGAATTCCTTAAGGTTGAGCGATTTTCAAGGAATCCGTGGGGTCTGATCTGCAATGCTATTGCAAATCAGCCTAACCATACAAAATCTTCTCCTTTTTGTATTCTACAATCGGCCGTTTTTGTGTCAATAAGATTGGCGTTTGAAGGCCGTGATTTTACCCAAGCAGCTGAATTACTTCACTGAATCTGGCCCAAACTGAGTGGATGCGAATTATCCATCATGTCGCAAAGTACTACCGGTTTTTGTATACAACGCGTCACTAATGGTCACTTCGCATTTCGCAATGCGCTTAGCAAAGCGATCCCGGATCCGCTCATAAGGGTGCAGGTTAAATGGGCAGACCTTGATACAAATTGAACAGCCATACTGATTGGCAAAAACTGGGAAACAGCGCTCGACATCGATGTGCGAGACGATTCCTGACGGACGGCTGACGGGCTGATCATAGATGGCCTTGCCGGGGCATTTGCGGTGGCACTGGCGGCACCAGCTGCAACACGCGCTCACCCAGGTGTGTTCATCCGTTGCTGTACTAGGCAGGTTGCTGATGCTGGTATAAATGGCCGCCAGGCGATGCCGGGGTCCGAACTGCGGCGTGATCAACAGCCCGTTCGCGCCAAGCTGACCTAACCCGGCCCGCTGAGCAATGAGCGGGTAAAGCGTCACACCATTTAATGGATGACCCCCCCTGCGCCGCGTAGCCATACTGGTGTAGATACTCAACCAGATGCTCAACCGCCTGCCCTAAATCATAGTAGCTCTTCATCACCATGCGGAACGTGGCTGGGCTTGGTGCCTGGGCGATCTTGTCCGCATTCATCTCCATAACCAGTACAATCACATGCCTAAAGAGCACCGCTTTTTCTTGGAAAATCGCTTCCAGCGGTAGATCTGTATAACCAATGGCGCCGATCCCATATAAGTGAGCCTGCGCTTCGAAGTTGCGCAGATGCTCAACAGTTATCGTTATCTGGGGATCAGCCGGGTTCTCGTCTAGTGTCGTGAAGGTTTGTGCGATGTCCTGGTGCAAAGCCTGCATGTAAGGGAAGCCCCACACAAGCCAGGATATCCTGCGACGCCAGGCGGGCCAGCCGCTGCGACTCATCAAATTGCCTTCAATGTCAAAGCGGCGCGGACCGTCAGGAAGCCCATGCACGCTGTCTGGCCGATTGTAGAGCTCCCGCTCCAGGTTACACTCCGGACTTTCCATTTCTAACTCCACTTATGGACGTGCCATATATCGCCTAATTATCTTAGGCCTTTTCCTGCTGTCCTGCCTCCCAGGCGCTTAAGCGGCGTCGCGCTACCAGTAGCTTGTTATATTTCTGCGCCAGTTTCGCTTGGTTCCCGCTTGAGGCTGCTTTGAGCATGTCACCTTCCAGTTCGGCTACCTCCAGACGGGTGTAATAGTCGAGCATTTCCTTCAAGTGCGCCAGCACGATGCGCGCTGTCAGCACTGGGTGGTTGTTGGTGACATTCGCGTCGGGAAACGTAATACCGTGTTCCAATTCAACTTCCAGACCACGCTGGAATTCGTCGGCTGGAACCTGCAAGGCCTCGGCGCCTACTAACGCCTGCAAAACTCCCGCTTCTTCCGGCAACACGGCCGTATCCGCCATTTGGGTCCAGTCACGGAAGCCCAATTCACGGCAAACGCGCTGCACTTCTTCAATAGTGACATAGTCAGGTAAATTCATTCTTAATGCTCCTGTAAGTGTGGCAAGATTTTATCTTGCTAGTCAAATACATATTCGCCCTTTTTACGGCTTAACGCCACCATAGACACCATACCCAACATAGTTGTAGTAGGATGCTAGTGGGCTGGCCAGCGCCTCGCGGTAGATGGCACGGTAAGCCGGATTCACAAGGACCTTTAAAAAACGGCCGAACGTGCGCAGGTAATCGCTGATGTCAATACGACCATATTGGTTTCTGGCCTCCTCGCGGAAAGTAATCGGGTACTCCTCTGCTACCAATTGTTCAAGCGCGCTGTTTTCTAGCAAAGCTCGCCACGCCTCATGCTGCAGCATCCCTTCTGGTAAGCCCAAGGCGTGCGCCATCTGTTGTGCCATGTCCGGCGGCGGCGGGATTCGCCACGTCGCTTCTGTAAAGGCGACGTAGCCACCTGGCTTAACAACGCGGATCATTTCTTCCACCACGTGCTCCTTGTTGCTGCTGAAGCATATCACCGACTCGGCAATCACGGCATCGAAACGGCCGTCTTCAAAAGGCAGCGCGTGCATGTCGGCGACGCGGAAATCCGTTAACGGTGTCACTCCTTTGCGTTCTGCTCGCTCGCGTGCCCTGACCAGCATGCGCGGCGTGATATCCACGCCAACCACACGACAACCGTACTGCTGTGCGAGGAACGCTGGGGCAATGCCCACACCGCAGCCCACATCCAGTACGCAATCACCTTCCTGGGGCTTGATGAGTTCCATCAGACGCATTGTCGCTGCCAGCCCTCCGATATGCTTCGTATGCCCCATTTCGGCGAGCATGTCGAAATAGAGAACCTGATCTGGGGCGATGGTCGCCGCATCCCGTTGTAATTCCAGAGTCGTCATGACCTAACTCCTTTGCTGGCTCACAACACACCGTCAGCCTGCAATCTGTCAAAACTAACATGAGTGAAGGATGTCTCCCGCTTTACCGAAACAACAGTGTTGCCTTGCGGCTTGCGGAAGGTGAGGCAGTAAAAAGCGCCCTTGCTTACAAGAGTGATATTCAAATCCATCATTTCTGGGGGTACCAAATCGACCGGTGCTTTGGCCGCCTGCCGTTCGCTTCGAACCAGCAAGCCAAGTCCGGGCATCTTTTCATATTGGCGTATTCCATCATCCGTTTCATCAACAATCAAGATTTTGGCCCCTGGTTTAGCGACGCGAATCATTTCCCGGATGGCTGCCTCTTGGTCATTGAAGAAGTTGATTCCACCCACGTGAAAGACAACGTCGAAACTAGCATCATCGAACGGCAAGCGCTCAGCGTTGCCGTTGAAGAGGGTAGCAGACTGCTGCCAGCGTCGTAAATTGCGCCGGCATTGCTTCAGCATCCCCTTCGTAAGGTCAAGCCCGAAGTACTCGGCCGTCTCTGGTAGAAGGCGTAGATTTCCCCCTGTGCCCACTGATACCTCCAGAACACGATCACCCTCGTTAATCTCTAATTCATGCAGAAATTCTTGACGCCACAACGCTTCAGGTCCACCCCAAAGGTAACTATAAAGACGGACAACAAAGTCATACAGCGGCGCTGAAAGTTCGTAGAAGGTGCGATACTTCTTGTTCAAGCCCACGATATCTTGTGGTTTGATGAAGTTAGGAATGCCGCCCTCAATCGGAAACCTTTCAGCGCTCTTATCGGCCACCAGCCATTCCTGAAAACAGCCGTCCTTGCTCACAGTTGTCTCATAGCGCAGCGGTTCGTGTGTTTCCGGACAGCGCAACAGTGCAACCGTCTCGGCTGATAGCGATCTCTTGATTTCTTCCTGCAGCCCAGGTGGCCAGATCGTCGGCCTGCGATGCTTGAAGCGGAAATCACATTTGGGGCTTCCTTCGGCCAGTGTCATTGTGCGTTGCAGTCCCAAGTTCATCCGCTCGCTCATAATAAAGTCTACGGAACAAAGATAGGGCATGAGTTCTGTAGCATTTTGCTCCTGGCAGAATTTATAAATGCCACATTCCGTGTAATCAACACCGAAGTCATGCCCGTTCTTGGGAACAAACGAAAACAACCAATCACCAGGATAGCGCCGTTCTTGCGAGATCTTAGAGCTTCGCTTGAGCCGTCGCCTGACTATTGGCGTGTAAGCTAACCAGCCGCCTAATTGCAAGACCCATGCGGGATAGGAATCCATCCGGGACTGATAGATGTCCGGGATCAGCGGACCTAATTCATTAATATCTTTGCCCTGTTTTTGCATGGCTCTGTAGAAGGCAAGGTACCAGGCGGTGCTGACTAGAAAGAAGGTCAGCAGCGGATTCCCGCTGCCTCCAATATAGGGAAGCTGGGGTATCAGGTGCTTGAATTCGGACCGTGCTTCTGGTGCAATTTTGCTGACGAAAGCCTCGCCGTAACGCCGAACAAGCGGTGGCCGTATGTGACGCATGGCGTTGTCGAATTCCCGCAGCATCGACCGTTCCCGGGTGACATAGTAGAAGCTACACAACCCCCCTTCTTCTGCCGGTCGGAAGTTCATCGTGTAACGCCACCAGTTGCCATGCCTTTCGACCAGCGCGAAACCATTCTTTTCAAGCAGGCGCACCGTTTCCCTTGCGAAGTAGTAATCCGGATCGGTGAATTCAGCGGTGATGGATAAGATCCCATCTGGTCGCAGCACACGGCACAGTTCGGCCAATGCCCGACCTGGGTTCGGAATCTCAGGAAGCACAGAGATGAGAAAGACGCGGTCGATGCTTTTGTCCGGGATGGGCAGATCATAGGCATTGGCGACATGAGTCTCTACATTGGATAAACCAGACTCCTGCACCCTTTGCTGTAACTGGGTGATCATCCGTGGCTGAATGTCCACCGCAAAAAGGCGGCCGTCAGGTCCTGCCTGTCTAGCAGCATCAATGGTAAACGCACCGGGACCGGGACCAAGCTCCAGTACCTGTTCACCAGGTTGAATACCCGTCCAGCCCAGTACGGGACGCATGTACCTGCGGCGCAAGGAATTATCGACAATCCTTGCCAATGATACCGGGCATGGCGCCGACTTTCCTACTCGGCCAGCGACGCGGGCAACGATCTTCAGTAAAAAGAACCAGATGAAGAGAAAAAGTGTGGCTGTGTATGCGAGCCCTTTCGCTAATCTGTAGACTTTCATGGCTTCCCTCGCATTGCCAGGCAACTTTGCGGCCCAGGCAATAAAAACTCCCCGTCACTCATGCAAGCTTACCGCATTTGTTCCAAGCACAGTCAAGTCAAACGCCTCTTGTTCATCGTTTACTTTCCGAGCAAGACGGCCCTGCTAAAGCGCACCTTGGGCTGATTAACAACCCGAAAACCAGAATCATTTGCTAAAGAAACCGTTTGCGCAAACGCTCTACCCGTCACATGGATGAGGGGTTCTACGACTAAGAATTTCCCGTCGGGCAGGAGCAGTTTGTGAATTTGCTCTAGAAACAAAGCAGGTTGACGAACTTCGTGCATCATCCAGAAAGCCAGCGCAAAATCTACTGCCTCATCCACGCCAATGTCGTCTGGGGTGCTGCGGCACAGCTGGATGCGTTCATGCAGTCCAGCCTTCTCAGCCCTTTTCTGTAATCCGGCCAGCATTTGTTCCTGCAAATCGGCAGCAATCACCCGGCCGTCCTGACCAACCAGTTCCGCGAGACCAAGCGTAAAGAAACCCATGCCGCAGCCTACATCGAGGACCGTGTCGCCTTGCTTAACATATGGGCGCAGAATCTTTTGCGGGTCATGAACCAACCTGCGTAGGGGGTTGTCGAAAGTGAAAAGCAGCCACCAGGGGCAGGTGTGCTCACCTGTTTTCGTAGCAATTACTTCCTCTTTCACTTCGCAATCTCTCCTTGCCAACTTTCTTGTTGAAAGCCGGCAGTTGACTGACTGTTTCGGCTATAGTAGAATGGTAGTTGTACACAATATAACTAATAGTAATTATACGAACAACTAGTTTTGGTGTCAATATGGATTTGCAGAAAAAACTTATGGAAATCGGCTTCACCGAATATGAAGCCAAGGTGTACCTGGCCATGCTCAGCCTGTACCCGGCAACAGGGTATCAGTTGAGCAAGGAGTCCGGTGTGCCCCGTTCAATGGTGTACGAAGCGTTAAGGCGCCTCCATGCCAAGGGAGCGGCGCTGGAGACAATGGAGGGCAGGGCCACGTTATACCGTCCTCTGCCTCCAGAAGCGCTGCTGGCGAAGCACGCCGAAGATGTCAACCGGTTAATTGGCGATTTGCGTACGGAACTCAATACCCTTTACGAAAGCGAGATCGATAACCGAGTGTGGACGATTCAGGGGAAAACGGCCGTTACCACCTACGCAGCGAAACTGATCAATGAGGCTCAAGAGGAACTGTATCTTGTCATCACCGATGATGTTCTGGCTGGACTGAATTCCGAAATATTGGCCGCTCACGACCGCGGCGTGGACCTCAATGTGCTCTTGACAGGGGAGTCGCGGTTAGAAATCGGCCGTGTTGCTTATCACCCGCCCCTTGAAAGCGAACTGCAGGATCTAACAAAAACGGTCGTCGTCGTGGCTGACGGTGAAGAGGTGTTAATAGGCAGTACCGAGTCACATGATGAGAAGAAGCTGGCTACGGTAACCCGCAACGCCGATCTTGTCATGATTGCGCGCCAATTTGTATGGATGGAGATGTTTACGCAGCGTATCTATTCCAGACTAGACGCAGAGTTGATTGCTCGCCTTGACCCGGAGGATAGGCGGATATTTGAAAGCCTCAACGTTGGCTCAGACGATTAGGAGCTTGAAACAGGAAACTGGAAATGCATAAGACCGAGTTGGTTGATCCAGCCTTGAGCGGTGTCGCCGAAACGCTGCTCATTCCGCTTTACAACCGGGCGATGGAATCGCAGCGCCCAGATGCTATCATGAAGGATGAAAAAGCTGTGGCGATCGTGACGCAGATGAGCTACGACTTCGACCAGATCAGAAAGATCCGGATGCATGAGGCAAACAAGGCTGCGCGGATCATGTTAACCCGCGAAATAGACCGCTACGCCGGGATTTCCTCGGCCGTCGCCCGGAGTTTTTATGCCGTAGGTCAACACCGATGTTTTTAATGTTAGGCAGCCTAAAAAATCTAGACCGCTAGTAACCCATAAGTTCTAGTGTGCCTAAGGCTTCATATTTACGAGTTGGGCGCATAATTGAAGGCTGGACCTTAGTGCTAGGCAAGGGCGGAGTTATTTACGGTGAATTCAAAAAGCAGTATGATGGAATCGCAGACTGATTCTCGCGTGATTCGGAGGATGGTATGACGTCGAAGAAGGTAGTTGGTCAAAAGGCGGTTCAAACAAATTCCCCTCGTCAGTGGATCGGTTTGATTGTGGTATATCTCTCCATTCCCCTGGTTCTATTCGTGTGCGCAGGGGATATCGGTTGGTGGCAGGCATGGGTCTATTCTCTGCTAATTGTTGCTGCTGGTCTGGGAGGGCGTTTTTTGGCGGAACGGCGGCATCCGGGATTGTTGGCAGAACGGCAAAATATCGACAATATCCAAACAGTGAAAGCATGGGATAAAGTTCTTGCCCCGTTGATGGCGTTGAGTATAGGCCTCCCTCTAGTCATTGTGGCCGGGCTGGACCATCGCTTTGCTTGGTCACCTGCATTCCCGCTGTGGCTCATCCTGCTCGGCTTCTTCTTAATTGCGTTCGGATACGCTTTTGCGGTGTGGGCCTTGGTGGAGAACCGTTTCTTTTCTAGCGTGGTGCGTATTCAAACAGATCGAGGGCATGTGGTGTGTGACAGCGGTCCATATCGAATCGTTCGCCATCCAGGCTATGCCGGAAATATTCTGCCACTGCTAGGAATTGTGCTGGCATTAAGCTCCTTGTGGACACTCATTCCGGCAGCAGTGGCGCTGGTCATAGCGGTGATCAGAACCGCGCTGGAAGACCGGACGCTGCAGGAAGAGCTGCCAGGGTATAAGGAATATGCGCGGCGCGTGCGCTATCGATTGATCCCGGGGATTTATTGAAGGTTTTCGATGCGCTATGCCTCTCCGTGCATCGTCGGTGCGCTGCTCAGCCCGTGGGTGTACTTGACTGGTCCTTCGCGCTCCGCTTCGCTGCGCGCTCGTCCCAGTGGACAACCCACCATGTTATGCCGTCAGATTAACCCCGAGATTTAGAGGCGCACATGTCCGAGACGGCTAGCCACACTCTGAGTGGCGTGCCTGAAACGTCGCTTGCAGCCCTCTACTGGAGGGCGATGGAATCGCAGCGGCCAAACGCACTGATCAAGGACCAAAAAGACGAGGCGCTGGTCGCGCAGCTGGATTATGATTTCGACCGGATCAGGCAAATCCCGATGCCCGAGTTGCTCTACGTAATGCGGACCATGCTCACTCGCGAAATGGACCGTTACGCTCGGGGGTTCCTCGGCCGTCACCCAGAGGCGATTGTGGTTCACATTGGGTGTGGCCTTGATTCGCGCTTCGAGCGGGTGGATAACGGCCAGGTGGAGTGGTACGACCTCGATCTTCCGGACATCGTTGACGCTGAAGCTAGCCACGTTGTCATCGTGGAAAGGGCAGCTGCCGGTGCCCTTGGCTGAAAGCTCAACGTACTGTGCCACAAACGGCCGCACCCGAACTGTCGCCTTGATCCGCTCTGACACAGGCCCATCGGATACGGCTTGAACTGGCTCAACGTCCATTCCGATACGTTTCCAGCCATTTCAGCACAGCCATAGGGGCTCTCCGCCTGGACAGCGCCGCCCCACAGGTTCTGTCTGGTTCAGACCGGTTTCCCGGGTGTTGCAGCGCCGGGGATCAAAGTCGTCACCCCAGGGGAAGATCCGGCCGTCTCTCCCACGTGCCGCTTTCTCCGATTCGGCCTCGGCCGGCAAACGATAGCGCTCCCCTGTTTCTTCGCCCAACCAGCGGCAATAGGCCAAGGCCTCGTACCAACTTACGCCCACCACCGGGAGTCTAATATCCGCAGTCCACTTCTTTTCATCCCATAACGCAGGTTGTGTCCTGCCCACCCTTTTGCGCCACGACCATCCGGCCGCGGTCCAGTAGTTGCGGTGAAAATAACCCCCCACAGTTACAAATTCCCGATAGGCGCCTACTGTCACCGGGTATTTGTTAATAAAGTAACCGGCAAGAGTCAGGGTGTGTTGTGGTTGCTCCCTGTTGAAGAAGTTCCTCTCCTACCACTGCCTGGCCAGCTCATCGTTCTGGAGAAGCCGGGCAATTTGCCGGTCGCTGCTGCCCATCAAGAATGGCCCGGCCGGGATATGGATCATTGCAGGCGCTTCGGATTGGTCAGGTTTTTCCGCTGGCGACATTATTTCCTGGACCCAAATATTGATCGGCCGGTCAGAGGAAGGCGATCAAAAAGTTTATGAATATTACGGCTGAAGAGCGTTATCAGATCAAGCCTCTCCCAATAGAGCACATTGCTGCTACTGCCCTCAGATTGGGCCGTGCCTTCTCATTATAACCGGCCGCTATTGGACTGGCGTGAATTCACAGTTAGTTTAACCTGGGATAGGCCCGTTTACCCATTCGAGTATGATATAAGACATGGTGAGTGATAATAAGATTTCCCTCTGATCAGCGCGATGACCTTGTGGAAAATTATGGTGAACGCTTTGAGGACTGGATAAAATCCTTGATAAAATCAATGGTTGACCCAGAATTCCCAATTCTCCCCCTTTGGAATATTGTCAATGGCAGAAGAGAATTCCCCATTATTGGCAAGATAAAATTCCCCAGACCAATTGTTCTATTATGGGCCAATCCTGATTCTGAATTTTAGATAGATCTCAGCGACCAATTATTCTCCAACTATAAGGCAGTTGGGCGCAGATAGACCATGAGTAATGTTGCCCTTCATGGCCAACTACTTGCGTGTTTCGGGTCCTAATCATCAATATGGGCGTACTTTGGCCGTGAAACACCAGGTCGACGTCACGGGCTGGGAATAATGGGCAATTCGATGTACGAGGCATGATCGGCCTCGCGATATATCTGAACCGTGGGAGGAGGATCCAACTGCGGTGTCAGGGCAGTATCCTTATCTGCACCGGTGATTGTTACCCGAATCCGATGGCCGGCTTCGAAGATATAGGATGTAGGCATCAAATCGGAGACAAGTTCAACCGGCTCGTCGGGTAAATCGGCCATATCTTCCGCATAGCTCCGATGATAGGGCAGTCCCAGATTCTCATGAGGCGCTGTTGACATGGCTCTGTGTGAGGCGCGTAGATTGCCCTCGGTCACATATTGTGAATAACTGTCTTCCCCGATGTCTTCCAGATACACAAAGAAATCCCCGTCGCTGGCGGAAGATGTAACCCAAAGATGAACAACCGGGTGACCGGTGACCTCGACCTCAGCAGGTAAAGGTGGTGTCGTATAGGTCAACCCTTTTTCATCATTGAACATCATCGTGTTGGGATAAACAGGTGACATGACATCGTGTCCGGCCGCCCAACGGGTGCCCGTGCCGGAAGTCGTCGAGTAGTCCACAAGATACTCATCTGCGCCGGTAGTCGTTACAGGCATATCCAGGCTGAGACTCCCGTCATTTACGGAGTCTACGCTACCTGCTTTTGCGCCATCGAAATAATAGTTGGTGAGCTCTTGATTGGGCAATGGCCACTGCCAGGCTGAGTGCCAACCGGTATTTTCCCCGTCTCCCATGGTGTAGTAATAAATGGGAGCTTCGCTCATCACTCCATTGTCAATCCCTTTCAGCCAATAGTCATACCATCGCACCATTTCTGTGGCAAGATCAAGGTGCCCCAATTGTGGATGTGCCCAGGGGCCAATCACGATTTTTTGCGGGTTTGTCAGATTGTGGTACCACAAGAGCCCGTGCTTGGGGAAATTGTCATACCAGCCCGCCCAATGGTATACAGGGATGCCGGAACCTCGGATCTCTTCCAGGTAATTCGCCGGGTTGTTGGTGATATATGGCTGCGTGCCGGTCAGAGCAGATACGCTGTCCCGGTAAGGCAAATGCGAATACTGGTCAAACACATCCACATTGCCCTCATGTTGCTTCAAGGCTTCCTGCAGCATAGCCTGATCCGTATCTTCATCTACGGCCAAACCGCTAGCATCTAGCTCGTTTATATTTTCCCCCCACTGGCGGAAGAAATCGTTGTGGAACACGCCGCCCGGGTAAACAAAGGTATAGCGATCAAACTCTGACATTTCGGGAAAAATCGCCTTCAAGTGAGGCGGCGCTGTGCTGGCCGCCATGAATTGGGTGATGCCCATATACGATCGGCCGTACATGCCAATGTTCCCGTCAGACCAGGGTTGTACAGCAAGCCATTCGGTAATGTCATAGGCGTCGCTTGTTTCTTCTGGCGAGAAAAGATCCCGATAAGTTCCAAATGAAGCCCCGGTGCCGCGTATATCCACCGAGACAATCACATAGCCATACTGCAATACTGTTTCCAGGTAAGGTCTCTCATCGTCAATCCCCTGCCAATAAAGTATTCCCTCTCGATGATAGCGGCTATGGGTCCAGATCACCGGCAACGGCGTGCTCACGGGCTTTCCATCCTTGGCCGGCCGGAGGATTAGCGCCGCCAATTTTGTTCCATCTCGCATGGTGATGTACTGAGATGATGAAGTGCTTTCGTCATACATCGGCTGAGAGTAGCCCTGGTAAATACCCGGCTGAGATAGGGGCACTTCTGGGGTGTCTGTTGGCAAGGGCAAGGGTGTGTAGGTGGGCAGCGGTGTATACGTAGGTAATGGTGTATAGGTAGGCTGCGGTGTGTAAGTAGGAAGTGGTGTATTGGTTGGTCCTTCTGTAGGTACTTGCTCCTGTTCTTGATCTAAGTCAACAGCAATTTCTTGATCGCGAACAGCGGCCTCTTCAGGTTCGCCACTACAACCAACAAGAATGAATAAGGCACAAAATAGAATTGCAAACGGAAAGAGTTTCTTGGACATACCTTTTCTCCTCGTTATACCAACAGAAATTTACAGTATAGGAAACTTCGCAGGCTTCTCAGGTGATTTTTGTCATGTCCGGATTGGATGAATGTCATATTCTGCTGAATCAGGTTTTATTCATAAATTTCGGCTAAGACCTCGCGACTTTTTCCTCCTTCAGATCAACAATTAGGCTGGAAATATGGACCTTCAGGCCCATTCAGGCATGAAACCGTGATGACAGAAAAACCAAAATTGCCTGATCATATTCGTCAGTTGATTCGGCTATTGATCCAACTTTCCGCTTTGCTCAAAGCACAATGAAGCCAAATACTGCTCGACAGGCATGTCAAGAAGTTACTTTTCAAGTAATGGACTCGAACGAACTCGTATCGCTGACTTCACGGATATGGATCCGAAACGGAGCACTTGGCTCTAGCCTTAGCCATCATCACGAATGATCTCTCCAGCAGCCCGTTGCACAGCCCGCTCCAGGTCTCGCCCACTTGGTTGGGTATAAATCCTGGTTGTGTCTAGACTCTCATGTCCTAGAAGGATGGCAACCTGGTCAAGAGGTGTGCCGGCATCAACCAGATTCTTGGCAAAGCTGTGGCGAAGGGTATGGGCGGTAACGTCTTCCAACCTAGCCTGATAAGCGTTCTTCTTCACGATGGCTTGATTTCCCCACTCCGACAGCGGTCCATGCAATCCAAGATCTGAGGGAGTTTTGTGAAGCGATCGAAATTCAAAAACTGATTGCGAGGTGATCCTGCTTGGACTACGGTTCACATCCGTTGGGACTTGAACCGTGGAGGCGAACGAGAATCATTCCTCACCACCTCTGGCGGGAACTTTTAACATTTAGGCTGACGTGATCTGAAAAGGGGAAGCAGTGGGCGCGATTGGACTCGAACCAACGACCTCACGGATGTGAACCTCTTATTTACACTAGTTGGGAACGGGTACGGAATGGGGTCGAATAGGATAAAGCGTTTGATCCAACCAAGAAAGGATTGCACCGTTCGGTAGGAGTATTGCTTCAGGCGCAGGGTCTGACGCACGCTGTCGAGCAATTTAGGTTTTTGGGGCACAGCGGCCTCTTGTAGAATGGTCCCACCTACTTTATACTGTCCGTATTCGGCAATTTGTCGTTTTGAGGACGAATATACAGACACTGATTCGATTCAATATACCCAATTCGTGATAGGCCGACACATTTACTCGAATTGTACCGAAAATAGAATGATATGCCGAAAATAGTCCACCTATTCCAAAATTGCCGGGAATATGCCGACTCCTGTTCGACTTAATCAATAGTTAGGCATCGAAATGACAGGTAAGTACGAGATTGAAATCATTGGGCGCGGAGAAGAGATGTTGTACACCGATGGCGATATTGAGCTATTGCTTGATAGAACGTATTGCGATGGGCATCGGCTCTTTTGCGATAGTACAATAGGAGTTCACGGCGGGCCCCTACTACCGTTTAGAAAGCGAAGGCAGATTATTGAGAATCTTTGTGATTACTTTGATACGAAGAATAAACCTAGTATCTTCGTACTAGATGAGGCTGATAAAGATCGTCAAGCACTTGAGCGGCTCTTTAAGGACCTAATATCGCAAGGGAACAAGCTTTCTGTGGAATACGACAGCGCTGCTAAACGAGAAAAAGCCAAAGATGATATGTATATCAGTATTTTGAAAGCTGGAAAGAAGCTTTATATCAATGGAGTGGAAATAAGTAGCGTTGAAGATTATTGGAGATGGAAACACGATGCCTAACGTAGTCGCTGAAGCGGACCAGGGATGCACGGCGAATTGATATCGGGTGATCATATCCCTCGCCGCTGAGCTCAAAGCCGTTATGCAGACTCGACTATAGAGTTCGGAGGGGAACCGGTCAAGACGCGCTAGGATTTGAAAAACCGAGTAAATATTCTATGAGTGTAGTTTACGGTCGACCTGCGGCTTTCACCATTTTGCTTTGTTGCAATGACTCGCTTTCTTCTCCAACTGTACTAATGGCTATGATGACTCTGGTTGCGCTGTGAACGGAAATACAGTTGTGCGCAATCAAGCAAGTTGCATCTCCAGTGTTGCCTTTGTGCGCTGATCATGGATCTCAACGATTGTTGTGATCGGCGAATACGATTTCGAATTCCCGTATTCTCGAATAAACTGGCATGTGGCATATTGTTGAGCTGAGATTGCATATTGGCCGTTCCATTGAAGGAAATGAGCTTCGGCCTCTGCATTTGGCCAGGGCCAGGTGAAGAAAGGTGAGGCAACACCACAGCGCCAAGGCTTTGGTGTCAAACGCGCCCGGAAGCTCTCTTGCGCTTGGCACAGCTTAACATACAAGGGATCGGCTTCCAGAGCCTTCATCGTTTGTAGGACCAAGTCAGACTTTGGATCAAAGAGGTCATGAGTGAATAGATATCTCAGACCTGCCCGGGTGCGGTACACTCGTACACCCCAATTGGGACTATCTTTGATCAGCAACTCCAGTTTCGCCAACGACTTCGCCTCAAACTGCCGCGTTGGAGGTAGCACCGATATTGTCAGGAGTCTTTGGATGCTATGCTTTAGGTTCTCAAAGAAAGTCGGTCGTGGCAAGTCCACATCCACGAACATAATATTGGCGGTGTTCAAAACGTGGCAACCGTACGAGTTTCGAGTGATGGCGGCGTAACGCTTGCCTTGCCAGTTCCTGAAATCCTCTAAGGTCTCTTCCCGTACAGGACGATCACCATACAAGTAATGGTCTGGTCGATCGCCTTCCAGAATCCGTTTTGCAAGCCTTGATGCATTTGCCACTCCTTTATTTCGGGCATCGCCAACACTCTCATCTGACCACCCCCAAGAGGAAAATGGATGGTTTTGCCCAAGTCGATCTGTGGCTTCAATCGTGCCCTTGGCCCAATATCGAGGTAGTTTCATGATTTAACTTCTAACTGGGAACCCAGGACCTGGCAACATCTAAGCTGCCGGGTTTACCCTATTCGCTCGCTTATAGCCTGAATCCACTTGCCTGCTACATCATCCAATTTAAGCAAGATGACTTCTCTGGGTGCACCCCGTGTAAGATGGTGCAGCAGCCCGCTAATTTGCGCTTGACGATAGCGAACTTCAACAAGACCGATATCCCGATTGCTGATTTTCACATTCACAATCGATTCGAGAGGAATACTGATTCTCACTAGGCTCCTCAAAAGGAAGCTGCAGGCTCGCAAATACCCCTCCGTTAGCCAAACCCTGCCAGCAAAGGACGCTTTCACATCCTTTAGGATGCGAGGTCTGTTTTCTTTCCAACCAATAACCGACACTGTATGGGATCGTTCATAATAGGGGAAGATTATCACCGGCCAGATGATGGAGCGGCGTTCAAGGAGGACTTTTTCTTCCGCACTTTCGTTCATTCCCGGCCGTCCTGGGCGATGCTGCAACCGGAGGGTGCTGGGTTTTTAACGACGTTCACGAGAAATGAACCTTTGATAACACGAAGAACAAACCCGGTCACGTCCATCGTGATAGCCTGCGTCTTCATCTGCCTCCCGGGCCGAGATTTTTCGCCAGCAGAGGGCACAATACCGGTGATCCCAACCGCCCTTTACCACCCTTCCATGGATGGGATCCTCGCCTTCCTCCAGTTCGCGAAGCTTCCGGCCATCGTCCGACACGACTTCAACCGCGTCTGCCGGCTTAAAAGTTACCTCCCGCCATTCTCTCGAGCCATCCTGAGATAAAGCAAGTTGGTCTGGCGTCCACCAGGGCCTGAATTCACACGCTAATCCTGGATTAGGCAGCTCAAACGCAACGTCGTAAGACTCAAACGTGTACAGCTTATCCCAGCGTCCAAGTAGTTGGTGAAGTTCGAGAATAATCTCGCCCTGGTAAATCAGGGAGGCGGGCGCAATTGGAGATGCTGGTGCAGCTTCAAGCCTGACGACGGTTCTAATCGAACGCTCGTCTCGTTTGCTTTCGACGACTGTGGCGAATCGCGGTCTATCTGGCATTTTGCCTAGCCTTTTGGATCGATCACCTTTGTTGGATATTATCATACCAAACTGCCGGTTATGAAAGTGCGGCCGGGTGCAGTGGTTCACGGTGTTTGAATGGCAAAGAATCATAGCGGGAAATTAGACGAAAGATTGCTCGGATTTGATGCTCGCAAGATGTGGCTCGATCCAGAAATTCATTGGCACAAGGAACGCCGGGACCACTTTTTGCTGCGAATGGATGCCGGCCCGATCCTCTCCACCGATGAAATCGTCTGGCCTTCCGTCTTTGCCAGCCACCAGATGCCCCTGGTGTCCGAATCGCAGCTCGAAGCATTGGGGCTGGCCGGCTCTCATCGGCCGGCCTGGATCGGCCCCAATATCCCCCTCTGGGACGATCTGAACAGGCTAAAAGCGCATCTAGGCGGCAAAGACCCGGAAATCAAGCGGCCCTACTGGATCATCGCCATCACCTATCCCCTTCAACCGGAGATCGAATCCCAGCTCCCTCACGGACCCTATTTCGAGAGCACAAATCCCGATCGCCCTAAACTATCGTGGACTTTTCTGGGTTATGATGTGTCGGACGGATCGCTTACCAGCGGCATTACCAATTGTGGCTACAGCCAGGATAATAGGCGGGAACAGCCGCTCCCCCGTTTGGCGAAGGCATTGAACCCTTACCACCTGTTTGATGCCCTGGAACCGGCCGCCGCCTTTAGGAAGGCCGCCGATAAGCGGGTCAAAGAGCACGCCCCGTTCCTGGTTTACGGATTGTATCTCGTCGAGGAAGTAACCGAATGATGAAAGCCCTCCTTTTCATCACGCTTGTTCTCCTGGCAGGCTGCACCTCTACCGTCGAAGATGAAGGGATTCCGGCCAACGCTTCGACCGTGCCCCAGCCGGGAGAAACAATCAATGCCAATTTCTTCCGAAACTCGGAATTGGGCCAGGCGATCACCGCTTGCCTGAGTTGCGAGGATTTTGACTGCTTTCAAGCCCTGGAAACCATCGTCGCCTCCGGCCCGACCGCCGTGACACCGCTCATCACGGTTCTGGAGGGTGGCCTTCCCCCTGGGGTGTCTGAGCTGCCCGGCAACATTCAGACTCAGCGCCTGATCCTGGCTCTCGGCCGGCTTCGGGATGAACGGGCGGCCGGTTCCCTGATCCCCTTCCTCGAGCATCCCGATCCGCTGATACGCGCCGAAACGGTCGCCGCCCTGGGCCACGTCGACGGCGAGAGGGCCCTGGAACTCCTTCTACCGCTGCTCGGCAACCCGGATTACTTTGTTCGGGAGAGAACCGCCCTCGCCCTGGGCGAGATCGGCCGGGCGGAAGCGCTGCCGGCCTTACGCGCCGCCGCCCAGGCGGAGTCAAAGGAGGCCGTCCGCCAGGTGTTGGAAGACACCATATCCGTGATACAGCAAAATTGATATTATCAATAACCAGCGGTTGGAGTTAAGCTTGACAGTGCGTCGCATTTCTTCGGTAAAAACTTGATTAAGCTTTCTTGACAGTGAGGTGATACATGGGTACATGGGATATTGATGCATTCGGTAACGACACTGCCTGCGATTGGGGTTACTCCCTTGAAGATACCAATGATTTGTTGCTGGTGGAAAGTGCCGTCGAAAGGGTTCTGGCAACAGGGAGTGATTATCTGGAGGTTCCAGATGCGGAGGAAGCTCTGGCGGCCGTGGAGGTAATCGCCAGGTTGCAAGGTAATTGGGGGATCCGCAATGCGTATACTGAGACGGTTGACGCTTGGGTGGAGCGTAATCAGTTGACCCCACCGGCTGAACTTGTCCAGAAAGCACATGCAGCCATCGACAGGATACAACAATCCCCGTCGGAACTGCTAGAGCTTTGGGCGGAAAGTGAGATGGTGGATGAGTGGAAACAATCCCTCCTCGATCTCAAGGCCAGAGTAATGCTCTAGCGACGCGCCGAGTTTGGAATCACCTTGTCCAAGAATAGGCTGGTTGATTGACCAATTGGCCTCATGCTTATGGTGCAACTAGAACCAAGAAATTGACCGGCAAACATGCCAATCGTAATGAAAGCTAAGCCGATGAAGATCATTACTCTGTATCTCCTCAGCTGGATGTTGTTCTTTACCGCTTGTAATGATTTCGAACCAGCAACATCAGGCAACCCAACCACAGAAGTTGGTACTGTTACCGCGCTGAAGATCGAATCTCTTCATCCTAACACAGATGGTGAAGTGAAGTTTCAGGGTTCCGTGATGGAAAATGATCTAGCCTGCGAGGTAGATGGTCTGTGCTTATTGCGTGTCCTTGTTCAAGAACAGATGGTGACAGTCATCTATCATTATGGAGAATGGCCCCCTTGTGAAAACGACCAAGCAACGCAGCAGGGATTTGAGATTTCCCCTAACGATCAGGTTGAGGTTTTTGGGTCTGTCTATGAGGAGAATGCTATTTCAACATGCGATTCGGAGAGCTACTATATTAGAAAGATAAGCAATGATTGAGTCGACTTAGCTTGAAATCCTTCGTATGGCAAGCCACACGTGGCTATATTTCATTAACGAGCGAGAATTTGCATCACATGAAGTTGTGATTGAAACTCGAGAGCTGATCATTAAAAAGAGCAAGTATCCATCCCTTTTCGCTAAACTCGGCATCACCGACAAGGTAGTGAAAACAAACCAAAAGGAGGTCGAACCCGCCTCCAGGCAATCGTCGGGCAAAACAATCTCACTACCAGACTGGATCTTTCGGGAAACGTCTTCAAGCAAAAACAAAGGCGATGAAGGGGAGGAACTCGTCGCAGGGTATCTTTTTGAACGTGATCCAGGTATGTTTTGGGCGGGTGATTTTCGCCATGAGTGGGCATTCGATGAGGACTTGCGGTTACTCACTCACAATCTACCGGATCTCAGCGAGAAATTGAGCATCAAAGAGAGGGGCGCAAACGGTCACAGAAATCAACCAAGGACGGAGTGCATTTTTAGCAAAACAGGATTCACCCATTAAGGCCCTTGATCTAAGAGGCTGGCTCTTTCTGGACCGTCAAGACGTCGATTCATCAAGAACCGAGTATCTGACCATAGACCGGGAAAACCTTCACCATATTAAAGAGTGGAACGACGTATTCGAAGCACATGGATCGCGGGACTATGATTTCGCGGCAATTATTTATTCAAGTCTATGCGCCGGCTAATAATGACCACTGGATAGCGGTGCCGAAGATAAACAATCTGTCCGACTTTGGCCCCTATGAAAAGGTGTTATCTTTGACGTGAAATGGAAAGGTGAACCTCTGAGTATGGAAACGCTTGGCTTCCGGCATCCAGACCTTGTTACATCATGATGGTAGGCTTCTACTCAATCGCCAGTGGTCTATTCCATCGTCATCTTCTGTTTGTTGTGCATGCATGCTTACTCTTGAACGGTTGTATCAATTCACAGGAATCGACGGCAGTTTCATGGCCTTTATTAGGTACCCGTTGCAACTGGATGGATATCGAGACTTCGCAATTGAGACCGGCGAACACCTCGGACAGGCTCTTGTATCTTGACCCTTACTTTTCCTCCCAGACGCCAGCCGCCTTTTTTGTTGATGATCCTCTCAAGTCACTGAATGAGAGCGAGCTTCGGTCAGATGTAGAACTACATATCTACTCGCACTTGACTGTAGAAGGGCACTACTTCGGTACAGGAACTCATGTTTTCTATCTACCCGAAGACGGATTGTTTTATCTTTGGGGTGATGACTACATGAGTCACTTCGATGGCATGGTTGGTCCGTTTGAAGGAGATCCTCGGATGGAACTGTTGGTGGCAGCGTCGCCATCATCTAGGCAACCTGTTAGTGTATCCGTGGAGGGTAGTTGTGATTAGGATATGATCCTCTTGATTCTATGGATTAGAAAGGTACGGGGCACAATAAACCGTGATCCTTAAACCAGAGTACAAAAGGGCACGAGTCGACTCGAACGAGAGCCCTCACGTATGTGAACCTCTTATTTACACTAGTGGGGAACGGATACGGAATGGGGTAGAACAGGATAAAGCGTTTGATCCAGCCGAGAAAGGGTTGCTCCGTTCGGTAGGAGTATTGCTTCAGGCGCATGGCGTGACGCACACTGTCGAGCAATTTGGACCTGCCGGGCACAGAAGCCTCTTGTAGAACGGTCCCGCCTATTTTATACTGTCTGTATTCGGCAGTTTGTCCGTCTGGGGACGAATATTCGGACACTGTTTCGGTCTATTGCACCCAATTTTGTAATAGACCGGCACATTCACTCGAAATATATCGAAAATGGGATAATATGCCGACCGCTGTTGGGCATATTTAATAGTTGACTGGCTGATTTTTTCAGGTGAAATATTGCAGAACTCTCTCAAAAAGGGGATTACAATATTATTGTTCATCAACTTGTTGATGACTGTTGGCTGCTCTTTCAGAGACAGACCTATGCCTTCTGTGCAACTCCCTGATGATGGAACCGAAAAGGATGATAACATCACGAAGCAACTGCCAGAGACAGAAGATCCGCTGGTGCTAAGAACAGACTTCTCCAACCAATTTACTTGGGAGGAAATCCGCGCAGAAATTCGAAAGCCGGTCGGTATGTTTCACGCTTATGTAGAATTCGTCGATGACACAGCGTACGAGGATATGACTACGGCGCAACTATTACGGCTTGTTCCAAAGGATTATGATCACAGTTTCATAATCCTGGTTGATCACACTGCCGTTTCACAGCCGGAGCTCCCCCTGCTCATTGTTGATTTGTACGAGGAGCCAGGACGTGAGTTTCGGGCTATTCCATCACAAATTCAAGGGATTGAAAACAATCTATCGATTGCGAATATGGATTTTGTGGAATTCGCTGAGGCCGTTGATGAGGATGGGGTTTTTCGAGGCTTTTTTGAGCAAGATCATTGAATCCGCGTCCCATTAAAACAGTCATATTTGAAGGTAGCAACTTAGGTTAAGCTATTACTTAAGACATCAGACCACACAGGAGAGTCGTATCGCAGGCGAAAAACTGAACAGCATTGGCGACTTCGAACGCTTTGTTGATGCGACGTTCGAGGCGTGGTTACCGGAACAACGGGTGGCCTTGGCTGCAGCTATGGCAGAACGCTGGTTGCCTGTCTATGAAGCCTTCTCGACAAGGGAGGAGTGGGGCGATACAGCTAACATGCGTCGCAGCCTGGAAGCAGTCTGGAACCACCTACGTGGGAGATCGCTTTCGCCCAGCGATGTAGCCCGTTATGTGGCACGAGTGGAAGATAGCACGCCACATATGGACGACTTTGATGATATAGCGGCCTTAGCTGCCTGCGTGATGCTGAGCGAAGCCTTGGAGTGCTGTGGAACAGCGGTCAATCTAGTACCGGCAATGCAGGCGATAATTTCCGGGATTGAGGCCGTAGCGCCGGATTGGGAGATGGATCCAAATGAGCAGCTCCGTCTCTGGGGGCAGATCAGGGTGCAAAGGGAAATCAAGAAGCAGCTAAAGCTGATCGAGCAGATCGAAGCTATAACGCATTTTGACGACGCATCCATCCAGACCCTACGCCAGAAACTGAGAAGCAAGGAATATATTGGTGAGGCTTCGCCGGTCACCAAAGTCGCTAAAGGCCCGGTCACCATCACCAACCAGATGGCCTTTGAACAGTACCGCGCCATACTGGAATTGGATCTAAAGTCCAACCAAAACAATTGGTGGGAAAAGGAAGAGAATAAGTCAGGATCATATCTGTGGGCACTGATGCTCTTCACCACGTGGATGGGGCGATATTCGCGGCGGCACGATGTCATCAAAGGCAGCTACGGTCAGATGGCGGATGTGACTGCCCAGCAGGCATTGGTAGCCCGGCAATGGTGGCTGGATGGCGCAGATCCGTCCATTCCTGATTGGGGTTCGGAGTTACCTGAAGTGATAAATATGTCTTTGCAAAACGTGTACGACTACGTCGATGTCACGGCTTTCGATCAGCTACATGGCTACGGCCCTTCCCTGCGGCGGCTGTGGATAGAAGGGCAGCGGCTCAACCAGCCAGCCCTGGAACCCTGGCACCATATCATCGCCTGGGCTCACCACCGCCCAGCGGCTTGGGAGGTCGAGGATCAGCGAAAAAAGAGGGGACTGGCTCACACGACACCAACGTTGGGCGCGTTGTTGGCTCGTGAACTAAGCTGGGATACAACTGGCGCTCCAGAATATCCCTGGACCACGGATGTAGAGGGAGAGTGGTGGCAGATTCGTCTGAATGATTTTCCCGACGATTTCATGTACAGTCTGGTGATCGACGGTACGGAGGTTGGTGACTTTCACGATTGGCCGGAAACCTGGCGACAGAGATAAATCGTCTGGCTTTGCAGTCGGCCTCATTTTCAGGCCAAAAATGCCGCCCAACAAGTCAATCCTCGCGAATTGCTACCACCCATTTTTACAAAGGTTACTTGCCAATAAAGAAATGGGTGATTGTGGAGAACATCCCCACCCCTCACACTTCGCCGTAAACCTACCCCATGCGCATCGACAAACGCCCGCGAGATCGCCAAACTCAGCCTAGAGCTACCCATCTCTCGACTGCGTGACGAATCAGCACGGTAGAAGCGGTCACATGGACCCAGGCCGTTTACGGTAAATACCCTTCTCGATACTCTAGATTAACGCCTATTGGCAATACTGCATCAGTTGCTTCAACCATTGCTTTGATCGCAGGCACTTCCATCCCGATATTGAAGACCTGGTGCTTTCGACCATCTGCTTCAATCATTATGAATGCATATGAAAAACCTCTAGGCGATCGATAGTCTCCTGTAAGTTCAAATATATTGTTGTCTTCTACAGCTCTCCAAAGATTCTTCAATTCATCCCTGTTTAAATTGAACTCACGAGTCTCTACAACCTGGCTCGCCTCGTACGTGACCATATTCTCCAGGTCTCCACGGATAACCCCACCAGTATCATATCGTTCATATTGTCCCTTTCCGTTGGCTTTGATTTGTAAATTTATATTCTGCGTTGCCTCTGCTGCACTTTGGGCATCCACAATCAACAAAAAATCACCAGGAACATCGTTCCCATAGTTTCTGGAGCAACTGCTAGCCACAACAACAATCCAAAGAAGGATGAGGAGATTGCGCCACGGTGTCTGCCGCATAACTATCAATCCCGCAAGGGGGAGATCCCGCCATCGCCGGATATCAAAGGGCAGCATACTCATTGCCACAATAGCCGAAATGCAAGTTGTTGCATCCATTGTTGAATTCCTTTTTGCTTGATGTTTCATGGTACTCGTTATCGTTTCAGATGTCATGTTAGCCATCCTTGTAAGCTCGCTCCAAACCACCGCGTTTACAGGGTATGACCGCTTCAACTACACTATCATCCCTTGCCTCGGATTCGTCTATAGTGCCACCTTGTAGCTTCGCGCCTGGGAGCAGTGGCTTCGTTTTGGCAGATGTATCTTCTCTTGACTGCTTCACGACGGCCGTAACCAAACAGGCAGGACCGACAATCTGCAGTTGAAGGCTGGGCGATTTCAGTCTGTTAGCTGGTCGTCGCTGACTTGGACCACGGTTCACATCTCCTGGGACATGAACCGTGCAGGAAGATCCGGCTATCATGCCTACTGCCTAGGACGGGATTATCAGCGTTGAGGATGAGGGAATCCAAAAAGGGGGAAAAAGTGGGCGCGACAAGACTTGAACCCCAAGCGGAACGCAGTTCCTCCCCTCACGGATGTGAACCGTGAACAGAGATCGCGCCCGTAATGTCATTCTACTCAAGGTAGAATCCTTTAACAAATAGCGGTTATGTTAAGAACCGTGAGGTCTGATCTGCAACGTTAATGTAAATGAGCCTCTTGGGCTAAGATTGATAGATCTTCTCGGTATTCTACAGCCATCAAATCTAGTGTCAATCATTGTAGATTATGGGATCATGACTCCTATTAAATGAAGCAAAGGGTCAAAGTGCAACACAGCGTCTCTATCATTTTGGGACTAGAACAATTGTGCTACAATGACATGGAAATATTCGGAATTCGTGAAGGAGAATAATGATGGAAGACCCACAGACAGTTTTGGCGCAGTTAGAGGCGGTTCGTTCCCGAACACTACAATACCTTGATAGCTTGACTCAAGAACAACTGGACTGGCGGCCTTCGACCGTTACTGGTGAGGAGGATTGGTCACTGGGCGAGGTTTTTATGCATCTTGCAATTGATGAGTTGTATTTGCGGGAATTGATAGCGATACCATTATTGGAGGGTATCAAGCCGCCGGAAGATGTAAGTTTTCTGCCGCCGCCGCCGCCATACGGTCAAAAGATGGAGGTAATACTATTCTGGTTTGAGAGGGCTCGTTTGCAGACGCGTCGGTATTTTGAAGCCTGGCCCCAAGAAGCCAATTTGGAAGTGCTGCATGAAGGTGGATTGAGCTTGATGAATGGATTGGAGTGGTTTAATGGTTATGGTGGACACGAGACGTTTCATCATCAACAGATTGAACGACTAGTAACTCTTGCGCGAAAGATAGTGTAAGTTGTACTCTTAGCCTTCTTTGTTAACAGTATTTTGCATTAGCGCGATGGTTTCCAGGGGGTCCGGCCCATGTTGCGATAGCTCCAGCGAGCTGTTAGCCGGAGCGCTGATCCAGGAGCGACCTTCAAGGGGCCCCCACCTGTCGCCTAAAACTCTCTGAGTCGACGATCGCCCATAGCTCCTTACATTTGCCATCCTGCAGGTGCATGAAAATGACTTGATCGATCTTGAACTCCTGACCCTCGCCCGTAATCCCGGCAAACTGACCCTGAAGGCTGCCTGATAGCTCAACCCGCGCCGCCAGCGTAGAGCCCTCGCACACTACCTCTTGAACTTCGTGGCGTAGACCGGGCATTGCGTTCCTGGCCTTGCGCCAAGTTTCTTTCTCATGATCTATGCCGATGGCTGTGGCCCCACCGGGGTCATGGAGCACGACATCATCATGCAGGTATCGGCCCAGCGCGTTCAAATTACCACCGTCCCCAGCGGCCAGATATCCGCGTACGAAGGATTCCCAATCACACATCAGCTTCTTCCTGGGATGAGGAACTATTTAGGCTCAACATCACTACTTTCTACCTGGTAAAGAAACGAGCGCTTACAGCTCAATTATTAACCTGATTCGACGTGTAATAAGTCTCGATGAATCAACTATTCTAAATATCCAGAAATGGATAACTTTCGAGCGGTTGCTCTTTGATGGTTAATCTTTGATTTAGGAACGGGTGAGGAAAGGTAGCGGTGGTTTCCCCGGCATTGTTAAAGCAGATTCAGCTCATTGGCGCGAATAATGGCCTGGGCGCGGTTACACACGTCCAGCTTGCGATAGCTGAAAGGCCGCTGCGTCACATTCAATTTAGTTTGTGACAAGACGCCAGCCATTCGACGATAATAGATCAAGTCGTAAAGACTACGAGCGTATTTTTTTCAGAGTCTTTTATGCAGGCTAACTGACTTCTTCTATCGCGACCTCTTGCTCCACAAGCCCATAACCGCTCTCAATTAGGCTTTTGAGCTGACTGGTAAAACGCGCCGCCGGCGCACCGTCAACGATATCGTGATCAAAGCTGACCGTTACGTTCAACATCTCGCGTATTTCGATTTGTCCTTCAAGGACGACCGGCTTTTCGGAGATGCCGCCGAGGGTAACGGCGAGCGTATGCTGTATGAAGGGAATCCCCCATCCGCCGCCATTGCCAAACATGCCCACGGCTGTAAGCATGACTGTGCCACGATTTGCCTTAGTCAAATGTGGACTGCGGGACGCCCACCTGAACATCAATCGTCTGATAAAGGAGGGCAGCGTCATCAAAAACTTGGGGGCCTTTGTTGGGTCGCCTTGCCTCCTCGTTCCCTCAGCCTGGGCTTTTTGGATATCCAGGTTAATGTCTTGATATCCTTTTTTGTTCACCGCCCTGATAACGTGGAGGAGAGGGAACTTTTCCCCATCCTTTTCGAACTCGATGGTGGTGTTTACGTCTACGTCATCGAAAAGAACCAGATGATTTCCTCTTCTCCGATACGCCTGGACGTGTTTATTCATATCTACCGCTTTCCCCAGGCAGGTGACGATAAATGCCGTGAAGGAGATGTCCGTTCCTGTCGCCGCTTCGTAATCGCGAATGTACTGGCGGGCCTTGGTCACATCTACCTCGACCAAACCATTAATGATATGTTTTTGCTCTCCCAACGCTAAGATTTCAGTGATAATTTGTCGCCCCTTGGAAAAAGGGATTATTGTGTAACCATCGTTTTTCTTTTGCATCGCTTTCTGACCTTCCTTGAAAAAGGGAACGTTTTCAATCCCCAGACTCGATCCTGTAGTTATCTACAGTATAGCTTTCCGGACTACTCCCGTCATCTGATGAAAGTTTATTTGTGGGTTTATCTTGAGTTTAGGTAGTTGTGGGGAATGCCAATAATGCTTGCCCTGGCAGTCTTATAACAGATTCAGCTCATTGGCGCGGATGATCGCCTGGGCGCGATTGCGCACGTCTAGTTTGCGATAGATGTTGGAGGAATGGGCTTTAACAGTCCCCGGGCTGATGAGACGAAGTAACCTGAGTTCGGAGTTCTAAATGAGAGCGGGAAGCATCTCCCGCTCGCTCTTTGACAAGTTGAGACAAGGCTTCTTCTCCTGATGGGTGTAGGCGACCAACCCGGCCATCAGGTTGACCAAGAAGTTGTCCACGCTGCGGTGGCGGGTGTGGTCAATCTGCGAGATGTTTTTCAGTTGGTCGTAAATGGTCTCGATGATGGCCCGCTTGCGCAACAACAGCTTGTCCATCAAGGGCAGCAGTCGGTTCTTCATGTTCTTGCGAATCGGCGTGATGAGCTGCACTCCTTGGGCAAAGAGTCGTTCGAAGAGCTTATGCGAGATATACCCCTTGTCAGCAAAGCGCTTGCCGAAGAGAGCTTTGGCCAGTTGAGGCACCGGCTGGCGGTCATCGACATTACCAGCGGTCAGAAAGAAGGCCAGGATCTCGCCTTGGTCATTGACCACCAGATGGAGTTTGAAGCCGTAGAACCAGCCCATCGAGCTCTTGCCTCGAGCAGCCAGGCCAGCAAACACCCGGTGGCGTTAGATACGTCGATTGTGGCAGACAGCCAGCGGTGTGGCATCGATGAAGGAGATGCCGCTGACTGTACCGCTCTGGGTCTGTAGGTACCAGCACAGCCCCAACAGCACGGTAGGCATTAGCTCCACGAATCGATTGTAGCTGACCAAACCAGGAAACCCTCGCCTCGCCACCGTTGCTGGACATGTCTGGTGTAGTAATGCTTAAAGGTGCGATAGTTCGACATATGGAAGTACATGATGATGGTCATGATTTCGCTGCTGCTGAGGCTGGGCTTCGGTCCAGGCTTGCTACGGCCGGCTGCCAATTGCTGGCTACCTTGCCACTCATCAAAACAAAGACAGAAATCATCGACATGGCAGAACAGTTCTACTAAACTCATGGTGAGCACCTTTTGAATGGGTTATGTTCCTGACAAACACATTGTACCCATGATAGAGGTGCTCTCCATCTATCTTCGTAATTCCGAACTCAGGTAAGTAGGTTAAGAAGCGGGTGATGTCGTTGTCGTGTTCGTCGAGGGAGAGCCAGGCGAAATTCGAATTGAGAGTTTGTGCACGACCTATGATTGTCTGTGAATTGTGAATGAATGCTGCAACCAGGGTGGTTTTCCCAAATCCAGCTGGTGCGGAGACGAGGGTGAGTTTATGACCCAGCTCTAGTCCCTGGCTAAAGAAGGCGATCTGCTTAGGCCGGGGCACGAGGTTCGGCCGCAGTGGCGGGACAAATAGCTTCGTGCGCAGCAGAGTTTCAGGCATACGCACATTATAAAGGAAATTTCATGACTAAGCGCGGGAATTCCACAAACGTCTTGGCCTGCCACCCGTTCCAATGTGGTCGCAGGGGCAAATAAGCAATCAGACTACTGTACCCGGCAGAGGGAAACGAGTCGGCCGCCAATATCGCGGCCATGTTGGTCGTACTATAATTGCCCTCCTGGATAATAGTAGCGAATCCTCCGTGAGCAGGGGCACCTAAGATCACGGCCGCTTGCACAAGCAAGAAGTGGTTGATTCAGCAGACGTTTTCTCCCCCCGGGTTTTTGACGCGCATCCCTATGGCATTTGACATGTACCCTTCATGTCAAGTCACGGACGAAGCAGTGTCAAGCCAAGGACGAAGCGAAGGAGGCGAACGAGCTATTGGGCTCGGAGCCGCGATACTTGAACTGACCTACCACTTGGGCCCCCTTACCCTCCAGCGCTTCGGTCATTCTTGAGAGAGTCAATCCGGTGGCTAGCTTATAGGTACAGAACACCGCGGCTTTCTTTCCCGTCAGATGTCCCAACCTATCGATGAACTGCATGGCACCAGGAGACGGACGCTGCATGATGATGAACAAGCCTTTAACCCAACCTCCTACGCAGATAAGATCCGCGCTCGACATCTCGGCCGGATCGGCTGATGCAACGGATTGAATCCGAACCTGGTGCCCATTTCCCTCCAATGTCTTGCCCATTTCCTCAGCCGCCTTGGCGGTAGTACCGGTGCTGCTGTCATAAACAATCTCGATTTTCATTTGAAACTCTCCTTATTGCTTGGCTCGCACAATTGTTCTCTCTCAACTAAAGATGGCGTTGGTGGTGATCTTCCTGGGGTCAATCTTTACGATCACCCGGGTTTCTTTTTCTCGTTGCTCTTCAGGATATATGTCTCCGTAAAAACGCTTCTGGGCACCGTTAGAGTAAGCTTTGGTCTGTTTATCGGCGTGGGCGATAGCGCCTTCTTGGTTGATTTGTGACACCTCACCCCGCACCTCCAAGTAGCGAGCAACGTTCTTTGGATCGATGATCAGGACGTTCACCTTGGGATTGGCAACCATGTTCTTGCCCTTCTGTCGTTCCAAGGTGGTGTTGATCAAGACATATTGGCCGTCGTAATCAGCCCAAACGATGCTCATCTGGGGTTGGCCATCGGGCATTAGCGTAGTCAACACACCATCAATTGGCTCGAGCAATAAGTCAAGTGGGATACGGGAATTGTCGCCGTCATGATTAACCCTCCACTCGCACCCTGACCGGCCGGATCCGAATCTTGACTGGGCTAAATCTGTGCTTTAATTCGGCGTCTACTGAATCCCCAAAGAATTCCGGACCACTGCCTTACAATATATTCAACTCGTTCAGATGCTCCAGCGCCCCCACCTCGGTCATCTCAACCACCTGGCCCCGAACCTCAATGTTACGTAGCAGATTATCCAGGTGATAGGCCAGCAAAGTTACCTTAGGATTCAGGCGCATATTTTTTTGCTTGCGAAACTGCTTCATGGAATTGATCAACACGTCATCACCATCCAAATTACACCATATCGGGGTAGTTGGTTGGCCATCGGGCATCAGCGTGGTCAGCACTACATTCACCGGCCCGGCCAATAAATCTCGATGTGATTCAGGAATCTTTACGGTCATTTTTATCCAACCTCTTAAGGAGAGGCGCAGGCAAGACATGAATCATACGTGTATTTAAGTCATTATGAAAGCTGCCACACCGCACACAGTGTTCCATGAGAATAGAAACAGCGCTGCGCTAAGCAGTGTCAAGCCGGTTATCATTGTTGATACGTTCAGACAAGCCAAGACCGAGTCTTTATTGGTGCCCGCGCGCCCGTCTATGAAAGTGGTTCCGATTATCGATGGTTTGATGAGTGGTGGCCCTAGGACCCCGTTGAGTAAACTCCAGTTAGACATTGATAATCGGGTCTGGACGAAATGACACCCAGACCGGAGGTTATCATGGGCAAGGCAAAACGAAAGAAGAAAGAGCTTGACTTCGACGTGTTGGAGCAGATCCAGCCTAATGCGGCCGGCATCGACATTGGTTCCGAGGAGATCTACGTCTGTATTCCAGCTGGGCGTGATGAGCAGCGGATTCGCGTGTTTTCTACCTTCACCAGTGATTTGCACGTTCTCGCCGACTGGGTAGTTGCCAGTGGGGTTGAGTCCGTGGCCATGGAGTCGACCAGTATTTACTGGGTACCGCTGTTCGACATTCTTGAGGACAACGGCATTGAGGTCTGCTTGGTTAACGCTCGTCACCTCAAGAATGTCACTGGCCGGAAGACAGATGTTTCTGATTGCGAATGGATCTTTCAGCTGCATACATATGGTTTGCTGCGTGGTTCCTTCCATCCACCCGATGAGATTCGCGTCCTGCGATCCCTGGCACGTCACCGTGAGATGCTCGTGCGGTATCGAGCGGCTCACATCCAGCACATGCAAAAGGCACTGGATCTGATGAATGTCAAGCTGACGACTGTCCTCAGTGACATCACCGGTGCCACGGGAATGACTATCATCCGCGCTATTGTTGCTGGGGAACACGACCCGCATGTCTTGGCCCAATATCGTCATGGTAGGTGCAAACGTAGCCAGGAGGAGATTGCCAAGGCCTTGACCGGCCACTATCGGCGAGAACATCTCTTTGCCCTGCAGCAAGCGGTTGAACTGTATGACATGTACGGTCAGCAAATTGCGGCTGTTGACGCTGAATTGGAAACGTTGTACGCAGAGATGGCAAAGACTTCGCCAACAAGCGAGGGCGAGGTCAGCACTACAGCTCCACCACAGCCGCGTAAGCAGAAGCGCCGCAAGAACCAGGCCCACTTTGACCTGGCTGGTGCCCTGTACCACATGGTTGGCGTGGATCTGACCCAGATTGATGGCATTGATGCACTGACAGCGCAGGTTGTACTCACTGAAGTAGGGATGGATATGAACAAGTGGCGCACTGTAAAGCATTTCACATCTTGGCTGGGATTGAGTCCCAACAATGAGATTACTGGCGGTAAAGTCAAACGTCGCCGCACACGAAAAACAGACAATCGAGCGAACCACGCTTTGCGCGTGGCTGCCCAATCCTTGGCACGCTCCGACAGCGCTCTCGGTGCATTCTATCGACGCATCAAAGCACGTCATGGTGCACCTAAGGCTGTTGTTGCTACTGCTCACAAACTGGCTCGTATTATTTTCCATATGCTCAAGCACCGTGTCGACTATCATGATCCCGGTGCAGACCAATACATTGCTCAACAACGCGAGAGGGCCATCAAGCGCCTCCACAAGCAAGCATCTCGCTTAGGGTTTCGTATTGAATCGCAGTTGGCCATTTCGACATAGGCAAAATTTTGTTTCTGAGTAAAAAGGTTTGTTAACAAATGCGAGCTGTCGCTCGTCCGTTCCCATGAGGGAACAGAATTGAGAAAAAGGCAACTGGTCAAGCCAATTAACGGTGACATCGGCCAGGGCCGACAGAGAGTCGTAGAAACGATTACGAGTAACTTGGCTACGCATCAGTCGCCACAGGCGTTCAATCAGGTTCAAATGCGGGCTGTAAGTCGGCAAATAGACTAACTCTAGACGGTCCAGGTGTTGCTGCTCGAAAGAGTGAATGGCTGCCGTTGTGTGCGCCGAAGCGTTGTCCAGGATGACAAACCAGAAGGCACCTGGCTCGAGATCGATTAACAACCGAAGATGCTCCAATAGTTCGGCTGCTCGTTTGCGATGATGGATGGTGTAGAGTCCTTCACCGGACGGGAATATCAGGCTACCAAAGAGAGCATACCAGGGATTCTCCAACCCAGGAGAATCAACCTTCAATTGCTTGCCTGCTAACCCATAGGTGGAACCGATGTCGGGATTCCAGTGTAGGTCGGTGCTATCAAGAAAAGCGAGATAGGCTGATTTGGGCGGTTCGTCTGACCGGCGTCGGGCAGAATTTTGACTGGTGAGACCACCAGCCAGCGCCAGCTGCCGTAGCTGGTCAACTCGTTGCCGCTTGATGACGTAGAGCGGATCCGGCGAGTACACGCGGCGCTTGGCCCGTCGCCAGCGAATACCAACGCGACGTAAGGCTTTGGAAATGGTGGTTTGGGTCACCTTGACCTTGTGATAGGTCTCTAGATACTGACGGAGTAAGGCCTGGGTCCAGTTTTGAGCCGCCGTGTTCAACTGGGCCATATTAGCCGGTGATTGCGCTAGCACATCTTGCCATTGGGCTTGTGTCCAGTTCAACAGCGGCGGCCGTCCACGACCGTATGCCGGTCGCAAACCAGTTAGACCTGCATCGTTGTAGAGATGGATGTAGCGGCGGATTGTTGCGGCTGATAAGTCAAACATCTGGGCCAGTTCCGAGGCCGTTTGGCCCTGACTTGATAGGTCAATGACCTTGAGTCGCCGATACCATTTAGCATCAATGGTCGTTCTCATCTCGGCCTGGATTGTTTCGCGGTCTTGGGCATCGACTTTGGCATAAATCATGAGCGCTCTCTCCTTTTTCAGAGAGAATGACTCGCATTATTCAATTGGAAAAGTGCACAAACCTTTCGAATACTTACTTAACAGATTTCAATGGCCACTCTTCTATTCGTCAAGCAACGATTTCACTGTCTTTCAGACCAACGATCTTGCGGCCAATCTTTCAAAACTAACGGATTGGTAGATCGGGCTATCCTCAAGCAACGCTTCTGTCGTTGACCACAAATGTTCGCTAACCTCCGTATCCTGCCAATAGGGCGTGAGATGTTTTTCTTCTCGCTTCTCAAATAATCTGGTGGATTTCTTCTGCTCCTCATCCAGCGTGACAACATACATGATATTTTCGGCCGCCGAATCGACGGAGGCCATGAACAGGTTCTTTACCCATCCAAACCCGTAAAAGTCCCTTGCCAGGTTCGACTTGAAAGATCCTGGGACGGCGAGTTTTACTGTCAATTCATCGCTTTCATGTCTCCGTGCCATCTCAAGACTGGCCATCAGTAGGCAGAGCTTTGTCTGGAAGAATGAATTGAACATGTGATAGGTCTCTTTGAATTGGAGATCGTCGAAATTCAAACGCAAGTCGTCGGCCGGTAGCGCAATGTTAATGATTTGGTGTGACGAACCATTCTCAAGCAACTCGACAAAGGCGTTCATAAACATGAATGGCGCCAGGTAATTCACCTGGAACATCATCTCAAAGCCATCCGCGGTAATCGTGCGCTTCCGCTTCATAACCGCAGCATTGTTTAAGAGGATATCGAGTTTCGAATACTTCGCCTTGAAGTCTCTAATGAAGCTTTGAGTTGATTCCATGGACGCCAAATCACAGATCATCAGATCAACTGAAGCATTCGGTGTCTCTTGCTCTATCGTATGAACAGCATCTTCGCCTCGTTCCTTGTCGCGGCATAGCAATATCGTGTGAGCCCCCCTGCGCGCGAATTTCTTGGAAACTGCAAATCCTAAACCTGAGTTTGCGCCGGTGATTAAGCAATTCTTCCCGGAAAATAACATGATGGTCTCCTTTTTCCTGTCATCTAGGACATAACAGATAAGCCTGATTGTTTCGGTGCAGAGTGTCCCTTGCGGATCCACTTTGACAATTTTAGATTGGTGAACATCCCCTTACAGGATAAGAGACAGGGGGTATTAATGTCGTACCCCGAACGTGGTACTCATGGTGGTAATCCCTTCTCCTGGAAACGGAAAAAGTGGACTTGCAGACGGAGGCCTGATGATTTTGATTTCGTTTTGCATGCAGCCAGTGCTGTTTTCCAGCATCAATCGATTAGGTCAAGAGCAAGATCCCCAAGGCCTTAGCCTTGGTAACTGACTGTGCCTGGTTGTTCGCGCCGAGTTTACCGTAGATATTGTGAGGGCGGATCTTGATCGTGTTGGGCACAAGGAACAGCCTTGTAGCGATTTCTCGACAAGCTCACCCCTTGAAAATGAGTTGGATTACCTCGAATTCGCGTTCGCCAACTGCCCCAATCGATTCTGATTCGGGAGCTTGAGATTTCGACGAAGCAACTTGCTCGGGTTTGTCAATGGGGGTTGGCGGCACAGTTCAGACAGGTGTTAGGAGCACCAAGCCCTGGCTTAGAACCAGGGCAAGAAAAATGGGCGCGATTGGACTCGAACCAACGACCTCACGGATGTGTATCCCTACGAACTGCGAACACGCCCGTAATGTCAATCTACTTGAGGTAGAATTCTTTAACAATTAGCGGTTATGTTAAGAACCGAGGTCTCATTTGCAATGTTATTGTAAATGAGCCTCTTCGAGCTAAATTGATGTAATCTGTCGATATTCTACAGCCATCGAACCGAGTGTCAATCCTGTAAGCCTCGGATTCCAGATAGACTCTAGTCAAATAGAAGATGAGTGGACACGTTGGTGACACATAGGCTGCGTAACCCCTGAGCGTAGCGCTGAGCGAGGCGATCGTCTCGTATTCTCACAAAAGTACGCGAGCGTCTTCGTCAGTCTCTGAAGGGCCGCAGTACGATGCGGACAATCGCCAGACGATGTGTTTTGATCACACATGTCAGGTGGTGTCAGACCCGGCTGTTGGATGCGACGGCCGTTTCCTTTTCGACTAGTTTTCATTGGGATTTGTAGATCCAGGCGGACTTCCGCCTGGTTTTGAACGAACCTGTTTCATACACAAGCTGCCAGTCCCGCCACCAGCATGGTCATGTTGTTGGCTATCACGACCCAACTCTACCGAGCAGGTGATGTCTCTTCCGCCCCGGTTCCGACAGCTTAACACAATGCTTGCGATCCTTGATGCTCCTGCGGTCCTCGATCCTAGCACTATAGCGCCGTCCTCGGCGAAGCCAGCGTTGTCGCTCAAGGTGTTATCGAGCATCAGATCTTATGGGTTGTGAGGAGATTCCCCTCCTAATTGGTTAGATTTGATATCCCTAGATTTCATACCCAAGTGCCTTATACCCCCGTCTTCGCTTTTCATACATACGTGACAATAGCGGGACATTTTCATCCAAATAATCGTAAATGATGACCTCCTTTTTTTGGTCGTGCTCACGGTGCAATCGACCTGCATATTGCGCCAACGTTCCTCGCCAGGAAATCGGGAGCGTCAGGAATAACGTGTCCAACCGGGCATCGTCGAAACCTTCTCCCAAATACCGGCCAGTAGATAAGACAACTCGCGCTTCTCCGTCAGGCACATTTTCCAGTTGCTCCTGGATAAGACGCCGTTGTTTTCTCCCCATCCCCCCTTTCAGGACGATGATATTCTGGATGTGCGGCTGCAGTTGTTCTGCAAGGAGCTTCAAGTGATCCCTGCGTTCTGTCAGGATCACCGGATACCGTCCTACTTTTATTACTTCCAGTACATCTTCAACAATTTGAGCGTTCCTGGACTTATCATCGGAAAGAGCCTTGTATATTTCCTGTATCGATGGCTGGTTGTCCTCTGAGAACTCATCTCTCAGCTTGAACTCCGTCTTCCTCACTGTAATCCGGTGTTTGAAAGGCCTTTTGGCTGCTTGCTGCCGCGCGTCTACTCGATATCGAACTGGTCCGCATTGCATAAATATGATCGGTTCGTGGCCATCTTTCCGGGTTACGGTAGCGGAAAGACCGGTGATATATTTTGCCTTGCTCTGTCGGGCAACAAGTTCGAAACTCCAGGCGGAGATGTGATGGCACTCGTCGATAACTAGATGCCCATACTCCCCAACGAGGTCATTTACTATCCCCTTCATATTCAGACTCTGGATTGTAGCCACATCGACAACACCTGTTAATCTTTGTCTCCCACCTCCGAATTGTCCGACCTCTTGTGGCGCAAGTCCCAAGAAATTGATCAGGTGCGCAATCCACTGATCGAGAAGTTGCCGGCGATGAACCAATACCAACGTGTTGACTTTTCGTTTTGCAATCAGGTAGGAGGCAATAACCGTTTTTCCAAAGCCGCTGGTTGCTGCAAGAACTCCGGTGTCTTCCTTCAACATCGCCTCCGCAGCAACTTGCTGGTCTGGTCTAAGCTTACCCTGAAAATCAACCATAATAGAGGTACCGGAAAAGCGCTCATCGATGATTTCTGGTTTGATGTGATGCGTTTCCAACAGATCGATGATTTCATCCAGGCAGCCGCGGGGTAGGCCGATGTGCTTCGGGAAATCTTCAGCGCAGCTTATGATACGGGGTTTATCAAAGGTGGAGAATCGCATAGCCTGGGCGCGGTAAAATTCCGGGTTTTGGAAGGCTGCCAGGCGAATAAGCCGGTTCCTCAAAGAGGGCGTCAGATCATCCTTGGCAACGTAGAGCTGATTTCCAAAAACCAGAGAGAGCTTTTCCGGAAGGGAGCCGGTAAGCGGTCTTTCTTTTCGTTTCCTGGATGGTGGTACTTCCCAAGGGGCTTCTTCTTCCGAGACAGCAATTTTGACTCCCAGGATGTTTTCATCATCAGTTACATCCGCAAGGATAGCTTCAATTTCATTCAGGTCCATTCGCCGAATCGATGAGAGAAACGCCCACTGGTCTTCGTAGGGCTCGAGATTCTCGTTAACAAAAACGCTATTCCCTCTCTCGCGCGGCCTTTTCTGAAATGGCAATGCAATCAAGTTCCCAAATCCACCCTTCGGAAGAGTGTCCTGACTTGGAAAGAACCGGTCGTAAGAATCGAAACCGATTTCAGGGCGTTGGTCCATCGTTTTGGTCAGTAAATAGGAGCCCAGTCTCCGGGCTACCTTCGACGGGATAGGTTCAGAGAAGAAAATCCACACATGGCCTCCGTTTCCGGAACGCGAGAGCTCGAGCACTGCAGGGACGTTATGAATTTGGCAGATCTCAAAAAACGCAGCGGCGTCTTCCTGCCACGTACTCTTATCGAAATCAGCGGCGAGAAACCAGCAAGTTTCGTCGAGAAGCAGGGGATATACACCAGCAGTGAAATCTCTTCCAGTAGAGTCGGATGGATCATGGCCCAGGAGATGATTACGAATCATCGATTCATTAGCCGGCAAAAAGGCCTGGCTTTTGCAGTCGGCGCATTTGATCCTGGGCTTGTGACAGATACCGGGTACCCATTCATTGGCACAGGCAGGCGAATATCCGAATTTGCCTGTTTTGGCGCTCTCGAATCTTCTGGGATAAACATCATCTCTCCCTTTGAACAGAGTCTGAAAGAGAGCTATCTTATCGTCTTCCGATGATTGGTTGGTGACAGCAGGCAGCCGGAAGGTCAGGGAGAGCTGCGATCCTGATTGCGCTAATAATGTCTTTTCACGTCGGAAATCCTGAAGCCTGACGATGACCGAGGCGCGCTGTTTGTTCAAACCGACCAGTTCTTCCTCTAAAGCCGCGATGGACTGGTCGATATCTTTTTGATCAGGCATGATTGCTTCACACCCACCCCTGGTTCTTCCATCGCCGGATCAGCGCGTGCCGGCTGGCATATTTCTCCCCTAGTGCCCGAATCCGCCTTTGGAATATGTGCTCCGTATTCCGAAATTCGGCGAGCTGTTCCAGTTTCTTCAATCGGACGGTCGTATCATCGTAAACTGAAGCGATCTTACGGCCGTGATCCAGCAAATGGTCTACCTCTCCCCAGGCCTGTTCCTCCCGTGCTGCCAGCGCAGTCATTTCTGCGACATGCTTTTTGCGAGTCTCTTCTGCTTGGCGTTTCCGCTCAGCCTGTGCAAGCTCTTGCGCGCGCTGCAGCAATTGCCGGAGCGTGCGGGTTATTTTTGTTTGAGTAGGTTTCTGTTCCGGCGAAAAAGCCAACAAGCGCTTACGTAATGCCAATGCTACCCCCGGCTTTCCTTCGGCCAGCGCGGCAAGGAACGCGTTGCTTTCTTCACGCGGCAGGCGGGCAACCAGTTTGCTGTAATTCATACGCTTGGCTGAGGTTGGGGTCTCGCTCGTCTCCGCAGCAGCCTGGATCAGGAAGGGGTCGAGCTCAAAGACGTCAACAAAGTGTTTCAAGCTAGGAGAAAGTTTCTTGAGTCCCGGGGGCACAGGCGGTTCGAATTCGGAGCAGAAAATTTCGGATTCGTAGTCATCAACCATCCCTTCAGAATTCGTCACGACCTTCAGCCATGCCAGGTAGAGCAGGCGGTTATCTCCATTAATTAGGTCATCTCGCAGGCGGATGAAACCGGAAAGTCCGCTCTCCGCTTCCATCCAGCCCTCGCCGTACTCGGGGTCGAATTCCAAGTCAAGTACTTGATATTCATCAACTGTCTCAAATGAGACGAACTCTTCCAGCAAATAAGGTCTGATCGCATCTCTGTCAATCAGCCCCTTTGGAAAGCGGAACATCAAACGCAGCGTTCCCCAGTTCGCCATGTAGAAGTAGGCGTCGAAGTAGTCGAGCAGCACCTGCTTGGGATCGTGGCGAAAACTGCTCCAATTGTAGGTAACTACTGCCCGGCTCGAACTTACTTCGATATGGCTGGAGAGGCTTTCCACTTCAGCCTGTTCTTCATGCGTCAACAACCGGTCCACGGTTTGCCATTCGTGGTATTGGTATTCGCTCATTCTGTTTTTCCAATCCGAATCAACTGCGCACACAGATGAACACAAACTCATCTCAGAGAAAAAATGTCAACCTGAATTCATCGTTCCGTACAGAAGAGACAACGTTCCGGTGCCTTGCACCGGTTCCAGTTCGTCCGATATCTTGAAGCTGACTTGAAGCTGAATGGAACACGTATTCCGTCAAGCCGTCCATCAAACTTACTCTGAATCACCTGATATGAAATCTTCCTTCAAATGCTAACTTATCGCCATCAACTCGGCAGTCTGGTCCATCGTTTCCAGTTATCAGTTTTTCAGTGGCTTCGACGAAGTAGCCTTCTCGATGTCCACTGATAGCTAGTTAACCCTATCGGCGGGGGTAAGGATTAACCAGACACCGACCAACGCCAATCCACTCAGGCAACAGACGTTCCTACCCTCGGTGGCGGTGAATGATGCCAGAGTCGTTGGAGTCACATACTACGATTTCCACAACGACTATAATTCAGACGAGCTGGCCGATCTCTAGTTCATTAACTGCACAGCGGGCTGCTCGGATCCCGTTAGTTGGGAAGACAGCGAACTCCATGTGATGGCCCCATCTTTGATTACGTAGAGACACCGTTAGCCGGAAGCCAATTCTTAGCTTATTTTCGACAGTTTGTTAAAAACAAGTTGGCTACTTGAGTCTGACATAGAGAGTCGCAAGCCAGAGACTTAAGGACACGATCAGAATCACAATGATTTTGGAGTGTCCGATTAGTTCCTCGCAGGCAAATCGCTTTCAACATCAGTATGAAGCGCACGTTAACAATCAATTGTCCAAATGGGCCGACGCCATTCCGAAGGTTATGCCCATTTTCCGTAACATGAACATTGTTAAGATGGTCGAAAAGCACTGTCCGGTTTTAGTTTTGTTAGCCTCGTTTTTCCTGGATTCGCTTCGCGATATCGTCAATGGACTGCTCCTCCAGCCAACCGGAACGCTCCTGAGAATAGTCACCGTACCCTCTCTCAAACATTTGGAGGAAGCGCACAAAGCCGACCGGCCCTAACTCGCGGGAAAGAGCGGCTAGACCGGCTTGTTGGATTTCATTTAAGGTCATGCTTTCTGTCATAATGGTTCACTTTCTTGCTGCCGAACCAACCAGTGCAACGGATTTTCAACGACTATATGTAGCTGTTCCGCTAATCGGCTGGCACTACGCAATAGTTTGTCGTCTGTTGTCAGAAAGACGTTGGCGCCACAGCTTTCGGCACAGGCCAGATGCAATGCATCCATACTTGAAAAGCCGCGATTGGCGAGTGCTTTGGCCCTGGCAATGTCTACATCTGTGAGTTGATAAACTTCATTCGCGTGTGCGTTTAATTGCATTACGCGTTCTCGCCGCTTTGTATCTGGCGTTTGTTCAATTTCATCAATCGCGACGTCACTACTATACCAAACCCAGTCTTCTTTTTGAACACGGGTGAGTATAAGCAGCACGGCTTCAGCTTCTAATCGAATTCGGTCTTGTGACTGATCGTCAAAGGGACGATTCAAGCAACAAACATCCAGATAAATCTTCACACGGTTTTCGCAATCTGATCCATTGTTGAGCTCACAAGGCATTATAGCAGAAGACGTGGCCAATATGTAGATGGCCTATCTTTTTGAAGATAGATCGTAGAAATAAAGTCCGCGCTAGCGGTGAATTGCTAACGATCCGTGAGGTCAACCAGAGCGGAAATTGCAGGGAACTGAAGCAACAGGCAAGAAAAAACCCTCGTCACTAGACCAGGGCATCGAAAAATGGGCGCGGCAGGACTCGAACCTGCGGGCCTCACGGATGTGAACCGTTACAACGGGAATCACGCCCGTAATGTCATTCTACTCAAGGTAGAATCCTTTAACAATTAGCGGTTATGTTAATATCCGTGAGGTCTGATCTGCAACGTTACTGTAAATCAGCTTCTGGAGATGATTCGGATTATCTTACGATATTCTACAGCCGCATGAGGGTTAGTCAATGTACGAACAACTGGAGAACGATAACATATCATCTATTGACCGGTGTCCCCCACTTTGCTATCTGCTCAATCCTCAGACAGCGGTATATCATCGGAATCGACGTTAAGTAGCGCTTCTAGAGAATGGAGAGTATATTGAAAGCATCTCAAAAGCCCCAAGGAATAGAAGAAGGAGAAGATAAATGGGTCAAATCACTGGGTCCAAATCAATTGTTGTCAACGCCCCTATTGAAGTAGCTTTCGCGGGATTCACTGATCCTGAAATGCAATTAAAGTGGTTCGCACAACCCCACGAACTACGGGATTACTCGCCGCCTCTCGGCGCAGGTTCAACCTACAAAACTGTTTCACGGTTCATGGGCCGTGACGCTGTTCAACAACAAGAGGTAATTGAGTTTGAACCACCTTATCAACAGGTGCTGAGGTACACAGGTGTTGGCAATGGCGAATCTCACCAAACCTGTGAAGAAGTTGAAGGTGGCACCAAAGTTATGCTGCGGTTTGATGCAAATATGTCTGGGTTCTTGGCAAGATTGATGGCTCCATTTATTCGCAGACAGATGGATAAACGAATGACAGCCGATCTTCAGAGTTTCAAGGAATTTATTGAAGGCTAAACACCATACGCCGCCTTACCTGGATTTAACTTACGGTACACGGAGTCCAAATCATTGTCGATCGTGGTTGGGCGCTAACTTAATTCGAACAGATATCTTGGGGAACCGTGAGGTCCACGACTTTCATCGACTTGATTTCTGACAAGAAAAAACCCTGGTCACCAGACCAGGGCAAAAAATAAAGGGCACGACAGGACTCGAACCTGTGACTTCACGGATGTGAACCCCGTTGACGGGGATCGCATCTATGATGTCATTCTACTCGTGGTAGATTCCTTCAACAATTAGCGGTTTTGAAAGGAACCGTAGGGTCTGATCTGAAATGCTATTGTAAAACAGCCTCTCATGGTTAAATTGAGCTATTCTACTGCCACCGATCCAGATGTCAATCGCAGCTTATGAACCTATCTAGACGATCAACAAGCGAACTTCGATTTCCGGAGGCGGTTTCGAGATAGGCTAAAAGTTGAGCGGGTCCAACCCTAGCTAGGAGTGAGATACGCGAGCATGAGGCTGGCGGTCAGTATGGTATTTGCAGCTTCGGCGATGGCAGTGAGTGTGACGCATGGGCGTTCTTTCAAGGCGAGCGTGTGCTTGCTGATGAATAGAAAAACGGTACTATCAGAACACCTTGTCATTTGCTGTCCACGCGAGTTATCATCTGAAGCGGTAGGGTAATCTTGACGTTATTGACCGCAGCGCGAAGCCAAAAGCCATACCCGACGGATCAGGAACTGGCCGGGATTGTTCTGCCCAACTGTCTGCTAGACCGTGATCGCATAGCCCGCTCTTCTGGGCAGGTCAGGAATGTTGATGAAGCACGTATTTGGTCCCGTTCCCTCTAGGCGTCTTGGGCGCTCTCTTGGAATTGACCCTGTTCCCCTCAAAACTTGTAATTGGAACTGCGTGTACTGTCAGCTTGGCCGCAGCGTTCCCATGAGCAATGAGAGAAAAACCTTTGTCCCCGTATCACAGATATTGACCCAAGTGGAAGAAACTCTTCACGCGCTGGGGTCAAATGGTTGTGATTGGCTGACCCTGGTCGGCTCTGGCGAGCCAACCCTCTACCTGGACCTGGGCGAGCTCATCGATGGATTGAAGGCCATGAGCCACTTGCCAGTGGCTGTGTGTACCAACGGGTCTCTGCTTTCGGACCCTGATGTTAGGCAGGCCCTGCGGGGCGCCGACGCGGTCATGCCCACTGTATCGGCCGGATCATGGGAGGTATACTGGCGGCTGCACCGGCCCTCTGCGCGCCTGGCGTACGACGACTTTGTCAGTGCTCTGGTCCAATTTCGCGGGGAATACAGCGGTAATTTGTGGCCAGAGGTGATGCTGGTTAAGGGCATCAACGATAGCATGGAAGCAATAGACGCCGTTGCCGCCTTGTTGGATCGCATTCAACCTGATCGGATCTTCATAACCGTCCCCACGCGGCCGCCAGCAGAGACCTGGGTAAGGCCGCCTGACAGAGAGAGCCTGCTTTACGCGGCCGCAAGGCTCGATCACTTCTCGAAATCAATCAGCTCGGGTAACGCCGGCTTCTTCATTAACGAGGACGAGGCCATTGATGATGCCGTCGTGAGCATTGTGAGCCGGCACCCAATGAGCCAACAAGAAGTGGAACGAACGATCGCCGGCTGGTCCATTGGCGACGCTGGCCAGATTATGGCCGATTTGCTTGCCAGTGGCCGCTTCCAAATTGTGGAACGGCAAGGTACCCAATTCTGGCTTGCTGCCGAAGCGCACTTTCCGGAAGCGGAGTCCAGCAACGCCGTCCATCCAAGACGTCTCCGCCGCCTGCGGGCCATGCGTCACAGGATTTGAAGACGGCCCTTTTACTGTTGTCGATCTGTGGTCTTGACCATGGGGTTCACCTTATCGTCGATGGACCCAAGACTATCTCCCTCGGCGACCTTGAGCGTGGCATCGCTCTCCGGAATTCGTTCTCCGTCTAGCCGAACCAGGCTGGCCAAAAAACCCGCCAGCAGCATTGCCGCACCGCCCCAGAATGGATAGTGGATGTTCAGGTCGAAGGTGAAGCCACCCCACAGTGGGCCGGCGATGCGCCCCAGGCTCATGGCTGAATTGCTCAAGCCCATGGTTAGCCCCTGTTCCATGGTGGTCCACCTGGACGTCAAGGCCGTCAACACCGGCATCAGCAAAGAGGTCACCAGGAAGAAGGAGCTGGTGGTTATTAAAAGCCAGGAGAAACTATCGGCCAGCATGATCAGCAAGAAGCTGGCCGCTCCCAAGCCGAGACCGGCCCGGATAACCCATAACTCGCCCCAACGGCGAGTTAACGGCCCACACAAGGCACCCTGGGCCACGGCCGAGACCAGGCCCATCACCATCAGCGTGGTTCCGACCTCGGCCGGCCCGTAGCCGAAGCGCTCCAGAACATACAGGCCAAAGATGCCGTAGAAGGTCGTCACGCCACCGGTGACCAGGAAGGCCAGCAAGAGCAACCCGCCGATGGGGCTGGTCAAGACTGCTCGTAACTCTTTCGCTGGCAGCTTTGACACTCCTGCCTCACGAAGGGAGAAACCCGAAAGCGACAGGTTGAGCGGTCGACGCTTCTCGGCCGGCAACGATTCCGGCAGCAACAGATAGATGAGGATAGCCGCGACCAGCGAGAGGGCCGCAGCGAGGAAGAACGGCCGGGCCAGCGAGTCGCCGGACAGCCAACCGCCCAGGCCAGGCCCCAGGATTGTGCCCAGACCAACGGCCGCGCCCAAGATGCCCATTCCCCCAGCCCGCTCTTCGTCCGATGTACTGTCTCCGATATAGGCCAGGGTTGTTGGCGATGTGGCCGAGGAGAGCAAGCCGGAAATGATCCGGGCCACAAAGAGCATCCACAGTTGGGTTGCCAGGCCAAAGAAGAACATGGTCACGGCGTAGCCAAAGACGCCAATCATCAGCACCGGCTTGCGGCCGAGCCGGTCCGACAGGCTGCCCCACATAGGGCCGAAGATCAACCGCATTAACGCATAGGAGGCGACTAGCAGGCCCAGCTCTGTCCCGCCAGCGCCCATCTCTTCGACGTAAAACGGGATGATCGGGATGACCATTCCATATCCCAGCATCACCACCACCAAGGTGAATGCCAGGATTACTATATTACTTCTGTTGCTTTTAAGACGGAACATGACAGCCACCCTCTTCGCAAGCGGTGGGACGAGCCTGGGCAAGGGATGCTTTTGGGGCGAGTCACCCGGGGGGTTGCCCGCCCCAATTGGGCTCAGGCTTCCACGCTTTCAGGCAGATGGACCAGGCCGGCATCACCGTCAACCGTGATGAGGTCACCTTGAGCAATGCGCTGCGTGGCAGCGCCGGTCCCAAGCACTGCCGGGATGCCGTATTCGCGGGCGACGATAGAACCATGGCTCAAGGGGCCGCCGACATCGGTCACCACGGCCGAAGCCATGGCGAAGAGGGGCGTCCAGGCCGGCGTCGTGATGCCGGCAACCAGAACCTCACCCGGTCGCATGGTCTCGAAATCCTCTGGTCCGTGCAGCACACAGGCCGCAGCTGTCACTCGACCAGGGCTAGCCCCCACACCTTTCAAGGTATGGCCGCTGTCGTCGACCTCATGGGTTGGCAGAAAGGCATCGCCGCTCATACCAAGGTACTTGGCGTCCATGGGCAACTTGGGCGGTGGCGTCACCCGCTTCTCGGCCCGCCACAGCGCCTTGCGCTGGTTGACCCTGTCGAACATGGCCTCCGGTAGCTGGCCGCGTTCCAGATCGACGGCCGCTTCGCGCACTTCAGCATCCTGCAGCCAGAAGATGTCGTCGGGCTCGGCCAGGACACCGATCTGAACCAAGCGCTGGCCCAGCTCGCGCAACAGGCTGCGTAGCAAGGGGTAGCCTAGCCCAATGTCAGCCAGACCGTCCTCTCGCACCTGAGCACGTGATTGGGCAAAGGACAACGATTTTCGGAATAGCCATTTGCGCAACCCGCGCAGGCGGCCCAGGGCCTCTTCCGTCGCCGCTTCGCGCTGGTGTGCCAGATGACGTTGCCGCTGGTGGGGATCGGCGCCCTTGCCGCGCAAATACATCTTACTCGTCTCCAGCATCGGCGCCGGATCGTCCAGGGGCAAAGGCTTGGCAAAGTCTAGGTCAAAGATGATATGGCCGAACTTGTCCAGATAATCCTGGAATCTACGCCGCCACTCCGACCAGGTCTCCGGATCAATGCCGTCCGGAGGCTGGCCTTGTTGCAGCGCCTCTGCCAACCTGTCCGAGGACGTACCCAACAAGTAGTCGGCCAGGTTGGCCCGCTCCTGCGCCCAGGAAGCAAGGTCAAACAGTGACTTCTCCGCCTGGATAGGGGTGCTATCGTAGCCCATCAGGAATGCCGGGGCCCAGGGATCTTCGGAGCGTTTGACCAGCTTGTCGTAGATCTTGGTGAATAGCCCCTCGCTGCCGGCGGAGATACCCATTGTACCGGCCATCAGCGAACCGAGATGGTCAGCGGCGGCCGCCAGGATCTCATCCGAGGCGGCAAGAAGTTCCGTTGGCGACAGGTCGTCCAGATTCTTGTCTTGCCAGCGGCCGATGGCCGCTACGTAGACTGGCCGGGCCTCATCTTGCCACCACGACATGCCCTCGCGAACAAGGCGAACGAATCCAGGGCTCATGCGGAATAGAATCCACATCCACTGACCCCGGGTAAAGTGTAGCTTCATGTAGCAGAAATCATTTATGGTCTGCAGCGTGTCCGAAGGCCAGGGCGTGTCAGCGCGGGCGATCTTGGCCGTCAGCCGGATCATGCCCTGGTTGAGGGCAGCCAGGCCCATGGTGCCGAATAATGGGCTCAGCGGACTTGGCATCAGATCGATGATGCTGGTCCGCATGTATTGGCCCTTGGGCTGGGGCAGCAGCCACTCATCCGGGGGCGGGGCCTCTGGCTCAGGCAGAGCGGTGATCGGCCGGGCCTGGACGATCGCCAATTGGCCACCAGCTAGCGTCCATTCGACATCAACTGGGCACTCGTACAGCACCTCGATCTTGCGGCCCATCCGGGCAAGCTCGGCCACCTGGTCGTCATCCAGCACCGGGGAGCGACGCATCGCTTCGGGAACAGGCCGGGTCTCAATGCCGCCGTTGAGCCCTACCGTCATAACCCGCTTGTCGGCCACCTGTCGCTCCAGGACCCGGCCAAGGGCCTTGTCAACCGTCAGCATGTCTGGCGTCACCTGACCGCCAACGATGGCTTCACCCAATCCCCAGGCGGCGTTAATGAGCATCTGGTCATGCCGGCCGTTCAACGGATTGGCAGTGAAGAGGATACCGGCCGCTTCGGCCGGGACCATGAGCTGGACCACCACGGCAAGGCTCAATCCCTCGGAGTCAACGCCGTGGCGAGAACGGTAGGCGATGGCCCGGTCGGCCCACAGGGAAGCCCAACATTGCTGCACCATCTCCAACAGAGCCGGAATGCCCTGGACATTCAGATACGTTTCCTGCTGGCCGGCAAAGGACAGCTCAGGCAGATCTTCGGCCGTTGCCGAGGAGCGGACGGCCACGGCCGGGTTGATGCCCGGCAACTCCTCGTAGGCCTGCGCGATCTGGTAGGCGATATCATCGGGTAGCTGGGCCTGGTTCATCAGCTCCGTAATATAGACTGAGGTCGCCTTCAGGCTGGCCGGTTGGTCCACGTCGACCGTCGCGAGCGCGCGCATTATCCGCTCCTGAAGCCCGTTGCGGACCACAAACAAACGGTAGGCGGCCGTTGTGACGTGGAATCCCCCGGGCACCGGCAGGCCGGCAGCGGCCAACCGGGCCAAAGAGGCGCCTTTACCGCCGGCAGCCATCAGAGTGGCCCGGGAATCATCTAGCGCCAGGATGAGTTCCTCGGCCATAAGTTCAAGTTTACTTGTTTCCAGCGTCTGAGTCACCATCGGTTCCTCCCAACATATTGCCTTGCCATTGGCGCTCCTGGACCAGGATCGCCTCAGGCTCAAGTCTTTGTACAAAAAGAATGGTCAGGTTCAGATTCCATATGCGGCCGAGCAAACTGCGCAGCGCTGCCTGATCCTTGATTGGCCCGGTCAACAGCGTTCTGGGTTGGCCTTCCTCTTCGCCAATCACAGTGATCGCCAGCCCATTAAGCCATTCGGACCAATCCGGCGAGAGCTTGCCGGCCAGCTGGATGGCATAGATCGCTTCACAATCCGGTCTTTCGGGGTTCATCATGGCGCCATCGCATCCAAAGTCAGGAATCGTGTTTTGTGCCCGGGTACGCTAAGGTCTGCCCCGAGCGCTTCACGCAATCACGCTCGTGGAGGCTTTGGGCTCGCCTTAGGATGGTCCTGCCCTACCTGCCTTTGAGCTGACTACGGCTATACCATAGCACGGAGAAAAGCGGCCGCGCATCGACCTAAAGTGGTAGATAGGGGGTATTTGCGACTGCTGGCGTACGATCAAGTAGCGGAGATCGCTGCTCTTCCATTGCCGAGGAGGCCTAGCTCGTGGGCCAGGCTCACGGCGCCTGCCCGATTCCTGACCGCGAGCTTGCCGTAGATGTTACGGATATGGACCTTGACAGTGCTTAAGGAAATAATCAGTTCGTTGGCGATCTCCTGGTTGGATAGGCCCGCGTCGATCAGGGCCAGCACCTCCAGCTCCCGGCCGGTCAGCGGTTGAATCAGTGGTGCCTCGTCCACGATGTCTGGGACTGCTGGCGTAATCCTGGTTGCCGGTGGCGCCCCGAAACCGGCCAGCAGCCGACCGATGTATGCCGGCTCGAGCTGGCCGTTGTTATCATACTCCGCTAACCGGCTTTGAAGCTTGCTCAGCAAGCGGGCCATTGGCCGGCCCTCGTCCAGAAAAAGGCGCTGGAAGCCTCCCGGCTGGGCCAAGCGCAACGCCTGGCTGAGGGCTCGTAGTGCAGCCCTGCCCTCGCCCATTGCCTGAAGCGCCAGGGCGGTCAAGGCCTGCACCTCAATGACAGCTCGAATCCGCTCCCTACGCTCCAGAAGGGGGAGGGCCAGCGCCAGCTGGGCCAGCGCCCGTTCCGGCTCGTTGTTGGCCAGTAGTAGCCGGGCAAAGACGACCCGCTCATATTTCCGCTGGCGGCTGGCCAGGCTCTGGCCCTCTTCGGCCGCAGGGTCGTCAGAGTCACCGGACCGCTCAAAGCCGGTCTCCTGTGCCCAGTGCCAGGCTTGCGCCGTCTTTCCCTGGGCAATGGCCAGGCGAGCCCGGACTAACTTCACCAGCCAGTCGTCCACCTCAGTGAAATCGGACCGCCGGGCGATCTCCATCGCTTCGTCAAGGATCTGTCTGGCACCCACCTCATCGCCCAGCGTCTGGCGCAATAAGGCCAGGTTGGCATAGCTGTCCAAGGCGGCCAGAAAAGACCATTGGCGAGATAGGCGGTGGCCCAGCGTCAGATACCTCTCGGCCGCTAGGAGATCGTTCCATGCCAATGCAATCTCACCCAAGCCATTCAGCGCCAAGCCGGCGATAGGTAGATACTGTTCGTCAGGCAGTGTCGACAGGTTTAACGCCTGTTGATAAAGGGCTTTCGCCTCCGGCAGGCGGCCGGCCACGTGCCGCAGCTCACCCTGGTTGCACAGGGCCAGAACCAGCAGCGTCACATTGCCGCTGGCTTTGGCCTTGCGGGCCATTTCTTCAAACAAGTGGGCCCCACCAGTCAGGTCCGCTTGCTGCGTGCCGGCGACGGCCAGCAGCCAGGTAGCCATGCCGCGCAGGTAGCCCTCTTCTTGCGGCAATGTCGCCAGGGCCTGCCGTGCCAGCCGTGCCGAGCGGCCGTACTGGCCCTTCACCAGGCCGATATAGGCATAGAAGGGCAGCACCTGGGGTGGTATCTCTTCCGATTCCCCGTCTTCTTCGGGCAGCCACGAACGAATGACGTCCAGGGGCTGGCCGTTGAGCAGCAGGCTCCAGGCCATATACACCGACAGCGAAGGATGGCGCCGCAACTCCTCTTCGGGTAGCCGCTTCAACCACCCGGTAAGCGTGCCAAATTGGCTCCGCATGAGGGTCTCATTGGCAGCCCCTTCCAACAACAGGGCGGCTTGCTCAAAATCGGCCGCCTCGAGCGCATGGTCAATGGCTTGCTCCCGTAGCCCCTGCTCCTCGAACCATCTACTGGCCCGGCGATGCAGTTCCGGGAGCAGATCCGGCTGGCTACGCCGCAGACGCTGCCGCAGCAAATCGGCGAAAAGCCGATGATAACGGTACCAGCGCCGCACATCGTCCAGATGCAACAAGAAGAGATTCCGTTCAGCCAGCTCTTCCAGCGTCTCGCGGCCATCACCACGGCCGGTTAGAGCGTCGCACAAAGGACCGCAGAGCTGGTCGAGGATTGACGTGCGCAAGAGAAACTCCTGAAGGGCCTGTGGTTGCCCGCCCAAAACCTCATCCTGGAGGAAATCGGCGATATACTCCTGGGCGCCGGTCAAACCGGCAATAAACGCCTTTGCATCCTCCTGACGCTGCAGCGACAATGCTGCCAGCTGCAGGCCAGCCGGCCAGCCTTCGGTTCTATCCCACAGTGTTCGGATGTTCTCGGCCGATAGGGAGCGGCCGCTGGCGCGCTGCAGGAATGTCGCCGCCTCGTCAAGTGAGAACCGCAGTTCGCCGGCCCGGATTTCCAGCAGCTGGCCTTGTGCTCGCAGCCGGGAGACAGGAAAGCCTGGATCGGCCCGACCGGCCAGGACCAGGTGCATGGCCGGCGGCTGGTGTTCTATTAACAGGGCGATGGCCCGGTGTATCAGCGGGTTGTCGATGCAGTGAGTGTCGTCCAGCACCAGGACAAATGGCTCTTTCAGACCCGCCAGTTCGTTCACCAGGACGGCCATGACACGATCGTTATCTGGCCTCTGGCCCGATTGCAGCATGGCCATCGTTTCCCTGCCCAGGTCGTCCCGCAATGTTCCCAAGCAGGCCGCGAAATAGGCCAGGAAGCGGGCGATGTCATTGTCATCCTCTTCCAGAGACAGCCAGGTAGCCGGCAACTTGTTCCCGGCCAGCCACTCGGCCAGTAGCGTCGTCTTGCCAAAACCAGCCGGGGCCGAAATCAGGATTAGTTTGCCGCTTAGTCCTTGCTCCAGACACTCGACAAGCCTCTGCCGGGGCACGTATCCAGCCGACGGCGAAGGAATATAGAACTTCGTCTGCAAAATGACATCGGCCACCATATGATAATCATACATGATGACGGGATAAAGTTGAAGGGGTGGAGTATGTGATTTGGGGGTCTATGGTGCCGGCCACTCGTGGGGTTCTTCAAAGTTGACGATTTACATGGGAAGCTACTTTGATGTGAGCCGAGAGCCCGTATGACTACTCCCCTGCCTGCGGATCAGTCTTTGCCTTTCTAGTAGACAGCACCAGCAAGTGAGACTGGGGCTGACGCGATCCAAAAAGAGAAAATGGGCGCGAACAGACTCCAACCCCAAGACTGAGCCCCGCTCAGTACCTCACGGATGTGAACCGTAAAAACAGAGGCCAAGCCGTTCATGCCATTCTACTCGTGGTAGAATCCTTTAACAAAGGGCGTTTTTGAAAGGAACCGTGGGGTCTGATTTGCAACGATATTGTAGATGAGCCTCTTAGGGCAAAGTAGGTGTTTCTTGTCGATATTCTACAACCACAAAACCATACGTCAATTCTCAACACAGTCTCTGACTCGTTCATTCGCCTTCTAACTACTGTAACAAATCATAGATGTCCGGACCGCCCCACTGTTCAACGAATCTGCCATCTTCAACACGGAAAATATCCCGTACCCTGCAAAAACCTCATCTGAGCTGATTTTTCCCGAGAAGATGAGGTTCAATACCCCATAATTGGTGATGTTGGATAAAATCACGCCTTATTCTATTTGAGGTATGAATTCACATGGCTTGGTTCATAATCACCCACATTTTCTCAACGCTACTAGAACTTATCGGCACCAGTCGTTTGTCTGAACGAGAGAAAGACCTGGAAATCCTGATTCTACGTCACCAACTCGATATTCTTGAACGCAAGCAGAAAACGCCTATTAAGCCAAACCAGGCCGAAAAAATGACCTTGGCTGTCCTGACCAACAAGTTGAAACAGATTACGAATCGGGCAACCAGACAACTCAGAAATACACTGCGAATTTTCCAACCGACAACCGTCTTGAAATGGCATCGTGAACTGGTTCGACGCAAATGGACTCAGGAACACAAAAACAGAGGGGGTCGACCAAAAATCAGCCGGGAAATTGAAGACCTCATTGCTCGTCTGGCTAATGAGAATCCTCGTTGGGGTTACGGCAAGATTGAAGGTGAATTACTCAAGTTAGGTACGAAAGTATCCCAAACCACGATTCGTAATGTACTCGACCGTCATGGTATTGTGCCAGCACCCAATCGTGGTGGATCCATTAGCTGGCGACATCTAATGAAGCATTACACAGAGCAGATTTTGGCCTGTGATTTCTTTACGATTGAAACTCTCTGGCTAAAGACTCTGTATGTTTTCTTTTTCATCGAATTGGGTACGCGGCGTGTTCATCTGGCTGGCATTACCACTAACCCTCATTCAACCTGGGTAACCCAGCAAGCCAGACAGGCTGTGTGGGAACTAGATGAAAATGATGCCGCATTCCGGTTCTTGATTCGTGACCGTGACAGCAAATACACGAGTACGTTTGATAATGTGTTCGAGTCTGAAGGCATTCATGTCATTCCTACTCCGGTTCGAGCACCCAATGCGAATGCTTATTCTGAACGCTGGGTACGAACGGTTCGCGAAGAATGCCTAGACCACCTCTTGATTATGAACGAGACCCACCTACAGCGGGTGTTGAAAAGCTTCATCAGCTATTACGAAACGGCACGACCCCATCAGGGCTTGAACCAACAGATGCCAATCCCACAACAACAAACGCCCTATACTGGACAAATTCGTAGACGCGAAGTGTTGGGAGGAATCATCAACGATTATTATCGAGTTCCTCACAACCCCCTGATTTATCCAAACTAGATTTTAGCTCTTTTGAGTGCCTTTCTCGACCCCACTCAGTCATGGTTGGGCATTTTCAGCTTGACATCAGGTGACTCGACGATATTCCATGCGCAACTGTATCCATGTAAAAGGCATAATGTCGTTTCAAAACACCCAGAGAACCCGAAATCTTGAACCTGAATCGGCGTCGACTCAGCAAGATTTTATATTCATTTATCTGGATGAGGTTTTTGCAGGTTACGATCTGACAAATGCACAGTTCATGTGACTAATGTCATTTTGGTGCATGCTGCGCACATCAATCAAAGTTCTCACCTGCAGCACGTCGTACGGCCCGTTCCAGATCTCGCTTACTCGGCTGCGTGTATATCCGAGTCGTGTCCAAACTCTCGTGACCCAACAGCGTCGCAACCTGGTCTAAAGGCGTGGCAGCATCAACAAGATTCTTGGCGAAACTGTGGCGAAGGGTGTGCACAGAGACTCTCTCCAGACTCTCCTGGCAAGTAAGCATCTTAACGATGGCATGATACTGTCTGGAACACGGTTCACATCCGTTGGGACAAGAACTTTAAAAGCGAGCGAGAGTCATTAGCCACCACCACTGGTGAGAATATTTAACATTGAGGCTGATTTGCACGAAAAAGGGGAAAAAGTGGGCGCGATTGGACTCGAACCAACGACCTCACGGATGTGAACCGTTACAACGGGGATCACGCCCGTGATGTCATTCTACTCGAGGTAGAACCCTTTAACAATTAGCTGTTATGTTAAAAGCCGTGAGGTCTGATTTGCAACGTTATTGTAAATCAGCCTAATCACATGGAATGCAAAGATGTTTCCTAATCGCAGTCTATCGAAATCTCTGATTCCGTCAATTTGAGATCGACCTTGAATTAGCGTCCTCTAGGCATTACGAAGGCTTTGATCGAGTCGCATCAGGTCCACAAGTTGGGCACCGCGATCATTCGCCAATGTTCGCGCGTCGTCAGTGAAACCATTTCGGCTAAAGAAAGCATAGTGCACATGCCAGCCGTCACCCTCTTCTGGTAACAGTTTGAGTACCTTCGGTGTCTTCGTTTCGATCAGCTCCCGCACGATGCGGTTTCTGATGGGTTCTCCTTGCCACTTGGATTCGCCAAGTAAGATCTGTTTTTCACGCCAATTCATGGCGACAACGTCAACCTGTACACCGCCGCCCCAATGAGATCCAACCTCTTCCACGCTAAAAGGCATCTCTCCAGCTCGAGCCTGAGTCAATAGCCACTCACGACTCAGCTCCTCAAACGCAGTCAGGCCGACAAATGCCCGCAGCTGTTCGGAGATTCGTTTCTCCACTTCATCGTAGAGCTGTTGCGCAATCAGGGCTAGATTTGAACGAACAAAGCGAAAGTAAAATCGCAAGTAGTTGTCAGCCAATACATACCTGCTCTGGCGCGAGGTCTGGCGCTTGTTGGGCGGCACGGTAGCCGGCAACTCTCTCCGAACGTAATCCATCTCCACAAGCTGGGCCAAATAGGGATCGACACCGGAGCGTTGCGGCAGGTCTGCTTGTAGGGCGATATCGGCTGGTTTGCGGGCTCCCAAGGCGATGGCGGACAAGACCGCCTGGTAAACCTTCGAATCCCGCACTTGTTCGCCAATCAAATAATCTGGATCGGTTCGGAAGAGCCCAGTTTCGCGAAACAGGCTCTGTCGCAAATTCTGCAATATGCTTAGTTCGTCTGTGAACTGCTCGAGATAGGCCGGCACGCCTCCCAATATGGCGTAGGTGGCTATCCGCTGTTCAGCAGTGTAGCGAGGAAAGAACTCAGCAGTGGCTGAATAGGGCAGGGGGCGGACGCGTAAAGGTCCAAGCATGCGCCCGTATAGTGGCGCGTCAGCTCCGAGCAGGCGCTCCATCATCCCAACCTGACTCCCACATACCACCAGGCAGATATTGCTGAATTTCAGATGATGGTCCCAGGCGTTCTGTAGCGCGGACGGCAAAGCGGGTTCTGATTGAATAGCGTAGGGGAACTCATCAAGGACAACAATGTGTCTCCGCTCTCCTTGACAGGCTTCAGCCAGTGCTTCGAAAGCTTCCGACCAGCTCTCATAGCGGAAGTTCCGGGGCGCTTTGCGATCCGGATTGCCATGCTGCCAAACCTGTCGTGAGAATTGAGCGAGCAGGGTGTCGGAAGGGAAATGCGAGCCAACCCAATAGATGTATGGATGACCACTCGCCTGAGCCCAATGCACCAGGAGCGTTGTTTTGCCCAGCCGCCGCCGCCCGACAACAGCAAGAAGATTCGACCGGGCCGATTGGAGTAGCGCGTTCAGTTCACTGAGTTCACGTTCTCGATCAACTAACATGGCATTCCTAAGACAAGAAGATTATGATTAGCCTAATCGTACCATGCTTAATTTAGATGTCAATCAATTTCCTATCCGTGCGGTCAACGAGACGCTTTCGGAATCCTAACCACATCGTCATATCCCATATAAACGAAAAACACCCTGGTCCGAAAACCAGGGTGTCATATATGGGCACGACAAGACTCGAACCTGTGACTTCACGGATGTGAACCCGCAGAACAGGGAACACGACCGTGATGTCATTCTACTCGTGGTAGAATCCTTTAACAAATAGCTGTTATGTTAAGAACCGTGAGGGCTGATCTGCAACGTTATTGTAAATGAGCCTCCCAGGGCTAAATTGCTAATCTTAACAGTATTCTACTGCCCTCAGCCTAAGTGTCAATTACAGCACCACGGCTCGTTTAGTTACTCTCGGCAGATAACAGCCTCGGTCTATTGATTTCTTTGCGCTTTGATGGCCGATCCCTCAACCCTGGACAGGAACGAGCGCACTTCGGGCAAAACGAGTTCCACCGCCGCGCTAGCGCCGACATGGTTCATTCCGGGCAGCGAGAAGAAGCTTGCGTTGGATATCTTCTGGGCCCCACTTGGCCCATTCTCAAATGGACCTTCATCATCCTCACCAGCGTACAGCAGGCAGGGCATGGCAAATTGAGACAGGGCGTCGCCAAAGCTGGGTCTGTATCGCACCGCCTCGATCAAGGCGACCATTGCCATTAGATCCAATTGACGCAGCCGCTGCTCATACTGGGGAGTGATGGAACCGGCCAGCGCCTTCATTCCCCCAACGACCTCATCGATACCTCCTGCAAGACCCTTTTGGAAGATAGCAAGCAACGGGGATGGTTCACGCTCTCGCTCAGACAATTGAAGCGGGTCTGCTCCGCCGACAATTAGCGAAAGCAATCGCTCCGGATGATGTTTGGCAACCCCTAACCCGCTATAGCCCCCCATGGAGTAGCCCCAGTAGTGGGTCTTGTTGACGCCCAAGGTATCCAGAATAGTGATAACGTCACCAACCATCAGCCGATAGTCATACGCTTCCATGGCATGCGGTTTGTCGCTGCGGCCGTGGCCACGAGCATCAAAAAGTATGACCGTAAAATCATCGCTTAGCTGATCTGTGTAGCCATAGCCGCGCCAAAAGGTGGTGTCGCCGGTAGCGCCATGCGCCAACACGAGGGGCGGGCCGTGCCCTTCTACTTCATAATAGATACGCACACCGTCGTTACTGATATATGACATCGAGTTCCTTCCTCAAATACGTGGGGTAGAAACACCCTTGCCGCCAGATAAGTGTCTGCCTTCTTCAACCCTATCAAGCCACTCATCGATTAGTGCCTTCATCAATGCGTTCTGCTCAATGGATAGAAAATGACTTGCCCGATCGAGCACGGCGAAGGTTGCCCGGGGGAAGTTTTCAATCAGATCCCAGGCATCTTGATAGCCCACTCGATCATCCTGTCTTCCTGTCAGAATCAAGGTTGGTTTATCAAGAAAAATCTTCTTGGCGTCATAAGAGAATTGCTGCGCTGTGATCTCCCAATTCGTTCCATTCCTGTCATTCGCTCGAGAAACCGAAAAGATCTCCTGGCGTAGTCTCTCCAGGAATAATGGATCCTGAACGGTGATAACTTCCGTGATCCACATCTCATCTTCTTGTAGCCCAGCCACAAAATCTGGATTCTTAACCAGGATAGTATCCTCAGGGATTCTTCTTGCTGACCTTTCTACGTTTACCGCCGGTACCGATAAACAGAGGCCTTCTACTCGTTGTGATCGGCGACCGACAATACCCAAAGAAAGTTCTCCGCCCCAAGAAAGGCCAGCCAGCGTGAATTTCCGACCTGGGATCACCTGGTCAATGAAATCGCACAGCAAATCAAGTATCTGGTCAGATGACGTAGCCCACTCAGGCCACAAGGTTTGCCCATGGCCAGGCAAGTCGACGTAGATGCGCTGCCAACCCTTTCTGCTTTCAAAGAGCGGCTCAAAGTCACTTTGCATGTACTGGTGATCATTTGGACCTGCCCCGTGCATGATGATAATAGGGTTACCCTCTCCAAAGGACAGATATTTGATCGTATGGTTTTCCAGTTTACATTCGAGCATCCTCGTCCTCCTGGCACCCTGGCGCGATTTTCAGAGTGGCGGAAATGAAAACAGTGTTTGCTAGTGGCCGTTGACTCCCCAGAAAACGGCACGGATGACAGTCATGCTTCCTGAATCGCTCCCTTGACCGCTTCCACCACATGTGGGGTAACTTCTTTCAATCCATGAACTGTCTGAGCAT
>CAVVOI010000012.1:0-1687376 GCA_963749825.1 uncultured Chloroflexia bacterium | reverse complement strand
ACGCCGCCCATTACTAGGCAGTTTTTCCCGAGGGTGACGCCCTTTGCCACATCCGCGTTAGGATGAACGAGGGTAGGAGCGGTATAACCGAGTGCGATCAGATGTGCCAACTTGTCCGCTCTTGATTGATTCAGCTCCTGGTAGCCGATTGCCACAAAAATGTCATACTCTGACGGTGGGTAGTTCGTGGGCAATAAGTCCAAGGAGATAACTGACACGCCGTTGGCTGAATTTTCCTTGAGATATTCTGAATCAACGGCAAAGGCAGCGATGGTGGGTGCGCCCAGTTCTTCGATGCAGGTGCTTACAATCTCTGAGATGGTGCCGGTTCCGAATACGATGATTGGTTTCATGTAAGCACCTTGGTAAGGGAAACTCTATCGATCTTGCCATTTTGATTCTTAGGAAGCTCATCCAGAAGATGGATTTCGCTTGGAACCATATAGGGTGGCACGAGTGTTTTCAGAGCGGCGAGAACATTCTTCTTGTTGGTACCACTACTACCGTTTACGAACGCGCCAATCTTTCCAGTTCCATTTTCATATCGCTTGTACACGACTGCAGATTCGTGAAGACCTTCGATTCGTGCAAAAGCAGCCTCAATTTCCTCGAGTTCGATTCGATAGCCCATGTGTTTGATTTGATTGTCAATTCGTCCACAGAATCTAAGTAGCCCTTTCTCATCTTCCTTGACGAGGTCTCCGGTTCTATAGGTAGGGAACCTGTAACCGAGTGACTCGTACCCTTCTATAAATGCTTCTCGGGTACGACCTTCATCGCGGTAGTAACCGAGCCCAACGTTGGGGCCGGACAGTAGCAATTCACCAAACCTGGCGTCCTGTGGAGTTTGAGGATCGATACTATAAGTGAAGTTTGGTGCCAGTTTTCCAAGCGGCGCCAACTGCGTCTGGTCTGCCACCTCTTCATGATCTATGTCGTATGCTGAGCAGATACAAGTGCATTCTGTGGGTCCGTAAACGTTGACGAGCCTGGTGGTTCCCCCTACTAGCGCGAAAAGCTCGCCCAATTTGGATTTTGGCAAACCCTCACCACCAAATATGATGGTTCTAATGCTGGAGAAGGTTTCTTTCGAGATTGCTTTCATCGTCAGTAGATAAACCAGCAACGACGGCACCGAAAACCAGATTGTGCATCCTAGAGACTCAATGGTTTTCGTGAGTTCTCTCGGATTCTTCGATAGCTGCGTACCGATTGGACAAAGAGTTGCACCTGAAAAAAGGGAAGAGTAAAAGTCGAAGACGGAATTGTCGAAATAGATAGGGTTCACATTAGTAAGACGATCTTCCGGTTGAATGCCGAATGTTTCCTGCGACCAGGATATAAGGTTTAGTACATTGGCGTGGCTCATGACTGCACCCTTTGGGGATGCCGGTCGAACTTGAAGTAAACATGATGTACGCTGGATCAGCACCGGTCACTTGGTTGGTTTCCGCGACCGGTTCCTCAGATAGCTCGCTGATGGCGGCCTCGAAAGAAGCGTCGATATGAATGAGGTTCTCCCGTTTTAGTTCCCCGGCGTTGGTTTCAACGACAGTTGGCTCATCATCCATGAAGATAAGTGTTGGGCAGCACTGTTCTAGAATTTTTCCAACGCGATCCGATGGGCTGCTGACATCTATATTGACGTAGATCGCTCCGATCTTCAGGCAAGAAAGCATAAGAGATAGCGCGTTTACGCTCTTGGTGCTAAATATCGCGACGACTGAGTTTTTTCTAACACCTTTTGCAAGCAGATAGTGGGTTAATCGGTTGGTGCGTCTCTCTAAGTCCGCGTAGGTTAAATTGGTTCCGTCTGGATACAGCAGCGCGACCCGTGACGGATGCCGCACAGCCGTTGACCGAAACGCTAAGCCTAAGTTGTACAAATAGGATGAATAATTAGATTCTGAGTCCACCGTCTAACTCCAAGACTCGACCGTTGTAAAAATCGTTTTCGATGACGAATGCGAGCGCGCTAATTAGTTCGTTTGCCGCACCCATTCGATTCAGAGGTGTCTGTTTCAGCCAGGATTTGATATTCGATTCGCTTAGCGCTTTGTGCGTTGATGGTAGGTCCATGAATCCCGGAGCTATAGCGGCAGCGCGAATGCCAAACATTCCAAGTTCTTTGCTCCACGTGACTGCCAAGGCATTTGATCCAGCTTTTGCGGCACTGTAGGCGGATTGTCCTGTATTGCCTGATGAGGCAATTGAGCTTATGTTTACCAGGAGCCCTTTAACCCTTGCGTCAACCATCTTTTCTATGACGCAGGCGGAAATATAGAAAACACTGTGTAGATTGCTCTCAATCGTTTTCAGCCAAGAGGACGGTGCATGCCCCTTTTCTTTACGTGAGAGCAAGTTGATCATTGGTTCGCTATGAATGTATCCGGCGTTGTTGATGAGGATTGTGATTTCGTGGCCATCGCTGTAGATGCTTTCTGTTGTGTCTCGAACATTTTCTGCGTTCGCAAGGTCGCATGCATAGAATGAGGCCGCTGGGTAGTCTGGTGCGAGCTTGCTCAGGCTTTGCTGGTTCTTGTCAACCACTACGATGGAATTTGCTCTGGTGTAGAGATAGTCGAGCATGACATTCCCAACCACGCCGGCACCGCCAGTAAGCAGAACGGTCTGATCCGACAAGATCATGGATTGAGTCCGTACTTTTTGAGAATCTCATCGGTAGTGGAAAGGCTAGTCATTTCGACGATATCATCCCCGTCGAGAGTTATGTCGAATTGCTCTTCGATAAGCATGATGAACCGCATGTGATTCATAGAATCCCAATCTTCCATATCCTGAAAAATCGCATCTTCGGAAGGAGTTGCGCCGAATGTTTCCGTCGCAATGTTTGCAAGCGCGGACAATAGCGTCATTTAGGTTACCTCTCACGGCAGACTTTGAAAAATCGTGGCCGTCGATACACAGTCCCAGTCAGCGACGGTAACATAAGGTGGCTGGGACTTTGACAATGTCCTCGTATCGGCGATTACATTGTTTGTTAGTGCCTTGTATGACACAAGTTTAGTTTGTTTAAGATTTGTCGTGAGACTGTAAAGGATTTTGTGTCTGGGGTTTTACCCGATGACTGCAGACACATTAGAAAGGGCGACAATGCCCACGGACGTGTGTCATGTCATCGAGAAGAAAATACAGCAAGGAACACAAGATCGAAGCCGTCCGGATGGCGAATACGCCAGGTATAACGGTGAAACAGATTGCAGAAGAATTGGGGATTCATCCATACTTGCTTGGGAAGTGGCGTAGTTAGCTGACAGCAACCGGTGAAGCGGAAGCCTTTCCTGGGCAGGGAAACCCGCGTGACCAGAAGATGGCAGCGCTGAGGCGAGAGCTGGCCAGAGTGAAGCAATATCTGTCTATCCGCTACTCGGAACGGCTTGCCGAGGTGGGGGCACAACCTTCAGTCGGCAGCACCGGCGACTCGTACGACTGCGAGGATCCTCCTGCGAGAAGCGTCGTAAATCTGCGATGCTCTTCGTCGTCGCTGTCTTGGGTAGTCTGACCCTTGCTACGATCGACCGCGTGTCCATGCGTTGACATGTCGGCTACCCGGGCTGCGTCGTTGAGCCTCGCCGGCCAGGCGGGCAGTGACCTAATAGGAGCCTGATCCACCAGATCCCATCGCAGTCCTGTCCTACCCATCTGACCGACGAGATAACCATTGATCCGAGGAAGGACCAGCAGTCATGCCTAGCATTGCACTTGGGCGCCACGATGTCATCGTTGGTGTCGACACTCATAAAGATCAACATATCGCTATTGCGATAGACGGTTTGGGGGGACTACTCGATCAAGCGAAGCAAGTTGTCGCTAGCATCGATGGCTACGAAGAAATGCTGACTTGGGCTAGATCCCTTGGCAACGTTCATGCGTTTGGTGTCGAAGGATGCGGTTCGTATGGGCTTGGGCTCGCGAGGTTTCTGCGGCGTCACGATTGCAGGGTATTTGAAGTGGCTCGGCCACCCCGAAAAGGTCAGCGTCGTTTAATCGGCAAGAGTGATCCAATTGATGCGGAACATGCCGCTCGGGTGGTCCTTTCCGGCTCCGGCACTGCGACACCAAAAATGGCAAACGGAGAGGTCGAAGCGATCCGACTCGTTAAAATCGCCCGTGATTCCGCGGTGAAAGTACGCACGACGACGATCATTAGCCTGAAGACCGTTTTGATTACAGCCTCAGATGAACTCCGAAGGACTTTGGAACAACTAAGTGATCACAAATTGATACTGGCATGTGCGTCGTTACAGACCGCCGGAAATATTGCGGATCCAAGCATTGCTGTACGGCACACTCTGGCCCATCTTGCCAATCGGTGGCTGGCCCTTCATGAGGAAATCAAAGTACACAGCGCTCACCTTAAAGCGCTAACGAAAGCAGTCGCACCACAGATGCTAGAACGACCTGGCGTGGGATTTGATTCTGCAGCTCAAATACTAATTACCGCCGGTGACAACACAGATCGCATTCGAAGCGAGTCGGCTTTTGCAAAGCTCTGTGGCGCTTGTCCCGTACCTACCGGATCTGGAAAAACCAGTGGTCGACATCGGCTCAATCGAGGAGGAAATCGACAGGCCAATGCAGCTTTGTATCGCATCGTCCTGGTTCGGCTACGATGGCACCCTCCAACAATCGCATATGTTGAGCGCCGAACGGCTGAGGGTCTATCCAAGAAAGATATCATTCGGTGCCTGAAGCGGTTCGTGGCACGCGAGTTCTACCACTTGCTGCCGTCTATCAGCGATAAGGTTGTACCGACCGTACCAGATCCGACTTGACAAGACATAGGAGCATCAACGCGCTCGCCGAGACTGTCATCGGGTTGTTCAAGACGGAGGTTATCCGACACCGAGGCCCTTGGAAAAGCATCGACGCGGTCGAGTATGCAACGCTCGAGTGGGTCGACTGGTTCAATCATCGACGGCTGTTGCGCCCGATCGGGGACGTCCCGCCGGCGGAGTTGGAAATGGCGTACTATCGCCAACAAACGGGGTCGGTCATCGCGGCCTGACTCAAACGAAACGGTCTCCGGTGAACCCGGGGCGATTCAGTTTGCTCGCCATCCACGACTCATGTAGTTATTGTCAGGCAGCATTTAGGGAAACAGTCAATGGCTCTGGACAAGATCTTTGCGCAACTGAATTGCTCCGACTTGACGGCGAGCGAGCCATGGTATGAAACCCTGTTCGGACGCGTGCCGGATGCACGTCCGATGGATGGTTTGATTGAGTGGCACCATGGCGATTCTGCGGGGCTACAGCTTTTCGAGAACTCAGAACATGCTGGCCACGGCACGCTGACACTGATCGTCAGAAAGTTGCGCGAAGAACACGCTCGGCTTGAAACCGGCGGTCTTTTACCCGGCGATATTGAACCAGCAACATCGACCAGCATTGTACGCCTTCGCGATATAGACGGAAATTTGGTTGTGCTCGCTCAACCACACGAGCCTTGAACGCGGGCCGACGTGAACACTTTGCTGGTAAAGTGTCCAGTTCCGCTATTTCGAAACAGGAATCCATATTTCCAGACCGCCTTCACCAGTGTGCGGATCGAATTCATCTCCATACCGTTCGAACCAGGGTGCTTCAACGATCGACTTGTCGGAGGCAGGCAACCAATCTGACCATATCGCATCGCAGGTCTCCCGCACCGTCGCTACATGCCCTGGATGCCGGAACACCATGTAATACTGTGGAGAGATTTCCAAGCACACTACGTTTTCTGGCGCGTTCACTACAGTAGTGACTTCGACGCCGCTCAGATAGTCGAAGCTGTCGTCGCCGCCGTTGTAGATTACGCCGTAGGTGACCGGCTTCACGCCATCAGTAATGCGGGGGATCAAAGGCGAAAACGATTGCCACTGATCAGGAATTTCAGCCACGCGCTCGAATGGATAGTAGCGGGAGATCCCGGCGATAGTCAGAGTGCCCAGCTGCTCTAACCGTGGTTCCGCCAAAGAGGTTGCCTTGCCCTGTTCCATCAGTTTTGCCGTCGTTAAATTAAGATTTTGCGTATGCCCTTGTTTACGGACCTGTTCCGGGGTTGTGCAGAAATGCTGTTTGAAAGCCCTTGAGAAGGCTTCGTGCGACCCATAGCCAAGAAATAGAGCCAGATCGAGAATGTCAGGCTCTCCAGCCGCAAGGGCAACCGCGGCCTCAGATAGACGGCGCAGGCGGATGTAGTGACTGACTGGCTGTCCGACCGCATAGCAGAATATGCGACTCAAGTGGTATCGAGAAACGCCAGCAATATCTGCGAGCATGTCGAGCGAGACTTGTTCCCTGTAGTGGTTCTCGATGTACCATATCGCCTTGTCTATAGCTTTCATGAAGACACCTCGTTAACACCAGACAAACCGGATAATAGAGGTATGCCTTGTCGTGTGCTTGATAGTGTTTGCGCTCACACTATCTTCTCAAGAGCGTCTTTTTGGGATCGAACCCCGGCAGTCTCGGTTCGAAGCCTAATTTTTTCTTCGGTCTTCCGTGTTGAGCCGCTCGATGCGCTGAGTCCCGGCCAATGACGTACACTGCTTCTCTTAACCTGGTATTGACTCCCATGGCTGGAAACTTTCCTCTTTCAATCGGTAAACTAAGCGAGTCTCGATGAGTCCGATAAGCCGCACCAAATCTACAAGTGTTCTTCCAGTGCCATTAATGCTCATTCTATTCATGTCGGTCGCCAGTCTGTTCCTGAGCACCTCAGCCTCTGCTGAGGAGGCGATGTCTGAACGGCCTTCCTTCGGCATTCTCTACACTGTCTGGATTAGACCCGAAGAGAAATCTGCAACGGTCAAAATCCGCTTGAGTAGGCATCCGGAATGGGTGCGCTGGATGCGCCTGTATATCGACTCCGATCGCTATTCGGATTTCTTGACCAGTGGTGAGATCTCGGTTGAAGGTGATCAGGTCTTATGGACGCCACCTCAGGAAAACGCGTGGTTGCAGTACAGGGTAGAGTTGGAGAGCAGGCGCCCCGGCGGGCGCTACGATGGGTATGTCACGGCTGATTGGGCCCTGCTTCGGGCTGATGATCTGGTGCCTCCTATTCGCTCGGATATCGAGGATATGACGCAGTCGCAGGCGAAGCTGCAGTTCATGCTGCCCGAGGGCTGGTCGGTTGCAACCACCTATCCGCGCTATCGGAGCGGGCGTTTCAAAGTTGACGACCCGGACCGGTTGGTAGATCGCCCAACCGGCTGGCTGGTTATGGGTAAGATCGGCACGATGCGGGAGCGCATTGGCGAATCCGATGTTGCAGTTTCTGCCCCTGTCGGGCAGGGCGTCAAGCGTATGGATATCCTTTCCTTCTTCCGCTGGACAGTGCCAACCATGCAGGAGATCTTTCCACGTTTTCCCGAGCGGTTGCTGGTGGTGAGCGCTGGTGACCCGATGTGGCGGGGGGCATTGTCGGGTCCGAGATCCCTGTTCGTACACACCGACCGGCCGTTAGTCAGCAACAACGCAACCAGCACTTATATACACGAACTGGTACACGTGGCGATGAGTGCCCGCAGCGGGCCGCAGGCCGACTGGATCGTAGAGGGCCTGGCAGAGTATTACTCCCTGGAGGTGCTGCGCCGCTCTGGCACTATCAGCGAGGAGCGCTTCGAAAGGGCCCATGCGCAGCTCGCCGAATGGGGCGAAGACGTGACTGACCTAGAGGTGGACCGTTCTTACGGTCCAATTACCGCCCGCGCTGTGGGGAAACTGCGACAGATCGACCGGGACATCCGCAGCAAAAGCAATGGCACCCGTAGCCTTGACGATGTGGTTCGAGCCCTCGCCGCCGATGACAGCCGCGTGACCCGGCAGCGCTTCGAGGAACTGGTGGAGACCGCGAGCCAGGCTGGCTCAAACTAGGAAAACGATGTAGAGGTAGTCGGTTTTCTCTCATCTTCCTTCCTCTTCTTTCGTGAAGGCGCAACACCGTCAGGGGCGGACGCTCCCATCATCGCTTTCTGTGACTCGATCGATCGTTGTCGCTACGCTTCTGAACAGTCCGCTCATAGTACGGCACGCAGAGACGCCTCGATCTCGCCGCTGCACCACTCGTCACCGTATTCGGTGTTGCTTCGTCTAGTGAGTTCGTCCTGTTCTGGCAATCTGGAAATCCGGTCCGAGAGACCGGCTATGGTAGGCGCATTCGTTTCAAGCGTTGATCGAAGATTCGGGAACTTGGCAGTCATCGTACCCCAGAGAATGTGAGTCGTCAGATCAGCGACGCCGAGCGTTTCGGTACCCAGGAGGTTGCCTTCTTCAGCCATCAGACCGAAGCGGTGGCCAGTCTCCTCGAATATCTCCATCCAGCGGCTCAGACGTGGTCGGTAGGAATTCCAGGCTTCCTTTGTCCACATCTGGGCTCCGTTGTGGAGCGTCATTTCATAGAGCACGTCGTTCGCGTCAGCAATGATCTTGGCGGTGAGGGCTTCACGCTCGGGATCCTCAGGGATTAGCCCATGCTTTCTGCCGAGATACGCAAGGATCGCGGGCATCTGTGCAAGCGAAACGTCGGCCGCGTGATCAGTTAGCACGGGCGGCCCCATATGAGGCACTAACTGCCTACTGGGCGCGGTGTGCATTAGCGAGCTGATTGACGTCATCGCTGCCTCATCCCACGTCGCATGTACATGCGCGAGGACAGAGCGCACGAACTGTCCACGAAAGGGAAGCGGCCAGTAATAGAGAGTGTAGTCGGTCATGCGTTGCGAAGTAGTGATAGAGCGACATCGCAATTGTAACAGGCCCGCCACCTGCGCAATCGTTTCCAGCAGGGACTTATTCTCCATCCTGTTGCGCGGTGCACGAGGCAGAAACCGCTAAACAAAGGACATCCCCGGACATCAGTCCCCGTGTCAACGGCAACATAAAACTGACCCCTTTTGGTCCCGAATCGGCAAGATAAAATTGACCCCCCTGATAGTGTTTGGTTGTTGAATGAGCGCCGCCTGATCTTCGATCAATCAGGCGGTGCGCTGCTCATGGGTATGAGCACGCCCGCTCGCTTTTTGTCTCGCAGCCGGTAGCTGTCTCCTTTGATCTGCACAACGTGAGCATGGTGCAGCAGTCGATCCAGCATCGCGGCCGTGAGTGCCGAGTTGCCGGCGAAGGTGGTGTCCCACTCTCCGAATGACAAGTTAGAGGTCAGGATGATCGAGCCATGCTCGTAGCGCTTGGCGATCACCTGGAAGAACAGATTGGCCTGGTTGCCCTGCAGTGGCAGATAGCCCACTTCATCGATGATCAGAATGCTGGGCCCGAGCAGTGAACGCCGCATGTAGTGGTCGAACTGTCCGCGCTGTTGAGCCTTCTCGAGCTGCATCACCAGATCAGCGGCCGTGATGAACCGGACTTTGATGCCCGACTGGGTCGCAAGGTAACCCAGGGCGATGGCGAGATGCGTTTTACCGACGCCGCTTGGACCCAGGAAGATGACGTTCTCCTTACGCTCGACGAAGGCCAGGGACTGCAGCGTCTGCACGACCTTCTTCGGCGCACCGGCAGCGAACTTGAAGTCGTAGTCATCGATTAACTTGATGGCCGGGAACCCGGCGAACTTGGTGAGCATCGTCTGCGAACGGCTGCGCCGTTCGTCCTGTTCTGCCTTCAGACAGCTCTCCAGGAAGTCGGTATAACTGGCGTCGCGATCTGCCGCTTCCTGAGCCAGGGCGGGATAGTGTTCGGCGATGGCGCCGAGCGCCAGCGTGCTGCACGCGGTCTGGATGCGTTCGTCCTGCACGTTCATGCTGTCTCCAGCAGGTCGTCATAGACCGACAATGGATGTTGCAAGGACTCGACGGGGAACCGGCTTGCCAGGGACCGACCGGCGGGATGTGCTCGCGGCAGTCCAGCCAGCCGGTGGGGCGGCAACGGCTGCAGCACCTCGCGTTCCTGCGCCAGGCGATCGGCTGGGATCTCACCGGTCGTACCATGGGTGCGTGCGTTGGCCGTTACTGCCAGCCATCGGGCGAACTCAAGGTTCAGGCCGTCCAGATCCAGCGCCTGATCCAGCTGCCGGTAGCGGCTGATCAACGGCACATAGAAGCTGCGGCGCACATAGCCGATGCTGCGCTCCACCTTGCCTTTGGTCTTCGCCCGGTACGGGCGACACAGCTTCGGCAAAAACCCGTAGTGGTGGGCCAGGTCGTTCAGGCCCGGGTGGAATCGATGCAGTCCACGGCCGTAGGCATTGCGCTGCTGCACGACCGTGCGCATGTTGTCGTAGAGTGCGTGCATTGGCACACCACCAAAGGCATCGAACGCCTGCTCGTGGCAATCACGCAGCGTCTCGAACTGTTCATTATCAACGAACAGACCGAAGTTGAACCGGCTCCAGCCCAGGGTGGCGAGGAACAGGGAAATGCGCCGGCCGTTGAGCTTGAAGGCGCCCCAATCGACCTGCATCTGGTGGCCGGCCGGGGTCTCGAAGCGAACCAGCGGATCGGCCTTGGCCTTTGGCTTCAACGTGGCCAGATAGCCGCTCACCGAGCGGACACAGCCGCTGTAGCCGAGCGCCCGGATCTCCTCGGCCAGAACCGTTGCCGGAATCCAATCCGGATGTGCCGCCTCGACCCGGGACTTCAGGTACGCTCGATACCCATCCAGCTTGGTCGGCTTCGCCGCCCGAGTCTGCGCTTCCGGCACCGTCTCAGATCGCAGATAGCGGCGCACCGTATTGCGACTGATACCGAGCTCTCGGCCGATGGCCTTGATGCTCTTCCCCTGCCGATGCATCACCTGGATCTCCACATAACCCTCCTGTCCTAACATCTCGCGCCTCGTCCATGCCGATGCGCATACCGTACAGGGGGGTCAATTTTATGTTGCCGTCAGGGGGTCAGTTTTACAGTGCCGGTGACACCCGAGCCGACGTTCGGCCAATAGGGCATATTGGGCAAATCGCGCCGAACGGCCGTAACATGGAGCCCCTTCAAGAAAATCCGGAGAACAATCCATGGCTGATGAACAACCAAGTGCTGCACAGAGAGCGTTGGGTGATTTCGCGCCCAAGATGGTCGAACTAACGGACAAGGTGCTGTTCGGAGATATCTGGGAACGACCCGAGCTGAGCAAGCGTGATCGAAGTCTGATCACCTGTGCTGCACTCGTAGCCACTGGAAAGACCGAACAGATGACCTTCCACTTTCCAAGAGCATTGGAGAATGGAGTCACGAAGAGTGAGGTGATAGAACTTATCACGCACCTGGCTTTCTACACCGGCTGGCCCGGTTCCATGTCTGCCCTGAACAGAGCCAGGGATCTGTTCAATGGGGAAAACGAGTGAACGTCATTCGGCCGAGGTCTGGCCATTAGGGTCTATTCAGCGCACTCGAAAAGAATTGCTCTAGGCTTCTGATATGCTACGAAGCATCCATGTATAGGGCCGCGCTATGAGCCAGAGGAACCTTGTTGATTGGCTTCAAGTCGCCGGAAACATAGGTCTAATTGCGGGCTTGATTCTCGTTGCGGTGCAAATACGTGACTCTAATCGAATTGCCTCCGCTGAAATGTTTAGCGCGAGCGTAGATACGACTGTGTCCCTCAATACTTCACAACTAGGTGAAGCACCGCAAGCATCGATGAGTAGGGTTCTGTACGAGGCCCAGGACGCTACCGTTGAAGACTTTTATGTCGCTGATCGCATCTACGATGCGCTCTTCCGGATATTGGTCAGGGTGCATGTTTTTGACGACTTAGGGCTTTATGGTGGCGGGGGAATTACTCCCCAAGGATTTGTTCAAGTGCACTATCAAGCTTTCGGCTGTCCCTATGGTCTATCCTGGCTCGATCAAACCCTGGAAAAGTTTCGTAAGGGAGGGGGTAGCGATCAACCTCTTTTCAAAAGCTTGGAATTGATGCGAGACCTCGCTCGCACTAACAATGCCCAATCAGATATGGCCGACCGTCAAAAGCGCGCCCTTGAGATCCTCTCACAATTGCTGAAAGACTAACTTTCCTACCAGCGCTCTGGCAGCAGTGGGCCGAACCCGGAAATCGCATTGTGCAGTGCAGCAGTCCGCTTCCGAAAGAAGAGCAGCCGTTCCAGCACAGCTGCCGATACGGATGAAACCCGCCAGAACCTGGCGTGCTGGTCCACAATCGTCTGCTCTCCATTCGATGAGTGGAGCCTACCCCGGGCAGATCTCCGTGGAAGGTCTTCTGCGCTACCATCGCTACCTCCGGAGGATGAGGTGAGTTATGGACTGGAATGCAGCAGGGGCCGTTGGAGAGATCTTGGGTGCAGTAGCAGTTTTTCTGACGCTGCTCTACTTGGCCACGCAGATCAGGCAGACCAACAAGATCGCGCGCTTTGAAACAACCAGAGAAATAATGGCCCAGTTCAACGCCTGCAATCATCTATGCGCTACGGATGCAACAATCAGGGACGTTCTGCTCAAAGAAGGTGCGCTATCGGTCGGGGAAGCCGAGCAGTTGTATTCGTTCGCGGATATGCACTGTAACGCCTGGGCAACGGCTCAAATGGCCTTTAATGAAGGTCTAATCGATCAGGTCCTTTTTAGTGGAGTGGTTAGGGATGTTGAGGTTGCAATGAATCGATGGCCGAGCATGCGGCAACCTGCCGAGCGTTGGCTAAGCAACTACCCCGAATTGAAGGACTTGGAAATCTTCAAGGCTATCGATCATCATTGATGTCTGATTCGAGCCGGTAGTTACTTTTCCATTGTGCAGTGCACGAGGCGGATCTCCACCCGAAAGCAGACATCCCTCCATATCAGCCAGTTAGACCAGGTTCGGCCAGAAGCGAAATTACGCTCGCTGGCAACGAGTCGCTTTGAAATTCTCAGATGTCCGTCGTAACACAGCATGCGTCCTATTGGTTCGACGGAGTCTCTTCCTGCAGTTCGGTTTCGATCTCTTGAAGCACCGCGCGAAAAGATGGTCTTATTTGTCCGCTCAAGAGCAACTTTTTGTCGATAGGGTTTCGCATTCGCTCTTTGAGAAGTGATCGAATTTGTGCCCAATGCTCCTCTGAAGCGAATCCCTGCTCGTACTGGAAGTGTGAGTTATCAGAAAGCTGCTTGCCTGCAAGCCCGATGAGTATCTGTGCAGCAGATTCATCGGGTGTAAGTTCGTTCCACTTGCCCTGACTCATCTTGGCAACGGCGATTCGAGAAACCTCATCTGTGGCGAGATTGGTATAGAACTCGGTAACGGTGGCCGCGCGCTCCTGGTAAATCGCAGACAGAGCGATCTCACGATCCTGCATCATTTGTAAACCAACAAAAATCAGAGAAGCGATGACTCCGAACAACCCGATAACTTGCATCCAGTCATTCAATTTTGATGAGTTCATATCCAATCCAATCATGCCAACTACCCGAATGGTACAACATGCCGGAAGGTTGCCTAAGGGTCGAAGTTTGCCATGCCATTGTGCAGTGCAATTGTCCTCTATCCCCTCGGAACCGGTCGTTGCAGCGGGGTCAGGCAGTTCACCCGGGTTTGGTCACCAGTCGCCTTATCCTTCGAGCAACCCGATCTGGTGGGCTAACATAACCCGACCAACAATACAGAGCGGGGAACTAGAGATGTCGCTTCCAATATCCGTAACGTTTCATCATGTGGGCGTAACCGTTAGCAATCTTGAGCGGGCAGTAGCGTGGTATGGAAAGGTCTTCGGGCTGAAACCTGGGTTAGCTCTCGAAGTTTCAGGTCCCTCGGGGTCGGACGTTCTGCGCTTGCCGCCACATATCCACCGCGCTGCCTTGTTGCCTGTTGGCAACTTTGTCATCGAACTGCTTGAGTTCACCCCGACCCGTCGGCAGATGGAAATGAGGCAGGATGACGTAGGTTACGTTTATCTCTGCTTTGCCGTTGATGATCTAGACGACGTTTACACCAGGCTAAGTGCAGAGGGGATAGAGTTTCATACCGAGCCTCTTTTTGCCGACCAAGGTCAAATAGCGGGTTCGAAGTTCTGTGTCATGCGTGATCCGGACGGCAAGACCATCGAACTGGTAGAGCCCGGACCAGGCATGAAGGCCTCAGCCCTGCACGAAGCCGCATCCCACGGGGTATCTTTGGACGACCCCCTAGTGATGGACGGCTGAACTTGGATAGCCATCTTACTCGCCGACGCGCGGAACGAATCTCCGTCCCGACCGCCTCAACAGAGATCGTCATGATATGAGTGATGCGGAACGTTGCGCCCTGCCCGGTGACGCCCTCGTCGCTCTCCCATCGGAAGCAGTTATTCCGGGGCTACATCGACGACGGTAAAAATCGGCTAAGAGTGGTCAGTGCGATTGGCATCGTTCGCAAATTAGAGCCACTATTCCTGTTCAGCTGAATCGGTTTCAATGTATGCGTGAGATACTGATGTTGATGACCGCGGTCCTTGCCCTTGCAGGACTAGTGATCGGTCTAGCACATGTCTTCGGAGGATTAGTCGGGTACGCCGATTTTACGGGTAACGGCGATCTCGGAAACATCGTGGAAGCAGAAGGCTATCACTATCACGACAACGCAAGTCGCTTTCTAGGCGGAATTTTCCTTACAGTGGGACTAGGCTTCGCGTATTGCCTCTTCGGGCTTGATTCGAAAATCCAACTGTTCCGATTTCTGTTGCTTTGCATTTTTATAGGAGGACTAGCCCGAATCATCGGTTGGTTCGATTTGGGCTTAGCCGAATCAACGATCGCAGCAACGGTGATCGAGGTCGTATTTCCACCATTAATGCTGCTGCTTGAACGAAAGGTCTATTCAGCGAACGTCTCTTAAGGGTCGATCTTGCCTGGTGGCTGGATGCTTCGCAGCCAGCTGGAATGGCGCAGGAAGCGGTCGTCGGAAACTTCGAGCGGCTGGTTTCGAGAGCCGTCGCGCCTTTTTCGCCCATGCTAGTTGATCTTCGGGCTCAGTATCCACGAAGGCCACCATGTGCAGCGCATTTACTGCTAATGCATCCAGCTCGGCTTCAGCCGCTATTACCTGTGCCTCGGTGTATAAGGCGCGTGGCTTGTTGACGTTTCCCATAGTCAACTCGTGGTTCCCGTGATCTGCTCACGTATATGTACGCCCCATCTCAATCGCATGGCGAACTCGGACTTCGGAACTTTCAATTCGGATATTGCTAGACAGCTTGGATAAGATGTTCCGAGTGGTCTGGAAATCCCCACGAATCGAGTAAGTCCTGGCAATTTGGGTTTGAAGGACTAAGGCCGTATTCCTTTACGCGTCTTTCAACGCTTCCTTGAAACGTTACTCACTTAACTGTGGATTGTTGAAATCCTTCAGTGAATCAGGATCTAGTGCCATGATCACCTCTGACCTGACCGCCAGCAGTGCGATTGCGAGTAGACGCCGCACTTTTTGGCTTATTTCCCAAACGGAAGTTGGCATCGGTGCTTGATGAATGACAGACGTCCTCGAAGGGTCCAGACCGTGTAAAAACCCCAAGATCTGGATGTTCGGAGGAACAGCCGGTATTCAGGTCTTGTAGAGAGCCCGCTAACACTCATGAGGATGCGTTTTTCGTTGGTTCGTTGATCGGTCCATCTTGATCCGTGACCCGACACGCCGTTGTGGAAGAGGCTGTAGGCTGCGGCATAGAAGGGCCACTTGACACCTATGCCTGCATGGCCGCCAGTAGAGACTTCACTCCCAGGATCGATATTGCCCGTTTCATATTGTACGCGAGCACGTGCAAGCTCATTTCGGTACTGACGTGTTTGAGCGTTCGCATCTGGAAGTGCGTATGTCCCATCCAGGATTTGAGCGTTCCGAACGGATGCTCGGACGTGCAACGACGAACCCGCATCCGCTCGGGTTCCTCGTCCAGCCGTCGTTCCATCGCTTCTAGCACCTCCTCGTGCTCCCAGCGCGTCACACGTCGTTCCTTGCTCGTGGTGCATTGGGCTTTGATGGCACAGCGCTCGCAGTTGCTGCTCCAGTAGCGATGCAACATCAGGCCACCTTCTTCTCGCTGCATACGCCAGATCAGTCGTTCCCCAGCCGGACATTCATACTCGTCAGCCTCAGTGTGGTAGATGAAGTCTCGCTTGCTGAACAGCCCCTTCTTCACACTCCTTGAAGTCTGGGGTCTCGGCAGATAGACGCTGATTCCATCTTCTTCACATGCCAAGATTTCCTCGCCCTTGAAGTACCCTCGATCAGCGACAACCTCGAGCTCATCCGCGCCCAACACCTCTTTGGCCTGGCTGGCCATGTTGTGCAGCTTAGTCCGGTCATAGCCCTGGTTCGTCACCTCATGCGCAACGATCAGATGATGCTTGGCATCCACCACCGTCTGGACGTTGTAGCCCACCATCCCGGTCCCACGGCCGCTGGTAGCCATCGAGCGGGCATCGGGGTCAGTCTCCGAGATCTGTTGGTCCGGTGCCTTGAGCATCCGGACGCCCAACTTTTTTAGGCGGGCCATCTCCTTCTTCAAAGCAGTAATCTTGCTTTCGAGACGCGTTGTCTTTTCTGAAGTCCGCGATCGTCTTGAAGTCCGGCGCAAGCCGCCCCGTCAGCCACATCAGCTCAACGTTACGCTGCGATTCTTTCTCAAGACGCCGCGAAGACTGGATGCGGTTCAGATACCCGTAGACGTAAATCTTCAGCATCGTTCTCGGGTGGTAGGCGGGGCGGCCTGTCTCAGCAGGTTCGGTCTTGAACCCGAGACCAGAGATATCAAGATCATCGATGAAGACGTCGATCACCCGAACGGCGCTGTCTTCAGCCATGTAGTCATCAAGTCGTTCCGGAAACAACGTCGCCTGGTGGCGGTTCTCTCCCTCGATAAACCCGCTCAACACCTGCTCCTGCCGCCGGAAAGCACTATTTTACTTCCACCGGGGAGTTTTCACACAGTCTGGGTCGAAGTTGCTCATTCCATTGTGCAGCGCGAGAGGCGGCAAGCCGCTCAGAAGCAGACATCGCACGAAATCAGCTACTTAGCCCGGGATCGGTCAAAACCTGTCAGTGAGATGGCGACGTAGTGGAAGCGACTGCAGTCTGCAGCCGACCCTCGGGGTCGTACAGAATGCGTAGCCCATCGGTCATGACTCGGGCCGTTCCAGGGTCGACTGGGATGTCCATCCAGGCTACACCCGCAATGCCAAATTCAGCTTCTAGTTCTCCATAGAAAATTCTAAGGGATCGCACCAAACCGTAATTCTCTACAGCCCCGGACACACGAGCACCCACCGCTAGCAGATCCAACCACGAGTGGTCATTCAATAGGGAGTCAGGATCACGGCAGACAATACAAAAGTCGATATCCGAACCAGACTTGGCTTCTCCACGTGCGTACGATCCACACAACGCGGCCGCTACGATACGGTCGTCGCGCTGAGCCCAAGTCGCCACTGTTGTTATCAAAGCTTCCGCGTCCATGGTGACCTAGGTTCTACTGCTTGGGTTGGTTCGTCCACCGTCGCGTAGGGATCGTAAGCCACCACGCTGTCAGTGGGACTGTGCGAAGATTGCCCCGACGGAATGCATGAGCGACAACCCATGTTAGATCACTTCGGTGTGACTGTAGTGGCAAGCCGTGGGATTGTTTGGCGTCATCGCACCCCTTATCTTCGTAATGGGGCAGATGATCCAGGACGGCAAAGCCAATTTCACGATAAGGAGCCTTTGTATGACCTCTGAATCCACGCTGCCAGGCATCTCTCGATTCTGGATCGATACAAACATTTGCCTGGATCAACGCAAATGTGTGCAGGAAGCGCCGGATCTACTGCAGGATCGGCGCGAATCGGGTGGACCATTGATCATCTCATCATCTCCAGACACCCCGGAAAAGTGTTTGCAGATTCTGAATGCCGCGTGGGTTTGTCCCGTCGCCGCGTTCAAGATCGAGTTCGAGGACGGTGCCGTGCACGACTCCAACGGTGACTACATTCGTAATCTATGCAAAGAGTTTGGCTGAAGGCACGAGGTCCCGACCAGGAGGATGCTCATGCAATTCAGCGCTACGGCTCGTCTGCCTGGCGATACCGATGAACACCCGGCAACTATGATCTCGAGAGCGATCGTGAGGAGATCGTGGTTCTCGCGGTCAATGGTGCGCCGCGATGTACGCTATAAGTCGAAGATGCTCAATTCATTGTGCAACGCAAAAGCCCGAAAGCTGCCCGAAAGCAGACCTTTCGGATCTTTAGGTAATAAGGTCAGGCCCGGCCAGAGCACGTCAGTCGCGTTGTAGCTCCTAATTCTGCTTAAAGGCTTCATTCAAGTTGACGTGCCGTAAGCGTTCAGCCAACTACGTGTTTACAGGTTTCTTCAGTTTTTGATTGATAACAGTACGATCAACGTTCCAGGGCAGTAGTTTGTTAATGTCGTCATCATCTCTTACTTTAGGTAACTCGGTAAACACATATTCGAGATAAACAATAATCATTGAGCGCGTTGGCTTTCGACGTCTCGATCAGGCTGTAAAGATTCGCGCTCGCTTTGGCGCCACCTTGGCTGTCGCAGAACAACCAGATGATATGACCTATTCCCCATAATGGGCATCGTAGCCAATAAATAGGGAAAAGGAATATGAGCAATCAACAACTATACGATCAGTTCATTGGATTAGACGTTCACAAAGACACGATTGCCGTGGCTTTAGCTAAACCAGGTCGAGGCGGTGAAGTCGTGTTCTACGGCCATATCAACAACGAACCGGGTTCAGTAGATCGGTTGTTCAAGAAGTTTGCCAAAACACATGAGAGGATGTTGGTTTGCTACGAAGCAGGCCCATGCGGATATCGGCTGTTCCGGCGACTCACTAATGCTGGCATCGTGTGCCAAGTTGTCGCCCCATCAAGAATTCCCAAGTCAGCCCACGGACCGTATCAAGAATGATCATCGCGATGCTGCTTTGCCCAGCAGCGTCTGCGGCGGTACTGATTGTTTGTAGAGCCACGCCTTGAAGCGGATGAGCGTGGGCACAGCGTCGGCTTGCCGCACGCTGTCTCTTTCTGATGTGGTTTGGCTTCTGATTCCTCCTGCTAAGTGGCACAGCCTGCCATAAAGCCAGGTCTGGGCATCCTGTTGCCCCTTGTTCTGTTCTCTTCCTCGGCAATCCCTTTTTCGCATCCATCAACTTGCGACGCACAAGCGCCCAACAACCCACGCCGATGATGGCAGGGTCGTTCAAGAATCCCGTTGTAACCGGCAAAGTGGCCGCATCGGTCTTCAGATAGCCTGAGAAGTTGGGCAACAACTGTTCGGGTACCGATTGTGCGATCGGGTAATCCCGGGTAAAAATTACAGGCTTTTTATCTTCCAAAAAAAGTTTGCGCACAACCACCAATTCATCGCCAGTCGACAACTCCAAGCTTGTTGCCAGGCCAGGATCGGCCGCTTCACGCTTTACATCCAGGACCTTTGCCGAGGGTCTATAGCCATGTGCTTCCAGCACGGCTGAATAGGACCAGATCTCGTCCAATCGTGACCTGATCTGCAAACCAGGTCTATTGACGTACGTGCCAGACCCTTGCTTTCGATAGACGACTCCTTCATTTTCTAAGCGGCTCAATGCATCCCGGATTGTCGTACGACTCACACCCAGTTCCGCAGCCAGATCGGTCTCCGAGGGAATGCGGTCATCCTCATAGGTATTGATCAAGATCTGTTGTTTGATATGGGTTTTTACTTGATCGGTAAGCGAGGGGCTACGTTTGATCATTCACTACGGGTCCAAAATAAGAAAATGTGGCTGGTTTTTAAAAATTTGTAGGGTGGTATGGTTGTATGACAAATTGTAGTCGAAAGGAATATACTTTGTCAAGAAATTGCTAAAGAATTTGAAAGTGAGTTTTTGGTTGAAATATAAGCCAGTCGATAAGCTTGTTTGTTAATCTACTTTTGAGCAATATGAGGCTGCAAAATACCTGACATAGTTCTTGTTCAATCAACAAAAAGGGGCACAATCTCGAATTTTGCGACATCCACAATGCCGAGATCAGAGATACGAAGTTCAGGGATAACGGCCAGAGCCAATAGGCTAAGTTGCATATATGCATTATTGAGTTGGCAACCACATTCTCGAAAGGCTTTGACCATACGCTCCGCTTCCGCGGCGACCACTTCAGCCCGCTCATTGGACATGAGGCCGGCGATAGGTAGCTTGACCAGGGCAATCTCCTCCCCGTCTTTATAAACCACGACCCCGCCGCCAATTTCACCCAAACGATTGGCAGCCGCAGCCATATTGTTTTTACTGGTCCCGGCGACAATCATGTGGTGGCTGTCATGAGCGACGGTGCTGGCAACGGCGCATGGTTCGCTGAATCCGAACCCGGAGACAAAACCATTAACGACCTCGCCTGTTCCTTTATGCCGCTCCACTAAGGCCAAGTGAGCGACATCCTGGCGAGGATCGAGTTGGAGAATACCATCCCGAACGGGAAGAACACGGGTTTCGGCACGGGTCGGCGCCTGGTTTTCGATAACGCCAATCACCCGGACTTTGACAGGTTCAGGCGTCAAAATATCAAAATCTGCGGCCGTCAATGCCTTCGCCAATCGAACGGTATCCTTTGCTAACTGGGGATATGGGTAGGGTGGAAGTTGAATTAGCAGCATCCCGTTATCAGCAACGATCTTTCCGGCTGCTATGACCAATTCGACCGGAAACGCAGGCAAATCGCTGGTTATAATGATATCAGCGTAACGACCTGGCGTGATGCTGCCGATATCCTTTTCGAGACCGAAATGTTCGGCCGTATTCAAGGTAGCCATCTGAATGGCGGTGATGGGTCGCAGGCCCTGGGTTATGGCGTGACGCAATACACGATTCATATGTCCTTCATGGACGAGGGTGCCTGAGTGGCTATCATCGGTACATAGGATGAAGTTACGACTATCTAATCCATTCTCGGTGATGGCCTTAACCTGGTTGGCGACGTCATACCAGGCCGAGCCCAGACGTAACATGGCTTTCATACCTTGGCGAACCCTGGCAATGCTGTCTTCCTTGCGGGTTCCCTCGTGATCATCGGCCGGTCCGCCGGCCACATAACCGTGGAACGGTAAGCCCAGATCCAATGATGCATAATGACCACCAATCACTTTGCCGGCTTTCATCGTCTCAGCCAATTCGGCGTGCATCTTAGCGTCGCTAAAGTACACGCCCGGGAAATTCATCATTTCCCCAAGGCCGATTATACCGGGCCATTTCATCGCTTCAGCTACCTCTTCCGGTCCAATTGACGCCCCAGGCGTTTCTAGGCCTGGAGCGCTAGGCACACAGCTTGGCATCTGAACATAGACATTGATGGGTAAAGTCGCGGCTTCATCGTGCATGAGACGAACGCCGTCAATACCCAAAACATTGGCGATTTCATGGGGATCGATGAACATGCTGGTCGTTCCGTGGGGGATAACCGCCCTGGCGAATTCAGTTACCGTGACCATGCCGCTTTCCACATGCATGTGGGCATCACAAAGGCCTGGCACAAGATAACGGTCGTCGGCATCGATAATCTGGGTGAAATCGCCAACAGTATGCTCCGCGTTTTGGCCTACGAAAGCGATCCGGCCGTCAACGATGGCCACGTCGGTATGGGGTAAGATTTCCCCGCTATGCACATTTACCCAGCGGCCATTTCGAATGACCATGTCGGCCGGCGCGCGGCCCATAGCCACATCGACAAGCGTTCTTGTTACTTTATATCCCGACCGTCTTGTGCTCATCGATATGCCTCCAATTGTTCGCTAAGAGATCTAGAAACGCTTTTTCAACAATCCTAAATTTTCATTACTTGTCAGGATATTTTAGTTGAAACTACACGAATAAAACAGTGAAGTAAGCGGTCTGTCAATGCTTCCTACGCTCTCAAGCGTGAAGTCCGGCGGACTTCACGCCGCATGCTACCTGTTTAACCATTCATTCCAAGGTCAAATACTAGTCGCTAATCTATAGTTGCTTTCGTGCATATCAACCTAGATGGCGAATCCAGATGGTCAATTGAGGGGCCAAGTAAAGGTTGTTATACTCGCTCCGGCAATGTCCCGGCCGATGATCGCTTGAGGCACTCTTTGGGGAACTTGATTCGAATGTTCAAACTGGAGAAGACTTGAATGGACTTACAATTAACCGGCAAAGTCGTTTTGGTCGCGGCCGCTTCCAAAGGATTGGGAAAGGCTGCCGCCAAGGCTTTCGCCGAAGAAGGTGCAAAGTTGGCGATTTGCGCCCGGAGTAACCTAATAGAAAAAACCGCAGAAGAAATTCGCAAGGAAACGGGTGCCGAAATTATGGCGACCCGTGCCGATGTCACCAACCAGCAGGACATCGATCGCTTCGTAGATCGAGCCCTGAAAAGGTTCGGCCAGATAGACATCCTGATCGTTAATGCCAGCGGCCCACCGTCGGGTGATTTTACGGATTTGCGACCTGATGATTGGCAAAAAGGCATCAATCTTACATTGATGAGCGCCGTTCGCCTTTGTTATGCGGTTGTGCCCGCTATGTTGGAACAAGGATCCGGCAGCATTGTAGCCATCGAATCAATTTCGGTTAAACAGCCCGTCCCTAACTTAATTCTTTCCAATGCCATTCGAATGTCCGTCATCGGCATGTTAAAGTCCATGGCTAACGAACTGGGTCCAAAGGGAATTCGGATCAATTCCATCAACCCCACTTTCACCAAAACCGGTCGGGTAGAGAAATTGTTGGCTGACCGGGCTGCTAAAAACGGCACGACCGTCGATGAAGAATTGGCCGAAGCCATGGTCAATATCCCCTTAGGTCGAATGGCTGAGCCCGAAGAGTTCGGACGCGCAGTGGCCTGGTTAGCCTCCCCTGCCGCCGGATTCATCCATGGTCATGCCTTGATGTTTGATGGTGGTGCGACCAATTTCCCGCTGTGACATCGGGTCGTAGCAGCTGATTAGCTCAGCTGATGAGCTCAGCTGATGAGCTCAGGTGATGAGCTCAGGTGATTGGCCTGAAGCTGGACCCAAGCGCTTGATGGGCGGTGCCAATAACCACGAAAGCTTCGCGATCGACTTCAGCAATGATTTCCCTCAGGGAGGTTACCTGGGAACGATAGACTGTGCACATCAGCATCGAATGGTGCCGTCCGGTATATGCTCCGGTGATAGCCCAATAGCTGACGCCTCGACCGAGCCCATTCAATAAGGCTTTGCTTACCGAGTCTGGATGATCTGTGATGATGGTCACCGAACGAACGACGCTGGGACCTTCCTGGGTGTAGTCCGACGCAACTCCGTTCAGGAAGAGAGTCAGCGCCGCATATAGAGCCAATTCCCAACCAAAGACCAGACCAGCGATGAAGATGATTGCCCCGTCAGTATAGATATAGATCTGGCTTAGCGGCGCACCTGTTTTCCTTTGCACAATGCGGCCGACGATGCTCGTACCCCCCAAAGTTCCACCACTACGGTACAGCATGCCCGCCCCAATCCCCCCTAGGATTCCGCCGTAAATGGCATTGATTAGAACGTCATCGGTCAAAGGGTATGTATCTAGCCACATTGGCAGTCCGGCCCTGAAAATGTCAATGGACAGCGAGAAGATCACCACCGCTAAGATGGTCCGCCACAGAAAGCTCCAGCCTCCCAGGTGGAAATAACCCAGGACCAGGAGAGGTATATTCATGATCAGGTATAGAGTCCCTATTGGCCAGCCTGTAAACGAATTGATGATGATACTGATCCCCCCAACGCCGCCGGCCGCGATATTGAAGGGCACCAAAAATAGGCTGTAGGCCAGGGCGGCGAAAAGTGCCCCAACAATCAGAGTGATCAGATTTGATATTAATTTTCGACGGCTTTTCATTCCATGAAGCCTCAAATGTCATGCTAAGTGAGATTTTCCGTACCCTTCACAGATATTACTACGAGATGACAAGTAAGAGATAAAAGCAATATAGTTCAGGTGCCGATCGAAATCAAGTCAAGCTAAGCCCTCTAGAGACGGAACATGGCTCACTGCAGCAATTTTCACCGATGCTGATCGTAGACGGATCAGGTTTATTGTTCTGCTTGGGTTATCGTGAGGATTAATTCAAGATGATGGGTCTCGCACGAGGAATGCATGCCCGTGGTTTCCCGGATAATGATCAGGGGCCGAACCGATCTAGAACAGGTTCATAGTGACAGCGGCAACCATTCGGGTGGGAACACCCTTCAAGCGGCAACTCCGGGACATCGTCAAAATCATAGGCTCCCTCAAATGCTTTACAAACAGGGCAGCTATCGCGACTGGCCAATATACGCACTCTGGTTGCAAGACCAGAACGTATTCTTTCTAAACTCGCCCGGTGTTTGGAAGCTGAATGCTCGTATGATTGGACGTTTTGGTTCACCCGTTGTTCTCCTCACTTGGAAAGGATGTGGTTTATTTGTTGCTGTAACCTGGGCCAAATTCTACATGACAAGACTTTTTCCCGCCAGATGATGCATCAACTCAAACTGACTGCACCTTTTGTGATCGTGATATGGTCCATCCATGATCCGTAAAGTTCAGCCGTGTTGGCTTAATCATTGTTCTTAAGTGCAATTGCGCATATCTTTATGGAGCGACATGTAATCCAGCTGGCTCAATTGCCTAGAAGTAAACCGCTGCTGACGAAGTTCATTCCCGAAGAATTTGTGGCGGTTTGCTCAAGACCTTAAAATAATGAAAGATTAATCTGTTAGTGAAGCACTCCTCGCCTTGAGTGAAAATTGATTTTTGAAAAATGATAACCTCGGGTTGGTAACTAGCCTCGTTCGCCGCGCCATCAATTCCTGTGCTATAATTTCCCGCTTAGCTTGTAGTAAAGTAAGGTATTAGCGTGGAATTAATTCAGACTCTCATTGATTTTGTCCTACACATCGACCAGCATTTGGCCGATATTATCCAAACTTACGGCATATGGACTTATGCCTTGCTGTTTCTGATCATATTCATTGAAACAGGCCTGGTCATTTTCCCATTTCTGCCGGGAGATTCATTATTATTCGCCGCCGGCACCTTCGCCGCCATCGGTGCCCTAAATGTCTGGATACTGTGGGGCGTCTGCTTTATGGCAGCTGTATTGGGCGATACGATCAACTATTGGATCGGGAACAAGATCGGTCCGCGTGCTTTTGAACAGGACATCCGCTTCCTAAAAAAGGAATATTTGGAGAAGACGGAGCAGTTTTATCAAAAACATGGTGGTAAGACGATCATCCTGGCCCGCTTTGTGCCAATTGTACGCACCTTCGCACCCTTTGTGGCTGGGGTGGGGACCATGAAATATCGTCAATTCTTAACCTACAATATCGTTGGCGCTTTTCTCTGGACGGGAATTTTTATTTGGCTAGGGTACTTCTTCGGTAACATCCCATTCGTGCAGGAGAATTTTGAACTGGTTATCGTAGTGATTATTCTCATCTCCGTTGTGCCAATGGTAATCGAATACGTTCGTAGCAAGGCAAATAAAGAGGAGCCTACGAGCGCTGCTACTTGATCGAAGCTTCGAGAAAGCAGCTGAGCCAGTCCATGTCTGCCAGCCAGCGCAGGGTCGAAGCGATTATTTTCGACTTAGATGATACGCTCATAGACTGGTCGAGTCCGGCCGTTAGTCGCGAGCAATTTTACAAACCCAAGATCGCCGCAATCCACTATAGCCTCACGACATTAGGCCACAAGTTACCCCCAGAAGATGAATTCTTTCTTATCGTCGATCAAGCCATTCTTGCTGTTTGGGCTGAAGCCAAAAAGAATTGGCAGATCACCTCTTTTGGTGACATGCTCAGTCGCTTATTAATGGAGTTAGCCCTCGACTTGAATAAGATCGACATAGATCACTTATTACGCCAGTTAGATTGGGGTCCGCGGCCTGGCGTTATGCCCTTCCCGGATACAGTGCCGGTTCTAAAGGTCTTGCGCCAAAAGGGTTACCGGTTGGGTTTGTTGACTAATTCATTCATGCCCATGTGGGTGCGAGATGCAGAACTGCAAGCTTACCAATTGCTTCCATACCTGGATGCCCGGATTTCGGCCGCCGATATAGGTTTTCTAAAACCCCATCCACTCATTTACCTGGCCATGCTAGATGCGTTACAAGTGAGCCCCGAGCGATCCGTCTTCGTCGGCGACCGGCCCCTGAATGATATCGCCGGAGCAAATGAAGTAGGCTTGATTAGTGTTCTTATGGCTCCGCCCCACCTGGATCGTCTTGAAGAAGGTGTCGTGCCTGACTTCACCATCTCCTGTTTGAGTCAATTACTGCCGATCTTAGCCTATTTGGAGACTGATCGCAGGTCAGCGAGCTTCAACAAAGAATCCCTGACATCGAATTAGGAACAAAGTCACACATAACCCGCCTAGGAATCTGAGATAATAGGTAAAGCAATTCTGATTGGAGGCATGTATGTCAAAACCTGGTCGTAATGATCCTTGTTATTGTGGGAGCGGTGAAAAGTATAAAAAATGTCATATGGCGGCTGACAAGGAAGCCGATGAAGAGATCCGCAAATTAGAGGAAGCCGGTAAGTGGTTTCGGCAAGACTTTCTGAGGTTTGCCCGGGAAGAACGCTTCGCCCTTTCTTTCGCTTCGGCGATCTCAATCTACTGGAATGGGCACTATACCATCGAGAATGCGGAACAAATGAGCCAGAATGAGGCATTTCGTTTCGTCGATTGGTTTGTCTTCGATTATAAGGATGAAGATGGTTCCAGGCTTATTGACCTCTATTATGAAGATAGATATGAAGAACTTTCAAAATACCAGCAACAGGTTCTGACCGATTGGCTGACGGCCCAGCCCGCATCAGCATACGAATTGATTGACTACAAAGACCAGAATTTGGAATTGCGAGATTTCTTCTCTGGTTCAGAGGTTGAGGTTTATGAATCGGCCGGACACGGTCCGGTCCAACCCGGTGATTTGCTGCTGGCGAGAATTGTGCCGGTGAGGAATAGGTTGGAATTCAGCAGCGTCGTTGCTTATTTGCCCCAAGATGAAATCGGCGATCTAAAAGAAAAAATGGCCCAAGCTGTGGCTGCCGATGCGGAAAAATATCCTGGGACGAGTGAAGAAGATTCCATACGTCGCCAGAGCCATCTGATCATCCATCACGCGCTTGACCAGGCTGAGATTAAAGGTCGACCACCTGTAGCTGGCAGTGACCCGAACCGGACCGATGAATTAGTTCGAAAAGCGGCAACACGAATGCGAAAATTACAACAACGCCTTAGGTAATTGTAATAAGAAAGTTCCACCAAGTGGCTCATCCATTTACCTATATCGATGAAACAGTGTCTCAATCTTTGGATAGGGGCACAGTTGGCCAGAACCTTCGATTGGGTCGATAATTAACCTATGAGCACCCTCATAGTTCATCCTCAAACAAAACCCCTGTCTGGGATGGTGACGGTGCCGGGTGATAAGTCCATTAGCCACCGGGCGATCATTTTGGCGGCCATAGCCCGAGGAACCAGCAAGATTTGGGACTGGTTACCGGCCGGAGATACATTAGCGACCTTGGATGCCATCCAGGCCTTAGGAATCGAGGTCCAAGTTGGCAACAAAGTCGCTTGGAAGCTGGGATCTCACCATTGAGGGGAGTGGGCTATTTGGTCTTAGCCAACCAATCCAGGCCCTCAACTGTCGCAACGCCGGCACTTGCATGCGATTATTGGCGGGACTTTTGGCTGGCCAATCTTTTCCCTCCGTCTTAGACGGTAGCCAGCAGCTCAGAAAAAGGCCGATGCAGCGGATCATTGAACCTTTAAGACAGATGGGCGCCAATATCGAGGCAGACAAGGGTCGGGCGCCTTTGGAAATCCAGCCGGCGATTATGAAAGGCATCCATTATAAAATGCCTGTGGCCAGCGCCCAGGTAAAAAGTGCCATTTTACTGGCTGGCCTGTATGCTCAAGGTGAAACCCGCGTCCACCAACCCGGCCCAGCCCGGGACCATACGGAACGGATGCTCTCAGCTATGGGCGCTAACCTGGTTACCGAGGGCTCCTGGATCACCTTAAAACCGTTCGCGGGAGAAAGTTCATCTTTAAGAGCGCTGGATTTGACCGTACCGGGCGACCTTTCTTCGGCCGCCTTTCCCCTGGTCGCGGCCATGATCGTCCCCCATTCCAATATCATTGTGCAAGGAGTAGGCCAAAATCAAACTCGTTCTGGCCTGTGCGAGATACTCTCAACCATGGGGGCTCGCATAGAAGCAAGCCAGGAACGTCTAACCGGCGGCGAATCGGTTGCCGACATGGGAATTACTTTTGACGAGATGCACAGCACCGACGTAGGTGGGGATGTGGTGGTGCGGGCCATTGACGAATTCCCGGTGTGGGCGGTGGCGGCAAGCCAGGCTGCGGGAGTGAGTGAGCTGCGGGATGCAGCCGAATTACGAGTGAAGGAAGTGGATCGGATCTCCTTATTGGCCGGCGAACTGGGAAAAATGGGGGCCCAAATCGAAGAATTTGCCGACGGTTTTGCGGTCAACGGCCCTACCCGCTTGAACGGCGCACAAGTGGATAGTTATGGCGATCACCGCTTGGGCATGGCCTTGGCCGTAGCCGGCCTCGTGGCTAGCGGTCCAACCACTATCCGGAATGCTAGTTGCATAGCCGATAGTTTCCCCGGTTTTGTCGAAACACTCTCTCAGCTTGGCGCGCATTTGGAATGGTTATCCTAAGAGAAACGAATCCCCTCTACAGCCGTTATTGAACTATTTTTGCAGCCCCACTACTTATGATTTACGTTCGCCTAGGCCTTGACCACTTTATCAGAGCCGTCCAATATGGCTTTGCAGGCATTTAGCTGTAGGTCTGTGCGGACGATGAAGTAAACCGCATCAAGATTGTTATTTGGCGTTGATTCCATAAAGCTTATCGCTTCTTCAATTAATAATTTAGCGGTGTCTTCCAAATCACCCTTGGCGTTGCCGGCCCCCAGCAGGGGGATCAACACCGTCTCAATTTCATCAGCCTTTAACTCCTCCGAATTTGCTCGGATTAGGACCTGTTTGATGCAATTCCCGATATCGTTGACCGGTCGGTAGCCTTGTCCCGGTTCTCCGTTGACCGAGGCCACGTGGATGATCTTCTTAACGCCGTGAGTCGTCTTTAATTCCCCTGAAGAGGTGATGAAAGTTGCAGCTGGCTGGACTTTTCTAAAGCCTTCTGTTTGCTCTCTCAATTCATCGGCGATGATATCTTGTTCGATATCGAGGGCCTCGTTCTTTTTTGCCCCCAGATAGCGGATGAGGCCGGAGATTGAGCGCTCATGGAAGCGAGCCATCTGCATGTTGGTATTTTCTGTGTTGACCCACACATCAGCGATATTCTCCGTTTTTCGAAGATCGCCGGTGACCAGACCAACGCGCTTACTCCTTTTATCTTTGAGTTTATATTCGATGACTTTGGAGGTCGGAATAACCTGCGCTACTGGTCCACCAGTTTCACTGATTTCCAATTGCTTTTGCAATTCGACAACATTTGCTTCCAGTTCCTTAACCTGATTGTTCAGACCATCGATCTCTTCCGCCGTGTTTGCCCTTCTCGAGCCCAGTACCCAGATGAGAAAAAAAGCCGCCACAGCACCGGTTAGAGCAAATCCTATCAAACTTCCCGAAGCACCGCTCGCAGGGAAGAATAGGAAGAGTACCATCGATGCAAACAGGGCGAAAAAGAACCACTTGAGGAGATTGGATTGTTCCACTTGTTTTCCATCACCCCGCGTTTGCCAAAAGTGCAGAGCTAGGGCCACAATCCCGCAGGCAACGGCCACGACAAGAAGAACGATATCGAACGTACTCATTTGGCTACCTCTAAACGGCGACGTAGCCACATGGCGCCAATGATGGTCTTGGCGTCGGCTAGCTTGCCTGAATCCAGCGCCGCCCACAGTTCGGGTAACGAATATGTTACCATCTGAATATCCTCATTTTCCGTCGCTACGCCGCCGCCTTCATTGTGCTTGTTGGCTTCATCGGTCTCGGCATAGTAGAGAATGATGCGTTCCGAGGTGCCGCCAGGCGAGACGAAGAAAGTGCTAACATGTTCCAGATAGGTTGGGGCATAGCCGATTTCTTCTATCATCTCCCGGCCGATAGCTTCTTCGGGTATTTCGTCCTCTTCAAGCATGCCGGCAACTGTCTCCGTGAGCCAGCCCTGGCCTTTGGCAAAAGCGGGATACTTGAATTGGTTAACGAAGATGACGCGCTGCGAATCTTTATTGAATACAATGGCTGCAACTGAATCGCCCCGTTCGAAAGACAGCCGTTTGACGATTGGGCTAAATTCACCGTTGAATTTCTCATAGCGCAATGTCGCTTCATCGATCGTGAAGAATTCGTCAAACACCTTTTTTTTGTTGATGATCTCAACTTTTTTCATCTTTTATGGCACCTTGTTACTGGCAAGTATCTTTGTACACTAACAGTATAAATCAAGCTATCCTTCTGCTCAACAATATATCAATAGATTCCAGTCTTAAATTTTATACAATTAGGCGGCAGGGGTACTCAAGATGTTGGAAAAAGAAACAGGATCGACGATGCTTGCCGGGCTCATTGGCTGGCCCATCGGGCACAGCATGAGCCCGGCTATGCACAACGCGGCCGCGGCTCACTTGAATATGGATTTTGTCTATAAAGCCATATCGGTCCATCCGGCCGACCTGGTAAAGGTTCTCAAAGAGTTGCCCGCCGCCGGTATTCGGGGCCTAAACGTCACAATTCCCCACAAACAGGCGGTTATGCCCTTTTTGGACGAGATTGACCCGGCTGCTAAAGCCATCGGCGCCGTCAATACCATCGTCGTCGAGGGCGGGACCGGGTCCGCCACAGCTTGTCTGACTGGCTACAATACGGATTGGTCTGGATTCATGGCCGATCTTGCGGCGCTAAATCTTAATATTCATGGTAAAGAATGCCTGGTTCTAGGCGCCGGCGGATCAGCCCGGGCGATAACCTATGGATTGGCGATGGCTTCTAATCGCGTCCATCTTTTTGCCAGGCGACAAGAGCAGGCCTGGAATGTCGCCGCCGAGCTTTCAAGACATTGTCCGGATGGAACGATAGTCGCCCATGGACTGGAGGCGCTCCATGAGCGAGGGGAACTTATCAAGACGATCTCTTTGATCGTCAACTGCACGCCGGTCGGCCTGTCCCCACAGGTCTCAGCTTCTCCATGGCCCGATGGTTTAAACTTTCCTTCGAAAGCATTTGTTTATGATCTGGTCTACAACCCGGCCGAAACCCGATTCATGCGGCAAGCAAAGGCGGCCGGATGCCGGGTTAGCAACGGTTTGGGCATGCTGGTTCGCCAGGGCGCCCAGGCTTTTACCCTATGGACCGGCCGGGAACCGAATCTCGAGGTCATGCTTCAGGCGATTCAGTAAGGTCTAGTGGTTCAACAGGGCTCTGTTTTGACTGTTCAACTACTTCGCGTTCTGCTCGAGTAATTGACAGACCTGGCTGGCAAGCGCAACGAATTTCAAAGAACACAAAAAAAAGCCTTCCTCGTTAAGGAGAAAGGCTTTTTGAATTCAATTCTGACTGTTTGGCAAAATATCGCTATCCGGCGGCTACTTCTTCGACCGATTCTCCATCAACAACCTCTTCGACAGCAATTTCGTTCTGATGTTTGAATACCAGTTGGTTGTCTTCTGCGTCGACGAGGACTTGGTCGTCCTTTTTGAATTCCCCCTGGAGCAGCTTTACAGAAAGCGGGCTTTCTACATAGCGTTGCAGGGCTCGTTTTAACGGCCGGGCGCCAAAATCCTGGTCATAGCCTTGCTCGGCCAGCCAGCTTTCAGCTGCAGCGGTCAATTCGATCTTCAGACCATGCTCTTCGAGGCGGCTGCGGACTTCTTTCATCTGGAGCTCGACGATCTCAATCACATCTTCCTGTGATAAAGGCTGGAAGATGATGATCTCGTCGATGCGGTTCAGGAACTCTGGGCGGAAGGTGTCTTTCAACGATTCCTCAATTCGCTTATGGTCGGCTTGTTCCTGCGAATCGCGCATACCGGCGAAGCCGAGCGCACCCGAGCGGGTGACGAAGGCGGTGCCTACGTTGCTGGTCATGATGATGATGGTGTTGCGGAAGTTTACCGTGCGTCCCTGTCCATCGGTCAACCGACCGTCGTCCAGGAGCTGCAACAAGGCATTCCAGACATCAGGATGGGCTTTCTCAATCTCGTCGAATAAGACGACGCTGTAGGGCCGGCGCCTTACTTGTTCTGTTAATTGGCCACCTTGATCGTAGCCGATATAGCCGGGAGGCGCGCCAAATAATCTGCTGACGGTATGTTGCTCCCGAAATTCGCTCATGTCCACGCGGATCAGGGCATCTTCGTCGTCAAACATGAAATCGGCCAAAGCTTTGGCCAGTTCTGTTTTGCCGACGCCGGAGCTGCCTAAGAAGATAAAGGAGCCAATCGGCCGGCGGGGGTCGCTTAAGCCAGAGCGGCTTCTACGGATGGCGTCCGAAAGGGCAGCCACGGCCTGTTCCTGGCCCACGATACGTTCGTGCAGCCGTTCTTCCATCTGCAGCAGCTTTTCAGCCTCCGTTTCCATGAGTTGGGTGACCGGTATGCCGGTCCAGGCGGCGATAACTTCGGCGATATCGTCCGTGTCTACCACTTCATCCAACATATTTTCCGTTTGCCAGGCGCTGCGCTTCTCTTCGAACTCCGATTCGAAACGAATCCGGTCGGCCCGCTTGATCGCTGCCCGTTCATAATCACGAACGGTATGCGCTTCTTCCTCTTCAAGCTTGAGATGATCGACTTCTTTTTTAAGCTCCTTCAGTTCGTGTGGAAGGGTGTACAAAGCGACCCGCAATTTGGCTGCCGCCTCGTCAATCAGGTCGATGGCTTTGTCAGGTAGCTGGCGATCGTTGACATAGCGATCGGAAAGTTTCGCTGCCGCCACCAGGGCTTCAGTGGCATAGGTCACCTGGTGGTGGGCTTCGTAACGATCCCTCAAGCCCACCAACATCTCAATGGTTTCATCTACCGAGGGTTCATCGACAAATACCGGCGCAAAGCGGCGTTCCAAGGCGCTATCGCGCTCAATATATTGCCGGTATTCATCCATGGTCGTGGCGCCTACACATTGCAACTCACCCCGCGCCAGGGCCGGTTTCATCATGTTGCTGGCATCCATCGCGCCTTGAGCAGCGCCTGCGCCGACGACTGTGTGCAATTCGTCGATGAAGAGGATGATCTCGCCCTGGGCGCGCTGAATCTCCTCCATGGCCGCTTTTAATCGTTCCTCAAACTCTCCACGGAATCGACTGCCGGCGATCATGGCGCCCAGGTCTAGGGATACCACGCGTTTGTTCAAAAGGTTTTCCGGAACATCACTTTCGTTGATCTTTTGGGCCAGGCCCTCGACGATGGCTGTTTTGCCAACGCCGGCATCGCCGATGAGCACCGGGTTGTTTTTTGTCCGCCGGCTGAGCACCTGTATCACCCGCAATATTTCCTGATCGCGGCCGATGACCGGATCCAGCTTTCCTTCGAGGGCAAGCTGGGTCAGGTCGCGGCTATATTTATCCAAGGTGCGGTAGCGACTTTCCGATTGCCGGTCGGTCACTCGTTGGCCGCCCCGCAAGCTCTTGATGCCTTCTAGCACCCGTTCCCGGGTAACGGCGAATTCCTGCAAGATACGCGCGGCCGGCGTGTTACGTTCGCTCAATATGGCCAGAAATATGTGCTCAGTGGAGATGAATTCATCCTTTAAACGATTCGCCTCGCCCTGGGCTAATTCAAGAACCGTACGGATGCGCGGCGTATAAAAGATTTGTCCGACGCCGCCGCCATAAACGGCCACTTTTGGACTTGACCTGAGTTCTTCATCAACTCGAGCCTGCATGGCTGCCACATCTACGGTTAGTAGGTCCAAAAGTTGGGGTACAGCGCCATCAGATTGTTCCAACAAGGCCAGAAATAGATGTTCGGTATCCACTTGCGTGTGCCCGTAACGCTGGACCAGTTCATAAGCACGAGCGGCCGCATCCTGGGCGCGCTCAGTAAATCTGTCGAATCGCATTTGCTAAACCTCGTATTTCCTCTCAGTTTCGACAATTCATAAGTCGTCAACTGAAAAAGTGCCTGCTTCAAAAAACGATCTTGTAGACCAGTCACATCTCAAAATGCAACGGCCTTCAATAGTTATTGTTTTTAGATAGGCCATCGTTCAAAATGGCACTCAGTATAATCGATTAGAGTATGATTCCTATAAGATTGATACGATACCAGGTATTAGTTACCAGATCCTAATACCCTCATCTTCATAACCATCACCCCAGGCCATGATCTTTAGCGGCGTAATCTCAACTAATCGCCAGTCGGCATCTTCGTCAAAACGAAAATCCCACTCATATTTGTTATGAAAATACTCGGCCAACTTGTCAGTGGTTTTCCGATCGGCAGCATGAGCTTCGCCTTCCAGAATCAGGACGTTATTGGTATCGGGCAGGGCAAGGGATACCGATTGATTGACTCGTAAGTTGGCGAACTTCTGGGTGTCAGTTCCAGTAGCAATATAAATCCGGTTATCTAACCAGATAAACCATATGGGTACCATGTGCGGGCGGCCATCACCGCGCACCGTGACTACCCAGATGGCCATCTCCCGTCCTAGACGGGCATCCAAGGCGCGCCAACGCGCCGGGTTTCGTCGCATGCACCCCGGATTATACTTATCTTCTCCTGAATAATCGACCCCGGTGGTCTTTAACAGGTATAGAGATCGACCAGAAAAAACAACGGTTTCAGCCGGGCTGCAGCCGGGATTTGCTCCAAGTAATGGCGGTCGTAGGAATGGGCTGTTCGAGAAGTTGGGAACTCAATCTCTCTAGAAGATCAGCATCACCAGTTGTGTACGCGCGTACAGTACCGGCCTTTGAATGATGCTGCTCTAATTGTGGCTTCTGGAGCACTCTTTTTACCTGGCGAGCGACGGCCGGTGCCGGGTCGATGATGACCACATCTGGTCCGGCTATTCGCTGGATTAGGGGCAGGACGAAAGGATAATGCGTGCAGCCGAGGATCACGGTATCGACGCCAACAGCCAGCATGGGTCCCAAGGCCTTATGCAGGATCTGCTCGGTCTTTGCGCCTTCTAGCTGGCCAGCTTCAATCTGCTGGACTAGGCCAGGGCAAGGATCCTCATAGGCCACCACGCCCTGTGCATAACGAGCCATTAGATTGGCGTATCTTGAACTGCCGAATGTGCCGACTGTAGCCAATACTCCGATCTTTCCTTGCTGAGTTTGCCTAGAACCTGGTTTTACCGCGGGCTCCATACCTACGAAGGGCACTTCTGGAAAATTAAGCCGTAAATGATTAAGCGCCGCGGCCGATGCCGTATTACAGGCCACAACGATCATCTTGTTCCCCTGGGCCAACAAAAACCGGGTTATTTCAGCGCTAAATTCGATGATTTCGGCCGCTGGGCGTGGTCCATAAGGAACATGGGCCTGGTCTGCAAAATACAGCAGGTCTTCATCCGGCAATAGTTCTCGGATATAGCGTAGAACGGAAAGCCCCCCCACACCCGAATCTAATATGCCTATCCCTTTGTCAAATTCTTGGAACACTGTTCAATCAATTTAACGCCCAACGACTCTTAGATGAGATATTCACTTTTGGAAGAGCCGAAGTATCTCGAGGTGAATCAGTCCCATAAATTCCAATCTGGCAAAAACGGGAACTGTTTCAAACATTATACTTTTGACGGTTGCCTGGCGGCCGTTTCCACCAAGCCGGAAAATAGTTTCAACATCGTTGGATCATCCCATATGAGATTTTCCGGGTGCCATTGAACGCCGATGGCGAAGGGATGATTCGTAACCTCTGCCGCTTCAATGATGCCATCTGGCGCAAGAGCTGTCACTTCCAGATCAGGAGCCACATCTCGAATGGCCTGGTGGTGAATGCTATTGACCCAACTATTTGTAGTTCCCATGATGCGGGCGATTGAAGTGCCAGCATCTATAGAGATGGTATGGGCCAAATGATTGCGCGGTACGGAATCCGGTGAATCGTGATTCATTGCACCTGGCACTAAGCTCATCACATCTTCCCAGAGCGTCCCGCCTAAGGCGACATTGAGGACTTGAATTCCGCGGCAGATGGCTAAAAATGGCTTCTGTTCTTCCACAGCTGCTCGGGCCATGAACAATTCCACTTGATCCCTTTCCCTATCTATACCGTCCATTCTGACATTCTTGCGCCCATTATAGACATCAGGTGAAACATCCCCTCCGCCGGGCAACACAATGCCGTCAAGACGCTCGAAGATGCTTTTAAGGTCTTCATCGCTCAGGCCCAAGGGTATGAGCAAAGGAATTCCTCCGGCAGCCGTGATCGCCTCCGTGTAAGAAGGCATCAAGCCATAGATATCGATGGGCCGCTTTTGGGACACGCGCTTTCTGTAGGTAGTACAGCCGATTAAGGGTCGAAAGGTAACCATGTTATATCGATCTTGATTGAACTCTACTGATATTTGAATAAAAAAGAGGGTGAAAGCCACATCGCTTTCACCCCCAAATTATCTTTTTCAATTGAACCAGTTTACAGGTATTAAGTATGTGCCGGCTTTAGACGAATCGTTTTTCTCGCAACCGCGCTGATTTACCGGTTCGTTTTCGCAGAAAATACAATTGTGCACGCCGAATATGAGCGTGACGATGAACTTCGATTTTTTCGATGCGATGGGATCGTAATAAAAATGTCCGCTCGACGCCTATGCCATTTGCTGCTATACGGCGTACTGTAAAATTGGCTTGATTTCCACTTTTTCTGATTCGTATGACGGTGCCTCGAACTAGCTGAATTCGTTCTCTTTTGCCCTCAACGATTCGCAAATGGACGGTTACGCTATCGCCCGGTCGCAATTGGGGTAAATTCTCATTAGCCGGCACATCGAATGATCTCAATAGTAAATCTGACATGGTGAATTCTCCACCTAAAACTCTTTTTATCACAAAGATAGCCCGCCAGGCGGGCCAAGGAGTGAATGATATCATCGACATCATATTCTGACAAATGCTATTTATGAATCCTACAGTCGAATTTCCCTAGGCATTTTTCCAAAAATTTGGGACCGTTGCACGCTTAATTATCTTACTTTGGGAAGGGCAAGGAGATGTATTCCCCACCATTGACTGGAAGCCTCTCACCCGTTTGGGCATCATACATTCCAACGTTGACCGATAGTTGGTCCTCTAGAAACTCGGCCGGAATCATCAATTGATGTTTGTCGATGATATATTCGCCTGGAGCCCAACCAGTGGTTGGCCGGAGCCAGCCGGCCGGTTCGGCATCAGATTGGGCTAATAATCGTCCTTGTTCATCCACGAGATGGATAAAAATTCGATAGCTCACCGGCATTTCATTCAGCCCCCGCCAAATGAGTGTTATTGTCACAGGTCCTTCCGTTAAAGATTGTTCGCCTTTGATGGTATAGCCTTCCAATTCAACCTGGTCGTCGAAATTAGCCTGAAGGGCTATATCATACGACGGGGCTTCGAACAGGCGTTCAGGTCCTATGATCTCAAGGGATTCAAGGGGTATGCCCTCCAGAAAGAATCGATAGTCGCCATCATCCAGGCCGGCCGGGAGCCGTAGCACATGCTGCCCCCGAAGCCGTTCGCCCTCTTGCCATTCTTCCGGCGGGTAACTGGCCCTGACTGGATCCAGTAGCCAAATCTCGCTAGTATCGCCCGCTTCATCTTGGAGCGTCAATTCAAGGCCTGAGGGTGAAGGCGAGAAGCCGGCCGGTTTCTCCCAAAAGAAAGTTAGCAGCAGTTGCTCACCAGGTGCGGCCACGGCGCGATCGAGGTTATATCCCATTAAAGTTAGGCCATTGATCGTCTCTTGAGATGAAAATTGGGGATTAAAATCAGGTCCAGATTCAGGCCGAGTTACTTCGATCTGCCCGATGACGGCCGTTGGTCCCACCACGACACCGTCCGTACTTGTTAGGGTAACCGGCTGCAGGTCCGCCTTGTCGAACAAGGTTAAGACGATATCGTATTGGCCAGGAGGCGTGCCCGGCAACACTTCTACCTCGCGGCTGTCCCAAGCCCAATGACCGGGCAGCCAGAAGGTTGTCGGACTGGTCTCCTCTAGGGTGCGCGGTCGGGTGGTCTCTTTGTCGCTCCAGGTCAATCCCTCTGGTCCGGCTAACCAGATATTAGATTGGTATTTGACACCAGGTGTTTCAGTTGCCAACCAGGCTAAATCGATATCAAAGGAATCGCCAGCGGCAACGCTCGTCTGACTTAATTTATGACCAGCCAATTGTAGCTCCGCTGCCGCTAATTGGGATGGGTACGTAACCGGCGGAGAACTATCTCGCCGGAAAGGTGTTTCGACTCGATCGACGATTAAAATTTTGAAGCCCAAAATAAACAGAGCCAATAGCAATAACGAGATTAACAACCTGTTACTCGAAGGGCTTGGGACCGATGACGGCGGTTTTTCTATATGCTGGCCTGTAGATCTAACGGGTTGATTTCTAATCAAAAACACAGCTGTGATAGCCACACCCAACAATGCGGCCAACGACACAAACATGAAGACACTTCGTAATGGTGTGGTCTGCCACCGGATCTCGATGACATGTTCCCCGGCCGGAACAGAAAAGGTAATGAGCCCTTCGGGTTGGCTGGGTGAAATCGGTACCTCTTGACCGTCCACAGTCGCGACCCAGCCGGGGAAAGCGAAGCTAAGATAGCGGGCTTTAAAAGGGACTGGACTATCCAATAAGATTTTGGCTCCAATTGTTTTGTATTCGACGTTTAGTAGGCTGGTATCCATTGGCAACACCGATTGATCAAATCGTTGGGGCTGTCTGCCAGCCTGGTAGTCTGCTTCTAAAGACGAACCATCGGGCCTGATTTGAACCGTTACTGGAAAATAGCTACCCTCTGGATCAACGCCTACCAGGCCAGAACTACGTTCATAACTATGGACTGAGTTAATTGAGGGATATGGGTCACCCTGGCAATTAGCCGGATACAGCAGCGGTAATGCCTCAAAGGATAGTAAGATAATAGCGGTGATGGCCAGCAGCCAACCATAACGTCGTACTAGGCTTGGTTGGGCTATCGATTCGATGGCCCGGGAGAATGGTGCGCCAGCTAGGAATGCAATGGGCAAAGCGGCCCGGCCGACAAAGCGCCAGGGAAATTGCACGAATCTTATCAGTGGTAATCGCTCCCAAAAGGGCAACGAAAATTCCAGGGTCATGAATAATAGGATGACCGCTGTCAAGGCCATGAAATAGATATGGCCTCGTCTCTCAAGGGTCTTATTCCATAACACGCTGAGCAGACCTATCAGGGCAAGCCCGACCGGTACCAAGCCAAGACGAAGAAGGAATGGCGGGTTCAGTAGTGTGGGATCTTCGGGTGAAACCGGCGCAAATAATTCATCTACCGTGGCAAAATTGAAGCGAAAGTCATTGTTCCGCCTGTTAACGGACTGGTTGATGGTGATCTCGTCCAGCTCTAACAATGCAGGAACGATGTAATAGGCACTTAGGCCCAACCCCAAAATGATTACGAGCGCCCAGCGAGTAAGTAAGAGTCGCCATTTCACTTGCTGCAACTTTCCGGCAAGAAAGAGATAAAGGATCAGGAAAGGCGCGAATATGAGTATTGAGATATTGTGGCTCAGTGCCAGTAAAGCGATGCCGCCAACGCTTACCAGAAAGGTTGCCGCAGTTCCAGAAATCATGAAACGGCGACCGATCCAACATATGAAGGGAAACAATGCCAGGGCCATAGTTTCTGGCTGGATGCCTCGTATGAAAATATCCGTTAAGAAAAAAGGCGCGGACATATAAGCCACGGCCGACACAATGCCTGCCCTGTCGCCGAATACATCTCGCACCCATAGAAACATAAACCAACCGGAGGCGAGGATGCAAAGCGAGAAAAAGATATTGATGGTTGCCGGCAAAGGTATTCCGAGAAGAAACGGGATCAGCCCGATATAGAGGGGAGGAGCTTCGCGAAAGACGAAGAACGGATAACCATAGCCAAAGGCGACATCGGGAAGCCAGCGCGAGAAGGCTGATCCACTTTCCCATGCGTAACGTAAAGCTGCCAGACGATGGTAAAGTAAATGACCATCGTCCGTGCAAGGAATGCTGGTCCAGCGCAGCAAGGGTGTGATCAACATCACACCAAACAAGGTGACTATTAGCAAGTAGATAGGCGTCCGCCACCAACGGCTGGAGTTACTTAAGCGCGATGATATGCTCATAAAGGAGTCATCTTAGAAACATCGGCTATGAAGGTAGTCTAGCCTAATTCCCCTTGCCCGATCGTTCACTTACAAGATAGCGATAAGCCGGAAGCTGGCTGGGTACCATGGGCGATTTACAAGTAACCGAGGCTTCGTAGTCGCTCTTCCACCTGGGCTGTTTCCTCATCACTGAGCGCCTGGCTGTCAAACTCGCCAAACTCTCCAGTGTCCTCTTCCTGGTATCTGACCTCACCTGGAACAAGGAATATATTCGCCAGAACTTCACCATCCATGATACGAGGAACCGGTTCATTTAGCAGGTGTAATATGGTCGGGGCCAGGTCGAGGATGCTGGCTTCGGGCAATTGTTGATCCTTCTTTAAGGCTGGACCCTGGGCAATGAAAATCCCTTCTCGCCGATGACAGCCTGAATCACCCCTAATTTGATTAGTGATCACCTTGGCATCAGTGGCAAACAGTGGAAATGCGATCATATTATAATCGTCGATAACCAGGTGAATGTCTGGGCCATATTTGGCGAATGGTCCTTGGTACGTCTCTTCCCTAACGATGATTTGAGTGACCAACGGCTGGCCACTTCCACTGCGTAAATTCTGGAGAGAATCGATTACCCGTTGCCGCGCCTGGTCATAATTGCCTTTCTCGATAATCCCCTTTGGTTCCCGACCTGCCACATTCATGTATATTTGACCTACATGACCCATACTATAGGCAGTGGTCTGGCTCCAGTCGACATTTTCGAAACTCAGAAATCTACCGACAACTTGATTTCGGGTATTTTTGGAAACACGGGTGGCCAGGTTTTGCATGCCAAGTCTTTCGACTATCCGGTAGACCCCAGCCGGTGTAAGGCCCAGACGAGAAGCGGAGGCCTTTATTTGGGTCATTGGCTTCCGATTAAGTTTGAGCAAGCCTTGCTGCATCAGGAATATATTTAAGTTGACCATATTGCGCAACGGGCCAAACCCGTGATCGGACATCACCATGACGGCCGTATCATCGGGCAGAACCTCCAACATACGGCCGACGTATTCGTCTACGAGCCGGTATCCATCACGAATCGCGTTTTCGTACGGGCTGGGCTCGTACCGGTCATGGGTTCGGTCCATGAAGCGCCATAAGGCGTGCATCATGATATCCAAAGCGATGAAGTGCATCATCAACACATCCCACGATTCAGCTTTCATTAAATGTAGCGCCCACTCGCCATGAGCCCGGATTAATCCATAAATATCGTCGATGAATTCAGTTTCGTTTCCTTTTTTATATTGGATGTTGGGAGCAACTCGATAATCTCCTAGTTCGGATTTGTAACGGTCGATCAGGTCAGCCGGGTAACATATCTGGCCCTCTTTAGGGCTAAGAATGCCTGATATCATGAAGCCATTGAGGGGTTGGGGTGGATAGGTGACGGGTACATTCAATACGCCAACCTTGTAGCCGCTTGCCGACAGCCGCTGCCATAAGGTCGGTTGTTTTATCTTCGTGGAATTAACCAGATTGTAATTAGCCCCGGATGGTTGGATGAAGTCAAAAACACCGTGCTTGCCAGGATTACAGCCGGTCATGAATGTTGGCCAGGCAGGACTTGTTACTGGAGGCAGAGTTGAAGCCAGGTTGGACTGGACGCCTCCTGACATGAGTTTCGTCAGATTTGGAAGATATCCTTCTTGAGACCAGGGATGGATCAGGTCAAAAGTCGCCCCATCTATCCCGACAATGAGTAATTTCATCTTATACTTTACGGATGGTCTAAATGTTACTTTGTTAGCTTTATGGAAAACGTTGAACGCAACCCTAAGTTAAGGGCCTTTCCTCACCAGAGGATACGATTTCCCGCACATAGTATATCGGTTTGTTTTGACTCTCGTAATACGTTCGTACGATTAACTCGGCTAACAGGCCCATGACAAAGAACTGGACGCCGAGGATCACGAGCAAAACAGAAAGCATGAGCAACGGCCGGTCGCCAATATGTACGCTGCGAAAACCTTCCATTCCTCCTCGTATCCCGGCCCAGACCTTAATAGTTACCAGGTACAAGCCGGTTAGTAGGCCAAGACCAACAGACAAGATGCCGACGCCACCAAATAAGTGCATGGGCCGAGCACTATAACGACTAAGAAACAAGATCGTCAACAAATCCAAAACCACACGGAAAGTTCGAGAAATGCCATACTTTGAGGTGCCGGCCGTTCTTGGCCGGTGGCCAACCGGTACTTCAGCCATCTTAAAGCCGGCCGTGCTGGATAGTTCCGGAATAAAGCGGTGCATTTCGCCATAAAGGTTTAAATCCCTGGCAACTTCTATGCTATAAGCCCGGAGCGAACAACCCCTATCATGAAGCTTAACGCCGGTCGCCCGAGCTATCATTCGGTTGGCGAGATAGGAGGGCACTTTCCGCAATAAAAAGCCATCTTGCCGGTTCTGACGCCAGCCATTAACGACGTCAAATCCTTCATTGAACTTAGCCACCAGCACAGGAATATCAGCCGGATCATTCTGCCGGTCGGCATCGATGGTCACGATAATCCGGCCCTTGGAATGGTCGAACCCGGCCGCAAAGGCAGCTGTCTGGCCGAAGTTGCGCCGGAACCGAATGGCGCCAATTTGCGGATATTCCTGGTGGAGCTCCTTCATTAACTCGAAACTACCATCGTTGCTGCCATCATCGATAAACAATACCTCGTACCTAAGAGTTTCATCCTCCAGGGCAGCGATGATCTCATCAACCAGAGGGCGGAGATTGTCTACCTCATTCAAGACGGGAACGATGATGGTTAAATCAGTCGCTTCACTTTCTGTCGCTAGTGGCGAAAAAGTCACTGTTTCACTTTTTATCATGGCTAGAGCGGATTCTATCACGGAGGCTATGGCTGACAAGCGGTCTTCAACTTAAACATCAAGCCAGGTTGCTTGTCTCGCGAGCTGGTCGAAGCAAGACCTAACCGTTCTGAATCACATTTATTCACGAGTTCAATCTCTCAAGTTGACTTGTGGTACTATTCTAGAGATGAAAGTTTCCGTTATCTGTACGGTAAAGAATGAAGGGAACGCCCTGCGAGCCTTGCTGGACTCTATGGTGAGCCAAAGTAGACCGCCCGATGAAGTTGTATTCTGTGATGGCGGCTCGACGGACGATACGGTCAAGGTGCTTAGGGAATATCAGCAAGAATTACCTATCCTGGTCATTGTCTCGCCGGGCAGCAACATCAGCCAGGGGCGAAACCAGGCGATTTCGGCCGCAACCGGCCCAATAATAGCTTCCGTCGACGCCGGCGTCGTTCTTTCACCTATCTGGTTGGAGGAACTCGTTAGGCCGATTGAGGAAGACGCCGCTCGGGTAGTCAGCGGTTGGTTTGAGCCGGATCCAAAGACCCGTTTCGAAGTTGTGATGGGAGCAACCGTATTGCCGACCTTGGATGACATCGAGCCCGAAACCTTCTTGCCCTCGAGCCGGTCGATAGCCTATCTTAAGAGTGCCTGGCAAGATGTAGGCGGCTACCCGGAATGGTTGGATTATGGCGAGGATTTAATATTTGACCTGGCCTTGCGAGAACAATTTGGCCCCTTTCCTTTCTCGCCGAAAGCCATCACCTCCTTCCGGCCGCGCGAGGACCTTCACGCTTATGCTCGCCAATATTTTCTATATGCCCGCGGTGATGGTAAGGCTGGGCTGTGGCCCAAGCGACATGTAATTCGTTATCTGACCTATTTCGCCGGACTACCTTTTTTAGCCAGACTGATTTGCCGGCGAAATTTGTTCGGTTGGGCCTTGCTCATCATCGGAGGCGGCGTTTATTGCCGGCGACCGGCCCAACGACTCTGGCCCCAGATCCAAGATTGGCCGAAACCTCAGCAGGCTAAAGCCTTCGCCCTGATACCGTTAATCCGGCTAATTGGCGATATAGCCAAGATGACCGGTTATCCGCTAGGGGTTATCTGGCGTTGGAGAAGACGGTCGAGGTTTTCTTAGGCAGGAACTGGAAGCAAGCAACCGGCTGAAGTAGGCTTACAGCCTTTAGGTATAAGAACGAGCTAAATGTTCTTTGACGACCCATAGGGGTAGTGTTAATATCGCTTGACTCTTGCCGGCTCATGTGGTCGGCAATTTTTGTGATGATTATATGAAGGGCTAGTCGCCCATGCTAATGAAAAGGATCATTCGCCAATTGTCGAATGGCACGTGGAGCCAAGGCAAGCGATAGACAGAAGCAGATATGGAGATCCGGCGCACACCTAGAAAGCGGCCGCGCAGTGGGCCATCTTGCCTGCTGGTTATCGTGGTAATAGCGGCACTGGCGGCAGGGATATTCGTCATCAGCAATGCTGATATGGTTCGAGAGACCATCGTCTTGCCCCCTACACCAGAGCCGACCCGGTCGGCCGCATCTTACGCAGCGAGCGCCGCTCTCTTGGAGCGTGATGGCGAGTATGGCGATGCCATCGATGCCTACGAAGAATCGATTCTATTAGACAGCAGCCGGGTAGAGTTCTACTTGCCCTTGATCAATTTGTTAATTGCCACCAATCAGCCCGAGGAAGCATTGAACTGGGCTCAGCAAGCCGTGGTTCTGGCTCCGGAAAACGATCAGACCTGGTCGACTCTGGCTGGCGCCCAGCTGGCTCAAGGGGCGCGGTTGGCCGAAACCGGCGATCCAACCAACGCCGATTTAGCTTATGCCGAAGCAGTACGAGCTGCCCGAGCCGCTACTGAACTGAATCCAAGCAATGCCAAATCCTATGCCTATCTCGCCGGCGCGTTGGCGCAGCTAGGACCAGAACAATACGCGCGAGCGCAAGAGGCGGCCGAAATAGCTTTGTCGATTGATCCAGATGATCCAGTTGTTCGCCTTAATATGGCAACGGTCATGGAGCTACAAGGTTTTTATCCGGCGGCAATCGAGCAATATCAATTGGCTCTTGATCAAAGCCCCAATTTGGCCGATTTGCATATCGGTTTGGCCTACAATTATTATGCTACTCGCGATATCCCCACCGCCATTTTGACATTTCAAGATGCCTTGGACACGGCACCGGGTAGCGCGGCAGCTTATGACGGCTTGGGTTGGATGTACTTCTTGATTGGGGAATACCCTTCGGCCGAGGAGAATCTGATTAAGGCGGTGGAGCTAGACCCGGAAATGGTGCGAGTTCACGCTCACCTCGGCGCGGCCTATTACCGCAACCTCAATTACGATAGCGCCATTCCAGAACTGGAGACGGCCGTCGATCAGTACGATAAGGTGACCGTAGCCAATTCTACCTACTATAATATGCTGGGACTGGCTTACTATTTCAAAGGGGAGCAGAACTGCGACCAAGCCATCCCACTTTTTCAAAAAGTGCTCGAGACCATCCCGGATGATGTCAATGCGCTGGAAGGGCTCGACCTTTGTCGCGCTGCGGCGATCGAAGCCGGTTCTTAGCAGTCTAGCGGAAAGAGTGCTAAAAACCCTTGACAGCCCATGAAATTGTGCTACAATTTTTGATATTGTTAGCACTCTCGCCACGAGAGTGCTAACAATATTACATAAATCCCAAAAAAGATTAGCTTAAGAAAGGAGAATAGACTCAATGTCCAAAAAGCTAAAACCGCTTGGAGACCGTTTGGTCGTCAAGCCCCAGGAACAAGAGGAGACCACTTCTTCGGGACTCGTATTGCCCGAAACCGCCAAGGAAAAGCCCCAACAAGGTGTTGTCGTGGCTATTGGCCCCGGCCGGCGTGATGACGATGGAAAACGAATTGAGATGGATGTTGCCGTCGATGATATCGTCCTGTATGCCAAGTATGGTGGTACCGAAATCAAAATTGATGGCGAAAAAGTGTTGATTCTCAAAGAATCTGACGTATTGGCGATTCTTGAGGACTAAACATACTCATTAGGAGAAATAAGACATGGCTAAACAACTCGTTTTTTCTGAAGATGCACGACGTAGACTGAAAGTTGGCGTCGATACACTGGCTACGGCCGTGGCAACGACTCTTGGCCCGAAAGGCCGTAACGTCGCCCTGGATAAAAAATTTGGCGCACCGACCATCACCCATGATGGCGTGACCGTGGCCAAAGAAATCGAACTGGAAGATCCTTTTGAGAATATGGGCGCCCAGTTGCTGAAAGAAGCCGCTACCAAAACCAATGATATCGCTGGTGACGGCACCACAACTGCAACCGTATTGGCCCAGAATATCGTCAATGAAGGCCTCAAGAATGTTGTTGCTGGCGCCAATCCCATGTTGTTAAAGCGTGGTATTGAAGCTGGAACAGAAGCACTCTCGCAGGCCATTAGAGATATGGCTGTCTCCATTGATAGCATGGAGGAAATTGCCTCCGTAGCCGCCATTTCAGCCCAAGACAAAGAAATCGGCACGCTGATCGCCGAGGTGATGGACAAAGTTGGCAAAGATGGCGTTATCACGGTTGAAGAATCGCAAAGCCTCGATTTCGAGCAAGAATTCGTCGACGGCATGCAATTCGATCGTGGTTACATCAGCCCATACTTCATCACTGACTCCGATTCGATGGAAGCGGTAATCGAAGATGCTTACATTCTCATTCATGACAAGAAGATCAGTTCTGCCCAAGATTTGGTTCCGATTCTTGAGAAGCTGATCCAGACCGGCAAACGAAACCTGGTTGTCATCGCCGAGGATATCGACGGCGAAGCTTTGGCCACCATGGTTTTAAACAAGCTGCGAGGCACCATCAACGCCTTAGCTATTAAGGCGCCTGGGTTTGGCGATCGCCGCAAAGCGATGCTACAGGATATCGCGGTCCTCACCGGAGGACAGGTCATCACCGAAGAAATGGGCCGCAAACTTGAAAGCGTCCAGGTAGCTGATCTCGGCCGGGCCGGCAAGGTAATCTCTAACAAGGACGATACAACTGTCGTCGATGGCGGTGGAGATGAAGCACAGATTAAGGGTCGGGTCGAGCAGATTAAAGTCGAGATCGATCGCAGCACCTCCGACTATGACCGTGAAAAACTGCAAGAACGACTGGCTAAACTTGCCGGTGGCGTGGCCATCATTCGTGTTGGCGCCGCGACTGAAGTTGAGTTGAAAGAAAAGAAGCACCGGGTAGAGGATGCCTTGAGCGCTACCCGAGCGGCCGTCGAGGAAGGAATCGTTCCCGGTGGTGGCGTAGCTCTTTTGAATGCTTTGCCTGCCCTTGATTCTGTCGAGGTGGAAGGCGTTGATGCAACTACGGGTGTTAAGATTTTGCGTGCGGCTTTATTGGCCCCAATGCGTAAGATCGCCGAAAATGCCGGTAAAAACGGCGACGTGATCATTCAGAATGTCCGCGCTGCTCAAGAAAAAGAAAACGATCGGAATATTGGCTATGATGTCTTGACTGAAGATTATGTTAACATGATCAAGGCCGGCATCATCGACCCAGCCAAGGTTACCAGAGGTGCCTTGGAAAATGCAGCCAGTATCGCGGCTATGATCTTGACGACCGAGGCGCTCATCACTGACCTGCCAGAGAAAAACTCTATGGGCGGCATGCCCGGTGGAATGCCCCCCGGCGGCATGGGTGACTTCTAGTCATTTGAAGTAAATCCAAGATAAACGAGGCCCCTCGAAAGAGGGGTCTTTTCTTTTTTCGGAAACTTTGTACACTTTATCTTAATGTTTGCTTAAAATTTTGAAGAGAGTGGGCGGGCGAAGCAGGTTGGATTTCTTGCCTTGAACTAAACATTGATCCTATAACTTTCTCGACAAGCAGCTTAATTTACAAGGGTTCAGGAATCAAGTGCAATCATGGGTAAAGTATTAGTTGAAAAGATCGGTCCCGTCATAGATAAGATGAATTGGCCTGGTTCGGCCGAGGCCACCGAGCTCGGTCGAAAAGTATATGAAGTGGGACTTGATCAAGCTGATGATTTTCGTGCTGATCCCAAACCTCTGATAGCTGCTCTTCGGACATTCCAATCCGGTGACTCAGCGCCTTACGCTTACGCCGGGATAGCTTATACGTTAATAAAGGCTTCAAGAGAGAAAGACGGCAACCATGCGGAATCGGGTTTATCTCTGTCCTTAGAGTGGCTCGAAAAAGCCCAGGAAATGGCACCGGATGTTCTTGAGATCAATATGGTTGAAGCCTTTATCTATGTTTACAGTGGCCGTTTTGAAGATGCCAGATTGGTCCTGGACTATCTTGAGGAAATCAACCCGGCTGATTATTATGTACTCAGGGGTGAAATCGCTTATTGGCAGGAACAAGAGAATCTCGAAGAAGCAATCCAATGGTACGCAAAGGCGACGGAAGCGGCCGAAACAGTACCTCAAAAGCTACGTCTTCGACAAGATCTAGGTGATTGTTATTATCGGTTCAAGCAATACGACCAGGCAGTCACCATATATAAAGAAGCGACTCACTTTTCCGCTGAGGATGAAGCGTTATGGCACAAAATGAGCCTGGCTTACTGGCGAATGGAGGAATTCGTGGAAGCAGCCCATTGCAATAGACGTGTCCTAAAGATCAAAGCCGATCATCCAGAAGCGCTAAAAATGCAGGAAGCGTTGAAGGAAAAGCTGGATAGCGGAGGGATAACTAAGCGAATATTGGGGCGCTGATGGTTTTTGCCTGGAACACGCGATCAACTCGCTGGCCTAAATTCTCGTAGAAAGGACAGAGTCTGGTCGCGCACGGCTTCAAGACTTAATTCTCCGGTGTCCAAATAGAGGTGGCAGCTTTGTCTGGCATGAGATAGACGCCTATTTTGTTCCGCCAGGTGTTCAGGTTTGAAATTCAAGCGCGGCCGGCGAATTTTGATCGATTGATAGTCCACATCCAGATAGACCAGTACGTCTGGTTGGCTGATGCGTTGCCACATATATGGAACGTAGGAATGTTCTTGAGCCACGTGGCGCGCCTCATATCCCGCTTGTCGTAGAGCCGCAACCAGGGCGCTTTTCCCTGAGGCACAGGCCCCCACCACTGCCACCTTTAATTTGACCTCGGTTTCGGCCGTCATTTTTACAACGGCAGCCGGCCGTAGAGGCGGCGCGTGTCATCGCTTTGTTTGGCTACCACGGATATGCACATGATGCTGATATCGTCCTTCGGCCGTCCTTTTTCCAATTCTAAGGCGCTTTCTAAGAGAGTATCGGCGATTTGGCTGGCATCCCAAGTATCACCGTCGATCAGATCAGCTACGATAGCTGCGGGATTCAAACCTATTGACCCACTTAAGGATCCGGCATGTTGCAACCCATCGGTAAAGATGACGATGACGGTTCCGACGGCTACCGGGATCTCGGTTATGATTGGTTTAACCTGACGATGGACGCCAACGACCGAAGAAGGCTCGTCCAGCAGGTAGACTCCTTTCTCTGCTGTACGAATGACAACCGGAGCCGGATTATTTCGTGAAATTACCAGGGTTCCACTGCGCGTATCTACCGACAAAATATTGAGCGTAGCGCTGACTTTACCTCCCCGGTAGGTGAAGAGGTAATCGTGGGCGGCGCGGGCAGCCGCGCCATCTCGTACGCCTTCAGCCAGGAGTTGAACAGCTTTGCGGGCTACCACGTTGCTGATAGCTTTGGCCGATCGGCCGCTTCGTTGTCCGTCAACTAAGACCATTGACAAACCGCCATGAGGGCGTTCGGTCATCTCCAACGTATCGCCGCTCTCCCTCGAGGCATATTTGCTAACTTTAGCGACTGCGAATAACAATTCCATTATCAATCACCACAGGATGTTGGTGCCACCACAGGATGTTGGTGCCACCACAGGATGTTGGTGCAGGTCATCTATTCCTTGATCTCCAATTTCGCCAGGCTGGCCACCAGCTTTTTAATACCTACATCGGTATCGCTGAAGGCGACGACGACTTCTTCGTCATTGCCCGTGAGTTTACTCTCGATCACGATCCCTTTGCCAAATTTTTGGTGATGCACTTGTTGCCCGGTGCGGTATTGAGCCTTGGTCAAGGCGGGCTTTTTTTCGCGTTTGGTGAGACTTTGCCCTGAATAAGGTTCGGGCAAGACTTTTCGGACAGTCATTTCTTGGCCTGCGCCCATGTCTGTTCCGCGGACGGCGGATCTATTGCTTGCTTCCGAAGACCAGTTCCAAGAACTAACCCGGCGCCGGGATTCCTGTCTACGCTGACTACTCGATCCTCCATCCATCAATTCTTTGGGGATATCTTGGATGAATCGGGACGGCACCGAGACTTCAGTGCCGCCGTAAGTCGTGCGCCGGAAGGCATGGGAGAGAAAAATACGATCCTTCGCCCGTGTCAAGCCTACATAGAACAACCGGCGTTCCTCGGCCAACTCATCGGCCTCGTCCAGCGAACGACTATGGGGCAACATGCCTTCTTCCAGGCCAACGATGAAGACCACGGGAAACTCAAGCCCTTTTGCAGCATGGAGCGTCAGCAGAGTGGGTGCATCCGGGTCTTCCTCGAGATCGTCGATATCGGCGACAAGAGCTACTTGCTCGAGAAATTCGCTCAAGGTGAGCTCGTCGAATTCTATCGCCACGTTGCGTAATTCCATCACATTGGCCCAGCGATCCCGCCCCTCGGCCGTGCCGTCGTCAATGAATAGGCGATATCCGGTGCCGTCGATAATCGTGTCCAACAAATTCGCCGATAGTCAGCTGGTCCTTCAATGAAATCCAATTCCTCAGCATATTCCCGAACCTAGAAAGTGCGCTAAGGGCACGCCCGCTGAATGGGTGAGCAAGATCGGGTTCTTCGACCAGCCGAATTAACGCTTGGCCTGGTTGTTGGCCTTCCCTTTGTGCCCATTGGCTAAGGGTTTGCATTGTTTTTTTACCGATGCCTCTGGTGGGGGTGTTGAGGACCCGGCCGAAACTAACTGAATCGGCCAGGCTGTGTACGAGCCGTAAATAGGCGATCAGGTCCTTGATTTCGCGCCGCCCGTAGAACCGGGTAGCTCCGACCAGCCGGTAATTAATGCCGGACCTGATAAAAGCTTCTTCTAATACACGGGACTGGGCGTTCGTACGGTACATGACGGCGCAGTCGCCGAGATGAACGCCTTCAAGTAAGATTTGTTCGATCGTGTTGACCACCAACTCGGCTTCTTCCACGTCATTATAAGCTTCCCGGATCGTGATCTGGGCGCCGCCCTTTCTATTGGTGAACAACTCCTTATCCACTCTTTCCCGGTTGTGGCGGATGATAGCCTTGGCTGCGTCGAGTATCACCTGGGTAGAACGGTAATTTTGCTCCAACAGAATCAGTTGGGCATTTGGATAATGTTCCCGATATCGGATGAGATTCCGGAAATCGGCGCCGCGCCACTTGTAGATCGATTGGTCGGCGTCGCCCACCACGAAGATATTTCCCTTGCTGTTCACCAATCGTTTGAGCAGCTCATATTGAGCTGTGTTGGTATCTTGAAATTCATCTACCAGGATATATTGGTATTTTTGTTGGTACCGTTCCAGAACATCAGGCCGATCGTCGAGCAGTAGCACCGCATTCATCAATAAATCGTCGAAATCCATGGCGTTATTGGCTACCAAGATCTCCTGGTAGCGTTGGTAGACGCGTCGGATTATCTCGGAAATATAGTTGCTGGCGGCGTATTGTTCCGGTGTGACCAACTCATTCTTGGCCGTGCTGATACCGGACAGCATCCGATTCGGAGAGAATTTCTTATCGTCTAGCCCGAGATCCTGTATCGCTTGTTTGGCTACCTGGCGCTGGTCGGCCGTGTCGAAAATCAGGAAATTTCCGTCATATCCCAGCAGATTCTCGCTTTCTCTGCGCAATATTCGGGCGCATGTCGCATGAAAAGTGCCCATGGTTAAGCCACTGGATTTATCGCCTAAAAGAGAATCGATCCGGTGTCGCATCTCGCGAGCGGCTTTGTTGGTGAAGGTTACAGCCATGATACGCCAGGGTGCGATATCTAGTTCTTGAATCAGGTAAACTATCCGGTGGGTGAGGACCCTGGTCTTGCCGCTGCCAGGACCGGCTAAAACGAGGATTGGCCCCGAACCGGCTTCGACGGCCGCCCTTTGTGCTTCATTTAAGTTGTTGAGATTTCCCATGATGGGCAATTATAGGGCACATTGAGCGAAACAGGAATGCCAGCTTGAATATTAATCGCCTCAATTTATGGGAGGTAAACCAGGTGAAAGCAAACGGCACATAACAAGGTTTCCAGGTTTGACAGCCAATTGCCCCTCTGTTAGAATCCGCATCGCTAAATGGCCCATTCGTCTAGCGGCCTAGGACGCGGCCCTCTCAAGGCCGAAACACGGGTTCGAGTCCCGTATGGGCCACAATATTTGACAGGAGGCTTCGCTTGAATAAGGGCGAAGTCTTTTTTCTTGAGTGCCGGCTATTTTTTAGGTGGGCTCTTCAAATTGACACAAGATTTGACTATCCACTCATCAGGCACGCGCAACATAGATTCATGGGAGCACTGATTCGCTGATGACTACCCACATCGAAGAGCAACCAGAAATCATCGATAGGGCTCGATATCGAAAGATATTGTGGTTCTTTTCCGGTGTGTTGGCCAACGTTATCTGGTGGGATTTACTCATCGGCCGGATCTTCAAAAGCCGGGTTCGACGCGGCCGTCCAGAACGCTACCGGCGCATGGCCCGCCGCTTCCGCGAAGTGGCCATCGAAATGGGTGGCGTGATGATCAAGCTGGGACAATTTCTCAGCTCTCGTGTTGATGTGTTACCTCCCGAAATCACCGATGAATTATCCGGTCTTCAGGATGAAGTGCCACCCGTTCCTTTTTATCAGATCGAAATCATCTTAAACGCGGAATTGGGCGACGTCGATGATCACTTCACTCATTTTTGGGCTGAACCACTAGCAGCCGCATCGCTGGGCCAGGCTCATCGTGCCCGTTTGGTGCCTGAGGCCGGAGCGAACCACGATCCAAATGCTAAGGACGTTGTAGTCAAGGTCCAGAGGCCGTACATTGAGGATATCGTCCGGACCGATTTGGCAGCTTTGAGCGTCGTATCCGGCTGGGTCATGCGCTACAAGCCGATTCGGAAACGAGCTGATGTGCCAGCGCTCCTGGCGGAATTCTCGGAGACGATGTGGGAGGAGTTAGATTATGTCAGTGAAGCGGATAACGCTGAACGCTTTGCCGTGATATTTGCCGATGATCCCGGCGTTCGAATCCCGGCCGTATACAGGCAGCACTCGACTCGCCGTGTTCTGGTTTTGGAAGACGTTTCCGGAATCAAGATCACCGACGAAGAAGCGTTGGCGGAGGCCGGCATTGATCAGAGGGAAGTTGCCATCCGGCTATTGGACGCCTATTTCAAACAGATTTTTGAAGAAGGTTTTTTTCACGCCGATCCCCACCCGGGCAATTTGTTCATCCAACCAATTGGCCCGGCCAATAGCAGATCCGATGGTCAGAACCGGCCGTTCCGCCTGTCCTTTGTCGATTTCGGCATGGTCGGTCATATTGAAGAACTCATGGGCGAAAATTTGCGCCGGGTTTTGGTAGCGGTAACCCAACGCGATGCGCGCCAACTTACCTTGGCATTTAAGGACCTGGGTTTCTTTTTACCCGGCAGTGACTTAGACCGTATTACTGAAGCCCTAGAACAACTCCTGGATCAGATGTGGGGCCGGAACCTGGCCGAATTAAGCCAACCCGATCCGGAGGAGATCCAGGAATTCTCCCGCGAATTCCGCGATATCATGTTCGAGTTTCCCTTCCAGGTACCGCAGGATTTTATCTTTTTCGGCCGGGCCATGGGTATGCTTTCTGGCCTGGCATCTCAACTTGATCCCTCCATAAATCCCTGGCAACTGGTGGAGAAGTACGGACGCAACTTGATGGGCAGCCAGGCAGGTCTTGAGTTTGGACTGGCCACGATTGCCGAGTGGCTGCGAGTTCTATTGACACTGCCGGCGCAAGTGGAACGGGTATTGGCTGTGGCCGAATCCGGCCGTCTGCGCGTCCAGACCACCCAAGACCGCGCGCTTTTGCGACGCCTCGATCGAATCGAAAGACGTATCAGCCGGCCGAATTGGAGTCTGATTGTAGCGGCTCTATTGCTATGCGGGACAGTATTCTACGTAGCCGGGGAAGAAACCTTAGGTTATGTATTCTGGGGGTTGGCCGGCTTGTTCCTAATCCTCAGCCTAATACATCGAGACTAGGCGAAACAGGCTAACTGCCTTGTCTTGTAAAACGGGACTGTTTCACACTAAATACGAAGAAACCTCGCTTCGTTAGGCCTCTGGACGTTCCTCAACCTCTAGCTCTTGTAGTTTTTGTTCGGGACGCTCTCGTTGTAGAAATGCGCCCAGCAATGACAAGACGACCCCCGTGTTGATCATGATATCAGCCACGTTAAAAATTCCCGGTCGAATAGGCGTTTGGATGAAGTCGAGCACTTGACCAGCGGTAACCCGATCGATCAAGTTGCCCATCGCGCCCCCGATAATTAATGCTAAGCCTATTCGTAATAACCACATGGATCGGGGCACTCGAACCATGTAAATGAATAATCCAAAAACAACGGCTATGGATAACCAGCCCACGAGCGGGCCGATGCCTTGCATAAATCCAAAGGCGATGCCCCGGTTATAGGTTGGATACAGGGTCAAATATTCATGCATATGGACGGGGCTGGTATCGGTCAGATTATTAGTTGCCCACCACTTGGTGAGCCGGTCGGCCGCGAAAGCCACGAGGATAAGTAAATAAGGGAGCATCACATTGATAAGTAGGATTGATCCACTTTCTCAGGTCTTATTACCCTGATCATTTTGGCCGATGAGACTACGTACGCGATCCATCAGACCTTGTGATGACTCAAGGCCAAGCTTTTTTTGAAGTTGGGCAGTAGATGGCTCGGTCAATTTGGACCCATCGGAGAATACCAGGGTAGGTACGCTAGCGAATCCCCCATTGATCTCGATTAATTGGGCTCGCGCTTCACCATTACCATCAATATCGATCTTGTTGACCTCGATTTCATTCCGGTTCAGAAATCCTTCGACGCTTCTTGAATGGGCGCACCATTTTGAGGTATAGAGCGTGATGTCTTTTTCTGACGATTGATCCATGACAATAGTTTTTCCAGGTTAAGTAGAGAAAAACCCCTTTTTCGTGATGACAGTAGCAGACAAGCACAATTGAGGCGATTTTGTATATAAGGTCACCAGACTTTAGCCTTCCTCTGCTTCAGAGTCGGTGGGCTGGCTTACCTCTTTCGCTTCATACTCTTCAAAGGAGATATACCGGCCACCCTGGATGTCGGCGTCAGTCATATTTAGGCCACGATCAAAATGAGCAACCGTCGGTATTCTCTGAAAACAACGGCTATCAACGATGGTTTTATGCCATTCATAGCCATCACCGGTCGGGCTTAAGTCGTACTGTTTATTAATTCGCAAGCGGACTTTTGCCTCACATCGGTCGCACTGGACGTATACAAAAAAGCCCTCGGGGTCTGCCTTTCCACTTTGATTCGAATCTTTGCTGCCAAATAGTTTTTTTAAGAAACCCATCCTTTAATTCTACTGTGAGGTAGCCTTTGGGCAAATTATCCAATTTCCAATTAATGAGTAAGCCGAAGTAATTGATTTGAACAAAGCAAAAATTCCTCTGATTACTTCTTTATTTGCTGTAGCTGCGAGGTAATGAGGAAACAAGGTTCCAAAGATAGTCTCTTCTTGAAGATGAAGCCCTTCTCGTTCAGGCGTCAGGATCGTTTGCTTCTCACCTATATTTGGGCTAGACTACATGACATAATCTACGTGTAGTGCCGGTAACTGAATAGGAAACAGGATGGGGGATTTCAGATTTGAGGTCTGGCCCACAGAATATCCAGTCATAACACAACATTTTGGGGCTAATCCACAAAATTATGCACAATTTGGCCTCCCTGGGCATGATGGCATCGACATCAAAGCTCCTACGGGGAGCAAAGTCTTTTGCGTAGCCCCTGGGGAAGTATTCCGGATCCATAATCAACCGAGCGGGCATAATTATGGCATCCACGTTCGCGTCGCTCACCAGGACGGTTACAAGACCATTTACGCGCATTTGCAAAAAGTGTTCGTACGAACGGGTCAAATCGTTGAAGCAGGCACGGTCCTAGGCCTGGCTGATAATACCGGTAATAGCTTCGGTTCGCATCTCCACTTTACACTGAAGAAGAAGGACGCCAAATACGATAATTGGCCTTACGAGATAATCGATCCCACCCAATATTTATTGCCTTTGTTAGGATGGAAAAAACCGGCCGGCCCGTTTGTCAAAGGTTGGGTATTAGCCGATTCGATCTACATCCATGACGATCTAGCTCAGGTTAATGCCGGCGGCGCAACTTTATACGTAAATCGCGATATTAAGAAACTCATTCCGGCCGGCACCATCATCCTCGTCCGTACGCAGAAGAAGCCGTTTGTCGAGGTTAATGTTTCTCTTGCTGCTATTGGCTTGAACGATCAAGCTAACCCGAAACCGGCGGCCGAACCCCCGCCAATTGTATCCACCGTCGACGGATGGGCTTGGAAACGCTTTCTGACCGTTGCCGGCAAGCAGGCAGTGGTCGGTTCCCATGGAATCAATCTGAGGACGAGACCAGAACGAAATGCCACCAACATTGGGGTGATCAAAGCCAGTAGCACAGTGACTGTTACCGGCGCGCCAAAAGAACTGTATGTACCGGTTCGCGTCCGGCGGAATGACTTTCTAGAACCAGTCAACCTGCCTGACCCACCCCCCGATCCAGCCATCATTCCACCAAAAGAAGGTTATCTGGGCTGGGTCCTGACTCAATTTCTAAGCCCTAACGGCAGGCGACAAGCATTGACTTCCCGCCTTGGCGTTAATTTGCGAAGCAAACCCGATAGAACAGGTCAAACAATCGGCCTTGTAAAGGCTTATGCTACCATTAGCATTGCCGGATCAGTCCGCGGAGAATATACGCCGGTGCTCACACGTAAGGCGGATGTTTTGAATGCAATAGATCCAATACCAAACGTGGCCACGCCGGATCCCTGGCCCAAAGATGCGTCGCCAACACCCCTGCCGAAGCCTGACCATGATACAACGCCGGGCTGGGCTTTCACCAACGGCCTAATCGTTAGCGGAAATCAAGCTAAGGTGGCTCGTTATGGTAGTAATTTGCGGGAATTACCTCAACGCGACGCGACAAAGATCGGATTCATTCCCGCCGGCACCAATATCTCTGTGACAGGGCCAGCCAAGGGGGAATATACGCCTGTTCGGGTGCGGGATGATCTTTTGAAACCACCTGTGGCCGACGATGACGTTCCAGACCCTGATTCGCAGATCATCGGCCGGGTTCGAATTGGCCTTCACGCCTCGGCCGATCCACCCATAAGCGAGGCTGAACACAAAGAATTCGCCGCCCTCCGGCCGGGCGTCATCAAGGTGCTTTCCTTCCATAGCGCGGAGGATATTCGGCGTTTAGCGAAGGCGCATCCAGAAGCACAATTTATCGTCAGGGCATTTCTCTCCTTCAGCGGCCGGAACATCAGCCCTGGCAAATTCTTGGACTATACGCTTGGCGATGTCCGTCGCGCCTTGGATCAACTGCAGGGCCGGCAGGTGGTCGTGGAATTGCATAACGAGCCCAACGTGGTTGATGAAGGTTTAGGCAGTAGCTGGTCCGACGGCGCGACTTTCAGCGTATGGTGGCGCGAATTGCTGAGGCGTTATCGCCAGGCTCTTCCCAACGCCCGTTTTATATTTCCAGGATTGACGCCGGGCAGCACCGTGACCGGTGTTAAACTAGATCACATCCAGTTCTTGGAAGCAAATCGGGCAGCAGTCGAAGCGGCCGATGGTCTGGGCATACATGTTTACTGGTCAGATGTTTATAGTATGGCGAAGACCTTGGACCAGGTCGACGATTACATTAGCCGTTTTCGTTCGCGAAATATGTGGATCACCGAAGCCAGCCGCAAAGGAAGGGGGTTGCCTGCGATCCAAATGGCCCAGGAATATCTGCGATTCTGGCGTGAGCTACAAGACCGCCCCATAATCCAAGGCGTCACCTATTTTGTGGCTTCAGCCAGCAATCCAAAATTTGCCAGCGAAGTCTGGGTTGGCAAGGATATTGGGCGCCTGATTGGTAAGCGATAAGTGCGCTTGTGGGCTCAGACGCTGCCGACTAGCTCTCTAAATCTAGGATCGTTTCGAATGGCTTCAAGATCCGGATCACGACGTACCCAATCCAATTGAACCTGGTGTTTTTCCAGGGCAATTCTCAGGAGATCGATCGCTCGATCCGCATTGCCGGCGATGGCTTCTACACAGGCTTGATTGTACTCACTCTCACCGGCTATGAGTTCTCGAGCCACCCTGATCTCATTCTCGTAGTCGCGTTGACGTCCTAGCCGTCTATATAGTCCTGCCAGGGACCCGCGCGAAAGTGCATCGTCGGGGTTTAACTCGATCGCTCGCCTGTAGGTCGATAGCGCTTCCTCGCTCTGGTCCGTCGCATTATAGGCATCAGCCAAATTGGCGAAGGCCGTTGAATTTTGAGGATCCAGCTGAACCGCTTTTTCAAAGGCAGCCAGTGCTTCTTGCCAGGAATCGTTATCTCGATGGGCATTCCCTAGACCGATATATGTGGCCGGTTCGCTTGGATCGAGTCGCAATGCTTCTTTATAGTTTTCGATGGCATCGTCTCCCCGGCCGAGATCGGTTTGAACGTCGCCCAAACCGCGGTATGCGGCTGGTTCCTGGCTTTTCAGGCGAACGGCTCGTTCAAAAGCGCTGAGAGCTTCAAAGGGACGCTTTAACCCACGATAGATATTGCCCAGGCCAATATATGGTGGCGCGTAACTGGCGTTAATCTTTAATGCTCGCTGGTAGGCGCTAATTGCTTCGTCAATACGCCCTTGCCGGGTAAATACGTCGCCGAGCCCAGAACGAGGGGCTGGATCCTTCGGATCAAGGTTGATCGCTTCTTTATAAGCCCCTAGAGCGCCATCGATTTTTCCCAGGCGAAGGTTAACTGTGCCCAGACCCGTATAAACAGCTGCATGGTCTGGCACCAGGCGTAATGCTTTTTCGTATGCTGACAGGGCTTCCTGATCGCGGCCGAGTTTGACATATGCATCGCCAATTCCGGCCAGGGCTTCGCCATTTTGCGGGTCTAGTTCCAGGGCTTGCTGGAGGAATTCTAATCCTTGATCGATTTGACCTCTGGACAGGTAAGCTGTTCCCAAGCCACTGTAGGTAACCGAATCTTGCGGCGCCAACTTCTGCGCCCGTTCAAAAGAGTCTAGCGCTTCTTCACTCCGACCAGTCTTTAAATAAAGCTGCCCCAATTGTTGATGAGCGGCCGGATCATTTGGATTTACGTTGATCGCATGGCGATAAGCTGTGATAGCGTCGTTCGACCGGCCCATCTCTTGATAGACTTTGGCTGCGCCATGATACGGTTCGGTATAATCTTCCTGGCGCTCAAGAGCATATTGGTAGGCTCGCAGCGCTTCATCACTTCGACCTTTGGCCTGTTGAATATTGCCAACCCGATAATAGGCGGCAGCATTATTTGGATCCAGGCGGAGGGCTTGCCGGTAAGAATCCAGCGCTTCATCAACATGACCTTGAGCATAATATATGTCGCCGATACCGGTGTAAGCTTCGGCCTGCTCGGGTTGTAATTCCAAAGCCTGGAGGTAGGCCGCATTCGCTTCTTTGTATAGGCCGGCTTCGCTGCTGGCTCTTCCCAGGCAGATGTGCAGATCGGCCGAATCTAGACCCAGGGCTTGCGCTTGTTGTAGCGCTTCAGTCGCCTGGTCATACTGGCCTAATGTCAGGAAAGCTTTTCCCAACCTGAAGTAAGCTAAACGATTTTCTGGATCGAGCTCAAGGGTGCGGCGGAATCCAGCGGCAGCTTCTTGATTACGACCAAGTTCGGCCAAAGCGCGGGCATGACCATAATGAGCGGTGGCTTGCGCTGGGTCGAGTTCAATGGCTCGTTCAAATGCTTCAATGGCCGCCTCGGGTTGGTTTCGATGAGTCAGGGCCCGGCCGAGGTTGCTATATACAGAGGCGTTCTGGTTATCGAACTCCAGAGCCTTACGGTAAGATGATTCCGCCTCTGAAAAATGTCCCAGCGCCAATTGCGCATTTGCCAGACCTTCATGGGCGACTGGATCATCTGGCGCTAAGGTCACAGCTTTCTTAAATGCTTTTAAGGCGCGCTCGTGACTACCCTGTTCGGCGCAGGCCTGGCCCGCGCCTTTTAATGCGGCCACATTGTCCGGTTCCAGATTTAAGGCTTGCCAAAAAGCGGCTAATGACCGCCGTAGATTGCCCATAGCCGCTTCTACTAAGCCGGTGCCTACATAGGAACGGGGGCGGGGGGGATACGCTTCTAAAGCTCGCCTATACATCTCTCGGGCATCTTGTTGATTGTTTTGAGCGAAATATATATCTCCTAATCCGTTTAAGGCCTCCACATTGTTAGGATCTTCTGCCAAGACTTGTTGGAAGACATTGATGGCGCCGTCTGATCTTCCTAAGGCCGCATAAAGGTCACCGAGGTCAGTAAGGGATACCGATGCCGGATCCGCGTCCAAGGCCTTCTCATAATTGAGTTGCGCCTCGGCCGGTTGGCCTAGAGCCTGGTAAACTTTACCCATGCCCCGATAGGCGGCAGCCATCGCCGGTTCGATAGCCAGGGCTTGGTGATAGGCCTCGAGCGCTTCCTGGTAACGACCGGCAGCGGCAAAGGAATCTCCTAGGCCACGAAAAGCGTTTGGATCGCTGCTATTACGGCTAGTCGCTGCCTCGAAAGCAGAATGGGCTTCCTCCTGCCGTCCTGTAGCCAGGAAAATATCGCCTAATCCGCGGCGCGGCGCTGCTTGATCGGGCGCTTTTTCTACGGCGGTCCGGTAAGCTTCTTCAGACTCATCATACCGTCCTAAAGCAGCGTATACATCGCCCAGGCCTTGATAGGCTAAGCCATCATCGGGATCGTCTTTGATGGCTTGTTGGTATTGCAACAGTGCCGCATCATTCCGACGTAGTTTCCGGTATTGATCGGCTAACTGCCGGCGGGAAAATTTAACTGATGGATTAATCTCAATGGCCCGTTCGAAAGCACGGACAGCATCTTCGGATCGTCCAATCTTAGTGTAAACGGCCCCCAGTCCGGCCAATGCCAAGGGCCAATTTGGCTTAAGGGATAGGGCTTTCTGGTAAGCCTGCTCTGCTTTGTCTAGTTCTCCAGTTGCCATATAGGCTTCTGCCAAACCATAATGGACGTTGGCGTCCTGATTCTGTATCTCAAGCGACTGCTGGTAGGCGACAATTGCTTCAGGATATAAGCCGAGTTGTCTTTGAATATCGGCCAAACCTGCATAAGCGCCGGCATCACCGGCATTCAATTCGATGGCTAACCTGTAAGCGGCTAACGCTTCCTGGGGGCGATTCATACGGCGATAAACGTCAGCCAAACCGCGGTGCGGTCCGGACTGTCCAGAATCCAGCTCCAGGGAACGTTGGTAACTGGACATCGCCTCTTCGAGTCTGTCGGTTGAATTATACAAAAGGCCCAAACTCGTGAGAGGAAGCGCCCACTCCGGGCTGAGTTCGGCCGCTTTGTGATAGGCTTTTTCCGCATCTTTTTGGCGGTTGAGCTGCTGGTAGACATCGCCTAGCCCTTGATGAACGACGGCATCCTGGCTGTCCAGTTCATAAGCCCGCTCATATTCAACCAGAGCTTTGTCGCTTTCTCCCAGGGACAGATAGGCTCGACCCAGGCCCAAGTGCGCGTTCAGATGATATGGGTCGATCTTTATGGCTTGCTGATAAGCTTTCAATGCTTCTTCGGCTTGGTCCAGCGTCAAGTAGACGGTTCCTAATCCGGTATAGGCAACCGGATCCTTTAAATTAAGGGCCAATGCCTGTTGGTAGGCATCGACGGCTTCACCGGTCCGGCCCAATTCCCCGTATATGTCTCCTAACTTATTGAATGCGCCTGCATACTTCGAATCTAGTTCCAGGACACGCTGATAGGCGGTGATGGCCTCAACTTTCTTTCCTTGAGCTTGATTTAGATCGCCCAGGGCTTCCTGCGCTTCGGCCGCGGAAGGATCTAATCGGATGGCTTTATCTATAGCCGAACCGGCCTCCTCAAATCGATTGTGTTGGGTGTACAAACGACCCAGGCTGATATATGGGACCGGATCATCCGGCCTGTACTTGATGGCTTCACGATAAGTCCTCATTGCCTGCCGCAATTGTCTGAGCTGGACCAGCGTATTGCCGAGACCGTTGTACGCGGCCGCATATTCAGGATCTATATTGATAGCCCGCTCATAGGCCTCGCTGGCCGCATTAGGCATATTGAGCTCGAGGTATACATCGCCCAAGCCTTTCTGCGCTTTGGCTGCTTCTGGAGCCAACTCAAGCGCCCGCTGGTAAGTGGCGATGGCTTTCTTATATTGACTTTCTTGGGTATATGTATCGCCAAGACCTATCTGGATATCCGGATTGGTGGGATCAAGCTCGATGGCCCGCCAATAAGCAGTTAGCGCCTTGTTTACCTGACCCTGTGCCCGGAAGACATTGCCGAGACCATAATAAGCAGGAGCGAAATCCGGATCGATTGCTGATGCCCTTTGATATGCTTCTTGAGAACGAGCATAATCCTTCAATGCGTATAGGGCATCACCCAAACCTGCCAGGGGTCCGGGGCTATCTTTATCGGTGATTACAGCCTGTTCGAATGCCGATAAGGCGTCGTCGAAATTCCCCAGGGCCAGGTGGATTTCGCCCAGATTCTGGTATGAAAATTTCTGGCTGGAATCTATGCTTACCGCATTTTGGTGAGCTTCCAATGCATCCGCGTAGCGACCGTTTGCCCGGTATGCCTGGGCTAAATTCTCATAAGTGGAAGCCCTGGTGTCTCCCAAAAGTATTGCTCGTTGAAAAGCCTCGATGGCCTGGTCGTATTGCTTTGCATCAGCATAGAGTTCGCCCTTGCCGGCCCAGGCGATGCTGGCCTGGGGATCTAACTCAATCGCTTTGTCAATAGCCGTTGATGCTGATTCAGGTTTGCGTAGAGTTCTATAGGCGCTGCCAATACCGCAATAGGCTCCTACACATTCCGGATCGATCTCGATCGCTCGCTGGAAACTCGACACGGCATGATCGGTTAAACCGGCCGACAGGTAGGCGTCGCCAAGAGCGTTCTGTACGTTTGCCCGATCACCCCCCATTTGTTCAGCTTCCTGTAAAACTTTGAGCGCCTCATCGCTTCGACCTGAGGCCAGGTACATTTGGCCAAGACCGATGCGCGCATTGACATAGCGACCATCTTGTTTGATTGCCCGCTCATATGCGGAAATCGCCTCTTGAGAGTTACCCATGGCCTGGTGAATCTCCCCCATCCCACCATGGCCCATAGCTGATTCCGGATCAACTCTTAAGGCCTGATCAAAGGCTTCCTGCGCCTCTTCATGTTTGTTCTGGGCTTTGTAGATATTACCCAAGGCGGTAAATGAAGCAGCGTGCTGGGGATTGATCTCGATGGCTTGTTGCAGGGCTAGAACAGCCTCATCATATTGCTGGCCTGCTCCAAGGTTGACGCCTTGCAAAAACCAGGCGTAGTGCCGCTTGGGAAACCATTCCAAGATTCGTTGAAGGAGTCTTTCGGCCTTGACATTATAAACTGGACTATAACGATCGTCGGGCCACAATAGACGATGGGCGAATAATTCGTAAGCGTCGGCTAATTGGACCCTTAACAAATTGCCTTCGGTCGGCAAGCCAGCCTCTACTTGTTCAAACCATTCTTGAGCAACGTCGTATTGACCCTCGCGGAGAAGTTGGTTACCTCTAAGCAGGCTTAAGATCGCTTTCCGTTCCGCGGCATTTTCGCCGTCGAGCCAGCCACGTTCTTCAAGGCGAGTCAACACGCGAACCAGTGCTGGTCCATCCTCGGTAGCTCTAAGGACTTTATATAGCCGTTCGCTGCTTTCGCTTAAGCCTTGCCACTCGCCGATGATCTCGACTAAGCCTTTCTGGAGATCAGGATTGTAGGCCATGCCTTCGACATACCGGGGAATGACCCAGTGCCAGGCTTGTGTCTCGTCAACCCAGAAGTAGTAATGAGTTTGATCCAGGGTGGCCTTGGTCCAATAATCGTCCTGGCAGCGACTTTCTAGCAATGGTAGTTCGGCTTCATGGCTCGCCAAGCGCTCCTTTAGAGCTTCGATGGCCCGCATGTTGAGATCTTTGACCCGCTTACTGGTTCGGCGGACCTCAGCCTGTAAAAATTCCTTAAAGAAAACGGCCGGATCATCGTGCAGACGAGCCCTGTCGGCGTGAACCGAAGCATAGTCGCGTTCCAAACGTCTCAGCAACTCTTCAAGGTCAAATTTGCTGTCATCGCTAGGCTGGAGCATCGCTCTTAGAACTTCGACATCACCCCTGGCCAAAGCCAGTGCGTAAAGCGCTTGCTTATCTGACTCGGCTACAACATGCTGTAGATAACGGTCAGTCATTTTCTGGACGATTTGACCGCTCCCGTACAAGTCGTGGCTGTCACCGACAATTTCTTCCAGAGATGCGCCTGTTTTCCAAATATCTGCCGCTTCTTTAACCGCCAGGGGAATACCCCGGGTAACCCGGCTTATGGCTTCGACTTCTTGATCTGAAAGTTCACGCTCTGGCGTGCAATATTTAAAATAGGTATGTATGTCCTCGATGGACAAAGGAAGCATGTTGTAGGCCAACAAGCGCCGCGGGCTATCGTCTGCGTACCCTTTAAAATATTCAGCGCCAAATTGACGGCTCTCCACCAGGTCGTTCCGGCCGCTGATGATCCATATCACCCGCGGGCCGGCCGCTCTGGTTATGGCTCGGATCCAGATGTCATCACGATCGACAATTTCGTAGGAATCGAGGACCACCAGGAGTCTTTGGTTCTTCGTTACCCGGTCGAGACCTCGAGCCAGAGAATGGGCGATCTGCTCGTATGGATTTAGGAAGAAATCAAAATGATCGGGTTTTAAGTGGACCCTCAACTGACTTTCGATTGCCCGGTGTAGCTTGACAGCCTGATCGGCGCCGACTTTGATGCCGGCTTCCAAAAATGCCTCCACTATTTCTTCACCTGTATCGCCGATCATGGGTATGCGTGTTCGCACGATTTTGGCCAGAGCATCGACGCTCATACTGCGCAAGATGGACAACTCATCCCAATCGTTTTCGGCAGTGATTGTCGCAGCTACTTTTCGGCCTGCTTCCTCCCGCTTCTTAACTGCCTTACGGTAGGCGGCAAATTGGCGACCCCATTTTTTGCGAATGGAGGCGGCGTGTATAACCTTAAATACTGTATCAGGATTGATCTGATCCCGGCCGACCTGCAGACCGGGAAATTTTTTGCGTTCATCTTCCCAGTCGAGCCAAAGAACCTCAAACTTACCCGCGAAAAGCGGATCTTGCTGGGCAATGTCCCTGATTCGTTTGGCCAAGGTTGTCTTGCCCGATCCACCATCGCCGTACAATAAGACGACGTACGGCAACAACTCTTTTGGAGGCGGATTGAGCACCTCCTGAAGAGCGGCGCGAATTTGTTTTTGTTCTTCTACTCGGCCGACGAAGAGTTTGTTATCAACGGTAATCGGTTGGTCCGGCATCGCAAACTCCGACTCGCTTCAAGATGACTAAATAAGCTATGGGCGGACCCCGTGGCTACAATGCAAAAGCTAGGGAGCAAACCTCCCCGCTATCGGCGCGACCTTGAGTATCCAATTGTTGGTACTACAACGTAAATACGCACTAAATTTACAAGGAAAACCCCTATATGTCAAGGTGACTTCAGTTAGGGTCACACATATATGCCTTGGGAACTATTGACAGGAGCACTCCATTAGTGTAATGTATCGTCGATATCATGTTGTAGTATCGATAATTGAATACTGTTAGCGACGATCTGCGGCCTTTCCTTTTAAGTGAGTGCCATTTGCTGTTTTGACCCAGGCCAGACCGCACGATCCAGGCTTATTGTTTATCCATTAGTTCTTGTTGGAGTATTGTCATGCAGAGGACGCCTGAACTAGACAGCCATGCTGTCATCCGAGTCATTGGAGTTGGGGGAGGTGGCAGCAATGCCGTCGATCGCATGATCGGCGCGGGCCTGAGAGGAGTAGATTTCATATCGATGAACACCGATGGGCAAGCATTGATTCGATCCAGTGCGCCGCATCGTCTACGGATTGGAGAAAGTACCACTCGGGGCTTAGGCTCTGGTGGTGATCCAGCCGTAGGTGAAAAGGCCGCCACCGAATCCATCGACCAGGTCTATGAGGTGGTTAAAGGCGCTGATATGGTATTCGTGACGGCCGGCATGGGGGGCGGAACTGGGACCGGTGGCGCCCCTGTTGTGGCCCGAGAAGCGCGAGAACAAGGGGCATTGACCATAGGCGTGGTGACAAAACCTTTTTTCTTTGAGGGCACACGGCGTACAGCATTAGCTCTAGAAGGCATCGAAAAACTTAGGCAGGAGGTCGATACGCTGATCGTCATTCCCAATGATCGCCTCTTGGAATTAACCGACAGGCGCATGACTCTGACGGAATCGTTCACCTTGGCCGACGACTTTTTGCGCCAGGGTATCCAAGGCATCAGCGAATTAATTACTGTGCCTGGTCTCATCAACCTGGATTTTGCCGATGTAAAGTCGATTATGGCTGAGGGTGGCGCTGCTCTCATGGCTGTCGGTGAAGGCACCGGTGAGGATAGAGCCCGAATTGCCGCCGAGCAGGCGATCAGCTCGAATCTATTGGATATCACCATCGACGGCGCCAAAGGTATCCTATTTAATATAACGGGAGGGCCCGATCTATCGTTATTTGAAGTATATGATTCCGCATCGATCGTTCGGGAAACGACGCACCCCGATGCAAACGTCATCTTTGGTGCGGTTATTGACGAGAATATGCATAATAAGATCCGGATTACGGTCGTAGCCACAGGCTTCGAACGATCTGAGCTAAGACAACATATGGTGGAGCGTCGGGAAGTTCCAGAAACGCAGGCTAAGCAAAGTGAGCCATCTCCTCCGTCGCCAACAAAAAAGACAACGGGGCAAAGTGCCTGGGCGCGGCCTAATTTTGCCCAGAATGATCTGGCGATTCCGGCATTCCTTCGCCGTCGTTAAGTGCGTTTCATGCAGACGAACCAAATTCGCTCTCATCTTCTTACACATCCCCTCTGCGTGCTCCCTCTGCCTCAAGGCAGAGGGAGCAATCTCTTTTTGACCTGGTCATTGGGCTGAGGACTGGATCAAACTTAAGGCCGGTGTTGGTATATGCAACGTAGAAAACGTTCCCAACAATTGGCCCGCATTCATGTAGTTGGTATCGGAAGCGGGGGAAAGAGTGCCGTCAACGGTATGATAGCCAGTGGCGTATATAGTGCCGAGTACTTGACCATCGATACCGATGCAACCACTTTTAGCGAATCCAAGGCGCGCCAACATATTCACCTGGGTGAAGTCGAAGCCCTTAGCGAGGGAACTGGAGGCGATGCTGCTCGTGGCCGGCAAGCAGCGTTGGGTTCTGTCGAGGCTATTAGCAATGCTTTGCGTGGCAGCGATTTGGTCTTTATCCTGGCTGGCTTGGGTGGAGGTACGGGTACGGGTGCCGCCCCACTAGTTGCCCAAACAGCCAAAGGATTAGGCGCGCTCGTCGTGGGCATCGTTACCTATCCCTATCCATTTGAGGGAGAGGTGAGGGCCGCTACGGCTCGGCTTGGAGTAGCCCAACTTCGGGATTGGGCCGATACTCTAATTGTGATTCCTAACGAGCGTTTGCTCGAATCTTCAGGAGGAGCGATCCCATTTCATGAGACTTATCGTCTGGCTCAACAGATTTGGCGTCAAAGCGTTCAAGGAGTTAGTGATCTCATCAATCAATCTGGGCTTATTAACGTTGATTTTGCCGATGTTCGCTCAATTGTCTCTGAAGGGGGTGGGGCGATCATCGCCACCGGCCGGGCAAGCGGTGAGAATCGGGCCAAGAGAGCGGCTGAACAGGCTACCCACTCCGAGTTACTAGGTATTACGATTGACGGAGCTCATGGGGTGTTGCTCAATGTTTGTGGTGGAGCGGATATGGGATTGCTTGAGGTAGAGCAAGCGGCCGAGATCATCACCCAGCGGACACATAGCGATGCCAATGTGATCTTTGGCGCGGCCGTCAACCAGGCCTTAGTTGATGAGATACGGGTGACAGTGCTAGCCACAGGCTTCACTTTCGCCGGCGCTTCCCGGAACGCTGGTCCCAACTTGCGCAGGTTTGTCCGCCCCAATTCTGCCGCTCCTACCTGGCAACTAGAGCCAATACCCCTTAATCGAAGAAGTTAGCCTGTCGACGTTCTGACTTAGCTCCATACACTTTCCCCAACCTAACCTTATTGGATTCCACTACAGATCGCATCAGATCGTGCGCCCAGGCCTGACTCAATTATATTAAAGTAATGCCATGGTCTCTGAAAGTTGTTGGCGCCATTCGAGGGAGTCGAACCTGGCCCATAGCTCCGGAAATTCGACCAACAGCCTTATTAATTCTATCTCTATTGCTTGGTGATAGAGCCCAACACCATGCGCGAGTCCCTCTTCTTCATTATTGTCCAGCATAACCATATGAACCCGGGCATCATTCAGATCCCCCAGGTGGGTGAGAAGCTTTTTGACGATATCGATGTTTTCCTTTATTGAAATCCCCAAGACCGGCTGGAAGAATTCTAACGCATAACGTAATTCTTTAAGCTGAATTCTGAGCGCATGAAGACTTTGCAGATCAACGTCTTTTCGATAGATATCATAGGCGCGGACGTTTGCCAATTTTTCATAAAGGACAGCCGGCGCCAGGTGACCTACTTTCGAAGGCGTCAGTAACCCAGTTGTTGCCAGAACGCTTTCGCCTTCAGCGTGGCAAAACCTTTCGAACTCTGCTAACAGAGATGTATATTTGCTTTTGGCCAGATAGTGGCGGACTTTTTCGTCGGCATATTGTTTTCTAACCTGCCAATAGTCCCGCAAACCACGAAGGGCGTCTAAGTCCGTAGCCCCTAACTGGCTAGAAGTCTCACTCTCTTCCATATAGAGTTCTAGCTTGTATATAAACACGGCTAAGTCGCGCGAACGGCCGAGCCGGCGCATCAGTTTCCGAAAACGACGCCGGTAACGATCCAAGATTCCTGGCTCGTAATAGGGTCTGAACAGTCGGAAAGCTGTCCGCAACTGGCGTATCGCTTTTCGTGATTCATGCAAGGCCGTAACACTGGTCGTGGTTTCCAGCTCGACTTCAAATTCCCTGATTTTCAGAACTAATCTGGCCATGATACGGCGACCGGCCTCGGCCATCGGTTCGTCGGCTGAAAAAAGTTGGACAGTCAAGATATCGGCCGGGAATAACGCCATCCGCTGTCGCTTGTAAGCTCGCAGCATTTGGCGAACATGAGTGATAGGCACTTGCAGTTGGGCGGTGATTTGCTCCTGAGTCAGGCCATCATCGGCCAGCAGTAGGATATTCGCCCGCTGCAAATATGCTGTTCCGGGCGAGTTCCCGCCGACGAATGATAACAACGAAGCGCGTTCCTCTGGAGTTAGAATTGGTTCTGGCATGGGTCGATTATAACAATTGGCGAGTGCTATACAATTCGAAAGACGGCCAACTAAATCAGCTGGCTGCCTTTCCATCTTGTATTTTTCCGTTCAGATTTGTCAAGCATCCAGTAGTAGGACCACGAAACCTCGTCGGAATTAAGTTCCGCGCATACTGCCTTCTCATATAGGGCACACCGATTTGCTCAAATCTGACTGCCTATCAGATTCGCAGGCCCAGTTTATTTGCGGAATAGTTCTCGCACGACAATATTGCGCTGAATCTGGCTAGTGCCCTCGTAAATCTGGAAAATCTTGGCGTCTCGCATCAGTTTTTCGACAGGATACTCGGACATGTAACCATAACCGCCGAATACTTGAACGGCGTCGGTGGTGACTTTCATGCAGGCGTCAGCGGCATAGGCCTTGGCAAAAGCGGCGGCCGTTGTATTCCGTTCGCCAGCATCGACTGACCAGGCTGCTTTCCAGACCAACAACCTTGAAGCCTCTACTTGCATGGCCATATCGGCGATCATGTGCCCCATAACCTGATGCTGCCAAAGAGGCTTACCCCAGGTGGTCCGCTCTTTCGCGTATTGAATGGACTCGTCTAAGGCCCGTTGGGCTACGCCCACCGCTCCGGCTGCGGTTGGAGGCCGGCTGCGATCGAAGACCTTCATCGCGATCATGAAGCCTATGCCTTCCTGGCCCAACAAATGGCTGGTCGGCACTTTTACATCTTCAAAAATCACTTCGGCCGTATCCGAGGCATGCTGGCCCATCTTGTCAAAAGGCTTGCCGACGCTCACGCCTACCCAATCCCTATCGACGATAAAACAACTCATACCGTTATAGCGTTGAGCCGGATCGGTGTAAGCGAAAACCGTGAAGTAATTAGCCACGGTGCCGCCGGTGATGAACATTTTACTGCCGTTTAAGATGTAATGGTCGCCATTTTTGACGGCTGTGGTCTTTATACCGGCCACATCGGATCCCGCCTCCGGTTCAGTGGCGCAATACCCGGCTAACTCACCATCGACCATCCGCCCCCCATATTCCTTTTTTTGTTTGTCGTTGCCCGCGACCAAAATGGGGGAGAAGGCCAGGCCATTGACGCCTATGGCGGTGCTCATCCCCGAGCAGCCCCAGGCAAGCTCTTCTGCGACCAGTACTTCTTCAAACAGGCTAAGCCCTAATCCTCCGTATTCCTCTGGCACGCTCATAGCCGTCAAGCCCATTTCTTGGGCTTTTTTGATGACGGGCCAGGGAAATTCGTGAGATTTATCGTAATGTTCAGCTACCGGCGCGATTTCGTTCCGCGCAAAATCGCGGGCTAACTGCTGAATCATCACTTGTTCTTCTGTCAGCCCAAAGCTGACGCTGCCGTTTTGGCTCATTGTTCTGCTCCTTTGTCTCGACAGAATTCAGACTCAGTTCAAAAGATAGAGGTGTTTCGCCTTCAAGTACATCTCAAAGGGGGAAAGCCCGGTCACAATACGAGTTTACATAACGCTCGAACTAAATTCCCTATTGCCGGAAAATGCGGATGCTATTTCTATTAATGGATACGAACCTATTATCCGCATTTGCTCGAGAAATCAAGGATTCTTTCAAGTATTCGTTTTTAAAAAGATGAATTGTCGTATAACTAACCCATTCAATCTACGGATCTCAGCTCGGTTTTCAGAATCTTTCCGGTGGCATTCATGGGCAACGTGTCCCGAAACTCAATGATTCGTGGGTATTTGTAGTCGGCCATGGTTTCTTTGGTCCAGGCGATGAGTTCTTTTTCGCTGATAGAGGCTTCGCCTGCCGGGACGATAAATGCCTTTATCTCCTCGCCATATTGTTCATCTGGTATGCCTATGACGGCAGCCAAACTGACTTGGGGATGGCTCATCAATACCTCCTCCACCTCACGTGGATAGACGTTAAAACCACCACGGATTACCATGTCCTTTACGCGATCAACGATGTAGATGTACCCATCTTCGTCAATCCGGCCAATGTCGCCGGTGTGAAACCAGCCACCGCGGAATGCGTCAGCCGAGGCTTCCGGCCGGTTATAGTAGCCCTTCATGACATTGTGACCACGAATCAAGATCTCACCTAATTCGCCTTGAGATACTTCCTTATCTAATTCGTCAACAATCCGAATATCAATGCCCCAAACTGGCAGGCCTACGGAACCGGGTTTTCTTTCCCGGTCGAGTCTGTTGAAGCTGGCTACGGGGCTTGTCTCCGACAAACCATATCCTTCCTGGATCTTTACTGAGAATTTCTCTTCGAATGCCTGCATGACATCCAGGGGCATTGCCGCTCCTCCCGAAACGCTCAACCGCAAATTCTCCGATATTTTCTTTAGATCAAACTTCTCTGCTTCGGGATAGTTCAATATAGCCCAGTACATGGTCGGCACACCGGCGAAAAATGTGACATTGTCGCGTTGCATGATGCCCAGGGCTGCGCCTGCATCGAAGCGGGGCAGGAGCGAGAGAGTAGCCCCCGTATAAAATCCAGCATTCATTTGCACCGATTGGCCAAAGGAGTGGAATAGGGGAAGCGTGATCAGATGAATATCGTGGTCTACTTTTCCAAAAAGATTGTCTGCCAGGCGGGCGTTCATAATCATGTTGGAGTGAGACAGCTCCGCTCCTTTTGGTTGGCCTGTCGTGCCGCTGGTATACAAGATGACGGCCGTATCATCTGCCATCGTCTGAACGGTTTCAAATTTGGGAGACTGGTTCGCCATCAGCATCCCCAATGTCTTGACACCTTCAATGGATGGCGCCGCTGCCGGGTCGGCCGTGATCAAAAAGAAGTGCTCGCAATCCGCAGCCTCCTGAAAACCGGCGAAACCCATTTTACCCATCGGCAATTGGTCAGTCCCCTCAAAACAGAAATAAGCCTTGGATTGGGAATCTTTGAGATGATAGGCTATTTCCCGGCCTTTAAGCAGGACATTCAGGGGAACGACAACAGCGCCGGCTTTTAAGATGCCATAGTAGACGATGGGGAAAAAAGGAAGATTGGGACAACTGAGAGCGACTTTGTCGCCCTTTTGTATGCCCAAGTTTGCCAGGCCATTGGTCACCTGATTTGCCGCCGCGTTCACGGCCACATAGGGCAACTTGCTATCATTTAGAATGATGGCCATTCTGCCCGGATGATCGCGTGTCGTATCTTCCAATAACGTTGCCAGGTTTAACATCTTCGCTCTCCTCTACCTCTATTCACACATCGAATTTATGAGATACAAGTGCGGTCCAGTAGGCTTTCATGAAACGTGATTGGCCGAACCACCGACTCATTCCAGTTGTTATTGCCCTTCTAGGCAAGGGCCTACCTTGCTCTATTTCTCTGATTCAGTCGAGGACTCCGCGTTGTCTTCAGACTCCCCTTTGTTCTCTTCACCATCCTCAATTTCACCGGGCTCTTCTGACGGCAAATCTTTTTCTTCCTTTGTATCTTCTGTCTGTGCAGGGGAATCGGCTTCCAATTGTTCAGCCTTGGTCAAATCGACGGTTATGATGCCTGATTTCCCGCCAGTCTCGATCACGGCTTCTCTGACGATCATTCGTTTTTCAGCGACCGGTCCCTCGACGAAAACTTTAGCCAAGGCAAAACCCGTGACCTGGGCTTCTTCGTCTAACATGACATCGCCTACGGTGCCCACTTTCGTGCCACCGGCCGTATCAATGCCCCGACCCTGAAGATCATCGCGCCGCAACCAAAATCCCATCTCGGGCGTGTCGACATCTTCGATGACCACATCCGGCCCACTGACTAACACGGCATCTACGCCAAGAACTGTGATATGAGCGCGGGGAATGGCCCTTGCCTTACGGTTGATGAGCCCTTCCCTGCCCAGAAAAATGCCGGTTAAGATGGCCAGATCAAGATCCAGGTAAAGATCCTTGACCGAACCAACTTGCCGGCCGTCGGTCATACTATATATTGGTTTGCCAATCAACTCTTTGCCTATGCGCATCATATTCTCCTCTAGTGATAGATTCTAAGAAAAAGTGAAAGTGCAATTTCAAGCGATGCCTTGGTTCTATTTGGAAAAATTGGGACCTAAACCACTCTTCGAAAAAAAGTAAGGCGCGCCTGATGCATTCCAAGGCATTTGTTTCTAATACGACCCGAGGCCACTATAACCATATGCCAGCCCGATTGATTATTTCAGGCGAGTGAGAATTGAATCGACTCTCTATACCTCATTATAGTCAGAGATTAGGGAGCGGTAAAGCAGCTTGTTATAATCTACTTCTTTGAATATCTTACAGGAGTTCAATGTTTCGCAACTCCTGCAATACAAATAAGCTTAAGGAGCATCTTCGTGTCTAAACCCTTTGATCCCCGTTCATTGCGCAAACAATTTCCTTCTCTCAACCAGGTAGTTAACGGCCGCCCGGCAATTTTCTTTGATGGGCCTGGCGGAACGCAGACTCCTCAAGGCGTGATCGACGCCATGTGTCACTATCTGGCCAATGATAACAGCAATTTAGGCGGTGCTTTTAAGACCAGCCGCCGAACAGACCAAGTTGCCGGAGATGCTCGCCAAGCGATTGCCGATTTTTTCAATGCCAATCGTCCGGAAGAGATTGCTTTCGGTCAAAACATGACCACTTTAACCTTTGCCGTAAGCCGGGCAATTAGCCGGACCTGGCAACCAGGCGATGAAATCGTCGTAACCTGGCTAGACCATGATGCCAATATCACGCCTTGGGTGCTGGCAGCCCAGGATCGCGGTGTGACGGTTCGCTGGTTGAAGTTCCAAATTGAAGATTGCACCTTGAATGTAGACCACCTGGGCGAATTATTGAATGAACGAACGCGATTGGTAGCCGTGACCCATGCCTCCAATGCAGTGGGCAGCATTGTAGACGTATCCCCGGTCGTCAAAATGGCTCACGATGTCGGCGCTTATGTCTTCGTCGATGCCGTACACTACACGCCGCACAACCCGGTCGACGTTCAATCCAGCGACTGTGATTTTTTAGTGGCCTCGGCCTATAAATTCTTTGGACCGCATACCGGTATTCTTTACGGCAAGTATGAATTACTTGAAAAACTGGACGCGTACAAAGTCCGGCCGGCGCCGGCTTTGCCGCCGGGAAAGTGGGAGACCGGCACCCAAAGCTTCGAGAGCCTGGCCGGTGCAAAGGCAGCTATTGATTATCTGGAATCCATTGGTCAGGATTATGGCAAACCCTTTGCCGGTGAGCTGAGTCGTTATAGCGGCCGGCCGTTAAGGCTGAAGCAGGCCATGACAGTGATTAAGGAGTATGAAGAAACTCTTAGCCTTCATTTCCTTGAACGGGCTACCGAGGTGCCAGGCTTTCGGGTGTACGGCATTACCGACGTTGAGAGATTGGCCGAGAGAGCGCCAACTTTCGCCGTCAGCCTGGAAGGCTATACGCCTCGGGAAGTAGCCCAATCTTTGGGTGAAGAGGGAATTTTCGTTTGGGATGGTCACTATTACGCCGTTGCCGTGATGGATCAGCTGGAGACATTACAAACCGGTGGTCTCGTCCGTATTGGGTTCACTCACTACAATACAAATGAGGAGATCGACCGTATGATCGACCACTTAAAGCGATTGGCTGCGGCTTGAGTGTTTCATGGCTTCTGAAAAATGAGAGAAACTTGTTGGGGCCAAAAGGTTGATTGACAGCATCTGATGTCCAGATATAATGATCTGCAATCATTTTTTATTGATTCCGCGGTTTGAGCTCTAGGCTCGATCGCACTGCTATCCTTTTTAGTAAGGAGGTGGTGCTTATGGATAGTTACTTATCTAAACGCACCGTAGCGCCACCTCCACGTAAGTGGTGACGCTACGGTGCACTCGCAGAGGCCCTGGTCCGTATGGATTGGGGTCTTTGTTTTACCAGGTAGGATGCGGCCCTGACACGATCTAGATTGGTCCCTATTTCAGGTGTTGGTTTTGCCGTAACCAGTGAGTTTCAGGTTCTTTTGGAGGTCTCATGAATCGTATGCCGGTCGTCATATTTGGTGCTGGTGGGGTTGGACGGGCACTGTTTCGCCAATTAGTGACGACAAGGGAGATAGTGGCGAGTCGAAACCGGTGCCATTTTGACATCGTGGCTGTTTTGGATAGCAGCAGTTGGGCATGGCAGCCAGACGGTTTAACTGACGAGCAATTGGAAGAGATAATCAAGCAAAAGGAAGATGGTCATTCATTGGGCAGCGATAGGCCGGAAAATCAAAAAATATTCGATCACTTATCTGAGGCAGGTTTAGTCGGTGGTCTCCTGGTCGATGTCACGGCCGCAGACAATATGGAGCCTATCATCGACGAAGCCTTGGAAAGTCAACATGGTGTGGTTCTGGCAAACAAGAAGCCACTAACAGGTCTATGGGAGCATACTCGCGGCTACTACAATCATCCTTGTTTGAGGTATGAATCAACTGTGGGCGGGGGGCAACCCGTCATCAACACCTTGCGCTATTTGCGGGATACTGGCGATCCGGTGATCAACATCGAAGGGCAGTTGAGCGGCACTTTAGGATATATCTGCAGCCAACTCGATAAGGATACACCATTTTCCGTTGCCTTGGCTGAAGCAAAAGCAAGGGGCTTCACGGAACCAGACCCACGTGAAGATTTGGGGGGGCGTGATGTGATGCGCAAAATCATGATTTTGGGAAGATTGGCTGGCTGGCCTCTGGAAGAGACGGATATTGAGGTGGAGTCGCTCTATCACCCGGCCCTAAGTCATCTAGCGGTCGACGAATTTATGAACGCGGCCGTAGCCATGGATCCATCATTGATGGACCGGGTTCAAAGCGCAAAAGAGGCGGGACAGGTATTGCGCTATGTGGCTCAGGTTGATGATAGCGGCGGGTCCGTGGGTTTAACGGGTATTCCAATAGGCAGCCCCCTAGCCGATCTCAAATACATCAGCTTTCGCACCGGCCGGTATGAAGATGAACCGTTGATGATCGGTGGTAAAGGTGCAGGGGTTGAGATGACAGCCGCCGGAGTGCTAGGCGACATGATAAGCCTTAGCAGAGAAATGTTATGATCCTGGCTCGCTCTCTACCTCTTCTGACGTTGGCTGGCTATTGAACGGACCAAAAACCAGGTTTGCGCCCAAGACGAACAATTGCTGCCCTTCGACCAGAGGATCGCTAACTGGATTGCCATTCCAATCCCTGATGGAATCTGGCTCGACATCGTACCATTCGGCTAGGTCGGCAAGAGTCGTCTCAGCGATCGCATCTTCACTGGTCACGATGTAGATGGCTCCATCGACCGGGGGGATGAGTAGAGAATCTTCTCCGATAGTAGCTCCAGCCGCCAACTGTTGGATATTGCCTTGGATAATGGCGGCCGTCGAAATGCCAAACTTCTGGGCCAGGCAAAAAAGACCTTCAGCAGGGCCCGGTTTATATTCTATAACTTGTTCTCTAGCCGGTTGGGCGTTGCAATCCACCTCTCCAACTGTTTCGGTCTCTTGAGGGATATAAATGACAAATCCAAGGGGAACTGACTCCAGCGAACCCAACGCTGCCAACCGTTGGAGATTTGCAGCAACCAATTCATCAAGGGTCACGTCGCAAAGTTGGGCAACCCCGGCCAGTGTATTACCCGGCACTATTCTATGGGCCAAACAGAAAGGGATCTGGAGTTCATCACCAACCGCCAGATGAGAATTCCGCGGCGCTGGTAAACCCGTTGGCAAAGACCAACGAATCTCAGTGAGATGCTGAACTGTTCGGAGATTCCGACCAGCGTATCACCAGGTTGGACTGTATAAAATGTGGGTTCAGGAGGAGGAGTTGCCGTTGCCGTTGGCTCGGGTGGCATTGTTGGCGAAGGGGGTAATGGCGTTACCGATGCTAAAGTTTCGCCTTGTTCAGACTCGGTTGTCGATCCTTCGAGAGCCGGCGTTTCGGTAATTTGTGGTACCTGGGTTTGAATGAGAGCCTGGATGGGTGTTCCAGCAATTTTTGTTTCGGTTGGCAGTGGTACGGCCGTTTCTTCAGCTCCCTGGCAAGCAGTAAGAACAGTTAAGATCGAGAGGACGATGAATAGCAAAACGCTGCTTGATTTCGCGGATTGAATTAATTTTTGAGCCATAAATCACCCCTCATTTATACTCTGGGGAAGAATGGAACTGACACGCCAGATCGATGGCAGGCTATTGAAGATTTTGCCCAATTTGTTATTGATCATGACTTCCCTCTATTATGGTAAAGGGCGCTTCTATCGCAGTTCGATTGCGCTGTAATGGAAAGTCAACGCCGTCAGGGAATTCGAACTCTTGTTTGAAGCCGCCGTCGAGATGCAGTGCGGCTAATAAATTTTCGGAAACTGATTCGGGATCGACAGTTACGCTTACATCTCGATGAAAACCGGCCGGCAACCAGATCATGCCCACGATTTCTTCTTCCGAATCATTATTTTTGACTACCACCCAAGCATCGACATCGACGACGATCATTGGAATAGTGACAGTATTGTCCTCGGATAGCTGTTGATCGCGCGTAACCAGGAAATTGCCAGCATCGGTTCGAATGCTAAAAGGATTGGGCAACCGATCTTGGTATCGTACCAGGGGATCGGTGCGCGGAAAGCCAAATTCGCCCACATCTTCCAAATCCTCGTGAAGCATCAGGTGCAAAATCGGTGTTACGGCAGATTCGGTGACGCTGATGGCAACCTGGTGATTCAAGCCGTTAGTTACTGCCGACCAGCCAATGATATTGCCAAAGTCGCCTTCTTCATCCTGGTAGACGACTATCCAGCCTGGACCATTACTGGTGGCCCTTTCGACGTGAATAATCCCGTCCAAGGCCGGTTGATCGACGACGAAGATATCGGGAGGCAATCTTAACTGAAAGGTGGTTTGCACGACCAGACCATCAATGATGACTGGCTTATCTACATCGGGATCGTCAAAACGGCCGGGTTCTCCGGCATCTTCGTACAATAGCGCATGAAGAGTCGGCGTCGCATTAAACCGATTGATTTTAATGGTCAATTCTTCTTGCTCGCCTTTCGAAACCGGGGCGTAGCCTAGCATTAGGCCAGGTTGCCCCTCATCATCGATATGAACGGCAATCCAGGACTGTGCTGCAGCCGTGACATTGTCGATCAACAATGAGCCATCTTCACTCAATTCCTGGTCCGAAACAGTGACGGATGGATAGGTAATGTCAATATCTACCGTTATACTCTCTTGTACCAAATCGGTTCCGGTCCGAACCGGATTATCGGGACCTGGATATTCGAATGTCCCGATTTCTCCCGAATCAACATGCAGGGTGATATGGAGGGTGGGCGTAGCTTGAAATGGGTCAATGGTAACGGATATATCCTTGCTTTCGCCATCGCTCACATTTGTGAAGCCAAGTAATTCGCCGGCTTCACCAGCTTCGTCAGTAAATACCGTTATCCAACCATTGTCTATAGCGGTGACCATGTCGATGTTCAGGCGTCCTTCTTCGGCCAGTACTTGATCGGAAACCGACAATGATGCAATGGGAGCTTCTAGAGTATTCGTAGCCATGGGAGTGGGAGTGATGGCGGCGGTTGCCGTCGATGCCAGCCGAATGGTCGCCGTAGCCTCAGCTATCTCGGTCGGCGAGGTACCGTTTTCATTATCCTGGCTTTGCGAACACGCCGCCAGAAAAATGACTAAGACGAAAACCGAAAGCCAACCAGATCTCACTATCCTACGACCGATCACGAACCCGATTGTAAGTCATCCGGTAGGAAAAGTGAAGAATATTAAGCAAAATATGAGGTAGACGACAAATTCGGAATCTAATTTTGCTATTGGAAATGAACTTTTTATCTACTATAACTTCATCGTTGCGAAATACTCTGTTAACATGCTTATAGAATGAACCGATTTTCAGTACCTAAATTGGAGAAGATATGGGCAAGATCAATAGCTTGAACCCTTTCCCGTTTATCGCCCAGTGGTGCGCAGATCCATCTGACACTGACGAAGTCCGGCTTCATAAGATGCTCTTGGTCGCCTCGACCATGATGATGGGATCTTTAGCAATCATTTGGAGTGCGGTTTACTTCTTGCTTGGGCAACCCCTTGCGGCAATCATTCCTTTCATATACTCGCTTCTCTCGGCCATTAGTTTGTTGGTCTTTGCCGTAACCCGCCGGTACAATTTCTTCAGGTCCAGCCAATTGCTCGTGACTTTACTACTTCCCTTTCTGCTCATGATTGCCTTGGGCGGCTTCATAAATTCCAGTGCAGTGATATTGTGGTCCTTGACGTCACCGTTAGGGGCCTTGGTTTTTGCCGGTCGCCGCCAGGCGATTCGCTGGTTTCTCGCTTATATCGGACTGGTCATTCTTGGTTTTTTACTTTCACCAATCATGAGCCCGAGCGAGCTCTTGCCGCCTACCGTGGTGGCTGTCTTTTTTGGTTTAAATATCGCAGGTGTATCCATGGTCGTTTTTGTATTGCTGCAGCTTTTTGTAAGTCAAAAAGATGCAGCGCTGGAAAGCCTGCGCAGAGAGCAAGCGAAAAGCGAACGGCTATTACTAAACGTATTGTCTGATGAGATTGCCCACTTGCTTAAGGACGACATTCACACCATAGCCGATTATTTCGATGCGGTCAGCATCATGTTCGCGGATGTCGTCGGTTTCACACGCCTTTCGGCTGAAATGGCGCCGATGGAAATGGTCTCATTATTAAATGAGACATTTTCATTCTTCGACAGTGTGGTCGCCAAATTCGGCCTGGAAAAGATCCGGACGATAGGCGACAATTACATGGTCGTGTCCGGCGCGCCAAAGAAACGTATTGACCATGCACAGGTGTTGGTGCAGGCAGCCCTGGAAATGAATGCATTTATCATCCAGAATGGACGTTCTCTTCAATTCCGCATTGGCATAAATTCTGGTTCGGCCGTGGCTGGGGTCATTGGTACTTCTAAATTTCACTACGATCTCTGGGGAGATGCTGTGAATACTGCCAGCCGGATGGAATCACATGGTCTTCCAGGCAAAGTCCAGATTACTGGCGACACGTATGCCCTGATAAAGGATGAATTTATTTGCCAGCCACGGGGAGTTATCGACGTCAAGGGAAAAGGTGCCATGGAGACCTGGTTCGTAGAGGGCGCGCGGTCGCCGGCCAATGAGACGATTGTCGGCAAATCCTAGGCTATTCCTGCCATCTATTTTGGTGCTGTAGACCGGATGGGTTTTGAACCTTTTCCTGGTCCCGATGTACCCTTGGAAAGTGTGGCTTACCGTGGCAGGATCAGGTTTGACATCATCAAGGGAACTCATCTAACAAGAAAGCATCTTCTCGTTTTTCTGACAACTGCTCAGATTGAGTCACCGGCAATCGTTGGCCGGTACTCTCATCGTACCATCCCAGCCACAACTGGTAGCTGCCAGGTTCTACACCTTCCACCGACAATTGGATCGTATCTTCGACGATTTCTCCCTCTTCCCACCAGTTTGTTGGATAAGTCCAATTCATGGGAATGCTATCAACTTGGGCAGCTAATTCGCCCGTTCCATCGTTTACTAAGTGAAGAAAAACTTTGTAAGATTCACCCATTCGCTTCAATGCCCCCCACCTTAAATCCACAGATAACATCTCACCGGCATCTTGATTTACATCAAACTCGATCAGCGCCAAGCTTTCCGCCCAAAGGGCGACGGCCGTATCATAAATATTGCCCGGTTCAATAATGGATTCTCGAGGCAAGGTTATATACTTCACATCGCCGATCTTGATGGTTTCGCCTCCGTTTTGTGCTTCACCAGCGGGAACCACGTATAACTCTATGGTGTAGTTGCCACCATCAAGATAAGGCGACATATACATTGAATATTCTTCGAAAACTATCTCATCCTTGTCCCAATTGCTGGTCGGCCAGCTAGTGGATATGGCTTGACAGACCTCCCGAACAGCTATTTGATCGGTATTAATAACTTGCAGGCAAACGTCATAATCTTCGTCGATGGCCTGGTTGCTCGCCCAGTGAATTGTAGCGACAAAATTCATGCCTTGACGAAGTTCCACAGGGGAAACCGTATGTTCAATCAAGCCTAATCCTGGAATTCCGGTATCGATCATCGGCACGTCTTCGCCGATGGCGATCGATGTGTCATATACGACCAGCTCAGCATCTTCGAACACTGGCTTCAGGCCCAACCACTCTTTCCAGCTGTCGAGTTCCTCAACAGTTAGAAAGTTCTTGTGCAGAATCAAGTAACGCACGTTGGCATCAGCTAATAACTTAAGCTGACTTCCAACTTGCGCGATTTCATCAGGAGGAGCATTAGTCTTAGGAGAGCGCGATAAACTTGGTACACTGTCAATGAAATCAAATGCTTCCCGGGGTGTTCGCGCGATTTTTCCACCAACCAAGGGTTTGCCATGTTCCGATTGATAAAACATATAGTTTTCTATGTAGCGCCGGTTATGCATCGGCAAGTTTAGTATGGCAAAATCCCCTTCCTCTTTGGCTAACTGACCAAACCACTTTGGAATGGTCAATGGGAGCATGGGATAGGAGACCACATACTCGAATAAGATGAAAGCCACGACCAGAACCCAGAGTAACCTGGACTGAATTTGGCTCAAATTATGAAGCTGCATAAGTGATTGAACGCCAAAGGCGGCTAGCAACGCTACCGGTATTGAGAGTATCACATTGAATCGTTCCGGGTTGCGAATCATACGGAATAATGAGATGTCATCTAGTAGACGATATGGCAAAGGTAGATACGGTTCCCCATTAATCACCAAGTCGTTTCCTAGGGCTAAGACCATGTATAAAAATGTGGCCAGAATCCAGAATCGCGCTTTCGGAAATTGCCGAATTGCACCAAATACAGCCAGGAGAAGCGTCGTGAAGCCAAGGAAGGGTACAAAAACCTTACTAACCCCAAAGTTGCCGTAGAAACTTTCAAACACCAGCTGTCCCCAAATCGGATGGTAGCGGCTTGGGACAAAGTAGGCTAGGAAATCACTATGATACCCTTCTGTAACGGCGAAGAGATCCCCTGGATATGCACGGCTGAACTGGGCTGATAATAATGGCCACAAAAGTGGCAACATGATTAGCAGGCTGATTAGCCCGGCCAATAAGGTTAGTTTTAATAACCGGTAGGTTCGGATCTGCGGTTGCGTTGCTAAGCTGTAGAGGAAATATAAAAGTAGCAATAGGCCACCAAGCACCAACATTTGCCACCGGCTGATACCAATAAGAGCCAGAAAGACGGCGAAAATCAGGGCGTCAACCAGTCTTTGTTTCTGCATCAACCTCATAAGATACAGGAGGGCTAGGGGTACCCAGCCGATTAAAATAAGATTGGGATGGTGATGATTTGAGAGAGTGAAGGGCCAAAAGGCAACGATTATACAGGCTACAAATGAGGCTGGTTGCGAACTTGTTACTTCGCGAGCCAGCAAATACGTCGCAAATCCGTTAAAAACTATGATGCCCAAGAAGATCAAAGAATAGGCAGTGGCCTCATTCAAAAGGGCTTGTAAAGGCAGCCAGATGAGGATGTTGAACCAAGCAAAGTTGTGCCAGTAAAGTAGTGTACCGCCAGGGTAAAATATTTGATCGGTGAAGAATATCCCCCGACCCGCTTGGAGGGAATCTCGTACCCATCGGGCCGTCCATAGATGCACATAAGCGTCACCATCACTTCCGGGGATCTGCCTGCCCAATTGGGCAGTAACCGGCCAGGTCATAACAATCGTAAGCAAAATTAGAACGACAACTACCAGGGCGGGGAGGAGATGGGCATTAATACGCAAACGCATTGCTCGAAAGCTTACTCTTAATCATATTGGCTGTTAAATAGCACTTGATTCACTTCTGTATGTAGTGACTGCTACTCGACGACACGTCGATAGATCTTAATGCTTCTGTTGTCATCTTGAATGATCTTTTCTATCTGAAAATTACTGGCTATATAAGCATCAGTCTTATCTATCTCCTCTTCTGACAAATAGAAGAAGGAAGGATTATCATAAACTAAGTAATTCGTTTCCACCAATGTATCCATAACACTGTCGTAAGTCCTAGTATAGAGGAAGTTATACGGCCGGTCGGCATAATAGCCTAAAATAGTACCTTCGTGGACAACGACGATGGTTTCATCAGACGGTGTGGTTTCAGATAGATACTGACCAGCTTTTTGGAGTACGCCAAAGTATCGATCATTGTCGAACATTCGGGTCTGATAAAACTTTGTCCACCAAGCTTCCGGATTCCGCCAATTTCCGGAACCAGGTAACTGCAATGGCGAAATACTCCAGGCCACGATAACAAAGAGGATGATCCCCGTAGTTAATAAAACCGGTCTGCTAACTTTGCGTCTCAACCAGCCGGTAACTTGAGGCCAGTCGATCAACAAGTTAATCAAGATAGCCATCATGGGAATGATAGCGATGATATGACGAGGTTCTTTTAGGGCGACGAGTAATGAATAGGCCAGGTTAAAACCAATATATAAGACGAGCAGGGCTGTTACCGGCGGTAATTTTCGGGGCCGAAAAAAGACCATCATGAGAAGCGCTACCACCAAAAAAATAACCGTTTCCCAGCCTAACAATTGTGATCCAATCGTAATCAGCCAAGTTTCTACAGATATTCCTAACCGGGCATCATGGATAATTGCCTCAGTGGAACCTGTCGCAGAATTGAGCCAACGCCCTAATGTTCCCTGCAAGTGATGAGGGCTAAGGACAGCTATCCAGCCTATCCACAAAACCAAAGCAACAATTACCGGTAACCCAGCCCAGATAGCATTTGATAGCCGTTTTCTCCAACTTGAACCACGAGCAATCACATAAAGTAGAGCGGCAAACCAAAAAATAATTGCATTCTCGCGCAACAGCATGGCTATAGCCATGCTGACACCAGCCCAGGAAAGAAAATTATTGGTGCCTTTTGATTCCCATTTCACCAGGAAAAGCAGACCTAATAAGAGGAAAAATATCATGGGAATTTCGGCTCGCAGGAAGAAGGAATAATAGGTAAAAAAGGGATTGAGAGCCAATGTAAGAGCTGCCGCCAAACCAGTCAGTCGATCTTGTAATTTAGCGCCAATAGCAAAACATAAAAGGATGCAACCAATAGCAAAGATTGTGGTGAGCAATCTTAAGGTTAAAAGTTTTTCTCCCAGCACTAGCGTGCTGAGACCTAAAAAATATTGGTATAATGGTGTATGATCGGCATAGAGAACTCCTTCCCCTATTGATCTTTCGGCAATACCTGTCTGCCTAATGTTACGAGCAACGTTTAAATATATCGCTTCATCATATTCAGGCAGATCGACTGTCAAGGCCAAAGCCACCTGAAAGAGAAGGAAAATCGCGACAGTTACTGCGAGCAGTAATAGAACGGAGGTCTGATTGTCCTTCAGTAATCTTAGCATTTTTGCTGCTACGCCGATTTACAGATTCGGTTTCTTAGCCTAGAGTTTATCACTTAATTACCCAAATCTTCCTCAATTAGGAGAAAAGCCATCAAAGATGAGATACGTCAATAAAGTTTCAAGCAAAAATAGACATTATCTAGCTTACTAATAGACGGACTACTTAGAAATGGCAGAATTCACATGATTGAGGATCCCAGGCTCCTTTTATGTGCCAACTGTAAGAAGCTTATCTATAAGATAAAACTAACATTATGAACAATCATTAACAGATTTTCTTCACGAGTGAGCTTGGCCATGACAAGTAGGTGAATGAAAGACCTGGCAGGAAACGGTAGCATAAACCGTTTGTTTGCTCCAGTAAGTCTCGATTCATTATCTAGCGAACACATCATGCCTGGTCAGTTCATTCCGGTGACTGCCGGTGATTTACCTGGGCCTCTAGTCGTTGAAGTTGGTCCTCAAATTTGCGGACTTTATCGTTCAAGTCTTCTACCTGCTTCTTGATAGCAGATCCATCACTCTTGTCTTCGCTGCGCAAAGATTCGATCATCTTTTCCGCGTAGACTTGCATCTGTCTTGAAAGGCTGCGGCTATAGGCTTCTAATGCTGGGAGGGCCTCGGGTGCTGGCATATCTTTGAGGCCGGCCGCCGCGCGCCAGCGAACGTTCTCCCAAGGGTCGCGCAGCAAGTCGGTCAAGATTTCAACCACCTGCTCCCGTTTTAACTTATCTAAACCCTTTCCAATATCGGCCAGGGCGGTTGTTATTGCCGGGCGGACGCGATTTGAATGTTTGCCGTAGAATACCTCTCCCATCAGGTATTCTGTCGCCTCATCTCGCCGGGTGGCGGCTATGCCTTCGAAAGCCCCGGCTTGGGCTAGGCCGTTGAAGCCGGTTTGTTGGCTACCCTCAAGTAGAACTTGCCATTGAGCATTCTTGCGTTGGGCGCCCATCGCGGCGAATGCTTCTCGCCGGGCCGTTGGTTTAAGTTTGCCAGCCAACCTTTGGCTAACGGCATCTCGAATACGTATGTCCCGATACTCACCGGCTGCCCGGAATACGGCCGGTAAGACCAAAGGGTCTTGTTCGGCCTGGATAATTTCCACAAGACCTGCCAGCGAGACCTCGTTGTTAGCCTTCGCCAAGGCTTTGACGAATTCTTCGCGCGCCCCCCAAAATGATTCGTTGTAATAGGCAGTTATGACAGCCTCGATATTGGTTCGCTTGCCGGTCTTAACTAATTCACGAGCGGCAAGAATGCGGCCGATTACATCATTCGCTTCGGTCAGCTGTTGACGCAACATCGGGTCGCCGGGATTAAAGGCAAGTTTATGCAGAACCTTGTACCCAGGATCGAAACGCACTTGATCCGGTTCAGCCGGCATAGAGATCACAAACGTATGCTTGGCCTCCTTGATCTTAACCGGTAGCCGGTGCTCCTTTCCCTCAATGATCCAACCCAGGTCGGTAGAAAAAACAAAGGCTGGGATTCCTTTCTCTAAGTCGACTTGTTTCTGTTCGATTTCAAAAACACCCTGTTTTTGCTTGGCGTCATAATCGAATGAAATCTTCAGGTCGGGATAACCCGGTGACCGGAACCATTGGTCAAAAAACTTACCTAGTGAACGTCCGGAATACTCCTCCAGCACGTAGCGAAAATCGTCGGTTTCAACGACTTGGCCATTATATCGTTTCAGATATTCGCGAACGGCCGGCCAGAATATTTCGTCGCCCAATTCACGGCGCAAAGTGTGAAGCCGACAAGCGCCGCCAGGATATAAGTGACGATCGTACATTTGCCAGGAGGATTTGAAACGGCGCGTGACGATGGGTCGCTTATAGCGTTCGTCAGCTTCCTGGAAGTATAACGTTGCATTGTCAAGGTAGATGAATTGGGCTTCGTCCTCGCTCCTTTCATCTTCACACCAACACTGCTCCATGTAAGTGGCCCACGACTCTTTCAACCACGCATGAGCGAAATCACGGATGACGACAGAATCGCCAAAGTAGCTGTGAGACATCTCGTGTACATTTATGACGTCGACAATCCAGCCTATCTCCTGGAGCAAATCCTCGTCTAGTACGAAATAATCGCCCCAACTAACTAGAGAGATGTTCTCCATCGCCCCTCTAAAGCCAGGTAGGGCAAACTGGTAATATTTGGGATAAGGGAAGGGCATATCCAATTTTTGGGTCATCCAGCTCATCATGGGACCGGTCTTCCCGAATGAACGACGTAGATCATCGGCCGCATGTTCAAGCGAACTGAAATAGGCGAGTTCGATTTTTTGATCGCCTGATTCATATGCACCGTCTTCGGCGCGAACCAAATCGCCAATAGCGAAGCAGACCAAGTAACTTGGGCACAGTTGATCCAAGCGCCAATGGGCGGTTTTTGTGCCATCTGCGTGAGATTCCTCATTCACCAGGTAACCGTTGGCCAGGATGGTAAATCGCTCTTCAGCACGAAGATGGAAATCCAGTGTTGTCCTGACATTAGGTAGGTCAATGGCGGGCAGCCAATGACGCGCCCGTTCGGTTTCATGATCGGTGGCCGCATACCAGGCTTGTTCTGGGTAAGCTTCATTTGGCGAGGAGAAATATAGACCGTCGACGGGTTTGACCACCTTGTAGGTCACGGCAATTCGTCGTTCCTCATTACTTTTGAAGGAATCGGACCAGTTGATGGTGATCTCTTCACCATCGTAGCTCCAGTCTAACTGATGGCCTTGGGGATCACGCACCTCAAGATCGATAAAATCGACGGCATTTAGGCGAATTTCCGTCGGGCCGTCACAACGAGCTTTAACTGTTGTTGTCACTGTTCCACTGGCTGTCTTTTGAATCAAGTCAAGGAATAGATCAATATCTATGTGGACCGGCTCTAACTCGAGATCGGGCGGGTAAATTTCAAGTACATTGGGGTTTTCGAAATCGGATGTTCGGTTGACTAGTTGACGGTGAACCTTGAATCGATCGATAGCTGGCATCTTCTTTCATCCTTTTTTGACGAAGTGTGTCACGGTATAATTATGAAGGGAGTAATGCATAACATCTCAAGGGGAACCGGCGCCAAAATGTTTTTTTATTTAATAAGGTGGTCGTTGCGTACAAGAAACCGCGCCAAACAATACCGGATTGTTTTCAAATGTACAAGGTATTCAGCTGGCCTTCTTTACCACCGCAGATGTCAGGCGCTGTTCGATTTTGAACACGGATGAATTGACCGTCAATGATTCGGGTTTCCGCGAACAAGCGGCCAGAATGGTTCATATTATTCTTGGGGATTAGCCGGGGGTTGTCGCCTGTTGGGTTCTGAACTGCGGCGCTCTTCTTCTTGAGATAAAACCAGGCTGATAGTTCCCACCAACCCAAACACCTGGGCCTACCTCCCCCTTATCGACTGGAGGAGGCAAGCCCGATGATCTGGCTAGAGACCTTTACGTGGTTACCTGTTCAATCGGTACTGTTCCTGGAAAAAGTGACCATCGGCATGAGGTAAGTGTATTGAACCTCCCAGGTCAGCAATTCCCCATTGGTACAAGTCACGTTGGCGCCTTGGAATAATTCGCCTCTCAATTCAGTGCAACTTATCCAGGGACCGGCCGGGCCGCTGCCAATCGCCGAATAGCTTATGGTGCGGCTTTCACCGGTCCTGCCGGGTATAAACGATACGCTGATATCCGGGCCAGCCCATGGCAAGGTGCCGGCACCATCGACATATAGACTCTCACCGTTGGAACCATTCCTGTTTTCAGCCCCTGTTGTTCCTTTGGACGTATCCCCACTAAAGGGACCATAGGTAAAGGTAATTTGGTCCGTTCCCCGTTCCAACCATATCTGAAATGTGAAGGTGGAATCTGGGTCACCAAAGCGGGGCACATTTTCCCACTCGAGAACATCCCACGAGCGTTCACCGTTGGTGACGGCTCCGATGTACCAATCGCCACCACCACCTAGATTCAAATCTGCCCACCAGGGAGCCAATATATTATTGGGCGCGGCCGGATCGGGCAGATTTTGGTTAAAGAATGAGGCCGAAACGCCGCTGGCGGTTCCCATCTCAAAGGTGCCATTTACCGACCAGAGGCCCTCGGTATAATGTTCGCCCATGTAGGTGATATCGAGGCCGGTTACAAGGAAAGCTCCATCGTCACAATTTGATGGGCAACCGGCCGGCGAAAAGCCTAATTCAGCCATCGATTGGTAGCCGAACAACGTTTTGGGCTCGAGTTTAACCGATGGATCATTTGCGCCGGAAAGTTGGCCCGCGATGGTGAAGGCGTGATTCGATTCTACGATCGCTCCTTCCACGCCCCCGTCGACCAGCGTCAGTTGGCTCGGCAGATCTTCGGCCAGGGAAAACGCAGAGTCCTGGTGAGAGTTGTTGCTGATTATAATGTTACAATGAGTCTCACTACCCGTATCGAGCACCGTCGGCGTGCACTCCTTGTCTAAAGAGAGGGCGGGTTCTCCACGAACAATGGTGATGGGGAACCGTAGCGAAATACCATCGTTTTCCAGAAAAAGCGTTGCCGAACGATAGTCACCGACCGGCACGTGCCGGGCATCGACCGTGATGTCAAATGTGAGATCGCCGCCGGCTGGAACGGTGATTGATTCGGGGACATAAACAGTTAAATCTTCTGGGCCATCAACGGCCGTCTGCCAGATGCTCGATTGAAGTAATTCGCTGTGAACCGTTCGCTCCACCGTAATTTGGCCGGGCATATCGGGCACGTAGAGACTGGGATAATTGGTATTCCAAAGCTCGTTCTTGAGAGAGTTAAAACTATCAACGCTGTCCGAGATCGTTAACCCAGGATTAGCTAGCCGGTTAAGATCAACCCGACCGGAACCAGCTTCGAACGGCCCGGCCGGAGTTTGGCCGTCTTGTTTCACCAGGTTCCCATTGGCTGTCATCATCAAGGCCGACTTTATTTGCCCCGGTGTCCAATCGGGATGAAGCGCCTTCACCAGAGCTGCGCTTCCGGCGACGATAGGGCTGGACATAGAAGTTCCCTGCATTGTCCGGAAGAGCTGCCCGGTCGCTCCGCCAGCGATCGATGCCGGGGTTGGCGTATGACCGGCGAAAATTTGAACGCCAGGAGCGGTGATATCCGGTTTGCTGATGCCCAGGATTTGCCCTGGCCCGCCTTTGGAACTGAAAGAAGCCATCATGTCCCCTTGTATAACCTCAGCCGAGCTGGTGCTGAAAGTGGCGGTCACGACCTCGTGGTTGGCCACAAACTCCAGCAGACTTTGACCGGCCGCATAATCCAGGTGTACGCTAGGCACGAAGTGGTTGTCTGCTGCCAAATCTTGTTCGCTGGGATTGTAAAGCAGCATGCCGCCGCCGCCGCCGGCCGCAACATAATAGCTCTTAGCCACACGGGTAGATCCTCCACGGCGACAAATGACGATTTCGCCGGTGAATGTGCCGGCGGGAAAGGGGCTCAAACACGATTCCTGTCCGGCGGGCGGCAAGACCACCCGGACTGGAGATGCTAGACCATCGGTCAATGTTGAACCTTCTAAGGTTAAACTCTCCTCACCACCGGCCAATAGTGTGACTGTGCTCATGAATTGGCGATTCGAGGTGCTGGCGGCAACCGTTGTCGTCCAAGGTCCTCGATGGGCGACGGTATTCAGAGCCCCACCGGAATTGCCGGCCGAGGCGGCCACGAACACGCCATTCTCGTATGCGACGCTGAAAGCCTGTTCCACCACATCTTGAAATGGATCCGCTCCGCCACTGATGGAGAAATTAAGGATATCTACATCGTCAAGGATGGCCTGCTCGACAGCCGCCAAAGAGTCACTTTGGTAACAACCAGCTTCATTACACACTTTGTACATAATGACGTGTGCGCGAGGGGCGATGCCTGAAACCGTGCCATGGGACACCCCGAATACATTTGCCGATACGTCCCCGTTGCCAACAGCGGTGCTAGAGGTATGGGTGCCATGCCCATCGGCATCCCTGGCCGAAGAATATTCGCTCTCTTTCAATCCCAGCAGCGACTTATAGGTATCGGTGAAGTCATAGGCGCCGATTAACTTGTTGTTACATTCAAAGGGCGCATCGTTGACGTTCCAATTGGTGTCGCCAAAGTCACAGGTACTGCGTGGAGTGCCTGCAAATCCATTGGCCCCGGGCATAACCGGTGGAGCCGGGTATGGAATGCTATGGGGATCGGGATCGGAATAAGAAGGATGCTCTGGCCAGATGCCTGTGTCGAGGATGCCGACAGTTACACCGGAACCGGCGAAATCCTGGCCCCCCAATTCATTCCAAAAAACTGGCGCTCCGACAAATCCTGGGCTTGCATCAGTATCAGGCTGCATAAGCCGGTCGAGGTAAATACCGGTTACGCCTTCCAGAGAGGCCAGGGTCTCAACTTTTTCGCCATCAACTACCATGGATGCGGCATTGAATAGGCGGAAGTTGTGGATCACATGGCCGCTTGATGAGGCTTCTAAAAACGACGAATTCACGCCTTCTTCATACGTGACGATAACGCTGACATTCTCAAATTGTGCTGCTGGAATGCCTTGGGATGCATAAAACGCCCCCGGACCAGTCGTCGCCGAGGTATCGATTTCCTTGGCTTGTATTGGCGAGGCGTCTGCCAACGACGTTGTTTTTGGGGTGGCGACTAGATCGCCACTTTCTTGGGCGGTGCCTGCCGTAGCAGATAACACCAGGAGAATCATCAGGAGCAAGGTGGCGACAACACCTTTTCCCGATAGTTTATTAGGCATAATAATTGCTTCCTTCGGACTGTCTCATAAACGATTTGTTTGGACCGCTGCCGGGGTCACAATAAAACGGTACTGGCCACATTTGCGCTAAAGGAACTTGAACTTTGTTGATTAGTTTGATCGATCGCAAAGTCGAATTCCATAGCGAAGAGTTCCCACGGACTTTGGTAATCCGTACGCGGGTACTGGCAGATAGCCAAGGTGAAAAACAAGCCTGTAAACCAGGATTTAATCCTCAATAAATGACGAAATACTCGAGAGAATTTCTCGTAATTGGCCGGGTTTAAAGCCGTATGGGATTTTGGGGAATATGTAGGATAAAAATCTGTTTTTCTGGGGTAGTTGGAGAGGGGCTTGGTCTTTCGATATCTAAGTTCAGGTTATGTAAAGTCTTTTGCCAAATAAAGACTGCTTCTTAGCAAAAAAAACGGGTATGGGTCGATCTTCCCATACCCGCTGATAATCTGCCAACATCAAAAAAGTTGACATAAAAATTGTTTAGATCACTGGACCCGCATCCCTAACTTCGGCCGGGCAATCTGGGGCAAATATCTTGAAGTTGTCTATGAAACGGGAGGCAAGCTGGCGATATTTGCTGTCGTAATCGTTTTTGCTGGGCCAGGATTCAGCCGGGTAGAGCACGCTTTCCGGTACGCCTGGACAGCTCTTAGGTACCTGGAAACCAAAGACCGGGTCTGTGTAGTAGTCAACATCATCTAACTCCCCGTTAAGGGCGGCATTTAATAGCCGGCGGGTGTGTTGAATACTTATGCGTTTGCCGATGCCATAAGAACCGCCGACCCAGCCGGTGTTGAGAAGCCAACAAGTTACGCCATACCGTTCCACCTTGCGCCGCAGCAAGTCGGCGTAAAACATCGGGTGATGGACCATGAACGGCGCCCCAAAGCAGGCGCTGAAAGCTATTTCCGGTTCTTCCCCTAAGCCGACCTCTGTGCCGCCCACCTTCGAGGTATAGCCCGAGATGAAGTGGTATACCGCCTGGTTAGGCGTTAGCCTGGCGATGGGAGGCATAACGCCTTGGGCGTCGCAAGTCAGCAAAATGATATTTTTGGGGTGACCACCCTTCTTCTCTGGAACCGCGTTGCCGATGAATTCCAATGGATACGAGGCCCGGGTGTTTTCCGTGATTGCGTTATCGTCGAGGTCGATGAGGCGCGTGACGGGATCGTAGATGACATTTTCGAGTATGGTGCCAAAACTACGGGTACAGGCATAAATTTCAGGCTCGGCCACGGGCGAAAGCCGAATGACCTTGGCGTAGCAGCCGCCTTCAAAATTGAAGACGCCATCGTCGCTCCAACCATGCTCATCATCGCCGATCAGGCCCCGTCCTGGATCGGCCGAGAGGGTGGTCTTGCCGGTGCCCGATAGACCGAAGAACAAGCCCACATCACCATCATCGCCTTGATTTGCCGAACAATGCATCGTCATGACGCCTTCCAAAGGTAAGAGGTAGTTCATGACGGTGAAAATCGACTTCTTTATCTCGCCACCATAGGCTGTGCCGCCGATTATGGCCAATTGCTGTTCAAGATTCAGCAGGATAAAAGTGCCGGATCTCGTCCCATCGATCGATTCAAAGGCATTGAAAGAAGGCGCGCATAAAACCGTGAATTCGGGCACATGAAGCCGGTACTCTTCGCGGTTTTTAAGCGGCAAGAACATATTTCTGGCGAAAAGATTGTGCCAGGCGTACTCTGTAACAATCCGCACTGGCAGACGGTAATCTGGGTCGGCCCCGGCATAACAATCCTGCACGAAGACATCTCGTCCTTGCAAGAAACCTTGCATGCGATTATAGACCTCGTTGAATTGAGCAGGGTCGATCGGCCGGTTATATTCACCCCACCAAATCTGATCTTCGGAATCTGGATTGCGGACGACAAATTTATCTTGAGCAGCTCGGCCCGTGTGCTTGCCGCTGTTGACGATGATGGGTCCCATCTTTGAAATGTGACCTTCCGTGCGAAAAACGATTTCTTCGTAAAGAGATTCTGCCGGCAGATTCCAGTAGACCTTGCGCAAGTTCGTGAGCCCGTGATTCTTCAGCCCATACTCGCTGCTGAGCGCCGAGGCTTGATTTTCTGCCGGAGTTTTGATGTTCAATATGTTGTTGCTCATAGCCAGTCCCTAATCAATTTGCGATCACCAATGTAAATTTCATTTGGTGCATTGGGGTCGAGAGCCCATTTCATGCGCTCGACGCCGACGGTAATATCTTTTACTGCGCCTGCATAGCTGAGGCGCAAATAGCCTTCCATACCAAAGGATACCCCCGGCACGGTCACCACCAAAGCCTTCTCCAGCAAGAAGGTCGCTAGGCTGAGGGAATCATTCCCATATGCCCGGAAATCTGGTAGACAATAAAAGGTGCCGTGCGGCTTGGATACCTTGATGTCGGTGAAGGCCTGCAACTCTTGCAACATGATATCTCGATTATTTTGGATAGTCAGTCGCAGATTTTCCACCAGGCTTTGCATGCCCGTCAGAGCTCCTTCGGCCGCTGCCTGGGAAACCACGGATGGGCAAGAAGTGATCTGGCTCTGTATATTGGCCATCACTTCCACCAGCCGGCGGTTGCCGATAGCCCAGCCAATGCGAAAACCTGTCATCCCGTATAATTTGGAAACGCCATTTACGACGATGATACGCGTGTTGTCCACGTCTTTGTCGGTGTATTGGTAGGCCAAGGGTGCTCGCCTTCCGTCAAATACCAATCGATGATAGATATCATCCATGACCAGGTAGATATCTTTTCGCTCGCAATAATCGACGATGTCGGCGATAAACTCCTCGGAATACATCATGCCCGATGGGTTGTTTGGACTATTGAGGATGATCGCTTTGGTATAGGAACTGGTGGCCTCTTCGATTTCCGCCATTCGCGGCTGGAAGGTACCATCTTCGGGGGTGACGATCACCGGGATCCCATAGACCATCTTCACCATGTCAGGATAACTCACCCAATAAGGAGCCAATAAGATAACTTCATCTTGTGGGTCGATGATCGAGAACAAGATATTGTAGATCGATTGTTTGGCTCCTGTCGAAACAATGATATTTTCAGGCGCCACCAATCGTCCATAATTCTCCTCTGTGTATCGGATAATAGCCTTCTTGAGTGATGGAAGCCCATCGGTGGGCGCGTATTTGATATCGCCAGCATTTAATTTTGCGGCCGAGCCAAGAATGGCCGTGATCGGCGCTTTATTCTTGGGTTCTCCTCCACCAAGATGAACGACCGGTTCACCCTTCACTCGCAAAAGGCGAGCAGCCTCGTTGAGTTTCAGGGTAGGCGACTCTTCAATTGAGCTGGCAAGCTTACTGATGCTCATAAACCGGAATACCTCCTAATAAGTGTTCGCGGACCACGGGCCCACGTTGGGCGTCTTGTGGTAGAACCACCTGACACCTAAGTAAACTCGACAATTATACTAGCCTGTGACGAACACTTCCATAGCAGATTGTGAAACGGTAAACAAATACCGGCTTTCCCTAACCCCAGACGGGTTTCTGAGCCATTTATGGCCGCCATTAATGGTCAAACCCATCAGCAATTTTGTAGCCAAAGAACTTCGAATGGCTCTAGTCTTAATCGTAATTGACCGTTGGAAACAAGAAAGCTGCGCTCGCTGAGCAGATCACCCCATCCACTTCCGGTTGATCCGGAAAATGAGTTCAGGTCAATTGTTACCTGATGTCTTTGTGATGTTACATTATGTAAACAAAATACATGAACCTGCTCGTCAGGAGAGATTCGGCCGAGGGCGAATATCGCCTTGTGGCAAAACAGAACGATTTGTTCGCCGCCCGGGTGAAAAGCGGGGCTAGATCGCCTGGCCTCAAGCAGCCGGTGATAACCGTTAAAAACCTGGAATCTTAGGTGTTCTGGATCTGCCAAGGCGCTGTCTAATTCTAATTGTTTAAGCTTCTCTCGGTTGATAGTACGAGCACGCCCTGTCGCCTTGACGCCATCAAGCCAGCCATGAGATCCAAAGAGGCTGTGAAAGTAAATGCCGGGAACGCCACGCAAAGCCAACATGATGGCCTGGGAAGCAAGGAATCTCTTGGCTATAAAGGATGGATTCTCATCGCTTACGCCTGGTCTGGCAAGAGCATCAAGATAGTTGATGTTTAGTTCATATGGACTTTTCGAACCATCAGAATTCATTCTATATGAAACAAGACCGCCCAAAGCTTCCACACCATCGACCATCTGGTTGATCTCGCCTTCGCTCAATATGCCTCGAACGGGCGTCAGGCCAATCCCATCGTGAGAAGCAAGGAAATTAAAATAGGTGGTTTGATCTCCGGGTACGGTCAACGACTCCGCCCACCTTGACAGGTTCTCCGCATTGCCACTTTGGAAAGTATGTAAAGTCAGAGGAGGCAGCGAAAAGTTATATACCATCTGCGCTTCGTTTGTGCCGTCCCCGAAGTAGGAGATATTATCTTGATGGGGAACATTGGTTTCGGTGATCAAAGCGACGCCAGGAGCTACCTGGTCCAGTACCTTGCGCATCAGCTGGATGATGCGATGCGTTTGGGGGAGGTGAATGCACGAGGTCCCGATTTCCTTCCAAATGAAAGCAATGGCATCTAAACGGATAAATTGGGCGCCTTCAGCCACATAGAACAACAAGATTTCTAGGACCCGTAAGAGTAAACCGGGATCGGCAAAATTGAGATCGATTTGGTCAGAACTGAAAGTCGTCCAGACTAACCTCTCTACTAATCGTCCATTTCCGGCAGCTTGAAGCACGGGCGTTAGTAGGGGGGAAGTACGAGGCCGGAAGACGCTGGATAAATCAGTACCCGGTTCCACGACTGTGAAGAAATTCCGGTAAGGATCCTCATTAGCCAAAAAGCCTTTGAACCAGTCGCTTTCGGCCGATATGTGGTTGATCACAGCGTCAAACATTAATTTGAATCGGTCGCCGATTAGATTAATATCGTCCCAACTACCCAGATTAGGGTCGACGTGACGGTAATTAATGATCGAAAAACCGTCATCTGACGAATAGGGGTAAAAGGGCAAGATATGAACGGTGCTAATCGTATTGGACAGCCGACGATTTAAGAATTTTGCCAGGGTAGATAATGGGGATTCGCCTATTGACTGAACCATATCCCCATATGTGATGAGGACACTGTCGGTCTCGTCGACCCGGTCATCAGGCTCCGGTGCTGAAAATTGGGGATATTGGCGTTGAAAGTTTTTTAACAAGCGCCGCAACTTCTCAAAAGTTGATCGACCTTTTTCTTCACCGTATAGGAATATCAGATCCTGGGAAAATTGGTCATGACCACTAACCATCATTTTATCAGTTGGATTATCTAGGATTTCACTCGGACTATAAGCGGGAGCCAATGTGTTCCAAGCATATTTAATGAGAGTGTTTTGGACCGATCTTGTTCATCTTAACCTTTTACACCACCGGCCGATAGGCCTTCAGCCAGGTAACGCTCCATCCCAAGGAAGAGGAAAACAACCGGCAAGGTCATGATGGTGGAGGCGGCCATGACCACGTGAGGCCGTGGGCTAGGAGCACCAGCGATGGCGTTAACGATGATCGGCATAGTGAACATCTCCCGACTATTGAGAAAGACAAAGGCATAAAGGAATTCGTTCCAGGCAATCATGAAGGCATAGATCAATACTGAGATGAGGGCCGGGACAGCTAGAGGCAGCGTGATGCGCCAGATGACGCCGGTACGGCTACAGCCGTCGATCAGACCTGCTTGTTCAATTTCATCAGGAATCGTTCGGAAATAGTTGACCAGCATATAGAGGGCAACCGGCAATGTTTGCGCCAGGTAGGTGAAGAGTAAAACGCCTAAGTTGTCTTGAACGTCGAAACCGAAGGCCCTGCCCAAGTTTGACACCATGGCGAACAGGGGGATGATGATCAGCACTCCGGGAAATAGATATATCAGCAGAATACCATTGAGCATGACATTCTTGCCCCGAAACGCCAGGCGGGCGATGGCATAAGCGCCAAGGGCCGACAAAATGACGGCGATCAATGCTGTTGGTATAGCGATGATGAGACTGTTCAGGATGCTCTTACCAAAATTCCAAAAACTGGGATGAGCCGGATCGAACAATTCTTGATAGGCATCCGTTCGCAGTTCAGCCGGAATGTAAACCGGCTCTCGTCCGCCAATTTCAGCCTCAGACTTAAATGAAGAGCTGATCATCCAATAAAATGGAAAGACGATAACCATGAGAAACATGCTTAAAGCCATCAAGAGGATGAAGCGCTTCCAAGTCAGCCAGCGGCCAAGGCGGTCGATGGGCGTCATTTTTTCATAATCTTCCTTCGATTTTTTACTCATCTTAGTCCTCCACATTCCTCATCACGACGCCGACGTAAAAAATCAGGAACACTATCAGAATAGCCAGCAAGATCATGCCAACTGCCGCGCCTTTGCCAAAGTCGAGCAATCGGAAACTAAATTCATAGGTTAGAGTCGGAAGGACTTTAGTGCCGAAGCCGCCTCCTGTGAGCAAGAAGATGTCGTCGAATTTATTGAAGGTCCAAATCAAGCGCAATAAGAAGATCGCGCCCAGGACATATCGCAACTCCGGTAAGGTGACGAACCAGAATTTTTGCCAAGTGGAGGCTCCGTCCACATCGGCCGCTTCATAAAGGGTATTATCTATAGCTTGCAGGCGGGCCAGGATCATTAGCATGGCGAAGGGGAAGTAGCGCCAGCCGGTGAAGACAATAACCAGGAGTAAGGCCAGGCCGCGCACGGACAGATAGGCAGCCGGCAGATCGATGAGGCCTAATCTCATTAAGATATCATTGAGTACACCCGAAGGCCGGGGATCAAGTATCCAGCGCCAGACAAAGGCAACGCCGACGATGGGAGCGATATAGGGAACCAAGAATATCGCTCGGGCTGCGCCTCGGCCGCGAAAGGGGTGATTGAGTACGAGTGCAGCGCCTAATCCCAGGAGAACTGTTAAAGCGGTGGAGACAAAAGAGTAGACGACGGTTGTGATCGCCGCCCCCCAAGCCCATTTAGTTAAGACCAGCCAGATTTTTTGCAACACATTTGCTTCCTCCCACCCTGCTGGGGCCGGTCCTGGCTTAAAAGCAAAATCATTGATCACGGATTGGAAGTTATCTAGACCGACGTATTCAGTGTTAAAAACATCGTTCAGATCGGAAAGCCCCACCTTGTGGAAGCTTATCCAAATGCTAAAAATTGCCGGAAAAATAACCAGGCCAAAGACGATGACGGCCGTGGGCAAAATCAGTATCCAGGCCAAACGTGCTTCTTGAGAGCTCTGGGATCGCCAACGTTGGGCAAAGCTCTTCTTCGATTTGGTGGCAGTGGGCGATTCTTCAGGCGGGCTGGTCACTGCGGTCATAGGCATCTCTCGCGATGAAAAAGGCAACCGGTGTCTGGGTGACGACACACCGGTTGCCTACAATCAATATCTGCTAACAGTTAAGGTGTTGCTTACTCTTCGCTGCGTTCAGCCAATAGAAGCTCAACTTGTTCTTGTAGGAACGCCGCGGCCGTCTCCGGCGTCATAGAGCCTTCCAAGGCGATATTGCTAATCACGGTTGGAATGAGCAGGCGACCCTCGATATCGCCGACAACGGCCCGTTCGGTGGCATCGTAGTCGGGTCGGAATAACCAGCGCTGCATGGTGTTGTATCCATCGGCAATCTGATTCAACGTATCCTCAGAGTAGTTGGCGAAGTACTCACTGGAACTCATCCAAGGTTCAACCGCGCTTTCCAATACCGGTACTTTGCCGAAAGGGGCTAGACCCAAGACTTCCGCGTACCCTTCGGTCAAGAAGTACTCGACCACTTTTTGGGCTGCCGGATCGGCGCCTTGCATGATGGCAAAGGTCACTAGCTGGCCGTAGGATGCCGAACCGTTGGGTCCTACCATCTCAGAGGCGAAGCCGGTGTTGGCTGCCAGATCATCGACGGCGATTTCTACGTTCCCGCCGGCTTCCAAACCAGAGCCGTCAACCAGGTCATCCATGATGTAAGTGCTGTAGAAGAGCATACCGGATTGGTCAAGCTGGTATAGCTCTCGGGCGCCTCGCCAATACTGGGGGCCGGGGGCGGCGCAATTCTGCAAGTCGGTATAGAACTGCAGCGCCTCGATCATTTCCGGTGTGTTCATGGTGACATTGCCATCTTCGTCGAAGGGCCAGGCGTTGTTTGAGATGGCCACTTGTTCGAATACCTGGTGTCCATAGTTTTGACCAGGATCCGTGCCTAGGGTGACGCCGTATAGTAAATTGCCTTGACCGGGCAAGGCCTCGCAGGCCGCCTTTATGGTTTCCCAAGTGGTCGGCGCCTCTAAACCTAGTTCGTCGAAGACATCCTGACGGTACCAGATGGCCTGGATCCAACCATCGTAGGGAACAGCAGCATAATTGCCTGTGGCGGCATCGGTAACCATGGCCAAAGGTCCGGCGCGGAAGTCATCTTCGCCAACGGCGGTTATCACGGCTTGAGCGGCATCCTGATCCAGAATGCCTTCGGCCGAAAATGCAGCCACACGCTCAATACCCATGCGCACGATATCGGGTAAGCGATTCGCGCCTTGAGCTGTGGAGATACGTTGGCTGACTTCTGCCTCCGTTATCGGCAAAATGCGCAAGTCGATATCCGGATTCTCGGCCATGAAACGAGCCGCAATTGCTTCGTAAACTTCCACGCGTTCCGCTTCATTATCGGTGCTCCAGAAGTTGATGACGGTCTTTTCACCTGCTTCGGCCGGCACTTCGACTACTTCAGTGACGACACGGGTTACTTCCATAGCTTCACCTTCAACTACTTCGGTGACGACCCGCGTCACTTCTACTTCTTGAACTTCTGTCTCGGTGACAACTCGAGTCACCTCAACTGTCTCAGGTTGGCAAGCAGCGAGTATCAAGACAATGCTTAACGCTGCGAGCACAAAAAAAAGTACTTTCTTCATCTTCTATCAACCTCCTGATAGGTAACCTTATATAATATTCTTTCATCATGGGTTGTTTCCTCATTGATCAATTTAACTGCTTCTTCACCTCCTTTAATTGGCCACCGGCGCTCCACTTGACTCTCTAACGATTAACTCTGGTGTGAGCAAAATATGATCTTTATCCGGTGGATGGCCATTGATAATGTCAATCAGGATCGAGCAAGTTAGCTGCCCAATCTCGTAAATCGGCTGGCGAACCGTCGTTAGCGATGGGTTTGTATAAGCGGCTATGGGGATGTCATCAAAGCCGGCAATAGCCATTTTACGGCCCAATTTTTGCAGATGGTTCATCGCCCCAATCGCCATCAGGTCGTTGCCGCATATTACCGCTGTTAAGGATGGCTCCAAATCAATGAGTTTTTTTATCGCTCTGGCCCCGCCGCTTTGGGTGAGATCGCCCTCTACCACCCAATCTACCTCGACCGGCAGATCGTTAATGGCCATCGTTTCGAGGAATCCACGCATACGATAGACGCCAAACATGAGTCCGGCTGGCGGGGCAATGAAGCCTATCCTCCGGTGACCCAGGCTGATGATATGTTCTACCAGCATGCGCACGCCGGCAATGCTATCTTCATCCACGAAAGGAAAATCTAATTCGTCATCGGTTCGGCCAAAGGCGACGAAGGGAAAATTTTGCTGGCATAGGAGTTGGATGCGGCTATCGTCTTCCCTTGTCCGTATCACGATTAAGCCATCAACCCAACCCCCTCGGGTCGCTCTTTCATAAGCTGCTTTTTCGTCGCTGCTATTTGGGGCGTGGGTGGAAACGAGCAAGTCGAACTCATGTCTGGCGGCCTCATTGCCTATTCCAGCGATGATTTCGCTAAAAAATGGATCAGAGAAGCGGGGATTAACCGTAGGCATGATGAAACCCAGGGTATCGCTTTTTTGCTTCTGCAGCCTTCTGGCAGTGATATTGGGATAATAACCTAATTCGGTGGCAGCTTCCTTAACGCGTCTTTTTGTCTCATCGGAGACATCGTCGTAACCAGCCAAGGCTCTAGAAGCTGTGGTAACTGATACGCCAACATGTTTGGCGAGATCCTTTAGCGTTACCGCCACAACCTTACTCCTAACCTACCGGGCCAATCAGGCTCCCTCATCTATCAATCAGACGCACTTTCAGTATATTCCAAAACGTTTTGGAAGTCAATCCTAATCGTTCAATTTGTCATCGATTAGTGAGAGAGTCGCCACATAATTGTCTGGTGAAAATTTCACCCGAAATAGAAATTAGGAATTGATTTTATTGGCCTTCGCACTGTATAATGATTTTCTATTGGCGCATCCCACATTCTATATACCCTTATGGAGGTTTTTCAATGCACAGAAAACGTTATTTAATGTTGCTGGTTCTTTTGACGGTCATCCTGGTGCTGGGAATCGTATCTGCTGCCCAGGCTGGCGATGAGAATGAAGGAGGTAATCCGGACCCCGTTCGATTTGCCACCTTCAATGCTTCACTCAATCGATTCAACGCCGGAGATCTTATCAGCGATCTGTCTACGCCGGATGATATGCAAGCCCAGGCTGTAGCCGAGATCATCCAGCGTACCCGTCCGGAGGTGTTGCTCATCAATGAGTTTGATTACGATGCAGGCGGCGTGGCTCTTGGATTTTTCCAGGATAATTACCTATCCGTACCGCATAACGGGGCTGAGCCAATTGAATACCCGTATACCTTCATAGCCCCTTCAAATACGGGCATACCATCCGGCCGCGACTTTGACAAGAATGGCTCTGTGGGTGGACCAGGCGATGCCTATGGATTTGGTTTCTTCCCCGGCCAATATGGCATGGCTATCTATTCCATGCATCCCATCGACCTCAACAATGTACGTACCTTCCAACTTTTCCTTTGGAAAGACATGCCCGGTGCCAAGTTGCCCGTAAATCCTGATGGGACTGATTGGTATGACGAAGGCGACCTGGAGATTTTCCGTCTCTCCTCAAAAAGCCATTGGGATGTACCTATTATCATTGATGGAAAGACGGTTCACTTCCTAACCAGCCACCCCACGCCGCCGGTTTTTGACGGACCGGAGGATCGTAACGGAACCCGGAACTATGACGAGATCCGTTTCTGGGCTGATTACATCATTCCCTCGCGTAGTAGCTACATTTATGATGACGATGGGAAATGGGGCGGCATTGTTCCTGGCGATCCCTTTGTGATTGCCGGGGACCAGAACTCCGATCCGTACGATGGAGACAGCATCCCTGGTTCAGCACAATTATTGTTGGACCATCCACTGGTCAATACAAAAGTAACGCCGAGTAGTGATGGGGGTCCTTGGGCGGCCGTATTTCAAGATGACAATAACGATTACCATATAAGCGATCCTGCTTTTGATACAGCGGATTTTTCTGAGAGCGCTTTTGGCGGACCAGGAAATTTACGAGCAGATTATGTTTTGCCGCGGAAGCAGCTTCGAATTGTCGATGCCGGCGTATTTTGGCCGGCAATGGGCGATGACTTCTTCTACTTAACGGGTCCTGGGTTCCCGGCCGTGAGTTCCGACCATCGTCTGGTCTGGATCGACGCGATGGTGCCTAGCGTCAAATAAGAACTAGCGTAAACAAAAGCTTATGGGCGTGCGGTTCATTTCTTGGAGCGCACGCCTTTTTTCTTTTTAACTTATGGCAGGTTAGTGCAGTTTCCCGTATTTAACTGAATTGTGTGATCTGGGTTGGCTACTAGGGCGCACATCTGGGTAGCTCCAGGCGGCCGGTCGGCGACTTTGTAGAGGGTAAATGGATTAGGTCCGCCATAAAGGATCCAGCTTTCTTGGGTCGGGCCTACGCCGGCGTTTTGGGGAGGAACCGTATTCCAAAAAAAGTGGATATGCGTGCCTGGTAAAGTTGGTACGTAACCATACGGGGTGTAATCGACGATATAGCTGGTACCGTCGCTTGTGATTTGGTTGATACCTACTCGGGGACCAGTGGCCTCGGTCGGCGTGGGCAGAGGCGGATTTGTCGGTTGAGGCGTGTGAGTCGCTGTTGGTTGTTGGGTTGCCGTCGCTACATCCGTTGGGGTGTAGACAGGCTCTGGCGTGTCCGTCGGCGTCATTGTTGGCGAACTAGTCGGAGATGGCTCGATGACATCGTCTGTTTGCGTCGGCGTGGCGGTTGTTACCCCGCCTGCAATTTCGGTAGCTTTCGCCTCCTGAGTCAATACGCCGGCAATGACGGCCGTCTCAGTCAGGCTTACTTCATCGTCCCCGCTGCCTGACAATATGCCGGAACTAAAAATGATGCCAGCGGAAATGAGACATATGGCTATCAAAATAACGGCCGCTATCCCACCGAAAATGATGACCCGGCTGCGATCCGGCTTCGACGCCGGTGGTGCAGTCGATACCGCTGCTCCAACTGTTGATGCTCCGGTCGCAGCCCCAGCTGCACCCACCTGCTGGCCTGGCGAGGCTTGTCTATCAGGCTGGGTTGCTAATTGGCTGGCAGCGACCGCTGCCGCCGCCGGAACGACGATGGTACTTTTGTCGACAGGGGCTTGCAGATTAGCCGCGCGCAACGCCGCTGCCAGCTGCGCAGCACTTTGGTAGCGACTGTCTCGATTTTTGACCATAGCCGCGTTGATGATTTGCACCAGGTCGTCTGGTACATCTGGCCGGATCTGGTGCAGGTCGGGCACAGGATCATTGACGTGCATCATCATCACGGTGAGCGCTGAATCAGCTTGAAACGGCGGCCGGGCGCCAACCATCTCGAAGAGCATGACGCCGAGGGAATAAATATCAGACCGGGTATCGACCTTTTCTCCCCTGATTTGTTCAGGCGACATATAGCGGGCCGTCCCGATAACGGCTCCTGTCGCCGTGTGCGTATCCCCGCCGACTATCTTTACCACGCCGAAATCCATCAGTATCGCTTGCCCGTGGACGTTGAGCATCACGTTAGCCGGCTTGACATCCCGGTGAACCATGCCTCGACTGTGGGCGTAATCCAGGGCGTCGCCGATATGAGCGGCGATATCGACGGTCTGGCTATAAGGCATCTGCCGGTTGCTATCATCGAGACGTTTTAGATGAGCTTGTAGACTCTCGCCAGGGATGAATTCGAAGACGATGTAATAGGTATCGCCATCATGATTGAAGTCATAAACCTGGATAATATTAGGATGGCGTAGGCTGGCAACCGCGGCCGCTTCTTCCTCGAAGCGACGGACGAATTCTGGGTCGCTGGAAAGATGGGGATGAATGAGCTTGACGGCGACCACCCGACGTAGATTAGGATCGTTAGCCTTATAGACGGCCGACATGCCACCTTGCCCTAACAACTCCAGTATTTTATATCGTCCGCCGATAGTTTTTCCTATCCAATCCGTTGGGCTCATAAATCAACTCCACACGTTGTCTTTGATGATAATTCGCTGGGCTCTTTCCCTTGGCAGCCGCTTTCGGGCAGCAACAACAGCAAAACCCTTAATTTCGTAGCACTTTGAGACTTGAGGAGCCAATAGTCCATGCAAGGGTAAGGCTTCTCTAGGAGGCCATTATAAACGAAGAGCCTGATAATACCAGTGATCGCAGTTGTTCTGTTTTGTCATCAGAGTGAGCTATACTGGTATGGAAATAGCTTGTGTGTAATGTATCAGTCGGCACGAGTCGAATCAGTATCAAGGAGCGCAGCAATGCAGATGAAGGATGTGATGGCCGTTGTGTTAGGTGGGGGTGTTGGTTCTCGACTTTACCCATTGACTCGCGACAGGACGAAGCCGGCCGTACCTTTTGCGGGCAAATACCGCTTGATCGATATTCCCATGAGCAATTGCTTCATCTCGGAGATCGATAAAATCGCGATCTTGACCCAATTTAACTCCGTCTCCCTCCACCGCCATATCCATCGTACCTACACGCGAGATATCTTTACCCGTGGCTGGGTACAAATTTTGGCGGCCGAGCAGACCTATCGTAGCGACGACTGGTATGAGGGAACGGCCGACGCTATCCGCAAACAGGAAATCGAGATTAAATCCGCGCTTGCGAAATATACCCTGATATTAGCCGGTGATCATCTTTACCGGATGGATTATAAAAAATTCGTCGAGTTTCATATTGCCTCAGAAGCCGACGTAACCATTGCCGTTCAGCCTGTTGGTGGTGAAGATGCTTCCGGGCTCGGCATTTTGAAGCTCGATGATTCCGGGCAGATCACCCGCTTCACCGAGAAGCCACAAACCCCCGAGGAATTGGAAGGTTTGGAAAGCGGAGATGATCCTGAAAAACCTTATATGGCCTCCTTAGGCATTTACGTTTTTGGCACCGATACGCTATTCGACATACTCGATGCCAATGACGGGAAGGATTTTGGCAAACATATCATCCCGGCCGCGATCGACAATCAATGCGTCATGGGCTATGTGTTTGATGATTACTGGGAAGATATTGGAACCATTCGACGCTTTTACGAAGTAAACCTGGATATGGCCGCGCCTTTGCCCAAATTCAATCTTTATGATCCCAGCAGCCCCATTTATACTCGTCCCCGGTTCCTGGCTGCCTCAAAAATTGAAGGCGGTAGCTTGACCAACGTATTATTGGCCGACGGTTGCCGGATACAAGAGGCGACGATTAGAAATTCTGTCATTGGATTGCGCAGTATCATCGCCCACGGTGTAACCATTGAACGGTCGGTCATCATGGGCGCTGACTATTATGAAGTGACTGAGAAAGGCGAAAATTATTGGAAGGAAGGACAATCGCATATTGGCATTGGTCCAGAGTCCGTCATTCACGGAGCCATCGTCGACAAAAATGCCAGCATAGGCCGGCAAGTGATCATACGCGATATACCCGATCGGAAAGATGAGGAGCATGAAAATTGGGTGGCGCGGGAAGGGATCGTAATCGTTCCCAAGAATGCAGTCATTCCTGATGGAACCGTGATTTGAATAAAGGCAGTCTCGTTAGGGAGATGAGAAGTCTGTGGGGTAAGGGTTCTTACTACTGTAGTATGAATCAGGGGGAAGTAGGACTACCTTAATTATCATTCGGCCGGATCAGAATCGACTCTGATAAAACGATGGCATCTTGAGTTCCACCTAATATCCGCAATCGTTCTCCCGTTTGGCTATCATACATGCCCACGATTAGCCGGTATTTACCCGGCGCGGCATCTAAGGGAATCATCAGTTGGTAAGGATCTCTAATATATTCACCGGGTACCCAACCAGATGTCGGTCGGTCTCCCATAACGGGTAACTGATCTTTTTGGACGAGGATACGGTTGTCTGGCCTTAATAATTGGGCAAAGATGGAGTAGGATACCTGAGCGGTTTCTTCCGAGCGCCAATACAAGTCGAATTCCAGTACCTCCCCCGGCCGAATATGCGATTCGTCGAGATTGTAGCCGGCTAAAGTGGCGACTCCACCAAGGTTGGCGCCGACTGAGTGCTCCATCTTGGGTTCGCTGAAATTGTGGACCGGCGCGTTCAAAGTCACCGGTGATAGAGGCACTTGTACGCTATCCTCCTCCTGCCAGCCTTGGAAGTCTAGCATCAAAGTACAGTCATCCTCTGTCAAAGGCTGGCCATCAGTTCCAATGGCAGGTATCGGCAAGATTTGTTCGGCTCGTAAGATTTGGCCGGACTGCCAATCTATGCCGGGCGATAGGTGTTGTGGTAACTGAGTTCGGGTAACAACGCCTTGTTGGTCGCAGGCCAGGTATAATGCCACCTCAGCATTTCCAGCCGGTGTTGAAGGTGTAAACCAATAAAGAGTCAGTGGCAGAGCGCCGCCCGTCTCTACCATCGTCGGCGCCAGATCGAAGCCGAGCAATTGGACATCCTGTGCCAGAATCGGTGAAACGCCAACCCCTGTCAAGGCTGTGCCAGTCGCCATTTCACTGGGATCTGGATGGTGATTGGGCTGGCTTATGGCGATGGTTCCCAATTCATAGTCTTGCCCCGTTGGCAAACCATCCTGGTTAACCGTTTCCAGCCGCTGGTTGGCGGCAGTCTCGTACGCATAAACGACAAGCTGGTACTCTCCGGGTGGCGTTCCGGGCAAGATCTCGATCTGGTGAAAGTCACGGGCATATTGGCCATCTTGCCAGCGGGTGACAGGTAAACCGGCCGGGTGGAAGCTGTCATCTTGGCCAACTCGATGCCCATTCCCATCCACCAGCTGCAGGCTGACGCTATACTCTTGTTCTACCGGTAGCAAAGCTTGCCAAAAAAGCGAGATGTCTGCGGTTTGGTCGGCCGGGACAAGTTGCGATGGCATCTCATAGCCCAATAACAAAAGTTCATCGCCGAAATTTACTTGGATGGGGTTAGCCAGCCCCTGAATTTGTTGGCCATCGAACCCCTGCCGCCGGAATATCGTATCTGCCTGATCGAGGTAGACGCTTTTCAGCAGAACCAGGAGCAGAACCAGGCCAACAATCGCCAAAATAACGGCTAATGGTCTCTCTGGCCTCTCTGGAGAGCCAGAGATTGCCGTCCTAGGGACGACGGTCCGGATGATAAGGGCGAGAAAAATCGTCAAGGCAATCACGGATATGATGGTCGCCAACTGCTGAAGGGGTGTATTGCCGAAGGTTACTTCCACGGTGTGATTCCCGGCCGGCAAGTTTATGGCTATCAGCCCATGAGGGTTGGTTACCTGTGTTTGTATGGCTTTGCCATCCAACCGAACCCGCCAGCCCGGGAAGGCAAAACGGTCAAAAACGGCCACAGCCGGTTCGTCAGAGCTGTATGAAACTGTGTTTTCGAGAGGCGTGTTTCGTTCTTCATTAATTTTGAAGCCATCAGGCAAATCGCTGACTTTTAGCCGGTCGATGGCATTCGACGGCGTTACTTCTTGATAGCGAGGCAGCAGACTCTCCGAGGTCGGCAACTCTTGTACGGATTGGGGTAAATAGTCAGCCGCGGCCGTGGTCCCCAGCCAGCCGGTTTCAATTTCGAAGCGGATCGTATCGGCCGGTGTAATGGTATCTGGCAGAGAGGGCGCCGAACTTGGAAACAAAGAGGGTAGGGCATAGAGTAAAATGACGGCTGATATCAACAAAATCAAGGTGTAAAGCAGCCAATTAGGTGTATTTCGTCCCTTGGCTTGATCAAAATAGCGTCTCAGCAGACCGATTAATTGTTGGGCGCCCAAACCGGCTAACATGCCTAGCCCTATTGCCACCGGGCCCAAAAACCGCCAGGGGAATTGGACGAAGTTCAGCAGCGGGACGGCTGTCCAAATAACCTGGCTGGCGGCCGTGGTCATGAGGATCAGCGCCACTGTTCCTAGGGTGATGGTCAAGCGGTGCGCTTTTTGGCCGTAAGTTAGAGAAACGCCCGGTAACCAGGACGCGAGGGCGAGAATGAGAGCTGGCCAGCCCAGACTACGTGGTAGTGGGGGATTAACCTGGCTGGGATCGGCCGTAGACGGCCAGGCCAGCAACTCCTTTATTTTTAAGAAATTGTTCGCAAAGGCGAAGTCGGCCGGGGCATAGAGATTTTCTATTTGCACGTAATCCCTTTCAAGCAGAGCAGGCAACCAGAAAAAGGCTGAAAGTCCTAGGGCCAATATGGCAAAGGCTAAGATAAGAAGCCCCTTGCGAGACCAGCTACGCCTGGTTTCACCCCTGGTCTCCTCTTCCTTTCGATGCAGCCATATTAGAAACAGGGCGTAGCTCAAAATGAGAGGCGTGCCGGTAAGAGCGGTGATGTTATGGCTGAGGATGAGGGCTGCGTAGCTAAAAACAGCGACCACCAGCGCCCCTTTAGGCTTGTTTGGAGATAACAGTCTGGCTGTTGCCCAGAGCGTCAACGCCAGAAATGCTAGTCCCCAAACCTCTGCCAAAGCGGCCCGGTGATAGGTGTTATAGAGTACATAAGGCGCATAGGCCGTGGCCAGGGAGGCGATAACGGCCGCCAGAAGGCTTTTCCAAACAATTCGGGCCCATAGGAAAACCGCCAGGGCCAATACAAAAAGGGCCAGTGCAAAGCTGAAACTCAGCGATGTCGCCAGAGACAGGCCGGCAAGCCTGGGTGCCAGGCTGATGTAGTAACTTAGCGGTGCATAATAATTGAAGAGCGGGAACCCATAGCCAAATCCTAGGTCCGGGAGCCAACGCGGAAACAGCTGCCCGAACCGAATCGCGCGCTCCAACTCAGCCAGCCGGTAAAAGTGCAGTAGCCCGTCTCCGGGCCAGGGCGTATGACCGCGTAACATCGGTTGCAAGGCCAGCAAGAGCAACAGAAAGACGGCTCCAGGCTGGAGCCATACTAGCCATTTCTTTTGGATGTTCCCGTCTTCTTTCATCCGCTCGACGCATTCATGGAATTCAGTCACTTTTTGATTCGTCGACGGCGAATTTTTACTCGCCACTAGACTGCAATTGTACCTGAAAGCAACGCGAGACCGCTCCTGTTGATTTCAAGGAACAGTAAATTTGTGTACTAAACCCCAATTTTGACACCGTATGCACTTTTCTTTAAACGAGACTTGTGTCACACTATCATTGCGCTTAATCTCGATCAACATACCTGGCTCCGAGATATGAATAAAGAAAAGTATAAGACAATCCCCATTCCCTCTAGCCGTAGATTTTCCTTGGATGCAGGCCGGCTCGGTCGGGGTAAACATATCGTCCATGGCTTGGCTGAAGTAGATGTCACCAAAGCTCGGGAATACATCCGCGATCGCGAAAGGGTGTCAGGCGAAAAGCTTTCCTTCACCGCCTTCATCATCAATTGTTTAGGGCAGGCCATCGATCAACATCCGGAACTCCACGCCTATAAAAATTGGCGAGGCCGATTGGTGATCTTTGAAGGTGTTAACATCGTGACGATGATCGAAACGGTGAGAGACGGCCGGCGAATCCCTATGCCCTATATCATAAAATCAGTCAACAGGAAGTCCTATCGCCAAATACACGATGAAATCCGGGCCGTCCAATCAACGCCGGCGAAGACAGATGAATCTCGGTTCATGTCCTGGTTTCTGTTCCTACCCTGGTTTGTACGCAGGATATTTTACTGGGTGGTTCTGCGCGTCCCCCAGTCATTTCGAGAATATTCCAGTTCCGTAATGGTAACGGCCGTGGGTATGTTCAGTAGGGGGGCGAGCTGGGCCATTACCATGCCCAACTTTACGCTCACCTTGGCCTTAGGAAGCATCGCTGAAAAGCCAGGCGTTGTTGAAGGGAAAATCGAGGTCCGGGAGTACTTGCACATCACCCTCAGTGTCGATCACGATATTGTCGATGGCGCGCCTATCGCCCGTTTTGGAAATGAACTGATGGGTTTGATAGAACAAGGGTATGGCTTGATTGAGCCTATTGGAGGTAATTAACTTATGGCGGAGTTGAAGACCCAGAAGAACGATGCCAGCGTAGAAGCGTGTCTCGACGGTGTGTCCAACGTTAAAAACGTGAAAATAGTTACGCTATCCTGAGGCTCATGCAGGAGGTTACAGGTGAGGAGCCGGTGATGTGGGGTACGAGTATTATCGGTTTCGGCAGCTATCATTATAAGTACACCTCGGGTCAGGAAGCAGAGTGGTTTCTGTCTGGTTTTTCGCCAAGAAAACAGAGCTTGACCCTCTACATTATGTCTGGATTTGACGAATATGAACCGTTGCTGGCTAAACTCGGTAAATATAAGACTGGCAAATCATGTCTTTACATCAATAAATTGGCCGATGTGGATCTGGATATCTTAAAAGATCTGATCAGTAAGTCAGTGGACCATATGGCTCGCGACCAATGGCCAGTGGCCAGACTTGCCGGCCACGAACAAAACTGATTCCAGCTGACTATGAATATCACCAATTTGTTATATGTTACCGATCGTCAGGAATGGCGCGAGTGGTTGAAAGAAAACTACCAATCGGAGGAAGAGATCTGGTTAGTTTACCCCGGAAACATTCCGGGAAAGCCCGTATTCCTTACAATCGATGCCGTCGAAGAAGCGCTTTGCTTCGGCTGGATCGACAGCATTACCAAAGGAATTGACGAGGACAAGTATGCCCAGCGCTTTACGCCCAGAAAACCGCACAGCAATTATTCACAAACCAATATCGAAAGGCTGAGAAGATTGGTCGATCAGGATATGGTCATGTCGGATGTACTGGCCTCCGTAAGCGATATCATCAGCCAAGAGTATGAGTTCCCGGCCGATATCGTGGCCGTGCTGCAAGCTAACCATGTAGCCTGGGAAAACTTCCAGCGATATTCTGGATCGTACCAACGCATTCGGATTGCCTTCATTGATGTTGCTAGAAATAGGCCCGGCGAATTCGAGAAACGGCTCAACCATTTCATCCGCAAGACGGAGCAAGACAAACAATTTGGATTTGGGATAGAAGAGTACTATTAGCTCGGCCGTTTTCAAATGTTTGGCGCCAGGTCATAGATGACGCCAACGACGCCAATGGTCACTAAAAGCACGCCCGATATCCTGGTCAGTACCTTATAATTATTGGCTGTCCAACCGGTGAAACGCCGCTGCAAGGGTAGGGCTATGAGGGGAAGTACGATCAGTGGCCAGCCAAAGCCTAAGCCAAAGGCTAAGAAGTAGAGCAGGTTGCCAGCCAGCCCGGCCGCGCTGCCGGCTCCCAGTAAAAAAGCGCTGACGATCAATGGACCTGTACAAGGCAAGGTCATCGGGCCCAAAAGCAGTCCGTAGATGAAGGCGGCCGCGTATGGATTGCGAAGTACCGGAGCCTGGATCGTGCCTATCCGGGCGAAAGGATTCCGCCCACTCAACATCAGCACCCCCATGAGAATCACCAGACCATAAATGACGGGCAACAGGTAAGGCAAAATGTCGCCGAATGACCGCTGAAAAGCAAACAGCAGCCAGCCAATGACGATCATCAAGCTCAACACTCCAGCCAGAACGAAAAAACCCAAAAAATGAGTGGTACGGCGAGATCGCCTCTCACTGGCCGTGCCGGCCAGAAATGCTATCAGACCTGGATAGAGTGGTAGGACGCAGACATTAGTCAGGATGGCCGTGTTGCCGAGTATAAAAGCCTGGAGTAATTCGTTCATACTTGTTCTTGGTGAGTTACGGTTCTCGTTTTCAGAAAAATTTCGATTGACGAGCCATTTCGCTTAGCCCTGGGCGGCGATAATTTGGGCTACGATTTGGTCCGAAGGCTCGACGCCGGTTACCAGATCCGTGATTGACCCATCAGCCCGGATGATGAAGTGGGGCGTTGCCGGCGGGTTGGCGATTGACCGGCCGAATTCATCGGCCAAAAGTCCCAGCAGTTCAGGTGTAACCACCGCGAACAACCAATCGAAGCCTTCCCCATTGGCATAGCTGGCCAAGGTGGCATCGTCGATATTGGTCTCCACACTCAGAGCAACGAAGACGACGTCTTCGCCGGCGAGTTGTTCTTTGGCACCACGCACGCTATGCAACTGGCGGCGACAATTGCTACACCAGGTGGCCATCGGTTCGACAAAGACAGTCTGGCCCTCGAAGTCAGCCAAAGTGAAAGTCTCGCCTGTCCGAGCATTGGTTAAGGCTATTTGCTGCCAGACCGGCGGTCTTAGCCATCGTTTCCGATGCCATCGTCTCAGCCATCGTTTCCGGCTGCTCTTCCATATCGCCAGGCATTTCCGTTTCCTGTGGGTCGGATTGTTCTTCAGAAGTGGGCTCAGAAGCATTGGAAGGTTCAGCCGCCTGCTCTGTTTCACTTTGAATGACGGGGGCTGCCGCGGCCGCTGCTTCGCTTGGTTGTTCTTGTGACTGGGAAGTGCTGCAGGCGGAAAGCAGGAACAGAACGACGATTACCGCGAACAAATAAGCAGATCTTCTCATGGTGACGTTGTCCTTTGTTATGTGATATTTTAATAAAGACTTGGTTATCGGAAATCGGCGATTGGGCCAAGACGATAGCTATGATAATGGAAGAGGGTTACGAGTTAATGTCAAGAATCTTACGTAGCCATTACGGTCACGTAGCCGGTAGGCAGATTTCAAGACAAATCCCCTAGGGTTGGAAGCCGTTGCACAGTTCAATAGTGACTTCTATCCCCCTAATTTGATGACCAAGTACACGTGACTTGGCTGCGCTAATTGATGGATACTCTCGATAGTGAAGTAGAGAATCCGGGCAATCGGTCTGGAAATAGTTAGAGGGTGAAATGGATAATCGAAAGCTGGTAGCGCGGCTTACATCGGCAAATAGCGCAAAGAAGCTGTGAAATTTTTAAAGCGTAACGAGAAATTACTGCCTAAAAAGCAGGTTTGGTTGTTCTTCAGCGGACCTGCTGGTGATGGGGATCCGGTGGACCTATTGCAAGGATGGCGCTTTCCTGCCCGTAGTGAAACTAGGAAGCAAGGACATGAAACCAACAGATAAAAGCTCTCTGGCCAATTCTCTGCCAATCAGAGGCGGTCTCAGATTTGCCTATATATCCTCTCTGATCATCGCTCTTATGATGGCTGGTGTGTCCACTGCCGGTATCTTGTACCGGACCGATATCTATCCAGAAGAAGAATTATTGGAGACCTTCATCGCCAACGACGTTGTCAGCCTGGTCATCGGAGTACCTATCCTGTTAGTCTCGATGTGGTTGGCGAGGCGTGGCAAACTCATTGGCCTGTTATTTTGGCCGGGAGCGCTCTTCTATGTCAGCTACAACTACTTCGTTTATGTTTTCGCCATGCCCTTGAGTTGGGTATATCTATTTTACATTACGCTGTTTGGATTGAGTCTTTATACAATGATCGGCTTTGTAGCCAATATTGACGGAAAAGCCGTACAAAGACGACTTGCGGGCTTGGTTCCGGAAAGATTCGCTGGTGGAGTCTTAGTCGGTCTCAGTACACTGTTTCTATTGCGGGCAATCTTTGAAATGGCCGGCTCTCTCTTCAACCAGGCCCTTAGCTCAGACACAGAACTCGCCCTCCTGGTGGTTGACTTCTTGATAGCGCCAGCCTGGATTATTGGCGGAGTGTTGCTTTGGCGACGCCAGGCACTTGGCTATGTAAGTGGCACTGGGCTACTTTTTCAGACCAGCATGTTATTCATCGGCTTAATCGTGATTTTGCTCTTGCAGCCCCTGTTGACCGATGCTACCTTTTGGACTGGTCGATATTGTCGTGGTCTTCATTATGGGCCTGATCTGCTTCATACCTTTCGCGCTTTTCGTGCGTGGTGTTGTCAGATCGTAGCTATTGCAAAGGCTGCGAGGTCGGGTTGGCTTCCAAGCAATATCACCCGCATCATACACTCCGCCAATCTGACAAGGATTGAGAGAAGCAGCAGACCTAACTCATAGACCCGTCACCCATGACTGAAATCGAATGATCGCTATGCCGATATTTAATTTCAGTCGTATCCATCGCATCTTTGTAATATAGTTGCCTGGGAAATCAACCGGCATATCTGAGATCCAAAATGACAGTCGCGATCGAAACCAATAACCTGCTGAAAAAATACGGTGATGTAACGGCCGTAAACGGCGTATCATTGCGAGTTGCTGCGGGTGAAATCTATGCCTTTCTGGGTCTGAATGGTGCCGGCAAGACGACGACCATTCGTATGCTGCTAGGAATGGTCAAGCCGACTTCTGGCGAAGCAAATGTGCTAGGTAACAGGAATTCATGTTGGTGGCAAAAAACCGTGGGATTCTGTTGGTTATTTAGTCGAGACGGCCGATGCTTATCCAGATCTCACCGTGCGCCAGAATCTGGAAGTCATGCGCAGGCTACGTCCTGGTACCGTGCCAAAAGCCGTGGATCGCATCATTGAGCGGCTGGACTTGACCCCTTATGCCAACCGGCAGGGCGGGCAAGCTTTCCCACGGCAACAAGCAACGCCTGGGGCTGGCCAAAGCCTTAATGCACAACCCGGAACTGCTCATCCTAGACGAACCGGCTAACGGTTTGGATCCGGCTGGGATCGTCGAAATTCGTAATCTGCTCATCGATCTGGCGCGAGAACAAGGCGTCACATTTTCATGTCGAGCCATGTCCTGGCTGAAGTGTCGCGTTTGGCTCAACGTATCGGCATCATTCATCAAGGCTCTTTGCTTCAAGAACTTGATATCGATGAACTCGAACGCAACCGTCGTCATCGTTTGTTAATAGTGCCCGCAACATGCCAGCCGCCCGCATTCTGTGCTGAACAATGCCGGTTTCACAGCGGACTTCTCCTTGAATGGCGTCATTGAAGTGAAGGATGTAGCAGGCCGTCGAACGGCCGGATGATATCGCCACGCTTCTTGTCAACCAGGGTCACCCACCAACCATGCTTGACAGTTGAAAAAGAAGACCTCGAGCAATACTTTCTGCGCCTAGTCGGTCTTGAGGGAGAGAACGAAAATTGAATGAACTATAGTCCGTCAATTTGGGTTGAACGTTCAAAGCTCGTCGTTCTAAAATACCTTTGCTTACCGGGATTGGATTTCTACTGCTGCCGCTGATAGGTGGTTTCTTCATGGTTATCTTAAAGGATCCCGAATTTGCCCGCCAGGTTGGCCTAATCAGCGCCAAGGCGCAGCTCACGGCCGGGGTTGCCGATTGGCCATCTTACCTCGACCTTCTCTCTCAGGGTGTGGCCATTGGCGGTCTCATACTTTTTAGCCTCATTGGCAGCTGGATATTTGGTCGCGAGTTTTCTGATCGCACGGCGAAAGACCTACTGGCTCTACCTACTTCGCGATCGGCTGTCGTATTAGCTAAATTCGTCGTCATGATTCTGTGGTCGGCCGCCCTGGTAGCCTTAGTCTGTTTGCTCGGTCTTGTAATTGGTCTCTTGGTTACTCTGCCTCAAATGTCGGCACAACTCATCTGGCAAGGTGGGCTCACCTTAGCCATAACGGCCGGGCTCACCATCGCTAGCGTCATGCCCATTATTTTCTTCGCCAGCGCCGGACAAGGTTATTTGCCGCCGGTAGGAGTGGCTATCCTGACCATATTCCTGGCCCAAATCATCGCCATTGCCGGTTGGGGAGAATACTTTCCCTGGTCCATACCGGCCTTATATTCACAAGGCGCCGAGCTTGAGCTAATCAGTTATGTGATCATCTTCTTAACCGGCATCGTCGGGATAGCGGTCACCTTCATTTGGTGGGAAGTGGCAGATCAAACATCATGATGGATAACTTACTGGTTACCAAATTAAATTGTCCTTCGCTCCATCGCAGGTTAATTCACCGGCCGTACCAGATCCAGCGATTGAATGAAGGATTGGCATCCGGCAGGAAGTTGACTCTCGTATCAGCTCCGGCAGGATTTGGCAAAACAATTTGTGTCAGCGATTGGATAGAGATGCTGGAGATGCCGGTAACCTGGCTCTCTCTGGATCCATCGGATGATGATCCGGGGCGCTTTCCCACTCCCAGTACCCATCGGCCAAATCAGGTCATTGCCATTAACACTTCTTTCTCTTAGTCGTGGCAATAATGCATTAAGGTAGTAGATTTACACCAACATCGTAAACAGCCCCCATCGTAGGCCTAGCATTACTACCGGAAGTGAAGCCAGCACGACCAGCGACGTCAGAATTCGAAAACCGCGTGGCCAGCGCCGGGCCAAGAAAGCCCACAGCGTCATTGTGGCCAGGGTCAGGATCATCAAACCTGCTAACGGTGAAATCCAGGCTAAAAGTGCCGCTGGGCGAAAATCGCGACTCGGACCTAAAGAATAGAGCAGTTCGTTGCCGCCCAAATACTCAGCATTGATCTGCGTGGTCAGCACCGGTATCGCCAATAACGATGATAAAACCATCACTAGAGTCAGAAAGTAGGCGATAGCGGCTGTTATATCAAGACCGGCCTCTACTTTCCGCCACTTCACCAGCCAGGCCACCCCGAGTACTAACAGGGCAACCAGCGCAAATAGCAGCCCAAACATGCCAATCAGCGCTATTGTCTCGATCCAGGCCACCCCGCGGGAATCGCCAATGGAGATATCATCACCGCTGTTGGCCAGACCGGGCGCGATGAAGACATCATCAGGTAAGATGAATGATGGTCCCGGTGCTTTATCGATACAACTTATGTCAAGTATGCCTTGAGGATTGTTCAGAAATGTCGCTTGTAGTCCTTCGGCACAAGGATTGTTTAAGGTGACATCATGCCCGTATCCCTCAAACTCGACGAAGGTGCTGTTGGCTAAGTGATCGGCCGTGACCCGGCTCCATTCCGGAGGTGTAACCGGATCATAAGATCCGGCCAGCACCAAGGCTGGAATATCACTTTTCACATATTCTGTTGCGGTTGGGGGCAGCGCCGGTAAGTTCCAGGCGGCACAGATGGTTCGTTGCGCGGCCGATCGGGTAAATCCATCCAACCTATCGCTGGCGGCTAAATCATTTGCCGGCCGGTTACTTCCTGCAGCCGGCAGATCCTGCTGGCAGTTGATGGCCAGAAACAAACCCAAAGACCATTGTGGATTTTTCACCATCTCCTTCCAGTAGCTTTGAGCGGCATATTCCAAGGGCGTCAAATTACCGCGACTGACCTCGCCGATCAGCATCGGCAGGTAAGCGATGCCATGAGGCGGAAAAGCGGGCTGGTAAAATTTGTCGATGATGATCCAGTCGATGAACAAATCGCCGTCAATTTCCAAGGGGATTGGCTCGCTATCGGTCGAATCTTTTTACTTCCACCTCAACCGGTGTTTCGTTCAACTCTTTTACCACTTCATAAAATTGAGATTCCAGATTCTGGATAAGCCACCGCGCATCGACTATCGGCCGCGCAATCGTTAAACATCTGTTGGATCGCCCGTAACGGGGAGTCAGCTTCGTGTGCAAAAGTTGTCTCATTTGGTGGTTTGACTGATTGCAAGATGGCGCTCCGAATCCCTTCGGGATCAGCCTCCATTAATAACAGCATCAGGGACGTGCTGAAAGAAGATCCGTACAGGTTCCACTGCTCGTAGCCGAGTGCCTGGCGTAGCGTCATCATATCGCGGACGATATTTTGCGTATGATACTGCGTTATATCTACGCCTTTTTCCTTGATCGAATCCAGGCAAGGCGTGTGCCCTGGCTCAACTTCCCACCAGATCGACGAATCACACATAAGCGCCGGATCAGCATAGCGATTGCCTCTTTGCTCAAAGATGATCACATCCCGATCTGCCAGCATCGGCGAATTGACGAAAGACCAGACATGATTCTAGCGAACTATAGCCGGGGCCGCCCTGCGTGAAGATCAAAGGGTCCGGCGCCTGATTCGGATTTGGGCTGTGCAAAATAATATAGGGCAACTGTATGTTAACGCTATCCGGATCGGCATAATTTTCCGGCACCTGCAAAGCCCCACATTCGGTTTCAACCGATTCAGGCACTTCAATCGGGCATTGAATGGATGATACCTTCCCTACATCGGGTGGTCCTTCGACCTCAGTATGGGCGCTGACCGGTCTAAAAAGCACCGCCGCGGTCATCATGATCGCCACTGTTAGTAATTGTTTCATCTAGCATCCCTCCGTCTGTGAAATAGACTCGAAGTTGTCCTTAAGACGGCACAGCTTACACTCTAATCGAAAACTCTAGTCTGCTCATCCGCCGGGTGGTGGAATAAGGGGTAGCCACATGGCCTAACTTAGCTGCAAGGCCGATACAAGACGGCAACTCTTTTATCTGGAGGGGCTGTATTCGACTGTTCGACTTTTAGTAATCTTGATATTGGTGTAACAATAAAGTTGAGAGACAGTCGAGGAGTCTCACATTCTGGACGAGTAACAATAGTTTTACGATATGACTGTTGGCCTGCATTAAGGATTTCAGCCAAATTAACTCCGACAGGAGAAAGTCTCGAAATCACTCATTGTAACTTTATGTTAAGTGATGATTCTCGTATTCACACATTAGATCTCAAACGTTTCATGTCTGGAAATGATAAGGAGTTATATTGCCCGAAGTCACAGACGTCGTAACCGGCGCATTTGGCTATATCGGCCGTTATATTGCTGCCCAACTGCTCCAGAAAGGACGGCCGGTTAAGACCATCACCACCCACGTCGATAAGCCCAACCCTTTCGGGTCGCGAGTCGTTGCCCATCCTTACAACTTCGACCGGCCCGATCGGTTAACGGAGACATTGCGTGACGTCGATACCCTTTACAATACTTATTGGATTCGATTTGCGCACGGTGGAATGACTTTCGATCAAGCCGTCGAAAACACCCGGGCACTCTTTGTCTGCGCCGCTAAGGCCGGCGTCAAAAAAATCGTGCACATCAGCGTCACCCATGCTTCAGTAGATTCAGATTTACCGTACTACGCGGGCAAAGGGCAACAAGAAGAAGCCCTAAAGCAGTCAGGTGTTCCCTATACTATCGTGCGGCCGACCTTGGTCTTTGGTAAAGAAGACATACTGGTTAACAATATCGCCTGGCTCATACGAAAATTTCCGCTGTTTCCAATCATGGGTGACGGGGAGTATAAGGTTCAGCCGGTTTTTGTGGCTGACCTGGCTTCAATCGCTTATGGGTGCGCGTCACAAAATGGACCAGAAACTGTCGACGCGATTGGTTCCGAGACCTATACTTATCGAGAACTTGTTGAAACCATTTCGGCCGCCATGGGAAAGAATGTCAGCCTGGTGAATGTATCGCCAGAGGTAGGATTACTCTTGGGTAAATTTGTTGGTTTCTTCATGAGGGATGTGATCCTGACCAGGAATGAACTCAGGGGCTTAATGGGTAATCTACTCACTTCCCGACAGGAACCCAACGGGCCCACCAACTTTTCGGATTGGCTCAAAGAAAATCGCGATACCATTGGCGGTTCATACTCTTCAGAACTCGATCGCCATTTTCGATGGTCGTCATGACCCGCGATCGTCGATCACCCTGCGACTCTCTCCTGCTTCATCCTCATTGAGCGATAGTTGGGCGTTCGCTCAAAGTTAAGCCTAATCTGCAACAGCCTGCCTATCCCCAATCAGTCTCAAATCAGAATTGGGTGCCCATCATTATAGCAATCAAGACTAAAGGGATTTATGATACACTATGAGTGGTCTACCTCTGCTAAGTAGGGCATTATCATTTTTGAATAGATCCTACTCTGTTCGGATGATAGAAAGGCAGAAATAGGCTTGTCTTGTACAGCCTAAGATTGGAATCTGAATAAGGTCATCGAGTGTCATTTGTGACTGTGCCAGACTTCTATTCGTTGCCAGACGACTACCAGCGTCTACTGATCACGGCGCAAGAACGATACGGCATCGAAGTTGTACCGCTTGAGGAACTCAGAGGCGGGCGGACCGGTGCCCTACTTTATCTCGTTAGCGTTTCTACGGCCGGTACCTCAAAAGTCAAACATTTCGTCCTAAAATTCGATCATGTCAATGCTAAGGCCAAGATGGGCGAGATTCAGCGCCACAACCAGGCACTCAGCCAGGCGCCAGGCGCCTTTGCCCGCCAACATATGGCCGAAATAGCCTTCGAGATCGAGGAGGGTGGAGCGGTAGCGATTTTTTACACGATTGCCGGTCAATCACTCCATCATTTCCGTCCATTAGCCAACTATGAACGGCAAAGCCAGCTAGAGACACTATTCCAGGTAACGACCGAATATTTATTGGAGGAGTGGAATGCAGAGCTGACTTTTGAGCAAGCTATTCACCCTCGTTTATTGCTAGATCGTTGGTTAGGTTACCGTCTTAAGCCTGGTAGCCACATCGAGCGATTTCTTGATGATACCTGCCTTATCGCTCATGATACGGAAGGGCTTCTGATCCAGGGTAAGGCTTATCCCAATCCCCTGGCCTATGGTCAGGATGCGGACAAATGGGGGCAAGCCAGACCCATCGACGCCGTCAGCGGTTTTCAACATGGAGATCTCAACATCGGCAACATATTGGCAAAATTCGCCGCCAACAATCAAGATCTGGCAGGTTACTTTCTCATAGACTTCGCCCTCTACAAAGGTGGGATGCCGCTGCTTTATGATCAACGCTATTTAGAATTATCTTTCCTTTTGCGAGAATTAGAGCGGGCATCTCTTGGAAAATGGGTGGAACTGGTTACTCGGCTGGCCACGTTCGACACGCCAGAGCCAAAAAAAGTGCCGGTGGAACTGGCTGGATCTTGCGCCGTGATCAATGCCGGCCGGATCTCTTTCAGACGCTGGGTTCAGGAATCCCATGCCAGCTTAGCCGATGATCTATGGGGACAATTCTGGCTGGCCGGCGTGGCCGTGGGATTGAATTATTGTAATAAGGCCGCCCTACCGGAAAGAGAACGAATGGCAGCCTTGATCTTCGCGACCGCCCATCTTCAGCGCTACTGCAGCCAATTTGACATTCAGGCGCCGGCCGATGTCCGCCGGCTGATCGACGACAGTGATGGTTGGGGGGTAGTGCAGGCGAAGCAAGAATCCATGCCCACGCACCCGGCCGCTCTAGTTCCGGATTTTCCAACTGGCCGGGTCACATTTTTATTCACAGACATTGTGGGTAGTACGACGCTTTGGGAAACGCTTCCAAAACAAATGGCTATAGCTCTCAACCGCCATAATGCTCTACTTGAACAGGCTGTCTCTGCTCAAGGCGGCTACATCTTCAAACGGCTAGGTGATGCCTTTTGCATAGCTTTTTCCTCGGCAGCCGGCGCCCTATTAGCCGCTGCTGAGGGACAGAGACTATTGTCTGCCGAAACTTGGGCCGAAACCGGCCCTTTGCTGGTTCGTATGGCATTACATAGTGGAGCAGCAATTGACGTGGAGGGAGACTACTTCGGTCCGGCCGTAAACCGGGTAGCACGTTTACTCGATGTGACTTATGGCGGCCAAATTCTGTTTACTCAGGCGACTCTTGAAGGAGCACGAGAACGGCTGTCCCCAGATTTTAGCTGGCTGGACCTGGGACAACACTACTTGAAAGATTTAAACGATCCGGAAGGCTTACTCCAGCTAATCGTCCCCGGTCTGCCGGCCGATTTCCCGCCGTTGCCCACGGTCAGCATAGAGGCCAAACATTTGCCTCGGCAAGCAACATCTCTGGTCGGACGCCAGTTCGAACTGGCCGAAATCATCCGCTTACTGGAAAGCCATCGCCTGGTTACCATTAGTGGACCCGGCGGCATTGGCAAAACGCGCCTGGCATTGGCGGTTGCCAAAGCCCAAGAAAGTCATCTCAGGCAGGGCGCTTATTTTGTGTCTCTCCTGCCTATAGACTCGCCGACGGCCATAACACCGGCCATTGCCGATGAGGTTGGACTGACTTTTTTGGAAGGACGTGACCCACAAGATCAGTTGTTGGATTACTTGCGTTCGCGACAAATATTACTGGTGTTGGATAACCTGGAACATCTGCTGACCGGCGATGGCTCTGGAGATGATGCCCAAAAGACGTTAGCCCTGATCGAAGTGATGTTAGCCGCCGCTCCAGGAATAAAGATCCTGGTCACATCTCGTGAAGTCTTGCGATTACCCGACGAGCGCACGTACTCTTTGAGCGGGTTACCACTGGGCGATGAAACGGCGATTACAGGTTCCTCGGCCGACGATGCAGCGGAGTTATTTTGCCTCCGGGCTCAGCGGGCCCAATCGACCTTCAAGATTGAAACCGACGAAGATCATGAAAACATACAGCAGCTTTGCCGGCTGGTAGAGGGCATGCCACTGGCCATAGAGTTGGCGGCCGCTCAACTGCGACTGCTCTCCCTGGTTGAAATCACTGCCGAAATCAAGAGAAGTCTGGACGTTTTAGACACAGGCATAAGAGGGGCCAGTGCTCGTCATGGCAGTGTGCGCGTGGTCTTAGACGCTTCATGGAAGGCACTTAAACCTGCTGAGCAACTTTTGTTCGCCCGCCTCTCTGTCTTTCGAGGTAGCTTCACCAAGGATGCAGCCGCGCATGTCGTCCAGGCCTCAGTTGTAGATCTGGCTGCTTTGCTGGATAAATCACTTATCCGCAAAACCGCCGGCGACCGCTTCATTTTACATGCTCTGACCCAGATGTTTGCCGCCGAAAAGTTGACCGAGATGCCAGGTGAAATGGCCCAGACTCAAACACGGCATTATCGCTACTACCGGCAACTATTACTTGATGCTGTGTCCCACTGGCTTGATGGCAAACAGCCAGATGCTTTGGAAATTATCAGGCAAGACGTAGACGATTTGCGTGCTGGCTGGCGCTGGATCTTGGAACAGGAGGAGTGGGGTGAAGTTGCCCTTTATTTAGACAATCTTTGGCAGTTTTTCAAAGTGCGCGGCCGCCTGCCTGAAATCATGGAACTGTTGAACCAGGCGCTTCATGCAGGGCAAACGGCCGCGCCGGCGGCCGATATCGTTTACCAGGCTCATTGGGAGCGCCGCCTGGGTCAGGCTTATTTATGGATGAGCCAGATGACCGTAGGTGATGAACACTTCCGACAAGTCCTCGTTCTACTGGGTTGGCCGTTGCCCCACGGCCAGACTGGCCTGATAATGGGCATGTTGGGACAGATATTGGCTCAGGTATTGCATCGCTCCTTGCCCAGCTATTTCATCGGCCGCCTGGAACACAAACAGGCCGCCTTTCAGGAAGCCTTTATCGCTTATGAAGGCCTGGCGGAAAGGGCGGTTGTAGAAAATGAATCATTGCTTAGCATATATGGCTCGCTTCGTTCCCTGAATCTGGCCGAAGCCGCTGAATTGCGCCCAATGATGGCCCGTGCCTATGCTACAACGGGCTTTATCTTTGGCCTCATTCCCTGGCATTGGGCAGCTTTAGCCTACATCAATCGCGCGGTGAGCTTGATCCAGGGCGATTCTTCTGCTTATGCCCGAGAAGGCGTATTCCGGTTTGCGGCATTTTATTATGGTGGGGTGGGCCAACTAGCTAGGGCTGAAGACTATTGCCTACAGGGGGCGGAGGCGGCGGCTGAGCTGGGCCAACATTGGGTACTGGAATTTAATTGGGTCGGGATCATCCTGACGACCTATTACCAAGGCAAATACGACCGCAGCTTAGAATTTGCCTCCCGAATAGCAGACTCGGCCGGTCGTCGTGGAGACATTAGCTTTGTTGCCGCTGCTCACTACTGGTTAGCTGTCATAAAGTTGCGGCAGGGAGCTGATGCGGACGAGATCGCCGGGTTGTTGCTGGAGTCATTTTCCGCTCCAAGCGAAGGAATGAATGTCTTCGACTGGTTAACCGTTTATGCATCGCTATCCCAAGCTTATTGGCGCTGTGGTCGGCAAGAAGCGGCGCTTGAAGAGGTTAAAAAGGCATCCGAATTAGTCGCCGGTTTCTCCCGTCCCACTAATGTTGGCAATATTGTTGGTTATGCCGGCGTCGCCGATGTATATCTAGCCATGTGGGAAAAAACTTTAGATAGCAGCAGTGGACAGGATATACAGAACTTGGCCAGGCAAGCGTGCAGAGATTTGACGGTCTATGCCAAGGTTTTTGCCATCGCCAAGCCAAGCGCATATCTCTACCAGGGTCTGTACGATTACATATCGGGTGATCCGAAGAAGGCACAAAAGGCATGGCAGTCCAGCCTGATACATGCGCGGGAATTCGGCATGCCCTATGAAGAAGCGCGGGCTCATTACACGATCGGCCGGCACCTCAATGTGGGGCAGACAACGGAAGAGAGGTGGGGGCGACAGAAACACCTGCAGAGAGCGGCAGAGATATTCACCGGTCTGGGTGCAGCCTACGATCTCGACAAAACCAACCAAGAGTTAGATAAATAAATGGATAAAGGCCCTTTGGTAAATCCTGATTTTGGTATTGGCCCGACAGAAAAACTGAATCTACGGGTCAGTGTTGCCACCCTGGCCAAGGTGATGCTTGATCATCCACGGGATGGGCGGCCGATGCTGGTACTAGAACGCACGACCACGCTACTCAAGATAGACGGCCATCGAAAGGTGGTCGTCAAGGCTAAACCTTTTGGCGGCGGGGTCCGGCTAAACCAGCCCAAAGCCTTAAGTGGGCTTATTGGCGATTTTCATTTTGATAGCCGGCGATCCCAGGCAGAAATGGACTTTCGCCTTTTTATTCGTCGTGAAGATTGGGCGCGAGTCAAGGAATTTTGTTTGCAACATTTTGAGAAGCAAAATGGCGCCCTTGAAATCGGGCCAGAGCGTGAATTGCTGGAGGAATTTGAGGACGCCTTGAATATCAAAATCAGGCCAGATCAATATCAACTAAGCCTGGTGGGGACCGTAGTCGAAGACCTGCCAGAGCCGACGGACAATGTGCGATCATCAGGCAGCCCAACAGTCAGGATCTATCATGTGTTTAAGATCGTTATTGTCGAGCCCTTCCTCGTATCGGCGATCTTGGAAAACAGTCAGGGTTATAGTGACGAGGATCTCCGGCAAATGGCCTGGTTAGACGCGGAACGTGGGGGGATAGGTCGTGCGAATTCAGTTCTGGTCTTGCCACTTGAGCAGCTGACTGCTACATATAGGTCGATGCAATCACAAAAGAAGGGTGGGCAGATCCAATTTGAAGGCCATCAGCTCGACGGCAACGTACAGGCCGTTCTTGAGGAAGTTTCCACAAGCAAGTATCAACGTTTGTAAGGATTAGCCACATTGATAAGGCTTGATACTGATTCCAAGGCTTGTTCTAAGGCCGGATCAATTTCCTCTCTTGCTTCCCAGGTCAGGCTCCAGATTTGAATCTAGACATCATTTAATAAAAACCAGGGTGGCAAAGCCGTTACGCCTCATAGGGTCACGACTTTATATAAAGGAAATCTTGATAACCTCGATCTAATACAGAGTCCAATACTATGACTGATCCTAACTACACACCCGGCCTGACGTGGTAACCGGTGTCGGCTTTCGCCAGCGACCTGGGCAGTTTAGGTTTTCAAGTTTGACAGGGTATTATTGAGTGACCTACCGGAGGTCGCGGCTGTACAATACTTCCGCCTATTACTTCAAGGAATGTCTCAATAAAAATACTCGCTGAACCTTTTAGCATAGCCTGGCGAATCGAAATTTGGAAGATAGGAGTTTAATAAAAACAATATGGATGAGGAATATCAGATCGTCTACGTTGATAAGCCTGAAGAATCGGCATGGGGGATAATTGGACGAGGCGTTGCCAATTACAACAAACAAAAAGCCGGTGATAATCAGTTTCAACGCCTATGTTTTGTTCTTCACGCGCCTGATAAAGAAATTGTAGGCGGTGTGTTGGGCGAAATATATTGGGGTTGGTTTTATTTAGATTTGTTGTGGGTGAAAGACGAACTTCGCGGTCGTGGATATGGGCATCAACTTTTGACGCGCGCCGAAGATGAAGCACGGCAGCGTGGCGCCAAGAATGTTTACTTGGACACATTCAGTTTTCAGGCGCCAGACTTCTATAAACAACACGGCTATCAGGTTTTTGGTGAACTGCAAGATTTTCCTGATTGGGCAACAACGCTACTTTCTTAGAAAACAACTTTAGAAAAAGTGTGGCCTAAAGCAAACAGCCCTAGCAAAAAACACCAAACGGGCTCATCTAGCGCGCCATTGATCGCTACGGCTGGAGGCTTTAACACATGGATAATCAAGTCACACAACTGCCCTGGGAAGAACCAGACTGGCTTCAACAAGTCACAGCCTGGATTCAGGACCAATTATCGGCATCCGGTCGGCAAAGTACCGGCCCCGTTGAGGTGATGCACCAATTTGACGCTCATCCTGGTTGTGCTGGCGGTCAACTCGCAAATGTAATACGGCATGGAAGAATCAAGATGCGCAAGTCAAGGAGAATTATCGCTAGCATCCTTCTGGTTACAGCGACTATTTGTCTTGGAGCAATCGCTATCGAGTCTCAGACAAAAATCATCTGGCGATCTTACGATAAATTCGACTTTGACAATTGGAACCACTAATTGCCATGCGAAAAGCTGCCCGCGGAAGAAGAAGCATTTTTCAGCATCCCTTATCGGTTGCAAAAACGTTAGCAAAACGAATTCTGGCTTAGGAAAATGCTTGTTTCAGCTTCGAGGGTGGGCTAACATCTACTGTGGCCGCTCGAGTTACGTCGAGGAAAACGGGGCTCCAAAAACAGAGTGGTGAGGGTTGCGGGTTTCACGTTTTGTAGTGTGGTCCAGTGACTGGGCCAATCTATTGGGCGGAAGGAACAACGGAGGTTGTACGTGTCTGAACGAGTGATCGAAGTCGGTGACAAGTTGCATATCATTACCAGGCGCCTATTTGAGGGCGACGTCCGGCGCCACTTTGCCGGGGAGGTGATCGGCGTTTCGGGCGAGCTCCACGAAGTCCAGGGCTATGCATTTGTGTTCAATCCTGGAACCAACGAATATAAGAAACGCCCCGAAATTCGGACTCGAATATTCTCGCCCGGACAAGAGGGTTTTATCGTCAATAAAATTCCTCGCGAGGTAACCATTGAATTGATCGAGTATCGCATGATCAAGCAGCGCTATGTAGTCACCGATGGTAAAGATTTCTTTCTGGACATCAACGAGTTTGGACTGACTGCTTAACCTGATGCTTAAAAAGGCGCAATAGATATCCGAACTAAACGCCATGCCAATCGACTTGGAATTGCGTCTGACGCCGTATACCGGTCAGTTGAAGGTAGAGATCCGGCCCGGTAAACAGCTACGGAGCACACATAATTGCTGATGGTATTGGCGCCAATACCGGCCGCCAGATACCCGCGTCCGATTACTTTTCGGTTAGCTCTGACTCATTCCAATCAAAACCGCGAAACGCATGTTGATTGGGGAAAGGCAATTCCAATGAACATTTCAGAGTCTGACATCCATTTTTTTCAACGAGCAATTACATTGGCCTGTGATGCTGAGAAACAAAACAATTTGCCCATTGGCGCGGTAATCACTCTCGATGGGGAAATAATTGCCGAAGGACAAAACGCGATCTGGCATCCAACCTTTAATCCAAATCGCCATGCCGAAATTGAAGCTCTTCGTAACGTTCCTGAAGGGCTATGGGATTCCTCGGCAAAAATGACCCTCTATACCACGCTTGAGCCTTGCTTGATGTGTACGGGAGCTATATTTCTACACAGAATAGGTAATGTAATGTACGGGTCTTCAGATGGTTACGGTGGAGCGAGCCTTGTTTTTGGACATATGCCGGCATATTTTGAAGAGGTGCTCTCTCGAACCAGGTGGATTGGCCCGGCATATGGCAAAGAATGTGATCAGCTATATGAACGGATGCAACTAGCTGAGGGAATGAAAGCTTCGGAATAGTACGATTGAGCTCAGCTCATTCGTCCGCAGAACGGCCGCGCTCACATCGCCCACCCGCTGAAGCACTTCATCATACGGATGGCCGTATCGATTGCCCTCCCCGCCGGAACGAATGTCCGCCGGCCCATAAGGCGGACAGCGATGACCACCAATACCGCCATGATCGCCACCCGGACGACAGCCGCCTCGGCGTCTACTAAGATGGAATACAAGCTGATTCCGGCCAGCACGCACCAGGCCGACCAACAGTAACCGAGAAACAGCCGGCTCAGGGCCAACAAGATGCCGGTCAGTATAGCGATGTTGAAACCGTATATTAAAAAGCAAACCGGATGTTGTATTCAAACTAAAGAAGGCTTTGGATTAGTCACATCAACAATGGCCAAACAACTTGATCCAAAGTAGGATTTGGTCTAAACTATTCGTAGTTACTTCATTGCGGGTATCATCCCAGTCGGACAATAGGGTCTTTTTTCAAGTCGAACAACACCGTAACCACCCCAAGAAGTCGCTGCCGGCGTGTTGGAAGCTGTTTCAGGAGCGAGCGACAATAAATTGGCCTAACTTAATCATGACAGCTAGTCATCCTTTGGCTGGTTCAGATGATGGCGCATGTTATCTCTTTGCCTGTCACAAGATAACGAGTATTCATGCTCAGCTCTTGAACCGTCGGCCAAGTTCACATGTTCTAACCGCACCCCTTTTTGCCGATGAAAATTAATTTGAAACAGGATAACCTGACAGCAGAACCTGCAAGCGTGACCTCGCTCACCGGCAACCAAATCCTTGATTTGCTGGGGATGATTCCATACGCTTCGATCATCGTGGGCGAAGCAGGTCAAATTGTAACGGCCAACCACCTGGCTGAAGAGCTATTTGGCTACGCGGGGGACGAATTCCCCGGCCGTCCCATCGATACCCTGTTGCCAGAAAATCATCGAGATCGTCATGCTCAGCACCGGGCCACCTACATGACCAACCCCCAACTCCGGCCGATGGAGACCGGCCTTGACCTGGTCGCTTTGCATCGTGATGGGTATGAAATCCCGGTTGAAATCGCCCTTAGCCCGCTGGCTCTTGAAGGGGAGCTGTGCATTCTAGCCTTAATCCGTGACATCACCAAACGCAAGCAAGAGGAAGATGAACTGCGTCGTTCGCGGGAGCAAATGCGCGAGCTAGCGGCCCGTTTGCTCACGCTGCGCGAAGAAGAACGAGCGCGCCTCTCGCGTTCGATGCACGATGAAATTGGCCAGATGTTGACCGGGCTGAAAATGGATCTGGCCTGGCTGCTAAAGCGCCTGGACCAGGGTCAGGAACCACTCCTTGACAGGGCGAAAGCGATGTCCAGGCTGATTGATGACGCTGTTCAGGCCGTGCGCCAAATATCGACCGAACTGCGGCCGAGCATCCTGGACGATATCGGCCTGGAAGCGGCCGTCGAGTGGCAACTGCAGGAATTCCAACGACGAACGGACATTACCTGCAACATGATCAGCGATATGCAGGAAAATGTCCTGGATGCCGGAGCGGCGACGGCCGCCTTCCGCATCCTGCAGGAGGCGCTGACCAACGTCGCCCGGCACGCCCAGGCCGGGCGGGTCGAGGTCGTCCTGACCGGAAATGCGACCGAAGTGACGCTGGTGGTGCGAGACGACGGCCGGGGCATTACCGATAGCGAGCGCGATCATCCCAGATCCATCGGACTGCTGGGCATGCGCGAAAGGGCCCGGATGCAGGGGGGATGGCTCGAGATCCAGGGCGAGGCTGGACAAGGAACCACTGTCTACCTTGCGGCTGCCTTTGAGCACGAGGGAGGAGAAGTGACATGATTAGCGTCTTTATCGCCGACGATCACGCCATCGTTCGCCAGGGATTAAAACAGATCGTCTCGGAAACGGCTGACATCCAGCTGGCCGGTGAGGCCGCCGATGGCTATGAAACGTTGCGTTTGGTCCGGGGTGGAACATGTGATGTGTTGGTGTTGGACATCAACATGCCCGGCATCAACGGATTTGACATCCTACGCGCCTTAAAGCAGGAGCGACCCGACCTGCCGGTACTGGTGTTGAGCATTCACGCCGAAGACCAGTACGCGGTCCGCTGTCTGAAGGCCGGCGCGGCCGGCTACCTGACCAAGGAAAGCGCTCCTGAGGAACTGGTCAGGGCCATTCGCCAGGTGGTTGCCGGCGGAAAATACGTCAGTCGCGGCCTGGCTGAGTCTCTGGCCATGCGCCTGAACGAGACTGGCGACCGGCCGCGACATGAAACGTTGTCAGACCGCGAGTTCCAGGTCTTGCAGTTGATGGGCGCCGGTAAATCTCCCACCGAGATTGCCGCTGCGCTCTCGCTCAGCGTCAAGACCGTCTCCACCTATCGTGCCCGCATGCTCGAGAAACTGATGCTGAAAAGCAGCGCCGAAATCATCCAGTACGCCATCCAACACCGATTGGTCCCGCCGGAATAGCTCGGGTTCAGAGCCGCCGGCCGGTCGTTTGCCCCTCTTTCCCATCCCTTCTCAAAAATTAACCATGTCTGCCTTGCAACCACCATATTCATTCATGGTGTTGAGGACAAAAGCTCATGGACCCGGCTTGTAAGACAAACACCTACGAGAAAGTGAGCCTTTGTCCTACACAAAGGCCAGCCTTCTACCTACAGCCATCTGCCCCGGCATCTGTTACCCTGTTATAAGGGCCTGAATAAAGTACAGAATCAGGCCAAAGGTGGCGTTCTATTAACAGGATCAGACTATTCATCGCCGATGACTCATCCGTCATTCGCGGGCGGTTGGTCAGCTTGATCGACGAGCTCGGCCGATTCGACGTGGTAGGCGTGGCCAAAACGGGCTCAGAGGTCATCGACGGGGTCGCCGAGTCGAGGCCGGACGTCTTGATCCTAGACATGGCCATGCCCGGCGGAAACGGATACGACGCCCTGCAAGCCATCAAACAGGGCCAGTCCGCTCCATGGATCATCGTCTTGACCAACCATCCGGCCTACCGGCAGAGAAGCCTGGATGCGGGCGCCGACTATTTCTTTGACAAGTCGGCCGAATTGGACCAGCTCCTGCTGCTACTGGAACGGCTCAAGCAGGACGCTGATGCTGACTCACAAACAGCGGCATGACTAATCTGCCTGTATCGCTCCTTGTAGGATAAACACCGACAAGCAGATCAGGTTTTGTCTTACAAGAAGGTGCGCGCTTCGCCTACAGACCCTTGGCACGCCCTCGTGTATACTCCATTCAATATTCTCTGTCTCGTGACAGATAAGCGGGCGAGCTCCGAGTCGACAGCTCCTAGCGGGACATCGGCCGCAGATAAAGGCAGCCGGGAATTGGATAATAGTAGTTTGAGTCGCGTGAAGTGTCGGCCGAACCCCACGAGCATGGATTCATCGACCAGGAGCAGTTGAAGGTGTTTGTTGCCGCGAAACTGGCGGCCATTGTTGTAAGCAGCAAGCGAGACAATGGCAAAAAAGAATAACGAAATGGAGGCAAGCTGTGAAAGCATAACCAAATTAGATTCAAGAATGACTCGTTTTATTTATTTAATCAATAGCATCATGGAGATATGAAATGAAAAAGAATTTATTGTCCTCAATATTTGTTTTTGGTCTTATTCTGATAGGCCTTTTTCTGCTGGCCGACCGCCAGCTTGAACCGAAAGTAGCGGCCGCCGCCGGTCATGAGAGCCACGGGCCACTGACCCACGAAACAACGATCAATCCAGAACTGCGTGCCTTCGAGCGTTACCTCGCCGAACCGGCCGCGGTCAACAAAGCAGGCATCGTTTATGCCATGGATCCGGTTGACTTGAAGCTCTTCAACGCTGCAGATACTTCCCTAACCGCCGTGACGGTCAACAAAGCAGGCATCGTTTATGCCATGGATCCGGTTGACTTGAAGCTCTTCAACGCCGCAGATACTTCCCTAACCACCGTGACGGCCAACAAAGCAGGCATCGTTTATGCCATGGATTCTGTTGACTTGAAGCTCTTCAACGCCGCATATACCTCCCCAACCACCGTGACGGCTGACCAGGCCCGTTGGGACGCGCTAGGTGAGTTCTACACCAGCAATGCCGGCGTTCGTTCAGCGGAAGTCATCACGGCTGACCAGGCCCGTTGGGACGCGCTAGGTGAGCTCTACACCGGCCGAGCTGGCCCTCGTTCAGCGGAAGTCATCACGGCGACCAGGTCCGCTGGGACGCCATGGGCGAGCACTATGCTGCCGACGATCTGAACGTCGAGCGCAGCACGGTTGCGAACACCGCTCGCTGGATCGCCATGGGCGAACACTATGCTGCCGATGATCTGAATGTCGAGCGCAGCACGGTTGCGAACACCGCTCGCTGGATCGCCATGGGCGAACACTATGCTGCCGATGATCTGAACGTCGAGCGCAGCACGGTTGCGAACACCGCTCGCTGGATCGCCATGGGCGAACACTATGCTGCCGACGATCTGAATGTCGAGCGCAGCACGGCTGCGAACATCGCCCGCTGGATCGCCATGGCGCGAGCACTATGCTGCCGACGATCTGAACGCCGAGCGCAGCACGGTTGCGAACACCGCCCGCTGAATCTCCATGGGCGAGCACTATGCTGCCGATGCTCTGAACGCCGTCCGCAGCATAGCCGCCCCCACATCACTCACCCTCTGCAACAACTCTTCACGAGGATGGGCCGTATCGATTTCCCTCCCCGGCCGAAAATACCACGACCTGCGGCCGCGCCCACTGCTTCTGCTCTGGCTAAGACTTCGTCATGTGGATGGCCATAATTACAGGCCCAGAGGCCATCGACGGGGTGGCCGAGTTGATGCCGGCCGTCTTGATTCTAGACATGACCCTGTCTGCTGGCAGCGGATACGACGTCCTGCAAGCCGTCAAACAGCAGCCATCGGCGGGCCATTGATTATCGTCCTGACCAACCATCCAGCTTACCGGCAAAGAAGCCTGGATGCGGGCGCAGACTATTTCTTTGACAAGTCGGCCGAATTTGACCGGCTACTGCTGCTGGAACGGCTCAAGCCAGACGCAAGCGCCGGTTCACTGGCGGCGGCCTGACCAGGCCCGCCTGTGGCGCTCCTTGTAGGACAAACACCTACAAGAAGATCAGAATTTGTCTTACAAGAAGGTGCGCGCTTCGCCACCCTTGGCAGGCCCTGGTCTATACTTGGTTCAATGTGTTTTGGGAAATCCTTGTCCCATCCATCCAAAATCAAAATTCACTCTTATTAGTTGTCGTTTTTTCTCGTTCACATGGAGGTGTGCAATAAGTTATTCTGCCATCATTTTCTGCAGCTTCGAACGAACCAATTGTGGATTCATCCGAAGCGGTTTTGTTGCACAAAAGGAGAAAGCAACATGAATATTACCCTTAGTTTTTCACGGAAATCGATTTTTGCCCTTGTTTTGATATTACTGGTATTTGGCAGCTTCAGCCTGGCCTTGGCCAACCATGATGACCCCAACATAGTGCATCTTTGTAATAACTCGAGTTTAGATAAACGATAACAACTGGAACTGATAATCAGTTCCGAAATGAACCTTTACAATCGAATTACGACAGGCTTGTAGCGATAAATCGCCTATTTCTTGCCTCGCCGGACCGTTTTGAATCGGGGCGGCGGGCTTCTTTTGCGGCCCTTGGGCCAACCAGGTGATTTTCCGCGCGTTTGAACTGACTGGGACGGTGTGCCAATCGTGGCAAAAAGCAAGGCCATGGCCTGCAAGACGCGGCCCGGGGTCAGGTTCTTCTGTGACTTTTGCCAAGGCAAAGGCCGGTCAGCCACCAGTTGACGGGCTTGAAAAAGCTGCCAATAGGCGATATCGACCAATCGTGTCCAATGATCACAACGTTCTGACTGTTGGAGCGCGGGCAAAGTCCAGTAGAGCCGCCGTTTACGAAAACGGATACTCGGTTCGATGGGCCAGCGGTGGTCGAACCAAGACCAGACGTCTTGGGCTGGGTAACCGTCCGCCCCTTGGTAGGCGAGCCAGATGGGTGCCGGTCGCTTCTCTCGCTCCAGGCGAACTTCGGCCAGGATAACCGCAAAATCGGTCTCGGCGTCTTGTTTGGCGTGCAGCCCGCGCCAAGTGCGGAGACGAACCTGCCCCCAACGCTCATCGACGAAGGTCACATCTTCCTCAGGCTCGTTCCAGCTCTCTGGTTCTTTGAGAGCGAAGCGGCGTCCATGCTTGCGGGGCCGACCGCGGCCCCCATAGGCTGGCGGTGGGCCATACAGCACCCGGTCACGACGCAGACGGACCACTTTGGCACAGGGCATATCTTGCACGCCGCCCAGGAAACGATGGTTGCCGTACTTGCCATCGGCTACGACAACATCCAGTCCATCCAGGTGTCGCTGGGCCGCTCGTCGCTGGCAGAACGCTTCAACTTGAATCACCGCTAAATCGACGGCTGTCTCCTCTGGCCGAAGCCGGCGGCTATCGATGGGCAACGCCCAACTGCTGCCTCGTTCTGGTGCCCAGCCCAAGAGGGAGTACACGTGCCCCTTGACCGCCGTATGCTTACCTTTGGCTCTCGTCGGGCTATGTTCGTATACCAAACCCGTCAGCGTCCGGGCACTGGGATGCGGCCAGACCGTCGTGTCCAGTGGAAACACCTGCACCCCAGCCGAGGGCACCTGTCGGCAAAATGCCGTCTGGAGCCATTCGTCACATTGCTGGCCTTCTTCGACGGCGGCATAGCCACTGGCCCAGCCCCGGCGGAACAAGGGCGATAGCGTCAGCTCGGCGTATGATTGCACCCGCATGTTGGATAGCAGAGCATCCATCATTTCAAACTGGGCATCCCGATAGCCGACCAAACCATGATCGTACACGCCTTGTCGAAATTCGATTAGATTGTTAAGCTGCTCTGTCGTAGATAGGTTTTTGTTCACACTTAACCATATCTACGATTTGGGCGGTTTGTGCAAGTCACAAGCCGCCTTTGTCCTTTATTTATCTAAAGTCGAGTAATAAAAAAGGAAATTTAACGTTCGTCACTGACCCCGCCAATTGTAAGGACGGCGAAACGGCAATCACAATAGCCACAGAGGCGGCAATTACCGCGTTGACTGCCGAAAACGCTGCCCAACAAGCACAAATTGATGCTTTACAGACACCTGACGGTGCCCTACAAGCACAAATTGATGCTTTACAGACGTCTGTCGCTGACCTCGAATCCCTCTTACAGCATTTCAGCCGAGTTGATAATGACGTTTATATCTCCGGGGCCAACTTACACGTTGACAATGGCACAGGTACGAGGGATGCACCTAATGCCCTGGGCAATGTTATTATCGGTTATAATGGTATCAGAGGTGGTGGAGACGACGACCGCAGCGGGTCTCACATGTTAGTGGTGGGAGACTTTAACAACTACAGTAGTTATGGCGGTATTGTCGTAGGTTATGCAAACACGACTAGCGGCCCTTATAGCTCTGTCAGCGGTGGGTCTTATAGCGAAGCTAGCGGCGGGTATAGCTCTGTCAGCGGTGGGGACAATAACGGAGCTAGCGGCGATTCCAGCTCTGTAAGCGGTGGGTCTTATAACAAAGCTATCGGCTTTAGAAGCTCTGTCAGCGGTGGGACAGGTAACGAAGCTAGCGGCGAGTACAGCTCTGTCAGCGGTGGGGATCTGAACATTGCTAGCGGTTCCTACGCCGCTGTCAGCGGTGGAAATGAGAACATTGCTAGCGGCTTTTTCAGCTCTGTCGGTGGTGGGTTTGGAAACAATGCTAGTGGTCTTCGTCAGTTCCTACCTTAATTACGGATTGTGGTTCGAAGATCTACTGTTAATGAGATAAAACGATCCCCCGGTCGAGCGTGACGCTCGGCTGGGGGATCACCTGTTCTTGCTCGCTAATAGGAGCCTGAATTTCAAAGCCATTGAGCACGGGAAAAACTTCCATTGCCCATGGCCGGTTCGTTTATTGCCGTCTATAACAGGGTGGTTCTGAATCAAAGAGTAGCCCAGTGCTGAGGCTTTGTTGACGATACCCGGGTTGAGTTCCGTTCCTTCGAAAGTCATCCGTGGCTGCGCGAGTGCTGATTCCAAGCCGCCCAGGTTGAGGATGCCCAGCGCGCCTCCGGATTGGCTCATGATCTGGCGGCCCAATTCCAGAACTTCACTAAGTATGAGATAGCGCACTAGGCCAGCCGTCGATATAGCGCCCATCTTTCATTACTCGTTTGCCCAAAACAAAGGTGAGCCAAGGGGCTCGATATTTCAACGATATCATGAAACAGAATGATTTGAGATTGAACACGAGGGGATGATGCTCAGCTACTCTCGTAAACTGGCCTGCCACCACAACGCCTGGCCATCACTAATGAGCTCGATTGTGCCCAACTCATCTGTCCGCAGCACGGCCGCGCCCACATCGGTCACCCTCTCCAACACCTCATCATGCGGATGGCCATACCGGTTGCCCTCTCCGGCCGATACGATCACATATTGTGGCCGTACCGCTTCCAAGAACCCGGCGCTGCTTGAGCTCTTAGCCCCGTGGTGCCCGGCTTTGTAAACCACGGCCGATAGTGGCTGACCATCAACCAAAATTTTCTTCTCGGCTATCTCGCTGGCATCTCCGGTCAATAACAGGGAAAAATCGCCGTAGGTCAGCCTGAGCGCTACCGACCGGTCGTTGTCATGTTCTTCAATCTGGACCTGGACGCCTGCGGCCGGATTGAGCACCGCTACTTTTACGCCATCTTCAATCGCGATTACTTCTCCGGCCGATACCTGGTGGACGGCCGTTTCATTTTCGACCGCCGCTGCGAGCAATGCCTGGGCGCTTTGTTCGTCCACGGTTTGACCGTTGGTGATGAGACGGCCGACCCGGTAACGGCCGAAGATACCGGGAAGGGCGGCGATGTGATCGGCGTCCGGATGTGTGGCGATGATTAGGTCGATATCGCGATCCCAAAAAGGGATGATCCGGCCCAAATGGTCGTTGAGCAGCGTGGGATAGGCGCCGCCATCGATCAGGATCTGCCGGCCGGAAGGCGTTTGGATGAAAGTGGCGTCCCCCTGGCCCACGTCAAGGAAATGAACGTGCAAATCGCCGTCTGGCTGGCTGAAAAGCCATGTGACGATCAGTATTGCCGCGATAGCCAGCCCGGCGAAAGCCGCTCTTTGGGGCAATTTCCTGCCGTATTGGTCCATGAGATCAGCGCGTCTTTCAGAAGATAATAGGGCGAACCAGGTTAGCCCCATTATAACAGCGTAGAATAAGAGGACCCCGGCTGGGGAGAGGGTGACCGGCACCGAGGCGGCCGGAAAAGCGGCGAAGAAACGCACCATGCTGATGGTGTAGGTTAAAAATATCCAGGCCACCCAGGCTAGTAGTTGGCCTAAAGCTGGGAAGACCATTCCCGTCAGCGTTGCCAGGCCGCCCCAAATCATGACGCCCGGCTGGGCAGGCAATACGAAAAGGTTGGCCAGTGGACTGACCAACGACAACTGGCCGAAATGGTAAAGGATGATGGGTAGGGTCAGGACCATCGCCGCCAGGGTCGCGAACAGCACTTCGGCCAGAACTCGCGTGATCTGCTGCGTCTTGGGCCGGCCCATTTGTGGTCCTAACTTGGCTTCCGTCCAACGACTGACCGGACCAACATACAACATCAGGGCCAATGTGGCTGCAAAGCTGAGCTGGAAGCCGATATCCCACAAGATGAAAGGATTGACGGCCGTCATACAGATGGCCGCCAAAAACAAAGCGGCCGGGACGAAGGTCGGCCGGCCTAGCAAACGGGCGGCGATGATCACCAAGGCCGCCATGATGGCCGCCCGGACGACGGCCGCTTCGGCGCCTACCAGCACCGTGTACAAGGCGATTCCTACCAAGACGAACCAGGCCGACCAGCGGTAACCAAGAAACGGCCGGCTGATAGCTAACAAGATGCCGGCCAGGATGGCGATGTTGAAACCCGAGATGGCGATGATGTGGGTCAGGCCGGTAACCCGAAACTGGCGGGCCAGTTCAGCAGGCATACCGCTGTCATCTCCCAGCAGAATACCGGTCAGCAAAGCCGCCTGAGGATCGGGCAAAAAGCCTTGAATCGTCTGCCGGCCACGATCCTTGATATCGTAAATGGCTTGCTTGAACGGGCTGCCCTCGCCGGCCGCCAATTGGCTGATTCGAGGATATGACATCCGGCTGTGAATACCCCGTCGAGCCAGGATCCCTCGCCAATCGAAATCCGGATCGGCCGGCGGCTTTTCTAGCTCACCGGTTACCTGCAACCGGGCCCCGTAAGGGATAATTGGATAACGGCCGGTCTCTAGCAGAACCAGTCCTTCTACCTCTCGCGAGGAGCCATCGGGCAGCTCGATTTCTTCGGCTTCCAATGTTAGTTGTTGATAACGGTCGCGAATATCCGGCTCTTCGACGACCGGGCCTGTTAAGATCAATTCACCGGCGCCGTTAAAATGGGCCACGTGACTCTCGCCAATGGGTAACGAGGCCAATGTAAGGCGGGCAGCTCCCAGGAGTAAGGCGCCTAGCAAGATAAGGTATAGGGCCGGCCGGTGGCGGTGAAAGAGGGAGGCCAGCAGACAAGCCACCAAGCCGGAAACCAGCCACGACCACAGGGGTAGATCCAGCGCCGCTCCCAGCGCTATCCCGACCAACCAGGCGATCCCCAAGTAAATAATGGTCATGATATTTACTATTTTAACTGCTGTGTCAATGCATTGTCTGGTGCGAGAAAAGTAGCCAGACCCGCGGCCTAGCTGCAGGATGCCATCCTGCGGTACAAATCGAATTCCGGCTGGCCTGCGAATGACTGGGATCGGGCCGGCTAACAGCAAACAAAATGCCGGTCAGGATGGCGAAATTGAAGTCGTATATTCAACCGCAAATCGGACATTCAGTTTCAGTTGACAAGTATGTTTATTGACCCCTATAGAGCCTTAGGCAATTTAAGTACGACCAATAAATAGGATAGGGTCTCATGAATCTCGGATACAGGATAAATACTGGATGAATTAGCGCAGGGCTAGGTGTGGAATCACTTATCATGAAACCATTTGGAGAGAATCGGGACTCAAGCGGCACATCGAAAATCGGTGAGCAGAATATTGATGCGTTGTGAATTGGCAACAGGGCGAGATGGCTCAAGTAAGACGCATCGTGAAATTGATTGTCTCGCCATCAGCTGGAATGAGTAACTGCCCCGGCCGAAGGCCGCTTGATTCAGCCAGTGCAGCTAAGTCTGCGCGAGAGACCCTGCCATGGTCTAGTGACTCCATATGAATGGCAATGACCGTCGCTTCCGTTGCCATTTGACAGACGGCTATTGTTTGTTTGGCATCCATGACGATGGGGTCGCTATCTCCGAATCTCGCGCCGCTCGAATGAGTGATGATAATATCAGGCTGAAAACGATCAATTACTGACCGGATTTCTCCGTACCAGATGGTGTCTCCCGCCCAATAAACGGTTGGCTCATCATCTGCTTGAAAGACAAAGCCAGATACCTTGCCCATCTGTTTGGCCAAAGACCCGGTTCCATGTTGTCCTGGTGTGCGAGTAATTGTAATGCCTAACCAGTTAGTGAAGCTTTCTATTGGATTAATATCTAGGAACCCGGTTTCGGCAATTCGAGTTTCGTCGCCAGGTTGGCAAAAGATGGTTGTGTTTTTCGGTATTAACTCTTGAGCAATCAGGTCAAAATGGTCACTGTGTAAATGCGAAAGAACGACTACCTCAACGTTTTCCAGGACTTCTCGCGGTGGGCAAGGCAAATCGACGATGGGATTGAGGGAGATGTTGTCGAATGCGGGCAGCGAATGCTTTGGCGCCAGGAATGGATCGGTAAGAAGTACTCGTCCGCCGTAGTTTAGTCGAAATGTTGCATTGCGAATGAGACGTAATTGCATTTACCCTCCCATGTCTTGTGGTTATCTATTGATGGATACTGATTGGACGGTACCACAGCCGAGCCAATCGTCAACCTTGTCAGCCGCACTTTTTTGGATTGAACAATTCCCAGCCCTTCATTTGTTTACACTCACAAACTGAATCCATAACTGCTCCTAAAACAGCTAAACCTCATATTTATTCCTATCTAGCCGACTATTCGACCGCGAACCGGCCGTGGGCTTTCAACCCGTTGGGGAGCTTGAATAGCGGTAGTTATGAGATTTCTAACTGATACTTTGAAGAGTGTCTGGCTTGGCGTTGGCTGGTCACCAGTAAGCAAGTCCTTATATTCACCGGAAAATCGGCAACTTGCTCGTTGTTAGGGGAATTCACTTGATTCAACTGCTGCTCCGGATCGCAAAGCAGGTGGTAGTTTTGCCAAACAGATGCGCCCCAAGCGCTTATACATCTTGCATTTCAGACGGCTGATCCCGGTTCATGAGCAACGCTAACATTGCGGCCGTCACGCAAGCTGGCAACAAGCCCAAAACTATTAGCCCGAATTGGCCAAAAGAACCACCCATTATCAGACCAAACAAGCCCCAGCCCACAACACTGGCCACAATCCACCAACCGGCCCGGAGCAAACGTCGCCGTAGCAGCAGCCATTGCCCCACACCAATTGACAACCCCAGCACGATAAACCCCAAATCCATATCCCGGGAATCGTACGCCCAGAAACTAAGCCAGCCGAATATCAGGAGCATTCCCAGGAGCCAGCCCCCGGTTGTAGCTAACACCCACCAGCCCATGCGTGGCAAATAACGGCGCAGTAACCCATATTGCATTACCCCCGTCAATAGACTCACAACCGGAATAAAGATATAAGTACCCAAATAGTCTTCGGTAATGTGGCGCACCCCATCCACATAGATGAAATCATCGACAAAATTAACAATGACCTTAACGATGAAGAGGGACAGAATAAAGGCAATGGGAATACATAGCGTCGTCAAAATAATCCAGGCCGGATAAAAGAACCATTCGGGTTTTTTAATCGAGGTCATGAGAATTGGCTCCAAATGCTTGATGTTGCGCCAATGTTGGCGAAGTAATGAAGAAGGATAATCGCGTAGCTCCCGCAGAATAAACACGAACAATGTGCGCTGATTCACTCGCGCCGCTTCGCTGATCGATTCGGCAAACACGGCTTCCATTTCATTGCCGAATTGGTCCAAAAAATCGGCCGGGTAAAGGCGTAGTAGATAATGATAAATATAGATGAGAGCGAAAACAATCCCTGGTTTCACAGAATGCCCCCTTCAAAAAAATGACTCGGTCATTGAAAGATCGGCTGATGGGTACCCCCTTTGGTTGGGTTTAATAACCGCCATAGGGCGATGCTGGTGACGATAGCGGGCATCAGGGTGACGGCAAAATATTGGAAGGCCTGTGCCGAAATCTCGGAAAAAACGCTACTATAGTTGCTATCCACTACAGCGACCATGCCAAGGACGACCAAGACGGCCAAAATCCAGCCGGCGACGCTGGCAATAATCCACCAACCGGCGCGAGAGACATACCGTCGAAGCACGAACCATTGCAATAGCCCGATAGATCCACCAAGCAGGACCATCGTGTATAAAATGCTCCAGTCGTTATCGATCTCAAAGCCGAGGGAGTGGGCGAGACCGCTGAGGTTGAAAGAGATGCCAAAGGCCAGCAACAAACCAAGGCAGGTGGCCACGATCCACCAACCCATCCGTGGCAGGTAACGCCGTAAAATAAGCCATTGTAGACAGCCTAGGGAGAGTCCTATCATGGGGATGACGATGTACGACCCTACGATATCCTCGGTGGGGCCAGTATGGTCGCCGACCTGCATCGTGCCGCCCACAATCGCCATAATCAGATAAATGATGACCCAGGAAAAAATCCAGGCGAGGGGAAGACTGATGGCAGTCAATACCACCCACCCGAGATAAAGGGTCCTGTCGGGTTCTTTATAATCTTTCATTAATATCGACTCCTGGTAGTTTAAGTCATGCCAATGCGCCCGGGCGAGGCTTTGGGGCAGATCTCGCACCTCGCGCAGCCAAATGACAGCTATCGAACGAAATCCTCGTTGCTTGACTTCCTGCAGAGCTGCAGCGAAAACAACCATCATCTCATCTCGGAACTCTTCCCGGAATTGACGAGGATAGAGCCTCAAAAGAAAGGCGTAAAAGCTGGTGAGAAGACGAACGAACAACTTCATGCCCGAGCTCCGGCCGCCATATCCGCCCCAAATTCCTCCCAAAATGAGGCTGGATCCAAGCGGATCAGCAACAAATGCAGCCGAATGGCTAGCCAGGTAATGTCGTTCATCGAGAAACACCTGCCTCAGCTTGCTGCGCTATCGTCACCAACGATTGCAGCCGCGCCGTTTCGGCTTTCAAAATGCGTCGACCCAGGTCGGTTAGCTGGTATGCCTTTCGTTCACGGCCGTTTTCTACTCCGCTATCCGCTGCAGAACGCGCTATCCAACCTTGGTCCAGTAGTCGTTTGATCGCCCCATATAGCGTAGAGGTGCTTAATCGCACACGGCCGTCACTCAAGGCGGTTGTTTCCTTCATGATAGCGTATCCATGCTGCGGACCTGGCGCCAGCACCAGCAGAATAAAAAAAGTAGGTTCCGTTAAAGGAAAGCGAGTTTGAATATCCATCATCTCCTTCTATGCTGATTTAATGTCAACTATATGTCGCCTAACGACATATTAGCATACTAAACGGCCCAATGTCAACGGCCGTTCCTTGATCTTGTTCCTTGATCTGTTGTTGTTCAGGGAATCTGTCACCCATTAAAAAAAAATCGAAAATGTCACCGTGCCAGCGGCCCGAACGAAAAATGGGTAACCGATATCACTTACGTCCGAACTGCGGAAGGTTGGTTGTACCTGGCGGTCGTTCTGGACCTGTACTCCCGGTTGGTCGTTGGTTGGGCCATGAGACCCTTCTTGACGGACGTGTTGACTACCCGGGCCCCTCAAGATGTCCCTTGGGAACAGCGAAGCGGCAGTGGGTTTTCAACATTATGGTTCGTATTCTTCTGGGTCATGCGTGTCTCCGTGACAGTCCACGTAACATCCCGCTTTTCCACTCGCCGGGTCATAATACCATGCGGTCTGGCTATCCCTTCCATTTAATGGAGTTGCGACTGACACGTCAAGATTGATAAGATGCAATTGCTCGCTACCATGGGAGTCATGGCAGGTATAGCAGGTGGTCCCCCAATTATTATCCATGTGTTTATCATGCAATTTGAAATGAGTGGATTCGTTTTGTCCGGTTACATAGGTCTGGTAATTATGGCATTTGAAGCAGAGTTCCTGGTCTGAGACTCTAGGCGAGCCATCAAGAACCACGGTTGAATAATTCGCCTGCCCATCAAGGATATGAAGGCGTGGCGAGCCATGGGGCCCGCTCCCTTCCGTTGCCTCATTCGCGTTATTATGGCAATCGGAACAATAAACCAAACTCGTTTGGGACCAGCCGGCGACAAAACTATCTGGAGCAATGTTTTGATTTCGCCCCATCGTGGCCAGCGGATGGTAGCTGACCTGGAATGGATTAAATTCCCGAGCTAAATCCCGCCCGTCCGACACCTGAAGGGGATTGGAACTCGTCAACTTCCGCAAGCCATTCGCTACGTTAGAAACTCCATTCCAGCCATCCGGCAGGTAATCAGGCAGAGTCGCAAAACTGGAATGGCACTTAAAACACAACTGATACTCGCGATCTGTTTCTAACATCCAGGTGAATGCATCTGGCGCACCAGGTCCCGTCCATACCGGCTCAACTCCTGAGACTCTTACCATTTCGGGCTGAACCATGGGTGGATTGCCTTCACCACGAGCGGAATGATGAGGATTATGGCAGTCCTCGCATTCCACATGCCGGCTATCTCCACTATAATCGGATGCATTCGACTGGTTCAGGCGGTGCTCTCCATTTGTAATCAAAACATCATGTGTAAAATAACCTGTTGGCGAATTGGGGTAATTGGTAAATGCTGGTTCGACATTTGTCCCATTACCACCGGCAGCATGGCATGAAAAACAGACCATTTCCTCCGGCCATTGCCGGCGCAAGACGATCCCGCTGGCATTATGGCCGGTGTGACAGGCAGAGCAGCTATCCGTCGTCCCTGAATTATCTCGGTGAGGCTCACCTGCAAGCTGTATGCTAGCCAGGGCATTGGCTGCTACTCCGGGTGTTGGGAAAGGTGGCCCAAGCTCCTGCCGCATAGGGAACGATGTGCCATCTGGAGTAACGAATAGGGTCGGGGATACAGTTACAGAACTTGTAGGTGTCGGAATGTCCGCCATTTCATACGTGCCGCTCACTAACAGTCGGGCCCCATCCAGAGCAATGGTAATTGTATCCGCCTTGCCGGAATGACTCTCTCCAACGAAACGAACGGCCGCCTGATTAACTTTTGCCAAAGAATTCATGCTGCCTGAAATGTCGAAGACCAGGGTAGTTAATGCGGCAGGAGCGGGAAAATTTTGAGCCCCATATTGTTCGATAATGCGCCATTGACTGCCGTCGAAAATCTCCAGATTAATCCGATCGTCTACCAATCCCAATATATAAAAACGTACTTCCAAGTCCACGTTATTTATCTTGGTGATGCTGGTGCGTTGCAGCTTCGCATATTGCCAGGCCTTCTTATCTTTTCCAAACTCTCCCGTGCAAAAAGCCGTCTGGTCATCAAATTGTTGATCCAGGCTCATTTCTGGATTCACAATGAGATAGTCGCAATCTTGCACAATACCCCAAAGGAATTCGACAGTGTTTGAGGCGGGAGGGGCAGTCGTAGGCTCTGGCGTACTTAAGGGTCCAGGAGGAGTGGGGGTAACTAAAGGAGTTGTCGATAAAATTGGTACAGGAGATGGCATCATAGTGCCCGAAGGCGTGCCGCTATCAAACGTCGGCGTTGGCGGAATGGCAGAGGAAGTGACAAAAAGGTCTGTCGGCGTTGGCGTTTCTGTAAGTGCGAGAGCGCCACTCGTGACCAACCGTGCCCCATCCATCTCTATAGTAATCGTATCTGGCTGACCAAGAGTTTTTCTTCCGACGAAACGCAGAGAAGCAAGGTTAACCTTCTCTGGAGTATTCAGATAGTTGGAGACGTCGAATGATAAGGTGGTCAGTGTCACCGGAGGGGGATTCTTTTGGCCCCAAAACTCCTCCAGCTTGTACCATTGGGCGCCATCGGAAATTTCTAAATTCAGGCTATCATCGACGAGTCCGGTCATCAAGAACCGCGCTTCTAATCTGACCTCATCGATCTGTGACAGGCTGGTAGGTTGAAAGGCGGTATAAAGCCAGGACTTTTTTCCAACCGCAAACCCTCCGGTACACGAAGCAGTCTGGTCGTCGAAATCGAGGCTCTGTCCATCGATGTTGTTTTGAGGATCTTGGATGTTGAAATCACATTCCTGCTCAATGCCCCACAGCGTCTCTGATTGAGAAGCTGCACGAACAACTTCTTCCCGGCCGACAAAATAAATGACCGGGAAGAAGATGAGCAACAAAACAACAACTGTTTTTAGCGGGGGGCGGTGTAGAATGCCTATTGAGACATCTTCCGTTCCCTCCAATCTCGACGGCGGTTGTTTAGGGATTCTCATGACATTGAACGCAGATCCCGCGGTTGTCCAATCGAAGAAGTGAACTACGTGCATTCCCGTTGGCTTCGGTTGAACCATCCGGCAAGGGAACCGATCCGGAATTGGTGTCCATATGTGCCGTTCCGCCATGAGCTACATGGCAATCTATGCAGCTTACTCCCGAGGAGCCATCTGACCTGTGGCGGAAGTTGAACATGGGATCCCCTGATGACGTGTCCTCGGATCCAGATGATGCCAGATACCGGGTATGGCATTGCGAGCACCACATGGCGATTGAGCTCTCTAATCCAGAGTAACTTTGTCCCCAGTAATTACCGTTGGGATCGTCAATTGTGTAATTTTTGGATGCTGGATCTGAAATTGTTATCCCACTGGTCGTCCCTGATCCGCCCGGTTCAGGTCTCAGAATCCGATACGTGGGGCTGCCGCCTGGCCCGGAATTTCCGTGCGGATTGTGACAGTTGCCGCAGTCCATGGCGATAATTGGACCGGGCCCACTACCGACGCTGCCATTACCCCAGAGGGTTGCCGAGCTGCCGTCAAAGGTATGGGCTGAAGTGGTTGGTGCACTGGTAGCAGAACCACCCATACCTGTGTCCATGATCGCATTTAGGAAGCCACCGCCTTTCAGCCCACGGCTGCCAACTCCTTCAGCAGGAGACTCCGCAACCGGATCGCGCTCAAGATATACACCATCCCAAACGTTGGTGTCGGCGCCGGTGGCGGCAGATCCATGACAACTCTCACATAGATCGGCCGTACCAGTCATGAGTAATTTCCGCTCTGAAGCGGTATGCGCGCGGTGGCAGCCCGCGCACGAGTCTGTGGTAGGGGTATTAAACCCTCCATGCGGGCCATTATCAGCCGTCGATAAACTAACAGTCGCTACGGCCAACCCGGCTACAAAAAAGATAGAAAGCAGAAGTCTTTTCATCGAAACGATCCTCCTCTAAGACTATGGAGAATTACCTATAAAAATTTGATCATTTCTAAGTTCACTTGCTAATATGACCAAACCTGAACCCGGTTATTTTCTCGATCCGCGATATATAACCGACCGCTACTATCGATGGCGATATCATTTGGATAATTGAACGACCCGTCTCCCAGTCCAAATTCTCCAAAATCAAATAAGAACTCAGGTAAAGAGCCGGATACGTCATAAACCTTGATATTTTGGGCCACCGTATCAACGACATAGAGACGTTCATGCCAGTCAATAAAGAGACCTCGCGGCAAACTAAGGGATCCCTCTCCGCTGCCGCTGCCAAAGTTAAAAAGGAACTTTCCCTCGCTATCCCAAACCGAAATACGTCTGTTATTGCCATCCGAGACATAAACACGCCCTAGTGAATCTGCTATGGCCGAATTTGGAAAAAGAAATTCGCCGTTACCATCCCCAGAGGTACCATATTGGGAAATATCCGGGTCGAAATCTGTCCATGATGGAGAAGAACTTAGATCCGCTAACGAAATCTCAAAAACGGAATTATTGTCTTTACGCACATCGGTTAGGTACATTTGATCGGTCTGGCCGATGCGAATTCCCAGTGGAGACCACACCGGCGGAAGAGGAAGGTCCACTGTCCGATCGATTTCATCAGGAGTCTGCAGAAAAACCTCGTTCTCCAGTAGGTTGTACGAAACGATGCCTACATCTGCTTGATCGTTTGTGTGATCTTTAACGTATTCGCTCAAAGAAAGGTCAGGGCCTAAAAGTGAATCAATGTACGCTCCTTCCTCTGTGAAGATGAAAACGGCATGCTGCAAACGATCGCTGACATAAACCCGTCCGGAGCTATCAGTTGTTACATACACTGGCGCCCGTTCGCCAACGTCAGTATGCGGCGAGGTAAATGAGTCCAGAGGATTACCATCACGATTGAATATACGCACCATCCGAGTACCTCCCATTTCAGTCACGTAGATACGATCCGCATTAGGCGAAAGGGCGACACCTACCGGTTGGTCCACATCGTGAATGGAAAATAGGTAATGGGGTGGAAGGTTTAGGTTGGCTTGTGGTATCAATATTTCAGCTAATGGTCTGGGGTGGCGCACGTAGCCATAAACAAGACCGGACACAGAAACTAATGCCAGGGCGAAGAATATCAGCATGCCAATCAATAGTAGGCGTTTGTGTGATTGCTGCCGGTTTGCTCCTTTTTGCAGAAGCCTACCTAAATGCTCGATTTGCCCAACGCCCGGATAAATTACTAACAAAGAATCCACGGCTTGTTGACCGGCGAACCACTCCTTCTTTTTTAGATGCTTGCGAGCGGCAATATAAGAAGGATGATTCCGATAGAAATGGGGATCATTCACCATCTGACTCTGGATTTTCTTACGAAATATCTTTAAGTGCTTGTCTCTAGGGTATTCCTTGAGCAGCCTGTCTACCGAGATTATTGCGGAATCCCATCTTCCACTTCTGTAATTGTGCAGTGCTTCCTGGAATATCGGATCATTCAGATAGGGATCAGGCGAAGTCGCCGTACCCGGTTCCTGTCGACCGGCCTGGAATTCGGCCCCGTATCGATTTGTTCTTTGAGGTGGTCGATTTGAGTGAGTCATCTTTCCCTCATCTTTTGTTCAGTTGCCGTTTTGAGTTGATTGCAGACGACCGAGTATGAAGTTGGCGTTCATGTCATTCGGTTCCAATTCCAATACGCGCAGGGCACTTGCTTCGGCAAGCTGTGATTCGCCCTGTTGTTCATAGGTCAACGCCAGACCCAAATGGACATGGGTGAATTCCGGCAGTTCCCTCGCTGCAAGCTCTAACTCTTGACGTGCTTGTCCATAATTTCCAACGGAAAAAGACGACATACCCCGGGCGTAGCGCGCATGAGAAGACATTTCAAGAGCATCATAATCTATAGCCATGCCCTGATAGGCTTCTGCAAAATCTGGGACTAGCCGCACCGCCTTTTCATAGGCTTCAAGCGCCTCTTTGTGGTCTCCATTGGATGAATAGGCCAGCCCTAATTGATAGAGGGCATCAGCATCATTGTGATTGATTTCAAGAGCCCCTAAGAGGACCTCAATGGCCTGGTCCAACTGACTCAATTTGACATAATTTACGCCGAGATAATAGAGGGTTGCTTGTAAAAACTGGTCAACATGAGCCATGTCGGCTTCACTTCGTAATTCGGCGAGGAGTTCCAGTGATTTAACCGCAGCATTCAATTGACCTGATTCTGTATATGCCACTCCTAAAAGAAACAGGGCTTCAGGATCGTCAGGATAAACCGATAAAACTTGTTCTGCTTGTTGAATGGCGTCCGAATAATTACCGTTCTCGAAGTAATGTTGGGCCAGGTTTAGTCTCGCATCAGGGTCTTCTGGACTTTCTGCCACGACGACCTCTAGTTGTTCAATTCCTAATTCAACCGGAGTCTTATCACCTAAATGGATGTAGCGATCCAGGTAATAATAAATGCCGAAGGCGACTGTAATCGTGACGGTAGCGGCCATCATTAAAAAGACAACTCGACTCAGCAAGCGATTATCGTTTCTAACGGGTTTTGAGCTTTGTGATGTTCTCATCATTAATACTCCAGCATCGAAAAACAAAAGCCAGAAGAAATGGGTGCTCGACTAGGGATTATCAACCGCGCCGCCAGGATGACACCGGCTACAATGAATGTCCTGGTGACATATATAACAAACTTGCTCGCCTTGCTGGCGGTATTCCTCAGCATGCGAGTACAACATGTCAGGGGGATGGGAAAGGTTATGGCAAATACCATTATTGCAGAAGCCCTGACCATGACACAGATAGCAATCTTGTAATTCTGTTTCTGAAACATTTCGGTGCTCGATAGTCCAACTAAATTCAGAGTGCGAGGTGGGAGTTGGACCGACAATAACCGGGGTTTCAACCAAAAGATTCTTGCCGCGGCCTACAATGGGTACTGTATGGCATAGATTGCAGCTTGAACTGATTGTCTCAATTTCCTTGCCTTCCTCGTCAAAACGAACGTGGTTGCCATCGTGGCAGCGGAAACATCCCGGGGTTGGTGTGTGGGTTTCATTGTTTGGGTTTGTCTCCCAATTCATTCCCATCTCCGGGAAATTGGTCGAAGAATATATGATTTTCAATTGGGAGATGACATTAAGTACGTCCGCACCTTGTTCAGTTATCACTTCCGGTTTAGCCACCTCATAGTAGCCAAACAATCCATCAATTGCTTGGAAAGCCTTGGCTTCGCTGGGGTACGCTGTTTTTAAGACAGATACGGCATTGGAACGGATATGGGGGATGTTTCCGCTGATTAAATTATCGCTTATGGCCTCATCGACGATTCTTTCAGGGGTAGGGATGTCGTGCGCTGTACGGTTGTGACAATCAATACAATCGACTTTCCGGATCTCTCCGTTTTGACGTGCATCTTCTACAAAAGAGTCATGGGTAGGAAGAAATATATCGCGAGCAAAAAATTCGTTTATTGATCCATCGGCTTTCTCAACGCCTACCCATAAGATCACTTGGCGTTGTTCATCGGCCGGAATGTAATAGACCGGATTCGTTATGTGCCAGTGAATTCCCTGACTTACACCGGTGCTTTCTTGCCAGCCGCCCATCTTCAAGATTAAGGTTGACTGTATCAGGGTATTTTGTTCATCATTATCGTAGTGTGTGATTGTTTTGATGACATTGTCTTTGAATGAGGAAGGTGTGTGGCAGTTCTCGCAAGTCTCTCGCGCTGGGCGCAGATTATGTACTGGGCTTTTGATAGGGCGACTAAAATCGTCGGTCATCAAAGCATACACCTGATGTAAACCATCGATCTTCGAATCAATAAAAGACCGCCAACCGGGTCCAATATGACATTCAACACAATCGACATTGGCGTGCGCAGAACGTTCGTAACGAGCAAATTGGGGGTCCATAGTGTGACAAACAGTTCCACAGAACTCTGCGCTCTCTGTATATGAATAGCTTTTATACCCACCAGCTAATAGTGCCAAGCCCAGCATCCCTGTTCCAATCATGCCCAACAATAAAACCCGTCGATGTTTAACCCGGTTTAAATCTAGCGTTAATTTTGGCCAGCCAAGCCGGCGCCGAACTTGCTTTGTATTGACCTTTCGCGCCTTATCACTTGGCGACTGTTTCAGATAGCCTCTTCCCTTTTGCCCTGATTTCGTGAATCTCACAGCTACCTCTTAACACTGAAGCGAGCCAGATGATGTAGCTATGTACGACCATCGACTCGTGCCGATGATTAGTTAGAGGAGTCGAACATGTGGATCAAAGATCGCAAATATGTTTCGAATAGAATTTCGATCAATGTAAGCGTCTTGCGCCATTGACAGGAAGTGGTACTCCAGATCAGGTTCAATATCATGGCCATTCGTTTTCCGGATCCGCGCCGGTAACCAATAAAAGGAAGATGAATTATTTTTACAGTCGTTGTATTTTGTAAAAAGTTATGTCCCTACCCCAAAATGTGTAATGGGACTTACATTTCAGCGTTCAATATCCGAGCGCTTTTAGATGGTCAGTGTTAAATGTAAGTAGAAGATGAGAAGACAGTCTCTCTCTTTCAGATCAAGTAGTTGGAATCACGTCCTTGAGAAAGAAACCTCGACTGCAGTAAACGGCCAATGTCCAAAAGTCGTTGTCCGGTCGAGACATCGACGATTTATTGGCCAAAGCTGAGTTCGCCCACTAAATGGAAAAGATCTAGGAAACAGGCATCCAGAACGCGGACTTAAACTATTTCAGTTGACCTGGTTTTGTAGCTAACTGGCGATTCAGATCGAGGGGTATCGTATAGACCTGGAAGAAGTCGAGAAGAAACCGGTGTTATTCGAACAGGCTCTTCCGCTACATTCTAACATCGGAAGGTTCAAATCAAGCCGCAATTTAAAGTTGACCAGCTACCATTCCCAATAATTATTGGGTTGACTTATGATGATCCAGGATCGGCCGGTTAAGCGCCTGCAGCACCCGGTAAGAATGGCGATGTTGAAACCGTATATACGATAGCAAACCGGCCGCGCTTTTTCGGATCGGTAGCCATATTCTATCCGTCCAGGAGCTGCTTTTCCGAGTATAAACTTTGTTTTAGACCTGGGCGTAAATCCTGGACTTCGCCGAGATCATAGAAGATTTTAACGGGTGATTGCGGTTTGCTAATCGATCTTGCGCTTGCACCAACGGCACATTTTTTAGGTTTTCGTTGTTTTGACCAATTTAGTCTTTGCTATAGCTTTATCCGAGACCGAGACTAGAATAAATATTTCGGATCCTTTTGAGAGTTGATATTACAGGATTCATTTCCTCATGGGCAAAGAACGATTCCTTAGCGAATCACGGCATATTCGGACAACCCGGATTCCCGAGCAAGAAAGATCAAAGGACAATCGCTAAGATAGGAACCTCACATGACCTCGCTCACCGACAAAACCGCTTTGATTATTATTGATGTGCAGGACGGTTTAGACGATCCTCGATTGGGCAAGCGCAACAATCCCGATGCCGAAAGCAATATCGCCCGGCTATTAGCGGCCTGGCGTACCAGGGGACACCCAATCTACCACGTTCAGCATATGTCCACCAAACCGAACTCTCCGCTGCGGCCCAACCAGCCGGGTAACGCCATAAAGCGCATTGTCGCGCCCCAGGGTGATGAACCGGTTATTCAGAAAACAACTAACAACGCATTCATCGCCACGGATCTAGTGGATCGCTTGCGGGAAGTGGACATTCAATCGGTGGTGATCGTTGGTTTGACAACCAATCATTGCGTTTCGACGACCGCGCGAATGGCGAGCGACCTGGGCTTCACGACCTTTGTAGTCGATGATGCGACGGTGGCCCATGACAGCAGTGGCTATGACGGGATATATTACGCGGCCGAGATCATGCATGCCATCTCACTGGCCAAGTTGCTCACCTTCTCTCTATGTGTAATCGGATAGCAGCCAATGGATCATAAAGATTTTGGTGTAACCCGATCCCTATTCCTTGAATGGCGATCCCCCTGTTTTGGCCAGCATAATCCGACACGCATGGACAATGTCGTTTGGGAATGGCTAATTCGTTCGCGACAGAGCGCTTATCATGCGGCCCAAGAACTTGGTGGCCCGGGCTATTCAGACCAAGGACCAACCTGGTGTTTCGATCGAATGGGACAAACAGCCACAGATCTGCCTAATGGTCGGACCATATACATTGGCGGCGAGCATGAAGATTATTATGATCCAGACTTCTATATCTACAACGACGTTGTCGTTATAAATCCGGACCAGTCAATAAAAATTTATGGGTATCCGGAACACATTTTTCCTCCGACTGATTTCCATACATCAACCCTGATTGGCAATGCAATCGTAATAATAGGAAGCCTTGGTTATCGTGGGAAACGTTCGATAGGAGTTACTCAAATTTATCTGATAGATCTGGAAAGTTTCGAAATTCAAGAGGTAAAAACGACAGGAACATCCCCCGGTTGGATCCACGATCACACTGCCATCCTTTCTGGTAATGGAGAATCTATCAAAATAACGAAAGGGAAATTGTTTCTTGGTGAGAATCGTTCTCTGATAGAAAATATTGATGATTGGCAGCTTAATCTGAGGGACTGGCGTTGGGAGCGATTGTCCGAGAGAAAGTGGACCCGTTGGGAACTAAAACGCCATGATCATAACCCTAATCATCTGTGGAATATAAGGCAAGCTTTGTTTGATCGAAACATGAACTGGGCGGATACCTATAAGGAATCCATCGAACGTCTGACTTTAGAGATTGGGAAAGAGCCGGAGGTTGATTTGATAAATGTTCTGTATTTTCCAGATGTCCCTCATACTCAGATACCCCAGCAGGAATATAATGTTTTCCGGATAAATGTTGATGGCGTGATCGTTCGCTATGTTGAAGATTTATACGCCATCCGAGTGACGGTTGAAGGCGACTTGCCCGAAAACATCATCGAAAAAATAAAATCAGACCTGTCGGAAAAATTCTCATTGCTAGAAAATTCGACATGCGATATAGAGATAATCTGACTCACAAACGTTTGTCTATTGTCGGGCTTCCACTGTTGCACAGCGGAAACTCGTGCCGCGCATTAGGCCAGCGAATCTAATTGGTCATCAAGGCCTTCAGATCACAAAGGCAGGGGTCCTTAGCCTATGAAAACAGCGATAGATGATGCACTTGTCTACTACGCAGAACATGGAATCATCTCAGATCCGGGAGAATTCGTGGGATTATTTGATGGTTTACCAACCGATGTTTCATTACTTTGTCGCCGTGTACAAGGTTTGCTCATCCATATATTTTGGGCTGAGCGGTATGGTGAAAAGCTATCGGTAGATAGGAAAGCAGACGTTGATATACGTCATGTTGAAACGATATTAAAGAAAATCCAGCAGATTGAAGACCGGCCGATGACTGCAATTCGATCCTTGGACAAACGATTGGTAGGCAATTGTCGAACTTTCTCTGTACTGCTGGCTGCCATGCTGCGGAGCCAAGATGTGCCTGCTAGAGCTCGATGTGGTTTTGGCAGATATTTTTTGGATGACTGGCACGAAGATCATTGGATCTGCGAATATTGGAACCATGAGCGAGGCAAATGGATCATGGTCGATGCCCAACTGGATGAGTTTCAATGCCGGGCATTGGATGTGAGATTCGATCCACTGGATGTGCCGCGAGATCAATTCATCGTGGGTGGGAAGGCCTGGCTTCGCTGTAGAAATGGTGAGGCCGACCCAGATAATTTCGGGATCTTCGATATGCATGGCCTGTGGTTCATCAGAGGCAACTTGGTCCGGGATATCGCTGCCTTGAATAAAGTAGAACTATTGCCATGGGATGGCTGGGGACTGATCGACCGCGAAGATAACGATATCATGCCTGAGGAGCTGGCATTATTAGATAACGTCGCTTTGTTGACACTTGACGAGGTTGATTTCTTTGGGATTCGTCAGGCTTATGAAACGAACGAAGATCTGGCGGTCCCACCGGTAATTAATAGTTACACCCAATCTGGACCCTTAAGAATTGATTTGTTAACAGAGAAGGTGATCGATTAACAGCTCACCCGTGCCGAGATGACATGATCCACCATCGACGTACTCGCCACCAGGCGAACAGCAGCAGGATGGGGAGCAGCCAGATAACGAAAACCATAAGCCCGATAATGGTCTGGCGTATCACCATACTGGGGCTTGGCTCGATAGGTAATGAGGTGCTGCGATAGATCGAGTAGTATGAGCTAAAAAAAGCGATGGGGATATGCGTAGCCAATACAAACACTAGACCGGCCAGGGGTTGCTTCGTACGCGCGACGAACACTGCCACAGCCGCAGTGACCAGCGAGATACCTAGATAGAGTGGCTCATCGTCCTTTACCTCGTCCAGCATGATGTGAGTAAAGAGGAGGGAGACCGACAGAATGGCGAGCAGACCGGCAAGGGGATCACGTCGGGCAAGCAAAACCAACATCACAATTGTCAACACCAGCCAGACCAGAATAGGAACGTTCTCGACGATATCCGCGTAGTCAATCAGCGATGGGTAGGCCTGAAACAAGTTAGTCAAGGCGATCAAGAGCAAGATGAATAGACTCGCGCTCCCATACCCTGCCCAGCTTCCGCTCCAACGGGGCCAACCACGCCGCCAGGCGACAAGCAGCATCAAAGCCACCAACGCCGCAAAGCCAATTTCCATGAAATCTCGGTGTTGACCTCGGCTCCAGATATAAAATTTGGGCAGCAGCCAGCGAGTCATAAAGAAGACCGGCACTAGTAGATGAGGTAGCCCAGCTAGAAGCGCGCCGGCCCAGGAGCTTGGAGTCCCGGTTGCGTAGGGTGAGGCAGGCGAATCGTGAACATTGTTTACCGGCCTCTTCATCTCTCTCCTCCCCTGTCTCAACTGGTTCCATCTTTCAGCTAGAAGCAGCCGGGACAAATCAATATATTCGCGCACGCAGAGGCGAAACAGTTTGCTCCAATTACCCTGGACCATTTCTGCCATACGTTGGGCAAAGACATCAAGCATCTCTTCGGCAAATGCCTCGCGAAACGGGTATGGGTAAAGTCGCAGTAGCAGCGCGTACAACGCCAAGAGGATGGCAACCAGTGACTGCTGCTGTGCCGTCATGCCGTCTTCCCCTCCGTCCGTAGCTCCGCAAGGTCGACTAACCGGCGCAGACGGGCCATTTCTGCTTCCAGAATGCGCCTTCCCAGCTTCGTCAAGCGATACGCTTTACGGCCCCGGATGTCATTATCCGGCTCTGGGTTCTCCACCCGCTCGATCCAGCTTCCTTCAAGCATCCGCTTGAGCGCCCCGTAGAGAGTGCCCGTGCTTAATTGCACCTGGTTATCGCTTAGTGCACCAACCTCTTTCATGATGGCATAACCATGCTTTGGCCCTGGTGCCAGGCTCAGGATTATGAAGAAGGTTGCCTCGGTTAGGGGCAGCTCTTCCTGAACGTTCATCATTCCTTCCATATATATCGTTTAACGACATGTAGTCTGACGCCATAATAACACAAGTGATGGGGAAAAAGCAAGCTCTTTGTTTTGGAATTGGGAGCCGTCGTCGTCGTGTTGGTCGTCGTTCTACACGGATCGATGGTTTATATGGCTCCATCTCTATCCTGGTGGTATGTCGCTGATAATCAAAATAGCATGTTCTTTACCGCCTTGGCAATCTTGATCGACGTCCCGATCTTGCATTTTGTTTTCATCGCCATTTATTCTGCCTGTCAGTGCCTTTTTCTTAACCAGAGTTCCTATCTTGCGTCGGGTTTTTGCCTGGCCGGAGAATTGCAGCCAGCTGATCGGCTGCTTTAGGATTTTGGGTTAACATCAACAATCCAGCAGAAGAATCCAAAATTAGGCGGCGCTGAACTTATAAATGAAGAAGTTAATCTACGAATACGAGATTCCAGACCCAAATCGCCCCTTCAAGGAATCAGAAAGAGGACTCATGGGTCCTTCCGGTGAATTGGTTCCATTCACCCCAGATCGACTGACGGATAGGGACGTCATCGGCCGCAGAATCGACCATCTTTCCACCCATGTAGGCACCTATGGCATGGGCGGGCCGGGATTTTTCGGCCTACGCCTCGGAACCGAGTGGTTGGTTATCGCTTTGTGGGGAGAGGCCGAGTGGATCTCTGTCGAAGGACGCTTCATCAATGATACCTTCTACGATTCGTATCATCGGCCGAAGCCGTGGATAACGGCCGATGAAGACGAACTGACCGACCGTGGGGTAGGTCAAAAAATCACTTCCATTGAAATCAGACCACATTCATTGATGATTGTGTTGACCAATGGGTTGGACATGATCATCGAATAATCGGCCGATAACCGCCTCCTATTTGAAGGATCTAAGGAGCCGCGAACCTTCTCGGATGCTGACGATCTGCGCCGGGCCGTGTTCCTATCTCCCACCAATGAGATATGGGTGTCGTAAGTAGCGTCTGATATCCAAACAGCTTATTAATAGGTAGTGGAGCGTTCTTCTTAAATCTGCTATCTTACGAGACATGATTTTCAAGAACGATATCAAGCGCGCGCTTCAATTGCCGGATTTTGACATCGCCGGGGCGCAAAATAAGATGCTCCCACAACCGCGAGGAACCCGGCTACCGGAAGTATCGGGCGAAACTCGACAGGGTGGGGTGCTGGTATTGCTTTACATAAAGACAAACCATACCCACCTGGTCCTCACCCGGCGGCGGGATGATCTGAACGTTCATGCGGGCCAGATCTCATTTCCCGGCGGCCGGCGGGAGGACGGCGAAACGTTGCAGGAGACGGCGCTACGCGAGACGCAGGAAGAGTTAGGAATCGAGCCGGCCAACCTGGAGATCTTGGGTCATCTCGAATGTCTCTATATTCCGCCAACCGATTACGAGGTTTACCCCACTGTAGCTTGGTACAACGGCCAGCCCACCTTCAAACGACAGGCCGGTGAAGTGGCGGAGATTATGGAAGTGTCCTTGGACCATCTGCTTAATCCTGCCAACCGCTTCGAAGAGCTTTGGGAACTAAGGGGATACGACGTCCAGGTGCCATATTTTTTGGTCGGCCGGCACAAGGTTTGGGGGGCAACGGCCATGATGTTGAGCGAGTTTTTGGAGCGATTGCGGCAGGTGAACCAGAATTAAGGAATCCTGGTAATCTACTGTGTTTCTGTTGAATCCACCGGTAAATGGATGATGAAGGCGCTGCCTTGATGTGGCTGGCTTTGGACCTCGATCCGGCCGTGATGAGCCTCGATCAACTCTTTGACGATGGCCAAGCCCAAGCCTGATCCCCGTTGCCCCGCTCTTGACGATCGGGATTTATCGACCTGGTAGAAACGTTCAAAAATCCGGTCCAACTCACCGACGGGAATACCTTCCCCGCTATCCTGGACCAGGATCTCTACCTCCTTGAGTCCATACGGCCGCAATCCTAGATGAACTGATCCGCCGGCCGGTGTGTGAGCCAGGGCATTGGCTACCAGGTTGCCAATAGCCAGGGACAGTCGATCGGCGTCGCCGGTGATGGTAGGTACATCTTGGGCATCCAATGCCAGACTCACCTCTTTTTCCGTTGCAACCAGGCTGAAACTTTGTTCCACTTCACCAAGCAATAACCGCAGATCAACCGGATCTTGAGCCAAAGTAAGCTGGCCTGACTCTATTCGCGCCAGGTCAAGGAGCTGGGTAACCATCCGCTCCATACGCGTTGCCTCGTCATGGATGACGCCGTAGGCTCGTTTCTGTTCGCCGGATTCGGCCGCCGTTCCATCCAGCAAGGCCTGGCTCCAGCCCAAAATGGATGTCAAGGGCGTCTTCAAATCGTGGGATACATTGGTTACAAAATCGCGCTGGGCTATCTGGCTGGACGCAACCTGTGAGGCCATGGTATTGAAACTGGCGGCAACCAGTTGGATTTCTTCCGGCCCGCCAACAGGTACCTCCTGTTCGTAATCACCCTGGGCCATCGACTCGCTGGCAATGGCCATCTTTTGCAGCGGCCGGGTAACCGAGCGTGCGATGAGCGCAGCCAGGAATAGGGACAGGAAAAAGGCGACCAGACCGGCGAAAAATAATGGCCGGGCAAAATTCTGGCGAAAGAATTGTCGAACCGTGGGTTCAGGCTGGGCAAAGAGCAATAGCAGGCGTTCTCTACCTCTCGCGCCAAGGGATTGGGGGTAAACCAGCCAGGAAGAACCGTTTGGCGCTTGGTAGCGGCCGAGCGGTAGATTGGGATCCAGGTTAGAGAATTCGCCACGCGGTCGGACGACGTTTCCCAGGCGGGTGCCTGTCCATGACTGGCCTTCGGTTAAGCTATCAAAGACGATCAGGCCGGTGGCTTGGTTGACAAGCAAGATGCGCGTATTTTGCTCACGCGCCGTTTCTTCCAGGGCCAGACGAAGGTCTGGTAGCGCCTCTCCTTGATCGATCGAACGAGCCAGCTCACGCCTGGTCCCTTGGGCAACGGCTCCTAACTGGCGCAATGTAGGCAAGATTCTGGTGGTTTGCGCGGCCGAAATGGCCAAAAGGGCCAAGGTAACCAAAAGCAGAACGGTGGCGATGATAACGATGTATGAAATGAGCAGGCGGCTACGCAGGCTGCGAAACATGTTTATATGATACCAGGCTCGTGTGAAGAAGTGGTCAGGAAAATGTTATCGATATGTAAAATACTCCCTGAAGAATTTTTTCAAGAAAGCATCGTACGCCAGCTGGCGAATAAGCGTATAAAATATTATGTGGTTGTGGTTACCAGTTTGTAGCCCTTTCCCCAAATAGTGTCGATTTGCAGATCACTAGTCTTGATTTTCTCGCGCAGTTGGGCGATATGAACGTCCACGGTTCGGGTCGTGCCATAATATTCGTAACCCCAGGCCAGATCCAATAACCGTTCCCGGCTTAAGACCATATGGGCATGATCGATCAGCGCCAGCAGCAAATCAAACTCCTTAGCCCGCAAGTTGACACGCTCACCGCTGATGGTCACTTCATGCCGACCGGGATCGATCGTCACATCTGCCAGCCGTCTTACCTGATCGGCCGGTTGATTGACGGCCGGATCTGAACGGCGTAGCACAGCTCTGACCCGGGCCACCAATTCCCGGGGATTGAACGGTTTAGTCAAATAATCATCGGCCCCTAATTCCAGGCCGACGATTTTATCCACGTCATCATCCCGGGCGGTGAGCATGATGATGGGCAAGTTGCTGTTGGAGCGAATACGGCGGCATACCTCCCAACCATCTAGCTCAGGCAGCATGAGGTCCAATACCACCAGGGCCGGCTCGTCTCGGCGGACTTGTTCCAGCGCCTGTCGGCCGTTGGTAGCGATCATGACCTGGAAACCTTCCTTTTCCAGATATAGCCGGGCCAGATCCCTGATATTGGCTTCGTCGTCGACGACCAGGATCGTTTTAGAGGACATGATTCGTTTGGCTGGATCTGCGCTTCAGCCGGCCAAATTGCTCAAGAGGCCGCCCTTATTCAGGGATCATGGCGATCGCTTCGATTTCAACCAGGGCGCCCAACGGTAATTTCGCCACCTCCACGGTCGAACGGGCAGGCGGTTGGTCGCCGAAAAATTGGCCATACACGCCATTCATAGCAGCAAACTGGCCCATATCCTGAAGGAAGACCGTCGTCTTAACGATATGGCTCAGATCTGTGCCGGCTGCCTGCAGGATGCCTTGCAGGTTGAGCATGACTCGATTCGTTTGTAGCTCGATATCTTGTTCGACCATCTTTCCTGTGGCCGGATCCAGGGCGATTTGTCCGGCCGTGAATAAAAGATTGCCGGCCCGTACGCCCTGGGAATAGGGTCCGACAGCTCCTGGGGCATGTTCCGTGGAAATCACATTTTTATTCAAGGTATCTCCTATGGTGATCTTGACCAACACAAAATTATTTACAGTGTCTTTTCATAGATCCTGTATCGTTTATAAATTTCCGAGTCAAAAGCTTCGATTGGCCGGTTCATGGCGTCGTTGTCTTCTAAGATCCATGAAGCCTCAGCCCATTCATAGCCATTCTCCAGGCCCGCTTTTGCCGTATAGTAATACATCAAAGCGTCTACGCCTTTGGCCCGGTACTCTTGCAGAACGCCGAAGGCAAACACCCGTAGGCGGTCGGTCTTGCGTTTGTTCAACATCATCCGGCCGGCGCCAATGTAAGAACTGACTACAGATGGACCTGGTCTGATTTTGTGCAGCACTTGGTTTACGTCAGGTAGAGAAAGGGAGAAACCTACTACCTCGCCATCTTTTTCGACGGCAAATACAATTGCTGGATCGATGATCATCTTTAAACTACCAGCCAAATGGTCGATTTCGGCATCGGTCATAGGGACGAAGCCCCAGTTTTTCTCCCAGGCGCTATTATAGATTCTTTTGATGTGTTCTACTTCATTGTCCCAATCTTTCATGTTGACCGTTCGAATGGTGAGACCATAACGATCGGGGACCTTGTTCACGATCCGGATCAGTTTTTCGGGGAGACCACCCGGCTTCATCATATCACGAATGTTTTTGTTCCAAGCCAGCAGGTTCATGGCCTTAGTAAATCCGGCTGCCTCAATGAAGTCGACATAATATTTGGGGTTGTAGGTCATGAGGACTACAGGCGGGCTGTCAAAGCCTTCGACTAGCAGACCATACTCATCGTTGGAGGATAAGTTTGCCGGACCCAAAATCTTGTCCGTCCCTCTTTCCTTTGCCCAGTTGCATGCTGTATCCAGCAGAGAGGCGGCCGCTTCCGGGTCATTCATCACCTCAAATGTGCCAAAGTGAGCGATGTTCTCTTCCTGAAATTCGTTATGGCGATGGTTGAGGATGGCGGCAATGCTTCCCACAGCCCGGCCATCGCGTCTGGCGATGAAGTAGTCCGCTTCGGCATGATCAAAGAAAGGATTTTTGCTCTTATCGAAGAATTCTAGCCGCTCGAAATAGAGCCAAGGCACCCAGTTGGGATCATCCTTGTAAACATCCCAGGCCACCTTAATGAATTCCTTTAATTGCTTTTTTGTCTCGACCAACTCGATTTCTAAAGACATATTCCCTCCTAATTATACTGGGCCTAAAGGTTGAACTGGCTAGATCCCAATAATAGTATAAAGCCTCTTCCCTAATAGCTACCCTCCGGCATGGCCCAAAGTTCTGGCTGTTCCAATTCGAGATCAAACTGAAGATCCTCCAACCAATCTTTCCTCCGGGCTTCAATGGCTAAGATCACGAACTCTAATAATTTTTTCGCATCTTTGGGCGTAACCGTGGCCGAAACCAGATTGGCTTCTGCCGGTTGCTCGACGAATCGAAGTGGAGGTTGCTTGGTGATCAAACGGCTGCCAATGTCCTGAGCTGCGTGCATACTCCATTTCCCAGGCGGGTACATAAAGATGGCGCGTCATTCCCCACATTTTTTCAGAATCTTTACGGCCGGAACGACTGCCGCCCTGCGTCTCGCGTTTTTGTATACGAACTTGACCTTTGAAGACCCAGAACGGGAACCACCAATTACCTTTTCCTGTTTTTCCCGGATCAACAAAACGGACCGCCATTTTCTGGGGACCGTTCACGGCGATGGCCACCGGGGTATGGCAATTGTTACAGGCCAGCACCACATCGTCGTTCCCCGGTTCTAAGGGTTCACCGCAATTAGGGCATCGAAGCAGAATCAATTTCATCTATCTAGCCCTGGTTGTCTTTGCCTAAAATCTTTCACTTTCGGGACGTGTCCATATCTGATAATTCTTGGACGATGGTCGTAATACTGCTTGAAAATAATCCGCCTGATTTTCGTCCTCGACCGAGCGCCGCTTTTTTGGCCGATTTTTGAATATTTTCAACTTCCTCACCATACCGAAACTTCCTGTAGCCGGCGGCTATCAAGCCAAGACCTATGGCGATGGGTAGCAGTAGGAAAGCGATACCATCGCTATCGTCGCTGTTAGCCACGGCCAAACCGGCGATGATGGTGCCGTTGACCAGGATGAATGTACCGGCCGCCATGCCACCGACCAACATTGCTGCCCGGTAAAAAATATTGCCTGGCGCCTTGCCGTAAAGTATTTTCGGACTGACACCGTCAACCACGACCTGGTAACTGCGGTTGCGATAACGATAGCGTGCCACCCATAATGGATAGTAGACCAGGGATAGGCGCTGGCGCAAAATATGAAACTTCTCAAAATAGGTCCGGGTTAATGAGCGTTTACTCCGGCCTCGATGAGTGAAATGATCTTCGGCTTCTTTTAGCGCGTCGCTTCGGGACTCGACCGGTTCAAAAACCATGCCTTCAGCATGCAGGCGCTCGGCATCATAAGGTTTAAGATCTGGTTGCGAAAACTCGATGTGGTGGACGCCGAACTCGGAGATATCGGCTGCCGCATCGTTCCAATCCATATCTTCCATCACTTCAACTTCAACCGGTTTCGTGCTGTCGTTCCCAGACTTAACCCGGCCGAATATCCAACCGGCCACGAAGGCCTTCACATGCCAGTAGGGCAAATAGACGAGGAAAAGATCAACGATTTCAGCTTGCTTTTTTAGATCCCGGGCCTTATTCATACCTGAGAAGAAGCCCCTGACCGTTATTCAATGCGCCGTCCCGATCGAGTTGGTTGATCACATGCCAGCGCTGGACGCCACGATCCCCTTGAACCAGGGATCGCATCTGGCAGAAAGGGCAGGTCACGATGCGCGCGCCTTCTGGCACCGGTACCACGCCGTTGCAGTTCGGGCAAGTCAGGCCGTGTATTTCAGATTGCGTTGCCATGTCCTTACACTTTGGCCGAAATAGTCGCCGCGGCCGAGAAGAATGGGATTGCCAGGACTACAGCCACGACAACATATATCAATGCACCTAAACCAAGCCCGCTACCACCGTTCCACAAATAACCTCCCAAGGGTATCAAAGCTGAGCAAAAGTAGGCGGCGAATGCGGCAGCGCCAATCGCCAGGTAAGGTACTTCCCATTTAGAGGGATAAATATTGGCGAACACTTCGCTGGTAGCCGCGTCGACGACGGCCGTATAGTCGCGATCCTTATAGCTATACTTAATGACATAGATGGGCAAGTGGACTAATGAAACTTCCCGGATAGAGGCTGTTTCCACTGAATGTTCTTCTCCTAACCATTTGAGCATAGAATTGTAAGGCACGGTGGCAGGTATAGCTGATCCATCGAAGGTGTGGTCATACGGTTCCAAATCGGCGGCCGGTATGGATAGCTCTTTAAACACGCTGATGGACAAGGCCGCGGCCGGCTCTAGATACACTTGTTCCTCGCCATTTGACGAAACGCGAACGAACCACATGGGAAATCGCTCGAAAATTGGCCGGCCAAGCTGGGCATCTTTGTCTAGCCCTTTGATCGTAGCGTTGCCGGCCATCCAGCGTCTTAGAGCTGCCACAGCTTCATTTTCGCGGACCGTTTCCCGGACCGCGTAATGAAAGACTGTTTGGCCTTTGTCGACGTAGTTAGTGGTACCGCAAAATTCGCAGTCGACGTACTGGGTACCCTGTTCAATGGGCAGGGGGGCGCTGCATTGCCGACACAAGAGCTGTACCGGGGCGGGAACAGATGCCATAAGGACATTTTAGCATGCTAATCCGGCCGGTACCAACAACAGTAGGCACCAACACTAGCAGATGCCAACTAGCAGGTCAGGGTCTTTCCAAAGTCAGTCAAATGTTGATAAGGTATCGGTTACCTTTTTCAAATGTTCCAAACGTGCATTGAAGTCAAAAACTACACCTTCAGCCATCATGTTTTCGAATATGATATGATTGTTCATGGGAACCTCTACCTGTTTTAGATTGGTTTGCAACCCCCATGGTAATAGATTTTGGGTTCTTTTTCTTTGCGCTTATACGAATTTGGAAAAACCCTGGTGCCCATTCCAGCGCAGTTGGATCTGAAGTTGAATGGCAGTATACTGCTTGAGAGTCGCCCATTATAGCCATCGACACTCCAACTCAGCTCAAGCAGAATAAATACCAGATGAATACAGTTTGGATCAAGTCGAAATTTGGCGGCCGGATATTTTGTTTAACCGTTGGACCGCCAGCATGATTTTGGATGATGGAAACCTTCATGACTGGAGCTTTGAATAAGATTACAACTACAAATACGTTGAAGTCATAACCTGGAGAAGTTAAAAATGGCAATTGATCAGTTCATCTTATTCGCTAGCCTCCCAGCGCTATCTGCCCATTTCGGATCTTCCACCTGTGTCGATGGTAATACGGCCATCGTTGGCGCATCTGGTGAGCAAAGTGCTTATGTATTTGCGCGCAGCGGGGGTATCTGGATTGAACAGGCAAAACTAGAACCGGGAGAAGTTCCTGGGGGCCGATTTGGGATGGCTGTGGCCATCCACGGCGACACGGCCGTCGTTGGGGCGCCCCTGGATAGCAGCCTGGAAACCAATGCTGGAGCGGTACATGTTTTTGTGCGCAGCGCTGGTGTCTGGGTTAAGCAAGCTAAATTATCGGCCGGCGACCCGACGGCTTTTGCTGCTTTCGGTGCTACCGTAGCCGTTCACGAAAACAGTGTCATTGTCGGGGCCCCTGGTTCCATCAATTCAACGGAGGAAGGAGCTGCTTACGCCTTCGTCCGGGATGATATCGTCTGGAGTCAAGAACAGAAGCTTATTCCCTTTAATGGGCACGCAAATGATCAGTTCGGCAGCGCTGTTGCCGTGCAAGGGGACATAGCCATCGTAGGCGCTAGGGCAGACAATGAAGCGGCAGATAAGGCGGGTGCGGCATATGTCTATCTGCGCAGTGGCGGCGTATGGGACGAGGAACAGAAACTGATTGCCGGCGACCCGAAATTGCACGACGAATTTGGAAATGCGATCGCGCTAAGTGGTGGGACCGCAATAGTGGGCGCTATATTTAAAAACGATGAAGAAACGGATGCTGGGGCGGCCTACGTATTTGTGCGCGGCGCAAACGGTTGGAGTGAGCAGCAGAAGCTGAATGCCGGTGTGCCAGTTGAGGGGCAAAGGTTTGGCATATCTGTAGATGTTGATGGAGACACGGCCGCCATAGGCGCCATTCTTTTCGCTCCAAGTACAGGTATCTCGGTCGATACCTTTGCCTACATCTTCGAGCGCGATGAAGATGATTGGACAGAATCGGAGAAGCTAGTCACCGGATCCACCATGAATCTTTTTGGCAGCAATGACTTCGTCAGCCTGAGCGGATGTAACGTCGTCGTAGGCACAGAGATGGACGACAGCGCCGGAACTGATGCTGGGGCAGCTTTCGTCTATCTTATTAAGCAATGCCCCTGTACCGAACCGGTTGAAGGGCTGATTGGCTGGTGGACCCTGAACCAACTAGCTTCACCGGCTAAAGATAGCGTCGGTAACAATGACGGCGACTGGATCAACAATCCCAGCCCCGTTCCCGGATTCGTCAACGGGGCTCTGCTTTTCGACGGCACCCAACACGTTGAAGTTGCCCATGATCCGACCCTCAATCTTGGCCAGGATCCTGGCTTAACCATCGACGCTTGGGTAAAACCGGCCAAGCTTGTCCTTCTTGGCTCCATAGTCGACAAGCGAGACCTGGCCAACGGTCAGGGTTATTCACTTCGCCTGGTTGATGGGCGTCTGAGTTTCCTGATTGGCGATGGTACGAGCCTGGGGCTTAGCTTCCTGGATACAGTTCCGTTGCCCATCGACGCCTGGACTTTTGTGGCCGTCACCGTCGACTGGTCGGCTGATGTCGGTACTGTATATGTCAATGCCGAGGTCATCGGATCGTTTACGCCTAGCGATATGGCGACCGGCAACATCGATAACAACCGGCCTCTCTTGATCGCCAAAAGCGCTGATCCGGCCGATCGTTATGCCGGCGCAATAGACGAGCTGGAGATCTTCAATCGCGCCCTCAAAGCCACCGAAGTCGGCCAGCTCTACAATTCTCTCAGCGGCGGCAAATGCTTACCCTGTATCGATCCGCCTGATGGCCTTGTGGCCTGGTGGCCCTTTGATGAAGCAACCGGCGGTCCGGCCATCGACTTCGCTGGATCCAACACCGGTGAATATATCGGCACACCGGCACCAATCGAAGGCAAGGTGGACCTCTGCCTGACCTTCAATGGCATAGACCAACGAGTGTTTGTACAAGACGATCCATCCTTGAACTTTGATAGCAACGATAGTTTCTCGATTGACGCCTGGATCCGGCCGGACCAGGTGGACGGTTTGATGAGTACCATCGTGGAGAAATGGGACTCTGACAACCGCGTAGGCTACCGGCTCTTCTTGCGCAGCGGTCGCCTGGTTTTTACCATGAACGACGGCTCTACGCCGAAAATGAGCTACGTCTCGCCCAATACCCTCCCGACCAATGCCTGGCGCTTCATTGTAGTCACCGTCGACCGGACTGTGGACGAAGGCAAGGTATACGTGCAAGGATTGGTTGATGGTGACTTTGTCCCTAGCGCGACCGCGCCGGGTAGCATCAGCCACCCACATCCCTTGTTAATCGGCGGTAACCCCAAAGGACAGAACTTTGTGGGTCGCATTGATGAACTAGAGATTTACAATCTGGCTCTGCCGGACACGGAGATAAGCGACCTCTTCATCGCCGGAACTTCTGGCAAATGTAAGAAGCCGCTTTAACCGGCAGCGAATATTCTACAATCGAGACAAGCGTATACAAGGGGTAGAGTCTCATAATGTGGTGTTATGTGACTTCCTGCGGGCTTCACGCTAACTGATCGCCTGGACGACGATCGGGCTCGACAGAGCTGGGTTTTACCAAAATCAGCACTTTGAACCAGCCAAGCGCCGTATAACTCAGGAATACGGTTGAGTAATCTTTGGAAGTAGAAGCCGTGGCCGATCTTTGGTCCGTCGTTTTCACGACTTTGGAAAAACCGTTACTAGCAGGTGCCAACACCTGACAGGCCGGATCCTTTATGATACACTTTCACGCTACCCTAGAGAGTACATTCCAAATATATTCGGGAGAAGTCTGATGATTGATGTGAATCAGCTGCGCCGCGGCACAGCGTTCTTATATGATAGTGAGATATATAAAGTAACGGAATATTCCCACCATAAGCCCGGAAGGGGCAAAGCCACCATCCGCGTCAGCGTGAGAAATGTTCGGACCGGCGCAAATCTGCAATTAACCTTCAATTCTGGCGACCGCGTAGAAAATATCCATCTGGATAAACGATCGGTTCAATATCTGTATGACGACGGCCAGTTTTTTGTCTTTATGGATACCCAGACTTACGAGCAACCTAGTGTGGCCCATGCGACAATAGGCGAGGATGCCCAATGGCTCAAAGAGAATCTGGATTTGGAGCTCTTGTTGTATGAAAGCGAAGTGATCGATTACAACCTGCCGCTAAATGTCGATTTGGAGGTTGTCGAGGCCGAGCATGCCGTTGCCGGGGATACGGCAACAGGCGCGACGAAGGAAGTGATTACGGAAACCGGGGTAAAGGTTAAAACGCCACTTTTTGTCGCTGTCGGAGACGTCATCCGGGTAGATACCCGCTCAGGTGAGTATGTTACCCGGGTCTAGTACTCAACCTGACAGGGTTCGTCCGATAGCCTATAGCACGATTTGGTAAATCGTTCCTCATTAGCCGACAAAACGATTAGGTTGCATTTCTAGTCCATTAAAAGATCACCAAACGCGGTAGTGTGCATCCTTTGGGAAACTGCCGACGAATTCGGGCAGGTCGTTGTGTCCAAGTAGCTGGCGAATGGCCATCGCTTCGCCGGTGTGAAACCAGTAGTGATAAATGACCCGCTGAAGCAGGGTTCCGATCGATTCGGGGACGGTCCGATCTTTCCACTGATAATGAATCCCAAAATCCTCTTCGTTCAACCCGTCAAGGTAAAGGTTCGCGCCTTCCATGACTGTTTGCCAGGCCAGCCACATCCCTTCCAGTGGAGGTGTGCTGCCAGGCCGGCCGTAGCCAACCAAATCGTCGAGTTGTGGCGCCAAATCTTTTCCCTGGGCCATTCGTAACCAATACCGGTTTTCTTGCCAGGCTAAATGCCCAACCATCCAGCTAATGCAGTTCATGGGCGGGAATCGCTGGCGAGCATCTTCGTCAGTCAAACCATCGAGAGCTCGAAGCCACTCGCTGCGAGTAAACTGTAATTGTGCTACCAGGGGATGAGTCATAAACTCTCTTAATCCTTATTCTGTATCTTGGCCCAGGTGTCCCGGAGCGTGACTGTCCGATTGAAAACCAGACGCTCGGGCGATGAGTCGACTGAGTCCAGGCAAAAATACCCTTGGCGCATGAATTGGTAGCGATCGTCCACAGTAGCATTAGCCAGGCTAGGCTCAAGCTGGCAGCGAGTCAAGACCTGCAGTGAGTCGGGGTTAATGAAATCTGTAAAATCCGTGCCTTCCCCAGCAGCTTCCGGAAATTCCATTGTAAATAATGTGTCATACAAGCGGACTTCAGCTTGCACAGCGTGGACCGCCGATACCCAGTGAATCGTGCCTCTCACCTTGCGGCCGTCAGGTGTGCTACCACCCCGCGACTCAGGATCGTAAGTGCACCGCAGTTCGATCACGTTGCCGGCTTCATCCTTCACGACTTCATTGCAAGTGACGTAATAGGCGCCTACGAGCCTGACTTCACGGCCGGGTGCCAGGCGGAAAAATTTCTTCGGCGGATCTTCCATGAAGTCATCTCGCTCGATGTATATCTGCCTAGAAAAAGGAACGACCCGATATTCTTTATTTTCCTTGTCTTGTGGGTAATTAGGAATCTCGAATTCCTCTACTTGATTCTCGGGGTAATTTTCGATGGTCACTCGAATTGGCTGCAGTACGGCCATAGCCCTGGGAGCATACTGGTTCAGATCATCTCGTACAGTATGTTCCAAGTAGGATAATTCGACCACGCTATTGCTTTTGGCGACGCCGACAAGCTCGGTGAATTTGCGAATCGCTTCAGGACGATAACCCCGCCGCCTCAAGGCCGAGAGGGTCGGCATGCGCGGATCGTCCCAACCGTCGACATAGCCTTCATTTACCAACCGCAGCAATTTGCGCTTGCTCATCACGGTATAGTTGAGCTTGAGACGGGCGAATTCAATTTGCCGGGGCTGGTAAGCACCAAGGTTTTCGAGAAACCAATCGTAAAGTGGTCGGTGGTCTTCAAATTCCAACGTACAGATGGAATGGGTTATGTTTTCAATGGAATCTGATTGGCCATGAGCCCAATCGTACATGGGATAAATACACCAATCGTCTCCGGTCCGGGGGTGGGCGGCGTGCAAAATGCGGTACATAATCGGATCGCGAAAATTGATATTGGGCGAAGCCATGTCGATCTTGGCTCGCAATACTCGCGTGCCGTCGGCGAATTCGCCGGCCCTCATCCGCTTAAAGAGATCGAGATTTTCTTCAATCGTCCGTTCCCGATATGGGCTATTTTCCCCCGGTTCCGTTAACGTTCCCCGGTATTGTCTGATTTCTTCAGCGCTCAGATCGTCGACATAGGCTAGGCCTTTCTTAATAAGATCAATGGCATACACGTAGAGTTGTTCAAAGTAGTCGGAGGCATAAAACAGCCGGTCTTCCCAGTTTGCTCCAAGCCAGCCAATATCTTTGATAATAGAGTCTATGTATACTTGTTCTTCCTTCAGTGGATTCGTATCGTCGAAGCGAAGATTAAATTTGCCCCCATATTGTTCGGCTAAGCCGTAGTTTAAGTAGATCGACTTGGCATGTCCAATATGTAGGAAGCCGTTGGGTTCAGGTGGAAAGCGGGTGTGGACGCGATTGTTGTACCGGCCCGTTCGATTATCCTCGTCGATGATGGCGTTAATGAAATTTAATGATGAAGTGTTGGTTTCGGTCATATTAAAGTATCACTCCGGCAAATCTAGATCCTACTATTTTGGCAGCACTAGCCCGTTCTGCAAAATTTAGAGGATTGGACTCATATAACCGGCCGTCAAACCCTGCTTATTTCCGCTCTTAATTCTTTCTTGAAAAAATGTTTTTGGTAACCGGGACCGTATCCATCGATGAGACCAAAACACTCATAACCCAGCAATTCGTAGAATGCCGGCGCCTGAAAGCTGTAGGTGTCCAAAATGGCTAATTGACAACCGCGAGACAGGGCTTTCTTCTCTAAATCAATCATCAATTTTTTGCCATATCCCATGCCTCTAAGATTTTCATGTACCCAAAGGTAATCGATCTCAAGACATGCACCCCAAATCCAACCGTAAATCCCGGCTATCAAATGTCCCTTCGTATCATGCACGAAAATCCCCAGGCCAAAACCCTGATCGGCCCTCGCTTTTGTGATGTTAAAATCCGATAGTTTCTTTCTCAAAGCCGCAACCTGCTGGTTTTCTGGTTCAACAAACAATTGCCACTTCGTATCTGGAACTCGATCTTCTTTGTTCATAATTTCATTTCGGGGTGCTATATATTTTGGCAAGTACAGCCGCTCATGTTAGCAACGATGGCGCTGGACAATGATCTAAGCCTACTCTGCGTAAAGTTCTTCAAGCAGTTCGAGGCCGATGAGATCCGACGATGTAGCCTTGATTGAGCAGGCATATCGGGCAGCGATTTGTCCACGTTGGATCGATTCTTCTATCGTATATCCATCGAGAATATAACTAGACAAGAAACCGACAGCCAAGCTATCGCCTGCGCCATTCGTATCGATTACTGGTCGGCTCATAGGAACTGCTTCGAAGAAGCGAATGCCCTCTTGGGTGCCTAAAGCGCAACCTTTTGCGCCCATCCCGGCGATGATCACTTGTTCTGGGCGATTGTCTAGGAAAGATTTAATCAGGGTTCGGGGACTGGCTTGATTTGCTGCTGAAAAAAAGAGGATGTCAGCATTATCGATAAAATCCTGACGATAAGGATCATCGGGCGCTTTCACATCCTGGATGTCGCAGGAAATAGTCAGGCCCAAGTCTTGTGCGACCGGTAAGAGATAACGCGCCCAGTTGGGAATGCTGAAATGGGCTAATGTGGCCCGGGTAAGGATATTCCGGCATATTTCCGTATCCGGTACGAACTCCATATGGCCCTTGCCATCATAGAAGCTTGTGCGTTGACCATCCGGGTACACCAGATTAACGCTGCGAGATGTCCCGGCCGGATCGAGGAATAGTCCCGACAGATCGATGCCGTCTACGGCCAGAGTTTCTCTTATGAACCGGCCGTTATGATCGGCGCCCACATGGCCGACAAAGGCAGTTTTTTTACCTAGTTGAGCGAAACCCCTACTTGAAAAACCTCCGGCCTGGCCGACGTAGTCTAGGATCTGTGCGAAATGGGTTTCTATCGTTAGGTCAACGTATTCATCACTCAGATAGATATTGGTATCAATGCCAACGTTGCCGACCACCACAACATCTAAAGCCGTAGGATCAGCTGGCGGTCCATTCATAAGATTATCCATTGGATTCTTCGGCTCCGCTTATGATTTCTTTACGGTAGGCACAGCTTAACGAACGGATTCGTTAGCTCTGGTTGCCAAGAACGAGGATTGCCTCATCCAGTTTCCCTAGCACCCGTTCCCGGCCCATGGCCATCATCGACTCAAATAATGGCGGCGAAACCTTTTGATTGGTCACCGCCAGGCGCATACGGCCCAAGAAGGGGCCGGCCTTGCCATTGCTCGTATTTTGTTCGCCAATGATACGCAAACCATCGCCAATCGTCTTAACATCAAAGGGTTCCACGGTTGCCACGAATTCTCTGACCTGGTTGAAAGCCCGCTGGGCAGCCGGTTGCTCTAACTTTTTATCGGTCAAATCTGAAACTGTGGCCGAGAGGGGATCGTCCACATATAAAAAGCGCAATAGAGGCACAGCATCGGTAAAGCGCTTCAGGCGCATACTCAATGCCGGCGTCAAGTAAACAAGGGCTTCCAAGTCAACTTCGTAACCTTCCTCTTCCAAATAAGGTTTGATCGCTTCGGCAATTTCCCGCGGCGCCATCTCTTGAATGTATTGGCCGTTTAGCCAGTCCAACTTATCATACGGCAGCCTGGTTTCGGCTGGATTGATCTCGGCTAAATCGAAGCGAGGGATGGCTTCTTGCATGGTGAACTTTTCTCTGTCGTCGCCAAAAGACCAGCCAACATTGGCCAGGAAATTGACCAGCGCTTCAGGTAAATAGCCGGCTTCCCGGAACTCCTCCACCCGGACGAACACCTGTTGCCCGGAGTCGTCAAAGGCTTGGGTCCTTTTACTCAATTTGCCCATACCGCTTGGATTGAGAATGAGCGGCATGTGAACGTAAATTGGCAGATCCCAACCAAATGCCTGGAATACATTGACATGCAAAGGCGCCGTACTGATCCACTCGACCCCCCGGGTGATATGGGAGATCTCCATGAAATGATCGTCAACCGGGTGGGCCAGATGGTAGGTCGGTAGGCCATTGGATTTTAACAAGACGTAGTCGGCCACCTGGCTATTCTCGAACACGATGTCTCCCCTGATCAGGTCAGGTACGGTCGTGGTGCCCTCTAGCGGCATTTTAAAGCGGATGGCAAAACTCTTCCCATCTGCTTCCCGGGCAGCGATATCTTCGGCCGCCAGGTTACGACATGTGCGATCGTAGCCCAGCCATGATTCTTTCTCGGCTTGCACATTTGCCCGTCTCTGGGCTAATTCCTCGGCCGTGCAGAAGCATTTATAGGCATAACCGTTGTCCAGTAGCCAGTGCGCCCATTCCTGGTATAGTGTTGCCCGTTCGGTCTGGACATAGGGGCCGTAGGCTCCACCGATGTCAGGTCCTTCGTCCCAGGTGATCCCTAGCCAACCCAAAGAAGATTTGAAGTCCTCTATTGCGCCTTCCCGGGTGCGCTTCAAATCCGTATCTTCGATACGTAGGATGAAACTGCCGTTAAAACGTTGGGCATACATCCATGTGAACAGCGCGCTGCGGGCGCTGCCAATATGCAAATATCCGGTGGGGCTTGGAGCAAAACGTACACGTACATTCATGATAGTTTCCAGGTTTCAGGGATTAGTTGGTAACAACTTCAAATAGTGAACTTTTTCAAGAGATGTTCGACCGATTGTAGGCGGCCGGCGGAATTGAATTTGGAAGAAGCAGGCCAACTAACCAAATTCTTGTTTGCGGTGGCGCATAAGCACCGATTGCACGACGCCGATGCCCATATATAAGGTAATGAGAGAACTGCCACCGTAACTTACAAAGGGTAGGGTGAGCCCGGTTACTGGCAATACACGCAGGTTCATGCCCACGCTAACGACGGTCTGAAAGAAAAGCACGGTAGCCACGCCGGCGGCGATGTATCGACCGGCCGGATCAGGCGATAATTTGGCCACGCGCAAGATTCTCAACAAAATAAAAGCCATTAATCCCAACACGACCAGCGAGCCGAAGATCAGGCCCAATTCCTCGGTTAAAACCGAGAATATGAAGTCGGTGTGCTGTACGCGAAGGAAACCCAACTGGCTCTGGGTCCCTTGTAAATACCCTTTACCGAACCAGCCACCTGAGCCGATGCTGATAAGCGCCTGTTCGATATTGAATGATTGTTCTGGCAGTGCTTCCGGATTTAGAAAGGCGGAGATCCGGTCTCTTTGGTAGTCGGCCAGGGCGGGAAATAGGGCTATGATGAGTATGATGGCTACCGTGGCCAGCACGGCGAAATGGGATAGAGGCAAGCCTGCCAACCATATCAGCACAAACCAAACGACAAAAAATAAAATGGTCATGCCCAGGTCCGGCTGAATGAAAATTAAGGCTACAGGAATGCCAACGTAAAGCAAAGACAGAAGAGTATTGGAAAAACGGCTCATCAAATGTTTCCGGGTGGCTAAAAATTGGGCAAAAGTTACCGCCAGGAAGATGCGACCGAACTCGGATGGCTGGAGCTGAACGATGCCCAAATCAAACCAGCGCCTGGAATCATTGTTGATGACCCCGATCAGGTAGACGAAAATGAGAGATACGACGATGAAGATGTAAATGTACCAATGGGAAGAAGTTAAGATACGGTAATCGACGGCGGCAATGGCCAGCATAACAATGATGCCAATGAAGGCGAAGATCACCTGCCGCTGTGGAAAGTCCTCGAACGCCGGCGCGCCGGTAACCGCGCTCCTGATCACCAAGATGCCATATGCAGTTAAAAGAAGAACGGCGGCCGTTAACCATAAGTCAAAATACCGCCAGACAGATGTGCTTTTCATCGTCGTCTCCGGATAGTTGATGTATCCGAAAGTCGATTCTAATCACTCAGGAGGCAGATCGCAAATCGTGGGATAAAAATCGGGGATTTGTTTAGCGTTTATTAGTATTTGTTTTGAAAGCTTTTAGGGTACGGATCGTATCAGTTAAAACAAGCCGTTGCCGCATTCAGTCAAGATGGTACCTGGACCAGGAACAAAATTTGTAGCATTGCTTTCCACAGGCTGGGCGTTATAGTGTCGTTGAGGTCGAAGTTGCCATCCTATCGCCGGGTTGCCAGTCCTCATTCGCTTGTTGCGTTATCTATATCAGCCTCATCGGCCGAGATTGCCCACAAACCAAATCCATGACTGGCTCTAAACTTATGCGCGTCCGTCAATCCTTCCTGGTCCAGGTACCGATCCCCGACATCAAGGCCGCCTCGTTTAAAAACCTATCTATTGTCAGACAAAGAAATCAATAATTATGCATGCGGGATATTACAACAATACCCTTTGTTGCAATACTACAACAAAACTATTAGAATTGCAAGATCTGAATCACGCATTGGCTTTTAAGTGAAGAAGAGCTCCTATTCTTATTGACGATGAGTAAGGGCGGATCTATTCTTGTGAAATATGCCAGGGGGGCTGCCGTCTTGTTCGAGTTAACATCTTCGACTAACGTAAGAACCCAAAGCATTCGGATCCCCCATAATCAAGAGCCCTGATTTCCATCCACTAGATGGCTGATCTGTTCCGGGCCTGCTAACACAGCCAGGACGTCGCCAGCCGATAATAGTTTGTCACCGGCCGGGTGATAATCTGATTCGGCATTTCGTCGCAAAAGTACCACGCTGACATCATACTTCTGCTCTACATCAGCTACGGTTTGGCTAGCCAAGTTCGATCTGGATTGGATATCCAAGCGAGCTAGACTGAGCGATTCCCCTTCAACCGTGATCGGCCCGGTAATATCTACTCCCGCTGCAGCGGCCGCAAATGTTGGCGCCGCCATCCTGGTAGCGCTCATGGCCTTGAAGCCGAATTGTTCTTCCAAAGTCTGGGCGAAGTCATCGTCGAAGATCCGCACGATAACGTAGATATCAGGCTTTAGCTTCCGGGCCTTGAATGCGATTTGTAGATTAAGATTATCATCTTGGGTACAGATGACGATAGTACGAGCTCTGGATGTTCCCGCCTTTTGCAGCGCTTCCCGGCGTTTGCCGTTGTCTTCGATGACGGGTATGTCCATATCATGGGCGGCCGCTATGAGATCTGCCTTGGCATTGAGTTCGATGACCACGACATCCTGTTCCAATTCGCGAAGTTCGCTTGCCACCCGAAAGCCCAAGTGGCCCAAACCAATCAGAACGATGTGATCTTTGAAGGTCGAGGCGACAGCCATTTCCCACTCCTTGCTACGAGCTTTGCGGTTGAAGAACATCAGGCCGAAGTCGGCCAAGCCGTAAGCCAATATGCCCACGGCGATGATGGGCATTAGAAAATAAAAGATTTGTAGATACCAGACATCCGGGAATTCGCCAATGGGCTGCAAAAAAGACAAGGCAAGGACCAGGTACACCGATTCCACAATACTATCGACAGGCGTCTGGGCTAAAGACGCTAACAGGTAGTAAAGAAATCCGGCTCCGATCATGGTCAGCAGAAATACCAATAGAGGCCAACCGAATTCCCTGATTAGCAACAAAGTGTCGCGCCAACTGGCGCGGACTTTACGTCTGCTAAACCGTGACCGTACTCCTTGAGCCACCGGCACTCCTCACTTAATTGTGATATTTAGATAGGCGGACCGGAAGGCGTTTTGCTCCCCAATGACCCGCTTCAGGCTCAAGAACGCCGGCGCACGATCTATCACAGTTCTGGCAACGCCCATCTTCGGACAAATTCCAGGCTGTTAAAACGTACCAGTCCCGGCCGATGACCTTATGGCCACATTGGTGGCAGTAGGTGCTATCACCGTGTTCGTCATGAATATTGCCGGTATAGGCATAGCGGACGCCATTTTTTATTGCGATATCCCTGGCCTTGCTCAACGTTTTGGCCGTGGTTCTTGGCGTATCCATCATTTTGTAGTCAGGATGAAAGGCCGAGAAGTGCATGGGAACGTCTGGGCCGAGTTCCTCGACCACCCATTGGGTCATGGCCTCTATTTCGGCCGGATCATCATTTTGACCTGGGATGACTAAATTGGTGATTTCGAACCAAACATCGGTTTCATGCTTCAAATAGGATAACGTTTCCAGGACCGGTTGTAGCTGTCCGGCGCAAAGTTCTTTATAGAATCGTTCCGTAAAGGCTTTCAGATCGACGTTGGCGGCATCCATGGTGCGGTAGAACTCGACCCGAGGTTCGCCACACATGTATCCGGCCGTGACCGCCACCGTTTTGATGCCAACCTCATGGCAAGCGTGGGCGACGTCGATAGCATATTCCATGAATATGACTGGATCGTTGTAGGTGAAGGCGACGCTTCGACAGCCTAATTCTAATGCCGCCCGGGCGATGGTTTCCGGGGAAGCCGCATCAGCTAGCGTATCGATCTCCCGCGATTTGCTGATGTCCCAATTTTGGCAGTATTTACAGGCCAGGTTACATCCGGCTGTTCCAAAGGAGAGAACTGGCGTTCCAGGCAGAAAGTGATTGAGCGGTTTCTTTTCGATAGGATCGACGCAGAAGCCACTGGAACGGCCGTAGGTTGTCAGGACGATCTGGTCATCTTGGCGTGCGCGTACGAAACACATGCCGCGCTGATCCTCGTGCAGTTTGCAGGCTCGAGGACAGACATCACATTGTATCCGGCCGTCGGGCAAGTGATGCCAATATTTCGTTGCCACTATCGTTTGCATCTCATCACCTTCCGAACCTTGCCAAATATTGGAAGTAGCTATGGTCGGTCTCCTGACCCCACTGGAGGCTTAGATATTCTCAAGTTGGGCCGGACCGATGAAAGTGTAACCGGTCGCGCCTTCGGCCACGGAAAAAGTGCCGGTAAGCCAGATCCTTCGCAAGGTTAAGAAGGGCGCGACGGCCTCATGTTCATTTTGTGACAACGGCCGGACCGAATAATAACCGGCGAAAAAAGCTTCCGAAAATCTACTGGCGCCTTCCATTAACTTGGCATTCAAGAGGAATACGGCGATATCATAGGCTCGCCAGCCAAAACCGCAAAGATCAAAGTTATAAAATGCCGGTCGGTTATTGTCGTTGAAGTGAGTGTTGTACGGATGAAAATCGCCGCCTATTGGTCCCCAACTGTCTTCGATCTCTTCTTCATTGGCTAATAAGGCCAAGATAGCTTCCGATGCTTCTTCGGCCGACGATAACAGGATATTTAGCTTTTCGTCCTTTTTTCCCGCCCAGTACTCTCTCATTCGCCTGATGGGTTCTTCAACCAGGAAGGTCAAATCCATCGGCCGGCGGGAATACTCTGTCTTATATTCGTTTGAGATTAAATGAATCTTGGCCATCGTTTGGCCCATGGCGAAAAGCTGCTCTTCATTTTCAACCGCCATCGGCTGACCTTCGGCGAAGCTGAAAAGCGCGTAATAGCGTTTTCCTTCCGGCGCATTGATGCTACCCAAAAAACGCCCGTCTTCCCTGGCTAAAGGGTAGGAAACTGGAATCTCATTATCCTTGAGAAAATTTAGCCAATCCATCTCGTAAAGATAATCTGATTCCTGGCGCTGGAGATGTGGGCCAAGCTGGTATATGCGGGCCACGTACTTGTTATCTCCAGTCCTGACCAGGTAGTGATCATTATCCTGTGTTCTCAGCATCTTGCTGATTAGTTTACAGTTCACAGGGGCGTCAAAATCGTATTCATCATCAATGACTTCTGACAGGGCATCTGAGGCTACAATGGAACGAATTACGGCAATTGTCTCCACGTTTTTTCCTCCAATTCGAGTTGGTTATTGAGCCAACCATCCAATTTATATTATACTGGAAGAAGAAGTAGTTCCTAGACATTAGTGGGTCTGCGGATAACCTTTCAGTCAATGACATGCCCACGACGGTGGGCATCCATGTGTTTGGATTCCCGCCAAAGTTTATCCTCACGAAGGTGAGGGCGAGAATGACCAATTGTTCGTACACCCTGCATTAGTTTCACTCTCTGCTGGTGAAGTTAAAACAGGGAAGGATTTGATGGAGGAAGTCATGGCCAGGATACGACAGCCGGCCGTTGCTGGGCAATTTTATCCAGGTGATGCTAAAGATCTTCAAGAAACCATTAGCCGCTATTTGGGCGAAGTGCCAGAAGTTGATAGCCCTCGCCCCAAAGCGATCATTGCCCCCCATGCCGGCTATATTTATTCTGGACCGATCGCCGCCACTGCCTATGCCCATCTGGCTCAGGCAAATGGTGAGGTAAGTCGGGTTGTTCTGCTTGGTCCGGCCCATTGGGTTCCAATTCGTGGACTGGCAGCTAGCCGGGCCGAGGGCTTTGCTACCCCGCTAGGCGCTGTGCCCATAGATACCGAGGCGCAAGAGGCCGTATTGTCGCTTGCTCAGGTGGAAGTTCGTGAAGACGCTCACGTGCGGGAACATTGTCTTGAGGTCCAATTGCCATTCTTGCAGACTATCTTCGCCGATTTTCGCTTACTGCCGCTGGTCGTTGGCCAGGCAACTCCCACAGAGGTGGCTGAGTTTTTAGAGACGGTATGGGGTGGTCCGGAGACGGTCATCGTCATTAGCTCTGATCTGAGCCACTATCACGATTATAAGACCGCCTGCGAGCTCGATAGGGCTACTTCCCAAGCCATCGAAGAACTGCTGCCGTTAGCAGAAGGCCAGGCTTGTGGCTGCATGGCCATTAATGGTCTGCTGCACCTGGCGGCAGAGCATGGTCTGGTAGCCAAGACCGTCGATCTGCGGAATTCCGGCGATACGGCCGGACCTCGCGACCGGGTCGTGGGCTACGGCGCTTATACATTTAGTTAAAGTTGATGCTGAGCTTTTTTCATCGGATACAAACCGAAATGGCTCATGGCTCGACCACCAAGCTGGGTTCTTCCCATTTATCGCCCACGGCCGTGCCTGATTCGTCGACGATTGGCAGGCGACGCAGCGTTTCCAGAAGGTAAAGGCCGATATTGAGCTTATAGCTCCCAGCGGGTAAGTCATTCTTTAGCTGAATGAGATAGGGGTCCTCGACTCACTTCGCCTGGCTGCCATTGGCTCGTTGGATAAGTGCCTTGCAAAGGCCAACTATCAACCTGGCCCACAATGCGATCGTTCTCGTCCAGAACCTGCACGAAAACCGTATAATCTTCGGTCAAAGGCGCCAGGGTTAACCAGGACAGGTCGACGACCAGCTCGCTGCCAGGCAGGAGCACGGGATCGGGGATATCGACGGATAGGAGGCCGATTTTATCCTCGAAATTGATAGCGCCTTCAGGCAAGGGGACGCCGCTGACTTCCACTTGACCCAAGACGCAGCCGGCCGCTGGCCTGGAAAACCAGCCGCAATAGGATTGTATGCCAGGTTGGCTAGCAAAAAGGTCGTATGGTCCAATGGGTAGATCTGTATCTAGGGAAGCCATCCAAACATAGCGGGAGAGTGGATCAGATTCAGGAGAGGCCGGTATAGGCGCTGGATTTGCCGTTTGCCAATTAAGTTGGGACTCACTATCGTCTGGCAAAGTTGTTCCCGCTGGCAGCAGCGTTATTAATACCTGTTCCGGTACCTCGGCGAAGCCGGCGATCTGGATTTCGAGCCGGTCCTCGGGGCGGACTCGATCGGGGTAAATCACCGCTTCCAGGGCTGTCGATCCAACTTGTATTCGCAACGGTGTGGCCGACACCAGTTCGACCGCCGGTCGCTCGTCCACAACAGCTACCGTTTGCCAATCCAATGTTCCCGGATCGGAAAAAGGCAGCCCCAGGGCCGCTTGCAATGCCAATGATTCTTCCGGCCTTGGTTGGGGGATAGCATGAAAATCTGCGACGATTTCACCGGCCGACCAGGCCAAAGTAGGATACATGTTGTTAGCCGGATGTTGGCTTAATGCAGGGCCCTTAAAATCTTCGCCTGTCCAGCGGACATATACATGGAGCACTTCCTCCAGCGGTTCTTCACTTTGCCAGTAAAAAGTTACCGTAGATTCACCTTCAGCATACGGTGACTGAACCGATAGGTCATAGCCTAGCAGATTTATGTGACCAAAAGTGAGTTCGCTGGCCTCAATCCCAGGGGGAAGAGATGAACCGGGTTTGGCATTCACTTCTGTCAGCGGGCCGAAAGAGTTCAAGTGGTAAATACTTTCCAAGCCAGGCAAAAATCGAGCCAAATAGACTGTCTGACCGCTCGCCAGCCGGGCGTCTAGCTCAGCGCGGTAGCTGGCTTCGTCCGGCAGAAGCAAAATATCTAAATCAGGACGATAACCTTCGGCTTGTTGCAAATAATACAATCCCGGGAATTTATCGCTATCGGCCAGGATGGCCGCTTCTTCGGCGAGATTTAGCTCCAAGACTGTTTCAGCCCAGCGAGTACGATCCTCAGCCTGAATTTGCCTTACGTTGTTTAGGGTCTGCTCCGCGGCCATCGCCAGCAACGGAATCAGGCCGGCCAGCAAAAAGATAGTTTGAATGAGCAAGGAACGCCTTTTACCGGGCTTAGCACCTACAAGGTCGAGAGCAGCGACGATGCCGCACAACCACCACAAAGCCATGATTATCTGGGCGGGAATCATGAAAACGGCCAGGTCGGGCACATAATAGTTGAGGGCATAAAAAACAGTCCCCAACCAGGTGACTAGTAAGATGAGGCCATAACGCCACTGCCACAGCAAGAGATAGGCCGCGCCGATTCCTATCAGTAACAGCGTCCAAAATGTAAACCATTCAACTGACAGTAAGCGGCCAACGATCTCATAGCGGGTTGGGTCATCTAACCATGCCCCTAATTGAAGCGCGCCCTGAAACCGGCCGCCGATGACCCAATCCAGGAAACGATCGAAGCCCATGGGTTGACCATTGACTGCTGCCCACCGGAGCGGCAAGTAAGCGTATAGGAGCAATGGAGCCAAAAAGGCAACGATAGGCAATATGAAAGACCAGGGGCGGCTCACCGGAGAATCATCGAACCTGCCCGCTCTATAGGCAAAGAGAATGGCTAATACCGCTGCGGGAAGCAAAATGATTGTCGTCAAATGGTTGGTCAAGCCAAGTCCTAAGACGAGAGCCAGCAATAAGCTCCAGGTATACGGGTGCCATTTCTTGGTGTTTGCTGCCTCGCTCTCCTCTGGCAATCCACCCTTCTTGTCGGATACTGATGCAGCGGCCGGTTCGTATAGTTTGGCCTCCAGGCGCCAGCCACCGATCTCTCGCATAAGAGTCAGTGCGGCGATCACTAGCAGGGCGTGTAAAGTATAAACTTCAGCCTGGATTGCCTGATGCCAAAAGGTCGGGGTGAGGCCAAAAAGAGCGGCCGTTACCAAAGCCGCCAGTGACCATTTTGTCAATCGCCGGCCCAGGAGATAGAGCAGGCAGACGGCCGTCACGCCAAAAACGGCCGTGGCCAGATTGACGCGCCAGGCGACGGAATTAATCGGCACCAGGCTGAAGGGTTTGCTCAAAAGAAGAAAAAGCGGATAACCCGTTGGGTGGGCGATGCCCAGCTTGGGGACGACGACCTGGAATTCGAATGTGTCGGCCGTACCCACGGACTGTCCCAGGGTAGCCAAATAAACCGGAAAAATATAGCCAATCAGCAAGACAAAACTTAGCCATCGCCACCAATTGCAGGACGGACGAGTTGGCGGGCTAAAAAGATAACGACCAACCATAAACTGGAAAACAATACAAAACGGATGGTCGTCAGGTTGACGGATCGATCGAATAAATAAAGCAGATTTAAGGCCAGGGGGAAGAAGACAGCCGCCGTCGTCCAGGCTGCATGATCGACCGAAAGTGAATACGGTTCATCATCTTTCACCGGTGTACTGGCAGATTCGCCTAATTTCCTGTTAAGGCTTCGCCAGAGTAACCAGCCGAAAATCGCGCCAATCAATCCAATAAACAACCCCGCCAACGGCCGGCCCAGCCAGAGAGCTCGAGGAAAAAACCCTTCATATAGGATGCGGCTCAAAGCCAACCCCAAAACAAACGACATCAAAGCTACCGTTGCCGCTGCCAGGTTACGCCAAGTATTTATTGACCTATTTGCCGATGCTTGCTCCTTATTCATTACCGGGAGAATTTAACACGGCCGTGACAGAAACCAAAGCGATAGGGGTCGGAGTCGCCCATCTTCGTCAGGGACTAAGCTTTGGCGCTTCAGTCAGCGTGAGTAAAGCCTGTTGTTATGTAAACTTCCAGATTTTCTGCGGAAATGACATTATCCGGCTGTAGTTTACTTCTAGGCAGTTGCGCTTGAAGGTTTAGACGTCACTTCTTAGAGATTTAAGTAATTGCACTTAAATGGGAAAATCATAGGTTCCTATTCGGATATTCTTGAAAGAAGTGCCGTCAAACCATCTATTCCATTCCAGACGCATTTCCGTCGACGATTTGCCCATCATGCAACTTAACCACCCGCCGGGCATACGAAACCACCCGGGGATCGTGGGTGGCAAAGATGAAGGCTGTTCCTGTTTCTTCGTTAAGGCGCTTCATGATGTCCATAGCCTGGGTGCCATTTTCCGTGTCTAGATTGGCCGTGGGTTCGTCGGCCAGGACCAGCAAAGGCCGGGGCGCCAGGGCGCGGGCAATGGCCACCCGCTGTTGTTCGCCGCCGCTCAATTGATCCGGGCGATGATTGGCCCGATCGGCCATGCCAACGGCATCCAACAGGCTTTTCACCCGTTCCTTTCGCTCGGCTGTTGGGACATCATTCAAGAGCAATGGGAGCTCCACGTTCTCATAAGCGGTCAGGACAGGGACCAGGGCGAAGAATTGAAAGATGAAACCGATCCTCTCCTTTCGCAGATCGGCGCGCTGGTTAGCGCTGAGACGAGTGACGTCCTGCCCGTCGATCTTGACCAGGCCACTGCTGGGCTTATCTAGGCAACCCATGAGCTGCAACATCGTCGTCTTGCCTGAGCCGGAAGGGCCAACCAGGGTGGTGAATTCGCCATCCTCAATGCTCAAAGTGACCCCGTCCAGAGCGCGGGTCTCGACTTCGCCAATAGAATAAACTTTTACTGCATTTTCCAATTCGATGATCGCCATTCAATGTCTCCTAAAAAGTGTTGCCCGTCACCGATCCGCTTTATCCTTACTTCGGATGAACGGGCTCGGCCTTGTTGATTTTTATAAAGCTTGTAACGCCGTTACCGGTTCCATGCGCGAGGCGTACCAGGCCGGATAGAGCGACACCAGCAAAACGATAGCTAGCATAAAGGCCGAGAGAGTAAGGATATCGGCCGGCACAAAACTGGTATACATGGTCGTGCCAAAAGTCATGGCGTCGCCCAGCAATTGGGACGAGGACTCGCCGATAGGAATGCCCGTCCTGCTCAGATAGGTCACCAAAATAGAGCCGAGAATGATCCCCACGGCGATGCCCGCCAGGGCCAGTGTGGTCGCTTCCACCAGGATCATCAGCCGGATATGGCGCCCCTTCATGCCCAGGGCCGACAGGATGCCGATTTCGCGGGTTCTTTCAAAGACGGCCATGAGCAAGGTATTGGCGATGATCACGGCCACGATCAGGATCACGATGCCATACATCAAATAATAAAAGCTGAGGCCCGTTTCGATGGCCGTCAACAGCACTGAATTCATATCCCGCCAATCGAGGGTCTGTAGGCCCGGTCCTGCCAGGGCCGCGGCGACCCTTTCCGCATCTTCCTGTTGGTGTAGCATAATCACAACCGCGCTGGCCCGTTCGCCGGTTCCCATGAAGGACTGAGCCCGGGACAGGGGCAGGAAAACCGTGCTTTGATCATATCCGGGAAATCCGGTGGCAAACAATCCGCGTACGGTGAAAACCGCCTCTTCAGCTTGACCGCTGGCGTTGCCAGCCGCCAGGCTCACTCTTTGACCGACGGCCAGGCCCATCTCGTCGGCCAGTCGTTGGCCGATGAGGATGCCATTGCGATCGTCGGGAGCCAGATATTCGCCGGCAACGATTCCCTGCCGAACGGGATCGTGGATGGAAGAGGATGGATCAATGCCTGTTACCCGCAAACCGATCGATTCCTCGATATTGCTCAGCACGCCGCTGGCCCATAATACCTGCGTGGCTGCTTCTACTTCGCTCATCCCCCTGGTCTGGGCTAATAGGACATCGGTGTCCTCCAACAAATCTCGCCACAGCAAGCTTTGCTTTTCTTCTTCGTATGATTCGGCCCGGATTTGCACATGTCCGGTATTCAGGCGGATGTTGTCTTGTATAGAGCTCTCCAACATCCCTGAGATCATGCCGCTCATAAATATGATCAGGGTCAGCCCTAAGGCAACGGCCAACGCCGTGAAAAAGGAACGCCGCCGGTTGCGTATCAGGTCACGATAGCCGATGACCCATAGTTTCTTCAATGCCATTTTGCCTTCTCCTCTGCAAATAGGACGCAGACCAACACGGAATAACGCTGATTTTTCTCTTTATGTCGGTGTTCATTTGCGCTTGTCCGTTCTTTGCGGTCTGGCAGACAGCACTCCTTTTTATTCACCGTGGGGAGCACTCCTTGAAAACTTTTAATATGCCTGGCTCAGGATCCGGAGCCATAATCCACCTCGGCCGACATGCCCCAGCGCAACGGTAAATCACTCCGTTCCTCCAGGTCAACCGTGACCTGGTAGATCACCTCGCCTCCTTCACTCTGAAATCCCCGGCTGATATCGACGATTTGCCCGTCCAGTGTTTCGCCTCTGATAGCATCAATCGTCACCTTTACCGGCGCTCCGATCTCGATCTGGGAGATATCCCGCTCGCTTAAATCCGTCGTTTTCACCAACCAATCGTTGAAATTTCCTAGAACCACTATTGGCGTGCCGGGATTAACCTGCTGCCCTATCTTGACGTCGACCTGGCTGATGATCCCCGGAAACAAGGCTCCCAAGGTCATCTGCTCCAGGGCTGTCTGGGCAGCGTTCACATCTTCCTGGGCGATCTCGACCCGTACTTCAGCCTGGGATACGGTCGCCCTGGCGCGTTCAACGGCCGCTTGGGCCTGAGCGACCCTGGCCTGGGCCTGTGCGACTTGCACTTCCGCCCGGCGAACTTCCTCGTCGGACGGGCCGGCCAGGAGTAGATTGAGTTGGGCCTCGGCCATCGCCTGATTGGCCAGGGCGATGGTCACCTGCCCGGCCGCGGCCTGGCGCTGGCCAGGCGAAGCGCCGGCGTTCAAAGCGTCTAATTCAGCCTGGGCGGCGTTCAAGTTGAGCCGGGCCGCCTCTAGCTGGGCTCGCGTATTTTCCTCGACGGTGCCGTATAGGGGACAGATGGTGTCACCATCCGGTCCTTCAAAACAGGCATCGATGATTTGATCGTAAGATTCTTGCAATTGCTCTACTTCAGCCCTGGCAGCGGCCACCTGGCCTTCAGCGGCTCGAATTTGTGCTTCTGGGATATCCAGGCTGGCATCACGGCCGGCGCCGGCCTGGACCACGCTGGCTCGAGCCGCTTCGATATTTTGCTCGGCGGCCGCGATTTCCTGGGGCGAAGGAGCGGCTTTCACCAGGGCTAACTGTGCCTCGGCCGCCAATACTTCGAGTTCAGCCGTACTCACATCGTCTAGAACGCCCGCCAGGCCTGCTTCTGCCGCCCCCAGGTCGGTCTCGGCCGCAGCCACTCCGGCCTGGGCCAGGGCTACAGCGCTTTCTTGCCGTTCCGTATTTAACTTCACCAACGGATCACCGGCGTTGACGCCATCCCCTTCCTCTACCAGGATTTCTTCCACGATGCCACTGACTGCAAAGGAGAGGTTGGCGAATTGGACCGGCGCCAATTGTCCCTTGGCTACGTCCCGGTTGATCACGATCGCTGTTGTTGCTGTGGGGGTTGGCATCTGTTCCTGGTCGCTTTGTTGAACTCGCGGCCAGATGAGAAACACCAGGGCCACCACGACGATCACGGCCAAGACATTCACGATAATGATGATTCGACGCTTAGTCACACAGCCTCCAAATACCGTTTATTTGACTTCTTATTGATTGACTTCGATATTTACCAGGGCGGTCATGCCCCAGCGCAGCGGCAAATCGCCTGGATCGTCTAGTCGAATCGTTACCGTATATCTCACGTCCCCAGCCACCACGGTAGAAGCCGGGGAGATCTTGGTCACCGTGCCATTTAAAGTCTCGCCTGGAAGGGCATCCAAATGGATTTCAGCCGGAAAACCAACAGCCAGGGCGACGACGTCTTGTTCGTTGAGGTTGGTCGTCTCCACCAACCAGCCGTTAAAGTCCACGACCTCCACCGCTGCGACGCCAGGCGAAGCCACCTCGCCCGGCCGGTAGGCGATAGCGGACACAGTGCCATCAAAGGGGGCTTTCAGGGTCAGCTGATCAAGCATTATCTGATCCGCAGCCACGGCGGCCTTTGCCTGCTCGATGCCGGCCTGAGCCTGGTCAACGGCCAATTCAGCCTGAACTACGGCTTGTTCAGCACGGGCCAGCCTGGCTTCAGCTTGCCGGACGCTCACCCGGGCAATTTCCAGCTCCTCTTCGCCGGCGCCAGATAACAGAAGATCAAGTTGAGCCTGCGCCTCGTCTCGCCTGGCGTTCGCGGCGGTCACGGCCGATCCGGCTGCCAGGCGCTCCGATGGGCTGGCCCCGCCCTGTAAAGCCGCCAGGGCTGCCTGGGCAGCGTTGACATTGGCCACGGCGGCCACCAATTGGTCTTCCAGGACGGTTTTTTCGTCGCCGCTGGCCGCATTCAGGGCATCACGGGCTTGCTTTTCGGCCGCCTGAGCCAACCGGAGTTGCGCTTCAGCAGCCAGGATCAGGGCTTGCTGCGGACCTTCAAGAACCAGGGCTTGGTTGCCGGCCGCGGCCGAGATACCGGCTTCGGCCAGGTTGACGCGCGATTCGGCGACGGTGATTTGTGAGGCCGCCGGGCCCGCTTGCAGGTAGGCCAATTGGATCTCGGCCGCTTCAACACCGAGCTCGGCCAGCGCTTTCTCGCTCTGGACGGCCGCCAGTTCTCCCTGGGCGCTCTCGAGATTGGCTTCAGCCAGACTTAGACCTGCCTGGGCTCGTTGCAGCGCAGTCTCCTGCTCGGCCGACTCCAGGCGTAAGAGTGGCTCGCCTTCAGATACTTGATCCCCTTCGGCGACGATTATCTCGGCCACCCGCCCGGAAATGGGGACAGATAGCGGCGCTTCTTGTAATGGGATAAGCATGCCCTCGGCGCTCACCCAGCCGACGCCGGTGTCCACCGAAATCGTGTCCACATCCACTGTTGGGGCCGGCGCGGTTTGTATCTCTTGTGGCCCTTCAGAACAGCCAACGGTGAGACCGGCAATGACCGCCACTATGATAAGGAGGGGAATGATTTTAGTCCCCTTCCAACTCAATTGTTTACCCATTAATATGTGATCCTGGTAAGTGATTCATTGTTGTCTTCCTGTTAATGTTCCAGAGATCCTTCATTCCGCAAGCTCCATTCAGGATGACATTTATAAAAGCATAGCTTTATACAATTTTCGGGCATCCTAAATATGGTGTAGGGCTTCAGACGGTTCGTTGTGAGAAGCCTGCCGGGCAGGGAGCAGGGAAGCTAGACCGGCGATGAAGACGACGGCGATGCCATAGGAAATGATGTTGCCCAGACCGATACTGGGGTAGAGACGATCGCCCATCAAGGCCGTAATCTCGCCCATACCCTCAGCATAACCTAAGTCTATGCCGAACTGGGCGACGAGCCAGACCAAACCCCAACCTAGAATGCAACCGATCACCGCCCCAACAGCGCCGACCATCATCCCTTCCATCACGAACAGCCCCATCAGTTGCCGGCCCTTCATGCCCAGCGCTTGCAACACACCCATCTCGCGGGTGCGTTCAAAGACCGCCATCAACATCAGGTTGAGAATGCCGATGCTGGCGATGAGCAGCACAATCAGTCCGAATATGGTGACGAAGACGCCCTTGATGGCCAGAACATCCTGAAGTTCTGGCTGCAAGGTATCCCAGGAATCGACCTCGTAGCCCGGCAAGACAGATTGCAAGGCCGGGATCAACGCCTCCTCTTGACCAACCTTTTGCAACGAGACGGCTACCTCGGTTTCCTGGTCCCGCAGATTGTATAAGGTTTGCGCAGTAGGCAGGGTGATGAGAACCGTTATTTTTTCCGCCTCTTTCGTGCCTAAATTGTAGATGCCGACGACGGTCATCGTCGATTGGCGCATCGATTCATCCATGCGGCGGCCCAAGAGTGTGACCCGATCGCTGACGCCGACATCCAGCAATTCTGCCAGGCCTCGGCCGATGACGATGGCGTCGCCATCCTCGGAAGTCAGAAAGCGGCCCTGGCTGATGTTTTCGGCCATGAGGTTGATGGGCGCTTCAACTTCTGGTTCAATGCCGCTGATGGTCACCGGGTAGCTTCCTTCCGGGCTACTGATCAGGCCGCCGGTGTTGATCCGCTTTGCGGCCGCTACCACTTCTGGATTACCTTGAGCTGCTTGAACTACTTCGTCGGCATTGGCTAGAGGAAGCAGGGGAAGGCGCCGGGCTCTATCCCGAAAGCCAGGGGCGTGGATTTGAATATTGCCGCCGTACAAACGGACGGCGTTGCCGTAGGTGGCTTGATCGGAGCCCTCAATGGCTGCATCCATGAAGATGAGCAAGATCAAACCGAGCACAATGGCGACGGTGGCGATGGCCGTGCGACGCCAGTTGCGCCAGATATTTCTCCAGGCCATTTTACTGTATTTGAACATTTATTGACCTCCTTAAGCTTCAAGCCATCGCCCGTATAAATCGACGTCAGCAACTTTGATGGAGCCCACCGGTACGTCCAGCACGCGCGTGATGGTCTCTTCATGGGCGTTGATGATGTTTTGCACAGTTTCAACGGCAGGCAAATCATGATCAGATGTTAGAAATAGTTCGATTACAGTGCGCGACATATTCCCGATTGCCTGTAAGACGATCTCAGCGCAAATATCGGGATATGTAACCACAAAAGCACCCTCGGCCACGCCTTGATGGATGATTTGGGCCAGCAATGGAGCCACCCGCCGGATAGATTCCAGCTGCACTCTTTCACGCATGAGGGCATTATCCTCTTGGTAATAAACCTGCATAAATGTCCTGAGGACATCTTGATTCTCAAACTTCATTTCAACGCTGTCGGAGATCAAACGGTTGAATTTCTCGACTGCACTGAGCTTGTCATCGTCGATCATCGGTACCAGGTTCCGTACCGTTTGATCCGCAATGCGATCGACTAAGGCATCCAGCAGATCCTGTTTAGAACGAAAGTAATGATAAAAGGTGCCCTTGGCGATGCCGACTTTGTCGATGATGTCCTGAACGGAAGTTCGCTCATACCCTTTGCTGTAGTAAAGGTATTGGGCTGTATCTAAGATTTCCGTACGCCTGACTTCTGCATCTTTGACGATTCGGTTCATGCTTTTTCCTGGTGACCGACTTCTCCTGCCTGATAAGTGTGTGACTCAAATGTGTGACTCAAAGGAGCGTCTTGAATCAGTAAGCTTGGATTCTCTGGCCCCCAATGTGAATACGACCATCCCATTAGACATGATGTAGAGCCTCGGCCGGTTCATTTCGTGATGCCTGCCGGGCAGGCATCACGGAGGCCAGTCCGGCGATAAGAACAACGCCTATGCCATAACCGATGATGGAGCCTAAGTTAACGCTGGGATAAATTCGATCGCCCATCAAGGCTGTAAACTCGCCATATCCCTCACCATAGCTGCTCAAATCAATACCGACCTGGGCGAGGAGCAAGATCGATAGCCAGCCTAGAATGCAGCCGACCACTGCCCCAACCGCGCCGACCATCATCCCTTCCATCACAAATAGTCCCATCAATTGCCGGCCTTTCATGCCCAGCGCTTGTAAGACACCCATCTCGCGAGTACGTTCAAAGACCGCCATCAGCATCAGGTTGAGAATGCCGATACTGGCGATGAGCAAAACGATCAAACCAAATATGCCTAAGAATGCATCCTCGAGAGCCATTACTTCCTCAATCTCTGGCCTCAACGTAACCCATGAATCGACCTCATAATTGGGCAAATCGGCTTGTAGAGCAGGGATTAACAAATTCTCCTGCCCGACAGCTTGCAACGAAATGGCTACCTCGGTTTCCTGGTCCCGTAGATTGTACAATGTTTGCGCCGCGGGCAGGGTGATTAGCACCGTTATTTTTTCGGCTTCTTTCGTGCCTAGATCGTAGATGCCTACGACGGTCATCGTTGAATGGCGCATCGATTCATCCATGCGGCGCCCCAGGAGAGTGACCCGATCGCCGATGGTGACATCTAGTAATTCTGCCAGAGCCTGGCCGATGACAATGCCGTCGCTATCCTCGAGCGTCAGAAATCGGCCCTGGCCGATGTTTTCGGCCATGAGGTTAATTGGCGCTTCAATTTCCGGTTCAATACCGCTGATCATCACCGGATAGCTGCCTTCCGGGCTGCTGATCAAGCCGCCGGTGTTGATCCGCTTTGCGACCGCCACTACTTCCGGGGTGCCTTGAATGGCTTGAACTACTTCGTCAGCATCATCTAAGGGAATAAGGGGAAGGCGTCTGGCTTTATCCCGAAAACCGAGGGCGTGGACTTGGATATTGCCACCGTACAAGCGCACGGAATTACCGTGTACGGCTTGATCGAATCCCTGAAGAAATCCGTCCCAGATGATGATGAGGACCAAAGCCAGAACAATGGCAATGGTGGCAATGGCCGTACGGCGCGTGTTACGCCAGATATTACGCCAGGCCATTTTAACGAATTTGATCATGCCAATCATTCCCAGTACTGATGCGACATTTTCTCGCATCTCCTTACCGACCAACCGTCGGTCGATGAATGATATCAACAGTGAATTTGGCGGTCAAGTGACGAATGTCATGCCCAACCGTAAACTTTCTTCCAATAATTTGTGAAAAATATTTGTTGTGACGACAGAGGATTGTATCAAAGGCGGAGTTAGCACCGTTGCTAACAAATGTCAGCCACCAGGCCTTGGCCGAAGGAACCCTGTAAGTCCAATCCAAAGCCAATCGCGAAACTCATTTTTCTAGCTGTTGACATCCTCTTTCGACCCATCACCTTGATTGTCTCGGCGTGCTTTTTCGCCAAATTGATTCTCATCGGCAGGCGCACCGGTCTGTTGGTCACAGCTTATTTGCCACACACTATCTGCTTAAAATTGCACGAAATAGGCACATAGTCGGCGCGAGCGACAGGATCTGCTCTTATCCATTCTTGAAAAAATTCGCCCCTTTTTGGCATTTTCATTGGCCTCAGCTACACTGTGAGTTGCATCGACTTTGCCAAGTTGTTTTTCCTAGTTATTGTGTTGTTGTACACAGAAAACCTGATTGAGGAGGGTATGCATGTTGAGTTTCTTTTTCAGCCTGGCATTTGAATTCTTACAGCGAGATGGGGGCGGTTTTTTTGGAACGATTTTTAGTCTCACTTTTTCGTGCATAGGATTGTTGTTATTCATCGCCTACGTCGCAGGTTTGTGGCAGATATTTACCAAAGCGGGCGAGGCGGGTTGGAAAGCGATCATCCCAATATACAATCTCTGGGTGTTGCTGGAGATTGTTGGACGGCCCGGTTGGTGGATCATCCTATTCTTCATCCCCTTTGTGAATATCATTGTCTGGATCCTCATCGCCTTAGATTTGTCGAAGTCCTTTGACAAAAGTGGCTGGTATGCCCTCGGGCTCATCATTTTGCCCTGGTTTTTCGTCGTCATCCTGGGTTTTGGCGAGGCCCAATATTATGGACCTGCGAACAAAACATAAAGCTTTAGCATGTTAGATAAATAGGAATTGCAGCCTGTTCCCCTGGAACAGGCTGTTTTTTGTTTTTGAGAATGAGTGTTATGTCGAAAAATCAAAAAATACAGTCGCTTGACTTCGAAACGCTAACCGTTCATGCTGGCATCGAACCAGATCCTCTGTCGGGAGCCGTGATGACGCCAATTTACCAGACGTCGACTTATGCCCAAGAAGATGTCGGCCGGCATAAAGGCTATGAATATTCCCGGACAGATAATCCGACTAGAACAGCCCTGCAAAAAGCGATGGCCATTTTGGAAGGTGGGCAGCATGCCCTGGCTTTTTCTTCGGGCATGGCTGCTATTGATACACTTCTGCGGCTGGTCAAACCGGGTGAACACATCATTTCTGGCAATGACGTTTACGGCGGCACATACCGTCTCTTCGATAAAATACTGGCTCAATATGGCCTTGAGTTTAGCTTTATCGATGTGACCGATGACGAGGCCCTGGTCGAGGCTATCCGGCCGAACACCAGGCTAATTTGGCTAGAGACGCCGACAAATCCCATGTTGGGGATTGTCGATATCGCTTCTATAGCTTCTCTCGCCCGCGAAACGGGAGCCTGGCTCGGAGTCGATAATACATTTGCTTCACCGGCTCTCCAGCAGCCGCTTCAACTAGGCGCAGATTTTGTCGTCCATAGTACAACCAAGTACATTGCCGGCCATTCGGACGTTGTCGGTGGGATGATTATCCTGAACGATCCGGCACTCTATGAAGAGCTAAAATTCTTACAGAATGCCATCGGCGCCGTTCCCGGTCCCATGGATTGTTTTTTGACTTTGCGGGGCATTAAAACCCTGGCCTTACGCATGGCTGCTCATTGTCGCAATGCCGGCGAAGTAGCCCACTTTTTGGCTGATCATCCGGCCGTGGCTCAAGTTATTTATCCCGGGTTAGCCGATCATCCCCAACATGATCTGGCTAATAGACAAATGAAAAAACCAGGCGGTATGCTTTCTTTTACATTATTTGGGGGTGAAACGGCCGCCCGCATCGTTGCCCGGGAGACGCAACTGTTTACATTGGCCGAGTCACTCGGGGGTGTGGAATCCCTGATCGAGCTGCCGGCGCCTATGACCCACGCCTCTGTGGCCGATTCTCCTCTGGCCATCGATCCTGGCCTGGTTCGATTGTCGGTCGGTATAGAGAGCGCAGCCGACCTCATCAACGATCTGGCAAGAGCGCTGCACAAAGTTGCTTCTGTTCAGTAAGCTGTCTACTAACCAGGGAACCCACAAGCGATTATGTTATACTTGGCCCACCATGAATAAGGTTAAAGGAATCATCCTGTTCTTTGTCGATACCTACAAGAAGTGGATGGATGATCGAGCCATTCGCATGGCGGCCGCTCTGGCCTACTATGGCTTGTTTTCTTTAGCTCCGATCCTCGCCTTCATGACTGGATTTGTTGGCGCCCTCATGGATCGGTTCTTGGGAGAAATTGTTGGTGAGGTGAACGTCCAAGGGGCCTTGCCTGGGCTCTTCAGTCCGGAAATAGCAGAACTTATCCAGCAAATGGTCGAAGATACGAATGCTACTAGCTCATTTAATGAGTCACTGCCCCTTGTGTCGGTGATTGGTATCGGAATCGTTCTGTGGGGGGCTACGAGCATATTTAAGTATCTCCACGAAGCGTTGAATACGATTTGGGGTTTGAAACCGATTGTTGAGGGAGGGTTCTGGGTGACGGTCAGGCGATATGCCGTCTCTTTCGCGATAGTCTTCGTGCTTGGATTGGCCTTTGTACTCTATATATTATTGATCACGGCATTTTCAATTTTGCTGCCCATCATAGGTCATTTGGTGCCCGACGCCCTGGAAGACTTTAATGATTTTCGTGTTTTTCAGATTGCCCAGTTCTTTATTCTCTTTGTCGTGATGACCTTGCTTTTCAGTGCATTTTATAAGATTTTGCCGGATGTTGATATCAAATGGCGCGATGTATTCGTTGGCGCCGCCTTCACAGCTATAATGTTCGGCCTCGGCATGTTCATCCTAAGTATCTATTTTACTTTTTACAGCAGTACGCTGCTTGGTATTGCTGGTTCTCTGGTTGTTTTATTGTTGTGGTTTTACTACTCGGCCCAAATCTTTTTATTTGGCGCGGAATTCACCTATTTGTACGCGACCCGGTACGGCTCACAGATCCGGCCGGCTGGCTACATTAACAATGATCCGAATACTGCAGAAGACGCTGAAGAAGCCGACCCGGTAGTTGCAAGCATTGACTAGCCGGAGCAATTAGAACGCGAGACTTTGATAGGTTGTTTCCTTATCGAGTGGCCACGAAGACAATCCACTTCTCTACATTATTCAATGGCAAACCTCCCCAGGCTGGATAAACATCGACAGAGCTAAATCCCGCTTTTTCCATCATTCTTACCATCGTCGATTCGGCATAACTTTGGTCGCATAAAGTAATTTGATCTAGCTCCCCACTATCCAAATGCAAAATGCAAAATCTCTCGATTGAAGTCGCTTCTTCCTCAAGCCAAAAACGTTCGCCAAGGTGCAAATAGGGCTTGTCGCCCCAGAGTCCTTTGTCGTCCGTGTACCACCAGTTACTGTCGTCTTTATCGATCAATTGCTGATCGAGTAACTCAACGACCAGTTTACCGCCCGGTCGCAGTGAATGGGCGATCGTGTTTAGCAAATGCGCCGCTTCGCCAGGTGTGAAAACGGACAATTGTCCATAAATAAATAGCGCGGCATCAAAATTTTTTCTGGAGAAATCCATCTGGCGGACATCCAATTCGATGAACTGACACTGATCCGTTAGTCTGCGCCTTTCGGCCAGATCCCTGGCATATGATACGGCCGCGGGTCCGAAGTCGACGCCCGTAACGTGGCATCCCCGGCTGGCAAGCTCAACCGAATATAAACCTGGCCCGCAGGTTACGTCCAGAACCTGGGAATCCGGGCTTAAATCGAGTTCTTTCCAGATCCACTCGATCTGTAAATCACGATCGGCCTTTTTTCTTGAAGCGGCGCTATGAGAATTATCCAAATGCTCGCGCAACATACGTTCTGAAAAAGAAGCATCATCCCATGGCAAATTTCCTCCTTCTGTCCAGGGGATTGGTTTGTCGGGTCGCCGGTAGATGCGCCATAGAGCGGCCGATAATTTCTTTCTCGCTTCGTCCATGTTGACCATTATAACGAATGAGGATCAGGTAAACTATCTGGAAACGGGCTACAATCCGAGCTAAACTGGAAACAGTGATGGTAAAATCGAGCGTGATCAGGTGATGGACTTCGACGATCTTTCTTCCTTTCCTCTCCAAAAGCGTTGGCGCCAGCAAACATCTCCAATGCCAGTGGTTGTATCTATCATCTGGCGGGATATCCCCAACTCTGATAGCGATAAATCAGAACGATGCTACTTGCTCATCCGGCGCAAGAACGCACCATATCGCGATCGCTGGGCCCTCGTTGGCGGTGGGTGGGATTTTGGCGAAACCCTAGTTTCGGCCGCCTTGCGTGAAGTCAAGGAAGAGACCGGGTTAGATGCCGAATTTATGACCATCAAAGGCGTGGTTAGCGAGCGACTTGTCCCGGCTTTAAACGACGATGGAGAAGCCGCCCATTTTCTGATATTTGTCTGCCAGCTGGCAGCGCCCAACGGCGTTGCTCGCGAACAGGATGAGGGAGCTGTGACTTGGTTCAACTTCGAGGAGATCGAAGAGCTGCACCACGCCAAAGCCATCATACCAAGTGATTTCATCATGCTCCGGCGCTTTATCGGACCCGATCCCCTGGCTCATCATGAAGCTGAGATGGTAACTGGTCCAAGTGGTGAACAATCGGGCCGGTCGATGGAACTCGTCGGTTTTGAGAAAATCAGTTAACGATGCCTTTGCTACCTGGGGAAATACTCAATAAACGCTACCGAATCGCCAACCTACTTGGCCAAGGTCCCTATGGGGCAGTTTATCGCGCCTGGGATCTCGCCGGCCAGCGAGATGTAGCCATCAAGGAATATCTGGATTCATCGCTCGACATACAAAGGAGATTTCGGGCTGAAGCTTCTCAGTTGAGCGGCTTAAAGCACCCGCAATTGCCGGTCGTTCATGATCACTTTTGCCTGGAAGATACCGGTCAATATCTGATCACCGACTACGTTGACGGTGTTGATACACAATCTTTATTGAAGCAGTATGGTTCCTTGCCATCTGATCTGATAGTCGATTGGTTACAAGCCGTTTGTATACCGCTGGTTTATATGCATGATAAAAACCGGCTCCACTTGAATATCAAGCCGGTTAATATCCGCATCACGCCTGAAGGCCAGGTGTTTTTGGTCGATACCGGATTGCCCGGATTGGGCGTGAGCCCGGGAGCCAGTGGTTATTCGGCTCCCGAACAACAGACCCAGGGAAATGTTACCATTGCCAGCGATATTTATAGTTTGGGCGCCACCCTTTATACTCTTTTGACCGGGGCAGTGCCCCCTGATGCTTTGCACCGGGAAAGTGGTCTGCAAGATTTGATCCCAGCCCGCGAAGTTAATCCCGACATCGAGCCTTATTTGTCTGTTGTTGCTAACCGGGCTATGGATTTGCGGACCGATGTGCGCTACGAATCGGCCGCCGAGTTTTCTTCCGCATTAGAACGGCCCATTGGCCGGTTATCTAGCCAGAGCGATCAACCAAGGCGAACAACGAGTGATGTACCTCCGGCTCCCCCGCCACGGTTACCCGTGAAAAGAAGACGCCAGATCGAACAGCGAACCATTATCGCTTTGGCAGCTGTGCTTGTGCTGGCAATAGGCGTATTGGTTGGGGTTGGCCTGGCTAGTCAAACCCCTCAAGCCCAGGAAGGTCAAATCGCAGCAACGGCGACTTTGCGTTCTCAGATAGTTGCCGCCCTGACTGCCATAACGACCGTGACTCCGACGCCGATATCTACGGCGACTCCGATACCGACCCCAGCGCCAATAATCGATGAAAAGACCTCGGCCAGGATGATCTATATGCCTGGAGGCGTCTTCCGCATGGGTCAAGATGAATCTGAATCAGACGAGGCACCATCCCACATCGTACGTTTGGATCCGTATTTCATTGATGAGCATGAAGTAACCAACGGGGGTTATGCTTTATGCGTAGAGGATGGCGCCTGCAATCGACCCAGTAGATCCGGGGCGACCTATCATCCCTCGTATTATAGTGATCCTGCTTTTGACGATTTTCCGGTGATTTTCGTGAATTGGTTTGATTCCCGTGATTACTGCAAATGGCGAGGTGGTCGTTTGCCAACCGAGGCCGAGTGGGAACGGGCGGCCGGTTATGATCCGGCAATGGGTATTAAATATACCTATCCCTGGGGTGACATCTTTGATGGTTCATTGTTGAATTTCTGTGACGCCAATTGCTCCAGAGAGTATATGAACCCTGATTTTGACGATGGACACCGAGATACAGCGCCTGTAGGCTCTTATCCAGGTGGCAGCTCCACGATTGGCGTCTTTGATATGGCTGGTAACGTGATGGAGTGGGTGAATGACTGGTACGATCCCCGTTTCTACCAGAGTTCTACTGATACGAATCCGCTGGGCCCATTAGAGGGTGAATTCAAGGTGGTCAGAGGTGGTTCTTGGTTGTCATCCGAAGACGAAGTCCGGGTATCCGGCCGGGGATCTTTCGATCCAAGCGTTAGCCGGGCTCATTTAGGATTTCGTTGTGCCATGACGGCACCCTAATTTGTCGATACAACTTGATATATGCTGACTAGTCGGGCGATCCAGGCTAGTTAGTTACCATATTCGACGCGAATTCACTATACTCCTGGTACGCATGAGCGTGAGTATTTTTGTTATATGGTAGGTGCTCTGTAAGATCGAACATAGCATTAGATGGCACCGACCCTGCCGCCGGTATGAATGGTAAGATATTGAATTTCTAACCATCGGGATTATTTATAAACATGACCATTGATACCGAAGGGATGTTATCGCGCTTAAAGCAACTTACCGAACAAGAATTAAGTGTCGGTAGGCCGGATCGCAGGGACCGGACTATCGGTAGCGAGGAACAAGTAGCTATCGTAGAGGTCCAGGAGGACGAGCTACTGGAAACAGGCGTTTCTAGTAGAGACAAGCGTACCTCTGGATTGGCGATCGCGGATCAGGTCGTGAACGAGGAGCGGGGTAATCCCCAACTCACCGCCCTTCATCAGATTGGACTGCATTTACGGAAACGCAGATCCCCTGGTGCTCTGGCTCAAGAAGTTGTTCGAATTGTGGCTTCGATGCCCGGTTATGAACGCACGGCGATCCTACTAGTTGACCGGGTAGCCAAACAGCTCAAGCCTTTCGCCCTCAGCCAGATAGCTTATGGCGATGATTTTTCTCGTGCCCAAGACCAATATCTGTCCAGCCACGATCTACGGTTAGGTGTGGGTATCGCTGGTTCGGTTGCTCACCTAGGGCGGCCAATTTGTTTGGGAAATATACCTGATGACGAACGTTTCAATTCAGCTCATCTTAAGATTCGATCTGCTGTTTGTGTGCCGATCCGGATTGAAGATGCTGTCATTGGCGTGATTTTTATTGAGAGTGATAAGCCGCAAACCTTTGTCTTGGTGGACCAGCAATTCCTTGAAATCGTATCAGGACAAATCGCTATTGCCATACAAAATGCCCACCTTTATTCACGAGTTGGGCGGAAGGCAAAACAAGAGGCGGCAGAAGTATCAGGATCGGCTCTGCAGACGGCCGAACCAGAGCGCAAATTAGATGAATCACTGGAGGACTCGGAAGCGCGCTTTCGGGCGATGGTCAAAGAGTTACAGGCACAAAATGAGGAACTCAATGCCTTTAATCACACCGTTGCCCACGATTTAAAGAATCCCCTATCGATTTTGCTTGGCTTCGCCGAAGTATTATCCCAAGATTATGGCGGCGGCGCGGATGAGGTGCTCGATCAAGGGATTCGGGTCATCTTGGAAAACGGTCACCGTATGGAAAGCATCATCAGCGAACTTTTGTTGTTGGCTGAAGTTCGGCAGTTGGACGAAATCACGGTCGAACCCCTGGACATGGCGAGCATTGTGGTTGAGACTCGGAACCGCTTGAGCCATCACATAGCCGAATACGAGGCGAAGATCATTGTACCCGCAGCTTGGCCCTCGGCCGTTGGCCATAGGCCCTGGGTTGAAGAGATTTGGGTAAATTACCTCAGTAACGCAATCAAATACGGGGGCACCCCTCCCAAAGTGGAACTAGGGGCAATGGCCCAATCAGATGGTATGGTGCGTTTTTGGGTCCGCGATAACGGTGTAGGCATAACCAAGAATGACCAGAAACGCCTGTTTGTTCCCTTCACTAAACTCAAACAGGTAAATACCAAAGGCCATGGCTTAGGCTTATCAATTGTCCAGCGAATAACTATTAAATTGGGCGGCACAGTGGGAGTTGAAAGCGAACCAGGAATGGGGAGTCTTTTCTGGTTCACTCTACCCATGGCGCAGTAGAGATCTCTGTAATCCACCACCAATCAACAACAGCCAGAGAATCAAGAAAAACAATTTGGGATTAAAAAAGGTATAATTCATTGCTCGTCCTGTAAAATTGGAGGAATGATGCGCTTATACAATGCACTAACGCGACAAAAAGAGTCGTTTGAAAACTTAGGGAATAGCGTCAGCCTCTATGTTTGCGGCATTACACCTTACGATACGACCCATATAGGTCATGGCTTTACCTATGCTTCGTTTGATATCCTGATTCGCTATCTTGAATATCTTGGCTTTCAGGTTCAGTATGCCCAAAATGTGACAGATATCGATGACGATATCCTACGCCGGGCGAAGAAGGATGGCGACGATTGGTGGGATCTTGGAAATCGCTGGACCGTCCATTTCATTGACGACAATATGGACTTAAATCTGCGCGCGCCCGATTATTTTCCTCGGGCTACGGATGTTATCGATGAAATCATCACCGCCGTTCAAGCTCTACTCGACGTCGGCGTAGCTTACGTCGAGGCCGGCAATGTATATTTTCATATTGCCGCTGATCCTGACTATGGCAAATTGAGCCAACTCAGCCTGGTTGAGATGTTGCCCATTGCGAACGAAAGGGGTAACAATCCCGGCGATTCCCTCAAGAAAGCGCCCCTGGATTTTGTTCTGTGGCAGGCGCAATCGCCGGGCGAACCGGCCTGGGATAGTCCGTGGGGACCCGGTCGGCCGGGTTGGCATATAGAATGTTCGACGATGTCTGCAAAATACCTGGGACAACCCATTGATATTCACGGTGGCGGCGCCGATCTCATTTTCCCCCATCACGAAAGTGAAATCGCTCAAGCCGAATGTGCTACTGGCCAAGATCCATTTTCTCGTTTTTGGATGCACATTGCCATGGTTTATTACCAGAGCGAGAAGATGAGCAAGTCTTTAGGTAACTTGGTTATGATTCGAGATTTGCTGGAAGAAGGCCGTCCGGCCGATGCGATTAGACTCTACCTGGCTAATCACCATTACCGTGATGAATGGAGTTATGAAGAAGCTGAATTAGATGCGGCCGTCCTATTAGCGGCCAAGTTCAAGGAAACAGTTATGCTGGTAGGCGGTTCTGACGACAAAGTTGATCCGGCCGTGGCCGAAGCGGCATTTGGGACTGCCATGGACGATGATCTGGATACTCCAACCGCCGTAAATGCGCTCGAACAGATGGCGGACACTATCCTGGCGGCCGCAAAAAAAGGTCAAAACATCGAAGCAGCCCAGGGCTCATTCAGACTCAGATGCGGCATTTTAGGCTTAAGGCTAGACCAGGCAGGACCAGAAGAACGTGTCACGGCTGGCTGGCAAAAGCACCGGCAGCGTTTTTCCTTATCTGAGTAAGCTGCGAACCTGGAATACCGGTGTATCAAAAGCGATAATTAGTACTCTGTATCTATAGGTGGATTGATGCTGAGCCACCTCTATTTGGCTTTGAATGACTATTTGTTGGTGATGAGGACCTGATCGATGAAAAAAAGTACCCGACGACGGAAGTTAATTGGAATTAGTTTCTTGTTTATCATCCTTCTGGCTGTGCCGGCGTTGGTCTTGGCCCAGGAAGGAGAGGGCGAAGACGAGGATGCTATTACCTGCAATCCTGGTTTGGAACGTCTGGCCACGGAAATGGGAATTGAATGTTCTGCCTTAATGGATTACAGGGCTGATGGTGTTGGCTTGGGCAATATGATGAAAGCCATTCACCTTTCGCAGAGTCTGACCGGATTTGACGAAACCTGGGAGTCTCTCCTGGCCCGTAAGCAAGCTGAAGGTTTGGGCTGGGGCCAGTTCAAGATGGCTCAGCGCCTTGCCGGCGACTCATATGATCCGAATGATCTCCTTAATAAGAAGCAAGAAGGCTATGGCTGGGGACACATCAAAAAGGCTTTGGCCCTTGATGCGGCCGGCATCATCAGCTTTGATGATGCACTTAACATGACCGAAGCTGACCTGGATTGGGATAAGATTCGGGAAGAAAATGGTTACCCGCCTGGGCCACCCCCTTGGGCAGCCAGCGGCAAAGATAAAGATAAGACAGGTCATGGTCCGCCCCCGTGGGCAAATGCTGGGGGTAAGGACAAAGATAAAGATAAAAACAAAGATAACGGGGATTGAGTGATTTGGCTAACCGAATGAGACACTGACCCTCGACAGAAAGTCGTTAGAATTGTGGTGTCACGGCTGCCAACTTTATTAGTGGTCGTGACACTTTTTTTATTTGGTGCCACTAACTGTATAGAGTTCCCGCTGCAAAATGCCTTTCACGATGAATAGCACGAGGAAGGATAGAACCACCAATATCGCCGCCAATGTCAGGGCCACATCCAGATCTAATTCAAAACCAATATAAATAGCCAGGGGCATCGTTTGGGTGCGGCCGAGATAGTTACCGGCGAATAAAATCGTGGCCCCGAACTCGCCTAACGCTCTGGCCCAGGTCATGACGCTTCCGCCCAATACGGCCGCCCAGGCCAGAGGTATGGTCACATGGCGAAAAACCTGCCAGGTACTGGCGCCATCCATTGAGGCGGCTTGTTCCAACTCGATATCCACAGTGGCGAACCCAATGCTGGCGGCCTTGATATAGAAAGGAGCTGCCACAAAAGTTTGGGCCATTACCACCGCAATCTGAGTGAAGGCTAATTGCACCCCTAAGTCGGCCAGCCAGTTGCCGATAATCCCCTGGCGACCAAAGGTAATCAAAAGCGCGACTCCAGCAACGGCCGGCGGCAAAACAATCGGTAGATCGATCACCGTGTCGATTGCCCGTCGAAGGGGAAGGCGTCGCCGGGCTAAGGAGTAGGCAATGGGTGTTCCAAAGAGAATTGTGACGCCTGTTGTGATTGTCGTTGTCCTTAGACTGATTTTGATGGCCTGACGCACTTGAGGCTTGCTCAGATTTTCTGCCAATTCTGCCGGCGACACACTCAACAAGAGAGCCAGTAGAGGCAAGGTGAGGAAGAGCAACATGGGTAAGCTTGTCAACCACCAGGGGTCGCGCCAAACGCTCACCGTTGGCGTGGCTGGTCGTTGCTCTTCAGAAGGTGGGGCTGGCTGGTTCGTAGTCATGAAGATGAGACGCTGATGGAAAATCCGTAATCAGACATCAGTTTTTGTCCGCGCGAAGAAAATAAAAAATCTATGAATGCTTCCCCCAACTTGGGTTGGGGGCCATTGTTTATTCTAGCGATGGGATAGGTCGCCAGCAGATTCAGATGATCCGGTACTTCGATGATGCCGACTTCGTCTTCGGAAATTTCCGAGACGTCACTTACATAAACGATTCCAGCGTCGGCCTCACCTAACATCACCTTGCTGAGCACGGCGCGGACGTTTTCTTCATATGAAACGACGTTTTCGAGAACGTCGTTTCTAAATCCCGGGTCAAATGCCGGATCGCTTTCCAAATTGTCCAGGAGAGCTAAGGCATAAGCTCCGGCTGGCACCTCTGGAGCAGCCAGGAGCAATTTTAGTCCTGGATTAGATAGATCGGCCAATGTTCGGATATCAGCAGGATTTCCCGGCGGGTAAACGACAACCAACCGGTTTCCGGCAAAGATCCTGACCTCTTCTTCATTGACCCGGCCGAGGCCAATTGCCGCTTGCATCTGCCGGTCGTTTGCGGAGGCAAAAACGTCTGCTGGCGCGCCCTGGCTAAGCTGGTGGGCGAGTTGCTGAGAGCCGGCAAAATTGATGATCACCTCTACTCCTGGATGGTCGGCTTCAAACTGGCGCGCCAGCTCTGTGAATACATCGGCCAATGATGCAGCAGCGAAGACAATGAGTTCTGATTCCTGGCTGGATTCTTGGCCGGCTAACTGCCGACAACTGGCACAAAGCATCGTTAATAGTATAACGGTAAGTAATAGCGGTCGTTTTAAAAGCATGGTCTAAACCGGGGTGTGACGATTACCGCCTTCTTAGACCAGGCGATTGCTTTCATGTTATAATTTCTTTTCTGCATAAAAATTGGTAGTCAACTGCAGCCGCCAGCTAAAAATTTGTAGATGGCGGCTGATGGTTGAATAGGAAATGTTACAAAGGATAGGTATGGCTGACAAACTCAGCTTTCAAGACATCATTTTAAAGTTTCTCGATTACTGGAAAGAACAAGGCTGTTTGGTCTGGCACCCTCATAACGTCCAAGTAGGCGCCGGAACTATGAATCCCGCTTCCGTTCTCCGGGTATTGGGTCCTGAACCATGGAATGTGGTCTATATAGAGCCCAGCATAAGGCCTGATGACGGCCGCTTTGGTGATAATCCCAATCGAATGCAACAGCATTATCAACTGCAAGTTATCCTCAAACCAGATCCCGGTGACCCGCAAGAATTGTACCTAAAAAGCCTGGAAGCGGTTGGAATCAATTTGCGCGAGCATGATATCCGATTTGTCGAGGACAATTGGGTGCAACCAGCTTTAGGGGCTTGGGGTCTTGGTTGGGAGGTCTGGTTGGATGGTCAGGAAATAACACAGTTCACCTATTTTCAGCAAGCGGGCGGTATTAACCTGGATCCTGTTTCGGTTGAAATAACCTATGGTCTTGATCGCATTGCCCTGGCGCTCCAGGATGTAAACAGCGTTTGGGAAATCGATTATGGGTCCGGTACTGCATATGGCGATTTGCTCCTACAAGCCGAAATCGAACACTGCAAATATTACTTCAACGTCGCCGATGTCAAGAACTTAAAAGAGGTGTACGATGACTACGAAAACGAAGCCCACCGCTGTCTAGAAGCAGGGCTCGTTGTTCCGGCGCACGACTTTAACCTGAAATGCTCCTGGTTGTTCAATGTCCTCGATGCTAGAGGGGCGATTGGCGTAACCGAGCGGGCCAACTACTTTCGACGAATGCGGAACGTGGCCCGCCAGATTTCCGAAGCTTATCTCGAACAACGTTTGCGGTTGGAATACCCGTTCATGGAGAACGAAGTCTGGGCAACAACTTCCGAAACGGTGGGTGAATCTGTCGAGTTGGCGCCTGTTGAAACGCCCCAGACATTTGTGCTCGAGATTGGCAGCGAGGAATTACCTGCCAACGATCTGACTTCAGCGCTGGCCCAGTTGAGGGGCAAGCTAACGGAACTGCTGGATGAATTACGTTTGGGTTACGAGCGGTTGGAAGTAAAAGGCACTCCTCGCCGATTAGCCATTATCATTCAGAAACTGGCCTCCCGTCAATCTGATTTGGAAAGTGAAGTCAAGGGACCGCCTGCCGATCGAGCCTTTGACGAGGAAGGTCGGCCGACAAAAGCTGCCTTGGGTTTTGCCAGAAGCAGAGGTGTCGATCCTGCTGACCTTAAAATCGTATCCGAGGCCGACCGCCGTTATGTCGCCGCAACCGTTCATGAAAAAGGCTTGCCTGCTCATAGTGTGCTCGCCGAAGCGTTACCGGATCTCATCGCCGGCATCAAATTCGAAAAGAGCATGCGTTGGAACAGCACAAATGTCAGCTATAGTCGGCCTATTCGCTGGATCGTCGCTTTGTTTGGCGATCAAATCATTCCATTCAATTACGCAGGTGTGAACAGTGGGCGCACCAGCCGTGGTCTGCGCCTGCATGGCTCGCCCGATGTGTTGGTGGAAAGCGCCTCGCATTACGCTGCTATCATGGCCGAAAACTTCATCGTCATCCAAACAAGAGAGCGAAAAGCCGTGATCACGACCGCTGCCGGAAATTTGGCTCAAGAAGTCGGCGGCGTCATTCGAGAAGACCCCGATCTATTGGCCGAGGTTGCCAATCTGATTGAACAACCCACGCTACTGCGTGGACGGTTTGAAGAGCGATTCCTGGATTTGCCGACCGAAGTGTTGGTGGCGGTGATGAAAAAACATCAACGGTATTTTCCGGTATATGCTCCAGAGGGACAGCGTTTATTACCATATTTCATTACAGCCCGAAATGGCGACAGCCAACATTTGGATATCGTCCGAAACGGCAATGAACACGTCATTCGAGCTCGTTTTGCCGACGCCGAATTCTTTTTTCAAAAAGATGTCAAGAGTAAGTTATCAGACTTTTTGCCAAAGCTAGATACATTAACATTTCAAGCGGAATTGGGGTCGATGTTAGATAAAGTGCATCGTCTCGAACAATTAACGCCAAGTGTGGCTGAATTGTTACTCTTGTCTTCAGAAGAAAAGGAAACCGCCTCCCGGGCCGCCGCCCTTTCAAAAGCTGACCTGGCGACAAGCATGGTCGTGGAAATGACATCATTGCAAGGCATTATGGGTGGGCAATATGCCCGAATGAGCGGCGAGTCAGAAGCCGTTGCCGTAGCCATTGCTGAACAATACGAAGGGGTAAGCAAAAGCAAACCGGGTTTGGCGCTTGCACTAGCCGACCGGCTCGATAGCTTGATAGGGCTTTTCGCCGTCGGATTGGCGCCGAAAGGATCGAATGATCCTTTTGCCTTGCGCAGGACGGCTATTCAAACTGTGGAGAACTTAATCGCCAATGAAATTGACTTTGACTTGCGTGTGGCATTAAATGCTGCCACTCCATTGTTGCCAGTTGAAGCCAGTGCAACGACTGTCGAAGAAGTACTGCAATTTATCAATAATCGCCTGGAGACTTATTTGCTTGAACGGGGTATCCGTACCTCTGTCGTCCGGGCCGTTTTGGCAGAGCAAGGCCATAATCCCTATGCCGCCAGCCATGCCGGTGGCGTCTTGAATGAAATAGTAAAACGTGACGCCTGGCCATCTTTGTTAGATGCATATGCGCGATGTGCCCGCATAACGCGTGACCAGCCTGAGTACGATTTGAGTCCCAGCGAATTCACTTTGCCTCAAGAACAAAGACTGTTGGCTGCTTACCAGCATGCCGCTCGCTCAATAGATGGCTCAATCAGTTCTTTCGTGGATGCCCTGGCTGATTTAGAGTCACCTATCAGCGAATTCTTTAATAATATTATGGTGATGGATGAAGATGCTTCGATTCGTATGAATCGCCTAGCCCTGCTCCAGAGGATTACGTTGCTTTCCAAGGGAATAGCAGACCTGTCCTATCTCGAAGGTTTTTAGACCATTTGTTTCTATTGGGCTATAATTGGTTGTGGTGAGCGCCCCTGCACAAGGGCCATGATAGAGCGTAGACGTTGGTGCCAACCTAACCTATCGGACGCTGAGACTAATAATCCGAAGTCGTTGTTAAGAGATTCAAAATCGAATGACTGTTACCGACGAGATAAAGAGCCGTCTAGATATCGTTGACGTGATTTCGGATTCCGTTCAGTTGCGGAAATCGGGAAGTTCCTACACGGGTTTTTGTCCGTTCCACCCTAATACTCGGACACCAGCTTTTGTCGTTTTTCCCAATACTCAAAGCTGGCGTTGTTTTGGTGCCTGCGCCGAAGGGGGCGATCTCTTTTCCTTCGTCATGAAGAAGGAAGGTTGGGACTTCAAGGAAACCTTAACCCAGCTTGCCAAGCGCGCCGGAGTTGAGTTGACGCTGGCTGATCCTCAGGACAAGGTTCAGCGTGCTGTCGAAGATAAGCTGGCAGATTTGTTAGAAGGCGTTGCCGACTATTACAGCCAACTCTTATTATTTGCCCCCCAGGCGGAATATGCCCGTCAATATGTATCGGAGCGGGGGTTGAGTGATGAGACAATATCTACCTTCAAAGTTGGCTATGCCCTTGACTCATGGGATGCTTGTCGAAATCATTTCAGCATGCAAGGCTATAGCGACGAAGACCTGGAAGATGCAGGTCTTCTGACCCTGAATGAAGAGAAAGGCACGCGATACGATAGATTCCGAAACCGGCTGATGATCCCCATCCGAGATGTAAAAGGCCGCATCGCGGGTTTTGGAGCCCGCACCCTGGATCCTGATGGACTGCCGAAATACTTGAACTCACCTCAAACAGCAGTATTTGACAAGAGCCGCTTGTTATTTGGGCTTGACCTGGCTCGCCGTCATATCAGGAGCGAGCGGCAGGTCGTGATCGTCGAAGGTTATATGGATGTGATGCAGGCCTGGCAAGCTGGCTATCTTAATGTTGTCGCTCAAATGGGCACGGCGTTGACAGAGGCGCAATTGCGACTGCTCAAACGATTTACAAAGAGATTCGTATTGGCTTTGGACGCGGACGCGGCGGGAGGACAGGCGACCCTCAGAAGCCTTGAAGTTGCCAGAGAAGTTCTGGATCGTGGAGCCGATGTGCGATTCAATGCTCGAGGCCTGATTAGACACGAAGGACGATTGCAGGCTGACATTCGCATCGTCACCCTTCCGGAAGGTACTGATCCCGATAAAATCATACGGACGGACCCGGAGCTTTGGCCACAATTGATTGAGCAGGCTAAGCCGGTCGTCGAATACGTCATCGATGTTGCAGTTGAGAATCTGGATATGGGCGATGCCAAAGCCAAGGCGGCCGTTGCCGAACAGGTTCTACCCCTCATTGACGATGTGAATAATCCCGTCGAGCGTGAGCATTATAGGCAATTGTTGGCCCGGCAATTACAGGTAGATGAGAGGATTTTGCTGAAAATCGCTTTGCCGTCTAAACCCAGACGTTCAGCGCCCGCTCAGGCCCAAGGGAAAAAATCTGCGGCTGAGAACCAAGGCCAAGATATGGAGTCGAAGGGTCTTGTCGTGGCGATAAGTGGTTCTTCTTGGGCAAGCGACATGCGGCGTGCAGACTTCCTGCGCCAATGCCTAGCATATCCACAAGTTGTTAATTTGGTGGACAACCACTTGGCACAGAATCAGCAGCCAGTTGTAACTGAGGCAGATTTTACGAGATTGGATGATAGGTTTTTATGGCGACAAATGAAAGGCCGGCAGAGCCAGCGACCTATTGCCGCTATTGATGATTTGTGGGATAGTTCGGAAGACGAGTTTCTCCGAGAGAGGGTTAAGAACCTACTGAACTTACCAGATACAGAAGAGTCAGAATTCGATCGATTGCCGGGTCGATTGGTGCTATCGGTACTCGATTGGCGCCTTGAACGCATAAAGAGCCTAATAAGTGAAGTCGAACTGCTTTCCCGCGAGACACACGCACAAGACTCTCATGAAATGCATGAAATGTATCATCAGCAGTTGCGTGATTTGTCGTTGCAAATGCTGAGCATCAATCGGGCGCGAGGAGCCATGTCGGCTACAGGTAGGCGCCAAACTGGAATTCAAGGTAACCTTCGCCGCAAACCGTTAGGTGCGGACTAAGCCTAATGGTATCCAACAAATCTATTTGGAAGATGAAGATTTTGAAATCCCAAATATTCTGGAATTCGTGGTTCTACAATCGAAATATGAATAAATCAGGAACTGCTGAACGCTTGGGGAACGAAAACTAAGATGGAAATTGATCAAGAAATTGATGCCGGCGAAGATCTCGAGGGTGCTGACAACGGTCAAGATAGCATTGATATTGAAGCGCTAGTCAAAAAAGCTCGCCGGTCTCGCCAAATCGAAGAAGCGGATGTTCAGGCGATCTTGGCTTCGGCCGACGACGATCAGACCGATAGATTATACGAGCAATTACAGCGACAAGGGATTCGGATCGTATCGGAAGAGGGTGAGACGATTGAGGACTTGAGCGATGCTTCTGGATTCCTTGAGGAAGAAATATCCGAAGAGGTTGAAGAGGCTGGGACGCGCCATTACGCTGTAGAAGTTGAGGACGATCCGGTACATACTTATCTCAAAGAAATTGGCCGGGTTTCCTTGTTAACGGCAGAGCAGGAGATTTGGCTAGCAACCCAATTGGCGGCCGCAAGCACTCTTGAACAATATACAACGCAAGAATTGGCAGATAGCGGACAGGAAAACATCCACAGCCGCACACTAAAGCTCAATTATCAAACCCTGTTGTCAAGTTGGGAAAAAGCTGTTGCTGCCAGCCAAGCCCTTAGTATTAAATATACCGATCTCGAACTTCCTGATTTGTCGTTGATCATTCGCGAAGCCCAACAACTGCGTACACATTGGCAATCAAGCTCGCCCTCCTATTTGCGGCACTACTTAAATGATGGCGATTGGGGGCAGGTCGCAGAGTGGAGCGACCTGGCCAAAGGCGTTTTTGCTATCTTCGCCGGCCTCTATCTCCTACCAGTCCATTTGTCCGACCAGGTTTGTGATTTTTATCTGGAAAATCATTCCTTGCCGCCGCAGGATCTCTTTGATGAATGGTTAAGCCAGGATGAGATCGCCCTCAAATACAATGAGTACATGATTTATCATTTAGCGGAAGAGGCAAAAGACCAGCTGACGCGAGCAAATTTGCGCCTTGTTGTCAGCGTTGCCAAACGTTACATGGGCCGAGGCATCCAGTTTCAAGATTTGGTCCAGGAAGGAAATGTTGGTCTTCTGCGGGCTGTTGAAAAATTTGACCATACCAAAGGTTACAAATTTAGTACCTATGCTACCTGGTGGATCCGCCAGGCAGTCAGCAGGGCTATTGCCGACCAGGCCAGGACGATTCGTATTCCCGTGCACATGGTGGAGACGATAAACCGCATCAGCCGGGCGCAGAGAGATATGGTCCAAGAACTGCTGCGTGACCCAACGGATGAAGAATTAGCCCAAGAGCTGGGCTATTTGACGCCAGAGGAGTTCGAACAGATCCAACGACTTCAAAACGATGGCGAGCCAATCGACCCACTGCTCTATCGTAAGTGGCGCCAGGCCACCGCAAAAATCCGCAATATCCGGCGTATTTCCCAGCCGACGATTCCCCTTGAACAACCCGTGCGACCGGAAGAGTCGACCCAGTTGGTTGATTTTATCGCCGATGAAACGATACCCGAACCGGTCGATGCAGCCTCCAAACAACTCCTTCGAGAGCAGGTGCGAAATGTCCTTGAATTTCTAAGCGACCGTGAGCGCCAGGTATTAGAGATGCGTTTTGGCTTGAAAGATGGCAAGGATCACACTTTAGAAGAAGTCGGCCGCGAATTCGGAGTTACCAGAGAACGGATCCGGCAAATTGAAGCTAAGGCATTACGCAAACTTCGCCACCCCAGTCGCAGCAAGATGTTGCGCGACTATCTAAGCTAATATTCTTTGGCTTGCCCCTTTATTTAGACATCGAAAATTATCTTCCTGAGTATATTTCCAATTTTATCAAAATAATAAATTAAACAACTGTTGCTGGCGAAATCGATTGTGATAAAATGTACAGTCATTGCGGCTAGTACCCGGTTAATTGGGTCCAGAGCAGGTCAGACGAGGAGTAAGGCGTGTCGTACAACGGCAAGCGTCGCTATCTAACGACCCGTCACCGCACAATCAAATAAGTCCAGGCTAACCTTTGATGGTTTAACGAGAATGTTGGCCTGTCTTACCATCGAAAAACACCCACTAGGGTCAATCGGCGATAGATATGCCTGATAATCTCCTTTACCAATACATTCCAATTGCTGTGCTGTTCGGCATTGCTCTTTTTTTGGCCATTCTCCTGCCTATACTCTCGTTGAGTTTGGGACCCAGGCGTCCCTCTGCTCGCAAGCTGTCCCCTTATGAATCGGGAATCACGCCTATTGGGGCGGCCCAGCGACGATTGCCTGTGAAGTTTTATCTCATTGCCGTCTTGTTTATTTTATTCGACATTGAGATCATCTTTTTGCTTCCATGGGCAGTAACCTTTCGTTTCCTGGGTTTGTTCGGCTTTGCCGAAGTCTTGATATTCATGGCTATCCTGATTGTTGGTTTTATCTGGATTTGGAAGAAAGGTGCACTTGAATGGGAGTAGAACAAAAACTTGGCAATATGGGCGTGGTAACGGCGCGCCTGGAAGATCTGATTAATTGGGGACGGACCAATTCCACCTGGCCAATGCTTTTTGGCTTAGCTTGCTGCGCCATCGAAATGATGTCCACCCAGGCTTCCCACTATGATGCCTCTCGTTTTGGTATGGAATTGATGCGCCCATCACCTCGTCAGGCCGACCTGATGATTGTGGCCGGGCGAGTATCCCGAAAAATGGCCCCGGTCCTACGGAGGCTTTACGATCAGATGGGAGACCCTAAATGGGTGATTTCCATGGGCGATTGCGCCTCTTGCGGCGGTATTTTTAACAACTACGCCATCGTCCAAGGCGTGGACGAGATCGTACCTGTCGACGTTTACGTAGCCGGATGCCCACCGCGACCTGAGGCGCTGTTGGATGGCATTATGACTCTCCACGACAAGGTGCGGGGCGAAAAAATGAAGGATTGGGCTTGATGAGTGGCGATAATCAAAGCGTGGAACTATTTTTCCAGAAAGTAGATGAGGCCTTTCCCGAGGCAATCATCGAAGTCAAGGACTTTCGAGGCGAAAGAACCTTAATCGTTCAGCAAGAGCGTTTAAAGGATATCTGCCTCTTCTTGCGCGATGATGAGGATTTGGCTTGCAATATGCTGGAAGATATTGTCGCCGATGATATGCTGCCAGAATTCCCGCGCTTTGCAGTCAATTACCATATTTATTCAATCCCTAAGAATCACTACATACGCTTGCGTGTTCCTGTCGAAGATCCCGATGATGGTCCCGAATCAGCCGGCCCAGTATGGCCTGTAGCTTACTGGCTTGAGATGGAGGTATGGGACCTGATGGGCATTACTTTTAAGGGCAACGATCGACTGCGCCGGCTTTTTTTACCGGAAGATTGGCAAGGACACCCGCTTCGGAAAGATTACCCGTTGGGGTATGAAGAAGTTCAATTTTCCTTCAATTGGCAAGCGATTGATGCCAAAAAACCATACGCAAAGGATTGATCGGTGCCAGGCATAATTGGAATTACGGCAATAACCGCACTCCTGGAATCTTAAGAGGATCAAATGGCTTTTGGAACAGATCCAGACCAAAGTAGCGGCGATAATGTGCAAGAAGTAAGCATTGAAGAGCTGCGAGCCAAATATGGCTCAGGACTGGAAATCCAATCAGAAGATAACATGCTCCTGAGCATGGGACCCCAGCATCCGAGTACCCATGGGGTGTTACGCTTGCTATTGGAACTGGACGGCGAAACGGTAGTTAATCTGGCGCCGGATATTGGGTTCTTGCACACCGGCATTGAAAAGAACATGGAGTCCAAGACCTACACCCAGGCCTTGGTAATGACGGACCGCTTGGATTACCTGGCGCCCATGTCAAATAACCTAGGATATATCTTGGCCGTGGAAAAGTTGTTGGGCATTGAACCGCCCCCCCGTGCTCAGATTCTGCGAATCATCCTGGCGGAATTAACCCGTATTGGCAGCCATCTTGTCTGGTTGGGCACTAGTGCCTTGGACGTCGCTGCTCAGTCGGTGTTTCTATATACCTTCCGGGAAAGGGAATACATACTCGATCTTTATGAGATGTGTTCGGGCCAGCGTATGATGTCTAGTTATTTTCGGCCGGGCGGCCTCTGGCGTGATGTGCCGGAAGAGTTTGTGCCCGCCGTTCGTAATTTCCTTGATTTTTTCCCTTCTAGAATTGAAGAATATGAAGCGTTGCTGAAAGAGAACCCCATTTTCCACAATCGAACTATGGGCGTTGGCATTATTTCGGCCGAGGATGCCGTTGGTTTGGGGTTGACCGGCCCGAGTTTACGTGGTTCTGGCGTCGACTGGGATATCCGCAAAGCCATTCCTTATGGCGGTTATGACCAATTCGAATTCGACGTACCCCTTGGCGAGAAGGGAGACATCTACGACAGGTACCGCTGCCGGATGCAGGAGATGCGAGAAAGCATGCGCATCATTGAACAGGCGCTGGATCGTTTACCCGATGGCCCGGTTTTGATCGACGATCGTAAAATCGTGCCGCCGCCCCGATCGGAATTAGGTAGAAGTATGGAAGCCGTCATTCACCACTTCAAATTGTGGACTGAGGGCTTCAGCGCGCCGGAAGGCTATGTGTACCAGCGTATAGAGTCGCCTAAAGGCGAATTTGCTTGTTACTTGCGAGGAAATGGCTCTTCGAAACCGGCCCGCGTTCATTTCCGGACGCCTTCGTACGTTAATTTGGCTTCGATGCCGGTGATGGCCCGTGGCCTATTTGTGGCCGATTTGGTAGCGATCATTGGCTCCCTGGATATCGTCTTGGGCGAAATCGACCGCTAGAAATTACTATTCTTATATCGTTGTATTGACTGTTTGCTGACTGAAAAAGCCAAACAGGTGCTTTTTGGAGAAAGACGTTGCTGGCTGAAAAATATCCTGATGAAGTTCAGGCGCTCCTGGCTAAATATCCTGATAAACGTTCGGCCGTCCTGCCATTAATGTATTTGGCTCAAGAGGCTCATGGCTTTATGAACAAAGAAGCCATGCGTGATGTTGCCTCTGTGTTGGACATGGATCCAACCGAGATCTTATCTTTAGCCGGTTTTTACACCCTATTTTACGAAGAACCGGTGGGCAAATACGTGCTGGAAATTTGTAACGATCTGCCTTGCGCTTTACGCGGCGCTGATGAATTCGTGGACATGGCCTGTAAAAAGTTAGGCATCGGCATAGACGAAACGACTGAAGACGGGATGTTCACGATAAAGACCGTAATGTGTTTAGCGGCATGTGACAAAGCGCCGATGTTGCAAGCCAATCTCAAATATGAAGAAAATCTTGATGAGGAAAAATTTGACGCCTTGATCGCTCGCCTACGAGAAGAGGATGCCAAGGGCGATGCTTCTTCTTATGGTGTTGAAGCTCTGAGGCGTTCCCTAAAGCGGAATTAGTTATGGCCCATCTATTGCTGCGTCATCGTGACATCGAAAACATCCAACAAATTGGCGTTTATTTGGCCAATGGTGGCTATGAGGGCTTGAAGAAAGCGCTTCGCGAATACGAGCCGGCCGAAGTCAAGCAGATTATTCGCAAATCTAACATCCGTGGCCGGGGCGGCGCTGGATTTCCGGCCGGCATCAAATGGGGTTTCATTCCTGATTCGGATGGTCCCAAGTACGTCGTCGTCAACTGTGATGAATCGGAAGCCGGGACATTCAAAGATAGGGAACTGATTGAATTCAACCCACATCAGGTCATTGAAGGTGCGCTCATTTGCGCTTATGCCATCGGAGCGGAGGCTTGCTACATTTATTTTCGTGGCGAATTCATGCACGCGGCCGAGACCTTCGAAAAAGCAATTAAGGAAGGTTACGCCCATAATGCCATAGGCGAAAATATCTTCGGCTCGGATTTTAGTTGTGATTTCCTCGGTCACTATGGCGCTGGTGCCTACATATGTGGCGAGGAGACGGCACTGCTCGAATCTTTGGAAGGTAAGCTGGGCCAACCGCGCATCCGGCCCCCATTCCCGGCGCAGGCCGGTCTCTATAGCAAGCCGACCGTGGTGAATAATGTCGAAACTCTGGCCAACGTACCGCCTGTCATAGTCAATGGAGCAGACTGGTATCTAACTATAGGTACTGAGAAAAGTCCGGGTCCAAAGATCGTTTGTCTCAGCGGTCACGTGAACCGGCCGGGCAACTATGAAGTTGCTATGGGTATATCCTACCGGGATCTCATCTTCGACCCGGAATATGGTGGTGGCATACCAAATGGCAAGAACTTTAAGGCCTTATTGCCTTCAGGTGGATCCGCGCCGGTGATCGTCGAGAATTCATTAGATGCACCCTTAACCTTCGAGGGATTACAAGAACATGGTTCGCTGCTCGGTTCAGCCTCGCTCATTGTTATGGATGATACGGTTGATATGGTTTGGGCGGCGTTGAAATTGATTCATTTTTTCCATCATGAATCTTGCGGTAAATGTACGCCTTGCCGAGAAGGGACATTTTGGCTGGAGCGCGTCTTGCACCGGATTCTAGATGGGCGCGGTCAAGAATCAGATATTCAACTACTGGAGAGCGTCGCGCATCAAATGCAAGGCGAAACTTTATGCGCATTGGGCGAGTTCGCTACCAGCCCGGTGCTGTCTACAATCAAACATTTTTCCGAAGAATACCGGGCAAAAATAAATGGCCATGCGGCTGCCGGCGATCACACTGAAACAAAGAAGTTGGAACTTACGGCCGCTGCTTGATGGCGATATGGTAACAAGTAATATAGGAACTTCATCGAAAGTTCACTAGTCTAGCTGATAATTGACATGGGCGATCTAGTTACTCTATTCATCGACGAAGTAGAAGTGAGTGTTCCCAAGGGAACCGTTGTGGTCGATGCCGCAAAAAAAATCGGCAACGACATTCCTGTCTTTTGTTACCATCCAAAAATGAAACCGGTTGGCATGTGCCGCATGTGCTTGGTTGAGGTGGGTACGCCGGTGCGGGATCGTGCAACCGGCGAGATTCTCACCGGCGAGGATGGAAAACCACAAATCAGGTTCTTCCCAACTTTGCAGACTGGCTGCACCGTTGAAGTTTCTGAGGGCATGGTGGTGAAAACGGCTACTGAGAAAGTCAGCGATGCCCGCGACGACATTATAGAATTTCTGTTGACTAGCCATCCTTTAGATTGCCCAGTATGCGACAAGGGCGGCGAATGTCCTCTGCAAAATCTGACCATGCGCTTCGGTCCGGGAAACAGCCGTTTCCTCTTTGAGGACAAGTTGAAATTTGACAAGCATGTGCCCTTGGGCGACTTGATCTATTTAGATCGGGAACGTTGTATCCAATGCGCCCGGTGCACACGATTCCAAAGCGAGATCGCGGACGATCCGGTTATCGCCTTCCACAACCGGGGCCGGCGGTTGGAGATCGTCACCATGTCCGAACCCGGTTTCGATAGCTACTGGAGCGGCAATACAACCGATATTTGTCCGGTAGGCGCTTTGACCACGGCTGATTTCCGTTTTGGTGCTCGTCCCTGGGAGTTGACCCCAGTAGCCAGCATTTGCCCCCACTGTCCCGTGGGCTGCAACACGACCTTGAGCACGAGGCAAGAGGCAAAATCTGGTGGTCGCACGGTCATAAAACGCATTTTGCCTCGCCAAAATGAGCGAGTGAACGAAGTCTGGATTTGTGATAAAGGCCGGTTTGTCCATCATTTCGCGGATTCGCCAGAAAGATTGCAGCAACCATTGGTCCGTGAAAATGGCGAACTGGTTGAATCAACCTGGGAGGAAGCTCTCGACTTGGTCGCCGGCAAACTACAAATGAATAAGCCAGCCATTGCTGGTCTTGCTGGCGATCAATTGAGTAACGAAGATCTATTCATGTTCCAAAAATTGTTCCGCCAGGGATTGGACAGCAATGACATTGACCTGGCCAGGAAAACGTTGGCCGGCGGTGATGTTGTCGCTGCTGTAGGCATAGCTAGCGGTAGCAACCTGGCGGAACTGGGAAAAGGCGATGCCATCCTGGTCGTCGCCAGCGACTTGCATGAAGAAGCTCCCATCTGGTGGCTGCGGGTGAAACAAGCTGCCGAACGAGGAGTCGCGCTGGTGGTCTTGAATCTGCGCCCGACGCGCCTGGACGATCAGGCCAGCCATACTGTTTATTATGGCCCGGGCCAGACCTTGACCACTGTTCACAACTTGCTCAATGCGGCCAAAGTGGAAGCCGATAGTACAGGTGATAATCCCTTGTTAGCTGCCGCTGACAAGCTGGCAGAAGCCGCCAACCTGGTTGTCTTTTACGGCAGTGAGGGCTTGAGCTACGAGGAAACAGATAACCTGGCAAGGATGTTGGGTAACCTTTTATTAGTCAAGCAAATGAATGGCAATGGTCATTATCATGCCGGGCGCGTGAATAATGGCTTGGTTCCTGTATGGCCCCGCTCTAACACCCAGGGTGCTTGGGATATGGGTTTGCGGCCAGATGCCGGACCCGGTTATGCGCCTTTGGGTGAGAATGGCAAGGATGCAGCAGCCATTGTTGCCGGCGCCGATGATGGTAGTCTCAAGGCTCTTTTCCTGGCTGGAGCAGATCCGGTTGGAGACGGCTTGATGACCGGTCGCGGACAACTTGAATTTTTGGTCGTACAAGATCTATTCTTGTCAGAGACGGCCAAGCTGGCCGATGTTGTGTTGCCGGCCCAGAGTTGGGCTGAAAGGGAAGGGACCTTTACCAACGGCGAACGCCGAATTCAAAGATATTACCCGGCCATAGCAGCAGTCGGAGAAAGTAGGGCTGACTGGCAAATCCTGGCCCAGTTAGGCGAACGGGTAGGTCTGGGAAAACCACCTTTTGCCGCCAGTTTGCTTTTCCGAGAGATATCGGCAACGATTCCTCAATTTGAGGAGATAGATTATCGCTCGTTGGCCAGAACGGAAGAGCAAGTGCCGCAGGTAGGTGGCGAGGATTTATATTATGGCGGCACTTCTTATAAGAACACTGCGGGATTAGGCCAACAGTGGCCGGCCGCTGTGGAACATTCGACCGTCGACCCATTTGATTTGGCGGATATTGTGGAGACAGATCCCGAGTTGCCGGCGGTTGTCGGCACGGCCGCCTTGTATACTCATGGCAGTTTGCTGGATAAGTCCGAAATCATTGCCCCTCGATTAGCCGAGCCGACCATCTTTTTAAACAGTTCAGACGCGGCTGAATTGGACATCATCGACGGCGATCAACTTTCGCTTAATATCGGCGGTGAAAAGGTCGATGCCTGCGCTCGAGTAGATGGTCAGGCTCCAGAAGGATTAGCTTTATTGCGTGGGACCGGACGGGTAGGTAAACCGGCCAAGTTGGAGATTATTAGAGAATCGTAATTGGGGCGCTCATCTGGATGGTTCTTGCTAATTGGCAGCTATCCAACTCGCTCCGAACTCTATGAGGATAGGCATGACAGCTGGTCAAGTAGCATTGGTATCTTTGATTGTCGGTATTATCGTCACGTTGGCGGGAGTAACCGGCTTTGCCTACACCACCCTATACGAACGCAAACTCTTGGCGAGAATGCAGCACCGAATAGGTCCGAATCGTGCTGGCTATATCCCCTTTCCACGGCGCGGTAAGAAGGAAAGGAAGCTGTTAGGCGGCATCTTGCAACCGGCGGCCGATGCGGTGAAACTATTCTTTAAAGAAGATCCAACGCCGGCGCGGGTCGATAGAGTTGTTTATACCTTGGCGCCGATGTTGGCGGTGATATCGGCGATTATGATCTTTGCCGTTATTCCTTGGACGCCTGAGATAACGATTTTTGGCTTTACTTTCAGCCCTTATCTGGCCGTCGCTCCAGGACTCAATGTTGCCGTCGTGTTTGTTTTAGCCATAACGTCAATTGGCGTTTATGGGGTGTTCCTAGCTGGTTGGGCATCCAATAGTAAATACGCCGTGATGGGCGGTATTCGGGCTTCGGCCCAGATGATCAGTTACGAGTTGGCGCTTGGATTAGCAGTCATTCCGGTCATTATGTTGGCCGACTCCATGGACCTGGGCTCTATCGTCGAAGGGCAACGCGGAATGTGGTATGTTGTCCTCCAGCCTATTGCGGCTTTCATCTTCTTCTTAGGGGTACTCGCCGAGTTAGAACGCAGCCCCTTTGATTTGTTAGAAGCGGAGCAAGAACTATCATCGGGATTCAATGTTGAGTACGGTGGCATGCGCTTCGGCATGTTTTTCATGACCCAATACATGAAGATGTTCGCTTTCAGCGCCATTTTTGCCTCGTTATTCTTAGGTGGTTATTTAGGTCCGTTCATCAATCAAGCGCCGGCATTGGGTATTATCTATATGATAATCAAAATCATCTTGGTTATGTTCGTCATGATTTGGATACGCGCAACCCTACCCCGATTTCGTTACGATCAGCTGATGCAATTTGGCTGGAAACGGCTTATACCCATCGGCTTAGCCAATGTGATCGTGACAGCCTTCTTTATCATCATGGTGGAAGAAAAAATTATAGATTTAGCAGGCATCACATCGATTTTCGGTTTTTAAAAGTGAAGCAGAGGATATAGAGCTTATTAAACGACTAGTGAATAGATAGAAGCAATTACCGCTAGGGGGCTTGTAATTGCCAACCGTCGATGGCTAGTTGACAGGTGGAATGCGTATATGATTGGTCCAATTCTCAAGGGAATGGCGACGACATTCAAACACTTATTTAGAGAGCCGGTGACGATTCAATACCCGGAGATTAAACGACCTGTACGCCAGCGCTTTAAAGGACGCCATCATCTACACCGTTACGACAATGGCCTGGAAAAATGTATCGGCTGCTCTTTGTGCGCGGCAGCTTGTCCGGCCGATGCCATCTTCGTGGAAGCGTCTGAAAACAATGATGATGAGCGATATTCACCTGGCGAACGCTACGCCAGTACTTACGAAATCAATATGATGCGCTGCATTTTCTGCGGTTACTGCGAAGATGCTTGTCCGACCGAGGCCATCGTCTTGGGCAAGGACTACGAAATGAGCTTTTACGATAGGGCTAGCGCTATATACACCAAGGAGATGTTGCTGCTACCGGTTCAAGATGGGGCTCAGGGCACGCCAAGACAGGTAGAGCCCGGCTCATTTAATCGCTCCATCCCGGATATGGCCGACCCTGACTAATACTATGGATCAAAATTCTGAACCGTTATTTTCTGACGACTAATTTTTAGGAAGGGTATCAACGTACAGAAGGTTCAGTGATTATGGAGAAGAAGCGACTTCATGGGAAACCCAATAGTCTTTAGCATTTTGGCGATCATCGCCCTCCTTTCCGCTTTGGGCATGCTCCTCAGCCGAAATGCAGTTCACAGCGCCCTTTTTCTGGTCTTAAACTTCACCACAATTGCAGTGTTTTTCTTGATTTTGAATGCCCCCTTTCTTTTTGTTGTTCAAATTGCCATATATGCCGGGGCAATCATGGTCTTGTTCTTGTTTGTGGTGATGCTTTTAGGCGCGGAGCAGCTTCGAGCCGTGCCTTCCGCCGGAGTCAGTCGCTGGCAATTACCGTTGTCGATCATCATGGCAGTGGTTTTGCTAGGTACATTTGTATACATCCTGATTACGGGAACGGCAACCTTGCCTACAACCATTGACGAACTCATTGCCGCAGGTCCGGTAGAAATTGGCATAAGGCTTTACGAAGCCTATGTTTTTCCGTTTGAAGTAGCATCTGTTTTGCTCTTGGTTGCTATGGTTGGGGTTGTTGTTTTACGAACCAGGCGAGGTGCTAATGCTTGAGGTAACGATCAACTGGTACATTGTTTTAAGCGCTGCCCTCTTTACCTTGGGCGCTCTTGGTGTCTTGCTTCGGCGTAACGCTATCATCATCTTCATGTCCATTGAGCTCATGCTTAACGCTGCTAACCTGCTCTTTGTGGCCTTTGCCCGTCATCTGAATGATCTCGACGGGCAAGTATTTGTTTTTTTCGTCATCACTGTAGCGGCGGCCGAGGTGGCTGTGGGCCTGGCATTGATCGTGGCCATATTCCGAACGAAACACAGCATTAACATCGACGAGCTGAACTTGTTGAAAAGGTAGGAGGGAACAATGGTTTAGGGTTACTGGCACATCAGACATTGAGGCCGGCACGCGACTGTCCGGCATCAAGGCTTGAACCGTAAACCATCATCGTCACCATGAATGCATTTGGCTTAGCACCGTTATTACTAATATTTCCTGCCGCGGGATTTTTGTTTAACGCCCTGGTCGGTCGGCGTTTTGTCGAATCTAGAGATAGAAATGTCGGCGAAAAATGGTCGGGCTGGACCAGCAGCGCCATGGCTCTCCTGGCATTTTTAATTGGCATCCTGCTTGCGGCTAGCCTGATAAGCAATCATTTTGAAGGCGAGACCATCGTTCTATTCAATTGGATCGTCATTCCTACAGCCGATTTTTTGGTCCAATGGGCAATGCAAATCGACGGACTGGCGGTTGTGATGGTGCTGGTGGTGACCGGCGTTGGTTCCCTGATCCACATATATGCCATTGGCTATATGCACGGCGATCCGGATTTTTCACGTTTCTTCGCCTATTTGAATCTGTTCCTCTTCTTCATGTTGATTTTAGTCACGGCCAACAACTATTTGATGTTGTTTGTCGGCTGGGAGGGTGTTGGCCTCTGCTCCTACCTACTCATTGGTTTTTGGTTTGACCGGGTGAATGAGAAGGGCGAGTGGATGAACGCCAACGCCGCTCGAAAAGCATTTGTTGTCAACCGCATCGGCGACTTCGGCATGATCCTGGCTATGATCATACTATTTTGGGCCTTTGGCTCGCTGAACTTCGATATCATCTTCACTTCGGCTTTCGAATCATTCGTCAAAGGAGGCGAAATTGCCTTATTTGGCGCTACGGTTTCCGTAGGTGTTTTGCTGACTATAGTAACGGCTCTGTTTTTACTAGGTGCTACGGGTAAATCGGCCCAAATCCCCCTGTATGTCTGGTTGCCCGACGCCATGGCTGGTCCGACGCCCGTGTCGGCATTGATTCACGCCGCGACCATGGTAACCGCTGGTGTTTATCTAATCGTTCGTAGCGGCCTGTTATTCGAGATAGCCCGCGCAAGCGGTGCGTCCCTCATTGCCTCGCTGAGCACATCTGATGTGGTAGCCTTGACCGGCGCTTTGACGGCCGTCATGGCCGGGTTGATCGCCTTCACCCAATTCGATATTAAAAAAGTGTTGGCCTATTCGACGGTCAGCCAACTTGGTTTCATGATCGCCGCCGCCGGCATGGGCGCCTATGTGGCCGCGATGTTCCATCTGGTGGCTCACTCTTTTTTCAAGGCCTTATTATTCCTAAGCTCCGGTTCCGTCATTCACGGCGTGGAACACGGCCACCATCATGTGCATGATTCTGGTGACCATCATGAACGGGGATGAACCCTTTGACCCCCAGGATATGCGCAATATGGGTGGATTACGTCATCGGATGAAGAAAACCTTCTGGGTCTATCTGATCGGCGCTCTAGCTTTGGCCGGTATCTTCCCCTTTGCCGGCTTCTGGTCCAAAGATGAGATTCTGGCTCATGGCTCGACAAACAGCGGCTCAATATTCAGCATCGTTTATATTTTGCTAACGATAGCTGCGGTATTTACGGCCTTTTATATGGGCCGGCAATTGTTGATGGTGTTCTTCCGCAAACCTCGGACAGAGGCCGCAGAACATGCTCAAGAGAGCCCACCGCTCATGACCACGCCATTGATCATCTTGGCCGTGTTCAGCGTCCTTGCCGGCCTCATGAATTTCCCTTTCTTGAGCCAGACCGCTGCCCATGCGGCCGAAGAGGCCCACAATCTGGGCTACTTCTTATATCTTGAACAGATCCTGGAAGGTGCGTTACCAGTCTATGAACTGGAATCGGAATTAGAGGCCATCGCCGGTATCAACGTGCCTGATACACCGATTAGTATTGTTTTCTTCGTTGCCATACTCTCTACTGTGCTGGCTCTATCCGGCCTCTTGGTAGCCTGGCTGGTATATCGCCGGCGGCCGGAGATGGTTAGCGACCCCGATCCGATGGAAAAGGTCAGGCCCATTTGGTGGTTTGGCGTCTTGCCCCTGAATACCCTTTATTACAAGACGATAGTCCCCGGCTACAACTGGTTATCGCGCTTCCTGGCCGATACGGTAGATTGGCGATTCTGGCACGATTGGTTCCACGATCGGGTTGTCCGGGACAACTATATCAAATTATCGGCCTGGTTGAGCGAAAAATTCGACCTGGGCTTTATCGACGGCTTTTTGGTGGATGGCGCCGGTAAAGCCACCAGTTGGCTGGCGACAGCGCTGCGAGCGACGCAAACCGGTTACGTACGTAACTACGCCTTAGCCGTTTTTATTGGCGTCATTGCCTTGCTCGTTTGGTTTATTTACATTGCTAACTAATTTTGGTGGATGAAACCCAGGATGAAATATTGCTTTTTCCAGGTTCATTATCATCAATCTCTGTTATGGAGACAGCATGGACGGTAACGGTCTATTATCACTATTGACATTTTTTCCGCTCATTGGTGTGGCGGCGATCCTTTTGCTTAAGCCTTTTAAACGAGAGTCTGACAATTTGATCCGGCAGATCGCAATTGCGACGGCGGTCATCACTTTTGTCATCTCCATCATCGTATTAATCGCTTTCGATCCTGACGTGGGCGGCTTGCAGATGGTCGAGCGAGTCCCCTGGATTCCGGCATTTGGCGTCACATACTTCCTGGCCCTGGATGGTCTAAGCGTGTTGTTTATCATGCTGACGACTTTCATCATGCTGCTTGCCACCATTTCCTCTTGGTCGGCCATAAAGAACAATGTGAAAGGCTACTACGTATTCATGCTCTTGCTATCAACCGGCATGATTGGCGTCTTCTTGGCCCAAGATTTGTTTCTCTTCTACATCTTTTGGGAATTCACCCTTATCCCCATGTACTTCCTCATTGGCATGTGGGGCGGTGAGCGTCGTGTGTACGCGGCCATCAAGTTCTTTTTGTATACCATGGCCGGTTCGCTGCTGATGCTGTTAGCCATCTTGTATTTGGGACTGAGCGTAGGTAGCTTTGGCGTGCCCGATTTGGTCCGGCAACAGCACCTTTTCGCAAACGTGCAATGGATCCTTTTTCTGGGTTTCGGTATTGCCTTTGCTATCAAGGTGCCGATTTTTCCGTTCCATTCCTGGTTGCCCGATGCTCATACGGAAGCGCCAACGGCCGGCTCCGTCATTTTAGCCGGTGTATTGCTGAAGATGGGCACGTACGGCTTCATCCGCTTCAACTTGCCTCTGTTTCCCCAAGCATCAGTTGACTTCGCACCCCTAATCGCCGTCTTGGCTATCATCGGCATTATCTACGGCGCTATCGTTTCCTTTGCCCAGAAAGATGTGAAACGACTGGTGGCCTATTCCAGCGTCAGTCACTTAGGCTTTGTGATGCTGGGCATCTTTTCGCTTAATGCCTTGGGTCTCCAAGGCGCCATCCTTCAAGGGATTAACCACGGCCTCAGCACCGGTGCCTTATTTTTCCTGGTGGGTATCTTGTACGAACAGCGCCACACGCGGGCTATGTCCGCATTTGGCGGGATCTGGCGGGCCATGCCGATCTTTGCCGCGCTGTCTTTGGTGGTCGTACTTTCTAGCATGGGTTTGCCGGGACTGAACGGCTTTGTCGGCGAATTCACCATTTTGCAGGGCTCTATGGGCGCCACTGAGTCTCTGGGACAAAACGCCTGGATCTATACGGCCTTTGCCGCCTCTGGCGTCATCTTAGCAGCCGTCTACTTGTTGTGGATGTTCCAGCGAGTCTTCATGGGTCCGCTAGATAAAGATGAAAACAGATCATTAAAGGATATCAATGGCCGCGAGCTGGCAGTTTTCCTAGCTTTCTTGCTCTTCATCGTCTGGATCGGTATCTACCCACAGCCGTATTTCAACCTAATGGATACCTCGGTCGCCGATCTGGTGGACTACTTGGGTTCGGCTACTGTGGCCTTGCATTAAGAGCCGGCTGGGATTTGTTGACCAATAAGCCGCCCTCAGACCGTACCGGTCTGAGGGCGGTTCTCTTGTTACAGCACATGTTGGAGAAGAAGTTATGGCATTGACCTCTCGTGCAGAAGATTTTAACGATTGGTACAACACCCTGGTCCTAAAGGCTGATCTGGCCGATTATGGCCCAGTCCGAGGCACCATGATCGTCAAACCCTATGGCTGGACCTTGTGGGAAAATATCCAGTCAGCTCTCGATCGTCGCTTCAAAGCCACAGGCCATCTCAACGCCGGTTTCCCGATGTTCATACCTGAAAGTTTCATGAAGCGGGAAGCCAAACACGTTGAGGGTTTTTCGCCAGAATTAGCTGTGGTCACTCACGCTGGTGGCGAAGAATTGGAGGAACCGCTCATCGTCCGGCCGACCTCTGAGACTATCATTGGTTACGCATATTCAAAATGGGTGCAAAGTTACCGGGATCTGCCCATCCTGATTAATTTGTGGAATAGCGTCGTGCGGTGGGAACTTCGCACTAAGTTGTTTTTGCGAACGACGGAATTCTACTGGCAGGAAGGGCACACGGCCCATGCCACGGCCGAAGAAGCGGATTTCGAGACAAAACAGATGCTTGATGTTTATGCCGATTTGGCCATAACCGATGCCGCCATCCCGGTCATTCCAGGCGAAAAGTCAGAACTAGAGCGCTTCGCCGGCGCTAACCAGACCTATTCCATCGAGGCCATGATGGGCGATCGCCGGGCGCTACAAGCCGGCACCTCGCACAATTTGGGCCAAAATTTCGCCAAGGCTTTTGATATTAAATATCTCGACCGGAATAATGAACAGCAATATTGTTGGACAACTTCTTGGGGGCTGAGCACCCGGTTCGTCGGGGCCATTATCATGGTCCATGGCGATGACCACGGACTGGTACTACCCCCACGCTTGGCGCCCTACCAGACGGTCATCGTACCCATTTTCAAGGACGATGAGGAAAAGTCAACCGTTATGCCCGTCGCCAGGCGATTGGGTAAGGAGCTTGCCGGAGTTGGAATCAGAGTGAAGATTGATGAACGCGAGCATCTGAGGCCTGGCTTCAAGTTCAATGATTGGGAACTGCGCGGCGTGCCTTCACGAATAGAGATTGGCCCTCGCGACGTGGCTAAGAACAGCGTAGCTCTGGCCCGGCGGGATGTGCCCGGACGGGAAGGGAAACAATTCGTCTCCCAGGATGGTCTGCCAACCACCGTAAGCCAATTATTGGAAGATATCCAATCGGCGATGCTGGAAAAAGCGGCGCGCTTCCAAGAAGAACATACCCATGAGCCTTCGGACTATGAAGAATTTAAAGAGGTTATTAAGGATGGCTTCGCCCGGGTTTGGTGGGCTGGCGACAATGAGGATGAACTACGGGTAAAAGAACAAACAAAAGCCACCATTCGTTGTTTCCCGAACGAACAACCGGGCGGAAATGGCCTATGTATTTTCACCGGCCGCGAAGCGAAACGAATGGCAATATTTTCTCGGGCATACTAGGTAGATTCAGGCATCATGCCAACCGAGACCGTTTATTTCGTCCATATTAGCGATACACATATTGGCCCTAAAGGTGATTATCATCTCCGTGGCCATTATCCGTTGCCTTGTGCCAGGAGATTAGTGGCGATCATCAATGAATTGCCCCAGCGCCCTGATTTCGTCATCCACACAGGTGACGTGGTGACTGATCCAGATCCTGACTCATACCGTTTGGCGGCCGCTACTCTGGCCGACCTGAATGTGCCCATCTACTATGTCGGCGGCAACCACGATAGAGCCGGCGATATTCGCTCCTATTTGCCGATGGGACCAAAAACGGATGTCGGAAGCGATCCACAGCGCTTGACCTACACTTTTGAGGTGAAAGGTTATCGTTTTCTCGTGCTCGATGCCAAGGGATCTGAATCGATAGAGCCCCAGGGTTTACTGCCAGAATCCCAATTGCAACTGGCGGCCGTCGAGGCCCAAGAAGATGGTCCGCCGTTGGTCGTGTTTATTCATTTTCCCGTCCAACCCCTCAATTCAGCCTGGATGGACGACAATATGCTGATCGTTAACGGTCAGGCTTTGCATGAGACGTTGCTGCCGGCGAAAGAAAGGCTGAAAGGCGTCTTCCATGGGCACGTCCACCAGCACATGCAGACTTTCAGGGACGGTATTTTATATGTCAGCGTCGCCAGTGCGTTCGACCAATTCTACGCCTGGCCTGACGATATCACGCCTTCGTACGATCCGGATCGCGATCCCGGTTATAGTTTTGTCCACCTGACGCCGGAACTAACCATCATTCACCCACATACTTTTCCGAGGCCATAGGGGAAACTGGCAACATGCCGATGAGTGAAAGAGTTCCGAATAGAGTCGCCACCAGTTCGCAACACTTCGTTCCAGGTACCTGCCCCCACGACTGTCCAGACACCTGCGGCATTGAGACTGTCGTGGAGGACGGTCGGGCCATTGATATAGTCGGTGATCCCTTTCACCCGATTACCCAGGGTTGGCTTTGCGCCAAGGTGCGCCCCTACCTGGATCATGTCTACCATCCTGATCGCCTGACCCACCCGATGAGGCGTGTAGGGCCAAAGGGAAATGGTCGCTGGCAGAGAATCACCTGGGATGAAGCCTTAAGCGAGATCGCTGAACGTTGGTCGGACATTATCGACGATTTTGGGGCGGAAGCGATCTTGCCCTACAGTTACAGTGGCACCTTAGGCCTAGTCCAAAATGTCGTCGCCAGTGGCCGTTTTTGGAATCGTTTGGGAGCCAGCCAGCTTCAACGATCCATTTGCGGAGCGGCCGCTGAGTTTGCCGTAGAAGCGACCTTGGGCGCCCGCTGGTCCCCTGCCTATGAAACTGTATTGAACAGTAAATTGGTTATCATTTGGGGCCACAACCCGGTTAGCACGGCTCCCCATTTTATGCCTTTCCTACTCCAGGCCCGGCGCGATGGTGCGCAAGTAGTCGTCATCGATCCCAGGCGGACGCGGACGGCCCAGAAAGCTGATTGGCACCTGGCGCCATACCCCGGCACCGATGGCGCTCTGGCCTTAGGATTAGCCCATATCATCGTTGAGCACGGCCTATTTGATGAAGCCTGGTTGAAGGCCCACACCGTCGGCTGGTCAAAATTAAGACAACGCCTGGCAGATTACCCACCGGAGCGTGTGGCAATGCTAACAGGCCTGCCGGCCGAAGACATTCAACGCTTAGCCCAGCTATACGGCCAGACAAAGCCTGGTCTTATTAAGATCGCCGATGGCATTAACCGCAACTTGAACGGCGGTCAAGCTGTGCGGGCTATTTGCGCCTTGCCGGCCTTAACCGGGCAATACGGCCGCGAGGGGGCCGGACTGGCCTACAGCAACAGCGGCTACCTGGCCTGGGATGATGAAGCCGTTAACAAGCGGTCTCAATGCCCGGCAGCGGGCCGTTGGGTAAATATGAATCGCCTGGGAGCAGCCTTGACGGGCGAAATTCAAGATCCACCCATCAAATCTCTCTTCGTCTTTGCCGCTAATCCAGCCGCTTCTTCGCCCAATTCAGGAAGGATTATTGAGGGTCTGCGGCGCGAGGATCTTTTTACGGTTGTGCATGAACTTTTTATGACCGATACGGCCGACTATGCCGACATCGTCTTGCCGGCGACCTCGCAACTCGAACAAACGGATCTTCATAAAGCTTATGGGCATACCTATTTAAGTTATAACCACCAGGCTGTCCAGCCTCTGGGCGAAAGTAAAAGTAATTGGGAACTCATGACCTTGTTAGCCCAAAAGATGGGCTTTGAAGAGCCCTGGCTGCGACAGGATGCCGTGGAAGTCATCGAGGAGGTCCTGTCCGCTACGGCCGTTCATAACAAGGCGCTTAACGGCATCACCATTTCGAAACTACAAAATGAAAAGGCAATACCTCTGAATATTCAACCGGCCGTACCCTTTAGCGATGGCTATTTTCCGACGCCCAGCGGAAAGGTTGAACTCTATTCGGCAACGATGGCCAATGAAAGCCTGGACCCACTGCCGGGGTTCAATGATGAGGCAAAAGACGATGGCAGCCTGGATCAGCTAAACGATCCCCTGGACCCGGCAACATCGCTAAACCTTATCAGTGGTGCAGCCCATCACTTCGTCAGTAGCAGCCTGGCTAACCAACCCGGCCTTATCAGTAGAGAAGGGCAGCCTTTCTTCGAGATTCATCCTGATGACGCGGTTGTGAGAGGTATTGATTCGGGTGACGAAGTCATCGTAGAGAACGGCCGGGGCTGGGTCCAACTCAAGGCTATCGTGACCGATGCGATCAGGCCGGGCGTGATCGCATCACCAAAAGGGCGCTGGCAAAAGCTGAGCGAAGGCCGCAACGTGAATTGGACGACGCCGGATACCTTGGCCGATATGGCCGGGCAAAGCACATTTCATAGTAATCGCGTATGGCTGAGGCGGGTTGGAGATAAAGTTGTTGGCTCGTAACGAACGCATCTTGCCAGCGGGATTTTGGGCCGAGAATCATTGTCCCTGGACTGTGCCCACTCATTTGAAATCTGGTATCATTGTTAAAATTGGATCGAAAGAGGGATTCTGACCAGAATGTTCCAAACGCCTTCTATTAACCTGTTACTTATCCTGCCCTGGTTGATCATCGTCGGTGCAGCCATGCTGCTGATGTTACTTGATCTCGTTGTGCGCAGTCACAACAAAGTTTGGGTCGCCTGGGTTAGTCTAATTGCCATCACGCTGGCCTTCATTCAAACTGTTGGACTTTGGGGCGTGAACAAGGGTACCTTCACTCCAGAGGGCGGCTCGCCCATGATCGTCGTCGACAACTATAGCCTTTTTCTGAACGCTATCTTTTTGTTGACGGCCTTCCTCACGGTGTTGTTTTCGGTGGACTACCTGAGAAAGGCGAACATAGAACGAGCCGAGTATTACTATTTGATGCTCTTCTCCATCAGTGGCATGATGTTGATGGCCATGGCCAATGATTTGATCCTCGTCTTCCTGGCCTTGGAATTGCTTTCAATACCGCTCTACGTCTTATCGGGATTTGCCCTGCCGCGCGTCGATTCCGAAGAATCGGCCATGAAGTACTTCCTACTCGGCGCCTTCGCATCCGGCTTCCTGGTTTTTGGCATCGCCTTGATATATGGGGCGACCGGTACGACCTCTCTTCCCCAAGTATTGGATCGAGTCAGTTCCGGTGATGCTCTGGCCCTAGCCGGGGCAGTCATGATCCTCGCTGGATTGGCTTTCAAAATAGCCGCCGTCCCCTTCCATATGTGGACACCGGATGTCTACGAGGGAGCACCGACTTCGGTTACGGGTTTCATGTCGGTGGGCGCCAAAGTCGCTGGTTTTGCGGCTATGATCCGCATCTTTATCTATGCCTTACCTGAGCTGAACGAAGCCTGGGTCCCGGCCCTGGCAGCCATCGCCGCACTTACCCTGATCGTCGGCAATGTCATTGCCCTTTCCCAGCGAAATATCAAGCGCATGTTGGGCTATTCCAGCATAGCCCATGCCGGCTTCATCCTCATGGGCGTGGCGGCCGCCATAGCCGCGGATCAAGGCATGAGCGCGGCGCTTTTTTACATGTTCGCCTACCTATTCACTAACTTGGGAGCCTTCGCTATCATCGTGACCATCGAACGCCGGGAAGGGCAAGGTGTCATGTTGGATGACTATAAAGGACTCTATAAGCGCAGCCCCTGGATTGCCCTGGCCCTGGCCTTTTTCATGTTATCCTTGACCGGCGTGCCGCCTTCGGGTGGTTTTACGGCCAAATTCGCCGTCTTTGGCGCTGTTATTGATGCCGGTATGAACTGGTTGGCTATCATCGGCGTCATCACCAGCGTTGTTTCTGGATACTTTTATCTGCGAGTCGTTTTTTATTCCTTCATGTATGACAGTGTAGAGCAGACCAAGATCCGGCCGGCGCTGGGAGCATCGGTAGCTGTCGTCGTGGCCGTGTTGGTCACCTTCTTATTGGGCGTCTATCCAAATCCGGTCTTCGAAGCGGCTCGAGCGGCCGTTTTTTCCAGCGCTGAAATGATAGCGGGCGGTTAGAGCACCCCTCACAATGGCTAAAATCATGACCCTTGGCAGAGGCTAGGGGTTATTTTTATTTGAATTTTTGGCGTCTGCTGATTTATTTTTTTTATCAATCGAAGAGGCTAGGCTGTTGAGGGGGCATTCTATGCGTCGCCGGCAAGCCGGCGATTTCCTTGAATCGATTACAGGTTGCCGGCGAATGCCCGGCATAATCATTGTTGAAGAAGCCATAGACGGCGCGGACGCCTTCCGACCTTGATTGAATATCCGCCCACCATTGTTTCAGGCGTGGCGTCATATCTTCTATTTCGTGATCCTTGGTTTCATACTGGCCGTGCCGGCCGATCCAACGTATGTAGATAAAGTCGGTGGTGACATAGATGCGTTGGGGTAGGTGAATGTAGTCCGTTGATGCCCAACCCACCGCGTGGTTCTGCAATAACTGGCCTGTTGCCGTTTGGTGCCATGAGGCATGGCGAAATTCAACCGCGAAACGAAAATCTCGGGGTAGCTGCCGCAAAAAAACGGCCAACTTATGGACGTAGCCGAAGGGCATATCAGGTGCCAGCTGGATTAGAACGACGCCTAGTTTGTTTCCCAGCAAGCTGATTGTGTTTAGAAACTCGTTCATGGGATCAAAGGCATCCTCAGACAATTTTAGGTCGTGCGTGATAAGCCGGGGTGTTTTGACGCAGAAGGTGAAATCATCCGGGGTAACAGCCTGCCATCGTTCTACATACTGGGGACGGGGTGTGCCATAAAATGTTGAATCAAGCTCGACTGCATCAAAGACCTGGCTGTAATGGGCTAAGTAATCTCGAGCTTGCAGACCGTCAGGGTAAAAGACGCTATTCCACTCCTTATAGCTGAAACCCATCGTGCCCAGATGCCATGTAATCATCGATTGATCTTCAAAGCATAAAGCCGGAATCGGCCGCTTTTCAATACCTTATAGGAGATATTGTAAGAAGGGGAGGCTTCCTGTCAATCTACCGGTTGTCAAACTACCCCAAAATGCATGAAGTCGGGCGATAGTTATCAACTATATTTTGCGTTGTTTTCCAGGAGCCAGTCGGCCGCTGCCAACCCCGAAAGGGCCGCGCCTTCCACGCGCGGTCCGGCGAAAGCGTCCCCGGCAAAAACCAGGGGCGCCGGATCTAGAAGCGCCAGGTACGGCTCAGGATGGATCCATACCGGTTTGCTATATCGCCAGCGATGGATCTGGTAGTGTTCGACCTCATCCACCAACCATTCGGCGGCGGCCGATACCAACATCTTGGCCACTTCCTCATCGGTTGTTCGCCAATAGTGGGCGCTAAATTCTGGTCCGGCATGTATGGTTATCGCACCTGGGGTGGGCGATAGTCCCTTGCGATAATTGTCGGCCATCCAGACAATGGGTTCTCCAATTGGCCAAAGGCCACCGGGTTCGGGAAAGTGACCGGTACCATCAAGTAGAAGCAGCAAGGCGATACACGGCTCGTAGCTGATGGGGGCCAAGGCCTTTTGAATCCCTGGAGGAAGGGCCGCGCCGCCCGCCTTGAGCAAAGCTATCGATTGGCCTACAGGCAGTGTCAGCATCACTCTTTTAGCGAAAAATTTCCGGCCACTTTTTGTTTTTAATTGCCAGCCAGACGTCGCTGGCGAGATGGAGGTAACCTCTTCGCGCAGATTGATATCCATTAGCCGGGTAAGACGTCGGGCGAGGCGCCTTGGCAGCGCCGCCATGTCCGGGACACCTCGATACCGAGGGTGACCATCTGCGTAGTAGGAACCATCGGCCGTGGCAAAACCGCGTGACCATTCGACGATAAGTTGCTCCTTGAGCCAACTTTGAACGATTTTTTCAAAACGTAGCTCGCGGACGGTGAAGAATTGGGCTCCCAGATCCCAGGCTACCTCTCGGCCGTCTGGGCGTTGCAGTCGAATGGAGGCCATACGCCCACCAGTCTGATCTGATGATTCGAGCAGGATAACCTCTTTACCTGCTCTAACTAATGATTGGCTGGCCATGATTCCAGCAAGGCCAGCCCCGACGATCAGATATTCGGCCGGCATTTACTCAGCGATCGTTCTGACCGTTATAGGCTCCAAGAAGAAGCACGACATTGTGCCCACCAAATCCGAAAGCGTTAACCATAGCCGTCTGATAATTCAGTGAGCGGGCTTCGTGGGGCGTATAATCCAGATCGCAATAAGGATCGGGAGTCTGGCGATTGATGGTTGGGGGGACGATACCTTCTCTTAGACCATATACAGCGGCAACGGCCGAGATCGCCCCGGCAGCGCCCATCGTATGGCCGATCATCGATTTGGTTGCCGAAATCGGCGTGTTATAGGCATGTTCCCCGAGAGCCACCTTGATGGCTATGGTCTCGGTCACGTCATTCAGCGGCGTACTCGTGCCGTGGGCGAAAATAACGCCCACATCCTTGGTCGTCAATCCCGCCCGATCAATCGCTTCGATGATGGCTCTGGACGCTCCTTCTCCTTCGGGATTAGGAGCGGTTACGTGAAACGCATCGTTTGTGAGCGAACCGCTAAGTACCCTGGCCAGGATAGTTGCCCCTCGATCTAGGGCGTGTTGCTCGCTTTCTATGATCATGGCTGCGCCGCCTTCGCCGAAAACGAAACCGCTTCGATCAGCGTCAAAGGGACGACTTGCCCCGGCCGGATCGCCAGCCCACTTCGATAAAGCGCCCATCTTGTACAAACCGGCTATATAGACGGTCGAAATTACCGATTCGGATCCGCCAGCCACGACCACATCCGCCTCCCCTCGATTAATCATATGGGCGGCCTCGATCATGGCGTAGCTGCCGCTGGCGCAGGCCAGGGTGGAGGTAAGAGCCGGCCCCCCTGCACCGAGGGACATGGCTACGACCGAAGATACCGCATTCGGCATACCCCGGGGAACCATGAAAGGACTGACTGACCGGGGACCTTTGCTTAAAAGGGATCGGGTCCCAAGCTCGGCTTCGATGATTCCGCCGCCGCCAGTGTTCATCACGATCCCGATGCGGTTGGGTTCCACATCTTCGCCAATGACGATACCGGCGTCATCCAATGCCTGGCGTGATACTGCCAGGGCAAACTGGCTGGATCGAGCAGAAAGGCGCGCCTCTTTTTTGGTCATGTATTCCAACGGTTCGAATTCTTTGACCTCACAGAGAAAATTCACCGGGAAATCATCGACTTCATCGGTTTCAAAATAATCGGCGCCGGAAACACCGGCTACTAGATTTTTCCAAAATTCACCGGGATCATTTCCGATTGGGGTTATTGCCCCCATGCCAGTTATTACGATATTGTTCATGTCATATCACGTAGCTTTGGCCGAGCGAGGGCACATTCACGTCTGTGAATCCTTGAGCGCGCATACCATCGGCCAGGACAAAGGAAGCATCTTCCTCACCGTGGACGATGTAAGAGTGGGCCGGGCGCTTTTTAAAGTGCCCAGTCCAATTGAGTAACTCGCTGTGATCGGCATGGGCGCTAAAACCATTGATAGTCACAACCTCGGCCTTGAGTTGGTATTCTTCGCCAAATATTCTGACTTTGGGTTGCCTTTCGACAATGCGCCGGCCCAGCGTGTTTGGCGCCTGCCAGCCAACAATAAGGACGGTATTTCGAGAATCTTCAATGTTGTTCTTGAGATGATGAAGGATTCGCCCAGCTTCGCACATGCCGCTAGCGCTGATGATAACAGCCGGCTCGCGCAAGAAATTCAATTCTTTCGATTGAAAGGTGGATCGCGTATAGCGCATCATATCGAAACCGAACAAATCGCCGTGAACATCCTCAGTAAGGAATCGGAATACATCTTCGTTATAGGCTTCTGGATGAAGGCGGTAAATGCTGGTGGCATCGATTGCCAGGGGACTATCTACGAAAACCGGTAACTCGGGAGAGATGTCACGATCCTTGACCAGCCTGTGTAAAGCGTAGACCAATTCTTGGGTGCGGCCGATGGCGAAAGAAGGGACGATTAGTTTGCCGCCCCGTTTGCATGTTTCGTTTACGGCCCGTTCTAATTTCTCTAACGCCGAATCGGTCGGAGCATGCTCGCGATTACCATAGGTGCTTTCGACAAGTAAGACATCAGCCTCATCCAGGAAGGTGGGGTCGCGCAATATGGCTCGATTCGGCCGGCCCAAATCTCCGCTAAAAACAAGCCGGATCTGTTTTTTGGTTTCCTCATCCTCGATATCGAGAGCGACGATGGCCGAGCCTAGAATGTGTCCCGCATCGAAAAAGGTTACCGATACGCCAGGCATGATTTGGAAGGAGCGATTGTAGCCAATACCAATAAAATATTTCAGACTTTCGACTACATCTTCCATCGTGTAAAACGGCTCAAGCAGTGGAAGATCCTTCCGGCGTCTCTTTTTATTCAAGTAATCGATATCGTATTGCTGAATTTTAGCGCTATCACGCAGCATGATGGAACATAAATCGCGAGTGGCATAGGTGCAGACAATGTCGGCGGTAAAGCCACTTTTAACTAGGTTTGGGATATTGCCGCTATGATCAATATGGGCGTGGGAGAGTACCAAAACGTCGATGCTGGCTGCATCATAAGGAAGATGTTGATTCCTTTCATAGGTCTGTTTTCTGCTACCCTGATACAGACCACAGTCGAGCAATATTTTACGGCCGTTCACTGTTAAGAGGTGTTGGGATCCGGTGACGGTCCGAACTGCGCCGCAAAATTTAATTTGCATTCATTCCTCCATAACAACCCAAATCAACGTGGCCGTAAAACCTGTAAAATATCTTCGCCGTACATCTCGCGTCGCCAGGGACCCAGTGAATTAATGTTTTCCAAATCGTCCTCCGATCGCGGGTTAATTCGCGCGAGATCCCACAGAGTACCTCGACTAAGAATGACATCGGATTCGACACCGCGGGCTTGTGCCCGAGTTTTGCGCCAGTTCCGCAACTTTTCATAGCGGCGTGCGACCGGCTCTGGGGGCCGTTGGGAATTGTTACTCGGCTTCTTTGGTACTGGATCCCGTGACGCCTCGCCGATTACGCGCAAGATCTGCCGACCATAGCGGCGGATTTGCCCTTTAGACATGCCGTGGATCGCCGGTAACTGATCGACGTATCTTGGCGCGGCTATAGCCAATTCCATAATCGTTTGATCGGCAAAAACTTTGAAGAGCGGCCGGTCTTGCCGTTTTGCTTGTTGATCTCGGAAAATGTAGAGAGCCTTCACGATTTTTTGTTGTTCTCGGTTTAAATCCTTGACGCCGTTAATTGCCCAAAATCCATCTGGGTCAAATCCGTTGGCGTTTAATTGAATCTGGCTCTGTTCGGCGAAGATTTCTTGGGCTTCTTCAAGGCAGCCGGCTGCTTCCAACTCTGAGGAAAGCTGCTGTCGTAAGGCCAGCAAGAAATGAGTGTCCATCCGGGCATATGCTAACATACTCTCAGAAATCGGGCGCTTGCTCCAATTAGCTTTTTGATGCCGTTTATTTAGCTTTACACCGTAAAAATCGGACAGAATATTGGCCAGACCACACCGTTCGTAGCCAAGTATTCGTACGGCCCACATCGTGTCAAATAGATTATGCAGGACCCAGCCATATTGCCGCTTTAGCAAGATCAAATCGTATTCAGCAGCATGAAAAACTTTTCCAATGCTGCCATCGCCGATGATCTCCCCCAGTCTATCCAAATCAAGCCCAGCCAATGGATCGATGATGTAATCCTGTCCGGGTATCGAGATTTGAATCAGGCATACCTTTTCTCGATAGGCATAAAGGCTATTGGCCTCAAGGTCGATGGCCAACAGGGGTTCTGCTTGAATAGATTCAAGGCACGCTTGCCACTCGCTTGGCGTTTCTACGAATTTGAATGGGGATAGTCTCACATCTTATCCTGAATGTCTCTAAAAATGAATCAGGATTGTACCAGCCAATAGACTGTTCAGCCATGGGAAGACTTCGTAGTGTTGTCCCGGCGGTGATAGAATCTTGGCATGATCCTCCAGCAGATCAATATCAGCCCTGCCAAAGTCCAAGATATGCTAGTTATTACCCGTATGACTTTCGCCAATATGGCCGGGGCTGACCGGCACTTCACCAAAATCACCCGCAATCCAATAAGCCGTTGGATCACGTTTATTTCGCTGCCACTCTATTTGGGGTATTCCGGACAAGGATATAAGGCCCTTATCGATGGCCGTATCGTTGGCTGCGCCTTTATACATCTGCGCACGAGCAGCGCTTACGTCTTTAATGTCAGTGTGAACCAACCTTACAGGCGACAAGGCGTGGGCCGGTGCTTGATGGACCACATGGAAACAATCGCCAGGGAAGAAGATCTTTCCTGGATGGTTCTACAGGTTGACGAAAGCAATCATCCGGCCCAACAATTATACGAACTAAGTGGATACCGGCCGTACAATCCGGGGTTTCTTCGGCACGACGGCGATCTAAGCGGCACTGAACTAAGTTTGGAGGGTTTGCAAATAGAGCAACTGTCAACCTATTCGGGGCGTAGATTATTCAAGCGTTACACAAACATCGAACGACAAACAGGGGATCTTTGGGTCGGTCCGGTATTGGATGATTACGATCTTGGCTCACCCAGGGGGGAAGCCTATTGGCGTTGTGCTCTCGACGGCAAAGAAGTTGGATGCGCCCGCATAGTTAACCGTTACGGCCGCCTAAAAATCGAACTGGCCTGTAAACCGCAATATTGGGGGCATCAATCCATTGCTGGGCTCATCTGGCTCCTGGTTGATGCTTCCAGATCGGAGACATCGACTATCGACATCCATTTCGGGAGCAGCGCCCATTACGCGGCCGCCGCTTCACAACTACGTGACTGTGGATTCGGGTCTCGAAGGTTACAACGACTTTTGATGTTTAAGACCCTGGATTAATTCTTCGAATCAAGAGCGATCCATCCACTTAGGCGTTAACCGTTCTCGACATACCAGTTCCAGAAAGCTTCAACACCTTCACTGACCGAAACCTTGGGGGCATAGCCCAGCAACTCGACGGCTTTACTAATGTCGGCATAGGTGGATACCACATCGGCCGCCGGCTTGGGTTTGTCGACCAGGTTGGCTTTTTGTCCGGCTAGATCCTCTATCAAGCCCACAAATTCCTTCAACCTGGTTGGTTCTCCTCGGCCGAGATTGATGACTTCATAGCCTAGCGGTCGATCGAGTGCCGCCATCGCGCCATTGGTGATGTCATCCACAAAAGTCCAATCCCGGTACATCTCGCCGCCGTTATAGATGGGGATTTGGTTCCCCTTGGTGATGCTATCGGCAACCAAATAGGCCATCATGTCAGGTCGCCCGTTGGGTCCGTAAACAGTGAAGAAACGAATCGCGGTGAAGTTTAGATCATACAGATAGTGGTAGGTAAAGCCTAATATCTCGGCCGCCCGTTTAGCGGCCGCGTAGGGCTGTAACGGTCGGTCGCAAGGATCCGTTTCGACGAAGGGTATCTGTTTTGTATCACCGTAAACAGACGATGTTGAAGCAAAAACGAAATTGCCCACATTTGTAAAACGAGCGGCATCCATCAAGTGTTGGGTACCGATATAATCGACCTCGACGTAAAAATCGGGTGATTCAACGGCCGGCCGAACGCCCGCCATGGCTGCTAGATGGGCTACGGCGTCAAATCCCTCTTCTTCGAATATGTGGATCATTCGCGGCCGGTCCCGAATATCTGCCTCAATCATTCTAAAGTTTGGGTATTGGACCAACCTTTTTTCATTGGCCCTTTTTTTTGCCGGGTTGTAATAATCGTTGAAGTTGTCCAGGCCGATTACTTCATCACCTCTCCTGACCAATTTCTGGGCTAAGTTACTGCCAATGAAGCCGGCCGCGCCGGATACCAGTACTTTCATTTTTTCTCCGCTATTGATTATTTGTGGATAAGTATCAGTCTTCCGGCTCTTCGGTGCCGGCAGGGCGAAAATCTTGGACAATAAGCTGTAGGTCGCTGCGGCCGTTCCATTCATTTACGTTGATTGTATAAACCAGGTCCACGCTATCCGGAAGATTTCCGGCCCATTCGCCTTGTCGAAAGGCGATGCAAGTCCGCTTCACCTGCCCATCACCAACCCAGAGTTGTAAGTGAGTGCTGTCCTGCCCAACGGCGCGATGCCCGTAGACGTGAACATTCCGGCTCAAAAGAACTGGCAGTGGATTTCCATAACCGGTTGGTTCTAATTGTTCCAAAACGCCATGCAAAGCCCAATCTATTTCGCCTATGTCGAGTTCAGCATCGATAGGGATGACTGGCGCCAAATCCTGGCCTTCTAGTTCGGAATGGGCGATTTGCATCATTTCCTCTCGAAATTCCGGCAGATTTGTATTCTGAACGGTAAAGCCTGCCGCCTGGGCATGCCCGCCATGACGTATAAGCAAGTGTCCGACTTGATCGAGGGCATTGGTAATGTGAAATTCAGGGATCGAACGGCAGGAACCCCGGCTTTCCGATTGGCCCTCCTCAATAACAATAGCCGGCCGATAATATTTATCGGCCAGGCGGCTAGCGACCAGGCCAACCACACCAGAGACAAACTCAGGAGATGCCGCAATCAGTAAGGGCGCCTCCGGATCAATCATCCCTTCCGCCTGATCGCTTAACTCCTGGGTCATCTGCTGCCTTTTCCGGTTAAGTTGATTCAGATTTTGGGCCAGTTCCTTGGCCATGGGTGCGTTGTTTACGGCTAAAAGGCGGGCGGCATCATAAGCATGGGCTAGGCGGCCGGCCGCATTGATGCGCGGGGCCAGGGCAAAGGATATGGACTCAGCCAATACGGTGCCACGCTTCAGACCCGCAACATTGGCCAAAGCTTCGATGCCGGGTCTCTGAAACTCGTTCAGACTTTTTAGACCTTGTGTCACGAGTAGGCGATTTTCTCCGATCAAGGGCACCAGATCGGCAACCGTGCCTAAAGCGACCAAATCCAGGAAATCTTGATCTCCGAACCCATTTTGATTTGCCGAAGCCATCTTGAGCGCTTGGGCCAATTTGTAAGCTACACCGACGCCGGCCAACGCTAATTCAGGATATTCTGATTCCGGACGCTTCGGATTGATGACGGCCAATGCTTCAGGTAATGTCGATCCCAGACTATGATGGTCGGTGATGATGATATCCAGGCCGATTTCGTTGGCTTTATTTACTTCCCTGACCGCCCGAATACCGCAATCAACGGTGATGATGAGATCTGCGCCCTTTTCTTTGAGAGCTTCTAAAGCGCTGAAGTTTAGCCCATAACCATCGACCCTATCTGGAATATAGGGTTGAGCTTGCTGCCGCGACATACCCAAGTTGCGCAAGGCCTCGACCATTAAAACTGTCGCCGTCACACCATCTGCATCGAAATCGCCGTAGACAATCACCATCTCGTCCTGATCGATCGCCTGCTGAATTCGGGCTACTGCGACTTCTACATCTGGCAGCAAAAAGGGATCAGTGCTAGGCAGGTATTGGCGTTCCAAAAACGATTCTATCTCCGCTGCTTTGCCAAATCCTCGATTATATAGAGACTGGACGACGACAGGATGCCACTTCAGGGTATCTTGTCGTAGATTATACGGTATTGCCGGAGCGACTTTCCAGCGCTTGAAGGGGAGCGATGAAGGACGATTCATGGCTTTGAATGGTAACACGGCCGGCAGCAAAGTAAAAGCAAATACCGTCCTGTATGAGTACCGATTATCATTTTAAAAGCGCCGCAAGGGTCTTGGCAGAAAGTTGATTACCTAATTGTCGTCGGGCCCGGCTCCCTGGCTGCTATCCGGTATTGGGGCAGCCGGATAAGATCCCAGGACCTTCAGAAAGGAGGCCTGTTTGAGAATGCCCATCAACGCCTCTTGTACAGCGGGATCATCTTCGTGGCCTTCAAAGTCAACATAGAACAGATAGTGCCAGGGCCGGTTACGACGGGGCCGGGATTCGATTTTTGTCAGGTTGATGTCCCGCCCGGCGAGCTGGCCCAGCACCCGGTATAAGGCCGCTGGTTCATGCCGGGTCGTGAAGATGATGGATGTTTTACTCGCATTAGCCCGCGCTGCGTCTGCGGAGCCCAAGACGAAAAAGCGGGTGAAATTGAGCGAAAGGTCTTCGAGATTGCGGGCCAGGATTTCTAGTCCGTATGTTTCGGCAGCCAGTTCACCGGCTATGGCGGCCATCTTGGGAATTGGTTTGGCGGCCAGGTCACGAGCAGCCCCGGCCGTATCATAATGGACGACGGGTTCGATACCAAGACGGCGAAGCGTCCGATCGCACTGGGCCAACGCTTGGGGATGGGACATGGCCTTCTCGATGCTTTGTAGGTTCTGCCCAGATGGAGCCATCAAACAGTGCTCGACTTTGAGAATGACTTCTGCCTGGATTCGCAGGTCGTGATCGACTAGCTGATCGTAGGCTGAGATCACCGTTCCCGCCAATGAGTTTTCTACTGGCAACATACCATGGCTGGCACGGCCTTCGTGGATGGCGTTGAAAATATCTTCGAAAGCGTGGCAAGGCAATGTGCCTATTTCTGAACCAAAGTGTTGGCGAGCCGCTTGTTCTGAATAGGCGCCCTTCTCACCTTGGAAAGCGATCAATTTAGTTTGATTTTCTTTCATGTGTCACTTTCTTTAGGATTTCGAATATACTTCCTGAGACTACCGATTTCTTACTTGGTACAGCGCATGCCACAGTCGGCCATCCTGGCGAATGCTCCGCCGGTCGAGTTCACTGTTAGCAAAAATGACTTGACCTGAGCATCGATTGGTGAGGCCGCGAACGATACGGCTGAGCAATTCATCTCGAATTTGATGGTCTTCGGCCATTGTCCAAGGTCTTTCAGGATCCCAACTTTGGGCAAGAACAAAGGCATTACTCAATGGTTGGCGTGGAATATCCCACCAACCTGTGGCAGCCGTGTCTAGCCAGACTTGAAGCTGTACCGGCCGACCGGCGAGAAGATAACCGTAGATAGTTGAGATCATCACCCCATCTGGGTCGGGTGGGTCGCCTAACTCCGGCGGATTGGCGGTCACTAATCCCTGGTAAATCCCTTCAATGAAGCTCTTGCCCAATTCCGCTGTTGTCCGCAGTCCCATTGGACCGGCTGCCTGGCGAAGACGGCCGGCGCTGCGCACCAGCCAATCACATACGGCCCCACCGGCCGGTTCAGGTTCCGGCTGAAAATGGGGTTGGCTTAATAGATTATTGAAAAGCTGGAATAAAAACATATCGATCGGATATCGATCCTGGCCGTTTTCTATTAGCCATTGGCGCAGTTCTTCAACCAGAACAATTCTTTCCTCACCCAGGCGCTTAAGCATGTTTTCTGCCAAATGAGCAACGGGCAACAAAACCGATTCTTCTTGGCGATAAAGCTCCTGAGCAAACAATTGGGCCCGAGCCGGATCGATGCCGGCTATCGTAAGGCTTAATGCTTCGGCCACATCGTATTCGACCGGCCTGATTCCCCAGGTTGGGTGGGCTATAGCTAGCCAGGTAATCCAGGCGCGCACGCGAGGCTCATCCCTCGGGCTGGAACGCCTGCGCAGCAAAAAGTGAGGTATGCCGGCCGCCCCTAATTCTTTGGCCAGGCCATAGCGAAGAGCCCCATCTAGGTAGGGAGCGATTATGGCTATCTCGTTTGCTTGAACGCCACCTTGGATCAAATCGGCCAGAACGACAACGAGTTCCCTGATCATCTCTTGCCGATAGCGGCTGCTAATGGTGGCGAACACAGCTTCTTCAGCTCCGGATGTCGGTTTGTTCGTGCCTACCAAGAAATTTTCGACGACATGGGATAACTGGTGCATAACCGGAGCAGCGGTGAAATTGCTTTTAAAGTCAATCGCTTGCTGGCAGCGGTTACGAAACATCTTTGCGCCGGTTGGGTCCGCAGCCAGAAATCGTTTATAGCCGCCTCCGGCATCATAGGCGATAACGACCGACTCGGTCGTGTCCATTAAACTGTTTACGAAATTTTGGCCGGCTGGAGTCTGTTCTTCAATGTTGTCGACCATGAAGTGGCGATAACGTTCCACGAAGTATTGGCGAAAGCGGGGATGTTTGACCAATTGGGTATCGAACACCTGGACGACCAACGATAAATCGAGCAAATTGTTTTCCAGGCAAACCGTTCGAAATCGTTGGGCTGCAATTGCCGCATCTCGCAAGTGGACGATATGATCCTGCTCGCCCGACCAGGTTTTAAGCTGGCGCCGGTTGGCTTCATCCAGAGATAGGCCGTTGAGTGCAGCCCGATTTAGAGTGTCTAGAAGCTGGCTGACGATTTGTTGGGGCCTCAGGCGCAGATCGGCGAATGCGCCATCTTCGATCATGGGTATCACGACTTGCCACATCAAGAGTTGGGCCAAGTCATAACTGAGAAAGGTCGGTGGCTGATACGGGCGGATAAAGCCGGCCGGACGCGCGACCAAAGGCCAGAACAAGGTAACCAGTTCACGCGCCAGGTTGTAGTAAGTCGTTATGCTGAGCTCGGTCAATGGCCTAAGCCTGGATTGGTGGACGAAGTTTAAGAATGGCTCGACGTGATCTTGCTCTGCAACGAGGACCAGTATCGTATAGGCTGGTTCGCCGCTTTGAAGTAATTGAACCAGGCGGTGATGAAGTGCGCTGCTTTTACCGCTGCCTGCCGGTCCAGCCAGAAATATCGATCCACCGGCTTCGATAACGGCTTCTTGTTCTGGAGTTAAAGCGATCACGATTGTTTATTGGTCAGGTGGTAAACGATTGGGCGACAATGTCGATTCACCAACGCGCGCAATGTCTAGCCGCGACGGTAAATGACCAATACATCTCCTAACTGTAGCTCATCACCATCGATCAATTGGGAGCCATATTGGGGAATGGGTTGTCCATTTAGCCAGGTGCCGCTGGTGCTCCCTTCATCGTAAATACGATAGTCATTGCCTTCGAGGATGATGCTGGCATGCAGGCGTGATACGGTAATATCGTTTTCAAAGGCGATGTCGGCTTGGGTGGGATTGCGACCAATTCGGTGCTCGACAGCGCTCAGGGGGATGACAGTAGATGGCATTCGAGTGACCGAATGAATGATTTCCAGGTAAGATCGATCGGTTTCGACTGCTCCAGTTGGTTCGACTGGTAAGCGGGTTGCCTCTCGTACTGTAGAGGCAGCCATCGGTTGGCGCTCCCTCGGCTCAGGCATCTGAGAGCTTCTTCGCCGGCGAATGGCAACGATTAGCAACACGAGAATCGCCAGCAGAACCAGTACCAATAGACAGCCGACGACTAGGTTCATCATCTGAGAACCCAATAAGCTCTCAGCTTCAATTGCTTCAGGAACCTGGGTCTCTCCCTCTAATACAGTCATTAAAATTTCTGGGCTTGAAGCTTCTAATCCTTGATTGTCAGTGATCGATATTTGGATCGAGTTGAGCCCATAATTGAAGTTGCTTATCTCTGCTGTGAACTGGTTAATATTGTCAACGTCGATTTCTTGAACTGGGACCCCATTGACAATGAGCGTAGCGGTGGTTAATTCCCTTTCGACGCCGTCGAGCCAGCTGACAGTGGGAGCGAAGGTCAATGAAATAGGCTCTTCAAGGTTTTTCAGAGTTAGCTGGCGACTATCGGGTGGTAAATCGAGATTGATTGAAGGGGCGGCGGTTGAAATGACCACGCTTGTACTTGCTTGAATCTCGGGATCATTGAGTAGGCTCAAGATCACATCATAGGTGCCTCCCGTTAGAGGATCTGGCTGGTATTGAATCACTTGTTGGTTTCGGAAGGCTCCGATGCGATCCCAGATGGCCTGGAGTTGATCTGTTTGATCCAGGTTGGAAGCTAAACCCCTGCTATCGGCCGCCAACTGGGCCAGATATTCCTGCCCACCTTGATGGCTAAAGGCCTGCAACTCTTCGTTCTCTAACCAGATTGTATGGATCGGAACGCCTAATGCGGCGGCCTTTTCGCCAATTTGGTCAGGCTGATATTTGGTGCTGACCACATCGGTGCCATCGGTGATAACCACGATAGATACGAACAGGTCATCCTTGGGCTTCAAGGTTTCTATCTCATCCAACAAGGCGCCAAGACTATCGGCTAAAGCCGTGGGTCCGGATTGAACTTCTAGTGGCGTCGCGAAAAAATTCCGGATGCTGTTATAAAAATTGGTGGGTGCCAGTAATTGGTTTGCTTCAGTCGCACCCGCTTGATAAATGCTGACATAGTCAACCGATTCTTCCATCTCTGGCGGGCTAGCGAATTGTTCGATGGCCTGCTGCAGGGAGTTCATTTGGGCATCAACTCCGGGAGGAGCATCTACCAGGAAAATGGTGAGTGTACCGGCCTTATATTCACCGACGGTCATGGCATTGCCGATTTCCACTCCGTCGTGTGTTAAGCTGATGGTACTAGAAGACAGGTCGATGGGATTGCCTTTGCCATCAATCCCATAGGCCCGCAAAACTATAGTCGGCGCGCTACTGGCATCGCTGCTAGAGATGACGATCAGCGATCCCCCTATTGTTACCGGCTGGCTATCGTCTTCTTGAGCTGTCGCCTTGGGTGAGAAAACTAACCAGAAAAGGCCGACGCTGAACAGAGCCGCCAATACCAGCCCTTTAATGAATTGCCACTTCTTCTTGCTCATTGTTGCCGACCCTCACAAAAGCAACATAGGCGATTATCGCCACTTTTGCCTCTTGCTCATAGGCATTACGAGGCTTTCTATATACATAACTGACACCAAGCTGGTTACAGGAAACATACAGCTAGAACGTGGTGAAGTCAAGAATATCGAGTCAGAATTTATGAGCAAATAGTTTGCGCGCCGCCGACGATGAAACTATACTGCTTCAAGCGCATACCTGGGTTGCGGAAAATCGAATCCAAAAGACCTCGTTCCAGGATGGACATGCACAATAATAGACGCATAATTCAGGGAAAAATGTCCATGCAAAAACGCCGCTATGTTGCATTAATCTTCTTGTTTATGCTTGTTGGGATTCAGCTAATTTTTGTTTCGGCCCAGGCCGAGCCGATTAAGCTCTTTTTATCAGAAGTCGACACCTCGCGATTCCCCGAAATATCATTCAACCTAGTCGCTTTAGATCCACAAAACCGGGTGATTCTAGATGTTTCTGAAATCTTGTTAAAAGAAGATGATAAAACCATCATCGATTATGCCGTCGAACCGATGGATGTCGGCACAGATCTCATAATCGTCATTGACGCCGACGAATCCATCGAGCAACGTGATCAAGCAGATGGACCCACCCGCCGCGAGAAGGTCAGAGATAGCATTATCCGCTACGCTAATTTGTTCATGGATCCTACTCAGTTGGATGGGGTAACGATCATTGTCCCGGAAGGCGATGGTGGTCGTATTTTGGACAAAGCCGGCATGTCTTTCCCGAACGAAGTAATCAATGCCATCAATTTTTACGAATCCGGGAAAGTAGACCAACCAGCTCTCAACGAATTGATTGCGATGGCCTTAGCCAGGGCTGAAGAGTCCCAGGACGAAAACCGGTTCCAGGCGATTCTGGTATTTACCGATGCCGGAAACCTTGACGAACAGCTTGAATTCGAATCGATCGTAGATTCAGCCCAGAGTGGTAATGTAGCCCTCTATGCGGCCATTTTGGGTAGCAGGGCCGACGCCGAAGAGATTGATCAGATCTCCCGCTTAACAGAACCTACGGGTGGCGCATACGTTCATATGCCTGATCCCGTACGAACCGATGGCCTTTTTGAAACTATCCAGCAACGGGCCAACGAGGCGAAGATACGTTACCGGTCCTCGGTCAATAGCAGTGGGAACCATACTTTGTCGGCAGAAGTAGCCGGAAATCGCGTGGAGGAACTATTCCAAATTGCCGTCGAACCGCCAACTGTTCAATTAGCAGTAGACAACAGCCGGCCAATCCGCCGAGTGGCTACCGAGCTTGATATTCCGCTCGAAAATATGGAGCCGACCATCCAGCCCCTGGTTGCTATGGTAACGTGGCCGGACGAATACCCGCGGATTATGGAATCGGCTGCATTATTGGTGAGTGGGCAAGAAATGCCAGTGCGAAATACGATTCTGGGCGATGATGGTCTGCTCACCTTCGACTGGGACATTCGTTTTTTGGATGATGGCGTTTACGATCTACAAGTTCTCGTGATTGATGAATTGGGATTGGAGGGCCTCAGCGAACCGCTACCATTGACGATAGAAATTGACCAACCGGTAGTCGTTCCGACCGCACCACCTCCTACCGCACCTCCACCAGACCCGACTGCCCAACCTGCGCCTGAAACCAATGTCTTGCCGTTTGGCGCGGTAGTTGTTGGCGGTGTGGGCCTAATCATATTCTTATTCCTGATCTCGATCGTAGCCGGCGTGTTCCTTCTGCGGCGGGGAAATAAAGGAGAACCAGCGCCACCGGCCCAACCAGATGCTGCCTACGATCCGGATGTCACCTACGTCATGTCCCCGGGCTTCGCGGGCGATCATCAGATAGGCGCATTCTTGGAGGTCTTGGAAAATGCCAGTGATTTGGAAGGTCCTATACCTCTTTCAGGAAACAATATAGCTCTCGGTCGGGATGCAAAACGGGTGCAAATCGCTTTCAAGGATAGGAGCGTTTCACGTTTACACGCCAGGATCATGGAGAAGTAGGGGCGCTTACCGGATATATGATGAGGGTAGCTCTAGTGGCACTTATGTAAACTATCAACGTATTGGTCTCAGCCCGCACACACTACAAGATCAAGATGAAATCCACCTAGGTCGCGTGCATCTTCGCTTTCGCCGGGCCCCCATACCTACCGCCGGTGTTGATCCTGGTGCCGATACGGAGATATACGGCCGGCCTGGATGATCTCCGGTCCCGGTTGTCTCAGGGTTGCCGGAAACGTAGCCGTACCGCACCAAGCCGTATCTCATCCCCATCCATCAATTGTAGACCATAGTCAGGTACTCGCTGCTCGTTCACCCAGGTTCCGCTGGTACTTTGTTCATCGTAAATTCGATTATCGTTACCTTCCCGGGCGATAGTCGCGTGTATTCTAGATACCGTTGGATCATCTTTGAAGACGATATCGCTCTGGGCTGCTGATCGACCTAAATGAACCTCAACGTCATCGAGATCAAGGCGAGAAGGCATAGATGTGACCGATTCGACAACTTCCAGAAAAGCGGAAGGACGCGCGCCACTCTTTGCTCTCTGACGTCCCCCCTGAACGTCCGACGAGTAGCGTCGCGCTTGTCTTCCAACTCTATCGGCCCTACGCAATTGTCCTTGAGCTCGACTGGCGTCCTGTACGTAGGAACGTAAGAAAGGGATCCGTCGCAGTAGCGAGACAAGGCCCAGTCTTTGAACCAGAGTTGATTTGCGAGCAGCGATCGTGATGCCGACTATTAACACCAGCAATAACGCGATAATGAAACAGCCGCCCACAAATGCAGCCGCTCCACTGATACGCTGCCAGATTCGTTCTGGCAAGCTGCGAGGAGCCACAGCTTCGGGAATATTCGTTTCCCCTTCTTCGACTGTTAAGATGATTTCAGGGCTGGTAGCTCGTCCACCTTGATCGTCAACTATGGCTACTTGGATCCGGTTCGGCCCGTAAAGAAGGTTGTTAATTTCAACTTCAAATTGTTCAAGATCATTGGCATCGATGTCCTGAACGACGAGACCATTGACCAGAAGTTGGGCTTTAGTCACTTCTCGTTCTGCGCCATCTAGCCAACTTACGGCCGCAGCCAGAGTAAGTGCGGTGGGTTGATCGAGGTTAGGCAGTGTGAGGCTCCGGCTTTCTGGAGGAAGATTGAGGACAACAGAAGGTGCACCGGGCGGAAAAGTAACGGTGGTTTCTGCGCTGACAGCGAGGGTTATCGCGCAAACTCACATTAACCAAATAATCACCCCCGGCCGCATTCTCTACGGTATATTGCAGGGTGGTTTGGTTACGGAAAGAAGTGATGCGATCCCAGATTGGGCGTAAGTCATCCGCTGTGGCCAAAGTCGTCGAAATAGCCTGAGTCCCGGCGGCAATTTGTGTCATGTAAGAGCGACCCGTCTCTTTGTTGTCTGAGCCAAGGCTCTGGTTGTCCAGGATCACTGTATGGATGGGTATGCCAAGTTCGGCGGCTTTTTTCGGAACATCGGACGCTTCAAATTGGGTGCTGACGATGTCAGTGCCGTCGCTCATCACGACGATGTGTGTCGCCATATCTTCTTTTGGTTTGAGCGAGTCCAAATTATTCAGGAGCCCCATTAGACTGTCGATCAGGGCGGTGGCTCCGCTCTTTGGACTTAACGGTGAGGCGAAGGCATTGGTGATGCTATTGTGGAACTCAACCGGTTGCACGATTTGGGTTGCGGCCAATTCGTCGACGGCATAAATGGCCACGTAGTCAACCTGTTGCTTCATATAGGAATCGCTGGCAAATTGTAGAATCGCTTCCTGAATAGCCGGGATGTGGGCCGATACTCCCCCCGGCACATCCAGTAAGATTAGGGCGAAGGTCCCGGCTTCATAAGGATTGGCAAGTGAAACATCGCTCACCTCTACACCGTTGTGTTTGACGACGACTGATTGTTCATCAAGTGAAATGATATTGCCCTGATTATCTAGGGCGTAAACGTGCAGCTGGACAGTTGGGGCACTGCTATCATCACTCCCAGTGATGATTAACTGGCTGGTTGATTGTTGGCTGAAAAGGGGGCCGGCTCCGTTTAGAAACCAGAAGATAAAAACGGCTACGGGAACGAAAGGCCAAAGACGTTTTAAACTATGCATAGCCATTACCTTTGTACGCTGAATGCTAACTGTCGGTTCATGCTATAATTGATTCGTGAGCGGGCGGCCTGATAGCTGCCGGCCAAACGTGCCTGAATTAATGACTCCGGGAAACGCGCTTGCACAATAACAGTAGACAGTGGAAAGAATTATCACTGTGCCTGAAAACATACAGCTAGAGACGACCAATGTCAAGCTCTCCAAGATGAAATGTCAGGTCAAACGTTTTGTCTGATATTGGTTGTTGACGTCAGTTTCAAGCGGTTGATGCCAAGATGTATGAGATCTGGATAGACGACGCTGAGCGAGAGCTTTATCGCCAGAATCTGCCCGAAGGGCAGTATATCCTCGGCCGCTCTAAGAAAAATGAGATTTATGTCCCAAATCCCAGCATTTCTCGCCAACATCTGCGCTTGGAATTGGACCGGAAAGGCGCCCAAGTCACAGACCTGGGTAGTACCAATGGCACCCGGTTAAACGGTAACCACCTTCAGCCAAACCAGACCTACCAGTGGCCAATTCAGGCGACCTTATCTGCCGGCGACCTGGTTATACACATCAAGTCAAAGGATGATGAGTACTCCGCGCATGCCGAATCCGGTCAGGTGGCAGGCTCGGCTCCCGAGCAAAGAATGACCGATGCAGTCGCCAAGGATTTGGTCTTCACAGTAGTCAGCGCCGAAGCGAAACCCAAGCTCCTGGCCTTGACCGCCCAACCGGTGTTCGTCGGTAAGGATGGTAGCTGTGCCATTCGTTTGTTGGCCCCAAAAGTAGCCTCCCGGCATTGTTTAATCCAATTGCGCAGCAATCAAGTCGAGGTGACAAACCTGGACACATTCCAACCTGCCCTATTGGCCGGGAATCCGATGCAGACGGGCCAGCCAGCGAAGTGGCAGGAGAATCAGCCACTCCAGATAGGCGGCGCGACTCTTTATTTGACATTGAGACCTGCTGGCGACATGGTAGCTTCGCAGAAATGGTCCCAGTCGGCCGCCCAATCGCGCGGTCTAGGTAAATACCCTATTTTGGTATTGCCTCTGGCAGTTCTGGTGATTTTCTGCCTGGCCGGCACGACCTTTTTGGTCATACAAGGTGTCCGCTGTGGAGGGATAAATTCCGAATGCCTGTTCGTCATTGCCCCTGGTTCTTCTTCTTCCGAGGGTCAAACGATCGTTCAAGGTAAGGCGACTCCCACGTTGGCGCCACTGGTGATCGGCGAAGTCACTCCGACAAGCATTCCGACGATAGAGTTTGAAATAGGCGGTCCTACTCCGACCAGCGCGCCTGTTGATTGCGCACCTGAAAGCAGCAGTAACCAAGGCTGGCTGAATTTGCCCTTTCCATATAAGGGGACAGATCCAATCTTCGGAGGCAGCGCCGAAGATTTTCGGCGTATCTCCCAACGAAGCCGGTTTGGCGGGCGAATCAATTCCTTCTTCGACCACGAATTTCCCGTGTACCCACCTATCTTTGGCGGCCGTGAACCGGACGATAAAGATGACACCTTGATTATCTTCAGTGGCTCTCGAAGCGATGATGCCTACGCCCAGGACACTGATTCCTCCGACTGGTATAGTGGCCATTCCGGAATTGACTTTGCGCCGGCAAATCCCAGGGAAGCGACAACACCGATTTTGGCTCCGGCTGATGGCCGGTTGCTATTTGCCAAGATCGACGACGATGATAATCACATGGTGTGGTTGGAACACGATCCCGATGGCGATGGTCGCTACCAATATGCCACTATGTATTTCCATCTACAACCGGACGAATATTTTGAGGCCATGATCGCCATGGATGAGGAAACGCCAATTCAAGCCGGCCAGAGGATTGGAACGATGGGCACCACCGGCCGGAGCAGTGGCATTCACCTGCATTTTGAGGTCCGCCAAGATGCCAATCGCGATCGGCGTTTTTCGATTTTTGAGCGCGTCGATCCCTATGGCTGGTTTCCGAGCCAGGACATCGCCGAAGATCCCTGGTCGGTTTTAGTCAGTTGGCTCGACACCAAAGGCGATACTTACGAACACGAGGGCATTGAGAGCGAATATCTATGGGTGCATCCACTGGTAGAGGTTGTCGATACGGCCGGGGGATGCGAACAAGTCACCGATATCAAGGTGGATCTATATAATGTATTGGGTTGGGCTGTGGTAGATCCTGGTTTCACCTATATTGCCCGCGATGATGAAGGCCAGGTTTTAGAAGTAGGCCAGCCCCATCGTAGAACCATCACTATCCTGAAGGAAGATTTGGCGGGCGTGGATCCCGCCACCATGAGCCTGGAATGGCTGAATCCCAAGCTTGATACCTGGTTCACCTTTAAGAAAGGGGAACCTGAGCCCGGTCCTGGAGGTGGTTTCACCTTTAGCGCAATAGTCGATAAAACAGGCCGGTATGTATTAGTTGCCAAGGAAGTAATCGATCGAGTGCCTCCAACCACGGGGATTGACTTAGCCGGGAATCAGGTCGGGAGCGAAGGCTATGTCTTCCAAGAATCGGTGGTCGTTACTCTGCTGCCGGTCGACCGGGGTTTAATTCAATCGCAGATTTCCGATACGCAATACAGTCTTGATTGTGGCCAAAGTTGGAACGAGTATAATGGCCCGTTTGAGGTCACTCAGAATACACCTCACTCATGTGGCGAATCCGGAGGCACATCGGAGACAATTGAACTTGAACTGAATGATTTTCTTTTACTTGCCATGAGCGAAGATTCAGAGAAGAATATAGAGCAGCCCCCGGCACAGATCCGATTCCGGCTAGAATAAACATAGGGACGAAGAATGCGACCGACATTAGAGATAACTTATCCAGATGGTCGGACTGAAATGGTTCAACTGACCCGTGACCGCATGGTAGTCGGCCGTGGAAGTCATGCGGATATTCGTATCCAGGACAACCGAATCTCGCGCGAGCACTGCGCTCTCGAGGTCAAGGCCGACAAATTATATGTGGTCGATCTCGGGGGCAGCAATGGCACCTGGATCGGATCCACCAAGATATTGGCCAATGTTAGGGAACCATTTCCTCTGGATGAAATCGTTCATGTAGGACCTGCCCGCTTGCGCCATATATCGGCGACGCCTCAATTTAATCCGGATAGCGATTTAGAATCGCAGGCTTTTGCGCCGGTCGTACCCCAACAATTCCAACCGGCTCGAGATGTGGGCCAGGCTCCGCGTGGAGCGGTGGGAGCGGCGGCTAGAGGTCAATCAGCAGCGACATTGGAATCTCTGGAAAGAAAGGTTTCGATGAACGCCGGTGAACGCGCTAGCCTTCAGTTATCAATTACTAATCAAAGTAAAATAGTCGATCATTACGCGCTTTCGGTGGTTGGCCTGCCAGGCACTTGGACCACGCTTCCCAGAGGTGGGCTAGAGCTATTGCCCCGGCAAAGCGGCAATCTCTCCATCGATATTCACCCACCAAGAACTTCGCGGGCTTCGGCTGGGATCCACCCGATCAACATCGCCCTTCTTAACCAACAAGGCCAGATCGTAGCCGAGACGACGGTCGATCTTGAGATCGCTCCCTACGATGATTTGGTTTTGGATGTTCGTCCCAATCCATACCAGAGCCGATCTGGCGGCACGATGACCTTAACTGTCGAGAACCAGGGCAATGCCCTGACTGAATATCGAGTTGATGTCATCGAGCCCAGCGACTCCTTGGAAATTATCGTTGATCCGCCGACGGGTTCGGTGGCTCCCCAACAGAGCCGACAAAGCTCTGTTTATCTGCGACCGCGTAAACGAAACTGGATTGGTGATGCTAAGCGTTTGACCTTAACCATTACCGTGACAAGCAATCGTCAGACATCGACGGTATCTCCAGCTTACAACCTGCTCAGCACCATCCCGCGCTGGTTACCAATACTCTTGCTCATGGCTTGTTGTGTCATCATCCCTCTCTTCGGATTTTTGGCCTGGCCTGAAGTGAAACCGGCTCTATTTCCTACAGCGACCACTGTACCTACCCCAACACCTGAAAATACACCGACGGCAACCACGGATATCGCGGCAACCCAAACCGCAACTAGGGCCATTTGGTTGGAAGGGGACGACGATGGCGATGGCTTGTTGAATAGTGAAGAGCTCGAAAATGACACCTTGCCCAATGCCAAAGACACAGATGGCGATGATTTAAGCGATTTTGATGAACTAAAGAAACATGGCACGGATCCCACCAACCAGGATACGGATGGGGATACTGTCTCCGATGGTGAGGAGGTCAACGGAACGCGTTGCCTGAGTCCCATAACCCCGGATACGGACCTCGACGGGATGCGAGATGATATCGATCCTGACTCTTGCACGGGTATTACACCTACGCCTTCGCCGGTGCCTGATTTCGCCCTAGGAGGGCAAGTGCGCGGAGATGAGCATCTCGACATTTTGGACGAAGCCCGGATGTCTTGGGTAAAAATCCAGCTCCGTTATGGTTTGGGAGCCGATGCCTCGTCGACCGTCCAGGATGCAGCCAAGTTTAAGGAAAAAGGATACAAAGTACTGCTGAGCGTTGTCGGCAATAAAGAGGAGTTGGAGAGAGGCGGAGGCTATAACCAAGCCTTCGCCAACTTTCTAGGCGAGATCGCTCCTGTAGCTGATGGCATTGAGGTCTGGAATGAGCCGAATATTCAGAATGAATGGCCTGTTGGCCAGATTGACCCGGCCGATTACACTGAGCTCCTGCGATTGTCCTATTCGGCGGTGAAGGCAACCAATCCACGGACCCTGGTCATTAGCGCCGCACCTGCGCCAACTGGTGTCAATAATGAAACCGTGATGTCTGACGATCGCTTCATCCAGGGGATGATGGCGGCCGGCGCCCGTAATTACATGGATTGTGTGGGAATTCATTACAATGCCGGGGCGACGCCGCCCAGCGCTACCAGCGGGCATCCAAGTGATAGTACCGGGCATTATTCTTATTATTTTCTGCCGATGATGGATCTTTATCATGACACTTTTAATGCTGGTGGTGACAAAGCAATCCCACTATGTTTCACCGAAATAGGCTATCTGTCGCCCGATGGTTTTGACAAAACCTTGGCCCAGACTGGAGCGAATAACTTTATTTGGGCGGAAGGAACTTCTGTGAGAGACCAGGCTGAATGGCTTGAAGAAGCATTGTTAAGAGCCTGTCGCAGTGGAAAAGTTAAGTTGTTCATCGTCTGGAATGTGGATTTCGAAGTGTATAGTGAAGATCCCCAGGCCGGTTTTGCCGTCCTCCGTCCAAATGAAAAGTGTCCTTCGTGCGAAACGTTAAGTCGTGCTGTTGGCGCGTTGAGGAATGAAGGATGTATGAAGTGAGCGATATGAGGCTCATCATAGGTTTGTTTGATTTATCATGAAAAGTGAATTCGAAATGGACCGCCGAAAACTAATTTTGTCTATCGTTTTCTTGCTGGTTGGGACTTTAGCCTGCGGGTCATTCTCCGGCGCTGCCGAACCGACGACTACGCCAACCACGGTGGTTACGCCGACTCTGGCGCCTACGGCGACAATTGATCCCAATGCAACGCCGATAGGACAAGCAACTGACATACCGGTGACAGGCGAGGATGGCTCCCTGTCTGGTACAGAAGAGGCAACCTCAGAAGCTGGCGATTCACAGAATGATAATCAGGAAACGGGTGAAAATCAGTCCGGCGATGATTCCACTCCGACAAATGAAGGGTCTGCAGGTGGTAATTCCAACGGAGGCACTGGGCCGAGTGCCTGTCCCACGGGCGGTCAAAACTTGCTGATTAACCCAAGTTTTGAGGGAGAGTTTAAGTCCTTTGGCGCCTTCGATGAACTAAACCATGCTCCGAATTGGTTTCCCTGGTGGCAAGATGGTGAAAGTAATTTACGACCTGAATTTAAACCGGCCGATATTTCAATAGCACCAAACCGGGTTCATGGTGGCAGCAAAGCCCAACAATATTTTAAGAGCTTTGGCCAATTTAAGGCTGGTTTGTACCAATCTGTCCTTAACGTTGCGCCGGGCAGCCGTTTGCAATTCAGCGTCCATGGGCAGGCCTGGTCTTGCGAAGAATTCAATATGTGCCCGGGTGGAACATCTGTCAATCCAGCAAATATGTTAATGCGAGTAGGCATCGATCCCACAGGCGATACCGATTGGTCGGCCGATACGGTGATCTGGTCCGAATATTTTAACCCGCTCGATCAATGGCAAATCGCCTGCGCCGAAGCCGTTGCCGAACGAGATATCGTAACCGTTTTCTTGTGGGCCTCTCCTGATGGTCCCCGTCAAAACCAGGATGTCTATTGGGACGATGCAACGCTGGTCGTACTGCCATAGTGGAGAATAGTTCCATTTTTGTTCACGCAATTGGTAAAGTTGAAACTGACCACTTTTTGTTTTGGCCGGACAATGGGAATTCTATGCTGTTGCGCATGAATTTCCTTACTAATATACTGTTTACAAATCGATGATGCTCATAAGATAGTCGTGAAGTGCCTTATGCGAAAAAGAACAATTCATCTTTTCCTATTGTTGTTATCACTTGGCTTAATCGCTCTGGCTGGCCTGCCAGGCGCCTGGGCTCAGGAGGATTCGCGGCTGGAGGTAACCGACAGCGACACGACCAAATTTCCAGAAGTTACCCTCAAGGTCATCGCCACTGATGGCGAAAGCCGGCGATTACCTGATTTGAACGGTCTCGGTTTGACCGAAGCTGGCGAACAGATCCTCGATGTGGATGTGAGTGAGGTAGCAGTCGGTACTGAGTTAATATTTGTCATTGATGCTAATGCGACCATCAATAATCGAGACGAGGCCGGCGGTCAGACCCGGTACGAGAAGGTGCGCGACAGCATCATCAGTTACGCCAACGAATACATGGATGAAAGCCAGATCGATCGCGTAAGCATTGTCGTACCCTCCGAGAATGGGGCTGTCCTGTTACTCGATCGTGCCATCTTTCCCAATGCTGTCATCAATGAGATCAATTTTTTCGAACCAGTTCCGGTCGATCCAACACCTCTAGATGAGATGCTAAATATGGCGCTGGATCATGCCGCCGAAGACGTAGAGTCCGCTCGATTCCAGTCTATTCTGCTCTTTACCGATGGAGCTGAATTGAGCGAGCAATTGAATTATGACGCCCTTCTCGGAAAAGCCCAGTCGGCCAATATCCCCATATTCTCGGCCATTCTAGGCGCCCGTGCTGATGACGATGAGATAGCCAATGTTTCTCGTCTGAGCCAGCCTACGAGAGGTAGCTACCTGCATATGCCACAGGCGGCCGATGCCGCTCCCATCTATGATTTGGTGCAGTCGAACAAACCTCAATTCCAGGTGGCATATCGGTCCAAACTGGCCTCCAGCGGCGACCATCCATTAACCTTGGAATTGGCCGGCGCCAGGGATGAGACAGAGCTAACGATTGAAGTAGAGCCGTCCTCCGTAGAAATCGTCGTCGACAATAGCCGGCCTATTCGACGGGTCGTTTCCTCGCCTGATGATCCCTTGACTTCTGCCGAACCGGTAAACCAGCCATTAGTGGCTCACATAACCTGGCCTGATGGTCATCCAAGATCGTTGTTGGATGCGACACTAATTGTCGATGGTAATCCACAGCCGCCCATCAGCGCTCCCGAATTAACCGCCGATGGCTTGATTACCCTGGACTGGGATATCAGCAATATTGATGAAGGCACCTATGAACTGTTCGTCAAAACAACCGACGAATTGGGACTGCAAGGACAGAGTAGCGTATTTCCTATGGCGGTTGTCGTCGAGGGTAGGGCTGATCCGGGCCAGGCAGGAGTTGTGGCCGAGCCTGCGGCCGACGCTGAAGTAGTGGAGCCCGAGGAATCTCAGGCATTCATGCAAAATCTGGGAATCGCCGGCATCGCCTTGGGCCTGCTGGCTCTTTTTGGTGCCATCCTGATATTGATAATTGCCGTGGTCATGTTGCGACGGCGTAAACCAGGCGAAGCTGCTGCCCCGGCGCCAGACCAATATCTGGAACATGATGCTACCCAGGTAATTATGCCCGCTTTCGCTGCTCAAGCTGCCTCCATGGCCTACTTTGAACCATTGGAAAACGCGCCAGACTACCGCGGTCAGATCGAGATAACCGACAGCAATTTCACAATTGGTCGGGATCCAAAAATGGCCCAACTCGTGTTCGCAGATAAGAGCGTCTCGCGTCTCCATGCCCGAATCCTGGAGCAAAACGGCGTCTTCCAATTGTATGATGAGGGCAGCGCTAGTGGCACTTATATCAATTTCAATCAAATTACTCTGAAACCACAAACGCTGAAAGATAATGATGATGTACACTTCGGCCGGGTGCACCTTCGTTTTCACGTGGTTCCGGTTGCTGTGGATGCCGATTCCACCCAGATTATGCCTTCGCCTCTCCGGCCTGGAGAACGGGCTCCGACCGCTCCGGTAGAGGAAGATCTGAGCACACAGGCCTATATGCCGGGTCTGCCAAATGCGGGCGTTCAGCCGCAATCGCCCCCACCACGAGGCGCATCGCCTCCACCTCCGGTGGCGGACGACGACGAAGATGATATCTCGACCAAACCTTATATGCCTCATTCTCCGAGACGATGATTCGAGAAAGCTGTTTTGTAAAGTGAGAGATGGAACGTACTAAGATTGGTTCTGAGCTAAAAGTAGCATCTGCCACGCATGCGGGTATGACTGGCAAACATAATGAGGATTTCCTCGATATTTTGGCCTGGAAAGCTGGCGAGAACCGGATATTTTACCTGGGAATAGTGGCTGACGGCGTTGGTGGCCAGACTGCCGGCGAAGTTGCTAGTCGCCTTACAGTTAGCACTATCCAAAAATACTTTGACGGACTGCAATCACTGGGCGATATCAATCGCCACCTCGAAGAAGCCATCCTGGCAGCTAATCAGGCGGTCTACCAAGCAAGCCAGAAAAATTCCGAATATAAGGGCATGAGCACGACCATTGCCGTCGCGGCCATGATCGATAAACGGCTGTACACGGCTCATGTTGGCGACAGTCGTAACTATTTGTTACGGGGTGGCCAGCTCATGCAAATCTCGATTGACCACACTTGGGCCCAAGAGGCGATCGATGCCGGCTTGCTGACTCCAGAGCAAGCCAAAACCCACCCCAATAGAAATGTCATTCGCCGGCATTTGGGTGGCGGCAATCAGGTCGAAGTGGACCATCGATTAAACTTGCCGGGTGGAGAAAGCAAGGATAAGCTGACGGCCAATCAAGGAACATCCCTAAAATCGGGTGACACGATTCTGATTTGTAGCGATGGCTTGTCCGATATGATTAGCGATGAGGCAATCCTTGATTCTTTACAGAACCATTTTCAGGAACTTCCAGTCGCTGCTGATGAATTAGTGGACAAAGCAAATCGAGCAGGTGGTAAAGACAATATCACCGTCGCCTTAATGCAGATACCAGGCGTGGCCGGGGCGGTTGCAGCCGTGGTCCCACCGGTGGCAGCGGTGGGCGCGGCGACGGGGACAAGAGTAAAGGCCACCACGGCCGCGACCGGGACCAGCGCAACGGTTGCCTCAACTTCAACAACGATGGGCCAGGCTGCTGTAGCTAAGTCGGGCGTTAGTCGCTTGACCTGGTTTCTCGTCGGTGGCGCCATTTTATTTTTTCTCGTGATACTGGCGGCCGGCATCATTCTGGTAGTCGGAAACTCCATGCGTAGTGGTACGACCCCGGAAGCAACGACCGAAATTCCCGCGGAACTGCCTGAGGCGACATTGCCAGTGGGAGCCCCGGCGACCGCAGCCATTTTGGCTACGTCTCAAAGCGCAACCGGTACGGCCGATAGCGCCGGACCGGTTAACACGCCAGGCTTAATTCCAACGTTGAGGTCTACTGTAACCAAAACGCCGGTTAGGAGAACGACGGTAGCCCAGACATCCACACCGGAACCGGTTGCTACTAACACGCCATCTTCAAGTGGTAGTTCGGGTTCTTCTGGCGGGTCGTCTAGTGGCAGTAGTGGATCCAAGCCACCGACTCCTAAACCACCTACTGCGGAACCCCCGACCGCTGAGCCACCCACTGTGGAACCGCCAACGGTTGAACCCCCGACAGAAGAGCCGCCAACGGCGGAACCCCCGACAGAAGAGCCGCCAACGGTAGAACCATAAAGGATCTACAGAAGTAACTGTCCCATTCTTGGATGCCTAGACCGGGTCCTCGATTTTTGCCTACCTGACAATTTTAGAGATTTTGTGTAGGATCTGGCAGTCAAGGTCACATAGAGGGAGACAAAAAAATGGATACAAACATCAAGAAGCTTGAAGAAACCTGGACGGCCGATGGCAAGAAACTGGGCCTATCCCAGAATCTATTTCATCGGGAGAACGAGATCAAACCAGAATTGCAGCTTTACGCAACATACCTGGAAATCGAAGATTATGAATTTGGCGGGGTTTTTTTTGTGCCAACCGATTACATCGCTGCCCGGGATGCTGCTGATGAGGGTGGTTTGAAACTAACCGTCAAATACGCCGAGGTCATGAAAAGAACTTGGTTCAGAATGCCGGACTTTGTTGCCTTCGGGCAAAGCCGTAAGGAAGAATTGGCCTCATAATAAAACCGACAAGTTGGCAGCATGAAACGGGTACAAGCAATCATATTTGATATGGATGGCCTGATGGTCGATACCGAACCATTAGCCCTTTTATCTTGGAAAAAAGCATTAGCCGACCACGATTACGAATATGACGAAGCTTTAAACGAACAGGTTGTGGGATTGCGTCGTGAGGATAGCGCTAAGGTGATCCTGGCAGCTGCCGATTTGAATATTAGCCCAGCCGAGATCTTGTCGCTTAAAGAATCCTACCTGGTGGAAATTATGGAGCAGGGAATCCCAGTCATGCCTGGCTTACGACAGTTGGTGAATGAACTGGTTAGCCGCGATATTCCCTGGGCGGTAGCCACTTCGAGCCCTTTAGGCTACGCTAACGTCGTGCTGGAAAGGATCGGTTTGATCCAGGGCTGCCGTGCTATTGCCTCGGGTGAAGAAGTTGAGCTTGGAAAACCGGAACCGGATGTCTATCTCCTAGCCGCCGAACGATTGGCTATTCCCCCCAGCAATTGCCTTGCCTTGGAAGACTCTGTTCTTGGAGCGCAAGCCGCTGTGGCAGCCGGGATGCAAACGGCCGCTGTGCCAAATGGTCATCCAGTCGGCGAGGATTTCAGCTTCGTCGATTATGTGTTCGATTCCTTGATCGACGTGGCCAACGATCTTGATCGATTATTTAGATAGCGATCCGAATTAGTCAAAGTAAATTATTGCTCCCGCATTCACAAAGACAGTCGTCCTGGAATTGTTGCTTTTTCCCTTGTACGAAGAATTATTCAATTTAGGGAAGTTTGTGATGCCCAATGTGGGGGAGGCGCTTCATACCTGGTAAGTCTGGCGGTATTCGTTTATGCGTTCCCGAATTACCCGCTGATTTTCGGCCGCGTTGGTTACCGGTTCCGCCAATTGGCTTTGATAAACAGTTCGCATCGTTTCAACTTTGCTTAGTGTACCGCTGGCCTTGTCCAGGGCAATTTCGCGGACCGGTTTTATCAGCCGGCGTTGAAGACGCATTTCACCGCCATCATCTTCGAGCCAAACATCCAACGGAGCGCCTATATTTGTTTGTAGCCCATCGAACGTGTCGGGTATTTCGGCCAATAGACGGGCCAGGGCATCCAAAATTGCTGCTGCTTTATCGCCAATTCCGAATGGTAACCATTTCAAGACATCCTGGATCCACTTATTGAACTGTTGGAGAAATGATCCTGCGCCTTTTACCGCGTTGGCTAGAGCTAGTTCAATCTGTTGGTAAGAATCGCCTAACACCCCAATTTGCCCACTTAGCCACTGGCGTCCTTCCTTTATCCCAGAGATTTGTTCTTCAAACTCGTCTAATGCTTTCTGCCCGGCTTCTATGCCTTCGTTCACGGACGGCAGTTCGTCTACCATTTCGCCCAAGATGCCATCGACAGCTGCCAGACCATCGCCAGCTACAGCGGCCAAGTCGATGGCATCGATTTGTTCGTACAACTCAACTAAACCGCGCAGGATGCTAATATCTTCCATTAAGCCGACATTCTGCAAATTGGCTTCATCCAATTGTGACTGCCAGGCTTCCAAGTAGTCTATTGGCTCTTGAACGGAGGCTGGATTATTGGCCAATTCTAACTGGCTCTGAACCGAGCTCAGGCGAATCTGGAGGCGGTTATTTTCGGCCTGTGTAGATACCAATTGGGCCTGTAAACTTGTCAGGTCCGGATTGGGGATCTGGGCTCCCAACGGTGGATCGACTTTGGGCATTGTCGGAACTGGAACAGCTGGCTGGCTCTTACCTTTCAACAATAATCCCGCTGTCGACCCTGTTGCCGCTGCGGCTGCGGCAGCGACGACGGCCGCCTTCAAAAACCCTCGCCTGTTGACATCAGCTTGTGTGTACTTCTCTGACATTTTTGTTTCCTAATTTGCAGGTCAAAACCATCAACCAATAACTGGCCCCAATAGGTTATGATTCATTACGTTTCAAAGCCATATTTTGTTGCAAGCTTTGAAAAAACAACAATTGACAGCAGGTATCAGAACATACGTTCTTTATCTGGCCAAAGTTTATCTGCAACCGGCGTGAAAGATCCGTGATTCGTGGTCGGTTGCTGTTTCCTAGCCTGAAAACCCAACTGGGTCTCGACGTTGAGTAGAATGAATGGGTCCGCTAACTCGCATAACCAAGCCGCTTTAAGGCGGCATCATCACGGCGCCAATTTGGCACGACTTTTATCCACAAATCCAAATAGACTTTTTGCTCAATGAGCTCTTCAATTTCCCGGCGGGCAGCCGCACCAATCAATCGAAGCTGGCTTCCCTTAGCGCCTATAATGATTTTTTTGTGATTATCCCGTTCGACGAAAATGGTAGCCTTGATATAGATAATGCCGTTTTCTCTTTCCTTGAATTCGTCGACCGCTACGGCCGTTCCATATGGCAGCTCATCTCGCATTTTCAGGAAAATCTGTTCACGAATGAGTTCAGCGGCAATATCGCGGACAAAGCTGTCCGTTGTTTGATCAGCCGGGTAGAAGCGAGGTCCTTCCTCGAGAGCGTTAACGATCATTTGCAGAAGTTGGTCGAGGCCATTTCCATTGGCGGCCGAGATCAGGATCCACTCTGCGCCGGGCATTAATTCGTGGTAGGCTGAAGATCGTTCGATGACCTCATCTGGAGCGAGTAGATCACTCTTATTCATAGCCAAAATGACCGACGATTCGTCGACAAGCCCCTTCAAGGTACCGGCAATGAACTTATCACCTGCGCCGACTGGCTCGCTGGCATCGACAAGCCATAGGATGAAATCGGCGTCACGGATCGAATTATCGGCCGCAGTTACCATGTATTCATCCAACTTATGCCGCGGTTTGATCAGGCCGGGCGTATCGACAAAAATAATTTGGTAATCGGGCTCGGTCAGAATGCCTAGTTGCCGGCTGCGAGTGGTCTGGGGTCGGGGAGAAACAATGGCGATTTTTTGCCTCAAGTAGGCATTCATCAAGGTGCTCTTACCGACATTCGGCCGGCCCGCTACGGCCACGATCCCTGACTTGTGCCCTTCCGGTATTTGGTCCTCGGCCAATGATCCCAGGTCTAATTCAGCCATTTCCGAAGGTTCGTATGATTCATTTTCCATGTCTGCCGCCTTGTTTGGGTCTGAGGAGCACGCCAACGCAAATTCTGAACGAATTATTTCAACGCTTCTTCCGTAACATCCTCTAGCTTAGGTCCAATGTTTATTGATTATGCGTTCCATTTCGCGCACGGTCAAAGCGACTTGCTCATCCCGTCGCAAAGGTGGCCGGATCCGGGTCTGGCGAAGCTGGTTTAAATCTAAGCCGGTAGTTAGCAATGCTTCCTCGTAATAAGCTCCTGGAGCAAACTGATTGTCCTAGGTATAAATCGTTAGACGATGTCTAGGTCGAGACTTGCATCCAGTAATTTGCCAAAGATGGCGTCTTAATCTTCAGGCCTGATGCGAAGCCCTGTTTCCAAGGATGGCAGCTGCCACAAGTGTGATAGCGCTCAACAGGGCCAGAGTTCCGTCGAAGAGCATATCGATTCTATAAGCACCGATCAGAGGCATCTCATCTCCTCGGAAATAGCTGACGATTACCCGGCTCAAACTCAATAGAAACAAGGTTAGCCAGAAGACCATAATGGGCTGCAATCGCCGGTGAAAGCCGATAACGATGATAAATATTATCAAGCAGAGGGCTAAACCCATCCACTGGGTTTGGTAGCGCAAGGCAAACACGCCGAAGCTGTCGGGTAAATCAGCCGCCAACGGTCCGAATCCCGTTTCCCGACCGTAGGCGCAGCCATCGAACCAGCAGGCCAACCATCCGAAGATACTGCCCAATATTAGCGCGGGAGCCAGCAAGCCGGCCAAATATGCGAAGCTATACTGACGAAAAAGAGCCCAGGCCGCCAGGGTTATCAGACCGGCCACAATGGCTCCGTGATAGCTGAGTCCCCCACGCCAAACCAGGCTAATTTCTCCGATATGGTTTAGGTAATAATCCCAGTTTACCCAGACGAAAGCGATTCGTCCGCCAATGATCGCCATGACCAGGGCCAGGAGCAGGCCATCCAACCAGTTGGCTTGGTCTTTGTTTTTCCCACGAGCCAGTACGGCCGTGAGGCCGATCCCGGCCAAAATCCCCAGGCCCATGATAACAGTAAAGCTGAACAAGAAGAAGGGACCATAGCGCGCTAGGATTGGATACATCGATCTGATCTTAGACGAGGGATAGCCCCGAGGCAATGTCTTGGCCAAAAGACGACATTTTCCCTGATTGGCTTATCTGGATTTCTTAATCTAGGTCATAGTTAGATTTGGTGGGTTGAATGTGTCCAGTAAGGATTATCTATTAAGCGTTAGTCTGCGGCCGAAGCCTTCAAGCCAGTGGCATTCGCCTGGTCGACCAGGGGCTGCTTTACCAACGACCAAGCTTTAACCGCCAATGTCAACTCAAGAGCGAAATCGATAAGGGCCATCACCGGGTGCAAGGCAGATATTGCCGGGGCGCTATCGCGCATAAAGATGAAGACATCTGCCTGCAATATATAAACGCCCAAGAGAAGCCGGGTTAACCGTTTCATGGAACCCGGCAGCCGGCCGATGTAAGCGGTGATTAACATGAAGATCAGCGGTAAACCCAGCGAATGGCCGAGGTCACCGTGGCTGCTCCAACCCATTTTTCCGGCCACAACCACCATACCGGCCAGGAATACCTGAACGCCACGCCGGCAATGAATAACCAGGATGTTATCAAATAGACGATTCTTGCGATTTTCATTATTTTCTCTCCCGTGAACGGTGAAAGGATTGATCTATTAATATCCCGTTTTTCATGACTACTCAGGTTGTGGGCGGTTTTTAGACCCAGGGTCAAGTGGTGGGGAGGGGACACCGGTCACAATCGCTTTAGGCTGAGTATTTACAGCTTTTCTAGGAATTCATTAGGTCATGATGAGGCTGCGATAGATACCTCCCAAATTAAACGGCAGCGTCATCCATTCCTCTCCGAAGTCCTCTGAGAACAGAACGTCTCCGTTCGTGAGGCCGGCGTAAAGATGGCCTGAGTGATTAGGGTCGGTTACTAAAGCGATGGGCATTTGTCCCATCGGGTGGGGATCCCAGCCGATGGGCTTCCAACTAGCGCCGCCATTGGACCGGTATAGATACGCTTCGGCTTGTTGTCCATAGGCTTTGCCAGGTCCTGGTGCAACCGAGACGTACCATACTTCCGGCCGGTCAGGGTCAGCAGCGCAGGCGACCCCGTAATTCTTCGCTAGACCACTCTTCTTCTTTTGCCACGTTTTTCCACCATCCTGGCTAAAAGAGGCGCCGCCGCCTGTTCCTCCCGCTTCATAAACCCAATCCCCATCTCTTGCGTTGAAGGTTAGATCATGGCAATCTCTCAAAGATTCGCTTATGTGGTTAGACCAGGTCTCGCCTCCGTCAATGCTGCGAATCACAGCACCGAATTCGATCCCAACTAATACCGTCTGGGGTTCTGTTGGTGAAAACGTAATGGCCATGACGTAAGCCTGGCCCGGTTTTTCGGCCGGTGAAAACCACAGCCGGCGGCCGCGGATGTGACGGAATGAATCGAGCTCTTGCCAACTTTGGCCGTGATCTGGGGATACGAAGAGATAGGCTGGTTTAGTCCCGGCAAAGATCTTTCCCGATTCGTGCGCACTGACAGCCAGAGCTTTGACGATTTGACCCTCCAGGCCGGCCGATTGCCATGTTTTACCCCCATCTTCGGAACGAAAAATGCCGTTTCCTTGGGTTCCGGCGTAGAGAAATCCAGGGTTGAGAGGATCGGCCGCCAGGCAACGCGCATCTTGGCCTTTTAATGGAAATTCGACCGACCATTTGCCGTCTGACCCAAGTTTGGCCCGTGCCAGGCTCGAATCGCCAAATCCTTTGCCGGTTGTTGCAATAAACGTTTTCATGAAAACCTCCTTATGATTAAACTGCCAGTGCGGCATCACGTCGCAGGGTGCGACCCATCCAAACCGCCCATATGGGGTATGCCAGGTAGGCAATTGCTGCGGTCAATGAACCAATCAATGAAAGCGGGCTCCCGAAATCAGTTGATTGCCCACCAAAGAGGACGGAATCAGGACTAAGGAAAGTGACGAGCATAAAGGTCACCAGCCCAAATCCGGCTAACCCACCGGTCCATGCCAATCCGGTAGGAAATACATTGGATTGGATATTCATCAAGGCAATGTTTAGTAACCAAATGCCGATGAGTCCATAACCCACATATAGTTGGACCATCACATCGGAAAAAGCTATCGGCGAAAGGATCAATCGAAGGTAACCAAACAGGTCGATGATAATGCCAATTACCGCAATGGTGGTGACGATGGAACTGGTGGCTCGGAAGTGGAGCTTAAATAATTGCTGGCTGAATAGCACCACGATCAGTAGCAATAAAACAGCCAGGGCGCTGGCGCTATTGCTCAATGTCGCGAAGACTAAACTTACGCTAAACTCCAGTCCGAGAAAGACCAAAGACAGGATCCAGCCAATCGCCAAACCAAAGGCCGCATATCTAACTAGATTTGAACTCACTAGGTGTTCTCCTTAACAATCGTAATCCGGTATCAATACTTTATTTAAAGGGAAGATGTTCTGCATGTCTAACCTGAGTAACAGGATACAAGATAGGGCGTCCCGTTGTCATGAGGCGGGCGTCACAACTTGTATTGGGACATTTTCCCAAATTGTGGGCTCAGAATTCCGTTCGCCAATGCCGCGAAATCTCCAGTCAAGTACAATAGCACCCGAGGATTACGGAGGAACTGAATGAAAACAAAAGAATTGGTGATGGGGAAACGAAAGAAGATCGCCCTCGTTGCTCATGACAACAAGAAAGATGATATGTTGGGTTGGGTTAAGTACAATCGGGATACCCTTTCCCAACACACACTCTACGCAACCGGGACTACCGGAACCATCTTGGGGAAAACTTTAGGCATAGAGATTCACACCCTCCAGAGCGGCCCTTTAGGCGGCGACCAACAAATTGGAGCCAGGATCGCCGAAGGCGAGATCGATTTTTTGATCTTTTTTTGGGATCCATTGGAAGCTCAGCCTCACGACCCCGATGTGCGAGCCTTGTTGCGTATGGCGGCCGTGTGGAATATCCCGGTCGCTACTACCCTGGCTTCAGCGGATTTCATGATCAGTTCTCCCCTTATGGCGATCGAGTATATGCGCCGCCTGACTGATTATGATGAATACAAAGAACGTATGAAAAACAGAGATTTCATCCTTGACGGGAACTCCTGAAATTCGCCCATACAAACCATCTAACGAAATAGCACTGGTCTACTTACACAGAGCTATATATCCTCATGATAGGGTTTCGACTGCTTCTATCCGGCAACAACTGGTCGCTACTTTGAAGTCTGGCGGCAAGATATGGCTGATGGCGAGCGGGGACGTGTGGATTGGATATGCTTCAGTCGTTCCGGTTCCAGGTCTGAATGAGATTGGTGAATTGCGTGGCGGTATCGATCCGACGTACCGTCGTCGTGGGTTAGGTAGCCAAATGTTAGCCCATATGCTGGTAGAGTTACGGGACAGCGATTTTCGCCAAATTTCCTACCCGGTAACGACTCTGAATAATCCGGCCGCCCTCTTTTTCAAGCGTCATGATTTTTTCGTAGAGCATGTAGAATTTTCATTCATTCTGGATAATCCAAGAAACTGTCCCGAGCCTGCCCTCCCAGCCGGATATCGTATTCATACCGATCCACAGGCCGTCGCTATACCTCGTTTTCGACGACTTTACGATCAAATATTCAGCCCGCATCCATGGTACCAGCCATACCTCGACGACCAGTCAGTAGCCTCTGACCTGGTCGATCCGGCCGATATCTTGTTTTTGCTCAGCGAAAACCGACCGATCGGTTTTTTGTGGCTGCATTGGCCGGAACCTGGGCAGGCTGAAATCGAACCGGTTGGCATCTTACCTGACTATCAAGGCAGGGGTTTGGGTAGAGAGCTTCTCCTCTCAGCCATCCAACTTTTGGCCGAACAGGGCGCGTCCAGGGTCAAGATCAGCTTCTGGCAGCGAAATGAGGTCGCTGGCCGGTTGTATCAAAGCCTGGGTTTCAAGCATCAATCAAACTTGACCTATCTGGCCTACATCCTGAATTACACATGAGCTTGTGTTCATACCATCTTTACCTTTGCGACGATACAAATTACAATCAGCCTAATATCAACCTCTATCCGTTGCACAGAACCGTTCGAAACATACTCGTGATGGTCAGGTACAGTCGACATCTGGAAAATTGATAGGTCATGGGCGGTTCCTAATTGATTCATTGAAGGGGATTTCGGGGTGACAGATCCGCGAGCTAATGGAGAAACGAATGTTTAGGAATATCGACGAAGTCCTCGAGGGTCTAGGCACTCAGCAGTACATCGCCTCTGAGGAAATAGCGACTGTCGTCTATCTTGCCCAGAACTTGTCTAAACCAATTCTGACCGAAGGTCCTGCTGGTGTTGGCAAAACGGAACTGGCCAAGGCTTGGGCTGGGTCCACCGGCCGGCCATTGATTCGTCTGCAATGTTATGAAGGGTTGGATGAGAGCAAGGCCCTTTATGAGTGGGAGTATGCCAAACAGATGCTGTATACTCAGCTTCTGCGCGACACGCTGCGAGAAGTTCTGAGTGAGGCTGAAACTTTGACCGAGGCGGCCGAGCGTCTCGCCCAGGAAGAAGATGTTTTCTTTTCCGATAAATTTCTATTACCTCGACCACTATTGATGGCTCTCATGTCAGAGGAGCCGGTGGTATTATTGATCGACGAGATCGATCGCGCTGATGTAGAATTTGAAGCCTTTTTGTTGGAGGTTTTGAGCGATTTCCAGGTAAGCGTTCCGGAGATCGGAACGATATCGGCCGTTCACCAGCCGATGGTTTTGTTAACTAGCAATAATACCCGTGACTTGAGTGAAGCGCTCAAGCGCCGTTGCTTATACCTCTTCGTCGATTATCCTACTTTGGAGGCGGAACTAAACATCGTCCGGTTAAAAGTGCCAGATCTGAATCCCCAGTTGGCCCAGCAAGCCGTCGAGGTGGTCCAACAGCTCCGCCACATGGATCTGCGCAAGGTGCCTAGCGTGAGCGAAACATTGGATTGGGCCCGAGCTTTATTGACGCTCAATGCTGAATCCATTGACGAAAAAACGATGCGCAACACATTGACCGTCTTGCTTAAATATGAAGCCGATGTGCAGCAGGCACGACGCCTCTTGGGAAATGGCGGCAGCCGGCGCGGCCGAGGAGGACGCCTTGGAAAATAGGGTCATCGAATTCATTCGAGGATTACGGGCATCCGGTGTGCGTGTTTCCATAGCCGAGTCGATGGACGCTATGAATGCAATCGGTATCATGGGTGTTGTCGATAAGGAGATGTTTCGCCAAGCGTTGCGTGCTACGCTGGTTAAAGAATCAGATAATTTTGCTATTTTTAATGAGCTGTTTGCACTTTATTTTGGGAGCGACGGGCCACCATTGCAAAATGCGATGGAAGAAATGGGCCCACAAGACCAGCAGATGTTGAAGGCCGCGCTTTCGGCGATGAGCGGCCGGTTACAACAATTATTGGATTGGTTAACCGGTGGGCAAGGACCAACAAAAGAAGAATTAGATGAACTGGCCCGGCGTTCTGGAGCCCGATGGGCCAATACCCCGGGCGAGGCTCGCTGGGTCAGCAGGCGTATGTTACGCCAAATGGGTTACCAGCATCTGGAAGAGCAAATTCAGGAACTCGTCGATCGATTGCAAGAAATGGGAATGAGCCAGGACGCCATAAAAAAGTTGCTTGGTGTAGTCGAAGCTAATCGCGAGGCGCTGGCGGAACAAGTGGCCCAGCAGGTAGGATTACAGATCGCTCGCGATCGTGCTGAGCGGCCGGGAGACCTTCATGGGTCGGACTTAATGCACAAATCCTTCCATTCATTGACCGAGGAAGAAGCTGAATTGCTGCGTAAAGAGGTCCAGCGCCTGGTTGCCCAGTTGCGAAGCCGCGCGGCTTTGCGCCGAAAAAAAGGCAAGTCGGGGAAATTTGATCCCAAAACCACCATTCGGGCAAACCAACGCTACGGCGGCGTGCCATTTGATTTGAAATACAAAAAAAGGAAATTGAAACCCAACTTAGTTTTGATTTGTGATGTATCGACCTCCATGCGGCCAGTGGCCGAATTTATGTTGCGCATGATTTACGAGCTTCAAGACCAGGTAGCCAAGGCCAGAAGTTTCGCTTTTAATGCCGATATGGAGGAGATCAGTGTGACCTTTTCCGGCAAGCGGGCGGCCGAGGCCGTGGCTGAAGTGCTGTATAATATTCCCCCTGGTTATTATGCTACAGACCTGGGCAACAGCCTGGAGACATTCTTCGGGAATTGGTCTGAGGCTGTTAATAGTCGGAGTTCGGTCATCATCCTGGGCGATGGTCGCAACAATTACAACTCGCCTCGAATTGACCTTATGAAGCGGATGAAGAAAAGGGCAAAACGACTGATCTGGTTTAATCCCGAACATCGCCAACAATGGGGAACAGGTGACAGCGATATGTTTGATTATGAGCCCATATGCGACGAGGTGTTCCAGGTACGCAACCTGGCCCAGCTATCGAGCGCCGTCGATCAACTGCTGGCCATGAGCTAACTATTGCATCTATTATGAGCCAATTCGTTTGTCCCGAGTGTGGGCATAGCAGTGAATTTGACGAATGGGGTGAATCGGCCGTCTGCCCCAATTGTGGTTACGAGCCGCCTCAAGGAGAGGCGATGCAGCGGCTCCTGTTAGAGGATGAGCCAAGAGCCGGAGAAGGCGCCGAGCAACCGGCTGCTTCCGATCGCCGAGGCTCTATCTTGGCTCGCTTTTTACCCTCGACAGGCCGGACATTTTTTACGGGCTTGGCTTACGGCGTGTTGGCTTTTGCCATTGTCATGTTGCTCGCTTCTAGGCTGGATTTATCGGGCTCGGTTGCTAGATGCCTGGGGATTACCTTACCGGTGGTGACCGCCTTTATCGTCTGGCATTTGTATGCTCAACGCGAGCTTAAACAGTAGACGATCCTCTTAACATTTAACCAAGAAAAAATGCCGGGTAACGAGTGAATGCTACCCAGCATTTGGCCGTCACAAAAACAAATACCGTTTTGTGAACGGATTCGTATTAGCCCGATTCTTCGTACTCATCGACCGGAATACACACGCAGAATAGATTCCGATCCCCGTAAACGTTGTCAATCCGAGCTACGGCCGGCCAGAATTTATTCGATTCCACCCAAGATGCCGGAAAGACGGCCTGTCTTCGAGAATACGGCCGGTCCCAGTTATCGTCGGCGATCATGGACGCCGTGTGCGGCGCGCCAACGACCGGATTATTTTGTGGATCGCTTCGTCCCTCTTCTATTTCGCTAATTTCCTGGCGAATGGAGATCAAAGCATTACAGAAACGGTCTAGCTCTTCCAATGATTCGCTTTCGGTAGGTTCAATCATCAGTGTCCCGGGAACAGGGAAAGACATTGTTGGCGCATGAAAGCCATAATCCATTAACCGTTTGGCTACGTCCTCGGCTTGAATGCCTGATGTTTCTCTCAGTTGCCGCAAGTCGATGATGCATTCATGGGCTACTAGGCCATTCGCTCCTTTATAGAGCACCGGGTAATAGGGATCCAGTCGAGCAGCAACGTAGTTGGCATTCAAGATGGCTACCTTCGTCGCTTTGGTCAGGCCGGCCTCGCCCATCATGGCGATATAGGCGTAAGAGATGGGCAAAATGCTGGAGCTGCCCCAAGGGGCGGAGGATACCGCTCCAATACCGCGATCCCCGCCCACAATTGGAACAACCGAATGGGTTGGCAGGAATGGCGCTAGGTGTTCAGCAACGCAGATAGGACCCATCCCAGGTCCACCGCCGCCATGGGGAATGCAGAAGGTTTTGTGTAGATTTAGATGACAGACATCCGCCCCGAATTTTCCAGGTTGGGCTATGCCGACCAGAGCGTTCATGTTTGCGCCATCCAGGTACACCTGTCCGCCGCTATCGTGAACGATTTGGCAAATCTCGACAATGGCTGCTTCGAAGACTCCATGAGTTGAAGGATAAGTCACCATCAGCGCGGCGAGTTTATCTTTATTTTGACTTACTTTCTTACGCAAGTCCTCGACATCAATATTGCCATCGCTATCCGTCCGAACGACGACAACCTTCATGCCTGCCAATACAGCGCTAGCCGGATTCGTGCCGTGGGCCGAACCAGGGATAAGACAGACATTTCGGTGGTTATCGCCACGGCTGTGATGATAAGCGCGGATCACAAGCAAGCCGGTATATTCTCCTTGGGACCCTGCATTGGGTTGAAGTGATGTCGCCTCAAATCCTGTGATTTCCGCCAGCCAGCATTCTAATCGTTCAAATAGTTGCTGGTATCCCTTGGTTTGCTCGGCCGGGGCAAAGGGATGAATATGGGCGATCTCGGGCCAGGTAACCGGATACATTTCCGTAGTTGCATTGAGCTTCATTGTACAAGACCCAAGAGGGATCATAGAAAAAGTCAAGGATAGATCGCGGGCTTGCAAGCGGTAAATATAGCGTAACATTTCCGTTTCGGAATGATAGCTGTTGAAGACTGGATGGGTTAGAAAGGCGGACTTTCGCTGGTGCTGATCGGGGTATGCTAGGGCAACATCGCTGGCTATTTGCTCCAGGTCAAATTGACCTTCCTCAGCCCCGAATACGAAGAGTAGATCTAGGAGAGACCCGGTAGTGGTCACTTCGTCTAAGGCTATGCTTACCCGGCCGTCCGCATAATATCGCAAGTTGATCTGCCTGTTCAATGCATCCGTTCGAATCTGTTCCTGATTTCTGGGTCCATTATTCACGGTGATGGTGTCGAATATTGGCTCATCGCCTAATTTGTACCCCATTTGTCTTAGAGCGGAGGCTAGAACACCCGTTAATAGCCGCACGCGTCCTGCAATATCTTTTAAACCGTCAGGGCCATGGTACACGGCGTACATTGAAGCCATCACTGCCAATAAGACCTGGGCCGTACAGATATTGCTGGTAGCTCTTTCACGCCGAATATGTTGTTCCCGGGTTTGTAATGCCAGGCGCAATGCTGGCGCTCCGGTGGCGTCGACGGAAACGCCAACCAGACGCCCGGGCAGTTGTCGTTGAAAGCTTTCCTTGGTAGCCATGTATGCGGCATGGGGTCCACCGTAACCCATGGGCACGCCAAAGCGCTGGCTATTGCCGACGGCGACGTCGGCGCCAAATTCGCCAGGCGGTCTCAGCAAGACCAAGGCCAGCAAATCGGCCGAGACAACAGTTAGGGCGCCCGCTTCATGGGCTTGCTCGAAGAACGATTCATAATCTAAGACAGCGCCATCGGTGGTTGGGTATTGTACCAATACGCCGAAAGTCTCGTCGCCGACTGTGTACGATTCGTGGTCGCCAACGATCACCTCGATGCTCAGAGATTCAGCCCGAGTCTGCACGACCTCGATGACCTGTGGGTGGCAGCGTTCCGAGACGAAAAAGGCATTGGCTCTGGACGTACGGGGCATCAAACGTTGGCACATGGTCATGGCTTCCGCCGCCGCCGTACCCTCGTCAAGCATGGAGGCATTGGCAATTTCCAGGCCGGTTAAATCGCCGATCATCGTTTGGAAGTTAAGCAACGCCTCTAGACGTCCCTGGGCAATTTCGGCCTGATAAGGAGTGTACTGGGTATACCATCCAGGGTTCTCAATGATATTGCGTTGAATAACCGATGGCGTCAGGCAATCCGAATAGCCCATGCCAATGTAGGAACGAAACACTAGGTTTTTACCCGCCAACTCTCGTAATTCACCGATGGCGGCTGATTCACTGCATGGGGAGGGGAGATCAAGTTTGCCTTTCATCCGGATAACTTCTGGGACAGCCTTGTCGATGAGTTGATCCAGCGATGAAATGCCCAGTGTTTCTAACATATGTTGCACATCTTGGTCCGAAGGACCTAGATGGCGGTTTACATAACGATCAACCGGTTGCAATAAATTCACTTTTTCCAAAGTGGACGATTCGCTCATGATATTTCCTTTTTTCTGAACGGGGATATGGTGAGCCGGTAACTCTAACCGCGCTCGTCACAATAGGCGCTATAAGCGTCCGGGCCCATCAAATTCTCTAGTTCGGCCGCATCGCTTATAGAGATTTTGACCATCCATCCCTCGCCATAGGGATCAGAGTTCAGAACCTCTGGCATGTCTGGAAGGTCTTCGTTGATGGTTAATACCTCGCCAGTTATGGGCATGTACAAATCGGCTGCTGCTTTGACCGATTCTACAACTCCAAAAGACTCCCCTATGCCGAAACTATCGCCCTCTTCAGGTAATTCAACGTAGACGATATCGGACAAGGCATCTTGGGCATAATCTGTTAATCCGACAACGCCTTCATCACCATTTACGCGAACCCATTCATCCTCTTTCGTATACAATAGATCAGCGGGAATATTACTCATGGGAACCTCCTAAAATTTGTATTTGGGAACCAAATCGCTTCAAATTTTGATGTAGTCTGGTTGTTCGAACCTGTCGGTTGCCCCTTTGATTGGGGCATACAAAAAGAGGACGCCAACAACTAAAGTCTAAGACCTCAACCACGTTGCTGTCGTCCCCTGTCATTATACCTGAGAGTTTCACCGATTATCGATCATATCACAACCGGCTTGCCCCGTCGGTGCCATTATCTGATCATCCTAGGCTTTCCAGAGGTGCCCGGCCATTCGGTCCATTTGCCTGAGAGATTCGCACACTAACCACTTGATTTGTGTAGCTTGCACCTTCGGCGATCCAGATTCCTGGCTACGGCTCCCTAGACCAAGAATTGGGATACTCTCCCGAACGACCCATCGGCATTATCCAATTTTGCTTCCATTGTACGATTATCAACGTCGCTGGGCAACAGGTGACCAGGCATCTGAAAATGTGCTGTTGTGCTTATGGGATAGGCGCTTCAATCGAAACATCCTCGCCATACTCATATTCAGTAGTTAAAATAGTCTGGGCTTGCGGAGTTTCGCCTTCTATCACCTGGCGATACATAAGACCGTCGTCGACACCGATCCAAACAGTTGTACGTATGGTCGAGCCGACGAATGGATCGTCGGCTGAATATTCGTAGACTTTTGTCTTGTTGCCATTGACTGTTTCTTCGCCCAGGTATTGCAGATCCGTAATAGATTCCTGTAAATCATCAATCAATTGGCTCACCGATTCTTCGTCGGTGAAGGAAGCTATAGTTTCGCCAAACATATCGCCCATGGCTATCGGTGATTCGATCCAAACTCCTGACTCGTCTTTGATATAGGTTGTTTCGCCAATGACGATCAGTTCGAATCCCGCGCTGGCCATATGAAAGCGGTCAGGTTTGACGAATTCGATAATCGTTTCGCTGGTTTCGTTGGTCGTTGAATTCTCGGAAATCATGTGAATTTGTAGCGCGTCAACCTGCAAACCAGACCGTTGGGCGCCAAAAATATCGGCTAGTGAATCTCCTTCAAAATCCTCGTCGTCACCTGTTTCTTCCGCCGGAATCGCCGTCAGCTCTTCGGTTGGCGGTGTTTCAGGAGCCTCAGTCGGCGGTGCTTCAAGCTCTTGGGTTGTCACCTCCACCGGTTCGGCTTCGGCTACAACGGTGGCCTCGACCACAACCTCGCTAGCCCCGTCTTCGTCGGAGCCCATTATCGTACTACAAGCCAGCGCCGGTAATGCTGCCAGAAGAAAGAATAAGAGCATCCAATACAAACTAATCTTTTTGTTTTGTTTCATTTTGAAGTTCCTCCGAGTTTCTGTGTAGATCCGCAATTCGTGAACGTACAAATCCAGTGCTTCATTCAAGAGAATTCAACTTCGCAATTGAGTGGATAAGGTCTCCCAATCTTCAAGCTGAAACTCATACACACTCATATTAGCGGAGTCGCCTTCACGGAACGCAAGGTCCCTGTCGAGACAGCGAATCATTAGTTTACTGGCAAGACGAAGTTAAGCAAAGTCCATGAACGTAGCCGGCTCTACGAACAACCTGTCAGCCAACTTGTTCGTGCAGCCAACGTAACCCTTCGGTCATGGCCGGACGTTTTAGCCTTTTCGAGCCGGTGTATGGATAACGATGATAATTTGGACGTTAATAATCGTAATGACTTTACCGGTGCCGGTGCTCGACCATGATGCAGGCATTCATGACAACGTCTAGACCAGCCGACCGGGCGACGGCCGCAGCGTTTTCATTATAGATTCCAAGTTGCATCCAAATTGACTTGGCGCCAATTTCAATAGCCTGATCGACAAATGGGGCTATCTTTTCACTTCGCTGGAATAGAAGAACTAGATCGACCGGTTCCGGGATAGAAAGTAAGTCGGGGTAAGCTTTTTCACCCAAAGCTTCATCCAGGTATGGATTGACCGGTATGATCCGGTAGCCTTGCCGCTGCATATAGGCCGGAACGTAAAAACCCGCTCGAGTTTGACGGCGGGAAAAACCGACAACGGCGATGGCTTTGGCATTTTCTAGAATGTCTTGAATTGTTTTTTCCTGGCTGATTACATTCATAGGTTCTCCTAGAACAAGCGCTTGATTTATCCTTGGTAGTTTATCCGCCGAGCGTTCGGACCTTGGTTGGTCTAATCTTGTAGATAACGCGAGTTTCCTTTTTGGCAAGTTCGGCAGGGGCTACATGGCCGTAATAGGCTGGCGCATTCATATATAATCCGGCTAGCTCCGATATATGATCGGCCGCACCCACCTCGGTGATTTCGTCCACAACGCCGCGGATTTCAATATAACGATAAGCATCATTTGGATCCAATGCCAAAAGGGCAACCTTTGGATTCGCTATCATATTCTTATCCTTTTGGCGGCCGCGGGCTGTATTGACCCACACATTTTCGCCGTCAGAGTTGCACCAGACGATACTTGATTGTGGTTGGCCATCAGGCATGAGGGTTGTCAAAGTAACCAGGATAGGGCCATTAATGAGGTCAAAGTGTGATTGGGGTATCTTAACAGACATGTATGTACACCTTTTAGATCTTAAATAGAAAACGGCCAAGATAGTTTATTAGACTCTAGATTGGTTCAATTTTCAACCGTCTACCGTCAGCCTGAAGCTTTTTTTGTTGTCATTGGTAGCGTGTTGCTCGGCGTGTTAAGATAGCACCATGATAGAAAAAGAAATCGCCTTTTATGGTACATGGAAGTCACCGATTACAGCCCAACTGATCGCAAGTGCGACCGTTGAGATTAGATTCATCAGCGTGGATGGTCCAGATACATACTGGACCGAGATGAGGCCACATGAAGGAGGGCGTTACGTCATCGTCAGACGCTCTGCTAATGGTGAGATTGAGGATGTGAATCCATCGCCGTTTAACGCCCGAACCCGCGTCCACGAATATGGAGGTGGTCATTACGCTGTCGCCGAAGGCCGGGTTTACTTCGCCAACTACAGTGATCAGCGACTGTACACAATTCATGGTGATGGGGACCCCAGGCCTCTTACTCCTGAAGTCGAAATGCGTTACGCTGATCTGAACTTCGATAAGGGTCGTAACCGCCTGATTTGTATTCGCGAGGACCACACCGGAGAAGGTGAAGCAGTTAACGCCCTGGTAACGATTGGACTGAATCGAGAGAACGCCGGTCAGATATTGGCTTCAGGGGAAGATTTTTACTCTTCACCTCGCCTAAGCCCTGATGGTTCGCAAATTGCCTGGCTCAGCTGGAACCACCCCAATATGCCTTGGGATGGCACCGACCTTTGGCTGGCGGCTTTCAATGAAGATGGATCGCTAAGTGAAGCCAAACATGTAGCAGGTGGCGAATCTGAATCCATCTTCCAACCGGAATGGTCACCGGATGGCGACTTGTTCTTTGTATCTGATCGCAGTGGTTGGTGGAATCTCTACCGCTGGACAATTGGCCAGGATGAGTTGCTGCTTGAGATGGAAGCTGAATTTGGCCGTCCCCAGTGGTTTTTTGGCTATTCCCGTTATGCATTTATATCAGCCGGCCAGATCGCCTGTATCTACGATCAAAATGGCTATTCAAATTTAGGACTCCTAGACCTAAACAACCGGCAACTAACGCCGGTCGATCTTCATTTTAGCGAGATGGGTAGCCTGAAATCGGAACCCGGCCGGTTGGTTTTTCATGCCGCATCGCCCAACGAGTTCAGGTCAGTCGTTGAAATAACGCTGCCAGAATTGAATTTGAAGGCGCTGCGGGCACCAGATCCTCTGCCCATCGATGTAGCTTATTTATCAGAGCCTAAGGCGATTGAATACGCGACCGAAGACAATCTAACCGCCCACGCTTTTTATTATCCGCCATGCAACCCGGACTTTGTTGCTCCTGCGGGAACAAAGCCGCCCGTAATTGTCTTCATTCACGGTGGACCTACGAGTATGACCACGCCTTCCCTGCAATTAGGCAAGCAATTTTGGACCAGTCGAGGCTTTGCTATCCTTGATGTCAATTATGGCGGCAGCACGGGTTTTGGGCGGGCTTACCGGCGAAGGCTGAATGGAAAGTGGGGTATCGTCGATGTTGACGATTGCTTGAACGGTGTGCGATATCTCGTCGACCAGGGATTGGCCGATGAGCAAAAATTGGCGATTCGGGGAGGTAGTGCTGGGGGCTACACGACCTTATGCGCCTTAACCTTCCACAACTTATTTGCCGTGGGCGCCAGCTATTTTGGCGTGAGTGACCTAGCGGCCCTGGCGGAAGAAACCCATAAATTCGAATCCCGCTACCTGGACCATATCGTTGGCCCATATCCAGAGAGAGCGGACATCTATCGTGAAAGGTCGCCGATTCACCATGTGGATCAGTTATCGTGTGCCATGATCTTGTTCCAGGGTTTGGAAGACAAGATCGTGTTACCCAACCAGGCTGAAATGATGGTAGAAGCCGTGCAGGCTAAGGGCTTACCCGTCGCTTATTTACCTTTCGAAGGCGAGCAACATGGTTTTCGACGCTCAGAAAATATCATTCGGACCCGAGAAGCGGAGCTGTATTTCTACGGCAAGATATTTGGATTTGAGATAGCTGACGACGTAGAACCGGTGGAAATCTTGAACCTGTAACCAAACCATGCCCACTCGTTGGCCAATGGGTCATCTTAACTCCATGCCTATAGAGCCTGAGCTTTGAATTGCCGTTACTGTGTTCAGGACAATCCAATATCAACAAAAATTAATTAACCAAGAACTTGCCTGACCTTGAGCAACAACAGCGCTACTTGCAGACCCAAGCGACTGAGCGGCCGATCTAAGCTAGGAGTTGGAGAAGTTTCATTGTAAAATGAGTTAAGTAAACCGCTGCTAACAAATCTCATTTCCGAAGAACTATTGGCGGTTTGATTCAGGTACCTTGCACAATCAAGTATAAAACAGTATTGCTATTTCCAGAGACAGGTCAATTTTGAATACAACATCTTGCAGTGAATCAGCTCTTTGAGTGATCTATATCTGGAAAAGTAAACTGTCCATGGCTTAGGAGAGATAGCGATGCGCGAATGTGTTGGCTTCTATATTTGTCCTGTTTGTTTCGCTACCAGCGAAGAGCCAGGTGAACACCATGATCGTCGCATGGTGCATTGTGAAGAATTACCCGTTGGCGACGATAGGCTCAAACCAATCATCAATAGCGAAGGTGACTTAAAGTCTGATGCGCCCCGATGGTTCCTCGAAGCGGTCTGGCGTGCGGCCGGGATGGAGTATCCAACTGGCTTACCTTAGTAGCTCGCAGCCAATTTAGGAACAGGGGCTGTTTTATCTACTGGTTTTCGCCGACATTACCGTTTTGGTTTTAGTACGGGTTGGTTTCCAAAATCGATCAATCAGATTTATCTCCTAATCACAAACCCTAGCTCGAAAAACGCCTTCAGTCTATTCATAGCTGCCTCACAAACTGAATAATCAGGTTGCTCGTTGCTTGGGCCGCTGTAGAATTCCCCTCGTGCCTCAACAAGATAGCCAAGGACGACAGCGTTTTGTCGCCTTGCGACACCACGACTTCCGCTTGCTCTGGATGGGTTCCCTCGTATCTGTTTTCGGCTCCCAGATGCAGATCATCGCCGTCAATTGGCAAATTTTTCAATTGCTTCGCGGACAATCATTTACAATTTCTATTTTTAGCTGGCAAATTGAACTGGGCGCGGAAGCTCTTGGATTGGGCACTTTGGGGCTGGTCCGCGTCATTCCCATCATCATCTTCGCTTTGCTAGGAGGGATGCTGGCCGACACCATCGATCGCCGCCGGTTGATCATCTGGAGTCAGAGCGCCTCCGCCATATTTGCCGGGATTTTGGCGGTCTTGACCCTGACAGGCCAGGCGACAGTGCCGGTCATTTATCTACTGACCGCTGCCGGCGCGGCCGCCCAGGCGTTTGATAACCCCGCCCGCCAGTCGCTGGTACCTAATTTGGTGCCGGCCGACCATTTGACTAATGCGGTCAGTCTCAATTCCTTGAATTGGCAAATTGGCACGATCCTTGGGCCGGCTGTCGCCGGTGTTTTGGTTGGCGTTTTTGATATCGGTCTTGTTTACGCCCTCAACGCGTTATCATTTTTGGCCGTCATTATCGCCCTATTGCTCATGCGTTACCGTGGCCATGCCGACCGGATTGGTTCGGGTCTGGGTTGGCGGGCTCTAAAAGAGGGATTTCGTTTCGTTTACCATGAGAAAATGATCTGGAGCACCATGCTATTGGACTTTTTTGCGACGCTGTTTGCTTCGGCGCGGACCATGTTGCCCATCGTAGCCAGCGATTTACTGGGCTTGGGCGTTCAGGGTTACGGTTTGCTGGCCACGGCTCAACCATTGGGCGCGCTGGTTGCCGGCCTAGTCCTTTCGCTTAGGGAAGACATTTATCGCCAGGGGTCAGTTTTGTTGAGTAGCGTGGCTATCTATGGTCTGGCGACGGCTCTGTTTGGCTTATCGACATCCTTCATCGTCTCCTATTTCCTTTTTGCATTAACCGGCGCTGGCGATACTGTTTCAATGGTCATCCGCAATACCATTCGCCAGCTCAATACACCCGACAGGTTGCGCGGCCGGATGACGGGTATCAACATGATGTTTTTCATGGGTGGTCCCCAACTAGGTGAATTGGAAGCAGGGTTGGTCGCCTCACTTTTTGGCGTTTCTTTTGCCATCTTAAGTGGTGGATTGGCGACAGTAGCCTTGACTGCTTTCGTGGCCTGGCGTTTCCCTCATTTGCGGAAATATGTTAGTGGCAAGCCGGAATATGCTAGCTGACCTGGATGGTGATTGTCTAAGATGACCTATTGTGTACTATAATCGCCAACATGGATCACTTGCAAGATTACATGTTGTCTTAACCTACCGGGAATTATAGCCCATACCATATCCGATGATAGTCTTGACGATATCGGCGCCTGGCTGTCTGCCGGCCTAGTACGTGATTAACCTTATTTGGGAGTCAGTTCACACCTCACAATCATTGTAAATAGATTAGTCTAGTCTTCTAGCACCTCTTTGGCGCACACTCTAGTGTGACAAGCCCCGCGCAAGCCCGTATAATTCCCTCCATTGGAGGTTCCATTTCATTGTCGAAGATAACTGAAAATGACAATCAGGCCGGGATATTGGTTGGTACAGCTGTAAGCGGCTGGCGCGAAAGTATCAGGACAATTACCGTTTTATTTAAGACGCGGGTTGTCACTCTCTTGGTCATGGCGGCTGTTGGTGGTGCATTTCTGGCTAGTGGCGGCTGGCCCGGCTTGGAAACGTTGGCCCTGGTTGTCGTGACTGGTGGGTTAACTGCATCCGGTGCATCTGGTCTGAACCAGTATCTCGAAAAAAGTTCGGATGCATTGATGGGAAGGACGAGACGCCGGCCTTTGGTGACAGGCGATGTCCAACCACGTTGGGCGCTTTGGGCCAGCGTGGTTATGGTTATCCTGCCGCCCCTCATAGTCTTACCGTTCAACCCCGCCCTATCATTCTTTCTTTGCTTGGGCGCCTTCATCTATGTCGGACTTTACACGCTTCTTCTCAAGCCCCGGACCTTACTCAATATCGTCATCGGGGGCGCAGCCGGAAGCGCAGCAGTTATGAGTGGCGGCGCTGCTGCCGGCAACTGGCAAGACCCGGCCGTCATCGCCTTAGCCTTGCTAGTCTTCCTTTGGACGCCTGCCCATTTCTGGAGTCTGGCGATTCTTTATCGAGAAGATTACGCGAAGGCCAATGTGCCGATGCTCCCAGTCCAAACAACACTGAAACAAGCATCGTGGTGGGTATTTTTGCATACCGGCGCGGCCGGGTTGGTGGCCTTATTACTGGTGGTTTCACCTCAGTTGGGCTTAGCTTATCTAATCCCGGTTCTCGTCGTAACCGTTGATATGTTAGTACGCAATGTCCGCCTTATTCGAAACCCGAATCCACGAAACGCCCGGGCTTTGTTCATCTCTTCAAATATCTACTTAACAGTTGTATTGTTGGCGATCTGTGTTGGTGCCTTGTTACACAACATATGGTCATATTTATGAGGAAAATGGTAATCAAGAAGTGCCTATAACAGGACCTTTATCTATCTTGCGCGGGCATTATGATTGTGCTAGTATCGTGATCAAACCCTGCTGTGTGCGTGATGGGCTTCTCGCGTTGAGCCAACGCTTCTTTTTAAGGGAATTAAGATACGGCGAGGGGATGTAGTAGCGCCCGCAAGGCAGCAACCTCCCGGTAAAATTCCCACCTGCCATTGCAGGTCCCAACAAAAGATGCTCACACGGCATAGCGGGGCTGTATTTTTTTGGAGCGCATTGTCAGTGCCAACTAGTTGGAGCCGTGGTTACGGACTAAATGAATATGATGATTGTGCGGCCTCTGATTCTGTGTCAGGGGCTTTTGTTTGTTGAGGTTTAGCTAGCATGGTTCGCGAGCGAATCGCCGATGATATTTACGTTTTTACCAGCCGCCGGTATGCTCAGGTAACGGCCGGCGCCATCCTGACCAAAGAAGGCGTCATCCTGATTGACACGCTTTTTTATCCTGAGGAAACCTTAGCTATCAAACAATTTCTCGAAGAGCGCCTGTCTTTGAAGGTTCGTTACGTCATCAATACCCATTACCATGCTGACCATACGGCAGGCACATATCTATTTCCCAAGGCGCAGACTGTCAGCCATGCCATGTGCCGGGAGTTACTAGATACGGTGGGTCGTGAGGGCCTGGCTCAGATGAAATCTCAGTCTGAGGAATTTGAGGCTGCCTATGTAAGGTTGCCAGATCTCGTATTCGAGCATGGGCACCTAAATATCCATCTCGGAGGGAAGACCGTTCGTCTGTTGCCCAGCCCAGGCCATAGCCCCGACCTGGTGAGTGTCTTAGTCGTGAATGATCGCATCTTATTCGCTTCCGATAGCATCATGCCCGTGCCAACCATCTTTGATGGAAGCTATGAGGCACTGGTCAGTACGATTCATTCTTTGCTAGATATGAATCTAGAATCGGTTGTCCGGGGTCATGGCGAAGTGATTTTACGAGGTGAATTAAACGCCCTTTTCAACAATGACTTGGCCTATCTCGACAATATAAAAACGGCCGTTAAGGGGGTACTTTCCCGCGGTGAGTCGATGGCCACCTTAGAAAACATCACTATTGAAAGCTGTGGAAAATCTCGTATTCCTCTGAATGGTTTTGTAACCGATCTGCACCAGGCCAATCTGCGAAAGTTGTACGTTGATCTGAAAAACGGCAATTGAAACAGGCGATCAGCGCTTGCCGCGCTAATGGGTGGGCAAAATCGCTGCGCTCATGCTGGAGCACACAGAGTAATTTTTCCGGGTAAGATCTGGTATTGAAGCTGGTGAGCTGCTTCGGCCATCACTTCGCCGTCGGCGTGGAGGGGGGTGCCGGGCTGGCTTTCGACTGATAGTTTGGCCGTTCGACCATAAGTGACATCGGGATCGCCGATATGGCTGCCGTTCAAGAGCCTGGGGACTAAGGAAATCACCTTCGACTTAGGCACTTTTGGCACGTATACAAAATCAAAGAAGCCATCATCCATCCGTGCATGGGGGGCCATGTTGAATATGCCGCCCGTCCTCTGGCTATTACAGATTGAAAGTAAGTAAATTGGTCCTGAATATTGGCCGTCATCCCAGGTGAAATTCATATCCCAGGCCGATAGTTTTAACAGGGCTTTCAAAGTGGCGACAACATATCGGATATTACCCGATAAACGTTTGATATGAAGATTCTCAATGGTTACCATGGGTTCCATGGCTAAGGCGCAATTATTGTCAAAAAAGTGGTCGGTGCCATCTATTGTGACCCGGCCCGCGTCGACGTTTCGTGTTTGACCGGCGGCAATGATAGAGGCGGCCGCCCCCAGGTCCCGGGGTAGACCGGACATATCGTTAAAATCGTTGCCGGTACCAATAGGTAAGATACCCAAGGGACGGGTTGGACCATCGCCCGCCGCGGCGATCAGACCATTGACGACTTCGCTTACCGTGCCATCCCCGCCGGCAGCGACAACCATATCATAGCCATCGGATACGGCCGCTTGCGCTTCTTGGCTACCTTTTCGCGGCCCAGTTGTAATTGCCAGATCGAAGTCAAGACCCGCATTGTGGCAAGCCTCTTCAACCAGCGTTTGTTGACCCTGGGCGCGCCATCGATTGGCGTATGGATTGAGGATTATCTTGGTTTTCACACTCCTGCCTTCAAGCCAGAATTGTGCGGGCAATCGTTTTTCTGAAGAGTTGGGTTGTGGAATGTTTCTATAAAACCGGGTCAGACATCCCAATGTAGAATGGCCCTTGTGACTGGTTTTAAGTCACCGGCCAATGTGGGAGCCAGGATGTATTGTAGCTAAATTCGAGTTAGCGGCAATCGTCAATTTAAGGTATTTGGCGCAAGGCTGTACCTGAAGATTTACAGATCGACGAAATAGGCATCCGCTGCCTGGTCAAGCAGGTTCTTAGTTAGACGGGGTTCGGTGCCCTGGTAACTGCTGATATCTAAAACTTGATCGATGATATCTCGTGGATGGCTGCCGCGCAGCTTACGGTTCCTTTTGATGTAATGTTCCTGAAGCAGATAACGGACTGCCTGGTCGTCGTAAGGGACTTTGCGGATTTGACAGAGGCGGCTGAAAATTTCACGGTACTCGTCGAATGTTGGCGAAATCACCTCGATCTTGTGCCGGATACGGCGCAAAAATGCTTCGTCGACCAGATCTCCTGGAGGTAAGTTGGTGCAGAAAACCAGTAGGACTGCGAAGGGAACCTCGATCTTGCGCCCAGTAGCTAGTGACAAAAAGTCGACGTTCTTCTCCATGGGCACGATCCATCGATTGAGTAGATCCCGCGGCCGGATCTGTTGCCGGCCAAAGTCGTCGATGAGGAACATGCCGCCATTGGCTTTCATCTGAAAAGGCGCTTCGTAATATCGTAAATTTGAATCGTAAACCAGGTCCAGACCGTCCATGGTTAATTCACCGCCGACCATGATCACCGGTCTTCGGATCTTAATCCAGCGATCATCCCGGTTGGCGGCCGAACCCAGTGGACCTCTAGGTGACGACTCATCTTCCCTGATGGCCACGTGATTGATCTCGTCGTATACCTTAATCACTTGTCCACCGACTTCGACGGCATAAGGCACATACATATCATTACCGAGGACAAGTTGACCGATGCCCTCGGCGATAGTGGTCTTGCCGTTTCCCGGTGGACCGTACAGGAACATCGATTTACCCGAGTTTACAGCCGGGCCGATTTTTGTGAGCACCCGATCGTTAAGCACCAGGTGCGACATTCCCTGACCCATCATCCGCGGATTTACCCGCAACTTCCGACTGCCTTGGGCTTCGACGGAAGCGACGTATTGTTTCCAGGATACGGGGGCAGGGCCGACATAGCTGCTGCGATTTAGCTGTTCGCGGGCTCGGGTGCTACCTTTCGTGGTAATGACGTATTCAAAACTCGCTGCCACAACTCCAGTCGAACCTGTTACCTCGCACAATTGCTCCCGGCGCAAGAAAGACATGATGGGCAGCAAGATGGATTGATAGGGCAGTTTCACTTCTTCGGCGATTTCACTACCGGTGACTTCGCCCCGATAATACATGATCTTCAAGCACAAATCGGCCAGAAAGCCATGGCTCAAACCTGTACTTCCCGGATTTTCCAATTGAGGCGGTTGCCAACCGTCAAGCCGTTGATTCGATGTGGATTGTATTTCTGCTAAAGCCATGGTCCTGTCTCCCGCTGCATAGACGTTTTGTCATACTATTCTTCAACAATCGTTTTGGTTGGGGCTTTCCAAGAAGGAAGGTTCATTCTGCCTTAAAGCCCAACGATGCGTAAAATTGAACGTTATCACCATACGATCAGAGAGCTTCAGGTTCAATGGTTCTATAGCACTATCGCTGGTCCAACCGAAATTTGAGCGGCTTATTCAGCAGCTTCGAGGGTGATGTTGATCTTCCCTTCACCGGCTTTGCTGGCCGTGATCTTGATCAAATCTTCCTGTTCAAAATTATCTTCCAACCATTGGTGGACGGCTGGGGAAAGAACGATGCGGGCCTGGTCGTTTTGCACCAAACGCCAAACCGCGCATTTGTAGTCCGTTTGGTCGCCATATTGCAGGATCACGGGCCGGGTTTCAGTGCGTACGTTCAAAGCAAAAAATGGCCAATGTCCAGCCGTTAGGTTGACAAAACCGCGCCGGAGGTGCAGAGGTTTCAGTTCACTTTCATACGTGAATTGTTCTTCGCTGCCGGACAATTTTTTGATTGGTTTTTCGGCAACCTCAGCCTGGGGCTTGGCCTTCTTTTTTGGAAGGGCTTTCTTTTTAGGTACTTTTCCGGTGAAAAACTCGACCAGAGGCATGAGCTCTTTAATCCGATCGGCCGAAAAAGATAGTACATTCAACCCCATAGCCGCTACTTTTTCGGAATTGGTCCGGTAGCTGATATATAGAGGCACAACCCATTTTTCTTCACCGTTCAGGTAATTGGCCCGGCTGAAGACGCTGGCCGTAATCTCGGCATCCAGTGCAGCCGTACTATCTTTATACACATCCTGGTAGTGGGTTCTTTCACCGTTTTCGGCGTTATATTCCATTTGTTGGACGTGCATATTCCAGCCGCTTAGCCTTTGGAGTATTTCGTCAGCCGTTTCGGACTGATTATTGGCAGCCCGGTAGGCCTTGGCCAATACATCCTTGTTGGTCATGATCAAACTGATTTCCAGGCTCAAAGGTCTGGTAATAAAGGCGATAGTCAGACCTAACTCAGGCTCGTCGACGGTTGCCAGATAGACGCTCTGGCTGGACCGATCCAAACCATGGGCGATAAATTGTTTTTGGGTATCCCGGGGAAGCCGGAAGTACAGAGACTCGATGAAGAGTTCAAGCTGGGAAATCGCGAAATTCAGCGCCTGCTCTTCGCCCGCCCAGCCAAAAGCCGAAAAAACCGGCATCGTCAGACCGTTAAATTGATTGCTTGCCATGCTTTTAATTCCTTATGTGAGTGCTCATTCGCTAGCTGAAATGATTTGCCCGAAAAGGCGAAATTGGGGATGCGTGCTTATAGAGAGGGCCAGCTCGTTGAGAACATACCAATTATCACAGCGATTTACCTGTTGTCAAGTAACCATCATAAGATTCGGCCAATAGGATGAGTATGGTCATGCTGAGCGAAGCGAAGTATCCCTTGATTGGTTGATGCATGAAAACTCGAGGTACAAAGGCTCTCCTTATTGTATATTTTTATCTAAGATGTTGCACATATCATTTAATACGATAGCCGTGTTCCTCGTTGATGAATATCCAGGCCACGGCGGCGCCGATCTCGATGGTATCGTGTAGGTAGGTTTTCATCGTGATGGAAGAACTACCGCGTGTATGCAGCATATGTTGGGAACGCTGCATCAACTTGAAGCGCTTTTGCCAATCGGCCAAGCTGGCCGGCCGCAGATCGACCCAGCCTTTTCGAGCCCACATATCCGATTCTCCCGAGCTAATATTAACTTCGTGGTAGATGCTCTCAGGGATGTTGATTCGTGGTCCGCGGATAATGCTTTTACCGTCCGGGGCGAGGATGGGCAAGCCGATGGAAGTGATGATTGTCCGCAATAGTTCGTGTTCCCACAAATAGTTGAATAGTGTCTCGGCGATTTCTGTGACCGGCGTCTCCAACACGGCCGCCAGAGTGCTGTAGTTGAGCTTGAGCAGGTGGGCCTCGTAGAGCAACTTCGATAACTCCGGCGGGCCTAGTTGACCCAGGGCGACGCTGTGGGAGTTCGTCTCTTCCTCAAGGCGAGCTAGCTTGTCCAATGCCGTTTGGCGCAAGACGCCTGCACGGTAGCTGGGCGTCATCACACTGCTGTCCACCGCAGCGATGACATCGTAGCCGGTATTGCTACCTTTGATCTCCAGGACACCCTGGTGGGCGATCTCCTCGGGAGTCACGAACTCCATCTGGTTGATATTCGTGATGGTCTCGAATTCGCCGCGGGCGAAGAAACCATTTTCGCCGGTATCTACACCGGCCATCTGTAATTTGCCTATGCGCTCGTAGAGATTTTCGTCACCGCGCAAAGTGAGTCGGCCGTCAAGCATTTCGGTACGGCTCTCAAAACGCATCTGTGGCCGACCGCGCAACTTTATAGTCTGGTAACTGATTTTGCGGTAGCCGATCATTGCTGCCGGTTTCAGCTCCTTGACCAGTGGACCCTCCGGCGTGCGGGCCATGAGGAACATCAGGCCGGTATGGGCGAACGCCATGGCGTTTTTACGCATTAGGCTGGCGCTGGGTTTATCCTCGCTATGGGTGTAAGGGATATTAAGCCCCATGCCGCCGGTGCCGGTCGTGCCAATTTTGAGATAGAGGCGGGTCTCCACCTCGCACATGGCCCGGTGGATGAGTTGCACGTGGCGGATGAGTTGGGCTGTAGATTGGGAGATGAGCAGAATGCTGACATTGCGTTCAATGGCCTTGCCCAATTTGTCCATAGCCTCGAGATCCTGATGATCGACCGCCTGACGGACTTGCTGCAGGATATCGTAAGTATGTTTGCTCAGGCTCTCCACGTCCTGGTAGCTGATGGCGGTTGCCGTGTTGATGCAATCGACGACCACGTCCGGTCGGAAGCGACGAATGAGTTGGGCCATAGCAGAACGCTCATAAGCCTCGTTAATGTCACCGAAGAGATCATCATACAACTTGTCGATGTAGACCGGGCTCATCAGCAAGCGACGGCGGCGCTCCATGGTGAATTCGTCTCGGACGAAGATGTCGCCCCAGGCGCCCACGAACTCCACTTGCGGGAATTCCCGGCGCACATCATGGAGAAATTCACGCACTTCACCGCGGAATAAGCTGGCGACTACGATTCGTTGAGGCTCTAATTCCCGGGCGATCTCGCGTACGACCTGGGCGCCAACGAGTCCGGCTCCACCTAACACCAAAATACATTGATCATCGGACATATCTTATCTCCTGCCAGGAAAAGCACGCCATTATTCGATCTCGACGGCCATGGCTACCGCTTCGCCACCGCCTAAACAAAGTGAGGCGATACCCCGTCGCAAGTTTCGCTGACGCAGAGCGTGGATCAAGGTGACCAGGATTCGAGCGCCGCTGGCGCCAATGGGGTGTCCTAGGGCGATGGCCCCGCCATTGACATTGACCTTGTCCCAGTCCCAGCTATGGCCGCCGCGCTCGATCTCGAGACCGTTGGCCAGCACTTGGGAAGCAAAAGCTTCATTCAATTCTATCAGGTCCACATCTTCCAGGCTCCAACCAACCCGCTCCAATAAGCGGGGTATGGCCCGGGCTGGGGCGGCGAAGATCCATTGGGGATCCACGGCCGCGTGGGTGTAGCCAACGATTCGGGCCAGAGGTTCGATACCCTGGCGCTCGGCTTCGGCCCGGCTGGTGACCACCAGGGCGGCCGCGCCGTCGTTGAGGCCGGGGGCGTTGCCGGCTGTCACCTGACCATCCTTCTCGAAGGCTGGAGGCAAGCTGGCCAGCCGTTCAATGCTGGTAGTTAGCTTGTAGTCGCCGTTTTCGTAGCTGGCCCAGATAGGTTCATCCTGGCTGACGATCGTCACCTTACCTTTTCGGCCCTTGATGGCTACAGGCTCGATCTCCTCTTCAAATAGACCGGCCGCCGTGGCCGCGGCCGCTTTCTTATGGCTTTGAAGGGCGTAAAAATCCATCTCCTTGCGATTGACCTCGAACTGTCTAGCAATGAACTCGGCCGCGTTGCCCATGACCCAATCTTGGAAAGCGCACCACAAGCCATCATGGAGGATCGAATCGATCACCTGGGCGTCACCGTAACGATACCCTTGGCGAGCCTTGGGCAGGAGGTAAGGCGCTTGGGACATGCTCTCCATGCCGCCGGCTACGAAGACCTCGGCTTCCTGGGCGGCAATGCCGTTGGCAGCCAACATGACCGCTTTCAAGCCCGATCCACAAACTTTGTTGATGGCCGCTGCGCCGACGGTATCGGGCAGCCCGCCACGCAGCGCTGCCTGCCGGGCGGGCGCTTGGCCGGCCCCGGCCGATACGACGATGCCCATGAATACTTCATAGACGGTGGCGGGATCAATGCCTGAACGTTCCAAGGCTGCGCGAACGGCGATAGCGCCTAAATCGGGGGCGTTCACGCTGCCCAGGGCGCTCATGAACTTTCCGGTGGGCGTGCGCGCCGCGCCCAGGATGACGGCTTCTCGTTCTCTAGCTGTATTGCTCATTCAATGCTCCTTGTGGCGAATGTCTCGTTGATTGGGGTTGGAAAACCAGTCTGCCGGAAAACTCCCCGGCCAGGCTGGCCATAGATTCATTGGGGACTTGTGTCTGGTCTTCGTTTCCTATTGCCTGTTTCATAATGAAGTCACCGGCGGATTCATTTTGCCTGAAATGGGGGCTGATTTCAAGTGACATTTGTCCATAATTTGTGAACCGATCCTCGGCCGCTCATGATGATCGTAATGTGTTGGGGTCGGGCGATCGGTGAGGCAGCGTACGGTGAACAAGAAGTAGTAGACAGTTGACACCGGCATCAAAAGGCTAATAAATCTAACCTGAATAGACAAGTAGAGCGCCCGCTTTTTTGAGCCGAAGTGTCAATTGCTTCGGGTCCGAGCGGGCGCTCCGCGGATTCAAACTACCTACTAACGAACAATTAACTTATTGATCCGGCTGATAGCCGTCAGATAGCGCCGTCAAGAATGATACGATGGCCGCTTCTTCCTCCGGCGTTAGGCCCAGATCGCCTAATTCATCGCGGTTTACATTCTCTACAACTTCAGGCGCCGGCCAGCAATCAGCGGCCAGCGCTTCCGTTTCAGTGTAATCACCGGGGCACTCTGGCTTGACGTCCCGCGTATTGTAGAAGTGGACGATACCTTCCAGGCTCTTAAAGTAACCATTGTGAGCGAATGCCTTGACGAAACCTACATCAGGCCTGAGGTCGACGTTACGTAATGTTGGCACTTTCTGCTTGCCCCATTCCGCCTCGTACACATCCTCGTCGTAGCCGGCACTCATCAGAAATCCGCCAAGGCCCGCATCGACGAAGTCGGGATCGACATTATATACTGGATTCTCCGGGTTCTTGGGTACGCCCAGATTGTCGAAGGTGAAGTCGGTGAAAAGCGCTTCCTGGCCATTGCTGATATGGCAGCGGTGGCACATTCCTTTGCCCCGGAAAAGGGCGTAACCGCGCTGTTCCTCCTTGTTTAACTTGACTTTACCTCCAAAGGTCTGGTCGTACTTAGAGGAAAAGGCATTCACCTCGGAAGATGCCTCGTAAGCGGCAATGGACAGACCGATGTTACCATAGGCCATATCTGATTTGGCTCTATCCTCTGAAGACAGGGCGATCGTGGTTCCTTCGGTGGCGCATGCGGTTCATCCATATCGGTCGGCCAGACGATATCACAGGCCTCGTCTCCCCAAACCGCTTCAAAGCTGACCGGATAACTTGCCGAGCAAACGCGGTAGACGACACAGGCCGAATCAGGTAACGCCTGCTCGACAGTGTTCAGGAACGGCCCAAGGGCCTGGTCTGCGGCCGGGTTACCCAGCACCTCGCCCGTGGCCCGGCCGTCCCAGAAATTGCCGCCCAGGAATAGGCCGCTCTTGTCCTGGTGGAAAATTGGGCTCACGGTGGCGTAAGCCGCGCTGGGGGGTTTGCGATCGCCAAACCGGCCGAGTATAGACCCTTCATAAACGGTCCCGTGTGCGTTAATATCCGATTCCGGTCCGGTGAAGCCCACCTCTGGTCCATGGCAGGATGCACACGACTGGTTGTAGTTGATAGATAGATTCTCATCGAAGAAGATGGACTTACCTAGTTCTTCAACATCGCTGAGTGGACTGTTATTACTGGCTGAAACAGTAGCCAACGAGGCAACTAAGAGCAAAATCACGACGCAGATCACTGCCCATAATAAGCTAATCTTTTTGTTCATCTTTGTGCCCTCCTATGGTGCGACATTTATAAGAACCAAAAATGTTTCTGTTAAGCTGCCACCAGCATCCATGATCTGGCAGCAAGTTGCAGTCATAAGCACCTCCAATCCAGCAAACGCGATCGAAGGTTGAATGAGCCATATTTATATTGCCAACGGACAGATCTGCCAACGATTTGGCTGCCCTTCACGACCCTTCATAACTCGCCCTATGTATGACCATCCTAATCTATGCGACCGAAATCGGCCCACTACGCCATATTCAGCATAATCGGTTGGATGGTACTTAGGCAAGTGTTTAATGTCACCATTGGCCAATGACTTTCCTCACATCCAAACCGGTACAAGTCGCGGCATGCTTGGCCGATGACGACTGTCGAATAAAATAAGGTATGGCTAACCAGACTACACCAAACCGGCGCAGAGTAGTCGTTTTAGCCATGATGTTTTCTCAATTCGGCCGTTCGCCTGAGTTGACCAGACTCATGATCTTGCTGCTCGTCTGGGGGCACATTCGCTCGCGGCAAGGTTACACCACGCTCGAGGACAGGGGGATCAGAAAACTATCCCGGCGCAGGCGGGGACTGCGCAGGAAGAGCTTTTCGCTGAAAAAACCACGGCAGCGATTTCTATAAATCCTAATCACGGTGCGCCATGCCGCCGGACCTAACTTCTCACCTCCCGTTGATCGCAATCGCGGCAAATGCTAGACAATGAGCAACCTATTCCTGTAAAATGTGATAAGCTGGGGTCTGTAGCACCTTGGGCTTCACAGTAAAAAGGGAGTTGGCGATAGTAAGGTTTGGCGCTAATGGGTTTCTACTTTTTCTCAGTACCCATATTTATCTCATTTTGATTTCGCCCCTCCGTCACAACTATCTGGTAAACGGAGCAGTGTCTTTTTATTTTGACGCTCCTATATTGATGAACCTATTCCTGTCGCTATCGGTAAACGATTCATACAAGGAGAAAGGTACGGCCATGCTTAAAGGAAAATCAATCCCCTCATTCTTACCCATTGTGACTTTATTCATTACGATTCTTTTACCCATTATCTTATTGGCCAGCCCCTCCCTGGCGGCCCCTGTCAGCGTCACGATTGCCGGCAGTTTGCAGGATGAGTTGGGCTGTCCGGGTGACTGGCAGCCCGATTGCGCCGCCACTCACCTAGCCTATGATGGCGACGACGACGTCTGGCAGGACGTTTTTTCCCTTCCTGCCGGTGCTTATGAATACAAGGCGGCGCTCGATGACAGTTGGGATGAGAACTACGGCGCCAACGCAACTCGAGACGGGGCTAACATCCCCCTCAATCTGACCGCGCCTACTGACGTCAAGTTTTATTACGACCACAAGAGCCACTGGATAACCGACAACGTGAACTCGGTGATCGCCACGACCGCCGGCAGCTTCCAGAGTGAAATCGGCTGTACCGGCGACTGGCAGCCCGACTGCCTGCGCTCGTGGATGCAGGACATTGATGGTGACGGTGTTTACACCTTCTCCACCGACGCCATCCCGCCGGGTGGGTATGAGTTCAAGGTCGCGCTAGACGAGGGATGGACTGTATCCTACCCCGGCTCCAACGTGCCCTTCTCGGTATCGAATGCTGGCGATATCGTTCAATTTACTTATGACAGCAGCGATAACAGCGTGGACGTCACCGTCACATCTGGTAGTGGCGAAGTGCCGCCGGAGATCGCCGCCCTGGTTCAGCCGCCGGCTCGGGACCCCATTCAGGACGATGTCTTTTACTTTGTCATGCCCGACCGCTTCGATAACGGGGATCCGGCAAACGACCAAGGATTTATCACACCGGATGACCGGCTCGTGCATGGCTTTGATCCGGTGGACAAGGGTTTCTTCCACGGTGGCGACCTGAGTGGATTAACCAGCGAGCTGGATTACCTGGCCAATATGGGTATTACTTCTATCTGGATGACGCCTGTCTTTAAAAATAATCCAGTCCAGGGTACTGGAGCCGATATCTCTGCCGGTTATCATGGCTACTGGTACGTGGATATGACCCAGTTCGACCCGCACTTCGGCTCTAATCAAGAGCTGGTGGATTTGATTGATGCGGCGCATGCTCGCGGCATCAAAGTTTTCTTCGACATCATCACCAACCACACGGCCGATATCATCAGTTATGAAGAAGGAACTTTCAGCTACCGTAACAAGGATCAATACCCATATCGAGACGCGGATGGCAATATCTTCGACGACCGGGACTACGCCGGCACCGGTACGTTCCCAACCTTAGACCCGGTCACCAGCTTTCCCTACACGCCCGCGTTTAACGATCCCGCTGATGCGAACTTAAAGGTGCCGGCCTGGCTCAACGATCCCATCTACTACCATAACCGCGGTGATTCCAGCTTCACCGGTGAGAATTCACTATACGGTGACTTTTTTGGCCTGGACGATCTCTTCACCGAGCATCCCGACGTGGTTAACGGCATGATCGATATCTACAAGGATTGGATCACCAATTACGACATTGACGGCTTCCGGGTGGACACGGTCAAGCACGTCAACCTGGAGTTCTGGCAGGCCTTCATGCCCGAGATCCTGGCCCATGCCGAGGCGCAAGGGCGAACTGATTTCTTCATCTTCGGGGAGGTCTTTAGCGGCAACCCGGTGTTACTCAGCCATTACACCAGCCTCGCCGAATTTCCGGCCGTGCTTGATTTCCGCTTCCAGGAACAGGTACGCAACTATGTATCGTCTGGCGGTGCATCGGATATCATGCGCGACCTCTTCGCCGACGATGATTACTTCACCGATGCCGACTCCAATGTCTATGCGTTGCCGACCTTCCTTGGCAATCACGATCGCGGCCGTTTCGGTTGGTTCCTGGATGTAGACAACGGCGTCCTACCTGACTCAGAAAAGGTGGCCCGCTCGGAGCTAGCTACGGCGCTGATGTTCTTCGCCCGCGGCGTTCCCGTCATCTATTATGGCGATGAGCAGGGTTTTGTGGGCGACGGCGGCGACAAAGATGCCCGCCAGGATATGTTCCCCTCCCAGGTTCCCAGCTACAACGACGACGACCTGATCGGCACAGACGCCACGACGGCCGAGGACAACTTCGACCCGACGCACCCGCTCTACCAAGCGTATAGCGATTTCGCGGCCGTGCTGACGGCTCACCCCGCCCTGCAAACTGGTGCACAGCTGCACCGTTACAGCCAGGTTTCGGCCGGCATTTACGCTTTTAGCCGCATCGACCGCCTCGAGCAGGTCGAGTACATCGTGGCTTTCAATAACGCCAATAGCCCGCAGACGGCTATCTTCGCAACCGATAGTCCCAGCACGACTTTCAGCGAGATCTATCCGGGAACGAGCGTCATAACGCAGCGACGTCGACGGAAATGTAACTGTTGCTGTTCCCGCTGTGAGTTTCGCCATCTACCGCGCTAACACTCCACTTCCGGCCAGCGACGCCGCACCAGGCGTCGCCTTTAATACGCTGGTCAACTGACCAGGAAGTTGAACTGGAAACCCAGAACCTGGACGGCAACGACGTACAAGAGCGCATCGAAGTCGGCGTTGCCCTGTCGGACGATAAGTACGCCGAAGTGACCTTCGCGGTGCGCAAGAGCGGCGAGACGGATTACACGGTCATTGGCGTAGATGATAACGCGCCCTTCCGTGTCTTCTTCGCCCTGGATGATGTGCCCGGCGGTTTTAACGAGGGCGACATGCTCGATTTCGTGGCTGTCGTTACGGATAACAATAGCAACCTAAGCTACGCCGAGGTCACGGGTATTAGGCCAGTTGAGGCGCAACCGCCCGCGCCTGGGACTGCCACGCACGCGATCATCCATTACTTCCGCGATGATGGCGATTACGGCGATCATACCCTCGAGCCATTCGATTATAATAACTACTGGGGTCTGCACCTGTGGGGCGACATCGATGAGACGATCGAGTGGACAGCGCCCAAGCCTTTCCTGGGTGAAGATGAATACGGCCGTTTCGCCTGGGTGAAACTGGCCAAGAACGCCATCCAATGTGGGTTTCATCGTCCACCGCGGCGACAGTCAAAGACGGCACCGACGCCGACCGCTTCTTCAACCCCGGAGCCACGCCGGAAATTTGGCTACGCCAGGACGACGCGACCATCTACACTTCGCAGGCCGAGGCGCAGGGCTTTGTAACCGTTCATTACCACCGCGATGACGGAGATTACGGCGATCCCGCAAGTCCCGATTACAATGACTTCTGGGGTCTGCACCTGTGGGGCGAGGCCATCGATCCCTTGGAAGGGACCGACTGGACATCTCCCAAGCCGTTTGACGGCGTTGACGACTTTGGCGCTTACTGGAATATCCTTGTGCAAGATGTGACCCAGCCGGTGAATTTCATTATCCACCGCGGCGACAATAAGGATCCCGGCCCTGACCAGGCCTTCATCCCCCAGGAAATGGCCACAGCCTGGATCATGTCCGGCGACGAGACGATCTACCCACAGCAGGGCGCGGCACAGAACTTCGCCACCATCCACTACCACCGTCCTGATGGCGATTACGGTGACAATACAAGCCCTGACTTTGCTGATTTTTGGGGCATGCACGTCTGGAACGGGGCGCTTAACCCCAACCCTTCGTGGCAGGAACCGGTGCGCTGGAGTGAACTCGATCCATTTGGCCCGGTATTCAGAGTCGATCTGGTAGAGGGAGCGCCCGAGCTGGCGCACATCATCCATCGCGGCGACGAAAAGGACCCGGGCCCAGATCAGTTTCTCGTCTTCGACACCTGGGGCTACGAGGTATGGCAGCTGCAAGCTGATGTACCGGGCACGCCCAACGAACCACAGTACATTTACCCGCTGCTGGGCGAACCGGGCGCTAACCCTGGCAATATCAACCAGCAGAGCGCTTACTGGGTGGACGCAGAGACCATCGCTTGGGCTGCGGCCGAGAGTATCGACAACAATTATACGCTACACTACGCACCTGAAGGGGGCCTGGAAGCAACGGAAACAGGCATCATTGGCGGCAGCAGCATCGTCTTGACACCCGGTGCTCTCAGCGATTCCGTAAAGGAGAAGTTCCCTCACCTGGCCGGACTGCCGGCGCTGGAAATTGCCGCCGCCGACCTGGCGCTGGTTCCCGAGATTCTCAAAGGGCAGATCGCCATTTCGGCCGTCAAAGCCGATGACCAATCTGTCGACGCCACCGGGTTGCAAATCCCTGGCGTGCTCGACGACCTGTACACCTATAACGGCGAGTTGGGCGTCACCTGGGATGGGGACATCCCAACCATTCGCCTCTGGGCGCCGACGGCAAAATCGGTCACCTTCCATCTCTTCGCCGACGCCGATCCGGCTATAACGAGCATGACTTATGACATGAGCCTGGATCCGCTGACCGGTGTATGGGAAATCACCGGTGACGCCTCGTGGAAAGGCCAGTATTACTTGTACGACGTGGAGGTCTACGTCCATTCTACGGGCCAGGTGGAAAACAACTTGGTTACCGACCCCTATTCGCTCAGCCTGGCCATGAACAGTACGCGCAGCCAGATCGTCGATCTGGACGACGTGGCGCTGAAACCGGCCGGATGGGATGAGACGAGTAAGCCTGAACTGGTCGCGCCGGAGGATATCAGCATCTACGAGATCCATGTGCGCGATTTTAGCGTTAATGATGATTCAGTTCCCGAAGAATTACGGGGCACGTACAAAGCCTTCACCCTGGAAGGGACGAATGGCGCTAACCACCTGCAAGCGCTACAAGAAGCGGGGCTGTCGCACCTGCACCTGTTGCCGGCCTTCGATATCGCTACGATCAACGAGAATAAGGGTGAGTGGCAGGAGGCAGATTGGGGCTTGCTGGAAACCTACGCGCCCGATTCGGATGAGCAACAGGCGGCGATAACGGCCGTCGAAGACTTGGACGGCTTCAACTGGGGCTACGATCCTTATCATTACACAACGCCGGAAGGCAGCTACAGCACCAACCCCGACGGTCCTGCGCGCATCGTCGAGTTCCGTGAGATGGTGCAGTCTATAAACGAAGATATCGGCCTGCGCGTGGTGATGGATGTGGTTTACAACCATACAAACTCTGCCGGCCAGGACGAGAAATCTGTCCTGGATCGTATTGTGCCCGGTTACTACCATCGCCTGGATGACAAGGGCGCTGTAGAGACGAGCACCTGTTGCCAGAACACAGCTACAGAGCACAACATGATGGAAAAACTGATGATCGACTCGCTGGTCGTCTGGGCCGAAGAGTACAAGGTCGACGCCTTCCGCTTCGACCTGATGGGCCACCACATGAAGCGTAACATGTTAAATGTTCAAGCTGCCTTAGCGGCCGTTGATCCCGACATTTACATCTACGGCGAAGGGTGGAACTTCGGCGAAGTTGCCGACAACGCCCGCGGCGAAAACGCCACGCAGTTGAATATGGCGGGCACGGGCATCGGCACCTTCAGCGATCGTCTGCGCGACGCGGTGCGCGGCGGCGGCCCCTTCGACGGCGGCGATGATCTCATACGCCGGCAGGGTTTCGCCAACGGTTTGTTCTATGATCCGAATGAGTTGAACGCGAGCCCGGAACCCGCTCCGGAACCGGCCTCGGTGACCATCGCCGGCAGCCTGCAGGACGAACTGGGCTGTCCAGGCGACTGGCAGCCTGACTGCGCGGCCAGCCACCTGGCCTACGACGCCGGTGACATGGTCTGGCAGGAGACTTTCGCGGTCCCGGCCGGGAGCTATGAGTACAAGGCCACGATCGACGGTTCGTGGGACGAGAACTATGGAGCCAACGCCGAGCCCAATGGACCCAACATCGCCCTGAATCTGGGCGCTGATACAGATGTCAAGTTCTACTACTCGCACGCCACGCACTGGGTTACTGACAACGTCACTAAAGTAATCGCCACTGTTGCAGGAAGCTTCCAGGACGAGATTGGCTGCCCGGGAGACTGGCAACCTGACTGCCTGCGCTCCTGGCTGCAAGACCCGGACGGCGACGGCTTCTACAGTTTCTCCACCAGCGACATCCCGCCGGGGGATTACGAGGCCAAAGTGACCATCAACGAGAGCTGGGATGAGAATTATGGCCAAGGCGGTGAACAAAATGGACCCAATATCCCCTTCAGCGTTGAAGCGGGCCAGGTAGTCAACTTCAGCTACGATGCTGTGAGCCACGTACTGACGATCTCCTTTACCAGCTCGGACCAGTTGGCGACGCTGCTGCTGCTCAGCGACCAGATTCGCGTGGGCATGGCCGGCAACCTGGCCGATTACGAGTTTGTGGATCGTAATGGCAACCTGGTGACGGGTAAGGAAGTGGATTATAACGGCCAGCCGGCGGGGTACACGCAGGATCCGCAGGAAGACATCACCTATATCTCCAAGCATGATAACCAGACGCTGTACGATAATAATACGTACAAGATTCCGCTGAGCGTGAGCACGGCCGATCGCGTACGCGTACAGAATGTGGGCCTGTCCACGGTCTTGCTGGGCCAGGGCGTGCCCTTCATACACGCCGGTAGCGACCTGTTACGTTCAAAGTCCTTCGACCGTGACAGCTTCAACTCCGGCGACTGGTTCAATAAACTGGACTTCACTTACCAGGAGAATAACTTCGGCGTTGGTTTGCCGGTGGCGGGCAAGAACGAGGACAATTGGTATCTGATGGGACCACGGCTGGCCGATCCGGCCTTGAAACCGGCCGCAGAAGATATCATGACCTCGGCCGCTCTATTCCAGGAATTGTTGGCCATACGCGACAGCTCGCCGCTGTTCCGCCTGCAGACGGAAGCGGAGGTGATGGCGCGGGTAGCCTTCCACAATACCGGGCCTAACCAACTGCCTGGCTTGATCGTGATGAGCATCTCCGACAAGGTCCTTGGTGAGGATCTGGACCGGGATCGTGAATCGATCATCGTTCTGATCAACGCCAACGACGAAGCGCAGAGCTTCACTATGAGCGATTTAACAGGTTCGGAACTGTTCTTACACGAGGTCCAACTAGCCTCGGTCGACCCGATCGTGAAGAACTCGGCCTTCAATGGCGATACTGGTACTTTCGAGATCCCCGCCCGGACGACGGCCGTTTTCGTCGAATTTGCCCCGGCAGAGGAGCGAATTGGAAATCTAATTGACGATGTGCAATCGCTGGTAGATGATGGAGTACTGAACAAGGGCCAGGGCAACGCCTTTATCGTGAAGCTGGAAGGAGCCATCTCGAAATTAGACGGTGGACAGGATCACGTGACCGTTAACCATCTGGAAGCCTTCATCAATCAAGTTGAGGCATTTATCCGAGGTGGTACGCTGGCAGCTGCGCAAGGCCAATATCTTGATCGACCAGGCTCAGTCGATCATCATGCAGATTGAAGGCTAAACGAAGCCTTCGATCGCTAACAGAATAAGAAGCTCGCCCGGACTGAGGTCGGGTGACCATGAACAGGCTGGTGGTCTGGGTAAGAGATCAGGCTACCAGCCTGTGTACTTTTTGGCAGATGACCGTCACATTTGCTGCCTTGGCTATCGTCCTACAAGATGAGGCACCTTCAACCGAATTTGAAGTGAGGGTTGCCTTAAACCATCCTGGAGAACAATCAGAGGTCGTGAGTTTCGTCGAACGGCCCGGACGACGTCATTCACTCTGTCATGTATCTGTTCTTGGAATCGAGCTTCGATTCGGACGGATCCCTTGATCATGGAGCCATTCGCCGCCGTATCGTGCACGGTAGCCGGGGGGCAACTCGGCCGGCAGATCCAAGTCAGCCATGACGGCGAAGGCTAGCGCCCAAGAGCGAGGCACGACGTCGATGTCGTAACCGCCGCCGCCCAAGGCCAGCCAGCGAGGAGCCAACTGATCGAGGGCCTGGAAGAGGGCCAGGTGGCCGGCCGTGGTTAGGGCCAGGTTTGCCAGGGGATCGTTTAGGTGAGTGTCCACGCCAAGCTGGGTGACGACGATGTCAGGTTGGTAGCGGGCTAATAGTGGGGGGACGATCTGCTCGAAAGCCGACAGGTAAGCTTCGTCGCCGGTATAGGGAGGTAAGGGCACATTGACACAAAAACCTTTTCCCTGCCCGCGGCCGGTCTCGCCAACGAAGCCGGTGCCGGGGAACAGGGTGCGGGGATCCTGGTGCAAAGAGATGGTCAGAACACGGTCGGTCTCATAAAAGGCATTCTGGACGCCGTCGCCGTGATGGACGTCGATATCCACATAGGCCACTCGTTGTCCGTGGTCCAGTAACCAACAGATGGCCACAGCCGCGTCGTTGAAGACACAGAAGCCAGAAGCGAAGTCAGGCCCTCCATGGTGCAGGCCGCCACTGTAGCTAAAGGCTACATCACAGCGATGGTCGAGCAGCCACTCGGCCGCCTGGAGAGCGCTGCCCACCTTGAGACCTTCAGAATCAAACATGCCGGGGAAGATGGGGTTGTCGCCAGGGCCGAAACCCGAACGTGACGCCGGACGGGATAAGATCACCATCGCTCAAAGCTTTGACAAGGTTCACGTATTCGGCCGTGTGGAAAAGACGTAATTCCCCGGCTGTGGCCGGGCGGGGAGCGACGATTTGGACATTCTGTGCCTCGAAAGCGACATATTCGGCCAGCAATTCGTGCGTCCGTTGCAACCTTTCCGGTTTCAAAGGATGGTTAGGGCCGTGGCCCCGCTCGCCAGACTTCTGGTGATGAGAGAAAAACAGCCCGGGATCCGTTCACGGGAGTTGCAAGGCGGCGATAGTGGTCGCAATACCGGTATCAGGGGCGCGGATGATCAAAGTTTCGTCCCCTGTCGCATAGAGGCAAATGACGTCTTGGCCTTGCCAGCATAAGCCACCATTCTCCTGGCCGGCCGCGTTAGCGCCGAATAAGCCTACCGGATAGTTGGCGTAGGCATCGGCGAATTCCTGAGCGTCGGCCGGGGTATCCCAGCTTTGCCTGAGGGCCATCACCAGCGAATCCTGGCCTTCGTTCATGTATACGGCGTACCGGTCGCCGCCCCAACCTGTAGCGGCCAAATCCACCTCATCCTCATCCAATTGTTGGGCCAGGTATTGGCGAAGATAAAACTCGCCCAGGCTATCCTCGTCGACCAATTGCCATCCAGCACCCAAGGTGTCCGTCATGGGCTTTAGCGAAACAAGCTGGGGCTGGTCACCGGCCAGATAGCGGTCGGGGTGAAGGATATGCTCGCTGGATTGAGGGAGATTTTGCCAGGCCTGGTCTATGGCCGCGTAACCGCCCTGAGCGTGCAAGGCTTCCACGAAGGCTAGGCCGCCGATGTAGGGAAATTCAAGCTCGCGGGCAAGAATCGGTGGGGCACTGTCGAGTATGGCCGTGTCCAGGGAGAGGCTGTCCCCCAGTAGTTCCAAGAGTTGTTTCTGGTCGAAGTAACCGCCGGTCAGGTATTGGGTTTGCACCAGGGTGGCGTCGCCCTCGGCCAAGGCCTGCAAGGCGAAAGCGGCTTCTGATTCCAACGACTCGTCGGTCAATATCTCCAAATCATAATATTGGTCTTGCAGGGCGTGGACATATTCATGGGCATGGGTCCACTGTTCCAGGGTGTCGAATTCCGGGTCATCGCTGATGACGACGAATTCATCCGTTTCCGGGTCGTAAAAGCCAGCGATCTCCTCAGAGAGTAGATCGAGGGTGAAGTTGTAAATATCGAATTCTGGGGATAGGAAATCGAAAGCGCTCAGGGTCAGCGCATCCAGGCGAGCCTCTTCGGGGCTATAATCCTCGGCGAATTCCTCTTCTAGGCGTTGGCGAAGTTGGGGCAGGGTCAGGGTAGTGGGCGTGACACCCTGCCTGGGTTGGAGCTGGCGAATCTCGACCACGTTAGCTTCGATCTTAGTCCGTTCAGCGGCGAAGGGATCGTCAACTAGGTCTTGGTTTGGTTCGTCTACCGTTACATCCATGTCATTGCCGGAATCCGGTGTATTGGTTGGCGGCAAAGCTCGCTCAGAGCCAGAGGCTCCGGGATCATCCTGTCCAGGGACTACGCTTGGCTCAAGGACGACGGCCGGCGTATCGATCTGGGAGTTGTTGCTTCTGTTTGAAATCACGAAAATGCTGAGCGCACTGCCGATGACAAGCACCACCGCACATATTGCGATTAGGCTCAGGCAACCCAATGCCCAAGCCCAAAGGGGAACTTTCTTCTTTGATTTCTCTTCTGCCATGTCTCCTTTACCTTGTTAGCATGAAATAATTGCGGCACCGCAGCCGGGAAAAGATCTCAGGCCAGGTGGCGACCGCAAATAGTACGCCAGAAATGGGCGGAAGTTGTGCCGGTCCCCTGATTTGGCACAGTTTCTAACGGGCGATTAATCTCTAAAGAGCGGCCAAGACTTTGGCTACGGTCTCAAGATCAGGCGCGCGAATGATGAGGGTCTCGCCATTTTGGGTGTAAAGGCAAGTGGCGTCGTTTCCTTGCCAGCAGTGGTTACCGCCGGGCAACGCCGTTCCTTCACCATCGTAACTCTGGCCCAGGTAATCGGCGTAGGCAGCCGAAAATTCACTTTCGTCGGTGGGTGTATCCCAGGCCAGACGCATAACCAGGATATTTTCGCTGTCATCTGATCGATAGTGAGCGTAACGGCCGCCGCCCCAACCGGTAGCCGCCTGGTCGACTTGCTGTGGGCCAAGACCACCAGCCAAAAGATGCCGCCGCAACAAATGCTCGCCTGCAACATCCTCGCCGACCAGTTGCCAGGTCCCTACAAGTTCGGGAGTCAGGAGCGGCAAAGTGACGGTCAACGGCGTATCGCCAGCCAAATAACGATCGGGGTGGAGGATTTGCTCGCTGGATTGGGGTAGATTGGTCCAGGCCTTGTCCACGGCTGGAAAGCCGCCATCTTCATATAAGGCTTGAATGAATTGCAAACCATCGCTATAGGTAAAGATCAGCTCATCTCCCAGGTCGTCCGGAGTGCCCGCAGAGGCCGAATCTAAGCTATCGGTTATCGTAGACTTGTCCGCTTCTGATAGATATTCGCCCTGGGCGTAGAGGTATTGCAGATAAGTCGCATCGCCCTCAATCAAGGCCGACAAGGCTGCTTGTGTGTCACCGTCCAGAGCTGAGAAGTCGAGAGCATCCAGCCCGTGTGCATCGGCCATCATCTGGTGGGCGAAATCATGGACATATACCCAAAGGCCAAAAGCCTCGGGTCCAGAGCCGGGATCATAGAGGATCAACTGCTGGCTATCCGGATCGTAATAAATCATGTTATTGGCGCCCGACTGTTGATCATCCGCAGGTGAAGCAGGTTGTATATTCAGGGCCCCCAGAGTCAGCGGAAGGGGTCTCACTTGCTCTCCGGCCGAAAGTGTCGGCAGTTGCTCGTGTAACCGTTTCGATATTGATTCTGCCGTTTCAGCCTCGACGAAGGAATCGATGCCTCCTGGGAATCTTAAGGATTGCAGGTCGGTTTCGGTACGGCGGATCAGAGCGGCGGTCCGGGCTTCGGGGCTGGAATATGTTGCCTGGATGGTGACCGTTTCTAAAGGGCTGGCCTGTCCTTCGCGATCAAGAGCGACGGCGCTGATGCTGTATTGGCCCTCATCGGGCGGCGTCCATTCGGTACGGACGGTATAGGTGGGTTGGCCTTCGGCCGGGAATTGCGACAAATTCTCGTCGTTGATGGAGATAGCGATGCTTTCGACGCCGGCGTCTGAGCGGCCGGCGATGAAAAGGACCAACGGTTCCAAGGGGGGTACGATAGCGCCTTCCTTAGGTGAAAAGATGAAGAGTTGGACGGCCAGTTCTTCTAATTCTTCACCCGCTTGTTGGAGGGCTGCTTCATTCTCTTCTAGTTCTTGTTCCAGGTCCTGGATTTGTTGTTGGTTGCCGGTGATTTGGGATTCGAGGGCTGTCCGGGTGGCCTCGGCCGATTCCAAGGCGGCCTGGCGCACAGCTAAATCAGTGCTTAACTGTTCTGATTGGGCCGCAGTCGTGGCTTCCTCTGCTCCCAGGGCTACGGTCTCGCCTGTCATATTCCTGTTTCGCTGAACCAAGAAAACGACGGTCGCCACCAGGACCATGATCACCATGACAAAGGTCAATAGCAAGGCGATGAATGTGGTTTGTTTCATGTTAATTCACACCTGTCTGAATGCTACAAGAGGCCAGATTGGGGGTCAAGCTGGCTTAGAGAAACCGGCCTTCTTCTCATAATTCGCCATTTTTGATAGCCCCTGTGACCGCGGATGGCTATACTCCGCGCAATATTGCCGGAAGGCGCATTACTGCCAGAAGGCGCATTACTGCCAGAAGGCGCAATATTGCCGGAAGTATTTAACGGCCTTAGAAGGTGGCTATTATGGCGATTAATCATAAAAATCTACTCTTGTTGATGGTGGTGCTCCTGTTCGCGACCCTGGCCTGCGGCTTTGGGACGCGGCTGGCAAAAATTGAGAACCAGGTAGACGCTGCTGGGACGGCTCAGTCGGCCGTTGCCCAGGCCGGTGACATTGCCCAAACAGTGGTTGCCGAAGCACCTGCCCAGAGTGGCAATATCGTTGCCACCATCCAGGCTTCCGATTCCCCGGAGATCCAATCGCTTCGCGAGCAAGTCGCCGGGATCAAACCCGATGAATTCGGTAATTATACGATCACCCTGGATCAAAATGAACTAAACCAAATACTGCGTTTGCAGCGGACGCTCACAGACCAGAGTTCAGAGGTTCAGATACAAGATCCAGTGCTGGCCTTCACCGGTGGTAACGTTGTGCTATACGCACAATTGACAAAGCCATTAGAAATTGCTCTGGAAGTGACCTTCCTCCCCCTTGTTTCGGATGGAAATTTGATATTTGAGTTAACCGAAGCCTCCCTTGGACCTTTGCCTCTTCCTGAACTAGTCTTGTCGATGTTGGAGGCGACCTTGAACGCCACCCTTAACCAGGCGATCAATCAAGTACCAACCGGAGTCCGGCTGCAATCCGTGACGGTAAATGAAGGGAGTATCACCCTTGTCGGCCGGGAAAATTAATATCTAAAGTGACGGTCACCTGAGAGGTGACCGTCACTTTTGGACAAGGGGAGCTTGCCCAAGGAACCAAAAAAGCCAATAATTACCGATTAATGAGAAAGGCAAAGCTATTGGCTTGAACACGTCTTTGAACCTTTGGTTTACTCTCAAGGGAAGAGTTCCACCCTCACTTATCACCTATATAAATCAGGAACCTAGCTGCCAATAAGGAGGGCTTCAATGAATTATCGACGATTCGGACGAACAGGCTGGCAGGTCAGCGAGATTGGTTACGGCATGTGGGGCATGGGCGGATGGTCTGGCTCAGACGACCAAGAATCCCTACGCTCATTACAGCGGGCCGTGGATCTGGGCTGTAATTTTTTCGATACGGCTTGGGGCTATGGTGATGGCCACAGCGAAGGATTGTTAGGCCAATTGGTGCGGGCCAATCCCGGAACGAGACTATACACGGCCACCAAGATGCCGCCCAAAAATATGAAGTGGCCCAGCAGGAGGGAATATAGCGCCGACGATTGTTTCCCACCGGACCACGTGGAAGAGTACGTGCACAAAAGCCTTGAAAATGCCGGCTTGGATAGCTTCGACCTGATGCAGTTCCATACCTGGGAAGATGGCTGGTTGGCCGACGATGGCTGGGCGAAAAAGTTGGACGAATTGCGGGGACAGGGGCTCATCCAGGCGGTAGGCATCAGCATCAATCGTTGGGAACCTTGGAACGGTGTCGAGGCCGTTCGCAGCGGCCTGGTGGATGCCGTGCAAGTAATCTACAATATTTTCGACCAGAACCCTGAGGATGAGTTGTTCCCCGCTTGCCAAGAGATGGATGTGGCGGTGATTGCCCGAGTGCCTTTCGACGAGGGGACGCTGACCGGCAATCTGACTAAATCTGCGACCTGGCCTGAAGGAGATTGGCGCAACACTTACTTCGTACCCGAAAATTTGATCCCGGCCGTCGAACGAGCTGATGCTATCAAACCCTTCGTTCCCGCTGATATGAGCATGGCCGACATGGCCTTACGTTTCATCCTTAAAAATGAAATTGTGAGCACCATCATCCCCGGCATGCGCAAGCTGGCCCACGTGGAAGCGAATATCGCCAGCAGCGATAAAGGGCCATTGGCGGATGATCTGCAGGAAAAGTTGATCCCCTTCCGCTGGGATCGCCAGCCAACCTCGTGGTCCCAATAATGGAGAAAAGTTCCTTCGTTTATTAACGGCGAGTAAGGTCGGAACTTTTCTCTGAAAGAAAGCCGAAGAACCGTCTTCGTATTCAAAAACTCTGGCTTACTCAGAAAGCCGAAAGATCAAAAATCTTTATTCAAGTCAAAAACTTCGGCTTTCTTCAAACTCGGCCAAGATCCTGGACTTTTTTTGTTTATTACCCTTTCGATAGCTTTTGACAGAGAAACGGGGTTATATTTCCCCCGGATCTTGATTTTCTAATAGGAAATCTCAGACATCGGGTTCCAGTTTGATCTTGGAATGCGATGTCTGATTGCTGTAAGGAGAAAAGTGTGAGCGATAAATCTTCACGATTGCCCGGTTTTTATAACCAATCACTGGAAGAGCGCATGGAACTCGTGGCCGAGTGGGCCGACCTCACCGAGGAAGAACAGGAGATCCTGGCCGGCACGGGGCTCAAAGCCAGCCAGGCCAACTTGATGATCGAAAATGTGCTGGGCACTTATGAATTGCCATTGGGCATCGCCTGCAATTTTTTGATCAACGGCCGCGAATACCTGGTGCCAATGACGGTGGAAGAGCCCAGTGTCCTGGCGGCCGTTAGCAACTCGGCCAAGGTGGTCCGGGCCGGCGGCGGTTTCCAGGTAGAGACGAGCGATCCGGTGATGATCGGCCAGATCCAGGTGTTGGACATACCGGATATGAAAGCCGCAGTGGCAGCTATCGAAGCCAACAATGAGGAACTGCTAGAGTTGGCCAACTGCTGCGACAAATTGATCGTCGGTTTGGGCGGCGGTTCCCGCAAGATTGTTGCCCGGCCGTTCCCCGAAACTTCAGTGGGCCCCATGTTGATCGTCCATCTCCACTATGACGTGCGAGATGCCATGGGGGCTAATACCATCAATACTGCCTTAGAAGCGATGGCGCCCCAGGTGGCCGAATTGACGGCCGGCCGGACCAGTCTGCGCATCTTATCCAATTTGGCAGACCAGCGTACGGCTACTGCCCGCTGCACCATTCCCCAAGAGGCGCTGGGCACTTTTGGATTGGAAGGCACCAGCGTGGCCCGGCTCATCGAGGAGGCCAATGCCTTTGCCGTGGTTGATCCCTACCGGGCGGCTACCCATAACAAGGGCATCATGAACGGCATCGACGCTGTGTGTATTGCTACCGGTAATGATTGGCGGGCTATCGAGGCCGGCGCCCATAGTTACGCAGCCCGCAGCGGCCATTATACGGCGCTGACCGACTGGCATGTAGATGAAAATGGTGATCTTTACGGAGAGATCACTTTGCCCCTGGCCGTAGGCATCGTCGGCGGCGCGACCCGGGTACATCCTACAGCGCGGGTCGCCTTGAAGATCCTGGGCGTGGGATCGGCGCGAGAATTAGCCGAGGTGATGGCGGCCGTGGGTCTGGCCCAGAACCTGGCAGCCATCCGGGCTTTAGCTACGGTGGGCATCCAGCAGGGGCATATGCAGCTCCATGCCCGCCAGGTGGCCCTGGCGGCCGGCGCCAGCGACGATCAGGTCGAAGAAATAGTCAATCAATTAATTGAAGAAAAGACGATTCACATTAGCCGGGCGCAGGAGATCATCCAGGAAATGGATGGGGCCTGAGCCTTATAAATAGATTCGGCTGAACGTGTGGGCGTATAAAAGAGTTAGAACGAGGTTTTCTTATGAATGAGTACAATCCAAGTGATGGTCTAATGAAGACGAATACCGAGGTAGGTATCGTCGGTTACGGGGCTTATGTGCCCCGCTACCGCTTGCCGGCTAGTGAAGTGTCCCGGATGTGGACCGGCGGCAAGGGCGGCGTGCCTATTAAGGAAAAAGCGGTGCCGGGACTGGATGAGGATGTGGTCACCATGTCCATCGAGGCGGCCCGTAATGCCCTTTCCCGGGCCGAGATCGATCCCCGGAATATCCGGGCGGTCTGGGTTGGAAGTGAAAGTCATCCCTACGCGGTGAAGCCGACCAGCACCATTGTGGCCGAATCCATCGGCGCCGTGCCTAACACCCAGGCGGCCGATTGGGAATTTGCTTGTAAGGCCGGCACCGAGGCCATGCAGGCGGCCATCGGTTTTGTGGGCTCGGGCATGGCCCGTTATGCCCTGAGCATCGGCATGGACACGGCCCAGGGCCGGCCAGGGGATGCGCTGGAATATACGGCCGCGGCTGGAGGAGCGGCTATGCTCATCGGTCCTGGCGAAGAATCCGTAGCGGTGATTGAAGGTTCTTACTCCTTCGTGACTGATACCCCGGATTTCTGGCGACGGGCTCATGCCAATTATCCGTCGCACGGCGATCGCTTCACCGGCGAACCGGCTTACTTCAAACATATCATGGGCGCGGCCGAGGCGTTGATGGAAGCCTTGGGCACGACGGCAGCCCATTACGATTACGCGGTCTTCCACCAGCCCAACGCTAAGTTTCCCCAGCGGGTGGCTAAGATGTTGGGCTTTGCGCCGGAACAAATCGCGCCGGGTCTATTGAGCCCTCGCATCGGCAATACCTACGCCGGGTCGGCCGTTATCGGCCTGACAGCTACCTTGGATGTGGCCCAGCCAGGCCAGCGGATTCTGTTAGTTAGCTACGGTTCTGGCGCGGGGTCGGATGCCTTTAGCATGCGGGTGACGGATCGCATCGATCAGGTCCGGGATAAAGCTTTGACCACCGAAGCGTACATCGCCAGGCGGACGGAGATCGATTACGCCACCTATACTCGTTATCGCGATAAACTCAAAATGTCGTAAGGCGAATTGAGCAGAGAAACAGTGAAACACGAACAATCATCAAAACGGAACTAAATATGACGAATGTATCAATCATCGGAACTGGGGCGACGAATGTGGGCGAGCATTGGGATACCTCCCTGCGCCACTTGGCCTGGTATGCTGTGGAAGAGGCGATGGACAATGCCGCCACCACGGATATCGACGCCCTCTATGTAGGCAATATGTTGGCCGGATCGTTGAGCCACCAGGATCACCTGGGAGCGCTCATCGCTGATTTCTCCGGCTTGCGGGGGATCGAGGCGGTGACGGTGGAAGCGGCCGACGCCTCGGGTGGAGCGGCGATACGCCAGGCGGTCCTGGCGGTCAAGAGCGGTATGGTCCAGACAGCCCTGGTGGTCGGCGTTGAAAAGGTGACCGACCAAACGGGCAGCGCGCCGGTGACGGCCCTGAGTACGGCTATGGACGCTGATTACGAAGCCATCCACGGTGTAACGCCGGCGGCCCTGGCGGCTTTGGTCATGCGGCGTTATATGTATGAATATGGTCGAGAATTGGCCGATTTCGCCGGTTTTAGCGTCAACGCCCATGCCAATGGCGCCAGTAATCCCAAGGCTATGTTTCGCAACCGGCTGAAGGCGGAACGTTTCGCCAGCGGTCCGGTCATTGCCGACCCGGTCAGCATGTTCGATGCCGCGCCGTTAGGTGATGGAGCGGCAGCGATCATCATCACCGGCAGCGAAAGGGCCATGGACATGGTGCCCAAGCCGGTGCAGATCAGCGGCTCGGCCTTGGCTACCGACCGGATCGGTCTGCACGACCGGCGAAATCTGCTGTGGCTAGAAGCGGCCGAGAGCAGCGCCCGGTCGGCCTTGAGCCAGGCCGGGGTGACCACCGAGGAGATCGACGTCTTCGAACTGCATGATTCCTTCACCATCATGGCCGCCCTATCGTTAGAGGCCAGCGGCTTCGCCGAAGCGGGACAGGGCTGGCGGTTGGCTCAGGATGGCCAGATCGGCCGGGATGGGTCGATTCCTATCAGCACCTTCGGCGGCTTAAAGGCGCGAGGTAACCCGGTTGGAGCGACCGGAGTCTTCCAAGTCGTGGAAGTGGTCAAACAACTTCGGGACGAGGCAGGCGAGTGCCAGGTAGCCGGCGCCAGGGTGGGCATGACCCAGAATTTGGGCGGCACCGGAGCCACGGCCGTGACCCACGTGCTGCGAATTGACGGGTAACGAAACTATTTGGGCCAAATCCGAAAGAACGGCTCAAATGGCAAACAAATCCAGAAAAACAAGTAAAAAGTTGACATAAATACAAAGATCTGTTCCTTCTGACAGCATTTGACAGTAAATTTTTGCCCGCTGACAGCATCTGGAAGGGATCGTAGGGCATAATTTGTGATAATTCGCACAGACGCGATCGATTGATGGCTGTGCAGAATGACTAAACTAGATATAGAGAGGAAGTTGAAATTATGGAAACATCACGTCATTGGCGTTTAAGAGACCAGCGGTACGCCTTAGTAGGCGAAGAGTGCGATAATTGCGGTGTGAAAATATTCCCGCCCCGTGACGTTTGCCTGGAATGTGAAGCCCCGGCCAAGGAGCTTTTCACTTTTACCGGCACCGGCGAAGTTTATTCGTACACGACCATTTACGATGCCCCGGCCGGCTTTGAACAATACACGCCTTACACCGTAGCCCTGGTTAAGCTGGACGAGGGCCCGACTCCTGACCGCCCAACTAACCGACATCGATCCCGAAAACGTCGCGATCGGCCTGCCGGTAGAAATGGTCACGCGCAAGCTTCGCAGCGATGGCGAAGAGGGCATGATCGTTTACGGATACAAATTCAGACCTGCATTAGAACAGGTGGTCGCCGTCTAAGACAATTAAAAATAGAACTAAAACAGTCGATTCATCAGAAACGGCCGGACTCGAAAGGGTCCGGCCGTTTTTCATTTATTGATGGAAAAGCTGATACAAGATCACTTGGCCGCTTCGCCCCCCAATTCCAACCGCCAGCTTTTTGTCTCTATGTACTCCGGCGACTGGTGGCCATAGACCAAATAATCAACTTCGGCCACAGGAAGTTCAAGGACCAAAATTGAAGTATTCTTGCGACCTGTTCCATCATCACCGCGCCCGATGGCAACTATTGCTGAGCCCCAAATGTCGCGGCATGTAACGACCCAATTATAATCTACAACCTACAGTCAGAATCGGCTGCACGTCTTGTTCCGTGATTCCATAGACTGTGACAAATCGGCCTTCAAAATATAATTCCTCGATGACGATTTCCAGGTTACCGTCTCCGTTCAAATCGAGCATAGCCAGAACGTTATATTGGACCGGAAATGCCAGCTCAACGTCTTCCGTGAATACTGATATAGCGAGTGGAATGGTAGTTGCCTCACCGTTGATGACTTTGCGTAAGAGGACCAGGGAATAGTCTCCAGCGGAGGCCGAGGGCAGGCCAATACCTAAACCTGACAGACGGGCGGCCGTGATAAGAACCTCATCTACCGCATCGCCCTCCAGGTCAATTTTGCTGACGCTGGTCAATTGAACCTCGGGTTCGGAGATGCCCTCTGCTTGCAATAGATCGGCAACAGCTTCCTCATAAATATGCGTATCTACTGGTAAGGATTGTGGTTGGCGCGGCGCCACCTCCCAGCGAGCGACAAGGGCGATCTTGCCAGAAGTATTGCTGTTCTCTGGGAATGAGACCGCCGGCGTGTCGCCACACGGCCCGTCCAGTGGCGTTGTCGGCGGGGTGCCAGTGAGTTGTCCCTCAAATATACTTCCGGCATAGAGTGAATATGCTCTTTCTCCATCCTGGAGCGATGGCATGATCTCAAACGCATCCAGCCATTGGCCATTGTGAGATCCGCCCATCAAGAAACCGGATTTCGCATCCACAATTGGCCACACCGGCTGCAAAACGTTCGTTCCCAAGGGATCAATGGTTAGGATAAGTGTGAAATCGCCGTCCTCCAGCGATTTAACCCGGATCCTATAATCCTGAGACTCTCGTAAGGTACCGTCCCAAAAGCGATTTTCATTTTCGAGCCGTTTGTACGGCTGACCGTCTGTCATGCCCACAAGTGAAAAGTTGGCAACGTTGTTCAAGGAGACAATTTCGATATGGGCATGTTGCCCAGCGGCAGCCTGAGCCAGGTATTCAATGGATTCACCGGCGGCAAGGTAGCTGGATAAGTTAGCCGTCGTTTCACCTGGTTCGAATTGGATGCGGATCGGCTGCGTTTCTACAACCTCGGTAGGTGGAATCTCTGTAGGTGTTGGGGCAACGACCGTTGCCCCTGGCAGGTCTTCAGTGACCGTCGCCGTTGGGGCGATGATAGGAGGAGGGGTCGGTGTGGTTATTGGCGTTGTGGCTATTGGCGCGGATGTGGAAGCGACCATCGCCGTTGGCAAGGCATCTCCATCCTCACCGGTTGAGGTTCTACAGGCAACTAACAGAAGAATTGAAAGGAGCAGAATGAGATTTTTCATTATCTTATCTCCTCAACAATAAGGGACATCGAGTCAATTAAATGGGGCAATTCTCTTGGCAAATATGGTAATGGTAACCATATCACTCGAGAATTGAGAACCGATCAATGAAGCGATGACCTTTATATCATTCATCGTATTCAACAAGGGATGGCGCCAATATTCGCAGAGCTTTTCCGAACAACTCTCGTACAAGAGCTAAGGCCGTATAATGAAAGTATGAAGACCTGCTTGTTGGGAATCCTTTTAGGGCATTCCTTTATGCAATTTATCGGTCAGTGATGGTTGATTACGGCAAAGGTTTACTAACTTCAGCGAGCATTATGATACTTTCAAAATGGTCCAGTGGGCAAGCAACCAGAATTCAATGAGGTGATGTTGCTTTAAATCACTCGCTCTGTCTTCTTGTTGAAGAGATTCATCTTGCTCATATCGAGGATCAGTTCGATCTGGCTACCCGAACCTGCCGCGGTGCGTTTATCGGCGATGGCCATGAACGTGTCTGATAGAAGGTTAAGCCCAAGCCCACTAAGGTGTAGCTGCAAATTACGACCGGTCATCTCGACCATTTCGACAAAAACCCGAATGGGCACCCCGTCGATATCCGGCGGCACGAATTCACGCGCATGGATGTGCTCCGGCCGGATGCCAAAGATCACTTTTTCACCAACATAAGATTCGTATCCTTGCGCCCGACCAGCGGGTACAATCAGGCGAATATCACCCAAGTCTAAGAGTCGTTGGTCACCCTCGCTGACGAGACGGGCATCAAAGAAGTTCATGCTGGGACTACCAATGAAGCCGGCCACAAAGAGGTTGATCGGACGTGTGTATAATGCCATTGGGGAGGCAACTTGCTGCAAAACACCTTCATTGAGGACGGCAATGCGATCGCCCAAAGTCATAGCCTGTTTCTGGTCATGGGTGACATAGATGAAAGTCGTATCCAGCCGCCGCTGCAACCTTCTGATTTCAGACCGGGCCGATTCCTGTAGCTTTGGATCTAGCTTTGAGAGGGGTTCGTCCATCAAAAAGACATCTGGTTTTTGCACAATGGCCCGGCCGATGGCTGCCTGCTGGCGCTGACCAGCCGATAATTCGTTCGGTTTGCGATTGAGTATCTGCAGCAAGGCCAAGGAGCTGGTTGCCTGTCTAACCCTTTCCAGAATTTCATTGCTTGGCGTTTTACGTAGCTTGAGGCCAAATGATAAGTTCTGGTCGACGGTAAAGTGTGGGTATAAGGCTTCTGTTTCAAAGACCATGGCGATTTTTCGTTCGGTCGGGGAAATGTTATTGACAATGCGCTCCCCGATCCAGATGTCGCCTTCGTCGACATATTCCAGACCAGCCACCAGACGTAGGATGGTGGATTTGCCACAGCCCGAGGGGCCGACAATAACGAGGAACTCCTTGTCAGCTATGTTGAGCGACAGATCTTCAACGGCCGTTATGTGGCCAAAACGTTTGGTTACACGGTCGAAACATACCCTGGTCATTGGTCACTCCAGCATGGCTAGCCTTCGAACGTTTAGAAGGTAGCCTCCCATAGTTGCTGACGTCACACACACAAATCAAAGCAAGGAGAATTCCATATGAAGAGATCTGGATTCAGCTTGTTTTCCCTTGTAAACAACGATGAAGATCACCTCTTCAGTCGTGATATCCTGCACCACATCCAACAAATGGCCTGCTACGGTTTTCCCGCACATCTTAACAATGGATTCGGCCGGTTTCAGATATGCGGCCGCATGCGCGTCCCATAACCGGCAAGTAAAATGATCACTTTCATAGGATGTATTATACTCCCTTGGTAGCAAGATGTGGCTCCTCCGGCAAATAATTATCTTGATCGCATTTACTCTTCTGATGAGCTTAATGGCTTGTTCTGAGGATAATGCGACCTCGCCTACTACAGGGGAAAATGATAAGGACATAACCTCAACAATTCTAAGTGCTCCCGATAATCAAACAGATCATGAAGACTCGAGGACTCCAACCGACCAAGAGGAAAGTACCCGTTCAGGTAGTGATGGCTTCGAGAGGTCGATTAACGAAGACGTTGACACTCCGACAGAGTTATCCATAACGAAAATCACTGATAATCGCTCTGAGTACGATGACCTCAAGATCCCAAAATACGAGAAGTTTGAGATTACATTTCAAATAGAAAAGACCGTCGCTCAAAACTTCCAGTTTCCGTATGATTCTTCACCACCAAGCGGAATCGACCTATCAGATCCTGCTTATCAAGGGATCAACGTCGACGCCAATTTCTCGCCTGATAATTGGCAAACCATTTACCAACAGCCCGCCTTTTATTACCAATTTTTTGAAGACTCTCTCAAAGAAAGTTGGGATGGACAAGAACGCGAATGGTACAGCCCAACCGAGAATAACGCCTGGAAAGTCCGCTTCTCCCCCAACCAGGCTGGCACGTGGCAATACAAATTAGTCGCTCAGGATGCCAGTGGGACTACAGAATCCCAACCAATATCCTTTGAGGTCGCTGACTCGACCAACCATGGTTTTATCAAAGTCAGTCAGGATGATAACCGATACTTCAATTACGATGATGGCGAACTGTTTTATCCTTTGGGCCTTCAGGGTGGTGGACAATTCGAAGATCCTGTCTTAGCGAATGAGCCGATCTTTCAGACCTACAAAGAGAATGGCATCAACTTAAAACGCATTTGGATTAGCAACATGTATGGGAGTGCCTGGCTTGAATGGCTTGGTACACGCAACATTTATGATGGTTATCTCCCTCGTCCTGGCATTTTGCCTTTTTATGACTCTGTTCGCGATAGTTACTCTATGACCCAACTTATCGACTACGAGCCGGATGGCAATACAGGTTGGTTTGACGCTTGTCGTTTCCAATTTTGGAATGATCCCGAGGCCATCAAACCTGATACTACCTACCGCCTGCAAGTCAAATACTGGGGGAAAGATATTGCCGGTCCTCGTGATCCCAGCTTTTCAGACTATGGTTTGGTTGGCAAGATTGATGGTGGTTGGGTAGTTGAATGTTATGATTCGGGAACGAATACTGTTGTTACTGACTATGGTGGTAACACATCGGACTGGGACACACTTGAAGGCACCTGGCATTCTGGCGATAACAGCTTCCTTCCTCGAATCTACCTCGGGCTCGAAAATGTAACCCAGGGCTGGGCTTATATCAGCTCCATTTCTCTACGGGAAGACTTAGGGGATGGTCAATATGGACCCGAAATCCTGGCTGAACCTTCCATGGAATATGAACTGTACTTCCCGGAACAACGCGCTTATGCCCTGGATAAGGTCGTAGAGTTAGCCGAGAAGTATGGTCTATATCTCAAGCTTGTGATACATGAAAAGAACGACAAGATCTACTTTAAACTCGACGACGATGGAACTTTTGTTTATGACGAAGAGGATAATTCGGACGGATTTTACGGCGTCGGGCGCGAAACCAATAAAACCCGATGGCTTCAGCAAGCCTGGTGGCGATATCTCCAGGCTCGCTGGGGATATTCAACCGCTATTCACTCCTGGGAGTTGACCAATGAAGGTGACCCTTGGAACGGCAATCACTGGGCTTTGACGGATGAATTAGGTAAATTCATGCATTGCCGGGTTTTTGGCATTCCTGTTAACCCAGGTGATGGCGAAGCTTGCGAGTATGATCATCCCAATGATCACCTGGTTACTACTTCGTTTTGGCACTCGTTCCCAGGCGAACAATTCTGGGCCAGTCCTGACTATCCCAATGTCGACTATGCCGACGTTCATGCTTATGTCAGCACTGGTTGGCTTGAGGATCCCGCCTATGAAACCGATACCGCTCTTTTCCATCTCGATTACAGCAGCGAACTCCGGAGCAATATAGATTTTTTCGCTGATCAAAATGGCATTCCAAGCAAGCCGGTCATTCGGGGGGAAACTGGGATAGACTTTTTAGGTGAGCAGCGAGAAAACCCTGACCTCGCTCTGGATTCAAATGGCGTCTGGTTACACAATCTCATTTGGGCGGGCCTCGATCCTGGCGCCATGACCGAGCTCTATTGGTGGAGAGAAAATATAGACGGGCAACCTGGACCTGACGGCAAAACCGGTCTTTACGAAATCTTCAGTTATTTTCACGAATTCATCCAAAATATTCCGCTTAGCAATGGACATTATCAAGATGCTGAAGCCACGTTATCCGATTCGAGAATGAGAGTCACTGGCCAAAAGGATACCAACAACGGCCGCGCTCATCTCTGGATTCAAAACGTGGATCATACCTGGCGAAATGAAGTCGATGGAATCGACGACATCAGTGGACTATCAGGCACGGTGACAATTGCCGGTTTTGCTGCGAATAAAAATTTTGATATTGAATGGCATGAGTTCAATTCCCAGGGTATTCCAACAATCGAGTATTCATCTACGACATCTGATGAAATAGGAACAATAGTTCTGGATTTGCCGGCCGACCCGCAGATAACAGATGTGGGTATAAAAATCGGCGACTACTAGGATAAACAGAAAGCGAAACGCAAAAATCGCATAAGGGGAAAAGCGGAGTCGATGATTACCTGCCATTTGGCTTCACTTATGTACTCCAGCGACTGTAAGCGGAAGTAGGTGTAGAGTGCTGTGAAAGATGCCAAGCAGTTGGCTACAAAGCAACCAGGATTTTTTTGCGATCAAATAGTCGGGTATAAATTCCGACCGGCTATTGAACAGGTAGTCACTGTCTAAGTTAATACGAAATAGCTTTTAAACAGTCGATTCATCAGGAACGGCCGGACTTAGGCGGCAAGCTCTTGAGAGCCATTCGCCCAGGGTCCGGCCGTTATGTGTTCTAGAATTATCTTCGAGGTGCGGGCTTGCAGAATTCTCGGTTGTAGAAGTCCAGAAAGGTGACAGGTGTCTCCTGAATAGGGGGGGGACATTCCGGCTGTCCGAATACACTTTTCTTAGTATCAACCTTAAAGCAGCGGCGTGAACCGGAGAATCATTGTGTTAGGTAAGGGAACCGGCAGATAAGGCCTGCATAAGTATGCTTTCTCAGCCCGTCCGAGCCAATTGCATAAAATCTTGGCTAGACAGGCTGTTCTGGGGTATCTTACTAGCAACCCTTACACGATCAACGGGTACGTGTCAACGCCCACGACAGGATCCTGCTACCCAATGATCCCAGAACAACATGGAGGTAAATAATGTTAGGAAATTCACCTGTCAACGCCACCTTGCCTTGTGTCAACCTCGCCGCCGCGCGTAAATTTTATGGGGAAACCCTAGGGCTGACTGAAGTCCAATTCCCAGGCCTATCTGGCGAAGCGGCTGAAGCGGCCGCCGCCGAAGCCGCGATGTATGCTTGCGGTGGGGGCACTTTCCTGGTCGTTTATGCTCGCTCCACCCCTACCCAGGCAGACCATACGGCCGCCGGTTGGATGGTCGCTGATTTTGACGCCGCAGCCAAGGATTTACTCAGCCGGGGTGTTACATTCGAGGTTTACCCGGACATGCCAGGCGCAACTTTTGACGACCGCGGCGTCGCCACCGCTGACGCCGGTTATAAATCGGCCTGGTTCAAGGATCCCGAAGGCAACATCCTCTCCATCTTCGAGATGGCGACCTAACTTCCGAACCGTTATTCTGGGCATTATCAAGCAAAACTGTGGTTGGCATAGTAATATTCACTGTCCAGAGGGCTGGCAGCGATAGTGAACGCCGCCGCTTCATCTATGAGATAGTCGCCCTCGAACCAGAGGATCATATCGCCATCAAAACCTCCGGTCGACTGCTGACCTACACCGCACGCTGATCCTATAAGCCCTCAATACTCGGTGCACAACAGATGGAACCATTTGCCCATTGTCGTTTACTTGGGTATGTTTTCGGGCTATGAGCTTTCGGCTCTCTATTATCATCGCGGTTTTGCTTCTGGCATTTGGCTTGCGGGTCCACTTGGTCACCGAACTGGGAACTCAGGCCGATGAAGGCGTCTATATTGCGGCCGCCGAGCAAATTGTCGAAGGCAGTTCTTTATACCGGGACCTGTTTTGGAACCATACCCCTGGTCTGGCCCTGCTAATGGCCTTCGTTTTTCGCCTGGCGGGCGCTCATGTGTTGATCGGCCGTTTATTGTCCTTAAGCGCCGCCATGATCACGGTAGCGTCATTGCAGCTGGCCGGTCAGTGGCTGAGCGCCGGACTGAGCAGCGCCGACAGCAATCGGAAGGTTACTTATGGCGCCGGTATTCTGGCTGGCCTTTTGTTTGCCGTGGCTCCACTGCCCATTTTCTGGTCGCGCTTCGCCATGCTGGAGAATCTCGAGACGGCCTTTGCCGTATTGAGCATGGCCCTGGCTATCCGGGCTGTGCAAACAAGTGCGCCGCGGGCCTGGTTGCTCGCCGGAGCGATGGCTGGCCTGGCCTTGCTTTTCAAGATTTCGGCCCTCGTTTTGGTCGGCACGGTCGTTTTGTTCTTGATTATCTGGTGGCTGGTCCGTCCCGGCGGCGAGAAAATTCGGGCAGGCCTTCTGTTTCTAGGCGGCATGGTGGCTGTCCTTTTGCTGGTAGCAGTGATGATATTCGTTCAAGGAAGCGGGCCGGATTTTCTACATTTTATCTCTGGCGCCGAACGGCTGGCGCCGCTGACAGGATGGCAAGAAAAGATCGCTTCTTTCCTGAATTGGGCTATCAAGCGGCCGTTTGTACCGTTGGCACTCCTTGGACTTCTTTTAGCTGCCCGATTGCGTCAACCAGCTGTATGGCTGCTAACGATCTGGGTGACTATGGAAGTGTTCTTCCTGTTCCTGCCGCCTAAACTAGAGACTGGCTGGGATTGGTTTTCCCACTATCTTTTGCCGGCCGTGGCCGCTCTCTGTTTGTTAGCCGGCATTGGTTTGGCCTGGGGTTGGCAGCAACTTAGTACAAAGCAAACTATCGTGTCAGGTGCGATCCTCATCCTTTGCTTGTTGGCCGTTGTGACGCTACCGGGTCTGATGCGTGACTTTAACTACGCTAACGCGCGAAACCAGATACCCTTCATCCGGTTTTGCCCAGGAAGAAGCTATAGGCCAGGCCCTCACGCTGGTGACACCGGAAGATTCGCCCATTCTCGTATTCGGAAACAGCATATTCTATCTCCTGGCCGGTCGACCGCCGGCCAGCCGTTTCTATCAATATCCAGGATATCTTCCTACCTCCCGGCTGGCGGCCGAATCGGACGAAGCCCTGGTGGCGGCGCTGCAGGATCCAGCTACGACGGCCGTACTGATTACCACTAGAAAAGCAGGCCAATTGACGGAAGCGATCCAGTCTGCGTTAGCCAAATATTGGGCGCCAGTAGTCACCATGCCGTACGAATTATCAAGACGAGGCCACCCTTTTTCTGCCGAAGTCAAAGCGAACTGAGTCGACAAATGAGATGGCGAGGTTTGAGGCCCAGAACGCCGATATCATCTTGCATAACCTGGTGGCAAGACCTCTGTCACCCTCGACATACCTGATAGAGTTGGAGTGGTCGGCTACCGCCCCGGTGGATAAGGATTATACCGTGTTCGTCCATCTGGTAGGTCCTGATGGAGCACTGGTTGCTCAACATGACAGTATGCCCGTGCTAAACACGCGACCGACCACCTCGTGGGAGCCTGAAGATCCAGTCAGTGACCGGCATTGGTTAGCACTGCCACCAAATTCGCCGGCCGGTGACTATACAATCATAGTAGGCTTGTACAAACTAGAGACGCTCCAGCGACTTTCGCTATTGGGGAGTGAAGAAACGGAGGTTGCCATTCCCTTGCAGGTACCAGGTACCGGTAGCAGGTTAAAAGAGAGCGTCATGCCACAATAGTAAATGATCATGTTCTCATTTAATGCCAGACTTGGCAAATAATGATGGCGATTGACTCCCAAAAATATACTCTGGCGAATCTTGACGCTATTTCCTGATATCAGTGGTTTAAAAACAATTACAGCGCGACCAAAAATTATTGTTGTCGAATAGATGGGCACACATTCCGTCCGGCCGTTTTGCATTCTACTTGACAGGACTTTGCCCACCCGATTCGCTTGCCCTTTAATTGTGAAGAGAAGCACAATCCATATTGACCATTTATTTTAGCGGACGTAAAATAATTATGCTTGCCATCGTATGTCCTGAATGAGCAAATATTCCTGCTCATCTCTCGCAAAATTCTTATCAACATATTTCGACTTTTTCTGAAAAGGGGTAACAGAATATGACTGACAAAAAATTAAATTTCGCCATTGTTGGATTGGGTTTTGGAGCAGAGTTCATCCCCATCTATCAGAATCATCCCGACGCTAACCTGTACGCGATCTGTCAGCGTACGCAAAGCCAGCTGGATCAAATTGGTGATGCATTCAATATTGAGAAACGCTATACCGATTACTATGAACTGCTAAAAGATCCAGATGTTGATGCAGTACACATCAACACACCGATTCACGAACATGCCAAGATGAGTATCGCCGGCTTGAAAGCTGGAAAGCATGTTGCCTGCACAGTCCCGGCCGCGACCTCTATTGAAGAATTAGAAGCGATTGTGGAAGCACAGAAGGAATCGGGCAAAAATTACATGATGATGGAAACCGTCATCTACTCGCGAGAATATCTTTATGCTAAAGAGCTCTACGAAACAGGCAAGCTAGGTCGCATCCAATATCTGCGGGCCACGCATCAACAGGATATGATGGGTTGGCCGGGCTACTGGGAAGGGCTGCCGCCAATGCATTATGCAACACATGTTGTCAGCCCTTGTTTGGCCCTTCCTCGTTTGGATGCTGAGTCAGTGACATGCTTTGGCTCCGGCCGCATCCAAGAGTACCTCATCCCCAAGTATAATTCTCCCTTTGCCATAGAAACGGCACACATCAAGATGAAGGATTCGGATATTGTCGCCGAGGTGATGCGCCATCTGTTTAATACGGCTCGCCAATATCGTGAGAGTATTGACGTTTATGGCAGCAAAATGGCTTTTGAGTGGCCCTTGATTGAGCATCAGCCGCCGGTTGTTCATATTGGCGAAACGCCGCATCTGGTGAATGTGCTAGACTATGCACACTTATTGCCTGAAGAGATACAACGCTTTACTACCAAAGGCGTCTATGGCGAAGAAGAGCAGCACCTTTCCTTTATCCAAGGCGCGGGGCATGGTGGTTCTCATCCCCACATGACGCACGAGTTTATAACCAGCATCAAGGAAGATCGAGATCCATTTCCGAACGCACAGCAGTCGGCCAACTGGACTGCCGTTGGTATTCTGGCTCACGAATCAGCCTTGCAAGGGGGTACAACCATTAAGCTGCCAGAGTTCACTCTCGGGTAGTCGAAGGTAAACCTTGACTGGAAACGGCCGGGCTCGAAAGGGTCCGGCTGTTTTTTGTGGCGAGGATATTGTCTGTCTTAGTGCAGCGTTTTTCTTAACTTGGCTCCAATCAAAAACCTCTCAAATCTCAATCATCAGACCTGAGGAATTTCAGAAGCACTCTTTGCATTTTGCATACACGTAACCGCTGCGGCTGCCGTAATTGTCACCTTACACATTACTTTTGACGGCCACTTGCCCCGGGTCACGCGACGGGTTTATCAACAGGGATTCGATGTACGTCTTCACAAGGAGGGTGATTGGTTGCTCATGGGGCTTCTGTTTTCTAGTACAGTTACTAACCGATGCTGACCATAGGGGATTGGTCGAATTCGGATGGGCTCATCGGCGGAAAGGCGAAAAGCAACGTTGGCAGCCGGGATCTGCGACTGCACCAGAGACACAAACCATGGTCCGGCCAGGCCTTGAGATGGTCCACTCGAGCGGGTTGGTGGCTGCCCGGCAACTTTAACAGCTCGGCTACATCAGTGGGAACGATCGGCCGTTGGATCCAGGTGACAGGATGATCTGGTCCGATGCCATCTTGGTCCGAGTCTTCGTCCAGCTGGTACCAGGCCGTTAGTCGCCCAAGAGAGGCGATCTCGTGAACCGTCGTCCAAAGTGGAATAATGCCTCCCCCAAACCCTTCCGCGTAAATGGGGCCGACAGCCTGTACGACATCAGCTTTTGTCGTTCCGGGAACGAGTCCGGTAAATGAATCCAGCCGCAATTGGACGATGTCGACTATCGCGGATCTTATCGCTTCTCTTTCTGGAGTCACGGCCGGAAACCTTGCGGCGGTATGAGGACTTTCATCCCGGCCGTCAGGATAGGCCAGCCGGAGAGGTGATTGTTGTGGGCATGCAGATCAGCCACGGATACACCGTGCTGCCTGGCGATTTGGCCAATCGTTTCGGCCGTGCCACGGCTGGCCACGACGATATGTTCCCGCCAATTGGGCACATTGAGCCGGCTCGGCAGGGGCGTCCACGAGGTCACCTGGGGATTGGCAGCACGGATGGCCGCCTGTGACTGCCCGCTGGCTCGGGCGAGGTTGGCCAGGGTGGTTACGCTGGAGGGGATATCGAGACCTTGTCCCGTGCCTTCGGCCACGGATGTCCGGGTGCCGCCGCTGGGCGTGAGGCCAACGTACTCGACGTGCCCCATCAGGTAGGCGGACTTGAAACCATTCAGGTTGACCGATCCCAGAGCGCTGCGGACATCGGCCACTTCGTCTGGGTAGGCGATCTGATATTGGGCGGGCAGCATACTTGTTGGTACGACAGTGCCCGGTCCGGGCGAGCTTCCTTCGACCTGTCCTATAATGGTAGCGTCACGACGAACGTTATTGACATTGGCGTTGTAGGTATCTTCGGTGAGAATGTCTGTGACACCCTCGTTCAGGGCCGAACCAATATCGCTGTGGTTTCGGGCTCGTTCATGGCTCGGATGCTCAACCAGGTGGAAGTATTCATGCATGAGTTCGGCGAAGGCGCCCCAACGGGCTCCGCGCTGGGCGGGTGACAACCCACCTCCTTGAGGAGCCGTTGTAGAGGCTCCGGTAGGGGGCATAGTGGTAGCGAGGGTTCTATTGCCAAGCCGGCCGACCATAGCAAAACCGAATCTGTCCCAAAGTTCGAAATCGGCCCGCCGAGAGCCAATGATACCGGGTATAGCGTGATTTTCTAACCAATCTCCTTCCTCGGTATCGTCAGGATTGAATGCGAACCTGCTTCTGACAGCGGCCGAAGGCGAATTCATGAGCGCCCACCAAACGACTGCTTCAGCCGAGATGGGCTCACCGGCTGTGGCTCGATCGGCCGGATCGTAGGCATCGAGCAGATTGGAGCCAGCCCTGAATCCGTGGCGCGAACGGGCTACGCCGCCAACGGAGTTGCGGATATAGGATCCCACGTGATTACGCACGACACCCGCAGCGGCATTGCCCGCCCCTTCCAGGTCGTCCGGCGATACCCGGTCTGTAGCGTAGCTTTGGGCCAGCGGCCGGATCCAGGTTAGATTCTGATTAAGTTCTCCCCGAATGGCATTGTGAAGGGCTCGAAAGGTTTGGGTTCGGACTCGCTGTTGCGCTGGTGTAGGGGAACCTGCGCCTCCCGTTCGACCGCCCCAGGTTCGAACCGTTACAGTTCCCCCCGAAGATACCTCAGCGCGTGGATTCATAGCTCCCGTGATCGCCTCTTGTCCTGCCGTGTCTGGCACAGCAGCGCCTTGATGAAGGTCGCGTCGTTGCACTAGGGAACCATCAACAGATCCAATCGGGGTATCCGAAGGTGTTCCGGGTTCTTCTGATTTAGAATCTAGCAACCGTTGTATGGCCTGATTGCCTACCACTTTTTGAAGTATTAGCATTTGACGCGGTTTAAGGTTGCCGGGGTCGCTTCTGGCTTGTTGGAGGAGATCGGCCGAAAGGGCCGGCTGCTCGGTTGCTGAATTTAGATTCGCGGCCGCTGGCTTCGGCGACAGTTGTTTTGCGCTAGATTTATTTTGACTATTTGAATGGTCTTTCGAAGACACACTTGTCTCCCAGGAAAATCGACAGAATGAACAGGAGCTGCTTTAAAGCTCAGGCGACATCTGGTTTCCATTCACCTTGGTGACTTCTTGTTTATCTTTGTCGCTACTTCGACCGGCATCAGGTATTTTCAACGCTACGCTGGTTATCTCAAACCTTGAAGAAAGTGGTAAAGCCACCAGAGCCTAACCCCTTGAGGATTATATAAAGTCCAATCCGGGTCACTTTGTAACGCTTGCATGGTGGAATGTCTGTGCGAACCAACAACTATTATATGCAGTAAGATCAATTTGAAAAATGGGGCTTTTTTGCACGGCTACGACGGCTAATAATATAGGCTTTAGCATATCCCTCCGGTTGACGATTTAATCTGCTATTCCAACCAGGAAGAAACTAACGATACCCAACCGCGCTAGACGTTAAACCATAGACGCCTGGTGGATAACATACAGCAATAGATGCTCGATGCGGCCTGATTTCAGGAGAGCATTGCATTTAAGGGGAAACCTTATCCAGTTTACTCTTTAGTCGAGTTTGTTGGCTACTTTTTGGTACAGATCAAGGTAGGTATTTTGCGGATCATATTTAGCTTTGACTTGATCGTAAGCCTGTTTGTCGTAAATAGTCCAAAACTGTTCTTTGCCAAAGAAGGTGTCGGAATAGAGGCATTTAAGCCCGCCCAATTCCACCAGCCTATTCTCGATTTGTTTATTGTAGAAGTAAGGTTCCATGTGATCGTCTAACTCGATGGATGTGTAAAAACCAAAATCGAGCACGAATTCAGATGCAGGTCTGTAGAGAGGGTAGGTGCCAATGGGCTTGGTCGTTTTAACAGGACAGTACCAAAGTGGAAATATATGAAACTCTTTGGCTAACCAAGCGTCAAACTCTGCAGCTGAGTCAAATGGAATGGCGGCGTCTTGAATCAGACCTTCCATACGCTTTGTCTCGAGAAATATGTATTTAGCCATACCCTTCTTGCGGAGTCTGTTTCGGAACTGGCCAATTTTAACGAGCCTATCTGACCGCAGCAGGTATCGGCCGAGGGTCCTTCTGAATATTGGGTTCAATAGAGTCGTGCCAATCGGGTTTTTTTGGTCAGTCGCCCAAAAAGCATCCGGATCCCATCGCCAGATGTAGTCGTGAATAGTAAGGTACCTGAAACCGGTGTCAGGATCCTGGATGCTTCTGAAAAAGGGCTCATAAAGTGGGACCAAACTCTTTTCTGTTGACGGGAGTTCATCAGTGAAGTTCCCAACAAGTAGAATGTAGTTACTCGGAGAGAAACTGGCTCCTTCAATAAAATCAGCTTTACCTGACAATACCTCACGAATCATCGCTTCAAAAAATTCCGCAGCTTTTGAGAACCTGAGGTATAACAATTTTACATAGGGTGCAATTTTATTGAGTTTAATGTTGCACTTTAGAACGTACCCCAAAGACCCGTATGAGTTGGGCAACATATAATAGATGTCGGAGTTGGATGTGGGTGAGCAATGAATGACTTTTCCCTCCCCGGTGAGAAGGTCAAAGTCGGTCACCATTTCATGAACGAGACCGAATTTGAAGCTGGAGGATTGCCCACCTAACCCAGCGATTACTCCTCCGACTGTGATAGATCTTAATTCAGGCACAGCCTGGGGCATCAGGTTGAAGGCTAGCGTGGCATCGACCAGATCATAAAACGTGGTCATACCCTCAACCGTGGCAACATTTTTTTCGGTATCAATGCTAAGCACCTGATTAAAGTGACGAAGGTCTAGATTCTGTTTATCGTCTCTATCTTTGAAAATATGCCTGGCATTCTTCTTGATTGAAATGTTTTGACCATGAGAGAGAAGGGTTTTGAATTGCCGGACGGCATCGGCCTCTTTTTCATTGTATTCGGCAGAAGTTACAAGTTGGTAGATCATAAGCATCCTGGTAGCTGGCATTGAATTAAACCTAAATCGTTGATCCAATCATAATGAAGTTGCCCACGGTATTCAACCTTGTCACGATCGCTAATTCCTTTTGCTCTGGCATCACACGCCTTTTCGTTTCTTTAATGTATCCGAAAGAATGGTGGAGGATTTAAGTGCAATGCGCTGCGAGATAAGCCAGACAGCTGGTCATAATATGACGAGGATGCTCTTGCGATCAAATAGCCGGGATTAAAATCCGCTCAGCTACCGAGTAGGTGGGCGCCGTCTGAGTCAGTTAGAAATAACTATTAAACAGTCGATTCAACAGAAACGGCCGGATAAGGTCGAATCATTTACCCGAAAACGCGTGCGGCTTACATCATAACAAGCGTTAGAATTCTCCCTCCGAATTCTCCCGAACGATTTTTGGCGAAAATCAACGGTAGTTGAGTATAATGGATTTATGTCGCGTGTGCCTACTCGAGAATACATTCAATCCGTTGTCGAGCAAGATAACCTAGTCGTTCGCAACCTTCAGGTCACCCAGGGTTATTATCGCATTTCCTAGAGAATGCGGAAATGTATGAGCGGCTCCAATGCGAGTTGGTGTTCTGTTGCCACCCATGCCTCAAAAACGGCAGGACAAGCGCTGCAGCGTGAAATGATGCCTCGCATATTAAAGAAGGCAGCGATCCGGCTGGCGGGATTTGAAAACACCTTCCTATTCTTAAATGAAGGACTTGCGGCTAATGAACGGCCGCTAGCTAAGGAACAAGAAGGCCGTTTGAGCGAGGGTTTGCTCAAGGTGGGCCGGCTAATATCCGACGGAAACATCACGGTTTTTAAGGAATTAGCCTGGCCATTTGCCAGTTTCCTCAATACCTTCTCAAAAGATTGGGCTTATGATGGAGACAAGCTTCAAGCATTTTTGGATGGGCATTTAGAGCCCGGACCGCTTAGCGAAGGCGGGCAGGATTATCTATTCGAAGCATTTACGGCCTTTTACGAGGCCCGCTATGAGACCGATCCCAAAAAGAAAGCGGAACATGTTCTTCATGGCAACCTTCTAATAGGATTGCACGAGCAGACGCGATTACAGCCTCAAATCGAACAATTGCTGAGCGTTTCGCTGCATATGTTTACAGATTCTTCCAAGAAGGCCGGTGCAAAAAAAGAGGCCAGAATAAACAGTCAGCCATGACGCGTAAGATCGTTTCCAAAGCGATCACCCAAATGATGATAGGGATCACGCTTCCGAGCCGGGAACTGAAGCTGGGCCAAAATGTCGTTGCGCCAACCGGGGTCATATCCTTTCCAAAGGAACTTCTTTTGATAGAAAACCCGAGATATCTGGAACTGGTCCGTCTTTTTGAGACTGGGCAGAATACACTCTCCGGCAGCGGAGCTGAAAAATGGGATAGCTTGAGTGATCGGATGAGTTTTGTCGTTGACTTTTTCCGCAGCCACCAACAGTATCGACGTTTGTGGGAGGCGCCTTTCCTACCGGAACAGGTTCCCGTGATCGAGTCAGGCCACTTTCCTGCTGGGCCGCTGTAAAACACTGCCATTACGAAGCAGTGGTAATTTCTTCAATTAAATTCTCGTTCCTCTTCATTTGAAGAAGAATAGATCGAGCCCCCTGGATTCCTAGACGCACCTTGCCTTCACACACAGGAATGAGAAAGTCTCAGTTCTTTTTCGGCACGTCTTGAGCTATCCCCTCTAAAGTACTGTTCAACCATCCCCTGTCCCCCCTCCTCAGGGCTGTAAAAGTCACCTCACTAGCACCGTGTGAAAGTTCTCAATCAATAGTAAGCTGTTCACAAGTCAAGGTTCAATGTGAAACAGAGCTGCGACTTTTGAAATGTAACCGTTTACTTGTCGCATATTTTTGGAGGCCTTCGATGTCTAGCATAAATGCTCTTTCCAGTCCAGAACTCGTAAGCGAGCAGCGCAATAGCAATAAAGTTTTCCTATTGCTAGGAATCTTGATTGTTTTCGCACCCCTATCGATTGTTGGCGCCATAGGTGAGTGGTTGGGAGACGACACAATCCTAGGCATCGTACTAATTAATGTTGCTTATTTGATGAGCATCCTAATCGCTACGGCAGTGTTGAAATGGTTTGGTAGCGGCTGGCGTGAAATCGGAATGGCCCGACCGGCTAGCTGGCTCAAAACAGCGCTGCTAGGCATTGGCACTATGGTGGTTTACGCAGTCGCTAGTTTAGCCTTGCAAGCGCTCTTGCAAAACGTATTAGCTCCAAACATGGCGCCGGCAGACAGAAGTAACTTCAATGCCCTGGTTGGCAATCTACCTCGGTTGCTCCTAAGTATTTTTGCCGCCTGGACTATCATCGCTTTTGGTGAGGAGATGTTATTTCGAGCCTTCCTGATCAATGGTCTGGCCGGATTATTCCTAGGAGCAAGGGCCAGGTGGGTATTTGCCCTGGTTGGAAGTTCGCTTGTCTTCGGATTCGCCCATTTTAGTTGGGGTCTGGGCGGAGTAGTTGAGACCGCATTTATGGGACTCTTCTTAGGTTTTGTTTTCTTACGGACCGGCCGCAACCTGTGGGTGACCATCATCGCTCACGCCCTGTTGAACACTGTGGGATTTATCTATATTTATAGTGGGGGTTCATAACAGTTCACCTGATGGTGATGTCGACGAATCAAGCACCTGTCTCCCTCTTTTTCCTACCGCCGATGCAAGTTGGCCAAAAAAGAGGGAGCAGGCCTTTTTGCTAATGGACATCTTTCTGATTATAGTGTGACTATGGACAACAACGTTCCTCTCTCCAAAGGTTATCAGCAGCTACGCTGGAAGCTGACCCTCAGCTACACTGCGGTAACGGTCGGCGCGTTGCTGATCGTGGAATTGGTCCTTTTGGCCGGATTGGGCCTTATTCTAGTCTTATTACTTAAAAGTGGCTTCCTTCCGGCCCAGCTTATCGAGGCTTCGGCGAGTAGCTACGCGCCCATCTTGCGGATCTATCTCGCCCAAACACCTCCTGACCAGGACGGCATTGCGCAATGGCTGGAACAGGTAGGAGCTCCATACAGCGCGAATGTTCCCCTCTCATTCGACGGCACCGACGAGATGCTCGTTGTAGGCGTAGATGGAAGATTGCTCGGCGCCAGACCACCTGACCTGTTGGGTAGTGGCATCGTCGGCGAGGTGCTGGATGCTCAAGCCGTACCCGGCTTGATTGATCCGCTGCGAGCCGCGCTAGCCGGTGAAGAGGATGTCGATCGACTATATACCGTTGGACGCCCAGGTGATAAGATCGTCATGACCATACCAATATGGGATGCCGAACATGAGCAAGTGTTGGGTGTTCTGGTCGGGATGGCATTGGCTCCAACGATTGGCTCCTTGTTAACGGATGTACTTCCCATTTTGGGCGTCAGCCTTTTCATCTTCGTATTCATCGCTGCCCTCGTCGGAGCCTTGTTTGGCTTTCTGGCCGCCCGTCAGCCTGTGCATAGACTTAACCAATTATCTGAGGCCACCTTGGCCTGGCGTCAAGGTGATTTCACCGTGTTGGTCGACGATCCCTCAGGCGACGAGCTGGGCCAGTTATCCCGGCGCCTTAACGAGATGGCCTTGCAGCTTGAACAGTTGTTGGAAACGCGTCGTGAATTAGCCGTGGTAGAAGAACGTAATCGTTTGGCTCGCGAGCTTCATGATAGCGCCAAACAACAAGCCTTCGCGGCCGCGGCCCAGGTAAGTGGCGTACGATCTCTTTTGAAGCGCGATCCTGAATCGGCCGATGCCCACCTAGCAGAAGCCGAGCGCCTCATATACGAAATGCGCCAAGAGTTGACCAGCTTGATTCTGCAATTGCGTCCGGCCGCCTTGGAGGATAAAGGTTTAGCAGCGGCCGCCCATGACTATGTCGCCGATTGGTCTCGACAAAATGAGATAGTGCCCAAGGTGCGTGTTAGAGGGGAGCGTCCACTGCCTCTAGAAATCGAGCAGCCACTGTTTCGAATCATCCAAGAAGCCTTGGCCAACGTTGCCCGGCACAGCAAGGCCAATAGTGTAGATATTGCCCTGATTTACGCCAAGGACGACATTAGCCTCACTGTGAGCGACGATGGGTGTGGGTTCGATGTCGATAGCAGCCACAATGGCTATGGGCTCAGCTCGATGCAGGAAAGAGTGGACACGTTAGGCGGTAATCTGACCATCGAGAGCTTCCCGGGAAAACGAACAACCGTCTCATGTACCGTTCCAATCAACGAATCAAGAAAATATCATCATGAGGAACCACATGGATAAAGCAATTACCGTTTTACTTGTAGACGATCATGCTCTCGTACGCCAGGGAGTGCGCTTCTTTTTAGAGACCCAGGCTGAGTTTGTGATCGTAGGCGAGGCAGATTCGGGCAGGACGGCCGTCAAATTAGTTGAGGAGCACATTCCCGATGTCGTCTTGATGGACCTGGTTATGCCGGAAATGGACGGCGCGGAAGCCACGAGACAGGTAAAGAATATCAGCCCGCGCACACAAATCGTGGTCTTAACCTCGTATCACGAGGATGAATACATATTTCCGGCGCTGCAAGCTGGGGCCATCTCCTATATCCTCAAAGATGTCAGGATGGAAGAGCTGGCCGATGCTGTTAGACGAGCGGCCCGTAACGAAGTTACCTTGCATCCCCGGGTAGCAGCCCGCATCATTCAGGAACTGCACGGCGCTAAGGGTGAGGAAATCAATCCCTTTAACGAACTGACCAACCGCGAAATGCAGGTCCTCAAGCTAATCGCCGATGGCTTGAGCAACAACAACATTGCCGAGCAATTGGTCATTACCGAGCATACGGTCAAAGGTCATGTCAGCAACATCTTGAGCAAATTACACCTTGTCGACCGGACCCAGGCGGCCGTTTATGCTTGGAAAAAGGGTGTTGTTCACCGTGATTAATCTCTTTCCAACTTGTTACAAAAGCAACAAATCGGCAATATTTTTACCATCGGCCCTTAACATTCATCCACCAGAATAAACAACCCTACTTTGAACTTTGGAATCGTATCAGGGGCCATTTTTTCAGGAACGTAGACTGATAGGCAACAAGAGACGTATCCTTTCGATAAATTGAAATATGGATATTGAAGGTTATTTGCAGCGAATAAACTACGAAGATTCGATCGCCCCAACGGTCAAGACGCTGCGGAAACTTCATCTGGCCCATCTGTACAGCGTACCGTTTGAGAACCTTGATATTCACCTTGGCTCCCCAATCGTTCTCAAATTGGATGAATTGTATGAGAAAATCGTTGGGCGAGGCCGAGGTGGATTTTGTTATGAACTGAATGGATTGTTTGCCTGGCTTCTGGGAGAATTAGGATTCAAGGTGACTTTGTTATCGGCCTGCGCTGCCCATGAAGATGGGAGCTATGGGCAGGAGTTTGATCATTTGTTGCTTCATGTAATATGTCTGGCCGATCCATCAAAGCCTTCAATACCCTGGTTGGCTGATGTGGGCTGGGGAGACACTTTTCGTAAACCTCTGCGACTTGATAAACCAAATGTTAAACAAATGGAAGGTCCGAGGGCATTTCGGATTGAACGTGCTGATGGTTACCAAGTGTTGTGGCAACACAATCAAGATGGAGATTGGGAAAAACAGTATCGCTTTACGCTTCGACCGCGGCAGTTCGCTGATTTTGAATTGATGTGCAGTTATCACCAGACATCTCCTGAATCGTCTTTTACCCAACATCGAATCTGTACGCTAGCCACCCCAAATGGACGCCTAACGCTGAGCGACAGAAAGTTGATCACTACGGAAAATGGCCTACGACAAGAACGAACAGTGAGTCCGGAAGAATATCAATCCATCTTAGAAGATCAGTTTGGTATGAAGTTTATAGATTAGGCTGGCAATCGTAATAAGTGCAATGGCGCAAGTCTTTAAAGAATGACATGCAATCCAGTAGGCGCAATTGCCTGGAAGCAAACCGCTACCACCAAGTTCATTCCCGAAGAATTTATGGCAGTTTACTTAAAGTCGCCGTCCGGCTAACGTGTAGGCAATTCCTGCATTCTGAATTGGGTTCATAACTTTCAAATAGTCGATTAAGGAGGCTGTGATGCGACTGCCTGCAGGGCTTCTGACAAGGCAATCACGCCACCTCTGTTTTTTCTGAGCGGTGGCAAGGCAGGGGTCTTACGTCTATAATGACCTCAAGGTCGTTATCGGTGCGGAGCGCTTACACTCGATTAATGCCTCCAGGATCGGTAGAGACCGCTTCGCCGATTTTGACCTTCTTGGCCTGGCTATGAATCATGTGGCAAAGAGCCACCGCATGATTCCTTCACATGATCGGTCGCGAATTGTCCTCGAGTGTCAACTATGGTCCAGTTACTAATTTTTTGTCGACAGAAATAAATGAATCAAATGATCAACGTTATAGGCAATGCGCCAGTCTCTTCCTGGCAAGATATTTTGAGAGAAGTTAACCAGATCAGATCTTGTCATCAGAAACCATTGCCCGCTTCAAGAGTGAAGTATCTACAAACCGTTCGTCGGGGCACTGCATTTCTGACGTTTGATTTTGGCATTGACGGCGTATCGATTGAGATCGCCAAGTATGCTCGGGTTTTGGAGGCTCTTTTCCAACCATATGGCGAGGCTAGGCTTCATTTCATCGCCGGCGACTTTCATCCCCAGGCAGATGCTATCCTCAAATCACAATGGTCGCGCTACCAAATCGATGGGATCAATGGCTGGTCAAAGTGGGACGATGGAAAATGGTTCGCCGCAATGTTTCTTGAAGACATGCCGGCCGGCAGCCAACGCTCGTCGGAAATAGCGACGGAGATATATCGGCAAGCAAGTGAAATCGCCGAGAAGATTGGCGAATACCTGGTGGCCAACAAAATTAGCTTGTTGATCGCGGTGAATGTCGCCTCTAATCCCGGCAACCTCGCCCTCGCGTTGGCCTTGGTCCTCATTACCGAAGCTCTGGGTATTGTCGTGATTAATTCCAATCACGATTTTTACTGGGATGGCGGCAAACCGGCCGCTGAAAGAATGTCAGGGGAAGAAGCAGGTGCCAGAGACCACTTTTTCCGTAATGCCGATAACCAGGCCTTCTTTTCATTATTCCAGAGGCTGTACCCATGGCAAGGTCGAAGATGGTTGCAGGTGAACATCAACAAAAGGCAATCTGAAAGACTAGTAAATAAATATGGAATTCCATCTAAAAGAGTTTTTGAGATCTCGACCTGCGTTGGTAGCAAGCTTTTTGACGAATTACACAGACGAAGACGTCAAGCATGCGCGTCTGAGGATGGCCAATATCTTCTCAGATGGAAAGACAAAGATCCGTCCACGTTCGCTCAGTGAACATCAGAGGTTTCTTGAAGAGTGGATGGAGACCCAGATCCCTCAGGTAATCGGCGCCCGGGAAGGTCTCAGGTTGGACATTACGGCCGACGATATCATTTACTTGTTGCAGCCTACTCGCGTAATTGCCCGTAAACGCATTGAAAAGGGCCTAGAATTGATCGAGGCTTTGCTTCAAGGTCCGCTGCGAGCCACTTTCGAGCAAAAGCTCGATCAGCAGCTAGTTCTGCATGTTACGGGACCAACACCGATGGAGCACCAGGACGATCTTGAGACGATCCTGAATGCCTACAACAACCTAATAGACAACCTATCACCCTCTATCGCCGAGCGAGTATTTTTGGCCTTTTCAAGTGGCCGCGAAACGCATCCTTCCTTTGAGGAGCTATACTTCTCCGATATGAATATCATCGATATCTTTCGAATGGCGACGGCCGTGCTATTCCCAAGCGAAATCGAGGGCCGTGGTCTACCCATCATCGAGTCGGGCGCCGTGGGCATACCCATCATCTGCAGCCGCTACGAACCCGAAGAGGTTTTCGCCGATGTGATAGGCGAGGATTTGCCAGAAGAGTTACGAATCCACTACTTGTTATTCCCTGAAGATACGTTTTCTGACGAGTTTCTTGCTGAAGTCACAAATCTGTTAACCCACCCCGAAGTATGGACGAAATGGCGCCAGCACAATCGTCTTGCGATTCGTATACGCTACAGTGAGGACTCACTGAGCGCTTCATTTCGGCGCTTGCTTATTCGCTCCTATGAAATTGCTGCCTAATGGCGCAACATGATCTTTTTGTCGAGTAACTAATTGGGCAAATTGTTAATTCGCCTACACGATTTTCTAATTCGTGCTGCGGACTGTCCGACAAGCCTTTTTGGATCGAGTACTCCTGGGTGTTACAGGTAACCAGATAACCTAGATTTTGGTATTGGAGATATAAATGAATATCGGGTTTATTGAAGATACACCTCTGCACGGAGGTACACAAATATGGGTCACCGAGGCGTTACGCGCCTTTCTAGCTCATGGTCAAGATGTTACCTTACTTGCACCCGAGGGAAGCTGGGTAGTCGAACAGTGCGCAGGTTCTGGGGCACGGATTTTTACTTACAATTGGGTTGAAGTAACCCAGGAACGAGACGAGTACGTTCAAATATGGACAGAAGCGTTGCGACAGTGCGATGTGGCTGTTTGCACAGTCCATCCTCCCAGAGAAGGCTTTCACTGCTCAGTTTTTGCGGCACGTTGCATCGCGGCGGCCGGTTTGCAAACCCATCTTATCCCTAAGACAGGCACCATCGTTCCTGAGTATGAGCGCCGGTTTTATCGCCCTGACGAGGCGATCAATACGTCCGTGATAGCTATCGCCGATTTCACCCGTCAATACCTCATCAAGACCTATGAGATTCCCGAGGAAGACACCACACTCATTTATCAAGGCGTTGATTCTCGGCGGTTCAAGTCCACGGCCGAGGGTAAAAAAGAAGCGAGGCAACGTTATCACTTGCCGGAAAATGCGGCCCCGGTACTCGGTTCAGTTGGATCGTTTGAACATCGCAAGGGACATCCCGTGTTGTTTGAAGCCGTTAAAAAACTAACGGCCGGTCCCTTGCCGGACATTCATCTGATGTTAGTAGGTGATGGGCCCGATGAAGCTTTGCTCAGAAATCTGGTGGAGGATTTGGGGCTTGGCAATCATGTGAGTTTCTTTCCCTTCACATCCGAACCGCGAACTGTATTCGAGCGCGTGAATATAACCGTTCTACCAAGCCTCTATAAAGAGGGGCTTCCCAACGTATTGCAAGAATCTATGGCCATGAACGTCCCAGTAGTCTCATCAAATCTTGGAGGGGTGCCGGAAGTCGTTTTCGACGGCCAGACGGGTTTCATGGTTGAACCGGGAAACAGCGATCAACTTGCAACGGCAATCCTCAATCTATGGACAGATCAGAGAGTTTATCGGAGAATGTGCCTTCAAGCTCGAGAAGTGATCAGCGAGCGATTCAACAAAGAGAACCAGTTTGGGCAATTCTTAAAGTACTTCCGAAGCATCACAGGAGAATACCATGGTAACTAGGTCGCTAAACGTCGGTTTCATCTCATTCCGTTTTGAGGGGACCGATGGGGTTTCATTGGAAACATCCAAGTGGGCGCAATTACTCGAAGAGATGGGCCACACTTGCTACTATTTCTCTGGACTTTCCGACCGTCCTGAAAACCGGAGCATGGTCGTAGAGGAGGCCCATTTCCGCCACCCTGAGATTCGCGATAGGTATTATCGCTTTTTTAGAGAGGTCGTTCGCACCGAGGAAGATACGGGCTGGATCCATGCACGGAGGGAGTTTTTCCGAGGACATATTTCACGATTCATAGAAGAGTTCAACATCGATCTGTTGATCCCCCAGAATCTACTTTCTTTCCCATTGAACATCCCGCTCACTCTAGCGCTTACGGAACTCATTGCCGAGAGGGCTATCCCTACAATCGCTCACCACCACGATTTTACCTGGGAGCGCAAACCCCTGATCGTGAACACCGTTGGCGATTATATCTCTATGGCTTTTCCGCCTGACCTACGATCCATTCAACACGTCGTCATCAATACCGAAGCCAGACACCAGCTCGCCCGGCGAAAGGGTGTCAGCTCGACAATCGTGCCCAACGTCATGGACTTTGACAACCCGCCTTCTGATGCTGGCAATTACGCGGCTGACGTTCGCCAAACCCTTGGTTTGGAGGACGACGAACTGTTTATCCTCCAGCCGACCCGAGTTGTGCAGCGCAAAGGCATTGAGCAAGCCATCGAGTTAGTCAGCCGCCTAGATTTGAAAGCCCGCCTGGTCATCAGCCACGCCTCTGGCGATGATGGCTCTGAATACTTAAATCGGATCAGAGAATATGCCCAATTACTAGGTGTAAATCTGCTTCTCGCCAATGACATTTTCGATGAAAATCGCGGTGTAACAGATGACGGCCGCAAAATCTATAGCCTGTGGGACGCTTACCCTCTGGCCGATTTGGTGACTTATCCTTCAACCGTCGAGGGGTTTGGCAATGCCTTTTTGGAGGCATTGTATTACAAGCGGCCGATCGTGGTGAACGACTACACTATTTACAAGACAGACATCCGGCCAAAAGGATTCAAGGTGATCGAATTCGAAGATTATATTACGGATGAGACGGTCGAGATGACTCGTAGAGTCTTAGCTGACAAAGAATACCAGAACCAAATATGCCAGCATAATTATGAACTGGCGAAGCGCTATTTCTCTTTTTCGGTTTTGCGGAACAAACTCCAGATGCTAATCGATAATGCCTTCGGCACCAATAATTACTAGTGAGTAGTGACCGAATAGCCAATTGACCAGATATCTTCCGTACAGTCGCTTCACTAAGAATGGCTGGAGTGACTAATTTTCGCGCCGAGCACCGGCCATTAGATCTGGCCCGCGGGAAAAGTTAGTCCGCAAATAGGATCGCCTAGACAATCGCCTCCAGGGCTTCTTGCGTTCGCCGGATATCGGGCACAGCTCCCAGCGCTTCAAACTCCGCCAGGGCACGGGAAAAATGTTCCATGGCTCCGGTCGGATTAGATTGAGCCAGGTTAAGTTGGGCTACTTCGTACAGGGTGCGCCCAATTTGCCAGTGGGTTTCCAATTGTTCGAACAAGGCCAAAGCTTTCTTCAGCCGGTCGCTGGCATCGACGTATTCGCCATCCAGCCGGCAGGCGACTCCCCAGGCACGATGGGCGATGGCTAAATACGGCTGATGGTCGTCCTGGATGGCCAATTTTTCAAGTTGTGCCGAGTAGCGCCGTAATGCAGTTACGTCAGCCAATTGTGCGGCCGCCTCGGCCAACATCATATATACAATATGCTGGTGGGCCATGGTGCCACGCTTGACCGGTTGGCCGGGCAATTCTAGGGCTAATTCCAGTTCTTCCTTGACGAGGGCGAACTCGCCTCCTGCCTGCAAGGGCAAGGCACGTCAGTAAAATTGGTTTCGCTGCCATTGCTCGGGCAAGCCGGACATGGAGACCATGTAGTCGTACGATTCTTTGGCATAAGCCTCAGCCCGGTTGCCATCGCCTCGCAAGGCGTGAACGCTGCCACTTAAGGCGACAAAGAAACAGGTCTCCCCTATTTGCTCACGAGTGAACCGGCGCTCGAGATCGCGCCAATCTTTTTCAGTAGCTAGAACCTCATCCCAGCGATCGAGACGAAACAAACATTGGGCGCGGATGCCTAGGGCATTGGCCACCTGGTCCATCGCCTGAATCTCGGTGGCAAGACCGGCCGCCTGATCAAGATAAGGCAAGGCCTGGGAGTAATCGCCAACGTACATCAAGGCCACTCCGAGGCCGCGCAAGGAGTCGATTTTCTCGCGCTTATCTTTATAACGGTTATCATGGCTGATTTCGAGTCGCCGCTGGGCTATCTTTAAATGTTCGCGCAATTTACTGCGTCCATCTAACACATTAGCCAGCGCGCCGAGAGCCTGGGAAAGGAGCAGTGGATCGTCCAGTTGTTCGGCCATAGCTACGGCTTCCTGGGCGAATCGTTGGGCGGACTCCCAATCCGGTGGAGTTTGAACGCGCCAGGCATCGGCAGCGAGGGCGACCAGCAGAAGTACGGTCTCGGCATGGGGCGGCTCACTTTCCATAGCGCGCAAACTTTCTTGTAGGTTGGCCTGAGATGCCTGGCTGATGGTGCTGACTTGCTCATAGGTTTCGGCATCGACCGACCACTTAGTATCGGTCGCGATTTCAACTATTTTGCGCTGCAAGCGCACGGCTACGATGTTGTCACGGCCGGCCGTACCTTCCCAGTGCTCGAGCGCCTGCTGATAATACGAAATCGCCTGGGTGAAATCGCGAACCAACCGGCAGACGTCGGCTAACTCTTCAAGCAGATCCACCCGGATTGTCTCAGGAGCATCAGAATCGACCAGGTCGAGGGCGGTACGCAGATTGTGGTCTGCTTCACTATAAGCATAAACTGCAACAGCCTGCTGGGCTGCTTGCCGGCAATACTCGATGGCTTTTTCGTGTTCGCCTGCCAAAGTAAAATGATGGGCCAACAATCCGTAATAGCCTTCTTTTCGTTCCGGATACAATTCCTCTAAGGCCTCGCCTACCCGGCGATGGAACTCCCGACGGCGCTTGAGCAAAATGGTCTTGTAGACGGCTTCCTGGGCTAAAGGATTTCGAAAAGCGTATTCGATTTCAGGCACTCGCGCTGACTCGCGAATCATATCTAGTCGCAGCAATGTGGCCACGTGCATATCCAGTTCGGCCGGAGTATCTTCGTCCACAGCCTGCAATACCCGTAGATAAAAATTGCGGCCGATGACAGAGGCCAGTTGTAAAGTGGCTCGCGTTGCCTCCTCCAGACGATCCATTCGGGCTGCCAGCAAAGATTGCAAACCATCGGGTATAGAAAAATCCGAACTGTCGCTGGTCGCTACCCAATAACGTGTCGTCTTGCCGTCGACCAGCCGATCTTCAGGGATAACCACATCATTCTCGATTAATGTCCTGACAACTTCCTCGATGAAGAATGGGTTGCCATCCGACTTCTCGAGAATGTTAGCCCGCAGGCTGTCTGGAATCTCAGCTACGGCCAATAACCGGTCTACGAGCTCGTTACTCTCAGACTGGGACAGAGGACGCAGGCTTACTTCCGTGTAACGATGATGGTATTCATCGTCGGCAAGAGTCTTAATTTTCCAGGCCGGCGCCCGGCGCTCGGCGCGCATGACACAGACCACGACCAGGCCGATTTCAGTGGTTAGCGGCAGTAGGTCCATGAGTAAATCAATGGATGCTGCATCGCTCCAGTGCATATCGTCGAAAACTAGCACAGTGGGATGCTCAGAAAAGTGCAATTGCCACCATTCAAAAATAGACTCGGAAAGTTCGCGTTTGAAGGACTCGCCTTCTAGTGGTGGCGCTCCGTCGTCACCATCCAACCCAAACAAGGCTTCGAAGAGCCGGGTGGCTCGTGGACGGCGCTCTTCTGGTAAGATTTCGGCAATGGTGGCCAACTTCTTTTTCATCACGCGTGGCGCATCGTCGTAGTCAATGCCGCTTATTAGCCGAATCAGCCGCTGAAACAAGCCATAAGCCTGGTTGGTTTCGTAGGAAAGGCTATTGGTTTCGTGCCAATGGCTTTCCAGGCCTGGTATTTGATTGAAGTAATCGTAGGCTTCGCTGACCAGACGGCTCTTACCCAAACCTGCTTCCCCTAATACGGAAACAATACGCCCGACTCCCTGTTTCAAGTCAGCCAAGACGCCGCTCAATGTCTGCAATTCTACCTCGCGCCCGACCATTTCGGCATGAAGACCCTCGATGCCGCGAACCCGGCCTCCGACGACTTTTCGGCTTAATACCCGGTAAGCTTTCACGGGCTCATCTTTGCCTTTCACCTTGATCCCACCCAATTCTTCAAATTCGAAAAGAGGTCCTACCAGCCGGTAAGTATCATGAGCGATTCGCACAGAACCGGGTTCGGCCGTTTGCTCCATGCGCGAGGCCAAGTTGATGGCGTCGCCCAGAGCCGTGTACTCCATCCTTAAGTCAGAACCGACGGCGCCGACGACGACTAGTCCAGTGTTTATGCCTACTCGAAGATTGACGTCAATGCCCCATTCATGCATGATCTGGTCACGATATGGGGTGATGCTGGCCAACATGTCCAGACCAGCAAGGATGGCCCGTTGGGGATCGTCTTCATGGGATAAGGGTGCACCAAAGAAGGCGAGGATGCCATCACCCATCAAGCGGGCTACGGTACCTTCGTAGGTATAAACCGGCTTGATCATATGCTCGAAAGCGCCATTGATGATCTCCGACCATTCTTCTGGATCCAATTTGTCGGCGGCGGCCGTAGAGCCCTTGACGTCGCAAAACAGCATGGTCACGACACGCCGCTCACCCACCATATCGCCGCTCGATCGCGCTGCTTCCAGCTTTTTCACGAGTTCTTTTGGAATGTATTGTGTTAAGGGGGATTCGGGTATGTTCGTTGTCGGCGTAGGAGGTTCAACTTCATTTAACTTCGGAGGTTCAGCCGATGGCCGTGCTGGGCTTAGCGGTTGCTGAAATGCATTCGGTCCATCACCGGCTATCATCGTCTTCCCTGGCGTTGGCGAAGACGCCGCAAGTGGCCCGACTACCCCTTGCTGGTGATCGGAGACGCCGGTTGCGGCCGGAGGTTGATGTTCAAGCGAAAAGCCACAACCATCACAGAAATTAGCCAGGCTTAGGATACGCCGGCTGCAACGAGGGCAAATTACGGTGATCCGCTGGCCACAATTTAAACAGAAGTTAGCATCTTCTACATTTGAGAACTGGCATTTGGAACAGATCAAAGCAGCTATTCTCCCAATCTCATTCTTAGGTGGCTCAAGCCACACTCATACCCGCAGATCGTACAATAGGCTCATCTTTTGAGAAAATGGATAATGACGATTAACATTAGGGTGGAAATACCAAAAACGACGGCCGAGATAGCAGCACTGTAGATTATCTCTTTGGATGTTGTCCAGGCACCACCGGGTAGGTTTCCATCGTAGTAATTATACATATTGAATACGAATATATAGGCTGCAACAATAAGAGGAGGGATGGGCATGAAGAAACGAACGTTGTTGGATACCTCATCTCTGAAAAAATACAATAATGTGCCCGCCAGCAGCATTAGAAGTCCTGCCACTGCTATCGACAATAGATTTGTTTTGAGCAAATCTTGATCCATAAATTACCTTCTTATTTCACCGCTTTTTTGAATATAGTAGTTATTATTCGCGCTGGTCTATTGCCGGCGAGACCTGTGTAAACAAGCTTTGGTGATCCACCTGGATTGCAGCATCCACGTTAGCCATATCGTGGACAATGAATTGCTCAATTAGTTCATTGCGAGAGGCCTGGTTTAACTGGCTCATTCACCTGTTCTGTGTCTGGAGGTAGAATTGCCTGCGCGCATTATAACAGAAACAGCCGGAATCGGGCGAAAAATTGTATTAGGGGATTGGCTGAGGGCATCTGAATTATAGATGTGGCGAATATTCCATTTGGGCTGGGAATAAATTGACGTGTAACTAATAGTCCTCTAGAATTGACTTCACTTCAGCTGTGGGGGTTGTGTATGGAAAGATAACGAGTCTGAGAGCACGGAAATTTATGTGATTGAATTGGTGCAGGCAACGCGTAAAGTATATGGAGGAGAATCGAGATGATTAGCAAACTATACCTGCAGAAGTATGGTCCCCTATTTCGAATCATTTTAATTAGTGCCGCCCTAGCCATTGTGCTTCTGGGAACCACAATGTGTTCAACGGCCGAGCCAACCGAAGCGCCCGCAGATGTAGCTGAAGAAGCGCCGGCCGAAGCTCCAGAGGAACCTACTGAAGAGCCTGCCGAAGAGCCGGCTACAGGACAGGATATGGGTGCGACTTTGGCCATCGAGCATTTCAGCGTCATTGAAGGGACGACTTGGTCGGGAGCTCACGATCGCGCGGGAAAACGCATCGCCGAAAAGTATGACAATGTCAAATACGTTTATAGGGAAGAAGTTGGACCAGATCTCACAGTCCCTTATGCCGAAGAGTTAATCTCTGATGGGGCTACCATCGTCGTGGGCAACGCCGAGTTCATGGGCATGCCGTTGATTGAAATCGCCGATAAGTATCCAGATGTCTACTTTGGTTCAATCATCGCCAGCGACCTGAGCACCGCCAGAAACTTCATCAGGTTATTCCCAAGGCAATACCAGGCGCTGTACCTGGAAGGCCTCCTGGCTGGGGCTTTAACCGAGAGCGGTAATATCGGCATCGTATCAGCCTTCCCCTCGGTTCAGGTCATCAGGCGCCAGAACGGTTTTATCCTTGGCGTGCAGGACGCGGCCGAGTTACTTGACAAGGACATCTCGATATACGTGAAGTACGTCGGCGACTGGTACCTGCCGGCGGAAGAACGTGATATCGCCGAAACCTTAATCACCCAGTATGATGTCGATGTCCTCACCCAGCAGACTGATTCCGGGTCGCCGCTAGATGTGGCCCAAGAGCAAGGAATCTGGTTTATAGGCAAGGACATGGATATCGTAGGCTTTTACGGTTGGTCTGACACCGATACCGTGGCCGTATCGTTTGACACTCGCTGGGAAGTACTCTACGAGCACATGCTCAATGAGTGGCTGGCAGGCGAAGAAAACCCAGAAACCGTTTTGTATCTGGGCATGAATAACTCAATGGTTCTGGCCGATGGTACAGAGGTTCCAACCGTTGATATCATGAACGACAACAAAGTGGGAATCGAGGCCATTAGTCCGGCCGCGCTCCCGCTGATCGACGATGAGATCGTTCAACTCGTCGAACAGAGAAGGGAACAGATGATAAATGGCGAATGGGATCCATTCCAGGAACACGCTTTTGTTAGCAATGGAACTGGATTGGAGCTCGAAGCTGCGCCGCTTCCGGCTGCCGGGACAGAGGTAAAGCCCGCCGGTGAGATGCCAACAGATGAGTGGCTGCTTTCACTCTTTAACTTCGATCTAGCTGGCGTGGAGATCCTGGAGTAGACCAAAAATAACACCCGGCAATCACTCTGCAACATAATATCGAGTGATTACCGTGAATCCTTAGAACGTGAGGCTCCCGATTAAAAGAGAAGAAATCTCTGAATTGGGAGCCTCATAGATATCAAAAGACCAGTCCATCCTAACGAATCATTAGAAGAATAAAAAGAAGCGCTAGTCGTTGCCAGCTGCAAATTAACCGAATCCAAGTGGCGCACGGATAGTCGCGATCGGTAATCCAGTCAAGAATCAAGGGTGCAAAGTGCTGCTAGAAGAGATCAATCGTGGCGATACAGTTTTAGAGGCAAGGGGAATCACCAAAAGATTTCCCGGCGTTTTGGCCAATGATAAGATTGATTTTGAGATAAGAGCCGGCGAGATTCATGCTATTTTAGGGGAAAATGGCGCAGGGAAAACGACCCTGATGAAGATTCTCTTCGGCCAATACCAACCTGATGAAGGCGAGATATACCTCAGCGGTAAACTGGTCAAATTCAAATCGCCGCTGGATGCCATCGATCAAGGGATTGGAATGGTTCACCAACACCGTAAATTGGTGCCCGCGCATACGGTATTCGAAAATATTATTCTGGGTCACCCCAGGGCAGGCAAGGTCCTAAACCAGAAAAGAGGAACGCGAGAGATCGATGAACTATGCGATAAATATGGTTTTAGCATTGATCTCAAGGCAAAGGTCTGGCAACTATCCGAAGGGGAAAAGCAGGCCGTAGAAATTCTCAAGGCTCTTTATCGCGGAGCCGAGGTTCTCATTATGGATGAGCCGACTTCCGCGCTGACGCCCGTAGAAACGGAGAAGTTGCTGACATCTATCGAGGCCATGTCTAGAGATAACCTGGCTATCGTACCATTCATCACCCATAAGTTGCCTATTGTGCTGAGGATAAGCGACAGAATTACGGTGTTGCGACAGGGGAAGGTTGTATCCTGTATTGCTACAGATCAGGCGACCGAGAAAAGTTTGGCAGAGGAACTTGTCGGCCGAGATTTCATTTTCAGTGTGGAAAGGACCAGGGTAGAGAAAGGGGATACGATTATTCAAGTAGAAAACTTATCTGCTCTCAGCGATAAGGGTATTGTGGCTTTGCATGACGTGTCGTTTTCTATTTGTGAAGGCGAGATATTAGGTATAGCCGGTGTGTCAGGAAACGGGCAAAGGGAGTTAGTTGAGGTTCTGGCTGGTCTTCGAAATGCTGAAAAGGGCCAGGTGATTCTCGATGATAAAGATATAACTAATGCCTCCAGTTACCAGCGCTGGCAACTGGGAATAGGCTATGTCCCGGCCGATCGCAATGATGTCGGTTCCATCGCCGATTTCTCTTTGGTGGAAAATACCACCATGAACTATTACTTCGACGACAAATACTATCATCGGGGAACCCTGAATTACCAAAAGATAAGGGACCTCACCAACGAACTCATCTCTGAATACGGGGTGGCAACCCCTGGCTCAGATGTAAAAGCGAAAAATTTATCTGGAGGGAATCTGCAAAAGTTCATCATGGCCCGCGTGCTGTCGCGAAAACCCAGGCTTGTCATCGCCGATTTGCCCACTCAGGGTCTCGATATTGGAGCGATGGAGTTCGTCCGCAACAAACTCGTCGAGGCTAAACAGAAAAAAGCGGGCGTTCTCCTTATATCGGAAGACCTCGACGAAATTTTTGCCTTATGCGATTGGATTGTGCCAATTTATGAAGGTGAGTTTATGGCCATAGTCTCTGGTGACGAGGCTAAAAGAGAAAGCATTGGGGCCATGATGGCGGGAATACGCTTAGAAGAGGAAGGGGTATGAGGATCGGCAGCAATGAATTGAAGCTCGAAAAAAGGGCTTCGATAAGTAACTGGCAGGCGGCGAGCATCTCGATCCTGGCCATCCTCGTCGCCCTGTTTTTATTCGGCCTTATCTTTATCCTAGCTGGAATAAATCCCCTGGTCGCCTACCGGGAGATTTTCTCCTACGCTTTCGTTAATCCCTTCGGCCTGCCCCTGACGATCAACAGGTTCATATTTCTCCTATTGTGTACTTATGCCTTCATCATTCCTTACCGGGCGGGTCTTTGGAATATCGGAATGACGGGCCAGCTTTATGCCGGTGCATTGGCCGCCTACGCAGTCTTTTTTGCCTTCGGCGTAAATGAGTTTGATTCCACTTATCCGTCGGCCATTATTATTCTGCCGATCACTTTGATCGCAGCGGCCTTAGGCGGGGCAACACTTGGCTCCATCGCGGGCTATCTAAAAGGGAAATACAATATCAATGAGATTGTCGTGACCATGATGTTGAACTTCATGATGTTCTGGTTTGTGTCCTTCATGATTAAGGATGGCGGACCTTTCATGAATGCCGGCGGGAGGGGTGAAAGCTTTCAATTACCCGATTCACTTTATGCTCCGCTGATCCTCGATATCCCCTTCACGATCTTCATCGCCCTTGGGGTTGGGGTTTTGGTGTACTACATGTTCGCGAAGACCCAAATCGGCTATCAAATCAAGGCCTACGGGCAAAATCCGGCCGCGGCCGCATATGCTGGCATCAATAAATTATCCATTCCACTCCTAGTATTTATTATGGGAGGCGCTTTAGCCGGCCTGGCTGGATACCATTATTTTGGCGCGGTCCCCGGCGTCTATAAGATCGCCCGGACCTATGGCTTTTTCGGCGATCTGGCTTTTTACGGGATCATCTGTGGCTTGATCTCCCAAGGTAACTCGCTGGCAGCCATACCGGTCGCCCTACTATTTGGTGGTTTGTCTGTTGGTGGAAGGTTCGTCCAGGGAAAACTGGGTATGAGTTTTGGCGTCGACTACGCCCTGCTCGGAGTCTTGATGATTACCCTGGTGGCTTTTCAATTCTTTTACCGCAATACGATCGTGTGGCAAAAGACTAGGCAGGAGAGCATAGATGCCGGATTTTCTAATTAGAAGTTTCGACGCTTCGACGATATTCTTGATCGGTGCTTTGGGCGAACTCATCGGCCAGCGCTCTGGTATTATCAACGTCGGCATCGAGGGGGTGATGCTCTTCGGCGCCACCTTGGGATTCATCACCGCCCAATCCACCGGCAGTTACCTTCTGGGTTTTCTAGTGGGGATTGCCATCGGCGGACTACTTGGTCTGCTTCATGGTTTTTTTTCGATAACCCTGGGCGGTGACCAGGTCGTCAGCGGGATGGGGATTTGGATTCTGGGTTTTGGCCTGACTACCTACATCGGCGCTCCTTTTGCCGGACCCTTGGGATTAGACAGGCTTCCCACTATCCTGGGCCTTTCACCATTCTTTTTCCTGGGAATCATCCTGGCTGTGATTGTCTGGTTCGTCCTTTCCAGGACAAGCCTGGGTTTGAGAATCCGATCCGTTGGTGAAGACCCAGAGGTGGCCGAGGTGTCGGGCATCAATGTATCCCGGACTCGTTATCTTTGCGTCATCACCGGCGGCATGCTGATGGGATTTGCAGGAGCGGTTTATTCGCTCGATTACAACCCGGTCTGGAATTACAATTTCCTGATGGGCTGGGGCTTCATCGCCCTGGCGCTGGTCTTCTTCTCGATGTGGAATCCGTTGATCCTGATGGCCGGATCTTTGTTATTTGGAACGCTTTGGCAGCTATCGCTCAATCCGCAGTTGCTGCTTCCCGGACTTTTTTCCAGGTATATCTGGCGGATGGTTCCATTTGCCATCACCCTGGGCGTCCTGCTGCTCATGTCAACTAAGTGGTTCAGGACCCGCTGGGGGGCCGCTAAACCTGAAGCTCTTGGACAACCCTACTTAAAAGATTGAAATCCGGACGGTAGTTACCTCCGAACAACTCATCGATGCCCTACGTATTTTCTCCTCGAGTAGTCCCTCTGTAGCTATGGTGTGACGGGACTCTAGTACTAGTACCCAGGTAAGGTCAACGTGGCGAACGAAACTAGAACCATTCACTCGCCTGAGACTAGACATCCTTGATTTTGTCTGGTAAATTTAAGAGAGATGCACTTGTCAGAGGAGATTGAAGTTTTGACCAGGGGGAATGACCGTGACATCGTTCGCGTCATGCGATACCTTATGCGAACTTGTTGATCGGGTCATCTGTGTCGAACATTCGGGTCACCATCTGATCTGCACATTGAACGGGTAGAGAGTCACACAAGCTCATAAACAATTTGTTTATACAAATTTAGCCCTGCTTGCTTGTTAGATCTTGCAGAAGGAGGTGATACTTACCTTGTAGAGAACTCTAAACGCACCTACTGACTCGCAAACGTCTGACTGCGGCTATTCCGTACAGATTGAACGGCATGCTGTTCAGCGTAGAAGTTTTCGATCGGTACGACACTAATGTTTTCGTAGATAAATAGTTCTTAAAAATGAGGAGACAAAAGGTGAAGAAAAAGACAATCAGTATAATCTTGATGTTGCTTGCGCTAGTGGCCATTTTTTCTGTGGCTGCCTATGCGTCGCCTGACGCAGGCCCCAATGCGGCCGATGATTATCGTGCTGCCAAACCTGATGACCGGTCACACCCATTGAAAGATGAGGCGAGCGAATTGCACGCGGCGGCGCTTGCAGCACAACTCAACGGCAAGGCCAATGGGAAGACTCACGAAGTGGCCAAAGGCCAATATGTCGAGCTGGAACGCGAGAGCGAGGACCCGGTCTGGACGGTGATGGGCGAGTTTGCCGACTTCTCTCACAACAATATCGCGGAACCAGATCGCTCGCTGGACAATACCACCATCTGGACGGAGGATTTTAGCCGCGACTATTACCTGGATATGCTCTTCGCCGAGGGAGAAGGTGTCAACTCAATGCGCCAGTTCTACATCGAGAATTCCTCCAATCGCTACACCGTCTTTGGTGACGTGACCGATTGGGTCCCCTTAGCTGGTGATGCCTGCGACTATGATGACGGCGATCCGGGACCTGGGAATGCGTACCGCGTCTGGGATTTTTTGATCGAATCTATCGATGGCTGGTACGACATGCAGTCCATGAGCCCGGATGAGATCAACGCCTACCTGGCCGACTTCGACGTCTGGGACCGGTATGATTATGATGGCGATGGCAACTTCAACGAACCGGATGGCTATATCGATCATGCGCAATTTGTACATGCTGGCGAAGGCAATGAGGCCGGTGGTGGCGCCTTAGGCGACTGTGCCATTTGGAGCCACAGTTGGGGCACCTACTGGTGGTTACCGGTGGGCCCGTCTTTCAACGTGAGTGGCGGTATACAGATCGGTGACAGCGACTATTGGATCCTCGATTATACGATTCAACCGGAAAATGGCGGCGTGGGCGTTTTTGCGCATGAGTATGGGCATGACCTGGGTTTGCCGGATCTATATGATTACACCGGCGAGAATGGGACCGGCTTCTGGACCCTCATGTCCTCCGGTTCCTGGCTCAGCCAGAATGACTACGACATCGGCTCGCAGCCCAATCACTTCGGCGTCTGGGAGAAGTTCCAGCTTGGTTGGTTGAACTACGAGGTAGCCTATGCGGGTGAGAAGTCGGAACATAAGATGGGCCCGGCGGAAGCCAATACAAAACAGGCCCAGGGTCTGTTTGTGGTGCTGCCCCCGAAAGATGTTGTGACCGACATCGGCGCTCCTTATGCTGGAGAGTACTATTACTACAGCGGCGCAGGTGACAATCTTGACAACTACATGTATAAGGCAGTCAGTGTGGGTGCTGGCCAGACTTTGACCGCCAAGGTGAACTATCAGATTGAACTCAACTGGGACTATGCATACCTGGTTATGTCTACTGATGGCGGTGCAAACTGGACTACTATACCAACCAATTTCGGTGATGGCATTACAGGCAGTTCTGGCGGCTGGGTAGATCTGACCGCCGATCTTCCCGAAGGCAATTACTTGCTTGGCTTCAACTACTGGACGGACGGTAATACGGGCGGTTTTGGCTTTAAGATGGACGATCTCGTTATCGCCGACCTTCCGCTTGATGGGGCTGAGGTGGACGCAGGTTGGACCTTCGATGGTTTCCGAGTGACCGAAGGCGTCGAGAGCGCCTTTTACAACAACTACTATGTGGCCGAGTTCCGCCAGTACCGGGGCTTCGATGCAGGTCTGGCCAATGCCTACAACTTCGGGTTTATTGGTGTACCAGGCTTGGACAACTTTGTAGAGCACTTCCCCTACCAGGATGGTTTGCTGATCAGCTACTGGGATACATCGTTCCCGAATAACAACGTTACTGCCCGTTGCGGCGGACCGTCCTATGAACGCTGCGGTGGTTTGCTGCTGCCGGTGGACGCGCATCCCGAGGTGATGTACGATGCGTTTGGTAATGTCTGGCGTGGCCGCACTCAGACATATGATGCCACGTTTGGATTGGAGGCAACGGATGCGATCACACTCCATAAATTTGGAGAACCTTCCTACCATCCAAGCCTGCCGGCCGTTAAGACCTTCGACGATAATAACGATTACTGGAATGCCGCTAATCCTAACGGCAGCGTTCAGGTACCGCATACCGGCACACAGATCCGGGTTAAGAGCGTAAGCGCCCGAGAAAGCTTCATGCAAGTTGAGGTGCGGCCGTCGAAATAACCTGGACTTAGCGCTTCTGTTGGCTACAACTGAAGCTCAAAGATCCGCCTAAATCTGGAGGCTCCTGATTGAATTCGGGAGCCTCTTTTTTGTTTCAACTTTTGTGTTGGAGAGCTCCTGCCCCAGCGCTGCCCGTTTACTCTCCACTTCGGATATCGTTCAACGCCTTGCTTGATATTCAATCTCGGAAAAAATTGTCTGGCAAGCCTGGCCGGTTGGTGACTGAGATGAAAATCCAACTTGGAGATTGCTCAATGGTCCCAAAGTGAAATGACGCACCATATGCCAGAAGCGACCATCAAAGGAGTAGTGAAAAGCAAAGGCCTCGCCCAGCCGGGCTACGCGTAAGTGGATCTCATTCCATTCTATCGTCCGTGAATTACAGTCATCCGATAGGCCACGTGTCACGACCGAAACGATCATCGGCTGCTCTTGGGGTGAATACTCGAAACAAAGTTTACCCCATAGCGAATCAGATGCCCGAACCTGTAAAACACCGGCATCAAAGGTAGAGGCAAAGTCTACCAACACCTTGGCACTCAGGGTGAAATTCTCGTCGGGAGGTATGAAAAGGGCGACCGGGGCGTTATCCTTTGCCGGGCTTCCGGCCGGATCGGCAAACCAATCAGTTGCCGGTCCGGCTTCAATAATCAGCGTATTGTCGGATTGTAGTTGCCAGTCCAACGGTTGGTTTTTCCAATGTAGAGGTCCTGGGATGGATGTTATTTCAAATTCAGTCATAAACTAATTTTAGGACGCTCGGTGAAATACGCAACTGAGATGCACTCGACTTCCTCAGGAAATCTTGAACGCTTCGTTACCGAGTTCGATTTGGAAGGCAGGAAAAACCGGTCGCATAGTGCTCTAGAAGATCGCACAGGCCTAAACACAGGTGGGTAAGCCGGGCCGAGCTTGAATATCTTCCGTATCCAGTTCGGCCGGTTCAGCTTTCTTCTTGGAGGGCATTAAGGCGCCAATATAAACGCCCACAAGCACGACGGCCGCGCCAACAAGGAAGAGGACTGAAATGGTCTCGTCAGTTAGGAAGGCGGCTAGAATAACGGTGATAATGGGTACGAGGACAAAGCCATAAGAGGTTCCTGATGCCGTCCAGCGGCCGAGAATAAACAAATAAAGTAAGAACCCGGCGACGGTAGCACCCAGAACGATGTACAACATGGCCAGCCAGGTACTGGCGCTGGAAGGCAAGGCCCAGGTTTCCGCTGAGATCAATGAAGCCGTAATTAACATCAGCACGCCAACTGTCATTCCTATGGCATTGGTGGTATAGGGGTGATTGCTCGGAAATAACTTAACCACGATACCTGCTTCGGCAAAACAGGCCGCGCCGGCAATGATGGCGATGATATGGGGTAGCGAGATCTCGACTCCTGAAACGAGAGAACCGCTGACGGCGATGGCGATACCACTTACCGCCAACAGGCCGCCAAGGACGCCCCGTCTTTGCAATGGTTCTAGTTTGTGGACGGCCGCGAAAAAGATGGTCAGCAAGGGCACGATGGCCACAGTCGTTTGGTAAAGACTGGCCGGCGTCTTGGTCAGGCCATAGTAGATAAAAATCATAGCCGCGCCGACGCTCAGAAAACCAAATAATGCTGCACCCAGCAGGGCTTTTCCTTTGGGCAGCGGCACTCTGCGGAGCAATATCAATAACCAGAAGATCAGAGCAGCCGCGCCAAAGCGCAGCGCACCGCTCCAAAATGGCGCCAGTTCGCCATAAGTGAAGCGAACGGCAATGGATGCCCCGCCGCCTACTAAAACAAATGCGGCAAAGGCGATAAGGGTGGTCCGGTCTGGCATTAATTGGGACTGTGCTGCGGGTGAAGCAACATAAGCACTGGGTTCGCTATCTGGCATATCATTTTCTCCTGCAAGGGCACGGGACGGCTAGATCAATCACTATAGCCCACTCAAGGAAAATCGGCTATTGTTTGCCAATAATCTGGCGCCCTTCAAACAAAATTTGCAGCTTCGTAAGCTGGATTGCCGACGCTCTTATCCTATTAAGTGACAATCGGGATCGTTCTGTAGCAGGTGTCATTTTCGATGAACAGGTTAAATATTAGATGCTAAAAGAAGAGACGACGGCCGAAGGTGTTAACGATCCGGTGCTAACCAGCCGCCATTCGGGGATCAAAGATGTCTTTATCAAGGTTCGTGAAACCGCGCTTAACCGGTTGACCGGAGCTAATTCGTCGCTGGTACTTAATTCTGGCCTGGTCGCGGATAATATGCCGCCGCCTAGTGACCTGGCTGCCAGGCTCAAGGAAACGCTTGATACGCTAAAAGTTTCGGTCATGGATGAGACCGGCTCTGAGGTAGATTACGCCGCACTACGGAACAGCCCGGCATACATCGCCTATCGTGACGAATGCCTGGCGGCGCTGCCAGGATTTATGCCGCAAAGATTGCTTACGCAAGATGAGCGACGGGCATTTTGGATTAATCTATATAATGCTCTGGTGATTGACGCTGTGATTACCTTCGGGGTGCGGCGAAGCGTGATCGAGGGCAGGTTGGGTTTGTTGGCTTTTTTCCGTCGTGCGGCTTACTTGGTGGACGGCCGCCGGATAAGCCTTGAAGACATCGAGCATGGTATCCTACGCGGTAACCGCGGAAATCCTTATATACCCGGCCCACATTTCCCCTCAGACGACCCGCGGCTGGCCTGGTCTTTGCCTATCGATCTGCGCATACATTTTGCCCTCAACTGTGGCGGCCGGTCGTGCCCGCCCATCAGATCCTATCATCCAGAAAAATTGAGCGCCCAGCTCGATCTCGCCGCCAGGGGTTTCGTGAACGAAACGACCATGATCCAGCCTGAAAGTGACCAGCTCCTTCTTTCACAAATCTTTCGCTGGTACGAGGCAGACTTTGGCGGCCGCCAGGGGGTCGTGGAGTTCTTAGCCAAGAGTTTGCCTGACGACGATCGCCGTGAAGTACTGATTTCAGGGGGAGATCAGCTTAACTTCAACTACCAACGGTATGATTGGGGCCTAAATTCAAACTGACTCCTCCCGCCGGTACAAATTCGATGATGGTGCCGCGAAGGATGGCTCTGTGACTCTCACGAATCCCCCGGGGAAAACCTGAAAGTAATCATTCCTGAAGAAAACAGAGTTGCCCATACTCGAGAGGTAGATCTTTTTGACATCGTAAAGGTTGATCATTGAACCGTTACTGCTACCATCCTTCCCCAAATCCTTGTAACTCGATCCTGGCCTGGTCGGACCACTAGCTACATCCAGCCGGGATCGAGCAGAGAATGATAAAAATAGGAGGCTCCCGGTGAGCGAACTATCCTCGCAACTTGATCAATATTTCCAAGATCTGGGGAATGACAATGCTTTTTCCGGAGTAGTATTGATCACCCAAGGGCAAAAACGCCTGTTCTCGGGGGCCTATGGTTATGCCAGCCGCACATGGAAAATCAAGAACAATCTCGACATTCGATTTGATACGGCCTCTATCACCAAGGTGTTCACGGCGGTCGCTACTTTGCAGATGATAGATCAGGGAATGTTCGAATTTAATACTGGCGTGATTGACTTCCTGGGGCTGAAAGATACAACGATCTCTAAAGATGTGAATGTTTATCACCTACTGACCCATACATCAGGAATAGGCGACGATGTCGAAGAAGAGGATGGAGAATTGTATGAAGAGCTCTGGAAGGATAGGCCAAACTATTCTGTCATAGAGACGGCCGATTTTTTACCCCAATTTATCCATAAGCCGGCCAATTTCCAGCCAGGGGAAGGTTGCCGGTATTGTAATTGTGGTTTCATTTTACTGGGATTGATGATCGAAAAGAGCACAAGGATGGTCTACCGGGATTATATTCGGGAACATATCTTCGATCGCTGTGGTATGAAGGATTCGGATTTCCTGCGCCAGGACCGGGTGAACGAAAGAGCGGCCGAAGGCTCTGATCCGTTGAGCGACGAGGCAGGAAATATACTTGGCTGGAAAAAGAATATCTATTCCTACCCGCCGATCGGTTCACCAGATGGTGGCGCATATATGACCGCCGGGGATCTAGATCGCTTCATCTACTCTTTGAAAGATGGTTTGCTTCTGTCGCCGGAATTAACCAGCGCCTTATTAACTCCCCAGGTAACTTACCGGATCAAAGATGACTGGACGATGATGTACGGTTATGGTCTGTGGTTCTATGTGGACAACGCCAAAAATGTGGTCTGCTATCAAAAAGAAGGCATGAATGCAGGCGTAAGCGGTCTCTTCCGCCATTTTCCGAAGCAAAACATCAATGTCGTCATCTTGTCTAATATGATGGACGGAGTTTGGGCACCGGTATGGAAAATCCACGAAAAAATTGCCGGCGGTCAATTTGAGGCCTAATTTCTTGACCAGGGGCTAGAGTCGAAGTAAGGTTATGAAAGCATTGTCCTAGCATTCCAAGACGTAGGAGGGTAATCGATGACGGTGGGCGTAGCCATCAAGTGTTCTGAAGGAATCGTGTTAGCCTGCGATAGCCTATCCACTTTTGGGCGGGGGGTGTCTGTTTCCAAGTACCACAAGAAGATTTTCGTCATAGAAAAGGAAGAGTTAGCGTATCCAGTGGCGATCATTGGTGCTGGTTCGACGGCCTATGTGGATAAGTTCCTGTATCGTTTGAATCGCGGCGGACTTGTGGATGCCAGAATGAGATATGGCCGTCCCCTCGATATCATTGATTTCGCCGAAGGAGTTTGCGAAAATCTGGTTACCGTCCTGTTTAAGGAGTACGAACTGGATAGGCGAAAGTTTCTCGAGGCGCCAGTCGCCCGATTTGATTTGATGCTCATCTTTGCCGGGCGTACCCATAATGGCAATCTCAGAGCTTTCATCGCCTACTACGATGGCCTAACGGAGAACGTGACCCAGTACGGGACTATAGGTAGCGGCGCCGCTTACGCCGAACTGTTTCTAAGGGATTTGGGCTTCATCAACGAGGATATCAGCCTGACTGATGCGGCCGGTTTGGCGGTATATGCCGTGCAAGGGGCAGCCATTATGGACCCCTATGTCGGAGGAGATGTTAACGTATTACTGCTAAGTCTTGACGAGAATGGTATAATAATAAAGCCGTTTGCCGGCTCTATAGAGTTGGGTAGGAAGGCTAAGAAAGAGATATATGGTCTCTTGCGAGACATGGGTGTTAAGATGCGTGGACTGGTAAAAAGCGAGAGCACCCTAAAAAAACTACGAGGATCTCAGTAGCTGTTGACTGAACTGCTAGTACCAGTATTTAAGTGAAGTGATGAAGAAAAAAGAAAATGACCGGAAGAAGTTGCTCTTAGGCGATAGCCAGCTTGAAATGTATGCCAAGAAGTATTATATCGATAGATTTAGCAACGTGACGAATGGTTGGCATTGGGAATCAAAGATCAAATGGGGGTTACCGCAAGAGCAAGGTTAATCGTTATATGAGAATGATCTATTAGCGGATGGTGTGGGACGCCAAAGCTTTCATCCAAAAAAAGCAAATACAAAAACATGACGGTTGCCTCATAGCGGCAAATTGGCATGCAAAGAATCGGTAAGCAAACGCTAGATCACCCTGGTACTTTTCCTCCTGTGAACCCCCCAAAGAGGTTCGTTGCCATGTTATGGAAGCAATCATCGCTTGCTCACTTTGATTTAGGATCTTGCGAACGGACGAGAATTTGCTTATAGTTTTGATAGTGGCTAAATTGGAATTGGATTGATATCTTGAACCGCAAGATTATGTCAATTTAGGACCGTTTAAAGGGTTCTGAGAAGGTGGCGATGTCAAAAAAGCAGGAAAAGACGGAACAGACAGAGTTAAAAGCAGATGGGCATTCGGAATCCTCTGAAAACGGCGAAGAAGTCGACACCAAATTTTATTACTTTGATGAACATAAGGGGAAGTGGCGGAAAAAATACCGTAAAAACGGCAAATTGAGCGACGATTATTACATGCACGAATTGATCCAATTGCAGGAAGAATTGGTCAAGCTGCAATATTGGGTTAAGGAAAAAGGCTTGCGGGTGATCATCGTCTTTGAAGGGCGGGACGCGGCCGGTAAAGGTGGAGCAATCAAACGGATCATTGAGCGAACGAACCCGCGGATCATCCGAGTGGTTGCTTTGGGCATTCCTACCGAGCGAGAAAAGTCCCAATGGTATTTCCAACGTTGGGTCCCCCATTTACCCGCGGCCGGCGAGGTCGTTTTATTTGATCGTAGTTGGTATACCAGGGCAATCACTGAGCAAATCATGGGCTTTTGTAGTGAAGAAGAATACCGGGAATTTTTGCGTTCTTGCCCGCAGTATGAACGGATGTTGGTCCGTTCAGGTACTATCTTGCTCAAATATTGGTTCTCGGTTAGTGATGAGGAACAAGAACGGCGATTCCAATTGCGGGCGGCGGATCCCAAGCGACGCTGGAAGTTGAGCCCCATGGATATCGATTCTCGAAATAAATGGGAAGAGTATTCCAAAGCCAAAGATCGCATGTTTGATTACACCGATATCAAACAAGCAGCCTGGTACGTCGTGGATGCCGACGATAAGAAGCGAGCCCGCTTGAATTGCATCGACCACATCTTGAGCTCCATTGCCTATGAGGATATGTTGCCGGATCCGATCGAATTGCCGCCAAGGGTTGAAGGGACGGGCTATATCCGGCCGCCTTTTGAGGAACAAACCTTCGTTCCGGAAAAGTATTAATTGTTCGTGGACCCTGCTTCGTAGCGGGTGTCGTCAGTACCTCATTTATCTATTCAGGAGTCATTGGGTTCCGGTGGTCGAGCCCGATGGCCGAGTCCAATGGGCTGGGCCCTGATTTCACCCAAAAATCTCGCCGCTTAAACATACCCGGCTATATCGCCTTTGGTAGCAGCCTGGGTGGTCATACCCCGTTGATCAATGGCTAAGTTGCCGTCCACTTGTCACTCCTGGTATCATGCCGCCAACAATCGAAATGAAGGAGCGATGAATGGATCCTACGCTTCATTCACAAGGCGGAAGAGGCGAAGCTTTTCTAACCGGTGATATAAATGACTTGGATGAATTCGCCCATCAGCAGCCGTTACTAACGGTGTTATGAGGGGTGATCTAGTGCCTGTGTCTTGGAAAGGCCAACTGAGATCTATATTAACTCTGCCATTCACGGTGACGGTGACGATCCCCGCGGTCTTGCTCGTTCTTTTCGGACCGGTGAAAGTTTCCTGGCAGAAGTGGGGATTGTTGGGGCCGGTCTTAATGTTCCTGGGATCGGCATCAGTTCTAATGAGTTTAAGCCTCATGATTTCGACGATCTGGCTGTTCGCTACCGTGGGAAAGCGTACCTGCTGGGATCCAACGGAATCACTGGTGGTTAGAGGACCTTATCGATTTGCCAGAAATCCCATGATTAGCGGGGGTAACGTTCGTATTATTGGGCGAGGCTCTGATTTTGGACCTGGTTGCCAATTGGCTATGGTTTGTTATCTTCACCATTGGGAATATGATCTATATCCCGATGTCTGAGGAAAAGGGACTGCAGGAGCGTTTTGGCAATCAATGTCAACGATTTCAGGCCAACGTTCCCTGCTGGTTTCCCAGATTGACCGCCTGGAATGGATGAAGCCGGTAGAAATTACTAGCTTGAACGAAACTACGATCAATCGGTTACCTGGAAGAAAGTCAAAGTTGTTGATTTGGAGGCAGAAATTGATCATTCCGCTTTCTTTCGGCGAATAGTTCCGCCCTTTCTTATCATCTTAATAAAATCACGAAATATTCTTCAATCTGTGTTAGCTGACAATTAAGAATAGTAGCCGGTGGTTACTGTCTAAAGAAGTTAAGGTAAACCAATGAGAAATAACGTCAAAGCCCTAACATTAGCTTCCTACCTATCCATGTTGTTTCTAGGTCTGGCCAGTACCATGATTGGCGCTGCAGCTCGAAATATAAACCTCAGCCCTTTTCAAATAGGTTTGTTCCTGGTGGTCCAGAATATCGGCTTTATGATCGCCGTGTGGATCTCTGGAGCGATGGCCGACAACCATGAGAAGCCAAAGCTACTTTTGTTTGGAAGCCTGATCCTGGCATTTTCATTGTTCACCTTTTATCTGACCGGGATTTTCTGGTTAAACCTGATCATCATGATGATCATTGGCTTGGGGATTGGGACCTATGAGGGTGTGACCGATGCGATGTTGCTGGATATGCATAGCGAGCGCCAAAGCCTGCAAATCAATATCAACCATTTTTTCGTAACGTTTGGTTCGATATTGATCACCCTTTACTTGATCTATCTGCAAATGGATTGGCGCAATTCCCTCGTCCAATCGGCCGTGATCGTCCTTCTGCTGGCACTCTTGTACGGCATTTTTAGGTTACCGGTGAAGCAGAGTCATGAAGAAGATTACACGCAACGGGTGAAGATCCTTACCCAGGAGAGATTAGTGGTAACCTTGTTCATTGCTGCTGCGCTCGTCGTGGGTGTAGAGGTTGGCATGGCCGGAATATTGACAACTTTCTTGATGGATACGCGCGAGTTCACCCAGACCACTTCGAAAGTAGGCCTGGTGACCTTTTTAGCCGGCATTGCTGTTGGCAGAGTGCTGATCGGTCTTATTAGCCAGAAGGGGCAGATATTTCACTATCTCTTGGGCCTCTTTGCTTTCGCAATTATAACATTTACCTTCTTGTTGTTTATCGATTTGGGCCAATGGATCTATCTGGGGACCTTCCTGGCTGGTCTGGGTCTTTCAGCGTTGTTTCCGCTGATGATTACACTCGCAGGTATGGCTTATCCACAAATGGCCGGGACCGTGATCGGTTCCATCAAGGTAGCCATACCGGTAGGAGGGATTTTGATTCCCTTGATCATGTCATTGTTGGCCAGGGTGACTACATTTCAAATATCGTTATTAGTATTTCCCTTGGCTTTGTTTCTGGCTTTCGTCGTGATCTTGTTGGAGTATCGCCGGTTGCCGGCCTTCGAACGAGGGGTAATTTAGTCTGCAGCAATACAATACTCATTACAATCAAGAGGTGCCCTGCATAACAATAAATTTTTCCTTCTTCTGTTAATTACCGGGTTACTCATTATCCTGGCAGCCAAAAGCGATTCGCCAGAATCCAATCTTTCGGCCCAGGGAGAAGGGCCAGTGATTGGCGAGATTGGGGTAGGGCCCACCAGGCCTAAACGCTCGCCAAGTATTGCGACTCCTGACGAGGGAGTGGGTCAAACTGAGGGAGGTGGGGCAAACCTGGTAGCAGCCGACCCAGCTGGCTATCTGCCACTGATCCTTAAACCACCGGTTTGCCAGCTAAACAGTCAAGAGTTGCAGATCGCCACTTATGCTATCAATCATCCAAATCAGGGCCGGCTGACGATGACTTGCCACGCCATCCTGGCCCAGGTGGCCCGGGAACGTGCCCTGGACTTGGGCAACCGTAACTATTTCAGCCATGTCAATCCCGATGGAAATGGGCCGAATTTCCTGGTCCGCCAGGCAGGCTATCAACTGCCGTCCTGGTGGTCGACTGATCCGGCACACAACTACATAGAATCAATCGCCGGCGGCTACACAACGGCCGAATCGGTCTGGAATGCCTGGTTGAAGTCCTCTGGACATCGCCGGCATGTTTTGGCGGAGAATGATTTCTGGGCGGAACAAACTAACTTCGGTATTGGCTATGCTTTTGTGAGTAATAGTAAGTACCATCACTACTGGGTCTTTTTATCAGCACCACCTGAATCGTAAAATGGAGCTCTTTTTCGCGAAAATAATGCATGAGATACCTCAACTTAAGGGCAAGATCCTATCTTCGTTATCGTCGAAAAAGGGTGCCAAAAACTAAGTCCAACCAGGGAATTGACCGTAAAAGTAAAATAGGGTACATTTTGGTCGTCGTAAGTTTGTTCCGGACTGCCGAATAGGACCGCCCAGACTTAGGCTCTGGACGGAATTTTTTGGGTTAGTGCGGTAATTTAGAATCCAAACAGTAAGATGTTTGGTAGCATAGGAAGGTTTTTCAAATGAGTGATCAAGAGACGGGAACCGTCAAGTGGTTCAACCCTGAAAAGGGCTTCGGCTTTATCGCACGAGATGCTGGTGGCGATATCTTCGTCCATTACTCGGCCATTCAAGGCGCTGGTTATCGAGTATTGGAAGAAGGTGAGCGCGTCACATTTGACGTCGGTGAAGGCCGCAAAGGGCCAGCTGCCCAGAACGTACGTCGAGCTTCTGAAGACGAGTAAAGACTTGTTCTAATCTCAGGCAACTGGTGTGAGCGCTTTTTAGTTTTGTTGGAGTATCTCCTTCATTTGGAGGGTAGCTAGGAAGGCTGACATTCCCGTCAAAGTGCCCGACTAGTACATCTTAACAAAATAGGAATTTGAACATGGCCAGGTTGAAAAATCTGGCCATCCTTTCTTCTGGGAGTCAACAAGAACAGAGATCGTTGGTAGTGACTTAAATCGATATAATCGGCCTCACAGGTCTAAGTTCGGAAAGCAATAGTCTGACCTGGGCTAGGGAAGAAGTCGTGTTTATCGACCGTACCTAATTGCATATTTTACAGAGTGAATGGCTGACCAGATCCTTCTTTATATCTCGGCTGCTCCTGATTTAGAAAGCGAGCGAGATATCTTAACGAGAGCCGTGGCTGAGATCCCAACCGATTTGGCCTGGCGAATCACCTTGTCTCCTCGTAGGAACGAAGCTATTCAAATAGAAGCCCTCCTGCATGCGGATGTTCACCTACTCCTACTGGGTGAAGATATTCGAGCGCCAGTTGGCCATGAATGGATTATGGCTCGCAGGGCAGGAAAGCACCCACAACCATTTTTGAAGGATGAGATCCAACGCACGTCGGCCGGACAGAATTTCATCCGCTTCGTGGAAACATCGACTTCCTGGGAACACTTCCGAGACCCACTTGACCTGCGGCAAAAAGTTCTCTTATTACTCTCTAGTTACATCATCCAACAGGCCATCTCTTTTGCCCTATCGCAAAATGAGGTGGACCGCCTTCAAAGCTGGCGCAGGGAATTGGAAGATGGGGCCACTCCTGTGAATGCAGCCGTTGGAGGCGCCGGTGAAAGTAGTCTAATCCTTTCCAGGGAACGCTTCGTTCCGTCAGGAGGTGTACTGCTGCAGAATGATGAAAAAGAAGAGTAGTGCTAGATTGGGTCCTTATTCAGCGAAAGTATTTCCGTTGCCAACTCAAGAAAGTGGCAGAAAACCCCAATTGGCCATCAGGCTGGCGAAAATGACGGTCGCCAGTGTCACCAGCGACAAGAAAATACGTTGGGGGAGCGACCAGTAACCCATAATCCAGACTAAGAAGCTGATGACCAGCAAGACGGCCGTTAGAATCTCTGCCACGATAGGTAAGAGGACAAGCGGACTATCGGCTGCCGGTAAGCCAAAGCGCAATAGCAGGGGGGTTACGGCCGAGAGTTGGTTGAGGCGTATATTGAATACGACTACAAAGAGTAGGTTTAGCAGTACAATGGTTATCGCCAATCCATGAGCGGTGTAGGCCATTTTTCGTCCGGTTAGGGCTAGCCGGTGGCTTTGAAACAATTGTCGCACCGCTAACCCGGCCACGTAGCCAATCTCAGCAAGGAAAATAAGCAAGCTGAATCCCAGCAGCGCCGTCAATAAGATATCCCGATCTCCTGATCGGGTATCGGCCATAAATTGATACACACCAGGTTCTAGCCTGAGGTCTGCCGGTAGGATGAAGCCAGATGAGGCAGCGAGCGGGGAACAGGCAACATCTGGCCTGACGCCTGGATTTTTCAGAAAAACATTGACGATTTGTTGGACACAAGGATCGGAGGCGCTGACCCAATTGCCCATCGCCGGAAATTCAAAGAAATAGCTGGTATCAAAATATCCGGCCGTTTCCTGCCCCCAGGTGGGATTAGTAATCGGATCGTGTTGGCCGGCAAGAATTAGGGCCGGGATGCTATTTGTCGGCGATAAATCAGTTTGCCCAGTCGCCGCCGGTAGCTGCCAGGTTTCGCAGATATTCCGAGCGAAAGCGGATTGTGCCCAGCCATCTAGCTCCGGATAGTCATTGCTCTGAATCATCAATGCGCTTGAATCAGAGATCTCGAAAAAATCCTGGCACATAAGGGAAAAGTAGGCGCCAAAGGTGAGGTTATCTTCCCAGTCGATAACCGGCCGGTCAAGCCAGGGCCGGAGCAACTCATGATGGCCTTGTTCGAGGTTAACGATCAGCAGCGGCCAATAGGCAATCGCCAGAGATGGGTTGACATGTCCGTACAAGGCATCAAAGGTCTGGGCCAACAGCCAATCACCATCAATCTCGGTACGGGCTTGGCTGGCGGTTTCAAAGATCGCTGGTTCTTGGTTTAGCCGGCCGATAAGCGTGTAAAATCGATCGCTTAAGTTTGGATAAGCCACTGCACAATCTACATCAGTCGCGCATTCGACAAATAAGGATTCCAGAGCCTGAGCATAATTCAAGGATACCGTTTCATGTAATGGCGTCGAGGGTGGAATCACAGAATCGAGAACAAGAGCGCGAATGCCTTCCGGCCAGTTTTGCATGGTCCGAATCATAAGCAATGCGCTAAACGTATTGCCGTAAAGGTTCCACTCTGAATAGCCCATGGTTTGTCGTAGAGCATTAAGATCGGCGACTATCTCTTCCGAGGTGTAATGGGTCAACTCGATGTCTTGCTCTAGCAATGCTTGTAAACAGGGAAGGGCATCGCCGGCCAACAACTCAATTTCACAAGAGAGACTCGGATTGGATCCGCCAGCCCCACGTTGTTCTAGCAAGATCAGATCCCGCCTGTCTCGCAAGGCGGAGCCAACTAGATCCTCCAGATGTGGGTATAGAATAGCTCCCGGTAGACCACTCATGGAGATCAGTGGATCCGGCTCTGGATTTGATTCACGACTAGGCAGTATTGTCACCGGCAATTTGATCCTACCCGCAGCCGGATCCTCGTAATCTTCTGGCACAGTCAATAGGCCGCATTTGAGATCCTGAAAATTAGAAACTTCAGGCGGACAGTCGACTCGTTCGAAATGAGGCTCAACTGACTGGGCGTACAGACGGTCGGTTAATAGCAAGATAACCAGCGAAATTAATATGGGGAGTAAAGCCCGAATTGGATGTTTCGTCATTATTGCATAGGACATCTTAAATTGACGGAAGTGGCATCGAATATACCAGTGACCGGCCGTGCTCGTCGAGTTTGAAGAATAAAAAGAATGGTGTTCGATGGACTAACGACGAACGGACGTCGATCATTCATCGAAAGCAGGCATTACAATTCTGAAGGATGGGAACTGAGCTCGCCACTTGATGGCTGGGAAATAAACACATCACGCTTGTCGAGGAAGGGATGGATTTTCCTGCCGAACCTGATCGGTTATGTTCATTGGTATAACGAGTAAGTGAACAACTTTCCTAATAGCCATCGGCAATATCAGCATTGTCTTGCTTGGGTGCCGATATACGTGACCTTGCGCGAGGATGGTTGCCAGGCTTCACCGTGGGCTGGTACGGCTTTGCCAAAGTCAATATCAACCATTAAATTGTCATTCCCCCACTTTCGTGAGGGCTGGCTTTGTGAAGGCAGGGATCCATTTTTGCAACCGATGGAATGGATGCCCGCCGTAGTTTATCCTCACGAAGGTGGGGGCGGGCATGACAGATAATGCACGACTTTGGAAACGCCCTGCGTGGGTCGGCGATTGAGTAGACAGGGCGCAAAAGATCGAGATAATATAAGATATAGGCTGGGGGAGATGGTTTGTGAGGCGATCTTTTTCAGTTTAACAGGAAATAATGCCGACCAATCTACCTGCTGAATATTCTGAAGCGGAAGAAAAATACCGGGCGGCTACGAACCCCTCGGAAAGGATTCAACGCCTGGAAGAGATGATCAGCACGGTCCCCAAACATAAGGGGACAGATAAATTACGGGCAGATCTTCGCAGAAGGTTATCAAAACTCAAGAGTTCAGCCCAGAAGAAAAAAAAGGTCAGCCGGCACGAGTCTGCCTTCCATATCGTCAAAGAGGGTGCGGGACAGGCTGTCATTGTAGGACCGGCAAATGTCGGAAAATCAGCGCTGGTCACAGCGCTCACAAACGCCAGCCCGATAGTAGCTTCCTACCCCTATTCTACGACAATACCAATTCCGGGAATGATGCTGGTTAAGGATGTCCAGATTCAAATGATCGATACGCCCCCGCTCGATAGGGAGTACATTGATCCAGAACTCATGGATCTGATCAGAAGGGCAGACGTCATCTTACTGGTTGTGGACCTGCAGACATTTCCTATTGAACAACTTGAAGGAACCATAGCCTTACTTCGTGAAAATCGAATCGTACCCAACCAATTGCGGTCCACATTTGTCGAAGAAGACAAAATAGTTTTTAAACCCTTCATCATCATTTCCAATAAGTGTGATGACGAAGAATGTGTCGAGTTGCATGAAATCGTTTGCGAATTGCTCCAAGGAGAATGGTCCTGCCTCCCTGTTTCCGCGGATTCGGGAAGAAACCTTGATGACCTGAAAGAGGCGGTGTTTGAGGCCCTAGATATCATCCGAATCTTCTCAAAACCGCCTGGAGAAGAAGCCGATCTTAGTTCACCCTTTGTTTTAAAGCGGGGTGGCACAGTTGAAGAATTTGCCGGCAAGGTTCATAAAGATTTTCTCAAAGATATGAAATCGGCCCGAATCTGGGGCGCCGGCGTATTTGATGGCCAGATGGTGGGGAGGGACCATATTTTACAGGAAGGCAATATCGTCGAGTTACGCACCTAATTCTAGGTGAACCAAGATGGTTGATCTTCAGAAAGTAGGTTAGCTACGACTTCGTTCAATTCGATTTGGAATTGTTCGCCGGAGAATTGTGGATCGATTTCTCCATCATTCGAGGCTGAAAGGTTGGACAAAAAATCTTTGGCCTCGTGGCTGCTCCTCCGGGTCGAAGCCGGGTGGTGAACCACTAACATCGCTATTCGCTTAGATAATTCGGGTCTTCCTGCGGCTAAGAGGGAGCTTAAAATGGTTAGTGATTCGAGTACTCCTGGTATCGCCTGCACCTGATTGGCTAAGCGCAGAGCTTCGATGGATTTCTCCCAGGCTTCGCCGACCGATCCTCTTCGACGCGCAACCAGGCTGAGACGATTGAGAGCTGAAGCTATACCGCTTTGGCTGCCGATATGCAGAAATATTTGCCGGCCTTTTTCAAAATAGCCTAGGGCTTCATCATTATGCCCTTGGGCAAATTCTGTATCGCCAAGATAGAGGTAAGAAAAAGCCTGTCCCCGTGCATCCCCCAATTCCCGGCGAATTTCCAAGGCCTCTTGAAAGCGAATAATCGCTTCAGAATAATCGGCCATTGCAAAGGCGACCCGCCCTAAATTCGTTAGAGAAAAACCCATACTCCAGCGATTGTCTGATATACGTTCGAGTTCCAAAGCTCCTTCGCTGAATTGGTGAGCTTCTGGAAAGTTGCCTTGCAGATAATTGATCTGGCTGAGGATATTATTGCCCATGATCATGCCACTTCGGTCGCCGAAACTCTTACTCAAATCAAGTGCTTCTCTTGCCATTTGAACAGCCCGATCATAGTCGCCCAGTGAATAAGTCACGACGGCCAGAAATCCCAAAGATGCAGCAAGGAAAGATGGTTCTTCGTAGTTCCGAAGCTGATCAATACCATTTTGCAAGAGTATCTGGCCTTCTTGTTGGCGACCTCTTAGAAAAGCGAACCATCCTTGGCTTGCGACCAGTCTGGACCAGACGATATCTACCTGATTACCAGGTTTGAACTCGGCCAATTTGTCAGCAGCAAGAGCAAAATTCGTTTCACCCTCGGCGAACCGGCTGCGCATATAATAGAATAAGGAGAGCGCCCCGAGGGCTGATTCTAGAAGCGATACTTCCCCATGGCTGCTTGCCCAACGCCAGGCGTTGCGTATATTGGTCATTTCCCGATCGATTTCAGCTAATGCCGATTGTTGCCTGCTTGTATGCAGATCCTCCTCGCGAGCACCCAGATAGCCAAGATAATATCGGGCGAATTTATCATTCAGTTCGATCTCATTTGGCCCAGATTCTACGGCCAGCTTTTCGGCCGCATAATGGCGAATAACTTCCACTAGCTCAAAGCGGGCCACTGCCCCCTGGCTTGACGCGTGATGCTGCAACAATGAACGATCGACCAAAGCCGCTAACTGTTGGATGGAAGCGCCGCAGATAGCACCAGCTGCTCCGCGATCAAATGATCCATGAAAAATTGACAGGGCCGCGAGGGCTTGCCGTTCTTGTTCTTCTAGAAGTGACCAAGAATAATCGAAAACAGCCCGCAAGCTATGGTGGCGATGAGGTAAATCATTCCGGCTATCGGCCAGAAAGTCTAGATTGTTTTTGATTTCTCTGGTTATCTCACGGCAATTGAGAAATCGAGTCCAGCTTGCGGCCAGTTCGATTCCTAGCGGAAGACCCTGGAGTAATTGGCATATTTGGAGCACTGAAGATTGTGGACAAGGGTGATCCGGGCCATCCTCTCCAATTTCTAAGTCTGGCGATAGATGGCGGGCACGATTCATAAATAGTTCCACGGCCGGGCTGCCGGAAGTCACTTGATCTGGCGTATTTGTCTCCGAATCAGAATAGGGCAGGCCGGTTACTTCCAAAATCCATTCGTCACCTAGACCCAAGCGAAGACGCGAAGTGACCAGAACCATCGACATTTTCGCCTGATCAAACAGTGATGTGATGAAATCCCTGCCCACGTCCGCTATATGTTCCAAATTGTCTAATATGAGCAGAATCGATTTGTCCTGGAGGTAGTTGAGCAACTGTACTGGCGGATCTAGAGGACCAGAAAAGGTAAATGATAGACTCTCGGCCACCGCGGACACAAGCGCGTTTAGTTGGTCTGCCCGGCTTTGTCCATTTGCCACGATGCCGGCCATTGGAATGAAGTAAACGCCGTGCATGAACGGACCGATAAATAAGGAGGCGACACGCCAACCGGCTTCAATTGCCAGGGCTGTCTTTCCGCTACCTCCTAGGCCAATTAGATTTAGCAACCTGACATCTGGATCGGCCAGATACTGGCTAATGATGGCTAATTCTTTGGAGCGTCCGACGAAAAACCGGTTTCTATGTGGTAGATTGCACTGACGCGATTCGCTGATGCCGGTGATTTGCTGGTGCAACGACTCGGTTTCCGGCATGGGATCGACGCCTAAATCGTAACGTAACTGTTTCTGAAAGGAATCATAATGTTGCAGAGCGCTGTTACGCTGGCCAAGGTAAGCCTTTGCTCGCATTATTTGCCTGTGCGCTTCTTCGTGCCAGGGTTCGATTTCGATTTGCCGATAGGCAATTTGAACAGCTTGATCGTACTCTCCCCGCCGTTCATGATATTCGGCAAGTTGGGATAGGGTTGCCAGAGCCTCATGTTCAAATCGCTCCCTGTGCCCCAGTGCCCATTCGTCGAACGCAGCGCTATCCTCAAGAAAGAAGCCATCCACGAAAGGGCCACGATATAAGGCTACGGCTTCTTGCGCTTGGGCCATGCAATTGGGGCAACGGCCGTCTCTGTGATCCATATGACGTTCGCAGCCGGAAAGAAGCCGGATGAATTCGAGTGTATCTAAACTGTAATCACTGTCGGGATTGATGCGAATGGTCTCTCGTGTCACCAATAGGTAAGGTGAATCGGCTTCATCATCCCGAATGGCGACTCGTAGTCTCTTCAAGCTTTGGCGTAAATTAGTACGTGCCTGATCGTCAGGCAATTCCGGAAATAGCAGGCCGACCAGATTTTCGCGACGATGAGCCCTATCGTGCTCCACAGCCAGGTAAATCAATAATGCTTCAATTTTTTTACTGCGGGAATCTGGTAGTAGCTGGCCGTCAATCAGCGCTTCAAAAGGGCCTAATAAGGAAAGCGATAAACGTGTCATGGTGCAAGTCACTCAGAGCTGGGACCGGATGATCTTCGGCTTTATAGCTGCTAAATAGTATGAGTGAACCAGATGAAGACCTCCCTGGCAATATCACTGAATCTTTGCTTCAATTATTAACTGCAATATGGATGGACAAGGGCTATCCGCGGATTTTAGCCCAGGCTTGATGTCGTGTCACGCAAAAGTCACGACTGGTAGATAGTATGTTAATCAAATGGTGTTGGTAAGGATCAATGAGCAGCAGATAAGAAAACAACTTCCTGCTTGAGGCAACGATGACTGAAAATTATGAGTTTTCAAAGTTCTTGGCCAGGGAACGCTACGGTTCCCAATTGAATGCCTGTGAAAGGTATCGTCGTCTGCATGAAACAAATGAAGTGCGCCACAGAGTAACCGCGAAAAAACAGATGAGCAGCCTTGCCAACAAAGCTAATGTGATGCTCCACCAGATGATGAATCACTCCCAGTATCCAGAGGATGTTGGTGGTGGAAAGAAGAACCAAATCCACTAATGACTTGATATGTTTTCCGCGAAATGGGGAAGGCATTGGCGACCGCCGTTTGAATAAAATCTCAAACGGCAGTCTTTTTTATTGGACCGTACCCAAATACCTGGCTCCAATAGTCTATCGGCGTTTGTCATGAGGTTCGTTATACTTCCGCCTTCGATCTTTTCTGTTAAGATCACGATTTATGAAGACGAGAAGCCGTATTTGGCCAGGCTGGCCGCTCATTGTTTTTAACCTTGCCCTCGCGGTTCTATTGTCGCGGACCCTTGAAGCTGATTCGTCAGTCAGCAGCCAGACGAATGAGCCTGAGACGGATAGTTATATCTATTTGCCTGCGGTGGCGAAACCACCGGCTAGCATATGCCCAATATCCTCTAGTAATCAATATAGCAGTGGAACGGCTTTTCAATTCGATTTGGATAACCCAGTTCGGCCGGCCTTTAACCATGCGGATAAGAACCTAGCCCTTCGTGGATATGTGGTCAATAGGGATTCCGGCTTGAAGCGTCAGCTTATTGATTATGGCAGTGACGATCCGAACCAGCCGCCTCAATTGGCCAGTTTGTTTCAACCAGATCGAGTACCTGGATTCAAGGAATTTTACCAGGTCCGAAACTGGAATTGGGCTTCATCGCCGAATCCCGGCAGCCGGGGAGGGCCGATAACCAGCCCCAAGGTGACGGCAATGGGTCTGGCAACCACACCTGGCGAAACGCTCCACGTACCTCGCTCGGCATATGATATTGGGGGTGGTATGGAAGTCGTCATCCTCTATGCGGACGAGGACACGGTTACGTTGAGATACACCCGGGAGGATAGTTCCGGTTCGGCCGGCTATACGTTACACGTAGATGGAATATGTACCGATCTCAACTTGTTGTCGCTATACAATAGTTTGGATAATCCTAGCGGTCCTCGTTACGACTATAAGCCACCAAACCAGAGACCATATGGATACCCACTGCCGAATTTACGAGCCGGTCAGGTATTTGGATACGCCCCAGGACATGAAATCGTGGTGGCTATTGTCGATTCAGGTGCTTTCCAAGATCCCCGTTCTTGCAATGAGTGGTGGCAAGTGCGGCCAGGTTACGGTTCCTGTAATTGAAGGATACCATTTCTGGTAGTTGGGGGTAATTACCGCCAGAATCAAGCCTTTTTTCGCCAACCAGGACAACTTTCTTACGTTTCACTAACAACAGTTTGGTGACAAATGGGTTTTTCGAGCTATACTGGATCTATCCCCATAACAAAGTTGACGAGTTGAAGAAACAGATTAGTTAGGCAGCCAGTCGTAAGAAGTTTCTACGTGACAGGGATGGGAAACCATCTATTGCTGTGCAATCTTGAGTGGCGGGAATCGGAGAAAATGAATGGAATCGATAGTTGAGATAGCCGTGCGATTTTGGGCGGACTTTCAGCAAGGTATCTTGCCAGACCTGGGTACCTGGAATTACATGCTGGTTGCTTTCTTTATGTTGTTTCAGGGACGTATCTCAGCCGTACTCGGGGGCATTGCCGTCGCCGCCGGTTATCTCAATCTGTTGCCCATCATCCTCGTGGCTTTGTTGGCCAGGCTTTTCGTTGATTTATTCTGGTACAACGTCGGCTCGACCGGTCAAATTAACCGTGTCGGCCAACGTTTCAGCGCTTACCAGAAAGTCGCCGATCGGGTTGAATCGGGCATACAACGACGACCTGTGCAGTTCATTTTGCTGGCCAAATTATCAAATGGACTGTCATTACCGGCCGTGATTGCAGCCGGTAATGCCAAAGTTCCTTACAAGAAGTGGTTACCGGCATCATTTACCGGAGAAGTACTCTGGACGCTGCCGCTACTGCTATTAGGCTATTATGCTACCGATGCCTTGTCTCAATTGGAAGGTGGTCTGACTTATATAACCTTTGGGACAACGGCCATATTTGTCCTCGTTTTTCTTTTCCCCATGTTCCGAGCCAAATTAAAATCCAGCCAAATATCAGACTAGAAATTAAGAGCACAATTCGTTCATATCCAAACGTGGCAGCGGCGAATCGTGTAGCCACAACCAGGGAATTGTGGACCTTATGAATTTGGGCGGAAGCTATCCGGCCTGAGGTAAGTTTTTAGACTCCGAGCTTGTTGCTCAAAGCAGACCAACTTCGCTAAATTCAGGCAACCCACGCCAAATGATGGCCCAAACAGCAAAGAGGATCAAGGCCAGTAGATAGGCAACCAGGAAAAACGCAACCAGGGGTTTCTGATTCAAACCTTTTCTCCCCCAGATCAGGACGATGACGGTAGCTGCCAAAGCAAAAGGGATACCCAGAGGGGCCGTCCCCGCTTCGATGATGCTTGAAAAATAGGTCAGGCCATATAGCAAGCCACCAAGGATGACCCAGGCCAGCCCAGTGGGAAGTTCGTCAAATGGATGTTTCCATTGGCGGAAAATCAACAGAGCCGATAATCCCACGATGCCAGTATGCCAAATGTAATGGCTCAATACCTCATCATAAAAATGAGTCAGGGTATAAATATCGCTTCCCTGTATTTCGGCCAGTAAATGGCCGATTGAATTGGCAGAAAGATGCATGCCCTGCCCTGAGGCCCAGGCTCCAGCAAAGACCATGAAGGCGATCATCGCACCTTGTTTGGGTAACTCGCCCTGGTTTCAGCTGAAATAAAAGCCAATAGAGAGGCAACAGAATTAGCGCTGTCAACAGATCAAGCACATCCCCTGTCTTAATCAAAGAATAGGGTCCAAATTGAGCGCTCAAAAAAGCCGGGGTAATGATCAGGACGGTAAAAAGTAAGGCAAAAATGAAAATTAACCGCGATAAACGCTCCATCGGCATACCTCCGTTAATATCAGAGAACAGCGCCTTGTCGATCGTCTACCATGCACGACGCAGATTCCTCAATATTGGCTAAAAGTGCGTAGCCCCTTGCCAATCCACTCCTCAAAGATTGTAACATGACAAAGGTGATTTGAGCGGGCGAATTTGTGCGACTTTGTGCGGCAGTAATCGTAAAGTTTTTTATGCGAGCAACCTGGAGGGTATTTAGGTATGACTGAAGTACGAAGAATCGGCGTTCTTTCCCTGGCGAAAATGGTCGGTATGATCTACTTAGCGCTTGGGCTCATCTTCTTCCTTTTCTTCGCTTGCTTTGGCCTGGTTGCTTTTCTGGCCAATTCCAATGGAAAAGGCATCGCCGAAGCGGCTATTATGCTGCTCTTCGTATGCGTCATGCTCGTGATGTATGGGATCATGGGGTTTATCGCCGACGCTTTCATTGCCCTAGTTTACAATGTACTGGCTTTCAGGGTGGGTGGCGTTGAACTTGAATTAGTACCTCAAGCAACCCCGGCACCTAAAAATGAGGAAATTGCGGAGAACGGAGTCCTAACCAAATCTTTATTATAGACAACAGATTCGAAAATTGTTTGACGGTTTTACTACGATACCCGTTGTAAAGACCAGTTGTCGAAGAAGAATCCGTTATTTTGTAATCCGTAATGGGTGCGGAAAGCAACCCCTAGACGTACATTTCCGGACGCCGGAACGATAAATGTCTGGACCATCACATTTCGCGTACCGTTATTTACCGCTGACCAGCCGCCAACGCCGTTCCTGATAAAGGCGACTTCTCCAGCCCCTGGCGAGGCCCAAATCTTATTTCCACCATTGTAGCTGGATACCAGGTCGGGGAAATAGTTAGCCGTAAATCGATAAGTTCCGGGCTGTAAGTATACGTCGGTGAAAATCCGGTAACTCATTGGGGCATAGCCTTTAAAGACTTTCATTGTCCAGTTGCCATCCCATATAAAAACCGATTGTTCGTGAGTGGGGAGTTGCGAGCGGGGCAGCACTCGGCTCTCTGGCAGGATATATGGATGCCCGGTATCGAATTCCATGTACCAGCCATTCGGCACCTGCAATTCTGGCGCGCCATTCATGTGGTAGTAGCCGTTCTCAAACGAAGGATTCGGCAACAGATTGGCGCTTGACGGAGGCGGGACTGGTGCCGGTGGTGGTGGCTGGGGGGTCGGTGGCGGCGCTTGTCCCGTGCCTCCATTGCCGGGGGAACCTGATCCGCCAGGGATAGTAAGTACTTGTCCGACATAGATCAAGTTTCGATTTGTAATGCCATTTACCTGGACGAGAGAAGCTATGGTGACCCCATGGGATACCGCGATTTTGTACAGGGTGTCGCCGCCTTTTACGACGTAGGTCGAGCCTCCAGCGGTTGGTGGTGGTGGGTTCGTGACCGGTGGTGGCGCCGGTGGTGGCGATGTTGGACCTCCAGGACTACCCGTGTCGGAGCCATCTGGAATGATAATCGTCTGCCCAGCATATATCAGGTTAGGGTTGACGATATTATTCGCGGCGGCAATTGCTTGCATGGAGACGCCAAATTGTCGCGAAATGGAAAAGAGTGTATCTCCTGTTCTGATGGTATAGGCAGTTTGGCCAAATGCAGAGTTCGACACGATGGTTATCAACAGTAACAACAGGAGGAAAGCAGAGAATAACCGTATAGTTTTCATGGTTCTCTCCCAAATTTTGTCCAGAAACGCGTTAAAATTTGGCAATAATGTAGCCGCATTTTACCCTAGCGGTCACGTCGTTGCTAGCACTCAGAGGCAAGAGGCAGGATGAGGAGGTGCGATCACCGCTGATTATTCGATTGCGGAGCGGGTTGTAGCAGCTCTTCTTAATCATCGCGATAATATTTTTCCGCAATGAGTAAAGCGGCAATGATTAAAATTACCAGCAGAAAATGGGGCAAATCCAAAGTGCTGCCCATTGTCATCCGGAGTGAATCGAAAAAATCCATCATTCCAAGAAGCATCGTAAACAGATCGATTATATGATGAATATCTTGAAAAATGGGCGATCAAACTCCCCACCGATGCGACATGATTCCTCGGTTGTCAACATAACAGAGGGGAACAACGCTCTAGCGATACATTTTGCTTCTGTTCATTGGGCAGAGGGCTCGCTATTTTTACCTCTAAGCGAGCTATCGCTTCAAGAATTCGCTACCAATTCTTCCAGTCATTGGATGGGGGAACGGTCGCTAATTCAGGTTTTTTGTTGGGCTTTACTGGGCTAATCACTTCGGCCGGCAGGATATCTTGTTGTAAGAAACTGGATTTTACAACTTTCTCATTAACGGAAGTGTAGATATCTCCTGGCTGAACCTCTAAGGTCCGACAGATCGCTCCCAGGACCTCCAACTGGACGCTGCGTCTTTCACTGTGGTAGATGGCCCGAATGGTGGTATAGGTGACATCGGTTAACTGAGACAAGTGGCGGATTGAAATTCCTTTTGCGGCCATTATCTCAGGTAGATGATTGATGATCATGTTATATCTGACTGGTGATGGCAAAAATGCTATCAATTTGGCAATTCGTTCTAAAGAATCGAAACGTGTATTCGTATCTACAATCCAATGGTAGCAAATATGCTATCATAACTTCAGAAGAATATCAAGCTGAGGCTGGTTCGACTATGTTGCCGAGGACAGCCGGGTTCACGGAAGATTTGTCAGCACTCTTATGAGTATATTTCTTAAAAATATAAATTCTGCTGATTACCTAAATAGCTTCGTAGCGATTCACGCGCTCTTCAACAATTGATAAGCCTTCGTGCCAAAATGAGGATTGGTGCAGATCAATGTCAAATTGGGCAGCCAAGTCGTAAGCAGTTGCCTCACCGGTGCTACTCAGGAGAAGATCATACTGATCTAAAAAGTCTGAACCACTTACCTGGTAAATCTTGTACAGGCCCAAACCGAAGAGAAGACCGAAAGCGTAAGGAAAGTTGTAAAAGGAGCGGTCGGCGTTGTAATAGTGAGGTTTCCAGGCCCACATGTAGGGGTGCAGATACCTGCTATCCAGCCCATCACCATACGTTTCCTGCTGGCATTCGAGCATGATTTTACAAAAATCGTCGGCCGATAGTTCCGCTTGGACTCTTCTATCAAATATCTCACTCTCGAAAAGGTATCGAGAATAGATATCTACAATGACCTGGGAGGAGTCGGCGAGAAATGATTCCAGGAAAACTAACTCTTCTTCCGCGTTCGCGGCTTGAGCCAGCAGGGCGTCAGTAATGATGGTCTGGTTGAAGATTGAGGCAGTTTCTGCCAATGTCATAGGCGTTCGCCTTTGGAGTTGCGTTTTGCCCTCTAGACGATGGTTATGATAGGCATGGCCCAATTCATGGGCCAGGGTCATTAACTGATCTAAGGAGCCATCGTAATTGACCAGGATTCGCGATTCGGCGACGGCCGGGATGTTCATGCAAAAACCACCCCCGACTTTGCCATCACGAGGCTCAGCATCGATCCAATTCTTCTCGAATGCTTGTCGCGAAAAGTCGGCTAAACTCTGTGAGAATGTGCTGAATTGCTCCAAAATAATTGTCATCGTTTCCCGGTATGAATAGGGGCGTTGACGACTCGTTACCGGCGCAGAAAGATCCCACCATGGGAGACGTTCCTTTCCTAATCTCCTCGCTTTTGCGAACCAATACCGGCGAAAAATCGGAAACGAAGCCTGCATGGCCCCGAGCATAGTCTCTAGCGTTTGCCGGTCAATTCGAGCTTGCTCTAATGCCTGGTGCAACGCATCCTGACGATTCCGCCGCCGGTCCAGGGTGATGACGGAACCTTTTATGCCGTTCAAGCAGGCGGCCAATGGTTCGCGAACCCGTTGCCATGCTTTGAGTTCTACCTCATAGGCCTGCCGGCGAAGCTTTTCATCTGGGTGGGTGTAAAAGGCCTGGATGAGTGTGATTGGCAATTCCTCGTCCTGGCCATTCTGCCTAAACGGTGCTTTGAGCTGGGAACGGATGACATTTTGTAAACGAGACCAGGCCATGGCCCCACTGACATTCAATTCGGCAGCTAGCGTCTCTTCCGCTACAGACATCAGGAATTGGCTTTGGTCGGCCGTTTCGTATAAATAGAATGTATGTTGTCTAGCGTTCGTCCCCTGCTTAATCGCTTCAGAGAAGGCATCGAACTGCTCATTTAGTAGACCGAGCCAGCCGCGAAATAATACTTCCTGGCGACGAATTCGGACTCCGTACTGATCTGTCTCCGATGCCAGACGCTTTGCCGTCGTGTCGTAACTATTCGTGGACAGAATAGAATAAACATAGGCTCGAATCGTGCCATAGTGATGCAATACGCCATTCATTTTTTCGAGATAAGTATCGATGATGATCGCTGCCTTTTGGGCGTCGTTTGGCAAGGCTCCAGTCCGCGAAATTTGGTTCATCTCGAGAAAAACGTCGAGCTCATCAAGTCGCGTCTCTAAGCGCTCTAGGGCCTGCTGAAAATCTTCAGAGTCCAGCCCACCATAAACATTGGTCATGTCCCAATGGGGAAGAGGATCTAGGCTTGTTGAATGGTTCATCAGCGTTACCTTTCCGGCGCTACTTTACTCTGGATATAGCTCGTTTCACCGGCTTCGTAAAAAGAAACAGCCAGACGTTCCGAGTTAGGAGCGCCTGGCCTAAATGCGTCAACCGGTAGCGTTAGTCTTGTTCTTGCCCGTTTTCGTCGCCTGTATCTTCAACTTGGGAGAGACGGCCTTCGCGAACGATAGCGACCGAGGCGATAGCATCGCCAATTTTTAAGTCCATAGCGGAGACGCCTCGGGAAAAACGTCCCTGGCGCGAAATAGTGTTGGCGGCCGTGCGTAACATGATCCCATTAGCCGAGATGAAAGTGACTTCGTCATCCTCGGAGACGACACGGGCGCTGACTATCTTGCCGGTCAAATTACTCAAGGTCATGGCTCTTACGCCCTTACCATAACGGCTTTGCTGGCGGAATTCGGTCAAAGGCGTCCGTTTGCCGTACCCTTTCTCAGTTATCAACAACAAATCGTTATCTGGCTTGATTAAGTCGGCTCCGGTCAGATTGTCATCTTCAGCCAACCGCATGGCATAAACGCCGGCGGCCGTTCGACCCATCGGACGGACGTCTTCCTCACTAAAGCGTATTGCCTTGCCCTGTTCACTGACCAGGATCAAATCCTGACCCCCTTCGGTCAAACTAACCCAGCCAAGGGCATCATCCTCGTCCAAACTGATGGCGATCAGGCCACTAGAGCGGACACTTTCGAACACCGAGACTTCAACTCGCTTTATACGACCCCGCTTGGTGATCATCGTAAGATGTTTGGCTTCACTAAAACTATGGACTGCTAAGGCAACAGTGATTTTTTCATCAGGCATCAAGGGCAAGATGGCCATCAGGGAAAAGCCTTTGGCCGTGCGATCAAATTCCGGGATCTCGTAAGCTCGTTCAGAGTAGACCTTGCCCCGGTTGGAGAAAAACAAGATGTGATTCAAGGTGCCGGCGGCAAAGAGTTGCTCCAATTCATCCTGATCCCGGGTACTCATTCCAATCAATCCCCGGCCACCTCTTCCTTGTATGCGATAAGCGGCCACAGGTGTCCGCTTGATGTAGCCTCTTTGGGTGATGGAGATCAAGACATCTTCGTCTTTTACCAAATCTTCCATATTTAAATCGGCCGCCATGCCGACAACAATACGGGTCCGTCGCTCATCACCATATTTTTCCTGCAATTCCAGGATATCTTCTTTGATCAAGGCAAGAACCTTACTTCGATCAGCCAACAAGCCGCGCAAGTAGTCGACGTGCTCGCTGATCTCCTTATACTCATCCTCCAACTTTTGACGTTCCAAAGCGGCCAAACGCCGGAGCTGCATGTCTAGAATGGCTGAAGCCTGGACTTCGCTCAATCCAAAACGACTCATGAGTGCCTCGCGAGCCACATCGGCGTTAGCCGATTCACGAATCGTCTCAATCACTTCATCCAGATGACCCAGGGCGATTAATAAACCCTCCAAGATATGTTGGCGGTGTAGCGCTTTGTTCAGATCATACTGAGTGCGGCGGGTAATCACCTCTACACGATGGTCAATGTGAATTTGCAGCGAACGTTTCAATGACAGCAAGCGCGGCTCTTGATCCACCAAAGCCAACATTTGCACGCCGAAAGTCTGCTGCAATTGTGTGTGTTTGTATAACTGGTTGAGCACTTTCTTGGGTTGGGTGCCTCGTTTAAGCTCGACAATGATCGAGATGCCCTGCCGGTCAGATTCGTCCCGAAGGTCAGAAATATCATTGAGCTTGCCCTGGTTAGCCAGTTCAGCTATGCGTTCAATCAAGTTTGACTTGTTAACCTGGTACGGGATCTCAGTGATATTAATGCGATGTCGACCTGCACGTCCGGGCATGTCCTCAATTTCGGAGACGGCGCGCATGATGACTCGACCACGACCTGTCGCATATGCGTTACGAATGCCTTCGGTACCGATAATCATGCCGCCGGTTGGAAAATCCGGTCCCTTGACGAATTGCATCAAATCATCCAGGGTGACCGCATCCATGTCATCCTGGTGATCGATTAAGTAGACGATGGCGTTACAGATTTCGTTGATATTGTGTGGGGGGATGTTTGTCGCCATACCCACGGCAATGCCAGATCCGCCATTTATCAATAAGTTTGGCAGGCGGGCGGGCAATACAGTCGGTTCCTGTAGGCTACCATCGAAGTTGTCGACGTAATCAACAGTTTCCTTTTCGAGATCTTCCAGTAGTTCCATGGAGATCTTGGACAATCGAGCCTCGGTGTACCGCATCGCTGCCGCGCTATCGCCGTCTATGCTACCGAAGTTACCCTGTCCATCCACCAACATGTAGCGGAGCGAAAATTCTTGAGCCATGCGAACCATGGCATCATAGACGGTCTGATCACCGTGAGGATGGTATTTGCCCAACACATCGCCAACGACGCGGGCGCTTTTACGATGAGGAGAATTGGCTCTGATGCCCATGTCGTGCATGGCGTAAAGGATGCGGCGATGTACTGGTTTAAGACCATCGCGAGCGTCGGGCAAGGCCCGGGCTACTATGACGCTCATAGCGTAGTCTAAATAGGAACTGCGCATTTCCTGGTTGATATCAATTGCGCTGACTGTACCGATGTCCAAGGGAGCCTCCCAGGTAGGAAAAGGGGATTAAGTTAGAGAATGAATTAGTTAGATAGAGTTATCCATTTTTGGGCCAGTCGAACTTGACATAATCGCAATCATATAATGATCGATATTCCTGAATTCAATGGTATCAAGTCCCTTACTCAAACGCTGCCCAACAAATTTTTTTATATGACCATATAATCAAAAAAGGCCACCTTATCGGGGCGGCTTTCACCTGTGTAATTATACCGGATCACGGCTATTTCAACGAGTTTGATATGGGGGTACTGTTGGGCGGAATTATAGAGGCTAGGAATCTGTCTCAGACTGGTTGATTTACCTCAACCTTGGCCTGGCCCGAAGAAAATGTGGGTATCGGATCTGAAGATCCTTCTTCAGCCAACATGGAGCTTTTGACGAAGCCCAAGAGCAAAAATCCAACCGGTCCACCAGCGGCCGAGGTGATTGAGCCGGCTTTTTTCCCGTCCCGAGTTAATTCGCTGCCCACGGGCAAGGGCTCGCTAGATTTCAGCAAGAGCATTTTTTTGGCTAAACGGCCGCGACTTTCCATTCGAGCGATGATCTCCTGCCCGGTGTAACAGCCTTTGTTAAAAGAAACATCAGACCATAAATTTGCTTCCAATGGAATGTAATCTGTGGTCATTTCATGTCCAAATAGGGGAAGGGAACTTTCGATTCTCAGATATTCGAACGCCTGACTATCAGCAAGTTTGAGACCACCATCTACCAAAAATTGGGTCAGCGCCTCTTTGTCTTCTATTTGGCAGGTCACGAAAAAGCCGTCTCCGGCAACCGGATCGGTCCGGTGGACGTAAAAGCTACTGCCGGATATCTCAAAACTTTTCCAGTGGTGCCGGGGTAAATCCAAATCATCGGCGAATAAGTCTGATACTGACGCCTGGGCTTTTGAACCGTAGACGGCAAAAATAGCCGTCGATGCGCTCAAATCCTCGACTTCAAAATCATCCATGAAAAAAACGAATCGCTTCAGGTAATTGGAGATGTTTTCATTATTGTTGTCGCTGGTCAGGCAGTAGACAGAATCATTGCTTGCGTATAGGATGAGCCGGTCTATGATCCGGCCGATGTCCGTGGTTAAGATCGTGGCCGCCCCTTGTCCACTCTTAAGATTGATGACCTTTTGTGTGGACATGCGGTTGATCAGATCCAACCGGGATTTGCCGGTGAATTTCAACATCCCCAATTGGCTGCGATCGATGACAACCGCTGAGTTGTGGGCTGCATGGTAAGCTTCTTCTAGCGAAAGCAGTTCTTGCTTCATCTGTGACACCTATAAGTAATATCAAGTCGTGCCCTGTCTACGCGATACAAGAGCTTCGATACCGGGCATGTGTTCGGATTCATGACCAAAACTGTTGTCTTCGATGAACGACCACAGGGGCTTGCCCTCAGCCCACGAATAACGTTTTGGGTCGGTCAGATCCCGAGCTGAAAATTCTTCAAGCCATAGCTCTAGTTGAAAGCGCACCGACTGAAAGTCATCAAATATCCGGTCAAGCTCTCGCCCCTCGTTTTCTTGATATCGACGAGCATTATAAGCCTCGACATCGGCTATCGCCGCCAAGAAACGGGCGGGTATTTTACCTTGGTCGATTCGCAACAGAGCCGTCACCAATTCCGATTCCCAGGCCGTCAAGTGGGCTAGAATATCGGCAATGGACCATGATCCAGAAGTACCGGGTTCAAGCAGGGCTTCATCTGGAAGTGACTCGATTAGTTCAAGAAGGCGAACCCGGCTGATATCCAATTGTTCTAGGATCTCATCACGATGCACGCTTAATAACCTCCATAAAGAACAAAAACGACTGGATAGAATAACCCACCCAGTCGCCGGATTGACAGTCTTGTTCGCTTAGCTCTAACCAATAAACCTCTTACCCGATCGATGTAAGGGCAATAGCTAGGCCGGTGCCGAGGCCGACGATTAACATGCCGGTCACAATCACCCATATGGTTCCCCAATTAACCGGATAATTATCTGATTCAGGTGATTCTAGCTCAACGGGGTCCCTGTGACGCAACAAGAAGTAGAGCACGACAATCGTGATCAGAATAGTTACCAGGCTGATAAACACGATAGCGCTAATGTCAACATTGGCGATGGAGATAGTCTCACCCTGGAACAATCCCACGCCAAATAAAAGGCTGGTGATCCAGACCAGTAAGACGACAATGAAAGCAAAAACAAGCATGGAACCACGGGCACGTCTCTCAGGAGCAACTGGTTCCGCCATGGGCCTATCTGCCCCCAGGCTCTTGATTGAATCCTTCTGTTGTTGTTCCAGTTTCGCCGTCGATTCCTGATAGGAATCTTCAGCATAAACCTTCGTTACCAATTTGCTAAAGAGCAAAGTAATCACGGTAATCAAGATGCCCAGGCCACCCACGGAAATCAAGACGACACCTAAGGCAATGCCAGCAGCTTGGACTAAGGTGATGGGTTGTCCTTGTATGTTCTCGGCGATGAAAGGGATTTCGACCAGGACTTCACCTATGAAGGGTAACTGGCTCACGTCGATGGTGGTCGCCGCTGGGTGGGATTCGCGCAGAGTTTCCGTCTCGGACTCGCCGCCAAATTGATCGAACAGAAACGGCACCACGGCCGAGGCTACACCAGCAAAAATCAATAGAGCGGCTACCAAGAGCCAAGTTTGCCAAGATCCACTTCGTTTCAAGTGATCTCCTCCTAAGAATGGGCAGTTTATCTTAGCCGGATTCTAACATATCGAATCCCCTCCGCCAATTGCCGGATCTGCCTGCCGGGTTAGAATCCAAAAGGATGAAATTGGACGGTGGTAAATAATTCATTCATTCTGGCTTAAGCCGTATTTAGTGAGTACCGTCACCCAAGATGTATGACGTCCGTCACTAATGTTTCAACCTGTGCTGGGATAAACTCCTGCAGGCAATTTACTAAGCTCAATTTGTAACGTTTGTGTGGAATTGGGTAATTTCCATGTGACAATGGTGTGCGATTCGAGTAGAATTATCGCGCCAGTCAGCCTACCCTTCCTACTGCCTGTTCCGGGCAGAAAACTCAACTAATTGGGTGATATTGATAAGTGCAATTATCATTCATCTGGATAGGCTCTAAAGGATTTGGAGAGGAGAATAAGATGAGGAAAGCAGTATGGGTATGCGGCTTGTTGGCGATAGTTGTTGTCCTCTTGCTAGCTGCTTGTCAAACTCAAGATGAGACCCCAGGTCCTGCGGGGGCGGAAGGTCCCCAAGGCCCTCCCGGACCTGCGGGCGCCCCAGGTGAACCTGGTCCATCTGGCGCTCCAGGCCAGGACGGCGCCAGTTATGCCGCCCCAACCTTTATCGGCACAGAAGCCTGTGCGGAATGTCATGAGGATATTTCGGCCATTTTCATGCAAAGTGGCCATCCCTGGAAACTAAATAAGGTTGTCGATGGGCAACCACCGGAATACCCTTACAGCGATCTACCCGGCCCGCCTGAGGGATATACTTGGGACGATATTAGCTATGTGATCGGTGGATACAACTGGAAAGCTCGCTTCATCGATCAAGAGGGCTTCATCATCACTGGCGATGGAGACGCGACTACCCAATATAATTATTACAATCCTGATGTTGAGTTAGGCGACGAGTGGGTGGCTTATCATGCGGGTGAAGAAAAGCCCTATGACTGTGGTTCCTGCCACACAACCGGTTACAGTCCAGAGGGCAACCAGGATGGATTACCTGGATTAATCGGCACTTGGGCTGAGGCTGGGGTGGGTTGTGAGGAGTGTCACGGGCCGGGCAGCGCCCATGCCCAGCACCCCATGTCCTATGAAATGAAGCTAGACCGCGATTCGGCCGCTTGTGGCGATTGCCACTTCCGAGGCGTCATCGAAGAGGTCGATGCCAGTGATGGTCTGATCATGCATCACGAACAATACGAAGAGCTATTCCAGGGCAAACATGCCATGATTGATTGTGTCCAATGCCATGATCCACATACTGGCGTGATCCAATTACGAAATACAAATGCACCCCAGACAACTCGGACCACGTGTGAAAATTGCCATTTCAAGGAAGAACAGAACTTCAATCTTGAATTCCATACCAGCGAGTGCGTTGAATGCCATATGCCTCGTGTAACCAAGAGTGCAGTAGGCGATCCCGAAAAATACACCGGCGATATCCGCACCCACTTAATGGCTATCGATCCTAATATGGTCGAGCAATTCAACGAGGACGGCTCGCTATCGTTGTCCCAGTTAGGCCTGAACTTTGCCTGCCGGCACTGTCACGTAGAAGGTGGCAATGCTTCGCCTAAGAGCGATCAAGAGCTCATGGATGCCGCCAACGGTATCCATGAACCAATTGCTACTGCTCCGGCGACTGAGCCCTCCCAAGCCTTTGTCGACAGTGTGACGGTGGAAGAGCGCGAAGGCGACTATTACGCCGTTATTGTCGGTAACTTGCCTGACTCCTGCACGACGATTGAATCGCTGGACCAGGTGGTCGATGGTAATACTATTGGATTGACGATTAATGCCGTGAAACCGTCTGGTCTCGTTTGTGCTCAAATGCTGACCCCATTCACGGAAGAGGTATTGCTTGAAACCGAAGGACTCGAAGCTGGAGAATACACAGTGGAGGTCAATGAGGGTCAGGCAACGACTACCTTTACAATTTCCTAAATATAGTAGAGAAAAGCCCGGCGATTTTTTATCGCCGGGCTCTTCGTTAACGATCCGCGTGGGATGGGTAGAATTTGGAAGAGGGTGATTTGCAGCGTCGTATACAGCAACAGAGAAGAGTAATTGGGCTTACTACCGTAACGGTCTTGGTTATCGTCGTTATGGCTTTACTTTTGTGGTCGCCGGGATCGGCCGCCACCGCTTCGCAGAACGTTCCACCAAGCTCGTATGCCAGGCTTAAGGTTGGGAATGCCGTACCTCCGTTCCAAGAAGGCCAACCGGTTCATCCGCCCAGCGACCAGGCTTGCCGCCTTTGCCACTCAGATACCACGAGCGTGATCGAGTTTCCATCCGGTGAGAATCTTCCGGTGGTGGTGGATATGGAAACTCTGGAAATGTCAGCCCACGGTCTGGGATCCGGCCAACCGCTGAGTTGTACCGCCTGCCATTCGCCATCCGATTACCAAATTCCGCACAGTCCGCTTGAGGTGGAAGATTTGCGGGAATTTCAGATTGCCCGGTCAGCTAATTGCACGCGCTGTCACCAGCAACCGCACATCACCAGCCATCCAGGCCCTGAATCGGAAACACCCGTGGTCTGCACGGATTGCCATGGGGCTCACGATGTGTTGACGGCCGAGCAATTACGCACCGGTGAGGGAACCGCAGCTTGCGTCGATTGCCATATGAGCCTTGGTGTTGGGCTGGTAGACCCGGTGGCCTTGTCCCAAATCATCCGCGACGGTATGTTCAGCAAAGAGGTCAACAATGACTATTGCCTGGCCTGTCATAGCCAGCCCGGCCTCACAATGAGTTTCGAGAATGGAGATGAAATCTCCCTGACCGTCGATAGGAACGCTTTCCACAATTCAGTTCATGGAACGAATAATGCCTGGCAAGAGCTGGCCTGTTCCGATTGCCACGGCCGTTACACCTACCCACATCCGGCCGTCGAGGCAAGTAGCGCCCGCGAATACTCGTTAAACAGTACCCAGGTTTGCAAAAAGTGTCATGAACAAAACTTCGAGAAGAGCCTGGATAGCGTACATGGCGCGGCCTTGGCCGCGGGCAATATAGAAGCCGCGGTCTGCACGGATTGTCACGGAGCCCATGATACACCACCGCCTGATGAACCGAGGGAACGCATTTCCCATACCTGTGAACAGTGCCACAGCTCCATATTTAACCTGTATGCTGAGAGCGTTCATGGCGAAGCGTTGCTGGCTGATAGCAATCCCGATGTGGCCACTTGTATCGACTGCCATGGTGTACATAATATCGGCGATCCGACAACAGATTTAGCCCGGCTTAATTCGCCCCAACTATGCGCCGGGTGCCACGCCGACGAAGAGCTCATGGCCAAATATGATATCTCAACAGATGTTTTCGAGACCTATGTGGCCGACTTTCACGGCAAAACCGTGACCCTTTTTGATAGAGATCACCCTGGAGCGATCCCGAATGAGGCGGTTTGTTTCGATTGTCATGGCATACATGACATTCGGGCTGTGGATGATCCACAAAATGGCATCAAGGCTAACCTGTTAGAAACCTGCCAGCAATGCCACCCTGACGCCACGGCGAATTTCTCCGACGCTTGGACCAGCCACTACAAGCCTTCTATTGAGAACAACCCCCTTGTATATCTTGTCGAAACTTTCTATAAGGTCGTGATCCCCCTGACCCTCGGTGGATTGGGATTCCTCATTGCAACTGATATCTTTCGCAGGATTAGGATTAGACTAAAGCGATAACCTGGAGTTGAATGTGAGCCAAGAGCAACAACAAATTCCGCGATTTCGAGTCGGCGCCCAGATCGAGCATGTCATCTTGCTGCTTAGTTTTACGATCCTGGCTTTAACGGGTTTACCTCAAAAATTCCCCGACACGAACGTTGGTGAGTGGATGATCAACTTTTTTGGAGGCATCGAGACGGTGCGAATCATTCATCGTGGATCCGCATTCGTCTTGATCGTAGCGTCGATTTATCACCTGATCACTGGCGCTTATCGTTTTTATGTCAAGCGAGAACGGATGCGAATCCTGCCAGATATGAAGGACGTCACGGACGTTCGAGATTTTGTTTTGTACAATATAGGTGTCCGCAAGGAACATCCGAAGATGCGCAAGTTCAACTTCGGCGAGAAGTTCGAATATTGGGCTGTTGTCTGGGGAACTGCCGTCATGGCTATCACCGGATTTATGCTGTTGAATCCAATAGCAACGACCTCGATTCTACCCGGCGAGTTCATACCGGCCGCGCTGGCGGCTCATGGTTGGGAAGCAATCCTGGCTACTACAGCTATTATCCTCTGGCATCTCTACAATGTTCTGGTCAAACAGTTTAATCCCAGTATGTGGACTGGTAAACTGCCCCGGAAGCAGATGGAAGAAGAGCACGCCCTGGAATTAGAGCGAATTGATGCTGGCGGCGATCCCTGGCCTCATGTCGATGCACCTAAACTCAAAAGCAGACGACGAAAATTCGTCGTCGCCAGCGTGATTGTTGGTGGCTTGCTGCTGGTTTTGGCTATATGGATGTTCACGTTCGAGGAAACGGCAATCACGACCGTGCCAAGAGTAACTCAAGAGATATTCGTTCCTTTAGCAACGCAAGTGCCATAGGAAAGCTTGGACACCGGTAACATTTCCAATCTACCCAATCAAATACTGTATAGATTTGTCTAGAATTGGCAACGTGAAATATTTCACAATATGACATATTGCATGTATTCGACTGCTAAACGTCACTACTAACAAATGCCATATTTTGGCATACTGAGGTTGGCAAAGTCTGCCTCAATTGAGGCAAGGATAAAGGTGCTGATTCTGTTTCTAAATTATTGTGTGCCAAGAAGGAGGACAACTTATGGTATACCCAAATAAACGTCTCATCATCGTCTTTGGGTTCTTGCTATTGTTTGCTTTAGCGCTGGCAGCCTGCCAGCAAGAGCCTGAAACCGTTGAAGTGACCCGCATTGTCGAGGTTGAAGTTCCTGGAGAAACCGTCGAGGTGGAAGTACCCGTCGAGGTGGAAGTACCTGTCGAGGTAGACGTCCCGGCGGAGATGGATCGTGGAGCACAAGTTGCTTCGGAGATCGCCTTCGTTGAAGAGTGGCTGGGTTCCGGTCACAATGATGTGGACGGTGAGCCCTTCAACCACTGGAATGAAGATGATCCGGCCGAAGTTCCAACAAGTTGCGCCCAATGCCATAGCACGCCTGGCTACATTGACTTCGTTGGGGCTGATGGCAGCGAAGCCGGCGTTGTCGACCAAGCCGCGCCCATCGGTACGACGGTTGAATGCCGGGCCTGTCACAATGACGTAACCATCGCCTTGGACAGCGTGACTTTCCCTTCGGGGATAGAAATAACCGGTCTAGGTGATGAATCTCGTTGTATGGTTTGCCACCAGGGCCGTCATTCTACGGTCAGCGTGAACCAGTCGATCGCCGATGCCGGTTTAGGCGAAGGCGATGAAGATACGATCAGCGAGGATCTAGGATTCTCCAATATTCACTACTACGCTGCAGCAGCAACTCTTTACGGAACGGCTGCCAAGGGTGGTTATGAATATGACGGCATGACCTATGATGGTAAGTTCGACCATGTGGCCGGCTATGATAGCTGCATCGACTGCCACAACCCGCATACGCTCGAGGTCAAAGTCGAGGAGTGCACCGTCTGCCATACCGGTGTCGAAAGCGCCGAAGACCTGGTCAACATCCGCATGCCTGGTTCCCAAGTGGACTACGACGGCGATGGCGACCTGGACGAAGGCATCCTCTTCGAGATCGAGGGTTTGCAGGAGATGCTCAGCACAGCCATGAGCGCCTACGCGACCGAAGTTGGCGGCACGGGCATCGTATATGATGCAGCGGCCTATCCCTACTTCTTCGACGAGGCCGGCGAAAACTTCTCGACATGGACGCCGCGCCTGGCCAAGGCGGCCTACAATTACCAGGTATCCCAAAAGGATCCCGGTGAATTCGCTCACGGCGGCAAGTACATCATTCAGTTGCTCTATGATTCTATCGTTAGTCTGAATGAAGCGATTTCCGGAACCAATTGACTTGAGCATGGCTCATCGCATTGACCATGGTCACTTCGCAGGTTCCGAGGAAGCTTTCCGTCACTGGGACGAAGATGGCGCTGTACCTGGTTCGTGCAGCCGCTGCCATTCGGCCGATGGCCTTCCGCTCTACATTGAGCAAGGCGTATCCATCGAGCAGCCGACGGCCAATGGCCTGAACTGCGCGACATGCCACAACGATTTAACGACCTTTACCCTTTATGAAAGTGCATCCGTCGAGTTCCCCAGTGGCGCGACGCTCAGCCTGGCTGAGGTTGACGAGGAAAATGGTCTGAAGGCGAACCTGTGTATGAATTGCCACCAGGGTCGTTCCTATTCGGGCACCGTCGACGCCAGGATTGGCGACCTCGGTGACGATGAAGTAAGTGATAGCCTTGGCTTCATTAACGTCCACTACTTCCCGGCCGGTGGTTCGCTGTTCGGCTCTGAGGCTGAAGTGGGCTACCAATACGCTGGCAAAGAGTACGTCGGCCGTAACGAGCATGTCTCCGGCTTCGATACCTGCGTCGAGTGTCATGATGCTCATGCGCTTGAAGTGATGGTCGAAGATTGCGGTAACTGCCACGATGGCGTTTCAACTGAAGAGGATCTGCAAAATATCCGCGTCAGTGAAGCCGATTTCGACGGTGACGGCGACGCCAGCGAAGGCATTGCCGATGAGGTCGCGACCATGCGCGAAGCTTTACTGCTGGCGATGCAGGAGTACGCGGCGGGTATCGAGGGTGTTAGCCCAATCGAGTACAATCCGGCTGCTTACCCCTACTTCTTTGACGATGCAGGTGAGAACTATGCGACGTGGACACCAGCCTTGCTGCGCGCTGCTTATAACTACCAGTACGCGACCAAGGATCCCGGTGGATTCGCCCACAATGGCGCTTATGTCCTCCAAATACTGTATGACAGTCTGGAAGCTATGGGCGGCGACGTTTCTGGTATGACGAGACCCTAAACCGGTCAAGTCCGTAGTAGTTAAAAAGAGAAGCCGGCTGCCAAGGTCCGAGTGACCGGGCAGCCGGCTTTTTTTATCTTTACTTAGGCCTTGGTGTCCAGTTAACGACTGGACTACAGGAGCGAAATTGGCTGGCCTAGCCACTAGGGCCCAGATCAAATTGGCCTTCGATTGCCAGACCCTCCGTTCAAGACATCAAAAATTCAGACGGTGCAAATGGTGTTGGTTAGCCGGCTAGACTTGGTTTCGAACCTCGCTATCTGTCAACTAGCCAATCCAATACGATCCCGCAGCTATTCATGCTGGTCCTTGTTACCAGCAGATCTCGGTCTCCTTCGAAAATAGGACGCGGACAGACACGGACAAACGCTGATTTTTCTCTCGATATCGGTGTTCATCCGCGTTCGACCGTGTCCTTTCATTCATTGTCGGTGAGCGTTAGCTCATGTTGACTACTACGAAGAACACAACAACGTCTAATTGTCCGGCGCGCCCGCGGCAATCCAGTCGAGAATAATCTGAATCAACTCATCATTGAGCTTTCGAAGCGGGGGCGGCGGCATGGGATCTCCTTCTTCATGTGTGCCCAGAAGCTTCTGCGCCAGCAGGCTGCCGTCAACATCGCCGGGGATAACGACCGGCCCATTGTCGCCGGTGGTCATTACGGCGTCGTAGCTGGCTGCGTCCCAGCCACCGTCCGTACCGTGACAATCGACGCAACGACTGTCGAGGATTGGCATCACATTGGCCGTGAAAGAGATTTCTGCTTCGGCCGGCTCTTCGGTCGGTTCAGCAGGCGGCTCGGTTTGTTCTTCGTCTTGATCGCTTTCGGTTCCCAGCTCTTCGTCATCCATCTCGCTTGGAATTCTTGTGACCTCTTCTTCCACTGGTTCGTCAATAGGCAGCTGTTCGATAAAAGTGACCAGCTGCTCGATCTGCGCCGAGGTGAGAATAGCGCCCCAGGCGATCATGTCAGTGGCTTCGTGTCCCTGGCTGATGGTATCGAAAACATTCTGACTCGAATTGGCATTGCGGAATTCGGCGGCACGCAACGACGGCCCAACGCCGCCGCCGCCGGTTATACCGTGACACTGGGCGCATATCTCGGTATAGATCTCGAAGCCATCCAGGGCCAAGGTGTCGGACTGTGCATCCGGCGGTAGTTCAACAGGCGGGTCAGCTTCCCAAGCTCGGATATAAGCTACCATTGAATCGATCTGATCGTCGTCTAGCGGTCCACCGTAAGAAGTGCCGAAGGGGGACATCCCGAAATTGGGTTGGCCTTGGGCTATGATGGCCCGTAAAGTAAAATCATCGCGTGTTTTCAGATACTCGGCCGTGCTGATGGGCGCGATCACATCGCCGGCTCGGGCTGGATTCTCGCCCCCTTCGCCTAGATCACCGTGGCAATTGGAGCAATTCTCGGCAAACAATTGTTGTCCGGCTACCAGGGGCGCGCCCTCGGCGGCTTCGATGGTGTACGCTGCCAGCGCATCCAGTTGTTCACTAGTGAGCACATCACCCCAGACCGGCATCGTTTCGTGTGCTCCGCCGGTGGCAATAACGGTACGAGCCTCTTCGTAATCGCTCATCCGTGGAATACGGTCGCCATGACACCTAACACAATCTTGCTCAAATAGCGCCTCACCGCCGGAGGACGAACTGGGATCGACTATGTACTCGGCGAGTTGGTCAAGCTCAGCAGAACTCAACTTTTCCTGCCAGGGAGGCATCTCGAGATGCAATCCACCCTCGCTGATGATGTCGCGAAGCTCAGCCTGATCACCGGAGACTGCCACCGCTGACCCGTGACAGGGCGAGCAGTTGATGGCGAACAATCGTCGCCCGTCCGGGGCAATCAGGAAATTTAACAGCGCCGTACGTTCTTCCCGATTGAGGGTTTCATCCCAGTTGGCGATGTCCTGATCAGCGTGAGCGGCAAATGCCTTACCTTGATCCAGCGCATTTCTCAGTTCCTGCGGATCACCTGCCACCAGTTCAGGCGCCTCATGACAAGCGCCGCAGTTTGTTGTGAAAAGCTTGCTACCGGCCGGAGATAAGATAAAGCCGGCAAGGGCATCGATCTCATCGGTTGTCAGGTCGGCCGCCCAGGCAGGCATCCCCTCATGTTTGCCCTGGGCGATGATGGTATGCAAATTTGTGCCCGACGGTGCGTTGATCTCCGGACCGTGACAGCCGGCGCAATTCTCGGCGTAAAGAACGGCCGTCTGATCACCTCCAAAAACCTCGACCGGGGGCGGCGCTTCCCGCACTGCCTGCACTGTCAGGAATATCGCTCCAACGAGCAGAATGCCGGTGATGGCAATGATGATCGGACGCGATGAGAAATGACGCAGCGAGCTGCGATCGATGACCGGCAACAGCAGCAACAGCACTAGCGCTACCGTGGGTAGCAGCACGACCCCAATAACTTCCAGCTCTCCCGGGAAATACTTCAATAACTGGAATAGGAAAAGGAAATACCATTCCGGTTTCGGCGTATACGACGTATCGGCTGGATTTGCTCGTTCCTCTAAAGGCGCGCCAATGAAGTAGGCCAATCCGACCAGGATGAGGAACACCAGCAAGGATAAAACGACATCCTTGAAGACAATATCGGGGAAGAAAGGAACGCCCTTTTCCTTAGCCTCTTTATAATGTTCGAGGTATTTTTGTTTTTCCTCTTCTTTCATCGCCAGTACCTCATTCGTCTCGCCTGGGAACAGCGCTGATGCCAATGCGAATGACCAGATAGATGTGAATACCCAACAGGATAAGCAGGGCAGCAGGAAGGACCCAGACGTGAACGCCAAAGAAGCGAGCCAGTGTGACCGCCGAGAGTTCCGATCCACCCCGCATGATTCGCAGAATTATATCGCCAATCAGTGGCGTTGTGGCGGGAATACGCGTGCCTACCGTCGTAGCCCAGAAAGCTTTCTGGTCCCAAGGGAGCAGGTAGCCGGTAAAGCCGAAGCCGACAACCACCAGCAGCAGGCCAATGCCTGTGAACCAGGTAACCTCCCTAGGAAACTTATAAGCCCCGTAGACAATGACCCGGATCATATGGAGGACGGTCAAGATAACCATCGCGCTGGCGCCATAGTGGTGGACACCACGAATAAACCAGCCGGCCGGCACCTGGGTGGTGATAAACTGAACGCTATCATAAGCATGGTCAGGCGTCGGGACGTAATAAATGGTTAGCAAGATTCCGGTCACTATCTGCAACAGGGCCAAGAACAAAGTTGCACTGCCTAAGGCATAAAACCAGTTGACTTTGGGTACTTTGCGCAAGAAAATGGCACTCCATACGCTGCGCCATCCTAGGCGCTCATCCAGCCAATTACCGATTCTAGTGGTCATGCTAAGCTCCTCGCACGAATAGTAGGTCGTCTTCAACCTTGACCTCGTAGCGGTCTAAGGGACTAGGTGGGGGACCAGAAACAACCAGGCCCTCTTTGTCAAACGCGGCATTGTGACAGGGGCAGAAGAATTGATCTTGATCGGCGATCCAGCGGACGCGACAACCCAGGTGTGTACACGTGTTTGACATGGCTACATATCTGCGTCCATCTTCCGTCAGAACGTAAACCGAGAGCTCGGTCACATTCAGGATCCAGCCGGTTTGGCGTTCAACCTTAGCTTTAAACAGGGTCGGCGTGCCGATCTCAACCTTAGATGTGGAACCCAGTAGGATCCATTCCTCGGTTTCATTCTTTCGCAGAGCTGGACCGACAATATAGGCTACGGCCGGGATGGCCACGCCGGCAGCAATCAGCCCTGCTATGGTCCCTGTGGCAATACCCAGAAAGTCGCGCCGGTTGAAGCGATCAAATTTACCCATACTATCCTCCGTTCACCTGTTCATTGGGATTTATCCCTGCCTTGACCCAACCAGGCACTGGCTCATGACCCATTCAACAAGATCTTATTATACCAAAGCAACTATCAAAAACCGGGCAAGCGATTACTTAGTTCTCAGGTGCACCTGCCATAATCCATTCTTGCAAGGCTTCCAGTTCGCCATCCAAAACCTGGCCAAAGTGGTCACGTGAACCGGATTGGCGCTGGATAATGAGACTGCCTTCAGGATCACCGGGCACCAGAGCCGGGCCGTTTTTGCCACCTCTTAACACTCCTTCATAATTGCTTAAATCCAGATCGGCTTCTGGATCCAGGCCACTATTGTGACAAAAGACGCAGCGGCCGTCGAATAAGGCTCTGAATGTGGATTCGTAGGTAAGGGGAACGCCCTCTAGCAGGTAGGGGCTGGTGTTCTGCAAGATGTACAATTGTCGTTCGAGATAAGGCTCTAATTCCGGCGAATCGAAGCCTGCATATTGCCAATCCGGACCGTGGCAAGCGGCGTTGCCACAGTAGGAGTTATCGGCGGGAGGCTTGCCTTCCAGCTGGGTGTAGTCGACCGAGGGATCGGCCGGTGTGTGACAAGCGGCGCAAGATGTGTCGATGGCTTTGCCGTGTAAAGTGATCCAACTGGTATGCGTATGAGATGGTGGCTCGGGACCGCGCACCAGTTCGATTTCGGTGACCAGTGAATTCGGATCCGCTTTGATCGGCACCGAATGGCACAAGTTACACTCCAGGCGGATGGCTTCGCCGGTGCCGCTCAAATGTTTTCCATCGTGGCAGCGGAAGCAGCCTGGAGTGTCCTTATGGCCTAAATTGTCAGGATGGGTGTTCCAGTCGATCTTCTGCTCGGAGAAGACGATCTGGCTGTATATGTCTTCCATAGTTGAGATCGCTTGCTGGATATCTTCCTGACGCTCTTCGTGGACCTGGGGATAGTTCTCCGCATAAAAAGTATCTAACTCGGCAAAAGCTTGGGCTGCTTCTTCCTGATCATTGTAGCCCAGGGACATGAGGTGGGTGGCCTGCTCTTTGACCGCAGGCAGGTCCCTGGCGATCAGCTCTTTGGTTATGGCCAGGTCGATCGCATCATCTGGATTGGGAATAGCGTGGGTGATGCGATTGTGGCAGGTGATGCAATCCATCGTTTCCAGGGTGCTGCCGGCAACGTCATCCGGGGTAAGGCCCGAATCGATGTCGTAATACTCGGTAATATTGCCATCGTCGTCGATAGCCCGCACATAGGGGATGTTCTGTTCGAGATTATCCGTCGGCAAATAACGGACTTCGTTTTCGATGTGCCAGTGGATTCCCCGGCCGAGCCCTTCGCGCTTACTGCCGCCGCCGGTTTTCATGATCAAATAGGTGCTCTCTAAGGAGTTTTGCTCGTCGTCAGCGAATCTGCGCACTTCGCGCAGGCTGTCATCAGAAAACTTCTCTGGAAAATGACATGTCTCGCAAGATTGCCGGGCCGGACGCATGGCCCGGGTATAGATAGGGAATTCGTAATCCTGGGTGATTGTGAGAACGACGTGGCGTAGATCACCGGCTTTGCGTGTGAACTGGGTGGTAACCACGTCGCGGCCGATATGGCATTCCACGCAACGGACCCGAGCATGTGGAGAGCGCAGATAAGCATTGTATTCGGGCGGCATGGTATGGCAGGCAGAGCCGCAAAATTCCGGAGAGTTCGTATAATTCCAGCCGTAGACAGAGCCTGAAATCGCCAGCATGGTAAGGGCGCCCAGTACGACAAAGGGCAAAAGACGAAGCCAGCGCGGGCTGTTCTGCGAAGGAAAGAAGAATTTTCTGATGGCGGCTATGATTCTCTTCATACAAATGATCCTTTTGCCGGTTGATTATCGATGCTTATTGCCTTTACGATGGTAAATACTCTAGCAAAAATTGTGGTCAGGAAGATGGTTGAGCCGTCGGCGTCTGTTCAGGCGTTGGTTCAAGTGTTGGCTCAAGAGTCGGTTCTGGCGTCGGTAAAGGAGGCGTGTGGTAACCGGTGGCCATGTCGGACAATGTTTCCAAGTCCTTTTCGCCCGCTCGCCGGCCATTATGGCAATGCAAACAAGCATAAGTTAGGCTGATGTAAGGCTCGGAAAAAGCGCCATCTTCGGAAAATTGGGTCGCATCTGGGTCTGGATTGATTGAATAGAGGTGGGAGGCAATATCGGCCGTAAATATATCGATATTGCCTACGGCTGAATTAACCAATGGTGGCATATGGCAGTCGATGCAATCCATTCCCAGATGCTTTTTATTGTTTTGGAACTGTTGCTGCCAATGACAGCTATCACAACTCTGGCGTATGCCGTAATTGGGATTACTCTCTTCGTCGGCGAACCTTGAGCTGGCGTGGGGATCATGGCAAGTGACGCAGCTTATGGCGAAGTGTTTGGAGCTGAACATTTCCTCGAATTGCTCATGATGGCGGATGAAACCATCGCTGGCATCGATTTCGGCCGTGTTGCCGCGAATATGGCAGTGGCCACATAGTTGCGAGGAGCGGTCGACGACCATGCGAACGCCATACGGATCTTCGGCGTGTCGACTGCCAGGGCCATGACATTCCTCGCATTGGATGCCAGGTATAGCCCATGTGCCAGAAATTCCCTCCAGGCCGTCTTGGTGTCCAACCGGATTAAAGCCTGTCGTATGGCACTCGCCGCAGTCATAAGGCTTCTGCTCGCCGGCATGGTAAGGAACCCAGCCTGCATCAGTCCCAACATCTTCATTGGCGAAGTTGTACTGGGTCGCGGCGTTTTCATCGCCAGTGATGATATAGCCTTCCTGATCGATGAAACGCGCCTTCCAGCCAAAGCCCCCTATGACGTAGCTGATATCCTCCCAGGTATAACCATCGGGTGGATCCGGTACGCCGCCGGTGACGGAATCATAAGGATATTGGGGCGGTTCTCCATCCGTGACCTCATTCAATTTATAGGGATGGCCCGAGAGGCTGAAGGTAGCATATTCGGATTCGTGGCAGCTGCCACATTGTTCAGAACCGACATAGCCCTGGCTGGCAAAAGCCGGGTCTCCAGGCGGACCTTGGATGCCTACCGGCCCTGCGGGCCCGGCCGGACCAACCGGTCCTTCTGTGCCCTGGGAAGCCGTACAGGCGGCGAGCAATAAGAGAAGTGCGGCTGCACATAACAAGATGATTTTCTTGCGGTTCATGGATCTTCTGCCTCCTCTAAGATCGCGTTAAGTATAATGTTGTTGCCTGGATAATACCGGCGATGTGCAAGAACCTGCTTGGGGGAATGATTTGGTTCGATGCAGGTTATCAGGCACGAAAATAAATGCCAATCTTATCTTAAAGGAAGTCGAGCTATGGAGTTAGGGACGATCATCGTGGATTTGGGATGACAATCGTCACTTGAATTGTATGGAAAGTAAAAATGCCGGCCGGTTCTATGTTGAACCGGCCGGCAAATGGTGAGGACATGGTTGGTTGAGTCTCCGGTGAGCTGATGGCAAAGTCGGTCCGGAAGTCAACCTCAATGATATTCTGTCGGGTTAATCTTCATAAAATCCCCGCTGCATTATCCGGTTCATCAGTATGCCAAAGAGCAGGGTAACAACCAGGGGAAAAGCGAGCCGGGCTACAAATAAACTAACCAATACTGCTGTGGCTTCAAAGGGATTCATCGTTGCCTCCTATTTTTCGTAATCAGACTTGTGTTCACTTGTCTATAGTCTGCTGTTCGAAGGCTGGTGATATCTACAAGCAATCTCATTTGATAACACTGTAACATGCGGGACAGGCGCCGTCTATCAGATATAGGGCGTATCTTCACGTGGGTGGATTTACCCATATGATGGACGGTTCTGTCGCCAAATGTGTCTGCCAACAAGGGATTATTGGGGGCAATTACCCAGCTAAGAATTGGTTCATTACCGAATTGTTTTCGCTCGCAATCCCCGTTAAACTGAAACATAACTTTACAAGTCTCAGATATGAGCTGTTCAAGGTTGATTTCTACAAGCAAATCTCAAAGCAGAGAAATCGATCAGGTCCGCCCCTAAACCATCCGAGAGGAAGGTAACTGGTCAGTGAAGATCAGAATATTCAAAGGGCCGGCCAAGGAGGCTCGAACAATGCTGGGACATCTCAAAATGAGATTCATCATAGGCCTCGGATGTGCTATGGCTGCGGCTTTGCTGGCTGTAGCCGTGGGCGAAGCCGGCGGTACACGCCAGGAAGGTCCAGTCCGGAGCGATTGCAATGAGTGTCATGAAAGCGTAGTCAACAATTGGCAATCAAGCGCCCATGGTTTGGCTTTTTCCGATCCCATTTTTCAAGAAGCATGGGAGGAGAAAGGCAAATCTCCCGAGTGTCTTCAATGCCATGTGACGGATTATGATCCGCAAACCGGTGCCTTGGAAGGTGATGGAATCGCTTGTGCGACATGCCACGAAGGCCAAACCGGACCCCATCCCGAAACCCCAATGCCCACCGACTCCTCGGCAAGGCTATGTGGTTCTTGCCATATTGACACCCACTCGGAGTGGCAGGAAAGTGCTCATGGCGAAGGCGAATTAACTTGCGTTCGCTGCCATAATCCCCACACGACAGCTCTCAAAGTTGGTAATATGAAGGATCTTTGTGCCACGTGCCACACGGATGAAGGGCATTTCTACGGCTATACGAGCCACGCCCAGGAAGGGCTGCAATGCACCGATTGCCACTTGCGGGTGTCTAATTCGCCGATGGGCGAAGGGCATGGTCAACGATTACATACATTCAAAGTCGATCTTGATACCTGCACTCAATGCCATGGCCAGGGTATGCACTTCCCCGCTGCTGGAGGGGAACCTGCAGCCATGGACGGTTTGATGTGGTCATCTTATGCAGGCGAAGAGACGTGCGAATATACCGGGCTTAATGGTACTCCCGTCAACGAACAACCAGCACCACAACCGGCGAAACCTTTCAATTACCTGATTATCGCCGCGGTAGGCATGGGATTCGGCGTCGCCGTTACCCCGTTTGCCGAGGGCTGGTATCGCCGTTTCGTATCAAAGGATTAGGGGAGTAGCGAAATGGATAAGAATACTCTCGAACGACGCGATTTCTTGAAACTGGGCTTGGCCGGTCTGGCTGTGGCAGCGGTCGGACCGACGGTGATTGCCTCGACCAGCAAGAAGGCGGCCAAATCCAGCTCTGACGAAGAAAGCCCGCATAGCTGGGCCATGGTGATCGACCAATGCAAATGTGTCGGCTGTGGCCACTGCTCACTGGCATGCAAAGCGCAAAATGACGTGCCACCCAATATCGATTGGAATCGTCTGGTGGAAACAGGTGAAGTAGGCGGTAAGCAAACCTTCGTTCCGGTGCCTTGCATGCACTGTGCCGACGCGCCCTGTACCCATATCTGTCCGGTTGGCGCGACTTACCAGCGACCTGACGGCATCGTGATGATGGATTACGATCGCTGCATTGGTTGCCGTTACTGCGAGATAGCCTGCCCGTATGGATCTCGATCTTTCAACTGGGAAACTTTCGACGGCGACAACCCGGCCGTACCTACCTGGGGCCAACCAGGAGTAGCTCGCCGGCCGCGGGGCGTGGTGGAAAAATGCACTTTTTGTTACCAGCGCATTGACCGGGGCCTGGAGATGGGCCTGACGCCAGGCGTGGACCAGGCGGCAACGCCGGCATGTGTGGTTGCTTGCCCCATGGGTGCGCGGATCTTTGGTGACCTGAACGATCCAGAATCGCCCGTTAGCCAGGCTCTGGAAAACAATGGGTCGTTTCGTCTTAAGGAAGGTTTGGGAACCGAGCCGCGTGTGTACTACTTACCTGTGCATGAGGATCATTCCTCAGAAAAATTAGAAGAGGAGGTAGCCTCATGAAAGCCCTTACAAACGTTCCTTACCGGCGTCTGTACTTTCCAGTTTGGGTGGCGGCTTTGGCGGCCCTCATTATCGCCGGTGTCGTCGCTGCGGTTTTTGTTTTCAGCAAAGGATTGGTTGTAACCAACCTGAATGACTTGATTCCCTGGGGACTGTGGATAACCGTTGATCTGTCTGCTATCGCACTCAGCGCCGGCGCCTTCATGTTTTCGGCGGCTGTCTACCTGTTGGGACTAAAAAGGTTCGAGCCGGTGGCGCGCACGGCTGTGTTCGTGGGCATCATTGGCTATAGCATCGCCATGTTGATGCTGCTGCTAGACATTGGCCGGCCGGATCGGTTCTGGCACGCCATTAGGTTTTGGAACATACACTCTCCTCTATGGGAAGTGACGATGTGTGTCTGCCTTTACTTCACGGTACTGCTCCTTGAAGTGACGCCTATCTTTGGTAAATCGGACTTCATGCAGCGTCGTTGGCCCAGGATAGCCGGGGGCATGAGCAGCGTCCATAAATTGGCGCCTATCTTGGCCGTGCTCGGCCTGTGTCTCTCCTTGCTCCACCAATCGTCCCTGGGCGCGACCTATGGAGTACTTAAGGCGCGGCCGATCTGGTACCGGCCGAGCCTAGCGGTATTGTTCATCTTCTCGGCCATGGTTGCCGGGCCGGCATTAACCGTCCTGGCTTCAAGGTTGGCCTCAGGTTTGACGCCCAAGGCCAAGGTCAACCAAGATCTCCTTGACCAGGTTTCCAGGTTTATCGGCTGGGCGCTGGTGGGTTACCTCTACTTCCGCTTCTGGGATGTTTTGGCCACTAGCTATACTTACGAGCCGGCCCGAAGTGAGGGGCTGAATATGTTAACCCAAGGGCCGCTGGCTTTTAATTTCTGGGCTGGCGAGATTTTGCTGGGCATCATCGTGCCCATGATTATCTTGCTCAGTTCCAGATTACGAAGCCAACCCAGGCTTCATATCCTGGCCTTATTGCTGGTCGTCGGTGGCCTGGTTGCTTATCGTTGGGATATCAACCTGGTCGGTCAACTAGTGGCCTTTGGCGTAATGCCCCAGGAGCTAGCGCCCCGATACGCATATTACATGCCATCGATTGTCGAATTCGCGGCGGCCGCAGGTGCAATTGCCTATGGTCTACTGGCCTTTACGATTGGTGTGCGCTACCTGAAAGTCGTGGATCATTCTGTTGAAGTTGAGCCGGAACCCACCGAAGCAATACCGGTGCCGGTATCAATATCTACTGACTAAAGCAACTTTTCACCATTATAGAAGGACATATCGATGAACGAGCTTGAAGGGACAGTAGTGATGCTAGGCTTATTCGCCTTGCGCTGCGTCGCTCCCTTGGCCATCACCCTGGCTTTCGGCTACCTGATGAATCGCCTGGTTGACCGGTGGCGGGCAGAGGACGAATTGCTGGTGCAAGAGGAAGCGCTCGCCGGCCTAAAAACTGAACCGGCGAGCGAATTAAAGCTGCCGGTGATCACCGTTCCTTGCTGGATTCTCAGAAACTGCGAGGAAACGAAGCAGGAAGATTGCCCCGCCCGAAAACAGGCCGGAATACCTTGCTGGCTGGTACGTTTGACGCATGAGGGCCAATTGCCCAAATCGTGCCCGAACTGCCCTATCTACGCTAGAGGAGAAGAGCTAGCGGTGCCTGTGACAGCCTGACTACGGTCGAGGTAAAAAACATCATTACGATTAGAAACAAACGCCCCGGTCGTATCGAAGATTCGGCCGGGGCATGTTGGCTGTTTTTTGTCGATTCTTCTCCTTACTCATCCAAATCGATTAAACCTCTCTTAATAGCAAATTTGACCAGGTCGATCCGGCTGTGCATATTCAGCTTACGCATGATGTTTTCGCGATGGCGATCGACGGTTTTTACGCTGATGACGAGGTCCTGGGCTATTTCGGCATTGGATTGCCCTTCGGCGATATGGACGAGAACCTCATGCTCCCTCGGCGTCAAGTCATCGATCACCTGTCCTTGTTCAGGATCTTCTCCTCGTCGCAAATAGTCCTGGACCAAACGCGTTGCCAGTGAGGGATAAAGAAAGACCTCGCCGCGGGCGACCGTTCGAATGGCGATAAGTAGTTCGTCGGGGGCGGCTCGTTTGGGGACATAGCCCGATGCACCGGCATTAATCATTTCGAAAAAGTATTGATCGTCTTCGTGCATCGTCAGGGCTAAAACGGCCGTATCTGGGGCAATTCGCCTGATTTCTTTGGTGGCTTCGATGCCTGATAGACCCGGCATCTGGATATCCATCAAGACTACATTGGGTCGCAGCGATTCGACTTGTTGCACGGCCTCATAACCGGATTCTGCTTCAGCCAAGATATCGATATCTGGTTGGGCTTCCAGCAACATCCTCAAGCCAGAGCGCACGACCGCGTGATCATCGGCCAGGATCAGGCTAATTTTCGACATGATTCTTCCTCTCGTTCATTAAAGGAACGGTGATGTGGATGGTTGTACCCGAATCGGGTTTGGAGATAATGAAGCAGACTCCGCCAACCAAGGCTACGCGTTCTTGAATGCCTAATAATCCCCAGGCTGTTCGCTGTTGACTGACTGGTTTTAGGGTAGCTTCCGGCTCAAATCCACAGCCATTATCTTCGATGACTAGCTTGATGCAGTTTTGATGGTAGAGCAGACGCATGCACACCGAGTCGGCCTTGGCATGCTTGGCGATGTTTGTCAAAGCCTCTTGGCCAATGCGGAAGAGTATCGTTTCTAACTCAGGTTGTAAACGAATACGCCGGCCTATAACCTCCAAGCGGGCCTTGACACCGGTACGGGATTCAAATTGTTGTACCTGGGCATTGAGAGCCGGAACCAGGCCCAAATCATCCAGGACACTGGGACGCAAATCGACGATGATATTGTGGAGTTCTTCCAAAGCCTGAGCATTCAGCCGCTTAAGTTCGGCGAGTTGATCGGCGGCTAACGCAGGATCGCTCTTGACGCTTTCATTGGCGGCCGCCAGGCCAAGGCCAAGACCGGTTAAGATTTGACCGGCGCCATCATGTAATTCGCGGGCGATGCGCTGTCTTTCGCCCTCCTGCACCGAGACAACCTGGTGCAATAGCTTGGCCAGGAGTTCCTCCCTTTCGCGTAATTCGAGATTGAGCTGTTCCGTTTCTCGCTGAGCATCTTGTTGGATCTTGAGAGTTTCCTTTTGGGCGGCGATTTTTTCTTCCTGGGCCTGGGTCATACGTTCCCGGCGTTCCAATTCGAAGGCGCGTAAGGCGCGTATGAAGAAGATAGCCATTAAGGCTGCTTCCACCGCCCGGAAAAACTGTATTGGGATGCCAAAGGTTTCAAAGAACCAACGACTGTTTAAGATGTTTGCGGGAAAGATGAAGCTTTCCGGAGGAAATGCTTGGCCAATCACGCCATACAGGATGAGTGCCCATGCCGCCCACTGTAAATCGCGGCCGAAGCCGATTCGGCTGCGGCTTTGAAAGGAGCGTTGTTGGAGGACGATGGCCCAGGCTGCGAGCAACGCGCCCGGTATGCCGATGATGTATCGGCTTAGTACATCAATGGCGGTCATGAATTCATCTTGCTCTGGTTGGTAAAGCCATTTGGTTACAAGCGCGCTGATGACCCAAAGCGCCAGAAATATGCCGGCGGCGATCCAGGCCAATTTCGTTTCCCCGCCATCTTTACGATGCGTGGAAAAGAGAAGCCGTACGCCAAAGACGATCAATAAAAGAAAAGAAACGACCAAATGGGCAATACGTAACTCGTCGAGCAGTAGCCAATTGGGAATCGTGGTCACGCCCGAGGTCTTAAGCAGTTGAAACATCTCGTACCATTCATGCATGCCATGGATAATGCCAAAGGCGGCTAACAAGATGAAGGCACTGGCGATCCGGAATTCCGAGGTGCGGTTAGATTCCAGCCAGATGACCAGGCCCATGATGAAGAAAGCTAAGCCGTAGCAGAAATAGACTACGATGATGTTATCGGCGAAAAATTGAGCCAAGGGATCCATAACTACACTGTAGGGTAACCGTTTTGAAGTTATGTTTCAACGCAAAATATCACCTATTTCATATGTCATTTGACTAATATTGTGACCGGCAAACGGATGCACCTTAATCATTCGTTGGTTATAATCAATTATTCTGAGTTTATTGATAGAAAATTGAATAGTTATCTAGTAGCTCTGGCGGTAAACCGGGCTGAATGTCCGGTACAGTCTGCCTTGAGATAAATTAAGTATGATGAATTGCCATTGGTCAGCCGAAGAGATTAATAATTCCCTCGAGCGCGTTTTGCTGCGGGTGAACAAACCGGGTCGCTATACCGGTGGAGAATATAACCAGATTGTCAAGGATTGGGGGCAGATTGATTACAAGGTCGCCCTGGCCTTTCCCGATATTTACGACTTGGGCATGTCGAATCTTGGTTTGATGATCCTTTATGATCTTGTCAACAAGCACAAGAATCTGCTCGCCGAGCGTGTATACACGCCTTGGGCTGACATGGAAGGACTGATGCGTGAGTTGGGCATGCCCCTGTTCTCGCTCGAGACGAAGCATGCCATAGGCGATTTTGACCTATTGGCATTCAGCTTACCATACGAACAACTCTATACCAATACGCTCAATATGCTTGATTTGGCCGGCTTGCCGATCAGGTCGGAAGAGAGAGATGCTTCTCATCCCCTGGTCATTGCCGGAGGACATGCTTGTTACAACCCAGAACCCATGGCGCCATTCATCGATCTTTTTGTCATTGGGGAAGGGGAAGAAGCGATTCTAGAGATTATAAGCACGATGCGAGCAGGAGAACACCTGGATCGCCATACCCAATTGCGACACCTGGCTCAACTTGAAGGTTGTTACGTACCTCGTTTTTATGATGTCGATTACCGGCCTGACGGCAGAATCGCCAGGATATTTCCAATTGTCTCCGAGGCCCCGGATAAGGTGCTGAAGGCGATCGTTCCGGTCCTGCCCCCACCGGTGACTGATTTCATCGTACCTTTCATTGAGACCGTTCATAACAGAGCGCCCATCGAGATCATGCGCGGCTGCACCAGGGGTTGTCGATTTTGCCATGCGGGCATGATCACAAGGCCTGTCCGCGAACGGCCGGTCGATGAAATCCTGGAAGCCATGGAGCAAATCTTGCAGAAGACTGGCTACGAGGAAATAGGCTTGCTGTCGTTATCATCCAGCGATTACACTCACGTTTTGGAACTAACCGAAAAAATCGGCCAACGATTTGGCGATGATGGCATTTCCATTTCCCTGCCTTCGCTGCGCATCGAGTCGGTCTCGACCCAACTGATGGATAACCTGGGCGCTAGCAAAAGAAGTGGTTTTACTCTGGCGCCTGAGGCGGCGACCGAAAAGATGCGCAATATCATCAACAAGTACGTCTCCGATAAAGAGTTGTTGGATACAGTCAGGGAGATTTATCAACGTAATTGGCGAACCATCAAACTCTATTTCATGATCGGCCACCCACAGGAAGAGTTGGAGGATGTCCAGGCCATTGCTGATCTTTCTAAGGCGGTCTTAGCCGTTGGTCGGGAGTTTCACGGCAAAAAGGCCGGCGTCAACGTGGGCGTGAGTACTTTTATACCCAAACCCCATACGCCGTTCCAATGGGAGTCAATGGATGAGTTGTCCAATATCCGGGAAAAGCTGGATCTATTAAAGCGAGAAGTGCGAGGACAGGGCCTAAGGTTGCGCTGGAACAACCCGGATGAATCGATCTACGAAGGTTTTCTCTCTAGAGGAGACCGGCGAGTTGCCAGTGTTATCGAACGAGCCTGGCAAAATGGCGCTAAGTTTGACGCCTGGTACGAGCATTTCGATCTGGACTTATGGCGAGAAGCATGCGCGGCCGAAGGGCTCGATATGGCCTTCTACACCCACCGGAAGCGCTCGCTGGATGAACTATTTCCTTGGGAACATATAGATGTTGCTGTTACCCGGCGCTTCTTGACCCAGGATTATCTGATGAGCCAGCAAGGGGAGACGCGGATCGACTGTCGAGATCAATGTTTCGCCTGCGGCATTTTACCAAAACTCAAAGATTTACGGCGTGAGACACCGGCCGAAGCCTGGGAATGCCCACCCGTGACCCGGATCTCTGCACGGAGGAAAGGACAAGGGAAGGATCAGATCCCATTGCGGGTCAAAAATATTTAAGGCTGAAATTCGAGATTCGTTTTCCAATTTTTCTACGCGAGCTGCTTGTAACTTAGCGTAATGTCAGCGTTCCCCAACTACTGGGGTTGGTCAAAGTGCGGGTAGAAATGTGGGATTTCATAATTTCTTGAACGGCCGTGCCCGGAGTGTCATTATCGTTGGCATTCAAGCTGAGGCCGATGAGCAGTCCTGCCGTGGGTGTCAGGTTTAGATCACTCCAAGGGATGGCCGCCTCCAAGTTATAACCCGATGGCGTTTGGCGGGCCTGGAGATTCACATGGTGGCCGCCGGGTGCATCTAGAATCTGCCCTCCAGGCGTTCCTTGAAATCGAAAGGCCGACGATGGCAAGGAGCCAAAATCTCCCGGCGAAAACGTGATTTGAAAATCATCGGGGCTGAGACCGGGACCAAAATCTCCCAAACGATCGGTGTCAAATTGAATATCAAGGCTGTCACCACGGAAGATCTGGTTGCCAATCTGGGTCTGGACATGGCTGTCATCGGTCACCTCGACGCCGATGTACAGGTTTGTTTCATCCCAGGCTAGTCGCCAGGCTGCATTCAGATCATCACTGCCATCCCAGCCGGCTATTTGGTGAACCAGGAAAGCGGATAAGAAAGCCGGTTCAGTTAGCCATTCATCAAGAAATCCGTCGATTACTGGTGGGGAAGAAAGTCGCCCTGCTTCAATATCGTTGGTTGTTAACGGCGCTTCTGTAACTGATGGGATCACAGTCGCTGTAGCTGCCAGGACCAGCGTTGGCGAAGCGATTCCCTCGGGAGTTGGCGGTGGCACTTCGGTTACCTGTTGGGTCGGATCAATGGCCGCGACTTCCGTCTCCGGCACGCTCGTTTCCAGCGGGTCGATTGTCTGGGTCGTGGGGGCTTTGGGAATGTCTACCTCTTCCGATTTGGGAAAAAACTCCTGGCTGATAATGAAAGCGCCTGCCGCGCACAGGCAACCCAGGACCAGGACGACGGCCACTATCGCTATCCACAGTGGCAACCTATCCCGCTGCTTAGGCTGCTTTGGTACAAGGTCCGCCCAAGTATCATCCATTTCATCGGATTGGTATCCCATCGATTATCCTCCTGTGCCTACCACGCCAAGATACTTGGCGATGAAATCTTCTCTGATTGTACACATAGAGGACAATCAGCCAAAAAATCCCCGATCATGACTGGCCGAAGGTGTGACGCCCGAACGAATGAACAAGGCCGGATCTGAAAAAGAAGCCTGCTCTAGAAGCTCGTCGTCAGCGCATGATAGCCAGTAGATGACTGAAATCGATGGTGCTTTCGGGCATTAGTCTTGCAACAAGCGTTTTTTTTGCTTTGTTGCCAGGCGATGAGTAAAGTAAAGATATGCTGGCAAGGGTGACACTTGACCGGACGTGGCGGATTTTGATATTTCTGCTGGGTTTATTCATGGCTATAGCGATAGCATCCGCCGGAAAGGCTCAGCCGGTTAATGATCACCTGCGTGCCGAAAAACTACCATTGACTCAAGACCCGACCTCCACAGCTGCCATTGTCCCAATCATATATTTGCCCTTGTCACTGACGAATTCTAATCAGCCGGTTCCATTTGGCCCGGTGCACGCGGGCGAGGGCACATATTACAATGCGACTGGGGCAGGCAATTGTCTTTTTCCAGCATCACCGGGCAATCTCATGGTCGCGGCTATGAATCATACCGATTATGACATGGCAGCTTTGTGCGGGGCCTATGTATCAGTTAAGGGACTTAAAGGGAGCGTGATGGTTCGCATCGTCGATCGCTGCCCTGAATGCCCTGAGGGTGACGTCGACTTAAGCCGAGAAGCATTCGCCCTCATCGCCGACATACCTCTCGGCCGCGTGCCTATCACCTGGCAACTTGTTAGTCCGCCGTTGTCGGACCCAATCATTTACCATTTCAAAGATGGCAGCAACCAATGGTGGACTGCCGTGCAAATTCGAAATCATCGCAACCCAATCGCACGTTTTGAATATCGGGCACCTAATGGCCAGTTCAAAGAGGTTTCGCGGACAGAATGGAATTACTTTGTGGAAGCGAGTGGCATGGGACCTGGGCCATATACTTTCCGGGTAACCGATGTTTTCGGCCATACGATCATCGAGAGTGGTATCCCCCATATTGAAAATGGCAGCGTCAGTGGTACCAGCCAATTTCCTCCCCCGCCGTAAAGGGAGCGGTTGTTGTGTCCGAAACGACGGCCGACCTGACCATCGTGCCGAAATTGTCCGAAACACCAGAGCCAACGGTTGAACCGGCTACCATTGTCAATCCGACTGCGACTAATGAACTGATGACTGAACCCCCTTGGGAAGATGGGCAACGAAGTTCTTCATCAGACCGAGATCTTGGATTCGATCTTTGGCAGCGTGATTTTGGTAGAAACGGGTTGAAGCTGAACCAGTTTGAAACCGCAGTTGCCATGTAAAAGTATCATTACTCTTCTCATTGTCGATTCAATCAAATGGCAAATCTGGTTTCACTTGGGTGGGACATGAATGCCTTTTCCCAAAGAGATAGCATATCCGCAGAGAGTATTAAACGGTGAATCCATCTTTGCCCGTGGTACAATTGCGGCCTTGTTAAACTTTCTGTGTATATTGTTTAGTTTGGTGACTGTTATTTGAGCTATCTGGTAGCTGGAAAGCGAAGTTTGGACGAGACGGCAAAAGAATAATGATCCGAAACTGTTTCGTGTTTAGGACCGCAATTTGAAACGCTGGTATCTATTGGTTGGCATCTTAATTAGCGCTTTCTTTCTTTGGTTGGCGCTGCGCGGCCTACACCTGCAATCAGTTTGGAAAGCCCTGCAACACGGTAATTACCTCTGGCTCATTCCTAGCGTAGGCGTTTACTTCCTGGCTGTTTGGGCCCGGACTTGGCGCTGGCATTACATGCTGCGGCCGTTGAAAATTATCTCGCTCGGCCGGCTCTTCCCCGTGGTCGTCATTGGTTACATGGGCAACAATGTCTATCCATTTCGGGCCGGCGAGGTTTTGCGATCCTATGTTTTGCGCCGCCGCGAAAACGTAGCCATGAGCGCCAGCCTGGCAACAGTCATTGTCGAGCGCATCTTTGACGGCTTGGTCATGCTCATGTTCGTCTTCATCGCTCTACCTCTTACACCCTTGCCTAGCGAAATCTTCCGGCGCATTGTGATAATTGCTAGCGTGGTCTTTTTCGGAACCATGCTCTTCTTCTTTGCCTTGGCGGCTATGCCCCAACGAGCTCTGAGATTCTTTGAAATCGTGCTCAATGCCTTTGCACCTCAACGGGTTCGGGAACCTCTAATGGACATGGCTACACAATTTCTTGAAGGTCTGGAATCGTTACGAAGCTTTCGAAATGTGCTGATGATTTTTACCACTTCGATCGTCATTTGGCTGCTGGAGACGATCAAATATTGGTTTATCATGCAGGCTTTCCCCTTTGAAGTCAGCTATTTTGCGCTGATGTTGATGAACGGTGTGGTCAACCTGGCCACCACCTTGCCATCAGCTCCCGGCTATGTCGGCACTTTCGACGCCCCGGGCATCGCCGTCCTGGAGCTGTATGGCGTCGATGGCGTCATTGCTGTGGCCTATACGCTGGTGCTCCACGCTGCTTTGTGGTTGCCAATTACTTTGTTGGGCATTTATTACATGATTCGGGAAGGGATGGGCTGGTCTGATTTTGATCGGGCCAGGGAAATGCGACAAGGGGAAGTCGTATCATGAAAATTGCCATCATAGGGGCGGGGATCGCTGGGCTTACGGCCGGCTATGATCTTTTGAAGGCCGGACACCAGGTAACGCTATATGAAGCGAATGAGTACACAGGCGGGTTGGCGGCTGGGTTTCGCGATAATAATTGGGATTGGTCGCTGGAGCATTATTACCACCATCTCTTTCGCTCGGACAAAGCGATCATTGGCCTGGTTCAAGAACTTGGCTTGGAGGAAAAACTTATCTGGCCCCGGCCGGTCACCTCCGTCGTGTACCAGGATCGGGTCGTGCCATTTGACTCTCCTAAGGCGTGGATCACATTCCCGGGCTTTAATATGTTCGACGTAGCCCGCTTCGGTTTAGTCAGCGCTTATCTCCGTTTCTCGAATCCATGGCGATCTCTGGAAAAAGAACCAGCCGACCAATGGTTACGCCGCTGGTATGGCGATAAGATCTACGATACGGTCTGGAGGCCGTTGCTGATCGGCAAATTTGGACCTTTTTACCAAGAAGCTAACATGGCCTGGATGTGGGCTCGTCTGAAAGTTCGCAGCCCCCGACTTGGTTATTTCGAAGGTGGATTCCAATCTTTCGTCGATAGGTTGACCCAGGCTGTTGAGGAAAAGGGCGGCCGGATCTTACTCACTCACCCAGTCCAGTTAATTTCAACTGCTAGCGACCAGCAGATTGAGATCAAGACCCGCGATGAAGTTGCGCTTTTCGACCGCTGCCTGGTGACTGTGTCTCCCGGACTATTTGCCCGTATGGCGCCTGAATTGCCGGCGAATTATTTGGAAAATTTGTCTGAGTTAAAAAGCATGGGCGCCGTTGTCTTGGTGTTAGCCCTTAAACATCAACTGATGAAAAATACTTATTGGCTCAACTTGCCGGCAACAACCGCAGACAAGGCTGAGAGCCAGTACCCGTTCTTGGCTCTGGTCGAGCATACTAACTATGTTGATTCCAGCCATTATGGCGGCGACCACATCGTCTATTGTGGCGATTACGTCGTGCCCGATCATGAATACTTCAGCGCCAGTAAAGCTGACCTGGAAGCTCAATTCGGCGCTGTCTTATCTAAATTTAATCCCCAATTCAGGCCGGAATGGGTGCGCAAGAGCTGGCTGTTCAAGACTAGATATGCCCAACCCGTGCCCGAGTTGAACCACTCGACTCGTATACCCTCCATTCCAACACCTGTTCCCAATCTTTTCTTCGCTAGCATGAGCCAGGTCTATCCATGGGATCGGGGCACAAATTATGCTGTGGAAATCGGCCAGAAAGCAGCCCAAAAGATTGTCCATTTAAATGGTGAATAGAGCCGGCAAGGGGACAAGCCCAAATAGCATTTGCCCAGAGCGATAAAAAAACTGTAAGATTGTTAGGTTGTGCTTTAGACACGACAATAAAGAAATTTGAAACGAGGAGTTTCCTGATGAGGATTATTGTTGCTGGAACTGGATTTGTCGGCTTGACACATGCGGCCGTATGTTCGGAGTACGGGCACGAGGTCCACGCTTATGACATCTCCGAAGAACGAATAGCGGCCTACCAGAGTGGCGAGAGAGAGCAAATCGAAGGATATGTTAATGAGCCCGGTCTGGCGGATATCATCGACGAAAATATCAACCGGTATATCTTTTTTACGACAGATATTGAGGACCTCATTGATGACACCGATGTTATTTTCATGTGTCTACCTACGCCGCCCAAACGAGACGGATCTACCGACCTTAATTATTATATGAATGCCGCAAACTACATAGCCGGATTGTTGGCCAGGCGCAAGACAGGACACCGGGTGGTACTGGTGAATAAGAGTACGGTGCCGGTCGGGACCGCGCGTCTACTGGAACAGACTTTAAACGAACACGGCGTCAAAAACTTCGGCGTCGCTTCAAATCCAGAATTTCTTCCCCAAGGCAGCGCGGTGGAAGCTTCGCGTAAGCCAGACCGGGTCGTGGTTGGAGCCGACAGCCTGGCGGATTTTGAACTTTTGCGACGGGTCTATTCCCAATTCGTTAATCATGTGCGCATCCGGTACATCGAAACGACACCCGAAACGGCCGAAAGCATCAAGTATATGGCCAACGCACTGTTGCTGACCTATATCTCGTTTTGGAATGGGGTAGGCGGCCGGCTGGCGGAAACATTTGATAATACGCGCATGGAAGACCTCAAGTTAGGCGTAACCTCCGACGGGCGGATCAGTACCTGGGGATCCTATGTAAGCAATGGCGCCGGAGGTAGTTGTTTTGGTAAGGATATTCAATCCCTGATATACCAGCTCAACCGAAGCGGCCAATCAACGGATATGCTCCAAGCCGTTTATAATATTAATGAGTATCAAAAGACTTATTTGATCGACCGTGCAGTTCACGAGGCAGGGTTCAACTTTAACAATAAATCCGTGGCCTTATTAGGGTTGGCCTTTAAGAAGAGGACCAATGATATGCGTGATTCCTCAGCCTTAAAAGTTGTGGAATCTTTGTTATCTCGCGGTGTCTCTTCCATTCGCGCTTATGATCCCTTGGCCACGAACGAGGCCAAGAGATGGTTTGATCCGGAACAGAATCACCTGTTTGCGCGCATCTCTTATCACGAGACGGCCGTAGAAGCGATCAAGGGCAGCGATGCCCTATTCATTTCAACGGATTGGGAAGAGTTCCGTAGTCTGGCGAGTACTATCCGGATGGCGGTTCAGCCTCCTTACCTGATCATTGACGGCCGGCGAATGATTCCCAATTCCGACGCCTTGGTCGAACGAGGCTACCAATACCTGGCCGTAGGTAGTAAGTTGTTCACGCCGGACCCTATTAAGGCAAAAAGTGAAAATGGCGCCCAAGCGGCCGAAACTATGGCCTGAATTGTGGCGAAGTAAACTTAATTCGACGTTAGCTAGGGCGCAGTTCGCTGCCGGCATGAAGGGCATTTTGTTCTTAATAATGGGCTAGACTGCCATCATGCCGTGCTTGCTCGACGGCGCGATGAAAGACGAGGAGGGACAGGGGGAAGAGCACGATGATGAATCCAAGCAGGATAGCCAAGTCGGGTGCAATCTTGGCCCACGATGCACCGGCCAATAAAGAAAGCCGCATGGCGCGCACGGCGTAGGTAACCGGGATCAATTTGGCGATGAACTGCAGCCATCCTGGCATGATCCCAACCGGATAGTAGATGCCTCCGACCAGATTGGCGAAGGCGCCAAAGAGAGTAGTCAACGCTTCTCCTCGCTTGACGATCATGATTATACCGGCGGCGATGATTCCGATGCTGGCAAAGGCAACGATGGATAACAACAAGGTGACCAGAGCAGCCCAATAGTTGGCGCCTTTGAGATCCAGGGTAAAGATTAGCGTCCCCAGCAAGAGATAAATAAAGACCCTGACAGTAGTGAAGACATAGCTCCATAATGCTGAACCGATGACGATGAGAGACAGCGGCGTAGGGGTCATCACCATGGCCTCTAATGTGCCGGTGGTTTGTGCATGGCGCAGAGCTTGGGCGAAGCTGTTTAATCCCACACCAAAGTAGCCGGCAAAAGCGATGCCGATTATGACGAAGGAGAAGTAGTCGCCATCATATTCGCTTAAGTAAGGTGTGGCGATTTCGCCCATTAATTCGGAGATGAAAAAGAAGGTCAGGGCGCTGAAAAAGATGCCGCTGAAGCTCATCACGAAGGAAAGGCGATAACTTTTCTCCGTACGATAATCGCGAATTAGAAAGGACCACAGACGATTCAACTTGATTCGCTCCGTTGTCCAATATCGTTGGCGAGGTTGTTATCTGCGGAGCCATGCGCCCACACGTCGTCATTCGTGTAGCGGGCAAAAACCTCTTCTAAACTGGGGGGATGGCCTTCCAGGTTGTAAATCTCAATTTGGTTTTCGCGTAAACAATCCAGCACGGCCGTGAGGCTGCCGTCACTCTCTCCTGCGGAGAAATAGAGGCGTATTCCGGATTCATCTGGGCCGGTGCCGAGTTCGGTCCGTAAATCTGGTGCAATCGATTGCAGGGTCACCCGAACTGCTGGTGTCAGACCATTGATACTTAGGTTGTATCCGGTGCGGTAATGGAGTTGGCGTCGTAAATCTGACGGCCGTCCGGCAACTTTAATTTGGCCACGGTGCATGACGGCCACACGACCGCAAAGCTTTTCGGCTTCCGTTAAATCGTGGGTGATCAGAAAAATGGTTGTCTGCCGCTGATCGTTAAGTTCGTGGATCAGGTGATGTAACCGGGATGTCGCTTTAGGATCCAAGCTCCGGCTGGGTTCGTCCATAAAGAGAATGCTGGGTTGGTGGAGGAGGCTGCGGGCAATAGCCAGCCTTTGCTTCATCCCGGTGGAGTAGGTCCTGAACGGTTTGCCAGCATCGGCCGTCATATCCACGGAATTTAGCACCTGGCGTATGCGTTGGTCGGCTTCGCGACCGGATAAGCCGACCATCGAAGCAAAAAACTCCATATTTTGCCGGCCTGTCAGGCGCCAGTAAAAGCTGCGTTCATCCGATACGACCAATCCTACTTTTCGCCTAATCTTGTCTGGTTGATCCAATGAATGTCCGGCGACTGTTGCCTCCCCGCTGGTGGGCAATATCAACGTGCAAAGCATCTTAACCAATGTCGTCTTTCCCGCGCCGTTCGGTCCTAACAAGCCAAAAAGCTCGCCTTGAGGGATGGTCAGGGAGACATCGTCTACGGCACTCTTTCCCCCAACACGTCCACGAATGCGCCAACGTGATGGCAGATCGAATATTTTAGACAAATTTTGGGCAGAGATCGCTTCATCCATTAGTTATCGCTTAGTCTATCGGCTAGAGATAAGGCTGGCAATGAGGCTCCTTTAATCGTGAAGGATTCCGAGCTATAATTCTCGCTCTCTTGGACATCCTGAGGAAGATCAGGAGCAATTAATGTCGTTACACACAATGAAATCTCGACTCGACAATGGACTGACCGTCATCTTAAGAGAGATGCACCACGCGCCTGTGGCTAGTTTTTGGATCTGGTACAGGGTAGGCAGTCGAAATGAAAGCCCAGGAATCACCGGCGCATCGCACTGGGTTGAACATATGATGTTCAAAGGATCACCACAATTTCCACCCGGGTCGTTGGATCGCCTGGTATCCCGAGAAGGCGGCCGTTGGAACGCTTTCACCACGAATGATTTTACAGCTTATTATGAGACAATGCCGGCCGAGCGTATTGATCTGGCACTACGTTTGGAATCGGATCGTATGGTCAATGCTATCATGACCGCCGAAGAGGTGGAATCTGAACGGAGTGTCATCATTTCCGAACGCCAGATGTACGAAAATTACCCGTCATTCCAGTTACGAGAAAAGCTTATCGCTGCGGCCTTTCATATACACCCATACCATCATGAAGTCATTGGCGACCAGGTTGATTTAGAGACCATGAGCCGGGATGAATTGTACGATCATTACCAGCGCCATTATGTGCCGGGAAATGCCGTCGTATCACTCACCGGAGATTTCGACAGAAATGACATGATGGCTCGAATTGAAGAGCTATTTGGGCCGATTCCGGCCGGTGCTCCGATCGATTTGATTCCAAGACCGGAGCCGGTCCAACGAGGAGAGCGCCGGGTGAGTGTCGATGGTCCTGGCGAAACAGCATATCTGACTTATGCTTATCGAGCGCCCGAAGGGACTCATCCTGATTTCCAGCCTTTAGTTTTACTTAACGCAGCATATGCCGGTGGTAGCAGCCTGGGTTTCTTTGGCGGCGGTACAACAAACAAGAGTTCGCGCCTGTACAAGACGCTGGTAGGCACCGACCTGGCAGCGGCCGTTTACGGAAGTGTTTCGCCTTCTATCGATCCTTATCTTTATACAATTTCGGCCGTAGCCAGGCCAAACCGCTCGTTGGATGATATTGAAGCTGCGCTGGATCATGAGTTAGATAGATTGGCTCAAGAACCAGTTAGCCGACAAGAACTCGAGAAAGCGCTAAAGAGAGCCAGGGTTCAATTCGTCATGGCAGGTGAATCCGTCACCGGGCAAGCTCAGATGTTAGGCCTGGCCGAGATGGTCGCCGGCGATCACCGCTGGTATGAAAAAACACTTGACTCTCTCAATAATGTAACTCTGGAAGATATTGACCGGGTTCGAAATAAGTATCTGAGGAAAAAGAATCGTGTTGTTGGCCGTTATAATCCGACCGGCAACGAGGCCTACGTCTGAGGAATAGGGGAATAACTAGATGAGATTTTGGATGGCATCGGCCTTGCTGTTAATCATGCTCATGGTGGCGAGCGGTTGCCAGGCAGAGGAGTCGTCTCAGGCGAATGAGACAACGAAAGCAGAAACTATTCCGACGACATCTGTTTCTCGTGACGAGCCAACCAGCCCCTCACCGACTTCCGAGCCACGACCAAGGGATTCAACGATTACTAAAGCCGCACAGCCGACGAATGTCCCAAAAAGCACTCCCGTGGAGGAAACGATGAACGATGGCTCTGGAAATGCCGATGTGGAATTCGTCCGGGCGGTTCATTTGGCCAGTGGTGGCTGGACCTTTCATGTCACAGTGCGGCATCCGGATACCGGTTGGGAAGATTACGCTGATGGATGGGATGTCGTCGATCCCGAAGGAAACGTGCTCAAGACCAGCCCGGATGATCCTTTTACTCGTTTGTTGCTGCACCCGCACGAAAATGAACAACCATTTACCAGGAGCCAGAGTGGCATCCTGATTCCGGAAGGCGTCAATCTGGTCAGCGTGCGCGCCCATGATTTGGTTGATGGTTATGGCGGTCATGTAGTCGTGGTTGACCTGACCGTTGAAAGTGGCGATGGTTTCCAAGTTGAACGGTAAACTGGTCCTTCACCTTTTTTGCATCAAGAGATCGAATGGTATTATTGTCGCTGTTTCTGCAAAATTTTAAAGTATTCGGACCGCGAACATGGTGGGGATGAGCGCTTGACGGCGCCAGCTTCCAGCCATTGATGATCAGCGGCAATTGATTTAAAAGAACATGATGTTGAATCTAAATTATCCTGGCCCGGAGTCGATCTATCGCTCAGAGATGGAAAACGGCATGACGGTGCTTGCCTACCACAACCCGGCAGCCGAATCGGTTGTGATCGAGGGCTACGTCAGAGCTGGAGCTTTGGTCGAAGGCCGAGAAAGCTCGGGCCTGGCAAATTTTGTGGCCGAACTTCTGCTGCGTGGAACTGGTGAACGAGATTTTGAACAAATATTCGAGGAACTGGAGTCGGTTGGCGCTGCTTTGGATTTTGGGGGAGGTCGCAATTTGACTGATTTCTCCGGTAGTTGCCTGGCCGAGGACCTTGAGTTACTGCTGGCCTTGTTGTCGGCTTCGCTGCGGCAGCCTATCTTTCCCGAAGAACAAATTGAAGCAGTAAGAGGCGAGATTTTAACCGGATTACAGATAAGGGCTAATGATACAGGCCAGATGGCTGCTTTGACATTTCGTGAATCGCTGTACCAGGATCATCCATACGGTCAAAGCGTCGATGGTTATGTGGAAACCGTCGGCCGTTTCCAGCGAGATGATCTGGTCGATTTTCATGAGGCCTATTATGGACCAAGGGGAATGGTTATCACCGTGGTGGGCGGTATCAAGCCCGAAGATGTAGCGACCAAAATCAACGCCTTTTTCGGCGATTGGAAAAAACCCCAGACTTCGATGCCTGAGGCGCCTGGACTAGAGCGACCGGCTTCGACGATACGAAACCAGGTAATCATGCCGCAAAAAAGCCAGTCCGACATCGTCGTCGGTTGGCCTGGCCCTTTGAGATCGGCCCCTGATTACCTGGATGCGAGCATGGCCAATACCATTTTGGGCGTCTTCGGCATGATGGGCCGCCTAGGTCAGAAAGTTCGCGAGGAACAAGGCCTGGCCTACTATGCCTATAGCCGCCTCCACGGTGGTCTAGGCCCATCACCATGGTATATTAGCACTGGCGTTGATCCTGATAATGTCGACCTTGCCCTAGAAAGTATTTTTCAAGAAGTAAACCGGTTGCGATCGGAGCCGATTCCTGAGGAAGAATTAGCGGATAGCCAGGCTTATCGTATAGGATCATTGCCGGTCGGATTGGAAACCAGCGGTGGTTTGGCGAGCGTGATAACAGACATTGAAATGTACGATCTTGGCTTGGATTATCTACAAAAGTTACCGGCGAAACTCGAATCGATTACGACGAAATCGGTGCAGATGGCGGCCGAAAAGTACTTGAACACAGAACAAGTAGCGATAGCCGTGGCTGGTCCGCAGGAAAACTAGATGAATTTAGTTTCTGGAATTGACCTAATTGAGGTTGCGCGAATCGAGCGAGCCATGAAAAGGCATGGCGAACGGTTTTACGAGCGATTTTTCACCCCGCAAGAAGTGGCCTTCTGCGAAGGACGGGCTACCAGCCTTGCCGGGCGGTTTGCGATCAAAGAAGCTGTAGGCAAAGCTCTGGGCACAGGCATCGGTGACTTCACCTGGACGGATGTGGAGGTTGTCTGTGATGGCCGCGGCCGTCCTGAACTTGTATTACACAACAGAGCGAGGGAGATTGCTGCCGCTCAAGGGTTCATCACCTGGTCGATTACCCTCTCCCATACAGAGACGCACGCTATTGGCATGGCGGTTGCCATTGGCGAATGAGATTAGTGAATCAAAGATAAGATGACTTATTGGAAATCAGACGACGGTAGCCAGATATACTATGAATTACACGACCGGTCAGACAGCAGAGATACGCTGCTATTACTACCCGGCTTGCTCGGCGCAGTTAGCGTCCAGTGGAGAGAGTTTGTCGAACCATTGGCTAAGAGCTACCGGCTGCTATATGTAGACTTGCGTGGTCACGGCCGCTCGGAGAACAAAGCTGCCGGCCTCCTGCCTGACCGCATGGTCAAAGATTTGTTAGGCTTGCTGGACCATTTGAACGAAGATTCGGTCCACATTGCCGGATACAGTTTGGGGGGTTATCTGGGATTAATGTTGCATCTCTTTGAACCTCGTCGCGTCCGCAGCCTGCTCATGCATGCCACCAAGTATTACTGGACACAAGAGGCGGCGGCGCAAATGGCCCAACAACTTGATCCTGATCAGTTGGGCGAGCGGGCGCCAGCCTATGCCAGCCAGTTAGCGATACAACATGGGGCGACTCGCTGGCGTGCCCTGGTCAGGCAGGCGGCCGATTTAGTAGCGTACCTGTCGGAAAATGGCTTGACCGAAGAAGTGGCTTTTCGAGCCCAATGCAAGATCCTGGTAAGCGTAGGCGATCGTGATGAACTCATTCCTGTACGCGAGGCTCAAAGATTGAGCTTAGGATTCGACCAGGGCGCCCTGATGGTCTTGCCGGGCGTTCGCCATCCGGTCCAAAGCCTGGGGCTCATGCCAATGCTGCAAGTGATGCAATCCTTTCATCGATGACAAGAAAATTGTTGGCTGTATTGGCCCACCCCGATGATGAATCCTATGGCATCGGGGGTACGCTGGCTCGCTATGTTGCCGAAGGGGTGGAGGTCCATGTAGCCATCGCAACCGATGGGGCAGCCGGTTCCATCGATGAAAAGTGGCAAGGAGACCGATCCCGCCTGATTGACGCCCGCGCCCAAGAACTGAAAAATGCGGCCGACGTCCTGGGTGTTCACCTGCACTTGCTGGGATACCGGGATTCAGGCTATATAAATGATCCGGCCAATAAACATCCGGCGGCTTTCATCAACTCCGATGACGAAGAGACTGTATGCCGGATAGTGCAACTAATTCGTGATATCAGACCCCAAGTTGTCATCACCCATGATGAAACCGGGGGATATTACCATCCCGATCATATTCGTTGTTATGAAGTAAGCCACGGCCGCGTTTTTCGCCGCTGGTCAGGCCGATCGTTGCCCCAAAGTTGGATTGCCGCCTTTCCAACCTCAGCGACTATATTACAGCGCCTTCTCCAACCGCTGGGTCCGCATCATGATCTTCATGATGCGCATGCGCGGCATGGACCCAACCCAGGGTGGGCGCAACAAGGATATTGACTATACCAAGATTGGAATCGACCCGAGTAAAATCACTACGTCAATTCACTATCGCGATTATTGGAATGTCAAGGTCAAAGCCAGCGCCGCCCATGGTAGTCAAGGAGGGGGTACAGGCGCCAGTAGATTGTTTCCTGAATCACTTCAGCGCCTATTATTAAGCCAAGAGACCTTTATTCGGGCGTATCCTTCGGTTCCGCCTGGATACCGGGAAAAAGATCTCTTCGATTCTTTGCCGGAAACCGAACTATTCTGAAGGCATAAAAAGCTAGAAGAGTGGCTTTGTTCTTGTTAGGTCGTTCAGGGGATTAGGCGCCCCAATCGCCGGAAACCAGCTTGTCGAGAACATCGCGGACTGGTCTGGCGGCGAGGAACTGCTCCCGCAACCTAACATCTTCAATAGGTTGGGCGATTTGTTGAATGATTTCGGCAGCAATACGGTTATGGACGCTGGCCAGTTGGGGGTTTGAAGCGAGACTGGCCAGTTCGGCATGCAAACGCCAAAGAAGCATACGACGACCGGTTTCATGGGCTAGAAAAGAAGCTTCCTGCCAAAGTCCTTGGGCGGCCAGGACATCACCTCTTTCTTTCTTGAGAAGACCAAGAACATGGAGCGCTTCCGCCAACGAGCCTTGGTTGGAACCACCTTCGGACAGATCGCGCAAAATTTAAGCATTCTGTTCGGCTTCTTCGAGATCACCTTGACGAAAATGGACGAGAGCCAGAGAGTAATGAGCCTGAACTTCGATATCGGGTTGGTTCGTTTCTATGCTCAGTTGCAGGGAGCGATGTAAGTAATTTATGCCTTCCTCGACCTCTCCTATCAGACTAAATTCGAAGCCCAGGTTTCTTAGCAGATCCGCTTCAAGGTAGGGTAATTCCATGCCTTCGGCCGCGAGCAGCCCCTGGCGGTGATAGTGCAATGCCTGCTCAATATCAAATAAGATTTGGTAGCATTCTCCCAGGTTATTTAGGGAAATGATGGCCGTCTCCAAGGCAACCGGTTCGAACTGATCGCTCTCGTTGGCAATTCGATAGGCCGATTGAAAAGCTTCGATGGCTTTGTCTAACTCACCCAAATGGACGTGAGCGACGCCTACTCGATTCCAGCAGCGAGCTTGTTCATTTTCATCGCCAACCTGTTCTAGCAGCAGTAGTGATTTTCTCAGGTAGTTAAGCGCATCAGCGGATCGATCGAGGAAACTGTAGACTAAGCCTATACCGCCGAAAGCCATGGCTTTGCCGATTGTATAGTTGAGATTTTCAGCCAGCCGCAATGCGTCTCGGTGAGCCTCGATGGCCCGATCTGTAAGATTCATGTAGGTACATTGGTTGCCGATAGCAACGAGGGCATCGACAGCATGCCGACTTTTGCCAGCCTCCGCAAAATATTGTTCGAAAGCAGCGAGGGCGGCCTCTGGTTCACCAAGTAGTGTAAAGATCCGTCCCCTCTCTCGTAAGGCGATCCTCCGAGCCTCTCGAACGATCGGGTCATCGCTTTTGGCCGGGGTTTGCTCCAGCAATTCAGCATAGAACTGGATGGCTTCCTGGTGTTTACGTGATTTTACGGCCGCCTCAGCCTGCTCTAGGATCTTTGTCTGAGAGTCAGAATTCATGAAGCGTCAATTGCCTCTAAATAGCGAGGTTTAGTTATCGCCGCCAACAGTTGGCAAGAAGGTTCGGTGTTTGAACGGTTCATAGACGTAATTGTCCGCTTGCACCGCCCCTGAACGCCAACCGCCTACAGCGAAGATTCGGGTTTCGATATTGGCTACGCCGAGATAGCGCCAAGTCGATCCTTCCTCCAACATCGGCATGTCGAATTGTTTCCACGAATCGGTGTCTACATTGTACACTTCAGCATAGGAAACTTCGCCCTGGAGGCCACCGCCGATTACATAGAGTCGATTGTTACCGATGACAGCAGCGCCGGCGCCTGCCCTGGGCAAGGACATCGGGGCGCAATTTCCCCACTCATTGCTCGAGATATCATAATATTCACAGTAAGCAAGGTCGCCATCTTCGTTCTGTCCACCGATGACAAAGAGACGGCCGTCCATCAAGCCGCCAACGGCGTTTGCCCGAGCGTGTTCCATGGGCGGCAATTCTTTCCATGTGTCACTATCAAAGTCATAGGCAAAGGCGGACTTAAGATATCCGTTGCCATCCCAGCCGCCAAAGAAGTACAACAGATCGCCGTCAGATAGAGTTAAGCCACCGGCGATTGGCTGGGGCAAAGGAGCAACAGGTCGCCAGGCATCATTGGCCGGACTATAAGCCTCCACCACAGCTGTGGGCCGATCATCGGCCAGTCGTCCACCAGGGATGATAATCTCTCCAAACAAGACGCCGCCTGTTGCTTCGGCAACGGCCGTTGGTTTAGATGTTGCCGGAGACCAAAGGTGGCGATCGGTCTCAAACACTTCAACCAGATTGATGATACCGGCTCCCACTTCACCGCCGATTAAATAGAGATCAAGGCCTATAGAGGCAACCGCCATATTGGCGCGTTCTTGGGGAATTGGCCGGTCGCGAAACCAGTTTGTATCGCCCAATGCTTCGACCTGATACGGTTCAATTGAAGGCGTCGGCCCCGATTCAGCGCGAGTGGCCGGCTCTTCACGTAGCAAGAAAGTGCCTACAAAGGCGCCTATCAGTAAGACAACCATCAATACCAGGACAAGCGCGATCCAGCGCCAGTGACTGACCGGCCTTGATTCCTGGATAGTAGATCCTTTGGACAGGTCAGTTTGGGATTGTGCGGGATCTGCCGAGCTCTCTTGGATTTCGGCCGTTGCCTCGTCGGGAATTTCGCCAGAGACCGTGATTAGCCCTTGTTGCATGGCTACCGTTATGGCTTCAGTTCGAGAGGATACATCCAGCTTGGCGAAAATATTTCGCAAATGGACCTTGACCGTATTTGGGCTAATATCCAGATCCAACGCTATTTCACGATTGGTGGAGCCATTGGCCAAGCACATGAGCACGGCCAATTCGCGGTCGCTGAGCGGTTCGCCTTTTTCAGCCATAGATGAAAGAGTTTCTTAAATTAAGTGATATCAGGATCCGAGCCTCAATGTTGGTAACAGCCAACTGATGGTTTCGGTATTGGTAATTGGGACCGAGGGCGTTGGCGTTGCTTCGAGACATTGCTTGCGAGCCTCGCCGAGTTTCTCGGTAACGATGGGTTCATCATTTTCGCGGTAGGCTTCGACGTAAAGTTCCTCGGCCGGACACCAATCTAAATTGGCCGCATATTGATCACCATATGAGATCAAAGCTTCATGAAACTTTCGACAGGCGTTGTGATAGAACGGCGCGGCGATGCATAAATCTCGAAAATAATAGACGGCCGTGGCCCAATCGACGCCATAGTAACTGATACCTAATAGGTATAGCTCAGCCCAAAGGCGCTGATCCTCCGCTTCCAACGGCAAGTCGCCGAGTTTTTCCGCTTGGGCCAGGTAAAAGAGGCCAAGTTCTATTTGATCGCCCATCACAAGTTGCTGTCCGAGAATGACGAGAGCATCATATAGCATTGCATCGCTCTGTTGCCGGTTATGGTCAGGATATTGAGCCTGAAATGCAGTGATTGCGGTTATAGCGGCCGGCCAATCTTGCTCATCCATAACATGCCGTAAGGAATCGAAGGCCTTGGCCGGTTCTGAATCAAGTTGAGGTGATTCGGCAATATCTGTGAAGGGGGTGATGGTAGGGAAAGGAGATGGTGTTGGGCCTGCTGGACCGGTCGTTTCGCCTTCCAAGGCGTCGGTACGCAACGAATCGAGACCGGCATAGCCAGGGTCCCTTTCGGAAATCCAATCCAGGCGACGTAGGGCTAAGGCAAAATTCCCGGCGGAAATATCTTCCTCGGCATAAGCTAACTGGCTGGCCATTTCTTCTTCGAGTGCAAATCGGGCATTATCGGCCTGGAGGGCCTGTCCTTGTTGCCAGGCAAAGTTAAAAACCGTGCCATAAACTGCCAGCAGAATCGCCAGAGCGACAAAAATGACGCCGAGGATACGAAATATCCGTCGCCGACGTAAGCCGCTATTACCGGAAGCTGATTCCGATTCATTAACCAGATTATCGGGATTATCTATTTCGCTGCCCATGATACAAAAGTCTGGCCCCACTTATCACTATAAGACCTGAGGCGTGATTCTCCTGAGTATACTGTATAGAAGATTACCGCAAAATAAGTATCAGATGAGCCAGGAGTTGGCCGATAGCAAATCAAGCGTGACTGGCCAGCATTTCACGATAAACGGATACTGTGCTGGCTGCGACTTTAGCCTGGGTATAATTTTCTAACACACGTTTTCTCCCTGCTTTCCCCAATTCGCGCCTCAGCTGTTCATTTCTTATTAATGATAACAGATGTTCGACTAAGGCCTCCAGGTCATCTTCGGGGAAGATGAGGCCGGCATCACCAATGACGCAAGGGATTTCTCCGCTGTCGGAACCAACAACCACAACTTCGCAGGCCATCGCCTCGACCAGAATCCGGCCGAATTGTTCTTTCCAATTAGGCAAGGTACGTGAAGGCAATACCAGGACATCGAGTTGTCCCAGATAGGCTGGCATTTGTTCTGATGGGATGACGCCGTCAAATTGCACACGATCACCGATACCCAATTCCCGAGCGAGCCTTTCCAGAGATTGGCGTTCCGGCCCATCACCGCCTATCTGTACGCGCCATACCCCGGGTAACTTGGCAGCGGCTCGTAGCAATAGGTCGACTCCTTTCTCAACAACCAACCGGCGACCGGCAGATCCGATAACCAAAGCTCGGCCGCTATCCCGTTTTTCTGGCGCGTGAAAAATATCGGGATCGACGCCAAATTGGGGGATCATGGCGTATGGTCCAACGTAGCCCTTTTTTTTCCACACCTCGGCGGCCGCCTCGTTACCCATGATAGCATAGTCAGCCAGGTAAAGAACTTGTTTTTCCATTTGTTTGAATGGAAACGGATAACGATGATAGATATTCTGCCATGAGAAAAACAGACACTTCGCGCCTGACGCCTGGGCATTTCGAAACGCCCGCCAAGTGGCTAGATTATAGGGCTCTTCATCCATGTGCAAGATATCAGGACGAATACTCTTCAGACGTTCCTTGAGTCGTGGATAGTAATGAAGATGATAGTGTCCATTAAACCTTATGGGATCAACCAACAATTGGTAGCCGGTGACGTGACTCCTCTCTAGGGGCACGATCCCGGAAGCATCATGCCAGGCAGGCGGTACGATGACCGTCAGGTCAACGTCTTCGTATTGAGCGATTGCCTCTAGTTTGGTTTGGTACGCCCCAACCAAACAGGCTTTAGAAACCATTAAAATATGCATTATACAGGGGGAAGATAACCGATTGTGAAAGTTGACACGGGATCGTATTTTGCTATACTTGTCCTGTTTTGACAACCACGCTTCTGAGTAAGTGGCAACATTCGTGGCAGATTCGCCCATCCCACAAGGGGTGGGCGTTATTACTGTTAGCGATAATTGTGGCCGGCGTTTTGCGATTCTGGCAATTGGGCCATATACCGCCCGGACTTTACCGGGACGAGGCATATAATGGCCTCGATGCCCTGAAGGTCATCGCTGGTGATCGGCAAGATCTAAGCCCTTTCTACTTTGAGGGCAATAATGGCCGAGAACCCGCGTATATTTATCTGACAGCGGCCTCGATTTTTTTATTCGGCCAAACCGCATTTGCAGTCCGGCTGGCGGCGGCTGTAATTGGTACCTTGACAACCTGGTTCACTTATAAATTGGCCAAAACCTGGTTTGGCCAGAATGTTGGACTTTTGTCCGCATGGGTTTGGGCAATCACTGTTTGGCCTATCCATATAAGCCGCATCGGTCTACGGCCGGTGTTGCTGCCACTCATGCTGGCCATCACTTTCTGGTTGGGGACCATCGCCTATCGTCGCAGCCGTGACGGCCGGGCTGAAATATGGTTGTGGTTGCTAGCTGGGGTTGCTTACGGAGGCGCCTATTATACCTACCTGGCAGCCCGCTTCACCATCTTCATTTTCATTTTGCTCGTCGTTTACCTTCTGTCCACGAGACGGCGATCCGGCTTGTGGCCGGGAGTTGGTTGGGCTGTCCTGGGAATGGCTACCTGCTTGATCCCGCTGGCATTGGTGACTTGGCAGGAGCCTGAGCTTGTTTTGGGACGGCTTGGCCAGGTGTCTGTTCTCAGCCCGATCATTAACCAAGGCGATTTACCTGGTACTCTGTGGCGGCAACTTTGGAGTACATTGGGTTTATTTTTGGTCAAGGGTGATACGATCATTCGCCACAATCCACCGGGGCGGCCGGTATTCGATCTGCTCATGGCAATTCCCTTCCTAGCCGGCTTACTCTGGTGCTTGGGCCACTGGCGTAGAGCAGCGGCGGTGGCTTTGCTTCTGTGGGTTGGCATCATGCTGGGCCCGACACTTTTAGCCGAAGATAGCCCCCATTTCTTAAGGGCTATAGGCATTTTACCCGGGGCCATGATGTTGCCAGCCATAGGTTTGTCCCAACTTTGGACCTGGTCTAAACTACCGTCCCGATGGGGACAGGTATTGGTTATCGGTTTGCTGGCTCTTAGTTTGTTTGTGACCGTAAACGATTATTTTATCGACTATGGCAAGCAGCCATTGACAGCTTATTGGTTCGAGACTGCTGCCCGCGATCTGGCAGAGACGGTGAACGAAGAACCCAGTGGAAGTCAGGTCTATATGGACCAGCGCTTCTGGGATAGCTGGCCATCGGTACGTTATTTGATGCAGCCAGAACAACCGGTCATGTTTTATCAGCCTGGGCAACTCTCTGTAGATGAATTTGGACAACAAACCATTATCTATGCCTGGCCATATCAAGATCTTGATCGCGTGACCGGGGCCATTTCTGCGCCATCGAGCGTTGCTGGATTCCCCGGGAGTCTGGCCCAGGGTGACCTGGAAGCAGCTCCTTACCCGCTCTATGTTCGTTACGAAGTGGATGCGACCGAGAATCGAGCGATTTTGGCGAACTTTGATAATAACATACAATTGCGAGGGGCTGAGTTAACCGAACTCAGTCCAGTGAAACTACAGATTGACCTATACTGGTCGGCTGATACTGGCTCTGAGGAGCCGGTTGTTGCTTTTATACATGTCGTGGACCTGCAGGATGGTTCGGGCAGTCTGGTTGGACAAAGCGATTCCATTCCATCTCAGGGATATTGGCCACGAGCCGAATGGCGACCGGGATTGATTATCCATGACCAGCATTTGATTGATTTAGAAACCGAATTTGACAAGAATGAGCAACAAATTAGGGTAGGGCTTTACGAAGCCAATAAGTTGGATAATTATGCGCTGCTTGGAGAGGGTGGCGTTTCCAATGAAAATACTTGGTTGCTGCGACCGTAAGCGCTGGGGGTACGGTCAGAGGAGAAAGGATATGCGAGCAAATCGTTATTTGCCAATTCTACTCCTAGGGCTAGTGGTCCTAGGTTTGATGTTTTTTGCGAATAGATTCCCTGCACAGGCGCAAGGGCAAAACCTGTTAACTAATCCCGGCTTTGAGGGACAATACTCTGGTTATATTCCGGAATCGCCTGCTGAGCAGGCTGATTGTACCTTAGGTATTTGCTCCACAGCCCAGACTGCTGCTGGATGGAAACCGTGGTGGGTAAAAGAAAGGCCAACGGACGTCAATCCTGAATTCAAACCGGCTGAACGCAATGTCGGCGGTAACCGGGTGAGGACAGGCGATCGAGCAGCCCAATATTTTTCCTTTTGGACCACGCATAAGGCAGGTCTTCGCCAGATAGTGACGGTACCGGCTAACTCGGTTGTGCAGTTCACGATATGGGGACACGCTTGGATGTCTGAGTCAGATAACTCGCTGACATCTGAAGGTGGCACACCCAATATGCGAATTGGCATCGATCCAACAGGGGGTAACAACCCTTTTGGCCAGCAAATTGTCTGGTCAGAATATAAACAAGCTTTTGATACTTACCAGCCTTTCTCAGTGCAGGCCCAGGCGCAAGGAGACAAGGTGACCGTCTTCACCTTCGCAGCTCCCAGTACGAACCCTAATAGCCCAGACTACGGCTTCAAACATACGGACATATATTGGGATGATGCGGCGCTGGTAGTGGTTGGTGCAGCGGCCGCCCCGCCTCCACCGCCACCACCTGCTGATTCTGGTGGTGACGCGGCAACGAATCCCAATCCCCCTCCAGTAGCGGCCGCGCCGGCAACTCAATTTGGCGGCGACCCGACGGCTACGCCAGATGCTGAGGGGACCATATACGCTGAAGTTAGGTCAGGAGATTCCATCTGGGCCGTCGCTGCGCGCGCCGGCATCACGCTAGATGAAATCCTGGAGTTGAATGATATGAGCCGCGATGATTTCGTCCATACAGGTGATTTATTAATCGTGGGCTATGGCGATCCACCGGGTCAAGAGATTGCTGAGGAGGAAGTTTCGCCGGAAGCTACGGAGTCTGAGACTAATTCGGAAGAGTCTGGCGAAGAAGAGATTCAAGCAACCAGCACGCCAGAAGCCGAGAGTGCTTCACAGGCCTCTACTGAAGAGAAAGATCAAATAGTTGGGGTCTCAATTTGCCTGACGGCTTACGATGATACTAACCAGAGCGGCGTCTATGACGCTGGCGAAGAGTTGAGACCTGATGTGGCTTTCACCATATTCGATGGCCAACAGGTCGTCAGCAACTATGTGACCGATGGCAGTTCTGAACCGTTCTGCCTGGAAGGACTCGCGGCCGGCAGTTACCGGATCACGCGATCGAGCTTACCGAATGAAGCGCTGACAACACCAGGCGATCGTGCCGTCTCCTTGACTGAAGGAAGCTCCCTTGAACTTGAATTCGGTAGTTTCCTCGACGAGGAGACCTTGGCATTAGCCAGTGAAGAAGGACAGGCTCAAGAGAGTTCTCCAAGTGAAGATCAGACGGCCGACGGTATGGACGAGGATACGTTAACAGCAGTCGTTATCGGTGCGGTTGTTTTAGCGCTGCTGCTGCTGGTAGCTGTGATAGCGGTTATTATTGTTGGGCGACGGAAAACAGCTTAATTGATCAACGTCACCTACCGCTGAAGTAAGCCGAAGCTATTTACTTGGAAAAATCGGCGACCAATCGGTTTGCTTCTTGAAGAAGGAAAATGCGGATATGAAAATCAACATCTCTAGAATGCTCTTGGCGATAATCGTGCTTGCCGTCGCCGTTTTGGTGGGTCCGGGCCAGGACGATACTGTTTATGCCGGGACACCCCAACAAACTAACCTGCTGCAAAATCCTAGTTTCGAGGAACCTTACAACGGTGGCGTTGCCGGAAATTGGGGCGCCTGGCACCAGGAACTCAATTCTAACCCAAAGCCTGCAGATTGTGCTGAACGATATATGGTCCAGCCGAAATGGAATGGCGAATTGGCCACTGGTGCCTTAATCAAAGATGGCGGGCGTTCCCAACAAGTCGGCAACAGCTTCGATACCTGGCGCGGTGGCGTCATGCAAACACTCAACGTCAATCCAGGCTCCACTTATCGTTTCACCTTTTATGCAACCGGCAGAGCTTCCAATGACCAATATCCGGCGCCATCCGATAGCTCAGTGAATCTTGGTATCCGGGGTGGGATTGACCCGAATGGCAGTGGATTGTGGAGCGATGGCGATATCGTCTGGGGAGCCACTGGATCACCGCATATGTCCGGCAGTCAAGCAAACTGGCAACAGTTTACCGTGGAAGCAACGGCCACCGGCAGCCAGATTACCGTATTTGTACAGTCTGATAATGGTGGCCCACAGCAATGCCGGGCGCATTTGGACGCCTGGTTCGATCAATCTCAATTAATCGAAGTTGGCCCGCCGCCAACGAATACTCCGCCCCCACCGCCGCCCCCACCGCCCCAACCGGTTGTTACCAATACGCCGATTCCGCCCACACTAACGGCGACTTCAGAAATTCCACCAACGGCTACCCTTGTACCTACCATTACGCCGACAAATACCCCTGTGCCTCCCGAGGGAGGCATTATCTGCACCAACGGCTTTGCCGACGATAACGGGAATGGCCAACGGGATCCGGATGAAGGCTATATGGCTGGGGTGACTTTTAGCGTGGCCAATGAAAATGCGGTTATCGCCCAAGGCGTATCGGTTGGTTCAGATACCCCAATATGCTTTGATAAGTTAGATCCTGGAACATACGTAGTTGGACAACAAGTCCCACGTAATTTAGAGATGACAACAGCCGCCACGGCAACAGTCGATCTAACCGCGGGATCCATCATTTCTCTCGAGTTTGGCAGTCGAGTGAAAACTGATGGCGGCGATAGCGGCAGCTTGTCACCTACAGAAGAAGGCCCGACCGGACCAGATGATGGTTCATCGTCGGGAAGCGGGGTCAGTCTGCTGGCGATTTTGGGTTTGGCGGCTATTGGTATTGCCGTCGTGCTGTTGGTTGTGCTCATCGTTCTTTTGTTCAGACAGCAGAAATCCTAGAATAGCGAGAGACTTTTGCTGACGAAGCTTTTAATGGACAGGCGACTTCGTCGAATAGATTTATAGGGTTATTGACCGGCGAAAAGAAGTTTCTGGTTCGTTAAGATCCAGCGGCAGAGGGATTCTTAATGCCATTATGAAGCATAATGCAAAATCCGTGATAGGATCCCACGCTAAAGATGGCCCGTATCCAGTCACGCATTAGGCATACCGTTTCCAGGTTCAGCAAAACTGAATCAAGAACGGCCTTGTTTTTGGCGTTCGCTTTGATCGTTGCTGGCGCTGCTGCCATACCCCTCTTCAGCCAGGCAGGATTGTTGAACACCCGGGGTGGTGGGGATAGCCCATTTCTCTTGCAGCGACTACAACAATTGTATTCAGCCTTGGCTGATGGACAGTTCCCTGTCCGCTGGATGCCTGATGCTAATTATGGCTATGGTTATCCCTTTTATAACTATTATGCTCCTCTTTCTATTTATGTTGCGGCTGTTTTCCGCTTCCTGGGATTAAGTTTCGTCCAGGCAATCAAATTCACCCAACTTTCGGGTTTTTTGGTCGCTGCTGGCGGGATGTTTTACTTGGGATGGAGTTGGATCGGTAACAGATGGGCCGGCTTATTGGCAGCGGCCGCATATACTCTGGCCCCCTTTCATTTGGTCAATGTCTACGTTCGAGGCGATTCGCTGGCTGAATTTTGGGCTATGGCTTTTTATCCCCTTGTATTTTTAGCCATCGACAGGATAGTGGGCGCCAATCTTTTTAAAAGAGGCGGCCGAGTAACAACATCCTCCAGTACAACATCCGGGAAGCACTTTGTGAGGGCCAGCTTAGCAATATTGGCTCTGGCCTATTCCGCTTTGATTCTCAGCCATAACATCTCAGCCCTCATATTGTCGGCCTTCATTTTTTTTTATCTCTTAATTGGGGCATGGGGGCTTAGATCCGCTAACAGTCCATCGGATAAAAACCGGGTTATAGATTCGAGAGCGCTGGAGAACCAGACGCCTAAAAAGATGGGTTGGGTACTCTTGGCATTATTCCTAGCCTTGTTATTGTCTGCCTGGTTTTGGTTGCCGGCATTGGCTGAAAGTTCACTGGTTCAACTAGAACCTGTAACGGAGGGGTATTTTCACTTTAGCAACCATTTTAGAGGAATTGACCTGGTTCAGCCGGATTTCTTCTTTGATTTTGATGTCAAGGGCGATCCCTTTCGAATGGGGATTGTACAGGCGACAGCTATTGTATTGGGCTTAATCGCCCTCTTCATTCGGCCAAAACCGGTCCTCGATAGCCAACCAGGTAATAATGATTCCTTACCGGCGAGATCCAGTCGATCTCGATACTTCTCAGCGCCCAGGATATTCATCTTGGCAGGCTTGATCGTGGCAACTTTCATGATCACGCCTCTCTCCCGTGTACTTTGGGAGAATCTTCCCTTATTGCCTTTTACTCAGTTCCCCTGGCGATTTCTGTCAGTCCAAGCTTTTTTTGGGGCGCTGGCAATCGCCGGTCTGGCTTTGCTACCGTGGCGACGAGTGATCGTTCCAGTGAGCATCATTCTTATGTTTGTCGCTACCTTGGGACGTCTGGAACTCGATTTCTTGACCTTGACCGATGAGGATGTGACTATAGAAAAGCTGGCCCTGTATGAGTGGTTTACCGGAAATATCGGCAGCACCGTTAGCGCCGAGTACCTGCCGGATACGGTCCAGCATCGGCCGTTTACAAGCGCCTGGTTGAACTTTGGAGATAGAGATGCGGTTCAGCAGCTAAATGGAACACTTGTGGCAGCCCATAATAATAGCCGTCAGTCGTCCAGGCAGAGTTGGCGCATCGATGTGGCAGGGTCGGGCGCCGCCATCACATTCCCAACGATAGATTGGCTACATTGGCGAGGTCGTGTTGATGGAACGGACATTGATCTTCTGCCCGCTCCCGGATCAGGGTTGTTAGCCAGCCAGATTACAGAAGGGGAGCATGAGCTAGACTTTCGGCTATCGCGAACGCCACTGCGACTCGCGAGTGAAATCGCGGCATTGGCCGGGCTGGTGCTCCTTATATGGCTCGTCTTGCCAGGCAAAAGCTGGCGACCCACCAGGTCATTTCTATACCTGCTTGTTACCCTGATATTTATTTTTATCCTCCTACGCTTTTTACCTGAGAGAAAATTAGGTGAAGAAGATCTCACCTGGGATTTCGCCCAGATGGCTTATCTACACCATGATAGTGATGGCGTTCTGTTCGAGAACGGCGCGGTTCTATCATCATACCAGTATAGCGCCGAGGAGGCGGTTGCCGGTGATGACTGGGCGATTTCTCTTCTTTGGCAAGACGTGGGAGTGGACGTGGCAGCTACCGTCGAATTGTTCACCCCGGCCGTCCACCGTTTTCGACGGGCGCCATCATTGATTGGAGATACCAAACCTGTCAGTGGCGAGCAAAGCGATTACATGTTTACGATCCCAATCAATGCTCCGGATGGATTATATGTGCCGCGCCTGACGGTGAACGATGCCCAGGCCTTAACGCCGTCAGGTCAAAAAAGAGGTGACTTATTCCTGCGGCCGGTCCGGATTCGCGGCAGCACACAGGCGGCCGACCGGGTCGAGCCCATGCTTGAAGCACGGGCCATTGAAGTCAGGCAAAGAAATCCGAGAACATTGGACATCCAATTACAATGGTCGACGATGCAATCGCTCACAAAAAACTACAACTATTCTTTGCGATTGGTTGATGCACATGGCCTTGAGTTGGCCCAAAATGATGGCCAACCCGGCTATGGTTTCCAGCCGAGTTCCTTGTGGCAGGCCGGAACATGGGTTGACGATTGGTTAGCCATGGCCTTGCCGGAGGATCTATTAAAGGCTTCCTATGCAGCGCCACTGGCGCTTATCGTCCACTTATATGATGCGGAAACAGGGCAAGTCGTCTTGGTACGGAGGTTGGGCGAAATAGTTTTGACGAGCGATGAACTTTCCTTTCGGGATAACCAACGATCATTCGACGTTCCGGCCAAAATCGATCCTATTCAAGCCGACTATGGCGTTGACGCTGGTGATCCAATCATTGGCCTACGCGGTTACCAGGTTGTCAAGGGGAGCAGCGAACTTGATGTAACCTTATATTGGCAAGCGCTTCTTGCGGGAAGCGAAGATTATTATCATTTTGCACATCTGGTTGATCCGGTAACCGGGCAAATCGTGGCCCAACATGATAGCATGCCAATGAACGGAACTTACCCAACTAGCCAGTGGGCGGAAGGTGAAATTGTGGCCGACCGGATCGCGCTAGATATTTCCCAAGTTCCGGCCGGCGATTATGAGCTGGCACTGGGATTATATCGCATATCCGATGGCAGCTTCCCACGACTGATAGTTGTCGATGAACAAGGTATTCAATTGCCGGCAGATCGTCTCACTCTTCCAGAAATCGTTAGTATCGGCGGATAGTGATCGCAAATAGCCATCTGTGATGACAGGACTTGAAGCCTTTCTTCCTAGGAATATAATTGGCGCATGAAAGTCAATTTTTACGCGACCTTACGCCAGATCACAGGTCAAAAAACGGTCGAGATTGAATCGCCTGACGAGACCACGGTGCGAGAATTGGTGAACATCATCATCGACCGGTACCCTAAAATGAGGCGTGAACTTTTGAATGAAGATGGTGAACTGTGGCCACATGTGCATGTATTCGTGAACGGCCGGGATGCACGTTACTTGCCATCCGGCAGCCAGGCTGTTTTACAGCCAGGTGATAAGGTGAATATTTTCCCGCCGGTGGGAGGTGGTTAATTGAATGTCTGAATTAACTCGCGTCATTAAATGCATCCCCAAATGGCTTCTGGTAGAGTATTTGGAAGAAATTGGGGGGCAATCCGACGGGGAAAGCCAGGTCTCTGGCGAAGGGTGGCTTGTCCATATTGAGCAAATCGACCCTTTTCAGATCGGCTCGCTATGCGTCGGGCAAGTGCAACTGACCTTCCAAGGGGAGCCCCAAGCTTTCGACCATCTAATGATCTTGCTTGAACCAAAGATCTTTCGGGCCGGCGGCTAAGAACCCGGCGGCTGAAATCAAAAAGGGGGACGGTCAAAGCCGTCCCTTTTTGTTTGATTTGCTAAAAGCCCAGGCTAGAGGATCGCCAGTTCTTTCAGTTTTGCCTCTGGAACTACACCATCTTGCCAACCGCGAACTTCGTAATACTCGGCCAGCATCAGGTCCAATTCACAGACATGGCCTTCGGAGCCAGGCATAGTGGACGGTTCCTCTAGGAAACGCTTCGGCAGGTAGTCACTGCCCGCGCCAAGGCCAGCCAGGTTGTTATAGTAGCGCTCCAAATTGTAGATGCGCTCGCCAGTCTCCATCACGTCATCGGCCGTGAACTCGATACCAACCATGGCCGAATATTGGGCCGCATACTCGTCGGCGCCCTCGGCGAAAGAGCTAAACCAACAGATGTCCATGCTGTCTGTGAAGCTTTTTAGATCCTGGAGATCTTTACATAGTTCTCCCTTGCCTTTCCAATCAAGAGGATCGGTTTCGCGTGGGATCAAGGCCAATTCACTGGCTGGCGTATAGCCGCGGAGGTGGCAGGCGCCACGATTGCTGGTGGCATAGCCGATGCCCATGCCTTTCAAGCCACGGGGATCATAGGCGGGGATGCCCATGCCTTTAACGGTCATGGCGATTTCGGGATGGCCGAAGTGTTCGGCCACGGCATTGCAGCCATTGGCCAACAAATCGCCAATCCCTTCACGTTTACCGACCTTGGGGATGATATCGACCATACCCATATAGTCGCCCCAGGCCAAACCGGCGTCTCCATTAGTGGCGCCGAGTTGCGTTGCTTCCATATATGTTGCCAATACATCACCGATCTCGATGGCATCGATGCCATATTCATTAGCCAGATCGATCATCTTAGCCACGGAAGCGATGTTGTCATTGCCGCAATTCGAGCCTAGCGACCAGGCCGGCTCATATTCAACGCTTTCCATTTGTAATCCGGCAAACGGACCATCCGTGATCCTGACTTCCTTCTTACAAGCGACCGGGCAAGCATGGCAAGTTGGGTCGTTAACCAGGATGTGTTCCTTGACATACTCGCCACTCATTAACTCGGCTTTCTCCTGGAAGGATGTCACCTGGCTGTTGCGGCTTGGCAGGGCGCCCATCTCGCTGGTGATGTTCATCAGGACGTTGGTGCCGTAGACGGACAGACCGCCCTTACGAGGGCTGGTGACATTGTTTTCGTCCATGATGGTGGCCAAGGCCCGGGAATGGGCCGGTTTCCAGGCTTCTTTGTTGGCCGGCTTGGGGAAATTCTTCTTGGCTTTGACGACGACGGCTTTCAGATTTTTGCTGCCGCCAACGGCGCCGGTTCCACCGCGGCCGCTGGCCCGGTCATGCTCGTTGACCCAGCAGGCGAAGTTCACTAGATTTTCGCCGCCGGGGCCGATGGCGATAACGCTCAGGTCTTTTTCGCCATATTTATCCTGGAAGAACTTCACCGTCTCGTGGACAGTCTTGCCCCACAGATCGGTAGCATCATGGAGTTCGAGCTTTTCGTCTTCGATGTAAGCGTAAACAGGCGTGCTGGCCTTGCCTTTGAAGATCAGGCCGTCGAAGCCAGACCAGCGCAGGCGAGCGCCAGACCAACCACCATGGTGGCTGTCGACAACGCCTCCGGACAGGGGTGACTTAGTAACGATGGCCATCCGGCCGCTCATATTCATCGCCGTACCAGTGCAGGGCCCATTCATGAAGCATAATATATTGTCAGGTGAAAGTGGATCGACTTCTGGGCCGTTCTCGAATACGTAACGAACGCCTAAACCTCGAGCCCCGATGTACTTGCGCGCCCAGTCTTCGGGGATCTCTTTATATTCGACGCTCCCGGCCGTCAAATCCACATGGCCAATACGATTTGCATACCCTCCAAATTTCATCATTACCTCCCTTAAAATAGTGGTTCGCGAACGCTTTGTTGTTAGAGAGATTTTTCAACAGAAACTTTGCTTGATACGATTATTGAATCTATAAACTTTATCACCCCCTGATTTCACAAATTGTTAAAGCGTGTACCGGTTGGCCAGAAAAAATGAACCGATTTGATGAGCCTACCTGGCTCTGCCACGTTCCAGGCAAGCTAATTCACGTGGATTTGCCACCAACTACAGTTTATAGGTAAACAAGACTAAGAAGTATTGCCATTCGTCCACTGTTATACATGACATTACTCACTAGATATTCTGGCTAATCTCATTAAAGTGGAGGGAACGATCGGCTGCACCGATCCCTATGGAAACAAATCGACGATGGCAACTGACCAGTACGGCCGCAATCTTCACTATCTACGTATCAGTTTGACGGATCGCTGCAATTTCCGTTGTGTCTATTGCATGCCAGAAAATATGATGTTCAGACACCAGTCCGAACTCATGGATGACGACGAAGTCTTATACTTTGTGCGTCTTTTTGCCAGTCTTGGATTCGATAAATTCCGGCTGACAGGTGGTGAACCGACCGTGCGGCCTCATCTGGTCGGCTTAGTCAGGGATATTGTGAATACCTCCGGGGTGAAGTCGCTGAGCATGACGACCAATGGCGTCATCATGAAGAAGCTGGCCCATCCCCTGGCCGAAGCCGGCTTGCAGCGGGTCAATATCAGCCTGGATACTCTCGATCCCAAGAAGTTCGAGATGTTGACCCGCAGAGATTCCTTCGAAGTGGTCTGGGGTGGGATCATGGCCGCTGAAGAGGCAGGGCTGACACCCATCAAGTTGAATATCGTCGTCGTGTTAGGCCACAATGACGACGAGGTGGTCGATTTAGCCCGGCTTACCTGCGAACATGCCTGGCATGTACGCTTCATCGAGATGATGCCTTTTGGTGGGGCGACTGATTTTCAACGCGACCAGGTTGTCACCGCAAAGGATGTGCAAAAACGAATCGAAGAGGCATTTGGCCCTCTGGAGGCGGTGAATGGCGGTAAGCTGGATGGAGAAGCTCGTTTGTTCCGATTGCCAGGGGGGATTGGTCATGTGGGTTTCATATCGTCGGTGACCCAGCCTTTTTGCGCTTCTTGCACCAGAGCCCGGCTCACGGCCGATGGCCGGCTGCGCCTGTGTCTCTTGCATGAAGATGAAGTCGATCTGCTGGCGCCGCTACGGCAGGGGGCATCAGAGTCTGAGATACGGGAACTGGTGCGAGCAGCTTTGTGGCGCAAGCCCTGGGGGCATGGCCTGGCCGATGGGACGGTTCCGCTCAACCGGGTGATGAGCGAGATCGGCGGCTAATCTCCAATAAATGTCAACTAACGTCCTGGTGGAAAAATCGCCAGCGTATCACCATCAGTGACTGCCGAGTCAAAACCTCCGGCGTAGGCTATGTTGCGGCCGTTCAATAGCACCCGCCAACCTGAACGCGGCCGATAGGCAGGGAAAACTTCCAGCCATAAGGAATCCCGCTCATTATCGGCCTGCCACACGAGCTCGAGGGCTTCCAGTCGTACCTGGGGATGGTAGTTGAACAATTTCCGCAGCGCGTCGCCGACATCAGCGCTTTCCTCTACCGCGAGCGATAATTCCCGGCTGCCGACAATATCACGCAGCCGGCCAAACAAGGTAATCTGAATTTTCTGGGATCCCGTTTCCATAACCAATGCGGCCTGGTAGCCTAACAACATCAGGTGCAGCTGGACCATCAAATATTTGTTCCAACCAGCCAACGCCCCGGCAATCACGTCAGCCGCTAATCCGGCCTCAGACATATACGTGGCAAAGGATGCTAAAACCAATCCGATGGAAGCGATCACGTAGGCGGGTGGGGTATGTACCCGACGAGGTCCATGACCCGCATGAAACTTGCCCGCCCGAAACAGGTAATCCGCGAATTCATCCCCAGTATCCAATCCTAATGTACGCGTCAGCCAGATCGTGAAGAAACGTCGTCTTTCTTCAAGGTGGGCTTCGTCAACCCCATCTTCCCAGCCAAGGATGGCGGCCGTTTCTGGGACGGAGCGTAGATAGTCATAGGTATTGACGACCAACTCATGAGCGCGTTGCAATAGGGATTCGGCCGAGCGAGACATCGCCAGCTTATCTTGCCGGTTGAGGCCAATAAAGCGCAACATACGCCGCCATTCTTCACCTGGTTCTGGCATCAAATCGTGTAATTCCAACGCCGGAGCGGTTGTTTCTGTAACCATCGTTTACCTCAAGAAACGAAAGAATATCGGATCACAGACAGTATACATAGCTCGTTGATACGCAGCAAAGCGATGCCGCTTTTCGGATCGTGGGATCATTGGCATGAACTGAAACGCACGTTGGAATCAACAAGCAACTTTATTGAGAAACCAAGGTGAGAAATAAGAGTAAACGAGTTGGAACGCTATTGATCAAAAGAATACAAACTCCTTTTAACAAAGATTCCGAACCACATCAGAATTAAAATTTTACTTAACTATAAAAAATAATGTATAATACATTCGTGCGCTAATGATCTAAGTTCACACCATTCGACCTTTTAGGAAGGCGAATGCCTAAACCTCGACCCCCGATGTATTTACGCGCCCAGTTATCGGGGGTCTTTCCCATTTTGGGGATCAATATGAAACAATTGGACCGGATCAAGTCGACAGATACGTTAAAGGTATTAGGCGATCCCAGACGGTTGGCGATTTTACGCCTGTTGATGCGCCAACCGCAGACTTTATCTCAACTAGGGAGAGTGCTAGATACCTACCCAGCTAAGGTACGCCACCATCTTAAACAGTTGGAAGGTGCGGGTTTGGTGGAATTGTCTTCGACCCAGATCGTACGGGGATTTGTAGAAAAGTATTACAGCGCCACCGCCCAAGCATACCTGGTGAACCTGGCCATTGTTCCACAACCGACAAAAAAGGGGGCTATCCTGGCCTTTGGTAGTCATGATTTGGCGCTTGATTTGCTGAGCCAGCAACTGGATCAAATCACCCCTTCTCCACAATTGTATACCGTGCCAGTGGGTAGCCTGGAGGGACTAATCGCCTTGAGGCAGGGCGTTTGTCAGCTTGCTGGCTGCCATCTATTAGATGAAGCGAGCGGCGAATACAATCGCGATTACGTTCGCCACCTTTTTCCGGGAAAGTCGATGCTATTATTCACGTTGACCTACCGCCAACAAGGGCTGCTTGTTCCCCTAGGCAATCCGCAAGGGATCAGGGAGCTAGCCGATTTGGCGCGGGAAGATGTCAATTTCATCAACCGCCAACCTGGATCAGGAACCAGGATCTGGTTGGACCAAAAACTTGGAGAACTGGGCATATCGTCTGAGCATGTCCGAGGTTACGAGAAAGAACGACATACTCACCTGCAAGTGAGTCGGGCTGTTTCTAGCGGAGAGGTAGGCGCGGGCATCGGCTTACTAGCGGCGGCCAGGAGTTGCAATCTTGATTTTGTCCCCTTGTTTGTGGAGCGTTTTGATTTAGTTTTGCCCGACGAGAGCAAAGATCTGCCCGAGGTCCAACCCCTTTTAGATCAACTTCAATCAGCAACGTTTCGAAAAGCGATAGCCGCATTAGGCGGATACGAAACCAGACACACGGGAGAAGTAATATCAGTTAATGGTTAATGATTCATTTCAGAAATCCTCAAGGTAGTTCTATGTCGGCGCACCTCTGGATTTCGGAGAAGAATTTGCCTTAATGAGTTAGGGAATCCACCAGTTATAGGTAAGAAAGTAACAATGAAGCACACATCAATCTTCTTTACACTGTTCGTCATCCTGATTTTCTTGACTATGAGTTTCAGCGCTTGCACCCAAGCGTCAGATTCGCCATCGGAGAGTCAGGCGGCCCCCGAAAATAGCGGGATTATCCTGGCGACTACCACCAGCACACAGGATTCTGGCTTGCTTGACCTGTTGGTGCCTATCTTCGAAGAAGATACGGGTTATATCGTTAAAGTGATCGCCGTCGGAACAGGCCAAGCTCTTAAGATGGGAGAAGAAGGCAATGCCGATTCCCTGTTGGTTCATGCCCCCAGTTCGGAGATGGTCCTGGTGGATAATGGCGATGCCGTCGACCGGCGTTTGATCATGCACAACGATTTTATCATCGTCGGTCCTCCGGCCGATCCGGCAGGCATAGCCGGCCTGGCTTCACCTGAAGAAGCTCTGGCACAAGTCGCCGCTAACGAGGCAACCTTCGTATCCCGAGGAGATGATTCAGGCACTCATAAGAAAGAACTAAAAATATGGCAGGCGACCGGAATGGAACCTAGTGGCGAATGGTATTTAGAGACCGGTCAGGGCATGGGCGCGTCATTACGTGTTGCCTCCGAGAAGACCGGTTATCTCTTGACTGATCGGGCTACCTATCTGGCACAGCAACAGAATCTAGATTTGGACATCATGATCGAAGGCGGTCCCTCTTTGCTCAATGTTTACCATGTGATGATGGTGAATCCGGAGAAATGGCCCAAGGTAAATGAAGCGGGCGCTCAAGCCTGGGCTGACTTCTTATCCTCGGCCGAGGGTCAGGAAATGATTGGCGAATTTGGCCAAGACAAATTTGGCCAACCGCTCTTCTTCCCTGATGCTGGTAAGAGTGAAGCCGAAATGGGTTTGGAATAGATAGGCGGATAAAGGGCCAAAGAATCAGGCAGATGGCATGAGCTTTGCCCTTTCGATCGTTTTGTATTATGTAAACATATGGAATTAGATGCGAGATCATGGATCTAATCTGGGAAGGCATTACACAAGCAATAGAATTGCTGTTAAACCTTGACTCCCGGGTCATGGAAATCACGTTGCTTTCCTTAAAATTGTCTGGCATCGCCACGTTGATAAGCCTGGTGATTGGTCTTCCATTGGGTACGGTTCTTGGTTTAGGCTTGTTCCGCACGCGTCGATTTTGGCTGAGCATGGTCAATACAGGCATGGCGCTCCCACCGGTTGTCGTCGGACTTGCCGTATCCATTTTCTTATGGCGCAGTGGCCCTCTAGGTGGTCTCGGATTGATTTATACACCGGCGGCGATTGTGATCGCCCAGGTCATCATCGCCGCTCCGGTGGTTACAGGGCTTACCGTGGCTTCGTTGCAGCAGCTTGATCCCCGCCTCCGATTACAGCTTTATGGTTTGGGCGCGTCGCGGATACAAATGGTTTGGGCATTATGGCGAGAAGCCCGGCTGCCGTTGCTAGCGGCGCTCATGGCCGGTTTTGGCGCGGTCATCTCCGAGGTGGGGGCGGTGATGATGGTGGGAGGCAACTTGCTCGGCCATACGCGGGTGCTCACTACGTCCATAGTGCTGGAGACCAGTAAGGGAGAATTCGCGCCGGCAATTGCTCTTAGCGTCATCTTGTTATTATTGGCCTTTGCCGTGAATCTTGTCCTCACCTGGATCCAGCAACGGAGCGCTGAGCATTGACGGCCGTCTTGGAAGCACAGGATGTCACCGTCCGGCGCAATGGACGAGTTGTCCTGGACATCAAAAACCTGGTGGTTAATGAAGGTGAGGTGCTAACGTTAATCGGGCCAAACGGCGCCGGCAAAAGTACCTTGATGCATGTCATGGCCCGGTTAATTGAGCCTGAGCGAGGCCGGCTTATCTTTCAGGGAAGAGTATTAGGCCCACGTGATAATCTGGCTTACCGGCGTCGAATTGGCCTAGTTCTACAGGCGCCATTGCTTCTCAATGCTCCGGTGATCGATAATGTGGTGACGGGGCTGAGCTTCCGTCATGTGGCAAAAAAAGAAAAAATCAAAAGAGCCGATCATTGGCTGGATCGATTCGACATCAGCCACCTGAGAGACCGGCCTGCCCGACAACTTTCGGGAGGGGAATCCCAAAGGGTCAGTCTGGCCCGGGCATTTGTCCTGAATCCTGACCTGGTTTTGTTAGATGAGCCCTTCAGCGCCCTGGATTCGCCGACCAGATTAAAGCTGTTGGATGATTTTCAAGCCCTCCTGGCCGATACGAGCATGACGACCGTTTTTGTCACCCACGATATGAATGAGGCTCTACTATTGAGCGACCGGGTTGGCGTAATCCTGGATGGTCAATTGCGTCAAGTCGGTCCACCCGACGATGTCTTTACCGCGCCGGCCGACGCCGATGTAGCCGCTTTTTTGGGGGTGGATACGACGGTATCAGGCCAGGTTGTGGGCGTCGAAAGCGGGCATGTCGTGGTGACGGTTGGCGAGCAGCGGGTAGAAGCTGTGGCCGATATATCGACCGGCCGGTCGGTCATGGTTTGTCTAAGACCCGAAGATGTGACCTTATGGGCCGGCGAAGATTTACCTGCTTCCAGCGCTCGCAACCGCATGTCAGGACCTATCGTCAAATTACGGCCGCGAGGTCCCCTGATTCACGTCGTGGTTGATTGTGGATTCCAGGTGGGGTCTCTTATCACGCGAGCATCGGCGCGTGAAATGAACCTAGAGACTGGCATGAGGGTGACAGTTACCTTCAAGGCCAGCGCCGTTCACCTCATCCCGCGCTAACTAATGCCGGCCATTATTCGGCAATCGAATTCAAGGCCCGGCTAATGCTATTTTGGGGGCTGACCTTAAATTGAACGTCTTCAATAATGCCCTGAGGATTGATCACGAAGTGGCTGCGGATAATACCCATGTAGCTCTTGCCGTACATTTTTTTCTCACCCCAAACACCATAACGTTCAGCGACTTCATGTTCTGGGTCTGACAGAAGGGTATAAGGCAAATTTTCCTTAGTCTTCCATTTCGCTAATGCAGCCGGTGCGTCGGGGCTAACACCTATCACCGTCGCCTTAACCGCTTCGAATTTGGGGTAATTGTCTCGAAATCCGCAGGCTTGAGTGGTGCAACCTGAAGTGCCGGCTTTCGGGTAGAAAAACAAAACGACCTGTTGGCCACGATAGTCAGATAGTTTTTCGTTGTTTCCTTCCGCATTCAACAGTTCAAAATCAGGGGCTACGTCGCCTATATTTAGCATATTAATGACCTCCATTATAGTTATATTATTAAGTAGCGGCCGGCTGGATTGCCTGTTTAACATAGGCATTGTAAGCCGCCAGAAGTTGAGCGGTGATAGGACCGGGCCGGCCATTTCCGATCGTTTGTTCACCAATCTGGACGATAGGAATAATGGCTCGAGAAGAACTGCTCAATGCTGCCTCGTCCAGACGGGCCAACTCTTCTATTGATACCGGCTCCAACCGGACGGGCAGTTGGAGTTCAGCTGCCATGTTGAGGACGATCTTGCGGGCGATACCTTCCAGTACTGCTTGCCCGGCCGTCCGCAAACAGCCATCACGCACACCAAAGAAATTGCTAGTTGTGCCCTCCAGGATATATCCCTGGTCATCAGCCATAAGACGCTCATAGGCTTGGGGACTTTCGGCCAGAAATTTTCGCCGTCGGAGAACAAATTCCGCCTTCTTGACCAGAGGTTTCTCGCGGCTGAGTTGCCTAACAAGGTCCACCTTCACCCCTTGACTGTAGAAGGATTCTGGGATGGGTTCAAAGGGTGACAAAGCGATCAGTTCCCGGCTGTCAGCCCCTAAATTGGGGGCGGACCTGGTTAGGACGTCGATGCGAACGCGCGCATCTGTCAAGGGATAATTGGTCGTTACTTGGTGGAGGGCTTCACGCAAGCCTATACGGTTTAGACAGTAATCCCAGCCCAAGATCGCCATCGATTGGTCTATGCGTTCCAGGTGGTCTTCCAGATGAAGGAATTTGTTGTGATCAAATGTGCGCAAAGCCGTATATACACCTATGGGTAGATCATCGAATAGATCGTGAATTGTTCGACCTTGGGCCGGTAAGGGGAGCTGTATGGGCCCTGTATCTTCGATAGCATAAAGTTGGACGGAATCCAATTCTTGACTCCTATGATCCTTCGGCCGCTTCTGCTCGTCTGACGGCCAGTTGTTGTAATACTCGCTCATGGGCCTTCCGGCTAAGAGGGTAGCGCCAGGCGAAAATGATAGCAAAGGATAATAGCAAAGCCGGCACGACGCCAACAAGTATTCTTAATGCGAATAAGGCATTTTCAGGTTGTTCAACCACGACTAGGCTACCTGTTGTACCACCCTTGAAACCGGCCGCCGCCAATAATTGGGTAACGACAAATAAGGCTAGTGCCGCGGCAAATTTGCGTAAGAATACAAGATAACCCGAATAAATTCCCTCGCGTCGCTTGCCCGAGTTTAATTCTTCTACGTCTACGACATCAGCTAGCATGGCCCAGGGAATGGCATTGGCCGCGCCAAAGCCAAAGCCTGCGAATAGGGCGGCGACAAGCACATGCAGATTCCCGCCGCGAGGAATCTGGCTCATGATGAATAGTACAAAAGCATAGATGGCCATGGTACCCATATAGGTCGACCGTTTACCAAATTTACGCATCAATTTGACCGTTAGCGGCATGGTGACGAAAGCGACGCCCAATACGAGACCTAATACCAGGCTATCAAAGCCTCTTTTCGTACCAACGTAATAGACTAGGTACCAGACAAAGACACCGGTGACGATATCGGCCGCGGTGAAGGTAAGTAAATAGATGGCCGCGGCCAACCGAAAAGGTTTATTCTTGAAAACCTCCACAAACATTTTCACGGGCCGGATGGGCTCAGTTTCCCAAGAGACTGTCTCAGGTTCCTCTATGTTATAAAAGACGATCAAGGGTGCTATGGTCAGGGATACAGCCCAGAGGGCGGCCGTGATGGCATATCCAGCCCTTAACGCTGCTTCAATCCCCATAGTATCGACGAGCCGGGTAGCGATGACATCCTCCGCTATCAAGCGAAAAGTTGCCCCGGCAATCAGGGCGGCCAGGATGGCTGTGGCAACGCGCCAACCGGTCAGGCTGCTTCTTTCATCATAATCACTCGTTAGTTCGGGGGTTAGAGCCGTATAGGGAACATTGACAACCGTAAACATGGTGTCGAACAAGAGAAAGGTCAAGACGTAGTAGAGGATTAGGCCAATATCACTTGCAATAGGCGGCACGAAAAAAAGCAAAAAAAATGAAATGCCAAAAGGAATGGCTCCAAATAATAAAAAGGGTCGTCTTCGCCCCCAGCGAGTATTGATTCTGTCGCTAAGTGTGCCGATTAATGGATCATTGATGCTGTCCCAGATCCGGCCGACGAGCAAGATGCCGCCAGCTATTTCGGCTTGTAATCCGACGACGCTCACCAGGAAAAAGAGCCAGAAGATATTCCTGGCCGCCGAAGCGGCCGAAGTCCCCCAATCGCCGAGTCCATAAATGAATTTGGTGTGGAGGGAGAGTTTTTGGGAGTTTGGTGGATTTACCGTTGTCGCAGAAGCCATCAGTGGTCAGTCACATAGTTGGCAAAGGCCTGGCCAATTGTGGTCAATTGATCGTTTTGAGGATCATAAAGATTGCCGGTGGGAAAGTCACCGCCATCATAGGCGCTGTACCAGATCCACCACTGTACCAGCCGGTTATTGTCGGCCGGGTAGCCGGTATCGTTGGCGGCCGTCGCAAAGATATCAAGGGCACCCAGCATAAAATCGATGACGACCTCGGGCGGAAAGCCATAGTCGCTGGGATGCAGAATCCCAAACTCGGTGACAGCCAGGGGCCGGTCTTGGTAACCACGCTCTGCCATCCAGGCCCGGAATTCGATGATGTGTTGGCGAAGAAGCTCTAAGTCGTCATGATCCTCGATTTCATACAAGCGCCCGCGGTCTTCAGTCATCCCTGGGGGGATACCCACGCCCCAGCTACCGGCTTCCTCGCGCAAGATGAAGGCATGAACAGTCCAAAAGTCGGCCGGCAGTGGTTGTCCAAACTGCTTTTCGTAAGCCGCTAAGACACGATCCAGGTAAGCCAGCCGGAGCGGCGTTGGCTGTCCAACCGGAGCAGGAGCGATCTGGGCAGTTGAGTCCGCCTCCTTGATGAAGGTATACGCTTGGTGGTATATATCCGCGTATCGTTCGGGAACGATATTATCCTGCCAGACGATATCCGGCTCATTACCGATGATCCAGGTAGAACCGGGTTGGTTTTCGATGGCGCGGCTAATACTATCGAGGGGTAGATCGAATCCGGCATCCGAAATACCAATCGTTTGCCAAAATTCTGCGCCTTTTACTTCCAGGGGTTCGGGTTCTGTCCACCAGTTGGAGTAAACGCCAAATGGCAGTCCGGCACCATTTGCAGCAGCGATCATGTCCAACCGGCCGCTCACGCCCACGCGCGACAAACAATCAGGCAAGGGGCAGGATCTAGAGAGTGCTTTGGTCTCTGTGGGGGTGATTGCTGTCGATATCAGCGGGCTAGGGGTCGCTAACGGACCAGATCCTATAGTAGGTGTAGGAAAGGCCGGTAAAGGAGTCGGTTGCGGGATAATTTCTGTAGCCGTCAAAGATATTGCATACTCCGGGGAGGGGTCGCTTCGCACCAAAGCCACTGGCGGATTTGGCTCCAAGGTTTGCTCTGAATGATCCGATCTACTTGACGGATCTCGCTGGCTGATATACACGAGTACCAGCCCTAATCCTAGTATAAGCAGGGCCAGTGGAAGGACAGAGCGGCGCACCGGTTCGCTCAGCTCGAAGGCTTATAAAGTGATTTCAAGTATTCCTTCTGCAATAGCTCGCAACTTAACCACATCCGTCCTGCTTAAACGAATGGCCGTTTTCAAATAGCTGAGGTTGATAGGCTCGGCCACAAAGGTCTGGATCTCCGTGGGCAATTCCTTAAATCGTTCTTCCAGCTTCAATTCTGCTTCGTATTTTGCCAGAGGACCATGCTCCTCATTGGAAAAGTATTGTAAAGGTAAGGCTAGGTCGCTCGCTAATTGTTCCAGTTGAAAATATGGGATGGCTTCGAGGCCGGTTTCATAGGCATCAATCTGCTCAACCGTGCTATCCAAGGCGACTGCTAACTCTTCCTGTGTGCGACCTGCCTGGATCCTAGTTTGCAATATTAGAGCACCGATTATCTTCTGGCGCAGGTTTGTATAGAGTTCATAATCAATTTTTGGAGCCTGTTCCAATTGTTTACTACCCCAAAAGTAAGCCATCGGAACCTCTAGGTAGATGGCCATTACTTCTAATTCCGGCAACGAGATGCTCCTATTAGCGCTTTCGATACTGGCGTAATCGTCAGCCGACAGACTCAATACCTGGGCACAATCCTCAGTCGAACGACCGGCTCTTTGCCGCGCTTCTTGTAAAAGCCCACCAAGAATTTTAGCTCGATTATGGTCTACATCATTCATGCTTGTCCCACCTGTGGCACTATAGAATTCTGGGTCTATTCCTGTGATTGGTCTAGGAATCTTTCTTTTTCGCTTGCCAGTCCGGTGATTGTGGTGGATCTTAGGAGAAAAACCGCTAATCGCAGGACGTCTAGAACGAATGAAAATCACGCATCGCTGGTGATATTAGCATAAATGGGAATGGAGGCAATAAGAGCCTGGTTTATGCTAGAATATGGGTGGAGGCGGTGTAAAAAAATATCTCATGAGCCCAGAATGAGTAGGAGGCGTCGGGAATGAGCATTATCATTCAAGAGTTGACGATTGAAGATTACGAAGCCGTTCGTAGCTTGTGGCAAAAGAGTAAAGGAATCGAAGTGGCCGATACCGATTCCAGGGAGGGACTGGTCCGCTTTCTCGAACGCAATCCTGGCCTAAGCTTTGTAGCCCGGGATGAGAATCAAATAGTAGGTGTTGTATTGTGCGGGCATGATGGCAGACGGGGGTATATCGATCAGTTAGCCGTCAGTAAGTCATACAGGCGGCAGGGAATCGGCCGGTCTCTTGTATCGCGCTGCGTATACAATCTGATGCGAATTGGTATCAGGAAGTGGCACCTCTTTGTCTTTGAAGACAATCTAGAAGCTATCGCATTTTGGGATAATTTGGGTTGGGCCAAGCGCGTTGAGCTCATCACGATGTCCCGGGACCTCGAAAATAGCGACTAGATCCAGGACACTTACCAAGCGCTAATAACATATTCAGCCTGCATTTAGGATTTTGATTTATGATTGGATTTGAAGTCGCCAAACAACTGTTCAGCCCCGGTGTTACCCTCCTACACCGGGGCTGAGCTATTTATGCAAAAGTTGCCGAAATGGGGCGAGTGTTTCACAATTACCGTGATAAACCGCAAATAACGAAAAATAACCCATGCATTACCTTATTGATGGCCATAATCTTATTTCACAACTGCCAGATATTTCACTAGATGATCCTTACGACGAAGCCAAACTCGTCCTTTCGCTCAGGAAGTGGGCTGCCGCTGGGCGCAAGCGACGGGCAACCATCATCTTTGATGGCGGGCTGCCAGGCGGAAATTGGCGCTATATGTCGCGAGGTCAGGTCAAGGCTACTTTCGCATCCGCGGGGCATTCGGCCGATGAGTTGCTTGTTAACCGGGTTCGCCAGGCGAAGAATCCGGCCGAGTTCACTTTGGTGACAAGCGATCGGGAGATTTTGGCTGAAGCCAAAGCGTGCCACATGCCTTTCATGACTTCAGAGTCGTTTTCGAAACAATTACAGAAGAGTTTTGGCGATCAGTCAAATAATGCAGAGGAAAAAGCCATCCAAAGTGAAGAGCCCGATCTAAGTCAGGAGGAACTGAGCGAGTGGCTGGATATTTTCCAGACTGCTTCAGCAGCCCAGGATGAGATAGTCGAGAGGGATAGTGTTTCTCCAACGTTTCCTAAAACCACGATAGTTGCCAAGGAATCGCCGGAGGAGGAAGCCCGGCCAAAGGTTGAACCGGTGACGCTCAAGAAGGGCACGCGGAAATTATCCTCCGATGAAGTGGATGAATGGATGGCATTATTTGCTAAGGACGAGGAAAAATAGATTAATCAAAGATTGATCAGGCCAAGGCATGATGTTATGTCACCCTGAGGAGACCTTATGTTAATTGAAGGAGTATTTTAGCCCCTATTCTAATATTCCTCTAAGACCAGAGTAATGCAAAGTTCATCTTTTTGGGCTAAACTATACTCAAGCTTGGTTAGGTAAGAGGAACTCCTCCCCCAAACTGGCACGAGAGAAACGCGACTGGAACAGCTCTGACCAAGAATAGGGAAATGCCGTCCCCTCCTCGATGAGGCATTCAGCCCGATAAGTAGCTCAAGGTGCTTCCCTCCTGGCACCGCGAGCATAAGAAAACCGCCCCCTCCCCCCAAGGGGGCGGCTTTCTTTTTTTTACAGATCCCTCAAGTTATCTTTAGAAATCAGAATTCTTCCAAAAATCAGAAGATTTTTTTGGGCCTGAGTTTAAGGAAAACTCTTGTAGAAATAGGATCGGCCCTTGTTATTCTAGTTCTGTAACTCCACCCGGTTCCGATTATTTACTCCTGTATGGGGCGTAATCCCGCCAGGAAGCCGCGGATACCGGCCGCATAGATTCGGCGACCTTTTTGCAGACGGCGACGCATATCTTCCATTCTTTCCAGGCGGCGGGCTGATTCCTCAGGCGTTAGTTCATATAACTCGACCAAAACACCACCGGTGCCTTTAGGGTGCACAAAAGCGATCTTCTTCCCGCCAGTGCCAATGGTCGGTTCTTCATTGATCAATGGAACCCCGGCGTCTTTAATTCGCTTGATCATCTGCTGTATATCATCCACCTCGAAACAGATGTGGTGAATGCCGGGACCTCGTTTGTGCATAAATCGGGCGACACCGCTTTCTGCGCTAATTGGTTCTAAGAGCTCAATTTCGCTTTCTCCAGAGGGCATGAAGGCGACGTCTACATCCTGATCTGGCACATGTTCGACATGGCTCAGGGGAAGTCCCAAAGTGTCAACCCAGAAATCCAAAGCGTCTTCTAGTTTGGGTACGACTATGGCGATGTGGCTGATTTTTTTGATCATGGTGGCTTTAAACTTGATTGAATTTAGCCCTAAAATCAGATAATGGCGTTAGGCAGGTATTCACCCCAAACCTGGCGCAAGGTATGGCAAATCTCCCCCAAAGTAGCGCTGTTTTCAACGGTTTCGATGAAATGAGGCATCAAATTTTTATCGCCTTGAGCGGCGTCCGCCAACTGGGAGAGCGAAGATTCGACTTGAAGATTATCGCGGCGGCTACGAAGATCCGACAGGTTTTGATGCTGGTTGTATTCGATTGCAGGATCGATGGTTTGAAGTTCAATTGCCAGTTCTTCTTCTTCTTGGAAACGATTGATGCCCACTACAATCTCATCACTCGACTCTAATGACCGTTGATAGGTGTAGGCTGCATCCTGGATTTCGCGTTGGATAAAACCAGTTTCGATAGCCGGCAGCATCCCGCCCATATCGTCGATGGTTTCAATATAAGCCAGGGCCTTTTGTTCTAGTTCGTCGGTAAGATATTCCAGGTAGTAAGATCCGGCTAAAGGATCAATGGTGTCGGCTACGCCACTTTCATTGGCTATGATTTGTTGGGTACGAAGCGCGATGCGGGCCGCTTCGGCCGAAGGTAGAGCCAGAGCTTCATCTCGCCCATTGGTATGCAAGCTTTGAGTGCCTCCTAGTACTGCCGCCAGGGCCTGTATGGCGACGCGAACGACGTTGTTTTCCGGTTGCTGAGCCGTTAGGGTGCTGCCGGCCGTTTGAGTATGGAAGCGAAGCCGCCAGCTCTCGGGGTTTTTTGCCCGGAACCGCTCACGCATGATTTTACTCCATAGCCTCCGGGCTGCTCGGAACTTGGCGATCTCTTCCAAGAAGTCATTGTGAACGTTAAAAAAGAATGAAATTTGGCCAGCAAATTCGTCGACATCCAAACCCTTGTCGATGGCCCCTTGAACATAGGTAATGCCATTTGCCAGGGTGAAGGCGACTTCCTGGGCGGCCGTACTGCCAGCTTCGCGTATATGGTAGCCGGATACAGATATAGTATTCCAATGTGGGACTTCTCGAGCGCAGTACTCGAATAAATCGGTAATCAGGCGCATCGAGGGTTTGGGTGGGAAGATATACGTGCCCCGGGCGATATATTCCTTCAGAATATCGTTTTGTACGGTCCCCCGAAGTTTGTCTGCCGGAACGCCCTGTCGCTTTGCTACTGCGATGACCATGGCCAGCAGAATCGCCGCCGGCGCGTTGATGGTCATGCTGACACTGACCCGATCGAGCGGTATGCTGTCCAGGAGGACCGCCATATCGTCCAGGCTGCAGATGCTGACGCCAACCCGGCCGACTTCCCCGGCAGCCAGAGGATCATCGGCGTCATATCCAATTTGCGTGGGTAGATCGAAGGCCACGGATAGACCAGTTTGTCCTTGATCTAAAAGATAACGGTAACGCTGGTTAGATTCGGCGGCAGAACCAAATCCTGCGTATTGACGCATCGTCCAGAAACGGCCGCGATACATGGTCGGCTGTACGCCCCGTGTATAGGGATATCGGCCGGGGAAACCTAATTTTTCCAGGTAGTCGTGATCGGGATCGGCCGGTAAGTAAAGGCGCTCAATGGGGATTCCCGATGTCGTTTTAAAGTCGTCTTTACGCTCGGGATGGCGTTGCAATAATGGCTCGAGGATCCCTTGCTCCCACTCTTTTTTCGCATCTTGCAAATCAGTCATGAGCTAATTATCATCTTCAACGGTGACAAGGCAGTAACACCTACGGCTAAATTTATTCGTGTATCTCATTGTCGTCATGGCAGTTGCCCGGTCACAAAACGCCGCGCGGTTTCGGCCAGGATTGCGGCACCAACGGGCAAAATCGATTCGTCGATATCAAAAGTATTGGTATGGTGCCTGCGTTGGACACCGTCAGGAGTGGCCGCGCCTAGCATGAACATGGCGCCCTTGGCGATTTCAGTCATGTAGGCAAAATCTTCGGCTCCCATACCAAATTCGGCTTCCTGGATGGCAGCTGGGCCAAGTAAATCGCCGGTGACAGACCGTAACCATCCGTTAACACCGGCGTCGTTGAACATAGCTGGATAACCAAGAGCCAGCTCAAGTTCGTAACTGCCGCCCATCACCTCGCTAATCTGGAAGGTTCTTTCGATTTCAATTTGCAATTGCTCCCGCACAGCCGGGTCGTAAGATCGAAGCGTTCCTTCGATAAAAACTTCATCCGGAATGATATTGGGTGCTGTGCCGGCGTGAATCTGACCCAAACTGACCACCGATGGTCGTAACGGATTGATGCGGCGCGAGGGAATGCCATAGAGAGCGGTCAGGACCGGAGCCAGGATGAATAACGGGTCTTTACTGTTATGTGGATAGGCGCCATGACCACCGGGCGCTCGCAGCCAGGCTTTGAATGAATCTACTGCTGCCAGGCTATATTCATCATGAAAGTAACATTTGCCAGCGGGCAAATCCGACCAGACGTGCAAGGCAATTGCCGCGTCAACTCCCTCGAGCGCGCCATCCTCGATCATTGCCGTGGCGCCGCTGATACCGTTCTGGTCCAGGTATTCTTCGGAAGGCTGAAAGATCAAACGAACATTACCTTGCCATTTCTCTTCGATGAAACTTTGCTGCAGGAGATGGGCTGCTCCTAAAAGAATAGCCGTATGGGCGTCATGACCACATGCATGCATCACGCCCGGATTTTGCGACCGATAAACCACGTCATTTTGTTCGTTGATGGGCAATGCATCCATATCAGCCCGAATGGCTATCGTCGGTCCTGTTCCGGAACCCAACTCGCCAATGACGCCGGTTCTGCCAACGCCGGTCTTGGTTTCTATTCCGATTTCGGCCAACATGTCGGTCACGATGCCGGCGGTGCGGAACTCTTGGAAACTCAATTCTGGATTTTGGTGAAAATCACGCCTAAGCCGGATGATCTCGCCGGAAAGTGCCTGTGCCTTATTTAACATCGATAATTATTCCTGATGGTTTCATTTACTATAGCTACTCTGAGATAGAATAGTCTAAGATATCGCACGCTGAGTGATTTGTGGTGGCAAAGTTTTCGAAAGTCAGATCTTTAAAAGGCAAATGATGAGATTCTTTCAGGCTGGCGAATAAGTTTAGATAATTGGTTAGGATACGCCGGTCCCAATTCAATCGTAATTGTTGGGCGACGGCCTTTATCGAACTTTCTTCTCCTTCCAATTCAACGAAATCACCGAACGGCATTTCATCCAGCACGACTTCGACCGCTAGTATCTCATATGTTTCGCGATACTTTTCATATACTTGTCTTGGTTCGAATCCTATACGCTCCAATATAGACGCGGCCGTATCGAAATCCTCGACCGTCATCTCAAGCTCCTCCCTGATTCTAGCTTCCGAAGGAATATCTTCTCCTGGATGGCCTTTATAAGTAATAATGGCATTGGCATCCTGGCGCAAACGTAGCAGCTTGCCTTGCCGCATCAATCCGTCCCAGGCATTGTCGTAGCGAATATTGCGCTCATAGGTCCGCGGCCTGAGTGAGACCGCGCCTGATAACAAAAGCCGGTCTCGAATTTCGGATAGATTAGGAACGAGAAACTTGACTTCAATTTCCAAGTTCGAGTTATTATTTTGACTCATGTTTTGCAGCTCAAATTTCGTCTCCAATTGAAACCAGTGCCTGGTCTTTTTCTACACTGGTTCCAGGTTCTATCATGATCTGTTTGACTAGACCAGCCCGAGGAGATCGGAGTTCGTTTTCCATCTTCATGGATTCAAGAATGATGATTTGATCTCCCTTTTGAACAACTTGTCCTTCCTCGACCAATACAGCGATGATTAGGCCCGGCATCGGCGATTTGATGATCGCTTCACCGGTAACTTCGGCCGTGGAACCACGCGCCTTGGCCAGCCGGTAAGCTCGCTCATCCTGGACTTGAACCGAGTAAAGTTCTCCTTGGATGAGAACTTCCCAGGCTTGATCCCGCTCTTCGACGATAGCTTCCAGCGAGCGATTGTTTAGCAAGAGGGACAATATACCGCCTTCGGTCAGCTGATGAAAATCAACGTTATACAGTTGGCCATTAACTCGAATTTGGTTTTCGTGGTCGATTTCGATGGTGTATTCCTGGTCGCTAACCTTCGTTATATATTTCACCGTTGCAGCCTCTCCCACCGGCTAAGCCATTTCCAGTTGCTTGTATCTCGGGAGCCGGGGGCGACAATTTGACTGGCTTGCTGGCCCTGGCGATGGGCGACCAAAGTGGCCAATATCGCCGCTTGCAAAGCATCTGGGGCCTCACGATCGCTCATGCTGAAGCGCTCTTCAACAAATTTTGTATCGAATTGCCCAGAAAGGAAACGGTGGCTATCCATCATATGTTGGTGGAAAGGAATGTTAGTCTTGACGCCCATGATCCGGTATTCCTCCAGGGCTCGTCGCATCCGTAGAACGGCTTCGCCTCTGGTCTCGCCATAACAAATTAACTTGCTGATGAGGGGATCATAGTAGGGCGTTATCTCGTAACCTGGATAAACTCCTGTATCCACTCGAACTCCTGGACCAGTTGGTAGGCGAATGGTGGTAATGGTGCCAGTTGATGGCAGGTAGTCGTTGTAAGGATCTTCGGCATTGATCCGGCACTCGATAGCCCAACCGCGCACTTTGATGTCTTCCTGACTAAAACGCAATTTCCGGCCGCGAGCTATCCTTAATTGTTCCTGGACGATGTCCACGCCAGTGACAAGTTCCGTGACCGGGTGTTCGACCTGGACGCGAGTGTTCATTTCCAAAAAGTAAAAGTTCTTGTCACGGTCTACTAAAAATTCAATGGTTCCGGCATTCACATAATTGACCGATTTCGCAGCCGCGATAGCTACCTGGCCCATTTTCTGGCGCAATTCATCATCGACCACAAACGAAGGCGCTTCTTCAATTACCTTTTGATGGCGGCGCTGTAAGGAACATTCTCGCTCGCCTAAATGGATGTAATTTCCATGAATATCGGCTAATACCTGGATTTCGATATGGCGGCTTTCGGAAATCATCTTTTCGAGATAGATAGTGCCGTCGGCGAAAGCTGACTGGGCCTCGCGCCGGGCCGCTGCCAAGGCCCCCGGTAGCTGGGATAGCTCGTTTACGGAACGCATCCCTTTACCGCCGCCGCCGGCAGCCGCTTTCACCAATAGGGGGAAACCAATCTTCGGGGCCGCCTCGATGAGCTGGTCATCGCTCATTCCCGGTTCTGTACCCGGTACAACCGGTACGCCAGCCGCTTGTACGGTTTGTCTGGCTTGTTGCTTGTCGCCCATTGTCTGGATCGCGGACGGGGTCGGTCCCACAAATACCAGCCCGGCATCGAGACAGGCCTGGGCAAATTCAGCTCGTTCAGCCAAGAATCCATAGCCTGGATGTATTGCCTGGGCTTCTGATTGCCTGGCGGCCTCGATGAGTTTTGGGATAACCAGGTAACTTTGAGCTGCTGCTGGCGGACCGATATGGAAGGCCTGATCGGCAAAACGTACGTGGGGCGCGTTACGATCGACATCAGAGTAAATGGCAACGGTGCCAATGCCCAATTCGCGGCAGGCGCGAATAATTCTGATGGCGATCTCACCCCTGTTTGCCACCAAGAGTTTATCGAATCGCCTGGTAAACAACTTATCAGTGCTCATAAGGGTATATTGCCATGTTTCTTGGGAGGATTGTTATCTCGCTTGTTTTGTAACATGTTAAGGGCATTAATGAGCCGGGGCCGGGTCTGGTTTGGTTCGATCACATCATCGACATAGCCGTGCCGGGCGGCCGCATAAGGGCTGGCAAAGCGTTCGCTGTACTCTTCGACCAATTCACTCCGCCGGGCAACCGGATCTTCAGCTTCGGCCAATTCCCGGCGAAATATGATATTTACTGCCCCCTCAGCGCCCATGACGGCGATTTCGGCCGTGGGCCAGGCCAAGTTTAAGTCGGCCCGAATATGTTTGCTATTCATAACGCAATAGGCGCCGCCATAGGCTTTACGAGTCACGACAGTGATTTTTGGAACAGTCGCTTCACAAAAGGCGTAAAGCAATTTGGCGCCATGACGAATGATACCGCCATGTTCCTGGTCGACGCCGGGCAAGAATCCGGGTACGTCCTCAAAAACGATTAATGGAATATTGAAACTATCGCAGAAGCGCACGAATCTACCGGCTTTTTCACTGGCGTTGATATCCAGAACGCCGGCCAAGACCATGGGCTGGTTGGCAACAATACCGACCGGAAATCCACCCAGGCGTGCATAACCCACGACGATATTTTGCGCATAATCCGGTTGAATCTCGTAAAATTCGCCATTGTCGACGATTAACCGAATGGCATCTTTGATATCATAAGGTTTGTTAGGATTATCGGGCACCAAGGTATCCAAAGCTGCTTCAGTCCGCAATGAGTCGTCGCTCGCGGGCCGGAACGGGGGATCTTCCATATTGTTTGATGGTAGGTAGCTCAGCAGTTCACGAATAAGATAGAGGCAGTCGGCTTCTGATTCGGTGGCCAAGTGAGCGACGCCGCTCACCGAACTGTGGGTGATGGCGCCGCCAAGTTCTTCAAAGGTCACATCTTCGCCCGTTACCGCTTTGACAACGTCCGGTCCGGTGATGAACATGTGGCTGGTATTTTTGACCATAAATATATAATCCGTGAGCGCTGGCGAATAGACGGCTCCGCCGGCACATGGTCCCATTATGGCGCTGATTTGAGGCACAACGCCTGAAGCCAGGGTATTGCGTAAGAAGATATCGGCATAACCACCCAGGCTGACGACTCCTTCTTGAATCCGCGCTCCACCTGAATCGTTTAAGCCAATGATGGGCGCGCCATTGCGCATGGCCATATCCATGATCTTGCAGACTTTTTCGGCATGGACCATGCTCAGGCTTCCCCCGAAAACCGTAAAATCCTGGCTGAAGACGTAGACTAGCCGTCCGTCGATGGTGCCCCAGCCGGTGACCACGCTGTCACCTGGAATGCGCCTATCCCACATGCCAAAATTCGTTTCGCGGTGCATGACGAAAGCATCGATTTCTCGAAACGAGCCTTTGTCCAGCAAAAGGTCAATACGCTCGTGAGCGGTCATTTTTCCAGCCGCCTTGTGTTTTTTGATGCGTTCTTCACCACCCCCTTGTTGGGACATTGTTCTTATCCGTCGCAATTCTTCGACATTTGAATCCGCCATATTCATCCTCAACTAACGATTTGGCGCTAAGAATCTCTAAAACTGGCTGAAACCAATAATTCTCGGCTTAGTCGAAATAATGTCGCGCATCCTTGTGATTAAGAGCCCAAGTGGTGAAGATTAGGGCCGCTGCGTAGAGTACGATATCAGTCTGCCAATTATCATTGACCTTGAAAGTTTGGCTGAAAAATCGGACCAAGCCAAGCTGGTAGACTGCATATAAAATCAGAAGAATGGGTGTCAAAAAACGCGCTGCCTTCCATCTTCTCCATATTGATAGCGAAATAGATATAAAAACTAACGCCCATATAATAGCGACAAACATCCGCAATCTTGGATCGAGAGACACGCCTAGGTCAAGCAACAGGTTGCTTTGTTTGAACAGAGCAACTGCCCGCCACACATTCACGAGTCCAAGTAAGAAAACCCCCCAGGTTAAAAGAGTTACGCTCAGAGGTCGATTACTTTGACGACCCTGTTGTTGGGCTTTGACCATTATTGGTGATTATATGACAAGGCATAGGTCATAGCCAATGCACAGGATAAAGTCCAACCCTGAGCAGCATATTGTAAATGGGCTTGCAAAGTAACCAACTTGACCTATAATTTCGGGAGTATTCGGGGTGTGGCGCAGCTTGGTAGCGCGCTCCGTTCGGGTCGGAGAGGTCATCGGTTCAATTCCGGTCACCCCGACTACAGAGGCCGCTTCAACTGATGATGAGGCGGCTTTTTTCTTTATCATCTAGGAGCCTGCTTGGTTCCATGAGCTAAAAACAAGGGCTAATTATCGCTGTCGAATCTACAGGCGTTTTAAGTGATGGAATATCTTTTTTTATGTCAAGTCCTTAACCATAAGGAAGTAGTCGAGAATATCGCTACCAGGCTTGAAACGGCCGGTTATAAACCCTGGCTAGACGAAAGTCAAACCGATGATTATTTATCGCGACAGGCATCTTTTGCCATCGAACGTTCCGACGCGTTCCTGCTCTTGCTCTCGGCGGAAGCAATGGACTCCGACCTTGTTCGCCGGCAATTTGAAGTCGCCGACCAGAGTGAAATACCTATCGCTGCAATAGTGCTCCGGCCTGATAGCGTACCATTCGAATGGCAGGAGAGACTGGCCGGCCGTCCGGTTTTTGATGTAGCTGAGGATTTCGACGATGGTTTGGGGAAGTTAATAGACTGGCTTGAAGGAAGCGCTGCTTCCACCACGGTAGAGAAAGCGGCCGACATCTTTGGCGGCGACGATTATTCTGAAATTCCCAAGCTTCAAGATGAAGAGGAGTTATGGTCCGTAGCCGGATACTATTGGTTCAAGAATTGGCGAACGTTGACGAGCGTCAGGGCTCTCCTGACTACAGAACGCCTCATCTTTCTATGGGATATGCGGGATGTATGGAAGTGGAAGCCGAGGGAATATGAGGCGCTTGAAGAAGCGTTCCCTATATCAATAGCCCTGAGCAAAATAACCGAAGTAAAACCAGTTGTCCGTCAGAAGATATTATTCGTAACTATATCTCAAGCATATGCGGAAATCGCGGCTAGTGATGGCTCTGTCCACAAATACACGTTGCTCCAGGATTTTGATGAGAACGTGACGCGTATCAGAGAATTGGTTGATCAGCGCTGATTTTATCTGCTTGAACCGCCACTTTTTAATGAAGCGATCAAAAAAAGAAAAGCTTACCCGCGTAGTTCCATCAAATAGTAGGCCAGGCGAGTACTGATGGGACTGTTGCCACTGCGGGTCACATAATCAATATCCAGACTAGCTTCGCTCAACAAACGCTGCATTTCGGGATCGTCACGACCGCCACGCTTAAGCAACTCATCGAGCTCGCTATCTAGTTCTGTTCCCCGTTGTTGCATCGCGGATCGGTCCCCATTATTGAGGGCAAAATCCTTAGCTAACTCAAAAGATTCGCTATATAGCCGACGCACTGCTTGCTCCAGCGTTTCGGCCTCCGTCAGCAACTCCTCGGGTTTGTTCAAATCAGAGAGCAAAAAAATCATCCAGCCTTCTATTTCAAGTAGATCCGATTCAATATTTAAACGGATAGGACCGGTCAGTAAATTTGCTTCTTCTCTGAGTATCCTTACCTGGTCGCTGATCTCTAGCGAACGCTGCCAGCGGGTCGATTTGTCACCCTGATTTTGCAGCGCCTCATTAAATAAACGTTTACTTTCGCTTTTTAGATCCGTGATCTTTTGTACCGTTCCATTATCGCTCATTAGCTGGCCTCAATGATTTCTCGTACGCGTCTTCGGGTTCGACTTCGCCAGAACACTTCGTAAGTCTGTGGCAGGACAGCCGCGCGAATGGCTTCCTTTTCCTGGGTGGAACTGTTTGTATAAATATCCTCGATTCCGGCCAGATCGGTATCGCTAACCCAGCCTTCCAGTAGTCGATTAATCTGGCGTATTCTTGCTTGGGAACCAGAATTCCGTAGCAGAGCCAGGGCCGTATCGAAATTTCTGGCATCTAGTAAGGCTTTCAAAGCGGTCCAAGTATTCTCTCCTGCCCGGTCTTCGTAGCTGGTGATCATACTATCTGCCCCATTAAAGTAGGCGCTTGTGACTACTTCATCGCCAACGATATTGGCGATACCCTCCACAACTTCTTGTTCTCTCTGGTATGTGTTTTCCGAGCCGGCAACTGAACTTCCCGTGGCTTGTACCGCGCGGACGGCCAGCCGTTGCGTTGTGCCTTCATTGACGATTTCACCTACTGCGGCCCGGAAACCACTGGCGGTATTGATGTGGAGCATCTCGTGGACGGTGGCTGTGGGATCGGTGCCCGATGCATCGACCCAAATGTTAGTGCCGGGTTCCGGCTCGGCAAAGGCGTTCGTACGCAAGCCCCTGGCAGCGTTACGACGGGCCAAGTCACCGGCCACCCATGTCACGCCGGTATCCGAGTTGGTGACATTGTGATCAATGCACCACTGGTCATAGGCAGCATACAACTCATCTCTACTGGCCACAACCGTGATATTGCCCGGAATGATGTCTCGGCCCGCTACCCCACTAAAGGCATCCTGCAACGCTTGTTGGGAAAAAGCGACAGCCATGGTTGGTCCTAATACTGGGGCAGGTGGGGCCTCGCTCTCTTCAGCCGCTTCAGTCTCGGCCTCTGTTCCGGCTTCAGTACCAGCTTCGGCGCCAGTCTCTGTTTCGGCTTCAGTACCAGCTTCGGCGCCAGTCTCTGCTTCGGCGCCAGTCTCTGCTTCGGCTTCAGCACCGCCGCCCGCACCCTCGCCGGCGTCTGTTTCTGGTTCAGCAGCCGGCGTGCTTTCAGCCTCACCTTCCTCGGCCTCGTCACCTTCACCAGACCGGGGTGCAGCCGGCATTTCGCCGCTCCTAGCTGCGTCCAACCCCTCAACCGCATCTGGCGCCTCGGGTACCAGGTCGGCCCCTTCTGGATGGCGTTGAACCAGACTATCAGTTTCAGACTCTTTCTGGACTTCGGCCGCTACCATCGAAGCGTAGGTGTTGCCCAATTGGCGCTGGATGTTGGCCATGCTTTTTTGCCGGGCTTCAGTTCCCCAGGTATTTCTTACCTGGTCGGCCATTGTATGGACCGTGGGAGGCTTGGCTTCCACAGTCAACCCAAGATCAGAAGTCTGGTCCTGTGGCTGGCGAATTTCTTCATCTTTCTTATCGGTTTTTGTTCGGGCTTTGCTGGTAGGCTCCTGGGTCTTTTTACCTTGATTCTGGGCCATCTAAGCCTCCTGAACTGGCAACGAGTAAAGCTGAGGTAAGGGCATTACACCCTGTCTCAGTTTGAAGGATATCCAGGCTGAAGTGCTTTGTCAATCACTCTGAAGTAGTTGGTCGGCCGGACATATTCCTCTGGGCCATGCTATACTCTAATTGACTTGAATGAGCGTCCTTTTATTGAGGCGCTGATCGATGATTGGAGATTGATAGCAGGTGAGAAAACAGATCGCGATTGGGTTAACGATGGCGACGGCCGGAATCCTTATTTTGAATCGGTTAGGCCATCGCTGGGGCGCAACTGACGATGAGATCGAGATGTCGTTGCCCGGTGACGAACTGATCCACCGGCCCATGGATGAAACAAATCACGCAGTGACGATCAAAGCGGCTGCAGCAGATATCTGGCCTTGGTTAGTGCAGACTGGATACCATCGCGGTGGCTGGTACTCGGATACAAAGTGGGACAGAGTCATGGATAAGTATATTTGGCAAGTCATTGTCCCGCCGAAGGAACGCGCCGAGTGGCGGCCGAGCACCGATCGGATTTTGCCAGAATTCCAGCAGATAGAGATCGGGGATATCATTCCTGATGGTGAACCCGGAACCGCATTTTTTACCGTTGAGGCATTCGAGCCAAATGGTTATCTAGTCCTGCATTCAAACAGCCACGTTCGATACATCGGTCCCGGATTCCTGCGTGATACACCCTTTGAGCCTCATGGCGAATTCAGTTGGGTATTTTATCTCTACCCACGCGGACCAAATAATGACCCGGCTAATTTTGCGAACCCGGGCGCGTTACGGACCGTGGACGATTCCGGATCGTGGCCTGGCCTTTACTGATGCTGGGTGAATATGTATTCCCAAGACAGATATTATTGGGCATAAAAAAACGGGTCGAAATGATGCCTACCGCAGCGCCAGTTGATGCCCAAAGCGAACGTTGATAACAACACGGTTGTTCGACTCATTGGATTGTCCAGTTTCTCAGTCTATTAGCATGATGTACAATTTTATTAATCAGGGATTGAGCACAAAGAAGGCTGGATATAATGTATGACCTGGTAATCAAAAACGGCAGCGTCGTCACGAGTTCGGCCACATTCCAGGCTGATGTGGGTGTTTCCGGACAAAAAATCAGAGCCATAGGGATTGGCTTAGAGGGTGAGCAAACCATCGAGGCTGGTGGAATGTACGTGACGCCGGGAGCCGTTGATATTCACGTTCATCTGCAAATGCCGATTGGCAACTTCACCTCTTCAGACGATTTTTATAGTGGCACCTGCGCGGCCGCCTTCGGAGGCACCACATCCATTATCGATTTCGTGGAGCGCCAGCCAGATGAAACTATGGTCCAAGCCATTAGAGCCCGGCGAGCCCTGGCAGATCCTCGGGTCGTCATTGACTATGGCTTGCACATGACTTTGGGACCGGCGGAAATCGGCATCTTGGATCAGGTACCGGCCGCCTATGAAGCAGGCTGTATTAGCTTCAAACTATATATGGCCTATGGTTTTTGCCTCAGCGATGGCCAATTGATGCAGGCATTGGAAGCGGTCGGGCAGTCGAACGGATTGCCAGTCGTCCATGCAGAAAATTGGGACATCATCTGTATGCTGGTGGAGCGCAACTTGGCCCAAGGGAATAAATCGCCTCATTGGCACCCCCGTAGCCGGCCGGCCGAAATGGAAGGAGAAGCCGTTGGGCGAGTCATCGATATCGCCTCAATGGCGAATAGCAGGTTACACATTTTTCACGTCACCAGCCCTTTCGCTGTCGAGCGAATTAGATCAGCCCGGGCAAGGGGTTTGCCGGTAACAGGAGAAAGTTGTCCCCAATATCTGTTGCTTACCGATGAATTATTCGACCGGCCGGGCGTGGAAGGAGCTTTGCCGGTATGTTCACCTCCAATTCGAGACAAGACTGCCCAGAGCGCTCTGTGGCAAGCATTGGCCGATGGCGATTTGCAAGTCGTCACCACGGATCATTGTCCTTTCACCAAGGTAGAAAAGGCGACCGGCCTGGATGATTACAGCAAGATACCGGGCGGTGTGCCTTCGATCGAGATGCGCTTCCCGGCTCTGTATTCGTACGGTGTGCGGGCCGGACATATCTCATTAAATCAATGGGTTGATATGTGCTGTACGATGCCTGCCAGGCTGGTGGGATTAAGCGGAAAAGGGGATATCGTTGTCGGTAATGATGCTGACCTGGTAGTCTTCGATCCCGAACAACAAAAGACCCTGTCAACGAACACTTTACATGAGCAAGTGGATTGGACGCCCTATGAGGGCTTCGAAATTCAAGGTTGGCCGGTAGTCACCGTTCGTCGGGGTGAGATCGTCGTCGAAGATGGCGAAATCTTGGGAAAACCTGGCAGCGGGCGTTACGCCAAGCGTATGTATGACGCCTGACCTGTTCCTTGCTGGCACCGGAGTGACACCCGACTCTTGAGGGTCAGGCGATTCTGTCGAAAGGTAAGTGGCATTATGCCTTTTAAAGAGATGGTCGGCTATCGACCGGCCGAGTCTGAGATAGAACGGGAACGGAGCGATCAAATCCACCAACCAATTGCTCTGTGGATTGGTTGTTCTGATGCAAGGGTCGTCCCTGAATCGATCACCGGAGACGGACCTGGAGAACTCTTTGTCTTGCGAAATGTGGCCAACATCGTGCCACCTTACGGCACGGCGAGCGATTCAATCGGGGCGGTCATAGAATTCGCGGTCATCGATCTACAAGTGCCACATATCGTCATCTGCGGCCATTTGGATTGCGCTGGGATCAGGGCGCTTGAAGATTCTGTGGGACTGACGGACAAACCGGCACTTGGACGGTGGTTGGAGTGGGCACGGACTGCTCAACACCAGGCGCTGGTTTCAGGGTTGCCGGAGAGCCAGCGCCATCTAGAGACCGTGCGCAACAACATTTTACTGCAAAGGCAAAACATTGCCGGCTATCGATGTGTCAGCGATGCTCTTAATGCTATGCGCCTGATTCTGCACGCTTGGCTATATGACCCTCTGACGGGAAGCCTAACTGTTTTTGATGACGATGCCGGAGCCTGGTCGACCCTAGACCAATGATGATTGAAGAAAATGAAAGGTAACGCCGACTGAGCAAAAAAAAGAGGATCAGCCACTGACGGCGATCCTCTTTCAGATCAAGAAATAAGTAGGCAACAACCCCTTGAAAAGCAAATATCAAAAGAAGAGTCGTTGCCCCTTTTAAGACTACTTATCTTTTTTGCTCTTATCTTTTTGTTTTCCGTTGTCAGAACCATTCCCGTTGTTCTTGTCCTTATCTCTTGAAGCGGATTGGTCTGGTGGCCCTGTCTCGCCCTTCTCCTTATTTCCTGCATGATCGGGGCTATTGCCGTTATTCTTATCACTAGATTCGGAGTCTTCCGTCCCTTTGTCTTTGTCTTTATCTTTTTGACCAGCCTGGTGAGCTTTGCCCGGTTTATCGGTCTCGGCCCCCTTATTCTCCGCATCGGTCATATCAGGGTAGTCATCCATGGCTTTGCGAACATGACCAACACCTAGAAGCTCGGGCTTGCCATAAACTTTAAACATTTCACCCAATCCAGTTCCTTCCTGGAAAGATTGGATCAGGTCCTCAATCGATATCTCGCATGCTTCAGGGTTATTTCCAGTTCGACACTCGTAATCGAAATGTTCGGCCATGGCGTATAGCTTTACCAAAACACCAAAGCCAATTCCCTGGTCGTGATAGTAGGCGATTTGATCGCCCGATTGGACGAGACTACCGTCATCTTTCAAATACCACGAGACCGACACGGAAGCTAATTCCTGCCGAAGTACCTCGGCCGTTTCATCATCGGTGACGATCACGCCAATCAATTCTTCTCCATCATCCTTTAACACCGCTGTAAACGTGCCATCATCATTCTCACTTATGACGGTGGCTTCTTGGGCGCCCTCAACTTCACACGAAACCGACAGCCACTCACCCTCCTCAGTGCCGGGGATAACGCAGATATCGGTATCTACATTGGATAAGGCTTCAAACAAAGTTCGTGCGCTAACGTGATCGAAGAATTGGCCCAAAAGACTGACGATTGGATGATCGTAATTTCCTTCGTCCAATTGCACTTTGCACAAACCTTCAGTTGTGTAAAGGGTGACCGTTGCGTGTTCCTCATCCACCCCTACGACTGTGCCCGAGACCGATGTGCCAGGACAAAAAGGAATTGTCTCGCTTGGGTCCTCTTCTTGAGCCCAGGCGGTACCCACCAACAGACTCAAAAGGGCAAGAACGGATACGATGACTATTTTTCTGCTCTTTGATGTTAACATTGGCAAATCCTCCTTAAGAATTTTATTGCGCCAGGAGCATTTTATCCGATTCATGCAGCCTGGCTACTTACGAGACGATTTATTGGAAAAGCGTTAATGATTGGATTTGGGGCGTGACCTATCGTGGAGATTTTCGACGCATGGCGAGAGTCATGTACAATTTTCCTGCACTCTGTTTCTATAATGATCATGCTAAGGAGGTTGCAAATATGAGCACAATTATCGTTATGACCTTTGAGGATATACGCTCGGCCGATAAGACGTTGAAGGTGCTGGAAAGTTTACGTAACGAGCATCTCTTTGATTTAAGCGATGCCGCGGTAATCACCAAGGACATCGATGGTTCAGTCAACGTGATGGAAACCGAGGATGTCAAGCCTAAGGGCGGCGCCATCGCCGGGGGCGTAGCCGGTTTGGTCGTGGGCACTCTCCTCGGTGGTCCAATTGGTGGCGCTCTTCTAGGCGCCGCTACCGGAGCTGTAGCCGGCAAGCTTATCGATTTGGGCATACCCGATAAGCAGATCAAACAAGTTAGCGAGGCTATGTCTGTCGCCAGCTTCATCCCTGATCGTCGAACTTCAAATCCGGAGACAGGGATAAGCTGATTGCTGCCATGCAAGAGTCGGGAGGCGAGCTCTATGAACTAACGGTCACAGACCAAACCAAGCGCCAATTGCAAGATGCCGTCGATGAACATGCCGCGGCAGAAGCTGCTGCGTCAGAAGCTGCCGGTGAATAAGTGCTAGCTCGGGGTCAAGAGATTCAAATGGGGAGCGAATAAACTGAAATACATGAGGAAAACGTGTCAATCGAGTGACATATGACACCTGTCATGAATATTTGAACTTGTAAAATCTGGCTTATCTCGGCCCAAAGCAAATTTGATATTTTTGGAAGTCCGGGCCAACTTTTTCATGGGAGGTTCATTGTCAGATGGCCGGTACAATCAAATCAGTTACTAATCCAGGTATCAGTCTCAACATACTAGGTCATGAAGATGTTAAACGTCTCCATACGGCCACATTAGATGTGATCGAGCGAACAGGGGTCAAATTTCCGTCTAAGCGGGCGCTTGACATTTGGCAGGCCCATGGCGCTCAAGTCGACCACCATAGCCAGATCGTCAAGGTACCGGGCCAGGTGATTGAAGAAGCGCTGAATCAGGCCCCACCTTCATATACTTTAGCCGCTCGTGACCCAGGACAAGATTTGCCACTAGATGGTAATCATGTATACGCCGGTACCGACGGTTGTGGGGTCGAGGTTTTAGATCTCAATACAGGCCGGCGCCGGCGCTCCTGCCTACAAGATCAGGCCGATATCGCCCGGGTGGCTGACTTTTTACCTGAAGTAGCCTTCCATTGGATAGCCGTGTCCGCTCAGGATTACCCGGCCGAAACACGTAGTTTGCACGAATTACGAGTCACCTGGGAGAACTCCACCAAACATGTGCAAACAGAAAGCGTCTATTCCGTAACCGAGGCTCAGGCAGCCGTGGAAATGGCTGCCGCCATCGCCGGTGGTCGCGAAGCCCTGAGGAAACGACCGGTCTTGTCCATCATGCAGTGCACGTTGCCACCTCTTGGCCACGATGGCGGCAGCCTGGATGCAGCCCTGATAGCCGCCGAAGCCGGGCTGCCGGTCGGTTTTATGACGATGACGTCTTGCGCTTCGTCAGCCCCGGCTACCCTGGCCGGCAACCTCATCGTCGGCAACGCCGAAGTCATCAGCGCCCTGGCCCTCATCCAACTTGCCTATCCAGGCGCACCGGTTTTTTACGCGGCTGCCCAAACAGCCACGGATATCCGCAGCGGGGCTTATACAGGCGGCGGCCCAGAAGACTATCTTTTTGGGGCGGCAACCAATGTCCTGGCCGATTTCTACAATGTACCCCTTTCTATGGGCTCATTTGCCACCGGGGCGAAAACGCCAAATTGGCAGGCCGGTATTGACAACAGCATGTCCACCTTTATGGCTTCGATCGCTATGTCAGATATGCTTTTAGGCGTTGGTTTGCTACACGGCAGCCGTATCTGGTCCTTCGCCCAAATGCTGCTCGACTGCGAGATCTTCGATATGGTCATTCAGACTTTGCGAGGGATTCAAGTTGATGAGGAAAGTATGGCTTTAGACGTCATCGATCGCGTTGGCCCCGGCAACCATTTTTTGGGCCAGAAACATACCCGCAAACATATGCGCCAACTATGGTTGCCAAAGTACATGGACCGCCGGCCGTATGATGAATGGGAAGAGAAGGGAGATGGGGCGGTGGATTGGGCTACAGAAGAGGCGAAACGAATCTTGGAAACGCACCAGCCTGAGGAGCTAGATCGACGCCTGGCCGAAGAACTAAAACGGATCAGCGCGTCGATTGAACTGGTTTGAGCCGGAAATAAAAAATTGTTAAATAAACTTGAGTTACTATCCGACGAAACCATCCAAAAAATCCTGGACGAAGCAATGCAATTGTTGCGATCGACCGGAGTAAAGGTGCACGCCCCCGAGGCTCGGCAATTATTGGCCGCAGCCGGATGCGACGTGGACGAGAGTTATGATATCGTCCGCTTGCCTGAAACGTTGGCGCGCGATGCTCTCTCTCAGGCGCCGAAGAATTTTTCCCTGTTCGATCGATATGGCGAGGAACGGGTTAAATATGGCGGTGATGATGTTCATTTTGATCCGGGATCTTCTGGCGTCAATGTACTGGACCCAAATACGGTTGAACATCGTCCGGCGCAGACGCCAGACCTGGTTCGTTTAATCCAGGTAGCAGAAGGCTTGCCTCAGATGGACGCACAATCCACGGCCGTAGTCTGCTCAGATGTGCCTGAAGCGATAGGCGATATCTATCGTCTATATCTGCTCTTGCTGTACTCGGCCAAACCCATGGTGACGGGCGCATTTTCGTCAAACACAACGGGGCTCATGATAGATATGCTGGTTTTGGCGGCAGGCGGACGGGAACAGTTAGCCCAAAAACCCCTTGCCGTATTTGATGTTTGCCCATCGCCGCCATTGACATGGACGGAATTTGGCGCTCAGAATCTCATCGATCTGGCCAGGGCCGGAGTGCCGGCCGCGATCGTTTCAATGCCGCTCGCGGGAGCGGCCGCTCCGGTAACTTTACTTGGCTCGGTTGTACAGCACGCAACCGAAACGATCAGCGGCATAACGATACACCAGTTGGCTCAACCCGGTTCAGCCATTGTTTGGGGTGGAGCGCCGGCCGTTTTTGACATGCGCCAGGGCACGACGCCCATGGGCGCCGTCGAAACGGCCATGCTCAATATCTGCAATGCCCAAGTAGGTAAGGCGTTAGGACTACCAACCCATGGTTACCTTGGCGCCAGCGATGCTAAAATCGTTGACGCACAGGCAGGATTGGAGAGCGGAATGAGCGCTTTGCTGGCAGCCCAGGCTGGGATAAATATGATTTCTGGCGCAGGTATGTTGGATTTTTTAGCTTGTCAAAGCGCCGAAAAGTTGGTCATCGATGCCGAAGCAATCGCCATGGTTAAACGACTGCTTGCGGGTGTCCAGTCCCGAACAGAACCCCTGGCCACAGACTTTTACGATGGCATAGATTTTCGAGCGGATTTCTTGAAGCAGAAGATAACCAGGAAATTATTCGCAAAAGAACAATACCTAACTTCGCCAGTGATCGACCGCAGCAGTCTAAAAGGTTGGCAGGATGCCGGCAGCCTGGATACATTCCAGCGTGCAAAAATACGAGTGACTCAGCTATTGGCTAATTATCAGCGGCCGCTTCCGGCAATTGAATTTGAAGACGATCTCAAGGAAATGATGGTTGACATTGCCCGAGGTATAGGGTTGGCTGAATTGCCACCGATACAGCTGTAATGCAATCTGGCGAAATTTATATGCTACTAATTGGCACACTTTCTCACGGTTTCCCAACCATCAGAAATGGGCTAAAATCGACATTATGATCGATCAGCGTAGGTTCTTGAGCGCCAGCCTGGCATTGTTATTCGTCCTAGCTTTAGGCTTATTGGTTGGCTGCGAACGACCCGATCCCCAAGATGCGGTTGCCGAAGTCCCTACTCAAACGGCGACTCCCTTGCCAACCACCAGCCCATTGCCGACCCAAGCGCCAATACAGGTATACGTCGTCGTGGTCCAGCCGACGCCTGATGATTCGGCGCCCATCGTCCAGAATCTACCCTTAGCTGCACCGACCCAGATCCCGGCGACGGCCTCGCCGCCAACTCCGCCATTGACTGTTGAGCCAACCCGGTTGCCGCCAAACTACTTTCAAGGTTGGGCCTGGACTGACAGCCTGGTTGAAGATAATGGGCAAGTGCAGTCGTCGACTGATGGATTAACCTTGCGCGATCGACCGGCCGAGGAAGGTCAGGTCGTTGGTGTCGTCATTGGCATGACCGGGGTTTTCATCGTCGGACAAGAACAATGCGGTTATACGCCGATCATGGTGCATGCCGCCAACATGATCAATCGAACAACACCGCATCCGGAGATTTATCCCCCTGTGCCTTTACCAACAGAAGCGCCGCCTTTTGCGCCGACGCCGTTTGCTAGCGGTAATGTGACGGATGGTTGGGCTTTCACTGATGAGGTGACGATCCTGGGTGAAACGGCGATCGCAGGTGCGTTGGGCATTAATTTGCGTTCGGGGCCCTGCCGGGCGGGCACCAACTTGGGCTTTGTGCCGGCCGGATCAAATATGATTGTTTCGGGTCCGCCCAGCGGTGAATATACACCAGTTCGCGTTAATCATGATGTGCTTCAGCTCCCCTTCAATTTTGAGATTCTTGCCGTGGCAACCGAAGGCGATGTCCTCACCTCTCGGCCGGAAAATCAATTGCGGTCCGAAGCCTCGGTTCCCACACCCGAGTTAGTTATCTCGTCAACACCATCCCCAACCCTGAACAGCCCTTAGTATTAGCCGCGACCTAAACCAAATAGGCCACGTTTTTCCTTCCGGTTTGAGCTGCCGAATAAGCCCAATCTATCGTTCACTCTCTGCCAGGCCTCGCTTGGGGCCGGGGGCGGTATCAATTGGTGGGCTTCTTTGCTCAATCGAAAGGCGAAATCTTCAATCTGGATCGAGACTGGGTCTTCCGGGTAGCTTTCGAGTAAAGGCACACCACTATTAATGGCCGACACGAATCGCTTGGGGGAGTAGGGTAGGATCATCGATATCGGATGTTGAATCGCCTCTTCAATCTGTTTGGCAGTTAGTGCGCTGTAAGCCAGGGTTTGGTTCAAGATAAGCTTGATTTTCTCTACGTTGAAGCCTAATTCCTGATAGGTGCTAAGCGTCACCGAAGCCGCGCGGATGGAAACCAGATCGGGAGCCAACATCAGGATGACAGTATCGGCCACATCCAAAATATCCAGGGCGATATCGCTGAAATCATGGGGAAGGTCGGCGACAATGTACTCATAGCGTGGTTTTAAGAGGGTTATGGCTTTTTTAATTATCTCGCTGCCGACTTCTTCAGCATCGATAGGATCCTTTGGCGCAGCGATGAAGTGCAGGCCGCTATCATGGCGATTCATGATGCTTTCCAGAGCGTCCATGTCATAGGCGCCTTCGTCGAAGGTAGTCAGGTCGCTCCAAGATCGCCTGATAGGTTCATTCAGCATAACGGCTACCTGGCCGGCTGCCAATACCAAATCGGCCAATAGTACGGGCGAGCCCCACAATTTATTCAAGCTGTAGCCCAAATTAACGCTCATTGTGGAACAGCCAATACCGCCACGCAAACTGTGAACGGCGATCAAACGGGCAACGTCGACCGAATCCAGAGTCTGAGTCCGGGCAGCCTTGAAAGCCTCGGCCCGCCTTAGAAGGGCAGCCAGCCGGGCAGCCAATTCATCCACCTCAAATGGCTTCGTGAGGTAATCATCAGCTCCTGCGTTAAAGGCATCAAGTTTGTCGCCAAGCTGGGACGCGCCGGTAAGGATAACGATGGGTATATGGGCGAAACCAGGCTCTCGCCTCAAGCGTCGTGCGATCTCAAAACCCTCAATATCAGGCATGACTTTGTCGAGGACGACAATATCGGGACTCTCGGCTTGAATCCGGTTAAGTCCTTCGGTGCCTGTTGTGGCCGTTAAGACGTCGTAGCCCTTTGAGCCCAACGCTCTTTCAACTAGTTTAAGTATGCCAGGATCGTCATCAACAACCAGAACGCGCGGCATAGAGTCTCCTTGTCTGCCTGCTGGCGTTTAGGGAGTTATCAAATAACGCCAGGTCCGAAATAGGAATATGAACAATCAATGCTACCCGTGACCGGATAAGACGGCAACTTTCCACATAATAAGTGTCACCGTAAAAGCCTTCATCTAACCATATCTGTTTCTGGCGACTCCGTAAATGGGAATTGAGGGTTAATCAATAAGCGTTCAAGCACAGCCATTTACCGCCCCGCTCACGGTAGTGATAACTGACAAATTATTTCTAATGGTTGGGGAGATATCTGGCAGCCAGCGGAAAACGCAAGGCAAATGAACCGGTAAGCGAACATACTCCTACACCCCGGGAAAAAATCCCAGGCATAGGGCCAATATAGTTGTCCTGATTAGTCCGCCTTTCACTCCGAGCGATGTATTTCGGTATTAGAGGCTATCTTCCCGGACTAAATAGAGGATGAGGGCCGCAATGACGATAAAACCAGCAAACGACCACCACTCAAGAACCAACATCTGCACCCTTGGCCAAAAATTCTCGCATCTTCCCAATGATAACGAGGTCGAACACCGTCCAGTTGACGATGCCAACCAGCACACGCCCATGATAACACGAAAAACAGAAGGTAGCACCAATTGACAGATTTGACTGGGCATTGTACATTGTTGTTTGGGAGGATTTTCGATGTCACGATCACTTAGAATCACGTTTCTGGTTCACGCTATTGTGGCTTTATTGATGGGTGTGCCGTTATTGGCTGCGCCCGGCCGCTGGTTATCTCTTTTTGGCTGGGCGCCAATAGACCCGCTGATGAGCCGAATGCTTGGAGCGGCCTTGTTGGCCATGGCCTGGAGTTCGGTGCGAGGTTACCTGGCTGAAGAATGGGACCAGGTAGAGATAGTTGTGGAGCTAGAGGTAGCTTTCACGGTTTTAGCCAGTTTCGGATTGCTCCGCCATCTGCTAATCGGAACCTGGCCCTGGTATACCTGGGCGATATTCGGCATTTTTGCCCTTTTTTCTGTCGCTTGGATCTACCACCTAGTCAAAAAGAAATAGCTTTTTGCCGGCCGCGGCATGATACATTGCGCCTTTTTGTTCGCGCTCGACATCTGCCTGATTACTCGCTTCTTTGAGTAAATCGACACCCATCGGGATTGGTTACATTTTGATCCGGAATTCTTCTCCCGTTATCTGTTGGTTGGCGTTATAATCTTTTTTGGCCTATTGAAGGTGACACAATATAAAGCCCACATCAGCGCCAGTTCTTGTAGTTTTGGGCTAGACGATTCATTGTTATTTGTAGAGGAGTAGCACGCATCATGTCTTTTTCTCATGTTAAAGTGCCTGCCGGTGAAAGCATAACTTTTGCCGGCGGTAAGTTAAATGTACCCGATAATCCCATCGTAGCTTTCATCGAAGGAGATGGAATAGGGGTTGATATTACCCCGGCAGCCTTAAAAGTTTTGGACGCAGCTATTGCCAAGGCCTATAAAGGCGATAGAAAAATCGCCTGGATGGAAATCTACGCCGGCGAAAAAGCTCAGGAAATATATGGTGCCTTCATGCCTGAAGAAACCTTTGAGGTCATGCGACAGTATGTGGTGGGCATCAAAGGACCATTGACCACTCCTATAGGTGGTGGTTTTCGCAGTCTAAACGTGACTTTGCGACAGGTGCTCGACCTATATGCTTGTGTTAGGCCGGTGCGTTACATTCCGGGTACGCCAAGCCCCATGGTTCAGCCGGAGAAGATGAATATTGTCATCTTCCGCGAGAACACCGAAGATGTATATGCCGGGATTGAATGGCCGGCCGACTCTGAAGACAGCCAGCGCCTGATAACTTTTATGAATGAGGAGCTAGGCAAAGCGATCAGCCCTCACGCGGCCATTGGCATCAAGCCGGTGACGGAATTCGGTACCAAGCGCCTGGTGCGCCAGGCCGTACAATTCGCCATCGATCATGATAGAAGCAGCGTAACCCTGGTTCACAAGGGCAATATCATGAAGTTCACCGAAGGGGCATTCAAGGATTGGGGTTATGATTTAGCAGCTGAGGAATTCGGCGCTGAAACGATATCGGAAGCTGAGTTATGGGAAGCCTATGGCGGTCAAGTGCCAGCTGGGAAAATCGTGATCAAGGACCGCATCGCGGACAATATGCTCCAACAATTGTTGACCCGTACCGACGAGTATGATGTGATCGCGACTCTCAATCTAAATGGCGATTATATGAGCGATGCTGCCGCCGCTCAGGTTGGTGGTTTGGGTATGGCTCCTGGGGGTAATATCGGCGATGGCGTCGCCTTATTTGAGGCTACTCATGGCACGGCGCCGAAATATGCCGGTAAAGATATGGTTAATCCAGGCAGCCTCATACTCAGCGGGGTGATGATGCTGGATTATATGGGTTGGCAGGAAGCGGCCGATTTAGTCATTGAAGCAATGACTAAGAGCATCCAGGCCAAGACCGTCACATACGATCTTCACCGCCAGATGGAAGGTGCGACCAAGTTAAGCACCTCCCAGTTCGCCGAGGCGATTATCGCCAACATGTAGAGTTAGCTTTTGGGCATAGGGGTTGGTTTCATCAAGAACCAACCCCTATGCTTTGATTCTGAAAAGGAGCCATGACGAAGAATAGGCCCGGCGAACCCGCCAAAGTTCTAACCATTGCCGGTTCCGACAGTGGGGGAGCGGCCGGCCTGCAAGCCGATCTTAAGACCTTTTCCACCTTGGGTGTGTACGGTATGAGCGTCATCACGGCCGTGACAGCCCAAAATAGCCTGCGAGTGGATGGCGTTTGGCCGGTCCCGGCAGAATTTGTCGTCCGGCAGCTAGATTCGGTGTTATCTGATTATGGCGCTAAGGCTATCAAAACTGGCTTTATCGGCTCGGCCGAGGTCATCCAGGCCATCGGACAATCACTCGCAGCCTACCGGAGTGAAACTGCCAACCGAATCTACCTCGTGATCGATCCGGTGCTTGTCAATCACTTGGGAGAATCGATGTTTCCCGCTGATATGACCGATGCGTTCACCAAATATCTTTTTCCACTGGCCGACTTGGTGACGCCAAACCTGGCCGAATCACAATTGCTGGCAGGCATAAATGCAAGCAGTCTGGTGACCACGGAACGTGCGGCCAGAATCATTCAGGCACAAGGTCCACAGATGGTCTTGGTGAAAGGCATCCGTTCCGGATCGGACATGGTGGACCTCTTATTCGATGGCAAAAAAGCCCGGCTGTTCCGACATCCTTTAATCGAAAGTAGCAATACACATGGTAGCGGTGACACCTTGTCGGCCGCTATCTGCGCCTACCTGGCGAACGGGACGCCCATGACCACGGCCATCGAAAGGTCCTGCGAGTTTACCTACGCCGCGATCCGCAGAGCCGTAAATTGGCAATTGGGCAGAGGCCACGGCCCGTTAAGCTATTGGTAAACCAATAAAATTCACTGTCCCATCAATTTGTTCCCTGGCCAGGAAGGGCCAATCTCTTCTTCAATCCCAGCTAAAAATTGACATAAAATCTCGTTCTTGCCCACAATACAGCCCCAACTGCATCATGATTCGTGCCGAATGTAACCTTAAAAAAATGACATTCGTCACCTAATTATGTAAATAATGAATCAAATCGAATGTTAGTTGCTCTGTAGAGACGGTACTGGGGTACCGTGTTTTCGTGCAGTAGTATTTGATAGGCGCATATGTTGAGAGTTTCGGCCACTGGGTCTTCCAGTGATGTCGCAGGCAGACCTATCTGCCGCCGCTCTCTCAGCAACGGAAAGAGGGTATTGGACAAATGCAAGAGATCTATGGCAAGCGACTGCTGATCATTGATGATGAGTCGCAGATGTGCTATTTGCTAAAATTGATCTTTGGGGGAGCGGGCGCGGATGTCTTTACGGCAACCGATGGAGGCCAGGGCTTGGATGCCCTAGAAAAACAGGGCCCCGATCTTGTCTTGCTTGACATAATGATGCCAGGCATGGATGGATTAGAGACTTGTCGCCGGATAAGGAAAATATCTAGCGTTCCCGTCATCATGTTAACCGTTCTCAGTCGTGAAGAAGATATCGTCCGTGGTTTGCGCGCCGGGGCCGATGACTATGTGACCAAGCCTTTTGATCGAGATCTCCTGGTAGACCGGGTCGCCTCCGCTCTTCGACGTGTATCGATGAATAGCCGGGGAGTTACTCAAAACCTCTATTTTGATGGTTATTTGAAAATCGATCCGGTCTTAAAGCAGGTCTGGGTCCAGGACCGAAGGATTGAATTAAACTGCACTGAGCTTCGTTTCTTGACCTATCTCGTACGGCATGCAGGTAAGGAGCGCACTTACAACCAGATATTAAAATATGTCTGGGGTGATACCGCCGTCAATAATAACAATTACGTTCATTCCTACATTTGGCGTTTGCGCAGTAAGCTGGAAGAGGATCCCGGCAGCCCACATTATCTCATTTCGGGAAAGGCTAATAGCTACATGTTTGCGCTCCAGGGAAAGAGCCAACCGGCCTAAGGCTTGTCTTGCTTTAATTGAAACTTGTCACTCATAAAGAGCTATGCTATTCTCTGCGTTTAGAACGTTCTGAAAGCAGGGAAGGAAATGCACGATAATCTTGAAGCCGTAGAGAATAGCACCGTTGCAGGATTGGGGCGCTTAGCCGGATTCTTCGGTTTTAGCGATGTTATGGGTCGTCTATACGGCACCTTACTGCTCAGTCCTGATGCGTTATCATTGGATGATTTAGCCGAGGATTTGCAGATTAGCAAAGGCTCGGTCAGCATGAATATGCGCTCTCTAGAACGCTGGGGAATGGCCAAGGAAGTATGGGTGCGTGGTGAGCGCAAGAAATATTATATGGCCGAATCTGATATGTGGACGGTCATCCGGAATGTGCTCAGCGGCCGGGAAATGCGCGAGGTGCAGCTAGCGTTGCATGTTTTGGATGATAGCGTTGGCAAACTTCGAGCGGTTGAAGACGAGTTACCCCCAGATGAACAAGAACTCGCGGTATACGTGCTCGAGCGAATTGGCGAACTTCAGATATTTTTCCAGCTGGCCCAGACGGTCTTGGAAACTTTTGTTGCCTCCAGCGATGAGATCGACTCCGAAGAAATCAGCAAATTTATGCCGGTTACATCTTTTTCTGAGGGTAATTAAATCCCTTATCATTTAAAGGCTGCCATCAAAAGCGAATATCCATCCCAAACATTGTCAGATTTGAATACGCCACCCAAGGGCTTTAGTCCAGAAATTATCGCCGTTGGCTCAACGAATCCGGTGAAGGTTGAGGCGGTTCAGACGGTCATTCAGCGCATCTGGCCCAGGGCAGAACTGCTGCCGATCAGCGTGGCGTCTGGGGTGAGCGCCATGCCCATGAGCGATGCTGAATGTTTAGCAGGAGCCAGGACCCGGGCGGCTAATGCCAGGCTAGAGACGGGCGTGGATTTAGCCTTGGGCTTGGAAGGCGGGGTCAATCTTGAGCCGAATGGACTCATGTTGCACGGTTGGGTAGTTGCCCTCGACAAAAACGGAAGAGAAGGAATTGGAGGCTCTGCCCGAATACCCTTGCCAGAAAAGATCGCCAAGCGGGTTTTGGCTGGCGAAGAGTTGGGCCCAGTCATGGATCAAATTCTGGGTCAAAGCAATGTCAAACAAAAAGGAGGCGCAGTCGGCGCCCTCACAGGAGGGCTGGTTTTACGGATGGAAACTTTTGCCGTCGCCGTCGCCTACGCTTTAGCCCCCTTTGTTTCCCCATCGTTATACCAGGGATAGCCGGACAATAATTGGCCTGCATGAGATCTGGGATTGGAAATCCCCAACAGGTCGTCACCTTTGTTTGACCGTAATAGCTCATTTGTGCTACACTCGGGTTTATTACGGTCGTGATATTCCCTGATCCGGTGGACGATGGCATTAGAATTTGAAAAACTGACTGTTGCGGTAGAAACGATGGTGCGCCTCACCCACCAGCGGGAACGACAGCGAACAGAACTTCTAGACCAGGCTCTGAAAAAATTGCGGGAGCATGCCACCGATTGGGATAGGCTTGATGATGGCCTAACTAGGGCCATTCAAAAGGTCGACAAAAAGAAATTTCGGGCAGCACGGCCGTTGGATAGAGAAGAACCATTAGACAGCGCAATCGATCCTCCGCCAATTCCCAGCACCGCTACCGTCATCGCTTGCGATGGATCGCAGATAAATCCGGATCGCCATGCAGCCTACTTGTATGCTCTGATCAACATCGGTTCTATCGTTTACTTTCATGATCGTGATGAGCCCCCGGTCCAGTTTACGCGGGCAGAATTGGATTATCCTGGCAAAGATACAGGGGAGGCTGGCTCAGAACCAGGTCCGCGATTTGTGGATAATAGCGCCCTGGTTGGCATACATAGAGACAGGGCAGAAATCGAATCTTTAGCCCGTACCTCATGGGATTACCGGAATGAATCGCGGCCGCTGCTGGCATTGCTGGATCAACGTTTATTATACTGGCCGGCTATTGGGCTGGGTGACGAGAGTGGCATCAAGGAAGCCATACTGAATGCCTGGCAAGAAGCGATGACCGCCATGCGAGGTAACGCCGTTTCGCTGGCAGGTTATATCGTCCGGCCGGGAAAACAGTCGGTCTTAACCATGTTGGAAACCCTTGATATAAACAAACCGGGGTTCGATTTCGATCGCCTCACCAGGCGCGACAGAGATTTCAGCTTAACCGATGCCATGTTGTTCAGCCGGATCTTAAAACCCGGCCAACGAAGCAAAGTATTTGTCGATGTCTCCCAACATAACGATGATTTTCGAGAACGGGACGGTATGAACGAAGTTTGTTTCTTCTATCTCAATCCAAGCCGGGCCGGCAAGCTTATAGCCCGGATAGATATCCCGCGTTGGGTAGCACAAAATCCAACGGAAGTAGGCCAGGTACATGCGCTCATCGTTGACCAATGCAAGATCTTGGGCGACTACCCTTATGTCCTGGCCCGGGCCGATGAAATCGCCGTGGTCGGCCGACGCGATCAAGAAAATCTGGATCTGATGATTGACAATGCCATGCAAAGATATGGCCTGTCGTCGAATCCGACGGCAAAGCGCAGCAGCAAAGACATCGCCCGGGCCGGTCGCACGCGCCATGGGCTGTAAAATGAGACGGCCCGCAGACTATGACACACTGCATTGAAGGATGACTGTTTCAAATAACCGTAAAACCGACCGCTTTCGAGTTGGAAATACAATTGATTGTGCCAGGTCTAGTTTATCTACGGGATGAGTATAAGATGGTTCACGATTTAGAGATTGGCCGGGTGCTGCGAGCCAGCACGGCAGGCTTCGCCATCGGCTGTAGGGTTAGCCAGCTCTCTGAGCCAAGTTTTGGCTCTTTGGTAAAGGCCCAACCTGTTGACGAGCGGGAGTCGATTTACGGCCTCATTTACGACATGCATATTGATGACGACCCGATGGTGCGCCGGCTGGTGATGGTCGATGAGCCGCGTCAATCGGTGATCGAGGATCAACGCAATAATCGGCTGTTGCCACTGGAAATGAGCGTGTTGTCGGTGGGCTACCGGACCGGCAAAACGATTGTTCATGGTCTGCCACCGCGGCCGCCGCTTAATCTGGACCCCATATATCTCTGCCGCGATCCGGAAGAAGTGAGGGAATTCAGCCAGGACAGTGGCTATTTAAGATTGATCCTGCGCTCGGCCGTCGAGAAAGTACCGGTCGACCAGTTGTTGGCCGCCCATATTCGCCAGACCTACTATTTGCGCGGAGATGATGTTGAGTGGGCCAAAAACACGATTCATGAAATTGTCTCTCTGTTACGTAGCAACTATGAGTTGCTGCTGCCTGCCTTAGAAGCGATCAATGCTGCTTTGCCTGATCTGGACTTGGAAGGCTGGCAACTTAACTGATGATGTTGGGCTACGAAGGAGCGGGCGGCAAAGGGTTATGGAAAACAATCCGGTACAGTTAACGGAACTGGAAAACCTAGGACCAAAAAGCAGGGCCTGGTTAAATGAGATCGGCGTTTTCACCCTTGGGGACTTGGAGGAAATTGGATCGGTCGAGGCCTACCGCCAGATTAAAGCCCGGGGACATAACGCCACGCTTAACCTGGTATATGGAATTCAAGGGGCAATCATTGGCGCTCCCTGGAATCACTTGCCCCTGGACATTAGGGAGCGATTGCGCCGGGAAGTTAAAGAATTGAACGAAAGGTCACAGAATGAACGATCCTGATTTGATAGGTTATGTGATTGGCGGCGGTCTTCGAGAAGGTCTTCACATACGATTGACCGTGCCGGCCGATAGGGTCCAAGAAGGAAGTTTTGTCGTCTGCGAAGGCGACCGCTTTCGATACTACGGCCTGGTCACCGATTTGCTGTTAGGGGCGACAGATCCACGCTTCGCGGACGAGGAAAGCGGCCGGCTACAAACAGCCCTGGCCCGAGAATTGCTGGGCACGACGATGTTCACCACACTGGCTATGTACCCGACGCTGATTATGGATAAAGGTCCAGAACTGGGCACACCCGAGCAAAGCCAGTGGCAAGACCGAGTTGACCGTGGAGAGGAAAGCCCCGGGCCAAAACCGGTAAAGACCGTTCCGGCGCACCGGACCGGGGTTCGGTTAGCGGATGAAGCCGATGTTGCCGAGATCTTTGGCAAGGATGGGGCCGGCATGTTTACCATTGGCCGGACCATCGAACAAGATTACCCGGTCCGGCTGGATTTAAATAAATTCGTTAAACGTTCCAGTGGTATCTTTGGGGCCACGGGTACGGGAAAAAGCTTCTTAACCCGCATGGTCCTGGCGGGCTTGATGAGGGAAGATGTGGCTGCTGCGCTGGTTTTCGATATGCACAATGAATATGGCTTCGACGATATCGATGCCGACCAGGAAATCAACGTTAGAGGTCTGCAATCGTTATTTGGTAGCCGGGTACAAGTAGCTGCTTTGGGCCGGGGCGCCATGGTGCGTGGACACTCGCCCGACTTCACCTTGGAGTTGGCGCTGAGTGATTTTACTATTGGCGACATACGATTATTGGCCGGAACACTTAATCTGACGGATACGGCCGATGTAACGTTGAACGCCCTAGTCCGCTCCTTTGACGATAAAAGTTGGTTCGCCGAATTCATGAAATTAGAGCCAGGAGCCATGGTTCTCGATCCAGATAGTGGTAAACAATACCCGGCCCCAAATTCGGTGGCAAACTGGGCGCGATCCAATAATATCCATGAAAAAGCGGCCGAAGCATTACACCGAAGGTTGACCCTCATTCACGACCGTTCATATGTGGTCGAGAAACCGGCCGTCGATGCTGTGGCTGCCATTGTGGACAAATTAGAAAATGGTCGCCACGTCATCTTGAGCTTTGGCGAGTATGATAACGAGCTGGATTACTTGCTGGTATCCAATATTCTCACGCGCCGCATTCGCCAAAAGTGGGTGAAAAAAACCGAGGCCTATAAAGGTAAGCAGGAACCTGCTCCGCGGCCATTACTCATCGCTATTGAAGAAGCCCACAAGCTGCTCAGCCCCCAGCTGTCGAGCCAGACCGCCTTCGGCACGATTGCCCGGGAGATGCGTAAATACTTTGTGACTCTCTTGGTGGTCGATCAACGGCCATCGGGCATTGACGACGAAGTGATGTCCCAACTTGGGACCCGAATAACAGGCTGGCTAGGAGATGAAGATGATATACGAGCCGTTTTAACCGGCCTGGCCGGCCGGGAGCAATTAAGGGGGATGCTGGCTCGGTTGCAAGAAAAAGAAGAGGTTTTGCTATTGGGTTGGGGAGTTAAAATGCCAATCCCGATCAAGTCGCGCCGGTATGACGACAGGTTTTATTCCGAGATCAAGGGGAAGCGAGGAAGTGGGCAACCTTCTAATGAGGGAGACCTACCTCTTGACGAATTAAATGAAATGTTTGGCCTGGGTTCTTGAACCGGCAAACCACGATAGAGCTATCCAAAGCCGATGCCAATGAGAACGATAACTCCCACAACAGCCCGTAGGCTGGCCATCAGTTGCCAACAATTAGCCGGATCCCGTCCGAGTGCTGACGAAGCCGGCATCATGGCCGTATTTCGCGAATTAGGCTGCGTGCAAATCGATCCGCTGCGAGCCGTGGAACGCACTCAATTGTTGGTATTATGGAGTAGATTAGGCAAATTCGATCCGGCCGATTTAGAGAAACTGCTTTACCAGGATCGACGGTTATTCGAATACTGGGCTCACGCCGCATCCATTGTTTTGACCGATGATTACCCCATTTACCAGTTGCATATGCGTGATTGGTTGGTAGGAGAAGAAGGATGGAAGATACGTTTCCGGGAATGGTTGGATGAGAATGATGATTTGCGCCAATACGTCCTGAATGAGTTGATAAAGAATGGCCCTTTGAGCTCGCGGCATTTCAAAGATCAGTCACAAAAATCTTGGGAGTCCAGCGGCTGGACTTCAGGCCAAAATGTCAGCCAGATTCTTAGCGGCCTTTGGCGTCTGGGCCAGATCATGGTCCATTCGCGAATGGGACTGACCAAATATTATGAATTGACGGTGCGTTGCTTGCCGGATTGGACACCACGAGAAGAAATTGAGTGGCCCGAAGCCGTTTACAATTCTACACAACATTCGTTGAGAGCCCTTGGCCTGGCCAAAGCAGCTCATATCAATGATTATTTCACCCGCGGCCGTTATCCGGGCTTGCCAGAAACCCTCGCTAAACTAGAAGCTGAGGAGCAGGTGATCCAGGTTCAGATAAAGGAGGAAGGGGATACGTGGCCTGGGATCTGGTATGTTCATGCCGATAAGCTACCATTGCTGGAACAGATAGAAAACGGTGAATGGGAGCCGCGAACCACTTTATTATCGCCTTTCGATAATTTCATCTGCGACCGGAACCGGATCGAAGAGCTCTTCAATTTTCATTATCGCATCGAAATATATGTACCTAAGGCCAAACGGGAATACGGGTACTATGTATTGCCGATCTTGCACGGCGACCGACTGATTGGCCGCCTGGACCCCAAGATGGATCGTAAAAATAAACGGCTCAATGTTTTTGCTGTTTACGCCGAACCAGAGGCGCCGATGGATCCTGAAACGGGCCGGTCAGTTTTGGGATCAATTGAGGAGTTGGCCGACTTCCTGGGCGCCCATGATATCTCTTTCGAGGGTCAAACCCCAGGTGGGTGGGGGTTGACCTAATACAAAAACTCGCAAAATCGATAACGCTAAGGTAAAACTTCTGCCAGATTCACTGTCATAATTCTCGAGGGTAAAAATGGCGAAGTCTGACGTCGACATTGTCGTGATTGGTTCGGGAGCTGGGTGGGCTGACGGCCGCCCTGGCACTGGCCCAGGCAGGAAAGAGCGTGCTCGTCTGCGAGCAGCATGAAGTGCCGGGGGGATGGTGCCACTCATTCACCTTAGAAGGATATCGCTACAGCCCAGGAGTGCATTATATTGGCGCTCTAGAAACTGGCGGCAGCATGCGCAAGATCTTTGAAGGGTTAGGCGTATCGGAAGATCTGGCTTTTTGTCAGCTTAATCCCGATGGTTATGATCACGTCCTGGTTGGCAAGGAGCGCTTTGATATTCCCGCCGGCAAGGAGCGATACGCCAATCGATTGAAAGACCGCTTTCCGGGCGAGGCGAAAGGGATTGACGGTTATCTTGATGTCGTAACCGGTATGCCCCGGGAGATGGTGACCTTGTCGACCACGCGCGGATTGAGTGGGGCCATCAAGGCGCCATTTCGCTCTAAATCAATGATACGATGGGGCTGGCGCACGGCACAAGCTCTGGTCGATCATTTTGTTTCCGATCCCCTATTGAAGGCGATTCTGTTGGCTCAATCTGGCGACCATGGTTTGCCGCCTTCCATTGCGCCGGCGCCTCTGCACATTGGTATCGCCCATCATTATATTGACGGCGGTTACTATCCCCTCGGCGGAGCATTTACCATCCCAAGAGCGTTTTCCAGAGGTCTGAAAAAGGCCGGAAGCGAAATACTCTTATCTACCCGAGTCGAAAAGATCCTTATTGATGGTGGTCGGGCAATAGGGGTTCAACTGGAAGATGGCAGTGAAATTCGCTGCCAAACCGTGATCAGTAATGCCGATCCCGAAATCACTTTTGGGCAACTGGTCGGCCGCTCCTATTTGAACTCAAAGCTACGCCGCAGGTTGGATCGGGTGACCTATTCTGGTTCGGCGCTCAGCCTTTTCCTGGCAACTGATATGGACCTGCGGAAAGCCGGTCTGGATTCGGGAAATTTCTGGTATTACGAAGACGAAGACCTCGATCGCCTTTACCGACAGGGATCGGGCGATCATATCATGCACGCCGATCAGGCGCCGATGTTATTCTTAACGGCTACAACTCTGAAAGATCCCAGCAAAATGCACCGTGGGCACCATACATTGGAGGCTTTCACTTTCGTGAACTATGAACCGTTCCGGCGTTGGGCAAATTGGTCCTCGGCCGGACAATCGGTCGAGGACCGTCCGGCCGAATACCAGGCCTTGAAACAAGAACTGGCGGAGAAGATGTTGAAGACGGTCGACAAAATCGTTCCCGGTCTAAGGGATAATTTGGTCTATTGTAACCTAGGCACGCCGTTGACCAATGAATATTACCTGAACGCCACGCAAGGAAATATCTACGGGGTAGCTCATAGTCGCCGGCAAGCGGGACCTTTCGCTTTTCCATACCGCACGGAGATCGAAGACCTGTGGATGTGTGGCGCCAGCACGCCGGCCGGACATGGCGTTGCAGGAGCATCTCTATCCGGTTTGATGGTGGCCAAGGGCATTCTCAAATGTCGCCTCAGCGATTTATTGCAAGCCGATGGTCCTGAACTAACGATATATCCATCGGAGGATAGTTCTCTCTGGCCCGACCGGCTGCAACGGCGAATCGAACGTGGGCAAGAGAAAAATGCTTTTCAAAGTTGATGGATTATGTTAAGATTAAATTACCTTAATTCATCTTAGGGGGCTTGACCTGGTGAACCGGTCGCGAACCAGGAAGGCGAATTTGAACAGAGAGGAACTAAATAAACACCCAGAGACGTCTCGTTGGCGGTTATCGGCGGGCAAAGAAATGATAATTACGGCTCCTTGCCTGGGATTCCGGTTTTCAGCGGCGTCTTTTTAGGAGGCAGTTGATGAAAAAATGGCGTTTATTGATCCCGGTTTTAGTCGTCTTAACTTTGTTGTTTTTGTTGATTCCCGGCGTTTCGGCCGATACAACCTATGTCGTAAAGCCAGGCGAAAACCTGTTTCGAATCGCATTGAATCATGGCTTGACGACCCAAGAGTTAGCTGCATACAATGGTATTTTGAACCCAACCAGGATTTATGCAGGTCAGACGCTTTTGATTCCGGATAAGAACAGCAGCGCTCCGGCGTCTGCTCCGGCAGAAGCCCCTGCCGCACCACAGGCTACTGAATCCGGGGTTGAGGTCAAACACTTGGTCAAACGAGGTGAGATACTTTCCGGCATCGCTCTACAATATGGCGTCTCGGTCCAGGCAATTTCCCAGGCTAACGGCATCTACAATCCTTCCCTTATCTACGCCGGGCAGACGCTCGTCATTCCCGGTAGTAGCGGCAGCAGTGCAACCACAACTGCGGATTCAGCACCGGCAGCCGCTCCGGCTCCGGTCAGCTACGGCAACCGCTGGATCGATGTTAATCTCACCAACCAACAATTGACGGCTTATGAAAATAATACGCCGGTTTATTATGCTGTTATCTCCAGCGGCCGCTGGCCATATCTGACGGTAACCGGCCAGTTCCAAATTTACACCCGCTACCAATCTCAGGATATGAATGGTTATCGGCTGGGTTACGATTATTACTTGCCCAATGTGCCCTATGTTCAATATTTTTACCGGGATTACGCCATCCATGGCACCTATTGGCACAATAACTTTGGAACGCCCATGAGCCATGGCTGCGTCAATCTGACGATTCCCGATTCCCAATGGGTATTTAATTGGGCTAGCAACGGCACTGTCGTGAACGTTCATTATTAAGAATTCTGCAGTTCCGAAATCGAAAACAAATAAGACAGCGAAAAATTCGCCCATTATGGTCCGGTTCAATTTGGCCTAGGAAAGCGTATGAACAAAAAGAGCCGAGCCTCCAGGGAGACTCGACTCCTTTTTCCGGCCTTCTGGCGGTGGGGTGAATACCGCATGGGGACCTAGAGGCCAGGGAATTACTAATCAATTGTAAAGCAGTTTATCCATTCACCATCAGAAGCTCGGGTTGGGCTTCCCCAGTTACATCGGGATTGTAGTAGTCATAGATGCTGCTGGCCGGCGTTTGCGCCATCAACGGGTATTTTGCCTTCAGGCGGTAGCTAAAACTGAGCGGATGCTCATGGCTTAGCTTGCCGATGTAAACCAGGATTTGCCGGCCGGTCATCTCGAAGCGTTCGATGGTTGCCAGTTCTGAATCAGGTGAGCGATCCTGGGAAGCGGCGACCAAAGCGTTGAGATCTTCGGTCATGACGCTGAATCCGGGGGGAATACCCAAATCGATCAAGGCCCATTCGGTCCGGGCGCCTGGCTCATTGAGACTGACAGTTACATCGACCGTTACCAGGTCGTCGACGGTTAATTCGGTCCGGTCATAGCTGACATCGATTGTCATCAGATCCTGGGCCGGGATACTTTCTGGGAACATCCCAACCTTATCCCAGGGCAAATAATAGCTACTGGTCACCTGGTACATGAGATTGCCTTCACCGCTGACGTCAATTGTCACCTGGTTATCACCCAGAGGGACATCATCGAAATTGAGCAATTGGACGACGTCGAAATTTTCTGGGGTTACGTTGACTGTACGACTCTGACCGCCATTAAGTGTCACAGTAACGGCAGCGTCAACATTTTTTGCCCCGCTGCGAACTGTCTCGATGAGGGCTTTAAGGGCCAAGATGGTGGCCTGTGTGTTGTACCAAGTACCGAAACTATCCTTTTGTTGAATCAGGCTGGTCAGTGCGGCGTTAGCCAAATCAGGGTGGTTGTCGGCGCGCAGAAAAGCCAAAGCTGCCAGGGCAGTCGTCTCGATGCTGCCCGTTTTGCCCTCGCTGCCGATGAAGGTGGCCACTTCACTTTGCCAATAAGCCCCATTGCCTTCTTGTATTGCCTGGCTCGCCAGCCGGTCAAGCACCGCTTCTGTGGACGATTGAATACCGCTACCGGCGTTCAGGTCGGCCGTTACCAGGGCGTTAGCCACGAGGGCCAAGACATAAGGATCATCGGCCTGTCCCTGGAATTCGCGGATGTAGGAGAGTCCACGTTGGGTCCCGGCATCGTCGACGTAACCGGCTTCTATCAAGGACCAGACGATATAGGATGTCACCGGCAATCGGTCATTTTGTAGATTGCTCCACGAATTCTCATGCACCAAGCCAGTGTCATTTTCCCAAGAGCCGTCGCCTGTCTGCTGGCTCAATAACCAGCGCGCGGCGCGGTCGACGAGGGCTGGATCGACATCGTGGACACGGCTCATATCGCTGAATTCTTGCAAGCCATAGGCGGTCAGCATACGATCGGAGGGTGGGTTGCCGAAGAGCGAGAAACCACCGCCACCGACCTCAAATGTGGCCAGCCGCTGGTAACCCAGATTGATGTAATCCTCGGCTTTGAATTGAATCTCCGGAGCAATTTGGCCGCTGCTTTGCAGATAGTCCAACACCAACACATTGGGGTAAGTCGTGGAAGAAGTCTGTTCGAAACAACCATTGGGCATGCGCAAGATGCTATCCAATCCCTCGACTACCTGGCTGACGACACCAGGATAGATTTTCACAGTTAACATCTGGGTGCCGGGAATGGCTTCGGTCGGGATCGCTACCGTTTGGTTCACGGTTTCACCCGGGTTCAAGCGGTCGGCTTGAGTGGCCCGGATTTCTTTACCATTGGGGAATACCCGAACCTCTTTCTGGATCGCATCGGACATTTGGGAACCCCAGGCCGTCACTTTGAAAGGCTGGCGGCCAAAATCCCGGGCCTTAATACGGAAGGTAACCACGTCGATATCATTGCCGGCGATGGTCATTTCTTTGTTGGCTTCATCTAACAATTCAAACCAGTCGGCCTCTTCCAGTTCCAGGTGGATGTTCTGCGATTCGGGCAGATAATTGAATACACCCACCGGTATAGCTACCTCGTCTCCGGCAGTCAGTGCTTCGGGTAAATCCAGGTCGATGAAGAAATCCTGGAATACACGCAGGCTTCCGCTTGCACTACCCAACCGGCCGTCCTGAGAAGAAGCAAGAGCTGTCAGTCGCCAGGTTGTGATGCTGTCAGCGACTGGAATGTCAAGGTGTAATAGGCCGTTGGCGTCCGTCTCGCCATCTGGCAGCCATAACATCGTCTCGGGAAAATATTGGCGCAATCGTGGTGGTTCCTGGCCCTGGACGGCTGAATCAGTATCGGTCGCAGCTTTTTCCTCGGCCGGCATCTCCATAGCCATCTCGGCTTCCTCAACCATCGGAGCAGCGCCCAAAGCCATCATCTCTCCCTCGAAAACTATGTCGTCAGCCAACATTGGTCCACCGCGCTGGTTGAAGGCCATGCTTTGCATGCCGCCGGCGCTAACCGCAGCTAAGGGGATCACCATCATGAACAAGGCCAGGACCAGGGCGGCGATGGCCGGCCAATAACGTTTGTCCCAGCCAAATCCGGCCGCCCGCACCAGGAAGGCCAGGGGCAACAACGCTACGATCGCTATCGTCCACAGCAAGACCGAGTCATCAGGATATAGATTGGATTTATCGACGGCGTAAGCCAAGGCTGCGGATAAGAGCACGAAGAGAAATACCAGCCCCATGGCCCAGAGTAAGACGTAGTCCTTTCGACGCCAGGCATAGATCACCAGGCCGATGAAACTCGCCAGGCCGGCTAATCCAAGAATGAGAATGAGAGCTTCTCCTTGCCATGCCAACCAGTCGAAAAATGTCTCCATGGCTCCACTGATTCCCAAAACGATCATTAGAAGCGTGAAGAGCGAGGCCAAACCCAAGCTTCGCCAAAATTGTTTCTGCCGCCAAAGCGTGATACTGAACAACACCACGACGGTCACCGGCATTAAGAGAAGTAACCCGTACAGCCCTTTGCTCAATTCGCTGAAATATTTTTCCTGTCGCTCGTAGGCGAGCCGCATGGCTTCATCATGGGAATTTGCATCCAAGGAGAACCCAGCCTGCATGGGGGCTGCGGCCGACAGCGATGCCTGGGCTGCGCCTTCTTGAGCTGTTCTTAACATTGTGTCCTCGGCCAGCCCGGTGGTCATCAGATCGGGTATGGAAAATCCGTGTAGATCATATTTAGGTTGTAGCAATTCTTGCTCAAGCAGAAAGTAGAGCTTGGCGAAGCCAGGATCTTGCTGGGCCAAAGTGAAGACCGATTCGTCAACGACGGCGAGTCCGATGGCCGAAGCCACTCCGCTGCCATCCTGCCCGCTAACCTGGATGTCCATTCCGGCCGTATCGCCCGGCCGGTAAACATCTTGGTTGGCATCGAAGGCCAGATTTAGTTCGTCGGCCTTATCGACCAATACCAGGCGGGTGTCACGGGCGATGGTACCTGAAGATAAAATCTTATAGGCATGGAGATTCAAAGTTCCATACATATCTGGCGTCAGGTCCACAGAAACCTGAGCCTGCCCATCCTGGAAGGGCAGCGCCTGGGTGCTGATGGTTTGGCCTTCACGCACGATATCTAAGTAAGCTGTGCCGCTTTCAGGCCAGCTAAAGATGGTCAATTGCATCGTCTCGCCAACCTTGTAAGCGGGTCGGTCCGGACGCAGTAGCACGGATTCCTCTTGCCATTCACCTTCGAAGTAGAATTCCTGGGTGGCGCTGGTCCCGCTGGCTTCTCTGGCCGTGATCGTGATATTGTGCCAGGGCGAGTCAGGAGTAAAGCTCACGGCAGCCAGTCCATATTGGCCCGTTTCAGCCGACAGACTCTGATTACCGTAGTCGACATCAATCGCCAGCTTGGTTTCGGCCGGCCTGCCATCTGGGAAGCTGGTGAGCACATAAAGGATGTTCTCGACACCCGGCCGGAAGCTCCCGCTTTCGGGAACGGCTTCGATTATGAGTTGGCTGTTGGCAACCGGGAAGGACAGGGTACTGCTTTCGGTATGGTTGGTCTGGTCGGTGACATTGGCCTGCAAGTAAAAGGTACCCAGGCCACCTTCCAGGTCGCTGCCGGCAATATAATCAGGCAGATCGAATTCGAAGCTAAACTCACCATCTTTGCCCGTCAAGCCTTCTAGAGTAAAGGCATCACTACGGGCTACGTCGAAGGTAAATCCTTCCAACAAGACCTGGCTCTCGCCTACAGGCTTGCCAAAGAAATAGCCGGCATTGAGCTGACCCTCGACATGCTCGCCAGGCCGGTAATAGGGCCGTTCCGTGCTCATATCGACCCCGAATTTAGGCAGTACGTAGTGTTCAACAGTGACGCTTTTTTCACTCGTCGTATTGCCCATGACAGCGCTGATCTTGTAGTTGCCACTATTGACTTGGTTGGCCAATTGGAAATCAGTTGAAGTGACCCCATAATCTGAAGTCGTGGCTGTTTCCCTGAAGACCTTGTTGCCTTTACCATCGGCGATGATGAACTCGATCTCCTGGCCTACGGCCGGCGATAGATCAAAGGTGCTTAAAGCCAGAGCACGCAAATGAATGAGTTGACCTGGTTGGTAGATTGGTTTGTCGGTCGTTAGCAATATCCGGAAGTCACGACTGATAGTCAGCGGCTGCTCTAACTGGTCGGAACCGAGGGAAGACTCAGTTTCGACCAGCAAAGTGTAGCTGCTCTCTTCTGTATTCGGGACGGTGAATTGCACGTCGGCCGTGCCTAATTCGTCGGTGGTTCCCTCAAAAAGCTGAAGCTCCTTTCCGCCACCGGCCGGTTTCATTGAAACTCGAATTGTGGAATCGGGCAAAGGGGCGGCATCACTGGTATCGCGGACCAGGACCCGCAAAGCGGCCTCACTACCGGGATTGAAGCGATTTTGGCCAAGAACAATGGTTTCGTGCTGGCTGAGATTTTCAGGAAGATCGGCGTAGTAGTTGGTCGCCAGCGCCAGGCCAACAGTGGTGACAAGTATAATCGCGACGATGATAAGGATGAGGCGTGTATAACGAGACATGATTCATTCCTCCAGGTTGCAGAGAATTTAACGGTCTGCTTTAGAAGACGAGGGAGCGGACGTTATGGTTCCCTAGAGAAATCGATGAAGAGTTGTTTTCTATCTTCTAAGGGCAAGATAGTCTTTCTCTAATGAAGGGGCAATAGGGATTTCTCGCTACTATCGAATTGGCACCACCCAGTTCAATAAGCTTTAATATATTAGGGGCAAATACTGGTCTGTAAGGTAGGAACTTGTTGTGAGTCATGCCTTTCGAGCGGGTCTCTGAAATGATCCGTGATGTATTTAGACGATTAAGAGAAAAGTCTGACTATGGAGCGGAAGTCAGGTAAAAAAAGTCTCGTTGAGATTGGCGCAGATACCTGTCAGACTGGGTCTCCATCCCTTCTTCGAAAAGAGTTTCGGCCGTTAGCTGATCACCTTCTGTTCGAATGGCGGTAAAATGAACCCAATATGGGTTGATATCGAGCAAGATGCCGTCCTGAATCCCGGTCGCGATCATCGTTTCGGCTAATATAGGCATGCTCATAGCCGGGCCGGCCAGGTAGTATAGAACCTGACCGTCTGCGCTTATCCCTAATCCTGAACGCCAGGTCACGATCACGCCATCCAGGTTCCCACCCCAACTGGTTACGGATCCATTAAACACTTTGTCGTTGGTATTTCCATCATGAACGACGATGCTGGCATTTTGGCGGAGGGAAACATAGTCGCCGGCCGGATCAATATCTTCGCCCCATACGCCGATCTGGACCTGGCCGTCTCGGCCGATAACGACGCTGCCAGCCCAATTCTTTGGCGGCAAGGCTACGATGCCCCCAGACATAGCTCCGTATTCACCATGCGTGGCCAAAAACCCACCATTAAATGTGGCTAAAAGGTTTCCCGGTTGCTTATCTAAGGGATCGATTAAGCCATATCCCCTTGGACCATCGGGCAAAGCCGGCTCTTCGCTGCCGAGGACATAGTGCAGTCTGGTTTTGTTCAGGTCGAAGGCGACGATGGCAACAACAGTGTGCGGCCGCTCAGGATCAGGCTGTAAAAATGTACGTTGACCTACGACGCTGCCATTGGCGCTGGTTAGATAAGGCTGCCACTGCCCTTCGCCTTCCAAGTTGCCAAAGGGAGGAATCGCATCCAAGATCCAATTGTTCGCTACAGGGGTCGGCAGTGGTTGGGTCGTTGGCATCACGATCGGTGTCGGTAAAATATAGGGTGTAGCTACCAGGGTAGGGGGAGCTGAACCTGATGCTTGTTCCGCCTCTACTGTTGGCGTTGGTGTGGCCGTTGGAACCGGAGCTAGGGGGGCCAAGATCAGCGTGCCGCTTCTTTCCTTTTTTTCAGTTTGCCAGGGTGATTCTGCCTCGATCAGACCTAGTTCGCTACCCTGGCGAAGTGCCCGATCCTGGAGTAAAAAAGCGGCCGATTCCAGTTGAGCGACAGCATGATTGCCGGCGATTTGGCGCAAACTGGACACGGCCGAGGCAGCCAGGTCAGGTTTGCTGATCAACAGCAGAAAGACGCCAACCAGGCAAATAAAAAGGGCGGCGACAAAGACCGGCAGAATACGATACAGCGCTTTTTGATTCATCGTTCTTTTGGTTTTTGCCTGGCAGCGGGTTTCACCCCTTTCATTTAGTACCCTCGATGATATCGTAACATGCGGCTACGACTGGAAAATTGTTGACCTTATGTTCGCGAACTGCTTTGGGAAAGACGTCGTTAATCTAGCACAATTCATTAGGCTGACAAATCGATCATTGGGATGCCAACCGCATTTGTTACAATTGGTGAAAACTGCCACTTTACCGGCAGAAGAAGATGATCCCAGTCGGGATCTGAATAACCTAGAAAGCGGGTACTACAATCGGCGAAACTTACGAGCAAATGAATGAGTAATAGACGCTATTCAATAATCTTCTTAGCTGTAACGGCTTTGATATTCGTTGCTTGCCGACCGGAACCCCCGACTGCCAGTCATCAAGCGACGACAACTCCTGTTTCCACCGGCAGGCCGTCGCCAACCATCGAGGCTTTGGTCAGGGCGACTTCGGCAAAGGCTCTAGCGGAGCCAACTGAGACGGCGGCACCTTTAGCCGAACCTACGGCGGAGCTCATAAGCATCAGCTACGGGCAGGCTATTCCACCCGAAATATCGGATCAGGTACAGGTATTGGTTAGCCAGAATCTGGGTACATTTTCCTGGGCGTCAGAAAGCGGGACGGTTGAAGTTACTTTGGGTGATGGCCAACCTTTGGCAACCTGGATCTACGCGGCGGCTGTTCCGTTTTATACGATCGAAGACGACATTTCCCTGGCTGAGCTCCAGGCCGCCTGGCGCTACGGCAGGTTGATTTTGACAGATGAAAGCCAGGCGTTTCTCCAGGCCCTGTGGGGCCGGCCGGATGCCGGAGCAACCATTGTTCCGGGTGAGAAATTAGTGGAGACGCTTTGGATGACTCAAGGTGAAGGTCAGGAAACGCCCCTGACCATTTTGCCCGCTCACAAGTTGGATCCGCGACTGAAAGTATTGCACCTGGATGGTAGCGCGCCAGTAGACGTCGATTTCGATCTTGAATCTTACCCTCTTACCGTACCCATAAGTGTAGACGGCGATCAAGAAGCTGTCATGCAGGTATTGGATGCCTGGCTCGGTCCGTCGACCAATTGGGATGATACTAGCATCACCCACATAACGATGACCGGACCGGCGGGCATGCGGCGGGCAGTGGCCGATCGGATGGAGAAGTATGGCCTGACCTATCCGGCTGAAGAAACCGGTCCCATTTTGCAGGCCGCTGATATCGCCCATATGAGCAACGAGAATGCCTTCGCCAGCGATTGCCCGATGCCCGATCCGTTCGACAGCGCCAATGTCTGCAACAGAGATGAATATTTGGCGCTCATGACCTGGATGGGCATCGACGTGAATGAAATGACCGGCAATCACTTGAACGATTGGGGACCTGCCAGTTTGCAGCACACCTTTGATCTTTACGATCAAGTTGACATAGAAACATTCGGGGGTGGTAGAGATTTAGCCGATGCTCGCCAACCGCTGCTGATGGAACACAATGGCAATCGTATCGCTTTCGTCGGCTGTAATCCGGTTGGCCCGGAAATGGCTTGGGCCAGGGAAGGGTATCCAGGATCGTTGCCTTGCGAGGATTACGGATTTTTATTGCAACAAATCAAGCAATTATCCGACGAGGGGAACCTGGTCATTGTCACGTTGCAATACAACGAAGATTATCGCTACGATCCCCGGCCCGAGCAGCGCGAGTTATTTCACCGCCTGGCAGAGGCCGGCGCAGCGGCCGTTAGCGGCAGCCATGGCCACCACCCTCAAGGATTCGCCTTTCACGAAGAGAGTTTCATTCATTATGGACTAGGAAATCTGCTGGCCGACCAAATGTGGTCGCAGGCCACCCGGCAGACCTTCATCGATACCTATCTGGTGCATGATGGCCGGTTGCTCAACGTGGATCTTTGGACCGGCCTTAACGAAGATTACGCCAGAATCCGGGAGATGACGCCAGAAGAAAGACATTCCTTATTAGAAACTGTATTCGCATCCAGTGAATATTAGCGATCAAATTCCTAGCCGTCTGATGGGTCGGGAATCGTGTGCGAAACAACAAGGGTGTCCTGACCACCACTAGAAACGGTCAGGGGGGCTGTTACCCGAACGCGCTCGATGAAACAGAGGCTTTGCGCGTCATCATCGCAGTAGTAGATAACCAGGTCACCGGTTAGCTCGCTCTCGCCATCTTGGAATTCAGCCGCGAAAGACAAGGGAAATTCAGGCTCCACAATGCTCTGATTAGCCTCTTCCATATCGAATGAGAGACCATCGCCATCACTGTCCCATTCCATAGAAAAAGGAGCGAATTCGTTCACTTTGTAACCAACCGGTATGTTGATATCAAGCTGGACCGTACCCTGACCGGCTACGATCTTCTGTGGTTCTAAAGTTATCGATTTTCCGCTGTATTCGGCGCCTTCCGGCTGGCGTGTGAGTAGTCCCTCGTTATCCACCAATACCAGGGTCGATACTTCCTTGCTGTTCAGGTCGGCCACCCGAATGACATGGTTGTTGGTGTCGGCGATATACAGCTTATCCTTCCCAATGCTCAAGCCACCTGGTTCGTTAAAAAGAGCCTCGGATCCATCACGCCAGCCGGCCTCGTTTCCTCCTAGCAATGTCGAACTTTCCTGAGTCTCAGGATCGACGACCTTAATCTTGCTGTTGTATGTGTCGGCGATATAGAGATTGCCATCCTTATAAACAACGCCTAAGGGGTGTTGTAAACGTACATCGTCGCCGGTTCCATCCACATCTCCGAAGTCGAAGAGTCCTGTGCCGACGATGGTCTCCAGCCGGCCATCCGGATCCAGATCGGCTGTGCGAATGGCGCTGGCTTCGCTATCGGCGATGTAAAGAAGCTGGCCGTCGGTGGCCAGACCGCTGGGCTGATTTAAGCCGCCCTGGGTAAGCCGGCCGTCCTCTAATTCTTCACGGCCGGAACCGGCATAGCCGTCAATTATTCCATCCTCAGGGGTGTAGACCCAGATTTGGTGTTGCCCGGCCATGGCGATGAATAGTTTTCCATCGTGATACAAGACATCCCAAGGTGAATTTAGGGGCGTCGAAAAAGCCGGACCTTTGGTAGGCCGTGTGTAGACCTGCTCTCCGGTACCAGCGACCGTCTCAACCTGGCCTGCTTCAAGATCGATTTTTCGAATCGCCTGGTTTTCCGTGTCGGCCACATATAGCGTATCACCGTCTACCAGGGCTAAGCCTTGCGGCCGGAAGAAGCTGGCCGACTCGAAATCGCCGTCTTTTAACTGGGCGAGCCCATTACCGATGACCTCTAAGACGTTGCCTTTTAGATCGCTGACGACTATCCGGTTATGATTGGAATCGGAGATGAAGAGCCGGTTTGTGGCTTCGTCGAGCAATACTTTTCCAGGGAAGAGAAGGGGTGAATCTACGAGGCTTTCTTCCTCAAGTTTGAGGTCTAGAGGCGTGCGGTCAATCCGGTCCAACTCGTCGAATTCGGCGACCATTTTGCCGATGATGTTGTCAAAGGGTTGGTAGATTCCTTCGCCGGAGTGATAGCCCAGAACATTGCCATCCGGGTCGATGATCACCAGGGTCGGCCAGGCCCGGGCGCCGTATTGGCTCCAAATTTGAAACTCATTGTCATTGACCACTGGGTGTTCTAACTCATAACGCAAGATTACGTTGCGAATATTCTCCGTTTGGCCCTCATTTTCAAATTTGGCTGAATGAACGCCAATGACGACCAGTTCGTCGGCGTATTTTTCCTCGAGTTTCATCAAGTCAGGGATGATATGCATGCAATTGATACAGCCATAGGTCCAAAAATCTAGCAAGACGACTTTTCCGCGTAAATCTGCCAAGCTCAATGGTTGGTCGACGTTAAGCCAATCGAGTCCGGCCGGAAATTCTGGCGCCGGCACATCGCCAGCGTAGGATTGTTCCTTTGTCTCCGCCACTGTACTATCTTCTGTTTGTTCCCCGGTCTCGTCGTTGCTGTTACTTTCTTCAGTCGGAGTTGGACCGAGTTCGTCCGTTTCTTCTGGGGCCGTATCATCAGTGGGATCGGCTCCTATCCCATCATTCGTTGCGCACGCTGCTAAAAGCAGCATGAAAGTTAGTAGAAGTATGGCGATTTTTTTATTACTTCCGGTTAAGATTTGCAAGATCATTACTCCTAAGGGCCTCTCGGGTAGACGGTCGGGTAATCGGACTTCGATCGTTTATTTAGATTAACGATACCAGGGCATTGCCTAATGATACGTGGGAAACATTACACCATAATTAGAATATGCTTGTGAAAACCTTAAGAAGCTCACGGTGCAAGTGGTCATATCATGCAAATGACCGTTATAATCTACTTACCAACGAATGAAGATTACCCTATGAAATTGAAATATCTAACAATATTAGGTCTTATGCTACTGCTTGCTGCCTGTGGCGAGTCTCTATCTGTTCCTGCTTTGGTCGAGGACGCTTATCAAGAGGCCACCTTGACGCCCTTGCCAACCAACACACCTGAGCCGACGGCGACATCGATCCCTGATGGCGCAGAAGGAATCGGCCTGGCATTTTACCGAGCCTGGGAGGCCAAAGATTACCTGGGCATGTATAGCCTACTGTCTCCCCAAAGCCAAGCCTTGGTGGATAGCCGGACATTTGTAGAGTTCTACGAAGATATGATGGAAGCGGCTACCGTGTTGGTGATCAGCAGCCAGCCATTGTCATCACGCCAGGAAGGGGAACGGGCTGAACTTGGCATCCGGGTAACCTGGGATACGGCCGCGGTGGGTCAGGTGACGAGGGATCACGTGGCCGACCTGGTTTTTAGTGACGGCCGGTGGGGCATCGTTTGGGATGAAAGCCTCATTTTGCCTGAATTGGATGGTGGGCAACGTCTTTATACAGAGCACAGGATTCCTGCCAGGGCCAACATCTATGATAAAGATGGAAATGCGTTGGCTTATCAAGGCTCGGTCATAACGCTAGGCGTGATACCCGGCCGGATCGAGGATGAACCTGGTCTACTTGCCGCGCTAAGCCAGGTCTTGAATATGACCACCGACGATATTAAATTCCTTTACGCTGCGGCTTTGCCTGATTGGTATGTGCCTATTGGCGATATCACTGGCGAAATCATGGAAGAGAATTTCGGTCTGTTGCAACCCTATATTGGCGCCGGCCTGGTAACCGAGGACCGTTTGTCCCGGTTATATACGCCGGAAGGCATTGCCCCGCACATCGTCGGTTACACTGGCTATATTCCGGCCGAAAGCGTGGATCGGTACATAGCTCAAGGTTATCGAGGCGATGAACAAGTTGGGCTAGCGGGCGTTGAAAGCTGGGCTGAAGAATATCTAAGCGGCGATCGGGGTGGCATATTAAGTATCGTCGGCCCTAGTGGAGAACATATTCAAACCATCGCCGAGCAAGAACCGAAACAGTCTCGCAGTATTTTCACGACCATTGACCGGGATTTTCAGGCCGGCGTCGAACAAGCGCTGGCGGACCTCATCACTAGTCACCCATTAGCTGAAGCGGGTTCGGCGGTGGTGATCGACGTCAACAGCGGGGCGATCCGGGCCATGGCCAGCTACCCCGATTATAACCCGGCCATCTTCGACGCCTTGCGGGTCAATGCCAATGTGGAATTAGGCAGAGTGCTAAACGATCCCGGACGGCCATTGCTGAACCGGGTCACCCAAGGCGAATATCCGGCAGGCTCAATATTTAAATTGATTACATTTTCGGCTGGAATGAACAGCGGGTTGTATACGCCGAGCAGCCGTTATACCAGTACCGGCACCTGGAACCGGCTAGGTGACGCCTTTGTCAAACGAGATTGGCGTGAAGGAGGACACGGCACCATTAGCCTCAGCCAGGCTCTCGTCGTATCCTGCAATTCCTGTTTTTACGACGTGGGCTACACGCTGGACCAAACGGATCCCTTCATTCTTCCGAATACAGCCCGGGGATTTGGATTAGGCGAACCCACCGGCATCGAAGGTTTACCGGAAGTCGGCGGCACCATCCCCGATCCCGATTGGAAATTGGAAAACGTGGGCGAAGGATGGGTTCCTGGCGATTCGGTCAATATGGCAATTGGCCAGGGATTTGTTCAGGTTACGCCATTACAAATGGCCCGGATCATCGCCGCTATCGCGAATGGTGGCACATTGTACAAACCGACGATCATTGACCGCATAGGCGCTGGCGGTGGCGCGCCAGAAGAGCCTTGGCCGGTTGAAGAACAGGGCGAGTTGCCCTTGTCGCCTGAATATCTACTGGCCATACAGGATAGCCTGAATAAGGTGACTAGTGACGCTTTTGGTACGGCATCGTTTCAATTTGAAGATTTTCCCGTGCCCACGGCCGGAAAGACCGGAACGGCCGAAACCGTCATCGATAATTCCCACGCCTGGTTTGTTGGCTACGCGCCGTCTGCACCTTATACGCAGGCCGATGGAACGGTGATCGAAGAACCGGAGATTGCTGTCGTGGTGATGATTGAAAATTCGGGCGAAGGCTCTGAGGTGGCAGCGCCTGTCTTCCGTAGGATCATTGAGCTCTATTATGGGATAGAACCTTTACGACCATACGCTTGGGAGCAATGATTTTTGCTACTTTATTGGAAACGCTCAACTGGGAATGAAGCATAGATGATAGACGATTTGAACCTAGCCGACATGCTCACGGCCGAATATGAACATCTTTCGCGTGCGAACTCAGCATCGAGCGCGGAACGATCGCGGGTCGGTACCCTTTATCTTCTGACCCTGGGTGCTTTATTCGTGGTCATATTTGGCGCCCAGTCTGGACAATTGGCAAGCCAGGCTATAGCGCTGGCGATGAGCGGATTTTTTTTCCTGCTCTGCGCCTACGCTGCCTTGATGCTTGTCCAGCTAATCCGCATGCGCCAAACTTGGTTTACAAATGCCAGCGCCTTAAATCAAATCAAAGCATTTATTGTGGAACACTCCCAGGAGTCCGACCTGCAAGAGGCACTAGTTGCAGGAGAGACAACCATTGCCAAGAAGTTTGAGCCTTGGAGCCTTTCGTTCCTGTCAGCTTTGCAGACGGGACTAGCCGGAAGCGCCTTGATCGGCGCTGCTGTTCTCTTTTTAGGCCTGGCGTTAGCCGGCAAAATCGAGGTCTGGATGTGGGTAATTGCCTTATTTGTGGCTTTCATTTACTTCGTCGATCTCATCATCATCTATTGGTGGTTTTTGCGTGATAAAGAATAGAGGATCGTCCATTGAGTGGCGCCCGGCCATCAAGCAGGCCATGCGGGCTGCAGCCGAGGAAGAAGCTAAGTCAAATAACGGTGGTTCTATCCCGACCTATAATTATCGCTGGGAACACGTCATCGTGGTCGTGAGCCTGGCTCAAAAGTTAGCCAGGCTGTTGGGGGCGGATGAAGATATCGTCGAGGCGGCCGCCTGGCTTCACGATGCCACCAAGCAAGATGGCGAAGCCCATGCCTTAACCGGGGCAGACTCCGCCCGCCGATTACTGGCCCAGACAAACTTTCCGCCGGAGAAAATAGAGGCAGTCGCCCAGGCCATCGTCGATCATATTGGCTTATGGCGCGATGAGCCCTTAACAAACCTGGAAGCTATGGTCCTGTGGGATGCAGACAAGCTGAGTAAACTTGGTTTGACAGCGGCGATTCACTGGACAGGCATGGCCATGACCCAGGGAAAGGCTGTGACAACGGCAGATCTCGTAACCAAACGCAAACAGCAGCAATGGCAGTCCAAAGCCATCGCCAGCTTTCATACGGAGCCAGCTCGACGAGCGGCCCAATCTCGTTGGACGGCCTTCGATCAATATTGGGATAATCTGGAGATAGAGCTTAACGGGGACGATTTGGGGTGAGTGTTAACGTTGGTTCTGGTAAAAGAAGTCGGTGACCAGCGGGTGAACAAAATCTTTGCGGAACAATGTCTGGTGTTCCCAACTTGCGTCCCAGGCTCCCCCCTCAGTATTGGCCAATAACCAGTGACTAAAGGCGAATAAGTAGGGTTCGGCTGTGCGCATGTAACTGTATTGAGCAACCAGAAGATCTTTTTCTACATATGGATCATCGTGATACGAGCCGCCTTCGGTGCCAATCATGGGCATCGAACGACCCAAGGCAGCGCGGACGATCTCGTCGTATTTTCGAAAGAGAATGAATCCATCGGGATCATCCAACGATCGTAGTCCATTATAATTATGGATCGACAACCACGAATGGTTCAGTAAACCCAAATCGCCATTATGGCGCAGCGCGCGCAGCGTGCCTTCTAAGAAGGCGTAATGATTAAATGCCCCGCCAGGGCTGAAGGCGCCAATTCCTGGCAAACCCCCATTGTTGATCACATCTCTTGCTGCGGCAGCCCAGGTGACGGCGTATTGGTTAGGATTGGCGAAGCCCTGGTTGTTTTCAGCGTTGACGTTGGGCTCGTTGTATAGCTGGAAATACTTGACGCCCATAGCTACGTAATGAGCGACCATCGGTCCTAAGTCGCCGTCATATGGTAGCAGGTTGCTGCGGTAAACGCGCATCACCGGCATGATATCAGCAGCTACCAGCCGTTCGACCAAATAATCATTCGGACCAATATCGCTGTTGTTGTTCAGAAAGACCACCCACTTGATGTGCATTCGTATGAGTTGGTCTACAAAACGATCGACGACGGCCGGATCCTGGTTGTTCGTTGGGATCCAGTGAATGCCCCAACCATTATCACCAGGAGGGCGTGGGAAGGCTTCAATAGGGATCAACTCGTTATATTCATACTGCCCGATTGGCCGGATATCAGGCGTTACCGTTGGCGTCGCCGAAGGGGTTGGGGTTAGGGTCGGCGTCGGGCTCGGCGTAACCGGCGTATTGGTGGGAATGGGCAGCGGGGTTTTTGTGGGCTCCAACAGTGGGACAGGCGTCAACGGCGTGGCTGTTGGTGACGCCGTGGGAGGAGGCGGTGTCCAGGTTGGAGGAACAAACGAACCATCACCCCGTTCGACGCCGATGTCCCAGGCAGCAGTCGGCACACGGGTCGGCAGTTCGGCCGCCCAGGCTAATTGACATCCACTTAGCACGATCGACATTAGGCTCAGGCCTAATAAGATAGTGGCTAAATGGCGTCGAGGGAATCTGGATGATCCGCTTCGATATTTTTCGCTCATCCTAACCCAATTCTTACCCGGGACACGCCAAATGGCAATCCGCCATACGTACTAAATGGTGGATCTGGATCCTTAAAATATTGTTGTAATCCTAATCGTGTCAGGGTTAAAGATTGAGCTGGGGAATCGATGCGCTCTTGATTGATAACGGCTCCGCCACAATGCCTTGCTAATGAATGAGTCATTATGAATCAAACTAAAGGTACAGATCAATTTCTGCCGGACGCACCAGGTCTGATGCATGCCCCCTCGCTGAAGGAAAACTGAGGCCACGAATGAGGACAACCGGCGTGCCTTCAGCAGCCTGACCCATCAGCAAACTGGCAGCAGAGGCGACCTCGTCGGCCGTGCCGACTTCGGTATGTTGCAGCTCATAACCGTACAAATCAAGCTCTCCCCGTCGATTCCAGAGAGCAGGTATACCCGCGACTCCAATCGCCACGCCAACAGTACCCAACCGGAATGGTCGCCCGTGGCTATCGGCGATGACCACCGCCAGGTCCACATCGAGTGCTTGCTTAATATCCGCTCGCAAACGAGCCGCTGAGCCATCCGGGTCCTCCGGTATTAAGATGACGGTTTCCCCAGTCGTGCCTTGAGGCACATTGGAACGGTCTATCCCTGCGTTGGCGCTGGTAAACCCTAACCGGTGACGTACGATGAGCAAACCTTCGCGCATTCGTGAAATGCGGCTACTTTCTCGCAAGATCAACTCTATCACCTTGGGATCTTTGCCGGTTATTCTGGCTACTTCGTAGGCTCTTTCGCCAGGAAGAACATCATCGAGATTTACCAATCGACCCTCGGCTTTGGAGATGATCTTATGGGCCAGGACGATGATATCGCCGTCTTGGAGAACCAAACCGGCAGCCGTCGACGATTCCATGATGAGTTTGGCAACATCATCTCCCTCCAAAACTTGAGGGAAATCGGGCAACGCAATCAATTGCACCTGTGCGCCAGCGCCAGGCGATCGAAGAGGGTCAGCCATATCTTCTTCCTTGATGATAATGCTTGTTTTGGATTTGCGGTCGTTAAAAAATGTCCAGGTTCGGCTTGGCCAAAAGGGCCAGGGCAAATTACTTAATCGAGGCTCATCTCTTCAAACCGTTGCCAAACAACCTGAGCCAACTCCCTGCTTCTAGCGGTGATTTCCCTTTCATCAAGGGTGAGTAGCTGCCGGTCACGCATCAAGATCTTTCCAGCGACGATGGTTGAAGTCACCATGCTGGCCTCGAAGCCGAAAATGATATGCCAGGGTAAATTGCCGGCCGTCAACGGCGTCGTCGGTTGGTAATCTACTAAGATAACATCGGCCGCTGCTCCTAACTCGAGCGTCCCGACGGGCAGGTCCGGCCAGAAAATCCCGGCCAGCGCTGCATTATTGTAGATGCCCATCTGGGCGATATCCATACCGTTAGCCCGGCGAGGATCGAGATGGACAATCTTGTGCAGCAGGTAAGCCGTCTTCCATTCAGCCCACATGTTGTTGCTAAAGCCGTCATTCCCTAGACATACAGGAATCCCCATACGCAACATGCCTTCAATATCGGCCGCGCCTACGGCGTTGTTCATGTTGCTGCGAGGTTGGTGCGTCACCCAGGTTCCGGTGTCGAACAAAAGGTTCATTTCAACAGGGTCGACATGTACAGCATGGGCCACAAGACTCTTAGGTCCCAAGATGCCGGCCAATGCCAGGCGGTTCACGACCCGCTTATCATATCTGAACAAGGAGTCGTACTCATCCGCTTCATGTTCGGCGACGTGAATATGGAAGCCTGTACTGAGATCCCGAGCGGCGCTCACACAATCCGCCAATGTTTCATCGGATAGCGACAACGATGCATGTAGTCCGAAGGTAGCGCCCAGCAAACTCGAACCATTTTCCTGTAGGGAACGGATGAAACGCACATTTTCGGCGATACCGGCCTGAGCTCCTTCAGGACCGTTACGATCACTCACTTCATAACAGAGCGCTGTCCGTACGCCGGCTCTCTCCACTGCTCCCGCTATAACATCCAGGGATCCGCCAATAGCTTCGGGACTAGCATGGTGGTCGATCAAAGTCGTCGTCCCGTGTTTAATGGCATCGACCAGGCAAACCAGAGCGCTATATTCCACGTCTTCAGGCTGAAGCGCCCGGTCAAGACGCCACCAAAGCCTCTCGAGAATGTCCGGAAAATCTTTCATCGGCCGGCCAGGTATGGCCATACCCCGGGCGAAAGCGCCATAGAAGTGAGTGTGGGCGCAGATGTTGCCGGGCATTACCAGTTGGCCATTGGCGTCCAATGTTGCCACTTCGCCGAATTCCTCAAAAAGGGCATGGCTGTCGCCCATCGCCGCGATGCGGCCGTCGCGCAACAAGAGGGCGCCGTTGGGAATGATTTCGTTTTCTAACCCCCAGGTTACCAGTTTGCCGTTTGTGATCAGTAGTTCATCCATGTGGTTGATTCTAGCCTTAGTTGCCCGGCTCGGCAATTGGACTCTTGATGCAATATCACCCCTTATATTCAAATTTCTCGATTCGTTGTGTAATCCAGCAATTCCAAATTTAGGGTGGAAGGGATAGCTCAAGGCCGGCGAGCATGAAATCCATGAGGTGATCCCAGCTGTCGAAGATCAGGTAGCGGGTCAGCGCCTGCAAGTCGTTGAAGAAACGATAGCGGGCTGCCAGTTCTTGACGGAGGAGACGATACTTGTCGTTGGCGAGTTCCAGGACGGTGTGGAAGAGAAAGGCCAGCAGATTAAGCATCAACAGGGTCATGGCCAGGTAGGTTTGGCCATGGCCGAAGTTGTGTTCCAGATGATAGCCCTTGGTTTTGAGGACATTGTTACCCTCGTTTTCGACTTTCCAACGAGCGCGACCGGCCTGGGCAATGGGTTTGACGCTGTCAGCGGTCAACAGGTGATTGGTGGCGAAGCTGTTGTGATAGAGTTGTTCGCCGGTTTCTTCATGGACAACCCGCAGGTCGCACCAGTTGACCAGCAGGGCATCCTCACCCAAACGGAGGGGGAGTTCATTCAGGAACTGATAACGCCAGATTTCGCCGTGGCGACCATTCCAGACCCGTTCAGAAACGGAGGCAATGCCGCCTCTCTGGTCGATAGCCGCCAGCCAGCCGTAGAGTGTCTCGTGAGACTCCGGCTTGCAGACCAGAATGAAGTTGAAGCCTGCTGCCAGTGCTGCATCGCAGAAGGGTTGGTGACAGTAAAGGTCGTCACCCAGCAAAGTCATTGTCCAGGAGGCATAGCGGGGTCCCTGCTGTTGCAACCAGCGTTTGGCTGCATTGATCTCGCAATCCTGCTTCGCCTGCCCATCTTGCGGTCGGATGAACGCTGGCGCCAGCGCCAACACCTCACGCTTCCCCGGCTTGGCCAACACGGGCAACACCGCGTAGTGCGCGTAGGTGGTTACCCCGTTGCTAGCGCTGCGCTGCCAGCAGTTGACACAGTGCAGTGTCTGCGAATCGAAGTAGCGCGTCCCGTCCAACGCACACAACAACTGCCGGTCAAAGGTGCGATAGGCATCCAAATAACCCCGATCCGCCAACAGCTCGACAATGTCGCCGAATACGTCGTCTATCTGCTCTGGCGCAATGGGGTCCAGCAGGTTGCGTATTTGGGGGTCACTGGGCATCTTCTCCACCCCAAACAATGTGCGCAGGTTATTGTTCCCTTTCTGTTTCTCTACCAACTTCTGATGGGCCAGGAATGAGGCCGACTGCATGTAGAACACCGAAAAGGCACTCAACACCACCTCCTGCAAAGAGTAGCTGATGTTCTTCCCTTTGCGATGCTCGGAAATCCTCTCCACCCGACTCACCAGCCGGCGGCGCAATTCGTCAAACTTGATTGGTTTCGTTTTCGCCATGGACTCACTCCTCTTATTGGAATGTATCCATTATCGCTCGCTTTCCTTCCGCTTCAATTCATATTTGGAATTGCTGTGTGTAATCAAGCATCCTTGACACTTGTACCTCTCTTGATACACTTTACAAGATACTTTTTGATACCCGCTTTCATTAGGTATAAACCTGTTTAAACTGAAGGAGTTTATTATGGCTGACCCCGTACAAATCAGCGACGATGTTTTTGAAAATGAGGTACTCGGTGCGGACAAGCCCGTTCTGGTCGATTTCTGGGCTGAATGGTGTGGGCCGTGTCACATGATTGCCCCATCTGTCAAAGAGATTGCCAACGAGCAAGAATCCGTGCTCAAGGTTGCCAAAATGGATATTGACAATAATCCGGTAACCCCAGGTCGTTATGGCATCATGAGCATTCCGACCTTGTTGCTCTTTAAGAATGGAGAGGCTGTGGCCCGGATTGTAGGCGCTATGCCCAAGGACCGGATCATGGCCCAAATTCTGCCTCATCTTGAGGCTGAAGCCGCCTGACTACGCTTGAATTGAGGCTGTACGTTTAACGTCCGTCCAACTTGGACGGGCGTTTTCGTTTTGGGGATCTGCTTCTTAAGGTTAGCTCGATTAGCCCGGAGGAATTGGAATATGGAAATGGCCATCATGATAGAAGGCCAGAATGGTCTGAACTGGAATCGCTGGCAACACTTGGTGAAAGCGGTCGAAGAATTAGGCTTCGACGGACTCTATCGTTCTGATCACTATACCAATGCGAATCCCCCGGATAAAGATTCGCTGGAGTTGTGGGTGTCGTTGACCTGGCTGGCAAGTAATACGGACCGAATAGAGTTTGGACCGCTTGTCTCGCCTGTTTCGTTCCGCGATCCAACCATGACTGCCCGGATGGCCTCGGCCGTGGATGATTTATCAGGTAACCGGTTGATCTTGGGATTAGGAGCTGGGTGGCAGGAACGCGAACACGCGCATTACGGCTGGGATTTACTGGGCGTCAGCGACCGTTTCGATCGTTTTGAGGAAGGGTTAGAGGTTATTACAAAACTTCTCCAGAACAGGGAGCCGGTAGACTATTCAGGCAATTATTACAGTCTTAATGAGGCTGTTCTTTTACCCCGGCCGTCACGATCGGGTGGACCACCGATTCTGATTGGGGGTAACGGGCCGAAACGAACCTTGCCATTGGTCGCTCGCTTCGCCTCCGAATGGAATGGATGTCTATCTCACACCGGATCAATTCGCCGAACTCAATGAGCGACTAGACGAGCTACTTCTGGATAGGAACCGGCGGCCAGAAAAGGTGCGCCGTTCGCTCATGACTGGCATTGTCTTCGCAACGAAAGAAGCTGGTGTTGATCGCCAATTGAGGGACGAAGATTCCTGGTGGTACGGCCAGACCCGTGATGAGTTGCGCCAAATGGGGTTGGTTGTAGGTACACCAGAAGAGATACTGGAGCAACTACAACTCTATGCTTCTGCCGGCGTGCAGCGAATTATGCTTCAGTGGCTAGATCAGGACGATCTGGAAGGGCTTGAAGCTTTAGCAGGGGTGGTGTTAACTGGTATCTAAGGGACGACAATACGGCGGGCAGGGAGAAAAGTGATTTTCACCCACCCGCCGATTTCTAGCTGTGATGCTCTTTGATATTGTGGAAATTTGCCGCTGTTGATCTGTGATCCGCGATCGGTCTAAGCTTAACTTAAACCTCATCCTCCTCGGCCGGAGGTTCTTTCTCCGCTGGAGTAAACGAATCGGACCACTTGGCCAATTCTTCGCTAAAGCGTCGCAAGCCCTGGGACAGGCCAGCACGGGTTTTTTGTGCGATATCTCCTTCCCCAGCTTTCGTTTTTATTTCTTCAGCTTCTGCCTTGGCCTTTTGCGCCGGATCGCTGGCTATGATCTCTTTCACCGCTTTATCGACTTCGGTTGCAAAGGAATGCAAACCCTCACGCATTTCTGATTCAAAGCGTCTCCGCTCTTCACTATACCAGGCTGATCGCAAGGTATTGGCAAATTGCTGGCCGAGATCTCTAAAATCACCAACGACGTCCGGATCTTCTGCTTGGGACTTATAAACAGTTTCATCCTCAACAGGAATATCATCGCTTCCTAGACGAATCTTGATATCGTCCACATCTGATTTTTGTTCGTCTGCCATCTTCATGTACTCCTTCGGTAATTCACCATCGTCAAAAATAAAGGGTCTGAATTCTCCTTATCGAAAAAATTGATCGACCCAATATTGTTATATCTTTTGAAAAAAGTCAGCAATCGCTGCAAAACTCTGTACGTCTAAGTTCGTTGTTCAGTTGCAGACATTGGAAGAGTGATTCTTATGATCCGCATATAGGATACTACCGTACCCCTTTGTTAAACGAGCGTCAAGCACTGGTTTGTCAGAGTATCACGACTTCGCTTTTTGATGCCTCGTTACAAAGTATCAAGAGATAGCTGAACTTTAACAAACAGCCAAAGCGCCAGAGGTGGCGGCATCTAGCCACCAGCTCTGGCGCCTGAAGGGACGTAATTCAATTTTGAAAAACGAAACTTTATTGGATTTCGATTACTGCGCCAACCTCTTCCAATTTACCCTTAGCTTCCTCGGCCGCATCCTTGCCAACACCTTCCATCAAAGTGCTTGGCGCGCCATCAACGACTTCTTTGGCTTCTCGAAGGCCTAAGCCCGTCAAAGCCCGAACTTCCTTGATGACGTTGATCTTCTTCGGGCCGATTTCCTTTAAGACCACATTAAATTCAGTCTTCTCTTCTTCTTCCTCGACCGGTCCTGCAGCGCCCATGGGCATCATACCCATAGCTACAGGTGCGGCGGCACTGACGCCCCACTTTTCTTCCAATATCTTGGTTAGTTCAGCCGCTTCCAATAATGTCAAACTGCTGAGATCGTCAACCAATTTTTCTAAATCTGCCATTTCTAATCCTCCGAATTTATCCTATATTTATCTTTACTATCTAATTTTGATGGGTTTCAATACCTGATTTGATAGCCTTCCAAATGCCACAGAGCTTGAAAGCAGCCACTTGCTGATTGTTTCAGCACAGGTGTTAGGCTGCGTCTTCGGCCTCAGCATCATCTTCAGCCTCAGAATCACCTTCGACCTCAGGTTTAGCCTCTGCTTCAGGCTCAGCCTCTGCTTCAGGCTCAGCCTCTGCTTGCGGTCGCTTCGGCCTCTGCTTCGCTTTCACCTTCTTGTTTCGCGTAAGCGTCCAAGACATTGATGACTTGACGAACGCCACTTGCGACAGTAGAAGCTATGTTGCGCGCTGGCGCTTGGATCATGCTCAAAAGCGTTGCTCTCAGTTCTTCCAGTGATGGTAGATTTGCCAGCTCTTCGATTTGCTCTGCGGTTAATACGTCGTTGCCCAGGATACCAAACTTGATAACAAAATCATCGGATCCTTTGGCGAAATCTGCCAAAACCTTTGCCAGCGATGGAACTTCCTGTAATGCGAAGCCGGTGGACAGCTGACCATTAAACAAGTCTGCCGGCGCTGGCCTGCCAACTTGTTCCAAAGCCAGCAGCATCAATGTGTTTTTCGTGACCCGGAAATCACCATCAGCCTTCCGGACATCCGCCCGAAGTTGCTGCATTTGTTTGACATCTAAACCGGTGTACTCGGTCAGGAATATCGCCCTACTGCTTTTCAGTATATCCACATATTCTGCTACAAGTTTTTCTTTCTTTTGCTTAGATATTGCCAACGGTTGTCACCTCCCTATTGAGGATATTGCCTATGAATAAATAAAAACCCTCACACCAGATGGCATGAGGGTTTCTGATTTCGATTCTGTTACGATACATCGTGGGCTACTGCCCACAGGGTTTCGTTTATGACCTAATCGATACCACCACCTCGGCTGGCTTGATTAAGCCGTTATCAACATGGGCTTCATGTCTTCCCGGCACCAACTGTCTCTGGTGAAGGTCCAGAGCTTAAGCTCTGGCCAACGTTTTTTAAATTGTTAAACTGCCCGGAATAATCCTTCCAGGAACCCTAACTTTAGGGCATTGCTTCCATGACGTCAAGCCTGATTCCAGGACCCATGGTATTTGCTAAGGTGATTTTGCGAACGTAAGCACCTTTGACGGCCGGTGGTCGGGCACGTTTGATGGCGTCCAGCAGAGCGTTCAGGTTGTCGTACAATTGCTCTTCGCTGAAACTTGCCATACCAATTGGCACGTGAACGTTACTGGTTTTGTCCACTCGAAATTCGACGCGGCCTGCCTTTGCCTCTTCAATCAAGCGCGGCAGGTCTTCGCCTGGGGCTACCGTGCCTGCTCGCGGATTTGGCATTAAGCCACGCGGACCCAATACTCGGCCCAATCTACCGACCTTACCCATCATAGATGGAACCGCCATGGCGACGTCAAACTCTGTCCATCCACCCTGGATCTTTTTGATCATCTCGTCGTCGGCGATGAAATCAGCTCCGGCTTCCTCAGCTAGACGGGCGTCTTCACCCTCGGCAAACACAAGAACTCGAACGGTCTTGCCGAGACCATGGGGCAGAAGCAGAACATCACGGACTTGCTGGTCGGCGTGACGCGGATCGACGCCTAAACGTAAATGAACCTCAACGGTGGGGTCAAATTTCGTAAAAGCTGTTTCCCGTATAAGTTTGATCGCTTCATCCCGGGAATATAATTTATCCCGGTCTACCTTGGCAGCGGCTTCCAAATATTGTTTTCCTCTCTTGGCCATTATTTCTCCTTGTGGTGTTAGCGGACCCACTCGAGGGGATCCTCCCACGATATAAAATTAATCTTGGACGACAATCCCCATGCTGCGGGCGGTACCGGCGACAATTTTCATCGCCGCATCGATGTCAAGAGCATTAAGATCTTTCATTTTGGTTTCGGCGATTTCTCGTAACTGTTTTGATGTAACCGTGCCAACCTTATCGCGATTGGGCACAGATGAACCACTATCGATCCCTGCCGCCTTTTTTAATAGCGCCGCGGTAGGTGGGGTCTTTAAGATAAATGCAAAGCTATTATCTGAAAAGACTGTAACCTCGGCCGGGATGATTTGGCCGACCTGGTTGGAGGTCCGGGCATTATATTCTTTGCAAAACTGCATCAGATTGATGCCGTGCGGACCCAGAGCCGTACCAACCGGAGGCGCGGGATTTGCTTTCCCGGCCGGAATATTAATCTTGACTACTGCGAGTACCTTCTTTGCCATGCTTATATATTCTCCACATGCAGGAAATCTAGTTCAACCGGCGTCTCGCGGCCGAAGAAGGACACCAAGACCCGGACCTTGGCCCGTTCGATGTCGATTTCGTCCACGGTGCCGATGAAATCGGCGAACGGTCCCGTTCGAATTCGAACTTTTTCGCCGGGCTGGAAGTTGAATTTCACTTTGGGGGCTTCGGCTTCCATACGGTTCATGATCTTCGCCACTTCGTCTTCTCGAAGTGGGGTGGGTTCGTTGCCCATGCCGACAAACCCGGTAACGCCCGGGGTATTGCGAACCACATACCATGAATCCTCATCCATGATTAATTGGACCAGGATGTAACCCGGGAAAACCCGGCGTTCGACTGTGCGACGCTTACCGTCTTTAATTTCAATTTCTTCTTCTGTTGGCACCACAACATCAAAGATCTGACTTTGCATCCCCATCGTTTCGATGCGCTGTTCGATGCTGTGACGCACCTTGTTTTCGTAACCTGAATAACAGTGAACCACAAACCAGGCGCGACCGTCATCCGGCAAGGCAACGATATCAGGCTCAGTCTGCTCGTCTTCATCCAGGATCAAACTGATTTCTGATTCGTCATCCGCTTCTTCAGGGGCGACTGCAATTTCTTCTTCAAGGATTTCCTCGCCAACTTCTTCAACGACTTCATCGAGAAGATCTTCGACGGCTTCACCAGGGACATTATCCAAGATTTCTTCAGTGACTTCCACCGAAACCTCATCTGGGACTTCGCCTGAAACGTCAACAGAGACCTCAACAGCTACTTCATCTGAGACCTCATCTGAGGCAAAAGTTGACGCAACCACCGCGATATCTGCCCCTTCGGCTTCTGTCTCTTCGACCTCTTGAGTCGCTACTTCTTTTTCTATTTCCTCAATCATCTTGAGTCACCCAATCATTGTTTTTACGTTTGCCCATATCACCGTTTCTGTGACAAGAGTCAGATCCTTGACTCTCCGGACAAGTGGAAGGCCATGACCGTTGATTTAGTTTATCCGTGTTAGGCTCCGACAAGCAGCTGAACCAAGCCCTGGACAGCTCTGGAAAAAACAAAATCTAAGACACCCAGGAATAAGGACATGACGGCCGTAACGCCCAGGACAATTGCCGTTAGACGCTGCGACTCCTGCCGTGTGGGCCAGGTAACTTTTCGTAATTCGCCTCGTGTTTGTCGGAGGTAGCGAGTAATGGCATTACTCTGACCGGTGGATTTTTTTGCAGATTTTGCTCGCGTCACTGTAATTATTACCTCTCGATTCTGAACCAATTAGGCTGAGCAAGATAGGCTGAGCCAGTTAGTCATCAAAATAACAGGGGGTGCAGGAATCGAACCCGCAACCTACGGTTTTGGAGACCGTTGCTCTGCCAATTGAGCTAACCCCCTACATAACCGGGTCGCATATAAGGAAAACACTTAACGTGTTTCCCGGTGCAACTGATGCTTGCGGCAGCGTGAACAATATTTGTTTAATTCTATCCGGCCGGGATCATTACGCCGGTTTTTTTCGGTTGTGTAATTTCGTTCTTTACATTCCGAACATGCCAATGTAATGACGGAACGGACCGCCTTCTTAGCCATACAAATCTCCAGAAAACTGGTAATTTGCCTGGGACAATTTTATTGTCCGCGGCAAATCTACCAGTCGTTCAAACTATCTAAACAATAATTTTCGTGATGACGCCGGCGCCGACGGTCAGGCCGCCCTCGCGAATGGCGAAGGTGCTGCCCGCTTCTAGGGCCACCGGGGTAATCAGCTCTACCTGCAAGTTTACGCTGTCCCCGGGCATCACCATCTCAACCCCTTCGGGCAGCGTGATTTCACCAGTCACATCCATCGTCCGGATGTAAAACTGCGGCCGGTAGCCAGGGAAGAATGCCTTGTGCCGGCCGCCTTCGTCCTTGCGCAATACGTACACTTCGCTCATGAACTTAGTGTGCGGCGTAATGCTGCCCGGCTTGGCCAGCACCTGGCCTCGCTCAACCTCATCCCGGTTCACACCTCGTAGCAGCAGACCTGCATTATCACCCGCTTCCACTTGGTCCAGCATCTTGTGGAACATTTCCATCGAGGTCACCACCACCTTGCGGATATCGTCCCGCAAGCCGACGATGTCGACCTCGCTGCCCGGCTTCATCGTTCCTCGTTCCACCCGGCCTGTCACCACGGTGCCCCGACCTTTGATGCTGAACACGTCTTCGATGGACATCAGGAATGGTTTGTCTACTTCGCGCACCGGCTGCGGTATGTACTCGTCCACCACCCGCATCAATTCCCAGATGCTGGCATACTCCGGTGCATCCACATCCGTGCTTTCACTCTCCAACGCCGCCAGGGCGCTGCCCCGCACGATTGGCGTCTCGTCGCCAGGAAATTCGTAGGAGTCCAGCAACTCGCGCAGCTCAAGCTCCACCAGTTCCAGCAACTCCTCGTCATCCATCATGTCTACTTTGTTCAGGTAGATCACCATGGCCGGTACTTCCACCTGCCGCGCCAGCAACACATGCTCTCGTGTCTGGGGCATTGGCCCATCCGGCGCTGCAACCACCAGTATCGCGCCGTCCATCTGCGCCGCACCCGTGATCATGTTCTTGATGTAATCCCGGTGACCCGGGCAATCGACGTGGGCATAGTGCCGGTTCGCCGTCTCGTACTCCACGTGGGCGATGGAGATGGTGATGCCCCGTTCTTTTTCTTCTGGCGCATTGTCAATCTGATCAAAGGCCCGAAAATCTGCCCAACCTTTCAAGCTCAGCACTTTCGTGATCGCCGCCGTTAAGGTTGTCTTGCCATGATCAATATGACCAATCGTTCCAATATTGCAATGTGGCTTCTCGCGTACAAATTTTTCTTTGCCCATGTTCCCTTAATCCTGTTTCAAATTTAGCATATCGTCTCGTTTAACAAGCGATAGCTATCAAATTCAAAATCTCCTCTAAAATCTGTAAATTTCAAAATCTGTGATTTTGACTCAATCTCATCGATTGAATATCACAACCGAACACATCTTCCTTCCAGAACAATACCCCGTCACCCTATAGTTCTGCACCTCGGGCAAACGGGGCAGAGAGCCCACGATGGGACTCGAACCCATGACCTCATTCTTACCAAGAATGTGCTCTGCCGTCTGAGCTACGTGGGCAATAAGATCAGCCGTCGTGCGACTGTAAGATTGTCGTTTCCTGTGGGCCAGGTAGGACTCGAACCTACGAAGGCTTCCGCCAGCGGATTTACAGTCCGCCCCCTTTGCCACTCGGGACACTGACCCATGTAACTAACTAGAGCGTCTTGATCCAAGCCGACGATGGGACTTGAACCCATAACCTATGCTTTACAAGAGCATTGCTCTGCCAGTTGAGCTACGTCGGCGCAGACCGACAAGTATATCAGATTTTGCAGTTTACAGTCAATCTCTGTGCCTATTCTTAATGTTCAACAACCAACTAGTAACTATATCACCGAGCCTTTCTTTGCGCCAAAATTGGGCGCTAAATTATCTATAACTGGCCAGACTAGCAAGATTTTCCTATCAAGAAGGGGACCTGGCGCTAGGCTTGAGGGACATAATTGACTATAATTTTATCAGAATCATGGATATTTCCGTCAGTCGCCTAAATAAACGCATGGCGCTGCAGCTACCGGCTGAGTTCCCCCTCGGGCTTGTTTTCGTTGTAGGCGAAGTGAAGAATCTGTCTCATTGTGGAGACGGGGTAACTGTCAGCGATTTTTACATTGAAGAACACGGCTACCGTCTTCATTGTCGTCTTTCCTCAAGAGCCGCGACTGAGACCCACATCAGCGACGGAGACTTGATTCGAGCAGGGGGGCACCTGGCATTCGAGCCAGCTCATGCCAGCTATTATCTACTGGCCCGTGATATCGAGGTGTTGAGCGAGGATCGTCCTGATACCTCGCCGCTCAGCCAAATCATAGTCGATAATGTCGAGCGGTCGTTTGCACCTCAACTGGTTCCGGCCGAGATTCCGCAATGGGTTAAGCAACTCGCGCCTCCAGAAGTTCAATCCGAGTTAAAACGCCAGGCGCCTAAACCGGATACACCCCTGATCTTTGGAGTCGATCGCCAGCAATTTGCTTCTGCCCAACCTAACATGGCTTATCCGGCCAATGAACCTGCTCTTGCAAGCCTCAACGATGACCTCATCGATTTTCTCTCTGAAGCAATGGATGGGCAGGAGGATATTGAGCTGACCCCTGAGCTCCTGGCGGAATTTAAAGCAGATCCGAACAACCGCGGACCATCTGAGCAAGATCTGGATGCTTTGAAGGAACTAGAAGCGGCGCTTTTTATGACGATAATGCGGGAAGAATCGCGCCCAGAAGTTGCCGGGGCCGAGCAAGAGAGCGAGAGGACCGGAAAAGAGGTTGACCATCCCGATGATACCCAGCTGGCCGAAGGCGCCGAAAATGACTTGGTTAATTTGGCCGTGACGAAGGATGATTGGCCTGAAGTAAAATACGCACCCGGTGAACCTACTTCTGATGCTCAGTCCCAGCAAAAAGTTTCCAGCAAAAAGGAAAAATCAGCTCGGAAGGACGTAGCACAGGCGTCCGAAAGTGGGGATGGAGTGAATTCGGCTAATCTTCAAGCGCAGCCAAGGGTATCAGCAGCCCCGGTTAACACGGTTGCTGCCGGACAAGTGCAGCGACTGGTGGTTCCATGGTACGTGGTCGCTTTAGCTATGGCCGTCGTGCTATTATTTGTAGCCGCATTCGTCATCGTCGCCTTGAATTCGACGATGCTACCACTACCCTTCAGCTTGCCCTGATCCGTCAAAGATAGAGCCGTTTTGGGTGGATGGCCCTGAGCCAATCGCCCGCATCGATTCTTGCCAGCGATTGATGACATCACGCGTGCTTGCAAAGGCGATCTCCGGCAGCTCGTCTGGGCCAAAAAATTCGGCCTGAGAGGCATCGTCGCCGGCCTTGATTTCGCCGCCTTTAAGGTAAGCCTGGTACAGAATAAAAATCGACGCCCCGCCGTTTTCCACGGCTTCGGGATTATGGTATAGCTCCAGAAGCGACTGAATATGAACGCGCAAATTAGTTTCTTCGAATACCTCGCGCTCGGCCGTTTCCTTGGGGTTTTCGCCGTAGTCCAGGAAACCGGCCGGCAAACTCCATTTTCCCTGTTCGGGTTGCATCTTTCGCTTAACGAGCAGAATCTTCCCATCATCAATAACCAGGACGCCAACGCCGACCTTGGGGTCGGTAAAGTGGATGTAGTTGCAGCTCGGGCAGGCTCTCCTTTGTTTATCGCCTACATTCCGGGTAACCAGTTTTGAGGCGCACCTGGGACAATAAACTATATGGTCCGGCGCACTATTTGGGCTAACAAGGTTACTCATAGTATTGAAGCGGCTGTGCCCGGCATTTCCTAGAGCCTACGGCGGATCAGGAGCGTTGCCGCCGACAGCAAGAGGACGAGTATTCCAAGAATCACGACTATTACGGATAGCCAGGGGATCGTGGCTCGAAAACCGTCCGCAGCGCCTGCTCCGGTCATATTGGTTTGATCATCCGCCGCTCCTACTGCCGTTGCCGTACGAGGAATAGCCTGCGTGGTAGGTAAAGCATCGTCTTGGCCAGCTGCTGGTTCGGTAGGTAATTCAGCAGAAATCGCGTCTGAAGGCACTTCTTCAGATGGTGCAAGGGATCGCGTTTCCACAGGAGTGGTTCCCTCTGGGACACTATCCGCCGCATCTGTCTCTATCCCTCCGCCTCCGGCCGCATCGGCGGGAGGGAGTTCTTCCGCCTCTGGTAAGGGAGCAGCTTGTCCAAGACCAGGCGTCAATTCTCCTGCCGGCGCTTCTTCCTGCATGGCGCTTTCTTCTTCGGCCATGGTTTTAGCATCATCATCGGTCTGTATTTCAGCCTCGGCCGCTTCTTCAACAATAGCTTCCTCGGCTGGGGCCTCCATCACGGGTTCTGCTTCTTTGGCTGCCTCCAGCTCAAAAATCCGCTCATCAGGTGATAGCGTGAGTTCGGCCGGCGCTTCCATTGCTGCTCCTTCCGATTCAACGATGACTGTCGCTGCAATATTAGAAAACACTTCGTCAACTTGAGGTGCCAGTGCGACCGATTGCCGCCCGCTTTGGCCAGTGGTCAGTAAGATGGCGGCTACAGCAACGACGAAAAAGAGCCCGACTAACGCTGTTGCAGCTCTTAAAGCAGGGTAAACGCGGGCGGCTGGGTCTGGCTCAGGACGGCCGTAAAGTGCTGGATCAAGTGTAAAATTCCGAGGGGAGCGTAAGCGAGGAATTTGAGTAAGATTTCGCTTTAAGAGTTTTTGTTGCTCGACGTTATAGCGAAGCGCTTGATCGCTGGTTAACCGCTCTTCAAAAAGCCGTTCTTGTTTAGGCGTGAGGGCACCGTCCAGGTAAGCCGTTATGGACTCCTGCCGTTTTTCCTCATTTGACTTGCGCCAATTCGCTAAAAAATCAAGCATCAGATATTTAACATCCGGTACCAATGTAGGTGAAGATTTATCTATAGCTTCACAACCACATCACTACATTTATTCAATCTCGCAATACTATCAACTGCCCGGTTCGTGGTACGAACCGGAGCACACTCATTTATTTCAACTCTCTTGACTTAACAAGTTGACTATTACAGGAATGATTATGATGAAATTACATTCCTTCAGTACCTAAACGATATTCGGCCGGTAATAGTTCCGCCATACCTTGTAAACAATCGCGCAATTTGGCCCTGGCGCGGCTGATTCGAGACTTCACTGTTCCCAATGAAGTTGACATAATGTCGGCTATTTCGTTGTAATCATAACCTTCTACATCACAAAGAACGGTCGCCGTACGTTGATCGTCGGGCAAATCATCAAGACAGCGTTGAATAGCCTCCACCAATTCCACCTGTTGCATGTAATTTTCAGGTCCAGGGCTGTTTTCGCTGAGCACAGGTGAAGATTCAAATTCATCGATGATCTCATCAAGGGAGGATTGAGGCCTTCGTTTGCGGCGGCGCAGTTCATCGTAGCAGGCGTTGGTGACGATACGCATCAGCCAGGCTTTGAAGTTGCCGCCACGAAACCGCCGGAGAGCTTTGTAAGCGGAGATAAAGGCCTCCTGGGTGGCGTCAGCCGCGGCTGACGGCTCACCCATCACACGATATGCGACGTTATAAACCGAGTCTTGGTAATGCAAGACGAGGGTGTTATAGGCGTAGACATCCCCATCTTTAGCCTGCTGGATCAAGTAAGTTTCGTCCATTCGTCTGGCAATTTATTAGAACTAACTAGATTCAAACATTACCGTCAAGAGGTGTCTGAGCAAAATCCATAGTGCCTTTATCGCCACACAAATTGGTCCTGCACTTTTACTTCCAGTTTGATTGACAGACGTAAGTGCATATCCTATACTTTTGGCACTAGCCGAAGTGGCGGAACTGGCAGACGCGCACGACTCAAAATCGTGTTCCCTCGGGAGTGTGGGTTCGATTCCCACCTTCGGCATTCGCTTGGTCTTCCTGTTTAAGATTATAAATCCCAGCAGGAGACTGGACAAGTAGGCGCCGCTCAATAATCTGTGAGCGGCTTTTTTTATGGTTGCCTCCGTGATTGCTCGTTCTATAATCCCTAGCCATGACATCTGGGTGGCAAAAAGCACTTCGAATCGTTGTTTGGCTTGGTTTGGGCATCTTCTTGGGGATCGCCGTTGGTTTGCTGATCGGCTGGGTGGTATGGCCAATTGAGTTCAGTGAAGCCGATCCCACAGTTCTCGAGGATAGTTACCAACATGAGTACACGGTGATGATTGCCTCAGCGTACTCGTTAAACCAGGATCCAAATTTGGCCCGACAACGTCTCCAGAGCCTTGGTAAGGAAGATGTAGATGGCTGGTTGCTTTCTGTGACAGTCAATCACATCCTGGCTGGGGCGGATGAGATGGAAATTGAGCATCTGGTTAAACTGTCTACCGACTTTGGCCTTTATTCTCCAGCTATGGACCCATATTTGATTGATGGCGAATCGGGCGGGGGTGGATGAACGAGCGTCGGAACAGAAATAGCCGGCAGCGAGAGCGTTGGCTTCAAACAAAAGGGCCCAGGTTTCCGGCTGCCAGCTTGATATTGATCGGCTTGATTCTGGGTTTTGCCGGGGCCCTGTATTATGCTTGGATTTTTGAACCGGTTGTATTTACCGAGGCGAGCCCGGCTCGCTTCAGTGATCGTTATAAAGCCGAGTATGTTCTGCTGATCAGCCAGAGTTTCGAGGCGGATGGTAATTGGACACGGGCAGAAGAACGGCTGGCTGCCTTAAATGATACGGAAGTCGATCAAACGGTCGGGACCATGTTAGAGGAGTTCTTACGACAAGGGGAATCGGCTGCAGATACGAAGAGCTTGGCCCAACTCGCCCGGAGATTGGGCGTTCAAAATGCAGCTGTGTCGGTATTCGCGCCTCAGCCAACAGGCACGGCCGCTATCTTACAAACAGCGCCAGCGGCGGCAAGGAGTACGCCGGAGATTCGAGAGACGCCGCCAGCTACCAGCACCCCGTTGCCGACCTTAACACCATCGCCAGTGCCCTCGCCTACTCAGGTGCCTGTCTACCGTCTATTACGCCAGGAACAACTTTGTAATCGTGATGAGCCAATCCGACGGATCGAAGTCATAACCGTCGATCCGTTTCTGGATCCATTGCCTGGAGCCGAGGTGATCGTCTTGTGGGATGGTGGAAGCGATCATTTCTTCACGGGATTCCAACCGGAAAGGGGTTTGGGTTACGGTGATTTCGCGATGAGTCCAGATGTCTCTTATCGAGTGATGATGGCCGAAGGCAGCCGGACTGTTTCAGGCCTCAGCATAACAAGTTGTGAACAAGGGGATGGCGGATTGGACGGCGGTTGGAGGCTAACTTTTCAGAACACGGACGTCGTTCAAGACGGATCGTGATCCGGAACCAATCAGGCTAAGGTCACTTCTACGCGCTTGCGAAGAGGTGGTTCTCCTTTTTCCTCCGCTTCATGCATCAAACGACCGGCGATTTCCTGCATTTGTTCATCTGTCTCCGGATGTCTTAACCAGGGGGCAACTTCGGCAATAGGTACGGCAACATGAGGATACTTGAGCAAGTCCGGATCTGGAATATGATGAGTAGCATCTAGGTCGAAGCTGTCGCGGTTAAAGAGGGTGATGTCGATATCAATCGTGCGAGCAGCATTCGGGTCTTCGGTTCGCACCCGGCGTAGTTCTCGTTCTATCTCGGCCAACACCTCGGATTTTAATTGGGCAGCGGTCAGTTCTGTTTCCAGCAGAACGGCGGCATTCCAAAAGCAGGGTTGTTCTTCCAGGCCAACAGGTACGGTCTCGTAAACGGATGAAACCAACCGCACCCGGCAGCACCGGCGCAACAATCGCACGGCCGCGGGCAGATTTTTCTCTCGCTCGATATTAGATCCGAGCAAAACAAAGGCCCGGTTCATCTTCTTCACTCTAATCCTAATGTTTCAGCTTGAACATCCACTGACCCAATATCCGGCGCAGACGGGAGTGCAGGAACTTTTAAACTTCAGACGTAATCAATTCTATTGCGATCGATTTCGATGCCCACTGATCTGGCAAATCTTAATGCGCCTGGCTTTTCCAACCGGACGATGACTCGTTCGACACTATATTCTACGAGAATGATTCGGGCGATGTCGTTCACTAACTTTTCGACCAAAAAATCGGACGAGCCTTCGACATGCCGGACGATACGCTTAGTAATCGTGCGATAATTTACGGCGTCGTTGATATTGTCACTCTTAGCTGCAGTGCGGGTATCGGCATACATGACGATATTGATGAGAATATCTTGTTTGTTGACTCGCTCATCTTCATTGATGCCGACAATGCCTCTTAGCAATAGATCTTTGATGATGATTTGGTCCATAGCTATTATCCTGGAACCTCCTGTCAATGCTTGTTTAAAGGAATTCTGCGCCATCGATTCGAATGGTAACGCCGGTCAGGAATTCCTGGCTCAATAAATGGAGCACATTTTGTGCGACCATTTCAGCATTGCCTGCTCGTTGCAGTGGGATTCGTAATTGAGCCAGGTTGTTTAGGTAAGAATCATCTTTGCCAGGTGGTGGGAGGATAGCCCCCAAGGCAACTGCATTTACCCGAATATTTGGCGCTAGCTCATGGGCCAGGTTTAGTGTCATCGAAAGCAGGCCCGATTTGGTCAAACGGTAAGCGAAGTGATCGGCGGCTGGGCGAAAGATGCGAGCATCGACAATATTTACGATAGCTCCTGCATCACCAGGAGGCACCTGGGCGGCAAAGGCCTGGCTAAGGATAAATGGCGCCCTCAAATTGATGGCAAATTGGGAATCCCACATTTCTATAGTTGTATCCGCCAAACCGCCTTCAAGGAAAATGGCCGCACTATTGATCAAGATATCGACCTTCCCAAAACGATCGATGGCGGAGGGGATGATTAACTGGGTGGAGGTAACATCGGAGAGATCGGCCGAAAATATCTCGGCCTCTACACCGGTCGCCTCGATTTCTTCTTTGGTTTCCAGGGCCGGCCCGGCCGAACGCCCATAATGAACGAAGACATGGCAACCTGCTTGCGCCAGGGCCAGACTTATTGCCCGGCCGACGCGGACGGCGCCACCTGTTACTACAGCAACTTTTCTATCGAGATTCATGTCAAACCATCCTCCCCAAAGGACTGCCGAACCTGATCGAAACCTGAAGCAGCTTCATCTGGCACATTCGGACTCTCAATCATACTTTTTTTGTTTCAGACAAAATATCTAGTGCAAGGTAATAAAATATATTAAGGGATGAATTTCCGAAGATGACCTTTCAGTCAGTCGAGCAGGTTCGGAAATTCCTCAATGGCAGTTGTCAGGCGAATGCGAACCCGTGGCCAATCATAACGATCATTGAAGCCGTGCCATAGTCCGCCCTCAGTTGTAACCGCGCCCCAGAAATCTAACTCGGCCACAATCTTCCTGACATCGTCATCGTATCGACCACCAGGATAAGCAAAGTAACGCGGCCGGTAGCCAATGTGGGCTGCAATTGTTTCCGCTGAACCCAAGACTTCCCAGAGGACAAAATCGCGGTCATATCTCGTCAAATCTGGGTGGGTTTTACTGTGAGGTTCAATTCGCATACCGGCCTTGGCCATTTCCTCGATCATCGCCCAATTCAGATAATTGGAATTCCCCTGGTCAACAAATTCTGTGACAACGAAGAAGGTCGCTTCTAAACCTAATTCTTTTAATAGAGGGAACGCGTTTTCATAATTGTCCCGGTAGCCGTCGTCCAAAGTGATGATCACCGGTTTTTCTGGCAGGTCAATTTCACCAGCAATAGCCAGAGACAGATCGTACAGATCGATGGTCTCATAACCATTATCTACCAGAAACTGCAGCTGTGCCCTGAAGTTCTCCGGCGTCGTCGACAGGTCCAGCCGATACTCATCGGCATTTTCAGGAGGCTGGCTAATATAATGATACATCAAGATTGGCACTTTGAGTGTGAAGCTGTAACTTTCATGGGGGGTCGGCAAAGGCGCCGGCCGGGTGACCTGATTGTCGAGAGGGAGTGGTTCTATGTCCAGCGGTCGCGATTCGGTCTCTTCCGGCGGCAGCAACGACGTTGCCACAATTTGAGGTTTTGATGTAACCACGGTAGAAGCGATTGACAAGGCCGGAGTGTCACCCTCCGCTTCAGGTTCAGTCGATGCTTCCGGAGTTAAAAGTTCAGCCAGGCCAACGAAACGTTCTGCTTGTACAGTTCGAGTTTGAACAAGCGGGTCATCGCCCTTAGCCGAACCGAGGCCCGCGCCAACCGCCACGAGAATCAGTGCCATTAACAATAAAGCTCCGGCACAATTGATGCCATCAGGGAACCGCCGGACCGGGGGTTGAGAATTATCATCTTTAATAGCCATTAGAAATCGAGAATATCCTAGCCGTTGAAGGCAGTCAAGAACCCGATAGTCAGGCTAATTGGGCTCTGATATACTCCTGCCCCGAAACCAATTGTCTTATGGCGGGTTATATAAAATGACCGGCCGTTGCGATCTCGCGAACGTATGGTTAAGAACGATATCGACGAAAGTGCTCTGATTGAGCGAGCAAAAAAAGATAGTGCAGCATTTGGCCAGCTGTACGAAATCTACGTCGATAGAATCTATAACTATCTTTACTATCGCACTGCCGACAGGGATGAAGCTGAGGATTTGACATCACGTGTCTTTTTTCGAGCTATCCAACATATCGGTCGGTACGAAAACAAGGGCGTGCCCTTTTCAGCATGGCTTTATCGGATAGCCCGAAATATGGTAACGAATTGGTATCGAGACAATAGCAGACGCTCGATGATCTCGATTGATAGGGTTTCAAGATTGAATCGTATTGAAAGCCCCGAGGTGATGCTGGAGCGCGATCAGGATCAGGCGTTAGTATTGGCATCTATTAGGAAGCTTCCGGCCGATCGCCAGGATCTTCTTTTATTGAAGTTTGTCGATCGTCTGTCAAATGCGGAGATTGGCCAGATCATGGGAAGAAGCGAAGGGGCGATTAAATCGCTATATCATCGGACCTTAACTTCGCTGAAGACTGAGGTCGCCCAACAGGCTACCCAAAACAAAGAATCTGCCCGCGCCGGTTCGGATGAAAAAGGTAAACGTGGGCGCTGGCTGCGGTTGAATTCAATTGCGATGGACAGCCAGTCTAATTATTTTGCACCAGGCAGTGATGAAAATGCAAATAACAGGAGGTTGAAGTGAGGATCGTCATAGATGACGCCGGGGACGTACCCGATGAGCTCGCACGGGAACTCGACATCGTCGTTGTTCCAATCAATATTACCTTTGGAACCGAGGAGTACCTGACTGGAATTGGTATGGATCATGCCGGTTTTTACGCCAAGGTGAAAGAAGTAGGCGATCATAACTTTCCAAAATCCTCTCAGCCGACGCCCTTTCAGTTCGCTGAGTATTATCGTGAGATCATGGCTTCAGGAGAGAAGGAGATCCTTACCATCACCGTAGGAGAGAAGCTGAGCGGAACCTACGAATCAGCCAAAGCCGCCGCTATTGAACTGGCTGACCAAGGAACATTTCATTTGTTTGATTCGGCCGGGGGTTCTGCAGCGCAAGGCTACATGGCGATTGAAGCGGCGCGCATGGCGCGTGATGGGACAGGTATCGACGAGATCATGAAGCGGTTAGAGGAGATGCGCGCGAATCAATGCGTGGTCTTCCTGGTAGATAGTCTTGAATATGCGGTAAAGGGCGGGCGGGTCGGATCACTGCAATCAACCATGGCTTCTCTGCTCAGGATTAAGCCAATTATGAAGGTGGAAGACGGGCTCATCGTCGAAGCAGGCAGGGTAAGAACTTACAGCAAAGCGCTGGACTACATCGTCGATTTTATCTTCCAACAAGTGGGTGAGCAGCCCATAAAATTAGCGATAATACACGCCGGTTCGCCGGATGGGGCGGCGACGCTCCAGGAAATGGCGAAGGCCCGGCTAAATTACACAGAGGAATTCATCGCCGACATGGGCATCTCTGTGGCCATCAACCTTGGCCCAGGAGCATTGGGCATTGTGGCAATACCGGAGTAAATGATGAAAAGGCCAGATATATCAAATGTATTAAACGGGCATGCCGAGATCCTCATCGCCGAGGGCAGCGACCAAGCTGGGGAAGCGACCAACATATTGCTGGCGCGTTATCCTGAATCGACAGCGGAATTGGCTCCGTTATTCAAATTGGCATCAGATGTGAAGGCTGCTTTAGTGCCTGTGGCAGTGCCGGCTTTCCGATCCCAACTGCGACGAAACCTCGAGGCTTACCGTCCGGCCGATATTGTCATTGGTCCTTCAATAACACGCCGAAAGCAAAAATGGTTCTTTGTGGCAGCGGCCGGCTCAGCCCTATCAGCAGTCGGCATTATCGTCGTCCTTCTCCGCCGTTTGCGAGTCTCTCAGGGTGATGCGGGAGGCCCTGCCCCGACTGTCGCTTAGCGGTTTTCAGATATGATTGGCTAGCCTCGACCAAGAATCGGTCATTTTACCCCTGGAAAGCATAAGAATTACCTATACTAAACCACAGCTTTTCCTTTGCCCAGATAATATGATTGTGATAAAGTTTACAACCGCAGCGTGCTAACGAAACCAAGGGTCGGCACGAATGCACAGACGAAGCCGAATTTGATCCCCAATCGCATCGTACAATCGGGAACAGTATTATGAAGAATAATGGAAGACATCTGGCAATTGTTGCTGTATTAGTCGTTATAGGGACAGTGGTAACCTATTATTTATTGATTGCTATCTACCAGTTGCCGGTAGCCGCGAGCCAACAAGCAGGACCCATCGACACTTTGTTCAACTTCCATTTCATGGCCATCTCCTTCTTGTTCGCGTTGATCCTCGGCTTTATTTTGTACAGTGTCTTTGCCTTCCGGCGAAAACCCGGTGATGAAGAAGACGGCGCCCATTTTCATAGCAATACAGCCTTAGAAATCGTCTGGACAATCATCCCACTGATCACGGTGATCGCCTTGGGCATCTGGGCGGCATTTATCTTGGGAGTGGTCACAGCCGAGGAGCCGAATGAATTGGTTGTCGAAGTTACCGGCCGCCAATGGTCTTGGGTATTCAGCTACCCCGATTATGAAGAAGTTGGCGATACACTGGAGCTGGTGTTGCCGCTCGATAGACCCGTTCGTTTAGAGATGAAGAGCGATGATGTTCTTCACTCCTTCTGGGTACCGGAATTCCGCGTCAAGCAGGATTTGCTTCCTGGAACCTTGACCGTACTGCGAATCACGCCCACATTGATCGGTGAATATAAGGTGCGCTGCGCCGAGATTTGTGGATTAGATCATGCCAATATGAGAGCTTTGGTCTCTGTGGTCAGCCAAGGCGATTTTGACCGGTGGGTCGCCGATCGGACCGTGTCCATCGACAATATGAGCCCTGAGGAACGTGGTCAAAAGTGGGCGGCCGATTTCGGCTGCACCGCCTGCCATAGCATTGACGGCAGTGAATTGGCCGGGCCGACGTGGCTAGGTGTCGTTGGTCGTGAAGAACTCTTGGAAAGTGGCTCCCGGGTTACAGTCGACGAGGAATACGTTCGAAATTCAATCCTCCACCCGGGCGACGAAATTGTAGCTGGTTTTCAGAACATCATGCCGGCTACTTTTGAGGATCAATTCACCGCCAAACAAGCCGAGTTGGCCAAAACAGGTATCGAGGTTGACATTGTCGCGGAGTTATTCGCTTATATACAGTCAGTTGGACAATAACAAAGCAGTCATTCAGGAAAAGGCCCTATGAAAACTGATACGCTCTGGTCCCGAATTCTACGATTCTTTTACCTGCTGTTCTCGCTAGGCTTGGTCAAAGGCTTGATTGGTATGGCCATTGGCATGGGCGTTGGCTATGGCCTGGTAACGGCCGTGCGCGCCGCCCAAGGTAAAGCAGCGAATCCAGACCTGGCTGTGTTGATCGCCGGCATAATGGGTACGATTCTCTTCTTACTATTCGCAGGCGTTTTCAGCGATTGGCTTCGTTTGGCTGGTGGTAAAAATACCCCATTGCGCCATGGTCCACCTGAACACAAGCCGGCCTGGACCCGCTATTTTAGCGTCGATTACAATCATAAGGTCATCGGTATCCAATACACCATTACTGCAATCATCGTGCTTCTTTTTGGTGGTTTATTGGCCATCATCTTTCGCTTGGAATTGGTTTACCCAGGCATGCAGTTTCTCGATGCTCAACAGTACAATACCCTGTTTAGCGCCCATGGCATCATCATGATCGTCAGCATCCTGCTAGGTGTCGGTGGCATGATCAACTATTTGGTACCTTTGATGATTGGCGCATCTGATATGGCGTACCCTAGGCTTAACGCCTTCAGTTACTGGATCGCCGTACCGGCGGCCGTTATGTTGTTCATGGGCATTGCGGTTGGTGGATGGGATACGGGTTGGGTAGGTTATCCTACATTGAGCACCACCTCGAAACTAATCGGGGTTCAATTTTTCCTGTTGGGATTCTACATCGTTGGCTTTTCCTCCATCGCCGGGTCAATTAACATGGTGGTGACGACATTCACCATGCGAGCGCCGGGCATGAGTTTGTTCCGCATGCCAATCTTCGTGTGGGGCGCTTTGGCTGCAGCCCTCATCCAGATGACTGCTACCCAGACGGTTGGCGTGGCCCTCATGTTGGTTTTGACGGAAAGGGCATTTGGATTAGGCTTTTTCAACCCGGCTACTGGTGGCGATCCGCTCTTGTACCAGCATCTATTCTGGTTTTACTCCCATCCGGTTGTTTATGTTTTCATCTTGCCTGGGCTGGGGGTCATTAGTGAATTGTTGCCGGTTTTCGCCCGAAAGCCGTTGTTTGGCTACAAGTGGGTCGCCCTTTCTAGCATCGCCATTGCCTTGGTTGGCTTCCTGGTCTGGGCGCATCACATGTTCGTCTCAGGCATGTCTGGTTCCTTGCTGGTGCCCTTCATGATGGCTACTTTGCTGGTGGCGATTCCGACCGGTGTAAAATTCTTCAGTTGGACCGCAACGGTCTGGCAAGGAAAGTTGACATTTCCGACGCCAATGCTGTTCGTCCTTGGGGCGATATCGGTCTTTTTGATTGGCGGCTTGACGGGCCCGATCTTGGCCACCGTGCCCACGGACATGCACCTGCACGACAGCTACTGGATAGTCGGCCATTTCCACGCGACTATGTTCGGCGGCTTCGTATTTCCCTTCTTTGCCGCCCTATATTATTGGTTCCCCAAAGCAACCGGCCGTATGTATAACGAACGGTTGGGCAAGCTGCACTTTTGGTTGATGCTACCGGCCTTCTGGATCATGAGCCTGGGCCAGATGCGGATTGGGTTGCTCGGTATGCGCCGACGCATTGCTGATTATGATCCCGCACTCGGAGTCCAGCAGACACAGATGCTCATCACCATCGCCGGCCTTGTGATTGGCTGGTCGGTATTGATCATGGTCTATAACCTGATTAGCAGCGCTCGCTCGGCCGAGGTCGCCGATCCTAATCCATGGAGATCCCGCTCGCCGGAATGGCAGCTTCCTTCGCCGGTGCCCGAGATGAATTATGAGCAACAACCGGTTGTCGTAGGGGATCCATACGATTATGGTTTGCCTGACTCGACCTATGTCCGCATGTCCCCGGTGACGTCAGGAGATTAAATTGCCAATTTGGAATTGCCGATTAACTTCCTGATTAGGATTAGAGCCAAAATAGTAATCATTAGGAGAGATCATTTCGTGGAACAGAAAAAGAAGGCCGAATACAGACGGAATGTTTACGTCTTCATCGCCCTGGCATTGCTGACCCTCGGTGAGTTTTTCATTGCCATCAACCTGGAAGATGCGGCCGTGCCTTTGATGCTTATCGCCCTCATTAAAGCGGGCCTTATCATTAATTTTTTTATGCACGTTTATCGCCTGTGGCGTGAGGAGGAGCACGAATGAGCGCAGTTGCCGAACCTGTCCACGAACACGACACCCATGAAGAATCATACGAAGAGACCACAAAGCGAAATCGTTTAGGACTGTGGCTGTTCTTTTTTTCTGAAATATTTCTCTTTGGAGCGTTGCTGGCGGCTCGATTTTACCTTTGGGGTAACACGAGACCGGCACTTAATCAGACCCTCGGCTTGATCACGACCAGCGTTTTGTTGGCCAGTAGTTTTTTCATGGCCTGGTCAGAAAGCGCAATTAAATATAATGATCGCAAGACGTTTTTGCGCAATATGCTCATTACGGCCGCGTTAGGCATATTGTTTCTTGTCGGCGTCGTTGGCTTTGAGTGGGGTGGGGAATTGAAGCCCACAGACGGCGTTTATGGGGCCATCTTCTATATCATGACCGGCATGCATGCCTTGCATGTGCTTAGCGGCGTCATTTTGATCTTGATAAATTGGAATTTAGGGCGTAAAGGTCATTATTCCGCCGACGAGCATTGGGGAATTGAAGCTGCCGCCGTCTACTGGCACTATGTTGATGTGATTTGGCTCTTCTTCTATCCGGCCCTTTACCTTATTGGCCAACCGGTTCACTTTTGATCGATGTGGGGTTGACCATTTGAAAGAGACTAGAGTGAAGACCCACAATTCACTCAGCATTTGCCGGGCGGCAAGGTCGAAGAGTCAATAACTCATCTGCCGTCAGAAAAAAAATGAATCCTGAACTCCGCGCAACCCTCTTATCTTGGGATTTGCGCTTGGAAGTTATCATCGTCCTGGCCTTGGCCGGGTTTCTTTATAGCCTGGGCTGGTGGCGGCTCCGGAAACGGAGTCGCGTGCATCAAAATCGTAACAGATGGCGTGCAGGCGCAGCCTGGCGACCGGTTTTGTACATCAGCGCAATACTTCTTCTGGCCATTGCCCTGATGTCTCCCATCGATGTCTTAGGTGGCCAACTCCTGACTATGCATATGGTCCAACATTTGTTGTTGGTCATGATCGTGCCGCCTCTTCTTCTGCTGGCAAACCCATTACCCTTCCTGTTGTGGGGTTCGCCGCATAAGGTTCGGACAGGCGTCAGCCGTTTGCTCAGCCCGAACGCGAAATTTCGATATTATTTGCGACGGACAACCGGACCGGGCCTCGTCTGGCTTATGTTCGTCATCGTCTATTGGGGCTGGCATGATCCCAATGCGTATAATCTGGCTCTGCAGAGCGCCTTTGTCCACGATTTGGAACATTTAACATTTTTTTTGGTCTCGATGCTTTTCTGGTGGCATGTCATTGGGGCCGGTCCCCGCATACACCGCCCATTATCGCCGGCCGGCCGCTTTGTCTACGTGCTCACAGCCATTCCGCCTAATATGTTGGCCGGGTTGGCTATCGTTTTCGCTACGGGACCGATATACAGTTATTATGAGGCGATGCCTAGGATATGGGGATCTGTCCGTGATGGAAGATCAACAAATTGGCGGCGTCATCATGTGGGTGCCGGGGAGCATGATGTATATCATTGCCGCGTTGATACTGGCCTCCCGTTGGTTGCAAGAGGAGGAGCGAAAACCAGCTTTGCCCCATTCTGAATGGGCTACTGATGAAGCCATGGCGGCACCTGGACTAAAACATTGAACTTGAACCTTTTTACCTTCCGAGTAGAGAGCCGGCGGCCAATCATTTTGGTTGTTTGTTTCTTGTTACTTCTTATGGCCGGTAGCCAACATTTTGTTGAGGCGCACACGGCTGGAAAGATGCAGCTGGCAGCCGAACCGGCCGGCCCGTATATGATGACAGTTTGGACCTCGCCAGATCCGGTGGAGGTCGGCGAAGTACATATCGCCTTGGCCCTGGTTCTGGCCGAAGATGCTTCCCCAATTCTTGATGCAGACGTGATCGTCCGGCTAAGCAGTCCGTATGGTGACAAGGAGCTGACGGAACCGGCGACAATTGAAAACTCGGAAAATAAATTTCTTTATGAGGCGATATTTGAGCTGGACGAGGCCGGCCTATACCAGGTTGATATACAAGCCTCAGGGGTTGACGGTGCAACTGGCGCCACATCATTTGAGTTGGAAGTCGAGAGCGCTTCTGGTTTCAATTGGTTATACTCGATCCCCATCATCCTGGGCCTAGCGGCGACAGCCTTTCTAATTTTTGCCTTGCGGCAGCGGGCCAAATAGAGGCTGAAGGCACGGTTGTCGCCATCATTTATCCATTGAAACATCATGACCACCACCAAATCCAAAGCCAGCAAGAATAAGAAAACGTCTTCCCTCCCTCTTTCCCAGCTTCCGCGCACCCTTTTTAACCGCCGTTGGTGGTGGACGACGTTGATCGTCATCGTCGGGGTGATCATCATGGCCCGGCTCGGCATCTGGCAACTCGATCGTCTACAGCAGCGCAAAGATCGGAATGCAACTTACCTGGAGCAAATATCGGTTGCCCCCTTGGTATTAACGGCCGAGGACATCGTTGCCGCCCCTGTGCTTTTAAATGATCGACTGGCTGTGGCCCAAGGAAGTTATGACTTTTCCGAGCAAATAGTCATAGTCCAGCAAAACTGGCAAGGTCGCCCCGGCGCGCACCTAGTCACGCCCTTAGTGCTGGAGGATGGCCAAACGGCCGTGTTAGTCAATAGAGGTTGGATTCCTTCAACGGACATGTCTTCAGATCTGGCTAAATTCAATGAGCCGGATGAACGACCTGTCGAGGGATCGATCCAATTATCGCAAGAACTATCGGGGGGGCGGGAAACGATCGTTAGCGGCCCGCAACGGGAATGGTACCGGATCGATATCGGAGCGATCCAGGAACAAATGCCTTACGAACTTTTTCCCTTCTACTTATTAGCCACACCTCCCGAAGGATATCAGGAGCAGTTACCTTACCGTATCGCCCCTGAAATCGATCTCTCTGATGGACCTCATTTGGGTTACGCCATCCAGTGGTTTCTCTTTGCCTCGATTCTCGGTTTAGGCTACCTGTTTTTTGTAAGAACCCGTTCCTAGGCGTCGATAAACCCACGCTCCAATATTAGCCTGTCACCATAAAGCCACCGTATTGCCACCTTTTATTCTTTTGATTATAATGTAATCGATCCCAGATCAACGTCGGGAAGGGTGAGGGATAGATCTGGCTGTTCGAGGAGGGAGATGTCTTCTGAGAGGCAAATTCTTGGCTAACAAGAGAGTGTTTTGTTGATAAGCAAAAATGGACAACCGGATCGCGATTCGTGAGTCAGCTTACTGTTTGCTTAAAAGTTTGAGGTTATCACTTGTCAACAACTACCCTTGGGTATAGGCTCAATCGGGACAGGTAAAAGATCAAAAATGTTACATCGCTTTAGAATTGAGGAAGGTTGGTTCACGCTTCTCCTGACATGGGGTTTGGTTATTGTTGCCAGTGCTGCGATAGTCAATGCGGAGTTGATCGCCGGGCTAGAGATCATTCCCGTTGTCAGTACCATGGCGGTCTTAACCGGCCTACTGTTGGCTAAGAGCCGGTTTACCGGCCGGACGGCATTTTTGATGGCCATCCTCTTCGGTTTGTTCTTGGTTACCTTTCTCATTGGCAGAACCCTGCCCGGCGAGCTCATTTGGCGCGAACGCATTTTTGACTTGTTTAACCGGCAATTCATTTGGCTGGGCAAAGCGGTTACCCAGGGTTCCAGCCGCGATGGCATGATTTTTGTTATCCATACCAGCGCTGTTTTTTGGTTTTTGGGCTATTCGGCCGTCTGGTACACCTTCCGAAACCCGAAACTCTGGCGTGTCGTGCTTCCCAGTGGCCTGGTGCTTCTCAGCGTCATCTATTACTATTACGGTCCAAAACCCTTGGTTGCTTACCTGGCCCTTTATACACTGATTGCCCTGGTCTACATCGCCCGTACACATCTGGTAGACAAGGAAAAGGGATGGCGATCGGCCTCAGTCCGCTACGAAAAAAACATTCGGTCAACATTTCTGCGAGCCAGCCTATTGGCAGCCATCATAGCCCTGGGTATTGCCTGGGGTTTGCCGGCGGCTAATGCCAACACCTCGGTGAGCGATGTCTTAGGTGAAACGGGCGTAAACGATACCTGGCGTGGTTTTCAAGATAATTGGACTCGTCTATTCGCATCTTTACGTTCCTACGGCACGACCACCAGCGACCCATTCCGCAGCAGCCTCTCCTTGGGTGGGCCACGAACGGTAACCAATTCTTTGGTGATGGATGTATATCTCGAAGAGCGTTTGCCTTTCGTCTATTGGCAAGCCGTGGCTTATGATACCTACCAGGATGGCGGTTGGTTGATCACTTCAGATACGAACCAAGTTCTGCGTCTGCCTGACGACGAGCAATTGCCTGTACCTGATTACGCGATGCGTAAGAGAGTTACCCAGGCCATGGTCAATTTTGTCCCGAACGCAGGCACCATCTACGGCGCGCCTGAACCCATTGGCTCCGACCGGCAAATAGTCATTAATCGAAGCCTCGACGATGAAGGCAATGCCATCATACATACGGTTCAATCCCGCTATGTCATGCGCCAGGGGGAGAAGTATGAGGTGTCATCGAACTATAGCATCGCCGATGCGACGAGTTTGCGCCAGGCATCCCAAAACTATCCAAATTGGATCGATGAACACTATTTGCAAGTGCCCGAGAGTATTACTCCGGAAACCAGGGCATTGGCGGCCGAGCTAACAGCGGGGCTTGATAACCCATTCGATAAAGCGATCGCCGTCCGCGACTATTTGCGAAGAAATGTCAGTTATAATGACCAAATCGATGCGCCTCCAGATGGGGTTGAACCGGTTCATTACATCTTGTTTGACCACCAGGAAGCCTATTGCAATTATTACGCCTCGGCGATGATCATGATGCTGCGCTCACAAGGCGTACCTGCTCGATTTGTGGCGGGATATACCCAAGGCGAATGGGATGATGAAAGTAGCTCTTACCGGGTTCGAGCCAGCAACGCCCATGCCTGGACTGAGGTGTTTTTCCCAGGCTATGGTTGGGTACCTTTTGAAGCGACAGCTTCGATTCCTACCGGTGACCGTCCCGAGACATTCGGTAATCCTGGCGACGCTTTCGGTAATGAGTCTCTCTTGGATGATGCCGATCGTTTGCCTGAAGAAGTAGACGTGAATCCCGGCCTGGCCGATCCCGAAAACCTGGCCGATTTGCTTGAGGAACGCGGAAATCAAAATCCCGATGTGAGCATCGGCATTGATCTGGTCTGGCAAGCGGGCCTGGGGGTAGTCATCATGGGCATAGCCATCGCCGGCGTTTTCCTGGCAAACCGGGCTAACCGGCGAGTCGAATCTAGCGTTGGTAAAAGCTATCGCCGGTTGGGTAACTGGGCTCCCTGGTTAGGAATTTTGGTTCAACCGGCACATACACCTTATGAACAGGCTAAATTGTTGGCCGAGGCTGTTCCTGAGGGCAAGGAACCGTTGCGAAATTTGACTTACCAATATGTGAAGCAACTATTCAGCCCGGCTCGGTCGGCCGATGCAGATTTTGATCCGCGGCAAGAGTGGAAACGCTTGCGACCCCATATGATCCGCCACACATTGGGCTTCCAGCTCCAACGAATGCGTGGCTACCGACCGGGAAAATCAGACGACGACGCCAAATAGTCCTCACCTACTCGTTGCCGTTTCGCCTACTCTGTGCCATACTCCCATAGAATAATTGTTCTGTTTTTCCTGCGAGCATAGGGAGGCTTTTCCTTTGAGCGAATCTACCGGCCCACGTTCCCATCACGAGCTGGAGAAATTACGCCAGACGATGAGTGGCTTGAGCGAAGCGGTGGAGCGGCAACACCGGGCTATCGTCAGTGCAAATCAAGGCGCCATGGTGCAGTCTTACAATTCCCTTTTGCGGCTCCTTACTCAGGCTGATTTGACGATGGACGCGTTGTCCAGGGGCCTGGCTTCACAAGATAAGGAGCAACGCCAATTGCGGGCCCTGCAAGATGTTGGCGCGGTCATCAATTCTTCCCTTGAGCAAATGGATGTCCTGAACATGGTGATGGACACTATCATCCAATTGACCGGCGCCGAGCGTTCATTCTTGATGTTGCACGATGAAGAGAGTGGGGAGTTAACCGTAGAAGCCGCGCGCAACATCAACCGCGAAACGCTCGAAGGTTCGTCGTTCGAGATCAGCCGCAGTATTGTTAGCAGCGTTGCCGAATCAGGCGAACCAGTGGTGACGACTAATGCCCAGGCCGATCCCCGTTTTGCCGGTCAAGAGAGCATCATCAGTTATAATCTACGTTCGATTCTATGTGTGCCTCTGAAAATCAAGGAAAATACGATTGGGGTTATCTACGCCGATAATCGTATCGTTTCCGGCATCTTTGTCGATACCGACCGGGATATCCTGGCTGCTTTCGCCAACCAGGCGGCCGTGGCTGTCGAGAATGCCCGCCTGTTTCGCCAAATCCGCGAGCAGCTAGAGGATATTACGGAGATGAAGAATCTTCAGGATGATGTCTTTGAGTCAATCGCCAGTGGTGTCATAACCATTGACCTGGCCGATCGGATTTCGCTTTACAATCGCGCGGCCGAACGGATTCTGGGCGTCCCCGTCCATAAAGTGCTAAATCAGGATTACCGCTCTCTCTTAAACGATCCGATGGGGGTCGCAGTGGAATCGGTCATTGAAGATATACAAGACAGGGGCGGCCAACATCTCATGGAGTTAGATGTTCAGGTCCGCGGCCGATCTGAGGCGACAACGCTCGACCTGAGTTTTTCACCTCTACGAGATATGCAGCAGCGGACTCAAGGCGTAGCCTTGGTCCTTGATGATGTTTCTGAGAAAAAGAGATTGGAAAGTGTGCGCCGTTACTTGCCTCCTGCTTTGGTTGATCGCGTACGCGATATAGATGCTTTTCAAAAAGCTCAACGACGAGAAATATCGGTCGTTTTTGCGGATATTCGTGGTTTCACAACCGTGAGCGAAAAGTGGGAACCGGAATTCCTTATCGAGGTCCTCAACGAACATCTGACTGTTGCTGCCGCTGCCATCAACTTACAAGAAGGACTCATTGATAAGTATGATGGCGATACTGTCATGGCATTGTTCAATACGCCGTTAAACCCCCAAGAAAACCATGCAGAACGAGCTGTGCGAACAGCTTTGGCGATGCGCCAGGATCTGGCTGCCTACCACGAGGGCATTCCCGAACACCAACGACTGTATTTTGGCGTAGGCGTGCACACAGGTGATGCCGTTGTGGGCAATGTTGGCAGTCCCTTGCGCAAGGATTATTCGGCCGTGGGCGATGCCGTCAACCTCTCTGAAAGACTTCAGGTGTTGGCCGAGGGTGGCCAAATTATTATTAGCGATAATACATATCAACTCGTGAAAGAGTGGGTATCTGTCACCAGGATGGAGCCTGTACAGGTTAAGGGACGCCAAGCCTTGGAGCAACTTTATTGGCTCGAAGGGATCCGCTGAAAAGGGCTTTCTGAGAATCCAACCTCAAATAAATATTCACTATCCCCCTTAATCACTGTTTGTTGGCTTTGTCCCTGGCCGGTGGGCCAATCCTACCCCCCCCCCGTTTTTCAGCAATAGCTTCGTTTGTGTATATTTTATGGACGTTCCTTTGGTAGAATCTATCCAGCTACTGGCCAGAGCTTGACTTATAGAACAGGCTCTATCGTATTTGGTTCATTCATCAGCCACCAAGAGAAGCCGCCATGGACAAGGTTTGTGATTTCTATTTGAGGTTGCAGACCCAGGACATTTCGAGTTGTTCAAAAAGGTATCTGGTGAGTTGAACCAGTCCCTGACAGGAGGACACAAATGTTGCGTAAAGAATCAATTGCTTTTCTTGGGCCGACGAAGAATCGGGGCCTTATTTATGCTCTACTGCTAATGCTGTTGCTCTTTATCCTTGTGGCGATGCCAGCCTCGGCATCGGCCACCCAACCGGAGTACATCAAGTTCGATATTGAGATGGTCTATGATGTCTCAAAAGGGGACTTCATCGGAAACGGGAACTGGACGTCAGAAGGTGTCGTGGAAAGCGCCGGAGATGGCCAAGAGCATAGCAACCATGTCGGCCTTAATGAAGTCGGTTTTGTTAGAAACGTTCATGCCACCGGCGAGCTGTGGGACGATAACGGCACCATTGAGTATAAAGGCCATGCCATAAACATCGAGGGATTCAGCCCCTTCACCGCGGTTGGCAACTGGACCATCACCGGTGGTACAGGCGCTTTTGAAGATCTGAAAGGACAGGGCACGATAACCTTATCTGGTTTCTTGGAATTTCCTTATTTTTACGTCACCTACGAATTTGTCGGTGACGCCCACGTTGAACCCTAGGAAGTCACAGCGCGCCTGGCTATCTGGGGAGCTATGGGAGAGCCAGGCGCGCTTCTCTGAATACCTTAAAAGATGAAGGAAAAGCGCATAGTGTAAAGTAGTTTATAGAACTATCTTGCAGCATTACCTAAGATGACTACTACGCTCGCGCCCAGATCCCATTCAATTGAAGCGTTCACAAACCCTTGCACAGAACCTTCCGGGTGAACAACGAAGTTGTGCCGGCCTCAACTCGCGAGCGATACCAAATAATTGATAGGAGAGAATCATGAACCCATTCGAGGAATTCGTTGAGGGCAGCAATCCCATCCACGATGGCTTGTCGGCCATCGTGGCCAAGGAAAACAAGCGGACAGAGAATGCCAGTAGCTACATAGCCAGCATGGATAGTCTTCGGGAAGAGATGAAGGCCATGGAAGAGGCGTTTAAAGACGTTGTCTATGGCTACTCGGCGATATTGCCTTCAGGATGGCGAGCCATTGGCGATTTTGACGAATGGGTGGCGGGCAAGGCTTGCGCCGGATTCGTGCGCGGTGGATTGAATCCCACAGATAAACTCATGATTGGGGGCAACAGTGAGACGGTGAAAGAACTCGAACTGGAACTCGAGCGATTGTATGCTTATCTAGTCAAATTTTCATGATTCGACGATGATCCGGCCGAGTATGTAACGGTCACCTGTCAAATTACCGTCTGAGTCAGATAAATGAAGTCTACGTTTTCCGGTCATTTCGTACAGGCCGGCTTCTATCAAGTATTCACCAGGCGGTAAATCGGCCGGCAATTCTAGCCGGTAAGGGTCGAGCATCCTTTGCCCGGGCAACCACTTAGGTATCCACAAATGAGTAGGGGTGGAGCCTCCCAAAGGCGTGTAATCGAGAGCGACCAAAGGGTGGTTTGCCGGATCAATTAGATGGACGAAGACGGTATAACTTTCTCCGGCCGGGGCCAGGCTTTCCCATTCCAAAGTCAGATGAATCACATCACCGGGCCGCGCCCGAATCGGATCGTCCCAAGGTGCATGGCGACGTTGGGCGATGCCGTTGCGGGCCTTAGCAGAGACAAGTCCAATTACCTGGCGGAAATTGGCTAATAGGTGGTCAGTGCCGGTCGGCCGGTCCTGACCGGCGATCCCAAGTTCCGCCAGTGGCAAAACCAAATCAGTGTTTTCACCTGTGCTCAGATTACGAAATCCCAGGGTTACTGGATAGGAGCCATCTGGCAGGTCACGCGGCAAAGCAAAATCGAACCGTTCGACGATCACCTCGCCGGGTTCCCAAGTCGGCGTTGTTTGATGGCTATCCGTGGTAAATTCGAAGGTCATTACGCCGTCGCCCCGGTCGACTTGTAGAACCGGCACATAATAATCGGCCGTACCGGTGGGCGCGCTCATGGCTAGGGTGAGGGGCACATATTCGCCGGCCATCGCCCTGTTGGCTATCTGGTAGGCCAGAATATCGATCTCGCCGGCCGATGCCCGTACGATAGTGATCAGTTCTGGAGGAATGCTCTGATCGCCGGGTTGGACAACCTGGTAAAAAGGACCGCGGGGACGTAAACGAAAGCCGGCGCCGGCAATCTCCGGCCGGTAGCCACTCAAATAGACCGGTCCTCCAGGTAAATATTGGAAGACACTTTCCAGCCAAGGCAGGTCGGTCGAGACCAGGTGAGCTTGGATGTCGGCTGGATCAGGTTGGCGTCCCTCGACGAACTGGGCAAACCAAAGGGGCGTCATGTGTTCCCAATCATTTAGCAAGATGGCTTCTTCACCCTGGTCTTCGAACCAATCAAAGACTGCTTCGGCGTACAAGGCCGCTTCGTCATAAGCTCCCAGCGAGATTCGCGTACCATTACGAACGATTTGCAAAGCGGGGCCCAGAAGAAAGATAGCACCTAACAATAGCGCGATTGCTTTCCGGTCCAGTGAGAGTCTCGTTTGCAACAGATCGAGCAAGCCCCAGAGTCCGATCCCAGACAAGACGCCAACTAACAGGAAGATGCCTAACAAATAGGCCATGATATCTTGTTGTCGTAAATTGATGACGAAGAGATAGTTGCTGATAAGGGCCAGGCCGAAGAGTAGAGCCAGGGGTCGCAAAGAGTTAGCCGCCCGGCGCTGAGGTGAAATGGCTAACCAGGCCAGGCCCAGCAACGCGAGGAAAATAATGGCCAGGGAGTATTGTAGGCGCAACAGACTCCAAAAGACCGTCATCCGGTCCAATTGGTCAACTAGACCAAAAAATGGCAGGCTCTCGGTGATGCCTCGGCCCAGGACGTGGTCCAAGAATCCGTCGAAGGTATTCATCGTGGAAGGACCAAAAGCCGGCTGCATGGCGCTGCGAATGGGGAAGTAGAGCCACACGGCCAAACCCAGCAAAAAAAATGCGACCATCTTTAGCAGGATCCGCCACTGGCGCCAGATACTCGGCCGGATCCAGAGGATAAAGGTCCCGTAGGCCAGGAAACTAAATACGGTTAGCGGGTGGTGGGTTACGCCGAGTCCGGCCGAGAGGCAAAAGGTATAAAGCCATTTACTGGAGGCATCATGATTGAGGTTAGATGAATCGCCCCCATCATCACCGCTGGATTCACCCTTCGTTTCTTCCCGCATTGATGTCGCCCACCACTTCGTCACGAAAAACAGATTCGCCGCCAAAAACATAGCCGTGATGATGTGGGGATTGGCGTGAATGGCATGTTGCCACCAATCGGCGGCAGTCGCTACGGTTAGGGCGGCGAAGAGGGCCACTATCTTGTCCAAGTGAGGCGTGGAATGCGAAGAAATCCGCGTCCTGGCAGCGATTATCTGCACGATGCCGTAAACGAAGCCTATGGCTACTGTCGCCGTCACGGCCGATAGTAAATGCATGCGCCAGGCGATTTGTCCAAAGGGAATCAGCAGCTGGAATAACTTGCCCAGTAAGGTGTAAAAAGCGTAACCGGGCGGGTGGGCGATGCCCAATATGTTGGCCACGAACGTATATTCAGTTGGATCGCCATATACCAAATCACGAGCCAAGGTAGTTACATAGAGGATGGGCGCCAGGAGCAGGAATGCCCCGACGATCCACGGCCAAAATCGCCGAGTCGGATCGTAGGGTTCGTTGGAGAGGCTCTTTTCGGAAGAAGCCGGTTTCTTATCGCCGGACATTAATTTATTAGCAATTCATGGTATACGGCGATGGTCTCATCTGCCGCTCGCCGCCAACTGAATTTCATGGCCTGATCCAGGCCTAACTGGCGGCGGTATTCGTATTCAACTTTATCTTCCAGGAGACGGCCGATGACAGAGGCCATCTCGGCCGTGTCGGTTGCTTCAAAGTAGGCGGCCGCTTCGCCGCCGACCTCCGGGTGACTGCTACTATTACTGGCTGCGACCACCTGTCCACAAGCCATATGCTCCAAGATTGGCAGGCCAAACCCTTCATAGAGACTTGGCTGAACAGCCAGGCTAGCAGCGGCGATAACGGCCGGCAAGTCTTCATCGGGCACCCAGCCTAAAGGCCGCACGATGCCGGTCAATCCTTCTCGTTCGATGCGATGGAAGAAATCATTATAAAGCCAGCCCCTTGCGCCGGCCAAAATCAAGGACAAATTCTCATCTTCTCGTCGCAAAAGCTGCAATGCATCCACCAGGCGGTTGAGATTTTTACGAGGCTCGATCGTGCTGATATGCAACAGGAAACGGTCGGGCAAATCATATTGGCGGCGTACACGGCCGATTTCGGTCTGAGTCGATGGCTTAAAGTGCTCATCCGCTGCTTCATAAACCACGTGAATCTTAGCCGGATCGACGCCGTAATATTGGACGACATCCCGCTTCGTGGCCTCTGATACGGCGATGATGGCGCTGGCTCGACGGCAAAAAAGGGGCATGGCCAGATTGAGATACCAGTAATTGAGCCTCTTGTGGTAATCTGGAAATAACTTGTAGATGAGGTCGTGGACTGTCAGCACAGTGGGCCTGTTCTTCAAGGGCATCAACAGGTGTTCGGTGCTGTGGAATAATTCGGCGTCAGGGATCAGTCGTTGGAAAGAAATGCCGCTAAGCTGGGCCAACAGGATAGCCATGCGCCAGGGTTTGTATCCCCATTGCACGCTTTTATGATCTATCCCTTGCAGCGAAACAGGCAACCGGCCGTCCTTGCCCTGGTTATAGAATAAGGCGTAGCGGTCGGGGTCATTGGCCAACAAAGCTCTGGCCAAGGTTTCGCTATAGCGGCCGAGGCCTGCACGTGAATGAACTGCGGCCGAGACGTCGATATAAATCATCGACGACTCGCCCGTCCCGAATCCCGGAAAACTCGATAGGCAAATCTAGGTAATGAAATCATCCTGCGCCAGCGCCATGGTTCCTTATAAAGACGATGTAGCCATTCTAGACCGACGCGCTGCAGCCACCTAGGTGCGCGGACCGACCGGCCGGTGATGAAATCTAACGAGCCACCGATGCCCATCGCCAAATGCACAGATGTTAGATTGTGCCGGTTCCGGGCTATCCACTTATCCTGCCCGGGCGCTCCAAAAGCGACATAAAGAATTTCGGCTTGGCTATCGTTAATTCGCTTCACGATGGCCTCGTTCTCGGCCGGATCTGGTGATCCTACATAAACGCCGGCAATGGTCAAGCCCGGGTACATCTTGACCAGGATCTGGCCTGCCTCTTCGGCCACGCCCGGTCCCGCGCCGAGCAAGTATAGTGACCAGCCATGTCGTGAGGCCAATTCGGCCAGCTGATAAACCAGGTCTGAGCCAGCTACGCGTTCCGGCAGCGGCTGGCCCAACCAGCGACCTGCCAAGAGCAATCCAATGCCATCGGGAACGCACAAATCAATCTCGTTCAGGATCTGGCGGAATTCGGCATCGTCTTGGGCGGTCATGATGAATTCCGGGTTAACCGTGGCAATTTGGTGAATCCTTGGCTCATCCATGTAGCCCTCGACCAGATGAAGGACATCGGCCGTGGTGACAGAATGGACCGGGACACCCAATATTCGTGTACAGCCTATTTCATTTAAAGAAGCAATTTGGTCGCTCATCAGGGAAACAAATAAGCCTAAGTTTACATAATGTTGATATCGCAATTATATAATACAGACATCATGAAAGCGATCATACCCTTCCAAGGCCTAAGATCCACAACGGAATTATGACGGGATTTTGCTCAGACTACAATTCCATATTGACAGCTAACTTTTTCCAACCAACAATACGCTATGCACATCACCTTTATTGCTCTGGGCTCTATGGGCGACATCTTGCCCTATCTGGCCTTGGGCGGCTCTCTGAAGACGTGCAGGTCACGAGGTGCGTTTCATCACCTTCGAGAATTTTTCTTCATTGGTGGAAGAGCAGGCCCTGGATTTTTATCCCATTCGAGGAGATGCTCGATCCCTGGTCAATCAGGCCGGGGCCAATATGCTGTCTCTGGCTCGTACTTTCGCCTGCCCTGGGTAACAGCTATGCTCGAGGATCTTTCAGATCCAAAATTATTGGAGACGGATCTATTTGTCAACCAACTGCCGGTCGGACTATTTGGTCATGATTTAGCTGAAAAGGCCGGGGTGATCATGTTCCAGGCGGCCGTAATGCCGCTGACGCGTACGCATTATTTCCCATTGCTTGGTTCTCCTAGAGATACCATTGCCTGGCTATAACCGGCTGACATACCTCGTAGCCGAGCAATTGGCCTGGCAAATGATGCGCCGGACTGTGAATTACTGGCGAACAAAAACATTGGGCTTGCCAGCCCAGCCGGTGCTTGGATTTTTCGACCAACTGGCTACGGCAAGACGACCTGTACTAAATGGCTTCAGCCCAGCCGTGGTGCCGGTACCCGCTGATTGGGGAAGATATGTCCATGTGACCGGCTATTGGTTTTCACAGGATGAATTGTGGCAGCCACCGGCCGAATTGGTAGAGTTTATCGACATGGGGCCACCGCCTGTATTCTTCGGTTTCGGCAGCATGCCCCTGAAGGAATTGCAACGGATATTGGAGAATATCCTTGAAGCGCTTAAGGCGGGCAGATGGCGCGGTATCATCCATAGTGGCTGGGCTGGGTTGGGCCAGGCTGAATTGCCGGATACAGTTTATCTGTTGGATTACGCCCCGTATGAATGGTTGTTTCCCCGGATGGCATCTATTGTTCACCATGGCGGTTCGGGGACGACGGCCCAGGCATTGCGCTCGGGCAGGCCCTCGTTGATCTTGCCGTCAGTTTTTGATCAATATTATTGGGGTAAACGCATCGCTTTCTTGGAGGTTGGCCCAGAGCCGATTCCTATCGGTCGGTTAATGGGTCGACGATCAGGGTCAGCCCATTTGCAATCGGCCGTTGAGCAGGTAACCCAAGAGGAGGAGATGGAGCAGCGGGCGTCTGATCTGGGCCGGAAAATAAAGGCTGAGGACGGGCTTGGGAAGGCAATTGAAATCATCGAAGGGCAGGTTACAATTACTTGAACCATTTCAGGATCAAATTGATATTATGTCAACTGATGTAGATACAATGAATGAGTTTTGGCTGTCATACCTTCATAGCCAAGGTGGGAGGCTGGACCTTGCCTCGCCCGAGGCCGGCGGATTCGGCGACAATCCCTCTTTGGCAGATGAACTGGGTCTGTTGATCAAATCTGGCGTTAAGACCGCAACTTGTTCGCTGTTGTGGGAATATGAAGCCGGCGATGAAAAGATCCCCCAGGTAGGTGAGTTATTCATCGTAACTGATGGTTATAACCGCCCCCCTATGCATCATCGAAACGACACGAATCCATATCCGGGCATCTGACCAGATTGATGAAAAATTCGCTTTTGATGAGCGCGAAGGTGACAGGTCATTGGCCTATTGGCGGGAGGCTCATTGGCGATATTTTTCCAAGGTGTGTGAGCGGATTGGCAGGAAACCAATTCCAAATATGCCCTTGGTCTGCGAACACTTCCGGCTCGTATACCCCCGGTTCAATATCCGGTTCTTGCTTAAACATGCGTCGCCATTATTTCAAGGATAACAATCTAGGAGGCTAGAATGAGTGATTTTCAACCCTTTGTCATGGAAAGATGGATGTCTAAGTTTGAACAGGGGGTCGAGTACAACCTGTCAGAAAGTGGCGTTCATCCTATCCGGCTTGGTGAATTGCTCGAGGATGTTCCAGGTGCAATGGGGCGACTGGCAGCCACAGAGCTGAATTACCCGCACGTCAACGGCAACCCACAATTGCGTCAGAATATCGCAAATCTCTATGATGGCGCGAGCATAAACAATGTTTTGGTAACCGTGGGCGCGGCCGAAGCCAATTACATTGCCACGCGAACTCTTTTATCGCCTGGAGATGAAATCGTCGTCATGTTACCCAACTACATGCAGATCTGGGGCATCGCCAAAAACCATGGCTACTGGATCAAAAGTTTTCACTTGCTAGAGGAGGAAGGATGGGCAGTGGATCTTGGTGAACTTGAAGAGAAGATAACACCTCAAAGCAAGCTGATCGCCGTTTGCAATCCGAATAATCCCACCGGTCGAATCTTGAGCGACCGGGAAATGGACGGTATTGTGGCCCAGGCCGAAAAGGTTGGCGCCTGGATATTGGCCGACGAGGTATATTCCGGGGCAGAACGGCTGACGGATGAGCAGACGCCCAGTTTCTTCGGCCGCTATGACAAGGTCATAGCCACGGGCAGCATGAGCAAGGCATATGGCATGCCGGGCTTACGCATTGGTTGGGTGGTGGGTCCGCCGGCCGTCGTCGACGATATCTGGGCTCGCCATGAGTACACGACCATCAGCGCTACCATGTTATCGAATGAATTAGCCGCTATCGCCCTTTCGCCCGAGGTGCGGCCAAGGATCTTAAGCCGGACCCGCCAATATATTCGCCAAGGGTATCCCATACTAAAAAGTTGGTTTGATGACCATCCCAATATGTTCAGGTTGACACCACCCGAGGCGGCCGCCATTGCCTTTGTCGGTTATGATCTTGATATCAATTCCAGCGAATTCACGGATCGGCTGCGACAGGAAAAAAGCACCTTGATCGTACCCGGCGATCATTTTGGATTGGACCATTTTCTACGCATAAGCTTCGGTTTACCCCGCGAATACCTTCTGCCAGCATTAGATAGGATTCACCAGCTTATCATCGAATTGTCCTAACCAAGATCGTTCGAAATTAAAGGATATTATGGACGTCGTCCAAGAAGTATTGGCTGCGGAGGAACGCATCAGGCCCCATATTCGCCGGACTTACCTGGAACCATCAACCTTCTTTAGTGAAATCAGCGGCGCGAACGTATATTTCAAATGTGAGAATTTGCAGCATACAGGTTCTTTCAAAACTCGCGGCGCGTTGAGCAAACTGTTTTCTCTGAACGAAGAGGAGCGAGCTCGCGGAGTTGTCACCGCCTCGACGGGCAATCACGGCGCTGCGGTAGCTTTCGCCCTCAGTCGTTTAAATGCCAGCGGAACGGTCTATGTGCCCCACCAGTCGGCTTCGTCCAAGGTGGAGTCGATTAGGCGCCTAGGAGCGCAGGTAGAGTTCTTTGGTCAGGATTCGGTGGAAGCGGAAGCTCATGCCCGTCAGGTTGCCGCCGATAGAGGATTGACGTATATCTCGCCTTACAATGACCCCCAGATTATCGGTGGACAGGGCACCATTGGCCTGGAGCTCTCGGAGCAACTAGATCCTATCGATGCGGTTTTTGTGGCGGTTGGTGGGGGTGGCTTGATTGCCGGGATAGCAGGGTATCTAAAATCCCTTGATCAAGGGGTACAGATTATTGGCTGCTCGCCGGATAATTCTAAAGTGATGATGCAGTCGGTCCGGGCTGGAGAAATCTTGGACCTGCCGTCTTTACCTACCCTATCTGATGGCACGGCCGGAGGCGTAGAAGCCGGCTCCATAACCTTTGAACCGTGCCGGGATTTGGTCGATGATTACGTGGCGGTGAGCGAAGAGGAGATTAGGCAAGCTTTTCGCCAATTCTTGCCGGCCCAACATATGCTCATAGAAGGTTCGGCGGCCGTACCCTTGGCCGCGTTACTCAAACATCCAGAGCCCTATCGAGGTCGAAATGTGGTTATTGTTTTATGTGGGGCCAACATCGATCCAAGCACTCTGGCGGCGATTATCGGGAGTGGTTCATGAAAATTATCACCTTAGATGAAATCAAAGAAATATTGCTAGATCTTGATTTGATCCCGGCCATCGAAGCAGGCTTTATGGCCTATTCGGCAGGCAGGGCGGTTGTACCCCCAGTGGGGGAATTGCTTTTGGAAAAAGGGGAAGTTCACATCAAGTATGGCTATATAAAAAACGAAGATTACTACGTTATCAAGGTTGCTTCAGGTTTTTACGACAACCGGGACTTGGGATTGCCGTCTAGCAACGGCCTCATGTTGTTGTTTAGCCAGGAAACGGGTCAACTGGTCAGTATCTTGTTGGATGAAGGTTATCTGACCGACCTGCGCACGGCCGTCGCCGGCGCGATCGCAGCGAAATACCTGGCCCCAAAATTGGTGCGCTGTATCGGCATCGTGGGCAGCGGAATCCAGGCCAGGCAGCAACTCATGATGCTGCGCCAGGTGGTCGACTGCCGGGATGTTCTTGTTTGGGGGCTTGATGAGGACCAGTTAAAACAATACCAAGTTGACATGATCGCCCAGGGTTACCAGGTAGAGATCGTTCCTGATACCGGCAGTATAATGGCTCGATGTGATTTAATTGTCACCTGTACGCCAGCAGCTAGGCCACTTCTGGCGGCGGCCGACTTACGTCCGGGTATCCATATCACGGCCGTTGGTTCTGACACACCCCATAAGCAAGAGGTGGAAGCAGCTATTTTGGCAGATGCAGACCTGATCGTGGCCGATAGCATCCCTCAATGCTTGATCCGGGGAGAAATCTACCAAGCCCTGCTGGCCAATCGAATCGACCGGGAAGATATATCCGAGTTGGGTCAAGTCATTGCCGGCAAAGCCCCTGGACGCACCAACGATCAGCAAATCACAATCGCCGATTTAACCGGCGTGGCCGTTCAGGATATCGGCATCACCGTCGCCGTTTATGGAGCAGCAATGGAAAGGAGTAAATCAAAAATATGACTGATTCCATTTTGTTGGGAAGAGGAAAAGAAATTCATTCTGTGCCCGAAACAATGTGGCGGGGGCATCTGGAGCAAGCGCCGGAGCACAGCCGGAAACGGTTAGCTTTTATGACCGAAGATCATCACCGGGTACGATACTTTGTCGTCAGGGAGTTGCCGCGCTACGGACGGCCGATTCCCCCGGAGCATATCAGCCGGGAACTAGGCCTCGCCGAAAACGTGCTGGACGGAATTCTAGATGACCTGGAAAGCAATCTGGTTTTCCTGGTTCGGGATGATAAGGGCCAAGTTGCCTGGGCTTTTCCGGTCACGGCCGAAGCCACAGCTCATGAAATAAGTTTCAGCAGCGGCGAACGACTTTTCGGCGCCTGAGCTGAGGACGCTATCGCGACGCCCTTCGTGCAAGGGCGCTTACGCCAAGAGCGACTGACCTTCGAGATAAGCACTGTTTGCGGCCATTGCCGTGAAGCGCTGCATATCCGGATAGACAGTGACCTGAATCTTGAGTTAATAGAGCCTATAGCCCGCCCCTTGGTATTTTCGCCCGATGTCGACTGGGCTCATTTCACCGAAGCTAACATCATCGATGCCTACTGACGAAACTCTCTATTCTTCTGGTCAGAAGAACATGCGCGAGATTACCGGGCATCCATCGATCAAGTGAACGGCATCTATTTGACGCTAGAACAAATGGCGTTCATGACACCGATCTCGCAGGGCGCGTTATTTGGTTTCCTTGGGAAATAAATCTAGAGCCAAAACTTCTTGAGATTAGGGCTGTGAAACCCAAAAAAGGATATCAACCATGAAAGCAATGGTTTTGGAGCAGTTGAGCAAGGTGACTGAAGGAAAGAAGCCGCTCAACTACTTGGATATGCCGGTGCCGGAACCCGCCGAAGGCGAAGTACTGGTACGGGTGAGTGCCTGCGGCGTATGCCATACAGAATTGGATGAAATCGAAGGACGTACCGCACCGCCAACTCTACCCATCATACCCGGGCATCAAATTATCGGCCGGGTCGAATCGACCGGTTCTGCCGCACGACGTTTCCGGAGCGGGGATAGAGTAGGCATCGCCTGGATTTTCTCTTCTTGTGGTAAGTGTAAATATTGTCTGAATGGCGACGATAATTTGTGTTCTGACTTTAAGGCCACCGGACGTGACGCTCACGGCGGGTATGCGGAATACATCACCATAGCAGAGCAGTACGCCTTCACGATTCCCGATATCTTCAGCGATGCCGAAGCGGCTCCTCTACTTTGCGCCGGAGCCATCGGTTATCGTTCCTTACGACTTAGCGCTCTTCAGAATGGTCGTACCTTGGGGTTAACGGGATTTGGCGCCTCCGGTCACCTGGTTTTGAAGATGGCTAAGCATCAATACCCGGACAGTGACGTTTTTGTATTCGCTCGCAGCCCTGAAGAGAGGGGATTTGCCCAAGAGTTGGGCGCTGTATGGGCCGGCGACACGACTGACAAAGCACCTGTTGAACTCGACGCCATCATCGACACAACCCCGGTTTGGAAGCCGTTCGTGGAGGCCCTGGGAAATTTAGCTCCCGGCGGCCGCCTGGTCATAAATGCCATTCGCAAAGAAGAGATCGACAAAGAATATCTGATGAGTCTGGATTATCCTGCCCATTTGTGGATGGAAAAGGAGATCAAAAGCGTGGCCAACGTCGCCAGGCGGGATGTCAGCGAATTTTTAGCCCTGGCGGTCGAAATGAATATCAAGCCAGAATACCAGGAATATGGACTTGAGAAGGCGAACCAGGCTTTGATAGAATTGAAGATGCGCAAGATTCGAGGGGCGAAAGTATTGGTTGTCTGATTCCATTGGCATTCTCGAAGCAAGCCTTGTTAAATAAAAACTCCTATGAAAGCTGACCCTCATAGACATCAAGTTAAGGGAAAGCACGCTCCAAAAGCTGAAAGGTAGCGGGGCGTGTTTTTCTTTTTTGCACAGTGCATCGCGCAAGAGTAGGAAGAATGAGGCGTAGAGCGCGAAGCAAGTGTGTGAAATTAGGCAAAGCAGCCAGGATGTGAAAAGCATGTTTGCGCAAAGCCTTAGCTGCTTTGACAAGTGAGCGATTTTCTTGCTGCCAGCAGCCAAGGAGGAGTAGCCAATGCTGGACTAAGGCGAGCAAGAGCTTGGCATAAACTTCTGTCAGAATTTGGTGCGGTTGTTGGGAACGCCACGCATCAATAGATAAATCGGTTTTCCACAACTTGAAGAGAAGTTCGATTTGCCACCGGAGGCGTTGTAAAGAGAGTATCTCATCGGGTGTAAACGCTTCAGGGGGTAGATTGGTGACCAAAATGGTCCAATCACACAAGGCCAGGGTTTCAGGCTTGAGTTGACTCTTTTTGCGGGCCTTGGCCGATTCACGAGCTCGTTTCCTTCTTTCCTTGGCTACCTGAGCTGGCACACGCATCGCCAGCAAACGGCAAGGTAAACGCTGCCTGGTTAATTCAACAGCTTGGTCAATGCACATACTCTCTTGTTGGTTAAGCCAGTCCAAAACATGCATCACATGGTCGTTTTGCCAGATGCCGGCTCGGGCCGGCAATCGGCTGACCCACCAGACTCCCTGACGATTAAGTTGCTCAAAAACCTTCACTTTGAAATAGCCTAAATCAGCTAAGCGCAAGCTGCCCGCGGGTAAATCGACTGTTTGTAGCGGACAATCGTGGGCACGCCCTGATGCGAGTGTCAGGTCAAACAGGCCGTTCTGATAATCCAGCACCGCATGCAGTTTCAGTGTGGCTTGGTTCGTACTATTACCTTGCCAGAGCGTACGTAGGCACGATGGCAACTCAATTCGGCTACTATCTTGGATATAGACCCCTGTAAATGGAGCGAGTAAATCATCGCGCTCACTGTGACTTCGAACCAGATAGCGCACTCCTTGGAGCAATAATTGATGCAAGAATCGATTTGCTTGTGGGCTATTGAGACGCTCTTGTAACCCTTGGGAACTGATCTCAACGCCGCAGACACGCGCACTTTGGCAGAGTTCCTCCAAACTGGCCTGGGGATTTGCTTGATAGCCAAAAATCAAGCTCTGCGCAAAGCTGGCTCCACTTAATTTCCGCTGGCGCTGGATGAATCCACTTTCACGACCTATTCGATTGGCATCTTCTATCAGTAATTGTTGGAGTATCTGGCTGAGTTGGGGTATTGTTGTCAAAAGGGCATCCTCATTCAATGTTGTTTGGGCACAACTATTGTCTTTGAGAATGCCCTTTTTGTCTTATCTTGATGCTAATGACTCCTATGAAAGCTAACCCTCTTCATGCGCAGCATGAAATGATAATCAAGACCGTTAAAGATTGGTTTCACCAACCTTTTGAAGGCAGCGGTTACCGCACGGTTCGACGACCTTGGGGGACTTACTGGGATAATGGCACCGTCTATCCCAGCCATCTCCAAGCTGGTGAAGTCGAATAATTCCTGGCCGATCTAAAAACCTATGATAAAGATGAAGGGCCTGTTATCATGCTTGATGATCCGGAACAGGATTATCAACTAGGGCCGGCTTTCGATGAGGTAGGATTCGTGAAAGAGGAGGTCGATATTTTCTTGGCCCATATCGGTCCGTTGCCCCCTGTCGTGAGGCTGGAAGGGTTGGTTATCGAAGAATCGACCAGGGCAAATGTGGGCGAGATTGCTGAGACAAAGATGCGGGCTTTTTCCAGTTCTGATGATCAGCCGCCGGCCGAGGAACTAAAGAGGCAGACGAAACGACACTTAACGGAGCTTGAAGGTATCGGCCGCGGAATGTTGGCCAGACTATTTAGTGATCCCGCTGGCATGATCTGCTGGTATGATGACCCGGTTGATATCTGGATTAATTTGTTGGGCATCCGCAAGATTTACAGAGGATTGGGAATCGGCCGGGCACTATTGCATCGGTTATTAATCGACAGTTTTGAACGCGGTTGCCGTTCAGTACTGATCAATGTGATGGAAGAAAATACCGGCGCAATTCAATTGTACAAACGTTTGGGATTCAGTGACCAGGTGTATTGGCGCCAGCACTATCTCTCTCCTTGGCAATCACTTCCAGATGATTAGGTAGTTATCACTTAGGTCTGGACCAGGGGATTCGATGAATAAATCTATGCTTGAATCTACGATTGATGTAATTGGATTTGACGCCGACGATACGCTCTGGCACAACGAATCCCTCTACACACTGACCCAGGAACGATTCGCTGCCTTGTTATCACCATACCAGGATAGCAAGTCCGTTCAACGGAAACTGTATGAGACGGAGACGCGTAACCTCAAGTTATTTGGCTACGGCGTTAAGGGTTTTACCTTGTCCATGATCGAAACGGCGATTGAGCTTACCAAGGGTCAAATTTGTGGTCCAGATATCCAGTTCATCATCGACTACGGGAAAGAAATGTTGGCTTCGCCGGTGCGCCCTTTGGACCAGGTACAAGCGGTGTTGGAAGAACTCTCCGCTACCTATCGCCTAATGTTGATCACAAAAGGCGATCTGTTCGACCAGGAGACAAAGCTGGCTCGATCGGGTTTGGCCGGTTACTTTGAAATGGTAGAGATCGTTAGCGAGAAGACCGAGATGACCTACAAGGACCTTCTAGCAAACCGTGGAATCAAAACCGAAGGTTTCTTGATGGTAGGAAATTCGCTTCGATCCGATATCTTGCCTATCATCGCCATTGGAGGGCATGCTGTTCACATCCCATACCACACAACCTGGCAGCATGAGACTGTCGAGGAAAACGAGGCGGTAGCGGCCGACTTCCATCAGCTCGACCACATTGGCGATCTTCCAGGTTTGTTAGCGAACTTGGATGCAGGGAAACCGCCACTATTGAGAACCTAATCCAACACTTGCTTCCAACTGGAAAATATCTACTCGACAGTTCTTTCTAGGGTCTGCAGGAGCTGGTCAGCCGCCTGATCCCAGTCGAAGCGTTTGCTGTTTAGGTATCCCGCGGCAATGAGGGTTTGACGATAAACTTCATCAACCGTGATCCGTTCGATTCCTCTGGCAATAGCTCTCGTGTCGAGAGGATCAACCATGAGCGCAGCCTCGCCAGCGATTTCCGGCAGGGAGCTTGTATTCGAACAAAGTACCGGTGTGCCGCAAACGTTACTTTCGGCGACTGGAAAGCCAAATCCTTCATAGAGCGAGGGGTAAAGCAGCGCTTCAGCACCTGAGATTAGAGCGGCTTTGTCTTCATCAGCCACAAAGCCTGGTAGCACTATTGATTTTTGCCCCTGATCCGGGTCATTGGCAAATGCCAGCGCCCCTAGATCTTCAATACGCTTCAGGAATTCATGCGCGTGCCAGCCGACCTTGCCGGCCAACACCAACTGGGCCTTGACGCCGCTGGCGACAAAGGCTTCGGTTAGTCGCTCCAGGTTCTTTCGAGGTTGAATGGTCCCTAAATAGAGCAAATAGGGTGATGTGATGCCGTATTTGGCTTGGACGGCGGCCAGTTGATCAAATTCCTTAATCGGCCGCAATTCCGGGTCTATTCCGGGATAAATAACGTCGATTTTGACCTCTTCTACCGCATAGAGTCGAATAAGATCGTCTTTGGTGGCCTGGGAATCGACTGCAATTCGCCGGCTGCGGCGGCTATTGTGTCCAGTGCTCCAGCGCAAATAGAGGCGTTGCCGGTTGGTATGCGCCGCTGGGAAATATTCAAATCCTAGATCATGAATGGTGGCAACGCTTGGACCCTGGTAGCTGAATGGGATGACGTGGGCCGGCGTAAAAAAAACGTCCGGAGGACGGCCGGCCAATTCCCTCGCTAAACGAATGTGGCTCCACATCCTAGGGAATGGGATGATTACCCGCTCTACATTTTCAGATTTAGTGAATAGCGATTCATCTGGTGGCTGGTTGAAATAAAGGCGCAAGCTATGATCTGTTTGAGCCGTTCTGGATATAAGAGCCCGGATGAGGAACAAGGCGTAGGCTTCGGTGCCTGTCCTTTGCCTGGTTGCTGCCCTACTCGCGTCAATGCCAATGACCATGACTATCAGGTCTCATTTAGGTGACATGGCTCCCACCGGTTATAAAAATCCAACATGTTAATCTAATTTGAGAATTCGCTGTTTTAATGCTCGGGTTTTGAATCCGGACCGAACTTAGCCACATTCGCCGATCTTGAGAAATTCTTCGACAACCCAGCCCTCCTCTTGGGCCACCGTACGAACCTTCCGCCAAGTGAAGCCGTTCACCTCTTCGGGTTCATCTTCGAGCAAGGTGAGGATAGAACCGTCGGGCAATATTGTAACATCAGCTCCGGCGGGGGTGTCCCTTAAGGTCAGGCCGCTACCTGCCGTGCCTTCGACGATGGCCCGGCATATGATGGGCGTCGGCGTAACCGTGGGGATGTTGGGATCTATGGTCGCCGTAGGCGAAGGCGTTGGCGGTTGGGATTGCAGCGAGGGTTCTGTGGTGGCGGTTACGATGATTTCCCCGCCGTCTTCTGCTTCAACTACGCTTTCGACAGTAGTGACTTGTTGGTAGTTATAAATCAACAAGCCAATAGCGGCTAGAAACAAGACGACGCTACCGATCAGGGTAAAACTCGCCCGGCGCAACATCGTTTCCCGTTCCAAGGTATAAAAACGAGCCCCGCCGCGGCGTATGCCTCGATAGGCTGAAAATGCCCCGATCAAAGCTATGATGGTTAAGATTACAGGAATCGTGATCCCACTCATGTTGCCGCCGCCTTTACCAGGCCGAGTTCTTCTGGACTGAGAGGTCCCTGGCGAATAAGCTGGGGTGGTGAGAGGGTACAGTCCACGATTGTGGACGCCTGTGCGTAGTGCACAGGCCCGCCGTCAATGACCGCAGCAATTGCATGGCCCAATGCCTCCAGGGCCTCAAGAGCGTTTAGGGCAGGCGCTTGACCTGAACGATTGGCACTGCTTGCGGCTATGGCCCCTCCGGCAGCTTGGATAAAGTGCCGGGCGATCGCGTTGTCAGGTACGCGGACAGCAATAGTATCTCCCGGAGTCAATTCGGCCGGGAGTTGTGGGTTGCGGGGCAGAATCAGCGTCAACGGCCCAGGCCAAAAACGGTCCGCTAAATCTTGGGCTACTTGCGGAACACCGGCTGCAATCTGCAATAATTGCCCGGCATCGGACAATAATACTGGAATCCCTTTATTTATGGGACGGTTTTTCGCAGCATAAAGCCGCCGGATGGCGGCTGGATCATGGATCTGGACGCCCACGCCATAGAGCGTGTCCGTTGGGAAAGCAACTAACTTGCCTCCATTCAAAAATGCAACAGCCTTCTCGATGGCGCCTGGTTGGTTAGCGGACAATAGCTTAGTTTGCATCCGTTATTTCCACAAGACGGTCTAAACCAGAAAGATCTGGTGACACTTTTGCCTGGGCGGCTGGAAAAATGGAATGAGCCAGCTCTACTACGGCCGATCCTTGTTGCCAGCCGATCTCAAGAAAAATGGCCCCGCCTGACGACAAGCGTATCTTCGCCGCGTTAAGCAATTGCCTGATCAAATCCAAACCATCAGAGCCGCCCTTTAAGGCTAGTTCCGGTTCGAACCATTTTACCCCATCGTCGAGGAGGGTCCACTCGTCGTCAGCGACGTATGGCAGGTTGGCGATGATGAGATCGATAGCTCCGTTAACCGGTTCGAGCAACCAACCTTGCTGGAAACTCACTCGCTCTTCGACACCATGGATCTGGGCATTACGGCGGGCGATATCCAAGGCAGCCTGTGAGATATCGGTAGCCTCAATTCGTTCTGATGGGAAATGGCGGGCCAGGCTAATGGCGATACAGCCGCTACCGGTACCTATATCCACGATATTGAGGCGCTCTTTTTGGCTCACCCTTCGATCCAACCAGGCCAGTGCAGCTTCGACCAACAACTCTGTTTCTGGCCTGGGAATTAGGACGGCGGGGCTGACGATGAAATCACACCCATAGAATGGCGCGATCCCGGTCAGGTAGGGGATGGGCATGCTTCCTGCAGCCTCTTCTAGCAAGGAAAAGTACACTGTTTCTTGGGTGCTTGAAAGTATATCATTAGCATGAGCAATAAGGTAGGTATGGCCTTTTTGGAGAACGTATTCCAATAACAGGCGTGCATCCAAACCCGGATTAGGCGATACAGCCAGCTTTTTGCGGCCGGCGACCAGCGCTTCTTGAATCGTCATCAACTCGGGAGTGCGACTATGTCCGTGTTCGATGCTTAGAATTGGTTTACTGGGGCGCAAGTTTGGTAATGTTTCCTGGTTTCGCCAAAAGATACTGGCAAAGATGCCATCTTCTCGCTTGATATCTCACTTCGCCAGTGCCTAATATAAATTCTGGTATGGAATCAAGGAGCGGTCTTCCAGATACTCCAATATCTGAATGGCACTTTCTCGCGGAGTCTGGTGATCTGTGTGAATGTGGATATCAGGATCGACAGGGGATTCGTACGGATCTGATATACCTGTGAAATTCTCAATCTCGCCTGCTATGGCCTTTTTGTATAAACCCTTCACGTCGCGATCGATCACTTCCTCGAGAGATGCATCGATGAACACCTCTATGAAGGTGGTCGTTTCTAGACGGACCTTATCACGAACAGCCTGGTAGGGGGAAATAAACGAGCAGATGCAAGCGACGCCGTTACGGGAAAGCAACTTGGCAACGAATGTCACCCTTTCAATGTTCTTATCCCGATCTTCTTTGCTGAATCCAAGATCGCTGGTCAGTCCCTGGCGAACCGTGTCGCCGTCAAGCCGTTCGACCCTTAAGCCGCGGTTTCGAAGGTCGCCCTCAATTATCTCGGCGATGGTGGTCTTACCGGAGCCGGATAGACCTGTAAGCCACAGGACGAATCCTTTTTGTTCTGATGATTTCTGGGTCATAATTCTATTCGTTTCCCTTGCATATCGGCCGGTATCGGTAAACCGAAGATATCCAAAACAGTAGGAGCAAAATCCATCAATTGTGTGTCCGGGAGTTCCTTGCCTTCTAAATTACGCTCCGGCGGCGTGTGAATATATATGCCGTTGACCGCATGGTTAGCATCGTCAGGACCGGTATCATTTTCAAAGGTGTAGATGCTGCCATGACCAAAGGTACCCACGGATCTCCAACCCAAATTATCAAAATAGACGATCAGGTCGGGTGGAACATTACGTACTTCTTGATAGATATCCTGTGGCTTAAATACTTTGGTATCAAGTACGTTTCCATCTGGGCCAGGAATTGCCTTAATTCGGTCGGCCAACTCATCTCGGAAATACTCGTACTCACCCGCCCTAATTACGCCGTTTGGCTCACGGCCGGCAACGTTGAGGAATATGCGGCCATAATATCCGCCATCACCCCAGACCGTGGTTTTAGTCCAATCCACTTCCACCTTTTCAAAGGAGGAAAGATGGCCAACGGGCGGGTCCTCTAACAGAACCAGGTAGCCTTCTTGCTTCAACCACTCGTTGATGCAGAGGCCACCGTCCATTTTTTTGACGCCATGGTCGGAGACGACTATGATGTGGGTTTCGGGCGGCAATCTTTCCAGAAGTGTGCCGATTTCCCGGTCCAAATATTGGTAATATTCCTTTATTGAGTTGACATAAGGACTACTTGGATCGTGTTTGGGATGGTTAGGATCATGATGGGCCCAAAGACCATGGTGAATTCGGTCCACGCCCATTTCCACGAACATGAAGAAATCCCATTCCTTCTCATCCAGCAGATAACGCAAGACTTGAAATCGCTTTCGAGTCATGTCATTGATTTGCTGCAAGAGAAATGATTTGTCATCGGTCCGGAATTGAGGCACGTCGACGTCATACACTTCGGGAGCCAATAGCTGGGCGATTTCATCTTGAAGTCCACGTGGGTGAGCCCACTGGATCTTGGGATTGGTGGTGCTGGGGGTCAGAAAACTGGAGACGAGCAGGCCATTGATGGGTTTTACCGGATAAGTCTGGGGCACGCCGACGACAATAGACTGTTTGCCGGCTTCGCCGAGAAGATCCCAGATCCGTTTTTCTTTCATCGATAGACCGGTAGCGATATAACGATTATCGTAACTATAGTCCGCCCGGTTGCGAAAGCCATAAAAACCTAGCCTTCCAGGATCTTTGCTGCTGGTCATACTGCTCCAGGCTGGGACCGTTATGGCTGGAGTCGAGCTGTACATGACGCTATGGGCGCCGCCGTCTAATAGCATCTTAAAATTAGGCAACTCATTTCGCCAGGTATCAAAGATAAGTTCTGGCGGCGCACAATCCAAGCCAATGACGAAGACCTTGGGATCTTTCTTCCGGCCGAATATTTTCTTAAACATGACTCGTTACTCTTGTGTTTTTAGCCGTCGCTATTGTCAGTCTTATTACTATTCTTTATTCCGTCTAGCAAAACCTGAGATACTTCCGGCCGGGTGAATTCCGGCGGCAACATCTCGCCTCGTTCGAGCATCTCGCGAACCTGGGTTCCACTGAGATATATCCAATCTTCTTTTCCGTGTGGGCAGGTTTTTGAACTGACGACCATGCCACACTTCTGGCAAAAGAAAGTGTAGTCGAAGGGTAAGATCTCGATGCCTACTTCCTCGCGCGTAAAGTCATTGAAGATTAGTTGCGCATCATAGGTCCCATAATAATTACCCACACCGGCATGGTCACGGCCAACGATGAAGTGGGTACAACCGTAATTCTTTCGAAGTAGGGCGTGGAAAATGGCTTCGCGGGGGCCTGCGTAACGCATCGCTGCGGGGAAGACGCCCAATAATACGCTCTCGGCCGGGTAGTAATCGCGTAGTATCGCTTCATAACTGGCAATGCGCACATCGGCCGGGATATCGTCCGCTTTGGTTTCGCCCACTAAGGGGTGTAAAAAGAGGCCGTCGACGATCTCTAGGGCGGCTTTTTGAATGTATTCGTGGGCGCGGTGAATCGGATTGCGCGTCTGGAAGCCGACTATGCGGCGCCAGCCTCGCCGGGCAAACATTCGCCTGGTTTGCGCTGGAGAGTGGCGAAGTTCGGGAAATTCGCTCTGGGCTGCGGCCGGCAAGTCGACAACCCATACGTCACCACCTAGTAAAACGTCCCCTTGCTTATACAGGCGGGCAACGCCTGGGTGTGCTTTGTCTTTGGTGCCATAAACTAATTCGGCTTCCTGCTCTTTGTCGTAAATGTATTTTTCGGCGACTTCCATGATTGCCAGGACATGTCCATCCTCGCAAAGCGCCACTTCCTGGCCAGTCTCAATCCTGGCCGCTTCTTCATTGGTAATCGCTAACGTAACCGGTATTGACCAGATCAGGTTATTGCTCAGGCGCATCTCTTTGACGACCCGCTCGTAGTCAGCCTGTCCCATGAATCCGGACAGAGGACTCATTGCACCTGTGGCGATGAGCTCCAAATCGGACAAGTTCATGGGGCTTAAGTTGATTTTTGTTAAGCTTTCGGCTCGCTCCTGAACTGCCTGGCGCATCTGACCGCGCAGCATGCGATTGACCAATTGGCCGCCGTGAGGTGGGCTAACATCCAGGAGGGCGATTGTATTCGTTGTGGTAGAGTTATCCATAATAAATATCCTATCAGAATTCCAGACCACAATAAACCTATACAGGTATTTGCGGCCGGTCTCTGAATGATTCGTTACTTCTCTTAAACATCAAAACAGCACCGTCGAAGACGATGCCGTAATTCCAATTTTACGTCTATTCATATTTAAGGGCAAAATCGATGATTATTTCCGGTATCTCAGGTTTAGCCAAATCTTTCGAAAATTTAGTCCGAGTCCTCGGTTAAATGGTTGCTTTTGCCAGTAGTCCCATGCATCATCAATATCTAAATCATGGATTTTGATATAGAAAGCTGTTCGGCGAATCACTTTATCCTTTTGCCATTCAGGTTGGCTTGACAAATAATCATCGAGGATGCTCACTGATTTTAAGTCAATATCATCGAGAACGAGTAGTCCATTGACTCTTAATAGGTTGTTTGTGTAAAACCAATCGATGAAAGGAATTGGAAATGCGTGACCACCGTCGATTAATACAGCGTCTAACTTCGTTTCAGTGGAAAAAGCAGGTAAAACCTTTTCTGAACGGCCAAGAATGAATGTTGTATCATCAAACGGTATGTCATATCGAATGGCTGCTTGTTTGGTCGCCTCTATGTGAGCGGCATTAGGAACTATCACTTTATGGATACAATTCGAGAGGGCAAAAACAAGAGTAGATAATCCGCAACCAGTTTCGAGCGTTAGTTGACCGGGATGGAGTTGATCATATAAATATTGCAGCACCTCATTATGCATCCCGATGCAACGGTTTTCCCCACTGGCTCTTGTATGAACGGGAGGGCGTTGAGATAAGATCTGATTAAGGATGGATTGTTGATCAGTCATTCAAGTGAACGGATGATATTTTGGAGGAGTAAACTATGCAATGGCGTGGGAGATTAATCTGATTACTGAAGTATTACCAGACAATCGATTGTCGAGCTGTTATTAAGGGTCGAACTATCGTGGCAATATCAAGAACCAGATCAACCGGAATGAAACTGATATTACCGTGAATAAAGCATCGTGGTCGACGCCGCAGCTTAATTTAAATTGTACGTCCCTTCATAGGTATGGGCAAAAGCAACTGCTTCAATTCCAAAATGAAGCTAACCTGTTCACGGGTGACAATTGACCTCTGGAAATTATGATTCAGGGGCCTACAATTACCTGGTCAAGCACGAAACCAATCATCGGCATATCCGTACCCGGCGCGTCTTCAAATTGGGAGCGGAAACTGTCCTCGGCTAACAACAATCCGAGAACTTCTTGTTTCTCTGTGGGCCGGGATAGAGCTACCTCGAAGGTTCCATCTTGATCTATCGTTGCGAAACCAAGTTCCTCCCCGGCATAGCTGATGCTAACTACCTTTACAGGAGTGCCGGCCGGGCCAGAGCCATTGACCATTTGCTGACCCTCATTAATAGGTTGGCTAAGGGAGGCGCGCTTACTTTCGTCTAATGGTCGAGGCGGGCCAGGATACAAATCGTTCCCAGGCCCCGATAAACTTGGTGCTGGGTAAGGCGAATCCTGTTCAGGTGAAGGATAACCGCCTTCTATTGGCGCGGGTAATCGCTTGCATCTATGGCAGCGCTTCGTTGGTGCCTAAGAATGGCTCATCGACTGGGGTACCATTTTCGTTCGTGTTATCGATCTGCCTGCCCACATGCAACAAGCAGGATCAGCAAAAAGAACCAGATTAGCCAACGTAACTTTGGCATTTTAACTTTCACTCCACGATTTAAAGGGTATCTCAACAAAAAGAGAAGCCATCTGTCGACGGCTTCTCTTCTTAATATTGCTAGGATCTATCAGTCGCTTTAAAGCTTACTGATTGAAGCCCTCCAAGTTATATACATCCAATGCATTGCCGGAAATGGTCGCTTCTTGGGCAAGACCGACTATGACTGCATTACGGTTCGTGGGTGTTACAGTTACAGCGTATTTATTGTCGGCCTTTGCAGGCCACCGGACACTGACAGTCCATTTGGAATTTGACTGGTAAGCCTGACGAACCGCAACGGCCGCACCTGGATGCAAGATCGGTATCGTTTCGCAGAACATGGGTTCCGGTACTGCCAGTATAAGTAAGCTCACTTTCGTCGTTTCGCTTGAAGCTGGACATTAACAATAGCCAAACCTGTGGTCTTACCATCGAGATTTCCTTATCAATGGGAAGAAAATTTTATCGGTTGCTTGGCAGACTTAAATGCAGTATATACTGCTTTCTATTTCCATCCGCTCGGTCCGATTGGGCTCATTTACCGTAACCGCAATATCTTCACCACCATTGCGCAGCAGTGCTCGCTGTCCATGGCGAAGAAAGTGCAAGCTGGCAGACCACCAATGTTGTTTCGGGTTCGGGCTAACAACAACCGAAGATAGTGGCGCGTATTGTAACGGATCAGTCGCTACGTCCCCAACATTGGCAGAACAGAACCCGGAAACACCAGTGACCTTGAAAGTCAAATCAACTGTTGCCGTAATTGTGTCGTCGGTGTTGTAGATCGAAGCGCCAGTTGTGGCACCATAGAAATTATTCTTCATCGTAGGCGCAACAACAATTGCACCCGTATCGTTCGGAACTAAGACCTCGAGTCGATAAGACATATTTGGCTACTCGAGACCCCTTCCTGAAACTCGACAACTGTTCCTGCGATTGGAGCGCCTGTCGAGGTCACGTTGCGCCACCGATACACGTACTTTGATTCCCACCGTTACAAGATGGAACGCCAGCAGCCGACGGCATAAAGACATACGTCTTATTTGCATCTATCGTTGTAGACTGGCTCTTCGTGGTTCCGTCGTTCAACCGGTACTCAATGTTCACTGGCGCAGAACCACCAGCAGCCTGAACGTATAAGGCTGTGGTCTGCCCAGAAAAGTTGTTCTTGACAGTCGGGAAAATCAAAGTTGTAGTCAGCAACCTCTGCCCCAGTCCCTTGATAACCGCCGCGGGCCAGCACCACCATTGACGCCAACACTACCCGATGGATTGTTGTTAACCTGGACAATTGCCACAGCTGGACCATCGGATGAAACGCACAACTGATCCCTCGAAATCCGATGCTAAATCCGGTGCTGAAAGCAATCCGACAACCGGGAGTAGCGACCGCTCCACAACTTCCTGCAAGTCCAGGATTAAATGTGACCGATACATCCTGCGGGAGCTCAACAACCGATTTAGGTTTAGTGGCTGGATCAGTCTGACCCTGCTTCAAGTAGGCTTCTGCGATGACATTGATTGCCGGATCGGTATCATCATCAATATTCTGAATGGTGAAACCGGTCCACCAACCTGACCCTGCTGGTCCCTGAGCAGAAACGGTAATTACCCCAATAATCAGCGCTAGTGCGATTATGCCTAAATAGAACAAACTTCTTTCCGTGTGTTTTCATTTTGACCTCCCGAAATTTAATAGACACAGATTAGATAATTAAAGTCTAACACGGTTGGTATCGCACATCTATACCCCATATGGGTTACTAATCCGTGCTATAGGGGTTAATTCTAAGGCTATTAGGACCGAGATGGGGATAAATTCGCCTAGAACCGACATTGTTTGGCTACTGCTTAGCCAGAGCTGAGATAACGCTGAAACGAATGGGAATGGATAAGGGAGGTGGTCTGTCGCCATCCCTACCAGTAAGTTGAATAACTATCTCATACTCTTGATCAGGCGATATACCATCGGCAGTTAAGAAAAAGAAATCAACTACCGGCTTTTCAACATCCCAACTCTCGGTTAGATAGGTTCCTTGGTGAGGATATTGGTTTCTTTGAAACAAGACTTTACCGGAGTCATCCAATAGCTGCGCGTCGAATCTATAATCTTCACTTACCGTCGAATTCGCAGACCAGTAAAGGTAAATACCCTGCACGTCACCGGCCTGGCTCAGGTATGCGTTGTAGCCCAATAATTGAAAGTTTTCAGTCGCTTCAAGAGGCGTCAAATTCATTTCTTCTAGATTGCAGGGGTAGAGACAATATACAGAATGGTCGGCGCTGAGATAAATGGGAACGAGTTGCGACTTCGCCTGGATTAACTGATCGCGATAAGCCTGGTAGTCGAAGGTGCGAATTGCGTGTGATGTCCAATCGAATATCAAGTAGTGGCTGTTCTTATCAGTCAGGATCTTTTCTAAAAATTGATTGAGCGGTAGAGATGGATCATTGCCATAAGCATTGAAATTCTCATATTTATCATGGTTTGACTGTGTTGTTTGGAAGAGGCGGTTGTTGGAAATAACATCACTGGGATGGGATGCACCGGCAGCCGTCAAGATAGGATTCAATTCCCTGATAGCTTGGGTTACTTCTCGAACACGCTCCTCTTTTTGATGCCAGTTTGTCGAGAGCAAGAAAATGGCCAGCGTGGTGCCAATCAAAATTGCTGAAACGGCAGTTTTATGGCGGATCAATTGTTGGTGTTCCCCTACCTGGGTTAGGGCCAGAACAATTAAAACCACCTGCAGGCATAAGGCAATGAGCAAGAAACGTGTGAAGAGCCAGGCCATACTAGCTGCTAATACGGGGATAAAAAGGGCTGCTGCGAGCAGGAATTTTTGACTTAGATTAATTCGTTTATCCCACCAAAGCGCAATGGAACTTGCAAGCCACAACAAATGAACCAGTAATGGATTCCAAAGGGAGACATTTCTCTCGATTTCTATAGGCTCTAGATTGTTGCCCGGGTCATACCAGAAGATACGGCCGAACTCTTTGGCCAGATGTCCAAGAAAGTCCAACGGATCATTTTGAATAATTTGAATCAAAGTAATGCCCGGCGGTATCTTGGCCCAATTTTCAGGCCAGTCAAAATTTCCGTAAATCCCGAACCAGATGTTCTTTGCCAATCGGTTATAAAAAGGCGTTCCTTTGACTTGTAGACTGATTATTAGTTGAGGTGCGGTGATGAGCAAAAAGGGAATGATTAATGCCAGGACGTCCAGTAGAAATCGCCGGTCGAAACGCCTGTCTCGCAGCCAGAGATAAAAGAGCCCAACCGGCAACATGACTAAGGATGTATACCGGATGAGATAAGGCAGACCAAAACCAATACCTGCCGCCACGATCCACCGGCGATTTCCCGGTTCGGCAGTTCTAAATAGAAAATACAAAGCAATTAATTGCCAGCCGGCAGCTAAAATATCGGTGCCTTCCCGCATGGCCTGAAATCGGAAAAACGGGTGGGCGATGAGCAAAACGATTCCAAGCAGCGCAAAAAAAGTGTTTTTGGTCGACTGGAAAATGATGCCGAACAAACCCCCTATGCACAATAGGCTGCCAATCCAGGACCAAAACTGCCCGTAGCGAACGATATCAAGGCCACCATCTAATCCAAGGCGGAGGATGGTGAAATAGCCAACTGGGTAGAATGGATGCAATAGCGTTTTTAAGTCAGAAAGAGCCAGGCTTTTGGCAAACTTCAGGTGCCCCCAATAATCTACTAACCTGAGTTCGACATTAAATGAGGGTTGGCAACAAGGCTGAATCCTCTCTTGATAGATTAAGTGATGGCTTTTTGGGCTGATGTGTGTAAGCAATTAGCCCGGCAACGAGATTTACCAGGAAATTATTAACACTGCGATGTCGTGTATGAGCAACCTGAGAGATGTTCTTCAACTGGTCATTGATAGTTTCGATGATAGCTCGCTTGCGAAGCAGAATCTTGTCCATCAGGGGCATCAAGCGATTCTTCATGTTTTTGCGAATCGGCGTAATCAGCTGAACACCTTGTTCAAAGAGTTGGTCAAACAGAGGCTGCGAGATGTAGCCTTTATCGCCAAACAGTTTCCCCCACAGCTTCTTAGCCATATGGGGTACAGGCTTGCGGTCGTCCACGTTGCCTGGTGTCAAGAAGAAGGTGATCAACTCACCCTGGTCGTTAACGATGAGATGCAGCTTGAAACCGTAGAACCAACCCATTGAGCTCTTGCCCCTGCCGGCCAGTCCGTCAAACACTTTGTGACGGAAAATGCGTCTGTTGTGGCAGACGGCCAAGGGTGTTGAGTCAACGAAGGCAATGCCCGTCGCCATCACCAGGCGGGTGCACAGGTAAGCACACAACGGCAACAAGGCATCAGGCATCAATTCAACGAAACGATTGTAACTGACCAAACTGGGAAACTCAGACCGTAGATGGACCTTCACATGCTCAGTGTAATACGCTTTGAAGTGACGATAGTTTGATTGGTGAAAGTGAATGATGATGGTCATAACTTCGCTTAACGACAAAGCTGGCTTCGGCCCGCGTTTGCCTCTGGACTGGCCAATCCTTTGCTGTTCCAAATACTGTTCATACACGAGACAGAAATCATCGACGTTGCAGAATAATGCGAGTAAACTCATTGTGGACACCTTCCTTTGGTGAGATGTGAATGATTGGTCTCACTCACATAATCAAAGCGAAGGTGTCCTTTTTAGTCAATATAACTCCGAACTCAGGTTACTAGTTGAACGGCGTCGATTTCCCAGACCATAATCAAGTATACGATGCTGTAGAAGAGCATCACGGCGATGAAGAGGGGTAGGGGTTTCGTCAGGATTTTGCCCATCTCAGGGTGATTCTCTAGAGTGCTGCCTGGTTTCATTCAGGCTTCCGAAGTCGATCGCCGAAACAAGCTACGTAGAAAGCGAATTTCATCACTAGTAATGGCCCTAGTAAACAATATTAGTAGCCCGTATACGACTATCCCGGCGATTACCTGAAGCCATATGCCATATGGCGCTAATAACCAAACAACTAGACCCATGATGGATGCACTCACCAAAAAACGCCAGAGATAATTGAACCTACCAACACTATCAACAAAAGAATTTGCTGCCCAGGACGATAAGATAAATATCGATAACAACGATAAAGTTCTGGCGACGGCCGCTCCCGTAGCGCCGAAACGTGGCATTAAGATCACATTAGCAATCAGATTTATACAAAGGGTAATTAGCAAGATTTTGGCAATTAGATCCTGTCGATTATGGACGATGAGCAGCCGGTTGTTCAAGATATTGAGATAAATGAAAATGATGCCAAAAGCCAGGATTCGTAAAGCCAGGATCGCACCATCTAGGTCTTCCCGATAAATTAACCTAATGATCTCATCGGCCATGATAAGAGTCGCCGTCGCCAGAGGAATTGCCAAAGCAAGCAAAAATTTATAGGAGCGGTTGAATAGAGAAGGCAGCAAGGTAGAATCATCCTGTTGATACCGCGACATCACCGGCAAAATGGCTATTCGATAACCTTCAGGAACCATACTTAAGGCAACGATGACTGCCATTGCGGCTCCGTATACGCCGATTTCAGATTCGGTGCTGAAGAAAGACAGTAAGATATTGTCGAGTCGATTGTCTAGTATGAAGAACATACCGACAAAGATAAATGGAACGGCGATTCGCATTTGTACTCTGATGAAATCGGGATCGGGTCGCTGCCAACCTGATGGCATGTAACGCCTCTTCACTAACGTCAAATTGATGAACATGGCGATGGTATGACCGACCAGGATAGCGATGATAACAAGTGCCAGATCTGCTCCAAGAAATATCAGTAAGGCACCTAGACCCAGCTTGAAAATGACGTTGGCCAGGGCTCCAATGCTCGTTAGTTGGTATTCTTCAAAAGCAGCAAAGCAGCTCCAGCACAGATTGTTGACATTTTCCGGAAACACGCTCAGGAGCATGAGAATAATGACCACTTCCGTTGAGGGCTCATAACCCAACGCCATTACGATCACGCTGAATACCGCTATGGTTATGAGGGAAAGGATGGCCCGGGCAAAGAGGAAGTTGCTTAGATAAAGGCCTGCCTTTAAGCGATCCCTGGCAACTTCTCGAGTCAGCAAATGGTCCAATCCCCAGAAGGCAAATCGACTGGCAATGAAAAAGAAAGCCAAAGCGAGATTGTAAACGCCACCTTCATCTGTACCCAAACGATTTAAGATGACGATGAATAGTAGCGTATTGCCGAGACGACTCAGCATACTAGTCGCTATGCTGAAAAAAGTATTACGAGTGAGACTATTTAAGGTATCCATTTGTCACTCGTGGGCGCGGGCGTTTGAAGGGTCGGAAGCAGGCATTGGCGGAATGTCGTCTGCTATAATTATCGTCAAATGGTGAGTCAGGATAAGGACCATGGTTAAGTGATGTAGTTGCCTGAACGAACCGGAGGTGGACCCAACAGAAGTTAATCCATTACAATTATTTCGCTAGCTGAACCGGCACTCTGGCGTCGATTTCGGTCAGTACCATTAATCATTTCAGCGCGGTTCATAGGTATATTTAGGCTGATCGTCTACAGATAATGACCTCGATTGGTTAACGAATAAATTGACGCTCCATTATATAGCCAACATTAAAAACAAGATACCGGTTAGCCGATCACCCAGGCACATAAGGTACTTAATCATTACCTGCCTATGAAATTGTCTATTATTCTAAGATTGGTTGAAAAAGACCATTGGTCAAACCACGCAAAGCGTCCCACAAAGGTCCTCGATTCCCCACATTCGGTTTTGGCCAGATCGCCCGCCCCACAGCATAGGAATAGGCAAATAAAATGAGTGCGGCACGATGGAAGCCTTTACTGTGCTTTCGAAAGAGTAGCATTTTACCACGCCCCCACTGATAAGCGCGTTGTGAGCTAGGTGTAATGTTTCCAACTTTATGCCAAATGATGGCCGATGGAATGTACCAAATATTGAATCCTGCGCGGCGAACACGCAAACAAAAGTCAGTATCCTCATAGTAGACAAAAAAATCAGGATCGAATCCTTTGGTGGCTTCATAAGCTCTGCGCGTAATCAGAATACCGGCTGACCAAACAAAATCTACCAGCCATGGCTCGTCAAAACTGGTTCCATCCGGCTGCCCTCGACCAAGCTCCTGGGTCCCAAAGAACCACGAGGTTTGTATAGCCCCTGCCGACCACAACATTTCAGGCTGATCGTAATAAAGGATTTTGGCACCCAATACGCCTGCATCCGGTCGATTTTTTGCTTCTTCAATAAAACGACTAAGTGAAGTCGGGGCGAGTGTGGTGTCGGAATCGAGACGAAGAAAATAGTCCGCGTTCCGCTCATATGCGTAAGATAACCCAATATTCGAGGCGACAGCTGCCCCGCGATTATCGGGCAGATCAATTACATGTACCTGTGGGTAATGATTTCTAACATCAGCGGCGCTGTTGTCCTCCGATCCATTGTCAACAACCACAACCTCAAAGTTATCATAGCCTTCTAGATTCAATACCGAATCAAGACATTTAAGGAGATCGCCCCGTCTGTTGTAGGTTGGAATGACGATCCATACCTTGGGTTCATGGATTTGTGGGCTCATTGATGTTCACTATTTGAGCCAAAGGTTTAGGTCGCGATCAATCAGTTCCTGCAAGTTCAAGATATCCTCTTTGTAAATGTCGGTTAACCGGACACGAACATCTGACGGGATTTTTGGCCTTATCAGGTTCTGATTGCGCAGACGAGAAGTGATTCGCAAACGGGTATTTTCGTTTATGAACCTGCGCGAGAAAAAGCGTGCTGGATTGGGCCGATTAAAAATTCGTTCCATCATCCAATCGACTGTTTGACTCTTTTGAATGCCAGAAACATTGACCCTCATACTAATGTCAGGAACAAATTTGTCGTCGACCTCCAAAAACCGAAAGATATCCTGAAGTAACGCAATCGGATTGGTGGACAAATCATCATGCAGGTATACACGGATATCTTCGCTATTAAACAATTCGTAGTATCGTTTGAGTTGTTTATAATAGTATCCGCACTTCTCATAATGCCAGATGGGTCCCCAATTCTGAGCAATGCGGATTTCCTCGGATTCCAAGGCCTCTGCAAAATCTTCTATCGGTTCTCTTTTGTCACGAGTAACATGCATGAAGGCTGAAAAAGCACGATCTGCAGGCTGGCGAAGGATGGCGATGAGCTTAACTTTTGGAAGATACTCTCTGATAAGAAGTGGCGCTCGCGGTATATAAATATATGAAGGAGAAGCTTCACCAATTGCTGTCTCGGTGGACACACCGTCAAAAAGCGCCAGGTACTTATCCATATCTGTTATGGCGCGATTAATTGTGTCACCTGGCCCTTGGGTATTGGGCGGCGAATCTTTGTAACTGAAGAAATGAGGTTCCTTGATGGGACTCATATAGATGTCAGGATGTTGCTTCATGTAGCGATAAAGCGCACTTGTGCCTGACTTGGCTGCTCCAATGATAAGAAAATTTGGTAAAGTCATGACTTACTTCAACTAGTAGTCGCCGGTTGATTGATTCCTTTTATTTTTCTGATCGAAAAACTTCAAGTACCGGGCTCAGTATTTCGACTGGCTCCCCATGTCCAGGCCAACTTGGCCATGAACAATGCCGGGATCGTTTCTAGATTTCGGCCAAATATCGAAAGGCGTTGGAGGATGATTCGGACTGTCGTCACCACGGCGATGAAAGGTCCCAAAAATAAAATCAATCCACGGAAACGCAGCAAAAAGGGCGCTACCAATATATCTTGGTGACGCAATCTTATTTGCCGCGAATAGTAGCCAGAGCGGGCGCAATCCAACCAGACATCAGCCATAGTGCTTCTTCTATGGTCGTGATAGACTGATGCTTGCGGCCAAAAGTAAGACGGAAATCCGTTCCGGCGCATCCGCGTAGTCCATTCAATATCTTGTCCCCTTCGCAAATTTTCGTCCATCAACCCTACTCGATCCAATATTCGGCGTTCGATGGAAAGATTTAAAGTCGGTAAAAATTGCCGGTAACCCGGATCATTGGTCGACAGATAATCATGGAACATGGCTAAATTGTAGCTCAATTGCCAATAATTATCCCCGGCTGGCAAAACGCCCCCACTAATAACCGCATGCCCTGCCTTATGTCCGGCGATGTGTTCGATCAACCATCCCGGTTGGGGCAAGCAGTCGCTATCCAGGAAGATAAGAAGGTCCGCATTTGAGGCCTCGATCCCAATATTTCGTGCTGCCCCCGGGTATACAGGTTGCCCTGTGTCAATCAGTCGAGCCCGGCTGCCTGGTGGGATGAGTTTCATATCATCTTTGCCAACAACCAAGATCTCGGCCAATATGTCGTCCCCACACTGGTTTTCAACCGAAGCCAACACGCGATCAATCATCGGTGAATTAAGACTGGGAATGATTATAGCTATTGAGACATTCATTTTTGCAATTATAGTGTTTCACAGATTAAAGCTAAAGGAAGGAAACCGCTTGGCGTTATGTCACCTTGAATGATTTCGAAGCAGTTCCAATTCTTCAACCAATCGCCCCCACTCAAATCGGAAAGCATCGCTTCTAATATTCACTTCAAATTCGGGTCCCAGCTCCAATTCAAAAAAACGATTGATGGCAGCGGCAAGTGCGGCGGGATCCTCGGGTGGAACCAGCAGGCCAGTTCGGCCGTCATCGACGGCTTCGGGCAAACCGCCTACATTCGTGGTAATGACCGGCTTGTTTTGGCCGAAGGCGGCTTGAACGATGGCGCTCTGGGTTGCGCTCCGGTAGGGTAAAACGACCACATCGCATCTGGCGATGCAAGTTGTTAACTCCTCGTTGGTCAGGTAGCGATTGACGACGATAACCTGCCTCTCAAGCCTTAGCCTCTCAATCTGATCCTGATAACGCGCGATGTCATCCCAAAATTCGCCGGCGACGAGCAAGTGCATCTTTCGTTCTGCGAGAACCATCGGCATTGCCTCCAGTAAGATATCCAACCCCTTGTATTCGCGGATGATACCGCAGAATAGGATCAGCGGCCGGTCTGAGGGAATATCGGCTGGCAAAGATTCCCCTTTTATCTGCCCCAAGGCTGCATAAGTGGGCAGGGGTGACACGCGGATAGTCGCCTCAGGAAACAAGGCCTGCAGCCTGCTGGCATCCTGCTGTGAATGAACGATATAACCATCGGCCGGAGCCAAGGCCATTTTTATCGCCACTTTATCGACCCTGCTTTCCTCGTGAGGCAAAACATTGTGGCAAATGTATATCAGGCGTGGATTCTGAGGTTGTCTTTTTATACCCCGACCAATGACCGACCACGCCGGTGCCCAGAAGGGCACCCACCAGGGAATAACAACCACCTCAGCTCGCCAAGCGGTGATTTTTTGCAGGGTTCGTCTCCAGCTTAATGGATTCAAGGGATCGAGCAAGTATTCAGCTTCTGTTTGTAAAGGGTTTTGGCTGGGATCACGATCGCTTTTACCGGGGAATAACCACGCGGGATATTGGCGTGTGAAAGAGATCAACAAGAGCTCATGGTCTTTCCTCAATTCTTGCGCCAACAGAGTCGTGTAGTGCGCTATCCCACCTCGAAATGGATAGGTAGGACCGATCAGGCAATATCGTGACATACAATAAATTATAGAGTAATCAGCCTGAAAAACCTTCAATAGTATCCGATTGTCTCTTGGATGGTTTTTACGCCCGGAGCGATACGCATTACAATCTTGTTATGATACTAGTCACCGGGGCATCTGGATTCATCGGCCGCTCCTTAATGACGGTTCTGCAAAACCTAGAACGCCCGGTAAAGGCTTACACCGGCAGGATGAACGATCATTTAGGTTTGCGAGCCGAACTGTTGGATGTAGAGACGATCATTCACCTGGCTGGCGCCGAGGGTCGCGGGCGGATTCGTCTTCTGCGTCACGTGGATCTGGAGGGGACGGAGAGGCTAATTGAGGAGAGCCAGCGAGCCCGGGTTAAGCGCGTAATCTATGTTAGTCGTTTGAATGCCGACCGGGCTTCGTCCTACCCACTCTTGCGCATTAAGGGCCAGGTAGAGCGGCTGCTCTTGCAAAGTGGAATGTCATACACGATCATCCGCTCGGCTAACCTATACGGCCGGGATGACCATTTCCTCAATGTAATCGCCAGCCTGGCTGCATGGACCTGGCCCGTTGTGTTATTGCCGGGAGGTGGCAAAGTAGCTATGCAGCCCCTATGGGTCGAAGACCTTGTCCATTGCCTTGTCGCCAGCCTGGACCAACCCGATTTGGCCAACCAAACGATTGAAATAGCGGGCGAAGAAAGAATGCGCTATGAGGACATGGTCCAACTAGTATTGGCTATATCTGGTCTTCGCCGGACCCCTTTTGGTCCAGCCATTAAGCTGGTCCGCCCATTATCGGCCTTGCTATTCGGCTGGTGGCGCAGACCACCGGTAACCCGCTTCATGATGGATAGCTTTACCGTGCCAGAAGTTGCGCCTCTCGATTCGATATATCGACAATTTGGCTTTAGGCCCAGCCGGTTAAACCAGCGGATTTCATACCTTCGAGGCTCCGGTCTTCGCTTACGGCTCTTCCGTCTCGGGTAGATCTAATCCTCTGAAATTGCTAGAATATCTATCGGTAGAAGTAAGGCGAACTAGTTGGCTGAAACAAGGTTTTTATCTTTCGGCTTTCTTTCAGAGAGAAGTTCCAACCTTACTCATCTATTTGACAAATAGGGAACTTTTCTCCAGCTAGAACATCTGTCGTCATTTCGAAAACACGCCGCAGAGCGGTCATTACTAATCAAACGGAAAACAATATGATAGTTGACATAACTATAGATCAAATTGCCCAATATGAAGGACAGCAGGTTACTATTAAGGGTTGGCTCTACGCCAGGACGGGGAAAGGCAAACTGCAATTTTTGCGCCTCCGCGACGGGACCGGCATCGTTCAGGCTATTGCCTTCCGGCCAGAGCTGGGCGATGAAATATTCGAGAATATCAAACGTCTGGGCCAGGAGTCGTCACTTATCGTAACCGGCACGGTGCGCGCGGATGAACGGGCCCCAGGTATTCCTGGCGGGTATGAGTTAGGGATCGAACGCCTTGAAGTCCTGCAAAACGCCGAAGAATTTCCAATCAGCCCCAAAGATCACGGGGTGGAATTCTTGATGGATAATCGCCATCTGTGGCTTCGTTCAAGTAAACAATGGGCTATCATGCGCATACGAACAACTGTCAAGCGAGCCATCATTGATTTCCTTGACGATAACGGTTTTCTTAATATCGATACGCCGATCATCACACCGGCTGCGGCCGAAGGCACCAGCACCCTTTTCGAAGCAGATTATTTCGGAGAACCCGCCTATCTGGCTCAAACAGGCCAACTTTACAATGAGGCCAATATCATGGCTTTTGGCAAGGTTTATTGTTTTGGCCCAACCTTTCGAGCTGAAAAATCGAAAACGCGCCGCCACCTGACCGAATTCTGGATGGTGGAGCCTGAGATGGCGTTCTATGACCTGGACGACTTGATGATATTGGAAGAAGAGTTTGTCACCTTTATCGTTCAAACTACGTTGAGAGACCGGGCGGCGGAATTGGCCTTGCTGGAGCGAGATCTCACTTACCTGGAAAATGTAAAACCACCGTTTCCGCGAATCAGCTATGATGAAGCCATCGATCGGCTTCATGCAATCCGGGATGAAACAGACGATCCAGAGCAAAAAGAATTGTTGAAAATTGAATGGGGCGAAGATTTTGGTTCGCCTCATGAAACAGAATTAACGAAACAGTTTGATAAACCGGTCTTCGTTTATGGCTATCCAACCGCGGTCAAAGCCTTTTACATGGAACCGTGGCCTGACCGGCCGGAGGTTTGCAAAAGCGTCGATTTGCTCGCTCCTGAAGGATATGGCGAGATCATTGGTGGCAGTGAGCGCATGAGCGATCCCCAAGTACTGATAGAGGCGATCAATCGCCACCAACTACCGCTAGAGAAGTACCAGTGGTATATTGATCTGCGCCGCTACGGAACAGTAACTCATAGTGGTTTTGGTTTGGGCCTGGAGCGAACGGTGGCCTGGATTAGCGGTATTTCCCATATTAGAGAAACTAGCCCATTTCCCCGCACACTCAATCGTATGCAACCTTGAGGCACTCGAAATACTTTACATAAGTAAATAATCTGGCTGCCAAACCAATCGCATAAGTGCGGAGAGTCATCCCCGGCTCAGCTTTAGTATACAGGTTAGAGATGGAAGAATTTTTACTATGCCGGTATTCGTAAATTCACGAAGCTGTGGACCTTCCCGAATCCATTGGCTGTTACCGGCAAACGCTTGAATACCGACCGGTCTTTAGCGACCCATTTGGCGCGCAAAGTATGGTCCATTTGCAACGCGAGCGGTATCAAGATCACCTATTGCTCCCTTTTTCTGTTTAACGAGATTGCCGGCCGGAGGACATATTATATTAGGACTTAGATCATATAATATTACCAGGGGTTATTGATGAATTTCCAACAACTGAGACACGCCTTGTACCAGAATGGCCAGCGCATTTATTTTCTACTTGAGGACCTTCCCATAGAGCAGGCTCGCTGGAAGCCTGACGATCATTCGTGGTCTATCTTGGAAGTGGTGAATCATTTACTCGACGAGGAGCGAGAAGATTTCCGCGTGCGACTAGATATCACCATTAATAAGCCAGATCAAATCTGGCCGGCGATTGATCCGGAACGGTGGGTCCTGGAAAGAGAGTACAACAGTCGCGAATTTGAAACTTCTTTAAAGGCCTTTATGGCGGAGCGCCAAGCATCCTTGGACTGGTTGGATACTCTTGTCGAGCCTGACTGGGATGCCGTCTACCATGCGCCGTTTGGTCCAATACGGGCGGGCGATCTAATTGCTTCTTGGGTGGCCCACGACTTATTACACATGCGACAGCTCATTGAAATATCTCGCGCTCAATCGTTACAAGCGGCCGAACCATATCAGACCAAATATGCTGGTCCCTGGTGATACAGCTTTGACCAGGGTGCTCACCCCAAAAAAACCAAGGAGGGAATAAGTTATGCTAAACGAATTTAAGGAGTTCATTAACCGCGGCAATGTCATGGACCTGGCAGTCGCCGTCATCATTGGTGGGGCTTTTGGCGCTATCGTCAACTCACTTATCAATGACATCATTATGCCCTGAATCGGCGTCATTCTGGGAGGAGTTGATTTCACAGGCCTCTCCCTCGTAGTTGGCGATGCCACTATCTTATATGGTAATTTTATCCAGGCGATCGTCAATTTCCTGGTTATCGCTTTCTCGATATTCCTGGTTGTGCGGGCCGCTAATTCTGCAAAAAAAGAAGAGGAACCAGAGGATGCGATGGATCCAGAGCCATCGGCCGAGGTGCAACTACTGACAGAAATCCGCGATCTCCTAAAAGAACAATCGTAAGAGCTATTAAATCCCTCTTCCTCAATTTCGTTTTTTTGATAGGTAAATCGACTTTTTTGTTTCCAAGAATCTCCCCAGGCGACCGCTTGATCAATTCTCAGAGTAAGTTGTTAATTCCATAATCAATATTAAGATTTCAATTAGCGGTAGATTCTAGCAACTTGGCCCCGAAGTTCGACATAGATGGGGTGCAGGCAAACGATGATCTCGGCCATCCTCGTTCCAACCGCATGCTGGTAGTCGCTCGTTAGATTGTCTTCAGGATAAACTTCATAAATCTTTGTCCAACCCCGATCCCACATTTCAGCTTCGACATTTTCCCCCAAGGATTCCTTGATTTCAAACAGATTCCGGCGAAAACCATTCAACAGGTAGCGGTTTAACTCCTTGTCTTTCGCTTCACAATGAAAGGCTAATTCGAGACCCGGCCGGTATCGAGGTCGAGATAATTCATAATGCAGCCGGGGCTCTCCATAGTGGAATTGAATGATCCAACGAAAAGGCTGGCGTACTTGCATTCCCTGTAGATGCTCAGGTAACTGGGGTATCAAAACGTCTGGGAACGTCTTCAGGAACTGTTGGTATGATAAAGTCATCAGCAGGGACATTATAGCGCATTCTGGCTCGCTTTGACTCCAATAAACCATGCCTGGTTTTTTGGGCTATAATGTCATGAAAGAAGGCTCTCATGGCAGGTTTGGGGATGAATCATGTCAGATAAAAAGCATACCTATGGCCAATTTGAGACACCAGCAGACGTAGCCGACTTATTGTTAGCCTTCTGCCTTCGACAGCCGAAAGATCGTCTTCTTGATCCCAGTTGTGGTGCTGGTGCGTTTTTAAAGAGGGCCGCCCTCCTGAAAGAGTGGCGAGCCCCCGGTGAAGCGTCGCCAGATACATTGTGGGGGGTGGAATTGGATGATACCGCGGCTGAGCAAGCCCAACTGGCGTTACCTGAAGCGAGGATCATCAACCGCAATTTCTTTGAATTGGAGCCCTGGCTTGATCAACCATTTGACGCCATCGTTGGCAACCCGCCGTATACGCGGGCAGAGTGGATCGGCCGGATGCCGGAGACGACGGAACTAGTTCACCAACTCAGCATGTTCAACGGCTACGAGAAAGAAGATGGGAATGCCAGCCGACGAACTCAAGGCACTTTGCTAGCCCGACGATCTGGCTTGCATGCCTATTTCTTTATTCATGGCACCGATTTCCTTAGAGAAGGCGGGCGCTTTGGGTTTGTTGTGCCCAATAGTTGGCTAGATGTCGCTTATGGCGAGCGACTGAAGCAATTCTTGTTGGACCATTATCAGATTCTGGCTCTCATCGAATCGAATGTCGAACGCTGGTTCAGCCAGGCTAAAATCAATACTTGTCTCATCATCTTGGAAAAGTGTAGCGACGCCAGGGCGCGCTCAAAAAACCGGGTTCGTTTGGTACGTTTGTGCCTCCCGCTCGATCAATTGATCCCTTTTGAGAAAGAAGATGACCAACGCTTAACCCACCTGGAGCATCTCAGCACTAATCTCTTACCAGGCAGCGATTTCCAGAGCCAAGATCTATCCGTACGCGTAATGGACCAGCATGATTTAGCGGCCGATGAAAAGTGGGGTATAGCTCTGCGATCGCCGGAAGTGTATCGCAAGCGACTTGAAGATCCAGGCCTAGTCCGCCTCGGTAGTTGGGCGCTGATACAGCGAGGTTATACAACAGGGGCCAATTCCTTTTTCTATTTGGATGAGGAAACTGTAGAGAAGTGGGAAATCGAGACCAGGTTCAGGAGACCTCTCCTAAAGTCGTTGCGCAATGTCCACAAGAGAAATGTAGGGGCAGCCGATTGCGAACATCAAGTCTTGTATGTTCCGCCATGGGCTGATCTCAAAAATACAAACGCCGCCAAATATATTGCTTGGGGAGAATCCTTGGGTTTTCACCAGCGTCGAACCTGCGTAGGTCGCCAACCCTGGTACAGCTTGCCTGAACAAGCGGCCGCTCAAATATTGTTTCCTAAAGGAATATGGGAGCGACATTTTGCACCGGTAGCTCGGGATCAGATGACAGTGGATCAACAGATTTACCAGATCCGGCTGGCTGAAGGAATCCGGCCGGTCGTAGCTGCTGCTCTGTTGAATAGCGCCTGGTTTGCTCTACAGGCCGAACTCCATGGCCGAGTTAACTTTGGCGAAGGCGTGCTATGGCTGGCAACGTACGAACTGGAAGAAATATATTTGCCCGATCCACAGTACCTGACGCTGGAACAGACCAGGCGTCTTGCGGCGGCTTACGAACCCCTGTCGCACCGGCCGGTCGTCTCGGTTGGCGAAGCCATGTCCGAACCAGGTTGGCACGCATTCAACGGGGTTGTCTTTGAAATCATGGGATTTTCATCATCCGATGCAGGTACTGTGATGGAGGCTCTGTTGGAGCGAGTCGCAACCCGCCGAATGAAAGCAGGTAAGCCGGCGTAATGTTTGGAAAAGTTTACTTTCATCAATATCAATGTGTAACACTCAAACGAACTCAATATTATTTGCCGAATACTTGGACAGTGTGTCAATGGAATTATCTGAAAAGTACGAAAAGATTTTTCAGCTGTTAAGAGATGTTTATGGCCAACCCGAATGGCGGCAACATCTGCCACCGGTTGATGAACTGGTAAGCACAATACTGTCGCAGAGTACTTCTGATAGCAACCGGGACCGGGGTTTCAATGCCCTAAAAGAACGTTATCCAGATTGGGAAAGCGTCATGATGGCGCCGGTCGAAGAGATTACGGATACTATCCGGCCGGCCGGCCTAGCCAATCAGAAAGCCCCTCGAATTCAAGCGGCTTTGAAGCGTATTGAGGAGGATAGGGGCGAATTGGAACTAGACTTTCTGGCGGATATACCCCTCGATGAGGCTTTAGCCTGGCTGACAAGCATGAACGGCGTTGGGCGCAAGACAGCTTCGATTGTGATGTTGTTTTCCTTCGATCGGCCGGCTTTTCCGGTTGACACCCATGTCCACAGGGTGACTGGGCGGCTTGGACTAATTGGCCCTAAAGTAACGGCTGACAAAGCCCATCAAATCCTGGAAAATATGGGCCGACCGGATACATACTATTCCATGCACTTAAACCTGATCCAGCACGGCCGGCAAATATGTTCTGCCAGAAATCCGAAATGTGACAATTGTCCACTCAGCGGCGAATGCGATTACTTTAAGCGAGTCTATAATGCCTGACCCGAAAGATTCTTCCCAACTCGATCGCCTGGAGGTGCTAGAGACGATCAACCGCCTCCTGGATGCCGTGGAAAATGAGCATAGTACGTTCGTTTCCGTCCTGGAGTTGGTCACAAAGGTGACTCATGCTAGCCGGGGGGTTTTGCTTCTGGTCCAAGACGAAGAAGCCGTCACAGAGGTTGCGGTATGCCAACAGTTTGACGATGATACCAAAGGCGAAAGCATTTCCGCGGCCGGTCGAGAATTGCTCGATCAAGTATTACAAATGGGAGAGAGCCGGATAACAGAAGGCATGACCACCAGCCGGAGCGCTGAAGACAAGCAACCTGCTAACAACCAGCAGGAGATGCTTCTAGCTGTGCCTTTAAGAACTCGGGGCCAAATTCTCGGGGCAGTATACCTAGAGAGTTATGAGGATAGAGCCTTCCTACCACAGGATGTGTCTTTCACGGAACTGGCGGCCACATTGATAGCCATGGCAATTGACCATAGCAGCTTGAAGGCAGCTATCCAAGATGCCAAGCAGGAAAAGTATCGCTATGTGTCGTTGGTCACGCACGAATTACGTGTCCCGCTAACATCGATATCGGGCTATACGGACATGTTGGTGACTGGAATGGTTGGTGAGCTTAGCGAGCGGCAAGAATTTTTCCTACAGACAATCAAGCGGAATGTAGGTCGGATGGGTAAACTCATCACCTCCTTATCCGAAATAAACCGTATTGAGTCAGGCCGGATGAAGATCGAGTTAAATGATTTCGACATCGCCATCCTCCTGGAGGAGATAGCGGCCGAATTTCAGGAAACCTTGTCCGAGCGCGATCAGCAGTTGAGTGTTCAAGTTGCTCTTGAATTGCTCCCGGTGCATGCGGACCGTGCATTGATAGGCCAGGTCTTAACCAACCTCATTAACAACGCCAGCCAATATTCGTCCGAGGGAAGTGTGATGGAGGTAAAGGTCAACGAAAGTGGTGCGTTCGCCCAAGTCGAAGTCATAGATAATGGGATTGGTATATCTAAAGCAGATCAAAGCCAACTCTTCACACCTTTTTTCAGGTCTGAAGATGAAAACGTTAGGCAGCATGTTGGCTGGGGACTAGATCTTGCTGTTGCCCAAAAATTCATCCAGGCCCAAGGCGGGGAAATTAGTTGTCAAAGCGAATTGGGCGCTGGCAGCAATTTTGTTTTTACGCTTCCTTTAAGTGCAATTGCGCAAAACACCATGGCATGATGTGAAAATCCTCGAGCGGATTTGCCTAGAAGTAAACTAATGCTGAATAATTTCATTCCTGAAGAATTTATGGCAGTTTACTTTACTATCGGGGAACCAAATAGTGCAGTATAGCGTATAAATCCTATAGACTTATAGTAGATGGCCATGCAACAATATGGTGGATTGCCGATCCTGGGTGACTGGTTCCTGTCATGGCAGGCTTACCCGGAGGTGCGCTCGAGAGTGCGCCGATGAATAAATCAGCGTTCCACCCACGATTGGGAGATATACTATCAAGATGAGCGAGACAGCCAGCGGTATAAAAATCCTATTGAGCTATAGCATCAAAGAAGATAATGCACAGGCGTACTACGAGTTCGTCTTGGGCCGTTATATTCCCGCTATGCAATCTCTTGGTTTTGAAGTTAGCGAGGCTTGGCACACAGCTTATGGCGATTATCCAAACCGTCTTGTCGGCTTCGTCTGTCGAGATCGAGAAACGATGACGGACACCTTGAGTAGCGATATTTGGCTTGCCCTCAACGACCAACTTTTGGAATACGTTTCAGACTTCAGCTATAAGATCATACCGTATAAAATTGGGTTCCAAATCTAATGCGACAACACCGGCTTTTGATATTTACTCAAATTGGGAAAAGCAAAAAGACCAAGCTAGCCTTGTTGGCGTTGGTTCTCCTGGCAATTGGCCTCTACGATCAATTCACGGAATATTTGGGTGATTATTGGTTGGCCTGGTGGGCAGCGTTCCTGCTCATCGTCGCTCTTTGGGTTTATTTTGCCATCATGATGCGCCGGGCATCCATTCAAGTCCGATCGAAATTTCTGCGGCTGCAGGGTCCAATTGTTGGCTATAACATCAGTTATGGACGGATTCACTCGGTGACTTCTGGCAAGATGGAGCAGCATTATAGATTTGAAGATCTTAAGAAAACTGAACGGGCGGTGGCTAAACCCTTTTCAGGCCACACCTGTCTTTTTATTGAATTGTCCAGCTATCCTAAGTCATTTCGTTGGCGAAAGTTGTGGTTTCCCCGAATTTTGTTTGGAACGGCCCGGCGTGGGCTTATCTGCTATGTCGAAGATTGGATGGCCTTGAGTCGGGACATTGAGAGCGCCCGTAGCCATCGATATGCCAATATTGAGCGGAATAGACACTATGAAGCAGGCTCGCTTGCCAAAAATGTGTTGGCCGAAGATATCAAATTCTAAACCAATTCTGCGCCGCCATCGTTGTTGTTCCAAAAAATTCCCCGCTACATCCCCCATTAATCAGTTGGCTTAACAGGTCTATAATTGCATGAAGTTAGAACTTAGGCCAAAGGGTATTAGTCAAACCGAATAAATTTCTACCCCGCTTTAGATTTGGGTAATTGAGAGATTATCAGGCCAATCAAATTGATCACTTGCCCGATCCCAGATTTCATCGGGTAGGAAACCATTTTGCACTGCGCCGGATTTACAGAGCAGTTGGCGGGTAAATGCCAGGAACTCCTCTGTGATGTTGCGGCCAGTTTCGATCGAACACAAGCAGGCTCGCGCAAACGCGCCCCCTTCAGTCAATAGCCCGCTCTCTGTATAATCCCGGCGAATCAGGTCTAAATCATAGGCTACACGACGGTGTTCGACCTGCCATCGTTTGCCATCCCAGTCTAGTAAGGCATATTGGGCATCTGTAACGCCATTGAAGGGACAACCAACCGCGCCTGGGTTGATAGCTAACTGGTCGCCCCGCCACATATGCCAGGAGAGATGGGTATGGCCACAGACAAGGACAGGTTCAGTCATTTCCGCAAGCACTTGCTTGAGCACGGCCGGCTCAAAGTCCGGAAAAATCGATTCCGATGGATCCCTGGGTGAGCCATGCACCATTCTTATTGTTGGAACCTTGGGATTCTTAAATACCCGCTGCTCTGGCAGCGTCTGGATGAATTCCAATGTTTCTCTACTGGAATGGCGATAAAACCAGCGAATGGTGGCATAGGCTTTGCTGGTGTACCAATATATGGGCGCCCGACCGTTACGGTAACGCAGGAGATAAGAGTCACCATTTCCCCGGATCATTTGACAATCCAGGGATCGCAACAGATGCATCGTGGCTTCGGGCCTGGGACCGCCGACCAAGTCGCCCGCGACCAGGATATGCTGCACATTCATTGGCGACAGATCACTGACTACAGCTTCCAGCGCAGGTAGATTTCCGTGAACATCGGCTAGTATTGCCAAGCGCATAACGTTCTCCTTCAACAGCTAGGTGAATGATTATATGCCGTGGCTATGCATGACTACTGGATGCCCCACATACGACTGCCTTACGAATGTTCGACAATTGTATAGTCTTATTAGCCCCCAACTTTGACTATATGTCCTAATCTTTTCACTAGATTAAGTATAATGTCCCATGAGCTTATTAAGGTTTTCTTGAGAGAAGTAAAAAATGCCTGATTCACCCTATTTGACCGAACGAATGGCTGAGTTAATTAAAGAATGGGAGCAGCGGGGTGACCGGCGTGCGATTTTCCTGGGTTGTTATGCTTTGATGACCGGCAATATACTGATCGCGACGAAGCGACATCGCTTTGAAGATGACGAGTGGGTATTGAGCCTGATCCATCACTTCGCGAGTTACTATTTTAATGCTTTGGAGGCTTATGAGGGTCCGGCCGGTACTCCTCCGGTCGCCTGGCGGATCACGCATGATGCTGCCCGAGACCCAGAGACGATGGTAATGCAAAATTTACTGCTGGGCATTAACGCTCATGTCAATTATGACCTGGCCCTGGCAGTTACAGATCTACTTGATCCCGAGTGGACTTCTTTATCATCTGGAGTTCGAAAATCACGATACTATGATTATCGCCAGGTCAACCAAATCATCGCCGACACCGTCGACTCAGTTCAAGATCGGGTTGTAGAAAAGTATGCTCCGCTAATGGAATTCGTCGACATCCTGCTTGGGCCTATCGATGAATGGTTTGCATCGCAACTCATCAATAATTGGCGCGATGAAGTATGGCAAGAAGTTGTCGCGATGCTTGAATCCCCGCTGTCCAACAGACGGGAGCAAATGCGCCAATCCCTGGAAAAAACCGCAGTAGAACGAGCAAAGTTGCTTTTGGCCGGGCGTACTGAATAATTTTTGGCTTGCTTTGCAACCTGATATGGCCTGGTTACAATCCTGTTATGGACCTTTTTACCCACGGCCGTAAAGATCAGATTGAAAGAGAATCACCTCTGGCGAATCGCTTGAGGCCTCGAACCCTGGATGAGTTCGCCGGTCAGGAGCATATCGTCGGTCCCGGCCGGTTATTGCGCCGGGCTATTCAGGCTGACCAGTTGTCTTCACTCATCTTCTACGGTCCGCCAGGGACCGGTAAAACCACCCTGGCAATGATCATTGCCAATACTACCGAAAGTCACTTCATCACCATCAACGCCGTTCTGGCTGGTGTAGCCCAGATCCGGGAAGGGATCAAGGAAGCCCATGAACGGCGAAATTTGTACGGACAACGGACGACATTATTTGTCGACGAAGTCCATCGTTGGAACAAGGCCCAACAGGATGCTCTGCTGCCCCATGTCGAGAAAGGTACCATCATAATGATTGGCGCGACCACAGAAAACCCTTACTTCGAGGTGAACAAAGCCCTAGTTAGTCGCAGCCGCATATTCCAACTCAAACCTCTGACTGCCGGCGACTTGTATCAAATCGCTCGCCAGGCGCTGGAAGATCCAGAGAGAGGATATGGCAAGCTAAAGGTGGAACTCGACGAGGATGCCCTCGATCATCTGGTCGATGTGGCTAATGGCGATGCTCGGGGCGTGCTCAACGCCCTGGAATTGGCAGTAGAAACGACGCCCCCCAATAGCAATGGCGTGATCGCCATCGATTTGAGTGTCGCCGAGGAGTCAATCCAACGCAGGGCTGTTCTCTATGATAAAGAAGGCGATGTGCATTACGATACAGTTTCTGCCTTCATTAAGAGTATACGAGGCTCTGATCCGGATGCAGCACTATATTGGATGGCCAAGATGGTCTACGCCGGTGAAGACCCTCGCTTCATTTTCCGTCGAATGGCCATATTGGCTGGTGAGGATGTAGGCCTGGCCGATCCACAAGCGGCCGTGGTCGTAGCCGGTTGTTGGGAAATATTTGAGCGCATCGGTATGCCGGAAGGCCGGTTCCCACTCACACAGGCAGCCCTCTATCTGGCGACCTGCCCCAAATCCAATTCAGCCCTAGCTTTCTTTGATGCTCTATCGACAGTGGAGCGAGAACAAGAGCCCGAAGTGCCGACACACCTTAAGGACGCTAGCCGAGATAGTGAAGGCTTTGGTCATGGGCAAGGATACCTGTACCCTCATGCTTATCGCGACCATTGGGTTGCCCAACAATATTTGCCGGATGCCATGCAAGGTAAGGTGTTTTATGAACCCAGCGACCAGGGTTACGAACGGCAGATCGGCGAACAGGTGGCTCGTCGACGCGAAGCCCAGTTAGCGGCCATGGTAGAAAGTGATGAGAGCATGCCTGAGGTATTGACAGCAAGCCCAACCGACAGAGCGCGAGATGCCTGGTTGCAGCGAGCAATTGCCAACAGCGGCCGCAATCTGGGACATGTTCGGGAAAGGCTGTTTGAAGCTGCCCAAATCCAACGCCACCATTTAATCTTGGATCTGAACGCCGGCAGTGGCCTTCTTACTTGGGAAGCCCTTCGTCGCGCTCCCGAAGGGGGCGTTTGGTCACTGGCGGCCGATGCTGAAACAGGCGAAGCCCTGCGGCAACAAGCCCAGCGTTTTCCCGAAGTGGAACGACCGGTTCTACTCATTGGACAAGTAGCCGAGTTGGTCGAACTTCTCGAGCTAAGAAGTGAAGCACAAATCCGGTTCGATGCGATCCTGGCTCGAAACCTGTTTACGGCTCATGACCTACGGATCGCCTCGGGCGAAACGACAATACCGGTATTACAGAATTTGGTTGGCAAACTTCAGACTGGCGGCCGATTTTGCCTAGCCCAGGTGTTACCTCGCTGCTCGCAACGCCTGTATAAGTTGGTCGATTGGTCTGGCATGCCGGTGGGACTGGCTGAGCAAGTTGAAGAAGCCGAGGAAAGCATCTACAACGACCCAGAAGATCCACTGGTGAACTGGGAAATAGCTGATCTTGAACAACTCTTCATCACATCCGGTTTTGAGGAGATTCAATTGCAGGTCGAGAAGCAATTGGACCAAAGAAGGATCCAGGGGGCGCAATTAGATCGCTGGTTTGGCGCCGGCACCTCGCCTGGCGGCAAAGCATCCTACGGCGAACGTCTGGCCGAAGCAGGTCTGTCGAAGAAAGAAGTGAAAGCCGTGGAAAAACTGTACCGACGTAGATTAGAAGGCCAGATTGTGACCTGGCGCAGCGAAATTGCCTATCTGCTGGCCCGAGGATGAGATACTAGCCTATGATTCGCTTGGACGGACGGAATCCCGATCAACTTCGTACCATCTCTCTGGAAACAAATTTCAGTAAATATGCCGAGGGCTCTGTCCTGGCAAAATTTGGTGATACCCATGTCTTGTGCAATGTAACCATCGAAGACAAATTGCCGCATTGGTTGAAGAACCGGACAAACCCCCACGGTTGGTTAACGGCCGAGTACGCCTTGTTGCCACGAAGTACCCAGCAACGGGTGCAGCGTGAGCAACGCTGGCCTAAAGGGCGCACGCAAGAGATTTCTAGGCTCATCGGCCGTAGCTTACGAATGGCTCTGAATCTGGAAAATTTGGGTGAACGTCAACTAATAGTCGATTGTGATGTCCTTCAGGCTGATGGGGGAACTCGAACAGCAGCGATTACGGCCGGTTGGTTAGCAGTCAGATTGGCCCTCCAGCCCCTAATAACCGCGGAAAAATTGCCCATTACGGTACTACGCCATCAAATCGCGGCCATCAGCGTTGGAATTGTCGATGGCCGACCATTGCTCGATCTCGCCTATGCCGAAGATGTGTCTGCGGAAGTCGATCTCAATGTCGTCATGACCGCCAGCGGTGAAATTGTCGAAATCCAGGGCACGGCAGAAAAAGCACCCTTCAAGCGGCATCAATTAGGGCAATTGGTCGATTTGGCAACGTTAGGGATAGTCGACCTTATCCAAATCCAGCAACAGTCGTTTACGGGTTAAATCTAGATTGGGCTGAAGATGCCCTTTTGTCTGGCATAGAGCTGGGCCGTGGAGCTATACCGAAACAATCCAGGGATGGTGATCGATAGCTGTAAAGGGCTATGGATAAAACCGGACCAGGCGTCTAAAATCAAAGATGATGGCTAATTATAAAGGTGAGGCGCAGGCTATCTTTCCTGATCTCGTGCGGTATCGAAGGGATTTCCATCGCTTCCCCGAAGTTGGATTCAATGAAAGACGCACGGCGGGCATCGTGGCTGAAACCTTGAACGGCTTGGGCCTGGAGGTCCAGACCGGGGTTGGACAGACCGGCGTTGTTGGCCTGCTGGACGGTGTCCAGGATGGACCGACCGTTCTCATGCGTTTTGATATGGATGCCCTTCCGGTTAGTGAAGAAAATGAAGTAGACTATGCTTCGCAGGTCCCGGGGGTGATGCATGCCTGCGGGCACGATGGCCACATGTCAGTTGGCTTAGGCGTGGCCAATATTCTCTCCCGCTACCAAGATCGCATGGCCGGACGGGTGAAATTCTTGTTTCAACCGGCAGAGGAGGGCTTGGGGGGCGCTTTAGCCGTCATGGCCGATGGCGTGTTAGAAAGCCCGAATCCGGATGTGGCCTTCGCTCTGCATTTATGGAATAGTGTCCCTCTGGGGCAAATTAGGGTAACGACCGGCCCAACGATGGCTGCTTCAAGTATCTTTACTCTCAAAGTGAAAGGCAAAGGCGGGCATGGGGCCGCTCCCCACAAATCTATCGATCCCATCCTGGCTGCCGCTCATATCGTGGCTGCTTTACAAAGTATCGTGAGTCGCAATATCGATCCCTTGGAAAGTGTGGTGGTTACAGTGGGCCAGATGTCGGCCGGAACGACATACAACGTTATTCCAGAAGAGGCCGTGCTCAAGGGTACCGTTCGTAGTTACGACCATGATTTGCACCGGTTGGCTTACCGGCGAATCTTGGAGATGGCCCATAGCATGGCCGCAGCCTTTCGCTGCACTTCCTCTATGGAAACAGTGGCCATTGTCCCGGCCGTCGTGAACGCGGCCAAACCCTCCTCGGTGGTTCGAGAGGTGGCCCGAGAAGTGGTTGGTGAGGAAAATGTCATCAGTGGTCAAACGATGGAGGCGGAGGATATGGGCTTTATCCTTGAGGAAGTCCCCGGCTGTTACTTTTTCATCGGATCGGCTAACGACGAGGACGGACTTAATTTTCCCCATCACCATCCACGTTTTGACTTCGACGAACGGGCCATGATCACGGCCGTGGCCACAATGGCCGGAGCGGCCGCGCGCTATGTCCTGCCTGGTCAGGGTTGACCGATCACTCTTTTTCGAAGTTGACATAATAACAGCAACGAATCCTATCCCTTGATACTTCTCAGGCAGCCATTGGCTTCATTCGCCAGCAATATTTAAGCATGATTAGCGTTGGCTAACCATTGTTTTAAAGACCTTCGCGCTTCAGCCAATTTATGCTAAAGTGTTGGCGAATATGCCAGCAGCATTACTTTCTTCAATATCAGAAAGAGAATCAAATTCAATAAGCCAAAATCGAAATATTGTCATCCTTGCCGGAGGGGTAGGCGGCGCAAAATTAGCTGACGGCGTGGCTCAGATCGTACCCCCCGAAAACCTGACTGTCATCGTGAATAGTGGCGATGATTTCCGACACTTGGGACTCACGATCTGTCCAGATTTGGATACTGTGATGTACGCTTTGGCCGGGGTTGAGAACCCGGAAACCGGTTGGGGAAGGACCGGGGAAACGTGGCGAACAATGGCTGAAGTCGGCCGTCTTGGTGGGCCGGAATGGTTTAAGCTAGGCGACTTGGACCTGGCTACCCATCTGGTCCGTAGCCAACTCCTGGCCACGGGTCACAACTTGACCGAAGTGACACAAAGGCTATGCAATAAATTCGGAATCGAAATTCCTGTTTTACCAATGAGCGACCATCCGGCTCCGACCATGATCGCCACTGACCAAGGATTGATGCCCTTCCAGACCTGGTTTGTGGAATATCAATGGCAGCCGGTTGTTTGTGAGGTTGTCCTTCCTGATGTGATAAGTACTGCGCAGGTTGTCTCTTGTCTGGAAAACGCGGACCTAATTCTCATTGCCCCTTCCAACCCGTTTGTTAGTATCGATCCAATTCTAAATGTCTACCCAATCCGGTCGATGTTGGCTGACCTGGCCGAGTTGGTAGTCGCCGTAAGCCCTATCATCGCCGGTGAAGCTGTCAAAGGGCCGGCTGCCAAAATGATGGGTGAGCTGGGAATGAGCGCGAGTTCGGCCGCCATCGCCCAATACTATGGCGATTTGATCGACGTATTCGTATTTGATCGGCGAGATAATGCTCTGTTAAATCAAGAAGGGAGCTTGAAAAATCTAGTCACTTTTCAAACTGATACACTTATGAACGACAGACAGGATCGACGTCGACTGGCGCAGGAAATTTTGAACTTTTCAATGGAGCTACTAAATTCATGAATATCTGGGCAATTATCCCCGTGAAGCCCTTACGCGATAGCAAGAGCCGGTTGTCGCATATTTTATCCGGAGACGATAGAGCAGAGTTAACGAGCCAGATGTTGCGCCATACGATTGACGTGCTGGAAAAGGTCCCGTCGATTTCTCGTACGATGGTCGTTAGCCGTGATCCGGCAGCCTTAAAAATCGCCCGCCAGCAAGGTGCCTCGACTTATGGTGAAACTGAAAAGCAGGAAATGAATGTGGCCTTAATGCGCGCTGGTCACATCGCAGCCGCCCAAAAAGCCGATTGTGTCCTCATTTTGCCCTCGGATTTACCGTTTCTAGCGGTTGAAGATGTCGAGATGGTTTTAGCGGCCGCCAAGCCAGAGATCAGCAATGGGAACGGTGGCTATTATTATGCCGGGCGTTTCATGGTCATATGCACCGATCAAAATAGCGATGGCACCAACGCTCTCTTTATCTGCCCTCCAACCGGTTTCAATTTTCAATATGGCATCGGTAGTTTTAAACACCACCTGGCCGAAGGGGATCGCCAAGGTATGATTTGTCATGTCGTACAGGCGCCTGGCCTGAAATTCGATTTGGACACGGAGGAAGATTGGCGAGCATATAAGGCCCAAGTCCCATCGTTAGTTCTTGATGGACAAGCCACTCTTGGCTAACAAGAGTTCTGATTCAAAAAAGCTGAAATGAACCGTTAGTGCAAACCGTCATGCTAGCTGTTCATCGGGGAGCATAGAAGTTACTCAGAAGGGGGGACAAGTATACGTCTAGAGCATTTTGAAAGATGTGCCGGACAATTCATTGATTGTTGCCATTGTCTGCCGAATGTCTAATCCTTTTGCCTCATCCCGCCTAAGCAATTGACACCAAATCGTCAGTTATCTTCCCTTAGGTAATCGAGGTAGGATGGATGACATTCGTCACCTTTTCCTCCTGACAAATGTCACTATGAATCAACCAACCTTCAATTAATCTTAAGTGGTGCATAGAGGTACCGATTTTTCCCCTGACTTGACATCTATCAATGCGTTATTATAATCTTGGTATACGTCCTGTATACAGACTGTGTGTAACTGTTGTGCCTTCAGTATTCAGAGTCATATGGACAAATTGGAACGCTACTTGGCCGGTCAGCCAACCCGCATTAGTTGACAATCCTTCGCTGCTTCGGCGTGAGTTCGCCTACGAGCGGTTGAAGGATGCCTTACAGCATGCAGATTTGGAGCCAGGCCAACCTTTATCAGAAGTTCGTTTATCTCAAGCATTAGGAATTAGCAGAACTCCTGTCCGGGAGGCGCTGCATCAGTTGGCCCAGGAGGGGCTCGTTCATGTTATACCGGGGCGGGCAGTCACTGTTGCAGCGCCTTCCGTACGGTCTATCATGGATGTCGTTCACCTACGCCTGCTGCTAGAACCTGAACTGGTGAGACTGGCGACGGAAACGGTAACGGATGCGGAAGTTGAAGAAATAATTGATTCGGTCGACAAGATGGAAGCTGCCTGCAATACCGGCGACCACACGGCCTGGTCCAAGGCAGATACAGTCTTTCACGAGATCCTGGGCGAAGCTTGCCCCAATGAACTCCTGGGGGAAATTGTGGTCCAGATGCGTAATCGGGCCCACCATTTAGCCAATATCGATTCCCAGACAAACCCGACTCGCCTTGCTGCTTGCACGGCCGAACACCGGGAAATCGCCGATTGTGTAACGGCGCGAGATGCCGATGGTGCGGCTTCGGCCGTCCGTCGTCATATCGGAATATTACGCGAGAGTCTTTTTAGCAGGCTAAGTTATGGTTGATATTAACGAACCATTATGGTGACTTCAAAGGAGGTGATGCTGGAGGAAAGACCTAGATGAGGAAAGAAAGAGTTCGTTATAAGTCCCTGATTTAATAACTTTCGAAAGTGAGGGAATTAGAAGGAGATTTACAAATGTCAAAGAAAATACTCTTATCGTTTTTGCTGATTTTAGCGTCTGGCGTTAGTAGCCTGTGGTGGCAGCGAACCTGCCACTGAAGAACCAGCCGCTGAAGAACCGGCTGCTGAAGAACCGGCTGCTGAAGAACCGGCCGCTGAAGAACCGGCTGCCGAAGAACCGGCCGCCGAGGAACCGGCTGAAGAAATGGCGGCTGTCGACGAGCTCACCATCTTATGGGCTCAGTGGGATCCGGCCGACTACCTGCAGGAAATCGGCAATATGTACGAGGCCGAGACCGGTATCAAGGTCAATGTTCTCCAGGAACCGTGGGGATCCTTCGGGACGCTGTTCAACAGCGAAATGGCTGCCCAGGGTGACTCGTGGGACATGGTCGTCGGCGACAGCCAGTGGCTAGGCACCAATGCGACCCAGGGCAACTACATCGAACTGACCGACTTCATGAATGAAAACAACCTGACGGATTCGGTCACGGAAGCGACGCTGCAATACTATGGCGAATACCCGCCGGCTTCGGGCACCTACTGGGCCTACCCCACCGAGGGCGACGCCAACGGTTGGGCTTATCGCACGGATCTTGTTCGAGGATCCGGATGAGATGGCCGCTTTTGAAGCGGAATATGGTTATCCATTAGCCCCGCCGGAAACGATGGAGCAGTTGATGGACATCGCCAAGTTCTTCACCCGCCCAGATGAAGGGCTTTATGGTGCGGCCATCTACACCCAGGTCGATTATGACGCGCTGGTGATGGGCTTCCAGAATATGTTGTTCTCCTTTGGCGCCGATTGGTCGGATGAGAACTTCAATCCTGAAGGCGTCATCAACAGCCCTGAGGCAGTCGCCGCCCTTGAGTTCTACGGAGAACTCTACGAATGCTGCCATCCGCCGGGCATGAGCAACGCTTTCTTTGCCGAAGTCAACGACGCTATGATCGGCGGCCTGGCGGCCATGGGCATGAACTACTATGCCTTCTTCCCGGCGCTGGCCAATCCAGAAGTCAACCCATATGCTGACGTCACCGGCTACTTCATAAACCCGGCCGGTCCCGGCGGCGAGCAGTTCGCGGCGCTTAGGCGGCCAGGGCATCAGCGTCATCAGCCACATCGACGAAGATCGCCAGCAGGCGGCCCTCGACTTCATCAAGTGGTTTGGTTCCGATGAGATTCAGCAGGAATGGGGCGCTGTGGGTGGCTATTCGGCCAACAAAGCGGTACTGGCCGATCCGGCCTTCCTGGAGCAGACGCCCTACAATGCTTCCTTTGCGGAAACGATGGGCATGGTCAAGGACTTCTACAACATCCCCATCTATGACCCCTTGCTGTTCGCGGCCCGCGATGAGATATCCAAATACGTCCTGGGCGGCGAAGGGGATCCGCAGGAGATAATGGACACAGTTGCCGAGCTGCATACCGAGCTTCTAATTGAGGGTGGATTTCTCCAAGCAGTAAGAATCTAGCTGAATAGTTTTCAAGTGTTAGTAGTTAGTTGGGAGGCCGGATTCGCTCCGGTCTCCCTATTTCTGAAACAGATTAGTGGTGATATTATGTCTACATTCAAGCGCAGATTCAGTGGATGCGGTCGGTAACGGAGGTGGCCATTCAGAAGAAGCAGCGCAGGACACTTAGTGATCGCGGACTCATCAATCTTTTTATTTGGCCCACGCTGATTATCCTGATCGCCTTTAACGTTTTCCCTCTGATCTACAGCCTTTTTCTCAGCTTCACGGACTATTCAGCCATTGTCGAATAGTGCGCCGGAATGGGTTGGATTTGAGAACTTTGGGCGTGTACTTGCTTCGGAGAAGTTGTGGGAGTCCTTTTCGATCACCGGCCGTTATGTGTTTCTTTCTGTGAGTCTGGAGCTAGTGCTTGGATTCGCCCTGGCGCTTGCTGCTGCGCGAGCAGTTCAGGGGCAGCGGCATTGTCACGACCTTGATCCTGATTCCGATGATGCTCTCCCCGGTGGTCGTGGGTCTTTTTTGGAAGCTCATGTTCAATCCGAACTATGGTTTTTTTAACTATCTGTTGGGCTTTTGGGATCCGGCGACGGCGCCGGATTGGCTGGCCAGCCGTTGGGCCGGAGAGCCGATGCCAGGGCTTGCTCTATGGGCGGTGATTCTCGTCGACGTTTGGATGTGGACGCCCTTCATGGCCTTGCTGATCTATTCGGGTTTAAGGGCCATCCCCGACTATCTTTACGAAGCGGCGGTGATCGACCGCGCCAGCTCCTGGTTCCAGTTCCGGCGCATCACGCTGCCCCAGGTGGCACCGCTGCTGCTCATCGCCGTCCTCTTCCGCACGATCGAAGCCTTCAGCAAATCATTTGACCTGATCATGGGCATGACGGGCGGCGGACCGGCCGGTCAAACGTATGGTGCTGCCAATCAGGATCTATGAGCAAGCGTTTTCGGGCCAGTTCCAGACGGGACGTTCCAGCGCTTTCGCCTATATGGTGCTGATCATCGTCATCGCGATCAGCAATCTCTACATTCGCAACCTGAACAAGACCAAGGAGGCGTAACATGTCCTCATTTGAAGAAACAGGCCCGACGCACGCCGGTCACTGAAAGCATCCGGGTGGACAAGGTGAAGCCGCGGGCTCGGCTTGGCAGGAGACTCCGGGCCATTATCGTGATCATTGTGGCCATTATCCTGCTCGTGCCGGTTGCAGTTATGGTTTTGACAGCCTTCAAATCTCGCGCAGACGTGGTGACCGCACCACCAAAAGTATTCTTTGAGCCGACGGTTGAAGGGCTTGGTCTTTCTGTTGACCGAGCGCTCCCAGTTAAGTGGCGCAGCCCTGGAAGAAGCCAAAGCCAATGCCGATGACCTGAATATCTTTGAGCGCGTGGCCCTGGAGAACGGCCAGCGCATTAACGGTCCGAGTGATTTTCTCAGACGTTTGAGAAATTCAATAATCATCGCTTTTGGGGCGACGCTGGCCTCGGTAACCCTTGGTTTGTTTGCCGCCTACGCTTTCAGCCGCTTTGAGGTGCCCGGCGCCAACGACCTGCTCTTTTTCATTCTGAGCGGGCGCATGCTGCCCGCGGTGGTGGTCACCATCCCTATTTTCCTGATGTACCGCCAGATAGGCTTGCACGACACCCACGCCGGGATGATCCTTGTGTACACCGTCTTCAACCTGTCGCTTAACCGTCTGGCTGTTGAAAGGCTTCATCGACGAGATTCCCAAAGAATATGAAGAAGCGGCCATGGTGGACGGCTACAGCCGCTTTCAAGCCTTTTACAAGATCGTCGTGCCCCAGGCGGCCACGGGCATCGCCGCGACAACCGTGTTCAGCCTGATCTTCGTCTGGAACGAGTATGCCTTCGCTTTGATGTTGACCAGCGAAACGGCGCGCACAGCGCCGCCGGCCATCGCCACCATGCTCGGCCGGGGGGGCATCGAGTGGTCGGCCATCGCCGCCGGTACTCTGGCGTTCCTTATACCGGTGTTGATAGTTATCTTTGCCATGCGTAAGCACCTCTTACGCGGCGTGACCTTCGGGGCAATCAGACAGTAGGGTGCATTTATGGCGCAAATAGAACTTAAACAGGTAGAAAAACGTTTCGGCGAATTCCAGGCTGTTCAGCCCATCGACCTAACCATTAAGGATGGCGAGTTTGTCGTCCTACTGGGCCCTTCCGGTTGTGGTAAGACGACGACCTTGCGCATGATTTCGGGCTTGGAAGCGGTGAGTGGTGGCAAGATCTTCATAGGAGATCGAGATGTGACCTGGCATAACCCGGCTGACCGGGATATCGCCTTCGTATTCCAACTCTATGCCCTATATCCGCACATGACGGTGGAGAAGAACATCATTTTTCCGCTGGAGGCGAAAAAAGCCTCGAAAGAGGTGATTCAAGACCGGCTGAAGCATGTGGTCGATCTGCTGCAGATCAAGCATATTCTGCGGCAGAAACCGGGCTCGTTGAGCGGCGGCGACAAACAGCGCGTGGCCCTGGGACGAGCATTGGTGCGCAAGCCTTCTGTATTCCTGATGGACGAGCCGCTCGGGGCGTTGGATGCTGAATTCCGAGAGTCGATGCGCGCGGAAATTAGAAAGCTACATATCGCCGAGAATGCTACCACCGTATATGTGACCCATGACCAGGTGGAAGCGATGGCCATGGGCGATCGCATCGTGGTCATGTCAGATGCGGTCGTGCAGCAGGTGGGGACGCCACATGACGTATACTATGATCCAAGCAATCTTTTTGTGGCTCGCTTTATTGGCAGTCCGGGTATGAACCTGATCGAAGGTGCATACAGCGATGGGAAGGTCCATTTACCGGGTGATAACCAATATGATGTTCCGGAGTCGGTGGCGACCGGTCCTGGCAAAACAGCTATCAGGCGACAACGTTACTTTGGGATTCCGCCCAGAGGGGGCGCATGCTAACCAGACCGGTGAACTAAGCGCTGAAGTATATGCCAGTGATTTACACGGCGCATTTAACATGTTGCACGTGGCCTTGGAAGAAGAAAACGTTGATGCTATGGTGCATATTCGTGGCGAGCGTGGTATGGGTCATGAAATAGGCGACAGAATTAGCTTTAATCTGGATTCAGAGATGGTCCGCTTTTTCGATCCGGTCACTGAGCAAGCGATCTCATTGGAGGCGACATCATGACGGAGGTCATTCTCAAAGATATCACGAAACGTTTCAAGAACGTTACCGCCGTTGATAGTGTCTCCTTCGAGATAATGGACGGAGAGTTTTTTGTCTTACTCGGTCCCACGGGTGCGGGTAAGACGACGACGTTGCGGTTAATCGCAGGGCTGGAAAAACTTGACAGCGGTTCCATCCTCTTTGATGGTCAAGTTATCGACGAGTTGGATCCGGCCTCACGCAATGTGGCCATGGTTTTCCAGCAGTATTCCCTGTATCCCAATATGACTGTCTATGAGAATCTGGCGTTTCCTCTCCGTTCGCCTGTGAACAAGCTGCCGGAGGACGATATCAAGCAGCGAGTCATGGAGGCGTGTGAGATATTGCGTATAACGCACTTGATAGAACGTAAAACAGCTCATCTATCAGGTGGCGAGATGCAGCGGGTTTCGATCGGCCGAGCCATCGTTCGTGAACCAAGACTTTTCCTGATGGATGAACCGCTCTCTAATCTGGATGCCAAATTAAGAGAGGCTCTCAGAGTGGAGTTGGAACATATACAAAAAACGCAAGGCAGCACAACCTTGTTCGTTACCCACGATCAAGTTGAAGCCCTAACCATGGCTGACCGCATCGGCGTGTTATTGGAAGGGAAACTTGTGCAAATAGGCGATCCAAATGAGATTTATGACCGGCCGGCGACAATTAACGTCGCCCAACTTGTCGGGTCGCCCAGAATAAACCTGATGAATGCCGAGCGGGACAACGGTATGTTCCATATTGAAGGTAGCCCCATTCGCCTAACCTTTGAAGGGCAATCCGGCGACGTACCGAAAAGCTGTCAGTTGGGCGTTAGACCAGAGGATATTCAGCCGTCGGAAAATGGTGAGTTCTCTGGTGAAATCACACACGCCGAACCTTTGGGAGTGGAAACCATCCTTCATATTCGATCGGGTAATCTGACACTGCTCAGCACCTTATCAGGCATGACCCATTGGCGGATGGGCGACGCCGTGAAGTTCGACATCGTTCGAAAGAGACTGCATTTCTTCGACGAGGAGGGTAGGCGGATTTAAGCCGAATGTTAAGAATCGTTAATGCAGGCAGCGAACGGTTAAGTTAATAGCAGTCTGCAAGCGTTGATTCACCGGCATGGGGAGATGGCAACGACGAGGAGGCTGCTGATCTGCTGAACCGGCGATAGAAAGGGATTCAATGATGGACGACGGTTCGATTGGTAGGCCATCAGCTGACTGGTAGGCTAATTTTGAATCATGGCGGTCAAGGATCATTGATGATCAAGGACCATTTGGGAAAGGAGAAAAAAATGAAGATCGGCGTAAATACCTGGGTTTGGACTGCGCCCTTATCAACAGATGATTTGAAGAAGCTGGTGCCGCATGTGGCCGCAGCCGGATTCGATTGGATTGAATTTCCCCTCGAGGAAATAGAAGGCTTTGATTACGCAGTTGCGGCCGCCTTGGTATCGGACTATGGCCTAGGCGTGAGCACCTGTGTCGCCATGGGGCCAGATCGCGACCTTATACATGAAGATCCGGCCATTCGCCAAAGTGGCATGAAATATATTCGCGATGCGGTCGACGCTTCGCAGGCTATTGGCTCGCCAAATTTGGTGGGACCTATCTATTCGGCCGTTGGACGGACCTGGCAAGCGACCCCAGAAGAACGAGCCCGAGACCTGGATCTATTAGTTGATAATCTGAAGCCTTTAGCCGAATATGCGGCTGACCATGGCGTTAAGTTTGGAATAGAGCCTCTCAATCGCTTTGAAACCAGTTTCATCAATCTGGCTGACCAGGTTTTAGAAGTTGTAGATCGCGTCGACCATCCTGCCTGCCAGGTGATGCTCGATACATTTCATATGAATATCGAAGAAAAATCAGTGGGCGATGCGATTAGGAAGGTTGGTCCCCATTTGATCCATCTACACGCTTGTGAAAATGACCGGGGCGCACCCGGTTCAGGCAATGTGGCCTGGGACGATGTTGCCGCAGCCTTGAAGTGACATTAATTACGACGGTCCCGTCGTCATCGAATCATTCACCGCTAAGGTGAAATCAATTGCCAAGGCCGCGGCCATCTGGCGACCATTAGCCACCAGCCAAGACGCTTTGGCAGCGGATGGCCTGGCTTTTCTAAAAGGCCTGCTAGCGTGATCTGAGGCCCGATTATTTACCAAGATCGGGCCGATTTTATTTGTAATTAGGGCAAAAAATGGCCAAGACTATCGTCGTCATCGGCGCGCTGGATACCAAAGGACCAGAATTCGCCTTCGTGAAAGAGGCGATTGAAGGACGAGGTCACGAGGCGCTGGTGATCAATACAGGCGTCGTGGGTGATCCGACTTTTGAACCAGAAATCACGGCCGGCCAGGTTGCAGCAGCCGGTGGTAGCAGCCTTGAGGAACTACGGGAAAAGGCCGACAGGGGCGAAGCCATCGCAGTCATGACTGACGGTGTAGCGGTGATCATCCAAGACCTATTTACCGACGGACGGGTTGATGGAGTCTTCGCCATGGGTGGCTCAGCCGGGACCATCATTGGTACGTCGGCCATGCGTGTTCTGCCGGTTGGCGTGCCCAAGGTGATGGTCAGTACCCTGGCGGCAGCCGATACAGGACCCTATGTCGGCACCCGGGATGTGGTCATGTTTCCATCGGTCGTTGACGTTGCCGGGATCAACCGGATTAGCGCTCGCATTTATGCAAATGCCGTAGGTGCCATCATTGGCATGGTCGATACGGCCGCGCCTGAAATCGCGGAAAAACCATTGATCGCCGCTTCCATGTTCGGCAATACGACTATCCTTGTTGACCGCTGCCGCGAAATCCTGGAGGGCCAGGGATATGAAGTGCTCGTCTTTCACGCGACCGGGACGGGCGGTAGGACTATGGAAAGCCTCATCGCCGATGGTTATTTTGCCGGTTCGCTGGACGTCACCACGACCGAGTGGGCTGATGAGCTGGTAGGCGGGGTCCTGTCGGCCGGTTCTGAAAGGCTGGATGCGGCCGCAGCTACGGGTATCCCTCAGGTTGTCGCTCCTGGCTGCGTAGATATGGCGAACTTCTGGGCCCGGGATACCGTTCCGGCGAAATACGACAACCGGCTCTTTTACCAATGGAATCCCAACGTTACCTTGATGCGAACTACTCCGGATGAAAACGCGGAAATGGGCCGCATTTTGGCACAAAAAGTTAATGCGTCTAGCGGACCGGCAGCCTTCTTTTTACCCTTAAAGGGTGTCTCCATGCTGGATTCACCGGGCAAGGAATTTTGGTGGCCCGAAGCCAACCAGGCGCTATTCGATGCTATTAAGGGATACGTTAAACCGGGTATCCCGGTTTTTGAATTGGATAACAATATCAACGATGTCGCCTTCGCCGAGGCTGTTACGGCGAAGCTACTAGAATTCTTGAATTAACACGAGTTGGGCTGCAAGCTCCTGGTCGGCAGCGCAAGAGAATCATCGCCCGACCTGGTGAAAAGCCAAAAGGATAGATAACCATGCCATTCATTGCCCGGGAAGAAGCTATCAGTCGCTTGCGCGGCAATATCGCCAGGGGCAAGCCCATTATCGGCGCCGGAGCCGGCACCGGTATTTCGGCTAAATTTGCCGAGCGCGGGGGCGTTGATTTGATTATCATTTATAACTCCGGCCGTTACCGGATGGCCGGACGAGGAAGTTTGGCCGGTCTCTTATCTTATGGTGACGCTAACGCCATTGTGGTGGAGATGGCCGGCGAGGTCTTGCCAGTCGTCCAAGATACCATGGTGCTTGCCGGCGTAAACGGCACCGACCCATTTCGCCTGATGCCAGTTTTCCTTAAAAAGCTCAAGGCAATGGGTTTTGACGGAGTGCAAAATTTCCCGACGGTCGGATTATTTGACGGCATAATGAGGACTAATCTCGAGGAAACCGGGATGAGTTATGACCTGGAAGTCGAGATGATTCGCCAAGCCCACAAGTTAGACATGCTGACCTGCCCTTATGTATTCACTCCGGAAGAAGCGAGAAAGATGGCCGGTGCCGGCGCAGATGTCCTGGTGCCGCACATGGGTTTGACGACTAAAGGCGCCATTGGGGCTGAGACGGCTGTGACTCTGGAGGATTCGGCCGAGCGAGTCCAGGCTATGCGCGACGCGGCCATCGAGGTCAACCCAGATATCATCGTCCTTTGCCATGGCGGCCCTATCGCCGAGCCAGAAGACGCTCAATTTATCTTTGATCATACAGAAGGTGTCGGGGGTTTCTTTGGTGCTTCCAGCATAGAGCGGCTGGCCACAGAACCGGCGATCGAGAACCAGGCCAAAGCATTTAAATCATTGTCCCTATAAAACCATCATTAAGCTTTTAAACGAGGCGTTAGAAAGAATACCTGGGATTTCTAGAATGTGATTGACTAAAGTTGAAACGTAATAAAGTGTAGGCACGTGGCGTAAGAATCCGTTGGCGATTAAGTTCGCGGACGCGTCTTACGCAGGTCATCGAAGTTATCAAGGAGGACAAAATGTCAAGACCAGTCACGTTATTCACCGGCCAATGGGCTGATTTACCGCTTGAAGATCTGGCTAAAAAAGTCAGCGAATGGGGTTTTGATGGTTTGGAGTTAGCTTGTTGGGGCGATCATTTCGAGGTTGACAAGGCGCTTTCCGACGACGGCTATGTCCAAAGCCGCTGGGATATTTTGAATAAGTATGATCTCAAGTGTTTTGCCATTAGCACACACCTGGTTGGACAGTGCGTGTGCGACGATCCCATCGACAATCGGCATAAAGGTATTTTGCCGGGTTATATATGGGGTGATGGTGATCCTGAAGGCGTTCGCCAACGAGCAGCCGAAGAGGTGATGAATACAGCTCGAGCGGCAAAACTTTTCGGCGTTGATGTGGTGAATGGATTTACCGGCAGCAGCGTATGGTCCAAACTATACTTCTTCCCGCCCACCAGCCAGGCTGATATCGATGTTGGCTACGATGATTTTGCCGAGCGTTGGCTCCCGATTATGGATGTCTTCGCCGAAAATGATGTCAAGTTTGGTCTGGAAGTCCATCCAACAGAAATCGCGTATGATATTTACACATCCCAGCGAACTCTCAATGCTTTGGAGGGCCATCCCAACTTTGGATTCAATTTCGACCCGAGTCACTTCATTCACCAATTCATCGATCCGGTGATGTTCATCAACGAATTCGCCGATCGCATCTTCCACGTTCACGTGAAGGATTCGCGCGTGCAGTTGAATGGCCGAAACAGCATTCTATCGTCACACTTGGACTTCGGCGATCCGCGCCGGGGCTGGGACTTCGTGTCACCCGGCCGAGGCGATGTGAAGTGGGATCCCATTGTCCGGGCTCTGAATCGCATTGGATACCAGGGACCGCTTTCCATTGAGTGGGAGGACAGTGGCATGGATCGGGATTGGGGTGCTCCTGAAGCGTTAAAGATGATCCGCGGCAAGGATTTTGCCCCTTCGACAGTGGCATTCGACGCGGCATTCTCATCTGAATAAGCGGAAGCCAAGTGGCTATCTCATATTAGCGGATGAGCTGATTGCCGGGTGTCATTGAGGCGCCCGGCAATTCCCGACTATTATTCTGAACTGACAAGCTCTTGAAAGGAAGAATTGTATGGCAGATACAAAAAAGAAATCAGATGGTGGAGTCCCGAGAGGATTACCTATCTCGGCAGTGATATTACTAATACTGGGATTAGTCGCCCGGCAAGTTATCCCCAACATCGTGACTGAAGAGCAAATGGCGCGAAACGTCCTCCTGGCGGCTATACCTTTCATTCTTGTATTTGCCGCGATTCTAATCGCCTTCATGAGTCTCATCTGGTACATCGGTAGTAAATTGAGTGACAAGATATCCGAAAAAACATACCGTCCGATAGAGTACATTCTCATTGGTGGCATTGTATTAGGCATCTTCTTGATGTTCCAGCCTTGGGTCTTTGAATTATTTAGAGTTGGTTTCATTATGCTTCTGATTTCCACCTTGGGCTTTATAGTTTGGAGTCATGTAAGGCCAAAGACGGAGGATTTAAGCGGTGAAACCGCTGCCGTTCCAGTCAATGATCTGGAAAGCGGGTCGAGGAGTTAGTCTTTCAACTAAAGCCAATGGAAATAATAAAGCGATTACGAGAAGCGTTGGAGGAAAGCGGGAGGTAATAGAGACAGAGTTGGCGTCTGGTTTCTCTCCAGACTATGACCAGACCTTGACTCTGTCTCTAGCCTCGCTAATAAATGTGATGTTACTACTCGGGATCGATATTTCAACGACAGGCGCCAAGGCTCTCTTGATCGACGAAGTGGGTAAAGTCGTCAGCAGCGCTACAACGCCGCTGACCCTGTCAACACCACGGCCTTTGTGGTCGGAACAAAACCCTCTCGATTGGTGGGCCGGCATTCAAAAGAGCATCCGCCAGGCTTTGTCCGAAGCGGGAACGGCTGGCCCCGATATCGCTGCCATAGGTATGACCGGACAGATGCACGGCCTGGTTCTGTTGGATGAAAATGGCCAGGTGCTGCGACCGGCAATTCTGTGGAACGATCAACGTACCGGCGACCAATGTGATGAGATCCGCGCCCGTATAGGCAAGGATCGATTGATTCAAATTACCGGCAATGATGCCTTAACCGGTTTCACTGCCCCAAAGATTTTATGGGTCCAGGAAAATGAGCCCGAAGTATGGGCAAAAGCCCGGCATATTTTGTTGCCCAAAGATTATATCCGCTATAAGTTGACGGGAGAGTTCGCCGTCGACCGGGCCGGCGGGTCGGGAACGATCTTGTTTGATTTAAAAACCCGGACCTGGTCCGATGAAGTTGTCAATGCTCTGAATATCCCACCTTCAATGTTGCCGCCCACTTATGAAGGGCCCGAGGTGACCGGCAAGATTTCGGCCGAAGCTGCTGCAGAAACCGGTCTGGCATTAGGCACCCCAGTCGTCGGTGGTGGCGGGGACCAGGCCGCTCAGGCTGTAGGTGTTGGCGCCGTTAAACCCGGTATCATCGCTCTGACTTTGGGCACCTCCGGCGTCGTTTTTGCCGCTACTGAATCTGCGCTGGTTGAACCCCAAGGCCGGCTGCACGCATTCTGCCATGCAGTACCCGGCAGCTGGCATTTCATGGGCGTTATGTTAAGTGCTGCCGGTAGTCTGCAATGGTACCGTGACACTTTGGCGCCTGAACTATCTTTCGACGATTTGATTGCCGAAGCGGGCCAGGTATCGCCAGGCAGCGAAGGCCTCTTGTTTTTGCCTTATCTAACCGGCGAACGTACGCCCCATCCTGATCCCCTGGCCCGCGGAGCCTGGGTGGGCTTGACGGTCCGCCATACCCGGGCCCATATGACTCGCTCGGTATTAGAAGGCGTGGCCTTCGGAATTAAGGATAGCTTCTCCTTGATCCAGGCTTCTGGCCTTGGCGGAATCGAACAAGTCAGGATATCAGGGGGCGGTGCGAAGAGCGGTTTGTGGCGCCAAATCATGGCCGAAGTTTTAGGCGCTGAATTAGTCACGGTGAATACAACTGAAGGCGCGGCTTTCGGGGCTGCCCTGTTGGCAGGCGTTGGCGCCGGAATATTTGACTCAGTCCCAGCCGCTTGCGAAGCAATGATTCAAATCACGGGCCAGACCTTCCCCGAGGTCGCTAATATCCGAGTTTATGAAGATTATTACGCTCGCTACCGGGCTCTATATCCGGCCCTTTCGGCCGAGTTTAAGGCGATCGCCGAGGTGGTAGAGGCGTAGCCAGAATCTTGCATAACTACTAAGCGACGTTCGTCTGACCTTTAAAGCTGTGTAAATAGATTATTGATGACCCTCAAAAAGCCCATCATTTGCCTGGGTATCGCCGTAGCTGACTTGCTTGGCGGACCAGTATACAGACTGCCCGGGCGGGGCAGTCTGGAATTAGTCGACAGGATGGGCCTTTTTGCCGGCGGTTGCGCCGTAAACACGGCAATCGCGCTGGCCCGGCTTGGATTGCCGGTCGCGGTTATCGGTAAAGTTGGTATTGATCCGCTTGGTGACTTTTTGGTGAAAGCATTGGCCGACCAAAACGTGGATACGAAAGCCATAAAACAGGATGCTGATGCCGGAACTTCGGCCACAATGGTCATGGTCGATCCTGATGGCGAGAGGCGATTCGTACATTATATTGGCGCTAATGCCTGCTTGACGGCCGACGACGTCGAGTTGTCGATGATCGATCAGGCAGCCATCCTCCACATTGGTGGTTGTTTTGTGATGCCAGGTCTTGACGGCGAGCCGACTCTCGCGCTCTTGCGTCACGCGCGACAGGCAGACGTGACGACATTTCTCGATACGGCTTGGGATGCACAGGATCGCTGGCTGGACCTGATCGGTCCTTATTTGCCTTATATCGACTATATGGTGCCCAGTCTATCAGAAGCCAGGGCCATCACCGGCCGGGACGAACCGGCCGAAATCGCTTATTCACTTATCGAAATGGGCGTCGGCATGGTGGCCATCAAGATGGGCGCGGATGGTTGCCTGGTGATGGGCGCGGATGGTCTGCCCCATCATTTCCCGGCTTACGAGGTGGATGTGGTCGATGCGACCGGCGCGGGCGATGCCTTTGCCGCGGGTTTTATTGCCGGCGTGTACCTGGATTGGCCAATAGACGAGACGGCAGGTTTGGCCAATGCTGCCGGCGCCCTTTGCGTGACGGCGATGGGCGCGCAAGGTGGATTGGGATCTTTGGAAGAAACGCTTTCCTTCATGAGTGATCAGGATTTGTCGTGATATTTTAGTATTCGAGGGAGAGGAATAACGATGATTAAACGGAGCGAAATGAGAGCGGTCCAGGCCAGGGCGGCTGAGTTGTTGACCCAAGCCGGAATTCAATTAACGACGGAGGAAAGTGAAAATATCGAGATAGCCGAATTCGGACTGGGCGAAGTAGAACGAACCGGCTTGGAACTCGTCGTTTATGTCAATACAGATCGATACTGCGCAAAGGAGTTGGTGCTTTTTCCAGGGCAGACCTGTCCAGAACACCTTCACCCCCCTGTTTTCGGCGAGCCGGGCAAAATGGAGACATTCCGCTGCCGTTGGGGCAAGGTTTGGCTCTATGTAGCCGGCGAGCCATCGACCCCTATTAAAGCCACTGTCCCCGAAGACAGCGAAGAGTATTACACAGTATTCCGCGAGATCGAGTTGAATCCCGGCGAGCAATATACCATTCCGCCTAATACCTTGCATTGGTTCCAGGCGGCCGGCGAGGGCGCCATCGTTTCGGAATTCTCTAGCACCAGCCGGGATGAGTTTGACATTTTCAGCGATCCGCGGATTAAACGGATGCCTGAGATCGAGGAAGACTGATAACCGGCTTTTTAATGAAACGTTGCCTGCACTAAATTGAACGATGAAACTCTACGGGCGAAATTGGACACGGCGTGAAATAGAATCCCGGGTTGGCCGGATCGAACAGATCGGCGGTTTGCGCCGTTTTCAATGGATGGAAGGTTCCGAACTTGGCAGTGAACAGATCCAGGTCCGTACGGGAGCCGGCTTAAGTTACTATGTCAGTCCATCTCGAGCCCTGGACATATCTTTGGCAGAGTTCGGCGGCGTACCCTTGACCTGGCAATCGGCTAACGGCGATATCCATCCTGCTTTCTATGATGATAGCGGCGCCGGCTGGTTGCGGACGGCTGTTGGCGGATTGTTAGTCACTTGTGGGCTTAGTTATGTGGGCGCGCCGGGTGAGGATCATGGCCAGGCGTATGGTCTCCACGGCCGGGTACACCATCTACCGGCCCGTCATTTAAGCACCAGCGGCCGCTGGCGCGACAATGAGTACGAGATTCATATCAGTGGCGAAGTGGATGAGACTGCGATCTTCGGCGAACAGTTATGCCTGACGCGGCGCATCAGCAGCCGGCTAGGGGAAAATCGTATTGACATAAAGGATGAGGTCCAGAATACCGGCTTCTCTTCAACGCCCCACATGATTCTGTATCACTTTAACTTTGGTTTCCCGCTACTGGATGAAGGGACAACGATCCAGTTTCCTTCAGGCCAGGTTATTCCCAGGGATGAAGGTATTCCTGTCGAAGGTTACGATCGCTGGGATCTGCCGCAGGCAAATTACCAGGAACGAGTCTATTACCTTCAGGATTTTTCTGACGACTGGGTCAGTGCCACAATTCATAATCCACAATTTCCAACGATGTCTGGTCCGGTGCCTCTTTCGGTGCGTCTAAGCTGGTCAACTCGTCAATTGCCTAAATTGGTTCAGTGGAAGATGCCTGGAGCCGGCGTTCATGTATTAGGCATCGAGCCGGCGAATTGTTACGTGGAAGGTCGGGCTGTCGAGAGAGCCCGGGGTACTCTATTGATGTTGGAACCCGGCGAGACGCGTGAGTACGAATTAGCTTTTGAAGTAGTAACGAATGAGTGATCTGACTAGAGCCCATCCGACAAGAATCATCAACGCAGTCGCGCCGATACGTATTTGTGACAATGGCGGTTGGACTGATACCTGGTTTGCCGAATACGGCAAGATATTCAATATTGGCGTATACCCGTATGCGGAAGTTCAGATCGAGGTTTTTCCGGTTGCGACTCTGCCAGAACGAGTGGTTATCTACGCCGAGAATTACGGTGAACGATATGCGCCCAAACGCGAGCAAACTGGCTGGGACCGTCATCCGATATTGGAAGCTGCAATCGAGCTGATGGGCGCGCCAGAGGATCTTTCCTTTCAAGTGACCATTTTTTCGGAAGCGCCCAGCGGGGCTTCCACCGGCACCTCAGCTGCGGTAACCGTGGCCTTGATCGGGGCGATGGACATGTTGACTCCTGGCAGACTCACGCCCCATGAAGTCGCCTACCGGGCACAATCGGTGGAGGTCGATATCTTGGGGCAACAATGCGGCATCCAAGATCAGCTTTGCTCGGCCTATGGCGGGATCAATTTCATCGACATGTTCTATTACCCGTATTCGTCAGTATCCCAACTCCAGGTGCCGAATTCAACCTGGTGGGAATTGGAGCGGCGTTTGACTTTGATATACTTGGGCCGCTCCCACAGCTCTTCGCAGGTTCATGAGACTGTCATTCGCGATCTCGAAAATGCTGGTCCAGATGACCAACGCCTTGAGGATTTGCGGGCGACGGCTGAACCATCCAAAGACGCGATCTTCGCTGGAGATTTCAATGCTCTTGGACAGGCTATGATACAAAATACAGAGGCTCAGCGCCGGCTGCACCCTCATTTGGTCAGCAAGGATTCTTCGCGCATCATCGAGATTGCCAGGGATCACGGCGCTTTGGGTTGGAAAGTGAATGGCGCCGGAGGAGAAGGTGGCTCCATCACGATCCTGTGTGGCGAGCGTTCGTCTGTCAAGCGAGCCATGATTCGCGAGATTGAAGAAGAGAATCAATTGTTTCAAAATATACCCGTTTACTTGAGCCGGTACGGCTTACGTACCTGGGAGCGGAATTTTGAAAAATAGGTGCTAACAACAGCAAGAGGATTATCGTCGTTGAGGTCATAAGCAGCTAACAAAGAGAAGAATCATGAACAAATATGGTTATCGTTTTTCATTTGGACCCTGGAATATTCATGAAGGAGCGGATCCCTTTGGTCCGCCGGTAAGAGCATCTATATCCTTCGATGATAAATTGCCGGTTTACCGGGAGTTAGGTTTCGATGCCGTTCAGTTTCACGACGATGACGCGGTTCCTGAGCTAGACGATCTTTCACCGGCCGAAATCCGCCAGGAAGCACAGGTAATGCGGCGAAAGCTTGAAGATAACGGGCTGGTAGCCGAATTCGTTGCCCCTCGACTTTGGGAGCAGCCGATCACTGTCGACGGCGCATTTACGGCGAACGATCCTGCCGTTCGCGCCTATGCCATCGATAGGACAAAAAAGGCGGTTGATATCGGCCGTGAATTAGACACCCATTTGATGGTTTGGTGGTTGGCGCGCGAAGGCACTTATTTGCGGGAAGCGAAGGACGCCGTCAAAGCAACTCACCATCTATTGGAAGCCCTCAATGCCGTGCTGGAATACGATCCAGATGTGCATATCGCTATCGAGCCGAAACCGAATGAGCCAATGGACCTGGCCTATATTCCAACCATGGGTCATGGGCTGGCTCTTGGTATGCAAAGCAGCGATCCCGCCCGCGTTGGTGTCTTGATGGAGTCAGCCCACGCTGTATTAGCTGGCCTCGATCCGGCCGATGAAATCAGTTTCGCTCTTGCCTTTGATAAGTTATGGAGCGTCCATCTAAATGACCAGAATGGGCTCAAATTCGACCAGGATCGTTCGTTCGGATCCGTCGATTTGCGGCGAGCCTTTAACCAGGTCCGTGTTTTAGATGAGAATCGTTTCTGGGAAATAGGCATGGTCGGCCTGGATGTGAAAGCCATCCGCACGCAACCGGCTGATCTCAGCACGAAACATCTACGAAATAGCCTGGACACTTTCCTGCGCCTGGTCGAAGTGTCCCGTGCCCTTGATCGAGAAACCGTAGGCGAATTGATCGCCGCTCGCGATTACGAGGAATTGGATTGGCTCATTATGCAGTGTCTGATGGGCATCTAAGTGATATAAAAAGGCAATTTTCACATTAATATTTGACATAATGTTTTGAATCATTTCTGCAGATTTCGGAGAAAGACATGACTCGCATCGTCGATCTTTCCGTTCCAATTGGCGAAGATACGCTTAGCCCACCATCGGTTGGTATCCAGCTTGAGCTGACCAGTTACCATCGCGGTCCGGGATTTTGGCAGGCCAGCAAGATCGAAATGTTGTTACACACTGGATCCCACGTCGATTTTACCAAGCATGTCCAAGAGGACGGCGAGACGGCCGCGGATGTTGCCTTGGAGCGCGTATTTGGCCAGGCCCTGGTGGTAGATTTAAGCTTTGCCGAGGCCAACCACGAGATTTCGGTGGCCGATCTGGAAACCCATGCTTCTGAAATCCAGCAGGGGGACATCGTCCTAGTTCGCACAGATTGGACCGAGAAGCACTGGGGCAATTTCCCCACTTACTATATGGAGTCGCCTTACTGCTCGCCTGAAGCGGCTCAATGGCTGGTCGACCGGGGCGCGAAGGCGATCGGATTCGACTGCTTCAGCGAATATTGCGCCCGCTTGCCTGATTTCACATCCGAAGATTTCATCATCCATAAGGTCATCCTAGAAAATGGGTCGATCTTGATGCAGCAGTTAACGAATTTTTCCCAGTTGCCGGTCGGTCATAGATTTCAATTCTTTGCCCCCTTCATCAAGATCCGGGGCGCCGAAGGGTCGCCGGCCCGCTTTTTCGCATTGTTAGACACGTGATTAGTTCTTGTCGATCAATCGTTTTAATTGACATAAGTGTATTGAAGGGAAGATGGCTTCTGGTCATCGATATTAGATAAGGAGGTATGGATGTGTCCGTAACAAACTATTTTCTGCCCCAATCACTTGACGAGGCATTGCAGCTCGTTTCCGAGCATGAAGATGCCCTGTTAGTGATGGGCGGAGGTACGGTCACGATGCCACTCATTAATGAAGGCATTTCAGCGCCTGAACAAGTGTTGGGGCTTCGGAAAACGGGTCTGAATTACATTCGCCAAGAAAAAAATGGCGTGGTCATCGGCGCCACGACCACGCTCAGCCAGATACTGAACGAGGCGCCCATTCCTATGCTTCGTGAAGCGGCCGGTAATACGGCCGCCTGGGCTGTACGGAATATGGCCACCGTCGGTGGAAATTTCTTCGTGCCGCCGCCGGCCGGTGATTTGGCCACGGCCCTGTTGGCCCTAGACGCTGAGCTCAAACTGGTCAGCCGAGGTGGAGAACATGCCGTGCCCGTTTCCGGTTTCTATACCGGCTTCATGACCAACGTGCTCGAAGATGACGAAATTTTAGTCGAAATATGGGTTCCTATGCCTGAAGGGCAAACAGCTTTTATCAAGTATGGCCGGAAAGAAGCGAATACGCCGGCCGTGGTTACCGTGGCGGTCCATATCGTGAGCCAGAATGGCCAAGTTAAAAAGGCCCGCCTTGCTTTGAACGCCGTCGGTCCACACCCGTTCCGGCCTCTTAATGCAGAGGCAATTCTGGAAGGGTCGGCACTGGACGAAAACACCATCGAAGCGGCAGCCAAAGCGGCGGCTGAAGAGAGCCAGCCAGCTACGGACGCCATCGCCAGTGAATGGTATCGCCGTAAAATGGTGAACGTGTTCGTCGGCCGGGCTCTAAAACAATTAGCCGGAGAGGAGGGATAAAAATGGCCGTAAAAATCATTACTTTTAATTTAAACGGTCGCGAGACGGATGTCATGATAAAACCCTTGACTACCGTTCAAACCTTGTTGCGAGAGCAATTAGGTTACACGGCCACGAAAATTGGCTGCCGGCAAGGTGGATGTGGCAGTTGTACAGTATTGGTTGACGGCGAGCCGATGACTTCTTGCCTACTGCCAGTCGAAGATATCGCCGGAAAGGAATTAACCACCTTGGAGGGTATCACGCCAGATCACGGTCTGCATCCCATTCAGGAGGCTTTCTTCGAAAATTTCGCCACCCAATGTGGCTACTGCACCCCTGGAATCATCATGGTTTCAAAGGCATTGTTGGATCGTACTCCTCATCCCAGCCGGCAAGAGATAATCGATGCCCTGGCTGGGAATGTCTGCCGCTGTACCGGCTACGAGCCAATCATCCAGGCCATTCAAGATGCGGCCGGTCGGATGAACGGCCATCATGGAGGTGAAGGATGAACGCGGATAATTTGAACGCAGTCGGTCAATCAATCCAACGCCGAGATGGCCTGGGCCATGTGACCGGAACAACAACCTACATCGACGATATCAAGTTTCGGGATATGCTGCACCTGAAAATGGTGCGTAGCCCAGTACCTCATGCCAAGATCAATGGTATTGATTTTTCGGAAGCTGAGCAGGTGCCCGGTTTCGTTCGCGCCCTGACCTATAAAGACGTTCCCAAGAATATTTATACGATCTTATGTTTGATCGGTGTAGGGCCAGACGAAGAACCGGTGCTGGCTGAGGAAACGGCCCGATTCAGAGGTGAGCAGATAGCCGCCATTATCGCTGAGACCGAAGAAGCGGCGATGGAAGCGGCCGGTAAAGTCCAGCTTGATTTAGAGGAGCTGCCGGCGGTTTTCGACGTCGAAGAAGCGTTAAAACCCGATGCACCCATTCTGAAACATTGGGGCACAAACTATTTCGTTTACGAAGGCCACCATTGCCGTCGGGTCCGTTATGGTGATGTAGATAAGGGCTTTGCCGAGGCTGACTATATCGTCGAAGAACGATACCAGACAAGCCCCATTGAGCATGCGCCAACCGAGACGACGGGTTGCATCGTCAAGCCGGAGGCTGATGGGCGGTATACGGTCTATACCAATACCCAAGCTCTTTTCTTCACCCTGGACAATGCAGCTTTGATCCTCGAAATTCCCTTCAACAAATTGCACTTAGTTGGTGGGACTGTCGGCGGCGGATTTGGCGGAAAGGTAGATGTCATCGTCGAACCTATCGCCATCCTGGCGGCCATGAAGACCGGCCGGCCGGTGCGTTATGTGTATATGCGCGATGAAGAGATGCGCGTTTCTTCAACGCGAGGCGCCTGGCGGATGTATTACAAGGATGGCGTGATGAAGGACGGCCGGATCGTAGCCCGGCAGGTGACGAGCTATGCCGATGCTGGTGCTTATAACCGGCATACACCTTATGCCGTGACAAAGCACGCGGCCAACGTGGCAGGACCCTATAACATTCCCAACGTGTCCATTGACGCTCACTGCGTTTACACCAACCGGCAGCCGGGCAGCGCCATGCGAGGCTTTGGCGTGACGCCGGCCTCGTTCGCACTGGAAGTGCAAATGGACAAAATCGCCGAGACCATCGGCATGGACCCCTGGGAAATTCGTTTTGTGAATGCCTACAGGAATGGGGACATCAAACCGCACCGCAAGGTTGTCGAAGATGCCACTTTGATCGAGGTGATGCAAGCCGCGGCCGAGATGGTGGGCCATGAACTGCCCGAACACCTTAAGGCAATGAACTCGAATGATAGAGAAGGAGGCAACCATGGCTAAATTAAAAGGGACAGGGATGGCGGCCGTCAATTACCCTACAGGTATGAATCTGGGCGGCGATCCCAGCCAGGCCTTAATTCACGCAACGACGACCGGCACCTTCGTCATTAGCTTATCTAGCACTGACCTGGGCCAGGGGTTGAAAACAGTGATCGCCCAAATCGGGGCCGATGCCCTGGGTGTGCCCGTAGAAAATGTCATGATCGATACGGCCGATACAGACACCGGGCCGCACTGCATGGGCACCTTCGCCAGCCGGGCTACCCACCGGGTGGGAAATGCCGTGATCATGGCGGCCCAAGAGGCTCGCAAGGTCTTGTTGGAGGTAGCGGCCGATGAGTTGGAAGTCAGCCCTGAAGATTTGGAAACCGATGGACAGGGCAACATTCTGGTGAAGGGCGTACCCAGCCGGAACATCGGCCTGGTGGATACAGCCCTGGCGGCTCACTTTAAATATGCTAAGACGATCTCAGGTCGTGGCATATACATGAAACCGAAGAGCGACGTCGATCCAGAAACCGGAGCTATGGACCCTGACAGTACGGAGGCTCATGCCTGTACAGTTGCCGTGGTCGAAGTGGATACTGAAACTGGTCAGGTCGAAGTACTGAGCCTCAAGAGTGCCTACGAAATCGGCCGCCAGGTAAATCCGGCGCTGGTCGAGGGCCAGATTTCAGGTGGTTCTGTGATGGGCATGGCCCATGCCTTGATGGAGACTACTGCTCCCTACTATCCGGCAGTCGATCATAGTCCGGGTAGTTATAGCGATTATCTCATTCCAGGCGCTGCGGATATTCCCGACGATCGAAAGTCTTGTCCTAGAATACCCTTCTTCGACAGGTCCTTTTGGTGTGAAAGGAGTGGGTGAGATGACGGCCAACTCGCCGATCCCGGCTATCGTCAATGCTATCTACGATGCCATAGGCATCCGTTTCACTGAATTACCGGTCACGCCTGAAAAAATCCTGAGAGGTCTGGAGGAAAAAGAAGCGAACGGAACTTAACAGAGAACCAATAATCAACGACACGATAGGTGTTTTTACCAGAGGATTCTGGTAGATTGGGCGTTTCGTGCCAATCCAAGTATTAGGAGATGTATCAATGCTTAAAGTCATTTCATTGTTGAAACGTAAGGAAGATATCAGCCTGGAGGAGTTTCGTAAATGGGCTCTCGAAGAACATCCGGCTCTGGGCAAAAAACTTCCCGGACTTCGTCATTATCGTATGAGCGTTGTTCTGGAAGATAGTCCGGACTTGCCTTGCCATGCTGTATCGGAATTCTGGTTTGACGACAACGATGCCCGGATCGCGGCATTCTCGACGCCCGAGGGCAAAGCGGCGGCCGAAGACGCGGCGGCCCACTGTTCAACCCGGACCCACTTATTGACCGAAGAGAAGGTGCTCGTCGCCTAGTGCCTTGTTAGCACAGGTTTGGAGGACTGGGGCGAGTCCCGGTCCTGGCACCAAGTTGATACCCTACATTCCCTCGAGGATGTGGAAAAGGAAGGCCTAATAAATGAGAGTAGGCATCCAAAGTGAAATGATACGCAGCGAATTGGAAGAGGTCGTCGGCCAAGATTTCATATCAGTCGACAAAATTGACCAACTCGTCTATTCAACCGATTGGTCGTGGATGCCCCAGATGTGGTTAGACCGCGGTCAGAAGTTGATGACACCTGACTATATCGTTCAACCAGGCGATGTCGAAGAAATAACTGCCATCATGGAAATCGCCAACAAATACCGCATCCCGGTCATCCCCTTTGGTGGCGGATCGGGTACCCAAGGGGGTGCGCTGCCGGTATACGGGGGCATCGTCGTCGATCTCAAACGCCTGGATAAGATCCTCGAAATCGACGAAAGATCCCTGACGGTCACGGCCGAAGCCGGCATCATCTTGTCCCAGTTGGAATGGGTTGTAAACGAGAAAGGATTGATGCTGCCCCATTATCCAGCATCGGCAAATTGCGCCACCTTGGGCGGCTGCCTGGCGCCACGTGGCACAGGAACCACTAGCACCAAATACGGCAAGGCCGAGGACATGGTGCTTAACATGGAGGTCGTGTTGCCAACGGGGGAGGTCATCCATACGCCGCTGGTACCCCAACACGCATCCGGGCCGGATTTCTTCCGCTTGTTCTTGGGCGCTGAAGGGACTTTTGGCATTATTACCAAGGCGACCATGCAGTTGGATTACCTGCCTGAGACACGGTATCTACGTGCATTATTGTTTGACGACCTGGGAAAGGCCCTGGAGGCCGGGCGCCAGATCATGACCAAACGACTCGATCCCTTCGTCATTCGCCTTTACGATCCCACAGAGACGCTGTCCAGGATTAAAAAGATCCTTGGCTATGAACTGGAGGGGGCGTACATGGTGCTTGGCTTTGACGGCGATCCTGATCTTGCTTCGCTACAGGAGAGAAAAGCCCTGGAGATCTGCACTGAAATGGGCGCCCGGGATTTGGGCCGGGAACCAGGCGAGCGCTGGTGGGAACACCGGTATGACTTTTACTACCCGCCGCAAAGTTTGAAACTGCCCTGGATGTACGGCACGACAGAAACTGTCACCACCTACGACAAGATCGAAAACTTATATTGGGCGGAAAAGAAAGCAGTCGAGGAAGGGTTCGTCGAATGGGATGCGAAGTTCATCGGTCATTTTTCTCATTGGTTCCATTGGGGCGTGATGTTGTATTGTCGTTTCATCATCGAGAATCCACCTGAAGATCCAGAAGAAGCCTTGCGGTTACATAACCGGGTATGGAACACGGCTATGACGGCCGTGCTAGAGAATGGCGGGATGATTAATGAGCATCATGGTGTAGGCCTTAAATTGGCCCGCTACATGCGCCGCCAATATGGCGATGCATGGCCCTTTATGCTCAGGCTGAAAAAGATGATCGACCCCAACGGGATCATGAACCCGGGCAAAGTGGGCTTCGGTTTCTAACGCTTGGAACCGGCTTACGCCGCTGAACAAAGCGAAGGAATGATCGCATGATAAAGAACGTGATAGATACCACTGAGAATTGTCGCTACTGCTTGATGTGCCGCCATGTTTGTCCAGTCGGCCATGTTACACGGAAAGAAACGCTGACTCCCCATGGTTGGGGTCTAACCATCGCCTCTGTTCGAAGAGGGGTCATTGAGCTCGACGAAAATAGCGTCGACATGATTTACAGTTGCGCCGACTGCGGCACTTGCCGGGCAAATTGTGTAACAGACCAACCGCTACCTTCGGCCATCGCGGCGATGCGAGCAGAAATCGTTGACCAAGGCCTGGCGCCGCCGGCCGCCTACGAGGTACATGAGAAGCTGCAAAATTGGGGCAATCCCTACGGAGCAGACGTACCAGATAGAAATGGCGCTTCAGGTGAAGTAGCCCTATTCATCGGCGACGACGCTCATTTCCTGGGCTCGGAAATGTTGGACTCGGTCTTGATGTTATTGGAGACGGTTGGCGTCAAGCCGGTGCCGATCGGAGTTGGACGCAATAATGGTTATTTGGCCAGTAGTTTGGGATATCCTGAAACGGCCGCTAAGTTAGCCCAGGCGACTCTAACTGAATTGGAGGAAATTGGGGCCAAGAGTATGCTCGTGCTGGCGCCCGGCGATTATTATGCTTTCCGGCAGCTCCATGAGGAACGATTAGGTATGGAATGGCCACAGGAGATTGGTTTGCTAGAAGTAATACCTTTCCTGGCCGAACAATTGCAGGCGGGGAATCTGGCATTCAAACAAGGCGACGATCAGACGCCCTATGCTTATCTTGATCCCACGCATGCCATCCGGATCAGTACCCGGCATGAAGCCCCACGCCAACTGTTGGCGGCCGTGATGCCCTCACCAGCTCGTGAATTATTCTGGCGCCGCGAGCGTGCTCATCCGAGCGGTAACGTTGCCCTGCAATATACCCAGCCCCATATCGCCAACCATCTCACTTATTCAAGGCTCGGCGATGCGCTGGAACGAGGCGTGCGTTTACTGATCACCGAGGATTCTGGCAGTCTGGCCCAATTGAATCGGCATGCCGGTCGCTTTGGATTGCGCACCCAAAATTTATACGAATTGCTCGCCGATCACTTGGCTTAAGAAGGCAACGGCGACGTGTGTTGTCGTTGCCATACTTATACCTTTTACAGATATATTCTTAGATTCAACCGAGGAGGTTAAAATGCATTTGTCGATGCACAATTGGATGAGGGCGGAGCCAATAGAGGTGACAGTCGCAAGATTGGCTAAGTATGGTTATGAGAGTATCGAAATCAGCGGCGAACCCGATATCTACGACACCAATCATGTGCGTGGCGTTTTGAAGGAATACGGCATTCGCTGCTGGGGATCTGTGACCTTGATGCTTGGCGAACGCAATCTAGTTGCCAAGGATCAGGCTCAGCGTGAGCAATCCGTACAGTATGTGAAGGATTGTGTCACTATGGTCAAGGAACTGGACGGTTACGAAATGACCATCGTTCCGGCGACAGTGGGCAAGATCGTACCTGATGGCACACCAGATGAAGAATGGGAATGGGCGGTCGGCAGCATGCGCGAGATATATGATCACGCTTTGAAAGAAGGTGTGGTTCTTGCGGTGGAACCGATCAACCGATTTGAAACATACTTCTGTTCAAGAGCGGCCCAAGCAATTGCTCTAGCGAAAGCGACTGGTCCGGAATGTGGCGTCTGTCTCGATGCTTTCCATATCAATATGGAAGAAGTAGACCCCTACGAATCGATCCGTTCCGCAAAAGGAATACTCGTGGACTTCCACGTGGCAGATACAAACCGTTTTGCTTGTGGTCAAGGCCATTGGGATTGGCTCAAACTCGTCGGCGTACTTCGAACGATTGGTTATGATGGGGCGCTGACGGTAGAGTTCGTGGCTCCCATTGATAGGACGCCGGCGAATCCCTATCCTGACGCGATCGAGACCAATCCGGTAGACATCTCGCCCGAACAGAAGAAATTCATCGAGGAACATGGCTCTAGCCTGTTGACCGAGGAGTTTTATAGCTGGCAGGTGAAGACTTGCGCTGATACTCTGTTACCAATCATCACATAAAGACGCCTTCGCACAAGTCCGACCGCTCGACGACGACGAAATGGGCAATGAGGATCTTGAGCGAAACGAGAGCAGCGTAAAACGGAATAACGACGCGTCCTCAAGCACCTGGATAAAATGCTTGGGGACGCATCATGCATGAACCACACTTTCCTTCAAGGGAATTAACCTCGAAGAGGCAAGTGTACCGATTGTGCTCTTGTTCGTTTGGAATGGAGAAGTCGGGATGACTAAAACGGTTGTACTAATCGGCACTCTGGATACCAAAGGGCCGGAGATGGCATATCTTCGTGATCGCCTGCAAGCATTAGGGCTGAGTACGACTGTGATCGATTCCGGTATCTTGGGCGAGCCCCTAGATATTGTTCCCGATATCGATCATGGGCAGGCAGCCACTTACGGCGGAACAACGATTGATGCCTTGCAGAAAGCTGGTAGCCGGGGAAAGGCTGTGGCTGGCATGCGGGAAGCCTTGCGAAACCTCACACTGACCCTCTATGAAAAAGGCGAATTGGATGCTGTTGTCAGTATGGGCGGGGCTGAAGGCGCTGTTATGGGCGCCGCGGCTATGATGGTCTTGCCGGTAGGGGTCCCCAAAGTCCTGGTTTCACCTATTGCTTCTGGCTATCATTTTTTTGAGCCTCTGGTGGGCACGCGAGATATGATCGTCGTCCACTCGGTGGTGGATATCCTCGGCCTAAACCCCATCGCCTGCACTATATTCGACAATGTTGCCGCTGCTCTCAAGGGAATGTTAGAACACGGACATGGATTGCCAAAGCCAAAAGCCGGCGAAAAGTTTGTGGCTATGACGATGTTGGGTAACACCACGACCGCCGTGATGGCCGCAAAAGAAGTGTTAGCCGAACATGGCTATGAAGCGGTCATCTTCCATTCTAATGGCGTTGGCGGCCCGGCCATGGAAGAGTTGGCCGGTATGGATCAATTCATCGGTGTGATCGATTTCACGACCAATGAAATTTACGATCCTTTGGTTGGTGGTATTCACGATGGCGGTCCCGATCGTCTGAAGAAAATCGGCTTGCTAGGTTTGCCCCAAGTGGTCGTGCCGGGCTGTATCGATTTTTCAGTTTGGAACGCAGGCACTGTCCCGGCCGCCTTGAAGGACCGGCCCGTGTACGATCATAACCCCGAATATGCGTTGGTCCGGGCCAGCCATGAAGAGATGATCGAGTTGGGTCATATTTTTAGCCGGCGCTTGAACATGGCCAAGGGCCCTGTGATCGTGGTGGTACCGACCCAAGGATTATCGATTCCAAATGTGCCTGGCGGACCTTTCTGGGATCCAGCAGGCCGATGCCGATTTCCTGGCTACGGTACGGGCCGATATCCGTGAAGATATCCCTGTCTATACCTTTGAGCGGCATGTTAACGATCCCGCCTTCGGCCGGCAAGTGGCCGAATTGTTCGTCCAAATGATGGACCGGCTTTAGGGTCTATTGATCTGTCGATCGCATTTTCTGGAATACATGAGATTTATCAGATGTTGAACACCTCTGCCATTGAATTCACTTCAATCCCAGGGGTGTGATATGAAGGAGTTGAGACTATGATTGCTGAGAGTGTAACAAACTACAAAAATCTGCCTCATTTTACCGAGGGAGATGAAGAATTTCGAGCCAAGTTTTTATCTTGGGACCTGGGCGATTTAACTTTCGTAGATATCAGGGAATACTTGAAGGTCAAAGACCTGATCATCGTTCCCATGGCAAGCCTGGAACAACATGGTCCGCATTTACCTCTATATACGGATACCATAACGGCCATCGAGATGTCTCGCCGAGTGTCAGAGATCATCGGCGTCTTGCATACACCTCCTGTGTGGATGGGATATTCACCCCAACACATGCACGAGCCGGGCATGGGCCGGGGCACCATCACTATCCGTAGCTCGACGTTGCTACGACTGATCCATGATGTCGGCCGGAGCTTGATTCACCATGGTTTCAATCGGATTATTTTCATGAATGGACATGGTTCCAATGTGAAGGTGATCGATCCGGTCTTGCGACAGCTACGCTACGAAACAGGAGCGCTCATTGGCTTCGTCAAGCCCTACATGGAACGTTACTATGGTATTTTGGCAGACTTAATGGAAAACCCCCCAGAAGAAACGCCCGGCTGGCATTCGAGCGAGCTGGAAACTTCTCAAGATCTGGCCTGGAACGAAAGCAAGGTGCGCATGGACAGGGCTGAGTTCACCAAAGCTCACATCCCTGAGTTTTTACCTAAATCATTCGCCAAAAAAGATGGCATGCCGGACGTGGAATTCGATGGATATACGTACTTTAATTTCCCCATGGACCATCATGAGTTCATCGAGAGTGGCGTAATAGGGAATCCTCTGCGGGCTACCAAGGAAAAGGGCGAAGAGTCCTTCCGGCGACTGTCTGAACATGTTGCTCGTGGCATATTGGAATTGATGGAAGTACCGGTGGAGGTACACGACCGGGAATTTCGTGATCGAGTGATGTAGGAGTAGCGTTATGAAAGTTGGTGTTTTCAGTTTTGTCTTTCAGGATTTGTTATCCTACGAGCAAGCCTTAGATTGGATATCTGCAGTAGGGGCCGAGGCTGTCGAGGTGGGCTCTGGCGGTTATGTAGCGGAGTTGGGTGAATCTTATTGCAAGCCGGCCGATTTATTGGCCGACGAGAAACGCCTGGTAGAGTGGAAGAAATTAGCCGACGACCGTGGGTTGGAAATCAGCGCTTTGAGTTGCCATGGCAATCCTCTGCACCCAGATCTGGAGGTTGCCGACCTTCACCGGCGCGAGTTTCGGGACACGGTTCGCGTAGCCGGCAAGATCGGCGTGCGCCGGGTGATCACTTTCTCTGGTTGCCCAGGTGATAGCGAAAATAGCAAATATCCGAACTGGGTTACTTGCCCCTGGCCGCCCGACTTTTTGCGTATATTAGATTGGCAATGGAACGAAAAAGTCATTCCCTACTGGCAAGAAGAAGCCCAATTCTGCCGTGACCATGGCGTTGACATGATCTCTTTGGAGATGCACCCTGGCTTCGTGGTCTACAATCCAGAGACATTGTTGCGATTACGGGAGGCTGTTGGTCCGGAGATCGGGGCAAACTACGATCCCAGTCACCTCTTTTGGCAGGGCATCGATCCTATCGCCGCCATTCGGGCTTTAGGCGAGGCAATCTTTCACGTTCACGCCAAAGATACCGAAATCGACCCTTTCAACACGGCCGTCAATGGCGTATTGGATACGAAACCTTACGCCGACGAGATCAATCGATCCTGGATATTCCGTACCGTCGGTTACGGACACGGAGACAAGTTTTGGAAAGACTTAGTTAGTAACCTGCGCCTCGTCGGTTATGATTACGTGCTCAGCATGGAACATGAAGATAGCCTGATGTCCTTGCGGGAAGGCCTGGAAAAGGGCGTTGGCTTTTTGAATGATTTGGTCCTGACTGATGAGCGAGGAAAACCCTGGTTCGAGTCATGAATTGATGCAAATTAATTGGTCCAGCCTGCTAGCTACCGGCAGGCCTTCATTGTGGCTAGGTGGCCTGATCTTGCTCTTGTTGCTGGTTGCCTGCGAACAAGAGCAAGATGGGGTTGCCGATGAAACGACGTCTGTCAGCGCGCGCTCCGCCTACAAGGGAGCACTTCCTCCCGGGGCAATAACCCGGCTGGGAAAAGGAACCATCAATGTCCTCGAACTTTCCCCGGATGATCGCTATATCGCGGCCGGTGGAGATGTGGGCCTTTACCTCTATGATACTGAGAATTTCGAAGAGGTTTGGTCAATACCAAGCAGCAGCCCTATCATTTCCCTGGCTTTTTCGCCGGAAGGCGAAATATTGGCGACCGGTTCCGAGGATAGTTCGGCCAGCTTGGTCGACACAGCCGGAGGCGCCATTTTAACGGGGACGCCGGCTAACCAGGCTGAGGATAATGGCATTTTCGCATTGGCCTGGACGAGATCCAGTGACGAGAGTGATGATTTGTTGTTGGCAGTTGGTTTCAACGACGGCAATACGTTCATCAGCCGGATCGATGGTAATGCCCTTGAAGAACCTGGTGAAGATACGCCAATAGAAATAATTGGCTCTTTGGAGCGGCAGTCTGACGGTGTGACGGCGATGGCCTACAATCCAAACGGCAACATCCTGGCAACGGGAAATCGTAGTGGGCGAATCAATCTTTGGGACGCTGGCACCTTGGACCCTCTTGTCACCCTGGAAGGACACCAACAATCGAATGCAGTGCAATCGCTAGCCTGGTCGCCTGATAATGGCCAACTGATTTCTGGAGGCCAAGATGGCAGCTTCATTGTTTGGGATATGCTGACCATGGAAGCCGTTCACCAAGTCGACCATGCCAACGACGTTGCCGGCGTCGCATACGCTATTGACGGCGACTCATTCAGCGTGGCGTATGAAGATGGCCAGGTAGATTTCTGGCATGCAGATGATCCCGGTGGCGATCCGGCGTCGAGTAAATCTAGTACAAAAACGAGCGCCGTCGATTGGTCGACTGATCTGGGGCGTTATGTCATGGCTTCATCTGAGGGCCTCTTGACCGCCTGGGCAACTGCGGATTCGGGGGATTCTGCGCAGGCGGTTGTGACGCTAGCCGGACACTCGATGCATGGTGATAGCGCAGCGGCCGGATCTTGGTCCCCCGACGGCGATTTATTTGCCGCCGGACTGGGTCGTCATGTCCTCATATGGGATGTCGAAAAGAGCGAGCCGGTCACCAGGCTGGAGGGCCACGAGTCGTTGGTTACAGATTTGGTTTGGTCACCAGATGGAGAGCAATTGGCAACCGCTAGTCGAGATAAAAAGATCATTTTATGGGATCTGGAAACAGGAAAGCCGATCCACCAGTTTAATGAACATAGCGGGACAATCACGGATCTGGCCTGGTATCTGGATGTCAATTGGCTGGCATCGGCCGGTTCTTTGGACGACACGATTAACATCTGGGATGTAGCGAACGGCGAAAGGATTCACTCGCTGAATGGCAATGGCGACGGATTGTGGAGTGTGGCCTGGTCGTCTGACAGCCGAGAGTTGGTGGGCGGAAACACGGCCGGCGAGATCTTTTTTTGGGATTTTTCCGGAGAACTTCCTGACGAACCAGACAAAACCATACGCCGGCACCTCACCTGGATTGCCGGATTAGATTTTTCACCCGATGACCGCTACTTGGTCTCTGCCGGAGCTGAAGGCAAGATTGTTATAACAGACTTGGCCGATGACAAAGCCAAATCTTTCATCGGTCATTTGGGCCCTGTACGACGGGCGACCTTTAGCCCTGACGGCAGCCAGATCGCTTCTGTCGGCCACGATGGATTAGTTGTTCTTTGGGATGCCACAACCGGTGCCGCTGGAGAGCCTGTAGCAGTATTCGAAGGTCATACCAGCGGAACTAATAGTGTCGCCTGGTCGCCAGATGGGTCAACAGTTGCATCTGGCTCAGACGATGGAACAGTGATTATATGGCCTGTCACCCCATGAAGTTAGGGACATGAGCCATTTGGCCTAGTAGTCTGTTAATCGTTGCTTGCTTCCGGGATAATTTAGTTTATCCCGGAGAAAATAGAAGGACTGCTGGGACCTTTTTCGTTAGGGTTTTAGGTAGTTGGTTGATTAGAGGAAGGAGGCGCCCGTGCGCGTTGATCTTGCATACGGCCGAAAAGGTATCGAAGTGGAGTTGCCTGATTGGAGTGACGTGATTAGGCCGCGTTTCTTGCCTGGCTTGCCCAACGAGGCAGCCAGCCTTATCCATGCTCTACGTCATCCCATTGGGTCGCCTCCTCTGGCCAGCCTGGTTAAGCCGGGCGATAAGGTTGTCATCGTCCATACCGACATCACTCGAGCCACCCCCAATGATCGTATATTGCCCGTGCTGCTGGCAGAGCTCGAAGGAGTAGGCGTTTCTCGCTTCAACATCACCTTGCTAAACGGCTTGGGAACCCACCGGCGGCAGAGCCAAAACGAACTACGGCAAATGTTGGGCGATCAAATCGTCGAACATTATCGCTGTCTCCAACATGATTGTAACGACGATGAAAATCTAGTGTCGTTGGGCGAAACATCTCTGGGCCATCCCGTCCGAATTAACCGGTTTTACCTGGAATCCGATGTACGAATTTTGACCGGCTTCATCGAACCACATTTTTTCGCCGGTTTTAGCGGCGGGCCAAAGGCGATTCTGCCCTCGCTGGCAGGCACGGAAAGCGTCTTCACCAACCACAGCCAAAAAATGATCGCCCATCCTCAGGCTGCTTGGGGCATCACTACAGGGAATCCCATTTGGGAGGAGATGCGCGAGGTCGCCTTGCAGACCGAGCCGACCTTCTTACTGAATGTGGCCCTCAATGCTGATCGCCAGATTACCGGCGTATTCGCGGGTGAGATGCTGGCCGCCCATTCTGCCGGTAGCGCCTTCGTCAAGGAGCAGGCTATGGTGGAGGTCGATGGTCCATACGATATCGTCGTCACCACCAATAGCGGATATCCTCTCGATCAGAATTTGTACCAAGCCGTCAAAGGCATGAGCGCGGCGAGCCAGATCGTGAGGCAAGGTGGGTCGATCATCATAGCCGCAGCCTGCGAAGATGGCTTACCCGAGCACGGCCGCTACGCCAAGCTGCTCTCTGAAGCCGGCTCTCCGCAAGCCATCATCGATATGGTTTCGCAGCCAGGTTACAGTGTGCAGGATCAGTGGCAGGTCCAGATCCAGGCCCAGATACAATTGAAAGCCGATGTCTATGTTTATAGCGAAAATCTAAGTGATGAGCAGATCCGCAAGGCCTTGTTCATCCCTAGTCGAAACATAGCCCAAACCGTAAATGAATTGTTAAAGAGGGATGGTAAAAAACCACGACTCTGCGTAATCCCCGAAGGACCGCAGACGATTCCTTATCTACGAGCGTGATTTAATGTTGTCTTTGCCCAAATACTACAAAGCACTCATCGAACTATGGCCGGCAACGAGACAATTCTCTTAATCGTAGCCTCCCTTGTTGCCTTTTTGATTGGCATGTCCAAAGGTGGCCTGGGCGGGGCGGCCGGAGCTTTGGCTACACCCATGATGGCTCTGGTTCTACCGGCCGATAAAGTTATTGGTTTGATCCTTCCTATCCTGATGCTAGCCGACATATTCGCCGTGGCGCTGCACCGGGGTAATTGGAATGGAAAATTGATCTTATTGTTGCTGCCAGGGGCAATCGTCGGCGTAACTATCGGTACGTACTTCATTACCAGTGCGCCGACCGAAACGTTGAGGACATTGTTGGGCGTCATCGTCTTGATTTTTGCCCTGTATAAGATTTTTGAAAAACGTATTCTCGGTTTGTTCAACTACAAAAGCCGAAACTGGCATGGATTGGTTGCCGGCACGGTGACCGGTTTTTCATCGGCCTTAGCCCATACAGGTGGCCCACCCGTCAGCATCTATCTCCTGATGCAAAATGTCACGCCGGCCGTATTCATCGCTACATCGGCTCTGTTTTTTTTCATTTTGAACTGGATCAAGGTGCCATACTATTATTATGCTGGTTTATTTGACCCGGACCAATTGCGTCGAATCGTTTGGTTGCTCTGGCTGGTGCCCTTGGGCGTTTGGTTTGGGCGATGGCTTGCCTTTCGATTTAAACGGGAAACATTCGAGAATATCATCGTTGGCTTGTTGTTGATCAACGGCATATTGCTGATAGTGTTATAAGCAGCGTTTACAATAGGAATTAATCTTTTTATAAGATTGGAGAAAAGATGACTGCCAAAAAGAAACATTTCAAACCGGTTCACATGACGGTCATTGGATGCGGTAATATGGCCCGCCATCACCTACGGGTGATGCTGGCTGAATTCGAAAACACATGGGTGCCAGTCGTTAACGAATCAAATCCACAACAATACGAGGAGACGGCCAAGGTCTTTCTAGAAGCCGGTCGTCAGGTTCCTCCAAATGAACCAGATCTAGCCAGATTATTGGAAGATTTCGCAGATGAGCTTGATGCTGCCTTTATCATTACGCCCCACAACGTTCACCTCGAACAGGCATCGCTTTGCCTGAAAGCCGGTTTGGACGTGTTGCTGGAAAAACCGATGGTTATGACGGCCGCCGAAGCGAGAAAACTCATCAAGATCCGGGACGAGACCGGACGCCTTTTGGTAGTCGCTTTTAACGGCAGTCTTTCGCCACAAATTCGAGCTGCTGCCGGCATGTTGCGCTCAGGTGCGGTGGGCGAGCTGCGCAGTATCAGTGCAACGGTTTGGCAGAATTGGCGCGAATTAACGGAAGGAACCTGGCGGCAGGTGCCTGAAATGGCCGGTGGTGGTTTCTTATTCGACACCGGGGCGCATATGCTGAATACCGTCACTGACTTGGCCGGTGAGGGGTTTGTACACGTGGCCGCCTGGTTGGATAACAGGGGCACGCAAGTTGACATAACTGGAGTAGTGCTAGGACGCCTTGCCTCGGGTGCAATGGTGACCATGCACGGTTCTGGCGAGACAGTGCCTTCTTGTGCCTCTGAGGTCAAGGTTTTTTGTAGCCAGGCCATCATTCGCACAGGAGTTTGGGGTGAAAGATTAGAAATCCTAAATTATGGCAGCGATGCCTTTGAGCCCGTGGAAGTAGCACCGTCGACGGGGGCTTGGGAACAATTCTTATTGGTCAGAGGTGGTGAAATGCCTAATCCAAGCCCGCCGGAAGTGGGCTTGCGCATGGCCCGGCTTTGGGATGCGATTCAAGCTTCGGCCGCCCAGGGCGGGGCGCCGGTCCCTGTTGGTTAGAGCTGAAGTATTCCTGGTGAGTTTTGTCTAGTGACTACCGGGAATAGCGCTTGCATTTGATAGGAAAAAGAGAATGAGTAAACCAAGAATCGTTATTTGGAATGAATTCAAACATGAGCGGGAATCGGCTAAGGTGCGAGCCATCTATCCAGAAGGGTTGCACATGGTGATTGCTCGTTACCTGGAGGACCAGGGATTTCCTGTTCAGACGGCAACGCTGGATGAACCGGAGCACGGCCTGACGACCGGTAGGTTGGCGGAGACTGATGTATTGATCTGGTGGGGACATATGGCCCACGATCAGGTTAAAGATGAGGTGGTTGACAGGGTCCAGCAGCGGGTCCTTGAAGGTATGGGCTTGATCGTCTTGCATTCGGGCCATTTTTCCAAGATATTCAAACGCCTGATGGGCACGACCTGCAACCTGAAATATCGAGAAGCCGCTGAATTGGAACGGTTATGGGTTGTAGCTCCTGGACATCCAATAACGGCCGGCCTGGGAGAATATTTTGAAATACCGGAGGCCGAAATGTACGGCGAACATTTCGACGTGCCGCCACCCGATACCTTAGTGTTCGTCAGTTGGTTTGAGGGCGGCGAACTATTTCGAAGTGGTTGCTGCTATGAACGGGGTCGAGGAAGAATATTCTACTTTCGGCCGGGGCATGAGACATATCCCATTTACTACCAGCCCGAGGTATTGGGTGTCATAGCCAATGCGGCTGCTTGGGCTGCCAGGAGCGATGGACCCACCGTGACCTTCGGACACCGGCCGGAACCATTGAATCCAATCGGGTAACCGGATTTGTTGATTATATAATAACTTGACATAAAGGAAGGACTATATGCATAAATCTATCGCGCTCCAACTATATACTGTTCGTGATTTATTGAAGGATGATTTTGAAGGCGTTGTACGCCGGGTAGCTCAAATTGGTTACGAAGGAGTAGAAACGGCCGGTTTCCCGGATTCAGTTACGCCCAGGCAAGCAGCTAGACTCTTTGCCGATCTAAATCTGACTGTCACCAGCGCACATTCTCCTTTGCCCTTGGGCGAAGACAAAAACCGGATCTTAGATACGATGGGTGAAATTGGCTGCCGGCGGATCGTCTGTGGCTATTTACCACCTGATGACTATGACGGCATTGACAACATTAAATCGACATGTGAGCGCATCAACGAGGCCAACGCGGTGGCGGTTGCCAATGGTTTGTCGCTTGGTTTGCACAATCATTGGTTTGAATTTCAGCCATCTGGGGATGTCTATCCTTACCAGATCTGGCTCGAATACTTGGATCGGGACGTATTTTTTGAGCTTGATATTTACTGGATACATTCGGCCGGTCTTGATCCGGTTTCTATCATTGAGCAATTTGGCGGCAGAGCGCCCTTATTGCATGTGAAAGATGGTCTAACCTCCAGTGACATCGATGCGCCGATGACTGCGTTGGGTGAGGGAGTCTTGAATCTCCCACCTATGCTGGAGGCCAGTGGGCCTTATGCGGATTGGTTCATCGTCGAATTGGATCGCTGCGCCACCGACATGATGACGGCCGTCGAAAAAAGTCAAGCCTATCTTTTATCAATTTGAAGAGAGCCGGCGGCTTGGTCGTGATTGGTTGTGGATACTAAAGAAACTATTCTTGATTAGGGTGTTTCTGGTTGGTCTTGATGATCGGAAAAGGGAATAAACGATGGAAAATAAAATAGGCGTCGGCATCATCGGTTGCGGAAACATTTTGAACCAATATGTTCGGGGTTGTCGTGCCTTTGAATTGCTGGAGATAGTGGGCTTTGCGGATATCGACCACAAAAAAGCAAGGGCTGCGGCTGAGGAATATGCTGTCCCCCAGAGCTATTCGGTCGAAGATTTACTCTCTGACCCTGGTGTCGATATCGTCCTGAATCTGACGGTGCCAAACGTCCATGCTGAAGTAAATGGGGCGGCGATCAACGCCGGCAAACATGTTTATAGCGAAAAACCACTGGCAACTGAGCGCCAGGCAGGGCAACTTACCTTATTAGCGGCAGAAGAGAAGGGCGTTCGGGTTGGTTGCGCACCTGACACATTCTTGGGTGGTGGGTTACAAACCTGTCGCAAATTATTGGATGACGGCTGGATCGGTCAGCCAGTTGGGGCGACGGCCTTTATGATGAGCAGAGGCCCCGAAAGCTGGCACCCCAATCCGGATTTCTTTTATCAGCCGGGTGGGGGTCCTCTTTTCGACATGGCTCCCTATTATTTGACCGCGTTGATCCAACTCCTGGGCCCCGTTTCGCGCATTGCAGGGGTCGATCGTATTTCATTCCCGGAGCGGATCGCTACCAGCAAAGAGCGATTTGGAGACCGTATCAAAGTTGAAGTAGCCACCCATAGCACCGCACTTCTGAGTTTTTCGGCCGGTCCGATCGGCGTGCTCATCACCAGTTTTGATGTCGTCGCTTCTGAATTGCCCCGGATCGAGATTTACGGTTCCGAGGGAACGCTCAGTGTGCCCGATCCCAATTATTTTGGCGGCACCGTTCGCCTCCGGCGCGCAGGAGCAGATGAATGGCAGGAGATCCCGCTGACCCATTCCGACTCAGTAGGTCGAGGAATTGGCCTGGCTGACATGGCCCAGGCCATAAGATCGGGCCGGGACCATCGAGCCAACGGCGAAGTTGCCTACCATGTCCTAGATATCATGGAGGCTATCGGTGAATCTTCAAGCCAGGAGCGCCACATCAATATTCAAAGCAGTTGCAGCCGATCGGCGCCGCTGCCGCTAGGGCTTTTGCCCGGCCGGCTGGACGATTGATCTGGTAATTGACAGCTATCTAACTGTATGAATTAGGTTTCGGATACCTGACTGTCCAAAGGCAGGAAACCATCGAGTATTAGAAAGCAGAAAATCAATAAACTACGGACCATAGGTTTACATAAAGTTAATATCAAAATCCGTGAGCTGGGTTCTACTTTCAAAAAAGGAGGGTAAAGACGTGGCTCAAGCAGAGAAAATCGAGACATTTCTTAATGAGTTGGGTAGCCAAGTCAGTGGAGAACTGCGCACTGACGAATATAGCCGGATCTTTTACAGTACCGACGCTAGCATCTACCAGGTGATGCCTTATGGTGTGTTGATACCGCAGACCATAGATGACGTTCAGGCGGCCGTCGAATTGTCCAGCAAGTACCAGGTGCCCATCTTGCCCCGAGCGGCCGGCAGTAGCCTGGTGGGACAGGCGATCAATGAAGCCCTGGTGATCGATTTTACCCGGCATCTTGACCAGGTCTTAGAATTTAATGAAGAAGAGCGGTGGGTTCGAGTACAGCCAGGGATCGTCTTAGATCATTTGAATGCTTTTTTGCGTCCGAAAGGGCTGCAATTTGGACCTGATCCTGCTAGCAGCAATCGGGCTGCAATGGGCGGCATCGTCTCCAACAATTCTACAGGAGCTCACTCCATCCTATATGGTATGACGGCCGATCACGTGCTGGAAAGTTCGGTCATTCTTAGCGATGGATCATTGACGCATTTTGGCCCCTTGGAAGCCCAGGAATTGGAGCAGCGCCGGCAACTGAGCGGATTAGAAGGAGATGTATACCGGACCATAGCCGACCTGACCATTGATCCCAAGAATCAAGAGACCATCCGTGAGCATACGCCCAACCATTGGCGCCGCTGTGGCGGCTACAATCTGGACAGGCTGGTCCCTGAGGATGGTCTGAACTTTAAAGTTCCCCGTGAACCGCGTTTTAACCTGGCCAAGCTCATTTCTGGGGCGGAAGGCACTTTGGCTGTAATGACCGAGATCAAGCTGAATCTCGTGCCTCTACCCAGCAAAACGGCTCTGGCTATCGTTCATTTCGACGACCTCAAAACAGCTTTGTCGGCCGTGCCGGTGATGCTTGAAGTCGGTCCGACGGCCATCGAGTTGTTAGATAATCTTGGACTAACCTTATGCCGGAACGTTCCAGAATACGCTCGCTTACTGACGACTTTCGTCCAAGGTGAACCCAATTGCGTGTTGATTACCGAATTTTATGGGCAAAGCGATAGCGAATTAAAGGGTAAGGTTGAGGGCCTGCAAGCACAAATTCACAAGGAAAAAACCGGAGCTACTCACGTCACGACCGCTTTCAGCCCCCAATTGCAGGGGAACGTCTGGAAAGTTCGCAAGGTGGGATTGGGCCTGATGATGAGTATCAAGGGCGATCATAAGCCAATACCCTTCATTGAGGACGCGGCCGTGCCTCCCGAACACCTGGCCGAATATGTTACCAAGGTAGAGGAGTTTTGTAACAGCCTGGGCAACGACGTGGCCTATTATGCTCATGCCAGCGCCGGCTGCATCCATATCCGGCCGCTTATGAATACAAAGGCAGCCAATGAAGTGGCCAAGTTGCCTGAAATCGTGCGCTTTTCAGTGGACCTGTTGCGCGGTTATGGTGGATCTTTTTCCAGTGAACACGGTGACGGCCGAGCCCGAAGTTGGCTGAATGAGTATTTCTTCGGCCCAGATCTGTTCGGTTTATATCGCCAGGTAAAACGCACCTTCGACCCCGATAATTTGCTCAATCCTGGCAATATTGTCGAACGGAATACGATGACTGAAAATCTGCGATTTGGTGAAAACTACCAGGTAATTAAAGTATCGCCGCATATCGACTTCAGTTCTGAACAGGGCTTTGACCGGGCGGTCGAAATGTGTAATGGCGCCGGTGTATGCCGCAAGCGGACTGGCGACACCATGTGCCCCAGCTTCATGGTCACCCGGGAAGAAGAACACAGCACCCGCGGACGGGCCAACGCTTTGCGGGCTGCCATGTCGGGCCGGTTGCCGACCCGGGAATTTACAAGCCAACGAATGTATGAAGTTATGGACCTGTGTGTCGAATGCAAGGCCTGTAAGGCCGAATGCCCATCATCGGTGGATATGGCCAAGATTAAGTTCGAATTTCTGGCCCAGTATTATGAAGAAAACGGCGTGCCGGCCCGAACCAGGTTGTTCGCCAATATCGGCAATCTTAACCGGCGGGGCAGTGGATCGTTGTCTTCTGCCGCCAACTGGGCGGTGAAGAATGGGCTCTTACGAGGAGCGGCTCAACGAACGCTAGGCATCACGACAAAAAGGTCAATGCCGCCCTTCGCCAGACAATCATTCACGAGCTGGTTTAAGGCGCGTCAAGTCCCAGCCGGTGATTACCCCATGGGAAAATTGGCACTGTTTTACGATCCATTCACCAATCACAATTATCCCGAGGTGGCCATAGCAGCTACGGAACTGTTTGAGGCGGCCGGATTTCAGGTTGTCTTGCCGGATCTCAACAATGATGCCCGACCCTATATTTCCAAGGGGCTTGTCAAAGAAGCCAGGGCGATCGCCAGGGATACGGTCGATTGCCTGGCCGAATATGCCGAGCAAGGGATCCCGATTGTAGGCCTGGAACCGAGTAGTTTGCTCTCATTACGAGATGAATTCCTATACCTGTTACCTGTCGATCCCCTGGTGAGACAAGTGGCCGAGAATGCCTTCACCTTTGAGGAATTCATTGATAAGCTGGCAAGCGAAGAACAGCTAAGGTTGACCTTTACCGAAACGCCGCGCAAGATCCTATTGCATGGCCACTGCCATCAAAAATCATTGGTAGGCATGGAACCAAGCAAACGTATCTTGGGGCTGCCTCCCAATTACACAGTAGAAGAAGTCGATTCCGGTTGTTGTGGCATGGCAGGATCATTCGGTTACGAGGCCGAACATTACGAGATATCGATGCAGATGGCCGAGCGGCGTTTGCTTCCGGCTGTGAGATCAGCTGAGACCGATACCTTGATTGCGGCTGCAGGTATTAGCTGCCGGCAACAGATCCAGCATGGCAGCGAGCGCCAGGCCCTCCATCCAGCTGAGGTTCTGAGGGAGGCTTTGGTCTAGTTTAACCGGTCCGATCAGAAATCCTGCTTTGAGGCTGATATTCGTTAAGCCTCTTCGCTTGAGGTTGACATAATTTGAAAGTAGTTAGATTATATATGCGGTATGATCGACGTACTCTGTGTCGGGATGGCAGCCTATGATCTAATTTTTTCGATTGACTTTCATCCGGCGGCCGACGAAAAGGTGAAGGCTTTTGCTTTGGATCGTAATGGCGGCGGACCTGCGGCTAATGCAGCGGTCGCCGTCAGTCGCCTGGGATATTCGGCCGCCTTCGCGGGATATCTGGGTCACGATCCATTTGGCGAAGCGCATCTGGCTGAACTGACCGATCTGGGCGTGATCACCGATCTCATCAGTCGTGGAACGGCTCAGACATCGCTCTCGGCTATCCTGGTAAAACCTGACGGCCGGCGGACCGTGGTCAACTTTCACGAACACGAATCGCGGTTGGTTCAGGATTATCAAGACCTTTTACGGATAAAGCCTAGGGTTATCTTGTTTGATGGGCATGAGCCACTGGTGTCACTACCATTGGCCAGGGTCGCCAGGCAGAAGGGGATACCGACTATTCTGGATGCTGGTTCGGTCCACCAAGGGACGGTCGAACTGTCTCCATTGGTTGATTACCTGGTCTGCTCGGAGAAGTATGCCCATGATTTCACCGGCGAACTTGATGAGTCATTGGCCCTGACGGCATTAACGAGCTATTCTCCAAACGTGATCGTAACTCTTGGAGAGCGAGGCCTGATCTGGCAAAATCCCACGGGTCGAGGCTGTTTACCCGCATTTGAGGTTAAGACGGTGGATAGCACAGGAGCGGGTGATACCTTTCATGGTGCGCTGGCGGCGTGCATCGCCATTGACTTACCCTGGTTGGAAAGCTTGGAAATTGCTAGCGCCGTGGCCGCCATAAGCTGTACCAAGATGGGCGCCCGGCCTGGAATTCCTACGATGGTGGAAGTTCGTTCGTTCCTTGCCCTAAATCAAAGGAAGTAGTCGATGAAATTTGGAATTGTTCTGCCTTGCGGAGATGCGCGAATCGCGGCCGATTTTGCCCTCCAGGCGGAGAAAGCCGGCTGGGATGGATTTTTCGTCTGGGAACCCGTGTGGGGTGTTGATGCCTGGGTATCCATGACTGCTGCGGCAATGCAGACGGAGAAAATCAAACTCGGGACCTTGCTGACGCCTTTGTCACGCATGCGACCCTGGAAATTAGCCAGCGAGACAGTCACTCTGGATAATCTTTCTGGTGGCCGGTTGATTCTTTCGGTTGGCCTGGGGGCAGTAGACACCGGATTTGATGCATTTGGAGAGGAGACTAACCGCAAAACACGGGCTGAATTACTTGATGAGGGATTGGATATCCTGACCGGCCTTTGGCAGGGACAACCTTTTCACTACGACGGCAAACATTATCAAGTTAAAGAGACCGACTTCTTGCCACCGCCAATGCCAGTTCAACAACCGCGCATCCCTCTCTGGGTGGTTGGCGCCTGGCCATATAAGAAGTCCATGAAGAGGGTCTTGCGTTACGATGGTCTGTTGCCGAATGTGATGGACGAACATGGCCAACACAGGGAGTTAGTCCCAGATGACGTGCGCCATATGAAAAAGTACATCGATGGTAACCGTACGCTTGAGACACCTTTTGATATCATTGTCGAGGGCGAGACCCCTGGTGATGATCCGTTACAAAGCGCTGCCATCATCAGTTCTTGGATGGATGCCGGTGCAACTTGGTGGATCGAAAGCCGCTGGTATGTTCCGAGAGATGATGAAGGATTAAGAAACGTGCTGGAACGCATCAAACAAGGGCCTCCCCGAGTTTGACCATAACGGATGATTTCTCAGGATAAGAAAATGTTATTCAGGTCAAAGGTAGGCGTACGATGAATCGGCTGCCGGTGCCCGGTTCGCTTTCTATGCTTAGCTGACCATCGTGTGCTTCCACTAGGTCTAAAGCTATGGTTAATCCCAATCCGAGCCCTTGAGGAAAACGCCGTTCTCTGGTGCTGCGATAAAAAGGTTCGAATACTTTCTCTTGCTCTTCGAGCACGATACCTGGACCGTTGTCGACGACGCTAAAGTAAAAATAGTCATCATCGCTGCTGGCCACGACATCGACTGAGCCACCGGAGGGTGTGTACTTGATGGCATTGCTCATGAGATTGCCCACAACCTGGGCCATGCGAGCGGGATCTATATTAATCGTCGGTAGATCCAGAGGGATTGATGCTTGCCAGAGCAAACCTTTTTCCAAGGCGGCCGCTCGCCAGGGCAGAAGCAATGGGGGTAACCATTCGCTCAAAGCTACCGGTTCTCGATTTAATTCCAGTGTGCCCAAGACTTGTCCGTGAAGCTGAGCTAGGTCGTCTAGCAAGGGTTGCATTCGCTTGACCTCATCTTCGATGCCGGCCAATAATTCTTCGCGAATTTCGGATCTTCGGCCGCGCCCAGGCGCAAAGTATGAATGGCGGCACGGATAGCGCCAAGTGGTCGTCCTATTTCGTGGACCAGGTTGGCAAGCAGCCGGCGCCGCGTATCTTCCAAAACCCTTAAGCGGCCGACCAACACATTAACCGATGCGGCCAACCCTTTTATCTCGTCCGGTCCTTCTTCGGGAATTGGATCTACCCGGTAACCATCGGCAATCTCGGTCACTGCCTCAGTAACGGTCGTGATTGGTCGGGCCAGCCGTTGGGCTAATAACAAAGCGATGATGATAGCCACGATGAACTGAACCAGCAAAGCGACGATAACTAACCAGCGTAATTTGCCAAATTCAGTGGCCAGGCCACCTAATGTTTCGGTGACCCCGACGATGCCTACCAATTGTTCATTGACGTCGGTGATCGGTATCAACGCTTCACCACGTTGCTGGCTAATCCCATAAAAGACCAGGACGCTGGTTTCGCCATCCAGTGCCTGCTGAATTCCCGCCAGATTCATCACGTTCTGATCCCCAAGCAGGGGGTCATTGCTGGCTAATAAGTCACCATCTGGTTCGATGAGATATAATTGCCCCTGGACGAAGATACCCATGCCGGAGATAAAGTTTGCCGCCTGTTCAGGATCTTGCCAGATGCCGGGTATCTGGTTGATGGCTGTGGCGACTAAATTGGCGCGATCACCCACATCTTCTGACAATTCATCCAATAAAACCTGGGTTTCTAGCAGATAGATCAAGCCGAGGCCAAACAAGGGAATGACGACCAGAATTGGCAGCAGATGACTCAAAATGAAGCGACCCCTCAGCGAACGCATCATTATCCTTCTTTTGGCACTATCTTATAGCCCACGCCTCGCACGTTGACGATCCGCTCAGGTTCGTTTGGATCGGCTTCGATTTTTTCGCGCAACCAGCGGATATGTACATATACGACCTGGGGTTCACCCATGAACTCCGCGCCCCATACCCGGGTTATCAGGTCATCCACGGATATAACCTTTCCCGCTTCCAGGCATAAGGCGTGGAGCAGGGCGAATTCTCGCGCGGTCAATTCGACCGGTTCTCCGGCAACCGAAACGGTATGAGCGGCTGGATCGATGGCGAGATCACCGATGATCAAATCGACCGTTTCGTCCGAATCAGGTGCTTGCCGAGCGCTGCGTCGCAGAACGGCTTTCACATGAGCCAGCAAGATATCGGGATTAAATGGCTTGGTGATGTAATCGTCGGCTCCTAATTCTAGGCCCAGTATCGTGTCCAGCTCCCGGCGTCTGGCGCTTACGAAGATGACCGGCACATCCATGCTTTGGTGTAATTGGCGTATCGCTTCCAAACCATCCATGCCGGGCAAGCCGATATCCAGCAATATCAGATCCGGTCGGTCGCGCCGGGTCAAAGCCAGGGCATCCTCGGCTGAAGCCGCCGTGCTGGCCCGGTAACCGGCTTGTTCCAACTGTAAACTTAAACTTCGCCGCAAGAGCGCATCGTCGTCAACTACAAGGATATGTTTCGCCATTTTGCTTGCCTCTACCTGATTTTAGGATAAAAACAGCGGAATTAAAAGCCATTGGTCTTGGCCGGTTTCTTGTGGCAGAACAAAAAGACGCAAGTTCTGATAGCGCATCCCATCTTGCTTTGAATGGACAACGATTTGATTAATTCCACCAAACGTTTAAAACCCGGATTATGACTGAAGAAAACGAGATCCTGGAGACCAATCATAAGATTTTGGCCCTCATTCCGGCATACAATGAAGGAGCCCGGATTGAACCCGTTATCGCTGGGACTTCATGCTATTTACCCGTACTGGTCATTGACGATGGATCGAGCGATGATACGGCTGCTGTATCTAAGGCGGCGGGGGCGTTAGTTCTGACCCAGAAACCCAACCAGGGCAAAGGAGCCGCTCTTCGGGCTGGTTTTCGCCGGGCGCTAGACGAACAATTTGAAGCGGTGGTAACTCTTGATGCGGATGGCCAACATGATCCCGCGGAAATACCAATATTCCTGAAGGCCTATCGCGAAGAAAAGCCAGATCTAATCATCGGCAAACGGCAATTCAAGGATATGCCTCCGGTGCGGCGGTTGGCAAACACCCTGGGAGAGAAGACATTTTCCTGGGCCATCGGCCGCGATGTTTTAGACAACCAATCGGGCTATCGTTTGATTGGCAGTCGGCTCATGATGGACCTGGTGGATGGCGATGAAGCAGGCTTTGAATTTGAGTTGGAGATGATTGTCGTAGCCGTCCGCCATGGATATGAATTGGATTGGGTGCCGATACGTACCATCTACGCCGGGGAATCGAGCCATATCGATCCCGTTCACCACTTGTCGAATTTCTTACGAGTTGCCTGGAAGACGCGACGTAGCAGCAAAGCGCCCTAATTTAATAATCAGCTCTACTGAATCGCCGATCCCACAAGCGGCAACCATCGGTAGGATAGGTTATAATTGCGCGGGTTGACTACCGGCGTTAATCCACCATTGTCCTTAGGTAGTTGGCTGTCCACTTGACTAGGAGGGAAACGTGGACGTTATCCAGCTCATTTGCCTTACTTTGCTGGTTTTTGGCGTTGGCGTGGCCTTTCTTTTTTTTGGTTATCGTTTCTTTCTTATCCTACTTCCGATTTGGGGCTTTTTTATGGGGTTTTGGTTGGGGGCGCTCATGATCTCTATTCTTCTTGGGGAAGGTTTCCTGGTGAGTGTGACGAGCCTGGTGGTTGGATTCGTCGCCGGCTTGATATTGGCCGTGCTTTCTTACCTGTTTTATTCAGTGGGGGTGCTGCTCCTTGGGGCTTCCTTTGGCTACTGGTTTGCAACGGTCGCCCTCTATGCCATCGGCTTGAATCCCGGATTTATCGCGGCCGTGGTAGGTATATTGACCGCGATCGTTTTCGCCGTTTTGATCGTCCTGATCGATGTTAAAAAGCATCTCATAATCGTGATTACTGCGCTGGGGGGCGCTGGTTGTCTCATGATCTCGGTATTGTTTGTCTTCGGTGTGGTTACTATTCCGGATCTTCAATTAGGCGCTGCTCCTGCTATGAATGTTATTATTCAGAATTCCCTCTTATGGCTGGTGCTTTGGTCATTTCTGGGAACGATCGGTATTTTCATCCAAGAGATGACCAATCGAGGCTATTACCTGGAATACGATCAGAAATTTAGCAAATGAGGGAGTGAATCCAGGCCCTGTCACCACAAATTGGTCGGGGCCAGAATTTCGACCTAAAGGAGAGTGCCTTGAGCGGACGGCCCAGTGGCTACCGCCTCAACAGCATCAAGCGGTATCCAGCCTTCAATGGCGCCACCTGGCAGAGCTAATCGAACCCACTGTCCCTCCGTTTCGCCAAGGTTGACCTCGGTTCCACTATGAAGGTTGAATTCAGTTGAAAATTCCTCGCCAGGTTCACTGCTGACCGCCACTACTGGCGCTATGACAATCCCCTCGGGCTGGTTTGATTCAGCATAGATACGGGCCCCAAGCGAAAGGGTCGTGAAGGCGAGCAGCACTAAAGCGATGATTGCACCATACTTGAGAGCGGGTCGTCTCCCCTTGGAAGCTGTCAACCGCCAGGCGAAGAATAGAAAGCCGGCCAAGAACCAAAAGAACAATGCCAATAACGCCGTTTCATTCAAAGTTATCCAGCGATTAGACAGATTGGCCAACGCACCTAACGGACCTGGTGCTTCCAGGGCCATAGGTATATCAGCCATCGAGCGGGCCAACGCAAGATTCGCTTGAATCTCGGGATCCCTTGGAGACAATTGGGCAGCACGTTGATAATTCAAGATTGCTCTGCCCAGGTCGCCCTGCCGGTAATAGGCGTTACCCAGATTGTAATAAACGGTGCTATCTTCAACACCTTGGGCGAGTAATTGTTCGTATATTCGCGTGGTATCGGCGTAGTTTCCGGCCTGGAATAACCGGTTGGCCGCAACTACAGCATCCTGATCAGCCAGTATAACTGGCGTAAAGATGGAAGTGACGGCTAAAAATAAACCGATCAATGTGATTCCAACTAAGCCTAGTATCAGTATAGTTCGTTTCATCGTATATTCCTTCAATCCAGCGCTTGCAGCGACTTCTCAAGCTCGCTAATGATCTGTTTTGTTTCGACCAATATATCGCCTGAAGCTATGTCGGCATTTGTCGGGGCGTAACGACCCATTTCGCTGAGCATGAGGCAATTCTGAACGCGATCGACCAGTTCAGGTGTGACGCCTTTCTCCCGCAGCATCTGCGCCAGGCTCGTTTGAGTCAATCCAACGACGGATTGGTTTAGCTTCTGTGACAGGTACGTGGTCAAGATCTGACCGGCCGCTTCATACGCTTCATCCGGGTTTTTGCGGGCTGCTCCCAGCGCTTGCCGGGCATTTTGGGCTGCCTTTTGGCTTCGTCGTAAATCTGCATTGTCAAAGCGCTTCGTTCGCCAACGTTGCCAGCCAAAATGTCCAACCAAAACGAATAATGGGATGGTCCACAGTAGCCAAAAACCTTTCTGTTGAGTCAACGGCTTGCTGGCCAAATGCCATTTGGCCGGCGCTTCTTTCATGCCCAGGATATCAGGGCCGATTCCGGTCGCTGCTGCGTTTGAGTTGTTGTTTATAGCCGGCGAGGGTGGAGGGGCGATGTTTTCGCTGCCATCAGACTCGACATTCATGGCAATTGGCGCCGTACTCACAGTCTGGTATTGACCCATATCGGGATTGAAATAGCTGAATTCGATGGGCGGCAAGGAGATATTGCCGGCAACCGTCGGTACCATGACCCGATCATATAAACGGCTGCCCACGACTTTGCCATTTTCGATGCGACTATCAACCACTGCTTCGCTATCAAATGCGCGCCACTCATTGCTTTCAGGCCAACGCGGGTCGGCCAGGTTATCGATGTTGCCCACGCCTGTGACGGCTACTTGCCAGGTTATCGTATCATTTACAGTGGTTGTGGGAACGTCAACAGCGGCTTGAATATCATAAACTCCGACTGCCCCGGCGAAGGACGCAGGAGCGCCATCCGGTAATGGCTGAACGTTTAAGATGACTGGCTGGGATCCCAGCGTCATACCTCGAGAGAAAAAGCCACTGGGGATGTTCATCGAAGTAGATTCTATGGTCACATCACCGACGACAGTGGGGAAGAGAATCGTCTTCAACTCCGTGACACGATAGTTACGGCCGGCAGTCTGAATGTCATATTCTCCCTGTTCCGGTATTTGTTTTGCCCAAAAGCCGGTGAATGATGGCGGCTCGTATTCTATCTGGCCTGAAGCATTAACCGCCTGATAGAAACGAATGGTGTAAGTAATTTGCTGACCCTGGAAAGGATCGGGGTCGTCCACGACTGCTTCTACAAAGAAATCCTGCCCAGTTAATTCCGCAGGCGCGGGTGCCGGATCGGCAGGCACAACAGGCGCCGAAGGAGCCGTGGGCTGGTTTGGCAATGTCGGCAGGTTTTGGAGCGAAGGGAAGTTCGACAAACCAGGAAAATTAGACAGGGACGGGAACATTGAAAATGGCGAAGTCGGCTGGCTCGGTATGCCTGTTCCCTGAATGACGCGCACAGCGATAGGCGCCGTGTTCAATACATTCCCACTGACTGAAACCGAGATGGGACCGATGACGAAATCACCGCTTCCCGTCGGCCGAAGGCTGTATTGGTATGTCGTTTGCATACTTATGTCGCCATTGATGATAGTCATTTGGGTGCCCCGGCTGGTGCCTAACACTTCGAAGCCATCGAGAACCGGTAGCACGGGTTGGCCCGGATCACCTAACGAACTGTCAATTGCCACTGTCAAATTCAAGATGTCATCGGTCGTGATATCGTTCCTATCAACCTGGGCGGTTACCACATCCTGCGCTTGGGCATATGTGGGCGCAACCGCCAGCCCTAAGAGGACGATGGCTACGATAACAATGGCTGAAAATTTCACTCTCCGCATACTCTTCTCCGCATTTTGTTTGAGTTTTTATTCAACGTGATCGTCTAACAATTTACCAATCTTGGACCGGAGGAACTGGGGGAACGACAAACATTTGCCCTAGTTTCTCTTGTAGCGTTTCGGACTCTTCTGCAATCGCCGCTAATAATTGCTCGGCCTGTTCGGCCGTCATTCTTTGACCTGGCTGAGGCATCTGGCTCGGTTGCTGTTGGTCCTGATTGTCGCCATTTTGTGGCTGTCCCTGATCGGTCTGTTCCTGTTTTTGTTCCTGGTCGCCATTCTCAGACTGATCCTGCTGCTCTTCATTCTGCTGCTGATCCTCTTGCTGATCTTGGCCATTCTGGGACTCATTTTGCTGTTCCTGATTCTGGTCGCTACTTTGCGACTCATCTTGCTGCTGTTCCTCTTCCTGGTTTTGGTCGTCCTGGGATTGATCCTGTTCCTGTTCTTGCTCGTCTTCGTTTTTCTCTTGCTCTTGCTGTTGCTGCTGTTGCTGTTGGAGCGCCAGTTCCAAGTTGTACTTCGCATCCTGGTCGTCCGGGTTGAGGAGTAGCGCGGCGGTGTAAGCGGCTACGGCTTCATCAAAGGCTTGAGTGTTGAACGAGGAGTTGCCCTGGTTATAAAAGGCGCTTTCGGCCAACGATTCATCACTGGCGAAGCTCAATGCCTGTTCCATCAAGGCTAGCGCTTCTGGGAAGGCGCCTTCTTTATATAGAGCATTGGCTGCATTGTAGTAAGGCTCGGCAAGATCAGGCGAGTCGATTTGAGCTTGCTGGTATGCTGCTAATGCTTCCAAGTAAGCCTCTTCGGCAAACTTGTCGTTCCCCTCGTTGTTGAGTTTTTCGGCCGATGGGCTGCAAGCGACTACCAGCACAGCCAGCAAGGCAAGGATGCTGATGGTGAAGAGTTTAATCGAGTTCATTTGTTTCATGGTAGTTCTCCAAGCTTATGCTAACTTGTGCCGCGTTTAGGCTGATATGGGCCGGGCTGAACCCGGTTTCGGATCTTGAATCTGGCGACTTCGGAAAAGTCGTACGCCTCGCGCAGAATCCTGGCGCAGCGAGCGGCGCTCGGGTATCAGCTCGCCGGCGATCACCAAGGCGATAGCCAGGGCTAGAAAGATTTGATAGCGTTCGATATACCGGGTCTCGAACCGGGACTGCAATTGAGCTTGCTGTAGGCTGTCAATTTCGGTCAACAGAGAATCGAGCTCCCGGCCGTCGGCCGTGGCCCGGAAATAGTCGCCATTACCTGTGTCGGCAATAGCTTGTAGGGTTGATTCATCTAATTGAGAGAGCACCACATTGCCGCTCGCGTCGTTCTTGTAACCAATGATTTGGCCTGAGGCATCGGTTTCTGGCACAGGTTCGCCTTCCGGCGTGCCGAATCCAATGGTGTAGATCAAGATATCGTTGTCAGCTGCTTCCTGAGCCGCTACCAGGGGGTCGGTTTCCCGATCTTCGCCATCGGTCATTATGATGAGCACTTTCTGGCTATTCAATTCAGGATCGAAGGCGCCGGCTGCTGTCCGGATTGCATCACCAATCACGGTGCCCGGCCGGGAAATCGACTGAGGTCCGGCGCTGTCCATAAAATTCAATGCTGTTTGGTAATCCGAAGTCAAAGGTACCTGGACGAAACTAGCGCCGGAGAATAGGACTAAGCCGACTTCATCTCCGTCGAGCCGTCCCATTAAATCGGCGATTTCTAGCTTGGCGCGATCAAGGCGACTGGGCTTGATATCCTGGGCCATCATGCTCTGGGAAACATCCAGGGCGACGAAGACCTGCAGTCCTTCCTGTTCGATTTCGCGCACTTCACTGCCCCATTGAGGGCGAGCCAGGGTGATGATGAAAAGGGTCAGGGCGCCCAGCCATAGAAGAGTTTGCCAACGGCGACCACGCCAGTTGATATTGGCGCTTAGCCTTCGAATCAGCGTCTGCTCTCCTAGACGGGAAATCGCTTGTTTTTGTTGCCGGCTGGCCCACAAAAAGAACAGGCCAGCAGCGGGTACGAGTAATAGTCCTATCAAGAACTGTGGGTTTGCGAATTGCATGATTCACCTATTATGGGATTTTTCTAAAGGTCGTATTTCGTAACACAGCTTCAGCCAGGAAGATGAACACGGCCGGTACGAGAAGGTATCCGGCGAGTTCGTGGTACTGGTTAAAGACCTGCACCTCAACCTGAGATTTTTCCATGTTGTTGATTTCATCGTAGACGGCTCTCAGACCGTTGGTGTCCTCGGCTCGAAAATACATGCCGCCGGTGATGTCTGCGACCTGTTGCAGCGTCGCTTCATCTAACATACTTTCCTGGTAGACGACCTGATTTCCACCAAAAAGTGACTGGACAGGAACCGGGACTTCGCCTGGTCGACCAGCGCCAATGGTATAGACCTTGATACCCAATGCCTTGGCCGCCTCGGCCGCCGTTAAGGGATCAATTTGACCGGCGTTATTCACGCCGTCCGTCAATAAAATAATGATTTTGCTTTCGGCGTCGCTGTTAGTGAGCATGTTGGCTGCGTTGGCGATTCCCAGACCAATGGCTGTGCCATCGTCCAAACCTAAATCGCCAGCCAATTCAACCTGATCCATCGATCGCGTGACCATGTTATGGTCAAGGGTCAACGGGCTTTGGCTGAAAGCTTCGTGAGCGAAAATGACCAACCCGATCTTGTCATATGGCCTCTCGGCAATGAAATCGGTGATCACTTGTTTCGAAGCTTGTAAACGGTTTTGGGGTTCAAAATCGAGAGAAGCCATGCTTCCCGATATATCCAACGCCAGGGCAATTTCGACGCCTTCACCGGTTATTGTTTCTTGTCCTTGTACGATCTGGGGTCTGGCCAAGGCAATTAAAGCTAAGGCAATGGCCGAAAGGCGCATGAGAACCAAGATGGGTCGCCAGACGATACGCCATGACCGGCTGATACCCATGGCCAGTCTGGTTGATGAAAACTGCATGGTAGCCGGCTTTGTTCGCCGGTTAAGCCACAGGTGGCGTGCAGCCAACAAGGCCGGAATCAAAATCACCAGGGCTAAGATCCAGGGAGTAGCAAAACGAAAACTCATGCCCTTACCTCCGATTGTCGTAAGTTGCCGTTGGTCGATACTTCAGGACCGGCCGAAATATTGTTGCTTCCGGAAGCAGTTGAACTATCTAACGTTGAGCCATTTCCCTCGGCCGGTTCTTCATCCGGCATCGTTATCTGTACGATTTGGCGAGCAGAGCTCAACATTGCATAGGCGCTTGCTGCTTCGGGTGTGAACTTTGAAAATTTAACTAAGTCACTTATGTCAAGCAGAGATAGGTACTGACCAGCGGCTGATGGTTCGATATTGGTTTGTCTCAGACCACTTTGAATTTCACCAGTCGTGCGCTCCAGCATGGGTATGTCGTATCTTTTTTCCATGTACAAGCGTACGCAGTCTGACACCAATGAATAATGTTCTTTGAATCGACCGGCATCGGGCAACGCCAGACCTTCAATAAGGTCTAATTCGTCGAGAGCGACTTCATGGGGCAGGCGATTGTCAATGGCTGCCAGTTCCCGACGTCTTTGGCCGCGACGAATGAAATAAGTGACGGCGGCTACGACGAGTAAGATAACGAGTCCTCCAACGATCCATGGCAAAAGGTTAAGAAATGGTAGTTCTGCCTGGGGCTTGATGTCGCGTAGATTCGTGTCACCCTCGACCAATACCGACGTTATCTGGATCGGAATTGGTTGGGCCACGACCTCACTCACCTGTCCGGCCGTGTTGACAACCGAGACGGGGAGAGGAAGCGTGGTGAATGTGCCGGGGGAAAACAAACGTAAATCGATGACTTGGCTCGTAATTTCCAGACCGTTATCCGTAGCTGTCGTGACTGGCGGTGATTGTGAGGATACGACAAAATCGCCCCATTCCTGGTCTAATTCCGGGAAAATGACGTGGTAGTCGGCCGGATGTTTGACCGACAGCGTCACTTCGATGGGGTCACCGACATTGCGTTCATCGCCGGCGACCGTTAGTGATGCCTCGACTGGGTTGGCGGATTGGGCCGCGACCGGTCCAACTAGAGCCAAAGCCAAAAGAATTAGGAGTGGGATCATTATGGTTTTTCTATTCATTGTTCCACCCTTTAGTGACGAATTCGCCTGGACCGTTCCTTGAAGAAACTGGTCAGCGGGATCGTATAATCTTCATCCGTTCCAATATCAATGCGATCGACACTTGCCTGGAGGAAAGCACGCTGTTTATTGTTTTCCGCTTTATTCAAGCGTTGCCGATAGGCTTTTTGCCAGGTTCGGCTACCTGTGTCAACCCAAGCGATGTCACCAGTTTCTGGATCCTCAAGGGCGATCAAACCCACATTCTTGATCCCTTTCTCCAACGGGTCGTGAAGATCGACGGCGACTAGATCATGCCGCTTATTCGTAATGGCCAAGGCCTGGCGATAGCTCTCTGCTTCCGCCAAAAAATCCGAGACTAGAAAGATGATACTGCGCCGCTTCAACAATTGGTTTACGGTTTCCAGAGCCATCTTGATGTCCGTGCCCCGATTCTTGGGTTCGAATGCCAGCAACTCGCGTATCACTCTCAATACATGTCGGCGGCCTTTGCGTGGTGGGATATAGAGTTCCACCTGGTCAGTGAAGATGAGCAAACCCACTTTGTCATTGTTCGTGGTCGCAGCGAAAGAAAGTACGGCCGTGAGTTCAGCAGCAACTTCCCTTTTGAATCGATTGACAGAGCCAAAATTCTCGGAGGCACTGGCATCTACTACCAGCATCACGGTCAGTTCCCGTTCTTCTACATAACGTTTCACATAGGGTTGTCCCGTTCGAGCAGTTACGTTCCAGTCGATAGTCCTGATTTCGTCGCCATATTGGTAAGGTCGGACTTCATCGAATTCCATGCCGCGACCTTTGAAGACCGAATGGTATTCGCCGGCATAACTATCGTTGACCAGACGTCGGGTCCTGATCTCGATGCGCCGGATTTTTTTGATAAGTTCTGTTGATATCATGGTGCTCTCGTTTTTTACTAAGGGACAGGAGGTCCGAGAGTGGTGACTGGAGATAGGAGGGTGTCCTCCTCTTCACTTGGGTAACCTTTGAAAATCCAGTCAACAGTCCCAGGCCCTCGGCTCAGGTTACATTCGGACGAACTCGGAAGTTCGTCCGAAATCGCAAAATAACTTTGGCTTGATGCTACGGCACCTCTGTGTGGTCGAGAATACGCTGGACGATGTGATCGGATGAGATGCTCTCTGCTTCAGCTTCGTAAGAGGTAATGATACGATGGCGAAGCACATCGGGAGCGATCTGCTTGATATCTTCCGGCGTCACAAAGCCGCGGCCTTTGAGGAAAGCGTGCGCCCGGGCGGCGATAATAAGGTTGATGCTGGCCCTTGGCGAAGCGCCGAATTCGATCAAAGTGTTCAGGTCACTCAGACCATTCTTACCGGGTTGACGGGTCGCCAAGACCAGGTCGAGGACGTAATTCTTAATCTTTTCGTCGACATAGATCTGCCGAACCATCTCTCGAGCGTGCATGATGTCAGCCGGGTTGACTACCGGGTTGATGGTGGGTAAAGTTGCCCCGGTCATGCGATCGATAATTAATCTTTCCTCGGATCGGGAAGGATAATCGACCTTTACTTTCAACATGAAGCGGTCTACCTGGGCTTCCGGCAGCGGGTAAGTTCCTTCCTGCTCGATAGGATTCTGAGTAGCCAGGACCAGGAATAAGTCTTCCATCTTGAATGTTGTATCACCGATGGTTACCTGGCGCTCCTGCATCGCTTCAAGCAAGGCGCTTTGCACCTTGGCTGGCGCCCGGTTGATCTCGTCCGCCAAAATCAGGTTAGCGAAGATCGGGCCCTGGTGGACGCTAAATTCGCTAGTCCTGGGATTGTAAATCTGAGTGCCGACGAGGTCGGCCGGCAATAAGTCAGGGGTGAATTGGATTCGGGCGAAATCTGCCCGGATCGCTTCGGATACGGTTTTGATCAAAAGGGTCTTTGCCAGGCCGGGGACGCCTTCTAATAAGATGTGCCCGTCGGCCAATAAAGCGATCAAGACACGTTCCACTAGGGCTTCCTGGCCCACCATAACCTTGTTGATCTCGGTCAATAACTCTTGGATGAACAGCGCTTCCTGCTTCACCTGCAAATTTAACTCTCTTATGCCTGTCATGTTCATTGATCAAATCTCCTCGTTATTTTGCGTGTAAATCGAAGTCCATCATCATATTTTATGTGAGGAAAACTCCCATTTCACTGATACTAATTCTTTTTTAAATAATGCTGTGAAACCCCGCAAGTTTTCGAATTGGCCAGACCCGCTGCGACAACCTGGAGGCTAACTTGCGGGGTTAAGCCGGACTGGCCAAGATCATTATCAATCGAATCGTCTTTGTTAAATTCCTATCTTTTGAATGACGGTAATCTACTGGCTTTTATTGAGCGTTCCGATGATTACCGGGTCGCCGCCGCAAAACCATGGTAAATCGACAGTAGCTTTGGCTTTCAGTTGCTCACCATCGGCCGACAAATCTCCGTCAAGCTTAAGATTCACATTGACGCCGCTCACTTTGAAATTGGAATTAGCGGTGAGATGTCTTGGATTTTTGGCCGAGCTTTGCCCAGTAGCGAATTGGCTAGCAGCAGGGATATAACCTGCACCACACATGCCGCCGTCGAGATACAAACCTTCGCCGATGAAGACATTGCCTTCAACCTGGTTGCCCTTGTGGGTCAGTACCAGTGAAATTGGGGCAGATGTGCCTTTATCTCCGTAAATCTTGCCGTTGAATGTCCCATCAAATGGCTTGCTATTAGTCGTCTTTGTTACATCCGGAGCTGCACTGGCGCTTGCTGCGAAGGTTAAGGTCGCGCTCAGAGCCAGGGCCAGGATAATAAGAACTTTTTTCATTCGTAAAACCTCCAAAAAACTGCATGTCAAGAACAATGCTGGATTTCCTTTAATCATTAAGGTGTTGCCTAATTCGTAAAAAAGGATAACAGATTGGCGGTCGGCTAGCCTTCAAGACCGCTTATCGTTGCCTTAAGCGTAACTTAAGAGGGCCAAGGCTTGTTGGTTGCACCCAACTGGAAGGAGCCTATACTTTGGAACAACAAGCTCAAGAAGGAGGGAACCCTTGGCCGATAAACGTGGCGAGAAGGAGTTTGCTGTCATCGGACCAGGCCGTTTTGGAAGCAGCCTGGCCAGGGAATTGGAGGAAAATGGTTTTTCGGTAATGGCTATCGACGTTGATGCGGCCATTGTTCAGGAAATTGCCAGCAAAGTGTTTTTCACATACTGTTGCCACAAAAATTGGCGACGCAAACTGTAGCCCAGAGTGAACTAAACCGCGACTTCGATTTCACTCTGTTAACCATCCAGAGAGGAGAAACCATGATCGCCAATCCTCCTTCTGACACGATCTTTATGGCCGGTGATCTCCTGATTGTGAGGGGTTCAGATAAGGATGCTGTTGATTTTTGTAATCGCTCCTAATTGGGTCATCAAACCAATGAATTTCATCTGGATTCAAACTTGAGCATATGAGTAAGTTGCGTCCGGCATTGGTCGTCCTTACCCCTCGTTTTTTTGGCCAACGCATCTCATTTTTCAACCACCTTGCCTCAGCTCGCTCTCTTAACCTGGATCGGCCGGGGGCGGTCATGAAAATTTTGATGCGCGGTATTTACATCATGTTGATTATCGAAGCCGCCGGAGCGCTATTGTTGTACCTACATTGGCGTAACAGCGGCATCGTTCCTAAATCTGAAGCACTTTTTTTTGCCATATTTCACGCCGTTTCGGCCTTCGCCACTTGTGGTCTCTCTTTGGGCATCACTGGAGGCTTCAACGGTTTCGGTCTCCTATTGATCATGTTTATGATGTTTTGGGGACGTTTGGGCGCCCTAAAAGTTGGTAGTTGCTCTTTTGCAAAGACAGTTGCCGGAACAATTGCTCGAGTACCCGGAGGAGCCAGTCTTAATCGGTTGACGAAATCCCGGGTAGCGTCGATAGCTGGAAAGTGAGGATGGGAGCCAAATCTATATAGCCGAGTCGAAGGTACAAGTCATGGGCTGGCTCGGTAGCCAGGAGAAAGCTCAGGTTATCGGTTTCCGCCAGGGAGTCGACCATGATCATGTTCATCAATGCGGCTGCCAGTCCTCGGCCGCGATGGGCTGGATCGGTATAGACATGTGAAACCCAGGAGAGGTTGGAATCAATCCAGCCGCTTCTAGCTGAGGCAACCGGCTGGCCCTCGTGTGTCGCATAATAATGTTGAAGGTCCGGATTCAAGACATCGTCCAAACTCACCAAATCAGCGCCGTCGATCATGTTCAACAAAAGAGTTTCACCTGCGCTGCTGGCCCGATGGATCTTGTATTCAGGTGGTGGGGATTGACCGATTATTTCTTGCAAAGGGTGGAACATGAGGAAGTTGCCCGGAGTCATCACGTTGCAGCCGGCGACCATATATTCGCTTACCAGACGGGGTCTGTCGACCAATACGTAAATCAGATGATTCTCGGACGGGCCATAACGCCAAATGCGATCAATAACCTCTCCGGCCGGAGGCCCCCAGACAAAAAAATTGTCGGCCGAATGACTACGCTCCTCCCATTGGTATTCATAATGGATACAAGTCAGAAGATCGAGGTCTAATCGCTGTCCAGATTCCCACTGAGTGGTAGTCAGTAGGTGGCTATCGATCAAGGCCTCATAAGCTTGCTCTAGCAAATCTTGGGACTTCATAATCGCTGTCTTCCCCCGTGGTCTTCCCGACACTGGCTAGCGGCAATAACTAAACACGGTTAAGGATTGGTTTCTCTGTTCGACTAGATTAGATTGATTGACCTTGTAGGCTAGTATTTGGTGTTTTTCGCAACAACTGGTGAGTCTCGGCTATCTGGTGTTGGGTTATCATCCCCAGAAATTGGCCATTCAGCGCCACGGGAAGCGCTTCCAGTTGGGACTCGTTCAGGAGTCGTTGAACCTCAAAAAGGTCATCATTCAAGCCAACGGGTTGAATGTCCCGGCGCATGATGCTGGTGATGAAGGAATGGGATGCGGCCGAATGCGAAGCTTGCATTAAATCGCTATAGGGCAAAAATCCGGCCAATCTATCAGAATCGACCACAGGAAAATTGCGTTGGCGGCCGAAGATCATCAAATTCATCGCTTGCTGTACAGTACTGCTAGGATTCAGCACATATACAGATGGTGAATAAACCTGGTGGACCTTCACCGCGCGTAATACGCTGCGAACCTTAACCATGCGCGCTTCCTGTGTTCCGGCCGAAAAGATAAAGATGGCAATCATCATCAGGAAAATGCCGCCACTGAATAAACCGTAAAGACCCATCAAGATGGCGACGACCCGGCCGACATTGGCGGCTATGGACGTAGCTTGAACGTAATTCAGCCGCAAGGCTAAGAGGGACCGGAAAATTCGCCCACCATCCAACGGAAAAGCGGGTATCAGGTTAAAAAGGGCCAATAAGATATTGTAATAGAAAACATAGACGAATAATGAAGCTATTGTGAGGCCGCCCAAGCCGCTGAGTGCTATCAGAGGATTACCCAGGTCAAAACCCAGGGTTACCGCGACACCGGCCATCAACAAGGCAGCGACGCCATTGACGGCCGGTCCGGCAATCGCGATGACAAACTCTTGTTTAGGCTCATCAGGGATTTGGCTCAATTGAGCCACTCCGCCTAGAGGAGACAAAATGATCCGTTTGACCGGTACGCCGTAATATTGGGCGGCGAAGCTGTGACCTAGCTCGTGCAAAGTCACCAATACGAAAAGTAGGGAGATGGCAATGACGCCAAAAACTGCGCCTTCTAACGATCCGGCCCTCATGCCGAACTGTAATGCTGCCCAAAGTAATATGAGCGGGAAAGTGATGTGGAGCCGGATATCGATGGCCCGAATCGAAAAAAGCCGAATAGAACTGCCCATAATTAAATCTGTGGCCTCTTGTCATGATGGGTCAACCGCTCGATCCAGAAGTATTTCAAGGCTTATGGTCGCCCACTACAATATACTATACCAAGAAAATCTATGAAGTATGTTAGCAGAAGTTAGGTCTTGGATGAGGAACTTTTCCTACTATGCCATCATGGCCCAAGGCTAGAACCAAGGGTAAATGGTGCAAAAACCCTAAGATTGGTCCAGTTTCTGAATAAACTATCTGTGAAGTGATTCTAGGACCTATCGCGGATTTACAGCTTTGGCTACGGTACTATATAATCAGTCATCCGAGCGAAATGGTATGAACAAACAACCCAACTCTGACCATTGTTTTGTATGCGGCCGGAAAAACCCTCGCGGTCTGTACATGACGTTTTATGATGATGGAAGTAACGAAGTCTATTCGAATTATTCTGTACCGGAAGTATATCAAGGTTATCCAGGCGTCGTTCATGGTGGAGTTATCGCTGCGATGCTGGATGAAGTCGTAGGCCGAGTGGCCATGATAACCGACCACCATCACTTCATGATGTCGGTTAAGTTAGAAGTGAAGTATCGTCAGCCCGTGCCAACTGAGACGCCATTACGCATAGTGGGCCGCATAACCAGGCTGAGGGGCCGGCTTGGCGAGGCAGTTGGTGAAATATATCTACCCGATGGGGTTCTAGCGGCCGAATCGGCAATGACCCTGGCGGATGTTCCGGTAGAAATGTTGATCGACGCTGACCTCGAGGGGCTCGGCTGGCGAGTCGATCCTTGAGCTTGGTCTCAAAGGCGTTTACAATCATATTCATAGGTACCAAGTAATTTGATTAAGTACATGTCGCTCGCTGAGGCAACCATGGCATATAGTCACAGGCGAAAAATTATCAGCGCCCTATTCATCGTCTTATCTTTTCTTATTGCTTCCTGTGGTGGGGGAGGAAATGGTGCAGACGGAAATCTGGTGTTAGGCAATGACCAAACTTTGAGTGGTCAGGCGGTCTTGGTTTGCAGCCAGGAATGCCTAGATCGGGCACAATGTGGGTTAAGTGAACAGGTCGAGACAGTGTTGCTAAATTCGACCGGGGCGGCAACTACAAATCACAATATGGCCATTCCAGCAGGAACGGCCGTCAATGTCGACCACCAGGAAATGCACCCGGTGGTTCAAGTAAGTGATCAAACCTCCGCTAGAGTACCCTTCTATTTGGTCGAGATGCCGGAAGTGGGCTTTGGTTGGGTTGCGGGGTGGTGTGTTGGGCAACAGGTGCAATGATGTCTAGACTGGATCAAGATAGTGGCCTGCTCTCGGAATTATTAGCCACCAGAAAAGAAGGCGAACCTGTCGCCTTGGCAACTATTGTCAAGGCGCGTGGCTCAGTTCCGCGCCATGCCGGTAGTAAAATGCTCATCTATCGCGACGGCCGGACCAGTGGCACCATCGGTGGTGGGGAGATGGAAGCGCGAGTGGTCAAGGAAGCGCTCCAGGCCTTATCTAAAGGGCAGACGGTAACCGTTCCCTATAGCTTAGTTGATACTACGAAGGGCGATCCCGGTATTTGTGGTGGCGAGGTTGAGGTATTTATCGAACCGTATTTGTCACCAGCCGCCATATTGGTTATAGGCTGTGGGCATGTCGGCCGGGCTGTCGTGCACCTGGCCAGTTGGTTGGGTTTTTTCGTGATCGCCAATGACGACCGGGAAGAATTAGTCGATCCCCAGTTAGTACCTGGAGCGGATATCTACGTGGCTGGCCCGATTGAGCAGGCACTGAAACATTTTTCTGTGACCAGCAATACCTACATCGTGTCCGTGACCCGAAATGTTATGGTCGACCGGGAGATAATGCCTAAGTTAATCGAAACACCTTCGCCTTATATTGGCGTCATCGGCAGCCGCCGGCGCTGGGAAGAGACAAAACGCTTGTTGCGAGAAGATGGCCTTGGCCTGGAACAAATGCAACGAATTCACTCACCAATAGGTCTGGAGATTAATGCCGAAACACCTGAAGAAATCGCGGTCAGTATCTTGGCTGAAATAATCATGTTACGCCAAGATGGAAGTGGAGAGAGAATGGCAGGTTAGACATTGTCGCTTGCAAGATGGTTAGTAATGGGCCGAATCCGCTGGGTATACTCGAATTAATATGGAGAACTGAATCATGCGTCTGGATGCGAAACGTGAGCGAGAACTCAATAGAAGAAAAGGCTTGACGGCTAGGACGGTTGCGGCGGTCATCTGGTTGGGAATCTGCATAGGCGGAGCCTATCTTTTCGTCAGCTGGCTTTTCGAAACAGAAAGATTGCGCCTCGGTTTTTTTTACGGTCAACTTCATATACCTTACTGGGTCAGTGAAGGTTGGATAATTGCCGGTTCAGTGCTGGTGATCGTGATCATCATCAATTTCTTCGTTCTAATTGGCTATAGTCTGGTCAGCCCAAGCGCCAAACGTAAACCCGGTACACCTAGTATGTACTCTAGCGATCCCGATCCGGATGATAAAAAATTTGACTATCATTAAAATGACCATTTCTATGTAAACCGTGATTGGATTTAATTTTGGGGTGAGCCGATCATATTTGCACCTAGTTTAAAGAATTTCCTTTCCCCTGCTTTTCCACCGCTTAGCTTGCTTGACGGCTGAACGGTTCTTGGCCATTACTTTCGGACTATTTCTGAATCATGGCGCTTGGTGCCATCTCTGTAAAGTTAACTCAAGATGAACTTTGGGTAAACGATTGGGCAATCAGATAGTTCCAAAAATGGAGCGGAGGGAAATCAGATGCGTATAGATATGAAGAGACAGGCCGAGTTATCGAAGCGCCAAGGATTGGCCAATAAGACAACTTTGGCCATCTTGGCCTTTGTAATTGGCTTTGTTGTTGCTTACTTGGGAACAAGTTATCTCTTTTCGGCTGAAATTTTGAGCGTAAATTTCTTTTACAAGGAGCTATTCATCCCCGATACGGTTAGTGAAGGTGTCATTCGAGTTGCATTAGCCCTTCTGCTGGTATTTTTCCTGCAATTCATGGGCATCATCGCTTATGCTCTGGCCAGCCCATCCGCGAAAGTACGCCCAGGAACGCCAACGGCCCTGGCTCGAGATCCGGATTATTACGAAGTTTACAGCTATACTGATTGAGGCTATTGTTTGGTTGTAGGCAGTCCATGACTCTAATTACGGATCAGGTGACGATATCTAGATAACGGAATTCAATCAGGAAAGGAATTCTTACTATCCATCAACTCGTATTTTCCCGGTGACCGGTGCCAATCTTTGAGAACTGCTCGTTCTCATTCATCCAAGGTTCCGTCTCAGCCACCTCAGGTGCCGGTCACCACTTTTTCCAGCTAACAACAGCAATTTCATAGCCTAAACAAACCGCCAACGAAGGGAGGCATAATCCTACATACAGTCGAGAGGGTTATTCTTAGGTTTTCCCAGTTGATCGGAAAATTGTCGCCTTAGAGTTCGATATTTGCGAGATCGGGAAAAGCGTACTCGAAACCATACTGGGCTAGCTGCAGAAGGATAGGATTGGAAGGATCAGTGACGAAACTCCAGAAAGCATTCTGAGCGGTTGTTCCCGGCAGATTGTTATTCCGACCGATATAAACATCTTGTTTCATTTCCAGTCCGGCGACTCTCACCGTTGCTACCCGGCCACTTGCTAACCGAGTCACCACAATTCGAGATACAAATCCCACCCCCAAACCTTCTTCAACGGCGAGGGCGATCGCCTCGGAGTTGCCGAGAGTCAATATCGTATAAAGTTGGTCAACTGGCACGCCAATCTCTTCCAGACCGCGGCCGGCTACTTCATATGTGCCCGATCCCTCTTCACGCATGATGAATTCAGCTTCCAGCAACTCCTCTGGTTCAATATATTCGCGTTTGGCCCAAGGATGATCTAATGGGGCGATGAGTTGGATTGGATCAGAGATGAATTTACGAAATTCCACTGTGCTGCAGAATTCACGGGGGCTTGCCAGGGCTAGGTGAATCAAGCCATCACAAAGATCCTCAACTGCTTGACGGCGCGGTGTAACCTGGCACGTAGCCGTCACTTGGGGATGTTTTTGCATGAAACTAGTTAACAGGAATGGCAAGACATATTTTCCTGAGGTTGTGCTGCAGCCGACCTTTAGATGACCGTATACTTCACCCCGTAACGATTCCATCGTTTCATCGATTCGAACGGACCAGTCGACGAGACGGCGAGCCAGTGGCACCAATGCTTCACCGGCATCGGTCAGTACCATTTGGCGACCTTTCCGTATGAACAACTCGCTCTGGAAATGTTGTTCAAGGGCCTGTATGTGCTGGCTAACGCTGGGTTGTGTCATGTGTAGCTGCCGGGCGGCGGCAGTGAAATTTAGAGTCTCTGATGCAGTCAGGAAAACGTTTAACTGGTGGGCGTCTAACACAATATCCTCCTTACGATAAGGATGTAGCTCACAAAAACTTAGAATGAAGTCAACTCAATCTTGTCGATAGATCATCCATCATTCTGATTTGGCTCAATGACCATTGTTATTGAAAGAAACAATACTTGAATCTAATGGACCAGGGCTATCAATAATAATTACTTATAGACAGATAAAAGCGATGCCTATAAGTGACACTTATCAATGCCTGACTTTATCCCATCTGTTACTTATAATTCTAGCATATTGTTAAAAATTTCACAAGGAAATAATCTCACTATTTCGCCTGATGAGGCAACTCATTTCTCCGTTTCCTTGCTCTTAACTCGGTCGGCATTTAACATACGATAAGGAATACCATTACTCCCTCAGTCTGAATCAGTTTTGATTGGACTGGCGATTTTGCCCTGGATATAACGGTGAACGTGAATGGTCTCGAAACTATTTGTTGATTATCCAATTATTCTGCGGGGCGCAGGCGATTTGGCGACCGGCGTTGCTTACCGGCTTTATCAGGCTGGTTTTCCTATCATGGCGTTTGAACTTCCCCGACCGCTCGTTGTACGGCGTCAGGTTGCTCTCGCTTCGGCAGTCTTAGATGGCGAAGTTGCTATCGAGGCGATGATTGGCCGGCGCGTAACTAGCCTCGCCGAAGCTTATGAAGGTGCGTATGCGGGCTTTGTTCCTATCCTGGTAGCGCCGGAACTACCTGAAGGCTATTTGGAAATGGTTGGACGTAACCTGTCCGGTGTCGAAGGGAATCAGCCGAATCAAACTACAGACGAGGTCAACTATTTGTCCGCGCGTATCGCTCCAATCCTGATCGATGCGCGTATCGCAAAGCGCAATATTGATACCCGAATAGATCAAGCCGGGCTCGTCATTGGTTTAGGCCCTGGATTTGCAGCCGGCGTCGATTGTCACGCCGTAATCGAGACCATGCGCGGCCACCGGCTAGGAAGGGTTATCTGGGATGGGAGTGCTTTGCCAGATACTGGTTATCCGGGGAAAATCGCCGGCAAAGGTGCGGAACGTGTCTTAAGAGCTCCTGTGGATGGTGTAGTAAGCTGGCAAAAAGAGATAGGTGACCGGGTCCAGATTGGTGAAACTATAGGTTCAGTCGCTGGTCGAGCGATCGTTGCGCCTTTTGATGGATACATACGCGGCCTTATATCACCTGGTTTTCAAGTACCGAGCGGACTTAAAATCGGCGATGTGGATGCCAGAGCTGACGTCTCGTCCTGCTTCTCTATTTCCGATAAATCGCTGGCGATTGGTGGAGGTGTCCTGGAAGCAATCCTGACGTGGATCAAAAAATCTGGCGTGGATAACGAGTGACCACTCCAGGCAACAGTTTGTAATGAGGTTAAGTATGGACTCTTACGCAGCCCGGATGCCAACTGCATTCAATCTCCGGCCATCAGGAAACCTGGTAGCCATCGTCGGCGGCGGCGGGAAATCCAGCCTGATGTTCGCACTCTCAAGGGGTCTTTCGGGCCGGATCGTGCTGACGACGACGACCCGCATATTTTCCGCTCAGATGAAATTAGCGCAAGCGGTATGCACGACAAAGGCCGTGAATACAAGTGAAGGAGCAGGAGAAAAGCACAAAACAAGAAAACAACTTCGGGACGAGAGTACAGGGATCGACTTGTTACCCTTGGAGGAGCTTGGTTCAGTCTTAGATCGTTACAACCAATGCCTTGTCGTGGCCGATATTATGGGCGACAAAGCCCTAGGAGTGGCAGATCATATCCCCGGCCGATTGTTGGCCAGATCAGATGTCGACACTGTCATTGTCGAAGCGGATGGTTCTCGAATGCGACCTTGTAAGGCGCCAGCGAGTCACGAACCGGTCATACCGCCTGAAGCCACGCACGTCATTCCCGTCGCCGGTATTGAAGCGGTAGGCGGTAAAATAAGCGATATCGCACACCGGCCGGAGCGCGTAGCAGTCTTGACGGGCCTTGGCGCTGATCAAGCAATGACCATAGAAGGTTTGGCCAGGTTAATCACCCATGGGGAAGGGGGTTTAAAGTCTGTGCCAACTGGGGCACTGGTTATTCCCCTCATCAATAAGGTGGAAACAGAGGATCAACTACGTACTGCCCGCCTGCTTGCCTCTAGGATTCTCTTGGAAGATAGGATAAAGCAAGTCGTCATCGGGGCCATGCGACAGGACAATCCAGTTATTGAGGTTCACCGACGGGTCACGGCCATAGTCCTGGCGGCCGGCGAGTCGCGACGAATGGGTAAAACAAAACAGTTACTGCCGTGGGGCCAGACGACAGTTTTGGGACAGGTACTAGACAATCTCATTGCCTCTTCTGTAAACGATATATTGGTTGTAACCGGCCATCTGGCTGAGGCTGTTACATCTATCGCTGTGGTCGTTAACGTTCCTACCATCCATAATCCCAATTACGCGGCCGGTGAAATGCTGTCATCTCTACAAACCGCGATCCTCCAGTTGCCTAGGAAATGTTCAGGAATATTGGTCGTGCTCGCCGATCAGCCCCGGGTTGGGCACGAAGTCATCGATCAAATCTTGATCGCTTACTGGCAGGGAAAAGGTAAAATCGTGGCCCCTTCTTATAAGGGAAGTCGTGGCAATCCGGTCTTAATCGATGCCGACTATTTTGAGGAGCTTCTCAATCTGCCTCCTGGTTCAGCGCCTCGAGAGCTTTTACGTCGCCATCCAGCAGATGTTCATTATATTGAAGTGAATTCAGCAGCTATTATTCAAGATCTGGATTCACCCGAACAATATGAGCGCTGGCGTCCTTAGATGATTGGCAGATTTGGTTAAATCATCTTAATCAGCCGCATTTTTTAGATCTAAATGACGGTAGCCACGATTCCAATAAACAAGCGGTTCGCCATCTGGACGGGGAGTCTGGCTAGCCTGAACCTCGCCAACATAGATCGTGTGAGTACCGGTCTCGTAGCTTGAGTGAATGGTGCAATCCAACCAGGCCAGGGCGTTTTCAAGTACCGGCGCGCCGGTGACGGCTATTCCCCATTGCCCGATGGCAAAACGGTCTTCATCTTTTGTCCAGGCGAATCGGTTGGATAATTCTTGTTGATCACGGTGTAGGATGTTGACTGCGAAACAAGCGCCTTCTTTTTCTAATAATGGAGAGGCGTTGTGACGCTGGTCGATGGCGATCATAATGAGAGGAGGACTGGGCGAAATTGAGGCGAAGGCCGAAACAGTTAAGCCATGGATAACCTCGCCACTCTTGATCGTGACGATGGTTACGCCAGATGGAAAATGTCGCAGACCATCTCGATATGCAGTAGATGAAATTGACATATTGTCCTCTTAGAGAGTCGCCGAGTACCTAAATGCTACACTTGCATAATACTTGGCTATTCTTACGCTATATCTAATTCTAAAAAGTCTCGCACAACTCCGGCAATATCAGCTAAATCAGAGATCCATGCTGAATAAGTCGTATGGTTGCAACCGAACAATATGGTAGGCACAGGGTTGCGGCTATGCTGACGGTGGTTCTTTTCCTCAATATTACCATGGTCGCTGGTGATGATCAGTAGATCGTTTTCCACATCCCAGTCTTCGAACAGCCCGACTAACACCTGGTCGATCATTTCCAGGTGAGATACAGCTTGATCTATTGGGCCGCGATGGCCGCTGCGGTCGCTAGGCCAATGCTCAAAAAATGAAAAATCGTAACTTTGGGCGATCGCCGCAATTTGCCGGCCCGCATCTTCCAGGCTGAGGATTGGAATATCCGCATATCCTAGAAAATCGTGCCATCCTTGCCCGGTAAATCCCGGGCTTACAGCTCGGCCGGCGCGCAGGTCGTCGGCCGTCATGAGCGGAAGACCTGCGCTGGTTGCCGCAAGGGGGACTGACGAGAAAAGGCGCCGGCCGCTGTCGATGGCATCAAAATATCCCTGGGGATATGGCGTGATCAAAGCAGCCGTTTTACCAGTGGTTACTACTTCCTGGAACAAGTTGTTCTGGCGAATGATGCCGGCCACGGCCTGGTTTGGTTTTGGACCGTAATGCTCGCCGATCAACTCTGGCACATTGAGACCTGTGAGAATGGTCGCCTGGCCTGTTGCGCTCTGTGGCCGGCCGGGCATATCCATATTGGCATCCGTTGAAACCAGACTTGCCCATTGGGTTGAAATCCGGCCAACCTGGTCGGTCGACGCCTCGGGCCGAAGAAACCAATTCTTGCCTAATAATCGGTTCAAACCTGGTAACCTGGCTTTAAGAAACGGATTGGTTTCTGGATCGGGATCACCCAGCCCAACACCATCCAGGAAAAAAATCAATAAGTGTCTATTAGCCAATATCGCGGTCTAATTCCTTTCGTTAATAAAAGGCGCCGATTCCGCGCCTCAAAAACGAGATTCCGCCGGGTCTGGGCTAGATCCGGCTATAAAATAAGAACTTAAATCGCCGGCAGGCGGAGTAATCTTTACTATTCACCGAACGAATCGGTGTCCTGTTTTGAAGAAGTTAAAACGAAAAACAAGGTTTCTGGAGGATAATCGGAAAAGCTTTGACTATCGGATTACACGAGGGGCATTGGGAATGTACGTTGATCGACGAATCCGGCCGGGCGACGCCAGCGTCCATTTTTTTTCCTCTGACCAAGAAGGTCGTGAACCTGGCATTGACATCTGATATTTCCAGGATCTGGACAGCCAGCCATAACAGCGCTCAATGCATCTAACTGCTCCTTGTGAACGTGATACCCTAAATGTTCCCAATCGCCGGAATCGAAAGCTCCCCGCCGCGATTCTTCATAGATGGCCGCACCACGAAAGTTGCATTTTTGGCATTCCAGGATTTGCAAAATGATATCGTCTGATCTGCTGTCCGGTGGCAGGGCCAGAGATTGAATAATTTTCAGCGACCCTTCGGTCGAGCATTCTGGGCAAATAAAGGATGTCGTTATTCGTTTCATTTCGTTAATCTGACGCGACCTTTATTGGTCTATGAAGATTTGAGGCGCGAATAATTGCGGGCGGCAGGGATCGTATTCCGTACCCAAAACGATCCGGTAATCATATTCATAATCCGTATCTGTGACCAGTTCTATGCTGTTCTTGGGCATATCGACCACCCAACTCAATAACCAATCGAACGAGCCTTTAAGATTTTGAGCATGGTATTCGATCGTTGTCTGTTTTTGCTCTTCAACCGGGGTCTCGTTGATAACTGGCTCAAAGCCATACCATTCAAGGTTATCGGCTGCTAACAGTGGTAAATCGGGATTGTCCGTGCTATTGATGATCTCGACCGTAATTGGCGGGCGGGCGGCCTGATTTAGAGCGGGTGGCAAAAAGAGCCGGCCAAATGTGTTCTGCGCTTTTTCCCAAACCGGTAGCTGAACGCTGGCTCCAGAACTGGGTACGGTATAGGGTTGTAGCTGTTCACCGACAATATAAAGATGCTGGACGCCATTTTCGCGCACGTCTGGAGCCAAGGCTGCTAATTGTAAAATGCGGCCGAAGTCCATGTCAGTTTTTATCGTATCCTGGTAAGCATTCCAAAGTTCGGGAATCTGCGGTAACAAATTAACATCGACGCCCTTATTTAGCATGGCCCGCAGCACCTGTTGCTGTCGCCGACCGCGGTCGAAATCACTGGTCGTTCGACGAGATCGAGCATACCAAAGGGCCATATCACCATCCATGCTGTGAATGCCTGGTTTCAACGTGAACATTTCCCAATTGTCTTCTACAGAGGGATCTAATTCTGGTGATTTCAGGCGCCAGTCGCGCAATTGGCAACTAACGGCGACATCTGTCCCACCCATAGCATCAACCGCTTCTTTAAAGCCTTCAAAATCCACCTGAGCATAATAATGGATGGGTACGCCGAAATTATATAGGATAGTATCTTTTAACTGGGCGACGGCGCCACCTGGATAGCCAGCTGAGGATCCCCTGGAAATAGCGGTATTAATACGGTTCATCGTCCAGCCAGGGATATAAACCCACATATCCCGAGGCAAAGAAACCATCGAGGCGGTCGGTCCATCACGGTTGATAGAGACAATGATGATGGTATCGGTCCGGCCGATACCTTCATCCAAGGTGATGTCACTACCCAACAGTAAAACATTGGTGGTCCCAAGCGGTACTTGAAAAGTCGGGACAGGAGTAGGACGGTCCCCGCCGATAATGTACTGGGTGCCGGTCACGGTGGCCAATGTGGGTATTATTTGCGGCCGGCTTGTCGGCGAAGGCGTCAACGTCGGCATAGTCGTAGCTTCAACGGTCCGAAGGGGAGTTTTTGAAGCTGAAATCGTGGGATTGGGAGTTTTTGTGGCTACATATTCAAGGCGTGCTGTATTGGTAGGTGGGATAGTGGGTGCTGTATTCTCTGCCGTTGGCGATTGCCCGACCGCGACAGCGGAAGCCATAAGTGTTGGCGTTGGCTTATTGGCTCCATTCGCATAGCTTCTTAGCCCGACGATGGCGAGGAGTGCGACTATCGCTAAGGCTGCACCTACCAGGAGAGCGCGCACTGGAAATGAAGATGATTCTGATTTCACGGGCTCGTCTTCTGCCGATTGCCCTTATTGGCTACCATATTGACCCACGCTGATTTTGCACACAAATCGCGAATTATACCATATTACTTTTGGGTTATAGTTTCTCGGCAAATAAATGTTGGAAACGCGAAAAAAACAGATAACCAACCACAAAAATCAAGGCCGCCGTAATGAAAGTGCGCCCTAAATAGATTGGATCCATCGCGACTGGGCCGTCGCTGGACATGGTGCCCCACAAGACGGTCCGGTAACCATCGATGATCGAAGCCATTGGATTTAGCCACCGCATAACCTGCGCCGGATCGAAAGTGATACCCATGATGGTCTGAGTCTCACCGAGCCATTCCAAGGGATAGATCACTGGCGTTAAAAAGAACCAGGCGAGCAATACGACGTCGAGGATCATGAGCACGTCCCGGTAAAAAACATTGAGCGCACTCAGAAATAAGGCCAAACCGAGGGTAAAAACTATTTGGGTTAGGACCAGTGCCGGCAACCATAGAGCATAAACTGTCAAGCCAATACCGGATGCATACAAAAAGAATACCAGGACTACGAATGCCAAGAGAAAATTAACCAGGTTGGATAGTATAGAGGATGTAGGCAACAATTCCCTGGGGAAATAAATCTTGTTGATCATGTGAGCGCTACTCGTGGTCGATACAGTACCACTTATCATCGACCCTGTGAAAAATTGCCAAGGCAGCAAACCAACCAAAAAGAAGACTGCATATTGGCGGATATCTTCGCGAGGCATCAGCTTGCCAAATATCAAGCTGAATACCAACATCATTAGCAAAGGATTGAGCAGGCTCCACATCACCCCCAATAGGGAATTTCGATAACGGACCTTCAAATCACGTTTGACTAAGTTGTGTAGCAGAGACCGATACTTAATCGACTCTTCAATATTCTTGCGCCAATCTCGCCAACTTACATTGGAGTCGATGGTAATGGTGCGCCGGGCGCTTTTCGACTCAGTTGCCATATTATTCACAGACCTCTTTTTCTAGTCGCAGCCAGGGATTATATCGCAGATGATGAGGCGTAGGGAATCTGCGTATTAAGGGGTAGTAGGCAGTAGGATCGTCTGGTAGAGTTGGGAGACATCTTGGGCATGCTCTACGACGCTGCGAACCGGCCGGATATTGGCCCCAAGTGCGGCTAACCGTCCTGGCTCCGATTGTAGCTGGAGTAAGATATCTCGAAGGGCCTCTATGTCCCCTGGTGGAATAGATAAGCCATTCTCCTCATGGACAATTCGCTCTTTGAGAGCGCCTATGTCTGACGCCACGACAGGTACACGGGCAGCAAAAGCCTCCTGGATGATAAGAGAGGCAGTTTCGTACCAAAGAGAGGGGACGACCAGTACGTCGCTTAATGACAATGCCTTCCATAATTCTTGGTGCGGCAATCGTCCAGCAAATCTGATTTCCGATTGCCTCGACAGGCGCCGGAGCCGGGCTGAATAATCTGGAAAGGTTGATTCGTCGCCGTAAATCGTCAGCCGGAAATGTTCGGCCGGCAATTGGTTAAAGGCTTGAACCAGAATGTGAAGGCCTTTTTGCCAGGAGATTCCGCCGACATAGATAACGTCTAGGATATCATCCTCCCGTTCAAACTTAGGAGGCATCATGTCCGGTAGACGGATCCCATGGGGGATGACATGGATTTTCTCCCAAGGCGTTCCAAAGCTAGCGTAGGTTTGGCGTACGAAATCTGTTGGTGCAATTAACGCTTCAGCGTTCTTTAATACGAAGGCTGTCTGGCTGTTTCGGTAGGCCATTATAGGGGCGATGGCAGGCGCCAAAAGTTGGGCATTTGGTTTGCCAGATCGCACAATGGCGCAACGTCCGCAATTCAATCCCCACTGCGGCCCGCTGCAAATAGTTTGGTCGTAATTCGTTAAGAGTTGGGCGTTTGCGCATGGGTACCAGTAGTCATGTAAGGTGACCACATAAGGTATGCCGACCCGCACAAGTTGCCGGACAATGCTGACGGGTAACCCCATAAGATGCTGAATATGAACTAACTCTGGCATTTCTCTGCTAAGCACGGCATCAAAGGCCTGATCGATGGCCGACTGGCCAAATAGATCCAAGAAAATCCTCCGTGGTTCGCGGCGTCCAGTTGAAAACCGATAAACGTGAACCCCATCCTCTAAAGCAGGTTCCGGCCAATCGTTGCCGGCAATGGCGGGCACAAATATGGTAACAGAATCGCCTTGTTCCACTTGGTAGCGGGCCAGAACTTGGGTATACAATTCTGTCCCGCCAACATAATCGGGTAAGTATTGGTGAAGAATGTGGAGAATGCGCACTATTAACCGTCTTTCTAGATTTTTCGTTTGGTCCCAAGATAGCGTGGTTGCCGGAACCACTCCAAGCGATTACCCTTGATTTTACAGAGCGATATGGTAACTGTCTATTACGCGGTCGCAGACCTGTTCCCACGAATAATCACGCTCGACCGCTGTTAAACCATTTTGTCCCAAGCGTTGATTGAGAGCCGGGTCGGTAACCAGTCGGTATATCGCATCTGCCAGCCCGGTCGTATCGCCAAATTCAACCAGCAGCCCATTGTGCCCATCTTGGATGACGCCTGGGATGCCGCCCGCTCGGGCTCCAATAACAGGTTTAGCATGTTGCCAGGCTTCTAAAAAGACGATGCCAAAGGAATCGGTACGAGAGGGTAAAACCAGCATTCTGGCGGCACTGAGCAAGGCATGTTTTTCTCCATCCTCGACCATGCCCAGAATGTGAATATATTGCTTCTGATCTGCGGTCAAATGCTCATAATAGCGACTAAATTCAGGAGATTGCTGACCGACCATACAGAGATTCAGGTTGATCCCCGATCGTCTTAGGCGAAGGATCGCCTCTATAGCATCAATAGCTCCTTTGTCGCGGCTAGCTCGGCCGATGAATATCGCGTATGGTTGGCGCACTGCATAACGCTTGAGCACTTCGTTTGCCTCTGGGAAATGAGGAAGTGGTTCCACGCCACTGCCGACTGTAACTATTTGACTATCTGGAATGCCAAGCCGGCTCAAACCTTCTCCTTCGAGCTTCGTCAGCACATTTACGGCCTGCGCGTCACGCAACATCTGAATTTGGTGATCCATTGTTGAATTGCGAGCAACTCGATCCCTGGAGGATGTGCCAAGATGGGCAAAAGGCGTGAGAACAAAGGGCAACTTATTTCGTCCGGCATAGCGCCAGGCCACGACAGCAGGGAATTCCCAGGAAATATTAAAGGCATGGATCAGATCGAAGGCGTTGGCTATACCATCTAGCGACTTATTCAATTCGCTGATGGGAGGAATATAGCGAGCCATAGCTGCCAATATACTGCTTTGATCTCCGGGCAAGGAAGAGATGGCGACCATACTCTTACGCCAGGCCAATAAACCTGTTCGACCCCCAGGTACCTTCCCTATTGGACAGCGAATAACATGAATTTCTGCACCTGATTTGGCTGTAGGAAGGGAGGTATCATTGCCTTTCCAAAAGTCACTTTCAATCAAGGCCTGGCTGGTCAGTACTGTGATCGTGTGACCTCGAGCGGCTAACTCGTGAGCGAGTGCGCTCGTATATCGCTCGCCGCCCCCAGAGAAGGGCGGATAGGCAGGCGTCAAAAAGAGGATGTGCAATGCTAACAGCTACTTATTTACCAGTGGCAAATAGAATTGACTGATATCGCCGATGATCAAGGTGACAGTGTGCTCGGAAGGGCTGCTTAACACAACCCCTTCCTCCATTGTAGCCGAGATGACGATATTGCCTAGAGCATGAACCCCCTCTCCCAAACCCTGTGTGTTGATGTTCACCGTTGCCATGACTGATTCGCCCGGTTGAAGGAGGCCGTTACTAGGTGACATCCAAATTCCCGATGGAGTGGAGGCCTGCCAGGTGAAAGCTGCCTGACCCACATTGTGGATCGGCAGTGTTTCTTGAGCGTTGCTTGAATCTCCGGTTGGGTGGAAGATGATCAACTCTTTGGGTGTTGCAGCTAGCCGGGCTTTGGAGTCGAAACTCAAGCGGGAAGCGTCATACTTGAACATCCCCCAATCGACTGCATCCGTAGATTCGTCCAAATTCCAAACGTGCATGCGTCTATGGGTCGCTATCAGCTCGAGTTTCCCATCGTTGTCAATGTCTCCTACCGCGGGGGTATTAAACAACGTGCCACCCGAATAATATATCGGTTTGTTGTCGGCCGGGTAGTTTGAGCTGGTGAATTGTTGCCCGTTGCCGTCGACGATGATGACGCCCCATGACTGGTTGACGAATATCTCCATTTTTCCGTCCCCATCGTAATCGCCAAGGGGGAAGCTAGCTCCATGAAAATATCCCAAATTCGCCTTACCCGTATGATCCTTCGGCGTCATAGGAAAGCCAGAGACTGGCGAGCCGTCCACATTCCAAGCATAGAGTTTTTTGTTCATGCCACCGACGACGATCTCAGGGTGGGAATCGCCGTTAATATCACCGATTGATGCTGAAGATTGGATGCCAGCGCCTACGCTCTTACCTCCTGACCAGCCCGGCAGATCATTGCCCTGGAAATCGAGACCGTACATACGCAGCGCATAGGTTGGGTGGTCAGGGCTGAACTTGTAATAGTAGTCACCTGCGCCTACAAAAATCTCTGCTTTGCCATCATTGTTGACATCGGCCACCGCAGGTGTAGAACCCATCGCTTCCAGGAAATAGCGAGGAAAGCCTGGTAAAATATTTGCCTGACGATCGAAGACATAGACCGAACCGCCACAGTAACCATCGCTGCCATTTGGTGGTGCAGCATATGGGCAGGTCCAACCGCCGGCATCGCCGCCATATCTGGCGTCAAAATTTCCTTCGGCCGTGGCTAATACAATGTCTAAATAACCATCACCGTCTAAGTCGGCTAAGGCTGGGGAGCCCCAGGTGTTGTCGGCCAATCGATCCTGCAGATTTGGCCAAGTTGGGAATCGTTCACGATGGTGACTAGAGGGAGGGAATCCCGGCAGCAACGTGCCATCGTGATGCCAGGCGTAAACGCGTTTGTCGAACCCAGCAGCAACGATTTCTAAATCGCCATCGTTGTCCAAATCGCCGAGAGCAGGTGTGGCAAATATAGAATCCCGACATCCAGAAGGCGCTACTGAACCGTCGGCTAGCCAGCGCCGGCCAACCGGGCTCAACATTCCCGTTGTGATCCAGTAAAATTAATCCACCCTGCGTGCAAACATTTGGATCAGTGGTCCCGGCGCCGACCGCGATTTCAAGGTTTCCATCTTGATCAATATCAGCCACGGCCGGAGATGAATGGATTTCGTGTTTACCTGGGGACATGCCGAAAGCTAGGGCTATATCCTTATCCCAAAGTAATGTGCCATCGTGCTTGCGAACGACTACGTGCCCATTATTGGTCACTGCAATGATGTCCAGGAAACCATCACCATTGATGTCTGCCAAAGTGGGGGATCCAAAATGGCAATCATTATCACCTTGTTGGGGGCAATAGTCGGCCGGCAAATCACGGCTCCAAGCTGTGGGCACAAAACCACTTGTCGTGGCTGTGACCGGTCGATCAACTCGAGCGAGGATCAGCGTTGGTAAGGCAATCACCAACCATATGAGCAACCCCAGCTTGTGAGATGAGGCCGTTAGGAACGGGAAAAGTTCTTTTGTAAAACCCCTCATGCGTAGTTTGTCCTGCTAGTCCCTAAACCTGCCAGGTTTACTAGATGATGCTCCCTTGTCCGCTAACTTCTCCGCTAAATAAGCACAAGAGCTGCGAGTCCCTTCGCAGCGCCTGTTTGCCTAATTTGCCGAAAAGATGGAGTCGGGAACTTCTGACTGTCTTGTAGGCAGGTAGCTGTCCAATGTGAGTCACATGTCAGCTTGCTAAAAGTCTATTGACGAATGCCGATGGGAACAATGGGAAATGTGTATTGGGAAATATGTCACAATCCGCTACTGGATATGCGTTTCCCGGCAAACAGCAAGTGCTCAAAGCTGACAACATTGGGGCAACAGAACGGGTACGCTTGGTACCTCGATTACTACGCTATGCTTCACTCTCCTTCATCACTAAAGGCACAAGCAAGCCATATGCTTCAAAGCTCTGGTGCCTATCCTCTTCGCAAAGACAACGAAAGCGGATCATAACAAAAAACACTTATCGTTGTCCATGTTGATCGTCGCGAGCGGCTTCAAATTGTAACGTTTTTGCTCGAGATAAACACAGAATATTAATGGTTTCTGAGAAGGGTGTGGTGCAAGCGAAAAATGGATGTTTAGGAGGGAAGGAAATTATCGTGAAGAACTCTGAGTAATTCGGCGGCTAGTGAGCGATCAGTGAAGCTTGCCGAACGTTTTTGGGCTGCATGGCTGATCTGTTTGTAGCGATCGCGATCTTGCCACAAATTGAGAATGGCCATTGCGGAATCATGTGGTTGGTGTTTTTCGATGACGATCCCACCATCTCCCATAACTTCCGGAAGAGGCGGAATGTTGTGAGCGGCTACCGGCGTGCCAAAATACATAGCTTCAATAACCGGTACACAAAAAGATTCCCATTCCGATGTCACAAGCAGCATCGCCGCATTGGCAAACAATGATGCCAGCGTTCCAGGATCATTTACCTGGCCAACCATCAATACTCGATGATCAAGCCGTTTTTGAGCGATGACTCGATCAATTTGTCGTTGGTACTTCTTGGCCAAATGTCGCGTTCCGGCCAAAATGAGTACGGCATCGGGACGTTCTTCATGAATGTGAGTGAGGATATCTAACATTGCCAAAATATCTTTTTGAGGAATGATGCGACCCACAAACAAGATGTACTCCAGCTGAGACAATAGTAGTGCCAATGGTTTATCACCTTTTTCCACCAGCCGGCTTGTATCGACGATTAGGGGTAATTTTTGGATTATATTCCCATCGAAGCCATGGTTGATCAATTCTGAACGACTGTATTCCGAGTGGACGACGCAGAGATCGAATTGATCTCGCAAGGATGGCAAAATTGCCTGACCTTTTTCGCATAAGGATTGCAGGTGAGGGTTTTGACCTGCGAAAAGGCTGGATGGCGCCACACCGTGGAAATCAAAGACCTTATAATCTTGACTTCTAAGAGCTAGCTCAATATTGGGAGCGAAAATCGAGTAATGGTACCAAAGGAGAGAATGCCCATCTGGTTCGTACCAGGATGACGGGCGAGCTAAACCACCGTAGTCCGGGGAGATATTATCAGCATAAATGTGAACCCTGGCTCCCCACGATTGCCAAATCTTGGCACTGGTCAATAGGTAATTGCCGATGGCGTCACCGGGTGTCAAATCGGCCGTCATCATGTTAATGGTTAAGGCGGGATCACTCATGGCCGACCAGCTCTTCTATCAATCCCTGAAACTGATTGATAATGGTTGGCCATTGGTAATTATCGATAACATATTGTTGGCCTTGCCGGCCGAGGATAGAAGTTTTCTCCGGCTGGCATAATAAATAGTCAAGGGTGGCAACAAACTCTTGATAATTGGTGAAGTAGAGGCCCCCATTGGATTTCCGACAATGTTCCCAGTTTACTGCGCATTGGCCATGCACCAATGCAGGCGTACCCGCCAGCCAACTTTCCATCAAGACGATGGAAAAACTTTCGTTTACTGAAGGGTGGCAGAAGACACCCGCCGCCGCGTAAGCGTCGCGCTTGTCCTCTTCGGAAACGAAGCCTAGATCGAGGATCGTTCGTCTATCCGCAGCAGACAAGGCGATTTCTCCGGGTCCGATGAGTACGAGTTTTTCATTTCTAGTGGACTGCTGAGAGTATCGTCTCCAATAATCGAGAAGAAGAGGCGTATTTTTGCCCATTTCTCGGCGACCCATATAAAGGACGAATGGACCTTCAATATCAAACTTTTTTCTAAATCGATCAGGGTCGGCCCCCACTTCTGAATCTAGACCGTAACCAATTACCTTTCTAATCTGTTTATCGTTTTTCCCGAATATTCTTATGGCCAAATTTTTTTCTGCATCAGTCAAGCATATGAGGGCTCTGACCTTTGTAAGCGGTTCCTTGTAGATATCCAGGTAGGCATAGGCTTCATCATGGAGGGTAGTCATGACGGCCGAACGCGCTGGCGCGATCTGGCATCCAAAAAAAGTCGTCGAAAACATATAAGGTACGAAGAAAAGCAAATAATCTTCCTTATGACGGCTAATATGCTCATAAAGGGATGGCGCTCGAATCATTTCTTCGATGAAAATGCGTTCCTCATCGGACTTAATGCTAAGGCCATTCATCAGTCGCCAATTAAGCTGGTTAAAGATCGTTCGATCTCGATCTTCAACAGGGAAACGACGGACGGTAATGCCATTCACTTGGCTTACACCAGGTTTGTGATGATTGCGGCTCCAATCAGCATAAAAATCCTTAATGCAAGTCGTCCAAACCTCCACGTGAAAGCTAGCCTGGTTCAAATGTTCGACCAATCCTCGCGTCGCTTGTTCGGCGCCGCCAGGCACATTTAGACCATACCAGGGGGTAATGAAAGCAATTTTGGTCATCGTCTTGGTGGTTTTTTTTAGCTACTCTTCGCCAGGATCCTGATGCTTCTGGTTCGTTTCCAAGACTTTCTCAGCCTCTTCAACCAGGATCTCCACGGAGCGAAGCAGATGGGCATTTACCCGAATCTGGTTAGCGGCCAATTGGTTGACATAATAGAGAACTAGTTCGTGCAGTTTTTGTTGTATTGAAGCCAGAACTCCGCCTAATACCGGAACCGATGGGGGTAAAACAAGGGGCATTGGCTGGATCTTGTCATAGCTCAACCTAACCTCTTCCAGGTGTTCGTATAATTCGGCCGGCAGATGTCCTGCGGCCATTTGTTGCCGGCTCTCATCTACATAGCCTTCGCCGGCTCCAATTTTCTGGCGGATGGCTTCCATGATTTCTTCGACACTGAGAATCTCTTCCGTTTCATTCGCTACCTGTTTTTCCATGATTTTTCTTCTCTCAGTCGCTCTAGGACCTTTCGTATCCTTAAGTATAATGCAACCCATAGGACCTATATTCTAGTCATATTGCCTGTGGCGCCAGTTACACAAAAACGAGAAAAATGGTCATCATTGAATCGCCGTTATGTCAAGTATCCAGCTTGGATTTGCTAATTGTTTGGGTTTCTTATCGTAACTGGCTTCTAAATGATAGCTGCTAATAGTAGCCTGGACAGTTGGGCCTGGATCGAGATCGTAGGATGATAACACCTCTGGATCGCCGATCCAGTATACCTGGCGGCCGTTCGCCAGCCAGCCTTCTATTGTTTTGTGAAAGGCAACTTCGTCCAACAATTCCGCATGGCGAAGGGTGAATACATCATGGCCGAACAAAAAGCGGAGGGGCGTACCCAACAGATCACCTTGAGATATGAGAGAGGAATCGTTGAAAATCAGGATGGAATCCTTTTCCAGTTGCTCATCGAGATTTTCTAATTGAGCCAGTATGCCCGCATAATCGACTTGTTTAATGTATTCCTTTGCTGAAAAACCAAGCATGAAGAGCCAGGCTAATCCCAGCATAATCCCAACTAGCCGAAGCCAGCGTTGATTGCTTTGAAACAGCCAGTCAAGGAAGTAGGCAATGGCGACCATAGCAAATGGTAGAACCACCGGAACATAGCGGCGCATGGTATAGATCTGGTGGGGATTTGCCTGAATGCGCCACAGGTAAAGCAATGAAAAGAGTAGGCCGACAAAAATAATGACCACCGTTTGTCGGTTGATTTCCAGCAACATCAGGCAAATGCCGGCAGTAGCTAAGGCGATACTGAAGGGAGTCAGGTACCATCCTAACCTGACCAAATTCTGTTTGTCCATACCGGCCGGGATTTGCTCGCCACCATACCAATATTCCCTTGTTGTTTCGACAAGACCAATATTAGGCCGGATGAAATAGCCATAAGCAACCAGAAGCAGCACGATCAGCGCGGGAACCCAGAGCAAAGGTATTTTATAGCGACCCAGTTGGTTTAATTGCCCATGATGGCGGCCAACGAATATTAGGATCGCGATACAAATGATGAGGGCAAATAAGAGCAGCATCCAGTTTCGCTCGAGAAGCCTGAGACCATAGGCAAAAATGCCCACAAAATAGGGCCTGCTTTGCTGCCAGGCGTGCAATAATGAATGAATTGTCAGTAAAGTAACCGGCCCGAAAAACCAAAGGTGTTGGCGTCGCCAGCGCCCACTCCAGTGTAGCCAAAGGAAGACCCCTATGGGTAAGGCTAACAAGAAATAGGTATCAATACGAGTAAGAAAAACTTCCCCGAGGGTCACTCCGGCTAAAAAACCCCACAGTGCCAGAGGCTTTTCCCCTTTCAGCCATGTCATGAGGCTCCAGATGGCAGTCCACAACAAAAATTGTGTCAATGCTTCAGTCGTAGGGTAACGGGCAAACCACACTTGCAGAGCGTTTATGGTTAGACCCAATAATCCTAAAAATGCGGCTTCCCAACCGGCTATCCGCCGTACCGACAGATAGACTGCCAGACTACCTAATACAGCCCATAGGCCAGTCATGAGCAAAGCTGCTTTCACATTTGCCATGCCGAAGGCGATAGCCTGCCAGACAGCATGGAGAGGATAGAATTGGGGTGTGATTCTGCCAGCCGGTGAACTGGTAACATAGAAACCGGGAAAAATATAATAAGGGGCAACGCCTGATGCCTGGTCTTGTGGTGGTAGCTGGCGAAGTAACGCCGGGTACAAGGCAGGATCCAAATCCGCGAGGGCAGGATCATCGATGAGGATCTTACCGGTTTTGTTGATATTTGCCGCCAGGTTGACATAAACACCGGCATCGGCGGCCCCAAGGACGTATTCATGCGGCCGGAAGAAAAGCCAACTGGCGGCAACGAGCCAACCAATAAGTAAGACATACTGGACCCAACCGGGAAGGTTAAAACGGTCGACTAGTTGTTCTACACTCTCAGAAGTTATTGCAGGCTGACTTTGCCGGCGACTTCGAAAGCTGGCGCTGGCCAGAATTAGAATGGCCGCTAACCATACAGCGGCCAACAATTCAATCGAAAACCATCCCACTTCAGCGAGAATCAGGCCCAACCAACCGATCAGCGTGATGCCCAGGGTCAGGCTGGCAAATGCCAAAGTGAGCCAGTCACCTTCCAGTTGCCCACTCGCGTCAGCGAAAAAAGGAATTAGAAGCCTGCCGAGGATATAACAGGCAACAACCAATACCAATATGGCTACCAGGTTAGAAAAAATAGGGCTGGTCATGGTTAATGCTCGGCTAAAAGCCTATCTGTGTCGTGGCATCGCTTCACGATACACCTCCGTATCGCCTGTCAATTGAAGCGAATAATTCGTGAAAGAATGAGATGGTTTGCTTAGCAATCCCAATTGGATCATGCTGTTCTCTGATCTGAGTAATAGCCAGCTGGCCTAATCTCTCTCTTCGTTCCTGGCTGGATGCTAAATACAACATCCCCGCCAGGAGCGCCGCGTCATCCATCGGTGGGATTTTCAAACAGGTTTCGTCTGGCAATTCGCTATAGGTCCCGTGATCGAAGACGATAACCGGCCGGCCGGCCGCCATAGCTCTTAAAGCTGATGCTGATGTCTCACCAACGGTTGGGTAACGTAAGTTAACGATCACATCGGCCGTTGCCATCCAATCGACAAAGCTCTGCTTATCTGGCGCGAAGCCTTTAACGTGAACCTTGTCCTGCAAACCAAGATCAGCAATGATTGAAGTTAGACCAATCTCGTCATGTACCTGGCCAACTATCAGATAGACGGAGTTGGGGTAAGATTGGAGTAAGCCGGAGAAAGCGCGCAGAGCCAGTTCCATTCGTCTTTCAGCCGTTATATAGCCTGTAGTGGCAAATATGAGTGCGCCTGCAGGGAGATCCAGTTCATCGCGGCGGGATCGGGCTTCGATGATTGGGATCTGCATGGGGACTAAAGCAACCGGCCGAGTTGGGTGATTTGCACGGAGCTTTTCTTTGTTTGCTTGACTATGAACGATGATTCCCAAGCTACGGTCGATCAACCGGTCATTCAATGGTAATTCGAATAATGGATAAGGCTCTTGATTATATCGGATTCGCCAGGCACGGTTGGCGCCTTCAGACCCTTGAACATATGCCAACTCGCGTACATACTTTGAATATTCTGCATCACTGCCAGTGGAGGCAGCGATGAAATGGTGCAAGCCGTAATCGTGTAAGACAACAACGCCTGGATAGCGTAGTGCAGTCTGGTAAATAGACCGGTGATGGAGACTATTGCCCATATGATAGAGGGTGAGATCGAAGGAAGAACGGTGCTCTGAATAGACGCTGATTGGCAGAAGTGGAAAACTTTTCTTTACGAGCGGGGCAACATCATTCGGTTGCTCGGCGAATAGCGTAATTGAAGCGTTCTCCGCCAGAAAAGGTAACAAATCCCAACTATAGTCAGCTATGCCAGAGCGGATTGGTGGGAGCGGGCTAATGTAGGCGATGCGGAGTGGTCGCACGCCTAGTTTTAGTGAGGGATCGGCTAATCTTTGATCGATTTGCTTAGGTGCTGACACCTCCACATCTGACCTCATTCGCCTTCGGCCGCAGTAGGGCCGGATTCTAAGTGGGCCAGACGCTCTTCTAACTCCTGCAGGCGGCGATTCATCTGGGTGATTTGGGTCGATAATTCGGCCACGTCATGAGCAGTTTCTGACAGTTCCCTATCTTGGTCGACTAGTTGAGATTGGATCTGGGTTATCCGACCGCCAACCAGCTTATCATAGGCGCCTTGAAGAGTTAAAATCGCCCGCCCACCTAAATCATTTAAACGTTGTGGACGCTCTTGATCGCCGCCTTGACTTTTTTCCTCGACTTGGGCAAGAGAGCCAACTGGCTCATCGGTTGCCGGTTCCAGGATTTCACTTGGATTTGCGCCGGTTGTTTTATTTTCTGGGGACATGCAAACAACTCATACCCAATAAAATGATATCTCGGTAAATTATCTGCTTATTGGTGCCAGGGGATATTTGGAACGGAAGCCGGTTCCGAATATGGACCGGCCGCGAGATCGTCGAAGTATTGGTATTGATTCATATAACCGTAAGAGAAAATAGCGTGCCCGATGGCGCCAACCTGTCGGGCGTAATTAATCCGGGCTTCGATCTCCGAGAAAGAGAGAAAAGCCGTGCCTCCGATTCCCGGTATCACGTAACGACCGGCGCTGGAGTTTTGGTAATTGGCAACCAAAGTTTTCCACCGATCGAGACGGAAGGGATCAGTTGTCGTATTCCAACTGTAAATCATGGGCATGATGCCATCGATGTAATCATCGCGCAACCAGGCTTTCGAATCCTGGTAATAATCGTGGTACCCTTGGCTGTATCCCCAGCCCCAATAGTCTACGTAAGTCGGCCAAACAGCGGCCGAGAGCCATAGATTTTCTTTACGATTGGCCACTAATTGGTAAAACTTATTGACGGTCCCATTGACCTGGGCGCGCTGCCAATCTTTGTAGCCACTGTTGGCCAAGGGACAACTGTAGTTTTGGCTGCAATTTTCAGCTTGCCCATAGTAGCGGCACAAGCTAACCGGATCGCAAGAGGTCCCCGATGCATAACGAATATGGTCAAGGTGCAGCCCATCGACGTCATATCGTAAGATATCTGCAGCCACCGCAAGCAAGTGATCGTCATTAAAAAGGGATGCAGGAGAAGATCTTTGGTAATCGCTGCTGCTACAAGCTACAGATCCCCCACTGGTCCACATCAAGCCGCGAAGTTTACCATCCTTTTCGCCATGTTGGTTTTTGATTGAATAATAAAAATGTTGTGGACTTGTTAATGGACCGGTATCACAGCCAAGCAAGACAGGGTAGGTGTTGATGTAAGCATGGACCTGAATGCCTTTGGCATGGGCTTTCTGGATCATCGTGGCTAGTGGATCCCAACCGGGATTCTGGCCCCATGTCCCGCTTAATCGTTTAGACCAGGGTTCCAAACTAGAAGCATAATAAGCATCGGCTTCGCCTCTAACCTGGAAGAGGATAACGTTGAATCCGGCAAGTGCCGCATTATTGACGATTTCATCAATTTTATTTGGATCTGCTCCTGTCGCCGTAGTCCAATCGTATCGAGTGACCCACAGACCGCGGAATTCTACTTTTTGGCTTGGTTTAGGAGTGGGAGTTGGGGATGGTGTCGGCGTTGGCGCCATGATGACAAAGGGCATGTGCGTTATCCTGTCATCGTTTGGCTGGCTGCTGGCAACGACTGCAACGCCAATGATCACCAGCAGGCTAGCCAGTAAACCAACGAACAAAAATAGCTTTTGCCTAGTTTGCCACATAGCCTGAGGTTATAGCATAAATTGGAATGAAAACAATTATGCGGCCGTACCGAAAATGTCCCAGATTCCGGTTTGTGCGGGTGGAAGGATCTATATCGTTGACCGGTTAAAATCCCATCACTATACTTTTTTGTAGGAATATCGGATCGGTGTGCAAAGAAAGGATGAGTTATGAGGATATTTGACATAAGTCGTACTCTTGGACCTGGCATGACCGTTTGGCCGGGTGACACGGCGTACCAAATTGAGCGTGTCCTAAATCTTGATCAGGGTGAGGCTGTTAATTTGACGACTCTAACCATGAGCGCACACACTGGTACCCACGTTGATGCACCTTTGCACTTTACTGAAGGGGGACAAGCCATAGATGAGCTTGATCTAGAGCTTTATTGGGGTGCAGCTCAAGTCGTCACCTCCGCCAAAAGAGCCGGTCCATTGGAACCGGAAGATTTAGAAGGCTACGATATAAGCCGCGCTCGACGTCTGCTGGTGCGATCGGAAGCCGGTGACTACTCACCAGACCAATTTCCAGAAGCATATGCCTATCCTAGCCTTGCCTTAGCCGAGTATTTAGGTAACTTGGGCATATGCTTGTATGGCAGTGATGGGCCTTCCATGGATGATGCGAATAGCAAATCTCTAGACGGTCATCACGCCCTTCGGCGGCAAAACATTGCCATATTGGAATGGTTGGACTTAAGGGAAGTCCCAGACGGCATATATGAACTGGTGGCCATGCCCCTTAAGATCGCCGGGGGTGATGGAAGCCCGGTACGAGCCGTTCTGCGGACGATGTAATCGACCTAATCCATATTCAAGCCACGGGAGATGGAAAGATCAAACTTATCAATAGCCGACTGGTCGCCAAGGGATACCAGCCAACGTTTAGATTACAGGCTGAAATCGGAAATTTGATTTGATTTAGCTTATGTGTCGTTTTTTTACCTGGTTTCAATGTAATCGCCAAAATCCGGCACCATAACAGCGGCAACCTCCTGATTAAAAGAATATAATCGGCTTATGGAAATCGTCAGTAGATACATTTCTTCGTCCGGATGCACTATCTATACTTTCCCTGTTCGCGCATTTCCTGAACTAGTGGCCAATATATACTTCATCAGCGACGGCCAACAACGAATTCTGGTCGATTGTGGTTCAGGGATGGATCGCTCTAATCGCGACCTTTTGGCCGGTCTTGAGGCGATAGAAGAGATTTATGGTGAGCCGGCTAATCTAGAAAACCTGTCCGCGATACTCATTACCCATGGCCATATCGATCACTTTGGAGGCTTGCCATTCGTACGCCAATTCAGTCAAGCGCCAATCGGCGTCCACCTCCTCGATCGCCGGATTTTATCTCATTATGAGCATCGGGTGATCGTGGCCTCGCGCTTGCTAGAGAATTTTTTGAAAAGAGCAGGGGTGCCGGTTGGCGAATGCAAAAATATAATGGCAATGTATCTGTTCGCCAAGGGAATCTATCATTCGACGCCTGTGCAGATTTCGTTGGGCGAAAATGGTTTCCAGGCCGATTCAAGCTGTCAGGATAGAATCTCGAACAAACCCCAATTTCAATCCTCGACTATCGTAGGGTTAAACGACCGTATTTTCGCCTACCATGTTCCTGGTCATTGCCCGGGTCAGGTTTGTTTGCGCATAGACGATATCCTCTTGACGGCCGACCACGTTTTATCCCGGACTTCTCCGCACCAAGCACCCGAAAGCATTACCAATAATATGGGCTTAGGTCACTATCTTGATTCCCTGGATAATATCCAGGCTTTGAATGGCATCCGGCTAGCGCTAGGCGGGCACGAAGACGCCATGAACGATTTGGCCGGGCGCATTGGGGAGATCAAGCATGTGCACGATGAAAGACTGGAGCAGGTGTTGGAGATATGCAGCCAACCGAAAACGACAGCCGAGATAAGCCGCGAACTCTTCGGTCCGGTTCATAATTACCATATCCTGCTTGCCTTGGAAGAAGCCGGGGCGCATGTAGAGTACTTATACCAGCGAGGTGAACTGGTGGCGACCAACCTGGCGGAGATAGAAAGCAAGCCTGATCCGGTCATACAATACCGACGATGCTAAGTATCAAAAAATTAATCGGCCAACGATTCAGCTGCCAGAAATATTGCCCTGGAATCAGACTTCCAATTCTTCGCCCCTCCAGCGGTTTGTGTTAAAATGGCTAGGTCATCCCAATCCTTGCACGATTGTTTCGGGATGCTGACACCTCAAACTTCAGCACAATTATTTCGGCAGCCTTTGCCAAAGATCATAATGGCCCACACGCGATAACTGGAATTTGACGCCATATTTGTATGACCGATCGACCGGATATAACAAATAAGCTGCTGAACTGGTGGGACGAAGGGCATGCGGACATGCCCTGGCGACAAACCGCTGATCCCTACGCTATTTGGGTGGCTGAAGTGATGCTCCAACAAACCCAGATCGTCACGGTCATTCCCTACTATGAGCGATGGCTGGATCGTTATCCAAATATTCGGGAATTAGCTTTATCCCCTCTTGATGAAGTGTTGAAGATGTGGGAAGGATTAGGCTACTATAGCCGGGCGCGCAATCTCCACGCCGCGGCTCAATTGATTGTTAGCGACCATGGAGGCTGTCTGCCAGACGAAGTTGAAACTCTTCGGAAACTACCGGGTATCGGCCGGTATACGGCCGGGGCTATCACCTCCATCGCCTTTGGAAAGCCAGCGCCAATCCTCGATGGCAATGTCATGCGTGTCCTTAGCCGGCTGCTGGACCTTGAAAATGATATCTCCAAGACCAAAACAAAAAATCAACTTTGGAAAATCGCCGCTAAGATCGTGCCGGTAGAACGACCTGGCGCTTTTAACCAGGCTCTCATGGAGCTAGGTCAGACGGTATGTCTACCGGCCAAACCCAGTTGCCATGTATGCCCATTAAACTCGGATTGTTTGGCCAGAGCCAGAGGTACTCAGTTAGACCGCCCGGTCAGGCCGAGGCGTAAAAAAACACCCCACTACGATGTCACCGCAGGGGTTATCCGGCGAGATGATGGCCGCTTTCTCATTGCACAACGTCCCTTAAACGGTCTCTTAGGCGGTTTATGGGAATTTCCAGGCGGCAAACAGGAAGCAGATGAATCGCTGAGGGATGCCTTACGCCGGGAAATAAGGGAAGAATTGGGTATTGAGATCGAAGTTGGCCCGTTGCTAACGACCATAAAACATGCCTATACTCATTTCCGGATCACTTTGTTTGCCTTCCACGCGCGGCACCGGTCGGGTACGCCAATGAACTTGGAAGTAGCCGATCATTCCTGGGTCCATATTGATGAGTTGGACCGTTACGCATTTGCTGCGACTGATCGCAAGATTATCGACCAATTGCAGCTAGAGTTCGACTTTTACCCAAAATGTGGACGGGCCGAAATCACCTGAGATCTGGCTAATTAGTACGCGAGTCCCGGTTGACATGAGTACCAGGAGTGAGTTAATGTTAGATATCGTAAAACTGACTGCACAAAAATCACCATTTGATAACTCTTTAGACAATTGACCATTACGACTGTTACTGGGGAATATCGTTTTGTTATTTTGCAGGTAGATCTGCATTAGTTAAATCCCGGTATTTCTTACTGACCAGGCAGTAAGCAGGAGTATTGGCGCAAGACACTTCTGAACCTTGCCAGACCAAATTAGGAGGTAGTCGCAGTATGGCAGGCTTGCAGGTACGCGTGTTCGGCAAGCTTAGTCTACAGCACGGTGAGACGAGGATCGATCACTTTCCGACTCGCCGCGCTGAAGAGCTCCTCGGATACCTAATCCTATATCGAGGCACCCGGCATCCCCGGGAAAAGCTGATCGAAACATTGTGGCCGGACGTTGAGTTGAGCAACGGTCGGGCGAGTTTAAGTACGGCCTTGTGGCGTTTGCGCTCGGTGTTCGAAAGGCTTGACCTCAATTCCAGCGACTATATCGTGGCTGATAGGGAATGGATCCGATTCGATGCCGCCGAAGATACGATCATTGACTTGCAAACTTACAATCGTCATTTGGCGGAGGCTGATCAATCAGATGGCGCTAGTCGTGAAGAAAGTTATCGTGCGGCCATAAAAAGCTATCAGGGCATCATCTGCGAAGGTATTTATGCCGAGTGGTGCTTATTGGAGCGGGAGCGAACTGAACGATCGGTCCTGAAGATAATGGGCAAGCTGATGCGGCTTTTAATGGCGCGCCAGGCGTACGACGAAGCGACCGTGGTCGGACAAGATATCTTAGCGATGGATCCGTTGCGAGAAGAAGTTCACCGGGCCGTCATGTTCTGCTATTGGCGTTTGGGAGGCCGCGCACGAGCGGTGCGCCAGTTCCAGCGTTGTGCTCGTCTACTCCAGGCCGAATTGCATATTTTGCCTATGCCAGAAACCATCTCCTTGTACAGTCAAATCGTCCGAGAACGATTGGACGATCTGCAAATGGATAGCCGGTCTGGCACACCATACGAGTATGAACTTAACTCGGCCATCGAAGCCTTTATGGATGCCTCTGAAGAGCTGAATAAATTGCTAGAGTTAGCGGAGAGTTTCTGGGAGACCCCAATTCCGGCTTAATCAATAACTGGCTTACCAAGCTGCACTAATTATTCACCCAAGATCATTTTCAGGATCTGCTCAATAGCTGTTCCCTGGCTTGAAGATCGCGCTTGATCCTGCAAGTGGTCGACGGCCGGACCAAAGCCCATGCGCTCCAACTTATCTTGCCATTCCTGAAAATAACCTTCGGGAAATTCCTCGATTAGCAAAATAGACGGTCCCCCGTTCGAGACGTAAACTTTCGCTTCTTCTGGATTAGCTCTCAGAGACCGTGTGATTTGATCGTCAGTCCGTTTTAACAAACGTTTGGCTTTATTTCGGGCCCGAGTGCCTTTATCCGTTAACTTGTACCGTTTAACCGGTAATACGCCCCAAACTCGCTGGCTTTCCATTTCGAGGTAGCCTTTGTCAACCAGGGATCTGAAGACGTAACGTTGTTTGAAGAGGTCGTAGCGGTTGTTGAGCTCGGACAGGGCGGCACGGGAGAGCCGGTCTGCGTCCACATAATCGTCAAAACGGGCAAAATATTTGGCGAAGAGCGCTTCATGGGGTCGTATATTGGATTCATCGTAATGATCACCCCGGCCGACCTGATCATTATCGGTCATATCTAGCACTTCTCGAATCGCTAGATCTAGCAGGGTATAGCGCATCATCTGGCGGCCGCTACTGTTTTCGGGATCAGCTAAGAAGAGTGCCTCGGCCGGTGTTAGATCCAAATCCTGCCAGGCTTCGGCCAAGGCCGAGCGCTCCGGTGCATCGGCGTACGACTCAGCCGTTTCTTCACCATCGTGCCCCAGCAAACTCTTAAGGGTAGCTAGAGCCTCCTTTCGCTGTGCGTCATCAGTGGAATAGGTGAGGCAATTTTTCAGCGTGTGGATCGCCGGTTTGGTCCGGCCTTCCTGTTCGTACATTCGACCAAGGTACAAGTAGGCTGTCCCCCAGCCAGGATCCAGGCGAATCGCTCTTTTATAAGCCCAACGCGCTCGCTCCAAATCGCCGGTGGATTCTGCTGCTCTGCCTAGATCGACCAACAGTTCCACGTTCCGGGGATCCACATTGACCGCCTTTCTTAGTTGTTGCACCAACTCGCGCTGGCTCTCAACTGCTGCCTGCGCTCTTTCCTCTGCCAGTTCGCTAAACTCTGGAACAGGAGGGCTGACTTCACCAGGAATCGTTTCCTCTATGGCCTGTTGCTCTGTCGTTTCCATGTTCCGTTTCCCCGCCGGTCACAGTGACCTAGCTTCCATATTTTACCATAGTCGAAAACCAAATTTCTAGAGCACAGGTTATTTAGTAACCGCCATAAATCCTTCGGGAATGAACTTTGTTGGTAGCGGTTTACTTCTAGGCAATTACGCCTACTGGATTGCATGTCATTCTATAAAGATTTGCGCGATTGCACTTCATAGACCGGCTCGCATTCTTTGTGAGACTTCTGTGAGACTCCCGATCTAGAATGTTGATTCAACAGAATGTACTTTGACACCGGTTGCTAACCGGCAGTGATGGGCTCTAGACGAGCCTAATCGCCGCACTGCCTACTAGGAGCAACTGAGATTGGAAGTTGTTCGCGGTTGGACAGTATCGCAGGAGTCTGTCATGGATCAACAAAATCAAGGGCTCATGACCTATTTTGAGGCCGAAGCGCATTCGTTCGTCTTGCGCATTTGGAAGGAGAATCGCGATAATCCCGACGATCCGGCCGAATGGCGAGGTTGGATCGAGCACGTGCAGAGCGAGCAACGCCACTACTTTCGCAACCTCCGGGAAATCCCCCAAATCGTAGCTGCTTATGTCGGTGAGATGGCCGATCTCGACGAACAGGTATTTATGCCCATGCAACCAAAAGGTGCCGAAAAATGATGCCCGTCCCAGATAGGATGGTGCTGGAGCGGCCGTCCCAGAATCAAGAACAAATTGCGGAGTTTAACCAGGAGATATTGGAAGGCCTGGCCTATATAGACTTGCTGGTTCGCTGGGCTGTGGTTCGAGCTCGCTCCCACGGGCTCGATCCCAATGATGAGTTTCGTGGTCTCTATATCACTGAAGATCAAATAGATAATCTGTTGGGTTATGAATTAGGCAGTCTTTGGCCGGCTGCCAATGGCCAATTGGCGGGCATGGAGGATTGGCCGGTCGCCATTATTCAACAAAAGACCCAGTGGTTATCCCGCCTGGAGGAGCGTTACCAATCCGGTTTACCCTCTCCAATTGGCCACTTGTGCCACATCTTCGGTTTAAGCCCTGACGAGCTTGATATCATCTTGATTACCCTTGCCCCAGAGGTCGACCCACGCTACGAACGAATTTACGCCTATTTACAAGATGACGTGACCAAAAAGCGACCAAGTGTCAACTTGGTCTTAAATCTTATCGCCGACTCATTCGAAACGAAGCTTTTAAAACGTCGCCTATTTACTGATGAGAGCTTGTTGATCAAATCGCGCCTGTTGATTCGCTTTATTGACGGCGGACAAGAACCACCATTATTGGGCCAATATTTGAGGCCTGCACAGCGCCTTGCCGAACATATCCTGGGCCAGGCCGGTCTGGATGAGCTATTGAACGGCAGCGCTAAGCTAAGTTATCCCACTAGGAGTACACCTTGGCTATCTGGCGAGTTGCTGGAAAGATTGTCCGGGTCTATTGAAGAGCCTGTCGATAGCAACTTACCCCCAATATTCGCTTTCGAAGGTGGTTATGGCGTCGGAAAGAAGTCGGCCGCGAGCCATCTGGCAATGATCCGTAGTCGGTCGCTAATAACAGTTGACCTGAAAGCATTAGCCGACAAGGAAGTTGGTCTGAGAGAAGGGCTGCGTTTGGTACTAAGAGATGGACGCCTTCTCAACGCTGTGATTTACCTGGATGGATGGGATTCTGTGCTAGCCGATTACCGGCCGCCTGTTGACATCATGGATCAGTTGCTTGACTATCCTGAGGTTATCGCCCTGGGTGGAGAGGAAGCTTGGCAACCTATAGGCCAACGATTACGCCGCCGAATACTTCGGGTCCCTTTTACTAACGGGGATTATGAACACCGGCTCAATATGTGGCAACATTTCCTAGCTGGTTCAGGAGCCACGCTTGATGACAATGATCAGTGGTTAACCCAACTAGCTAACCAATTTCTATTTTCGGCTGGCCAGATAGGCGATGTCGTCGCGACCGCCCGGGATTTGGCAGAATGGCGGGGGGAACCCTTGGGAACCCAGGATCTTTTTGCCGCCAGCCGGGCCCATTCCAATCAAAAATTAATGACATTGGCTACGAAGATAACACCGCGTTATCGATGGGGCGATATCATCTTGCCCCACGACACCCTGGATCAATTACAGGAAATGGTCAATACAGTCAGACAACGTCCTGTTGTTTACGGGAAATGGGGTTTTGACCGTAAAGTCGCTCTTGGCAAAGGATTGAGCGCCCTTTTTGCCGGCGAATCGGGCACCGGCAAGACGATGGCGGCCGACATCATCGCCGGTGAACTTGGCCAGGATCTCTATAAAATCGACCTATCGATGCTGGTTAGTAAATATATCGGCGAAACGGAAAAGAATCTTAACCGCGTATTCAGCGAGGCTGAAACCAGCAACGCCATCCTCTTTTTCGACGAGGCCGACGCCATATTCGGCAAACGTTCAGAAGTCAAGGATAGCCACGATCGTTATGCAAATATCGAAATTAGCTATCTCCTACAGAGAATGGAAACCTACGATGGTGTGGTGATATTAGCCAGCAACTTGCGAGGCAATCTTGATGAAGCCTTTACCCGCCGGCTGCACTTCATTGTCGAGTTTCCATTTCCAGAGGTGGCCGACCGGGAGATCATTTGGAAAGTTAATTTTCCTCCTGAAACGCCGGTTTCTGATGACGTTGATTTTCGCCTGCTGGCCCGGCGCTTCCGCATCACCGGCGGTAATATCCGCAACATCATCATGGCTTCGGCTTTTCTAGCGGCCGAAACGGATGAGTTAATCGGTATGCCCCATTTATTACACGCTGCCCGGAGGGAATTTCAAAAGATCGGCCGACTGATAGACGAAGAGCTATTTGTGCTTGACGATCAAGTTCGGAGGTGATATTTGGCCCGCCGTAAAAAAGTTAAGCCAGAACGAAACGATAAGCTTATCAAAGCAAAAGAAAAGTCCAAACAAACTGATAGTGCTAAAGGCGGTGGACCTTTCACGGCGAATTTGAAGCTTGATATGCCTGATGCTCTGACCATCAGCCAAATGCAAAAATCTGTCGGCAATAAAGCGGTTCAGCGGTTTATGGTTCAGCGAATGTTTCCGCCACAAGAGGAGCTAGATACATCAAAGGGCGGAGTATTTAAGGGCATGACCGGCGCTGAAGAAACTTCAGCGGGAGCCAAAGGTATGTCGACCGGAGAGATTGAATTTAAAGTCGAATCTCAGCACGAGCATAAGGTAGGAGAATCAGGGACACCGCTTTCTGAACAAGCGGACCAGGTCGATGCTATAGAAGCACATGACAAACCTACTTTATATATCGGCTCAAGGGGCCCGGCCGTGGTAGCCCTCCAACGACAATTACGATCCAGCAGTCCGGGATCTGCAGCTACAGCCGTCGATGGCATTTTTGGTCCACAAACGCGCGAACATGTGATCAGTTTTCAGGAGTATATGGGTCTTAAACCTGATGGAATCGTCGGCCGGGAAACCTGGCGCACGCTTGACTACATTTCCAGGGGTGATGATATCGATCCGGAAGAGCAGAAAGAGATCACGGAAGACAGATTGGAAGCTCTCGTTATGTATGAGGCCGGGGATTTCAAAGGCGCCAAAGAAGGATTTGAGGAGGTTTATTTATCAGATCCTTTAAAAGGTAAACCTTTGCAACGAGCCGGCGTGGCTTACAACATTGGCCTCTGCATCCAACAGCTAGCGGCTAAAGGCGAATCTGAAGACAAGGTTGTCCAGGACACACTCTTCAAAGATGCCATTAGCTGGTTCTTTGAGGCCGCAAATACGCCGGGCAAAGCTGCCCGGATCGTCGATATTCAAGCGGATTCATTGGAAAGAATTCGGGAGTGCCGGGCGAAAGAACCCCCCAAGGGAGAACCATTTGGCCTGGGCCAGCTGGACGAACCGGAGAAGGCGATCGAAGATGAGTTAGAGGACCACGAGGCAAAGTGAAGCACGAATTTTTATGGTGGTAGTGCCGGTAAATAGCGTACCGTCGAATATGCCTATTGCAGGAGGCAAAAAATGTCTAGCGAACATGCCTTTGAACAGAAAGGAAAAGTTCAACCAAAACCAAGCCAAGAAACGGCCGAACCTAAAAAAGAGCAGGCGCCGTTGACGAAATCTCAAGTGGAGAGTGGCTTGGATGCCCAGACACTAACCCGCATGCAACAAACGGTCGGTAATGCGGCCGTGCAACGCTTCCTGGCTCAACGGCAATCGGAAGGCCCCAGCGAGGTTGAGGATGAAACCGCCGGCGCCATCCGTTCCAAGCGGGGAAGCGGTCAAAGTCTAGATGGCGATATAGCAGCCAAAGCAGGTGGCGTCATGGGTCAGGATTTAGGGGATGTTCGGGTTCATACTGATTCACAATCCGATAACCTTAACAAGCAACTGGGAGCCAAAGCATTTACAACTGGTAATGACATTTTCTTTCGCTCGGGCGCGTACGAACCGGGCAGTAGCGACGGCCAACGCCTGATAGCTCATGAGTTGACCCATGTTGTCCAGCAAGGCGCCAGCCCGCCTGCCGTCCAGGGCAAGATGACGGTTAATGATCCGAACGATCAATATGAAGCTGAAGCAGATAAGGTGGCTGATGTGGTCATGAGCCAACCGGAGGATGCCGCCCAACGCCAGCCTATCGAAGAGGAAGAAGAGATGCTGCAGGCCCACCGCGATGACTCTGTCCAGCTGGAAGAGATGCCAGAAGAAGAACTGCAGGCCCAGGAAGAGGATGAAATGCAATTGCAGGAAGAAGATGAAATGCAGATGCAGGAAGAGGACGAACTGCAGTTGCAGGAAGAGGACGAACTGCAGATGCAAGAAGAGGACGAACTGCAGTTGCAGGAAGAGGAAGAAGGGGAAGAGATAGTTATGACCAAGGCCGATCCGGCCCTGCTCCAAAGACAGGATGACATCGACTCAAGGTAAGAGGGAATGGTTATTCGCTGATAGTCACAGGAGAAGTACCTAGATTCAGTAAAGAATCACGATTCTGTCAATGAATGTTATTCCAATCGAGTACCGCGAATCTCTGAACTCTAGTAAGGATCAATAATATGATTGCCGATCTGGATGAAAGCATCAAACAATTGTTAGTCACCGACATGCCGATAAAGAACGGTGAGATTGATGTTAAGTTTGACCAGCCAAAAAGGGAGTGGAGCGCCAAGTTGGTCAAACCGACTATCAATTTATTTCTTTATGACTTGCGGGAGAATACACAGTTGCGGCGCTCGCAATTTGATCCGGTTAAGAATGGGAATGCGGCAGAAATGATGGCCCGGATGAAGAAAGCGCCCCATCGGATCGATTGTTTCTACATGCTGACCACCTGGGCGGCCGAGCCGGAAGATGAACACCGTCTGCTCACGCGGACGCTTATGAGTCTGTTCCGCCACCCGACAATCCCACAACACGTACTCCAGGGTACGCTGCAGAAGCCACTGTTTCCGCTCAATACATATGTGGCCCGGCACGACAAACTTACCAATCCGGCCGAAGTGTGGAGCGCGCTAGATAACGAGATGCGCCCAAGCATCAATTATACCGTTACGCTCGCGCTGGATCCCTGGACCGAGGTTACCGGCCCCATTGTTCGAACACTCACCTTGCAGGCCGGCCAATCCACGTCCTTACCGCTGTTTCAAGAGCTGGATGAAGGGACGGCCGGTTTCGATCTCAATTACATTGGCGGCATCATCCGTAGCAAGACCGGTGATGGTGAACCACAGACTGGGCTTGAAGTGGCGATTAAAGGCCGGGGCTGGTTTGATGTTACCGACGAAAATGGCCGGTTCAAACTAGGAGCAATGCCGCCGGGAAGTTACACCCTGGTTGTCTGGCCCGATAAGGGCAAACCCAAGGAAAAAGAAATAATCGTTCCTGCCAGCGAAGACAACTATGACTTAGAGATTTAGCAATCGACGATTATTGATTGATGATAAAGAAGGAAGGAATCAAATGAACTACCTATGTCACTGCCGGAATCGATCACCCCCTGAGGAGGTTGACAATGAAATAGGATTTTAAGGTAACCGCGAACTGTATCAGTGAGTCGGTTCAGACCGGTGAATCACCGGTCACTATCCGCAGATAGCGATCAGCCGTTCGATGAAGTGATCCCAGGATCCTGAAGAACTGTTGATTGCTCGAGCGTATGCCGGTATCAAGAAACTTGTGATAACAAGGATAGACCGGTATACGGCAAATTAAGGGAGAAAGCAAAATGGCTGTTACATATGCATCCCCCGGGGTCTACGTCGAAGAAGTAGACCGGGGGCCAAAACCAATAGAACCCGTCGGCGCGTCAATCGCGGCCTTCGTGGGGATAACGGCCGAAGCCAGCCTGAAAGCTATTGACCCCCAATCGGGTGAGCGAGTGTCTGTCGAGTCAGTGCTCAACAAGGCAACCTTGGTTACCAACTGGACCCAATACACCGATATTTTCGGTGGTTTTGTCTCCGGCGCTTACCTACCCGATGCGGTGTACGGCTACTACGCCAACGGTGGTGGACCGTGCTACGTCACCAGCTTGAGAGCTTTGAGCGAAGGTGATATGCAAGCTGAATCCGCCACGGCGACCGTTCCAGCCGAAAAAGGTACCAGCTTCAAGGTCACGGCCAAAACTCCAGGACCGGCCGGCAACAATCTCACCGTTGCCGTCAGGAATGAAGTAGGCGATGATGGCAAGCCAACTGGCTTCTTCACGATGTCGGTCGGCGGCGAGTCCAAGAGCGGCTTAAGCATGAAAAAGGGGGATGGCGATGCCTACCTCGAAAATGCTGTCTTTAGTTCTGTCGAAATATCGAGTGTTGGCGCGGCGAGCGCCTTCCCGGTCGACGGTAGCTATGACCTGGCAGGCGGAGGTATTCCGCCGCTAACGGCCGTGGACTTCATAGGCGATCCTAGCGATCGTACCGGTCTAGGCGGCCTGGAACCACTAGACGACGTACGAATTCTTCTATGTCCTGATGTCATGGCCGGCTATGATGGTTCGGACAAGGCTAAAGAGCGGGTGAAGATGGTCCAGGAAGCCATGATCACGCACTGTGAGCTCATGCGCTACCGTTTCGCTGTCCTTGATACGCCGCCGGGTCACAATGCCCAGCAGGCCAAAGAATGGCGAAACTATGTTAACTTCGATACCTCTTATGCCGCCTTGTACTATCCCTGGATCCAGATCGCCGATCTTAGTGGCAGCGGCAGCACAACCAAAATGGTTCCGCCCAGTGGCCATGTCGTTGGCGTTTACAATCGTACTGATAGCGAACGCGGCGTTCACAAGGCCCCGGCCAACGAGATCGTACGCGGCGCCATCGATTTGGAACTCAAACTCAGCCGCGGCGAGCAGGATACCCTGAATCCCATCGGGGTGAATTGCATCCGCAGCTTCCCAGGTCGAGGCATCCGGGTTTGGGGTGCTCGTACACTCAGCAGCGATGGATCCTGGCGCTACATCAATGTGCGCCGGCTATTCATCGTCGTCGAGGCTTCCATCGACATTGGCATGCAGTGGGTGGTCTTTGAACCCAACGACCAGCAGCTGTGGGCCAGAGTACGACGGGACGTGCGAGCTTTCCTGACTAATATCTGGAGTAGCGGCGCTCTCTTTGGACTGACACCGGGTGAGGCTTTCTACGTCAAGTGTGATGAGGAACTTAACCCGGCAGAAGTGCGTGATCTTGGCCAGCTGATCATTGAAATCGGCATTTCCCCGGTGAAACCGGCCGAGTTCGTCATCTTCCGTATTAGCCAGTGGGCCGGCCCGAACGCTGAAGCGTAAATGGCTTTACCCAGACCTGGTCACCGTTGATCCGTTTAGAGCGGACTGAGATGATTGAGACTAGTAATGCAAGAGCAACGAGTGATTGGTTATTACAGATTAAGGAGAATTAAACATGCCAGCAGAACCTGTAATCTCTGGACGTGATAGTGGCATAGATGAAGATCCCCTTCTTGGTTTTAATTTTGCACTAGAACTAGAAGGATCTATCGCTGGTTACTTCACCGAATGCGGAGGCATTGGTTCGGAACATGAGATTGTCGAGCATAAAGTGGTGGATAAATCTGGTCACGAGATCGTGCGTAAGATTCCCGGCCGCCTGAAATGGCAGGATATCACTTTGAAGCGTGGTATTACCTCGGATATGCAAATCTGGGAATGGCGTGCTGACTTAGTGAATGGTGACATGGCTTCAGCGCGGAAAAATATCAGTATCACCATGATGGATCGCACCTACGCACCAGTAGCCGTTTGGCACTTCCAAAATGCTTGGCCTTCAAAAGTCTCTGGGCCATCTTTCAAGTCAGACGATAATAGCTTTGGCGTGGAAGAAGTAACCCTGGTACATGAAGGTATGTACCGCGAAACATAATGCTATCAGGTGATGGGGTGAGCGGGGTGACCCGCTTACCCCCCGTCTTTCCAAAATAAGAGAACAGATAAAGACTGATCAGAACGGTAAGTAGTGAAATCGTAAGGCAAAGAAATGGATTTTGAATTCGAATTGCCGCGAGGATTTGTCGATTCGGAAGGTCAACTACACCGGAGAGGAACAATGCGCCTGGCGACGGCTTTGGACGAGATCGAACCCCTAAATGATCCCCGGGTGCAAGCCAACGAGGCTTATTTAGTGATCCTGTTATTGTCCCGGGTAGTTATCCGGTTGGGAGATTTGCCCGCGGTCACCCCCCAGGTTGTTGAAGGATTGTTCGCTTCAGACCTGGCTTACTTACAAGATGTTTACCAGCGTCTAAATGCGCCGGCTAGTGTCCTAGTCTCGGCCGTATGCCCACACTGCAGCACTCAGTTCCAGTTACAAGTTGCTCCGTTGGGATAAAGACTGATCGATTGACCTGGAGTTATTCTGATGCCACGAAATTCATTTTCTCGTCCGGCTAGCAGCAAGAGTGATTCACCGGCAGAACAGAATCAGACAGAAAACATTACGCCGGAATTGGTCCGCAAAGTAGCCGATGAGATTTACCGGATGTTACAACATGAATCGCGGATTGATTATGAGCGCCGGAGAAATTCACACAAAAGTACGCAGCGGTTTATAGGAGGTCGATAATGCCTGCAGAGCCCAGTTTGCTAAATTCGGTTGAGCCCATAGCCACCTTTCGCTTTGGCGTGGCCGTTGGCAATAATCGCGACTTCGTGGGTATGTTTACCGAATGTAAATTACCTGATGTTGAGTGGGAAATCCAGGAGTTAAAGGAAGGCGGGAGGAATGACTATATCCACCAGCTACCAGGTCAGCGGAAAGCCAGCCGGGTTACCTTGAAACATGGCCTGACCAAACAATTCATCCTGCTCGATTGGTATTCGCAGATGATGTCCGAAAATTTCCAGGATTATATGAAAACGGTAACCATTAGTCTGGTTGACTCCCAAGGTCACACGGTAATGACCTGGAACCTACAAAATGCTTACCCGGTTAAGGTAACCTGGCCCGAATTAAAAACTGGCGATAACACTGTGGCCATCCAGACGCTGGTTTTGGCCTGCGGACGTGTTGAGTTTGAGAAGGGATCCTAAGGGATATCATGCGTCCATCAAGCGTTTTGATTAGAAGTAACCCTCTCGTTCATCGTCTTCGACGCCATAGGGCCATGGCAACCCTCTACCGGTCGATTGATGAAGAAATGGCTATCGACGATAGACATATGGCCTCTCAGTCACCATTTCAGCCGGGAAAGCCGACCGTCATGGCTTCACTGGTACTCAATCGCGATGCCCACCCGGCCGAACCTTCGCCGGCGACCGCTGAAATCCGGTCGATTGCGCCACGACTTTCCCGGTCAGATGTTGGTCCGCCAGTGGTTCAACGTCAGCTTAGTCCGTCGGCGACGCTAACATCTTCCACACCTTCTCCTCCTCCTGCGAAAAAGGTGACAACTGAGAAGCCAATCCCGGCCGAAAAACCCCCGACAGCCGAAACCGAATCCGCGGACTTCGATTGGATAGGCGAAAAGGAATGGACGAGCCTGAAAACCTTCATGGAAGGGCACCAAAAGAAGTTAGCTGAAGAAAAGGGCGATGTAAAAGCGGAACCAGTGCAACGGAAGCCGGAAGATGCCGGGCGTGATGAGGCACGAGAGAAGACCCGAGCCGAATTGGTTCGCCGCCAGGAGTTGGCCCGACGAGGGCAACTACCCCGCGCGCAAGTCGAATATGTTTCGGGTGATGAGCAGCCGAGAACTGGCCTTTCACAACCATCGAGTCCAGCGGCAGTGGAGCCGGTACAGCGTTTACCCGAAGAGCCAAAGTCAGAGTCAGCTGACCAGGGTGCAGGTTCTGGGATTGAGCAGACTAGCGTCCCTGCTGACGACGCCGCACCTATCCCAGCTTCGCCTTCACCGGTTGTGCAACGGATTCAGGCGGAAGCAAGCCCACAATTGCCGGAATCGAGGACAATGCCTGATAACGGGGTGCAGGACGCCCCCCGTAGCAATGAGCCTGCATATGCTACTGAATCACCGATCCAGGACGGGCCAGATGCTGCCGTTGGTGAACATGAAGTGGCAGCCGAGCCTAGTTCAACTGAAATTGAAGATGCGCCAGACTTACAACGCACCGCAGAGGTAGTTGTCGGCAGCGCTAAAACGGGCGATCGACCAATGCCAGAGGCGATTAGCACGGCGCCAGCACCAGAAAGTAAGCCTGGCATGGGCTTGGGGAATCGCATTCTATCGGCCGCCAAGTCACTATTTCGCGGCGACGATGGTCCAAAGGAATCGTCTTCCTCGAAACCAGATATCGAGTCCGAAGTGACTGTGAGCGAGGAAGCGCCCGATATACCAGATCAGGAAGTCATTCATAGAGTACCAGATGAAGGCGATACCATAGTTGAAGATGTCCTCAAACCCCCGGGTGCTGACAGTGATAAATCTATTAAGCCCGTCGATGATGTCGAGTCACCGAAAATACCAGTTGAAGGTCTGGTTGAAGCCGGTAGTTCTACGGGTGTGGTTGATCTAGAAAAGGATCTAAGTCCGGAGAACGGTGGAGTTACACCGGCCGAGCCGGCAACAGCTCCCGACATCAGCCGAAAGCCAGCTGAGGTGGCTGACACAACACCAGAAGCTAGGCCACCGACGGCTGATAGGCAGGATGCGTTAGAACCTGCACGCGGCCCCGAAATGGCCGAGCCGGCTGAAAGTGATGCACCGATTTTCAGCGAAGCCGCCCGACCAGCAAATTTTGGTGATGAGGTTGACACCATTATCCAGGAGCCACAAGGTCCGGCGCCAGAAGCACAACCGCCAATGCTCCAACGGAAGGAGGTCACAGAAACCGCACCAGGACCGGAGATGGCTGATACATCGGGAACGGCTGAGACTAGTATTAGAGAATCTGCCCGAACTATCGATAGCGGCGATGTGGATGACACCGTTATACAAAGAACCGAAGGTGCGGTTGAGTCGTTATCAATCAAAGAGGTTGGGCAAGAATCACCCCAGATGCCGTCTGAGGCGGAGTACCAGCAAGGGTTGGAATCGGATTTGAGCGAGCCACCAACTCAAATTTTGCCGCTCGATGCCGTGTGGCCAGTAGAAAGATTAGATCCACCAACCATCATCCCACCTCAAGTAAAGAAGGGGGATGCGATTAAGCTAGGTCCGGCCGTCCAGCGCAAACCGGCCGGAGATGATATCGTTTCCAGCAAGATACATGGGGCTCTGAAAGATGTGGCCCCGGCGCAACCGACGGATTCATCAATCGAATTGGTGACTCCCAGCCGTCCAAGACCGATACCACCAGCCCGACCCCAAAAAACGGCCGCCGATGCGCAACGAAAACCGGCGCAGACAAAGCCGCCTGCCTCTAGTGATTCGCTGCCTTCAGTGGAGCAAAAATCGGTTGGTGAAAAAGAAAGTCCTTATCTGGTGTCTACTGAAGTTGGAGATTTACCAAGTGATTTTTGGGAGTACCTTGGTGAAAAGCCACCGCCACCCAGCAGTGGGAAAAGTTCTTCCCAAGCTGATGTTGGAGCTCTCTCACCACCTGACTTGCAGCGGGCAACTGAACCATCACAGCCATTGGTCACTCAGGAGTTTCCGCTAGCAGGCGTCCAGCGAGTGGCAGCACCGGAGCAGGGACGTGGCGATAGCTCGGGCGGTACCGAAGATTCTGGAGAAACTGAAGAAACCAGTTCAGACAAACAAGAATTAGATATTAGCGAGTTAGCCAGGCAGGTGTTTCCCGAGATAAAGCGTCGATTGAACGTCGACTGGGAACGTGGGCGCGGACAGTTCTGAATCCTAGATCCGGCAAGGGCAAGAAAAGATTAAAGTATTTCGGGTGATTGAGACAGGAATAAGAGAAGATGGCTAAGACACGAAGTGATTTAGTAGCAGCCAGGGTATTTGATGCCAGCGAAGACGGCAGCGAATTAGGTACTGTATCGATCGATTGCATGTTCAACCCTTTTGAATACAGCGTTAGCAAGTCCAATACATTTGAAGAGAAGCCTGGAAATGGGTCGGACGTACCCCAAGTTGAATTCAAAAAAGCGGGCGCTCAGACGCTTAAGCTGCAACTGTTTTTTGATACTTACCAGACTAACGAAGATGTCAGCCTGACTACGAACAAATTGTGGAAATTGATGGAGGCCAAGACCAACGAACAGGCCGCACAAGATACGAAACAATCGCCGCCTTTCGTCGTTTTTCAATGGGGTGTTTTTCGCTTTGTTTCGGTCATCACCAGCATGACCCAGAAATTCACCTTGTTTAAGATGGATGGCACCCCGGTGAGGGCAACGGCCGATATTACCTTCACCCAATACACAGATTTAAATGATTACCCAAATCAGAATCCAACATCTGGTGGAGGTCCAATCCAGCGCGTCCGGCAAGTTACAGCAGGTGATAGATTGGACACTATAGCGGCCGACATTTACGGTGATTCTACCAAGTGGCGGCTCATCGCTGAATACAACAATATTAGCGATCCCCTGGCCCTGAAGCCGGGCACATATTTAGGTATTCCCAAGTCTTGATCTTTTTACCTGTAACCAGCCGGTAGCCGAGAGAAAAATATGCCAGACGAGAACATCGTTTCCAGCCAGATACAAATAAAAGTTGGCGGCGCAGATATCCAACCAGACGTCATGAATCAGGTATTGGAAGTGGTCGTCGACCAGAATACACATTTGCCCGGCATGTTTATGATCCGGATATATGATCCTGAGCTGAAGCTAATAGACGGTAAGACCTTCGACCTAACCAAAGAAGTCGAAATATTGGCCAGCACGGAAGCAGGAGATTCCCACTCAATGATAAAGGGTGAGATTACCGCTCTCGAGCCAAGCTTCCGGCCGGGTATGAATCCCGAGTTGCAAGTTCGTGGCTATGACAAATCTCATCGCCTTTATCGCGAATTAAAGAGCCGTGCGTTCCTGAATATCAAGGACAGCGACTTGGCCTCACAAATTGCCAGCAGCGCCGGCCTATCTGCCCAGGTTGATACAACCAACACCGTCTACGACCATATATACCAACATAACCTCTCCGATCTAACTTTTTTAATGCAACGGGCTTGGCGGATTGGTTATGAATGCTTTGTAGAGGATGGCAAACTGTATTTTCGAAAACCGCCCAGTTCGGGTGCTTCAGTAACCGTAAAATATGGTGAAGATTTGCTTGAATTCTATCCAGTTGCCAGCTTGGCCGAGCAAGTCGACGAAGTACAGGTGAAAGGTTGGGATGTAGAGAAAGTCGAAGCTATTGTCGGTAAGGCAAGTAAGGGCAAACTATATGCCAGCATTGCGGAAAGTAAAGATGGAGCAGCCTGGGCAGGAGCATTTGGCACAGGTAAAAAGATTATTGTGGACCAACCGGTAGTTTCCCAAGCAGAGGCCAATACATTGGCTGGAGCCCGTTTAGATGAGATCAGCGGCTCCTTTATAGAAGCCTATGGCCGGGCATTTCGCCGGCCTGATGTGAAGGCAGGCATCAAAGTGGAGATTGAAGGTTTGGGAACCCGATTCAGTGGGAAATACATGGTGACTTCGGCCAACCATACTTTCAACGCTGAAGGTTTGCTTACCACTTTTTCTGTTCGGGGATCGCGGAGTGGTCTTTTGGCTGAGCAAATCATCCACCAGCCCCCTCTGGATAAGTGGGGCGGCGTAGTTCCTGCTATCGTGACCAACACCGATGATCCGAAGGATGTCGGCCGGGTGAAGGTAAAATACCCTTGGATGTCCGATGATGCTGAGAGTTTCTGGGCCCGAGTCATAAATCCTGGCGCTGGTCCTGAAGCAGGTTTTTTCTGCATACCCGACGTTGGCGACGAGGTAATAGTGGCCTTCGAACATGGCGATTTTAACGAACCGTATGTGCTAGGTGGCGTTTGGAACGGCAAAAACAAGATTACGGGCAGTGGTGCCAGCGGCTCTGCTGGTGAACGGCCGTTGGTCAGGAGTTGGACTTCCCGCACCGGGCATGAGATCGGCATGTTCGACAATGCCGACAACAAGATCGAAGTGAAAACAGCTGGAGGACACAATATCCTTCTGGACGATAAAAATAAAAAAGTTGAGATCAAGACCAGCGGTGGCCACAAGGTAGTCATGGACGATCAAGGCAAAAAGCTTGAAATAGCTACCACGGGCGGACAAAAGATGACCATGGATGATAATGCTCGCAGCATCAAGGTTGAAAGCGGTATGACCCTTGAAATTCAAGCGGCGACCCAGATAAAACTCAAGGCCGCTACCATCGATATTGAGGCTAGTGGCCCGGTAAACGTGAAAGGCGCAATCGTTAACCTGGGCTAATAGGAGATTAAGAATGGCACAACTTGTTACCATGGGCGGTATGCTGCAATGTTCGTTCGGTGTGGCGCCAAGCTCGTTAGTCGTCTTGCCCACGAATATGGTCAATGCCTCCAAAATGCCGGCGGCCACAATAAAGGACAACATCCCCATGGCTAATATCATGCCTTTTGGCATGTGCATCACCCAGTCGAACCCGGCCGTAGCCGCGGCAACGGCCGCAGCGCTGGGCACGCCGACACCGGCGCCTTGCATCCCAATGACGAGCAGTCCTTGGGTGCCTGGATCACCAAAAGTTCTGATTAAAAATACCCCAGCCTTAAACAACACATCTAAATGTATGTGTAATTGGGGCGGGGTCATTTCAGTCACCCAGCCAGGCCAATTTGTGGTCACAGTTCCCTAATCTGGTATTGGGAAATTCAAGCAGATGAGGAAGACGGTAAATGTCAAAAGATATCATAGGCTCAGGCTGGTCCTTTCCACCAAGAATTGACGCTCAAGGTGGTATCTCGCTGACCAATGAAATTGGCGAGATCGACCAGGCTATTCAAATCATTCTGTCGACGGCTCCTGGGCAACGCGTGATGCGACCGACCTTCGGCTGTCGATTACACGAACTAGTATTCGCGCCAAACGACAGCCAGACGGGGGCACAAGCCCGTCGTTATGTGGAGGAGGCTCTGGGTATGTGGGAACCCAGGATTCGCGTAACCAGCGTTAGAGTAGGACCGGACCCGAATAGTGGTCACCGCATGCTAATCCAGATCGCCTATGAACTGAAGGCCACCCATGACCGTCGAAGTCTTGTTTACCCTTTTTATCTCATTCCCGAAGAAGCAACTGTTTAAGGACAGGAGTTATTCATTCAATCGAATATTCTCTGAGAAACCGTTCTACAACACAGTTATTGACCGTCCCAGGCCATTGGTGCCCAGAAGGATGAAGTTGATAACCCAGGAGACTCAACATGGCCCTTGTAGCCCCAAAACTAGATGATCGAAGCTTTCAGGACCTCGTAGACGAAGCCAAGAAGCGCATTCCACACTACACCAAGGAATGGACAGACCATAACGTTAGTGATCCCGGCGTTACACTCATCGAGCTTTTCGCCTGGATGACCGACATCATCTTGTACCGCTTGAACCAGGTACCAGATAAACACTATATCAAATTTATGGAAATGCTGGGCATTACGTTGCAGGAACCTGTGCCAGCGAAAGCTCCGGTAACTTTCTGGTTGTCCGTGCCTCAGGAGACGGTAGTGATCATACCTTCAGGCACCGAAGTTGCCAGTACACAAACGGAAACGGAACCGTCAATCGTTTTTACAACGGATGCAAATTTCCGCGTCCAACCTCCAGATTTGAAGATGATTATGACCCGCATCGCCGCTGGTGGACAGGAGAAACAATATCGTGGCCACAATATTCGTAGGCTCGAAGCAGGTTTTGAAGGCTTTGAGGTGTTTTCCGAAGTACCTCAAAGCGACGATGCTCTCTATTTTGGTTTCGAGAATGACCTTAGCTACCATATTCTCGGCTTAGATATGGATTGTGACCCGGCAGGCGGTGCAGGTGTCGATCCGACGGTGCCGCCTTATATCTGGGAAGCATCAAGCGGCGTTGGGGACCAGCGTTGGCTGGACTGCGATGTGGATTCGGATACGACCAAGGCCCTCAATACCGCCGGGCGCATCTTGGTTCATTTGCCCAAGATGGGCCGCTACTCAGTGAATAATAAGAATCTCTATTGGCTACGAGTTAGGATTAAAGAAATCACAGCGGCCGAAGAACAAGAAGGTATGAGACCTTATCAGGTCAGCCCTCAGCTTCGCCAGGTGACAGCTGCTTCCTGGGGAGGGACGTCGACATCTACCCACGCTGAACAAATTAGCAAAGAATTCCTCGGCCGGAGTGATGGTTCTGCCGGCCAACGCTTTAACCTACAGATGACACCTATTCTCAAAAGAGAGGCGGGTGAGCATCTCATCGTCCAGGTAGAAGGCGAAAAGCCCCAGATCTGGCAGGAAGTAAGCGACTTTGCAGATTCGGGCGCCTATGAACATCATTACACGCTTGATAGCGTTACCGGCGAAGTGAGATTCGGACCCGCCATTCGCCAGCAAGATGGCACCATAAAGTTGTTTGGGGCCATACCTGCCAGGGGCGCCAATTTGATTTTCAAAAGATATCGTTACGGTGGCGGTGACAAGGGCAATGTTCAGACCGGCATCTTGAACACCTTGAAGACCTCGATCCCCTATATTTCCCAGGTATATAACCGGCAGCCTGCTTGGGGTGGTCTTGATCCAGAAGCCTTGGAATCAGCTATGGTTCGGGCGCCGTCGTTATTGCGCTCTCGCGAACGGGCAGTAACTGAATCAGATTTTGAGTTTTTGGCCCGGCAAGCCTTACCCTCGGCCATCGGTAGAGTGAAGTGTTTGCAACCGCGCCCGGCTGAGGCGGGACGCGTCGCCCCTGGACAGGTCTATGTCCTGGTGATCCCGAGGGTCAAGAATCCGCCCCACTTTTTAGAGCCATCAGAGCTAGAGCCAAATGACAAAGATATCAACACTTTATCAGCCTATCTCGATCAACGACGCCTGATCACCACCCGCTTAGATATTCGAGCGCCAGCGTACCGGTGGGTGTCCATCAAAGCCCAGTTGCGGGCTTCTCCTGGCGCTTCCCAGGAGGAAGTAGAAGCAGAAGTGCTGGCCCGCCTCTATCATTTTCTGAATCCCCTCGTTGGAGGTCCGGACGGACAAGGTTGGCCGTTTGGCCGGGACCTTTTCGTTTCTGATGTCTATCAAAGTCTGCAAAATACGCCAAATGTGCAGTTCATCCGTGGTGTGGAGATGTATGCCGCCGCCGAAGGGGGCGCTGCAGAAGGAAAACCAGCGGAAAACCTTGAGGTCGTCAGCCATGGCGTTATCGCTTCAGGGATACACGAGGTCGAATTCGTTTAAAGAAGCTTAACCGTTGAGCTGCTCTGTCAGGTCGCCTCTACTTTAGATGGTGAAGGAGGATGAATTGAGTAAAGAATATCAAAAGCCAAAGACAAATTCGGCAAACGATCACCGGCGCCCATTGCAGCCGGATAGGGATGATAGGAGCCTCTCGCCGTCAGGCGATTTCTCCGGCCTCAAGCCGCTGGCCGGTCAATTAGGCGGTTTACCTGATCACCCGACGACAAAACCGCTTCGACACAAAGCTATCCTGCAGTTACAAAGGACTCATGGCAACGCCTTTGTACAGCGTCATCTGACGCCTTCAGTACAACGGATTGATGAGCACGCTGAAGACAACGCAGACTCTACCGGCGAACAGCAGATAGGTGGTGCTGGGAGTAGCGTTCGTGCTGGAGGTGGTGCGGTCGATATCGACGGCGCAATGGTGAATATCAACGCGGGCCTCACCAATGTCAATAGTGGCATGACCAATATGAGCGGTGTTTTGAGAGTGGAAACATTGATTGCCGACAGCGTTGTCTCTTCTAGCTATTCCCCCGGCGCGGGGAATATCATGTGAGGATGATTTCTTGGCAACGAAGCAAAAGCAGGCCCGGCCGAAAACAGTCTGACCACAGCAAAAGATAGGCGTCGTCAGGATCAGGTCGTGGATGGAGGCGATAGCTGGGATTATGATTATGTTTTCCGCGAAACTCTGGTTACTAAGATAAAAAAAGCTACTCAAACGGGATCCAACGAGCAAAGTACAAGGAGAAATTAGCCGCTTGTCAGGAGAATTTGAGGCGAGATGTGATCGGGATATCGCCAAGTACCGGGATGATCGCGGCGAAGCAACTCGCGCTGTCGGCCGTATTTATGATCAGATTCAAGGCCGCAATCCGGCTCAGCGGATTCGCGACGGCCAACTACCAGGCTTCACCAAGGAACTGAATGAGTTATCCCAGCCCGAGCGCGACAAATTGGTGGATGAATTCCAAGCGAAGATCGACAAGATATATCGCGATCGAAAATTAACTGCCTTTCAAGTAGGTGTCGAGGTCGTGAAGACTCCAGGTTCCGGTTATGGGGCAAGGCCAATGTCTGGGCCGCCAGCAAGAAAACCTAAGAGCTATGGTGGACTAGGCTCGGATGAGTGGTTGTAATAATAGCGTATGTGGTTACTGATATTATTTCGTGAATTACCGAGAAGATTCGGGCGACTGTTGGGCACAATTATCTCCCCTCCATCTCAAATATCCGTGGGGACTTTCGTTTCTTGGATGCACGCACTGCTTTGGTACACATTTGATCTGTTCGCCGGACCGGAAATCTGCCAAATCCTACTCCGGCTGGCCACGGACACCCGACCTTTGACAGAAGCGGAAATAGCGGCCGCTGTGGAAGTTTTAGGACCCAATGCTATCCGATACCGGGACGTCAGCATCGCCCAAGGTGGAATGTTGACAACCATATTTGGATTGAATGGAGGGCGGGCTTTCGCAACATGGCATACGATTAATATGCCAGAGGGCAAAGATCGTAATCAGGCCCTTCTTGTTCACGAGTTGACCCATACTTGCCAATTCGAACGAGTGGGCTCAATCTATATTGGGCAAGGTTTATGGGTCCAGAGAAAATTTGGGCGAAAAGCGTATGAATATGGTGGACCGGCTGGATTGCTGGCCAGTTGGGCTGCCGGAAAACACTATAAGGATTATAATCGGGAACAACAGGGCCAAATTGCCCAAGATTACTGCACCCTTGTAATTTTAGATCGCGAAACAGCGGCATATGAGCCATTTATCGCTGAATTACGGCAAGGTCTGGTATAGGAGTCTCCATGTTTGTGGATAAGGTTTCTCGCCAGTTATATCTAAAATCCGGCTCAACACTCCTCATACCCTATCACCTGACGAGTTGTGAGATGCTGGAAAATGATCGTTGCCAGTTAACCAAAGGACAAAGGGATGGCTGAAGAATACATCCGCCGTTTGAACATCGCCGGACCTGAATTTGCGGAGACTATTGAACTGGCCGAGGGAAAGACGCTCATCGGCCGGGAGGCGGGCATTGATATCCGCTTAAACCATCCCATGATCTCGCGCAAGCATGCCCACATCGAGTGTACGGCAACCAAGTGCCAACTGATGGATCTTGGAAGCGCAAATGGCACCAGCTTAAACGGCCGGGCCCTGGAAGCCAATACGTCAATGGATCTAGAGAATGGGGCTAAGATCCAGGTCGGTCCTTTTGAATTAATATTTGAACAGATTGCGGTCGAACCGGTTAAGGCGCCTATACCAGAACCCAAGCCCGAGCCAAAACCTGAGCCGGAACCAGAGCCCGAACCGGTCAAGCCCCCCCCGGCCCCGCCACCCCCACCGCCAGAGGATGGCGCGGATCTTTTCGACTATAGCGAGCCGCCGCTGGGCCTATCACGAACTGATAGCCGTTTCTTAGAATACCTGCCCGGTATTTATCATACTGACTTCATGGCCCGATTCTTGGCCATCTTTGATTCGGTTATCACGCCCATAGAATGGAATGTCGATAACTTCGATCTCTATCTTGATCCAAAGACGGCGCCGCCTGGATTCTTGCCCTGGCTGGCTAATTGGTTCTCAATTACTTTTGATCCAAGCTGGACTAATGAGCAGAAGCGTACCCTCTTGGAAGAAGCTCACCAGATATTTGCTCGCCGAGGGACCGCCTGGGCTTTGTCGAGAGTGCTGGAGATTTATACCGGCGTGGAACCAGAGATCATTGACTTGGAAAAAGATGAAGATCCTTTTACATTTAAGGTGAAGATGCCCGTGGCAGAAAATGAAGTGGATCGCCAACTAATCGAAAGAATCGTGGATGCGAATAAGCCGGCTCACACAAATTACCAATTATTGTTTAGGACTAGCCGCCAGAGGACAAAGTAGCACATGATAAACCTGGTAGGAAGGCAAATCAAAAATTACCGGATCGATTCTCTCTTAGGCGAGGGTGGTATGGGCGCGGTTTACCGGGCATTTGACCTGACCCTTGCCAGAGCAGTCGCTGTAAAGGTGATGCATCCCCAATTTGCCAAACAGCCAGAGTTTCAACAACGTTTCTTGCAAGAGGCCCAGGCTGCAGCCCGCCTCGGGGATCATCCCTCCATTGTCAATATTTATGACTACGAGTACGAACAAAACTTATCTTACATGATCATGGAGTTTGTACCTGGGGCGAGTTTAGGCACGTACATTAAACATGTTCAAGACAACAATCAAGTCGTCAAACTGAGCGAATCGCTATACACCATTGCCCAGGTAGCTGAAGCCCTGGGTTATGCTCACAGGCAACGTGTCATTCACCGGGACATTAAACCTGATAATGTGCTTCTCAAACCGGTGGACCAGGCAGATAAACAAGGGGCGTTGCCGGTAAGAGCTATCGTTACAGATTTTGGACTCGCCAAGTTATTGGAAGGGGGTGTGCAAACCCGGACCGGTACCTTCATGGGTACTTTGCCATACATGTCTCCAGAGCAGTGTCTGGGCAAAGATCTTGATGGGCGTTCCGATCTTTATTCACTAGGCATTATGCTGTACCAGTTAGCAACCGGGCAGTTACCCTTTGATATCAAATCGCCGACCGATGCGGTAATGAAACATATCAACGAAGAGCCGCCATCACCTCAACAGATTCGGCCAGGTGTGCCGGCAGCGGTGGCAACGGTGATCGAACGGTCCATCGCAAAAAATCCTGGCGACCGGTACCAAAGCGGACAGGAAATGGCCGATGATTTGCGGCGGGCTGCAGCCGGCTTAACGGAAGCCGACGTAACCCAATTTGCACCGGCGCAAAATGTTGTAAGCCTGGTGACCCAGTTGATACCGGCCCAATCCATAGCCGAACCGAGCCGCATGGGATATGACTTGACCGCGCTACCGGGACAAGCCCGAGTTCTCATCGCCAAGAAGGGAGAGCCACCCAAAGCCCAGAACCTCGATAAAAAGCGTTACACAATCGGCCGCTCCGGTGCCAATGATATTGTCCTGGCGGTTGAAGGAATTTCCAGGGAACATGCGCGCCTGGAACAAAGCCCAAGCGGTGGGTGGACTATCGTGGATACTGGTAGCACCAACGGCACTTTCCTAGAAAATAGTCGCCTACTACCGGACTTACCGGAGGCATGGGGACCAGGCCAGACAGTACGCATTGGTCCGTATTTCCTTCGGATGGAGCAAGCTCAAGGTCGTGTTCCTGTAAGCCCGACAGCCGCTGGTCGCAGTTTCGCGGCGACGGCGATGGCCGCAGCTGAAATCGGAGGGACTCAGGTTAATAGCAGCAGTGGACGGTTAAGCCTGGTGGTTCAGCCGACCGACGTTGAGGTCACACCAGGGGGAAGAGCCGATCTTCAGGTTGAGTTGCTCAATCAAGGCGTGACGGTCGATCACTTCCAGGTTGCACTGCAAAAGTTGCCGGCCGAGTGGGTGACGATTAGCCAAGATTCGATTCAGTTGATGCCTGGCGCGAATGGAGCCTTGTTGGTGACGATTCAACCACCTATGGACAGCAGTGCAACGGCCGGTCCGCATCCATACCGGCTGGTCATTCGTTCCTCGTCTGATGCGTCAGAATCGGCGGCCGTTAACGGCCAGGTGATGGTCCAGCCATTTACTCGATTCACCACTGATATGCGTCCTAAACGTCTGAGCAATGGAGGCGTTTGCCGGGTTCTAATCCGGAACGAGGGTAATGCAGATAGTGATTTTAGCGTTACGGGTCGTGATCCTGCCGAGGTGATTCAGTTTGATGGCCAACAAGGCCGGTTGCGATTGGGTCCTGGCCAACGTGGTACGACCGATCTAAGTTTGAAGGCCAAGGAGCGTCCATTCTTCGGCCGGTCGAGGAATCTACCTTTTGAAGTATTAGTGGGCACCCAGGCTTCTGACCGTCGCCAACTGCCTGGACAGTTAGACGTGAAACCGGTGATCCCGTCCTGGCTGCTGCCACTATTAATTGCTTTAGGTCTCATATTGTGTATTGCCAGCGCCGGTTTGTTTGCTTTCTGGAATGGTCGGAACAACGAAGCTACCCGAACCGCCGAAGCGGCGACGGAGGTATTTCTAGCCGCTGTCCGGACAGAAGAAGCCCAAAGTACTGCCGCGGCTGAAGCAACCGCTCAGTTTGAAGGTGCCTCGGCCGTCACAGCCACCTCCCAGGCGCTCACGGCCGAAGCTGAGGGTGATGACGATGGTGATGGTCTCAGCAATCAATCTGAAGCGGAGTTGGGTACCGATCCCGATAATCCGGATACAGATGGAGATGGCTTGAACGATGGTCAGGAGGTAAACCAACACGGCACCAAACCGAAGCAACAAGACTCGGATGGAGATACTTTGCTGGACGGTGATGAGGTAAATATCCATAAGACGTCCCCTACGAATCCAGACACGGACGGCGATGGGGTGACTGATGGTGTTGAAGTTGCCAATAGCACTGATCCACTGCGATTGCCTACAGCCACCCCGCCGCCGACGGCAACGGCTACAGGTACACCTGAACCTACCGCCACGCCCACAGCCTCGCTAACACCGTCGCCAACTTTTACACCTACTCCAGTGACAACCCAAGTATTGGCCGATGCCGACCGTTACTGGCCGGCTGAGAATAGGCCTCTCCTACTTGTCCTGTGCATTCAAGGACAACCTTGTCCGACAGCTACCCCGCTTCCTACCTTTGGTGAAACAGGCGAGCTGATCTTGTCCAAGAATGTGACTGAGAATTGCCCGCTGGCCTTCATATGTTCTGATGGATTGGTAGCGATACGCTTTGACGTAACTACCGTTCCTCCGGGCGCGGATATTCAGCAAGCGTTTTTGTTCTTGTCGCTAACATCAGGGATCGGTCCGAACGCCGAAGTGAAGGTGGGCCTGGCGATGGATGAGTGGACCGAAGATAGCCAGGGTAGACCAGTTTGCAATTTTGATGAGTCTGTATCAACGGAAGTTTCACTGACCCCAGGTGAATATAGTTGGAACCTGACAGACCTTGTTCGATCCCAGCATTCGAATCCGGCTGACAATCACGGCTTTTGCATGATGATCGAGGATGATGCAACCCGTACATTTTCGAGTCGCGAAGGCCTAAATAACCTGCAACCCCATCTAGACGTCATTTATAAGTAAAAACTCGTGGCCTAGAGGCTCAAAAGGCCCGGTCCCACAATTCAGTTCATCCTTGGGCCATTTTTCCCCATTGCTGCCCCACTAGGGCGGCTAAATCCCCTTTTTGACATTCCTGCTGTTCTTTCTATAATTCTGGGCTACGTGCATATATTAAGACCAGTCCGTGTTCGATCATTGCCGCACACCCGGCCCTGTTTGTTTAGGAGTACCAGGTGTTGATGCAGTGAACCTCCCCCACCAAAACGAGCGCTGAAGAGAATTGCGCTTAGTCCACTTGATCGAGGAGAAAAGGAGGATGGTATGATCATGTCAAGTCGAAGAGGGTGGCCTTTAATCGCGACCAACGCGATAATCGTTGTTGTGGCAATTTCGGCTTGCCGTACACAAGTCGAGGATTTAGGGCCTGCGACCGAGGTGACACCAACTGTCGCCGAATCCGCGTTAGCGGAGGCGGATGAAGAACCGCCTACTTTAGAGGTCACACGCATCATCGTGGAAACTGAGGTAGTCGAGGTTACGCCCGAAGCGCAACTTGAACAAGCATTCAATAAAGAAGTTGTCATTTGTATTGGAGAGGAGCCCGATTCATTATATCCTTATAGCCGTTCGAGGCTTGGTCAGGCCACCACTCATGTATTGGAAGGAGTCTATGAATCGATGGTCACCAGCCTGGGGTATTCTTATCAAGCGCGAGGGATCGAGAAGCTACCAAGCCTGGCTGATGGCGACGCAGTCATTGTCCCCATCACGGTCCAGGAAGGAGACAAGGTCTTAGATATTAACGATGATGTGACTACACTTGCAATTGGGGTCAAGGTTAAAGATTCGTTGGGTAACATCGTTGAGTTCGATGGTTCGCCCATTTTGATGCCACAAATGGTCGTCAATTTTTCCTTGAAGCCACTTGTTTGGTCTGATGGTGTACCTGTCTCGGCGGATGATTCAGTTTATAGTTTTGAGTTGGCGGCCGATCCCCAAACACCCACACATAAAGAGCTGATCATGCGAACGGCTTCCTACGTAGCTACTGGCGACCTAAGTCTGGAATGGAAAGCGGTCCCCGGTCATCTTGACAGCAACTATTTTACTAATATCTGGACGCCGTACCCACGCCATTATTGGGGAGAGTATACCGCCGGAGAATTGCTGGTTGCCGATGAGGCAAATCGCCAGCCAATTAGTCATGGACCGTTTGTGTTGACCGACTGGGTGGCTGGTGATCATATTAACTTAATTAAAAACGAGAATTATTATCTGGTAGATGAAGGATTTCCGCGGGTTGATGCCATTCGAATTCAATTTGTGCCTTCAAGTAGTCAGCTTCTGGCTCAATTATTATCCGGAGAATGTGACATCGGTACGAGCGATGGCATCTCCGTTCAGGACATAACCTTCTTGTTAGACGCAGAAAAGAATGGCTTGTTAGTCCCCCACTTCGAGGCTGGTACGGTATTCGAACATATTGATTTCGGCATTAATACGATTGAAGAATTTGAGAATACACAGCCAGATTGGTTCGAAGATCCAAGGGTGCGCCAGGCATTCGTCATGTGTACCGATCGCCAGCGCATGGTAGATGAGTTGTTGTTTGGCCGAGGGGAGATTGTTGATGCATACGTTCCTTCTATCCATCCCTTAATTCCAGAGGAAATGACACTCTGGCCTCATGATGTGTCGGCGGCCAATGTTCTCTTAGATCAAGCAGGATTCGCAGACGCGGACGAGGATGGACTCCGCGAAGATCAGTTGAGCGGTACGCCTTTTAAGGTGAACTTGCTGAGTTCAACCGGCAACGAAATGGGAGAGCGAATCGCTGCTATCTTCCAAGAGAGCCTGGCTGAGTGCATGGTTGAGATAGAGGTAACCTTCTTAAATTCTGATCAATACTTTGCTGACGGCCCCGATGGACCTTTATTCGGCCGCCAATTTGATCTGGCGGCTTTCCCCTGGTTAATTAGCGATGTACCCAACTGCTCTCTTTACCTCTCATCACAGATTCCAGGTCCTAGTAACGGTTGGAATCGGAATTTCAATAATGAGACAGGATTCACCAATTCTGAGTTTGATGCCGCATGCAACGCCGCATTGTCCGCTTTGCCTGGCACGTCAGAATATGAGCAGTACCACCACGAAGCCTTGCGGATCTGGTCTGAGCAGATGCCTATCATCCCTCTGTTCATGCGCCTGAAGGTGGCGGCAGCTCGACCAAGCATAGAAAACTTCGTGGTCGATCCAACCCAAAGGTCAGAGCTTTGGAACCTATATGAGATCGATGTTGAACCGGCCGAATAGCCCTTGTTTTCATTTACCTGGTTGGGCAAATGATATAACAACGTTACAATGGTAACGCCATGGGGGCAGGCGATAAATAATGGTTCTTCTAGGGTTTCTTGCTCTGGATCAACTCGACAAGGAGATTAGTTCACAAACTCCAATATTCATATGCTGGAACCGCTGTCAGATAGTCTTATAATTGGAATTTGCCAGTTTATCAAACCTTACCGGACAGGCTCGATAACTGGCAATTATTAGTAGGAAGACGACAGGCCGCTGCAACAGAGACCAGGAATTGGCATAGGCAAGGTAACCGAGTGGAAAATATCCTAGAAATAAAAGGGCTAAAGACCTACTTCTTCACGGAAGCAGGTATTGTTCGGGCGGTTGATGGCATTGATCTGGATGTCAAGCGTGGCGAGGTGGTGGGCCTCGTAGGCGAATCGGGGTGTGGCAAAAGTGTAACTTCACTATCGATCATGGGTTTGGTAAGCCAACCCGGACGAATCGTTGAAGGTGAGATCATATTTGAAGATCAGAATCTGCTTGACCTGTCTGAATCAAAAATGCTGGAGATTCGTGGAAATCAAATATCTATGATATTTCAACAGCCTCAAAGTTGTCTCAATCCCGTATTTCGGGTCGGCGATCAGCTTTCTGAGGTGCTGTTGATTCACCAGGATATCAGCAAGGAAGAAGCTGAAAAGCGGGCAATTGAACTTCTGACGATGGTAGGCATTCCCGAACCAGAATCTCGGGCAGATTCTTATCCCCATGAAATGTCCGGCGGCATGGCTCAACGGGTCATGATCGCCATGGCCCTGGCCTGTGTTCCCCAAGTGTTAATTGCCGATGAACCAACGACCGCTCTTGATGTGACCATCCAGGCACAGATCCTGGATTTAATGAACAATCTTAAATCTCAGATGGATACAGCCATCATCCTAATTACGCATGATCTTGGGGTAGTTGCAGAAATGTGTGATCGGGTAAATGTTATGTATGCCGGGCGAATTGTTGAGAAAGCCGAAGTCAAGGAGCTGTACGCATCACCTAAGCATCCTTATACCCAAGCCTTGATAGGTTCGACACCAGTTCTTGGCCAAACTGATAAGGAATTGACGACGATCCCAGGTTCGGTGCCAAACTTAATTGATCTGCCGTCCGGTTGCAAATTCGCACCCCGATGCACTGCTCGCATCGAGTATAATCTAGAACGTTGCGTAGAAGAAGAGCCAGAATTGAAACAAGTCGCGCCGGCCCATTGGGCTCGCTGTTGGTTATATGAATAGTGTCACAGAGTAACATTAGACAGAGCTTCCCGGAGAATCCAGCTTCATGGTAGACGAAACAATATCCCACGGGAACAGTGAAAAGCCAGAGGATCTAAAAACTGACAAGATCCTGGTGGATGTTCAAAACCTAAAAAAGTATTTCCCTGTTCGCTCAGGTCTGTTACAGCGGGTTTCAGCCTGGGTTAAGGCAGTCGACGATGTCAGTTTTCATATTTATGATGGGGAAACCTTCGGCCTGGTAGGTGAATCAGGTTGCGGCAAAACGACCGTTGGCCGGACGATTTTGCGTCTGATTCCGCCCACTTCAGGCACTGTGTATGTGGACGGCGATAGTATTTTTGATCTCAGTGGTGGCGAGCTAAAAGCCAAGCGCCGTGATATGCAGATTATCTTTCAAGATCCATACTCATCGTTAGATCCACGCTTGCCTGTAGGTGAAAGTATTGCCGAAGGTTTAAAAATCCACACGGACAAAAGCGCGCAGGAACGCTATGACATTGTTGTGGAAATGTTAACTAGAGTCGGCATGCGGGCTGATCATGCCCGTCGTTATCCGCATGAGTTCTCTGGAGGACAGAGACAACGAATTGGCATCGCCCGTGCATTAGCCTTGCGACCCAAACTCATCGTTTGCGATGAGCCGGTGTCGGCCCTGGATGTATCAATCCAGGCCCAGGTCTTGAATATTTTACGAGAGCTTCAACAAGATTTTGGTTTGACCTATCTATTTATCGCTCACAATTTAAGTGTTGTTGAGCATTTTAGTAATCGTGTTGGCGTTATGTATCTAGGAAGATTGGTGGAGATCGCCGAGCGCGATGAACTTTACGCTGATCCGCTACATCCATATACGCAGGCCTTGATGTCCGCGATACCGGTGCCTGATCCAACGTTGAAGCGACAGCGGATTATTCTGCAAGGAGATGTGCCCAGCCCGTTAAATCCTCCAAGTGGATGTCGTTTCCATACTCGGTGTCCATTAGCCTTTGAGCGCTGTTCAGAGGAGGAACCGGTCCTTAAAGATTATGGTGATGAACATTACGCCGCTTGCTGGCTCCTGGAAACCGGTGAGGCAGGCGCTAGCAAGATCGGCGCCGATCATTTAACAGCTCAAACGACCATCAACGATGGCTGAGCCAATACACAAGTGAGCCATGTCTAACTCGCATAGAATTCTGGTGGTTGACGATGATTTTGCCACGTTGGATTTCTTAAGATCTATTTTGGAGTTATCCGAGGGTGATTTTGAAGTCTTGGGCGTTCCTTCTGCAGAGGAAGCCATTCTGGCCCTGAGGAGAGCCGATTTTCATTTGCTTGTTGCCGACGTGCGTCTGCCAGGTATGAGTGGACTGGAGATGGTGCGTAAAGCGCGCGAAAAGAAACCAGGATTACCCGTGATCATGATCACCGGCTACGAATCTGTCGAAGCACAGGCTGAGGCAGCCGAGCTAAAGGTCGTAAAGTATTTCACCAAGCCACTTGACGCCGAAGATTTTCTGAACGGTGTGACTGAGGCGCTCGAAGGTGGTTCATTTCTTGGGTTTGACGAGATTTCTGGTCAACTGGACATGCCAGGGAGTCTCGTTTCGCTCGAGGTTGGCCGAAGGTTGGAAACTTTACGCGCTGATACTGGAGCTCAACGAGTGGTCCTGGCTGCTGTCTCCGGCGAAATCCTTTCCTGTGCGGGCGGTGGCGTTGATGCAGAATTACAACGGATAATAACGGCAACTGCCTTTAGTATCGATAGCAATTTTCATCTCTCTGACCAGCTTGGCGCAAGCGAACCTCAGGCAATCCAATTCCTGGTTGGCGAAAGAATCGATTTGTATTGTGCTAATATCGGCCGAGACTATTTCCTGGCGATATTTTTTGATGCCCAGGTCAGACGCGGGCGAATCGGTACTGTCTGGGTGTTTACCAGTAGGGCTATTTCAAGTTTACGAACTATGCTGGTTGAGGATCAGATTGAACAGGCGAGTGAATTCGAGCCACTAGAAGATTCACGTTCTGATGGCGTGCCGGAAATCATCAAACCAATTGAAAAAGGGACCGAGAACGAATTCGAGACACGAAGTTCAAGCGAAGTAGGTAACTCATTTGAGGAAAGCGGACGGTTACCAGTGATTGGCGAGACAAGCATTGTCGGCGAATCTGACCCTTCGATAGCCGCGGAAGAGGAATTGTCAAACGCAAGCGGGTCGGATGTTTTGGAAGCACCCGTTGTAGAAACCCAGGATGGTGAAATGCCAGACCCGGAAAATCAGGATGATAACCAGGCTATTTCTTTTGAGGAAGCACTAGAGCGTGGCATCATTTCCCCCGATTTCGATCCAGACAAAAATTAGCGAGCGGCAACTCCAACATATTGTATTCGCTTAATTCTTTCGCCTTTTACGGTTTTGGCGTAAGTGATGTTTCTGCTTTTTTTCTTCCCATTCCACAAAGCGGATGATTTCCGTGGCTACATCCTGGCTTGTCGTATTTTCAATTCCCTCTAAACCAGGAGAAGAATTTACTTCAAGCAATAAGGGTCCGCGATCTGATAAAAGCAGGTCTACTCCGGCAACCCCCAGTCCATGGACTTGGGCCGCTCGACTGGCCAGAATACGGGTATTGGAATCGAGCTTAATTGGCTTTGCAGTGCCTCCCCGATGCAAATTTGATCTGAATTCGCCTTCCGTGGCTGTGCGTTTCATTGAGGCAACACAACGATTACCAACAACGATGACCCGGATATCTGTACCTCGCGCTTCTGTAATGAATTCCTGGATAAGCATTTGTTCCTTTGCCCGGCGCAGGGAATGGAAAATCGATTCGACGGTGTGCATTTCGGTGGCCAGGAAAACGCCGCGGCCTTGTGTTCCGCGAATGACTTTTATGATGACCGGCAATCCGCCGGCTATTTGAATGGCATTCCAGATATCAGCCGGATCGCTGACCACGGTTGTATTCGGAATGGGCAGACCGGAGCTGCCCATGATTTGCAAGCTATGCAGTTTATCCCGTGAGCGAGCGATGGCGCTGGAAGTAGCCGTGGTGACGATGCCTTTTGTTTCATATTGTCGGACGACCGCCAGACCATAGAATGTTATGGAAGTTCCGATTCGAGGGACGATTGCTTCCACCTCTGGCAAAGGCTGGCTAGGCACAGCTACCGGATTTCGCCCGACACGCACTGGTACATTCAAGGTGTCGATTACATAGACGTGATGGCCTCTCATGCGTGCTGCTTGAGCTAGACGCCGCGTGCTGTATAAGCGACGGTTACGGGATAGAATTCCGATTCTCATTTTTGGCCTATCAACTCAGTGGATCAGGTGCCATGATTGAATGATATTGTTGGAGAGAAAGTTGCCGACTGTCAGGTTAAGGACTACATAAATTCGTTGTCGTTCACCCCGTATCTGGAGATAACGCTATGATACATTACGGTGACGGTGAATACAAAAGGAGAAGTAGTTGGCGGTTACTCCAATAAATTGCCAGAAAGGTTATTCAGAGACCGGATCAATCTTAGGGTCACTGCACGCGTACTTAGTTGGCTCCCGCAATAGTTTCATTGACCGACGAGATCAAGATCGTTACAATGTGCCCCGCTTTCGTGAGGGAGGTCATGAGTAGCTCAGGAACTTATGTTGTCGTACCTACCTATAATGAGGCCGACAATCTCGATGATTTGATTACACAACTGCTGGAATTGCCTGTTCAGGTAGGTGTGATCGTGGTGGACGACAATTCGCCTGATGGCACCGGCCAAATAGCGGACGAGTACGCTGGTCGTTATCCCGAACGGGTATCAGTAGTGCATCGGCCAGGTAAACTAGGCTTGGGAACGGCTTACATTGCCGGCTTCAATAAGGCGTTGGATGATTTGCCGGCTAGCCGCATCATGACCATGGATGCCGATTTTTCCCACAATCCGCAATACATCCCAGCAATGATTGCTCTGAGCCAGGATAAGGATGTTGTCATCGGATCACGTTATGTGCCCGGAGGCGGTTCGAGGAATTGTAGCTGGAAACGCGTATTTCTGAGCAAAGGCGCTAACTTTGTCACCCGCATCATTCTTGGCTTAAAGGCTTGCGACACGACAGCCGGATTTCGACTTTACCATCGTAAAGTGCTGGAATCGATTCCTTTGGATGAAGTTTTCTCAAGCGGCTACTCTTTCTTGGTGGAAATGTTGTATATGTGTCAGCGGCGAGGTTGGACTATTGGAGAGGTGCCGATCATATTTGAAGACCGACGCAAAGGGCTGACAAAGATTTCCCGCCAAGAGGTGTTTAAGGCCCAATACACGGTGTTTCGCTTATTCGTTCGCCGCCTTCAGGGAGGTGCGCCGAGACGGCAGTCGACGGTTAAAACACCATGAAAGCTGCTCGATGTAATTTGTGTGGCGCAGATGATTGGCGAATTCGTTTCCCGGCACGTGGCAATCATACATCAGGCCCTGATGTCGATGCTTACAAATGCACATCGGCCGGATACGGAAGCCATCTCCAGATAGTTGAGTGTCGCCAATGTGGTCACGTATATTCAAATCCACGTTATGATGCTAGCGAGTTGCTGGAGGCTTATTCTGACGTCGAAGATGATACTTACATCGTTGAGCGAGCAGGGCGTGAAAAGACATTTGCTAAGCACCTGAAGTCACTGGAAAAGTTTACGGGATCAGGCTCGAATCGAGATTTGCTTGATGTCGGCGCCTATATTGGGGTATTCGTAGAAATCGCTCTGGCTAACGGATGGCAAGCGATGGGCATAGAGCCATCTCAATGGGCGATTGACTTTGCCCATCAGAAGGGGCTGCCTTTGGTGCAAGGAACTCTGGATGCTCCAGAAATACAGGGACGTCGATATGATGTTATCACAATGTGGGATGTAATTGAGCACCTTGACGATCCTGCGGCCGAGCTGGATAAGTCATTCAGATTGTTAAGACCGGGGGGATTGGTCGCCGTTCACACTATGGATATTGATAGCCCGATTGCCAGAGTCATGGGCGGGCGTTGGCCTTGGTTGATGGATATGCATATCCATTACTTTAGCCAGGATACGTTGATCAGATTCATAAAAAAAAGTGGATTTGAGATACTTTGGTCTGGCTCGCAAGGTCGCTATTTGAGTTTGGGATATCTGGCATCCCGCGTGCAGGGCATGAGTAAACCTCTCGGCAGCTTGGCAAATATTGCAGTTAATTTTATGGGTTCGGGTGAGGTGTTGGTTCCCGTTAATCTTGGCGATCTGATTACTGTGTACGCTAGGCGACCGGAAAAGGTTACAGATAAAAGAATGGTCAGGAGTGATGAGAAGGCTTAGTTGAAAAAAATTGACTGGATCTTGATCGCTCTGATCGGCTTAATACTCCAGGCGTTTTGGGCCCGGCAACTGACGCAGCCGACCTACATGGATTCGTATTACTATACTACCAATGGTGAGCGGTTGGTCTCAGGACATGGTTTTACAGAGATAATCGTCTGGCAATTCTTAGATGATCCTACAGGTTTGCCCACTCCCAGCCATACCTATTGGATGCCTCTACCGTCAATACTGGCTGCGGCTGGCAACTCTCTTCGAGATGGCTTTAGTGGTTCGCAGCTCTTTTTTTGGCTTCTCGGTGGTCTATTACCGCTGTTAGCATATGCCATCAGTTGGCAGCTATCAAACCAGCGGTGGCAAGCTTGGGTGGCGGCGTTATTTGTTGCCGTAGGTGGTTTTTATGCCACTTTTATCGGCCAGCCTTCGACGTTCGCGCCCTTTGCTTGGGCAGGTGGGTTGGGGCTATTTGCGCTGGGCATGGCAACCGCGTACCGGTCGCATTCATCGCTAGATGATGGTGAGTCCCAAGCGATGACCACAGCGAGGCAACGCATATGGTGGTTGATTGCTGGCTTGATGGCAGGATTGGCCCATCTCACTAGAGCTGATGGTTTTTTGTTGTTGCTAGTCGGCTTGCTGATATGGGGCCTAGAGCTCATTAATTGGCCATTGTCATCAAAGGGGTCACGAAACAAACGAAAAAAGATAGGTAATGGCATGGCCTTAAGCTTTTTAGGTTTGTTGATATTGGGTTATTTGCTGACCATGGGTTGGTGGTTAGCTCGCAATTGGTTGTTGATGGGTCGGCCATTACCCACGGCTGGCGTCCAGAGCGCTTTCCTGACGACGTACGATGATTTATTCGCCTATGACAGAGTTATTGATCTGAAAGGATTTCTTGATTGGGGCGCAGTGAATATCTTGCGATCGAAAATTCAAGGAATCTGGTCAGCGTTGCAAACGTTTGTGGCTATTCCCGGCCTAATCTTCCTGGTACCCTTCATTGTAGTTGCGATCCTCTCCTTCTACCGGCGGGTGACGACCCGATTGTTCATCCGACCGGCCATCATTTTTGCCGTTGCTCTTTTTATTAGCAACTCGCTCATTTTTACTTTGCCTGGGACTCGAGGTAGCCTTTTTCACTCATCAATCGCCTTATGGCCTTGGTCAACCGCCTTTGCCGCTGCCGGCATTGGTTTGGCAGTCGATTGGGCCGCGACAAAATTGCCGCATTGGCAACCGGAACGCGCAAAAAAAATATTCTCCGGCCTCTTTATCATCGTCGCCTTGATCATGACTTTCTATCTAGCTCAGGGCAGTTTGAAGCCTGATGAGGATCCCGAACTCTATCATCAAGTTGGCCAGTTGGTGCCGCCTTCCTCGGTGGTAATGGCCGGAAATGCGCCAGCTTTGAATTATTACAGCGGTCTGCCGGCGGTCTCTGTGCCTAATGAAGCGGTGGATTCTTTATTACTGGCGGCCGATCGTTTTGGCGTCACCTATGTGTTGCTCAATCAGAATCGCCCAAAACCGTTGGATGATATATATCAGGGAAAAATTGCGCATCCTCGATTGTCATTGGTTTGGTCGTCAGGTGACGCACGGTTATATGAAGTAAACAATCCAGCAGGGTGAAATAATGAAACACGATCAATGGCGATGACCATCCAAGCTGGCGATCAGAATTATTATGATACCCCCGCTCAGCTATGATTCACCCACCTTTTTTCGTAGTGGGTTATCCCGCCCTCGATCATCACTCGTTTACCGGTTGAATCCAATGAACGCTTGCAACCAGACTTGAGGGGACCCAAATTACGGGTGGGAAACAGGGCAGAATCCATGGTCCCATCGTCTCATTGCATATCCTTCCCTTGCCCTCTATCTTTATGAAAGTGGTCAAATCTTTTTGTGGGGATGGGTTGCGTGAAAACGCAAGAAACAGAAATACCTATCCGAAGCGATAATGTGCGAACGGCAGCTAATGCCCAACGTTTTTTGCTGGCTGGCTCAGGAGCCGGCAAGTATTGGTTGGTCGCCGGCGTGGCGTTACTGGCCACCTTGCTTTACGTAGGTGTTGCATCCATCGGCGGGGAGTCAGGGTTACCTTTAGATGATAGTTGGATTCACCAGACTTATGCTCGAAATCTAATCCAAAACGGCAACTGGTCGTATGTGAATGGTGTGATTAGCGCCGGTTCGACAGCGCCACTTTGGACATTGCTGCTGGCCTTCGGTTATCTATTCCGATTACCGTTTTTGCCGTGGGCTTATTTTCTTGGATGGCTCTGTCTAACATGGATTGGGTGGAGCGGCATGAGATTATGGGCCGATAATTGGGTCAAGCAAGAACACCTTAGTTGGTTGGTCGGCGTTGTTATTGTATTAACTTGGCCTTTGGTCTGGGCTGCTGGAAGCGGGATGGAAACCTTGTTGTTTTGTGGTCTCGCTATGCAACTAATGGTTAGCTACGGTCGGCAACAGGAATCTGGGCATTGGCAGAGCTGGGTGTTGGGTATCCTGGCTGGATTTTTGATCCTAACCCGCCCTGACGGACTGCCTTTAGCCATACTCATCGCAGGAGGCATCTTAATCTCCCTGGGTTCGCCGAAAGATAAATTTATTCGTACCGCCCTCTATGTGATAACAGCCGTCCTGCCACTCATTCCATATTTTTTGCTCAATTACGTGTCCAATAACACCTTATGGCCAAATACTTATTACGCCAAGCAGAGCGAGTATGCATTCCTATGGGAAGTACCTTTAGTTCAAAGATACGTCAAACTACTTTATCACGTCGTAGGGGGGCCGCTCGAGGGCTTGCGCGGCATTAGCGGCGCCCATTTACTGTTACTGCCAGGAATTTTTGTAAGTAGTTGGTGTTCACTGCGAGCTGATTGGCAGTCCAGGCGGCTGTTGCGCTTTTTGCCCATATTGTGGGCGGCCGGGCATGTATTCCTTTATGCCTGGCGCTTGCCTGTCAATTACCAACATGGTCGATACTTGATGCCAGTTATACCAGTCATTATTCTGTACGGTTTAGCGGGCTGGATTCAGTTAGGAGGTTGGATCAAGGATCGTCTGCAGATCAGCCAACGCAGCGAGAATATTCTGCGAACCTTTGCCGGACTGACATTCATAGCTTTGCTCTTAATCTTCTTCATCCTGGGATTACAGGCTTACAAGCAAGATGTTGCTTTAATCAACGGTGAAATGGTAACGACTGCCCGTTGGATACAGGCCAACACTCCTGAGAATGCCTTAATTGCCGCCCATGACATAGGAGCCATTGGCTATTTTGCAAATCGGCATATCCTAGACCTTGCCGGGCTTATATCACCGGAAGTTATTCCGTTATTGGCTGACAAAGAAGGGATGGCGGCGTATGTATTACAAAGCGAGGCAGATTATTTGGTAACGGCGCCAGGTTGGCCATATACAAGCCTCACGTCATCGGACCAGGTAGATTTGCTCTTTTCGACAGAATTCGCCTGGACACAGAGTGAGGGATACAACAATATGGAGGTCTACAAGCTAGGTAGTTGAGCGAGCAAGTACTAGTTGCCCTGGCTACAGGCATCAGGTATACTGCGCGCGCTCTAACCTCCTAGAGTGTGGACCTCGAGTCCAGATTCAAAATGTTGTACCGATTGTAGTTTCTTTTGGATATAGAGATGTATCGACATACCACTTTAGGGGTATCCTATAATGGAGGGCAAATATGACCTTGAATAGAGTTGTGATCGTAGATGACCATCCGCTATTTCGTCAAGGTTTGCGGGACGTACTAGAAACCGACCCAGGTTTAAAAGTCGTCGGTGAAGCAGCCACCGGCGAAGTAGCCATTGATATGGCGAGTGAGATCGATCCTGATGTCATTTTGATGGACATTAACTTGCCGGACTTGAATGGTTTACAGGTAACCCGTCAGATTAAGGCACGTAAACCTGAGATTGGGGTAATCGTAGTCACTGGCTACGATGACGCCGAACAGGCGTTCCATGCCATTCGGGCAGGTGCTTCTGCTTATTGCCCCAAAGATATCACGCCCGAATCGTTAATAAATACGATTTATGCGGTGCGTGAAGGCATGTATGTGGTTGGCGAACGCAGAATGACTCACGATGAGGTCGTGCAGTGGGTAGAAGAGAAGATCGGCCGGATAAGTGGTCAACTCACTACCGATGTCGAAGACTCTTTTGTGCCTCTGTCACCTCGAGAAATGCAGATTCTGGAGTACGTCACCCATGGCCGGAGCAATAAAGAGATCGCCTATGCTCTTGGAATCAGTCACCAAACGGTGAAAAACCATATGACGGCGATTCTTCGCAAACTTCAGGTTGAGGATCGAACCCAGGCAGCGGTTTACGCTTTGAGTCGTGGCTGGGTGAGGTTAGATAAGCCGTTGCGAGACTAATCGTATCCCCAGATCTGGGGACTGGCAGCATTAAAAAATCAAAGTTAGCAGGCGGGAGATGATCTCACATGGATGAGAACCTGACCGGTACCAGCGAGTTAACCCTCCGCGGGTTTCTCGAGCAGACCTTTAAGGCCTATGAGAAGACCCGGGCTGAATTGGGGGAAATAGATGTGCTGGTCAAACAAAGCGCGGCCGAAGTTGAACGGCTGGCGCAGCGAAATGCGAGAGTGGCCAATTATTTGAGCCAGCTTCAGACCAACTTTGATACGATTCCACGTGAGGATATCAAAGAAGCGTATGAAGCTTTGATCAATGCTCAACAGCGCTTGTTTACCATGCGAGGTCAGTTGGAGAAGCTTCAGAGCGATCAGCGAAACCTAAGACGCCTTTCCGAAATGCAGCGACGCCTACTAGCAATAACGGAGGGGTTGACCGAGTTGCCAGACGTCCCCCAACGAGCCCGGGATCAATTAAATATTGTCCGGGTGATCCAGACTGAAGAGGTAGCCCGCCAGGTATTGGTCCGGCGAATGCACGATGGCCCGGCCTCATCGCTGAGTAACTTCATTTTGCAGGCGGAGATATGCGAACGCTATTTCGATAGTGATCCGGATCAAGCTCGAGAAGAACTAAAAGCATTGAAAAACTCGGCCGCGGCTACCTTCAATGCAGTTAAGAGCTTTATCTTTGATTTGCGACCTATGATGCTCGATGACCTTGGCGTTGTCCCAACGCTACGTCGCTATATCGAGTCTTTTGATGAGAAGCATGGCATATCAGTCACTCTCAATGTCACCGGGCAGGCCAGTCGATCAGAAGAACATATCGAGGTTACCATTTTCCGTGCTGTTCAGGAATTGCTCAATAACGCGCGCATTCACGGCCGGGCGACAGAAATCGAGGTGCTGCTGGATTTGGATATCGAACGGTTATTGGTCGTGGTTGAAGATAATGGCGATGGCTTCAATGTGGATGAATCCCTTGGCGAAGCTGCAACCCGTACCACCATCGGTCTGCCAACCCTCAGCGATCGAATTGCTATGTTAAATGGCGAACTATCTATCCAGAGCAGCCTGGGGCAGGGAACTCGGGTTGAATTCACTATTCCAGTCGAAGATGTAGCTCAGCAGATGGTGAAATAAGCCAAGTTTGTGAGCCATTGTCATGTTCCCCAGCTTCTCGCCGAATAAGGATTCAAGGCGCGGATAGTACTTTAGTCCCCCTGTTGTCTGTATTCTGATCGTATTTTCTCTGTTCTATTGCATTAGCTTTATAGCCTAGTTATAATGTTATTATCTACTTTTATGTTGTTTCCATATTAATCCAATGGAGGTTTTTTAATGTTATACTTACAGAGTGAAAGTGGTCAGGGTCTGGTAGAATATGCCTTGATCCTCGTCCTAGTTGCAATCGTCGTGATTGCGATTCTGGCCCTTCTTGGTCCTGAAATCGGGAGAGTCTTTAGCGAGATCATAGCCGGACTGCAACAACGCCCATAATACTCTAAGTGAGTCCACGTGGGAAGAGCCCTGTTTAACAGGGCTCTTTTTTTGTATTGGAGTCGCAATAACGCGCCAATTCCTCCTCAATAACGACTTGGTCAAGGCGCCCAAGTCCCGCTGACAATCCTGGTGAATGATGAGTTGACCAATATTGTCATTCCTTGGCCAGTCAATACAATTTCCTCCTGCTTACCCTCAAATCAATCCAGTTAATTGGCCGATTGCTTGACAGCCTTGTGATTTTCCTGTGCATCTCAAACCGATACCCTCTGACCGACAAATCAGCGACTGTAGCTGATTATTATCTCTATCTTCAGTATTATAATCAGGCAGAACGTAAGGTTGTTGAATAGGTTTCAGTCAATCTTGATCGCTTGGTTACTGGCATGATTGTTTACAAAAGCGAAAATCTCTTTCCTCCGAAATAGGCTGAATATTTGTTGGCGATCCACGATGATGATGAGGTTGCCTATTACGTGGTAAACATGCTGGTAGGGAGACCCGTTAACAGTAATTTATTGGCCTTAAATCTCTGGTACAAACGTCTTGTTGTTTAGTCAATGAGCTTCTCTTATACTGGCAACAGAGCAATTCTTGACATTGCGTGGGATCATTGTATGATGTGTGCTGAATGCTCGATTCAGGGGCAGAAGGGTCTGAAGAATCGACATCCTGTGGCGCATATCCTGCACAAACATCCCTTTTAGCACTGAGTAGTCTATGACAGAAAAAATTCGTGTCTTGATCGTTGATGATATTCCCGAAACCCGGGAGAATGTACGCAAATTACTCCAGTTTGAATCTGATCTGGAGGTAATTGGCCATGCAGGTACAGGTGGTGAGGCCATTAAGTTGGCCGTAGAGCAACGGCCGAACATCATTTTAATGGATATCAACATGCCAGACTCTGATGGCATTACCGCCAGCCAACAAATCACCAAAAGTGTACCTGAAGCCCAGGTGATCATCATGTCCGTCCAGAGCGAAGCTGATTATCTGAGGCGGGCGATGTTAGCCGGCGCGCGGGATTTCTTGATGAAGCCTTTCTCGGGTGACGAATTGGTGGAAGCTGTCCGGCGTGTGCATGAAACGAGGCCGATGATTCAAAGGGCCGTAGCCACTCGCTCGGCAGCTGCATCGGCAGGCCAGATCAAAGAGTCTGTTCGCGAGGGAAAGGTCATCGTTGTATTCAGCCCGAAAGGCGGCCTAGGAACCACAACCATAGCGGTGAATACAGCCGTCACAATGGCCAGGGCAGGTCACAAAACCCTGTTAGTAGACGGAAGCCTGCAATTTGGTGATGTAGGCCTCATGTTGAATTTGAGATCCCGAGCTTCGGTGGTGGATTTAATTGAAAATGTTTCAGACCTGGATCAGGATCTGTTAAGTAGCGTAATAGTCGAACATGATAGTGGCCTAAAAGTCTTGTTGGCGCCACCGCGGCCGGAAATGGCCGAGCTCGTATCAGCAGAAGCCATGAAGACCCTACTAGATACACTGCGGCAGGCTTTTGATTTCATTCTCATCGACACCAGTTCGAGCCTAAACGATGTTAGCCTGGCCATTCTGGATACCGCCGATCGAATCATCCTTATCACTCGCCAAAGCTTGCCAAGCATTAAGAATGTGGGTCGATTCTTTGACCTAAGCGAGGGCCTGGAGTACGAGCGAAGCAAAGTTGTTCTAGTAATCAACCATGCTTCGAAAAAGGTCAGTATTTCTGTCAAAAAAATTGAAGATACCCTAAAATGGCCGGCGACCGTAGTCATCCCAGAAGATCCCATTGCATATTCAGCCGCCGATCAGGGCATCCCATTGGTCCGACCGGACTGGCAAAAGCGCCCGATTGTACGAGCTATTAATCGTTTGAGCGACCATTTAGTGGGTGAATTAGGCAGGGCGAGAAAAACTACCAAAGCTGAGGAGTCCAACGGGTCTCCTTCAATTGCTCGCTTATTTAACAAATAGTGGAGGGCGATAGTGTCACTTTTGAGACGGATTGAGAAGGGTCAAGATTCCGGCCTGGAGGAACAACCCTCCAAGCTCCAGGAATTGAGGGTTAAGCGATCTTCACCGGGGGTGGGGACGCGGGATGCATATACTGATCTCAAAAACCGGATTCAACAAAAACTCATTGCCGAGCTGGATCCGAGCATGGACGTAACCAAGTCATCGGAGGTGAGAACCACCATCCAGGAGATGTTTGAGACGATGCTCTTGCAAGAGCAAATCGTCCTCACTCGAAGCGAAAAAAAGCGCCTGTTTGAGCAGATTGTCGCGGAAATTCTGGGGTATGGTCCTCTCGAAGAATATCTGAGCGTCGAGGGTATCACCGAAATTATGGTTAACGGCCCAAAGCACATTTACATAGAGCGTCAGGGTCGTGTTCAAAAGGTAAACGCGACTTTCGAAGACGATGAACATCTGATGCGTATCATCGAACGCATTGTTGCTCCGTTAGGACGACGGATCGACGAAGGCGCTCCGATGGTCGACGCACGTTTGCCAGATGGCTCTCGTGTGAATGCCATCATCCCACCCATTTCCTTAATAGGACCTACTCTCACGATCCGTATCTTTGCCAAGATTCCCTTAACTGTCGAGAATCTCATCGAATTTGGTACGATTACACGAGAGTCCATCGAATTCTTGAAAGCCAGTGTCATTGCAAGGGTAAATATCCTGATCTCCGGTGGCACCGGTTCAGGTAAAACAACAACTTTGAATATCTTGTCTGGCTTTATCCCTGATGGCGAGCGAATTGTTACAATCGAGAATGCAGCGGAACTTCAGCTCCGTCAGGAACATGTGGTAACGCTCGAATCGCGCCCGCCAAATATCGAAGGGCGAGGCGAGGTAAATATCCGCGATTTAGTGGTCAATTCGTTGCGTATGCGCCCAGATCGAATCATCGTTGGCGAGGTTCGAGCGGGCGAAGCGCTTGACATGTTGCAAGCCATGAATACCGGTCACGAAGGAAGCATGACCACGTTGCATGCCAATAGCCCGCGTGACATGCTGTCCCGTCTGGAAACGATGGTGTTGATGGCGGGCATGGACTTGCCCCACAGGGCTATTCGAGAGCAGATCGCCTCGGCCGTCGACTTGGTCGTTCATCAAGACCGGATGCGGGATGGTACCCGAAAGATCACCTCCATCAGTGAGGTGCAGGGCATGGAAGGTGACGTCATCACCATGTCGGAGCTCTATCGCTTCGAGCAGACCGGTTTCGAAAATGGCAAGGTTATTGGCAGGTTGCGACCGACGGGCTTGAGACCGAAGTTCATGTATAAGATTCAAGAAGCAGGCATCATGTTGCCGCCGTCGATCTTTGGCTTAGGGACACGAAATCGATAAACAACGACGACAATACTTGAAATGCAGTTAACATTGCCGGCCAATTTCGCAAAGAGGCATCACCGGCAGACGCATTCCTTTTAATGGCTGATGTTAAATCAACGGCCACAGACTGCGTATCGTATACTTAGAAGGAGTTGACAGGTGAACCCATTGATTGTTCTAGTGGCAGTAGCCGGCGTTTTAATGATGATTGGGGCCGGGGTGGCCTTGATAGCCGGCAACCGTTCCCAAGTGGACGAGCGAATGGACCGCTACGTGAGTAGCTCGGCCCAGGTAGCCGCGGTCGACGATCGACCAGCGATCAGCCGCCCGGCTGTTGGTGAGCGCGTTGATAAGGCAATTGGTGAACGGAGTTTCACTAGAGGCATAAAAGCACGTATCGCCAAGTCGGGTGTCAGTCTGCGGGTAAGCGAGTACATCGCCCTGCGCTTTATGTCGGCCGTAATCGTAGGCGTCATACTCTATTTCATTTTCGATAATAATATTCCGTTCGCCTTAGCTGGCGGATTACTGGGGAGCTTTATTCCGCTCTGGTATCTGAATTTCGCTGCCAAGCGTCGCCTACGGGCATTCGAAGATCAGCTTAGTCAAACCCTAAATTTGTGGGTTAATGCTCTGCGTTCAGGCTACAGTGTTCTTCAGTCAATGGAAGCGATCGCGACTGAATTACCTCCTCCTGTATCGGTCGAATTTGAACGTGTAGTTCAAGAGGTGAGACTTGGTTTGAGCGTGTCCCAGGCTTTGAACAATATGTTAAGACGCATGCCGAGTGAGGATCTGGACCTTGTCATCACGGCCGTCAATATCCAACGTGAGGTCGGCGGTAATCTGGCCGAAGTACTCGATACCATTAGTTTTACAATACGTGAGCGGGTAAGAATCAAGGGTGAAATTCGAACCTTGACTGCCCAGGGTCGTCTTTCGGGTTGGATTATTAGCTTGTTACCCATAGCCTTAGCCTTCATCCTCTTGACTATCAATGGGGAGTACATGAGCCAGCTCTGGATAAAAGAAGATCCCATGGTCGGCTCGATCCCCTGCGGTTGGATGGTAATCGGAGCAGGTCTGATCATGATGGCAATCGGTATTTTCCTGATTCAGAGAATTGTGGACATTGAGGTCTAGAGTGAACTCGATCATGGATAGTTGCTCTATGCGAGTAGGTCAATTGATTCGTCCCTGTAATGCCAGGACGGAAGCGTCCTGTTTGCTGAAGATTGGGCGGAGGTAGTATATGTCATCAATAGTTATAGTTGTTGGACTTCTTGCGGTATTGTTAGTTGTCGTCAGCATCGTATTGTTAAGACGTGCCGAATCCGATCCTTTAGCCAACCGGATAGATGAATACGCGGCGCGCGACGAACCGGTTAGCATCGAAGAGATCGAGATGTCCATGCCGGTTACAGACCGGATCGTCGTTCCAATATTACGCCGGCTGGGCGAGATCGTCACCCGACTCACGCCCCAGTCGATGCTTGATAACACAGCGCATAAGCTAGAACTAGCAGGTAGCCCGGGCAACATCTCGGCCGCCGAATTTTGGGTCCTTCGGGGATTTACGACCATTGTCCTTGGCGTATTGTTTTTCTTCTTCTTGGGACGTTTTGGCCAGGATCCGGGCCGGAGAATTCTGTTCAGCCTAATTGTGGCAATTCTCGGTTTTTATTTGCCTTCCCTATATCTTTCAGCAACGATTAGTCGGCGCCAGGAAGCGATCGTCAAAAAGTTCCCTGATGCTCTGGATCTCATGTCCATTTGCGTGGATGCGGGCTTACCCTTCGACGGCGCTATGGCTCGAGTTCATGAGAAGTGGGACGATCCACTGGCCGATGAGTTCGGCCGAGTAATTTACGAGGTTCAGCTGGGCAAATCCAGGCGCCAGGCAATGCGCGACATGGCCAATCGAATGGATGTGAATGATGTGAGCAGCTTTGTGGCTGCGATCCTCCAAGCAGAACACCTTGGGGTTAGTATTGGCAAAGTATTACGCATCCAGTCTGAACAAATGCGTATACGACGTCGACAGCGAGCGGAGGAAAAAGCACACCAGGCACCAGTAAAGATGCTCTTTCCGCTGGTATTTCTCATTTTTCCGTCAATGTTTATAGTATTGTTGGGTCCGGCAGCCTTTCAAGTGTTGCGTACAGATGCACTACGCAATGTCACCGGCTAAGAAGCTGGATAGAAAATCCATCATCTGTTTTTAGGGTCGGTGCTGAGTGCACCCCCATAGCGCGAGTGAAAGCTCGCACGGTAAGGCTTTCGCCTGTTGTCTACCGACTATTCACCCTTAGGCCGGCGCTGGCGCCAAGGCTTAAGACGCCTTAGTAAAACACTCCTCGATACTGTCCTTCCCCCTGTTTGCGCGAGTTGTAATCGCGTTGGGGATCTGTTTTGTCATGAATGCCGGAATGACGTTCAATGGCTAGAGGAACCAATTTGCCCCCGTTGCGGTCGTCCTAATCCCGATGATCTTGTTCTTTGTTCAGAGTGCCGCGCCAACCCATTGCCCTTGGAGCGAATTCGGGCGGCGACGCTACACACTAACCCGGTTCGCCAGGTTCTTCATCAAATGAAATATGAGGGTTATTTCGCCTTGTCAGAGCCTCTTGGGGAGCTTATGATTATGGCATGGTCAACGTGGCAACAACCAGTAGACATTGTCCTTCCGATTCCTTTACATCTGCGACGCCAACGACAACGAGGGTATAATCAGTCTGAGTTATTAGTGCGAGAGATGCAGAATGAATTTGGCTGGAACAGCGAGCCAACGATGTTGGTTAGATCGAGACAAACAAGACCCCAATTAGGCTTGACGGCAAGCGAGCGACGTGCTAACGTTCGCGGCGCGTTTGGAGCTGATTCTAACAGGGTGGCTGGAAAGCGTATCTTACTTGTCGACGACGTCTGTACAACAGGTTCAACGCTAGCAGCGGCCGCCGACACATTACTAGAAGCAGGCGCACGATCAGTAAGCGCCTACTGCCTGACCATTGCCATAGGGGATCAGGCAATCACTTCCGCATAGGAGAGGACCATGGAAATATCTATTAACACCCATCACGTCGAATTGACGCCAAGATTGCATTCGCATATTGAAAAGAGGACGGCGCGCCTCGATCGTTACATGCCCAACTTGTCTGAAGTGCATGTAGAATTGTCATCCCAGAATACTCGTAGCGCTGTTGAGCGACAAGTGGCACAGATAACGGTTCGTGATGATAGAGGGACCATTTTACGGGCCGAAGAGCGCAGCAACGATATGTTCGCCGCTATCGACGCCGTAGTCGATAAGCTGTACAGGCAAATTAAACGGTATCGAGGCAAACGTATTCAGGACCGACGTAGTGGCGGCGGTGTAGACGAATACCTGGTAGGTGAGCCACTGCCCTTTGAACCGGAGGTGGAAGAAGGGTTTGACGAGGATGAGGAAGCAGTTATTGTCCGTCGAAAGCGTTTTCCGCTCCGGCCGATGTCTCCGGAAGAGGCTATCGAACAGATGGAATTGCTCGGTCACAGTTTCTTCGTATATTTTGACGTTGACGAAGAAGCCGTCAATGTTGTTTATAAGCGCCATGACGGGGATTATGGTTTACTCCAACCCCTTTTCGACTAGCCGATCCTTCCACATCACCCGGATAGGCAAGTAACGTTGACGTAGTGATTTACAAGTCCCCGAATAATCATCAAGATATTTCGTTTTGAAATCGGAAGGTATGTTTCAGCAAGAATTGGAAGAACGATCGCTTGATTGATTTCTAGCTGATTGGAGACGAGGGATCGAAAGTGGGGCAGTCAGTGATAGATTGCCCTCTTTTTTTGTCAGAAAGACGATGATTACAGCAGTTGTCATGGTTGGAGCGCAGCCGAATGAGCCATCTCCCACTTCTTGGGTGCAAATGGCCCGACGTGCCGCTGCCAGGGATCTAATTCGGCAGATCGCCAGCTTTGAGCTGGTAGATCGCATTATCGTCGTATCGCCGGATATCGGTGAGCTAGCAGGAGACGTGCCGGTTGAGTACATTCAGAGCCCGGACGGATCTATCCACGTTGGTCGATTTCTGGCCGATATCGTGCAGCGCTTTCAAGTCCGGCGCTTGTTATATTTCGGCGGCGGCTCGGCCCCTTTGCTGGATGATTCGGCTCTAGGCGCGTTATTGGAGAAAGTGGCTGGCGCTGAAGAATGCATCCTCACGAATAACCAATTTGCCAGCGATTGGGCTGGCATCGTGCCGGCGCAGCTAATTATCGACTTTCGCGAACGCCTGCCTCTTGACAATATGCTGGGTTGGGTCTTGTCCACAGAAGCTGGATTGCCTTTGTCTACTTTGTCACCTTCAGCTGCTAGTCGTTTAGATATTGACACACCTGCAGACTTGTTGGTCTTACGGTTACATCCAGAGACTAAACCTCAACTTGAGGGTTACCTGGCCCAATTAGCCCTCGACACTTCCAAGTTGGATGCATTAATGGAAGTCTTGGCCAGGCCGGCTAGTCAGGTGCTCATCTCCGGTAGGCTAGGGCCAGATGCATGGCAGGCAATCAATCGGGTGACACGTTGTTGGATTCGAGTCATATCTGAGGAACGAGGCATGGTCTCTAGCGGCCGGCTAGCTCGAGGTGAGGTTTACTCGTATCTGGGAGCACACATAGAAGCTGTAGGTTTGCAACCCTTCTTCAATACGCTTTCCCAACAGGTTCAGGCTGCCCTGATAGATACCCGGGTCTTATTGGCTCATCGTGGGCTTTGGCCGGCCAACAATGACCGGTTCAATTCAGATTTGGGTATGGTCGATCAAATCCAAGATTCATGGCTACAAAAATTTACAATTGCTGCTTTGGAAGCGCCTATCCCCATCGTCTTTGGCGGACATGGTCTCTTGTCTGGCGACTTGTTTGCATTATGCGACTTATTACGCGCGAAATAGAGGAGATAGTTTGATCGATGGCTAATATCTTAGTGGTCTGCACGGCTAATATATGCCGCTCGCCGGTCTGCGAATCAGTTGTTCGTGATCGCCTGCATCAGCGGGGACTTAACGATTGGGAAGTAGCCTCGGCCGGTACGTGGGCGACTTTTGGCCAGTCTGCTTCCTATTACAGCATCGAAATCTTGTCCGAACAGGGACTTGACATAACGGATCACAGATCGCGACCGGTAGGCAGAGATTTACTAGAATGGGCGGATCTGATCCTTTGCATGGAATTGGGTCATGTGGAGGCGCTTCAAATTGAATTTCCTGGTCTGGCTGACAAAATCTTCACGCTTAGTGAAATGAGCGGACCGGGATACAGTGTTTACGATCCTTACGGCGAACCAAGACCCGCATATGAAGCCATGGTTACTGAAGTGACAAAACTTGTCCAAAATGGCTTAGACCGGATGGTGCAGTTGGCCCAGGATAACGAAGGACAGCGAAATAGTGACGGTGGTGGTGATTAAGTGTTAGGAGATTTCTATTTGAAGAGAGGCAACCATTGTATGCAAGAGTTTTACCAACCCTGAATAAACTGCTCCCATTCTTGGTGGGACGCCAAGTGATGACTAAAACGGTATTGGGCGGACGCACTAGGCTGGAAAGGCGACCGCCGCAAGCGCATGTTCGCATGTTCCGGCATCTTGCCACCTTTGCGCCGGTTACATGTGGGACAGGCCGCAACAACGTTGGTCCATGTGTGGGCTCCACCCAATCGCCGCGGAGTCACGTGATCAATGGTCAAAATATGGGTTTTACGACCACAATACTGGCAAGTGAAGTCATCCCGACGGAGGATTTCTCGTTTGGTCAAACTGACCTGGAGGCGCGGCCGCTTGACCATATAGTCTAATTTTATGACTGAGGGGATATCGTATTCGGCCGTTGCGCTACGGATCTTGCCCCGGCCATTTAGCAGAATTTCTGCCTTACCATTAAAGACCAGGGCCAGAGCCCGCTTGGTATTACAAACGTGCAGCGGCTCGTAGTTAACGTTTAGAATAAGCACCGGCTCATTCAATTTGTCAACTGTCGGCATAATGGCAAGCAGTATATCATGGGGCAAGACAAAGCGCTAATCCCCACCAGATAGAGAATATCAAAAGAGGTGATCGTGGATAGAGATATATTAGTAGCTTATATGGATGAATACTTGGGCATTAACGCCATCGAGGACTATGGTCCTCAAGGCCTGCAAGTCGAAGCCGACAATGAAGCCATCACACGCCTGGCGCTGGCTGTTGATACAGCCCCTGCAGTCATCGAGGCCGCTTCGGATTGGCGGGCCGATATGTTGCTAGTTCATCACGGTATCCTATGGCGTGATGTACAGCCTATTGCCGGGCCATTCGGCCGTCGTGTTAAGCTTCTCTTGCAGAATGACTTAAACCTTTATTCAGCCCATTTGGCGCTAGACGCGCATGCGGAGGTCGGCAACAATGCACTTCTGGCGTCGATAATCGGCTTAACTATTGAAGAATGGTGGTGCCCGGTGAAGGGTACATCAATCGGGGTCTATGGATCGTTGGCTCGCCCTCAATCGCTCATCGAGCTTACCGCCTTGATCGATGAGAAGCTGCAAACTGAAACGCGTGTCCTGGCCCACGGGCCTGATATGGTTCATAAAGTGGCGATCATTTCTGGTTTCGGCGCCGACGAAGCGGCTGCTGCCCGAGAGTTGGGGGCCGATACTTTTCTGACAGGCGAGACTTCCCACAGCCACTATTGGTCAGCTTCTGATTATGGCCTGAATATCATCTATGGTGGGCATTATGCCACCGAAACCATAGGAGTAAAGGCTTTCGGCCAACATCTCGCCGAAAAATTTGGTCTCGATGCCCGATTTTTCGATTTCCCGACAAAGATGTAAAGATCTGGTTGGCGACTGAGGTAGATGATGGAACCAATGAGGCTACAAGGATAATGTCGGGATCTGGCGCAGATTTACCAAGGGCGATTTTGTAGTTCGCGGGCTATAGTCGTTGTTAGGTAGATTTCTACGGGTGGTATAATGGCCACGGCAATTCAACCTATAAATTCTAGGTTACAAAGAATGTAGCCCATCCAAAAGTAAGAATCGAGGACAAACCCATGAGGGGATGTTATGGTTCATCTCTTTGGTTTCAAACCTTTTGGAGAGCTGTTGCATCCCGAGAAATAGACCTAAAGTATCTGATTGTTGCATTAGCAGAAACTGATTCAGCATTGATGAAGAAATAAAAAAGGAAAAGCGATGAGCGACAAAACAGAATGGATCCAGAAAGAAATCGCCGGCCTGAAGCAAGCCGGCTTGTATACGACGATCAGGATTATCGACTCACCTATGGATGCCAGGGTTACCATCGATGGTCAGGAATTGTTAAATTTTTGCGCCAACAATTACCTGGGCTTGGCCAACCATCCCCGCTTGCGAGTAGCGGCCCAAGAAGCCATTGATAGTTATGGAGTTGGCCCAGGGGCCGTACGAACCATAGCCGGTACGATGAGCTTGCATGTCCAGTTGGAACAGAGATTGGCTGAATTTAAGCGCGCCGAAGCGTGTATCTCGTTCCAGAGTGGATTCAGCGCAAACCTGGCGACTATTCCGGCCCTGGTTGGACGGGGTGATATCATCTTTTCCGATGAATTGAACCATGCCAGCATCATCGATGGTTGCCGGCTGAGTCGTGCGAAAGTGGTCCGTTATAATCACAATGATCCGGCCGATCTGCGGCGGAAAGTGGCAGAGGTAAAGGATTATGGTCGCCGGCTCATCGTCACCGATGGTGTTTTTAGCATGGATGGTGATATCGCTCCTTTAGATGAAATATGTCTGGTCGCCGAGGAGAACGACATCTTGCTAATGGTTGATGATGCACATGGCGAAGGAGTTTTGGGTAAGGGCGGCCGCGGTATTGTCGATCACTTTGACCTACACGGTCGGGTTGATGTGGAGGTTGGCACCCTTAGTAAGGCTTTCGGTGTCGTCGGTGGCATGGTTGCCGGCAAACAGGTCATCGTCGACTGGCTACGCCAGCGTGGCCGGCCGTTCCTATTTTCAAGTGCCATGACTGTGCCTGACACCGCTGCTTGTATTGAGGCTGTAAACCTATTGGAAGAGTCTACTGAGTTAGTCGATAGGCTGTGGGCAAACGCGGCTATTTTCAGGGATGGCCTGCAGCATATGGGCTTTGACACCGGTTTCAGCCAAACACCTATCGTGCCGGTTATGTTGGGCGAAGCTCCCTTGGCCCAAGAATTTAGCCGACAGTTGCTAAAAAACGGCGTCTTCGCCATGGCTATTGGCTTCCCCACCGTTCCACAGGGCAAAGCACGTATACGGGTTATGAATTCGGCCGCCCACAGCAGCGCCGATTTAGAAGAGGCGCTGGATACATTTGGTAGGGTCGGCCGGGATCTTGGCGTTATTTCTTAAGTGAAATGTCCTGCCAAACCTAAACGAGAATTGGCCTAATTTAAATTCCAGCCAGGGATAGACAACCTGATTGGATATAAAACCAGAATCCTGATCATCGTGTCCGAATTTAGGCGGGCGGGTTGATGATCAAATAACCCAGTGCGCAGACGACGATCACGGCGACGATGATCAGTACTATCAGCAAAATCTCAAGTCCCCGGCTGCCTGATTTCTTTTTCTTGGGAGCTTCTTTTTTGGCTGGTTCTTCTTCAGCTTCTAGCTCAGTGTCCGGCAGAGATGCGTCTGCTTCATCTAATACTAATGGCGCTGCTGCAGCGGCTGCGATGGCTACATCCTCTTCGTCGATCTCAACCAAAGGCGACTCATCAGGCTCGGCTGCAAATAATTCCTCTTCGAAGTCCCCAGGCGCGAACACCAGCTCGTCTTCAGATCTGACGTCGTCGTAACTGACAGCTGTATCTTCTTGAAGCCAATCGGGCAGCTCTTCATCTCCAGGCTGGGTTTCATCAGTCCATAACTGCGTTTCGTCGAACTCTACCAATTCTTCTTCACTTCTGGCTTCTTCAAAAAGCCACTCAGGGATATCCTCTTCGGCCGGGGTTTCAACCTCGAGCACTTCGTCGACGACGGCCGCTGCGATTATGGTCTCTGCAGCACCTTCCGCTGGTGATTCCTCGATTTCTTCAAAAGTGAGTTCGTCTTCTTCCTCAAATGGGAAGACTAATTCTTCCTCAGCCAGTTCCCCCTCCAACGGTAATTCGGATACATCGGCAATGACAGTTTCCTCAATACCACCTTCCAAGTCATCCTCGGCCACGATGGTCGCGGCGACAATTGTCTCTTCGATAGGGGATTCCATTGCTGGTTCGACTAGAACTTCTTCTTCGACAGGCTCGATCTCGGCAACTGGTTCGGCCGGAACCTCAACCTCTACTTGCTGTTCTAGCTGGGCCATTCGTTTCTTTGCCGCTCTATGTTCGGGATCGATGGACAGGACCTGCTCCATGTAATCTCGCTGCTCATCCTGATTTTCGGCCAACATGCCACGCAGGAAGAGAGCATGCGGGTTGTCAGGGTCATCGGCAATGATGCGATCCACTAACACCTTGGCTTCAGCAGTTTTTCCGGCCCTGGCAGCGGCGATCGCCTGCTGTAACATTTCGTTTGTATCCGCCATGATCATTTCCCTCCATTGCCGATAGGCAATTCAGCTATTCGACACGACTCCTAGAAAATCCAACTGGCACTTATCATAACCAATCTACTTCTGATCTTATGTTTATATATTTTGCCAGATTTTTCGACTTTGCGCCAGAGGAAAAATAGTTTGCTTGGGTAGCGACGCTTGAATTGTACTATTCCGGTCATCCAAAGCCTTATTTAACCCTAATTCTCTAGAATGTTTTGATAAATCGGGCAATTATATTCATGGAAAGCTTGGCATTCCGCGGCGATGTCGACTGAAGTGGATACACCCACTTTATTTAACGATCGCACAAGATGGCAGAGGGGTAAGCCAACGACGCCGGCGAAGCAGGCGGACAAGCCGGCTACAGGCTTGAAGCCTGGGTTTTGGATAGCATAAGCGCCAGCTTTATCCAAAGGGTCACCGGTTGCCACATAGGCAGCGATCTCGGCGTCGGTATAAGCGCGCATCGGCACGTCCATAACGGCCACATCGGTTACAGACTGACCAGAGGCCAAATTGGCCACGAAAATGCCGGTATAAACCTGGTGGATCCGGCCCCGCAACTTCACTAACATATGATAGGCTTCACCGGCATCTGCCGGCTTGTTCAGCCGTTGCCCATCCAAGACAACGGTCGTGTCGGCAGCAATGATCACGGCCCTTGACGGGGCAATAGCGGCTACTGCCAGAGCCTTTAGCCGGGCGGTTTCGACGACATCCACGGCCGGATCAGAATCATGAACGCTACTTTCATCGACCATAGCCGTCATGATTTGAAAGGGCCGGCCTAATAGTTGAATGAGTTCTTGCCTTCTGGGCGAGGCGGACGCCAATATCAGTTCAGGGCTCATTAGGCGGGGGTGCAAGTTGGATCAGTGACCAGTCATCGATAAACCAACCATTGTTGGCAATGGCCCACCGGCCACGAAAGGCAGCGCCAAGACGAAAGTTGCGGGCTTCGTTAACTTCGAAGGCATAGGTAAGGGTATTCTTCCGGCCAAATTCAGGCAGAATCCAGCTGCCTACTTCATTATCAAGGATGAAGCGTACTTCGCCGGAAAGGGGATCTGAAGCCCAAATCTTACCGCCTACGCTATTGTAACCCTCGATTAAGTCGGGGAAAGCATTGACCGTGAAAAGATAACTGCCCGGTTCCAACCAGATATCGGTCACCAACCAGAAATAGATCGCACCGCTGCCTTTAAAAACCTTCATTGTGTGTTCACCGTCCCAAATAAAGAGACTGTGTTCGTGAGCCGGTAAAAAATCACTGGTCAATAGCCGGCTTTCAGGGCGAACGAAGCGGTTCCAGGGATCGGAGTCCAGAGGATTCGCTTCTTCTTTCCAGCCGAAGTACCATGAATTTGGCGATATCACCTCTACATAGCCGCTAACATGATAATAACCTTGCTCGAAGGAGGGATTTATTAACAAGTTACCACTCACAGGCGGCGGCAGTGTTGCTGCTGGGCTTGTTGGTGAGGCCGGGCTAGTTGGTGATACCTCTGGCGTATCAGTTGGCGTCAGAGATGGTGGAGGTGTGTTGGTTAAGGTTGGAAAAGGAGTTTGGCTCGGTGGCGGTGTAATGGATGGCAATCCGGCCGGAGTTGGCGATACAAGTGCATCCGGTGGCTCCGCTGTCCATGTCGGAGGGACGGGTATCTGGCCGGCTGGCTCGCTGGACGTAGCAGTTGGCGGCGGTAAAGGTGTCACCGAAGGCGCCAAGCTTATAAGTGTAGGTAAATCTGATGGACTGAGATTGTCGCCACCGATGTTTTGACAGCCAGCCAAAAACAAGGTGACCAATAGTAATATGGTCCGGAGTCTTTTCATTTTTATACAGGCTCCTTCTTCTCTGGTATTATCTGGCCTCTCTTTACCTGCATCATGTTTGCCGATTTTAAAAAATGGTCGGTGAACATACTGGGATCCGTCGCAGTCAAGATTGCCTGGGATACATTCTGAACCGTATTCAAAAGCTGGGCTCGCCTATGTTCATCGAGCTCAGCCACGACTTCATCCAGCAACAAGATCGGAGTCTCACTGGTTTGTTCTTCCATCCAGGCTATTTCAGCTAATTTTAATGCCAGTATGGCGGTCCTTTGTTGACCCCTCGATCCGTAGCTGCTCAGACTCCTGCCACTCACCCCAAAGCGCCAGTCGTCCCGGTGAGGTCCAACGCGCGTTGAGCCGCTGGCTATTTCCGCCGGCTGCACCTGGTCCAACAGAGATGCGAACTTTTCTTCGACGGCTTCATTTGTTGATAATGCCGCTAGCCATTGGCCCAGATCTATCGACTCCTGCAATAACTGATCACCACCTCTCAGGTTGTTTTCGGCCGTCAACCGAGGGAGATAGCGGAGCCGAAGCGTCTCCCGACCGTCCGTTAACTTTTCGAAATGAATCGCATGGGCTTCTCTATCGAGCGCCGCTATGAAGCTGGCTCTGGCAGTGAATATTTGGCTGCCCAATTTGACCAGCTCTTCAGTGAAAATAGGCAATACATCAAGACCGTCCCCGAATTCGGCGATTCGCCGCAATTGGGCATTTCGCTGCTCCAGAACTTTATTATATGCAGACAGCGCCCGGCAATATTGGCGGTTTGTCTGGCACAAGGTGATATCCAGGTAACGCCGACGTTGGGCAGGAGAGCCGGTGATAATTTGCACATCCTCGGGTAAAAACAAAACAGTCCTTAGATTGCCCAGTAGATCCATCAGGCGAACCTTTCGCCGGTCTATCAACGCCTGGCGTCGAAATGAGACTTGCCCCCGTTGTTGTTCCTTGATCAAGCGTATTTCGATCTGCTTCGATCCGTCGCTGGTTTCAAGTTGGGCCGTTAATCTGCCGACGATGACGGGCTCTCTAGGGTCTAATGCTTCCCAATGAATCAATTCTTGATCTTGGTCGGCATGAGGTGATCGGGTCGTGGCTAGGTAATAGATGGCTTCCAGCAGATTAGTTTTTCCCTGGGCATTAGCGCCATGGAGCAAGGTTGGACCGGCCGGCAGCTTGAGTTCCAGCCGGCCATAGTTTCTGAAGTTGGTGAGTGAAAGTTGAGTGATGAGCACCAATCAATTTTAACATAGCCCCTGGCGCTGCAAAGTCGGTTCGTATGACGCGTATTTCTCATTTCCGATATATGAGACCTGAGCAGACAAGTAAATACCGTTCTTGGTCGATATTCACCGTCAGGAGCTGTCATCCGTAAGGCCGGATATTCAAGAGATTCTCATTTGCCTGCCTTGCTACCCACCGGTATGATTATTGTGCCTATAAGATAATTTTTTGAATCCACTAGAAACAAATTGCATCTGATCGGAATTGTTAGATATGAAGTTAACTTCTGAACGTGTCTGGGAATTAACCAAATTAGCCCATGAAAAAGGTGAGTCCGTGGACTTGAGCGGCCGGGACCTGACCACTTTCGGCTTGGCGCGAATTGATCTTAGTGGCGCCGATTTGAGTGGGGCGAAGATGGTTCAGATCAGCTTGGGTGAAGCCAATCTGAGCCATGCAAATCTATCCGGAGCCGATCTCAGCAACGCTCTGCTTTCCGGTGCCGATTTTGGCGGCGCTAATCTCCATCGGGCCTATTTATTCCAAGCTATTCTAGACAATGCCAATTTGCGGGAGGCTGATATGAGCAAGGCGGCTTTGAATGCAGCCAACTTGGATGGCGCAGACCTGACGGGAGCAAATCTCGAAGGAGCCAGTTACAACGACAACACGATCTGGCCGATAGGTTTTGATCCGGATGCGGCCGGAGCGAAATATAACCGTTAAGCTGTTAAAACTGAAATATTGTCAATGCTTCGGCACTTGCTCCAGAATCGGTTTATCTACGAATTGATAGGCCGCGTAAAGAGAAGCAAAAAAACCATCCGCCCACCTTTCCCCAAACATAAAAAAAGCATATGAGATCTTGCCGGTCAATTGCTGTAGGGTATCATTTACATCGTTGATCGGTTCAAATCGGGTTGCCGGATTATTTGTGGGCAGCCTATCATTAACTGCTCCATGAAGAAGGCGCTTTCCCGAGATTATTGTTAAGCTGGCCTGATCTAGTGAAGGCCCAACTTGTATAAAGGAGTTTAAAATTGAGTGATTTAATCGTCATTACCTATAAGGACGCACAAACCGGGCATGATGCCTTAGCGGAACTTGCAATCCTTCAGAAACAAGAAGTACTGCGGTTGGAGGATGCTGCCGTTGCCGTCAAAGATAAGAAAGGCAAAGTCAAAGTTAAGCAAACGCTTGAAAATCAGGTTACCGGATCCGGCGCTTTATGGGGCGGCTTTTGGGGCCTATTAATCGGTTTGTTGTTCTTGGCTCCTATCTTCTGGGGGTTATTTGGCGCACTGATGGGCTTTGTAATGGGCAAGGCCACGGATATTGGAATTGATGATCAGTTCATCAAAGAAGTCGGAGAATCATTGGATCCCGGCGGTTCGGCTCTCTTTATGCTGGTTGCCAAGGCAACCCCGGACAAAGTCCTGCCTGAACTGGAAAAGTTTGGCGGTGAGGTTTACCAGACATCCCTCTCCAATGAGGACGAAGAAAAGCTCAAGAAAGCCCTGGAGCATGATGACGTTAAGTCCGCGGCCGACGAAATGGTCGATCTGGACGAAGGCACAGCGTCATAATCTATGTTTACCGGTCGCCGGTTCGCGGTGACGTAGCTCCGAGTACGGTGCTATCTAAAACTTGATAACCCCGGAAGTCTGGCAATATTCACCCTTTTGTGGGACAGTTGCCAATCGAGTTCCGGGGTTTTTGCTATTTAGCGAAATATTTCCATTGTGCCTCTGACCCGTGACCGTATAATCTCAGATAACCGTAAACCGTATCGGTAGAATCGACAATGCTTTACTTTAGCCTACATAAATGAATGCCCCTTGTATAACCATCCTTTTCCTGACTATTATCATATCTTTTGCAGACCGGCTATTCATGATATCCCAGTTCAAAAAATGGGATAATGTGCAAAATGGTTAACCATGAATAATCAGACTTTTCAGCTTTCATCGACTGTCAAATTCTTTATAGCTATCGCAGCTATCGCCGTAACAATGTTTTTCATTAAACAAGCCAGCTCGATGATCAATTCCTTTGTACTGGCAGCGATTATCGTGGTTAGCGCGACGCCTCTCCTCTATGGCCTGAAACGAAAGGGCGTTCCTTCGATGGTCGCCTATGCGATCACGCTAGTCGTGATTCTGGTCGTGTTCATCGCCACTGTCCTGTTTGTGCTCGCTGCTTTGGTTAACTTCATCGAGGCTGTGCCAACCTACACTGTAGAATTGCAAGGCATCATCGATTCGGTTGCCGAAACACTAGTATCCCTTGGAATTACGAAACTGATTGACCTGGATGCCTTGATCAAGATTTTCGATCCGGGCAAACTGCTGGGCTTTGTTGTCAATTTCTTGGGCGGGCTCGTTGGCGGGCTATCAAATGTCTTTTTGGTGGCGCTCATCGTCATTTTTCTCCTGGTAGATGCCCTGGGAATACCCGAAAAATTTGCCCCGTATATCCGCAAAGGTGATCCCGTAGTCACGCGTATATCGACATTTGGGGCGGACATACGCCTCTATATTTTCGTGACGACCATCGTCGGCTTGGTGACCGGTGCCATTGACACCGTCTTTTTCGTCATCATGGGCGTTGATTTTCCAGTGCTTTGGGGGGCTTTGGCGTTCTTCATGAGCTACATCCCAACCATTGGTTTCTGGGTGGCTCTGATCCCACCGGTATTCCTGGTCTTGCTAGAGTCGGGTCCGACTGCAGCCATCATCGTTTTTATTGGCATTGTACTTATCAATGGTTTTGCGGAGAACGTCGTCAAACCAAAATATATGGGTGAGGAGTTAGACCTATCACCTTTCACCGTCGTTTTCTCGGTGGTCTTTTGGTCAGCCCTTCTTGGCCCATTTGGGGCTATTTTGTCGGTGCCGATGACCATGGCATTTAAATCGCTTGTTCTGGCGCCCGACCCATCCAACCGTTGGCTGGCTGATTTAATGAGCGCTGCACCTCCTGATAATCAAAATGACGAAGGGACAGTCGCTGCTATTGTTGATGGAAGTCCCACTCAAAATGAGGGCGACCAGTCTGGTTAATAATCGCTAATCACACAAAACACTGATCCGAATCACTTGTTGTGAGGTGGTTGTGTAAGGTGGTAACTGATAGAATTGCCAGATTGTACCAGTGTATAAAGATTGACATAATGTTATGAGTCGACCGGATATAGTTTTTATTGTTCTCGACACCCAGCGCGTTGACCGCTTGGGATGTTATGGCTACAAGGCCAGAGAAGTCGAGGGAAGCATCACACCAAATCTTGACAAATTTGCCGCCGCTGGCGCGACATTCGATATGGCCATCGCACCTGCCCAATGGACTATCCCCAGTCACGGTTCTATGTTCACTGGCCTCTATCCTACAGCGCACCAGCTTCTCCAATCCGACCGGACGCTAGGACCTGACCGGCCACAATTAGCCGAGGTTCTAGATGAGGTCGGTTACCAAACAGTTGGCTTTTGTAATAACCCACTTGTTGGTATTCTCGACAATGGGCTTAAGCACGGATTTGAGACTTTTTATAATTACGGTGGGGCTTTTCCCAGCATGCCGGAACATTCAACCCATTTGCCATGGCCGCTCGGTTGGCTATTGGAGTTTTACACGCAATTTTTGCGCAAGATTTCTTACCCAATTCAGAACTTCTTCGCCCGCTCAGATCTGGCGTTTCGAATCTCCATAAATTCCTTACTGACCCCCTTGTGGTCTAAGATGGCCAATTTCAAAGGGCAAAATGAACGTTCGGTCCGAGACCTAAGCCGTTTCCTTAAGGAACGAGAGGGGATTTCGACAGAAAAGCCGCTGTTTTTATTTCTCAACTTAATGGAAACTCATTTGCCATTTTGGCCGCCGGGTGAGTTCGTTGATCGGGTCGCCCCCTATATGAGTGAAGATCGCCGGGCGCGAAACATCATGCGCAATTGGAATAGGGAAGCCTATCGTTGGCAGGCGCCGGTTGCCGAACCATTGGAAGAGTTAGAATACCGGGTCCTCAACGATATGTATGACGCCGAGGTGGCCTACCAGGACAATTACCTGGCGGAATTATTCTCCGTCTTGGCCGAGCGGGAGAATGCTGAAAATACTATCACCGTCGTGGTCTCTGATCATGGAGATGGCTTAGGCGAGCATGGTTACTTCGGACACGCTTTTGTTGCCTATCAGGAGTTAGTTCACGTACCGCTTATCATCCACTGGCCCAACAAGGTGCCGGCCGGGAAAAGGCTATCAGAACCGGTGAGTACCCGGCGAATTTATCATACGCTATTGGATGCGGCCGGCGGCGTCCCCGAGAGCTTTAACAATCTCGATCCCCATGAGGTACACGGGTTGACCTTGATGGAAACAATACGCGGCCGGGATCCAGAAAATGGGACGGCGTTCACCGAGGTATATCCTCCTCTAAATTTTGCCAAGGCAATCCAACATCGCCAACCTGAACTGTTAGAACGCTTCAGGTGCCTGGACACCCGACGCGCGGTGGTGAAAGAAGGCCTAAAACTGATAAATGTGGCCGATTGGCCTAATGAATTGTTTGATATAGTGGAAGATCCCCTGGAGCAGGCAAATATCTTGCCAGAACGATCGGCCGAGACGGCCGATCGTAATCAGGATCTACAGAGCCTTATTCGCTTGACCGAAGCCCAGCGAGACAACCTGACTCAGGGAGCGAAACTCGACCTTGATGCCGATGAGAAACTCCTGCAGCATTTACGAGGTTTAGGATATCTTGAGTAATGTAGGAAACCGGCTGTTCTATTACAAGAAAACATTAGGCTTTTCTAAAATGGGTGCCGTGGCTACTATCCTTAAACATTCAGCCATGACACAATCATATAGAATCTATGTGTAAAATAGTTCCGATATATCTTGCCATATGATGGCATTTTTGGAGGTTGCAACAGATCAATGTTCGACGGTATCCAAATCGACCCAGTAGCTTTTACTATCCCAATCGGCGATGGTTTTCCCATCCATTGGTATGGCATTATCGTCACCTTGGGCATTGCCATCGGTGCCTGGTGGGCCGCTAGCGAGATCAAGAGACGCGGCGGCGATCCCGATGAATTCTATAACGGTTTGTTAATTGTGGTGATTTCCGGATTTGTCTTCGCCCGGCTATGGTATGTTTTGCAAGAGTTAATCGCAGGCAGGGGTAGCCAATTCAATACTATAGGCGCTATCGTCAACGTTCGCGCCGGCGGACTCAATATCCTGGGCGGATTCGTAGGCGCTTTCATCGTCGCTTACATCTATACTCGCTGGAAAAAACTGGATTTTTGGATGTATGCCGATGCGGCCGGACCGGCTTTGTTAATCGCCCAATCCGTCGGCCGCTGGGGCAATTTCATCAACCAGGAGTTATACGGTCCACCTACCGATTTACCCTGGGGGATCCTTATCCCGTTCCAGAATCGGTTGCCCATCTACAGCGCGCTGCCTCCTGAAACCCGGTTTCATCCCACATTTCTGTACGAGTCCTTATGGTTGTTGTTGGGTTTTATCTTGCTCGTCTTCTTAAATAGTCGTTTTCGTGATAAGTGGCAATCGGGCACCATTTTTGGCCTGTTTTTGATCTGGTGGGGTGGTGGACGGGCTTGGGTGGAGATATTCCGGCCGGATCAGCCAAAGATTGCCGGGACACTCGTTACTTACTCGATGGTCATCTCCATATTACTAGCCCTAACGGGAATCCTGGTCCTGCTGTATCGATATGATAAGCTGCCGATTGGTTCAGACGCCAAACGACGTCGTAAACGAGTCTATAAGCCAAAGCCACGGCGTGAAGAACCGAAACCGGAAAATTAGATAGACAAAACGCAAAAATGTGCGGCTCAAGGTTGATAAGAAGCTTGGCAAGTGTGCTTTGCCTGTGGATAGTGCGCTATTAGCTTCCGGTCGCTCCGAGATCTTACCGGCTGCTGTCGATTGGCGGACGCACCTGACGGCTGACCTCTTGGCGTTAAAAGCCAAGCCTGACTTTTGCGAATATCCCAATGCCGGTCTGTTCGAAAGCCATCCCCATGGCGCTCTGATCACTAAGGAAATGGCCAATTTTCAGGTGCTTCGTTAGTTGTATCTTAGCTTGCCTCAAAATTTTTCGGAGTGTGGTATAATACGCCTAATGGGCGACGGTAACAGGTCCCAATACTTGAGATCACATGACGGTGCGCATAGACAAACCACTAGAATTATCGCCATAATTTTCTTGCATTTTATTCGGATTGGGAGAGGAGAATCATAGCTGTTTGCGGTTTGGTTAAACTGGGAAAAATCAATAGTTCCTGAAGCCGCTTCAGCCCGCAAGAATCTCTACTGCAGGGAAAAGAAAGGATGGCCAAGCGAAAAGTTGAATTAAGTGACGATCAGAGAAAAAAGAATGAGCTGATTTTGGAGCGTATTGAATCCGAAAAAGCTCGACTTTTTGAAGAGACACGAGCGTTGCAGCAGCAGTTCCGGCGAAATATTAAGCGGAAACGGGCCAAGGGCCATTCGATTTCCGGGTTCGGAGAAGCTGAGCAACGTTCATCTCCTACCTATGATCTAGACTGACAAATCCAATAATCAGTACGTTTCCATGCCTGAGGGCAATTTCGGGGAGAGCCGGAAACCAAGATACCAATTGTGATTCTCACCCCTCTAGGGGTGAGGCGGCATTATTGCATCTTCATAACCCGGAACGGGGTGGATGAATGATTTCAGCTACGAGCTACTTCACATAAGAAGATTCCGGTTGTTTTGATCCCTCCCTTGGATTTTTTGCAAATCTTCCGGTTACCCATGACTTACCAAATACCTCACTGAAATAAGGGTTCGCCTGATGCCATTCGAACACGACACTTTCATTTCTCCGTTTACCTGGCGTTATGGCAGCCATGAGATGCGAAAAATCTGGTCTGAGCTTCACAAGCGGTTGCTGATGCGCCATGTTTGGGTAGCCCTGGCGACAGTCCAACATAAGGCAGGCCTTGTATCTGTCGAGCAGCTAGCCGACCTTCAAAGCCAGGCGGAAAACGTAGACATCGACCGGGCCCAGGAAATCGAGAAAGAAGTGCGTCATGATGTGATGGCTGAGATTGCGGTTTTCGCCGAACAATGTTCTAAGGGTGGGGGCATCATCCATTGGGGTGCAACCAGCGCCGATATTACCGACAATGTCGATGCTCTTCGTTGCCGCCAATCGGCCGAATTGATCGTGATCCGAATCCGGAAATTGCTAACCCTTTTTGCCCAAAGAATTGAAGAAACTGCCTATCTGCCGATCATGGCTTATACGCACTTCCAACCGGCCGAGCCAACGACCCTTGGTTATCGTTTGTCGGTTTACGCCCAAGACTTGAATCAAGATTTAGTCGATTTGGAAAACCTTATCGTCCAAATCAAGGGAAAAGGTTTAAAGGGCGCTGTCGGCAGCCAGGCTTCGTTCCAGGATATCCTGACCGGCAGCGATATGAGCCCTGGTGAACTGGAGGCCGGAGTCATGGCCTTGCTGGATTTACCCTATTATCCCATCGCTACTCAGACTTATTCCAGGCGACAAGATTATCGAGTGGTTACCGATCTAGCCACAGTAGCAGCAACTTTACATAAATTCAGCCTCGATTTTCGCTTACTCATGACCCCGGCCATTGGTGCTTGGGCCGAGCCTTTCGGACGGGATCAGGTGGGTTCGACGGCGATGCCCTTCAAACGCAACCCGATCCTGACGGAGAATGTTTGTTCATTGGCGCGGTACCTGGCTTCTTTGCCGTCCGTGGCCTGGAGCAATGCCAGCCAACAAATTTTGGAACGCAGCCTGGATGATTCGGCCAATCGTCGCATCTTCTTGGCTGAGGCTTTTCTGGCGGCCGATGAAATCTTATTGAAAGCCACTCGTTTGCTGGAAGAGATGGTTTTTGAAGAAGAGGCTATTGCCCGGGATTTGTTTATCTATGGTCCGTTCGCAGCCAGCGAACGATTGTTAACCGCATTGGTCTCAGCCGGAGCCGACCGGCAGGATGCTCATGAATGGATCCGGCAGGCCAGCTTGAAAGCCTGGGAAGCGATTCGCCAGGGACAGAATAATCCCTTGACGAATCTATTGGCGGAAGATAGCCGCATTCTTTCCTATATAGATATTCAGCAGGTAGCCGAGCTGCTAGATGCTGCTGCTTATGTGGGCACGGCCGGTGAGCGAGCGGAAGCCTTCAGCCGGCGACTAAGGGATCGCCTGGCAGCGTAAACCAGTAAAGCTGTTTACTTAATTACCTCAGGAACGCAATTCCTGGTTAACGGGTTGAAATCGTTTTTCGGGCCGTGATAATCCTTGTTTGGGCAGCAGTAAGGTTGTCGCAATGGCGATGATGGGCAAAATGACCAGACCCTGAAGAGCCTTAACCAAACCTACCTCGTCGGCGACTAGACCTAGCACGTAACTGCCGATAGCTCCACTGAAAAACATCAGGCCCAAGGTTAATCCTGAGGCGAATGCTCGCCGGCCGGGCAAGAAGCCCTGGGTCATAATAACCAAGATACTATGGGGCATCCCGGCGAAGAAACCTGTCAACAACAATAAAACGAAACGCCACGGATCTCCGGCGGGGATATAAAAGTATAAAGGCAAGATCACACCTACCATACTGAAGACAATGACGATGCGCTTACCAATCCGGTCGCCAAGCGTGCCGCCGAAGATGCCTCCCACTGCTGAGCCCATCATATATAAGCCGGCCGTCCAACCTACATAAATGGGCCCGTAGCCCATCTCGGTGAACAATTTAGGGGCGAAATTGATGGTAGCGATGCCGATGGTGCTAGTGGTAGCGATAACGATTGTCAGTGGGATCACCATGCGCCAATGAAAGGACCGTTTTTCAGCCTTCGACAGGGGAGGGGCGGTGGATACGGCCGGGGCTGTCTGGCTTGCCGCTGTTTGACCCTGTGGTCCAGGCTTGTCTTTCACATATCGCCAACCATAAATTAGGGCGGATATAGCCAAAGCTGGCAGCACCAAATAACCAGGCCGGCCAAAAGCCTCAAGCAAGATGCCGGCCAAAATAGGGCCTACAAACAAGCCGGTTTGCCCGGCGGCGAAGAAAACGCTAGTCGCCTGTGTGCGGGCACTCACGCTGCTTTCACTGGCTACTTTCGTTCCGGCCGGATGTACGGCCCCTGAACCAAAACCGGCCACGGTAATGGCTGCCAGGGCTAACCAATCCCCGGTGACGGCCGCCAGGCTATAAAAGAGTATCATCCAGGCCATACCGCCAACCACGAACAATCGTGGTCCGCGACGATCCGCCAACGCGCCGAAGAAGGGCTGGGAGAGGGCGCTCCCGATATTGTAGAGCAGCAAGGCGATGCCGACTTGGGCATTGGTCAGGCCGATGCTAACCGCCAATATGGCCACCAGTAAGGTGCGGCTGTTATTGAGCACATCCACGAAAAAGTGGGTGAGCGATACTGCCTGGTATGATTGGTCCTTGAGAAAGCTTGCTTGCCGTATCGTCATCTGTTCAATCTCGATTCAGGAAGTTTATCGGCTTAGTAGTAGAATGTCACTTCACTAACTTGGGAGGGTTGGGCATCATGACGCCCTTTTCGCCGCATCAGAGGCCGTGGGGTACAATATTTCGTCAATCACACCTTGCGAAGGAAAAAATAGTTGCCTGGTATTTTATAACTTGAGCCCAGCTACTGAAAAGCCTTCTAGTAGTAGCTGTTAGCTATTAACGAGCGGCAAAATACCGGCCCAATATGATTGACCAGGTAAGAAAACCACAAGTTTATGCAAAGGAGAACAGGACCATGCGCACCGTCGTCATCCTCATATTTGGAACAATCCTGGGAGCTTTGCTGGCTAATTTGCTCATTGGCCGTAAGCTGCTGAAATCTGCCCGATTAGAAGTACAAACAGAATTGACCAAGATTGCGCCTTATATCGATCGAACATTGGCTGATATGGAGGAATTCATTGGCGTTGCTCGGAGCGAATTACAGGGATACGTGACCGATGAAAACGTTTTGCCGCCCAGGATAATCGACCAATTACCGGAATCTACAGAAAAATAGGCTTATTGCTGTGGAATAGATAAACACCTTCACCATTATCGAAAATCGTGGAGGAGATCGTTCTAAGGTATTTATTATCTGTCTGTAAGCCTGGCGCAAGATCGCTGACGATAATATCCATCGACTTCCATTTACCATCTGCTTAACGATCAAGATCCAGGAGAAAACGACTCATGTTGGAAAAGATATTTAGTCGCCGGGAAGAAGAACGGCAGGTTCGAGATCAAAATCGTCTGCCACCAGGACAATCATTAACCCAGAAGTTTCCCGTTTTACATTACGGTCCGACGCCAAAAAGTGACCTAAAAGAATGGGATTTCAGAGTATTCGGCCTGGTTGAGGAAGAAAAAGTCTGGACGTGGGAGGAGTTTAACCAGTTGCCCCGGCAGAAAGTTACCATGGACATCCATTGCGTGACTCGTTGGTCCAAGTTTGACACTCTCTGGGAAGGGGTATCACTCAAAACCCTAGTTGATGAAGGAGTGGTGGCGCCCAAACCTGAAGCGAATTTCGTCATACAACATTGTGAACAAGGCTATACGACAAACCTGCCCTTGACAGCGATGATGCAGGACAATATTTTGCTGGCTACCCATTTTGACGGCAAACCCCTGGAACGGGAACATGGCTGGCCTTTGCGGGTGGTTGTCGGCTCGTTTCCCGACCGCAGCGAAGAGTGGAATGCCTATTTTTGGAAAGGGGGCAAGTGGTTGCGAGGCCTGGAATTTCGGGCTAGCGATCAACCCGGTTTCTGGGAGAGAAACGGCTACCATAACGAAGCTGATCCCTGGCAAGAACAACGGTTCAGTTACGGGTGGTAGACCTGATCATAACTAAACCCGCGCGTCGACGAATCGTCGGCGCGATTTTCGGCGCACAAACTCTATTTTCAGCGGCCGTAATTTTGTCATTTACGTTGACCCCGATCATCGCCGCCGAGCTTGGTGGTAATGATGCCGTCGCAGGTTTACCGTCGACCGTCACCCTCGTTGCCCGGGCTGCTTTTGCTTACCCAATCGGTTGGTTGCTCGATCGATGGGGTAGGCGCATGGGCTTATCGCTCGGTTATGTGATAGGCATCGGCGGATCGCTGCTCGCCGCCTGGTCGATCGTCATTGGCTCCTTCGTCGGCTTTTTAGCAGGTGCTGCCCTGTTGGGAATATCCCGGGCTTCTTCGGAGCAGAGCCGGTATGTGGCTTCGGAAGTTTTTCCGGCCGGTCGCCGGGCCAAGATCATCGGCTGGATAGTTTTCGCAGGCACAATCGGCGCAATATTCGGACCATTGCTGGTTGGACCGGCCGCTTTACTAGCTGAGAATCTGGGTCTTCCGCCAGAATCCGGATCATTCCTGATAGCTGGCGTCATGCTGCTGTTTGCCGCGGTCGTCACATTTGGACTGCTTCGACCCGATCCTCAACAAATCGGCCAGGCCATCGATCTTGAGGAACGACGCCAGAAAAATGAAGATCTTAATATTGAGGAGAAAGCCCGGCCTTTAAGCCAAATCTTCGCTTCTCCCTTGGCCTTTACCGCCGTGGCGGCAATGACCATCGGCCAAATAGTGATGGTTATGTTGATGGTCATAACGCCGTTAAACATGGCTCACAACGAGCATGGCACCCAGGCAATCTCCCTGGTGATTATGGCCCATACTCTGGGAATGTTTGGATTATCAGGACTTACCGGTTGGTTGATCGATCGTTTTGGCCGCTCAGCCCTAATCGCCGCCGGTTCTATAATCTTGATCGTCGCCTGCCTCTTGGCCCCGCTTTCAAGCAGCATGCTGATGCTGGCATTGTCCTTATTCTTGCTCGGTCTAGGTTGGAATTTTGCCTTCGTTGCCGGCTCGACTTTGTTATCGGATCAATTAGCGCCGGTCGAACGAGGCAGGGCTCAGGGAGCAGGCGAGATGTCAGTGTCCATCGGAGCGGGTCTGGGAAGTTTAACCAGCGGTTTTATCTTTGCCCGGGGTGACATGTTGGCGGTGAGCATCGTAGGTATAGCTTTCTCGCTGACCTTGTTGGGCATGGTGATATGGCTGAGGCTTTCCCGGCGAAGCGGCCGGCAATACGCGGCCGACCATGAAAAGCGATAATTTTCACCTTCGCGACTCCCCGGAAAAGGATTATCTTCCCTTTGACAATGTCAGCCTATAACCAAAGGATTCAAAATCTACTTCACCGACTCCAATGGTATACAAGCCATTCTTGCTTAAGGTGTATTGGGAAATAATTTCTTCGTCATTGGGTGGAGCTGCACTCGTGCTGCCGTCGGCGAAATCCACCTCGATAGAGTCTGGATCCTGCAAATAAAGAATCAGGTCTTTGCTGCCGGTGGCGCTGACCTCGATCGTGACCACATCACCGGACGTGCCCTGGAAGTTCCATAAATCATCGGTGTCAGTCAGCCCCATCTCGTTTTTACTTTCACCGTAGGCCATGTTGCCCTTAAAAATGAAGAAGGGCAGTGAATCGCTGGTGTTAATCACGAGCGCGTAATCTCCGGCGCTGTTTCCTATGCTGCGGGCGATGATTTCATATCTGCCTGACGTCGTTAATGATCGTTGATCTATATTCTCGACTTGCCCGTTAATGCCTGTATTCCGGCTGACAATAGTCGCACCATCGGGAGATACCAAATCCACCGATAAATCCAGGCTGGGGGCAGGAGCAACGCTAATAGAAATCAAATCACCGCTTACACCGTCGAAATTCCATGATTGTATTCCCCCGGCTTGCAGAGTGCTCTTTTCCAGCTCTTCGTAATCAATCAAGACGCTGCTGCCGGGTGTACTGGTGGTCGTGACAGTCGTCGTTCCGTCGGCCGTGGCTGTTGGCGTCGGCGTCAAGGTGCTGGTACTGGCAACAATTGATGGAGATGCGGTGATAGTTACTTCTGGCGTCAAGACAGGCGGTATAGTCACAATGATGGACCGGGTAGCGGTTGCCTGTGGGGCCGGGATAGTTGTCATGGTAGGTAAAATGGTGGGAGAGGCCGTTGGTATTGATGGACCGCTTGAGGTCGGCTCAAGGGGGGCTTGATCACCCGTTGTGGGTTCGGATTCGGTTGGCGGCGGTACCGAGCCCGCATCTACCTGAGCAACCGCTAGAGGGTTTGGAGACACGATGTTGGTGACTTCCAGATACCAGAGTTGCTCTGTGGGAGCTCTGCGATCGCAACCAACCGGTCCTTCCCAATAGAGCCACCGACCCTCAACGACTAGTGGTAAACCTGGATTTGCAATGGGGCGTAAGACCCCGTCCAAACCAGAAGCCAGAATCTCGATTTCCCCATCGGCTAGGGCCCAGGTTGCCGGAGAAAATCGTCCTTCTCCACTACAGACTGGCAATGGTAGCGGTTTGTAACCGCCGCTTAACTGGATATAGCTCCCTTCGAAAAAGGCTGGATTTCGCAGAAGCGTAACCAGCGAGGTCGGATCTGCTGCTAAGGGAGCTGTAGCAAGTGCCGGGATGGTAGGCGTCACGTTCTGAAGAGTATCGGATCGGCAACCCAGCAGAAAGGTAAAGAAAAAGAGTATTAGGGTGACCCAGACCTTTTTCATCCCCATGACTTCAACCCAAGAATCCGGCGAACTGAATGGGACAACGCGTAGAACTTTGCATCCAATAATACCAGATTAGGAAAGGCAGGACTATTTGCCAAGCAAGATCTATGCAAATAAGCGATATTTCAGGCAGATTAACTTCGCATAGGCATCAAAATTGTTACAAGTACGAGGGTAAACCTGGATCATGCATCGTATGGTCCCGGAAAAAGCATTCCGGGACCATCTAAAACGTTTATTGAGCCTCGATAACCTCGATTTCCATGATCAGAACGGCATTGGGGGGAATGATACCTCCGCCGGCGCCTTCCTCACCGAATGCGAGTTCTGGCGGAATGACGAGCTGGCGGATTCCTCCGACATTCATCGAAGCCAAACCCTCTTCCCAACCGGGGAATAGCTGTCCGGCGCCCAGAACGACGCCGATGGGCTGGCCTCGACTTAGTGAACTATCAAACATCGAGCCATCTTCCAACCAGCCAGTATAGTGCATCAGGATGGGTTGTCCTTCTGCCAGGGCCGCTCCGTCACCTACTTCAAGGTCATAATATTGCAAGCCACTATCGGTTACCTCGTAATCTCCATCGTCAACCGCGGTTGGTGATTCAGGTGGACCTGGTTGAATGGCTAACAATTCGACGTCGAAAACCAGAGTGGAATCAGGTGGAATTCCTGGCCGGCCGGCTTCGCCATAAGCGAGATCCGAGGGGATGATTAGCTGAGCCCGCGTTCCAACCGGCATTAAGGCGATACCTTCATCCCAACCGGGAATGACCATGCCCTGACCTAGGGCAAATTGGAAAGGTTCGCCTCGCCCTCTGGAACTATCAAACTCTGTGCCATCCTCGAGCCAGCCGGTATAGTGAACGGTGACAACCTGGCCCGCTTCAGGTATTTCGCCATCACCTTCAGAAATAATTACGTATTCTAATCCGCTGCTGGTTGACTGGATTTCATCCTGGCTGGCGCCGGCATATTTTTCGAAGGGAATATCCCCCTCGGCAGGTTCTTCGACCTCTTCAACAGTCGCCTGCTCGGCCGTCGCTTCCTCTTCAGGTTCTTCAAGATCGGCCGTTTCACTCTGGACCTGGGCAGTTAGAGTGGCGATTTCGTTGTCCGGATCCTGGGCGGGTCCGCAAGCCGCGGCACCGATGGCCAACAGCGCCAACAAAATCGGCCATAGTAATGTATTCATTTTGACACTTTGTTTCACAATATGCTCCTAAATTGATACGAATGCAACGGCTCTTCGTCAGAGATTGACAATCAAAGAGCCGTTGCGTTTCCAAAGGCCACGGTTCACATTTTGTTTTTACCGTGACTCATTCATTTTTTTAGAGAGGCTGCACAAACGAACGCTTGTTACAGCACTTGACTGCTTAATTTTAACTCGATTGGCTTATATGACTAATTAGACGATTATGAGAGGGTCGCCGAGGAATCAAGGCCCGTCACGCAGATCATTCTTTATCCATCTCCAAGCTATATTCGGCCGCCCCGAAATTTCGCTCGCCAACGAGCAAAGAATAAAGACCCGTCGCAGGTAATTCGAAATCGGTCAATGTTTCCGCTTCGCCCATAGGTTGTTCATTTTGGTAATTCACTAGCAAGAGGCCATCGGGATCGAAAAAGCGGAGGAAAAGATCTTCATCATTGAGAGGTGTGGCCGTGATGTTCACGATTTCCCCTGGGTTTCCGCTAAAATGCCAGAAGTGATCGTTTTCAGGTTCAATTTGGCCACCGACCAACTCGCCAACTTCCAGCAGGCCTCGAAAAACAAAACGATACGATCCATCACTGCCGAGCAGGATGGCGTAATCGCCGGCCGATCCGTCCGGAGCGCTGACGAGAATCTGGTAGGTGCCGTCTATTGATAGGAAAACATCATCCAACAGAATTGGCTGGCCTGGTTCAGTTGAAGCTGCTTCGGCTAAGGTCCGGCCGGCCGGATCGAGTATGCTAATTTTGACTGACAAATCCTCGTCGGGCGCAGCCTGTAATTGGATTGTTTGAGCGCTGAAGATGATATAAGGCCAACGATGGATATCGCCTACATTTAAGTTACCGGTTTCTAAAGACCCAGAGGAGAGTGTAGCCTGGGTTTTTGCTCCCGAAGTTTCTGGCGATGGCGTTGGGGAGGATAATGGTCCAGCGCCGGGAGGGGATGTTGTTAAGTTGGGCGTTGGCGTCGCCGACCCTCCGGCAGGTATCAATGGTCCGGTCGTTGGCCCAGGGTAACTCACCTGGGTAGCAAAGGAGCCCGGCGATTGGCCCGGAGCGGGTGTCAGGGTTGTGGTCCCAGGTACTGGTCCACCAAGCTGTTCTGGTGGGGATGTCGCCAAGGCGCCCATATCCTCTATCGTCGGCTGCCCTTGATCGCTATCAAATATAGCTTGGGGATCACCACTGTCATCGACAGGCACCAAGGCGATGGCTTCCGGCCATAAAATATCTGAAACTTCGAGGTACCAAAGTTCGGCCGGGATAGCCGCACCATCGCAACCACGGAGACCGCGCCAACGTTGCCAGGTTCCGACCACGGTCACCTGTAGCTCATCCTCCGTGGGGACCGGCATCAAATCTGCTGGACCAGCGACCGGTAACTCCAACTCTCCTTCGCCTAAGGCCCAGGTGGCCGGGGATTCTTGTCGTTGTCCTTGGCAAGCCAGTGGCTGCCGAACGCGATGAAAGCCGGTGACCTGTAATCGCCGGCCATCAAAAGCCAACGGATCAGCCAACACATTTGATATCAGGATATTAACCGGTTCGCCGCCCCCCGGCAGGTTGAATGCCGCAGGATCTGGCGTACCTGCTTCAAGACCGGGTCCGCGAAGGATTCCTGGATTTCCGGCACAAGCTGACAATGTGGTTACAATTATTGCCATGGCAAACAGCCATCTCTTCTCCATAATCAAGGAGTTTATTCTATTTTGCGATAAGCGGGCAAGATCAAGGGAGTGAATTTGACTTGATACTCGTCCATTTGAAGCGTTTCCGTGCTCGTTATCCTGCAGACAAGATTGTGCAAGAACATGATTCGATATGATGACAGACTCTATGGGACAATAATTTTGGAAGAACCGGTTATCCTGGCATTAATCGAAACGGCCGCCGTTCAGCGTCTCCAGGGTGTATTACAGCACGGCATCACCGGGCTAATTGGGATAACAAAGCCGGTGACTCGCTTCGAGCATTCGCTGGGGACCATGATACTGATCAAAAGTCAAGGTGCGAATCTTGAAGAACAAATCGCCTCCCTGCTACATGATGTTAGCCACACTGTATTCAGCCATGTCATCGACTACGTCTACCACAATCATAATAACCAGAGCTTCCATGATGAACACAAGGCAAGTTATATCGCCGGAACTAATTTGCCAGACGTCCTGGCCCGGTTCGGTTTCGATTGGCTTGATTTTCTTGATGAAACCCGATTTCCATTGCTAGAACAACCCGCCCCTGCTTTATGTGGCGATCGCGTGGATTACTTTTTGCGTGACAGCCTTGATTTGGATTTAGCTACCAAGAAAGAAGTCGACTGGATGTTGTCCCACCTACGAGTCTATCAAGATCGATTCGTCGTCGATGATCTGGATACCGCTCGCTGGCTAGGCGACACGTATATCGCAGCCGATAAAGCTAGCTGGGCTAATTTCCGCGAAGTAGGCATCTACGAATTGACTGCCCAGGCCATTCGTTGGGCGCTCAAACAAGGCGTGCTGAACGAAGCGGATCTTTGGAGTCAAGATAGAGTCGTGTGGCAAAAACTTCTGGCGACCAACGATCCGGATCTTCATTTGATGTTGGCCAACATAACACCCGAAACTCATTTCGTTTGGGACGAGCAGACGCCCGACTTCACAGTGGGCACCAAGATCCGGACCGTTGATCCCGACGTTGTTATTGATGATAAATGTGCCCCCCTGTCGACTATTGATCCTGCTTTCGCCCAGCGCCGCACCAAATATTTACAAGATAAAATAGGCATGTGGCCAATGAGAGCCATTGTAAGTTAAGAATTGTAAATAGATTCACAATCTTTGTTAAAGTATTAAGGCATTTTGCGAAAATAATTGAAAGAATGACCGTGATAACTTATAATGCGCTTATATTCTTAACCTGGTAGGCTCCCATGTATAAAGACTTGGACGAAAAGGATCGGCAGCTCATCAATCATTTGCAAGGTGATGCCCGACTGACAAATACCGAATTAGCCAGGCGAGTCGATTTATCCCCGCCCGGGCTTCAACGCCGGCTTCGCAAACTCGAGGAATCGGGGGTCATCAAACAATACGTTGCCCTGGTTAACTGGGAAGCTTTGGGCTTTGACATGCTTTGTTATGTGCAGGCTACATTATTGCGCCACGAGCCGGCCTCGATCCGTCTTTTTAAAGAAGCTATTCAGAGTATGCCAGAGGTATTAGAATGCCATCATATCACCGGTGAGTTTGACTACTTACTAAAAATAATCGTCCGCAATCGAAAACATCTGCAAGAGTTCCTGGTCGAAAAGTTGACTCCCGTGCCCGGTATAGACAAGATCAGGACGAGCCTCGTGCTCAGCGAGATCAAGTCGACGACCGGTGTTCCCCTAAATTTGCTGCCACAAGAGGTGGGGGACGCCAGGGGGTAGTGGGTGGCTCTTCCCTGGAGATCATTAATGCCGATAATAGCACCGCCATCAAAAGGTGACATGATCAGGTCTGATATTGTGCTGGCAGATTGGACGCATACTATGAAGCGTTCTGTCTTGCGCCAGATGTTAGCCGTGGTGTCTCATCCCGGTATCCTTTCTTTTGCCGGGGGTCTGCCGGCCGCGGAGCTTTTCCCGACGGTAGAATATGCCGAAGCCCTTCAGCAGGTCATTGCCGAGGATAATCGCTCGCTCCAATACGGCCCGCCATTTAGACCTCTCAAAGGGCATATCGTCAACTTGATGGGGCAACGGGGGGTGAGCTGTTCTGAAGAACAAGTCTTCATAACCACTGGAGCGCAACAGGCCTTGAATGTCCTGGCGAACTTATTCCTAAATCACGGCGGATCGGTCATCATCGAAGAATTGGTTTACAGTGGTATCCAACAGGCGATCGCTTCCCGGCAACCGTGTGTACTTATGGTGCCAACCGATCTGGAAGAAGGGATGGATGTCGAAGCCGTCGAAGCCCATCTTTTACGTGGTGGACGACCGGCATTTTTGTATGCGATATCTGAAGCCCACAATCCCTTGGGCGTTAGCCTCAGCTCTGACCGCCAGCAACATCTGATCCAACTCGCCCGGCATTATGGTTTCCCGATCGTCGAAGACGACCCTTACGGATTCTTGCGCTATGAAGCCGAAGCAGCGCTTCCCATGCGCGCCCTTGACCCGGAGTGGGTCTTCTATGTCGGCTCGTTCTCCAAGATCCTTGCCCCGGCGTTAAGATTGGGCTGGATGATCGTGCCCGAGATGTTGCTGCCAAAATTGACAGTGATTAAGGAAGCCTACGATCTTGAGTCCTCAGCTTTGATTCAACGCTCAGTATCGGCGTATTTGGATGCGGGATATTTGCCGGCTCATCTGCAGAGGTTGCGCGAGGCTTATAGGGTGCGTCGCGATGCCATGTTGGTGGCCATAAAAAACTATTTCCCTATTGGCGCCCGCTGGACCCGGCCGACCGGCGGTATGTATATTTGGGTCGAGCTGCCGGGGCAGGTGAATACTGCTGAGCTTCTATGGACGGCCGTCGATGAATATCAAGTGGCCTTCATTCCGGGCATGGCTTTTTGCGCCGGCGCCGGAACGACAGAGACAGCTTCCAGCGGCTTTGCCGACCACTGTATGCGATTGAATTTCTCTAATTGTTCACCAGAAATGATAGACGAAGGCATCGGCCGCCTGGGCCAACTATTACACAGAACGATTTAGCCAAATGCGGGTTTAAATTCTAAAAATATGCAACGAAGTTTCAATCTGCATTTGGTCAATCAGGCTCAATAAAGAAAACTTTGCCGGACTGACAGGCCGCTATTGACATAATGTGGTAAGCTGCTGTTTTCCGCTGGTTCACCCTCGTTTAGCAAAGTTTAGATTATTTGAAGGTGTAATATATTCCTGACCCCACCCAAAAACCATGGCACACTTTTGAACAGCAAGGAGATAATAATGGAAGATTTTTTGCCAATCAAGGGGATCGATCACGTAGAATTTTACGTTGGCAACGCCAAACAGGCCGCCCAATTTTATCGCGCGACTTTTGGCTTCACCACGACAGCCTACAGCGGGCTGGAGACGGCGGCCCGTGATAGAGCTTCCTATGTCCTGGAGCAGGGGAAGATCCGCCTGGTCTTTTCGACCGCTTTGGAACCGGATCACCCCATGTCGCGTCATGTCCATCTCCATGGCGACGGTGTGGCTGTGATTGCTCTGGCAATTCCCGATGCGCGCAGCGCTTTTAAGGAATCAACCAGCCGTGGGGCTACAGCGGCAATTCCTCCGACCACAGCTGAGGATGAAGCGGGAGTCTTTCGTTATTCGGCCATTAAGGCATACGGCGATACCATCATAAAATTCGTCGATCGCAGTGCATACCAGGGGGCGTTCGCCCCAGGATACGAAAAACGCACGGCAGAAGGATCGCCGCCAAATAACGGCAACCATCAAGGATTTGGCCTGTCCCATATCGATCATATCGTGGGCAATGTCGAATTAGGCGCGATGAATCGTTGGGTAGCTTTCTTCGCCGACACTATGGGCTTCAGCCAGCTGGCCCATTTCGACGATCAGGATATCTCCACCGAATATTCGGCCTTAATGTCAAAAGTCATGCAAGATGGTACCGGAAAGGTGAAATTCCCGATCAATGAACCGGCTGAAGGTAAGCGAAAATCCCAGATCCAGGAATATCTGGATTATTACCAGGGTCCTGGAGTCCAGCACCTGGCTCTATCCACAGGAGACATCATCGCAACGGTTACCAAATTACAGGAGAGTGGCGTCGAATTCTTATACGTCCCAACCACCTATTATGAGGAATTAGAATCTCGGGTGGGCAAGCTGAGCGAACCATTGGAGAAGCTGGCCAAATTGGGCATCCTGGTCGATCGGGATGAAGAAGGTTATTTACTGCAAATATTCACTAAACCGGTTGAAGACCGGCCGACCTTGTTCTACGAAATCATCGAGCGTCACGGTTCGCGAGGTTTCGGCAAGGGTAATTTTAAAGCTCTGTTCGAATCCATCGAAAGGGAACAAGCTCTACGTGGAAATCTTTAGGACAAATAATCTGGGCAATTAACCAAAATGAGAGTTCCATGACCTTTTATTATAAGCTCGGTGAACTACCCAAGAAGCGGCATACACAATATCGCCAACCGGATGGTTCTTTATACCACGAAGAAGTGATGGGTATACATGGCTTCGCGGGCATTCAATCTATCCTTTACCACCTCCGGCCGCCGACGCAAATCCGGCGGGTCGAAGTCGAAATGAAGATTGATATCCCTTATGAGGAAGCGGGCCCTTTGTGGCCTCGTCACCTTTGCTCCATGGAAATACCGGAAGGAGGGGATGCCGTCGAAGGCCGGCTACCCTTGATGGGCAATGACGATGTCGTCTTGTCCGTGGCCCGGCCGGTTAAGGCGATGGATTATTGGTATAAATTCACCCATGGCGACAATGTAATCTTCATCCATGAAGGCGCTGGCTTGCTGGAAAGTCAATATGGTGAGTTGCGATACGGACCAGGTGATTACCTGGTGATACCCACGGGCGTCATTTGGCGTCTCATCCCAGATGAAAATGTGTCTCAACGAATGCTGGTCGTCGAATCCTTTGGCCATGTGGTACCGCCAAAGCGTTACCTTAACCATTATGGTCAATTCCTAGAGCATTCACCGTATTGTGAGCGAGATATCAGGCCTCCAGAAGATCTAGTCACTTTTGACGAATTAGGTGAGTACGAGATCCGGGTAAAAGCTCGCGGCCAGATCACGCGCTTCATTTACGATCACCACCCGCTCGACGTGATAGGTTGGGATGGACATCTATGGCCATTCGCTTTCAATATTGCCGATTTTGAGCCAATAACCGGCCGTCTTCACCAACCTCCTCCGGTGCACCAGACCTTCGACGGACCCGGGTTTGTATTGTGCTCCTTTGTTCCACGCTTGTTTGATTACCATCCATTGGCCATTCCGGCCCCTTATAATCATTCCAGTGTCGACTCGGACGAGGTGTTGTACTATGTCGAAGGCCAATTCATGTCTCGTAAGGGCATCGATCGGGCCTCCATAACCGTCCATCCCAACGGCATAGCACACGGCCCACACCCAGGCACCTACGAAGATTCAATTGGTCAGAAGGGAACAGAAGAATTAGCGGTCATGGTCGATACATTCCGGCCGCTTCGCCTGACCACATTCGCCGGCCAAATCGAAGATGCGCATTATCCCTATAGCTGGCTACCGGAGAATCATGGTTAGCACAAGGACCAATCAAAGATCAAAGCAGTAATCGCCTGACCTTCAACAGCTTTATAGTGAACAATTGAATGGATGGCAGTTATCATGGAGAAAAGATGATAATCAATCCAGAGGATTTGACGAACAAAGAACGGCATAAATTGATGATCGGTTCTGTAGTGCCAAGGCCCATCGCCTGGGTGAGCACGATGAATAGAGAGGGCAATCTGAACATCGCGCCATATTCGTTCTTCACCGTTGGCGCGCGAGAACCGATGACCCTCATCTTCTGTCCCCAGGTTCCTTCAGGAGAACCCCGCGACAAAAAAGATACGTTGGCCAATATCGAGCAAGTGCCCGAATTCGTGGTCAATATCACCGGTGAAGAGACGGCCGAAGCGATGAATATGACCGCTACTATCTTGCCCTACGGACAATCTGAATTCGAATGGGCCAGTATCACGCCCATCCCTAGCGATACCATCCGGGTACCGCGGGTGGCAGAAGCCCCAATGGCCTATGAATGTTCCCTACAGCGGATCGTCACTATTAACGATGGCCCGGGTGGCGGCTACGCTGTCTTTGGTACGGTGCAACGGATTCACATTCGAGATGATGTCTACCAGGATGGTTATGTAAAGTTGGAAGTACTAAAACCGATTGGGCGGTTGGCCGGCAGCGGCTATACAAGGGTGACCGACCTTTTTGATATGGTGCGGCTGCCACCTCCAGGGCAATAAGTGATATTTCCGGAAACCGTTTCGTTTTTTATTGGGTATAATGACGTTCACAAAAACCAAAAGTCTAATCGGCAGCAAGAGGTGATGGTATGACAGAATTGTTTGACTATTTTGGTGCAAGGGCGACGCTACCTGGCGATACCCGAGATTATTATCGAATTAATAAGCTTCAAGAGGATGGCATTGGCCAGATCGACCGGTTACCCTTTTCGATCAAGGTATTATTAGAATCCGTTCTGCGCAGCTGTGACGGTTATCTGGTTAACCCGGAGGACGTCACCAACCTGGCCAATTGGCGGGCTCAGAGCGCAACGAGAGGCGAATTGCCCTTTAAGCCAGGCCGGGTCATTCTCCAGGACTTCACCGGTCTGCCGGTGGTAGCAGATTTAGCGGCTATGCGGGCAGCCATGGCTAGATTGGGTGGCAATCCGAAGAAGATCAATCCCCAAGTGCCGGTTGACTTAGTCATCGATCATTCGGTCCAGGTGGATACCTTCGGCTCGGCCGCCGCTCTTTTTATCAACGCCGAACGGGAATTTGAACGGAATCGCGAACGATATGAGTTCCTAAAATGGGGGCAGGAAGCTTTTGATAATTTTCGGGTCGTACCGCCAGCAACTGGCATCGTCCACCAGGTCAACCTAGAGTATTTGGCAAAAGTTGTCTTGACCCGTCCGGATTCCTTGGGCGAAGTGGCTTTTCCCGATACGCTGGTCGGCACCGATTCCCATACCACGATGGTCAACGGTTTGGGCGTTGTTGGTTGGGGTGTGGGCGGAATCGAGGCTGAGGCCGTTATGCTGGGCCAACCCATCTACATGCTAACACCTGAGGTGGTGGGACTCAAATTGACGGGCCAAATGCCCGAGGGTGCGACGGCGACGGATCTGGTCCTGGTCGTGACTCAGTTGCTGAGAGAGAGAGGCGTCGTCGGCAAATTTGTCGAGTATTTCGGCCCTGGACTAGGGTCCATGAGTCTGCCAGATCGGGCTACCCTGGCCAATATGTGCCCAGAATATGGTGCCACTGTTGGCTTTTTCCCGGTTGATGATGAAACCCTCAACTACCTGCGCCGCACCGGCCGGTCAGAGGAACTTGTGAGTCTCGTTGAGTGCTATACCAAGGAACAAGGCCTTTTCCGCACAGAAATCATGGACGATCCAATATATAGTGATGTGGTTGAGTTGGATCTGGGCACGGTTGAACCCAGCCTTGCCGGGCCGAACCGTCCGCAAGATCGGATTTTGTTATCCGATATGAAGTTGGCCTTTCAAGAGGCTCTGCGAAAGCCTTATGAGCAACGAGGCTTCAACCTGAAAGAAGGCGATTTGGGAAGCACCGTAACCGTGGCCGATAATGGCCATTCGATCGAGATCGGCCATGGCGCAGTGGTTATCGCCGCTATAACCAGCTGCACCAATACTTCCAACCCCTCAGTGATGATAGGCGCCGGCTTGCTGGCAAAAAATGCCGTTGAGAAAGGCTTAAATGTGAAACCTTATGTCAAGACAAGTCTTGCTCCAGGTTCGAAAGTTGTGAGCGAATATCTAGTAGCTGCCGGAGTGATGCCCTACCTGGAACAATTGGGATTTAATGTGGTCGGTTACGGCTGTACAACCTGCATTGGCAACTCAGGACCCTTGCCCGAAGCTGTTTCGGCGGCCGTAACCGATGGCGATCTGGTGGTCGCTGCTGTTCTCAGCGGCAATCGCAACTTTGAAGGCCGTGTCCATCCCCAGGTTCGGGCCAGTTACCTGGCTTCACCGCCCTTGGTTGTCGCCTATGCGTTGGCTGGCTCCACAGATCTCGATTTGTCCACAGAACCATTGGGTACCGGCAAAGATGGTCAGGCTGTTTATTTGCGCGACATCTGGCCAAGTAGCAAAGATGTCGAGGAGACTGTCAGCCAATCGGTGACGGCGGAAATGTTTACGGAACAGTACGGCGGGGTTTATACGGGTAATGAAACCTGGAATGAAATTCCCAGCAGGGGAAGCGAACTCTATGAGTGGGATCCTGATTCGACTTATATCCGCCAACCGCCTCTTTTTGACGGGATGTCGCCCGAACCACAGCCCATTAGCGATATCGAAAATGCTCGAGTCCTGGTCAAGGTGGGCGACTCGGTGACTACCGATCATATTTCACCGGCAGGCGCCATTTCTCGCAACAGCCCGGCTGGCAAGTACCTGTTGGAGCATGGCGTGGAACCGCGCGATTTTAACTCATATGGTTCGCGCCGGGGTAACGACCAGATCGTCACCCGGGGCGGCTTCGCCAATGTCCGCATGCGCAACCAGATGGCTCCGGGCACAGAAGGTGGCTGGACGAACTATCTGCCAGAAGACGAGGTCATGACGATTTATGACGCTTCTCTGTTGTACAAAGAAAGCGAAACACCTCTATTGGTCTTTGCGGGTCATGCTTACGGCACCGGCAGTTCTCGCGACCAGGCAGCTAAAGCCACTCTGTGGCTGGGCAATCGACTTGTGATCGTCGAAAGTTTCGAGCGCATCCATCGTAGCAACCTGGTGGGAATGGGCGTTTTACCATTGCAGTTTAAGGATGGTGAAAATCCGGATTCATTGGGCCTGGACGGAACGGAAGTCTATTCGACGGTTGGCTTGAATGATGAATTGCAGCCGGGTCAAGAAATTACTATTAAAGCAGTTAAAGAGGACGGCAGTGAGGTCGTTTTCCAGACTATATGCCGCATTGATACGCCGGTTGAGGTTGAGTATTATCGCAACGGAGGGATCCTACAGACGGTTTTACGGAAGTATTTGGCCAGTTAAAAACAGAGGTTTGATATTACTCAAAGGCGCTTCTAACCACCATGGCTAAAGCGCGGCAGCTAAACAGGAACCGCGTATGAGTTCCTTATAATCTCTTGTCAAATCCAAAACGCCAGGGAATGTCGTCCAAATGCAGATCCTGGAGACGAGCCTGGCGAAGGGTAGCTAAATTAGCTTGCATATCGCCAACGGTATCGCCTCCCAGCTTCTCAATCATGGCATCAGCCAGCGTGATAGCTGCCATTGCTTCTCCAACCACGGCCGCCCGAGGAACCGCGCAAAAATCTGAACGTTCGTAGATCGTTTCCGCTTCCTGGCCGCTGCCCAAATCCACAGAACGGCGGGGATTGAGGACAGTGGAGATGGGCTTCATGGCCGCGCGAATGACCACCGGTTCGCCGGTGGTCATTCCGCCCTCAAAACCGCCGGCATGGTTACTGCCACGGGTCAGCTTGCCGTTTTCTCCAAGAAATATCTCGTCATGGACTTCCGATCCCGGACGGGCGGCATTTTCGAACGCCGGTCCAATTTCGACGCCTTTGATGGCTTGAATCGAGCCAACCGACCATAATAAGCGGCCGTCCAAGCGACGGTCCCAATGTACATGGCTGCCTAGTCCTGGTGGTAGACCAATAGCCACCACCTCAAAGACGCCGCCTAGAGTGTCCTTGGATTCCATGATTTGCCGGATTCGGGATTGCATTTCCGCTGCCGCTTCTGGGATGGGGCAGCGGACTTCATTCCTCTCGGCGGTTAAAAACCGTTCTTCATAGTCCATCTCGGCTGGAAAAGTAGCCGTTACTTCGCCAATACTGACCACATAGCTGCCAATGGATATGCCCAATACCCCCAGAAATTGTTTGCAGATGGCGCCGATGGCTACCCGGGCGGCCGTTTCCCGGGCTGAGGCCCGCTCGAGCGATAGGCGTAAATCCGAATAATCGTACTTGATGGCCCCGGTTAAGTCGGCATGACCTGGGCGGGGGATAGTCATAGGCGGGATATCTTTATTTGCCCACTTGACATAATCTAAATTGGGTAAGCGAATGGCGATGGGGCTGCCTGTTGTGAGGCCGTTCATAACCCCTGCCGTAATCTGGACCGCATCTTTCTCGATCTTCATCCGGCCGCCAGAGCCATAGCCTTTTTGGCGGCGGGCCATTTGTAGATTGATTTCTTCGCGATCGATGATCAATCCGGCCGGCATTCCTTCCAAAATCGCCGTCAATTCCGGGCCGTGAGATTCGCCTGCGGTGAGAAACCGAAGCATCGGGCTAATAGCCTCGCTGCCAGCCCAGTGCCAGAGCGGCATCGAGCTCGGCCGGATGGATGAGGACCCGGTAGTGTGTGCTCGTCGGGCAGCTACAGGATTCGCAGACCAATAGTTCGATTTCTTCAGCTTCCTGGACCAGGATGCCGGCTTGTTCGAGCACACCCGTAGCCGATTCCAGAGTGGGAAAAAGAGGCTCCTCACACTGGATCCCGGCCGGTAGCTGGATAACGGCGAACCCGCCCGGATAGGGGTCAAGGGTAGGCAGCGCAGAAGGCGGCTCGGGGTAACCAGGTGGTTCTGGCGCCCCGATGTCATCAGCCGGCGGTGGGTAACTGGCCGCAGTAGGTAGGCTGACGGCGGTTGATTTTGGCGGAACTGTGGCTAAAATCGGGGTGGCTGAGGTAGCTGGGGATGTAGGTTCGGTTGTGGGCTCTTGTCTACCGCTACTACAGGCCGCCAGAAAAATTAAGCCAAATAGGAATATGGTGATGGGGAGGTAGTTCAAATAATATAGATGTGCTCTCCGGTCTGACAATCGATAGTTGCCCAGGATGTGTTTACTTTCGTTCAAATTAATGTTAGTGTTTTTCTCCAAAAGCTTCCTCCATATCAGAAACTTCGTTGTCTTCGTCGAGGGACCTGTTTTCCTGTCATCGGGCCGATTTTACCCCTACCAGCCTTATTAAGGTAGACTCTATGGGCAATCCAAATGGCCCCTTAAGCATTAACCTATGATTTTTAAACCCTCCCAAGTAGCCTTCGTACGCGACCGCTTTACCTGGTTAGCCTATTTGATGATGGCTTTCTATGGCTACCTGCAGGCCGCTCCTGGGCCGCTGATGCCGTTTTTGCGGGATGAGCTCAATCTTAGCTATACGGTAGGCGGCTTTCACTTCAGCGCCTTCGCCTTGGGCATGATTTTGGCAGGTCTTAGCGGCGACACACTGGCTCGCCGCCGGGGACGCCCGGTCGTGTTTTGGGCTGGTACAGTCGGGATGGCAGCCGGCGCGTTGTGGTTCATCTTGGCTCAACAGGTGGCGATGACCATCGCCGCATTTTTCTTGATGGGTTATTTGGGCACATTGTTGCTGGTGGCGATCCAGGCCGCCCTATCAGACCGGCACGGAGACCAGAGGACTATTGCCCTGACTGAAGCCAACGTCGCTTCTAGCCTAGGTGCCATGCTCGTACCTCTTTTTGTCGGCCTCTTCCAACAGACTGGTCTCGGATGGCGAATCGCTCTACTTTTACCATTCATTGCCCTGCTGCTTATTGTTTGGCGCTTTCGTAGGGTGCAAATTCCCGAGAGCGATGAATCTCAGCAAGTGGCGAGCAATATCCGTCGACAACTGCCGGCTGTTTATTGGGCTTATTGGCTGGTGATCGTCCTGAGCGTAGCAATCGAATGGTGCCTGGTATTCTGGGGAGCTGATTTCCTGGCGAATGTCATCGGATTGCCAAAGACAGCTGCAGCCACAGCCATGAGCGCTTTCTTATTGGCCATGGTCGCCGGCAGAGTCGCCGGTAGCCGGCTGTCCCGAACTCTTCCTGCCGGCGTTATGCTTTTAATGGCACTTGGATTAGCCATGATTGGCTTTGGGATTTTCTGGCTGGCTCGTCTTACCATCGCTAATCTTGCCGGACTATTCATCGCTGGTTTGGGGGTAGCCAATCTTTTTCCGATCACCCTATCTTTATGTACGACTGTGGCGGCCGATCAGATTGACAAAGCCAGCGCCCGTATCTCTTTGGGCACGGGTTCGGCCATATTGCTAGCCCCCCTCTTCCTGGGTTGGCTGGCCGATCAAATGCGCATTGAGAACGCCTTTGCCATCGTCGCTATCCTAATAATTGTTGCCCTCATCGTTACTGCTCTGACTAATCGCTTTGTATCAGAGCGAATCTGACAGAGGAACTTTATCACATCGTGATAACGTACCAGCGCTGCTTCTGGCGCGATAAGGAGCGAATCGATGGTGTGCGTATCCTGTCGCTGCCATCTTCCAGAATACACTCAACAGCCCAGGCAGTCGGAATGGCCTGGTCCCCGAATCGGTTGGCTTCCAGGGTGACCGAAAAATCTTTGTAATCTGGCGTCACTTGACGCTTACGCCAGCGAATCTGTTCCAATTTTTTCGTTCGCCAAACCGTCTTAATCCTATCGCTGCGGATAACCTGTGCTTTGAAGGTCAAAGGCTTGTCCTCTTCCCAGCGGATAGGCGGTTGTGGCAATTGAAACTCTGGTGAGAAACCGTCAGCAATCAACGAACGCTTATAGATCGCCCGGATCCAACGTTCGCTACAGACGACGCAGAAATCATGATTGTGGCGGCGCATCAGGCAGCGGCGTTGCGGCCGGTAAACGCCCAGATTGGTGTAGGCGGCCCCTTGGAAAGCGCCGACAACGTCATTATTTGCCTGAATGTCCGGGGTGGGTATTTCTACGCCGGGCGTTAACCAGCGCCACCACTTTGGCCGTTCCAGGTTGGTGTCGACATTGGGCCAGGGCAAAAAATTAGGCAACGACCAATTTTTTGCGAAATCTATATCGGGCAAATCACCTGTATATTCATCTATCACTCGGGCGATGACATGACCGGCCTCGTGAATCATGATCCTTGGGTAGTCACTGGAATTTCGTGAAGCATAGCCCACCGTCATCGAAGCCAACGTTGCCCCGCCACGCCTGGGTGCATTGACAATGCACAAGATATTGTCCCAAGGCGCTCCAGATTCGGTGGCGACCAACATCACCAAGGGATCGGGTCCTATCAGACGTCGTTCGGCAACAGGTGAAAAAAAGGTCTTGAGGGCCGTGTCAGGCTTCTGCGGTGGATCTGTGTGGGGGTCGATGGCCCCGCTTTCCTTCGATATCACATTGATGCGATGAAAGTTGAAGTGTTTGATATAGGTGCGCATGGGCTCGATTTGAGTGAAGGCTTCGACCAGAACACGAGCATCTTCGTTAAACATCGCTTGCTCGGCGACCGTATAACCGTCACCTATGATGGCAATATCCAACCGGTTATCCGGATCACCATTTTCAACTAATGTCGTGAATTTGGGAGTACCCCAATTGACCCCGGTTAAACTCATGAATTGCTCTCCTTTCTGTGCTAACTGTGAAAGATAGTGGGCGCAACTTGTCTGATGAGTGTATCATAAATCTGAATCGTTTATTGGCACAAGTGTCAGCCAGACGACGCACACTATCCACATCTGACGATAACATTATCATAATGTACACTTCAGCATCCATAAAGGAAAAGTAATATGAGCAACGATTCTTATTTCATATGTGAATGTGATAGCAAAGTCCTGGCCGTTAGCCATACCTGGGCTCAGAAAGCGAATTTTGAAGAGGTTGGTTTTGTTGGCGAGGATGGCCGTTACATCTTTGACGATGCCGAGACATTAAAACAAGAGGATCTGGACCATGAATGGATCGCCTATTGTGGTGGTTGCGGCAAGGGGATTATCGTAGAGTGGCTTGACGACGGCCGCGTACGTGTCGTGCTGGGTGATAAATCGGTTCAAGATGCAGAGATCGTCGAAGGATAATTAGAGCCCTGGCGAACCTGAGCAACATTTAGTAATGAGGAACCGGAGTTAAATATATGAAAGTCGTCGTCATAACAGGCAGCACACGTGGCATTGGTTTTGGACTGGCCGAAGCATTCTTGGAACGTAATTGCCGTGTCGTGGTCGGCGGCCGGACGTTGGCAAGTACTCAGCATGCCGTTAACCAATTAAGCCAGTCTCGATACGAAAAAGACCAGATCCTTGGCCAAGCGTGTGATGTTAGCAATCCAGCCCAGGTGCAGGCGCTCTGGGATGGCGCAATCGAAGCCTTTGGCCAGGTGGATATCTGGATCAATAATGCCGGACTAGGAAATGATTTGTCGGATTTCCGTGAACTAATGCCTGAGACCATGGCCCAGGTAGTCGAGACGAATCTGTTGGGCACGATGTATGGCTCAAGAGTGGCACTCAACGGAATGGTCGATCAGGGTTTTGGCGCCCTGTATAACATGGAAGGGCATGGCAGTAACGGCCGTAAGCAAGCCGGACTAACCCTCTACAGCACGACAAAAGCTGCCATGAGATATTTGAACGATTGCCTGGCAATCGAGGTTGAAGGTTCGCCGGTCATCGTCTGCGCGCTTAGCCCAGGCATGATCTGGACTGAATTAGTCAGAGACCAATTCGCCGGCCGTCCAGATCAGTTAGAGAAGAATAAAGGAGTGCTAAATATCATAATGGACCGCGTGGAGACGGTTACCCCCTGGCTAGCCGATCAGATGTTGGCCAACCAGGACAACGGCGCGAGAATTAGTTGGTTAAACCGGCGCAAAATGGTCGGCCGTTTTCTTACGGCGCCTTTCAATAAACGAGAGATAATTGAATGAAGGAATCTTAAGGGATGTTGGAATTTACATCGCAGGACGTCTGTTTCGATAACCACCAGAATCCGAGGATCACCAGAGGCATCTGAAGCAATATCGCCAGGGCATATCCTTGTTCGGTGAGTGCTACCCCGGGTTCGGAAAGGGCTTTAAGGATGACCACCATGTTGGAGCCGGCGTGAATGGCTGCCACAGGCCATATTGTGGACCACAGCAAGACAAACAGAGCAAACCAGATTCCTGAGACAAAGCCTTCGAAAGTATTGAACAAAGCGATCTCCAACGAGTGTCCGGCGGCTGCTTGCAGAAGATGCATAATCCCGAAGAGAAATGCGGATACCAGTACGGTCGCGGTCAAACCCCTTTTTGTTTTACCCCAAACTCGGACCAACGAATAAAGAACAAAGCCTCGAAACAGAATCTCCTCGACAATTCCCACCAAAATCTGTTGCCAAAATATGGCTGATGTCTCGCTCGACGATGTTAGAGAGTCGAAATCGAAAGAGGTCTCGCCGAAGAAGGCAACGTTGTAGGCCAGGATCAGGTAGATGAATGCCCCTAGCGCGACAAGCCAGGCTAACCAACTTCCCAGATTGACTATGCCAGCGGCTCTTAACCAGCCAAATCGCCAGGTCAGGAAGAGGATATAGGCCGTCGCCGTAAGTGTGCCTAGCGACTGGGAAAGCGGATCAAAGAAAGAGACGTTCAAGAGCACAATTGCCAGAGCAGTACCTACTGCACCGGTGAGGAACCAGGCGACGATCGTGGGAGAACGAATGTTAGCGGGCGATTAGTAGCGAAATCTTTAAGCCTGCTCAACATCGATGTGAAACAGGATAGCAGCGGCAAACGGACCAGGCAACCTCCCGTTATGGTACGGGAGCCCACTTAACGACAGCCCTTATCTTGTTATCTTTCAGGGAAGCTGCAGATTACCTGAATCGACTGAAGCCTGTAACCAATGCCGGTGATGGCGTAACGGTCACGTTAGTTGACAGGGGTCCAATCGTTTACGAATTTGGCACCACTATCCAGCTTGATGCCGAGGGTCTGCCAGGAATCGCCCACTATTGAATGGAAGAAGGTTGGTTCATTAAAGATTTACCCCACCACAGCGATAAGATCCTGGGTCAACTGGTCTAGTTGGAGCTAGACGAGGAAAACAATCCACACCTGATTTGGTATGAGGTGACGATCTTCAGCCCAACCCTGACCAGTGGAATCATTTACGCCAAGAGTGCCTAAGATTCATGGGATTTTAATGATGGTGACTGTTTAGATGAATAAAGCGAAGAATCATATCCTAAATTGATATTCATGGTGGGGGGAGCCAGGCGCCTTAAGTAACCAGCTGATAAGCTCGCATTAGTTTCAGCCGCTAAAGATCCTTCGATTTTTAGCCTGACCACAGCGTCTGGTTCCAAAGAGCTTAAGCGGTCGCGGATCGTGGTTGTTAGCTGGCCCAAGGTCAGGCCGGAACCCTCGATCTTGAGAACGACCATCGGCCGGGCGGGCAAAGGTATATATTCGATTGTTAACTCCGGGGCCGGGTTTCCGGTCACGAATACGAAAGACAACTTGACATAATACTTCTGTTCGAAACGTTCGGCAAAGGACGTGCGTTCGACGGAACCGGGATAGATTACCGGAGCCGCCATTCGCCGGCCAGCCAGGCTGTCTCTCAAAGTCTGGCCCCGGTGAATATGTCCGGCCAATAAGGCATTAAATCCGCCAGGAATATCTGATCTGCGAATCACATCATCTCCTTCGTGAAAGGTATAACCGGCCGGACCTACCTTGGCTCCTTCTATCGCCTGGTGTAAGCAAAGCAGGCGAATATCAGCTTGCGATTCATGAATTCCAGTCTGCTCAATCAAATGCCCAAAAGTGTCTCTAATTTTCCTCTGAAAGGGGAATCCCGCCAGAGCAACGGTGATACCTGCCTCATACCAAAAGAAAGTTTCAGGTTGGTGAAAGATGTGTATGTTGGGGTGGGCGGTCCACAAATGTCGTGGAATACGCGAGCGTTCATGATTGCCTGGTACCAGGTAAATCGGGATTCCTTTTTGGGCAACCTCAACCAGAGGAGCCAAGCCCAATTCGACCACAACAGGAGACAACCTGCTGCGGAAGAAGAGGTCGCCACCATGGACGACCAGATCCACTTCTCCATTTAGGGCGGGCATCAAGGCGCGCCTAAAGTTGGCTAAAAAATCAGGTCCTCTTCGCCGGCGCTCGACCTGAGGTCGGATCGGACTATCAAATCCGATGTGGCTGTCGGCCAATAGCAGAATTTGGACATTTCGTTTACGCACCAATCGAGTTCACCTTACGAGTTGCCAGTCCTTCAGGCGTATCGAAACGCCATGATTTCCTAGCCTTCCTTTCGAACCAAAGCAGGACCTTAGCCGAACCAAGGTCAGTCCATGGCCGATCCAAGATCCGGCTTTGGATAATGTCGTTAGCTATTACTTATGATGATTATCACTGGATTCCTGTATAGAAAACGTAAAAAACCTCCTGAACGGAACGAAATTGTTTCGATCCAAATCCAGAGGTTTTTAGTTGTCAGAGGATTTATTATTTGCCGAGTTTAGAGCAGGCTGGTTAAAAAGCGTTGGCAGCAGCGCACACGATCCCGCTTATTGCACCATTTATTATCAAAATAGCTAACCTATGCCCGGCCGGAAACAACGCCGAGAACAGATTCGAAGCTGTTATAGATCAAGCCCAAGGTCCGAGACGAAGCCCGGCGCCAGTAGCGTCCACCATGGGAAGCGGTGAATTTTCCCGCGGTTGATAGGGCCGCTCCAACTGGTTGGATGGCATTCCGAGACAACCAACTCTTTGCCCGGCCGATATTGTCGACGCGCAAGTGATAGGGAACTTGACGATTAGCGCCTGTCATTCTTCGATTGACCCGCTCATGCTGGGCGTTCAGAACATCTCGGTGATAGTTGTACATGCCAAACCTCCACTGTCCATGCCCGAAATGATATTAGCCACTGTTTATACCTTAATCCAAAATACGAGTTCATTCCACGCAGCACACTGCACTTGGACAGCCAATATATTGACAGGACGACTGTAACGTGTGAAACAGTTTCCCCTTTTGTTAAGAAAGGCTGCCCACAATTTTTTAATATCGGGATGCAACAGATCCATGTCCACTTCTTGTTAATGAGCTGAAACAATTAAAAGAGGTTCTTTGGAAAATCCTGATTCGGCTATCAAGGCTCTTTCGTGTTACAATTTTTCATGCTCAATCGGCCAACTTGTGGAGGAGAGGCATTGTGACTATCGGCAGATCTGATCAAGCCAGAGTGGCGAGAGCGGTCGATGCCGCCTACAACCGAGCGCTTGCCCAGGAGAGAGAAGAGGGGATCTTCAAGCTGGATCTGTCCAATGACCAATTCGTCATTTTTTCAGATCAGCACAAAGGGGCAAGAAACGGTGCCGACGATTTTCAAGTTGCTGAACGCGCGTATCTAGCCGCGCTTCGCTATTACGACCGAATGGGTTACACCCTGGTTACACTGGGCGATGTGGAAGAGCTATGGGAGGAATACCCTCAGCCTGTCATCAAAGCTTATGGTGACATATTCGAGTTGGAGTCTCGTTTTCACCAGGCCGGTCGGTACATTCGAATCTGGGGTAATCACGATGACAATTGGCGGTACCTAGACCAGGTTCAAAATTATTTAGATCCGGTTTATGGGGGAAAGCCGCTCAAGGTGAGGGAGGTATTGCTCCTGCGGGTGTTGGACGGGGGTGAGAAGATCGGCGACATATTGTTGCTTCATGGCCATCACGGCACTTTGGATAGCGATTATTTCAGGGATGTCTCCCGGCACTTAGTCCGTTATTTGTGGCGACCGTTTCAACGTATTACCAAAATCCCCTCAAATACGCCGGCGACCGACTGGCAGCTGCGCCACGATCATAACATTGCCTTGTACAAGTGGACCGAAAATAAACGGCAGCTGCTTCTCATTGCCGGGCATACCCACCGTCCGGTGTTTAAATCGGTAACTGATAAAACTCAAATCCAGCGCCAAATTATCGCCTTGAGCCAGATGACAGCAGCCCAGCCCCAGAACAAGCAGTTAAAAACCGAATTGAACCAACTCGAAGCTGAATGGCAATGGATCCAGGATGAAAGCCGGCGCCGCTTGCCCAAAAACGCGGACAAAACGGCCGAAACTGAGCGCCCAGTCATCCAACGTAAGCCGAGCTATTTTAATACCGGTTGCTGTTGTTTTCCTGACGGGGACGTCACCGGGATTGAGATAATCGGCGGCGAGATCCGGTTGGTACGTTGGCCGGATGATGATGGCCAAATGAGTCGCAAGGTTCTAGCCCGGTCGTCGCTGCGCGATGTCTTTGCCCAAAGCTGAAGTAAGCCGCATTGTTATAGTTCTATTCTGATTTTTAGCTTTAGCTTTCTTTGTCGTCATCTAGCGAAACACCGAGAGCTTCGGCCAGCTTAGCCAGGACAACCGTTTCTTTATCACTGACTCTGGTAGCGCCGATACCCAAGAAACCACCTTCCTTCGACGATTCGGCCGTCTTTTGGGCGATGTTTACCAGGTAGCTGCGGTAGGCTCCGGCTTCGTCCGGCGATTTAGCTTCGACTATATCGGCTGCTTTTTTACATTCGATCACCAGCCTCTTTAAGGCGCCTTCCATGCCCTGTTCTTTCGGAATCTCGGGCATCTCAAATTTCTCTCCATCCTGGGTCGCCAGTCCAATCGCCTTGATTAGCTCAACGTCTGAAGATTGACCATAGGCATTAATAGCTTTGGCGATGGCGGCCGATTCTTTAATGGCCCCGTAAAATGCAGGATCGGCGACGACGATGAGCGTGCCGGCTACAATCGGGCCGCTGACCACGACTTTCCATTCTTCAGGTGTGTAGTCACTTTGGTTGCTCATGAAATCCTCCTGGATGTCAAATCTTGATTTCCACAGTGCGGGGCAGTCCAGCACAGGGTCAACTCAGGGACAACTGGAATATTCTGTATTCAATTTGGAGATGTAGATGGCCGGTGGGTGAACAAAAAAACGGTGTGCAAGCTCATGATTTTAGACGGTGGCTGGTCGGATATACTGGAACTAATCCACAATTTCGAAGTTGCGTTGTGCATTTTGACCAGGACATCATTTCCTGTTCGCTCGATAATGCTTCGAATGGACTCCAGCCAGATGCCTATGGTGAACCGCCGGCAAGCCCTATCACAGCAGATGGCTTGCTTACAAATGAAGAGGGCGAGATAGTTTTATTGGTTAAACTTGAAACCTTTGGATTGGGGGAGAATCGGATAAGAGATGTTGTACGAACTATCTTAAATTGCGATAGATACAAGGTTCGTGGACCTGGCAAAAGTCAATATTAGTTCCCAATCCCTGAGACACGTTACATCATCGCTGGTGTCATGAGCGCTCCTTTTTCGGTTGGAAATCAATCTGTCATCAAAGAGTTATTGGCCAAACATGGATTGGAAACCGATCCCCATGATGACTGGCTGCAAAACATCACTTTCGTCACGGCTGTGAACGGTTATGTAATGGGAAGATTGAAGCGAGCAATCGCTAAATTGATACCGCGAAATTTGAAACCAGGGGAGACTAATTCATTCCAGGCACTCATCCCGCCAATGGTTTGATTAAGTTTACAAGCTAGTTGAAACCGCTTTCAAAGATGCGACGGTCTTCAGGCTCCAAACGCTCCAATAATTCCTCGCCTATCCGGGCGTAAACTCGCTGGGTAAAAAGCTCCATCCAAACGAATTGCCGGGCTATCAGCGCCAGATCGGCGTTACGAGTAACAGTCGCCCGCATTTCTTTCCTTCTACCAACACCAGCAATGAGGACTTCGCCTTGATCCACAGCTACCAATAACGTACGAGTCAATTCCTGCATCTTGCTTTCCAAGGGAGGGTGGCGAGCAACTCGGCCGAATTCCAGTTCAGCTTCTCCGGTTAACAATGTATTGACTTGATTGCCTCTTTCGCTGGCTTTCTGGATATCATCGTGGAGCACCGCCAGATCACGATCGGTCAACACTAGGTATATGTCGTTACTGGCCTCCTGAATCATCCGCGAAGCGTAAGCCAATGCAGACTGACGCCCTTCGATGGACCAGACTCTATCGTCTTCCGTATCACGATATAGTGCCTCTAAGCCAATGGACAGCCCGGCAATACGCCGCCTGTGTTCTAGTTCGTGCTGGGCCAGAAAAGTTTCGGGCGGCAACGGACGGTAAAGGGTAACCCGGCCTTCCATTGTTTCTAATACCAGACCACGGGCATGTAAGCGGCTCAGGTTATCATAGACCATCGAGCGCGGCACCCCGGACACCTTGCTGATTTGGTATCCTGTGGCCGGGTTTTCCCGTAATAAGGCCAGAAAGACCTTAGCCTCGTATTCTGTAAAGCCGATCTGCATGAGTTCGGTTAATATTTCCATTATATCAGCCCTCCAGTTCCTCTTATCTTATCTTGAAATGGGTTTTTTCCGAACAGGACTCAAACTAATCTTGATCAGAATAATACTTGCTAATCTAAATAGTAGTTTGTATAATAACTAGTAGTAATAATACAAATTACTATTATACATCTTAGAGAACTTATTACAACTTTTAGGATTGGGGGAAATCAGTGAGCACTGGCTCCCATTATTTGTGAACCAATTATGAAAGAGCCGCTGCACCTTTTAGCACCACGGTTTCCTTTTTTGAATTTTTCTCTATGCCACAAATTTGAGCGACAGGTTATCAATTATGACTGATAAAATAGCTACGATATCGCCAGGGCTGATATCTTCCCTGGTCCAAAAACGTTTTGATAGGCGCCAATTGGCATCAAAACTCAGCGAGATTATCCTGGGCGGACAGGATGGCTTGGTAAATGTCGCCGGAATAATCTTAGGCTTAGCCGCCGCTACCAATGATGTGCGCATCATCATCGCCGGTGGCATGGCGGCGACATTCGCCGAATCGATCTCCATGGCGGCCGTAGCCTATACATCAACCCTGGCAGACAAGGACTATTATGCGGCCGAATTAACTCGGGTGAAAGATGAGATCCGGCTCACGCCAGAAAAGAAGCGCCAACAATTGTCAGGATTATTCCGTAACTGGGGTTTCGACGGCCGTTTGTTGGACGAGGCCGTGGACCGCCTGAGCGATAATGAAGACCATTTTGCCGAGTTAATGGTGGCCAACGACTTGAAGCTTCAGCCAGTTGAAAAAAATGGCCTTCTTTGGGATTCGACGCTGGTCGGTATTTCGGCCGTCGTGGGTTCCCTGGTACCCTTGTGGCCCTTTTTCTTTTTTTCGGTAAATATCGCGATTTGGTTGGGCATGTTATCGACCGGCTTGGTTCTCTTTGCCGTAGGCGCCGTGAAAGCGAAGCTGACCGTCGGCAATCCATCCAAAAGCGGCTTGCAAATGTTGATCATTGGTATGTTGGCAGCCCTGGTTGGTTATGCCATTGGCCTGCTATTCAAAGTCTAGTGCGAACCCTAACCAGAAGAATTTTCCTGCTGAGTGATGAATAAAGAAGAGATCACTTGATTTTGAATATATACCTCTGATTTTGAATATGTACCTCTGATTTTGAGTCTGCTTGCCTATGGTAATAGTGCAATTTTGTAGACAATCACCCCCAACTCGGTTTAGAATAGCAACACTTGTGACATGGATGGATCGCTCCATAAAGCTCTCAAAAAATTCTGTTGTTGATGATGATCTAAGTTTCCATACTATCTACCGAAGTTATATAAACCATAACCATCGAAGTTGAGAAGGAGAGCAGAAATTGAGAACAGTTGATCCATGTCAGGCATGGTAAGCCGCGTGGGAGGAACATCAATTCGGACAAATCACGGCCGGATGAACCTAATGTTATCAGATTTGGCCGTATCGTTTGGGGAGTTCCTAGTCCGGCCGAGGAACAAAAAACATGCCCGTTCGTGAACCGTCTTTATCTTACGGGCATTCGTCTATCCAACATTTTGAGCACTATCAATTGGCAAAAGTGAGTGTCCATGGACTGCGTTACTCAAGAACAAATTAACCACTTTGTGCTAACGAAGCAGCACCTGGCCGAAAAGCCATCAGAACAGGATTTGGTTCAAGTCGTGGAAGATATATCTGGTCTCCACTCCTCCGTAGCTACTACTCCTTATCTTTCTCTGTACGCGCGGTTGGATGATTTTGACCGCCAACAATTCGATAGCCTGCTTTACGAGAATCCGGTACTGGCCAAAGTTCGCTGTGTCCGTAAAACCCTCTATGTCCATTCCATTCAAATGATGCCCATAATTTTCAAGGCTACATCGACTAAAGTGATCAAGGCTTCACAACATTTCATGACCTATCGAGGCATTTCTCCAGAGATGTACGAAAGCCTGTCGATTGCGATTCTGGACCGGCTGATGGATCAACCGATGACTGCGGCAGAGCTCAAGAAATCCTTAGACACCGATGCTGATATTTCCAGCGTCCTTTATTATATGTGCGATCAAGGGTTACTTTTACGCGGACAACCGGCCGCTGGCTGGAAAGATCGAAACCATAAATATGTCGTATTGAGGGAAATTTTTCCCGAGCTTGACCTAGACAGCATGGATGAACGAGAAGCTGTAACCCATTTGGTCAGGTATTATCTTGCCGCATTTGGACCGGTCAACGAAGCCGACATCGTCTGGTGGACAGGCTTAGGCAGGATTAGGGTAAGGGCCGCTCTTAGGAGTCTGAGGGAAGAAATATCAGAGGTTAAGCTTTGCGGTTCCCAGGAGCCAATGCTATGTCTTGAATCCGATCTTCCCCCGCTCTTTGCTACCGAACTACCAGTTATGCCTGTAGTAAACTTTCTACCTGCGCTTGATTCTTATATCATGGGCTACACTAATAGAAATCGTTTTATCGAGGCTAAGGATTACGATTATGTTTTCGATTCCTCGGGAAACGCCACCAATACCATTGTCGTCGACGGGGTGGTGAAAGGGGTATGGGATTGTTGGGATGGGGAAAGAGCTGAGTTCCGCACACATATTTTTGGCTTTATTCCACCATTGGCAAATGAACAGATCGTAGCCCAGGCAGGCAGTTTGGGTATTTTCCTTACAAGCCGGGCCGTAAAAATCAAACCTTTGAAAGAGATGGTTCCCTTAACCTCATTGCCGACCGGGAGAATGATGTCCCCGCTCAGAGATAACCATTGACTAAGTGATCCGAGGCATTCGACTGACTTAACCTGCTGGACTGTCAATGGTTCTTTGAACTATATATAGAATATGGCAAGATCATGTTGGTAGTTTGAAAATAACGAATTTAGTTGACATAATTCAGAGCGAAAAACGTTGGACACAGGATATTTAGGCAGGACAGTTGGGAGATTGCAAGACCACAAACAAGAGTGGGCGGATCTACCCATCGATCGTAAATTGACGATGCTGAAACGGTTACGATCAAATTTGCGCCAGGCGGGCGGTCGTTGGGTTGAGGTGACCACAGAAGCCAGAAGAATCGATCCCGATTCCCCCTGGGTAGGTGAGAGCTGGATTGGCGGACCTTGGGCATTCGCCGCTGGCATAAACGGACTTATCGATTCTCTTCGATCCTTATCCGAAGATCGGATCCCTCGACCTAAAAAAATCTGGACCCGCCCAAATGGTCAGCTGGTAGCGCAGGTTTTTCCCGCCAATATTTATGACCGCTTATTATTCAACGACGTGTCCATGGAAATCTGGATGCAGCCGGATGTCACCGAAGAGACTCTTAGACAAAACACGGCGGTTTTTTACCAGCAGAACAATCCCCAAGGAAAAGTCGCTCTGATACTGGGTGCGGGTAATATCACCAGCATACCGCCCCTAGACATACTGCATACAATGTACGTCCGGGGTCATGTAACATTATTGAAAATGAACCCGATCAATGCATATTTAGGCCCTATCCTCGAGCGTATTTTCGTCGAATTCATTGAAGCCGGCTACCTGGCGATCGTCTACGGCGGTGCTAATACAGGCGCCTATCTTGTTAATCAACCCGGGATTGAGACGATCCATATCACCGGAAGCGCACAAACGTACCAGACAATCGTCTTCGGAGGTGGGGCCGAGGGTGTGGAACGCAAACGCCGCGATGAGCCGATACTGACGAAACCGATTACCAGCGAATTAGGCGGTGTAACCCCGGTGATAGTGATCCCGGGTCCCTGGAAAGAGGCTGATATCGCTTATCAAGCCCAGAATATCGTCACCATGAAACTGCAAAACGGCGGTTATAATTGTATTGCCGCGCAGGTTCTCATCTTGCCTCAAAACTGGGATCACAGTGCGGAGTTGTTGGATGCTATCCGCAAACTAATGCGTAACTTGCCTGAACGCTTCCCATACTACCCTGGCTCGGCCGATCGACAGCAAGCAGCCATAAGCTGTCACCCAAACGCTGAACAGCTATCTGGAGAGGTTCCACGGACCCTGATCACCAATCTGAATCCTGCGGCCGAGGATGAGTTTTGTTTTCGAGAGGAGCTTTTTGGCGAGACCTTAGCCCAGGTCAATCTGCCTGGGGATACGCCTTCTGAGTACCTGCAAAATGCGGTGACCTTTTGTAACCATAAATTGCTGGGTACTTTGGGAGCGAACATCATCGTACACCCAAAATCGGCGAAAAAAATGGGGAGTACCCTGGAGGCGGCGGTAGACGACTTACAGTATGGCTCTGTTAGCCTGAATATTTGGGCCGCGGCAGCTTTTTTACTCGCCCAGGCTGCCTGGGGTGGATACTCTAGCCAGGCAAACCAAAAGAATCAAAGCGGTACTGGCGTAGTCCACAATAGTTTCATGTTTGAAAGACCGCAAAAGACAGTGGTTCGGGCATCATTTTACCCATTTCCTCGCTCTTTTCGGCACGGTGATTTCCACATTGCTCCCAAACCGCCCTGGTTTGTTACCCATAAAACCGCTCATATCACTAACCGTGAGGTAGCCTGGTTGACAGCCGACCGGAACCCTAAACATTTACCAGGGATATTCATCTCGACTTTCAGAGGCTAACGATTCAGTTCGTTACCGCTAATCCCAACTCCCGATGTTTATCCCTTAATCATCCTATTGGGGGCTCTCGCTTCATGGCCAGGATCGTGAATTCTTCCGAGCCAATCAGGGCCATGAATGAGGTGATCCATCTGCCCAACTGTACCCAGACCCGAAGAGAACCAGGAATTTCCGAGATTGTTATTGTCTGAAAATCAAACCTGATATAAAAGCTTTCTCTGAAATCAGGGCACATCAAATACAACGTGCCTGCTTCTCCTGAGATTAACTGGCGGATGATTTCGCTGCCGATACCTTGGTTCTGGTAGGAAGGCAGGATCGCCATCGAGGCTAACTCCCTGGTCCCATCACCATGCTCTTTGATTTGGCCAACGCCGACGATAGTGTCTCCGTCCAGGGCGATCACGAAGTTTCGCCAGTGCAGATTAAATGGATGTAATCGGGCGCGGCGCACAATATTTCTAATAACTGGTTCATCGGCTTCAATGGCCGTCCGAAATATTATTGACATAATCTACCTTGAAATGTTCCGTTCTTATGCTATTGACCAAATGTGATTCTGGTGAGTGCAAGATTCAATCATACAACATCGAGCACTGAATACAGAGTTGCCCTGAAATCGAAAGCGTTTATTCTGGCAGCTCATTAACAAAGTGGCTGATACTTGAAAGCCCATCAGTCTCCATGGAGGTTGTTTATGATAAAGCTTTCAGAAAAAGGGCAGGCACGGACCCGACAATATATTGATATGAACGGGCGAAGTTTGGACCGTCGGCTATATGAATATCATTTTCAGGTTGGCGACCGAGATGTTGTATTCAAAACCCTATCAGCTTTCCAGAATGACGATGGCGGTTTTGGCTATGCCCTGGAACCGGATATTCGCACCCCGGCCTCGTCCGCGATAACTACCAGCCTGGGCCTGCTTTATCTACAGGATATTGGTGCTACCTTCGAAGAACCAATGGGTCAGGCAGCGATCGAATATTTGCTCTCCATTTATGACAGTGACAAGGAAGTATGGCCCATCATAACACCTGAAGTCGAAGATGCCCCGCATGCGCCCTGGTGGAACTACAGTGATTCAGCCCAAGACTTCTCTGATTTTCTGGCCAATCCACGAGCCTGTATCATCGGCCATTTGTACCAGGATAAGGAGTTAGTGTCGGCCGGTTTTCTAGAGCAAGTAACAAGATCACTACTTGAATATCTAGAAAATATTTTCTCCATCCTCTTTGAGCATGCACGATCTCTTATGCTTCATGAACTTAACCGAAGCCGAAAATTTACCTTCCCAAATACGCGAACAAATCTTGGCTAAGTTGGCAGTTGCCGTTCGCGAAACGGTCAATTTGTCTGTGGATAATTGGTCATCATATGGGCTGCAACCTTTGGATGTGGCGCCAAGACCAGATACACCACTAGTAACAACAATAGAAGCGAGTGCACTTGAAGCAAACCTTGATTACCAGATCGACCGCCAATTAGCTGATGGTAGCTGGCCTCTGGCCTGGTTATGGGCTGACTTGGATCCAATAGCCTGGTCTGCGGCTGAAAGAGAGTGGAAAGCGAATCTGGCCGTTAGCAATCTCAAGGTATTTCGTGCTCACGCCCGGCTAGTTGAATCATAAAATCGGTTGATAGGTTCCAGCTCCTGTCCGGATTGAACGAGGCGAACAGGCGCGCCAAGACCTAACCACTGCACTGTTGGCTCAACTTGCTGTCTCAAAAGTTTTACTGGTCGTCACCGTGATCACAACCCGAACCCAGAATGAAAGAGCAACAACACAAACCATGCTGAACACTGCATGGGCACCGGATAAAGCTCAAGTGCAAGACATCGCTATAGTTCTACAAGGACAAGAATATTTCTTGAATTTCTCCGTTCTTGATTACGCAAATTTGATAACCCAAGGAGAATTAGATGATTTGCAGCAGGATATCGAACAGTCCATCGATAGTGTGTGGTACTTCGAGCAAGTATTGTTGATTCGACTCTAGATATCACCGAAGGAACGCTCTAGTCGACGCCGAAAATCGAACCTACGATGGAACAGAATGGCGAAGCCGTCTTGGTGCCGAAACCAACATCTTCGCCATTGCCGACCCTCGAAGCCTCGGAAACACCTTTTGCCCGGACCAACCCTTGCGGAAGAAGATCTTCCAATCCTCACCAATTCCCCGACCGTAGAGCGAACATCGGGGTCGCCAGTGCTCACGCCCGTCCCAAGATAATGGACGTTTTCAGCCAGCAGGGCGATTGCTTTGAGTAATGGGTGATATACTCCCTTGATACCAATTCAATTAGAGAGGTAACAACATGGATTATTCTTGGTTAATGTTTGATGCCGATGGCACGCTATTTGATTATGATCGTGCTGAAACTGCAGCTCTGGAGGCCACTATTTCCGAGGTGGGACTTAAATTCGATGACCATGTCTTGTTGATTTACAGGCAAATAAACGGCCGAATGTGGCAGGAATTTGAACAAGGATCAATGTCCCAGGAGCGTCTAAAGAGTGAAAGATTTCGTGTACTATGCACACAACTGGGGGTTGATCTCGATTATGAATATATGAGTCACCGTTATCAATCCAACCTGGCCTTAGGAACCTACTTAATTGATGGCGCTGATGAGTTGCTTGAGGAACTAAATGGCCGTTACCGCATTGCGCTCATTACCAACGGTCTGAAGGATGTCCAACGACCACGAATTGCTGAATCCACGGTTCGGGATCGCTTTTCTACTATAATCATCTCGGAAGAGGTAGGCGTAGCTAAGCCCGATAGCAAGATTTTCGATATCGCCTTTCAAAAAATGAATCATCCCCAGAAGGACCAAGTCTTAATCATAGGTGATAGCTTGTCTTCGGACATAACTGGGGGCATAAATTATGGTATTGACACCTGTTGGTATAATCCCATGGGGCATGAACATCCATCTGGGATGGATATACGTTTTGAGATTCGTGCTCTAAATGAGCTCTTGGATTTTCTCTAGAAATGATTCTTTTTGGGTCGAGGTGATCGCCTGGTCGCATTTCCTCAGGAACTAATGGAATCCTCGCACTTTTTGGGCATGGGTGAGCCAGTTGATTTAGCCATTCTATATCATGCCGATTGAGGATGTAGCCAGAAAAGTTCCTCCAACGGAATCTTAATCTCTCGGGCGATTAAGAGTGCCAATCCCAGCGATGGACTATGATTTCCTTTTTCAATAGCGATGATTGTTTGTCTCGATACACATACAGCGTCAGCCAGTTTCTGCTGGGTATATCCTTCCTTGAGCCGGATTTGTTGAAGCTGGTTGCAAACCTTTCTATTTGACATAATACTACTAGTGAAAATCAACCCAAGCCCCACCAGCCCGACCTTGAAATGTTGCCGTAGTTGAGTTGTAAATCATCATACCATCAACGGGGGTTAAGGCGTTGCGTTGGATGGTGGTCATGCCTGAAAGCCGGCAGATCTTAAAGCCTCGTAGCTGGGTGGCTGATATGACGGCTACATCGCCGGCCGTGTCGAGGGTGAAGTAACATTGTGCAGCTCCAGCATGGGGCGAGCCATCATCGGTGATCACCTGTATTTGGAAATAAGCCTCGTGATTGCTTGAGTTCTTGCCTTCGCTGATCATTTGTAGCTGGCTGGTTTGTGAATCTACCTGGCTGTAAAGTCTGAAAATGTTGTCGGCGCCGTCGTTGATCTTGATCTGGTTGGGGGTCCCGGTGCCGGCCGCGAGTGCCAGGCCGGAATCGTCGAGGATGACGTCACCGGCTCCGGCCGTGATAGCGCCGTCGGTGTCTATGTAGGCTTTGGTTGTTTGGCCACCTCGGAAAAGCAAACGGCCGGCGGATTTGTCCCAGAGTATGTTAGCTTTGCTGGCGGAGTTGTCACCGATGAGCATATCCCCAGCGGCCATAGATTCGGTGTTGTAGGTCTGGGCGCCGGCAAAAATAGAAATGTAGGTGGTGGCGGCCGCGGAAATGTTAGAACCAAGAAACATGTCACCATCGGTTTGCCATTGGCCGCGGATCGTGGCGCCGTCCTTCATCTCAATGCCGGCCGGAGTGATCTCGACATGATCGGAAGCGGCCGGGCCGACGATGATATCTTGGTCTGATTGTAGGTCTAGTCTGCAGGACGCCGTCTACGTAGTGTTTGATGCCGGCCGAAGAGATCTCGGCGCGATCATCTCCCTGGCCGACGACAATATCACCATCAGATTGCAGGTCCAGTTGTAGGGTATTGTTGGCGTAAAGTTTGACACCGGCTGATGTAATGTCTACTCGTTCTGTTCCTGCTCCGACTGTGACAGCTCCGGCCGATGTGATGTCGATTAGCTTGGTGTTGTTGCCGTAAAGGGAGACGCCGGATGAGTTGATTTCTACTCTTTGATTACCCAGGCCGACGACAATATCACCATCGGATTGTAGGTCTAGTTGTTGGGTGTTGTTGGCGTAAAGTTTGATACCGGCCGAAGAGATCTCGACGCGCTCATCTCCCTGACCGACGACAATATCACCATCGGATTGTAGGTCAATGCGTAGGGTGTCGTTAGCGAAAAGTTGGATGCCGTTAGCGGTCATCTTGATTCGTTCATCTTCTCCGGAAAGTAGGTTTATGTTTGTGGGGGTGATCTCGATACTGCGATCTCCTGTATTACCGATGACAATATCACCATCGGATTGTAGGTCTAGTTGTAGGATGTTGTTGGCGTAGAGTTTGACACCGGTTGCGGAGATGACGACGCGCTCATCACCCTGGCCGATGGTGATGGTTCCGTCTGCGTCCAGGTCGAGGTTGGCGGCGTTGTTGCTGTAGAGGAGGAGACCGTCGGCCGTGATTTCTACTCGCTCATCACCAGAGCCTATGGTGATATTACCATCCACATCCAGCTCGATGAGAAGAAGACTGTTTGAATAGAGCCTGACACCATTGGGATCTATTTCGACGTAGCGGCCGGCGCCCATGTTACCGATTTGGACCAGGTCCCGCTCGATGACGGTGTAGACTGGTTTGGCCTTGATGTTTATCTGTGATTCTAGATCGCGTGGGTCATCGGCCGATTGGCCGGGCAATCTTCTTCCTCGTCTAAATTGTTCTGGCTTCTTTAGTGGTCCTGGCATGGGTTAATTCTCCGGTTGTGGTAGTGTGGGCCTCGGCCGCGATGATCGCAGCGAGGTCGTGAAGGGCCTGGCGCAGCGGAAGGGGCGCAGCGAGAGGAGGACGGCCGGGCGCGGAGGGAGTGAGGGAAGCGTCGCCAGCGAAGGGAAGGACACCAAGCCGGAACGAGGAGCAACCGAGCGAGGAACGAGCGACAGTGTAACGAGCCGGCGCCGGCTGTCTTTCCCGAGCGATCTTTGGCGGCGCTGTCTTTCCCTCTCTCCCGTAGCGCCCTGGTCCGGCCGGAACGAAGCAACGCCCCAGGAGCAAGCGGGCCCGAACGGGCGAGCGGTGTCAATAGATCCTTGTGGTTTCATTGGTTGCGTTCTGCCAGGAGACGGGCCCACCTTTTGATTCAGAGTAGACAGCTTTGGCGAGGGCGTCCACGTAGGATCTTCTGGCCCGGTCTACATTGATGGCTAGCTGGGACATGAGTAATGAACTGTTTGACGTTGGATCTGCTTCTTCCAGGGCCTTCAGTTGTAGGGCCGCGCGCCACATGACGTAGTTCCTCATGATGTGCTGGTGCCTGGCCAGGACGGTAAGAGAAGCGGAGGTCAGGATGGTGTTGTCGTGTTCGGCCGTGTGGGTAACGCGGATGGTCTCATCGGCCGGCGGTTTGGTGGTGATCAGGATCTCGTTGACGTCGGTGTCATCGTCTGTGCCTGAGCATGTCGTAGTAGCCGTCTTCATTCCAGAATTGGGGGTGATAGGTAGATCTGTGGCAACAAGAAATTCAGGAGGATCTTCACCCTGGGGATACTCCACCTGGAGGATGTCCAACGTACCGGCCGATAGGTCGTATTGGCGATCATCCAGGGTGGTGGTGATGTCTTTGACCAGGACGCGCGGGAAGTGTTGGGATATGTCGGCGATAGCATCGCGGCACCATTGTTCGACATCGGCCGCGGCAAATGTTGTATTGGATGAATCTCCGAGGTCGGCTTCACAATCGTCGATGAGGTTTTGTAGGGTTGTGGTCATATGGTTCTCCTATCTAGTTGGAAATAGTCTAGTGGACCTAGTTACATGGGCAGCGTTAAGGCTTCCGGAGGGCTTTGACCAGGAACTTATCTACCTCGCGGCCGACGTCGGCAGCTGCCCAACCGGACAAGTAAGCGGCGATAGGTTTCATGGTTCCGAGGCTGTCCAGATCGAAGAAGAGAGGGACCAGGATCAGGACAATGACGGCCGTCACGAGTTGGGGCCAAATGTAGCGCCAGGACCAGGAAAGTGTGGGATCATCTCTTCTTGCAATGAGCCAGGGCAGGAATACGCGACAGATGACACCAAAAACAAACAAAACGAAGGGGAGAAGGGCGCTGAGGGTGGGGTTCATGCTGAATATCCTTGTTGTTGCCGGCGTTCTTTTTCAAGACAAGCCGGGCATAGGTGAATCGCTGTTCTTGTAGGGGATTGATACTGATTAAGCACATAGACAGCTAGGCGAAACTCGGCCGGTTGTCCACAGTCACAGCGGAACATGGGCTTGTACCTGGGATCTATTGGATGGGCGGCCGTGATCATAATAGAAGACCCTGCAACCGTTTGACGAATGGTGATAACCAGAGGGATTCGGTTTTGAATTTGCCGGCGCCGTCGCGGGCGTTGGTTTTGTCGATACGATCCAGCCGGTCGCTTTATAGAGTCATATGGAATTGGACCGGTAAACGAAAGGCGGCCGGTTGCCCACAGTCGCAGGTGAACATGGGTTTGTATTTTGGATTTATTGGAAGGGCGGTCTGGGCCGGACACCAGGCGTCAGGATGAGTCGTTGTTGTCCGATTTTCATCCAGCAGCGAGTGATGGTGGGCATCAGGCTCAGTTCCGACGAATCGGCAAAGAGAAAAATCGTCTCCGGATCAGCTTCCGTCTTCAGCTGCCGAAACTCTTTTTTTCTCCTGTACAAGTTCCGGGTCTTGTTTATGCTTTACCGTACGCACAGGTCGTCGCAAGCGCCAATCATTGGCTTTCAAGATATTCTCAACTTGTCTTGCAGATAGTTCAATACCGGTTAACTCTGCGAGGTATTCAGCTAGATTGGCCGTCGTCCAGTTGGAATAAGGCAAATCAAGCGCCCGTGGTTGTTGCTCAACCAACTCAAGCAATTGGGCTTTGTCACGGATAATCCTTTGCTAATGGTGCGTTCTGTAGGATGGGTTCGGGGTTGGTGTAGCGGCCGTAGTGTTTGATGGTCAGGTGCAGGTGGGCGCCGAAACTGTTGCCAGTGTTGCCGGCCCGGCCGATCATCTGAGCCGGCCGAACAAGCTCTCCTGGCCGGACGTAGATGGTATCTAAGTGGGCGGAAATAGATTCGTAGGCGTCGGAATGAGCGATGCGGATATGTAACCCATAGTCATGGCCACCTTGACTCTAAGGCTTTGGATTTAGGTGGGTTGACTTCACGCGGCCGTGGTCGATGGCATAGACCGGGGTTCCTGTTGGGGCTCGGAAGTCGGTACCTTCGTGACCATCTGGCAAACCAAACTTGCTGTAGTATTTTTTTCTTGCTCCGTAGTGTTGGGTGATGGTGCGGTAGTCGGTGGGCCAAACGCGGCCGAGGAAAGGGAAGTAAGGCGTGGTCCAGTAGGCGGCCACCCAGCAGCGGATCGCCGGCGTCATGACACAAAGCCAGTTCTCAAGTTTGGTGAATGGTTTATACTCATGCTCGTAGAGGACCGGGACAACTTGACCCTGGTTTAGATGGGTTATGATGGGGGCCTTTGTGTTAGGGTAAGAGCGGCCGTTTAGTTGGGTAGCGGTGACGGATACTTGATCAGTCATGGCAATATCCCGAGTCACAAAGTAAGGGTAGTTGTTTCGATTGCTTTTCTCTTTTGGCGTGGGCTTCCAGATCGGCCGTGGCCAGGGGAATGGCGTATTTGTAGATGAATAGTTCATCTGACTCTACACTGCCACGGCTGGCGAGGGGATTAGCACGGTTGTTCTGGTCGAATTGCATAGCCTCGGCAAACTCGTCGGGCTTTCCTTTCTCATCTCTATCCACTCTGATGGCTGGCGATAGGGGCAGCCAACACAAGCGGATTTGATGGGGACTGGTAGGCGTTTTTTTCTTAGGTAGTCTATGCAATCCCAGCGGGTGATCCTCTTCTCAACCAGGGGATAACGATGGACGATGTATTGTAGCCGGCTCTGGTTCATGCGTTGGTATTCGTCTAAGCTGATGCCTAGCCACTGGACTATTTGACCTGCCGGAGGATGGGGCGGTTTGTTCTTGTGAAAGCCGGCCAGGATACGGGCCTGGCGTTTGATGGGCGTGATCTTGTAATGTTTGGTGCATTGTCGCATTAACGGGCCGCCCTTGGATGTCCAAAATGGAATGTGATTATGCTCCTCCGCTCCCTGGATCTTGACGTTGCCGGCCGAAACGATGTAAACCGGGATACCTCGTTCCTCTAGCCAGGGTTTGAAGTAGTCGCGGATCTCATAGGTGGCTTGTCTCTCCCAACCAGTATCGGCCGTGATGACGGCGTCGAGCTTGGGCAGGTCACCTAGCGCGGACATGACAGCCAGGGCGGTAGATTGGACACCGCAGCCCCAGGAAAGGGTGGTGATGGCGTCTTGTCTTGGTTGGATCTTATTCATTAGGATGGATCAGCGATCTCGATATCCCAGGCCGGTACGGTCACGGTGCCTGTATCCACGAGGGCCTGGCTGGTGCAGGTGGTGACGTACATGAGGGTATCTCCTCCTTCAGTCAAGGCGATGTGTAAGGCGGTCCCGCTGGTGTCGATGTCGATGTCTGCTTGCTCGGTTATGGTGAGTTTCCGGCCGGAAGCATCACCATTGGCGATGACAAAGTCACCGTTGCCGTCACCGGGCGTCAAGACGACGTCGGCCAGGGCATAGGTGGAGGAGGCTTCGGCGTAGGTTGTTGGCTGGGAAGTGCAAACGTACAGATGATCTGAGGTGGCGATTCCGGTCAACATTAAATCGAGTATTGCGTCTGGTGTTGCTTTTGCCATTAGATGATCTCCTTGTTTTAAACTAGAATTTAGAAATAGTGCCATGTTTGCCTGATTGAACTTCTAGGGAGGCGTTGTAGATTGCGGTATGGGTATAGTTCAGGCGCCAGAGTTTGCCACAGTTGGGACAGATGGCATGCGGTTCGTCCTCGTAGTAGACGACTGGTTTGGTGAGTTTGGCGTGACATTTTTTGCAGTTGGGCCGGTTCATCAGTTCAGCACCTCGAATACGTGTTCGGCCGTGGATAGGGTGGCGGCCGCTCGGGTCACGCGGCCTCGTACCTTCCACCAACCGGCTTTGTTAAATAGGCCGACATCGATGGTATATTTGATGATGCCGTCGGTTCCATCGGAATCGAAAGCGGCCGTCTTGGTGTAACTTATTCCGGATGGGTCGGTGAAAATCATTTGCTGGGCGGTGGTGTAGTTGCTGATATCGGCGGCCGCGTCGGTGTCAACGTCGATAAAGGTGATCTTGGCTACCTGGCCATAATCTCCGACAACAATACTCAGTAGATCCAATATTCATATCAAAGGTGTAACAACAGCCGTAATCTGATGAACGTAACCATAGTGTTGCTGCAGAGCCCGGACAATGAATTTGGCAAAGCGGTCCAACTGAAACTTGTGGGTTTCCAGCAGGCGACCTCCACGGCGAGGGCGTTGGGTGAAGGTCCAGCGAAACAGGGTCCAGATATTCACCAGAAGCACACCCAGGGCCATCAAGAGAAAACGATAAGCCGGGTTGGACGACGTCGTCCAGCCGCGGACCTTGCCAGCACAACGGTAACTGGTTTCGATGCCGAAACGCCGACGATACAGGCGGCGTACTTGCTGGGGGGACATGTCGAGATGGATGAGGATAAAGACCTGCCAGGTAGCGCGACGTTTCAGTCGTTTAGTCCGTTTGGCCGTGGTGAAGGTCCGACACACAGCCAGCTCCGCAGTTCGCGACCTGCCGTTGGCGCCTTTGAAAGGGTGCTGGGTACGATAGCTCTTGCGGCCCTGGCAAAGAGCACGCGTGCCACCTGTCTTACCTCGGATGGGGCAGGCGATCAAAGCTGGTATCGCTTGTTGGTCCAGGAATTCCTGGACCTCAATGCCGGCAAAACCCCGGTCCAAGAGCAGGCGATGCAACGGGATATCAAGCTCCTGCACCTGTTGCAGCAAATGGCACAGGACATCGACTTTACTTGTCCCGGGCAACACAAAGCGGACACCCAGAGTGAAGCGCAGAGTGTTCGCCAGGATGTAGGCCGTGGCCAGACGATAAAAGCGAGTCGTCCCATCCTTGGCTTGACTACGAATCCACAAACCCGCTTCCTGGGGGCTCTTGCCGTCGTAGGGACGGTCATGAAAGTCCATCGCCACATCTTGGCCACGACGCCAGAGGCGGGGCGGCAACTTGGCCACCAGCGCCCGGTTGAGCGCCGTTTCCAACTGTGGCAACTCTTCGACACAAAGCTGCTCATTCAGGTACTGGCGAATCGTCTCCGGATTAGGTGTAGCTACCAAGTCGGCACAGACCGATTCAATGGTCCCTTGGTCGGCAGCCACACCCAGCAAGACGTTCGGCAAATCCTTGGTGGCACATTTGTAGCCTCCGGCTTGCAGATCAAGATGATTTTCGAGCATCGACCGCGCTTCTTCCAGCACTGTTTTATCCGTCAAAGTCAGGTTATCATTCATTGGGGCTTGCCTCCTCTTTGGTTGTTATTGGGTATCCAAATAGGATGCCGCAAGCCCTCTATTTTTGAAAGTAATTCACAAAATTGGATCTACTGATACTGTCAAAACTCATCCTATGTATACCTCCTCTGTTGGGCTGGGGTTGGCGTTAATGTTTTGGTTTGGTAGATAGCTGGCGACGATGAGAAGGACCGGGGTCAAGTTCGTGTAAAGGTCGGCCGTGTAGATCTTGTAGCCAACACCAAAGTCTATTGTATCGGCCGTGTGATCATGGGTTGCGTCGGCTACTGCTAATAAATGGGCCTGGAGGATGGCTATGTTATCGGCCGTGTGGCCGTGGGTGGCGCCGGCGACAACCAGAGTAGGGGCGGCTGTGTATTCGATGGTGATGTTATCGGCCGTATGGCTGTGGGTTGCATCGGCGACTACCAGCTCAATAGCGCCAGAAGGAACGAGGTCCAGATTGTCGGCCGTGTGATCATGGAGTGTTTCGGCTACGGTGAGCAGCTGCTTTTGAGTTAGGGCTACATTCTCGGCCGTGTGGCTGTGGGTTGCGTCGGCGACAACCAGGACGGTAGATCCTCCGGCCGCTTCGGTGAAGAGCGCGCCAACCGCTCCCCATCCGTCACTAGTTCCCCAGGCTACGCTGGGCGTGGTATCGGCGGCCGTGTCCAGATAGCCGGTGAGCATTCGGACATCGTCAGATTCATCCTCGGTGAAGAGAAGTGAGCCGGTTTCGGGAGAGGGTGATAAGCCGCCTGCCTCGAAAGCATGGAAAGATAGGGTAGCATCTCCGGAGCCGCTGACGGTGACTAAAGAAGTCGAGCCGCTGCCGGTGTCTTCGGCCCAGGTGTCGATAGCGTCGATATTGTCGGCTTCGAGGACGGCGTAGGCAATCCTCTCGTTCCATCTGTTGCGCTAATTGATAGGGTTCCTGATGTTGGCGATCCTGTTCCTTCAAATACGGCTAGTACGCGGCGTGAAGAATAGACTATAGTGGTTTGCAGATTCCATGTCAGATTACAGCCCGAAACGACTGGAGAATAAGGGGGTGATCCTGGTTCTCCAGCAAAGGAAACGACGACAATAACGGGGGTGTAGGATGGGGCTATTGTCCCGGTTGAAAAGTCGCCGTCACCAGTCCCGCTTTCGCGTACGGAAAAAGAAAGGGCCATCTTACCAGTTCAGAAGCTCGGTGAAGTTCTCGACGTCGGTATCATTCAGAGCGGCTTCAACTCCGGCCAGGGTGGCCTTGAGTTGGGCGCCGGTGCCTGTAAAGCCGGTTTGGTCGGTGATTTGCTGGTCGGTCATGTTCTGGATGACGGCGTTTGCCATCTCAACCTCGGCTTTGGCCTGGCGGAGGCGGTTGACAGCGTTAATGATTAGACCGCTCGCGTTTGATGCTCCTTGTGTGATGTTGAATACGGCCATGTTCTAAACTCCTTCATGATCGAAAGGACCGGCCGAGGTATCGGATCGGAAGTCGGTGAGCGGATACAGTAAATGCCTCGGCCGGCCAAAAAAACAGTTATATAGATCGCAATGCAGTATTAACCGTGCCTGGCGTCTCCAATGCGATCTTAGAAAGTGATTCGATTAGTTGCTGCTTCTTCATCCGGCCGGCTCTGGGCACTCCCAACATGCCGGCTGCTTTTCTTAGCTGGTTGACGTTCAGGCCGGCGACAAGTTCGATGAAAAGCTCTAGATCTGGGTTTGATGCTTCTACATCGATTGGCTGGGTGCTAACTTCTCCGGCCTGGTCATATGTGGCGATGCCTCCGCCAACCAGGTGCAGCTCAACGCGATCACCAACTACTCGATAGGCCATGATGGGCGAGCCTACTTCTAACTCCTCGGCGATATTCTGGATTTGAGCCGGTGTTAGTTCGGTTGTAATGGCCCGGGCCATGATTAGCCCTCCAACGTGGTAATAACCAACGTAAAATCGTCGGTAGCTGTGCCGGCCGCGCCGTCGTAGTCGAGGGTGGCGACTAAGATTTCACCTTTGGAAAAGGCGCCGGTTGGGTTGGTGGTGGCCCAGTCATCGACATCAAACTCGACGGGCGTGCCACTGTCACCGATGGAAGCAGAAGCCAGGATCGAGTTGGTGTCGGTGCTGATGCCGAAGATGAGCAGCCCGTCATTGGCGTTGGACCCGCCAGCGCTAATGTGTTTGACCCGGCCGTCATAGGGCGCGGTCCAAGTGATGACGACGTTAGAGGATAGGGTGCCTGGAACGTGAAAGCTGTGAACGTTTCTGTGACCTTGCATTTTATTTTCTCCTGATTAGTGCCGGCCGGCTGGTTGGGTATCTTGCACAATACGCAACCGGATGTTTTTAAGGTGTCGGCTAACCGGCCGGCTTATACAAACGGGATAGGCCCGCTCCTAAAATTTAAGCAACTACCCTGCCGCCGATGCCTTTGAAACCGTTGACACCGTAGGCAAACTCGTCGCGGATCTTGATGGGCAGAACATCGGCCGCAAAGAGCAAGCCTCCTGTGGGCGAAGCTGCGGCCCACAGTTCCGGCGCCGGAAAGCCTCGGCCGGAATGATCAGCGGAAAAGCTCATATGAACGACCGGCCAAACCATCGGATCAGCCAGGTAGTACCAGTTGTTAGCGTCGGTGAAGTGCGGAACGGCAATCGGCCGTGGGCGAGGATCTCCGATGCCGCGGTCTTCGCTGAAAGGCGCGTAGCTGGTGGGCATACCTTCACCGTAGCCGAAGATAGCCAGGGCGGTGTGGTAGAGATCGGGCGGGACCAGACAGAACTTGGGGAAGACGCCGATCCTGTCCCCGCTTGATACTTCCGTTTGCTTGAAGCACTCGGTGGCGGCCGCTTTCCAGGCGGTGTTGTCGGTACCCAGGGCGGTGGTGGCGTAGTTGCCATGTCCAGCATCAAACAGGGCTGTGGAGTCCTGGTCGAGGGTGGGCCCGAGACCGGATGCCTGGGTGAAGATGGAAGCGATTTTAGCGGAACGGGTTTTGACGGAAGCTGCGGCGAGGGCTCGGGGGACGGCTTGGATTCTCTGAATGTCAGAGTTCTTGATCATCTCCCGGGTGATGCCGACGTAGCCGCCGTACTTGTAGAAGCTGTCCGCTTCTTTCACATCATCGACGGTCAGCTCATCGTAGGCGCCGCCTTCAGACACAACCGGCAAAGTCCCAACGCCACCGAAGGAAGTCCACTGCATGTTTTGTAGGCTGCCGTCGTTGGGGGTTGGTTTGACGATCATCTCGTACCAGCGGTAGTGTGTGAGTAGGGCGAGTTGTGATATGACGACCTTGTTCATGGCGTTGGCGGCCATGTTAGCCAGGGTGCCAGTGTCGGCCGCTGCCAGGAACACACGTTCTGGATGATAGACACCATGAAAATCATAATCACCGGTGAGCATCATGTATACCTGGTCAAATCGTCGCATCTGTGGTTCGGGGGTCTTGGCTTCATCCACTCCAAACAGCCAGTCGATGGCGTTCTCCATCGCGTCGAGACCGGTTTTCATTTGGGTGATACCAGAGCCTCGGGGCGGGCCGCCGTAGAGTTGGACCACGTTTTGCTGGGTTAGCTTGGCCAGGTACTCGCGTTCCTGGTCGATGGCGGCGTAGAGTTGGTTTGGTTCATTCCAGATCTGAGCGGCCAAACGCTCTTTGCTAATGTCGGGCAGCTGCGAGTGAAAAATGATGCTTCTCGCTGCCTCCTGGCCGGCGGCGTCCTTCCAAGCTGCAAGGGCGTCTACCGTCTGAACGGGTTTCTCCGCTTTTTGGGCCTGTTCGTTAAGAACATGGGGCCCGGCCGTCTGGTCTGTGGGGGTGTTGTCAGTGACGGCCGTCTCATAGGTTGGTCTTGGTTCGGTCATGTTTCTTTCTCCTTGTGATTCGTGACCATAAATAGAGAGGGCTTCTAAAATCCGGCCGTCTGCGGCCGGGCCAAAAACAATGTCTGCTGAATCGATCTTCTGGAACTGGTCGAGGATGAGGGGGAATTTAGGTTCTGTTTCTGATTTGTTCCTCCATGTGGGCCAGAAGACGATAGATACTCCGAGGTTTGGTGGTGCTAGTCCTTTGTCTTTGTCTTTGATCATCATGGCCAGGGTATCGGCTATGGTGTTGGCTAGTCTGTTGTCGGCCGTATTTTCTCCTGAATCATAGAATCTGATGGTAGCGTCGGCCGATTCTGTTTGGTTGTTGAATGTTGCACTATGGGTCATGCCGATGAGGGCTTTCACGCTGGGTGAATCGAACCAACCGGGATGATCGGCGAAGACGGCGAGTCCTTCAAAGAGACCACGGTCTACTGCGTTTTGGATGGCTTCGGGTGGGATCATGATGCGGCGGGTTGTCCCGAGGCGGTGGTGATGCGGCCGGCGCGTACTAGCCGGGCCCTAAACTCGGTACGGCCGTTGCGTTTGCTGCTGTCAAGAAAGGTAAGGCCGGCGTCGAGGGTGATGGGTTGGTCGGTGTAGGTTGGGTTGTTTTCACAGTACCAGCAATTACCATCGTTTGGTATGCGGGCCTGGCACTCCGGACAGTTGATCATGGCGGGTGGTTGATCATAGGTTTCTGGTTTCATAGGTTCTCCTGAAAAAGTCCCGTATGCGAGGACCGAGGGTTTGGCATTGGGGAGGTGCCAGGGGGGGTGGGGTCATTTACGTAGTCGCTTTTGGTTGCAGATGGGTGGTCTCGCATACGGGGAGAGCGTACGAATAGCGAAGAAGTAAAGGAAAAGGGCAGCCGGCCGGCGCCAGCCGGATATTATTATTTTTATTATTATTATTCTTATTATTATTTTTTCCGGCTGCCCTTTTCCGGCTCATGCTAGTCTCCGGCCGGCTCGGTTGCCGGCTATGCTCGCGCAAATGACGACGATGGTGCAAATAAGCGAGATGGTGAGGCAGATGGCGATCATGGTGTTTCTTTCTGGTGTCCATTACTTTCGATGGTGACCCAATCGGCTACAGATAGGGCGCTGTTGTCGATGTCTTCGATGGTGCGGCCGCTTTCGCGGAGGATGGCGTTCAATACTTCATCTTCCTGGGGCTCGCCTGCAAACTTAAAGATGAGTCTTAGGGCCAGTTTGGTAAGCGTTGTTGAGTTCTCGGCCGGGATCTGGGTGAAGACGTTGTTGAGTGCGGTTGATAGTTGGGATGCGGCATTGGCCAGGGCTGCGTTGTCGGTCCTGCTTACGTCGGATACGTTGGCCTGGAATAGTCTATGAAATGGTGTTCTTGGTACTCCTCCTCCGGCTTTGTTTATCTGGGCTGCCCGGGTAAAGGCTTGGTAGATGAGGTCTTCGAGTATAAAAACAATGTAGTTCTGGCGGCGCCGCAAATGTCGTTCCGGCCGTAGTTGCATGGCGGTGGCTGTGGCGAGGTTGGCGTCGCCTCCTTCGCCTCGCCAGTGGGGCGGATAGCCTACACTGTCTACCATATGACGGACCGACTGCAGGTCCCATTTGGCATCGCTGGCGTGAAGGGCCGGTGATTTGACGTCCCAGGTCTCGCCGTCGTCTTTGACGATGATTGAGCCGGCTTCCGGCGGCCGGGAGTATTCTTCTTGTTTGGCTTTGACTTTGTTGGTGGGTACGCTGACGAACCAGAGAAAGGATCTAACGGCCCAATGCATCCTGACCCGATCTTCTAGCATCCGCGAATATCTGAGCAACCAGGGGATGATCGTGTCTAGGTCTCCTTCTCCGAAACTTGCTCCAACCGGCCGGTTTACTGCGTAGTGCAACATGACAGCATCAGCCGTGGCTGCGTCGGGATGGTAGGGTGAAAGCCAGGTCTTAGGATTGGTTGGATCTTCGGTGACTTGTTTGTAGGCGATCTCGGTTTCCCAGTCATTGTCGGCCGTCTCTATTTCGACGATCTGCTCTTTGGTTACGTATCGAATGTAACTCATGCCGTCCAGCTCGTTACGGAATAGGACAATGAAAAGATCTCCGGCTCGGGTTAGCTCATCGGATATGGATTGTAGGCGGAGGTCTATTCTGTTCAGCTCGTGGTGCCAGAAACGGTTGATGAACTTTTGCATACGGCCGTGGGGGCTGCTGATGCTGATGCCGTCGCCGAGTACAAAGTCGGTTGTAATGTCCACGATGCTTTTGGCCATTGGGTTGCGGCGTGTGGCTTCGAGGGCGTCACGGTAAAGCTGGGCGGCTTCGGAAAAGTCACGGTCATTGGGTTGGCTGCGGAGCGAGGTCCAACCGCTTTGATCGTCTTTGATCTCGGTGCGGATGGTGGCAAAGGTGGATAAGTTTCTAAAAAAAGTTGAACAAACTATCTGATGGGCTCATGGTTTATCCAAACGAAAAGGCCAGGCTGGAAATCTTAACTTGCCAATTGAAGCAAAGATTTCAGCCCGGCCAGCGATTAATGCGCAAGGCGCGGTCAGTATTTATGTTACAAAGTTACAGGATTATAGCACATATGTTCTAATATTGCAAAAATTGTTTACTCTCGCTGGATAAAATCCCTAATCGGTACCTTACTCTCATTTCTGATCTGGATTGGTATTTCTTTATTGATTTCATTCTCTGTCAGTGCGAGACAAAGGACGTCTGATGCCCATTACCAATACCCCACACCTTTGTCTTATGTGCCACGAAGGTCTTGCTCAACTGTTGAGCAAGACCTTTTTTCTGTTGGTATGATGCCAAAAATCGAAGAGACTCTCTGCTTCTTTGGACAGAGAGCCTCTTCTGCTAAAGGAGGGTATCAGCTTCCGGCTGGAAGGGTTTAGCCGAAAACTGCTGGGGAGGACCAAAGCCATGTCGCACCAAAAGCTAGTAGTCATCTTGACAGAGAGGGATAGATTAAAAAACGGCAATCCTCAGGACTGATTTCCTAATATTTTGCGGTAAATCATGCAGAATATTCCAAGCTTAGGTCGAAAAAATTGATCTGGCGTCGCCCCGGAACGATGAGGTAAAATTCAAAGCGAGTCCTTTTCTCAGCAGTTCCACGAAAGGGAAGGGCATCCATAGATCGCTGGCGGCAGGCGATAAGAGGTCTCAATAACCCATTTTTCAACCAACTTGGGACAATGCCAGCCTAACATTTCGCTGTCCAACCAGAAGAAGTATTAGACTGTTGGGTTCTGCCTTGTAAATGCCAGCTTTGTATCATTGGCCGCTGTATACCTTCATCCTAGGAGGATTGTTTGGACGCAAAAATGAATTCCAACGGTAAATTGATGGTTTTATTGGAAGGTAACATCGGTGCAGGCAAAACTACTGTCGGACGGAAAATTGCCGCTTCCGGCATTTTTGGATTTGTTGAAGAGCCTACGGCCCAATGGCGCGAAGGGTTTGCCGCCAACATGCTGGACCTTTTTTATAGCGATACCCATCGCTGGGCCTTTACCTTTCAAATTTGCGCCTTCGTTACCCGGGCAAAAACTTGGGATGAAGTTACCAAACTTTCTGACCAAGAGCGCGTGATATTAGAGCGATCCATCTATTGTGATCGGTATGTTTTTGCCGAGAACTGTTATCGCACAGGCTTGTTCTCTGAAACCGAATTCCAACTTTATTGCGGCATGTGGGATTTTACGGTCGCCCAATATTGCGACGAACCAGATGTTATTCTCTACTTGCGCACGCCGGCCGAAGTATGCCTGAATCGCATTCATGAACGTGGACGTGATGAGGAAAAGGGAATTCCTCTTGATTACCTGCAACAGCTTGAAAATCTCCATGATGACTGGCTTCTTGGCAATCCTAAGACCATCCTGCTAGATGGAGAGAACCATTGGAGCGCTGAGGAAGTTATTGCACAGATCTACGACTCGGTTTACGGCGAGAAAGAGGCCGGGCGATAACCTGGCGAGAGACCCCAATATCCCCAACAACTGAATAGCACTTCAATAGGATGTGCAGGTTATGCCATCAGCGATATGTCGCTCCACAGATAAGATGTCACCGCCAGCAGCCTGCCGGTTGGTGGGCGACATTAGATATTGAAAATCCCTGGCAACGTCCGCTAATAAGACATTTGGCATATAGTACTTGGTCATATTGCATGATAGGATATTGTCAAGTCGTAGTTTCTCGTCTGCCAGTTATCAATCGACGTTTAGCAGGAGCTATTGTCCTTGACGCTTATGTCGAATGATTTAATCGCAGAGTAGTTCAAAATTGAATAAGAACACAAGTCCCATGGATTCATTGGCGACATCGTTAGTCGTCATGATTTTTGGGTAGCACAACGTATGATTCATCCAGGTGTGCTTTCGATGGTTCGCTCTCATCTTAATCGGATTCCACCAATCTGGCTCTTTTTCGGGAGTTTATTACTGCTTTCCGTTGCTGGCCAAGCCGCGGCAAACCTAATCGAAGACCTGGGACAACCAATTTGGGAGTGGGAGAATGCCAACTTGGAAAATGGACAGACGATCTCCAACGCGGAAGCGGCCGACTCAAGCTCCTTTTCGGATGTCAAGCCCCTGGCTATTAGCAAGGGTAACCCGGAAACCTATCAGCCATTGTCCGGAGCAATGCCACTGCTTCAGCCAGCCGTTCAGCCAGAACCATCTCTGGCACCGACAACCGCTCCATTGACCATCATAAAACGAGGTTTTAGCCAGAAGCAAGATCGGGTTGTCTATGCCTTCACAGTTAACAACCCCAATCCTGGTGTTGCCATCACGAACAGTGAATGTCGCATTGAATTCTACGATAGGGCCGGAAAACTTCTCTCCACCGATTCCGAATACATTGCGCTGATATTGCCAGACCAGACTTTAGGCATCGCAGGCACGCTGAATCTAAATAACGAGTTTCGAGTCTATACCATCGAGGTCAACATCGGGGAAGGTGATGCGATACAAGGTGTGGATTTTCCTGTATTTGCTATGGGCAGAGCCAACTTCCGGCCAGGTGAATTCTTTAATCGAACAACTGGTTTGATAACAAACCGGTCTGACAGTGACATACAGGATTTAAAAATATCGGCCATTGCCTATGACGAGAAGGGTCAAATCATTGGCGCAGGTTATACATTTGTCCCGTTTCTGTTAGCCGGTACATCGACCAAAGTTGACATAAATACGTTAGCCACAGGGACGGTTAGCAGTGTTGAGCTTCATCCCCGCGCTTCCTATTAGTTCCTCCATCAACGAACGCCTTACTAGACTATCACTAGCCTGAGTTGTAAGATTTCCAGGGAACTTCCAAGAATTATCGACCAATAGCGCCTAATAATTTAGATATTCGGTTGGTCTTCTGTCTGGTGATCAGTTAGCCTAAGTCTTTATTCGCTGTAGAGAGCCGTTAACTCAAGCTGTACATTATCCGGATCGCGAAAGGCCAACACATGAATGCCAAAACCGGCCCCTAGATCCTTAATCTCCCCATGGGAGACGCCGTTTTCGTCAAAGAGGTGCACTGCATCCTTTAGCTCGTCGTAACCACCGACGCCCAAGCTAAGGTGGTCGAGACCAACCCGGTTCTCATTGAAACGATCGTCGATAATAGCTTCTGCCGGTTCGGGAGGAGACGTGATGGCCAACACTATGCTGCCATTGCTCAATATCGTCCTTTCTCCCAGATCAACTACAAATTGAAAACCGAGAAGTTTAGTATACCAATCGACACTACGTTGAACGTCTGTTACTGTTAAAGCTAGATGGTGCACGCCTCCGGTAGTTATGGTACTTGCCATGATATGCCTCCTGTCTATAAACGGTTGTCTGGCCCGGCAGGAAGCCAGCCCAATCCTGATTGATAGAAACTTTTGGTACATTGATAAGAAGGATGAAACTGTGCTGAGGGTTTTTTCTATCGGCTCATTATAGTCATGTTCACGTTTTTCGCCAGGAAAATGCGGTGTTTACAATCCCGAATTCCTTGACCGATAGCGCACATTGGCTATATTGTTATGGAGGTTCAATTTTTAATTGATGTCCGAAAACCCTAAGTCCAGGCATAGAACAATGTATGATTTTCTAAAGAAAGTACCTCTTTTTGCCGATCTCCCTGATGATGATCTGGGCCGCTTGTGTGGTATGTTAACCGCTGTCGACCTTCCAGCCGGCGAGGAATTATTCGCCGAAGGGTCCTATGGCGAGCAGGCTTACGTCATCGAAGAAGGTGAATTGGAAATCATCAAGGTTTCCAGCAGCCGCGAAGTTTTGCTTGCAGTTCGAGGGTCCGGTGAGGTCATTGGTGAAATGGCCCTTCTGGAAGATAAGCCTCGAATGGCCAGTGCCCGTGCTCGAACAAATACGAAGATGTTGGCCATCCATCGAGAACAGTTACAAGAGTTAATAGGCACCAGCCCTTCGGCGGCCGAAGCGATGTTTTACTCTATTTTGAAACGGTGGCGCTCGACAGAAGCTAAACTGCGTCAAAGTGAAAAAATGGCCCAATTGGGAGTTCTCACAGCTGGTATCGCTCACGAGCTCAATAATCCTGCTGCGGCCGTGAAACGCGGGGCTGAACAATTAGAACAAGCTATGACTGATTCCGGGGCCGCCTATATCCGTCTCAGTCATGCCGAACTCAGCGACGATCAATGGTCAATTTGGCAAGTGCTCACAGAAAAAGCCCAAGCCCAGGCCAATCTACCACCTGAAATGGATGCCTTGACCCGCAGCGATCGCGAGTACGAGCTGGAAGAGTGGCTGGAGGATCTGGGGGTTGAAGACGGCTGGGAATTGGCCCCGACATTGGTCGATCTAAACTTATCTACTGAAGAGCGGGCCACATTGTCAACGAAATTTCAACATGACCAATTGGGTCCTATGATTCGTTGGCTCAATGCGAACTATACGACCTACAGCCTTTTTGCCGAATTAAGGCAAGGCGCTGGCCGCATCTCTGGCATTGTCAAAGCACTCAAAACATACTCTTATCTTGACCAGGCGCCAGTCCAGGATGTTGACATTCAGCAAGGCTTAGATGATACGCTCTTGATACTGAATCACAAGTTAAAAGGTGGTCCAAGTGTCCGGCGTGAGTACACAGATGGTTTTCCTGAGATCCTGGGCTTCGGCAGTGAGTTGAATCAGGTCTGGACCAATATTTTAGATAACGCCATTGATGCTGTATCTGATATGCCGCCCAATGAGGCTGTGATCACCATTCGAACCAGACAAGTCAATGATTGGGTAAAGGTTGAGATTGAAGATAATGGTCCTGGCATCCCCCTGGAGATTCAAGCACGTATTTTTGATCCCTTTTTCACCACCAAACCACCAGGAGTAGGAACCGGCCTTGGCCTTGATATCAGCTATAATATCGTGGTCCAGAAGCACCGCGGAGATATTAAGGTTGATTCCCAGCCCGGTAAAACGAACTTTCAGATATGGCTGCCGATCAACTTTGAAACCTGCACGCCCATTGAGTTGACTGCTTGGCAGAAGCCGCAAGACAAGAGTTAGAGATTCCGGGGGGAAATTTAATTGATGTGGCAATTTAATAGCTTCTGGAGGTAGGGTGCCAATAGCCAGCAGTTTACCCATAATTACTGAAATTAATGTCCTATCCATTCAGCCAATACAAAACTCAAAACAATCATGATTAACGATACTTATCTATATAAAGAAATCCATGACCAACCGGCTGCCTTATCTCGGCTCATCAAAAATGAAAAAGCTTCTATTCAGGATCTCGCTCAGACGATTCTTCAGAGGCGGGTGACCCATGTAGTCATTGCTGCCCGGGGCACAAGCGATAACGCTGCCCGGTACGCTCAATATGTCCTGGGCGCCGTGAATGGCTTGGCCGTTGCTCTGGCGACACCTAGCCTATTTTCTATTTACGGCCGTCCCCCGAAATTTGGTAATGCTCTTGTCTTAGGAATCAGCCAGAGTGGAAAGAGCCCAGACATCGTCGCTGTGTTGGAAGAAGCAAAAAAACAGGATCGACTAACGGCCGTCTTTACCAATACCACGGAATCAGATTTGGCTTCACTTGGCGATATAGTCGTAAACCTAAATGCTGGCGAAGAGCGAGCCGTCGCGGCGACCAAGACTTATACCAACTCCCTGGCAGCCGTCGCCATGTTAAGTGCTGAATTGTCCGGATCGCAAGAAGGCTTCTCCCAACTCAATCAATTGCCTGATGTGATGGTTGAGACCCTCACTATGGATCCGCTAATCAAGGAAATCGCGCCCCGTTATCGATATATGCAACATTGTGTGATTATTGGCCGCGGATATAACTACGCCACGGCTTTTGAAATGGCATTGAAGATGAAGGAACTGACCTATACCATCGTCGAGCCTTATAGCAGCGCCGATTTCCTTCATGGACCGATGGCTCTTATCGAAAGCGGTTTTCCTGTAGTCATAATCGCACCATCTGGCATTTTGCAAGGCGAGATGGCATCATTTTTAGCCCAAGTAAATGAACGAAAAGCGGAAACCATTGTTATCAGTGATGTTCCTGATTTACTAGCTTCAGCTCGAATACCCTTGGCGCTACCAAAAAGTGTGCCCGAGTGGCTATCCCCCCTCACCACCATTCTGCCGGGCCAGCTCTTTTCGATGTATTTGGCTACTGCCAGGGATTATGACGTTGACTCTCCTCGTGGATTACGCAAAGTTACTGAAACCCGTTAACTCTCACCTGTCCGCGAGTGATATAGAATCCCCAACCTGGACTGCCCCACCATCGATTACCCGGCATAATGTTCCTCGCCGGTCGATCATCTCACTTCGTAATCCCGGCCGAATATCTTCGATAAACTGGCATGGTTGACAATCACCCGTTACCTCAAATAAGGCTTCGCCAGCTTCGAGAAGTGTTCCTTCCGGTAAGCCAGCCACACGAATACCCTCGACCGTAATGTTTTCCTTGATCTGGCCGGGAACTAAACCAAATTCATCTAGGGTTTCTTTTTCTACCAGCAACACCTGGCGCTTGCTCCGGCCGTAGCTAACGTCGCCAACTAGGCCCATATTCGACTCAGTCTGAACCATAGAAACCTCTGCTAGAGATTGATTGTGACCAGGTTTCACATAAATATTCACGATTTTTCCAGGCATCATGCATTATCCTATTAAGATTACAGAAATTTGTTAACAAAGGATGATCTCTATTCCAATTTATTTTACACAACTGCAGGTGGAACTCTGAATAGATGTATTGATTGGTCTTTCTTGCGACTTCGCTTAGGTTGGCCTCGAGTTCTGCGGCCTGAGACGACAACCAGGTCATCATTGTCGCTCCAATCTAGACCTTCAACGGTACAGTAAACTGTATTCCCTTTTTTGTTTTTTGGGAATGCGTATGCCGTTCCCAGGTCGATAAAATCCCAGCCACCATCCTGAAACTGACCAATCCAGACAGCCGAATCGTTTTTTGAGGCGACGGCGATGCGACCATTTCGAACCGATAGAGCCGTATATCCCTTCGAATGCTACATTCTCCGGCAGATTTATCGTACCTTCATGGGACCAGTTATTGCCTTCATTAATGAAGATCTGGATGCGACCGCTACCAGGAATCTGCCCTTGCCGGCCTGCCTTGCAGTGATTTTGGGCACACAAGCCTAGGACATAATCTTGTTTTTTCCGCCGGACCATGTCAAAAGCGCTAAGCTTTCCATCGTTTCCTTTCAGAGGAAAATCAACCATGTCTGTATCAAGGAATTGTAAATCAGCCGTATATTCACTTATTCTTGGATATAGGCTGCCTTTGACTTTCTTTTCAGCTTTGGAAATGACTCAGAAAGCGACCGCCCTCTGGTCGAAAGTGATATCTTCGTAATACAGCTGTTCTGTCAGATGCCGAAAAATGATATTCTCTCGATGGCTTGTCGATAAGGATCTGTGTATTCAGGCGAAATGTGGCGTATCTTCGAAAATGACGAAATAATAATCACCGGCCCAGCAGACGCTATAAGCTTCAAACCGTTCGTCAGGGCTACTACCAGGCAGCAGTTCATAGAGCTTAAGCTCTTTTACTAGCTCAAGTTCAGGAGCTTTTGACGATACAGTTTCTGACATGATTTCTTCTCAAATGGATTTTCTTCCCTCTAAACGTGTGTATGTCAGAGTCTGGTTTTTTACCGAAGGCAGTTCAAAAATAATCACCAATCTATTCATCCGGCGCCAAAAAAGTGTAGGTGATTTTTCATGTCGCTTCAATAGAATGCAAAGCCCCCTTATTTGGGTCCTTGTTGCGGAAGAGGAGAAGAAGGAGGATTTAGAAGGTTGCTAACTACCTTATATTACATACTATAGATTGCGCCTAGGCAACTATCTGTGCTAATGCTAACATTAGACATCCTGCTAAAACGATTAGGCGGAATAGTCAAAAGCATTTTTACCGACTTTGATGCGTTGCATAAAGGATTCTCCATGCCGGACGCGACGCACCTCGATTTTATTCAAGACGCTGTAACCGCGCTTTCGCAAAAAGCTGATCATCCGATCGTTGTTGGGGTGAACCCAATTGCGTAATGAATCTAGTTGAAGTTCTTCAAGCAATCGCTCTGCCTCAGAATATAGTGCCGAACCAAACCCCTGTCGCCGGTGCTCAGCTAGTACAAATAGCGACTCAGCATAGAGAACATCATCTCCAATACGACAAACCAGGTACCCTGCTAACTCCTTATCATCGGTCTCGGCAACAAAAACCTGGATCTTGGGCGTTTGATATCCGTTTAGATCGTCTTCGGCCGCGTCAAAGTCTGGAGCCTTGGCTCTACCTTGAAAGCGCGACATCGTTACTTGAAACTGAGCGATGAGTTCGACTAATTTATCGTGATCATCACTTTCCATCTTACGGACCATTAATCCTCCTTTTCTCTTAACTCACGCCGAAGAACTTTGCCTACCAGAGATTTCGGCAGTTCATCGCGGTATTCGATTTGGCTTGGCACTTTATACGGCGCCAGCCGTTCTCGACAGAATTCAATGATCTCTTCTGGACTTGCCTGCTGTTCTTCTTCCATAACAACATAGGCTTTTGCTGATTCTCCACGTCGTTCGTCGGCGATTCCGATCACTGCTGCTTCCTGGATTTTTGGATGCTCGAATAGAACGGCTTCGATCTCGGCCGGATAGATATTATATCCTCCGGCGATGATCATATCCTTTTTTCTATCTGATATATGGAAAAAACCGTCCTCGTCCATGTAACCGATGTCACCGGTGAAAAACCAACCGGACGAGCCATCAGGTCCCGAGCGTAAGACATTGGCCGATTCAGTAGGCATATTCCAGTAGCCTTTCATCACCTGCGGGCCGCTGACTATGATCTCACCGATATCCCCTGTCGCCAACTCCTCCGTGCCCGTCTCAACGTCGACAATACGTACATCCGTGTCTGGTAATGGCAGTCCAATCGTATTTGGTCGTGGGTTGTCCATGGGATCGGCCGTTAGTGTTGGGCTGGTTTCAGTTAAACCGTAGGCTTCTAATAACCGGCCACCTGTGATGGCCTCAAATTTCTGTTGCACTTCCGGTGGGAGGGGAGCTGCCGCGCTAAATGCACCTCTGAGTGACGAAAGATCATAGTTCTCTCTGCCTGGGTAATTATTAAAGCCGATGAACATAGTTGGTACGCCCGGATAGTAAGTAGCCTTGTGCTTTTCGATGGAAGCCAAAACGTGTTTTAGGTCTCGTGGGTTGGCGATCAATATAATAGTCATCGCCTGTCCAATGGCTGTATTCATGCCAACCGTTAGACCATAGGAGTGAAAGTATGGCATCACTGCGATCATGACATCTTTGGCTTCGCGGGTTTTACCCCAAATATTGAGGACAGTGGCATTGGAAATCAGGTTGTAATGCGTTAGCTGGACCCCTTTTGGAACGCCGGTAGTGCCCCCCGTATAAATCAAGGTCGAAACATCGTCAGGACTAACCTCTGCTTTCCTAGGTTCGTCCGTTGACGAACTGATCACATCCTGGAACCAGAAGGTATCTGGATCATCCTTTATGCTTACCTTGTGACCCTCCTTTCTCTCACGGGTCAGGGAAAAAAGGACCTTCAAAACACCTGGGAAGTACTCCTTTATGTTGGTGACGATCACCCTTTTTAAGCTAGTGTTTGAACGAACTTTCTGCACCCGCTTATAGAAGGCACTCATAACCACCATCGTTTCGCTGCCCGAATCTACCAATAGCTGCTCTATCTCCCGCTCCACGTAAATCGGATTGCAGCAGACCACGAGACCGCCGATTCGCCAGGTGGCGTAGGCCGCAATGATGAATTGGGGTGAATTTGGCAGCATGATCATGACCCTATCGCCCTGCTTGACGCCCAATTGTTGAAGGCCAGCAGCAAATCGATTCACCAATTGATCGAGCTGACGATAGGTGAGTTGGGCATCCATAACGCGAGATCCCACAGTAGAGCCAAATATCGTGGCAACCTGATCTGGGTGTTTATCTGCGGACGACCTTAGAAATTGATCGAGTGTAATTCGAGGATAATCAATTGTGTCCGGTACGCCTTCATCATATTGCTTGATCCAGGGTTTATCCATGAGTTTTTCCTCCAGGTTGCAAACAAAAAACAAGAAAGGACGCTATCTTCTCAAATTGCCCCAGTCCGATCGGCAATTGGTTCTTTCTGAGTCTGAACGACCGTGCACCTTAAAAAGTATCAGCAACTCGCAATGTACCGGCATTCTGTTGAAATTGATCAACATTCTTCGGTTGTCACCAGCCTAAAAACCCCAGGCTGTTTACTGACCGATTGGTTAGACAGTCTTCAAGTATTGGTGGACAAAATTAACGGCAATGGCTCCTTGGCCAACGGCCGAAGCCACTCGCCGGACGGCCCCTTGTCGCACATCTCCGGCCGCAAAGATACCCGGCACGCTCGTTTCCAACAAGAATGGATCGCGCTTTAAGGTCCAGCCAGCTGGCTTTTGATTATCTCGAATCAAGTCCGATCCGGTCAAGATAAAACCTGCCCTGTTTCGCTCGACAACGCCCGCTACCATATCTGTATGGGGGACGGCGCCAATGAAAATAAACAATGCTGAACAAGCCACATTCTCAGTGATGCCCGTTTCTTTGTTTTTGATAGTGATAGATTGCAAACGATCTTCCCCAAAGGTTTCTATTACATTGGTCAGGACTCTTGACCGACGATATTTTCAGTCGACTCAATCTGGTCCACCAAATATTGAGACATGCCCTTTGCCAGCGAAGTTCCCCTAACCAACATGGTTACCTGTGAAGCATATCGGGAGAAAAACATCGCACCCTGGCCGGCAGAATTTGCCCCGCCTACCACGTACATGGGTTGGTTGCGATAGTAAGCCGCCTCGGTCAATGCAGCGCCATAATAAACCCCGGCTCCGGTTAACTTCTCCGCGCCGGGAACATTGAGTTGCCTTGTCTTCACACCTGTGGCAATGATCAAAGCCCGGCATCCAATTTCGGTTCCATCAGAGAGGATTACATATCGATACGGGTCTTCCACTCGCACCTTAACTACTGATTGAGCTAATAGGATTTCGGCCCCAAGGCGTTTGGCCTGGGCTGTCGCTCGCCGCGCCAGGTCACTGCCACTAAGCCCTTTCGGAAAGCCAAGATAATTTTCGATCCGTGAACTGGTGCCAGCCTGCCCACCTGTGGCCTCTTTGTCAATCATTAGGGTTTTTAACCCTTCGGAGGCGCCATAAACGGCAGCGCCCAACCCGGCCGGGCCGGCCCCGACGATGACCAAGTCGTAAAAATCTTCCATCGCCTCTGTCTGCAAGCCACATTTATTGGCCAGTGTCTGGAAATCCGGGTTAACCATTACCTCACCGTCGGGAAAATAGACGACTGGCAGCTGGTGCGTCCCACTGGTCGATCTTTCCACTAATGCTAAGGCTTCAGAGTCTGCTTCAATATCCAACCATTGATACGGGATGCGGTTTCTGGCCAAGAAATCCTTAACATCGTGTGACGTTGCCGACCACAATGTGCCAGCCACGCGAATGCCCTCGTATGGCAATGGAACCGTAGCCAGCCAGTCACTCAATAGATCATCAAGAATGGGATACATGTATTCCTCGGGAGGATCCCATGGTTTCATCAGATAGTAATCAAGACCGACGCTGTTGATGCTAGCGATGGCCGCTTCCGTATCGGCATAAGCTGTTAGCAAGACTTTTCGAGCATCGGGAAAATACTGAATCGCCTCGGCCAAGAACTCTGTGCCCGTCATCTCGGGCATTCGCTGATCGACCAGGAAGAGGGCAATGGCTTCATTCCGCTCTCGGAACTTTTGGATAGCATCCAGGGCATCGCGGCCCGAGTTCGCTTTCACGATCCGGTAATCGCCCCGGTAATGCGCTCGCAAATCTCGCTGCACCGCATTGAGTACTTGGGGCTCGTCGTCCACGGTCATTATGATGGGTTTAGCCATACACAGCTCCTTTAATCAAGCTGAACTCGAAAATTTTCCACTTTGTGGTTGGTGAGGATTACCTGTCTCTCCAACAGGGCACGTTTCAGGTATTGGAGAATTGCGCCAGATTTTTCTGCCCCAACTGAAGAAAGGCAAAGCCTTCTGTTGGCTCCGCATTCTTTCCTCCTCATCCCTGGCCTTTAACCGGCAACCTTCAAAGCTGCCAAATCGTCCCATTGCCTTAATTAAGAATCTGGGCCAGGCAAGTTACTCCCATTTTCCATCAACAGACGCACTTTATGCAAGTTCAGAAATCGTTCTCGAAGATCTTCGTCGCTGATATGTCCTGCTATGAAACTTGCAGCTTGCAATCCCTAGACACTTGCCTGTTTTGCCTGGGCTAAGTTTCCTTGTGCAGTCCCAACTTTGGCCAGGAACGCCAAGACCTTAACTAATTCGAGTCGACAGCCTGATTTTACGGCCGCACCCCGACCTTCTTCAAGCATGGTTACTGCATCTCTTGTTCGATACAAAATACCATCGTGATCACCCGCCGTTCGCCCTGTACTTGCCGGCCTGCTCGTTGTGAAGCCGTTTCGTGGGAACGCCTATCAAATGCTTGATTGCTCATCGCGCTTTGATTTCCGGTCTTCAAAATATAATATACTGTTGGCAGTGCTCGTGTCTTCGTCGCCAAAGAAACGATATGAAACTCAATCGGGAAATATCAGTGCCTCATCCACATAACACCAAACCCATTCTTCTCCGGGTTCACGGGAAGTTATCAAGGGATGTTGGGTCGTATGATAGTGTTTTGTAGCGTGCCGGTTTGGTGAATTGTCACAACAGCCTACGTATCCACAGCTAAGGCACATACGGAGATGAACCCAGGGATCTCCAGTCTTGAGACAATCTTCGCATCCATTGGCGCTAGGCGTCACATCTTGGATTTGATCTTTGTGAGTGCAACCTTGTTCCGGCAAGGCGCCGCCGCTGATTAGTTGATTCAGTCGTTCTCTAAGGCTAGGCATCGAATGGTTCCTCCGTCTGCATCAAGGGTGATCTAGGATTATCATTATACTGCAACTTAAAAAGAACGCCGTGTTTGTTCTTGCTTATGAATCCGGATAACTCCGCAGTAAAATAAGTGAAGGTTTAGCTTGCTTCTGAAGACTAATTCATTTTCTGGAGTCTCACGATGAAAAATAATCCAATGCAACACATTTCACCGGTCTGGAGCCGGTCGGCCGAACTGTTTATCGATCGCGGGGAAGGCCCCTACCTTTACGCCAGTGACGGCCGCCGGTACCTGGACTTTACTACCGGTATCGGCGTGACCAATACCGGGCATTGCCATCCCCGGGTTGTGGCCGCTATCCAGCAACAGGCGGCCCGGCTTATCCACGGTCAGGCCAATATCGTCATCCATGAGCCGATGATTCAGCTCGCCGATGAATTAAGCGCCATCGTGCCGCCTACTCTAGATTGCTTTTTCTTCAGCAATTCGGGCGCTGAAGCCGTCGAAGGAGCGGTCAAATTGGCCCGGGCTGCCACTGGCAAGAGTAACATCATCGTTTTTCAGGGCTCGTTTCACGGCCGCACCCATGCAACCATGGCCATGACGACTTCCAAGACGATTTATCGCGCCGGTTACCAGCCACTCGTACCGGGAATATTCGTAGCTCCGTATCCTTATGCTTACTATTATGGATGGGATGAAGAGCGCACTGTTGACTTTTGCATCCGCGAGCTCAAGCGATTATTAAAGAGCCAAAGCGCACCAGAAGAAACGGCTGCAATCGTGATAGAGCCGGTGCTGGGCGAAGGTGGTTATGTCGTGCCGCCCAGATCGTTTTTGCCCAAGCTACGCCAAATCTGCGATGATTATGGCATTCTCCTCATTGCCGATGAAGTGCAGTCAGGATTCGGCCGGACCGGTCACTGGTTCGCCATCGAGCATACCCGGACTGCCCCCGACATCATGATCATGGCCAAGGGGATGGCTTCAGGCATGCCTCTATCCGGTGTAGCCTCATCCAGAGAGTTGATGGAGAAGTGGCCGCCCGGTTCTCATGGGGGGACTTATGGTGGCAATGCCGTGTCATGTGCTGCGGCCGTGGCAACCATCCAGACCATGCGCGACGAAGGCCTGGTCGAAAATGCCACTGCCATGGGCCAACTGCTGATGGTTGGTTTAAGACAAATACAGGAACGTTACTCCGAAATCGGTGACGTTCGTGGCTTAGGGTTGATGGTGGCTACCGAATTTAGCCAACCTCAAGGAGAACCCTGGCCTGAGCGGGCGACCGCTGTCACCAAGGTCGCCTACCAAAATGGCCTCATGCTGCTCACCTGTGGTACCTTTGGCAATGTCATCCGCTGGATACCTCCCCTGATCGTTGACCAATCACAACTACGGGAGGCGCTTGACATTTTTGACAAATCCCTCGCAGAAGCGGGAATGGTTTAAGTGCCATTGTGCAAGTCTTTATGACATGATATCCAATCGCACGAGTGTTATTGCCTAGAAGTAAACCGCTGCTGATAAAAATTTATTCCCGAAGAAATAATGGCAGTTTACTCAAATGGGTTGAACTTAATGCATGTCGAGGATATCGTTTTTTATCGTTGTTCGTTCGCTTTCCGGGATGAAATAGTCACCGACTAGGAGTTTGCAATGCGCTTGATCACCTATTTATCGGCGATTTTTGCTGCTTTGACCCTGATGCGCTTCACAAAGCCTCATGGTCTACTCGGCGGCCTCATGGTGGCGCCAAAAGTGCTTGCCGGATCCCTGGCGCCTCTATGGGCTTTCTTAGGCATTCTTGGTAGCCTGGCGGCGTTGTGGCGTAGAGATTGGCTGGCGGCCGTCACCGGTCTATTTGCTTTCGGAGTCTCAGCCCGTCACATCAGTCAGGTAACCAAGAGTCGAGACGATCTCTTTACCCAAGCCTTTGGCTTAAATTGGCAAAGAATTATCCCGTCTTCAATCCAACCTCGCCTTCTTCCCCGGCGTTGGCCCCCCAATCTTCCCGATCCAAAGGCCGGGGTTCGCTGGCAACGAAACATCGTCTTTGGGCAATGGCCCTCTTCTGGTGAGCCATTACTCTGTGATTTGTGGCAACCACCGAAGGAAGTGACGCCCAGTGGCTTAGGGCTTATCTATATTCATGGTAGCGCCTGGCATTTCTGCGATAAAGACTTCCTGACCCGTCCCTTTTTCCGCCATCTGGCCTGGCAAGGTCACACCATAATGGATATTGCCTATACTATGGCCCCCAAAGCCGAACTTTTTGGCATGGTTGGCGATGTCAAGCGAGCTATCGGTTGGCTAAAGGCCAATTCTAATCAACTCGAGGTTGATTCCGATCACATTGTTTTGATGGGTGGATCGGCCGGCGGGCACCTAGCGTTGTTAGCCGCCTATACCCCTAATCACCCAACTTTTGAGCCCATTGAACTTCCAACTGACACCTCAGTCCGGGCAGTGGTCTGCTACTATGGTTTTTCGGACATGGTCGACACCTACGATTACTTGAAGCCAGAAAGTGGTCTAGGCAGTGAGCAAGCCTATCGCTGGTTGAATACCATCGCGAATCCTTTTTCGTCGGTCATGCGCCGGATACGGTTTTTGCCTGAATACGCCAATTGGACCGGTCCAGAATTGTGGATCCCCGATATCATGGGCGGCTCACCAGAAGAGTTGCCAGAAAAGTACCAATTGGCTTCACCCCTCAGCCACGTTTCCCCGGATTGCCCGCCGACCCTATTCATACAGGGGGCCCATGATTTTGGCGGCATGGTCCGTCAGATCAAGCACTTGAATCGTGCCCTACGCGATGCGGGTGTGCTCTCAGTTTACCTTGAGTTGCCGGATACCGACCACGGTTTTGATCTTATCCTGCCCCAGGTATCGCCGGCCGCCCAAACGGCCACATTTTATACTGAACGTTTCCTAGCCATGATGATTTGAATTTTATGAACTATTATGAAGACCTTACCGAATTGATCGGCAAAACTCCTTTGTTGCGTTTAGGTCGCTTGGCTGCCGACTTCAAAATCTTTGCCAAGTGTGAATTCATGAATCCGATAAGCCTCAAAGATCGCCCTGTTTTGCAAATCATTGAAGATGCCGAAGCGGCCGGATTATTAAAACCGGGAAGTACCCTCATTGAAGCAACCAGCGGCAATACAGGTATGGCCGTGGCCTTCATTGCCACCCTTCGAGATTACCGGGCCGTCTTAGTCATGTCCGAAATCCAAAGTCGCGAAAGACGACAAATCCTCCGGGCATTGGGCGCTGAGCTCGTCTTAACACCAGCGTCCGAGGGCACCGTTGGAGCGCGGAAGAAGCTCAAGGAACTACTGGCCCAAAATCCAGACTATTTTTACGTCGGCCAACATGTGAATCCATCAAATCCTAGAGCCCACACTCTTACTACGGGTCCTGAACTGTGGCAGGATACAGACGGTCAAATCGATATCCTGGTTGCCGGGCTAGGTACCGGGGGCACCCTTTGTGGTGCAGGCCGGTTTCTAAAAGAACAAAAACCTGGCTTGAAGCTAGTGGCTGTCGAGCCGCGAGAATCGCCAACAATTTCCCAAGGTGTTTTCCATCCGCATCGCATGATGGGCACCGCTCCTGGCTTCGTGCCCGACACCTTAGACCGAGACATCATCGACGAGATATTTCTGGTCTCAGAGGATGAAGCCTTTGAGATGTGTCGCCAGCTTGCCCGTCAGGAGGGAATCTTGGCCGGTATTTCCTCAGGCGCCTCAGCCTTTGCGGCTTTACAAGTTGCAGGACGCCCGGAAAACACCGGTGCGGTCAGCGTGGCCGTATTTGCTGATACAGGACAGCGTTACCTTAGCGTTGATGGACTCTTCAACGGTGTTGAGGATTAATGAAGATGGACCTGTTATTTACCTCGATTCAGGCTCCCAACCAAGACACTATCGGCCGTCTCCTAAGCCAATACGTCGGTCGCCGTTTAGGTATGACTTCAGAATATGTCGAGGATAAGCCCTGGCAGGAACGAGAGAGATTGCTAGATTCGGGCGAGATCCAGATAGGTTGGATATGCGGCTTACCCTATGTTCGGAAAGTTGACCGGCCCGATCCTTCCATCGAGCTACTGGCTGCCCCGGTGATGAGAGGCGATCGATACCAAAACCGGCCGGTATACTTCTCAGATGTCGTGGTTCATAGAGATAGCCAGTTTTTCGATTTCGCCAGCCTGCGCGGCTGTCGCTGGGCCTATAACGAACCCAACTCCCAGTCTGGTTACAATATTACCCGTTATCATCTGGCAACCCTTAGTGAAACAACTGGGTTCTTCTCAAATGTAATTGCTGCTGGGAGTCACCAAAATGCCATTGAAATGGTATTGTCTCGCCAGATAGATGCCTCGGCTATCGACAGCACTGTGCTAGAAATTGAGCTTGCCCATAGGCCATCATTGCGAAATTTGTTGCGTGTGGTCGAGATTTTGGGTCCCAGCCCTATTCCACCCTGGGTTATCTCGTTACAGCTTGAATCAGAATTACGCCAAACCATTCGTGATGTATTTCTGACGCTGGATCAGGATGCGTCTGGCCAGGAAATTCTTCGCCAAACCGACCTCAATCGTTTCGTGCCAGTCCATGATCAAAATTACGATCTAATTCGCCAGATGAGCCTTGAAGCCGAACGGGTGGACTGGTGAAAAACTTGCTTATCTCCCAACGATCTTTACAATGTATGAATCGGCCCATCTGGTGTTCTCAAATGTATTGAGAGATCCCTTTTTACTCATCAGCAGGAGGAACTATGACCGCACCACGTCTACAAATCGCCAATCTAGATCAAGAAAACCTGGACAAACTCAAAGCCTTCGAAGAGGAAGTGGGTTATTATGTCGTTGCTCTCCAACCTCAGTACAAGTTGGCCGAATTGTCCGCGACCGATGTCAACCGTCTGCGAGAGTTGGAGGCAGAAATAGGCGTTGTATTGTTAGCATACCAGGGGGAGGATTAACTCGCGATCAACCAACTCACTGTAACCACAAGTAGCCCGTTGCCGCGACGATGCTCAGGCGGATGCTTTTACCCAGCCAGGCGGCCAGGAGAAATTGCCAGACCGGCATGCGCACAGCGCCGGCGAGGATACCACCCACATCGAATAAGAAATTGGGCACCACCCCCAATGTAAATATGACCAGGAAGCCCGATTTTTCCATCCCCCGCCTAAGTTTTTGGTACGTCGGCCGGCGATCAACGACCCCTTTGCCGCTGGCGCCAGCAAGATAACCTGTTAACTCGCCTAAGGCCGCGCCCAAGCCTGCTATCACGCCCACAGCTATTGGGTTAAGTGATCCCCCGGCCACGAATGCCACGGCGAAACTTGGCGCCGGCACGATCACCGATGCATTACCCAATAAACTGATCAGGAAGACGGTCGGAAAACCATAAGCTGGTAGCTGCGCGATCTGGTCTCGTGCTAAGTAGATGCCGACAGTGATAGCAATGGCAACCAATAGCCCCAAGATTCGGACTGGCAACTCCCACCACTTTTGTTTTTCAATTATCACGGGCCGTCCATTTGATACTGTGGTCATTATTTTATCCGGAGGAGCCACTTCGTTTTCTGTTTCATTCATATCTTAACATGGGCTGTTTTCCTTTGTAAAGCAAAAGGGTCACTGTTTATTTAGGGACCTCTGTATCTAGATGACTTGATAGCCTTGTGTTAGCATACCATTATGAAACGTGAAAAGAACGTTTGCTTCTGCCTATTAGGCCTATCATACTGATGACCCGGGTTTTGGTGACCGGCGCCAACGGCCATTTGGGCGCTAATACAGTCCGTGCCTTATTGGCCAAGAAACATGAGGTTATCGCCTTCGTTCGGCCGTTCTTCGGATCTTCAAGGACTCATTGGCTTACCTATCACGATTAAATTCGGCGATATCCAGGAAAAAGACTCGGTTATGGCTGCCGCCGCCGAGTGCCAGGTTATCATTCATTCCGCGGCAGTCTTTCGATTTTGGGTCGCCGATCCCCAGGAGATTTATAACACATCATGCCTTGGGATGTGGAATATCCTTCAAGCCGCTAAAAGATTTAACCTAAGGCGTCTTATCTACACCAGTTCTACTTATGCCATTGGCTTCACAAATGATCCGGAGAAACCACGTACCGCCCAGGATTGGAATGATGACGCCGTAACCCCGTATTCCCAGGCTAAAACCAAGGCGGAAAAAGAGGCCTGGCGTCTGGCAGCGGAATATGGCGTGCCTATGATATCCCTTTGCCCGGCCGGCTTGTGGGGACCTTACGATTATCGAATTACCCCAGCTATGCGCTGGATTCGCGACCTGGTCAACGGCATGACTCCTGTCATCGATACAGGGGGTAGTTTCGTCGATGTACGGGATGCGGCCGAGATTCACGCCAGGGCCGTCACGATGGGCCAACCAGGCTGCCGTTACGCCATCGTCGGCGCTGATTTGTTGAATAGACAAATCGCCGATATCGTCACCCAACTCACAGGGGTCAAACATTTATACTTGAATTTGCCGGCGCCTTTAATGCATTCCGTTGCCGGAATGATGGAATATGCCGCCCGGGTCAGCGGATGGGATCCATTATCGACCCGGACCTTCATAGATGAGGCTTTGGGCCGTTATTTGTTCGTCGATGCTGCCGATACGAATGAGGTTTTTGGTATTATCCCCCGGGAGGAGGTTGCCATGATTACCGGTGCCATTCGCTGGTTGCTATTTACCGGTCAAATTGGCAAGCGGCGAGCAAAGCGATTGGCCCCTCTTTATCCACCTGAACCAGACTGGTGACATGGCTTTATTAGTCGATCGACGCCTTCGGTTGACGGCGGCTACCATTATTATTTCGATTGGGTGTGTGGATGGGCAAATAGAGCAGGGAAACGATACGTGATGAAAGTCTGGTTCGATTCCTACGATCCCCATGTGCCTGCAAAGCTGGATTATCCCCAGACGACACTGCCGGCCGCCCTGGATCAAACTGTAGCAAAATATCCTGATCATCCATTCATCATTTTTAAGGGCTCATCACTTACCTATCAGGAAACCCACTCGGCCATTATCCGCTTTGCGGCCGCATTGCAGGACCTTGGTTTGAAAGCCGGTGATCGCGTCGCCATACATTTGCCTAATTGCCCGCAATTCATCATTGCCTATTTTGCTGTATTGAGGTTGGGCGCGATTGCTGTGCCTAGCAACCCAATCTACACTGCCCGCGAATTATCCTACCAGTTCAACGACTCTGGTTCGACCTTCGCGGTAACGCTCAGCAATACATACCCAATCATCAGAGATATTCGATCCCAAACTCCTTTGAAACATGTCGTAGTCGCCAAAATAAAAAGTTATCTACCAATCCGTCTACGGATTCTTTTTGGTTTATTGTTAGAAAGTCGCCGCGGGCATAGGGTTGACATAACGAAAGAAGATCGAACCTATTGGTTTCAAGATCTGCTCAATCAAGCCAGCCAGCCTGTCAATCCAGTCGATGTCGCACCCTCTGATACGGCCGTGCTCATGTATACTGGCGGCACAACGGGCAGATCCAAGGCCGCTCAACTAACCCACAAGAACATCCTAGCCAACGCTTTTCAGGTTTTAGTTTGGGCAGATGTCCTGAACAGACCGGCCCGGGTCTTAGCCGCCTTGCCGCTCTTCCACAGCTACGGCATGACAACCTGCATGAATGCTGGAGCATTAGCGCCGGGCACGATCATTCTTGTCCCCGATCCCCGGGACATCGACGATTTGCTGAAGACCATTCACCGTCAACGGCCTCAATTATTTCCCGGTGTTCCGGCTATGTACTCAGCCCTTATTTATCATCCGGACATTGACAAGTATGATCTGAGCTCGATCGAAACCTGTATAAGCGGCGCTGCCCCACTGCCCCAAGAAGTACAGCGGCAATTTCAAGAGATAACAGACGCTCGTTTGGTCGAGGGATATGGCTTAAGCGAGGCCTCACCCATTAGCCACAGCAATCCAATCTACGGGCCAGATCGTATTGGCACCATCGGCTTACCCTGGCCCGACACCGAGGTCAAAATCGTCGATACCGCTACTGACGAGTTGATTTCAGAGTTCGCTGTACCGGGTGAAATGTGTATTCGCGGGCCGCAAGTCATGGCCGGTTACTGGAATCGACCAGGTGAAACGGCCGATGTCTTACGTTCCGTTGAAGATGGTGGGTTGCCTTGGCTTTATACCGGGGATATCGTCACTATTGATGAAGACGGTTACTTTCGTATCGTCGATCGCAAGAAAGATGTGATCCTGAGTGCTGGCGGACTGAATATTTACCCCAGGGAAATCGAAGACCTTCTGTACACCCATCCTCAGATTGCGGAAGCGGCCGTGGCCGGTGTGTCTACAGAGGGGAGGGGTGAACGCGCAAAAGCCTTTTTGGTATTAAAACCGGGTGAAACATGTACATCAGATGAGATCCTCGCCTTCTGCCGTCAAAACCTGGCGCCATATAAAGTGCCAAAATTTGTTGAATTTAGAGACCAGCTACCTAAAACCCAAGTGGGCAAGGTCTTGCGGCGACAACTGGTCGCCAATCAAGATGCCTCGATTGGTTATGCGGCAGAAGACGAGTCTGACTCTGTTACCTAAGCTCTGATGGCGGTAACCTTGGCGCTGAAAACGCTCTGATAGAGCGAATCGTCTTCGGCTACAATCTCATTTAACTCCAATTGTTCGACCGCGTCATCAATCACCGACTTATCCATATAGACGGGCGTTAGTTTTATATCCACGAAGCCGGCTGCCTCAATGGCCCCAATATAATCCTGCGCCTCTAGAGCCCCGGCGATACATCCTGCCCAGGCAGCCATGTCCTGTTTGATGGCATCAGGTAGAGGGCCATCAGTCACAATATCTGAAACCGCTAATTTACCTCCCGGCCGCAACACGCGAAACGCTTCCCGGAATACTTGTTCTTTATCAGGGCTCAAATTGATGACACAATTTGATATCACGACATCGATCGATCCATCGGCTACCGGTAAATGCTCGATCTCTCCCAAGCGGAATTCCACATTGTTAACGCCGACTTTGACCTGATTTGCGCGCGCTTTTTCGATCATCTTGGCGGTCATATCGACGCCGATAACGTGGCCAGTTTCCCCAACCCTTTTGGCAGCCAAGAAGCAGTCAATTCCACCCCCAGAACCCAAATCCAGCACTGTCTGGCCTGGCTGCAGTGCCGCCAAGGTAATCGGGTCGCCGCAGCCTAAAGAAAGAGTTGTAACCTCCGCCGGTAAGTCAGTTGCGTCCGGCGCTTCATATATCATCTTGATCTGATCGATATTTACAGCGGTACCAGGCCCACAGCACCCAGATGCCGCGTCATCAGGTCCACAACAACTTACCTGTTGATCGGGGGATGATTGCTCCGCGATGCGGCCATACCGTTCTCGAACCTGTTCCCTAACCTGATCTTCGACCACTAAAGTATCGTTCTCATTTATTGCCATCTCTAAACCTCCGAATTGGCACTTCTAAGTGTCACGTGAATTTCCATCTCAATAGTACATATCGATAGCTATCTATATATAATCATATCGATGTTTGTCTATTTGTCAAGACTAATCTAAGCAAATTCGGTAGACCGGACGAGGATCGGGGGTACGGGTCACCCTTTTGGATTTGGTCGAGTTTATGACAAACATGACGGCCTCCCAAGATCGGGCAGTTGCTTGACAAATGGGTGGGTAAACAATTATACTAAACTTAGTAAGTTAAATGAACTTACTAAGTGATATATGGGTCCAACCAGTGCAAAAAGCAACCCGCCAGCACACCAAAGATCACAATACCCGCCTCGTCCTACGCACGATCTACCACCAGGGTGACATCAGCCGGGCCGACATCGCCCGGACGACCCGCCTGACCCGGCCGACTGTCTCGCGCATCGTATCTGACTTGATCGAAGACAGTTTTGTAGTCGAAAAAGGGCAGGGACCTTCGGCCGGTGGTAAACGACCTACGTTGTTAGATGTAGCCCAAGATGATCATCAGCTGTTGGCCATCGACCTGGGCAGCCAGGAGTTTCGCGGGGCGGTCATGAACTTGCGGGGCGAAATTGTTAACTTTCATAAGTACCCGACCGGCGAGTTGACCGGGCAGGCGGCGCTTGACTTCGCCTATGATTTAGTAGACCAGCTACTCGATACGACTGAGACGCCTATCTTGGGAATCGGTGTTGGCACTCCCGGGCTGACTAATCCTGACCGGGGTGTGGTCCGTGAGGCGGTGAACCTGGGTTGGTTCAAGCTGCCGTTGGGTGACTTATTGGCCGATCGCTATGATCTGCCAATACATGTAGCCAATGATAGCCATATGGCTTCCCTGGGTGAGTACACCTTTGGAGCGAGAACAGAGATAAACAACCTTCTGGTAATTAAAATCGGTCAAGGCATTGGGGCCGGCATCGTTTTAGGTGGCCAACCATTTTACGGAGATGGCTATGGGGCAGGCGAAATTGGCCATGTCGTGGTAGATCAGCAAGGACAGCAGTGTACATGTGGCAACTATGGTTGTCTGGAAACGACCTCCAGCATCCGGGCGATTGTCCGACGGGCGCAAGAGGCGGCCCGCCAAGATCCTAGCTCTGCATTAAACCAAGAAGATCGTGTCAATTGGAATAACCTGGTTGCAGCTCTCCAGGCAGGTGATCAGGTCGCCCGTGCTGTTGTCTGCGAAGCCGGCCGTTTTTTGGGCGTTGCCATCGCCAACCTGATTGCCACTTTGAATATTCATCAAATCGTCATCGCCGGTCGTGTATATCAGCTAGGTCCATCCCTGCTTTCCAGCGCCGTTGAAGAAGCTCGCCGCCGGGCATTACCTTCCATGGTTGAAGATACAGCAATCACTTACTCAGATCTCGGCCGAGATGTCGTCATGCTGGGCAGCGCAGCCATGATTCTCAACCGTGAACTGGGTGTGATCTAAGCGTATTTCATAGCGAAATCGACCAAAGATATGAGTCTTACGAACATAGTAGATCAAAGCCCTCGAGCGTCAGGCAAAGTTCTTCTAGGCCTTGACATTGGGGGCACTAAAACAGCCGCTCTGGTGGTTGACGAAGGGTTTAACCAGCTAAGCGCCATATCCCGGCCGACCGAAACAGCCAATCCAAAGAGATTGGTTGCCGGCGTGGTTGCCACAGTGCGTGAAGTGTTGAAAGAAGCCCAAATACCCGCCAGCAAACTGACCGGTATCGGCGTGGCTGTTCCTGGACTGGTCGATCCCCAACTTGGTATAGTGGAGTTGGCTGTCAATCTTAACCTGGAATCCTATAATTTAGGCAAAGCTTTGGCAGTGGAGCTTGGAGCGCCCGTATACCTTGAAAATGACGTACGCACGGCCGCCATGGGAGCTTACCAATTTGCCCGCCAAGAAGAACCCTTGAGACATCTGGCCTATCTAAGCATCGGTACTGGCATCGCAGCCGGCCTCGTGCTTTCAGGGCACCTTTACCGGGGAGCAAACGGAATGGCCGGCGAAATTGGTCACATCATGTTTGAACCCCAGGGACCAGTATGCGGTTGTGGCATGGCCGGCTGTCTTGAGGCCGTTGCCTCTGGAACGGCCATTGCCAGGATCGGTCAGGAGAAGTTGGACTCTAGCGAAAAACCCGTCACGGCCGAATCAGTTTATCGGTCAGCGCATGAGGGAAATCCATCGGCCATCGAAATCATTCGACAGGTTAGCATTTATCTGGCCCGGGCAATTCAATTGTTGATTATGGCCTATGATGTGGAGAAAGTGGTCCTTGGCGGTGGCGTGACCAAACCGGGACCGGCATTTTTGGGGCCGATCTTGGAGCAACTTTCCTTTTTACGAGACGAGTCCGCTCTGGCTGAAGCGATGTTGCCAGCCAAAAAAGTGACTATTTTACCGTCCGGCTACAATGCCGGCGCCTGGGGAGCGATCATGTTAGCCATGGGAACGCCGGTATATTTACCGGCCTAACGCAGACGGAGGTGATTTGCAATTAGACCTGGAACTATTTTGGAATGCCGACTTTTTTCCACTTGAGCGGCCTGGATTTCCCAGATGTTGCTAAAGGAAGAAATTTTGTTTAGTTCGCTTGATTCAACTCTAAATATGGAGGAAAAAGAGAAATGTCATCACGAAAGTTTTTTGCTTTACTGAGCGTCTTACTGATTTTGGCGCTAGTCCTAGTTGCCTGTGGAGGCACAACTGAAGAGGCCCCGGCTGAAGAGGCTCCGGCAGAAGAGGCTCCGGCAGAAGAGGCTCCGGCAGAGCCTGCGGTAGAAGAGCCGTTGGGCGAAACCGGTCCTGGAACCTACCTAGAACGCGCACAAAGCGGCGAATTTGCTGGTAGCGCGGTGACCATGATGGGCGTTTGGCCCGAAGAGGAAGCTGAAACCTTCCGCGAAGCCATCGCTCCATTTGTCGACAGCACTGGTATCAACGTTAGCTTTGAGGGTTCCGGTGATTTTGAGACGCTGATCATCGTTCGCACCGAAGCCGGCGATCCGCCCGATATCGCCATGTTCCCCCAGCCTGGCTTGATGGCTGACTTTTCCCGGCGGGACATCCTGGTCGACCACAGCAAGATATTCGATCCCAATGTCCTGGCCAATGATTATGGCGAAGCCTGGACTGAATTGGCGACAGTTGATGGTAAGCTGTCAGGTATTCCTTACCGAGTTCAGACTAAAAGCCTTGTATTCTATGATAAGGCCAAGTGGGCTGAGTTAGGCTATGAGCCGCCCGAAACCTGGGATGAGCTGACAACCTTGATGGACACCATGGTTGCCAATGGACATACGCCGTGGTGCATTCCGCTTGAAAACTCTGGGGCTACTGGCTGGGTTGCCACCGATTGGGTAGAAGAGATCGTCCTGCGTACAGCCGGCCCCGAGGTTTACGACCAATGGGTAAGCCACGACGTGAAGTTCTCAGATCCCCAGATTAAGAGCGCGGTTGAGGAAATGGGCAATATCTGGCTTAATCCCGACTATGTTTTGGGCGGCACTACCGGTATCCTGACTACATGGATCGGCGAAGTCGGAGCATTATTCGAACCCGCCGATACTGGCTGCATGATGCACCGCCAGGCTGGCTGGATAACCGCATTCTTCCCTGAAGGTGTCGATCCTGAAACCGACAGCGCCTTTTTCTACTTCCCGCCAATCGATCCTGCACAAGGTAATCCTGTCTTAGGGGCCGGCGACATCGCCTCGGCCTTCAACTTGGATCCGGAGGTTCGGGCATTTATGGAATTCCTCGCGACACCTGAAGCGGCTGAATATTGGGTAAAGACCGGAGGTCTTATCTCGCCCAATAACCAGGTGCCTATGGATTGGTACGAGAGTGATTTGACCAGGACGCAGGCCGAGATTCTGCAAAACGCCAGCGTTTTACGTTTTGACGCTTCGGACCTCATGCCTGGCGCCGTCGGCACCGGCAGCTTCTGGACCGGCATGGTTAATTACGTCAACGGTGCAGACCTGGACACGGTTTTGCAGAGCATCGACGATACCTGGCCAATAGAATAATCCACATACAGCCAGATGCTGATTGGATAAAAAGCAAGCAGGGTTTCGTAATATAGTTCAGAAATACCTTTCAAAGTACAATAACGAGACCTTAATATTCAGGGTGGTTTAGTCAATAAACCACCCTGATTTTACGTTATGCGCAATGGATCCATCTCAATCAAAACTCGTTGAAGCCATCGGTCCTAGACTGATGTTGGCCTTCGAAGGCCTTGAACCACCACCAAGGGTACTATCCTGGATCAAAGGACGCCAGCCGGCCGGGTTTACCCTTTTCCGGCCATTAAATGTACGTGATACAGGACAGTTACGAGCGCTTACAACCACCCTTCAGAAGACGGCGGCCGAGGCTCAATTTGGTCCTTTGCTCATTGCCGCCGACCAGGAAGGTGGCCAACTCGTTGCCCTGGGGGACCAGACCACCCAGTTTCCGGGTAATATGGCCTTGGGGGCGACACGCGATCCTCATCTTGCCTACCTCGTCGGCCAGGCTCAAGGTAAAGAAATGGCGGCCTTGGGCGTCAATGTCAATTACGCCCCCGTTTGTGATGTCAATACCAATCCTGATAATCCAAATGTCGGCGTCCGTGCTTTTGGCGATGATCCGCAATTAGTATCTGACCTGGCAAAGGCGATGATAGCCGGTTTGTTATCGGCCGGCGTCGCCACCACGGCCAAACATTTTCCTGGTAACGGGGATTCGGCGAGCGATCCACATTACGATTTACCTCTCCTGGCTCATGATGCCCGGCGACTGGAGGCTGTGGAATTTCTTCCCTTCCAAGCCGCGGTTCAGGCCGGAACCAAATTGATGATGACGGCCCATGTTGGTTTGCCGGCTTTAACCGGCCGGAATGATCTGCCAGCCACTCTTTCACGCGACATCATGGTTGGCTTACTGCGCGAACGAATGGGCTTCGAGGGTTTACTCATCACCGATGCCCTTGATATGAAAGCGATAACCCAGGGCGCAGGTCAAATCGTCGACGTCATAGCCGCCATACGAGCCGGTGTTGACCTATTACTTCTAACCGGTGATCCCCAGATTCAAGAAAGAATTTTCGCCGGGCTGATGCTGGCCCATTCTCGCGGTCTATTGCATGACGATGATCTTTTGGCGTCCAATGAGCGGCTCCTCTCGCTTCGACATTGGCTATCTGCTTTATCCCAACCTGAACTAGATGTTCTCGCATGCGCCGAACACCGACAATTGGCTAATTCAGTCGCCCGTCGCTCGTTGACCCTGGTCCGCGATCGGGCTGCGTTATTGCCTCTTGATCTAGGCCCGGATGCTCGCATCGCGGCAATCATGCCCCGGCCGGCTGATCTCACCCCGGCCGACACCTCATCTTTCCTGGAACCGGGCCTAGCGTCAGCCTTACGGGTTTACCATCCGAATGTGGACGAGATCGTCATTCACCAGCGGCCGTCGCCGGCCGAGATCGCCGCCATAAGGGACAAAATAAGCCAATACGACTTGATCGTCATTGGCACCACGAGCGCCCACTTGCAGCCGGAACAAGCTACTCTGGTAGAACAATTGTTGGCTAAGGATGTGCCGATGATCACGGTCGCTCTTAGAACCCCCTATGATCTCACTGTCTACCCGGCAGCCCGAACTCATATTTGCACCTACAGCATTCAACCGGTTTCCATGAACGCCCTGGCAGCCGGATTGTTTGGAGCCATCCCTTTTAGCGGAACGTTGCCGATCACACTGCCAGGCGACCTGGCTGCTTGAAAAGATCGATGCGCTGGGATATCTTCCGACTCGACGACTAACTCAACAAAAAGATTAGAATGATGTCAAGCAACTCCCTATTCTGTATTGCCAATGCCACAATCATTACACCAACCACGACACTGAATCGAGGCAATGTTTTGCTTACAGGAGGGCGAGTGGAAGCTGTTGGGTCTCTAGATCAATGTCCGATTCCGGCTGGAGCGCCCTTTCTTGATGCGACCGGTTTGATAATCGCTCCCGGTTTCATCGATTTGCAGTTCAATGGCGCCTTTGGCCACGATCTGACCCATGATCCGGCCGACGCTTTGGCGGGTGGGAGCAGCTTTAACCTGTTATGGCGTCACATCGTTCTTGCCGACCATCATCACCGCGCCTCTACCAACGATTCGCCGGGCCCGGCAAATCTGGCTAGAAGGCCCGCCAGAAGGCTACAGAGGTTCATCGGCGCTTGGTCTGCATATCGAAGGACCTTATCTCAATCCTGAAAAAAAAGGAGCTCATGATCCGGTTAATTTGCGGGCGCCTTCTCTCAAGGAGGTCATATCCTGGTCACCCGAGATGGGGATTCGCTTGGTCACCCTAGCTCCCGAACTACCCGGGGCTTTGGATGTGATTACTACCCTGGCTCAGAAAGGCGTTGTCGTCAGCGCCGGTCACTCGATGGCTACCTATGATCAGACCAGGCAAGGTATTCGGGCAGGGATACGATACGCCACTCATCTCTTCAATGCCATGGCAACTCTCCATCATCGCCAGCCCGGTTTAATTGGCGCTCTGCTGGCGGATGAAAGAGTGACCATTGGCTTGATCCCTGATGGATTACATGTCCACCCGGCATTGGTGAAGCTGATCTGGCAAATGACTCGCGACGGACGGTTGAATCTTGTCACCGACGCCATGGCTGCTCTCGGAATGCCTCCGGGTAACTACAATTTGGGCAGCTATGAAGTTCTGGTAAATAACAACCAGGCTACTCTGGACGATGGCACCTTAGCCGGCAGCCTATTGTCGTTGGATCAGGCATTGCGTAACCTGCTCAAGTACACGGGCTGTTCCCCTGCCGAAGCCGTGCGGACTATAACTTCTACCCCCGCTTCATTATTAGGACTTTCTGGCAGCAAAGGGCAAATCGCTCCAGGTTATGACGCTGATTTGGTATTGCTGTCGCCAGATTTCCAGGTGATGGTCACCTTTGTCGGCGGTCATATGGTTTACAGGCGAGCCGGTCTTTGACAAATCCTGCTTGCTTTGATTAACATTTCGCCCCAAAATTTTCCCATGAGATGCCAATCACAACAATCGATTCGAGGACTTGAGTTATGAAGAAAGACGACAGCAATACAGTTGCAATCAGTGAGGACCGGCGTCGTCCCAGGGTATTGATTTGCGATCCAATATCACAAGCCGGCGTCGATATCCTACGCCAGGCGGCCGATGTTGATATTCGGCCAAACCTGTCTCTCGAAGAGATATTGGCCATTATCCCCAGTTACGAGGCCATCGTTGTCCGCAGCGCCACCCAGGTCACTTCCGAAGTCATCGAACACGGGCTAAATCTAAAAGTGATAGCCCGGGCCGGCTCGGGCCTGGATAATATTGACGTCTCTTCAGCCCTGGAACATGATATCCAGGTCATCAATAGCCCCGACGCCAATACGGTCGCCGTCGCCGAACATACCATGGGATTGTTGCTTTCACTCGCCCGCCGCTTGCCCAGGGCTGATCTGAGTCTAAAAGAAGGTCGCTGGGAAAAGAAGGATCTAATGGGCACAGGCTTGGCCGGCAAAACACTGGGCATTGTCGGCTACGGACGGATAGGTCGCGAAGTTGCCATCCGGGCCAAGGCCTTCGGCATGAGATTGTTGGTGAATCAGCGCCGGCCGACGCCCGAATTGGGATTATCAGACGCAGTGGAGGCGGTCGATCTCATTGAGTTACTCCAGCGATCCGATTTCGTGACATTGCACGTTCGCCTGTCGCCAGAAACCAGGGACATGATTGGTGAAGATGAGCTGAATCTTATGAAGTCGACAGCCTATCTGATCAATACCGCACGCGGAGGCATCGTTGACGAAGCCGCACTGTTGAAGGCTCTAGACGAAGGTGGTATTGCCGGGGCAGCTCTCGATGTATTTGTCCAAGAACCAGCCACCGATAACGTTCTGGCACAGCACCCGCACGTAATCGCTACCCCTCATATCGGCGCCAGCACAGAGGATGCCCAGCAAGCGGCCGCCGTTACCGTTGCAGAGGAAGTCGTTGAGATCTTGCAAAATGTCCAGGTTCAAACGATCTTGCCCTTGCGGGTCGTCTCCATGGATCGTGTGGTCTGTCACGAAAATGTCGATCTTCATCGAGTGCAACAACTGGCAGAGCGTATTGAGGCTGATGGTGTCTTACGAAGCCCGCCGGTCGTAATAGAAATTGGCGAACAGTACTTGGTCCTTGACGGCGCCAGCCGCACGGCGGCCTTCCAGGAATTGGACTACCAACACATCATCGTTCAGGTCACCTCGCCTGAAGCAGGTCTAGAGCTCCGTGCCTGGAACCATGTCATCCGGAAAGTCGAAGTCGATTCATTGATCTCCCTATTATCCGAAGTACCGGATATCACCTTAAAGCCTGCAGAAGGCGCCCGGGCGCCGGAGATCATGTTTGCTTATGGTGGTTTGTGTTACCTCCAGACGGTAGATGGGCGCGTCTACGTAGTTCATGCCGTTCCCGGCGTGAACCGATTTGATGCCCTCAATCAATTTACCAGTAGCTATATCGCGGCCGCCCGGGTCGACAGGACTCTGGATGATGACATCATCAGTCTGCAACATGAATTCGAACACATGTCAGCTCTGGTTGTTTTCCCAGAGTACACAGTATCCCAGGTTGTTCAGGCTACACAAGGTCGTTTTTTCCCGGCAGGCATCACCCGTTTTCTCATCCCTGGCCGCATACTACGTCTCAACGCGCCGCTGGATGTTCTAAGGTCTGATCGGATCTCTTCTCGAGAAAAACAAGTGGCTTCACGAATTGCTTTTAGCCAAACAGGCACGAGGTTCGATTCGCTATTATGGCGAACCAGTTTATTTGCTTGACGATTGACTGCAATGCTTGAATTGGTCCCCTGCCAGGTAACGGGACTTCTGATGGCTGATAAATTCGAAGAAATCCCAGACCTAAATCGACAACTTCTGGGTATTGGCGGCTCTTTTTACCCTCCCGGCTACAGCGCTCATCTTGTCTCTCTTATATTACTGGTTTGCCCTTGCCGACCGCTATACCGTTTTTCTCTATTTTCACGAAATGGGCCCGCTGGTACCCGATACTTCCCCTTTCAGTCTGGTAACAACCAGCCGGTACTGGATGACCGGCCTCGTCGCTGTTGGTTTCGTGATGATCCTTTATTCGGCCGCCAACCTTTTTCTTGGCCGGCTGGCGAAAACATATCGTTGCCCAGATTGGTGGCGAGTGTGGGTTCTCTGTGGTTTTCTTCTGGTCATTCTCATTCCATTGATCGTGATGACTGTCAACCAGCCCACCTTGCCATTGGCCTATGCGGTTCGCGTTATCGTCGCCACGTTGTTTGCCCTGGTCCTTGCTTTCATCCCCGGCCGGGTTGCGGCCGAACAACCTCTTGAATGGCTGTTCCTGGCCATTGACGGCTTTGGTTTGATGTTCATTATGCTGAACATCATTGGACTGGAACGGTTACCTGGTTGGATAGAACGGGGTGCGATCACGTTCATAGTTATAGTAGGCTTGGCTTTCTTTATTGGTATAGTAATTTTGGTCTTCGTGACGGCCGTTCGTACCTGGTTGAGAAAGCCGGGTCTCGGACCTCAGGCAATCTTCATCGCCGGTTTGTGCGTGTCCTATCTCCTGATGCCGGTCATCCACCATCTCGGTTTCACCGACGGTCACTATTACATCACCGATAGCGATAACTTCTTCGCCCGAACTATCTGGCTTCAGCTATTGGCCTGGTTGCTGGCCGCCGGAATTGCTTTCGCGATTCATCAATTGCGTCTTTACCTCATCGCCAGACTAAGACGACCTGCCCAAGTTTGAAGATCTTTTTTTTTCATCGTTTCAGTACTGAACACCTGCGATTATTTACCGTGGGACGGATAATCGCCAAGACCCAGCACGATCCATCCAAAAATGGGAAGCAACAGAAGATGACATACGGACATTTGAGGAACTTGCTTCTAAAAAAGGCTGGCTATTGGTCATTTCTTCTCGCAAAAATCCACCCCTGGTTCATGACGCTGCCCCCGGGGAAATATCAGCCGAACTCGAAGGCAACGAATTTATGGCTTTCTTGGCTAGCTATAGCCCTGATGGGGGGCAAATCCTCGCCGCTTGCTGCGAAAGGCAAGTTAATAGGGATCCGAGACTGGAGCCGAAAGAGCCAAACTCTCCGGTCACAAGGGTGTCGTCAGCCACGCCTTTTTCTCGCCTGATGGCAGTCATAAAGTCACTGTCAGCTCGGACGGCACCGCCCGGATTTGGGATCGGGACACAGGTGAGACCATCGCCATCCTGGGTCAGTGGTTAGAGGTCGGTCCTGATTAGGGTCTGGGTAACGATATCAAAGGATTGATACAAACACCCGATGATACAGTCTGGTAATGAGCCTATGATGGTGGCCTCAGACGGGTAGCAATGGAATCATTTGCAGCCTTAGATCGATAAAAGCAGAGACCCCGCAGACTCCCCTGAAGTCTTGCGGGGCCAACCGGTCGGACGTCAAACACCGTGTATATTGCGCCATTCACTCCCACGATGAAAAGGCGTGACCGGCTAACACAACAGAGGTACTTCAGTACCATTTGATACAAATATCTTTAAAATCAATAAAAAAAGAATCCGCAAGTGTATTGACTGCGGATTCTATTGGACAAGAAACCTCTCTCATCCTTCCCTAAACTTATTTCACCATCGCTAACACCGCCGGCATCAGAGCTGTGAAAAGCGAGAACTGTGTATTGTTAAATCAACCTCGCTTCTATGCCCCAGGACCAACATGCATCACGCGCATCATCTCATGATCTTCATGCGAGAGGATGTGGCAGTGCCAGACGTAACGGCCCGGTTTGTCGAACGTGGCCTTGATGCGCGTCACCTGTCCCGGTAAAGCCGTGACCATATCCTTGGGCGCGTTTTCGACATACTCCGCCGGTTTTTCCACAGCAGCACCTGCTGTAGGAGTCACGATTCTGAATCCCACGCCATAGGTCTCCGGAAATCCGGCAACGGAATTGTGCTGTACCGTTGGCTGTGTAACCAGGTATGTGCCGTCGTTCAGCTGGCTCAGCCGCTTTCGCATTCGGAATCACCCGAGTCTCGTCGTCTTCTGTGGCTGTCGAGCCATCTGCCAGTATGTCACCCTCAACAATAGTATTGCTGTCCCATGTGATCGTCTGCCGGCCTAAAATCTCGAAATGGACCAAATGCAGGTGCACCGGGTGGGCGTCGCCGGTCATGTTCCAGATTTCCCATTCTTCCGTGGAATTGAGCGCCGGATTCTCGGTCGTTGGGCTGTGCCAGGCGATGGAGCCTTCCATCTGGCCCATAAGGCCGACGCTGGAGTACTCTGGCGTTGCTGGCCAGTTGATGGGGTTGCCCGCATAATCGGTAGCCGGTTCGGCCGTACCCAGCAGAGGCTGCAGCCGGCCGAATTCATCCTTACCTTCGAACAACGCTACCTTGCGAGTGCGGATCGGCGTTCGGGATAGGCGTGCCGTAATTCATCCAGCTCGGGCTCACGTCGGGCACAGCAGCGTCCAAGGGCAACGACGACATCAAAGGCCATGATGCGATCGGTTTCGCCAAAGACCTGCGGGCCGGGGATGTCGCCGCCGAAGGGTTCATCGCCGCCGATGTTCTTCATGATGACGCGGTTGCCCGGCGTCACATTCTTGAAGTCGAAGATGATGTCGTAGCGCGAGCCGGTTTCCATCAGCAGCGTCGTCTGTCCCGTCGTTGGGCTGGAAGCCAGGCCCTGGTCGCTGCCGATGACGGTGAAGGATCAGGGACCGGTGGCGGATGAAAAGTCTGTTGGCAGTTGGCGGCACCTCGAAGAACTGAATCGCCAGGAAGCGGCTATCGCAGCCGTTGAGCAGGCGCAGGCGGTAGTTGCGCGGTTCCACATCCATCTTGGGCCAGATCATACCGTTGACCACCATGTGGTCGCCGAAAAATTCGGCCAATCCGGTGGGGCCGCCTCCGGGGAACTGAGCGGACGGCAGAACAGCGTCCTCGCCCGTGATAAAGTCCTCATAGAACGGGTCTCCGGGGAAAGCGGGATAGAAGAATTCGCCGTTGTCCTTGAACATGCGGTCCTGGATGGCGAAGGCCGCCTCGTAGGGGAACGCAGGCAGTCCTAGCCCATTGCCCGGCAGGCCGGTATCATCAGCATCGCGGATGATGTAAAAACCGGCCATACCGGTGTAGACATTGAGCCGGGTGATGCCTAAGGCGTGGTCATGGTACCAGACCGTGCCGGCCGGCTGGCTGTTGTCGTAGACATACTTCTTATCTAGCCACTGTGGTCCACGAACGGTCCAGCCGGGGTTGAAGAAGAACTCGGGATTGCCATCGTACTGGAAGTCAGTATGGCCGCCATGCACATGGGCCACAATCGGCACTCCATCGGTAGCGATATTGTATTGAGTGTAGCCCATCAGGCTGTAAGCCCAGTGCAAGCTGGTATCCACGACCGAACGGCCGGTGTAATCACCAAAACCAAGGCTACTGTTGTCTTTACCGGTAATGAGATAGGGCAGCGGGAATCCGAGCGCATCAATCAAACGGTTCTCCCATTTCACTTCCAAGGGTTCATTACTGCGAACCTGAAAGGTACGGCCGGGCCAGGTATAAAACTGTTTGTCGCCATAGCCCCAGACGGTTGTGGGAACTGGCGTCATCCCGTCTGTACCTACCAGGCCAGTCATCTGAACCGTTTGGCCGACGGCCACCTTAATCTTGCCGTTGCGCGTGTTATAGATGAATCCTGGGTCGAGCGCATTGGGGACGGCCGAAGCAAACTTCGGCTGCATAGACGGGTCGCTTAAACCAGGGCCCTGCGTCGCCGCGAAAGCCCGGCGCATAAATCCGAACTTGGTGTTGAGGTAAAAAGCTGCGCTGGCTGCGGCGCTTAATTTTAAGAATTCTCGTCTACTTGGCATGAATGTTCCTCCTTGAATGAATGTAGTTCGATTCTATATAATCTTGACTCGCCCAATAGAAGCTCCTGTTGTTTTCCGGTTGGTACCCCCTCTCAAACTAAAACTGAATATTTCTCCATCGACCATTGTTTCATGAGGTTCTTGCGTTTACCATAAGCTTTCGTGAAGGCAGATGGGACCATGCCCAAAACGCCCTCACATGACCATGGTACTATTAGTTTAACGGGAGATGAGAAAAATTTGAAGATCCGATCGGATCAGATCCGGCGTCCACCCGTATCAATGTTGGAATATTCAATGAAAAATACTTAAAAATTAAATAATTCCCCGCCGGGCCGCTTCGGCCGCAGCCTGAGTCCGGTTGCTCGCTCCCATTTTCTCTAAGATTTCCTGTACCCTGCGTTTAGCGGTTACCGTGCTGATGAACAGTTCCGCCGCGATTTCACGGTTTGTAGCCCCATCTGCGATTAAACTCAGGATATCAAGATCCTCTTCGTTGAGGTTAAATTCCGATAAGGTCTTGTCCTGGGCCATCTCCTGGAATTCACGCATGACTTTGTCCACCAAAGAAGGGCTCAATAGTCGTTCGCCCATACCGACGCGGCGAATGGCCGAAGCCAAGACGGCTGGAGAAGCGCTTTTCAAAAGGTACCCTTCGGCGCCCGCTTGCAAAGCCCCCACCAGGTATTCGTCATCATCGTAAGTGGTCAGAATGATGACCTTAATCTCCGGCCGATCTCGCTTTAATCGACGGGTGATCTCGATGCCGCTGGGTCCCGGCATACGGATATCTAACAAGATGATATCGGGCTTAGCCTGTTCTATTCTGGCGAACAAGCCGGCCGCATTTTCCGCCTCGCCGACGACTTCGATATCGCTATAGTAGGCCAATACATTGGCCACGCCTTGCCGGACAACGGGATGGTCGTCTACTATGAAAACTCGAATGCTCTCCATCCTTATCCTACCTCAAAGGAATATCCAATCTAATCCGCGTTCCTTTTCCTTGGACCGTCCACGTTTCAAAGCTACCCCCAATACTTTGGGCTCTATCGCGCATGCCAAGTAATCCAAGGCCTGGTTCATCATTTTGACCAATAATAGAAGGATTGAATCCATTGCCGTTATCGACAACCTCAACACGTAGAACATCGTCGCCAAAATCCACCATGATCGTAGCTTCGTTCGCGGCCGAGTGGTTTTCGACATTGTTTAGTGCTTCCTGCACGATACGGAATGCGGCCAACTCCGCTTCTTCGCAAAAGCGCATGGGTTCTCCCTCGATCTGCAACTTCCAAGTTATGCTTGAAATCTTGTCAACCCGTTCAATCGTTTCGCGGATAGCCCCTACGAGACCATGCGCGTCCAACGTAACCGGCCGTAGTGTATAAATTGCATTGCGCATTTCATTTTCAACCTGGCGTAAAAGTCTTTCAACTTCAGCCAATTCTTTAGCCGCCATGTGCGGGCTAATCAAGGCAGCCTCCCGAGCAGCCTGCGCCTCAAATAAGGCGCCGACGATCAACTGCTGCACCCCGTCGTGTAAATCATAGGCGATTTGGGCCCGCGTTGATTCCTCGACCCGCCTTGAATCGTCGAGCAACTGATGTAGCCTATCCGCTTTCTGGGACAATTCAGCCTGGGCAGCGACTAATTCAACCGTTCGTTCCTCTACCAACCGTTCCAAATCAAGATTTAATTTCTTGAGCCGTTCGTGTAACAAGGATTTCTCAATCGCGCCACTTAACTGATACCCGATTGCGGTCAAAAGTTCACGCTGGCTGTTATCAAAGGCGGCCGGTTTCACGCTGGCGACGTGCATAACGCCGACCAGACTATTCGATGTTCTTAAAGGCACACTAAGAATGGATCGAAAATGCTCCTTGGCGCATGGGATATCGGCCATTTCTGGCTCTTTATGCAAATCAGAAACTGAAGTAGGATTACCGCTTTCGGCCGCAAGGCCGCAATAGCACCAGCCAATTGGCACGGTAGGATCCATATTTGGGAAGGCTGGAGAAACACCCTTGACCACCTCCAGATTCATATGATCGCCATCAATGATCCAGATAGTGCCGCTGGTCAAAGCCATGATATCCAAGACATTCTCTAATGCCAGATCCAGGATCTCATTCAAATTCAAAGACTGGTTAACCGCTTGGGCAACTCTATTCAAGGCTTCTGTCTGCTGGTAATCTCTTTGTAATATTTGTTCAGCCTGCTCAAACCGAACAGCTGCCCGTAAGGCCCACGAAAGGGCAATAAAAGCAGTCAACGGGCCGACGATGCTTAACAAAATGACTCCGCTTATCAATTGAGTTTTAGTATGGGGTATCACGTGAGAGGAATCGATGTATGAGTGATAAAACACGTAAAATAACCCAATCAAGCTTATGGTGATAGGCACCACCCAGCGTAATTGAGCGATAATGTTAGACAGAGTAGATTTCGAAGATTCAGTCGCGCGCAAACCTTGTCTCCCAGCTCATCAAAATGGAGGCGCCAGATAATTCGTGGATAAAGCCTACCCACAAACTGATATTCTATAAACGCAAGAAACCCCTGATTAACTCGAGAGTAATATAACCAAAAGGTGACAATCAGAATAGTGTCAAATGTCACAGAAAATTGATGAGAAATGTAAATAAGATCGCAACCGAACCAGGACTCCTTGATTAGTTCTTATTATCATAAAGAGAAGACCCCACAGGGTGACTCATCCGGTGGGGTCTCTCATTCTGGCAGCAGTCGCCTTGACGGAAGCGCTATCTGCCCATACAGAGGTTCATATTCCTCATTTGATACACTATTTCAAGACAATTCCTAAAATATCCTTTGAATACTCTGGACTGATAGCAGAATTGCTAAAAAAAATTGAAGGATGTGCGAATAAAAAGGTCGTTGACGTTCGGACCTCTCATCGATGAGTTCGACTCAATGAATTACGGAATTAGGACTTCTAGTGGATTAACATTCTGACCCAACGTATTGTCATAGACGTTCAGGTGGGTATGGTGTCCACAATCTCGACCACCGCAATAATTACCATACATATCTGTGGTATAGCCGTGGTTGCTCTCGGTTCCAATATTTTGACCCAAAGACACTTCTTGGCCAACCGCTAGAAGATAATCACCATGAAGTAATGTGACCGTATATTTTTCGTTTTCCAAAATCAGCGTCGTGTTGCCGTATTGGTCCACGTAATTCGCTATAACTGTCCCCTCTATAGGTGATTTGATAACAACGCCTTTTCCGGCCGCAAGATCTATGGCCATATGCCCGTAGGACATCCCATGTGGACCTTGGGTTACCCAATAATCGTCATACGGGTAGATAATCGTGGACGGACTGACAGGAGGCGCAAGAGGAGCGAGGTTTTCCGGTGAGATTTCGACTGTTTCACTGTTTTCAGCGGTCTTGGATTGACCGCTCTCAATTTGAATTACGGCCTCATCCACTGCTATCGAATCTTTAGTTCCCCGGCGGCTATCGGTCAGAAGTTGGATTGCCAAAAACAAGGCTAACACCAGAAGAGCGATGGCTAAGGCATCAATCCTGATCGGCATTTGGTACACAGCTTCCGGATAGCTCTCATAGACAGGAACTTCCCAGATGGCCGATGCCAACTGCTCTTCATGCGGGGGGTAGCCTACTGTCATGTTATTTGTTGCCAATGATTCGATAATAGAACATATGTGCTATATTGTAACAATAGTTGGAGAGATTGCAAGTTTTTTTGGGACCAAATCACTAGCATAGACTGTCATATTCCCGACTATTGATCCTCATCCCGAGGTAAAATGGAAGTGAATTCGCTACAGAGAGGGTAGTGAAATGGCAGGCAGCTATATTTTTGACGGAAAAACAATTCGGGTCATTCGAAACCAGGCCACCTCATGGTGGTTACAACGCCTGGCGATTCTTGGACCCGAAGGTTGGAGCATAAGCTCGGTCAATCCATCGCCGGTCCTGAATTTTTTTAAGCCTTTACGTTTGAAGCCAGCCTACTCTCTGCATGCCTACCAGTATCGCAACTGTGCCAGTGGAAAGGGGGTTGTTTGGGCTTTGGAGAAGCAAGAAAAACTTCCCGAACCCAATAGTTCTTCTCCGAGTCAACTTCCCAAACCGGAAGGCGCCCTGGTTGACTATATGGAAGCGATAGAAGGTGACCGTACGCCATGGTCTTACTTTTGTGCCTCATTATTGTCCCGGGAATTAGAGGATTTCGGCGCCTACGGGAGTGATATTTCCTGGATGACCTATCTCATCATTGATTGCGACCCGTGGATCTCTCCCAACCCGGCAAGCCATGCTCTGGCAGGCCAAGGATTCTCGAAAGACATCGAAGCCTGGTCCTGGTTGCTGCCTAAGCCTGGCGAGTGGAGCCCCCTGGTAAGAATGAACAGCCGCTCAGTCACGGTCCGATTTTATAGTTTCAACGGCTACGGCCAGCAACGGCTGCTTCTCACCGAAGACAGCTATACAAAGGGTCGATACACATTTGAGCGGAACGAAACCACCATCGCTACCGGTCCGCCTGGCATTAACTGGTAAGACACTCGTTTATAGAGCCACCTCACTTCTCCGTCCGCCAAAACCGAAGGTCGCAACTCTTCGATATCACCCATTCGCTTGAGCGGTTGAAAATAAACTACGGCTAATCGATGACGGCCGTGCCTACTTAGTAGACAGCTGGTCGGGTATCTGACATTGCTTGCCAGTTATCGTCGCCATTAATGGTCCAGCATACTCCACAATCGTTTTGTTAGTAGAAAACGTTGGAATTTTCCGGGCTCATGACTAAGTGGTGGCAACATTGGCCGACTTCTGGATAGGTTTCTGGCAAAAAGTCAGCCCGAACACCTTGATTCTTCGGCTGCCAACTCCGGCCGCCATCTTCGCTGCGAAAGACGCCGGCGGCCGAAATGGCCACGAACATCCGCTCGGCATCTCGTTTATCCTGGATGATGGCATGCACCACTGGACCCCCGGCACCGGGCTGCCTTTGATCTCGTGTCGGGTGGTCGTTAATGCTGTCAACTTGACTCCAAGTTTGACCATCGTCTGCTGAGCGGAAGAGGACCCCTGGATCGGCGTCCGCCCAATTGAGTCCAGGCTGGTCGCTATGTCCGGGTTGGACGTGCCAGATTCGTCGGACTGTGCGTTCGTCCCCATCAGTAAATTTGGGCGCGCCAACCATGTCCCAATTACGTCCCAGGTCGGTCGAGCGGTGGACATTGCTGCCGTAGACAGCATGATCCAGGGCGGCGAAAAGGAAGCCGCTACGGGGATCGTATTTCATATGTTGCATGGTCCAACCGGCGAAATGTGGTCCGTAGACCTACCAATTTTGGCGCGCCTGGTCGCTTTCAAAAATGAAGGCGCCTTTGCGGATGCCGGCTAAAACGAGTACGCGGGTTTCGTCTGCCATTGATTGTCTCCTGATTTGGCTATATTCCTGTTTTTTGATGATGATGGTTGCTATGCAAGCGGCTGTGTATTTGTTCATCGTGCAAGTATTTACCATGATGCAAGAACATCCGTTCCAGGGTAAAATGTTGGTCGAGACCGTGGCACTTGTGCTATGGTTATGATTAAATAGGTTGGCCCTGACGGAACCTTTAAATCCAAGGTCGGTAAAGCGCATCTCATTGCCTAGCGGCGAATATATAGTTTACATAAGAAATTAAACGAGGACAGTATCATGAGCGCCAAGGTAGACACGTGGCATTACACAAGGCCCTCAATCAGCACTTTGGGTTAGAAGATTTACAGAACCTGTGTTTTAGTATCGACGTTGATTTCGAGGAGCTTGCGGGATCGAGTAAGAGCGGCCGGGTGCGGGAACTTATCTTGTATTGTCAGCGGCGCGGGATGCTCGATCAACTGCTAATGGCTTGTGAAGCCGAGCGACCGAATGTCGACTGGAGGGCCATTGCCGGCCTGGAACCGGCCATAGATTCAACTATATCCAGGCCAGATATTGGCCAATCCGCTCCGAATGAGATTACCACAACCACCAAAGCAGATAGCACCTCCTCGCCCATTTTCCAGACTGACTCTTCCAGCCGGCCGGTGACCGCCGGGCGCTTCGATGGCAAGTTAAAAGTCTTCCTCTGTCACGCCTCACAGGATAAGGATGTTGTTCGCCAACTCAACGATCAACTGACCAGTGATAGTTACGATCCCTGGTTAGACGCCCTCAAGCTCTTACCCGGAATGAAATGGGATGACCAGATCCAAATCGCCCTTGAAGACTGCCACATCGTGTTGGTTTGTTTATCCCGGGCTTCAGTTTCCAAGGAAGGTTACGTGCAGCGCGAAATCGGCTTTGTCCTCGATCGAGCGGAGGAGATGCCAGAAGGCGCCATCTTTCTCATCCCGGCAAAGTTGGAGGAATGCGAACTGCCGCGACGATTACGCGACTATCAGGCCGTAAATTTGTATGAAGCGGGGGGGTACGAACGGTTGCGCGAGGCTCTGGAATATAGAAAGCGCGGCCTAAGTGACCGCGCTTGATATCGCCTCAATGACTGGTTTTATGAATATGACTCAGGCGGTCGCCAGGCCGGCCAGGGAGCCGGAACCATAAAGCGAACTGAGACTGGACGAGAGTTTATCTAGCGATATCTTTAAACGAACCAGGCCTACCGTGATGCTGTCGCCCGGTTTTAAATCCGACTCCAAGTGCTGGGCCAGGATCCAGCGATCGTTAATGACCAAGGGGTTTGTTTCGCTGTGGTTTTGGATAAAAAAATCGCCTTCTTCGAAGTAGATGGTCGCGTGGCGGCGGGAGACATGGGGATCGCCCAAGATGATATCACAGGCTGGATGGCGGCCGATGGTGACCTTTTTCCGGCCATCCAATTTCTTCGACCTCTCTTTCCCATTCAATTGCCATTCCACTGTAAGATGCGCCACCTTTTTACCTCCAGAACCAGAAGCGACTTATCCGTAATCTGCTCGCCCGGTCGATACACTTTGTAACTTCATTTTATAACGGAAGTGGGTGATTGAACTATAGGCTAAATGACCCGGTACTAGGGTCATATTAACCAGAGGTACAGCAATACAATCGCTGAGAATGGGCGAGGCGAAAGGGTTTTTCCGGGTGACGGCGTGGGGGAAATTACTGCTTCTGCTCGTAATCGATAACCTGCCGTTCTTCGAGTTCGACAGTATCGATTTCAGCCAGCTTGGTGCCACACCAGATGCAAGTCTCCCGGCCCTTATCATATAGCTGGCTGCAAGAGGGGCATTGTACTTGGGTTTCAGGCGCCTGGATCTTGTCCATATCGCCCGTGAAACGGGGCATCTTGACCTTCATCCGCACTCGCCCGACGATGAAGCTGTCACCAACTTTGAGGTCTGCCTTCAAATCGTGGGCCAGGGTCCAGCGATCATTGAATATGATGGGATTGGTACGGCTAAGGTTATGAATATGAAAGCCATCCCCATTGAAGAAAATCGAGCAATGGCGGCGCGAAACGTGGGGATCGCCCAGAACGATGTCGCAGCCAGGATGGCGGCCGACAGAAACAGGGTGTTCCACACTGATGGTTTTTCTTTGCCTGCTACCGTTTACATACCATTCTAATGCTATTTGGGACACGATGTTTCCTCTGTTACTTTAACGATTTACCAACCAATCCGTGAAAACGCTACCTTCGTAAATATAACTAATCGATCAATAGCCTTTGATGTCAAGAGTTCTAGAGAGACAGAGATAGTATAATGTATATCCGGTCAATATTTCGCTAGCCTTTCTTTCCCATGACCCGTTACCTGGATACCAACACAGCCCAATACCAAGCCGTCAGACGACAAGCTAACAAAAATCTCAATTGTCAGAGTTACCTTGGTTGCGCCAAAATTGGGTGATATCACCCTGGGGTAGCCTCTTTCCAACCCTATTATTATCCCTAATCCGTTCTGATTCGCCAAATTCAGTGCAATTGCGCAAATCTTTTGGAATGACATGCAATCGAGTAGGCGCAATTGCCTAGAAGTAAACCGATAACAACAAAGTTCATTCCCGAAGAATTTATGGCAGTTTACTCAATGTTGTGACAATGCGTTTTCGGACCCGCGCTAAAAGCCAGAGTAGAACTTTGCGGCAGAAGGGATACATCGTTGCTTCGTTCGCCGCTTGATACCGGCTTTGTTACAATGCCCCAAAGCATTCAAAAACAAAGCAGAGGATAGTAAAAGTGATGATCATTCCAGAGGGATTTAGCCTTCGCCGGCCGCAGCTAGAAGATGCTGAAGACGTCCTGGCGCTGATGGTTCTCAATGATGTGGCCGAATACGGAGAGCCTGATAGCGACATGGAAGACTTGCTGCACGAATGGGGTCAAATCGATTTACAGCAGGACGCCTGGTTAGCATTTAAAGCGGACGGCCAGTTAGCCGGCTACGCGGCCGTCCTGCCTTGGGGAACCGATGTGCGTTTCCTCTTCTACTCAGATCCGGGTTGGCCTGGAGAGGAACTAAACAAGGCCCTGTTAAATCTTTGCCTAGGACGCGGTCCCGCATTTGCCCGGGAGCATGGTGAGACAGCTGGAACAAAAGCCCGAACATTCCTGGCGCATGTCAACCAGCAGCAGCGACAAATCGCCGCCGCGGCCGGTTTTTTACCTGGACGATACTATTTCCAGATGCAAATCGAGTTAGCGGATCCGCCGCCAGAAGCGATTTGGCCGGCCGGTATCCAACTTATCACAGCCGGGGAAGTTCCGGATGATGAAGCCATTTTCGAGCTAATCGAGGCTGCCTTTTACCAGCCGGAACGCACGCCCTCGACCTTCGAACAATGGCGAGAACATATGAAGCGAGCGGATATTTACGATCCTGATCTATGGTTCCTGGCCATGCACGGGGCTGAACTTGTCGGTGCCTGCCTCTCGTTTCCCTATCCGGCCGGGGGTTGGGTTCGCCAGTTGGGGGTGGCTGAAGAATGGCGGCGCAAGGGCTTGGGCACAGCCTTGTTGCACCATGCATTTGCTGCCTACCGCTTACAAGGTTTTGACAATGTTGGTTTAACCGTCGAATCCAAACGGCCGGACGCCCATCGTTTTTACCAGGATGTCGGCATGCGCCAGGTCCGGCAGTACGACGAGTACGTTAAAGAACTGTAGCCGGTTCAACCCCGTTTTCGAGGAAGGTTATCGCGCCCGGTTGAAGGTCGTTTTGAACCTGGTCAACCTGACCGGTACGGTCGGAGTCCCGGCCGGGACCTCGGTGATACTCTCCGGAAACGCCAATACTGGTGGTACCTGTTTTGGCGATTCAGGTGGCCCCAGATTTCCTTCAATAACCTAGTCGTTGCCGGTGTGACCTCCTTCGGCAACAACGGCAACTGCGCCGGCGTTGGCGGCGAGCTTTCCGGGTTGATAGGCCAACGATCTGGAATTGGCTATACGGCTACTTGCAACCATAAAGTTTCCTTAACTTAGCAGAAATCCCTACCTAAATATGGCCGGGCTCATTCGAGCCCGGCTTTTATTTTGGTTGGCAAACAAGTCTATTTTATTTGTCGAAATAGAACATATGTGCTATAATTGATACTCATTATTTCTTGGTGCCTGAAAAGGATTCTGAGGCGGGAGCGCCCCAATGACCCGGTGTGTCTGCCCCCTTGCTTGAATGATGCAGATGACTCGAATATGTACTGCCACCACAAGAGCCGGCCGTCCTTGTAAAGCCTGGGCCCAGCGTAACAGTGAACCGCCGCTGTGTCGCGTTCATAGAGACCGGCCAACCGGGGTGGAAAAAGAACCTCCCTTACCAAATTCGAAACAAGAGGAACCTCATTCGGAAACGGAGACATTTTATGGTCGCCGTTTCAGCTCTGAAGAATTGGCCGCAAAAGTCGGTTTGGCTCTGGATCGCAGCTTGAGCGGTGAAGTTGCCATCACCCGAGTAGCTATAAGACGCATCCTAACCCAATTGGAGGAAGAATTAGCGCCTGAAGAATATGCGCGTTTGGCTAGTCTATTGTTCAACGGAGCTCGGACTATTGCCCAATTATTGCGCGCCCAAAGGGCACTCTCTGGTGAGGCAGCAGAAGGTATCAGCGGCGCTATGGCCCAAGCCCTAAATGAACTGGGGTCACAAGTGGGGCTTGATCTGTGAGTAAAGACAAGGAAACAGGGGGCCTTGGCGATGGACCCTCGGGTGACGAGGCGCTTAAGCTTGCCCTTGCCCGTTGGCGCAATCGACCCGAAAGGATTGGCCGGACCAGTAGAAGATGTGGTACTTGCCGAACTCGGCCGGATTCGCCGCATCGTCGATGGCCTGGAACAGTTGATTCTAGCCCGGCTTATTCATAATTTGGAAAGCACATTCGACGATGAGGAATTACGCACGCTCTGTTTTAACCTGTCGGTAAATTATGATGATTTGCAGGGTTTAGGCCGAGCTGCCCATATCCGTAGCCTGGTTGGCTATTGCTTTCGTCACGGCCGTATCGGCGAACTCATCGAAGAGCTTCAACGACTCCGGCCGGGCTTGAATATCTAATTTATGTCAAGTATTAAGATGACTTCCAGCATCTAACTTCCAACGCAACTCTCCTCATTCACCTCAGTCCCCTGACCCATTAGCCTTGGCCTTCTTCCGAGCGGCATATTCAGATGTCGCCCATTTTTCCCAGTTGATGATTGGCTTGCCCCTTTTTGACTATCAATCGAAGGCCGCTCAGGAAATAGCCAACAGCATATTGTCCGGTGAAGGACTGGAGTATTTGTTGATATTCCCCCGCCAGAGCGGCAAAAACGAAGCTGTAGCCCAATTACTCGTCTATCTGCTCAATTTGTTGCAGCGGCAGGGGGGCAACATTGTTTATGGAGCCACCGGTGATGGTCTCGGGCGCGGTATCCAACGCCTGGAAAGGCGTTTGGACAATCCATGGAATCGGGGCCAGTGGCGAAAGGCAGCCCGGCCTGCCCGGCGCACTTTGGGCCAGGCAGCCGTAGTCTTTCTATCAACCCATCCTGCTGCGGCAGCTCGAGGTGAAACGGCAGATTGGTTATTGGTAATCGATGAAATGCAGGATCAGCACGCCAGCCATTTGGAAGCTGTTTTTGAACCAATGCGGGCGGCAAACAACGCCACAGCTCTGTACATAGGCACTGTCAGGACGACAACTGATGCACTCTGGCAGAAAAAGAATGAGCTGGAGTTGTTGGCTGACCAGGATGGCCGCCAGCGCGTTTATATGGTCAGCCCTCAAGAGGTAGTGTCACAAAACCCGGCTTATGGCCATTTCCTGGACAACAAGGTGAGCAGGTTAGGCCGGCATCACCCCATCGTCGCCAGCGAGTATTTTAACGAGCCTTTAGAAGGTCTAGGCGGTCTTTTTGATGCTCGTCGACTGGCTTTGATGCGCGGAGAACATATCCGGCGCTCACTGACCGGCGGTGATAATTATCGGCTGGCGACGCTAGATGTGGCTGGAATCGACGAAGCAGCCACCGATCCACTGGCCCAATTGGAAAATCCCGGCCGGGACTATACGGTAGCGCACATCTTTGAGGCTGAACCCGGACGTGATGACGACCCTGGGCCCCTTTATCGAGCCATCGATGTCTTTGTAGATCAAGGGGGTCGCCATTTCCAATCCCAAAACGGCCGTCCGAACCTGGCGGAGCGTTTGTTGGCCTGGTTACGTCATTGGGAAGCAGTCCATCTGGTAGCCGATGCCAGTGGGGTGGGCGCTGGCCTGGTGGATTGGCTCAGCGCCAAGATGGGACTTGATCGGGTCACAGGATTTACCTTTACGGCTAGCAGTAAAGCGGCTCTCGGAGCGAGTTTCCTCAGTTTAGTTGAAACCGGGCGATTCTTATATTGGGCGGGCGAAGAAGATGGCGCTGGTCCAAGCCCGCCGCTTTCCGATGGCTGGTGGTTCTTTACCCAAGCAGAGAGTTGCACTTATTCCCTAGCCTCTGGTGGCCGATTCGAACGAGATCTGCGATGGGGCGTGCCGGCAGGGAAAAAGATTGATACGCCGTGCCGGTAGGCAGCCGGTTCATGATGACCGTCTTATCTCGGCCGCCCTGGTGGCTATCTATGATGATATTTTCCGAAAGGGTGGTTTGCACTTGGGTCAAGGCAACAGCGCCATCATTCCTCCCATAGATCCGCTGGATGATTACCAATACTGATGGCTGAGCGCGATTCATTGATCCCACCAAGCGAATCGGCCGGCGCCAGCCCGCGAGCAATGGCTATTGGCCGTCTCATCGACCGGCTTTGCCGGACACCGGGCACCTACGCTATCACCGTGATTGTGCCAACTCACCGCCGGGCTCCCTGGCAGGTGACTTTTTTTCGTCTGGAGGCGCTGCGGTCCCTTGATCTACCTCGTTGAGGTGAGTTAGCCGGTCGTCGATTTTTGGAGCACCCGCTTGCTCATCAGGATATCAGGTTTGCCGAATCCGTTGGCATCAGGGACCAATCCCGTAACCACGAATCCCAATTTTTGGTAAAAGATGAAGGGATGGTCGTCGATGCTAATTATTGCCTGGGCGGCGCTCAGTACCTCCGGGTAAAGCTCGCGGCCGTATAGATTGGTGCCGCCGAATTCATCATCGGTTCCTAGGGTGATGGTCATACCGCCGGTGGCCGCGATACGTTCTTGTAGAGCGAGAACCAAAGCTCTCCCAACGCCCTGCCTTTGTTTCCGGGGATGGACCGCCAGTGGATGTAGCTCCCAAACCAAGGCGTAGTTATGTAAACCTCCGATTCAGCCCAACATCTCCCCAGTTTCATCCAGGGCTGCCAAGCATATCTTGCCCGGTTCCAGGGCTTCGCGAACTTCTCCCTCGGCCTCTTCCAGGGTGTCGCAGAACTGGACATGGTCAAAGGCTGCCAGCGCGATGCCGGCCGCCTGTTGAATGGCCTCATCGTCATCAAGTTTAAGATCGTATATCGTTACCGGCATAGAAGCCTCTTATGAGAAGGGTTTCATTCAGGCATGGGCAAAAAATTCACGTCTACCCCCGGGTAGTGAAAGGCGTACCAGGCAACGAACTCCAGTCTCCGTTCCTGAGGGATTCCGTAGAGATTTACCTCGTGCACATCGAGATCGCCGATACCAGCGTCATCATAAGATCCACCAACAGATTCCCGGTCGCGCGACCATGCTTCTTGGAATATGGCCGCTGCCTGTTCATTGCTAGCGCCTTCAGGAATGACGTTGACTATACGCTCGTAGGCAACTCGGGGTAAGCCTCGACCGGCGGCGACATCCGGCCCGCGATCTGGTTCAAAACCGTCATCCGGCTCCGGCCCATCATCACCATCTTCGCCCGCCTTCCGTTCCGGCGTCTCGAAACTATTTTGCAGAGTGAAATCGGCCATTTTAGGGATAAGTCTGTTCAATTTAAGGGGTAAGTCAGCCCAGGCGGCTCCTTCAGTCAGATTCCACAGATAAATACCCTTCAGACTCGGGTATTGGGCGTAATGATTAGCCAGGTCCTTGACATCTTGCATGGCTTCATCTGTATCGCCGGGCATGTGCCGGTACGACCAGGCCCACTCGCTAACGAAGACGGAGGGATATTCGAGACCAAGAACATCGGCCGCTTCGAAGAGGTATTTCATTCGTCCAACCATGAAAGGAATGAGATCCTCCACCGGTGTATCCATGTCGTGGGGGGCTTTGGCTTCGTGAAGTGTAATAGCGACCCAGTCTGGATTGCCGGCCGCATATTGAAGGAATTCGACCATACCTGGTTCTAACCAGTTTTCAGGCTCGGGTTCACCAGCATTGGCGCCGATGAGGGCAGCTTTCCAGCCATCGGCATTAGCCAATTTGGCTAATCGCAAAGCCCAGGGACCGATATGACTGCCCCACCGATTTTTGTCGGGCTCGTTTAACATCTCAATCCAGATATGGTCTTTATAGGGCAACAATTCGGGGCTGGCATCTAACTTCTTCTTGATGCGACGCCAATATCTATCGGCCGCCTCGTCTACCGGCAACTCATAATCAGGGTTGTCTTGGCTTGGATCACCTACGAACCGCATGATGATCTGGTTTTCAACGCCATGATCGATGCCAGATTGGGCAACTTCGGCCGCCAACCCGGCGTTGTTAGTCGCTTTGACAATAGCCGGCCGTCCCGCTGTATTAACCTTGTTGACATAATCATCCATTATCCCCCGGTTTCCAGGACCCGTTCCGGCATGAAAGCCGACCTTATTAAATGTCGTTGGTATGGTTCATTTCCATGGTTTATTAGATTATGTCAAGTATGGCACCGTCTTATTGGTGGCGATGGCCACGTAATTGGGATTATCGATGAGGTGCCCAGATCCCCAGCCGGCGAGAAATTTGTCATTCCTCCAGACGAAGAACTCACCCTCTTGGCGGCGATTTCCTCGAAATAGCGGATCATGAACGAAGACATGATCCTCATCAAAACCGGTCACCACGACGAAGTGTCCGCCTGAGAAATTGTTTTTGGCGACATCATCCCAGGCTGCATAATTGACCAGGGCTATAAAAGGCCGGCCTTGCTGGATCTGATCTCGTAAACCGGCTTTGGCCTGATCCGGGTCTGGAAATTGTTGCCACTGGGCCCCCAGACCTTCGCCAACTCCAATCGCCAGCATCTCGTCGACAAAAGTGAATTCGCCGGCCGTCTTATCGGGCAAATATTGATTGTACAGATGGTCGACGGTGGTATGTTGGGCAGGCTCCCGGCCGGCGTTCAGGATCATGGCTATGGTGGTTGGGCCACAATCGGCGTTGTGAGTGCCGGCCGTTGCGTCGAATTGGGAGATGTAAGGCACGGCCAGTTTGACCATCGTCTCCGGTGCTTCGATGGTATCCAGTTCTCTTTCTCCGTCGAATCGGTACTGGCGCATCGCTTCATAGACCGCTCGAGGTTGAAGCTCGCCGTTGATCTCTTCGATCCAGCCATCGTGTTGGAAATGTTCATTGAAATGGCCGATCTGGTCGCCGTACTGAAATACACCAGGGGCACATCGCTTGCAGCGGAGAGTGGCGCTCGAGGTAGCTGTACATTTCGACGACTTGACGGCCATGCTCTGTGTCCGTTTGAAGTCGAGAATGACCGGCCATCGAGGTGGAGTTTGGCGTGAAGACACCGCCTTCAGTTGACATAACGATGATATCGTCTACGTTTAAGATCGCCGCTGAATGCATTCCGAAACGCCTTGAGCGGTACATCGTAACTGCGCAAGGTCATATCCCAAACCGCACCCGACTGGTTGTAGGGATCAAAATCAGGCGATTGTTCGTATGTCGCGGCATGGACGGCGATCCACCCCCCTCTGTTAAAGATGTCGATGGTTTCGGCTCGCCGGTTTTGGGCAAGGTAATCGACTACTTTTTGGGTGAAAAGGACTGACGAGTATTGAGGATGGAAATTACCTTTCCAATCGGTGGGGGCAAAGGCGTAAAATGCGGGCTGGACCCCTGCTTCCAAAGCCTTTTGAGCATCTTTAATCCAGGTCTCGGCCACGATTTGGATTGCTTGGGCATTAGCCTGGTGAACCGGCCGGTGGTCGCCGCGGCTGCGCCACTCGCTCTTCCATTCGATCTCCAAATTGGGCTCGTTGCCTATTTCGGCCCAAACGATCCCTTCATCGGCGTAACGGCGCATCTTATGGAAGTAGTCCTCGGGCAAAGAATCGGGAAATTGATCAGGCATCATATAGCGTATGATAGGTTCAATACCATTTGCCTTTAATTGTATAGTCCAGCTAAAGATAGAGTGAGGGGTTAAGTCATTGGGATCGCCATTGTCAACTTGTTTGTACCATTGGATGCCCATTTCTTTCAGATAGTTGATCCACTTGTCCCACGTATCCCGTCGCGGGGCGACGAAGCCGGGGGCCCCGTGGATGCCAACCAGAGATCTCTCCTTTCGCTTCTTGGCGACCTCAATCTTTTCTTTTTGAGAATGCTTGTTCTGGACGTCGATGGTGATCCGGATCAATTCGGCTGAATCGAGGTCAAGCAATTCCAGCATCTTTATCCGCAGATCAGGTTCCAATGGCCAATGGGCAATTTCTGGCCCGGTGTAGGGCAACGGCCGGGAAGCGTTGACAAAGAGTCGCCAATAACCGGCGTCACTGAGCCACTGGTTCCAATCGCCGTCACGTTCGGCGGAGACGGTGACGGCGGCGTTGATGACATCCTGCCAGGTATATGGCAAATCAAGCGGCTCCTCGGGCACCTTCTTGGTTTCGATTTGAGCTACGGCCGTCAATTCCCGGTCGCCGCTGTGAGGCTGGCCATCCATCCCCCACAGGTCGCTGCCAAGGCGAAAGAACGACATGCCGGCAGACCCTCGCGCCCAGGCGGCATTGCCCTGCCGGGTAATATCGGCCGGGCTAGGCCTGCCACCAGAGGCGGCGAGCTGGAGCATAGGCACAATGTGTAGCCCGTATCGTTCCAGGTTACCGAATGACTCATCGATATGGGCTTCGATGGACTGGTAAGGTCCAAAGAGAGTAGGGTAGATCATCGGGTGCAAGCTGCCGACATGGTCCAGCCAGGGCTCCACCCAAACGCTGAAGTTGCGATTTAGCCGGCCATCCAAAATGAGGGCCAAGTGGACTTCCTCGGGTATCTCGGCCCGGATTTTGTTCATCTGTTGTCGGGCATCGGCCGGCGAACCCAGCCAATATGCCTCCCCCATCTCAACATCCAACAAAACTGACTTGGAGCCAGGCACATTTCCGGCCTTGATCAGCTTTTCGGTTTCCTTATCCAAAGCCGTGGCCAGGTTCTCTCCCGGCGAAACCTTGGTCCGCGGTACGCTCCAGACATGGACATCTAGGCTCTCCTGGGCATAGGCATTGACGTATTCCTGGATTCGGACCGTGCCGGTAACGGCTTTAGGGTCAGTTTGGTCGTTTGCCAGGTGCCCTTGCCAACTCTTGCCGTTGGCCACTTTGAGCATGATTCCACCTGCGTTTGGCGCCTTTTGGCGCAGGATTTTGGCGGAATCGGCGATGGTTGTACCAAGGGAAGTACGGCCAAGCCAATTAACTAGATATACCTGGCCATCATAGGGTGTTGTCATCGGTTCCTCCGTGTTAACGAGTGTATCAGCAAACAGAGAGATACGGCTGACGGCTTCCTATTCGGAGTGAAATGGGAGCCTTTTCAGGCTCAGTAACTCACTTATTCAATGACCAAAATTGCTTCAGGGACCGGTGCAATTAACCTCAACCAAGCATGGATAGGAAAAGTTCGTTGTTGTCTAGAATGTTCCAGGTTGACAAATTGGCCAATAGAAATACTTGTTCTGGTCTTAGATCGATGAGGGACGGCCGGTTTTGGCCATATGTCTTATAGTGTGGGAAGTTGCTTAGTGAATCCCGGCCAATACTCTGGCGAATATCTAATGGCAAGTGTTGCTCCCAGGCAGGCACCCGTTCATTGTACACCCATAGAATTTCAACTTCCCAGCCTCCCGTGATGCCATAAAAGGCATTGTCCTGAACCTGGTAACTATCCTTAAATATCACCGACCGGCCGGCAGCTTTGGCTGCGAGGAGCCCTTCTACCAAGGGTAGGTATTTATCTCGCTGCAAAACCACATTTGTTTGGAACGCTGGGGTCTGGCCAAATAGCGGTGGTATGGAGCCGTTGATTTCACCCGGACCCGCACCGCTTAAGGGATGGCGTGTGTTCACAAAGACGATGATCCGCTCGACGTTTCGGGCTAGCAAGGGCATCAGACCCAGGTTTTCCAGGTTGCCGCCATCACCATACTCATACTCTATGGCGGCCGTCTGGCCGATTCCGGTCAACGACCAATGTTTGAACTCGGGAAAGCCCAGGAAAGCCAGGCCGGCTTCGGCAATAGCTTTTGCGGGGGCAGCGCCGCTGGTACCGATGGCATCTGACAAGGTGTAGCGGTGCCTGGATACACCCAGTCGGACCTTGACCCGACCAGATGGCTCTGGTGCTGCTTCGGGTGCATCGGAATCAAAGGCAAATGGTTCTAGAAAAACACCACCGATGTCGCGCCCGTTGGAGCCTGCACCGCGAAACAGCGTCCGGGTTCCTGTGTACAAGGGTGTCGTCTCAACCGGGATCATTTTAGCTAAGGGCGCCTCATTATCCGGTCGCAAGATGATGGCATTGATAATGAGAAATGGCCTCCCCTTACGGACATGGTAGAAGTCTGTACTCAGCATTTTGGGGTTGTGATTCAATATGGCCGCTACGCTGTGTGGGTCGAGGCTGAAAAACCGCTTCAGCGAATCCAGCCCAAATGGGAGCAGAAAGATATCGCCGATAGCCCTGGGATAAGTTTCATCACCTGCCAGACGCAGGGCGTTTTTGAGATAGTCGTCGACGATGAAGGAATTGGCCAGGGCGTGGGCGAAGGAACCGGGAGTGGTCTTCTCCAATTGGTCGATCGTAACAGCTTGTGGATCGATTACAGGGCCTAAAAAATCCTGGTCCTGGTAGTTTTTGGGCAAGAAGATGAAAGCCGTGGAGGTGAAGGAACCGCCGGAAACGCACGAAAGATACCGCGCTTTATCGAGTATACCTAGCTCAACCAGACCGCGAAGCTGTCCCAGGGTGGCGGTGGCTGAACGAGTTCCACCCCCGGAAAAAGCCAGACCCAAATTGGGCTTGTTTAGCAAGTCAAGCGCTTTGAGATTTGGGTCGCTCAATTCAGGATAGGCGAAATCAGCTTGGGTAGCGTCCCATATTTTTGCGTTAACGTATTTTAGCCTGTTACCGAAAAGGGTCATCGTAGAGGCGATGATGAAAAACTAAGCGAAAGTTACTTCTAATTACCGTTGGCAAGGGTCAAATATAGCTTAGCGAAGCAAAGCAGAAACATGCCAATCATTCTAACACAACAGCCTGAATTGTGTTATCAAATTCTAAGCAAGTGACGTCAAATCCTGCTCCTTGACGGCGCCTAGATTTCAACGACAGCTTCCGCCTAATTATTGAACGGCCGCGCGGTACAAGTGCAGCTATTACCATGCCGGTCGAAGCGCAATTCTGCCTTAAATTGGTCAGCCATCCAGCTGGGATAGACTCGCTGGCAACCGATTTTGCAGACATCCTCCGTTTCTGGGAATTCCAGGACTTTGCATTTAGAAATTTCAAATACCGCAATTTGTTTTGTCAGCTCAGTGGTCTCGTAAGTCGTGATCCATTGAGTCTGGTAGGCAAATTTGTCCGCCATCATCTTGAAGGCGGTTGGCCGGGAAAAAATCCGGATCAAATCCAGCATGGAAACGGACATGCCGGAATTTTGGCGCTTGAGTTCGGCCGCTTCAGCCTCGACGAATCTATCTAGCCCTTCCTCGCCCATGCGCTCGCGAATCAGGGCGAAATTCACCCGGGCCATAGCGATCCAGTTGGCATAACACCGTTCGTATTGCTGATCGGCCGGGACGTCGACAGGTAATATCTCAGTGTTTTCGCGCCAGCGCCGGCGCAATTCCCTTTCAGCTTGAGGGCCAAGATGGCGCTTGACGAATGGGGGAACGAAAGATCTAAACAGATCGATGGCTTCCTGAACATTTACGTACTTTTCCTCGAACGGCATCTCTTGAACGACTATGTTAGCCATATTAACCTCCCCTGACTCCAAGAGCGCTTCTCCCCGAACCGGCTACCACGATAGGTTTTCATCAGTGGCCGAAGCGCATCGGCTAATTCAATTTATCCTATTTTAGATCAAAACGATCTGTCTTGTCATCTATTTTAAGTCAAGCGTCAATAATAGAATCTGAAATGATTGGAATGTAAATCAACTCACGCATATCTGACATTAACCATCAGCACTCGGCGTATCCAACCCAAGATTATCGCCGGCAGCTCTTCAAAATAGACCAGTCACTGCGCATTCGACAAAAACGATGTATTATCAGGGCCATGCTTGGCCTTGTTAATCAATTCGTATATCGACCCGATGCTACCTTCACTCCGTTGGACTTCACGCCCGAGGAGTTGGGCCTGGCTTTCGAAGAAGTGGTCGTCGAGGCGGCCGATGGTGTTCGTATTTTGGGATGGTATTTACCAGCCTGGAACGCCAGTCATGCTCTGCTTTACTGCCACGGAAATGCCGGTAACATTGGCGATTGGGTCCAAGCCGCGCCACCCTTCGTCGAGTCTGGGATATCCCTGTTAATTTGGGACTACCGGGGATACGGCCACAGCCAGGGACAACCATCTGAAGCAGGATTATTGATGGATGGCCTGGCGATGTGGCATTGGCTCGAGGCCCGGGCTAAGGTCGATGGTTTGCCGGCCTCAATATTGGGAAAGTCATTGGGAAGCGCCGTGGCTGCTCACATCGCAACTCAGGAGAAGCCGACCGGCCTTATCTTGGATAGTGCGTTCACCTCCATGCGGGAACTCGTCGCTATTCACGCTTCCTGGGTGCCAAAAGACATGATCCCGCCACTTTACGAATCGTTGGAATGGGCGCCGGCTATTACCTGCCCAACATTGGTGGTCCATGGTGAGCGGGATATGCTTGTGCCTTTGACTCAGGGCCAAAAGCTGTTTGAGGCCATCACTGCACCCAAAATCATGCGCGTCATCCCCGCGGCCGGGCACAATGATATCTCGACCTATGCTGGTTATGATGAGGCAATCCTGAACTTCCTCTTGGATCCGGCCGGGTATGTGGCCGGTCAATCGTAAGTTAAGTGCTGTTTGGTAGCTGCTTGTTGATTTAGAAACTCCGGTAAACCGCTGGAGTCTCGTCTCCCAAAGCCAGGGCCAGGGCTTCCTGGGAATCAGTCATCCGCGTTTGGGTTTCTAGAAGCGGCGAGGGAGAAGTTCCATGGATCAATTCTGATCCACCGGCAAGTAATTCCCCGAGTGTTATATCTCTCCTGGCGGTTTCCAAGACCTGTTCAGCGGTGAGCCAGATGAGTTGAGGTAGTTCCATGACCGGCCTCGGCCGGCCTATTAATTCCCCCAGAAAAACCACCAGGCAGGCCGAACCTTGATTATCATGATGCCAGGGTTGATGGGGTGGTGTTCGCCAGTTACGGAAAACCAGGGCTGCCGGCCGTTCCTCACCGGATAGTGCCAGGCTGCTGACATCTTTAAGTCCGCGTACGATAAGGGTGTTCTTAACCGGTACAAGCCGTACCTCGCAGTCGATCTCTTCTTGGGCTTCTCGTTGGACGCCGGATGAGAGATTTTCATCCTTTATTTCTAGACCACCACCGATACCGGTGAGTTCGATAACCGGATGGCCATGCCAGAGCTTAGGCGGCCGGATACCGTACAGGAAACGGTCTTCCCTGCGAATGATCAGGCTAGTGCCGATAAATATGTCGCGGGGAATGATATCAGTCAGGTTGATATTGGCTGTTGATTTTTGTGACATGAAGATGGGTCTTGGCCAGGTGTTGGCCCGTTCCTTACGCCTGTAGACTGACTTCAGGTACCTTGAATAGACTAATGTAAGCGATGAAACCAATGGCGACATAGGCCAAAGTCTTAGGAATCATGAGCATACCAATGGCCGGCACCTGTTGAACAAAAAGGATAACCGGGGCGTAGAAAGCATAAGAGACCAGGATCATGATACCGATCGAGCGAAATGGCTTGTCCTGGCTCTTCGCCGAATCGCGGAGCATCAGGTAGGCAACGCCTAATCCCAAGATGACCAGCGGCAGGTTTCGAATCAGCGCCCAAGGCTGGGGCGGCACCGAATCGTTCCATTGGTTCTGGGGGAAAATCATGATGATTAGACGAACGGCGCCCGCGGCGAACAACAACATGCCAAACCATCCGTACGGTTTTTGATAGCGGCGGTGCCAGATGACCAGCATCAATGCATAAAATAGGGTCACTGTCACAGCGGTTGATAAGGCGCCAAGCCCGACCAGGCCAACTTCCCGGCCAAAAAGGCTAATGATGCTACCAAGACCGTCCATTGAATAGGCCAGGACGCGAAAGCCCACATGACCTGTATCGCCTAAGGCCAATAAGGCAAACGCCCAAATGAATAATTCGGTGACAGGCTGGTCGTCACAATTCACTGTGGGCTGGCGGCGAAGCATGGCGATGACTAATCCCCAGACCACGATTAGATAGGCAATATTAAACGATACTTCAACCCACATACGCATTTCTTCAGTCATGATCTTTCCTTTATTGACTGTCTTCTAACGTTTGTACAAGAGCATATTCTTTATTCTAAGCTTGAATTGAGGTATTGGTCATCAATCAAACTTTTGCACACTGAGTAGCCAGACGAGGATTAAGCCGGTGGCAGCTCCGGTCGCCGACCAGGATAATACGCCCCCGCACACGCCGCCGAATACCCATCCGGCTGCGCCGAACGCTACGGCTAAACCAGAAACCGGAACCCACCAACCTGCTCTGTTGAAGCGATAACGGAGTACAAACCATTGACCAAGGCCGGTAGCCAAGCCTATCGCCAGCCAAGGGGCCAGGGCAACGGCCGCGACGGAAGCATTACTTGAACTGGAGGTGGGTAAGAGAAGAGCGCTCAGGTATCCGGCAGCCCAGCCCAAAGCCGTAGCTAAGATCCACCAGCCGGCCTTGGCCAGCACGCTTCGAAGAGATATCCATTGCAAGGAGACCGGCTAAGGCTCCCGACAAAGCGAATAAGGGCGTTATAGACAATTGAAGCCAGGTGGAAGGAATTTCTGTTTCGGGACCACTTGCCAGGACTGGAATCCCCAGGCGAACAACGGCGAGAACCAGCATGATCATCGCCAGGCTATACCCAGCTGTGGTCTGGATTATCCACCACAGCCATAAATTCCAGTCGTACCGGCCGCTTGTAAACATGGCTATGATGCTAACATGCTGTGAAACCGTTGTCAGGTGACGAAAGTCATGAAAAGCGGATTGCTAGGGATGACCTAGGGGAAGGCGGACTTGATAAAGGTGTCGAGATCTTTCTTCATTTGCGCCAAGGACTCCTGGTGAATGTACATCATATGACCAGATTCATAATAAGCCATGACGATATTGTCCCTTAAATCCGGGTCAAGATGCATGTGGTCAAAGGTATATTCGGTCGCCAGAAATGGGGTGGCTAAATCATAATAGCCATTGGCCACGAAGACTTACATGGCGGGATTCATCGAAATAGCTTTTCGAAGGGTATCTGCTTCATGGCCAGAACTCATTTTGATGTTCCTTGAATCGCCAATTTTGCGACAAATCAGACAGGATCTCGTAAGACAGATCGCTCTCAAAAGCTAACTCGCCGCGAACATAATAGTTAAGAGTTGTCGAATAGGGACCCTGGACGATGGCGTAGCTTGGATCGTATTCGAAATGTTCGCCGGTCGCATCCCTATCAATGCCCACGAAGCGACTGTCAAGCCAGCCGACGGTTCGTCGGCGTTCTCGCAACAATTCTTTCACGAAACGGAAAATATCGATCCGTAAAGTGCAGCGGCTGATGAACTCTTCCGAAAGACCGGTATACCGGGCCAGTTGTTCGATCACATATTAGCCTTTCGACGTCCAAAATGCCCGAACCTTTCATCAATGACTGCGTATAGGGGCCTATCGCGAAGTCCTATACCTTCTCCAAGAGAAGCGGTAAATCTTCCTGGAGGTTGGCTGGCAGGCATTTATGATACCGGGCGATGGTCGCATATGATGGAAGGAAGAAGATATAAGGCAGATCGTTTCCTGTGTTGAAGCGGATGGTCTGGAAATTGAGGACTGAGCTTATCAGCATCAGGCCACTCAGGTACATTCCGTGTCGCTCCAACAAGTAGCCGGCTGCGCGGCCGCTCCTGTTGTGCCGTAACTTTCGTCTAGCAGAAAGATGGGCGATGTCCACCGCTGGTAACGAGAGGTAAATAAGCGAATGAATTCAGCTACTGACTCGATATCTTTCTTAAAATCGTGGAATTCTTTTGCCTTTTCCCCAGCTACTGCGCGGTTAAACCAATGCTGACGGGATCGATGAAAACTAAATCGGTCACATCCAATAAGGAGTTTTGATTATCCTCCAGACGATAAGGGAGTGGGGGGGCTACCATCTTCGTTTAGGATGACCCGTCGCGGTCCAAGTAACCCTAAATGGGGCCATACCGAAGACGACCCCGGTCCGCCATTGAAGGAGAAGGTGATCGGCCTTTTGCTCCTGTTCTCGTCGCCATCGAGCATAGAGGCGACGAAAAGCATCGTGGCCCTAGGCTGTGGTCCCTTCGTCTTCCCTTCTTCCTCGACCTCCTCTTCTAATACGATAGTGCCGGTGGTGACCGTGTAGTGCAAGGTCCGTCTTTTTAGCTTGAAAGAATCGCTGGTGAGAGATAAGGTATCCTCGCTGGGTTCGTTTAATAAACTTAGTTGTTCTTTTTCTGTATTGGTGAGGAGGCTTTTTTCGCTTGTTCAATTCAATGGGATTCGTTGTCATGGTGGGCCTTGTTTGGCGATAATCTTAATGCCCACCTCCTTCAATATAGTTGATTGATATTACTAGACATAATGTAGCAATCTGTTTGAAGAACAGGAGCGCATCCCTAAAAAGTATCAAATCCGTGCTAGAGGTGGATCAATTTCAAGTGATTCACCTTGATTACGGCATATTGGCTACCAGCGCTACGAACTCTTCCTGGGTAAAAGCCCGCATTGTCTTGGTGCGCACGTTGCCTCCGGCTCCAATGCTCAGGATTAAGGCCGCCGCAGTTTGGGCATTGGGGGCTTCGGTCATGACGATGAAATCATACTCGCCCATGGTCAGCCACCAGCCGCCCCACTTGCCTCCGGCCGCTTCAATGGCTTTTTTGGCGGCCTCAATGCGTTGGGGACTTTCCTTGATGTTTTCTAAACCTTGTTGCGTGTAGTTACATAAAATGAAATAGGTTTCCATCTGTTCCTCCTTCATAGGGTCCGAGGAACGCGCTCCCGTCAAAAAGACATAGTTCATGAGTCTATATTAAGACATGCTACCACTTACATTTTACACCCTTCGTCAAGATGCTTTGGACATATTGAAGAGTTGAGTATTGGAATAAGCCGCGTCCTCATTCCAGATTATGAACGCAACCTTGGTAATTACCCATATATCCTACTCAGAAGTTGAACTGGAGGATGTCTTATCCACGTTACTTAAACGACTAATGGGGGGCTTTAGACCATTCGGCTAAACTCGCTTTTTACCATTAGGATGAATATTTTGGCCTCCAAGGCTCCCAGTGCAGCTCTGGCGGCTTTTTATGTGTTATCATATATTCTATAAACAACGGTTGCATCATAAACTGAAAAAGGAGAGGAAGAATGTCGACAGGTACCGCAGTGCTGATTCTAACTTTTGACGATATGGAAGCGGGAGAGCGAGCTCGAAAAACCTTGAAAAAATGGCAGAATGAAAAGTTGATCGAATTAGGTGACAGTGTGGTCCTGGTGAAGGATAAAGAAGGCAAGGTGAAGGTACTCGATAAGGATGAATTCACCACCAAAAAAGGCGCTGTCGCCGGCGGCATTGCCGGGTTTACCGCTGGCCTAATTGTCGGAGGACCCATTGGTGGCATATTACTAGGTGCGGCTGCCGGAGCAGCGACTGCTAAGGGCCTGGGTATGCATTTTGATAAATCCGAAATCGAGGCTGTGAGCGAATCGATGGAAAATGCTAGCTCGGCCATTTGTGTCGAGATCAAGTCGGTGAAGAATAAAGATATGCTGGCTGCTGCAATACGCGATTCGGGCGGCAAGGTTCACGAATTGTCCATCACCGAAGATCTGGCATCGGATATGGATGATGTGATGCTTCGAGGAAGTATTCGTTAGTGGGTGACGACTACTATCGGAATGTTTATCGAGCCGGAGACGTTCATCTCCGGCTTTTTTGTTGTCTGGTTATACTTTTATTGCTACGCAATCCATTCCACCCAGGATCAATCGAAGGTCGTGACGATCTTAAGCTGGTCCCCTTCCAACTTGAGGATGACTGCCTGGGCGCTATCTCCTTTCACTTCACCAAGTGATGCCACCTCGGCCAGGCCTGACAACTCGACAGAAAGGGCCTGGACAAAGTCTGCACCTGGTGCTTGGGGGGCTAATTGGATGGCCGTGCCATCCTCATTGACCCCGGCCGAGACACTGACCACTCCTCCCTGGTCAGCGACGATAATTATCACCAAATCTTGGACGCCGTCGCCGTTCAGGTCCCGGTAGGTATAGGCTGTTTTAACTCCCGCCGATTGGCCAGTAGGTGAACTAAAAATGACTTCGCCGCGTTTCAGGCTGGCCAAAAGAGAATCTACTTCCGATTCCAAGACACTATCTGGGTCTATCGTTCCAGTTAAAATGGATTGATCTTGAGAGGTCGCGCCGGCCGCACTGGTAAAATCAGCTCGAATGGCACCGGCTGGGACCGTTACCAGGGCGGGGGGTGGAATCTGGCCTAAGGCAGGCAACGAGGTGGGCTTGTTCGAATCAGCCGGTGTAGGGGTTGCAACTGAATTTGACACGGTTTCGTCTTGCAGATCTATCGCTCCCGGAATTGATAACAAATCGCAGGCAGACAAGGCTAACACAAGTAACGAAACCATGAGTAGTACGCAGGTTAGGTAGCCTCTTTTCATTTCCGTCAAGAAACACGGCCGCTTGGTTCTATCAGATTCGCCCACGACCGATCATATTCATTTTACCATTAAAGTTGGCTTTGTTGTTACTTACGAGATACGCAATGTTATGGAGGAGTAAAGACCCTGGCCAATAGTTAGTCCTGGGCCTTTAGGTCGGGTTCTCGAGAACTGGTGAATTTTCTTGCCCTTTTGTCCGACCGTAAGCGAACCAGACGATGAATGAGCTAGTTACCAAAACGAGTGTAACTGCCAGTCCGCCTTCTGGACCGAATGGACCTCCTGTCAACCAATCCGGTCCGGTTTCAGATAGGTTAACGATGACAGCCGGTCCGACATCAGAACCGCTTACTTCAAAGCCAAATAAGTTGCCTTGAGCCCAGTTCCAAATGGAATGAATGGCGAATATCCCCCACAAGCCACCTTCAAACAAGGCGAAAAGCGCGGCAAAAACGCCAAAAAGAAACAGATTGAGCAGAGCGATCGGACTGATGTTGGAGTTTAGCAGATGTAAGATCATGAACAGCATGCTTGAGACTAGAATTCCGACGATAGCCCCAAAACGAACGCCAAACACAGGTAAGACGAAACCCCGTGTCAACAATTCCTCGGCCGCGCCCTGAACCATCCAGCCGCCAAAGACGATGATAACGCTACCGATGGTTAACGCACTTAAACCACTCGTACCGGTCGTGTCCCTTTTCAGCGCTCCGAACAAGGCCAGGATGGCGATTGCCGCCGAAAACATGAGCAAGCCAACCAATAGGCCACGCATATACTTGGCCAGCCAGCGAGGCCATTCAAGTCCTGTTGTCCAGGGGGGACGCTGCTCGAAGAGCCATAGCCACAACCAAACTAACAGAAAGAGTGGGGCGAAAACGATAACCAAAAGTATCGGGTTTGAACTCGCCCCCAATATTGAGGCCTGTAACGATTCAGAATCCTGAGTAAGCAGCAAGATAGGCAATAACGGTAAAAGACATAGCCCGGCTAAGATAGGTGCCATGATCCCATAGATGGCCACCGCTATTGGGTACAACAGCCGATCGACCAAACGATGACCGCTATCAGAGGTCGATTTTGGCAGCCGTAGCCGGCCCCGGCGAGCTAATTGGAGGAGGTGATTATCCGTTGACAACAAGTTTTTCGACGACATCGGGAAATCATACGAAAAGCTTTCCATAGGAGCAAGTTTCTTCACTAGCGCCTTCTTGTTGAATTATCGATTGCGGCCGTATTGCTCATGACTAGAGACCCAGTCCGAAGAAGAGATAGCCGCCCCCAGCGAAAGTTCTCCCGCCAGAACGACGCCGGCTATGATTTCGGCCAGCTTGTACACCCGACCGTTTCCGTAACAACCTAACAGTTCTAAACACTCCCGTTGAGTCGCCAGTCCCGTCCCACCGCCGTAGGTGGCGACGATGAGGGAAGGGATGGTGATCGACAAGTATAGATCGCCATCGGCCGTTATCTCTGAATAAAATATGCCGGCCGACGATTCGGATACATTGGCTACATCCTGACCAGTGGCGATGAACATGGCTGTAATGCCGTTGGCCGAGTGAGCGCCATTGTTGTTGGCTCCTGACAAGATCGTCCCGATGTTAGAGACCGTGCTGTGATAAAAGAGGCTTTCGGGCTCGACGCGCATATGCTGGATGAGGATATCTCGTTTGGCAACAGCTTCGGCGATTACTCTCTTACCCCGGGTGCGCATGATATTAACTTGGGAAGCTTTCTTGTCTGTTGCCAGGTTAGATTCCAAATAGAAATGTTTGATCCCTGGATAAGTGTCTATGATCCAGCTACAGGCAGCAAATGTAGCTCGTCCTACCATATTCTGCCCGGCCGCGTCACCCGTCGTGTAATTAAAACGCAAATAGGCGAATTTGCTGGCCAAATAAGCTTCCACATATTCCATTTTGGCGATTCGGGAAGTAGCTTCTGCTTCTTCGCGAATTCTATCTTGATTTTCATCCACCCATTTCACGAAATCTCGAGCGCCACGCGCGTCTTCAAATACGAAGACAGGCGCCCGCTGCATCGCGTCCTCGACGACGCTACAGGTGACGCCACCGCAGAGGTTTAAGGCTTTCATGCCCCGGTTATAAGAGGCCACCAGAGTCCCCTCGGTTGTGGCCATGGGAATTATGAATTCTCCTTGAGCGTGCTCGCCATTGATCATGATAGGACCGGCAAAGCCTATGGGAATCTGAGCCGCGCCGGTAAAATTCTCGATATTTCCTTGGGTCATCTGCGGATCGAAAGAGTATTGGGTTATGTGTTTCAGCTTGCTGCCGGTATAAGCTTCGATGAATCGTTGTCGTTCGGCAATGATAACTGGGCTGTAATCATCACTTGGGTCTCGTGGAATGTGGATTCGTTCCTTGATCTCTTCGCTAATGGCATCTTCGACCTTGAGCTTAAGTTTGCCAAATGGTTTAGTCTCGAAATGGATTTCAAGTCGGTGTTTACCAATGGCCAGGGATTCGATTTGGCAAATGATGTCCAACGTCCGGCGCAATGGGAAATCGATTGGTTCAACAGCCAATTCGGCCGGTGATACCTGTCTCCCGTCGTCGAGAACCAAAAAGATCGCCGTTGATGGCACTTCAACATTGTCAATTTTTACTTGCAGTAAACCGGTCAAGGTTGCATCATTGAGCCGGTTTTTTACCGAAAATCGGATCTGATGATCGTAATTGGTCAAACTGCCAAATGTATACAGTTGCTTTAGGACAAGGCTGGGGATTCGCAAGGCCATTTCTACCTCCCTCAATGAGATGTGTTTGGTTGGTCGATCGATGAATCGCTGGCTCAGGATAATCGCGATTGTGGCGATTTGCAAGGAAGTCGTTGGGCTGGGTTTGGGGGCTTCTCTTTTTTATAAATCTACTGACCGGCACAGCATGTAATGACAGTAAAATCGACCTGATGTCAGGTTCTTAAAGAGACCGGCAACTCCCTTTGTTCTATAAGACAAAGCAGTCCCGGCTGGATGTCGGCGATCATCCAGCCGAGACTGTCGATTGTACTAGACCGCAGGACTCCAGATTTGAATCTTAGAGAGCCCATTGGCATTAAGACGTGCAAATCACTTGCACGGCAACGCTCGCTTGCGCCTCTCCATTGGCGCCTGTATCGTCAGCCAGGTAAGAAGCGGTGTTGCCGACTGGCAAATTGCCACAGGCATTATCGTCAAAAGGGCCAATCGTCCGGTCGTAGTTGAAGGTCATCGGCGCATCGGCTGCTTTAGCCATGCCCAGATCCCCGGCGTATGAATCAGCTACGACCACAATGTCATCTACGCCGTCGATATGGCCTTCATCGAATTCCACAATCGCCGAACCACTAAAATCTGTATTGTTGCCATTATTGTTTTTTAACGTTGCCGTAGCCGTATTAATCAGGGATTCACCGCTATTTAGCGAAACAGGTCCATAGGTGCAGATTAGGCTGTCCATTGCCGGCACAGCCAACGAATCACAGCTGACCGGGATTATGGTTCCATCTGATAAATTGTCGGTGATCGACTCTAAGGTCGCATCCATGGGCGATGGATTGGTGACGGTTATCGTACCCTGCAACATCCATTCACTATCGACGTAGGGCAAGGTTTCGTCAAAACCGACGGTGACACTGTATGTGACGCCAGTATTTTGCCCAGGTTTTAGTTGGATGGGGCCGGGATCGCTCACATCTTTGTCGATAGCCCAATTGTATTGGCGGGTCATGGAAGTCTGGACGCTCTTGGTCACGTCCAAGGCATAAACATTGGTTTCGCAATTTGCAGTATCGGTCACAGTAGCGGCCGCGAATACACCGCTCGCAGTCACTTCATTGACGATTATTCCGGCCTCCGAAGCAACCGTCGTGGTCACGACCGTGGTCGACATGCCTGCTTGTAACACGTCGATCGTTTCACTCAATCCGACCAGCGGGTCAATAATCTTCACATTGTGTAAATCAACATTGCCGGTGTTATCAACCAGGATCTCGTAAGCGATATCATCACCCACGAAGACTTCGGCCGTACAACTTTTACTCACCTCAATATCCGGCATGCCATTGCCGAAGTCAAGATCATTAAATTCGTGATTGTCAATGTTGATATCGACAGTATAGGTTGCATCGCCACAGCTATCGAAATCGGTGAACGCAGGTGCGCTTTGAACCCAGTCATCAGGGCAGACTTCGCTGATAGTGTATCGGCCGTCAAGGAGCCATTCGAAGCTGTAGTAACCTTCGTTGTCAGTCGTGGAGCTCTTTTCGTCGTTTAAGTGAATCTCCCAGTTTGCCAGCGGCGGTTCGGCATCTTTGTCCCAAGCGCCATTGCCATTCACATCCAAGAACTTGTGGCCGTCCACGCGGCAATTCACGGCTAATGGTACCGGTCCGGCCAGATCTTTCATGTCAGAGTTGACCGATAGTGATGCCCGACCCTTAGCATGAACTGTGCTCCAGGTTGAACAATGTAGCTCAATGCCGAGGGCTTCCAAATTTATGGCCGCTTCGGCGAATTGGAAAGGACCGATTTCGTCCCGCACATCACCTTGGGCATCGTATGAAGTCCATGGAGGACTGAATGGCTCCTCATTCATAGTCGCTTCACCCACCCCAGATTCGGCCATGATTGCGCCATCGGCTAGGAATCGATAGTAAAAGCCACTGTCGCCATAAGCAGGGCAGGGTTCATCTCCTAATACAACCTGGGCAGGTTCCTGACCGTTGCCAGGTGTGACTTCACATAGAGAAGGTTGTTCGGGCAGATATTGCAGTATCATGATCTGTATGTCTTTCTGCAGATCTGTCGGATTCCCATGTATGGCGTATCCGACCACCAAATCACCTTCTTTTCGTACTGGTCCTCCCGATAAGTCTTCCCATGGCTCCTGATTGAATTCAAAATCAAGGTAAAAAGTACCTTGTTCCTTGGTTCTCTCCATGCTCATGATTAGCCAGGGCGAACTCGGCTTGCCTTCTGCGAGATCGTCGGGAGCAACCAACCAGGCGCTTAGATTGGTCAGCTCGGTCTGGGGCGGGCCAACCACTCCCGAGTTTACCTTCCAGTTTTCTGGCTCATCGAATTTTCCGTTAGGCTTGAAGATAGTCGTATCTTTTCCGGCCTTCGAGTGCGGATCGGTAATCAATACGGCCGGTGGATAGCCTAAGTTATCCCAATCTGGCGTTAGATATTCCAATGAATCCCAATCGTAATCGCCAACCAATTCCCACTTGGTATTGCCATCGATCTCAAACCCAGTATCGACTTCTTCATCATCACCCGGATCGACTTGACCACCCACTGCGTCATTCGATCCTGAGCCCAATAGAGTTTTTTCGATGAGGGGGAAGTAAGTTTGTGACCATCCCTCTTGAGCAGCAGGATCTGAATTACTAGCCCACGCTTGAGCAGCAAGCACGGCCGTCAACAGGAAAATGATTGATAACAGGATAAGGGCATAACGTTTGTTGAAGTCACGCATAACATCCTCCTTCGCGAAATTTGTTACACGGCAGGAACAATAAGTTAATCAGCTGTTCAATCATTCGGCGAGCCGTGAGACTACTGGCCAAAATCAAGCTAAACCTGCACCCTTGAAGAAGCAAGAGCCCACTGGATCGTTTGGCTTCACGGATATAACCGAAGACACGGAAGAAGCCCTGGACCTACAAGGACTATTTCCCGCGCATCATGAACGGCTGATTGGGTAGAATGTCCGCCAAACACTTTTCCCTAAAATCCATTATATCATGACGCAACCTTCAATATCTTAAAATAAACTTAAGGGTGGTGCCGAATCTATACCATACCAAAGGAAAGAACGATCGATTTTGTCAGGATTTGCTAAGGAAAATTGTTGAGGATGGTTATTTTGCAGGCTGTTTCTTGGCAAGAAGCGTTTCGGTGATTCTTAATATTGAAGAACCGATGCTGCTCAGTAGAGGCTCAGAAGTAAACAAAATAGCCGATTACTCCCCAAATCACCAAACTTATCAGTGGGATGAAGGTAAAGGAAGGGTGGCGACCGAAATTGGTTTTATGATGGAAGATCAACCGGCCGGCAAATTGGCCTAGAAACCCGCCAAAAAGCGTGAATATGTGCAACGCGTTTTCGGGAATGCGGATTTTTCCGGCCTTAGCTAAAGCTTTGTCTATTCCGAATAAGACGAAGGTCGTTAGATTTATGGCTATCAGCCAGGCCAGATACCAACCCCAACTGGTGATAAAAAAAAGGATTAGGAATAGACCAATCGCGAAGATTCCACCAAGTAATAAGGCGCTTTTTTGATAACTCATCGATCGGCTTTGACCTGAAAGGAGTGCAGATCAGTCACAGAGGTCAGGTCTTTTTAACCTGGAAAGCGTAACCGATATCATCCTCTCCGACGATATATTTGGGTTCCCGCGGATCTGGCTCCAACTGTTGCCGCAAATGCCAAATATAGATGCGGATTTCCTCAGGACTTCCGGCCAAGCCATCTCCCCAAAGGTGTTTTAAGATATCATTGATATGACTCATGCGACCGGTATTTTGATAAAGATAAGACAAGACTTCATACTCGGTTGCAGTCAATTGAACGGGCAGTGACCCGGCCGTGACCTTTTTGCGATCCAAATCTATTTGTAGATAGCCATCGCGATAAGCTGATACTTCCTTGACTTCAGGCCAGGCATTGGCCCGGCGAATAACTGCCCAGGACCTGGCCTTCAAAACATCGGGTTTAAAAGGCTTGGTGACGTAATCATCGGCTCCTGCATATAGGCAGCGTACGAGTTGGGAATCCCGGCCGACCGCTGTTAGCATAATGATAGGTACCGAGCTAAATTCGCGTACACGCCGGCATACTTCCAGGCCGTCCATGCTCGGCATAAGGATATCAAGTAGTACCAGGTCGGGCTCATTTTCTTGTACCGACCTCAAACCTCCTTCCCCAGTGAAGGCTGAATTTACCTGCGCCCCTTGTTTCTCGAAGATCGTTGCTACCAGGCGGCACATCGATGGTTCGTCATCTATGACCAGGATCTCTCTATCTTGCCAAATCATTTTTTACCGATTCTCCAGAATTTGGTGCATTATTTGTCGCTTGCCCTATTTTCATAGAATGTTTCACGAATCTGTAACCTACACTGTGTTCGCTGATTATGTATTTTGGCATTTTTGGATCTACTTCTATCTTTTGGCGAAGATGCCAGATATAGACGTGAACATTCTCGGCCGTGCTACGGTATTGCGTGCTCCACACACTATCGAGGATTTGTTCGAAGGTGCATACCTTGTCCCCATTGCGGTACAGATGAGCCAATAAACGGAATTCTGTGGCAGTTAATTTGAGCACTTCGTCATCAACTGTTATTCTGCGATTATCTAAGTCGATACCTAAATAACCGTCATTGTAAACTGGCACAGGGTAGAGTTGAGCTTTGGTTCCGGCCCGGCGCAAGACGGCTAGCGCCCGGGCTGTCAGTTCGTCTGTCCTGAAAGGTTTGGTCACATAATCATCAGCGCCAGCCCGCAGCGCATTCACCAGCTGTTTGTCCGCGCCCACGGCGGTCAACATGATGATCGGCACTTCGGAAACATCACGTATACGCTTACAGGCTTCGATCCCGTCCATTCCGGGAAGCAAGATGTCTAGAATAACCAAATCCGGCCGCAGTTCGTATAATTTCCGCAGACCATCTTCTCCAGATAGAGCAGAGTTGACTTCCGCATTCATTTTCTTGAAGATCGTTTCTACGAGCTGGCACATTGCCGGCTCATCATCGATTATTAATACTGATCGTTTATACCAATCCATGATGCTCCCGCATATTCGTTACGCTACGGTCCAAAAGATTTAAGCCTATTACCTGATTCGCGGTTCGCGAATTTATCTCAGCTAACCCGTAGAACCACAAAACCTCGAACAAGAAGCGTTCTAATGATTTTTGATTTTTCAAAGAATGAACCTTGTTTTACCAAGTAAACCGAAGCTCTTGATTTTAACAAAACTATGGTCCGTCGGCTTTCTATAAAACAAACGTCCCACTCTTGCTATTCGTCAAATTAAAAAAAAGAACTTCACTCCGCTTAACCGGTGCAGTCGACTCACGCAAAAAGAATAGCGTATCATGATGAGATTGGCAACAGATACTAGCTGCGGCCAAAGCTTATGCCAAAAGACTTGGGCCGCCTATAACTCAACCTTCCTAATCTCTCTCAATTCAATGGGTTCGATCGCTTCGTTAGTGGCGACTTTGCGAGAACTGATATCAGGAACTTTTTTCGCGCAACCATTTATCTCGGTTGGCTGCCCGGGCGATCTTGCCGCTTGATGTCTTTATGAGCCATTTAGGGCCAACCAGACTGATATAACTTAGGCTAGCCATGCTTTGTCTTACCACAGCCTGGCGAATTGTTCGGGCTAACTCCTGGCGCCAGGTCGGGTCGTTCAACCGTTCTGGTTCTTTGACCTCGGCAACCACGGCGATGAGTTCGGTTCCCTCGCGCTCATCGACAATGCCAAAGGCCACGGCCCGGCCCGGATGAACGCCCTTCACATCATTGACGATGGCCTCTATGTCCTGGGGGTAAATATTTTTACCGGCATTGATGATCAGATCCTTGGATCGGCCGACGATATACAGTTCTTCATTAACTAGGTAGCCCATATCCCCGGTCAAGAGCCAACCGTCCTGAATTGGCTGTAAGTCAGGGCGTTTGTAATATTCATTGAGCATGCAATCGCTCTGAACGACAACCTGACCCACCTGTCGATCGGCTAAGGATTGTCCTTCGCTATTGACTACTTTGACCGCTGTACCTGGTATTGCTGGTCCGCAAGATACTTTGTTCACAGCCAGGGGATGGTCTGTAGTCACGGTTACGGCCTGCCCCATCTCTTCAAGAAGCTCCCGGTTGATTAAGTCAACTATCGGTATTTGGTTCGCAGGTGTTTGGGTGACCCCAAAAGTGTTTTCGGCCATAGCGTAGCTGACTGATAACATATTGGATCGCACGCCATTATCGGAAAAACGATCCAGAAACATCTGGTGACTTTCGTGGTACACCGGTTCTGAACAGTTGACGAATAGGCGCATGGTAGATGCTGAAAGTCTTTCACTATCTTGGTGGCGAATGCGCCTGGCACAATGATTGAAAGCGAAGTTTGGTAACCAACATAAAGTGCCCTGGTGATCATGAATAGCTCGAAAGAGTAGTGCCGGATGTTGGACCCAATCGAACGGCGACATTAACACTAATGGGATGCCCTGCACCAGTGGTAAAACAAAACCAGCGATTAGACCCATATCATGGTACAAGGGCAGCCAGCTCACGATGACATCGCTACCGTTCAGACGGATTGCCTGGCTATAGCTGGCGATCTGGTTCAGTACTGCCCGGTGCGACAAGGCCACGCCCTTTTGCAGCCCCGTGGTTCCGCTGGAATGTTGTAGGAAGGCGATCTCGTCAGGTCGAGCTTCATAATCGGCAAAACTGTCAAGATTGCCGCTCGCAGCCGACTGGGATACTTGTCCTGATCCGGCGACGGGACAAGGCATATCTGCGGCTAATACCGGGGCGAATTCGTCGTTGGTTAAGATTGCCCGCACCTCAGACAACCGAGCCAACTCGGCCATGCTCCGCAAGTAAATCTCAGGGTCTAATTTTTCAGTCAAAGTCGGAAACATGGAGGGGATGGCGCCTATTTTTAAAGCAGCCCAGAAAGCATAGATACTTTCAAGGTTTTGGGTGTGGGCGATAACGATCAGGTCGCCTGCCCCAAGCCCAAGTTTCACCAAGCCCGAGACATAAGACCGAACCTGTTCTTGAAATAGCCGGCGGGTGACCCGAATGTCCGGCTTGCCGGTTTCCATATAGATGATGGCCTGGATCTCTGGATCAGATTTGTCCAAGCCGGGGTTCAGTGAAACAGCATCAAGTAAAGTGCGGAAGGAAGAACGATTGGCCAGGCTTAACAACTCTGCTAACCCTCGCTAGAACCCTTTAACACCCGGGCAACCATCTGATCTAAGGAGTCCATATTGGCTACTGTCAGCTCGGCATCAGGGATATATAGCCCGAACTCGCTCTCGACAAAGACGGCGTATTCAGCGAGGGCAAAGGAATCCATCAAACCACCGGTGATAATTCCCTCGTCATCCTTGAGTTCATACTCATCATCCCTGATCAGATCCTGGATGATAAAAAGGCGCAATTTTTCACGTACTTCCTGTGGGTTCATATTCCTCGCTACCATTTGAACTATTATCGGTGGATGGAGGTAGGCCATCGCTGAATACTAGATCAATTACTTATGTTAAGTAAATGTGATTGCTTCAGTCGGGCAACTGTATTGGTTGGCGATTGATCCGGGGAATCATACGTCTTGTCGGTGATTCTTGCCAGAGCTGTTAACTCAACTTAACCTCAATCCTAGTTGGACCGACCGGCCAGCCTCAGAATCTCGTCCGATAGGGCATTAGCCAAGATATTTATGCCGGCCTGGGTCAAATGGACGGGGCTGTCTGTAAATTCTCCTGGCGGAACAAAGTCCCACATATCGAGGTAGTACCAATCATGGTCACCGGCCCATGACCCCAGCAGTTGCCTGTATTCGTCGTAAGCCCAGCGGGGATACCAGGCATTGTAGCGTAGTTCGCTATTCTCACCGTCACTGATGAATATGGGTTCATTAATGAAAAGAATTGGTACCTTTCCCGCGATTTTAGCACCTACTTCAAGTGCATCTATGGCTAAAATATCGCTCGTCAGAGTCACCGGGCTCTCAAAATCATCCCAACTAACATCTTCCTCGAAGTCGGACGCCGGCAAGGTGATTTCCGCGGGCTGGACCTGGTCGATGCCGGTCGCAGCCCAAGAAAAGCCGTAACTCTGGAGGCGCAACAGGTCGGCCAATGCCCGGCGTTGCCCAAATATGGAGCGCTCCAATATACTCAAATCGTCCAGGCGATCATCTTGTGGATCTAGACTTAAGCCGTAGTTGTCGATTAGAGATCGGACCCGGTCGGGGTTCTCTCGCACGAGGGGAGGCACTAATTGTTTCTCCCAAGGGAAGGATTGTAATGTCACCGGCCAGAGGATGAGATCAGGCTCGTACTGTCTGGCCTCTTCGAGGATCATTAAATCCTTGGTCAGGGCCATGATCGGATAACCAAGATTATAGGCAACCACCTGGCGGCCGTCTGCGGCCCGCAACTTGGCCCCATTGATTTGACCGGCAAGAGTATCTTCGTTCTCCAGTAACCAGCCCCAAGTTCCAGAGTCGCCGATAATGACGACCCGAAATTCATCGGCCGCCTTGGGCTGGCTGATGGCGTGGCTAGCCAACATGGCCGGAATATTATTCAAGCTGAGATTGTAGGAATCAGCCGCATTTTCACCATAAGGAAGACGCAGGCGACCGGGCAAGAGGTTATTGTACAGTGAAATTTTACCCAACGATTCGACTGGTAAGAAAAGGGCGAAAAGCAGATTGGCCAACAGGAAAATAGCAGCAGCTTTTAGTAAGATTCGCCCGGCAACGGCCCAGCTCATTTTTGGGCTGGATTTTTCCATTTTCCAAGAGGGTTCATTCTGTTCGTTCATATTCATTCACCCAAGCCGAAGAGCCTGGCGAAAGTTCTTAAAGACATCCCCACAGTAGGCAAAGCGAACCAGACCCATCCCAGGACCACGAAGTTGAAAGTCAAAAACCAGGTGAAAAGAGTCCAGGCACGTTTGCTACCTGGGCGTTCGCCCAGTCGCCGGTACCATTTGCGCGTACGATCGCTCCACTGTTTATGGACGAAGAGACCAATCCCATGCCACAGTCCCCAAATAAAGAAGTTCCAGGTGAGACCATGCCACAGACCAATGATTACCATAGTAGCTAGCTGAGCAATAAAGACGATGACGGTCGAGGACGGCCGCCACTGCCTTACAAGTAACCAGCGTGATAAAGGCGAAAAGACATAAAACCGAACCCAATTACTCAACGTGATATGCCAGCTCTGCCAGAAGGCGGTGATGCTGCTTTTCAAATAAGGCTTGTTGAAATTTTCGGGTAAATGTACGCCGAAAAGAATGCCGATACCTATAGCGATATCAGAGTAACCTGCGAAGTCGAAATAAAGCCTGAAGGCGTAACCGTATAGTAAAATCCAAAGGCCTAGCGGTGAATCGCTTTGACTAGCATTTGCGGCCGTCAACGACAGACCTTGGGCCAGGCTGTCGGCAATGACAAATTTTTTCAACATGCCCAAGCCGATGCGCCAGGTGCCTAGTCCCAGGCGGGCCGGATCCATCCCTCGCATCCCTGACAAGGCTCGAAAATCAACAACAAATCTTTCCGCGCGGTCGATGGGACCGGCCGTATAGGCCGGGAAGAAAATGACATAGCTCATGTATTCGCGCAGTGACAGGGCGGGTAATAATCCGGTTTGCCTGTCACGCAGGGTGTGAATCAGGCGAAAAGCCACGAACGAGAAGCCTAACCAAGCTAGGTCAATAGGGCTGGCAAGGCTTGTATCTTGACCGGTCAACTGGCGCCACCATCGACTGACCAAAGTGCTCGTCGACTCAGTCTTGAGGGTAACGAACAAGCCAACTAACAGGATAATCAAGAACGTTAAGATCTGCCGCTGCTTTCCCTTGACGGAACCTTTCAGCCATCGCGAGAAGACCAGGCCTAATATGGCCAGGAACAGAATTATTCCCGCAACGACCAATGGTGAAGGGGGTCTAGAAGCTGTTAGTCGATAATCTCCATCAACGAAACGCATAAATGCCAGGCCGAGAACGACAATGGTTATGACGGCAAAGGTGCGTCGATCTTGAGTGATCGTTGCTTGTTGCTCGCGATCATCTTGTTTGCGGGTGAAGTACCAGGCTACAACGGTTAAGATAATGGTTGCCGTGGGCAGGATATAGTCGCTGAAGCGAATTGGGAGAGGCGGTTGTAGCCAATATATGGCCACCGTGCTGGCGATTAGCAGAGCCCATGGCCGCCACTTCCCCGGTAACAAGCCAGCATAAAGCAGTCCGGCAATACCAAATACGATGATAGCCCGAATATCAAAGGTCATGGTGAATCATGCCTTTTGAATTCCCGCCCCCACATTTACCTCCTCGTTTTCTGGTGATTGGTGGTTGGGAAGAATTCTTTACTCGCCAATCGCCGGCGTATGCTCTACTACGATTCGCCATACCTCATCAAGCATCATGAGCGCGGTCAGGTTGTACAGGCCGTAGCCACTCTCGTAGGCCAGATCCATGTTGTAATCATAATAATCAAATATGACCAGATGAACATCATCATCGCCCATCCCCCGGCCTGGCAATGTTTCGGCGATGAGATCGAAGTCCCACAGTGGTATCCGGTAATCGGCCGCAACTTGGCGAATAGTGACATTATTGCGATTGTCTTCACCCTCGAATCGATCAGCCTTCGTCGCCAAGATGGGGATGATGCCTTGATCGATGGTATGCTCAACCACTTTTCGTAAATTTTTATCGAAACCGACCGCATCCCATTTATCGTTTGTTCCCAGTACGATGAAGAGAATACTTGGATTATGTAAACGAATTTCACAATCGATGACCGTTTCTTTGGCTAAACAATCTTCCTCACTTGCCCAGGCCGGATCGAATACTGCAAGGGCTGTGAGACCGCGCAAAGCTGCTTGGCCGACCCGATCGAATGAACCTTGATAGGCTGTTATGGCTGGCTCGAGATGAGTGTATGGTCCTAAATCATATGGGCCCGTATCCCAACGGCCGAGGAAATGATGTGTGGCGATTATGCTAGCGCCGAGCCTGGAAAACGAGCCGGGATCGCGACCCAGTTCTTGACCACTCGCGAATATCTGACGGATGTTTGTCGCGATCTCTTCATCGATGCCGATGACATCGGCCGTTTGCACACCATTTAAAATAATAGGCGTGGGCGAAGGTAAGACTATTTCTGTAACCGTAGGCATGGGCGTCATCGTTGGCACCGGGGTTGACGATGCTGTCGGAGGGGCTTCTGATGTCGGGCTGGCAAATCCGGCCGCTGTCTGGATAGCGGCTAATGATTTAACAACTGTGGCTTCCGGGCTGCTGCTAATGCTGGACTGGGCATTGTCAGGCGTAACTGAAGGTGCAGGGGGCAATGAAGGTGCGGGGATAACCCGCGTAGGCAAGGGTTGGCTAGGTTCACATGAGGTGCTAAATAAAGCAAGTCCAAGAAACAATATCGCCCAAAATGCACCGGCGCGGCCTTTTTCAAACACGATCTGTGGACCAGATAACCCTTAAAAACCCTGATAGATCCACTGGGGGGCGCTATCGCTGGTGGCGATGATCAATAAGAGTAGGATAATGGCTAGAGCCAAGGCTACCAGGTTCTCCCAAGACAAAAGGCGGCGGAGCATGGTTAAGGCGCCTCTCCACACCATTTCCACTCGCCATCTTCTTGTACGACCCGGTATGATACGAGGGGGAACTCTGTTTCCTCTGCGCCGTATAGCGCCACAATTTTTCCTTGGCAGCGAACGACATCCCTATCACCATCACGCACACAATCCATGCTTTCGATAGTCACGCCCGATACACTTTCAAACGTCCGGCTTTCGCGTTCAAGGACAGCTTCCATTTCAGAGCAAAGCAAGGAGCGGATTTGCGTGGCATCTCCGTTGACCTTGGCCTGGAGGTATTTCTCCACACTTTCGGCCGGATCAGACCCCCCACCGCTGCAAGCTACCAGGGCAAGGGCGAACAATAATACTCCTAAGAATCTCATCTTTCCTCTTCCTCATTTACTGGCCAATAGCCTGCCGGACGGCATCCAAGACCATGAGACCGGTCAAGTTATGGACCCCAGTTCCGGTCTGGTAGGCTTCGGGCATGGTGTAGTCATTCTCGACGAAGACAGTCAGGTGAACTTGATCCTCCAAAAGCCCTCGCCCTGGAATAGTACCTGCCACCAGGTCAAAATCCCAGAGTGGGACGAGATAGTCGGCCGCGATCTGCCGTAATATCTCGTTGTTCGTATTGTCCGGTCCCTCAAAACGATCGGCCTTGGTTACGATGATGGGGATGACCCCATTTTCAATCGAATATTCGATCACTTTTCGCATATTGTAATCAAAACCAGGCGGATTGCCGGCGTCGTTAGTACCCAGCAGCACCAGGAGAACGCTGGGATTGTTCAAGCGGAATTCACAGGCTAATAAGTCTTCGTTGGCCTGACACCATTCTTTGTTAGCCCACAGCGGATCGAAGACGCCCCAGGCATGTAGGCCCGGTCGTAGCGCTACCCCATATCGCTCATAAGATCCGGCGTAATAGTCAATGGTTGGTTGAAGGTAGGCAAAATCGCCCAAATTATAATTGCCGGTGTCGAATTGGGTCAGGAAGCTTGGTGTTGCGATCAGGCTATCGCCTAATTTCGAGAATCCATGAGAGTTTCGCCCCAAAGCCTGGCCTCGGGCGTGAATCTGGCGAACGTTTTCCTTTACCTCATCGGACATGACCACGATCTTGTCGACCTGGATGCCGTTAACTGCCGTTGGATCAATGGTCGTGATAACCTCCGTATTAGTCACGGTCACCGTCGTTGTCAAGACTTCCGAAGGGCCGGTTCCATCGCCAAGTTCAGTCTGGAGGGTCGTCGTGATTTCCTCGCCGGTGGTTAAAGTCTCCGTTAGTTGGTTTGTCGCCGTCACCTGGGCAGTCGCTGCGATAGGTGTGCTCGTGGGCGGTAGATAGATCGCCGTGGCTGTCGGCGCAATTGTCGCTGTGGCTGTGTTCGTGACTACTGTATTAGAATCCTGAGCAGAACCTGGTGCGACCGTTGCGTGATCTTCAGCTTCACCCAGGGTACAACCAGCAAGCAGGAGCAATATCAAAAGCATCAGGGCAACAGCGGCCCATCGATTATTCATTGGTTGGGAATAGTTGTGCATTTTTGCTGGAGCTATCCACTGGATTTCTCTATTATCTCGTTCCATATGGCATCCAGCGCGATGAGAGCCGACAAATTGTGAACACCATGACCACGCTGGTATGCCGTCGGGGAAGTATAATCGTGGGCGTAGAATGTGGTCAAGTGTACGGCATCCACGTCGAGTCCCCTACCGGGAATGGTGCTGGCTAAAAGATCAAAATCCCACAATGGGATTTGGTAATCGGTTGCTACCTGGCGAATCATATCATTATTAACATTGCTTCCCTCGAAGCGATCGGCCTTAGTTCCCAACACCGGCAGCACGCCGCTATCAATGGCGATTTGCACGATCTGCCGGAGATTCTGGTCGAAACCGGCCGGTACTCCCCGGTCGTTTGAACCCAGTCGAATGATGATGATGCTGGGATTGTGGACTCGGATCTCGCAAGCGATAGAGGTTTCGTTCGGTAGGCAAGCGGCCTTATCGGCCCACATCGGATCAGTTATCGTCCAAGAGTGGTTGCCCCGCCGTACAGCCAGTCCTTGGCGGGCGTGCGAACCGCTGAATTGGTTGATAACCCCTTGCAAGTAGGCATACTCACCCAAGTTATATGGTCCTTCATCAAAGCGAGCCATAAAATGAGGATTCTCGATGGTGCTATCGCCCAGCTTGGAATAAGCGCGCGGATTCCGGCCCATAGCTTGCCCGGCTGCAAAGATGGCCCGAGAATTTTCGATGACGTTTTTGGGAGTAATTAAGAAAGATTCAAGGGGGACTCCGTTGATGGAGGTAAGGCGGGGTGGGGTAGGAAACGGTGTCTCGGTAAGAGTTAAGGCTGTCACGGTTAGTGGCGAGGGTGTCATGGTCACTGGGACTGGCGAAGCTGTAGTGGCCAATGTATCGGCCGTCAATGGAATAGGTGTAGCAGATTGATGTTCTTCCGATTCAGCGGCATAAGCAGCAGCCGATTCAATGGGGATAATCAGTGCCTGACCGGCATATATCAACCCGGCATCACTTAGGCCATTGGCCGACATGATCGATTCGACTGTGACCCCATAGGAGAGTGAAATTCGAAATAAATTTTCGCCAACTTGCACGATATGAATTGCTGGTTCAGGTTGCGCTTCTTCAGCAAGCGGGGTGAAAACTTCGGTCACTAAAACCGCGTCGATGGCCGTTTCAGATGGTGGCGATGGTCCGGCTGTCGGCGGTTGCGTCAAGTAGGATGGGTCTACGGTCGCCAGCCGATCCGCCAGCGAAAGCTGTCCCTGCTCTTCACCGGTCGTATTATTTGGTAAGTCGATCGGCCCGCCAATGACAAAAAAAGCGATAACAGCCACGAAGATCGCCAGGAGGGCGACGCCTGCTATTGATAAGACTAGTTGATAGTTTTGCTTCATGAATGGAGAAAAGTTCTTGTTTTAATGCGATGAGTATAATTAATTCAAGAACGCTCTGCCAAATTAGGTAGGACTATCGCCACACATGTAATTTGTCAGTGGCAACCGGTTCGACTAATGCATTCGCGATTAATCGCTTGCTCGAATTCCCACGTTCCAGACTGGTAGCTTACCGATATTTGGGCTGCGACCCTGGCAGATGATGGGCGTACAGATAATTGGTGTTTGAACTATTTATCTCAATGCCAAAGAATGCTCTAGTAATTATAGTGGCAGTACGACCTTTGTTGGCTATGATAAGTTGAACTTATTGTGGTATTTCCTACTGATATTAGGGTACAATAGTTAATTTGCGCCACCTTTGCATGCTGATTCATTCCAAGGAGCTGACATAATGAGTAAACGAGTAGCTATTCTGGTCGGCGGGGGTGATGTGCCTGGCCTGAATATTTGTTTGAAAGGCCTAGTTTATCGCCTAATTGACGAAGGCTTTGAGCCCATAGGAGCCCGCAAGGGTTGGGATGGATTCATCAATTACAACCATCACGATCCCACTACTTATGGCGATAATTTCACAGAGCTGACGAAAGCAATGGTCCGGCCTATTGACCGGCTACACGGTTCATTTTTACATTCTTCGCGGATCAATCTGCATGAAGTTCTCCCTAAGCAGGTACCTGTCTTTTTGCGCCAGCTGGAAGCCGAGTCTTATGACCTGTCCGACCATGTCCTCGATGTTTTTCAGCGCTTGAAATTTCATGCCATGATCGTCCTCGGCGATGATGACATGCTACTTTCCGCCGCCAGGCTTAGCCAGCGCGGGCTGCCCATCGTCGCTATTCCAAAGACGATCCACAATAACATCAAAGGCACGGATTACACCATTGGCTTCAGCACTGGCCTGGCCCGAGGCGTTTCTTTCATTAATGAACTACGAGCCTTAGCCGGTTCGCGTGAACAGGTGTTGGTGGTCGAGACATTTGGCGTTGGCTCGGGTCTCAGCTCATTGATGATCTCTTTTCTCGCGGGTGTTGACCGGGCAATTATCCCTGAAGTGCCATACGATCCCGAAAAGTTAGCCTTTTTGACGATGAATGATAAACGGACCAACCCGGGTAATTACGCCGTCATAACCATCACTGACGGTTCATCAATCATACCTGACAAGATGAGCGAATACCTCCCTTATTTGTTACCGGATAACCAACAAATTATCGGTACTGAAAAAGGCCTTTCGGGTAGTGGCTTGGTCGCCGCCAACCTTATGAGGAAATTGCTTGATGAAGAAGTTTTTCTGCAATCCTTGACCTATTTGCTTCGTACAGGGCCGCCAGATGGCCAGGATATGCTCGGCGCCATGAATTTCGCCATTCTAGCTACCCGTTTGGTCAGAGATGGAAAATTCGGCACAATGACCGCTTACCAGCGACGTTACAATTTAACCCATGTGGACCTTCAAACTGTGACTCAAGGGATCAATCGCGTGGACGTGGACTTGCTTTATGACGCGGAAAATTACCGGCCTAAGGTCGATTTAATTTGGGCCGTTCAGGAGTGATAGCAGAATTATCTGCCTGGGATGTGTGCGATGAGCGAAACAAATGGAAGCGCGAATGGCAAAGTCGTTTTGCTGAATGATGTCGTCAAAACCTTTCCCTTAGGCGATGACGCTGAAGTCACCGTGCTCAAAGGCATCAATCTCGAAGTTAAACAGGGCGAATTCGTGTCAATCGTTGGCCCTTCCGGAAATGGCAAATCAACCTTGCTCAACATGATCACCGGCATTGACCGGCCGTCGGCCGGTGAGGTTATCGTCACCGGTCAGCCTGTCCACAAGATGAGCGAAAATAATTTGGCTGCTTGGCGCGGTGACTACGTAGGCATCATATTCCAGTTCTTCCAAATGTTGCCATCCCTAAGCTTGTTGCAAAATGTGATCCTGCCCATGGATTTCGCCAACAAGTATGAATCCAAAGAACGACGCCAGCGAGCGCTGGAATTACTCGATATCGTGGGTTTGGCCGACCAGGCGAATAAATTGCCGGGCATGGTATCTGGTGGGCAACAACAACGCGCTGCCATCGCCCGCGCCCTGGCTAATAACCCACCTTTGTTGGTGGCCGATGAGCCGACCGGTAACCTCGATTCCCGTTCCGCGGCCGATGTTTTTAACCTCTTTAACCGGCTTGTCCAAGAAGGAACGACAATGCTCATGGTCACTCACGATAAAGAATTAGCTCGCCAGGTGCCCCGAGTGATCGAGATTACCGACGGCCGCATCACCCGCGATGAATACGCCGGGGCTGCTGTCTGGACGGGATATTAGGCGAGGTAAGTGATGGGAGTTATTCGCTACAAAATTTGGAGCGATCTCTGGCAAAATAAAAGCCGGACGTTGATGGTCGTGCTTATCATCTCGTTGGGCGCGGCCGCTTTGGGCATGATCATTAGCACCCGCAACCTGGTCATCGAAGCCATGAACAGCAACTGGCGCTCCATCAACCCGGCGATGATCGGTTTATTTGCAAACCCAGCCATCGATGAAGAAACCATCGACCGCCTGAATCGTTTGGACGGCCTCGAAAAAGTTGAGGGTTATTCCAACCTCAACGTCGAGTGGCGTTTATCGCCTGAAGATAGATGGCGCCCTGCTGCACTGGTCGCCCGGTTAGATTATGAGAACCAAAGCTATAGTAAAATCTCCTTACTCAGTGGCGATTGGCCAGAGGAAAAAAACCTGGCGGCCGAGGATAGCGCTATCACCACCTTTCGCGTACCATTCGGCGGCAATATTTATATAAAGTCAAGGGGTAAGGAGCGTCTTGTTCGAGTTAATGGAGTCGTCAATGACGAAATGACTCAGCCTCCAAATTTCGGCGGCAATGCCCAGTTTTATGCTTCGAAAGATTTTTTCGAGGAGTTGACTGGCCAAAGTGGTGTCAATCTCATCCTTGCTGGGGCCGCTGAGTATGATCCTGAAGCCCTAGATCTCGTCGCCTTAGAAATCCAAGATAAGTTAGAAAAACAAGGCGTAGATTCGGGTCCTTTTTTGCCGCCTAACTTCGAGCGGGTAGTTGATCCCAGCAAACATTTTTTCCAGGATATCATGGATGCCATTTTCCTTGTGCTGGGAGTATTGGCCGTGTTTGCCCTCTTCTTGAGCCTTTTTCTGGTTTACAATACTATAAATGCTCTCATCAGCCAGCAGATAAATCAGATTGGTGTCATGAAGGCCATCGGCGCGCGAACCGGGCAGATCCTGGGGACTTATTTACTGTTGGTGCTGGGTTATTCGCTGCTGGCCTTGGCTGTTGCTTTGCCTTTGGGTGCCGCCGGAGGCTGGATCTTAACCCTATTTTTGACTAACTCCTTCAATGCCGACCCCGGGGGCTTTGATGTCTCCTGGCCGGCCGTTGCCGCCCAATTAATTGTCGTATTTGTGACCCCTTTACTGGCGGCCTTGGTGCCCATAATCAGCGGATCGCGCATCACGGTCAATCAAGCCATCAATACCTACGGCCTGAGCGTCAAGCCCAATCTCCTCGATCGTACCCTGGCTAACGTCCGACGCTTGCCGCGAATCTTGCTGCTAACTATCAGCAACACTTTTCGTAAAAAAGGCCGGGTTCTGTTGACTGAAATCACATTGGTGCTCAGCGGCTTGATCTTCATCATGGTTATGACAGCCAGGGAATCGGCCGCTTTCACATTTGGCGATTTGCTGTTTGACATTCTCAAGTTCGATATCAATATGCTAGTAAGCGAACCAGAACGGATTACGCACCTGGAGCAGCTTACCCTATCTCACCCAAATGTTGAAGCGGCCGAGATGTGGGGTTTGAACCAGGCTACTATCCGGCCTTTGGATGTACCTGCTACCGATGACGACAGAAGCTCGGTGATCTTTGGCGTACCGAACCCGACCGAGTTATACGGTCCACAAATGCGGTCTGGACGTTGGCTAATGCCCGAAGATGAATACGCCGTCGTCCTCAACCAGAAATTAGCCAGAGACGCTGGGGTTGGTTTGGGCGACTGGATAACTTTTGATCATGGGGCCACCGGTGAAAGTGATTGGCTAGTGGTCGGCCTGTTATTCGACCCGGTGATTACCAATTCAGCCCATGTGCCTCGAGACGTCTTGGCCCGAGAATTGGGCCAGGCCGGGAAAGCGATATCACTTTGGGTCCAGACTGATCGACACGATCCCCAGGGCCAGTTAGCCATCGCCGGATCCTTGCGGACCTACTACGAAGCTGATCAAATTGATGTGACCCCGGCTGGCATCTTCAATGCCGATACGGCCGGTGAAATTCGTGTTCAAATATTAAACAATTTCGGTATCATCGTCACTTTATTAATGACCATGGCTTTTGTAATCGCCATCGTGGGTGGCATTGCCCTAAGCGGAACTTTATCCCTCAATGTCATTGAGCGTCGCCGGGAAATCGGCGTGATGCGGGCCATAGGTGCCAGATCCCGCGAAATCGGTTTGATTTTCATTGGCGAAGGCTTGATCTTGGGACTCTTGAGTTGGGCTATTGCCGTGCCCTTGAGCATTCCGGCCGGCCGCCTCATGACTAAAGCCATTGGAAACGCCATTGGCAATGAACTCGTTTATAAATTCTCGCCATCTGGTGTTCTGATCTGGCTGGTCATCATTCTCGTATTGTCTGTCGTAGCTAGCTGGTTGCCGTCTCGCAGCGCTATTCGTCTTAGCGTTCGCGAGAGTCTGGCTTACCAATAAGTTAACGATAAATTCAGCTGAAACGTTCCGAAAAATCAGCTTACAACTGCTTAGATTTCTTAATGTATTGGAGAAAAGAATGAACTGGAGACGAATCCTAATCATCGCTTTCGTCGTCATCATTATTGCCGCCATCGGCTATTTCGTCTTCCAACAATTTTCAGGAAGCGAAGAAGAAACGGCCGATGTTCCAATAGCCGATGTCGACTCGATTGCTGTTGATACAGGAGTAGATACCGTTGGCGCTGAGGGAATACTGGTACCCCTGCGCAATTCCTCTTTATCCGTCCCGTTTTCGGGACAAGTAGCCGAGATTTTCGTATCGGCAGGTGACAAAGTAAACTTGGGCGATCCCCTATTACGCCTTGATTCCGCTGATCAAGAGATTGTCTTACAACAGGCTCAGGCTGGACTGGCGCAAGCTGAAGCCAACCTACAGAGCGCTCAGGCCGGCCTACAACAGGCTGAAAAAGCCAGGAACCTGGCTGAACTGGGTGTAGCGGCTGCCGGAGCGCAATTAGATTTGGTCGAAGCTGGACCTACCGAAGAACAAGTTACCTTGAGCCGCTTAGGCGTCCAGGCTGCAGAGGCAGGTATTAGCGCGGCCGCCGGAAACCAGGCATTGGTCCTGGAAGGTGCTCAAACATCCCAGATTCTGGCGGCCGAATCTAGGCTCCAGGCTGCAAAGGCGGCAGAGAAGCAGCTGCGCGATGATCTCAACGAGGCCAGTGGCGATCAACAACAAAGGCTTGAGGATCAACTGCTAGCAGCTGTGGCCAATGTTAACGCTGCCCAAGCGGCCCTTGACGAAGTGCGACAAGGAGCGACCCAGGCTGAGCGCTCGGCGGCCGGCGCCGCCGTCGCTCAAGCAAATTCCCAAGTCGCTGCAGCCCAGGCTAAACTCGACCTTTTACAGGTTGGCGCTCGTGAAGAACAGTTAGAGGTGGCCCGGGTTGGCGTCCAGCAAGCGGAAGCCGGCCTGGCCGAAGCCGATCTTGCGGTCAGGCAGGCCGAAACCGCCGTCGCTCAGGCGGAAGCCGGTCTGGAGCAAGCTCAGGCCACAGTCGATGCTGCCCAGAAAGCTTTGGATTTGACGACCTTGATTGCTCCTTTCGCCGGCACGGTGGCGGACATTGCATTCGAGTTGGGCGAAGTCGCTTCTCCCGGCATGCCGGCCGTTGTATTGGCAGACTTTGATGGTTGGCTCATCGAAACTACCGATTTGAAGGAGCAAGATGTTGTCGCCCTGGCAATCGACTTCCCGGTAGAAGTCATTTTAGATGCCCTACCATCGGAAACCTTAGCCGGGACCGTGACTGAGATCTCCCCTGTTTCAAGCATCGTGGACGGAGATGTCACATACGTTGTTACCATCCGACTGAACGATGTTGCTAACATGCCCCTTCGCTGGGGCATGACGGCGGCTGTTGACATTGACGTTGAGAAATAAAAAATTTGAGCTGTCAGAGGATGGCTTTTTGTATCGGAGGAATTTGTGAGCCCGAGACGCATTATCATTATAGTAGTAGTCATCGCCATTCTGGCGGTGGCGGCCTTCTTTGTCTTTAATAATCAACGTGGATCTGAATCGGCAACGGCTGAAGAAAGCACCCCAGCCGATATCCCCCCTGTAACGGCCGCCAGCGGTGATGTGATCGCTGAAGGCCGATTAGTACCTGCCCGTGATGCCAATCTTTCATTCCCGGTAGGGGGCATCGTCGAAGAAATCCTGGTTGCCGAGGGCGCCCATATAGCCGAAGGCGATCCCTTGATCAAACTCGATGCTGACAGCCAGGAAAGCGCCTTACACCAGGCTCAGGCAGGCTTGAGTGTAGCTCAGGCTCAACTAGAATCTGCTGAAGCCGGGCTGGCAGGAACACTTGCGGCCGTAACGACGGCCGAGCTGGGCGCCTTGGCGGCCGAAGCCAACCTAGCCCTGGTCAAAGCCGGAGCTTTGCCAGAAGAGATCGCCGCTACGGAGCGAGAGATCGAAGCGGCTCAATCGGGCGTTGCTCAGGCGAGTGCCGGCCGCGACGCAAGCCTAGAAATCCCCCAATCCCAGGTTCGAGCAGCCGAAGCAAATGTGGCGGCAGCCCGAGCCGAAGTTGAGGCCTTGCAGGAAAATTATGATGCGATCATCGACGCTTGCTTCGACCTGCCAAACGGAGAGACCTTCTGCCCGCTTTATGGCACCGTCGAGGAAAATGTCCGCGCGCAGTTAGAAATCGCCAAACTCAATCTGAACTCGGCCCAGGCGGCTCTTGACGCGTTAAATTCCGGAGCCACATCCGGTCAACGGCAGGCGGCATCCGGTTCTGTCTCCATTGCCTTTGCCAATAGCGAATTGGCCAAAGCCCAGTTAGAATTACTCTTAGCCGGACCTTCGGCCGAGAGCGTGCGCCAGGCAGAGATCCAGGTAGAGCAAGCTCAGGCCGGAGTGGAACAAGCTCAGGCGGCCGTAGAACAGGCTCGAGCAGGCGTTGTTCAGGCTGAGGCTGGGACTGTCGCTGCTCAAGGTAATGTAGATGCCGCGCAAACAGCCCTCGATCGCATGACATTGAGTGCCGTATTTCCTGGAGTCGTCGGCAGCTTGGATGTCGAACTGGGCCAACTAATCTCGCCCGGAGCACCCGTCGTCGTCATCGCCGATCTCGATGATTGGCTTGTTGAGACCACCGATCTTAGTGAACTTGATATCGCCCGGGTCGAAGTTGGCGCGCCGGTGGAGGTGAGCGTTGAGGCGATTCCCGGCGAAATCCTTGAGGGAACTGTTAGCGATATCGCCAGGGTTTTCGAGCGTTCTCGCGGAGATATCATCTATGTTGTGACCATCGACCTGGTAGAACGGCCGGATTTACCCTTACGTTGGGGTATGACCACCAACATCAGCATCAACGCCGAATAGGTAGCGCTCGATCGCCCCGATCCGGTGACTAATGTACAAGGGACTGGCGACGAATTGAATCACCATCGCTTGTATAACCATATGAATGTAATTACGTCAGCCAGCTGTAGAAGGTAATAACGAATCTAAAAAAAATCGGGCCACGCTTGCCTATGGTTCATCGAAGATACTATCCATTTCTTCTTCGGGCACATCGAAAACCGTATTTAGAGGTGGCAACTGTTCTAGGGTCATCCACTCTGGAAGACGATCATCTTCCTTCGTGAATCCTGCTCGCCGGTTGAACTCGCGCTCCATCAGTATTGAATCACGACCTAACTCTTTGAGATAACCTTCGCTGACTTGCCAACCATATCGCGCGTTGACGAGATCGGGCACCATCGTTGGGTCCAAACCAAAGCCGAAGCCACCCATGACACAAGCGCCCAGTGAATCGTATCCGGCCATACTGTATTGGGCATTGCGGGAAAGTTGAACTTGCCCATCTGGTGAGGTGTGGTCAACCTTGGCCCGAATCGTCAAGCCACTGGTATGATCGGCGCCTTGTGGTGAAGTGGCATAGGTGACGCCTGTCCCCTTGATGGCCCGTGGATCGTAAGCTGAGAGGGCCTGACCTTTGACGACCGGCATACGGTTAACGCCCAGCACCTGTCCGGCCAATGCTGCCCCACAACCAATGATTCGCCCAAGCGGTGTGTCCTGCTTGACTTCATCCATCAATTCGAGGGCGGCCTGTCCGTCACCAAATGGCATGTACCCGGCTTCAGCGGCGATTCCGAGCGCGGCGCCTACATCAATCGTGTCCAGGCCCATGTCGTTGGCGATATCATTCAAGCGAGCGATCACATCTGGATCGTCAATTTCGAGATTGGAACCCATCAAACCGATGGTTTCATATTCTATTGGCGTGACCAGTGTCTCCCCATTGGCACCGGCATAGACATTTGAACATTTGATTGTGCAGCCAGCCATACATGCATGAGAAATGTCGCCTCCACGTGATTCGTTCAGTTCCCTGATAGTTTCGCCACTTATAGCCTCAGCGCCTTCAAACCGGCCGCGAGAGAAATTACGAGTCGGGATACCACCAACGGTGTTACACAAGTGAACCATGGCGGCCGTGCCATAAAAAGTGTAAACTTCGCTGGTCTGGGGGTGTTTTTGTAGCGACTCAAGATATCGTTTGGATGCATCCTTGAAAGCTACCTTGTCTACGACTTCCGGCCGGTTACTCTTCTGGTGGTCAAAAAGGATTGCCTTCAGTTTTTTAGAACCCATCACTGCCCCGAGCCCACCGCGGGCTGAGATTCGGGTCAGGTTATTGTCTTTGTCCATGTGAGTGATGCCAGCAGCTTGGTAAAGACGTTCCCCTGCCGGACCAATCGCGGACACGCCGATATGGTCACCGAATCGCTGGCGCAAAAGCTTGCCGCTTTCCTTCAAACCCAATCCAATCAAATCACCGGCCGGTTCAAAGCGCGCGCCGTCTTTACCTATATAGAGAACTTTCCAGCCTTCACCGTCGGCCGGCTTGCCTTCGATGATCAAAGCGAATAGGCGCAGCCAGGCCATTCTCATCCCGGTCGTACCTCCTGCATTTGCTTCCTTTGCGCCACCTGTCATCGGGCTTTTACCACCCACTGAAATCCGATCGACGCTCGATAACATGTGACCGACCAAAAGACCAGGGGCCCAGATCAATTTGTTATTAGGGCCAATTGGATCGCAATTTGGCGGAACTTCATCCAATAAAAATCGGGCAACAAGTGCTCGCCCGCCGTATTGCTTCCAACTCTCGGGAACTTCTTCGTAACGAATTGCTCCGCTACCCACATTGGCGCGTAATACCTTCATTGGTGGGTCTCCTTTCTTTGTTGATAGGCTGAGGTGCACTTGCGCAAATCTTTATGGGATCACATGCAATCCCGCGAGCGTAACTGCCTAGAAGTCAACCGCCGCTGAAAAAGTTCATTCTCGAAGAATTAATGGCGGTTTACTTACGTGTTTACCCAAAGACGATCAGGAAAACGCTTTAGTAATGATACCCCTGTTTGTCGAATTAAAGGTGATCTTCGCCAATAAATGCTGCAAATCTTTGTCCACGGTGAGGAATTGACAAAGTCTGGTAGATACCTTGACAAACGTTTCAAACAATAATATCCTATTACTGTTAAACTGGTTAGACCACTATATCAGTAGCCCATTATATCATAGAGCCAATTCTTTGGTAGTTGATCGGATTGAATTCAATGATCGGTACGACGAATCAGGGCCTATTTCAGAGTTTACAAAGCGAAAAATTCAGCGAGCAAATCAGTCGCCAGCTGCTCCAGAAGATCATCGAAGGTCACTACAAACCTGGTGATCGCTTACCTGCCGAACGAGATCTGGCAACCATTTTCAATGTCAGTCGTGTCGTAGTTCGAGAATCAATTAGTTCATTAGAAGCCAAGGGTATCATAAATGTACGGCAGGGGCGTGGAACTACTGTAAATCCTATTGATCAGTGGAACACCCTTGACCCTCAAGTGTTACTGTTGCTGCACGGGGATGAAGTTTTCGAACAATTGATGGAAACGCGCCGAATAATTGAGCCAGACCTGGCGGCTTTGGCAGCCGAGCGCATCACAGCAGCAGAACTAGAATTACTGCGCGCTATTTCCGATCTTCCAGAGGATGACTCAATTGAAGAACATGTCATACGGGACATGAGCTTTCATTTGCAAATTGCAAAAGCGACCCATAACCCGGTGCTGCTGATGGTGCTTTCGTCAACCGCAGATCTACTACGTGAAGCCCGTCGCCGTATCTTCATTGTTCCAGGTGAATTAGGGAAGGCTCGCATGTGGCATCTCGCGATTTTTTCCGCAATAGAAAAACGCGATCCGCAGGCAGCTCTCGAAGCAATGGCTGCCCATATGGAGCAGGTTAGCATTGGCTTAGCTCATTCCAAAGAATTCGAAGATCGATAAGGTCACGTCTTCCCTAGGAAGATTAGAATCCAACGAACCACTAAGGAATTATTATGACACGAGCTGGAGAATTACCGTCACCACCGCTCATTAATGTTGAGCATGCTGACCTACCCTTAGATCTTCTCCTCGATATGTACAGGCGAATGGTGACTATTCGTAAGTTCGAAAACACCACGTACGATGTTTACAGTCGAGGGATCATGCCCGGTCTCGCCCATCTCTACACGGGGATGGAGGCCGTGGCGGTGGGCGTCTGCGTTACTCTCAATGAACAAGACAATATAACCAGCACGCATCGTGGGCACGGTCACCTTTTGGCAAAGGGCGGCGATCCCAAGCGCATGTTTGCCGAGCTTTTAGGCAAAGAAGCCGGCTACAACCGAGGCAAAGGTGGTAGCATGCACATCGTCGACATGAGCCTAGGTATTCTGGGCGCCAACGGTATTGTCGCCGGTGGATTAGGGATCGCTACCGGGGCCGGTTTGTCAGCCAAACTAATGAAAGAAGACCGGATATCTGTATCCTTCTTTGGCGATGGTGCCCTGAATGAAGGTCTATTTTACGAAGCGGCTAATATGGCATCGCTTTGGACCCTACCAGTCGTTTACGTCATGGAAAACAATAATTATGGTGAGTACACGCCATCCAGCAAAGCGACAGCGGGTACCGGCCCTGCGCGGGCAGAAGCGATGGGTATTCCAAGCAAGTCAGTAGACGGCAACGATGTTCTGGCCGTTTACGAGGCTGCGATCTGGGCAACCGGGCGAGCCCGGGCCGGTCTAGGACCCTCCTTCGTCGAATGTAAAACTTACCGTTGGCGAGGTCATCACATGGGTGACCAGGGTGACACCTACGGCTATCGAGGACAAGACGAAATCGAGGAGTGGATGGGGAATTGTCCCATTGAGCGTTTCCGGATCCAGCTCATCGAAATCGACGCGATTGAAAGCAGCGCCTTAGACGAAGTAGACGCCCAGGTCCAGGACCTGATCGACGCGTCAGTGGAATTCGCCAAGCAAGCTCCATACCCTGACCCCTCTGAGGTGTTTAAAGATGTCTACGCCTGAACGTATTGGAACAATTAGAGAAGCCATCAACGAAGCGCTTCATGAAGAGATGGCGCGCGATGAACGAATCTTTGTCATGGGAGAGGACATCGGCATTGCCGGGGGCGTATTCAAGGTAACGGCCGGATTGCTTGATGCTTTTGGTGAAGAGCGTGTTCGCGATACGCCTATCGCGGAAGCAGGCATCGTTGGCTTAGCCGTCGGTGCAGCCATGACCGGCATGCGGCCCATCGTCGAAATCATGTTCAGTGATTTTACGACCCTGGCTTCCGATCAATTGGTTAATCAAGCGGCGAAATTGCGTTATATGACTGCCGGTCAAACGACGATTCCCATGGTGATCCGCACGGCAATGGGCGCCGGACGCCGCGCTGCGGCTCAGCATAGTCAGAGCCTACAAGCCTGGTTTTGTCACATTCCAGGATTGAAGGTAGTCATGCCCTCTACACCTGCTGATGCCAAGGGGCTGCTTAAGAGCGCCATTCGCGATGATAACCCGGTCATCTTCATGGAAGACAAGATGATGTATGCCCAGAAAGGCCCTATCCCCAATGGTGATTACACGGTCCCTCTGGGCCAGGCGAGGATACATCGAGAAGGGCGTGATGCGACGATCATCTGTACATCAAGTATGTTGTACCCAACAATGGAGGCGGCCGAGATTTTGGCAAATGATGGCATCGACGTCGAGGTGATCGACCCGCGTTCGCTTTCACCGCTGGATGAAGAAACCCTGGTCAATTCTGTGTTGAAAACCAATCATGCTCTTGTAGTCGATGAAGGCTACCAGAGCTTTGGTGTGACGGCCGAAATTGCTGCCCGTTTGCAGGAAAAGGCTTTTGACTATTTAGACGAACCTATTCGCCGGCTTGGAGCGGCTGATGTGCCAGTTCCCTTCGCGCCTAGCCTGGAAGATCTGACCATTCCTTCAACCGACCGGATTGTCGAAATCGTCAGAGAAATGAGAGCGTAACGGAAGACTCATGGCTTTTGAAATTGTCATGCCTCAATTAGGTCTTTCGATGGACAGCGGCCGGATTATGGCCTGGCGCAAAGAATCCGGTGACTACATCCAACCAGGTGATATGCTGCTGGAAATTGAAGGCGACAAGGCTGTAGTTGAGGTTGAAGCGATTGAGCGCGGCACACTGCAAATCATCAAAGGGCCAGAGGATGGCGATATAGCTGTAGGTGAAGTCATCGCTTACTTGTTAGCCGAAGGTGAAAATACCGTAGACCGAAACCAGCCGGCAATTATTTCAGAGCACGCAATAACGACAATAAGATCGCCAAATAATGACGACTTATCGGCGTCAGTACCTCAATTACAAGGCAGCACCACAAATAAACTTGACCAAATAAACAGGCCACCGTCCAGTCCTGCCGCCCGCCGCCAGGCAGTAGAATTAAATGTGGACTGGCGGTTAGCCACAGGTACAGGTCCAAGAGGGCGGATAAAAGAACGAGACGTCATCTTTTTGGCGGAACAACTATCATCCGCCGCTAGTGGGAAAGTTGAGGTAGACACTGCTCAGATTTCTCCTGTGGCCCGACGCCTGGCTGAATCGACCGGGCTTGACATTCGCCAGCTAGCCCGCCAACATCCAGGCAAACGCCTAGAGCGTAGTGACGTAGAGGATGCTATTAAGCAAAGAGTCAAATTGAGCGAGTCTAGTGACGGCGCCTCTTCAAAAGCAGCCGGCAGCGGCCAAATCAAGGTTGAAGCGCGGCGTGAACCGATGAGTAGCCTGAGACGAGTAATCGCCAGTCGCATGGCGAATAGCTCGCAAACCTCGGCCGCTGTGACACTGACCACGGAGGCCGATGCAACTGAGCTAAAACGTTTACGTGAAGAGAAAAAGGCTGACGTGCATAGCGACGTCATACCGAGCTACAACACATTGATCGTCAAGCTAGTTTGCAAGGCACTGCTTGAGCATCCGATTCTCAATGCATCGCTGGACGGTGAGACAATTATATACTGGGAGCAGGTCAACATTGGCGTCGCTGTCGATACGGACCGAGGCCTGGTGGTTCCGGTAGTGAGGGATGTTCAAACCAAACCCATCAGCCAGCTAGCCATCGAGATGAACGAACTGCTGCCAAGGGCAAAAGAAGGTAAAGCACTACTCGATGAACTGTCTGGTGGAACCTTTACTATTACGAATCTAGGCGTCTATGAAATTGATTTTTTCACACCCATTATCAACCCACCTGAGAGCGCGGTCTTAGGAATCGGACGATTGGTTGATCGCTGGATGGTGATTGATAGAGAACCCGCTATCCGCACGATGATGGCCTTGAGTCTCACTTTCGACCATCGATTGGTGGATGGTGGACCCGCTGCCCAGTTCCTGCAGCGAATCAAACAACTGGTAGAGCAACCTTATTTATGGCTGGTATGAATCAGATAATGTTGAAGAATAAATCCGCGATCATAACCGGCGCCGCTCGAGGCATCGGTCTTGAGATCGCCCGGGTTCTTGCCCAAGCCGGAGCAAGAGTCGCTCTGATCGACCTTGACAAGGAATTGGCCCAGCAGGAAGGTCGACAATTACGTAGCGACGGATACGAGGCTATTCATGTGGCTGCCGATGTCAGTGATGAAGCCCAAGTGAAAGTCATGGTCCAAGAGGTTCTCGATGTATGGGGCCGTATTGATATTTTGGTCAACAATGCCGGTATCTGTCCGATAACACCGTTAGAAGCGATCACTGCCAAGGAGTGGGATCTCGTTCTAGGCGTCAATCTCAAGGGTGCATTTTTATGTAGCCAGGCCGTTGTTCCGGCAATGCGTGAGCAAGGGCAAGGTAAAATAATCAACATCGCCTCGAGTGCCGGGCAGATGGGTGGTTTGGCTGTGGGGCTGCATTATTCAGCTTCAAAGGCGGGTTTATTCGGTCTTACCAAAGGCCTGGCCCGGATTTTAGCGCCTAATATCCAGGTCAATGCCGTTGCGCCGGGAACAACCGAATCGGAAATGACGACCGGATGGACTCAAAAAGCTATTGAAGGCATTATCAGCAAGATCCCGGCCGGTCGATTGGGTCGCCCGGCTGATGTGGCGGCGGCCGTATCTTTTCTTGCCTCTGATGAGGCCAGTTTCATCACCGGTCAAACATTGAGTGTCAATGGTGGCCTTTTAATGGTTTAGGTTGATTGTGAACATCTTTTTGCCATACGGACAGCGGCAGTTAGAGATAAGTCTCGGTAACGAAGACCGGGAAATCATGTTGCTTGAGCCAAACAAGCCACCACATGACCCGATCCGGCTGGCGCTTGCTGCGCCGATAGGCAGCCCACGTCTTCACGAAATTGTGCGGCCCGGTAACTCTATCGTTATCGTGACCAGCGATATCACTCGCCCCTGTCCCACGCACCTGATGTTGCCACCCTTATTGGAAGAGCTGGCTAGGGCAGGCGTTCGGGATGAGGATATACAGATAATATTTGCTCTTGGCTCTCACCGGGCGCAGACGGCCGAGGAACGCATCAAGTTGATTGGCGTCGAGATGGCCCAGCGCTTCAGGTATCTGGACTCAGATCCGAACCAGACAGTATATCTAGGAACCACGACTCGAGGCACACTCATTGAAGCTTTCGAGCCCGTCGTAAATGCTGATATCCGTATCGCCCTGGGCAACGTCGAACCACATTATTTTGCAGGCTATTCTGGTGGCGCGAAAGCGTTAGTGCCGGGTGTATGCTCACTGGCGACGATTCAGAGCAACCATGCCATGATGGTTCATTCAAACGCCAGCGTTGGTGTTTTAGATGACAATCCAGTCCGTGAAGATATAGAGGAAGCAGCAGCTATCATTGGTCTCGATTTTATTCTCAACGTCATCGTCGACGGTGAGCATACTGTCGTCAGCGCGGCCGCCGGGCACCCAGTGGAAGCCCATCGCTGGCTATGTCGTGTGCTCGATTATCAGAGAAAGATTGCAGTCGAACAACTGGCTGACATTGTCATCGTGAGCGCCGGCGGTTATCCAAAAGATATCAACCTCTATCAAGCGCAAAAAGCCTTGGATAGCGCCGCGGCAGCCGTGCGACCAGGTGGTATCATCATTTGGATCGCCGAGTGTCCCGAAGGATTCGGAAACCCAATATTCGAAGATTGGTTGATCGGCAACAGCGCCGACGATATATTGGCCCGTATTCAGAAACGCTTTGTTCTGGGCGGACACAAGGCGGCAGCAATCGCCCGTGTCCTCCAGCGAGCTACAGTTTTTTTAGTAAGTTCACTGCCGCCGACTTTGGTACGCGACTGTGGAATGATTCCATATTCAGATCTTGATTTAGCGTTGGGTAAAGCGCTGGATAATTTCGATCAGACTCCAATCATGACCGTGTTGCCAATTGGATCAGCGGTAGTTCCGGTAGCAAAAAAAGCCTCTTATACCATTTTAGAAGGAGATAGAGCATGATCGTGAGAAAGCCTGTCGTAGATCGTTTCAAAGAAAAGGTTGCCATCGTTACAGGTGGCTCAAACGGCATCGGCCGGGCGATTGTTGAAGAATTGTGTAAAGAAGGCGCCTCGGTGGGATTTACTGGCATCAGTGATGCCGGGGTAACAACTGCCAAGGAGCTTACGGATGATGGCTTTGACGTACTTTTCTGCCAGGGCAACATGGCCGATGAAGATTTTTGTAAAAGCGCAGTTGATGCGACTTTGGAGAAGTGGGGCAAGATCGACTATCTAGTCAATAACGCCTTTTCATTCACAGCTAAGGGATTGACAGCGACACGTGAAGATTGGGAACGAATTTTCATGGTTGGCCCGGTTGGCTATGCTGTGATGGCTCAGCTGGTGACTCCATCGATGAAGGAGCAAGGTGGTGGATCCATTGTTAATATGTCGAGCATTTCCGCTTTCATCGCCCAGCCCGATCGTTGGACGTACAATGCGGCCAAAGGCGCCGTACACACTTTGACCAAATGCATGGCTATGGACCTTTCCGAGTACAATATCCGGGTGAACAGTGTTAGCCCGGCCTGGATCTGGACCCGTGAAGTTTATAAGGCGGCCGATTTGGACGGCGGTGGCCGAGAGAAATGGGATCCCCTCTGGGGCAAATTTCATATGCTTCGACGCTGCGGCGAACCTGTTGAATGCGCTGGTCCAACATTGTTCCTCTTGAGTGATGACGCGTCGTTCATTACCGGTACAGACCTGGCGATATGTGGCGGTTACCAGGCCATGGGTCCCGAAGGACTGGGCGAAATGACCCGTCTCGCCGGATCTGATTAATGGAGATAGGGGCATGAAAAGAGTTGGCTTCTTACTTAAAGTTAAAGAAGACAAGATCGACGAATACAAGAAACATCATGAAGCCGTCTGGCCCGAGATGCAAGAAGCTCTCAAGCGCTCAGGCTGGCACAATTACACGCTGTTTATTCGAAAAGACGGCTTGATATTTGGGTATTTTGAAACGCCTGTGGACTTCCAAACGGCCCTGGATGATATCGCCCACGAGGATGTCAATCCAAGGTGGAATGAATTTATGAATCCCTATTTCGAAAACCTGGGAGACATGGAAGTCGACGAAAGCATGATTGAATTGGAAGAGTATTTCCATCTTGACTAATCGACCGGTTTGTTTGATGAAAAACGCACTTAGTAAGGAGTAATGGATATGTTGCGCCTGGTAGATTTATCGCAGGATATCTTTGACGGGGCACCGACTTTCGAGCCGGACCCTAAGACTCAAATCAATGCCCACCTAAAGATCTCGGATCTGAATTACAACATGACTGAAATCATCATGAGTGCGCACTACGGCACTCATCTTGACGCGCCATTTCACTTCTTCGACGATGGAGTAACTGTCGAGAATTTGGATGTGCGGAAAGGATTTGGTCTGGCTCATGTACTGGACTTCACCCATAAAAAAGCCGGCGATCCGATCACATTAGAAGATATGCAGAAGCATGCTGACAAAGTAACCGAGGGCAGCCGCCTAGTATTCAATACTGGGTGGGACAAAATATTGCCAGATCCAAGTTATTTTGGCGGCCAACCTTACTTGACTATCGAATGCAGCACTTGGTTAGCAGAACAAGGTGTAGCTTGTATAGCCTTGGACACACCAACAACCTATCCGGCCGAGTACACAGCTTCACATCACTCACTGCTTAATGAAAATGCCCAAGTATTGATCATTGAAGGATTGCGAGGCTTGGATCGGCTTCAGAACGATCAAATTATCTTGGTCGCTTTACCGTTGCGTATTCGTGGAAGGGACGGTTCTCCTTGTCGCGCAGTAGCGATTGATGGAGATATTGGCCCTTTGATCGATTTGTTCGAAAACCTTATATATGACAAAGCTTACTAAGCAGATGCGGGTTTCTGCTCAGCATTAGGTCGCTGGCCCGTATTTGCCGGTGAAATCGGCGACGCAACAAAAAGAACTCAGTCGTTGATCGCCTTGAATCAAAGAGTATGTGGAGTAAAACAAGCCCATGACAGATAACTCTCCGATACTAACAACCCAAGGTATTTACATGGCCTTTGCCGGTGTCAATGTTCTGAGAGATATTGACTTTGAGATCTATCCGGGTGAGGTGCACGGACTTGTTGGTGAAAATGGCGCCGGTAAGTCGACTTTACTCAAGAACATCGCTGGTGTTCATGTGCCAAAGGCTGGTGAAATTAGGCTGAATGGCGAGGTTGTTCACATTCCAAATCCTCAGGTGGCGACTGTATTACAGATAGCGTTGATTCACCAAGAACCTTTGACTTTCCCCGATCTGGATGTGGCTGAGAATATTTTCATCGGCCGCCAGCCGATGAAAAGCGGCCTGCGTCGCCTGGATTGGGCAACCATGTATACCCGTTCAGCTGAGATCCTGGATTCACTTTCCGTAAAGCTTGATCCCCGAGAAAAAGTGCGCGGTCTGTCCATCGCCGACCAGCAAATGGTTGAGATGGCGGGCGCCCTATCTCAAGATGCCAAAATCCTCCTGATGGATGAACCAACCGCGGCCTTGACTCCCAGTGAGGTCGACGACTTGTTTTCTATTATTCGGCTGCTGAGGGACCAGGGTACAGCTATCGTTTTCATCAGCCATCGGCTTGAGGAGATCTTTGATATCTGTGATCGCATCACTGTGCTGCGCGATGGAGAACTCATCGGCCATATGCTGGCCGATGAGGTTTCCGTTGATGAAATTATTCGAATGATGGTAGGCCGTCCATTGAGTACCCTATTTGAAAAGAGTGAATCTGAAGAATTTGGTGAGCCCGTGCTCGAGGTCGAGAATCTGACACGCGCATTGAAATTTGAAGACATCTCGTTTGATGTCCGGGCCGGGGAAATAGTTGGCATGGCTGGCCTCGTTGGTGCGGGCCGCACGGATGTAGCTCGGGCGCTATTCGGTACCCTAGAAATTGACTCAGGAACGATTCGTATCAACGGCCAAGAGGTTAAGATCGGCCGGCCGCGCGATGCCCTGAAACAAGGCATGATTTATGTTCCCGAAGATCGGAAGAAGAATGGCTTGTTGATGCCTATGAGCGTGACCAAGAACATGACACTTGCGGTGCTAGAACGACTTTCTCGCAGGGGCTTGTTACGAGAAAAATTAGAGGAACAGTCAGCGCAAGAGTATATCGAAAAGCTGAACATTGTTCTCCGAGACTCTAGTCAACCTGTAATAGAACTATCGGGCGGCAACCAGCAGAAAATCGTACTTTCACGATCGCTTATGGCAAACCCCAAAGTGATGCTTTTAGATGAACCTACCCGTGGGATCGACATCGGCGCCAAAGCAGAGGTGCACCGCCTGATGAGCGAATTGGCTGCCCAGGGCATTGCGATCCTAATGATTTCTTCTGAGCTTCCAGAGATATTGGCGATGAGCGACCGGATCATTGTGATGCGTGAAGGTCGAATAAGCGGTCGTTTCGACAAAGAAGAGGCGACTGCCGAACGCGTAATCGCTGCCGCCGCCGGCCAAGTTCTGCAAGAAGGATAATATTCATGGCAACGACCACAGATACAATTCACAGAAAGCGTTCCAACGATCTTGCCATCCGTCTCGCCCGTTTCCGCGAACTGGGAATTGTCATTTTCCTGGTTGCTGTTTTGGGCGTTACGATGGCCTTTCAACCCGACTTCCTGTTCAAACCAATCAATATTCGCAGCATCCTGCTTTGGATTCCCTTGTTGACCGTGGTGGCTATGGGTGAGATGATGGTCATTATCACCCGGGGCATTGACGTGTCAATTGGTTCGATGCTGGCCATCGCTGGAATCGTCGTGGGCATGATCTTTCGGGATGTACCAGGATTCAATATCTTCCTAGGAACGCTAATTGCCATACTTTTAGGTGCTTTTCTTGGGGCCATCAATGGCGGATTGATTGCCTGGCTAAAGATCCCACCCATCATCACGACACTAGGCACCCTCAGCGTCTATCGAGGATTTACCTTCATAGTAAGCGGTGGGCGTCAGATAGATCCAAATCACGTCCCAACTGAATTAATTCGCTGGTCACAGCGGGGTCCATTTGGCGTTCAATGGGTGCCAAGTGTTGTCCTCATTGCCGTCGTCGTGGCCTTTCTAGCCTACGCGTTCCTACGGTATACCAAGCTAGGTCGCGGTATCTATGCAATTGGCGGTAATCCCGAAGCCGCCAGATTGCGTGGGGTGCCGGTTGAGATTACCACGTTCTCAGTCTATCTAATTACTGGAGCGCTCTGTGGCTTGGCTGGTATCTTGTATGCGTCAAGGTTCGGTTTTGTGAACCCGGGCGAGACGGGTGTAGGCTTCGAATTGACTGTCATTGCCGCCGTCGTCATCGGCGGAACGAATGTCTTTGGAGGCTCGGGGTCCGTGCTGGGTGTTTTCTTAGGTTGCCTGCTGTTGGGCACCATTAACGTAGCCCTGGCCGTGTTGGGTGTCGCTTCCACCTGGCAATTGGCAGTCTACGGTTTCGTTATACTTCTGGCCGTCACGGTTGACGCAATTATCCGGCGTGAACTACGACGGGCAACTACCGGAGAATAAAGTGTCGATGAGTACTGATAAAACTCCATCACAGACTGCAACGGTTGACCCAACGCAAGACCAACCAATGGTTGCTCCTAATCGAGAGACGTATCCTGGATGTGGTGGTGCAGCCAGAATTCATCACCGTGATTCTCCTGGTACTGGCATTCATTGTCGGTTCCATTATTTCACCTTACTTCCTGGACCTGAATTTCCTTCTAAACTACACCTCACTTTATATTGAAGTAGGGATCATGGCTCTGGGGATGACTTTCATCATCATCAGCGCCAATATCGACTTGTCGGTTGCTTCGATGTTGGCACTGGTCGGCGCTGTGGCCGGCGTACTTTTCTTTGATTTAAGTATCCCTATGGGAATTACTATCATCCTTGCCTTTCTTTTGAGTGCAGCTTTGGGAGCGTTCAATGGCCTGCTCGTTACGCGGATGAAATTGCCTGCACTGGCGGTGACATTGGCCACCCTGGCTTTGTATCGAGGCGCCGCCCAGGTCTTGGTTGGCGATGATTCTCGTCCCAGGTTGGCCTGGAGCCGTGACATCGTCTTTCCTGAATGGTTTGTCGGTATCCATCGTGTTTATATCCCGGGCACATCTATCCCATTGCCGCTTGTCCTCTTCGTCGTTCTGGCGATCGTTCTCGGCATCATCCTCCATAAGACAACATTCGGCCGCTGGGTATACGCTATTGGCACGAATGAGGAGGCGGCAAGGTATGCAGGCGTCCCAACTCAGAGGGTAAAGTTGATAGTCTTTACGATGATGGGCTTGCTCTCCGGTCTGGCCGGTTTGATCATGGTCTCGCGCCTTAGTGTGGCCCGATACGATCATGCTCGGGGTTGGGAACTGGATGTAATCACAGCGGTTGTATTGGGTGGTACTGATATTTACGGTGGCCGGGGAACGATATTTGGTACGGTCGCTGCATTCTTGTTGATAATATTCCTGCGCACCGGGATGGGAGTGGCAAATGTTAAAGCCGAGAGCCAGCTAGCCGTGATCGGCACTTTGCTCATCGTTTCCATTCTGGTGTCAAACCTAACGAAACGGATTCGAAGATGATAATCCGTTTCGCAGAAATGATATTTTGCATCTAACGAATCTCGTCAAGAGGAAGGAGGTGAGAATAAGAAAGACAAGCATTTTAATGACCTTAGCTCGTGTAGATGCTGTATAGATAACAGGGCTAAAAGCCCTACCTCAGGAAGAAATAGGAGAATAACATGTTGAAGAGACTTTATATCGTTGGTGTCCTATTGTTGGCACTGTCGATGATTCTCGTTGCCTGCCAAACAGACACTCCAGCGGAAGAGGCGCCAGCGCCAGCCGAAGAGGAAGCGGCTCCAGCTGAAGAAGAAGCGGCTCCGGCCGAAGAAGAAGCGCCCGCGGAAAGCGAGGCTCTAGACATTGTCTACATCCCTAAGAATACGGGCAATCCCTACTTCGACTCCATTATTCGGGGTTTCGAACAAGCCTGTATGGAAATAGGCTGCACCTTCACCACCACTGCCCCGGCAACAGCCGAGGCAACTTCGCAGATCCCCTTCGTCGAAGAGCAGATCCAGCGTGGTGTAGACGTACTGGCAATCTCGCCCAATAGCCCCGATGCTCTGAATGACGTCTTCGACCAGGCAAGCGAAGCGGGTATTGTCGTGCTTATCGTCAACTCAGACATTCCTGGTAGTGAAGAGCACCGTGATGCGGCCGTGTTGCCGATGGACTTTGACATCACCGGGGCCAGCCAGGTTGAGTTGATGGGATCGCTCATCGACTACGAAGGTAAGATTGCCATCTTGAGCGCGACGGCCGACGCACCTGACCAGAACTATTGGATCGAGGGCATGGAAGAAGCGCTCCAGGATGAGAAATACGCCGGGATGGAATTGGTTGGCATCGTTTATGGTGACGATGATCCTCAGAAGAGCCTGACCGAATGCGAGGGTTTGTTGGCTAATTATCCCGACCTACGTGGCATCATTTCGCCCACCACAGTCGGCGTGGCAGCTTCAGCACAGTGCGTTGAATCGGCCGGCGTCTACCCCGGTGGCGAGAATGCAGTTGGTGGCGGCCTCCAAGTAACTGGCCTGGGTACTCCCAACCAGATGCGTCGCTTCGTTGAAGATGGAATCGTCCAAGCGTTTGCGCTCTGGAGCCCGTATGATGAAGGTTACCTTGCGACTTACCTTGGCGCTGACTTGTCCAATGGTGTCGTTGAAGCGGCCGAAGGCAACACCTTCGAGGTTCCCAACCTTGGCGAACGCACTTTCCGTGAGCTAGCCGTGGTCATCACCGGTCCGCCGACAGTTTTCACCATCGACAATATCGGTGATTTTGACTTCTAAGATTCCGTGAGTCTGGATAATTAATTTTATTCGGCTACTGAAGCAACTTTGAAGGAGCGACAGGCACAGTCTTTCGCCTGTCGCTCCTCCCTTTTTCCAACAGAGATTCTGGTATGATATAATCCCGGCACGGTTTCGGGGTGATCAGTCTTATATAGTTGGTCGTTTTCAGGCCAACTGAAATTTTAGGTGCTAAGAGGGAAAGGTAGAGAAGATGAAGCGAACACTTCTTTTGATTGCTTTGTTAACAATTGGCGCTTTGGTTGCCTGTGGGCGGGGTGAAGAAGGTTATGGAGCCGGAGGTGGACAGTCTCTCCGGGAAGGCTCGACTGCCCCATATCATTCCCCAATTGCCCAGGATGAAACTTACCAAACTGTACTCGGGCTCAATATCCTACTGTATCCTGCGCCGGTTGATGAGCCATCTTTTGAATCCTTCGGCGCGCCACACTGGGAATTGGATCCTTCAGAATTCACACAGGCTATGCTGGATGCCTTTGACGGCGAACTTGGTGAAGAGGCTGTCTACGAAGCTGAGGTGGAAGCGCTGCAGGATCATCCGTTTATTGCCCAGGTTCAAGACGCTATTTATGAGGGCGAACCAGTTCAGGTTGGCTGGGTGTATGGCAATAATGGCGACTTGGAAATCATGTACAATAACGCCGTTTCTGTGACGCTGATTCCTGCTAATGATGTCGTCATTTTTGTCGGCGCAAGTAGTGATATTGACGAAGCGGCAGGTGGATTCGCTACCAAAGATGCCAACGCTTATTTCACGCCGCACAATTCTGTCATAGAAGTCGGGCCTGAGACTCTATTTTCGTTTCCCGCGCGTGTGATCAAGGAAAGCGGGCAATTGACGGCTATCATCGTGCCCAAAGGGGTTGATTTAGAGCAGATCTCATTGACGGGCAATACTATCTCTATTGAGGCTGCTGATACCTCAGCCCGTTACTAGGAGACAAGCTTTAAAGTAAGCACGACGGGAGATGGGATTCACCCAACTTCATCGTTGATCATCTTATTTTCCTCTATACACGGCCGATTACCCTTCCACCCGTTCAATTTATTTGAGATCGCCCGTTAACCGCTGAAAGAAACGAAGGGTAAATAAATATGGATGGTACTCAAATGAACAGAAATATGGGAGTATATCAACTAGCGCGTGAACGCTATGACAAAAAAGGTGTGGACACTGAAACGGCGCCATGAAAGTACAAAAAGCATGCTGTTTAGAGCGATTTGGGACTGTTATTGCTTACAGCAATATGTTGCCGTGGGTATGAACGACGTCAGTGATATTCTTACCTTCGAACAACAGGTATTAGCCCCAAGGGATTAAATGATACAGGTGAAGCTATTTGGGAATTTGCGACAACACGCCGGTCAGGCTACCGTTAAGGCTTCTGGCGCAACGATTCACGAAGTGTTGCTGGACTTGTGCGCTGCTTTTCCGGCGCTCAATTCGGCCATTTTTGACAACGGACAGTTACACTCTTATGTGCGCGTTATGATCAACGGCCGTGATATTGAGCTGGCGCAAGGATTGGATACACTTGTGGATGAAAGTGATCAAGTGGCAATATTTCCTCCGATAGCTGGCGGCTGACAACACCGTAGCTATTTAGCCTAGTTTCCATTGCAAAATTGCATGAATAAGGGCCTCAATGTAATTTTGGTGAGCGACCAAGCAAACCAAAATCACAAAAGGCCCACTCCAATGCTAATCGACAAACATGTAGCGGACAACATTCTCAATCGAATTCCTGGTCTAACCATCAAGATGAACCCTGAACTAACTGCCATTGACCAAGTTCTAGATGACGACAAGCTGTTTTGCATGATTCGTGATGACCTTGCGCAACGCTATCCTAACACCTTGACCGCTGGCCGGAAGTCGACGCCGGTGGAGGTTATTCTACGTATGTTGGCCATCAAACACCTATACGACTTAAGCTACGAGCAAACGGTGCTCCAAGTGGCCGACAGCCTGGTTCTGCGACAATTCTGCCGGGTCTACTTCCAGGTCGTACCAGACCAAAGCACGCTATGCCGTTGGGCCAATCTCATTCAGCCACAGACGTTGCAAGCCTTCAACCAACGCATCATGAATCTGGCCATCGACAACAAGTTAACGCATGGCCGCCAATTGCGCATGGATGGCACGGTAGTGGAAACGACGATCCATCATCCCACCGACAGTCGCCTATTAGCCGACAGTGTGCGCGTTCTAGGCCGCACCTTGACCCAAGCCAAGACGCTGCTCGGTTTAGGAACTGAACTGAGCAAAGAAACGTTCCGCAATCGCCAGCGCAGTGCTAAGCGAGCCGCTCGCAGGATAGCCGGGCTGAGTCATCGTAGCCGAGAGCAGATGAAATCCCATTACCAGCGTCTGGTGCAGACGACACAAGCGACGGTTCGTCAAGCAGAACGGGTACTGGCTGAACTACAAAACCAGGTTGCAGATGAAGGCCACAGGCTCATCGAGACCCTGCAAACTTTTCTGCCACGCGCACGGCAGGTTGTTGACCAAACCATGCGCCGGGTGTTCGCAGGTGAGAAGGTGCCGCAGGCAGAGAAGCTCGTCAGCATCTTTGAACCGCATACAGACATCATTCGCCGTGGCAAAGTCAATAAGGATACCGAATTCGGCCACAAGGTCTGGCTCGGTGAAGTGGAAGGCGGCTTCATCGCTCAATACGAGGTGCTGGATGGCAATCCAGCCGATGAAAGTCAATGGCAGCCAACACTTGAAAAGCATGTTCAGCTATTCGGTCGGCCACCCAGACAGGCCAGCGCCGACCGCGGTGTGCACTCTGCCGATAACGAAGCACTGGCGGCCAAGCTGGGGGTGAAACGAATCGTTTTGCCCAAGCCTGGGCGCAAGTCAGAGACGCGTCGCCAATACGAGCGACAGCGTTGGTTCTGGCGTGGCCGGCGATTCCATGCCGGCGTCGAAGGTCGGATCAGCGTCATCAAGCGGAAGTATGGCCTCGACCGCTGCCGAAACCGTGGTCAAGATGGCTTCGAACGCTGGGTTGGTTGGGGCATTGTCGCCAACAACTTGACTGCCTTAGGCAAAGGACTCAGTCCTTGATGATTAGATTGGAAAAGTTCAAGATCCCAAGGGCAAATGCGCCCCTCAGTTTAAATCGCAATGGAAACTAGCCTAACAAGGGTTGACACTTAAACTTGCGTTCAAGCGAGAAGTTCCACCCTCATTCATTGACTAAAAAAATCAGGAAATTGTCTGAACTTAACATAATGATCAATCAACCATTTACACAGCAATTTGAACAGAGCAAAGCTCACGATTACTGCTCAATCCAGGAGACAAATTAAGATGGAAGGCTGGGCTGGAAAGATTCTAGATATTAACTTGACCGATGGCGCTATAAATACGTTACCCCTTGATATGGATATAGCGCGACTTTTCCTAGGTGGTCGAGGCCTTGGTGGACGATTGCTCTGGAACTTAGTGGGTCCGGATATCAAACCGTTAGACCCTGAAAATGTCCTCATTTTCACGACAGGACCAATCACTGCCAGCGGTTCACAGACCAGCAATCGCTTCAATGTGAGTACCAAAAGCCCCTTAACCGGCACACTTCTCCATGCTAATAGTGGCGGCTGGTGGGGAATGCAGTTTAAGCGAACAGGCTATGATGCCCTCATCGTGAGAGGCAAAGCGGAAAAACCCGTCACAATAACGATTACCTCAGATACCGTTAACATCGAAGACGCAACGCATCTTTGGGGCAAGACAGTTTTTGAAACGACCGATGCACTGGGGCAGAATAAAAACAAGCGCAATGTCATGTGCATAGGTCCGGCTGGTGAGAATTTGGTTCGTATCGCCGCTATCATGAACGACAAGGAAAGAGCTTTGGCTCGCGGTGGCGCGGGCGCTGTGATGGGTAGCAAAAATCTAAAGGCCATCGTCGTTGAAGGGAATGAGAAGAATCAGGCGGCCGATAAAAACCAATTCAAGTTCATGTTATATGAAACGGGAAAATTGCTAAAAGCCAGCCCGCTCACTTCTCAGGCTTTGCCGGAATTTGGCACGGCCGTGGTCCTCAATGTCGTCAATGAAATCGGAGCATTACCCACGCGCAATTTCCAACAATCACAGTTTGAAAACGCCGAAAAGATCAGCGGCGAAGCCATCACCGATGAGATTTTAGTAAAAAACCAGGCCTGTTGGGCTTGCCCCATAACCTGTACTCGAATCACTAAAACGGCCAGCGGTAAAGAAGGGGAGGGACCTGAATTCGAGTCCACCTGGGCTTTTGGCGCTCAATGCGGCGTGGATGACCTAGACCTCATAACTGAAGCCAATTATTTGTGCAACGATCTGGGACTGGACACCATCTCGATGGGCAACATCATAGGCTGCGCTATGGAGCTGTCAGAAAAGGGGTTGTTGGACGCCGATCTCCAGTTTGGCCAGGGAGAAAAATTTCAAGAGCTCATACGGGATACCGCTTATCGACGCAATCTGGGTGACGATATGGCTGAAGGCAGCTACCGGATGGCTGAAAAATATGGGGCTCCCGAACTTTCGATGAGCGTTAAGAAGCTGGAATTACCCGCTTATGATCCGCGTGGAATGCAAGGTCAAGGGTTAGTTTATGCCACTTCAAATAGAGGTGCTTGTCACGAAACTGGCAATATGTTGGGCCCAGAAGTATTGGCCTTGCCCCGCTTGATTGATCGCTTTGCCACTCAAGGGAAAGCGGGCATCGTTTCCGTACATCAAGATTCGGCAGCAGTCATCGATAGTTTGGTGTATTGTAAGTTTGTCAATATGGCTGTGGCAGAAGAGTTCTTCGCCCGAACGTTATCGGCCGTCACCGGTCTTCACTTCAGCTCCGATGACCTGATGAAAGTCGGCGAACGAGTCTGGAACCTGGAACGACTTTACAATCTGCGTGAAGGCTTTACCAACTTAGACGATAATTTACCCGACCGTCTGCTTAACGAGCCCGTTACCGAAGGACCCAGCAAAGGCTTCATAGCCAAATTAGCTCCAATGCTGGAAGAGTATTACCAATTCCGAGGTTGGGATGAAAAAGGGATACCCACCCTTGATAAATTGGAAGAACTGCAACTAACTGACCTGGCAGAAGTGATATCATAATTGACGAATGGATTATGCACGTTGATATCCCTACAGTGAATATCCACAACACGATCCACGAGACGAGGAAACCATGATAGACCAACGACTCTACGAAGAATTCCGCGACATCGGGCGAGACATATTTGTCACCGGACTTACTAGTTCCCATGGCGGCAATATGAGCGTCCGTGTCGGTGACAAGATAATCATCAAACGACGCGGGGCGCAGTTCGGCCGCCTCAAACAAACAGACTTTGTCGAAACCAGATACAAGGGCAAAGATAGCGGCATCATCCGCGCCAGCACCGAACTCATCGTCCACCGGGCCATCTACGACAAGACCTCCGCCCTAGCTATCGTCCATGCTCACCCTCGTACCGCTATCACCCTTAGTCTTAGCCGGGATGAAATTATCCCCATCGACAATGAAGGTTCTTACCTTTTGCGTAAAATCCCGGTGGTGTCGGTGGAGATGGCTTCTGGATCAAAGGAAATGGCCGAAACCGTTTCTGAGGCGCTTCAGGGGTACAAGATCGTCATGCAGCGAGGCCATGGCTGCTTTTCCACCGGTCAGACTTTGGAAGAGGCTTACGCCTGGGTATCTGCGCTGGAGGAAGTCAGCGATATCATTCTTGAACATGAACTGCTGGGTGAAGAATTAATTGAGTACCGGAAACATAGCGATTCGTATAAGAATTGGTAATGAAGGAAGAATAAACGGTACCAGTCAATGATCCGGTCACAAAATCCGGCCGTATCATGAGCGTTCACCGTTCTGGTCTATATCCAGTTCTGCGTGATTAACTACTGAACATCTAATACTTCAAATTGCCATTGTGTGGTATAGTCCCCAGCTTATCCACAGTTGGATCACAACATCTTTGTTGTTTTTACTGTTCCAAATGGGTGCCGGCCGAAATCAGGCCCGGCATTTATTGTTGCCAGAAGATGACTCTTACTATCGGGACGAGTCCGATCTGGGCAGACAATCGGGGCAAGACCCGCAAGGGTCGTGTCATCCCAGGGATTCGATAAACCGTTAGTAGGAGAAATATGTCAAACGATTTTACTCAATTTAACTTGCATCCTCAATTGATGCAGGCAGTCAGTGAACTTGGCTATGAAGAGCCAACCCCAATCCAAGAGGCCGTCATACCATTGATGTTGGAAGGCCGCGATGTCATTGGCCAGGCCCAAACTGGAACAGGAAAAACAGCTGCGTTTTCGCTGCCTATCTTGCAAAACCTGGAACCCGGTCAAGGCCAGGTGCAAGCCCTAGTCGTAACCCCGACTCGAGAACTGGCATTACAAGTGGCCAAGTCGTTTGATGATTACGGTCGTTATCGTCGAGTGCGTGTGCTGGCTGTCTATGGCGGGCAGCCCTATGGCCAACAAATACATCAGCTACGAAAAGGGGTAAACGTAGTCGTTGGCACTCCCGGCCGGTTGCTTGACCTAATCAAACAGAAGGTCCTGGATCTCAGCAACGTGCGCACGATCGTGCTCGATGAGGCCGACGAAATGTTGAGTATGGGCTTTATCGAGGATATGGAAGCTATTCTCGAGCAAACACCCTCTACTCGCCAGACCACCCTCTTTTCGGCAACGGTACCACCGGCGATTCGGAGCCTGGCTGGGAAATACCTAAGCGATCCCCAAACCGCTACGATCAAACGGAAGCAACTCACGGTAGCCGCAATCGAGCAACGTTACTACCTGGTCAATGGGGCGGATAAATTAGCCGCGCTCACGCGTTTATTTGAGGTCGAAGAGATCGGAAGCGCGCTGATCTTTGCCCGTACCAGGATTGGCACCGGTCAATTGGCCAGTGAACTTACCCAGCGCGGTTTCCCGGCCGAGGCGTTGAATGGAGATTTGAGCCAGGATGCCCGCGAACGAGTGCTCGGACGATTCCGTCGCAACCAGATCAAGGTGCTGGTAGCCACCGACGTAGCCGCCAGGGGCCTGGATATAGACGATATCTCGCACGTATTCAACTACGATCTGCCTCATGACCTGGAAGGTTACGTTCATCGTGTAGGACGCACCGGGCGCGCGGGCAAAACGGGCATTGCCATCTCTCTGGTTACCCCGGCTGAGCGAGGACGGTTACATAGAATTGAATCCTTTACGAAGCAGCCCATCACTCGTGCAACTTTACCAACCGTAGCCGACATCGAAACCAAACGAGAAGCGGCGTTGCTTGGAGCGTATGATGGTCTGGCTGCAGCGCGACCGCTGCCGCCGGGAAAGGGAAATGGTTAGTCGAGTTGGTAGAGCAAGGTTACGATCCGGTTGATATCGCTGCCTCTGCTCTAAAGTTGTCCCGCATCGAAGAGAAACAAAGACCGATTGCGGCCGTGACGGAAGTAAAAGATTTCCAGCCTGGAAATCGCCAGCGTCCCAATCACCGGGGAAACGGCCGCAAGCAAGGCAACGGACACGCATCCAACGGACGGTCACGAAGCAGCAATGGTCGCGAGAAAGGAATGGTTCGCCTGTCCATGAGCGCGGGAAAAGCTCAGGGAATTCGCCCTAACGATGTGGTAGGCACCCTAGCCTATCAGGCTAACATTCCAGGCTATACCATTGGCGCCATCCGTATTCAGGACCAACACACCCTGGTCGATGTGCCTGAACAGTATGTGACCCAGGTGCTGGACAAAGCTGGAGCTATCCAAATTCACCGGCAGGCGATTACCATCGAACGCGCCTGACGCGCCTCCAGTTCCAATGGATGAAGGCTCACCATATTCTTTTACCTGGAGATGGACGATGAGCCCCGTTCGCTTGGCATGATATCGCGCCAGGTCCAATTCCTGACGCCCATACTTAAGCCCGAAAATCAACTTCAACTTGTGGGATTGATTTCCCTGAGATTGACCCGTGGGCTGCAGGCTCACGTTAGCGGAGGAAGCTCTACCAATATTTGCACCGCAACAACCCTGGCAGAGGGGAACCGGCGCTGGAATCAGCGGAGATGTTGGAGAAAGTCTGGGGGCGTCGATGGGGCTTGAATAACGACGTGGGGCGTATGCGGACCGTTTTGGTCAGCCGGCCGGGCCGGGAATGGGATGTCATGATGTCTGGCGGCGAGTATGTGGAAGAAGCCCAAGCTTGGATTGGCCCCGGTAGGACCTGGTATTGGGCTGATCCTAACCGGCCCAATCTGGCACTGGCTCAGGCTCAGCACGATGCTTTGGTGGCGGCTCTAAAGGTCGAAAAGGTTGAGGTCGTGCACCTGCAGGAACCGCACCCCCAATTGACCAAATCTATCTTCACACGTGATCCGGCTATTATTACCAAGGGTGGGGCGATCATTTGTCGCTTCGGCATCGATTACCGGCGTGGTGAAGAACAACCGTTTTCACGTACATTGGCCAATCTTGGGATGCCGATATTGCATACCATTCACGGCACAGGCTTGATGGAAGGAGGGAGTTTTGCCTGGTTGAATCCGGAGACGGCCGTGGTTGGCATCGGCCATCGTAGCGAGATAGAAGGTGCCCGCCAGTTGGGCGAAGTGCTCAAGACACAGGGAGTTGAACTGCTACTGATTGACAATCTCGGCTATGGACTGCACATCGATGGCGCTTTTGTGATGGTGGATGTTGATTTAGCGCTGGCTTTCAGCTTTGAATTACCCTGGCGTTTTCTGGAAAAATTGAAGGAACTTGGAATTCGGGTTGTCGAAGCCGATCCTCGGGACGGTCCGTTTGGAGTTAATTGCCTGGCGGTGAGTCCCGGTCGGGTCATTATGGCCGCTCACGCAGAACGGACGGCCGATCAGCTGGCTAAATTAGGCGTGGATATATTGCCGGTTGATTATGGCGAAATTCATAAGAGCGGCGGTGGCGTTCATTGCTCGACCCTGCCGCTTATTCGAGATGATGTTTGAACCTGGGATAGCAGGAATCTATTTGAACCAGGGATAGCAGGAATCTAGCTGAGGGCTGGGCTCAATCATGTCGGACATACCCTACCAGACACTACGGGTGAACGGCGACCGGCTTTGGGGGCGTCTCATGTCCATGGCCCAAATTGGGGCTACTCTCAAAGGGGGTGTCTGTCGCCTAACGCTGACAGATGAAGACAAGGACGGCCGCGATCTCTTCATTCGTTGGTGCCAGGAGGCCGGCTGCACTATAACCATAGACCAGATGGGCAGCATCTTTGCCCGGCGGGTTTACCGGAGTGCTGGAGCGCAAAGTCAGCAGCCTCCAGTGCTGATCGGAAGCCACCTGGACAGCCAGCCAACGGGCGGAAGGTTTGATGGTGCATTGGGCGTGTTGGCCGGTTTAGAAGTGATTGAGACCCTGAATGATCACAACATTACCACTTCAATACCCTTGGAAATTGTCTCCTGGACCAATGAAGAGGGAGCCCGCTTTGCGCCGGCGATGATCGCATCAGGCGTATTTGCCGGAGTAATTGACCTGGACTATGCGCTATCAATAATGGATAAAAGTGGTCAATCCTTGGGCGCCGAACTAGAGCGCATCGGCTATTCAGGCGCAGCAAGGGTTGGTGGGCGTTCCTTCACGGCGACGTATGAACTACACATTGAACAAGGGCCCATTTTAGAAATCGAGGGCAAAACCATAGGTATCGTCACCGGTGTACAGGGAATACGCTGGTATGATGTGGTGATTACCGGGAAGGAAGCCCACGCCGGACCCACGCCGATGAGCCATCGCCGTGACCCGATTAAGGGTATATTACCCATTCTGCAAGGGATTTATGAATTGGCGGACCAATATGCGCCTTACGGCCGGGCCACTATCGGCGACATCGTGGTTGAGCCTGGAGCCATCAACACCGTTCCCGGCCGCCTGACAATAAAAGTGGATTTGCGGCATCCGGAATCGGCCGCCTTGGAGCAAATAGACCATGCGCTGCGAGAGATAGTGCATGATGCATGTCGTGCAGCCGGATTGTCTGACCAGGTACATGATATCTGGCACTCACCCCCTGTCGAGTTTGACTCCGGCTGTATCGAAGCGGTGAGAAAGGCAGTGGAAACGGTCGGTATTGGAGCAATGGAAATGGTGAGTGGCGCCGGTCACGATGCTGTGTATGTTTCCCGCATTGCCCCTACCAGCATGATCTTCATACCTTGTGCGGAAGGCTTGAGCCACAACGAATTAGAGAGCGTAGAAAAGTCAGACGTTATCGCTGGGGCGAATGTCCTGCTCCAGGCCGTCCTGGCTCAAGCCGTATAATCATTTATTTCATCCCGCCCTAGGCACATCCCGATTTCTGCCAGTCGAATAAAGCATGAGGTGACGATCATCATATCATCAACGTGACAAACGTCAGGTGTGAAGTACTGTGGTCTGAACCTATAATAAAATTGACAGCGGTGTCATAAGCGGCGCTGTTTTTTTTAGAAACATCATTGACAGCGGTATCAGGCGCAGGCCTATGCTGTCAAGCTCAATCAACTACGCTATCGGGTGAGTTTTAGGAGGTATGGTTGTCGGCAACTATCAGAGATGTAGCCGAACGCGCCGGCGTATCTATAAAAACAGTTTCGCGGGTTATCAATGATGAACCTTTTGTCCGTGAAACGACCCGCCAGAAAGTATTGGCTGCTGTTAATGAATTGGGGTTTGCCGTGAATCTATCGGCGAGGCGGCTGGCTACGGGCCAATCTTTCGCCATTGGGTTGATCTTCCATAATGCAAGCTGGCACTATATTCAAGACGTGCTCAAGGGGGTTTTGGAAACCGCGCGAGAATCTGGCTACAGCACCATCTTGCATCCTTGTGATGTCTCTAGAGAGAAGGACACACAAGAAATTCTACGCATGGTGTCGCAACAAGTGGTGGACGGGTTGCTTTTTACACCACCGGCCGATAATGCAACAGCTCTTCTGCAAGCTTTAGATAAGCAAGCATTTCCCTTTGTACGCCTAACTCCTTCGGACCGTGAGAGCCCCTGGCCCTATGTGACTGCCACCGACTACCAGGGAGCTTATGATATGACCCGCTATCTGTTGAGCCTGGGGCATAGGCGCATCGGGTATGTGGTCGGACCGCAGGAGCAACGAGCGGCGCATGACCGTTTTAATGGCTATCAGGCTGCTTTAAACGAGGAGGGGATCGAGATCGTCCCCGCTCTTGTTGGCTATGGAGACGACCACTTTGAAACTGGATTGACGTCGGTTCAGAAGTTGTTAGACAGCAAGCCGCGCCCAACGGCTATTTTTTGTAACAATGACGAGATGGCCGCCGGCGCCTATTCGGCCGTTTACGAAGCGGGTCTCAGAGTGCCGGCCGATATTTCCATTGCCGGGTTTGACGATGTAGCCCTCTCCCGCCAAGTCTGGCCCGCGCTTACGACAATCAAGCAGCCCATTTGCGAGATCGCAAAAGCCGGCACCAATCTTCTGCTCGAAATATTGAACGATCAGGAATTGACACAACTCTACCAGGAAATCCCCACCAGCCTAATCGTGCGTAAGTCAACCGGACCGCCTAGGAACGCCACTCAAACATGAAGGCCCCGGTATCCTGTTAATCATGTGAATGCTCTCTACTTTCAAAGGAGGAAGAAATGGATCCACAACTGAAACCTATTTATGATGGCATTATTGAAGGTGACAAGACCGCCGTGACAGAGCATGTTCAGGAGGCAGTCGACGCCGGTTTGCCGGCCGAAGTGATCTTGAAACAAGGTTTGGTGCCGGCCATGTCGGAAGTCGGTCGGATGTTTGAAGAAGGCGAATATTACGTCCCAGAAATGTTGATAGCTGCCCGGGCCATGCAGGCTGGTTTGGCCATTTTGAAGCCGCTCTTGGTTGCCTCGGATGTACAGGCCACCGGCACAATCGTCATCGGAACCGTCCAGGGTGATTTGCATGACATCGGCAAGAACCTGGTAGGCATGATGCTTGAAGGCGCCGGATTCGAGTTGGTTGATCTGGGAACCGATGTACAGGCCGAGCAATTTGTACAAGCCGTGCGCGACTATCAGCCGGATTTGGTAGCCATGTCGGCCTTGTTGACAACTACGATGCCTTCTATGAAGAAGACTATTGACGCCCTACAAGACGCAGGCGTTCGAGACAGTGTTAAGGTCATCATTGGCGGCGCCCCGGTGACACCGGAATATGCCACTGAAATAGGCGCCGACGGCTTTGCGGCCGATGCCGGCCGGGCCGCATCATTGGCGAATGAATTGGTCGACTAACAGGCTAAGCTGGTTTACCAAATGCGTTTCTCCTTCTTAACTCGTTAATCGGTTGGAGAGACCATTTTTCGGAGGAATTCGTATGAATGATGATGCCAGCAATTTGCTCCGAGTCGAGCAGGTATCAAAAGCGTTTCCCGGCGTCCAAGCGTTATCTGATGTCAATCTAGAACTGTACGCTGGTGAAATCCTGGCCTTAGTTGGTGAAAACGGAGCCGGCAAATCAACACTCATCCAGATTCTCACAGGTGCGGAGGAGCCTGATAGTGGCTGCCTCTTCTTGGATGGTGAAGAAGTCCATTTCAACCATCCCCACGAAGCAGAAGGTGTTGGAATCAGCGCCGTGTACCAGGAATTGAGCCTGGTCAATAATCTAACCGTTGCTGAAAACATCTTCGCCGGCCGCCAACCACTCAACGGGCTGAAGCTCATCAATGTAGGCGAGATGAATCGAGAGTCTCAAAAGTGGTTAGATCGCTTTGAAGCCACTTTCCCACCGACAGTGCGGGTGGATAGTCTCTCCCTTGGCAATCAACAGTTGGTTGAAATCACCAAGGCGATGTCTCGGAACGCCAGGATTCTCATCCTCGATGAACCTACCTCGTCTCTTTCTCTGCAAGAGGCTGATCGTTTGTTCGATCTACTCAGCCAACTTAAAAGCCAAGGGCTGGGCATCATTTTCGTTTCCCACCACCTGGAAGAGGTGTTTGAGAACACCGATAGAATCGCCGTCCTTCGAGATGGCGAACTTGTGGGCACGGTACCCACCGCGACATCTGACGAGCATCAAATCATCAGCATGATGGTCGGCCGGGATCTAGGCGATCTAGAAAATCTGCATGGCACCGAAGCAGAACGAGGCGTCAAGGTTCTACAAGTTGATCACTTCTCCAAGGATGGGCAGTTTGAAGATATTAGTTTCGATCTCCATTACGGCGAGATATTGACCTTCTTTGGACTAGTCGGTTCTGGTCGTACCGAGATGGCCCGCGCGATCATCGGCATGGACGTTGCCACTGCTGGAATTATTGTCTTAAAGAACGAAACGGTACGTCTATCTCATCCGTCTGATGCCATGAAACTGGGGATGGCTTACCTCTCGGAAGATCGCAAACAGGAAGGGCTCTATCTGGCAAAGTCTGTCAAGGAAAATTTCCTGGTCACTAATCTTGACAAGGTAGCCCCAAAAGGGTGGTTACTATGGGATAAGCTGACGGCCCTCACTAAGAAGTATGTGCAGAATCTGGATATAAAGACCCCCACCCTGGATCAGAAATTGCGTAATCTTTCGGGTGGAAATCAGCAGAAAGTTCTTCTGGGGATGTGGTTGGCCACCAATCCTGATGTATTGATCGTTGACGAACCCACCCGCGGGATAGACGTTGGTACAAAACAAGAGATCCACCGGATGCTTCGGCAACTGGCCCGGGAAGGAAAAGCTATCCTAGCAATTTCTTCAGACCTGCCAGAGACACTCATTATCAGTGACCGCATCGCGGTGATGCGACAGGGTCAACTAAAAAGCATCTTGCCGGTCGCTGATGCCGACGAGGAAAAGATCATGGTACTCGCCGCAGGCGCTGACCAAGAAGGAGAAGAAGTATGAGTATAAGTCATGATTCTGATGGCCAAGCCACCGTTTCGACATCTACGAAAGTTCCTATCTGGCGACGAGCCATCCAGCAGCGAGAATTAACCATCGCCCTGACCGTATTGGTGATAATGATTCTGCTGACGCTGGCCTCTGATAATTTTCTGACCAAAGCGAATATGCTCGCTCTGGTGCTCGGTCTTTCCTTTAACACGATTGTGGCTGTGGGCATGACCGTCCTCATGGTATCGGGCGGTTTCGATCTCTCTGTCGGCTCAACCCTGGCCCTTGCCGGAGCCGTAGCCGGGTACGCCATGATTTTTTGGGATGTCAGTGTGCCGGTGGCAATTCTTATGGCCTTTGGTGCTTCGATCCTGGTTGGTCTGATGAACGGCTTGCTAGTAGCCAGGGTAAAAGTCAATCCACTCATTGCCACACTAGGCATGATGTCGGTGGTTCGTGGTATTGTGTTGTTGCTCACGTCCGGTTTCGGCATCCCCAACCTGCCCGAAAGTTTCAACCAGATGGCTCAGAACAAGGCCTTCGGCATCCAATACCCAGTCTTCATCATGATTGTTTGTGTTGTGGTAGGTGACATTTTACTGAGACGTTCCCGCTATTTTCGCCAGAGTTATTTTGTTGGTGGTAATGAAAAAAGCGCTCGCCTCTCGGGTATTCGGGTAGGTCGCGTGCAGATTGTCAACTATATCATTGCTGCGGTGATGGCCGGTTTTGCCGGTCTACTTCTGGCAGGTCGCTTCGGTACAGCTTCCGTATCGGCCGGCGTTGGCGTCGAGCTTCAGGTTATATCGGCCGTTGTTATTGGTGGCGCCAGTCTGGCTGGTGGTGAAGGCACGGTTATTGGTTCGCTCTTTGGGGTTATGCTGATGGCCCTCATTTCTAACGGCTTGAATCTATTAGGTGTCAACCCTTATTGGCAGACGATCATCATCGGTGGTGTATTAATCATCGCTGTGGCTGCTGATTCGCTTAGCCATAGGAGTTCATCCTAGCCAACATGTTTCATATTAGCTAAGAGGAGGAAAAATTGCCTTAAAATCAATACGCGCCAGTGGCGCCGCCCAAGCCTTAGTTGTCCATCGGACTACGAATCAAGTTGTATTAGTTATGTTGTTTTTTTGGGAGGATAGGAAATGAAGACCAATTCATGGAAGCTTTTTTTGGTGTTGCTTCTGATTGCTGCCCTGGCTGTCTTTGCCGTTGGTTGCGGTTCCTCGGAAGATACTGAAACTGAAGAACCGGCCGCAGAAGAAGTCGTTGAAGAACCAGCCGCAGAAGAAGAAATGGCTGAAGAAGAAGTAGCGACTGAAGAGCCTATTGCAGAGGAAGCAGAAGAGGTCGTAGCCAAAAGCGACCAACATTATTATGAGGTAAACGCCCTCACCAATCTACCTTACTTTATCGACCATCAGGTAGGTCTGTATTTCGCCGGTGAAGCGCTAGGTGTCCAAACATCCCATGTCGGACCTGTTGAATATGACATGACGGCCATGGTGAACACCATGGAACAGACCGTGGCCACTAATCCACAAGGGATCAATATTGTGGGCTTTGATCCGGCACTCGAACCTTCCATTAACGCGGCCGTGGCCCAAGGTGTTCCGGTAGTTACTCTCGATGCGGAGGTATATGGTTCCGATCGTCTGACCTTCTTGGGTACCGGCAACTACAATGCCGGACGCGTTGGTGCGGAATTGCTGGCCGAGGCTATCGGTGGTGAGGGCAAAGTAGCCCTGATCACCAAGATTGGGCAAAGCAACCTGGAGGAACGCATCCAGGGATACAAAGATGAATTCGAAGAAAATTGGCCAGGAATCGAGGTTGTTCAGGTTATTGACGATCAGAGTGATTCGGCCAAGGCGGCAGATGGGCTAAAAGCTGTGCTTCAACGGGAGCCAGATCTGGCCGGTGTTGGCTGTGTGGAAGCGGCCGGTGGCGTTGGCGCCGCTACCGCATCCAATGAATTGGGGCTGGAAGATCAACTGAAGATCATCTCCATGGATCGTGACGACGGCACCTTGAAATTCATCGAAGATGGCACCATTTATGCCTCTGTGGCCCAACAGAGCGCCTTGATGACCTTCATCGGCACGATGCTGATGGAGGGTCTGCAGAATAACCCTGTTCCCATCGTCGCCGATAACGAGGCCGCAGGCGTCATTCCCATGCCCGAATCAGTTGATACGGGCGTTGTGGTGATTAATGCCGACAATGCCTCCCACTTCTATCATGCCGACGATCCTTATGATTTCAGTAGTATTGAGCTGACTGGCCCAGAACCGGGCGAAACCTATGTTGAGGTATTGGCTTTGACCACTCTGCCCTATTTCATCGATCATCGCCTGGGCCTTGAGTTCGCCGGTGAAGAATTAGGTGTAGAGACCAAATTCGTTGGTCCGGTAGAATATGATATGACCGCCATGATCAATACCATGGAGCAGATCGTAGCCGAAGAGCCAGCCGGTATGCTGATCATCGGTTTTGATCCGGCCCTAAAACCGGCCATCGACGACGCTATTGCCGCCGGTATTCCGGTGGTAACCCTCGACGCCGAGGTCTACGGTTCCAATCGCCTGACTTTCCTGGGCACCGGCAACTACAACGCCGGTCGCGTGGGCGGCGCTATGCTGGCCGAGTTGATCGGCGGCGAAGGTAAAGTGGCCATCTTGACCAAGGCTGGTCAATCAAATCTGGAAGAACGGATCCAGGGTTACCAGGATGAGTTCGAGGAGAATTGGCCTGATGTTGAGTTAGTCCAGATCATCAATGACGACAGCGATTCAGCCAAAGCTGCCGAAGGCCTAAAAGCTGTACTGGCCCGCGAACCTGAACTGAAGGGCGTCGGCTGCGTTGAAGCGGCCGGTGGCGTTGGCGCGGCAACAGCCGTTAAGGAATTGGGTCTGGAAGGCGATTTCAAAATCGTCTCCATGGATCGCGACGACGGCACCCTGAAATTCATCGAAGATGGTGTCATCCAGGCATCTGTGGCTCAGAAAACAGCGTTAATGACCTACCTGGGCACCAAGTTGTTGTACTATCTGAACCATGCTCCGGTTCCCATTGTGCCTGATAACTTAGCGGCCGGGATCGTTCCCATGCCAGAATCTGTCGATACGGGCGTCATCGTGATTGATGAGAGCAACGCCAGCTTCTTCTATCACGAATAGTCGTTCTTTGTTAAGTTCGAAGAACGCGATAACTTAAGTAGCTGGGAGCGCTCGAAGGTCATCGAGTAGAGCGTCGAATAAGCGCTCCCAGCTTTTCACTTGCAATCATCATTAGTAAACGAAGGGCTTGTGAATCAACTCATTGGAGGTACATATGAACTCTCGTGAACGTATCCAACTGGCCTTAAATCACAAGGAACCAGATCGTTTACCCTTCGATCTGGGCGGCACGCCGATGTCTGGGATACATCGCATTGCTTATAAGAATCTGCGAGCCTATCTAGGTTTGCCTGAGGTCGAGATACGCATTGTCGATAGCATTCAACAATTAGCTGCCATCGATCAAGATCTGGCCAATATGCTCAAGATCGATATTCACAATATCGCCCCCCGTTCTTCATCCAAATACAATCTTGTTTATCGCGATGAAGGGGAATACTCGGCTTACACCGACGAATGGGGTATCGGTTGGCGTAGTCCCAAGCAAGGTGGCCTCTACTATGATATGTATTCCTGGCCCCTGGATAAATTTGAAACCGTCGATGGGATCAAAGCGAACTATCAATGGCCCGATGCAGGTGACCCAAACCGGTTTGCGGGTTTACGAGAAAAGGCGCTGGAGACCATAGAAGAGGGAAAAGCCGTGGTCGTCGGTTCCTTATCAGCCGGTGTTTCCGAGATGCATGCCTGGACCAGGGGCTTCGAGGCATACTTCACTGACTTCTACCTTCAGCCCGAAATAGCCGAATACATAATGGATAAGGTCGTCGAGCTGAAGATGCGCTACTGGGAGAAGGTTCTAGAGCAAGTGGGCGATCTGGCCGATGTGGTTATCGAGGCGGATGATCTGGCTGGGCAGAACAATCTATTCTTCCGTCCAGAACAATATCGAAAGTATATCAAACCGCGACACACCAAACTGTTCTCATTCATCAAGGCTCGAACCAATGCCAAGCTGTTTTATCATTGCGATGGTGCCCTGGTGCCTATACTATGGGACCTTATCGAGTCGGGCATTGATATTCTAAATCCATTGCAGAAAAGCGCTGCGGGCATCGACTATAGCGCCATTAAGATAGAATATGGCCAGGACATTTCGTTCTGGGGGGCTGGAGTCGACACGCAGCGCGTCTTCGATCAGGGTACTCCTGAAGATGTGCGGGAAGATGTCAAGCATAATATCGAAATCATGGCCCCGGGCGGAGGATTTGTCTTCACTACGATCCATAATACCCAGGCTTCGGTGCCACCCCAGAATTACATGGCCATGTGGGAAACGTTGCAGGAATACGGCCGCTATTAGGCGCCGGCTCAGGGTGATAGGTGAGTGACTTCCTCAATGTATCCCACAGATTAACACAATAAAACACGTAACAAAAGGGGCAAGTGATGTACGAGAATACGTCATCTATCGAACGTGTACAGGCGGCAATTGATCTTAAGAGTCCAGACCGTGTTCCGGTAGATCTGCATAACTTCCAGCCGGCAGCCTATGCGACCGGTTTGCCAATGAGCGAAGTTTTCCAAGATGGTGAATTACTGGCCCAGGCGATGCTGGATGCTTGGCGGGAATTCGGGCATGATATGATTCTGTTGGAAAATGGCACGGCCTGCAATGCCCAGGCCTGCGGCGTGGAAGTGGCCTACAGAGACGATGCCGCCCCGGCCGCCCATAAAGCGCTTGTAGATAAGCTCGAGGATGTGGCCGATTTAGAAGTGCCGGATCCCTATACCACCTTCCCCATGAACGAGATCCTGAAAGCAACCAGGATCTTATCCAAGGAAATTGGCGATAAGGTATGGATTTGCGCCAGGGCAGATCAAGGACCGATGGATTTATCTGCTCAATTGCGGGGTATTTCAGAATTGATGTTGGATATCGCCTTTGAAGAGCAACCTGAGTTAATCCATGCGCTTATGGACTATTCGCGCCGTGTAGCCACCCGCTATGCCTATGCCTTAATAGAATGTGGCGGCCATTCCACATCGATCGGTGAACCCATTGCCGGTCCGGATCTGCTCTCACCAAGACATTACCGCAAATATCCCTGGATCCATGAGAAGCGGATGGTTGATGAGCTAAAGGCTCACGACATCATTCTACACAATCACATTTGTGGGAATACAATCCCAATTATCGATGACTTCATCGCTACTGGCGCACAGGTACTTGAGATCGACCACAAAACTAATATAGTTAAGATTAAGGAAGCGGCTCGAAACAAGACCTGTCTGCTGGGCAACATCGACACTAATTTGCTCCAAAGCGGTACACCGGCTGAAGTTGACGAAGCCTGCCGCGAACTAATTGAAGTCTGGAAACCAGACAGTGGTTTTATCCTGGGACCTGGTTGTGCCATGGGCTCAACAGTTCCGGCCGATAACGTCCATGCCCTGGTGGAATCAGCCAAGAAATACGGTATATACAACTAACGAGAAAGTACGCATACGAGGAGGTTTCAAGTGTCTTGGACAACAGAGGCCCTAAGTGAAGAAGAACGTGAAGAATTCAAAGGTTTATTCGAAAAGAGATTGAACAAAGTCAAGGCGAAAACAGCCGATGTATTCGCCTTTAAACCAGTTGAGGAACCGCCGTATATCGTTAATAGCGCGCTGTATTGGGTATTTGGATTGGATCCGGACACCTTCCCAGAAGCATATTTTGACGATCCGGCGGTCATGACCACCTTCCAGGAACGAACCTATTACGACCAGATCAAAGAGATCGACGATGATTTCGTGCCCTATCTTATGCCCTGGTTTGGGACGATCGTCGCTGCCTCGGCTTTTGGTTGTGATATAAAGTATTTGCCCAAACAAGATCCAGCGGCCGATCCTAGATACTATCCAGTGCAAAAGCCGGAAGATATCAAGAAGTTGCAGGTGCCAGATCCTGAAAAAGATGGCTTGATGCCCAAGGTGTTGGATTACCTCAAGTATATGGGTGAGAACAGCTTTCTGCCGGTGGGGATCACCGATTTCCAAGGACCGCTGACCACGGCCAACCAGCTTATGGGCTATGACAAGCTCATCTATCTTATGTTCGATCACCCCAACCTGATGCATGCCTTGATGGACGTTGTTACCGAATCGCTGATCGTCTGGGTTAAGAAACAGAAAGAGGTGATAGGCGAACCACATGATTGGTGCATTTCGGACCAGCAAGTCTATACGGGCGAACATGCTGGCATCTGGTTCTCGGATGACGACGCCGTACTCATGTCAGAACAGACTTACAAAGAATTTGTCGTGCCCTACAACTCCCGGATTTTGAAGGAATTTGGTGGGGGCTGCGTTCATTATTGTGGCAATGCCACCCACCACGCGGAAAACTTCCTGAATACTGAAGGCTTGCTGGCCCTCAATATTTATAACCTGTACAACATCCCCTCTTTCGCGGAGTTAAAGCAAAAGCTGAAAGACCGGATCGTCCTTTTCGCCTGCGACTTTACACCGGTTGAGTATGATGATTATTTCGCCGAATTGCTTTCCAGTGTCTCTTACGAGGGCTTGGTAATCGATTCGCAGTACTCCCCGGTAGTAGGCTTATTGAAGGGCGGAAAATATAATGCCATCCGGCGCGATTTAAGATCAGGACGCCAGGCGGTTTACGACAATTTGAAGCATCACCTCAGCCAAAGGTAATGGCGCCATCCGAACCAAGCAACATGGCGGACTCCCATTCAATGAGGACGGTGATGTCCCAACCTAGACCGGTGACGATTATCGCCGGCTTTCTGGGTGCGGGAAAAACAACACTGCTCAATCGTATCTTGACGGCGGATCACGGCCGGCGGCTGGCCGTGCTGGTCAACGACTTTGGCCAGGTCAATATTGACATCCAACTGCTAGAGGGGGCCGGTGACGGTCAGATTATCGACCTGCCCAATGGCTGCATTTGCTGCACCTTAGCCCGCGATCTGGCCGGTGTTGTCAAGGGGGTAATTGAATTAGAAGATCCACCGGAACAGCTCATTATCGAAGCCAGCGGCGTGTCTTCACCGGGCGACATTGAATCGATTTTGGATGTACCCGAATTGGCTTCCCAGGTGAAGGTCGCTAACATCATCACGCTGGTGGATGCGGAGAATGCTCTAAGGTTGGCCAAGGCAGTGATGTTTGCCGATAAACAGATCGCTGCGGCCGATATCGTGGTGGTGAACAAAACCGACTTGGTGGATGCGGCCCAATTGGCCGACGTCATGGCCTGGATAACAAACATCGCCCCGGCCGCTCACATCGTTAAAACAACATATGCGAATGTGCCTATACCGCTGATCACTGGGGACATCCCCAGGGACAATAGCAGCCATGCGCTACAAGTGACGGTCGAGCATGCCGGTCACGATCATAGTCAGGCGTTTAGAAGCTGGTCTTTCACAACAAACGAAGCTCTCATCAGGAATAGGGTTCAGACTGTGATCGACCACTTGCCAGCATCGATTTACCGGGCCAAAGGATTCCTCTATTTTGGCGATGATCCCGGCCGGCGCTATGTGCTGCATGTTGTAGGCCGGCGAGTCACTATTCTAGAAGATCGGCCCTGGGGTGAGTACGAACCGCTCTCGCAATTAGTTTTTATCGGCGAGACGGATAGTTTCGATCCGGCCGACCTTGAGGCAAATCTAAGAGCGTGCATCGCTTAGCCGAAATTTCTTTGCATTTTATAGCCGGGGCGACTGCAATGCTCCGGGCTACCCTGGCCTTGGCTACATCGCAGTGAATTTTTCGTTCAGGATCTTAAGCGCACATTCCGGGGATCGTAGACTGGCTCGGCCAGCACAGTAGCCAAATGACGCTCTTCCAAAATTTCGATGTCGAATATAGATCCTGGCAAAGCGAATTCGGGATCGACATAAGCAAAGGCTAGGCTCTTTTTGACCGTATGGCCATAACCTCCTGATGTCGTCACGCCGACGACTTGATCTCCCACATAGAGCGGCTCACCACCTCGAACGTCAGCATCGCCGGCCGATACCTCAACGTATACTAGCTGTGTCCTCACACCTTCTTCTTTCCGTCGTAACAACGCCTGGCGGCCCACAAAATCACCTTTATCAAATTTCACAAATCTTTCCATGCCGGCCTCGATCAAGGTGATCTCGTTAGTTAGTTCGGCTCCCCAACCGGCATAGGCTTTCTCCAAGCGTAAGGCGTTCACAGCATAACTGCCAAAGTCAGCGATGCCGAGCGCTTCGCCTGCCGCCCACACGGCATCGTAGACCGCTTCAAGTTGGGCCATCGGCTCGTGCAGTTCCCAGCCCAGTTCGCCCACATAGTTGATTCGCAAAGCGCGCATTGGCACCCCTGCCAACAAGATTTCCTTGCCGATGAGCCATGGAAAACGCTCGTTGCTCAAGTCGGCATCAGTGATTCTTTCGAGCAAATCACGGGATCGAGGCCCGACTACTATCAGAACACCATAATCGTTGGTGACATTGGTTATCGTAACATCTTCCTCTTTTCGCTTGCCCTGGTTTAGCAAATCTAAATCGCGTAACTCAGCCACCGCGGCCGAGAGCAGGTAGAAGTGGTCAGCGGCCAGACGGGTAATGGTGAATTCGCTTTCGATCCGGCCATTTTCACTCAGTGCATGAGCCAACACAATGCCACCTTCGCGATGAGAGACTCGATTAGCCACCAGGCGGTTAAGGAAAGTTTCCGCATCAGGGCCGATAACTTCATATTTAGCAAAGCTCGATAGATCCCTCACGCCAACGCGTTCCCGGACCGCCCGGCACTCCTCCGCAACCGTATCAAAGATATTGTTGTGACGGAATCCGTACTCTTCTTCACTGCCATCAAGCGAAAACCACTTGGGCCTTTCCCAGCCGGCGACTTCAGTGTAAACACAACCTTTATCTTTGAGTTTTTCGTACAAAGGGGAGGTACGGGCCGGCCGGCCGGCCGGCCGTTCTTCACCCGGCAGATGCAAAATATACATGTACTTATAACTCTGGTGAGCCTTGGCCCTGTTGTACTCCTGACCGGCAAAGGAACCAAAGCGTCGTGGATCGACGCGAATCATGTCGATCTCAGTCTCACCATGTACCATCCATTGGGCCAGGTACTTGCCCGCACCGGCGCCTTGAGCGATGCCGATGCTTGCGCCGCAACTGAGCCAAAAATTACGAACACCGGCCGCCGGTCCAAGTAGGGGATTATGATCTGGTGTACGGGGACTGGCGCCGTTTACGACCCGTAGAATGCCGGCATCAGCAAGAATCGGCATACGTTCCATCACCCTTTCCAACCAGGGCATAATTGGCTCATACTCCGGCGCGAACAACTCGTTCTCAGCTTGCCATGCTTGTCCGCCACTCTCTAACCACGCTTCTCGAGAGTTACTACGTTCGTAGATACCAATCAAACCAGAATTCTGTTCTTGTCGATAGTAGGCATTACAGTAGGGATCACGTATGACCGGAATTTCCTCTTCTCGCTCGATAAACTCTTGAATCGGTTCGGTGACCAGGTATTGGTGTTTCATATTAGTGATCGGCACGTTGACGCCAACCCAGGCGCCGATTCGCGCGGCGTAACACCCGCCTGCGTTGACCACATGTTCACAAATGATGTTTCCTTGTTCGGTGACGACTTCCCATTCGCCATTGCTCAGCAAATTGATGCGAAGAACTCGATTGTGGCGGACGATGGATGCGCCCAGATTCCGAGCGGCGATGGCCATGGCGTTACAACATCCGGCCGGATCGACATGACCATCGTCTAGCGTCCAGGCGCCGGCGACGACGCCGCTGGTGTCGACGAAAGGATTGAGTCTTTTAATTTCTTCGGGACTGATGATCTGAAAACGGAAGCCAATGTTGGCCGCAATACCTTTCACCAACCGGAAATAGTCGAGCTCTTCCGGCCTGGTAGCGAACCGGATTCCACCACAACCGTGCCAACCGGTAGCCTGCCCGGTCATCTCTTCCAGTTTTGGATAGAGGGTGTTGCTGTAATGGTGGATCTTGGCCATATTGTAGTCGGCGATGAAGCTGGGACACTGGCCGGCCGCGTGCCAGGTAGAACCTGAGGTCAATTCCCCCTTTTCGACAAGAACACAGTCATCCCATCCCTCTGCCGCCAAGTGGTACAGTAATCCAACACCCATCATACCCCCGCCGATAACGACGACTCTTGCGTGTGATTTCATGTGTCCCCCGCTATTTCCAAGCTTTCAAAATTTGACGTGCTGCGTTTCTGCCATTGATGCCGGTTACTTCTCCACCAGGGTGAGTAGCGGCGCTGCAAAGATAAAGATTTCCAACCGGCGCCCGGTATTGGGCCTAACCTGGAACGGGGCGCATCCATAGGAATTGGTCCAAAGTCATTTCGCCGTGAGCCAGATTGCCTTCGGGTAAGTTATAAATTGTTTCCATGTCCAAGGGCGTTACGACATGAATATGCTCGATACATTCCGAAATGCCAGGCGCGTATTCGCTAAGAGTATCGATAACCAATTGACCAAGCGGTTCACGCAATTCGTTCCAATTTCCTTGCCGCAAGTGATAGGGCATGTACTTAACAGTTACAGACATGAGATGCTTGCCATCAGTGGCAAGAGTCGAGTCGGTTAGGGTTGGTATCTGGATATCAAACAGATGAAATCCACTCGCCCCCTAATTCAACAATGGCGCCATTGGCCAATTTTGTTGACCAGACGCGGCCGCCGACTCGTTGTCGCGCCTCCAACACTGTTACCGCGAAGCCAGAGTTGACTAGTTCAAATGCCGCTGCCAGGCCGGCAAATCCTGCGCCGACGACCGCGATATGTTTGTTAAAATCTGTATTTATCATCAGGCTATTTTCCGAGGTGGATTGAAAAATGGCATGTCGACCACAGTGGCTTGTGCCTGTTTTCTCTGGGCGTCTACGGTTACTTCCATATCTACCCTTTTACCCGGCCGGGCATAATGGAATTTTAGGCGGGCAATGGCGATATTTTTTTTGAGTATTGGTGACCACGTGCCGCTGGTGGCTTTTCCAATTTGGTGTCCGCCTGAATATACCGGGACAGCTTCGTTCCAAGATTGGTATGGTAAATGAAGCGGCATGCCAAAGTCGGCAAATATCGCCTCAAGGGACTTTAGGTCAATTTCTAAACCCACAGTCATCCAGGCTGGACCACGAGCTAACTCTCGTTTAAGAGCCTGTTCCCCGATAAAAAATTCCTTCTTTAGTTTGACTGTCCAGCCTAAGCCAAGTTCAATTGGTGAGGATTTCTGGAAGTCATAAAGAACTTTTTTGGATGAGTGGAAGTCCACTTCCGCGAGTATCAACCCGGCTTCAATACGGGCCATGCCGAGAGCATATTCACCAAACGGCCGTAGTCGATAAGCCTGACCAGCCTCGAACAATGCATCCCATAGTTGCACCGCTTGGTGCGGCTCAACCCAGATTTCATATCCCAGGTCGCCCGTATACCCTGTGCGGGAAACAGTGGCCGGGATACCGGCCAACTTCGTTTTGATGATGCCAAAGTATGGTAGTTGTTCGATATTTGTATTTGACAAAACTTTGAGCAATTCCCGCGAATAGGGGCCTTGCAATGCCAGAACAGCCAATGCCTCAGTTACCTCTTCCACGGACACATCTAGGCCAAAGGCGTTGTCCTCCAGCCAATAGAGAGTAGGCGCTACGGCGGTAAGGCGAAAGGTTTGCTCTTCCAGTCGGGCCAGGACACCATCGTCAATTATCTTACCGTCATCATCACACCAGGGTGTGTACATACATTGGCCGGGGGCATAACGAGAGACATCCTGCGTGACGACTCTGTTCATTAGCTTTGAAGCGTCGGGTCCGTGAATAAGGTATTTGTACAGGGGCGAAGAATCAAAGACAGCACAAGCCGTGCGGATCGCAAGGTATTCTTGGGTGTGGTCCATGGCGTACGAGTTGGCCGTCAGCCAACCAGACCAATCGGCCCAACTGTAGCTGTCACATAACAATGATGTTCGGGGGTAAAAGGGTGATTGTTTCATACGATCTCACTCCAAATGGATCCATCCCTATTATGAGAATGAGAAAACATAGTCAATGATTCTACCTAAAAAAAGATTAGTCTGAGTCGACCACAAATACGCTATCCCCGACCCGAACTAGCGCTGAATCCTGGCCATTGCTCATCACCAACAGAAATCCGCGCCGGCCTTTACCCAAGAATTGCAGCGTATCTTTTAGTTTATCCGCAGGTAAACGCTCGTGTTGGCTCTGGGCAGCGAAGAGGCAGAATTCCCGGCAAGGCGCGGCGAACGATATCAAGCCCAAAGCCGCCCGATGCCTGGTATCCTGGTTCTCAATGGTAATTCCCTTGCCAAGATCTTCCGACCAGACCTCTGCCTCATATTCGATGATGATATTTTCACCGGCGATGCCATCCACCATGTGTTCTCCGAAGCGCGCGCGCATAGCCTCATAGTGAGCCGTGAAACCAATGCTTATCAGGTCATCATTATCGTAGGCCTTATCCGGGTGATTCATGTGATGGATATCGAGCACGTGCTCACCATTAGGAGTAGTAGCTTCGATGCCCAACGGGGTGATCTCTAAGCTATCCACCTCTAATCGCCGGGAAGCATCGTAATAATATCCTGATGGCGTTTCGATTATCAATCCGGACGGCTGCACCTGTACCAGTTTGACACGTCCTAGCTCTCGCAAAATCTCAGACATCCTCAAACCTCCTGTTTGTGGCAAACGAAAGGAAGGAGCACATACTTCCTGGGTCTTCACCGTAACGATTTTGCTAAATCGGCGAGCTTGATTCTTCAGCCGCTTTCAGAATTCCTTGTAATTCAATCTGAACATCTTTTGTCAAAGGCTCAGTCTTGTGTTCGCGCAAGATGTTACAAAAAGTCGCCTTGGCTCGCTCACGTAGATCGGGCGTTGGTTGATTCGGCTTTGTTGGAGCCGGGTGGGTGAGTTTGGGTATCCAGATGTCACGAATAGCCCGGCGCGTATGTTTTTGTGCCAGGTAGTGACCTCCCGTTCCAACAGCCTCGATCACGTCCAGCGCCAATTTGTCAACGCTGGTATCGATCCCTTCCACCAATAGTCGGTTGGTATGATAGAGTTCATCGTCGTAGATGATCTGTTCGGGCAACAACAGTGTCGAGGCCCGGAGCAAACCAAGACCATCCACCATTTCCGCTCCAGACATGGGCGACATCAATGCAGTATACACGCTATCTCGTCCCTGTTGATACGTGGCCGGATCGGGACAATCAACGCCAAATGCTCCAGCCAACGAGGGAACTCCCCAATCGTGGGCCAACTGCACAGCGGCCGCGTTACCCATATATTTCTCAGGCAAACTGGAAAGGTAATCTCCTGAACGAGGATCCATCACCGATGTTAGTAACGAGTGAAAAACCGGAGCGCCAGGGGCGACTAATTGCATCAACACCATCGCGCTGACTACTTCGGCATTGCCGATAACAAGTGCGCTGGCCATTGTTGCCGGTGAAGTCGAACCGATATTAGGCATCGACATAAAGCCCACCGGAACCCCTGCTTTCGCAAAGACTATCGCTCCTTCGATCCCCGATTTGTCCTGTCCCAGAGGCGCAATCGTGCAGACCAGGCTAGATAGGGGCGGACGAGCACGCATCTGCTCGCTTCCTCCGGCGATCACCTCAGCCATGAGTAACGAATATTCAGCTAGTTTCTCGCCCATGATGGTCACACTCTGGATATGTTTGACTGTGTTATTGAAGCTGGCATCCAATTCGTGTAGGGGCGCGAGCCTTCCGAAATCTTGGGCGCTAACCATCGGCCAGAAGAAAGAAATCGAGGAAAGGTAATCGGCAACGTGAGCCATCATAGCCACGTCATCTTTGCACGAGCTTCGGTATTCGCCGGTTTCAAAGTCGATGGTTTCGGTTCCGCAGCCGTCGGTTGAGAAGTAGCTAGACCGGCCGTCTAATGTCAGATCAGTTCCATCGGCCCGTCCCGATAGTGTGTAAGTACGGGGTGCATGGCTCATCGCCTCCAAGACCAGATCGGGAGGAAGCCTTACGATTTGGTTCTTGGGATCAACTTGTGCGCCATGCTCGGCAAATACGCTCAAGGCGAGATCTGAGGGAAAGTGTATCCCAACCGTCTCTAGAACTCGTAGCGTAGCCGCTCTGATCTCGGCCAATTGTTCGCCGGTTAATATCTCGGTCTGTACTTTGAGTTGAATAGGTTTAATATTCGTCATTTCTCACTTCACATTCAGACGTTAGAGCCGGTCGGGGACGGGGAGAATATCACTCGCCTAAGGATGTTTGGATTGCCTTTAGAATTTCATGCCGGTGCTCGACATCATGTTCGACCATAAATTCAACTAAGTAGGCGATGGTGCCGCACTCGTCGCCCCAGGGATAGAGCACATCGCCGGGAAACAGATCCAGGGGGATTTCCTCAACCGCCTCTATAAAGTCCTGGCGCGCCTGTTCCCATTCCTCGAACACTTGTTGAGTTGTCAAAATCTCTTGTCCTAATACATGTTGCTCATTGAAAGCAGCCTCATCGTGATCAGGAATGGCGTATTCCTCACCAACACAGAAAGCGCGTAAGGACCTTGCTCACTTGGTGATCCCAGGTTGCGATATGTCCGATAATGTCTCTTATTCGCCAACCTGAATCTGGGTAAACTCGTTTATCAAGATCGACTCCCACTAGGACCTCACGCGTTATTGAATGTGTTTGGGCTAGTAATTCAATCAGGCGTCTTTTATCTTCGAGGGGCATACCAATTACTCCTATAGGAAATCGCCGAATTTGGCTGAAGGACCGATATTCAGGCCGCCATTTCAAGCGTCATTAGCTGGCATACGCTTTGCAAAAACAGTTTTTGCTCCGTGGGCCACCTTGTATGTATGAAGGATGAATGAAGTTTGGGCTCGCTGTACACCGGCAACTTGAAGTAACTTATCTTTAAGAAAAGCGGCCAGATGCTCCCGGTCACGACAGAATACCTCAATGATCAGATCGTATTCGCCGGCAACCATGATCAGGTAACTAACTTCTTTCATGGAGGCGATCTCAGCCGCCGCTTCTTCTAGATTAGGTGGTTGAATTGAAACACCGATAATCGCCGGGGCGTTGTATCCCATTCGATGCGGATCGAGTACACCGATTATTTGGATAGCCTTATCTTCGAGGAGTTTTGCCACACGGTTGCGTACTGTCCCCTCAGTGACGTCCAGGGACTTTGCAATCTCCGTGTAGCGCATACGGCCATCCTCTTGAAGGAGAGCAACAATTGAACGATCTAATGTGTCCATAAAATCAACTTGTTTTTCTTACGATTGTTCAGTATTATACGGACAATAATTACGAAAATCAAATAAATTACTATATTTGGTTACGAATTTCGTAACATAGGAGAATACTTGTTGGCCTGGACTTGCCCGGATGATAAGGGGTCAATAAACTGATTTTTTGGATGACTGTATTGAAGTAGTAACGTTGATAGCAATAAAGAGAGGACCAAGATGCCACAGCATGGAGTAAAGTCTCATGAGTTTTTTGAACGGGCACGAAAAGTAATACCATACGGCGTTAATTCCAATTTTCGTTATTCGGGAGACGATCAAACGCTTGTTGTAGCCGATGCTCGTGATGGCTACGTCTATGATTTTGACGGAAAACGATACATTGATTATCGGCTCGGATATGGTCCTGTTATCTTGGGACATGCTGACCCATTCGTCAACGGCCGAGTCAAAGAAGCGATCGATCATGGCCTCAGTTTCGCCGCCACTCAACTACTTGAGGTAAAGGTCGCCGAAAGAATTGTTGACATGTGCCCCGGCGTCGAGATGGTTCGCCTGTCCAACACAGGCTCAGAATGTACCATGCATGCCATACGTTTGGCGCGGGGTCATACCGGCCGGGATATTGTGCTGAAATTTGAGGGATGTTACCACGGCGCCCATGATTACGTCCTTTGGTCGACTGCGAGCGGCAAGCTCGATCAGGTGGGCGATCGCCAACATCCTCGGGCCTATAAACAAAGCATCGGCATCCCAGAGGTCATGCGTGAGCTAATCCAACTTTGCCCGTGGAATGATGTTGAGGTTTTAGGCGATATCTTGCAGGAGCGGGGAGAGGAAATCGCGGCCATTATCGTGGAACCCATGCTCGGTAATGGCGCTGGACTGATGCCGCAACCCGGCTACCTTGAATTCTTGCGCGAACAATGCGACCAATATGGCATTGTACTCATCTTTGACGAGGTCAAGACGGGTTTTCGTCTCGCACCAGGGGGGGCTGGTGAATATTTTGGCGTTCTTCCCGATATCTCCACCTTCGCCAAAGCCATGGGCAATGGTTATCCCATCGCTGCTTTCGGGGGTAAGAAAGAGGTGATGATGTCTATACGGCCGGGCAAAGTGTTCCAGGGTGGTACCTATACCGGAAACGTGGTGTCTACGGCCGCTGCCGACGCCACTCTTGAATACATCCAGACCGGCAAAGCGTTTGAACAGTTGAACAAGGTTGGTGGAATGCTCATGGAAGGGATCGGCGAGATTCTGAACCGGCACGGCGTTCCGCATTTCATTAATGGGGCGCCGGCTATTTTCGGCATTACCTTCATGGATACGCAACCCAGAGAATGGCGGGATCTGTTCAAAGCTGATTGGGATCTATACGAAACAATCACTAACTATATGATTGAGAATGGCGTTATGCCTGACCCTGATGGATTTGAACCATACTTCTTGTGTGTTGACCATACGGAGGAAGATGTCGCCGAAACACTGCAAGCCTTCGAAGATGGTTTGAAACTCGCTCTCAGCAAAAGCTAGGTGTGCTTCGACTCATTTTCTAAGAAAAACACCTCGGAAGAGCCGATGTACATTGAGATATCATGGGATCTTTTCTCTAACAGCAAATCATGACAAACTCAATTTAGATGAAGTGAGGCAAGCAAATGACGGCAAACGGCAGAATACTTAACTACATCAACGGTGAATGGAGGCAATCGTCGACGGCCGAATATTTGGATGTGATTAATCCGGCTACAAACGATGTATTGGGACAGGTTCCCCTTTCACCCGCCTCTGAGATGGACGAAGCAGCTCAGGCGGCCGCCAATGCCCTCGACGAATGGCGACGCACACCAGCCGCTGATCGCATCCAATATTTATTCAAACTGAAGAACCTTCTTGAAGAAAATTACGAAGATATTGCCCGGACTATCACCATGGAATGTGGTAAAACGATTGGTGAGTCTAGGGGTGAAATGCGCCGTGCGATTGAAAATGTCGAGGTAGCTTGCGGTATCCCCATGATGATGCAGGGAGATTTTTCCGAAGATATTGCCCCGGGCATTGACGAGATTATGATCCGGCAGCCGGTGGGCGTTTGCGCTGCTATAGCCCCTTTCAATTTTCCCGGCATGATTGCTTTTTGGTTTATGCCTTATGCGCTGGCTTGCGGCAACACCTATATCGTCAAGCCGTCGGAGAAAGTGCCGCTGACAATGCAAAAAATCTTCAGATTACTGGAGCAAGCAGGCTTCCCTAAGGGCGTTGTCAACATGGTCAATGGCGCAAAAGAAGCGGTCAACGCCATCTTGGACCATCCAGAAATCAAGGCGATCAGCTTCGTTGGCTCCACGCCTGTTGCTAGATATGTCTATAGCAGGGGCTCAGCCAATGGCAAACGGGTCCAAGCGCAAGGTGGGGCCAAGAACCCGATCATAGTGTTACCGGACGCCGATATAGATATGACGACCCGCATCGCAGCCGATTCGGCATTTGGTTGCGCCGGACAACGCTGCCTGGCAGCCTCTGTAGCAGTCACAGTTGGGGACGCTCGACACACTTTTACCGAATCGATCGCAGATGCGGCCGTTTCCCGCGTGGTTGGTTATGGTCTGGATGAAAGCGTGCAAATGGGCCCGGTAATCAACTCGCATAGCCTGAGGCGCGTTGAAGGCTTAATCCAAGATGGTGTAGATGAAGGAGCTACGGCGCTGGTGGACGGTCGTTCTCCGGCAATAAGGGGATACGAAAACGGCAGTTTTGTGCGACCCACAGTCTTGCAAAACGTTGATCCGTTTGGTGAAATTGCCAAAACCGAGATATTCGGCCCGGTATTAAGCTTGATCCATGTCAACACAATTGACGAGGCTATCAAATACATCAACAGTGGCCAATATGGCAACATGGCTTGTTTGTTCACCAGCAATGGCTCTGCGGCGCGAAAATTCCGGTATGAAACAAAAGCAGGCAACATCGGCATCAATGTTGGTGTGGCCGCTCCGATGGCTTTCTTCCCCTTCAGCGGTTGGAAAGAGAGCTTCTTTGGCACGCTGCACGGTCAGGGCAATCACGCGGTCGAATTCTTCACACAGACGAAAGTGGTCGTCGAGCGCTGGCCGAAGGAATGGTCGCGTCAATTTTAGATGGTCGCGCCAATATTAAACTGGCATTCCAGGTCTTAACTTCTTAACTATGGATGGTGATTTTTGGGTTCTAACCATGCTGAATTGGTAGCCTGCAATAAGACCTATAACTTGTCCAGTTGGACGGTCCAAAATGCTTGGAATCCGATCTCCATGACCCGGGCAGAAGGAGTTTACTTTTGGGATGCAGATGGCAAGCGATATCTAGACTGGTCATCCCAATTGATCGATGTCAATGCGCGAAGTGAGTGCCACTCTCAGGAAGCAAGGGATGAGCACTTTTGTGAAATGGGACTGGATCTTTTGCGCGCCGCCATTAATCGTAAACGAATAACAAATTCAGGAAGGCCTGGCGATGCTGGATGAAGCGTTGGCAGCGGGCGACCTGTATTTTCAAACCTAGATGGAACTACGAATATGATCCCGCGGAACATTCTCTATTTGACAGAAGATGATGTGGCCAAATGTATGACAGCCGGTGATGCAGTTCGCCTCGCTGAGACAGGGATTAAGGCTGATGGAGCCGGGCATGTGGCGGGGGATAAATTTTATATGAATGTAGGCGATGGAGGCTTTCTGAAGCCCTTCTCCGGATTTATGGCCGGCGAGGAGTATGCCTATGTCAAGAGCTTCAGTTATTTCGAGGGCAATCGGATAAAGGGATTGCCGGTCACCGATTCGATGGTGATGCTCTTCGAAGCTGACACCGGCTTGCCAGCTTGTATTATGGAAGCGAATTGGATTACGGCGATGAAGACCGGGGCTTCGACGGCCGTGACGGCGAAATACCTGGCGAACTCTGATAGCAGGGTGATGACTATATTCGGTGCTGGTGGATTAGGAAGAAGCCATCTCTCTTGCTTTAACGAGGTGTTTGATCTGGACGAGGTGCGTGTGGTGGATGTGATCCCTACCGCCGCAGAAAAATTCGCCGACGAGATGGGAGACAAAACAAGGCTATCTATCGTGATACCCCCGTCAAGGGAAGCTGCCGTGCGTGATGCCGACCTGATCGTGACCGTCACTACCGGCAGCGCAGTGAATGTCAAATTGCCTTGGCTGAAGCCGGGTGCTCTTGTAGCCCGTCTTGGTTCATACCAGGAGGTCGATCTAGATGTGCTGTTGGAAGCCGACAAGTTAATCGTAGATCGATGGGCATACGTTAGCTACCGTATCCCAGAAATTGTAGAACTTGTCCAAGCCGGCAGGCTGAGCCGGGATAATGTCCACGCTGAATGGCCAGATGTCATTGCCGGACAAGCGGCAGGCCGGGAGCTTCGGGAGGAGATTATTCTGTACATCGCGCTTGGCATTTGGGGAGAGTATGCAGCCATTCTACCTTCCGTGTACCGGCGAGCGAAGGAATTAGGGTTAGGTATGAATCTCGGAAGCTAATTAGACCAAAAACTTGGTCAATACAGGAGCATGACATGACGAACAACCAACCGAGAAATGGTGTAAACGATTCATTGCCAACCCATGTGCAGGTGGTAATTATCGGCGGAGGCATCATTGGCTGCAGCATTGCCTATCACTTGACCAAACTTGGCTGGCGGGACATCGTGCTGTTGGAAAGGTCACAGCTAACGGCCGGAACCACCTGGCATGCTGCCGGCCTGGTCAGCAGTGGTGGTTTTAGAACCGAAACCACCATCAAGATGGCCAAGTACACCGTGGATCTGTTCGCAAGGCTGGGGAAGGAAACTGGCCAGGATACTGGCTTCAGTCCTATCGGTCATCTAGAACTGGCCTGCAACATGGAAGAATTAGATTCTATTCGCCGCGCGGCTGACTTCGGCCGCGGTTTTGGCATCGATATCGAAGAAGTTTCTGCCTCTCAGATCCAGAAAATGTGGCCTTTGATGGATACCAGCGATGTCGTTGCTGGTATTTATACCGCTCAAGACGGTCGCACCAATCCAGTAGACACCACCATGGCCCTGGCTAAAGGGGCTAAGATGGGAGGGGCCCGTATCTTTGAGGATACCAAGGTCACAGGTATAAAGAGTAAGAATGGACGGGTGACCGGTGTGGTCACATCCAAGGGAGATATCGAAGCGGAATACGTGGTCAACTGTGCAGGTATGTGGGCCCGAGAGCTGGGCAAGCTGGCTGGGGTCAATGTGCCGTTACATGCGGCCGAGCATTATTATCTGATCACCGAGCCAATAGAAGGAATGCATCGAGAATTGCCTATTGTCGAAGAATCGGGCGCCTATGCTTACTACCGCGAAGAACATGGCGGGCTATTGGTCGGTGTATTTGAACCTGTAGCCGGTCCGTGGGGGATGGTCAGGCCAGGTGGGCTTGGCGGAATTCCCGAGAACTTCAGCTTCGGCGAGATCCCGCCGGATTGGGATCGTCTGATGCCCTATCTGGACAAGGCCATGGATCGTATCCCGGTATCTAAAAACGCCGGGGTCCATGTGCTATTTTGTGGCCCTGAGAGTTTTACGCCCGATCTCGGACCCTTGATGGGTGAAGCGCCGGAGTTGAAAAATTTTTATGTTGCCGCGGGGTTCAATTCGCTTGGTATCTTGCTTGGCGGCGGCGCCGGTCAGATCATGGCCCAGTGGATAGTGGATGGTTTGCCATCGGTCGACGTCAGTGAAATCAACATCGAGCGCATGTCCCCATTCCAAAACAATCCCAAATATTTGCGTGACCGGACTGTGGAAATATTGGGCTGGATGTTTACCACATGGCCTAACTATCAAGCGACTAAGGCTCGCAATGCTTGCAAGTCGGCCCTGCACGACCGCCTAGCAGATGCAGGGGCCTGCTTTTTTGAATACAGCGGTTGGGAGTACCCCGAGTGGTTTGCGCCCGAGGGTGTTGAACCCGTTGTCAAATACTCATGGGGCAGGCAAAATTGGTTTCATTACGCTGCAGCGGAACACAAAGCCGCGCGAGAGGGTGTAGTGCTGATGGACCTGACCCTCATGTCGAAGATCCTTGTCCAGGGGCGTGATGCGGAAAAGGCGCTCAACCGAATTTGCGCCAATAATGTGTCGGTGTCGGTTGGTCGCTGCGTCTATACACAGTGGTTGAATGAACGTGGGACTATCGAGGCTGATCTAACGGTGACCCGTCTGGCCGAAGATAGTTTTATGGTCGTTCTTTCGCCGTCCATCCTTACGCACGTGGCGACCTGGCTCAAACGGAACATTTCACCTGATGCGCATGTTTTTGTTACCGATGTAACATCTGCATATAACATCATCAGCATCCAGGGTCCAAAATCTCGCCAGCTTCTAAGTGAGCTAACAACAAAGAATATGTCCAATGAAGCGTTTCCTTATCGTACGCTGCAAGAGATTGATATGGGATACGCGCTTGTCAAGGCATTGCGCCTGTCTTATGTGGGTGAATTGGGCTGGGAACTCTACGTGCCAACCGAGTTCACTCTTCATGTTTATGATATGCTGTTAGAAGTGGGTCAAGCAGTAGAACTAAAACATGCGGGACTTAGCGCTCTGGACTCGTTGCGACTCGAAAAAGGTTATCGAGACTATGGCAATGATATCGACAACGTGGATACCCCTCTTGAGGTTGGTCTAGGATTTTTCGTCGATTTTGATAAGCCCGGTGGTTTCATTGGCAGAGAAGCCCTTCTGCGCCAAAAAGAAGGTGGAAATCTTGAAATGCGTCTGGTACAGTTCTTACTAGAAGATCCGGAGCCTTTGCTGCATGGCGGCGAGACGGTCATCAGGAATGGTAAGCGTGTAGGTTATATTAGGACCGGAGGATACGGTCACACGCTTTGTGGATCTGTAGGTCTGGGTCAGGTAGAGAATGAAGCAGGCGTGACCGTTGATTACGTCAACAGCGGTAGCTACGAGATCGAGGTTGCCGGTGAATGCTATCCGGCCAAGGCGTCCCTACGCCCAATGTATGATCCACAAAACAAGCGTGTGCGTTCCTGAATGATAGCATGAAGGTCAATTCGGCCTAGTAATTTGAACGCTTTTTTGGTTCCGAGATTATGTGCAATTGCGCAATTCATTATGGAAGGACAATCAATCACGCGAGCACAAGTGCCTAGAAGTAAACCGCTGCCGATAAAATTCATTCCCGAAGAATTAGTGGCTGTCTACATCAGAAGCTGACACATTGACTACAATTCTGGCTAAAATAGGTTTTTCTTATGACATATGTCATCCAATATCTAGGAAGTTTGTCTCTAAACAAATTTGTAACCCGTGCCTATGATATAAAAGGATGGTTTGTATTGTCTGATCCTTGCACCAAATCTCCGCTCCACCACCGATCAGGCGTTTTGAACAGTTTTTGTGAATTACGTCTATTGTCCTCACCCTCAATTTAACATAGAAGCCAAAGGAGAAGAGCATGAACAAAGAAGAAATGTACAGCCAGTTGGCCAAAGCAGTAGAAGAAGGAGAGCCTGAAGATGCGGCCGCTCTAGCCCAACAAGCGCTGGACTCGGGTTTCGATCCCTTGGCTTGTATCAACCAGGGACTCACGGTTGGCATCACCCGAGTTGGCGAGTCCTTTTCATGCGGAGATGCTTATCTTCCGGATCTCATCTTGGGTGGCGAGGCGATGAAATCGGCCTTAGCCATACTAGAACCAGCCTTGATGGAAAATCAAGAGCGAGAAGTCGTTGGTCGGGTTGTACTAGGTACCGTTAAAGGAGATCTGCACGAAATCGGCAAGACTCTGGTTGGCACCATGCTCACGGCCAATGGATTTCTGGTAACTGACCTGGGCATTGACCAAACGGCCGAAGACTTTATCGCGGCTGTCAAGGAAACGGGAGCGGATATCGTTGGTATGTCGGCCTTATTAACGACGACGATGCGAGAGCAACAAACGATCATCGATGCCCTTAGGGAAGAAGGGCTTCGCGATCAGGTGAAAGTGATGGTTGGCGGTGCACCTGTGACCCAGAGTTGGGCTGACCAGATCGGCGCCGATGGTTATGCTGAGGATGCGATAAGCGCTATTGATCTCGCTTATCGCCTAATTGATGCCCCGGCATAGTCTGTAATAGACAGGGCAATCAGGAGGTGATGCAAGCGTCAGAATTCCTGGATCAACTGTATATTTGGCAATTCGTATATAACCAGGATGAAATACCGAGGAGGAGGTAAAGAATGAAGAATCATAAGCTTTGGTTGCTCGCGAGTTTTTTGATCGTCATCAGTTTGTTAGTAGTGGCTTGTGGTGGTGGTGAAGAAGTAGCCCCGGCAGAGCCGACCGATACGACTCAGGAAGAACCGGTCGAGGAAGCCGAACCCGCCGAAGAGGTAGAACCGGCCGAGGAAGAGGCCCCAGCCGGAGAAGAAACAAGTATCACCATTATCATTCCTGAGGACCCAGCAGCCTTTAGTTCGTACGTCGCCGATACCGGTTACTCACAGTTGTTGATGGAGCTAGTCCTCTTGGGTCTGACTGATATTGATGCCGAGGGTAACATCTTCACCGAGTTGGCGGCCGATATTCCTACCATTGAGAATGGTGGGGTAGACTTCGACGAAGAAAATTGGACTATGGATGTCACCTGGACGCTGCGAGATGATATCTTTTGGGCAGATGGCGAACCAGTGACGGCCGACGATGTGATCTTCACCTGGGAAACGGCCACAGATCCTGAACAGGGTACCTGGGTTGAGGGAGTTGACTATACGGATGGTCTGGAAAAGATTGATGATTATACCTTTGTCGTTCACTACAATACCGTCTATCCCAACTATCGGGTTCAGTTTGGCGGCGAGGATTTTGGCGTCTGGCCCGAACATTATTGCGACGCCTCTCAGGGATTTATGGCTTGGGATTGCAACCGCGATCCATTGAGCGATGGACCCTACCTGCTTGAAGAATGGGAAACTGGCGATCACCTGACCTTCGTTCGCAATCCCAATTATTATGAAGAAGGCAAACCGGGCATTGATAAGATATTCGTCCAGGTAGTGCCCGAGGTATCGGTGGCTCAGCAATTGATGATTCAAGGAGATGGCGATCTGCAGATCTGGCCGACAGAAAGCGTCGCCGAGTCTTACAAAGAGGCTGACAATGTAGATGTCTCCTTCGCCCCCAACGATCGCTGGGTGATGCGATTGATCCCCAACCTGGCAGCCAGAGGAGAGACCGACGCGGAGACCTATCCCCATCCAATCCTGTCAGATGTGAAAGTCCGGCAGGCTCTTCGGATGGCCATCGATGTGGATACCATCACGGAGGATATCTTCCTGGGCTACTCGGAACCGGTATGGACGGAATTGTTCCGTCCCCCATATGAATGTGATATCCCCAGGCCAGCCTATGATCCCGAAGGTGCCGCGGCACTGCTGGAAGAAGCTGGCTGGATCGACGAGGATGGAGACGGTGTCCGGGAGTGCGTTGGCTGCACAACGGGCGCTGAGGAAGGCTATCCCATGTCGATGGAGTTCATTATCTATGCCGAGTACGGCGAAGAACTCGAACTGGCCCAACAGCTGATTTCTGAGATGTGGAGCGATATCGGCATCGAAACGCAGCTGTCAATGGTCGAGGGTACCACTATATGGTCGGGCTATGAAGATGGCGGCATTGAGCAGAACGGCGATTTTGACATCGACATGTGGGATGATGGTTATCCTGGCATAGACCCTACTGACAACCAGTTGTGGTATTTCTATCACTCTGATGCAGCTGAGCCTGACTTTGGATGGAATGTCGGCCGCTGGAGCAACGAAGACTTCGATGCCTGGTTGGATGAAGCCTATGTACTGGACGAAGAGTATCGCCAAGAGGTATTCTGCGAGATCGCCCAGATTCTGGAAGATGAACTACCTGAGATCTTACTTTTCACAGCCTTCGATGCCTCGGGCCACTCAACACGGCTCCAAGGAGTGCAGGCAACCGTCAATGATACGCATACCTGGAACGTGGCTGACTGGACGGTGACAGAGTAAGAATAAATAAGTCTAAGTAATCAATACCGGTTTAGAATATTGGAGATTGGAGAATCCTTTATCTACCGATGCTGGGCGACAGAAGGTTGGTCCGGCATGATGGTTAAGGATCTCTAATCTCCATTAGCCTTGAGGATAGCATGGTTCAATATGTTATAAGGCGACTGCTACAAATGATACCGATGCTATTGTTGCTGAGCATCTTGTTATTTGGGCTGGTCAACCTGGTGCCTGGTGGTCCATTGGCCGGACAGGGCCGAGCTCGCCGTATCCGGCCGGCAAAAGCCGAGATCCTCAAACGTCAATTCGGACTTGATAGGCCGGTTCCGATTCAGTATGTGATCTGGTTGGTCGGCAATGATTGGATGGAAGTTGACGCCGATGGGGATGGTATTAACGATAGTTATGGCGAACGTCGTGGAATCCTCCGGGGAGACTTTGGATTTTCATACCAGACCCGCCGGCCGGTGATGGATGAGATCAAGGATCGATTTGCAAATACGATTTACTTGGTCGGCATTACGCTCATCATCGTTTTTATCATATCGATCCCCATCGGGATCTTATCGGCAGTCAAACAATATTCTGCATTTGACATCAGTGTGACGACGCTCTCCTTTATGGGGCAATCCATCCCCGAATTTTGGCTGGGTTTGCTGTTGATACTAGTGTTTTACGTCTGGCTAGACAATCCTTTTACCGGCGAACCACTCTTTCCCGCCGGAGGTATGCAAGGCCTGGGCCAAGAATTTTCATTATGGGACAGGGCTCAACACCTGTTTTTGCCAGTCTTGATGGGAATGGTCGGCTGGGTTGCCTGGTATTCTCGCTTTTTGCGCTCGAGCATGTTGGATGTTATTCACCAGGATTACATTCGCGCGGCGCAGGCTAAAGGTCTTAAGGAGAGGACGGTTAGGTACCACCACGCATTAAAAAACGCTGCTATTCCACTGATAACGATGTTTGCTCTTGATATTCCCTACATCTTTGCCGGGACTGTCTACGTGGAATTGTTATTCTCGTGGCCCGGAATGGGGCGGCTGTATTATCAAGCAGCGACCGGTCGCGACTATCCTATCCTGATGGCGGTTTTAATCATTGGCGCCGGTCTTGTTTTTGTGTGTAACTTGTTGGCGGATCTGGGCTATGCCTATCTGGATCCCCGAGTCCGCTACGATTAAAGAGTCAGAGCGTGTATGGAAATTGACAGCCCTTCCAACAAGAGATCAACCTCCACCAGTTTAGACAAGGCTGAACTTACCGGTGAATCAGCCGAATTGGCGCCTGCTGCTGAAAGCATGACCGCCATAGTCTGGAAGCGGTTTCGCCGGCACCCGGCGGCCATAGTCAGCACGATTGTTTTACTCACGCTCGTGCTCGGCGTAATCTTGGTTTCTTTTTCGCCTTATGATCCTGAAGCCTCTGACATGGCCAGCCGCTTACAACCTCCTTCCTTACAGCATCCCATGGGAACCGATCAACTGGGCCGGGATTTGCTCACCCGTTCGCTCTATGGTGGGCGAATCTCCTTGGTTGTGGCTTTTATGGTCGTCCTTTTAACGCTCATAGTTGGCATGCCAATTGGCGCTGTGGCCGGTTTCTTTGGAGGATCGATCGACAATCTATTAATGCGCCTCACCGATGTAGCCCTGACATTGCCCACGCTATTAGTCCTAATTCTTTTAAGCGCCATCATGCGTGAAATCGAGTTGCCACTCTTCGAAAAAAATAGCGTCCTGACTATTGCTCTCGTGATTGGTTTGCTTTCCTGGATGACCGTGTCGCGGCTCCTGCGGGCATCTTATTTGTCGATTCGTGAATTGGAGTTTGTTGAAGCCGCCCAGGCAATGGGAGCGTCTAATCTAAGGATCATGACTCGCCACATTTTGCCCAATGCCCTAAGCCCAATTATCGTCCAATCAACCCTGGCCTTAGGATATGCCATCATGCTGGAGTCAGGCTTGAGTTTCTTGGGTTTTGGCATTCAGCCACCTACGCCAAGTTGGGGTAACCTATTGAGCAACGCACAACAGCACATGACCAGGCACCCCTGGTTGGCCATCTTCCCAGGCTTGATGATTTTTGTGACCGTTATATCAATCAACTACATTGGCGATGCCTTACGCGATGCTCTTGATCCCTACAAGGTATTCTAGCCAACCGCAGGGATGAATTTTGCCTTTAAAGATTGGTAACTGGACCGGCAACCAATTACCACACCATAAAAGGAGGAAGAGATGATGCCGGCCGAACACCCACCTATAGAACCTCTCAAACCTGAATTCACCATCCAGTTTCTTACTACAGAGCAGTTAGACCAGTTGCAGGAAGCAACGCTCAACATCTTGCAGAACGTTGGCGTCCATTTCCCTTCGGAGAAAGCTTTAACGATCTTTTCTGCACATGGTGCAGAAGTAGATTGGGATTCACAAATCGTCAAGATGTCGCCAGAGTTGGTCAGAAAGGCGCTGGCGACCGTGCCGCGCTACTTTACCTTGGGAGCCCGGGACTCCACGTTCGATCTAGGCCTGGAAAAGAATGTTTCATACTTCACCACCGACGGCTGTGGCTACGAGACAATTGACTTTGTGACCAGAAAACGACGTCCTTCGACGAAGGCAGATGTAGCTCGTATGGCGCTTGTGTCTGATTATCTCTCGTCTATTGGCTTTTGTTGGACGATGGTGAGCGCACAGGATTGCGGCCGGATCTCCCCCCTTCATGAATTAGATGCTTCCTGGAATAACACCATTAAGCACGTTCAAAGTGTGACACTTATTGGGCCTCATCTGGTCCGCTACGGATTGGAAATGGGCGAGGTCATATCGGGTAGCAAAGAAGAAATGCGACGCCGGCCGCCGTTCTCCGTCGTCATCTGCACGATATCGCCGCTGATACAGGATAAAGAAGGGATCGAAGGTGGGATGATGCTGGCCAAGGCCGGAATTCCGGCGGTCTATCTAGCCATGCCGACGTTGGGAACGACCGCTCCGGCCACCCTGGCGGGGGCGATAGTCATGGCCGATGCCGAGTGCATCAGTGCCATTGTGTTGATGCAATTGGTCGCACCGGGAGCGCCCGTCTTTCATTCCATCATGCAGGCCTGGGCCGATCCGCGCACGGCCGCCTATGTGGGCTATCCCCTGAATGCCCCTTCTCGTTACGCGCCGGTTGAAATTGCCCACCATTGGGGAATTCCTTCGTTGGCCGGAGCCTTTGGCACTGATAGCAGCGAGCCTGCTTCCTGGCAGTCAGCCGCAGAGATAACCATGGATCCTCTCATGGTTGGCATGTCTGGGGCCGAAATCGTGACCGGTCTCGGGTTAAGGGCGACTTATACCTTGCTATACCCTGAGTCCATTATTCTGGACGACGACATCTATCACCGGGCGCGCTTTGCGCTCATGAATATGGAAATTAGCCCAGAAACATTGGCACTAGATGTGATTCAAAAGGTTGGACCGCGCGGTCATTTTCTGGCCCAAAAGCATACGCGTAAGCATATGCCGTCGGCGATGAAACGATCCTTGTTGCACCAGTTGGATTCGAATAACGACTACCGTGATCCGGTTCTGGTTGCACAAGAAAAAGTAGATTGGATCTTAAAAAACCACAAACCAGAACCATTGGAGGAGGTGAAGCAGGCAGAACTGGCCCGCATTCTCTCTGCGGCCGGGCAAGAATTGGGGCAATAGAATTCGAGATGCCCCTGAACACCTGCCTGTTTCAGGGACTAAAAGTTGTTGTTGGTTGAATCTATAGTGCCTACTTCACTAGCCACTTCTCCAGTCCCCGACCACTAATCGCCGATAAGGGAAACTATGTCACCATCGTTGAACACCGTCCTAACAGCCCACGACATTGAGCGGATTCACGCCCACTCGCTTGACCTTTTAGAACGCATAGGGATAGATTACAAGACGCCCAAGGCCCTGCAAGTTCTCGAGAAGATGGGTTGCCCGGTTGATTACGAGCGCAATTGGGCTTCTTTACCGCGTGATGTGGTCGAGTGGGCGCTTGCCCAGGCGCCTCGCACCGTGCGCTTGAATGCTAGAGACCCGGCTCGGGATGTGGTGCTCAATGGCCGCACCTCGCACCATACTACCGACAGTCAAGGGACCGAGGCCATTGACCTGGTAAGCGGCGATCGCCACGATAGCACCGCCGAAGATTTGCGGCGTGTTTGTCTATTTGGCGACGCTTTGGATAGAGTGGATATCGTCAATGTCACCGTTTCTGCCAGTGACGTGCCAGCCCACCTGCGCACAATCTTCCACTTCGCCCAAGCATTCACGCACACCAGCAAGCCTGTGCGCACCGGTGTCTTGAATGCCGGGCAAGTCCCAATCATCGCAGAATTGGCGAAAGCGGCACTAGGCAGCGACGAGTTTCTGCCGATTTTCTCCGTTGTAGACTGCACAATATCTCCCCTGATGCACGACGGTCCTATGACCGAAGCTTGCATCGAGCTGGCCCGCTTGCAGGTGCCTATCATGGTTTATCCCATGCCTCTGGCTGGGGGCACCTCGCCGGTGACCCTCGGGGGCACAATCCTGTTGCACAATATTGAGTTTCTTAGCGGCCTGGTTTTATTCCAGGCAGTTAATCCAGGCACACCCATCATTTATGGTTCCGGCGCTTCCCAATTGGATATGCACACCGGCCGCTACGGCGGAAGCGCTGATGGCATGGGTACGCAGTTGGCCCTCTGTGAATTAGCTCATTTCTATAACTTACCCGTCAACTTATTCGGCCTTTCCACTAAATCCCATTCATTGGATGCCCAATATGGTTACGAAGCTATGGCCAACGTCATCATGGCCCGCTTAGCTGGCGCCGACGAAATCTATAGTATGGGTCTCTTGGGCTCATCTCAAGTCTTATCGTTGGAAAAGATGGTTTTGGACAACCATCTGGCTCGCCTGGCCGACGAGATGTTACAGCCCCTGCTGGTAGATGAAGCGCACTTACAAGCCGATCTAATCGAACGAGTAGGCATAGGAGGTTCTTACTTGACGCAGCGGGAAACCCGTGATTTCACCAGGCGTGGATACGTACCCATGTGGCCTCCTGCCGGTCAAGACGTGTTGGAAATCGCCCACGATGAAGCGTTGGAAATCTTACACAATCATAAGCCACCGCCGTTGCCCGATGGCGCCTTGGACAAGATCGAAACCATTGTGGCAAACGCCGATGTTGAGCTGCGAAATTAATGATATGAAAAATTGGCGGAATGAAGGATGTGGTCTCGTATCCAATTGAACTCACCCTAAACTTCTAAACACAGTCCAATAATATGGAGAGGCGCATGCACTCGGAAACACCAGACATTCGATTCTTTGATACAAAACGAAAAGTAGACGTGCTGACGCCGGGCCAAATAAAGACGGTTCAAGAAGGCACGCTACGATTGCTGCAGGAGGTGGGAGTCCACTTTCCCTCACCACGGGCATTAGAGATTTTCGCCGATCATGGCGCTGATGTGGATAAAACGACTGAAATCGTACGCATCCCGCCTGACCTGGTGAAAAAGGCCCTGTCTAGCGCGCCTCGTTCCTTCGTTCTCGGCGGGCGTGAGGAACGGTTCGACCTGCTCTTAGATGGTAACTCCTCTTATTTGTGCACCGATGGCTGCGGCGTGCATGTGGTCGACTTGGAGACACGGCAGCGGCGTTCGTCTCGCAAAGCCGACATAGCCCAGATGGCGCGCGTGAGCGATGCTCTTCCCCTGATCAGTTTCTTCTGGCCTATGGTGAGTGCCCAAGATTACGGCCGCACCGCCCCCCTACACGAATGTCACGCCGGGCTGACCAACACACTCAAACATGTGCGTGGTGGCACCACGACCTACGCTCAATTAGCTCCATATATCGTGGAAATGGCCACCGTCGTGGCCGGCAGTGAGGAAGTGCGGCGCAGTAGACCGCCCATATGCGCAAATATCTGTACGATTGCCCCCTTATCCCAAGACCAGGATGGCATTGAGTGCGCTTTGACTTACGCCGAGGCGGGTATCCCGACCAGTTTCATGGCCATGACGACCATGGCCTCGACCGCCCCGGCTACACCACTGGGCGCATTGGTCACCGGGGATGCGGAAGTCGTCAGCGCCATGGTGTTAATGCAGTTGGCCTATCCGGGTGCGCCAGTCTTCCATTCGGTATTGGTTTCGCTGATGCACCCTCGTTTTGGCAGCTATATCAGTGACATGTCTGCCCCTATGGGCATCATCTCTACCCAGTTGGCTCACGCATGGAATGTACCCGCCCTGACCGGTGGCAGTGTGAGCAGCGACGCGCCCGACATCGGTTGGCAATCAGGAACCAAGACTGGTTTTGGATCGGCAATGATACCATTGGCCAGCAGCGAGATTTGCGGTTACCTAGGCTTGTTGGACGGTTCGATGGTTTTACGGCCGGAACAATTGCTGCTCGATCACGAAGCTTGCCAACACGCCCTCGACATATTTGGCGAATTTGATTTTGACGAAGCTGATATGGCTCTAGATGTGATCGAGGCGGTCGGGCCGCGCAGCCATTTCCTGAAGCAAAAACACACCCGAAGCCACATCCGGGACTTCCGGCTGTCTGACATCACTGGTCAAAGAGACGACGAAGGTAATCTGCGCGATCCGCGAGATGTAGCCCTGGAAAGATTCAAGGCGATTGACAAGGCCCACGAACCGCAGCCACTACCTAAAGCAAAATTGACCGAATTGGATCGTATTCTCGAAGCGGCCGAACGAGAGGCGGATAAGATTAAATGAGGAACGTGGCGATAGATTCTAAATATTACATGCCCGCCGAGTGGGAACCGCACGAAGGTACATGGCTGCAATGGCCGCGTAACAAGGTTGAGCCAGGATATGAGCTGAAGCAAGAACATACCTGGTTAAAAATGGTCGCTGCTTTGTACCAGCATGAAACGGTCCACATCATCACCTGCGATGAAAGGCAAAGGGATCACGTTGGCTACCAATTGGACTATTTTGGAATCGGTCTGAAAGGCGTTGATCTGTTTATTATCCCGGTTGATGACATTTGGGCGCGGGATAACGGCCCGATTTTTGTCGTCAATGAACGTAACGAACTGGTCATTACAAATTGGACCTTCAATGGTTGGGGTGGCCGCTTTGATTATGAGTTGGACAATGAGGTGCCAGAAATCATTGGCAGTGAGCTAGAACTTCCGGTTGTCGACGCGCCTCTAGTCCTGGAGGGAGGGGCGGTCGAAGTAAACGGTCGGGGCACTTTCATGGCTACACGCTCCTCAATCATAGATCCCTACCGCAACCCAGGTAAAAGCCAGGCAGATATTGAAGCTATTCTTAACCAGTACCTGGGTGTCACCCATTTCATTTGGCTGACTGGCGCCGGACGAGGAGAGTGTGAAAAGTGGGGTGACACCACTGACTCTCACATTGACATCATAGCCCGCTTTACCGATGATTCTACGGTGCTGTACAACTGGACTGATGACAAATCTGACCCCCGTTACCCCATGTTCACCAAACATTTACAAGAATTGAAGTCTGCAACGACAGAATCCGGCCGATCGCTGACACTCGTTCCTCTGCCTGTACCCAAGGACGGCGTTTACCAGGTTGCTGGCAACAGCCTGTGGCGGGAATCCCTTTACACCGATGCGGCATACAGTAACTACCTGGTTGCTAATGGCCTGGTGTTGGTTCCTGTCTTTGGCAACGCCTACGATGATCGTGCTAAAGCCATCATCGGTGAACAATTCCCAGATCGGGATATTGTCGCCATCGACGCTGTGAGTTTGACAGAAGATGGGGGCGCGATCCATTGCGTCACTCAGCAACAACCGGCGGGACGCCATCTTCGGTAATTATTTTTGCCGTCAACGTATTGAACGGCATTGTTTTGGAGGACGTGTTATGAGCAGGATCGTCAACCTGGGTTTAATTCAAATGTCGTGCAGCGAGGATGTTGAATCAAACTATGACAAAGCTTTGGGTTGCATTCGCCAGGCGGCCGAAAAGGGGGCACAAATCGTATGTTTGCAGGAGCTGTTTAAATCTCGCTATTTTTGCCAGATAGTGGATAAGGGACTACTGGCTCTTGGCGAACCAGTGAATGAAGATAGCCCAACGGTGCAGCAACTGGCCGACTTGGCGGCCGAGTTGGAGATTGTGATCGTCGCCTCTTTATTTGAAAAACGTGCGAAAAGCTTATTCCACAACACGGCCGTCGTTATTGATGCAGACGGCCGTTACCTGGGCAAATACCGTAAAATGCACATTCCCGAGGACCCGCTTTACTACGAAAAGTTCTATTTCACTCCCGGTGACCTGGGTTACAAAACCTTTCATACCCGCTATGCTGATATTGGCGTGTTGATTTGTTGGGACCAGTGGTTTCCTGAGGCGGCCCGGCTGACGGCAATGCGTGGCGCTGAAATCATCTTCATTCCTACCGCCATCGGCTTCACGCCGGAAGACATATCTAGTAGTGATTTCGACTACCGGCACGCCTGGTTAAAGGTGCAGCAGGGCCATGCCGTCGCCAATGCTTGCTACCTAGCCGCCGTCAACCGCGTTGGATTTGAAGAAAACTTGGAGGGTAAGGGCGGGATCAATTTCTGGGGTACCAGCTTCATATCTGATCCATACGGCAAGGTGCTGGCTCAAGCGGCCGACGATCGGGAAGAGGTGCTGGTTTGTCCCATTGATCTGACCTTCATCGATCAGGTTCGCGATGGGTACTGCTTCCCATTCCGCGATCGCCGCACAGATAGCTATGGCGATCTAACCAAACTTTACAGTGGCGATTGATCGCCGAGTCACCGCATGCAAACCAGGAAGTACCGGGCTGCACGACGAACATTGCTGAACGATCTATCAGAATCATATTGTAGAGGAAAGAACCAATGTCAACACCAGCGCTACAACCCATCACCCCCAGCTACCACCTGAGAATCTTGAATGATGAACAATTGAATCAATTCAAAACGGCGACATTGGAAATTCTAGAGGACATCGGTTTTCATTGTCCTTCAGAAAGGGCCCTGGGAATTTATGCCGAACATGGGGCCGATGTTGACTTTGACAGCCAGATCGCTAAATTGCCGGCTGATCTGGTAGTAGAAGCTATGTCTTACGCGCCGCGCTATTATACGTTGGGCGCCCGATCGGCCGACTTCGATTTGAAATTGGACGGAAAATCGATGTACTGCGCGACTGATGGTTGTGGAACTGAGACGATTGATTTTACTACCGGCCGGCGACGCGCCTCAACTAAGCAAGATGTGGTCAATACAGCCCGTATTGCGGACTATTTATCTTCGATGGGTTTCTACTGGCCTATGGTCAGCGCCCAGGATTATTCTTTGACCGCCTCCTTGCATGAGTTGGATGCCTCGTTCAATAACACGATAAAACATGTACAGACCCCAACGGTGGTGACGGAGGCTGAGGCGCGATACGCTGTGGAAATGGCCCGGATTGTGGCCGGGGATGATGCTACGATGCGGGCGCGGCCGCCTTTATCATCACTCATTTGCACCATCGCCCCGCTGGCGCAGGATCACGAAAGTATGGAATCAGCCCTGTTATTCGCCGAAGCGGGATTACCGGTAGGTTTCATGTCTATGGCAACGGGTGGCTCAACTGCTCCGGCAACTATCGCCGGGACAATTGCCTTAGGCGATGCTGAGATCGTGTCGGCGATGGTCCTGATCCAGTTGGCCTACCCGGGAGCGCCTGTCTATCACTCGCTTATGCCTGGCCTCATGCATCCCCGTACAGGAGCATTCATTGGTTCCGCCTGGGAAGCGGATTTGTTTTACCCTGTGGGTGTGGAATTAGCCCATATGTGGGGCGTGCCGACGTTGGCCGGCGTAGGCCCAGGTGGGGCAAATACATCAAGCTGGGAGTCGGCCATGGGGATTGCCTCCAATATGTTGCTCTGCGCGCTCTGTGGCGCGGAAACAAGCAGTGGCATCGGTTTGCGGGAAACATGCACGCTATTGACGCCAGAAGCATTAGTCCTTGACACAGAGTTTTACCACCAGGTTCGCATAGATGTTGCCGGCCTGGATACCAGCCGTGAGGCAATGGCCCTGGATGTTTTAAAGAAGGTAGGTCCCAGGGGACATTTCCTCACGCAACAGCACACCCGCCAAGGGATGCGAGCGCTTGAGTTTTCGGATCTAATTGCCCAACCATTGAAAGAGGGTGGGGGCTATCGGGATCCAATCGATGTGGCCGTAGAAAAGACAGCTTGGATCTTAGACAACCACGAGCCTGAGCCGCTATCTGAGGATCAACAGGCAGAGATGAACCGTTTACTACAGGCCGCCGGTCGCGAAATTGCTTAGAAAAAAAGAACAACGATCGTTGGACAGCCATTATTAATATTAAGGAACAAAGTTATGAGAACGCTATTGCAGGTACTATCGGAAGAGGAGCGAGTCCAGGTACACGAGCGCACGCTACGGATTTTGTCCAAGACCGGGGTGCGAGTCGATACGGCCCACGGGCGGCGTTTTCTCAAAGAGGCTGGCGCTGATGTAAATGAGGATACGCATATCGTTCGCTTTCCAAGAGAATTGGTGGAATCATCTTTGGAATTGGCACCCAAGGATTTTATATTGGGGGCCCGCCGGCCGGGTTCGGATCTGCAAATGAATGGTGGCGATTGCACGATGCTCATCGACGGCGAAGCCATGTTTGTCTTGGATCGACAAACGGGGGAGAGGCGTCCGGCAACGTCAGCTGATTGGTTGGAGACTACCCGGTTAATTGATGCCTTGGATGAAATTGGCCTTTACTGGAGCATGGTCGAACTTTCCGGAAGCGGCGATGGCAGATCGATACCTGATTTGATCAAATATTGGAGACATTTATTTCGCAACTTCTCAAAACACGTTCAGGATGGATTATCAAAGCCGGAACAGGCGCCCTGGTTGTTAGAGGTTTTGCAGGTGATTTTTGGCGACAAGGAAACCATCCGCCAGCGGCATCCATTGTCATTCTTACTTTGCCCCCAGTCGCCGCTGATCATCGATGGTCCATATACGGAGGCTTACCTGGCTCTATTGGGCTGGGATGTCCCAGCCAGCATCATGCCCATGCCGCTAATGGGGGCTACGGCTCCCGCAAGCTTAATTTCACTGACAATACTAGGCAATTGTGAGGTGTTAGCGATGTTGTGCCTGTTGCAGGCGGCGGCGCCGGGCACACCGATCATTTATGCACCGGTCCTGGCGATCGTCGATCCACGCTCGGGGCGATACAGCAGCGGTGCGATTGAGGCCGCTCTAACAGGCGCTGCCTCTACGGAGATGGCTCGATTTTATGGGTTGCCGGTGGAAGCTTCGGGACTGGGCACAAATCACCATGTTCCCAGCATTCAAGCGGGCTACGAACGGGGTATGGGCGGCTTTTTACCAGCGCTAGCTTGGCCAGATATTCTGGTAGGGCCAGGCTTGTTGGGCGGCTCGATGATTCTCAGTCAGGTACAGCTACTCATCGACGTCGAGATGTTCCGGATGTATAAGCAGGCTCGAAGGGGTATCGTCACCGATGAAGGGGAGTGGTTGGATGACGTGATTGAACAGGTGGGGCCAGGTGGCAACTTCTTGGGCCAACGCTCCACTCGGGATGGAATCCGTGACGGCGAATGGTATATCGGCGAGCTAGGAGTGCATGATCCTTTTGAGACCTGGGAAGCGGCTGGAAGACCGTCGCTCAGGGAAGAGATCAATGAGAAATTGGACCATATCCTGGCGACCCACCGGCCGCTTCCCTTGGACGAGGATGTGGAGCAGGAATTGGCTCGCATCCAGGATAAAGCTCTCAAATTGTAGAAACTAGATTCTATTGTGATTATTTATCAAACGACAAAGATAAGGAGAACATCATGAAGATCTTGGCCTTAGGTGGTGCAGGCGCCGTATGCCAACATTCGACCCGTGACCTGGTAGAATTTTCCGATTTTAGCGAGATCGTCATCGGCGAATACAATGTGGCCGCGGCCGAGAAGTTGGCCGCTGAAATTGGCGATCCACGCCTAGAAGTTTTGGAAATAAACGCAGAAAACTACGATGAAATGGTGAACGCTTTCAAGGGCTTCGATGTTATTCTTAATGGTCTGCCCTGGAAATATGATCTGGCGGTTACCAAAGCCTGTGTAGAGGCCGGCGTCAGTGGTCTGGATGTGTCTACCGAGGAAGAACAATGGGATTACGATCTGGTTGCTAAGGAGAAGGATATCGTCTTCATTCCGGGTGTAGGGGCGACTCCAGGCATCACCAATGCCATGGCCCGTCGCGCGGCCGATCAACTGGATGAGGTAAACGACATTGATATTAGTTTCGCTGCTTTTCGTTGCCCGGCTCCGGCCCCCGGATTGCTCATCACCTTCCTGTGGGAATTCCATCCCAAGACGGAGTCGCGTCTCTACTATGCAGATGGCGAGTATCACTGGGTAGGTCCTTTCGCCGGGCTTAAAATGATGAACTTTCCCGGTCAGATAGGCGAGCAGGAAATCTGTTACATCCCACATCCCGAGACACGCACCATGCCCAAGAGCCTTGGCGCCAAATCCGTCGCGGTGCGCGGTTGTTTCCCGCCCCATGCCATGCGCCTGGCCAAGGCCATGTTGGAATCAGGCCTTTATAGCGAGGAAAAAATCATGCGTCAAGGGCCTCGAAACGACAGCCTTTGATATGATGCACGAGATTTTGTTAGAACTGCCGGAGAGTAAAGAAACGCCCTTGTGGGCTTATGGCCTGGTGGTGGAAGTGTATGGCAAGAAAGACGGGGTCCAGCGCAAATACACCTACTGGAATCGACACCCAGGTATGGAGGAATGGGGTGGCAAGGCGGCCTATTATAAGAATATCGCCATCCCGTTGAGCATCGGCGCCCAGATGATTGCCCGGGGCGATGTCACCGTAAAGGGTGTCGTCCCACCAGAGACCGCGATTCCACCCCAGCTCTTTTTCGAGGAATTAAGCAAGCGTGGTATCGAAATCCACGAATCCGTGGAGTAAGTTGGAGAATCAGGCACAAGAGGACTACCTATCAATCGCGTAGGTCCCCTGATCCCATCATTAGTTCGCGGGAAGATTTATGAAAGAATCGAAAGCGAATCTAGTCCTGAAAAATGGCTCTGTGTATACCGTCGACGCGCATCGCAGTTGGGCCCAAGCCATCGCCATAAACGACGGAAAAATTGTCTACGTCGGCTCAGACATTGGCGTTGAAGCGACTATCGGCGCAGATACAGTTGTCATCGACCTGGGCGGGAAAATGGTCTTGCCCGGCTTCGTAGATGCCCATGCCCACCCCTCTTACGCGATGGATTTCATAGGGAATATCAATCTTTATTTTTGTGACTCCCTTGAAAAATATCAACGTGAAATAGCCGAATATGCCCACAGCCACGCCGATGCAGAAGTGCTTCGGGGCAGTGGCTGGCGCAATGAAATCTTCCCCGACCGGGGTCCAACCAAAGATATTTTGGATACCATCTCTCCCGACCGACTATTCTCGCTGCAATCCTCTGATGGTCATTCGGTATGGGTGAATTCAGCAACCCTGGAAAGGGCGGGTATAACCAAAGATACGCCTGATCCGGAAGGTGGCCTCATTGAACGGGATCCAGAAAGCGGCGAGCCGAACGGGACTCTCAGAGAGACCGCCATGTTCTTAATAGATAAGGTGATCCCAGATTACTCAATGGCAGAGCGCAAAACCACACTACTGGCCTATCAGGAAATGGCAGCCCGGGCCGGTATCACCCTTTCCCACGATGCCATGCTGGAGGCTCAAAGTATTGCCGCGTTCAAAGAGCTTGAGGCGGAAGATAAACTCAAAATGCGTTTCCGTGGCGCCATATGGATGAAACCGGATCAAGAAACCGGGCCGCAGATAAAACGTGTGCTCAGGGAACGCTCAAGAAATCGGCACCCTTATTTTCAGACCCATGCTGCCAAAATATTCGTTGATGGGGTTATCGAAGGGGGTACGGCATATCTTTTTGAACCTTACACGCATAAGCCTGACTTTCGCGGAGAACCGCTTTGGCCGCCTGATGTCTTGAATGAGCTCTTGGCTACCCTCGACGAAAAAAATGTTCAGATACATGTTCATGTAATCGGAGATGCAGCGGCTCGAATCACCTTAGATGCCCTTGAATACGCCCAAAGAATTAATGGAGAACGTGATTCGCGTCACTCGATCACCCATCTACAACTTGTAGCGCCAGAGGATATCCAACGTTTTAAACAACTGGCGGTAATCGGCCTGCCCCAGCCATTCTGGTTTTCTGTTCGTGATTATTATTGGGAATTGGCGCTTCCTTATCTTGGAAAAGAAAGAGCCGACTCTCAATATCCCATGCGGAGCTTTATTGATGCCGGGGTCATCATGGCCTCCTCTAGCGATTTTCCGGTAACCATCCCCTTCGATCCAGTGATAGCAATCCAATTAGGGATGACTCGTTCAGAGCTTGGCTTGGTTCCAGAGGAAATTTTGTGGCCGGAAGAAAGGGTGACTCTTGAGGATATGATCGCTTCATTTACCATCAATGGTGCTTATGCCAACTTCCTTGAAAAGGAAATCGGATCGCTGGAAGTTGGTAAACAAGCCGATATTGTCGTTTTGGATCAAAATCTGTTCGACATTCCCATTGCTGAGATCGCCAATACTAAAGTTCTACTAACTTTAGTTGATGGCGAGATGACTTTTGGAGATTCAGAATTCACTACATACGGAGAGTAATATGACCACAGGCCAGAAGACAGAAAACGCCAATAGTACACTGCCGTCACGAGCACAGGTTGTGATTGTCGGAGGGGGAGTGATCGGGTGTAGTGTCGCTTATCATCTGACAAAGCTAGGCTGGCGCGACGTCGTATTGCTGGAACGGGCACAGTTGACGGCCGGAACTACCTGGCATGCGGCCGGAATCGTTGTCAGCGGTTTTTCGAGCGAAACCTATATCAACATGGCCAAATACACTCGCGACCTCTATGAAAGGCTAGAGGAGGAAACCGGGCAGGACACAGGCTTCAAGGCTGTTGGCTATCTGCAAATCGCCAGCAATCCGGAGCGACAGAGTAATCTACGACGGCGGGTTGATTTCTCGCGTGCCTATGGCGTCTTAACGGAAGAAATCTCTCCCGCAGAGGTTAAGGAGATGTGGCCTCTGTTCGATACCGACGATATTCTCACCGGTTTCTACACGGCCGACGATGGTCGCACCAATCCGGTCGACACAACCATGTCGCTGGCGATTGGTGCCAGGATGGGCGGAGCGCGTATTCTGGAAGAGACCAAGGTTACCGGAATCAGACAAAAGAACGGTCGTATAACCGGAGTGGTCACCGATAAGGGCGTAATCGAAGCTGAGTATGTGGTTAACTGCGGCGGCATGTGGGGGCGAGAACTGGGTCTGATGGCCAACGTTAAAGTGCCGCTGCATGCGGCCGAGCATTACTACCTAATCACGGAGACTCTAGAAGGAATGGGTCGGGATCTTCCAGTTGTCGAGGATCCCGATATTTTCGGATACTACCTCGACGAAATGGGCGGCCTCTTGCTGGGTCTGTTTGAGCCGGTGGCCGCTCCCTGGGGAATGGCTAAATCGGGAGGCATTCCGGAAGGTTTCAGTTTCGGCGAGATTTCACCGGATTGGGACCGCATGATGCCTCACCTCGAAAAGGCGATGAAACGCATCCCGATAGCCCGAGAGGCTGGGGTTCATAAGTTCTTCTGCGGTCCGGAAAGTTTCACGCCTGATATGGGCCCTTTGATGGGCGAGGCGCCAGAGCTGAAGAATTTCTTCGTGGCGGCCGGTTTTAACTCGCTGGGCATTTTGTTAGGGGGTGGCGCCGGTCGAATCATGGCCCAGTGGATCGTAGACGGTTATCCGCCGGTCGATGTTAGCGGGATCAACATCAACCGAATGATGCCCTTTCAGAATAACCCGGCCTACTTGCACGACAGGACGGTGGAATTGTTGGGTTGGCAATATATAAGCTGGCCCAATCTCCAGCCGGAGACTGCCCGAAATGCACGTAAATCAGCCATGTACGATCGCCTGGCTGAGGCCGGAGCCTACTACGGTGTATCCGTAGGTTGGGAGTATCCTGATTGGTTTGCGCCGGCCGGTGTTGAACCTAAAGTTGAATATTCATGGGGCCGGCAGAATTGGTTTGAGTATGTCGCGGCCGAGCATCGGGCAGCTCGCGAGGACGTCATTCTGATGGACTTGACCCACATGTCAAAATTACTCGTCCAGGGTCGTGATGCTGAGAAGGTCCTGAACCGGATATGTGCCAATAATGTAGCCGTACCGGTTGGAACTATCGTTTACACCCAATGGCTGAATGAACGGGGCACGATCGAAGCTGATCTGACGGTTACCCGCCTCGCGGAAGATGTTTATCTTCTGGTTTTGGTGGACGCGATACAGGTTCACGTCGAATCATGGCTGAAAGCAACACATCCCATCCGAGGCTCATGTCTTCGTCACCGACGTGACCTCTGCCTACAATATCATCAATGTCCAAGGGCCGAAATCTCGCCAGCTCATAAGCGGCCTGACAACGGCAGATATGTCTAATGGCGCCTTTCCCTACCTCACAATGCAAGAGATCGATATGGGTTATGCGTTGGTTAAGGCCTTGCGCGTTACCTATGTGGGCGAATTAGGCTGGGAACTCTATGTGCCAACGGAGTTTACTCTGCACGTTTTTGATATGCTCGTGGAAGCGGGTAAAGATGTGAACCTGAAACACGCAGGTTTGCAGGTGCTGAACACCCTTCGTATAGAAAAAGCATATCGTGACTATGGCCATGACATCGACAATACGGATACACCATTGGAAGCAGGTCTGAGCTTTGCGGTTGATTTTAACAAACCGGGAGGTTTCATCGGCAAAGAAGCGCTTTTAAGGCAAAAGAAAGAGGGGTTACTTAAGCACCGGTTCGTACAATTTTTGCTAGAAGATCCGGAACCGCTACTGTATGGCAGCGAACCTATCTACCGGGATGGCAAAAGGGTCGGCCATATTGGGGGAGGCGGATATGGCCATACGCTCGGGGGCGCAGTGGGTCTAGGATATGTTAATAACGAGGAAGGGGTAACGGCCGATTTTATCAAGAGTGGTCGCTACGAGATTGAGGTGATTGGTAAGCGCTATCCGGCAAAGGCTTCACTACGGCCGATGTATGACCCGAAGGGCTTGAGAGTTCGTTCTTAAAATATGGCTCAGTTTTCTTAATGAGCAAAATCGAAACATATATTAGGAACGACATTGTTTCCTGAAAATCCTTATCGGCGCGTTCTTGCCAATCGCAACTTCCTGGTTCTTTGGTTTGGGCAAGGGTTGGCCAGCTTAGGATAGGCAATCCTATATGTAACCCTTGCCCTGTCTGTTTACAAGCTGACGGGATCGGCCCGGGATGTGTCCCTGGCGGTTGCTCTGGAACTGCTTCCCTGGGTCATTGTTGGTCCCGTAGCCAGTATTTTTGCCGACCAACTCAATCGCAAATTTCTGCTCGTCGGCGGCTACATTTTTCAGGCAAGCCTGGTGGCCCTCTTGCCTTTTACAAATTCCTTGGGGCAGATATACCTCCTGATATTCCTAAGCAGCTTATCAGTGCCGGTGTCCCAGATCACTCGCCGCGGCCTTCCGTGACAGGCATTGAGCTTTTCATGCGCGGTTCTTCCCTGGTTATCGCCGCTCTAAACATCGCCAATGTCATCAGTCCTATATTGGGAGGATGGCTGGTTGGCGTACTCGAAACCCAAACAGTTTTCTTCATCATAGCGGGCTGCATGCTGGCGGCGGCCGTATTATCTCTTGCGACATCCATTCCTAGCCCAGAGATAGCATCGGGACAGCGGTTAAAGATACGATCAATTTGGTTCCAATTCCGTGCGGCGGCTAAAACCCTGGCCTCATCCGAAGCCTTTAGGTTCCTCCTGCTCCTAAATTTTATACTCTCTTTGGGATGGACGACTCCTGACGTCGCCATCGTGGTCTATATAACAGATGTGTTGGAGCTAGGCGGCCAAGAATTTGGTTTGTTGCATGCCACGATGTCTTTGAGCATTGCCCTGACGGTCTTCGTCCTTGGCCAGCTATCACGACGACTACCCCGATCGCGCTTGCTGGTCGGCGGCGTTGTGGTTGCCGGACTCGCTTACACGCTTATTCTTTTAAGGCCGGGTATGTTCCAGTTGTTAGTCATCTGGGCTGCCAGTGGACTGGGTTGGGGGGCTCATTGGTTGATGGACCAGACCCTATGGGCAGAGGCTACGCCAGATGAATCTAGGGGCCGCATTTTTAGTTTGGCCGAGGCTACAGTTACCCTGGTTGGTGTCGGCACGGCCCTGTTAGGAGGCTGGCTTATATCGACGTTCGGGCCCGTGCTTGCCCAGGCCGGCATCGGCGCCGCCATGGCCGTGGGCGCTTTGGTAATATCAATAATTACCCGAGAATATCGGACAGTTGCCAAGGTACATATGGAGTAGCAAAACGACCCCAAAAAGGTTGTTGACACCCAAACATTATGCCGTGCATAGCGGTCCGGAATCCACTCGTCACCACTTCGATGCCAGAATCGACGAACGCGCTATGCGTGAGTTCTATTTATTCGCCTTTGAGGCCACCGTAAAGGAGGCTCAACCCGCTTCCTTCATGGGCGCGTATAATCGGGTCAATGGTGAGCCCTGCTGTGCCAGTCCGACATTATTGGAAAAGATATTACGCCAGGAATGGGGTTTTGACGGTTACGTGGTCTCTGACTGCGAGGCTATTCGTGACATCTATGAAAATCACAAGGTGGTCAAGACCGCGGCCGAAGCGGCCGTCTTAGCCGTAGAAAATGGTTGCGAGCTGAATTGTGGCACCGTGTATTTGGCGCTGACCGAGGCAGTAGAGTTAGGTCTGATTTCTGAGGAAACCATCGATCGCGCAGTCGAACGGCTCTTCATTGCCCGCTTTCGTCTGGGCATGTTTGATCCGCCCGAAGAGGTTCCCTTCGCCCAGATCCCCTATGAGGTCATCGACAGCCCTGACCATCAGGCGCTGGCCTTGCAGGCAGCAAGACAATCTATCGTGCTGCTCAAGAACGAGGGAGAGTTGCTTCCTTTGAAGAAAGACATCGGCTCGATCGCCGTGATTGGACCCAGTGCCGATGATCTCGCGGTTCTGCTTGGCAACTACAACGGAACCCCGAGGACGGCCGTCACCGCATTGGAGGGAATCCGCAGAAAAGCGTCCTCTAATACACGGGTGTATTACGCTCAAGGTTGCGAGATCGCGGCTGGAGTCCCCCCATGCAGGTGATAACCTCAACCTATCTGCGCGCCGCCGACTCTGCAACATACGAGAATGGTTTGAAAGGGGAGTATTATCTAGGCCAATCTCCTGATGGAGAGCCGGCCATGAGCCGGGTTGATCCCGAAATCAATTTCACCTGGAAAGACACCAATCCACTGACTGGTCAATGGGGAGATGTTTTCAGCGCAAGATGGGAAGGCTATCTAGTTCCCCCGATCAGTGGCACTTATCAGCTTGGCGTCAACGGTTATAGCGATTACCGTCTGTATTTAGATGGAGCTATCCTTGCCGAGAACAGTGTGATTCATCATCCGATCTTTGTAAGCCAGGAAATCGAGTTGGAAGCCGGCCGATTGTATCAGATCCGGATGGATTACCTTAACCGGGGCCTGGATCCCCAGATCCAACTCCTGTGGTCTCTACCCGGTACTGACTATGAATCCAATGCCCTGGAAACAGCCAAGAAAGCGGATGTGATCGTCATGGCTTTGGGCCTTTCCCCCCGTCTGGAGGGAGAAGAGATGCCGGTTCAGGTTGAAGGGTTTGCCGGTGGCGACCGGACGGACATCCGTTTACCAGACCCCCAAGAAAAGCTGCTAAAGAAAATTTATGCCTTAGGAAAACCAACGGTTCTACTGCTAATGAACGGCAGCGCAGTGGCGATCAATTGGGCGGCAGAACATATACCGGCCATCGTGGAAGCCTGGTATCCCGGTCAAGCGGGCGGAGAAGCCATCGCCGACGTCTTGTTCGGCGATTACAACCCGAGCGGCAAGCTGCCAGTCAGCTTCTACAAATCGGTTGCCGATTTGCCACCATTCGACGATTATGAGTTGGAAGGGCATACGTATCGTTATTTCTCCGGCGAACTGTTGTATCCGTTTGGTTACGGTCTGAGCTACACAAACTTCCGCTTTGATGAGTTGCGAATTGACCGGCCGCATATAGAAGTTGGCGGCGAAGTTAATGTTTCGCTGGAGGTGACCAATACCGGCCAATATGCGGGTGATGAAACCGTTCAGCTATACATCCGCCAGCAAGATCCCTTTGTCTCCCGCCCCGTGAAGAAATTAGCGGGTTTCAGCCGCCTTCATTTGGAACCGGGTGAACGAAAGGCGGTGACCTTCACCCTGCATAGCAGTCAATTTGGTTACCATGAAGATGGCGCGAGTTATATCGTCCGGCCGGGATCGGTCGAGCTGTTGGTTGGCAACTCCTCCGATCACCTTCCCCTCAGCGAAACCATCGAAGTCGTTGGCCAGGCGGCCGACATGAGTGCGAATCGCGTCTTCTTCAGTAAAGCCAGCCAAGAGGACTAAGGCCGATTTTCTATTCATCGATAGATAATATTGTTGACAGGAGATAGATACTCTCCATGAAGAATATCGCGGTCACAGGTGGAAGTGGCGGTGCAGGGCGCTACGCTATCAAGCATTTGCTAGAAAATGATTATGCGGTTCGTAATCTGGATATCGTCTCACCGGCTGAAGAATTATGTCCCTTTATTCGAGTGGATCTAACAGATTATGGTCAGACATTTTCCGCCTTGCATGGCTGCGATGCTGTGGTTCATTTTGGCGCAGATCCTCGCCCTGATTGGGACTTGGTGACCGGTGCGGCCCGCTTCAAGAACAATACAATTGGTACCTATAATGTCTTTAACGTGGCCGTGGCCCTGGGTATGAAACGCGTCGTATGGGCCTCTAGCGAAACCGTTCTGGGCTTTCCTTTCGAAAAGGTGCAGCCAGATTATGTCCCTATCGACGAAAATCACCGGTTGATGCCCCAAAATAGCTACGCCTTGTCAAAAGTCGTCTGCGAAGAGTTGGCCCGACAAATGAATCGATTGTATGGTATATCGATTATCGCCTTACGCTTCTCCAACATCCTTTATACCGGCACCGCGCATCCGCACAATTACGAAGCGGTCCCAAGTTACTGGTCAGATCCTGGTTCCAGAAAGTTAAACTTCTGGGGTTACGTTGACGCTCGCGATGTGGCTGAAAGCGCCCGTCTGGCTCTTGAATCGGACATTTCCTCGGCCGAAGAATTCAACATCGCCGCCGCCGACACGATCATGGATCGGCCGAACGTCGAACTAATGGCGGCCGTCTATCCTGATGTGCCGATTAGGGAAGGTACTGGAGAGTTTGAGACTCTCATAAGTATTAACAAGGCCCGCCAGATGCTTGGCTTTGAGCCCCGCTATTCTTGGCGAGACCATGTCAGTACAGATGGGCAGTAAGGGTCATAGATTCGGTTCTGCCACTCTACAACTGACCCATATCTGGAACGTCATTCGCTAATGCTTCAGTGAAGGCCCACAATCCTGGCGCACCCCCAGAATGTAAGAAAATGACGACATCGTCCAAGCCGAATTGCCTCTTGTCTATCAAATCCAATAATCCCGCAAAAGCTTTGCCTGTATACACCGGATCAAGGATGATCCCCTCGCTTCGAGCTAATAAACGAATCGCTCGACCTGTCCCTGGGTCATATCGAGCGTACCCATCTCCGGCATAGGTTCCTTCCTTCAAGGGCACCTGGTCCGGTCTAAACTGAATCTGACCCTCAAACACTTGACATAATTTTGTTGCCAGCCTGGCGATACTGGCTGGGAATCCCTTCCACAATTTGCCAATATCGATACCCAAGACCTTCACCGGCGATTCAATAAGGGCGAATCCGGCCATCAACCCGGCTAAAGTACCTCCGGTCCCGCAGGCCGTGACAACCGTTACCCGCTCGGCATCCAAACCCAAATCGTTCACTTGTTTCTGAATTTCCAATGCTGCCTGGAGGTAACCTAATGCACCGGTGACATTGTGACCGCCAACTGGGATGAAATATGTTCCAAACCCGGTCCAGGCATTTGCGACCAGCTTTACCAGCCGGTTGGTCATCTCTATCGACATTGAGCCACTGCTGCCTCCGCCGAAGGGCAGGAAATGCATCCTGGCCCCAAAAAGTCGGTCAAGCAATAAATTTCCATCCAAGCGGTCAGGTCTTTTTTGGAAGAAGAAGAGATGGGCTTCCAGACCGAGGGATGCGCAAGCCGCGGCCGTCATCCGGGCGTGATTAGACTGCAAACCACCAAAGGTCACAATTTTGTTCTTTCCTTCGGCCAGGGCTTTGGCCATCAAATAGGCCAGCTTTCGACCCTTATTGCCCCCCATACCCGGCCCGTATTCATCATCCCGCTTCACCCATAGCTGCGGTCCTTTCAATTGTTGGCTTAGCATCTCTAATGGCTCCAGCGGGGTAGGCAGGTCGCCAAATTCCAGGTGGGGATAGCGTCTTAGCTGCTCCTCTACCTGCTTAAGAGTTGACATAATTATTTTTGATGACCCTGAAGGCCAATTTAACGGGTGCTCAGAATGATCATTTTGGGATGATCCAAGTATTCAACAAGCGATGAATAAACCCGATTCTTTTTAAAATGTGCCAATAGCCATTGGTCTCAATTTCCTGCCGGATCGCTGCTCTGACTTCCAATTTGCATTCTTCCAACTTATCTGAAGTCGTCGATAAGTCGTAGGCGACGGCCGCATCTACATCGTTGACCTCGAAACGGATCGGCCCCTTTAACTCGCCCAGATTTTTTTGGGCTTCCTCCACCATGCCCGGTGAAAAATCCGAAAGCATGATATGCCAGTCTTCACGCAAACGCTGGCTATTAACCAGCCACAAGCGGCCGGGCCCACAGCCGAGCTCCAAGATCCGGCTGCCTGGACTAATTTGGTATTGATTGAAGATCCAGGTTAACCAGGCCCCGTTTATTTGTGCTAAATCGCTGGTGAAGATCGATTCGATCTTGGAGATTAGTTGCATCTTTATATTGCTCATTCAATAAATAGTCCTGATCTGTAAATCTGTTCATTTTACCGTTCAAATGGCGATTCTATTAGCAGGTGGTCGGCCAGCCTCTTAGCCAGGCTGATGATGGTTAGCACCGTCGGTCGGGCCAAGGCTTCCGGAAATACACTAGCATCGCAGACGTACAAACCTTTCACGGCCGTTTCTAGGTCACGGGACAATAATGAGTCTAAGCGGACAGTGGCCGATGGGTGCGTGCCGCGCAGCGGCGTCGTAATGAATGAATCGGGATCGCAACCGGCCTTGGCTAAGATCTTTTTTGCCCTCTCTTCCGCCCGGAGTTGCCGCCGGCGATCCTGTTGCGTCAAACCTTTGCTGATCCGGCCGCGATGGTCGATGCCGCCACTGATCTCATCTTTCAACTTGATCATTACCCCCAAAGTATGACCCCAACCGCGCCATGAAAGCGCTTGTTTTGGTCCTTTGCTTAACATAACAACAGGGTAATTGAGCCAGGGATCAATCAGCGTCGAAAACATGGCCCCCAGCTCGTCGTCGGCGTAACTCCAGCTCATCGGCGGCTCGTTGCCTATACCTTCATAAGCTGCTTGCCCGTATACCATCGAGGTCGTGTCCAAGGCCAGGCCCTGCCCGGCTTCTTCGAAACCACTGGCCTGAAGGATTCGCGGGGTTCCTAAGCCACCGGCCGCTAATATGACCCGGTTTGCTTCGACGACGAACCTTTTTCCATTGACCTTGCCTTTGACGCCGTAGACGCTGCCGGCGCTATGCAGTACTTTCTCTACTTTGGCCCCGGTCCAAAGATCGATGCCATCGGTCACGGCTTCATCCACATACTCGGCCGCATTCCATTTAGCACCACACCGACAACCCAAAATACAAGATGCCCGGCAATCGAATCTTTTTGAACGCTCGGGCCAGATAAACTTATCTTGTGGGATCCATTCCATGCCCAATTCTTGGCCAGCTTCGGCGACGCGACCCGAGGCCTTACCCCGTAATTCTAACGGCAATGGAGCAATGCCTAATTCATCGATCGTTTCTTGGGCATAAGAATCCAGGTCGATGCCGTACTTTTCTCGCCACCAGGGTAAGGGCCGCGCCGAGCAGCCCAGGTACATGCTAGTAGCCCCACCCACCATCATCGGCCGGACGATGGAGAGGCCTTCATTCGTATACAAGAAGGTCGCCCGATCGGTATAGGCCATCGCCCCCGGATAAGTGCCGTACAGAGGATTTGAACGCCAGTCGCGACCTCGCTCTAATAGGGTGATACCCAGCCCGGCCTGAGAGCGCGCCAGTTGGCGGGCCAACGTCGCCCCACCTGGCCCGGAGCCGACGATTACCACATCGGTTTGTTTGTGTATGGTCATGATTGCATTCTAGCCTAGCTTGGTTGCGATTCAAAGCCAGTAATCAATACCAATGTCCGGAATAAATTTGGAATCATTATTGACATCTATTAAAAATCTGCCACGATCCAATAATCAAGTGGCATCTATCGATTGAACGACCACAACGAAATCATCATGGAAAATCCTTCAGTTGATCCCCAAACCTTGCAGCAAGCGATCCTCGACGAAGCTTTCTGGGTGTTTGGTTTCGACCGCCGGTCGTGGCTGCGTCGCCTGATTGAACCCCTCTTTCGCCGGCCGGTTGGTCGATTTGCCCAACTAGCCGCCGGCTATGAAAACCAGGTGGCCCAAACCGGATTGCGCGATGCTACGCACTCTATGATGCCTCGCTTCATTGAGCAGGTTGACATAATTGGAGAGAGTCGTTTGCCATCGGGCGGGCCGCTATTGGTCCTTTCCAATCACCCGGCTGCCTATGATTTTTTCCTCATCGCTGCCACATTGCCCCGCGACGATTTGAAACTCTTGGCTAGCAACATCAACATCGTTCGTAAGTTACCGGCAACGGCCGATCATTTCATCTTCATAGCCTCCGACGGTGTGATGGGGGATTCGCATACACGCATGGCAGGCCTAAGGGCCAGTCTCCGCCACCTGAAGGCGGGTGGGGCGCTGCTCATTTTCCCAACCGGTACTGTAGATCCCGATCCGGCCGTTTCGTCCGAAGGAGCTTGGCAGGCACTCAGTCGATGGTCTCCCAGTCTGGAACTCTTGATACGCAAGGTACCCGAGATGCAAGTCGTTGTGGCCATCGTCAGCGGGGTGCTTTCTCCAGGTTGGTATAGAAGCCCGATTACCTGGCTTCGCAAAGAGCCACACAATAAACAAAAAGTGGCCGAGATTTTTCAAGTTATGCAACAACTATTCTTCCCGGGTTCACTCAAGATTTCTCCTCGTCTGACTTTTTCCCAGCCTTTTCAAGCTGGGCAATTGCATGAGTCTTCTGCCAATGGTGATGTATTGCCGGTGCTAACGGCCGAGGCAAGAGGCCTGTTGCAGATCCTGGATGGAGAATCTCTAAATGGCCAAGCGCATGAAGTCGCACAAACCTGACAAACTTTCACAGATTCTTGGTAGTACAATAGAAATATCTAGATTGGCATAAATTAATTCGGAAAGCTATGGAGGGATATGACATGATCTTCAAGAAATTTACCTACCCAATCTTGGTTTTGGTTTTCGCTGCAATAATCCTGGTTGCCTGGTTCGCCGTGCTTGGGCCGGCCCGGGTCTCAGGAAGCGATTGTGATTCCCAATCGGTAGGCTGCCCGGCCGAATCGGAAGGCGGCAATTTCTCTTCTCTCGCCATAACTGACGAGGTTTTGACGCCTACTGCCCTGCTGCCCATCATCACTAAACCTTGTCCGGTTCTGTTTGCCGATTCTTTTGATGATCCGAACAGTGGCTGGCCTGAATGGAATACTAATAATACTAGCGGCAAATATGATAATGGTCATTATCGCGTGTATATGAAGAAGGCAGGGTTTTGGGTCGCCTCAGTGCCAAATAAATTTTATGGCGCTAATGGCTACAAGGTGAATGTGGAAGTAAAGAATGTTAGCGGCATCGACGGATCCTATGGTCTGGTATTCGACGAGAACGGTGATGGGAATAATTTCTGGTTTAAGAGTTTCGAAGTCAGCCCAAACGGCAACTATAGTATTTGGCAATACGATTCCCGCACAGCCACAGAGTGGGATCTTTTGGCCAATGGTTTTTCCGGCGATATCAACACAGGTACGAAAAACAATCTCCTATCTATACGCTGGCACAATAAGAGCATCACTGCCTATGCTAACGACCAAATGGTGGAACAACTCAATTTGGCTTCGATGCAGAGCTCCTCTGCCGCGGGCATATACGTTGAATCCTTCGACCAGCCCAATGTAGAGGTGCACTTCGACAATTTTGTGGTCGAAAACCCAACATGCGGTTTGCAGCCAATCGCCCCTGAATTTTCACCGGATGCGCTTGAACAAGGCGGAAACACAGAGGCACTATATCTGGAAATACTATCAGGCGACGATTTTCGGAGACGCTTTTTGCGCCCGTAGAGGATGTTTGGCAGGTGTTGGGCGATATCGGCCGTATCGCCGATTGGAACCCAGGCATTCGTGAATCCTATGTGACATCAGAAGATAATAGTGGCCTAGGTGCAACACGTTTTTGCGACCAGGGCGGCAAAAATTACTTGAATGAAGAAGTAGTTCAATGGGAGGATTGCCGAAAACTGACCATGCGCATCGTCGACAGCAATCTACCCTTCAAGCGAGCAGATATTCACTTCATATTGCAGGGAGAAAACGGCCACACCCAGATTGCCGTATCACCAGATGACGAGTTGAAATATGGTCCAATGTGCAATTTGATGGACCGATTTTATGTGCGCCAGACATACGAAAAGGGAATGAAGAATCTTCTCCTGGGTCTGAAAGAACACGTCGAAAATGGCAAGGATGCCGCCAGGTAGCTTTTTTTGAAATTGATCTGGCCTGCATGCGTTTAACGCTTGCGGATCTTTTTGTTTACGAGCAACCTGCTGATTCAGTGTGTCACCGCCCAAGATTAGAAACATTGACGCCTTGAGGCTAACCATTACTGCGAGAATTCTTTTTGCTAAAAATGGGTTTTGTTACACAATACAAACGGAAAAAGATGACATTCGTCAGGTGACAGCAAGGGCTAGCTTGGGCTAAGATGTTACTATCCTTGGTCAACAAGCCAATATAGTTAGTAGGATTGCCTTCGATGGCCCGGCCAATCTGGTTAGTCAATCTCATCAAACGAACCTTTCCCAGCCGGCTTTGGCTGTCCGAGCTAACGAAGATCCCCGGTATTGGTCATGCGGTCGATTTTGCCCTCTTCCATGGTGACGACATCATCTATTTGCCCAAGGACAACCTGATCCAAATTGGCGAAGCCATCGACCAGCCGGAGGATACGGTATTACCCTCGGCCGTGGTGGAACATTTCATTGAGACAGCTAATCATCATTGGATCATGAATTTCTGCATCTGTCGATCGGCCGATCATTGCACGGATTTCCCTCAAGATTTAGGTTGTATATTTTTGGGAGAGGCTACCAAGAAGATCGATCCTCGTTTAGGTAGGTCTGTTTCAAAGGATGAAGCACTTGACCATTTGCAGCGTTGCCGCCAGGCAGGCCTTGTTCATATGGTGGGCCGCAACAAACTGGATACCATTTGGCTTGGAGCCACGCCGGGCAGAAAGTTGCTTACCATCTGTAATTGTTGCCCTTGTTGCTGTCTCTGGAAAGCGTTGCCAAGACTCGATCCGATGATCAGCCGCAAAGTCACCCGGATGCCGGGCGTATCAGTTACCGTTAACGAGGCTTGCCGGGGTTGTAAACTTTGTACTCGGGGCATCTGTTTTGTGGACGCCATTCATATGAATGGCGAAACAGCCGTCATCGACCAGGCGAGATGCCGGGGCTGCGGCCGCTGCGTCGAGTTGTGCCCACTGGATGCCATTGATCTCACCCTGGTTGAACCTGCCTTCATGCAGGCAACCATCGATCGTCTCTCCCCCTTAGTCGATTTATCCTGATCTAGCAAAGGTCCCCAGATCAGTAAGGTTTACATAATACTACAAATTTCAGCTCAGGGTCCTGACTGTACGACTAGATTTGGCACAAAAAGGCGCATGGCCCATTCAAAAGCGCCTATATCGAAACCATTGCCGATCGGCCGGGTATTTCCATCTCTATCTTCAGCAGGCGCTCCGCTGCTTGTGCCTTGATCGATGACCGGTGAGCCGCTCTGCAGTCGGTAGTCCCCATTAGACGGATCGATGAACTTTGGATCGACGCTTAAGTTATGGGCACCACTCGGCGGTTCAGCCAAATCACAGTAATCGGCGTTCGGTCCATAGACATCGTTGTAATCAGTGTAAATAGAGACGCCATTGAAACCATAGATGCCGCAGTAACCGCTGTTGGCGATAATGTTATTGACCATCGTAGCTGTAAAGGCATAGGTTGGTGTTAAAGGCCAGGCGAAAAGTCCGACGCCTCCACCCTCGTTGGCGTCGAAGGTGTTATTGATCAAGCGTAGGTCCCGGAAGTTCACCCCCGACAAGCCATCTAGTTGGTTTTTATAGATCACGTTATTTGTTAATGTGACCGGCTGCACTGAATCCGCTACCACGATGGCCCCGCCCCAATCGTCGGCGTCATTGTGGTGGATATCATTGGCCTCGATAATGGCTGGTGTACCGATATCTAGTCCACTGCCGCCGCCCCATAATACGTTGTCGTGTATGTCGTTGCCCTTGATGAATACGATGGCGCTCCCGCCTGCTGTTCGCACGCCGGCCCCCCGGCCGTTCAAATCATTCACGACCCGGTTGTAGGCGATCTCATTATCAAAAATGGTCGTCGATGTATTCGAATTGACGAAGATCCCGCCACCTTCATCACCGGCCGTATTAGTCAAAATTTGATTCCCTTGAATGATAGCATTCGATTCCTCGATCAGGAAGCCGCCGCCAACGTAATAGGCCTGGTTGCTAATTACCCGGTTATTGCGAATACTAACTGCAGCGTTCAAGAGGCGGATACCACCCCCTTCGCCGACATAGCCATTTTGAATCGTGAAGCCATCCAGCAGGGAGCCGTCGCTATTGGGTCCATAATAGACGACTGGTTCACCCCAATTCCCCGCGGTTCCGGGAGTCAAGACCGGATTGCTTCCATTTTTATTCCAGGTAATGCCATCATCAACTGACGTTGCGTAACCGATCTGATTGACATTGAAAAGGCTGTTCCCCCGTCCCCGGTACCACAGCTTTTTTCCGTCGGGCGAAACGGCCGTCCAGGAAGCGAAAATTTCATCCCAGGTCCCGCCACTTCCGGTTGTCAGTACGGGATTGCCGGCATATTTGTGCCAGTCTATGCCATTGGTCGATGTCGCTAGACCGCTGGCAGTTAAGCCGCCAGCGCTCCGACCCCAATAATACATGTGATACTCACCAGTCTGGCTAATGACACTTCCCACACCGACGTAATCAGCGTCCCAATCTCCGCCATTTCCCCAACTCAGTACCGGGCTGATGTGTTTTGTCCAATTTATGCCATCTGGGGAGCTGGCATAACCTATCTGTAAATTATCGCAGCAAGGGCCATCTTGCCCGTGATACCACATATGATAAGTGCCGCCATCATAGTAAACGCTGGGACCACCCACCTCGTTGCTGTCCCAAGTTCCACCGGCACCGACCGGCAAAACTGGACCAGCATGTTTTAACCAAGTAATGCCGTCCGTCGATGTGGCATAACCGATTTGTTTGATATCATCCTCATCCAGACCCCAGTACCACATCTTGTATGTACCGCCATCTTTAAGCACAAAAGGCTGGCCAACCTCTACCTCATCCCAGGCACTGTTTCCACCATGGGTTAAAACAGGGTTTGCGGGATTTTTTGTCCAGCTGATGCCATCGCTCGATGTCGCATAACCAATCTGGTTGCCTTCTACCAACCCAGCGCCTGTATACCACATTTTATAGCTTCCGGCGTCAGAGATGACGGTCATCGCCCAAACTGACGAGCCATCCCAATCGCCTTTGGAAAAATGGGATTCCCGGCCGTCGATGGTAGTTAGATTTGTTTTGACATCCCGCGTCCAGCCCGCCGATTCATAACCGCCTACCAAATTGACTTTATGATTGATAAATAGATTCTCAATGTATAAACCCTGGGCCACCAAAACGTTGTCATTTGTGGCAGCCTTGGTTAGAGCGTATTCGATCGTCTGGCATGGATCGGCCGGATTCGCGCAATTTCCGCTATCGCTGCCGGTTGCGCCCTCAACGTAGTGATTGGTACCGGCAGCGCTAACATCTGAAAGGTAACTAGCAGCCATTATTGTGAGCGCTACAGCAATAAAAGCTATTCCAAGCGCCAGCCCCAATGGTAAAACGCGTCGTACCCCAAACTTGACCATCTGTCGCCTCCTTAAATAATTGCCATACGCTAACACAATCGTTATTTCTTTGTCAACGCCAACCGGCTATTTGGTTGTGGTGGTGTAAAATAGCTGAGAGGTACCCTATAGTCGGCTGAAAAGAAAACCTGGTCGGAATAGCTTCAATACATATTGCTTATTTACCAATAACGATATCACCCGGAGGTGAAGCAGGATGATTGACTTAAAAAGTGAATATGGGCGGCGCGTCGACCGCCGTTTGAAAGATGAGACCATCATATGGTTGGTGACGGCAGGAAGAAACGGAACTCCCCAGCCCAGGCCGGTCTGGTTCTTATGGGACGGTGAAACCTTTTTAATTTACAGCCGGCCGGGTACAGCCAAGCTGCGCCATATTGAAGCCAACCCGGCCGTAGCCTTGAACCTGGATGGCGATGGATCCGGTGGAGATATTGTGGTTATCATTGGACGAGCGATGATATTGGAGGCGTCACCCCCGGCTGAAAGAGTTCAGGCTTATTTCAACAAATATGGTTCTGGTCTTGAGCGGATAAACATGACGCCGGTCCAATTTGCACAGACTTATACCGAAGCCATTGAGATAAAGCCGCAAGAGTTACGCGGTCACTGAGTAAACCACCTTTAATTCTTCGGGAATGAGATTTGTTAACGACGGTTTGCTTCTTGGCAATAACGCTCGAAGGTTTTTCCATCTTTCCAAAAAGATTTGCGTTATTGCTCTTAGGTCTGTTTTTAGCTTGATTGACAATAAACAATTCACCAGACACAATTGAAAGGCCATGGATCAGTCTAAACAAATCCGTCGTAGTCGTCTGGGCATTTTCAGTGGGGCCTTGTTGCTTGGTTTGACTATGGCCCGATTTGTCGTGATGCCGGTCCAACCACTATCTGCTTCTGTCTTGGGTTCACCGTTAGGCATTCAGCTGTCAGCGACGACTTTGATGTTGCTTGTGTTGGCCGGCTTGTCAGTCACTGCTGTCGAAGCCTTTGTACGCAGCCACCCCATAGCCTTAGCGGGAGAACTTGGTAGGAGCACCATTTACTGGGTTATGCCGGCATTATTGGTTGTGAGCCTGACCGGTTGGCTAGCGGCCGCCAGGAATCAGGGAACCTGGGTGGCCGGCATTGCCTTGAGCCTCTTCTTGGTACCCGCGGCTCTGGCCGCCGAGTACGCTCATGTTGATCCCGAAGAACGACGACGCCCTCTAGTCCGTTGGTCTGAAATCGCGCTGATTTATCTTGTGACCGTGATGTTGTATGCTCTTATATTCAATCAGCGAGCCCGAACCTTGTTAAGTGGCCCGGCCGTTATGGTCGTAACGACCTTATTGGCAGCCCGCGTTTTGTATTTTTCCGTTGACAGACCGGCGGATGCATTCCTATATGGCGGCACTGTTGGGATATTTCTCGGCCTGATGACCTGGGTCATTAACTACTGGCCCATCACTACCTTACAAGGCAGTTTGCTACTCTTCTTGCTTTATTACGCTGGAGTTGGGTTGATTCAACAATACCTCGACGGACGCTTCGGCCGCCGGGCAGTCATGGAATATGCTGGGGTCGCTACCCTTGGTTTTATACTGTTGGTGATCTTATTGTGAGGACAGGGACCTTTATATCGTGCTGGCCCGTTCGAACGTCTTAGGTCATGGGCGGAGCTAGAGCCCCAACTGGGATTCCAGCGACCGGTTGGGCGATTCCGGCGTCATTTGCGCCGATGGGCTCACTGGCTCCTTCAAGGGCCGGTTCAAAGCGTTCGCTTTCTGGCAATGGCGCGTTGCTGCCTCTACGACTGCTGCCAAGACCGACGAACAACGATAGTAACATACTGAATGCGATTATGACGCCCAGGACGATCATCACCTTCTCACTAGTCGATCGTTTTCTCTTACGGCTTTTTTTTGCCATTCTTAACTTCAACTCCTTCGCGTTTTCTTTCCATTTAATTGCCTGAACTTAGCTTACCGGCGACAGTCTATCGAGCGTTTACTAAGTCATTTATGTGTATACATATTTATAGTTTTGATACTTTTCTCTCGGGTATCAAGTATAAAAACTGTTAAAATGAACTATGCACACAAGATATTAAGTATAGCACAATTCGACCGGTCAACGTTAATAACAAAAACGCACTGCATTGAATTTGATACCTACTTAATCAATGCGACTGGATGAGATTAATCTTCGTACAGATGATAAATAAGACCCGGTTTTAGGCTTGAATTACCTTGTTTATTGATTTAGCAGTGCCATCACCGTTATAATCTGAATAGGCATTCTTGGGTTTGCTCGTTTACTTGGTTTCTGTTGCCTACTTCGGTAGACAACGAAAGGATCATCTCATGCAAGATTTGTTCTCAGCTGGTGCATTGGGTTGTGTTTATGCCCTGGTGGCTTTCGTTAGCTTTTTATTCGCCGTCATGAGTCTCGTTGGCACTGAGTTCGGGGACGCCTTGGACTTCGACGTCGATACCGATGCAGAAACGGGCTTTGATTTTGCCAATGTAAGCCCCTTTGCCTTAGCGGTATTCGGCGCGACCTTCGGCTTGGTCGGCCTGATCACGCTTATTTGGTTCGAAATGGAGGCTATTCCCAGCATCTTGATCTCTACCGTCTCAGGTATCGTCGTTGGTGGCCTTGCCCAATTGCTCTTCCTCTACGTGCTTTCGCCGAGTAAATCCAGCCACTTTTCCCTTGAAAAAGATGCCGTTGGCCTCGAAGCTCAGGTCACTGTCACTATCCCGGCCGAAGGCCAAGGCCAGATAACCTTCAGCAATGTAAGCGGCCGGGTTCAACTGGGCGCTCGCTCGGCGACTGGCGAAAAAATATCCAACGGCGAAATTGTAGTTATTGAACGTATTGTCGGCCGGGCGGCCCTCGTCCGGCCGGTGGATGACGAGTCGTGATTAGTCCACCATAAGCTGGCTATTCCCTAGAATGACCACCATTGTCGAGCCACACTTAATTCGTTGGATTATCACCTTTATACCATGGAGGATGGTAACATGACGTTGCTCATTCCTATCTTAATTTTCCTTTTTTTGTTTACCTTATTTGCCTTGGTAGCCGTTTATTCGGGCCGGGTCAAAAAAGTTGGTCCGAACCAAGTGCTCATCATTTCCGGTCGCGGTGAAGGCCGGCAAGACGCCGGTCAAATGGTAAGTAAATTCCGAATCGTAACGGGCGGCCGTTCCTTCGTCTGGCCGGTGCTTGAAAGGGTTGACGACCTGTCTCTGGAGATCATGACTATCGACATAACCACGCCCGATGTGCCTACCAGCCAGGGTGTGCCTGTCACCGTTGATGGGGTTGCCCAGGTGAAAATTGGCAGCGATGAAAACTCCATCCGCACGGCTGCCATTCAATTTTTGTCCAAGAGCCAGGAAGAGATCGAACATGTCGCTCATGAGACCCTGGCTGGCCACTTACGGGCGATTTTAGGTACATTAACCGTGGAACAGCTTTATCGCGACCGAGAAGCCTTCGCCCAAAAGGTTCAAGAAGTCTCCGGTGACGATATGGCCAGCATGGGTCTAGAGATCGTCTCCTTTGTCATCAAGGATATTAGCGATGGTGAGGGCTATTTGGAAGCTCTCGGCCGGCCTCGTATCGCCCAGGTTAAACGGGATGCCGCCATTGGCGAAGCCGAGGCGGCTAGGGATTCAACGATTCGCAGTGCCGAAGCGCGCCAGGAGGGAGAAGCGGCTAAGTATCGCGCCGAGACGTTGATCGCTGAAAGTCGCAAGGATTTCGAGGTACAGCAAGCCTCTTACGAAGCCCAGATCAACCGCAAGAAGGCCGAAGCTGAATTAGCTTACACGATACAACAAAATATTGAAAATCAAAAGGTAAAGGCTGAGGAAGTTCAAATCGAGATCGTTGAAAAAGAAAAACGAATCCAGGTCCAAGAACAAGAGGTCATGCGTCGGGAGAAAGAATTGGAAGCCACTGTCCGTAAACCGGCCGAAGCCGAACAGTTCCGGGTCAGAACCCTCGCCGAAGCCCGCCGATACCAGCTGCAGACCGAAGCCTCCGGTGAAGCTGAGGCTATTCGCCAGCGTGGTACCAGCGAAGCTGATGTAAACAAAGCCAAAGGTCTGGCTCAGGCAGACGTTATTCGCGAACAAGGTAAATCCGAGGCAGAAGCCTCTAAGGCCAAGGGCCTGGCCCAGGCGGAGGTGATCCTCGAGCAAGGTCTCTCTGAGGCAGAAGCGACTCATAAAAAGGCCGGCGCCTGGCGGGAATACACCCAGGCGGCTGTTATCCAGCAGATAATCGATGCTTTGCCTGAGGTGGCCGCAGCTATCGCCGCACCACTGGCCAAGACCGATAGAATCGTCGTCATAAGCAATAGTGGTGATGACAGCGGGGCCGGCACTTCCAAGGTAACCCGAGACGTAACCGACATCGTCGCCCAGGTGCCGGCTACTCTCGAAGCATTAACCGGTATTGATTTATTGGCTGCACTGCAGGAATTACCTGGCCTCAAGAATAATCAGGTCGAAGCCAGTGGCGATGGCCAGGAGCCTGCACAAGAAGAAACCGAAAATAGCCCTTCGGAAAAGGATGAAGAGTAATATACGCATAGACGATAACCTGCGAAACCAACAAATCTATAGATGAATCTTTAACCGCTACGTAGGGTTGCCCATGCCTAGGAAGCCCATCCAAGAAAACCAGATGAGCGGAATGGTCCTGGCATTACAGGGTAATATCTTCGATCTCGAATACAAGATTGAAGACGGTCGGACGTAAGCCGCCCAAGCGTCCAAGAATTGGTTTCGTATCCGTGATTGCTGCGGCGTGGAGTTAGCTCCTGGATAAGACGATATCCTGATTCTGGTGGCGACCGTCGCGATCGACTTAAAGCTCCATATTCAAGCCATCTGGGAACCATCAGCGCAAATTCGACATCTAGATCCCTGGAGGCATCCGAGAATTTAATCTGCCGAGTAATTATGCCCAACCTGTCTGCACCGATTCAAGATTTTGGTTGGCTGCCGGTTGACGGATGGTTAGTATTGATTGGCTTGCTGGGACTGAGATCAAAATACATCAATGTTAAATAATTTGGCTTGTCCCGGTTTAGGATTCGAGAAATTAAACCATTGCACGTTTCTTCGACTTGGTAGGAGAAGATAATGAAACAATTCAAACTTTGGGTCGCCTTGATGGCCATACTTATTTTCTTGGTGGCTTGCGGCGGTCAAGAAACGCCGACGCCGTTACCTACATTGGCGCCCACGGCCGCACCGGTTCAAGAGCCAACTGTCACTGATTACGCCTACCGAGGAACCAGCCGTCGAGCCCACGACTACGGCCGAACCTGCTCCTGCATCACCTCTGGATACGATTGAGCATAAAGCTGATCCACGGCTGGTAGATTTCACCTGGTTATGGGAAAGTCGAAGCGGAGGAGCAGCGGATACCATCGTGGCCGAACCCGAAGATTACACGCTAATCTTCAATGAAGATGGGACTTTCAACGCTAAAATGGATTGCAACAACGGCAGCGGCAGCTACGCTACGGCTAGTCCGGGCGCTATCTTCATGGAGCTTGGACCGGTAACTTTGGCCGAATGCGAGCCAGACTCTTTGTCCAATGAGATGGCCAATATGTTCGGTCCTGCTCAAAGCTACAGTTTTGATGAGGGAGATGACGTGTTGATCTTTAACTGGGTCGCGGGTGGCCCGGTGGATATATTCCGAAAAGCTGGAAGTAAAGCCGAAGACTCTAGCATCGTTGGCGCTATCTGGCACTGGGAAGCCTTCCAGGACACGGCCGAGATCAATGATATTATCGTTACCAAACCGGCCAAATATACTCTAACGCTTAACCCTGATGGCATAGCATCCATCCAGGCTGATTGTAACCAGTTGAGCTGGACCTACGAGCTGGAAGGGAGCAGCCTGACATTCAATACCCTTGGCCCATCTACGCTGGCCTTTTGTGGTGAAAAGTCGCTGGATCAACAATACTTGGCCCTATTAGGCGAGACCGTCACATACGTGACCGAAAGCAGTAAACTATTCCTGAATTTAAAGCTCGATTCGGGCAACATGGTCTTTAACGATGGCGAAGTCTCAACTGCTTCGGCCAGCTCCATTGATGAAGATGTGGACGATTCCTTTTTCCCCGACACCATCCAGATGGATGTGACAGGTTTAGCCAAGACTTATGAATGGCAAGTCGTAGACGCTTCAGCCATACCGCCCGGTCCTGGTGGGCAAGGTTTCCCTCGGCATATCGTCGTTGGATTCGATGGCGAAGATCCCTTGGCGACTGATTATACCCAGCGACGGGTGATGTATCTTTTCCCAACGGAGGCCTATATCAATCTCTACCAGGCCAACGGTAGTCCCGTCGTGGCTGATCAAGTTGCCCGTTTAGAAGCATTGATCGCCGGAGCCGCTGATCGTCAGGTTCCGCCCCAGGGATTTATGCCCTTTTTACCACCGCTGCGTAGCTTGATAGATCGTTGGGTACAATTCTCTGATTTAGACTTTGAGCAAGGTAAAGGGGTTCGCTACGTCTCCGACTCCCCCTTGCGCCAAAGCATTGGCGTCTGGACCAACAGCACCATGGGTTATTATTATCAAGGTTTAACCGACGATGGTCGCTTTTACATCTCACTGCAATGGCCTGTCTCTACTGAATTATTGCCTGATACCGCTGACGACGCACCGGCTGAGCTACTTGAAGAGGCTGGCAGCAGCCGCGAAAGTAACGATCGATACGTTCAGCAATTAAAAACCGAGCTCAATGCCCTTGGATCCGCTGATTGGTCTCCCGACCTGACCGACCTTGATGCCCTGATCGCTTCCTTGTCCTACCAGCCAAAATAGTTACAATGGTTTGATCTGAAAGGAGCACAAGATCGCTCAGAAGAGCATTCTTGACCTCATCAGTCGCAATATCTTAACCAAGGATTGTGCCAATTTCCGGTTGGTGACTACCAATAACTTTTAATCTGGTCCCATGATTGTCGCTGGACCAGATCCTCTGTCAGAAATCAAGGATTGTGCAAATGGAATCACGTGGGAATCAAGGACGGGTGTTTTTTTATGTCGTTTTTGCCTTGCTGACAATCGCGACCCTGGCCCTTATTCGCAATTTTATTAGCGTCATTCTCGTCGCCTTGATTACCGTGGTTTTGTTGCGGCCGGTTTACCTTTTCTTCACTCATCGAAAATGGACCGGTGGCCGCATAGGTGTTGCAACCACTTTGACTTTGGTCTCCTTTCTTTTGATCATTATCATTCCCATAATCTTTTTTGGGTGGCTGACATACGTCCAGCTCGAAGATTTTCTGACTGAACTAGGCACGATTGATGTCGACACAGCTCTCCCAAACGTCATCCAGTCAATTGAGGATTTCCTAAAACAGCTTTCGCCTTCCGGTGAATTCGAGATTGATGAGGAGCAATTTATTGAAGGCTTGAAAGCTGTGGCCAGTTCGATTTTGGCCTGGCTGGCTAACTTGGCTATTAGTCTGGGTACTTCTTTGCCTAATTTGTTCATCAACGGCATCATTTTCCTGGTTTTGGTAGCTTCGCTCTTGCCCGCCTTTGACGATCTGGGCAAACGCGTTGAGGATATAAGCCCCCTGGGTGAGAACATCAGCCACCTTTATCTACACAGGGCCAAGCTCATGATCCTCTCGGTTGTCAAAGGAGTCTTTTTGCTGGCCATTTTTCAGGGTCTGATTATCGGCGTATTTTACTGGCTGGGAAAAGTGCCATTTGCTGCGTTCTGGACCATTCTTTCTATGGCATTTGCCATACTGCCAGTGGTGGGCATCAGTTTTATCGTCTTGCCCATGGCTTTTGTTTTCCTTATCACGGGCAATACGCTGTCGGCCGTCCTCGTGCTTATCGGTTTCTATTTATTCGTTAATCCCCTGGATGTTATCTTGCGACCACGGTTGGTCTCCAAGGAGGCCTACCTTAATTTCACCTTGATGTTGCTGGCTCTATTTGGCGGAATTCAATTGGCCGGCGTGTTAGGTATGATCTACGGTCCGGTTATCATGATCATGTTCCTTACCAGCATAGATATTTACACCCAATACTTTGTTGAGCGTGATGAGGATCCGGCCGAGGTTGTAGATGAAAACGGCCAAGAAGCCAGCGCCCCTGAAAATGAGACAGGTTCATCTCCGGCAGAGACAGAGGAATTTAGCGAGCCAATCGAAAAATCCGAATAAGAACGACACCTTCGCCTGTATTGACAACGGCTGACAAGTCTTTGCTTAGCCCTTCGCCTCAACTTCTAGACGGATCATCTCAACCCCGATGCTTCCTGCTTTGTTCGCTGGATATAATTTGACATAACGTTGTACGAATTCGTCGACGAACGATTCTTGGCGTCTGATTGTTAGCCGTTCCAAATAAGGCAGCCAGGTCGTACGAATCCAGCCGGCTAATCCTGACTCTCCCAGGTGACGCATTTGTTTTGGTATAAGTTCTGTTCGGACTGGCTTCAAACCGGCCATGAGCAGCCAGTTTTTATATTCAGTCGGCCCAGGAAATGTGTAGGGGAAGAGAAAATCGTCGAAGTAGGACTTCCAGGGATCGCTGGCGATCATTTGATCCAGGAGGGCTATGACGGTAGCAGCGTTACCTCGCCCGCCCATTTGAAACAATAACCGCCCGCCCGGCCGCAGCACCTTCTTTACACCCTGCAACACCGCCAACTGATCTGGCACCCAATGTAAGACGGCATTGGAAAAAATGACATCAAACTGTTTAGCGAATGATAAATCAGCCGCATCCATCACCTGGAACAATAGATTGCCGTTTTCAAATGGTGGATAACGATCCCGGGCAAGATCGATCATCTTGTCAGAGTTGTCAATGCCTATGACATGGCCTTTTGGCACGGCCTCGGCCAGCAAAGCTGTTACTTTGCCATCACCGCATCCCAGGTCTAGAACTGACTCCCAACCTTGTAAATTGAATTTGCCGATTAGTTCCAGCGCCCAGACCAACTGCCCTGAAGAATGGGCAGCATAATCGGCCGCATTCCACTCGAATTTGGAACTCATGACTGGAAACTAAAGGCTATTAACAGTTTCGTAGGCTTCACACTCTTGCTATCTTTTCCCTTGCCTATCTCGCCGTCGACTATGCAATAAACAACTCCGGATTGGCTGACACCCATTCGTAAAGATCCTGAATGCCCTGGACGGGTCCAATTTTAGGTTTCCAACCCAATCGTTCCCAAGCCCGTTGAATATTAGCTACAAAAACCCGCTGGTCGCCCGGTCGCCAGCTATCCCAGGTTACTGCCACTGGTTGGCCAAGCAATGTGGTGAGCAACGGTTCAAATTCGGACCAGATAGTGATTGTATTGTCAGGCCCGCCGCCTAGATTAATCGCCTGTCCTTTCACCTCGTCAATCTTCTGGATAATCAAGTCGTAAGCCCGGATCAGGTCAGAGATATGCAAGATATCCCTTACCTGTTTGCCGTCACCGTAAATCGTGATCGGCCGGCCCTGGCAGGCGGCAATGACAAAGTGGGCCACCCAGCCCTGATCCTCCACGCCAAATTGGCGCCGTCCATAGATACAGGATTGGCGTAATGAGACGGTCCTTAGTCCATAGATTCGAGCGTAGTCGATCGTGTATTGGTCGCCGGCTCCCTTGGAACAGCCATATGGCGAGTGAAAGTCCAAGGGGAAGTTCTCGGGTATGCCGTGGACGAAATCGGTATAGTGGTAGCGGTTTGCATCTTCTGCCACGCCGACCCCTTCCATGCCACCGTATACTTTGTTGGTCGAGGCATATAATACGGCCGCCTTTGGGCAATGTTGGCGCACCGCTTCCAAGACATTGAACGTGCCCAGCGCGTTGATCTCAAAATCTTCGCGCGGCTCGGCAACGGATGTCGTAACCGCCACCTGGCTGGCTAAGTGAAGGACTACGTCGGCGCCTTGAATCGCTCCGGCCAATCGATCGTAATCTCGGATATCGCCGAAAATGAATGGCCAGCTATCAGCGTATTGGTCACGCAACCAGTTGATGTTCGCTTCGGCGCCGGGACGGCTCAAATTGTCGTAGACAACTACTTCGTGGCCCTGACCTATGAAGTGCTCGGCGCAGTTGCAACCTATGAATCCTGCCCCACCGGTTATGAATACTTTCATTTCGCTATTCTCTCTTTTTCACTCTGGCCATCATTTCAAGGTTATTTGTAATAGAATTCGTTGTCCGATTGCCATATACAGCAACCGGTAGATTCGGATTAAGAATAGGTCATTTACGGTCAGCGCTGTTTGTCTTCTCTTGGGCCAATCGTTGAAATAAATCTCGCTGCTTCTTTCTTAAAAACACGCGGAAATCATCGTCAAGCGGCTCGATGGTCATGAGGATGGCGTCCTCCCTTTTTTCATAGTAGCGTGGCCGCTCGCCGACCACCTGAAAGCGATACTTTCGATACAGAGCTTGGGCGTTTAAATTGCTTCTACGAACCTCTAGCGTGACTAGGTGGGCCGCGTCGGCGCAGGCCTGATCCAAAATGCTTAATAACAGCAATTCACCCAAACCTCTGCCACGCCAACCTAAGTCTATAGCAATGGTACTGACATGCGCTTCGCCGCTCATCAGCCAATAGCCCGCATAGCCGATGAGTTGTGACGGCCGGTCGCCTTGTTGTTGGGTTAAAACCTGGTAATTAGCCAGGCGGTTGCCGGTGATCTCATATTCATAGGCACTGGCCTTCCAAGGCGTGGGGAAGACGGCATGCTCGATTTCCATTAAAGCCGAAATATCTGCTAGGCGCATAGCCCGTAGTTGGTAAGGTTTTGGTGGTTTCAACATTGGAGAAAATCTGCCCACATCCGGCGACCGCGCGTGGTTGTCGCCATCGGGATCTTCCGTCGAGAGGACTTACTCGAGCTTGGTCCCGGCCGGGTCCCGCAGATAGATGGGGGCTAAAGACGCCGGATCATCGATCCAACCCCGGCGAAGACGTTCCCAGCCAATCTCGGCCAGGTAGCCGGCCCTTCGAGCAGAGTTAGCGGCACTGGCCATACGCAAAGACTTCCCGGCCGCCCGGATTTTTTTGGCGGCTGCCGGTGATATCTCGCCGGCAAAAGTTGCCGGGCCATCTATCGAGGATAGGAGTTCTTCCCAACTGACGATTACCGGCGCCGTCTCACTTTGCCAGCCTTTTTTCCCTTTCCAATCGTAAATGCCGGCGCACACCCGGGTTCGGCCTGCTTCGGCTAAGGCCACGAGTTTTCCTTCTGAAAGTGGCTGTCCTGCGGCAACAATATCCAAGGTGGGTACGCCAATAAGGCGAGTCTGGTTAGCTAGGGCCAACCCTTTGGCGAAACCTAAGCCGATTCGTAAACCCGTATAAGAGCCAGGACCGATGGCCACAGCCACGGCCGCCAGGTCCGCAGGAGCGATCCCGGTCCGCCTCATGAGGTCTACCACGCCTGGCGCTAGTTCCACTGTATGGTTATTCTTTGAATGCCAGCCTACTTCTGCCAGCAAGGTCCGGCCATCATACAAGGCCAGCCCGGCCCAACGTGTCGCCGTATCTATTGCCAGGATCATCTTTATATCCGTTTGCCCAACTATTTTTGACCCTATACTCCAAAGGCGCTCTGGCGGAATAGTTTCAATAATTTTTCCGGCCGGTCGCCGCTTGCTTTTATACGCACACCTCGCCGGGTATCGCTAATATACCGTAGTTCAATCCACAAACGATCATCCGGTAACAACTGTTCGATATTCTCCGGCCATTCCACCATTATGGCGCCGCCATCATCGAAAATATCTGCCAGGCCGGCCGTCACAATCTCATCTGGACTATCAAGCCGGTAGCAGTCGACGTGATACAGGAGCAAGCCATCGCGTAGCCGCGGGTACTCATTCACCAAAGTATAACTGGGGCTAGTCACTTGTAGTCCAGCCCCCCAACCCCGGCCGATGCCTGAAGCCAATGCTGTTTTCCCGCTGCCCAATTCGCCGGATAAACAAATGAGATCGTCCACTACCATCAACTCGCCCAAGCGAACGCCAAGCCGGACTGTCTGGTCGAAACTGGTGCTGATGAAGTCGAGGGTCTGATCATCCAAAATGGCCATAATCCTATTATACCTTCCTCGGTAGAACATGGTATCATTATTTGGAGAAAATTAGTCGCCTTTTGGATCTCATGCGCCAATTTTGACCCGAGCTAATATGCAAGTGTTCGTCGCTGGGTCAGAAAAAAGACAGTGAACGAAACTGCTTCTAGAATTAGGTAGGGGTATTCTTAATCCGATCATGCGTTACCTCGTCATTTCCGACATTCACGCCAATCTCTCCGCCTTTGAAAGTGTCCTCAAAGATTCTCAAGGCCAGTGGGATATGATTTGGTGTCTTGGCGATGTTGTTGGTTACGGCCCGGACCCAAATGAATGTGTGGCCCTTCTCCGCCAACACAAGCACCTTTGTTTATCTGGCAATCATGACTGGGCTGTTCTCGGCCGTCTGGATATCAATACCTTCAATGAAGACGCTGGTTCGGCCATTGCCTGGACCCAGAGCGTATTGGTTGAGGAAAATCGGGCTTACCTGGAACAACTTGCGTCCAGCGCGGAAGAGGATGGTTTTACCCTGGCTCACGGTAGCCCGCGCCAGCCAGTTTGGGAATATATCATGGATTCGCCCACGGCCTTGGCCAATTTCGAATATTTCATGACGCCTTATTGCCTAGTAGGGCATACCCACTCACCAGTAGTCTTCGAGCGAGTGAGCGACGACGATGTAGTTCCCCATCTACCCGTTTATGAACAGCCGTTGCCATTGAATGGCCAGCGCCTAATTATCAATCCAGGCAGCGTCGGGCAGCCAAGGGACTTTGATCCACGAGCGGCTTACGCCATCCTCGATACGGGCGAAATGACCTGGGAGCATCGCCGGGTAGACTATCCAATCTTAGAGACCCAGGAGCGAATGAGCCAATCTGGCCTACCGTTCAGGCTCATTGCCCGACTACAATTTGGTTGGTGATGACTATGATTTTGTCGGTAAATCAATTGGCGACCGAACCTGATCCGTCATTTACTCAGGGGAACTAACGCCAGTCGTCTGGCGTTTGTAAGGTATAAGGGATCGATTGACTGAAGAGTTAGCCTCTTTCAAAAGCAATTGTTCAAAATTGGAAACAGACTGAACCTTACAGAAAATTAGATCAATCAACCAATGGAGTGAAATGATGATAGCCAGATTGTTATCCAGGAAAATGCCTGCCATCATGATGCTTGTCGTATTTTCCTTTTTAGTAGGAGCTTGTGCCTCGAAGGGAGAATCAGATTCGATAGGATATGCTCCTGGAGAAGCCCAATCCTTCGAATCTTTCGCCGAAGAAGAAGCCCCCATGGAAGCGCCCAACGCTCCATCAGCCTCGGGAAATATCGCTGCGGATGTCGCCCGAACAAGTCTGGTACAAGACCCGGTCCAGGAGCATCTCATCATCCGTAATGGCCATATGGCTATCGTCGTCCAAGATACTGAAGCAAGCCTCAAGCAGATCGCTGCACTGGCCGAAGCGAAAGAAGGCTGGGTCGTTGACAGCGAAGTCTACCAGATAAACGATGCCAAATCAGGCACTATTACGATTCGCATACCGGCCGAACAATTTAATCGGGCTGTGGAAGAGATTCGTTCGCTCGCTTTTGAAGTGAGTTCCGAGTCGACTAGCAGTCAAGACGTCACAGAGGAGTTCGTCGACTTAGAAGCGCGAGTGGCAAATTTAGAGGCGACGGCCGACCGGGTTCGTGGCTTTTTGGATGAATCCAAGAGTGTGGAGGAGGCTTTGGCCGTCAACGCGGAATTAAGCCGCCTTGAGGGTGAGATCGAATCCCTGAAAGCTCGCATGAAGTTCCTCAGCCAATCGGCCGCTTTTTCTCGTATCGTCGTTCAGGTGACGCCGGACAAATTATCCCAACCTATCGAGGTCGGTGGTTGGCGACCCGAAGGAGTGGCTTTATCAGCTCTTGAAGCCATGATTTCGGCTTTTCAAGTTATTGCAGACATCCTTATCTGGTCGGTTATCTTCTGCTTACCATTCATAATCATATTTGGTATCCCAGCCTTCTTCGTAATTCGTTACTTTGTCCGTCGTCGCCGGAAGCAGACAACCGTCAACGAAGAGTCCGAAGCAGTTGCAGAAGATAATTCTGGAAATGATGCGAAAGCAGAATCTAACGATGTGGCTAGTGGGACTGAAATACAAGAATCTGCATAGAGCTCGAACTTATAAGGCCTGGCCGATCCTTTTGGCGATACCCCTGGTCCTGATATGCTTGGCAGGTTGCCGCCTCGCGGCTACGATCGATGGGCCGCCTACAGAAGCCATCACGATCCCCACGCCTTCCTCTGCCCCAACGCCGGCCGTTGTCAATCAGCCTTTGCAGCCTACCGCCACGCTCATCCCACCTTTGGCCGAGCCCTTACCTAATCATAGTGGGGAATACCCGGAGCCAGCAGGGCTGTGTTCGTATGAATACTTTTTCGAACCGGCACCCTCCACATGTCCCCAAAGTCAAGCCATCATCTCGTTTGCTGCCGAGCAATCTTTCGAAGGTGGGCTTATGATTTGGCTGGCAGCCGCCGATTCGATCTATGTGTTTTATAAAGATGATCAGCAGTGGCAACGTTTCGACGATACCTTCGAGGAGGGGCAGCCGGAGAGCGATCCGGCCCTCGAACCACCAGAAGGCCGTATCCAACCGATCCGCGGTTTTGGCAAGGTGTGGCGCGAATTCCCTGAAGTTCGCGGTCGATTGGGGTGGGCCGTGGGCGTTGAGCTAGCATTTGATGCGGTCCTCCAGGAGCAAGCTATTGATGAGTTTGGTGATGAAGTTGTTTTTTTACGTACCTTCAACGGACAAGTATTTGCCCTCATTAATCGTGGTCTTGATCAAGGTGATTGGGTCATCGCTGTTTCCTGAACGCCTTAGTTATCTTCACTGGTGTTGGCTGATATTGGTCTACCGACCAACCGAACCCAGTCTATTCAAGTTACTCAATTCCAGCCCGGACAATATTCATATAAGTCTGGAATTCGAGTGAGCCCTGCATATCCAATAATCTCGGCCGGTTTAGATCAATGGCGATTTGTCCTGTTATCGCGCCCGGTCTGCCGGTCATGACCAGTACTTCGTCGGCCAAGAAGACGGCTTCGGAGATGCTATGGGTGACCATAAATACCGTTACTGGCATCGCCCGCCAAATTCTTAATAGTTCCTCACTCATTCGCTCTCTTGTCAGTGCGTCTAAAGCGCCAAAAGGTTCATCCAGTAGCAGTAGCAATGGCCGGTGGATTAATGCCCGGCCTAACGCGACCCGTTGGGCCATGCCACCGGAGAGCTGGGACGGATAACTATTCTCGAAGCCTTCAAGCCCGACTAAGGTAATCAATTCCGCTACACGTTCCATAGCCTCACTTTTTGGTACGCTCTGTAATTCGAGTGGTAGACGTATGTTGTCGACCACTGTGCGCCAGGGCATCAGGTTGTCGCGCTGGAAGACGATGCCGATGGGTTCGCCTTCTCGATTGACTCCATTGCTGCGAACCAATACTTGCCCGGATGTCGGTTCAAGCAAACCGCCAATAATCCTCAGTAGAGTAGATTTACCCACTCCCGAAGTACCCACCAGGCAGACAAAAGCTCCTCGCCGAATGGTTAATGATATGCCCGATACGGCTGATACCCCATCCGCAAAGGTATGGCTAACGTCTATAACCTCGATGAAAGGCGAACCTTCTTCGACCGTGACCATCTGTATATGGTGATTAATCAGTGTACGGCGCCGACCATCATGGTTGAGCGGCTGAAACAAAATCGTTGCTGAAGGTGGCTTCCAGGTGGCCCAAGGGCGCATCGAGGAAACCGATTGCTATCAAGGCCTCCTGAGTTTCTTGCCAGGACGATAATTCGCTCAGACCCAAGGTCTCAGCTTGCCATAGTTCCACGGAAGCTTCCAAAACGTTCAAACGGCTATCGTCTAGCCCCTCTACATACTTTTTACTGATTTCGAATGCTTTGGTCGGGTCGTCAATTGTCTCTCTCAAACCCCGCAGCGTCGCTCTGATGAAGGCTTCGACCAACTCTGGCTGCTGGGCGATCGTCTCTTCGTTGGTGATGATACCATTGGCTACCATGTCGGCCGAGTCAGCCACATAGATCACATTGACCTCCTCACCCAGATTCGCTAACTGCAGTGGTTCGTTGTTGGCGTATCCAACCACGGCCTCGGCCTGGTCGGACAACAATGTCTCTACCTGGGTAAAGCCAATGTCGCTGGTTATGACATCATCCTGGCTCAAGCCATTGGCAGCTAACAAGCCAGCGTAGCCTACGTAGCTGGCTCCGAAAAAGCCCGGTAATCCCACTTCCCGACCGGCTAAGTCGGCCGGCTTTTCGATGCCTGCTGCTACTTTGCTGATGACGGCAATGGGAAAACGCTGAAACCATTCAAAGACATAAACGACAGGTAATTCTTGGGCCCGGGCCAGGATCACTTGTTCGCCGCTGACGATGGCAAAATGCAGTTCCCCGGCGCCGACCAGCGTCAGACCATCGGTCTCCGGACTGTAATCAAACTCAACATCAAGACCTTCATCTGCGAAGTATCCCATTTCTTTAGCTACATAAAATGGCGCGTACTGGGGATCGGCGATGTAACCCATGGGCAAACGGATGGTCGTTAAACCTTCACCAACCGGCCCGGCCGGTGCTGTCGTGTTAACTATTACCGGTTCGTCAATCGATGTGTTTCCACCGCTGCAAGCGACGAGTAGTGCCGCTAAAACGAAGTTAAAAAACACGATTCTCATCATCATTCTCCAACTTATGCTATACAGACTCATTTGCCATTGGCATTTTGCCAACGCAAGACACGTTTTTCCATCATGGCTACAAGCCCATACATGAGTAAAGCCATAGCCGCTAATGTCAGGAGCACCACAAACACCAGATCTGTTTTGAATTGATAACGGGCAGTGACTAACAGATAACCCAAACCCTGGCTTTTGGGTTGGACAAACTCGCCCACTAAAGTGCCGATAACGGCCAGGGTCGCCCCAACTTTCAAGCCAGCCAATAAAATAGGCAGCGCTGCCGGAAACTCCAGTTTGCGGATCACCTGCCAACGACTGGCCTTCAGCGAACCCATCAAATCATAAAATTCGCCAGGCACCGAGCGCATGCCGGCAATGGTATTGATGGCTATTGGGAAAAAGACGACCAGTACAGCTACGAGTACCCGGCTCCAATAAGTCGAGCTGATCCAGATGGTCAATAGCGGGGCGATGGCAATGATCGGAATGGCTTGAGAGGCGATCAGATAGGGCGAGATCAACCGTTCCGCCAGCCAAGATTTTGCCAGTAGGTAACCCAACGGCATGGCGATCAAGCAACCAATTAACAGGCCGAGTACTACTTCGCTGGCTGTTACGAGTGTATGCCTAGCCAAACGGCCATCGGCTATCACGATCTTTAATTGTTCCCAGACATCGGCCGGGCCGGGCAAGATGAAGCGATCATACCCGCCAAGGCTGGCTAACAGATGCCAGGCGGCTATCAATAGGGCAAATGAGAAGATGATTGTTAGCCAAGTGGGCTGGGAACGAAACCAACGCATTGTTAATCTTTGCGGTCGAATATCCAATTGTCATTAGCTTCGGGGAATAGGAGGAAGAGCAGACCACATATCAGCTTGCTTCCGGTAAATAAAAAACCCACCATTGAAGGTGGGGCAATACCGGACCAGGCGCGGTCAAATTATTACCTTCTTCCATCCAGACTATCACTGTCGGCTCTGGTACCTCACCAGATCCACCTGGCGCAAATGCGCAAGGGTCGCGGGCTTGGCCTGCACGAGGCCTTACCGCCGGTCGGGAATTTCACCCTGCCCCGAAGGTGGCCGATGTCACTGCATCGACTTATTCATTTGTTCATCCATATTATAACTCGACCGGAGTTCGGTGCAATGGTCATCGGAAAAAGACCGACAATACGAACGTCAATCTTCTGCGGCCACAGACCGCAACTCTAGGATGGTATTCATGTTCAGAATATCCGTCTTAATTGAGTAAACACTCATGCTGGAATTTAGGGGTTAGGGGTTGGAACAGTGTCAAATCAATCCACTTGGATAATATCCTCGGTCACCAGCCGGCCGTCGTCCGGTCGTTCACCATTTGCCAACAAGACTGATAGACGTTCACCTGTTTCTGGATCATAGACACCGATTGCTAAGCCATAACTGCCTGCTGGAGCGTCACTCAAGTCAACCGATATATTGTCCGTAACTTCTTCTCCCGGCGCCCAGAATCGAGTTGGCAGTCCCCCGCGAAGAGGCATGGCATCGTCCTGAGCGATAGGTATCCCACTGTCCAGATCAAAGATGTGGGTAAAGACTTTGTAATCATGATCCATACGTTGCTCACCCCGCCAAAATAACCTCAAGTTCAGTTGTTCACTCGACGGCCGCATAATTTGGTAACCAAGTAAGCGCATACTATCGCCAAATAATATATTGACTCCGCTTCCTTCGTCAGCAAAATTGAGCGGGCAGGGGATATCCGAAATGGTGATTTCACTCAATGCCAATGATCGTTCATCCAACTTGCTTTCGGCATCTTGGACCACGGTTAGCGATAGAGTATAGCTTCCTGGCGCCAAGCCTTCGTCTAGTTGAATTGGATAATAGCCCCAATTCAAGGCATTAGCTGGCCAAGAAACTTTTCCACCATCTGGATCCAGAGGAAAGAATGTCATGTTGTTTACCACTACCATCAGAGGCTGATAGAGTTAGAAGGGCCTGATAATAACCTTCCAACGCCTCTGTTGTTCCCCAAAGAACATCGACCTCGAGCGGCTGATCGGGTTGAAAGCAATCCCCGGTAACTATCGTACTTACAGGTCCTGCTCCACCAAACAATTCCTCTTGGATCATAAAATCGATGCCGGCAATAGGCTCGGTTCGATAAACCGCTAGCCTATCATCTTCATAAATAGGCATCATTGATAAATATCGTTGCCAATGGGCGACCCGCTCGGAACCGACTTGCTCCTTGTAAATAATGATATAACGAATATTTTCATCGTTCAGTATAGCCAGTTGCCCACTTACATCCACTAACCAAGGTGGCATCTCATCTATCTGGCGTAAGATTCTTAACCAGGGATTGTCGTCAATAAATTGGTAGACTCCTTCCGGTAACCTGGATAGGTGACCATGTAGGAGCGGCCGGCCATGAACGGTTTGATCAAACATCTGGACCTTGGCCTGGACCTCATCGATTGGCAAGCTCAAGACCGCAAAATTACCTTCTTCGGTCGCTAATTGTTCAAAGATGGGCTTGACCGTCGCTTGCTGCAGTGGTTTTGGGCCACTAGCCATATCGAACAAGATTAACAAGCCTAATCCGGCCGCTAACCCGTATCTAAGCCAATTGGGTTTCGATGATTCGTCTCCATACCTCGCTAATAGGGTCACTATGCCATAAGTTGCCAAGATTGCTAACGGTAAGGCCAAAGTGATGACAAAGCGTTCTGGCAGGCGTAGTAAGCGTAACACAAAAAGCGGTTCTAATAATTTGTAGAGGGTTGGGATCTCCGGTAGCAGATTGCCATTGAACCGCAGAATTGGTCCAAGGGCCAATGAAAAAAGGATCGCTGCCATCACCAGCCATGGCAAGCTTTCCTTTGTTCGAAACCAGGTGCCTACACCGGCTAAAATCAGGGTGACCAAGCCTAAATAGACTGGAAACCGTCGCAGATCGGAGCGGTCGGGATAGTAATTGTCATAGACCTCTTGAGTCCATTTGCCCCATAATGGGTGTCCTGGGGCAGGTGTGATGAAAGCCAACAAATCGGACTGCATCACCGATTCTTCGCTTTCTCGCAATAAGCTACCGGCAGCCCCCGAGGAGTTCAGCTGCTGCTCCAGCAATGCAATGGCTGGCGGAGCCAGGAGAAGCGCCCCAATTCCAAAGCCGAGCAACAAAATAAGCCGGCGTTGTTGATCGTATAGCCACTCCCTGTAGGTAACCAATAAATAGGTCGCCAACATTATCCCGGCAGGGATCAACAATTGCCAACGATTGTAGCCTACCAGGGCGATGAAAATACCTACCACGACTCCATAGCGCCATTGCCCCCGGCGAATGGCCATGATGATGAATAGAAATAGCAGCGGGATCCATTGTGTGCTTACGAGATTAGCATGGTCCAATTGAGATAATCTATAGGGCCAAGCCATGTAGATCAAGCCCCCCAATAAGGCAGCTATCTGACTTTTCGTCAACTCTTTGGCCAGCAAAAAAGTTGCGTAACCGCCGATGACCAGGTTGAGTATAAAGATGATATTGTAGGCTACCAACCTATTCAGAAACAGTTGGAGCGGTAGCCAAAACAGAGCGTTTAGCCAACCGATATTGTGTGTTAATAAGCTAGCACCGCCGGGGAAAAACAAGTGCTGTGTATAATAGATGGGCTGATTACTGCTAACAGCTTGTTGAACCCACCAGTTATTCCAGTAATGCAGCAATGCGTCTGTCGAGCTCCCAGCCAAGGCCGTCCCCAAATTGGCCACTAGTGGCCAAGTCAACCAGATAGCGAGGGCTGTATAAAACACCAAGACCGCGGCTTGCTGCCACAAGGCTCGTTTGTGCGCCAACTTGATCATCAAGTCGGCGATTATAGCAACAGCCTGATCCTGGCGCGAACATCCTTATGTGGGTTTGTATTGGGTTGAGCAAGCTGTTGTCGTTCTCCAGGAACAACTATGATAGTTTCAAGTCACTCAGCAACAACAATTTTTAGGTATACTTTATTAGCAAAAGAAGCACCCATCATGATGTTGGAATGACGATAAAAATATTACCTTGATGTACTGATTATTGTATTGGCAGCCGTCTATTGCCGGACGGCCTGTTAACAATTCAAGTTTTGAGGTGGCAACAAAAAGTTGATCGGATCACTCTTAAATAACCGTTATCGTCTCAATTCTGAACTCGGCCGGGGAGGTATAGGTACTGTCTACAGGGCTTGGGACAATCTGTTAGAACGAGAGGTAGCCGTTAAAATCGTATCCGGGGATGTTCTCGGGACAGAGGGTCGCTCACGTCTATTGCAGGAGGCCCGAGTAGTCGCTGGCCTAAGCCATCCCAAGATCGTTTCGATCCATGATGCCGGTGAAGCAGTCTCTGGCGCTTTCATTGTCATGGAACTGGTCGATGGACCTAATTTGAACAATTATCAAGCCCAAGATCTTCTCGAAATAATTGACATAATTAAACAAATAGGCGAAGCTCTAGACACCGCACACAAGCAAGGAATCATTCACCGCGATATTAAACCAGAGAACGTGCTGGTGAGCCCGCCGGGTGAAGTAAAATTGATGGATTTTGGACTGGCCCAGGTTGCCGGTCAATCCAGGTTGACTCAGGAGGGTACCCTGATGGGCACCTTAACATATCTTGCCCCGGAAATCATCCTCGGCCGCCAGCCCAGCCCCCAGTCCGATCTCTACGCGTTGGGTGTAATGTTTTACGAGTTGGTCGCGGGAAGGCCTCCTTTCACAGGTGATGGCCCTACCGCAATCCTGTCCCAACACATCTATGCCCCCGTGGTTCCACCCAGCACCTACCAGGATCAAATTCCCCCTACCATTGACCGACTAATAACCCAGATGTTGCGCAAACAACCTGAGGATCGACCGGCCTCAGCCGGTGCGATTGCCCAAACCCTGCACACCATGGCTCTAGATGAAACTAAGGAAGATTGGATACTTGAATCTAACAGCCTGGACCGGTTAGCCAGGGGACGTTTAGTCGGCCGTGGTCCTGAGTTTCGACAGGCTACCGGCATCTGGCAGCAAGTTGCTTCTGGTCAAGGCCAAATACTCCTGGTCAGTGGTGAGCCGGGTATTGGTAAAACCCGCTTCGTCCGTGAACTGGTTACCTATGCTGAGGCAAGCGGCGGTCGCGTTTTGTCCGGTGAATGTTACCAGCAAGGCGCCGTACCATACATGCCGATTGCCCAGATTATTCGTGAAGCCCTTAAAGATGATAGGCAACTGGTTTTGGATGATCCTGTAATCGCTGATTTGTTAATTCTCGCTCCTGACTTGCGCCACAAATATCCGGCCATAGATTCAGTTCGGCAGGTAAACGCCCTGACAGAACAAGCGAGCTTATATGAGAGCTTTGTTCATTTATGTAAAGCTTTAACGGACCAAGGACCACTCATGCTACTGTTTGATGATCTCCATTGGGCAGATAGCGGTACATTGGCTTTACTTCGCTATTTGGCGCGTCGCTCTCAAGAAAGTTCCTTGCTTCTGGTTGGCACTTACCGGGAGGTGGAGTTGTCAGAGCTCCGACCGGCTCGTGACTTGTTGCGAGATCTAATTCGCGAAAATCCTGCCTCACGGATAAAACTCACTCGTCTTTCCAAGGAGCAAACGGGCCAGCTTTTGTCCGCCTTATTCGGCGAGGAAGCTAAAAAGGATTTCATCGATGCTATTCATCGAGAAACAGAAGGCAATCCTTTTTTCATCGAAGAAGTTAGCCGGGCCTTGATTGAAAACGGAGATATTACCTTCGCCAATGGCCGCTGGCACCAGTCTCCCGTGGATCATCTGGAAATCCCCCAGGGCGTTCAATTGGCGATTGAATCCAGGCTGGATCGTTTAGATGAAGATGCCTTGGCCGTTCTTCAGGTAGCTGCCTTGTTGGGCCGCGAATTTCGTTATGATATGCTGGTCAAAGCCAGCCTCTTGCCTGAAGAAGTTTTGATCAATGCCTTGGAGTACGCGGAGCGGATCCAACTTCTTGAGGAATTGAGATCGATCGATTCGAGCTTAAGCAAGCCTTCATTTTCCTTTACGCATGCGCTGATCCAATCAACTCTCCTAACTAATCTAAGCACTTTACGCCGCCAGCGACTCCAGCGACAAGTCGCCTTGAATCTCGAAGAAGCTTACCCTAAGAGGTTGAATGAATTGGCACCTATTCTCGGCCGTTACTTTGCAGAGGCTGGTGAGGGCGATAGAGCCATCGTCTATCTATTGCTATCAGGCGATAGCGCAAGGCGACTGTTCGCCTACCAAGAAGCTACCGAAGCCTATGAGTTAGCCTTACTCTATTTGCGCGAGGGCGATAACCCAGAACTAACGGCCCAAACCCTGATGAAATTGGGCCTGACATACCATGTCACCTTCCGTTTTGAGAAGGCTCGCCAGGCTCACGACGAGGCTTTTACCATCCGTCAGCAGGCTGGGAGCCTACCATCATCGGCTGCCTTACACGACGCTCCCCAAGTTTTGAGAATTGCTGCTTTCAGTACTGCCTCACTCGATCCGGCATTGGCGGCTACAGCTGAGTCGGAAATTGTGATCCAACATCTCTATGCGGGTTTGGCAATTCAAATGCCTGATGGCGTTATTGAGCCTGATGTTGCCGCCAGGTGGAAAATACAGGATAACGGCCGACGATATGTATTCTATCTCCATCCCGATTTGTATTGGAGTGATGGACATCCGTTGACGGCCAATGATTTTGAATTTGCCTGGAAGCGGGCCTTGGATCCTGTCTTCGGTGAATACCCGGCCAATTTATTTTACGATATCGTTGGCGCCCGGGCCTTTAACCGGGGACAAGCGACTGATCCTTCATCAATTGGTATCAATGCCTTGGATGACCGCACCCTTGTCATCGATCTGGAAGCGCCAGCCACCTATTTTTTACAGATCCTGGCAAGAGGCTTCGCCAAACCCGTGCCCAGACATGTCGTCGTCGATCCGAGCCGGGATTGGACCGACCCAAACCAATGCGTTACCAATGGTCCTTTTAAGATTGAGCATTGGCAGCAGGGGGAAACTACCCAGTTAGAGCGTTTTACCGGTTACAAAGGACCGGTTTTAGGCAATGTAACGACCATAGAATTGAAGTACAGAGACATATCAGAGCTGCCAGATATGTATAAAGCGGATGAGCTCGACTTCATTTCAATCGAACATCTTTCAGACTCTGAATTATCTCAAATCATGCAGCGCTACTCGACTGAGTATACGACCGGTCCATTTCCGTCGACGGGTCATATCTGGTTTGATATAGCGCGTCCACCCTTCGACGACGTTCGAGTGAGGCGAGCTATTGCTTTGGCAGTCGACCGGGAATACTTAGTCCAAGATTGTACGCATGGCCGATATTACCCGGCGACCGGAGGCTTCGTTCCCCCGGGTATTCCCGGGCACATACCGGATATATACAAATCACCTGATCCAAGACAAGCCCGAAAATTATTGGCTGCGGCCGGCTTTCCTGAGGGCGTCGGCTTTCCGCAGGCAGATCTGATGACGGTTGAAGGCTCGCCGATTCTGCGATGCATTGCCGAGGAATTATTCCGCCAACTGCATAAGTCATTGGGAATTGATGTGAATATCAAATTCCTGCCTCAGGACAAGTTCAGAGATACTTGGTTAAACGAGCCACCTCATATCTGGCTTCTTGGTTGGCAAGCCGACTACCCCGACGCCGACAATTTTTTGCGCGGCGCTTCCTGGTTATCGATTTCCCGTTGGCGCAACCAGCGCTACGAAGAGTTAGTTGAAGAAGCGCGCCGGGTAACCGAGCCGTCCGAACGCTTTGCCATGTACCATGAGGCGGAACTTATTTTGGAACAAGAAGCTCCCCTGGTACCCCTTTATTACTTGCGTTATTTTCTCTTGGCCAAGCCCTGGCTAAAGAATCTGATCATGCCTGCCAATGGAACCATTATGGCCCAACACCTGACGATCGATACCCATGACTAGGTTGCAATGACCCCCAAAACGATTCCTTCCACAGATGAGATCATGGCCACATTGCCCGACCGTTTCCGGCCCAAGATGGCCGGAAAGATGCAAGCGATTGTCCAATTCGAGCTTTCTGGAAATAGGGGAGGTTCTTGGACTCTCACTATCTCTGATGGAAGTTGTTCGACATCAGCGGGGAGTGCCAAACAACCTAATGCTACCGTCACCATGTCGGCCGTTGATTTCGTAGGAATCAACACCGGGGCTGTTTATGCCCCCGATATCTTTTGGTCTGGTCAAATAGACATTCAGGGTGATGTGGAAGTGGTCATTGCCTTAGCGTCGATCTTTGGCTGGCAATAATTGGTGACTTTATCAATCTTTCGTTTGATAAAGCCGGACTCGCTGAAAAGGTGAACCAGCCGAATCGTCATTCGCCATTGATGCGGCGGGTTGATAACATAATAAGAAAACCTGCCAACCGCTTACCCACCCGAAGCCCGCCCAATTAGAATTAGTGTAAGGTACGTTGCTGAATACCTCTCCGGCTTATGACTATCATAGCTACTGGAAATCGAGTTCCGGTGCTGGCGAAATCGAAAGCCCATGTATCGGAATATACTTGCCAATTTATTTAATAGGAGCAGTAGATCATGAACCAAACGGTAAAATCGGTTAACGGGACACCAAAAATCTCCATCGAGAAGCCAACGATTCGCTGGAAGCCCAGCCAGCGATGGGTGAGGGTGGAATTTAATAGACAATATGTGGCAGACTCCAAGCGCACCATTTTGGTCTGGCCCGAGGGGCATATGATTACCTATTATTTTCCGGTCGAGGATGTCCAGATGAATTGGCTGGAGCCGGCTCGATTCGGCAGTGATGGAAAACAATATTATGATCTTCGGGTGGGAGACCGGCTGGTCGAAGCGGCCGCTTGGACCTATCCTGATCCTTCACCAGAGCTGGAATCCTTGCGAGATTTCGTTACATTCAAATGGAACAAGATGGATCACTGGTACGAAGAAGAAGAGATCTTCGTGCATCCCCGGGATCCGCATCATCGCGTCGATACTGTGCCCAGCTCGCGTCATGTGCAGGTCGTCCTCGACGGCGTTACTATCGCCGATAGCCGCCGGCCGTATCTTCTTTTTGAGACGGGTTTGCCCGTGCGTTACTACATCCCCCAGGAAGATATCCGCATGGAGTATTTAGAGCCTAGCCAAGCCAGCACCGTCTGCCCTTATAAGGGTACCGCCTCCTATTGGTCTATTAGGATTGGGGACGAACTATATCGCAATTATGTCTGGGGCTACATGGATCCGGTCCCTGAAATCCCCAAGGCCAAGGGGTTGCTTAGTTTCTTTAATGAAAAGCTTGATATCTATATCGACAGCGAGTTGGAACAACGACCCGAGACTCTCTGGTCAAAATGAAATACAGCCCAGGCATTGCTAACGTGCGCGATGTAACAATACCTAAGCTTCGACGTCAAGGCTATCATAAGATGGCCGTAGCAAGCGGTTGATAAAGGCAAAAAAATCGTCAATTCCTGTTTCCGGGTGTATGATTGCCGCTGATGCGCCAGGTGCACTTTCCACCGCCAACATTTCCTACATTGGAAACGCCGAACCTTCGGCTTAGAGAACTAGTTCCGGCCGACTCTCCTGCCATCCTGCGTATCTTCGGCGATCCTGAAGTGACCCGTTTTTACGATTTTGATACATTCAATTCAATCGAGCAAGCATCCGATCTCATCCATCGCCAAGCCCAACGATTTGAAAGAGGCGAAGCTCTTCGTTGGGGCATCACTCAGAGGGCAGATAACATGGTCATCGGTACCATTGGCCTCATTGTCAATCAGCCCAGTGCCACTGGTGGACTAGGTTATGACCTGGGCAGGTCTTATTGGCGACGTGGAATCATGAGCGAAGCTCTGGCCATTGTCATTCGTTACGCTATACGCAGCGTCAACCTCAATCGTCTTCAGGCCCTGGTCATGCCCGGAAATGAGGCTTCAGCAAAGTTATTAGCCAAGCTTGGCTTCACCGAAGAAGGCACCCTGCGCCAATACGCTTTTTTCAAGGGCAAATATCAGGATTTACGATGCTTTTCACTTCTTTGGGAAGAATTGCTAGGTAAAAACCAATAGTCTTTGGGCTTAAGCTCCATTTTACGATTTAGGATCCCCAAGCCACAAACAACAACATGAATAGAAAATGGCAGAAACTGCCCCCCAAAACGAACAGGTGCCAAATCTCATGGTGGCCAAAAACATTGGGCCACGGGTCTGGCCATTTCCTGTAATAAATAACAAAACCTACCATGTAAATCAGGCCGCCGCATAGTAGCAGCAAGCCACCTCCGATAGGCATAAATGGCTTGGCTTGGTAAAGGATTAGTGTTGGTATCACGCCTGCCCAGGCCATGACAGGATAAACCGAAGCGTTTATCAAACCGTGAATTCTGCGGCCGAGCATCTTATAAACGATGCCGATAAAGGCTGCTAGCCAAATAGCGGCTAACAGAGGCCACCGGTAGCCCTTGGGGTAAAGATTGTAGATGATAGGCGTATAGGTCCCGGCGATGAGCAAGAAGATGGCCACATGGTCCAACCGGTTGAGCCACATCCGTCGCCCTTCAGGCAGCTTGATACCGTGAAAGAGGGTGCTGGTCGCAAAGAGGGTGACCATACTGACGCCGTAGACAGACAATGACACCATCTTAGGCTGATCCTGCCGCGTCAGATAAAGCAAGATTAACAATCCGGCTGCAGCACCCACTGCACCGGCCAGGTGGGTCAGGGCGCTCGCCGGCTCCAATAGCCGCCGCCATATGGGTGTCACTAGTGATCTTATTAATGCAGGTAGCCTGCGTTGCGCCCGTTCAAAGGTTGACATAAATCAGTTAGTCTCAATCCCTGGAATATGTTGGGCTACAACCTTTGCCACGGCCGTCGCCCCACCATTTGGTTCCATCCTCTATATGCTTAATCCGGAATTTCTTTGGTCATGAACTTGCGCAACATCCAGGGGTGTTTTCTCAGGTATTTGCTGATGGGTGGCGGTTCTTCCGGATGACTACGGGCTTGGCGAGGTGTCTCGGGCCATTCGAAAGGTAGATGAATCACGTCACCTGGCTCGTCAATCGTCACCAGAGCTTGTAATGTCGCCTTCAATATGGCCATTTGTCCGGCAGCATCTCCTGGCATTCCAAGTAAACGTCCCAACGGATGTTCGATTGCCGCTACCCGGGGTGCGCCAACCGAGGCCGTGAAAGCCATGATGGGCGACAAAGAGATTGTCGGAATTCCAGCCGCTTCGATCTCTCTTTGGATCAGTCCAACGGACCGGCAGCAGAAAGGTCAGACGGGCAATAAGACCACTGCATCCACTTCATCGGCCTGCAGGCCCCGGATCATGGCTGGCGTGCTTTCGGACAGCAGCACATCAGGTTTGAGGATATATCCCATGAACGAATAATGATTCCGCGCTGACCGGCCGATCCGTCTGGCAGCTTCCAATTCATTCAATCGTTCTAACGGCAAAACGCAATTGAGATCTTCTTCGGCAAACCTGGGATCGATGTGCAAGTGACAGACCTTAATATCCTGCTCCGTGGCTGTCTTGGGGATCACCCGATAACTAGGATCGCCCCACCAGGGATCTTCTCGTTCCCCTTCCTGATCGAATGGCTGATCCTCAATGAGGCATACTCCGGCCGAGCTGATCAAAGCCACCGTGCAATCCTCAAGTGGCTTTTCCAACTCAGTCCAAGGAATTTCAGTTACAGGCGGCTCGCGCTCGATCCATCCTTTCACGATTCGGCGGGTAAGACCGTCAATAAATCGGAATGAATCAACTTCCTTCGTTTCAGAAATCAAACTGTCCTATCTCCGCCACAATTACTGCCAACAAGTTAGTGATTGTGATTATCAATGCATTATATCGGCCAATCACTGAGATTCAATATTGTTGACACGCGGTCGGCGAATAAGTACGGTATTGGTGTTGTTTTTCCCTCTAGCGAGGAAGATCCGTTGCATAAAGAATCAGGCTATTGAAAAGTAATCGTAAATTCCTAGTCAGCCAGAGAGAAAGCTGTTTCTGACTTAGAGAAACGCTCCTTTTATCATGCTATAATGTCTATAGAAAGGGTTGACTTCACCCGGTTATTTTGACAAAAAGAAGTCACCTTAACACTTTTCTATTAGTCATTGGGTTTTGAATTGCTATGCGGGGATTGGAGTACGAGGTCGAGCTATGAACTTCGGGGGTGTTCTTCTTCGGTTTGTTCTATTACTCGCACTGTTCGGTGCAATGGTTTCTTGTCAGCAAGGGCCAGAACCAGATTCACCAAGCATTATTGAATCCGTCTCTACTCTCTCATCTGAAACAACACAACGGCCGCCAACAACCACACACGAGCCACCAACAGCCACGGTAGTGCTTCCGACGGCCAAGCCGGCATCCGAACCTTCAGATAAGCGCGAAGAATTTCAATCAGTCTCTTTAATCATAACCAATGGGATCGTAGTTGACGGCACAGGGGCCGATCCCATCGTCGATGGTCTTGTGGCTATACAGGGGAACCGCATCGCAGCGGTTGGACAGACGACCGACTTCAAGATTCCTGACGAAGCTGTAGTCATCGATGCCGCAGGTGGAACAATATTGCCCGGTATCATCAATTCGTATGCACATAGAGCATCTACTGCTGCAACACGACGAGTACTGTTCCTACTTGACGGCGTAACTTCGGTATGCGATCTGGGAATACCACTGTATCGCTTGCACGATTTTGAGAAAGAGGAAATTCATTTCAGTCCAGCAGCGCGCGGCTTCAAAGCGGGTCCTATCGTCACGACCCCAGGCGGCTATTCCGGGTCTATTGGCTCCCTGGATTACGAAATTCAAGGAGAGGATGAGGCTGAAATGGCTGTGCACGATCTGCACGCGCGTGGAGTTGATTACATCAAGGTTGCCCTCGAGCCGGGTTTTGTCAGTGAGACCTTGCCAGTGATGAATCTTCAAGAACTGCGTTCAATTGTAGCAACAGCCCATGCATATGACCTCCTCGTAAGAGCCCATGTGATGAAGAGCACTTTGTTGGATATCGCGCTAGAAGCTGGTGTTGATGTCATCGAACATGTGACGATGCCTTCTGACTCGCATGAGGACTTGGAATCGATGTTTGATGATGCTGGGAATTTCAAGTTGCCATCCGACTTGGAAACACAGATGCTTCACATGATCGACCAAGGCGTGGTGCTTGTCCCTACCCTGGATGTTTATCAGGGTGGAGATATTGAACCCGAGACGGAAGTTATCCTCCGAGCTATTCTCGGAGTTGTACGGTTCTTCCATGACTCAGGGGGGATCATCGCGGTTGGAAATGACTACGGGGTTCCCGGTGTGCAACCTGGAATGCCGCTACACGAGATGGATCTCTTACAAACCGCTGGCGACCTCTCTCCCCTGGAGGTGATTGAAGCAGCTACCAAGCATGCTGCATATGTCTGTGGCCAAAGCGACGAGTTGGGTACGCTCGAAAGAGGTAAGTTGGCCTATCTAATTGTCGTGGATGGCAATCCACTGGACGATTTAAATGCGATGTATTCAGTGTTGCACATCGTGAAGGATGGAGAACTTGTCTTCTCGCCTCAGCAGGATGGCAAGTGACAATCGAGGCGGGCTAACCCTAATTGCGCCTGACTTCGCTGCGCTCAGATGGTCAGCGGCGCGAAAAAGCAGTCTGCAATCATGGTTTACAACTGTCAGAGAGCTAAGCCGCCCAGCAGGTGAATAATCTATTAGATTGCAGTTGAGAGCCATCTAAATAGACAAAATAACCATTGTGTTCACCGTCCAGAGGAAAGGGCCGACAAATCGGTCCTTGTTTTCTCCCATTCAATCTGCTACGGTGTTTTTAGTAGACATATTCAAGCCAACAGGCGGTTGTGTTTACACTATTTATGAACTTCGTCGAACCCATCCGTGACCGCAAAAAGATCGCTCAAATCAAGAACTTACTGCGGGGCGAAAAGCGCTTGCGCGACTTACTATAGTTCACCGATAGCATTAACATCGCTCTACGGATTTTTGACCTTTTACGACTGCGAGTGGAACACTTCTCTGATGCACAGAAGCGACTTCGCCGCCGGTTCTGGATTCGGGAAGAGAAGCGAGGAAAACGGCAAGAGGTAGTCGTGAATGGACAGCATCCGAGCGGTGTTGGCAGAGTTTCTTGATGCCTACCCAGACATTATTGTTGACTCACAACACTTCGTTTTTTTCAATACCCAAACCGGCGATTATTCTAAACCCATAAAGCGAAGGCAAGCCTGGAAGTTCATAACCACCATCTGCCAATCGGCAGGACTACGAGGAAACTTCGGCACACATAGCCTGCGCAAGACCTGGGGCTACCACGCCCGGATGAACGGTGTTGACCTGGCCCTTATCATGTACAAGCTCAACCACTCCAGTTTGGTCTACACCAAACGCTATCTGGGTATCACAGACGACGAACTTCAGAAAGTAGCGCAGCGTTTGAATCTGTAGCTTTTCAAATCTACTCGACTACTTGTGAGGTGTGTCATGTTGGGTCACAAATCCAGGGACTTCAGACAGCATGTTTCAGTTTCGCTGGTTGATCTCGTTCCCGATGACAATTTCTATCGTCATGTCGAGGAATGCATCGATCTCAGCTTCGTCCGCAGCCTGACCTCCGATTTCTACTCAGACATGGGGCGTCCCTCCATCGATCCGATAGTTTTCTTCAAGCTACAACTCATCGCATTCTTCGAAGGTATTCGCTCGGAAAGGAAATTGATGGAGACAGTAGATCTTCATCTGGCTTATCGGTGGTACATTGGTTATGACCTGAATGAGAAAGTGCCTGACCACAGCAGTCTCAGCAAAATTCGGGAACGGTATGGCCTGACTACATTCCAACAATTCTTTGAACATATCGTGGACTTGTGCCAGGATGCCGGCTTAGTCTGGGGAGAAGAGCTCTATTTTGATGGCACCAAAGTTCGCGCTAATGCAGATATTGATAGCCTGGCAGACCGGCTTGAGTTGGCCGCTGAGCAACATGTGCAGCAACTCTTTGCTGAGGGTGACGAAGATGCCATCGACAATCAGGATACACTCATATCCTCTGCAGCAGGTTTAGTGACTAAATGTGATGGTAAACGGCTCACCGGTAGTCGCAAGCCTTGGTATCAACGGGTTGCTGATAAGAAAGTCAGTATGACAGACCCAGACGCTACTCCCATGAAACCCCCTGAGGGTGGTAGCACTGTGTTGGGGTATCATGACCATTATGTGGTTGATGGTGGCCGATAGCGCATCATTCTATCTGCCCCGGTGACGCCAGCTTCCGTAATGGACAACACGCCACTATTGGACTTGATTCATTGGGTACGCACCCGCTCGCAACTAGACACTAAAATCGCTACAGGCGATGCCAAATACGGAACGGCTGTCAATATCGCTGGTCTTGAAAAAGCCGGTATCAAGGCTTACTTACCTATCCCAGACCTTAGTCAACGCACTCCTTATTATCCTTCCAACCACTTTCAATATGACGCTGAGCAAGACCAATATATCTGCCCTCAAGGTCGAGTTCTGCCACTCTATTCGAGGCGTAAAAGCGAACAGGTCTTTGTCTACCGAGCCGATGCGACTATCTGTAATGCTTGTCCAATAAAGTCTGATTGCACTGGCAGTAAAAGTGGTCGCCATATTTTTCGTTCCTTCTTTCAAGAATACATCGACCGAGTAAAAGCATATCAAGAAACGGAAGCTTACCAGAAAGCGATGCGTAAACGCGCTGTTTGGGTTGAGCCACTTTTTGGCGAAGCTAAGCAATTCCATCAATTGAGGCGGTTCCGTTTAAGAGGATTGATGAAGGTCAATATTGAGGGTGTGATGGTGGCTGCTGGCATAGGTATAACATAAGGCATGGATGGCGTGTAAGGACGAGAGGACTCGCCTTCAACGAATAATTCCACCGGAAGAGCCGGCGAACCTCAGGGTGTCATGCCGCCAAAATGAGTGTAATACCGCTGTCAATCCTTAAGGCGTCACTTTCCGAGCCCTGACAAAGACCACATTGGCATCACTCTAGCATTGGCTCGGGGATCGTCAGCCCCAGAAAACATATCATTGATTCGCAGAACAACGGCCGTCTCGATCACCAGTCCTGGTATCCAACCAACGATTTGTTCGGGTGTAGGTAACTCATCTTCGTTAAATCCCCATGCGTCGGCCATTGACCGGTCCCATTCAGTTACCATTAAGGTACCTACCGGAACCAAAGCCTTGACGCTCGTTTGCAGCACTTTCTCGCTGGCTTCCCCACCAAGGAGGGCGTAGGTGCTGATGACCAGGTTGAATTCCTGAAAAAGTTGCCAGACTGCAGTATCGCCGACAAAAAAGTCGCGTCCAATTCCTGTTCGGCTGCGGCCGAAATTGCTAACTCAATAGCCTCCTCTGACCAAGCCACTCCAGTAACCGACCAGCCTTGCTTGGCTAAGGCCAGGGCATTGTCTCCACTACCACAACCCAGGTCAAGCGCCTACCAACCGGTAAATCTAGGACTTCCTTGCCCAAGATCCGGTCGACGACCATCACCTGTTCCGGGTATTCATTATAGGCTTTGTTCCAAAATTTCCTGTCCGAATCATTCGTTTCCGGTTACGATCTTCAATTCATGAAAGATTGTTCTGCCAGGTAATCTAGCACCTTTCGAGAATATTTTTGGTGAGATTCACGGCTATATTTGAGGATGGTATAGATCTGGGCCAGATTATCTACGCCCGAGGCTTCGATCTTGGCTCTTAGTCTAGGAAAACTCATATACCGGTCCCAACCCTTCAGCTCGCGTTCGCGGTATATTTCCCGGATGTCTTCCTCATCATAATCATGGTAAGTCTCGTAGTGGACTAAACCATTCAAGGGTAAACGATCTCTAAGCGAGGGATCTTCATCGGGGTAACCTAGCGAAAATCCAACCACCGGCACCACGTTGTCAGGCAGTTGCAAGATACGGCCGATATCATCACAATTAGCCAGTGTGCTGCCCAAGTAACATATCCCCAGTCCCATCTCTTCCGCCGCCAGGGCCACATTCTGCGAAACCAGGGTGGCGTCAATAGCGGCGACCATGAAACTCATAAAATTGTCGAAATTATCTGGTGCGTCGCTCATTTGTAGCCACTGCCGCATACGGTGAAAATCGGCGCAGAACGTCAGCAATACTGGCGCATCAAGCACCATGGATTGCTCCATGTGTGGTATGAACAAACGCTCGCGCAGCTGCCGGTCTTGGGTCACGATGATCGAGTAACTCTGCATGTTGCCTGAAGAAGAGGCTCTTATCCCAGCGCATAGAATTTCCTCGAGTAACTCCTCAGGTACAGCATCGGGCTTGAATTTTCGAATCGATCGATGGCGAAGAATGGCTTTGCTGATGGTCACTTGTCACCTCTAGAGATACGAATTACCAATGGCCAATACTGGCGATGGCGCCACCGTATTGAAATTCAGGATATAATAGATTATTCAGCCTGGCGTTTCTGTTCCAGCTTACCATTGAACTCGATCAGGCGATCCGATCCCACCAATCCATCAGCTCCCGGTTTACACCAGCCCCACCGCAGACGATGATCAATACCGGCTTTCGTTCATCGAATATTTCGCAGTGGCTATAAACGGAGGCTAAGGCCGCACCACAGGCCGGTTCAACTAATACCCGGTGATCGTCGGCGAAACGTTGGCAAGCATCCACGGCCTCCCGGTCGCTGACCAACAAGGATTCAATATCATGTTCCTGGACCCATTCCAGTGCCTTAGGCGTCACGCGCCGCGCTCCCAGAGTTGTCGCCAGCGAAGTGATTTTGTTCAATGTGACCAACCGTCCAGCCTTAACCGAAGCGGCAAATGAAGCTGCGCCCTCGGTTTCGGCGGCGATGATCGGCACATCATTCCAGCCGGCAGCGTGCAAACCTTCCACGATCCCGCATAATAGGCCTCCGCCGCCAACCGCGACAACAATCAAGCCAGGTTTAATGCCAACGGCCACGATTTCCTCTATCATACTCGCGTGTCCTGACCAGACGAGGGGATCGTCGAAAGGGTGGATATATGACGCCTTTTCACGACTGGCAAGATCGATAGCATATGCATGGGCGTCGTCCCAAGTGGCGCCACGGACGAGTAGTTCGGCCCCTTCATCGCGAATAAGGTCTTTTGCTCGAGTAGGCGTGGATTCTGGCACAACGATCGTCACTTGTTGGCCTAGCAGCCGCCCAGCATAAGCCACGGCATAACCGGCATTGCCTCCAGAGGCACAAACAATCTGCCTGAAACCGGCTTCGTGACTCGCGCGACACGCCACACCCATTCCCCGAGCCTTGAAGGAGCCCACCGGCTGGAAGGCCTCCATCTTCAAGTAGATGGGTAGTCCTACGGCTGCACTCATTGAATCCGAATACCAAAGAGGCGTTTCAGAATAAAGCTCTATCATCTGGCTCTTTAAATTAACTCGCAGTAAAGATAGTTTTGAATTCCCGTTCCGCGTCCCGACTATAGGATAACACGCCATCATTGTCAGCCACCATTGCTTTTGCATCGCGGATGCATCTGGCCATGGTTACTCGAGAGATTTTCACCTTGTGTTGCTCGGTGAAAAGCTGAGCATGACGCTGGGCAGCTTGAAGCAAGGTTTGGTAAGCGGGGAATAAGCATAACAAGCTGGCGATTCGGTAACCGACGGCGTCGTAGGGTATAGCCAGCACATACCGGGTGGCCTCCTGCAATTCGTCGAATACATTGCCCAAAACCATCTTCTTCCAATCAGGCGCCGCGCCTTTCAAATATAATGGTTCATAGGCAGCCGTCTCTAGCCATTCGTCAGGCACATAGCTAACCCCCCGGCCGATGTCTTTAGGGAAATCTTTGATGATATTGGTCTTTTGTAATCCCCGACCGCAGGCTTCGCAAGTTGCGTCTAGTTCGCCAGCGATTTCATCTGCAAATCCATAATAAGCAACTGCTAATTCTGTTGCCAGGTGGCCAACGGTTCCAGCCACGAAATAGCAATATTGGTCGTAATCCGATTTTGTCGTAAGCACCTGCACGCCATTGCGGCTGACGAGTCGGGGCGAGGTCTGGGGATTTTCAATAAGGTTCATGCCATCGGCCATGTCCGTGGTCCAAAACCGAATTGGACGTTGGATCTGTTCTGGCAGCTGGTTAAATATCTGCCACAACATTTTCCCATCCTCCGGTCCCATCAACTTTCGTTCGTCTTTGGTCAAGCCGGGCCATGATTCATTACCCCAAATTGCTAGAATATCGGCTGCTCTTTCTGGTTCTTCCAATAATCTCTTGAATTCGTCGAAGCGGCGCTCTTGCCAGCTATGGGGTTCGGTACAATCCTCGATATTGTCGACCACGCGACAGATCAAGTACGCCGTCGCTAATTGAGCCTTCAGAGGTTCCTCGAGATAAGAGACGACGAGGGCGAATGAACGAGATACCTTCCTCATTTGATTGTCGAGGTAACTTCGCTCTTGTTTAGTAAATTCAGTCATAATCGTCTTGTGCAATTCATCCTAACTTTGAATCGGCAATTTTAGCGCAAATCGAGGATTTTATGAACCCAGGTCAATGATTTCGATCTGGTTGGTCATATCGACATGCTGTCGGCCGATTCCATTTGTTAATAAGGCTAAGCCTTTGGTGAATCCCCTTTCTCGTAGCCAGCGCCTCGCAAATTGGCCCCAACTATCGGGTTCAGTGGTCATTAAAATCGGCTGAACACCGTAGGAGAAATTTAAAGACTGGCAAGCCGCCTCGTTGGCGCAATAGGCTACTATCCACATGGGTAACCTGAACCTGGTGATAAGCCGCGGCGTGCTGCCGTTTAGCGTTGGCGTCACGATTACTACCGGGTTAATAGCTTCCGCGCTAAGATAGACGCTCAAAGAAACACGTCTTTCCATGCTTGTATGATTCAAATTCTTGGCCGCTTCAAGCGCCCCTGTCGCATCCACCTGGCAACAAGATGGTTCTGTCACGACCGCGATCCGGGACATCACTGAAACTGATTCCACAGGATAGCTACCGCTGGCTGTCTCGCCTGATAACATTAGGCAATCCGTGCCGTCAAGAATAGCGTTCGCTACATCAGTGGCCTCAGCTCGTGTCGGCCGGCTGTGGTTCGTCATCGACTCTAACATGTGCGTGGCTGTGATCACAGGCTTGCCAGCTAAATTGGCCTGGCGAATGATCGTTTTCTGAGTAATGGCCATTTCCTCAATCGGTATCTCGACCCCTAAATCTCCCCGGGCTACCATGATACCGTCGGCTGCTTCCAGGATCGAGTCCAGGTTTTCCACAGCCTTAGCCCGCTCAATCTTGGCGATGATGAAAGGTTTATAGCCAAGATCGGCCGCCGCTTCTCTCACTGCCTGAACATCCGTCTCGTCTTGGACGAAGGATTGGCCTATAGCGTCTATCCCCTGGTCGGCTGCGAATCTCAACCACTGGTGATCTTCATCGGTAAAGGCGCTTATTCCTAAATCCAGCCCAGGTAAATTCATGCCTTTGTTTGAACGCAACTCGCCGCCCACTGCAACTAGGCAGCGTACCTCCGCCCCCTGTACTTCTTGCACATTGAGGAGAATGAATCCATCGTTGAGGCAGATTTGATCCCCAGGCTTGACCACTTCCGCCAGCCGGGTAAAAGAGACGGACACACCATTAACATCTCCCTCGATTTCCTGGCAATGTAAGGAAAAGGCCGCACCGCGAGCCAAAAAGATGGGTTCTTCCGCCAACCTCCCGATACGAATTTTTGGTCCAGGTAAATCAGCCAGGATCGCCACTCGTTTTCCGGTCTCTTCAGCCGCTGCTCGAATATTACGTATCGTCTGTGCATGGCTTGTAACGTCACCATGAGCAAAATTCAGCCGGGCCACGCTCAATCCATTGACAATTAATTCTTTTAATATTTCTTGTGAATCTGATGCCGGTCCAATGGTGCCGACGATCTTGGTTTTTAGTCCAGGTAACATGGTTATCATTTTCCCATACCTTATTGCTTTAACGCGCAGGATATTCCTTCAATCTTTTATTGCAAAAGTCAGATGTGCTGCGATCCGGCGAGAAATATCTACACCGGGCCACATTCAATGGACCACCTGATCGGGTTCTCTGTTAATAAATGGGAAGCTCCTCGATCCGCAATTACGCGGAAGTCGCTGTCCAAACGGGTGCTAATTGTACCAAGATAACCAGGCCTGTTCCATTATCGGCCGACCAAATCCTGGTATTCAGGATGGCGCTTTATATAGCCGGATACGAAAGGACATATTGGAATGACTCTTAGCCCTTCTTCCCGGGCAAAATCCAAGGCAAACTTGGCCATTTTACCGGCAACACCGTGTCCCGAAATTTCTTGGGGTACATCGGTGTGTATGAAGGCGATCCGCTCTTCATTCTGCGAATAACTAATGATAGCCAGATGTTCACCCACTTCTGCCTCGAAACGACTCTCGTCCGGGTTGTTTGTTATCTTGATTGATTCAAAATCTACTACTTGGTCCATCTTTTCACTTGCTGTCCATCGTGTGATTCAGCGCGTTAAGCCAGGTTGTTCAAACAATCGTCACGACCCTAAGAGCCTTGGTGTTTGAATCCGGATTTGGGATTGCTCGAAATCCAACGATTTGGATATTTTTCTTGTGTTAAGATTGATAGATATCGTATATTTCCAAGATATAACTGTAACTGCTTGGATTACGTATTGTACCAGCGAAAATTGGGGCTGGAAGCAATCTGGTTTACCGTCAAAATAACACTATGAATATGACCATGGCGTTATTTGACACTAACCCTTCACATGCTACACTGACAACAATATGGGCGAAAGACTGGGACAGGCCGGCCGCCGGCCGGTAGCTTTATTTCTCTCGGGGATTCAGTATATTAAAAGTTGGCCAGAGCGCATCCTGATTGGCCTCTGGCGCATACTGGGTTTGGCCGGCTTATATTTGCGCCGACTAATCGAGCGAGGCGCCAGGGTAAGCTGGGCTTTTCTTGGACGCTGCGGCATAGCTCTGCGCCGCATCCTGGCTGCCATACTGTGGCGGCCGCTCTTGTTGTTTATCCGACCCATTACCGATACCATTCAGCGCTTTGTCCGGAAAGTCTGGGCTTTTGTTGGTCGTTGCGGTATAGCATTGCGCCAACTGCTGAATCGTTTTATTTTGCAGCCTCTAATTATTATTTCCAGTCCATTTCGATTGCTATATCGCAAAGTGTTCCAGAAGCCGGTAGATTTCGCCTGGCTGAGCCTGCGCACATTTCTCGAATGGCTTTTCGTCGATCTCGTCTCGCCCATTGTCCGGATGCTGCCCGCCTTTGTCCTGGCTCTAGGTAGAAAATCTGGACAATCTATCGCCTCTCTTGGGCTATGGATACAGGGTATAGGCCAGCAAATGACCCAAGTTGCGAGCCCTGCCTTATCAGCCACGAGTCTGGACCAAGGCTTGTCTAAACCGCGGGTGAATCGCTACACCACCGCAATCGTCAGCACCAGCTTGATCTTGTTATTGAGCGTTTTGACCACTCAAGGAAGCCGTCCTAAAAATGTCAAAGTACGAGGACTAGATAACCCGGAAAACGAACCGGCCCTGGCAATGATATTGCCAAAAATGACATTGACGCCGACGGCTACCCCAACGCCACTTCCTACGGCTACTCCGACTGTGCCGCCCATGCCAATCATAGAGGTACAAGCTTGGCCCACACCTGATCCGCTGGCCAAAGGCGGTAGCGTAGCCTTTACCATGCGCCAAAATGGCAATGGTGATATTTATGCCATATCCATCGGCCGTGAACAACCCATTCGTCTAACAAACCACCCGGCCGATGACCGCGATCCGGCTTGGAGCCCTGATGGCCGGCAACTGGCCTTCGCTTCTAATCGGGATGGCAACTGGGAAATCTACTTACTGGATATTGAGAGCGGGCAGCTGTCTAGGTTGACCATGAACCAGGCGTATGATGGTGCTCCCAGTTGGTCGCCAGACGGCAAGTGGTTAGTGTATGAATCTTACCGGGAAGGCAACCTAGATCTTTATATCCTGCCGGCCGATGGAAGCAGCGAACCCATTCGATTGACCGAAAACCCGGCTTTGGACTTTTCTCCAAGCTGGAGTCCTGATGGCCGGCATATCGCCTTCATCAGTTTGCGTACTGGTAACAAAGATATTTTCATCATGGCTTTGGATTCGGCTTTTGATGAATTTGCCGTCAATGTGACTGAAACTCTCAATCGCTCCGAGGACCATCCTACCTGGGAACCGGCCGGTCGAGCGCTGGCTTACTTTGACGACGCCGACGGGCTTGAGCTCGTTTACACCATGCCACTAGAAGATCAACATCCAGCTGGCCCGGCCATCACTGTTGGTCAAGGCCGCCACCCCAGTTGGTCGCCCGATGGCAGCAGCCTGGTTTACGCGCACAATAGCGAACAGCAAAGCTATGTGATCGCCAGTAGCATTGATGCCTGGAACGTTGCCCCCCAAGTTTTTGCCGCGGTCGGCGATTTGGATGGTTTGACCTGGACCGGCCTGATCTTGCCCCAAGATTTAGAGGAACGACTTAACCAAGATGAAGGAGAACAAAACCTTCTCTTTGTTGAACGATCCGCTCCACCCCGTGTGAATGAGCCTGCCTTTTTGTTGCGCGAGGTAACCGTTGACGCCCCGGCGCCCTATTTGAGTGACCAGGTAGACGACTCCTTCCTGGCTTTACGCCAACGAGTCGTAGAGGAAGCAGGCTGGGATTTTCTAGCTCAAGTGGATAACATGTTCGCCTTTTTAGACAGCCGGCCATTCCCGGGCGAAAATGATCGTAGTTGGAACAAGGCCGCTCGTGCTTTTGACTTTTATTATCGATACCCAATTTCAATCGAGCCACAAGTCGAAATCGTCCGTGAGGATCGCGGTACCCAGACCTATTGGCGAGTATATTTGCGGACCGCCAACCAGGATGGCAGCCAGGGAGAACCGCTGAAGCAACTGCCTTGGGAGTTCTCGGCTCGATACGATTCAGATCCCCAATATTACGATCAGGGTGGCAAATGGAAAGAGACCATCCCAACCGGATATTACCTCGACTTCACCCAATTGGCGGCTGACTATGGATGGGCCCGGGTTCCGGCAGCTGACAATTGGCGCACTTTCTTCCAAGGCATACGCTACTGGCACTTTGAAAACAGGCAAGACTTGTCCTGGCAGGAAGCTATTTTGGAGCTTTATACCGAAGACGAACTCCGCCAGGCCTATGAAAGCCGGTAGCTTCAAAATTCGCCTATTAAAGTCAAAGAAATGATGCGATACCGTAGATTTCAGCGATTGTCGCCTGGTATCCCGCCCTTCGTGACCCACTCATTTCCTGCACTGGTATTATTCATAGTGACCTGTTTTTTTATGATTGGTTGCGCTGTTGAATCTGCGCAGCTGGACCGCCAACCCGCTTTACTAGCGTCCACACCTCTTAGTTTCACCTCGCGCGTTATTCCAGAAGGGGACCGGCCGCTCCCGGCCGAGAAAACTCCTGCACCCACTGTGCCCGTCCTGTCGGATGAGAGACAAGAGGAGAACTCCGAGCAAGAAAACCCCATTTCACTGGCGACCTTACCGCCAGGGCCGCCAGGAAACGGTATCAGGCCGGATGAAGCCGTTATGATACGGTCACCCGAAATGGGACCGGAGTCGCCTGTTGATTGGCGTCCGCCGCCGGTTGCTGTGCCTCATGCTTTGCACCCCGACGATCATTATTGGCTAGTACGGCCACTCCCTTCCGATCGCCGTAACTACGAGCTTGAATGGTACCCATATGGCAACCGTCCAACCCGGCCCGAGGCCCTACCTTATCGCGTTCATCACGGCATGGATTTTCCCAACGAACCGGGAACGGCCGTATTTGCCGCCAGCAGCGGTTCGGTTATTTGGGCTGGCCCCCTGGTTAGTAACCGTGATGGCATCAATTATTACGGCAACACCGTCATCATTCTTCATGACTGGCAATGGCTGGGTCAAGACGTCTTCACGCTTTACGCCCATACGCTGGAGCTTTTCGTCGAGGTTGGCGACCATGTTGAGCAAGGACAGCTCTTAGCCGGCGTAGGGGCCACAGGCCATGTCAGTGGCCCCCACCTGCATCTCGAGGTGAGGGTGGGCGAGAATAATTACAGCAGCACGCGCAATCCTGCTCTCTGGCTAGCTCCATATGAAGGCTGGGGTACTTTGGCCGGTCGTTTCATGGATAGTCGCGGCCGCGAAATCCATGGAGCGATGATCACGGTTTATCCACTCCGGCTGGATTCTCCAGTCGATGCAGTCATTCGCCGCCAACGGACCTATGCGCCGGAAGGTGTAAAGGGCGATGATATCTGGCAGGAAAATTTCGTCTTTGGCGATTTACCTGCCGGTGACTATCGGGTGGTTTTAACTACAGCCGGTGAAACATTCCGCCGTGATATTCGTATCAAGCCTGGTCAAACCAATTATATGGTCGTCCAGGCTGATTTTCGTTGGGTTCCTACGCTCACACCTTCGCCAACTCCCATACCTTTGCCCACTGAGGTAGCCACAGTAACACCTGGCGCTGGTCAATGATTTATCTGTTTGGATAGCCGCGCCACGCGTTGTTTTCGGCCCTGATCTACCGAGCCTGCTCTATTTTAGATTTCTCGATAGGGTTGGGTCGCCTTCCCAATCAATTGTACAATTGCGTCAAAACAGGTCACCGCAGCAAGAATCTATTGCCGATTAGGGTGGCCGCGTGAGGTATACTTGGATAATCTTGATTCAAGAGAGAGTAATTTGAGCTCAACAATCTAGACCGTCTGGTTCGATCGCCTGGCTCCAAAGTCGCTCAAATTCCCTTAAGTAAGCCTGAGCTAGATCTTCATTTGCTATGATCAGCACATTTTCATCATTAAACTGATCCGCATTATTCGAAAAATTGGCCGAGCCGGTTATCACGATACGGCCGTCGATTACCATGACCTTATGGTGCATTGATCTGGGATTGCCATCCTGCCTTACAGGCAATCCGGCACAATAGAGATTTGTCAGTTCACTGTACTCTGTTTCGCTGCCCCTCGTTTCAAAAATGCCTTGCAAGTCGACCCCGGCCTCAGCCCTTTCTAGCATGGCTTGTCCCAATTCATCATGAGTGAACGAAAAGGCCATAAAATGAATGCTTTTTTCGGCGCTTTCAACTAGCGGGACAAGAGCACTAATCACATGGTCTTCGGCCGCAAACAAGACCTGAATTGGTGTTCCCTGAATCGTCAAAGATTGTTGATTGATGTTTGATGGAGCACTGGCCCCAAACTCGCCATTCCACATTTCCTCGAACTCTCGTTCATATATCCGGGCTAACTCCGGCGAATCAATCAACAATGTATTATTGTTATTGCGGAAATTGCCATTTTCAGTCAGATTAGTCGAACCTGTCCATACTGATTGACCGTCGAAAACCAGGAATTTATTGTGCATTAACTCCGGCCGGTCATCGGCACGTACTTCTACTCCGGCATCCTCCAATTTCTTAAATAATCCGAGCTCTTCCTCATCAACCTCGAGGCCGTGCTCATCATCAGTCATCCAACGGATTCTGACTCCCCTTTCAGAAGCCGCTAACAGGGCATCGGCAACCGGTAGAAGATCGAACTCGAATGCGGCAATGAGGATCGATTCTTGGGCGTTGTTAATACGTTCGACCAACACCTCTGGAATGGTGCCGCGAATGTCCTGACTGCCGCCGATTTCACCAGGTTCGGTGAAATAGACTTGCCACCAGTCGCCTCCACTTCCGATCCGGGCGGGACGCTCAACTACAACTTGTTGTGGTTCCACTACTTCTTCAAATAAGCCAGCCGGATCATCCCCCGTCAGTAAAAAATAAACGACTAAAAGCAAGCCCAAGCATAGGACCACTACCGCTCCGGCACCGCCGGCCAAGGCGCCACTGCTACTTTTACTCTTGCTCTTCCGTCGCATCATCAATCGCTCCATCATATTCAAACATAAGATAAGTTTCTGTTATCTTGCGTAACGTTTTTATCATTTCGGTAGGTTCCCCTGTAATCTGGCTGGATTCGGTTAAAAACCCCCCCAATTCAAGTTCTTCAAACCATGTTTGGCTAGATGCCCATTCAGGATCCAGAGTATCTTCTTCCGGTCCAATTCGATCATAAACGATAGCTGCTTGCCGGTAGATTTTTTCCAGTTGGTCCAGTACCGATTCCTGTTGGCCTTGGACTGAAATCCAGCAATTGCTTGCCCTCAACATCCGCCGCAGCGCCTTTAGCCTGGGTGATAGATACTCGTAGGCTTGTAGTTCATTCATAGAGCCTGTTCTGGTAGCGATTTCGGTTGCCCTGTCCAATCCCCAATCGAGCAAGGCCTTAGCCGCCTCATCGTCCAGATCTGCCGTGAGTCCTTCATTGCCTAACAGGCTTTCAGTTGCCTGCTGTACTCGTAAATCCACATCTTCCATGATCTTAATTTTCGAAGTCAATACTTTATAGCGGTAGAATTTTACCGGAACAGGAAAAGGATGGGATGATCCTACCAGATTATGGCCTACTATTCTAATAAAATTGACTCAAGATAGAGTTTCCTCCGGCCAACCACAGGTCCGGCCTGTCGGCTTCTAGATTATCGGCTACAATCAGAAAGCAAGTATCAAGCCCGTCGAAAGGAAAGTGACAATGCGCATACTCATCCTTACCACTGGTGACTACGGCCAGCGTCATGTCGAAAACTTACAACAACAAGCTCCGGCCGAGTGGGAGATCCAAGTCTGGCAAACGCCTCGTCATTTACCTATCGTCCTGGATTACCCAGAAGATTATCTGCCAGACGAAATGGCGCCAGCCGATCTGATTCTTTCCTTGGCCGAATTGCCAGGCGTAGCTGAAATGGTGCCGGAAATAGTCAAACTGAATGGGGCCCGGGCGGTCATCGCCCCGATTGACAACCAGGCCTGGTTGCCATACGGTTTAGCTCGTCAATTGCGCGGCTGGTGCGCCTCCGAGGGTGCAACTTGTGTTACCCCCATGCCATTTTGTTCGTTGACCGAGTCGTCCTTCAATGCTCTTCGTCTTAAAGAAAATTACAATGATCCTCTAATAAGCGAGTTTGCGCGCTATTTCGGCCGGCCTGATTTCGATGTTGAGGTTGACCCAATAAATAAGGAAATCACTTCCGTGACAATCCTTCGCGATGCCTGCTGTGGTTGTGCCCGATTCGTCGCCGAGAAATTACCAGGAACAGCGAGCTCAGAGGCTCTCGAGCAGGCTGGCTTGCATCACCATCACTTTCCGTGTCGGGCTAGCATGGGCATTGATCCACTATTCGGCGACACCCTGCTGCATGTCTCTGGCAACATCATGAAAGATGCCCTCAAACAAGGCTTGGGCGACAAGCTAGATATACGATACTTCAAACCTAGCGGTTATTCCGACGTTTAAGGCTGGCGCCGATAATATTGGCGCTGTGATTAAGTTTTCTGCTCATGCTGGCGACCACTATCAAATGCCGTATAATTTCAGCCGTTGACATCCAATAGGTTTTAGCTGGCGCAACTCATGATTGAGCAGCCCACAGCCAAAAGTTACGACGAGATCCCTTACCCGAGCCTGACCTACGCTCAGACTCAACCTGATCGACTGGCCACGATGGCCACCTTGTTAGGCCTGGATTCACCAGCCGTCGAAAGTTGCCGGTACCTGGATATCGGCTGTGCCGTTGGCGGTAACATCATCCCGATGGCCTACGCATTGCCTCAAGCACAATTTGTTGGCATTGATTATTCCAGTCGCCAGATCGCTACTGGCCGCGACTATATTGCCAAGCTAGGTTTAAAGAACATCCGCCTGGAACAAATCGACATCATGGATTTTCCAGAGGACTTAGGCAAATTCGACTATATCGTTGCTCATGGAGTCTATTCTTGGGTTCCATCACCGGTGAGGGATCGTCTTCTGTCTATCATTCGCCGCCATCTTGCCCCAAATGGTGTGGCGTATGTTAGCTACAATGTCTTCCCTGGTTGGCATATGCTCAATATCGTTCGTGACATGATGCGCTACCACATTCGCGATGTGGCCGAACCAAAAAAAAGGGCGCAAGGGGCCAGGGAAATGCTCCAATTTTTAACTGAAGCCGCTCCCGCAGATAGCAGCGCATTCGGCAGCTTCCTGGATACTTATAGCCATTCCTTATCTTCCAAATTGGCTGAAGGTGATGATGGTGGTGATGCCCTATTACTGCACGATGAACTTGAGGAGATCAACGAGCCGGTTTATTTCTTTCAATTTGCCGAACATGCCAAGTTGCACGGGCTTCAATATCTCTCTGAGGTTGAACTGTCAAAGGTGTTGCCCAGCCGCTTTTCACCTGAGATTGTTAAAAGACTGCAAGAATTGGCTCGTCAGCCGGTCGACATGGAGCAGTATCTCGACTTTATTCGCAATCGCACCTTTCGCCAGACCTTGCTTTGCCATCAGGAAGTGGCGGTGAACCGAACGCTGAAACCCGATCTTATCCCCTTATTCCAGCTAGATAGCCGCGCCCGGCCGTTGTCGGAATCACCAGATATCCAGGAAATTAGCCTTGAGAAATTTAGCGGCCCTGATGGGGCAATTTTTTCAACTGATCACCCTCTGACCAAGGCTGCTCTGGCCTATTTATCCGCAAATTCACCCCGACCCATTCCCTTTAGCGAATTGCGGGATACATCTCTCGATATGGTCAATTCGCGGCCTGGTGTAGACCAAGAGGCCGAAGTCTGGACGTTATGTGCGAATCTATTGCGAGCCCATAGTTACAGTTCGAACCTGGTCGAGCTTCACCGATATCTACCACCATTCGTACTGGAACCTGGTCGACGCCCAGAAGCAAGTGCCATTGCCCGATGGCAGGCGGAACGTGGCTTAAAAGTGACTAATTTGCGCCACGAACGAGTTGAATTGACCCAGATGGCCCGGGTTATCCTGATACGTTTAGACGGCCGAAACCGTCGATCCGACCTATTACTCGGGCTGTTAGATTTACATAATGATGGAATGCTTGTGCTTTCTGAAAAAAGCCAGTCGGGTGGGGGGGATGAAGAACTCCGCGATATATTGACCAAAGAAGTCGAAGACAATCTGCGCTTCCTAGGACGGGCCGCACTGTTAAAAGCTTAGAACATACAAGTGTTTCAGTACTATCACTGAATATTTGGCCAATCAAAGATTCTGGATTTTTGTGCCCTTGCTTAGCGCAAAACGTAGCCGGTGTCCTCCAGTAAATTAGCTCGGAAAGCCATAGCCCTCTTGTCATAGGACTAACTGGCAATTGAGCTAGGACGTTCTGGGACGTACAATGGGACAATATGAACCTGATCGTGGACGTGACCCGATCCAATGTAGTCACATCACCACATCACCCATCAAAGACTCATCTTGGAGGTCACTATGGACACACCTTCAGATCCAGAACCGTTGAATAATTCTTTCGAGTACATCACGGTTCGCGATCTGCAGGCGTTTTTGCGTCGAGTTGGCCATCAACGTATCTATCGTCCAATAGAGGAGGGCGATGAGACGTACGACGAATATGCAGAACGCTACATGAGGGCAGTGCGTCGGTTCCGATCGATTAACATCGTCGACAACGGATCCAATCCCGAGTCAGAAGCCGGCACTGAAAACGAATCGTAGATTCGATTGGAATTTTTACAGGGGATGCTACCAAAGGACGCTTATCGATAAACTATATCTCATATTTTCTCCTGAAAACAAATAACAATATTCTTATCGCCTGTCACTGGGCCGTCAATAACTTTATGTAAATCTGCATTCGGCTTCCGCAGATTTAGAGCAAATTGCTTTTTATTTATTTCATCGCCGGTGAATCGCCCCTTTTCAAATTGGTCTGGACATAATCTGTACGCTCCAGGCCAAAGGAGCCAAAGGCCAATTGGAACTGGGGAAGAATTATCCCAATCAGCTGACCAACGCCATCTAGATCGCTGCAAAATTCCGGAAAAATGGAATTTTGTGCCCTAACAGGGATATAAACCCATTCAATTACGTTTATGCTTGTTAGGTGTCAAGACGCCAAAAGAGGGTCAGGTTACCAAGTTCCCGGCTTTACCGGCTGGCGACCTGAAGCGTCCGGCTGGGAGCCGGATTCGATCCATGACCAAATGACGATCCCGATATACCTTGAGCGGCTATCAGGCATTGGAGACTGCTCTGACTAAGGAAATGTAAAGCTGTCTTACTAGTCTGCACTCTCCGGTCTGAGGGCAGCGAGAACGATGCCCATGATTACCAGTATGCTTGCCAGGGCAAAGCCTAAAGCCGCCAGGAGCAAACCGGTATCGTCACTATGTGCCACGGTCGATTGCGTTTGAAACAACAGGAATAATAATGAAAACATGGAATCAACCTGCTTACAAATTTAGTGTTTGTCAAAGGTTGCTTCAATGGCCAATCGGGGATATTACCTGGGTACCAAAACACCTATGTTTGCGTTAAATATACGTTAATGGAGGGTATAGAATACGTTAACGGGAATTTTTTGATATATAGATGTCAACCAGCGGAGATGTTTTGGATTAGAGAGGGCTCTTAGCCGGTTTTCCTGGTCGTCTGGGATAGCGTTCTGGAGTCGGAGCTACTTTGGGGATAACGATCAGTTGACGGGTCTGGCTTTGATCAGAAGGACTAACATTGATCATCTGGACCTCTCCACCTCCCAGACGATTGATCGCACCGGCCGCTTCCACAACTTCGGCCGGTGCCGTGGGTCCTTTTTGGGCTAGCGCATGACCGCCGATTTTGCAGAGAGGCAATAAATATTCGACTAGTGTGCTTAGATTCGCCACCGCTCTGGCAACAGCCCAATCGAATTGCCGGCGATATTTTTCCTGCTGGCCGACCGTCTCCGCCCTTTCAGTGACGATTTGCACATAATCTAGGCATAAGGCTCCTGAGACTTCCCGAAGAAATTCAGATTTTTTCGTTATGCTTTCTACCAGGGTGAGTTCTAAACCCGGGTAAATAATTTTTAACGGCAATCCTGGAAATCCTGCACCGCTACCCACGTCGACCAGCTTACGGCCGTCGAGATTGCCAGTGGCCAGGATGCAGCTCATCGAATCTAGGAAGTGCCGCTCTTCAATCTCTTTAGGATTGGTGATAGCCGTCAAATTAAGTCGATTATTCCAATCAATCAGCAACTGCCGGTACATCCAAAATTGTTCTACCTGACCAGTAGTCAGGCTTATTCCGAGCCGGCTTGCCCCTGTGACCAGCGATTCAAAATTGTCGGCATTCACCGGTTTCTTTCCAGTGCTTTTACATCAGCAGTCACATGGTAGGTATCATATTGTTCTCCCCCGAAGGAAGCCGGATTGAAAGTTACCCAGCCGTGGCTCAACACATAATCGGCTCGCACGTAAAGAGGTGAAATTGGCTCGATAGCTTCCTCACCGAAAAAATCACGTTCGATCTCTCGATAAAGGTCCCAGCGAGCGTTGATCGGCATGTCGTCGTTTGCCTGGCGGATTTTCTCGTCGACAGCGCTACAAGGCCTTTTCTGCCGGTTTTCGCTATCATCGCATTGTAGAACATCACCTAACCAATTATTTTCATCTGGATAGTAGGATGCCCAACCTAAATCCCAAAGATCGGGACGGTTAGCTCCTGCATCCGGCCGGGTATTGGCCAATAGAGTTCCGAATTGTACTTGCTCGATGATGATTTGTTCTTCGTTACAGCCGAGTTCTTCCATCCACATCTCGCGCAGAAGTTGGGCTTGCTGCAGCGCCAGATCCGATGAACTAACCAGGTAGGTAATTGGCGGCATCAAGCGGCAATCGCCATAAATGCTACTATCCATCATAAGCCGCGCCCGGTCAGGACTGTACCCAGTGCCTACTTCGTCTATCGGCGGCGCACCAATTACTCCCGGCGGTCCAAAATGTCGCATGGGCAGGGCTTGGTCTCCGTGTACCTCTCTGATGAGTCTCTCGCGGTCAATGGCCCAACCAAATGCCTGTCGAATCTCAGGGTAACTAAATGCTGGACTATCAAAATTATAGGCCAAATAAAAGACTGATTGGTTTGGTACTAACCTTGACTTAAGTTCGTTCCGGCTTAGGATTGTGAACTTTTCTTCGGCCGGTACCGGACTTATATCCAAATCGCGATTTTCCCACAATAGATAGGCATCTATCGGGTCCAGATGCAAGATATTGACCTGGTCCACATTGCCGCTGAATGGAATTGGCCAATAGGGATTACGCTGCAAGACTGTTCGGGTCTCTTTTACCGTTCCTGTCCCAAAGGCGAATGGGCCGCTAGTCCACAAGTTCTCTGGCAGGTGCCAATCCTCGCCCATTTCCTCCACCAATTCAGCCGGGACAGGACGCATTAGCCACATGTTAGTCATAGAAAGGAAGTGGCTTGCAGGCCTTGTCAAATTGATTTCGAGGGTATGTTCGTCTACTGCCCTGGCTCCGATTGATTTCAGGTCGCCTTCACCTACCTCCGTTAGCCCATTGACCCTCTCGCAACCTTCGATAATAAACAAAATGAAGACATCTGGTGTCGGGAAGCGAGGATCACAGGACCTTTGAATGGAATAAACCACGTCACCAGCCGTCACTGCTCGTATCGGCCGGTATTGATTCCCACTATCGCCGATCAATCCACCACCGTTTCCCTCCGATTGAAGCCAAAATACATCTTCGCGCAAATTGAAAGTCCACGACCGGCCGTCATCGCTGATCTGCCAGCTGGTCGCTAATTCTGGTTCGATTGTATCTGTTGCCAGATTAAATCGGGTTAGGCCAACAAAAATATTCTCCATGATATCGACAGCGTTATCTTCGATGGACAATTGAGGATCCAGACTTTCGAAATCACCAGAGAAGCTGATATCCAATACGATAGGCTCCTCTGGTTCTTCCAAGATAGGGGTCACCGCGATTTGAACTGTTTGCCTAACGACGCGGGTCACAATGATCTGTTCGTCCTCTTGGAGGATAATCCGGGTCACGACCATCGGCGTTTCAGGCGTATCTTGGCAAGCCACCAACGCCAGGCATGTGGCCGATATCCAAAACACTTTCTTTCGAGTGACCAAAATTTTCCAATTCCACTCCCCTGCCAGCCGGCAAACGATGGTTAGGAATCGTCGTTTAATATTGAAGATAGCGCTCATAAAATCGCACCATGCTAACCCATGGCTCACTCGGCGACAAGTTTAATCGTTGGTACATTGTGGAAATCGATCATCTCTAATGTTCTTCAGGATCAAACCAGAAACGTGGAGCTCACCAATACTCAAGGCAACCATTTTGGTATGTATCCGCCTTTCACAACTAAATCTTTCTGCCCAGTTTCTACGTCCAAAAGCCAGATTTCAGGCACGCTTGCATCGACTAGACCGGTTCGCATATAAACCAGTTGCCGGCCGTCTGGCGACCAGGCTATAGCCGTATGATTATAATAAGGATCATCAGTGATCGAATATGCATCGGAACCATCTAGAGGTAGCAGCCAGATTTGACGGCCGCCGCCCGTCAATGTCCGGCCTGTCGCGAGTAAATCGCCTGCTGGATGCCAGGCTGGCTGACCGTCATTGGCTTCTTGTCCGAGGCTGATATCGGTGGTTTTGTCCAGGGAAAAATCTGCCAGGACCGTATGGTTATAAAGTGACGGCTGAGTGTGAGAATTTACGGTTCCTTCTTCATCCTCATGTTCATGATCAATTGGCTGCCCGAAAACCAACTCGCTGAAAGCCAACTGGTAATCGTCAGGTGCCCAATCACCCATTATTTCTAGATTGGCCGGCAGAAAATCGGCCGGGCCGCCTTCCATATCAATCGACACAATAACCCTGGCGTCGGGTTTATATAATGACAAGTACCGTCCATCCGCAGACCACCTTGGAGAGTGGCTGGTTGGCTTATCAAAACCTGCGTTACCAAGCAAGGAAGTATCATACGCACGCCACGTCTGACCGTCGTTAGTATCCAGTAGCCACACTTCAATATCATCTATGCCGCTGTCTAATGGATGTCTTTCATAGGCAATGAGACTTCCCCCAGGTTGCCAGAATGCTGATAGGCAAATATCTTCCTGGCAATCCAGGATTAGCTCTGTTTCTCCAGAAGTCTTCAATAGCCACAGATCGCTGCCGCCGGTATCATCAGCTGCCGAATAGAGGATGCCGCGCCCCTCTGAAACTGCTTCAAAATCCCAAACATCATCTTGGGCACTTGTCAGCGGTTGTAAAACGCCGGTTCCATCTCTCGCCCAGAGAATAGAAGATCCATCTTGCTCCCGGAGATAAGCTAATTGAGGCCCAGTAATATTGAAAGAATTCTCATATCCTAGGATGAGTGGCAGACCATTTGTTCCTCGGACACCTGGTTGGATCTCTACCGTATAACTCTGTCCATAAACCAAGGCTTTAGCCGGTCTGAACAATGCCTTGTCCCCTTCGATCAATAGTTGGCCATCAACTACTGGCGTAATGTGAAACCTGCCGGAAAAGCTTTCTTCGTCGATTGGTTGGTTGAATTGTATAGTGATTTCAGGCCAGGCTGTTTCGCTCGATTCAATTGGCGCCGTCGAGGTGACCCGAGGAGCAAGGAGTACGATCAAGATGGCTGCCCCCAAAAACAGGCCTATTACCGCCAGCCCTATCTCGCGACGTCCCATGGGCGCTAACTATAGCCTATATGTATTATGGGTAAAAATTGGAATAGGAATAATTAGCACCCAATAATAAACTAATTGAACTGCACGTATTTGAATACGTTGGTTGAACAACTGTAACAAATTGAAATAAAAAAATCATCCGTAATCTGGAACCACGATAGCCTACCGAATCTTCTAATTTGTACTCACGCCCACCCAGAAGTGATCTGGCAAAACATGCTTTACTGGCCGTACTTCGATAGCATCGATCCTCTTATCCTCAGCAAGCATCTTCTTATTCACAAGGCATAGATCAGGGACCTTACCGTATTTATCTTGGTAATATTCGGCCGCTCGCCGAACCTTATCTTCGAAGGACAATACTTTATCATCATCAAGCCACAACATACCCAATTTCATCGTCTTACTCCAACCATACTCAAAAAAAATCCTAAGTGACCAAGAGACAAAGTTTTCCACCATTTTCAAAGAGAATATTCTCAAATAAATCAATGGTATCGATTATTGTCGTCGTCGTCGTGATCTACAGTTTCGGAACTATCCCACTGTTCTTCTTCGATATTACTGTATTCCAGCTCTAATGGCAGTGATTGAACCGAAAATTCATCATCGTTACCAAATCTTGTTACCTTAGGCACGGGCGGCCTACCAGGACTCATTGTTGGTATTTCGGTGACGGCAATTTCAGATCGTTCAGAATTGGTAGTGACAGCCTGATTAAGGGTAACGACATTATTAACCGAAGCAGATGGACCGACATCGTTATTTTGGTCCAAGGCTGTAATCTCTTCACCATGGAACGTGAGAGCTTCTTCCTCTTCCATAAGTCTCAGGCCCATATTTTCTGTAACTGCCGGCTCGTAAACCTGACCTTGGATAATCTTAGCCGTCTTAACTGGAGTGCCACTGAATGAAATCCGGCCGTCTTCACTATTCACAGTGAATACCTGAGCTTCTTCTTCGGTACTTGAAGTTCGTTTGGCAGATATGTTTTTTTGTTTAGCTATCAGAATATTTCTCCTGTTCCGATGAAGTTCACTGAGCGCTAGGTGTAAGTCATAATCGTCTATATAGGCCGATTGGAAGCGAATGATTTGGCTGTATGAAACAGCCAGAAAATCACCTCTGCTGTTAAGATTTTCCGCGCCCGACGAATCTTCCCCGGTATATAAGAAGGCGTGATCGGCATCTGATACTCGGCCAACCACGCGGAGCTGGGCACCATATCTCATTAAATGGGTAAGAGGGGCCTGATTTGGCTCAGCAGCTGCAAGTATTAATCTGAGGCCAGTATCATCAGATGCCTCTAGTAATTCCGACAGCGGCTGTATGATACGCTGCCCGCCTCTTGCGACTAACCAATCCGCATCGTCAATTAGAACAACGAGCTTTGGTGTATCTAGTTCGGCTTCCTCACGATACAGGATCTCGTCTGCAAGAAAGGAAAGCGCTTCGGCAGCTTCGTCGACATTCTGAGTAACAGGAAATTGCATATGGGGCAAATAATTTAGAGGCATTAATTGATTCGACCTGGAGAATATGCTTTTCGAATTGTTACCGGCCGAAATAATGCATAACTGAATATCTGATTGCCGACTCGAAATCGCTAAGGATACGGCTATTGATCTCAATAAGCCGCTCTTTCCAGCTCCTTCCTGGCCTGTCACAAGCACGTGGCTCATTTCATTTGTGAATAAATCGAGAATGACCGGCCTTCCTTCCTCGTCGATCCCCAAGATTACCTCACCTCCACTTAGTCGTGGAGCCGCCGCCAATAAATCTAATAAATCAACAGGATGAGCCGCATCCCTGCGGACTGTCAAGCGTAAATTCCCGTTATCCCGGGAGATTTTGACATCTGGCACCCCCAGCGCTCCAACTAAGCCATTCGTCATTTTGCTCAGTCTTTGCCATCCTTCAGACAATTGGCTCTTCAAGTCAAAGTCAATCCAATCAGTGTGTACTGTACCCCCATCAACCTCAGCCTTAATATCGTGACGTGCCAGAAATCGTTCAATCTGCAATGCCTGGACTTCCACTCGGTGGCGAACTCTTCTATCTTCATGCCAACCTTGAGATGACTCATATTCTTGGTTACTTATCTCATCTACCTGAATTCCGTTGTTGCTCATTTCAATCCTCCGCATCAGGTCCTGCTTCATCAATTATGCTTTGATTGATCTAAAGAATTTAACCAAAAGAACGCATGTTCTAATTTTTGCTGAAAAAAAGAGCGGCATTCAGGCCGCCCTTCTTTTTACCGATACTCGTGTTTATCTACTATGCTGTCGATCGCAATACCATCATGACCTTGCCCTGCACCCTAACGTTTCCCGGATTGACCCAAATCGGGTCCATCGTCGGATTTGCCGGCTGCAAACGAACTCGGTTACCTTCGTTGTAAAAATATTTCAGTGTAGTCGTATCATCCGGTGTCAGCCAAATGGCAACCATTTCACCATCCCGGGCAGTTTCCTGCTTGCGCATAATAACGATGTCGCCATCATTGACCATAGCATCGATCATCGAATTTCCACTAACTCGCAAAGCAAACAAATCCTCAGTGTTTTTTTCATCCAACATGCTACGACTTAACTCAACCGCATCTTCTTCGTCATAGACTCCAAAAGATTCATGGCCAACTTCGACAGGTTCGCTAGCCACAATGTCCCCGATCAATGGGATTCGAATCATTCTTTCGATAGCTTCTGTCGCCGCACCATAGATTTCGCGGGCTTTTTCTGTCAGTCGCAAACCCCTGGAGACATCCGAATCTCTATCAATGAATCCTTTTTCATTCAATTTGGTCAAATTGTAATTTACGACCGAGGTTGAGCTAATATTAACAGCTTGACCGATTTCGCGAATGGTTGGAGGCCGACCGGCATCGTCAATATAAACCGAAATATATTCCAGCATATTTTGTTGCCGCTCAGATAATTTATCAGGTTGATTCATGGCAATACTCCTGGTTTTTGCTGGTCAATATCATTTGATTACAGCGAAATACGCTCATTTGTTCGATAGTATAACACGAACACATGTTCCATGTCAAATAATCTTGACATCTTTATGACGATGTCATTCCTTGAAAAAGCGATTCACCTTGTTATAATCCCCGGTGAATTGGAGTGGTCGCATAGTTGGCCTAGTGCGCACGATTGGAAATCGTGTACCCGGCAACGGGTCGTGGGTTCGAATCCCACCCACTCCGCTGGTTGAGCTACTAACCGGGCTTGAAACAAGGCCCGGTTTTTTGATTTTCGCTCCATTTTGCTTAGCATAAGTCTGGTTAATGCATTACCCAGGTTTAATTGATTCCTATCCCGAATAATTCGTCATGATATATGTTAACGGGCTTGTTAGCACCTTTTGCCTGCTCGGGTCTCCTTACATAGTCGAAGCCCTCACGTTACGTGATTTATTTGTGTGAGCTGGCACAGTTACAGGTTAGAACTCCATTTTGTAATCGATGTACCTAGATAAAGATTCTTTTAAGTTGATCTGCTCTATGCAATAGAACTAGAGTCGCAGCGCACCTTCCAAACCCTCTTGTATGCTTCTACCAGCTTCATCTCGTCCGAGCTTCTACCTGCGCTACTTCCGGCTATAATAGGGCCATTATGAGTGATAATTTCACTTGGCCAGCAACCGGAGACCTACCGGAACACGATCCCCATCTCGGCATCGATTTTTCTGCCTATTCCGGTCGGTGGGTGGCTCTATCTGGCAAAGATGTGGTTGGCGTTGGTGACACGGCCGATGCCGCTGAACGATTCGGCCGGCGCAACCGCTCCCGCGAATCTTTGACTCTACGTTACGTTGCAGTACCTGGCGACGATACGCTTAACCGTCCTCCTTTGCTTGACCAGATTCAGCCTATCTTCGACCGTCTCGACCAGACCGTCTATTTGGTCGGCGGTGCAGTTCGCGATATGTTACTAGGCCGTACTGGTAAAGACCTGGACTTTGTCGTCGCCCACAATGCCATCAGCCTCTCCTATAAGGTCGCAAATTATCTCGGCTTACCTGCCTATGTCCTCGATAAAGAGCGAGATGCCGGTCGGGTTGTACTGCAAAGCCAGGAAACAACCCTTGATTTTACCCGGCTCCGCGGTCATGACCTGGAAAGAGACTTACGCGATCGCGATTTCACCATTAACGCTATAGCTTTACCGTCAGCCGGCCACAGTCCGGTTGATCTGGTCGACCCTTGTGATGGACAGCGTGATATCAAAGAAAGAGTAATTCGCCTCACTCACCCAACCGCCATTTTGGATGATCCGGTCCGCGGCCTGCGCGGCCTGCGCCTTGGATTGGAGTTGGACTTCAACCTGGCTAATGAAACCGTTAATCAGATCCAGGGTGCAGCCGGAATCATTAACGAGGCATCCCCTGAGAGAATCCGAGATGAATTGCTAAAGTTGTTCTGGCTGCCTGTCCCAGGTCGTGCATTGTTAGAGTTATCGGACCTAGGATTGTTGGCTTTGATTATGCCTGAGATCCAGATCTTGGATAAGGTAGAACAATCGCCTCCCCATTGGGAAAATGTCCTGGCTCATACAGAAACGACTCTAAATCTGTTGGTATTAGTTGAAACGGCGCTATTGGCTGGAGAACCGGCCGTCGACCCTCGGCTGGAGTTGGCCCAGGAACGTTTGTTATTATTCCGTGAAGGCTTGACCGGCCACTTTTCCCGCCATGTTGACGGCGGTCTCGACGGCCGGCTGCTTCTAAGACTAGGGGCTGTCTACCATGATGCCGGCAAAGCCCAAACTCAGGAGATAGAACCAGACGGCCAGATTCGCTTCTTTGGCCATGACAAGACTGGGGCTGAAATTACCGGAAACTCTTTGCGCCGTTTAAGATTGAGTAAGGAAGCTATCAAGCATGTCAAATCTATCGTCTCCGGGCACATGCGTCCTTTGCTCCTCTCCAGAGAACCAGTCGTTAGCCGGCGGGCTGTCTACCGATTTTTCCGGGATACTGGATCAGCAGGCTTGGACATATGCCTGCTGTCTTTGGCCGACCATCTGGCGACATACCAACCACCGGGTGATGATGGTGAATGGGAAGGATTATTGGTCGTGGTCGAAAAATTGTTGATCCATTATTTCGATCACTACGCCTCCACCGTCGATCCTGAACCTCTGCTCGACGGCAGGGAGCTAATTCAGTTACTGGAGATCGAGCCGGGCCCCGAAGTAGGCCGTTTATTGCAGATCATCCGCGAATCCCAGGCTGCAGGTGAAACTGCCACCAGGGACGAAGCCTTGGCATTGGCCCGCCAGGCTCACCAGGAATCACACGATCGATGATTTCCCTTCCAGTCTGGTGAGCGACTCCTAGATCGTTACGCTCTGGGATTTTAGGTGGTGCAAGAATTCGTTGCGCGTCTTTTCGCTCTTGCGGAAGCAGCCAAACATGGCGCTAGTCACCATCCTGGTATGCTCCTTTTTGACGCCCCGCATCATCGAACACATATGGGATGCCTCGATCACCACGGCTACACCCTGCGGTTCTAAAACTTCCTCGATCAACTCCGCTATCTGGCGGGTCATTCGCTCCTGGACTTGTAGCCGGCGAGCGAACATCTCCACAATCCGAGGGATTTTAGAAAGGCCGATCACCTTCTGGCTAGGAATGTAGGCCACGTGTGCCCGGCCGAAAAACGGCAACATATGGTGTTCGCACAAGCTGAAGAATTCGATATCTTTGACCACGACCATTTCGTCATATTCAACATTGAATAGAGCATCATTTACTAAGGCCACCGGGTCCACCGAGTATCCGGCTAGAATTTCGTCGTACATCCGGGCTACTCTTTCAGGCGTCCGTTGTAGCCCTTCTCGAGCCGGTTCTTCGCCAACGTTGTACAGAATTTCTCGGATGGCCGCTTCAATGGCCGCTTTTCGGTCACCGTAACTTCTGGAGGCAAACGAATCTCCAGTCTGTCCTTCTTTCATCAATTTATTCATCAAGTTCTCTCCTGAATTCAAGCGCCTAAATAAACGCGTCTATCCATCCAAATTGTTTTCTGGGTTAATATACCAGTATTCACTCGATCACCTATACCCGGTCACTCACTTTGTCTTTAGCGATTGCCAGGTGCAACGAGGGCAAAAATTCTCATCTGCTTGCAGGATAAGCTGGCACTGACCGCAGACGATCTGACCACAATCGGGGCAAGCGCCTTGGGCTGGATCGAAATTATCGCCACAGGTTGGGCAGGACACAATCCGGGCCATCTTTCTAGCAACGATGAAGGAGCGAATGGTCCGGGCGCTTAACCTTTGTTGCAGGGGCAATAAGCGTCGGCATTGTGGGCAGCAATCTGTTTCTGGTTGCAGCAAATAGCCGCAACCTGGACAGGCGGCCGGGAAAAGCGCGTTACAATTGGGACAAATTTCGGTACCGGCAGTCAGCTCAAACTCGCACAGGGGGCAGTCGAAGTAGAGGCGAAGGCCACATTTTCGACAAACCTCATCGTCATCATCCAGGACATGGCCACAGCCGGTACAGATCCCTTGTCCACATTCTTTGCAAAAGCCATCCTCGATAAACAAGGGTGAATCACATGATAGGCAAGTGCCATTGTAATCTTCTTGCTCGCTCTCACCTCCGGCTCTGAAGCGTGTGTACTCTGGTACGACCTGGGATTTGATGTCCTTCAACAATAGGCCACATTTGGGACAGACCAATGCGTCACCCTTGACTTTCCGGCCACAATCAGGGCAGGAAATATTCAGAGTAGTCTTGCACCAACCGCAGAACTCATCTCCTTCATCGATGGGTTCGAGACAGGACGGACAGAATAGCTGCCCACATTGGCGACAATCCGTAGCTTCCAAGGTAAGTGGAGCTGAGCAATTTGGACAAATATCTTTTTCACTCATGATGCGGAATCAAACAACAATACTATGTGACCGTGCGGCTAAAATTCATCTGTCCGGTAGACTGCAAGATTATAACAGATGTCGCTCATGAGTGTTTCTAGAATGGAAGCTGATTAGCCCCGTTGATCCTTCGTGACCAGATTGGGTATGCACTTCTTTGGAAATACGGTTCACTTGAATTCTGCATAACCAATATTCTGGACCTGCTCTGTCCCGTTAGCTGCTACGACTCAATGAGTTAAGCTTGTCGGTTGAATCATGTGTCAGCATTCTGAGAACGAGAATCTTCCAAAGGTAATAACGATCCTGTGACTGTGCTCCAAAAAAGGATATAATTAGGCTCGATTTTCACTGGTAAGCGACGATCGAAATCTTTGGAATAATAAGTAGGTAATCCCGTTGACAACTCACAATACCTCAGTAATTCAATCTGTGATGATGATTATTAAAATCTACTTGATGGAGAAATAAATGACCCAAGAAACCCTAACCGTTACTGACAATCGAACCGGCCAAACTTACGAGTTACCCATCACCGAAGGAACAATTCGGGCCATGGATTTGCGGCAAATCAAGGTCACGGCTGATGAATTTGGCATGATGAGCTATGACCCAGCCTTTAAGAACACAGCTTCAACCCGTAGCGCCATCACCTACATTGACGGAGACAAAGGCATTTTGCGTTATCGCGGTTATCCTATCCAACAGTTGGCCAATAACTGCACTTTTCTCGAAGTAGCCTACCTTATCATCGACGGTGAATTGCCGACACAATCCCAGTTAGAAGAGTATGAAGGCTTTGTCAAACTCCACATCCTGTTGCACGAAAATGTTAAGCAGCTATTAGATGGTTTTCGCTACGATGCCCATCCGATGGGGATGATGATAAGTCTTATCGGCGCGCTGTCGACCTTCTATCCTGAGGCAAAAGAGGTCGACGATCCGATGGTCCGGCAGTTACAGATGACTCGCCTCGTGGCCAAAATGCCTACCCTGGCCGCGTTTGCCTATCGCCACGTCAAAGGTTTCCCCTATGCCTATCCCGATCCTGAACTCAGTTATGCAGGTAATTTCCTGAATATGATGTTTCGGCGGGCTGAACCCAAGTACGTACCCAACCCAGTGCTCGAAAGGGCTCTGGATGTTTTGTTTATCCTTCACGCCGATCACGAGCAAAATTGCGGCACCAACGCCATGAGGGCTATCGGTAGCTCGCGGGTAGATCCTTATAGCGCTATGGCTGGCGCGGCCGCAGCCCTCTACGGACCCTTGCACGGCGGCGCCAATGAGGCTGTGCTGAGGATGTTAGCAGCCATCGGCAGCGTAGACAATGTCCCCGCCTATGTCGAACGCGTTAAAGCGGGTGAATTTCGTCTGATGGGCTTCGGTCACCGGGTTTACAAAAACTATGATCCCCGGGCCACGATAATTAAAAAGATCGCCGACGAAGTCTTCGAGATCAGCGGCCATAATCCGCTATTAGATGTTGCCTTGGAACTGGAGAGAATCGCCCTAGAGGATGAATATTTTGTTGCCCGGAAGCTTTACCCTAATGTGGATTTCTATTCCGGAATCATTTACCAGGCAATGGGATTGCCGGTTACGATGTTCCCGGTCCTATTCGCCATTCCGCGCACTGTCGGCTGGCTGGCTCAGTGGGCAGAAATGTTGACCGATCCCGAGCAAGCAATCGCCAGACCACGCCAGATCTACACCGGGTATGAAGAACGAGATTTTGTGCCCATGATCGAAAGAGACTGAGCCTAAACCGGCTAAAAGGAGTTAATAAGCATGAACGCCGCGGATGTTCCGCGGCTTTTTTTTACACCGTTCTCCTGGTAATCGGAGTTATTCTTGTCCGATAGAGTGTGTACAGACGGGGTTTGAATCTTGGCCTAGGTATTGGGCTGGACTATAGCCCTCAATTTTTGGCTTCTTCCAGACCTGCAGGCGTTAGCCAATAGGTAGCCACCGGAAACTTCTTGTTACTATCGATGAGGCGGTGCTCGCGAAGACGCCGGACCACCATTGGGTTAATAACGGCAGCCTCGCCCGACTGACTGTGTAGTAAGAACTGTTTTGTGCCGTCGATCTCCCGATGTGATTTTAAAAACTTGCCCCCATTCATAGCCCGTAGCAGAGATTTTTCGGTATTACTTCGAGCCATAGCCTAACTTTATCCCAGATCCAGCACGTGTTCTTGCATTTTTCGCTGTGATATCTTTATATATTTGTCCTTAAGGATCTGGCCCATTTCTTCATCAGTTAGCCGGTAACTTAAGATTTCCAGAGCATCCTCCGGAGACTGTCCGTAAGCCAGTTTCTTTTTGCCGTTCTTCAATTCGAACAGGTACATATAGTGGGGATTACTGAAGCTACTCATTATTAGGCCTTCGTCAGTGCATCCATATAGCTCTTCTCGGTTTCCGGTCCGGCCGGAACCAGGTCCTTATTGATTTCATTATCATACTTCCCGGCCAGCAGATCACGATAGAAGCCATAATTTATGCCCTTCACCTTTTCGTCATCTGGAAAGCGATGATAATTATCTTTTGTCATCATACTTTTGCCTTCGGCAATGAGTTGGTTACCGAGAGCAGAACCAGGGTAGGGGGCATAAAAAGCTATGGAAGGCATGACGCGTTTCATTCGTTTGAGCATACGCATCGTCTTGAAGGCATCCTCAGGCAATTCACCTGGAATACCGAGCATGATATTCGACCAGAAAACAGGCGGCTTTCGGCCGTCTTTCTCCATCTCATCACCCAGCCGGTTAACCAAGTCGATGGCATAGAAATTGTCTTCTTCGCTGCATTCCTTATTTAAGATACGCAATACGCGATCACTGCCTGACTCAAAGCCTATGGAAATCGTATCCCAATTCGTCTCTCTGATGAGGGCTTCAAACAACTCAGGCCATTGGCGTACCGTATCCGACCGGCCCGCCGCCCAGTAAGGCCAGGCTTTATTTGCTTTCGTTGGATATTTTTCGATCCACTCTTCTAACCAACTTGGATTCTGGAAGAACATCGAATCGTGAATCACCACCGAGCCAATGGGACCATAAGTTTCGTCTAAAAAGTTGAGCTCGTCGATGACCATCTCTACTGGCCGCCGGCCCATATTGGGGATATAAGAATTTTCATTGCAGAAGACGCATTGCCACGGACAAACGCGGCTAGTCAAAATGGTCGCTACCGGCCCTGGTCCCCAACCACATTCAGGTTCAAGCGGCCAATTAAAGGAGTGCTTTAAGCGGCGGCTTGCCGGTTGTGGCCACAAGGAACGGTTAATCATAGGCCATTCGGCCATCGACTTAGAACTGGTTCCCATAAAAACCCGAGGGAATGAAGCCGGGTCTCGAACCAAGTCAACAATGACCTTTTCACCTGGACCCTGGCAGATTCGGTCAAATTCAGGGATAGCCGTCATCTCGTCTAGCGCAACTGTGGCATGCATCCCCCCGGTTAACACTAATCCTTCTGGGTTCACTTCCTTGAATATCTGGGCTGAGCGATAAGCTACCGGGAAGGTGTAGCTGCGCACATTCATGATTAATTTATCATAACCAGCCAACTGGCTACGCAACTGTTCCCAGGAGGTCACCGCTCTTGTCGACAGTAGATCTGTTAAGAGGCCGTTTTGGTGAAGGATGGTTCGCAACAAGCCCAGACCATGATCCTGCCACTGCTCGTGTGGTCCATTGGGATTAACCAGATCGCCGAGATCCCCTAAATCAAGCCAGACGGTGTTAGAAGTGGGGACGTGTTTTTTCCCAAATGGCCAAAGATTCGTCAACACCTAATTGTCACTCCTCGTCCTAAGCTAACGGGTCGGTACACTCTTGCCGGGTGAGCCAAAGTGGTGGAATTAAAGTCGCTGGCGTCCTTGAAAGCCGCTATGGAGTTCGTGATAGTGGGTGATACGCTGTTCACCATACTGCCAGCACAAGTAAATCTCCCGGCCTTCTCGAGTCGAAAGAAAATCTACCAGGCCGTTATTTAAATCTTTGATGATGCATCCATGAGATCGTATCTTGCGCGCCAGTCGTTCGATGGCCAGGAATTCATTAGCCAAGGACGAAGCGGTTGCCCCGCCGAAATCGCCGCGTTCATTTTCTAGCAGGCCGGCAATAGCTTGGCGAGATTCGATGACTTTTTCTCGCCGTTCCTGTAATTCGGCCATGAGTGGCTCAATATCGGATAATAAGGCGTTCGCCTCTTCAACTGAAAAAAATTGTGCTTGCATATACTTGGTACATACAAAACGGGACGTCTGCTTAATGTAGACGCCCCGTAAAATGAGTAAGATTATGTTGCCGGGAGACTCAGCAAGCGCACCCACCACCACCGCTATATCCAGTCGAAGCATCTTCGCTGCTACCGGCCGTTTTGAACGAGTGACCGCAGCCACAGGATGCAACAGCGTTCGGATTGTCAATACGGAAACCACCGCCCATCAGACTGTCTTCGTAATCTACCACCGAACCTGATAAGTACATCATACTGATTGAATCCACGAAGATACGGACGTCTTCGCCGTTGATGACGTAATCATTTTCACCAGGTTCAGCATCGAGAGCCATCCCGTATTGCATACCTGAACAGCCCCCACCGGAAACAAATATGCGTAACCCGTAGTCAGGAACATTCTTCTGTACCAGCAATTCTCGGACCATGTTGGCCGCACTATCAGTCATTTGGATCATTTCAGTCTGTTCGATAGTTGTCATGCTTACTTTTCCTATTGTCTCCGAAAATTTAAAAAATTATCGATCATCTTTCTCTAATTCGTAGGGCGATTTTAACAGTTAAGAGAATCAATGTCAATTTTTATCAATATTATCTTAATAAGTCATGGGACGGGCAATTCAATATCAGACTAACACGGCTATAGATCAAGCGAGAGATGTATCCTATGTAGGTGCTTGATTGCCTAAACGGCCGCCGGATTCTTGCCAACGTCAGGCTTTGGCTAATTTTGCTCAATCGGTACGTACGTTTGTCTCTCGGAATACGGCAAGTTACAATTCCGGCTCTCTATACCACAGGAGATCGTCGAAGATAGATATTAGCGCTGGTCTAATCGAAATCCCGATAGATCTCCAGTCAGGAAGGAAAGTCATGTTGAAGACACATAGTTGCGGCGAATTAGGAATCGAACAGGTTGGACAAACGGTAACGCTGGCGGGCTGGGTCAACCGCCGGCGAGATATGGGTGGTATTATCTTCATCGATCTACGCGATCGGGATGGAAAAACCCAGGTCACGATAAACGCTGGCAGATCTCAGAAGGCATTTGACACTGCCGAAAACGTTCGCTCGGAGTTCGTGTTGCAGGTTCGTGGCGAAGTCGCCCGGCGACCGGCCGGTCAGGAAAATCCGGAAATGGCAACCGGAGATATTGAGATCCTTAGCGACGAGATTGTGATCCTTAACCCTGCCAAGACACTCCCGATTCCCATCGAACGGGATGATACCGTCGACGAGGCCTTAAGGTTGAAGTATCGGTTTTTAGATCTGCGGCGGCCGCGTATGCAGCGGAACTTGGAGATCCGGCACAAAGCTATCAAATTTATCCGAAATTTTCTGGATGAACGGGGATTTTTAGAGATCGAGACGCCTATTTTGTTCAAGAGCACTCCAGAAGGCGCACGGGATTATCTCGTTCCTAGCCGCGTGCATCCTGGTAAATTTTACGCGCTACCCCAAAGCCCCCAACAGCTGAAACAATTGCTCATGGTTGCTGGTCTGGATAAGTATTACCAAATCGCCCGTTGTTTTCGGGATGAAGATCAACGAGCCGATCGCCAACCCGAATTCACACAACTTGACCTGGAAATGAGCTTCGTAGAGCGAGATGATATCCTAAACCTCATTGAGGAGATGGTGATCGGCATGGTTAACTTGGTCAGCATCGTGCCCCTGGCGTCTGAACTTTTTCCTCGCCTGAGTCATGCCGAAGCTTTGGAACGATTTGGAACCGACCGACCGGACATGCGTTACGGTCTTGAGTTGGTCGATGTTTCTGATATCGTCGGCAAAAGTACATTCCGCGTTTTCGCCGAAAATGTGGCCGCCGGCCGGCCGGCTAAAGCTATTTGCGCCCCAGGATGCGCGTCCTACAGCCGCAAGCAGATGGAGGAATTAGAAGCGATTGCCCGCGAGGCAGGCGCCAAGGGGCTTGCTTGGATGGCCATTGATGAAGAGACTGAACAGATGCGTGGCTTCATCACCAAGTTTTTTAATATTGATCAATTGACCGCATTGGTAGACCGTCTGGGTGCCAAGCCTGGTGACCTACTGCTATTTTCCAGCGACGAACCCCGGACTGTCTACAGCGTTCTGGGTGCATTAAGGGAAGAAATGGCCAGCCGCCTGGGTTACAAAAAGAAAGCTGAGCTGGCCTTCGCCTGGATCGTCGACTTTCCTCTTTTTGAGCAAGACTTGGAAGAAGGGCACTTTGCCCCCAGCCATCATATGTTCACCGCTCCGCAACGGAAATATATACCCCTGTTAGACAACGATCCCCAAGCCGTTCTTAGCGAACAATACGACCTGGTTTGTAATGGTTATGAGGTTGGTGGTGGCAGCATACGGATTCACGAACGAGAACTACAGCAAAAGATCATGAAACTCATAGGTTTTTCGGCTGAAAAGGCCCGGGACCAATTCGGCCATCTATTGGATGCATTTGAATATGGGACGCCGCCACATGGTGGAATCGCCCCTGGCATCGACCGGCTGGTCATGCTAATGGCTGGTGAACCAAATATCCGCGAGGTGATGGCCTTTCCTAAGAGTCAAAACGCAGCCGATTTGATGGCTGATGCGCCGTCTGAGGTTGAGCAAAGGCAATTAGACGATCTGCAAATTGCCCTCAATTTGAAAGACGAATCGTAATCAGGATCTAGCTTCCTCTTGCGTTGCCGGATCGCTTGTTGAGTCATGGTCTAAGGCTGGCTCCGTCTTTTCTTCAGTTCGCAAGGACATTGCGACGAAAATCGCTAGGCCGGTGATAATTGCTGATATCAGGAAAGTTTCGGTCAATACTGTAACTGTCACGCCGGTCAAGCCTTCCAACACGGCGTCCTGAAAGCCCGGGTCAGTAATCGGTGGCAACTCGATGCTTTCTTGCAGTTCTCCAAACCTGCGTAATCCCCAGGCGGTGAGCCCAGATAACCCGACACTCATGCCGATCAGGCGCAGGACGATGACCAGACTGGATGCGATACCTCGCTGATCGACCGGGGCAGCATTGATCACGGCCGCGCTGATCGGCGCTATCACAAGACCGAATCCGGCACCCAAGATGGCTAATTGCCAGGCCATCTGCGACATGGATGTTCCCATCTTCCATGTAAAGCCCATGAAGGCGAAGCCAGTAATGATTGCCAGCAACCCAGCGATAGTCACCGGCCGGTAACTCACACGTTCCGTGAGACGACCACCAACGTAGGCCATGATCGCCATCGAGACTGTCATGGCGCTCAATAACAAACCACTTGTTAAAGCCGCCTGGACAACATCAACTTCCAAGACATTGATAAGTAGCGGCACATTAACCATGGCGATGATCAATACCGCTCCTACTAGAAAATTGACGCCAATGGCAGGTGTAAAGTTCTTACGCTGGAATAACCGTGGGTCGAGCAGTGGCACAACACCCATTGCCCAACGAAAAATCCCTTTTGCTCCACGACTGATACGACTCTCGACCAGAAGGAAACAGACAAAGCAGATCAGGGCTAAGGCGTACAGAGGCGCCATATTTGCCGGCTGTTCTCCGGTTAATTCGGCAAGGCCGCCGACATTTTGAATGTCACTGCCATTGAGCAGGGCGATGCTAAGCGACAGCAGGCCGGCCGTTAGTAGCGCTGTTCCTAACCAGTCAATGCGGCCGCCTTTTTGAGGTCTGGGTAGATCGCGTAATGCCCACCAAGATAAAACAATGGCGATCAGACTGAGTGGGATATTCAAATAGAATTGCCATCGCCAATCCAGAAAGCGAATGAGTAAGGCGCCGTAAAGCGGCCCCCAGACCCAACCGGCCGTGTCCACTGCTCCCAAGGTACCCAGGGCTGAAGGGCGTTTTTTGGCAGCATACACATCGCCGATAACGGCCATCCCTACCGGCACCATCGCGCCGCCACCTAAGGCTGTCAATACTCGCCCGGCGATAAACCAACCCAGATTGGGGGCGAAGGGCACCCATATCGATCCGGCCAAGAAGAGGAGTAAAGAAGTGATATAAACTGGGCGGCGGCCAATGACATCACTAACCCGGCCGATGAAGGGCATGACTACTACATAGGCGATCAGGTAAGCATTAACGATCCAGGCCGCGTCGCCAAGACCCTCCGGCAACGGTATCTCCAGGTCGAAGATGATCTGGCGCAACATGGTTGAAACTACCGTTAAATCATCGGCCGCTACAAAAACGCCGAAAGAGATAACTGCCAGAATAATGGCCGGATTTGGTTTACGAGTGGACATATTTTTTGCTTTCTGGCCAGAACTACCTACAAGAAAAACTCTTTTACGGCGGCCGTAATATCAATCACAATATGGTGCCATGGCACATCCGGCTCACGCCATACTGTGAGCGTATTCCGCTCAATTTTCAATTGTTGGATACCCTCGATATAGGCTATGACCTGGGCCACCATTGACCCCTCAGCCATTTCGACTGAAGATGGATAATACTCAGCCTCAAATTCGGCTAGAGTTAGGTTGGTCGTGATGATCATAATGGCCGGATCATCCATCATCTCGACTTCAAACTCGATATATTCTGACATATGACAAACGCATTATTCTTGTGAGGCAGTTCTTCTTAACTATCATTTTACCTGCTGCATTAGCCGGATCACAATATTAACGAAAATTGATACTTTCCTGAACCAATTTCGGTTCAATCGAGCCTGTGCGGGCGGCTAAGCTATTTCCCAGAAAAAATCGATGCCGGTCACCATTAGTCTGATGCTTTGCCCTAGCAACAGCTCAGATTGATCCCACAGAGACTGCTATACACTCATTGCGATATGGTTGCCTCATCGGCTATAATTATTAGTGGCAGCAGATCATAAAAATGAGTCAAATTGGCCCTGATCGGCGTGGTAAGGATAGGTTGAAGCCAACCCGGGGTTACCAATCGATCAACTGATTTTAAGGAGATTTTCCTATGAACAAAGCAATCAGCTTCCTTGCCGGCGTATTGTGTGGAGCCCTTGTTGGCGCTACCGTAGCATTACTGTTGGCCCCTGAATCTGGTGAAGAATTGCGGCAAGATGTAGTGGCCCGGTGGGAGGAAGCCCTATCAGAAGCGCGACAAGCGATGGAAGATACGCGCCGAGAACTGCAAGCTCAGTTTGAACAAATGCAGCAGCCTCCAGCCGTCCCTGAAAATTCAGAGGATACGGCCGCGTAGTTACGTCTTCAAAACAGATATGGGCCGGGGGTCGGATTGTTTATTTACCCCCGGTCTTATTCAGTCAAAAAAGCTTGAGGGGTTTTGAGCCGCTCCAAGATGTAATCTGAACAGCAAAGAGGAATGCACCATAGACGTAATGGGTGCGAAATTACCTGCCGGCCGATAGATTTGCCAGGCCACCAACTTTTCGGAGCCACCGATTCCGATTTGGCATCTCACCTGTTCGGGGGTACGATCGCTTTCCATCAATAAGATTGAGCCGGAATCCACCGGCGGCCTTCGGTCAATCAAGCTCGCAATTATCCCTGACGACCGCCTATTTTTATTTGAACCTTGCTTGCCAGCGATTCGGCCGGGCATCCGGCCGTAACCGATTGAACAGGATGGGGTTATAACATTATTAGGGATCGGGAAATCTCTAACCTGGTTCAGTTGTGCATTGTGGCAGCAAGCATGATAGGAGATTTATGACGGACATGAAGTTTGCGCATATCGTTGGTTGGGGCAGCTTTTTACCCGACCGGATCGTCAGTAATGACGATATCGCCCAGTCGGTCGACACCTCCAATGAATGGATTTACACCAGAACTGGCATTCGCGAGAGACGTGTCGCCGCAGAACAGGAGACGACCGCTACGATGGCCTTCGAGGCAGCGGCCCGGGCCCTGGCTGTGGCCGATATTCATCCGTCACAAATCGAGCTAATCATCGTCGCCACGTCGACGCCGGAATATGTATTTCCCTCCACGGCATGCCGGGTACAGGATTATCTGGGTGCTAGGCGAGCCGGCGCTTTTGATCTCAGCGCAGCCTGTTCCGGATTTGTCTACGGTTTAAGTATGGCCAGCCAGGCAATCGCTACTGGATCGGTACGCAACGCCATCGTCATTGGCACTGAGACGATGTCGCGGATCGTGGATTGGCAAGATCGGGCTACCTGTATCCTTTTCGGTGATGGAGCCGGTGCAGTGGTATTGAAAGGATCTAGCATTCCTGGCGGGATGATGGCTTCCACGCTGCGTTCTGATGGCTCAGGCGGCGATCTATTAAGCTTGCCGGCCGTTTACCACAATCCGGTGCCGACTTTAGGTCCTGAGTATTTATATACCAATGGTGATAAGAGTAAGACCATAAAGATGGCAGGACGGCAGGTCTTTCGCTTCGCCACGGGCGTGGTAAGCGATGTGATCGAGGATGTTTTGAAAAAAGCCGAACTGACCATCGATGATGTAGCTCTAATCGTACCGCATCAGGCTAATAGTCGTATCATCGAAACCTCGGCTAAAAAATTGGGTGTTTCGACGGATTTGTTTTATATGAATCTCGAACGGACAGGCAATACTTCGGCCGCCTCCATCCCCATTGCTCTTTGTGATGCAGTCGCGGAAGGACGCCTGGAACCAGATGATAACGTGATCTTCGTCGGTTTTGGTGGTGGATTGACCTGGGCTGCTTCGGTGGTTAAGTGGGATGTCACGCCGCCTGAGGTGTCTATGGTTGACAGGGAGTGGAAAAGGGCCCGGTACATGCTCACTCGCGGCCGTTCCAGATTTAGAAAGCTGACCCGCCGTTGGGGCGCGACTCTAGCCGGATCGCCTGTGCCTGAAGCCCGGCTCAAAGACGCGGATTCAAAAAAATGAAGGTTCCTTCACTAATGGCCTAACGATCGAGCCATTAATTTTCAGCCACATAAAAGAACTCCAACCAGCTTCACAGAAATCGATCACTGGTTGGAGTTATTATTATTTTGGCCAATCACGCCAATTATTGGCGGATGTAAGGTGCCGGTCAACTTAATTTACGCGTGAGGTGTATTTCTCTCAGATCGCCGGTGTATGATTGCGAAGGAAGTAACCGCCAGAAGGATTAGTCCCGCCCCGATCGCCCACAGAGGCAAAGTTTCTTGTTCTACCGTCGCTTTGTCCAGCGTGATGGCAGTCGGAGCCAGTGGGATTTGTAGGCTGATGCAATTGCACTTTGCTTTCGTCCCTGGGAACGCATCGGAAACGTCGTTGCAGGTAGTGTTGGTATTTTGGTCCCAGCTAGTGCAGGCCGATACCTCAATAAAACCATTCTGATCTGGATCGTCACAGGGAATTGTCACCGACTGCAATTCATATAAAAATCCCACTGGCGGCGAGGCTAGCGACTGGGAGACATCGCCGCAAGTGTCGCCGTCGCCATCCCAAAAAGGACCATTGCCGCTTAAGCCATCGACATCTGCCAGGGTCGAGGTAATGGGAGTCATCATGGCATGATAGCAGTTGCTGCCGGTCTGGGCGCTGCCGCCGTCTTGGGCGATGAATATGCCGATATCATAACGATCGGGTTGATTGGGCTGGACGTCGACAAGCAGGTCTAAAGTTGCCGTTAAGGCGCCACTGCTGCAAAGGGCGCTGACTGCCCCTTCATTGACGATGGTCAGTCCAACATCATTGGCGGTGCAATTTGATCCGGGTTGGTAAACGTCGATGCAGCATTACCGGTTTCCACCGATTGAGCAGCGGCCGTTTGGGTAACGATGAAAAACAGAATCCCCACCAATGTCAAGGCAGCCACGACCCCAAACAAGATTGCCGGCAATCGCCGGAACTGAAATGAGTTTAAAGAATTCATAGCAAGGTTCCTATATTGATGACTGCATTAGATAAGTTAATTGGGAAATGAACTGATATGTTCAACGATAAATCAGTTGAAACTTTATCGTTTTATTAACCTTATGCTATTGTTTTTTTGAGCCGGGGCCAATGGTACAATTGTAAGATAGAGGCAAAAAGGAGGACTTATTCTAAGTGGAGTTTCACTGAGGAATAGAAGAGAGTTCTCCAGCGGTGACCGGATTGCCAGACTACATAAGCGACCACTGAAGCGGCAAAAATAAAGGCTAGCTGGCTTGGCAAAACATCAAGACCTTGGCCAGTGATCGATTGGGCATCGGCGGCTCTCCCTTGCTGATCCACTGCTTCAACCCGGTAAATATACGTCTGGCCTGGAATCGTTCGCACATCTATGAACTCGTATAGCTTCTCGCGTCCATGGGCCGGAATCTCTTTCAGTAGTACAAAATTGTTATCATCTAGGCTGTCTGGGGACGCGAGTTCCGCCCGGTAAACTAAAAACTTGCTTGGCTCGCCGTCTCTTACTGACCATTCCAATACGATTCCGGGAGGCAACCCTCGCCATACCAGGATAAAAGCCAAAAGCGCCAGGATTAATTGCAGAGTCCGCACCGGCCACATACTGGACTGTTTTGATTCTGAACTAGATTGGTGTCTTATCTGCTTGCGAATTCGTTGCAGAACTTTGGAACTAGGTTGATGATAGGGTAGGGAGTTGGCATTGTCTTTTAGGCGTCTAGCTAAAGTTAATCGCCTTTGCCCTTCAGAATCTAGGCGAATCCACCAGCTGATGCCCAACTGCAACATAGGATGAAGATTTTTATTAATGTAACCAGGTAGGTAAACGGCCAGCTTTTCTCGCAACTTACTGTGAATCATCTTCATCCATCTCCGAGAATTAACAATAAGAAGAACTCTTGCGGGCCGATCATTATAAAACTATCCTGAAAATATAGTCGTTTGAAAAAGGAATAGGTTCAAATATGGTATTTGTTTGAACCTATTCCTTTCTCCGATTGGCCAGCTAGTCGCTGGTCTGCTCCCAATGCGCCAAAAACTCCTGCGAAGTAGAGGGCGGTATTCAAACCGCCCTCTTTATCATTCGATATTATCCTACTTGTTAGGTAATCTGGCCGTCATCATAGTGCCAATCATTTTGTAATTCTTCCTGCTTGGCGGCAGCTTTTTGTTCAGCAGCTTTTCGCGAGTTAACAATCGAAACGAGGGTCAAGAGTGTCATGAATAATACAGCGCCTATGGCAACCAGCGTCCAACTGCGAACACCGGCGGCATTCAAATCGCTCATGGTCACTGCCGTGGGTTGGCCTGTGATACCCAATTGAAGGTCCTGACTACCGACAGTGAAATGCTCGATCGTCTCGCCGTCGTCGCAGGATAAATCATTATCGTTTGCTCTGGGTGGGTTGGTGTTGGAGCTTGGTACCGAGCCGGTGCGCATGTGGTAAGGTGATCCCGGAGGTCTATCCGGGGCACTCCATTCGACCGGGTCGGCTATATGTCCGCCCCAGGCCAATACCGCGTCCGTTCCTTGAGCCGTGAAACAATACTCAAGGGACTGGGAGGCATTGGTTAGGTCGCCGCCAGTGGTGTTCGAGTAGCCCGGACCAAGGATACGCAAGTTGGTGCCACCCCATAATGTCAAAACGCCTTGTTCTGTCCCGTTCACCGGCAGAGTTCCGGAGAAGGAATTGCCGCTAAGGGTGCCCAGAACGAGGATCGGATCTTTCGGGATAGCCAAAGTAACGACGGGATCGCCGAGTGTGAAGGGGGTGTTGTGCGTGGGGTCGGCCTGGTCTAGCGTCAGACTGAAGGTGCCGAGATAGTCGATAGCTGGCAACTCGGCCTTGGCGATATCCCACCACATGGCGAAGCAATACTCTTTGCCTGCGTCAAGATTTTTGTGCTCTCCTCGGTAGGCGATAAAATCGCCGACCTTATAATTTGCTTTGCTGGGGCCAACTTTGCCGGTCACCCAGCCATTATTACCCTGACCAATGCATTTGGGATCTTCGCCATTCTGCCCGGGGGCGCATTGGGAAAAGACCACATTGGGCGCGGCTCCTCGTGCCGGTTGCGCGAAGGCGGCCGCTAATATCAGGGCCATGATAGGAAAAGTGATAACTATTGATAATCTGAGTACTCTATTTTGTGCCATTATAATCCTCCAGATAACTGCTTTGGGAATCAATTTGTGAAAATAAAAAATGATTTGAATAGTCCTAATGTCCCAGTACTTCGGTCCTGTATGACCTTAGTCCTATTACTATAGTCGTAGTTATCTTAAAAAAGGTTTAAAATTGATCGAAATTGGTTCTGATCCAGAGGATTACTAGACAGTCTGGATGGGGATTGGCTCGAAAAACAGGGGAATAGCCTGGCCATCGTAACATGGCCATGAATAAAATTGTCTATTGTCTATTGTCTATTGGTTATTGGGGCAGAAGAAGTGGGGGATCAGGCGCCGACGCCATTTCGGCGAAGAAAACCGTCCAGGTATTTGAGGGCGTAGCTCATCCGGCTTTTGATAGTTCCAACCGGACAATCCATGATCTCGCCTATCTCAGCATAGGTAAGCTCGTGGACGAAAGACAGTTCAACTACGGCCCGGTGGGCGGGTGTTAGTTGCCCTAAGGCATCTCTCAGTTGGTCGGCATGCCAGGATTCTAGAACGGTCTCTTCCAGGACGTCGCCGTCGGCGATTAAATGCAGCATTTCATCATCGTCAACCACATCTTTACGACGACGCAGCCAGGAAACTGCCTGGTTATGGGCGATGCGGAAGAGCCAGGTCCGGACGCTGGACTGGGCTTTGAATTTGCCGGCTCCTTTCCAAACGGCTACGAAGACTTCCTGAAGCAGATCTTCGGCAATGTTCTGTTCACTAATGAGGCGTAGCAGATAGTTGAAGAGAGTCACTTTATAACGTGAATAGAGTTCGACGAAGGCAGCCTCGTCACCCTTGGCGACCGAACTTACCAATTGCTGATCGGTTGCCTCGGCAATAATTCGGCCCCGGCCTAATAATTCGCCGGTAGCAATGTTCTGACTCAAGATTGATCCCATCACCAATACAGAGAATCATTAAGCCGACTTGATGCAGGTGAAGAGCCAGTAGTAAGTACTATTTAACTTGCTGTAGACGAGTACAGAGGTCGCTTCTGCATAAAGTTGTTGGATTTCTATTGTCAGGTAGGACAAGCATAGGGCCGGCTCCCAAATGAGTTGTCTGTACCAGCTTCTTCCCGACTACTTGAGGGCTCGGGAGATTTGTTCCAGAATGGCCTCTTCCTCAAGCATCCCTTGATAGTGAATGTGCTCGTTGATGACCAGGTGGGGCAAATGGCTGATGGAATAGCGGATCAGCGCCTGGGGAAAATCTTGAGCCATGATGATGAAGCTTTTGATATAAGGGCTTACGACTGCTAAATTGCTGACTCGATGCGCCATCACCGTGCCGGCTTCGTCGTCGGCCGAAGTCACCAATTCCAAGATGACATCTTGCCGTAGTTGCTGCAGGCGTATCCTGGTTTTGGCACCGGATGTCATCCCCCGAAAAGATACGGATTGTATAGCCGCGATGAAGGATGTCATTTGGGTTCCGGAAGGCAGACCAATGAAGCGCAGTCCGAGGTCCAGGGCTTCATCTCCTTCACGGCGCAAAATGCCGATCACCGGGTAATAAGGATAATTCACCCGGCGCGGTAGCATCCGGCAATCAATTTGTTCAAAATGATGGCTGAGGATTTGAGCCAATTCAGCTGCCTCCCTTTCTGAGTTGCTGCTGTTTTTGTCGCCCCACACATGCAAGCGAACCGGCTCCGGCAAACGGCCTAGTAAATCGGGCAATAGTGCCCAGCTTTCGTCGTCAAACTGCCATGGTTTTTTATCCATTCGGCAACACCTTTGGCCTGATTTATAATGCAGCCGGCCGGATATCGCAAAAAGTAAAAAAGGAAAGGTAATGGTTTTCATCTTGGCCTTTATCACCTGGGCAGTTTTGCACAGCCTGACTGCCTCAACCGCTTTCAAAGAGATGTTTCGCGGCTGGATCGGTTACCGGTTGTATGATGGCTTCTATCGCCTGGTCTATAATGCCGTCGCCGTGATCACATTTGTGCCGGTTTTGTGGCTGTTGGCAGCCGCCTTGCCGAATCGCGTTTTGTGGCAAATGCCACGGCCTTGGAGCTTTCTATTTTTGTTCATCCAACTGCTGGGTATGATAGGTTTGGGAATCAGCCTTTGGCAGACGGACCTGATTCGTTTTGCCGGTTTGGGCCAGGCTCTTCGTTACCTGCAAGGCACTGAGCCTATCAATCCTCCGCCAACTCTGGTGATCGAGGGAACCTACGCCTATGTGCGTCATCCATTGTACTTCTTCAGCCTGCTGCTCATCTGGTTTCTGCCCAACATGACCTTAAGTGCCTTGCTCTTCAATATTTTAGCAACTCTGTATTTCTGGATTGGCTCGGTTTATGAAGAACGACGTTTGAGCGCGACTTACGGTGAAGCGTACAGCCAGTACCGGCAGCGCGTTCCTCGCCTTCTACCAATAAAAATAACAAGTTAGTTTTAGGAGGAGAAAACAATGGAATCTGGAGAGGTTGTCAACAGTATTAGCCAGGTATTCAACCAACCGATTACTGAACTATTGCTGAAAGTCGTCCTTGCTCTCGCTGTGGTCATCATCGGCCGGCTACTTGCTAAGTGGGCAGTAAGAATCGTCAATAGAACCATGGTCAAAGCCAAGATGGACGAGACGCTGGTAACGTTCTTGGGAAACGTTACCTACTACACGCTACTGGTCATCATTGTCGTGTTGGCTCTGGGTATAGTGGGCTTTCCCACCACTAGTCTCGTGGCCATCTTAGGCGCGGGGACTCTAGCCATCGGCTTTGCCTTGCAGGATTTTATTGCCAACTTGGCATCTGGGGTGACCATCGTGGCTTTACGGCCGTTCAAAGTCGGCGATTATGTGGAAACAGCAGACGAGCATGGCTTTGTGACCGATATCCGGCTATTCCATACCACCCTGACTACCAGGGATAACAAACTCGTTTTACTTCCCAACAAGGATGTCATTGGCGGGAATATCACTAACTATTCCGATACGCCGTTCATTAGGTTGGATCTGGTTTACGGGATCGGATACGGTGATGACTTACTCAAAGCAAAACGCATCTTGGAGGAGATCATCGCAGGGGATGAACGTATCGCCATGGATCCCCCGGCAGTCGTCGCGGTGAAGGAGTTGGGTGACAATAGCGTCAACTTGACTGCCTTGCCTTATGTGCCTGTGGAAGATGCGCCGGCCGTAAATTTCGCGATCAACGAACAGGTAAAGCTGCGCTTTGACGCCGAGGGTATCACAATTCCATTCCCACAAAGGGACGTGCATCTATTCCAGGCGAATTAGCGGAATTTGTCACGGCCGGAGTAGATCCTATTGGGGAATGTCGCTGGATATTCCTGGGTCTACGAACAACCTGTCGGTCAATGTCATGCTCGCGAAGGTGGGTATCTATGTGTTTGGATTCCCGTATCCGCGGTAATGACAACTTGTGTGTGCTCCCGAATATTCCTGAAACGATTGACATTTCGAACAATTTCGTCATAATTCTCATTACCTTGCATGACAGGAGAATAACGGAAAAAGTCAGGGTTCGTACATCCTTTGTCCTCACCCGATACCCTGGACCCGGCACCAGTCATTGATCCCGGCAATTGATCTCGTTTGGCGCAATAGGGCTCTTTATCTCGGAACGAAGCACGTTCTGTTTCCTTGGCCGTTTCAAGCTTTTGAAGCGGCTCTTGGAAAGGCATTGTTTCGTGCCGGATTCATAGCCTTAAGCCAACTCTCCAGCAGGGTGATGGAGGTGCTCATGAATCGATGATTTAGCACAATTGTTGATATTCCCTTGCAGATCATGGCAATGCCAAAACGCCGTCAATCCTCGTTTTGCACGCGGGCATGCGGGTAGGCAAGCCACATAGGTCCGGGCAGGCAAGATATTGCTGGGCCGGGCCAAACTAATACAACAGGAGAATTATTACAATGAATCGAAAAAAGTTTGCTATTTTGTTGGCCTTGTTGACCGTAACCATCATGTTGGTTGTAGTCCAAATAGCCTCCGCCGGAGAGGCGTCCTGCGATAGCCGCGTCAATAATACCCACGCGAAGCTGCTGGAATGTGTTACGCTTGATGGTGTGCGCGAGCATCAAGCGGCTTTTCAGGCCATCGCCGATGCCAACAACGGCATCCGCACATCGGGCACGCCCGGATATGATGCTATCTGTCGACTATGTTGCTGGTCGAATGGAAGCCGCCGGCTACAATGTAACGGTCCAGCCGTTTGACTACCAAACCTTCATTACGCTTTCACCGACCATTCTTGAACAGGTGGCGCCGCGTTCCAGGAGCGATCGTGAACAATATTATGTCGTATTCGGGGAGTGGGGATAATACCGCCCCCGTTAGTACGGTGAGTGCTATAACGGGCTGTGACGCCGCGGACTTTGCAGGATTTCCAGTTGGCCACATTGCGTTGATCAGCCGCGGCGCTTGTACCTTCGCTCTCAAGGCGACAAATGCCTACAATGCAGGAGCATCGGGCGTGGTAATCTACAATAACATCCCCGGTACGTTGAACGGCACGCTAAGCAGTACATTCACTCTAGACATCTCGGTTACGTCGGTAACATTAGATGTTGGCCAGCAATTGGCGGCCACCTCAGGTCTCGTTATGCGCTTGAAGACCGACACTTTCCGCGGTACCGCCACGACGTACAACGTGCTCGCTGAGAGCAAGGATGGCGATCCCACTAATGTGGTTATGGCCGGCGCTCACCTGGATTCTGTCAATGCGGGCCCCGGTATCCAGGACAATGGTTCAGGTAGTGCTGTCATCCTGGAGGTAGCCGAACAGATGGCCAAGGTCAAACCGCGCAACATGGTGCGCTTTGCCTGGTGGGGGGCTGAGGAATCCGGCCTGGTCGGTTCCACCTACTACGTCGATAATCTCAGCCAGCAAGAGCAGGACGACATCACGCTCTATCTAAACTTCGACATGATCGGTTCGCCGAACCACGTCTTCTTCATCTACGATGGTGACGACTCCGACGGCGTGGGCGCTGGTCCTGGCCCTGCAGGTTCAGCCCAGATAGAGAAGCTGTTCGAGTCATACTACACACAGGTAGGCCAGCCGTTTAAGGGCACCGACTTCAGCGGCCGCTCGGATTATGGTCCCTTCATCGCCGTTGGCATCCCGTCCGGCGGTCTCTTTACTGGAGCTGAAGGGATCAAGACTCCTGAGGAAGTTGCGCTTTGGGGTGGCACAGCCGGTGATCAATACGATCCTTGTTACCACCTGGCCTGTGATACCTACGACAATATCAATCTCGAGGCCTTAGACGTCAATTCAGATGCGGTCGCTTACGCCGTGTTGCAATATGCCATGAACACCCAGGATATCAATGGCCTGAAGGGCAAAGGTAACTTCATGCCGGATTACTGGGGTGATGACGCAATCCAGTAAGATCAGGGAATGGCATTGGTAGTTAGAATAGTATAAATACTTGGCCCCGTAAGTCTTGGAGACTTGCGGGGTCTTTTATTACCAGATGGTAGTTGAAAGCCATCTCTCGCTGCGATTCAGATGACTCGAGGTTTGAAGTTTGAATGGCTATTTGGTTCGCTAACGAAAGTTTGGTCTATAGTTCATCGGTGTAGCGGCGTTTCCATTCGTAAAGTTTGTTTATGGCTTCCAGGGGGGTCATGGCGGTGATGTCCAACTCCTGGAGCTCTTCGATGACGGGGCTGGTTTCGGGGAAGAGGGCGATCTGTTGGGCTGGTTTGAGATAGCTGGGTTCGACGGCCGCTGTGGGGGCGTGTTTCTCAAGATCTCTGAGGACTTCGTTGGCCCGGTTAATGACGTCGCGCGGCAAGCCGGCTAACTGGGCGACGTGGATGCCATAGCTTCGATCGGCGCCACCGGGCACGATTTGATGCAGGAAGACGACCTGGTCGCCTTCTTCGGCCACGGCAACATTATAATTTGCCACCAGCGGTAGGAAATCGGGCAAGCCGGTTAGTTCATGGTAGTGGGTGGCGAATAACGTACGCGGCTTGAGACGGGGATGGTTGTGCAAGTATTCGACGATTGCCCAGGCTATGGACAGACCATCATAGGTGCTGGTGCCCCGGCCGATTTCATCCAGGATCAACAAGGAACGACCGCTGGCGTGATTCAGGATCTCGGCCGTCTCCACCATTTCGACCATGAACGTGGACCGGCCGGCGTGAAGCTCATCATGGGCGCCGATGCGCGTAAAAATCCGGTCCGTAAGGCCGATTCGGGCTTGCCGGGCAGGGACGAAGCTGCCGATTTGGGCCATTAAGGTGATCAGGGCTATCTGGCGTAAGTAGGTACTCTTTCCGGACATATTAGGACCAGTGATGATCTGGATCCGTTCGCGACTATCAAAATGGCAGTCATTGGGCACGAAGCGGGTCAGAGTCTGGGCTCTTTCGACTACCGGATGGCGACCATCCTGGATGTCCAGGGCATCATCTTCGCTCAATTGAGGCCTGACGTAGTCGTTGTTGGCTGCGACCTGGGCTAGTGCGGAGGCGACGTCCAGGCGAGCCACTGCTTGAGCGGCCGGCAACATCCGGGAGGAGGCTGAGCCAACTTCCCGGCACACTTCGGCGAACAAGCGGCGCTCGATATCTAGGATTCGATCTTCGGCATTCAAGATCAGGGTCTCGTATTCCTTGAGTTCCGGGGTGATGTAGCGCTCGGCATTGGTTAGAGTCTGTTTACGGATGTAATCACCTGGGGCCAGATGGCTATTGGCCTTCGTTATCTCGATGTAGTAGCCAAAAACTTTGTTGAAACCTACTTTCAGTGAAGAGATACCCGTCCGTTTGCGTTCTCGCGGCTCTAGCTCGGCCACCCATTCCCGGGCATGGGCAGAAGAGTTCATCACTCCATCCAATTCGGCCGAAAATCCGGGCCGGATTACCCCGGTCTTGTTCAAGTTTGACGGGGCATCGTCGACGATAGCCTGAGTTATTAAGGCGGCCGTTTCCGGGCATGGATCAAGCTGTTCGATTAAAGTGGCTAGAGGGTGGGGAGATGGTTCGTTTCTGTCGTTGGCAGGTGTCTGTCCATTGATGGTTATCAGGCTCTGGATCTGCGGAATGAGAGCCAACGCATAGCCGATATTTTGCAGTTCTCTAGGCGATGCCTTGCCGCTGATTGCTCGGTTGGTCAACCGCTCGAGATCGGGTATGCCCTTCAAAAGTGAACGTAATTCGGCCCGTTGTAAGCCATCGTCAAAGAACAACTCCACTTGGTCCAAGCGGCCGTTTATTCCAGACATATCTAGCAGTGGTCGGGAGATCCAGTCTCGCAGCAGGCGTTTGCCCATGGCGGTAACCGAAGCATCTAAGATACCAAGGAGAGTGTTTTTGTCTTCACCATCCAAGGCCTCGGTCAATTCGAGATTCCGCCGGGAAGCATTGTCGAGCGCCATGTAGCGCTCGGCGCTATACGTGGCCAGGCGTTGGATCTGGCGAACCGCTCCTTTCTGGGTTTCCTGCAGGTAGGAGATGATGGCGCCGGCCGAGCGTACGGCTAATGGTTTCCCTTCACAGCCATAGCCGGCCAATGTACTGACGCCGAAATGGCCCAATAAGGTCTGGCGGGCATTGCCTTCCTCAAATCTCCAACTCGGCCAGTGAGTGACAGCCCGGGCATTGGTCGCAGCTTCGCCCAGAGTAAGTTCCTCATCGGGCAGCAGAAGTTCGGCCGGCCGGATGCGGGCCAACTCCTCGGCTAGCGCACGCCGGGAAGCAAGTTGAACCGTGGCAAATTCACCGGTGGTTAAATCGGCATAAGCCAAACCGGCTCGCTCGCCATCGGTGGCCACGGCCGCCAGGTAATTGTTGCGGCTAGCATCGAGCATTCCCGGTTCGATCACCGTACCGGCTGTGAACAGACGCGTGACATCGCGGGGCATGAGACCGTTAACTGTTTCAGTACCAATTTGTTCACAAAGAGCGACTTTGTAACCCTTCTCGATTAACTTGGCGATGTAGCCTTCGGCCGCATGGTGAGGTACGCCAGCCATAGGTACCCGCTGATCTTTACCAACATTACGGCCGGTCAAGACAAGGTCAAGCTCGCGAGCAGCGACCTCGGCATCACCGTCGAAGGTTTCATAAAAGTCACCTAGCCTGAAGAAGACGATGGCGTCCGGATACTGGCGCTTGATCTCCAGGTATTGTTTACGTATGGGTGTAGTCTTGCTCTCTGCCATAATGTTTAGCGCAGTCTGTCACAATTAATTGTCGATAAGCGTTTCCGTGACCGCGACCGGTTGTTGATATTGTTTGATCCACTCCTCCAAGACCTTTTGGTGCCGGCCTTGAATATTTACCAGCGAACGTTTTGAGACCATCAGTTGGCGGGCTTCATCGAAACTCATATTTTCGTAGCGCATCAAGTAGGCAGCCATCATGGTCGCCGAACGGCCGCGGCCCTTGGCGCAGTGAATCAAGACCTTGTCGCCGGCTTCAACGTGTTGGTGAATGAACGATGTGCCCTGCTCCAGCTGGTCGGCCGAGGGCACCATGACATCAAGCACCTTTAACTTCAAGTAGTCGATGTTATTTTCGCTGTATATTTTGCGGTCGCCTTCTCGTTCCTCGCGGACATCAACGACGGCTCCAATGCCAGTTTCAATTAAGTAATCATAGTCTCGGTCATAAGTTGGCGCACCGCCCATCCATATTTGGGGCGTCATTTGATCAAACCAATCATGCCCTTGTACTCGCTCGTAAACGAAGCGAATGGCCGGATACATCTTGTCGAAGATCCAATGTATTGGGTTCATAGCTGGTTAGAATAGCCAGGAGTGAAACAAAAGGCAACTGAGATGTTAAATAACCTGCGATATGTCATTCTACGACTGGATCTACTTCAAGAGGCTATGTCCTGCCTGGTGCTGCTTGGCGCCAGCCAAAAAATAGGCCAAGATAGGGTAAGTTTACCTGACTCAAGTTACTTGTTATTGACTCAGATGGAATTATTTTATCAATCTTGAATCACACTCGCAGCAGGAAAAGATTATGGATTTTCAGAAAGATCTGTTCAACAGTCGCCGGTCAAACGTCGTCGCAGCCAAAGGCATGGTGGCTACGAGCCAGCCACTGGCGGCCAATATTGGAATAGATATATTGAAAGCAGGAGGCAACGCCATCGATGCGGCCGTGGCCACGGCCGCGGCTCTCTGTGTTTTGGAACCCTGTTCCACCGGTATTGGCGGTGATGCATTCGCCTTGATTTGGAACGCCAACGAAGGAAAACTGGTGGGTTTAAATGCCAGTGGCCCTGCTCCCTCCCGTCTCACGCCAGAATTGTTGGACCGGCGCGGATATGCGACGATGCCGGAGCGCGGACCGTTAGCAGTGACAGTACCTGGTAGCCTGCGCGGCTGGCAAATGGCTCTTAAGCGTTATGGTTCGATGAGCCTGCGAGCATTGTTGGAACCTGCTGTCCAATATGCCCAGGAGGGATTTCCGGTTAGCGAGTTGATCGCCGGACAGTGGCAAACATCAACCGATTTGCTGGCGGGCCATCCCGACAGTCGACGGGTATGGTTGCCCGGTGGACGAGCGCCGCGAACGGCCGAAATCTTCCGAAATCCGGAATTCGCCAGCACCTTGGAGGCCCTGGTTGAAGAAGGGATCGATGCCTTTTACGAGAGCGAGATCGGCCGGCAGATCGTTGCCTGCGTCCAGGACGACGGCGGCGTACTAGATGAGTCAGACCTGGCAGCTTACCAGGCAGAATGGGTAGAGCCAATATCCGCCGACTATCGCCATGGTTTTACTTTCCACGAGTTGCCGCCAAACGGGCAAGGGTTGGCAGCGCTAATGGCTTTAGAACTGGTTGGTGGATATGATCTGGCATCCCTGGCCCCCGATCCGGCCGCCATCTGGCATATATTAATCGAATCGATGAAGCTGGCCTTTGCCGATGCTGAGACCTATATCGCCGACCCGAGGCAAGCATCAGTGCCGGTATCTGGTTTATTGAGCGATGATTACCTGGCTAACCGGCGGCGGCTGATATTAGATCAGGAAGCGTTGTTGTTCGGACCAGGCCAGCCGCCTTCGAGAGGAGATACGGTCTATTTGGCGGTGGTCGACAGGGAAGGAAATATGGTCAGCTGGATTCAAAGTTTGTACGGTGAATTCGGCAGTGGATTAACGGCCGGGAGGACAGGGATCCAGCTACACAACCGCGGGGCCAATTTCACATTAAAGTCGGGCCATCCTAACCAGATTGCGCCGGGAAAACGACCTTATCACACCATTATTCCTGGCTTCATTAGCCGGGAAGGGCGGCCGTGGGCTGTTTTTGGAGTGATGGGCGGTTTCATGCAACCACAAGGCCATTTGCAGGTCGGGGTGAATCTGGTCGACTTTGGAATGGCGCCCCAAGCAGCCTTAGATGCGCCTCGTTTTCGTTGTCTGGGTGGTAAAAAAGTAGCTTTGGAGAAGGCGGTATCAGAAAATATTCGAGTCGGATTAATCAAGCGGGGACACGAAATCGTTGAAACCGGGCAGGCGGCGTCCGTATTTTATGGGGGTGGGCAAATCATCGTTCGCGATCTGGAAAGTGAAGTGCTAATCGCAGGCAGCGATCCTAGAAAAGATGGCGCGGCCGTCGGTTGGTGACGCAATTCTTTGTCCCAATGATGGATTTTTAATTGGCTTGTTACTGAAGCACAAAAATCAATTAGTCATTTTGTCAAATGTGATATTCCAACTTTCGAAAGAATTGCTGCTGACCAACCACGAACCAATATCGGCAGGTAACCACATTTATCGAGGTTGTAGAAGTCTCCCAAGTTGACAATAGGAATTCCATTGAATTCTGATCCGCAAAGCTTGTAGAAAATATGATGGTTGATAAAGCTGGAATTATTGTTGATTACGCCGAAGTTGAGGAAGGTGAATGTGTTGTTAATAGTGCCATAGTTTAGCCTTGTGCCTTACACCAAGTTTCTAGTTCACTTGCCGCTTGAACCAAATCGACGCTGATAGCAATCACGCAAAGGACCAGAAAAAGGCAAAATAACCTACTTCATGATGGTCCCGCATTTGAGGCCCCATAGCTCAATCTCCTCAATGTCAGACTATACCTGATGTCAATGTGGGGTAACGGGGGGTTTCCATTTTCATCTCGTTGACACAGCCGGATCAGCCATTGTATACTGTTTTTGTCGTGGCTGATGAAAGCCGGTGCCCTTATCACTTATGCAACCTTTCGACAGTCCACGACTAAAAGTTGCCTGAACAAAGCCGCCTGGGCCAACATCCATTTTACCCTTGCACCAGGCCCAATTTGCCACAATTTAATTAAGTGTCATGGTGTGTGTCTTTCGGACCAATCCGTTAGCGATCCCCACTTGCTCGTGGTTTCTCGATTCTGTTATCAAAGTTTAGCTGATTCAGGATTCGGGAAACGGTTTATCAAAGGAGTGTGTCTCATGAACCACCTTTCAGCTAATCTTATAAGTGAATTACTACAGCACGAATTGATCAACCCAAACGATCTCGTCTCCCGTCTGCCCAAGATATTCATCCAGGGTATGGAGGTCACCCAAGGCATCCAGTATTATCGATCAGCCAGCCATTTGACCGATGCGGCCGACCAGGGTGCGGACAATTCTGTGACCCTGGTGGCCGGTAAACCGGCCTGGGTTCGGGTCTATGTGAGGAGTTGGATATTCGGTGGGGCTGTGACTGACGTGACTGGAATACTTGAGGTCTACGAGCGATATTCTGGATTTGTCTACAATCTAGTGAGTACGTTATCGCCCCAACCGCCGGGCAGCGTTACAGCGCTCTCTGGGCCAAATTATGTGACCGAGAGGGGTACCTTGAGCGAAACGCTCAATTTCATCATACCGGCCAACCAGATGTGCGGAAATCTCAAACTACGAGCCCAAATCAACGCGCCAGGCGGTCTCACAGCCGAACTAAGCTTGAATATCGATGTCACCTTGAAGCAATCGGTTCATATCCGTGGCATCATGGTTGGTTATAACGGACCTAATAGTTCTGCCGCCGGCGCACCTAATATAACTTTGGCAGCCCCCACGCTGGCCAATCTGCAAACAACGGCCGCCTGGACTCTCCTGACCTTCCCAGTGAGCAGCACGGCAGCTTACAGCAGCGCCGGCACCATCACCTGGAATTTACCATTGACCGATGCGCCTAGCTGCCCTGGCTGTTGCAGCCCCAATTGGGTGGCGCTCAATACGGCCGTTCAGGCTCAACGGACGGCCGACGGTAACCGGACCGACGTTCTTTATTATGGCTTAATGGCTAATGGCATACCGATGGGACCGATCATTGGCTGTAATACCGGCACGGTCAGCACCGGCGCCAACGGCAATGGCGTAACCATGGCTCATGAATTAGGCCATGCCTGTGGATTGCCCCACGCCCCCTGCGGTACGCCTGGCGACCCAAACTATCCGGCTTACGAACCCTACGATCCGGCCGCAATGCCCCAGGCTTCTATCGGCGAATACGGGCTGGACATTAGCAACGGCAATATCATGCCGCCGAATATGTTCAAAGACATGATGTCATATTGTGGACCGCGTTGGGTCTCGCTTTATAATTACGGACGATTGACCAACAATGCCAATCTGAACCCGATTCGGACCTGCGTTGATTATCCGTGGTGGCGCGATATCGTTGCCCAAGAGCCTCTTATCTTCCCTGAGGATTGGCTTCCCGACCCACCGCCAGACCCACCCTGGAGAGAGCGATTTATGAAACGCCTACCTGTCATATCTATTATTGCTGTGGTACATGCGGAAGATGAGATTGAGATCAATAGCATCATGCGCGTCTCGGTCGAACCAGAGGTAATGGGAGGGAAGGAGACTGGCATGACGGCCGAGCTCGTCGGCAAGCGCGAGAAAATTTTAGCTCGGGCGCCGCTCTACCGGATGCCATCCCAAGCAGAAGGAGGTTGCGGATGTGAAGATGATACGAGCCATTACCCTTATCTCGTCCAGGCTTACGTGCCTGATGTAGAGCCAGGTGAGGAGTTGCGCATTCGCCGGGCGAAAGAGGCGCTATGGATCCAGCGCGCGCCGAAGGAGGTGCCAGTCATCGAGGAGTTCAGCGCTGATGTGAATAAAAAAGGCGATGAGTTGACCGCCAGCTGGAAGTTCCGGGAAGAAGGCAAGGGAAGAGGCGAATTCTGGCTGCAATATTCGGACGATAAAGGTGAGACGTGGCACGCATTGGCGACCCTCTTGCGGGGTATGCGTGCTCGAGTCGACATCACGTCGATATCCGGCGGCGAGATCTTGGTCCGTCTGTTGGCCAGCGATGGTTTTCACACTTCGGTTTCCGAGCCGGTCACGGTCGGCGTTCCCGAAAGGGCTCCAGCCATCAGTATTTACACGCCACGAGATGGGCAAACATTGGTCGCCGGACAGACGATGCGCTTGTGGGGCGCCGCGACCAGCGGCCGGATCGAGCGCGAAGGGCAGTTTTCAGTTTCGGCGCGCTGGTTGCTGGATGGCCAGGAAATCGCTGAAGGATTGGATGCTTTTGTCGAAGCGCCCAAAGCCGGCGAGCATAAGCTCACCCTTGTGGCAACTATCGGGGACCAAGGAGGCGAAATCAGCTTAGGTTTCGTTACCATCGGCCGGCCGGAAGAACGAGAGTATGCTCAGAAGTAGCTGTTAATTGGTGAACTAAAAAGCTCCATTAATCGAGATGGGCGAGTTTTTATCGCCCATCTTTTCACTTTTGGTTGGTTTGAATAATGGCTTGCCCATTGCTCGGTCTTGGCCACAAGCGATTTTGCACGTCCGGTGTAGCTCATCCTTCATTCGCCACAAGCCATCAAATAACTTAACATAAAGTCATATAAAAGCCTGCTGAAATTTGAGAGCAAGTGCTTCTCATTCCATCATCATATTGGAAAAGCCAAAAACTGCACCATCCGCACTACGTGCCTTGTATGCATACAATGCGCATAATGCATGATGTGACATTTGTCACATGACATACTGACAAATGTCACTTACTGCATGTCTTGTCCTTGGGTAAGATATTGCCAACTTGTGTATAATTTCACAATCGGAACATCAATGATGAATGAAATGCTAACTGCAAAAGAAATGCAAAGTCTGCTTCAAGTGGACCTTTCCACCATATATCGCATGGCTGAGGCCGGTCGGTTGCCGGCGATCAAGGTCGGTAAACAATGGCGATTCCCTGCCGCGAAGGTGGACAGCTGGTTCCAGAAGCAGATAACGGTTGATTCGCTGAATCAAACAGGGAACTCAACTTTTGCAAACAATGCCCAGGTAGGCAGCCTGGCCTCAATATTGCCATTAGATTGTGTACAGCTTATTCAAGATACTTTCGCTGACATCTTAGGGGTGATGTTGGTGGTCACCGATATGCAAGGTAGGCCCATCACCCGGCCCAGTCATGCCTGTGGCTTATTTCAAGCAATTAGTAATGAACCCCAGGCTTTAGAAAAGTGTATTCAAAGCTGGCAAGGTCTGGCTACTGCCATTGATTTGGAACCCCAGTTCAGCCTCAGTCACCTGGGTTTATTGTGCGCCCGAGCGCTCATTCCCGTCGGTCCTGAACTGAAGGGTATGGTCGTAGCCGGCTGCGTAGCTCCGGAAAGCTGGCCTCCCAGCAAAAACGAAATCGAAAAAATGGCCGTGGAGTTCGAGCTGAATACTGAATCATTGTCGCCTTATGTGGATGAGATCTTTTACCTTGAAAAAGGGGAAAAGCAGCGCGTGTTGGCTTATCTTCAGCGCATTGCCAATATCGTGGCTCACATCGTAGATGAACGAAAGACATTAGTCGGCCGGCTGGCAGCCATTGCCGATTTGACTGAACTTTAAAGGAGAAAGTTGATGAAAAGGTTATTGATCTTAGGTTCTGGAACGGCCGGGACCATGGTAGCAAATAAGCTGAGTCATGTTCTCAGCCGTGAGGAATGGACGATTACCATCGTTGATAAGGATGAAACCCATTATTATCAACCGGGCTTCCTCTTCATCCCCTTTGGGATCTATGGCGAGAATGATGTCATCAAACCCAAGCGGGACTTCATCCCACCTGGCGTGGAGATGATTTTGTCTGATATCGAGCTGATTGAGCCTGAAGAAAATCGGGTCAAGATCGCCAAAGACGATCGTTATCTCTATTACGACTACCTCATTATTGCCACCGGCACCCACCCCCGCCCGGATGAGACGCCGGGGTTAACCGAAGCTGAATGGCGCCAATCGATCCACGATTTTTACACATTTGACGGCGCTTCTGCTCTGGCAAAGAAATTGCGGACTTGGGAAGGCGGCAAAATGGTAGTCAATATCATGGAACTGCCTTATAAATGCCCGGTTGCACCCTTGGAATTCATTTTCCTGGCCGACTGGTTCTTCCATGAGAAGCAAATGCGCGATAAAGTGGATTTGACCTTGGTCACCCCTTTGTCCGGCGCTTTCACCAAACCTCGGGCCGCTGGTCTCCTGGGCAGCACTTTGGAAAACAAGAACATCAATCTGGTGACCGATTTCTATGCCGAGCGGGTAGAACCTGATAAAAAGCTTCTGGTCTCCTATGACGAGGAAGAAGTCAATTACGATCTTTTGGTAACGGTGCCGGTTAATATGGGCGCGGATGTCATCGCTCGATCAGGATTGGGCGATGAGTTGAATCATGTGCCCGTTGACAAGCACAACTTTCTCTCGACCAAGCATGACAACGTTTTCGCTTTAGGCGACGCCGCAGCCTTACCTACTTCGAAAGCCGGTTCGGTAGCTCATTTCGCCGTTGAGGTGTTTGTTGAAAACTTCCTGAGGTACATCGAAGGCCTGCCGATGCTGGAGCAGTTCGACGGTCATGCCAACTGTTTCATTGAGTCAGGCTTCGGTAAAGGTATCCTGATCGACTTCAACTATGACGTTGAACCACTACCCGGTAAATATCCATTACCCGGGATCGGCCCTTTCTCATTGTTACAAGAGTCCGAGATGAACCACTGGGGTAAAGTGATGTTTCGCTGGATGTACTGGAATATCCTGCTGAAAGGAAAAGAGATGCCCATTACTGCCCAAATGACCATGGCCGGTAAGTGGAGCTAGGAGGTTGTCGATGGAACAAGTAATGAATGGCCAGACGATAGCCGATCTGAACCAGAAAGTTGATGCCTTAACAGAGCAGGTAGCCTTTCTGGCTGAAGAAGCCCGGCTCGAACGCCGCCGTCGCCAGGAATGGGATGAACTCAAGAATGACCTGATGCCTGTTGCCAATGAAGTGTACCAGTTGTCTGTTCGGCAACTCGACGAAATCGAGGGCTACGTACAGTTAGAGGACATCATCCGGGTAACCAAGCGCCTGGTTCGCAATACGCGTAATATCGAGCAGATGCTCGACCAACTTGAAAGTCTGGGTGACCTGACCCGGGAGTTCGGTCCTCTATCAGACGGCATTTTTTTGACAGTGATGACCCGCCTGGATGAGATGGAACGCAAAGGATACTTCGCTTTTCTCCAGGGTGGCATGGATATCATGGATGAAATCATCACCAACTTCACCGAGGATGATGTTCGCCAGCTAGGTGAAAACGTCGTCTTGATATTGCAGACGGTGAAAGAAATGACCCAGCCGGAGATCATGACCTTACTAAGCTCCTCGGCTAATGTCATGCGAGAGGATGAAGTGCCCGAAAATGTCTCGATGAGATATTTGCTGAGGCAGTTAAACGACCCGGCCGTAAGACGTGGTCTGGCGAAAACCTTGAATATATTAAGAACCGTTTCGGGCAGTCAAATTTCCGCTAATTAAAGCAGAAGATTAGATAATTATAGTTTAGTGAAAGGATAAATTTCGGAGGAATGTCATGACGACAAGAGAAATTGCAGGCAAAGAAATTCAGTTTGATGAAGAAGGCTTCATGGCCAACCCAGATGATTGGGATAAGGATGTGGCGGTCGTTTTGGCCACTGACATCAATATCGACCTTTCAGAGGAACACTGGACCATCATTGACTTCTCGCGTAGCGATTACAAATCTCAAGGAGAAGCGCCAGGATTGCGCCGCATCTCTCAAGAGGCTGGCGTAACCACCAAGGAACTATATAAGTTGTTCCCCAAAGGACCGGCTAAGAAGATCGCCTACGTCTCCGGACTTGGCAAACCCACCGGTTGTATATAAGCGTTGGCAAGTGAAACCGGGCTGTGAAGGGAAGAGGATCGCTTTAGCGAGAACCGAACACCCGGCTTCCAAGCCTCTTAATTAGAAAGAAAAACGGAGAAATAAACATGTTTGAAGAAGAAAACAGTGGCCGAAAATTGTGTATCATCTGCTCCAAGGGTACGCTAGATATGGCATATCCAGGCATGGTCTTGGCCAACGCTGCTCTCATGGAAGGCATCGACGCCAGTATATTTTTTACCTTCTGGGGTCTGGATATGGTTACTGAAAAGAGGATGGACAACCTGCAATGTACGCCGCTGGGTAATCCATCGATGAAGATGCCCAATGGTATGGGTATTCCCAATATCATGTCCGCATTGCCGGGCATGACCGGCTTCGCCACATCCATGATGAAGAAAGAGATGGAAGCGCTCGATTTTCCGCCGCCACGGGAATATTTGCAGATGATCGCCGATGCCGGCGGAAAGCTATACGCCTGCAAGATGACGGCCGACATGATGAAGTTGACCGAAGATGACCTCTTTGAAGAGGTTGACAGCATAGTTGGGGCCATGGAATTCTTGGAAATAGCCGACGGCGCACAGATTATTTTTGTCTAGCTTTGCCAATTGAATCAGGCCACATTTCAACAGGTCTCCGGCACCATTGTTAGCCGGAGACCTGTTGTGATTCCTATCGAATCTATAAATTGAGGCGATGGAAGAAATCCAAAGTTGGGGTTAAGGGACCAGGCTGACTGCTAAGTTGTCGGTTCAGGGGAGACTGAAGTAAACGGGTAGTTTCAGGCAACTACGAGTAGTAACAATCAAACAAAAAAAGAATCGAGGCCCCAACCGGAGAGTGGTTGGAGCCTCGATAACCCGCTTTGGCCGCTCAGACATGTTTGCAGTGCTGTTTACGATGAGCCTGGCGGCCAATGGCAGTGCGTGGTTGTTACGAGGCTATGATTGCACTGCCTCGAGTTCTATTACCGGGTAACCGGCTTCGACCCATCCGCCGAAGCCACCCTTGAGGCTGCGGACGTCCTCGTAGCCATAGGACCAGAGAATGGTCATGGCCATCGTGGAACGATGTCCACTGCCGCAGTAAATGACGATTGGAGCACTTTTGTCGGCCGGCCATTCAGCTTTCCGAGTGATGAGGTCCTCCAAAGGAATGTGAACGAAGTTGTCAGCCTCAATGACGCCTTTCTCGGCTACTTCTTCAGCCGTGCGAACATCGATGACGATCAAGTCGGGATTTTCGACCAATTCGGTAGCCAACTGGTCAGCCGCGATGCCGCCCCAACCTTCAGGAATATTAGTGAAGGTTTCGTCCATGATGGCCAGTAGTGCCGGGTCAGGTTCGGCCACTTCCAGAACCAGGGGTTCTGCGGCCGGACCTTCGACGACTGGGTAACCGGCTTCAAGCCAACCACCAAAGCTGCCGCCCTTCATGCTGAGTACATCTTCCCAGCCCAAGGCACCCATGCCAGTCATGGCGATGGTGCAGCGCCAGCCACTGCCACAGTAGCTGATAACCGAGGTGTCCATGCTAGGCAGTACATCGACATGCTTGAAGAGGTCGCGCAAGGGAATGTTCACCGCACTCTCGATATGTCCTTTCTCTTCCAATTCTTCGGGCTGACGGACGTCTAGCAGGAATGGCGGTGGATCGCCGGCCAATTGTTCGTTAACGGCGTCGAGGCCGATGGTGTTATATGCGACCATGTTGGCCAGGAAGTCACTGAACGCCGCGTCCAGGGCAGCTTCACCACCCGCTACCGGGAAACCAGCTTCGACCCAACCGCCGAAACCACCTTTTAGACTGCGAACATCTTCATATCCATAGGTGGATATGATGGCCATGGCCATGGTCGAACGGTGGCCGCTGCCGCAATAGATTGCGATGGGAGTGGCCTTGTCGGCCGGCCATTCAGCTTTACGATTGACGAAATCTTCCAGGGGGATATGGATGTAGTTATCCGTGGGAATGTAACCCTTTGAATCGACTTCATCCTGGCGTCGGACGTCGATGACCACCAGGTCCTCGTTTTCCGTCATATCAGTGGCCAATTGGTCGGCCGTGATGACTCCCCATCCTTCTGGAATGGCGCTCAACGAGGCATCGGCTAAGGCTAGTAATTCGGGATCAGGCTCAAAGGCGTTCAGCACTTCAGCTTCAGGCGCAGGGCCATCAGCAACCGGGTATCCACCTTCAACCCATCCGCCAAAGCTGCCGTCTTTCAAGCTAAGGACGTTTTCCCAACCGAGCATGCCCAATTGGGTCATGGCAATGGTGCAACGCCAGCCGCTACCGCAGTAGCTGACAATTGGTGTGTCGGCGCTGGGTAACAGGTTTGTGTGCTGTCCCAATTCCCGGAGGGGGATATTGACCGCGCCTTCAATGTGACCTTTCTCCTCTAACTCTTCAGGCTGACGTACGTCCAACAAGAAGGGCGGAGGGTCACCGGCCAATTGTTCATTCAGGGCATCCAGACCGGTGGTATTGTATTTCACCATATTAGCCAGGAAGTTGTTGTATGCTTCGTTGAGGGTTGTTTCTCCGCCAACGACTGGATAACCAGCCTCTGTCCAGCCGCCGAAGCCACCTTTCAAGCTGCTAACATCTTCATAGCCATAAGTCCAAAGAATGGACATGGCCATGGTGGAACGATGACCACTGCCGCAGTAAACGGCGATGGGAGCCGATTTATCAGCGGGCCACTCATCCCGGCGGGCGACGAACTCTTCCAGCGGGATATGTATGAAATTATCCGCTTCGATATAGCCCTTCGAATCCAGTTCTGCCTGTGTACGAACGTCAATGACGATCAACTCTGGATTTTCAGCTAATTCTGTGGCTAGTTGCTCGGCCGTGATGCCACCCCAGCCTTCAGGGATAGTAACAAGCGCATCATTTATGGCCACAGTCAAAGCCGGATCTAATTCGGCTGCGTTGAGGATTTCAGCCTCAGTCGCGGCGCCTTCTACGATGGGATAACCGCCCTCAAGCCAACCACCATAGCTGCCGTCCTTCAGGCTGAGAACGTCCTCGAAACCTAAAGCGCCGAGCTGAGTCATGGCGATGGTGCAGCGCCAACCGCTGCCACAATAACTAACGATGGGGGTATCGGTGCTGGGCAGCTTGTCCAAATTCTGGCCAAGCTCCCGCAGGGGGATATTGACCGCGCCCTCGATATGACCTTTCTCTGCCAACTCTTCGGGTTGGCGAACATCCAATAAGAATGGTGGAGGATCGCCTGCTAACTGTTCATTTAGGCCATCCAGGCCGATGGTATTGTACTTGACCATACTTGCCAGGAATGTGCTCAAAAGCCGCGTCGAGCTCTTCTTCGGAGGCTGAACGACTTCTTCAACAGCTTCCCGGGTTCTTCAGTAGCCGGCACTTCCGTCGGCTGGTACTTCAGTGGCTGGCTCTTCAGCCGGTTCCGTAGCAACCTCTTCGACTGGTTCGGAGGCGGTCGGTTCAGCCTGGTCGCCACTGCTGCAGGCGCTCAGGGCTAAACCTAACGCCAGTATCAGAATAAATAGCCAATAAAATTTGAGCTTCATCTTAATCTTCTCCTATAAAATCTTTGTGGATGTCCGCCGCCCCAGGCAAACGATATCCTTATCCTCAACTACTTTTCCTTAGAGGGATCTTTTCAGGAGCTGGCCTCTGCAAAGAACCTATCTAGCCTCCGGCACTGTGTCGATGATCACATTTTGATTTGCGTTCAGCTCCTCTGGATTGACCTTATCAGCCGTCAGGAACAGGTCGGGGTTGCCGTGACAGCTATTGCAGGTCTCGGTCTGGGGGGTCTCGCTCTGAATATTATGAGGCGTCGTATAACGCCAGGTGGGTTGGGCATCGAAATCAGGCAACAGATTATCGCCGTAAAAAGCGAAGCTTTCCGGATCGACTGGGACATGTCGCAACGGCACATATTCATACGGCCGGTCTTCGCTCTGAATCGGGTTGCGGCCGATCAAGAAAGTCATGTAGTTGGCCGAGGTTTCAAAGAATGGATTACCGGTTTTGTCGCTGATCGCTACATGGCAACTATCGCAGCTGGTATAGGCCAACGAATGGCAAACCTGGCATGACAAACTGTCACCATGCGCTTCGTGGTACATGTTGTCATCGCCCACCGAAAGGTGGCAGTTGGTGCAAACCGGTTCTTTCGGGGGATCGTAACGGTGCGCCGGAACAGGATCATCGAAGTCGCCGTGCAGCTCATCGCCAGTGTGGCAATCGATGCAGGTCATCCGTTCCTGGCGGAAATGAACATCAGGCTTGAGCCCTTCATGCTTACCCAAGAATTCACTGCCTATCCGGCTACCATGACAAGCGGTGCAAGTTTTGGACATGGGCGGACTATCGGTGAAATTGTGACCATCTAGAAGACCACCGCCAACGCTTTTGGGTTGGCTAACATGGCAGTCGCCGCAGCTTGTATGACAGCCAACGCAGTGGTTTCCGAACATTTCTTGCATGGCCGGATCTTCGTGAGAAGCGCCACGGGCTTCCAGAACAGTCCAGTATCCTTGTTGATTCGCATGCAAACTTACCGACTGCAGATCGGTCTGTTTTTCATGGCATTCGGAACAAACTGAGTTGGGCCCATCGCTGGGTCTGGCAACTAGATCCGTATGGGCGACTTCTTTGTCTGAATCTTGAAGGCCGCCATGGCACTCAATACAAGAAATTTCGCCATGATCGGTTTCGGGGAAGGTTTCAGCATCTACGAGTACTTTTTCCCAAGGCTCCAACGGAGCCACCTCGCCACCTCAGCCAACGCCCGAGTTTTCACTCGGGACTTCTTCCACCTGGGCCGCTGTCGCGATTAATTGTTCCTTGTCCATATGACATGCCAGACACTCATCAGCCTCTACTGGTTCGGGTGTTTCTGTTGGTGCGGTCGTAGCTGTTGGTTCTGGTTCTTCTGTTGGGATGGGGGGAACTGTTTCTGTCGCCTTGGGTTCTGGCACCGGCGTGTCGGTCGGATCGACCGGTTTACTAGTGGAGGTGGCCGCAGCTATTTCTTGTGTGGGAGCCTTTTCTTCAGCGCTTGATCCACAGGCAGCCAGTACAAGCACTAGAAGAAAGGCAACAAATACGAGCATCAATCTGGTCATAATGAAAGCCTCGTTACCTTGTGAGAATGGAGAAACAATACTTTGTGAAATTTGTAACAACCGGGAATATTATATAAGTAATGCATAGGCGAAATCAATACTTTCATAGGTTTTTCTTATCGCTTTCGCTTATCATCTTGAATTAGAAAAGCTAATGGTAGACGCTATCAAACCTAATTTGTGGTAATAATTGGGTGAGAAAATCGGTACTGAACCTTCGCAGTAAAAACTGTTTTTGCTGGCTCCAAACCAGATTCGATGGTCCTATTTGTAAGGCCTAGGGACCTAATTAGGACTAATGTCAGCTAGTGCTTGCTCCCCTGAAAGACTAGAATGAACGTATTGATTATTTATCCCTGCACTTTAACGATGGTGGATGATATTATGTCAGATGGACTCTTTATTTTTCTATTCATTATTCTAATGCTCATTGCCGTAGGTGGCGTCGCGACAATTGGTTCTAGCGAACGAGTTGAAGACGGTTTGACCAGTCGAAGGATTTCCAAACAAGAGGACGATGCCTAAATTGTAGCGCCGGACCGGTCTTGATTGTAGATTCGGAGTTTCACCCAGCAATAAGAATTAGGAAAAATGGGCAAGAAGTAACTCTTGTTTGCTTATAAATGAAAGCAATAAGATTAGCCCATCTCGGCGTTGGCAATCGGTAAGAAAAGACGGAAAGAAATAGCAGCGCCAACCGGTGGTGAATAACACCGTGAAAAGTAAAAAAGGGCGAAGGTCTAAGGACCCTCGCCCTCCTTTTATTGGGGAGAGGTTTGGTTTGTAGGAGTTTTATTTTTCCGGCGATTCGGCCCAAGCAATCTCCTGGCCTTCTAAGAAAGCCTGAATGCTGCCAGCAGCTTTGTGTGCGCCGGCAATGGCCGTAATGACCAGGTCTGGGCCATGGACGTTATCACCGGCGGCGAACACACCTTCACGGCTCGTAGCGCCATTCTCTTCGTCGGCGAGGATTAGACCCCATTTGTGAGTAGCCAGTTTGGGCGTGGTCTCACCCATTAAAGGATCTGGCCAATAGCCGACTGCCAAAACGACGGTATCGATCTCCTGAATAAATTCCGAGCCTTCGATGGGAACGGGTCTACGGCGACCGGATCGATCGGGTTCGCCTAATTCCATGCGAATGACTTTCATCGCTCTGACCCGGCCATCCTCATCGCCAATATATTCGACTGGGGCCTGAAGGTAGACGATCTCAACGCCTTCTTCCAGACACGTTCCCCTTTCGACCTTGTTGCCTGGCATCTCGGCTTCAGTACGCCGGTAAATGATGGTGACCTCTTCGGCGCCTAAACGAATGGACGATCGGGCACAATCGACGGCCGTATCGCCGCCACCGATAATGGCCACACGCCTGCCAACCCAAGGCTTTTGGCGACGATCCGCTGGCAACATTTCGGTTGGCACATTGGCCCGAATCAGAAAATCGGTCGCTGAGTAAACGAAATTTAGCTCCTCACCCGGGATACTCATCGATGCTTCGACGCCAGCCCCTGTGCCGAGGAATACGGCGTCGTTTTGTTCTAACAAGGTGTCGACGGTGATTTGTTCGCCAATCCTGGTATTAGTCACAAATTTGACGCCAGCCTCTTCGAGATCGTGAATCTTCTGGGCAACGACTTGCTTATCCAACTTGAAGCTGGGGATGCCATAAACGAGCACGCCGCCAGCGACAGGCCAGGCTTCGTATACCGTGATGTCGTGACCTTGCTTCAACAAATCTTCAGCCACCGTGATTCCGGCTGGGCCGGAACCGACCACGGCGACTCGTTTGCCGCTCTTTACTTCGGGTTTGGCGATGGTCAATAAGCCTGCCAATCGAGCCTCGTCGGCTACGAACTCCTCCAATTTGCCTATTGAAATAGCCCCGTTGCGGCAACTAAGGGCGCACCCCTCCTGGCAAAGATTTGGACAGACACGGCCACAAACTTCGGGCAAAGGACTGGTAGCCGAAAACACCATGGCTGCCTCAAGGAATTCTCCTTGGCTGATATGCCATAGAGCCGCCGGTAGATCATTTCCTGCCGGGCAGTTCAATGTACATGGCTGGGGATCGGGGCATTGTAAACAACGAGCTGCCTCCTCCATTGCCATCTCTGCATCATAACCGAGGACAACCTCCTCAAAATCATGTACGCGGTCTTCGACCGCGCGTTTATAATATTCTACCGGAATATCATTTGCTCTTTCTTTTCGATTGATTTCCCGGAAGGCTGTAGTGCCAAGTTTCATGTTTATCCTCTATAAATTTCTATTGATGATTTATCGGAAAATCATTCAATAAATCCCTGGAAAAAGATGTCGCCACAAAACGACAAAAAACCTCGCCGGCCGATCGTTGGCTAAACTCACCAGAAATCGGTCTTGAGGCCAAGGGTTTGATATTCGCCGGGTAAGCGATTGTTGGATTGGTATTTTCGTTGCTGCGATGTCACTTAATGAACCCGGTCGTGAATGAGTGAATTAGTTTCTAAAAGCTTTCGCTTCTGTCTTGTTAATGATTTGCAGGTAGTTGGCGAATGGCGCGCCAGCGCTCTTGAGATCCGCTTCGGAATAAGGCGGGATCAAAATCGGCCAGCGCTTCCCAACCTTCGACAGCAGCTAGTTCCTGTTCCTCTTCCGTGAGCTCGATCTTCAATGTTCGATTATCAGTATGCATCACGACTGTTAAACTTTCTTTATCGTCTTCTACAATTTCCATGATGCAAGGCCGGTCAGTTCCTTCTGGATTGCGAATAAGAGCCGCCGAACAACGCTGGCAAAAAGGTAGGCTAGCATCGCATAAGCCACGGTCAATTACTACCTTCATCTTAAATCTCTCCTTTTACAGTGGACACTTAGATAGTCTCCATCGCCACGCTCTGATTAAGCACATTGGACTGCTCGGTTAAGGCATCAAACATCACCAGGCGCATCATATCCAGAACCTGGATGATTCGCCTGTCAGATAGATAGTAGACGACTGCTGACCCGTCACGCTCGAAATTAACTAACGAGTGTTGGCGTAAGATTCCCAAATGGCGAGAAACGGTGGGCTGGGGAATATCTAACTCATCAGCCAGGGCGGTAACATGACGCGGTTGGTGATCCAAAGCATAGAGTAGGAGAATTCGCTTCGGGTCGGCCAAAGCACGACAGATACTTGCATGGAGCAGATTTAACTCTTGTAGTGATGGATAATTCAAATTATTACCTGAATATTTTCATATATTACTTATTCATCTTCTGGCTGGCCCTTTCTTGACCGTATCTAAGTTTGTCGACCAGAGACGAATTATTAAACATGTATTTAAGTATCCGAATACATGACAGAGTATAGGGGAAGTGACCGATTAGGATAAGCGTCATCTGTCACTTGTTAGGGGTGACAAGTGTCATGCTATAGGCTTCAACGCACTCTAAATTGGAAGGAATCAGCCGTCGATGCAACCATAGGTGAACTCACGGCCGTAAAACTCCATTGTGTAACGTTTCCATTTGCCGATACGCTAACGGTGTACTCCTGGCCTGAGACAAGTGGATTGCGGGGAATAATGATGACGGCGTCGCGGCTATTGAGAATCGATCGACCGGTGCTTTGAGTACTTCCGTTTGGGTTTGTATAATTTGTTTCGTCGAAGATACAGGCAGGCAGTGACGAAGCGCCGGCTTTCAAGCTAAAGCTAGTCACACTGGGGATCACATCACCGGCGCCTAGTTGAAGCATAATGGGCGCTCCAGTAGGGGGGGAATAACCAGGGCAGCTTGTTAGCGGATCGGGCCATTCATTGCCATTGAAACGATGCAGCCATGTTTCGCCCCCATTGCTTGGGAAAGGTAAAGGAAAAGAGATGCCAGGGGGAAGCGTGCCTCGACCGCGAAGGACATCCAATGTGACGCCGGTCTGCCAGCCGCCATTTGCTTCTCTGTAACTGCCCAGGGCCGTCGTGTGTAGTTGGGGATCGAGCATGGATATGGCGTGAAAAGGGGCCACCATCCAAAAATCGATGGCCGTTTCATCGCTGGTGGCGCTGGATGAAGATACGAAAATGTTACCGTTTCGGCCCGCTTCATATCCTTCCTCCGTATACCAGGCGTTGTTTGGATCTTCATAGTGCGTGATGAGGTCGTTCTTGACCATATAGCGGCTGTGAAGGACACCGCCGGCCGACCAATCAACATTTTCGATCACAGAAGGCAATATTGCCTGGCTCCGGAATAGGTTGAAGTAAACTAGCCAGGCCGGTCCAGGGTCGGACCAGGTTAACATCAAAGGTAGATAGATAGTTTCGCTCATCGCCCCTGCCGGTTGGATAATGGGCGCTGCCAGATATTCATCTGCCTCTTGGCGCGAATCGGGAACCCGGCTTGATTGGATCGATGAAGGTGAGCTGGCCGCACCGGTTCTCTCCGAGTAATAGGCAATACCTGCCACAATCAGGATAAATAGTAAGAAGAAAACTTTTGGTTTAGACCCAGTCATCTTAGCACCCAGTCCTCCTAGACCCAGTCATCGGGTTCCTCGGCTGTTTGCTCGTCAGGAAATGAGCCCTCCAGTTGGATCCAGGCTAATTTGAGCACCTTAGCTCGAAAAATTTCGTCTTGTAGAAAGATTAACCAGCGAGCCTTGGTGGAATCAGGTGAGTCGGGATCACTTGACCGGCCCCTGACCGCATCAGAAAGGCTATCACCGATGATATTGCCGCCGATGTTTTCTTGAATGTTGTCGGCCAAAATGTCCAGCACCGATTTTTCAGCTCGATCCTTGGCTTCTTCGGGCCACTCTTCCCTGGTCGCCTGTATCTTTTTCCAATCTAGATCGCGAAGGCCACGCAACTTTTCCTCGGCCATTTCTGAATGTAAACGACTTAGAACTTCATCTCCACTAACCCAGGTGTCATAATCCTCTCCATTGCTGTGATGGTAGCGGACCTGGATCATATCATCGTAATCATGGCGCATTTTGCAGCCAGCGCTGAAAGTAGTGAAGTCGGTCATAATCGCTTTTCCATGTGGTAAAATTCGCCCCTAAATTGCTTATTATATGAAAGGGTAGGCCGAACGCCTATGAGAAAAGAGTCTGATCGCGGGATAAAAATCCAGGTCTGGATAGTGGCAGCAAGACCACGTACCTTAGCCCTGGCACTGGCCAGCGTGGCAATGGGTTCGTTCCTCGCTGCAGCCAAAGGCCAGCTTAATTGGACCGTCACAATGCTAGTTTTTCTGACAGCTATTTTGCTGCAAATCCTATCCAATCTGGCGAATGATTATGGAGATTCGATTCATGGGGCTGACCGTGAAGGAAGAGCTGGACCGGCCCGGGCGGTACAGTCGGGAGCGATTTCCGCACACGAGATGCGCCGGGCGATAATCCTCACTGCGGGGTTAACCTCCGTGACAGGTCTTCTCCTGGTGCTAATAGTTTTTGGTCTAAGCAGCCTGCCGTGGGCAACGATATTTCTTTTGCTAGGAGCGGCCGCGATTTGGGCGGCGATTTCCTATACGGCCGGTACAATGCCCTATGGCTATGCCGGCCTGGGCGATTTGGCCGTTTTCCTATTTTTTGGTTGGATCGGGGTTGTAGGATGTTATTTTTTGTTGACTCAACTCATAGATCTAACCACATTGCTGCCTGCAACTAGCGTTGGACTCTTTGCGGTAGCTGTTCTAAATGTGAATAATGTCAGGGATATCGAATCCGACCGAGTAGCCGGTAAAAATTCTGTACCCGTGCGCCTAGGTTTGCGCGGCGCCCGAGTCTACCATTGGGTATTGCTCAGCGCAGGATTCGTGGCGGCCTTAATCTTCGTGGCAATAGTCTATGTCTCGCCATGGCAATTCCTATATGTTATCACCCTGCCACTTTTTATTCAAAATGGGCTGGCGGTTTCCCGGTTCCAAGGAAGCGAGCTGGACTCATATCTGAGGCAGATGTCCTTGGCGACATTGGCTTTTGTTTTGACTTTTGGGGCCGGACTCTTAATTTGATGAAAGAGGTCAGTTTTAAGTGTCTTATTCGACGAATTTCCAGGGAGTCAGCCGGTGCTCCAAACGGTCCACAGTGAAGTAGAGGCCCAATCCCAGAAGGCTCATGGCGACGACTCCGGCGTACATGGCCGGGTAATTAAATAGGGTGTTGCCATTTAAGTAGATGTAGTAACCTAACCCCTTCTGGGTAGCGAATAATTCGGCAATATAGAGGACGGCAACGGCTGTGCCTACTGATTGGCGTAAGGCGGTGAGAATGGCTGTTAGGCTAGCAGGTAGGTAGACATAACGAAAAAGAGCCCTCCGGCCTGCACCCAGACTGCGAACTGAAAGCAAGGTTTTTGGTTCGATGCTGGCAGCACTGTCCCGGACCAAGACCAGGATCTGGAAGAACAGGATGAGGAAGATGATGACGATTTTGGGAATATCGCCGATGCCAAAAAGCAGTAGGATAACCGGCACCAATACAACCTTTGGAATGGGATAGAGCAAATAAATTACCGGCGAAAAAAACCTATTTAGCGTTTCACTCTGGCCCAAGATCATTCCAGCAGGAGCGGCAAGAGCGACGGCGAGTAAGACGCTGGCCAAGACTCTCCAGGCACTGACCAGAAAGTGTTCGGCCAGATCGCCTCCCAACCCTTCTAAAAAGGCCTGACCTACGATGATTGGGCCGGGCAGAATCGGCTCGTTGACGATCCAAGAGATAAGTTGCCAGAAGATCAAGATGGCAACCGCTCCAAAAAATAAATCCCTTCTTCTCATGAACCTGTCTCCAGGTGATTTCGCAAATCAGTGCACATTCCGAAGTAAGCCGGCTTGTGCCGGTAATCCGGATCGCTGGCTTCAGGATTATCAATGAAAATTGGCTGATAATTGGGCGGCAAGTTAAGAATCATGATTTTCTCGCCCAGGATGGCCGCTTCTTCGATAGCATGCGTGACGATGATGGTGGTTAGATTCTCTTCGGCCCGTAATTCATAGGTGAGTTTTTGCAGACCTTCTCTCGTCGGCGCATCCAACGAAGAAAAGGGTTCATCCATGAGCAACAAGTCGGGATTGAGGGCCAGGGTCCGGGCTATCGCAACACGCTGGCGCTGGCCGCCGGACAACTGGGCTGGATACTTATTCCTGTGAGGATCCAGATTGAGTCGTTTCATCCAATATTTAATGCGCGAATCATGACCGGCCGGGTCTTCGTCGGCCGGAGTATGTTTGCCATCCGGGCCGTAAAAGCGACGTATCTGTAGGCCCAAGGCCACATTTTTGTAGGCTGTGGCCCAGGGCAATAGACCATAATCTTGCAGGATCAGACCGGTGCGTGGCCGCGGGATCGACTGTTCTTGACCATTAACCAGGATTTGACCGCTTGAGGGCTGGCGTAGACCGGCCAATAAATACAGCAGCGTGGTTTTTCCACAGCCGGAAGGGCCAAGTACCGCCCAGGCTTCCCCTTGTTCCACCTCCCAATGCAGGTGTTCAAATACGGGATCGTGCTCGGGATAAGCGAAGGTGACATTATCCAGAACAATCATTTTGGTAGAGATCGGGGATCGGCGAGTTAAGCCGATCCCCGATCCCGTCTCCATTTATTCCTTATGGCAGGTATGAATCATCGACAGAATCAGCATATTCCACATTACCATCGATGTAGCCCTTATCTAAAGCCCAATCTAACACATCATCCCACTGAGAGGTGGGAGGCACGCTAGCGGTTGGAAAATCCGGCACTACGTACGATCCAATGAGCGATTGGGGCACGAGGTTCCGTTCTGCCAGTAGCCCACTGAACTGATCCTTATCGGCATTGATATCGTTTACTGCTTTCTCTACAGCCGCCAGGAAGCGTTTAATCGCCTCCGGATTTTGATCCACCACCTCGTTTCGGAAGGAGATGACACTGTGACCATACTCGGGATGAGAGGAATCGTCAATGACGACCGTTGCGCCACCTTGCATGGCCAACGAAGCCAGCGGGTCGGGTAAGTTGGCCGCTGGTAATTCGCTCGAATTCAACAAGGCCATCCTATCGGGGATGCCGGGCACGGCGACCGTGCTGATATCAGCCGGGCTGAGCCCTTCGGCCTGCAAAAGGCGGTCGGTCGTGTACTCGATGATAGTTCCTTCTGAAATGCCGATGTCTTGACCGATGATATCCTGGACGCTTGTAATGCCGCTGTCGGCCGAGGCTAGAATCCGGAATTGGGGGTAATCAGGTGTGGCCACACGGGCATATCGAACGATGGTAATCTCTGGCTCTTGCTTATTATAGAAAAGGGTGGAAAGGATTTCGTTTATCATGCCATCGGCACGGCCGGCCTGGATTACCTGGTCCCTTTCAGCGGCCGAATTAACAGGGATGAATTCCACCGTCAGGTTCTCATCGGCAAAATAACCCTTTTCATCGGCGACATACATCGGTAAATTATCCAAAATAGGCAAAACAGCCATTTTCAGCGTTGTGGGTTCTTGCTCGCTGCTACAGCCCATTAAAAGCAAGGCGGTCAGCAGTAAGAAGGCACCCAAAGCAAGGAAGCGACTACTTCGTATCCTTGTATCAATCTTTTTTTGAATCATCATCTTTAGTTCCTCCAAGAACTATAAAAGGTTCTGTACATTATTTTATGCAGATAAGTCATCCACAACATATCTCGAATTCGTAAAATATATTCCGGAAAATAATGCGAGTCGTTCGTCAGATGCGCCTCTTGTTTATCTAATCCGGGCCATGAAGTAGCTATCACCCCAGCGGCTGTCTCCATAAGTGTGAAAACGTTTAACTCCTTCGATGGCGAAATCAAATTTCTCGTAAAGTTGGAAGCCACCTGGATTATCTGTGTTGACATCTAACTCGACTCGTTTCAGGTTGAGCCAATTATCAGCTAGGTCTAGAAGCGTTCTTGCCAGGCTGGTCCCCATGCCTTGGCCCCAATGGTTGGGATGTACTATCAGCTTCAAGTCTCCGATATGGCTGATGCGCGGTCTGGAACGGCATTGGAGCCAGCCCAGACCTGTAACTGAGCCTCCGAATTCGGCGGCAAAACGATATTGCCCTTCCTCGGATTCGGACAACCAATCATCAATTTGTGAATATTCAAGCCCGGGCAATTGTTCCATGAAGCGCGCTACTTGGTGATTGGCAGCGATGGCGTAAATAGCGGCAGCATCCGCGGGAAGAACTGGGCGAATTATGATTTCGCCTTGACCTTTGTTGTTTCTGAGTGACATGATTTTTTATTTTGTGGCTATCTGTGCGATCTCGATCAATTTGGGGGTGAGATCAGGCTTGGATTCAATCTTCTAGGCCATAGGTAGACCACTTTTTATTGACGAGGGCCTTGATTGACGGAGACATAGCCAATTCTTTTGGCCAACCCCGATCGTGCCCATCGGCGGGTCCCTTTGCCGTCGCATCGATGCCGATTTTGCCGCCAAAAGAGTCGCGGACGGCGGAGTGATCGAGCTGGTCGACAGGACCGTCGACGATGGTTGTATCACGACTCCAGTCGACATTGCCCAGTACCTGCCAGGCAACCTGGGATAGATCATGTACGTCGACGTGATCGTCGACGACGACGATCGCCTTGGTTAACATCATTAATCCGAGTCCCCATAAACCATAACAAACCTTAAAAGGGTGGCCCGGAAATCGCTTCTTGATGCTGACGATGACCAAATTATGGAATACGCCTTCAGCCGGCATATTGATATCAATGATTTCACCTTGGAAAAGCTTCATTAGCGGCAAAAAGAGGCGTTCTGTGGCTTTTCCCATCCAATAATCTTCCATCGGTGGCTTGCCGACGATGGTCGTTGGATAAATGGGATTCTGCTGATGAGTGATGGCTGTGACGTGGAACGCCGGGAATGTATCGGCCGGCGTATAATAACCGGTGTGATCGCCGAAAGGACCTTCGATTCGCTGGTCGGCCGGATCTACATAGCCTTCGATAACGATTTCAGCATCGGCTGGGACTTCTAAAGGCTGGCTGACGCACTGTACGAAATTAACCGGTCTTGCCACGTAGCCAACCGGCCAACAAGTATTCGTCTATGCCCGGGGGCAAAGGGGCGCTGGCGCACCACATCTGGGCCGGATCGCCGCCTAAAACAATTGCCGCAGGAATCTGCTCTTTGCTATTCTCAGATGCCTGTCGCTCATGTTCAGCGCCGCCTTTGTGCCGCTGCCAATGCATGATGGCGGTCCTATCATCTACGATCTGAACTCGGTACATACCAACGTTTCGCTGATTGGTTTCCGGATCACGGGTGATAACTTGCATTAAGGTGATGAACCGGCCGCCGTCGTCCGGCCAACAAGTGAGCACTGGCAATGAATCGAGTGAGGCATCCTCGATATGAACAACTTCTTGGCAAGCGCCTTTCTTCACCCGGCTGGGTTTCAATCCAACTGCTCTAAAGGCGCTCAGGATTTCCGAAAGGCGGCCAAAGCTAGCACCCATGCCCTCGGGTAGTCGCATGTCGACGAGGTTTGCTAGATTATGTTTCAATTCTTCAAGCTCATGAACTCCCAAAGCCATAGCCATGCGTTTTTCATTGCCAAAAGCGTTGATTAGGACGGGTATGTCAAAGCCCTCGACATTTTCGAAAAGCAACGCCTTATTCTGCGCGGACGGACCTTTGCTGACCCGGTTAGTGATCTCGGTTATTTCCAGATCACGGCTTACCGGCGTCTGTATGCGAACAACCTCATTGCTTTCTTCAAGTCGGGAAATAAATTCTCTTAAATCTTTATAAGCCATGGTTGGTTGGGGGACATCAGAGGACACAGATGGGTATCAAATCGGTTTCGTGTTGAGTAAGAATTGGACCAAGATTGGGGCCAAGAATGAAGCCGAAATTTGGGCCAATTCTTGGCGTGATCTTTATGACTCCGCTGGTGGATCGTGTCCCGACTTTCTGCCGCTAGCCAATTATCCTTCACTTCGTTCAAAATATTTTGAAAGTTGCGTAAATATTAGCACAATCGGCCGAGACTGGCAATTTCTGGAGCGATCTAAACAGAGGCCGACCAATCATGTAAGCCGGCATGAGCTATCTTGTCGATCCTTCTCGAAATTCTCTTGACAGGCTAACAATTCGAAGCTTCAGGCGAATCAACCTTTTTATGACGAATGCCTGGTTTTCGGGGAAACGTTACATGCGGAAGGTTCCATAACGATCTTTAAGTAGCGGAGCATTAGCAGCGACGGCGAAAGCTAAGGCTAGAGCCATGCGGGTATGGATCGGATCCAGGATACCATCATCCCACAAGCGAGCGGTTGCGTAATAAGGGCTGCTTTCTCGAACATATTTATCGAGTACCGGGCCTTTGAAACTAGCTTCAGCCGCGGCAATTGCTTCAGGTGAGGGATCTTGCAGTTGGGACAAGGTTCGTTTTTTGCCAACTGTCCATAGCGTATCGGCGGCGGCATCGCCGCTCATGACGCTGATGCGACTATTAGGCCAACTGAAAAGGAAACGGGGATCGTATGCTCTACCGGACATTCCGTAGTTACCGGCCCCATGGCTGACTCCATGCAGCAAGGTAATTCGAGGGACGTTCACATTGCTGACAGCCATGACCATTTTGGCGCCATCCTTAGCAATTCCTTCGTTCTCATATTTTCTGCCAACCATAAAGCCGGCGATATTTTGCAAAAATAATAATGGTGTGCCTCGTTGCCCACACAGCTGGATGAAGTGGGTGGCCTTGAGCGCGGATTCGCCGAATAGCAGTCCATTATTGGCGACGATGCCGATGGGTAAGCCTTCAATATGAGCGAAACCACAGACGATTGTCGGGCCGTAGCGAGCTTTAAACTCACTGAATCTGGATCCGTCCACCAATCTGGCGATGATTTCTCGAACATCGTAGCTGAAACGAGGATCGACCGGGATGATCCCATAGAGTTCTTGTGGATCGTAGGCCGGTTCTTCGGGAATTTGCAGATCCGACTGATTGCTTTGACGGAAATTTAGTTGGCTGACGATATCGCGGATTCTTTCTAGTGCTGCCGATTCATTTTCGGCGAAATGATCGGCCACACCGCTCAAACGGGTATGGACATCTGCACCGCCCAAATCCTCGGCAGTCACTTCCTCACCGGTCGCCGCTTTGACCAGTGGGGGACCCGCTAGAAATATGGTGCCATTGCCCTTGACGATGATAGTTTCGTCAGCCATGGCTGGGATATAGGCACCGCCAGCGGTACAAGAACCTAAAACGGCCGCGATTTGGGTGATGCCCTTGCCCGACATGCGCGCAATATTGTAAAAAATGCGGCCGAAATGTTCGCGATCGGGGAAAACATCGGCCTGCAAATGGAGGAAGGCGCCACCCGAGTCAACCAGGTATATACAGGGTAAATAATTTTCTTCGGCGATGGTCTGGGCCCGAACATGCTTTTTGACTGTTTCAGGATAGTAGGTGCCGCCCTTGACGGTAGGATCATTGGCGATGATCATCACTTCCAAGCCGTTGATCCGGCCAATACCGGTGACGATACCGGCGCTTGGCGCTTCGCCATCATACATATCCCAGGCTGCCAGTGAGGAGAGTTCTAGAAATGGACTGCCGTCATCAAGGATCGCATCGATACGTTCGCGCACGAGCATTTTTTTGCGTTGTCGTTGCCGTTTGACGATCATTGGTGAGCGTTCGTGGGCTGCCTGACGCTGCCTTTCTTCAAGCTGGCGAGACAGGCGTTGGTTGTACTCAAAATTGGTTTTGTATTCTGTAGAATTGGTATTGACCTGGCTATGGATCTTCGTCATCGAGTGCGCCGCCTTATTCGGTTGAATCTTTGTTTGGGTTACAATACGCGCTTGTGCATGACGCGTTATCCATTTTTTATCTCGTTTCGACCGTCGCGCAAGGATCAATTCGATGGAGTGGCGACACGGGGAATATACCATCACTGATGATATTGATCGGGTGGATTTAGAGGCTGTCATTTCCCTGTTAAGTGATAGTTACTGGGCCAAGAACAGGCCGGCCGACAAGACGGTTGTGGCCGTCAAACATTCTCTATGTTTCAACCTCTTGCTTGGTGATACACAGGTTGGTTTTGCCCGTGTTGTAACCGATCGGGCGACCTTTGCCTGGATTTGTGATGTCATCATTCATCCAGATCATAGGGGACAAGGTTTGGGTAAATGGTTGATGTCATGCATCGATGAGAGATTATCTGAAATGGATGTCCAACAATTATTAAAGACCCGTGACGCCCACTCGTTTTATCGATCGTTTGGTTTCGACCGGAGTGAGTGTATGAGCAAGCCCAGTCCAAGCTGGTTGATGAGACAAGGGTCGAATAGTGGACGCCAATGATCTAGCTTCCTTCATGGAAGACGAAGGTATTCAAGGGGAAATCGTCTTTCTTACCGTCGAAACACCGACCGTTGAAGCAGCCGCGGCCGCGGTTGGTGTTCATCAGGGTCAAATTGGTAAGTCAATTCTTTTCTTTGCCCAAGGCAACCCGCTCCTGATCATCGCCAATGGCTCAACTAGGGTAAGCTACATACGACTGGCGAAATATCTGGGAATCAATCGTAAGAAGTTGAAGCTGGCCAAGGCCAACCAGGTTTTGGAGACCACGGGTTATCCGGTAGGGACGGTGCCTCCTTTTGGTCACCGCCGGCCGATTAAGACTCTCATTGAACAGGGAGTACTGGCAGAGAAAGAAATATATGCCGGAGGTGGCGCCATCAATGCTCTGCTGAGAATGGCGACGGCCGAATTGGTGCACGTAACTGGGGCAACGGTCATCGACCTAGGGAGTTAGATTGTTTGACCTTAAATAAGACAAAAGCTTACGAGATCAACAGTCTGCGCCAGATCACTAGTCTACGAACGAATCTCGGCCGGGTATTAAGGGTTGAGGACGAACTTGCCGGCGATTTCACCGCGCTCCATTTTTCGCAGAGCCTCGATACCTTCAGTCAGCGGATAAATGGCATCAATTATTGGGTTGAGCTTGCCTTCGAAGATTAAACCCATGACTTGTTCGTATGCTCTCTGTGGACCCATAGTGCTCCCCAAAATGCTGAGATGTTTTCCGAAGATATAGCGGTTGTCGAAATCGAACTTTGGACCGCTAGTGTTACCAACCGTCAACAAACGACCCCCTTTCTTCAATGATCGTATTGAAGTCTGAAAAGTAGCTGCTCCGACATTATCGACGACGATATCGACGCCTTGGCGATTGGTGACTTTGAAGATAGTTTTACCCCAATCTTCTTCCCGGCGATTGATGGTCACGGTGGCGCCTTGTTGCCTGGCCAGAGACAGTTTTTTTTCGTCAGAGCCGACCACGTAAATTGCACCGGCCCCAGCCAACCTGGCGACATCGATAGCAGCCAAGTTGACGCCCCCGGCGGCTCCAACGATCAAAACATCTTCACCAGCTTGCAGCCGGCCGATCTCAATAAGACTATGCCAGGCGGTGACATAAACCAGTGAGCCGGCCGCGGCTATATCATGGGAGATGTCATTTGGAAGCTTTAATAGATTTCGGGCCGTGACAGCCTGATATTGAGCATAAAAACCGGGTATATGTTCACCAAAGATGGCGAATTGATCGCACATATGATCATTCCCGGCGCGACAATAAACGCATCGGCCGCAGCTTCGGGTAGGATTGACGGCGACACGATCACCCGGGCTAAATTCAGTTACTGCCTCGCCAACAGCGGCGATTATTCCAGATCCATCACAGCCGAGGATATGGGGAAAAGTCAACTTGAGTCCCCGCCAGCCTGCCAGAACCCAGAAATCCAATCGATTTAAGGCGGCCGCTTTAATCTCTAGCAAGACCTCATCCGTTCCAATATCGGGCAACTTGATATCGCCAATGCTAATATCATCCAGGTTTCCGTGTTGATGAAGAAATAAGGCTTTCATGCTCCCCTGTAATTTGTAATATGATTTATGAAGAAGCGCTCCCTAATCGTAATCCTCCTCATACTCATCCTCTTCCCATACCTCATCCAGGTTGTCTTTATAAAAGTCCAAGGTATCGGCATAGGCAGTGATCTGTTCGTCTTCGGTGGTCTGTACCAGCAAGCTTAATAGTAACTGAACCGCTTCCGTATATTGCTCGTTGCTGTAGTAGGCCAGGGCCAAAAAGGTCTTTGCACTATTATCTTCTGGATATTGGCTGACAGCGTTTTCCAGGAGCTCAACTGCATCTTCAAACTCGCCTATGGCTCGATGATTCAAGCCTAAACAGATGAAGCATTCTAATAGTTCCGGTCCTTCTAGTCCCTCCTCAATAGCTCGCTCGTAGAAGGGAATAGCCTCGTTTTCTAGACCCATGACGTCATAAGCTCCGCCAAGCTCAAATAAGACCAATGGATCGTCAGGGTATTCCTCCAGGAGTTCAAGCAGCAACTCTTGGGACTCTTCTAGCTGATCATCGCGTCTGAATGCTCGGGCTTTTTCGATGGTCTCAACGATTTCCATAATAAATTCCTTGTTGTTTTCTGGCTGTTACAAATAGTTGTGTCGCCGGAATAATAAACAGCCAGGCGAAAAAGGCAAGGGTAAAATAAAAGATTCGTATTGGATCGCGGTTGTGCCCTTCCGGCCAAAATAGTAAACTAGTGCTGTAGCTATTTGTCATCAGGGAACGCGGTTAGGGTATTTGGAAAGTAGCCACTTCATCTTGATGGCTGCAGCACACAAGTACGATCTCTTACCAATCTCGAAATTGTTACCTGTTTACGAACGAGCGATTACACTTGCACAGACCGGTAGAAAAAAAGATATATTTCATGGCTTAGCTTCGCACCGGTCTTGTCTTAGTAGCCTCAAGGAGAGTCTCGATGCAGAACTTTGGCCCTTTTCCCAGTAATTATGGCCTGGAAAACCACGGCATTACCAATGCTAAAACGATTTACTGGCACCTGACCACTCCGATGCTTTATGAACAGATCGTTCGGCGTCGGGAAGGTGATTTGATGCACCTCGGACCGTTGGTTGTACGAACCGGCGACCACACCGGCCGATCGCCGAACGACAAGTTTACGGTGAAAGAACCGACGAGCGAAAAGGAGATTTGGTGGGGCGACGTGAACAGATCCATAGAACAAGGACAGTTCGACTACCTGTTGCGCAGGCTGCAGGCCTATTTGCAAAACCGCGATGTGTTCGTGTTCGAAGGATATGCCGGATCTGACGTAAGGTACCGTATGCCGGTACGGGTGATCACAGAATACGCCTGGCACAGTCTATTCGCCCGCAATATGTTTAGGCGAGAATTCATACGCGAAAAGATGATGACTTTTGTTCCCGAATTCACCGTCATTGACATGCCCAACTTCCACGCCGATCCCCAATTTGATGGCACCAATAGCCAGACCTTTATCCTGGTGGATTTTGGCAAGAAGTTGGTCCTGATAGGCGGCACTGCCTATTCCGGTGAAATAAAAAAGAGCATCTTTGCAGCTATGAATTACTATTTGCCAAAACGGGGCGTGTTGAGCATGCATTGCAGCGCCAATTATGGTAAAGATACTGACGACGTAGCTCTGTTTTTCGGATTGAGCGGCACCGGTAAGACCACCCTAAGCAACGACAACAACCGGACTCTCATTGGCGACGATGAACACGGCTGGAGCGATGATGGCATCTTCAACTTTGAGGGAGGATGCTACGCGAAGGTCATTCGATTGGATCCAATGGGCGAGCCGACGATTTACCGGACGACGCGCCGGTTCGGGACGATCTTGGAGAATGTAGCCTACGATTCGCATTCACGACGAGTTGATTTGGATAATGATACGCTGACGGAAAACACAAGGGCTAGTTATCCTATCACTCATGTAAGCAATGCCGACCGTTCTGGTGTTGCTGGACACCCGACCAATGTCATCTTTTTAACGGCCGATGCTTTTGGCGTAATGCCGCCCATTGCCCGGTTGACCCGCGATCAGGCAATGTACCATTTCTTGAGCGGCTATACAGCCAAGGTTGCCGGTACTGAACGGGGCGTCAAGGATCCGCAGGCGACCTTTAGCGCCTGTTTTGGTGCGCCATTCATGCCGCTTCACCCATCGATTTACGCAAAGCTCTTAGGCGAGAAAATTGACCGTCACGATAGCAAAGTATGGCTAGTTAATACGGGTTGGACAGGCGGTCCTTTTGGAACAGGTTCGCGGATGAAATTAGCTTATACGCGAAGCATGGTAACCGCAGCCTTGTCAGGCGAGCTGGACGGTTGCGAAACGTATACAGATTCCTTCTTTGGACTGCACGTTCCTATGAAGATCAAGGATGTCCCGGACGAGGTTTTGCATCCTCGGGATACATGGGCCGATGGCGAAGCATATGATGCCCAGGCTGCCAAATTGGCTCGAATGTTCGTCAAAAACTTCGAGCAATTCGCCGATTCTGTTCCAGCTGAAGTGCTGTCAGGAGGACCTCCTCAATAACCGACTAGCAATAGATAGATTTCGATCGTAAATGGGGTGGGGCGGTAGCAAATTGACCGCCCCACCTATTGTGTAGGCGACCCTCACATCGTGGCTGCTATTAGAGAATTCATTCAAGCCCGAATTTTCACTTTTGGCGGGAGGACAGGCCTCTTACTGACTGACAACGCCGCAGCCATCATATTGCGCTACGCTCTTGTGATACGTGGCTCGGATGTACTTTTCTTTCCGGAGTCATTATTAGATGATTGGGGACATGAAGTAAATAGCCTGGAGTTGTACGAGTGGATCCAAGAAAATGGGATACTTTTCCCGAGAGCGGAGTTATTTGGCATCGATAAAGATGGAAACCCAAGCCAACATTTCATAAGAGAAGTTGATCTAGTAGCGCCAGTTCACAGTTTCGTTTTTGAGGAGCCCAACGATCCTCTCTCTGCCGGAGTCCAGGTTGATGTTGTTTTGGTGCGGGATTTCCAAGTCACGCGACCTATCCTTAGCCATCGGCCTCCGGGAATCAAGGGACCGATGCGGCGCGCCAAGGTCAGATGGTGCCGAGTCCCTGCTGACACTGTGGACGGATTAGATCTCGAAGAAATTGCGCATTTAATGAATGAAGAAACGGCCGTAGCCGACGGCGATGTATGATTCTAATGGGCCACAAATCTATGCAGTGTAACGATTCTTCGACAGTTTGATTACTGAAAGGCGACGGTCGCAAGGCTCCATATACATATTCTTAGCGGACCTTAAAAGACCTTTTACTTGACATAAGAATATTGACAGCCATACGCCGCTTTGTTAGAATGCTGTTCGATAGCCGATTGCTATTTTCGGGTAAGAAAACAATTTGGGCGATAACGCTCCCGATTTCTCCGCATCATAGCCAATGATTTATGACTGGCTGCAATCGGTTCTACCCACGGTGGACACTGGGCGAGATGCCAAGGTGTGTCTAATGATCCCATCCACCAGATAGTCGCTTGAGACGTCTCTCTTGGGCCCTGCCTAGGAGAGACTTTTTTTGCGACGGGTAGGAACGTGGACGAAGGAGACCACAACAGTTATGAGAGGAAATAAAGTGGCCTTAGTGGCAGCCATCGTCTTGACTGCGTTACCTATAGGTGGGGACCATTTTGCGGCCAGGCCAGCCTCTAGCGTCGAGGCAAAAAGCTTATATTCAGGCGTTTATAGTCACGGGCAAACTCTATCGCCGATCTGGCCACCTGTCATTCGCCAATGGTCCCCTTTAATCATCCGGGAAGCACAAGCGAATGGCCTCGATCCAGATTTTATTGCCGCAATTATCGATGCTGAATCAAATGGCGATGATCAAGTTGTAAGCTATGCTGGCGCTGTGGGACTCATGGGAGTCATGCCCACAGGACCAGGTCTGGAGTGGCGTCCATCGACGGAGACGTTGAAGGATCCCGAAATCAATGTTAATTGGGGTGTTGCCATCCTGGCTAAAATCTTGCAACAGTCGGGCGGTGATATTACAGCGGCCTTGGCCGCATATAGCGGCGGTTGGGATCAGGCAAATAGAGGGGTGCCCAAACGTTATGCACGGCAAGTTCTGAATAATTATGGGCGGGCGGTTGCTTTTCGGGAAAATATCTCACCGGAGATTGCTAGCGAATGGACTGTCGCAACCGAGATCACCCGGGGCCATATACCGGCGGAGAGTCTGATTCTTAGCGATCAGCCGTTATCTGGGTTATGGAAATATGGCGAGCATGTGGTCTATAATTATGTAGATCAAGACGGCCGCGCATATTATGTCAAGGGATTTGCTGTACCATTGGCTTTGGTTGTACCACTGGAGTCAAAAGGCGACGATTTAGGCAGCGACTCCGTGGCCGACCAATTAATGGTCCGACTTGGTCTATCAGAGACGAAAATATACGATAGCAATCCGCGTATAATAAAGGCCTGCCTACCTAGCCTGGCTCGCCTGCGGGGCCAATTAGCTACTCGCTGGTATGCTCCCTCAGGCTGTCCTGGCTGGCATCGCTAACGAATACTGCATGCCAACACCCTTTATGCATCTGCAAATGGCCGAAGCGATCGGCATTCATGCTGATCTACATCCGGATGCTCGCGATTTACTGGCCGCCCATAGGTCAGAGTTTTACCTGGGCAGCGTTGCGCCAGATGTTCAAACCGTCAGCCGCGTCCCCCGGGTTCAAACCCATTTCTATGATCTTCCACCCGAGACAGACGATAAGGCTTACCCGAAAATGTTGGCCCGCTACCCACGCCTTAATTCAAAGTCGTTGCCACCAAACAAGGCAGTTTTCGTTTCAGCTTATTGTGCCCATCTGATGTTAGACTTACGCTGGTATTATGAAGTCTTAATTCCCTACTTCATAGATCCGCCGTCCTGGGATGATAATCACCAACGCTTCGTGGTTCACAATACGCTCTTGACATTTCTCGATAAATCAGCCGCTAACTCTTTACCTTCTGACGTAGCCCAAGTCTTGGACTCGATTGATGAGGGTGGCTGGTTACCTTTCGTCGAGAACGAAGACTTGATGAAATGGCGAGATATTTTGGTCGATCAATTACGGCCGGGAGCGCCATTACGTACTATTGAAATTTATGCCAGCCGGTTGTATATGTCGCCTGAAGAGTTTGCGGCCAACCTAAATCAACCGGCTTGGATGGACGAGCATCTATTTCGAAGGGTACCGGTTCCTGCTGTCAAAGAAATGTTAGCCTCGGCCGTGCCCGAAAGTGTAAAGTTAATCAATGATTATTTGATAAAATAAATCAGGCAAGCCCACGAATACCCTGAATGCATAATGAAAGAAAGTAATGATGACACAAGAAATATCGTTAGCTCCATTGCGAGAAGAAATACAAATTGTTTTACCCGACGGTCGGGCCTTTAACGGACCGAAAGGAACGACGGCCGAAGCATTCTTGAAGGTTGCCAAGCCAGAGATGCATGGGCGTCTGATGGCTGTTTTGGTCAACGGTCAACTACGAGAGTTATCATTATCCTTATACAACGACGTAAGCTTAGTACCGGTGACAATGGCCGAGTCAGATGGGGTCAGGATATATCGCCGTTCCCTGAGTTTCTTGCTGATTGCGGCGGCGGCGGAGGTGTTCCCAGGTGATACAATCACCGTGCACCATTCCATCCCCTTTGGCGGTTACTATTGCGAAGTAAACGGTGGGCGAAGATTACCCGATAAGGATTTGGATCGCTTGCGGCGACGCATGCGAGAATTGGTGGAATCGGATTTGCCGATTAAACAGGTCAAGGTACCGTTGGCCGAGGCGCTAGAACTATTCCGCGCTGGCGGTGACCTGGAAAAGGCCGATTTATTTGCCAAACGGCGCAAAGATTATCTCAAACTGTATGAATTGAATGGGGTGCGTGATTATTTCCACGGCTTCATGGTCCCCAGCACAGGTTATCTCGATCTTTTTGAGCTGCATCATTATAGCGATGGTTTTATCCTGCAATTCCCGCGTCGTCACGAGCCGGATCTCTTGCAGCCCTTCGAAGATGAACCAAGATTGGTTAAGGTCTTTCGCGATTACGACGAATGGTTGAGCATCATCGGAGTGCCCAGTGTCGCGGCCTTAAACCGGACTATCCGTGCCGGCCGCACGCAGGAGGCGATATTGGTTGCCGAAGCGCTACACAACCGGCAGCTGGCCAGCATCGCTGCCGATATTGCTTCAAAGCAACCGAAGGTGCGATTAGTCATGATCTCCGGCCCGAGTTCGGCCGGCAAGACGACTTTTAGCAAAAGATTGGCCATTCAACTGGTTGCCTTGGGGATCCGGCCTGTTGCCATTCCAATGGACAATTACTTTGTCGATCGAGAACTGACACCTCGTGACGCCAAAGGAGATTATAACTTCGAAGTATTGGAAGCTGTCGATCTGCCATTGTTCCGGCAGCAAATAACGGCGCTACTTGCCGGTGAATCGATTATTCAGCCTCACTATAATTTTCACACTGGGCACCGCGAGCAAGGACCCCCGTTAAGCATCGGTCCTGAAACTGTTCTACTCGTCGAAGGTATTCATGGTTTAAATCCCCGTTTGCTTAAGGGGTTGCCCCCGGATTGCATCTACAGGGTGTTCGTATCTGCCTTAACCCAGCTTAATTTGGACAAGCACAATCGGGTGCCCACCACGGATACCAGGATGCTGCGGCGAATTGTCCGCGACGCCTCCCGACGCGGATATTCGGCTGTGGACACTATTCGTCGCTGGCCGAGCGTTCGGCTGGGCGAAAAGAATCACATCTTCCCCTTCCAGAATAATGCCAACGTCTTTTTTAACTCGGCTCTGGTTTACGAATTATCGGTCCTCAAACCCTTGGCCCAACCTCTGCTATTATTGGTTGAACCAGGAACACCGGAACGGATTGAGGCCAACAGGCTTCTAGCTTTTATGCAATGGTTTGACGCCATTGAGCCAGATGGGATACCCAGCGATTCAATTTTGAGGGAGTTTGTCGGCGGCTCAATCTTGGAAAGCTTTGAGCTATGGCAAGGATGATCGTCTAGACCTCCCCAGTTGTAAGCGCTCGCTTGACATCAGCAATCGCTTTGGTCACTTCGATTTCCCGCGGGCAGGCATTAGTGCAGTTGAATATCGTTCGGCAACGCCAAACACCGAACGATTCTCCCAAAACTTCCAATCTCTGTTCGTACGCTTCATCCCGGCTGTCAAAGATGAACCGGTGGGCTTGGACGATGGATGCCGGTCCTACGTAACGATCGTTGGCCCAAAAGCTAGGACATGAGGTCGTGCAGGCTGCGCACAAAATACACTTGGTTGTATCGTCAAATTTCTGTCGATCCGCCTGGGTTTGAAGGCGTTCCCGGCCGTTGTCGGGTACCGGATCGTTGTTGACGAAATAAGGCATGACTGTCCGGTAATGTTCAAAGAATGGCTCCATATCCACGATCAAGTCCTTAACAACTGGTAATCCAAGTAGGGGTTCTACTTGTACCTTAACTTTTTCATCACCTTCTTTGCCAAGGCGAACGACTAATACTTTACAGGCTAAGGCATTAGCCCCGTTAATACGCATGGCATCGGATCCGCAGACGCCGTGAGCACAAGACCGGCGCAGAGTGAGTGTGCCGTCGATGGTCCATTTAACCTGATGCAAGACATCGAGAACAGAATCATTAGGATTGACATCGGTGACTGTGTATTCACCCCACCAGGACTTTTTGTCTTGTTCGGGATTGAACCGCCGTATTTTCATTTCAACTAACATGAAGAATTCCTCATAAGAGAATTGGATTCAGCCTGCGTAATTCTGGATCTCATTCGGACGGACAATAGGTTGTCGGATTAGTATACTCGAGGTTTCGGTTTGTAACGGCCGAGAGTCACTGGCTTGTAGTCCAGCCGATAATCTCCATCTTCAACGAAAATCAGGGTGTGCTTGAGCCACTCATCATCGTTCCTATCGGGGAAGTCATCACGAGCATGGGCGCCTCGACTTTCCTTTCGCGCCAGCGCTGAAACAGTCGTAACTTCGGCCAGTTCTAATAAGCAGCCCAACTCCCAGGTTTCCAAAATGTCAGTATTGAAAAGCATGCCCTTATCGTCGATTTCGATGTCGCCAAATCTGGTCCTTAGGCGTTTTATTTCCTCAAGGCCTGTCGTAAGTGTCTCGTCAGTTCGGAATACCCCGACATTGGTAGTCATACTTTCCTGCATGGCTTGGCGTAAATCATGGGATTTTGTTTCGCCGGTATTTTTTCGGATCCTTTCGAATTCGGCCATGACCTGTCCGGCCGGCTCTTCAGGCAAGGGCAATAATTCGGTCTCGTTACAGAATTGGACCATGTGATTTCCGGCGCGACGGCCAAAGACAACCAGATCGACTAGTGAATTGGTGCCTAGCCGGTTCGCTCCATGAACTGAAACGCAGGCTACTTCTCCGGAAGCGTATAGGCCGGGAAGAACCGTGTTATTTGCGTCGACAACCACCTGGCCATCGTCATTGGTGGGGATGCCTCCCATGGCATAGTGAGCGGTTGGTTGAACCGGCATGGGTTCCTTAACCGGATCGACACCCAAATATGTGCGGGTGAAATCGGCAATATCTGGCAACTTTTCCTCAATATAGGCGGCGTTGATCCGCCTATCCTCACCTGCTTCTTCGAAGTAGCGATTCACTATCTCAGGTCGAATGTCGAGGTGGACGTAATTCTTGCCATTGATACCGCGACCAGCCTGGACCTCGAGATAAATGGCCCGACTGACCACGTCCCGGCTGGCCAAATCTTTAATAGTTGGAGCGTACCGTTCCATGAAACGTTCGCCTTCATTATTAATGAGTACCCCGCCTTCACCCCTGACGCCCTCGGTTATTAGGATGCCAAGTCTAAAGATGCCCGTGGGGTGGAATTGGAAGAATTCCATATCTTCGAGGGGGATACCACGGCGAAGGCAAATTGCTGCGCCATCGCCAGTCAGGGAATGGGCATTAGAAGTGACTTCCCAGCAGCGGCCCCAACCACCGGAGGCGAATAGAACGGCTTTGCTATGGAAGATATGAAATTCACCGGTAGTAATGGAGATCGCAACAACGCCGCGCACAGAGTCGCCAACCCGAATCAGATCAACCACATGATATTCGTCAAAAAAATTCACCTTGTTTTTGATGCATTGTTGGTACAAAGTTTGCAATATCATATGGCCAGTCCGATCGGCCGCATGGCAAGCTCTCATGATGGGTTTGCCGGTTTCATTGTTAGTATGGCCGCCAAAACGACGTTGGGATATTTTGCCTTCTTCAGTCCGATCGAAGGGCAAACCCATGTGTTCTAGTTCGATGACTGTCTCAATAGCTTCTTTGCAGAGGACGTCGACCGAATCCTGGTCGGCCAGGTAATCAGAGCCTTTCACAGTGTCGTAGGCATGCCACTCCCAACGGTCTTCTTCTAGATTACCTAATGCAGCGCCTATACCGCCTTGAGCAGCACCAGTGTGAGAGCGCGTGGGATAGAGTTTGGATATAACAGCGACATTGGCCGAGCGACTGGCGTATAAGGCAGCCATTAAGCCGGCGCCGCCGGCGCCAACGATAACTGCATCAAAAGTATGGATCTTCACATTGTTTGACATTTTATCTCTTCTGTAAGGTATTCTTGGTGAAGCATTCTGGGCCAATGATTTTTCAGATACGGTTTAAAGAAATGCATCCGGATCTTATTCAATTGGCAGTGGCCATGATGGCTTCAGGATTAAAACTGAAGATAGCGATGGCCGACCAGATAATAGTAATGATTATGAATACGACGATTAAGCTGCCGATGATCTTAACCGTCCGAGGTTTGTGAATGTAATCCTCTAAAACCTGGCGTAGGCCGTTGAAGCCATGGACGATGGCGAATATCAGAAGTAGTAAATCGTAAGCTCGCCAGCCCCATGACCGCCAGATATCCTGGACTGTCTGCAAAGTGAGGCTGTGGACATCACGCAAGACATGTTGAAGAAGCATATGACCCACAGCCAACAGAAGCAACAAAACACCTGACAGCCGCATAAATAAGAAGGCGTATCGTTCGGTGTTGTTGCGAGGCTTGATGTAACGGGTTGTTGTCATATAACAGACTCCTGATAACATTCCGAAAGCGATTATGGCGTTGGAAATGTGAAACAGCTTAGGCCAGCGACCGCTAACTCAGTACAGTGGGAGATAGTCCTAGTGAGCATAAAAATAGCGATGGGTATAAAGACAATAGTGAATAACACCCAAACAACCACGGCGCTTTGGCGCTGATATCGCCACCAATCAGGCTTGAAATCCAGCAATGTTATGCGGATACCATTGAAGGCATGGTAAAGAACCGCCGCCATCAAGCCAATTTCGCCGACGCTAAAGGGGAACCACTTGAATATCTCCACGGTGTAGCTATAGGCTTCAGGCCAAAATGTAGCATTAGCCGTGTCCCATACATGGATGACCAAGAATAGTAGGACGGCCAGACCTGAAAGGCGGTGCGCCAGCCAACTCCAGTGGCCCCATAATCCCCGGTATCGAATGCTTTCTCGGAGCGTCAGGATCAGTGAAGATTCTGATTGCATCTATGACCTCCATTGGTTATTGGGGTAATCATGAAAACTGGTTTGAGCGGTAAACTATTTGCTACATTTTTAACTATAACACCGGCTCGAGGATTGGAAAAGCCATTGACTTAATTGGTACAAACGCCTCTGGTACAAACGCCTCTTGCGTTGCCAAACGCTGGCTGCTAAACTTTGGACAATGATAAGGCCTTTTCAGTTGCGGGACCTGGCCTTGGTTCACCGGCTCGGCGAACAAGGGGTGGTCTTTCAAACACAAGCGGCGCTCACCAACATTCCTCATCCTGTCCGGCGCGCAGTAGTCCATATGCTTGTTGGTGGACGCCATAGCACCTACGTCTGGAAATCGGACCAGCGAAATGCGGCCGGTTTTGCCCAATTGAGCTGGCAAGATGGAAACGGTAGCGCCCACTTAGCTTGCGTGGCGACTGAACCATCGGTTAGCGAGCAGGAAGAACCAGCTACGATTGATGAAGAGGTATGGTTACCGTTGCTGGATGATCTGACAGCCGAAGCAGGTCGCCGAGGTTTTCACAATCTAATTGCCGAGGCTGCTGAAGATGGGCCAGAACTACCGGTTCTGCGCCGGGCGGGATTTGCCGTCTATACTCGCCAGGATATTTGGATTTGTGACCGACCGGTTGATAATGTTTCACTAGCTAATATGATGCCCAGACAGGCAGTTGATGACTGGGATATCAGCGTCCTCTATTCCAACATCATCCCTGGCTTGATTCAGTCAGTGGAGCCAAATCCACCGTTGGGTGTTGGTCGAAATTGGATTCTACGTGAGAATGGTGAATTGGTTGCCCTGATTCACAATTTTGATGGGCCAGTTGCTGTTTGGATGCGACTTCTGATTCACCCGAATGCGCAAACCAAGCCCAAGGTAATCATCAGCGCTGCCCTTCAGCAAAATCCACCTTCATCTGAACACCCAGTTTATTGTTGTGTCAGACGTTATCAAAGCTGGTTACAAAGTTCCTTGAAAAAGGCGGGTTTCCGCCCATGGGGAAGTCAGGCTGTGCTCGTTAAACATATCGCTCTTCACGCTCGATCGCGAGCGCCGGTTAGCAAGGGCGTCTTGGAAGCACAAACGGTTCCCGGAACATTGCCATCAATACAGGGATTCAGCCATACAAACGGCCACGACAATCTTTGAAGAATAAGAATAACGTTACATGAATGAGAACCAAAGACAACTAAGGGAAGACCTGAGCATGTTGCTGGTCATCCTACCAGACGACGTGCGTGCAGCACTCGACGAGATCGGCCGAGTAGATGAATTATTAGAGGTTGTTTTAGATCTCGGCCGCCTCCCTGCCGCCCGCTATACATGGGGCGAGCAAACCTTGAGAGAGAGCGAAGTCTCGCAAACTGAGATCCAGGTTATGGTCGATAATGTGGGAGATTTTGACGATGACAATCGGGCCGGTATCGCCCGGACATTGCATCGAATTGCAGCTATCCGTAACAGACGGGGCGAGGTGGTTGGATTGACTTGCCGGGTAGGCAGGGCAGTCTACGGTACCATCGAAATAGTAGCCGACTTGGTCGCCGATGGTGAAAGCATTCTGCTCCTGGGCCGACCGGGCGTAGGCAAGACGACGATGTTGCGAGAAATGGCCCGGGTTCTCTCGGAAAAGAAACGGGTCATTATCGTCGATACTTCAAACGAAATCGGCGGCGATGGCGACATCCCTCACCCGGCCGTCGGCAGAGCCCGTCGAATGCAAGTACCCAAGCCTTCCCATCAACACGAAGTAATGATCGAAGCTGTCGAAAACCACAATCCAGAGGTGATCGTCATTGATGAGATCGGCCGGGAAAGGGAAGCCGCGGCCGCCCGGACGATTAACGAAAGAGGTGTGCAACTGATAGGCACAGCTCATGGCAACACTATCGAGAATCTGTTGCTTAATCCAACATTGTCCGATCTGGTTGGTGGCATCGAAAGCGTGACCTTGTCCGATGAAGAAGCTCGTCGCCGTGGAACACAAAAAACCGTGCTCGAGCGCCGCGCGCCTCCAACTTTTGATATCCTCATCGAGATTCAAGACCGCCAACGGTTAGCCATTCATCGAGATGTCGCTGCGGCCGTGGATGCTATGTTACGAGGTAATCCTCTTGGAGTAGAGCTTCGCTATAGGGATGATGAGGGCGAGATCGTCATCGGGCAAGAGGAAGCCTGGACAGTGCCATCAACCGAGTTCTCGCGTCGCAGGGGCGGGTCACCGCAAAGAGAGCATCCAGCAAAAGGCCAAGGCCGGCAGAGTGTAGTTGGGACAAACGGTAAGTCGCGGCGCCAAGGCCAGGTTGGTCCGGCCAATGATGGTATGGACCAGAGACGCAGTCGTTTCGAACAGACCATCGATTCATCGAAACAAACGCGGAAGACCTTGAACATCTTCGCCTATGGCGTTGCTCGCAATCGCTTAGATCAGGCGGCGAGATCTTTAGGCGCGACGATTAATATCGTCGACAACTTGAAGGAAGCCGATGTTTTGGTAACCCTCAAGAGTTATTTCCGGCGCCAACGAAAACTCATAATCGACGCTCAAAATCGACGGGTCCCGGTGTATGTGTTGCGAGCCAATACAATCACCCAAATGGAAGGTTTTCTGGCTGAAGCACTCAACATGGAACTCGCACCACCTGATCCATTCGAGGAAGCTATCGCCGAGGCAGAGAAGGCGATCCAGTTGATCCACGCTGGTGAAAGTAGCGTTGATTTACGCCCGGTTAGCAGCGCAGTTCGCCGTTACCAGCACCAACTGGTCCGGCAAGCGAATCTAATCTCCCATAGCTATGGAAAGGGCACAAATCGCCACGTGCGAATATTCCGTACACCACGAAATAGTCAGTGAAAACCCACCGTTAAGTCTAGGCCAGATTAAACAGAAACAATATGTTCATCACCTTTGAAGGTTCTGAAGGAAGCGGTAAATCGACCCAGATCACTTTACTAGCGACTTATCTGAAGGAGTTGGGATACCAGATAAAAACTACCAGAGAACCAGGTGGGACTCAAATTGGTGAACAAGTGCGGCTATGCTTGCATGATGTAGGCAATACCGATATGACGCCTGCGGCCGAAGTTCTGCTCTATTCGGCGTCACGATCGCAATTGGTCGAAGAGGTGATTAAACCTGCGCTTGCCGAAGGAAAAATCATCCTGAGCGATCGCTACGCGGATAGCACCCTGGCATACCAAGGCTACGGCCGGCAACTGGATCTGGTTGCGCTTACTTCGATCACCCAGTTCGCAACAGGGGGATTAAGACCTGACTTGACGATATTCCTGGACATAGACGTGGAGGAAGGTTTAACTCGGCGAACGGCAGGCGGCGAGGAAATGAACCGGATGGATTTGCAGCGGCTAGAATTCTACCATCGCGTGCGACAAGGTTACCTTACTCTGGCAGCGGCTGAGCCAAATCGTTGGATTATCATTGACGCCGGCCGGCCAGCTAGCCAAGTTCAGGATGATATTCGTCGCTGTCTTGTCAAATTTCTGGGTTCAGTGCTCACTGGCTAAAGATCGTCCCCAGGTCCGGCCGATAGTTCAGGCATGGAGTTTTCAATCGATTCTGGGGATTCACCTTTTTCTAACCGCTCGACGACTTCACCGAACTCATCGCCCATATCTTCACCCATTTCGGTGCTCAACTTCCTCATGAAGCGGCCCATTGATTTAGGATCGTTTTCATCTAATCCGGCGATCATGCTCTCGGGGTCGAGAGAGTCTAGGCGGGATTCTTCTGACTTGGCCAAGGCCACACGGCTGATCAGTCGTCTCAAATTTGTGCTCTTACAGTGGGGGCAGGAAGGTTGGGCCGAATCATATTCGGCGTAGGTATAAAATCGCCGGACAATCTGTCCGCATTCCTGGCAGCGAAACTCATAGGTGGGCATATTCTCTGTTCTTATTCCTCTTGACGACCAACTCCGTAGAGAAAAGTTCTCACCATTCATATAAACGCAGGCTAAGAATGGAACTTTTCTCCGAAAGTAAGCTGAAAACTCAAAATTTTTGTTTGAATCAAAAACTTTGGCTTTTTTCTAAGTAACCAACGAACCATATTTTCGTTTAAATCAAAAAGACGGCTTACTCTAGATGGAACTAGCCTTCTTTTGTTGATAGAATTAGAAAAGCATTGTTATTGTGTCGATTTCATTATACGTTTGCCTCAATCAGGTGCAAATTTGAACGATCAAGATCCATATTCATTGAAACGGTATCCATTGTTAGTCGTTATCTCAGGACCTTCGGGGGTGGGCAAAGATACTGTTGCTCGTCTATTATTGGAGGCGCCAGATACCTTTTACTTCGTCGTGACGGCGACTACCAGGTCCCCGAGGCCTGGAGAGGTGGATGGTTATGACTATTTTTTCGTTAGCCACGATGAATTCGCACAAATGATCGAAGAAAATGAATTGTTGGAGTACGCCGTGGTCTACAATGATTATAAAGGCGTACCAAAGCAACAAATCCGGGATGCGATGGCTAGTGGTAGAGATGTGATCATGCGGGTGGATGTCCAGGGTGCCGCGACGATTCGTAAGCTCGTGCCAAATGCCATCTTTATCTTTCTAACAACCGAGTCGGAGGAAGTGCTTGTCAGGCGCCTCCGGGAACGGAAGTCGGAGACGGCAGAAGGTTTGAATTTGCGCATCGCTACCGCACGGCAGGAGATGAGAAGGGTGAATGAGTTCGACTATTGCGTCGAAAATTCTGATGGTGAGTTGAGGCAAACGGTCCAGAAAATATTGGCTATCATTGAAACTGAACACCTTCGCGTGAATCAACAGCCCATCGAGCTATAGGTTGAAGCCTCTGGCACGTTTGTCGATCTGGAAGCAAACAAGAGAGTTCCACCACTATGCCAATTGAAACGATCCTCTTTGACGTCGGCGGGGTGCTATTCACCCCATTAGACGACACCCCCGTCAATCAAAGGCGAGAAGCCCTGGCTCTACAATTAGGATATGAGAATGCCAATCAAATGTGGACTCGTTTTTTCACTGGAACGGAATGGGAACTGGCCAAAACTGGGCAATGGACTGATGCCCAAATGTGGTCTGCTTTATTGTCACCCCATGGGATAACGAATCTCCTGGAACAACAACAGTTCCTAGATCAACTCTTCCGAGGTGTAGGTTTGAAGGCGGAAATGCGCCAGCTTATCCTGGAATTATACGGTCGCTTCAAGCTTTCGATCTTGAGCAACGCCACTGATCACCTTGATCATATTTTGAATGAGCAAATGAAGATCGCTGGCTACTTTGAAGTTATTGTCAATTCGCACTTCATCGGAGTAGCCAAGCCAGAAAGACAGGCCTACGAGATAACCTTGGAACGCCTTGGGGATGAACCAGGGCAAGTCCTCTTCATCGACGATCAGATACGCAATATCGAAGCAGCCGGTCAACTAGGCATTCACGGTTATGTATTTAATGGGGTGGGGGCGTTAAGGGAGGAGCTAACTCGCCGCTCGTTGATATAGACTTCGTATTGCTACGTGACCCAAAATGGTCAAATACGCCGATCTCGACTTGTCGCCAGAAAGCGCCGGAACTTGTAGATTAGGATACCAGGCTTATTAACCAGGCGACTAATCCCAGTATCGCGACGATGGCCAGGCCATAAACAACGGCTTTTTTTAATACCTGGCTGTCACTGGCTCCCTCGACTGTGCTGCAACCGACAATGACTTTGGCAGGGGCGAAGAGGCTGCCAACAGCCCCCCCGGCCGTTTGGGCCGCTAGAATCCAGGTTACTGCCAGGCCAATTGTTAAGGCTGTCTCTAACTGTAACTGGCCAAAGACGACGTTGCTATTGGTGTTGCTGCCGGTCATAAATGCGCCTAGTGCGCCAATGAAAGGGCTGAGGAAGGGAAACAGAGAGCCGGTACCGGCACTGAGAACCTGGGCCAACATCTGGGTCATTCCGGCATGTTGCATAGTGACGGCCATAGCGACGAGCGTGATGATGCCGATAGTTGACTTGGTGGAGCCGCGAATAGTCTTGCCGAGAATGACCTGGCCGCTATAAGAATCGTCCCGGCCGAAAGTACCCTGCCAACGAAACCACAGAAAGCTAAGGATGCTGGTGTACATCAATAACGCGCCAGCGTGACCCAACAAACTGATGGCTCGGCCTGGTCCCTCCGGGGTTATCCAGCCGAAACGTGTGATGACTTCGGGAAATTGGGGATCGATAGTGATGATGGACAAGGGCTTTTCAAGGTATAATTCACCCACAACGACAATGATTATCAAGATCAGATAAGGCATGGATGCTTTGGTCAGAGCGGGGATGTCAAGGCGGTGCTGCATCGGCGACGCAGCTGCAGAAGACGGCCCAGTAGCCAAGGCCGAATCCGGCCCAACAGTTACTCGGGAACGACCGGCCAACCTTGTCCGCCAGGCGCCGGCATTTAAAAGCCCTGTTCGCAAGTCGACGATCATGACGACAAGGCCGACGATACCCGCCCCGAAGGCGGCCAGGCTCCACAAGCCGACCTTCGCCAGGCCAAATTGCACGCTCGCCATGATCAAGCCGACGCCGATAAGCTCGCCCCATTGGCTTTGAATTGCCGGCAGACGACCGGTTTCCCAAAGGACGGCTAGTCCGCAAAGCAGGCAACAAAGACCTAAAAGAAGTGCCGATGGCCCGGCTAGGATCTGGCCTGGTTCACCGGTGGCGGCTATCAAGGAGTAGAACGATGAGCCCAATGAGCCAAATGTAACCGCCCAGGCATGGCCAACCAGTGCGATAACGACGGCAGAGTTTGCCGGAAAACCAAGACCAACAAGCAAGGGAGCCACAACAGCCGCCGGTACGCCGAATCCGGAAGCGCCCTGCAAGAAGGAGCCAAAAGTCCAACCTAATAACAGCGCCTGGGAAGGCCGGTCATGGGCTAGTCCGGGTAATTCTCGACCGATGACGCCAATAGCTCCGGCATCGTTGACCACGTGATAGAGCAACAAAGCCATCCAAATGATGTAAAGGACGAAAAACGCTAGAAGTAACGAGCGACCAAGGCTGACTAACAAAAGGCGGGGTCCGGCGCCGAAGATGAGGACAGAGACGATGATGGCCGTTAACCAACCGGCAGGTCCAGCTTTACTGCCTCGCCAATTGCGGCCGATCATCAAATAGAGGACGATGATCAACGGCGATGCCGCGGCGATGACGGTGAAAACGTTGAGTGAAGGCAGCGACATGTGATCCAGTATAACCAATGCGGCCATAAGTACCAGAAGACCATTTTCATATGGCTCTTGGGTACAACTTAACTATTGTGTTCATAGATAATCACTTGTTACGATGGGGCTTATCTGTGAGAAAATGTCTCTTGATACGGCTGGAGGTCGGCCGGAGTCTGAACCGGCTTATCTGTTTGACGGAACTTTTTGGGTCAGTGCAAGGCCCAAGTTGGATAATTGAGCTTACTAATGAGGAAACATTTTCACTCACTAGGACACTGACTGCATCGCAGCCCGAAGTTAATAAAAAAGACTGGAAAAAACCATGGCAATATTTACTTCACCGAATTGGAGCCCTGATCCGTTTTCAATCCTGATCGGCTTTGTAATAGGCACTGTCTTAGCCATTGTGCTGTATAAAAGAATGTCTCCATTTGTTGGCGAACGCTGGGGGGGGATCGTCGACTGGACAAGAACGCAAAATGATTGGCTAGGCGGCCGAGCAGAAAACCGGTTTCGCTCTGAAATGGCGCAATATGTTATGAGCCGTCATTTGGGCAACGCCTTTGCCAGCCTCGACCAGTTGTTCGTCGAACCGCGAGTGCTGGTTCCGTTGGGCTGTGAGGCCGAGCCCACGGGTCTGAATAATGCGCGGAAACTTTATCATCTTTGGCCCGAGTTGGTTTCTGGAACAGCTGTGCCGCCACCGCCTTCTGTCCTTGCTCACCAATTGCGCTATCTGGCTCGGCGAGTCGTCATAAGCGGAGAGTCGGGGACGGGAAAGAGCACCCTGCTGGCATATCTGGCCATACTCGCAGCTAAATCCTCCGAGGGAATGTCGGATCTTACTTCTGATGACAAAGTTTCAAGAGCAAATGGCTCAAAGAAGAACGATTGGAACGGATCGAAATCGGGAAATCCACTGGCGATCTACGTTCATTTGGCCGGTTTGGATCTTGAGTCCTTTATAACGACGCAAAATAATGAAGAAGATCCGGTCGATCCTGTCCAGCCATTGGTGAATAATCTTGGCTGCAGGTTTCAGGTGCTTAGCCAACGTCGTATGAAACACCTCATTTTGAACAAAGCGCAAGCCGGCCATTTGTGCTTGCTCATTGATGGTTATGATGAATTACCGGCCGAAGCTCGACCACCTGTCAACCGCTGGCTAAAAAAACTGCTGGCGGCTTTCCCGAACATCCAGGTTATCGTAGCCGGTTCCTCCCGGGACAACGGTCCGCTCATGAAGATCGGCTTTGCGGTGACGTCTATCCTAGATTGGCGTCAGGGCCAGGCGCAGCGAGCAGGTGACAGTTGGAAAGCAGCCACTCGCTCCGGGGAATTATGTGATCTCAGCAGCTATTGGAGACCCGGCCAACCGGCCATCGATACCGGCCTGAGACTACAGCTGGCTTTGTTTCCTGACAAAAACGATCCGGTCGAGCCGCCGGAAAACCGGCTGGCGATTTTTGAGGCGATATTGCGACAACTTCTTTTCAGGATCGCCCGCGATCCTGAAGGTTCCTGGTTAGGTCCGGCTTCGGCTGAACTGTGGCCCCGGCTCGCTTATACCATGATGTCACAACGGGTCTTGTATCTCACCCAGGACGAATTGATCAAGCTGGCGACCCTGGTCTTGGAAAAATTTGAAACAGCTGGAGAACGCCGAGCGATTAATCGCCTAGTAGAAATGATGGAGATGAGTGAGCTATTTGTGTCTTATGGTGAAGGGCGATGGGGATTTCTAAGTCCTTTATGGCGTGATTTTCTTGCCTCCAGCTATCTCGTTCGTTTGGCCACACATGATGATCTAGCCAGCCGGATGGAAGATTCCTTCTGGTCTGGCGCCTTGCATTTTTATGCCACCAGGACAGGGGGGGGCGGATTGGCGGCCATGCTCTTGGAACAAAAAGAGACGAAGCTGCACGAACAGCTATTCATATTAGCTAGTTGGCTGCCGGAGATCGATGAGCAAGTACCCTGGCGGCGGCAAGTGCTGGTCGGTCTGGGACGGATGATCGTCGACCAGAAAACGCCCATCGTTTGGCGCCAGAGGGCGCTACTTGCCCTGGCAAGCACCGGTGCCACTGGCGTAGGTTCGCTTCTGAGCCATTTGGTCGCCCAGGGTGAGGTGGCAATCCGGCAAATCTTGCCTGCTGCCATCGCCAAAGTAGGCGAAGAGGATGCGTTGCTGGTCATTGACCGGCTGATCAATGATGGTGAACCTGTTGTTAGGGAGGCTGTTGTCCATGCCTTAGCCTGGCTAGATGATCCAGCCACAGAGCGCTCGATCATCGAAGCTTTGCTAGAACCTGATGATGCCTTGTCCCGGGCAGCGGCCGAGAGCTTAGCTTTGACTGCTGCGCCGGAGTCCTATGAAATATTGCGAGAAGCGATAGCAGACGAGGTGTTCAGCGTTCGCAGGGCAGCCGTTGCCGGACTGGTCTTGATCGAAGAGCCTTGGGCCGTCGAGCTTCTAGAGAAAGCAGCGCTGAAAGACGAGCAACCGGCCGTACAGACCGCGGCGGCGGAAGCGCTGCAGATTCAAAAGAGCGGCGCTGTAAATTCTACCTGGCAGGCGCCCCGTCCAGGGGAGCAGGCCTGGCTTGTGCGTTGGGCAGTTGCCCAAGGGCGCATGGTGCCCGTGGGAGACGAGGCCATGCCGGAAGTGATGGATGCCTTGGAGAATAATGATCCTGCTATTCGCAGAGAAGCAGCTTTGACATTGGGGGTATTTGCTGATCCCGATTCTATGTCTCCCCTGGTTCAGGCCTATGCAGATCCAGAACGAAGCGTCAGAGATGCAGCTTTCGAGTCACTATGCCACCTCAGTCGCGCCTGGGGCCTCGACGATGATCTGTCGTTTAGTGGTGGCTTGTCGCCAGCGTAGAGCGGTCAATAATATCCTGAATCCTTAATCCAACAATTCCTGAATATTAGTAATAGCGTTAGTTCATCTTTCGGTTGCTTAGTCGGGAAGGATTCTTACGGCAATTGCACCAACCCCTAGGACAGTGACCAAGATGATTCACTTTGATTTTCTGCCAGAAAAGGTAAAATATTGGGGATCTGGGTCGCCGGCCCGGTAACATTGTAGACGCATCTAGTTCATTGTTGGAGGGTATAACTATGTCGTTTGAAATATTGTGTATAGGGTTCATCGCCCTGCTTTTCGGACTGGTAGTTGCTTTTGGCGGCTATAAACTGTTTATGGTTCTGCTGCCAATTTGGGGGTTCTTTGCCGGGTTCTTCCTCGGGGCCCAGACGATGCACTTCCTTTTCAATGCCGGTTTTCTGGCTACGGTAACGGGATGGGTCGTCGGCTTTTTCGTCGGGTTACTCTTTGCCCTGTTATCTTATCTGTTCTACTTCATTGCCGTGGGCATCGTCTCGTTTTCCCTCGGTTATGGAGCTGCGATAGGTATCTTGGGTTGGATTGGTTTGGATGGAGGCTTCTTGGTCTGGTTAATTGCTGTCGTCGTTGGTGTAGCCTTGGCCTTGGTCGTGTACTTCTTCAATCTTCAGAAGTACGCCATCATCGTTGCCACGGCAGTAGGCGGAACGGCGGTTATCATCTATACACTGCTGTCTATGTTCGACAGCGCGTTAGCGGTGAAATTGCTCAATAACCCGGTTAAGCTTGCCATCGAAAACTCATTCTGGTGGCTTCTGTTCTTCCTTGTTGTTGCTGGGTTAGGCATTGTCGTTCAAATACAAGCCAACCGAGCCTTTGAGATTGAAGAGTATAACCGATTGGGTGAAGTGACCTAAAAATGAGCTGCTCGCCGGTCTGATTTTGGATGGGCGATGAAAGTTCAGATAATCATTTCTGCCGGATCATGTTGGCTAGCTAACTCCGGCGTGATAGCACGGCCATCTATGTGAATCGGGCTCATTACTTTGCTAGGTCATTTTGGTCTAGTCATACAAGGCAGCTAACAACAATCAGACGCCGGGTTCAATATCACTGTTTCGAACCCGGCGTTTTAGCTATTTCATTATCTCGATCTCCATGAAGCAACTCACTGGCGTCGAGTTGAAAAGATTTTTACGCGACTATAAGCGGCAAAATTCGCCTGATCGCGATGTTGCCGTTTTATTGCAGAGCGTGGAATATCCGTACAATGTAGGCTCAATCTTTCGTCTTTGTGATGGGGCTGGCGTTTCAGAATTGATCTTGAGCGGCATCACGCCTCGACCACCCAATCCTACCATCCAAAAGGTCGGGCGGGGCAAAAGTAAAAATGTGAATTGGCGCTATGAGGCTGATCCCCTACAAGCTGCTACGAAGATCCAAGCGGCCGGTTACCAATTAGTGGCCCTGGAAGTGGTCGAGGGGGCTGTTCCGTATCACCAGTATCATTTCCCATCCAAGACATGTCTCGTCGTCGGAAACGAGGATCATGGCCTGACTAAGGCGATGCTGGCGTTGTGCGATGTGGCCGTTTTTGTACCTATGTTTGGCAAAGGGCGATCCCACAATGTCCATGCGGCTCTAGCTATCGTTCTGTACCGGGCATTGTTGGCTAGTTGAGAATCCCGGCCGTCGTAAGAAATGGTCGCCGCTGACCCTTGCCATGACCTCCCTGATTCGTTATACTATTTTGACCTAATGATGCGGGCTATTACAACAAAACTACCGGAGAATAGTCATGAAGGTGTCTTGTTTGCAAGAGAATTTGGCGAAAGGCTTAGGCATTGTAAGCAGGGCAGTGAGTACGCGCTCGACACTGCCGGTATTGGCTAATGTGTTGCTGGCGACCGATGATGGGCGCTTGAAATTGTCGGCCACCAATTTGGAGGTCGTGATCACCTGTTGGATAGGGGCCAAGGTTGCCGAAGAAGGAGCTATTACCGTACCTGCCCGGACCTTGAATGATCTGGTTAATGCCTTGCCGCACGGTCAGGTTGATTTGGAGCTGGATTCAGCTACAAAGACTTTGCATCTAGCCTGTGCGCGGACCGAGGCAAATATCAAGGGTATCGACCACGAAGAGTTTCCCCTGGTTCCGGAGGCCGGAGAGAATAATCGCCATCGTATCGAAACTGAGACACTGAAACAGATGATTGCCCAAGTCGCCTTTGCTGCAGCCACCGACGATGCCCGGCCGACTTTGACTGGAGTCTTGACGCGCATAGAAGGTAAAACCCTGAGCATGGCTGCCACGGATGGATTCCGGCTGTCGATCAAATCAGTAGAGTTGAGCGTGCCTTCGGCCGATGTGCTGGAAGCAGTCATTCCAGCCCGGGCATTGACCGAACTAGCCCGGATTGCTGATGAGGATAGCGAACACATCTTCATCACTATGCCTGAAGGCAGAAACCAAGTCATCTTTGAAATGGAGAACATCGTTCTAGTAACCCAATTAATCGATGGAAATTTTCCCGATTTTCAACCGGTAATCCCCCAGAGCCACAGAACACGGACGGTGCTGAATGCGGCCGACTTCGCCCAGGCCTGTAAGATGGCCGAAATATTTGCCCGGGAAGCCAACCATACAGCCCGCGTCCGTGTGGAGCCGGGCAACGAACTGATGTCGGGCTACGCCACGGTAACGGCGACGAGTTCGGAAACAGGCGATAACGTGGCCCAAATCGATGCTAGCGTTGAAGGTGAAGAGATTGAAATTGCCTTTAATGTGAAATATATGAGTCAGGTTCTGGCGGTGATAGATGCGCCACAAATAGCCCTGGAGACGACGAAATCAACTGATCCCGGGGTGATAAGACCGGTTGGGGACGATGATTTTACCCACGTCATTATGCCCATGCATTTCGGCCGTTAGCGGCGAATATTGAGGGTGACCGATCCAATTTTGCGAGACAGGTACTGGCTTTCACATCTAATGCGGCGGGTAAAGCTCCCTTAAGTGACTGTCCTTAAAGTACTTCCAATACTTTGTGATAGAGGCTTTCTGCGTGCAACTCCTCTAACGTGTGGCAAGGCGCGTCCAGGTGTTCGGCTAGCAACTGGGCCAAGCCTTGGTCAAAGGCGGCATGTTCCATGTTAATGACCACCGATCGGATATCAGCGTCTTTGATAAGCTTGGCTATCCGGTGGGCTTCTTCTTGAGGCGGTAATTCGCTCATGCTGACATTGCCCGCGCCATCAGTCAACAGGATCATTAAGGGCATAACTTCTGGATGCAGGTGAGCTTCTTTACGAAAAACCTCGTAGGCTAAAAGTAAACCGGCAGAAAGGGGCGTTTTACCGCCGACGGCGATGTCAGCCAGGGCGCTCCGGGCCAATTGGACCGAATTCGTAGGGGCAAGAACCAGGATGGCCTCATTCTTGTTAAATACGACCAGACCGACACGATCCCGGCGCTGGTAAGCATCAGTTAGAAGAGACATGATAGCGCCCTTAGTTGCCTCCATCCGTTCGGCTACTGCCATACTCCAACTGGCATCGACGACGAAGAGCACTAGGTTGGCGGAGCGGCGCACCCGTACTTTTTCGCGGAGGTCGCTTTTCTTGAGGGCCAGGGCGGTTTTGGATCTGTCGCGACTACGTTGGTGGGGCGCTGGCCGCTCTTAAAGTGGCATCAAATGCCAGATCGGTGACCCGGTCTTTATGTGGAATTCGAGCCTGGATATATCGACCTCGTTTGCGCTCGGTCTTGGTGCGCGAACGACGACCAGGTGTATGGCGGGTTAAGCGGTCAAGCTGGGTGTCCAAGCGACGAGTGGTGAATTCCTGGGATGAGTCTACCTGCTGGCCACCCTCCCACCAATGGCTATCTTGAGGCAACTGGGGCACGGATTGGGGACCAGCTTCCGCTTGGGCCGTTTCCGCACCCTCGACACCTTCGTTATCTACGCTTTTTTTTTACCTTCCATAGGCTCATCGAGCGATTCGGATTCTTCGCCTACGTCGCCCGCACCCCATTCAGATTGAACCTGTTCGAGTTGATCTTCCAATTCATAGGCGGAGATGGCCATTTCCTGGAATGGGCGAGATTTAATGCGATGGGGCAGCGCTAATTCAGCAGCCAGGACAATATCCTGGTCGGCGATATCTTCGCGACCCATAAAGGCAGCGTGGGCCTGGGCACCGCGAAGAATGACGAGATCGGCTCTATGGCCATCTACTTTCATGGAAGCGGTCAGCCCGGCGATGGAAGCCAGGTCGCGACGGGAATATCGAACCTGGTTGACTTTCTCGCGGGCTAGCGCGATCTGGTTAGAAAGGGTATCTTCCTGTTCTTGCCACCGGTTCCGAAAAGCTTCTGGATCACTCTCGAAATTGATGCGTCGCTCCATGATTTGCATGCGCTTTTCAGTATCCAACAAGCCGCTGATGTGGACCGAGAATGCAAAACGGTCCAGGAGCTGGGGTCGAATATCCCCTTCTTCCGGATTCATTGTGCCAACCAGAATAAATTTAGCCGGGTGGCTGAAGCTGATGCCTTCTCGTTCGACGACATTGACGCCCATGGCGGCCGAATCCAAAAGTAGATCCACAACATGATCGTCTAATAGGTTGACTTCGTCCACGTAAAGCAGCCCGCGATTGGCCGAAGCCAATACACCTGGCTCAAAATGTTTTTCACCTTTTTGAATGGCCAACTCGATGTCTAACGTGCCGACAACCCGGTCTTCGGTCGCGCTCACCGGCAGATCTATGAAAGAGGTCTTGCGCACCAGTGTATCCATTTGGCCGTCGGCGTGGCGAATACGGCATTCGTCGCACCATTCATTCGGCCGGTCGGGGTTGCATGAGAAGTGACAATCGCCTATGACTTCGATATCGGGTAACAGAGCGGCTAAGCCTCGGGCGGCCGTGGATTTGGCCGTCCCTCGCTCGCCACGTATTAGCACTCCTCCGATTTGAGGGCTAACGGCATTTAAGATGAGGGCCCGCTTCATACGTTCCTGGCCAACAATAGATGTAAATGGAAATACTGCTCTTGACATTCCTGTGCTCCGGTGATGTTCGTATCGAAAGTCGATTATAACTTGGATGTCATAGACAGGACAAACATGCGATTACGCCAAAATGAATTCGTGAAGCAGAGCGGCCGCTGGTTGCGAGAGCCATAAACTCAGATCTTTCCAGGTTAGCCCCATTGGTAAGAAATCGAGCTCATAGCGGGCCAGTTCAGACCCACTGGTTGGATCGAGTTCGAGGAGATAGTAGTGTTGTTCCTTGTTCAGCCATTCGAAGCTGCCTGTTTCCGGCCGGAATACCATCTGGTGTGGGTAAGCCAGCCATAGAGATCCTTCATGATAAGTAACTGCCGTAGCCGCCTGTGGGATGGGCATGGAATCTTCGATTCGACCATCATCAGGATTTAGGGTGAGTAACCGGCCAGTGCTCTGGGAAATGACTCTCAATCGGCTCCCATCCCAGGCCGCGTCCGAGAGGCGTTCATAGCTCTCAACCGGGAGAGTCTGGTCGATGTCAAGACCTTCCACGTTCAAGCGCTGCAGCCAGTTTTCGTCAAGGCGTGTCTGCCATAGCGATTCTCCATCCCAAGTCAGACCACTGATGACCCCAGCACAAAGCAGCGAGTTTAAGGGTTTACCGCTATCTACGTCGAATCGGTAAAGCAAGCCGTCCTGATAATCATTAAGCCAAAGCGATTGACCATCCCAGGCCAGGCCGGCCGGTGCGCGTCCGGGTGCATCAAGTATACGTAGTAGCTCGAGTTGAGACATCGTGTCACCTCCTTCTTAGATGGGCTGGCCAGATTATGGACGGACCTCGCGACCGACGGCTTCGGCAATTGCCTTGAGTTCACTGACTAGTTGGGCGAAACGTTTAGGTTTCAACGATTGCACCCCATCGGACAAGGCTACGTCGGGTTGTGGGTGAACCTCGATAATCAACCCATCAGCGCCGGCGGCAATACTGGCCTTGGCGGCAGGGGCGACATATTCCCACTTTCCGGTCGCATGGCTGGGATCGGCGATGATAGGCAGGTGGGAAAGCTCTTTTATTACCGGAATGGCATTAATATCGAAGGTATTGCGCGTATAAGTTTCGAAAGTCCGGATACCCCGTTCACACAACATGACCCTGGTATTACCATGGCTTAATATATACTCGGCGCACATCAGCCATTCTTTCATGAGGCTACTCATTCCACGTTTGAGCATGACTGGATGCTGGGCTTTGCCCACAGCATGTAAGAGAGCGTAATTCTGCATGTTTCGAGCGCCAATCTGCAAGATGTCGGCATATTGGCAGACCAGGGGAACCAGTCCTGGTTCCATGACTTCGGTGATGACGGGTAAACCGGTCTCCTCTCGGGCTTCAGCTAAATATTCAAGGCCTTCTTCGCCCAGTCCCTGGAAAGAGTAGGGGGAAGTTCGTGGTTTGAAAGCTCCACCTCGCAAGACATGGGCGCCAGCTTCTTTCACGGCATGGGCTGTTTCGATGATCTGGCTTCGGCTCTCAACCGAGCATGGGCCGGCGATAATGAGGATTTCTTTATTTCCAACCTCGTGATCCCCAATAGGAAAATTCGTTCCCGTTGGTTTGAAGCCTTTGCTGGCCAGTTTAAATGGTTCTAGGATTGGCACGCAGCGTTCAACATCGGGCATGCGTTCGAGTTGGTCGCGGTCCAGAGGCCGGCCGTCGCCGATAATGCCGATGATGGTCCTTTCCTCCCCTTCGGACAAATGAACCTTAAAGCCGGCGTCTTCGATTCGGGCAATGACGGCCGACACATGAATCATCTTGGCTTGGCTCTTCATTACGACAATCATCATTTACACTATCTCTTTTTTTTGACCTACTAAGTACACTGTTAATTAAGTATTTTAAATATTTATGAATTTAGAATTAGCCACATTAACAACCGAATAACGAGCATTCAGCTTTTCGCGACAAGTCTCAATCGAGAATTGCCAATTGATTTTGATGCGCTTGCGTGCCCGGTCGGCGATGATAGCCAGCACTTCGGATTCCAGTTCTTCAATCGTCGGAATGCGGCGATTGAGACAAAGCCGGGCCAGGGCCGAAAATTCGATTTCGATCATGTTCAGCCAGCTAGCCGCTTTTGGTGTGAAGCAAAACTCAAACCGTTGAGCTAAGGCCAGCGCTTCATCAGCGGGCAAGTTCTCGTAAAAAGCGCTGATGTCATGGGTGTTCAGATTATCCAGTACCAAACGAATCGTCTTGGCCTCCGGATAAGCCGCCGCCAGTGCCTGACAGAACAAAGTGAACTCTCTTTTAGTGCGTTGAGCGTGAACTTGAGCCAGACGATGACCCGTCAACGGTTCAATGGCTGCCAGGAGAGCACAGGAACCGTTTTTTTCATAAGCATAATGTTCTTTGCGTACTTGACCGCTCTGCATGGCCAATGGTTCCACCACATCACCAATCAGAAAACAAGGACGTTCATCGAAACAAATCACCGGATAAAGTGGGTCGTAAGGCAAGGTATACAACCAGAGGATTCGCTCCATTTGGGCAATAAATCGACTGGTTATCTTGCTGATGACCCAACAACGTTTCAAATGAGGTTTGAGTTCGTTTTTTTGAGAATCCGACGCACTTCGCCATAGGAAATGGCCTCAACGTACTCGAGCTCAACCGCTTTATCGGCTAACAAACGCAAAGACCAACGCGCATATCCTTCAGGCGGGTCACTACAAGCCAGTGCTGTAATTTTGGCCCGTTGCAGTCCGTCAATGACGGTGGGACGACCCGGTCTTGGTTTATCGGTTAGGACTTCCAGACCTGATTCCTTGTACTTTTTCGCCCAGGTTGATGGGCTTTGTTTGGTGACACCAACGGTTTCGGCCACTGTTGTAAAGGTTCGACCTCGATCTAATTCGAGGAGAGCTAACGCTCGTTTATAGGTGTTGGCACGTAAACTGCCTTTCTTTAACAAGTTCTCTAAATAAGTTCGATCTTCTTCGCTGAGCTTGACATGTTCTTTTTTCATCCTGCCAGCTTATCGAACTTTTTGATTACAAACAAGATTTCTTATTTATTTGCGTAACAATGTACTAAGGGCAATTACGCAAATCTTTGTGGAATGACATGCAATCCGGTTAGCGCAATTGCCTAGTAGTAAACCGCTTCCAATAAAGTTCATTCCCGAAGAATCTATGGCGGTTTACATAGTTGGCGTTTAATCAACTAAGAAACTTAGATTGGAACCAATTTTATCGTTGATTCCATGAACGAATTGGGTTCAGGTTATGACAATCCTTTTTTTAATTAAGAGGCTAATTCGTTTCACTTAGTCCCCCAGCCGCCTGCCCAAACCCATGTGCTTTGCTTGGATGAACTGGGACCAGTGGCCGCCAAAACTTATCCAGGGAAACAATGGGCACCTCAAGGGAAAAGACCACCCTTGAAACCCGATTATGGCCGGCGAAATTATCTTTGGGTGTTTGGTGCTTTTGAACCGACGACAGGCATGGCTGTGACGCTTTGTCGTGAGCGGCGCCGCAGCCAGGATTTTATTGACCTTTTGCAAGCAGTTACCGAGAAGTGGCCAACCAATGAGTTGATTCTGATTCTAGATAACCTTTCCATTCATCGCAGCCTTGCCGTGCAACTTTGGGCCTTAGCCCATGAGCGGGTTCGTTTTCTTTTTCAGCCCACTTATGCGCCTTGGCTCAACCTTATCGAGCCTTGGTGGAAAACCTTAAAGTCCTTGGCTTTAGCAGGGCGTCGGTTTGAGAATGTTGCAACCGTTCGTTCTTCAATTGTTAAGAGTACAGATTATTGGAATAGTCATCGTCACCCATATGTTTGGCGCAAGACTTATCCATCTAAATTAGCTTATTTATGAGACAGGGCACTTAGTCCTCATTATCTAGATTAATGTTAATCCGATCAAAGTTAATTGCCGCTTCAATCTCCTCAAATGGTATAGGCGGCAAATCGGTTCGGTCGGGACGCAGTTCTTTCGCCCCGTGCAGGTAAACATGGACGATATCTTTGGGCTCGATGGCAGTGTTCCAGTGAATCAAGATCCGTATACAATGATCTAAACTGTCTGGCACTTCCATTTCATGACCGCAAAGCAAAGCCGCATCATACCAACCTAATTGTCGCGCTGCCAAGGCCGGATATGTGGCGTTTAAGTCTCGTGTGGTGGTAAAGATAGCGCTGGCAACATCCTTAACGTCGACGTCATTGGCCCTGATCATTAAAAAGAGTAATTCGCGTGTCGCCCGCAAGATGGCCTCGGCCGAGTTTTCCGCCACCGTGGTCGCGCCGCGGATACCGCGACAAACCAGGGGATTCGCCATCGAGGGTTTGCTTTTTTGGTGATTGTTGCCTGTTGGACTCATCATGTTCTGCCTTCTTGAGGTTCCGGCTAGACAAAGAAAAAGACGCGACTCTTTGGCCGCGTCTTGTGAAGCTATCCGGTTTTCTTGAATGTTCCGGTTACTTTACCTTTTCACTCAGGCGCAGCCCTTTGCGTGGGGCCAAAAGTATTCACTGCAAAAGTAAAAAGCTGAGTAACTCTTCATCGTGCCGGGCATAATAGCACTTCACCTTAGGTGCGTCAAGAAGATGGTGAATAGGATTCGATGGAAGATCGTTGAAGAGGTTTTTCCAGGCAAAGAGTTTTCCGAAATTTAGGGCTGTTGGCTTCGAATACGATCACACCTGCTATAATAAATCCCTGACAAGATAGGCAAGAATGATTCCTGACCTGCCACATTATGTAAAGAGCAACGAGATATTGAGAGATGCCAAAAGAATATATTAATCCGCCACAATTGTTTCCTAGCCTCCAGTACGGTTTCTCGCAAATTGTTAGCGCCATTGGTGGAAAGACTGTTTATATATCGGGTCAGGTTGCCTGGGATGAACAACAAATGATTGTCGGACCTGGTGATTTGCGAACTCAAACCTGGCAGACATTCAGGAATATCGATACGGCGATGCAAGTAGCCGGCGGGGCTTTGTCAGATGTGGTTTCAATACGAATCTACATTGTAGAAAGTGTGTTGGATGAAAGCCGGCATATCAGTGATGCTTTGAAAGAGTTTTTTCCTATCCAGCAGGCGCCGGCGACGACATGGATAGGCGTCAGCGCATTGGCAAATAGGGATATCCTCATCGAAATCGAGGCGATCGCGATGATAGATGAGTGAGTTTTCGAGGAGTTCAAGATGGGTAAACATTTGACTGAGGCAGAGCTAGAGAAAGGGTTGGCCGATTCAGGGGAATCGCCGGCCGATAAAGGTACATTGGAGATGATTGTAAGCCGGCCTGGCGTGGGCGAAAGGCTTATCGTTGAGCGAGCTGAGCTGGAAGTCGACGCGGGTTTAACTGGCGACAATTGGCTAAAACGGGGAAGCAAGCTAACCGATGACGGCAGCGCACATCCAGAGTCGCAGATCGCGATCATGAACAGCCGGATCATTCATCTATTGGCGGGTGATAGAGCTCGCTGGCCCTTAGCTGGGGACCAACTGTACATCGATTTTGATGTAAGCTCCGAAAATTTGCCAACAGGCCAAAGGATAAGCATAGGAACTGCCCTCCTAGAGATAACAGAATTGGCTCATACCGGATGCGCCAAATTCACCGAAAGATTCGGTCGTGACGCCATTCGATTCGTCAACTCGGCCGAAGGTCGCCAGTTGCGCCGGCGCGGTTTATTTGCCCGTATCATTCAACCAGGATTCGTAAAAGTAGGCGACGTCGTGAGAAAGATTGATTAACTTATTTTGCCGTTGACCGTGGAGTGTAGGGGTGAAGGTTAGGTAACGATGAAAACCTTGAGCTTAATCGGATGTTAGCAGATCAAACAAGTTAGCGAAGAAGAATCTGCCTGGCGATCAGCCAGGTTGCCCTGTTGTATTCACACCGACCTAATGGCTACTGGAGACATCCCCGATTCTTTTTTTCGAGATAATGAGCAGCAGGTCATGTGGGTCGGCGAAGCTGACTGGCTATACCGGCGAACCTTCGACCTTACCGCTGAGTTTTTGCAGCACAATCATGTTTTATTACGCTGTGATGGCCTGGACACCTTGGCAACGATCTGGCTCAATGGTCGGGAGGTCGGCCAGACCGATAATATGTTTCGGGCTTGGGAATTTGATGCGCATTCTCATTTATATCCTGGCGAGAATGAAGTCGTCATTCGCTTTGACTCAGCCTTACGGGTTGGTCAGGAAAAGCTATCTCGGCGATATATCCACAGCAGGAGCACCGACACACACAAGTTGCCTGGGGGCAACTACGTTCGTAAGGCACAGTGTCATTTTAGCTGGGACTGGGGCCCACAGTTGGTTACAAGTGGAATCTGGCGTGACATCGGTCTGATTGCTTTTTTGATCACGGCTGTTTAACCGATGTCTACGTAATGCAAGATCATTCTGAAGAAGGGAGCGTGAAATTGTCTCGCGGGATCAAAACCGAATCGTTTTCAACTGTTCCTTTATTCGACTTATGTCAAGTATTTTTCGCCGGGGAAGAAATCAACCGCCAATCCGTCAATGTGGGTAATTGATATGCCGGTGCGAGAAATGATTCATACACTCACAAAAAGAGTAGATCGATTACTGGAAAAGAGGCTGGCTGCCCGACTATAAATCTAGCCCACGCTATTCTGGCGTTGGGCTGGGGGCTATTTCGATGGGAAAAGCGTAGTTGGGAATGAGGTCGATCACGTCCGTATACATTTCGATGATAGTTTGGCTACTGGTGAAATAACCGCTCAGCATCTCCTGCAAAAGGGGCGAAAGGGTCAGTTCTTCGTATAAACGGCTCACCAAGCCGCCTTGGTTCTCGGGAAAACCCCAGCGGTTGGCCAAAGTCAGTTCGCTACTCAATTGTTCGGCTACCTCTGAATCGTAAGCCTCGGCCAGGGTTGGACCGCCCGGTCGCAAGGGAAAGCTGGCCCAAGAATTCAGGAATTTATCAGGCTCGTCAAGTGTACCTTGCCGGAGGGGAACCTTCCGCTCGGGGTTGATGCTCAACCAAAGCTCGTAACCATCGTTAAACCAATAGTCTACGAATTCTTGGACAAATTCACTATCGGCCGCGCTGGTGATGGACAGCGCAGAGAGGCCAGGATAGTTGACCGGGCCAGCGAATTCGCCGTTGCCTTCGAATACTGTTACTAGGCCGCTGTTCTTTGCCAGGTAATCAGTCGTTGTACATTGGGGACAGCTGGCTTTCAACTGGTCGTCCAGACCTGCTAATATCGGCAATATTTCCGGTGAAGTCACTATCATTCCCGTGCGGCCGGCAAGGTAAGCGTTTACGGCGCTTATGTCTGTCTGGAAACCGATAGGGCTGTAATCGTTCACCAGCAAGCGGTAGTATTCCAAAGCGTCCAGGCAGGCCGGATGAAGCAGAGTGATTTTTCCAGCGCCGTCGACCAGATGGCAACCATTAGCCAGAGCCAAATGCTCAAATACGCGTTGAGTCGTAATCAAGTGTGGCATCGGTTGGCACTACCAGTCCGTTGATATTGTTTTCTGGGTCGTAAATAGCTTCGGCTGCAGCCTGAAGCTTCTCATATGTTTCGGGTGGATCGAGACCAAGTTCTTCAAACCAATCGGAACGGTAGACGATTAGGTGTTGCCAGCCGTCGCTGGGAATGGCGGCAACTTGATCTCCATCCTGATCGATGGCCAGGGCGCTCAATAAGGCCGGGTCAAAGGTTTCCCGACCGAGTTCGGCCAAGGCAATGCTGGTTGCCCCGGGGTCCAGGATTCCTGATTGTGCCCATCCCAGGCTGAATTCTGCCTGGTGTAGGATCAGATCTGGCAACGTACCGGAAATAACGGCGGTTGCCACTAAATCGGGCATTAATTCGGAATTGACCAGGACTACCTCAATCTGAAGGCCAGTTTGGGCGCCGAAATCAACCGCCATCTCATCTAAGATCGTTCTGTGTTCGTCCGACGTTTCGTTAACCCAAAGAGTGATACGATTATTGTTGCTTGCGGACGCATCATTTTGGGCTTCGCGGGTAATAATTGAGGGCGTGACGGTTGGGGCTTCGCTGACGAAGGGCGTCGGCTTCTCGGTCGGCGTGGCCAAAGCCTGTGCCGTCTGAGTTGCCAACCGAGGCGAATCCATGGTTACCGGTTGGCAGGCGACGAACAGTCCTAGTCCGATGCAAATAAATAAAAGCGGGAATAAAAGCCTACCTGCACTCTTTTTGACCACTTTGCCGTTAGCCGTCCCGTCGATTTAATTGGTAAATGATTTGCAGACCGGTCAGCGTCAACCAAGGCTCCACCTGGTCTATGAGTGTGGTGTGGGGGGTGATGACTGTGATGAGGCCGCCGGTACCGATAACCATGGCGCCGGGAACGTTCATCTCGGTCTTGAACCGGCCGACCATGCCTTCGATCAACGAGACATACCCGAAGATTAGGCCCGACTGCATTGCCTGGATTGTATTGCGGCCTATGGCCCGGGCTGGTCCTTCCAAGGCCACGCGGCCGAGCTGGGCCGCCCGGTTGGATAAGGCTTCGGCTGCGAGACCAAGCCCTGGCGCGATGGCAACACCGAGCAACTCACCGCTGGCCGATATTGCGTCAAAGGTCGTAGCCGTGCCCATGTCGATGATGATGCTCGGACCAGGGAACAAGTGATAGGCGGCGGCGGCGTTTACGATCCGATCGGCGCCGACTTCTGCCGGATTCTCGGTCTGGATGACTATGCCAGTCGGCGTTTCATGGTTTACCAATAAAGCCTCTTGACCCAGATAATCGACGCAAACGGCCAGAAAAGTCTTGGTTAGAGGTGGAACGACACTGGATACGACGGCCGCATCGATTGAATTCGAGACTTCACACTCTCGTAGTAGGGTCTTCAGATAAACGCCATACTCGTCAACGGTCTGATCGTGAACCGTGCGCAAACGCCATTGACGGCGCCATTTTTGACCGTCCCAAAGGCCCAGGGTTATATTGGTATTGCCGACGTCGATTGCCAGTAACATGGGAGCGGATTGTAGCCGAGATCAGGAATGGTCGGCAACTTGCTTAAGCTAGAAATGATCGTTTGCAACCGATAGTCAGAATAGAGTGCGCGGATATCTTGATCAGTCAAGAGTAATCGACGGCATTATTCGTCCGGGTCCGCTTTGCCGGTCAGCCGGGTTGCGGTAAACTCGCCAGAATTCAAGGATGAAGTAGCCGGAACGAGCATCCGGTAAGCCGATTGGCAGGTGAATCATGTCGAAAAAACGGATACGCGGTAGTGGCGTCATTGAAGCGGCCGGTGGTTTATTGTGGCGAGAAACCAGCCGTGGCCGGCAGGTGGCCGTTGTTCATCGCTCTCGCTATGATGACTGGGCTTTTCCCAAAGGCTGGCGCGAGAAAGGCGAAACGTACCTGGAAGCGGCCGTTCGGGAAGTGAAAGAAGAGACAAATTGCCAGGTGGAACCGGAAGCGTTCGCCGGCAGCATCAGCTACACGGTCGATGGCGTGCCCAAGGTTGTACTATTTTGGCATATGTCGCTGACAGGAGATTGTGCCTTTCAGCCCGACGAAGAGGTTGATAAATTCGTCTGGTTGGACATAGAAAAAGCGCTAAAAAAGCTTACCTACGATGGAGAAAAGAAGTTGTTGGCGAATATCTTAGAAAAGGAAGAATAATGACGCGTTATCAAAACAATCCGCCGATCTTTGACGGGCACAACGACACCTTGCTGAATCTTTATATGCCCGAAAGGGGTCAAAACCGGTCGTTTTTTGAACGAAGTGAAAATGGACATATCGATTTGCCAAGAGCTCGGGACGGGGGTCTCGGCGGTGGTTTCTTTGCCATGTTCGTCCCTGCACCTAAAAGCGAGGAAACGGCGCAATTCGATAAAGAACCGCCGAAACAACCGTACATGGAAGCCCCATCGGCGGTAGAAAAACTCTATGCCCAGGAGGTGACGGCCGGTCTGATCAAGTTGATTTTTCGTCTGGAAGAAGAAAGTGACAGCCAGTTTAAGGTGGTCCGAACGTCCAGCGAATTGGCGGAGTGCCTGGAGAACGGTACCCTGGCGGCGGTAATGCACTTTGAAGGTGCTGAATGTATTGAACCGGACCTGAGCAACCTGGCAACTTATTATGATATGGGTTTACGTTCCCTGGGTTTAACCTGGAGCCGGCCGAATGCCTTTGCTTATGGCGTGCCTTTTGGCTTTCCTCACTCACCCGATACAGGACCAGGTTTGACTGAGGCTGGTAAGGAATTGGTATCCGAATGTAACCGCCTGGGCATCATGCTGGACCTCTCTCACTTAAATGAGAAGGGTTTTTGGGATGTAGCCCAACTAAGCACCGCACCTCTAGTGGCAACCCACTCTGGCGTTCATGAACTCTGCCCCTCGACGCGCAATCTTACCGATGAACAACTTAAAGCAGTTGGCGAAAGCGGTGGGATAGTGGGCATCAATTTCCACAAGGGTTTTCTGCGGGCCGATGGCGATGGTCAAGCGGAAACATCCCTGACGGAAATAGTCAATCACCTGGACTATGCGGTCGAACAGATTGGCATAGATCACCTAGCCCTGGGTTCAGATTTCGACGGGGCCAAAATGCCAGACGATCTGGGCGATGTAAGCGGCCTTACCCGGTTGCTCGATGCCCTGCGCGCGGCCGGATATGATGAGACGGCGCTCAAAAAAATCGCCCATGGAAATTGGCAAAGATTGTTGGCCGAGACCTGGAAAGCTTAGGGAAGCCGGGTAAGCTTGCTCTGTGCCCTGCCCTTTTTGGCTGTGGCTAGTTGGGATCTACGGAACGCAACGAGATCAATAACGCCAGCCATGCAAATATCGTCAAACCTAAGATGCCCATAAACATTAACGTTAACATGATAACCTCACAACAAATAGAACAAATAAATAGATAAAAAGTTCCGTTTTTGATGATAATGATAAATAAAGGCGGAACTTCCTTAAAGTTCCGGCAAAACGTTCTTAATGAATAGCGTCTTGCCTGTCTTAATGAATCATAAATACAGAGAGATTTCGGGGGGTTTTTGGACTGGGATTTTGTGTCTATGACGGGGGTACCTGGTGGGGGAATGGGAAATTATGTCGACTGGAAATTTGATATCGATGATTAGTTCCCATTGAGTTGTGGTTTGTAAACGCTCGCCCCAAAAGGCATTTTGTTCAATTAGATGTCCCTTTCTTTTGCCTATTTTTGTCCAAACCAAATCTGGCTGACGGCTCAACAGATGCTGGCTGACCCGAGTTACCTATTCTTGGCTTAGTTTGTGGATGATATAATGCCTGCCATGACTAGGATCGAGAATTCCAAACCCTTGCGATCTGCAGGCATCACACATCTATGGCAAGGCCTTGCCTTGACCGGGATTCTCGCTGCCGTGCTGGTTGGTTTGACTCTGGTTAATTATCGCTTCGCCAGTCAAAGTCCCGGCGGTAATGATTTTGTTCCGCGCTGGCTGAATACGCGCCTATGGTTGACAAAAGGCATCAGCCCCTATTCAGAAGAAGCGGCCTTAGCGGTCCAGGAGATGATCTACGGTCATCCGGCCGAACCGGGTCAAGACAAATCACTGTTTGCCTATCCCATCTACTCCATGATAGTTTTTGCGCCGTACTCTTTGGTGAGCGGCGACTATGCTCTTGCCCGGGCACTATGGATGACGACCTTGCAACTCGCCTTAATCGGATTGGCGTTCGTGAGTTTAAAGCTGGCGGAATGGAGATTATCTACTTGGGCCGTAGCTGGTTTAGTTCTATTCACTTTGCTTTGGTATCACAGTGCCCGGCCTCTTATAAATGGTAATGTTTCCATCCTCATAGCCCTGTTCATCGCCACAGGGTTGCTGGCCATCCGGGCTAAACGAGATATCCTGGCCGGCTTGTTGCTAACCTTCGCGACCATTAAGCCCCAAGTCGTTATCTTGCTCATTCCGGTGGTGCTGATCTGGTCTCTTTCAAACAAGCGCTGGGGTTTGATAGCCAGCTTTCTAGGCTTCATGAGTCTGTTTGTTCTCGCAGGAACTGCGCTGGAACCTGATTGGCTGTGGCAAAATATTCAGCAAGTATTTGAATATCCGAGCTACACGCTGCCGGGGAATCCGGCCGCTATTTTCGAAGCCTGGTGGTCTGGGGTCGGCCGGTATCTGGGCTGGATCTTGGGTGTCGGTATGGCTGGAATCTTGATTTGGCGCTGGCGGGACATATGGGGGAAGGATTTTCAGTTTCTTCTAGTAACAGCCTATCTGACTTTGGCTGTGACCAATCTGATTGGATTTACAACGGCTGCCTCAAATTTCATAGCCCTTTATCCAGGCTTGATCTTACTGTTAGCTTACCTAGACCGACGATACGCTCGTCTAGGTCGCTGGCTGGCGGTGGTGCTTGTGGTTGGATTGCTCTTTGGATTATGGGTTTTATTCGGGGCAACCGTATCGGGTCGTGAGCAAAACCATATCATGTTTTTTCCTCTGCCGGTCATGGTGCTGGTTAGTATGCTGATCTTGGGCCATGAACGAATACAATCCAGGGAAAACCGATTGGTACAATAAAATCTTTATCGGGAAGCCTGTAAATCTCTATCACAGTCTGCCCAGAACTAGGTCTGGTCCAGAAACCGAGGCGATCGATTGGGCCAGATTCGGGACGACAAGACCTTAATGCGTTGTGGACAATTACTCGGCGGGTGTGGAGTCTGTTTCTGAAGATTCAGATTTGTTACGCCGCAGCATATACACTGTAAAAGCAACCAAGGGCACCGTCAAGCATAAAACGATGCTACATACAGCAATGATTCCAACTTCCCAACCGCCGATACTAGGCATTTTCATATCCTTTCATATTGATGATCACAGACACTACAATCTAAAGATCTGTCAAAAGAGCCCATTCGATCCAAATTGACTCCAATTTTATCGTCTTTGAAGCTCGGATGATAACGTTGCTTTAACAATTACTCCGCTGATTGTGTAATCCGGTAATGGTATGAAGCTGGTTCCGCGGTCGATCGCGTAATGCCGGAAACGACCCAAACGGCCGCTTCACCTAAACCTAATTCTACCGTCCAATTGCCCAGGTTATCCGGTTCGAGACTCAACCTGGATACCGAGGTTTCTTCCACTCCCAGGGTTACCAACTGCAAAAGCCACTTCTGGGGCAAGATGGGCGCTATTCGCATAAATCCCTTTGATAGCCAGCGGCTTTCTTGTGTTTCGGCGTCGTCGCAGAAAGCTAATTCGGGGATTTCAATATCGTCCACAAAGAATCCGGCCGCGGTTGGTCCGTCGTCAGTTATATATTCAAACCGAAGTTGGACCTTGTCGCCCGCAAATGGGGTCAAATCGATCTGCTCCTGAATCCAGTCCCGGTTAACACCCGTGTAGCCGGGGCCGTAATTGGTTCCAACTGGATTTTTTGGGGTCGTTGCCAGGCCGGGTAAAGTTTGCCAATGATGCCCATCTTTCGAGGCCAGTATGTAGGCATAGTCGAAATCTTGCTCGACGTCGTACCAGGTGAAAAATTTTAAGGTGGCATGTTCCAGGCCGGTGAGATCGAATTCACGAGTGAGTGTTGCATCGCCATTGGTTTCTCGGCCGCTCCACCAAACATGTTCACCGCTATGAGCAAATACGGGCGCCACTCCAACAAGGTTTGACCCGGCAAATTCAAGCTCATAATCACCTTCGCCATGTACCAAGATGTAGTCGGCCGCGTATTGGTTCACAGTCGCCTCGCGCTCTTGGGGCAACTCGACTAACTTGTATTCAGCCTCATTCGCAAGGGTAGGTAGGATCAATGAATCATAAGCATAGAGTCCTCCTTCCACTAGGGGATCATTCAGGTAATTGGCCAGCAACCAATCGGCGAAAAGCTCGTCAAAAGTGATATCGGGGTCTAGCGAGGCCAGCACATATTCCAGACTCTCGATGCCGGTCACCTGGTCGGCCGCCGCAATGCGTAGGGCTTCTTCTCCCAATCGCTCCAGGAAATAAGTGATAAACATGAACGAAGCACCATATTGGGCGGCGATAGAATCTGGTTCGCCTCCCCAAGTATTGAGCTGCGTATCCGGCTGATTGGCGAAGGATTTGACGATTAGATCACTGTAGCTCGCCCGGACGTTATTGAGCAGGCAAGCAGCCTCGGAATGAGCCTCGTTCAACCAAGTGTCCTCTCCTGGATCAACGGCCCAGCGAATGATATGTTGAAATTCATGAGCCAACAGGCAATCAATTGCCTGCTCGCCAGTATTTAACTCTGCGGCACTGATGTAAAGGATCTCTTTCTCGTTAGAGTAAGGATATACAACCTGGGGATATTCATCCAGGCTACTTTGGTAGGCGCTTACTGATTCGCCAAATCCAGCGGCAAACAAGATAAAGATGTGTGGATCGCCATCAACACCTGGAGACCATTCAGAACCAAAATAATCACGGTTAGTTGGGTAAGTTTGGTTCTCAAAACGAAGAGCTAGCCGGATTAAAGCTTCTTCATTCAGTACCAGTCCATCCTCGACGAAAAAATACGCATGTGGCGTTTCGTAGTTCAAGGTGGCCGAAATCTGTGTTTTTTTGTGATTGTCCTTATTTTCAATCCAGAAGGTGTGAGACTCGCCCAAATCTAGATCCCAAGGTCCTTCACGAGAGGAAGGTAAATCCGGCTGGTCCAGATCTCTAAAGCGCCAGTAAAGATCAATTAGATCACGCTTGGGGGTTATGGTCGAGTCAATTACGCGCCGGGTTTCCAATGCCTCGGGAGGGAAGGATTCCGGCAAATAGTTTGCCGTCGGTTGCTGTGAAATGGAAGCTACTGTAGCGAACGAACTTGTATTTTCATCCGCCTCGGCTGTGTTTTGCGGCTCAAGAGTTCTGGCAGTTGGCAGGGCTGCCTGCTGGCGACTGCAAGATATGGCTGGCAGACTCATTAGGAAAAAAATGGCGAAAATCGTGCTGATCCGGCCCATTCAAATCTCCCAATCTGTTTGGGGCTCAATGAATTGATTCTAGCCTAATTCAGGGTTAATTGGCTGTCAAGAATGATTTACTTATGTCAAGATTTTGAGACCTAATTCCTGAACTGCTGTTGGCATTGGTTCACCAATTCTGTCCTTGAGAAAAGAGTGAATCGCTTTTATTCGTATTGGTTAATCAGCGGAAAGTAACTGCGGGGCACGATAGGCATGGGCACGACGTTTAACATCACCGCGATGTTGATGGAGTCATATGGACTTGCATAATCGACCTCTAATGTGCCCGTATAGAGTCCGGGTCGGTCAATGGCCGGCCGGCCGGCATCCAGGGTGATCTGGATGGTCACAACTTCTGTTGGTGAGATCAGACCGCCTACTGGTTCGGCCGTCAGCCAGGGCATCGGCTCAACCTCGGTTATGGAATAGAGGGCTGGCGCGCTGCCCACATTTTCAAGGGTTAGGGAAAGTGTCGAGGTCAATGTTTGGGTTATGCTTTCGGTTAGGGTAAGGGGATTGACGATTAGCAAGGGTGCAGCTAGAGAGAAATCGAGAGTGGTAGTCAAACCATCTGATACCTCGACGCTAGTGACTGTAGCCGACAGATAGCCATCGGCCGATGCAGTGACTGTATAAGATCCTTGGGTTAGAGCCAGGCCGTAGTTGCCAGCCTGTCCTGTGGCCGTCAAACCTGTCTGTGTAATGGATGCGACCGCTTTGATCCGGACACCAGCTAAGGGAGCACTCGTATTGGCATCGGTCACCGTCCCTGTTAGAATTCCGCCCGGTACCGTACGACAATAGGGGAACTTGAAAGAGCCGATCCGGGTTCGCCAGCTACTGCCGCTGTTTTGGTAATACTCTTGTGTATACCAGAAGGTGCAATCGTCTATCGGATCGACGCCCATCATACTGTAATCTCCCCAGCGATTGCTAAAAGAGGTCTGTGAGCCACTGCCGGCAATCATTGTGGTTTCGCCAAGCGGCAGAGTACCCAAGGGATCTTCAAAGGTCCGGCCGGCATAGCGAATCGAGGGATAGGTTGTTGAGTTGACCACGCTATAGCCCAAGGCGATATTGCCAGAGGCGTCGGCGGCGATACTACCCATCCAGCGGTCGCTAAAATCAGGTGCGTGTACGCCTTCCTGGTAGATGTTCCAAGAACCGTTGGTTCGCTGCAGTTCAAACCAGTGAACGCCGGCGTGATCATTGCTGTCGACGTCGACGGTATGGTTTGTCAGAAGCATCTCGTAGTCGCCGTAATTTCGGTATTGCAATCGATACATGAGCCGGTCGGAAATCGCATCTAACTTATTGCTTGTGCCAGGTTGCGGAATACAGGCCCTGGCAAAGTTGCACATATTGGGATCAACATTTGCAGTGGCTAATTGTTCGTTGGGTTGGCCATTCAAGCCAAAGGTTGAACTCAAAGGCGTGTGCCAATCCACATCAAATTCCCAGAGCCGAATCGTATCGGCCGGATCGCCAGCCCAGGCAGTATCATCCCAGCTCATGAAGAAGTTGGGCGATCCATCAGGTGGAGCCGGGCCGTCCAAATCAGCCGGCAATAAGCCGCCAAAATCAGAATCGACACCAAAAAGATCGAAATAGACCATAGTCGCCGATTGGCCGAGCAGCATCTCACCCCGTTCTAGAGCGGCAACGCCAACGCCGGCCCAGGTGTAGCCGCCAATTCCATTAGGTGCGAACTGATTGGCGGTTAAATAGTAACCATCAGGCCACACTCCAAACTTCGGATAGTCATTAAACTTGTCTCCAGGCCAGAGAATTTCATAACGGTACCACGCGCCGGTTGGATCGGCCGTTGCGGAGACGGCGACGCACTGGTAATAAGGTGGATTTGGCCGGAAGGGCAAAGCGAATTGGCTGGCTAGCCAGCGATTTGCCAGGTGGTCGAACAAGACGATGGGATCGCCGCTATTGGTATTTTCACAAGGACCACCTAAACCGGTAAATAATGTATTACCGTTTACTGGGCCCAAGATCTGATTGACATTGGATGGATCGGTGACATCCCAGATAGCTAAGGCGAGGTTCACCCATTGCATGTAATAGCGGGTGCCGGTTGCCGGGTCAAAACCAATATCCCCTTGAGTATCCGGAGGTTGTACAAAATTGACATTGCCAACGCCTTCGAAATTGTGAATCGCAGGTGGCATCATTTCCCGCGGAGAATTTTGAGACTGGGGAAGCAACCGATCAATCTCGCTTTCCGGATATCCTGTAGTGGCTTTGGGTAAAGTCAAGCTAGGAAATTGGTCGTCAAATGCCGCTCTTTGCCGATTTTTGACCAGGGCTAAATCCCGTAATGGCTGGGAAACATCATGCCGCGAGGAGGTTATAACCTGGGCGGCGGCCTGTTCATGAGCCGGCAATTCATCTATATCTGGAGCCGGTTGTGCTGCTCCTACATCGGAAAATACCGAATGAATCAATATAACGATAACGATCACGGTCGTGAAGGGAACGGAGACAGCGATCAATCGATTTCTTTTCATAATTTTTATTACCCGCCACTATTGTCACCTCCTTGTTTGAATTGGCAAGGTGCCGGGGGTTTGTCCCGTCATTCAACTGCCAGCAGGCCTTTTCACAGGTACGTGTGAATTTGGCCAACAGAATTAATCCTGAAGATTACCGAATTTCCATAGCTGCCATATAATTATCGTACGGCCTCTAGGGATTATTTTCGGCCGTAAATCAAATAGTTCGTTAAATAAGGAAACTGACGCCATATGCCAACCAAAACAACTAGTGAAATGAATCTACGCGACCGGATCATCGGTCTAGACACGAAAGTACCTTTGTTGGATGGACGGTTGACAACTTATGTAAACCTGGATAATGCGGCCAGCACGCCGGTGTTGTTAGATGTCATGGAAGCTGTCGAACGTTTTATGCCTTACTATTCTAGCGTTCACAGGGGGACCGGCTTTAAGTCACGTGTGAGCAGCGTTGCCTACGATCAGGCGCATGAGATCATTGCCCAATTCGTCGGCGCTGATCCTGAAACTAACTTTGTCGTCTTTGGGAAGAATACTACCGAGGCTATAAACAAGCTGTCTTACCGCTTGCCACTAGCTGACGATGCCGTAATCATCAGTTCCCAAATGGAACACCATTCCAATGATCTGCCTTGGAGGAATCGTGCCCAGGTGGTTCATGTGGCCTGCACGGCCGATGGCCGGTTGGATGAGGGAGATCTAGATCGAAAGCTAGCCAAATATGCCGGTAAGGTGGCCTTGGTGGCGGTAACCGGCGCCTCGAATGTGAGTGGCTTTATCCAGCCCATACACCGCTTAGCCAGGAAAGCTCATCAGGCCGGGGCAATGATCCTGGTTGATGCCGCTCAACTTGCGCCCCATCGACGGGTAGATATGAAGCCCGATGACCACCCTGAACATCTGGACTTTGTGGCCATTTCAGCTCACAAGATGTACGCGCCATTTGGCACAGGCGCCCTCATTGGACCTAAACACGTTTTTATGCAGGGACCACCAGAATACCCGGGTGGGGGAACCGTCGAAGTCGTGACTCTGGATGAGGTCCATTGGGCTGGTATGCCAGATCGAGACGAGGCTGGTAGCCCGAACGTCGTCGGGGCTGTAGCAATGGCGGCTGCCGCAAAGACTCTAATGGAAATTGGTTTGGATAATGTTGCTGCTCACGAGGAAGAATTGATCGCCTATGCTTTGGAGTACCTGGGACAGGTTACCGGTATTCAGATTTATGGTCAAAGCGATCCGGCGAAAGCCAGTGAAAAAGTGGGCGCCATCCCGTTTAATTTGAAGGGGGTATCCCATTTCTTGGTAGCAGCGATTTTGGGATATGAAGGCGGCATTGGGGTGCGTAGTGGATGTTTCTGTGCTCATCCCTACGTGGTTCATCTGCTGCAACTGGACGAGACGACGGCCGGTTCGTGGCGGGATCAAATGCTTAAGGGTGATAAATCCAATATGCCCGGTATGGTCCGGGCCAGTTTCGGATGTTACAACAATACTGAGGATATCGATCGATTGGTCGAAATGTTAGAGAGGATCAGCCGAGCTGACTACCAGGGAGAATACCGGTTAATCAAGAGCACCGGGGAATATATTCCGGCCGGTTACAAAGATCCGCTGGCCGAACACTTCCTTTTGGATGTATAGACCCTACCCAAAAACTATTGTATCGGAAAAGCCAACTACCAATATTTGCCTGATTTGTTGATTTGAATTCGGGTCAGCCAGTTGACCCAATTGACGCTTCTTTGGTCGGGCTCTACCAGTTGCAGAGGGTAGCCATAACCGGGGCTAAGAGGTTGGTTGGCAATTCACCTTCTCTTAACAAACGCGAACAGAATGATAGAGCCTTTCCAAAACAGTAGTAAACAGATGGATTAAGCCCCAATCCCATGGAGCTATAGGAGCCAGGCTTCCATCTCGCGACCGTTTAAGAAGCCCACGAATCCGCTGATAAGTTGCAATAGCAACGGTAGGAGCAGTAAACTGTTTACCCAAGGAAAACGCATGGCAAAAAGATTTTAGAACATAATGAACAAAAACAGTGAACGAGTTTATGAACGCTTAAGAGCCCGTTATTTAGCCGGCGAGGTGCCGTGGGACGATTCTTTACCACCACCGGAGGTGATAGATCATATCGCCGATCAGCCTCCCGGCCGGGCACTGGATCTAGGTTGTGGATTTGGCCGGGCATCAATTTACATGGCTAATCACGGCTGGCTGGTCGATGCGGTCGATTTCGTGCCCGAGGCAATTGCCGAAGCGAGAAAACGGGCGGACGAGGCTTCTTTGCAGATCCGTTTTCACCTGGCTGAGGTAACGTCTCTCGATTTTTTGAACGGTCCATACGATTTTGCGCTGGACGTAGGTTGTGGTCATGGTTTGGACCAAGCAGAGTTGAGGCGTTACCGGGATCAGTTGCGGCGACTTTTGCGGCCCGGAGCCGTATTCCTTATGTTTGCCCGACTTCAGGAACAGGAAACCAAGACAGGTAATGAGGACCTTGCCGACGGTCCTTCTGCCTTGAATGAAAATAATTTAATCCAATTGTTCGCGACTGGTTTTATCCTTGAATGGGTAGAGCGTGGCTCGACAGCTGTACCCGATCAGCCCACGTGGGCTTCTGGATGGTTTCGCTTTCGCCGGTCAGATTAAGTGTTAATGCGCAAATCTTTACAGCATGACGCCAAAATCTTCGAGCGTTATTGCCTAGAAGTAAACTGCCGCCAACAAATCTTAATCCCAAAGAAATAATGGCGGTTTACTCAAACATATCCTGGAAAAAACCGTTAGAATTATCCGCCTGCCTCGGCCATCAGGCTCTCGATGGCTTGTTCAAAGAGGGAGTATGGTTGGGCGCCAGAAACCGAGTAACCATTGATGAAGAAGGCCGGCGTGCCCGTAACCCCCAATTGAACCCCTTCTTGCAAATCAGCATCGACGGCATCGGCATAGGTTTCGCTGGCAAGACATTGCTCAAGAGCAGCGCTATCTAAACCTAACTCATCGGCATATCCAGCGAAAATATCAACCGGCGACTTTCCGCTCCATTCGTTTTGTCGGGCAAATAAGATGTCATGCATCTCCGAGTAGGCATCCTGATCACCGGCGCAGCGTGCAGCCTGGGCAGCCAGGCTTGCCTGAGGGTGTATATTATTCAAAGGGAAATCCTTGAAGACATAGAGGACTAACCCTTCGTCAACGTAATTCTCTTTGATTTGGGGATAGGTTTCTTGGAAATGACGGCTACAGAATGGGCACTGGAAGTCGGTATATTCCACGATCGTGACTGGTGCATTAGGATCGCCAATAGAGAAAGCGTCGCCAATTGGAACATCTTGTGGCCCGGTTGGTTCTTGTGGTTCGGGCTCATCAGGCGGAGTGAATGCTTCAGCCAACCGGCCCTCTTCGGCTAGTTCCACAGCGATCTGGAAATGCTCCAAGGGACGAGCGCCATTGAGTGGGTAGCCGTCGACGAAGAAGAAAGGTGTCCCGCCGACGCCTAAAGAACGTGCTTCAGTGGCGTTGGCTTCTACGGATTGGTCATGACGACCGCTTTCCAGACAGGCGTCGAAATCAGCTGCATCTAGGCCGATGTCTCCAGCATAACCCGAGAACGTGTCGTTGATAGTAGTCGTTAGTTCAGACCATTCACTTTGATTGGCGAAGACTGCATCATGCATTTCCCAATAGGCTTCTTGTTCCCCAGCACATCGAGCAGCCACGGCCGCTATTCGGGCGTTGGGGTGAAGTTGATCCAACGGCAAATCCTTTAAGATGTAATACACACGGCCTGTCTCGACCATCTCACGGACGACTCCGGGCATGGTGTCCAATGAGTGTCTGGCACAAAAAGGGCATTGGTAGTCAGTAAACTCTATGATGGTAACTGGAGCGTCAGGATCTCCCATCGCTCCGGCGTAGTCGTCCTCGAAGGCAGCCGGTGTCGGCGCAGCAGCCGGTGGGTCTTGGGATGGTTCAGGTTCGTTGCTGGCTAACTGATCGCCACTATTGATGATATCGATTGCATCTGCAAAGACAGCCGCTGGTTGAGCGCCAACCAATAGCTGCCCATTAATCAAAAAACTGGGAGTTCCGGTGACTCCGGCCATGATTCCTGAGTCCAGGTCAGCCTCAATAGCTTCATCGTGGAATCTTTCAGCGAGGCAATTCTCAAACTCGTCAACATCCAGCCCTATCTCTTCGGCGTAACCGGCGAAAATGACATCTGCACCATCATTCGACCACTGGTTTGGGCTCGAGAACAGAGCGTCGTGCATAGCCCAGTAACCGATGGCTCCTTGATCACCGGCACAACGAGCGGCGTTGGCAGCCGCGCTGGCCTGGGGATGAATGTTGTTGAGTGGAAAGTCGTAATAGACGAGTACAGCTTTCCCGGTTGCCAGTTGATCCTCGTTTATAGAAGGCAAAGTATCGAAATAAAAACGAGAGCAGAAAGGGCATTGGTAATCAGAGTATTCTTCAATAACAATCGGTGCATTGGGCTCCCCACGAAAGGCGTGCCCGTCAGCTGTGAAGCCTACGGTTAGACCATCGTCATCGGTTTCAATCGATTTGGCATCAATCTCCAGACCGGTCGTATTGCTAACCGGCTCCACACTTTCTTGGTTGTCGTTTTCCTCGTTCGCCGCCTGTTTTTCCTCTGGCTCTTCCTGATCGGCCTGGGTGGTTTCTGAAATAACTATGTCCGAATCTTCAGAGCCTGACGCGCCAGAGAGTTCGCCATCTAGAGTCGCCTGTCCACAGCCGGCTGCAAACAGCAACAGAAGGATTAAGCCGGCCGAATTAACCAAGCCTTTGATATAACCATACCTTATCATCATATTCTCCAAGCGGGCCAATTTTCATCCAGAACCGACCCGAAATCGACATTACAAAACCAGACAGATCACGAGTCTATGGATTATGGCAGCTAGGCACAGGGGCGGCAACTGTGTCGTGTTTCGAGCGACAGGTCTCTCATAGGTCACTCACATCACGGCAATTTTGAAGGAGACTAAAAACGAGTTAGGATGAGAAAGCGATGTCAAAATCAGTTGAATCCCAGCCTACCCGGTTTCCCCGAAATAAATGCTTTGTTGGTCCGTATGCTCGAGGCAGTTCGGGAGATTTTGGGTGATAAATTTAGTGGTTTTTACTTATATGGCTCTCTCGCTTGCGGTGATTTTAACCATAGGAGCGATATAGATTTTCTGATTGTCACGGCCGAGGAACTATCGGCCGAGACGCTGGCGAAGCTTCAAAAGATGCACACAGATCTTGCAATAGATGATTCGAAATGGGGCTACGAGCTAGAGGGATCTTATATCCGATCAACTGCCTTAAGGCGTTATGATCCTAATAATTCGATTCACCTGCATATTGTGCGCGGAGGGCAGCTCACGGTTGAAAAGCACAATTCGGATTGGATCATCCAGCGCCACATATTGCGAGAGATGGGAGTAGTTGTCGAAGGTCCGGCTCTAAAAGGGTTGATAGAGCCTGTAGGTCCTGATCAGCTGCGGCAAGCTGTATTGGATCTACGCTGGTGGTGGGAGCAACAGTTGTTAGATATCAGGCTAATAGAACAGAGTGCTTATCAAGCATTTGCTATCTTGTCCATGTGCCGCATCTTATACACCCTCCATTTGGGAACCGTAGTCTCAAAGCCGGCTGCGACTCGCTGGGCTCAGGATCAGCTTGACTATCGCTGGGTAAGTTTAATCGAGCAGGTGATGATATGGGAGCCAGATGAGGATTTAGGTCGGTTAAAAGAAACGATGTCTTTTATCCGATTCACCTTGAATGAAACCAAAAAGTTCGAGTAGTTGCAGGGGTAGGGTAATCGCATGAAAATTAATTGGGAGAAAAAAACTGCTCCAGAATTCGCAGGCGATAATTGACATCCCAAGCGCACTTGAGACGTTTGGCATGAATGCCGCCCTTGAAACTCTTATCTTGGCGCAACAGATTCAAGACAAGATGGCGTACAATCGCGAGGTTGGCTGCACTCTCGCCCTCTCGTGCCCTGCCCGATGATGGTCTTCACGAAAAGCGACGTCCAGTACCCAATGCAGTTTGTTTTCAATGGCCCAGTGGCTACGGATGTAGGCTATATGGGAACGGGCATTATCAGCCAGGCTGGAGATGAAGAAACGGCGTTCCCGGGTTACCTTCTGGTCCATGTGACGTTCCGAGATCACCATCACCGCGCTGCGCAAACTGGACCACTTTTCCAGGGTGCGAAAGTACTGAGCATATTCATGGGGTGAAAAGGTCCAACACTCACGGATTTCTAGCCGACCGTGCCCATCATTAACCTGGCGATGATAGGTGTGGGGCACATCCTTGAAGCCAATTTTCTCAAAGTAAGCAAACATGTCGGCCACATCCTCCAAAAGTTGTCCCTGATTACCTTTCAGGGCCAGGATGTAATCCCCAGCCCGGTCAATAATCTGTTCAGCTATCTCTGTCTGACAACCCATGGCATCGATAGTCACGACGGTGTCTTGTAACGTCAGCATCTCTAGCAGAAAGGGAATGGCAGTGATCTCATTTGACTTCTCGTCCACTTTTCGCTGGGCCAATGTCAGCCCCGCTTCCACGGCAAAGGCACTAACCATGTCAATCGCCTCCCGGCCCAGTCTTTTATCCCGTGAGCCACACATGACCTTCCCATCAATGGCGATTTGCTTGCCCTGGCGTTCGGCGATGCTGGTCATCCACACCACAAAACATTCACTGAATGACTCGCCATCCAACTGACCAAATACGCGCCCAAGGGTGTCGTGCGATGGAATACCAGCTGTCAAGTCCAGGTACTCCGCCAGCCAAGGCTGTTGCGCCTGGCCGAAGCCCTCTATCTCGGCCCAGTTATCAGCCCCGCAAAGGACGCCACATACTGTCAGAAATACCAGATTGACCAGCGGATGCTCAACTTTCCATTCTTGTCGAGGGTCTTCGAGGGCATCAAATGCTTCATGAATGGTCGTCTTTCTTGTCGACGTCATTCGAACACCTCCTTTTCTCTTGAGATGCTCGCTATTTCAACCTATTCCCTCCATTCGTGCAATCCTTTCATGCGATTGCCCTGGTTGCAGGGTTTAAAATGATTAGCGGAGCCATGTTGAATGTGTTAGACTCGCATGTTTGGTATATGAGTTGAATTCAGCGACCAATGCATGAAGCGAGTAGATACAGGCTGTTGAGCCAGAAGCTGATTGTCATATTCATTGTGCCGGCGGTGTTACTGGCGGCATATATGCTGATGCCGCGACAGTTGCGGGCACAGCAATCGAACGGGGTCACGGTTCCTGCTCCGGGTGATGTTGTGTCTGGCATTGTTGTGGTTTCAGGATCGGCCAGTCACCCCGATTTTTTGCGTTATGAATTAGCTTTCCAACCTGCCTTCAGCCCAGGTTCTGATTGGATCGTTTTCGCGCAGGGAGATCGCCCGGTGATCAGCGATACCATCGCCATATGGGATACGACCGTTGGTGGAGAGCTTTCACCAGTTTTTCCCGATGGTCGTTATCAACTCCGTCTGAGGGTCGTTAGGAATGACTATAACTATGATGAATATTTTGTTTCTGATCTCATCGTAGCCAATATCGATGTAACGCCAACGGTCACACCAACCATCACACCTACGGCCGGAGTGGAGCTGGCGACGCCCTTACCGGGCACCTCTTTAGCAGCCACGATGCAGGCGGGTGTGGGCGTATTGCCTACCTTGACGCCATTTCCAACACCAACTCGGATCTCCGCTGCTGTCGACGCACCACTTGGTCCGGGCGGTAACGCTGGAGGAGAAGATCTTAATTCTGAAGAGAACCGGGGCCTGTTGGCCCAGATTCAAGGAATCGAAACCAAAAATTTCGGTCGGGCATTTTGGTTTGGGGTCCGGCTGGTAGCCTTCGCTTTCATCGGGTTGGCCATCTACCTTGTCTTGAGGGCCATTGTGCGGTGGCTAAGGCGGAAACTGGGTCCTAAGAGTAGATGAGAGAGAGTTTACCGGTCATGTCACGAAATCGTCTTCCAGAAGCCGGTCAGTGAAACAGGCTTTTTGATCATGCAAGATATTCAAAACTACGAAACTGAAATGGAGGAACGCTATTTAATCGTGGGACTAGGCAATCCCGGTCGCTACTATCAGGGCAACCGGCACAATATCGGTTCCATGGTTCTCAGCCAGTTGGGAAAAGAAACAGGCATTAGCCTGGGCCGTGTCCAGCAAAAAGCCTTGGTGGGGACCGGAAAAATGGCCGGTCGGCGTATCATATTGGCTAAGCCTCAAACCTATATGAACCTGAGTGGTGAATCGGTGGGACCCTTGGTGCGCTACTACAAGATCCCTTTGTCCAATTTACTGGTCATATACGATGAAATTGATCTGCCTTTTGGCGCCATACGAATACGAGAACAGGGTGGTTCTGGCGGTCATAACGGCATGAAATCGATTATCAAAGTTTTAGGTACGGACTTCTCCCGGTTGCGGCTCGGCGTGGGCCGGCCACCAGGGAGAATGGATCCGGCTGCCTATGTGTTACAGGATTTTCAGAAAGAGGAAATACCGGTCGTAGAAGAAATGATCGCCGAAGCGATTGCGGCCGTAACAACCTTCCTGGTCGAGGGCATTGATCTATCTATGACACGGCATAATACATCGTGAACTTATCAGGGATATTAGACCTTTTTGATGATCTGCCCGCTTATCGGCAGGTGATGGCTGGTCAGGCGGCAGGTGAAGGTCCTGGGGCCCTTAATTTATTTGAGCCAGCCCGCCCACCGATGCTGGCCAAGCTGTTTGCCGATACAGGGCGGCCGATTTTGCTGTTAACCGGCCGAGTCGACTCTGTACCGGCTTGGCAACAGGCCCTGGAAGCGTGGTTACCTGGAAACGTTGGATTATTTCGTTTTCCAGAACCAACCCCTCTACCGTACGAACGAGGCCCTTGGAGCCAGCTCTCTCGCAATCGGCGATTGGGCGTGCTGGCTAAGCTCATGGAAACCCAGCATCCTTTTTTACCCACCCGGCAAGAACCATATTTCGTCATTTCCTCAGCTCGAGCCTTACTGCACAAGACCCTGCCAAGACGCCGATTTGTAGCTATGACCCGAACTGTCAGGATGGGACAGATCATAGACATGGAAAAGCTTGTTGGAGACTGGATGGCGGCCGGTTACGTCCACGTGAGTGTGGTCGAGGCAGAAGGGCAATTTAGCCGTCGGGGAGGCATACTCGATATCTTCCCCGTTGGCGCGGCCCATCCAACCCGAATCGAGCTGTTTGGTGATGAAGTTGAAACGCTGCGTGCATTTAATCCGTCGACCCAACGCTCTGGGGGTACCTATGAGGAGTCAAGAGCTCAAATAATGATTCCCCCGGCAAGAGAGCTACTGCCTGGAGATGCTCAAGCGGTGGGCCAGAAGTTAGCGGCCGATTACGGTTTAGAGGGGGGGGATTTGCCCGGCTGGCGCGATGATATCCCCGACTTGGCGGCCGGCATACCATCGGCCCTTTTGGAATATTATCTACCAATGGTTTATGACGAGCCTGCCTCATTATTGGACTATTTGCCGGCTGATACTTTGCTGGTCTTGGATGATCTACCTGAGCTAAACAAAGCGGCGGCAGAGGTGATTTCCCATGCTGAACAGGTTGCAGCTGAAAAAGATACGCAACCACCTGGATATCCATCTCCTCTGTTCGTGTGGCCAGAGTTAGTCGAGCAAATTGCAGCTAATGGACCGCTATGTTTGGGCGAATTGGTTGAAGACAAAGCTGGCCAAGGGGCAGTCGCCGAAATGTTCCAGCAAGGTCCAAGATTTGGCGGCCAAATGAGGCCGCTTTTGATGCAGTTGCGAGCTGCATTGGGTCGACAGGAAACAACGGTGATTGTGAGCCGCCAAGCCCAAAGGCTAGCAGAACTGTGGCGGCAAGAACGCAGCCGTGATGCGGATAATGGACAATCTGATTACCCAGTCGAACAGGTGACCAACCGGCCGGCTACAGGAAAGATCACCTTTGTTCAGGGTACTTTGTCCGGGGGATTTGTCCTTATCGAGGGGGCTGAGGGCGTAGGTCCGGAAGCAGGCAGGCGCGAGCGCGTCAGGTTGAACCTGTTTAGCGATGCCGAAATTTTTGGCTGGAGCAGGCCCGTGCCCCGTCGGCGAAGCCGCCCACGACGGGTTGCCCCGGAAACTTTCTTTTCGGATATCACCCCTGGCGACTTTGTGGTTCATTTGGAATTTGGCATTGGCCGTTTTATCGGTTTGGTCATCCGGGCGATAGGCGGCATGAATCGAGAATATTTGCAGGTCAATTTCGCTAATAGCGATGTGCTATATGTCCCGGTCCACCATGCTGACCGTTTGAGTCGTTGGATAGGTCCCGATGATAGGTCGCCCAAGATGCATCGCTTAGGTGAAAAAACCTGGCGCAGTGCAAAGGAAAAGGCACGCAAGGCAGTTGACGAACTGGCCGAGGATTTGCTTGAACTATACGCTGCGCGAGAGACTATTGCCGGACATGGGTTCGCCAAGGATGGCCAGTGGCAGAATGAATTAGAAGCCAGCTTTTCTTATCGGGAGACAGAAGACCAACTACAAGCCATCGCCGAAGTGAAAGGCGATATGGAACGTCCTTATCCGATGGATCGCCTGATCTGTGGTGATGTTGGCTATGGCAAGACCGAGGTTGCGCTCCGGGCGGCGTTCAAGGCTGTTTTGGACGGCAAACAAGTCGCTATGTTGGTGCCAACAACCGTGTTAGCCCAGCAACATTACAATACATTTCAACAACGTTTGCGGCCGTTCCCTGTGGAAGTTGAAATGCTGTCCAGATTCCGGACGCACGCCCAGCAGGAAACCATCGTCAAAAGATTGCGAGAAGGCCAACTTGACGTTGTTATCGGAACCCACCGGCTGTTCTCGGATGATGTTTCGTTTAAAGATCTTGGGCTCCTGATTATTGACGAGGAACAGCGCTTCGGTGTGGCTCACAAGGAAAAGTTGAAGCAGCTACGTACCGAAGTCGACGTCCTTACATTAACGGCCACACCTATTCCGAGAACCTTATATATGGGCTTAGCAGGTGTCCGAGATATCAGCTTGATAGACACAGCCCCTTCCGATCGCCTTCCCGTCCAGAGTTACGTGGGCGAGAGCGAGGATTCATTATTGAGGCGAGCAGTTTTGCGTGAGTTGGACCGGGGTGGGCAAGTGTTCTACGTCCATAACCGGGTGCAGACAATTGGCAACGCATATCTAAAGCTGAGTTATCTCGTACCGGAAGCGGCCATCGGCATTGCGCATGGCCAGATGAGCGAAAGGGAACTTGAAGAGGTGATGATCCAGTTTGTGAACGGTGAAGTCGACGTCTTGCTCACAACCACGATCATCGAGAGTGGGCTCGATATTCCAAATGCGAACACCTTGATTGTGGAGAGGGCCGATCGTTTTGGCCTGGCACAGCTATATCAATTACGCGGGCGGATCGGTCGCGGTAATAGACGAGCGTTTGCCTATTTTCTACACCCTGCCTGGCACAATTTGACGGCCGATGCCAAAGCACGGTTGGATGTTATCGCGGCACAGACTGAGCTAGGCGCCGGGTACACTATCGCCCTGCGGGACCTGGAGATTCGCGGAGCTGGTGATCTCTTAGGCTCACGGCAGAGCGGGCATGTGGCGGCCGTGGGCTTTGACCTCTACACTCGTCTTTTGGCTCAGGCGGTGAAACGACGAAAGAGCGCAAAACGAGGAGAAAAGGCTCAGATAGAACCACCAGAGTCCATTCTCATCGATTTGCCGCTGGCAGCTTACATTCCAACTGATTATGTGCCAGAGTCGTCTTTGCGTTTACGCCTGTACCGACGTATGGCCGTATTGGATTCCCTCGAGGAAATTGACGATATGGCGGCCGAGTTAGCCGATCGCTTCGGCCCAATACCCGACCCTGTTGACAATCTCTTGTACCAGTTACGGATAAAGGTGTTAGCCCAAAAAGCCGGTATATCAGGTGTAGCTACAGAGTCAGGCCAGGTACTGATCCGTATCGCCAAGGCGAATGGTGAATACCAGCCTGCTTGGCAAACCGCTTTAGGTCCAGGGGTTCGAGTGAGTCGCAAGGGCATATGGCTCGGCCGCGGCCTGACCACTCGCGAATGGCAAGTATCACTGGTTCAGATCCTGGAACAATTGCAGGTTCTGAGTGAAGGAGAAGAGAAGCCGCCAACCAAGACCAGGGGGTGATTGCCACTGCTTAATCTTGGGGGCTATAATCAGAGCATGCGGATTCAATTTTATGATGATCCGGCCATGAGTCCTCGTCCACGAGAAGAAGTCCGCTTCAACCAACTTGGGGTGTATGTTTATGAGGATCGCAAACGAGTGGCGGTAGGTTTCGATATCACACCATTTCTTGAACGACCATCGATCCAGGTAACAATACTCAATGAGGAAGGGCTGGAAGTCTCAAACCTGACCGTCATCGAAACGATGCAGCCCAATTTCAACCTGACGATGCATATGCAATTGCCTACGCATCGTCAGGTTGAAAAGCCTTCAGAGAGCTATCGCATAGAGGCTACGATTTACTACCGCTCGACAGAAGGTGAACGACAGGTAGTTGATAGAGAAACTAGGACCTTTAACCCAAGTAAAACAGGCCAGCAGTAGTGGTAGATTCTTGGATTGCCAGATATCATTAAGTAGTACCTAGTCAAACACGAATTACATTCCATCTTGTTGCCGGAACAAAAATCTTCAATCTTTAGCTGAACATGGCCAAAAAAACCTTAGTCGGTCAAACAGTCGGTAAATATCAAATCGTCGAACTCCTGGGACGGGGAGGGATGGCCGAAGTCTACAAAGCGTACCAGGAAAACCTGGATCGCCACGTCGCGATTAAGGTGATGCATTCATTTCTCGCCGACGAAGAAGGCTTTTTAGCTCGCTTTAAGCGGGAAGCCAAAGCTATGGCTTCCCTAAATCAAAATAATATCGTCAGCGTCTATGATTTTGAAGTTCAAGAAGGGATGTACTACATCGTCATGGAGTTCGTCTCGGGCGGAACATTAAAACGGCGACTAGAGCTTTTGTCTAACAACGGCGACCGAATGCCTCTGTCGGAATCCGTCCAATTGGTCATGGAAGTAGCCGGGGCGCTATCATACGCTCATAAGCGTGGCATGGTTCATAGGGATATAAAACCTGGAAATATCATGCTCGATGAAGGCGGTCATGCAGTATTGACTGATTTTGGTATCGCCAAGATCCTTAGCGGACCTACGGTGACAGCCACAGGGGCCATGATCGGGACGCCGGCTTACATGTCACCGGAGCAGGGTCTGGGCCAGCCTGGTGACGAACGAAGTGATTTGTATGCCTTGGGTGTGTTGTTTTACCAGATGTCGACGGGCCGGTTGCCTTATGATGCCGACACACCTCTGGCCGTTATTTTGAAACATGTTAATGAGCCAGTGCCTCAGCCAGCGATCTTTAATGAGGACATACCCCAGCCAATCCAAGATGTCATCGTGAAAGCGATGGCTAAAAATCCTGACGATCGTTACCAGTCAGCTCAGGAGATGATGATTGAATTGAAGTCGGCCGCTTCGGCTAGCAATATGGATGTGGCCTCGGCCGTCCTGATTGCCGCTACCGTGCGCGATCAACCGACGCCTGTACCCAAGCAGCTGGCCGATGCAACCAGAGTCGCTCCTCCGGCAGCAACGATCATCGCCGCTAAGGAAGCGTCGGCGCCTCCGCCGGCTGATGCGACTCGTGTCGCGCCGCCCAGCCCGATTGGAGAGACAGAGATCGCTGTTCCCATACCCCCCATACCACCGACACCGACTGAAATCGCCGCTTCGCCGGTTCCCGCTGCTGAGTCAGAAAAGAAGGGTAGCAAGTTATGGATCATAGGACTGGTAGTCTTATTGTTGATCATCGCTGGGGCCGTGGGAGGCTTTTTTATCTTTGGCGGCTCATCGGATCCGACGCCGACGCCCGAAGAACAATTGGTTGCAATTGATAGCACACCGACGAGGACGAGCGAACCAACCGTCACCATCCCTGAAGAGATACTGCCAACAGTCGACAACGTTTCGACGGCCGTGGCGCTAATTGCCGCAACACTGACAGCCCAACCGACGAATACACCCCAACCGACGTCGACGTTGACGCCGACGAATACACCAACGCCAAATGCATCGGCGACCTTCTTGGCAGGTTGTGAATCAAATGTAGAGTTAGTCGATAGTTATACGTATCAAAATGAGAATTCCAACTCTGCGCCAGTAAGCAGTAATTTTACTATGAATTGGGTGCTCCGGAATTCCGGAACATGCCCTTTGGCGGCCGGTTTGAAACTGATCCATAGTGGTGGGCATGAATTTGGCGAATCGGAGCCTGTAATCCTGGAAAATCTGTTAGATGCCGGCGTTGAAGAAACCATAATCACCCAACTAGTCGCCCCTAATCAACCAGGCCAGTATGATAGCATTTGGCAATTGGTGGATGAATCCGATAATCCCATTGGACCAGCTTTGGAATTCGTAATTTCGGTATACGTACCTAGCACCCCGACTCCGAGACCGACGAATACACCTGAAGTTTCGCCAACGCCGGTGGTGACAGAACCTTTTGGCTACAATATCTCCCTCGGCAACTGCGTTTATAAGAATCGTGATTGGGTTTGTGATATGTACATAACACCATACGGGGGAATTGGTCCGTATACCGCCCTGATTTCAGATGCTTCACCGCCATCCAGGTATGAAGGCACTGGCCCCTTTACCCATTCAATTCTAAGCGCTCGCTGTAGTCCTTGGGTGAATCGGATCACAGTCCGCGATCAAGGCTCAGGCCAGGAGCTGTCAGACGCGAGGTTCTACGATCCGAATTCGTTCTTTGAAGGTGGCTGCACTTTCCCCCCTTAGCCAAAATTGAGGGAATTATGTTCCGACAAATTGAGTTGAGCACGTTTCGAGTCGAGGTTGTATCTCAAGACTATTTAATACGAGCGGATTTTCAGCCCAGAGGTGACCTTCAAGGTTACCTTAACGACCGGAGTTGGGAGTTCATTCCTTTTAAAAATAGTGAGATGTCTTTATTGGCGACCGATAGGCGCGTCGGCAATATGCAGCAAGAAAATTGTACGCTCAATAAGCGTTCCGTAGTCTCATTAAGCCTGCTCAACGAAGAGAAGGTGAACGAGCTTCATCTACAAAGCACCACCCGGCCAATCGTCATTTATTCCGGACCTTTTGCCATCCAGGGCAATATCCATGTCCCTCCAGATGCACCCAACGAAGACCTCTTCGACGAATTACACGATTTCTTTCCCGTTAGCCAGGCTTCGATTTTCCCCCTGCGTCAAGTTGCGGCTCAGCCGACAAAAGAGGTGCCGCTGCTTTTTATTAATCGCAAAGCCATCCAAAGCTATCATGTCTTAGAACCTGGATCTTAGGATCATCTGAGTTCGACGATATTTTGAGTTAGAAGCGTTCAGATGTATGAATGGGAATCTCAGCGCTCCAAGATGGTCAGGGTAACGGCGTTCTCGGGATAGGGTTGACCCTCGGCCGTGGTGGCAGTCAGTCGTTCTCCCGTCTCAGGATCGTAAAATCCGACCTGCAATCGATATTGGCCTGGAGGTAGGTCGGCCACCGGCAGGTTAATCGTGTCGCTTATGACTTCGCCACGATCCCACCAGTTCGTGGGATACCTCCATTCGCGAGGCACGGAATCCATTTGGGCAACCAATTCACCTGTCGACTGATTTATCAGATGGGTAAAAACCTTGTATGATGACGACAGGCGCTCCAAAGCCTGCCAATAAACGGTAAGGGACAAAGAATCGTCCGATTCCTCTAGATAGAAACCCGGCAAAGCAATCTTTTCCCCCCAGCGCGCATCAATCCTGTGGGCTAGATCGGGGGTTTCGTAAATGCGCGGTAACGCTTCGATTTCCACCGAACCCAGGTTGAGCGTCTGGCCAACCTTATCGCCGGAATCCGCATCGACCAGGGAGAGCGCTAAAGAATAGGTGCCGGGATCGACGAAAGGGCCCGGCTGCAGGATCGTATCGCCACGTACAATCTCATCGACATCCCAATTGGAGGTCGGCCATGCCAGGGGTAGCGTTTCGCAGTCCGAGCGGACCACCTCGCCAGAGTCCTTAAGCAATGTTACACAAGCCTGGTAATCGCCGGCAGGCCGGCCGTCGCTGGTCCAACCGATGTTAACCCAGAGCAAGTCGCCCTGCATGAGATTCCGCGGGCCGTAACCAGTTTGGATCAGACCTAAATGGTCACCCATATCGTGGCTTATTTCGAAATCTTGGCCCAGCTTTGGATCGGTGCGGTAAACCACCAGTTCCTCATCTTCGTAGGTGGGTTCAAAGGCCAACCAGCCCCGCCACAGTTCCAGTTGCGATGCTTCGGTAAATTGTTTGTCCAAGATCAGGTAGCGAACGTCGACCTCGGCCAATGGCCGTAGCTGCTGAGTCACGTCTACCAATTCCGGATCCATGGTGTTGTCCTCTCTCAATCGGGCCAAAAATGGCGAAGCGTCGATGAAAGCCCGGGCTTCGCTCGGCACTCTGGATATTTCGCCCTGAACCAAGGCCTTTCCATGCCTGGTCTGGTATTCCATGTACCATTTGTTACGAATTTTTTGGTTCATTGGCAAAACAAGCACGGCAAAGTCTCCCGGTTCCTTGGCCAGCCGTTGGTACCAGGCCGGTAGGCTGGCGCGTGCGGTCGGATAGGGTACCTGAGTGTACTCGGCCAGGATCAGGACGGCTAGGACCAACACGATCGCGGTCGATAGCCCTCTCCCTTGGCCCCTCTCTGTTTTGGGGGAAGGATTAGGGTGCGGACCTCTAGCACGGAGAAAGGTTTGGTGGAACGTCACGGCGCGGGCACGTTGCAGTAAAGCAGCGACGCCCAAAGCGGCCAACATGGCCATCGGCAGGCTGAGGAAAGCATTGAAACGATGGGGAGCTCTCTGAATGCGAATGAAAAACAGCTCGCCTACTAATCGGTATGGTAGGGGGACCTTGGGGTAATGTACGCCACCAGCCCGTAAGGTAGGACCGAGAGCAAGGAGGATATAAAAAACGGCAATAAAAATCCAGAATCGGGCTGTCTTCCATTTCTTTAGGCTGCCGTAGAAGGCCAGGGCCAGAGTCGTAAAGCCAAGGAATTCCATCTGGTCGTAGTTGAATTGGAGGCGCTCCGGCAGGTTGCCTACAATCGAGCGCCAAATCGTCAGCGTCTGACTGGGCACAATGTAGGCCAGGGCATCGGCCGGCCGGTCAAGACTCCTGTAGAGCTCTTCGACTTGAGCCTGAGTCCGGGTGATCTGGCTAGCGACCACAGGCAGGGCAAAGGGGGCCATCAGAAGCAGGGAGACGAGCCCGGTAAGGAACAATAGTCCCAGGCTCCTTTTTGTGCGGGTGCTGCGGTCGGTAAGCAGGCGATAAAGCAGGAAGAAGCCGAAGAGCATGCCGCCGATGAAAAATAACTGCCAGCGAGCGATCCCGCCAACCGCTATAAAGACGCCGGTCAGAACAGCGTCATGAACCCGACCCTTGACCAGCGTTCGCTCCAAAAACAACAAGGCCAAGGGTAGCCAGAAGACGACGATCATGTTGGGATGTCCGGCCTGGGAGAGGAGGTAAGGCCAGAAGGAGAAGATCAACCCGCCAATGAACGCTGCCGGCCTAGAACCGATTAGCTCGCGAACCAGCAAGTACATGGACAATCCATTTAAGGCGAAGAGGCCGATGTAGATGAGGCTCACAGCCGCAAAACTGCCGACGACAGCCTGCAGGGGTAGCCAGAGGGCTGCGTTCAGCCAGGCGATGTTGTGCGAGGTAAGCGAAACCCCCGTGGGATAAAAGAGCTGGGTGGTATAGAAGGGGTTATTCCCATCGCTCAAGGACTCTTTGATCCACCAGAAGGTCCACTGGTGCTCCCACTGATCTCCGTGCCGGTTGGAGGGGATTGCTATGCCCAGTTCGGTGATAACAGGCCAGGTCATCAGGACGGCAAGCAGCAAATAGACAAGTAACACAAGACCGGCCGCCTGCCTCTGGCTCAGCCCAGTTAGAAAGGCCTGGATGCGGACGAAAAAAGTCCTATCCGCCCGTGTTCCTTGAACGGACTCACTCAAAGGATGTGACCTCGTTGGTTGCTCATCGCACCTGCATAGTGCAATCCACGGGTAAGGAATTGTCTCATCGGCCGTTTGTTATAGCGGAAATGAAGCCAGGGGCAACAAAAAGCGAGTAGACACTTTTGAATTGCAGCATAATAGCGGGTGATCATCAAACAGATCAACAACTAGTCAAAGGAAATCTCGCAGTTCAACCAAACACGGCATCACAGTATCAGCAGTTTCCTGTTAACCTAGTTGCAGGCCTGCTCACCTACACCTACTAGCCCAAGAAACCATCGCTTACTTTGTCAGACGAAGACTTGCCCTTGCTGCCAGTCCTCATCTAATATCGAAATCAGGTTAGGATCGAGGAATAAAGGCACGGCTCCGTCAAATCAATTTGGTTGATCCTAGGCCTCTGTCAAGAACCGCCTTGTCGCTCCCGAAGTCGATCGAGTTTCTTTTTCGTCTCGCGCCAAGTGACTGGTGACAAACCAAGACGTTGGCGGATCTCGTTAGGTTCTATTCCACTCCGGTAATCAACCATCGCCGAAGCCCAGCGTAGATTTTCAAATGACAAGCGTCCTTGGCTTAGTCCGGCCGCTTCGCCGACATCGCTGAGGATATACTCCAGGTTTCGAGCTGTGCAGGTGAACAAAGTATCGGCCGGTTTATATTGCTCCATGTACTCATCCAGAACCCCTAACCAGTCGGGCTCTAGAGAGATCTTTCGTTCTTTATAGCGCATGCGTGGGTTCTTGTAGCGGATGAAGAGATACGGTGGATCATCCCGGTCGATGTGATTGGGTACAATCGCCAACGCCTCGCCCTTTTTAATGCCTGTTTTGAGCAGCAAGGTCAGCAGCAGATGAGGCCTGGCATCCGCTTTTTCATCGCCTTCACCGGAACGGATTGCCTCGGTTACCTGTAGCGCTCTCGAAATCTCCTCATCGGACGGCACAACGGGTAAGGGGCTGGAGACGCTGATTTGAATGACGGCCGTCGACGGATCCGTAGGCAATACGCCCGACTCGTACAACCAGCCAAAGAAAACCTTGATCGTCGTCACACGCCGGGCGTATGATTTGCGGCTGCATGGGATTCCTCGATCATGAACAAGCCAGTTAAGGAAATCGTTGAGATTTTTGGTGCCAATCTCGCCCACTGGCTGGCCTATGCCCAGGTATTTACCCAGTAAACGAATATCACTGGCGAAAGCTTTGCGCGTGTTGAGCGAAAAACCTTCCTCCTCCATGTGCTGTTCAAAAGCACCGAGGGCGGCTTGGATGGATGCGCCGGCGGACAATCTCGGAGAATTATCCAGTTCCAATGCGCCGGGGGAGAACAGGCTGGCTTGACCATCTTCATTCATAATTGCCTCCTGATACTTCTGGCAAATAGTTATCAGCTATTTCGCATAGTTATTGCAAAGCTTACTTGATGGTAGACATATTGTCAAGAATTCGTAGTTGCTTCCACCAGGCCTGTCAGGACGGTTGCCAAGGTGTACAGGAAACGACCGGCAAATTGGGATCCAAGAGTTTGCCACCCATATCGATGGCGTTCTGGGTTTGGACTCTTGTTCTCGATCTTTAAATCGCCAACCTCGATGTTGTGAAGTCGAGCATCCCATCTGGATAAGGCTGCCAGACGACGATTCAACCAACTGCCTGGCCCGTTTGTTAGCGATAGTTGGCGAGAATCCCTTCGACGGGCGATTATCAATCCGACCAGGCAATCTTCTGAAGTTAGCGGATCGAATTTGGGCAATCGGTCGCCCCTCGAAATTAGAAACACTCCCTCAGGCTGATGCCGAGTTTGCCAGTAGCGATGGGCTAATAAGCCGTCAGGCCTGGCCAAGAGAATCACATTACCTGGCTTCAATTTGGCGACATTTACAGGGGCAATCTGGACCTCATCTCCCCGGAGCAACAAAGGAGACATGCTGTTGCTAGATACGGTGGCATATGGCAACATACCTTGCGCAAGGCCTTGCCTAATTAGTTCTGCAGTCAATAGTGGATCAGGTTCGAATTTCATCTTGATGATCCGTACTTTCTCGCGGACCGCGAGATTGGTAAGTTTGAACTCACCAGAACCTCATTCCTACGTTATAATGATAAGAGTAAAGATCATTGAATCAAAACACTGAACTGGAGGTTAGGCGATGCACGTACGATGCACATTTTGCCGTCATTCATTTAATTTGACCCGGGACTTCATGGTTGAAGCCGTATCCGAAGCCACGGAAAAACGGATGAAATATGTCCAGGTAGAGTGCCTTAATTGCCGTAAACAGATTAAGGTTCCGGTGTCGCAAATGAAACGATATGTACCCGAGTCAAAAAAACCGGCTGCTGATGATGCTTCATAAGGTTATGTGGAATCGCTTTCGTAGGCGAAACACTCCGGATGGCTGGATGTCGTCATGGATAAACGAGAGTAGGGGGTAGCCTGATGGGCGACCGGCGCCTAATCAGTTGTCATTTTGTTCGTCGGTAGTTGTTATGCTGGTCCAGAAATTGAGCCCACGGTCGCATATGGTCTGAGTCAGGGTAAGCCAATCAAGCTCAACTTAGGGAGCGCATCAGGTTAGTCGGCCCGCAGCGCCTATTCGCTCCATTCCAAAGTTTCGTCGCCGATAAAGACTGTGTCGCCATTGTTTACACCCGCTTCCAGAAGGGCTTTACTTATACCCATATTGTCAAGAAATTGTTGGAACCGGCGAGTGGTTGCCTCAAATTCCCAATAGGTCATCGCGGCGATCCGTTCGATGCGCTTGCCTTTAACCCGCCACCCATCTGACTCACGAAGGATTTCAAAGGCATCTTCATTTGGTTCCGGCCGGAGAACTATCATACTTTCTACTACAGGTTGGGGTATCGGCGTTTCCTCCAACATTTGTCGCGCCCGACCCAACATTCTGCGTACCTCATGACCGGTTACGGCCGAGATGCTGCAAAAGGGTAGACCCTCTTCATCCATCCGTTCGGCAACTAGGGGTTCCCATGCCACCGCATCAGGAAGGTCCATTTTATTAAGGACCACTAGCTGGGGTTTCTCTTCCAGGCGGGAGTCGTACATAGCCAATTCCTGGTTGATCATTGCCCAATCTTCAAGGGGATCCGCGGCGCTACCATCTAGCAAGTGAATCAGGATTCGGGTTCGTTCTACATGCCGCAAAAATTCGTGACCTAAACCGGCGCCGGCCGAAGCGCCTTCGATCAGGCCTGGAATATCGGCGATGACGAAAGTTGCGAAATCATCTAATTTGACGACGCCCAGATTCGGTTGCAGGGTTGTAAAGGGATAGTCGGCTATCTTCGGGCGGGCGGCGCTGACCACTGATAACAAGGTGGATTTTCCTGCGTTTGGCACACCGACAATGCCGACATCGGCGATCAGTTTTAGCTCAAGCAAAATCCACTGTTCCCGTCCTGGCTCACCCCTTTCAGCAAGGCGAGGTGCCTGGTTGACGCTGCTGGTGAAGCGAGTGTTGCCACGCCCACCGCGACCGCCTTTTAAAAGAACTAATTCCTGACCGATCTCAACTAAATCTGCTAGGACCTCATTCGTTTCGGCATCCCGGATCAGTGTTCCGGCCGGTACTTCAAGACGCAATGTTTGTCCATTGGCCCCGGTCATTCGTTGATGCCCACCATGTTTCCCGTTGCCTGACTGGAAATGACTCTTCCTTTGGAAGGTTACAAGACTATTGGTATGTGGGTTGACGACGAAGATGATGTCTCCGCCATTTCCTCCATCTCCACCGTCTGGTCCACCCCGCGGAACGTGTTTTTCGCGTCGAAACCCGATTTGGCCGTCACCGCCATCACCGCTGCGAATGTATATCTTAGCCTGGTCGTAAAACATCGGATGAGCCAGCCGGCCTAGTTGTCCAATAAGGAACGTAGCGAGGCCAATCGCGGGTCGATGGGATCGATTCCACAGTCGCAGGTCGCTTCATTCAAGTTTTGACCACATTCAGCGCATATGCCCTTGCAGTCAGGGCGGCAAACCGGCTGCATCGGTATTTCTAACAGACTGAGTTGCCTGACGAGTGGAGCCAAATCCAAAAAACCATCTTCACCCACCGAGAATTCACCGGCAGGCGTTGATTGTGGTGGGTAGAAGAAAAGGTCATCGAGCTGTATCGTGATCGTCTGTTGGACCGGATCTAGACAACGAGCACACTCGGCGCCAATGTTGCTGTACAGTTGGCCCGTAATGTAAATACCCTTGGAATTTCGGATGGCTTGAAAACTACCCTTCAGAGGTGTGAGGGTAACGTCATCCTCCAACAAGATCGATGGATAATCGAGTTCCATCGTCCGGCTGGTTCCTGTTATCGCTTCAAGCAAAAAGCCAAAATTAAAACGGAGTTTTGATCCCTTATTACTACTCATGGTGTCTCTCGTCGCAAGAGGTTTTGAGCTACTTCCCAGATACCAGCATCAATTCAGATTACTTGGAACGCAAGGGTAGGCTCTCAATCAAAGTCGGAGTATAACATGGGCCAAAGAAAGACGTCAACGCATCCGGCCGGTTCTAACCTGTTTCATAGCCCATCCGCTGGTCCGACCAAGCCGCGGACTGGCCACACCAAGATCTAGATTTCCTGTTAGTCTCAAGGAGAAAAAGTGAGTCCTAAATTGTTAGTGGCAACGCGAAACCCAGGAAAAGTGATTGAATTATCACAAATGTTGGGTAATTTGGATATCGAATTGCTAGGCCTGGATGAAGCCGAGACAGAGTTGGAGGTAGCTGAAACAGGGACGACCTTCAGGCAGAATGCCATTCTCAAGGCTACTGCCTATGCTCAGGAAACGGGCTTGTTAACACTGGCCGACGATTCGGGCTTGGAGGTAGATGCGTTGGACGGCCGGCCTGGAGTACATACCGCTCGATTCGGTGGATCGGGATTGAACCCCAAGCAACGATATGAATTATTGTTACGCGAGCTAGCCGATGTGCCTTGGGATCGGCGAACGGCCCGTTTTCGTTGCTCCGTGGCTCTGGCCGACGGCGAAGGTTTCATCGGCGCGGCCGATGGCGTTTGCGAAGGTATGATTGCTAGGGAACCATTTGGGACGGGTGGTTTTGGTTATGATCCGGTTTTTTATTTGCCGGACCGAGATCTGACGATGGCCCAATTACCCGCGGCAGAAAAACACCTAATCAGCCACCGCGGCAGGGCGATTGCTGCTATCGATCGCCTATTACGCCATGCCTTGTGTGCTTATTTAGAATAATCTCGTTGAAGGTCAACCGGTATTTAGTTTCCTGCGCTATTTTGATCACATTCATTCTCAGTATACTCAGGTATGATTTCCTGGAGAAATGTTTGGATTGTTTTCGATACGGCAAGGGGATGTTCTAGAGTGACCATGTGGCCGGCACCTTCGATGATTTCCAATCGTGCGCCGGGAATATTTTGTGATAAGTACCGGTTATATTTTAGGGGTGTCATCTGGTCATGAGTTCCGCAAATGACTAATGTTGGCACGGTCATTTCGGCTAATCTTTCCGTGACATCGAAGCGATTACAGGCTTCATAATCATATAGGGTAACTTCTGGATTCTGAGCCAACATTGTCTCTCGGCTGAATTCCTTTATCGCCTCAGGCGTATCATCAGCCCAGAGGTAACGATTCAATAAATCAACCGTCGCCGGAAAATCGGCTTTGATTCCGATTCTGAATTCTTCCCTGACTCGAAGGCGGGTGCCTGTGCTGATTAAGATCTGGCCATTTATCGCATTTGGATGTTCCAGAGTGACGATCTGAACGATAGCTCCTCCCATAGAGTGGCCGACCAAGACAACTTGTTCTTGGCCCAAATAGGTAATGAATGCATAAACATCTGAAGCATAATTTTCGATTGTTGACCGGCCTCCGCCAGCAGATCGCCCGTGACCGGGAAGATCTATCGCATAGACCATAGCCCCAGGGATACGTCGCAGTTGGGGAGGCCAATCGAGATGACTACCTCCTGCCCCATGAATCAAGATGACGGCCGGCAAATTTTCCCGCCGGTGCCGATTCTTCTCCCGAGGCGCTTGCCGGGTATAATAGATGGCCTGCTGGTCCAACTTTAGAAAAGGCATGATGAGCCTAGTTTAACCCAATAGGCCTAAACAACTCAATAACAATGATCGTAGGCAAAAAGTTGGTTGACCGGCCGGATCACGGTCGTTAGAATCAGCTCACGATGCCCATGTGGGGCTTTATGGAAGAGGTGTTTCATCATGAGTCGATTAATCATTGAAGGTGGTCACAAGCTTGAAGGCACCGTTACTGTTAGCGGCAATAAGAATGCTGCTTTGAAGTTGTTGCCGGCCTGCCTGCTGACCGACGAGCCAGTCACCCTACACAACATTCCTGACATTGCCGATGTAAGAACGATTCTGACAATTTTGGCCGACTTGGGCGCTGAAGTTAATCAGGTGGGGCAGGGAAGTTGGCGCGTTCATGCGGCCGAAATCAACAAAACCGAGATAAATTCAGACCTGGCCAGCCGGGTGCGTGCTTCATTCGTTTTTTCAGGCCCAATGTTGGCCAGAATGGGACGAATCACCATGCCTGGTCCCGGAGGTGACATCATTGGTGGGCGGCCATTGGATACGAATGTTCAAGGTTTGGAAGCCTTAGGCGCAGAGGTCACGCTCGACAGGCAAAGCACATTCCACATGAAGGCTCCCAAGCTACGAGGAGCCGGTTATCTGCTGCAGGCGGAGGCCAGCGTCACGGCGACGGAAAACACGCTCATGGCGGCGGTGTTGGCCCAAGGAGAGACAATCATCGACAACGCTGCTCGTGAGCCCCATACCCAGGATCTGTGCTTATTCCTTAGTAGTCTCGGGGCGCAGATCGAAGGCATTGGCACCAGCCGCTTGACTATAAACGGCGTAGATAAGCTGCATGGTGGTGAATATACCATTGGCGCAGATTATATCGAGGTCGGCAGTTTCATAGGTGCGGCGGCCGTAACCGGAGGAGAGGTACGGATCAATCGCGCTTGCTCGCGGCCGGCAGCCCAAAGCTTGGGCATGATCGGTCAGGTTTTTGAACGGCTTGGGGTATGCTGGCTTGAAGAGGGCGAAGATATTATCGTCCCGGGGGATCAACCGATGAGGATCGTCCCAGCCTTAGGTGGACGAATCCCACAAATCAAACCCCATCCTTGGCCTGGTTTCCCACCCGACCTTATGAGCATTGCTGTCGTCATGGCTTGCCAGGCTAATGGCTCGGTTCTCATGCATGACTGGATGTATGAGAGCCGTTTTTTCTTCGTGGACAAACTGGTTTTCATGGGCGCAAAAATTGTCCTCTGTGACCCACATCGGGTTTTGGTCCAGGGTCCCAGCCTTCTTTACGCCAATCCCCAAGGCGTCACCAGCCCCGATATTCGGGCAGGTATGGCCATGGTCTTGGCGGCCTTATGCGCCCAAGGGACTAGTACCATTCACAATATTCAACAAATCGACCGGGGCTATGAACGAATTGACGAAAAACTTCGTGCTCTCGGAGCCAATATCATCCGCGAAAATGGGCGCTCGCCCGATCTGGTTGAATGGTAACGATCCAAGCTGTTAGAATGGCTAGTCTAAAGAGTTACTGAGTGCGAACGTTGCTCGCCGGCGAAACACTGTATTAAAATGTTTGACACGCCCTGGTGGTCACATGTATAATCTCCTGTCGTCTTAAAAAAGGTGAAGGTGGGCGATCTGAGTTCGTGTGAAAGAAGGCGCCCCCACGAACGTGAATGGTTAAATTCCAAGGGCCTATAAGCCCTTGTTTTTTTGGGAGAAGATAATCGATGCCAAAACGGACTTATCAACCAAAGATCCGCCGTCGAGTGCGAGTCCACGGTTTTCGCCAGCGAATGCAGTCGAAGGGTGGACGTAGTGTAATAAAAAACCGGCGCTCCAAAGGTCGTAAGACCATGAGCGTGAGCATGAATAATCATATCAAGCGCGTGAACTGGAACGGAACTCGTGCGGCAAGTTACCGGACGATGAAAAAGGCCAACGGAGGCAAGCACAAATAGGCTGCGGCGGGATTGGTTTATGCCGGCCGATCATAATGTCCTGGTTATCTGCTAATGCAACGTCGCCACCGACTGCGGCGCTCGGCCGATTTCGAATTATTACGGCGGTCGGGTCAGCAATTTCGCCACCCTCTAGCGATACTTATTGTTAGAGCCAATGGAGACCGATTCAGCCGTTTTGGATTTTTGGTCAGCAAGCGACTTGGCAATGCGACGGAACGAAACCGGGTCAAACGAAGACTCCGCGAAGTTATTCGGCCTCAAATCGACTTGATCCAGCCGGGTTGGGATATCCTCATCATTGCCCGTAATGCTATGACCAAGGCGGAATATTCCGAGGTGGATGATGCCATGAGCCAATTGCTCAGACGGGCTGATTTACTCCAAGCTCTGGACAGCTAGTCAGGATCCAACCAAATCTAGTAAGATATGAACGAGATTTAACCGGTGTATCACTAACCCATTAATTGCCAACGTCAAATGGCCCAGCTTCTGGGATAGGCAGTGAAAATGAAATATATTGGCTTATTTTTAATTCGCGGTTACCAGATGACTTTTTCCAAACTGCTACCATCCAGCTGCCGTTTCACGCCGTCATGCTCCCACTATGGTTATGAAGCTGTTGATAAGTACGGCTTGTTCAAGGGAGGATGGATGGCGATCAAGAGAATCGGTCGCTGCCACCCATTGCATCCCGGAGGTTATGATCCGGTCCCCTAAATGGGAGTGCATCACTAATAAAGTGGAGAGAAGTTGAACAAACAACGAAAGCTGGCTTTAAAGTCGCTAATATTACTATTCATTTTAGTTGTTTTTCTTTTGACCGCCTGCGGAGGAAGCGTTGCTAATAATAATTGGCCGGGCATGACGGCGGGAGAAAATAATGTCATCTATGTCGCTTATGGTCCTGGTATTATCGCCGTCGATCTCGATTCTCAAGAGCAACTTTGGGATTATAGACCTCCCGAGGCCAGCGCCAGCCTGCAGTTCTTTGCCTCACCTGAAGTGAAGGACGGTCAGCTAGTCTTCGGCGATTACGGGGCGTCAGGGGGAATGCTTAATCCACGAGTAAAAGTAAGCTTCTACTCCGTGGAGGAATTGTTTAGTTTGAATCCAGTTACTTCCTGGACGCAAAGCGAAGCTGCCCAAGACCGGATAGTGGCCCAAGCTTTGCTGCTTGAAGACCGGGTGATTGTAGGAACGGCCGATAATATCGTCCTGGCCTTGGATCGGGAAAGTGGCAGATCTCTATGGAATCCTCCGTTTGAAGCCGGTCATAGTATTTGGGGTCAATCGGCAAATGAAGGTGATATCATCTACGTACCATCACTGGATAAAAGTGTGTACGCCCTTGACGTCGAGACGGGAAAACCATTGTGGAGCACCGATGTTGGTGGCTCGGTTTCTGATAAGCCAGTGCTAAACGGCGATTTGTTATATGTCGGCAGCTTCGACAAGAATGCCTATGCCCTCGACAAAAGCAGTGGTGAGATTCGCTGGAAGGCGCCGGCTGAAGGTTCCGTCTGGGGAGCGCCAGCCTATGCTGAAGATACCGTTTTTTACGCGGATCTTCAAGGCAATGTCTATGCGGTTGGCGCCAAGGGAGGCGAATCGATGTGGGAAGTGGCTACGGGTGAATATTTAGTAGCAGCGCCGGTGGTAGAAGGAGACGTCGTTTACGTCGCCGCCGCTGGCAATACTCAGGTGGATCCTGCGGAGCGGAAGGGTACTCTCTATGCTTTTTCGGCTGAAACGGGCGACCAACTTTGGAAAGAAGATTTGCCCGCGCCGCTTTTTACAACCCCGGTTATCGTCGCTGGCTCCATCGTTGTGGCTATGCAAACGGCCGATCAACCATTGATCCTCGAAGTGTTTAGTCTAGAGGACCACAATAATAGCTGGACATTTACGCCAGAAGTACCAGAAGAAGGGTAATCGCGATTTGATCGAGGCCGGGTGGCCTGCCAGATCGTTTTGAAGGAATTGTCTTATGTGGGACACAATTATTGTTAATCCAATGACGAATGCCTTGATGTTGCTGTATGACTTTCTCGGCAACAACTTCGTCCTAGCAATCGCCGTTTTCACGGTGCTCATTCGCCTGATAACCTTACCGTTGAACCTGCGGCAACAGCGAAGTAGCATGGAAATGCAGGAAAAGCAGCCCCAGATCCAGGCGATTCAAAAGAAGTACAAAGATAATCCTCAGAAAATGCAGGAGGAGTTCAAAAAAATTGGCTACAATCCAACCGATACCTTGACCGGTTGTTTGCCTCTTTTGATCCAATTCCCCATTTTAATCGGTTTGTACAGGGCCATCATCACGCTCTTGGGTTCGACTCCCCAGGCTTTATTTGAGTTGACGGACCGTATATACGCCGTTGTCGATCAAATTGTGGACGTTGGAACAGCCCTGCCCATTCCTAATAAATTCTTGTGGCTCAATTTGGCCCAGCCTGATCCTTACTATGTGTTGCCGGTGCTTGTATTTGGCACGATGTTCATTTCCCAGAAGCTCTTGACGCCAAGCACAAAAAAGGATGATGGGAATAAAAAGAAGAAAGAACAGAGTGACAACCCGATGGCTGGCATGACCCAATCGATGCAATACACCATGCCGTTAATGTTTGGCTTCTTCTCACTATCTTTTCCTTCTGGTCTTTCGATCTATTTCATCCTATCTAATGTAATTGGTATTGGCCAGGGATATTTAACCAGGAGTAGCATGGCCAAAGAGAAGGCCAAGAAAGAAGTGGCCAAAGAGATAGGGGCGACGACGGGATTGCCTGCCGAGGCCAAAGCACAGTCTACATTAAGCGACGGGTCAAATGGAGGCTCACCAAGTACAAGCCAGAGTAAGAAACGTAGTTCTAAGCGTAAACGACGGTCGGCTAAACGATAACGATAATAGACTAAACCAAGCAGCCATTTTGTTAAATGGACCTGAGGTTTGGTATCAATTGAGAAGACTACTGACCAGCGAGGCGGACAATGAGTATGGATGAAAAAATTTTGGAGATTAGGGGCGAAGACGTGGAACAGGCAATTCAAGATGGCTTGAACCAACTGAACCTATCCCGCGAAGAGGTTAGCATCGAGGTTCTCGATGAAGGAAGTTCAGGGTTCTTGGGAATTGGCGGCCGGAATGCCCTGGTTCGCCTGACCGTAAGCGGTTCAGCGCAAATGGCGACGGCATCCATCGCTGAGGCTCCAGCTGAAGAAGAAACGCCGGTTTCAGATGGGGTTCCCATCGATCTCGAACCTGATAGCGACGAAGGCGCTGAGAAGGTTGCTGAGAAACAAGAGGAATTGGAAGTCGACGACCAGCAGGAAGCTGAAGTAGCTCAAGAGATCGTCTCTGATTTGCTGCGAATGATGAAGGTTGATGCCACTATCGATAGTCACCAGACCGAACCCGATGACTTGACCGGCGAGCGGCGCTGGGTGATCGATATCAGGGGAGAGGACATGGGGGTATTGATCGGTCCCAGAGGTGAAACTCTTAATTCATTACAATACATCACCCGTTTGATGGCCGGCCATACCATGCGACGTAGACCTTCGTTCATTATCGATGTCGAAGGTTACCGTGAGCGGCGCGAACAGGCCCTGGCCCGTTTGGCTGAGCGCATGGCCGAAAAAGCACTCCGCCGTGGCCAACCATTGACACTGGAGCCAATGCCGCCAAACGAGCGGCGGATCATTCACATCACCCTTCGGGATAATGATCAGGTTTATACTGAAAGCATAGGAGTCGGCCGCCAGAGAAAGGTGCGAATTTTTCCCCAATGATTGGCGACGCTCTCCCTTCTTTACCGGAGAAATCTACTCCAAAACGACCTTGTTTGGTCCGAATCAACTGAATACGACAAAACCTGTCACTTTCCTGCCAATGGTTTAACGAATCTGATGGCTGTTACTATTCCCTACATCCAAGCAGGCAAAGGCCATTTAGGTACTTAACTTGGGACAAGAGTTGATTACAACTCTTGTTAGAGAATGACCAGATCGGCATTATTCACGGCCGGAACTTCCCGGATGGCGGCTATTGTTTCCTGGGATGGCTCATTGTCAAGGCTGATGAATGAGAGCGCTTCACCACCGGGACTGGTCCGGCCCATGCGCCATTCGCCGATGTTAACTGAGCCCTCAGCTAAGATCGAGCCAATTTTGCCGATCACGCCAGGCATATCCTGACTCTGCATGATGAGGATGATGCCTTCAGGACTGACGTCGATGCGGTAATCGTTGATCTGTACCAGACGTGGTTCGGAGCCACCAAACAGAACGCCCGATAGCAGCCGCTGTCCACCCTGCCAATGCACCCGGCACGAGATGAGGTTGGGATAGTCGACTACGTTCAAACCTTTGGTCTGGGAAATCTTAATGCCATTTTCTTCGGCCAAGACTGGGGCATTAATATAATTTACCGGGTCAGAAACAGATCGCTCAAGCAAACCTTTGAGTAGGGCAGCCGCAGCCGGACGGATCAGACGATCGCCCAATTCTCCTCGCACTTCTAGTTCAACCTGTCGAATGGGGGCTGGGGCCATCACCGATTGCAGGATGCCCATTTTCTCCGCCAAAAGCATATGGGGCGCCAGGGTAGCGAAATCAGGCCCGGCGTGAAAAGGCATGTTGACCGTGTTCCGAAAATCGGTACCCCGCAAAGCATCCAGGACCTGGTCAACGATTTGAGTTGCTACGTCTCTTTGAGCTTCTACGGTACTGGCGCCTAAGTGGGGTGTATGCAGTACGTTTGGCAGCCCGATGAGCGGATTGTCCTTCGGTGGTTCTTGGCTATAGACATCAATGGCCGCGGCCGCGATCTTACCGTTCTTCAAAGCGGCAGCCAAAGCCTCTTCGTTTATGAGCGCTCCACGCGCGGAATTGACGAGAATCACACCGTCTTTCATCTTAGCGATAGTCCCGGCGTTGATGATCTCCCTTGTTTCCGGCGTGATTGTCGTATGTAAAGTGATATAGTCGGCTTGAGACAACAAATCATCCAAGTCTACTAAGACGACGCCATGTTCCTGGGCGATTTCCTCTGATACGAAGGGATCGAAGGCCAAAATCTCCATCCCCAAGCTAAGCGCCCTTTTAGCCACGATACGCCCGATCCGGCCGAAGCCGATAATGCCCAAAACTTTACGGTAAAGTTGTTGGCCAACGAATTCGCCGCGCCGCCACTCTCCGGCGAGAAGTGAGGCATGGGCGACGGCCGTATGGCGACTGATGGCTAACATCAACGCCAGCGCTTGTTCGGCTGTTGCCACGGCGTTTGCCTGAGGGGTATTCATGACGATGATCCCCCTGGCACTGGCAGCGCGGATATCGATATTGTCTACGCCGATGCCGGCACGGCCGACGACGCGAAGATTTGTGCCAGCGGCTATTACGTCGGCGTCTACCTGGGTGCCACTGCGAACGATCATGGCATCGTACTCGGGAATTGTCGCCAACAATTCCTCCTTCCCTAATTGGAGCTTGATATCGTATTCGATATCTTCAGCCAGATTCAGGCGGTCAAGCCCGGTATCGCCTAATTTGTCGGTGACAATGATTCGATACATTTATTGTTTATCCTTATGGGTACATTGCTCTAGGCAATGTAAAGTACGGCCGTCTTCTCTCAATGGGAAAAGATACAATTTGTGTATCAACGAAATTACTAGGAGAGGATGGCAGCGCTACCGTAACCATAGCCTCTATTGGATTTTATCGCCAATAGAGGCCAATGTATTGTTGGCAATGGTTATGATGCTAGAGGGCGAGGAATTGGTCAAGTGTTGTTAGTAATGATTCCATTTCACTTAATTGTAGATCGCCCATGTGAGCGATGCGGAAGTTGAGCCCTTTTAAAGCGCCGTAGCCGTTTGAAATAATCATGCCTTGAGACCTGAGATATTCATTTAGGGCAGTCACGTCAATAGCAAGGTTGTTGGAAACGCACGTGACGGTAGGTGAACGGTAGCCTACCGGGGCGTAGAGTTCAAAACCTCGATCGGCTGCCCAAGAAATAGTTTTATCACGCATCGCAAGGTGACGTTGGAAGCGATTGGCCATACCTTCAGCTAACATATCGTCTAACTGATGATCCAAAGCGTACATGAGGGAAATCGCCGGCGTAGCCGGAGTCTGGTTTCGGAGCAAATACTTCTCAAGCTCCACAAAATCGAAATAGTAGCCTCGATTCACCACTTTTCGCGCCTTATCTAACGCCCGGTCTGAGACAGCGCAGAAGGCGAGTCCTGGCGGTAAAGCAAAGGCTTTCTGGCTAGAAGTCAAGACCACGTCTAAATCCCACTCGTCAAAATAGAGCTCTGCGCCGGAGAGGCCGCTTACCGAATCGACCAGGATCATAATATCTTGGCCATTCGGCAAAGCTCGCACTTCCTTAGCGATTTCTTGGATGGGGCTCAAGACCCCGGTGCTCGTTTCATTGTGAACGATGGTCAGGGCATCAAAGTCACCACTCGCCAAATGTTCGACGACATCCTGGGCTAATATGGGCTGACCCCATGGCACGTCAAGCACTTTGTTCTTTTTGCCATTGGCTTCGGTTACCTGGCGCCAGCGGTCAGCAAATGCGCCATTAACGCAATTCAAGACTTTGCCATCGCTGCAGTTGCGAACGGCCGCTTCTTGTAAACCGGTGCCCGAGGATGCAGTTATGTAAACTCGACTAGTGGTGAAGAAGACATGCTGCAACTTTTCCTGGATCCGGCCGAATAACACGGCCGCTTCGGGCATGCGATGGCCGACCATCCAATGACCTTGGGCATCCAGGATTGCAGGACGCACCTCGGTTGGTCCAGGAATAAACAGTTTAATATGTGGCTCGCCACGCCTGGTCGAATCTTTTTTTGAGTTCATCACTTTGTATGATTAACGCTCCTTCTTGAACTAGACTTTTCGATTTTTTTGCCAGTGATAAGAATGCGCTCCTTTCCAGAGCACGTAGCCCGGCCGGACCGCTAGTTATGGCTAAGATAGGCGCCAGCGATTTCGAGTTGAAGTATATGGGTGCTTCTGATTGTACTCGTCGTCTGGATTCTACACCGCCAAAACCGACAAAAAGGTCTACGGCCCTACTGGCTAAAAGATCGCTAACCCCATCGCCGATGAGAATCGATCGGCCTGGTTGCTCTCCAATGAGTTCATTGACCAGGGAAGCTTTGCCATCACTAATAGTCAACGAGTTTTGGGAATGGCTTAGGTAGCGCGTCTCGACATGTGGCCGTTCGTCATCGATTTGTTGCCACCAGTCACCAGACAACTGGTCATAATCAACCGCGACCGCCCGCACATGGTCCGGGGGCACACCTAGAAATATGCCAAAATCGACCACTGCTTCGGCAAGGCCACCGCTCAAAATATAGACTTCGTGACCTAAAAAATGAAGAGCAGCGATGACGTCGGCGGCATCGGGCACCAGATGTTGCTTATAAGTTTGCCGGAGAGCACGAATCTGCCGGCGGGTAGGGTTGAGCGCTTGCAGTCGTTTACCATAAATTTCTTCCAGCTCAACATCACCATCCATCGCTGCTTGAGTTAGAACACGAACTCGCCAGCCCTTGCCACTTTGGTCAGCGAGGGCATCGATCCCCTCCACAGCCGACAAAGTCGAGTCACAATCAAAAAAAACGTGTTTATAGGGAGGCCATCGCATGGTTCACTGTGCGGGTTGTAGCTGGCTGCCAATTCGCCGTGATGAGGATTCAAGTGTTACCCGAAGGTGGATTTTAACCGTTGGCCTTGGCTTTGACAATAAGACGAGAGCAACTGGGGAACCTATGGGTCAGCCATCAGACAGTGCGGCAACCAATTCATCAAAATGTGTCAACTTTTTGAAAGGCGTATGTAAGCGACCGTTACTAACAATGCATCCTGAGTCTTCGATATCCCAACGGTCGCCCAGCAACGAACTTACCTGACCCCCTGCTTCACCGATGATTACTTTTGCCGCTGCCATGTCCCATGGACCGATGCGTAAGTTGAAATAGAGGTCGAAACGTCCGGCAGCTACCCAGGCGAGTGCCAGGGCAGCAGATCCTGTTGCTCGAAGAGTATGGACATCGTGGGCGATGCGGCCGATGATATCGGCCATGGCTTGCCGGCGATCATTTTCCCGGCTCCAATCAAATCCCACGGCGGCTATTTCCAAATCCGACGTCTGGCTGACATGGATGGTCTGGCGATTTAGGGTGCTGCCTTGGCCCTTTGCAGCGCTAAAAAGCTCGTCTCGCATGGGGTCGTAAATAGCGCCGGCCAATATCTCAACCTCGGTCCTGGGCCCGTTATTCGGAAGACGAGCCGCGCTGATGGATACGCAAAATGAAGGAATCTGCCGGCTGTAATTTGTCGTGCCATCGACTGGATCGATTATCCAGATGATTGGACCAGTCGTCGGCAGGTCGGGATCATCCTCCTCAGTTAGAAAACCATGATCTGGAAAGCGTTTGCGGATCAGCTCAGTGATCAACGATTGGGAAGCCAGATCGGCGTCGGTGACGATATCACGAAAACCTTTGCTGCTGATTTGCCGCGGCTGGCTCCATATTTCTTTTATTAGATGACCAGCCTGCGTCGCGGCTTGCTCGGCGATGGACCTCAAAAGCTTTGGATCGATATCGTTTTGGTTACTCATGTATTCTCGATTATTGACCTGATGAGTTCTCTCATGCGGAAAAATGGCTTGGCACTCTTATCAACGGCCGGATTATATCCAATGGTGAGTCTCTGGCAATCAGCCGATTTCAGTTTCATATACCTTCTTACATTTTTCTATTATCGATCTAACGCTCTTCTAACGGCCGGGATCTAAATTATTATATGTGATCGAATGACGGCGAAGTCTTGAAAATCTTACGGACGGTGCCATCATGAGGAAAGCAGTTGAGACTTAAGGAATCTAGGTAATACAGTTGGTAAAAGTTGGAGGTAATAAAAATGATGTGGAGAAATATGTATCGTCGACCGGCTTGGCCAGGACGAGTGATGTGGCGTGGTTTGCCAAACATGCAAGATGAAATGAATTTTCTATTGGGAGGAACTCGTGGACCAAATCATGTTCGTTTTCCGGCCATCAACAGCTGGCAGAACGACGAGGAGATTATCCTAACTGCCGAGGTGCCTGGGGTCGCTCCTGATAGCATCGATATTTCGATCGTGGGCGAAACTTTGACGCTCAGCGGTTCTCGGATTGATGACGAACTACCTGAGGGCGTCGAATTCCACCGTCGCGAGCGCGGGCACGGCGAATTTAGCCGGACTTTCGAATTACCTTATAAGGTCGATGTCGATTCGGTTGAAGCCCAGTTCCAAAATGGCGTGCTGCGCCTTATCATGCCTCGGGTGGCCGAAGAGAAGCCCCGTAAGATCGAGATCAAGAGCATTGACTGAGTAATTCCACAAAAACAAAAAGAGATAAGCTGAGGTGAAATGATGAGTGATATAACGATGGAAATAGAAAAGAAAGAGGCGGAAACACCAGTGGGTGTGGAGCGCACCCGTTCCCGCCGGACATTTATTCCCCAGGTAGATATTTACGCCGCCGGCGATAAATTCTATTTACTGGCCGATATGCCAGGTGTTAGCCAAGATAACGTGGATATCACCCTGGAAAAAAATCAGCTAACCGTCCGCGGGCGCGTCGAAGATCAGATCCCTGAAGGTTATGAAGCGCTATATGCCGAATACCGGGTTGGCGACTACGAGAGAACTTTTGTCTTGTCCGACACGGTCGATCGGGACCAAATAGAGGCCGTGTTAAAAAATGGTGTCTTGCGCCTGACTCTGACGAAATCCGAAATCGCCAAGGCTCGCAAGATCGAGGTTCGATCGGAGGTGTAGACAACCCTTTCGTCTACAAAATATTTTAGAAGGAGACAAGAACGATGAGTGATAAAGATATTATTTCCCGAGAAGATAGCGACTTCCGGATGCCGGTTCAACGACGCGAGTTGGCTCCTTTGCAAGCTCTTCAGCAGGAGGTAGACCGCTTGTTTAACGAATTCTTTGACCAAAGTTCCTGGTTTCCTATGGAACGTAGGCATTCCTTTAATCCGCGGATTAACGTGACCGAGCGGGAAAACGAATTCGAGGTCACAGTAGAACTGCCTGGCATCGAGGAGAAGGACATCGATCTCACCATGGAGCGTGATACTTTGACTATCAAGGGTGAAAAGAAAGTGGAGACTGAGGAGAAAGGAAGCAATTTCTACCGCCTCGAGCGTTCACACGGCCAATTCTGCCGAACAATTCCCTTGCCGCTTGATGTCGTGGATCAAGACGATGTCTCGGCAATCTTCAAGAATGGCGTCCTGACCGTGACCTTGCCGAAACGTGAGGAAGTACAACAGATTTCTAAGAGGATTTCGGTCAAACAAGCATGATGATCATGCCAGGCTTGATATGCGAAAAACTTGACGTAAGTCTTTCCCAGGTTAAATGAACTTGGGAGAACGTTGCGAAGGAAAGCGATTTTCGTTACTGAATGGAGGCCGGTGGGCAGAACGCCCACCGGCTTTTTGTATAGTGGTAGGTATTTGATTTGAGATTTATTCGTTTTCTATATGTTGGATCGTTCGCTCTAGACCTTCTTCAAGCGTGGTGGAAGGTTGCCAGGCCAACAATTGCCTAGTCTTTTCGGTCACAGCTATTTGTGAGGGGATCTCTCCAGGACGGCTGGGCAGAGCACCGATCTGGGGCTTGCCACCTCTTTCGATTAACCGATAGATGAGCCGGACTACGTTAGCGACCGGTGTTGCTTTGCCGGTTCCCAATTCAAAGGTAGTTCCTGGCTCCAAATCCACCTTCAGTCCGGCTTCGATACCTGTGACCACGTCGCCCACATAGATCCAGTCACGGCTCTGTTCGCCAGTTGTCATTGGAAAATCTTCACTTCTTAAAGCCGCTCGAACTGCCGCCTGAACGAGGGTGTGGGCTGGTTGCCAGGGTCCATAAGCCTGGAAAATCATAGCGCCGGCAATGGGCCAGTCGCGGGTCTGGGCATACATCTGGCAAAAATTCCAAGCTGCCGCCTTGCTGGCGGCATATACATTCAGGTTACTGGGTTCACCAGATGAACGGGCCACAATCACCTGGCCCACTTGGCTAGATGATGTCTTGCCCTCAAAACAGGCTCGGATCAAGTTAAGAGTGCCGGTCACATTGTGGCGGATGGCCGTGTTCGGGTTAAGGAACGGATCGCTGACACCGGCGGCTGCTAAATGAACGACCCAATCAGGGTTAGTATCGCGGATGGCTCGACTCGTCAGTTGGTAATTGCGTATGTCTGCATAGACGACCTCGAACTGGTTTCGCCTTTGGGCTAGGGGAGGTGGAAGCTGGCTTCCGCTTTCCACACCAGATAGAAGCATGAGGGTGACGGAGTGGCCTGAGTCAACGAGCCTACAGACGAGGTGGCGGCCGATGAAACCCGTGGCTCCAGTTACCAGGATCTTCAACGCGTCCTCTAGCTGAATTTGAGGTACTCTCGGTACCAATTCATTGATTTAGCGAGCCCTTCCTCTAAAGTATGGCCGGGCTGCCAGCCCAAAATGGAATGTGCTTTTTGAGAGCTTAAGTATTTGTCCAATACTTCATTTTGAACTTGATTCAGGATTTGAGGCTCGAGATCCGGGAACTCCGAGAGTCCCAAGATCGTATTGACTATTTCCAATACTGTAATTGGTCGGTCCATGCCAAAATTGAAGGCCTGGCCACAGATTTCGGGTTTGTGGAGTTGTTTGGCCAGGGTCAAATACCCATCCACGGCATCCTCAATAAAGAGATAATCTCTGCCATAAGTGCCATCAGAACGAATGACAGGACGATCTCCGCGCAGCACGCTACGAATCGTCCCTGGAACGAGCCGGTTCCAATTAAGATCCCCACCACCAAAAAGATTAGCGAAACGCGTGACGACCACCGGCATACCATAGGAGGTCGCATAAGCCCGGGCAATCATATCGGCGCAGCTTTTTGACAAGTCGTATGGATGGCATGAATCCAGAGGGGAATCTTCCTTATAAGGCAACTGGGCTTGCTCACCGTAGGCATGATAGCTACTGGCAACCACGATACCGTTAACTGTTGGATTGCGTCTAGCTGCTTCTAAGAGGATCCATGTGCCGCGAATATTAGTCTCGAACGTGGACAAAGGAGCCCGGTTGGCGATATTGACAATTGTCTGGGCTGCCAGATGAAAGATAGTATCCACCTCATACTCGGCCAAGACACGTTCAATAAATTCGTAGTCGGTTAGCTCTCCTTCGACTGTTGTGATGGAAGCTAATAAGCCAGAACGGACGATTTGGGCTTGAGGTACTCGATCTCTAACAAGGCCGACGACATCGGCGCCTTGGGCGACAAGACCGGCCGTAAGCCAGGAACCGAGAAAACCGGTACAACCGGTAATAAAGACTCGTCTATCCCGCCAATATGAATGATTCCGGGCCGAATGGTTCAAAATTATCTCCAATCAATTACCAAATCTTCCAAGGAGCTGCGCCTTGTCGCCACAGTTCCTCGAGCAGCATATTATCTTTCATTGTATTCATCGACTGCCAAAAGCCTGTGTGGCGATAAATCATCAGCTGACCCTCTTCGGCTAGTTGAGGTAAGATCTGCTGTTCCAGGCTAATATCTTCCTCCCGGGACATATAGTCCAAAACAGGCTTTTCGAATAGCATAAAGCCGCCATTTATCCAGTATGGTAATTGCGGTCGTTCAACGAAACCCTTGACTAAGCCATCCTCGTCGGCATCGACTACGCCATACTCCAAGTTTATTTGAACAGCGGTGATAGTAGCCAATTTTCCATGCTCATTATGAAACGCTAGCAAGGCGTCTAAGTCGATGTCGCTAACATCGTCGCCATAGGCAACAAAAAAGCGGTCGCCGTTGAGATGGCTGGCAACCCGAGCGATACGGCTTGCCTTCTCAGTCATCAGACCAGTATTCACTAATGAAACTTCCCAAGATGTGTGGCTAATTTCGTTGTGATAATGAATCTGACGAGTGCCGCCATGCTCACCTAAACTCAAAGTGTAGTCACGGCTCATTATCTCGTAGTCAAGGAAATAGCGTCTTAATTGTTCGCCGCCATATCCTAGTGTCAAGATAAAACGATTAAAATTGTAGGCAGAAAAGATACGCATAACATGCCAGACGATAGGTTTACCACCGACCGGCACCAAGTTTTTCTGGGTTAATGTCCCATCTCGCATGCGGGTGCCTTTGCCACCGCAAAGAATGACAACAGGAATTGTGTCCATAGTTATTGTATGAGACTTGTTCTCTTTCGAATCAGTCTAATCAAAGCGGGAGGATGATCACATAGAATCGTCTTGGTGACAAATGAAGATTAATTCCTCTGCCGCCATTCACCTCTTTGGGAAGCCTCGACGGCCGAACGTAAGTTGCGTTCGAAGGGTGGGTAGACGATACCCGATTCGGTAACGATGCCAGTTACATAGCGATGAGGTGTGACGTCAAAGGCCGGATTTCGAGCGGTGATGCCTTTAGGTGCGATGGGCCGATCGATAGCCATTAAGACTTCGTCCTGATTTCGTTCTTCAATCGGGATCAGATCACCATGAGCTAAAGATAAATCGACTGTACTGGTTGGGACCACAGGATAAAATGGCACCCCATTTTCCCGAGCAACGACGGCCAACTTATACGTTCCGATCTTATTGGCCACGTCACCGTTTCCTGCGGTGCGGTCAGAACCAACCAAGACGATATTTACCTGTCCTGTACGCATAAAATGACCGGCCGCGTTGTCGGCGATCAAGTCGAATGAGATATCTCGCTGTTGCAACTCCCAGGCGGTCAAGCGCGCGCCTTGTAGCCGGGGTCGGGTTTCGTCAACCAGTACATGTATATCTTTTCCTTGTTCGGCGGCCGCGAAAATGACGCCCAGAGCGGTGCCCCAGTCAACCGTTGCCAAAGCGCCTGTATTGCAATGATGGAGAATCGTATCGCCATCTGAGATCAGTTCGGCGCCATTGAAACCCATGCATCTATTCAGTTCGACATCATCGTCGGCAATTTTTTGGGCCAGCTGAAGTAACGCTTGGCGTGTGTCGGCGACTGATTGGAAATTAACGCCACCGGCTAACTGCATTTGCTGGGCTATCGCCCAAGATAAATTAACGGCCGTCGGCCGGGCGGCATTCAATATGTTAGCTGCTTCCTCCAGATCCTGCATCAGTCCTGGCTTCAACGTAGCGCTGCTTTGCTGGGCTGCCAGAGCCATACCGAAAGCGGCTGTCGCCCCTATGGCCGGCGCGCCTCTCACATACATTTCGCTGATGGACCGGGCAACGTCATGGTAGTCGTCGAATTCGGCTATTTCAAATACGAACGGAAGTTTTCGTTGATCGATTAATTTGACAGTGTTGGTGTCGTAATCCCAATAAACAGTTCGCATTCATATTCCTCCTACTGCTGAATCCTCTCCAAACGATACTGAAATTCTTGTATTACAGGCGGACCTGCCAATTAGTCTGCAGCTCAAGTGGCAGCTTGACCCCTGACAACATGAAAATGGAGATGTGAAGCAGAAATCCGATCATAACACAGCCACAATCGCATGCCCAACGAGACGATTGCAGTGCGTTGACGATGCTTGAGCCGACTGCTAGAATGATTAGTTGGAAAACTGATGAGTGAACGAACTTCATTAAGGGAAATTCTGCATACTTGGCGCGGTTGGTTTGCCCCCGGAATTGGCGTAAAACGCTGGCTAATCGTTTTAATTATGGGCGCGATCATTGTTGGATTCGGTATCAGCGCCTTTTTAGTAACCTTGAGCCAGCAAGAGTTATTGCCAGCCGATGTTTACGGCTTATTGACGCTGCAATTATTGCCTACGGCGCTGCGTATTCTCATCCCGCTCGTGGCCGGCAGTACGCTCATAATCTGGGCCGCTGTGCGTCTGGGTCTAAACCTCGTTGCGCCTTTCCGACGACCTGATGAACGGGTCGTCGATTCTTTGTATAGGCACTCCCAGAGAAGCCGCGGGCCGCGAATCGTGGCCATCGGCGGCGGCACCGGTATGCCGGCTCTTCTACGCGGTTTAAGCCATTATACAAACAATATCACAGCCATTGTTACAGTTGCTGATGATGGCGGTAGCAGCGGCCGTTTGCGGAAAGAACTGGGCGTCCTGCCACCAGGGGATTTTAGAAATAACATGGCAGCCTTGGCTCGGGATGAGGCGTTGATGACGCAATTACTTCAGTATCGCTTTGGCGGTCAGCTTGAAGTATCGGTAGATAGCCAGGGTGAGTTAAAAGGGCACGCTTTCGGTAATTTGCTTCTGGTAGCGCTAACCGGGATCACCGGTAGTTTCGACGAGGCACTGATAGCCGCCGGCCGGGTTCTGGCCGTGCGTGGCCAGGTGCTACCTTCTACGTTGGCAAATGTCACCTTGGTCGCTGAGGTGACGATGCCGGCTGAAGATGACACCACTCGTGTAGTCGGCGAGTCAGCCATCCCATTATCTGGCGGCCGCATCGAAACAGTCGCTTTAGAGCCGGCCGAGGTTCCCGCTTACCCGCCCTCAGTTAAAGCGATATTGCAGGCGGACCTGGTCGTTATCGGACCGGGGAGTCTGTACACCAGCATCATACCGAATTTGCTGGTGCCTGACATCGCCCGGGCACTGCAAAGAACAAGAGCAAAGAGAGTTTATATTTGTAACCTTGCCACGCAACCAGGTGAGACGGATAATTATAATGTTGCCGATCATGTCCTGGCCATCGAGCGCCATGACAAACAAGAAGATCATGAAGGTCGTGGTTTTTTTGATGTGGTCCTGGCAAATCGCAATTTGTCGGTACCTCCGAGTACCGGCGGCGGTTATACGGTTTTTGTCGAATCGGACGGGCCGGATAGTGTACCAATGGTCACCGCTGACCTAGTCGACGAAGAGCGACCATGGCGCCATGATAGTGAAAAGCTATCACGGGCGGTGATTGAATTCGTGTAGACGCGCTCCAACCAAGAAAGCGCGCGAAAAACTTCAATAAGGAGATTTCCCAATGACAGTTAAAGTAGGCATTAATGGATTCGGTCGTATCGGCCGGCAAGTTTACAAGGCAATCTACGAGAATTATCGAGATGTTTTGGATGTAGAAGCCGTCAATGATTTGATGGATGTCAATACCAATGCTCACCTTCTCAAATATGATTCGACTTATGGCCGCTTTCCCGGCGATGTCGAAGCCCGTGACGGCGACATTTACGTCGACGGCCAGCAGCTTAAGAGCTACGCTGAGCGCGACCCGGCAAAGTTACCATGGGGCGAACTCGGCGTGGATATCGTACTTGAGTGTACCGGCATTTTTCGGGCTCGTGACACCGCCGGCTTACACCTAGATGCAGGAGCCAAAAAAGTCCTCATCTCGGCACCGGGTAAGGGGGTTGATGCAACGTTCGTCCTGGGGGTTAATGAAGGTTCTTATGACCCGGCAAATCATCATGTTATTTCCAATGCCAGCTGCACCACCAATTGTCTGGCTCCCGTCGCCAAAGTTATGAATGATCAGTTTGGCATTAAGCGAGCCTTGATGTCCACCATTCACGCTTATACGAATGGACAGCAGATCTTGGATATGGCTTATAAGGATCTGCGCCGGGCTCGTTCGGCCGGGATCAATATCATCCCCACCACCACGGGCGCAGCGAAGGCTGTTTCCATGGTCATCCCAGAATTAGAAGGCCGTTTCGATGGCATGGCCTTTCGAGTACCTGTAGTCACGGTTTCGGTTGTCGACTTGACGGCTGAACTAGAAGAGAGTACATCAGTGGAGGAACTTAACGGTGCCTTTAAAGCTGCGGCCGAAGGTGCTGGTTGGATGGGTAAGGTCCTGGCATACACTGAAGAACCATTGGTTTCCACCGACTTCATTGGCTGCGTGGATTCGTCAACCGTCGATGGTCTTTCCACCCAAGTTATTGGTGGAAATTTGGTAAAGGTTATCACCTGGTACGATAATGAGTGGGGCTACTCCATGCGCCTGGCTGACCTGGCAGCTTTTGTGGCCGGAAAACTTTAGGCGAATAGACACTCTGCGATTTTTAGCGATAGGGGCGCTTTGAAGAGCGCCCCTATTTTTGTTACAACTAGGAAGCAAGCGGATAGAAAATGGAATTAAAGGAGCTTGAAAGGCGAATGCACAGCTTCGTCACCAGTAAAGGCTGGTACGAACCTGACTCGCCCAAAAGACAAACGCCACGCAATCTGGCTATCTCGTTAGCCATTGAAGCTGCCGAGATATTGGAGCACTATCAGTGGCACGATGATATTGAGGACCGACCGGCGTTGGCCGGTGAATTGGCCGACGTAGCCCTTTACCTCATTCAATTGGCCAGCATCACCGGCATCGATCTGGAGGAAGCGATCCTAACTAAGTTGGCCCGTAATCAGGATCGGGAGTGGCCTGCACCTTGATTCGCGATTTCTTATTGCAGTATCGGAAAATGGACTTGGAAGCCCATCGGCCGGCCAAAATCTTATGTACTTGGGGGACCGGTTAAGTATGCGGATCATGGCGGTCAGCGACCGTATCCTCGATCACTTGTATTCGCACCATGTATGCGAACGATATCCCGATGTAGACTTACTGATCGGCTGTGGTGACCTGCCGTACTACTATCTTGACTTTTTGGTTTCGGCCATTAACCGTCCATTGCTATATGTCCGCGGCAACCACGATACCGGTCCGCAATACACCTCAGATGGCCGTATACTAGATCATGTTCCCGGCGGCCTGGATATTCATGGGCGGGTGATTCGAACCAAGGGTCTGATCGTCGCCGGGCTAGAGGGCTCGATGCGTTACCGGCCCAAAGCGCCCTATATGTATAGTGATCGAGAAATGAGCTGGAATGTCTACCGTTTAGCGCCTCAACTGTTGTGGAATGCTGCCCGATATGGGCGCTACTTGGATATCCTGGTGACCCACTCTCCGCCCTTAGGTATTCACGATGGTCGCGATCTGGCCCACCGCGGATTCAAAGTCTTACGTTCATTCATGAAAACTTTTAAACCGCGTTACTTGTTGCATGGCCACGTCCACGTTTACCGAAATGATATTCCCCGCATAACCCGTTTTGAAGAAACAACCGTCATCAATGTTTATCCTTACCGTTTGATCGACATCCCTATTCTGGCACAAACAGCTTCCGAATGACAATCGAAAAGGGTAGATTGCCGGTCGGTGATTGAAGGTCCGAGAGTATTGCTGTCTGCGACCTTTAGCCTACTTGACGGCCCCCATGGCGGTGCGTACACTAGCTTACAGGAATCACAATATGTTCGGCGAACTGCAAACAACCATTAACCTGGGCCAGTCACTTCGCCCTATCCGCACCTACTTGACCCAGCCTGTTCGGCTCTTCAAAACTTATGATCGCGTCAACCTAAAACCGGATCTAATCGCCGGTTTGACGGTGGCAGTCATTTTACTGCCCCAGTCGATAGCCTTCGCCCTTATCGCCGATCTGCCACCTCAGATGGGTATTTATACGGCCGTCATCGCGGCCATTGTTGGCGGCCTTTGGGGCTCATCTGACCAAACACATACCGGTCCAACCAATGCCATCTCCTTGTTGGTCCTTTCGGTTCTGCTTAGGGAGCTTCACGGCCGGGACGGATGGATTCATCCTGGCAGCCGGGATGTTGGCTGTCATGGCAGGTTTATTCCAACTTGTTTTAGGCCTGGCCGGCCTGGGGATGCTGGTCAATTTCGTTTCCCATTCGGTTATCGTTGGCTTCGCGGCCGGAGCAGGCGTCTTGATTGCTGTGCGACAGATACCACCGCTATTGGGCCTTACAGGTCGAGGCTGAAAATATTGGTGAGATTGCTTTATGATGTACTGGCTGTCGGCATAACGAGGCAAATGTTTATACGGTCGCTCTAGGTATCGGTTCGATCATTGTGATTCTGGTTCTCAAACGAATCAACAAACTTATTCCAGGGGCGCTAATCGCCATGGTAATTGCTTCGCTCCTCGTCTATCTTTTCGATCTTGGAGAGCAAGGTGTGGCCGTGATTGGTGAGTTGCCTAAATCCCTTCCTCCTATTGCCGATTTACCGCTTCTTAACTTTGAGTTTCATTACCCGCTTGTCGACTGGTGCCTCTGGCGGTGGGAGCTATCGGCTTAGTTGAGACGACGGCGATTTCTCGCTCCATTGCCACGCAGACTGGGCAACGACTAAATAGCAACCAGGAATTTATTGGTCAGGGATTGGCCAATATTGCCGTAGGGGTATTTTCCGGTTATCCATGTGCGGGGTCTTTCTCCAGGTCGGCCGTGAATTTCGATGCTGGCGCCAAGACTTCTATTGCTTCTTTGCTATCGGCAGCTTTTTTGCTCATAGCCGTTTTCGCCACGGCGCCCATGGCTGCCTATTTACCCAGGGCGGCATTGGCTGGTGTCTTGATTGTGGTGGCCATTGGCATGATAAACCGTGAGGAAATCGGCAGGATTTGGCGAGGCACAAGAGGCGATGCCCTGATCATGTTGATCACCTTCTTGGGCACGCTGTTCATTGACATCGCCTTTGCCATCCTGGCTGGCATTTTGCTCTCTTTCGCCCATTACTTGTTGCGCACCAGCCTTCCTCGAGTTCAGCAAGTGGTTCCCGATAGGGATTACAAACATTTTGTATATGAGAAAGAACAGCCATTGTGTCCCCAGCTAGGGGTGATTGATATTCAGGGTGATCTTTATTTCGGAGCTGTCGGCCATATTGAGGAGACAATTTTTAGTTACCTGGAAGAAAACCAGGACCAACGTTATTTACTCATTCGCATGCATAATGTCAATCATTGCGATTTCAGCGGCATTCACATGCTGGAGAACGTCTTGCATACGTACCGGGAGCGAGGGGGAGATGTCTACCTAGTGCGCGTAGGCTACCGGGTAAATAAGCTCATGACCTCGACCGGCTTCTGCGATACGTTAGGAATGGAAAATTTCCTTTCTGAGGATCAGGCCGTCAGTCACCTATTTTATAATGTCCTCGATCCGGCCGTATGTATCTATGAATGTCCTTACCGGGTCTTCAAAGAGTGCCAGAATTTACCAAAACCGGCCTATCTGGAAGAGTTACCAATATTGAAGGATGATCCCCTCAGAGAACCAATCCCAGAGGTTGGCGCGCCGGAATTGTGGGAGGAACTGCGGAAAGCGGATGATAGTCTTGTCGTCATCGATGTGCGCGAGCCAAGAGAATATCGCCGGGGCCATATCCCGCAAGCTGAACTGGTGCCCTTGCCAAGAATTTTGGCTGGCGACTATGAGCCGGGAAAGAATGGAGATAAACAAGTTGTATTCGTTTGCCGGACTGGCCGGCGCAGCAAGCGCGCCGCCCATAAACTAGGTACCGAATACAACAATATTCGTATCTTACATGGTGGCATGGCCGCCTGGGAAGCGCAAGGACTATTAGCGGCGGTTGATTGAGTTGTTGGCAGTGTGCTTATGCTTGCAACGACTCATACTTACGGAAACAGCCAAACCCCGGAGACGATAGATGGATAAGGTGCCTTCACCAAATATTGGATTAGATTTATTAAGGGTCACCGAGGCGGCAGCCATTGCCGCTGGACGCTGGATTGGACTTGGTGACCGGGACGGCGCTCATAATAACGCGACCCAAGTTATGGCTAAAACCCTGGCTGGGGTCGACATCGATGGCAAAATTGTCATCGGTGAAGAAAGCCGCCTGAGCGAGCCAACCCCATTAGACAGCGGCCAATTTGTTGGTACCCGCAAGGGACCTGCAGCTGATGTCGTGGTGGATCCGATTGACGGGACGATGCTGGTCGTACGTGACCGTCCCGGCGCAATCTCCCTGGTAGGTGCTTCTCCAAGAGGCACCATGTGGACACCACCTGCCTGTGCCATCTATATGAATAAGATCGTGGTCGATCGAGAGGCGGCCGAGGCGTTGGTGCCTGAATGTCTAGATGCTCCGGCCGCCTGGACACTGGCCCTGGTGGCTCGCGTAAAAGGAATAGCCGTCCGCGACCTAACCGTCGCAATTCTTAACCGGCCCCGTCACCGAGACTTGATAAATGAAATTAGAGTGGCAGGAGCGAGAATATCGCTTCGCTCCGAGGGGGATGCCGAAGCCGCTTTGGAAGCGGCTATCAAGGATACTGGCGCGGATATCTTGATGGGTATTGGCGGGGTCTCCGAAGGAGTCATTGCTGCTTGCGGCGTTAAGGCCATGGGCGGGGGTATGCTAGGCCGATTGGAGCCGCAGTCGGCTGAGGAACGGCAGGCCATCCAGGATGCCGGTTATGAACCCGATCAGATACTAACATGTAAACAACTCATCAATAGCGAACGCATCTATTTCGCCGCTACCGGCATTACGGGTAGTCCTTTACTTCCAGCCATCCGTTACCATGGCCAATACGTGGAGACGAACTCGATCTTGCTGCGTTCTGAGACTGGAACCATCCGCTTCATCCAGGCAGAACATCTCTGGACTGATTGACCCGCCGAATCAAGCAGAATCTTTGTGTTTAGGGTAGGCTTTGGGCAAGCTGAACGGCCGCGTAAGCATCAACGATCCCGTAACCCGCACCATTGTTTGGCTGTTGGGGACCAGCTGTGATGCAGGAGGGCAATGTACCGGTGTAGGGCCGGGTGGTGGATCGCAGAATCTCTTCGGTCCTTTCAATATCACCCACCAAGGCTGGATTGGCCGACCAAACCAGGGCCACTACGCCGGCGACGTGGGGACCGGCCATAGACGTACCGGGCAAATATTCATAGGTACCGTTTGGGAACGACGATAGAACATCTACCCCGGGTGCAACGATATCTGGTTTCAGGCGGCCGCTTCCATCGGCCGTCACGGGGCCCATGCTGCTAAACGAAGCCAAATTTCCGCTTTGGTCGATGGCGCCGACAGAAAAGACCTCATCATAGAGAGCAATTGGGTGTTGGATTGTTTCGCAAGCGGGGCCGTCATTACCGGCCGAGGCGACGACAAATATACCGGCCGCTCTCAGGGCCTTTACCGCCGGTAAAAGAGCATTCGCATCGCAACCTTCTTGTTCGGGACACCCCCAGGAGTTATTTAATACATGGGCTGATCGGGTAGGATCGCCATCTTGGAAAGGATCGCCGCCATAAGGGTAGGGCGCCAGCATAAATTGCATACAATCGAGATAAAGCGCAGGGTTGGCCAGGTTCCGGGCCAGATTGGAACAAGCTATCCACTCAGCGCCTGGGGCGACGCCGGTCGTCTGGCCAACAATGGTGCCCAAAGTGTGAGTGCCATGACCGCCGATGTCAACAGGGCTAACACTTTCATTCCAGGGGTCGAGCCAATTGTAATTATCATCACCCCCACGGCCGCGATAGGATGATGCTAACTCTGGATGATTAGCTTCAACCCCAGAATCAGATTGGCCGATCACAATGCCAACGCCAGTGATTCCAAGTTGCTCTTTGACTTGATCTGCTCTGATTAGGGACAAATTCCAAGGAACATGTGCAGGGGTGGTCGCGCTACCATTGTTTGTGTCTGAAATTGCTGGCAAAGGTCGAAGGACAGGATTGTGCAAAACGCGATCGACCTCTGGTTGGGTCTCAAGCCATAACTGGACAAGAGGGCCACCGTCGACTGCCAGAGCGTTCATCAAATAGTAGGGCGTGTAATTGACGCCGAAACGATCCAACACCCGCAGTATGCCGGCCTGGTTTTCGGTCGCCTCTGCTCTAAGAGCATCATAAACAAATTGCCGGCGGCTGTCATAATTCTGAATAGTTGTAGCGGCTGAGATATCGGCCTGATCGGCCAGAATGACGAATAATTGATCCCCATGAAAACCTGGTTGACCTGTAATTAGAAAGACGGCCAGGAGACCAGACCAGATGATCGCAGCGCCAATGGCTTGGATGCGACGGGTGACGATGCGGGCAAAAAAGCTGTGGCAAAATGCCAGGAGCAGGCTCAACAGCAAGACGATAGCCAGAGATGCCAGGGCGGCGTAAAGACTCCAGCTTAGTTGATCCCTAGCGCTGAAAGCAAGCTCGAGATTCAGTTCATCAGGGTCGACCATCATCATAGGCACGGCCGTGACGAGGCCAACCATGATTGCCGGTGGCAACCACTTCAAATTGATGGGCTGCCCCCCATCAAACCATTCGGCGATCATGATGAGCGTCCAACTCAAGGGTGGCAGGACGATCATCAAGTGGAGTTGCAGCCCGCCATAACCAAATCCACTGGCGAGTAGCAATAATGTAGCCCCTACAGCAAGACTGCCCAGGATGATACTTTGGCCAGCGCCTTCATTCGTTTCTACTAATGGCTGGTACAGAAAATAAGCGATCAGCAGGCCGGCAAAAAGGCCAAACAACAGGCCGGAGAATAGATTCAAAAAACTGTCCAGGGGCGAACCCAGTGCACCCCAGACTAACCACGGAATGATGATCAAGCCAGATAAGGAAAGAGATAGGAAAGAGGAAGCAGTTAGCCTTAGTTTTGGCCCAGTTTTGTGTTTAGCGAGAAACAATCCTGCAAGCAGACCGATTAGTATCAGGCTGATGATAATTTGCATGGCATTGGCCGCCAAAACATCCGGCAGCCCAACGAGGCGAACAGGGGAGTAGAGCACAATCGCTGCTGCCGCTATTGACCAGGTCTGAAATATGGATCGGTAGCGGTGATTAGGCCATAGCCAGGCCAACAATAATGTGGGAATAAGCAGCAAGGTGCCATGGATTAGGGAAGCCACTACCCAGGCATAATCTGGCCAAGGAAAACCGCTGGACGACAAGACCTCGGAAGATAACCAGGCTACCGGCTGGATGAAGAGTGTATTCAGGGTAATCCAAAGGAACAGGCCGATGAAAACGATGATGCTGGGCCATTCCAAGGGCGTGGAAGTGTTGTTATCTGAGGTCAATTATCGAAAAAAACCTTTCTGATTTTGTATCGTCAATAAATTTACCACACTATACGCTTGTCTGAAATAGGCGTTGTATCCTGACTTGGAACAAAATGGAAAAGATGATGATTCTGATTACTAGATGAGTAAGGCTGAAACTTTTCCTTAACTATTGGGATATAGGTGACGCTGCTGTAAAATGCTTTTCAATGATAGCTAAAGAGGAACATCGTCTAGAAGTTCCGATCGCCGGGATGGACTGCGCCGAATGCACCCGCCACGTCCAGCGAGCGTTGTTGGAAGTGCCTGGCGTACAACAGGCGGAAGTTTATCTCGCTTCTGAGAAGGCCGTGATTTCGTTCGACCGGCCAACGATCGATATCGAGGTCGTCCAAAAGGCTGTCGTCGCGGCCGGTTACTCTATTCCAGAAGATAGGGAACTTGAGCCAAATCCCCTTCCTGAAGCAGGGCTTGCCCGCCGGGTCGGTCGGCTAACGAGCGCTTTGTTCGCTCTAATTTTACTGGTTGTCATCGCCGGTGAAGGGCTTGGTCTCTTTGATATTTTGATGGAGCTGGTGCCACCCATCCTGGGCGTCGCTGCTGTCATTTTAGCCGGTTTCCCAATCTTCAAGAAAGTGGTTCAGGCAACAAGGCAGCGAAGAGTGATTGCTCACACCTTGATGAGCATTGGGGTGCTGGCAGCCCTCATCACCGGTCAATGGATCACCGCCTTACTCGTTGTCTTTTTTATGCGCATTGGTGATGGAATCGAGGGTTACACGGCCGAGCAAGCGCGCCAGGCCCTTCGGGAGCTAACCAGAATGGCGCCGCAGACGGCGACTGTCGTCAGAGCTGGCCAAGAGATCAACTTGCCCATTAGAGAGGTCGCCAATGGCGATATTGTGCTAATCCGGCCCGGTGAGGAAATACCGGTGGATGGACGCGTGATCGACGGTCAAGCGACGGTGGACCAGGCGACAATCACAGGTGAATCAATGCCGGTCGATGTTGGGCCAGGAGCAACGGTATTCGCAGCCACTTATGCCCATATGGGCAGTCTACGCGTCGAGGTTACGGCCGTGGGCGTCGATTCGACATTCGGCAAGATTTTGAAGCTTGTCGAGGAGGCCGAAGCCAATCGGGGTGAAGTCCAGCGCCTTGCCGATAAGTTCACCCAATATTACCTGCCGGTGGTTGGGCTCATTGCTTTTTTAACCTTGCTCATTCGCCGAGATCCGATGGCGACCGTTGCTGTCCTGGTGGTGGCATGTTCATGTGCCATTGCCCTGGCAACGCCCATTGCCATGCTTGCATCCATCGGCCAGGCGGCAAAAAAAGGGATATTGATAAAGGGCGGCAAATTCATCGAACTGTTAGATCGAGTCGACGTTTTACTTATCGATAAGACGGGCACGCTCACCCTTGGCCGGCCGCAGATTAGCCAGATCATACCCACCAATGGCATGGAAGAAAATGAGTTACTGGTCTTGGCGGCCTCGGCCGAGAAGTATTCAGAACATCCACTGGCCGGAGCGGTGCGCGCGGCTGCCAATGATAAAGGATTGACATTGATGGAGCCGGAACACTTCGAGTCGATGGCCGGTTTAGGTTTACGGGCTGAGGTCAACGGCCGGTTAGTGACAATTGGAAACCGGCGGATGGTGCAAACGATTACAGCGCAGGATCAGACCCCGCTGTCAGAGGATGAAGGTACGGTGGTCTATGTGGCGGTCGGCGACACCGTGGCCGGCGCATTGGCTTTCACCGATACGTTGCGTACGGAAGTGCCCGAAGCCTTGGACCGGATTCGGAAAATGGGCAATATAAAGTGTGAGCTGCTCACCGGCGATAATCGCCAGTCGGCGGCCACTTTGGCAAAGGCTCTGGACCTTCCATTCCGGGCAGAATTAATGCCTGAAGACAAGATCGCTATCGTGAAGGAATATCAAGAACTAGGCCATAAAGTCGTAATGGTGGGTGATGGCGTCAACGATGCGCCGGCTCTTGCCCAGGCGGATGTGGGTGTAGCCATGGGCGTCGCCGGCTCTGATGTGGCCTTGGAAGCCGCGCATGTGGCATTGTTGCGTGATGATTGGCTTTTGGTTCCAGAACTTTTCCATATCACACGGCGAACCATGAATGTGGTCAGGCTCAACCTCGGTTTTACGGCCGTCTATAATATAGTTGGCTTGTCTCTGGCAGCAGCCGGATTTTTGCCACCGGTCCTGGCAGCGGCGGCCCAATCTCTGCCTGATCTTGGCATACTGGCCAACTCATCGCGCCTGCTGAAAGATTAAAACAAATGATATGCCGAAGAGACTTAAAATATTAACGATTCTTAGACTGTCGAACAGAGGAATCTGATAAAAACAAGATGATCGAACATCCCGAATCACAACAGGAAATCGTTGAAGAGGTTTTCGACGATACGTCGCTCGAAGGATATACGCCTGTAGGTCGAGACCGGAAGAGCCTCGCCTGGAAATCTTGTTTGTTGCTGCTAGCATTATCTTTAAGCCTGGTAGTGACACCTCTGGCCATCTTGTACCGCCTGCGATCGGGGCAGCAAGGGCAGCAGCAATTAACAAACAGCATCGAAAAAGGACCAGCGGTTATCCAAGAGCCTGATGACGACAGTCGTATCGCCTATATCACCAGCGAGCACCAGCTCGCTACCATCGCTCCCGATGGCAGCGAGGTCCGCCAACTCACCGATTCCAATTTACAGTTTCAATTTCCAGCTTGGTCGCCGGATGGTTCACAATTAGCTGTCATTGGAGGCGACGGTCTTTATATCATCACTGATAGCATCGCGACAGCAACTAACGAATTGCAGGCGTTATTCCGAAACCCTGATGAATCACCGTTTTATCACTATTGGGCACCGGACAGCGAACAGGTGACCTTTCTGGCCAATCACCCTGAAGGTATTGCTCTACACTTGGTAAATGTGAAAGGTGGCATTGAATCAGAACGCCAATTGGTTGTGGGCCAGCCTCTCTATTGGGATTGGATGCCATCTGGCGACCGGATACTAATGAATACTGGCATTGCAGGGGTAGGGGGCCGAGTGGCATTGATTGATCCCACTGGGATTTCGGCCGATGAACAATTGGCCGAATCTGGTTTGTTCCAGGCTCCGGGTTTTTCGGCAAGCGGTAGCTACCGCTCCTATGCTCGTTTTGGCGAGGATGACCTAAGCCACTTAGTGGTCCAGAATGACACAGGCCAGATTATCGTAGAAGAGCCACACTTCGGGCAAATAGCCGTCATCTGGAGCCCAACAGCCGATCGGCTGGCATTCACGGCTCCTGTGGTTGATTCGGTTAGGCCATTTGGTCCTTTGCGAATTCTGGACCCTGTCAGTGGTGACAGCCGGGTCCTAACCCAGGCGACGGTACTGGCCTTCTTCTGGTCGCCCGATGGAGAGAAAATCGCCTACTTGACCATTCCCCAAAGGAATGATGATAGCATCCAGGCGGTTTCCTTTCGCCCCGGACAGGAAGTCCTAGGTGATCAACCTGTCCAAATACAGAATGGGGGTCTGGAGCTGTGGGTGGTCAATGCAGACACGGGATTCCAAAAACAATTGCTCACTTTCCGTCCGTCAGACGTGTTCATACACCAATTTTTGCCATTTTTTGACCAATACGCGTTAAGCCACCGGCTATGGTCGCCGAAAAGTGATGCCCTGGTCTTACCTATGATGCAGAATGGGATCGCTCATGTCACCATAGTGGACGCGGACAATGGCGCTGTGAAGATCCTGGCCGGTGGCGATATTGGTTTTTGGAGCCGTTAAGTCATGCCCCCCAAATTCTGAAGATCGACCATCATATTATCAATCAAGCGCACCTGGTCGAAGAAGACGGCTAGAGAAAAAAGCGCCTTTCGCTCGACTCTAGCCAATTCAATTAACGTCCGGGGATCGGCCACACTGACGTAATCGAGCCGGGCCAGGGGTTCAGCGGCTATCAGGCTGGTCATGGCCTGGCGCAACTGGTCGCCATCCTGTTGGCCAGATTCAAACAAGGCAACCGCAGCTGACAATGCCCGGTGGAGTATCGGTGCGACAACTCGTTGTTCGTTGGTAAGGCGGCTGTTGCGGGAACTCATCGCTAGTCCATCCGCTTCCCGGACGATAGGACAGACGACGATATCTAGGTTGAAATCGAGGTCGGCCGCCAGCCGTTTGATGACGACGGATTGCTGGGCATCTTTTTGGCCGAAATAGGCGCGTGTTGGCTGGACGATATTGAATAGTTTGACCACTATCGTAGTAACGCCAGCAAAGTGGGTCGGCCGGGAGGCGCCTTCTAGCTGGGTGGTTATTTTTTCGACGAGGACCTTGGTGCTGAAACCGGCCGGGTACATCGTTTCATCGCTGGGGATAAAGACTAGGTCAACGCCTTCTGTCTTCAAAAGCTCTAGGTCGCGGCCCAAATCCCTGGGGTAGGTGGCCAAATCTTCCTCTGGCGCAAACTGGGTTGGGTTGACATAAATAGTCACTGCCACACGATCGTTCTGCTCTTTTGCACACCGGACTAAGGATAGGTGGCCATCATGTAAAAATCCCATGGTGGGCACCAGGCCCCACGACAAGCTGGGTTGGGACCAACGCACCTGCCGAACGGTCACGATCTTTTCGGTTACGACCATTCAGCCACCTGCAATCGGGCTAAAGCGCGAAATTCGCCGGTAATCTGCTCGCTAAGATCGTTTACCTTGTTTCGCCAGTGGCCGTCTTGGATCTGAGCTTTCACAAGATGGCACAAGGCTTCATTAACAGGGGTAGGGCAGGCAAGCCGCTTCCCGCTCTTGATGATTGCGCCAGAAATGGCTTCGATCTCGGTTGGCGTGCCGCGAGCCAAATCCTGGGCCATCGAGGAACGATTGGCGGCCGTGGCAGTCGCCACCTCCAATGTCCTTTCGGCCGCGCTTGGATAGGGTAACTTGATACCCTGGGCCAAAGCGACGGTTGCGGTTTCCTCGGCTGCCCGGCACATGAGGTCGCGGGCGATGGTATCTTGGGTCAGGTAACCATTGGCCACCTGAAGCAAGCCGGTTAATGGGTTGATACCGGCGTTGACGGCCAATTTACCCCAGACCAGGCTTCGAGCGGAGTCAACCAATTGGGATTCAAATCCAGCTGCTCGAAAAAGATCGGCTAATTGGCTCATATTTTGGAGCTGATGGCCGAGAGTCGCCAGATGGGTTTGCCCGCGCCCGGCGTGCCTGACGATGCCCGGGGCGATCATGTTGGCGCCTTCGGAAGTCACACCCAATGTGGCCCTTTCATCGCCTACTGATTCGGCCAGAATTTCCAGATTGCCTAGCCCATTTTGTAAGGTCAAGGCTAGACCCCCAGAGCTGATTATTTGCCTTGCTTGGCCGGCCGCCCGCCTGGTTTGCCAGCTTTTAACCAGCACCAAGACGATTTCAGCCCGACCTGCTTCTGTTAGGCTATCGGTGGCCTGGACCTTGACCCGGCTCTCCTGGCCGTCTGGATGCATCAGTAAGAGCCCTTGTCCCTTCAGGGCAGCCAATTGTTCGGGCCAATGTCCAAGCATGACAACCTCAGTGAGGGGAGACAACCGGCCAGCAAACAAGCTGCCCATGGCGCCGACGCCAATGATGACGATTCTCATTGAATTTGATTCCTTGCTACAAATACTTCCAGTTAGCGAATGGCCTATGATCTATCGGCGGTTACTCAATGCCGATCATTTCCAAGAAAGCCTGGTATTCGGCCTCTTCGATGGGGTAGGTATGTTCATCCAGCGGGAAACGACCATCCGTTACCTCGGCCGCGAATTCCTCCAGTGCCCGGGATATTTGTTGGCCGATATTAGCATATTGTTTGACGAATTTAGGCCTGAAGCGATCGAACAATCCTAGTAGATCGTGGTATACCAACACCTGCCCATCACAGCCGGCCCCGGCGCCGATGCCGATGGTGGGAATAGACAGCCTTTGGGAAATCACCCCCGCCACCGGTGCGGGGACGGCTTCCAGGACGATTGAGTAACAACCAGCTTGTTCCAGAGCCAAGGCATCTTCTAGCAGTGCCTTGGCACCGGCCGCCTCTTTGCCTTGAACTCGGTAGCCGCCGAGTTTGGAAACCGATTGGGGCGTCAGCCCGATGTGGCCCATCACCGGGATGCCGGCGCCAATGATGGCTTCTATGGTCGCCGTGATTTCCCGGCCGCCTTCCAATTTAACGCTTTCCATGGCGCCTTCTTTCAGGAAACGGCCGGCGTTTCGCACCCCTTCGGTCCGGTCGGCCTGGTAAGACATGAATGGCATATCGCCGACTAAAAAGGAGCTTTTTACTCCACGGGCCACGGCCCGGCAATGGTGCAGCATCTCTTCCATTGTGATGGGCACGGTGCTATCTAGGCCCAGCATGACCATGGCCAGGGAGTCGCCGACCAGGATGATATCAATGCCGGCCTGGTCTACGAACAAGGCTGAAGAGTAATCATAGGCCGTGAGCATGGTGATCGGCCGGCCGGCCTTCTTTTTCTCAGCCAGATCTAACAAGGAAATTTTTTTAGGGCGACTAGCCGCTTGATTGCTTTCTGATTGAGCCGTCATGGCGCTTGCTCCTGGTGCCAAAAAAACATTACTGTGCAAGGTTAATCAAGGACACATTTATTATACACCGACCCGCAAGTAATCGCGCCCGAGTCAACTGATTTGTTTTTTTGCTTCTTAGTTGAGGTTAGAGCAGTATAATGTGAGTGCAAGGAGGTGGATGATGGTTGACGAATTTGATGTTTACGGCCGGATGATGTTCGATCATTTCCAGGGTAAGGAAGTGACCGAAATCGTCGAAAGAAGCGATGGTTTAATCGATGTAACGTCAGGGCCTGGGGTGTATTTTTCCGTTTATGAGGAGTGGATGCCCGAGGAGCAAGAGGCGGTAGCCTACGCCCGTGGCCGTACGCTCGATATCGGCTGCGGCGCCGGCCGGCATGCCCTTTACCTGCAAGAACAGGGGTTACCCGTCCTTGGCCTAGATTCATCGCCCCTGGCATTGGAAGTATGTCGCCAACGGGGATTGCAAGAGACGTGTTTGTTACCGGCCGCTCAGATTTCATCCAGACTGGGTCAATTCGATACCATGATGATGATGGGCAACAATTTCGGTTTGTTCGCCAATCGCCATCGGGGGCGCTGGCTTCTGCGGCGATTCAGGGCCATGATGGCCGCTAACGGTCGCTTGATCGTCTCCAGCAACGATCCATACCGGACCGAGGATCCCATTCACCTGGCCTACCACGAGCAAAACCGGCAACGCGGCCGGATGGCGGGCCAGGTCCGGATCAGGGTGCGTTACCGGAATCTAAAAGGACCCTGGTTCGATTATCTGTTCGTTTCCCAACAGGAGATGCTGGATCTGATCCGGGGAACAGGCTGGCAAGTGAGCCGTTTCATCGTCTCGCCTGGAGCCACCTACAAGGCGATTCTGGAGAAGGCGTTGATCGCAGAGACGTCGCAGGTCGGCTCAAACGAGTTGAGCTTCAAGACCTACGACGTCTAGAACAAAGACTAGAGAGGCTGACCGACGTACTAGCAAGGCTCGAATTGACGGAGGGTGGGCTATTCCGTATACTTTTTGCAAATCTTAAAGCTTTGGCGCGTGTCCTTGGTTGTAAAAATAGCATAGGAAGGTCTGGATTAATTCAGGGTGCATGCATTACCGATCGCATCACTCAATTACTGCACTTATAGATTCGATTCCGGATCACGGATTACGAAGGAGGTGGCGCCTGAATAGAAACTTCGAAACGGAATTATAGATAAGGGAATTTCACTGGAAGTGAATCATAAGAATTCACACGCATAAAGACTAGGGAGATAAAAATGAGGAAAATGTCGCAGAGAAAAGTGGCCTTTGCCGGTGATTGTCGCCATGATGGTTTTGACTAATCGGCTTTGTTGGTCAGTTGCCAGGTCTTGGCGCTGAGGATCAATTGACTCTCATCCAGTTGCAGAAGAGCCAGATAGATTGCACGGTTTCAATGAATTCGGCGAATCGTGAATCACAGTTACCGAGCTAAAAGTCAAACTCATTACACACCAGTAGCACAAATGATAACAAGACCTACCAGTGTGAAGTGTAAGGATTTCGGCAATTCACTAGGATTAGATTCAGCCGTAACTCTGGTCACTTAACGATTACCTGAGTGACGTAATCTACCCTTGCATCATTGGCGTGTATAGCAGGTGGTGATTTACAGCGTATTGGCATCGAGACAATTTCTGCCTGGGGGAGATCTAAAGCTGACCTGCCAATTCAATAACAATCAGTTTTAGTTTTCACGATAACTTGAATATTATAGAAAGCAGGACCCTACAGGTCCTGCTTTTTTTTCATAAGTGCTCAATGATTCACCGTAAATGAGAGTCCATAGAACTATCTCGAGCGTTCTTGCTGGATATTATCAGGTAGCGAGCAAGGAAAGCTTCAGGTATGCGATGTGTTGCCCATTAGGGATCCTGTTTTCCGCTTATGGGGGATTTCTTCTCGTGCCTCCACATGACGGGCCGAGTTGACGATGACGCCTTGGCCTTGTTTCTGCAATACCCGGATCAAGGCCTCGACTACCTGGGGATCGAATTGGCGGCCGGAAAATTTGAGCATCTCGTCGACGATGCCATAGGGGGTCCTACCGCGGCGGTAGGGCCGGTCGGAGGCCATGGCTTCGACGGCATCGGCCAGGCCCAGGATGCGGGCTTCCAAGGGGATATTTTCGCCGGCTAAACCAGCGGGATAACCGGAACCGTCGTAACATTCGTGATGGTAGGTGATAATGGGGATCAATGGATTAAGGGAGTGGCAATCCTGGATGATATCGGCCCCGGTCTTAACGTGACCTTTAATTTGGGCGTATTCCTCATCGGTCAACTGGTCAGGCTTGAAGAGAATGGCATCGGGAATGGAGAGCTTGCCAATGTCGTGCAATAGACCGGCCTTGCGTACCAACTCAGTCCGCTTCTCAGACAAACCCATTTCCTGGGCGATGAGTTCGGCATAGCGGGCCACGTTTAAAGAATGTTCCATGACGTAGGGATCACGTAAATCGGTCGCTTTGGCCAGAGCCACCAGCAGCTCCTCGTTCAGTAGGTTGATCTCCCCGGCTTGCTGAGTGAGCTTAATATTATTGTCTTTCAATTGGCTGACAACAGCTTTGGTATGGTCGATGAACTGCTTTTGACTGAAACGCAGCATGAGTAGAGGCACCATAATCACCAGTATGCCAAGTAACCCGGCGGTCAGGTAGCTGAAGATCAAGGCGTAAGCCACGACGCCTAAGGCCAGATAATAGGGGGCTAACCAGCGGAAGCGTTCGCGCCATACTTCTCTAAGGGTTGGCCGCTGCTGAGGCTGACCGCTCCGGCGACCAGGGTGGTGGTCGTGAAAAATATAAGCATGCTGCCCACCAGGCTGACGGCGATTTGGGCCGGCACGGGCATCGAGGGCAGTTGCTGGCCAAGGAAGACTACCAGGCCGGCGACGACCAATCCGCCGATGACGTGGTTGCTGCTGTTGAAGAGCAGCCGGTCGGGCCGGCTGCGTTGGCGGAAGTAAGCGGCCAAGGCCACACCTAACCCCAGGAGCAAGGCGGCGATGGGGCCAAAGAGCAGCACGCCGGCTAATAGGGGCGCGGCCGAGGTGGAGACCGAGGTTTCCTTGACATAAATGCTAACGGCCAGGGCTTCAACTAAGACAACCAATAAAAAGAAGGCGATCAGCCCAAGCCAATCATTCTTTGTCCCTGGGTGGATGAACAGGATACCCAAGGATGAGGCCGTAAGAGCCACAGCGCCAACATAGAGGTTGATCCGCCAGGGGTTGGCCGCTTGAGCTGCAGGCGTCGCTTCTTCGGATTGTCCGGTGGCAACATCTGAGGTCGAAGGCTTCGTCTCTGCTGCAACCGGCGACGCTTGGCTTTCGTGAGGCAATTCTTTGACCGGCGCTTCCGGCTCTTTGTTCGCATCTGAGGACGGAACCGGGATTGGCTGGACCGGTCGACTGTTCCAGATCAGGGACGTCTGAGCCATAAATACGGACACAATTACGCCCTTCTTGCTTCGCTTCGTAAACGGCCAGATCAGCTAGGTGAATGAGCTCGTTTGTTGACAAATCCTCCTCCAAACGAGCTGCCAGGCCGAAACTCATGGTTACCTTGATGGGCGTCACGCTGGTATCGACGTTGATCTCGGCCGCTTCGATGGCCTGGCGCATTTCCTCGACGACAAAAAAGGCCTTTTCCGGTTCGGTCTCGGGCATGAGGATGGCGAATTCTTCGCCGCCGAAACGAGCCACGACGTCGTATTCGCCGGCCGTACGCTGCAGGATTTGGGCCACGCCTTGTAACACGGCGTCACCTGCCAGGTGGCCGTAGCGGTTATTGACCAGGCGGAGCAGGTCCATGTCGGCCATGACCAGGGTTAAGGGCCGGTTGAAGCGGTTGGCCCGGTCTAGCTCCTCTTTGCAGGTATTAGCGAAGTAACGGGCGTTGAAAATGCCTAGCTTGGGATCGGTTTCGCTTTGCCGTCGTAATGCGGGCACCCGGAGAACGTTCTGCAGCAGGACGGCCAACAAGGCGACCAGGATGACGGCATAGGGGTTGACCAGCCAGATGAGAGCGCCGGTAGCGCCCAGGCACAACATGCCGAAGTCCAGGGAAAGCGTCAGCGGACCCAGGACGCCAGATTCGGCCAGGCTTTGTCCCCGGGCTAATTTGACCGCCAGGCCGACCATCATGTGGTTGACGAAGGTGAAAAGCGCGGCCGCTGTCAGGATAGCCGCGCTGCCGGCCAGGCTCAAGGGCTCGGCCGAAGGGCTGATCCAGGCAAAGGCTACGCCGGAGACTGTGACGGCGATGGCGAAGGAGGCGATGTTAAAAGTCTGGATATACCAGGGGTATTTATGCCAGATCCACTCAACGGTGTGGGAAAAGAGTATGACCAGCATGGCTGCCGGCGGACCCAGGAGCACCAGGGCAAATCCGTAGAGTACCCAACTCAGGTTATAACTGGTGCGAACCGTCGAGCCTTCGACTTTGAAAGCTTGCAGGGCAGCCGCCAGCAAGCAGGTCGCCAATAGCAAGCCGACGTTCTGATGATCAAGATGAGCCAGCTGCCATAGCGTCAGAAAGCCACCGATGATCAGGGAGGTGATGATGAAGAGCTTGGCTGGGAGAGAAAATTCTTTCATAGCGCTTTCTTCTTTCCGTCAAATTTAGAAAAAGGACTGGCAGTCCTCAGCCGGCGCTGCCAGTCCAATAGACGCTTGCTATTTTTCCGTTATCTTAATAGTCCCAGGCCACCGAATTCCAGTTAACCGAATTCCAGTTGACCGAATTCCAATTGACCGAATTCCAATTAACGCGAATTCCAATTGACCGAATTCCAGTTGACGCTGTTCCAGACCACCGGTTCGTCGCCGGTCCACAACATCTGGCTGGCGGGCATGTCCGTATTGGCCGACTCGGTGGTGGTGCCGGTCACGGCTGCATAGACGTCCAGGTATGGATAGCTATTGGTGTCGTCACCGCTGCCCTGGATGGTGGGCCCGGTGTGGGTCAGACGGTACTTGACCTGGTCCGGCGTCAGTTCGGGTTCGTCCTGGAGCAACAGGGCCACCGCCCCGGCGACCATGGGCGTGGACATGGAGGTGCCGCTGAGGCGGAAGTATTCGCCGTTGATGGCCAGTCGCTCAGGATGCTCATATCCCCAGCTAGATTGGTCAGACAATAGGCTGACGATATCCTGACCGGGGGCGACGAGATCAGGCTTCAGATGGCCGTCCATGGTCAGGCCATAAGCCGAATAAGGGGCGACCACGTCGTCGGCCGGGTCGAAGGTCTGCTTCTCATCGGTGGCGCCGACGGTGATGAGGAAGGGATCGTTGGCCGGGGCCACGTCGATGGCGCCAGGTCCTTCATTGCCGGCCGCGGCCACGACGACGATGCCGTTGAACCATAGGATCTCGGCCGCCGCATCGAGCGGGCTGGTGTGGTAGGATTGTTCCACGGTCGAACGAATCGAAAGGTTAACCACGCGGATATTGAAGTATGGCGCATTTTCCAAGCACCCACTGCATGGCCCAGACAGTGTCCGATTCGTAGGCCATGCCGTTTTCATCGCTGATCTTGATGCTGATCAGGTCGGCCATGGGGGCAACACCGGAAACCTCGCCATTAGAATCTTTACCGTTTCCAGCGGCGATGCCGGCCACATGGGTGCCGTGACCATAGACGTCGTTAACCGTGTTCGAATCGGGATTCAAGGAAAATTGGCGAAGGACTCGCGAAGCGCTTTTTCCTTTGACCTTCTCAGCGAAGTCATCCTCTTTGATCACGCCGCTGTCTATCACGGCGATGGTGATGCCATCGCCATTCAGGCCCATATCCCAGGCATCGCGCACATTCATCGTATCCAAGAAAACTTGATCGTAAGAACCAGTTAAACCGCCACCATCGAGGTGGAGGTGGTTGGTTCTGGCGTGGGATCGGGTGGCGGCGTTGGTTCCGGCGTTGGGTTCTTAATCGGCTTGCCTGTGGTCATGATTGGAGCATCCAATGAAACCCAACGCACGCCTTCGGCTTCGGATAGGGCCAGGGCATCTTCCGCCGGTAATTCGACGGTCAGAGCATTGATTATGTGCAAATCGCGGGTCACCTGGCCACCTAGCAGGTCGACCGCCTCCTGGACATGGCTAATGTCACCGCTGCTCTGTACGATGACGGACACAACCTGGTCTGGCGCCTCGTCGGCGACCTGGGCCAGTAAGGGATGAGCCTTAAGGGGCTGCTTGAGCGTTTCCTCGGAATCGACGTTAACGCCGACGCTGACCCCTAGCAGGCTGAGGACCATGATGCAGGCTATCAACAAGTGCAAGAACTTAAAAGATCGTTTCATAATGACAATTCCTCTATATTTCTAAATAAATCGATAAAAACAAAATTTTTATATAATCACCGTTAATTGCGAGTACGAATAAAGTTGGCTGAATCAGGATCAGCCCTGGCGGGTGGGCAAGACCATGGTAAAGGTGCTGCCCGTGCCCCGTCCTTCACTTTCGGCCCAGATCCGGCCGTTGTGAGCGTCGATGATGTCGTGGCAAAGGGCTAAGCCGATGCCCATGCCGTCAAATGAGCGAGTTGTGCTGCCATCGGCTTGCACGAAGCGCTCAAAAATCTGTTCTAGCTTTTCGACTGGTATGCCAATGCCTTCATCGGCGACGGAGATGTACACTTCGTCGCCTTCCATCCAACTGCTGATGGTGATATTGCCTCCATCGGGGCTGAACTTCACGGCATTGTCTACCAGCGTGCCCACCGCCAAGGTTAAAAGATTGCGGTCGGCCTGGAGCGTGGTCAAATCGGGCGCAGTGTTTAGATGTAAATCAATCCCCTCGGTATTGGCCCGAAGATTCCAGCTTTCAACCATCTTGCAGAAGTAAGGCTGTAGCTGTAATTCCTCACACTGCAAGGCATTTTCGTCAAGCGATTGCAGTGTCAACAGGCGTGAAACCAAGAACTCGAGCTGGTCCAGGCGGCCAATCAAAATTTCCAGGGCCTCCAACTGCTCCTTATTAAGCGAACCAAAGGCTCTTTCATTCATCAAGTTGGCATAACCGGAGATGATGGAGAGGGGGGTCCTTAGTTCGTGGGAGACGTTCTGGATCATCTCCTCTTTGGCTTGCAAAGCTCTCTGCAAACTATTATTGGCCTGCTCCAGGCGCCGGTTCAGGCCGGCTTGGTGAGTGGCGATGGCCAGTAGATCAGCTACCTCGTCGGCGATCTTGATGTGATCATCTTCAAAGATACCAGGCTGGTCGCTGCCCAAGATAAAGGCGCCGGCGAAACTATTCTGAGCGATCAAGGGAATGCTCATATAAGAAATAATGCCATCTTGTAATAATTCTTTTTCTAACGAAGAGTGGCCGGTTAGCTCGTTGAGATCCTCAATTAAAATGATGACATCAAGTCCTGGACCATTGGGATGAGAAAGGTCCATCGTTGCCAGCCAACGGTCGGGTCGTGTAACCCTAGCATTTTCGGAGAAGACGTCGATGACCAGTAGCTTGTCGGTGGTCGGGTCATCCAGGGCCAGGATCGCCCGCTGGAAAGGGACCAGTAAGCGCATGCGACTGACAGCCGCCCGAGCGATCTCTTGCGGCGAATCCGCGGCCAGGATCGCCTCGCCGATTCGATTCATCACTTCCAGCCGGTTCGTATAGGAATGAAGGGCTTCCTCCATCTGTTTTCGCTGGGTGATATCTTGAACGACGATAGCGGCCGTGGGCGGCGAATCGTCCATTTTTGCGGCCACCGCGTGAATTTTTATCAGAATGTGACGGCCCATGGTGGCGTCGAAGGTACTGAGTTGTACCGGGTTCTGCTCCAGGGTCGAGTTCAAAGATTGTCTGAGTAGTGATTCCAGATAACAGACCTGGTTGGGGCAATTCGGATGGAGCAGCTCGTGGAATGACTGCCCATTGACCGAGACCAGGGAGCCAAGGTGCCAGTGTTCCAGAGTCTTATTGGCCCGGACGACCTTTCCATGATAGTCAGTCACGCAAATAAGCTCAGGCAAGGCATCGACGGCCGATTCCCATTCCTGCTTGGCGCGTTCGACTTTTCGGAAAGTCTCCTGTAGCGGCTCGATAGCCTGGCCATTGTCGGCTACGCTCACTTTTGAGAGGCCGATTTGGGTGCCATTTTTCCCCCGGCCTAAATGTGCTTTGCCGTGACCATTTGTATATTGCGGAGTCATCATTGTGCCCTCTGTTTGTGACTACTCCTTATTCTTCGTTCTGCGAACAGTAGCCCAAGAAATAACCTGAACCTTGTTCGTGCTTTTTCATCCGTCATGACGCTACTTGCTGCAGACATTTTCATGAATAAGTTCTGTAAATAAATTATAAAAACAGTCAATAGAATGGAGGGGAGCATGGGTGTGGCGGGTCGTTCTCCAGGTCCGGCTGCCAGTTGGCTGTGCATAAAGCCGGACCTGGTAACGATCCTCGTTTCACCTCTGGACTCTATAAGGAAGTCTTGAAGGTGATTGAATAAACCCCTCTATTCACTTCAACAGAACCAGATCGGGCCTAAGAAATACAGGATTAGGCCGGAAGTACCAGGAGTAAAATGGCGATCCCGGCCGCCTGGCCGGCTCACAAATAGGCAATAATATCAAACGGTGTCAGTCAAGATGTAGTCAGCGAAGTCCATCATGCTTCAAAAAGATATTCTGCAGGTGGTCACCAGCTCCTCAAGCCAGGTAAACGGCCGTTGATTCAGTGATGACAGCTGTCCAATCGTTTTGTTCACCTTGTTCTTAAAGATTGGGGTTTAAGCTTTAGCGGTTAGATGACTGTACTAGTTACTACTGACCTATCAAAATCATAAGTCGACACACCAAGCTGGGACCTTTATCCCAACCAAAAAAATAAGACATTTAACCCATTGAAGTCAGGCTCGGTTGGATCTAGAATGATTACGATTTATTGGTAAACTTTTATGGAGGAAGTTCTCATGTTGTTTCTCACTCGTGAAGACGGTCAAGGTTTGGTTGAATATGCGTTGATCCTCGTGCTGGTCGCCATCGTCGTTATCGCGATTTTGGCCCTGTTAGGTCCGGAGATCGGCAGAGTGTTCAGCGAGATTATCGCCGGTTTGCAAAGATTAACCCTGAACCAACCGTCAGCTAGAAGGGCTCTGCTTTGCAGGGCCCTTTTTTTGTTTTGGGAGCACGCCTTGGGAGCCACTTCTTGGAAAGAAGCAAACCGGACGCTGCCCGGAGATACATCAGCCAGAGGCCAATGGAGCCAACTAATGATGGTCGAACATCGACAGTCGCGTTCGTGAGGAATCGTTGTTATAATCGATCCGTCTCGAATTGAGGATCCGATAACGAATGACCTTGCCCACCTTAGATACCTTTGTGGCTTACGCCTCGATTTGCTTCGCCATTTTTGGCGCATTCCTGGCGGCTATTTGGTTGAGTTTGATCATCTGGACATTTCGCGACATGCGGTCTCGCTCGCGCGATCCATTTGCCCAAATTCTGGCGACACTGGTCGTAGCTTTACTTCCCGGAGTGGGATTGATCGTCTACTTGATCCTGAGACCGCCGGAAACGTTGGCCGAAGCTTATGAACGAGCTCTGGAAGAAGAGGCTCTGCTACAGGAAATAGAGGAGCGGCCGGCTTGTCCAGGATGTTCGCGTACTGTGGACAATAATTGGTTGCTGTGCGCCCACTGCCACACGCGATTGCGAAAAGCCTGCCCAGACTGCAACGCCTTAATGGAGCTTCAATGGAGTATCTGTCCTCACTGTGGCAATGATCATATCGACCCCTACTATGTGGGTCCACAAGTGGTGTTGGCCGATGATGTGGTAGCTGAAGAAGAGGCCCAGGAGGAGTCAGTAGACTATGAAGACGTTCTCCTTGAAGATGATTTTGACGATTCTGAATCAGCCGATTCTGATGAAGAGGAATTTTCATCTCGGAAATCCAAGTAACAGGGATGGGTAGAGTTTTTAGTCAACCATAATCCCGGTAAGATCAATGGTTGGCGATGGGTATTGGGGGTTGAGCTTGCGGAGCGTATGTAGGATAACACGCATGATAGATAAATTACGGTACCATTTTTGATCGGCTGGGATGACGTACCAGGGAGCCAAATCTGTAGTCGTTCTTTCTAACATCTCCTGGTATGCGACCATATATTGTCCCCAAAGCTTTCGCTTATCTAAATCTTCGAACGAAAACTTCCAATTTTTGTGGGGATCGTCCAATCGAGCCTGGAATCGTTGCCGTTGCTCTTCCTTGGAGATGTGCAAATAGAATTTCAAAATCGTAGTGCCGCTGCCAACCAGCATGCTCTCAAAATCATTGATCATCCTGTATCTCGGTCGCCATACTTCTTCTGGCACCAGGTTGTGGACTCGAACAACTAAGACATCCTCATAGTGAGAACGGTTGAACACCCCGATCATGCCGTTTGCCGGGACCGGCCGGTGAATTCGCCATAGAAAATCGTGAGCTAATTCTTTTTTACTGGGTGCTTTAAATGATGTTACTCGCACTCCCTGCGGATTGACTCCCCGGAAGATCTTCCTGATCGTGCCGTCTTTGCCGCCAGCGTCCATAGCCTGCAAGACGATCAGTATTCGTCGTTTGTTTTCTGCATAGAGCTTACTCTGCAAGAGAATCAACTCATCTCGTAAGGCAGAAAACTCGGCTTCGGCCGCCTCCCGATCCGGGTGGAATAATTCTCCCTGCGTTGGAAGTTTGCCAATTGAAACGGGCGAACCGGGTTGTAGACGATGGGTATTGGGCATCTGTTATCCTCCAAAAATGAGTATTCTTTTAGGTGGTTAAAACCTTGCTTTGGCGATCCGTCGTGGATCGCAAACAAGATAGACAAATGTTGTCACTTTCAGCAGTTCGTTATTATACTAATGACCATGCTGAGTGCAGGTTTGCTTTCCGGCCAAGGGAGCCCAGACGACGATTGTGTCGCCAGTAGCGGATTATCAAATCAAAGAAGTCATGATGGGTCCAATTAGCTGGACCTGATTTTATTGGCTGGTGGATGGTGTGTCGGGGGAACGAATTGTCAGTAGTGCGATTGCAGGAGGAAAACGATGGCTAAGAATCAGAAACTCACCGGTGACGTTTATTACCCTGCCCCTGAAATTGTTGAGCAGGCCCATATACAGGATTTCGAGGCGGTACACCAACAAGCCCTGGCTGATTTACCGGGCTTTTGGGGCAAAATCGCGGCCGAGAATTTCGAATGGTACTCACCATGGGAAAGGGTACTCGACGATAGCAATGCACCATTTTATAAGTGGTTCGTGGGCGCTAAGGTTAACCTGATTCACAATGCTTTGGACCGCCACCAACGGTCGCCCGTACGTAATAAGGCGGCATTGATATTTGAAGGCGAGAAAGGGGATCGGCGAACCTATACCTACCAACAACTCAATCACGAAGTCTGTAAGTTCGCCAGCGTTCTAAGAGCGATGGGCGTTCAAAAAGGTGATCGAGTCACAATCTATATGGGGCGCATTCCCGAATTAATGATCGCTATGCTGGCTTGCGCCAAGATCGGGGCCATCCATTCAGTGGTCTATGGTGGTTTTTCGACTGAAGCACTGTATGGTCGGATAGAAGACAGCGCTTCCAAGGTCCTCATTACCTGTGATGGTTCTTGGCTCCGCGGAAAAATCATCGAGCTCAAGAAAATAGCGAATGAGGCGGTCGATCGGGCGGGGACCATTCAAACAGTGATTTGCATCAAACGGACAGGCCAGGAAGTTGAAATGGTTCCTGGAAGGGATCACTGGTATCACGATCTGATGAATCTCCCCATCGCCGATCCCAATGCCCCGACCGAGGTCATGGATGCCGAAGATCCGATCTTCATCCTGTATACCTCAGGGACCACAGGCAGACCCAAGGCTATCTTGCACACTCACGGTGGATATATGGTGGGCACGGCGACGACGCTGAAATGGGTCTTCGACATAAAGCCTGAAGATGTGTGGTGGTGCGCGGCCGATCCAGGCTGGATTACCGGGCACAGCTACATCGTCTACTCGCCGCTTGTGCTTGGCGCGACCAGTTTTTTGTACGAAGGAGCGCCAACTTACCCCTATCCCGATCGCTGGTGGCAGTTGGTCGCCAGATATGGCATTACTATCTTGTACACCGCGCCAACAGCTATTCGCGGCTTGATGCGATTCGGCGAAAACTGGCCTGAACGCCATGACCTTTCTTCCTTGAGGCTATTAGGTACAGTTGGCGAACCTATCAATCCTGAAGCTTGGCGCTGGTATCACCGGGTCATTGGTATGGAAAAATGCCCTATCATGGACACATGGTGGCAAACGGAAACTGGCAACTTTATGATTACACCGCTGCCTAGCATGCCGCTTAAACCGGGTTCGGCTACACGCGGTTTTCCAGGGGTGGAAGTTGATGTCGTTGATGAAGAAGGGAACAGCGTCCCTGTTGGCGAAGAAGGCTACCTGGTCATTAAGACGCCATGGCCCGCGATGTTACGAACGGTATATAAGGACCCGGACCGGTACGTGCAACAATATTGGAGTCGCTACGAAGAACAGGGTTGGTACCTTCCCGGCGACAGCGCAAAAAAGGATGAGGATGGTTACATTTGGGTCATTGGCCGGATCGATGATGTTATCAAAGTATCCGGCTATCGGTTGGGAACGGCCGAGATCGAAAGCGCATTGGTCAGCCATCCGGCCGTAGCCGAGGCGGCTGTGATCGGAGTACCTGACGAGTTGCGTGGCAATATCATCAAAGGTTTTTGTATCCTACGCCAAGGAGAAGAAGGCAGCGAACGACTGGAGAAAGAATTACGCGATCATGTCGGACATGAAATCGGCCCGATCGCGAAACCGACCTCGGTTGACTTCGTCGACTCGCTGCCAAAGACGCGTTCAGGAAAAATCATGCGGCGGGTGCTAAAAGCCCAGGTACTAGGCCTGGATTTAGGAGATCTTTCTACGCTGGCGGATTGAGTCAATCAGAATCAAACCAACGATGTCAAGTTTTCTGTTGATCGCCGGTTTGATAGGTGGAATGTAGGTAAAAAAGATATCCAAACATGAGGTACAAATAGCCCTTATGGGTTTTTGACATGTATTGTGACATTCGTTACAATCGAAATAACTTTAACCCCTGTTACCTCAAGTGAGGCGTGCTGCGTATTAAATCTATTCAAAAGAGCGGGAGATCCCCGCTCTTTGTTACTCCCCAACCTCAGATTAATCAAAGTGGCGAGGGGCAGTTTCGACCACAGATAAGACTTGATTACTTTGGAGGAACGAATGTTGTTTGACTTATCCGCCCAAAGCGCCGGTGTTGGCCGCGCATCTTTGCCCACCATATGGTGGCTAGGACCCGCCGCGGCCGTCCTAGCGTTACTTTTTGCCTGGCATTTTTACCGCCAAGTGATGCGTAAGAGTGAGGGCAATGAGAGGATGATTGAGATAGCTCAGGCAATTCGGGATGGCGCCCGCGCTTATCTTGCCCGGCAATATCGAGTCGTGGCTTATGTATTTGCCGTCTTATTTGTGATTTTCCTCATTTTATCATTGCTCAAGTTGCAAAATCCGATTGTCCCCGTGGCATTTTTGACCGGTGGTTTTTTCTCGGCTTTGTGTGGTTTCATCGGTATGCGAACGGCGACCAATGCCTCAGCTAGGACTGCCAATGCCGCGATCCAGAGCCTGAACAGTGGTTTACAAGTCGCGATCAGGGCTGGGGCCGTCATGGGATTGGTTGTGGTCGGCTTCGCCTTGCTGGATATCTCGATCTGGTTCTTAATCTTGTACTATGTGGCGCCAGCTTTAATTAGTAATAGCGGCAGCATTTTTGGCTTTTTGATCACCGGCAACCCCCTGGTACAAATTACAGCTACCATGTTGAGCTTTGGTATGGGAGCCTCAACTTTCGCCTTATTCGCCCGGGTGGGCGGCGGAATATTCACCAAGGCGGCCGACGTTGGCGCAGACCTGGTGGGCAAGGTGGAAGCCGGTATTCCCGAAGATGATCCCCGAAATCCGGCAACTGTCGCCGACAACGTAGGAGACAATGTTGGTGATGTCGCCGGCATGGGAGCCGACCTTTACGAATCCTATGCGGGCTCAATTCTGGCTACATCAGCCCTGGGCGTCGCTGCGGTCTTAGCGGCAAGCGCGACCTTATTTGAAGGCCAGGAGCCTACATTAAATCAGATAATGGATATGCAATTGCGGTACCTGGCAGCCCCAATAGCCGTAGCTGCTATCGGCGTGATCTTGTCCATCATTGGCGTCTATCTCGTTCGCGCCGACGAAGGCGCCAGCCAGGGTCAGCTTATTGGTGCTCTCAGCCGGGGATTGTACGGCAGTTCACTCGGTATCGCCGTTTTTTCTTTGCCCTTATTATATCTTTTGGATTTGCCGAATATGTGGGCGATCTGGATCTCCATATTGGTTGGCCTGATTGTTGGCGTCGTCATCGGCCGGGCGACGGAATATTACACCTCTCACGCTTACCGGCCGACCCAAGGAATTGCCGAGCAAGCTTCGACCAGTTCGGCGACGCTACTTATCGACGGCTTATCGGTAGGCATGGAGTCAACCGGAGTGCCGGTAGTGGCTATTGTCGTTGGTATCGCCATTAGCTTTTACGTGATGGGGGGAAGCATGAATCCCGCCATGGGTCTCTATGGTGTGGGAATCGCCGCTGTCGCCATGTTGTCGACCCTTGGTTTTACATTGGCTACTGATGCTTATGGGCCCATCGCCGACAATGCGGGAGGTAATGCCGAGATGGCTGGCCTGGGACCGCAGGTACGTGAACGCACCGACCAGTTGGATGCCGTTGGCAATACCACCGCGGCCATCGGCAAAGGATTCGCCATTGGTTCGGCCGCATTGACTTCTCTCGCTTTGATGGCTGCTTATCTAGAGGAAGTGCGTCTGGGACTGACCCTCCACAACGCTTCTGGTGTGTTGCCCATGGTTGCCGGCCGATCGATTGAACAGTGGACGATGCACGATTTCATGAACTTTTATGACGTCAACATTATCAACCCGGCGGTTTTGATTGGGATATTCCTTGGCGCTGCGACAGCGTTTTATTTTTCATCTATGACTATGCGGGCTGTAGGCCGTGCAGCCGGCGATATGGTAGAGGAAGTGCGCCGCCAATTCCGGGAAAAGCCGGGCATACTGGCTGGGACGGATAAACCTGATTACGCTCGCTGCGTGGAGATCAGTACGGCCGGCGCCCAGCGCGAAATGGTTGCCCCGTCGATTCTAGCTATTTCTGTTCCTGTCATCGTCGGTGTGCTCTTTGGCGTCGCCGGAGTTTTGGGATTGTTGGCCGGTGGCCTGACGGCTGGATTCGCCCTGGCGGTGATGATGGCCAATTCGGGCGGCGCCTGGGACAATGCCAAGAAGTATATTGAAGAAGGCAAATATGGCGGTAAGGGTTCACCTGCCCATAAGGCAGCGGTTGTCGGTGATACGGTGGGCGATCCTTTTAAAGATACCTCAGGCCCCTCACTGAATATTCTGATCAAGCTGATGTCCATGGTTTCGGTTGTTTTTGCTGCCTTGGTAGTGTCGATCAATAATGGCCAGGGACTTGTGAATCTCTTATTTGGAGGCTAATAACCTGAAGTGACGACGCTCCTCGGTGTGGTTCCGGCGGGCGAGCATACCCAGGCCGGACATCCCGAAAATGTTATCCGGGTAACGGCTATTATGGCTTTGCTGGAAAGCGAGGGAGTGCTGGCCGATTTAAAGAAGATTGAACCGCGGCCGGCGGTTAAAGAACAATTAACCCGCGTTCATAGCAGTCATCTAATCGAACGTATTCGCAAGGCGTCAGCAATGGGGGGCGGGAATCTAGATGCGGATACCTATACGACCGCAGCGAGTTTCGATCAAGCTTGCCTGGCGGTTGGCACGGTTAGCGGAATCGTCGATGATGTCATGTCCGGCAAGGCGGCCAATGGCCTGGCTTTGATCCGGCCGCCAGGCCATCATGCTGAAGAAGGAAGAATCGGTGGCTTTTGCCTCTTCAATAATATCGCCATCGCCGCTCGACAGGCCCAGGTTGTACACCAGGCCGAACGAGTTGCTATCATCGATTATGACGTCCATCATGGCAATGGCACCCAGGCGATTTTTTACGAGGATCCATCTGTACTTTTTATATCTCTTCACATGTATCACCCGTTTTTTTACCCGGGAAGCGGTGGCTTAAACGAAATTGGCGCCGGCCCGGGAAAGGGGACAACGCTGAATGTACCCTTTGAACCGGGAGCGGGAGACCAATGCTATTCTCGAGCTTATAACGAGGTCATTAGGCCTCGAGTAGAGTTGTTTTCGCCGGATTTGATCCTGGTTTCGGCCGGCTTCGATGCCCACTGGGCTGATCCGTTGGCCGCAGCCAGTTTGTCGCTGACTGGATACGCAGAATTAACCCAGAACATTGCCGATTTGGCTACCACGTTATGCCAGGATCGGCTTATTGTCGTCCTGGAAGGGGGCTACCACCTACAGGCGCTCTCTTTTGGTGTTCTAAATACCGTATATACTCTGACCGGGCGGGATATCATTGTCGACCCACTAGGAGAAGCCAACCAACCGGAGCCAAACATTACTAATCTCTTATCAAATTTGCAGCACCTCCATTTGCCTTCTTAATTGATTAAGCGCATAATACTTATGTTTACTAGAAGTGAGACATTCTGGGGATAAGTGATTGTGCCTCGTGTCACACTACGAGATTATCTGAATCAAATTGAACAGCTGATTAACGAAAATCGGTTGGCAGAAGCGGCTACCCACTGCCGCCATATTCTGCAACAGTATCCTCGTCACGTGGATACTTACCGGTTGCTGGGTCGAGTCCTGTTAGAGCAACAAAAATTCAGCGAAGCAATTGACGTTTTTGAACGGGTAGCCAGCGCCGATCCAGAAGATATGATAGTTCAGGCTGGGTTAGCTCTCGCTTACAAGGAAAATCTTGACTTGCCCAGGGCCGTATGGCACATGGAGAGGGCGTTTGAGCTTGACCCCTACAATCGGGCTATACAAGATGAGTTGTCGGAGCTGTATGCCGCCCGGGATGGTTACACCCGTGAACGTATTGAATTAAACCGGGCTGCCTTGGCTCGTCTTTATTTTCGCAGCGCTATGTACAGCAAAGCTGCGACCGAGCTATACCGCCTCCTAAAAGAAAAACCGAAGCGACTTGACCTTCAGATTCTTTTGGCCGATGCATTGTTTTGGGAAGGGGGGCGTTCAGATTTAGTGGAAGTGTGTTTGGGCATTGTCGAGGAGATGCCCTATTGCATCAAGGCCAATGCTATCCTGGCGGCCGCTTGGATGCGCAGTAGTCGGCCGATGGAGGCTGAAGAACATTGGCGACGGGTACAATCTCTGACTCTTGTGACCGCGAAAAGCGTCGATCCCGATTCAACCTTGGGAAGAGCTTTGAGATTGGGAGATGGATTGAGTTTTCCCCAAGAAGTCGTAGTCGAGGATCTTGACGAGATGGTGGCTGCGACGCGCCAGGGTGATGCCATAGATGATCTGACGGCCGAGGCAGCTGGCGATCCTGTTAGTGGTGATCAGATTCCAGGCTGGTTGCATGAAATTGGTTTCACGACTGCAGAAGAAATCACTTCGGAAGAAGAACTTGCCTTTCAGAGCGTTCCCGAGCCTATCGACGACGATTGGTTGGATGAAGTTGGCCCTGGCGGCAGGTATTGGCCTGGTTGTTGAGGAAAGATTAAGGGATGATTCTACGGATGATGACATCCTTTCTGACGAGTTAGTCACCTTGGTCAACGAGGTCGAAACACATAAATCCGAGTCTAGTCTCTCCGAAGTCGAGCCTGAGATTTATGATTTGCTCGAGAATGAGTTGGATTTGATCGCCGCAGCAGTTGTGGTGAGTGAATCAGAATCAATCGTGGAAGATCCTGTTGGATCGGCCGCAGAATTGTATGAAGAAGATTTGACCTTGGCTGAGGCGGTATTCCCGGATGAAGAGTTAAGTGAACCTGGATTCGGCGCTGATAGTATCGGGAGTGCTCGACGAAATTGAAACTGCCTTGGAAGAGGAAGAGTTAAACGAATTGGAGGCGAACCCGACTGAGGATTCCTCGATCCGAATTGAGCAAGAATTTCCTCCCTTAGATCAATCTCCTGAAGAGATAGCCGATGAAGTATTTGACACAGATTTTTGGGAAGAGCCGGTCATTTCTAGAGAAACCGGCCAAATATCGGCTGAGTATAGTGCTCTTCAGGATGACATGACCGACCTGGTGGAAGAATTGCAGGCCCATCGGAAAGGAGACACTTCCCTACTGCCGGATCTGGATGGAGTGCTTGCGGATCGGAAGAAAGGCTCGGATTGGCTGGATGAAATGGCAGAAGATTCTGACGTCACCGATGATTTGCCTGAATGGTTGTATGAAACTGTCGGTTTTACCGATCAGTTGCCTGAATTGCCCGAAGAAGGGCCGGTCGATGATAATGGCTTCGGTAAACCAGTTGACGCGGAGTATGCGGAGAAAGACAAGACGGCAAAGGCTACTGGCATATCTGCTTCTGATGCCGGTGAAATCGGAGACTCAGAACAAATTGACTGGGATTCTGAGTGGCCCGATATTGATGACGCTGCCGAAGATGACGATTTGCCCAAGTGGCTATTGGATGCTGATGAAGTACTCGAAGAATTGCCGGACGAGGTAAGCCAAGCATCGGCCGATAGCTGGTTGCAAAGCCAAGACGATGAGGCCGATGATGTTGGATGGTTGGATGAGTTGGTGCCTAAAGATAAGGAAATTGCCGATGTGTCTTCCGGTGAAAAGCTTGTTTTGCCTGAAGATGAACCACCAGCTCTGCCAACTGATGATGTTCAAGAAATGTTGGGCGATGCCGCTGATTTTCAAGCAGATGAGATAAGATGGCCGAGACCTGTCGACGACGAGCAAGACCATAATGCTGCGGCCGAGAAATCAGACGATGGAGGATGATACGATGGGCGAAATTGACGATCCCGAAAAGGACCAGCCTACTGGTACCGAGGGTGAAAACGATGCTGAATGGTTAGATGAATTAGATAATGAGCCCACCAATCTATTAAGAAAAGATCCGAACGCGTTGGGTGAATCAGGGAAAATGGATCAGCATGACGACCAACCCCCCGAATGGTTAGTAGGAGAGCTGGCTCAAGATATGCCGGAAGAAGAATCTGTGCCCGATTGGCTTCGAGATGAAATGTCGGCCGACGCTGCGGAGCAAGCGGAAGAAGTCGAGGAAGAAAAGAGTGGTGAGGATATAGAGACGACCGCCATCTATGATCGGGCGCCAACTATCCCGGCAGAGAATGTACCTGATTGGTTGCGTGATCAACAACCAGTGGAAGGATCTGCTGCTTTTGAAGCAGGAGAAGCAGATGATTTAAGCTGGTTGGACCAGATCGCGGCCGGCGCAGGTGCGGCCATAGATGAACCACCTACTCTGAGTTGGGATGAAGCTGATACGGAAACTGCCAATCAAGAAGAAAGTGCCGATGAAGAAGATATGACCTGGTTGGATGATGTGGGCACGCTTCCCGGCGTCATGCCAGCGGACTTAGCAGAAAAAATCCAAGAGGCTCAGGTAAGCGATAGTATGCCTCCTGAGGTTGCGGTCCAAGAGATCAACGCCGATGCAGCAGAGGAGATAGCCTCCGAAGATATAGCGGAAAGTGTAGAACCAGCCGCTGGCGAATTCTCAGAATTTCCGGTTGAGCCGTCTGAAGTTATGGAAGACATGGCAGAGGAAGTGCCCGAAGACCCGGATGAAGCAATGGCTTGGCTGGAGCAATTAGCTGCACGCCAAGGGGCTAGAGAAGAGGAATTACCGACGCTATCCGAAGATACTGCTCCGACCCTGACCCTTGATTCCAGCGAGATTCCAGAAGATCCCGATGAAGCGATGGCCTGGCTGGAGAAAATGGCGGCTGAGCAAGACGAACAAGAATTTCTCGAAGATCTTTCGGAGGGCGCTCTGACACCCGTCGACTTAGCTGACGGAGTTACCGAAGGTCAATTTCCAGACGATGATTTGGGTGAGGCATTATCTGGTTTGGAAGAGATTGAAATGCCAGATGACTTCGACGAGGCTTTGTCCTGGCTCGAAGACATGGTAATGGTAACCGAAACTGAACGCGGGCCAGAGGCTGAGGAAGTAATTCTCGCTGCAGAAATGCCTGTTGAGGAGCTTGTCGTAGATTTTCCACCAGTGGCTGAGCAAGAGCCAGCGTTCGACGGTGCCGAGGCCATGTCTGAGCTGGAAGTTGAACCTTCGTTGGAGTTTGCTGATCCAGGGGACATGGAAGTCGAGGAAGATTCTGAAGACGCCATGGCCTGGCTAGAGCAATTGGCGGCGCGCCAAGGGGCTGACTTAGAAGAACTGACGACAGTCGATAGTGATGAAGGTGAAGCAGAAGCCCCTGAGTGGTTACGGCGAGAATTGGATGAGGCGCTCGATGAAGCTGGCGATGAAAAAGTTGTCGATTTTGGGGTAGCGGCAGCGGGCTATTCATTAGAAAAATTGCTTGAAGCTGAAGAGATCGACGCGGATACTTTTGATAAAGAGCCTGCGGAAGCGGATGAAATATGGGATTTAAGCCAAGTACCAGAATCAGAGTTGGTTGATGAAGTTGTCAAAGATCTGGAAGATGCCGAAGAACTGATTACCGAGGCAGAATTTCTCGAGGAGGTCGCCGAGGAATTGGAATTCGAGGCCGAGGAGCTTGAGATTGAATCACAAGAATTGGGCGCCGAAGCAACGCTTTTAGCGATCACAGCGGATGATATAGAGACTGACGCTGACCTGGAAGATGCCGCTGATACAGAGTTAGAGGTTGAAGCAACCATTTTTCAGCTTGCGGCCGAGGAATTGCAGTCTGAAGCTATTGAATTAGAGGTGGAAGCTATCATCTTTGAAGATGAGGCAGAAGAATTAGAAACCCAGGCTGAGGCTATAAAGATGGAAGCTGAGGCAAAAATGGCCGACGCCGAAGAATTAATTTCCGAGATTGAAGAAAGAGAGGCTGATGAGGAGCTGGCCTGGCTAGAGACCTTGGGTAAGGTCGATGCGGCTAGCTGGCTTGAGGCTGAGGCCGAGGCCAGTTCGCCCGATTTGGTCGTACTTGAAGCGGCTGCCGACATGGACTCAGCTTTGGACAGAGCGGCCGAGATTGAGATTGAAGAGGAAGCCAAAGTCTTGTTTGGTGATGCCGAAAGCATCTTGGATTCTGAGTATCTCAATTCAGCGCGCCAGGCAATGGAAAGCGGGGAATTAGATTCAGCTCTCGAAGCTTATAGCCATCTACTTGATAAGGGTGAAGGATTACCCTATTTAATAGCTGAGCTAGAATATTCCATTGATTCTTATGGCCAGCAACCTCTTTTACAGCGATTGTTGGGCGATACCTACGTTCGTAATGGCCAGTTGAAGAAGGCGGTTGAAGTTTACCGGCAAGCGTTAGATAATATATAAGACATTACAAATAAGTCCTGAATAGTGGATAGATCAAGCCCGCCGGCCTTTACTAGACGTTACGATCCGCGTCAGAGGCGAGGTCCGGCGGGTTTTTGCTGTAAAGAATGGAGATCAAATAGTGGAACAAACATTGATTTTAGTAAAACCTGACGGAGTGCAACGAGGTCTTATTGGCTCGATCATAAAAAGATTTGAGAATCGAGGCCTCAAGTTAGTAGGAATGAAGTTTATTCAAATGTCCAGGGAATTAGCAGAGCTACATTACGCCGTTCATGAGGGTAAACCCTTTTACGAAAGCCTTGTAGCTTATATCATTTCAGGACCTGTAGTCGCCATGGTTTGGGAGGGCAAGGCTGCCATCGAAGCTGCGAGGTCGACCATGGGAATCACGAACCCAGTTGCCGCCTCTCCGGGTACGATCCGCGGTGATTTTGGTATGGAAATTGGTCGAAACCTGGTTCATGGTTCGGATAGCATCGAAAACGCAGAAAAAGAAGTTAACCTATTCTTTGCACCTGGCGAGCTAGTAGAATGGGCTCGCAATTTAGATAGATGGATTCGCGAATAGATTGATTATTGCGTATATGCAAACTCATTTACGCGGACTAAAACCTTGTCACTGCATGCGCAGAACGATGTGACCACCGCTCCAAAGTTCTTCTAGATTGTAATAATCACGCATTTCGGGGCTGAAAAGGTGGACGATGAGGTCGCCGTAGTCCAGCAAAACCCATCCACTATCTGGCTCTCCTTCAGTTCCCCAGGGCAATATGTCTGCTTTCTTCTTGGCATCAGTGGAGATACCATCTACCAGGGCTCTTAGCTGGCGGTTGTTTTCTCCATTGCAAATAAGAAAGTAACTTGTAAATATTGCTTGCTCGCTTATGTCAAGTAATAAAATGTCGGCTCCTTTTTTTTCAAGAATGGAATCGACTAATAAGTGCGCTAATTCTATTCCTTCCAGTTGTCACCTCCTAAGGCTAACTTTATTAATTCTAGCATGGCTATAGAGCCAATGCCACATGGTTGACCCATGAATGAAGCCGTTCTAGAATTCGATCACTACCTCCTTTTGGGTTCTAGTGAAGTCAGAAATTAACTATGGGAATTTTTTTAGAGGAAACCAGCTTTGACGCCCAGACCTGGACTGTTAGTGAGCTGACAAGCTATATTCGTGAACTATTTGAAATAGATTACCGCCTGCAAGATTTAGTGATCTCGGGTGAGTTGTCCAATTTTACTCGTGCTCGCTCCGGACATCTCTACTTCACACTGAAGGATGAAGGAGCCCAACTCAAGTGTGTCATGTGGCGTTCGGCGGCCGATAGGCTAGGATTTTGGCCTGAAGATGGCGATGCTGTATATGCCCACGGCCGGATTTCGGTTTATGAGGCTGGCGGAGTCTACCAGCTATACGCGGAGAAGCTTGAACCGGCCGGTCGGGGTGACCTGGCCCTGGCATTTGAAAAGCTCAAAGATATCTTAGCTGCCCAAGGCTTATTCGATGCAAGTTACAAAAAGGAGATTCCGTCGCTTCCGGCCAAGATCGGCATTGTCACTTCGGCCGACGCTGCCGCTTTACGGGACATCATCAATGTTTTGCGCCGGAGATGGCCCCTGGTGTCAGTTTTAGTCGCGCCTACTCTGGTCCAAGGACAAGATGCACCGGCACAGATAGTGCGGGCATTAGAATGGTTGGATGGTAGAAATGACATTGACACTATCATCGTCGCTCGGGGTGGTGGATCGATGGAAGATCTATGGGCTTTTAATGATGAATCAGTCGCCCGGGCGATATTTGATGCCCAACATCCGGTCATTGTCGGCGTTGGGCATGAAACCGACTTCACGATAGCCGATTTCGTGGCCGACTTAAGAGCGCCGACCCCATCGGCGGCCGCTGAAATCTCGGTACCAGACCAACAGGAATACAAGGCATATCTGTTTGGCCTACAGGAGAATATGTTAGCTCAAATAGCGACGATAGTGAGGGAAAAAAGAAATCAGCTTGAGGGTTTAGGCAGGTCGCTGCGTCACTTAAGCCCCAAATCTTCACTGGATAATAGTCGCCAGCAAGTCGATTGGCTCTTGCGCCGTTTGGATGTGGCGATAGAAAGCCAGATAGAAATTCGAAAAGCTCGGTTGTCGGTAGCCCAGGCCGCTCTTGGGGCTGTGAGTCCTATGGCGACTTTGGCGCGGGGATATGCGATTGTGCGCCAACAGGATGGTGTCATCGTCCGTTCTATTGGTGATGTTTCGGCCGGCGATAAGATAGGGGTACAGGTGGCAGATGGCCAATTTAGCGCCGATGTCATCGAAGAATGATGAGATATCGGAGATTAAAGGATGGATGAAGTGACCAAGGCTGACGAAAAACTCGGCGAAAACAATGGATTAACCGATCTTACCTTTGAAGCAGCCCTGCAGCGACTGGAGGAAACCGTTGCTAGATTGGAGGCGGGTGAGTTGACTTTGGAAGAGGCATTGGAATTGTTTGAGACCGGGCAACGCCTGGCGCAATACTGTAATTCTAAATTGGAATCGGCCGACCTCAAATTGGAACAGTTGACTTCCTATGGAGAGATCGCTGAAGTAACCTTAGACTAACACAATTCGGAATTCGATTTAAGACATTAACCTTGTTATACTTCTCCGTTGCTAACAAACTCGGGATGCGACCCTTTGTTCAGAACCAGACCTCACCTTTTGTAAACAAATGAACTCCAAAATCCCATCAAGAGAGGCTATCTTTGTTTAGAAGCATTCGAGATTCACTGACGCGAACACGTCAATCTGTATTTGGACAGATCGTCAATGTCCTAGGTATTGGCGAAATAGATGATGAAACCTGGGAGGATCTGGAAGCGTTATTAATTCAGGCCGATATGGGTGTTTCGACTTCAATGGACTTGATCAGCGCTTTGCAGGAACGCGTAAACCGGGAAGGATTGCATACGACCGATCAACTGTTGGAAGCCATGAAGGTTGAAATGAGATCAATAATAGGCGAGCCACCTACCTTTGAGCTAGAACAACCTCGCCTACTAACAGTAGTGATGGTTGTCGGTGTAAATGGCTCAGGCAAAACCACGACCATTGGCAAATTAGCCCAATATTATGGGAATCGGGATCGGAAAGTGATGCTGGCTGCTGGTGACACCTTTAGGGCAGCGGCAATTGATCAGTTGCGAATCTGGAGCGAACGAGCAGAAGTCCCCTTGATTTCAGGGGAACCTGGCAGCGATCCAGCGGCCGTTGCCTACGATAGCATTCGGGCTAGCCGGGCGAGAGGGTACGACTTGTTGTTCATCGACACGGCCGGCAGGTTGCATACGAAATTTAATCTAATGCAGGAGCTTGAAAAGACGTACCATATTTGTAGCCGGAGCGTTCACGCGGCGCCCCATGAAGTCTTACTAGTCCTCGATGCGCCTACCGGGCAAAATGCGTTGAATCAGGCCACAAAATTCAAGGAGTCAGTAAACGTAACCGGAGTGGTGCTGACCAAGCTGGATAGTACTGCAAAGGGCGGAATGGTATTCGCTATCTATCGCGAGCTTGGTTTACCGGTCCGTTTCATCGGTACGGGTGAAGGAATTCAAGATTTAGCGCCCTTTGATCCAGATGTCTTTATCGATGGTCTTTTTGAATCCTAACGCAGCCGGTGAAAGCTAGCCCGACGACAACAGATATTATTTTGAATTTTAGGCAAGTTGGAAAAAAGGAGTCGAACTCATGGATGAGCTTATTCAACAATTAGAAGCATTGCAGCGGACAATCGATCATTTACGGGGGCGTCTTTGACATAGCGGTCAAGATTGAGAAGCTGTCCGAATTAGAAAAATTAACCCTAGAACCAGAGTTTTGGAATGATTCGCCAAAAGCCCAGGGTATCATGCGCGAGCTTACACGTCTGCGTAACGAGGTCAGCATCTGGGAAAAGTTAAGCCACCGCTTGGCTGATACTTTGGAATTGGCCGAGTTAGGCGATGAAGATCTTCAGGATGAACTCAGCATCGAGGTCAAGACGCTGGCTAAGGCAGTAGACAAGCTGGAATTTCGGACTTTATTTGCCGGCCAATATGATGAAGAGCCGGCAATATTAGCTATTCATGCAGGCGCTGGTGGTACCGAAGCCCAAGACTGGGCGATGATGCTCCAACGAATGATTATTCGTTGGGCGGAAACTAACAAGTACCAGGTGGATATTATTGATCAGAGCCCAGGAGACGAGGCTGGCATAAAGAGCACCCTGATGTCTATTGAGGGTGACTATGCCTATGGCCGGCTCAAATCCGAGAGAGGCGTACACCGGCTCGTAAGAATATCACCCTATGATGCCTCAAACCGGCGCCATACTTCCTTCGCCAAGATGGAAGTATGGCCAGATGTAGCCGAGGATATTGAGATCCAGATCGAGGAGAAGGATTTAAGAATCGATCGTTTTCGAGCCAGTGGTGCAGGTGGCCAGCACGTCCAGAAAAACGAGACCGCAATTCGCATCACTCATCTTCCATCTGGAGTGGTTGTCACTTGCCAGAACCAGCGATCTTTAGTGCAAAACCTGGAAATGGCCATGAAGATATTAAAATCCCAACTTTTTGACTTGGAGAGACGTAAACAAGAAGCAGAGGTGGAAGCGTTGAAAGGGGAAGTTATCGATGCGGGTTGGGGCAATCAGATCCGATCCTATGTGCTCCATCCCTATAAAATGGTCAAGGATCACCGCACAAATTACGAAATGGGTAATGCTCAGGCCGTTTTGGATGGCCAACTCGACGGCTTTATGGAATCGTATTTGCGTTTTAGAGTAGGTGAGGGCCCTGAAAACGGATAGCAAGCGATTGACGGCCTAAAAACCAACAAACAACTGTAAAAAATTTGACAATTGGATATTTTTGTGATATTTTTACTAATTTGCTACACATCTAATCTTCTTGACATATCGACGATCACCGATAAAATAGAGTAATCATAAATACGGTGACATTCAGGTAGCTGCAATATAAAGAATCGTAAGAGCGTTGGCTCCGGCCAAACGCTCTTTTTCCGTGTTTAAACACTTACCAAATAGATACGAATCGCAGTTAGTTCCTGAAGCACATTTGCCTGTGGGAGGTCACACCTGGTGGATTCAACTGAATTTCGTTCCTTGCGCATAAGTCTTGCATCTCCTGATCAGATTCGTTCCTGGTCGTACGGTGAGGTCACAAAGCCGGAAACGATCAATTACCGGCGTCTTCGGCCGGAGAAGGACGGTCTTTTTTGTGAGGCAATCTTTGGTCCGACCAGGGATTGGCAGTGTTATTGCGGCAAGTACAAGAATGTCCGATATAAGGGTATCGTCTGCGATAAGTGTGGGGTTGAAATCACCCGCGCCGCCGTCAGGCGAGAACGTTTGGGGCACATTGAATTGGCTGCGCCGGTCGCGCATGTTTGGTATACACGACGCGTACCAAGCTACCTTGGGTTGCTGCTCAATATATCACGCAGAAACCTAGACCGGGTTCTATACTTCGCCCAATATGTAACGACCTTTGTGGACGAAGAGGCACGCAAGCGGGCGCTCAAACGGTTGGAAGAGGAGCTTGAAGAGGCGGAGGTTCGACTCCATGGTGAGAATCAAACGAAAGTTGATGAAGCTACCGTGGAAGCTCGCCAGCGGCTAGCAGAATTGGAAGCCGAATTGGAGGGTTACAAAGAATCATTTGAGGAACGCCTATCGGTGGCGACTGATGAAGTCGTCAGCGCAGCGCAGGCCGTCGAAAAGCGTCTAGAAAACTTGATGGGTGAAGCCGCGACCGAAAAAATTGTCTTGGACGATACTGTGATCGCCAAAAAGGGCGATACAATTGGCCGCGAACATATCGTTCTCGTTCAAGAGACTACTTCCGAACGCCTGACCCAGAAACAGAAAGAGCTAGAAGAAGAACAAGAGAGCGGAGTGGCAGACCGGGAACGCGATATTGAGCTTTTGCAAGAAGAGATCCAGGCTGCATCCGACGAAATGGGCGATCTCATCACAGTTAAATTTAGCCGTCTTCGACAGCAGGCTCAATCCAATCGTGAGCAATTAGAAGCCCTGGCTCAAATGGTCTTTTTGAATGAGAATGATTACCGTGACTTGAAAAGCAAGTTCGGCAATGTCTTTCGCGCGGACATGGGAGCAGAAGCTTTTTACGATATCTTGAAGAATATGGATCTCGACAAACTGGCGAAGGATCTGTGGCGAGAGGTGCGTACTACCCGCTCGAAACAGGGCCAGAAACGAGCGACCAAACGTCTTCAGGTGGTTGAAGCGTTACGTAAAAGCGGAAACAGGCCAGAGTGGATGGTATTGACCGTTTTGCCGGTGATACCACCTGATTTGCGACCCATGGTCCAGTTGGATGGCGGTCGGTTTGCGACATCGGACTTGAACGACTTATATCGCCGGGTCATTAACAGGAACAACCGCCTTAAGCGTCTGCTGGAATTAGGCGCTCCTGACGTTATCGTTCGAAATGAGAAGCGAATGCTTCAAGAGGCTGTTGACAGTCTGATCGATAACAGTCAGAGGGGTAAAGCCCTTAGCCGCCGCGGGCGGCGGGAGTTGAAGTCTCTCTCCGATATGCTCAAAGGCAAGAAGGGGCGTTTCCGTCGCAATCTACTCGGAAAGCGGGTGGATTACTCTGGGCGCTCTGTGATCGTTGTCGGTCCAACGCTGAAGATGGGTCAATGTGGTTTGCCGAAAACGATGGCCTTAGAACTCTTCCGACCATTCGTCATCAGCAAGCTGGTTGAGTATGGCCACGCCAGTAACATTAAGGGTGCCAGACGAATCATTGAACGACAACCACCTGAGGTCTGGGAGGTATTGGAAGAGGTCATAGAAGGCCGGCCAATTCTGTTGAACCGGGCGCCAACCTTGCATCGACTCGGTATCCAGGCATTCATGCCTATATTGGTTGAAGGAAAGGCTATCCAGCTTCATCCGTTAGTATGTGCGGCTTTCAACGCTGATTTCGACGGCGATCAAATGGCCGTCCATGTACCTTTGTCAGACAAAGCAGTAACGGAAGCAAAAGCCCAGATGATGGCCACCCGGAACCTTCTCAAACCTGCGGATGGGCATCCTATTGTGGGTCCATCCAAGGATATGGTCCTGGGTGTTTATTACTTGACGGTGATGCAAGAGGGCAAGAAGGGTGAAGGGAAGATCTTCAGTAATATGGAGGAAGTCGAACGGGCTTTCGATCTAGGTTACTTACATATCCATGCGAAGATCAAGCTCCTTACCGAAACTTACTTGACCGATCAGGGTACGCGCTACGCCGATGGCAAACCCAAGCAAAAGATCATCGAGACCACGCCTGGTCGCGTGATCCTAAACCGAGCTATGCCTGAAGAAATGCGATTCGTGAATAAAGCGCTTGATAAGGCCGCCGTTAACGAGTTGGTGAACCGTGTTTACCGCCGATTGGGTGACGATGTCACCATCGAAATGGTGGACAATATAAAGGATCTTGGCTTTCGTTATGCTACCAAATCGGGTATTACAATCGCTGTGTCTGACCTGGTAATACCGGAAGAACGGGATCTCATCTTGGAAGAAGCCCGGCAACGTGTAGATCAGATCGATCGTCAATATCGGCGTGGTTTATTGACTGAGGATGAGCAATATCAAAGGACCATTGAACAATGGACCGATGCGAAAGCGCAGGTCGAGAAGGCGGTTCGTGGAGCCATGAGCCCGGCTGGTCCGGTCACCATGATGGCTCTTTCCGGATCGACGAAAGGTGGCTTTGGACCAATCACCCAGTTGGCTGGTATGCGAGGCTTGATGGCTGATCCGCAAGGTCGAATCATCTCAGTACCAATCACCTCCAATTTCCGGCAAGGTTTGACCGCGCTGGAGTATTTCATCTCCACGCATGGTGCGCGTAAAGGTCTAGCCGATACGGCCCTTAGAACGGCCGATGCAGGTTACCTGACCCGTCGACTCGTAGATGTGGCCCAAGATGTCATCGTATTGTCGGAAGATTGCGGCACGGGTAAAGGTATTTGGATACGTCGTTCCGACAACTTCGGCAAACAAACTTTCGCTGAGCGAGTCTACGGCCGTCATGCGGGCTCAAGAGTAGCCGATCCTGAAACAGGAGAGGTTATCATTAGCGAAGGTGAGCTGTATACGGAAGAATTAGCAGATGCAGTTGATGCCACTGGCATCGACGAAGTATATGTATTTTCGCCGATGACATGTGAATTACGGCAAGGTATATGTGCAAAATGCTACGGAATTGACCTAGCCCGAGGCAATATTGTGGAGCTAGGGGCGGCCGTCGGCATTGTCGCCGCCCAGTCAATCGGCGAACCAGGAACACAGTTAACGCTTAGAACGTTCCATACAGGTGGTACGGCTGATTCTCGCGGAGATATTACCCAGGGTCTGCCCCGTGTCGAAGAGTTATTTGAAGCACGACAAAAACCGAAAGGTGAGGCTGTCATGACCGAGATTAGCGGCCTCGCCGAGGTCCGAATGATCGAAGGCGTCCGTCATGTCTTCATCACCGATAGTAAATTGGTGGAAGACGAATACGAGTTATCTGATGGTTGGCAAGTTCTAGTCGAAAACGAAGATGAGGTCAAAGCTGGCGCCGTATTAGCTGAAAAAGAAGCCGAATCGATCAGTTCCCGTCATGCCGGTAGAGTTGTCCTTAATGGTGAAATGGTTCGAGTTGTCTGGGAAAGTAAGGACGAGCGAGATTACGATATTCCGGCAGGCACCCGCATTCTGGTTAGTGAGGGTGAACGAGTTGAAGCTGGCGATCAAATCACTGAGGGATCAAAAAATCCTCACCGTATCCTCGAGATTCTAGGTCGGGATGCGGTTACCCAATATCTTCTAAAGGAAGTGCAGCAAGTATACCGGCCGCAAGGTCAGAATATTAACGACAAGCACTTCGAGACCATTATTCGAAAGATGCTGAGCAAAGTGGTAATCACGGCTTCGGGTGACACTGAGATGTTGCCGGGAGAATTAATCGAAAACATGATTTTCCAGCAAACCAATAACGAGGTAATTGCCGAAGGTGGGCAACCCGCCCGGGCCGAACCTGTTTTGCTGGGCATCACCAAGGCGTCCTTGAGCACCGAGAGCTTCTTATCGGCAAGTTCATTCCAGCACACCATCAAAGTACTTGCCAAAGCAGCCATCGCCGGTAAAGAGGATGAGTTAATTGGCCTGAAAGAAAATGTGATCATCGGCAAATTGATTCCGGCAGGCACGGGTTACAAAGTCCGCCAAGCCCGAATCGCCGAGCGTGAAGCGGCTGAAGCCCTCATGGAGCTGGAAGAGGAGGAAGTTGACCTCTCGACCCTGTTGATCGACGACAATACTGATGAGGATGTGTTGGACAAAATCGCCGCTCAGGCCGCGCTAGAAGCTGCTAAAATAGTCGTGCAGGAAGCAGAAGCGACTGATTAGCAACGTAACAGCATATCGATGCTGTATCTAACAAGCGAACGGCGACCTTGTTTGTCAAGGTCGCCGTTTTTTCGTGAAAACCGGGTAGGGATTTTGGAGAAAGCTTATGCTGTCGATCTGTACTCTACGGTGGTTCTCAAGCTTGCCGGTTAAGGAGGGTTCGGGTTAATTGTTGCAAGGCGGTCGCGGCATCGCCTCTGGCTTTGGTCGCTTCCAGATGGCTTAAAGCGTTACTCGCATACTCTTCTTCGTATCGCTCGCAAAATTCACGGGCGCCTATATCATCCAGAATTCTCACAACACGCTCGACAAATACCTCGCCACTATCATCGCTTGCATAAAGTTGCCGCAGGGTATCGCTCTTTGACAGGCCATATAGTACGGGTAGCGACTTTTTCCGTGTGACGATATCGGTTGCCGCTGACTTGCCTATTACGGATTCTTCCCCCCAGATACCCAATATGTCGTCACGAACTTGAAAAGCCATTCCCAAATCCCGCCCAAAAGCGGCATAGTGATCCACAATATTCGCATTACAACCGGCAACAAGGCCGCCTAATTCGGTGGAAAATGCCAAGAGTGCGGCGGTCTTACCATTTATCATGTCCAGGTATTCATCGACGGAGACATCGTTTCGTTCTTCAAAAGTCATGTCGGCATGTTGTCCGATAGTCAGGTCGATGCAAGTTTCGTCAAGCCGGCGAACCGCTCGCACCACGACTTCCGGGGATACGCCTCGATTGATCAACCGGCTCATAGCAATATGAGCCAGGGCGAACATGGCATCGCCGCTGTTGATTGCCAGATTAGCCCCCCAGATTTGCCAAAGCGTGGGTCTCCCTCTTCGCGTGGGGCTAGCATCCTGAATATCATCATGGATCAGTGTAAAATTATGCAACAATTCAATGGAGGCCGCTCCGGGTATGGCTTGCTCCCAACTGCCGTCGGCCGCACTCGAGCAGAGCGTGCAGAGCAAGGGGCGGATGCGTTTTCCAGAACTAGAAACAATCGGTTCAAGACTTTTATCCACCCAGCCCATGTGGTAGTGCATGAGGCCATAAAAAGGATCGCCGGCTTTGATTTCAAGGCCGGAGACATCTTCCATTTCTCGTTCAACGGCCGGTATCATTTTTTGAGCAAGGCTGCTGAGCGGTTCGTTCATTGGTCATTACTCCAACATCATGTGTGATACTAACGTTCAAATGTGCGATGTAAGCTGGTTTGGCTAAGTGCAGCGATGTTTATAACCCCGCTACCAAACATAGCCACTCGCAGCTCATCCGTGATTGCGCCGGCTATTTCGAGGACAGCTTCAACACCTCCAGCATCAGCTGCCCGCAGAAAATCGCCCGCCAGGCCAGCTGCCGATGCGCCCAAGGCAATACATTTTGCTACATCGATGCCATTCTTTATACCACCACTGGCGATGATGGTCAGCTCAGGGGCGGCGCGTCGACAATATTGTATGCTGTAGGCAGTGGGTATTCCCCAATCAACGAAAGCGCCAGCTACGCGAGCATGCCGGGCAGTTGGGGCGCGGTACATCTCAACCTGGCTCCATGATGTTCCTCCCGCTCCAGCGACGTCTATGGCGGCGACCCCTGCTCCGACCAGTTGACGGGCCGTTTCTTCGGCAAAACCCCAGCCCACTTCTTTGGCGATGACAGGAACAGGAAGCTGGCGGCAAATCGATTCTATTTTGGGTAAAAGATTCGAAAAATTATCGTCACCTTCTGGCTGAACGGCTTCTTGCAACGAATTAAAGTGCAAAATTAGCGCGTCGGCTAGGCATATGTCGACAGCTTTTAGACATTGCTCTAGACCATAACCGTAGTTAAGTTGGACAGCTCCAAGATTGGCAAAAAGGAGAATATCCGGAGCGACTTCGCGGACCTGAAACGTATAAGCCAGATCAGGATCTTCAATCGCCGCCCGCACCGAACCCAATCCCATTGCCATACCAGCCTCTTGAGCAGCCGTGGCCAAAATACGATTTATTTGTAAAGCCTCGGATGTTCCCCCAGTCATCGAGGAAATGAGTAATGGAGTCTTCAGAGTTTTACCCAGTAGTTGCGTTTTGGTATCTATCTCGGCGAAATTCAATTCAGGCAAGGCCCGGTGCATAAAATAGTAATTCTCAAGGCCAGTTGTCAATTTCTTGAAGGCGACATCTTTTTCCAGGTTAATCCGGATATGATCGGCCTTTCTTTTTTCTGTTTGATCACCCGTTTCCGTTGCCGAGGTGACTATTGAGTTAGCGGCCCCATTCATGTTCTTTTTGGTCATAATCCTCAAATTGAACCCTGATTTTTGGTTAACAGCAGTCTGATTTAATCTGCCGGGAAATGCCAAAAATCTTTAAATTACTCTTAGATCTGATTTTATCGAATTAGCGAGCATGCTCCGCCAGATTAGGCGAACGTAATCCGCTTAATGCAAGAAAAGGAGTATACATTGGGCCAGGATAGAAGGGCAACCCAAAATAGGTAGGCTTGGCTGACGGGCTGATAGTGATTATGGAGGTTTTCAGGGAGTTAGCCAGAGAATCTTGGCTAAGATACAATTATCGGCTGGTTGAATAGATATTCGATATTGGCCGAGATACTACAGGTTATGCTCTCGAGGAAGCGCGAGACTGGTCAAGGAGGGAAATCATATGCGAGTATTGATAACGGGTGGAGCGGGTTTTCTAGGCTCCCATTTATGCGACCGGTTCCTTGCTGAAGGACATACGGTCATTGCCATGGATAACCTCATCACCGGTAGCATGGATAATATTGTTCATTTGATTGGCCATAAACGTTTTACCTTTATTGAGCACAATGTCATCAACTATCTGTATGTACAGGAATCCCTCGATGCCGTGCTTCACTTTGCTTCTCCGGCCAGTCCAAACGACTATCTCGAACATCCAATCCACACCTTGAAAGTGGGATCTATGGGAACGCTCAATGCAATTGGTCTGGCAAAAGCGAAAGGGGCATGTTTCTTTCTTGCTTCAACATCGGAAGTTTATGGTGACCCACAAGTCAATCCCCAACCTGAAGGCTATTGGGGGCACGTCAATCCAATTGGACCTAGGGGTGTTTATGACGAAGCCAAACGATTCGCTGAAGCGATGACGATGGCTTACCATCGCCATCATGGGCTTGATACACGCATAATTCGTATATTCAACACCTATGGACCAAGGATGCGGTTGAACGACGGTCGGGTCGTTCCAAATTTCATTTACCAGGCTTTGACCGGCCAACCGTTAACAGTGTATGGGGATGGAAGTCAAACGCGGTCGTTTCAATATTGCAGTGATCTGGTCGACGGCGTATATAAGTTGCTGCTATCGGGTGAAAGCAGCCCGGTGAACATCGGCAATCCAAAGGAAATGACTATTTTGGAATTTGCCCAAGTTATCTTGAAGTTAACTGGTAGCAAATCGAAAATAAAACTCGTCGAACCACCTCATGAACGGACTGCCGATGATCCCATGGTTAGGCGACCGGATATCACCAAGGCCAAACAGTTGCTTGATTGGGAGCCAAGAGTTGATCTTGCCGATGGATTAGAGAAGACTATTGCTTATTCTCGCAACAAATTATCGTGATAAGCCATTCTTCTTATCATCAACCTCGACGCATTATAACCTCTGATAACTGGTCCCTAGCCGGCCTGGCCGTATTTGGTTTGATACTTGGCTTCCTGATTGTTATCTTGCCATTGCCGTTTGTTGTAAGCTTGTTGGTGGTCATATTTCTACTACTGTTTCTGCTCGTCCAGCCTTTGATCGGTATTGCTTTGGTCCTGCTTATTGGACCGCTAGGAGCACTCGAGAGCCTAAGCATCGGATCATCTTATCCAAAAAGTGGGCAGATTCTATTCATCATTACAGTTTGTGCCTGGCTGGCCTATGGCGTGATTCGTCGAAGAATCAATATCCCCAGCACGAAGTTGAATCTGCCGCTTTTCTTATTCATCGCTGGGGCAAGCCTTAGTTTGGTTGGCGGCGAATCATTGTGGGTGGGTTTCAAAGAGATTGTTAAGTGGCTTGGTTTGGGCGTCGCCATGTTGTTGGTTACAGATTTAACTCTCAACTGGCAGCCCTTAGATTCGAAGCGGTGGTTGTGGCAACGCATAAAAGCTGGTATCGATATCCGCTGGCTGGTTACCTTGATCCTTTTAGCAGGAGTGAGCCAGGCGCTGATAGGAATCTGGCAGTTTGGGCTAAGGGGCGACGGTCCCGACCATTTCATGATTTTGGATCGATACTTTCGCGCATTCGGCACATTCCAGCAACCCAACCCGTTCGGCGGCTACATGGGAATGTCGGCCGCCTTGGCTATTGGGGGCTCTATCGGGGCGTTCATAGCCATATTAGGGGATCGCCGGGCTAAAAAACACGTGACAAGAGCTGACTGGTTTTGGCTCTTTTTTGTTTTGGCTTGTGCGGTAGTTTTGTCGCTGGCCCTTTTGATGTCTTGGAGTAGAGGCGCATGGATTGGCTTTGCCGCTGCCATGATCGCACTCGTTTTTTTTCTGCCGAAAAAGCGTTGGCAAGGAGTTGTTCTAACATTAGCCGCTTTTACCATTATTCTCGTGATGTTTCAGAATAACTTGTTACCTCTTTCGATAACCAACCGGCTGGAAAGCTTCGGCACCGAATTCCTTATCGGAGATGTCCGGGGAGTCCATATCACAGAAGAAAACTTCGCTATCATCGAAAGGTTGGCTCATTGGCAAGCAGGGGGCGATATGGCTCGCGATCATCTGTTAACAGGCGTTGGCTTCGGCAATTACGAAGTTGCGTACGGTCAATACGGCTTGCTTAATTGGCCTCACCCGCTAGGTCACGCCCATAATTACTATTTAAATATATTAGCCGAAACAGGGATCGTAGGCATTCTAACATACCTCATCTTCTGGATCATGGTATTCGTCCAACTCATCAGAAGCTTAGGGCGCTTGGATTGGCCAAATCGAGGCCTTGCCTTGGGTCTGCTGGCTGCTTGGACAGCCCTTTCAGTCCACCACTTTTTCGATAAGTTATATGTCAATAATCTTTATTTATTTATCGGTGTGATGTTAGGTTTGCAGCAGGTTCTGACAAAAAAAGATGATTAGCTTTATCGCCAAAGTTGCCATCCGATTTGGTTTCAATCCGAAAGAGGCCGAACGCTTCGCCAAATTTTTGATTGTGGGAACCATTGGCTTCGTCATAGATTTCGGGACGTTGACATTCCTTGTAGAAGTCGTCAGACTGCCTGAACTCGTGGCCGAGAATAGCCAACTTCCCACAAATGCCGGCCTGTTGTTAGCAAATTCGATTTCCTTCACTCTTGCCGTGATCAGCAATTTCACCTTAAACCGGTACTGGACTTACCCTGAATCCCGGGCCAAACGTAAAAGGGTGCAGCTGCCTCAATTTGGCTTTGTCAGCATCCTCGGTCTATTATTGAATAACCTAATTTTAATCCTTACCACACCTCTTTTTGATTGGATCATTGCCGCATTGCCCTTCCTTCCAGGGTTCTTCGAAGGCTATATCCTGGCCAAGATATTGGCTACCGTCGTCGTTCTATTTTGGAACTTCTTTATTAATCGCCATTGGACTTATAGCAACGTTAAATGACGACGAGTAGCGACAAGCGTAAACGCATTGGAATTGATGTTACTGCGGCAGTGACCCAAGGTGGGGGGATCGGCCGGTATACCCGAGAGTTGGTCAGGGCCCTGGTTCAATCTGAAAGCTTTGGTGATTATGAGTTCGTCTTTTTCTCGGCCAGGCCTGACCAGAATCTGCCCGTCCTTGATCCGCTTCCCCAAGGTGAAAATATCATTTACCGCCGGGCTCCCGTGAGCCAGGTTTGGCTTTATCGACTATGGCATAGATTAAGGATCCCCGTCCCAATTCAAACGGCCACAGGCAACTTGGATCTATTTCATTCGCCTGATTTTGTATTGCCCGCCGTTCGTGGACCCATACCGAAACTATTAACGGTCCACGATCTCTCCTTCATCCATTATCCTGAGGCATTCACGCCAGCATTGGTTCGATACTTAAATCAAGTTGTGCCCCGATCTATCGAACAGGCCAATCGGATACTGGCCGATTCCCAGGCCACTATGAAGGATCTGATCGATCATTGGCAGGTGCCGGCCGATAAAGTAACGGTCCTTTACAGTGGTGTGAGTAATAGCTTCAAACCGATCACCGACAAAGGCAAGCTTAAGGATATACGGAATAGGTATGGCCTGGGCGATAAACCCTACCTCCTTGGCGTTGGCACTCTGCAGCCGCGAAAGAACTATTCTCTTCTCATACGAGCGTTCAAAGAGGTGGCTCAGCAGTTCCCTCATAATTTACTAATCGCCGGCGGCAAGGGTTGGCTTTATGAAGAGATGATGACTCAAGTTGATCGGCTTGGTTTGTACGACAGAGTTCGATTTCTTGGCTTTGTCGCCGATGATGATTTGCCTGGGCTATATAGTCAGGCGGCGCTATTTGTATTTCCTAGCTTGTATGAAGGATTCGGGCTGCCATTATTAGAAGCCATGGCTTGCGGGGTGCCTGTCATAACCTCGAATACCTCATCACTGCCAGAAGTTGTAGGGGATGCCGCCGTAACCCTGCCACCGGAAAACGCGGATGCCTGGTCGGATACGATCCTGGCGCTCTTGGCGGATTCTACGTTGCGAGCTTCGCTTGTGGCGGATGGTTTCCTGCAAGCGAGGCACTTTACCTGGAAACGAGCAGCAAAACAGCTCATGTCCATATATGAGGAGTTGCTTCCGGTATGACCGGTAAGAGTTTCGATCGTCGTTGATTATCTGGGATGTCGAACTGTTGCTCATGCACCTTGTGGCTCATATAATGCATAAGGTGAACAGATTTTTTAAGGAACGGTGAGGTATGCAGCCGATTTATCGTTCAGATGGGGAGTGGGTCGCCGTCTATATGGACGGGAACATATTCAATATCGATGGAGAATGGTTGGGTTTTGTCTCCGGTCGGGAAGTATTTGACTCTGCTGGGCAATATCTGGGCTTCATCAGTGACGACAAACGCCTGCTTCGAAAACGATCGTTAAGTGAAAGACCACCGCGGCTTCATCCCCCGCCGCGTCCGGAGAGACCCAGGCTGCCGACAAGCATGCCCCTGGCGCCGTTGATGCGGAATTTGCCCCATAATATCATCGACATGTTTGAAGAATTCCCGGAAAGGCTCATTTATGTATCCGAAACACGACCAGATATGGACTGATCTCAGGACGATCGATCATGGATTCTTTAAAGGCTAAACCAGCCGCCGAATCCCAGGTGACTTTAACCCAGTTGATGGGGCCTGGAGCAGCTAATACGATGGGTAACGTTCACGGTGGCTACATCGTGAAATTGTGTGACGAAGCGGGCGGCATAGCTGCCAGTAAACATGCTCGTAGACCTGTTGTCACCGTCGTTTTAGATTCCATGACCTTCCATTCCCCAGTTCACATTGGTGACCTGGTAACAGTATCGGCCGCTATTACCTGGACAGGTCGTACTTCTATGGAAACCCGCGTCGTGGTCACGGCCGAGGATGTCATTAGTGGTACCTTGACTCATACAAACACGGCCTATATCGTGTATGTTGCTCTGGATGATTATGGCCGGCCAACTCCAGTGCCTCAAGTATTGTGCCATACACCTGAGGATAAGGAACGTTTCCAAAGGGCAGCAGAGAGGCAAAATAATCGCCTCAGCAGCCGGGAGCAAGAATCATAATGTCGGAGCCTACGTCTCGCTTATTACACCTGCTGCGTGAAAAATCGAAGGCTCAGAAAGTGCTTGGTGCTCCGGCGGTCGATCTTGGCCTGGCCGAATTGGAGCCATTTCCATTCCTGGCAATCGTAGGCCAGGACGAGATGAAATTGGCCCTCATTCTGGCCATCATCAATCCCCTCATTGGTGGCGTCTTGCTCATCGGGTCACGAGGGACGGCTAAAACGACCGCCGTGAGATCTTTGACTGACCTGCTACCTCTGCACCAGCGTAGCCTTTGCCCAAATGGTTGCACTGAACAGATGCTTGAAGAGGAAGGTTTGGATAGTATTTGTGATTCATGCGCCGAACTAGTCGGGTATGGTGATCCATTGACCGTTGAAGATCGGGTTCGAATCGTTGAGTTACCTCTTAATTCCCAATTAGATGACGTGGTCGGCGGTATAAACGAACGTTTGGCTCTGGAACAACGTCGCCTTCGATTAGAACAAGGCATTTTAGCCCAAGCCGATGGCAATATCCTCTATATTGACGAGGTAAATCTTTTAGACGATTCGGTAACCGATGCCATACTGGATGCTGCTGCCCAGGGATTTTATACAGCCAGGCGCGGCCCGCTTAATCTGCAGTATCGCTCGCGGTTTTTGTTAATCGGCTCCATGAACCCTGAAGAAGGGCGTCTACGGCCACAGATCATGGATCGTTTTGGTTTTCGGGCGGTTGTCCGTGGTTTATCAGATCCGAAGCAACGCTACCAGGCCTATGAGCAGGCTGTTGCCTATGGCCGGGAACCCGAGCGCTTGGCGGCCGCGTATGCCGAACAGACCTTGGTCCTCGCTCAAGAAATTGAGAACGCCCGCCGGCGGTTGCCGAAAGTTGTGATCAGCGAACAGTCAAAAGAATTGGGTCTAGATTTGATTCAGCAGATGGGTATCGCCTCAAATAGGGCTGAGATAACCCTTTTTGAGGCTAGCCGCGCCTATACTGCGGCCGATGAACGTTTTGAAGTCGGAGAGTCGGACGTGGAGGCTGTCGCCCTGATCGCCTTAAGAATGCGTCAGAGTTCAGGCCTGGCTGAATTCTTGCAGGCGCAACATTCGGAAGATGAGAAGCTGCGGGATTTCATCGCCGGTAAGCGTATGAATCGTTTGCAGGAACGGCCAACAAGGGCATCATAGTGGGGCGGGATCAACTGGCCAACCCATTATTGAAGCTTGGTTTCCCGACCATTTTGCTGGCCTATTTTCTTGTTTGGTTACCCCAGCCAGTTGTTGGTCTGTCCTTCATCGGTTTGGAGATGGGGGAATGGATCAAGTTTATACCGGGGGTCCAGGCCGGGAACGTGAGCGCCGATCGGAATCTCTTCTACCTGCCACCGATAACGCTAGGTTTGATGCTGCTCCTGTGGAGTAGCAATTGGCCAAATCGCCGTTGGAAAACATGGGTGATGCGCGGGATGGCGATTCTGATTGCCCTTTTGGCTTTTCCGGCTATCGAATCGCTCCTCGATGAACCGTCCGATCAGTGGTTTCTGCGTTTGATTTGGGTGTCAGTCGTCGTGCTCCTGGCTCTAATCCTGCCGGTTTCCAAGTGGTTGCCCGGTAAACTAATATGGACTGGCTCATGGTCCCTGATAGCTATCTTAGCATTAATTGGTCTGGTCTTGCCAAGCTGGGTTTATATTGCTGTCCGCCCGTTTGCTGCAGATATTATTGGTGCTGCCGTTGGCTTTGGTCCTGGATTTTGGCTGAACGGGTTAGGTCATTTGTTCATTCTTGTTGCCGCAATATTGAATTTGCGGTCAGAACCATAGCTCGACCCCGCTTTAGTAGCAGAGCGTGTGGACGCAAAAAGACGATGCTCCGCATCGTCCTTGTTGCTCTGTTGTCCAGATTATTTAATGTTTATAAGATTGCGGTATCGAAGGTGGGTTAATCGCCGCCCATATTTACATCGATATATGTAACCGCTTCGCCGACGGTGGTAATCTTTTGTGCTTCTTCGTCGGAAATCTCACCTTCAAACTCTTCTTCAAAGGCCATAATCAATTCGACCAGGTCCAGGGAGTCGGCTTCCAAATCTTCGCGAAAACGAGCCGCCGGGACCACCTGATCTTCATCCACGCCCAGTAACTCGACGATAATTTGACGAACTCTTTCTTCTGTATCACTCATTAGGTCGTTCTCCTTAGCTTCCTTTTCTGAAACAGCACTGCAATTTTAAGACCGAACGCTAGATTGTCAAGTGATCGTCACTGCAATTCTCTATCAGATTTCGACTGCGGCGCCAAAAGCCCGTGATGTTCAATTCGACTGATCTATAAACACATGGCGGGTGATTTAGTTACGCATCAATCAGCTGAGATTTTCTTGTTGTCGAGCCAGACCGCCAAACCCAGCAAGAAATAGAATGTGTAGGCCAGGTCGGTTAGGAAGAAGCTGTGATCGACAAGACCATGGGCTATGATATAGACGAATGAACCTAAGAGACCCACTGCCACCGGCTGCCAGTTGGATGTCACCTGCTTTGGCAACTTGCGGGCTAATACAGAATACGTCCAAAATAGCCAGGCGCCAGCCAAGAGTCCCAATATACCCAGCCTGGTGGCAAAATCCAGGAAAATATTATGGGGGTGATTGAGATTTGGTTCTTTCCAGGCGGCGTCGATGATATACCGGCCCCGGTATTCGTACAGAAAATTGTCAAGCCCTACACCTATCAGCGGGTGATCCAGAAACATATTGAGACTGGATCGCCAGAGATTCAAGCGAAAGATCCCCGTCTCACCCCGGGGATCCAGCCGGGCTGATAATTGGGGGATCTGCAATATCAAAATTACGGCGACCAAGCCGAGCAAGACTGCGCCCACCAACCAGGGCCAAAGACGCCCGCCAACCGATCGACGCCATAATAGTATGACCGCAAGAAGGGATAAGGGTAGACCGAGGAATAAAGCCCCTTTACTGAAAGTGAGTATCGTAGCCAGAGCGATTGGGATAAGTAAGATAGCATATACCGTGCGTCGTCGATCGCGACCCATTAAAGCCATGGCGACGAGAATCGGTATGATCCTTCCCAGGTAGAGGGCGACATTGTTGGGCGAACCGAATATAGATCGAAGGCGCATCAGGCCAGCTTCAGAGGTTATCAAGTTTTGGCCGGTGATGTATTGCCCCAGGCCGATTAAAGCGACGAGAAAGCCAGCGCCGACGAAGGCATCGAAAATCACCCACATTTCACGCTCATTTATGCGCATCAGGCGCAGTAAGAAGTAAAAAATTGCCGGTTCTAGGATGACTACGCGCCACTCATTGGTGGCAACAGACAACCTTTCCGTAAAAAATAATGAAAGAGTAGCCACCAAAGTGAGTGCAATTACGGCCCAGTCTGCGGCAACTAACTTAAGGTTCCATCTTCTGCTTTTGTTTTTTATGATCGTCCGCTGCCTTAAGTAATCGAGGATGCTTCGTAAAGCAAAAGCCCCAAAAGTAACCAACAAAAATATTTCCACCGGCGAAAAGCGGTAACCAAGCAATACTTTCGGTTTCACGTGAAATGGGATGCTGAAGGCAATTAGGGCTATTCCCCAGGCTGGGCGAAAATATACCAGGACAAACAAGATGGCCAACGCCGTCAAATAGAGTAAGAAGGATGGCGAAATGTAGAAGATGGAGGCTGCCGCGGCCGTTAAGGCGAGTTGGGCGCCATCACCCAAGCGGCGGTAAATGCCGGCTGCCTGCTCACCCCATGTCAACCAGCCGGATACGGCGACCAAGATAGCACTTAAGGCGGTAAGCATTAATTGCCCTTTCTGGTTCAGCTGGTTGTAGCGTTCAGATACCCAGCGACCTGACTTGCCCCAGGTTGCCCGGCGGCCTGTACAGATTGCTAAGGCAATAGCACCGGCGGCCACAACAACAAGGGCGATTTGCTGCCAGGTTAGGCTTGCCACCGAAGGTCTATAGCCCACCGAAAAACCACTCAATGACCATTGTTCGGTGGCAAGGGGAGATGTGACAGTAAGGATATGTTCCTCAAGTGGCAAGTTCCGGGCCACAAATTCGCTGGTGATGAAGTTATCAGCCGGATCGGCCGATGTCAGGAGCAAAGCCGCTCCATTTTTGTCGAGGGGAAGATCGTTTGCCGGTTCACCGTCGACAGATACGTAAAACCGGCCTCGAACATCGGCACGGCGCACTCGAAGCCCCACATCACTACCAAGAAAACGAAAGGTAACCTCGTCCCCAGGTTGGCTTGAGTCGACGCCATAATCGGGGGAAAAACGCCACGCTCCGCTAAAATCCTGAGTTGGTTGCTCGCTGCCAGCAGGATGAAAACCAGGCCAGGCGATGTCGTTAGCCTTATCTAGTTGAGCTAAGGTATTGGCGAGAGGTCTGCCGGCAATGCTGAAACCCCAGCGGGGATCAATGGAAGATCCGGACGGCCTCCAATTTTCCAAGAACAAATAGCCCATCCAGGGCCATTCCAGGCGGGCACGATTGAAAGCCGCAGCGGTCCAATCCACCTGTGTTTCCTCATCGACCTGTCCCCAGATTGAATCGTCACCCTTCCAATCAGGCGGCAAGCTATTCCAGCCCCAGTTTCCGGCCCAAATCGGTTTCAACTGATCGCCGTTGCGATCCATGACTTCTCTCAAGAGAATTATCCGGCTGAAGTTGAGGGTCTCGCCATCCACAGTTCGGTCATCCGGCGGCACATCGAATCCATATGGTTTTCCTGCTGCTGCGTCAAAAGAATGACCAATGCCTGTGTCATACAAGGCTTGAAGGAAGAGGTAATCGGCTAAGTTTTGAGGTCCTGTTTCAATGGTAGGCGCAAAAGGTGCGGTGACGATGAATGCGGTGGGATCGGCCGTCCGAATAGAGGCAGATGCTGCGCTTAAAAGGGCGGCATACTCGGCTGGGTCAATGGGCTGATTGCCCCAATGTTCGCTAAGATTTGGCTCATCCCAAATTATGTAAGACCCAATCTGATCTCCATATCGTCGGGCGAATTCGCCTGCCCACAAGGCAAACTCTTCAGGATCAATCGCAGCGTAATCATCAGCTGGATTGCCATCTAGCAAGGGGATGAGTGTCAAGTCATTTTGTTCGATACTGGCCATAAGCCGGTCGACGGTCATCCAGTCATAATTTTCGTCATAGTAGAAAGATTGTTTTACGGTCTGAAATCCGGCCGCCTTGATCGCCGCCAAAGTTTCCTGGTAAGCAGCTTCGTCATCCAGATCAAGATATATGTTTATCCCAAGCTTAGGATTAGCTCCGGGCATTGGCTCGGGTAGATTGGCCGGGATACCCCGGACCAGGAATTCGTGTCGAGCCCGAACGGCGCCGATCATCAGTAAACTGACGATGGCTATGATGGCGAAAATGACAGGTAAAAGCGGGCTTCGACGGCGATCGCACATATCACGAAGGTAAATTCATCTTTGTTACCGTTTGACGTTTTGACGGCAGGTAGGTCGATTACTCGGGAGGAACGTCATCCCTATTTCCAGGTTGTAAGATCGTGGCTGGGCTTTCTTCGAGCTCTTTCAATAATTCTGCCGCTGCTCGGCCGTAAGGTGACCAGGTTGGGTTGCTAATCACATTGTCATCAAAGGTAATCTGGCCGGCTGAATTGAGTTGAAGATCGTAAAGAAACAGATCATCATCATAGACGAAGGCGATCTGCTGGCCCGTGGGTCCCCATGTGAAAGAGCTTTGTTCTCTTGGGAAGCGACTGTTTTCGCCTGCTGCAGGATATATTTGTTCGGCATTGCTGCCATCTCTATCCATCATCCAGAGAGCATAAGAACTGCGCTGGCTTTCTACAGGGTTAATTGCCTTGAGAAATGCGATTTGGCTTATAACAGGCTGCGGCTCACTGTCAGATGTAATTGGCGGCGACCAAAGAGGATGGCTCCAAATGCCCGAATCTTCGATGAATGGGCTAGCTAAACCAGTCTCAATGTCTACAGCCCAGGTATCAAATGAGGCGACATCGGGGTCCTCGCTGGCATGCAGTGTGAAGGCCAAATAACCTCCATCCGGGGACCAGGATAAACTTGGCACCCACACCCAATCGCCTCGAGTATTGTATTCTGAAAACGATTGAAGCTGCCTGCGTTGGTCTTCTTCACTTTCAGGTTGTAAATCGATGACCCCGACTTCGTCGGCGTAACTGTATGCGATGTGGCGGCCGTCTGGAGACCAGGCATAATTGCCGCCCCACCAACCATAGGTGGCAGGATAAGCCTCGATGAGCTGTTGGGGTCTGAACCTTCCCGAGGCGCTTAAGGGTAAATCACCGGTCCAGAGATCATTGTTGGCTTCCCAGCCGGGCAACAAATCGGTGGGAACACCCGTTGAGAAGGCGATCTGTGGCTTATCGGTACGTTCTGGATTCCATTCCGCCCACAAAATATTTTCAACGCCTAAGGATTTCGGTGTTGCATTGGGAATCGTGCCAACAACCCATAATGTGTTGAATTCGCCAGTCTCCGTTGAAACCCGGGTGTACATCAAGTGATCCCCGGTCGGCGAGAGGCTGAAGACCCGGTGATCTAAAACACCGCCGGATTCCAGCTGCTCGGCAAATGCGCTTGAGCCTCGTAAGAGGATGGCGTTGCCGCCGTTTATGATCGCCAATTGCCCGGGAAAATCGACATCTCCTGGTGTTGAACCGACGCCGATCATAACGATCTCATCTTGGGCCGATTCAAGAACTGTTAGTTTGGTTTGCTGCCGCGAAAATTCTAAGCCGTCATGATAGACGATACGCACTGTGTATTCCTGGCGACCTGGACGGCCGCTTTGAACGATAATGGGTTCGGAGTCGGCGCTCATCGATTCATTTCGAACGCTTCTTCGTTGGTACGGAATGGTTTGTTCTATGACTTCAATGCTATCGGATACGCGTATTACCGATATTACTAAACCATCGCTCAGGGGAGTGAAGATGGGAGGATCTACAATATCCGTGTCTCCGACAGAAAGTCCAATCTCTTCTAGAAATTCACGCACATTGGTGGCTTCGGTCGTCGATGTTTGCTCCTCACCATCTGCTACCAAAGTTATCTGAACCGGTTCTTCAACAGCAAATTCAGGCGTTTCAGTGACGCAGGCGCTAAGGAGGATAGCAAGCGCCAATAGTGCGAAAGGGATAAACAAGCGATAGGCATGCTTGGTAAGCGTTGACCCTGGGCGGGCAGTTAAATGTTTGGGATACAATTTATTGATCACCAACGATTTTTCGTCAATCGCTCTTCTTTTTTGTAAGAAGTCTAATTTTATTTGTCAGCCGGTTGAGCCTGTTCCCATAACTGGCGTATTTCCGGAGACAGGTCGTCGGCGATTTCTTTCTCAAGCTCGCTATCGATAGCAAACATCCTTAGACCGCCGAAAACTGCTAGAGTTGGATAGCGGGCGAATTCAGAATTTGAGTTACCGCTTCGACGTCCAGCCCTGTGGAGGAACTCCTGACTTGAAAGGGTCGGATCATGGAAATGCACCAGCCAAAAAACGCCATTGAGCGATTGAGCCAATTCTGAGGGTAAACTCTTTGCCAAATCCTTTTTTACCTTTCGATGGAGAGAAGTACCGAGGGTTTTCAATACCCCATCACTCCATCTCTTGGCATGATCTAGCGTCCGTACATTACCCACTCTTTGAATGTGATGGTAGTAATCGTCTAATTCTTTTATTTCACTGTCTGTCATGTCACCTCCTACCGGGTTGATTTTTACACCGGTCGTATACGCGCGTCAAGGCTTGCTTAGAAATGACCAACGAATCAGGCCTTCGTGAATAACGAACTGCGCTTCGAATACCCCCATCCAAATTTACCATAAATGATTCCGGCCCTTAAAAGCAAGGTCTTGTTCAATGGTTTTAGCTTGTCTTTTTTCCGGGGAGTCAGCCTGAATTATTGAAAGTGAATCAATCCGGTCAATTCAGCAAGGATACCGTAATGGTCAGATATATCACGTCCAGAACTACTTTCTAGACGAACTATCTTGGCAGATCCATAAACAGGATAGACCCTATTGCCTGGAAAACTCAGAAAGTAATCCAGGCGCTTACCATGCAAGAATCGAGCCGGACCCGGGTTCTGGTTTTGCCTCTGGGCCAGAATCTCTCCTGACGCGGCAAAAGTGTTCCTGGCGTCAAACGTGACGGCTTTCGGAACTCTAATTCGGGTAAAATCCCCAGCTGCGTCCGACCATATTTCACAATCTTTTCCGGACAGGAGATCGATTGGCTTGTCAAGGCGGGTCAATAGATCTTCATAGCCTTTGACAGCGAAACCATCGACATTAAGATCGCCAATGATGAGCGCCGGCGCTAGAGAATCGCGATTGTCACGAACGAAAGTTGCAAGATGGTCAATTTGAGCCAGGACTTTTTCGACACCGTTTGCTCCGATTCCCCGATTAGGCGATTGCAGGAAAGGTGTTGGATTCTGTAAATGCGTCAGAAAAAGATCGAACGAAGTGTCTTGCATAGGCAGAGAGATCCTGCCATGCAGTATACCTTTCTGGCTGAAACAATCTTCGCCAAGGCATTGTGGAAAGATGCTGGCGGATTTGTCTTGAAAGGGGAGTTGGGAAAGTAGCAGGAGGCCGCCATCCAAAGACTGATCGACAAACTGTCCCGGACCTACCAAGCTGTAAGGGTATAGATCTTGGAGATACTCGAGGAGATTCCGGCGTTCTTCGCTCACCCACATCTCGGACAGGCCAACTATGTCAGGCGTCGCATCCTCCAGGAAGGAGATCAAACGCTCGATAGCCGCTTCGCGTTCATGGCCTCGATAGAGATTATTTCCATTTGGTAACTGAAGCGGCGGTAAAAGGGCCATGTTCTGCTGAAAAACAGTGAATTCTTTTGGAAATGGTATCCAATAGATATCCCCGGGGTGGGCCAGGGGACCAGTTTCCGGCAGCCAAAGGATGGTTCCCCCGCTAAAGAAGCGAATACGGGCATGCCCGGCGGAAGCACTCTGTTCATCACCGGTTGGAGATCCTAGATAACCATCAGGCCCACCTAATCTATAGTAAAGGCGATCGATCTCGCTCATTGGTTATCGAGTTTACTAAGCAGACGATGGATGTCAATGTCATAATCACGCACGAGGGCTATTTTTTCGATCCCGGCAAATTGACGTTTTCACCTACTTTGTCTATACTTGCATGTTTGATTTACAGAAAGCGTTCGTACGTAGGATGTCCGCTCCGCTAAGGGTTTATTATTTTGGGATCGGGCATCGACAATTTAGACGACATATCATTAATCGAGGTACTTGAGAATGGCGGACAGAGAGACAATCGTTGCCGAATCCCGGGAAACATCGGCCGAAAAAGCTAAGAATTTACGGAAAGCAGGTTGGATACCGGCCATAATCTATGGTCAGGGAACTAATGTCAACATCAAGATGGATAATTTATCCTTGCGCCGCGTCCTTAGAGATGCCGGGATGACACATCTAATCGAAATCCAAGTGGGTAGCGACAAGCGGACTGTGCTCGCCAAGGATATTCAGAAACACCCCACTCGTGGAGATCTAATTCATGTTGATTTTTATGAAGTCAATATGCAGGAGAAACTGGTGGTAGATGCGGCGCTGACCATTGTAGGCGAGGCACAGCCCGTGACCGATGGACTAGGAACGACTGCCCTCGTCCTTTATTCAGTTCAAATCGAATGTCTACCCGATAAACTAATATCGGAGATCGAGGTTGATATGACCATGATCCGGACGCCGGATGATTCTATCAGTGTCTCCGATCTTGAGGTGCCGGAAGGTGTTGAAATCTTGACCGACCCAGAGTTGGTTGTTGCCAGATTCGAATATGTAACCATCGAGGAAGAAGAGAAAGAAGAGGAAGAGGATCTGATGTTCGCTCCATCTGCGGACGAGGTCGAGGTTATTGGCAGGGGCAAGACAGACGAAGAGGAAGACGACGAAGCCTAATTAGTTTTAGGGGCCGGCAACCGTTCGCGGATGTTCAACCCAGACCACTAACGACGATATTATGCATTTTTGAGGGCCGGAAGTTACTTCCGGCCTTTTTTCATAGCTGGCTAGTTTGTCTAAAGATCAAACTAGTTCTCCCATGATTCGATCTGCTTTTACTGAGATAAGATCTACTTTACTTATCATTCGACCAACCGGATGGCTGGAGCTATAGTTTGAGAATGACCTGGAAAGCTCAGTTGGCCCTCTTGGTCGGGATCCTAACTCTGGCAGCAGTGCTTAGAATGTCATACCTGGATTGGGATGATTACAACCATTACCATCCGGATGAACGTTATATCGCTTGGGTTGCCACCAGCATCGAATGGCCTGATTCGTGGCAGACTGCTTTTTCACCACAACAATCGACCTTTAACCCATTCTACTGGCCTGTTGGGGCATCGTCGGCGGGAATAGTGCTCGAGCAAGATGAAGCCCGTCGTTTTGCTTATGGCCATCTACCTCTCTATCTGGGCGTAGCCTTCACACGTCTGCTGGAAACGGTTGGACCAAGCCTTGGTCCCTTGTTACCTGAAAAATGGCTGCTGACCCAGGACCTTCTCAATCAGGCTCAAAAGATAGAGTTCCGCCACATAACTGCCGCCGGACGTGCTCTTACGGCCATTCTCGACATCGCTTCCGTTGGTCTGCTTTTTTTGATCGGGCGCTGGTTATATAGTCCGGCAGTTGGCCTATTGGCGGCCGCTTTTTTGACCATTACTGTTTTACATATCCAACTGGCCCGGTTTTTTACGGTTGATCCATTTCTTACCTTCTTTATATTGTTGGCCATGGGTTTTTTGGTCCTAGCCCTCCGGCAAAGTAAAACCAAGATGCAAACTCTTTATTTGCTGCTTGCCGGTCTTACCGTCGGCTTGGCCGTTGGCTCAAAATTCAGCGCTTTTCTTCTGGTTTTACCCCTGGCGACCACGTTGTTCCTCCTGCCCAACTGGAGAGCAGAACGCAAGATTGGTTTACTCCTCGCAGCCGTTCTCCTGGCATTTCTGGCTTTTTTTATAACCAATCCCTTCGCTATTTTGGATAGCAGTTGCCCTGTAAGCAAAGGACCCGAATTAGGCCCGTTGACGATACTGACGCCCCTTACAAGATCTTGCTACTTACAAAACGTGGTGTCGCAAGGCTTAATGGTAAGGGGAGCACGTGATGTTCCATTTATTCGCCAATATGCCGGCACGATCCCCTTCCTGTATTACATGGAAATGCTTTTCAAATGGGGCATGGGACCCCTCTTGGCGATCGCCGGCTTCGCTGGCCTGGCCTGGGCTTCCTGGCGCGGGATTAAGGTTGGATACAGGGGCTGGTTGAATTTATCTGGCCAACAGTCCAGCATCGCCAATAGCAAGATTCTCGGCCATCAGGGCCGGTTCTCGTTCAATAATGCTGAGATTGTCGCCTTAAGTTGGGTATTGCCCTTCTTCTTGACCACCGGTATTCTCCAGGTCAAATTCGCCCGTTACATGCAGCCATTGCTGCCCTTCCTGGTCCTGTATGGTGCGGCAATGCTCCTAAGTATTCGGATTGTAGCCTTACGCAGGTTGGCCATTGCCCTGGTCTTACTGGTCACGGCTCTCTATGCATTTTCCTTCACAAACCTTTACCGGCAGGAGCATCCCTGGATTGCCGCCTCGCGGTGGATATTTCAAAATGTGGCTGACGGGTCAGTAATCATAAGCGAAATGTGGGATGATCGATTGCCCGATAACGTTTTCATTGGCGACGAATTATTGAAACGGGAAATTTTTGAATTAAAAGACGTGAACTGGCTTTCCGGCACTGAACAATTCGACGATGACGCGAAGCTTAAGGAGAATTTGGATCTCATCGAGAAAGCCGATTACCTTGTCCTAGCTTCGAACCGCAACTACGGTGTGATACCACGATTGCCAGAACTCTATCCTCTGTCCAGCCAGTATTACCAGGCTTTGTTCAACGGTAGCCTGGGATTTGACGTGGCATATGTAGGCACTCGCATGCCTAATCTTTTCGGCGTTTCCATTAAAGGCGATTCATTTTCCTGGCCTGAACTGAATCCACCTGACGAAGTGAGCGCCTATCTGGATGAGGTGAATGGTCTCAACATGGGTCGATTTGACGAGAGTTTTACTGTTTATGACCAACCACTGGTTATCATTCTGGAGAACTCGAGACATCTATCGGCCACAGAGATGTTGACCCTTTTCCAAACTGATTGAAGACGAACGCTAGGAGAGATTGTCACAGGTGAGCATGTCAGCTAACGAAGCTAAGACCCAAATCCAGCCGGAATCGTATTCTCGATTCTACCTTTACCTGACTGTCTTCGTCGCCGGGATGACGACATTGGCCGTGGAATTCACGACCAGCCGTTTGTTACAAACCGTATTCGGGACCTCAAACATCGTATGGGCTAACGTTATCGGGCTGGTGCTACTTTTCTTGACGCTGGGTTATTTTCTGGGCGGCCGTTTAGCAGACCGCTATCCTGATCCCAGGGTATTTTATTGGTTAGTCTCCTTGGCCGGTTTTTGCAGCATCCTGTTTTTACTCCTTACCAGCGTGATCTTGCGTTCGGCAGCTTCGGCCATGGCAGCCGTGAATGTCGGCGCTATCATCAGTTCGTTGGTAGCCGTGTTTTTTGCCCTGGCCGTGCCGGTGACGCTGTTGGGCTGTGTATCACCCTTTGCCATACGCTTGGCGGTACGGGAAGTTGGTGAAGCCGGGCGGATCAGCGGCCGAATTTATGCCGTGTCCACTTGGGGAAGTCTCCTAGGAACTTATCTTCCAGTATTGCTGGTCATTCCGCTGGCAGGAACGCGCCTGGCGGCCGTCGTTTTTGGCTCTGCTTTACTCTTGGTTGGATTAGGCGGTCTTTGGCAAACTGGATGGCGAAAGAATCTGGCCGCATTAATACTGCCACTATTGTTGGCGCCGGTGATCGTCGCCTGGAGCGGCGGCCGGATCAAAAATTATCCGGACCAAATATTTGAAACGGAATCCGCCTATAATTACATTCAAGTGATCCGCCAGGGGGATTGCAACTATCTATTGCTTAATGAAGGCCAGGCCTACCATTCTTACTATTGCGACGAAGGACGGGTTCCCCGGATTTCCGTCTGGAGCATCATGCTGGCCGCGCCATTTTTTAATCAAGGAGCCTCTTTCGAAGATGTTGAAAGCCTGAATGTGATCGGACTGGCGGCCGGAACCATCCCCAAGCAGTTTAATGAAGCATACGGGGCTATTATGATTGATGGCATCGAATTAGATCCTGCCATTGTCCAGGCTGGTCGTGAATATTTTGATTTGAATGAGCCTAACATTAATGTCATCGTCGGCGATGGTCGCTATGAGTTAAATCAGTTGGATCGTAAATACGATGTTATAACCCTGGATGCCTATAAAGTGCCTTACATTCCCTGGCACCTGACAACTAGGGAATTTTTCACGGAGATCAGGGATCATTTGACGGATTCAGGCGTATTAGCAATAAATGTGGGCCGGGGACCAGGCGACCGCCGGCTAGTGGAGGCTGTAACTGCAACCTTGTTGACTGTATTCCCATCAGTCTATACCATCGATGTTCCTGGTTCCTTCAACAGCATCGTATTCGCTACAGTAAAACAAAGTGATAGCGCTCATTTGGTCGAGGCCTTGAACAACATGGATTCTGATACTCATCCACTTCTGAGAAAGGCAATGGAAACCGCGGCCGACAATTTGGTGCCCACGATAGCGTCTGAAGTTGTTTTCACCGACGAGCGGGCGCCGGTAGAAACAATGATCGATTCGATTGTGATACGTTTTTTGCTTGAAGAAGGCGCCGCTGGTCTTCCCGGTTTAAGTGGTTGAGATCTAGGCCAAGTGCAGGATAGATATCCCGGAGGCAGTCATTGAAACAAGTGGACATTGCAAAAATAGTGCGCTGGATAGTAGCCATCGCCATCCCATTTTTCCTCACCCTGGTCACGCTTCGCCTGATGATTTCCTGGCAAAATCCCAGTTATCCTGAATTTGAATATCCGCGCATCGCGGCAGACCCTTTCGGTTTTACAGTCGATGAAAGGCTGGATATGGCAGAAACAACTCTTGCTTATCTCCGGCGATCGGAACCGGCCGAGGAAGTCATCTTCATCCTAAAAGATTTACGCTTGCCCGGTGGAGAAGATCCACTTTACAACCAACGTGAAATCGGTCACATGCTCGACGTCAAGGATCTAGTCGACACTTTCAAGATATTGACTTGGATTCTGGCCATTATTGTAATCGGCGGATTAATCTTTCTGCTGGCTCGCTCAGAATCCCGCCACCTTGGCTATAAAGCGATCATGTCTGGGGGCTTGCTGACCACCGTCATATTGTTGGTAATGCTGGTCTTGATCCTGTTGTCTTGGAATTTGGTATTCACCCAATTCCATGAAATCTTATTCCCCCCCGATACTTGGACATTCTATTACTCAGATTCATTGATCCGCTTATTTCCAGAACAATTCTGGTTCGATTTTGGTCTCTTGTGGACGGGAGCCATTTTCCTGGAAGGGATTATCCTGGCTGTTGTGGGCTATTTTCTGGTACGCAGGAGCGGCTAAATTCGGCGACCAGAGTCGAGAGTTAGCATGGGTTGGCGGCGGATAGCTGGCAAATATCATCTGCTACCGGTAGGCAATTTGGGGATATCGATACGCCGTTCTGTTATTCTTCCAGGGCGATTGCTACAAAAGCTGTTTGGTAAGAATACACCCAAAACTCCGCTTTGATCTTTTCTTTACCGGTACCCACTGATAGCTCATAGTAGCCGGCCGCTACGTCATCAAAAGCGAAATTTTCTAGCCACTTTTCATCTGAATTCACGCTATCATCAGAGTAGGTGGTCGTAGCGGCATAAGGGGAGGGGGCATCAACCCGTCGCAAGGTAACAGGTACATCGCGGGCTGGTGAGCCATCTGTCCTGGTTATTAATCCGGCAACCACAGCTCGATCCGGGAACGGATAAAGCCAGAGCAGGGGATTGCGGGAGTGTTCATAGCTGTTTTCGCCGACCCGGACCTCAAAATGCAGATGGGGGCCGTCAGCAACGCCGCTAGCGCCCGAGCGGGCAATAACTTCTTGAGCTTGAACATGCTGCCCCTCATTGACGATGATCTGCGACAAGTGGCCATAGAGGCTGTAAACTGGCTCGCCGTCGAGGGCAGTATCGTGCTCAATGACGACGACGTTGCCATAAAAGTTCGGTAAAGCACCAAGCTGGACTTCTAGATCATCTCCCGCAACAACTACAGTACCGCTGGCAGCGGACAATACCTGGGTGCCTCGGGGAACATTGAACTCAACACCGTGGTGGGTACGTAGTGTGCCCCCCCGGCTGCTTCCATAGGGGTAAGCCTTGTCGGTCCAGACAGTGCCACCTTCGGGCACTGGGCGGTGCAGCCAGTAATGCTCCCATGGCGAGGTCTTTGGTAGAGCTGGAGGTGTGAAAGTAGGCAAAGGCGTCATAGTTGGCAGCGCCACAGTACTTGTTGGCATGACTCCATCCGATGAGGATCCAACTGATGAATTCGAAGCAACCTCTTCGGCAATACTGCTCAGGGCGGAGCTAGTTGCCGTCGCCGCGATGTCTGCTGCAGATAATGGCTTAAAGGACTGCTGCTCTCCCGGTGCGGCGATAGTGACCATCACCGCTGGCGGCACCGCCATCTTCTCTTGTATTGTTTGTTCTGTCGAAGATGGCAAATCAGATACAGCCGTGGCTTCAGCTTGGCAGCCGCCAATCAAAAAGAGCAGAAACCCCACGATAACGGTTGACAAGAGATAGGTGACCAAGGATCGTCGCTGGCTGGACACCGGGGTAATTAAGAATTTCGACGCCAAGGCTCAAAAGCCTCCCCTTTGAGCGGCGATTAACAATGTTTCCTCGGCCAAGATGTTGGTTTCTTCCTCAATCTCGACCAATTCTCCAAGCCATGATTTTGTGAGCCCCTCATCATTGATGGAGGTCATATTGATTTTGACATTCAACCCCGCGATCTGGACGGCCGATCGGGCCAGGATTGCCGCTGCCGCAGCATCAGTGACGGCATTGGCATTTCCTGTGGTGGTAATGGTTTTTGCCAGGTTCGCCATCTGCCAGCTTAGCCGGGCGACTTTCATGGGGATTTCTGCAGCATGAATCGTGGCCAACTCAATTACTTTCTGCTTTTCTTCTCCACTCAGTTCGGAATTTCTCCAGCTTGCCATCAATTTGTTGAAGGCTGCCGAATCTTCCATTATGGCTGCAGTTAACTGTTCACGCAGCGTCTGCGCCTGTTCCAGTATTTGAAGCGCCTCTTTCTCAACCTGGACATACTTCTTCCTACCGATGGTGAGATTGGCGACCATTTCTGTCAGCGCTGCTCCCAACGCGCCAACCAGGGCGGCTGAAGAACCTCCACCCGGCGTTGGCGTTCCGGCCGCGGTCGCATCAAGTATGGCAAATGGCGTGATTTCGGAATCTTCACCCTCGGCCAGCTTGATCTCTAGTACTTGCTCGTCGGCCATGTCATTTAGCTGCAGGTAATACTTTGCCGAGGACAATAGTGCTTTTTCAGGTATGAGACCGACTAATTCAGCATTGGTGATGGTCAAACCGTAACGAGCAGCTTCCCGGCGGACCAACTCTTGAACTCGATGAACCGGTGTTTTTTCAAAATTGGTCAGGTTCATGCTGACTTGCGCCTGGCCTTCGACCATAAAGCCCAAAGCTTGGACATTCCGAAGGCCACCACTGCTGAAACGCACGGCCCTGGCAATCCGATTAGCTATATCAATATCGTCACTATTGAGATAAAGATTATAGGCGATGAGGAAAGGCCGCACGCCTATGACTGTCGCCCCCCAGGACCTGGCTTCGGCCGGCCCATAATCGGGTATTCGACTCGGATCCTGGCCGACTTCCTGGCACCACGCTTCATATTGGCCGCGACGAATATTGGCCAGTTTCTGTCGCTCGGGCCTGGAGGCTGCTGATCCATATAGATACACGGCGATGCCCAGCTCTTCACCCACCCTTCGGCCCAGGTTTTTTGCTATGGTGACGCAATCCTCGATATTCACCCCTTTTACGGGGATAAAGGGACAGACGTCAGTTGCGCCAATCCGTGGATGTTCGCCTTCATGCTGATCCAAATCGATTAACTCGGCCGCTTTGGCTATGGCTCGAAAAGCGCCTTCCTCAACGGCCGCCGGGATGCCAACAAAGGTAATGACGCAACGGTTATGATCGGCGTCGGCGCTAACATCTAGCACAAGGGCACCCTGCACGCTGCGTATCGCATCGGCAATAGCTTCAATAATCTCGGGACGGCGACCTTCACTGAAATTAGGGACACATTCAACTATTTGCTTCATTAAATCACTTCGCTTTCCGATTCCATCACTTGTTTAGTCGTAAAAAATTCCACCATAATCCTGCTAATCGGATGCATCTATTATTTTCCCGTGAACCCGACAAGACGATATCGGAGTCAACCACTGAATTAATATTTTGATTGCTCTGAAATCAAAACAAGGGATTGTATCAAAGGGCTTGATTTGCTCAAATCAGAGGTCCCACCATAATCGTAGGCGTCAGTTAAGTAGTCTCGCATCACATAAGATTTGGAAGGTTAGTGCAAAGTGAGTCAAGTAAAAACATTATCAAAAGACGATCTATCGAAATTTGTCGGTATCATTTCCAGATCATTTCCTAACATGCAAATTGATAACCAGGAAAATAGACGTTTTTGGTTGGAGCGGTTTGGAGAAACCTATGATGATCCAATACGAAGCTTATACGGTCTGTACAGGGCTGAAGAGCTGCTGGGCGGCATGATGATTTATGACTTTAACATGAATTTTCGTGGGACGATGATTCCGGCCGGTGGGGTAGGATTGGTTGCCGTGGATTTGCTCCATAAGAGACAACATGTGGCCAAAGAAATGATCGAATTTTCTATCGATCATTTTCGCCAACGGGAGATGCCAATCGTCTTACTCTATCCATTCCGGCCTGATTTTTATAAGAAAATGGGTTTTGGATACGGGTCAAAGGTTAACCAATATCGCATCGATCCAGCTTCGTTTCCAATGGGACCATCAAAATCCAATGTGCGCTACATGGGTAAGGAGGACAAGTCGGCAATACTCGAATGTTATGACCGCTTCGCCCAAAGAACGCACGGCATGATTCTAGGGATGCCTTGGGAAATTGATTTCTTGATTAACAATGAGTCGATTCACATAGTTGGCTATGAGGTGAATGGTAACTTGCTTGGTTTTCTTTCTTTCGAATTCAAACCCTTCGAGACATTCATGGTGCATGACCTGGTGATTCGCCACTTTATTTATGAAAATGCCGAAGCGTTTACCCAGCTTTCGACTTTCTTACACACCCAAAAAGATCAGGTACAAAGAATCAACGTCAACACGTTGGACGATCAATTCCATTTTATTTTGGCTGACACACGAGATGGAAGCGGACAGGTGATTCCCCACGTGTACCATCAAAGCAATGTTCAAGGTGTTGGCTTGATGTATCGCATTGTGGACGCGCCCTTACTTTTTAAACTAATAGAAAAGAGATCATTTGGTAGCATGGCCTGCCGGCTAAAGATTGATCTAGTCGATTCTTTTTTCCCAAACAACAATGGTAGCACGATCGTGAATTTTACAGATGGAACACCGCGACTAGGGGACGATGATTACGAAGTTGCTATCAAACTTGATGTAGCAGAATTATCATCTCTGCTAATTGGATCCATCACGTTCAAAAAGCTTTATGAGTATGGTCTGGCGCAGACTTCTGACGAGGGTTACTTGGATACAGTTAATCAACTATTCATAATGGAGAACAATCCGGTTTGTTTGACCAGATTCTAAGAATTGCTACAAAAAATAGATCATGAGCGACAAAAATAGACGCCGACGAACGGTTGAAAAAGTTTCCGCTTTTGTTACCAGGGACGGGGAATTAGGACGCGAGTTACTCGTTTTTCGCCATCCACTGGCAGGAATTCAAGTTCCGGCCGGAACAGTGGAATTTGGAGAAACCCCCGAGCAAGCCGTAATCCGGAAAGTTGCCGAAGAATCAGGCATCAAAGAGGTAAGAATCTTGTCTAGATTATCCGAAGTGATTGAGCCTATGCCTGATGGTCAAAAGGTGATCCGGCAAATGACCAAGATATTTGACAGTCCAAATAACGATGCTTCATCGGCCGGTGGCTTTGGCCTATCAAGGGGGAACCCTGTACATGTAACGGCAGAGGCTGGAACTTTCTCGGAAATCATTTGTGATGTCTTGGATATGAGCCAAGATCCACCGGTCAGTATACCCGGGGTGAAAGGTTATGTGCGTACCTCTATTTTGGCATCGGAGGTCAAGCGATACCTGTATCACTTGGCATTTCTCGAGCAATCGGCCGAAACCCGGTCTATCTTCGTCGATGGTCACGAATTTCAACTTTCTTGGACCCCTCTGTTACCCCAAACGCAGCTAAATCCATACCAGGATCAATGGCTACGCTCCGTTTATCAAAGCCTGGTCAGGGCATATTAAAGCTGAAGTATCGAATAGTAGGCCAGTAATCTGCCATTTATCATCGCTGCATGAAGGAGAGTCGACTATGCCCCGTATTCGAGATGTGATTGAATTCCCGAGTAGTTTGAGCCCTGGGAATACCAACAGTATCACCGACGTGGAAGGGGTTTCTGTTGGCCACTATACCCTTTATGAGGGTGAGGGAGTGTGGCAGCCGGGCCGCGGGCCTTTTCGAACCGGGGTGACAACTATCCTGCCTCACGGTGATAATCTATATGAGCAGAAGGTGCCGGCAGCCGTCCATACCATTAATGGTTTTGGCAAGGTGTTGGGTTTCGAGCAGATACGAGAGCTAGGCAATCTGGAGTCGCCAATTGCCTTGACTGGCACCCTTAACGTTCCACGCGTCGCTGATGCTTTGATAACCCTGGCGATCGAAGAAAGCCCGCATATCGGTATCGGATTCCCCGATACGGGTCGCAGAGGATATCCAAGCGTCAATACTGTGGTAGGTGAAACAAGCGACGGCTTTTTAAGCGATCTCCAGGCCCGGCCGATTGGCCTGGTTGAGGTCCGCCAGTCAATCGCTTCTGCCAGCACAGAAAAGGTAGAAGAAGGGGCGGTTGGAGCCGGAACTGGGACCAGTTGCTTCGGCTGGAAAGGAGGAATTGGTACTTCAAGCAGGGTCATTCCGGCCGAATTTGGTGGACACACATTGGGTGTTCTTGTGCAAACGAATTATGGCCTGCCGGAGGAGCTGATCATTTGTGGCGTGCCTGTCGGCAAACACCTGAGACCACCAGATAACCAGCCCCGGCCTGAAGCGGGTTCGATCATGATGATCATGGCGACTGATGCCCCGCTCAATAGCCGCCAACTTAACCGCTTATGCCAGCGGGCATCCTTTGGCCTGGCACGCACGGGTAGCACCTGTCATGGTGGAAGCGGCGATTTCGTGATTGCCTTCAGCACTGCATACCGAATTTTAGATCGCGGCGCAGGTTTGTTGTCAAATCGACCTGCCTTGGCGAATGAACAATTAACAATCGGACGACTGTCTCTTGCGGTCATCGAAGCGGTGGAAGAGGCGATTTACAATAGCCTGTTGATGGCCCGAACTGTAATCGGCCGGGATGGCAATACTCGGCACGCACTGCCCGTGGATAAAGTCGTCGAGTTGGTCAGGCGATCGGCCATTTTGACATAAGGTGACATTGGAAATTAGGCAAAGGAAAACCCCAGATGGTATGGCAAGGAGGTCTGGCTTGCCAAGATTTTGGGCGGAAAACTACTCGCAAGTCTCTTGGTGGCCTATGACATTATGTTGCTCGACCGAATTAAACGGCTATCGGAGCATGCAGGCACACTATGGGAGACCCTATGACGCCACAGTCTATGACTGCCGCCTCTTGGTCCATCTGGGGTGTATATTAATTGCATTATAATTGGAAGCGGTGATCAATGTCAATGGAAAAATTCTTAAAGAATTGACCGGCCAAATGTGCCTGTTATAATCGCTTCTGGTAGCTGACCATTGTCGTCGAAGGTTCCCAAGTAGCATGAATAGAACAAGAAACTTGTGGTTGCCGTTGATAATTGTAACTATCCTGGCGGTGTTCCTGGCGGGTTGTGACTCGACGAACAAAGACGATGAACCGGATGTAGTATCAGCCCCACAGCCACCAGCTACAGCAGATCGTATTCTGCCAACTGTTTACCCAACGGCGACAACTATCCCGGTTGCCACGGCAACAACCACCCTAACTCCTGAACCAACCCGGCCGCCGGATACGCCAATTGCCTTCGACCAGGTAGCCGTGGATCTCCGATATTCGATACCCGCTTTTGGTCTGGATCGCCGTATCCAGGCTAATGTCGCCAACCAAATTAAAATCACCGACATGACAACGGGCGAGTCCGTTGTTCGTAAGGACCAACCCGGCATCCAACTCGAATTGCAGCAGGCACTCACAGGTTTGATTCTAAATGAAGTGCCGGACGGCTGTGATCGATGTGTCCAGATTGAATATGAAATTCCTCTTGCGGAAGCGTCGGGATCGGGCTGGCTGGAAGATGTTCGTCTTTTAGCAAGTTTGGAGAACTATACCTCTGCTGTATTGGGACCCTATTTTCCGCCGGATACAATCGCCGGTCTTCGCCGGAGCGCCACGCCATACCAGGCAGCGCATTCTGTGGCGGTCAGTAGTGATGGAACACTCTGGATTTGGCAGGTCGCCGACGCACAGATTGAGTCCCCACAAACAATCGATGTCTTGGAGCTTGGTCTATTGGATTCGCTGGCGGTCATCGAAGAGTCTGCTGCGCCTGCGGATAATTATAGGGCTTCCTGTCTCAGCAGCCCCGGAAGAGAGACATTATTTATCGGTGGGGAAGAACCAATAACAGTGAACTTTTCATGCCCCGAATTAGCTATGCCGTCCAATTTGGTCCCCCTTTACCAAATTCTAGAAGGACTTGCGGCCGATTCGCTAACCGAAGAGGCAGAAGACCGGCCTGACCCACCATTGCCATTGGACAGTCTACTCTACTTTCAACGAGCGGACGGCTACACTCTGACAGCCTTCCGGGATGGTCGCGCGATAACGATTGATACCGATGGTCAAGCCTATACCGGCACAATAACTTCAACGTTGGCGATCAGCCTGACTACTGAATTAGTCGATAGCGGACAATTTGTCCAGACAGCGGATGCGTTGGCAGCGGGAAAATCGGGTAACATCCTGGTTGTACGAACTGACCAGGGCGTATTTGAGGCGAGCTGGCAAAATGAAGCCGAAACAAGCTTGTCAATCCTGGTCGGCCGTCTTGACGATCTAATGAATGACATCGTCGCTTTATTTGGATCGGATGAGGTAGCTGCCGAAGGGTCACCAACGCCCATCCCGACGACTGAAGCAACACCAACTTCCTGATTAACCTTGATGGCGACAAGTCCAAAATCAAAACTAATTTAATTCATGACTCTTTAACCCATAGCTTTTTACTTCAGCGGTGAATCATGCAAGCTCTGTTGGTAAAAGACGGCCAAATTTCATATGAAAGAGATTATCCAAAACCAAAGCCGGGACCCGATCAAGCCTTGATTCGCCTCCTCCAGGCCGGGATATGCAACACCGATATCGAGGTTGTCAAAGGTTATGCCGCGTTTGAAGGTGTCTTGGGCCATGAATTCGTGGGGATCGTGGAGTATGCACCGGATAAAACCTGGGTAGGGCAGAGAGTTGTCGGCGGGATAAATTTGGGTTGTGGCATTTGCCAGGTTTGCCAATCTCACGGGCCGGAGCATTGTCCCCATAACACGGTTCTAGGCATCATCGGTCATGATGGCGCTTTTGCCGATTACCTGATTCTTCCACAGGAAAATCTGCTGCCTGTGCCGGATGACGTGCCCGATGCCACGGCCGTGTTCACCGAACCATTGGCGGCCGCCTTAAGGATACGTGAGCAAATTAAGGTAGCGCCATCTACGTCAGCTGCAGTCGTAGGCCCTGGAAGACTAGGCCTGTTGATTGGTCAGGTCTTGGCCTTGGCCGGTACACAGGTGACTATGATCGGTCGACGTAAAGGATCCCTCGAACTGCCATCCAAAATGGGCTTGAGGACAGGCCTGGTTGATGACTTTCCCGACAATGCCTTTGATCTGGTAGTTGAAGCTACCGGAAACCAGGCCGGCCTAATCAATTCTCTAAGGCTGGTCAGGCCCTTGGGCACCCTGGTTTTAAAGAGTACCTTTGCCGGATCAACAACTGTGGATTTGTCTAAGTTGGTCGTGGCTGAAATAAATGTTGTGGGCTCGCGCTGTGGACCTTTTGGGCCAGCCCTCAGACTATTAGCCAACCAGGCTATTGAGGTCGAATCGATGATCGAGGCTGAATATCCTCTATCAGAAGGTATTGAGGCATTCGAGCATGCTTCTCGACCTGGAATGCGAAAGGTATTGCTGCGGCCGTAATTCTGATTTTAACGACATAAGTCCACACTCGTCGAGTTCCCTTTCCGGATATTGCCTTGGCTATTGCTATTTCTTCCAATTCCTATAAAATAGAACATATGAGCTATCGCATAATTCAAGCGAGTGAAATTGTCGAATATATTTATTGCCGCCGGGCCTGGTGGCTACGGCGAATAGCACAAAATGAGCCGCGAAACATGGCCCAATTGGCTGTAGGGCAGGCATACCACCGCAAACACCGTGGCCGGGTGCGCCAGGCCGGATTTGCCCGAAGCCTGGCTCTGGTCCTGATTTTCTTGGCCGTGAGCATCGTCGTCTTTTGGTTCGTTACTTCATCATGAATGAAGATGGCGTTTCTCTAGGTTGGTTGGCGGCCGCTTTCGTTTTGGTAGTTTTGGCGCTGGTTGCCTGGTTTTGGTCGCGCCAGGCCAAGGCTAGCAGCGGCTTGCCAGCCGGGGATATCATTTATAGTGACCATGGGGCTTGGGTGCCTCAATCCGAGCCTCTATACTCGACTCAATATCGGCTGGTTGGCCGGCCCGATTACTTGATTTTAGAGAGTGGCGGCGCCATTATTCCCGTGGAGGTCAAATCCGGCATTGCTCCTGTCGAGCCCCACGAGGGACATGTTCTGCAACTTGCGACTTATTGTCTCCTGGTGGAAGAGATCCATCAGATCAGACCCGATTACGGAATATTGCAGTACCGTGATAAAGCTTTTGCCGTGACGTACACCCTGGAGTTGGAGGAAGACCTGCTCCACTTGCTCACTGAGATGCGGAATGACATGGTAGAAGAGGAACTTGATCGCGATCATGAAGATTGGGGCCGTTGTGCGCATTGTGCTTTCCAGGAGATTTGTTCACAAAGATTGGCTTGACCAGTCACAAAACAGCCACCATCGATCGCATCCCTTAGTCAGTGATGTGCATAGAGTTACGTAGTAACTTTTGAGCCATATTTATCCCACAGTATTACTAGTGGGCAGTGTTATTCCCCGAAATTGATCTTGCCGGTTGGCCACATTCCCCTGCGAGTTATAATAATAGCCTAAGCTGAATCATCCATACGGAGGAACGCTTTGACGATACGACGTGTTACCGGCATGCAGGACGTTTTGCCTGAAGATCGACAATATTGGGATTTTGTCATAGAAAAAGTAAAGGATCTTGCCTGGCGATATGGTTTTCAAAGAGTTGATATTCCAATAATCGAATATAGCGAGCTATTTTATCGAGGTGTGGGAACGGCGTCGGATTTTTTCGTTAAGAAAGAGATGTATACGATCCAGGAAGATGACGGCACCAGTATTACCTTGCGGCCAGAATTCACGGCCGGTCTGGTTCGAGCCTACATTGAAAACGGCATGGCAAGCTGGCCTCAACCGGTGAAGATTTATTCCATAGGACCTGCTTTTCGCCGTGAGCGACCTCAAGCAGGGCGATACCGGCAGCATAGCCAATTCAATCCTGAGATTTTGGGTGAATCAGATCCGGCGGCGGACCTTGAAATCATGATGTTGACGGTAAATCTTTACCGCGAGTTGGGTTATAAGGAGTTGACCTTCCAACTTAACAGTACAGGATGCCCGGTTTGTAAACCCGCCTATGTCGCCGCTTTGCGAGCATATTTGGCCGACTACATGGATGAATTGGCCGAGGTGGATCGAGAGCGTATGCGGCGCAACCCGCTGCGGGTGCTCGATAGCAAAGAAGCGAGGATGGAGGGTATCCTAGCAGGTGCTCCACATATCGTCGATTATCTGTGTGAAGACTGTGCGACCCACTTTACCGATTTAAGGGTGTTGCTTGATGATCTGGGGCAGTCCTACGAGGTAAATTTTCGGCTGGTCAGAGGCATTGATTACTATACCAAGACTGTATTCGAACTGTGGGACACAGCCATCGGCGCCCAGTCGTCCCTGGTTGGTGGTGGTAGATATGATGGGTTGGCCGAAGCTATTGGTGGTCCGAGCACGCCGGGAGTCGGTGTAGGAATTGGTATCGAAAGGATTGTACTAGGATTAAAGAATCAAGATATTGAATTGCCGGCTGCGCCGGTCCAAGATGTGCTAGTCGCTCATACAGGTGGGGACACAAAGAATGCGGCCGTGAAGTTGACTTACCAGCTAAGGGATGCGGGTATAGGGACTCGCCTGGCATTTGCACGTGAGCGTAGAAGCTTGAAAAGCCAGATGAGGGAAGCGAATAAACGCAATGTTCGATACACTATCATCGTCGGTGAGTCGGAATTAGAAAACGACGCTGCTGCCATCCGTAGAATGAGTGATGGCCAACAGACAGTCGTGTCTCTGGGCGATGTCGTCGTCTGGATCCAATCAGACAATGGATGAGGACCATCCACCATCATATGGATGAAATTGGTATTCTGTTCAACCCAAGAGTCTCCCAGGCCGAGCTATTGGCCCATGAAGTTGCATCCTGGCTACGAGATCTTCAATACGAAGTCTGGATCAACTCTACGGACTGCCCGGAAGATTGTCGCAAGAAAGTGGCCGGATCTGTCCTTGTCATCGTACTGGGAGGAGATGGGACGACCTTGATGGCTGCCCGATTGGCTGCGCCATTTGAGGTGCCGATCTTTGGTATCAATCTTGGCCGGGTGGGCTTTCTCAGCGAGGCGACGCCAGAGGATTGGACTGAGAAACTAAGCCAGGTTCTGGCGGGTGATTCATGGCCTGAGCGACGGCTCATGTTGCGGGCAGAGGTAGTGCACCGTGGAAGAAGAACGGCCGAGTTAATTGCCCTAAACGATGTCGTCGTGAGCCGTGGCGGCCAGGTAAGGGTCGTTCGTTTCCACCTGCACGTAGACGGTGACCATGTGACCACATACACGGCTGATGGCCTAATCGCGGCGACGCCCACCGGATCAACCGCTTATTCAATGGCTGCCGGCGGCCCATTATTGCCACCCCAGCTTCAAAATTTTCTTGTATTGCCTGTCGCACCTCATCTGAGCTTTGAACGACCATTGGTCTTACACCAAAATGCGGTGGTAAAGATCCGTGTGGAAATGGAGACTGAAGCCTTGGCAACGGCTGATGGTCAAGATGCAGTGGCTTTACAATCCGGTGACGAGGTGGTTATTACCAAACATGATCACGACAGCCTTTTTGCCCGAGTCAATGGTCCGGATTATTTTTACTTACGATTAATGCAACGTTTGAGTTATTGGTCTCTGAAATAGGATTGGTAGAAAACATGGAAGCATCGAAGCCGCGCATTCGTTCAATGTTGAGGCAGGCTAATAAAGTAGCGGACGCCGGAAAACGGGCGGCAGCCGAAAAATTGTACCGTCAAATTATTGACGAAGCGCCTGATACGGCCGCGGCCTGGACCGGTCTCGCAGGGGTATTAAGTGACCAGAATGAAAAAGAGCAAGCTTATAACCAAGCGCTGACTCTCGATCCGGAAAATGAGGCCGCGCAACGAGGTCTAAATAATTTATTGGGTATTGATATACCAGTTGAAATATCGTCGACTGAATCAGATGATGCCGGCAACAATGGCGAGTTCGAAGAGAAAGAAGTCGAGATAAGTCAAACAGTGATTATCGATTCGCCGGAGGACGCCAAAAGGCTGGTAACGAGTGGGTCAGTCCCTATTAGCGTACCTGATGATGGTCACCAGGATTCAGCCGGTGATAATCCCCATTTTGGCCATGATAACAGCGAAGACATTACAGCAGGCGAAGAAGTCTTATATTGTGCAAACCATCCAAGCCGAAAAACTCATCTTCGCTGCAATCGTTGCGGCAAACCAATATGCAGCAGCTGTGCCCAACCAACCCCGGTTGGTTATCGCTGCCCTGAGTGCATTCGCGAACATGAAGATATCTTTTATTCGGCGACTGCTCTTGACTATGTGATTGCCGGACTCGTCGCCGTGCCCCTCAGCCTGCTGGCGGGTTGGTTGGCCACGTTTCTAGGCTTTTTTGTTATTTTTCTGGGCGCGTTTGCCGGAAGTTTGATAGGCCGCCTAGTATTCCGGGCGGCCGGCCGCCGGAGAGGTCGGTGGATGCCGCAGATGGTCGGGGCAATTGTCGTCATCGGTGGCATCTTGCCGGCGATACCTGCCTTGTTATACATATTCGTTGGCGGTTTCAATTTGCAAATTATTTGGAGCGGGATTTATATCGTCACTGCTGCCGGCGCGGCTTACTACCAGATGAGGTAGCACACAGCGGAGACGTCGCCAACTCGGAATAGACGGTATGTTAGCCGAACTCTTCATTCAAAATTTCGCAATCATCGACGAATTGAGAATTCGTTACGCACCTGGCTTAAATATCCTCACGGGTGAAACGGGAGCCGGAAAGTCTATCATCCTCGACGCCATGGCCTTGGTCCTCGGCGAAAGAGCTGATACGACTATGATCCGCGAAGGAAGCGAGAAAGCCTATGTCGAGGCAAGTTTTGAGTTAGACTCAACTAAACATGCTTTCTTTGCCCCGATATTGGAAGCGGAAGGCCTCGATAGCGATGAAGAGGGCTCCTTACTCATGGCCCGCGAAATCAGGGCAAATGGGCGTAATATTTGCCGGGTCAATGGCCGGGCAGTGAGCCTGTCTCTGCTGCGCGACATCGGCGACCAGTTAGTCGACATCCATGGTCAGGGTGAGCACCTATCACTACTCAAGCCACGATCACATATGCCATTGCTTGATGGCTATGCTGGTCTTGATCAAGACCGAAAGGCCGTGGCCCTCCTCGTACAACAGCTCCAGACGATTCGCCGAGAACTACGGCAATTGCGTCAGGATGAAAGGAAACTGGCTCAGCGTCTAGATTTACTTCGCTATCAAGTCGAAGATATCGAGGCCGCGAAGTTAAGGCCGGGCGAAGAGGATGAGCTACGAATCGAGCGGGTGAGAGTGACGAACGTTGAACGATTGATGGGAGCTGGCACTTTAGCCTTAAAGGTCTTAAATGGTTTGGACGACGATTCGTTGTCCGTTAATGACCTATTAGGACAGGCTGAACGCCAGGTTGAACAGCTTGCGCGCCTTGATCCTGCGCAAAACGATCTGTTTGAGCGATTGCAAGGACTGAGTTACCAGCTCACAGATTTGACCGGTGAATTGGCAGATTATATTGAGAGCCTTGAATTTGAGCCTAGGCGGCTTGATTACTTGGAAGAAAGAATCGAACTCATTAACCAACTGAAAAGAAAATATGGTGAGAATATTGAAGCCATATTGGCTTATCAAGAAAGAGCAGCGGCCGAGCTTGATAATATCGCTCAAAGCGAAGAACGAATTGAACAGCTCTCCGTCGAAGAAGAACGGTTGTTGCACCAGATTGGGGAAAAAGGCTTGGTTCTGTCGGAGAAACGCCGTGAAGCCGCACAAAAACTATCCGCGGCGGTCGAACAAGAATTGTCAGATCTGCATATGGAGCGAGCCCAGTTTGAAGTTAGCATCAAGCAAGTTGCCATCGAGGATGGCGCATTTGTCGGAAATGAACGGCTGGCCTTTGATGTTACGGGTATCGACCAGATCGAATTCCTCGTGTCCGCCAATCCCGGTGAATCACCGAGGCCATTGATTAAAGTCGCCAGCGGCGGCGAAACATCGAGGCTCATGCTGGCATTGAAGACGGTATTGGCCAGAGTGGATGCGACCCCGACGTTAATTTTCGACGAAATCGATCAGGGTATCGGCGGTCGGGTAGGGGATGTCGTCGGCCGCAAATTGTGGGGCTTGACCAATCCTGCAGATCATCAAGTCATCGTTGTGACACACTTGCCCCAGCTTGCCGGATATGCCGACCGGCACTATCACGTTAGCAAACAGCTCGCCAATAACAGGACGACGACCACGATGATCGTATTAGATGAAGGGGGTCGGATCGATGAATTGGCTGCGATGCTAGGCACTCAGGATGTGCATGCGACCGGGGGCGCCCAATCAATTTTACGAAATGTCAGCCAGGTAAAGATTGGCTCGAAGAATTGGCCGGCTACTGGCTCTCAATAACTGATAGATCCAGAAGATAGTCGATGGCTGCTTGCAGCTGGCTGTCGCTGAATAATTCACTACCCTCTTCAGGCAAGGTAACATTCACATCCGGTTCCAAACCATCTTTGTGTACCCAAGTGCCATCTGGGGTAATCCAACGAGCAATGGTGATGCGAACACCTCCGCCATTGCTAAGCTCTTTCCAGGATTGAACCGTACCTTTGCCAAAGGAAGTGACGCCCATCAGCGTCCCTCGCCCCCGATCTCGGACGGCACCGGCCAAAACCTCGGAAGCACTGGCGCTGCCTTGGTCAATCAGAATTACCAGGGGAATATCTTGAGCCAAACCCTCGTCGTCGGCATCGAATATCTTTTCTCTTCCATTTCCAAATCGTTCGATCATAATAGGTCCTTCGGCCAGAAATTGATCGGCAACGGAGATGGCGGTGGACAAGCTTCCACCTGGATTGCTGCGCACATCCAGGATGAGCCCCGTAGGATTTTGTGCAATAAGTGATTCCAGGGTTTCGGATAACTCTTCATCGGTATCATTGGAGAAACGACTCAAACGTACATAGGCGATATTATCTTCGAACAATTCTCCTCGAACGCTGGGTACGTCTATTACATCCCGGGTGACGTCAAACTCTATAATCTGTCCATCTCGCTCGACGAGCAAATGAACGATAGTGCCGGCCGGCCCGCGAACCAAGGCGGCTGCTTCGCCGACATCAAGTCCGGTTAAGACCACGCCATCGGCTTCTCGCAAAATGTCACCCTGCCGTAAACCAGCGACCGCGGCCGGGGAACCTTCATAGGGAGCGACGATGACAATTGCGCCTTCTTCGCTGGCCACTTCGGCGCCAATACCCTCCAGGTTGCCCTCAAACGCTTGCCGGGCAACTTCCTCGTTTTGCGGCGAAAGATAGATGGTATTGGCATCCTCCAGGGTCGCTAACATGCCTTCAATAGCGCCTTCTGCAAGAACCACATCGTCAAGGGGCTGCTCGAAGTAATCATCATGAAGAAAATTCCAGGTCTCCCAAAACGGACGGAAAGCTTCTTCAGCCTGGCGAGGGGTTCCGGAGGCAATTCCTGTGAGTTGAACGGGGGCGATCTGTGATTGACCTAATAGATAGCCACCAGAAAATATGACGAATCCCAGTGTCAAAATGATTATAAGGCGAAAAATTTGTCGTATTGTCATCTGTCTATTACCGTGATTTAAATGATGCTTCCCTATCAGTTCTCTTCCTAAATTGTAAGATGTCAACCTAAATATGTCATTGGCGGTCAATAAACGTCAGATGAGCGCCCAGATTCCGCCCGGCAGCCGTCTTTGAGGCAACCTTTGGCTATGCTAGAATGTGAGGTGTGCTCGATTTAGCTATCGTCATCGTCAACTACAACGTACATGATCTGCTCCAACGCTGCCTGAAAAGCGTGTATGCCAGCCAGGGCGAGTTCACGATGGCTGTCAGCGTGGTTGACAACGACTCAACCGACGATAGCGTCGACATGGTGCAGAACGATTTTCCCCAAGTACAGCTAATCACGAATAAACAAAATGTGGGCTACCCAGCAGCGAACAACCAGGGTTTGCGTCGCTTAGGGTTGGATAACGGGCCGGCCGAGGAAAGACCTCGATATTGCTTGCTATTGAACCCGGATACAGAAGTGCCTCCCGATGCCTTCAGGAAGATGATCGCCTATCTCGAGCAAAACCCAGAGGTTGCCATCGTGGGCCCCAAATTAGTCATGCCAGACGGAAAACTTGATTTGGCTTGCAGACGATCCTTTCCCTCGCCTGAAATCGCGTTTTACCGGATGTTAGGTTTGAGTCGACTATTTCCTAACTCGCAGCGGTTCAGCCGCTACAATATGACCTATTTGGACGAAGATGAGTTAGCTGAGGTAGACTCCGTCGTTGGCGCTTTCATGATGGTAAGGACCGAGGCGATAGACCAGGTTGGGTTACTTGATGAACGATTCTGGATGTATGGCGAAGATCTTGATTGGGCCAAAAGGATTAAGGACGCCGGCTGGCATGTTATGTATAATCCAGAGGTTACCGTTCTTCACGTGAAGAGGGCATCAAGCCGGCAGAATAAACGAGCGGATGTTGAATTCTACCGAGCTATGTTGATTTTTTACTATAAACATTATCAAGCCCAGACTCCCAGGATATTACACTGGGCAATTTTGTTCGCATTGGCTTTCAAGGGCGGCTGGCCGGTTCTAGCCGACGTTGCGGCAGGGGATCGAATTCTCCAACCGGAACTGCCTTAACTGGAATAGATATCATGTCTACCCAAAGATTGCGACCAATCTATTCAATTACTTTGGTAATCCTCGACGCCTATTATGGTTATCACGGCATTCGTACTGGCTTACCAACTGCGGACGATCATCCCCTGGCCTGCTCCCCTGGCAAATAATACACCACTCGTTCGCTACACGGGCCTCATTATGGCTCAAATTTTTGGCGTCATCATCGCCCTGTTCTTTTTCCGCCAATATTATTTGCGTCGGGCGGTTTCCCGAGTAGACCAATTTTATTCAGTGTTTGCCAGCGTATCTATCGGTACCATGATCGCCGTGGCCATTTCGGTCTTCAGCTTTAAGAATAGCATATTTGAGGTTGATTATCCCAGGGCAATGATTATCTACGCTTGGGTGTTGACGATCATTCTGATCATCATCGGCCGCACCATTCATTTGATTATTCGCGATCGCCTGCGTGATGGGGGATTGGGGCGAGACCGGCTACTTATTGTTGGCACGGGTGAGGTTGCCCGGATTATCGCCCAGCGCATCTTGTGGTCACCTCGCTTGGGCTATGAGCTAATAGGCATCATCGATGGCGAGGATAGTCAAGAGGATTTGTTTGGGGTCCCGGTCATGGGTCAGCCAGAAGACTTGCCAGGCATTATTGAGCAACACCAAATTGATGAGGTCATTATTGCTTTGCCGGAGCGGGGTCATCGAGAGGTTGTGCGGATCATCTCCTACTGTGAACGCGGGCGGGTGTCTATTAAAGTATTCCCAGATTTCTTCCAATTCGTCGCCTCCGAAGCTGACATCGACGACCTGGGGGGATTGCCTCTACTATCAATTCGCAATTACGCCATGCGAGGTTATTGGCTACTTTTCAAACGGTTGATGGATATTGTTGGAGCAATTATTGGGCTTATTTTGTTCTCACCCCTTATGATCTTGACGGCCGTGGCCATTAAATTGGAGTCACCTGGACCAGTTTTCTTCATCCAAGAAAGAATGGGCCTAGATGGCCGGCCTTTTTATATGATCAAATATCGTTCTATGCGGCAGGATGCTGAAATCACCGGACCCGGTTGGACCGTCAAGAACGATCCCCGGCAAACGAAATTGGGCACAATTCTACGAAAAATTGAAATGGATGAGCTGCCTCAATTCATCAATGTCCTGCTCGGCGAAATGAGCCTGGTAGGTCCTCGACCGGAGCAAACGTATTATGTTAACCTGTTTCGAGAAAGTGTTCCGCGTTATATGGAGCGGCACCGGGAAAAGGCTGGCATGACGGGCTGGGCGCAAGTCAACGGATTGAGAGGTGACACTTCGATTCTCGAGCGGACCCGGTATGATATTTGGTATACAGAAAACTGGTCAATACTGCTTGACATAAAGATAATTCTGCGCACCTTCTGGCAAATATTCTCCGGTAACAATCACAACGCCTAATCTAACATTCTTCTTATTTGACGCACTATTTGCGTCATGTTAAGATTACGGAAGTAGCCTCTTAGCACTCTCGTGGATAGAGTGCTAATTTGCGTTAAATTCAAGGCCAGCAGTTCAAATTCTAGAGCGTTGAGCCTGACGACGATTTAGTCGCGTCGCCAAAGTGAAAGACGTCAAGTAAGTAAACAAAATGTCTCTAAGTGACCGCCAGGAAGAAATCCTAGGATTAATGGTACGCAGCTATATCGAAACCGGAACACCGGTTGGTTCCAGGAGCCTGGTCGATCAATATGATCTAGATTACAGTCCGGCTACGGTCCGAAATGAAATGGCCACGCTGGACGAACTTGGCTATCTGGAGCAGCTACATACATCAGCCGGTAGAGCTCCAACCGAGTTGGGTTATCGTTACTTCGTCCAGCGATTAGTGGGCGAGTTTGAGTTACCCTTATTTGAGCGCCAGATGATTCGTCACCAATATCATCAAGCGCGTTTGGACCTTGAACAGTGGATGCGATTGTCGGCAGCTGTTCTAGCCCATACATCAAGGGGAGCGAGCATCGTCACTGCCCCACGACCTGCATCCACTAACCTGCGGCACCTCCAATTAATCTCTACTCAGGGACGGCTGGTACTGATGATCTTGGTCTTTGTTGGAGGCGAAATTCAACAGCAAATGCTGACTTTGGCCGAGCCGGTACCCCAGGTGCGGCTGACGGCCGTTGCTGAAAAATTGAATCACCTGCTTGAAAACGCCGATTACCAAGAGGTTTACGCGCGTTCAAGCCAGCTTGACGACACTCTGGAACGTGACATCAGTCGCTTGGTCATCGACGGCATGAGCCGTGCAGACCGTCGAGGCTACAGCGACATTTATCGTGACGGGTTGGCAAATATCGTCGAAGATGAAGGCGCTCGACAGGCCGTTCGAGTTCTGGAAGAGGGTCCCTATCTGGCCTCTGTTTTGACTGAGGTGCTTGACCCTGCAATGACCGGAGTTCAAGTGGTGATCGGCGGCGAAGGACGATGGGAAGAGCTCCGGGAGTGCGCTATGATTATGGCCCGTTACGGTGAGATCGAGCATTTGTCCGGCGCGGTAGCTGTATTAGGCCCGACGCGTATGCCTTATGGTCGAAACATCTCGGCCGTACGTTATGTCGCCGACCTGATAAGCAGATTTGTAAGCGAATATTTTTACGAAACGAGGTTGGGTAAGGATTCGGTTTTACCCATTGATAAAGAGGTTTTGGATTGAGCGAAGAGATTAAAACGAACGAGGATGTAGAAGGCGACGATCGTAAGCCTATACAAGAACTGACAACCGACGAAACACAGGCAAACGATGAACAGGAGGTTCCGGAAGTTGAGCTTTCCTTAGAGGAGCAATTGGCAGAGGCCGAGGCGAGAGCAGCTGAGTACTTGGATGGATGGCAGAGGGCCCGTGCGGAATTTGCCAATGCACGGAAGCGCCTGGAACGACAGAGTTCGCAAGCCTATAGTGGTGCGGCTGTCGATTTTGCGCGCCAGCTTTTACCGGTGTTGGATGATTTTGACAGGGCGATAAGTAATGTGCCGGAATCAGTCAAGATTGAGGGTTGGTTTGAAGGCGTTATACTCATTCAAAGAAAAGTGAATGGAATATTGGAGCAAATGAATGTTGACAGAATCGATGCTGTTGGCGAACCGTTCGATCCCAACTTTCATGAAGCATTGGCCTTGTTAGATGCTGACGGAGTCGAGAGCGGTATCGTAATTGACGAATTGCAAGTCGGTTACCGTTTGGGCGATCGCGTGATCCGGCCGTCTTTGGTCAACGTATCAGCATGAGGCTACTTCAACGCATAAGTCTAGCTTGAAGAGACGAGTAGAATTGACATTAGCAATTATACATTCTCCTGATCAGAGATGTGAAAATGAGAGGAGTTCATAACAAAAATGAGTAAGATTATTGGAATTGACTTGGGAACCACGAATTCAGTTGCAGCGGTGATGGAAGGCGGCGAACCTACCGTCATACCCAGCGCGGAAGGAGGCCGGCTCTTTCCCTCAGTGGTTGCCGTGAATCCGAAGACGGGTGAGCGGCTGGTAGGCCAGGTAGCTAAACGGCAAGCCGTAGTTAATCCCGAAAATACGATTTTTTCGGTAAAACGATTCATGGGTCGAAAATTTTCTGACGCACAAGTCAAAAAGGCACAAGAATTCGTTCCATATGAAGTGAGAGAAGCGCCCAATGGTGATATCCGGGTCTGTGATGAATGGCCGAGAATATTCACCACCGGAAGTATCGGCCATGATATTACAGAAAATCAAGACCGATGCGGAAGCCTATCTGGGCCAGCCGGTTGTCCAAGCTGTCATAACAGTGCCGGCATACTTCAACGACAACCAACGCCAGGCGACAAAAGATGCCGGCAAAATCGCTGGTTTAGAAGTAATGCGAATCGTCAATGAGCCGACGGCCTCATCCTTGGCTTATGGGCTAGGTAGCGATCGCGATGAAATGATCGCGGTTTATGATTTAGGCGGCGGTACATTCGACATCTCCATTTTAGAGGTTGGTGAGGGCGTATTCGAAGTGAAGTCAACCAATGGCGACACATTTCTTGGCGGCGATGACTTTGACCAGAAAATCATTACCTGGGTAGCGGACCAATTCAAAATGGACCAAGGCATTGACCTTCGGAGCGATCGCCAGGCACTACAGCGGCTTCGAGAAGCAGCCGAAAAGGCGAAAATCGAATTGTCGACGACGATGCAAACGGAAATCAATTTACCCTATGTCACGGCCGACGCCAGTGGTCCCAAACATTTGACGATGACCTTAACTCGTTCAAAATTCGACCAATTAACTGAGGATCTTGTGGCTCGCAGCATCGAACCGTGTAAATTGGCCTTGAAAGATGCCGGTCTAAACGCTTCCGAAATCTCCCAGGTGGTTTTGGTCGGTGGGATGACCCGTGTGCCGGCCATCCAGGCAGCTGTGACAGAATTTTTTGGCCGGGAACCACACAAAGGTGTGAATCCCGATGAAGTCGTCGGAATTGGCGCCGCCATCCAAGCTGGTGTCCTGGGCGGCGATGTAAAAGATGTGCTGCTGTTGGATGTGACCCCACTGACATTAAGTATTGAAACATACGGAAATGTCGCAACACCTTTAATCGAGCGTAATACGACGATACCGACCAAAAAGAGCCAGGTCTTTTCGACGGCTGCCGATATGCAAACACAAGTGGAGATTCACGTCGTTCAGGGCGAACGGCCAATGGCCATGGATAATAAGAGTCTAGGCCGCTTTATCCTCGACGGTATCCCACCGGCTCCCCGTGGTGTGCCTCAGATTGAAGTGACCTTTGATATCAATGCCGATGGTATTTTGAACGTTAATGCCAAGGATAAGGCAACTGGTCGAGAGCAGGCTATGCAAATTCTTCCGTCAAGCGGACTGGCCGATGAAGAGATCGAAAGGATGGTCAGCGAAGCAGAACAACATGCCTCGGAAGACGCCGATAAAAAGGCGGCCGTAGAAGCCCGGAACCTGGCTGACTCGTCAGTTTACAGCGCCGAAAAATTCCTAAAAGAAAACGGCGATAAGCTGACCGATGCTCAAAAAGGCTCGATTCAAGCTGAGGTAGACGCTGTCAAAGCAACGATGGGTAGCTCACCTCAGTCAATTAAGCCGGCAGTAGATAGGCTCCAACAGGCGCTGCAAGAAGTAGGTACTGCTATGTACCAGCAACAACAGCAAGCGGGAACAGAAGGTGGTCCTGGTGGGCAGGCAGATACTGGCCCGGCGGCCGACGAAGATGTCGTTGAAGGCGAGTTTAGCGAGGAGTAATCGCAGATAAAGAATTAAAAAATACACGATCTTCAATGATCGAAACGCTGACCGAATAGTTGTGTATTCTACCAGTCTTGTCTTATCGAAGCCGAGAACCTGGCCATGCGCAACTTGCTTTTTGAATTTATGGCTACAAAACGCGATTACTACGAAATCTTAGATGTAAACCGGAATGCCTCGAAAGAGGATTTAAAAAGCGCTTACCGGCGCATGGCTCGTAAATATCATCCAGACGTCAACAAGGATGAAGGAGCGGGTGAGCGGTTTAAGGAGATCAACGAAGCGTACGAGGTTCTATCGAATGATTCGACCCGTGCAGCGTATGATCGTTTTGGCCATGCTGGAGTTGAAGGAGCTGGCGCCGGCTTCAATGACTTTTCGGGCTTTGGCAGTGTCGCCGATATATTTCGAGGAGTTTTTTGGCGGATTCGGAAACCGCCAGCGCAGAGGACCCAGGCGCGGAGCCGATCTTCGTTATGATTTGTCTATCACCTTCGAAGAAGCAGTTTTTGGTGCAGAAAAAGAGATCGAAATCCGTCGCCCGGAGATATGTCCACAATGCCACGGATCTGGGGCAGAACCGGGAACAAGCCCGGTGCGATGTACTAATTGTAGTGGCTCCGGTGAGGTGCGCCAGATGCGACAGTCGTTTCTGGGATCATTCGTCAACGTAACGACTTGCCCGGTATGTAAGGGCAGCGGTGAAACGATCAGCAGTCCTTGCACCGTTTGCAACGGCCAGAAGCAGATACAACAGATGCGTACCTTGAATGTCAAGGTGCCGCCAGGCGTTGATAATGACACCCAGATCAGGTTGTCAGGGGAGGGTTCCCCGGGTATCGATGGCGGTCCTCCAGGAAATCTATTCGTCGTTTTACATGTCGAGAAACACGATTATTTCCGTCGTCGTGGGGATGACATTTTACTGGAAATGGAGATCAACATCGCTCAGGCTGCTCTTGGCGACGAAATCAATATTCCGACGGTGAATGGCCAGGAAACGCTAAAGATTCCCTCTGGGACTCAATCGGGCACTGTGTTTCCTTTGCGCGGTCGAGGTGTGCCTCACCTGAGACGCTCCGGCAGAGGTGATCAGATGGTTATCATCCAGGTTGCTATTCCGAAGAAAATGTCGGCCGAGCAAAAAAAGATTATGGAGCAACTGGCTGGGACCTTGGGCAGAGAGGTCATACCCCAGCGAGAAAAGAGCATTTTAGGCCAGCTAAAAGATGTGCTTGGGGACTTTTTGAACACAACTCAGTAAATCTTCAGTGGGGATGGTTGCCGTGCCTGAAACTCCATATCAAATAGATTCAATGGACCAACCGGCATGTATTGGCTAGAAATCAGCGTCACTACTGATGGCGAGGCGGCCGAAGCAGTATCGGAAATGCTTCGACCTTATGCTTATGACCAGGGCGTGGTCTTTGAACAGCTAGGTGATGCCCTTAGCCCTGAACCTAATGCGCTCGAACCGGAAATCACGGTAAAGATATATGTCCCAGAGGAAGAGGATGCACCTGAATTAAGGCATCGTATACAGGAAGCCATCTACCACATGAATCGCCTGTACCCGATACCAGCACCGGTATTTCGTATTTTGCAGGATGAGGATTGGGCTACAGCCTGGCGAAAAAATTACGAACCATTTCGTATAGGACATAACCTCTTGATCCAGCCAAGTTGGCAACAAGTGGTCGAGAAGGATGACGACGATATCGTAATTACGCTGGATCCTGGAATGGCATTTGGCACCGGCCTTCATCCAACAACGCAGATGTGCTTGCTCGCTTTGGAGCAGTATGTTCAGGCTGAGGACGACGTCATGGATGTGGGAACAGGCTCGGGTATTCTATCTATTGTCGCGGCGAAATTAGGGGCGAGTACGAATCTTGGCCTTTGATAAGGACCGCCAGGCAGTTCTGGCTTCCCGCGAAAACGCCATCATCAACCGGGTTGATGATAGATTTGAACTATACCAGGGTACATTGTCGGCGATTAAACCAATTAAATGGGACTTGATCTTAGTCAATATTTTGGCTCCTGTCATCATTAATTTGTTAGATGAGGGTCAATTGATGGCCAATTTGGCTCCACAAGGAAAGGTTATTCTTAGCGGAATTATCGAAGATCAAGCCGAAGGGGTGCGCCAGGCAGTGGCTCGGGCTGGTGGCAAAGTGTTTCGCCAACTATCCGCTGGCGATTGGATATGCCTTGTTGTGGAACATAAAAATACGCCTTGACCAATGCAGGCCAAGGCGTAACGTCTATTCGATCTAGAATTGCCTAAAAATAAAGTTTTAGGCGGCTATTCTTATCTTTGAAGTTGCTGCCGCCGATATCGATAAGTGATTCGGCCGCGGCTGAGATCGTAAGGAGTCATTTCAACTCTAACCCGATCCCCTAACAAGATGCGAATATAATACCGTCGCATTTTGCCTGAGAGATAGGTCAAAACCTGGTGACCATTGTCCAATTCAACTTTGAATTGTGTATTGGGCAATGCCTCAACAACAACCCCTTCGACCTCAATCTTGTCTTCTTTTTTAGCCATATTTCGCCTTGATAGTATGACGGCGTCTCATGCGGCGTATGGCTTTTTTCTTTTGGATTCGTCTGAGTTCGCTCTTCGAAACGTGCCAGCGTTTACGGCGAACGGTACTCATCACTCCTGCTTTGGCCACTTTCTTGCGAAACCGGCGCAACAGACTTTCGTCAGATTCATTCGGCATTTTTGTTACTGTCGGCATATAAGACGATAACCTCCAATCATTCAACGTAATATTACTGTGTCGTCAATTCAGACGATATTACTCTTCTTCTTCCAACAAAGTCGATTCGACCAACAATTCCGCTTCAGCTTCCATGATTTCGGCCGCTTCTTCTGCGCCACCTGATGCTTCAATATCTTCCGCAACATCGGTCTCAATAGCAGCTTGCTCAATTTCTCGGCTAGTCATCCACTCAATTTGTTCGGTGGCTGTAACACTTTTTAAACTCAAACCGATTCGCTGGCGGTCGGAATCTATACTAATAATGCGCAACAAATGGGTTTCCCCTTCGCTGATGAATTCGCTGGCATCTTCAACGTTATCTCTAGATAGTTGCGAGATGTGCAATAATCCTTCTACGCCAGGTTCTATCTCTACGAAAGCGCCATAGGTTACAATCCGAGTGACCTCACCCTCGACCAGTTGGTTGAGCTGATATTTATCTTCAGCCAGTGACCAGGGATTTGGCAAAAGACGCTTGCGGCTAAGGGCGATGCGCTGTTCCTCTTTGTCAAGGCTAAGAATATATACCTCGATTTCATCTCCGACTTTCACAACCTCTCTGGGGTGATTGACCCGATACCAGGCCAATTCCGAAATGTGGATCAAACCATCAGCGCCGCCTAAATCGACAAAAGCTCCGAAGTTGCGCAAACCGCTGACGTGGCCTGTTAATACATCACCTTGTTGCAATTGTTCGATGAGCTGGACCTTACGGCCTTCTTGCCACTCTTTCTGGGCATCGCGCTGGGAAAGGACAAGACGGCGACGGCGACGATTTACCTCAATCACTTTAAGAGGCAATACCTCATCCCGCAATTTCGACATCATTTGTTGTCTTTGCCGATCATCCATTCCTCGTCTTAATTCGATGAGGTGAGAGGCCGGAACAAAACCGCGTAGATTACCAAACGGGACGATCACGCCCCCTCGATTGTAACCAATAACCGGAACTTCCAGTATCTCGTTACTCTCCAGCATTTCCTGTGCCCGAATCCAATCTTGATTCAGACGCGCTTTATGAATCGATACCAACAACCGATCTGGCTGGCTGGTGTCCACAACATAAATTGGGACCTCGTCATTTAAGGCCAGGGCTTCCCGTTCTTCCGGGTCAAGTTCGGCCAAATCAGCGGGTTGGACCAATCCATCCCGTTTCAGGCCCAAATCAACGATGACGCCTTGTTCAGAAATGGATACGATCAACCCCGTGCGAATATCGCCAACAGACGGCATATCATAATCATGCTCATCCATAAATTGGGCCAACTCTTCCGCAAAGTCGGTTTCGGATTCGACGAGATTCTCAAGTTCTTGATTATCAGTTGAAAGACTCATTCAATATTTTACCTGGTCCTATTTGTCAATTGACTCCTAGCACAAAAAAACTCGGCCTTTTGCTTCGCATAGCGAAATGCACAGCCGAGTCGGGGTAAGGTCTTGATCCGATATTGAGTGGTTTGTTTACCAAAGTTTCATAACGATGGTTACCCTTACCCACCAGCCGCGTGGCAAATTCATTAATTCGAGAATTCGGAAAGGAACTACCTTTTTAAAATGCTATGCCATCCGACAATTCAGCGTGTACTCGGAGTCACCCGTTCGGATTATACCACCCGCAAAGGCTTTGTCAATTTGGGCGCCAGGTATAAAACAGGTGAATAAAGATCGAATTCACTTCATTTTTTTGGTGGTAATGCCTGCATGAAACCAATGCTTGAATAAAATTATTACGGCTTCGTTTCCATCCCGGAAAAATCAAGCGGTACGACCTCGAAAAAGGTATTTCCTGGAGAAAGTGGCAAGACGTAACCATCAAGATCGTAAAATGAAAGCATGTGTTCAGGTTCTGTTCGCCGCCAGCGACCCTCGTATTGTTGACCATCTCTGAATATGGTTGCCGGACCCGATTCCCAAAGTTGTATCTGGATTGATGGGTGACCCGCACTATCTTCCACGATCTCCGTGTTATAGTGCTCCACACCAAGTACGATGACATTCTTAAAATTAACTATCTCGCCGGTATTTGCGTCTAAGTGGGCTTGACCGTCGTTCCAACGTTGATAGTGACCGGAACCCGGATCGAAGCTCCAGAAAACATTGGTCGCACCATATTCGATTTCAACATCAGTTGCCGACCTTCCTCCAGGAGGAGCTTCGGCGCGAAAAGCCATCCCGGCTAGCAGTTCGGGTCTTCTCTCTAGTCCGCGGCCATCCAGTATCCATCGCAGTAGACTGGTATCGGTAAACATGCTGTCCACATACTTGGTGCTGGGGTTTTGGGCATCCAGGATCCGCTCAAAGCCACCATGAGCGAAATCGGGCGAGATCACGCGATCGAAGAAGCTGCTATCTCGAATCATCTGCCTGATTGGGCTACTCGATCCGGAGTAGGCAAAGGCAGCATCATACATGAGGGGAATTTCTAGGTCGATCAACCGGCCGCTGCGGATTGATCCGACCCGACTGGCATCTTGTGAATAAAAAATGGCCGTGAAGCGGGTGATTCCAGCTTCGCTTAAGTGTTCAAAAATGAGATCGGCCGAATTTAATCCTGCCTGGGGGCGCACGCTGAGAATATTCGAAATTTTTATGGCGATCGGCCGGCGGTCAAGGATCGCCGGGTCGCGAACGACTTCGCCTGTCAGTGGATTCACATTCTCGGGGATGTTATCTGGCCCGATTTGGCCGGGAACGGGTGTCGGCGTTAATGTCCTGACCGAATCTTTTTCGTGTCCTGGGCCAGTCTGGGGCGTCGTTACGATTCTTTCTAGGCGAGGTGCGGGGGTATTGAATGATTGGATATTCTGTAGATCTTCCTCCTGAGCTGTTAAGGTCGCTAGAGCTTCTATGGTCTCAAGCCTTGATGGTTGTTGCAGGCTCTTCTCAGAAACTGAAGGAGAACAAGCAACCATTAGTATGATATACAAGCCGACGAAGAGGTAACAACCACCTCTCACCGGCCGGGAGAGGAGCATCATATTTTGGTTCCAATTTTTGTAGCCGGTTAACGGGTCCGGCGTTGCCAATAATCTTTAGGGGCGATTGTAACTTGTTCTTGATTGTGGATAAAGTCTTCTATGAGCCGGTTAAATACAGCCGTTTCTTCCAACATGGGGAAATGATTGCAGCCTTCTAGTGTCACAACATGACAGGCTATCATCCAAGAAGGCTTGTGGCACGGCGCCATTTTCTGGTGCCTTGATGATGGCATCGCGATCGCCGAAGACCAACAATACCTGGCAAGTGGCCTGTTCTAAATCTAGGGTACAGTCATAGAGCATGAGCTGGCTGGCGACCACTGAGATCGCCGACAAATCATGTTTCCCAGCCTCTTGTTCCAATTCGGTAAAGACGGCTGATTTCGATAAATACCGGTTGACGAAAGATTCAGTTTTGCCATTGGAGAGGTTATGGTTAATGGCGTTGCTGTGGACCGGTAGAGAAACCGCCACGACTCGCTCGACTAATTGGGGGTTTAACCGGGCAAAACGCAAAGCTATGGCGGCGCCAACGTCATGACCAATCAGGGTTAAGGCTCCCTGGATACCTAGCCTCTCGACGAATTGTTCTAGCATGTCGAGATAAGCTTCAAAGGAATACTCGCTGGTCACTTTGCCAGAGTCGCCGAAACCCCACAAATCATAAGCGAAAGTCCGGTGGTGCTTAGAGAGCGCCTGCATACTTGGCCACCAATAACGCCAGGAACCAAGCCAACCGTGCAAAAAGATGACCGGTTTGCCTCGTCCGAAGACTTCGTAATGTACGAAATTGTCATTGATAACGGTTACGCTCATCGCTTATCAGTCATGCGGCTGGATAAGGGCATATGATTAGTTCCCTTTCGCCGCCAAAATCTGTTTCAACTCGCTGGCCAATGCGTTCGGCGCAAATGGTTTCAGAATGTAGCGATCCGCACCGGCCGAAATCCCCTCGTCCACTTCCGTTTCTTGACCTTTGGCGGACAGGAAAACGATGGGTACATTCTTTGTCGATTCCATCGCTCTCAGGTGGCGGCAGGCCTCGTAGCCAGTCAGTCGCGGCATGCGCACATCCAGCAAAATGAGATCGAAGTTATCACCGGAGGCCAGTTCCACGGCTTCGGCTCCATCAGAGGCGCTGACGACCTCAAAGCCGTTGAACTGAAGAGCCAACTTTATGAGTTCGCGAATATCAGGTTCGTCTTCGGCTACAAGGATTTTGGTTAATTCGGCCATGATAACGGAATTCGTGTCCTATCATCGTCTACCAGAGAATCTAAAAACTAGAAAGCGTCACGTCTCTTCCACTTAAACTACTGTTTCAACCAGTGATTCAACCAACGGCAAAGTAAAAGTGAAGGTGCTGCCTTCTCCAAGGACGCTATCGACGTCGATTTGACCACCATGCATCTCGACCAGGCTACGAACGATTGCCAAGCCCAGTCCAGTGCCAGGAACTTCCTGGATTTCTGAATCCTCGACTCTAAAGAAGCGATCGAAGATTTTCTCCAGGTTTTCTTTACTGATGCCTATTCCCGTATCGCTCACGCTGATGGCCACGTAACTACTATCGGTCCGAGTGGCAACGGTAATTTTGCCATCGGCAGGTGTGTAATGAAAAGCATTGTCCAACAAATTAGTCAAGATCTGAGTGACCCGATCTGGATCAGCGTTGACCATGGGCAGTGTAGCCGAGATCTCAGTCGTAACAACGATCGGCTTGTCTTCATGTTGGATAAGCCCTTGCAAATGCTCGTTGATAACCTGACTAATAATCTGGGAAAGATTTACCGGCTGCAATTCCAAGGTCGTTTTACCCGATTCAATACGGGAAATGTCCAACAAGTCGTTGATTAATTCGCTCATCCGGTCGGCATTGGCCAGGATAACTTCGATATATTGTTTTTGGGCATCGTTCATCGATCCGGCCGCGCCCAATACCATCAACTCGGCATAGCCTTTGATTGACGTCATCGGCGTTCTTAATTCGTGGGATACGGTGGAGACGAATTCGCTCTTCATCCGGTCGACTGCTACTTCCTGGGTGACATCCCGGAATATCGAGACCGTACCGAAGAATTGGCCGCCAGCGAACACGGGAGATAGCAGAACGCTAACGAATTTATCTTCAATGGTCAATCTCTCAGCTTTGAACTGGGGTTGTCCTTCCTGTTTGGTAGCCCGTGCCCACTCTTTCACTGTGCGCATCCAATTGTCACCCGTGGCAGCATAGAGTCCGAGCAATTCGTTAATAGGCTTACCGTTAAGTTGATCCCTTGGAATTTCTAGAATGGAGCTCGCTGAATAATTTGCCAAAATCACCTGACCGTCAGCATCGGTTACCAACACGCCATCAGCAATACTTTCTAGAATGGATTGATTCTTTGCGGCCTGGACATGTTCATCCCGCAGCATACTACCCAGGCGCTCGGCCTGATCCCGAATGAGGACATACAACTGGGAGTTACTAATGGCGTTAGCAACCTGGCTGGCGGCCGCTTCGACAAGCTCGAGCTGCTCATCCGTGAATGCGCCTGGCTCGTGATGGAATAGCGTTAATACGCCAATTACTTCGTCGTTGGCAATAAGAGGAACAGCCATGACTGAGCGCAGCTCCGAGTTCTCCTGTTGGGCGATCCAGCGCTCGTCATTGAGCGTATCTTCGATGATTAGGGATGACCGGTACCTGATGATCCATCCGGCAAGCCCTTCTTCTGGCTTGATGCCCAGATCGACCCGGGGTAGGGGGGGCAGTTTGTGAGTTTCAAATGCCGAGGGATAGATTAATTCCCCGGTTAGAGAATCGACGAGCAAAATGCTGCCATGGGTCGCCTGAACGATTTCATTCACCAACTCCAACGCCCTGACGAGTACCCGATCTTGGTCGAGACTGGCGGCCAGCTCTGAAGTTACGCGTAGCAAGTATTTGACCCGGTCCCGCTCCTGCCCTAGGGCGTGTGTTCGTTCGACGACGCGTAAATCGAGCTGTTCGTTCAATTCGCGCATATCTGTCAGTAGCTGGGCGTTTTGGATAGCGATAGAGACTTGTGCTCCAAAATAAGTGGCTTGTTCAACATCGGACAATGAAAAGAGATCACCTCTCTTCGAATTGACCAGTTGCAAGATGCCCAATAAGTCTTCGTCTTTCCGGAGGGGGACTGCCATTGAGGCTTTGGTCGAGGTTTGCCAGAGGTAGCGGCGAGCATAACGCTCGTCATTTTCAAGATCATTGCTGAATAAACCAACACCTTCCGCGGCGACGGCCGAGGCCAGCATCTTTTTTTCCGATATCTTGAGCTCGGTGCCAATGAAATCATCCTTGGCGTGTCCTTCTCCGGCGACACCTGTAAGAGTATCATCTTGCTTCTGCCAGATATAGGCTCCGTCAACACGGAACAGTTCCTGGCTTTCCTTGCAGATTAACGACAAAAGAGTGGCCAGATCGACCGTGGCATTGATTGCCAATGTTACCCGTCCCAATGCCCCGTAAAATCGCTCTCTCTGGATAGTATCCTGGTAAAGCTGAGCATTGCCGATAGCGGTGGTAGCCATATTGGCCATGGTCTCGACAAATTCGATTAAAGACTCGTCAAAGTAATTTGGTTCCTTTCCATACAGGCTTATGAGTCCGGCAACAGATCCTTCATACAAGATTGGCGCGGATAAGGCTGATTTAGGCTCACCGCCAGAATTTAAGTTATCTTTGACTGAGATGCTGTAGCTACTGAGAACCTCGCTTTCTATGTTCGAGGCGACAGAACGTGGGAGTTTAATCCCTGTCTCAAAGCGTGGAACAAAGGAATTATCAGCATCGCGATAAAGGCTAATATGGCCACCATCAGCCTTGCTACTAGCCATCGACTCGCGAAAGATCACCTTCAAGACATTGCCAAGGTTATATCCAGAGGCTAACTGTTCGGCGACCCTCGCCAAACTTTCAACCTGGCCATTTAGAAGATTTTCTGACCTTACAGTCAATTCGCTTGGTAACATGTTAGCAATATCCACATTCATGATTCACAGTATTTGGTGGGATCAGCGTGCTGTTTCCGCCTGATCGTATAGGCGTCTTTCGGCGGCCGCCTCGGTAATTTCGCGAATATCCACAAAGGCTTCCATCTGATCGGAGACTGAGCCAACCGAGATGTTCATGAGCGGGGCCAACGAACCGTCTGGCAGAAGAATTCCTCCTTGCTCAGAGTCCATGAAGCTGTAATGGGTACGGATCCCCGATTCAAAGTCTTCACGCAGGGCATTGATTAAGGCGGTGAAATCCTTCGTATAAGTCATGAGGACGAATATTTGCCCGCCAGCGTGACCGATAAAGTCGTCGGCCGTCCCTTGTTCTTCGACCATTTCGTTTAGTAGAAGAGCGGTGTAACGTAAAACTTCATCTGAAGCAACAAAACCATACGCATCGAGAAATGGCTGCATATGCTGAATGGCAATTTCAGCGTAATGCCAGCCCTCCTTTCTCAACAGATTTCTCAATTGCTCTTCGATAAGCCTGGCCGCCGGCAAGCCGGTCCTTGGATCGGTCATATTCATCCGTTGGTGGCTAACGATTGCATTCCGCACTCGTAGACCAAGCTCTTCGATGTCGAATGGCTTGGTGATGTAATCGTCGGCGCCTAATTCAAGACCGGCGATTCGATCGCTTCTTTCATCCTTCTGTGTTAGGAATATAATGGGTATGTGGCTCGTTCTTGCTGTAGTTCTCAACTCACGGCAGACAGCATAACCATCCATGCCTGGGAGCATGATGTCCAGGATTATCAAATCCGGTAATTGCCGCCGGGTTATGGATAACGCCTCGTTCCCGCGCATCGCCACTTCCACTTCACTGCCATCTGCGGTGAAATAAGCCTGAAGCAAATCAGCTGTATCTCTATCATCTTCAACTACTAATATCCGACCCTGACTCATAGGATAATCTCCTTCGCCTTCAACTGAGATTCACGCGACCAAGCCACATAATAGGCGTCGCACAGCTTTGTTATGAGCAATGAACGGACAAAGCCGGCCACGGCTGCCCGTCGAACAGTGAACTCATATTCAAAAACTGATAAATGCGCTTCTACTGGTTGCTGCCTTGCTAATTGGGCGGCAAGTAAACCATCTGGCACGAGCACGGCAACGGCGACTGCTGATCGCTTACTACTGCCGTTTACATTCTATCATGTTGCCTCTCGTAAATAATTGGCACTTCCTTCCCATTTCTCCCCTATTTAGGTCCATTTCAGGCATATTCCTGCTGCCGGGGATATAACCGAGGATACGGATCGCTGCTCCCAATTCGGTGATGGCTACTATCCTCGTAGTTAACATCCCGCGTGATATAGTGATTGTTTGCATCGGCTAATAAGACCACATCCGATTCGATCGTGCGGGCCGGATAGATGGTCAAGCCTGAACTGAGCCGACAATGATGGCCAACGCAGCCACCCAAGACCATTAAATTAGTCTCTTCCAGATTACCCACGCCCATGGAAGCCCGTAATTTGCCTGGCAACAGTTTAAAATCGGTGAACGTTGTGCCGGCCCCAATGAATGTGTCGCGACCGACGACGCACAGCTGGAGACAAGTATTTTGGGCTACCATCGTATTCTCCATCAAGGTGGTCATAAACAAGGAGGCTCGGAATGGCAGAAAGCAACCATCACCGATAACGCTAAGCATCAAGTGACAGCCCTGGGAAATATTAACATTATCGCCGATGATACAGTTGTCGATGGTAGCGCCAGGTCCAATTGTGACGTTATTGCCGATGGTCGTAGGACCGTGAATCACGGCCGATGGATCAATAATCACGTTCTTGCCGATTTGCACGACTTCAGAACAATCCAAAACCTGTTTTTGTTCCACAATCGCTTTGGTCAATATCTTTAGCCGGTAAAGCCAGCTAGCATCGGCCCGGTCTTCTAAATATTTGCCCCTATTAAATACGCCGAACAGAATATCGACGATGAATAAGTGAACCCAACTTTCGATTGATACGAATGCTTTTCGGGGTAATTGGTAGGTTAAATCGCCAACGGCGGTAGCCATATAGGGCGGGACGTGATAGTAACCGACCTCCCTCGGTTCGGTATCGATGATTAGGGGTTCAGCCTCATTTTTCTGGTCCAGGCCGCCCGGTAAGTACCAGAAATCAGCCAACATTAGGTGACCACGTTTCTTGAAATTGTGGGCCATTGGCAAGATGTGTTGGGCGACGGCCGGATCATTTTCACGAAAGGCGGCTCGCACAGGTTTTTGAGCTAATTTGGCTCGTTGAATGAACTCCGCCAGGAAGGCGATGTTGAAGAATTGATTGTCCCGGTGAACCAGCGTCTCCACCTGTTCGCCCGATTCATATGTGTAGGCATCGCGCCAACTCGCATATTCCCTCTCTTCGACGACGACTGCGGTCAGACTATCGCGCTGCCATAACCACAAGGGCATATTATGGACGCGCAGATCACGGGCGGGTTCGTTGAAGGGATGGATAAATTGTTTTTCTTGGATAACTACGCGACGCATATCAATAAACTTATGAGATAGGTTTCTTCCTAATGGCAATGACACAATTGGCATCGCCGGCGGCAAAACATTCAACCTCTTCGACGTGAAATTCACGGCCGCTGCTTACCCAGGATAGAGATTGCCTGAGTAGCCCAACAGCCAGATGGCAGCAAGGTGTTTCACTGATACGGGACCAGCAAACGGGACAGCGCTCGATAATCCATAAATGGTGGGTTGGATCTTCACTCAACCGGACTACCTGGTCGGTAAATTTATTGAAGGTTTCGGCAAAAATCTCCAGACCAATTCTGAGTTTGAGGCCAAGGTGTAGCGGGCGGAAGGCGAGATCGGCGATGCCTAAGACAGGCATGAAATCTTTTAGTGCATACTTAAAAGTTTCACGACCTGTTCGAAAGGCGACCGCGCGACCACCATTAGGGCCGAATATCTCGTCGACAGCGGCTTGAATGGCGCTCAATTCTGCAAACTCAAAGGCTCGATCGAGGTTGTTAGGCGGGTAATTATTGACCAGGTGGGGCAATTGGGCCAGATTCAGAGTGGCACTAACGCCATTGGACCCCATGATATCTTCCATGGCGGTCAGTACAATTCGACCCATCCGATTTGGGTAATAGTAGGCTTCGGAAACCTTCGTAATCGGTTCAGATTCTAAACGGGATAGCATATAAACAACCTAATTTTTGCCATTGTTGCACAGGAACCCGGTCAATGCGCTAACGAATTCAAGGGGTTGATCACTCATCGGGAAATGGCGCGATCGGTCCATCATTGCCACTTGGGCGCCGCCAGTACCGGAAGCCAATAATCTCGCGTTGGCGGGTGATACGATATTGTCTCGAGAGCCGTAGATGCCCAGGGCTGGAGGCGTCAGAAGGCCCATCCTTGGTCTTAGATCTGTATCCCGGAGATCGCCAATACTACGAAAAAAGGAATCAAGGCTGGTACGCTGAACATCTCGAAAGATCATTTGCTGTACCCTTGGAGAGTCTCCTGACAAGAGAATCCGCATGATGGCCGAACGAATAATCGGAAAACGCCATACGACTCCAGCAATCCAACCATACCCGGCTAATTTCAAGAAAGGATTCAGGGATGAGCCAACAATAGGCGAACCAACGACCACGATCTTTTCAGCGCGTTCCGGATAATCCAGGGCAAATTGAAGGGCGACCGTTCCACCCAACGAGTGGCCGACGATTGGGGCTCGGACAATGCCCAGATTGTCCATAAATTCCAGTACCATATCGACGTAATTGGCGATATGAAAGGCTGACGCTTCATCTGATCTCGGTTTTGCAGAATCACCAAAGCCCCAAAAATCAAGCGCGAATACACGCCGCGGGGCTGCGCCTTCTGCCTGGCTGTTCTCGGAGAGCGACAACATCGATTCACGCCAGACCGCCCACGAGTTGATCCAGCCGTGCAGCAAGATGACCGGCCGGCCACGGCCGATTGACTCATAATGCAAAATGCCTTGCTTTGTGACGATGCAGCTCACGTTAACCTCGGGCCCAATGGTCTGTCTTTATCAAGTTGGTGGACGGTGAATTGTTAATAATCAAATTGGTAAATTACCCACTGGCTTGGCAAAAAACCCGCGGAACAGCGATTCTCTTCAGGCATCAATACGGGCCAAAATCGAATACAATAACTCAAGCAATACATTCTTGACGCTATCCCTGTCGCTCGCAATACAAGGTAATACCTTGGTGTCCGAATTTAGACGAAGCACGATCTGGATATCAGTTGGTTCCCAGGCATCGTCCAGGTCTTGCTTATTGGCCGCTACAACGAAGGGCGTCGAGGAGTATTCCTGAAAAGTACGCATGATTTTTTTGGCTTCTTTGAAGGTTTCAGGTTTGGTGCTGTCTACTAAGATAACGAAACCTAACATGCCCTCAGATAGGATTTCCCACATGAAATCAAACCGGCGCTGACCCGGTGTGCCAAAAAGATATAGCACTAATTCCTCATCCACTGTGATCCGGCCGAAGTCCATCGCCACAGTCGTCATTTCTTTCGTTGCTGCTTCTGCAGCACTTGTAGCTTTGCGCTCGGTAGAAACAACGTCGATCTCACTGATCGAATTGATGAATTCAGTCTTGCCCGCGGAATACGGACCGGTGACAACCATCTTAACCGATTGCATGGATCTCCTGCAGTACGAAATAGTCCGCCTTTATCCTAATCTAACAGCTGGACTATATCGTTCTGCCTACTATTACTTCACCTTAAGCTTAACAGCCTATGAACCGGTAAGAAATAGGATAATAGACCTGAACTATTAGTACCGATATTAGAGGGTCGGAGCATCTTGCAGAGGCTATCGGCAGGTGAACGAATTTGGGTGTTTTGATTTGTTTGGAATGGCCCAAAAAGGGAGTGAAAGGGTTGGCGAATTCCTGGATAACCTAAAGTCGTTTGATTCGATCGATCAGCTTGGTGATGACCGATCGTTTGACATCTGGTTTCTGCTCCGCGGCTGGTTTTTCTTCGATAGCTTCACGAGTGGCCCCGTTAACCTTAACAACTGGTGGCGGTTGATCGACTAATTCGACCAGGCCGGCTTGCAACATACCGTAAACAATGCGCCTGATTTGGAATTCATTAAGATTCACAGCCTGGGCAATTTCGCTAATGGAGTTTCGCGGATTAACAAATGAAACGACGCGCCATTCTTCGACTGTCAGGTTGACATTGCGTAAACGAGCATCTGGTTTACTGGCAAATCGTAGAGATATATCGAGGTTAGGCAGCTCTTGCTGGAGTTGCTGCCACTCCTTCATTCTCCGACTGCCTTCCATGATCACGCTTTCCAGGTCGATAGGCACGGTAATCCGGTCAGCCGGTGGAATACTATTGGCATCGAAGCGGAATAGGCCGTCAACCCAGGTGAACATCTTATAGACGACATCCAGAATGTGATTGCGGACACTCTGGATGATGTCACTTTGGGTGACGTATCCAGCCTGAATGAGTAAGTGACCTAGCTGTTTGTCGCCGGTTCCTTTAGCCCGGGTCTCGATGACCTGGCCTTGTTCATTGGTCAACACGCCCGACCTTTGAAGCATGTTAGCCAGGCTGTTACCATTATCGCCGAGGGTCGCGAAGATTAACTTTCCTTCACGAAAAGACATCTGAGCGACTTGCGATCCTTCAACTGTCAGCGTGCCTGTCTTTCGCGCCAAATTGATGAGGTTCAGCAACTGGGCAGTGGTGAAATCATGAAGGTTGCCTTTCAGGGCCATATTTGCCTACTAATTCTCCTCTAGTAAAGTCCTCAAATTACTTCCGACAACATGCTTTCTTCGAAGTCGGTACTCGATTTAAGGCCGGAAAATCTCCTACTCATCGTAGCAAGTTCGTGAGGTACCCCTCAGAATTCGCATTATACTCACCGAAAATACGCGGGTCAATAATGCCTTAGGACTAGTACACGAGTCTGGTGGTTAAGAATGCTTGTAAGCCATTCCTATCGGCGGTACAATACAAATCGTCTGGAGCGGCTCCAGAAAATAGCCAGCTGTGAATCCTGTTGGCCAGGGGCGGTGGCGAAACGGCAGACGCAGCGGACTTAAAATCCGCCGGGGTAACCCCCGTGTGGGTTCGAATCCCACCCGCCCTACACTCGTTCAAAGCGGATAAAGCACCAATATAATTGGGGTGGGAGTCCGCTGTGTTTTTATTGTAACTCTCCCTCTGCTTAAATTCCAGTCTAACACCACAAACAAATGCAATGATCAGGGACTCGCATCCCCCTCAGATCTTGGTTGCGAGTTGAATCTGTCAAAGGTATTCTCTATAGATATTAGGCTTGTTTGTGCCACATCATTATTAAACGATATCACCTATTTAGATTGGAGAGCTAAGATGTCCGAAATTTATTAGAGACAAGAGCCAAAATCACTTGGTTTCCGCTTTCAATGACTCTTGATCATCATCGGACTCTATCAATTCATAGTTATAAATAATGAAAACTCTAATAACGACTTTGGTGTTGCTTTGCCTTATTGGTTGCTCGGGAGGCAGCCCTGAAATCACACCTGAGGAGGAGGCTGGAACCAGAATGGACATCGACATTCAGTGGGGAGGCTATTACGCGCTCAAGGAAGAAGGCGAAGATCAATATGAGGTGTTCCGCCTGCTGGAATTCAACCGTTACATCTACTATGCCGAATTCTTTCAGGAGAAATTCTCAGAAGTGCCGAGTTTAGAAGATGTAATGGGGCTTTCTCCATCTTATGATGCCCCAATCGATTCAAAAGCCTTTTTACGAGCACACGAAATCCACTTGCTGGGTGGTCCTGCGCTGACCGAGGAAGATCTGGAGGGGTATCGTTTCTACCTGGAGGTCCAGGAGATGAAGGAAAGTGATATAGAGGCGTTATTCCGTGACATCATTGGGTTCGGTAACCTTCCTCCATATAAAATCACCCTCGCTTTAGTCGATGGTGAGTTGGAGATTACAGAGCGATAGAGCCAAGATACTATCGACATTATCTCTTAAATACTCACCGTTAGCATTAACAACATCATCTGGTTTTTGAGTCAGTGATCCTACGTTTGGACGCTTATGAGAATGGCTTGCTAAAAGAATCGTATGGAGAGCCAGAGGGCAACGTTAGGGACCGCCTTTTGGCCTGCGAGGGGTATGAATATATTATCCGAGCCCAATATGTTCTGCGCGATGACGGCACGCTATGGCGCTGGAAAATCGAATTCTTCCCTTATGGCCAACTAGCTCGCGTCTTTCAAATCATGGCCCTGAGCCTTATCGTCGGACTTGTCGCCGGGGTAGTCATCGCGACCAACTGGCGCCGCTAGGAGCCTCCTCTATTCCAGCAATCCCTTTCCCCGCCCCCGGCCGGGGTCGCGACATCGCCGGAGCCATCTGGTCGCTAGCAAGCCAGCTTGTTTTTTGACGTCGAAAGTCCCTGCTGAATCTCACCTTAAGTATGTCCCATACGCTCTGAAATCGAACACCGTCGTCTTCGAAAGAGGACGAAGAAGCTCTCTTGGTTCGTCGAGCTCGACCTGGCAAGATGAACCTGGGCCATGTCGTAGTTAGGGAAGTAGGAATGACAATTCGCCCTTGCCTGCTATAATGTCAAGCTGCGCACACCATGATCCAAATACTCGAAGCGAATCCCTTGCTGTTGCTCTTTCTGGTTGTAGCTATTGGCTACTGGATCGGCCAAATCCGAATTCGGGGCAGCAGTGTGGGCGTCGCTGCGGTGCTCTTCGTTGGGCTTGCTTTCGGTGCTCTCGATCCGAATCTAGCCATTCCTCCAATCGTTTTGGAATTGGGGCTCGTCCTATTTGTTTACACCATCGGTCTGGCCAACGGTCCCGGTTTCTTCAGTAAGTTCCGACGGGAAGGATTGCGAGATGTGCTTTACATCACCGGCATCATGGTCATACCGGCCCTCCTTGTCGTAGCTTCTCACTTCACTTTCGACCTGACACCGGCGACGACAGCCGGCATCTTCACCGGCATGAGCAACAATACGCCTGCATTGGCCAGCGTATTGGACCTCATCAACAGCAATATTGTCGATCCCGAAACTATTGCCTCAGAGGCCGTTGTTGGTTTTTCTTTGACCTATCCGTTGGGCGTGCTAGCCCGAATCATGGTCCTGGCGGCCGTGCTCCGGTTGTGGCGTATTGACTTTAGGGCTGAAGCCTATCGTTTGCGCAAGCAATATCCCGTCGCCCAGAACCTCCAGTATCGGACCATCGTGGTGACCCGGGAAGAGGCCTCAGGGCAAACCCTCCAGGAAATGCAGCGCGAACATGATTGGGACGTCCTTTTCGGCCGGCTCTATCGAGAGGATAGCATCAACCTCATTGACGGCGAGACCCGTTTTCAGTTGAGCGATAAAATCGTCATCGCGGGAACGGAAGAAGAAATCGATCAGGTCGAAGCCTATTTGGGACGGCGCGCAGCCCAAGACTTGCTTCATGAACACACCGTCTATGTCAGCCGTCGGGTTTTTGTCTCCAATGAGGACATCGCCGGAAGACCACTGGCCAGTCTTAACTTGATGAGCGATTATGGCGCGCTTGTCTCTCACGTTCGGCGGGGTGATGTAGAGCTACTGGCCCGAAATGATACGGTACTAGAATGGGGCGATCGCATCCGGGTTCTAGCGCCACGCATTGAAATCGCCCGGCTGGTGGATCTGTTTGGTGATTCCTATGCCCTGCTGAGCCATGTGAACCTAATGACAATGGGCCTGGGGATAACTATCGGCTTGCTCATCGGCCTGATACCCATCCCTTTGCCTGGTGGGATCACTTTCCATTTGGGACTCGCCGGCGGTCCTTTGTTGGTTGCATTGATTCTTGGAGCCCTTCGTCGTACCGGACCAATCTTGTGGACGATGCCATATAGCGCCAATCTGACGCTGCGACAATTCGGCCTGATCTTGCTTCTGGCGGCGATCGGTGTCAGATCGGGAAGTGCATTCCTTGAGGCGCTATCAACCGGCTCTGGCTGGCTCATTCTCGTTATCGGTTTCACGATAATCACAGTGACGGCGATTGTTTCGCTGCTCTTAGGTTACAGGCTGTTGCGTATTCCCTATAGTCTCCTTATTGGCATGATCTCCCATCAGCCGGCTGTTCTGGACTATGCGGAGGAACAAGCAGACAATCCCCTGCCCGGGGTCGGCTTCACCCTCATGTTCCCTTTAGCAATCATCATCAACGTAATCCTAGCACAGGTTCTGTTGATCGTTCTGCAGAATATGGAAGCTTGAAGGACTGCTGGACCTTACCGTAGACAATATCCAGCGATAGATCTAGATAGAATAACTGCCTGGATGACGAATGGCTAACGACGGCCGCCCCTCGACCGAACTTCCTACCCATCCCCGATAGCCAGCCACCTGGAGCCACGACACGACAAGCAACCCTTCCCCGCCACCGGCCGGGGCTTCGCCATCGCTGGAGCGGCACACTTCCGCACAAACCAGATTATTTCTTGACGGTGAACGTCTCTCTTACCCTCAACCCCAATATGTATCAGAGGCTCTGAAACCGAACACATGGCTTCCCCTTTTATTTTTTGTTAGGCACATCAACCTTATCGAATTTTGCCATGTTGTTCATATTTTCAAACGTGGCCAGTTATTGATTATGTTCAAAGGTTATGACCACATTTCCCTTTTTGTGCCCTGATTCGACATATTTGTGTGCCTCGGCAATTTGCTCCGGCGGGTAGCTCCTATCCATGACCGATTTTAACTTTCCCGCCTCAATAAGCTCTTTGAGGAAGTTTAGGTCCTTGGTCTTTGCGCTAGATGACCTCATACCTGGGGCCGTCATTGCAGCCTTTTTGCTTCCGAATAGTGAAGTCCATAACATTTGAAGAAGATTCGCCGGCGTAGGGCCGGTAAAAATGTAGACCCCTCCTTGTTTTAGCGCGCCTTTACAACTTGAAAATGAACTCTTGGCGACGGCGTCAAAAATGATGTCATAGGTCTGGCCGGTTTTGGTAAAATCTTCCTTCGTGTAATCAATAACCTTATCGGCTCCCAAAGATTTCACCATTTCCAAATTTGTGGTACCACATACTCCGGTGACTTCAGTTCCAAAGTACTTAGCAAGCTGCACCCCAAAAGTGCCTACCGATCCAGAAGCGCCATTGATAAGAACTTCCTGCCCGCTCTGAATATTCCCTGCATCTCTAAGGAAGTTTAATGCTCCGAATGCGCCATCACAGACGGCAGCGGCTTCACCATAGTTCATATTGGCCGGCTTTATTGCCAGCGGCCCATCTTCTGGCAGACATATGTACTCGGCGTGAGCACCATATTGAGTACCGGTAGATGCAAAAACTTGGTCACCTTCCTTGTATCGCTTCACATCTTTGCCAACTGCTTCAATTTCTCCGGCTAATTCGGTTCCCGGTATAGGGTTACTCGGCCTCGTGAGGCCAGTGAAAAATCTTGAAATAAACGGTTCTCCCTTTCGAAATGTAGGGTCCGTTGCATTTACTGTTGCCGCGTATATCCTAATCAGTACTTCATTGTCCTTGAAAGTAGGTTTTTCTACCTCTTTGACCTGAAGAACATCTGGTGGACCGTATTTTGTTTGTACAATCGCTTTCATGAAATTCCCTCCAAGAATGCTGTGAATCGGTCGTTTTCAGATACGTGGGCTTGCCACAATTCACTGTTTGACATCTGACGCATCTGCCCGACCGGGTTCAACGCGAATGACCGAGAGCAATGATTTTCCGATAATACAAAGTACCATTTTTCCTCTCCGTTAGTAAGTGTCGAATGTAATGAGTTTGTCATGTGCCTGATGGCAAGAATACTCAAGGCCAATGTTGAGAAGTTATGATAGTCAATGATCGAGCTACTGAAGTAGCAACGATGTAGAATTTAGCGATGCTAGAAGAAAGGCCGACGAAGGCCAAAGGCGAGTATTCGGACCTTGTTGTCGAGCAAGGTTTGCTGCAAGACGACGACTTGCAGACTGAAACAATGGTCATGCCGTTCCACTATTCGGTGGATCAGGCACTAGAATCAGGATTAACGGCCGAAAGGGGATATAGTCTACACGGACGAAAAAAGGAGGCTACACAACATGGCACTATGTAATCCCTGTAGACAGTGGGCGCGATTGGACTCGAACCATCGATCTCACGGATGTGAACCTCTAATTCACACTAGTGGAGAACGGATACATAATGGGGTAGACCTGTCAGATTCGGGCTCGCGTCGGTTTCATCAGCTTTCTGACCCATTCGGCCAACCGCACCCATAATCGGTTGCACGCCGCCCTATTGCGTTATTACCCCCAGGCTCTACAGCTGTTCAGTGGGCTGATGGTCCCCACCGCGCTGGCGTTTATCGCAGCCTACAATACCCCTCAAGCACTCGCCACACTCTCCTACGAGGCGTTCGTTGCTTTCGCCCATCAACAAGGGTACTGGAACCGACAGGTCTTGCTGGATTGTTACGCCCGTCTCCAACACACTCCGCTGCAGGCCAGCCCGACCACTATCGTCATCCCCCGGTCCAATCTGATCAACTGTCGTCGATTTGTCCCGGGAATTTGCTCTCATAGGTAACCGGCCGATCCTGCGCAGGTTATCTTTTGTTTTCTTTCATCACAGATTTCTGCCAGTCACTCTGCGGATAACGAGTCGATGAACTCGCCGACCAGTTCAAAATTCGCCTTCTCATGCCGCCAAGAATCCGACCCATACACTTCGTACATTGGGTCAGCTGTAACCACGACAACCATGTTCAGGTCATCCAGCAAAACAATTAGCTGTCCTCCATGTCCCCAGGCGAAGTTGACGTGGTGGTCGCCGACCTCGGCCGACCACCATTGATATCCATAGCCAATATCGCGGAACTCGCCGATATTATCGTAGGCATCCTCTGAGTAAGTTTGCAAGGAGTCGCGCACCCAGTCAGCCGAAATAATCTGGTCCCCATCATATTGGCCATCGTTGAGGAAGAGCAAACCAAACTTGGCCGCATCACGGGCTGAAACGTGAATCTCTCCTGCCGCCCAATTGTAACCGTCCTGATCCTTTCTCCAGTCGCCGATCTCCGCGTCCATCGGGTCAAAGAGATACTGCTGACCAAATGACTTGAGGTCCGTTTCGCAAGCACGGGCCACAATTATTCCCAGCCAATGAGTCGTCAGATTGCTATATTGAAATTCTGTACCGGGATCGCTCGTAAGCGGAAAATCAGCCACCAGGTGTACGTAGTCGTCAGACCATACCGCCTCCCAAAGAGCCTGATCGCTCTCCTCAGGCGGATACCCGGATCGCATTTGCAGCATGTCTCTAACCGTGATTTGCTTCTTACGCGGATCGACAATCTGATCGGCAAAATCGGGGAAGAAGTCGATCATCTTCCGGTCCACGGTGGACAGGCAGCCCTGCTCCAAAGCAAGCCCGACCAGCGCCGAAGTAATGCTTTTTGCCGCTGATTGCAGCAATGCCTTCTGGCCTACCGAACCTTCATTGAAGTAATCTTCGGCGATTAGATAACCGTTTTTGACCACCAGCAACCCATACAGGCTTTCCAATTCGGCCGCATTTTGATAAAGCTCCGCCACTAGCATCGGATCTAGCCCCTGCTCGTCAGGCGTCGACACCTGCCAATCATCGCCGGGCAGGGGCGTATAGTCGACCGCTTCGAGATCCTCTGTCGATGGCGCCGACCCGTCGCAGCCCACGAGCAAGACCAGAATTAATATGACAAGGCTCACTGTGAGAGCAGGATACCCGCGCCATGTTAATGGTGCTTTGTTCTTGTAGTTCATCGTCATCTTTCCGAGTTCGTAAATACAATGTTTGAGAAATTCCTGGTTTTCAGGAAGACCAACAGTTGGCTGGCCGTTCCAGGCGGAACGCAGCTCAGCCCCTCACGGATGTGGGCCCAACAAGTTGGGCATCCGTCGAACCAGAGTCACGCCTGTGATGTCATTCTACTCGCAAGCTGAACGCCGTTCAGCCGAATCCTTTAACAATTAGCGGTTATGTTAAGAACCGTGGGATCTGATCTGCAACGTTATTGTAAATGAGCCTCTTACTATAATGGTGGAAGTAGATATGGGAATGGGGTAGAACAGGTTGAAATACCAACTCAATCCCGATCTACCCCATCCATCTACTACCTGGGATAGAGGACCCTAAATGAGCCGCGCTGCGAGCGCCTCGGTAGGACTGTCCCCCAGGTAAACCAAGCATCACTGTCGAAAGTATGCCGCGTTGCGAACGCTATAAGAGGAACACAGCCACTTGGGTCCAAGGATGGGTACCAGTCAAGACGCAAAGGAGTCAGTCCCATGAGCGTCTATATGGGCATCGACTGGAGTACCAAGAAGCATGATATCGTCTTGTTAAATGAAGCTGGGGCCATTATAGCCCGACTGACGATCCCTCATCAAGCCGCGGGGTTCGAAAAACTGGACGGAATGCGCCGACAGTTGGGTGTCTTCCCCAGACAATGCTTGGTGGGCATGGAAACGGCGCACAACGTCCTGATCGATTTCTTGTGGGGGCGGGGCTATGAGCACGTGTATGTGATCCCACCCTCCGTAGTGAAGAGCAGTCGCGGTCGGTATGGGAGCAGTGGTGCCCGCTCAGACCAGCGGGATGCCCACCTGCTGGCGGACATTCTGCGCTCGGACCGCGCCCGCTTACAACGCTGGCGGCCGGACAGCCTTTTGACCCAGCAGATCCGGGCCAAGGTGAGTTTCCTTCGTTACCTGACTCAGAGTGTGCAGCGGACCCGTCAGCGACTACGGGCCGTCTTGACCCGCTATTATCCCGCGGCCTTGAACCTGTTTGGCAGCTTGACCGCTCAGGTTACCTTGCGCTTTTTGAGCCAGTATCCAACTCCGCAAGCCATGAGCCAGCTCAGCTATGTCCAGTTTTCGGACTTTGCCACGGAGCATGGCTACCAGCGCCGCTGGTGGCCTAAACAATATGCTCGGATGCAACAATCATATCCGACAGCCTGCCCCGCTGTCGTCCAGGCTTACCACGAGGAAATGGGGTTGTTGGCCCAGCAACTTCTCTTTCTGGTGCAAACCAGACTCGCCCAAAAACGGGCCTTGACCAAGCTGTTCAAGCAACATCCAGACCAAGAGATATTCGCCTCTTTGCCTGGTTGCTGGCCCCCTGCTGGCTCCTGCCTTGTTAGCCAAATTCGGCGATGACCGCGAACGCTTTCCAAGCCCACGCAGTGTGCAGGCTCTGGCCGGTACCTGTCCGGTGACGATGGCTAGCGGCAAGCGTCGTGTTGTCAAGTTTCGAAAGGCCTGTGACAAGGAATTTCGCCAAATTGCGCAACAATGGGCACGCGCTTCACTCGTGAATTCAGTCTGGGCCAATGCCTACTGGGAGCAGGTCCGAACGCGTGTTGACCATAACAATGATGCATTTCGCCGTTTGGCCAATCGCTGGCTGGCTATTGCCTGGAAGTTATGGCAGACGAGGCAGCCATATGACGAAGCCTATCACTTACAGCAGCGGGCGCAACGCAGTAAACCGCTAGCGTTTTAGTTTAATAACCTGATAGTTCGCGTCTTTTTGACTGGTATGACTCGGGTAAGTTGGTATCTGATGGACTTATAGTAACGTCAAAATCGGCTGTTGTTGTCGCTGCTGCCCCCTGCCTGATCGTCGATTTTGGCTCTTGACGAAAGTATGTCCTATCGGGCCTAAAATAACATTTTCTTGTCGATATTCTGCAGGCATTAAAACCGGTGTCAATTCCGGTTTGGAAATTCGTCTTTCTGTGGAATATCTGGGCTTTGATTTCCTGGATGAGATCACTTGCTGATCCCTCCAACACGGCCGTACGCCCCTCTACCCCTGCAAACGCAATCATCACTAACCGATCTTGTGCTCCATACACAAAATTGACGTTTCGGTATCGGTCCTTCGAGCCGCGCACTTGGCCGTTGAGAAAACTGGCTGCAAAGGAGTTCATCCGCCGTTTTCTACGGTAGGTGCCGCTGAAGGGGTTTGTCAGGGTGCGCCCCTATGGCTTTTTCAGCCCATGCCCCCGATCGTCTTTGCGGGTAGCGGCAACTCGTACCAGATCTACGCTGTAAAACAACGGCCGCGGGATGGTCATGAGCGGCTCTACCACGCCCCGTGTCCCAACGTTCACCATCATTGGGGCATTTGCTCGAGGAACACGACATTCCTCGTTTGTTCGCCGCATACCATTGAGGTGGCCTTGGACCTCTTCATGGAGAACAGCCTTTTCAACGGCGATCTGAGTCGGGGGAAGTGTCGCCGCTACCCGGATGACGTGCGGCAGCTATGGGCAGTGCTTGAGGGGAAGAAGCGCTTCCCTTTGTCAGAACTAGTTGGCTGTGGAAGGGTGTTGCGGGATTTGCTCTAGCGATTGCGAGCTGAGCGGCACTGCATAGCCAGATCGTACATGAAGTCGCGTTGAGGCTGCGCCCGCTCCAGCGAGTTGTTAGCTGGCAATACAAACTCGGCGAGCCTCACCCTTCTCCCAGTAGCCTCTCAGCTCTGGTCAATAGTGTCTCCAAATCCCTGTAGGTGGATTCCGCGCGTCTAGCAACCCTGCAAACCACTACGACCAGCTCCTCATCGAAAACTGCATAGATAACTCTGTACTGTCCCTGCCGCACCCTGTAGAGCACATCATCGAGCTGTACGCATCCGGTCGGCCGAGGATCTTCGCGAAGAGAGCGCATGGAGGCAACCAAGCGCTCTCGCTGATTCTTCTGAATTCTCTGTAGTTGCTTCTCTACATCGCGATGGATCTTCAGAGCGTAGGTCATCGCTACTGGCCGATACGTTTAAAGACCTCTTCGGCGTCTAGTGCAACGCTTGGATCATCAAGATACTCGGCGACTGCCTGTCGACCATCCAGCAGATCTTCGAGATACTCTATACGCTCAAGAAGCCGGTCGAATTCCTCCGGCTCAATCATCATCGCGGCTGGCTTGCTGCGCGAAAGGACAAGCAGGGGACCTTCTTGAAGGCTCTCCAGGTACGAGGCTAATTCAGATCGCAGTTCAGTAACAGTTGTGGTTCGGAGCATAGTTCACTTATTCCGTACGTAATTCTATACTAAATATCGTACCATCACATGTACGATACTCTGTACATATCTTAGCTCAAGTTTCGCCTTTGTCAAGCCCCTTTTCAGGCTCGATTGTGCCAGCTAACGTCCAGCATCAGCGGCTGCTGAAAGCCGTCCGCCGCATACTGTTGCTAGCTGGCACGACAATGTGATTACGCCTTGCGTACTGGGTAGCACAGGTGGGTTACGCCGACGCCAGCAATGACCGTCGGATTGCCCAGAGCAGCTGGTATGTCAGCGAGGTGGTCAAAGAGTCGCACTCCAGAGCCGAGAAGGAGTGCTAGCAGCGATTATCAGGATGCCCTGGCCGCTTGGAAAATGCAACCCAGCATGAGCGGCGTTGGGAATTGCTATGACAATGCCCCGGCTGAGAGCTGGTTCGCCACGTTGAAGGTGGAATGCGTGGATGTCGTCTATAACACGAAAGTGGAGGCAAGAACAGAATTGTTCGAGTACATGGAAGTCTTCTATAATCGCCAGCGGCTGCATTCACAGTTGGGCTATATGAGCCCCATCAGTTTTGAGCAACATCATCGGTTGCTTGCAGGTGCATAACTATCTGTCTACTAAACTGGGGCAATTCCAGACTTGCCGTGTCTTTTGATGAGTTTGGGATTGACGACACTGACCTCGACTCCTTGCTCATGCAGAAAGAGGGCTAGTGTTCCCAATAGCGATTCGTTGCTTCCATACAGGCATGGACTGGTTGCACCTGCCGCTTTTCCAACCACTTTCCCAACCGCTCAAAGCCCGCCATGTCGTTTACGAATTGACCGCAATAGGGTTGCTCCCCAACCAATAACGCTACAGTGAATGTCTTTTTGCCCACGTCGATACCCAGGTAAAACTGCTTCATTCTTGGTTCCTGCCTTGTATATTGCTATCGGCCTGCTACAGTACAACCTTGCGTCATCGAGACTCACTTCTACTTGCTTGTGAAGGGCCTAAGATATCGTCCGTACTCTGGCAGACCAAGGAGTGCGGGAGCTAATCTCATGGAGCAGTTCGTAGACTTAAGGTCACTGAGAGCTTCACCGCTCTCCGAGCGGATAAGACCTTGATGGAAAAGGTCTATCACACTTCCGTTAACATACAAGGTCGTTGGTTCTAGTCCAATCGCGCCCACTTTGCCCCAGATGTTAAATGTTCCCACCAGAGGTGATGGGGAGTGATTGCCGTATGGTGGCTCGGCTTGTATCCCAACGGATGTGAACCGTGGTCCAAGATTCATTGCGGTAGCATTAGTTTTTCTCCTTCGTCAATATATGAGCATATTCCAGCCGGTCGCAACGGCCGTCGCTGGAGCAGGCGAAACGGTGGACCTTGCTTACTCTGCTATTCTTCAAAGCGCTCTGTTCGGAGAGGATCGGTCTGCCCGCTGGGCACGATCTCCGCGCCGACCTCAACAATGGTATCAGCCGGAATACCGGCGCGACGGGCTGCTTCGCGAATCGCCTCACCGCTTGAGGCCTCGTAGAGACAGAATGTCTTTCTATTATCGACGCTCAGAAACGATATCAACCAGCGGACACTCTCTTCATCGTTTATCTGGTTGATTGCGGCCGGCCATACCGCCGCTGCTGTGGGGTTGATGGCCCAACATCGCTACCAGCTCATGAACGCGGAACGGACCAACCAGTTGACCCAGTTGATTCGATTGTTTCCGGGTGATGTGGTAGACAATGATCCGATTCTGGCGCTCACAAAAGCCCAACTTCCCATAGCCTACGGTCATGAAGCAGCGCGGTTACGCTCTCGGGCCAGGCAACTTGTTGGCGACTTACCGAATGATTCTCTCGTTGCGCGAATGGTGAAAGGAGAGATCGCCTACTCTGACGGTTTATGGGCTGTCCTGGCCGGACCGTTGGAATCGGCCGTTACACGGGCGAATGATGCGCTGGCACTGCTTCCGGTGCAGGCAGAATGGCTTCGCAGCACGGCTTATGGTCTAAAGACCATGAGCTTGCAAATGTCAGGCGACTATGAACGAAGTCTCAATTTCATCAATGAGACTTTGGATGATCCCAGCTGGCCCACCCGTTTCCGCGCCAGATTATTCCTTGCCCAAACATTCACTAGCTTCTTTGAAGGTGACCTTGAAGCGGTTCAGAAAAGCGCGAGTAAATGTTTGAAGATCTCCATAAAGAACCACTTATGGTATACCATTGGCGAAGCACAGTATTATTCGGGAATAAGTCATTATCTGCGAAATGAAACGGATGTGGCCGAACCGCGCTTATCGGCCCTGGTTGATCAGCGACTGTCCGTAAATCCAGATTATGTCGCCCATGGCGTCTGTGTCTTGACCCGCATTTATCAAGCCCAGCAACTGCCCGAAATGGCCCGCGAAGTGTTTGGGCTAGTGTTTTCACACCTGGAAGAGTTGGGGAACACATTTCTACTAGACCTACTCCGCGCTTTTCAGGTTGAGCTGGCGCTTGACCAGGGTGACCTGACCGAGGCTCGCCGCCTGAGCCACTCGATTGATTTTGAGACTAACCGGCCGGTTTGGTATTACTATGTGACCCAACTGACACCCATCAAACTCATGCTGGCCGAAGGAAAGGCCAAGAGCTTGAAGAAAGCAGCAGAGGCCCTTGAACAGCTGGACCAACAACTGCTAGGGATAAACCGCAAAACACATCACATCGATGTGCTGGCTTTGCAGGCCCTGGTCTACGATGCTCAAGGCGATCGGCAGTTGGCCGGCGAAAGACTCGCAACTGCATTGCGACTGGGTGAGCCGGGCGGCTTCATCCGCACCTTCGTCGATCTTGGACCGCCTATGGCCGATTTGCTGGCCCGGCTGCAAGAGCAAGGGGGCACTCAGATGGAATCCTATATCTCCCAGATCTTGGCTGCCTTTCAAATGGAGGAGCAAAACACGCCTGCTCCAGATCTGAAGAACCCGTTAACCAAACGAGAGTTGCAAATGTTGAGGCTGCTGGCAACCGATCTCTCCCCGCAGGATATCGCCTCCGAAATGACCGTATCCCCCACAACCACACGCACCCATATTAGAAATGTCTACCAAAAACTGGGGGTGCACAGCCGTTTTGAAGTCGTGCAACGTGCCAAAGAATTAACTTTACTTTAGTCTATCCGGACTCTCCTCCCGAAAAATCATCAACATTTCTACTCAATTTGAGTATTGATAACTACTCAAACAAACAGGTAGCCTAGAGGTGTTGGTCGATCTTCGCCCATAGCAAGCATTTGAAATCGATTGTTTCAAAATAGATCGCCCACTTATCCTAGTTGAACCAACCAATAATCAGGTCAGGTAGATAACATGAGATATCCCTATGACCAACCTGGCATCTACGCTATCCATGTCGCCGGTCGGCTAGACACCAGTTGGTCTGAATGCTTGGGAGGAATGACCATCACTTATCCAGTGGATGAGGAACAAGACAGCGGGACAGTGACAGTTCTATATGGTTGCTTGCTGGACCAGGCCGCCCTATTCGGCGTGTTGAACGCGCTATATAACGCTCGCTATCCATTATTGTTTGTCAGATATCTCAGGCAAGGAAAACCCATTCAAGCACCGTGATGGCCAAGTAGTAGACTTGGCCGTTCTGTTTGGCCAGCTCGACAGTCTGTACGGTTTATTATTCCCGTTGCTCTCGGTGGTATGTTTGCCTATCAAGCAGTAGCCGGAAGACACGGCGTCGCATAAGAATGTTCAATAAAGGGATTAGTTTGCATATTTACAAAGATGTGATATTATCTTTACAAGACATGGACAAAGTGAAACTCTTTGATTAACATGAATATTCATATCAAAGATTGCGCAGTAGATGGTTTCGCATTATTCAAACCTGATCGACTGAGTGCATTGTTAAGCTAATTATTGAACATTAATAACTGGATACAAACGTTTCAACTTGATACGAGCATCTTCGGTGGTGAATCGCCAATCGATAATGGTAAGAGCTTTATTGCGTCGTCCCTGCCAAGCAGATACTTCACGCTGAACTGTTCCCAAGTCAGGAAGGCGCCGTTTTAAACACTGCCGCTTCAAGACGGAGAGCTCACATTCGGCGATGTTGAGCCAACTGGCGTGTTCAGGCGTGTAATGCCACTCGATCTTCTCGGCAATGCGGCGGGCTTCGGCTGGTGGAAACCGTTCATACAGACAAGCTGGGTGGTGAATGTTGAGATTGTCGACCACTAGGACAATACAATCAGCCTCTGGATAAACGTCATCAACCAAACCACGCAGAACCTCAGCAAAATCCAATTTGGTGCGTTGATGAGTGGTCCATACTTGCCGAAACCCAACCAGCGGCTCGACAGCTAGGAAGATGCTGCACTTCCCATGGCGTGCGTACTCATGGTCTTGGCGCGCAGGTTGACTGGGTTGTGCCGGTAGCTGACCTCGTGGTGTCGAGCGTAACGCCTTCTGGATTTCATCCAGGCACACTTGTGGACGTTTCGGGTCGTAATGGCGTTGGTACACGGCCAACACATCCTCCATCTTGGCCACAAAGCGGGCTGAAGCCTTCGGAATACACCAGGACTTCACTCGCCAAGGCTTAAGTTCATTTTTTTTAGCTTTTCACCAACAGCAACATGGCTGATCGACTCGACCACTTCCATTTCTACCAGACGGTCTGCTAACAGGCGTAACGTCCATCGAGCTTGCCCTTCTGGTGAGTCACTGCAGACCAAGGCAATCAGGTGCGCCTCTACTTCACCCGTTATCTTAGGCTTGGCCCCTGGCCGGGGAAGATCGTAGAGTGCCCTTTCTAAACCGCCAGTTCGATATCGTTCTCTTACATTTGACACCGTGGCCGTACTACACATCACTGCTTCGGACACTTGCCTTAACGGTGGCGGCTTCTCTCCATCACTTAAGAGCAAAATGCGGGCTCGCCGGTGCACCCGGGCTGGCACTTCGCCGGTTCGTATCAGTTGTTCAAGTTCAGTTTGTTCTTCTTTTTCCATTTGTATCGGTTCTTGTTTGCCCATACTTCTATTATGGACCAATTCAACCGTTTCTAAAAATCAGGTTAACAGAGAACTCAGTTCGCAAAAATGTAACAAATAGTGTGTTTCTCGGTGAGGAAATCTCTCTTAACCAACCTCTCCGTTATTTAATAACTTTATTCAAGGAGAATAAAACAATGAGTGACAATAAAGAAAGATCGGCCGTATTCAATATTCTGGCCTTCACCTTTGACGGTGAAAAAACGGCAAAAGAGACCGTGAAAGAAATCAAGAAGTCTGATGCTTTGGATGGACAGGCGATTGTGGCTGAAGCCATTGTGTCTGTGGATGAAAAGGGCAAAAGCCACATTCATGAACCAGGCCATGGCACAATGGGCGCAGTTCTTGGTGGAGCTGGCGTTGGGCTCCTGAGTCTCATTGGCGGCCCAGCCGGTTTGTTGGCGTGGACAGTTGGTGGCGCTGTTGTTGGTGGCGTAGCTGGTAAATACCTGGGCCGACCCTTCTCCAAAGGCGATCTGAAAGAGATCGGCGAGGCTATGGGTCCAGACACCTCCGCCTTCTTGCTGCTGGTTGAAGATGTAGCCAGTGAAGCAGCCGTTGACAGCCTGAAAGGGTACAACGCCAATGTGATTACTTTGACGGTAGGCGATGACCTTTCTGGTCAAATTGCCTCATACGTGGCTGGCGCGGCCACCGATGACCAAGGCAATGTGGTCGCGGGTGCCGGAGGCGTGGCCGCCGATTCGGAAGGCGACGTCGCTGCCGTCGGCGCTGTGGCCGCGGGGACGACCGGAGATGATTCCTAGGCCAAGAGCCCAGGTCTAAACACAACTATACGAGTTACATTCTGATTGCCTACAGGCCTGCGGATCTATCATCCGCAGGCCTGATTGATTAAACAAGGAGTAGATAATGGCAACCTATCTTGAATTTGCCCAGGCATTGGTCGATGCGGGGTATTTATCAGATGCCGATATTCGGGCGGCGGCCGATATCCTGGCCGATGCCTTGGTCATCGAGGCGGCCGAGGAAGCCGAAGCGGATGCCATGGACGATTATAGCGACCAGGAAGATACGATCGCCGAAGCTGAGGTTTGGGCCGCTGAAGATGTGGCTGAGGGCGACTTTGAATCGCTGGCCATCGACAAGGACATCGTCGACGACGCGGCAGAGCAGGCCCTGGATGATCGGGATACCGTCATCGCCGCCGAGGCTGTCATAGATGCCGCCTACACGGATGCCGCGGCAGCGCTGCTGGCGGCCGCATTGATCGACGAGGCCAATGCCGAAGCGGTCGCCAGCCTGCTAGCCGATCTCTAGATCAAGAATGATTGAGGACAATGTCTACCATCTAGGACGGAAGTAGTGAATTCACGAGCCTCTGCACCCCCTTTGGTTATTGCGCTCATTGCACTGGCAGCCATCTTCATTGTGCTGCTGGCCATGCGGGCTACCAACGCTTTTCTGGCGCCCATACTCCTGGCCTTTGTGCTGGCTGTCACCACGACCCCCCTGCTTGATTGGTTCATCAGGAAAGGCGCCCCAAGCTGGCTGGCCTTGATCCTGACTATCCTGCTCATCGTTATCTTTATCTTGGCCCTCGTCTGGCTGGTTGGCAATTCTGTCCAGAATTTTTCTGAATCGATTTCAAAGTACCAGCAACGCTTCGTTGAGATCGAGCAGGCCCTCGGGGGATTCCTGACCAACCTGGGCGTTGACGTGAACAACCTGGGGGCAGACCAGACGACCTCGCCGCAAGGTTTGCTGCAGCTGGCAGCCAGTTTCGTGGGCGGCATTGTGTCCGGCCTGTCGAATTTTGGGCTGATCATCTTAACCACTGTCTTCTTCCTGGTGGAAGCGCTGGCTATGCCCCGCAAAATGCAGAACGTCGCCCAGGAAATCTCCCCAGGTATCCGGCAATTCTTGCAACTCAATAAAGAGTTACGCCAATACATGGCCATCAATACCGTGGCTGGCCTTTTGGCAGCTGTTATCAACGTCATCCTGCTGCTCATTTTGGGCATTGAATTTGCGGTTCTGTGGGGCATTTTTTCGTTCTTCCTCAGCTTCGTGCCCAACGTGGGCTTTATCATCTCGGTCATCCCGCCGGCCTTAATGGCCTTGCTCCAGTACGGCCCGAGCGAGATGCTGATTGTCATCGTGGCTTATATCGTCATCAATTTCTTGAGTGACAACGTCATCAAACCACGGTTTATCGAAAAGGGGGTGAATATCTCGATGCTGCACACATTTCTAGCCCTGATCTTGTGGGCCTGGGTGTTGGGGCCTATCGGCGCCATCCTGGCCGTACCCATGGCCATCATCGTTCAAGCTGTTCTCTATAGCCGGCCGGAGACGCGCTGGCTGGGTTATATGATGGGCAGTGGCTCAGAGCCGTTCAATCCCGGAGCAGAACCGGACCAAGACGTGACAGAGCAGGCCGCATCTTGAAACCTGCCAACCGATATTATGGAAAAGAGCATCGAATAAGTTTTCATTTTTTTACAAAGACCATTTAACAAAAGGAGAGTTTCAAAATGGCAACGATAACTGGTTACAGCTTTGATACCGCCGATGGGGCGGAAAAGATGGTCAACCTGGTCCAGGACCTGACCCGGCAGAAGCTGATCACCCTGGAGGATGCGGCCATCGTCACCTGGCCCCAGGGCAAGAAGAAGCCCAAGACCAAGCATCTCGGCGATTTGACCGGCGAGGGCGCACTGGGTGGGGCTTTCTGGGGCATGCTGTTTGGCTTGATCTTCTTCATCCCCTTCTTCGGCATGGCTATTGGCGCGGCCATGGGTGCTTTGGCTGGCCACTACAGCAACTACGGCATCGACAAGGGCTTCATCGAGCAAGCCCGAGAAAAGGTCACCGAAGGGACATCGGCTCTGTTCTTGATGACCGACCAGGCCGTGCAGGACAAGGTCACGGACGCGATTAAGCAAAGCGGTCTCAAATTCGACCTCTTTTACACCAATCTGTCTGATGACCAGGAAAATCAGCTGAAAGAGGACTTTGCCTCCTAGGCAATAACCCCTCGGTCAACGTTGAATAGTAACGGCGAAAGCCGTAGTGCTCTTTCAACCTGGTCCACGAGACTGGTCATTCCGATTGGAGTACGCCTTACGAGGAATCCCTGAAGCCTTGCGAAGAAGAGCATGTTCAGTCATGGCAAAGGCACAGGGATTCCTCCCTTTCGACAATGCTCAAGGCAAGATCCTCGGTCAAAATGACAGTTGCAGAGACCTCTGCTTTGCAGAGCATACAACTACAAGGAGACAAGGAGGGCAAAATGTGTTGCTTTTTCACCACCTGTTACTTTTCGGGCCGCGGTTAGGTATCCTGGTTTGGTATATCTTCAACCCGCTTTACGTCAATGGCGCTTTCGACCATTTCATTTGGGGCTTTTTGGGCTGGCTGTTTCTGCCCTGGACAACCCTCATGTACATCGCCGTATATCCGGGTGGCATCCAGGGTTTTGACTGGATCCTGATGGGCCTGGCAATATTCACCGACATGGCCACCTACTTCGGCGGCTACCGCGAGCGCGAGCGTGTTCCCTATGGAGACCAAATACCGTAGACAAAGAAGCACGTCCTTAGCCTAATGTATTGACAGTTTGGGCCATCGCCAGGTTACAAAATACTCCCGGAGGTTGCCAAATCCTTGCTTGGTCCAAGGAAACAACCTCCGGGGGGTCGCCTTTACCCAGACATTGCTGTCTTTCTCAGATGTGGATAGTGGTGTGCCTGAGGTGGCCGGGACTTTGCACAACTTTGATATCCCCAAAGGCCTGTTACGGGAAGGTATGCACAAATGTGAGGTCATGGCCGCCAAACCCAGTGGACGATTATCGGTGATATCAAGAACAAACTCTAGTACTACTGAACTGAGTATAGCCGCCGCATGCGTCTGGTGGACCTGAGCAAACTGGACTTTGGTGGGAACAAAGTGATGACCATTCCGCTGGACGACATACGCGGCGAAGACATTAAGGATCGCAAGCAGGATTTCCTGAAGTAAGGAGAGATACAAGAGACAAGCTCGTTAGTAATCGTATTGACAGGCTACAAAGGTAATTTCAAGCGGGTCAGCCATATTCATCACTGTGGAGTAGGCGATCAAGCTGTTGGTTCTTAAAAAGAAATACCAGGATCGGTATTTAAAAAAAGATTTCACCGTTTAGTAAATATAACCTATAAAAGGAGATAATAATGGCCAAAAAGAAAGACAAGAAGAAGGATAAGAAAAAAGGCAAGAAGAAGGGTAAGAAGTGAGATCAAGGAACCAAATACTCCATTAGTACAAAAAGCCGTGAAGTGCTGACCTTAAGTGGTTGTTAGTTAGAAGCCTAAAAGGTCTTTGGGTCCAATAGCTTGATCGCCAATATCATTTCCCATCCTAGAGCTGGGTTTCAACCCTTTGCCCCCGGCAGAGGCACTAACTGTAGGTAACGGCCTTTACTTAAGCTGAAGGGATCTGTGGAGAAATATCCGATGACAACAAAAACCGAAGTTAAAGAAAGTTCAGGAAAAGAATTTAGATCGGTCAGCTCTGAAGAACGGGCCATCTTTAACCAGATAGCTTCCGGGGAACGGCCTTATAGCCAGCGGGCACAAGCCCTCTTAGCTATCGACGGGGGCGCGACGCAAGCTGAAGCCGCCAGCGCGACCGGGCTCACGAAGGGACAGGTGCGTTACTGGCTTACCAAGTTCCGTAGAGATCGAACGGACATATTCCCAGAAGAGTTGCTGAATCAAGCCCAGCAGGACGCTGAATCGCCCCAGAGTTCGGCAGAAGATCAGCCGGATTTAGCAGATGCTGAGGAAACGGTCGGGCCAGTTGATGCGGCGAAAGCACAACTAGAGGATACACCTCAGGCCAAAAAGAAGTCCAGAAAGAAACCTAAAAAGAAGGCTAAGAAAGCCAAGAAATCAGTGAAGAAAAAAAAGCAAAAGAAGGATAAGAAAGTACTAAAAGGAAAAAAGTCTAAGAAGAAAAACAAAAAGGGAAAATCCAAAAAAGCAAAGGTCAAAAAGAGCAAACCAAGCAAAAAGAAGCGAAAGAAGTAGGTAGAAATGGCTTTCGTTGCCAGCTTGCACGTCAGATTACCAGACGAATATGGGTCAGATCAGCTAGTTCAACTTCTGGCTGGAAAGTTCGCCTTCATAGCCGATCCACCAATATCGGAGATGTGGACGTTCTATGATACCTATGACTGGCGCTTGTTTAATCGATCGCTGGTGCTGCGACACGCTGGTCAAGAGCTCAGCTTGGAGCATTTATCAAGCGGCGAATCACTGAATGGCCTCACAAGTCATTCGGCGCCGGAATTCACCTGGGATTTGCCTGAAAGCCCGTTGCGCGAACGCCTGGAATCAATCATCAAAATGCGAGCGCTTCTGCCACTCGCCGAAGTAAATACTAGGGTATCATTCTATCGAATTCTGAATGCCGATGAAAAAACGGTGGCCCGGCTGGTCTATACCGAAGTGCGAACTCTTGACGTGGATAGCGAACCTTCTTGCGGCATCTTATTTAAGCCTGTTGCCAGTTCGTGGCTATCCCAAATACTCGCGAAAGTTGGCCAACGTCTTGCCCGGATACCGAAGGTATCATCCTTGATCCAAGATCTCTACGTCACTGCTCTAGAACAAGCCGGGAAGAAACCGGGTAGCTATTCTGGAAAGATGGATTTACGGTTAAAACCCAAAAAGCGATCCGATTCAGCCACAAAAGAGATCTTGCGCTATCTGTTCAAGATCATGAAAGCCAATGAGGCAGGCATTAAGGCCGATATCGACACCGAGTTTCTCCATGATTACCGGATCGCCATTCGCCGAACGCGGTCGGCGCTGAGTCAAATCAGGAACGTGTTTCCGACGGAGGAAACGGAGCATTTCAAACAGTCGTTCAGATACTCTGGGCCAGCTCACAAACGAGCTTCGGGATCTTGATGTCTACCTATTGTCTGAGGAAGATTTTGAGGCCAGGCTCCCGGCTGCGATGCGGGAAGACATCGTGCCCCTGTTCGATTACCTGCGGGTCCTTCGTGAACAAGCCCTGGAAGAGGTCATAACTAGCCTGTCATCGAGTGAATATGCCCGGGCGTTTGAAGATTGGGAGTATTTCCTAAATGAACCCGCCCCGAAAAAACCAACTGCGGCCAATGCTGCCATATCCATCGTCGACCTAGCCCGGAAGAGGATTTACAAGCGCTATCGCAGGGTGATCAAGGACGGCGACTACATCCTGACCCACATGCAAGACGAGCTGCTCCATGCCCTGAGAATCGAGTGTAAGAAGCTGCGTTACTTGATGGAATTCTTCTCCAGTCTCTTTCCAAGGAAGAAGATGGCCCGCTTGATAAAACAGCTCAAGAAATTGCAGGACAACCTGGGCGAATTCAATGACCTGTCGGTCCAGCAGGAATACTTGATGCACATAGCCGAGGAACTGCCCATGGACGATCACCGGTCAAGAAAGGCCTTGGTGGCTACCGGATACTTGGTAGAGAATCTTGGTTACGAGCAAAAAAAAGTAAAAGCAAATTTTGCTAATTCCTTCACGGAATTCGCCTCGCCGGCCAACCAGAAGTTATTCCGCCGACTATTTTCCATGAAAGGAAAGAAGGCCGGCCGATGACCATCCTGGCACTTTATAGCAACAAAGGCGGCGTTGGCAAGACGGCCGCGGCCGTCAATCTTGCTTATCTTGCGGCCCAATCAGGCCTGGTGACACTGATTTGCGATCTTGACCCGCAGGCTTCGACAACCTTTTACTTCCGGATCAAACCGAAGCTTAAGCCTAAAGCACGAGGCCTCATAAGGGGTCGCAAACAAATAGACCGCAGCATAAAAGGTACCGATTTCGAAAACTTGGACCTGCTGCCGGCCGATTTCTCTCACCGCAATCTCGATATCATCTTTAACAACCAGAAACACCGTAAGCAAAGACTTAAATTATCACTTGAACCCCTCCAGAAAGAATACGATCTGATCATCCTGGATACTCCGCCGACTATTAATATCCTAGCCGAAAATATATTCGAAGCAGCCGACTACATGCTCGTCCCCCTGATCCCGACGACGCTGTCACTCCGGACTCACACCCAACTGCTCGCTTTCCTCCAAGAAAATCAATACCGGTTAGAGAGGGTATATACATTTTTCTCCTTCGTAGATGGGCGAAAGAAAATGCACCAGGAGCTGGCAGCCTGGGCCAGGCAGAACTTTAACGGTGTATTGCAGAGTGCCATCCCATATCTCTCGCACGTCGAGCAGATGGGAACCTACCGCCAGCCGGTGCCGGTCTTTGCCCCCGCCTCCCCTGCTTCCTGGGCCTATCAAGATTTGTGGAAAGAGATTTACAAGGAGCTTTTAAATGAACGAATGTGAGTTGAAGTCTGGCAGTAATGAAGATGGTAAAACCCAGACTGATTGGAATGTAAACGCTATCGTCGAGCAGGTTTTTGGTGATCTGACATGGTACTGTCACTCGCTCAACCATACAAGAAGTACTCAAGGATGTTGTCCATAATTATGAAGGTGCTCGGATACAAACTTATGTTCCCATATTTATTCGCCGGGATGTAGTTAAACAATTGAAATCGATGCAGGCACCCTTCGCTTCACCAGGCATGGTCATAGATGAAGCCAATACGAGAAATGAAAGCCAGGCCAATTCAGATCTTTCACCACTCAGAAACGCTTCTGATGAACAGGATAAGACAATCGGCACTGGTCTAATACACTGGAAACCGGCAGCGTGAGGGGATCTGATAGAAACTACATTGAGAGGTGAAACATCATGGCTGCAAAAAAAACAAAGGGACAAGTAGAAAAAAGTAGTGGGATATCGCGCCTTCTTCCGATCGTGCAGTGGCTGCCCAATTATGACCGGGCGTGGTTAAAGCTTGACGTCATCGCCGGGTTAACGGTGGCGGCGCTGGTTGTGCCGAAGTCACTGGGTTATGCGGGCATCGCCAACGTTCCGATCCAATACGGTCTTTACGCGGCGGCGGTCGGCGCGATCTTGTACGCCTTATTTGGCACATCGCGCCAGATCGCGACCGGACCAAGCTCTGCATTGGCGGCTGTTGCCGCCAGCGCGGTCATTGCCGCCGGCGTGTCTGGCGACGATGATTCCGCAGTGGCCTTGGTTGCGGCAATCACATTCCTGACCGGATTGTTGTTCTTACTTCTGGCGTTATTCAAGATGGGCTGGATCTCCCAATTCCTGTCGAAGGCGGTGATCACCGGCTTCTTGTTTGGTTCTGCCATCGAAGTGGTGATCGGCGAGTTACCGAAGATCACCGGCACGGCGGCCGAGGGTTCGAACTCATGGCAGAAGCTGTTCAGCTGGCTTGGAACTCTGCCGGACATCATTTGGATGACGCTGCTGGTGGGTCTCCTTTCACTGGCGCTGATCTTCGGGCTGCGGTTTGTCGCCCCGCGAGTTCCTGGAGCACTGGTCCTGGTCATTACTGGTATCCTGGCCTCGGCGATCTTCGGGCTGGGCGATCAGGGGCTGGCTCTGGTAGGTGATGTCCCTCGCGGCCTGCCGTCGTTGGCGCTGCCCAATCTCGAATTCGTCATGGAGAACCTGGCAGTGATTAGCTCGGCCGCCATCGGATTACTACTGATCGGTTTCTCGCAGAGCGCCGGGGATGCCCGTTCGTTTGCGTCGAAGCACAAATATCAAGTCGACATCAACCAGGAAACGGTGGCTCAAGGTATGGCCAACATCGGTTCCGGATTGGTGCAGGGTATTCCCGTCTCAACCAGCCTGTCGGCCAGCTCGCTCAACGACACCTCTGGGGCTAAAACGCCTGTGGCTTCGCTCACAACTGGTGTATTAGTCATCCTCACAATGCTGTTTCTGGCACCATTTTTCTCATATTTACCTCAAGCGGTGCTATCCGCGTTGATCATCGAGGCGGTTGTGATGGGCATGATGGACGTGCCCGAGATGCGCCGTCTCTATCACGTGAAACGGACGGACTTCTGGATCGCGGTGGCTGCTATCCTCGGCGTCCTGACGGCCGGCGTTCTGGCTGGGGTGATAATCGGCATTATCTTGTCGTTCGGCTGGCTAATCTACATCTCGGTGAGTCCAAACATGCCTGTACTCGGGCGTAAGCCCGGAACACAGGTGTTCAGGAGCATGGACGAGTATGCCGATAGCGAGACCTATCCTGGATTACTTGTGATGGGGTTTGATGCGGGTCTCTTTTTCGCCAGCGCGGACGCGCTCACCGACCGGTTGCGAGAACTCGCCTACCAAGCGGAGCCAAAACTACACACAATCGTGCTCGACTTTGAGGGCGTTAATTTCGTCGATTCTCAGGGATCCGACACGCTGGCAGAAATTCTCGACCTGGCGACGAACTATAACATCGAGGTGCGTCTGGCCCGGGTGAAGACTGAGGTGAAGGAGTTGTTGCGACGAGACGGCGTCATCGACAAACTCGGCGAGAGCCGAATCTACGGCAATGTCTACGAGGCCACAGCTGACCAAATACCTGACCAACAAGCCAGTTAAAGGCCAGCTGATTTTGTCGGCATCGCACCCATCCATAATAATATCGCCGGCGTGGTTGAAACGCATGTAAGGAATAGACTTACTTATGCACCGGATTATTAGGATAATCAAAATTAGAAGGATCGCTCAAAATGTCTGAAGAAACATTCGACAGGAAACAAATGTCTGTTGAGGAACGTATCGCGCTTGGAAAACGACTTTGCAAACAGGCGCCGCGGAGCAGTCATGGCGAATGGGCACCCGCGACCGACCGTCCCGATCCCATCAGCCTGCTGCAGGCTCAAGATGCCGGACGATTGCAGCATTTATTACCCATCAAGTATGGCCGCATGCTGGCTTCTCCATTTTCCTTTCTGCGCGGCTCGGCCTTGGTGATGGCTTCGGATCTGGCGCCTACGCCAACGACAGGCCTGGATGTCGTTCTGTGCGGTGATGCCCATCTTTCAAACTTCGGTGTCTTTGCCACCCCAGAACGTAATCTGGTGTTTGACATCAATGATTTCGACGAGACATACCCTGGGCCCTGGGAATGGGACCTCAAGCGGCTGGCGGCGAGCGCGGTGGTGGCCGGACGGGAGAATGGCTTCAGTGATAAGAAATGTAAAGAACTGGCAGCCATCGTCTCCAAAACTTACCGCGAATCGATGGGCCGCTTTGCCCAAGCGCCCATCCTTGATGTCTGGTACTTCCATGTCGATGCCGATAGCGTCCTGAAAGTCTTCGATAAATATGCCAAGAAAGGCGCGAAAAGCGCTCAGAAAACCGTCAAGAAAGCTCGATCACACACCCGCCAGCAGACGCTGGAAAAACTTACCGAATTCATTGATGGCCGGCGGCAGATCGTCAATGATCCGCCGTTGCTGGTACGCCTGGCGGAGCTTCTCAGTGACGAGCAGAAGGCACAGGTCTCGGAAGGGGATATAAAAAAATTCTGGCAGGAATATGTGAACAGCTTGCTGGAGGAACGACGCCTGCTCCTGTCACGTTTCCGCATTGCCGATGCGGCCTTAAGAGTCGGCGGCGTTGGCAGCGTGGGTACCCGCTGTACCATCGCCTTGCTCGAAGGAAATGCCGATGATGACGCGCTGATCCTGCAGCAAAAAGAGGCTGGCCCATCGGCCCTGGAAGCCTATCTGCCCAAGAGGGGCTACGCCAGCCAGGCCCAGCGGGTTGTGATCGGCCAGCGACTCATGCAGGCCGCTTCCGATATCTTCCTGGGATGGAACCGAGGGCTCTCGGGCACCCAATACTATTGGCGACAATTGAAAGACATGAAAGGATCATTCGACGTGACCAGGCTGAAGGCTAAGGGACTTGGAACCTATCTTGGCCTATGCAGTGCTTGTCTGGCGCGCGCCCACGCCCGAACAGGGGATGCTGCAGCGATCTACGGCTACCTGGGAAGCAGTGATGTATTCGACCAGGCCATCAGCAATTTCGCCGTAGCCTATGCTGACCAGACAGAGCTCGATCACCAGGCTCTGGTGGATGCAGTAAATAAGGGCCAAATCGTTGCGGAGACTGGGATTTGATCAGTTGTTGAGGGCAATAGTTTGGGTGTGTTCGTTGCCTTGTGCTCTTGGTCACTCAAGATCACCAAGGTGGCCGAGAGATCCGAAAAGGACCGGCAGCCGGCCTTCAGCGCTGAATCTGATTCTAAGGAGGATTCGGCAAGTGAGTAATGACAATAGTTCAAGAAGCAAACGGCCTTCTGAAAAAGGCGGCGTTGGCAGTTGGGTTACAAGACAATATCACCTGATTTCCAGAGCGTTATTTCTAGATGTGCTCTTCAACCGGAAAACGCGTCCGTTTTTCATTTATGCCGCATTCGTGATTGTAATTGGCGCAGCGCTCTATCACTGGTTGGAGGGTTGGAGCTGGCTGGACTCGTTGTATTTTGTGGTGATTACTTTGACCACCATTGGTTATGGCGATCTCTCTCCCACCACGCCGGCGACGAAGTTGATCACGATATTCTATAGCATAAACGGCATCGTCCTGCTGCTCATGCTCTTCGACGTCATTCGCACCTTGCGAGGCTGGGAGATTAATGGCGCAAAAAAGAACGCCAAAGAACAAAATGATCGCTGACAGTCTGAAAAGATTTCACTAGAATTGTATATGGCGAGGAGGAATATCGCATGAACGCTGAAAAAGAACGCTTACAGGAAGCACACGACGCGCAGGTCCCCTGGCGCAAATGGGGGCCCTATTTGAGCGAACGGCAGTGGGGCACCGTTCGCGAGGATTACAGCCAGTCTGGCGACGCCTGGGACTACTTTTCCCATGACCAGGCTCGCTCCCGGGCCTACCGCTGGGGCGAAGATGGGTTGGCCGGTATCTCCGATGACCAGCAGCAGCTCTGCTTTGCCCTGGCTCTGTGGAACGGCCGCGATGCCATCCTCAAAGAACGGCTGTTTGGCCTGACCAATAGCGAGGGCAATCACGGCGAAGATGTGAAGGAGTATTATTTTTACCTGGACAGTACGCCCACGCATTCCTATATGAAATACCTGTACAAGTATCCACAGGCAGCCTATCCCTACAATGATCTGGTCCAGACCAACCGGCAGCGCAGCGCCAATGATTTTGAGTACGAGTTGCTCGACACCGGGGTCTTCGACGAGGATCGCTACTTTGACGTCTTTGTAGAATATGCCAAAGAGTCGCCGGAAGACCTCTTGATCCAGATCACCCTCCACAATCGAGGACCGGAGCCGGCGACACTGCACGTGCTGCCCACGCTCTGGTTCCGCAATACCTGGTCCTGGTCGACTGGTGTGTTCAAGCCTAGCCTGGAACAGGGTGAAGATGGCCCGGGCTTCAGCACGATTGTGGCCCGCCATGCTACGCTGGGCGAGCGCTTTCTCTACGTGGCTGGGGACGTCCCGCTACTCTTCACCGAAAATGAGACAAACAACGAGCGCCTTTTCGGCAGCGCCAACGCCGGTGCCTACGTCAAAGACGGTATCAACGACGCGGTGGTCCACGGCAACGGCTCGGCCGTCAATCCCACCCGGACAGGGACAAAAGCGGCGCCCCATTTCCAGTTCACCCTCGAATCCGGTCAGAGTGACGTCGTCCGCCTGCGACTGACCACAACGGCGCCAGAAGTGCTGAAGTCCACCTATCCGGCCGAGGGGACTCCCTTCGGCTCTCATTTCGAGACCGTCTTGCGCAGCCGGAAAGAGGAGGCAGACGCCTTCTACGCCGCGCTCACACCAGACCGCTTGACTGAAGATGCCGGTAATGTTATGCGCCAGGCCTTAGCCGGCATGCTATGGACCAAACAGTATTATAATTATGACGTAACGTATTGGCTGCAGGAACATGGTCTGACGTCACGTGCGGATCTGGAGCAGGCATCAATCCGCAATAAGCAGTGGTTCCACATGGTCAACGCCGACATCATCTCCATGCCGGACAAATGGGAGTATCCTTGGTATGCAGCTTGGGATTTGGCTTTCCATACCGTAGCCTTGTCGATTGTCGATATCGACTTCGCCAAGGAGCAGCTGGCGCTCATGCTCAATGAACGCTATTTGCATCCAAACGGTCAAGTACCTGCCTACGAATGGAACTTCAGCGACGTCAACCCGCCCGTTCACGCTTGGGCCACCCTGCGTGTCTATGGTATTGAGAAGGCCATGCATGGCCAAGGCGACATCGACTTCTTACGTGATGCTTTCCACAAGCTGTCGCTTAATTTCACCTGGTGGGTCAACCGCAAAGACCCCGACGGCAATGATCTCTTTGGCGGCGGCTTCCTGGGGCTAGACAACATCGGCGTCTTCGATCGCAGCGCACCCCTGCCAGCCGGTGGGCATCTGGAGCAGTCAGACGGCACGGCCTGGATGGCCTTCTACGCCTTGTCCATGCTGCAGATTGCGCTGGAATTGGCCTTAAACGATCCGACCTATCAATCCATGGCCAGCAAGTACTTTGAACACTTTCTGTGGATCCATGATGCCATGGATCCGCAGGACGATCGGTCGGACTCGCTGTGGGATGACGAAGACGGCTTCTTCTATGACGTGCTACGCCTGCCCGACGGCCGAGCTGCACGCATGAAGGTTCGGTCGCTTGTTGGCTTGCTGCCGCTGGCGGCATGCGCCATTGTCCGGCCGGAGGAGGCGGCAAAGCTGCCTGAATTCATGGATCGAGTACGCTGGCTGAATGAAAATCGCCCGAGGCTGGTGCAGAGCATTCCCGCCCTCGGCGCAGGAGGGATCCACGACCGTCGCTTGCTCTCGATGGTGGATGAAGAGAAGTTACGTCGCATTCTGCACCGCATGCTGGACGAAGATGAGTTTTTCAGTCCTCATGGTATCCGCTCCATCTCACGATTTCATGCTGAGCATCCTTACGTCGTGCACGTCGGTGGCACTGAATATCGTGTCGATTATTTACCGGCCGAGTCGAATAGCGGCATGTTCGGCGGCAACTCAAACTGGCGCGGACCCATCTGGTTCCCCATCAACTACCTCTTGAACAGAGGGTTGGTTCACCTTTACGCTTACTACGGTGACGAATTCAGCATTGAATGTCCCACTGGCTCCGGAAAAATGATGACATTGTGGGAAGTCAGTCAGGAGCTTGCAGGCCGCCTGGCGCAGATTTTCTTGCGCGATGACGAGGGAAAGCGTACTGTCTTCGGTGGCATGGAAAAGTTTCAGACCGATCCCCATTGGCGTGACTATATCCTCTTCCATGAGTATTTCCACGGTGACAACGGCGCCGGTCTTGGGGCCAGTCATCAAACTGGATGGACAGGCTTGATCGCCCAGATACTGTTCTTTTACGGCGAGGTAGATGATTTCGAACTTGCCGTGGAGACATTGGCAACGATGAAGAAAGCAAAGGATGATGACAAAAATGCTTGATACCGGTCTGGGTTTGCCAGATCAGCTTGGCGCCACGGTGAAAACCGTGGCGGATACCAGTGTGGGAGGGAGCGGCGTTAACTTCGCCCTCTTCTCCTATCATGCAACTGGCGTTGAGCTCCTGCTGTTTGATCGCCCTGATACGGCAGAGCCTTCTGCCGTCTTCCGGCTGGATCCACAAACGAATCGCACCGGTTCTTATTGGCACATCTTTGTGTCCGGGCTCAAGGCCGGACAGCTCTACGGCTATCGTATCAGCGGCCCTTACGTTCCTCAGGATGGACAGCGCTTCGATCCATCCAAGGTGCTGCTCGATCCCTATGCGCGTGCGGTCGTTGACGACTCGTACGATCGGGGGGTTGCATCTCAACATGGCGTGGAGAACTGTGCTCAGGCAATGAAGAGCGTCGTCGTCGATCCCGCTGCATATGATTGGGAAGGCGATCGGCCGTTGCGGCGCGATTTCAATGAGTCGGCCATTTACGAAATGCATGTGCGTGGTTTCACCAAACATCCCAGTTCCAGCTTGCCTGACGTAACACGAGGCACATATGCAGGCTTGATTGAAAAGATTCCCTATCTCCAACTGCTAGGCGTGCAGATCGTTGAACTGATGCCTGTTTTCCAGTTTGACCGCCAGTCTGCGCCAGGGGATCGACCCAATTATTGGGGCTATGAACCGGTGACCTTTTTTGCACCCCATCGCGGCTACAGTTCAAGCCAGGATTGGCTGGGACCTGTCGATGAGTTCCGTGACTTGGTCAAGGCGCTTCACCGAGCAGGCATCGAGGTTATCTTGGATGTTGTCTATAATCATACGGCTGAGGACGGCTACGACGGTCCCACGTTGTCGTTGCGTGGCATCGATAATCAAATTTACTATCTACTTGATCCGTCCAACCGGGCTGAATATGTTGACGACAGCGGGGTGGGCAACACGCTCAACGGCAATCACACGGTGGTGCGCCGCATGATCATGGACAGCCTGCGCTATTGGGTGCAGGAGATGCACGTCGATGGTTTTCGCTTCGATCTGGCTTCGGTACTGTATCGAGGCGAGGACGACCAAGTTCTACAGATTCCGCCCCTTCTGTGGGACATCGATTCCGACCCTGTGCTGGCCGGTACGAAGATCATTGCCGAAGCCTGGGATGCGGCTGGACTCTATCAGGTTGGTTCGTTCGTTGGTGACAGATGGGCGGTGTGGAACGGCCGTTATCGGGACACTATGCGCCGCTTCGTCAAGGGTGATGCTGGCGTCATACGCGATCTGGCCGATGTCATTAGCGGCAGTCCCCAGGTCTTCTCTCTGCCGGACCGGGATCCGATGCGCAGCGTTAACTTTATCACTGCCCATGACGGCTTTACCCTCAATGATCTGGTTTCCTACAACGATAAACACAATGAAGCCAACGGTGAAGGCAACCAGGACGGCAGCAATCAGAACGACAGTTGGAACTGCGGTGTGGAAGGTCCAACCGATGATCCAGAAATTGACGCGTTGCGCCAGCGCCAGATCCGCAATTTCTTCACCATTCTCCTGCTGTCGCAGGGGCGACCGATGTTTCTCATGGGAGATGAGGTGCGAAACACGCAGGGCGGCAACAACAACGCTTACAGCCAGGATAATGAGATCAGCTGGTTTGATTGGGACAAGGTCGATGAGGAGCAGGCGCTCTTTCGCTTTGTCTCCGGCTTGCTTTGTTTTCGACGGAGAAACAAACTTTTCCGCGATCGTGCCTACTGGTTCGAACCCGGCGGCACAAACATTGTGTGGCATGGCATACACCTCCACCAACCGGATTGGGGCGAACAGTCCCACAGCATTGCCTTTGAGCTGTTTAACTACGAAGACGAAGACAATGATGAACATCTCTACATCATGCTCAACGCCTATTGGGAACCCCTTGTCTTCCAGTTACCAGACTTGCCGGCCGGACGTCGATGGGCACGTTTGGTCGACACAGCGAAACCATCTCCATCAGATTTCGCTGAACCGCCGGTGTCGCTGGACGAGAATCAATACAAATATCCTGCAACATCGCGGTCAGCAGTCGTCCTGATCGAACAAAACATCAGCCAAGGAGGCACAGCGATATGATTTTGATTGTTAGGGGAATTATTTGGTATGGTTTCTACTTATTCTTGTTATTGCTTCCACTGTTAACGGCGACTTTATCAAATCCTGGACGTGCCGCACAACCCTTTCTGGTAGAGGTGGCGGTCGCGGCTGGCTTCATCGGTTTTTCGATCATGAGCTTGGAGTTTGCGCTCATATCGCGCATTAACGCCGCCGCGCAGCCGTTTGGAGAGGATTCGCTTCAATTATTCCATAACACGATGGGCATAGCTGCCCTGGGTTTTGTGCTGGCCCACCCCATACTGCTCATCATTTCTGGATATCCGGCAAACTGTTGGCTGAATCCCTTCTCCAGTTGTGCCAATACCGCTACCATTACCGCATTCTCAGCGGTATTCATATTACTGCTGCTAATCATATCCTCTATCTGGCGCAAACGGTTGGGCATCCGCTATGAGATCTGGTACGTGCTGCATGGTCTTTTCGCCCTGTTTATCATCTTTGCTGCGCTGGTACACATTTTCTTGATCGGCCGCTACACATCCACTTTGGAAATGAAAATCGTATGGGCTATATATGCGGTTTTAGTGCTCGGCTTAATTAGTTGGTACAAAATCTACACGCCCATTCGCAATTGGAACCGCCGCTGGGAGTTGGTTGAGAATCGTGAGGAATATGGCGAAGCGCGCACGTTGGTACTTAAGCCGGACAACCATGATGGATTTAACTTTAAGCCGGGTCAATTCTCTTGGATCAAGAGCGGCCGCACCCCCTTCGGCGTCGGCCAACATCCGATTTCAATGTCCTCAGCTGGCGATGTTGAACCGTCTGGAACGGTGAGCTTCACGATCAAAAATCTTGGGGATTGGTCGGGTAAGGTGGTGCCCAATTTGCAGCCGGGAGAAAAAGTGTGGTTGGATGGTCCACACGGTGTTTTCTCGATTGATCGCGAACAGGCAATGGGCTATGTTTTTGTCGGTGGTGGCGTGGGGATAACGCCCCTTCATTCCATGATTCAGACGATGATCAAACGCGAAGATAATCGGAAGGTTTTCCTCTTTTACGGGGCGCGCTCCTATGCTGAAATGACCTTTCGTGATGAGTTCGAAGCATTGCAGCAGTCGAACAAGTTGAATTTCACTTTTGTCCCCGTTTTGAGTCATCCTGAAGATGATTGGCAGGGTGAAACAGGATTTGTAAATGCTGATGTCATGAAACGACACATGGCAGATTATGCTAAACAGTATAAGTTTTTCAAATATTTGATATGTGGGCCGCCAGCGCTGATGGATGCAATGGAAGAAGCGCTCCCTGCCTTAGGTGTCCCCCCACAGAATGTTTTAACAGAACGATTTGATATGGTTTAAGGTGAGTTTTCCATGCATCACATCATCGTGAAAAGATTTGCTGCTATTCTCGTTGGTTTACTGGTTCTTGCGGCCATCCTCTTTGCCTTTGTGGTCACCTAGGACTGACGATTTAATAGTATACGGAATTGCATGGTCAGCCTTGAGGAGCGGTAAGGAGACAACTTCGTTGTTTATTAAGATTCCGTTCCTTGGCAGCATAAATTGAACCATTAAGGAATAAGAACCATTATTATGCCTAACTCAAAGTTTAGAACGCTCTATATCGGTACTTACACGCGGCATGAATCACATGTCGATGGTCATGCAGAAGGTATTTACGTTTATCAGTTTGATCCGGAAAACGGCAAGTTACGTCATCAGTCAACAATGATCGGGGTGGTTAACCCCTCATTTGTAACGGTCGAACCACGCGGGAAATTTCTTTATGCGGTGAATGAATTGACCCGCGAGGAGGAAATTAGTGGCACCGTAAGTGCATTTGCCATCGATCCCGCGACGGGAGATCTCGCTTTCCTGAACAAGCAGCTAACAGGGGGGCTGGCACCAGCTTATGTTAGTACGGATCAAAATGGTCGCTACGCTTTTGTGGCCAATTACATCACGGGCAATGTCGACGTATTTCCAGTGCAAAAAAACGGTGAACTGCTGCCGGCGTCTGACCACAAGCAGCATCATGGCTCTGGACCTGACCCGCGACAGGACGGGCCACATGCCCACAGCATTCTTCCTGACCCATCCGGTCAGTTCCTTCTTTCTGCGGACCTAGGCACTGACCAGATCCTGGTTTATGGTTTTGATGACCAGAATGGGAAACTGGTGCCCCATGACCCGGCCTTCATCTCCGTACCTGCCGGCAGTGGACCGCGACATATGACTTTTCATCCCCACGGAAACTTCCTCTATGTCGTAACCGAATGCGCCTCCACCATCCTTGTTTTCGCTTATGATGGCTCGCTGGGTCAAGCCCAACATATTCAGACCATTTCCACGCGTCCTGATGATTTCACCGCTTTTAGCGCCGGCGCTGATATCCATTTCCTGCCGAATGCTGACGGCCGAATCCTCTATGCCTCCAATCGTGGTCATGATAGCATCGCTATCTTCGCGGTGAATGCGGAGACAGGACGGCTGACCCTGGTAGGGCACGAGCCAACACAAGGTAAGGAGCCACGCAACTTTGCCCTTGACCCTACCGGGAAATATCTTTTGGCAGCCAACCAGAACAGTGATTCAGTGGTTGTTTTCCGCATAAATTCGGAAGACGGAGCGTTAACACCGACTGGGGAATCAAATCAAATACCTTCCCCTGTTTGCCTGCAATTTGCACCGCATTAGCGTTTCACATAACTAAGAGAGAAAGGAGTTTTAAGTCATGACATTAAATGGTAAGGTCGCTATCGTAACCGGTAGCTCCAGTGGTATTGGCAAAGCCATCGCTATTGCACTGGCTGCGGCTGGAGCAGCCATCACAATTGACTACCGCTCCAATCGTGCCGCGGCCGAAGAAACCCAACATAAAATCGCTGCCAACGGGGGTCGAGCTATTGCTATCCATGCAGATGTCAGCAAGCTGGCCGATTTACAGAACCTGGTAGATGAAACCGTCCAGACACATGGTCGGCTGGATATCATGGTCAACAATGCTGGCATTGAAACCCGAACATCGACTTTGGACACAACCGAAGCTGAGTACGATCGGGTATTGAATGTCAACCTCAAGAGCGCCTTTTTTGGAACGCAGTTTGCCGCCCGGCAGATGATCGCTCAGGGTGGAGGCGGGCGGATCATCAATATCAGCTCTATTCATGAAGATTGGCCCATGCCGGGCAATTCGCCCTACTGTCTATCGAAGGGTGGCATGCGCATGTTGGCTCGGAATGCAGGGGTTGAATTGGCCGAACATAATATCACTGTGGTCAATGTCGCCCCTGGGGCTATTACCACGCCCATAAACGAGCAAACAATGGCCAACAGCGGATTACGTGACAAATTGGAAGCGGTGATTCCCTTAGCGCGCATGGGAACCTCGGACGAGGTTGCGAACCTGGTGGCCTGGTTAGCCTCTGATGCCGCCAGCTACAGCACAGCTACGACCTTTGTCATCGATGGGGGCATGATGCAGTTTAGTCCCGGTTTATAGTCATTCTCTACTTAATACAGTTCGGAGGGACATTTCATGATGAGATTCCAGAACCATCATCGCCTTTCTTTGCCCATCATTCTTGTCATATTCAGTGTTGTCCTGGTCGCCTGTAGTGCGGCGGAGGCCTCAAGAGAAGAACATGAAGCAGTATGGGAAGGGTCAGTGCATGCTACCGACAGTTCTGTACATTTCGAGGATGAGGTTTCAGAAAGATGCGCAAAATGCCATTCAACGCCTGGGTATCTGGAGTTCAATGGGGCCAATGGCAGCACGGTAGGTGAGGTTACGCAGCCAGTGCCTACGGATCAATCGGTAAAATGTGATGCCTGTCATAGCGAGTTCACCCAGCATAAAACTCAAGCGGTCATGCCTTCTGGTCAAGAACTCACCAACTTAGGGAAAAATGCGAATTGTTTCGAATGTCATCAGGGCAGGGCTTCTATCGTTAGTGTAAATGAAGCCTTGGCCGCCGTGGATGTGGAACCAAACCAGGTGAGTGCCGATTTGAGCTTACCCCGGCTTCACAACAACCCCGTCGGGCCCACTCTATACGGTACTGAAGCCCGAGGGGGTTATGAATATCCAGATAAGTTATATGTTGGTTTCAATACCCATGTTTTGCAGTTTGAGAACTGTGTTGAATGTCATGATGCGCACACACTGCAGATAGATCCACAGCAATGCAGCGTTTGTCATTTAGGCGTGCGATCAGTTGATGATTTAGCCGGAATTCGGGCCAGCCGCAGCGACTATGATGGTGATGGCGATACTAATGAAGGGTTAAATGCTGAGATTGAAACGTTGCAGAACAGGCTCTTAGCCGGCATGAAAATTTATGCCCTTGCTACCGAGGGTGTGGATGCAATTGATTTTGTGGATGGTCGATTCCAGGACAGAGACGGTGAAGCCTATTCAACCTGGACGCCCCAGCTATTGAAAGCTGCTTACAATTACCAATACAGCACATCAAACCAGGGAGGATATGCTCATAATGGTATGTACCTAATCCAGCTCTTAATAGATAGCATGGAAGATCTGGGATTTGGGACTTATGGGATGACCCGCCCTGAATAATTAATGCAAAAATGTCAAATATGACGTTGATACCAAAGTGGAGGTCAAAAACATGAGAAAAATAGCCGGGTTCGTAGGAAATCTAGCATTCATGTCGGTTGTCGTCATGATTCTTGCGCGATTGGTGAATGCCTGCACGCGCATTTTCTGGAACACAAACCCTGATTTGAAAATCGTCGGCCGTAATGAAGATTTTGTGACTGCATCACACCCGACTATGGTTGTGACGCCTCATGGTGTGAAACGGTGGGGGACGGCTGATAAGGAAAAGAAAACCCAGTCAATAGACTGGACAGTTAAATATGGCAGCGTCGCTGTTTATGCCAATAACCGTTTTCCCAATGACGGCATGAACGAGGCTGGACTGACCGCCCGCACGCTCTATTACCTTGACGGAGACCCCAACCAAACAGTCGCGCCCGACGACAAAAATAAAGAGCTTGACGAAGACCATTGGGTTAGCTTTGTGCTCGATAAATTTGCTAGGGTTGCCGATGCCGTGGAGGCTATCAGGAAGGAAGTCTACACCGTTTCCATTCAGGGTGAAAAGGGTTCCGGATATAGCTATGCAACGCCTAAACATCTGGCTATGGCAGATGCTACTGGTGATTCGGCCATCGTGGAGATTACAGGAGGCAAATTGACTATTTTCCATGGTGAGGAATACCGCATCATGACAAACCCACCCTCTTATCAAGAGGAATTGGAAAACGCGGCCAAGTATAAGAACACGCCTGCGGAGGATCTTCCCGCAAGCTGGTCCGGCGCCGATCGCTTTGTGCGCGCCGACTATTTCTTGCGTAATTTGCCGCAGCCTAGAGGGAATGACGCCCCCACTGCTTATGGATTCATGTACTCCGCGCTGGGCAATGTCGCCATGCCGGCGGGCTTGCCGGGGCCAGAAGAAGACCGCGAGCTGATCAAGCAACTCGTTGCTGCGCTGACCGATCCGACGGAAACGTATGGCGACTCAGCGACCTTTTTCCAAACCATATCGGACTTGACCAATAAGCACTATCGCTTTAAATCCTTAATTGCACCGTCTGATGTCTACTTTGATTTTAATGAATACAATTTTGCGGAAGGCCAGCCGGTTCGCGTCATCAAGCGCATTGATGAGTATGCGCAGCAGGGTTGGAGCGGAAATGTGATTTCACACCTGGTAGAAATCGAAGGCGATATCTATGACCAGGAGATCGAGTAGTTGGATGAAGCCAGCTTCCTGAAAGGATAAAAGGCAGGGCTTAACATGACATCAACCGGGAAAAGCAAGAACCCCAGCGGATTGGCACGCTACGTGCCAATTGTGCAGTGGGCATCAAAGTATGATCGCGGCTGGTTGCGGCCGGACCTAATCGCCGGTTTGACAGTCGCCGCGCTGGTTATACCCAAATCACTTGGCTATGCCGGCATTGCCCAAGTTCCTATCCAGAATGGTCTATATGCTGCCGCCGTCGGCGCAATTATTTACGCCATCTTTGGCACCTGCAAGCAGATAGCCACCGGGCCGAGTTCAGCATTAGCCGGCGTGGTCGCCGGCAGCGAGGAAGCGGTGACCCTGGTAGCGGCGATTATTTTCGTCACCTTCTTTTTGTTCCTACCACTGACGCTGTTCCGCATGGGCTGGATCTCCCAGTTCCTCTCGAAAGTCGATCTAGCATATCTAGCAGAGCCCGGTCGGGCCTCAATACACTCAATCATCTGCGATCTGGACCCAAAAGCATCGACGACCTTCAACTTCGGCTGACGCTAAAACTCAAGCCAAAAGCGCGCGGCCTTGTCCGTGGCTCTAAACCCATCGAAGGGGTCCGATTATGAGGATCTGGATTTGCTGCCGGCCGATTTCACCTATTGCAATCTGGACATCACGTTTAACCGACAAAGAAAGCGAGAACAACAACTCAAACGCGTCCTCGACCCACTCAAGAAGAGTTATGATTTGATCATACTGGATAGACCACCGACGATAAGTATCCTGGCCGAAAATATATTCAACGCGGCCGACCATCTGTTGGTATCCTTGATCCCTTCTAATTTACCTATCCAAATACACATGCAATTATCGAATTACTTCAAGGAAGATATCTACCGCTCAGAAGAGGCGGATATTTTTCTCTCGTTTGTCGACGGCCGGAAGAAGATGCATCGCGAACTGGAAACATGGGCCTGGGATAACTTCGACGGCGTCTTGCGTAACCCCATCGCTTATCTATCCCACGTCGAGCCAATGGGGCTCTATCGCCAGACGGTACCGGCCTTTGGCCCCGCTTCCCTTGCCTTCAAGGCACATTAAGATCTCTGGGAGCAGATTTACCAGGAGTAGTTAAATGAACTAAAGTGAGTTGAAGTTAGATGATAATGCAGTTAGCAAAACCCGGGCTGACTGGAATATGCCACCATCGCCAAGCAGATTCTTAGTGATCTGAATGGCGATGTGACTTAATCAAAGATACAAGGAGGTATTTGTGGCTCAAAGCAACCTTTCATTTACACTGAGATTTATCCTTGGCATCGCCGGTCTGGGCATTGCTCTATTCTTTGTGCACCAGGCGGCCGGCTTTGTTGTTCCACTGCTACTGGCCTGGATCATTGTGCTCAGTGCCAGCCCACTCTATGGCTGGCTGCGAGAAAAGAGAGCGCCGAGTTGGCTGGCCTTTGCGGGCACCTTCCTGGCCATTCTGGTCGTCGGAGGATTATTGATAGCCACGTTGATCATCGCCGCCGATCGACTGATAGAACTCTTGCCGACCTACGAAGAAGAGTTGGCCGGTATTAAAGAATCTGTTCGGGACTTTCTGAACAGTTTGCGCGTTGGCCAGGATAATGCCTCAGCATCGGCAGAGTTGCTTGATCCTGGGAAAGTGATGGGTTTCTATGCCAGCTTGATCCTTGCAGCAGTCGAATCCGTATCCAGCGTCGCGCTCATTTTTATGACCATCATCTTCATGCTCATCGAACTATTCAACATGCCTGGTAAAGTAGCGGCCGAGATCGAGGTAGGCAACGATTATGTTCGCCGTCTAGCGGACTTCAGCGTCGAAATAAGACGCTACGTATCTATTACTACATGGATCGGTTTGTTAACCGGCATTCTGGATACCGTCTTCTTTATTATTATGGGGGTTCCGTTACCCTTGCTTTGGGGGATTCTGGCCTTCCTATTGAGCTATGTCCCAATAATAGGTTTTTGGCTGGCAGCCATACCACCGACGATTCTGGCGCTTCTTGAATCCGGCCCGCTGGCGGCTGTTGTGGTCTTCTTCGGCATTATCTTGATCAACGGCGTCTCCGACGAGGTGATCAAACCCAAGTTCATGGGTGACGGGCTGGACCTGGCGCCGATCATGGTAATCTTTTCGATCACCATCTGGTCGGCCGTGCTCGGCCCTCTTGGTGCCATACTAGGCGTTCCCGTTACAATGATCATAAAGGACTTGGTGCTGGCGGCCGATGAACAAAACGCCTGGATCGCCCGATTGATGGGTAAGGGAGGCCAGAAGTCACTGCCAGTTGAACTCGAGTAGAAGTCGAGCCTTCAGTTTCAACTACCTAGGAGAATATGGAAGAGTTACTCTCCCCATACTCGGGGGGAATCTGCTTGCTACTAACCATATCGGGTTGTGTTCCCTGGTGCCCAGCAGGAAAACGCCCTCAATCTTTACACCTAGTGTCCCGGCCCAGACCCAATGGCCTACCTCTAAGAGTCTACTCCTGGAAATCGCATCCGGAAATCAAGTGCCCGTTATTTGATATTGAGGTGAGCATCTGTACTGGAATTGACACCCGGCTTCATGGCTGTAGAATATCAACAAGAGAGCTAATCATGCATTGAGGCTGATTTACAATAACGATGCAAATCAGACCCCACGGTTCTTAACATAACCGCTAATTGTTAAAGGATTCTAACACGAGTAGAATGGCATCACGGTCGTGATTCCGGTCCGGAGGTTCACATCCGTGAGGTCAGCGGTTCGAGTCCGCTAAGGCTCACACTTCTTGCGCTGGTCGAGTGACTGCGGTTACCTGTTCATCCCCCTTCTTGCCCCAAAGTTACGACAACTGTAAGCAGCCTAGATCGTCAGCAGCCCTTCGAAGTATCTATTCGCGCACTGGCTGTCATCGACCACCTGGCTGTTGTGACTTTCTTCGTTTCGCCTCCTTACTTTCATTACTGGGTTGTAGTAAAAACCCGTTAAGGAAAAGGGTGGGCAAAAAGAGCCTCTTGTGATTTTGTTATAGGTGTCACATCCAAACGAAAGCACAAGGAGGCTCCCATGGATTTTAACACAGAGCGGTTCAAAGAAAGTGTCGAGCAAATTGCGACGGTATTGAGCGAGTTGGTGACGATCTATGTTCAAGAAGAAGGTGGGATGGGTATCGGTGAGATTGAACAGGGGATGAGACAAATCTTACAAGAAGTAGGGCGACAGGCATTGGGTCAGGTCTTGGAAAAGAGCGACCAGGTGGAACCGAGCATCCGCTGCGCCTGTAACCACAAAGCGGACTATCGCTGCCGGCGGGAGGGGATGGTGATCAGTGTCTTTGGCCGGGTGCGTTATCGACGCAGTTACTACCTGTGTGACTATTGCCGGACGGGAACAAAGCCGTTGGATACCAGGTTGAAAATCAAGCCTGGCGAAATCAGTGCCGGCTTGAAGCCCCTGTTAGCCTTGTTGGGCATCCAAACGTCGTTTGATGAAGCGGCCAGGCTGGCCAAAACGCTTCTGCTACTGGACATCAGTGACAACAGTATTCGTCAGGCTGTCCAGTGGGTGGGCCAGAAACAACAGGCGCGCGAGCAGAAATGGGAGCAGCTCAGCGACTGGCACCATTACATGACGAACCCTGCCCGGCACGAAGAAAGCCCGCCCAGACGATTGTACGGCTCGATCGACGGGGCCATGGTCCCTACACGCGCGAGAGTGGCGGGAACTGAAAACGCTTTGCTGGTATGAAGTCAGCCCCAACTCGGACCGCCAATGGTCCTCCAGATACAAAGAGCGACTGGGTCAGTTAGAGGCCTTGAAAGCCACCAATATCCGCTATCATTGTGACCTGCAAGAAGCGGAGTCCTTCGCCAAACTGCTCTGGGCCACCGGCTGTCATTACCTGGCTGACCAGGCCCAAGAGCTCATCTTTGTGTGTGATGGCGCCAAGTGGATCTGGCGTTTGATTGAGGAGAACTTCCCTCAAGCCATTCAAATCTTGGACTGGTACCATGCTGTTGAATACCTGACTCCGGTCGCTCAGGCCCTTTTCAATGAGGAAGACCAGCAAGCGGCCTGGCTAACATTGATGAAGGAACATCTCTGGTTGAGCCGCACCCAAACGGTCATTGATGCCTGTCTGGCCTTGGCTGACCATGGCGCCGCTTCAGAACCAGCCACCAAAGCAGCCTCCTATTTTCAGAACAACCTGGCCCGCATGGACTATGCTCATTTTCGAAAGCAAGGCTATCTCATTGGCTCCGGCACTGTCGAAAGTGGCTGCAAACAAATCGGCACCATGCGCCTGAAACGCTCTGGCGCGCAATGGCTGGAAGAGGGGGCTCGTTGGGTCGCCAAAGCCCGCGCCGTTTGGCTCAGTGGCACCTGGCAAGATGTCATCAGTGATCATGATGCCCTGCCTTTTGCCATCTAACGTAACGAGTTTTTACTCCCCCATTACTAGTATTACAGCGCAAGGTTAGCTGAAAATTGTTCCAAACGGCCTTTTCGATGAGAAAGATAGGCAATGTAATTTCTGCGTTGATAATAACGAACCATTCGAATGGCGGCTGCGACGTCTAATTTTGGCATGGGCAGTACGCTTATCAGGAGCAAGCGAACCTGATAAACAGTCAAAGCAGGCGCTCGTTCATTGAAAAAGGTCCGCATACGGACCAGGAAGTGATGAGCCAAAAAAGCAAAGAGCATGTGATGATGCCATCCCAACCAACTGCGCAGTTCGTAATGGTCAAAGCCGATTTCGACCTTGCCGGTTCGGAAAATGATCTCGACCGGCCAACGCATGCCGCTCATGCGCACCAGTTCAGCCGGGTTGATGGTAGCAGGAGCATTGCTGAAGTAGTATTTGATTTCGGTCGGGTCATCCAGATTGCGGCGTATGACGAGCCAGAGTTCCTGGCCTGGCAAGTCATCCCGTACTTCGATGACCCGCAAACAGGCAAAGTCACACACCAGGGGTCCTTTCGCACCTTCTTTGATTTTGGCTCGTATCCAGACTGTTGGGGGCAGTTGCTGGACCAAGATGTCCACTTGCAAGGCTTTCTGCTCTGGATTACACAAGCGGAGGCGCGTCGGTCGACGACCTCTGCCCTTCCAAGGCGGCACAGCCACTTCCGGGCGTTCCAGCCAAACCCGGGTCGTGCAGCGCACCTCTACGAAGTACCATTTGTCCAAAGCAGCAATACCATCTCGAAAAAGAGGCGAATCGCCGTACAAGGCGTCGGCCGTCACCCATTGGCAGGGCAGTTCGCCTCTTTGCAGCGTATTTTCCAACAATGCCAACGATATTTCGGGTTTGGTTTGATAGCTCAATTCTTCCGGCACACCACAAATCTGGCGTTTGGCCTGATGTTCTTCTGCAAACCACGCCTCTGGCAGGAACAAGCGAGCATCCAAAAAGCTGTGACCTTTCCGGCTGGCGTATCCCAGGTAGACGCCCACTTGGGCATTGGCCACTTTCCCCAACGAGCCACACCATTGGTGACCAACCCCAACCGAATGTTCACCCTGCTTAACCAGCCCGCATTCATCCACCAGCACCACTCCATCCTCTTCGCCCAAGGTTTCGACTACCTGCGCTTGATGTCTTTTCAGCAATTCTTCACAACGCCACGTACTCTGACCCATGAAGTGCTGCAAGCTGCGCACATTCACTCCAGACCGCAACGCGATCCGCTCTGTCACCTTGCGCGGCAGGTCACTCAGCAAGCCTTTCAGATATACCCAGCCGTGCGCCGCCTGATCTCGCCGTTCGAAGGCTGGTTTGAACTCTTGATAGTATCGTTCCAATTCATCTACCATCTGCTGAATATCTTCCTCAGTCAGATTCCATTCCGGCGGCGGGCAAATATCCGTTACAATTTCTGTGGACATGGTAATTCCTCTCTCCTTTCATTTGGTCGTGATTGGAGAAGATTACCATGTCCTTTTCTATTCCCTGCTTTTCAACTTTGATGCGCGACTTTGCGCTGTAATACTAGACACTCGTTGCCAGATCTGCCATGCTTCTGGCTGGTGAATAAGGCAAACTGGCCGGTTCGCGTTGACGGCGACTATCGTGGTGCATGCCCTTCTAAGAGGCAGTGGCGATTTTCGCCAATGTAGCATCTCATACGCCGGAAGCGAAGACAAACTCCTCGGGCGAACTCATCCGAATGCATGGTGCCAAGGAAGCGTATTTTTCTGATGAGGATGGTGCCTGAGCGCTTAACAATAGGTAGCCGTACAGAAGAAGACTTGGAGGAGACTCATGAAAGCAGTCGTATACGCAGAATACGGACCACCGGAGGTTCTTCAGCTCAAGGAGGTGGAGAAACCGACCCCCAGGGCCAATGAAGTACTCATACGAATACATGCCGCATCGGTGAATTTCGGGGATATTGCCGCCCGGAAATTTGGAAACATCTCCCATCGTGAATTCTTCATGCCGCTGCCTTTTTACCTGATCGGAGGGCTTCAATTTGGCTTTCGCAAGCCGAAAAACACAATCCTGGGTAACGAGTTTGCCGGGGAAATTGAAGCTGTTGGCAGCGATGTGACTTCTTTCAAACCAGGCGACCAGGTCTTTGGCTATCCCGGACCACAAATGCGGTGCTACGCGGAGTATCGATGCTTGCCGGAAGATGGGCCTCTCGGATTGAAACCGGCCAACATGAGCTATGAGGAAGCTGCAGCTGTTCCTTATGGCGCTCTGATGGCATCCGATCTGCTCCGAAAGGTGGATATTCAGCGCGGCCAGCAAGTTCTCATAAATGGCGCCAGCGGGGGGATTGGTTCTGGAGTATTGCAGCTCGCCAAGCACTTTGGGGCAGAAGTGACGGGAGTTTGCGGCACCCGTAGACTTGGATTCGTGGAGTCCCTTGGAGCGGACAAGGTCATTGATTACACCAAAGAGGATTTCACCCAGAACGGTGAAACCTACGATCTGATCGTTGACGTTTTGGGAAAGAGTTCATTCTCACAATGCAAAGATTCTCTGAAGGAGGCGGGTAAATACGTTATGACCAGCTTCAAGATGAGAGACTTTGTTGACATGTTGCGCACTTCATTTGGCGGTGGCAAGAAGGCAATATGCGCGATTCTGGTCGCAAAGCCTGAAGATCTGGTTCTCACCAAGGAGCTTGTTGAAGCAGGGCAGCTGAAAGCCATTATCGATAAGAGCTTTCCGCTCGAACAGACTGCAGATGCCCACCGATACTTGGAATCAGGACAAAGAATGGGAAATGTAGTCGTAACCATGCAGCATAGCGGTTAATTCTGGCAACTGGTAGTTGTGCTGGCTCGATTAGCCATGATTACCGTTGAGCTCAGCCAGTCAAGCCGCGTGTGGCTCAGAGTTTGATAATGAACCAAAGTAAGTTTTGTTGAAGTTGAAAGCAACGATCATGAGGCCTAGTCGCGAATAGGGAGGAGAACAATGAACTCTAGTACGAAGACCACAAATGATGCTTCCCATTTTCAAACAGCGGACGCTCTATTGGTAGCCGCAAAAGATTGGTCCGGTATTGTGGAGCAATTTCCATACGGTCTGGGCGCTCTTATTTTCTACATCATAACCTAATGTGCGACTTTTTCTTGAAGAAGACATCGGATAAATCCTTGTAGAATAGGGGTAACCACAACCCATTCAAAAGGAGATTACCCGATGTCCAGAGACTATTTTATCATCATGGTGTACGTTTTGGTGTGCGAAAATTATCAAGCCCTCGTCTCTCAACAGCCCCTTCGTCGACGCGGATTTCCACCGGCCTTAACCGATGAAGAGGTCATCACCATCGAAATCTGTGGTGAATACTTTGGTTTGAGCCAGGATGAAGACATTTTCGACTATTTTTGCACACATTATCAATCATTTTTCCCTCAACTGCGGGAACGAACCGGCTTTGTGCGCCAGGCGGCCAATCTGTGGGCTATCAAAGCCCGGATGCAAAATCGATTGACCCGTATCAGCGGTCAAGCAGCCGATGAGGTGCAAGTCATTGACACCTTGCCCTTGCCAGTTTGCACCTACACTCGAAGCGGGCGTGACCGCTGTTTCAAACCGGTCGCCGATTATGGTTTTTGTGCGGCCAAGAAGATGCACTACTATGGCTTCAAGCTAGGTTTGCGCATCTCTCGCAGCGGCATGATCATCGATTATCCTCTCTTGCCGGCTCGTCCGCATGACAGCCAACTCTTGGATGACCTGGTGGCTGGCTTTGAAGGTATCGTCCCCGCCGACAAAGGGTTCATCGATGGCCCTCGTCAGAAGAACTTGGCCCGCAAACGGCATATTGAACTGGTCGTGCCTGCTCGCAAGAATATGACGCTTGAAACCGCCATCAGCCATCTTGAAAACATGTAGTCGCTGGCGCAAACTGGTGGAAACCGTCGGTTCACACCTGACTGAGCACTACCATATTGCCAAAACCCGTGCCCATGACCTGTGGCATTATCAGCATCGTTTAATTCGTAAGGTACTGTCACACACGATTTGTGTGTTTATCAACCTGCAACTTGGGCGGCCACCATTGCATTTAGACGATTTGGTGGTCGCCTGAAAAGTTGCACATTAGGTATCATACTATTTCAATCCGAGCTCGTACCACGATGGTTATCAGGCTGGGGCCTTGTTGGGGCTGCACTGATCCTGGCAATGGGCTTATTACGACTATATGGCCGTCCCGTTTTCTATTTGGCCATACCAATCATCTTTAATGAATTGGTTCTAGCAGGTTGGTTTATTATTGAGGGATTCAATTCATCGGAGATCGCCTACGTAATTGTGGGAGTATTATTCATCATCGCGCTCGTTTCGGTCGCGCTAAATGGTACAGGATCAACAGATGATCCAGATCATCAAATCGCTTTTGCTACAAATCACAACAAGGTATTGAGAGGGGTTCTTTCTCAGATAGTCCTAATTGCTTCAGTTGTTGCCATTCCAATCGTAATGTTTCCAATCCTAAGAGAGCAGAATGAAGTATTGGCTCTCGGGTACGTTGGCGCCAGGATCTTTGAGGGATTCTTCGATGCCCTTATCGGACTCAGCATGCTAATGCTGTTGACATTGAGTCGGGAATATGTGAAAGAGAGCACTCCTGCTGCAAAGACAGACATTGACGAGACAGAATAAGCACATCACTCTATAAAGAGATGATAAGCGGATTGGTTTGCTTGTGAAATTGACTGCTCGTTAGCTTCAAAGCCTTCGCCGTTTCTACACCCACATCCGTGAAGTCACAGGTTCGAGTCCTGTCGTGCCCGTTTTTGCGATGCTCTGGTCTGGTAACCAGGATTTCTTTGTATTGGATTTTGGGCTGTCGAAATTTGTGGACCTCACGGTTCCCCAATAAAAATCTGCTAGAATCGGTGCCATCCTGGGGTTGTCAGTGAAAGATTATGATGAACAATCACTTGAACAAATCAACGGAACCCTGGCTTTCTTGGTCGCCTCCAAGGGAATTGAAACCAGCATAACCTAGAGAGATTGCATTGAAAATTCAGACACGAGCGGATGATTGCCTTTAAAAAGTTTACGCCTGACTAAGATCACGTGTTTCCTGTTTATGATATAATCTCTAAGAATGAATTTGGGTATCACACATTTTTACCTGAACTATTGGTCCAAAATTAAGAGGCAGTAAATTTTATCCCGGGTCGGATAGAGCACTACGCACATAGAGGTAATCATGAGTGTTATAACAACCTACAAACATATCACCACGAATCCTGACATTGTCAGTGGCAAGCCCCACATTACCGGTCATCGCATAACGGTACAGAATATTGCCATCTGGCATGAGCAAATGGGTTACAGCGTCGACGAAATTGCCACAGAATATGATTTAACCTTAGCTGAAATCTACGCCGCTCTAGCCTATTATTATGATCACAAAAACGGCCGTTGATGAAGAAATCCGCCAGAGTGAGGCTTTTGTCGCTGCCTTGCGTGAAAAAACACCCTCGTTGTTAGCCAAGAAGCTTTATGAGCGAGCCGGTTAGATTTTATCTGGATGAAAATGTGCATTCGGCCGTTGCTGCTGGTTTACGCCGGCGAGGCATTGATGTTTTAACAACACAAGAAGCAGATATGTTGGGGGCTTCGGACGAAGCTCATCTCAAGTTAGCCCTGAATGAAGGCCGCATCATCTTTACCCAAGACGATGATTTCCTCAAACTGCATGCTCGGGGTTTAGAACATGCGGGCATTGTTTATGTGCGGCAACAAACTCCAGTGGGGTATATTGTACGGGGGTTGGTGCTGATCCACCAAGTGCTATCTACTGAGGAAATTAAAGGGCAAGTTGAATTCTTATAAAAGGGTATTAGCCAAAGATGATGCTTTACAAGGACATTTACCTGTTTTGCACAAGCAGTTGGCTGATGATAAGCATTTATAGAAATTTGATCCGGAATATCAATTATGGGATAAGAGGCTCATTTACAACAACACTGCAAATCAGGCCTCACTGATATTAACATAACCGCTAATTGTTAAAGGATTCTACCACGAGTAGAATGACATCACGGACGAGACCCCAGTCCTGCGGGTTCACATCCGTGAGATATCGTGTTAAATGTCAAGAAATGGCGCGAAGATCGACAGCATGATTGGGATCAAAAGGCTTGCGGGTTTTCAAGACACCGTAGCATAGATGAAGCAACTTGCGCATACAGGCCACGATAATTGTCATCTTGCTCTTGCCACGGTCTAACATACGCTGGTACAGGCCAGCGATTATCGGGTTCCAGCGAAAAGCGCTAATCGCAGGCATGTAGAAAGCAGTCCGCAACTGGGCATTTCCCCACTTAACAAGATGTGGCCGACCATGCATGGATGACCCTGATTCGCGCTGACCGGGTGTTAATCCGGCATAGGCATCCAATTGCCTGGCTTGAGAAAAGCGAGAAACATCCTGCACCTCGGCCAGAAAGACGGCAGCGGTTGTCTCACCAATGCCAGGAATGGAGAGCAATAACTCCTTATCCTCTTTGAGGTCAGGGTCCTGATCAATATGGTCGACAATGCGTTGCTCCAAGTCAGCGATCTGCTGATTCAGGAACTCAATCTGGGCATCTATAGCGTTCAAAACAACTGGGTTGTCTAAGCCGGATTGTTTGCGGTTAAGGGCACGCGTACGATCGCCCTTGAGAGCCGAAACATGACGGACCATCTCCCGCAGCTCGCGATAAGCTAACGACGGCGGTTGCCAGCGCGCAGGCCGCTGCTTGAAGCAGTAATCGGCGATCGTCAATGCATCCTGGCGGTCCGTCTTGTTTCGCTGCATAACCGACTCGCCGTGCCTTTTGATAAGTTTGGGATTGACAACACTGACCTCGACGCCTTGCTCATGCAGGAAGAGGGCCAGTGGTTCCCAATAGCGGTTCGTCGCTTCCATACAGGCATGGACTCGTTGCACCTGCCGCTTTTCCAACCACTTTCCCAACCGCTCAAAGCCCGCCAAGTCGTTTGCAAATTGACCGCGATAGGGTTGTTCTCCGCCCAATAACGCTACTGTGAATGTCTTTTTACTCACATCGATGCCCAGGTAAAACTGCTTCATTCTTAGCACCTGCCTTGTATGTTGCTTGTATGTTGCTATCGGCCTGCCACAGAACAACCTTGCGTCATCGAGACTCACTTCTACCTATTTGTGAAGGGCCTAAGATATCGTCGGTTCTTTTGCAGACCTAAGGAGAGCGGGAGCTAATCTCACGGAGCAGTTCATAGACTTAAGGTCTCGAAGAGCTTCACCGCTCTCCAAGCGGATAAGACCTTTTACATCAAGGTCTATCACACTTCTATTAACATACAAGGTCCTGGGTTCGAGTCCCCGCGCGCCCACTCCAGTCGTCACGGTTAGCGGTTTTGGGAAACCGTCTCATTTGCAACGTTATTGTAAATGAGCCTCTCTTCACCAAATTGATGTTTCTTGCTGCTATTCTATAGCCATAGAACGTGGTGTCAATTCGGGTACGAGAACCCATCTCCATGAAGAATAAGTGGACTTTGATTTCCGGACGCGATTTCCGGAAGACCAGCCCTAGAGTAAAGCATTAGCGAATGGGGTCAGTTGATAACCGTTAAGTTTGAGGGGGTTGAACTAAACGCTTCGCGCAGAAAAATAGGCACAAGCCCCTAACAAATCCCCAATAAGCATTCCCCACAAGCTATATTTCCTATCAGATGTTCGTCCCATAATGATAGGAGGTATAAGCCATGACACCCTTAAGAAAACGAATGATGGAGGATATGCTGCGGCCTCTCAAAGGGTACGCAAAAGACGTACGCTAACGCCATTCGCCGATTAGCCGAACACTACGGCAAATCCCCTGACCGAATCACAGAAGAAGAATTACGGCAGTATTTCCTCTACCTGACCTATGAAAAACAGCTTGGTCGGGGCACCTGCACCATCACGCTGTGTGCGGTCAAGTTCTTGTACGAGTACACGCTGCAACGGGAATGGCCCACGCTGAAGTTGGTGCGTCCGCCGAAGGAAAAGAAGTTGCCAGCCATTCTCAGTCAGGAAGAAGTACGCCAGATTCTGGGTTACGTTCACCAGTTAAGATACCGGGTCTGCCTTAGCACCATATATGCCTGCGGACTGCGTATCAGTGAAGGGAGATCGCTGCAAGTGGCCGATATCGACAGCGCCCGCATGTTGGTCCATGGGCGTAAGGGGAAAGGAGCTAGAGACCGCTACGTGCCGCTACCACAGCATACCCTGGAACAGCTGCGCCGGTGTTGGGCCAGCCATTGCAACCCAGTCTGGCTCTTCCCAGCTGGCTTCCATCGTCGCTCTTTAATGGCCGCATCTGAGACCCACATCTCCGGCAAGAGTGTTTGGAGAGCCTTTCGTGATGCCCTTGTGGCCAGCGGCATCCAAAAGCGAGCCTCTGTGCATACGTTACGCCACAGCTACGCCACCCACTTGCTTGAAGCTGGGATCAACTTACGCCTCATTCAGAGCTATTTGGGGCATCGTGATCTGTGGACTACGTCTCAGTATACCCACCTGACTCGCCGCGCCGAAGAATTGGCTGGCGAGACCATTGACCAACTCATGGCTGACCTGCCATGATTGAGTTGGCCCACATCTTTCGTCGTCACGGGCCTGACTACCAAGCTAAATTCGCTGAACGCATGTTGCCCAGCCATCGCCAGGCGATGCGGGCCATCATTAACTGTCGGACTGAAGCCCTGGGTGGCCACGTCTATCACTGCGACCACTGTGACGAAGACCGCTACAGTTATCACTCTTGTCGCAATCGGCATTGCCCCAAGTGCCAGTGTGATGCTGCAGAGCAGTGGCTGGCTCGGCAACAGGATTTCCTGCTGCCCGTGCCCTACTTCCTGCTCACCTTTACCTTGCCTGCCGGACTAAGAGAACTCGCCCGTAGCAACCAAAGAGCGATCTACAATCTTCTCTTTCGGGCTTCAGCGGCGGCCACAAAGCAGCTAGCCCGGGACCCTCGTTTTGTCGGCGGCCAAATTGGTCTGGTCGGTATACTGCACACCTGGGCTCGCGACTTGAACTACCATCCCCATGTTCACTATTTGGTACCTGGTGGCGGTCTGAGCGATGATGGCCAGAGTTGGCTTCAGGCCAGGGAAGATTTTCTGGTTCACGTCAAGCCCCTCTCCATCCTCTTCCGGGCCAAGTTCCGTGATGCTCTCAAGAAGACCGATCTATTTGTCCGGGTACCTACGGAAACCTGGCAGCAGGATTGGGTCGTTCACTGTCAGCCTGTTGGCAATGGGGTGACTACCCTGAAGTATCTGGCTCCGTACATCTTTCGGGTGGCCATCAGTCACAAGCGTATCCTCAAGCTGGCCCATGGGAAGGTCACTTTCCGCTACACTGAATCTAGCACAGGTCAGACCAGGATTTGCACCCTCGCCGCCGAGGAGTTCATTCGCCGTTTCCTACAGCATGTTCTGCCCAAAGGTTTAGTCAAGATTCGATATTACGGCTTCTTTAGCTCTGGGAATCGCCACCAGCTCCGTCAGGCCAGGCATCAACTTGGTGCCCAAGACACCCACCAACCACAAGAGCCTTCACAAGAGACGGCTACCAACTCAGAAGCCGCCTGTCGTTGCCCGCAGTGTGGTCAGGTGATGCGCTTGTCCAAACGGTCAAACCGAATCGACATCGCCCACCTTGAACGTTTGATGTGCTCTGCCATGTTGTTTGGACCTAGGCGTTCTGGTTTCTTGTTAGCGCCCATTGCTTTACCCTGCCTACTGACCGAAATACCCGTCTCTACAGCACATGGATCGCTCTCGCAGTTTCTTGTGGCTCTTCACGATGCAGCCGATCTGTTAGCAAATTGGGCTACTTCTGGCAACAGTTACCGCGCGTTGTTGCCCCAATGTGCGTCATAGTCCTGCAGATTCCTTCCGCTTAATCCCCAAATAACTAGCCCCCACCGGTTCAGTTCAACTCAGGATTATGGAACGCTCCACAGCTCATATTTGGAGACTGCTTCAGGACCGCGTCCCATGAATCCTTAACTCGTTTTTCGTACTTCATACAAGAATTGGTGGTGTGAACGTAGCAGCCAACTAATCCCGAAATGCGTGTGACCAGACATGCCCTGTACTGGCACCTTCTTGGTAAACCCAGCCATCTGGTCTATAAATATATCGTAACCATCGAAGGTGGTTATTTTCCGACGTCCACCTTTGTCATCTGAGTAGTATCAAGAGGTATTCATTGAACTATTACACCTTGGCCAATATCTTAATTGCTGGGATCTGTCTCGGTTTCGGCGTTATGTTTTTGTTCAATGGCCTGCGGCGACATGATAACAGGCGACTCAACTTGCTTTTTGCTGTCTTCGCTTTGGCTTATGCAGGAACCCTCTTCAACGGCGCCCGCTTTCACAACGCCTCCACACTTGAATCTTATCTGGCCATAATCCGTGGGGATTCAATATTCGTCGTATTGGCTTTCACAGCCCTCATTTGGTATGTGGCTGAGTATACTCGGGTCGGGCCTCGCCTATTTTTATGGGGCTTGACTGCCGCTTTTGTTGCCAGCGGAATCGTCAATATCGTCGGTGCCAATCTGATCTACGATCAGATTATCGGTCTGACCAGCCTTGTGATGCCCTGGGGCGAGCGAGTTGCCTATCTCGAGGCTACCGATAGTGGTTGGTCGCTGCTATTATTGGCGGCTCAATTGGCGACTCTGGGTTTCATAGTGTACGCCTTGATCATACAGTATCGACGCGGAGAAAGGGGCGAGGCACTGATTCTGAGCATCGGCGTCCTATGGTTTGTCGCTGCCTTATCGGCCGAACTCTTGGGTCAGGCTGGTGTAATAACCCCCGTCTTTTACGGTGAATTCGGCTTTCTTGGCTTCGTCGTAGCAATGAGTTTGCAAATGGCGAATTCGATAATCAAGACTGAAGAAGAATTAGCAGATTATCGCGTGAATTTGGAGAGGCTGGTGGCTGACCGCACGGCCGAGTTAGAGGCTGCTCAAGCCCAATTACTGGTTCACGCTCAAGAAACGGCCGTATTAGAAGAAAGAAGCCGCATTGCCCGGGACTTGCACGACTCTGTTACCCAAACTATCTACTCGGCCAATCTCATTACCGAAGTATTGCCGAAGGTTTGGGCGCGGAACCCTGAAGAAGGTGAGCGGAATCTGTTCAAGCTGCGCCAACTGGTACGTGGCGCGCTGGCGGAAATGCGAACCCTCTTGTTCGAGTTACGGCCGTCTGCGCTGGCCAAAGCAGATTTAGAAACCTTGTTGCCGCAACTGAGTGATGCCTTTACGGGGCGGACGCGCATTCCGGTTGAAGTGACTGTCAACGTCCGCAACCAACTCCCGGTTGAAGTCAAAACGGCTATCTACCGCATTACACAAGAGGCGCTCAACAACATCAGTAAACATGCCCACGCTACCGAAGCCAGCATCACGTTGGATCAAGTTTCCGATACGGTGCAACTGACCATTACTGACAACGGGCATGGATTTGACCCGTCCAATATCGGTTCTGAAAAAATGGGGATCGCCATCATGCAGGAGCGGGCCGCGGCCATTCAGGCCCAACTCACTGTCGAGAGCGAAACAGAAGCCGGGACCCAACTGCATCTGATCTGGCATGGGCAAGCGGAGCAAAATAATGAGTGATCCAATCAAAGTAATGATTGTCGACGACCACCTGGTGGTTAGAGACGGTTTGAAAGTGTTTTTATCAATCTATGATGATTTGTTAGTGGTTGGCGAAGCAGAAAACGGCGCCGAAGCGCTAAAACTGTGCCCGCAAGTCATGCCGGATGTCATCCTCATGGATATGGTCATGCCGAAGATGGACGGCCCAACGACCATTTCACACATTCGTCAAAATGGATGGCCGATTCAAATCATCGGCCTTACCAGTTTTGACGACAAGGATCTTGTGCAAGCGGCCATCCAAGCAGGCGCGGTCAGCTTCTTACACAAAGATGTCCATGCCGATAATTTAGCCGAAGCCATACGCAATGCAGCCAAAGGCCGCGCCACCCTCGACGATGCCGCCATACAGGCTCTGATCCAAACCAATCACCGGCCTGACCCTGCCTACAACCTGACCCCCCGAGAAGAAGAGGTTCTCCGGTTGTTAGTGCAAGGGAAGACCAATAACGAAATTGGGCTGGCGCTGCAGATCAGCCTGGCGACGGTACGCCTGCACGTCAGCAACATCCTGGCCAAGCTCGACGTGACCAACCGCACCGAAGCAGTGAGCGTGGCCCTGCAAAATGGGCTGGTGTAGTTTTCGCTCAAGCCCTTGATCGACTTCTCCGACACCTAGACAAAGATCTAGGTCCATATCTCAACAAAGATCTGATTTCCCCAGTCCCTTCTCCAGTTAAACTTTAAATATCTGTCACCCTCTCGCAGCTCACACCACCCAAAGGGTGCCAGGCAAAATTACCAGGGCATGTTTCATCCCAATTGCCCCTGACACATCTTTCAGGGAGACCTTTATGCGTGTGCTAATAGCGACTGCTCAACCCAATTTGCGTCTGTCGTTGGAGATATATCTCAGCGAACAGCCGGGAGTGGACATTATTGGCTCGGCCAGTGCAAGCGGCAGCGTGGTGGCTCTTATTCAAACCGCAAGACCCGATATCGTGATAACAGATTGGGAGTTGCCGGGACCACCGTTGCCGCTGCTCTTAAAAAGTATGGTCGAAACGCAAAAACCAAAGATCATCATCCTGAACAACGATGAAGACCAGCATCTGGCAAGAGAAAAGGGAGCCGACGCGATCGTACCTAAAGGGACGCCTCCAGAATTACTTCTAAAAACATTACGACAACTCTGCCAGGAATCGATTAAACCAGGAAAAGAGCAATCATGACCTCAAACGACAAAAGCGAACAGGATAACGGCCGATCCTTTGAATGGTGGATGATCTCATTTATCGCCGCCGGGGCAGGCTGGGCCGCTTTTATCTCGTTGCTCATCCCACCCTTTGTGACTGAATCTACGGGCAGTGCGGCCGATGCCGGTATCGTCATGGCCATCATCAGCCTGGCGGCGGTGCTGGCGCCGGTTCTGGGTGGTTTCGCCGACAAGTACCGCGCCCACCGCCTAATTCTAACCCTGGGCGTGCTGGGCATGGCCGTTGGCTTTCTGATGTACTCGATCTCCGCTGAAACCAAAGCCATCTATGCTCTGGATGCTATCATCCTGGGCATTTCCGCGGCCGCGATCAACGCCGTGGGACCAGTTTTTGTGCTGGGCGCAAACCTTTCCCAGAAGTTGGAGGCCAGCCGGCTGACAGTGCTGAACCTGCTCCAGCCGGTCGGCCAGGTCATTGGCGGGGCTCTCCTGGCTTTGGCCGTTTCGGCTAACCTGGATTTCAGCGCGCGCTTTACGATTGCCGCCGTGTTCATGCTGGTTTGTGCTGTCCTGACCTGGTTTACGACGGCCGAGCCGGCAAAACACATAGTGCTGCAAGAGGAGAAGCCAAACGACGTACAGGATGATAAGAAGAAATCATTTGGTTTGAAACAGGTATTATTCTCCAGCTTTGGCATGACTCTGTTGATTTTAACCTTGAGTTCGGTGGGCAATAACGGCATCAATGCCCAAATCGCCAACATCCTGCCCAATGTTTATGGCATGGATCAACAGACCACATCCGCCCTGATCTCGCTGGCCGGTCTGTTAAACATAGGCTTGTTCATCGTGGCTGGACGTTGGATGGCTCGCTCAGGAGGCATGACGGTGCTAACTGGCGGGACGGTGATCCGTTTCATCGGCGCCTTGGGCATGGCGCTGGTGGGCATGATGACCAATAAGCCGATCATCCTGGCGGCCGCATTCATGTTGATTCTGTACCAGAGCAACCCCTTCGTGCGAATAACACAGGGTGTTGTGGGCATGCGCTTCGCCACCGTTCCGGCCGGCGCGACCAGCGGGTGGGTGATCGCCGCTTCGGCGGCCGGCTCTTTCCTGGGGGCGTTGATTGGCGGCTACCTGGCCAGTTCGATCGGGTTCAATGCTATCAACTGGATGTCGGCCATCGCCGTCGGGGTTGCGCTGCTGTTGATGTTTGTATTCCTGTGGCCGAGCGAACGTAAGAAGAAAGCGGCGGATATGGAAGCAGCCATGGCGCAGTCGCCATAACTTATTAGATAGATAGGGCTAACAACATGTTTTCATTTTCTCTACCGGAAGCCTTCATCGCTCTCTTCATCGGCATGGGTCCGATAAAAGTGTTGCTGGTTTACATGGCCAAGACCGCAGGCATGGATCGGGACACCCGCCGGGCCATTGCTCGCCGGATTGTGATCGTCGCCGGCAGCGTGGGCGTCGCTATGTTTGCGCTCGGCGCTCTGCTCCAGCAAGTGCTGCACTTTTCCATCGGCGCGCTCAATATCATCGGCGGCCTGATCTTGCTGCTGCTGGCTTTGAACATGGTCATGGGTGGTGGTAAACAGAAAGCGGGATCCAGCGAAAGCGAGGCAGTCGATCCCATGAGCCTGGCCATCTCACCCCTGGCCATTCCCCTTACTCTGAATCCCGTCGGCATTGTGACCCTGGTCGTCGCTTCGTCGGAAGTGACCGATCTACCCAGCTCCATCGCCGTCGTCGTTTTGATCGCTATCGTCATGTTTATCGACCTGGGGATCCTGCTCGTTTCCGATAAGGTGGCCCCCTATCTCTCTGAAGCGACCATTGAATTGCTGGAGGTGGTCCTTGGTATTTTCTTAGGGGCATTGGCGATTCAGTTGATGCTCAATGGCCTGGCCGATCTTGGTATCATCTCGCTGTCCGGCCATGCTTGATTCCAGAAATCGCGAGACATTCGAGTAGAAAGGAGATTCTTATGTGTTGTTTCTTTACTGTCCTGTTGTTCCTGGGGCCGAGGGCTGGCATTCTGATTTGGTGGCTCATTAATCCATTGCTCTGGCAAGGCACCTTCAGTAGCTTCTTATGGCCTCTGCTGGGCTTCATTTTCCTGCCCTGGACTACCCTCATGTACGTCATCGTAGCACCACTGGGTAGTGGGGTAGTCGGCTTTGACTGGGTCTGGCTAGGCCTGGCTGTACTGGCCGACATCGGCATGTATGCCGGCGGGGGATATGGGAACCGGGATCGAGTACCAGGTTATGGCAGCTAACTACTGCCTAGAGGTGACAGTCACTGGCGAACCTTGTTCGCTTGAAGTGACTGTCACCTGTAGAGCTACTTATTTTTAAGTCGATGAGTTCAAAAGAGATGAATATTCACCTCTGAAAAACAAGAGAAGGCCAATTTAATCGTCGTCAAATATCTTCAACATGACACGGCCGCGGCAGCCAGTGAAGCTGTGCCAGATCAGTTGGAATTTGTCGATTCTGAAGAATAAGAACACAAAAAGGTGAAATCGAATCATGAAGCTAAAAAACCTAGCATTTACACTGTTGTTTTTATTGGTCTTGGCGGCCTGTAGGCAAGAAGATGAAGCCACTCAGGTCCCGGCCGATGAGCCGGCCGAACCAGTGGCGGAGGAGACCGTGGCGCCAGTTGTGGTCGAGGAAGTGTCGTTGGGGACACAAGCTGATCCCGATGTCGTCAGTCGAATTGGCCTCCATCCAAATCAGGTCTCGTTGAATACCCAGGGATTGCCCTACCCCTGGCAGGCCAACGCCATTGCTGGCACCCCCTATGACGCCAGCCAACCTCCCGGTCCCATGGGTCTGCCGGACCACATTCAGATCAACTTCGGGGCAACCGATCCGACCCAACGGCTGCCCGAAGACCCGATCATGTACATCATTCCGGTCGAGGCTTACAAGAATTTGTGGGACGCAGCCCAGGATGATTCGGCAACTCAGATGATTAACGGCATCTTCCAGCTCACGGCAGAAATACCCTATCCACCGCCAGGTAGCGGCCTGCCCGCATTGCCCTTCGAGGAAATCAGTGGCTTCAATGATCTTGCTGTCCAGGTGGACCAACCGATCAGCACGGACATCAGCGCCACCAAGAGCGGCTATCGTTTTGTCAACCGCTTCATGCAGGACCCCAACCCCGTTTCTAACGAGGGTATGCGCTACATCTACCAGGGTTTCACCAATGATAGTAAATATCTGGTAACCTTCTTCTATCCGGTAACGACCGAGTTTCTGCCGGACACGATAGAAGATGTTTCACAAGACGAGATAAACCAGGCGGCCAGTGATGCCAGCGCTTATCTTGGACAAAAAGCGGATCAGTTAAACAAACTCGATACATCAGCCTGGGAACCGAACCTGGACACATTGGACGACCTGGTCAGTTCCCTGGTCATCGTCGACATGCCAACCAATGGAATTGAGGGGCAGGTCTGGCAAATGGTTGCTCGATCTGACGGGACCACCGAAGAACCTTTGGGCAATACCGAAAATTATACGGTCGTCTTCCAACCAAATGGCGAGCTTAATTACCTGGCCGATTGCAACAACGGCAGTGGCGTTTATGATGCCCTGGGCGGCATGGTGGGCGCTTTGGCCGTTGAATTAGGACCATCGACGCTGGCCGAATGCGGTTCGGGATCCTATAGCAATGAACTGGTGGAGACGCTTTCTACCGCGCAAGATTATGCGGTCCGGCCCGGCGGCAACGTGTTGGAACTGATCAAACCGGCCGGCGGCGGGTCGCTGCTCTTCCGCAATACCGGCCCGGCCGATGCCCTGCCGCCCGGCGCCGAGCAGAGCCCTGTCGTGATGCCGACCCCCGAACCTCAGATACCCTATGCCCAGGTCATCGCTTCTAGCGGGGTATATATTCGCACCGGCCCAGGACAGAACTACGCTGTCATTGGCACGGCCGCTGCTGGAGAGGAAGGACCAATCGTGGGTCAGAGCCAGGACGGATTATGGTGGGCGGTTACGGTTGAAGGGGCGCCGTCCGGCTATGGCTGGGTATCGGCTTCCCAGGTCCAGGCTTTCAATGTAGAAAGCGTGCCCATAGTGGTTGGTCCTACGCCGATCCCTCCAACGCCTACACCTAAACCTACACCTGGGCCCAAGCCTACAAAAACGCCTAAGGCCAAGGTCAGATTTGCGGCCGATCGAAAGAAGATCAATGCGGGCGAATGCGCTATCCTGGTCTGGCAGGTGAAGAACGTCCAAGGTGTTTGGGTCTATCCTAAAGGGTTATCTTACAAAGACTTTCCGGTAACTGGCGAAGGCGCCCAGCAAGTCTGCCCGGAAACTACCACCACATACAGGCTACGGGCCCTCACGGCAGACGGTAAAAAGATACAAAAGGAAGTGAAGATCAAGGTCAATGCGCCGGTCGCCGTTCAACTGCCATCGTAGCCAAGGCCTTGAACACCGGCGATGCTGTAAATCTATAAGATATAAATTTAAGGGAGAAAGCAATGGCAGAGAAATTAGAGAAGTACAACTTTATTGTCGTCAAGTATCCGCAACCTGACACGGCCGAGGCCGCCCTGGCGGTGGTGCGCAAATTAGAAAAAGAAAAGATAGTCAAGCTCAAGGATGCGGTGGCCATCACCAAGACCGAGAAAGGCAAGATCAAACTGCACCAGACCAAGGATGATCCGGCCGGAAAGGGATTCCTGAAAGGCGGCCTGATCGGCCTCATATTCGCCGTGTTGTTTGGCCCGGCCGGCTGGGTGGTGGCTGGCGCCGCGCTGGGCACCGCCTTCGCCATGTTCGACCGGGGCATCAAAAACAAGCTGCTCAAGGAGTTGGGTGAGGATATGACCCCGGAAGAATCGGCCCTGGCCGTCCTGATCGAAGAGGCTGACTGGGATACCCTAAACGCCCGCATGGACGCCAAGTTCACCGGCGAGGTGATCGTCTCCCAAATGGTTGAGGATCATCTGGATACGGCCGAGGAACTAGTCGAACAAGAAGAAGTGGTCGAGACGGTTCCGGAGGAGTTGGACCTGCCTGAAAGTGCTTAGTGACGTCCTATAAAGTTAACTAGGCCAGTCTTTCGAGGCTGGTCCAGTTCTTGATGTTGACGTCCAAATTTCAAATGGTTTGGCCCGATTAAACTAGTTCTACATACAGAAAGAATAATTGGTGTCAGGCGGCCCGGTTAAACCATTGATGCACTGAATGGAGGTCAGCAAAACAAGACAAATACATCTGAACAAGCTAGAGAGGTATTGCAGAATGCAAGCGAGAAAGAAGTAACTCGTGTCCACGCAGCCCAATTTTTGGCGGAAAATGGTACGGAGGAAGCAGCCGAGCTCCTGGTAGATGCGCTAGAGGATGATGATTATGGAGTGCATTGTTCAGCAACCCGAATTGGCTGTGATCGACGATGGGCCTGGCAAACCCGTCCAGATTTGGAACGCGATCGGCCGCCGTCCGATCCTGGCAGCGGGTAACGCCAATGGCGATATCGAGATGCTCAAATTCGCTGAATCGAACAGAGCCAAGTCCCTTAAGCTGCTATTGCTCCACGACGATGACCAACGCGAGTACGCTTACCAGCGCGGTGCGGAAGCAGCATTGGCCCTGACCGCCGAACGCGGCTGGACCACCATCAGCATGAAGCGCGATTGGAAGGAAGTATTCAGCTGACAATGTGGAAACTAACGCCACTAGAAATCAACACGAAGGAGATTCAATCATGCACAATGAAACAAATCAAGCCTTAGAAAATATGGCTTACGCTTTGGGCATTCAGGCCTACGTCTGGGGATATCCCGTGGTTATCAGCGAGAAGCGTAGCCGCCTGGGAATGGCCAGCTCTGAGGAAATTGTCCCCCATAAATTGCGAGGACCGCTGAATACGCTGGTGTCGGCTAAGGAGCTGCTGACGCCAGATTTTGAGAATGTTCAATCGCCCAACAACGATACGCTGTACACCACAGCCTGGCTTGATCTCAGTGACGAACCGCTGGTCTATCACATTCCAGATATGGCCGGTCGCTTCTATACCTACCAATTCATTGACGCCTACACCAACAACTTCTACTACGTCAGCCAGCGCACCTACGGTTTTCAGGAGATGGACTTTGCCATTTGCGGCCCCGGCTGGGCGGGTCAGCTACCTCAGGGTGTCACCCGTATTGACTGCCCCACGCCGACTGTCTTCGTCATCGGTCGTCTGGGGGTTTCCGGACCAGACGATGTACCTGCTGTTCACGCGCTGCAAGAGCGCATGTCTCTGGTTCCATTGACGCACTATGGTCAGGGTGAATACAAACCAGAGACAGTGAAGCTGGCCAAACCGGCCCGCAATTACGACGGTCCGCTGGGCTTTTTTGAAGAACTGGGCGATAGGATTGTGCAGAATCCACCGCCGCCCCAGGATTACGGTTTGATGGGGCTATTCAAAGAAATCGGCCTGACCGTTGACCACGGTTTTGATGCCGACATTCTGTCTGAGCCGATGAAGCGCGGCCTGGAACGCGCCCTGCAAGATGGCGAAGCCGTGATCGCCGCCAAAGCCAAAAGCATGGGCCGCGAAGTCAACGGCTGGCAGTTGGCCCCGGTCGCGCCGGAATATTTCGGCAACGATTATCCTTATCGCGCCGCCGTTGGCTGGCAATCTATGTATGTCAATGACCCCATCGAAGCCTATTACCCTGGCGTGTATGCGGATGGCGACGGGCAAACGCTGGACGGCTCCAAACACAGCTACGTCCTGCGCTTTGAGGCCGGTCAGACGCCGCCGGTGAACGCGTTCTGGTCAACCACCATGTACGACCTGGAGAAACGCCTAATGGTGGCCAACCCCATCAACCGCTACAGCATTGGCGACCGTACCCCCGGTTTGCAGTACGGCGAGGAGGGCTCGCTGGAAATCTATATCCAGCACCAGTCACCCGGCCCGCACAAAGAGTCGAACTGGCTGCCTGCGCCCAATGCGCCTTTCTATATGCTGCTGCGCATGTACCTGCCGCAAATTGAAATTCTCAATGGGCAATATGAAATTCCTGTCGTACAGCGAGTCAAATAAAAATAACATGAAAGGAACGTGTCATGAAACAGAATCCAGCTAACTATTGGGATGAACTTCGGGGCCTGCCTTTCCCAGAGAATTATCCAACCGAGGAGGCCGCCCAACGGCTTTATGACGAAATGCTCTTTCAACGGGCCTGCCAGGTTGTGATCTGGGCCATGCCCGCGATGAGCGTTTACGCCATGAAAAAGGGGTCGGAAGCGGCCTTTGGCGCGGGCGGCAACGTGCTGGTGGTCTGGAAAGATCGCCTGACCGCCAAAACATTGGTCAGCACGCCCAACAGCGATGTCATTTATGCGATGGGCTATATTGACTTGAAGCAAGACGGCCCAACCGTCGTTGAGGTGCCGCCCAAACAGCAGGGCATCCTGGATGATTTCTGGCAGCGGCCCATTACCGATGTGGGCTATGTGGGGCCGGATAAAGGCGAAGGCGGCAACTACTTGCTTTTGCCGCCGGATTATGAAGGCGAAACGCCCGACGGTTACTATACCTTCACCTCGCCGACCTACAATGTCTTTGTTTTCTGGCGCGCCTTTATCAAAGACGGCAACACCGAGGAACCGGTCAAACTGATGGAACAGACCCGCATTTACCCGCTGGCCCAAAAAGACAATCCCCCGGAGATGATCTTTCCCAACGGGTCAGGGGTGGCAGCCGATATGCTCTTCCCCCAGGATTACCGCTACTTTGAAATGCTGGCCGAATATGTAGCGTACGAATACGTTGGCCCGGAAGATTGGTCGATGCGGGGTATGATGGCCTCACTGGGTATTGTTAAAGACAAACCCTTTGTCCCCGATGAACGGATGCGTGAAATCCTCAGCGCCGGGGCCGAAGTCGGCATCAAAATGGCCAAGTCTCTCCGTTTCGGCGACCACCTGCCCGGAACCTTATACTACCAGGACCGGCAGTGGCACAATGTGCTCAATGTCTTTGACGTGGAGTACAAGGAGGACACATTCCTCAACGTCGACGCTCGGATGGGGATGTTTATCATTGGCTACTCTACTAGCGCCGCCATGGTGATGAACATAGTTGGCAAGGGATCAAAGTATCCCTTTGCCTACCGCGATGCCGACGGCGACTACCTGTCGGGCAGCAAAGCCTATCGCTTGCATATCCCGGCCAACGTGCCGGCGGCCAACTTCTGGTCGGTCACGCTCTACGATGCGTCCAACGCTTCTGGTCTGGACAATGACCAGCCGTTCCCGTCGATTGGCTCGCTGGACGACCTGCAATACAACGTAGACGGTTCTGTAGACCTCTATTTTGGACCGGAACTGCCGACAGATGCCCCGGAATCAAACTGGCTCAGAACCGTACCCGGCAAAGGTTGGTTTACCCTGTTCCGGCTCTACAGCCCGACTGAGCCATTCTTCGACCAGAGCTGGAAGCCGGGCGATTTTGAGAAAATTGGTTGATGGGGGAGAACAGCTACAAGATGCACATCCCCGCTAACGCACCAGAAGCCTTTCACCTGCTGGCCAAACCCACCGGCGCTATCTGCAACCTGGACTGCGCCTACTGCTTCTTCCTGGATAAAGAGTTGCTTTACCCAGACAGCAAATTCCGCATGAGCGATGAGCTGCTGGAGCGCTACATCCGCCAGCTCATCGAATCCCACCAGGTCGACCAGGTCACTATTGCCTGGCAGGGTGGCGAACCGACCTTGATGGGCCTCGACTTCTATCAGCAAAGCAATGGATCTGGCCGAGAAATACCGCCGTCCCGGTACGACCTTTTTGCATACCATGCAAACCAATGGCACCATGCTCGACGACGAGTGGTGCGCCTTCTTCAAGGAACACAATTTCCTCATCGGCATCAGCATCGACGGGCCGCGGGAACTGCATGACATCTACAGGGTGGATAAGGGCGGCAAGCCGACGTTTGACAAGGTCATGCGTGGCATCCGGTTGCTGCAAAAACACGGCGTCGAGTACAACATCCTGACCACCGTCAACCGGGTCAACGGGGATCTATCCGCTCGAAGTCTACCGCTTCATCCGCGATGAGATCGGCGCAGACTGGATGCAGTTCATCCCGGTGGTGGAGCGCATCAACGAGGACGGCCGCACCCTCTACCAGGAAGGCAACACCGTCTCCGATCGTTCGGTCCGGCCCGAGCAATTCGGCCGCTTCCTTAGCGCCATTTTCGACGAATGGGTACACAATGACGTCGGCCGGGTCTACGTGCAAACCTTCGAGGCCGCGCTGCGCAACTGGTTGGGCATGGGCCAATCCGGCATGTGTGTCTTCAACGAGACCTGCGGCCAGGGATTGGCCATCGAGCACAATGGCGACCTCTACGCCTGCGATCACTTTGTAGAACCCAATTACCATCTGGGAAACATCAAGCAGGAACACATGCTTGAAATGGTCGCCTCGCCCCAACAATTGAAGTTCGGCCAGGATAAGCTGGACAGCTTGCCCCAATATTGCCTGGAGTGTGATGTGCGTTTCGCCTGCCACGGCGAATGCCCCAAGAATCGCTTTATAGAGACGCCTGATGGCGAGACTCACCTGGTGGTAGTGGCCTGAATTATCTGTGCGCCGGGTTCAAGCACTTCTTCCATCGCGTCGATTTCCCGATGAAACTCATGGCCGGCTTAATTCGACGCGGGCGTCCGGCAACGGAAGTGATGGCGATTCTGGCGGCCGAAGAGGCCAAGTGGGAGATGCTATTTGCTCGAGCAAGCCGCAACGATCCCTGTGCATGTGGCAGTGGCCGCAAGTTCAAGCTGTGTCACGGCCAGCCGGCGGCCAAGTACCCGCTGAAACCTGCTCCGGTTTCTCGAAAGTAGGTGACCACCACATAAAAAATCTTCAGTAATTAGAAATCCTGTAAATCTTGTTAATCTTGTCTAGTAATTGAGGAGGTAATTATGCCTGAAGGAAAACCAAATATCTTAATCATATGGGGTGATGACATCGGCTGGTATAACATCAGCCACAACAATCGTGGCGCGATGGGCTACCGGACACCGAACATCGACCGTATTGCCCGCGAAGGGATCGAATTCACCGACTACTATGCTCAGCAAAGCTGCACGGCCGGCCGGGCCGCTTTCATCACCGGCCAGAACCCCATCCGCACCGGGTTGACCAAGGTGGGCATGCCGGGCTCGGACCTGGGCTTGCAGCCTGAAGACCCAACCATCGCCGAACTGCTCAAGCCCCATGGTTACGTTACCGGCCAATTCGGCAAGAACCACTTTGGCGACCTCAACAAGTTCCTGCCCACCGTCCATGGCTTTGACGAATTCTACGGCAACCTCTATCACCTCAACGCCGAGGAAGAGCCGGAACATCCCGACTATCCGAAGGATCCGGCCTTCCGCGAGCGTTTTGGCCCGCGCGGTGTAATACACTGCAAGGCCACAGATGTGGACGACCCCACAGAGGACCCGCGGTTCGGCCGGGTCGGCAAACAGACCATCGAGGACACCGGCCCGCTGACCAAAAAGCGGATGGAGACTATCGACGATGATGTGACCGAGCGAACCATCGCTTTCATCAAGAAAGCCCATGCCGATGGCAAACCATTCTTCGTCTGGTGGAATTCCACCCACATGCATTTCCGCACCCATATTCCCAAAGAGGCGGAGGGCATCAGCGGACAGGGATTCTACAACGACGCGATGGTGCTGCATGATATGGCGGTTGGCAAACTGCTCGATTTGCTGGATGAGCTGGGCATTGCCGAGGACACCATCGTGCAGTATTCGACCGACAATGGCCCGCACTACAACACCTGGCCAGATGCGGCCATCACCCCCTGGCGTAGTGAAAAGAACTCCAACTGGGAGGGCGCTTACCGGGTGCCCGCTTTTGTGCGCTGGCCGGGCAAATTCGAAGCCGGCAAAACGCTGAACGGCATCGTCACCCACCAGGAGTGGCTGCCAACCCTGCTGGCCGCGGCCGGTGAACCGGACATCGTCGACAAGCTGAAGGAAGGATACCAGGCCGGCGACAAGCATTTCCACGTCCACATTGACGGCTCCAACATCCTGCCTTACCTGACCGGTGAGACGGACGAATCACCGCGCAACTGGTTCTTCTACACCAATGATGATGGCCAGGTAGCAGCCATCCGCATTAAGGATTGGAAGATCGTCTTCATGGAGCAGCGGGCCAAGGGGATGATGGTTTGGGCAGAGCCATTTGTGAGTCTGCGCGTGCCCAAGCTCTTCAATCTGCGCCGTGATCCCTTTGAGCGAGCAGATGAATCCTCAAACAGCTATTGGGAATGGGTAATCGATCACCTGCCAGCTCTTTACGCCGCCCAGGCCCTGACAGCCGAGCAGATCCAATCCTTCGCTGAGTTCCCGCCACGCCAGAAGCCGGCGTCTTTCAACCTGGATTCGGTGATGGAGAAGATGCAGGCAGCTACGGACGGCAGCCTGCATTAATAGCCTAAACCTCGCAGGTCTTGCAGACCTGCGAGGTTTGGACAGAATCAGAACTCGGGAAGCGATTAAAACGGTGAAAGGACGGCGTATTATCGGTCTAACACTCGTCATCGGTTTGCTGGTGGCCGTGGTGGTGACCTGGCGGCGCCTATCGTCCATTCTGGCCCAACCGACCGCGGCTGATGTGGCGCCCGACCTGGACCAATTTTCAGGACTGACGGAGGAAGAAGCAGCCACGCGCCGCCCACCGTCTGATGGTCAGAACCAAGCCGCAGCTGCGCGCCAGGTCCGCCGGGAAATCTGGCGCACGAGCACTTTTTCTATTTTTAACTTCAATATGCTTGGCCTGGCAGCGGCCCAGGCCCTGCTGGGAGATCCCCTGAGTGCGCTCTTGACCTTTGGCGTCTTTCTGTTCAACGTCGTCCTGAATGCCATTCAACAATTGTATGCGACCAACCGGGTCGAGAACCTTCTTGACCTGGCTCGTCCACAGCCAACGGTCATTCGCGGCGGCCGTATTCGAAGTGCCGACCTCGACGAGATTGTGGTTGGGGATGTAGTAATCGTTGGTACAGGAGACGAATTTCTGGTTGATGGGGAGTTACTAAGCGGAAAGCCGACGGTTATCGAAACGCAAGTCGTCGGAAACGAGGGTCGAACAAACGTTAAGCGCCAAGGCGAACCGGTTCAGGCCGGCGCTTATTGCCTGCAGGGGAGGGCTGTTTACCAGGTCACATCGCTGCCAGATGACCTCGGGGCTCAAAGCTGGACACCCGTTCCCGAAACAAACGAGGCTTTGACGCCTTTGCAACGGATCATGGCCCGCGTCCTTCGGGTTATGCTGGCGCTCATCGTATTCTTCCTGACCCTTCTTATCCTGGATATGCTCGCTTTGCCGATTGTGTCAGGGGTTTTTGAAGATGTGTATCGCGAAGCCGCCTCGGGTTTCTTCAGCATCGCCCCCAGTAGCCTCTTCTTCATGATTGTAGCCACCTACGCCGTTGGCAGCGCCCGGCTGGGCGATATGGGCGCTCTCATTCGCGAGGCACGAGCTGTTGAAGCGCTTTCCCAGGTGTCGGTGCTTTGCTTCAGCAAGACCGGAAACCTGACCGGCGCCGACGTTCACCTTGAAATGATCCCCGGCGAGGGTAGTCAACCGGCTCTGGCCGAAAGCAGGGTACGGCAAATACTGGGTGATCTTGCCCATAGCATCAAACGCGACAACGTATTTCTTCAAGCAATCGCCCAGAACTTCACTGGCAGCGACCGGCCAGTGAAGGAAGCGGCCTCACATCTGTCTGCGTACGGCTGGAGCGCTCTGACCTTTCTGGAAGCTGATTTGCAGGGCACCTATGTCATTGGCGAACCACTGACCCTATCGCCAAACCTTGACATGGAATGGGCATCATCCAAGGTGGCAGGGGACGAGCCTGCAGCCGAATCTATTGTGCACAAAAGCCTTGAACGTATAAATCGGCTATTTAGGCGCTCTCAGCTCAACAATGGCGAGGTTCCGATTGATCCCGAGGAACTATCAGGAGAGAAAGCCGCCGATGAGAAGCCAGATAGCACGCCCCAACTACTGTTCGCCTACCTGCCAGAGCCCTCCATCTTGCACGATGCAGGTGGTCAGGCCCGGCTGCCTGAGAATTTGATTCCCCTATGCACCCTGAGGTTCGACGAACAAATTCGTCCCGAAGCAATTGAGGCCGTGCAGACCTTCAGCCAATCAGGAATCAAGGTAAAGATTCTTTCATCGGATGATCCGGAACCGGTCCTAGAGGCAGCCGGTCAACTGGGTCTGAGCAAGGAGCAACCGACCGGGAAGGCAGCAATTACCGGTCCACAGTTGGTCCAGATGGAACAAAGCAGTTTGGGAGAGGCCGTGCAGGAGGCTGATGTTTTCGCCCAGTTGACCAGCAAACAAAAGGGCCAAATCGTGCGTACCCTTCGCCGCCTGGGGGAGCGTGTGGCCATGGTGGGTGATAGCGCCAATGATATTCCGGCCATGGAGGAGGCCGATTTGAGGATTACCTTGCGGAGCAGTAGTCAGGCAACCTTGGGTTTGGCCGATATCGTCCTACTGGATGATTCTTTGAGCGTATTGCCAACGATACTAGAGAGGGGACAGCGCATTGTCAACGGCTTGTTGGACATTCTTAAAATCAACCTGGCCCAAATTGGCTACGTCCTGTTACTCACGCTAGCAATGTTCCTGAGCGGCCGGCGCGTTTTTTACTATCATCCTACCCAGGGGGGGATCATCGCTTTCTTTACGATCATCGTCCCTTCATTGGGCTTGACATTCTGGGCCTCGTCCGGAACGTTGCCCCGCCAATATATGCGTTCGCGCCTATGGCATTTCGTCGTCCCAGCAGCGGTGACGATGACGGTTGGCTCCCTGCTTGTGACCTGGCTCTTCGAGCGTGGCCTTGTGGACATCCCTTACGCTCAACTTGCCGTTACCTACCTGTTAGTCACCCTCGGCTTGCTGCTCATTGTCTTCGTTCAACCGCCGTCACCATTCTGGGTTGGCGGCGACGTGCTGAGTCGAGATTGGCGCAACACCTATATGGCGATAGTCCTTTTTGTGCTTTTCATTGTCATCACTATCCTGCCCTTGACCCAGGAATTGTTCCGATTGACCACGCTCCAAGATGTGAGGGCGTATGCTTTCATTGGTGCAGTAGTCATTGTTTGGTTATTTCTAGTAAGGGCTGTTTGGCGGGCACCCTGGCTCAACCGTTATGTAGGCATCCTGTCCGAACGACTGGAGAAGAGTTGAGCCGACCTACAGTATATGTGACTGAAACTCACCCCGAGTCTGTCACTAGCTACGAGGAGAATTGACCCATGATTGATGTGCTAACAGACCCTCAAATATGGCTGGTCATTCTCGTTATCAGCGGCCTGGGCTCGCTGGCACGCCTGGCTAATTTCTACGCTGGCCAGCGAGGTAAGGATAAGATAGAGGCTGTATATACACAGATTAAGCCCGAAACATGGAAAAATGTCCTAGGATACTATCGTCGCATGGGTCCCTTGCCGCTGCTTGTGGCCTCGATCCCATTCGTCGGAACTGTGTTGACTATTGGGGCCGGTATGGCTGGCATCGGCCGGAACAGCTTCCTCTTGTGGGTCATGATTAGCAAGGTGATCCGCAATTGGATACTGGTGCTGATCATCTGGTGGCTGCTATGAATCTTAAAATGGGGAGGGTTTTGTTAGCAAAATCAGAGAGTTTGACGTACCGTGAGGTCGCAAACCTTCTTGACCGAGATGTCTTCGGCGACACAAGGCATAAGAAGTTCCTTGTTCCAAGACCAGGGCATCGAAAAAATGGGCGCGATTGGACTCGAACCAACGACCTCGGTTCCCCAAAACCGCTAACCGTGACGACTGGAGTGGGCGCGCGGGGACTCGAACCCAGGACCTTGTATGTTAATAGAAGTGTGATAGACCTTGATGTAAAAGGTCTTATCCGCTTGGAGAGCGGTGAAGCTCTTCGAGACCTTAAGTCTATGAACTGCTCCGTGAGATTAGCTCCCGCTCTCCTTAGGTCTGCAAAAGAACCGACGATATCTTAGGCCCTTCACAAATAGGTAGAAGTGAGTCTCGATGACGCAAGGTTGTTCTGTGGCAGGCCGATAGCAACATACAAGCAACATACAAGGCAGGTGCTAAGAATGAAGCAGTTTTACCTGGGCATCGATGTGAGTAAAAAGACATTCACAGTAGCGTTATTGGGCGGAGAACAACCCTATCGCGGTCAATTTGCAAACGACTTGGCGGGCTTTGAGCGGTTGGGAAAGTGGTTGGAAAAGCGGCAGGTGCAACGAGTCCATGCCTGTATGGAAGCGACGAACCGCTATTGGGAACCACTGGCCCTCTTCCTGCATGAGCAAGGCGTCGAGGTCAGTGTTGTCAATCCCAAACTTATCAAAAGGCACGGCGAGTCGGTTATGCAGCGAAACAAGACGGACCGCCAGGATGCATTGACGATCGCCGATTACTGCTTCAAGCAGCGGCCTGCGCGCTGGCAACCGCCGTCGTTAGCTTATCGCGAGCTGCGGGAGATGGTCCGTCATGTTTCGGCTCTCAAGGGCGATCGTACGCGTGCCCTTAACCGCAAACAATCCGGCTTAGACAACCCAGTTGTTTTGAACGCTATAGATGCCCAGATTGAGTTCCTGAATCAGCAGATCGCTGACTTGGAGCAACGCATTGTCGACCATATTGATCAGGACCCTGACCTCAAAGAGGATAAGGAGTTATTGCTCTCCATTCCTGGCATTGGTGAGACAACCGCTGCCGTCTTTCTGGCCGAGGTGCAGGATGTTTCTCGCTTTTCTCAAGCCAGGCAATTGGATGCCTATGCCGGATTAACACCCGGTCAGCGCGAATCAGGGTCATCCATGCATGGTCGGCCACATCTTGTTAAGTGGGGAAATGCCCAGTTGCGGACTGCTTTCTACATGCCTGCGATTAGCGCTTTTCGCTGGAACCCGATAATCGCTGGCCTGTACCAGCGTATGTTAGACCGTGGCAAGAGCAAGATGACGATTATCGTGGCCTGTATGCGCAAGTTGCTTCATCTATGCTACGGTGTTTTGAAAACCCGCAAGTCTTTTGATCCCAATCATGCTGTCGATCTTCGCGCTAATTCTTGACATTTAACACGATATCTCACGGATGTGAACCCGCAGAACCAGGAATACGTCCGTGATGTCATTCTACTCGTGGTAGAATCCTTTAACAATTAGCAGTTATGTTAAGAACCGTGAGGTCTGATTTGCAACGTTAATGTAAATGAGCCTCTCTTGACTAAACTGATGTTACTTGCTGCTATTCTATAGCCACAGAATCTGGTGTCAATCCCTTACGATAACTCATCTCTTTGTGGAACAACTGGACTTTGATTGTGACAACAGTTCCTTCAAGCGATTCGTTCAACTATGATCCTGAGTGCTCTGCAGTGCCGGAAAGCCGACAATATCGAAGGTAGCTGAAGCAATGGTGATATTTGCTTCTTCGTCAAACTGTTGCAGCAGTTCCCGATTAAGTTGGGCCTTGACCTTCCGTCGTTCCTGGGCGTCCACGACGAAGCGCAATGTGATTTCGATCCAATTATCGGTCATGACGAAATAGATCGATGGCTCAACCGTGGTTTGCTTCAACGGAAAGCGATCGATTAGCTTGGTCAGTTTTGCTTCAGCATCCTCTTGCACCTGACCGGTGTGTTTGTTCCCCAGATCTGACATGATATCGGCCGCTCGTCGCCAGTCACTGGTGTAGGTCACCGGAATCATGATTTCATCCCACAAGTAGCCCCAGTTCCGAGTATAGTTGAACACGGGATTGTCATAGAGTGCCTTGTTGGAAATAGTCACGATGCGCCCGGTGTACTGGTCAGCCTTCACCCATTGACCAATTTCCATGATGGTCGTGCGCATGAAGCCGATATCCATGACATCACCGGCGACGTTGTTAATGGAGATCCGATCGCCTATGCCATAGATATTGCTAGAGACGATCAACAGATAACCGCTGAAAGATCCGATAGCTGACTGCGACGCCAGAATGATACCCGCTACTGCCAAACCAATAATGACCGCCAAATTTTGCTGTGGCCTCAGCCAAACCAGGATGATCATAATTATTACTGTGACGAAGATAATATTGCGCATCAATACACGTAGGGAGTGCCTATAGGTCACATCCGCAATCTGCCTCTTGATTAGGCGTTTTAATACTTGATAAATGATCCAACCGCCTAATGGGATGACTAGAGACAAGATAACGCTATGTAAGAAAACATAACCATCAGCGGCAAAGACTGAATTTATGAGTTCAATAAATGGGGGCATCATTCTATTCCTTACAGTCAAAGTGATTCATGGTGCAAGCGTAACTTTATAGCGGCAAAACAGTCCAATTTCTTAACCGCTAGTCCTCAAAGGCGATCAACTTAATGGTCATGGCGATCGCTACAATACTTAAGGGGACAAAGAGATCGGTCCACACATACCCATCCTCATTAAGCATATTTTCCTTCAACAGGAACACTGATAAAGAAACGACTATGATGATCAGAATGGTCTTCTTCATCCTGTCTAACGACTCAACATGCAAGGCAGGGGGCATTCTAATCGGACCGAAACGATCCTCTCGCTGTTCGGGAAAAGTAAGCAAAAAGAAGAGATTGTAAGCAAAATAAAGCAATACAAAGCCCAGCAAGAAGCTGTCGAGAGAAGACAGGATAGTGGCCGTGGCTTCTGTTATTTCGTGACCTGGCACGGATGGATGACCAAAGCCAAAGAAGAGCAGAAAGGCCTCATACACCTCGTAGGCACCGATTAGAAATAACAACAAGGAACCGAGTAAAGAACCAATGATGGCCAACACGGCCATGAAATGAATTCTGAAGATCGCCCTAAGCATGAATCTCAACTCCTCAGTAGACCAGTCTTGACAAACCAGATATCAGCGTTAATCGTTTTGGGTCCGCTATTGGCTTCTTAACCACTAGCGACGCTCGTCTTCCAGAGTGAGTTCTTCATTGCCTTCATGTTCCCGGTTATAACGGTAGTTTAAGACGAGAATGAAGATGCTCACCAGCAGCACCCAAACAGGAAAAATGATCCGTGCCCATCTCAAAGCACCGGCGAACAATAAGAACGGTACGGCCACAATGTACGTGACGATGGTCAGCCAGCGGGGTACGACCTTCGTCCTGGTCCATAGCGAACCGATGGACAGCATATACACAGAGGCCATGCGCAGCATATAGCTGCCCATGATTTGGTTCGCGAATTCTGTTGCATAGATAATGACGTCAAAGTCAGTTAACTCGCCGCCGACCACCTGATAGGTGCCGTACAGAGCACCAAAAGCAGAAGCCCAAACAAACATCATCACCACAAGAATGATGCCACTGCCAAGGAAAACAGTGGCAAAAAACTTGTCTTCCATGGCTCCTAAAAGATCACGCATCACCCCTGTAAACCACAGAAATGCGATCCCAGCAAAGGGTACAAGTACTAGAACAACCGCGGTACCGAAGACTGGGCGTCCAGCCACTCAGCATCGATTTCGGTTGGGTCGACCACGGCACCGGTTCTTAGCAGGATCATACTGGCGCCAATTAAGAGCGAGAAGAGGATCCCGGCCAGCGCTGCAGAACGTGGGGATCTCACTTCGTCGCTGTACTAATCTCTCCACTCCATCTGCTGTTGTCATGGAATCCTTCCGTCTACTAGTCAGGACAGCCAGACTCTCAGGAGCCGGCCGTCCTGACCGAGCCTTTGTCTAAACGCCTTGGAATCTGCCGCAAAATCGCTGAAAGTATGCCAACGTCATTCGGCGATTTCAGGATTTGGAAATCTCCAGCTACCGTCCAGCACCTCCTTCCTCGGCCGATACATCCTGACGATGTAATTCCAGCCCGGCACGATGGGCAGGAAGTTGGCCTGCCTTGGGATCACCTCCGAAGTGGATGGTGATGCTGCCGTCTTCGTTCTTATCTGGCCGTGACATTGTTGAACGAGTAGGCGTTGTACTCATTGACCGGCATATAGCCCTCGTCGTCGTAGAGGGTCACCGACCAGAAGGCATAGACCGGCACATCCGTCGCGGTGAAGGTGTACGGGGTCTTGCCGTCGTTCTTTTCGGGGAAGAAGATTCGCATAGGTGGCGTGCTCTGCCGGCAAACCACCCCAGCCGAGTGCGGTGCCCAGCATCCAGTAGACCGGATCCAGCTCCTCTTTCCTGCCGAAAATTCTTGAAGAATCTGTGACCGTGGAAGCAGACCACATTGATCGTGGCTCGCATCTTCTCCACTTCTTTCCTTGTTCCAGTCGGGCACTTCGAACTTCCCGACATCCGCCTGCTCGACGACGACCGCATCCTGGAGCCGATACGCTTCTCTGCATATCTTGCTCATCGTTCGGATCCATAAAGGTCCGAATCGTCAGCAATGCATACCGAGTGCCCACCTTCTCTTCTGTCAGAGTGCCTGTCCTGGGACCGTAGAACCTCCAGATCGAATGGTCCTGACTCACGATCATCAGGGACTGATAGCGACCCTCGGGAGCTGGAAGCGTGATCGTGAGCGGGGACCTCAGGTCAAAGACGCCAAATGAGTAAAGGGTGTCCCGGTTTCCGCGAACAGTGACCCGGTTCTTCACGTCGTAGGGCTTCCTGTTATGGAAGAACTTTCCAAAGCAGTCCAACTTCTCGATCAGTAGCCTTTCATCTGGAGGTCCGATTCGGCACGGACGTAATTATGGGCTGTCACTTTTACCGGCGTATCGTTTGGGGTGGGATTTGGTTTTGTCGTCATTTCATTCTCCTTTTTTAGGTCTGGCAGTCGTCGTGCTCTCTTACCTCCGCGGTACAACTGCCAATGCTTTGCTATATTTCTACTGAGTTTGTTTTATAGTGCGCCATCAGCTTGCACATCCTGAATTCTTCATCCCAGCAGCTCAATTTCACCCGGTCGCCACGTCTTGTCGAACCATGGCTCCAGCGGCCCATAAAGACGCAGGGCAGTGAACCAGCCTTTACCGGGCACCGTCTGAATCCAGTTTGCCTCCTTGCCAGTTGGCGCTTTCGGCCCGAAGTAGAGATCCACCGAGCCGTCCTTGTTGATATCCAGCTTATGTCGCTTGTTGTTCTTGGCGGGGAACGGCTGCCCCGTCTGAAGCTGCGAGCGAGTTTGTGGGTCATACACCACAACCGACCAGAAGTCCTTGGCCGGGACGTTGGCGGGCAAATTCAGTTTGTAGTTCTTGCCGCCATCAAGATATTCGCTGTTCTCATCGACTGCGATTATCGCGTACTGCGAACCTGCTCCCACCATCTTGTTGACCATCGCCGGGGTGTTGACCGTTCCCATATAGAAGCAGAGGGTTCGTGCGTCGAGGTAGCGGCCTCCCTGCCCTTTGTCCTTTAACCACTCGTGGCTGCCCCCGACGAATGCAGCATACCAACCGCTGTCCTCGTAGAGAAATGCTTCCTTCATGTACGGGCGGAAGAAGATAGCGCGTGCGGTAGCGTTCCCCACTGCCACGGCATTGACGAGTATTTCCTTTGTCCGCGCATCCGGCTCAAACGGTCTCCCTTTCTGAATCCCGATGGAAGCGATCAATCCGCGCAGTTCCGGATCAATCAGCGTAATGGGCTCGCGTTGGATGATGTGGTTGAGCTCCTCGTAGAACTTGAAGTTATTGGCGTGAACCGTGTTGAACGGAACTTCAGAACCGCTGATGAACTTCATCTTTGGTGGGTTTTTCCTATCTTTGAGAGGGTAAATCTTCAAGCCGTTCTCGAACATGGCATTGGCGGCATCTGGCTTGCCGTCCACGAGGAATCCACGCAGGACCAGCCAATTCACGTAAGTTGGTGACTTGGCCACGATATATGTCTCGCCGTCCACCTCGGCGAACTCGCCACCGACGGCTGGATCGAGATCCCCTTCGTAATCCGGCGGCAGAATTAGGTACTTTGCACCCTTGCCCCTGTCGAGGCCAGGGGCTCCCATATCGACCACGAAGCGCTGCCATGCGTCATCCACCGTTCCCGGACCACACTTCGGCGGTATTTCAACGACCGTCGGACCATCCCGATCCAACTCGAGGATAGCCAGCGCGTAGACCGTATCCGTGTTTCCGGTGAGAAAGAGCGGGTTCGAGTCCATCAACTTGTCAAAGATGACGACGTCGCTGGCACGCTTCGCGCCAACTTGGACACAACCCAGGCGAATCGCATCGATGGACGTGGCGGGAACCCCGCTAAGGAAGGCCTCTACCCCGCGCATGAAAATCAAGTTGTCGTAGAGCTTCCGCACGGTTGCTTCATCCGGCAAGCCGTCGAAGAAATCCAATGTACCGATAGGAGTATCGACAATGTCCGGCGTCATGATCTCGGCCGGGATTTCGGTGTTGTAACCAGGGGGAATGTTTTTACTTGATAACATCTGTTTCTCTCCTATATGCTTTGTTAATGCCTGAAGTCATTCTAGCGCAACCTTTCCACTAGATGCCTGTTTCGGACTTCACCCGGCCAGATTCAATCGCCTTAACCAAAGCCTGGTGGTCCTGTTCGGTCTGGTTAGCGTAGGCGGCGGCGAAATCGGCAAAGGACTTGGCTAGAGTCTTGCCTTTGCCTATATAGCCGGAAATGGCCGCGGCATCACCGGTGCGAGCATGGGCGCGGGCCAGGCAGCTGGCACAGACTTGCAGGTAAGTTTCAAATCCTTTCTTATCCAGGCCGGTCACATTCAGCGAGCCCTTCATATCCTTCAGTTGGCGCCAGTAATAATGGGTATCCGTTATGGCTCCCTTGTGCCAACCCAGGAAGATGTCGCTGGTTGCCTGGGTCAAGCGCTGGCCTTGCACGACGCGCTGCGCTGCGTTTTCATAACTGCTTTCTGTCGTGTAAGGTTCCAACACCGACGCGCCAGCCTCCTTCAGCTGTAAGATGATGGCATCGTCTTCTGCACCACCTTCCAGGAGTACGATGATACAGCGAGTGCCAACACTGCCGACGCCTCCCACCCTCAAGGCACTGTCAGCGAGTCGGAAACGGGACAGTAGTCGGCGCCTCTCTTCTGGCAAGCTCTTCAGATACTCGGTCCACGTCTCCTCGATCACGGCTGGTGTAAAATGTTCTTTCTGCTCTTCGGTGAGTAACTCATCAAGTGGTACCAGCAATGGTGGCTCACTGATGAAGCGCCGGCGTCCATCAACCCAGTGAGTCAGTTTCTCTAAAGTCTGCTCTTGCGTCTTCGTTTGAGCTTTTCCGACCATCTTTTGAACGCTCTTACGCGCTTTCTTGGATGAACGTTCAAATGCTTCTTCAACCAGTTCCGCATCTACATGGAAGTACCAGACGTCCAGAGTGCGGGCATTGGAAAGCCTGCCCATCGCTCTGGCATACCTTTCTGTGATGGAGATGGCCAGCGTCCGGTTGACTTTCTCACTGAAGCCGTTTTCGCGGCCGGCAACAACAGCGCTGGCAGCCAGGCGTTTGAGATCCCATTCCCACGGACCAGGGTGGGTCTCGTCAAAATCGTTTAAGTCGAACACTAATTTGCGTTCAGGCGTGGCGAAGACGCCAAAGTTAGACAAATGGGCATCCCCGCATAGCTGGACTTCCAGACCACTAGAAGGGGTGATGGATAGATCATCGAACATGACGGCGGCCGATCCACGGAGGAAGGCGAAAGGCGAGTCCACCATACGACCATACTTGATGGGCACCAGGTACTGTAGCCGAGAGCGATCCTGCTCTTGCAGCAAGCTGATAGGATCCGGCCGATCTGGCTCCGGTTCCCACGCGCCGTGGCTGCTATGAGGGATCTTCTCACGCAGCGTTTTCCCATATTCCCGACGTTGTGATCGGGGTGCCATTCTTTGTGTTTCTTTAGCCATTTTTGGTATTTTCCTTGTATAAATGGTTCAGGCTGGCAGTGAAAATCATCCTTACAGTCGGTGAAAGATTTCTATAGTGTTACCTTCTCTATCTCGATTTCCTCATAGACAGCGGCGACTACTTCCTCGTCGACCGCGATTTCAGCCAATCGCTTTTCGGCTTCGGCCGATAGTTCAATGGCCAGCTCATTGCCGCCGAAATGATCCACTTCGCTTTGGACTGCATCCCAGTCGGCGTTGGCAACCAGGATAACCAGGGCCGAATCGTAAAGACCTAGATTGTTCTCCAAAAAAGCTTTGGCCTCACATCGTTCAAATTGATGGCCTGCCCCAATATGGGCGCCAACGACAGCGCCGGCCAGTGTGCAAGCTATTGTGCTGGCCAATACCAAACCAATGGATCCAACGTCAAACTCATCTTTCCATAAGGTCAACCGAGGACGGTGCTTCAGCCGCAGTTTGCCGCCCTCGGTACGGTAGAGGGTGGCAGCCGTTTTGATATCGATCTTGTCTTGTTTTTCCAGCGCACGGAGCGATTGATAGACCTCATCGGCCTTTTCCTTCCCCGGATAGGCGACGATGAAAAGACTTTGCTTTCTCTCGACAGACATAACCAGAATCTCCTTCGCTTCAAGTCAAGAGCCACCTGGCAACAACTAACTATGGGTATGAGTACGGTAGTTATAGGATAAAAGATTCCAGCAACCGGCAACAGCGACAGCTGTTATAGATTTGTTATAGATCGGCGATATTTTGGGGATTATTTGAATTAGTCGCGGGGGCAAAATCCTGTGGCCAGGTTCTTATGGCGGCAAACTCCTGGCCGGCATTACTCGGGAAATCGAATCCCCAGATCGGCGGCCTTCACTACGGCCTGTTGGCGCGTGCTGACCTGGAGCTTCTGGAAAAGATTATAGGCGTGTTGTCTTACGGTTCCATGCGAAATCACCAGCCGTTGGGCGATTTCCTTATTCGTGAGCCCTTGGGCGATGAGCGCCAGCACATCGAGCTCCCGTGGCGTTAAGGGCTCTACCAGAGTCGGCGAAAGACCTTGCGCCTGGATGCTGGTGGCCGTCAATAAATCTGGATCATCCGCCACCTGCGTAGCTCCTGTGTCCGTCATCTTATCTGGAAAGGCTGACAATATCCGCCCAATATCGACCGGCGTCGCGCCGCTTTGATTAAGGCGGGCTAGCAGTTTCGCCATCTCGGGCCCCAGATCCAGGAAAGGTCGGATGATACCAACCGGTTCAGCCAGGCGGATGGCGCCGGCCAAAGCAGCTAGGGCTTCATCCGCTCTTGATTGCTTTTGGTAGACCAAAGATCGCAATAATAGAATATCAATCAATTGGCGGGTGTTGTTCTGGGTCGTGTTGTACTTCTCGTAAACAGCCAGTTTCTCTCCAGCTTGCTTCAGGCTGGCCTCAGTCCCCTGGGCTAGAAGTATCCGGCATTGGGTGATATTGGGCACTTCAAGCCAAAAGAACATTACACGGGGATCCGTTGTTAGATCGGCCATTTCCAGCCAGTGGACTGCTGATTCGAGGTCTCCCTGCATCAGAGACAGACGGGCCCGGCATGACCGAGCAACCATGTTGGCGGCTGGATAGTTCTTCTCCCGGGCAAATTCGAGAAGAAGCGAAACCGTTTCTTCGACACTGTCCGGTTGCTCCAAGGCCTGATAGGTGAGTGCTAGCCCCACCAGGCTGTCGAGGGCGCCCGCCGTGTGCAGAATGTAGCGCTCACCGACTGCCTCGGCAAAGTGGCGGGTCGCTGCATCCAGATCATTCCAAAAATAGTGGATGTGGCCTTGAATATATGAGTTCCAGGCTCGTATATACCGATTGTTATACCTGGTCGCCATTTCATACTGTCGCTGAGCTAATGGGACCGCATCCGTAAACTCACCGGACAGCATGTGAATAAAGATCAACGTGCCCAACAGCTTCGTTTGGCGACCAGGGTGCGGTTCCTGTTCATCATGAAGCCATCGATTTAGCCTCCGGATCGCCTCTTCCTTTTGATCGGACATCTGACTGGCCAAACTCCAGAAAACCTCAGCTTCGCCCCTGGCCAGATGGTGGGCTTTCGGAATCTTGACCAGGGCACGATTAAGCGCGTCCAAACTGCGAGTGCGTTGTCCTAACCAATACCAGTGATGGCCCCAGAAGAAGTTAACCTCTCCCCAAAGCGGCTGCGCGGCCGCATTGTCTTCCAGGATCGACTCGGCGAGCTTGAGTAGTGGGGGGATAGATTGAAGCGCAAATTGGTGGAACTTGACCCAGGCTTTGGCTATCAAGAGCCGTGGTCGTTGTCTGATGACACTGTCCGGGAGTCTGGCCATCCACCTTTCCAGAACGTGCCAGCGATCTTCGTCCAGCAGCATACGCGCGTTCTCTTCAAGCAGCAACGCTGCTGCGAGTTCGTCCCCCACCTCCAGGGCATGCTGCAACGCTTCATCCACTAGCCCGGTTTGGTTATACCAGGCGCTGGCTTTCAGATGAAACAGCGCGATCTCATCTGCGCCGTATTGCTTCTTGAGCTCGGTCGACAGCAATTGCTGAAACAAATGATGATAGCGGAACCATCGCCGTTGCCCGTCCAGGGGTATGATGAACAGATTCTCCTGCTGTAAAGCCTCAATGATTTCTTGTGACCCAGCAGCCTGGGTTTCTGGAAGGGTCATGCTCGCCGCGTCTCCGTCCCCCAGGACCGCATCACAAAGGGGAGCGCAGAACCTGTCTAATATCGCAGTTATGAGCAGAAAGTCCTGAATTTCCGGCTTCAAAGCGGAGAGCACTTCAGATATCAGGTAGTCCCAAATATAGCGCTGTTCGGCCGCCAGACGCCGGAGCATCTCCCGGGCATCCTCGCGGTGGTGCATGGACAAGGCCGCCAGGCGGATGCCGGTCACCCAACCTTCTGTCTTCTCTTCCAGAAGGGAGGCGGCTTCCCTGTCCACCTCAAGCCGCAATAGTTGCTCCAACAGCTCAATCGTTTCCATCACCGAAAAACGCAGTTGCTGGGTCCGGATCTCCGTCACCTGTCCAAGGGCTCGCAGCTGGTTCAGGTTGATGAGCGGATCGGTACGGGTTGCGATGACCAGGTGTAGGGGTCTGGGTGGGTGCTTCAGCAATTCGGACAACAGCTCGTCGATTCTCGAATCACTGATGACGTGGTAATCATCGATCACCAGGACAAGTCTTTGTGGCAAACGGTTCAACTCGTTGGTCAGGCTGTTAGACAAGATGCGCAGTGGCGGAAGTTCAACACCCTCAATAAGGGCGGCGGTATCATCAACGGCATCAGGAAAAGCTGTCTGTACGCAAGTCAGGAAGTAGGTTAAGAAAAGCGCCAGATCATTGTCGTTTTCATCCAGGGATAACCAGGCTGAGGGATGATCTAGCGATTTCAGCCAGGAGCTGACCAAGGTGCTCTTGCCGTAACCTGCTGGGGCAGAGACAAGGGTAAGCGGTCGCTGCTGCCAGCCGTTTAGTTGCTCCAACAGCTGCGGTCGGGATATGAAATCGGCCTGGATGGGCGGCCGGTACAGTTTGGTTTGGATGATAGGAAATGTTTCTGCCATTATTGCTAAACCTAATCAAGATTATAGCTGTTGCTTGGCACATCTCGCTAGGTTAGGTGTTTAGGCAATTCTCTTCAAAACAGGGGTCGAAAGACTGGATTCCAATGCCAGTGGGTAAATCTGCAAATGTCAGAAAAGGGACGGATCCGTTAAACGAAATCAGGAAATTTATCGATCCGTGAGGTCATTGATCCTCTTGAGCTTAAGGATAAAAAAAAGGTGCAAGGAATCAAAAAATCCTGGTACTCAGACCAGGATCAAAAAAATGGGCGCGACAAGACTTGAACTTGTGGCCTCACGGATGTGAACCGTGTAGTCTAAATGCTTTGGGGTCAGCTAGAATAGAGGCACTGAGTTTACCCGGTTTCTGCTTCAATCTATGATACAATAGCGCAGCGGACTTACGAGAAACGATTATCGCGAATGACCCAAAATACGCCATATGTGGCGGCTATAATAGAGCTTGACCCCCGCATATGGGGCGGTGGCGAAACGGCAGACGCAGCGGACTTAAAATCCGCCGGGGTAACCCCCGTGTGGGTTCGAATCCCACCCGCCCTATTGATGACAAGTATCGTTTTCCGGCCTGGCCCGTTTTCGTGCGGGCCTTTTCTTTTTCTACCGGCTACGGCGGATGAGCGTCTATTCTGAAGTTCAGAAATTTATTGATAGAAACTTTCAGAGGACTGGGCTCGGCCGCGAAGCCGATGAAATGCCCAAAATGGTGGTGGCGGTATCCGGAGGGCCTGATTCGCTGGCATTGCTGCACTTGCTATCCCGGCGCGGTTTGTATCCAGCTCAACGCCTGGTGGTGGCCCACCTAGATCACGCTCTTCGCCCCGAATCAGCCGAGGACGCCAAGGTCGTAGAAGAAATCGCTTCCAAATGGGGCCTCGATTTCGTTCAGGATCGGGTTGATGTGGGAACCTTAGCTCAGGTCAAAGGCCTGAGCATCGAAGAAGCTGGCCGGAACGCTCGCTACGCCTTCTTAAGCGCCGTGGCCGAGCGCTTTGGATCTTCGTTGGTAGCGACCGGACACAATGCCAACGATCAGGCAGAGACCATGGTCATGCACTTTCTTAGGGGAACGGGATTAGACGGCTTGAGAGGGATGCTGCCGGCCGGTCCAATGCCCGGTTCCAGTGATCAGATCTTGCTTCGACCGCTGCTGACTGTTCGTCGGGCAACGATCGAAGCCTATTGCCACCAAAATGAACTTACTCCTGTAGTCGATGAATCAAATATGGATACGAGCTTTTACCGCAACCGGATTCGGCGAGAACTTATGCCGCTATTAGACGAATACAATCCTGGTATCGCGGAACGGTTAGGCCACACAGCCGACTTGCTAGCCGCAGATCATAATTATCTTAACCACCAATTGGCTTTATTATGGCCACAGATCTTATTGGATTCAGGCAGCGGCTGGCTAAGACTGGACAGGAATAGTTGGCTTGCTTTGTCCGTGTCCATGAAACGTCTATCGATGCGTTTCGCATTAGTTCAATTGCGGCCGGACCTCGCCGATGTGGGTTTCAAAACAATCGACCAAGCGGTTACCGTGGCCGAACGGGGGAGAGTGGGCGATCAATCAGTTCTGCCAGGTCCGGTGACTCTCACAAACGGCTACGAAGATATCCTGCTGGATACTGGACAAGTGCCGGCTGTAAGCCAAAATGTACCTCAATTGACCGGAGATGCCGTCCAGGCTTTGTCTGTTCCGGGCCGGTTCGAACTCGCTTTCGGCTGGTCCATCGAATCATCAGTGATAGACGAGGTCGACTTACCGGCGATCCAGGCAAATCCAGACCCCTGGAGGGCTTATCTATCGGTAAACAGCGACGACGAATTTATCATCCGGCCCCGAATCTCAGGGGAGAAAATGTTACCTCTAGGCATGGCCGGCCATCATGTGACGATCAAGGAAGTGATGGTTAACCGTAAAATCCCGGCCGGTTGCCGAGCACGATGGCCGGTCGTGGCCACGGCTGATGGCCCGCTGTGGCTTGTGGGGCATTTGCTGGACGAACGTGGTCGGGTAAACGAGAAAAGCCAGAAGGTCGTTTGTCTGCAAGTGCTCCCTCGGGAATCGCCGGAGAGTGTTTGATTTCGGGAGCTTTACGGTTGTCAGGATTGGATCAAAATTAGTTTGACGGGCTGCCAGCGCATCAGTATACTACCGGGTGCCTACAACGCCGGGGCGTAGCTCAGCTTGGAAGAGCGCTCGGTTTGGGTCCGAGAGGTCGTCGGTTCAAATCCGGCCGCCCCGACTGGAGTTTGCGGCAGTGGTGTAGGGGTAACACAATAGCCTTCCAAGCTGTTTTCACGGGTTCGAATCCCGTCTGCCGCTCTTTTTCGGGCCTGTAGCTCAACGGCAGAGCAATCGGCTCATAACCGATTGGTTCTAGGTTCGAATCCTAGCAGGCCCACCAGGATTGCTTGTCACGGAAGCCGCCCTGTTGATACGGAAGAGTCTCTTGGAATATTGATGATCCAAGGGACTTTTTCGTTTTTGGGAGATATTTTGTACGATTTGGGAGCTAAGGATTTACAAATGCCTTACCCAGCGGGATCCAGGGCGTTTCCTCGCTGATTCGTTCATCAAGAACTGGCAATGGCCGGCCCGTAAAAGCATCGTACAATCGCAGCAGCGGTTCGATAACCTGTCCGGGCCAGGCAGATTCTGAAATCGTAGGCCAGTTAGGATCGCGAACGGTTGAGCCGCCAATCCATTTGAGGGTGGGGATCGCTCCCATAGCCGGTACGCCATCTTCCAGGTCCCACCAATTCCAGTGATAGCCATCCTCTTCGTAGCCGACCAGCCGCAAGGAAACGATGAGGTCTCGTAAAACCGGCCGAGAGGTTGTGAAACGCTGGTTCAAAGCAAGGCCCTTCCCGGCCGTAAAATCACCCTGACCAATCACGCTATCGCCGGTCCAGACGATGCCCTGGCCCATGGGAATGTAGTTAGCTGGCCGGTCCATCTGGATTGTTGGGGTTAAATGTTCAAGACCCCAAGGACCATATTGAGCAGGCAAAGTGGCAATAGTGCCGTCGAGGTCCGCTACTTCTGTTTCGAACCCAGCATTCGACTGGTAGTGGAAATAGACTCTTGTTTTACCCGGAACTGTATTGTCCCAATCGTAGCCAACGAGGTTTTTCTGGGGATCCTCGACCAGCGTCCTGTTGGTTCGATTCTGTGTGACGGAGGGTGTTGTCGATGTTGAAATGTTTAGCTCGACGATTTCCGCACGACCTGGAATCTCGTCGTTCGGAACGACCGGATCATAGCTGCCAACAAGCAGATCATAGGCTCCGGCCGGTGTATCTAGTCTCGGTGTCAATCGAAACTGGCTTAAGGTGATGCCTTCGGGCATAGGCACGGCTGGGCGATCTTGTTGGGCATAAAGTTGGCCATCTTGATCGACGAGATGTACGAACATGTTGGACTGTGTAGAATTCGCGGCCGGCAACCAGGCCAGGGTGACCACGATTTCCGAACCGGGTTTATGACCCGTCGTTTCAACCTTATAGCCGAGTAATTTGATGGAATCGTCCAAAGATAAGGATAGCGTGTTGAAATCTTCCGGGAGATCAAGGCGCGGCCGAGCCGGATAAAAGAAGGCTTCGCCAATGGGTTCGAACTGGGGAAGATTTTCGTAGGCTCCTTCGTCGAAGTGTGTGGCGATCACCGGCCGCCCGGCGGAAATTTCTTCGCCAATGCGGCGAGCCCAGGTCTCGGCATAGGGTTCCACCGTGGGAAATACAAATTCCACCAGCAAATCTAGTCGTTGTCCTTCCACATGCTGGAGATACCACAAGGGTGTTGCCCAATGCCAGTCGGCCAGGATGGTCGCGCCGGCTGGGGCTTCGTCCAGGAGAGGCTGAGTATAGTCGCGGGTAGATGTATCTTGATGGAGGGCAGCGTAGCTCGGAAAACGGGTGATCACCTGGCCGAGGGCAGCGACGAACAATAGGGCGATGAGTAGGGGAGCCAATACTCTTTTCAGCCGGCCGTACCACCCTGTCGAGGAATAACTGAATTGTTCTAACCTGACTCGACCGGCCGTATAGCCTAATCCGACAGCCAGGATGACATAGGCCGGCAACAAATATTCGACCGTTTGTGGGGCCCGGTAGGTTGCTGCGATGAAGGCGAAAATGGCGATGGATCCGCCAATCAATAGGAGTAGCAAGCGATTGCGGAGGAGCATCAGTAGCAGACCAGCCAAAAAACCAAGCAGCAGCAACCCTGAAAATTGGAAGAGGAAGACGTCCTCAATCACCTTCAACCGCTGCCAAAGTATCGAAAGTTCATCGAAATAGAAGAGGTCTCCCCTAAATCCTCTAGCCAAGACATGATCGAGAAAGCCAGCGGCCGTTGTCAGGCCAGCCGGTGCACCTACCGCGCCGGCCGCCCCACGCCAGAGCAGATAAATCAAAGGTAGTAAACCGACAATCAGTGCCAATAAATAATATGGCCAGTAGCGGCGAGAAAATAAATCGTGCCGTGCTAAAAATAGAACCAAGATGAAGATCAAACCGATAAAAAGCAGCGAGCCATGATGGGATATGCCCAGGGTTAATGAAAGGAGGAAGATCAAAAGATAGGTGACAGTTTCTTTCTCAGATATTCCAGATGGCCTGGGTTGACCGGTTTTCTTTGGACCTTGATCTTTTAACTCACTTATCTCTGGCATAGAGAGCCTGAGTTTATCACCTGCTATCTTAAAAAGGGCGAATAAAGTTAGAGCGATGAAGAGACCATTCAATGCCCGGATGTTCGCCGTCGTCGCTTGTGCCCAAAATGTTGTGGCAGTTCCCAGGGCAAGGGCCGACAACATAGCGGCAGCGACGCTGCGAGTTAGCTCACAGACGCTCAGATAAACCAGGATCAAGGTGAACATACTGGCAACAGCCGAAAGTAGATTGACCTTGTAGGCGGCCGAAGGTCCAATAGGCAAACGAGTAAAAAAATTGGCGATCAAGGTGTATAAGGGAAAACCGGGTGGGTGGGCTACGCCTAATTCTGCGGCAACCAATTGGAGCTCGCCACTATCGGCCGGCAAAACATCAGGCGCCAGCGTAGTAACATATAGCATGAAAAAGGCGATAGCAATGAAAAATAAGCCGGCAATCGTTAAGGTTTGGGACGATATGAATCTTGCGTAGAGTGTTGGCTCAATTGAAAGCAAAAAGGTAACCAGCGCCAAAAGAGCCGCTGCCAAAGCTATCTTTGGATCAGGCTCGGGATAAAAAGCGTAAAACATAAGTAGCAAAGCAGGCCAAGACTTGGCCAGCGGAATTCGTCTGCAACAGCAATAAACCAACCAGGATGGAAACGAGGGTAAGAACGATCGCCCCCCAAATTCCTGGTTTCAACCATTCACTTAGCAACCGGCCGACAAATAGTCCTAAGGCCAGGGCCGGCAGCACCCAACTCCATTTCCCAAGATGGTGACTGACTGTAGCCAGGCTCGATTTCATGAGGTCAATTATACCTGACGAAAGTAATATCCCACTGATTAATGTCACACCAGACTACTAGAGGAGTGCATATTGCATGTACAATCTATGTAGTTTTGGATCGGACTTTCTTCTGGGAAAAGCTCATGGTTATTGATAAGGCTCTCGTTATTGAATCATTTGACAATAAGCCTCTCGTGGAAATTGAAGGCTACCAGTTTGTCGTCAATCCTCTGACCGAGCAAGTACCGGCAACTTCGGCCGAGTTACTAAGGGAAACGACCAAGTGGCTTCTTCAAGAAGGGCAGTTCGAAAGCGCGAACAAGATCGTTGGCGAAGAGGATAAGGGAGCCATACTGGTCGCCTCAACTTCTCTAATGGCCAATCTGCCGTTCGGTATGGCCCGTTGGTATCCATCCGGTCTCCAGGGGCAAATCATGGTGGATTTTAAGATGGAGTATGCTCAAGGGCAGCTCTTTTTGAACGGTGTCGAGTCGCGAGATAGAGTGATCATAGTAGATGACCTGATCAGTACCGGGGGAACTATGGTGGCCTTAATCAGAGCAATAGAACTGGCAAAGGCAGAGATCGTCGATATCATCTGCGTTGCTGAAAAGATTGGTTATGGGGGGATAGATGCGGTTAAGGAGCAAACAGGACACCAGGTCAAGACCCTGCTTAGGATATCAGTTGACGGCGCGGTATCTCGGGTCGTATCTTAATTTTTAGCTGACCAAACTTCTTTCTTAAGAATTCCTGGAGTGGCGTTTTTCCATCTCCTTTTCGATCTCGGAAAAAGGAATATCTCGAAAAGCCAACAAAACCAAGCTATGGTAAAAGAGATCGGTCATTTCTTCGATTAACCGTGTGTCGCCCTGATTGCTGGCGGCCAGGATCAATTCCGTCGATTCCTCTCCGATTTTCTGCAAGATTCGGTCCTGCCCGGAATCCAACAAGGTGTTGGTATATGAGCCGGGACGCGGATTTCTTTTTCGATCTTCAATAATTTCATGTAAACGGTAGATCATCTACTTCTCCAAATCGGTAAAGAAGCAACTGTTAGCCCCTGTGTGGCATGTTGGACCATTCGGTTCGACCAGTAACAACACAGCATCACCATCACAGTCAATCTTTATCTGTTTGATAGCTAAGGTATTGCCGGAACTTTCTCCTTTGAGCCACAATTTTTTCCGGGAACGGGACCAAAAATGAGCCAGTCTAGTTTCTTGTGTGAGCGCATAAGCCTGCGCATTCATCATGGCTACCATTAAGACTTCGTTACTATTTATATCTTGTACTACGGCCGTAATCAGCCCATTTTGGTCATATTTCATCACAACCTCTTTTTCTTTTGTTGTCACATGAACCGTGCTGCCGTCATTGTGATCCATATGAGGCATTATTGGCTTGGGCATCGAGGCCAGACATGATCAAGGAATCCAACGGCCGGATAGGTAATTCTCTTCCTAAAAGATATTCCTTTAGTTGAGAGATTGTCATGATTCCATCATGAAATAAGGATGCGGCCAAGGCGGCATCAACGTTGCTTTGCCTGAATACATCATAAAAATGTTCTAAGGAACCCGCGCCGCCACTGGCAATCACCGGGACGTCAACAGCATCATTGATCAATCTGTTGAGCTCAAGATCATAACCGAGACCGGTGCCGTCGCGATCCATACTAGTCAATAATATTTCCCCGGCGCCGGCTTTTACACCCTGAACCGCCCAACGAACCGCGTCAAGATCGGTTGGTGTTCTCCCGCCGTGAGTATAGACTTGCCATCCACCCGCTGGTCGTCTCTTTGCATCTATGGCCAGAACCATGCACTGGCTCCCAAAATGCATTGCGCCTTTCGTAATCAAGTCTGGATCTCGAACAGCGGCCGTGTTGATACTAACTTTGTCCGCACCAGCCAACAGGATCCGGCGAATATCTTCAGTGGTTCTAATGCCACCGCCTACCGTTAAAGGTAAAAAAACTTGTTCGGCTACAGCGCGAATCACCTCGATGATGGTCTGTTTCCCTTCAGGGCTGGCTGAAATATCCAGAAACACCAGTTCGTCAGCGCCCATGCTGTCGTAGGTTCTTGCCTGAGCCACAGGGTCACCAGCATCTCGCAAATTGATGAAGTTGACTCCCTTCACCACCCGGCCGTCTTTGACATCCAAACAAGGAATGATTCGTTTCGCTAACATGCCAAAACCTCTTCTAAAGAGAATTGATTATCGTATAAAGCCCGCCCAATAATGACGCCATTTAACCCAGCCGACTTTACAAGCCGCACATCGGAGAGCGAAGCCACGCCGCCAGATGCAATAACTGACAATTGGGTGTCCATAGAGATGTCTTTTGCCGTTTGCCAATCAATCCCACTGCCCATGCCATCTCGTCCAATATTAGTATAGACGACATACTTTGCGGCAATTTCTGCTAGGAACAACGCAAAATCAGCAATATCTTGGCCTGAGGAATGCTGCCAGCCATGAGTCATTAATTTCCCTCGACGAGCATCCAAGGCAAAGGCGACAGAATTAGCCCCAAATTCTTGGATGATTTGACTGGTGAAAACGCGGTCAGCGATGGCGGCCGTCCCAATGACGACCCGAGAAACACCAGCTGACAAAGCATTTTCAATAGTATTAAAATCGCGCAAGCCCCCCCCAAACTGAATCTGCAATCCACTACCACAGGTTTTTTGGATCTCTCTTAATGCGGCCAAGTTGTTACCTGTACTCAGTCCCAGGGCTCCATCCAGATTGACAATGTGTAACCAACTTGCACCAGCATTCAACCACTTATAGGCGATTTGACCTGGATCGTCACTATAGATCGTCTGGGCTTTGGGATCACCCTGCTTAAGCCGTACGACTTGTCCCTCTCGCAAATCAATGGCCGGGTATATCGTGAAAGTACTCAACCAGACACCCCGATAAAATTCTGTAGTAGTTGCAGTCCCACGCGCTGGCTTTTTTCAGGATGAAATTGAAAGCCGTAAACGTTGCCACTGGCAACAATGGATGCGAAGGAGTCTCCATATTCTGTGGTTGAAAAAATGTGACTGGGATCTGATGGTCGGCAGTAGTAGCTGTGATTGAAGTAAACATAGCTACCGGTTTTTACGTTAGCCAGCAGGGGTATGTCATCCTTATGGACTAATTGATTCCAACCAATTTGGGGAACCTTGAGATCAATTGGTTCAAACGCGACGACATCGCCTGGCAATAAGCCTAAGCCGAAATGTTGGCCTCCTTCGTCGCTCTCTTCAAACAGTAGCTGCATTCCCAAACAAATTCCCAGCAACGGCCGGCCAGTCGCGGCATACTCTTTAATTGCTGGGACGAGTCCTTTATTCGTCAAGCCGGTCATTCCAATTTGGAAGGCTCCCACACCAGGAAGAACCACTTTGTCTGCACGAAATATCTCCTCGGCTGTGCTAGCAAAGAAACTGCGGCCTCCGACGAATTCAACCGCTTTTTGTACAGAGTGTAGATTGCCTGCTCCATAGTCGATGATCGCTATCATATGATGCTTCCCTTGGAACTCGGGATTTGATTCTGACGGCGCCGATCGATTTGGGTCGCTGAATCCAAGGCTCTTCCAAAGGCCTTAAATAGCGCCTCAGCCATATGATGATTATCCTTACCTGACAATATACTCGCGTGTAGGTTACAAGCACAAGTGACCGAAAAAGATTCAAAAAAATGTTCGATCAACGATGTGGTGAGGTTTCCGACAGTTGGTGATGACCAGTTGGTAACCAACTTAGAATATGGACGGCCGGATAGATCGACAACAACCTGGGCAAGCGCCTCATCCATCGGCACTGTCGAATCTGCAATGCGGATGATACCCCTTCGTTCACCCAAGGCTCTGCTGAAAGTTGTGCCTAGAGCTAAACCGCAATCCTCAACGGTGTGGTGGGGGTCGATGTGTAAATCACCTTTTGCTTCAAGGGTCAAATCAAAAAAACCATGAACGGCTACTTGTTGCAACATATGATCCAGGAAGCCGATACCGGAATCAATTTGATTTTCACCGTCTCCATCTAAATTAAGCCGAACCCGGATCTCAGTCTCGTTGGTTATTCGCTCAACTTCCGCTATTCGCATCACTTACTCCATGTCATATAAAGCATCAAGCAAGAAATCCGTTTGATTCGGCTTGCCGACACTAATTCGAATATGATCCCTCAAACCAGCTTTGTCGAAGTAACGTATCAAGATGCCTCTCTCCAGTAGCTGCTGCTTTACGCTAACAGCTTCTCGGTCAAGAACCTTGCACAAAATGAAATTGGCTGACGAGGGATAAGGACGTAGCCACGATATACCGCCTAATCTCCGAAGTAGACGCTCTCTTTCCGATATGATTTTGTGAACATTTTCCTGCAATTTATGGTTGTTCAACAATGAAATGATGCCGGCTTTTTCAGCCACAACTGACACATTGTAAGGTTGCTTGGCTTTTTGTAACAAAGGGACAAAATTCACCGGAAAGAAGCCATAGCCAACTCGCAAGCCAGCCAAGCCTGCCCATTTGCTAAAGCTACGAAGTACGATGAGATTCTTATGCGACGAAACCTGATTGATCCAGCCAGCCGGTTCAGGGCAGAAATTAGCGTAAGCTTCATCCAATATCACCAGTAGCGGCAGTTTCAACAAGGAACGGATGATCTCTGGCGCAATCATGCCACCATCAGGATTATTGGGATTAGCCAGGAATATTAACTTAGGTTGGTATCGCTTGACGGAAGTAAACAAACCATCCAAATCTAATGAGAAATCATCATGGCGGGGAACTTCGATTATCTGCGCCTGATTCAAGGCGCCACCAAAAGCATACATACCAAAAGTTGGCGGGCAATTCACCAGGACGTCTCCGGATTCGAGGGTAAGTCGCATGATCAGATCGATCAATTCATCGACGCCTGCCCCTAAGACGATAGATTCTTCCGAGACTTCATGATGTTTAGCTAATAGAGCACGCAAGTTTCGGGTTTCTGGGTCGGGGTAGATCGCAAAATTGTTCATCTCCGCCAGGCCGGCCCTCACCTCAGGAAGCGATCCATATGGGTTTTCATTGGCGTCAAGTTTTACGATCGTTTCTTCAGTGATACCCAATTTTTTCGACAAGATGTCTAGAGGCAATATTGGTTCATAAGGCGGCATCTCAAGGATGTGTGGCCTGATAGTGAAGCCAAGGTCTGAAGTCACGTGCTCTCCTCCATTCTAGCTTTGGCAGCGGCTGCGTGGGCCGTTAGCTGTTCGTTTTCCGCAAGGCAAGCCGCAATGGGGCTTAGTTGCCGAACGGTTTGAGGATCAAGAGCGATGATGCTGGAGACTTTAACGAAATCCAATACATTCAACGGAGATGCGAATCGGGCTGTGCCGCTAGTAGGCATGATGTGACTTGGACCTGCAACGTAATCGCCAAGTACTTCAAAAGAGTGCTCGCCTATGAAGAAGCCGCCAGCGTTATTGATACGATCTAGAAGTGAATCGGGATCTTGAACCGATAGGCAGAGATGTTCGGCAGCGTATTCGTTGGCCAATTCAGCCGCCTCTTCGATGGATTCGGTGAGTACGATCCCACCTCTGTTTTTTAGAGAGGAAACGATAATTTCCTTTCTTGAAAGATTTGACAGCTGTTTTTGGACCTCTGCTTGTACTTTCTGGGCTAGGATCTTGTCCGGTGTGAGCAATATAGCGCTTGCTTGCACGTCATGCTCGGCTTGAGCGAGCAAATCGGCCGCTATCCAAGTTGGATTAGCGTTTTCATCGGCGATGATCATGGTTTCAGTGGGCCCTGCAAGACCATCAAGGCCGACGATTCCATACAACTGCTGCTTGGCCAGCGTGACGAACAAATTGCCGGCGCCAACGATCTTATCGACCTTTGGCACTGATTCAGTGCCAAAGGCCATGGCAGCAATAGCCTGGGCTCCACCTATCTGGATGATACTCTCTAGACCACAGATGTGCGCAGCAGCCATGATCGTTGGGTGAGCAGGCGGCGGTGTACAAACCACGAATGTTTTCGTTCCAGCGACCTGGGCGGGAATAACCGTCATTAATAGTGATGAGGGTAAAGGCGCCGTTCCCCCAGGCACATAAACACCTACTCGGGCCAGAGGCGTATAAATTTGCCCAAGCTCGCCCCCCATGCTCTTTGTGAGCCAATTGTTGATCGGCTGATTTTCATGGAAGGTACGAATCCGCCGACTGGATTGGCGCATAGCCTCCTGAGTTTCCTCTGATAAGGAGTCCCATGCACCTTGTAATTCAGTCGCATTTACTGTCAGTTGCTCATCTTTGTAGTTGTCCAAGAGTGTTGACCATCGCCTTAAAGCCTGGTCACCTCCCTCTTCAACTGATCGCAGGATGATCTGTACAGCTTCGGGAGGTTTGATGTCTTTGCCAAAAAGAGCTTCCGTGCGCGACAGGATGATTGGGGAAAAGACCTCCTGCTGAAGGGGCAACCGTCTCAGTATGTTTTTTTTAGCTTCTTCTACAGAATATAGAGTGATCATTTAATTCTCCAGTGCAGACATCATATCGCTAACCTCTTTGGGTTCCTCCTCGAATATGTAGCTAACAGGGGAAACAACAACGCCACTGCCGCCAATTTTCCGGATCTCCCGAATGGCTTGGTGGAGTAGTTTTTTACGAACGATCAGGTGAACTGCAAACCATTTTTCGTCTTCCTGAGTGATGACCTGAGAAATCGTCGGTCCTTGCAACCCACTGATCGTCTCTTGCTGGAAAACCAACTGAGCGATGTTTTCTGGCGACCGGCCGCGCACATTGGCGAAAATGGCTAGTCTATCATTGGCTCGAAGGTGAGCTCCGACAAACTCAAGCAACTGCGTAGCCGTGGCCAATGTTTCCGAATGAGTTTTCAGGCGACCCTTGTTAGCGATTAAGCAAGCTTCGGAAAATACTATTTCCCCACCCGACAAGCATTTTAGCCGATTATCTCTCAGGGTTGTGCCGGTCGATACCAGATCAACGATAATATCCGCATAACCCACGGTCGGTGCGATCTCTAAGGTCCCTTCTGCCTGGATGAGCTGGAACTCTAAATCATGGAGTTTGGACAGCGAGGCTTGGGTCAGATTGGGAAATTTAGTCGCTATCCTCAAAGGGCGTCCGAGCTCTGCTTGTCGTTGCTGTAGGTGTTCTATGTGATTGGTAGTTTCCCAGCTTTCGGGCACTATCACGTTGAGGGTGCACTTTCCAAAGCCCAGTTTGCTATGCAGTTCGAGTATGTTCCCATTGGCCCCCCTATTTTCCAGGTAAACATCCCTCCCGGTAATACCAAAGTCAACACTGCCGTCACGGACGCTGACCACAATATCGCCAGGTCGCTGGAATATTACCTCGATTCCAGGCAAGTTGGGGATCTGGGCCCGGTACTGGCGAGGATTTGGGTTGTATATAGTGAAGCCGACATCGGCCAGTAGTTTTCTGCTGCCTTCGGCTAGCAGTCCCTTACTTGGTAATGCGATACGGATACTGCGTCTTAGGTCGCTCATCATGCACTCCAAAAAAAAGCGCCTCCCTTCCGGGAAGCGCTTTGATTATCTTTTCTGCAAAATACAGGTCTGTTAGTAGTTGCAATAATCCTTCAAGCAGTCTTGCCCGGTTTTTATCCCAGTTGAGTGAGCGTGATGATGGTGAAAGCAGGACCGATGAATATTTCTCATTGCCACGATTATTTTATCCGAAGGATCAAGATATGCAAATTGGCTTTCAAAGAGGCTCCATTATTTGGGAAGAGAGCCAATAAGGGTAACGAGAAAATGGCAGGAGACCAGGTGCATTGGCCATGTTCTCATGGGTAGATTGTTTATGTGGAGATCAGGTAGGAAACGAAGTGTAAACCAATAGTGCGCAAGGATTTTATGTTATACTCTTGCCAGGATTAACCACCTGATTCTTAATCAGTTTGACACAAATCGAGTTTGCAACTCTCAATTTGATCCCGGATCAGTGAATGGGTGGTACGAAGGTCTGGAGCGCGACTTGCACGGTTAATTTTGTTTGGAGGGAAAGATGGCGGAGTTAGAAAAGCCCTACTGGCAAAAAGTCCATTTTCAAGATGCTACCATTGTTGATTTGCACGTTCATCCCGCACTTAAAGTTTCAATGTTCAAAAAGACATTGACCCGTGGACACCGGGCGGCGAAAGCGTTCGATCCCTTCAGTGTACGCACTGACATCGGAAAACTTCGACAGGGTGGGGTGGATGCCATGATGTCGGTCATTTATCCACCGGAGGTTCAAATCGTCGAGGATTGTAAACCATTGGGGATCATGCGTTACGTGATGCCCGGAACCTGGAAAAAAGTCTTTGAGCAGCCTTATTTTGACGTGGCTAACGAGATGTTGGACGATATGGAAAAAGCTGTGGCCGATGGCTCCCCCGATCTAAAGATGGCTCGGTCTGTCGCCGAGTTGGACGAGATTTTGGCGATGGAGGGGAAACGGCCGGTGGCCATCGTTCACTGTTTGGAAGGGGCCCATAGCCTGGACAAAAATCTTGACAATGTGCAACATTTTTTTGATCGGGGTGTAGCCTATATCACGTTGGCCCATTTTTACCCCAATGGCGTGGCCTATCCATGCTACCCATTTCCCGAGCCCATGCAGGTTGGGGATTGTTTCCAACCGGATCATGATATTACGCCGGGATTAACGCCGTTGGGAGAGCAAGTGGTAGAGAAGATGACGGAGTTGGGTATGCTGATTGATGTGTCTCACTGTACCCCTTCGGCAAGAGAGCGGGTCTACGATATTGTCGGCAATCGTGCACCACTGATGGCTACCCATGTGGGTGCCTATGAAATCAATCCTGATCCTTATAATCTAAAAGATTGGGAAATCCGAAAGATTGCCGATACAGGAGGTGTCGTGGGTGTCATATTCATGAATTATTGGCTGATGCCACATGAGACCGGACGGGGTATGAATTTCATAGCCCATACCCTTCGACATTTCATCAATGTCGGCGGTATTGATCACACAGGTGTCGGTTCGGATTTTGACGGTTTCACCGATCCGCCTGACGATCTGAAAGATGCCAGCGAAATGCCCAAGTTGACCCAACGTCTGGTGGCGGAGGGTTATAGCAGTGAAGATATCGCCAAGATCTGGGGCGGCAACGCCTTACGGACTTTGAGACAAGGATGGCGTAAATAACAGAATGGAAGATTATTCATCGGCGGTAGGCGACTTTAGACGAGCCCGGAACAGCGCCGCGCTGCAGGAGCTCATCGGCCGGATGACTGGAAAGTCCACCGAGCTCCTCTCTTATGAAGAAGTTCGCCGTAAACTAAGAGCTACGAGTATCGTGTCTCGTGGTCTGCAAGACATTCCACTAGATGCTATCGTTGGCAGCGTTAGCCGGTACAATGATTTCACCCGTACTTTTTTGCCAAGGCTTGACAGCGACCAGGATCGCTGGGCCAGTGTCAAAGTAGCCACGGCCGATATGAGCGGGCTTCCACCCATCGAAGTCTACCAAATTGGCGAGGCTTACTTTGTCCATGATGGTCACCACCGGATTTCTGTAGCCAGGCAATACAAAGCCAAGGAAGTACAGGCTTATGTGACTGAAGTCAAGAGCCGGGTGCCGCTTTCGGCCGAGATAAGACCCGAGGATTTAATCATATCGGCCGAATATGTGGAGTTCTTGAGCCAGACCAAACTTGACGAGCTCAGGCCAGATATCGATTTAGCGGCTACCTGCCCGGGACAATATTGTAAACTGTCGGAACATATCGAGGTTCACCGTCATTATATGGGCCTTGAACAGCAACGAGAAATCCCGTACGAGGAAGCCGTAACCCACTGGTACGATACGGTATATTGTCCCGTGATCGACATCATCAGGGATCTGGGTATTTTGTACGATTTTCCCGGCCGCACCGAAACCGATCTTTATCTATGGATTGCCAAGCACAGGGTCGACATTGAGGAGCGTCTTGGATGGGAAATCCCCTATAGCGCGGCCGCAATAGATCTAGTGGAACAAGAGAGCAGCTGGTGGACGCGAATAGCTTCCCGAATCGGCCGGCGCGGATTGCAGATTGATCCGCCAGAAGGGTCGACCCTTGAGGGATCTGGCGATATAGAAGATGATTTGGTCTACCTGGAACAGGCTAGCCGGAAGAAGTCTCTGGATATAACCAGCGACCGCCTCTTCGTCGAGATCCTAGTCGGAATTGGAGGCGAGGAATCGAGCTGGTTGGCATTAGAGCAAGCTATCGAAGTCGCCCGCCGTGAAGAGGGCCACTTGCAGGGATTATATGTGGTAGCTGAGGGCGAACCGGAGTCGACGCCTGAAATTCAAGAAATCAGCGATCGTTTCTATTGGCGGTGCGGCGAAGTTGGATTACCTGGACGATTCGCAGTCGATTCTGGTTCTGTTGCAAAAACCATTTGCGACAGGGCACGCTGGTCCGATCTTGTTGTGGTGAACGTAGCTCACCCGCCTGAAGACAGCGCACTATCGCGCTGGGGCTCGGGTTTCAGATCATTAATCAGGCGTTGTTCGCGGCCGGTCCTTGCCGTTCCTGAGATGGTTACAGCGCTCAGCCGACCGATTCTTGCTTATGATGACAGTCCGAAGGCGCAAGAGGCTCTTTACGTAGCCACATACCTCTGTGGGCGTTGGCAATTGCCTCTTAATGTCGTCCATGTTACGGATAATGAATCTGGGAATGAGATTCTGGACGTTGCCCGAAACTATCTGAAGGCTCGGGACATCGAGGTAGAGTATGTGTTAACAAGCGGGCCTGTAGCTGAAACTCTCCTGGCGGTTGCGGAAGAGTTGGCGATCGACTTTTATATCTTAGGTGGTTACGGCGGTAATCCTATTGTAGAGGTCGTCTTGGGAAGTGTGGTTGACACCTTGTTGGGAAGCGCGACTAAGCCTTTGCTTATCTGTCGCTGATATGGATCTTCCTTTTCGTTGATACAGATTATTGGACGGGAATATCATTATGAAAAATAAATATGTTGGTAACTTTTGGTTTGGTTTCCTCCTGTCGGCCGTTGCCGCGGCATGGCTGTACTGGTTATGGCGAAGAAATCGGGAAGTGATGCCGGGACCAGTTATACTGGGCAAGAGGTCAGTTAAGCCAAAGGTGTTTGAAGACGAGGCGAAACTTGTTAAACAGCTTCCGGCCGTGACCATCGAGACAATCAACGATAACACGAGAGAGGGGGAAGTAATAAGGGATAAGCTAGAAGTAATTGGCGGCATCGGACCTGCTTCAGCCCGACGATTCAACAATGCGGGTATATTCACGTACGCCCAAGTGGCGGCATTGTCACCAGAGCAAATTCAGCAAATAACCGGTACTTCCCGTTGGGATCCAGCTGACTGGATAAGCGAGGCCCAGCGTTTGTCCGCCGATTTATAAATCCTTCCCTTAAAACGGGGTGGATTATTCTTAGGGTTAGTTATTTTTTCAGACCTCCTTCTCCCCTGCTTTAGGAGCAACGGTAAAGTGTTCAGCCAGCCTCCTCGAACCTTTGCAAAACCTTGACAAAAGCGTTATTTTTTGATAAATTAGGGCGTATTTAGCCGTGGACAAGTGCTATGTCAGGCTTCCTTCTTGAGGCCCGTCAATAACCTGGTGAAAGGTGTTAACAAATGGGAATGAGTGATGCAGCAAACTAAGAACACACCAACATTTAACATGAAGGCGGTCGTCCGGGAAACTGGGCTGAAACCAGATACCTTACGGGCCTGGGAGCGTCGATATGGTTTACCGGATCCGGGTCGATCGGAAGGAAAGCACCGGCTCTATTCGCAAAGGGATATCGACACATTGAAGTGGTTAATGCTCCGGCAGCAGGAAGGCATGAGTATTAGCCATGCTGTCGAGTTATACCACCGGTTGGAAGCCGAAGGACAGGACCCATTGTTAGTTAAAAGTCAAGCCATTCCAGCGGCGAGTGTGGTGACGGCATCCCCTTTGTCGATTTCTGGTGGGAAACTGGCTGATTTTCGCCGGGAATGGGTGGCTGCCTGTAAGGACTTTGACGAGTTTAGATCAGAACAGGTATTGGCCGAAGCTTTTGCACTATATTCCCCTGAACAAGTGTGCTTTGAACTGTTGCGGGCCGGCGTACACGAAGTGGGCGAAGGCTGGTATCGTGGAGAGACCACGGTCCAACAGGAGCATTTTACCTCTGAATTGGCCATCCGACGCTTGGAAGCGATGGTCGCTGCCTCACCCCGACCCACAAGACCCGGCCGGATTTTAGTCGCCTGCCCGGCGGGAGAAGAACATACCTTTGGACCCTTGTTAATATCGTTCATTCTTCGCCGGAACGGTTGGGATGTCACCTACCTTGGGGCGAACGTTCCTGTGGACCAGTTGGTAGCTACTTTGTCGGTAGCAAGGCCCAATCTTGTTGTTCTATCTGCCCAATTGTTAATAACTGCGGCAAGCCTGAGACGAACCGCAATCATGCTTCAAGGGCAAAATATTCCTTTGGCTTATGGCGGTCGCATTTTTAATTTGATCTCTGAATTGAGAGAACGGATTCCGGGCCGGTTCTTGGGTGATGACCTTGAAGAGACGGCAGAAACGGTTGAACAAATCATGATCCGTCCTTTTGCCTGGCCTGAGATCAAGAAAGTCTCGGCCGAGTATGAAGATATATTGGCTCAATACCAGGATCGGCGAGCAGCGATCGAAGGTGCGGTTTGGACAAAAATGGCTTCTAGCAACTTTCCCATTGCTCAATTGCAGGAAGCTAATGGGTATTTTTCGCGGAATATCGTGGCTGCTCTCTATCTTGGGGAGGTAAAGTACCTGGACGTCGAGATAGATTGGATCAAGGATTTACTTCTGAACCGGAATCTGGAGCTATCCTTGTTGCCTGCTTACATTCAGGCATACCGGGAAGCGATCACCGAGAATCTTGATGAGCGTCGCCAGCCCCTTGTCGAATGGCTGTCCAAGACGGAAGCGGATCTAGCCTGAGTTCAGTGTTTAGTGTTGGCAGATTGGAATCCAGGATTCTGACACCATCGAAGTATGGTTAAATAAATGGAGCTGAAGGATTATGAATAAGTCTGAATTATCGGGGCAAACGGCGATAGTGACCGGTGGCGGTAGCGGCATCGGCCGAGCCATCGCAGTTGACCTGGCTTCTGAAGGGGTTTATGTCGTCATAACCGGTCGTCGGGCTGGCCTTCTCGAGACAGTTGTGGCCGAGATAATCGCCAATGGCGATCATGCAATAGGAGTACCGGCCGATGTTTCCCTTGAAGAAGATGTTCTGCGCCTGGTAAAGAAAAGCACCGAATCTTTTGGGCCGCCTGATATCATCGTCAACAATGCTGGTATCAGCGGATCAGGACGTGTTCATGATCACTCTGTCGAGGACTGGGATCAGGTAATGGCAACTAATCTACGAGGTCCATTTCTTCTGGCCCGCCATACCTTGCCCCAGATGCGTGAAAGAGGGCGAGGACACTTTATTCACATTAGTTCGGAATCCGGGTTGGAATACTATCCAGGCAACGGTGCTTATGGTGTTTCAAAACATGCACTCAATGCGCTAGGCGAGTACATACAGCGCGAGAACCAGGATCATAATATCCGGGTAGATACGATTTGTCCAGGCATGGTGGTGACGCCCATGAGCGAAGGCGCGAAAGGACTCAACTACCAGAAGTGTCTTTATCCGGCCGATATCTCTGAATTGGTGCTCTGGCTTTTGACCCGCCGGTCCAATGTAAAAATTGGGCGACCGATTTTGATCCAGACCATGGAAAATCCCTGGCAGTGAAGATCAGGCTTCCAGTGCCAAAACTTTGCCGAGCCGGCGTTGGTAGCGACCGCTGCCGATGAATTGGGCCAGGAGAAAGCCTTCAACTAATTTAAGCGCCAGTTCTCGCCCAATGATGAGTCCACCCAGGCAGAGGACATTCATATCATCATGTTCGACGCCTTGGGTGGCTGAATAGATATCGTGGCAGAGGCAGGACCTCACCCCTTTTATTTTGTTGGCGGCAATGGAAGCGCCCACACCACTTCCGCATATGAGGATTCCCCTTTCTCCACGACCATCGACAACAGCCCGCCCGACGGCCGCGGCAAAATCAGGATAATCATCCACCCGGTCATATTCATGTGCGCCCATGTCGAGGACCTCGTGGCCGCTTTTTTTTAGCTCCTTCTTGATTATTTCCTTTAATTCGAAACCCGCATGGTCAGCTCCGATTACTATTTTCACGATGATCTCTCCTCATTCATTTGTTTGTTTACTGCCTTGCCACCTAACTGGCGAGTGGCTACACTCTTGATTATATGAATTCTTAACCATCAGTCACGGTTGACTGAAAAGGCCGTCACTCTTCCCGAGCGAGAGGTCCTATTCCTGGGGCTTAGGTGAAAATATGAATCCATTAGTTGAATTACATGCCTACGGGCAAAGTTTTTGGTATGACAATATTCGCCGCCAATACTTGTTGGATGGCTCGTTAAAGAGATTAATTGAGGTCGATGGACTACGGGGTATGACTTCTAATCCTACCATCTTCGAGCAAGCAATCGGTGGCGGAGAGGAGTATGACCAGCAAATCCGGGCAGAGGCGCTAAAGGGCGCGGATATCAAAGTGATTTACGAAAGCCTGGCCTTGTCCGATATCCGTCTCGCTTGTGATCTTTTTGGTGATTTATACAAAGAGAGCGGACGGGCCGATGGTTTCGTGAGCCTCGAAGTATCGCCCCATCTGGCCCATGATCAAGAAGGAACCATCGAAGAGGCTCTGCGCCTATTTGCCCAAGTAGACCGGCCAAACGTGATGATCAAAGTACCTGCGACGACTGAGGGCATCCCGGCTATTCGACATTTGATTGGCGCTGGTATCAATATCAACGTGACCTTGATGTTCAGCATGGCTCATTATGAATCGGTCGCTCAGGCCTATATCGAAGGTATTCAACAACTAGTCGAGAGCGGGGGCGTTCCTGGAAATGTATCATCTGTGGCTTCGTTTTTCGTCAGCCGTGTCGATTCAGCAGTTGACAAACAGTTGATTGCCTCGGACGATCCGTCCGCCAAAGATTTATTGGGTAAAACGGCCGTAGCAAATTCGAAGGTCGTTTACCAACGCTTCAAGAGGCTTTTTTCTGAGGCGCGTTTTGCCGAATTAGCGCTGGCTGGGGCCCGCGTGCAACGATTGCTGTGGGCATCCACGAGCACGAAGAATCCAAATTACACAGACACACTTTATGTGGATCAATTGATAGGACCCGAGACTGTAAACACCATGCCGCCAAAGACAATCGAAGCCTTCCGGGATCACGGCCGGGTAGGCAACACATTAGAGCAAGATGCAGCCGGCGCCCAGTCTGTTCTGAGTAAATTGGCGGAATTTGGCATCGATTTGGACCAGGTTACCGATAAACTCCAGCAAGATGGCGTAGCAGCCTTCAGTCGTTCATTCGATTCTCTATTATCGACCTTGGAACAAAAAACCGAGAAGTTAACCAAGACGAGCTGATAAACCATGCATATTGGCCTGGTGACAGCCTGTTATGAGCCAGTGGTCAACGGCGTAACGCGCATGATCACCTTATATAAATCCCATTTGGAAGCCGCCGGGCATCGGGTTTCAGTGTTTACACTCGGCAGACGATCACATGGTGCTGAAGCAAGAGGTATATATCGTTCACCTGCTATTCCCCTTGGCAGCAGTGGTTACTACTTCACAACAGGATATACCAAACAGGCTAGGCGAATATTGGCCGAGGTTGATGTCATTCATTGCCATCATTTGCTTATGGGCCTGGAATTTGCCAAGCGTTATGGTCGAGGGCCGATCGTTTATACAAACCATACCCGTTATGATTTATATACAGGCGCTTATACCGGTCTGCCTCAGAATGTAGCCGATGGCCTGTTGATGCGAATTTGGCCGTATATGACGGATTTTTGCCATACGATTATCTCGCCTTCTAAGAGCCTCAAAAGGATATTGCGAGAGTTTGGCGTAAGGAAACCCATCGTTGTCATTCATAATGGCATTGAGATAGACTGTTATAGACGAAAACCCCAAATCGACGTGCGTCAACTTTATAATATTCCTGTTGGTGCGACTCTCTTCGTCAATGTCTCACGCTTGTCGCCTGAAAAAAGACCGCTGACTTTGCTGCGTGAATTTGCCGAAATCGCGAAAATAAGCCCATCATACCACTTGTTGTTGGTTGGTTCAGGCGCTAGTAGCCGCCAACTAAAGCGATTGGTAGGCGAGCTAGGTCTGATAAATCAAGTCTCCTTTGCCGGAGCTATTACCCCCGAATACATCCCGGATTACCTGACTGCGGCCGATGTATTCGTCACTGCTTCCGTGAGTGAAGTTCACCCCCTGGCCGTGATCGAGGCGATGGCGGCCGGTTTACCGGTTGTAGGTATTTCTTCACCTGGGCTCAAAGATACTGTTGAGCATGAATCAAGTGGGTTACTCTCGAGCAATGACGCAGGCGCTCTGGCCTTGGCAATGACTCAATTGGGCCAATCTCGGGATAAACGGTTGGCTATAGGAGCAACAGCGCAGAAGATGAGCCAACGTTTCGACATCAGAATAACTGTAGAGCGAACATTGGACGTGTATCAGAAATTACTGGCGACATCTGCATTTGCCCCCTACAGACATTCACAAGAATACCGATCCGGAACCCGCGACTATCCTGGGGCCGGCAGCTGAATATCAAGGCTTTCCGGTAAAGGATTTGATGAAGGGCCAATAACTTGAGCAGTAGTCGGAAAGATCTGGGAAAGTGGTGTGAATCGGTCGCGGCCATACGTCTTGAATCGAAAGGTTTTCGGATTCAGGAACGAAATTGGCGTTGTGCTCGAGGCGAAATTGACATAGTTGCCTACGATGGAGATGAGCTAGCTTTCGTTGAGGTAAAAACTCGAAGAGGTAGGGAATTAGGCACGCCGGAGGAAGCGTTGACATCCCAGAAGGGTCGAAAACTGATTGAGCTTGCCCAAATCTATCTTTCTGAGAAGGAGATCGATGCAGACTGGCGGATCGATTTGGTTGCGATCGAACTAGACAGGACGGGCAAATTGATTCGCTGCGATCATATCCCCAATGCCGTATTGGGATGGTGAGCAATTGAGCGGAAAAAGCGACGGAAATGGTTTTCGTCCTCTAGTCGTCTTGGTGGGACCGACGGCCGTCGGAAAAACGGCAATATCCCTACGGCTGGCCACCCGATTTGGCGGAGAAATCGTGTCGGCGGACTCTCGTTTGTTTTACCGCGGATTAGATATAGGCACGGCCAAGCCCAGCAATGCTGAACTTTCCCAAGTACCGCACCACCTGATCGATATCTGTATGCCAGATGAAACGATAACATTGGGCGAATATCGGGGGTTGGCAATGGCCGCTATCCGAGATATCCAAACGAGAGGACGCGTTCCGTTCCTCGTTGGCGGCACAGGCCAGTATATTCGAGCGATTGTGGAAGGCTGGGGAATACCGGAAGTGCCACCCCAAAAGCGATTTCGCGAGATTCTGGCCGATATGAATGATCAAGAGGTCGTCCGTTGGCTGCGTTTTCTGGATCCTGTATCGGCCAGACGGATCGATCCCAGGAATATTCGGCGGGTCATCCGTGCCCTGGAAGTCACGATCACCACTGGCCGGCCGATGTCCCAACTGCAACAAAAGCATCCTCTTGATGATGATATTCTGAATATTGGGCTCACTTGTAAGAGAGACATTTTGTACGCTCGCATCGATGGGCGTGTCGACCGAATGATGGCCGCCGGATTCCTCGACGAGGTGAAAGAGTTGATGCAGAAAGGCTACAATCGTCACCTTCCTGCCATGAGTGGTTTAGGCTATCGTCAACTTTTGGCTTTTTTAGGTGATGAGCTTACATTGGTCCAGGCTATTGAACGGATCAAGTTTGAAACCCACCGTTTTGCTCGGCAGCAATATACCTGGTTTCGAATTGAAGGTGAGGATATTCATTGGTTTGATGTGCAGGAGCCGGCCTGGATGGACGCAGTCGAAGATAAGGCTGGCGACTGGCTCAGAGATAACGGATACTTAAAAAAGATTTTAGCTGGAAAGAAAACTGCGTAAAGGTAGATTGATGCAGAAAACAACATTAGACCAGATTCACGCCCATAGTTCCATCCGGAATTACAGACCTGATCGCCTGCCCAAGAGTACAATCGATGCCATCGTGGCCGCCGGACAGCGAGCGTCAACATCATCAAATTTGCAGACGTATAGCGTTGTGGTCGTGACAACAGAAGAGAAACGTCGGAAGTTAGCCGAATTATGCGGCAACCAGGCACACATCGAGGTAGCGCCGCTATTTTTGGCCTGGTGTGCTGATCGCAGCCGGCTTGACCGCGTTTGCGAACTGCGTGGTTACGAACAGGTTACTGATTCTGTGGAAAATTTTCTGGTTGCTGCCATGGATGCTGCCATCGCAATGCAAAATTCGGCTTTGGCAGCAGAATCAATGGGCTTAGGAGTTTGTTTTATTGGCGCCATTCGCAATCGTCCTGCAGAAGTAATCGAGTTGCTGGAATTGCCGCAGCTCGTATTTCCGATATCTGGAATGACAGTTGGTTGGCCGGCTGTAGAACCAAAAATACGGCCGAGACTCCCGCTCAAGGCCGTTATTCACTGGGAAACTTACGACCGATCCAATGAGGATAAGGCGTTAATGGAATATGACCGGGCAATGGCTGCGACAGGGATATACAGCGGTCGCCAGGTGCCGGTCTCAGATGCTGAAGGCGAAGCTGAAGCCTACAGTTGGATGGAGCATTCGGCGCGACGGGTTTCTAAACCAGTCCGGCCCGGCTTACGTCGGGCTATTGGCCAGCAGGGATACAAGCTGGAGTAATCGATTACCTTGGACGATCGAGCGGTTTTTAAGATTGGGACCATAACTATTGGCGGGGAGGCTGTCCTGGCGCCTATGGCCGGGTTTTCCGACGTACCTCACCGGGGAATTTGCCGGCAGTTTGGCGCGGTTCTCAGCTACACGGAATTTGTCGCCGCGGAAGAGATAGTGGCGCGATCGAAACGAGCCTGGTCTTTGCTAGATTACGTATCCGAAGATCGCCCTGTAGTCTTTCAAATATTTGGTAGCGATCCGCTGATGCTTCTAGAAGCTGCCCAAATCATAGAGGAGTTTGAGCCAGATATCATCGACGTTAATATGGGCTGTTCTACCCGGCGGGTCAGCGGTCGAGGGGCGGGGGTCGGTATGATGCGCCATCCAGATCGCATTGCCGAGACCTTCCGGCTGTTAACAAATCATTTGTCTGTGCCGGTCACGGGGAAAATCCGGCTTGGTTGGGAGGACAACCAGAATTATTTGGAGATCGGCCGGATAATGGAGGATAACGGTGCAGCCCTCATCGCCGTTCATCCCCGGACAAAAGAACAAAAATATCACGGCAAGGCAGATTGGAAAGCTATCGCTCGCTTGAAACAGTCGGTAAAAATACCGGTTATTGGTAATGGTGATATTTGGGAACCGGTCGATATTGAGCGCATGAAATCGGAAACCGGCTGCGATGCCGTCATGGTCGGCCGAGGAGCCATCGGTAACCCATGGATCTTCTCACGTCGGGAAAAATTATCACTGACTGTAAATCAAGTGTTGGATATCGTAAGAAAACACATGTGGGCTATGATCGATTATTATGGGGAGCGTGGCCTGATCCTCTTCCGCAAGTACAGCAAACGTTATTTAGGACAAATGCCCGAGCTGATTCCCAGTGTTAGAAAATTGCTTCAGACGAATGTTTTGGAGCAGTATCTAATGATTTTGGACGAGATTGAACATGAATTCGGCGAGTATTTAGTGTCCGAACTCAGCCCTTTTCCACCAGCCTTAATATCTCCCCTTCAAAGTGTCCATTCGGCATAAAGCCAAGTTTATGGTACCGAACGACCGCATTACGGGCGTCAAGATAGGCCTTGAGGAGCTCCCGGAGATGGGCTGCAGTCACCACTGTATCGGAATCAAAGTAAACCCGAATCAACGGCCGAAGGCTTTGGTCGTTTTCAGGTAGCAGAGCCAGGATCTCCGGCAGTGTGAAGTACAAGAGCTGCAAGTATACGTCAATTGGTTTACGGAAATTCCCCCTTAACAATAGGCGATAGATGTCCATGAACATCACCCAAAACCGGTCATCAATAGTTACCAGGTCTGACGTGGATATGGTGGGACGGGGAATTGATGGGGGTTGGCGGGTAGATTGGACCTGAAACTGTTCTCCCCAACCATCGGAATCCTTCAAGATTCGCAATTTTCGAATCCAGGGGGTCGGCCGAAGAGTTTCCTTGTTTTCGTACAAATAATCCACCTTGGAGCCGTTGGCGTAAAGGGCGATGTGCAAGAATGGTCGCACGTGGATGGCGTCGTAGGATTTGGCTGGCACATACGGCAAGACAGATTGAGCGAAAGTTCTACGATGCTCATAAGCCAGATCCCTGGTGGTTTCATTATCAAAAACCAGGACCACATCCAGGTCCGAGTAGGCATCCTGATCGCCGCGCCCATACGATCCCGTCAGGAAGCAAACGGAAATTTCCTCATCCCTTAACACACGTTGCTGAAGGCGTACCAGAACTCGCTCTTGTTCAAACATAAGCCTTTAATCCTGAATCTGATGTCGAAATTCTAGACGAAACAGCCACCAATTGCCATGACCAGAACAATGCCTCCGCCCAGGGCGATACCAGCCAAAACTTGAGACCCAGTGTGGCGGCGTAAGTAGATCCGGACCCAACTAACCAGGACAACCAGCGGCAACAGAAGTAATGCTATCCAAAAGCCGAAAACTAATCCGGCAATAATGGTTGCCGCGGTGATGCTACTTGCATGAATGCTGATCATCCAATAATGAGTGATGATAGCCATAAAGCTTAATGCTATGACAGAATAGATAGCCAGGCAGCGCAACAATTCCGGTCCAGAAAAAATCTGGATGACGAGTAAGGCAACAAGAGCTCCAACGACGCCAGTAATATACGGTAAGCGTCTTTCCCGGCGGGTGTTCATGTGCAGGTCGGTGATTCGTCCGGTCTTTAGCAGGTAGACGACCAGGAGAATTGGCATTAGCGATACCCAGAAGCCAAATAGCAGAGCCCACATCAGGCCCTGTAGATTTGGTAACTCTTTCAAAGAAAGAGCCAATCCGAGTAAGGCAATGATAACCGGTGGGCTGACCACATTGGAAAAAATTCGAGCCACCCGGACCCAACCTATGGTTGTGGCGGCGCTATAATCTTTGGGTTGGTTCATCATTGAAAATATATAGGCCAGTGGATATATATTCGATCCACTGGCCTAATCATGATTATATTCGGCGAAAGATAGACTCTAAGTGCCTTCTTCCCATGAACTCAGATATTTTTCTTGTTCTGCTGTGAGTTTGTCGATTTGAATGCCCATCTCGGATAGCTTGATCCGGGCGATTTCTTGATCGACATCTGCTGGAACGCCGTACACGGTGTTTTCCAATTCTTCGACATTGCGAATCAAATAGACTGCGCTCAAGGCCTGGTTGGCAAAACTCATGTCCATGACCGATGCGGGGTGCCCCTCGGCCGCGGCCAGGTTTATTAGGCGTCCTTCGCCCAGTAGATTGATACGGTTGCCGTTTGGTAACTCGTATTGGTCCACAAACTCGCGTACCTTTCGCGCTGGTTTTGTTGCCATTTCCTCTAAGCCAGGGATGTTGATCTCAACGTTGAAATGTCCAGAATTGGCGATGATTGCTCCATCCTTCATAGCTTCCATATGATGGACGTCGAGTACATTGATGTCTCCGGTAGCACTAACAAAGATATCTCCATAACGGGCCGCCTCCAGCATTGGCATGACCCGGAAACCATCCATGACCGCCTCGAGACCCTTCAGTGGATCGATTTCAGTGACGATCACATTGCCGCCCAGGCCACTGGCCCGCATGGCGATGCCCCTGCTGCACCAACCGTATCCCGCGACCACAATCGTCTTGCCGGCGATCAAAGTGTTCGTGGCCCGGATAATGCCATCCAGCGTCGATTGCCCGGTTCCATAACGGTTGTCGAACATATGCTTGGTTAGGGCATCATTGACGGCGATGACTGGGAAACGTAATTCGCCTTGATTGGCCATGGCCCGCAAGCGGATAACCCCAGTTGTTGTTTCTTCTGTGCCGCCCAAAATGTCGGCCAAAAGCTCGTTGCGCGATTTATGAATCGTGCTGACAAGATCCGCGCCGTCATCCATTGTGATGTGCGGTTTATGATCGAGGGCCGCTTTGATGTGTTCGTAGTAGGTCTCATTATTCTCGCCTTTGATGGCGTAGACAGGTATCTCGTAGTGGCTAACCAAGCTTGCCGCCACATCATCCTGGGTGCTGAGCGGGTTGCTTGCACACAGCACAACATCAGCGCCGCCAAGCTGAAGGGTATAGGCGAGGTTGGCTGTTTCAGTCGTCACGTGCAAGCAGGCGCTCACGCGCATTCCCGCGAGTGGTCGCTCTTTGGTGAATTGTTCGCGAATGCTGCGCAAAACAGGCATCTCTTGCTCGGCCCATTCAATCCGGTGCCGACCACCTTGGGCCAGATTTAAATCCTTAACATGATATTCCATGATCAATGCTCTCCTTAAAAATAATTAGATATTGGTTAAGAACGTGAAAAATTCGCGCATCGTGATGTCTCAGCGCGTGATACACAAAGTATATTCGTTATGTCAACAATAGTTCTAGCGCCCCTTCGTCATCGAACATCTGGCGATAACGTTCAACAAAATCCTCTGGTGTGAAAAAATGCCCTTGGGTACCAAAGTTTTCCAAGACATAAGCCGCGGCGAGGGCGCCCATGCGCCCGATAATCTCCCAGGGTAGACCAAGCTGGATTCCGCGTAGCATGCCACCGCGAAAGGCGTCTCCGGCCCCCGTCGGCTCGACTATTCTGCGGGGTTTTACGGCCGGAATTCTGTAGGTTTCACCATCGACCTGTATCTGCGACCCATTTTTTCCAAGGGTCAGCAACAGCCCACCGGCACGATTCAAGATGTCCTTGTGGCTAAGTCCAGTCTTTTCCTTGATCATCGATAGTTCGTATTCGTTTACGCTCAACATTCTGCAACCAGACAGGCCTTCTTCAAGCTCATCGCCAGAAAGGCGAATTATCTGTTGGCTTGGATCATAAATATAAGGAATGTCGAGTTGCTTGCATTCGGTTACATAAGCTTTCATGGCCCCAGGATCGTTAGGCGATATGATCGCAAGTTCAGCCCCGGTCGCATTCTCGGCGAAAGTCAACTCGCTAGCGTTGGCCATCGCTCCTGTGTAGAAACTGGCTATCTGATTATGCTCTTCATCGGTGTTGACGAAAAAAGAGGCGCAATAATCATCCGTAAATACGACGATTCCTGAAGTGTCAACGCCATATGCTTCCAACCATTGCCGGTATTCTTCGAAGTCTTGCCCGGCCGCGGCCATAATCCTAGGCTTGCCACCCAGCAAGGCATTAGTGTACGCGATATTTGGTGCAACGCCGCCACGCATACGCTCCAGGCTATCAACCAGGAAGCTGACGCTGATGGTATGAAGTTGGTCGGCGAGTAGATGATCACTGAATTTGCCCGGGAAAGACATCAGATAGTCATAGGCAATGGAACCAGTAATAACAATATTCATATAAATTCCACCTGATGAATTGATCGAATGCCCTTTCAGGCTACCTTTTCGATGCCGTCTTCATTCAGAGCAATATCCGATTTTTTCTCCTTCCAAAGAGGTGTCAGACCTAAGCGGTCTCTTAGCATAATTATCATTGCCCACAAACCATCCCTGGTCTGGATCTTTTTTCCTTCGGCATAGGTTCGTGGATCGTATTGAATCGGAATTTCATGAATTTCATTGCCCGACAAAAGAATCTTATCCGGCAGTTCAAAGTCCAGGTCAAACCCACTGCAAGTCAAGTTTAAGGCTTTCACCAAATCGCCACGAACCATTTTTGTGGCCGTTGCCACATCGGTCAAATGTCCTCCGAATAGCAAGTTGATCATCGTTGTCAGAATCCGGACACCCAGGTACGCGTGAGCATATTCATATTTAACCTGACCTCCTAGGACGCGTGAACCAAAAACGGCCGCCGGCTTGTGCTCATCCACATACTTGCAAAATTTTGTATGGTCGGCCGGATCATATTCGCTATCGGCGTCTTGGATGATCATGTAATCGCCGGTCATATTGGCGATACCCGTCCGGATGGACGCGCCTTTGCCTAAGTTTTTGTCATGGAATAATAACTTGACCTCTGGATCGTTTATCTCCTGTAAGATCTCTCGGGTGCCATCAGTGGAAAAGTTATCGACGACGATAATTTCCCGGTCCCAGTTGGAACCTAATTCCACCTGCTGGGTCTTTTTTATGACCTCGCGCACCGTGGCTTGCTCGTTGTAACAGCAAATGATTACCGAGAGTTTATTCATGCTTGATAGATCGCGAGCTCCATTACAGGTTACTTGATTCCCCTCATAGTTGTTTGAAATAGGAATCGAATGTATCAATCATGTAGTCCAGCTTTGTCTGGTTAAGACCCGGGTAAACGCCGACAAAAAAGGCAGCCCTCATGATGAAATCGGAGACAGGTAAATCGCCGATGACACGATGTTCGGTATCCTTGTAAGCTGGCTGTTTAAGTAAATTACCGGCGAACAAGGTTCGGGTTTCCACCTTGTTTTCTTCCAGATAGCGGGTGAGATCATGTCTTGAAAATGGCGCATCATCACGTACGAGTATTGGAAAAGCAAACCACGAAGGATCGGCCTTCTCATGCCAGGAAGGCAGAATCAAATGTTCTTCGAACCGCTTTAGGTTTTTAAATAGATAAGCAAAGTTGCCCTTACGGCTGGCTATGAAGCTTGACAACTTCTGCATCTGGGCCAGGCCAATCGCCGCCTGTAGATCAGTCAGCTTTAAATTGTAGCCAATCTCGGTATAGAAATAGCGGTGGTCATAAAAACCAGGCATGCCTGGAACTTCGCGTTCAAAGCGTATGCCGCATTTTCCATCTATCGGATTGTCATAGCCACACCAGCAATCGCGCCCCCAATCTCTTATTGAACGAGCGATCTTGGCCAACCTCCGGCTACGGGTATAGGCAGCCCCGCCCTCACCCATGGTGATATGGTGTGCCGGATAAAAACTTAGGGTCGCGATGTGTCCAAAGGTACCAACTAATTTATTGTCCCATTTGCTTCCCAGCGCATCACAGGTATCTTCGACGAGAAACAAGTTGTGCCGATTGACGAAGGACATAATGGCATCCATATCGGCCGGGTTGCCCAAAGTATGAGCAAATACAACTGCTCGGGTTTTTTCCGACAATGCCGCTTCTAAGGAGTTGGGATCCAGGTTGTAATCCCCAAGGCAGCTATCAACAAATACGGGCACGAGCTGGTTTTGCAGAATTGGGTTCACTGTCGTTGGAAAGCTGGCGGCGGGAACAATGACTTCGTCGCCCGGCCGGAGTCCATAGCGAAGTTGGTTTGAGCACAGGGCGGAAATGGCTACCAGGTTTGCTGAAGAACCCGAGTTAACTGGGATGATCTCGCGTACGCCTACAAAATCTCTCAACGCCTCTTCAAACTGTTCGGTTTCGGGACCAGCAGTTAACCAGAAGTCCAGGGCAGCGCCAACCAGGTTTTGAAGTTCCTTTTCATCATAGACGCGGCCGGCATAATTAACCCGGCTTTCACCGGGAACGAAAGCCTGATTTTGATGGGCGACCAGGTAATAATCAGCAACCTGCGCCAGAATTTCCTGGCGCAGATCTCCAGCATTCTTCATTTAGGAAATACTCCAGTCCGGCAGTCACTGTTGACCCAGCAAGAATTCTAGGTCAGGCCGAAACCAGCCAAGAATTATAGCACAGCAACTGTCTTCTCCAACATGGGCTAAATTAGTTAAAAAGAGGGACTACGATTCACATTACGGATAGGGTGACACAGTATTTGTGGGTGTGACGCCCGGATAGGGCGGCGGCGTTGGAGTTGGCGTGGAGGTCGATGTGGCTGTTGGTGTGAAAGTCGGCGTATGCGTCGGTGTATTCGGCGGAACCGGGGTAAATGTCGGCGTGTTCGCCGGTAGGGGCGTATTTGTTGGGACAGGTGTATTAGTAGAAGTTGGCGTGGGTGTACTGGTCACTACCGGTGTATTAGATGGCGTCGGAGTCGGCGTAGATGTTGGCGTTGACGTCGGCGAAGGACCCGGCGTAAAGGTCGGCGTTGAAGTCGGCGAAGGACCTGGTGTCGCGGTTGGTGTTGGCGTTCCAGTTGGTGTTGGCGTTCCGGATGGCGTCGGCGTTCCGGGTGGTGGTGGCGTGCCTACTGGTGGGACTTCCGTTGCGGTGGGCTCTGAAGTCGCATCTTTCGTGGACGACGGAGATGTTGTGGGTTGGGGTGTATGGGTGACTGTATTTGTGGGCAGAGGCGGGACACTCCCAGGTGGTAGATAGAGGCTGCGACCATAGAATATCTTGCTGGATACCAGACAATTTGCTTGCATGATAGCATAGACGGTTGTTCCCGTTCTGGTGGCCAAAGAGTAAAGTGTATCGCCTGGCTGTACGATGTATGAGACCCATGACATAGGTGGGCCGCAAGGAGGACGAACCGGCGGCGCCGCAGGAAGGTATATTAAAGTACCGCTATATAGCATGTTGATATCCAGGCAATTGGCCTGAACAATTTCGCTGACCGTAGCTCCAGAATTCAGGGACAATTTGAAGAGTGTATCACCAGGGAAGACAGTATATGAGACCCATCCGGCCGGCACGGTTCCGCAGCCTACTTGGGCTATTACAGCAACAGCCGTAGGTTCTGCTGGTTGGTCGTCACCGTCCGCGGACGGTGACGAACCCTCAGAAATCGGAGTGCCGGTAGGAGTGCTGGTTGGAATCAACCTTGTCGGCGGAATGGGGGTGCCGGTTTGGGCAAAGGCGATGATTGTTGGTCTTATCGGAGCAGGCAAGCTGGCATAGAGACTATCGGCAAGCGAAAACAAGATCGCAAATACCAGCGTGAGGATGATGGCTGTGACCACAAAGATACTGACATGCCATTCGGCCGGAGCCTGTGGTGTCTTCTCGTCATTTATCATTCAATCAAGGCACCATCTCTACCGCTGTAATAGGCAACAAGACCGAAACAGTATTGCCGGCGACAGAATCTTGATCTACCCAGAGACGTCCACCAAGATTTTTTACGAGGTCAATTGCTATTGATAAGTTATCCCCGGCCTGGATTAAGTGGTCGGGCAATGGCTCATCGGTTGAACCCCCTTGCCCGGAAAGCAAGCGGTAAATCAGTTCTTGTCCTTCACTTTCCCCACTGTCGCCAACTGAAAGCAGTAGGAAACCGGATGCAGTTGCTATTTCCCCATCAAACTGCGCTTTTACCGAAACATGCCCATCCTCTGTAGATACCAGGCAGGCGCTGCCCAACAATCGGCTGACGATCATGTAAAAGTCATTATCGAATGTCGGTAACAACGGCAAATCATCGTCTATGATCAGATCCAATTTTAGTCGTTTGGCTTGCATATAAGAACTGATCGAGCTGATAGCGGATTCGATTGTCTCGCGAACGTCGACTAATATTCGCCCGTCGTTCGATTGCTCCCGGCGGCCAATTTCTAATAATATTTGGTTTAGATGAGAGGTTAAATTCTCAATGCTGGTTTTCATGCGCTGCAATACGTCAATTTGTTGAGCACCTAAAATGCCTAATGTCTCGCCCAGTAGCAAGTCGGTGTAGACGCCTAAGGATGTCAAAGGCGTGCGCATTTCTCTGGTATGGGCGGCTACTGATACGAGATCGCTTTGGCTTGAAACTTGAACCAGGCGTTTTTCTAGATTGCTGATATGAACTTGCGCCTCTTCTAATTCCCCGGAATAGCGGGAGACAGTCTGCATCACCCAATCGGTACTGACCCCAGCATCACTTGCCGCGGCAAGTGCCATAGCGTTCTCGGCTTCGACTAATGACTCACGCAAAGCGTCGATCTCATCTTCTAATTGTTTGACACGAACGTCTCGAGTGACCTCTTCGGCAACCATTAAGGAGGCCGCAAGTTGGCGCGCCCTCGTCTGTTCCTCGACTAACTGCCTTTCCAAAGCGTTTGTGCGATTGTCGGGATTGGATAACGATGTCTCATCCTGCCAAACTGGCCACATCGAATCGCCTTCGCTTAATTCATAGCGACGGGCATTATCGATAGCCTGAGCTAGATAGGCTGCCAAAGGTGTGGCCAATTGTTTTTCTTCGACTGGCCAACTTAACTGGCCAACTGGTCCAGCCAGAAGCAATAATCCGAGATCATTGTCCTCGACGAAAAGCGGTTCAATTAACAAAGAACCCTGGCCTTTCAAGTCAAGTTGGACATAGAGTTCGTGCATTTGTTTTGCACCTTGACCATCGGTTAAAAGTTCAACCTGGTTATGACTCTCCAGCGCTTGACGGAAAGCCGGAAAATCCCCAATATTGACATGGGAAGTCCGGACTGACCTTTCTTCTGCTCCTCCTGCCGGCTCTTTGCCGTCAAAGTAGAATAGTTTAAGACTTTCCTGATTACCCGGTTCAAACATTGCCAGGGCCCAATATGTGGCAGTGATTGATTCAGAGGCCATATTTAAGGCGTGATCGAGGGTCTTATCAAGATCTGGATCACTGATGGTGGTTCGAGCTAGCTGGAGCAAATAAGCAAGATTTTCAACCATAGTACGACCAAAACCCCTTGACGGAAGTAGAGACGTCAAATTGTGACGGTAGGTCAAAATCGCCAGTAACGGGAAGGCAATCAAATTTCCAAGCCGGACCCAATAAGAAATATCGGTCGTAGCTAAATTGCCGCTAAATTGATCTATCAAGCTTACCAGGTGGGCTAAGAATAATGCCAGAACAACAGCTAGACGCAAGGGCCATTCATTCTCCCGGCTATAAATGATCAATGCACTACCTAGGCCCAGAAAAACTAACTGGATTGCTTCCCAAATCGCTGCCTGGTTTGTCGCCGCGTACCCTCCTAAGAGCACGCCAGCCTGGGTTCGATCGATCCATGCCTGGGCAAAAAAAGCATAAAGGAATCCAATGACTATGAGGATGATCAGTAGTAAAACATCACCCAAACGCGGATAATTTCGAAAATGAGGAGCCAATGCCCAAACAAGTAGAACGGCCGTTGCGGTATCTATCGCTCTTTCCAAGGGAGGGATTATGCTGGTAGCCTCTGCTGGCGTTGCGATGATGAGGCTAGCGATTAGGATGATCAACCGGCCGATGATAATGCCGCCACTCGCCCATACCAGACGCCGAGCAAGAGCGTCCGCCGGGTAGCGGCGCAGTTGCCAAAGCGCCAACCAAAACGTCGCCTGCAAGGCAAGTAACGTCACGATATGATAAACAAGGCTCTCAGGCGGCTGGCTGAGAAACTGGACTAGCTGTTGTAACAACGACATCGATTAGGCACTACTTATTGAGTTATCCCCAATTAGGGTCCATTATAGCATAAGTTGTCATCATGATAACTTATGTAGGACGTAGGTACTAAACATATAGCTGCCTTCAGTATAGTGTTTGTGGGTTGAGTATGATAACTATACTAAGTGAATGATAATTCTTTAATCGTTTTGGTTAACAATTCAACAAGCTCACTCACCTGCGCTTCGTCGATTATGAGGGGGGGACCGACCATGATGATATCGCCGGAGAAGCCATCAGCACACCCATGTGAGAAATAAACTATGAGGCCGTTGTCAAACGCCCGCTGCCAAATTTTCCAAGCAAGATTCATTGAAGCCGGAAATGGTTCTTTTGAATGCTTGTCACGGACGAATTCGAGACCCCAGAACAGGCCTCGCCCACGAATATCGCCGATGTGAGGATGATCTCCCAAGGCGGACGCAAGTTGGGCTCCTAATAATAAGCCCATGCGAGCAGAGTTTTTTACCAACTCTTCTTCTTTAATGATATTCAAAGTTGCCAATCCTGAAACAGCGCCAACCGCATGGTGGCTGAAGGTGCCGCCATGATTGAAATCGCCTAAGATCTGCTGAATATTCTCGACGTCAGAGCCTCGGGCTGCAATGAAGCCCAAAGGAAAATAACCTCCGGCTGCGCCTTTTGAAGTGACCAGGATATCTGGAATAATTTGCCAATGATCCATGCCCCACCACCTACCGGTCCGGCCGAAGCCGACCAGGACTTCATCGGCAATTAACAAGATGCCGTAGCGGTCACATATCTGCCGGATCCTAGGCCAATAATCAGTTGGCGGGATAGAAGCGCCTAGCGACGCGCCGCTAATCGGCTCGGCAATGAATGCGGCGATATTCTCTGGCCCATTTTGTAAAATCTTCTCTTCTAGCTCGCTGGCCAATACCTCTCCGGAAACCGGATCTCGGTAAGGGTAGGGAGTAGACACATGGGGCATGTCGGACAACATCGTGATGTAAGGCGATCGTAACGCCGGCCGGCCACTAAGACTTAGCGCACCTAAAGTCATCCCGTGATAACTTTGTTGACGGCCTATGATCAGGTGCCGATCGCTCTCGCCTCGGGATTGCTGAATTTGACGGGCAAGTTTTATTGCTCCCTCGACAACTTCGGTGCCACTACTCAAAAAGTAAAAACGGGCATCAGGTATAGGAACGATTTCAGCCAAGGCAGTGGCATAGGTTTCGAGCGGTTCACTGGTGAACATGATGGCATGTACATATGCCACCGCCTCCATTTGGCGGCGAATCGCATCAATTACTTCCGGCCGTCCGTGGCCCACATTTACTACAAGCGGGCCACCGGATCCATCCAGGTACCGTTTGCCATCGGTATCATAAAGGTAGATACCTTGACCATGGGAAACCATTGGACGGGCATGCTTCATTTTTCGATAAAAGACGTGACCTTCCGGGTGGGAGTAGCGTTTCATGTTCAGGTAATCCTGTTATCGATAAAGGCCTTGGGGATCGAGTTCTTCCCGAATCAGAATTAGTTCCTGTTCACTAGGGGGAGTCATCATGCGACAATCAGCTGTTATACAAAGTGGCCAACTGACATCCTGTTGGATGCTTTCAACTGTCTCTCCAGGCGCAAGTTCCGAAAGGGTCATTTCCTGCGATTCGGAATCAAATGTGAATAACGCCCGATCGGTGATAACGAGCTGAGGTCCTTTACCAGGTAATCCCATCCGTTCCCTATCTCCATTTCCTTTCAAGTGTCCCGGGCTTGTCAAAAAATCGAGCTTTTCGACGAAGGCTCGGCCTTTCAGCCGCATGATGATCAATACTTTTCGGGCATTAATGGCGATTTCACAGGCTCCCCCAGAACCGGGCAGTCGGACCTTGGGATTCGCATAGTCACCAATCACTGTCGTGTTGAGATTTCCGAAGCGATCGATTTGAGCTCCTCCCAAAAGGGCGGCATCAACAAGTCCCTTCTGCAAGTAAAGCATAAACAAATCGGCCATGCTGATCGCCGAAGTTGCGTCACTAACCAGCGTTGGATCGCCAATGGAAAGAGGCAGCCGGGCAGGGTGGGCGCCAAAGATTCCGCTTTCGTACACTAGCTCGAGCTCTGGCGAATGATCCCTGCGGGCCAGGTTACAAGCTATATTTGGTAAGCCAACGCCAACAAACACAACCCGGCTACCGGCTAAGGCGCGGGAAGCTGAAACGATCATAAGTTCTGACGGTGTATAGTCCATGGATGGTGCTCGCTAAAGTGCAGATACATGCTTCATGCTATCGAACAATGGCCAAACGAAATATCTATCTACCAGAAACAACCTGTGGACATCTTTTTTGTCCATGCATCAACCTGGTTAATCTTGATAATAGCTCTGCATTAGTCGTACCGGCCGTAATTGACACTCTCAGCCATCATCACCCCTGGAGCTAGATCGTCTAGTCTCCCCCGGCCCAGCTTTTCCAAGTAGGCTGCTCGATCTGGTAGGTCATAGACCCACTCTTGGAGCCAGCCTTCCGTGGCTGTCTGATCCCGTGAAACCTTGTCCCAAGCAAGATAAAAAGCGTTGTCCCTATCATAATATCCTTGGACGTAACTGGGGTGCGCGCCAAAAGGCTCGTGAACGATGGCATCTACGATCAGTCCTGGGATGAGGGTGCGGTTGGGATCACGACGAATAACCTGTTCGTCAACTACTTCCTCGACGACGACGATCAGCCTCTCGGCGGCAAAGGCTACTTCTTTCTGAACGCCTACAAGCCCCCACAATTGAGTGTTTCCGGCAGAGTCGGCTCGTTGGGCGTGGATAAAGGCGACGTCAGGTTTTAAGGGCGGTACGACAGCGATGGGACCGCTGCCATAAGGATCCTCAACAGAACGGATTAGGTCATTCTCCTGGGGCAGGTCGCTTCCCGTGTAACTTCGCAAGGGGAAGAAAGGTAAATTGCTCGCCCCGGCCAAATACCGTCCGACCATACCAAAGTGAGAATATTCCTCGATCGCTATTTGGCGAGGGATGCCTCTTTCTACTGCCCGGCGTATACAGTGCAAGCTACCAACACCCGGATTTCCCAGATAGCTGAAGATGAGTTTTTCCGCCACGCCGGCTGCAATCATTTGGTCGTATATCAAATCAGGAGTCAGCCGGCAAAGGGTTAAATCTCGTCGTCGCTGGCGAATGATTTCGTGAGCGGCTGCAAAACAAATAAAAGCGGTAAATCCTTCGATTGCGACGCTATCACCGTCGGTCACGAATCGACTTACCGCTTCCTGCATGGAACAAAGCTTGGAGCTGTTCATCTTATTTCTTTGTTTTAGGAGATAGGGAGATTGCGTGCACACCAGATTGAATATCTGAGCTGAACTCTTCCTAAATCTCCCAACTATTGTTAATCCACGACAGTCTGGCTTTGTTCGTGCATGTACTGTTGCACGTAATAAAGACTGCCACCGGCTTTACCGGTCGAACCGCTGCCTTTCCAACCGCCAAAGGCCTGGTATCCAGGCCACGCACCGGTGGTCGCACCTGTCTCCCGATTGGCATAGACAACGCCGGCTTCGATGTTATCCAGGAACCACTCGATTTCATCCTCATCTTCGCTGTAAAAGCCGGCCGTCAGCCCATATTCAACATCGTTGGCCTTGGCCATCGCCTCATTGAGATCATCGAATCCGGCAATCGTAACGATCGGCAGGAACATTTCTAGTTTCCAAAGGCGATGTTCTTCTGGTAGATCGTTAGCGATGGTTGGCATAACAAAATAGCCCTTTCGATCTAGGACTTTGCCGCCGTATAGAACGTTACCATCTTGATGTAATTCGCCAGTAAATGTCTGGTAATCTTCGTAGACTCCCTTATTGATAATCGGGCCCATCCAATTTTCTTTTTGAGTTGGGTCGCCAACATTGATCTTCTCGGTTAGTTCGAGTAGTTTTTGCTCAAATTCTTCCTTGACGTCATAGTGGACATAGACTCTAGAGCAGGCCGAACACTTTTGACCTTGCAGGCCAAAGGCAGAACGCATGACACCGATAGCCGCTTTGTCCAGATCTGCTTTATTGCTGACGATAACGGGATTCTTACCGCCCATTTCGGCGATTACAGGTCGGGGGAGAGGGCTTCCGGCAAAGGTGCGAATAATATGCATGCCTACGTCGTAGCTGCCGGTGAAGGTGATGCCGTCGATGTCATCGCTGTCAATGATGGTCTGGCCAACAGTCCGCCCACCGCCGGTGACGAAATTAAAAACGCCGGCCGGTACACCAGCATCTCTGAAACAGGTCGTGAGGAGCCAGCCAGTGTAAGGTGTGTCCGTCGCCGGCTTAAAGACAACAGTGTTGCCTGCGACCATTGCCCCACCTGACGGACCTCCAGCCAATGCACCGGGAAAATTAAAGGGTGAAATCACTGCCCAGACGCCATAAGGCTTCAAAACGCTTCGATTATGATGGCGCTCAGTTTCGGACTTGAGGGTGACCGAAAATCCCTCATTGGTTTCCATCTGGTCACAATAATAGCGAATGAGATCGGCCGTTTCTTCAACGTCGCCTAAAGCCTCAAGCCTATTCTTGCCAACTTCCAATGACATAACGGCTCCCATGTCAAATAGGCGATCGCTGATCAGACTGGCGGCCTTGCGCAATATGGCGACACGTTCCTGCCAAGGAGTTTTTCGCCAGCCATCAAAAGCAGCTCTCGCGGCAGCAATTGCATCCAAGGCGTCTTGTTCGCTTCCTTTTTGAAAATAACCCATCACCAAGTCTGTGTCGACCGGGCTAACCTTCGTAAAAGTTGTTCCCACAGACCGTTCTTCTCCATTAATGAACAGCGGAAATGTCTGGCCAAGGCTTTCTTTCGTTCGCTGGACAGCTTCGTCGTAAAGCTGATCTAACTTGGGATTGGGACTGGCAAGGGTGGAATAGGTTACTTTTATCTTATCGGACATCAATATACCTCCGTAGATCGAATTTGCGACCGTTTGACAGCACGAGGACCGTTCCGGCATCAATCGTTAAAACGTTGACCGCTAGAGTGGGATTCGTTCCCGGTCGGAGTGATTCCTAAATATACTCGCAAATTATAGCCTACTTATTAAACAGCAAAAATCATTGAAAGACGTGCCAGAGGTCGAATAAACCAAACCTTACATTTGGAAAATAATCCCCTATCTATTTAAGAGATAAGAAAAGGTGAAACCTATTTTTTGGAGTAATCCGAAGAACAGCAGTAATGTTCAAATCAGTCACTACGGCTTGCTTTTAAAACCCCGCTATTTTCAGGGAGTAGTTGTTAGTCAGGCTTGCTCAGGCAAGGCCGAGCGTAGCTCATGATTGCCAATTAACCAGGAAATACTTATTCTTGCCTCGCCGGATGACGATATATTTGCCACCGATACGATCAGCTGCTGTCAGTACGGCTTCCACGTCCGTCTGCCGAACATCATTGATCGTGATAGCCTTGTTTTGAACATCTTCGCGAGCCCGTCTCTTCGATGGAGATATCCCAGCATCGGCCAACAAGTCGATCAGTTTTACCGGCTGGTCTCCTTGTAAGTTGTGCGTAGGTACATCATTTAAGCCCATTGCTATTTCGTCAGCTTTCAGTTTTGAGACTCTACCGTAGAACAAGGCCTGAGATATTTTTTCCGCGCTGTCTGTAGCTTCTTTCCCGTGTACGAGAGTTGTCACTTGGTGGGCTAATTCCCGCTGAGCGACTCTTTCCCAAGGTTTGGTTTCCACTTCCAGCTTGAGCTCATTGAGCTCCTCTTTTGTTAGAAATGTGAAGTACCCCAGAAAGCGAATGACATCCTGGTCGTCGGAATTGATCCAGTACTGGTAAAAATCATAAGGTGACGTTCGACTACTGTCGAGCCAGATCGTTCCGCTCTCGGTTTTGCCCAATTTCGTACCATCTGTCTGGGTGACCAGCGGCAATGTGAGACCATAAGCGGTTTGTCCCTTCACTCTTCGAATGAGATCCGCGCCGGCGGTAATATTGCCCCACTGATCACTGCCTCCAGCCTGTAGCTCGCAACCTAGCTCTTGGTTTAGATGAAGAAAATCATAGGCCTGTAACACCATGTAACTGAATTCTGTATAAGAAATACCGGCCTCGAGCCGGGATTTTACGGAATCCTTAGCCAGCATAACTCCGATGGGAAAATGTTTGCCGATATCGCGGAGAAAATGGACTAAATCGAGTTGGCTTAGCCATTGGTAATTATTGACGATGCGAGCTGGATTATTAACAGAATCAAAGTCTAGATATTGCTCCATCTGCCCTCTGATTTTGAGGCTCCATTCCTGGACGATCGTCTCGGTGTTCAGTTGTCGTTCGTTACTCTTGCCACTGGGATCGCCAATTAAACCTGTGCCTCCTCCCGCGACAGCTATTGGATGGTGACCAGCTAGCTGAAATCGCCGCAAGAGTAAAATCTGTAGCAGGTTGCCGATGTGCAAACTATCGGCCGTAGGATCAAAACCGATATAGAGTGTAATGGGTCCCGATTCGAGTCGCTTCGCCAGGCCATCGCGATCTGTGACTTGGTAGATTAATTCTCTTGATTCCAGATCATCTAATAAATTCATACACACCTTCCTCCTAGGCCTTTCACCATCACGAAGACTCAATTCGTCCGGACAAACAATTCCCGCCACTTAATCTTTTGGATAGTAATTGTAGCGAAATTTATCTGCAAAAGTAAAATCCTCCCTCCGGTGCACCGAAGGGAGGATCGAATTGTCCATTAAGATAGATGCGAACGTCAGTTAAGAGATTGTAATGCGATTTCGGCCGGATAGAAATTCTCGTTGAGTTCCAAGGCTCTTTGATATGAAGCTGCAGCGCCCCTGACATCACCTTGGAATAATTGCGCGTGGCCTTTGTAAAGATACGTTTCCTCGACATTAAGGCCGCCTTGCATCCCTAAAACAGCGTCCGCAATCTCTAACATGTCATCGTAACGTCCGACTTTCATATAGGCCAGATACGGCCGGAACTCGTACCATAGCATCCTGGGTGGCAGGCCGATGGTGCGGGCCTGATCAAAGGCAGCTGCTCCATTCTGGTAATATTCGGCTTCGCCCGTTAGCTCGCCTAGCCGGGTTAAACTCGTGCCCAGATTGAACCAAGCAAAGGCATCTTCGGGATCGACTTTCAGTTCATCCTGGGCTCGAACAGCCGCCTTTTCCCACATCGTCAGTGGATCTAATAAGTCGGGGCCTATGATGGCTAACACTTCTTGCTCTTGTTCAGGTCTGTAAACTACGTAGAAGCTATAGTTAAAGTTTTGCCAGTATCCTTCAAACTCTTCATACGAATCGGCCCGACCAGTCGTTGGGTCGACTTTCAGATAGCTGTCCATGCTGTAGAAGACTTGCTCCACTTCGTCAAAGCCGAACACTGTCAAGTAATGGCCAAACCATCCCGTCGAGCCGCTTGTATCGGGTTCGTACCCTTTTTCGATCACGACGGGATAGCCAGCGGCAATCAAGCGTTTGAGCAGTTGCAGATCGCCCCCACTATGAACCGTGGAACGTAGCTCAGTGAATTCATTTACGTAGTCGCTCAATTGCCAGGGGCTTACGTTTCTGTCTTCAGGATTTGGTTTGAGATAAGAAGCCGCTTGAACCTGAGTCGTTTCATCCCCGTACCAATTGAGAACCTGGGTTAAATTGGCCGGGCCGCAATTATTAAAACTCTGTTGTATTCGGGGAATTCCTTCCAAATGCATTTGCAAAGGCAAAGGTTTAGGCGTTGGCGTCTCAGTCGGTAGGGGAGTAGAGGTCGGCAATGCGGTAGGTAACGATGCGTCGGTAGTTTTTTCACTTTCAACCGATGCGTCCTCCGGACTAATCTCCTGCGACACTTCCGAACCTGGGGAAGGCGTGGGCTCTACCGTAGGGGCGCGGGTGGGAATCGTGATTTGTGATAGTTCTGCCGCGGCTAATGGTGCGGGCAATGCATCAGCTACCGGCGCCGCCAGTTCAATCAGGCCTTCCGCTATCTGGCTTAGAAATGGGTTTCGTTCAGATAATGCTACCCGGTATCGGCCGGGAATTGCCAGGATAGCCTCGGGTAATGCAACCAAGCCCAAGATTAACAATACTTGAACAAAGGCAACTATCAATATTATGCGTTTGGTTCGTGATTTCATAAGCTAATCAGCACTCCGGTGGTGCAAGGATGTTTCTATACTAAGACGAACTTTCCACTTAACTTCAATATTTGTAACCCCAAAATTTGCGCCTGAACCAGAATCGTTGCGGCAATTAGGAATTTAGCTGTTCCAGTACCTCAACAGCCGGGGTAAAATTTGGATTGAAACGAATCGCCTTCTCAAGGTTGTCTTGCGCTGCTTTATCTTCGCCAAGGGCCATCTGAGCCAAGCCTTTATAGTAATAGGATTCTTCAAAATAGGGCCGGTCTAATAAAGTGACATCGGCTAATAATAGGACATCCTCATACCGGCCTGCCTCATAATACGCTTCATAAGGACCAAATTGGTACCATAACATCCGCCATGGCAAGCTATTCATTCGCGCCTGATCAAATGACATGGCCGCTTTCTCATATTCGCCCAATGCATTATAAGTTGTCCCTAAATTGAACCACAGGAAAGGATCATTTTCTTGTTCAGTCAATTCTTCCTTGACCACATTAAGGGACTCCTGCCACATGATTGTGTCATCCATAGACGGGCCAATCAGGTAGGAGACTTCAGCCTTGCCGCCGGTTGGGAAGAGAACGATATAGTTGCGATTGAATTGGCGCCAGTAACGGTCTAAATCATCATAGCTAATCGACCGCCCTTCCTCATTGGCATTTTCGCCTGGAACTTCGCTGGTACCAAACCATGAATCGTAGACCCAAACCTGTTCGCTTTCATCGTCATAAGCGACAATCAGTAGATAATGACCATACCAGTCCATCCAACGATACTCTCCAGGGGGATCAAGGCCAAGCTCAACGATTACTGGATAGCCACCCGCGACCAGCCGTCGCAAGATATCCAGGTTACCATTGGTGCGTTCAAGAGCGTGAAGATTTGTCTCCTGATTTACGAAATTCACCATCTCATAAGGGCTGACATTTCTGTCTTCTGGATTTGGCTTGAGAACAGAGGCAGTCTGTTCTTGATCCAAGAAGACGTCGTAGCGGCTGAGCGCCATAGCTAGAGTTGCCGGACCGCAGTTGTTCCAGGTCTGAAAGTGATGCCGGATTGGACCTAATCGTGAAGCGACAGGGTATGGTATTGGTGTTTCCGTAGGTGTTGGTGTGGGTCCTTCCAGCGCTGGTTTTGCATTGATTGGACGTTTGTCTGGTTCTTCCGAAACGGGAACCTCTGTGCTGCCATAATCCGGATCTTGAATTGATCTGGTCGTATTTTGCTCGAGAGATATATCCGGAGTAAGGGACGAGGCTGGGACCTGATTTTTTTCAGATAATAGAGCACTAGCATCCACGTTGACCGCAGACGTAGGTAATACCTCAACGTGCTCGCGTTCGGCCAGCGCCTGGACAGGTTCGGGCAAATAAGCGGCTACATAGCGACTTGGAAGCGCTCTAAGTAGCGCCGGTAACTGCCAAATAGAGACGGCGATCACCAAGACAGCCAGTAAAAATGTTAGTCGACGTACACCCATAATAAAAGTTTCTTAGATACGTAATCGGCCGGGAAATGAGTGGCCCTGTCTTGGATACAGCAAGGCCGATCTCGCCAAGGCATTACAACAAACAAAGGATTTAACAGAACGAGTCCTTCTTGCTCTGCCTTAAGCGTAAATGCATAACCCTTACCTTAATGGATAATGGTTAACCTGCTTCACCTGTTTCGAATACCTTTTTGATTTCCAGGCGAAGATGCATTATAGCCAACAGCGATGACGACCCAAAAAACAATTTACCGTCTTTGACCCGGACGCTCACCTATTGCTCATATCAATTTAAGATTACTTTGCCGAGCATACCAGCCACTACTATTCGTCAATGTGATCCGGATTACGCTCGAATCTCAACCTTCCTGGCGAATTCTTTCAGGGAAATGGTCTTTCGAAATAATAGCTGGGGAGTATTAGGGGTACTAAATCATAATATGAGGTGAAGGTGAATACTTTCTTTATCTTTGGCGTATTGGCGAAAGCCAAGGCTCTCGTACAATTTGATTGCCGGACACCAATCATGGTTTGTTTCGACGACGATCCGATTATAATTGCGTTGTTTAGCTAACTCGAGTAGATGCTCGACCAATGAACGGCCGATCCCCAGTCCACGTTGATTCCGAATGACTGATAGGCGAACGATCCTAGCAGTTTCACCTGATTCGGTAACTAAAGCCCCTGTACCAACCATCATCCCCTCCCGCTCGGCAATTAGGAAAACATATCCTCTCTTTGGGTAAGAGCTCTCGATATCCTCCAAATCGGGATTAAGGGCTGGGTTTATATAGCCGAAATGTTCCCCCAACCCTTCCAAGATTATTTGCTTGGCGATTTTCTGATCGCCAGATGAAAAAGAGCGGATCCTGACGTTTGGTGTAGGCAGATCCATCTACAGTCTATTTATTCAACGGTAACACTTTTAGCTAGATTTCTGGGCTGATCGACGTCGCAGCCTCGCCGCACGGCTATATGGTAGCTCAACAATTGCAAAGGTATGACATTCACTACGGGAGCCAATAGCGGGGGCGCTTCGGGAACGTAGATGACGTGGTCAGCTTTTAGTCTGATCGTTTCATCACCTTCTGTAGCCAAAGCGATGACAACGCCACCGCGAGCTCTAGCCTGTTCTACCTGACTGATCATCTTATCATAAAGTGCATCTTTAGTTACCACAGCCAGAACCGGCATCGATTCATCGATCAAGGCGATTGGGCCATGCTTCATCTCTCCGGCCGGATACCCTTCTGCATGGATGTAGCTTATCTCCTTTAATTTTAGAGCGCCTTCCAGAGCGACAGGGTAATTAATGCCCCGGCCAATAAAGAGGAAGTCCTGGGCTTTAAAGAAAAGGTTCGCTAATTCCTGGTACTCCTGGTCGTGATCTAATACACGTCCGGCCAAATCGGGAATGCGGGCCAGGGCATTGACTCGTTCGCGATAACTCGCGCCGCTGACGATTCCTCGCGCTTCAGCTAAAACACAAGCTAACATGTAAAGATCCACCAGGGAAGTAGTGAAAGCCTTGGTTGAGGCTACGCCGATTTCTGGGCCGGCCTGCATGGCGATATAGCCGTCGGACATGCGCATCGACTGGCTACCTATGGCGTTGACAATCGACCACATTGTTGCTCCACGGTCTTTGGCCAATTCGCTGGCAGCCAAGGTGTCGGCCGTTTCACCTGATTGGGTAATGGCAAGCACTGCGCTATGCTCGTCTACGATAGGGTTGTAATAACGAAATTCAGATCCATATTCGACTTCGACCGGCAAGCGGGCAATTTCTTCAATCATGTACTTACCGATGAGCCCTGCATAATAACTTGTCCCACAAGCGATGATAAACAGGCGTCTCAACCTGCCGGCCAAGTCCGGTGTAATGTTAAGATCTGGGATGGATAGGCGGCCGCGTTCAAAATCAACTCGGCCGTGCAGGGTGTTGATTAGTGACTGGGGCTGCTCGAAGATCTCCTTTTGCATGAAGTGTTTGTATTCACCTTTGACAGCGCTTATGGGATCCCACGGGATGTTATGAATGGTCGTTTCGACCGGGTTGCCCTCCAGGTCGGTCACCCGGTATCCATCCTGTGTTACAATGGCCATTTGTTGATTCTCCAAGAAAACCATGTCCCTAGTATGTTCTAGAATAGCCGGTATATCGGAAGCCAGGAACATTTCCCCCTTGCCTATACCCAGGACAATGCCACCAGCATTACCCAACCGGGCGCATATGATCTGATCTGGGCTGTCGACGTTCATGGCCACGACAGCATTCGATCCCATAAGTTGCTGCAAGGATTGTCGAATAGCTTGTTCAAAACTATAACCTGCTTCTAGTAATCGCTCGGCCATCTGGACGATAACTTCTGAATCAGTATCTGAACTGAATATGATACCTTCAACAAAAAGCTCTTCACGGAGTTCGGCGTAGTTTTCGACGATACCGTTGTGGACCAAGACCACACGGCCATTCATGCTAACATGGGGATGGGCGTTGCGCTGGTTGGGTTGGCCATGGGTTGCCCATCGGGTATGGCCGATACCAATATGTCCTTCGACCGGAGAGGCCTTCACCAACTCCTGGAGATTGGCTAGTTTTCCTGCATCCCGGCGGACGGCAATTTTGCCGTTTTGCTCCAAAAGGGCTAACCCGGCTGAGTCATATCCTCGATACTCTAATTGTTTTAAACCATTAAGAATGATGGATTGGGCTTTTTGAGGACCCACATAACCGACGATGCCACACATGTTTCGTACCTCCTACGATGACGCATCTTCCTCCTGGTGATGTCTTCGATTCCTTGGATAACGGCGAACAGACATCGTTTCAGACGAAAATACAGTTAATTGGCAACGACGCTTCCAGGCGATTGTGCGGCTCTGATAGGGGCGCCCCTCCAATAGAGCAATCAGCATAATGAACATGCTGTAGGGGCCACGAAACACCATTTTGTCGGCCGTTTACGCCGGCCGCTTTGTAGGTGCATCTAGTCAGGAGGGGGAAGAAACTCAGGGTTTGGCCCAACCCTGGGAGGCATCCGCTGATCTGTCGATTTTCCGAACCAACGATTAAAACAAAATCCGGTTTACCGGTCTTCATATACCTGCTGGTTCGTTAACCCCACCTCGCGATGGGGAACCTCCACCTCGTCAACCTTGCTGACTGACCATTCTTTGATAGTCTAGTCTAAGGTCCGTGCGCTAAGTCTGTCCCGCCTATTCAATTATTAAAAAATTAAAGATAATAACATCGTAGCCAAATGGGGCTTAAATGTCAAGCACCAAAACAGGCTTTTACCAAAGTAGCTACGAAGCGGAAAAAATGAGTGCATCGAATTTCGCCTGGAAAAAACGCCGGGCTGATGCTAAATTGGAAAAACCAAGACAGGTTACCATCGCAATAACAAAGTTGTTGAGAGTGGCCACAACTTGAGCTTGATGTGTCTGTTGCATCCGTGTGGCATCTTCACGTAAGGTAACATCACGACGATAGTGTAATTTGTTTTCAATCCTCCAATGCTGTCGTGTCCAAGTCAGCAGTTGCTTGGCCAGTAAAGGGGTGTAGGCCAAACTGGTGATACCAAAGACGACCTGAGACCATGCATCTCCTTTTTGCGGACGAAAGACATGGCGCTCCAGTCTGAATACTGTGTTGAGTCCTGGCCATTGCAGATAGTTGTGCTCATCCGGGATGGCTGTCAAACGTCTGGTTTCAATTCGCCCGGATTGTTTGACGGTTTCTTCCGCAACTGCCCGGGGTAAAGGTGGAATATGCCAGCCCGGCGCGTGTTCCACTTCTTGAAAAAAGCGTTGTACGTCCTCATTCAACGTGGGTTGATTATCCTTGACAAACCACAGGTAATCTCCTCCTTGTGCCAGGACAGCGACGGATATCTCCCGTTGGGCAAACATGGCATCGCCACTGATGACACGTCCCTTTAGGTCTAGTTGCTGCAGCAATGTTGGTGCCGCCACAATTTCATTCTCTTTTTGACAGACTTCAATCTGCAACAAAACGACCCCTTCCTCGGGTAAATAAGCTGCCAGCAAATGGACCCCTCGAGTTTTTCCTTTTGGTATCGTTCCCCGAAGCGTTTTCCCATCGATAGTGACCAGGATGCTTTGCTGGCCACCATATGTTTGATGCAAATAGCGCCGGGTCGTTACTTGCAAGTCCTTGTCTTCCAACGACGTATCAGCCAACCGTCCTATCGTTTTGTTGCTCGGGCTGACAAGTCGATGATAGCCAAACAGTTTTTGTAGTTCCTCGGCTCTCATCTTTGCCCATTCAGCCATGCCATAAGGGGTGTTTTCGCCGCACAACTTGGCCAGGATAACCACGATGAGCAGAATACCAATCGTATAGCGCTTCCCCTTTTTTTGTCGTTTGTCATTAACCTGCCCCAGTGCTGCATACAATTCCCCAATATTAAGCAACCGTCCTTCGTCCTTTTCTACCTCAATTATGCTATAGTCCATTTGGCTTTCCTTTGTTTACACAGTTTGTGGAAAAAACCATGTTAACGAAGGTTAGCCTTTTTTGTTACCTTACTTTGGTAAAAGCGTGAGCACCAAAAAGACCTAAAAATTGCCCAAGCGACCACTATGACGCATAATCGGTCAAGTGCTCATATACCCGTCCAGTCTTGATCGTGTTGATCCTAAGAATAAACCCGTATAGAGGGTTTCACCAGCGGATAATAGGCTCGTGATAGACGCTGGATACTTGTTTGATTGTGATAGGTACCGGGAGTAAGAGTGTAGGGTTTCCCGAAAGCGTGGCAGCAGATAGGGGAACATGTCTGAGGAGATTTCACGGTCTTGGTCAGAAAATGTGTAACCAAGTCGTGAACACGAGAATAGCCTTGAGGGAGGTGTTTGAATGGGTGATTCAAAGGTTGCCGTTGCAACTGATAGTACCGCCAATATCCCACCGGATCTAGTCAAGAAATACAATATTCATGTGATTCCCCAATGTCTGAACTGGGAAGGCCAGACGTATCTCGACGGAGTTGACATAACACCTGGCCAGTTTTATGCTCAACTTGGGGATGCCAAAGAATTGCCGACGACTTCGCAGCCCTCAGCTGGGGAGTTCCATGAATTTTTCAGTCAGTTGGCTGAGGACCATGATGCCATCGTCGGCGTCTTTATATCGGAGTTTTTGAGTGGCACGATTGCGTCGGCGACGGCCGCTGCCGAGATGATGCCCGATTTTCCCATAGAAGTCGTGGATTCACGGTCAGCATCCATGGGGCTGGGTTTTATGGCACTCGCGGCGGCGAGATCATTGGCGGAAGGAAAAAGTCCTTCCGAAGCGGCAGGAATCGCCGAAGCTATGAAATCTATTACCAAAACTATCTTTGTAGTGGACACGCTTGAATTTCTACATCGTGGGGGACGTATCGGAGGCGCACGACGCCTTTTGGGCTCTATGCTGTCGATCAAGCCTGTCCTCCATTTGGAAGGCGGAAAAATTGAACCGCTGGCCCAGGTTAGAACTAAGCGCAAAGCTATGGCCCATGTGCTTGATCACGTCGCAGCAGACATAGCCGGAAAAGGACCGTTTCATGCTTCCGTCATCCATGCGGCTGCGTCACAGGAAGCCGCTGTCTTCAGCGAGCAGGTAAGAGAACGTTTCGACCCGGTGGAATTGTTTACGACCGAGCTTAGCCCTGTTGTCGGGACGCATACCGGTCCTGGCCTGATTGGCTTAGGATATTACACCGAACCTGTTTAATTGGAGAAGATTTGCTTAGTTCGTTTAGTTTTGAGTAAGGCCAGAACTATTCTCCTGAAAGCAAGTTGAGAAATTACAATTTTGTTATGAAATCAACTCTGGCTTGCTTTAACGTGCCAAAATAGTTTTCGTTCAGCCACCATTTAAATATTGGGAGCCATTTACCGCGGTGAGACGGTATATATCATTTTCCCTGATCCACTATCATTGCAACAATAGTTCGACACCGTATAATTCCGTGTCTACTAATTTGTTGTTTGAGGTAGCTATGATGAACAATGAGGGTCAAGGCAAGGAAAGGCGACGCGAATTGTGGTTCGGGTTCATTCAGGATTTGCATCCTGACATTAATCCGAAGTCAATCCGTCTGATGGATGAAGTCAGACAGACCTCACATGCGCTAAAGCGAATCGGCGAAAGTAGCCTCGCGGCGGCCGGGCTATCTTACGCGAAATACCGCGTTTTAATGAGCCTTTTACTGAGCGAAGAGCTGGACGGCAAAACAGAATTAAACCCGTCCGAAATCAGCGATCGACAAGGTACGACTCGAAACACGATTAGTTCGCTTATCCGAGATCTCGAAGAAGAGGGGCTGATTGAGAGACAATTGGATCAGCGTGATCGGCGCAGGTTCAACATCCGCTTGACAGAGAGCAGGGCGGGAAAAGGTATTGGAAAACACCGGAGAGCATTTTCGGGCCATCGCCGGCTGCTTCGATATTTTAAATGATTCGGAGATTGAGGCTTTGAGCCAACTGATGGCAAATATACGGGAGCAGGCATATCAGAAGAGCCTGGAGATGAACGATGCCAACCCGAATAGCCAAATAAATCGGAATTAACTTAACCTTCTTTAAGTGAAGGAGTACTAGATGCAATTGACCAGAGAACGAAAAGGATTCGACAAGAAATCCAAAGAGAGCCGGGGAAAGTCAACCCTTGGGCGATCCGTTCGCTATGTCGGCCAGTATCCGAAGGTAACGGCCGCGGCCGTGGCAGCCATGTTAGTTGCTACTCTGGCCCAACTGGCTGTACCCCAACTTGTGCAAGGCATGATCGATACCATTGTGAATAACGTTGGGAACAAAGCCATGCTCAACCTTTCACCAGATGTTCAAGAATTTGCCGCCCAAAGGCTCGGTCTGGATCTGAAAACGATGGTGATCGATTTAGAAAATGCTCCGAGAGCACTGGTCATGGCCGGGTTGACGATTGTGGTGTTTGCCATTGCTAGGGGATTCTTCTCTTTTAGCCAAACCTATGCTTCACAAATGCTGTCACAAAATATTGCCTTCGACTTACGCAATGATATCTTCGCCAAGATCCAGCGTTTGAGCTTTAGCTACCATGATCGCAATCGCACGGGCAACCTGATGATACGGGCGACCGATGATGTCGAGCGATTGCGGTTGTTCTTAGGTCAAGGGTTGTTGATGGCTCTGCAATCGTTCCTGCTGTTGACCGGAACGCTGATAATCCTGTTAGCTACTAACCTAAAGCTTACGCTATTTATCCTGCCCATCTTGCCTATAGCGCTGGTCATTTTCATGCTCTTTGGTCGAATGGCCCAACCCTTGTTTCGCGAAGCCCAACAGCGTCTCGGTCGAGTAAATACTATACTGCAGGAGAATTTGGCTGGGCTGCAAGTGGTAAAAGCTTTTGCTACAGAACCTGCCGAAGATGTTCGATTTAAAGCAAGTATTGATCACTTACTAGATCAGCGAATGAGAATCAGTCGCACATTTTCCTTCCTATTCCCGTTTATATTTCTGATAGCTAACCTGGGCCAGGCGGCTATCTTATATTTCGGCGGCGTCGAAATCATCAATGGCAGCCTGACATTGGGCGAATGGCAAAAATTTAGCCTCTATCTCATCTACGTCTTCATACCAATGGGTCAGCTCGGTTTTATCATCTCTCTCATGGCCCAGGCATCTGCCAGCTCGGATCGGATATTTGAAATTATCGATGCTCGAAATGATGTCGAAAACAAGCCTGACGCCGCCGAGTTGGGCGAAATTACCGGTCGGGTGGAATTTAACAAGGTGACTTTTCGCTACTTCGACAGCACTGAACCGGTACTAGATAACATCAGCTTCGTGGCCGAACCAGGCCAGACAGTCGCCCTCTTAGGCTCGACAGGCAGCGGTAAAACGACCATTATCAACCTCATTCCCCGGTTTTACGACGTGAGCGAAGGACAGATTCTGCTAGATGGCTACAACGTGCGAGACGTGACCATCGAAAGTTTGCGGCAAAGAATCGGCATCGTTTTGCAAGAAACGACTCTATTTTCAGGCACGATCGCGGAAAATATTGCCTATGGCCGGCCCGATGCTTCCGATGAGGATATCGTTCAGGCTGCCCAAGCGGCTGCGGCCCATGATTTCATCGTGGAGTTTCCTGAAGGGTATGACACCAAGGTTGGCGAACGAGGTTCAACTTTAAGTGGAGGGCAAAAACAGCGAATTGCTATCGCCCGGGCGCTTTTGTTAGATCCGCATATCCTTATCCTAGATGACTCAACTAGTTCGGTAGATCTCACGACAGAATACCAAATTCAGAAGGCCCTCGATAAATTGATGGACGGCCGGACAAGTTTTGTCATCGCCCAACGAATAAGCACGGTACTTAATGCGGATCAGATATTGATCTTGGATAAAGGCCGTATTTCCGGTAGTGGAACACATGAAGAGCTGATGGAAGATAGCCCACTTTACGCCGATATCTACCATTCACAATTGGCGGATGATGTAAAAGTGGCTGCCTAGGTTAAAGGCTATAAAAAATATATAGGATTCGAAAACGATGTTCAATCAAAACGAACGCATATTAGGTGTAGAGACGAGTAAAGCCCGCAGCGTCAAGAGGACGCTCCTGCGCTTATGGCGATACTTTCGTCACTATGCTTTAGCGCTTGTCTTAGTCGTAGTAGCTATCGTGGCTGGAACCTATATGCAAGTGCTAATTCCCGACTTAACAGGACAGGCGGTTGACTGTTACCTAGGCCCATTTGCTGCTACCGAATTCGGTGATGCATCATCCGGTTCTGCGCCCAGCGGCGCCCTCATCCAAAATCTCCCCGGCGACGAAACCTCCGTTCAAAGTGAAGCCTTTGGCAATTGCTGGTTTACAGATCCCGATTCATTTGCATCCACTGAGGAAACCATTTCTGGTTTGGGCACATTAGTATTAGTCATCGTCGGCTTGTTCGTGGGCAGCTCGCTATTGGCTGGCGTGCAATTCTATCTGATGAGTTGGGCTGGCTTCCGGGTATTACGCGATCTACGAGCTGATATCTTCCAGCACATCCATAAGCTCAGCCTCGGTTTCTTCAACCAACGTGAAGCAGGCGATGTCATGAGCAGGGTTACCAATGACGTTGATACGATTCAACAGGTAATCGGTTTCGGTCTCGTTAGCGTAATGCAAGGTGGTTTACTCATCATCTGGATAGTCGTGGTGATGTTTCGGATGAGCGTACCCTATGCACTTATAAGTCTTGTTACTCTGCCCTTGATGTTTATTGCTACGCGTTGGTTTTCAAACCAGGCGCGCAAAGCCTTTCGAAAGGCCCGGGTTGAGATTGGATCGGTTAATGCCGATCTACAGGAAAATATCGCAGCGGTTCGTGAGGTACAGGCTTTCAGTCGTGAAGATGAAAATATTGAACAGTTCCGGGTCAGTAACGCGGCAAATCGGGATGCGAATATCAGGGCGCAAGCTTACTCAAGCGCTCTAGGACCTACCTTAGAAGCGCTAAGCTATGTGAGCCTGGCTGTTGTGGCCGTCGTTGGTGGTTTGGCCTTGTTGTACGGGCAAGGGTTATTGGGAGCGACAATATCAGTGGGCTTGATCATAACCTTTATAGGCTATAGCCAACAATTTAACCGGCCGGTGCAACAAATCTCCGTCTTATGGACTAATCTTCAAAGTGCAGTGGCAGGGGCTGAGCGTATCTTTGACCTAATGGACGAAGTACCAGAGATCGTCGATAAAGAAGATGCCATCGATCTTCCTGTGGTTCAAGGATCGGTTGTATTTGAGAACGTCTGGGCTGAGTATAATCTAGACGATCCAGTCTTGCGAGGTATCGATATTGAGGCCAAGCCAGGTCAAACGGTCGCCATCGTTGGACCAACTGGAGCAGGTAAATCGACAATAATCAAGTTGCTGCCCAGGTTTTGGGACGTCTCCGCGGGAAGGGTGATTATTGATGGCCATGACATCCGCGATGTAAACATGCGCAGCATTCGTAGTCAAATTGGAATAGTCTTACAAGACACATTCTTATTCAGCGATACTGTTATGAACAATATTCGCTATGGCCGCCCGCAAGCGAAGGATGAGGATGTCTTCGCAGCGGCCAAGTTGGCTCATGCTGATGAGTTTATCCAGAAACTAGAAGATGGATATGAGACAGTTCTGGGCGAGCGTGGGGCCGGACTGAGTCATGGTCAGAGACAATTATTGGCAATAGCCAGGGTCGCTCTAATCGATCCTCGAATTCTAATCCTAGATGAAGCAACTAGCAGCGTTGATACGAGAACTGAGCGAAGAATTCAACACGCACTAGATGAATTACTCTCTGGCAGAACGAGTTTTGTCATTGCCCACCGGTTGAGCACCATCCGGAATGCTGATCAGGTAATCGTTCTAGATCAGGGTGTGATCGTCGAACAAGGAAATCATGAAAGTCTGTTGGCTGCCAAAGGTTTTTATTACGATCTCTATGTGAGCCAATTCCGGCGCGAGACCGAGATAAGTGAAGACGAAGAATCGATTGTTGATGACACCTTTTTCGTACCTGGGGATTAAGTACGATTGAACAAAACTTAGTGGAAAGATGTGTAAATCCCCGTGCGCAATTACCTAGATACAAACCGCCACTGACAAACCTCATTCGTGAAGAATTGCCAGCGGTTTGCTTCACAGTTCTGCTAAACAGCGAGCGACATAACAAAATCGAGAAGCCTCGATCCTGTGCCATATAGCTGTTCATTATTCTTCCGCTTATAATTGGTTTCATTAGTCACCAAACGGTAATTCATTTTAGGCGATCTTTTGTGCCGTTTACCAGGTACATATTTGCTGGTAACGACTATTTGTCGACCAGGTCGCTACCAGAGTGAATGAACGATCACCTGTAACATAATGGTCGTGAGGTAGCCGGCGATAATCTCACTTACCTTGATATTGGGCCTGTAGAGGACGAATACTCGTATTTAGGTAGGAATGAACCCTGGCAAAATCATAAATGGCAAGAATCTACCTGCTACTACGGACCTTAATTTATCTGATACCGATCCTATTTTTACTCTACTTCTTTTTTTATCCTCTCGGTAACATCATTGGACTAAGCGTCACCCTGGAAGCAATCAGGGAGATTATTAGCAAACCTTATTACTTGAACACTCTCTGGTTCACTTTCTGGCAGGCAGCTCTTTCAACTATCCTGACTTTGTTAATTGGCATGCCGGTTGCCTACCTATTTGCTAGATATGATTTCCGGGGCCGAAGTCTCTTGCGGGCCTTGGTTACAGTTCCGTTCGTACTTCCGACCGTCGTCGTCGCTGCAGCTTTCCGGGCACTTTTCGGCGCAAGCGGACCTCTCAACGATGTCCTGATTTCGCTTTTCGACTTGGGACAGGCTCCTATCCGATTTGAGCAGACTCTTGCTGCCATTCTTCTCGCCCATATCTATTACAATCTAGCGGTTGTAATCAGGTTGGTTGGTGGATTCTGGGCAAATCTCAATCCGAGAATTACCGAAGCCGCAAGGGTCTCCGGTGCGTCACCTAGGAGAGCGTTCTTTGAAGTTACTTTGCCCTTGCTACGACCGGCCGTCACCAGCGCTTCAATCCTTATTTTTCTTTTCACCTTCACCAGTTTTGGCGTAATATTGCTGTTGGGCGGCCCCTCGTTTAGCACAGTTGAGACCGAGATCTACCGCCAGTATGTGACTTTTCTCAACCCTGATATCGCCGCGATTCTCTCCTTACTTCAAATCATTTTTACCTTCGCCTTGATGTCATTATACGCTTATTGGCAGAGGCGTTACGTCGTACCCTTAGACTTCCGAGCGCAAAAATCCAATTTGAAGCAGGCAAAAACAAGAGTAGAAAGGCTGCTTATCTGGGCGATGGTAATGGGTATCTCCTTGTTCATGTTGAGCCCTTTATTGGCTCTGATCGCCGGTTCATTTACGGATCGTCAGGGCCAGTTCACGACAGCATACTATCAAGCCTTGCCGGAAACACGGCGTGGAAGCATCATCTTTGTCCCGCCGTTAACGGCTATTAGAAATTCTATTGGCTATGCTCTTTTGACCATGCTCTTGGCAGGTGTGCTAGGTTCGATCAGCGCCCAACTTCTAACCCGGCCATCTCGTTGGCGACGATGGCTCGATCCGGTATTTATGCTGCCGCTTGGCGTCTCGGCCGTGACATTAGGTTTTGGCTACATTCTAACAATGGATAGGCTACGCACGTCGGCCTGGTTGGTGTTATTTGCCCATACACTAGTAGCCTTACCGTTCGTGGTCCGCAGTCTACTCCCGGTCTTGCAAGGAATCCGCCCTAGTCTTCGAGAAGCGGCTTCAATCTCTGGCGCTTCGCCGCTTCGTGTCTGGCGAGAGATCGATCTACCGATTATGGGTCGCGCCTTATTGGTCGCGGCCGTATTTGCCTTCACTGTTAGCATGGGTGAATTTGGAGCGACCAGTTTCATCGTCCGGCCTAACAGTGGTTACCTGACTTTGCCAATCGCCATACAGCGATACTTGAGCCAACCCGGCGCTCTAAACTTTGGCCAGGCTCTGGCTATGAGTACGATTTTAATGGTAGTCTGCGCTGCAGGTTTCATCGCTATCGAGCGCTTTCGCTTTGCCGATATTGGTGAATTCTAGCGAGGCCATATTGATAATGTTGCTTGAAGCCAAGGACATCGCAAAATCATTTGAGGGGCAATCTGTTCTTCGCGGTGTGTCGCTAAGTGTTGCCAGGGGCGAGATTGTCGTTCTGTTAGGACCGAGTGGCTGTGGTAAGACAACACTGCTGAGGATCATCGCCGGCCTAGAATCGGCCGATGCTGGCGACCTATCCCTCGACGGCCAGAATCTTGCAAAAATCCCTGTTCACAAACGAGGATTTGGCATGGTTTTTCAGGATTTCGCGCTATTCCCCCACAAAAAAGTCGCCGAAAATGTCGCCTTTGGCCTGCGGATGTTAAATTGGGACCAATCATTGCAGGAGGTACGGGTTGCTTCCGTCTTACAGCTTGTCGGCCTTGCCGGTTTTGAACAGAGGCATGTGTACGAGTTGTCTGGTGGTGAGCAACAGCGGGTGGCCTTGGCTCGTTCTCTTGCGCCTTCTCCCCGGCTATTACTGCTCGACGAACCCTTGGGATCCTTAGATCGGGCTCTTCGCGAACGATTGATGGGTGAACTAAGGATAATTCTGAAGTCGGCCGGTGGACCAAGTTTGCCGGATGGTGTATCTACCAATTTGAGATGTGGACCAACCAGGTTCAGCTAATGATGACAGACAACAGCAACCAAGCATGACCTCCATATATGTTACGCATGATCAAGAAGAAGCATTTGCAATTGCCGATCGTGTCTTAGTGATGAATGCCGGCCGAATTGAGCAACAGGGCATTCCTTATGACCTATATCATCGGCCACAAAATGCATTTGTCGCCAGGTTCTTGGGTATGGACAATCTTGTGGAGGCCAAGATCGTAGGGCGAGATCCCCTATCAGTCCGAACGCCCATAGGTGATTTTTATCTTGATCAACACCAGCTCTTGGAAGCTGATGATATCCAATTGTTAATCCGGCCAGAAGCCGGCAATATCGAGCTTCATCGGGGCGACAGGCTGAATACCATTCAAGGCAAGCTGGAAAATATATCTTTTAGAGGCCGGCACCGTATCTTGACCCTCAGCGTGCCATCGGCAGTGGGGCCGGTAATCCTCAAGTTTGCCTTCGATACCAGTGTAATCTTACCGACAGACCAGACCATGTTAACGGTTAGACTCAACCCAAGTGAGTTGATGTTGGTTCGGTCATAATAATGGCTCGCTGGTAGAGCGCGTTAGAAAGGTGTTAGCGTTACTTAGAGGGGGTTGCGATTCCGTTGACCGAAGACGTATAATGCGTCAGGATTTTGTTTAGCCGTAATTATTTGGTGAATATGGGTCGTTTGAGGTAAGCCTGGACTCATACACAACCAGGACCGGTTACATATATGTCGATTTGGTGGACAATTGGGGCGTTCATTCTAGTATTAACGCCCATAATATTAATTCATGAGCTAGGTCACTTTGTGGCTGCTCGATTATCGGGTATTCGAGTTGATGAGTTTGGTCTGGGTTTCCCTCCGCGGGCAGTGAAACTTTTCAAACGCGGTGATACGCTGTATTCACTCAATTGGATTCCGGTCGGAGGCTTTGTGCGACCAGCCGGCGAAGATGATCCATCGGTCCCCGGAGGATTAGCGGCCGCATCAAAGAAAGCTCGCCTTTTTACTCTTTCAGCTGGCTCTGGCGCTAACTTCATGTTCGCAATTTTTCTCCTTTGGATTGCTTTCATGCTTGGTCCGCCCCGTTACCGGCCGACCGTTGACGAAATCGTGGATGGCTCTCCGGCAATGGTCGCTGGATTAATGACCGGAGACATCATCTTGGAAGTTAATAACGTACCTGCTGATAGCACTGAAGTCGTCAGAGATGCGGTCTATGAGTCAGCCGGCAAGCCAATCAGCCTAGTCGTTTTACGAGGTGAAGAAGAAATAAACTTGTCCGTCACTCCCCGCAAACCAGGAGAGTATATCGATGGACAGGAAGGACCAACAGGCATCCGGATATCAGATCGGGCAACAGGTGAAAAGGATCCAAGAAATGCCGTTGGTTCGTTAAAAATGGCTGGCCAGACCGTATCTGATGTTGTTCTCAGCACTTTAAGAGCCCCACTCATGCTCATCCGGGGTCAAATCTCGGCCAGCGAGGCCAGGCCAATCAGCGTGGTTGGGATTAGCCAACTAGCCGGCCGGGCGGCCGAGGAAACGGCTACCCAGCGAGATTGGTTCCCAATTCTATGGTTTGCCGCCGTTATTAGCGTGGCTCTGGGCTTCACAAATTTGTTACCCATCCCAGCTTTAGATGGCGGACGGATCACCTTTGTGTTGCTTGAGGGTATTCGGGGAAGACGGATTGAACCAGAACGTGAGGGCATGGTTCATTTGGTAGGAATGCTCGTATTACTGGGATTAATGGTCCTCATCATTATTCAGGATATCGTCAACCCGATTATCCCATTTTAGATCCTATAAATCAGATCTTTTTTGATCTATAATAGTATTAATTCCGGCAGGGATTAGAGATGATGAGCATGTCTCTAATCTCGGTTTTTTTTAGAATGCTATGGAAAACGAATACGATCTTACGATTGACCAGATAATGCAAGCGCTCACTGGTGATGAGCCTGTATCGATTCCTATGCTTTACCAGCTATCGGATCTGAATCCGGATGATATGGATCAATTTTGTTCCAGTTGGTCTGGGCTCAAACAGGAGCGAAGACGGGTTATCATCCGGCACCTGGCCGACATCAGCGAACAAAACTTTCAAGTTGACTTTTCTTCCGTGTTCAGCCATTGTCTAGGAGACACGGAACCGGAAGTTAGGAAGGCTTCATTGGACGGTCTTTGGGATACTGATCGCCTGTCGCTAATCGAGCCTATCATTCGGGTGATGGAAAATGATCCCGACAACGATGTCAAAGCATTGGCAGCGGCGACACTGGGTCATTTTGTATTGATGGGGGAGTGGCAACAAATCCCATATGCGAGCATCGATCCTATCGTCGAAGCCTTAATCGCTCAGGTTGAAAACGAGAACGTCGTCGTGCCTGTGCGCAGAGCTGCATTGGAATCTCTTGGCGCTGCGTCCTATCCTAGAGTCGCTTCGCTAATCGAAGAAGCCTATGATGGTGGCGACCCTGATATGCAGATTAGCAGCATCTACGCCATGGGTAAGAGCGCTGACAAACGATGGCTGCCTATTGTCAATGATGAAATGCTGAATTCAACCACTGAGATGCGGATTGAAGCTGCACGCGCTTCTGGTGAGATAGGGGGCAGCGATTTTGTACCCAATCTGGCTGAATTGGTTTGGGATGAAGACGTCGAAGTTCAGTTGGCAGCAGTAACGGCCCTTGGCGAGATTGGTGGGGAGTTGGCCATGCGGATATTGGAGGAGTTGGTCGAAGATCCGGAGGCTGCCGACATCCAGGACGTGGTCATTGAGGCTCTCGAGCAAGCTAGCTGGGTGGAGAGTGATTTTGACTTCTCGCTGTTTGACTGGGAAAATGATCTAGACGACGAAACGTTTCCCAGTGCATAAACGGCTTATTTTGTGAGTGGTTTTTTTGAAGTATTCCTAAATAACATTGTGCCCATTTTTCTCGTAGCCTCGATAGGTTATGGGTTACGGGCCGGTTTAGGTTTAGACAAGAAGACCCTCTCAAGCCTGGTTTTTTACGCGTTTTCCCCGGCTTTAGTTTTTTCAGCTCTAGTCAACTCGAGCTTACCCGGTAGGGAGTTCCTCCAGCTTGCTACATTTTCCATTATCGTCACCCTGCTCATGGGATTGATCATGCTGGTAATCAGTAGGTTGATCAAATTGTCCCGAATAGATACTATTGCCATGCTTCTTGTAGTAATGTTTGTGAATAGTGGAAACTTCGGGTTGACGCTGAACAATTTGCGGTACGGCGATGATGGCCTGGCAAGAGCTTCCGTTTATTACATCACCAGTACCATCTTGGTGTTTACTTTGGGTATCTTGATTGCTTCGATGGGACAAGCGAGCTGGCGCGATAGCCTCAAGCGTCTGGTGCGGTTACCGGCATTTTATGCCGTTATTTTGGCCATCATCATTTATTCGCTGAAGATCCCCATTCCTAATCCGATCATGCGGAGTATCGACCTAATGGCGGCTGGCGCGATTCCGGTTATGTTGGTGGTCCTTGGTATGCAAATCGCCGATCTTAAAAGTATCACGCGTGTAAAGCTGGCCATACCGGCTTCGTTAATTCGACTGCTTGTCGCTCCCGCAGTCGCCGTTATCGTTGCCGGTTTGCTAGGATTACAGGGTTTGAGTCGGGCGACGTCGATAATCGAGGCGAGTATGCCTACTGCTGTAATTATGACGGTTATAGCGACCGAATTTAACGTTCGACCGGGCCTGGTTACCAGTACCGTTGTCCTTTCCACTTTGTTGAGCGCGATCACGATTCCCTTGGTGATCACGGTGTTATCATTATGAAATATAAACTCGCCAACTTCTTGGAAACAGGTTTATCTAACCAGCCGTTCTTCGATGTCAGCGGATCAATTAAGCTGATTCTAGCCTATGTTGGAAGGGTACTTGGTCTACAATTGTTTCTATTGCCTAGTGTCATTTTTGTTTTAACCTTTGCCGGTCCAGTATTAGCCCAAGAAAGCACAAATATTACTGTCAAAAGTGATGCAGACTACCAATTTGGGCAAGTAATGCACTTCAGCATCGAGGCCGAGAGCGATACCCCTATCGAAAAAGTCACCTTATTTGTTAGTGCCCCGGAACTTCCACATACGCTGTCTTCTGATATTCAAATAGAACCTGGAAAAATTGTATCCGCAAAACAATCCATCGACTTAACCCAGTACCGATTGGCCCCATTTACAACCGTAACCTATTGGTGGTGGTTGGAAGATGAGGACGGCACCGTTTACAGGGCGCCAGATGAACAGGTGGATTATGTGGACACGCAATACTCCTGGAACGAATTGGAACGGGACGACGTTATCGTCCATTGGACCGGAGAGGAGGCTGGCGTTGGCCAGGCGGCCATGGATGCGTTAACCGAATCGCTGCCGGGGCAACAACTGTTGATTCCCTTCGACCCCCCAAAGCCTCTACGGGTTTTCGTGTATCCGTCAGCCGATGACCTCCAAGCGGCGCTCCGTTTAACCGGCCGGAATTGGGTTGGCGCTCATGCTCACCCAGAGCTAGGCGTGATCTTGGTCTCGGCCACGAATCCGCGAACCGCCGCTGTTGAACTGGAGCAGTCAATTCCACATGAGCTAACTCACTTGCTCCTCTACGAGGCACTTGGCGCGAATTACGAAATGATTCCCCTGTGGTTTGAAGAGGGCCTGGCAACTTTTTTTGAGAGCGGCGCCAATGGTAATTACGATTCAATCTTGAATGAGTCAGTTATTTCGGGAACTACGATCCCTTTGGACGAACTTTGCCGGACCTTTGATAACGATAGTCGTAGCGCCATCTTGGCTTACGCTCAAAGCGTTTCACTTGTGCATTATATTCAAGATGTATATGGCAATAACGCTTTAAATCAGATGATTCGAGCCGTCGCCGATGGAGCAGATTGCCAGACCATCACCACTAGGGTGCTTGGGCTTACATTGGAGGAATTAAACCAGGAATGGCTCGATAGCTTATCGCCTCAATCAGCGCCCGAGAGACTTTGGCGCCACGGTGGATTCATTATTGTCGCCATTGTCGTCGGATTCATACTGATGAGTCTCTTTTTCTTTGGCCTGCCTAAAGCAAAAGCGTAATCGTTTTGATTGATCCCCGGTAGTTATACTTTTGATGTCGTTAATTCTTCCCGCCGGTTGTGTAACCTATAACGGTCAGGGAGTCGAATGGTTAAGGTAAGAACTTATGCACGATTCTGATAATGACCGGCTAGAATTCGAAGAGCTGTTTCGATCCGGATCTAATTTGCTTCATCGAGGGAGGGCTGAAGCGTCTTTGCCGCTGCTCGAGCAAGCTCACGATTTAGATACCAATCACTTGGACGCGGCACTAAACCTCAGCGGCGCATACATCCTTACCAAACGCTTTAAGAGAGCCGTCGCAATTTTGGAACCTCTGAGCCTGCAATCGCCGGATAACATCATGGTCTGGACAAATCTTGGAGCGGCCTACCTGGGTAATCCTGTCCTGGCGCGAGACGAAGATCAACTGCGAGCGATCACGGCCTTCAAGCACGCTCTAGCTATCAATCCGGCCGCGCCGAATGTTGCCTACAATCTGGGACTGATCTACCGGGACCGAAATGAGTACGACAAAGCAAGATATTGGTTCCAACAAGCAATAAAGGCCAATCCGAATGATGATCATGCCCAGCGAATACATGACCAATTGGTCAAATCGAGCGAATCAAATCCCCTAGATTGAGCCTATTGATCCCATTTGAGATGGCTAGACAAACTGGAAACCGTATCAGTCATTGTAGAAGCATGCCATGACTTTCCGTTGTGCTAGAATTAATTTATGGATAACGATCTGATAATAATCGGTGGGGGATTAGCCGGCACGGAAGCAGCCTGGCAGGCGGCCGAACTTGGCCTCAATGTAAAATTGTTTGAGATGCGGCCGGAAAAGACTACACCGGCTCACGTATCAAAGAACTTGGCGGAACTTGTTTGTAGCAATTCGCTGGGATCGGCTTTGGTCCACAAGGCGCCGGGCTTATTGAAGGCCGAACTCAAAGGGTTGGGTTCGATGGTGCTGGCTTGCGCTGAAGCGACCGCCGTTCCGGCCGGTTCCTCATTGGCCGTCGATCGCGAGCGATTCGCCGAGTTGGTGACTGATAAGATTTCAAATCACGCAAACATCAAAATCATTCGACAGGAAGCTACGACTTTGCCTGATTCGCCATGTATCATCGCTAGTGGTCCACTGACTTCAAACGCGCTGGCTGGTGAAATCGGCCGCCTATCGGGGCAAAATCATCTCTATTTTTACGATGCGCTCTCGCCCATTGTTAGCTATGAGTCAATTGATTTGGCCATCGCTTTTCGAGCTTCTCGTTATGAGGACGGTTCCCAAATAGTCGGGGATTATATCAATTGCCCCATGGACCAGGATGAGTATATACGATTCTTCCAGGCGCTAGATTCGGCCGAGCAGATCGAGTTACGAGATTTTGAACAGGAGGATGCTTCTTTCTTTGAGGGTTGTTTGCCTGTTGAGGTGATGGCCAGGCGCAATCAAGATGCATTGCGTTTCGGTCCCATGAGACCTGTTGGACTGATCGATCCCCGAACTGGTGACAAACCTTATGCGGTAGTTCAATTGCGCCAAGATAACCTGGCCGGCACTCTGTATAATGTCGTTGGCTTTCAAACCAACCTTCGCTGGGGTGAGCAGCGACGGGTGTTGCGATTGATACCCGGTTTACAGAATGCAGAATTCATGCGTTATGGCATGATGCATAGAAACACCTACATTAATTCCCCTGAACTGCTGCAGCCGACGATGCAGTATAGGGGCCGGTCGGATCTGTTTTTTGCCGGTCAGATCGTCGGCGTGGAGGGCTATGTAGGAAATGTCGCGTCAGGTTTGGTGGCAGGGATCAATGCTGCCCGACTGTTAACAGGTGAGCACCCACTGATATTTCCAACAAAAACCATGATAGGCGCCCTGTGCCATTACGTTACACATGCCCAAGCAAAATCATTTCAGCCGATGAAAGCCAATTTTGGTCTATTTACAGCGCCTGAACAACGGTTATCGAAGGCCGATCGCTATCGTTATTATAGCGAACGGGCCTTAACTTCCTTGCGCCGTTTCGCTCGTGAACGACGAGTCAAGTTTGACCGGCATGCCGCCGAGTTAGGTGCTCTGCTTCCGGAAAGCAGTGATTAACGTGTCGATGGATAATATTCAGGTTAGTATGGCGACTTTCCTTCGCCAACGCATCCACTCTGTATTAGGATTTTGGATGGTAGTGACTGGAATTATTTTGGTCGCTTTGACGGCATGCAGTTCTCCGGTAATTCCCTCATCTGCAAACGTTCAGGCTGAATATCCAACACCGACATTTGAACCAACTGTGACTCCATTTGTGCCGGTGATATTTGACGGGTCCAATTCCTTCCAATTCTTGCTCGATCAGATGGCTTTCGGTCCTAGATGGCCTGGCAGCCCCGAACATGCGGCAACTGGCGACTATATCATCGAACAATTGGAATCTCTTGAATGGGAAGTTGCGGAACAAGAATTTGATTATCAGGGGATCGTCGGCCGAAACATTGTAGGCCGGGCAAACGCCGGTTCCGGACCGGTGATCATTATCGGAGCTCATTATGATACTCGCAAGATCGCCGATCAAACGCCTGACAGCGTCGAAGCCGTTCCCGGCGCCGTTGACGGTGCAAGTGGAGTGGCTGTGCTGTTAGAATTGGCCCGAACTCTCGATATCGAAAATGTAGACAAAGAAATTTGGCTTGCATTTTTTGACATTGAAGATAATGGCAGCGGCGGCATTCCCGGTTTTGACTGGATCGTCGGTTCGACAGTTATGGCCAATAGCTTAAATATAACCCCAGAAGCCATGATCCTGGTAGATATGATCGGCGATGCAGATCAACAGCTCTACTATGAAGGCAACTCTAATCCTGAATTGAGGGATGAACTCTGGGAACTCGCAGCCAGCCTGGGATATCAAGATTATTTCATCCCCGAAGATCGCCATACGATGATCGACGATCACGTGCCTTTTGCCCGCCGCGGTATACCGGTCGTGGATATCATCGATTTTGATTATGCTTATTGGCATACGGTGGAAGATACCGCTGATAAAGCCAGCCCAGAAAGCCTTGAGCGTGTTGGCCGGACGCTCGAGACCTGGCTGGAAGGAATGGGAGAGCGATGACAGAAGTCGTGAATCAAGTATTGGATGTAAAAGTACATGAAGTGACTGTTTATCCTGATCAAGCTCGGGTTAGCCTGGCAGGTAAGCTGGAGCTAAAACCAGGCCGACAAAAGATCGTATTTGAGGATTTGCCATTGGTGCTTGTGCCTGAATCAGTTCGCATGGGTGGAAAGGGAGAAGCCAAGGTGCGTTTGCTGAACGTTGACATCAGGCGCGCTCATTATGAACGAACACCCCAGGCCAAGGCACGCCAACTGGAAGATGAGATATTGGAAGTTGAAGATGATCTTAAAGCGCTAGTTGACGAGCAAGAGGTGATGAAAGCCCAAGGAAGATACCTCGAGGGTCTTAGACAAGCCAGTGAACAATTTGCCCGTGGCCTGGCATTGGGAAGAACCAAAGTCGAGGATCAGCTGACCCTGACCGGATTTCTGAAAGAACAAGATCTAGAGTTGCGGCAGGCATCAAGGCGATTGAATAAGCAAAAACGTGAAGTACAGAATCGGCTAGACAAGTTACAGCGTGAGTTGCGTGAGTTAATGACAGCCCGGCCGAAGGAGCGTTACCAGGTAATCGTTGAAACAGAGGCGCTGTCCGGAGGGACTTTCAAGCCTGAAATCACCTATGTCGTGAATCAAGCCGGATGGCAACCATTGTACGATGTGCGACTGACTGAAGAGGGCGAGGTCGAAAAACTAACCATCACCCATCTTGCAGAGATCTACCAGCGGACGGGCCAGGATTGGAATGGCGTGGTATTGCACGTCTCGACTGCCAGGCCGGCCTTAAGTCAGCGCGCTCCAGATCTCAAGCCCTGGTATGTAGATGAGTATAGACCACCCGAGATAATGCCTCGTCGGGCCATGGCCCAGAGTAGCAGGCCTATGTCGCTCGCAGCGACATCGGCCGAAGCAGATGTCATGGCCGACATGGCCCCCGAACCGGCTGCTTTGTTAGAAGAGGAAGCCTCGTACGCATTGGCGGAAGTACAAGAACGAAATGCGATAATCACTTACAAAGTGTCCGGAGCTAATGATATTCCCGGGGATGGTTCAACCCGTAAAGTGACAGTAAGCGAATCATACCTCGAGCCAAAACGCGATTATCTGACCATACCGAAACATACTGATGCTGTCTACCGTCGGGTAAAGGCGACTAACTCTGGCACCGGCCCAATGTTGCCTGGACCGGCAAGCCTTTTCGTCGAGCATGATTTCGTCGGATCGATCAGGTTGGGATACATTGCCGCAGGTGAAGAAATTGAGTTATTAATCGGTGTAGAAGAACGCGTCACCATAGAACGCGAATTGGTTCGCCGTGAGGTAGATAAAAAACGACTCCGTGACAGAAGACAATTGCAGTACGGCTATAAGATTGAGATACATAATCTATTGCCAACGGAAATCGACGTCGAAGTTCGAGATCATATCCCTGTAGCGCGACATGAGGAAATCAAAGTCAAGTTGCTGAGTGTCGCACCTGAACCGGCCGAGCGGTCCGATCTGAATCTCTTTGAATGGCAATTGTCATTTAGCCCTGGTCAAGAACGTGCTATCAGCTATGATTTCTTAGTCGAATACCCGCGTGCGATGAAGATCAGCGGTCTGGTTGATTAAGAAAGCCATGTCTATCGATTTCGGAGGTCAAGATCAATAGCCAACTATATGAGACAAAGGCACCCCAGGAGAAAGCATTCCTTGTTGGGGTAGAGATAAAAGGCAGCCGGCCCTTGTTGCCGGTGGAAGATAGCTTAAGCGAGTTGGCACGTCTTGCCGAAACGGCAGGGTTGGATGTGGTGGGCCAGGTTGCCCAGCGACTTAACAGACCCGATAGCGCCACCTATGTGGGCAGCGGCAAGCTCGAGGAAATAAAGGTCCTGGTCGGCGAATTAGGCGCAGATTTGGTCATAATGGATGAGGAATTATTACCGCGCCACCAAAGAGAGCTGGAGAAGGCCTTCGGGGATGATATTAGGATAATCGATCGCACGACTTTAATCCTTGATATTTTCGCCCTTCACGCCAGTACCCGAGAAGGTAAACTACAGGTAGAACTAGCCCAATTGGAGTATCGATTGCCCCGGCTAACACGCATGTGGACCCATTTAGCGAGACAAGCCGGTGGACGGGCCGGAGGCGCCAGTGGCGGCGTCGGTCTTCGTGGTCCAGGTGAGACCCAGCTAGAGGTAGATAGACGCGAAATTGGCCGCCGTATTTCAACCTTGAAAAGCGAATTGGAATCAGTTCGCGCCCATAGAGGTCGTCACAGGGCAAAGCGCAAACAAACCGAGATTCAGGTCGTTGCTATCGTCGGATATACGAATTCGGGAAAATCAACATTGCTGAATCAAATAAGTGATGCCGATGTCTTATCGGCCGATATGTTGTTCGCAACATTAGACCCCACAACCCGACGCGTGATCATGCCTGGGGGGCGAGAAGTGTTGTTCACCGATACAGTCGGATTTATCCAAAAACTGCCCCCGGATATCGTCGCCGCCTTCAGGGCCACTCTCGAAGAAATAGCCGAGGCGGATATTCTTTTGCATGTGGTTGACGCCACCCATCCCCAGGCCAGTGCCCAAGTTGAATCCGTGGAAGATATTTTAGCAGAGATGGAAGTCGACCATTTGCCGGAAGTGATTGCTCTAAACAAGATCGATCTTCTCGAATCGGGGATCAATCCTGGAGAGGGATTGACGTTGCCGAGCGTGGCTGTGCCCATCTCAGCCTTGACTGGGGAAGGGATCGATTCCTTATTATTGGCAATCGAGGCAGTCATTGAAAGGGAGCTACAGCAGGTGACGGTAAAGATTCCATACAGCCGGGGCGACCTATTATCGCTATTTCATGAAAGGGGTCAGGTCAATGATGAGGATCACCTGGCGGATGGAACCGTGATTTACGGCCGTTTACCGCACAGGCTGGTACCCTACTTTGAAGGCTTCTTGGTCTCGGTTGAGGCCGAAACCTGATCGGGAGATTGCCGATGGACGAACGCATCAATAAGTTTGTTGACCAGATGGCCGAATTTCTGGCGAAGCGTCCAGGGATGTTGCCACTCATTGGCCTACTGCTAATCATCTTAAACTTCCTACTCCAGATTTTCCCAGGATTCGGCTATTGGATTGTAGACGCCAATCTCTTATTGCACCTAGGACTGATTCTCGCCATTCTGGGCTTGCTGCTGATCAGGCCTTTGGGGTAGCCATGGGTGTCATTGGAAAAATCGGCCAGAGTCGACGAGTCAAAGAAGCATTGGATGGTTTTGTTAACACTAGCGGCGAAATCGTCGACTTGGCCATCGCCATTCAACAAATCGCAGCCCCCACTTTTTCTGAATCTTTAAGAGCCGATTTCGTGGAGCAGAGTTTTAGCGAACTGGGTTTAAAAGATGTTTACCAGGACGAAATCAACAATGTTTATGCTTGTTGGCCGGGAAGGGGTATTGGCCCGCCTGTTGTGATAACAGCTCACACGGATACTGTCTTTCCATTAGATACCGACCTAACAATATACTTTGAAAATGGAGGCGATTCAGGCCAAGATATTATCTTCGGGCCAGGACTGGCAGATAATGCCCTGGGTGTTGCAGGCCTCTTGAAATTGGCAGAGACTTTAAGAGATTGCCAACTGCTGCCCTCATCTGATATCTGGTTCGTGGCCAATGTTTGCGAGGAAGGGCTGGGGGATTTACTTGGGATGAAGTCCGTCGTAAAACGATTTGGACAGGCGGCCGCATACATCGTCGTGGAAGGTGGTTCCTTCGGTAGTATCTTTCACCAAGCTATCGGTGTCCGCCGTTTCCGCCTGGATGTGAGCACTCCTGGAGGACATTCCTGGGGAGATTATGGACAACCCAGTGCGGTGCATCAATTGAGCCGAATAGTTACCGCGCTAGATGAAATTAATATACCTACAAGACCTAAGACTTCAATCAACGTTGGGGTCATCGATGGCGGAACTTCGGTGAACACAATCGCGGCCTCGGCAAGTTGTTTGATCGATTGCCGCTCTGCCGGTTCAGAGAATTTACAAAAACTGGCGGCCGCAGTCAGGAAGATCGTTGCTGAAGCCGGCAATCGCGAGGACGTCACTGTGACTATGGAAGAGATAGGAAACAGGCCGGGTGGTAGCTTGCCAGCTGACGCGCCGCCAGCATCGTGGGCGGCCGAAGCCTTAAAACATGTAGGCTTCAAAAATGCTGTGTTCATGTCCGGAAGCACAGATGCCAACGTACCCATCAGTTTGGGTCTACCGGCGGTTTGTATCGGGCTGGCCCGCTCGGCGAATACACACCGATTAGATGAATACTTGGATCCGAACTATCTACCTCAAGGTATGGGGCAGCTGTTATTAGTGACATTGGCCGCTGCCGGATTTGATGAGAGGAATGAGTGAGGCCATGAACTTCGAACTTAGCGAAGAACAAACAATGTTTAGGCAATTGGTTCACGATTTTGTGGCCAAGGAAGTAAAGCCTAGGGCTAAAGAAACGGATGAAAAGGCTGAATTCAATTGGCCTGCTACTCGTAAAATGGGACCCCTCGGTCTACTAGGCCTGGAAGTGCCCGAAGAGTATGGCGGTTCAGGTGTAGATTCGATCAGTGTCGCTATCGCCATAGAAGAGCTGGGTTGGGGGTGTGGCTCGACGGCCTTAGCCATAGCCGCGCACAATGGGCTTGCTCTGGGGCCAATTGTCAAGTTTGGCAGTGAGGATCAAAAGCAAAAATGGCTGCCAGCATTGGCAACCGGCAAGGGTAAATTGGCTTGCCTCGGTTTGACAGAACCAGGTGCGGGTTCTGATCTGCAAGGCGGCGTTCGTACGGCCGCGGTAAAGGAAGGTGATTCCTGGATCATCGATGGTAGCAAAATGTGGCTCACGAATGCCTCCATCTCCGATCTGATGGTCTTGCTTGTTCGGACGGACAAGGCCGGCGGTAGCCGCAGCCTGAGCCAGATCATCGTGCCCACGGATACACCAGGGATCAGCATCGGCCCGGCAGAAAAGAAGATGGGGCTGAAGGGTTCACCAACCCATGCCGTGACCTTTGAAGAAGTGCAGGTTCCCTTGGAAAATTTATTGGGCGAAGAAGGTCGGGGTTTGCAGCAAACGTTGACGACCCTCGATGGCGGCCGGGTAGGTATCGGCGCCCTGGCAATAGGGTTAGCCCAGGCAGCATATGAGGAAGCTCTCAAATATGCCCAGGAACGGGAGACCTTTGGCAAAGCCATTGCCCAACACCAGGCGATTCAATGGATGCTGGCCGATGCCGCAACTGAGATTCAGGCGGCCCGCTGGATGGTGTATTGGGCTGCATGGCTTCGAGGCCAGGAAAAACCATATGCGAAAGAAGCGGCCATGGCCAAATTGTTTACTACCGAGGTAAGCGAACGCGTTTGCCGTAACGCCATCCAGGTGCATGGCGGCTATGGATATAGCAGTGAATTTGCGGTCGAACGTATCTATCGAGACACACGCTTGATGACAATTGGTGAAGGGACGAGCGAAATCCAACGCTTGGTCATCGCCCGAAACTTGATAAGCGGAAAATGAATTCGCCCGGCAAGCGATATTTTTGTTGGTTTCTACCGTTCACTAGGTAGGAAATAATTCTAAGCTCTCTTCAGTCACTTTTTTGACGGAGTCTACATCCCAAGTCATGGTGTAATAGTCGCCAGTAAACCAGGAGCCGATCAAATCCGAGTAAAACGAACTGCCGATCTGGCCCGACTGACCTGGAGCGTGGATGGCCATCGCCTGATCGAGATCTCCCAGGTCGATTATCTGACGGTAGGAAGGAGCGATATTGTCCCCGGGATCGTCTCCCACCAGTGATGCTTGGGCAATGGTATCCGCATCACCGCCAATAGAAAATGGACCCAGACTGAAGATCTGGCCAAAGGGCGGCCGGGCGGAAAACGCGTGATCGAATTGAATTTGGTGCAGACGACCCCATGTCCATTTGTCCGGATTATCACCTAGCAACCCGCGCAATTCCACAACAGACTCAGCTAATACCTGGCAAATAAAACCTTCCCTCTTGGATGCTGTTGGCAACCAGGATGTGTCCGGATCGTCGAGTAAACGAATGAGAATGGCCGGCCATTGCCCGTGCAATTCATTGGCGGGATACAAGACCGGTTCCGGACCATTGCCCAACAAGAGGCCTACAAGTTTGGGTTTCAACTGCGATCCCAGAATTGCCCTGGCAAGTTTGCTGATTACGATCTGGTACACGGTGCCGCCAACGCTGTCGACCCCTAGATGTCCACCCCATTCACGCAACAAATCGAAGCACAGGGTGGCGTCCGGATCTTCACTGTCCAAGGTCGATAATTTATTGGAGATGAGTTGGCCGGGAATTGAAATGTCATCCATCTGAAGACGACGACAATCATCGACAGACATCCGTCTCTTTGTTTTTATCTGATCATCGATTCGCTTCGCTCGATAGCCGTTGCGCCAGGAACGGCCGAGATAATAGGGGTAATCGTCTCCGACGATGCGATGATTGGCGCTCACGATGTAACCTTGTTCAGGATTCAAGGCATGGGGCATTTCTTCAAAAGGCACTCGGCCAATCCACTCGTAGTCGCCGTCCCATCCGGGCACCGGTACGTCTGCCCGGACTTGAGCTCGTACCGGCATCCGGCCGCTAAGGTAATAGCCGATGTTACCCGCGATATCCGCATACAATATATTGAGGGCAGGCGTCTCTATCTGCTGTACTGCATGAGCGAATTCTGACCAACTTTTGGCTTCATTCAACAGGGCAAAACCGGCGAAACTTTCTCCTGGCTGCAAGGCGACTGATTGTAAGGCTAAGACTTGATTACTATCTGCTTCGACAGGGCTGATGATAGGCCCGTGCTGAGTCATTCTGACTTGTTCCACGTGATCGGCCGAGCCCTTAATGCTGATTCTTTCTTCCAAGACTTGCACCGGTAGCCATGCATCGCGGTAGCGATAGAGTAAGGCATCATCTTGGTTGAGTTGTTCAATGAACAGATCTTCGGTATCAATAAACGAAACAGTTGCTCCCCAGGCGATATGTTCATTGTGGCCTACAAGTACGTAGGGAACACCTGGGAGCGATACGCCAGCTGCATGGAGATTTTCACTTTTTTGACAACGCAAATGAAGATAATACCAGAGCGACGGCGTCGTGATGGGTAAGTGCATATCATTGCATAGAATTGGATTACCAGTGTTGGTTAGACTTGGAGAAAGAACCCAGCCATTGCTGCCTCTCGAACCGCCTTCAATCGCCCGGCCGAGAAATGGCCCGCCAGAAGAATAAAACATAGCATCTGGCTCAAGCATGTTAAATTCGATACCCTGGGGTAGGGTGACGGGATTATTTTTCGGATAGTGAGCATCCAGTTGATTCGCTGCTTCTGGGCCGACGGCTTCGATCAGCTTGGCCCGGGCTAATTTTCCAGCCCAAACATGGGACAATGTCCAAGCCATCATCCGGCCGAGAGCGATGGAATCTTGCGGTCTCCAAGCTTCAGGGCGGTGACGAAGTAACGTAAATTCCACCGGCAGTTTTGGATCGGTTCGTAGATAGCCGTTAATGCCTGACGTGTATGCTTCCACGTCACGCCTGATCTGTTCTGGGGCAGTATTCCACGTCTCTTTAGCCAGGCGGTTGAAGCCGAGGGTTCTCGCCAGGCGATCTGTCTCCAATCCAGTTTGACCGACGATCTCGGCCAGCCGGCCGGTTGCTGCCCGGCGATTTAGTTCTAATTGCCATAGACGATCCTGGGCGTGGACCACCCCTTGGGCGAAGAAAAGATCTCCCCGGTCTTGCGCTTCGATATGGGGAATCCCCCAACGATCGCGATGAATCATCACCGGGAACGACAAACCATCAAGCCCTAACCGGCCGCTTGTTCGTGGTAGACTGCGCCGGCTGGCCCGGCTGATCACGGGTCTGAGCAATGCGGCAACAATTCGATGATGGAAGGCCATTATTCAACCCCTTGTTAGCTACACTCCGTTACAGCAGCGCATGCCGGAACTGGCTGCGCGCAATTGTAATTCAAGGGCATTCCTAAATAGTTTGTTGGATCTAGAGTATTTTCAAATTCTAACTCATTGAGATAGCTCCCACTGCCATCATCTTGGACGATGGAGAAATGAAGGTGGACCCAAATAGCGCGGGGTGAACTACCATTGAAGTTGCCGGTATATCCAAGTAACGTTCCTTGTTCCACAAAGACTTCGCTGGAACCTGCCGGGAAGGGTTCTTCAATAAAGTCATTGCCATCCCTGTCGGCCATGTGGGCGTAGTAGAGCCAAATTTGCCTTGATGGATCGAGTGGATCTTCGGGAACCCGTTGGATCAAAGCGCTGCGCCATCCGGCATTACGAGTGATATAGCCTTCATAGGCGGCATAAACGGGCATCAAGCCAGGCTGATCCCGGTCTGCGCTAAAAATGTCCAAGCCCTGGTGAGGATTGGCTCGTGAGTATGGCCCGCGGGGATCACCATAAACGAGGCCGATAAAACCGTCCGTCGGTAACACAAATGGCGCACCGGGGCATGGTTCTCTCTGGACGGTTATCATTTCAGCTCGCTGGTCTTCTCCGGCACGCCACCAGTCGACGAAGGCTTGACCACGGGGATCAGTTAGATAACCCAGAGCCTGCCAAATGACGAAGGCGGCGCCGACTATGAAGAGGCCGATGAACAGGATGAATATCCGGCGTCTATTGGATGACACCGGCCATTTTTACCGGATGAACCTGGAAAAGTCTAGTTCTTTAACTGTCCTTTCAGTGACAGCTATCACTTCCTTGATCGCTAAAAGTTTGGCCTTCTATGGGAATGAAAGACTATTCATAGCTCGTCGGTAAGAGAATCAATCTCAAAACGCCATGGGCTTCACTGTTGATGATTTCGCTTTTTTCGATGCGGCCACTCCCGGTAGTCAGGCCTCTGCCTCCGGTGCCAACGGTGAATTGGCGAATAACTTGATAGGGGTCAGCCTTTCCCTGCGGATCTTGGGAGGCGAATCGTTCGTAATGATGGTCATGACCATTTATCACCCCGTTTGCGCCGAATTCTTAGAGCGCCTGCCAGAAATCCACCGTACCCTCATCACTTCCGTGCAGACCTGAACTGAAGCGAGGGTGGTGCCAGTAAGCAAGCGTACAAACCGAAGGATTGGCGGCTATATTGGCGGGCAACCACAAATCCTGGTCCGATCCTAAGGAGCAGCCACCAATTTTGGAACAGTTGCTGTTGAAAACTACGATGTGCCAATCACCCAGATCGTAGCTGTCGTAACCCTTGTTAGGGTCACCGGCAATGGCCCCAAAGTAGCCGAAATAGCCTGTCGCGTTTTGTCTTTCATAGTCGTGGTCTCCATGGGCTGGACGGGTACGGGACTTTTGGCGACCCCAGGTTGGCTCGTAACAATTTTGAAATTCTTCTGCTGTTCCCCACTCGTAAGCATTGTCACCTGTTGTGAAGACTGATCGAGGAATGTTGTCCAGGAGGTCGGCGGTTCGGTTGACATGTTCATATCGGCAGTCGGCGATATCACCGGCGCCAACCAAAATTTGCTGATCCTAAACTGGCGTCACTTGGCTAAGAATGACGGGTAGGTAGGTTATCGGGGAAAGATCGATCGAGTGAACAAGTCTTTCTTCACCTTGCCTGATTATTTGAATATCCCCAGGTTAGCTTATGGAATAGTGTTTCAATAAGCTACGACTACTCTCTAGCGGGGTGACTAATACCAGAACGATGATTGTTACAATCCCAAATGGGACGTATATCATTTGGTCTCGGACGAATTGCCAAACACCTACCATGCTCGCACGATCCATATTCCTGAAAGCTCTTTCGAGAGGATGAGCTAAATTCTAATCAAGAAGGGTGGGTTACAAAACAGCAATCCACCCTTCTGAAAAATTTATTTAGCCATTTCGCGCTAACTTTCCTTGTCTTTTTGCATACCGTTCAGCCCGGCCGAAAATCCATAGACCTGAAGGAACCATGATAAAGGCTAGGACCAATACCGGCCAAATGTATTGCCACAATTCGATCAAATTTGCATTTTGCAGTAATGCTGCTCGGGTACCGTTCAACACGTACCAGGCCGGTGAGAGCACCGCTAGTTTCTGCAACACCTCTGGCAATACTTCAATTGGGTAGTAGACGCCAGAGATTAGCAACAGCGAGGCAATGATGATATGAGTCATCTGCGCTCCTCTCTCCGGAAATAATAGCGGCAATGTTGCGCCCATCACACCGATGCCGACGAAGCTGAAGCTTCCGGCTAACATGACGACCAGGCCAGAGCCAAGATTGGCTTGGCTAAGATCGAGATCGAACAGGAAAACCGTTACCAGCAGGATAACGGCCGTGAAGAAGGTGCTATAAACCACCGCGAAAGCCGTATGTCCGATTAGGTGAACCAAACGCGGTACCGGCGCCATTAAGGTATATTCAATGGTACCTTCCCAACGTTCGATGGCGATCACCTCTGTGACCCAGTAAAAGATGCTCGATAGAAATCGCCATACTAAGCTACCTATGAGCAAGTAAAGTACTAAGTACCGGCTGTCAATGGCCATATTGCCGCCGGATAAGTAATCCATGCCCAAACCGATATAGCTGATAGATAAGCTGTTAGCGATAGAATAGACTAGCCAGACTATTTCCCAGGCCCAATATCGTTTGACTAGATTCCAATTTCGTTCGATGAAGGCGAAGGAGGCACGGGCGTATGAGCCCTTGATTGGTTGCGTTATAGTACTCATGATACGTTCCTCGTTAGTTAATCCGCCTAAATTGGCATATCCGTATCTTTAATCAACTGTTTACCCGTCAATTCCAGGAATACATCTTCCAGAGTAAGTTCGTGACCATTGCTGCGGCCGGCCATTGATTTGAGATTTGCCGGTTTATCAAGAGCCACGATGCCTCCGCTATCCATGATGGCAATCCGGTCGCAAAGCGTTTCTGCTTCGACCATGTCATGCGTCGTCAGCAAAATCGTTGTATCGTGGACGTCTCTTAACTCGCGGACAAAGGCCTGCACATCCCGTTTGGAGCGGGGATCAAGGCCCGTGGTAGGCTCGTCCAATAGCAGCAATATGGGGGCGCTCAATAATGCCCGAGCAATAGCCACTTTCTGCTGCATTCCTCGAGACATTTCCTCCATCGGCCGGTTGATGTTCTTCTCCGGAATTCCAAGCCGATTAAGGATTTCATGAACTTGCTGGTGAATCACATTGCCTTTAATCCCATATAGACGAGCGCCATAAAGCAAGTTTTCCATGGGAGACAGTTTCTTGAAAAAGGATGCCTCTACCGAAACCCGATTGATGACTCGTTGGGCAGCCATGGGTTCCTTAACTACATCATGGTTAAAAACCGTGATCCGGCCATCGTCGGGCAGCAACAAGGTGGCGATCAAGCGGATAAGGGTTGATTTTCCACCACCATTCGGACCTAAGATACCAAAGATTTCCCCTTTTTTGACATCAAAAGTCACATGATCGACGGCAATGGTTAGGCTCGAATTTTTCGGCGAACCATGCTCTTCATTTTTTCCGTCACGATCCTTTTTCCATGAAAACCATCTGTTATTCTTTTTTTCCTTGCCGAAATACTTGTATGCATTGTCAACGCTCAAGGCTACTTCATTTACCGGTTGCATTATCTTTTTTCTCCGTACCGCCCGGTTAAGGTTGACGCAAGCTAACTGTCTAGCTTCCGGCGCGGCGAATCACTCTACCGACGTGATCGATATGTCTCGACCAGGACGCAAAATCTTCTCAAACACAGTGAACTGGCGGATTTGTTCCATGCCAGCTTTTTCATACAAGCGAGTCGCCCCTGTTAGACTGCTAGCGTCGACGCCTAGACCGGCACGTTTTTTGCCACGCCGGTACAATTCACCGAAGCTGTGATGCAGAAGCGCCAACGCCAGTCCTTGCCTGCGCCATGCTCTGCGTACACCGAGGATTCTCACCCAGCCCATTTCAGGATCTTCATCGCTTCTAAGTTTGCAGATGGAAATCCCAGCGATTTCATCACCATCCATGGCCAAGAACCAAAGTGTAGGATCGTATTCTTCGTCATTGCGTATTAAATGGAGCCAATTTTCCAGCTCCTTCTCAAATGGCTGTTCGACGTAACCCCAATGGTCTTTAAAAGCATCCTCGAACGCCCAAACAACATCTCTAGCTTCTTCTTCGCCCTTCATCGTTCTGATTTTTAAACCTTCAGGCCACTGGGCGACCGGCGGTGGAGAGTCGAGTTCGATGGCCATGGTCAGAAAATGACGGAGTTGATTCATACCGAGATCGCGTAGGAATTGTTTGGCAGGCTGGTAAGTGCTGTATGTACCGGACTGCATCGAAATGCGAATATCGGTAGGGGCTCGATCGATTGCTTGCTTGGCTCTAGCTTCAGCCCATGCCATCAGCCGGCTACCGATGCCTTGGTTCTCATAATCTGGATGTACGCGCGCCCAGACCCAGATGCGTGCCGGCATTTCGTCAATGTCCCAGACTTCCACGTAGCCGACGATTTTGCCATCAGGCGTCTCTGCGACTCGTGTTAATTTGCTTAATTCGAAGACAGGCAATTCCCAGTCCATTCTTACAGCAGCAATAGACACCTCTTTAATACCTACCATGTGAATGGAGCAGGCATTCATCAGATCGACTGCCTTTTCTAGATCATCCATCGTGGTCGGACGGATTGTGATATCTTCAGTTGTTGTCTGGATTAATGGTCTTTCTAATAACATTTTATCACCTATATTTTGCCCGGTTGCTTTTCCATTCAATGGTTGTTTCTGGTTCACCTTGATGGGTTCAGTTGATTCGCTCAGCTTGCTCATTTATTCCTCCATTTACACCAAGGGGCGCTAACGCTTGGGCAAGATTCAAACCAGGATGGAAGTGAATTGCCGCCATGCCCACTTTTCGAGCGGCCTGAACATTGGCCTCACTGTCATCTATGAATACCGCCTCAATCGGGGTACGGCCCAATCTTTCCAAGGTTCGAAAATAAATCTCGTCATTTGGTTTCATCAGATGTTCCTCGGCCGAACATACGACGAGATCAAAATTGTCAACGATTGGGTAAGTGACCGTTAATGACTCTCTGAGTGCATCGGTTGCGTTGCTGATGATGGCCGTTTGATAATCGGGTCGAAGTGAGCGGATATAGTCAACCAAATTGTTGTCTAGAACATCGCCTGCCCAAAAATCAGCTCGAAATCGTTGAAGATCCGTGGGCGAGAGATTCAGTCGTTTGCCGACCCAGCCCCACAATTGCTCATTCGTGATTTCACCAAGCTGCGCTTTGGTACCCATTTCTCCTCCGAAGACAATCACTTCCGATTGCCATTCATCCAGGCCTAGTTTTCTTTCCCAATTTAATCTGCTTGACCTATTGGGTGTCCTAATCAGGACGCCGCCAACATCGAAGATGACTGCTTTTATCACGACTTCTTACCTCCTGCGAATGGCCGGTCTGGTTTCCCTCAGATGTCAGGAACCGGCAACCAAAAACAACCAGGCGCCTCTAAACTTCAGGTGTACCTGCTTCCTTTGGCCCGACTTTTATTCGACTCGAAAAAAGAAATGGGGGCAAAAAAAAGGCCGCAGGCACTTACGGTGCTCTGCGGCCTCGGGTGGTTTAATTATGTAAAGTCACCTACGCACAGACGCACCGCTGCGAGACCCACTGGTACCATCACCTTGGGCTGCAAATTCGCGAATTCTTACGGAATTGCTCATTAATGCGTCTCCTTTATGCGCTATGCGTGGCCAATATTACCGACATTCAATTTAGCATAGGCTGGGAACGAAGTCAAGAACAGTGGCTGTAAATTTCTTTACACTGCTCGATCTGGAACCCATCTATCAGACCTATACTAATTCCAAGTACCTATTCAGTTCCCAATCAGATACCTGTAGGCGATATTCCTCCCACTCGGCCGATTTCGCCCGGTAAAACACGTCATAAACGTGCTCGCCCAAGGCGCTTAATATGACCTCGTCGGCCGATAATACTTCCAGAGCTTCTCCAAGCGTGCCGGGTAGGGTATCGATGCCCTGCTCAACCAGTTTCTCCGGAGAATATTCATAGACATCATCCGTTACAGCTTCGGGCGGCTCTAACTCATTGCGAATTCCATCTAAGCCGGCCTCGAGCATGGCGGCAAACGCCAGGTATGGGTTGCAGCTTGGATCTGGACAGCGTAGCTCAACTCGGGTTGATTGTTCACGCCCTGGTGAATATCTGGGAATTCGAATTAACGCCGAGCGATTGACCTGGGCCCAGCAGATATAAACTGGCGCTTCGTAGCCAGGCACCAGCCGTTTATAACTATTGACCGTCGGAGCAACGATGGCTGCTAATGCAGGCGCGTGTTTTAACTGGCCTGCAATGAAGTGTCGGGCCAGCTTAGAAAGCCGGAACGGGCCGTCAGGATCGTAAAATACATTTTCTCCCTGCGCATCTACCAGGCTTTGATGGACGTGCATCCCCGATCCGTTAATGCCAAAAAGAGGTTTGGGCATGAAAGTTGCCAGTAAATCATGAATTTGAGAAATAGCCTTGACCGTATACTTCACCGTCATGACATTGTCGGCCGCGGTTACGCTATCGGCATACTCAAAATCAATTTCATGTTGGGCTGCGGCTACTTCATGATGTGAAGCCTCAACATCCACCCCCATCGAAAGCAAAGCCTTGACGATGTCTGAGCGGACGACCTGAGCTCGATCTCTGGGGGAAAAATCGAAATAACCAGCGACATCGTGCGGTACGGGAGCCGTCGTTCTCTCACCGTTATCAAATAGGAAAAATTCCACTTCCGGTCCACAGTTATAGCGCAAACCTAATTTTGCAGCTTCTGCAATCACCCGCTTGAGGGCTGATCTTGGATCCCCTTTGAAAGGATTGCCATCCGTGCTATATACATCACATATGATCCTCGCCCGCCGGCGATCCGGATCGCTCCAGGGAAATACGCTGTAGCTATTGGGATCAGGTTTCAAGAACATGTCGGCTTCGAATATCCGGGCGAAGCCTTCGATGGATGATCCATCAAACCACACGCCCCGATTTAATGCCTCCTCTAACCGGTGTACAGGGATTGACACGCTCTTGACTGTGCCCATGATATCGGTGAACTGTAGGCTAATGAAACTCACGCCATCAGCTTCTACTCGTTCTAACAATTGTCTTTCGTCCATCTTCATCTCCTTAGATCAATGCTCAGGAAAATCGCTATTTTATCATGGTCCTAAGCAATATGTATTTTGCAGACTCCAAAGGAGCCCTAACTATTAAACAATTTAGTAAAATCAACGTTTCCGCCGCTCAAGAGAATGCCCACTCGTTTCCCTCGAGCATCCATTTGCCCTGATAGAAGGGGCGCCAGGGCCACGGCCGCGCTCGGCTCGACAATGATCTTCATGCGCTGCCAAATAAAAAGAAGAGATTCCATGATCGCCTCTTCGCTGACCGTGGTCATGTCGGCAACATAGCGACGCATAATCCGTAAATTGCGCTTTCCGATGAAGCGAGGCCGCAGGCCATCGGCAACAGTATCTGGGACTTGGTCAAGGGATATGATCTGTCCTTCTCGCCAGGACCGATTAGCATCATCAGCTGCTTCTGGTTCGACCCCCGTAACTTTGCAATCAGGCGACAAGGCTGCTGCCGCCAGGGCGCAGCCACTAATCAGACCACCCCCTCCGACCGGGACAAAGAGAAGGTCCAATTCACCAACCTCTGATAAGAGTTCCAGAGCAGCTGTACCCTGACCGGCGATGATCTGGTCGTTATCATATGGGTGGATCAGGGTATAATCGAATTCGGCAACGAGTTGGCTGGTGATTTTTTCCCGATCAATTGCATCGCAAGAGACGATTTCAGCTCCATATCCGAGCGTTGCATCACGCTTGATAAGAGGCGCATCTCTGGGCATGACCACGATGGCTTTCACACCCAGAAGATTGGCTGCCAGAGCAACACCCTGGGCATGGTTGCCGCTGGAATGAGTGATCACACCAGCGTTTTTCTGCTCCACCGATAACTGGCTAATCGCGTTGTATGCGCCTCGGAACTTAAATGCTCCAACACGCTGGAAGTTCTCACACTTGAAGTAGATCTCAGCCCCGAGTCGCTTATTTAGATTTCGAGAGTTTAAGACCGGCGTCCGATTGACGATGCCGCTCAAACGCTTGGCGGCCGTCAAAACATCGGCCGGTTGCAGATCAGACATGGGCTATGAGTCTAATTTAGAACTTCAATTTCGCAAGGAATTGCTACATAAAGGGGTAAATGGAATAGACAATGGATTTGCGCCTGGGTCAAACGCAGAGGCCATTCTTCACCATTTCAATTCGTCGAAAGACGTCGAAGTAACCCGTGGCGTTAAAACCCTCCCAAGTCGGATCATTGGCTGGCAGATTTTCCATAATAGAATCTTGATGGGGGAAGCGTTTGTGGAGTGCTTTTAGTATGGCGCCGGCAACTTTCGAAGCGTCACCGGCAAGGATTTCGACTACGACGTGTTTGAGTTGGAGATCTGAAGCCTCATAGGCAACCCAACCTTGACTGCCATTTTCACATTCAACGTATAAAGCCTCGAGATTTGTTAGCTTATTGAATGACTCACTTTCTACGAGCCAATTTGGCCGGTTTTTACGCTTTTCCAATAGATAAGTGGCGTCCGATCGGCTCAATTGAGTCACATGACAGGCATTAAAGCCCTTGTCTTCCCCATTGGGTGACTCCGTTTCTAATCTCGGTGGTCGGCGAGCCACGATTAATTCACGGGTCTGTCGAAAGCCGCTGGTGAGAAAAAGCTGCTCGGCCGGGGTATTACTTTTAATTACTTCGAGCCAAATAGTATCCAAGCCGCGCTCCGAGGCCGAGTTGATCAGGTTGTCGATCAGCGACCGGCCGGTTCCTTGTCTTCGTCCATCAGGTAACACACCAACTCGCGTAATCCAAGCTCGTTTTTTACGAATGCCCAGCATTGCCAGACCACAGATAGTCTTCTTTTGCAGCGCAACCCACGATGCTGATGTGTCGATATCATATAGATCGATGTACTCGAGCAGCCGTGAAACATTCATAGGCATGGGTACGATATAATCTACCCGAGTCTGGTTGTAGGCCTCGACCAGCTGTTCAGGGCTAAATTGATCGGCCGTCTTTAATTCTATCCGGCCGTTTGACCGCCAAATAGGCGATTTTATATTTTGCCGTTGAACACTAACTGGCTGAGCCCAGGTATCCAGCGATCTGTCGCGGGAAATTTCTGACATCTATGGGTTTCAATATGCAGCCGCTCAGACTATACCGGTCCGCGGTTTCAAGAGCTTTCTCGGCGGGCCACGCTGTAATGGCAACCATGGGCACCGCGTTTAGGCTGGGCAACTGTTTCAGGTGGGTCACTACTGTCTGACCGTCAATATCAGGAAGACCCATATCGATTAAAATGAGATCAGGTGCCTGCGCCATAGCAGCTTGAATCCCTGTCTTTCCATCGGCCGCGTTAATAATTTGGTAGCCTTCAGCTTCCAGAACTCTTTGGACCAGAATCTGATTGGCCTTAGTATCTTCGATGTGTAGGATTGTTGTCATGATGGCTTCAGTTCATCTGCTCAAATAATCCTGAAGAAACTCCAAATTAATATCCCAATGCTATTGTCAACTGGCACGATGACGATGTTGCGATTGCAACCTACTAAAGTCACGATCCGGTCGATATCTTAACGTTGAAAGCACAATACCAAATTGCATGTGTGCTAGCAAGCAAAAAACACCCTTTTTGGTCCTGCCCCGTACAATTTACCTATATGAAAGACTGGATATAAAGGATCAATTAGCGCAAGGTTCTCGCTAATGGGAAGGATGACAAGGTTGAAGGCCTACAGAATAAATGTATAGGAAGCCTATCCTTCGGTTTTGGCAACCCGGATTCGAGCTTTGCAGACCAAAGGGTTTAGGTAGCGAAACGAATAAATTGATCGGTCCTTGGTTGGATGGGAAAATCGTGGCTCCGGCCCGAAAACCGGGGTAAGGCTCGGGATATCAAATCAAACGGACAAGCACGTGAGTGGCAACTTTGTTTCCAATTATCTTGTTGACTCCCGCGATTTGTACCGTTATCGGTCCTTCAAAAGGAGCGACATCTACGATCATGATTTTTTCACCTGGAATTAATCCCAAGGATCCAAGATAACGAAGCAGTTCGCTATCGGCATCGTCCGGGATCCGGGAGACCATAGCCTGTGACCCTGGCAGTAGCTCGGACAAGCGATAAGCCATAACTTGAATCACCTGACCTTCTTTCGAGGGGATCGGATCGCCATGGGGATCAAATTCGGGGTAGTTAAGCGCTGCCGCGATTTTTTCCTCCAATTTTTCACTGATCACATGTTCTAGGATGTCGGCCTGCTCATGGACTTCGTCCCATCCAAAGTCTAGGGCTTCGATCAAATAGAGCTCCACCAATCTGTGATGGCGAATAACTTCGAGAGCGATTTCCCGACCTGCATCGGTTAAAGTCACACCATAATGCTTTTCATAATGAACAAGATTCAGCTTGCTCAGACGTTGGATCATGCTGGTAGCCGAGCCTGGTTTTACCCGGCGTTCGGCTGCTATCCTGGAGGTGCTAACAGGACTTTTCACTTGTTCTAGCTTATAGATGGTCTTCAAATAATCTTCAATCGCCTGGTGATTTAATCCATCTCGCTGCAGAGATGATCCTGGGGAGAGGGTGTCGATATCTGGTGTCATAAATTCACCTTGCCATCATGGAAAATTCAATTTTAGGCACGTCTAAAATTTAACATACCGGTATCGGTGTGTCAAACAAGGTCGGCAACATTTTGCTTTCCCCAATATTGTTATGGATTGATTGGCAAGGGGGGATCACCGCATAATTGCCCGACCATCGCTAATGACGCTGGGCGATTAAATCGTTGAGCAACCCATTGATAGCCCGATTCAACCAACAACCGGCTGAAAGGGACCGCTGATTGGAGTTCACCTGGCTCCTATTGGTCTATCAACGAGAAAAACCAGGTGAACTCTGGCACGTGTAATAGTGCTTAATCTAACTGGTCCGGCGACGACGAATTTCTAATCCAGCGCCTACGGCAACGAGGCTACCACCGGCAGCCAAAGCTGCTAATAAAATTGGTGCTACCGTGCCACCTGATTCTGGCAAAACTGTAGCTGGTGGCGTCGAGGTTGGCGGCGTCGTGCCAGCTCCGGCGATACAAAAGTCCACATTCAATACCAGGCGCTCTTCCGCGCTCAGAAAAACGGATATTGGATTGTTTGATGTAACGACTCGTCCTGAGGAGGGTTCGGCAGTTACCGTCCAAGTACCCAAACCGGCAGCGACCAACCCATACGTACCGTCGTCGCCCGATTCCAAATAAATGACATTCTTGGCATCCGCAGTAACGAATTTTACTGTGACTCCCGACAAAGCCGGCTCCCCTGTGCCGACGCATTTACCATCAGCATTTTGATCATCATAGACAGTTCCCCGGATAGAACCCCCAGGGTCGTCTTGAGCATAGACGGCACCTGCCACGAGCAGCAAGACCAAAGCGAATACGAAACCTAGATGCAACTTTTTATTCACAATAACACCTCCTACTAACATAAATAAACGATCACGATTCAGTCGTTCCAACCGGCTTGGCTATTACCACCAGCCGGTGAGAATTCGTCGTAAAAGGCCAACAGGTAACCAAGGTCAGTCGCTCGTCTGAGGTTGGTCTAATCCATTTGGCATTTTCTAGGCGGACCTCCAAAGACTGACCATTTTCCGGCATAATTTCCCTTTGGGTGACCCGGTAAATGTATGATCGGGCTTCGTCATAAACGATAATCTCTTCGCCAATTTCGAGATCGATTAGATCACGGAAGATCTGGCCATATATATTATTGTGTCCGTTAAGAACAGTGTTGCCTTTTGTGCCAAGCAATGCGCTGGTTTCGTGCCAGCCAATCTCGTAACTCCTTGGAACTTGCCATTGGTAATAAGTTTGGCCATTCTCCTCACGATTAATCAGCTGGACCCGGCTTACCGGCGCATCGATGCCTAATTTGGGAATGGTTAATCTTTGGGGTTGTGACCCGCGTCCTGGACCAGAGGTGGATGGGGCATCTTTGGCCGAGGAAAATGAAGGCAGCTTTCCGGTATCGCTTGAATATTCGGGCATCAAGACCGGGGCAGTGACGCGGATAGAGTTTGGATCAGGAGTCGGCTGATGGATAAATGTCTTTACAAACGCTGTTGGGGCTACGGTTGGCAGAAGAGCCAAATGTCGAACAGGTTGGATCGACGCCGTAACTACTCGCGGTGAAAGTAGTATGAGTGCCAAGGCGGCGAGTATGACGATAAGCCCCACTGACATGAAAACGATTCCAATCGGGACTCGGGTTTCATTTTCTTGACTATAATGCCCTGTCGGCACGCTAGAAGCTCTCCTCGGACTGGCTATTGGTGCCAATAGTATAATCGAGAATGCTAGTGAATGGAAGCAGCTTGAACGATCCTGGGCAGTATGTCGCCCGCTTGACCCCAAAGAGCATAGTCGACCAACGGAGTAAGGGGCGTCTGCTCCATGTTGATTTCCACCAGTATCGCGTCTTGTCGACGAGCATAGAGTGGCAAAGAAGCCGCCGGCTGTACGAAAGCCGAGGTCCCGATAGAAAAAAATACATCGCAGTTTTCGGCTATCTCTACCGCCTTCATAAATGAGGTTTCAGGAAGAGGCTCGCCAAACCAGACGACGTCTGGACGCAGATGTTTATAACAGCGAGGACATCGGGGCGGGCTCTCTCCGATTTCATCCCAAGATTCAACCGGTTCACCGTCGGCCGAGCACCTGGTTCGCGTAATGTTTCCATGCAACTCTATCACATCCTTGGAGCCAGCGCGTTGATGAAGGCTATCAACATTTTGGGTAATGAGATTTAGTTCGGGTACCATTTTGGCTAGGTGAGCAAGGGCTAAATGACCTGGATTTGGTTTGGCCAACGAGACCAGCTCCCTCCGCCAGGCATACCATTCCCAGACGAGCTGAGGATTGTTTTGAAATGCCTCGGGTGTGGCTAACTGATGCGGGTCGTATCGCGCCCACAAACCCGTCTGGGCTTCTCGAAATGTGGGTACGCCACTTTCGGCCGAAATCCCCGATCCGGTCAAAACGGCAACCCGCTTGGCTGCGCACAATATAGTAACCAATGAATCTGGAATTTCCAGCGAGTTAGCATTCATAATCGGCGAGTATCAAGTCAATATGAGTGCAGCCAATGTAAAATAGATGAAGATGCCGGAGGCATCCACGATGGTCGTAATCATCGGCGTGCTCACAACCGCGGGATCAATGTGAACTCTTTCAGCTATTAAGGGAACTAGTGTAGCCATAGTATTCGCAGCGATGACGACCAAGGGCAATGTCAATGCTAATACCAAAGCAATACCTGGCCCGGAATCGAACAAAATTGCCCGCACATAACCGGCGATACCCAAAACCAAACCAAGAATTAGAGCGACCAGGAACTCACGGGACCAGGCCCGGCCGAAATCAGCCAAGCGTACTTCTCCAACCGCAATGGCTCGGATGATGGTGGCCACCGTCTGCGATCCGGCATTACCCCCTGTACCGATCACCACTGGCAGGAATAACGTCAAAGAGATGAAAACCGCGGTCAACCATTCGTATCTTTCGACGATGAAATCCGACACAATTGAAGCAGCAAAAAGAGGTAACAACCAAATAAGCCTCTTTCCGACAACCTGCAAAACAGAAGCCGAAAAGTAGGGCTGGTCCAGTGGTTCTGAACCACCAAGGCGTTGAATGTCCTCGGTCGCTTCTTCCTCAACAATGTCAAGGACATCGTCGACGGTGACAACACCCAGAAGACGGTTGTCCTCGTCAACGACTGGAATCGCTACGAAATCATATTTGGATACGATTTCGGCCAATTCTTCCTGGTCGGCCGTAACAGGAACCGTGATGACTTCAGGTACCATGATTGATTCTATCGTAGCTTTGGGCTGGGCATGCAACATCGCCCGGATAGGAACGACACCAATTAGCCGGTTTTCCCTATCTACCACAAATAAATAATAAATGGTTTCAGCATCTTCATCCCGTGCCAGAGCACGCAAATAGTCCAAGGCTTCTTCTACCGTCCATTGCCGTCGTAAGGCAGCAACGTCGCGAGTCATTAAACGACCGGCCGTTTCATTCTCATAACTGAGAATTTCACGAACGTCTTCTGCTTCCTCGGGCTCCATGAGAGAGAGGAGCCGTGTCGCCGTGTCGCTCGGTAGCTCGTCCAGGAACTCGGCGGCATCATCCATCGGCAACCCGTCGAGCAAGTCGGCTAACCTTTCATCGTCGACTTTTTCAACCAGTTCCTGACGAATGATCGATCCCGTTTCATCGAGCACTTCACTGGCTATCTCGTCCGACAGCATATCGAAGACGACAACAGCATCTTCAGCCAGTAAATCATCCAACACATCGGCGATATCAGCCGGGTGGTATTCATTGATCAACGCCCTGAGCTCGTCGATGCGACCTTCTTCAACATAGGTGTGTATCAGGGTTTTAAGTTGTTCTTCTGGGTTTGTTGCGCGATCTTCCATGATGCTAACTTCTCCTCATACCACCTTGCTGAGGTCATATTCGATTCATTCTTCGACGACTCCGTCGGGCAGGCTCGACGAGTAATCAGAAATTTCTGGGTTACGATCTGACGCGAACGGCCGGCTAGGATAGGGAAACTTGCCTATTTATCTCTCAACCGATTAAGTATTATATCGGATCTATTAAACTCGTTGAAGGGCAAAAAAAACCTATCGACAGGATTATGTAGTTCATAACACCAACTAAGAGTTTTGAAAAAACTGGGAGGATAGTACGAAATGAACATAGATATCACTAATTTGACGCGAGCACTCATTATTATCGTGGCGGCCGTTATTCTTGCCTGGATCGCAGGCAATTCGATGAAATTTCTGAGAAGAAAATTCACTGCTCGAACTTCAACCACATTCGATGATGTGATCATCAGCGCAGTCAGAAGACCTGTTCAATTCGCAATTGTCATTGCGGGATTCCAACTGGCGTTATTTCAACTCGAATCTATTCCTGCTGATTGGTTAGGGCCGATCGCCGACTTTTTCTTTGTCGTTTACCTGCTATTGGTCTATGTTGCCATGTTTCGATTGACTTCCGGTTTGGCTGATTGGTATGGCAAGGAGGTTGTGTCCAAAACAGATACCGAACTGGACGACAAATTCTTAACGTTCTTCAGAGCCTTAGCCAATATCACCGTGGCTGCCATTATTTTCATTATCATGCTAGGACACTTTGGTATCGAACCGAGCGCTCTAGTTGCGACCTTGGGAATTGGCACATTGGCGGTAGCCTTGGCCGCTCAAGAGACCTTGAGTGATATCATATCTGGCTTCATGATTCTTCTTGACCAGCCGTTTGCGATTGGAGATAGAGTTGCGCTACAGGATATCAATACCTGGGGGGACGTGACGGAAATTGGGCTGCGCAGCACCCGAATATTAACGAGAGACAATCGTATGGTCACAGTGCCAAATTCCGTTATTGGCAAGGGCTTGATTGTCAACTATTCAGATCCAAGCACAGTTTATAGAGTGGAGACCCACATCGGAATCGCTTACGGAACAGATGTGGATTATGCTCGCCAACTCATGGTTTCTGCAATGGAGGCAGAAGAGTGGGTCATGAAGGATCGACCAATTGAGGCGCTGCTACTTGAATTCGGAGACTCGGCTCTCTTGTTCAGAGTGCGATGTTGGATCGAAGATTACATGGAAACGAGACGCGTGATCGATAAAATGAACACCGCACTCTACCAGGTATTAAATCGGAAATCAATCACGATTCCGATGCCCCAACGTGAAGTTGTGGTCCGAAGTAACCAAGTTTTTGCCGAAACACTGGATGCAGGTGATTCTGCCGCAAATTGATGAAACGGGTTAGGGAAAGAATCAATCTGGCGGGATGCTTACCGGGAAGGTAAAGGTATTTATCTATTTAAGATTATATCACTCAAGCTGCAGGTGGTGGAACGGGTAATTCGTCTTCGGGCGTATTTTTCCAGCGCTCGCCTTCTTCGATCAGCATGACAGGAATGCCTTCTCTAATCGGGTACTTCAGGCCTGAGTCATCGGATACAAGCCAGGTATTGTGAACAAGTCGCAACCTGCCTGGATCATCTCCGTATTTTTCTTTCTCTTGAACGGCTTGTGGACAACGCAAGATTTCTAACAATTCCGGATGGATGGGGAGGTCACCTTGTTCACGTTCTGCCATATCGCATCTCCTTTATTTAGATCGCCAATGACGATCTTACGATCTCGTCATTTCCCTGGCAAGTTACTGAATAACGCGCGAAGGGGCCTTGACCGGCAATGGATTGCAGCACTGTTATGCGCCAAATAACCGTTCCGATAATTGGATCGAGTGCTCTGATTTGCGGCGATAGACGGCCGTATGAAAGTCCCGGGGTTGAAAATTGTTTTCTAAGGCGAATACGATATCGGCTAATGTGATTTGGCGCAGTCTGTTTTTTCGTCCTCTCTCATGAAGCGTATGGCAAAGCCGTTGAATATCCTCCGGATGACCTCCTGTCAACTCATAGATATAGGATACTAAATCCGAAAAAATTGGAAAGCTCCCTGCTTGCCGAAGCAGTTCGTTAGTTTCATCTTCGGTGAAGGCGGGTACACGTTGGTTTCGGGCATTTTGGAATGGAGCCAGACTATTTGGGTCAAAGGCCACAAATCGGCCAGTCAAGGTTACCAGCATTTGGATGTTATCTTGAGATTCAAAGAGGGAGAATAGCCTTTGGCGAAGAACAGCAAGCTTTTCGTTATCCCGTCCATTATTGACGATAGAATTGAAATTATCAAAGGCAAATAATATTTTACGCTCTCCCACTGCCTGGGGTATATATTGCCAAAAATGTTGATTAAAGGCTTGCCAAGGCCGAAGGACAAGTAATCTTTTTTCTAATGAAGGTTCTTGAAAGCCATGAAGTTCTAGCGATTTCATGGTCGATTTTGCGATAGACCACAGAAAGTCAGACAGACTTTCCGAGGGCAACTCGTTTAAATCGAAATAGACAGGAATGATCCCCTCATTTAAACGGCCGCTCATTACCTGCTTGAGAATGGAGGTCTTGCCAATTCCGGGCATGCCCTCCAATATCAGTGGTGTGGATCCCCCATTTTTTCTGGTCTGCTCCTGCAACCAAATAAAGATCGACTGGCGACCGATAAATAATGAATCACCAGCGATAGGCTCTCCAACCACAAAGGGATTGGTTAAGGTGGGGTCACGCATTTTGACTAACATCAGATTCAGGCGGATTTTACCTCAATTCAAGTTTGGTTTCAGGGACAGAGGAACAGATTTTTCCTGATTCAGTTAGAATCATGGCTAATGAATGCTGTTTTATTGGGATTCAACGCCTTATTAATGATCGGGCTTCCATTTTTACTAGGCTGGCTTATACACCGGTGGCGTTCGGCTTCTTGGCGACTGTTCGTGATAGGGGCTGTGACTTTTATTTTGACCCAAGTTGTCCACATACCGTTCAATTATGTCTTTTTCTCGTCAATTTCCGATTGGCTCAATAGTTTACCGAAAATAACGACCCTAGTCGTAACAGCCGCGCTTGCTGGCCTTTCGGCCGGGGTTTTCGAAGAGGGCGGTCGTTATCTCACATATCGATACTGGGCAAAGGAAGCGCGATCCTGGGGACAAGGATTGATGCTTGGCACAGGTCATGGTGGCGCCGAAGCCATTATCCTGGGCCTAATCGTGGCGATTAACATCACCTTTCTATTTGGATATAGAGCAGGCTTTTTCCAATCTTTGGTACCTGCGGAACAGTCAAACCAGTTGCTCGGAATGGCTGACCAGCTGTTAATGGCCCCCTGGATCGATTCCTTGATGGGAGCTATCGAACGCTCGTTGGCTTTGTGTCTGCACCTGGCGCTATCTTTGATGGTCATGCAAGTGTTTACCAGAGGGTCACTAGTCTGGCTTTTTATAGCTATCGGTTGGCATGCCGTGGTCGATGCCGGGGTAATCATATCGTTGGATTTGTTGGGACCTTATTTTACCGAACTGAACATTGGCGTCATGGCTTTAATTAGCCTCGTTGTTATTTTTGCCTTAAAAGAGCCTGAGCCAGAAGAAGAACGACCACAAGTTTTGCAGTTGGAGGACCCGGCCGGCCCTATCGAAATGACGATTTCGTCGGAACAAGTAGATGACAGCCGTTATTATTGATCCAAATAAGGCTTAACTATGCCAATTCAAGTAAAATCGTTTCCCGGTCCGTGCCATAAAAAGAGGTATGCTGGCCTAATTGCTAATTTTGGCAAAGTGTCAATTCAGTGAGACTCGTGATAGAGAAATTCTGGAAAACGATTCCTTAAGTATTAAGACAAACTAGAATTCAAGATGATTAAAACTGAGGGCTTGACTAAGAGATTCGACGATCAATTGGCAGTTGATCGTTTATCACTGGAGATCGAACAAGGAGAGGTATTTGGCTTCCTAGGTCCTAATGGAGCAGGGAAGACAACGACCGTGCGTATGTTAGCCAGCTTGATCGGACCATCCGCTGGTAATGCGACAGTCTTGGGATTCGAAGTCGGACGGGATGATCGAGAAATCAGGCGACGGGTCGGTATTTTGACTGAGAATCCAGGTCACTACGATCGCCTTTCCGCCTGGCGTAATTTGATTATCTACGCAGAACTATATGAGGTCGACAAGCCGCAAGAACAGGTTGAGAAGTACTTACGATGGCTTGAGTTATGGGATAGAAAGGACGATCCGGCCGGCGCATTTAGCAAAGGGATGCGGCAAAAATTGGCAATAGCCCGGGCTTTGCTGCACGAACCAATGGTCTTGTTTCTTGACGAACCAACGGCCGGCCTCGATCCGGAATCGGCTAAACTTGTTCGCGATTTCATCGAGGAGTTGAAGGATAGAGGCCGCACTATATTCATGTGTACCCACAATTTAGATGAGGCCGATAGGCTCTGCGATCGCATTGCTGTATTTAAGACCCGATTACAGGTTGTCGATACTCCTGCCGGATTGCGTAGACGAGTTTATGGTAGGCAGGTAGTTTTTCACCTGGTGGAGGTTAAAGAACGATATCTTCGACTGGTTGAATCGCTACCGTTTGTTAACCAGGTCGAAGCCATTGAAAACAAGATCATTGTTTCTCTAGAGGATCCGGAAGAACATAATCCGGAGATTGTTCGCCAGTTGGTATCGAGCGACGCCAACATTCAATTTGTGGGTGAGATACGCCATTCGCTTGAGGACATTTATCTTCAGTTGGTTAGCTGAGTCAAGCACATGCAAAAAGTAATAACAATCCTCAAAAAGGAATGGTCTGAGGTTTTTCTTAATCGCCTTGTCCTTTTTTCGGTGGCTTTTTTGCCCCTAATCCTGGTCGCTATTCCCTTGGTCACGCTATTTTTTATGGGAGGAGTCGAGAGCGAAAGCCTAAACTCATCTAATGATTTTGTGTTAACTGATGCCTATTGCCAAAGCTTGAATGAGGTTGATTGTCTCCAGATCTATATGCTTGACCTATTTGCCCTCCTATTCATGATTTTGCCCATTTCGATTCCGGTGACGATTGCCGCCTACAGCATCGTCGGCGAAAAGGCTTCCCGAAGCCTAGAACCACTATTGGCGACCCCTATAACGGTCGCTGAACTCTTGACCGGCAAGATTTTGGCGGCTTCGATACCTGCTGTGTTAGCCACCTGGTTGGCATACATGTTATACGTCATAGGAGTTGCCATCATTCTTGGTACAGATGCCTATTTGCGTTTGCTGGAACCTCTCTGGCTCGTGGCCATCTTCGTCGTCGGCCCATTATTAACCCTACTGGCAGTATGTACGGCGATCATGATTTCCTCAAGAGCGACGGATCCCCGTGTCGCCGAACAGCTATCGGCCGTGGTTGTCTTGCCTATCATATTGTTGATCGTGGGCCAGTCGGCCGGTCTTTTCATCATCGACCGCAGGCTCGTGTTGCTGGCAGCCGGTGCTCTCATTATCATTGATGTTATTCTTGTATACTTGGCGGTGAAATTGTTCCAGCGCGAACAGATTCTGACTCGTTGGAGATAACAGGTGAGTCCCGAACGCTGGTTTGCGTATTCCTTCACATTCGTTATAATCCGACCGCTGGTTTCGACTGGCACTAAAAAGCTGTACGCTTAATCCTACACATGTTCTGACTGGTGGGGAGTGTGCTTGCGGTGGTCCGCCCAGATCACTATTGCGAGTTCCTTGCTAGGTTGATGGACATGGAAGATAAAAACACAAAAGGAGAATCCCCCCATGTCTGTTGTTTCAATGAAAGCACTGCTTGAGACCGGTGTTCACTTCGGTCATCGTACTCGACGATGGAACCCGAAAATGAAGCCTTATATTTTCACCGAACGTAACGGAATCCATATTCTGGATCTTCAACAAACTATCGTTAATATCGAGGTTGCCTATAATCTAGTTCGTGATGCTGTTGCCGATAACGGTGAAGTATTATTTGTCGGCACCAAACGCCAGGCCCAGGATACAGTTGCCCGCGAAGCTTCTCGAGCAAACCAACCCTTTGTTAATGAACGTTGGCTAGGTGGCACCCTCACTAACTGGCAGACGATTAGTCAAAGAATTGAGCATTTAGATAAACTGGAGGAACGCCGAGATGCTGGCGAATTCGAGGCGCTAAAGAAGAAAGAGCGCTTGCAACTTTCTCGAGAAATAGAGAAGTTGACGATGAGGTTGGGCGGCATTCGAAAAATGAAGAGTTTGCCAAAATTGCTTTTTGTTGTCGATGTCAACAATGAAGAAACGGCCGTCCGCGAAGCAAATATTCTCAATATTCCGATCATCGCCCTTGTGGATACGAATTGTAATCCGGATCCAATCGACTTCATTATCCCATCCAATGACGATGCCATTCGAGCGATAAAACTTATCACTAGCAAGATGGCAGATGCGGCCCTGGAAGGCATGATTGTTCGGGAAGAGATGTTGGTCGAGGAAATCGACGACTTCAGTGGTTACGGCGGCGATTTCGAGGATTTGGATGATGCAGAAGACGAGCGTCTTTTAGGTGAAGCGACTCTTGCTAAGCTAAGAGAAGGCGGCTTTGGTCCCGAATCCAAACCTGAAGAAGAAGCAAGATCCGAAGACGCAGTGACTGAAGAAAACAAGGCTGATGATGAATCTGAAACGGTCGAAAAGCCAGAAGAAGAGAGTGAAGAACCGGCCGATTCATCATATGGCGACGAAGATGCTGATATTGAAGTCGTCGGAATAGACGAAGAGAACGAGTAATTATTACGCTTATTGGCTAAGTCTTTTTTGATTTAGGCAACACAAATAGTTTACTTTTGACTTGGAGAAGCTGCGTACAATGAAGATAACGACTGAAATGGTCAAGCAGTTGCGTAACGAAACTGGCGCCGGTGTGATGGAAGCCAAACGGGCACTAGAAGCGACCGACGGTGACTTTGAAAAGGCGACTGAGATACTGAAAGTAAAAGGCGCAGATCGTGCCGCTGAACGTTCCGATCGAACCGCCACCGAAGGCGTGATCGAAGTATATTCCCACCTGGCGAAACGGGTTGGCGTCATGATGGAGATAAATTGCGAAAGTGATTTCGTAGCTAATAATGAAATTTTCCAGACTTTGGCACATGATCTCGTCCTGCAAATTGCTGCAATGGAACCGGTATATGTGCAATCGGAGGACATCCCACAAGAAACGATGGATTTAATGGTCGCTGAATTCAGCGAGCAGGCTTCCACCGAAGGCAAGCCGGCCGATATTGTGGAGAAAATTGTTAGCGGTCGATTAAACAAATATTACGAAGAAATATGTTTGCTTGAACAGCCTTTTATTAAAGATGACGAGAAGAAGGTCAAGGATTTGATCATCGATGCAATTCGTACACTCGGAGAAAACATCGTCGTCCGCCGATTCGTTCGCTATGAGTTAGGTGAAGAGCTTTAGCTTTGCACTACCTCGTATAACCAATAATTGAATAGGAGTTGAGCATCGTGAGCCACACTCGCTTTAATCGCGTCCTTTTAAAAATGGGCGGAGAGGTCCTTGCTGGCCCTGGAGGATTCGGAATTGATCCAGTCAGGGCAAAAGAGGTTGCCGAAATCATCAAAAGCGTGTATGAGTTAGGTGTTCAAATTGCGATCGTCATCGGCGCTGGTAACCTTTGGCGTGGTTCTGTGGGTGTGAAACAGGGCATGGAACAAGCTACGGCCGATCACATGGGCATGATAGGCACCGTCATGAATGCCTTAGCGTTGCAAGATGCTTTAGAAAGGTCGGGTATTGTCACCCGGGTGCAAACGGCTATTGAAATGCGAACGGTTGCCGAACCTTATATTCGTTTAAGAGCGTCTAGGCATCTAGAGAAAAACCGTGTGGTCATCTTCGGCGGTGGCACAGGCAATCCTTATTTCACAACTGACACCGCGGGCGCACTTCGAGCTATGGAAGTTGGCGCCGACGTGTTAATAAAGGCCACGAAAGTCGACGGTGTCTACGACAAGGATCCTGAGGAAGACCCAACAGCCAAACGATTTGATAAACTATCTTATATTGATGCCCTGAATATGCGCCTGCGTGTAATGGATAGTACTGCAATATCATTGTGTATGGAAAATGATTTGCCAATAATCGTATTGAATATGTGGCAGGAAAATAGTATCAAAGATCTTGTGCTTGGGAAGGCAGTAGGTACAGAAATCCTAAATGTTTAGGCTTGTGCACCTGCTGAATTGGAGGGAATGATGCTCCGCGAGTTATTATTAGATGCGGAAAACCGGATGCGTGGAAGCGTTACAACTCTGGAATCCGACCTACAATCATATCGCACGGGCAGGGCCACACCACATTTACTCGACAGACTCGAAGTAGAGATGTATGGTGCAAAATTACCGCTCACTCAAATCGCTGCAATTTCTGTTCCTGAACCGCAACAACTAGCCATTCGGCCGTATGATCAAAATTCATTGTCGGCTATCGAAAGAGCCGTCTTAAAATCAGATCTGGGTTTAACGCCAAACAATGATGGCAAAATCATCCGCCTGAATATTCCACGTTTAACCGAGGAGAGACGCCGTGATTTGGGCCGGCTGGTGGGTAAGCGGGTTGAGGAGGCAAAGGTTGCCGTGCGCAACGTTCGTCGCGACGTGCTCAATGACTTGCGCGATATGAAAGATGAGAAAATGATCTCTGAAAACCAGTTTTACTTATCTCAAGAGGATTTGCAGGAACTTACCGATAAGTATACTGAAAAAGTAGATGAGCTCGGTCAGCAGAAAGAAGCCGAGATAATGGAAGTTTAGGAGACAATGAGTAGGCAGAAGCAGCCGCTCGATCTAACAGGATTGAGCATACCAACGCATGTGGCCATTATCATGGATGGAAATGGTCGCTGGGCACGCAAGCGAAATCTGCCACGCCAGGCCGGGCATAGGGCTGGCGTTGAGAATCTCCGCCGGGTTATTGATGCTTGTGTGGAGTTTGGAATCAAAATCCTAACAATTTACGCCTTTTCTACTGAAAACTGGGGAAGACCAGAGAGTGAGGTTCGGGGTTTGATGCGCATATTTCGCCGCGTATTAGACCAAGAATTGGATGAGCTTCATGCTCAGGGCGTTTGTTTGCATCATCTTGGAGACCTAAGCGGTGTGGCGCCTGACCTTCAAAAAAAAGTTTTGCACGCCTTGGATCTAACAAAAGACAATGACCGCTTAATCGTTAATGTGGCTTTCAATTACGGGGGTCGCGCTGAAATACTTCATGCAGTACAGAAAATGTTAGCCGACGATGTTTCGCCGGATGAGTTGACTGAGGAGCTATTCAGTTCATACTTGTTCACCCACGGTTTGCCAGATCCTGATTTGGTGATTCGCACGAGCGGAGAACTAAGAGTAAGCAATTTTCTCATTTGGCAAGCGGCATATGCCGAATTCTATGGAGCCCACGAATATTGGCCTGATTTCGGCCGCGAACAATTATACGAAGCTTTGAAAGCCTATAGTCGGAGGGAACGCCGCTATGGTTTGCTTTCAGAATCCTAAATAATGATAGCTGATGGGGAATCTTCTTAAACGAGCCCTGGTTGTTTTTACACTCGGCCCACTGACGCTGTTGCTGATTTATCTCGGCGGTTGGTGGTATTTCATTCCGTTTGTTGCCTTGTTAACCATTGCTACCTTCGAGTTTTCCAAGCTAATGGCTGAATACGGCTGGCGCACCCCTTTTGGGTTGTTATTGCCGATCGTGTTTGCTCAGTGGATATTGCCTACACCGGTCAGAATCCTGTTATTCGGGCAAGAGATTGTCGTAGCTGACCTGGTATCACCAGCCCTTGTCATCGGCTTACTAGCCCTTCTATTTTATGCTCTTTGGCTTTATGAACGGAGAAAGGACGAAGATGCGACAGGCTCCTGGGTGGCATCGGTTAGCGGTATCATTTTGCTCGGCTGGCTAGGAAGTCATTTTTTCCGTCTGCGTGGACTGGACGTTGAACAAGCTGCCGCCTGGACGGCCCTGGCAATGCTGGGAACCTGGATAGCGGATTCTGGCGCTTATGTATTTGGCAAAAGCTTAGGCAAGCACAAGCTTTCGCCAAGATTGAGTCCCAACAAGACAGTGGAAGGTTATGTGGGAGGTATTATTGCTGGCACGCTGTTTACCGTTCTTATTGCCGCTTTTCTTGATCTGTCCTTGGTAATAGCCTTAGTGTTGGGCTTACTCGTTTCTGTCGTCAGCCCAGCTGGCGATCTGGGCATTTCACTATTGAAACGTTCCGTTGGAGTTAAAGATTCAGGAAATCTTCTTCCAGGTCATGGTGGGGCGCTGGATAGGATTGACTCGCTGATCTGGTCTGTGGCCTTCGCATATTATCTGATCTTGTTCGCCAGCTAAAAGGATCAGGCAAGATGGAAAAAATTGTTACCATCGAGCGATTCATTTTGGATAACCAACCTGAATATGCTGCTGGGGACTTTACAGCGCTACTCTATGACATCGCCTTAGCCGCCAAGGCCATCGCGGCAAAAACATTAAGAGCTGGGCTATTGGATATTTTAGGCCAGACGGGTTCAACTAACATTCAGGGTGAACAACAGCAAAAATTGGATATTTATGCTGACCAAGTAATAGCCAAGCTTTGCGATCACACGGGCCGACTATGTGTCATGGCCTCCGAGGAACACGAAGAGATAATCACCATACCCAGCGGTTATCAAAAGGGTCGTTATGTGCTTGTTTACGATCCACTGGATGGGTCATCAAACATCGATGTTAATGTGAGTACTGGAACGATCTTCGGGATTTACCGCTGTTTGGACTGGGATCTTCGCGGCCGGTTGGAGGATTGTCTACAACCTGGAAATAAACTAATCGCTTCTGGTTACATCCTTTATGGAACCAGCACGATGCTGGTTTACACGACAGGGTCTGGTGTGCATGGATTTACCTTAGATCCCGATTTAGGCGAATTTCTGCTCTCCCATGAAAATATAAAGATACCGCAGCCCGGTCGTTATTTTAGTGGGAATTATAGTTATCAGGATCATTGGACGGAAGGTGTAAAACTCTACGCAGAGTGGTTATCGAAAGGTGCTGAAGTAGAGCCGCCCTTATCCGAACGATATATTGGTTCGCTCGTGGCCGATTTCCATCGAAATCTATTGTTGGGTGGTGTTTTCATGTATCCGGCCCAAAGTAATTATCCTGAAGGCAAACTTCGCTTGCTTTATGAGGCTGCTCCTTTGGCATTTATGGCGGATCAGGCAGGTGGTTATGCCTCAGATGGTCACCAGCCTATAATGAATATAACCCCAGAAAAATTACACCAACGAACACCGCTTTTCATTGGAAATCGCCGGCTGGTCGAAAAAGTAGAAATCTTGATCGCCGCCAACGACTAAGTTCATTTTGACCTTTTTGGGTTTTGTTATTTATTGAACAAATCTTGTCCGAGATTGACGCCAATACCTGGGCATGTTATACTTGGTTGCCCTTGAGGTAGCTTGTTTACAATCCCCTAATTGATCAACGAAACGGCGAAAAGAAACGGCGAAAATTACTCGTTGGTGAGCACCCAAATCAGCCTCTAATTGTTGGACAATTATAAGGCGTGAATTGTGCACAACGGGTTGACCCAATATTGAAACTGAAACTTTCCTCTTGTTGGGTTTTTGCCAGAGTTGTTGACACGATTACTCAATGAGGTGCCTGGCAATAATTGTAATCACGACATATGACACAAAAGTATAAGAAGCATAGGATTGTCCCCCCGATGGGTGACAGCCATAGTTAAGGTAATCAAGAGCACCGAATTTTGGAGAATGGTGTATGGATATTAATGAATTGCAAGCAGTAAAGAATGATGATTTACGAGATATGGCCCGTGATCTGGGTGTAACCGGTTACTCATCTCTCAAAAAACAGGACCTAATCTATGAAATAATGAGAGGTAGGGCAAAAATTCAGGGCAACGAATTCCGTGGCGGTGTTTTGGAGGTCGTCGAGGATGATAAACAGACGATGGGCTTTTTGCGTTCTCGTAACTACCTGCCGGGACCTGAAGATATTTATGTTTCGAACTCCCAGATTCGTCGCTTGGGCTTGAGAACAGGTGACATGGTGGTTGGCCAGGTGCGAGTGCCCAAGGATAACGAAAAATATTTCAGCCTTCTTCGTGTCGAGGCAGTAAATGCCATGGACCCCGAGAGGTCCAAAAGGCGGCCGCGCTTTGAGTCTTTGACACCCATTTTTCCACTGGAAAAGATCAGGCTAGAAAAAGAACCTAATGTCCTTTCCACACGCTTGATCGACCTGGTTTCTCCGATTGGACGCGGGCAACGTGGTCTCATCGTATCACCGCCCAAAGCCGGAAAAACGACGGTGTTAAAAGATATTGCTCATGGTATTACGGCTAATTATTCGGACCTTCATCTAATGGTTGCCCTGATTGGAGAGCGGCCGGAAGAAGTGACTGACATGATACGTTCAGTAGATGGCGAGGTTATCAGTTCGACCTTTGACGAACCAGTCCGTCAGCATTGCCGGGTGGCCGAAATGGCGCTAGCGCGCTCCAAGCGCCTCGTTGAATCAGGTTACGACGTCGTTATCTTGCTTGATTCCATCACCCGTTTGTCCAGAGCATACAATTTAACCGTATCTCCAAGCGGCAGGACTCTATCCGGTGGTTTGGATCCATCTGCATTATATCCACCCAAGAGATTTTTCGGCGCAGCCAGAAACCTTGAGGAGGGTGGAAGTTTGACGATCATGGCTACATGCCTGGTCGATACAGGTAGCCGGATGGATGATGTCATTTACGAAGAGTTCAAGGGAACTGGTAACATGGAGTTGGTGCTGAGCCGCCGGCTACAAGAACGGCGCATATTCCCTGCCTTGGATATCGAGCGTTCGAGCACGCGTAGAGAGGAGTTATTGCTTTCCGGCGATGAACTTCAACGTGTTTATACAATGCGCCGAATGTTGGGCCATCTTTTGGATACCCCAGGTTATGACCTTAGTAGCGCCACGGGAGCGGTCCTGCAGAGAATGCGAGAGACGAAGACCAATTACGAATTCTTGGAAACCTTGACACGGGATATGATGTAGTAGTTTCGAGGGTCGGTCTATATGGCCGAGCGATCTTGACGCCTTTTACCACCTGTTTTTGGTTTCTTAAAAGTGAATGTGAGCTTAGAGGAAGGACCGTCTACAGCGGTCCTTTCTTGTTGCCATACATTAATGTGGTAGCATCTTGCGTCGCAAGGAAGGTATGTATTGGAGGAAGAGAAACGGTCTTTTTTGGACAGATATGGCGGTCACCTGGCGTTGCTCGTGGTGGCTGTATTTCTGTATGCCGGGGTAAAAATAGCGCCGCTAGATGGCCTATTTGTAGTTAAGCTAACCCCCAATGTCGAAGCATCTACAGTTTCGACACAATCCGAAGATCGCTTTCTTGAAGCCGGCTTGAACTCAGATGAAGGTGAGATAAAATTAGATCTATCCGGCGTGCCTGTCCTTGTTGATAACAGCCTAACTCCGAACCTGAACCCATTTACTTTCGAGGGCAAACGGCCAAGCCAATCGGTTATTACCTATACCGTCGAAAGAAATGATACTCCCATAGGCATAGCCGAAAAATTTGGCATTAAACCAGAGACATTACTTGGTGGGAATGCCTATCTAAGTGAAGAAGCTAGCGCACTTCAAGTTGGTAGTGTCCTGACCATTTTGCCGATCGATGGCGTTCTCCACGATGTTCGGGACGGTGACACGTTAGAAGGATTGGCCTCGCAATACGGGGTTAGTGTCGAAGAGATTATTGCCTTCGAACCCAATAATCTTGAATTTCCTTATCGTCTTTACCCGGAAACCCAGATCATGGTTCCTGGCGCTGTCCGGGAGGTGTGGTTTTGGTCAGCGCCGCAATTGCCTTCCCGATCGGGATCTGCTGACTCGACTGGCTCGGGGATTGCACCACAGGTCCAGGGGACAGGAACCTTTATCTGGCCTGTTGGCTATCGCCGCATCACCCAACATTATTGGTATGGTCACCCGGCAGTTGACGTTGGATTGCCCGAAGGCAATGCCGTCTTGGCCTCTGATACGGGCACGGTTACCTGGGCCGGCTGGAACGTCTACGGCTACGGCAATCTAATCGTTATCAACCATGGCAATGGATATGAAACGTATTATGGTCATTTAAGCGGGATCAACGTTTATCCTGGGCAGGTCGTAACCCAGGGGGCAGTCATTGGAGCCAGCGGCAATACCGGCCGTTCCTCAGGCCCCCACCTTCACTTTGAGATTCGCAATTATAATGTGCAACTAGAACCTTTGGGATATTTGCGTTAAGAATTACGATTGGCTACCTGCAATTCGATCGCGTAACTGTCCGCAGCCGGCTTGTATATCAATGCCACGCCTAACCCGAACAGTACTGCTCACGCCAAGGCGGTTTAATTCAGCTTGAAATGCGGACACGTGGTCGCGAGAGGGAGGCTGCCCACCATAACCGGCCGTTGGATTTAGAGGGATCAAATTGACGTGGCATAATAATCCTTTCACCAAATGGCCCAGAAGCCGGGCTTGGTCTTGACTATCATTTTCGCCACTTATCAAAGCCCATTCGAAAGTTATTCGCCGGCCTGTTTTGGCCACATAATAGTGGCAGGCTGCCATAACTTCATCCAGCGGCCAACGTTTGGCAACGGGTATCAATCGCTGCCTTTCCCTGTCAGTTGCGGCATGCAATGAGACTGCCAGAGGCGTCTGCCGGCCTTCTTCGGCAAATCGACGCATCGCCGGGACCAGGCCAACGGTCGAAATAGTGATTTTGCGCGCTCCAAGATTTAAACCTTTGCCATCGATTAGTATGTCTAGAGCGGTTAACGTTTGATCGTAATTATGCAATGGCTCCCCCATACCCATCATGACGACGTTAGTCACTCGCTCACCATCTTCGGCCAATTCACGGGCAAAAAATAAGACCTGTTGCACGATCTCCCCTGCGGACAAATTCCGTTGAAAACCCATTTGTCCGGTTGCACAGAATACACAACCCATCGCGCAACCAGCTTGAGTACTGATGCAAATCGTCCGTCGTTTATCATATCGCATCAATACTGTTTCAATTAACCTATTGTCCTCCAGTTTGAAGAGCACCTTCTTTGTTTGACCATCACTTGAGTGTTGTTCGGCAGCAGGAGACCAAGGGTCAAATTCGAGCGTAGAACTTAGCTCATTTCGGAACGAAGCCGGTAGATTGGTCATGGTCGAAAAATCCGTCGCCATATGGTAGTATAACCATTGCCACAATTGATCGGTTCGGTAAGCCGGTTGTCCTAATCCCGACACGAAGCTCTGCATGGTCAGGTAATCAAAATCGTAGATATTTAGCTTATCGTTCATGGATCTGTCACCTTGCCATTTCCTTGAAGATAGCTTGTGAGTTGTTCTAAATGCGTGAACGTCCAGTCAGGTCGAATTGAACTGTTGGACAAATCTTCTTCTTTAGCAATGCCGGAAAGTAGAAGGATTGTTCGCAATCCGGCCTGTTGACCGCCTGCGATGTCAGTATTTAGTCGATCGCCAATCATGGCTGTCTCTTCGGGCTTTGCTTTCAGCCTACGAAGCGCCTCATCAAACATGGATTTGTTCGGTTTACCGATAACTATTGGTTTGATCCCTGTAGCTGTTTCCAGGAAGGCCAGTAGGGATCCTGTACCGGGTAGCGGCCCGATCTCCGTCGGTAAAGTGATATCAGGATTAGTGCCTACAAACAAGGCGCCGTGATTAATCAAGAAGGCGGCGCTCGCCAGATGACGATAGCAGGCGTGCCGGGTCATACCGACTACAACCACATCGGATCTAGCATCGGCGCCAACAAAATCATCGGTTTCCAAGAGGATGAAGCCATGCTCCTCCATAGCGGCCCGGAGGCCGATTTCGCCTATCACATATGCTTTGGTTCCGGTGGGAAAACGTTGGCTTAAATAGCGAGCCGTAGCTGCCGACGAGGTGAGAACTTGAGACGATGGCAGCTTTACGCCGAATCTAGCCAATTTTTCTACGTACTGGGATTCTGTCTTGGTGGCGTTATTTGTAGCAAGGACGAATCCAAAATTGAGTTGACGAAGGGTATTAAAGAACTTTTCAAGGCCCGGTACCGGCCGATCGCCATGCCATAATACGCCATCCATATCAATGATCAAGTTTTTCAATTGTGCTTTGTATACATCCATGGTCTGTTGATTATACTAATTTAACCGTACAACTCCCATCGCCGACGGTCCCTCTCGATGCAATCCATAATAACTCCTTGTACGTTCGTATTGGATCGCCCTTTGGCAAATGTTATAATGCCCCGGCTCTGGCGTCTTGCCAGACGTTTTTCCTCCAGGTAATGTATGCAAGCGCGGCCGGTGATTCGACCAATGTCAAGTCGGGTAAGAATCTTGTTGATTGGATCGGTCTTGGTCGCAACTACGCTCCGATTCCACGGATTATTCGCCAACACATTTCATGCCGACGAGGCCTTGTTTGCCTCATGGGCCAGGCTGATTGCAGTCTGGCGAGATCCCTTGTTACAGAGCCAACTGGTAGACAAACCCCCCTTATTGTTTTATTTGCAGGCGATGTTCTATCCAGTTTTGGGGCCGGTTGAGTGGGCTGCTCGAATGCCTAATTTCATCGCCTCGCTATTATTAGTTCCGGTCAGCGGGATCTTGGCCTGGCGGATGTTTGCCGACGAGATGACCTCGATCTTGGCAGCTGCCTTTATCGCTTTTTCTCCTATGGCTATCCAATTTAGCGCCACTGCCTTCACAGATCCGCTGTTGACTTTTTTCATGACGGTCGCGTTAGCAGCGGTTGCCGGAGTTGTGTTGACATCAAACAGGCAGACGGCGCCAGAGGCGGCCCAAAATGATGCCCAAACCATACCAAAAGTGAATGCCCGGCTTCTGGTTTGGCCGTGTATCGTCGCTGGGACGCTTTTTGGCCTGGCAACGGCAACCAAATACCAGACCTGGATTTTTTTGCCACTAATTATTGGCCTGGGAGTTTTTAATGGCTGGAAATGGAAGGAATGGCGAAGTTGGATATTAGGTCTATTGCCATGGATCATGGTTACCATTGTCTGGGACGTAGTGCAAGATGGCAGCATATCGCTCCTTGAAAGACAATTGACATCTTTCGGCGGTCTGCGAATGGCTTGGTCCTGGGAGCTATGGCCTCGTCTAGCAGCCTGGGGCCAGCAGTGGTCGTACCTTTTGGCCTCACCTGTCTTGATATTCGCCCTGGTTCTTTCATTGCCTCTGTTTTTAGCCCTACTGATCTCCGAACATAATCGTCAATCTGCGCTAGATCAATTATTGGTAGTATTCTTAATCGCTTACTTTGCGCTCCATTGGTTTGTAGCCGTTCCCGTTTGGGATCGCTATATTTTACCGGTACTCCCCTTAGTTGGGATCGTGCTGGGCAGATATGTCTCGCGGATTTTTAGTTATGCTCTGCCAATGATTCCCTCGCTTGAGGCCTACCGGACGATTTTCCGCCGAATTATCTGGCTTGTACCCCTGGTCCTATTATTATTCCAGATGCCGGCGATTCTGAAGGCTTACGCGGGCGAATTACCGGTTGGGGGTCAACCTTCGGCCGACGATGGCGCTAGCATTATCGCGGCCGAATTGGCCGGTGAACCGTATGGCACCGTCCTGTATGATCACTGGTACAGTTGGCAATGGCGATATCATTTGTTTGACCAGCCTGTTTATGTCAGTTGGTTCTCGCATCCAGAAAACCTGGAGCAGGACCTGGTCGCTTTTGGCAAGGTTAGCGGTCCGCGTTATATTGCCTTGCCCAATTCGTCAATAGCAGAACCGGTCATCAGGGCGGTTACCGAACATGGGTTTAATTTACGGGTAGCAAGGTCAGTTTATCTAGACGATGGCGGCCCCGGCATGACCCTATATAGAATTACCTGGGATTAAGGAAGCGCATTTTGAGCAATTCAAGCGTTGATCCATCTGGCATCTCTGATTCCAACTGGAAAGCGGTTCTTAAGAAGCTTCCGCCCTTCATTGCCCTGGCGGTTATCATCATCATTTTTTTCAACCGGCTGGCTCTCAGCGATTTGATCCTGGCCCGGGGAGACGTACAGCTCTATTTTTATCCCTACTGGCACCAGGCCTCGGCCGCGCTGCGAGCCGGTCGTTTCCCATTATGGAATCCTGACCTATTCATGGGGACTCCGTTCCTGGCCAATAGCCAGGTCGGCTTTTTCTACCCGTTGAATTGGCCTCTGTGGCTTCTACTGCCGGCGCCAGAGGCTGTTAGTACCACCATTCTGTTGCACCTGTTGATAGCCGCCAGTGGCGCTTATCTAGCTAGCCGGACCTGCTTAAAGCTAGGCCAGCCAGCCTCATTGATAGCGGCCGTTCTATTCTCATTGGGTGGTTACGTCACCGCCCAAATAGAGCACGTAAATCAAGTACAGGGTATGGCCTGGCTTCCCTGGTTCTTGCTGGCTACATGTACCCGGCAATCAACTCCTGGACAATGGCGAAGCGCCGCAAAATTGGCTGTCATTCTATCGCTTCTTTTTGCTCTTCAATTGTTTGCAGGCCATACACAGACAGCCTTCATCACTTTCGTGGGCGTATTCATTTGGCTCGCGGCCCAGGCCATAATCGATTGGTGGCGAAACAAGAGCGTTGAAGCACATTCTAGGCGATTCCGCGACTTTGTCGCGCAGCTTGCATATGCTTTCTTCCCTTTGTTTATCGCCATTGTCTTGGCAGTAATCATTGCATCTGTTCAACTCTTGCCAACGTTTGAATTGAGTAGCAATTCTAGCCGCCAGGGTGGTTTGCCGGTTAATGAAGCGCTTTCCTTCTCTCTACATCCATTACTGCTAACCCGTTCGCTGTTTCCAGCATACAACGAAGCAATATTTAGCGAATATATCGCTGTACTACCCCTGGCTGCCCTGATTCTTGCCTTTATAGCTGCCTGGAACTGGCGTCGACGTATTGGCGCCATCCAGTCAATCGTTTTGGCTACCAGCGGTCTATTCCTGGCGCTGGGTATTTTTAATCCCTTTTACCAGCTACTGGTCCGATTACCGGGGTTTAACTTGTTTCGGGCGCCAGCACGATGGATGGTCCTGTACGCTTTGGGTTTGGCTCTTCTCGCCGGACTCGGTTGGCAGATCCTAGGCGATGTGAGCAAGGCCGCGAACGGTGAACGGTTCAAACGCGAAATCAGAAGACCAGCTATCGTTGTCGTAATCATCATCGTTGCCTTGATGATTTGGGCCGGAATCGCCGTCTTGCTGTCAACCTGGTTGCCTGTTGGTGCGGAAGCTTCCGTGACTATTCCGCCTGTGGCTACATGGCTGGGTTGGATGGCCGAACTCCTAATAATATTCTTGCTGTTGGTTTTTCTCAGTAGATTATCTGGACTGGCTAAGATTGGTCCCTTATTGGTTGCTGGCATCCTTATCCTGGTCTTGTTCTTTGGCACGAGGTCACTAAGCTACAATCACCCGACAACTTCTGAAGCTTTCTACGAATTACGGCCGCCGATATCCAGGCTACAACTCCTGGCTGGATGCCCGGATCGAAGCGATAGTTGTGAACAGCCTGGAGAAAGATATTTAAGCCTATCCAATATCTTTTTCGATGTTGGCGATCAGGCTGAGATCGATTCGATCTATCAAGACCAGCTTTCCAAACGGGCTCGCTATGATTATACGGTGGCTACGAAACAAAAAGAGATTATCGGACCCAATCTGTCCATGATATACGGAATTTCGGCCGTGGATGGCTTTGACGGTGGCATCCTGCCCTTGCAAAACTTCAGTGAAGTCGTTCGCCTGATCATGCCTTCTGCCGAGAGAACTACTGACGGCCGGTTGCGCGAACACTTGTCAGCGGTGCCTGAAGAGAAGTGGCTCGACTTGTTTAATGCCGGATATCTTATCACTGATAAAGTGGAAGATGTTTGGAGAGAAGATGTCTTTTTCGACCGGCAGCATACTGCTACATTGAATCCTCAGAGCTTGCCGGTATCAGTTGGCTATGTTCCGGCATATGAATCGACCGGTTTGTGGTTGCTGGCCGACGGCCATCCTGGTGCAGTGGAGGTGGTTTCCGTCGATGGAGATGCCCATGTTTTACTGCCAACGGCCATTTCGGATGATCTATATCAGGTAAGCTGGCCTGAGCCGATGGCTCTGCAGTCCATTAGCATCTTACCTTGCACAAAAAATTTTTTAGACGCCAATGCCTGCCAGGAGTCCTGGCGACTAACGGGATTGGCTTTGGTTGATTCAAGGGATGAAACATTCCAACCCGTCGTCCCAGGCCAATATCGCCTGATCCATTCTGGTGATGTCAAGATGTATGAGAACCTCGATGTATTGCCAAGAGCTTTTCTCGTCTACAATTGGGTTTACAGGCCTACAGTCGAAACGGCATTGGAAACCATGGCCGAGCCCGGATTCGATCCGAGCGAAACGGCCGTTGTCCTCGGACAGGGGAGTGATCGCCTGGCTTCCCACGGGCATGGGTCGGCAACGTTCAAGGAATATACACCTGAGCGCGTGCGCATCAGCAGCCAGAGTGATGGTGAAGGATTGCTGGTTATATCTGACGCCTTTTACACTGGTTGGGAAGCCACACTGGACGGTGAACCGGTTCCAATAGAACAGGTTGATGTTCTCTTTCGTGGGTTGATAATCCTACCGGGGGAGCATGAAATTGAGTTGATCTACTCGCCAAAACTATTTGAGATCGGCAAGATTATTTCTTTGTTAGGTATCCTAGTTTTAGCGGTTTTAGCCATTTATCTCTTCAAAGTCAGACAGAAAAAAGATGGGTGATGACAGTCGAAGCTACCCCGCCAACGCTTTGCATCATCGCATTTCCAGCGCCTGAAACCTGATTTAGACCCGCTCGTCCAGTCAATTGAAGCACGATCTCGCAAACCTGGTAAATGGCAGAGGCGCCAATCGGATGACCTCTCGCTTTTAGACCTCCCATGGTACAGATGGGTAGGTCTCCATCGATGGCGATTTTCCCCTCTGCCCCGAGACGCCAGCCCTGACCTGGTTCGGCGTATCCCATTGCCTCAAGTGCTAAACAGGTCATGATACTGAAAGCATCGTGGAGTTCGAACAGGTCCATATCCGCCGGGGAAAGGTTTGTTTCGGCGAAAGCTTTTCTCGCCGAGATTTGCGCTGCTTCTAAAGCTAAGGGATTTGACCGGTCGTTGATGCGTAGGCGATCGGTGGCAATAGAAGATGCCATTAGCCGGACAGGGTAATCATTGTACCTGTGGGCATCGACCGAAGGAGCCAAAACAACGGCCGCGGCGCCATCACAAATTGGGGAGCAATCTAGCAATCGAATTGGCGGCGAAATCAAGCGCGAATTGAGAACATCATCCGTACTGATCTGGCGTTTTCTGAACAGGGCCTGGGGGTTATGCTGTGCATTTTTGTGAGCATTCACGGAGAAGTGGGCTAAAGCATCTTCAGGAGGGTTATAAGTTTCAAAATAATGTTGCATGAGCCTCGCATTCTGGCTAATTAGGGTCGCGCCATCAGGCACTTCTTTTTCGGCATCAAGCGCCTTAGATAATGCCGGTGTTGCGCTGCCCTCTGACATCATTTCTGCACCTAAAACTAAGGCTGTCTCCGCAAAACCACTGGCGATGGACATGTAACCAACCCGCAGTGCAGCAGCACCTGAAGCCGTTGCAGCCCGAATCTGTATAGCTTCAACACCCATCAAACCAACTTCGTCGGCGAAGAGAGCTCCCAGGTGTTTCTGAAACTGCAGTTCATCACTCAGCATATTGCTCACATACAGCGCATCTACCCTGTCAACGTGGGCGTCAATCAATGCTCGTCTTGCTGCTTCTTTTCCTAATTGGCGAATAGAACAGAGGTAAGATTTCTCTACTGGCAACTGGCCAATGCCGATGATACTGACGGATCTCATTCTTTGCCTCCACAGGTTGACAACTTCTGGCGATTCCAAGATAATGTTGACGCGTCATCTGCCATTATAATGTGTCACCTACTAAAAATGAAGATATGAACCCGTGACACCTCGAGGTGCACCGATTCTTCCAAATGTACTTTCATGCAAATGGGAGCCGTTGCACACTAGAACAAATTAAGTCCACCTTAATCGAGTTTCATTCGACCTTAAGGAATCACCTTAATGAAGCCAGCGCCTTTCGAGTACATTGCCCCTGATTCGCTCGCACAAGCGATTGATATCATGGCTGAACACGGTGACGAAGCAAAGCTATTAGCTGGAGGACAAAGCCTTATCCCGGCAATGAATTTTCGATTGGTTCAACCCACGTTGCTGGTTGACTTAAACAAAGTGGCCGAACTGGAATACGTGAGATTGGCCGCCAATGACGATCTGCTCATCGGGGCAATGACCCGTCATCGACGCCTCGAACGAGATCCGTTGGTTGCCAAACACGCTCCCCTAGTTTCTGAGACAATGCCTTTTGTGGCTCATTCTCAAATCCGTAATCGGGGTACGATTGGCGGTAGCCTGGCCCATGCAGATCCGGCCGCTGAGTTACCGGTAATTATGGTTGCCCTTGACGGCCGGTTCCGGGTTCAAGATAAAAACGGCGAACGCTGGATCGGCGCCTCTGAATGTTTCCAAGGTTTATTTTTGACCGATATCGGGCCGGAGGAGATCATCGTTGAAATAGCTATTCCGCCGATGCCTAAAAATACCGGTTACTCCTTTGTTGAGTTTGCCCGCCGGAAAGGAGATTATGCCTTAATCGGAGTAGCGGCAGTGTTGTCGCTGGACGAATCAGGCAGATGCCAGGCAACCCGACTGGTCTACCTTAATGCCGGAGACTTTCCAGTAAAGGTAGAGGATGCAACGCAGATTTTGATTAATGAGAAACCTTCTGAAGCTTTGTTTCAAAAAGTCGCTGAAGCCGCCGAAGCATCTTTGCAGCCTACGGCAAATATTCATGCCTCGGTCGCCTATCTTCGGCATCTGGCTCGAGTTTTGACGGTCAGGGCATTAAAGAAAGCTTACGAAAGAGCCGGTAGCGCGTTTGCTGGATGAGGTCCGTTTGGAATGGTTGAATCAATCCCCATAAGCTTAGTGGTCAATAGCCAATCTCACTTCATCCTTGTGGAACCGAGACGGCTGCTAAGCGATTTTCTCCGGCACGATTTGGGTTTGACGGGCACACACGTTGGTTGCGAACAGGGCGTTTGTGGAGCATGTACCATCCTTCTTGATGGCCATCCGGTGCGTTCCTGCATCATGCTAGCCGTTCAAGCAGACGGGCACGAAATTCAGACAGTTGAAGGACTGGCCCAATTTGATTCCGGCGGCCAAGTGCAGCTGCATCCTTTGCAAGAAGCCTTCTGGGAAGCGCATGGTCTTCAGTGTGGTTTTTGCACGCCTGGTTTCTTATTGACCCTATTGCCCTTCCTTGAAGAAAATCCCGCAGCAACAGAATCTGAGGTACGGGAGGCGATTTCCGGCAATCTTTGCCGGTGTACAGGATATCAACACATTGTGGATGCCGCCCTATTGGCAGCAAAGATGATGTCTGGCGACGAGTAAGGAACTATTGATGATCGCGCCTACTAAGCAGGCACTGCTTTCTCTGGCGAATGAGCTTCGATCAGGTAATTTGCCACTTGAGAAGTATCTGGATGGCTTAGAGGCCATATTTAACGATCAGGAGCCATCGGTTAGGGCCTTTGTCGAAGAAGATGATCGGTTTGGCCGTCTTCAGCGGGAAGCGGCCGAGTTAGTCCGCAGATATCCCCAACCACTTCATCGACCCCCTTTATTTGGTTTGCCGGTAGGCGTGAAAGATATTTTTCATGTCGATGGCTTTCAGACTCAAGCCGGCAGCCTCTTACCTGTTGAGGTATTGCAGGGTTCAGAAGCCGCCAGTGTCACGGTCTTAAAAGAAGCCGGGGCCTTGATCATGGGCAAGACGGTCACGACTGAATTCGCCTACTTTTCACCTGGTCCTACTCGCAATCCACGCAATCTTAAACATACACCGGGTGGATCGAGTAGTGGATCAGCTGCGGCCGTCGCTGCAGGACTAAGCCCGTTAGCGACAGGTACTCAAACAATCGGATCGATTGTCCGTCCTGCCGCATTTTGTGGTGTTGTTGGATACAAGCCGAGTTACGACCGCGTATCGCGTGAGGGCGTAATACCTCTATCTCCATCCTTAGACCATATTGGAACATTCTCAACAGATGTAGCAGGAGTGGAGTTGACTGCCAGTGTGCTTTGTCCAGATTGGCATCTGGCTTTAGTTGAGGATCTGCCAGCACTTGGTGTACCCGTTGGACCTTATCTCGATCAGGCTTCTACTACAGCGCTCGACCATTTTGAAGCTACATACGCTTTATTGGCCGAGTCGGGTTGTACCGTAAAGAAAGTCGAGGCGATGCTGGATTTTGCATCGATCGTGGAGCGGCATAACTTGATCGTGGCTGCTGAAGCAGCCATGGTTCATGCACTTTGGTACGATGAATATGGCGAGCTTTATCATGAGAAGACCGCCGCTCTTATTGAACGCGGCCGGGAAATTTCCACCAATGAACTCTTGGAGGCTCTTGAAGGTCGGCGACAGTTGACAAATCAGCTATCCATGTTAATGGATGAACATGATCTCGATCTTTGGATATCACCATCCGCTCCAGGGGCTGCGCCGACCGGATTGGATAGTACTGGCGATCCGGTGATGAATCTGCCCTGGACCCATAGTGGTCTACCGTCAGTAAATATCCCTTCCGGGCAGGATGGTCAAGGATTGCCCTTGGGACTTCAAGTTGCCGGAAGATGGTATGAAGACGAAGCGCTTTTAGCCTGGTCAATTCAGTTAGAGCCAGTTCTTCAATCAGAATAACCAACCTCGACTGATTCCTTCCGGATGAATTGTTCTCGTTTTTTTACAGTTGCCTCGTAAACTTGGAGAAGGAAGGCTTATATGACCATTACGTTGAGCGAAGTCCGCCCCGGAGCCTATTATGATTCAGTCGTCCTGATGCAGTTGCAAAGAGCGCTCGCCGATCTGTCTGGCGTTGAAGATGCTGGTGTTGTCATGGCCACACCAGCTAATTGCGACTTATTGGCAGCAAGCAACCTGGTAGTGGAGGCTAAAGCTGGATCTGATGACCTGCTTATTGTGGTTAAGGGATTTGATCAGGAAAGTGCAGAAAATGCACTCGAACAGGTTGATGCCCTGCTCACCAGACGTCGAGGAGGGATAAGCCAGGAGTTTCGCCCTCGAAGCCTCGGCGCAGCCGTCAAACAATTGCCGGACGCGCAATGGGTGTCGATATCTGTGCCCGGACGTTTCGCCGCCGGTGTTGCCAAAGATGCCCTAGACCTTGGCCGACATGTGTTCATGTTCAGCAACAATGTCCCTTTGGAAGATGAGTTAGAACTTAAGAAATTGGCTCAAGAAAGCGGGTTGCTGATGATGGGCCCGGATTGTGGCACCGCCATCGTCAATGGCGTTGGCCTTGGTTTCGCTAATGCTGTTCGCCCAGGCCCAATAGGATTAGTTGGAGCATCGGGAACTGGCTTGCAGGCCGTTACCAGTTCGATTCACAATCTCGGTTCAGGGGTATCCCAGGCATTAGGCACTGGAGGGCGCGATTTATCTCTTGAAGTTGGAGGCATCACGACGCTCCAAGCGCTGGATATATTGAGCGAAGATGATCAGACCGAAATTGTCGTCATTGTCTCAAAGCCACCCAAACCTGAAATCGTAACAAAAATATTGGCAAATGCGCTGCGGATAAAGAAACCTGTGGTTGTGGATTTTATTGGCTATCCACCGGCCGCACGCAGTATCGCCAATATCCATTTCGCGACCGGGCTCCAGGACGCGGCTTCTCTAGCGGTTGATCTGGCAAATTCAAGTGGCAAGAAAGATATCCTTGGATCGGAGGTAGAAAAAACGCCCGCGCCGAAGGGTTATTTGCGTGGAATTTTTTCAGGGGGAACATTAGCTTACGAAGCATTGTTAGGATTGCAAGCGTTCGTGTCACCGATTTATTCTAACGCGCCGATTTACGAATACCAGCGTTTATCCGATGTCTGGGATAGCCATGACCATACTCTGGTAGACATGGGAGAAGATGAATTCACTCAGGGGCGATTGCATCCGATGATGGACAACGACCTTCGACTCCGTCGCCTGGCTCAAGAGGCGGCCGATCCTGAGGTTTCCATCATCATGATGGATGTCGTCCTTGGGACAGGGTCTCATGATGATCCGGCTGCAGAACTCGGACCGGCTATTAAGGCAACCAAAGAATCGAGCCGGCAGCAGGGTCGTAACCTGGAGATCTTGATAATCATGGTAGGGACGGAAGAAGATACACAAACCTTGCCAGAGCAAGAAGAGAGTTTAGTTGCAGCGGGCGCCCTTGTATTTAAATCAACAGTCGAAGCGGTTGATTATGCGATTCGACATCTGGTCCATCCATTGCCCACTAGCAGCTTGCCCATCAAGCTCGAGGAATTTAAGAAGCCGCTGTCGGTCATTAATGTCGGCCTTGAAATTTTTTATGATTCCATAAAATCTCAGGATGCCGGGGTGGTTCAAGTTGACTGGCGGCCGCCAGCCGGTGGGAATGAGAAGTTGATGGCTCTTTTAGCGAAAATGAAATAATACGGCTGCCTGCCAGGATCGGTTGATTTTAGAGAAATATCCTCGAAACGGAGAAGTCAGATATGAGTAAGATAGACCAACAAAATGCGATTGCGGTTGAGCGTATGATGACAGCTCGGCCAATCCTTACCGGTATCGCGACCGCCCGCGATGTCATCCCGGGTATGCGGGAAAACTTGTTATTGCACGCCGGTCCACCAGTCAAGTGGGAACGAATGTCGGGGCCAATGCGCGGCGCGGTAATCGGCGCCTTAATCTTAGAGGGGTTGGCGACCGATGAAACGTCGGCCGTGGGCCTGGTAGAAAGCGGCCAAATAAAGTTTGCCCCATGTCATCATCATAATACTGTCGGACCGATGGCCGGCGTAACCTCCGCCTCGATGAAAGTTTATGTCGTCGAGAACGTCACCCATGGCAATGTCGCTTATTCGAACTTGAACGAAGGTTATGGCAAAGTCCTTCGTTATGGCGCATATAGTCCGGATGTGATCGCCAAACTTCGCTGGATGAATGATGAAATGGGCCCATTATTGGCCGAGGCTTTATCGGTGAGCGAGGGAATCGACATACGGGCATTGCTAGCCGAAGCGTTACATATGGGTGATGAGGGGCATAATCGTAATAAGGCCGGGAGCTTGATATTCCTGAAACAATTGGCGCCGCTCATCGGCGGGGTGGCTAAGGAAACCATATTGGAAGCCGATGTGCTCCAATTCTTAGGCGATAATGCCTTGACCGTGCTGAACCCGGTCATGGCGGCTTGTAAGGCGATGGCCGATGCCGCTCATGGTGTTGAAGGAAGCACTCTGGTGACTGCCATGGCTCGCAATGGAACTGATTTTGGCATACGGGTCAGTGGGCTTGGGGAAAGCTGGTTCACAGCGCCTGCCGAAGTACCTGATGGTCTCTATTTTCCAGGATTTACGAGCGAAGATGCCAATGCCGATATTGGCGATAGCACCATCACTGAAACTTCCGGCATCGGGGCTTTCGCTATGGCGGCCGCGCCGGCAATCGTCACTTTCATTAGCGGCACGCCACAAGATGCCCTGAATTCCACCCTGGAGATGTACGAAATAACAACGGCCGAACACAGCCATTTCACCATCCCGGTCCTGGAATTTAGAGGAACGCCTACCGGTATCGATATCAGGAAAGTCGTCGAATTGGGCATCACACCCCGGGTCAATACTGGCATCGCCCATAAAGATGCTGGTATTGGACAGGTCGGCGCGGGTCTGGTGCGGCCTCCTATGGAAATATTTGAAGCGGCGCTTATGGCCTATGCTGAGACCTATCTTAGCTAGAATTCCACTGTCAACGGTGTAATCAACAAAAACGAGGAGATCATGAAATTTATCGACTTAACCATACCATTCGGCATAGGCACGCCTGCCTGGCCAACTTATGAACCTTTACAAGTTAAATATTTTAAGCGCCTGGCGCCAAATGGCGCTAATGGTCAATTAGTTAGCCACAGCAACCACGTCGGCACACATTTAGACGGCGAAATCCATTTCTACACGCCGGGCAAAGACATCGCTTCTTTGGATTTTGATTTCTTGGCCGGCGACGCGGCCGTTGTCGATCTAAGCGATGTTTGCGGTGACTATGATGTTTATACACCGGAGATGATCGAGGAACGAGTCGAAGTGCGGCAGAGTGACATCCTCATCATTCACACGGGTTACCATCATTTCGGATGGGATCAGCCTTATGGCAATGAAGTACGTTATATGGTCATGCATCCAGGCCCCGATGCCCGTTTTGCCGACTGGTGCGTCGAAAAAGAGATTAAATGGATTGGCGTTGATTGCGGCAGTGCCGACCATCCCATGAATACAAAGATTCGAGATTGGATGCCGGCTCAAGCGGAGCAGGCCGACGCCCACTTCCGCCAGAAATATGGCCAGGCGCTGACCGATTATTACACGCCCGATATGTACCAGATGATGCATTTATGGATGTTTCCAAAAGGTATCATTCATGCTGAATGTGTTGGTGGCGACATCGACCTACTTGTAAACCGGCGGGTTCAGATCGGTTGTTTTCCCTGGCGATTCGTTGACGGCGAATCGAGCATCGCCCGAATCGTAGCCATGGTTGAAGACACCGAGTATGAAGAATTGATGGAGAAAAAGGCAAACCTGCCCCTTACAACTTTTGGTGATTCTTATGATCCCAAGCACGTTGAGCGTCTGGGCGGTAGAGGCAAGACTTACTAAGAGGTAGAGGTAGTTTAATCATGGATCGCGAAGATTTCATCGGCATATTAGATAAGGCAAGATGGTTTGATTTAACTCAGGGCTGCAGCATTTTCACGCCACCCTGGCCGGGAGAGAAAGCGCTTGAAATTCACTTTTTTAAACGGTTGACCGGTGCCTATGGCGGTGGTCAAGGAGCCAATGGCCAATTGATCGAATGGTCCAACACCGTTGGCACCCACCTGGTAGGTGAAACCGCATTTCACTCAGGCGGCCGGGCTATTGCCGATGTTCCCCTGACGGATTTGTGCGGGCCAGGCGTGGTAGCAGATGTTTCCGATAGCGTTTCAGATTATGGTTTTTATACGCCAGAAATGATCATGGAGCGCGTTGAAGTTCGCGAAGGCGATATCCTGATAATTAATACCGGATACCATCGCTACGGCTGGGATCAACCCGACGTTTACAATGAACAAGCACAAGGCGGTGTTGAAAATAAGGAATTCGGTTATCTGATACGTCACCCAGGCCCCTCGCCTGACTTTTTCCCCTGGGCTTTGAAGATGAAGCTGAAGCTGGTGGGTGTGGATTGTGGCTGCGCCGAACACCCAATGAACACCAATTTGCGTTATATGCACGCCCGTGAATTCGAAAAAGCTGAAGCAAAACTGAAGGAGACCCATGGATTGACCTGGGACGAGCTTTTTCCTGCTGAAGAATACTATGAGCTCACTCACTTGACGATGCCGAAGCACCATCTATTGTTAGTAGAGTCAATTGGCGGAGAAATCAACCACCTCAACAACCAACGGGCTTGGATCATGGTTCAACCCATTCCGTTCATGGAGGTTGAGACGGCCTGGTGCCGGACAACTGCATTGTTGAGCCCGGAGGGGATGGCCGAAGAAGAATTCTTTGATTTTATGCATTCGGCCGAAATGTTGGATATGACCCTACCGTTTTCGGTGCAGACGCCCCAATGGGCTAATTACGAACCATTGAGCGTGAAATACAATAAACGGGTAGGCGGCCAATACTTTGGCCAGGGTCGCAACGGATCGATTTGCCGGGCCAGCTTTCATCTGGCCTCCCATATGGATGGCGAGAAACATTTTTGGGCGGCCGGACGAACGATTGGCGAGATGCCTTTCGATTATTGGTTTGGTCCTGGGGCGATCGCCGATATTTCTGGGCTGGTTAGCAATTCTAGCGTTTACACCCCGGAAATGATTGAAAGTGTGGTCGATGTACAGCAGGGAGATATTCTCATTGTCAAAACCGGCTGGCATAATTACGGATGGAATAGCCCCGATTCAGACGAATTTCGTTATATGATCAAACATCCTGGCCCGTCGCCCGATTTCGCCGATTGGTGTGTGAAAAAGCAGATCAAATGGCTGGGCGTGGATTGTGTGGCCATGGAACACCCCATGAACACTATCCAGCGAATTTGGCATCCGAAGACATTTGCAGAAGCTAGTACCAAGCTGGTGGAAACCTTCGGCAAAGATTGGGATGAAATGTATCCTTTGGATAAGTATTATCAAGATATGCACTTGAACCTGTTTCCAAAAGGCATCGTCCATGCTGAAAATTTAGGAGGCGATTTGGCCGGCGCTGATAGCGGTCGGTACTTCCTGGCTTGTTTCGTTCAAAAGGGGATGGAGACAGCCTCCATGTGGGGGCGTTTTCTGGCCTTCAGGGAATCAAATTCGGGCTGATAAAACAATGCAACAATTTTTTTTCCAATGCTCGAGTTAAGTGCCTGGTTTGATGGCCAAACACGGGAGGTAAAAATTGAGTTTTGAAAATAAGGTAGCTTTAGTCACAGGCGCTTCTCGCGGTATCGGCCGGGCTGTCGCTCAGGAGTTTGCCCAGGTAGGAGCTCGCGTTGCCATTCACTATGACCATAATCGCGCGGCCGCTGAAGAGACTTTATCAATTTTGCCAGGCGGACCACACAAAATTATTCAGGCGGACCAGGGCCGTCCCGCAGATGCCCGTGATCTGGTCGAGGCTGTAATCGAACTCATGGGTGGAATTGATATCTTGGTTAACAACGCCGGTATATACGAAGAGCATCGTTTGGAAGATGTTAGCTACGAGCAGTGGCTTTCGTCTTGGGAAAAAACCTTGGCGGTAAATCTTTTGGGCCCGGCCAACATCACGTTTTGGGCGGCCCGCCATATGATTGAGAAGGGGGGCGGTCGGATCGTCAATATATCTTCTCGAGGGGCATTTCGTGGCGAACCCGACGGACCTGCATATGGCGCTAGCAAAGCGGGCCTCAATGCGATGAGCCAGTCTTTGGCAAAAGCCCTCGCGCCGCACAATATCTTTGTTTGTGTCGTCGCTCCAGGCTGGGTTGAAACCGATATGGCTGCCGGAACGCTATCCGGTCCTGGTGGTGAGGCCGTTAGAAATCAGAGCCCTCTTGGAAGGGTAGCATACCCGGAGGAAGTGGCACGGACAGTCCTGTTTTTGGCTTCTGAAGGGACTGATTTTCTCACCGGCTGTATTGTTGATGTAAACGGAGCCTCCTACCTGCGTTCATGAACCAGGTTAATCAATCCATTCCGGACGTAGAATACCGTTATCAGATCTGCCAGTGTAAGCGGAGTGCTTGTCTCTTTCGTTTTCCTGTCGTCCTTGATTTGGAAGAGGGCAACTCTTGCCCTCGCTGTGGTGCAGAGACTGAGATCGTCGTTCAGCCTTTTTCGCCATCCATCCGATCTAACCAAAAGGAGCAAGACCGATTACGATCGATCGAGGGTTTCCTTGACAATGTGCGTAGCGGCTATAATGTGGGCTCGATCTTCCGCACGGCCGATGGTGCGGGAATACCCCACCTTCATTTGGCCGGGATCACGCCGACGCCATTACACCCAAAGGTGAGGAAGACAGCCTTGGGTGCTGAGTCTTCGATAGAGTGGACATACCATCGCAACAGTCTTGAAGCCGTAAGACAGTTGAAAGACAATGGATATCGACTATGGGCGCTCGAAAGCGGGGCAGAGTCAAGCCCTCTCTTTAGTCCTGCCGATCCCAAGGAGCGATTTGAGCCGATTTTGCTGATCGTAGGCAATGAACTAGCGGGTGTTGATCCGGGACTATTATCTGTATGTGATCGCATTCTATACTTACCAATGTTGGGCGACAAATCATCTCTGAATGTTGTGGTCGCCTTCGGAATTGCCGTCTACCAGTTAACTTTCGGCAACGATTTGAAACAGATCGTTCAGGCTCCGAATGAAGTATTTAACCGAAATACAGATGGATCTGTATCCAAGGGTGAGTGATCAGCTACAGCTGACCCTGGCGCCAACAAAGGCGCTTGATTGGTTACGAAGGGGATTGCCTGCAAAAGTCCTACATGTATTTACAGGCAATATTAATTTAATGGATCAGGATGGAGAGATTTTGGCCCTCGTCCAACCGAGGATCGGACCGGGTCCTTTTTCGGCCGTGGTCGAAAGCCGAGCTGGATCACACTCCGATTCGGAAATATTGGGTAACTGGGACTTCACGAAACATGTCGATTTCCATTCAACTGTACGAGTAAGCGAGAATAATTTAGAAGTTGGTGGTCTATCAGTTCATTTTACCTCGGCAATTCACTGGGACCCGGTTCATCGAGCGATCTATTGTCGGCACAGCTGCTATTAATAGTGGTTTCTTTTTTCCAATTGAAGGCCAGCTTCCGGCGTTTCACGGTGCAATGACCGAAGCCTGGGCCCTGTTGTCGGTTGGACTGTGCCAGCTAGACCCAAACCTTTGCCGGGAAGGCGCCGGTCGCCTCGCGGGCTTAGGCAGCGGCTTTACCCCGGCCGGTGATGACTTTATCGTAGGCGTGATTTATGCTTTGTTTGCTGTGGCAAAAGGCGGATCGGCCCAATTTCTTGCGACTGCCATTGCTGAGGAAGCCATGCCCAAGACGACTCGTTTATCGGCCGCCTGGCTAAGAGTTGCTATGCGCGGAGAAGCGACAGAAGCATGGCATTCGCTTGTTGCCGCTCTGGCATCGAAGGACTCTCGCCGTTTGGTAGCTCCAACTAACCGGATCAAGGAAACCGGGCATTCATCTGGAGTCGCTGCTCTTGCCGGATTTGTCAACGGGTTAAAAGCCCTTATGGCCGCAGCTTAAATCAGCGGTTGGGAAAGAGATTGAATCAAAGGATTAATCCTTGAGAGGATTATTCTGCAGGAGAATCCATAAGCAATGATTTTAGTTACAGGAGCGGCCGGCAAAACTGGCCGTGCTATCATTAAAGAATTAATTAAACAGAGTTTACCGGTTAGAGCCCTGGTCCACCGCCCCGAGCAAGTTGGCGAACTCAAGGCCGCGGGTGCAACAGAAGCAATTGCAGGAGATGCGGGTGATTGGGATTTACTGTGCAGGGTCATAGAAGGTGTCCGGTCATTATATTTCATGAGTCCGAATATTTCGCCCCACGAACTCACCTACGGACGCCTGGCAATGAAGGCAGCCCTTGAGACACAACCTGATTTACATTTTGTCTACCACTCGGTATTACATCCCCAAACGAAGCGCATGCCCCATCATTGGCTAAAGCTCCGTGTAGAAGAACTGCTCTTAGAATCTGGTCTGTCTTTCACGATCTTACAGCCAGCAGCCTATATGCAAAACGTCCTGGCCCATTGGTTATCCATCACCCAATCGGGAATTTATCCAATACCATATGGTCCAGAGACACGCACAGATATGGTGGACCTGGAAGATGTTGCCCAGGCGGCCGCAGCCGTTATCAGCCAGCCCGGGCACAATGGTGCGATATATGAATTGGCCGGACCTGAAACGCTGAGCCAAAAAGAGCTGGCCGAAATTCTGAGTCGAGAGTTGGGACGCAACGTCCGAGTGCAGCAAATCGCTTTAGCTGATTGGGAACAAGGGGCAAGGGATCGTGGCTTAGGACAATACCAGATCAGGGTTCTCGGCCGGATGTTCACCTATTACGACCAATTTGGGTTTTGTGGAAACTCAAACATTTTGAGCTGGTTACTTGGAAGAAAGCCAGCTAATTTTGCTCATTTCGTCGCTCGGTCTATTGTACAATTGGGTCGGTGAAATACACGGTCGAAGCGGTGGCCGAATCATTATGAGAAGCAGTGAGGCGGTGTTCAAATGAATAATGAGGACAAGATAGATCCATCGGAAGTGCGTTTCTTCTGCGGTAGCTCTCATCGAGAATTGGCGATCGAAATTTCCAGGTACCTCGAAGTCCCTCTTGAATCGACCACGATCGGCCGGTTCAGCAACGATAATTTGACGATTCAGTTGGGAGCAAGTGTTCGCGGCCGGCGCGTCTATATCCTGCAATCGCTTTCGCCTCCGGTGAACGACAATTTAATGGAGCTGCTCATGATGCTTGATATCGCTCGATCAGCGGCAGCTAGAGAAATCCATGCTATCGTTCCCTACTTTTCCTTTTCTCGTTCGGACAAAAAGGATGCCCCTAGGATCTCAATCACTGCCCGGCTTATTGCCGACCTTCTGGTGACTGCCGGCGCGACCCATTTCATGACCATGATGTTGCATTCACCGCAGGTTCATGGATTCTTTAGCATACCGACCGATCCCCTGACCGCCCGCCCTGTCTTCCGACGCCATTTTGAAGATAAGGATTTGACGGAGGCTATTGTCGTTTCGCCTGATGTTGGAAACGCAAAATCGGCCGGACGCTTCGCCGTCAGCCTGGGATTGCCTGTAGCTTCCGGTAACAAAGAGCGAATTTCCGATACCGAGGTCCGGATAACCGGTTTGGTTGGCCGGCAAGTCAAAGGTTTCCGGCGCGCACTTATCTATGATGATGAAATTGCGACTGGAGCATCTGTCTTGGAGATGAGTCATCTTTTGGTAAACTACGATATTGAGGAAATTTACATCGTCTGCACCCATGGGGTTTTTACCGGCGATGCACTAGAGCGGCTGGCTAGCTTTCCCCAGATTCGCGAGATCATTACCAGCAACACCGTTCATCTTCCTCCGGAAACAAAGATCCCGAAACTTCACAAGTTGTCTGTCGGACCCATTTTCGGCGAGGCTATTCGCAGAAATTATTTGCGGCAATCTATAGAGGGGCTATTTGTCTTCGGAGACGACTGATCGTCGGCGAGCTTTGGCCTTGGTTAGCCTGGCAACCGGCTTATCTCTACTGGGTGATACTGCCATGTATACCGTATTGCCGACTCACACGGCTGCGGCAGGAATCACCATCGCTTCAGTCGGTCTCATTCTCTCAATTAATCGATTTATCCGCCTATTGTTTAACGGTCCAATTGGTCTTCTATGCGATCGTCTATCCAGACGAGCGATATTTGTGCCGGCGACCTTTTTTGGCGTGTTTTCTACCTTCCTCTATGCGTTGGCGCCGGGACTCGGCGTATTATTGATCGGTCGCCTGCTTTGGGGTATAGCCTGGGCCGGAATCTGGGTGAGCGGAAATGCTATTGTCCTGGATATAACTGGTGACGGGGAACGCGGACGCGGGGTTGGCATCTACCAATTCTCTTTCTTTCTGGGTGCAGCCAGCGGTGCAATCCTGGGAGGCATATTAACCGATTGGCTCGGTTACCGGCCGGCTATGGTTATCTCTGCTGGATTATCATTAGTAGGTGCATTGGCAACCCTTCTTTTTCTACCTGAGACTGGGCAAGGAAGCAAAGGAACCCCGGCCGTCGATGTGGTCGAAGAAAGTGATGAGAAGACCGGAAACTGGCCTCAATTACTTTCGGCTATTGGTATTTATAGTATCAATCGCCTGGTAGTCGCCGGTATTTTGGTGGCAACATTTGGTTTATTCTTGGCTCAGAATCTGGATGAGAATGTGAGGATCGGCACGACATCGTTTGGCATCGGTACTCTCACTGGTTTGGGACTCGGGGCGACTACGCTGATTGGCATGATCGCTGCACCCGTCGCCGGCAATCTATCGGATAAGATTGGATCGCGTTGGATAGTGATCTCCACCAGTTTAATCTCAGGTATAGCTGGTTTTTTATTCGTTTCTATTGGGATACCGGTTATGATTCTCTTTGGCTTGCCATTAATCTCTGTCGCCAGCGGCAGCAATTCCAGCTTATCAACGGCTCTAGTAGGCGATCTATCACCTGCCCAGAAACGCGGCCGAAGGCTAGGGGTCTTCTTTACAGCAGGTGATTTAGGCAGCGCCATGGGACCGCTCATCGCCTATTCGCTCATGCCCCTCATTGGTCTGAGCGCCATTTATCGTCTAGGTGCAGCATTTTACGGCATCTCGCTAATTGGTGCGTTGGGGTGGGCCTTTGTTATTAATCCACGCCGCCCGGCCGTCACTCAACGTTAAGACTATTAGTGAGCCGGTAAACCTGGTTAAGAATTGCCGGCTGTTCCCATGACTCAGCCAATCGAGGTTGCCCTCCAAATTGGATGATAGCTGGGATAAATTCTAGCTGCCGGACACCCTCTTCATCCAACCATACATTTAAGATGGCCGTTGAGGGATCGCCGTCGATCTCAAAGGCGAAATTGCCTAAGCCATAAACGATGACGCCGTCCTTGTAATATTCGACGCCCTGCAGAATATGAGCGTGGTGGCCAATTACTAAATCCGCACCCGCATCGATGGCCGCCCGGGCCGCAGCCTGCTGATCAGGGCTGGGCACATCTATATATTCGTAACCACTATGCAAAACCACGATCGTCAAATCAGATTGGGCTATTGACTCGGCGACATCGGCCATTATTAAAGCCGGTTCGGCCCAGGCAAGACCGGGCTGGCTTTCCGTCGCCGTCCAACTTTTAGTATCAAAGCCGGTGACTTCCACCGGCACATTGACGTAACCTAAAAATGATATGGTTAGACCATTTATCAAAGCGGTAAACCCAGAGTGAGCCGCCTCAACATCTTGCCCGGCCCCGATTGGCGCGATTTCCTGTTGTTGGAGCAAATTTATCGCCTGGATTAGTGCCTCCGATCCAAAATCCATGGCGTGATTATTGGCCAGGCTAATCACGTCAAATCCGGCTCTGGCGAGGGAACCAGCTGCCGCCGGAGGTGCTTGAAATGTATAACTTTTGGCTGCCGGTTGCCCTCGATCACCCAGGGCGGATTCCATATTGCCCACCGTAATATCCGCCCAGGCTAGTTGCTCCGATAGTAAAGCAAAAGGATAATCAATGCTCCCTCCTGCTATCGCGTTACCCAAAGCCCGGTCCAACATGATATCGCCAACAGCTGTCAGTGAAATTACCTGATCATAACTAATCGCGCTTGCTAAGTTGTTTGAAAGTTCATTTGCAGCCGCTTCAAAGCCTGATTTCGCTATTAGCGACCAATTCTGTTGCAATGGGTAGCCAGGTTCCCAAGGTCTATGACCATCTACTCTTAATGCCTTTCGATTTGCCGGCATTTCCGCCCAATTAAAGACGAGAACGAAATCGTTCTCACCGCTTAATAGTTGCTGGGCATCCTCATAGCTGACTTCTTCCCAATCGCTCGTAAACGGGACAGTTAAGGCGATCGGCCGGGCGCCGGCCGGTATACCAGCTTCTCCTTCAACCAGGGACAAATCTGCTCCTTCGCTCGAGGGTGCCAATGACCATTGCCAGTCACTGGCACCTAACTCCAATTGTCTTACGGCCTCGTTAAGTCCTGAAATCATGTCGGGCGGGGCGTATACGCTCACTACTGGAAGCGGCGTTGATGTAGGACTGGGGATAGGTTTTGGGGTTGTTGTTGGCGGGGCAGATTTGGTATTAGCCGGTTTGGGAGATGGCGTTATCGTCATCGCTGTTGGCGTGGAGTGTGGCAAGATCACAGTTGGCTCAATGGAATTCGTGTAGTCACTAGAGCAACCAATGCCGAGTAAGCTCAAAAAAAACATTGAGCATATCACTAAGGCAAGGCGGCTAGCCAGATTCATCAGTCGGGTATGCATGGTACAGGTGCATTCCCTAATAAATACTCTACAAGTGTCAAATTATTTTCTTTAAGTTCAGTTGCCAATTCATCGCCAATGTAGCGAAAATGCCAAGGTTCATAATATAGACCGGTAATCTCGAAGGCTTCTCGTGAATAACTTAACGTGAAGCCATATTCGTGAGCATGATCTTGGAGCCATTTCCCTTCACTGGTTTGGTAAAAATTAGTGTGGAATTCGATTTCATCGTCACCAACTATGCTTGCCAGTTCAGGTGAGCCAAAATCTACGGTGGTACCTAATTGATGTTCGCTATGACCCGGTGGAGCGCTCACAATTGCGGCTGTTTCAGGATTCTTTTCCCGCCATTTGCTCCAGGCGATGGCTTGAGAGGAATAACTACGATAACCCGAAATTATTTTCGGCTGTAGACCTTCTTCAAGCATATCCTCAACCATACTCGATAGAGGTTCAAGGGCAACCTGTCGCAACACTGTCGGGTAACCAAGTGTTACTGTGATCGGTAATTTGCTCGATATTTGGACGAGGTTGGGGGGAACATACTCTCGACCCAAGCCGTACTCTAGGGTAACCAGAAGTAATATTTCGTCACTAGAATGCCGAGCCGAGCATAAACCAATCGCACTTGGCGTTGGTTTAATTGTTGCAGTTAAAGTTGGTAAGGTCGTAGGCTCTGGGCTATTTGTCGATGTCGATAGTGGCGTTATTGTCGCAGGCTCCTGCGGAGTCAGGGTTGGAGTTTTTCGTGTTGTCGCATCGCGGGTTGGCGCTACGGTCGCACTCTCTCCCGCAGGAACCCGCATTGGGTCATTGTCGCTCGTTGGTTGCACCTTAGGATCTGAGTTAACCGGCTGACAGCCGAATAGAGCTAGACTGAAAGTGAGTATTAAGAATTGAAGGGCAATAATGCCGTGATTGAGATATGAGCGAACCATTAGAACTAGCTTAACTAGGATTATCGACGAGGCGATGATAACAAATCTTCTACTATCCTTCCTTTGAGGGAACCAGATGGGATTCTACAGCCTGCTCGTAGAAAGAACCAGAGAGAACGGGCAGCAATGCCAATAAACCTAAACACCCGTGTTTGGCCAGTCAAACTACGCCGTGATGGCTGTCAAGGTATGATTTTTCTTGCAGGTATCAGATTCGTTGCATTGGCAGTCATCAGAATGTAACATTCGGATTCCTATGCTGGGTTGCCAGGTGTCAGCATCTGCGATCAGTTGACATAAACAAAAAAAGCGATCTTATTTCCATTTTGTTCATTATTTGTGCAGAACTAAAATCTGTTCAGTGTCAAGATAGGCGGTTTTCAACCCAGAAGGCAGTATACTTGCAGAAAGGTCACCGGTGCCCTGAGCATCTCGGATCTTGAGCATAATGCTGATCTATGCCGATTTTCTTAGATAAAAGCGAATAATAGCAACAAGATCGGCTACATACTAAATCTTATTCTGATTCCTTTCGTCATTTAATTGATATGTCGTAAGGGCGGAGCTTGCCAAATACTTATATCTAGATGGCTCTTAAAACAAACATCGCACAGCTAAATCTGTATCTCCAACGGCAGGCTTCAAGCCATAGCCGTTATGCGCTCGAACAGATCCTGTATTTTTTAATGAGTTGGATCCCTTCTATCGTGGGGATAATCATTAGAGCATTGTTTTACCGCCTCATCTTAAAAATGGACGGTTGGGTAGCAATCGAAAACGGAGTGCGCTTACGATTTGCCGATCATATCAGGTTGGGTCATGGTGCATATTTGGACAAAGGAACTTATCTGCATGCTTGCCCAAATGGAATTGATATCGGTCCTAATACGATCGTCATGTATGGCGCACTACTGCACGTCTACAATTTTCGCGAGCTGCCTCATTCACACATCCATATCGGCCGGGACTGCCTTATAGGTGAATATACGGTTATTCGAGGGCAAGGGGGAGTGGACATCGGCGATCGCGTTTACACTTCTCCATTCGTGCAAATCATCGCCGTTAATCATGTCTTCGATGATCGGGAGCGGCCGTTTGTTGATCAAGGTATTACGGCCGAAGGGATCATCATCGAAGATGATGTTTGGCTAGGTTCTGGATCGATTATCACCGATGGTGTCCGCATTGGCCAAGGTTCGGTCGTCGCTGCGGGTGCTGTCGTAACCCATGACGTGGCACCGTACACTGTGGTCGGTGGCGTCCCGGCGCGTTTAATCCGGGAAATCGGTGTAAATAATGATCAAGTCGAGGACAAAATCATTTACATGGCAAAAACGAGCTTTTAAGGAGTTGGTATTCCATCAGGGGCCGATCTGGACATATCTAATAACATTATTGTCGGATTGGTCCACGACAGAGATGGCCTTGAGCGTTGGCTTCCAGCATCTTATCTGGTCTGCAACCGACAGCGGCTTGCCCATTGCCCAGTAAGCGGTTCACGCCATCAAAACAAGCTCACATTAGGATTCGTTCTGACGGAATACTTATAGAGAATTTATGCAAACCCGAACTATAAATATCACTTTACCTTCTTCTCGGCTATTACATTCCGTTTTAGCGTTAGCTTTTCTATTCGTCGTTCTCGGAATAGGTATTAAAGCGACCGCTCAATCTGAAACCGATTTATGGTCAGAACCGCTCAATCTTTCTCGGTCTGGCGGCACAAGTGATCCACGCCGCGTTGTCGATACAACCGACCGGCCGCATTTGATTTGGCAGGATTTGACCGGTACTTTTTATTATTCTTTTGAAGAAGCCGGTCAGTGGAGCTTGCCTGTCGCTGTTGATTTGCCTTTCGGGACTCGCGTCTATGAGACAGAGTTGAGCGATAATCAGCCGACACCCTTGTATAGTCCGCAATTGCGCGCCGGCGGTTCTGACGATTTTATCCATGCCGTTTGGACCGACAGTGAAGAGGCTTTATATTATAGCCGGGTCAGGGCTGGTGGATTTTCCTCGTTTACAGAATGGAGTCTTCGCCAACGCCTAGCAGAAGCTGCGTTGACAATGGATTTGACTGTCGACGATGAAGGCAAGTTGCATTTAGTTTACATAAGACCTATAGACTCTGATCTATTTCCGGCAGGAGTTTATTATCGCGCTTCCCAGGATGGGGGACTAACTTGGACGGCACCGGTACTTCTATTTGATTCGGCTTACTTTCGATCCCTTTCAGCTGATGAAACAAATCTGGCTATTCTGATCTCTAAGCCAGACGAAGTTTTAGTCGCCTGGGACCACTCGCCACTGGAACGCCTTTATTTTACTCGTTCAGCCGATGGCGGTGCGAGCTGGGACGAGGCTATCATCGTGGATCAGCGTAAAGCGGCCGATCGTTTTGATGCTTTAGGTCCAAAAGGTATCCGCATAGCGGCCTCAGCTGATCTGATTCACCTAGTGTGGCAGGCCGGACACGAGAGCCAAGATTGCGGAGTCTATACTCAGATATCAACGGACGGTGGTCTTACCTGGCAACCCAACCAGCAGATTTTGAAAAAGATTCCAAATTGTGTTGAAGATATCGTCTTGTTGAATGATCCGGAGGATTCGCTTTATCTCCTGGCTATGACAGAAGAGAGCGCTTATCTGTCGGCTTGGGACGGTCTTTCTTGGCGGACTCCCTTTGAGCAGAGCCAGTTAACGACCCTCACCGATCCTGAAACATTTCGTCCGGTTACCTTGGGTTGTTTGCAAGCGCATTTTTCCAGGAACGAAGACTCTTTAGAAAAACTATCCGTAATCGGCTGCGACAAATCGGGGGAGGGAGATATCTGGCTCAGGTCCCAAGATATTGCCACCCTTTCCGAATCCATTGCCCCTTCGGTGACGCCGATCTGGCAGCCAGCTGAGAATATCCTGAACGATCAGGACCTGAAGTCCCCTCAAATTTTATCTGACAATGATGGACAGCTTCATGCCTTTTGGTCCCAGGGAGCTTCGGGTGACGACAATCCAGGCATTAGCTATAGTCGGTGGGATGGAAATAGCTGGTCGTTGCCTAGGATCATTTTGAGACCGTCTGAGGAAAAAGAGATTAGCCAACATTCGATCGTATACGATGGTGTGGACAAGATATTGGCGGCATGGAATGATGATGTCCCGGGGTCAATCTTCTTTAGCCAGAGTAGGACATCAGGAGCAGGCTCGGCCGCTGAATGGTCGACACCGATTCAGATTCCACTTAATAGGCCGGCTGCCTCATCGCCGGCGCTGACCAGCGATCGCAATGGAGTTATCTATCTGGCCTATAGCATTCCCTTAAACGAGGATAGAGGCATATATTTGACTACTTCCACTGATGGTGGAGAAAGCTGGAGCAAGGGTCAACGCGCGTTTGACGCTGTAGAAGCAGGATTGGCTATGGTGGACCAACCGCAAATCGTCGTTTCTCCAGATGGATTAATTCACCTGAACTGGAAGCAATTTCCATCACCGCTGAATCCGGTTTCTGAGTCGGTTTCTTATGCTCGCTCTTCCGATGGCGGCGCTACCTGGTCCGAGCCTGTTACCTTGGTGAATAATCCCACGGACTGGCAACAGATGAGCTATGCTGGGGATCGGCTTCTACATTTTAGCTGGCTTGACGCCGATCAAGCCCTGTGGCATAAGGTGTCCAAGGATGATGGCCTTTCCTGGGAACAATCCCAGCGCTTATCCGGTGTGAACGACGGAGACGGTCCGGCCGCATTTGCTATTGATGGAGCCGGCCGGCCGCATTTAATAAAAATCGGCGCCGGGACCGGTCCAGAATCTCTGGACCCAGAAAATGATAGGGGATTGCTCAAACACTGGATTTGGACCGATAATCGGTGGTCGCCCGCTGAGTCATCGCCATTGGAAAACTCGAATATTGACGGACTGAGTGCCGCAATTACGACCGGTGGTAAGTTAGCTGTTCTTTTTACTGCTCCGGTTGTCAATCCGGAAAGCCAGATTAGTCAAGATTTAGCTTTCTTTAGCAGTCGCGAATTAGAAATTCCGGCTGTCTCCCCGACGCCGCTGCCGACAATCACGCCAACGCCGCTTCCCCAACCAAGCTTCACGCCAACTCCTGAACCATTGCCAACCCCGACCATATCATTTCCGACCGATATCGATGACGGGGAAGGATTACCCTTGTCAATCGATTCTGGTAATCCGCTGACGGGTCCGTTGTTGGGAATTATCCCCGCTGGATTGTTGGTAATCATCGTATTTTTCATTGGCGCCCGTTTTCTGCGTGGTGACAAACGTTAGTCGTGCGTTGTGGCTGGGCACAATATGCCTAAGTGGTTTCCATTATTTGATTTGTCTTGTGTGGCTCTAGCGGTCGCTTCATGGCTTATCTGGCCGCAACTAGGTTTTATTCCATTGATTTTGGGGCTGGCGCCGTGGGGCTTGCGTTGGGTCCGGATTGGCCGGCCTAGCATTGGGACGTCTTTTGATATTCCCCTTATTATTTTCCTCACGACGGCGCTAATCAGTGTCTGGGCCGCATATGATCGTGAGGCTGCCTGGTCGAAGTTCTGGCTTATTATTGGCGCTATTCTTTTCTTTTTTGTCTTTGCTAACTGGGCGATGAGGGCTAAAAAAAATGATGCCTGGAGTCAGGCCTGGTCGCTGTCTTTGTTAGGTGTAACTACCGCTTTGTATTTCGTTGTGACCCACGATTGGGAGACCTACGCAGAAAAGTTGGCCTTGGCATCAACTATAGGACGCGTATTACAATCTCCTCTTCCAGAAATACCGGCCGAGCATCTTCATCCCAATGTCGCGGGAGGGATCCTGGCCATGTTGGCACCCTTTGCCGGAGCTGCGGCCTTAATTTCGCGACAACGAAGGAATACATGGTCAACGATCATCGGGTTAGTTGCCCTATTCGTGATACTTTTCGGACTATTTTTGACTACTGCACGCGGCGCTTGGCTGGCTTTGGGCACTGCTTGTGCTTTAGTTGGTTGGTGGAGCCTGTCCCGAAGACTGTCCAAAAAGGGATCCGAACAGCAGCAATATTTGTTATTCGGCCTGCCTTTGATCCTATTGTTAGTTTTTATCTTGCTAGTGCTTATCCAGCCGGCTTCAAGGGAGGCAATCGTCAGAATCCTGCCTGCTTCCGAATCCGGAATAAGGCGAGCGGATCTTTATGCGAATTCGTTGACTCTGGCAGCTGATTATCCCTTGATCGGGGCCGGTCTTGATGGATTTATGATGTTGTATTCAAGCTATGTTTTACTGACCCACGTCGGCTACATTACTCATAGCCACAGCCTTTATTTAGACATCGTAATTGAACAGGGCGTAATCGCCTTGATTGCATTGGTCTGGATGTGGCTTTTGATGGGGGAAGCGGCCTGGCGAGCTTCAGGTCCAACCTCGGAAAGATTCCAAAAGCGACAAAATTCGGCGCCGGAAAGACAAATGATTAGCGATCAACCCATTCGTAATCAAAGACGGCGAAGAAAGCCATCGTCACCGAAGATCATATTGAGTGCGGCCGTCATGTCGTTGACAGTAATACTGGTACATGGCCTCTTGGATGACGCCATCTACAATAGCAGAGCGGTTCTATTATTCTTCCTTCCTCTGGCATTTGCCGTGCCGGTGCTGAAGCATGGCACTGTTCCAATCAGCCGGTCTCAGTGGCGTTTTGTGGGCGTTGCCTTCCTGCTCGTTCTATTAATTTCGTTCATCTTTTGGCGTCCTTTGATATCGAGGGTCCAGTCAAATCTTGCGGCCGTTCGCCAAAGCAAGGCTGAACTAAGCCAATATCAATGGCCAAATAACCCGATTCAGGATGCTGCTCGTCGTGAAGTTGATATGAGTTCATCCATCGCGGCTTATAAAAAAGCGCTGAGCCTTGATCCGCATAATACCAGTGCAAATCGTCGTCTTGGGCAGATACAGTTGTCATTAGGCCGATACGAAGACGCACTCTTCTATCTTTTATTGGCTTATCAGAGAGCCCCCTGGGACAATGCTACACGCCAACTAGCAGGCGAGGCTTTGATCCTAAATGGGCGACTAAATGACGGGGTTAAACTGTGGTCAACGGTCAATGTTGAACAGAACCAGTTGAACCTGCGACGTTATTGGTATCAGTATTTGGGAGACGTAGAGCGCCAAGATGAGATTCAGCAAGCGATATTAATGGCTCAAGACAGAAGAGATAGCGAATGAGAGATCTTTTATCTCGAATAGGTCAGGCAGTTTTGCCAAGTTTGCTATTGCCTCAAGCTGTGTCATTCAAAGGGAACCTTAGAGAAAGGTTCATCCTTACAGCTTGTAGTGTGCTGGTCATATGGTTGGTCTTTGAAATGGCTTTACCTGACGTGGCAATTGCCCAGGATAGCTCATGGAACCCACCGGTCCAGCTTCATTCTACCGATAACGGGGTTTACGACCCAATACTTCTGAGTGATGACTCGGGCCGGCTACACTTGTTCTGGAGTGAAGTCACGGAAGAAGTGGGTGAAATGGCCGTGCAATCTCAAATCTACTATATGGTTAAGGATGGGGAATCATGGTCTGGTCCGGTTGATGTGCTAACACTCCCTTGGGACTTTACCGGTGGTCTACGAGGCAGTGTTGACGACTATGGTCGTCCATATTTGGTCGTCGGCGGAAACAATTCGATCCTGCAGTATAGTCGAGCTCTTCACCCTGAAGCATTAACCGCTCTTGCTTGGCAGCCTCTTAGAAGTTTGACTGGTCTTCAAGTTGGCGGTGAAATCAGCATTGCCGACGGGATCCACGTAATTTATGGTGATATAGAAGGTCAGATCAATTATCTACGATTAGGGGAAAATGGAAACGTGGAATCATCTCAAGTGATTGCCTGGCTACCTGGCAATCAGCTACTCATCCGGCCACCACGCATGATCCAGGCAGCCGATGGAACATTACATGTCATCTTGCCAGCAATTACTCCCCCTGCTGGTGATCTTGGTTCCTATTATCTTCGGTCTGCCGATAATGGAGAGAGCTGGACTGAGCTCGCATCGATATCACTGCCTGAAAGTCTAGCGCTTTCCTTGGCAGAAGATTCGAATGGATGTCTTCATATTTTGTTTGCTGGCCGGGCAGGTACTGGTGGTCGGTACCACATCTTATCGGATGATGGTGGTGAGAATTGGTCTGAGCCCAAAATCATTTCGTTGCCCGAAGAGGGCAGCGGCTTGAGCGGTGGTGATTTTGCCTTAGATTCGGCCAACCGCTTGCATGCGGTTATTGGTCTGGCTAATGATGCAACTGTAGCCCACAGTGAATTCAATGGAACGAACTGGAGCGACATTGAAGAAATAAGCCAAGGAGTAAGTGGCCACTTGGAAAATATGGAAATAGAAATAACCCAAGGAAACCGGTTACATGCTGTTTGGCAGAATGATCACAACAGTATTTGGTATGCTGAAGGAATGACGGCTGCACCCTTGGTTGAATCCAAAAGTATTATCCTTGAATCCAATCCGGACCTACCGTCCGTTGCAGCCTTTGATGAACCCGCAGCAGAACAGGTTCCAGCACTTCCATCAGCTCCCGAATCTTTGCCGGTTAGCGCTCTTCAGCAACAGCCAGCCGAGGTTTCCAGTGCAACATCATTGTTAATCGCATCTGCCGCTTCGTTGCTATTTATCGGCTTGGTAGTTGCAGTAAGATATCTCCTCAATAGGAAGTAACGCAACTCGGGATGTTTTACTTGTCCGAATTGTTTAAGCACCGAGAACTTCTTTGGTATTGGACGCGGCGTGAAGTTAGCGTGCGCTACAAACAATCTTTACTCGGTGTGTTGTGGGCAGTGCTCCAGCCATTAGCCCTGGCCATTACATTTACTGTCGTATTCTCCCTAATCATAAAGGTCCCAACTGGTGAAATACCTTACCCGATTTTCGCCTATACGGCTCTTGTGCCTTGGACTTTTTTCGGCAATTCGCTCAGTCAGGGAATTCCAAGCCTGGTAGGGCAAATGAATCTGATCACCAGAGCATCTTTTCCAAAGGAAATTTTGCCTTTTGGGACCATTGGGGCGACCTTTGTAGATTTTTGCTTTGCTTCTTTGATTTTAATTGGCCTCTTGATCTATTACCGGGTTCCTTTTTCGATATATATCCTCTGGCTCCCGTTTCTCGTGTTCATCCAAATAGTACTATCTGCCGGAGTGATTCTTCTCGGTTCTGCTTTGAATGTATTCTTTCGGGATATTCGATTCATCATCCCCCTGTTGATCCAGATCTGGATGTATGCTACCCCTATTGTTTATCCGGCCGCACTTATCCCTGATTGGCTCAGGCCTTTCTACAATCTTAACCCTATGGTTGGTATCATCGAATCATATCGCGCCGTTTTGTTACTTGGACTGCCCCCTGTATGGCCAACTTTGGGCCTGGGAATTATTGTATCCACCGTGCTGCTGGTTGTTGGCTACTTCTTTTTCAAGCGTGTCGAGCCGATGTTTGCCGACATTATCTGACATATGAACACCGTTGTCAGCCTACAGGAAGTCTCAAAAGAATATCGCTTGGGCGTACTCGGCGCTGGTTCCTTAAGACGGGCATTTGGCGAGGCTTTGAGCGGACTGAGGGTCTCTAGCAAGGACAATCGTTTCTTTGCCTTGCAAGATGTTTCTTTCAGCCTAGAAAAGGGAGAAACATTGGGTTTAATTGGCCCTAATGGTGCCGGTAAATCGACAACACTACGCATCATTGCTGGGATTACCAAACCAACGGCCGGTATTGTAAAAGTCGACGGCCGGTTGGCATCACTGCTCGAGTTAGGGGCCGGTTTCCATCCTGAACTAACAGGCCGAGAGAACATTTTTCTTTATAGCTCGATTCTAGGCATCAAACGCAAGGAAATTCAAAGTCTATTTGATAGCATTGTTGATTTTTCTGAGTTGGAACAGTTTTTGGATACCCCGCTCAAACGTTACTCGTCTGGTATGTATGTCCGCTTGGCCTTCGCCGTAGCTGCCCAGCTTGAACCCGATATTTTGTTGGTGGATGAAGTGTTAGCTGTGGGCGATGGTGGTTTCAGGCAAAAGTGCCTGGCCAGGATGGAACAATTGCGCCAGCAAGGGACAGCACTAATCTTTGTTTCCCATAATATGCATATGGTTACCTCAATTTGCAGACGATCGATTTTACTCGTAGAAGGAAAGATCATCCAAGATGGTTCTAGCGAGTTATCCCTAAAAACATATGAGCAATATCTCCGAACTAGAACAGCAGAAGTCGGTGGTCAGGAAAAGTCTAGAAAGCGACGAAAAGGAAGCCTGGTAGATATCGTCGACGTCGCTATAACCGGTGATGTGGTCAGCGTCACAAAAGAGCATTTTGAATATCATGATTCGGCGTCGATAAACGTTTTTTACCACGCATACAATCGTATAGTCAATCCTATCCTGCATGTCCGTCTGTGGCGTGATGATGGCACACCTTGTTTTACCGTGAGGTCGAACCAGGAGGATGCGAGATTAGACAATTTGGTAATTGAGGGAGAGGGGGCTTTTGCCTTGCGCTTAGATCCGTTGCAGCTTTATGGAGGAAGGTATCAAGCAGAAGTCATCATCGTCGACAGCACAAATGTAGAAAGCCTTGCCATGGCTTATTCGCCTCATTTCACCGTCAATGGACCAGGCAATATCACCATGGAGATGATGGGAACCTATGTGCCAACCAGCGAATGGGTGTTAGATATTTTAACCGATGAAGGCTAAACCAATCATTTCAAGGTCTAAACCTCATGATTTTACTGCAATTTACTGGCCATTAGGAGTAATTGTTGGATATTTCCGAACGAATTCAACACGATAAGTTTGGCCAGGCGCGATTGTTGGTTGTTGGCCTGGATTCAGCGACTTTGCAGGTTTGCGAGCCGTTGTTGGAGATGGGGGAAATGCCAAATCTGGCCGAACTGATTGGCCGTGGCGCTAGTGGCCCTATGCGTTCAACTATCCCCCCGTTATCTCCTGCTGCCTGGGTCACGGCAATAACCGGTTTGAATCCAGGGCAGCATGGTGTCTATGATTTCCGGCATCTCGATCTTGCTAAAATACACGGCCGCTCGTCAGAATTAGTCTCTTCCAGCACCTATGCAGGTTCAACGATTTTCGATACCTTAAGCCGAAGAGGTTTGCGCGTGGGCGCCTTCAATATTCCTCTAACTTATCCACCATGGCCAGTCAACGGCTTGATGGTTTCTGGCCCGATTAGTCCAGATCTTCGACGGGCTTTTACATCACCTTCAGATTTAGGAGACCGGCTTGGGCCAATGGGCCAACACACCAGCCCTCAGCATCTAGATAGTTTTGACATTAGAAAATTTTTTGAGGAATTAGTAACCAGCACGGAAGATCACTTCCAATACGGTATTCAACTTCTCCAGGAAGAAGGTCCCTTTGATCTTTTTTGGTTTCACCTGCACTCACTGGACAGCATCCAACACAGATTTTGGCGTTATTCCACCTTCAATTCGGAGCGAGATCAACAAGAGGAATCGTCTCCTTACAGTGACACCATCCAGAATTTCTATCGCCTGGCTGATGAAGGTCTAGGAAAACTTCTGGAGATGGTCGGGCCGGGAAGTTATGTACTAGTTTTATCGGATCATGGTGCTACAAGCCGGGGAAAATTTGAGTTACAAATCAACGCATTATTGAGAACGGGCGGATGGTTGAATACCTATCGGGAAGTGCCCGGCAAAAGATTCGTTCGAGCCTTTCACCAGCGTTTCCTGTTAGGATTAAGTGAACGAAGTAGAGACCTGATTCCAGATGATTTTCTTGCCTCTGGAGTTAACTGGACTAAGACCCGGGCGCATGGTTTTCACTTGGCCGATCCTATTGGCGGCATCGTTTTGTCCGCTGGAAATCCGCTCCGAAAGGATGAAACAAAGGAAACTGATTATTTTAATGACAAGCGAGCCTTGAAGGAGTGGCTATTATCCTTGCGCGATCCCCAATCTGGACAACCCATCATTGAACATATATGGGATCGGGAGGAATTATATGCGGGACCGTTTGCCGAAGCCGCACCTGACATCCTATTTCAGGTATCTGAACGATACCATATTGGTTCTGGACTGACAGAACCTGTGATTCGACCCACCGCCACTCCTGGACCTGGTGATTGGAGTGGGGTTCATTCCCTGGATGGCATTGTTGTATTTGCGGGTCCCCAGATCGTACCGGGTCTGGATCTATCAGAAGCAACATTAATAGACGTCGTACCTACCTTACTCTATTGTCTTGGAGAGCCTCTTCCAAGGAACCTAGAGGGGAGTCCCTGGCTGCGCGCTTTTCAAGACGCCTATCGCAAGCAAAGCGAGGTCAAATATTGCGAACCAGATACTTCAAGTCTGACGAATGGTCCTGATTTGGATCGAGATGAAGAATCGAGCATGTTGTCGCACCTTCGTTCACTAGGTTACATAGAATGAATCTCCAATCCACTCCTCTTATCAGTATTGTCATACCTGTCTTTAATCGTACGGAACTGCTCAGAGAAACAATTAATAGCGTTGTTGCCCAGACTTATGAGAACTGGGAGTTGATCATTGTCGATGATGGTTCGACAGAGGATGTGGAGCGAGCAGTTACTCACAATATTGGACACAATCTTAAATTGCTTCGTCAAGCGAATCAGGGAAATGCTGCTGCCAGGAACAAAGGCTTACGGCATGCGCGAGGCCAATATCTCATTTGTCTGGATTCTGATGATATCTGGCAGGAAGAGATGTTGGCAAGATGCCTGTTTCTTCTAGAAGACAATGAACAGGTTGACGTTGTATACACGCTAGTTCAGATGATCGATTATGCTGGGAACAAATTACCTCTCCCGATCTGGCCTGAGACTGAACGGGGGAACTTCTTAGAATCGCTCGTCTTGGGCCACCCGATTTTGCCTTCTTCGGCCTTATTTCGCCGACGTTGCTTGACGAAGTGGGGGGGATTCAAACCTGGGATGGATGATTGGGAGCTCTGGCTTCGATGGTCGCTAAACGGATGTTTATTCGACTGTATCGAACAACCCCTGCTGCACTATCGTCTACACGACGAAAATTTTGCATTACAGTTCCACGAACGTCGTTCATCTCATTTTGCGATGCTGGATAGTATATATCGAAGGGAAGGGTTGCCAGAACGTATCGTCAACTTAAGGGATCAGGCATATGCTATCCAACATTACCGATTCGCCATATTGGCTTGGCAACTTGGTTCGGAGAGCGAAGGCAAGACCGAATTCGCTTTGGCCGTCAGGTTGTTCCCTGGTTTTTTATCAGACGTGGATTCTATCACCCAACTTGCCTGCGCCCACCAAGGCAGGGCAGCCGCAGGGACCCAGCAATATCTAAATTTCGATGAGGCGGAAAGGACAGTCGTTTGCTCTCTAGAAGAGGCATATGATGATGGCGCGGTCGAGCCCTCTGTTTACGAAGAAGCCATGGCCTGGAATTATTTTGCCTTGGCGCACATCGCTTATTCGGTCGCCCATGATTCAGAACGAGCGAGGCGCTTTCTTCGAAAAAGTATCAGCATTTGGCCGGCAATATTGTTGCGCTCTGATAGCGCAACGTGGCTGGGAAGATTTATCTTGGGCTATGAGACCGTTCAAACTCTCAAGTCGGCAGTCGGCAGATCTTAGGTAGAGTCTCCATTGGCCAACGAGAGCTGTCGTATTGGTTTACATAACAGCAAGGTAAGATTTCTTAAATTGGCGCTTACTTTAGCCAGGTTTATGAAATTACACCTGAGGCTTATTGCTTTTGGCTTAGGACCAAAGCAATCATGCGATTCAATTGATGCGAATACTATTTCTCTCCAATTTTTATCCACCGGCCGATCGGGGTGGTTGGGAACAATGGGCGCGAGATGTAGCCGTTGCCTTTAGCGAGCGGGGTCATGAGATTGCGGTTCTGACCAGCAGGTACCGGCGTGATTTGATTCTTCAGCCAGAACCGAACGTCTACCGGGAACTATACCTAGATAGTGATCTTAACCACTACCGTCCTCGATCATTCTTTTTTGAACTTGCCAAACAGGATAAGGCGAATGCTGAAGTCTTAGTTCGCCATATAAACGATTTTAAGCCGGATCTAGTCTTCGTTTGGGGGATGTGGCAGCTCAATTACCAACTGGCAGTATTGGCTGAGCAATTGATGCTTGACAAAGTAGCTTATTATTTTTGTGGATATTGGCCCATTGAACTTGATCCCCATTCAGCTTTCTGGATGTCAAGGGAAGATAGGATGCTGGTTGAAGTGCTTAAAAAGCCAGCCCGAACCATTATCCCAGCCTTAATAAAGCGCCAGAGATCGGCGGTTCCAGATTTCAGACATGTTGCTTGTGTCAGTCAGGCCGTGTTAGATATCCTTCGCGCTGAGGGACTCAGCATGCCCAATGCCAGAATTATTCATGGTGGGATCGAGATTGAAAAATTCTTCCGGCCGTTGAACGACGAAAAATCGGATGCTGGAACTTTGCCGATGAAAATGATTTATGCCGGCAGCCTCTCTTATGCAAAGGGCGTTGATACGGCATTGGAAGCAGTCAACATACTTGCCCAGCAATATGGACCAAAAAGATTTCAACTTAGCCTGGTTGGCAACAGGACACCCTGATTTTGAGAACTGGATCGACGACTATGTTACGAAAAATGAACTTGGACCCTATCTGAAACGACCTGGCTGGCTTAATCGAGAAGACCTACTGCCAATACTTAGGGATCAAGATGTACTCCTATTCCCATCACGTTGGCCAGAGCCATTGGCTAGAATGATGATGGAAGGGCTAGCATCTGGTTTAGCCTTGGTCAGCACTACGACAGGAGGCAGCCAGGAAATTCTTATCAATGGTGAAAATTGCCTTACTTTTCAAGCAGGTGATGCGTACGGTATGGCTCGGCAGCTGTCAAGGATCTTAGACGAGCCTAAACAGCTCCTATCCTTGGGAAAGGCGGGCCAGGAAACAGCCCGAACCCAGTTGACTTTCGATCGAATGTTAAATGAGCTAGAGTCATTTTGCACTGGGGTTTTGCTTGGTGACTGATTTCAGAATAACTAAATTATCAAACAATTTGGTAAAGACCGGTCTGATTGTAGGGCTGGTCCTGGTCGCGGCCGCTGTTTTAGGGAGCCGTGCTTCCTGGTCGTGGCTTGGACTACTGGTAGCTGCATTGGTGGTGGTAATCTTGCTCCAACACCCTGTCCTTGGCTTGTTTGTATTGGTTGCCGCCGCACTACTTCTGAATCTCGAGATTCCTACTGGCAGCGAGGTGGTTCTGAATCCGGCAACGTTGATTGTTCCGGGACTAGTTGGGATTGTTTTGCTTGCAATGTTTCGACGTCAGGATGTAAGAATTGGTGGTTCAAGGACATTCCTGCCCTTAGCCTTATTCTTATTGGCCAACCTCATATCCTTGCTGATTGGAAACGCCTTATGGGATCCGATGGTACCGCGCAATGATCGATTTATCGTTGTCCAAATCGCTCAATGGTTAATGTACGTATTCTCAGCTATCGTTTTTTGGTTGGGGAGTTATCTCATTCTTAGCAAACGCTGGCTATGGGGGTTGACGGCCTCATTCCTGGTAATCGCTGGTCTGCTTGCCATTGCCTATATGGTTCCTCTTGGTAATCGAATCATTTTGGCGCGGGCGACGATTGCTATCGTCAGGGCTCCATTTTGGATGTTGCTGGCAGCTCTGGCTGGGGGCCAGCTATTATATAATCGCGAATTGTCTAATCGCTGGCGGTTTTTTCTGATTGTTACGTTAGCTGCAGTTTCTTATTATTCATTCATTGTTGGCCGGGCTTCAACTTCCAATTGGTTGGCTGTCGGTTGTGTTATCGTCGTTCTGATTTCCTTGAAATGGCCTCGTTTACGGTGGCTTGCTCTCCTTATATTACTTGTCATGGCGGCAGTGGGAGTCCTCGTACCCACGATCTGGAATTTTGCTGGCGGTGAATTGGAATGGCAACTCAGCGGCGGCTCTCGTTTGATCTTGGCCGAAAGGGTATTAGATGTTACCTGGCGTAACCCAATAACTGGCTTGGGGCCGGCGGCCTATCGTAATTACGCGGCCATGACTCCATTACCCTATCTCGGGGCCTTCTGGAATCAGCCGCGGATTAGCTCACACAACAATTACATAGATATTTTTTCCCATTCTGGGGTTATCGGTTTGGCTTTGTTTTTTTGGTTTGTAGCCGAAATGATTGCCTTAATTCTACGGCTTCGCTCAAAGTATAAGACCGGATTTGAAGCTGGCTATATAACTGGTATGTTAGCCGCAGGTACTGGAGCGTTGGTGATCATGCTATTAGCTGATTGGATCCTGCCTTTTGTCTACAACATCGGTTTCCCTGGCTTCCAGGCTAGTGTGTTAGTGTGGCTATTTCTGGGCGGTTTAGTTGCGCTAGAGAAGATGGCGGGAGACTCAGATTCGGCTTAATGGATAAATCTTTGTTTCTCAACGGCATATTTCTCATTTATCAGATTGAAGGTTCAAAGTAATGGGACATGAGAAGCGTTTCTTAATCCCATTGTTGATCTTTATCTGTATTTCGCTTTTACTGAGAGTAGCGACATCCTTTTTTCTAGGCGATACCATTGAGGAGATAAGAGCCGGGACCTATGATCAATACTTTTATGACTCTTTAGCTATTAGAGTAATCAATGGACATGGATTCACCTTTGACCAATTTTCCTGGCCGTTCACGAGAGCAGGAGAACCTACCGCGCACTGGTCATATCTCTACACATTGTTCCTGGCAGGTGTCTACCGACTTTTGGATCACCATCCATTGGCGGCGAGGCTGCTTCAAGCGGTCGTCGCTGGTATTGTCACACCGGTACTAATCTATCGCATTGGAAAGAGATCTTTCAACGACCGGACCGCCCTCATTGCCGCTGCAATTTCGGCCGTATACCTTTACTTCGTGATCTATTCAGCATCCTTGATGACCGAAGCGCTCTATATCGTTGGCATTCTTTGGATCATAGATGTGGCCATTCGTGTCGTATCCGAGCCATCGACCCAGATCCCAGGGGTTAGCTCCAAAATCGCGGCCAACTTTATCGGGGCATAGAGCTAGGAGTGGCGATATCCATCACATTGTTACTAAGACAGGTCATCGTCATCTTCGTATTTGCTCTCTTTGGATGGCTTATCTGGACTGCCTGGCGCAGGCAGAAGCTCCACACGGTTTTAATTTCTATGCTCATTGCGGGCGTTGTCTCAGTTGTACTGATTTCGCCGGCCGTCATCAGAAATTACTATGCGTTTGGTCGATTGACAATGCCAAATACGAATTCGGGATTCGCTCTTTTTTGGAGCAATCATCCCATTTACGGTACTCGTTTTGAACCTGTACTCTCGGCGGATCATGGTGTGAGCTATCAAGATCTTATTCCAGAGGATTTGACCAATCTTGATGAAGCGGCTCTCGACAGGGCACTCTTACAGGAAGGGTTGAAGCAGATCCTTCTCGCTCCAGGTCGATACATCCTGTTGTCTTTGAGTCGCATCCCTGTTTACTTTCTTTTCTGGCCAACTTCTACTTCGTCCTTGCTTAGCAACATCTCGCGGGTCCTGAGTATTGGTATATTTTTACCGTTTATGATCTATGGGTTAATTCTTGCCTGCCGGAACGTACTCAGAACCAGGAAGATAAACATCTCGTTCCAATCAGATGATCGGACAGATCCTGAGAGCTGGGACTTGCGAATCTACTATCAATTGTTACTGATATTATTTGTTTGCCTCTACACTTTCATCCATTTGGCTACCTGGGCGGCTGTACGCTACCGTCTTCCCGTTGATGCCATACTCATCATTTTTGCGGCATATGGCATTGACAACCTATCTTCGGAAAATGCGGGTTGAGTTCCGAAAAGAGCCTGCCCTGATAGCTAGGACAAAGTCGGGTGACAATATGTCCATTTACTGAGCCTTGCACAAATAGCTAAACTGCGGTCTGATTGACCGCATGGGAAAGGATAAATCGACCAATTGGAAAACAGAACGCCGCAAGCGAGCCTGGACTTTGTACCAATCGGGCTGGATGCAAAAGGATATCGCCGAAGCTCTTGGCGTGACCAAAGGCGCCGTCAGCCAATGGGTCAAGCGCGGCAAGGAAGGCGGCGAAGCTGCGCTCCGGGAGCAACCCAAATCGGGAGCTCCTTTGCGCTTGAGCCAGGTCGACCGGGAAAAGCTTCCGGAGTTGTTGGAGCGCGGCGCAGAAAGCTTCGGATTTCGAGGCGGCCTGTGGACCTGTTCTCGGGTGGCCACCGTCATCCAGCGCGAGTTCGGCGTGAAGTACCACCCGGCACACGTCAGCCGGATTCTCAAGGACCTGGGGTGGACCCCCCAAAAACCGATCCGGCGTGCCAAGCAACGCAAGGAAGCAGAAATCCAACGTTGGCAGGAAGAACGCTGGCCGGCATTGAAAAAAAGGCCGCCGAAGAAGGTCGGACCATCGTCTTCATAGACGAATCGGGCGTTTACCTGCTGCCGATCGTTGTGCGCACATACGCCCCATGCGGTCAGACTCCTATCTTGAAGGAATATCTGTCCTATAACCATCTCTCACTTATCGGAGCCGTCACCCCGCAAGGTCGGCTGTTTCTGAAAGTGTACGACCACTCGATTACCAGCAAAGAAGTCGTCGCCTTTCTTGGGCAACTGCAACGTTTGATCCCGGGTTTGTTGCTGGTGATTTGGGATGGCAACCCGACTCATCGGTCCAAGAAACTCAAAGCCTATTTGGCTGCGGGTGCTGCGCAACGGATCCACTTGGAGCAATTGCCGGGGTATGCACCGGACCTCAATCCAACGGAATGGGTTTGGAGCTATCTGAAAGTGGCTGAACTGGCGAATACACCCTGTGATTATCTTTCGCAAGTCGAAACGTTGATTCTTAAGGCGAAAAGGCGCATGCAACGCAGACCAGAATTGATCCAAGCTTTTATTCGGGACGCAGGTTATGAAGTTTAGAAACATATGCAAGGCTCAGTAGCTTAAGAAATTTGCAATCGATGCGCCATACTGTTGATCACAAATTATTTATCGACCATTCGAAATTGGCGGTTACGAACAATTGTGCCGAGATGTGGCCGAAAGCTTCTCCAGGCGAGGGCACGATGTGGTGGAACTCACGAGCGATCACCGTCATCGTGGGACGGAAGTGCTGGAAAAAATCAATATTTATCGTTATCCGAAGTTGCGACCCAGGTACAATCCGTTTACTGGCCCAAGCATCGATTCTGACCCGGCGAAGAGATGAAAATATAACTCAATGTTCTCCAGAAATTATTGGTTGACCTGGAACCGGATGTGGTTCTATCTGGAACTTACAGATGCTTCCTAGAGAAATGGCAATAATGAGTGAGCAGAATCGAAAAGTTGCTGTAGCTTATTGGCTAGCCGGCTATTCACCGGCCGAGCGAGATGAGTTTTCGCAGTATTTGGATCGGCGCCAGCTGGAAACTGGCGCCTTGCGCTCAAAAAACCATTCCAGCGTCTGGTCATCGAGGTGCTGGCCGCTGAAGGTAAAGCGATGGGTCCTCGCATGGAACACGCCGCTGTCGTAAGTGAATACATGCTCGATATTGGTCTAGCCGATGAAACTTTACCGAGTGGTCCTCAGGTCATCTATAATGGTGTCGAAGTGGAAAAATATTGGAGACCAGTCGAGTCCAGACGCGGGAAGCAGTTGCGAATCTTACAAGCAGGCCGTATAACCCCGGATAAAGGAGTACATACCTCCATAGAAGCATCGCCTACCTGGCAAAGAAAAGACCACGTCGGAACTCTTCTTTTACTTATCGCCGGCAGTGGTCGAATGGAGTACGAACGGTCTAATACAATCAGTTCCTCAAAATCAAATTGAGGATCGTGTCACTCTTCAAAAATGGGTTCCTTGGAAGAACGATGCCCGATTGCTGGCAACAAATGACGTCTTGCGATTACCTACGCCGCATCCGAACCATTTTCCAGAGTTGTCCTTGAGGCGATGACCGCGGATCGCTGGAACGGCACCAATACGGGTGGCACTGGGGAACTATTGCGTGATGAGGTGAATAGCTTGTATTTCCGGCCGAGAACAGTACAGCACTTGCAGAACAAATAGCGCGTTTTGGATGATGACGAACTACGGTATGAACTACAAAAACGTGGCGAAGAAAAAGTGGTCAACGAATTTCAGCCTGGAGATTATGATAAAGAAACTTGAAGAGTTATTAATGGCTGCCGACGCGAATCATTCAAACATCACGATGGAACTTTGACATAGCTCAAGGCCTCATTGGCATGAAGTTGCGGGAAGCACGATCATTAAAAAGTCAAGATTTCCGTCACGAGTTCGGTGATCATTTCCTGTAAGATCAGGCAAGCATTGAACAATCTTTATTACAATAGGGTTGATACTCGTGATTTCTTGGCAGAGATTATGAGTCTGGTGCTATCTCGCAAACTGCGAATCTTCGTCTATCGAAATATTCTCGGCATCCAATTGGGGATGTTGACAACTATCCATCGTGGCTGCCGATTCGATGTTCCCTTAGGAGTTGCTATCGGTGATGATTGTTTCATCAATCGTGATGTTTTGCTTGACGGTCGGTCTGGGCTAACAATCCACAATAATGTTAGCGTTTCCTGAGGGAGTGCAATCTTCACGCTTGACCACGATCCCCACAGTCCTACTTTTGAGAACCGTGGGTCGCCGGTAGTAGTCGACAGTCATGTATTTGTCGGTGCACGGGCTTTAATTACCCAGCACTACAATGAGTGAAGGCACCGTGATAGTTGCTGGAGTTGTCATGACCCATGATGTTGAGCCCTATCTTACAGGAGCCGGAGTGCCAGCAAGGACGATCGGCCATCGTAATCGTAATCTCACTTATAAACTAAATTGACGCAAGTTTCTTGGTTAACCGGTGCGTATTCTTTTTCTGTCGACTTGGTTTCCAAGTCCACCTGACAACGGCTCAAAAATCCGCGTTTATCATCTACTTAGGGCGCTAGCAATAGACCACGATGTAGACCTCGTTGCTTTCAGCTTTGGGACAGCCCGCCCAGAATTGGAATCGCAGCTGTTAATGATGTGCCGATCGGTTGACACAATCAATGTCGATCCTTTCGAGAGAAATCGAGAAAATATCCTTCGGCGATTTATGTCCTCAAAACCTGTCAGTCAGTAAGCCAATCCCAGCGATGGAACAATTGGTAAAACAAATATTGGCTTCAGATGATTTTGACATCGTCATCTCCTCTGGCGAAATTATGGCGTCATACGCTCTTCAAGCGGAAAAAGTTATAACGAAAGTGCTCGAAGAACATAACTCATTTTCCAGGCTTATGTATGATCGCTTCTGTCGTTCGGAATCTTCTATACTGAAATCAAGAACTTGGGCGAGTTTTCAAAAAACCAAGCGATACGAAAGAAAGCTATTACCCGAATTTGACTTGATCACAATGGTTTCCGAGCAAGATAAGGAATTTTGCGAGCGCCATGCTGTTAAACAGTACTAGGGTGAAGATTGAAATCGTACCAAATGGCGTGGATTGCCAGTTAAACCGGCCCAGGCTCGCCACTCCAATTCCTGGTAGGTTGGTCTATAGCGGTGCTTTGACTTATTCGGCTAACTATGATGCTATGGATTATTTTCTGAAAGAAATTTATCCTCTTATCAGGCGGAAAATGCCCATAGTTTCGCTGGTCATAACTGGCTCGATCGACGGCGTTGCAATAGAGCAATTGGCGCTTGATGAGAGTGTCAGGCTGACAGGGTATGTGGATGACATCCGGTTAGAAATAGCCTCAGCAATGGCACTGGTGGCGCCTCTCCGCGTAGGTGGAGGTTCTCGTCTAAAAATTCTGGAGGCGATGGCTCTGGGCACATCGATCATTGCCACGGCCAAGGGTGTGGAGGGTCTCGCTGTTTCTGATGAAAATGATCTGCTCATTGCCGACGATCCAGCTGTCTTCGCAGAACAAACTGTACGTTTACTGGAGCACGAGGATTTGCGCATAAAATTGACCCAAAGGGCGAGGGAGACGACGCCGAAATGCATTATGATTGGCAGCAAATCGGCCCAAATTCTTGTCGATATGCTAGATCGTACTTCTGTTTCTGTTCGATAATATTCCTCGTATAGATGACCACCTAAATACGAAATAATCCTCTAGCTTTGAATAATTTAGCCAACTCAATCGATATCTCCCGTAATAATTGTTAATTGGAACACTCAGGAGTTACTCGCCCACTGCCTTGTCTCGCTCGAGCAAAGTATTATCGAATCGGGCGACAATCGATTCGAAGTGTTTGTCGTTGATAATGCCTCTTCAGACAACAGCGTTAGGCTAGTAAAAAATCACTTTCTATGGGTCAAGCTAATTGAAAATGATAGAAATATTGGTTTTGCCGCCGCCAATAACCAAGCGCTCCGGCTTGCAAAAGGTGAGCACATACTATTTCTGAATAGTGATAATGAGCTAATGCCAGGTGCAGTTGACCTATTAAAGAACTCCTTAGACTGCTTTCCCGAGGCTGGGGCCGTCGGTCCAATGGTTCACAACATGGACGGGTCAATTCAGAACTGTTACGGGAACTTACCTGATGTAGTGAATGAGATTGCAGGTCCAAATTTGCTCGACATATTTAACAAGCCTTGGGGTAGAATCGGCCGCTACTTTTACTCGGCGCAAACCGCATGCAAAAAAGTAGACCGCGTTTCATTTGCTTGTACCTTGACAAGAAGAACGGCACAGCAAGAGATCGGGGAACTCGACGAAAGTTTTGCTTTTTATTCTGAGGATTTCGACTGGTTTAAGCGCCTACAACTAGCTGGTTGGTCTGTATTCTATTGCCCGTCCGCTCATGTAAAGCATCACTGGGGGGCTAGCTCGAGTCAGCGAAGTGAATGGGCGAATAGCCAACTCTATTACAATAAACGTCTCTATTTTTTCAAACATTTTGGGATGCGGACCGAAAGATTATTGCAAATTGGATTGATCTTGCGGTTTTTGGCAAAAGTGCTATTTGCATCTCTTATTTACCCTGCCAAACCCGAGTGGTCTAGAGATCAAATTAGAAGCTATAGTCTTCTGTTACAAGATATGACCTTGGATATCGACTAATTGGTTAAAGAAATGAGACTGGAGCCACGGGAGGTAGTCAATTCCTTCTGGCATTGGATCGCTTTGCAGAACAATGCGAAAAATGAACTATTTACTTGGAAAATTCTCACCAAGAAAATTCGTGGCGAATAATCATATTCTGTTCAGTGATCGGTCTAGATTTCTGGTAATCTTCTTCCTCATCTGGTGTGGTTTTTCAATACGTTTGCTTGATCTCGAATTACCAAGTATATGGATCGACGAAATAATAAGCAGCAGGAGAGCCCATCTTTCGCTTTTAACAATGGCTAACAGCTTAACGCTAAACCAGGTTCCGGCTTACTATGGCCTACTTAACATCTGGGGAAGACTACTTGGTACAAGCGTGTTTTCATTGCGATTGTTTTCGGTATTTTGCGGCACATTGGTTATCAGCTTGATGTACCAATTAGGAAAGATCTTATTCAACGCAGAAACTGGCGTTTTGACCGCAGCAATCGTCACATTTTCTCCCTTCTTGGTTTTTTATTCACGGATGGCTCGTCCTTATGCTTTCCTGTGGACTCTAATCTTGATAGCGACTTATTGTTTTATTCTAGCTCTTCGCACGGGGAGAACCTTCTTCTGGATCGGATTTGTTCTTGCTTCAATAGTCGCGATGTACACACATTTGACAGCTATTTCTGTTCTCATTTTTTTCGTTTTATTCTTTATTGCGTTGTGGAATCGCTACAAGATCAGATTAAAGTCTTGGCTATTCGTACAGCTACTCCTGCTCTTAGCATTTCTTCCATTGGCCTTCAATCTCCTTTCCCTTGTGATTAGAGGAGGTAACCAGCTACCAACTTCGCGGCAACCACTTGGTTTCTGGGAATTGGCAAATGTCTTTGTTGTCTGGAATCTAGGACATGCGATTACTACGACTAGACTAGTTTTCCTATTTACGCTAATCACCTTTGGAGTACTGGCTCTTGCTTCGATAATGGATATTCGAAGAGGAAGTTTCCAATCTATGGATGCTGTATCGGTTTCGAATCTGGCATCGTTGTTTCGACCGGAACTGAAGACAGATATCGCGGAAATTTTCTTGGTTGGTTTTCTATTAATACCCTTAGGATTGGCTATTGTCGTAACTATATTGAATCCCGCCAGACTACCCTTTACTCCTCGAACGCTATCGGTGGTAAGTATTGCTTATTACATATTACTAGTTCGAGGGGCTATCCGGCTTCGGCCGCACATTCTACAGTGGATACTAATTGTGGTTTGTGGTTTATCAATCATTTGGGCATTGACCGTAATCCGTGGTCAAAGCGCAGGAATTGATTGGCGGCGACTTGCAAACCATATCGAGAATAATCTGAACTCAGATGATGTTGTCTTTGTAAATCCCGGTGAATACTTACCGGCTTTCAACATGTATTTTGATGGTGATGCTCCGACTGAGGGTGGGATATCAACTGCCGGTGATCCGATTAATGAGATAAACATTCATAAAAAATTAGCTGCAGTTTCAGGATTTGAGCGAGTGTGGATGGTAACGATTAATGATTCTATGTTTGATCCTCAGAATCAAATTGATTCTTGGTTATCACTAAATTGCGTTGTTCAAGAGCATTCAGTGCTCATCCAAAATCATGCTCTACTCAGACTATATGGCGATTGTACATGGGAGTGACGATGGAAGGCGTTTCGAAATGCCAAGGAAGGAAATGGCGCTTATAACCATTAAGATAAGATTTCGCATGTAGCATGAAATTGGTGTACGTTTTGCTGTCGCCAGCTTTCGGTATGCACCAATATACAGCTGATCTTGCCAACCGGATGGTTGAAGCGCATAAAGTCAGTTTGGTGACGATGAAAGGATACCCGGCTGATCGTTATTCGCAGAACGTTAAAGTTGTTGCATCTATTCCGATAACATCGACAGGTTTATCTCGGGATGGACTCCAGTTGAGGCGACTATCTGCAGTGGTCAAACAAATTGAGGACTTGGAACCCGATCTGGTGCATGTTACCGGACCACATCTATGGAATGTATATTTGGTTCGCCGGTTACGTTCCAAAGAAATCCAGGTCATCCATACGATTCACGACTTGGATCCCCATTCAGGCACACGCTTGCCTAACCTGCTAAAAACCTGGAATTATCTCATTATTCATTCGGCGGATCACATCCTCGTTCATGGAAAATGTTACCGGCAAAGGTTACTCCAGATGGGGATTGAGGAACACAGAGTAAGTTATACACCGTTGATGTTTTTATTCTTAAGCTATCAACGAACCAAAGAACTCGATATCATGGATTTAGCAATCCGATACGATCCCTTTATTCTTTTCTTTGGCCGACTCGAGAGGTATAAGGGGATAGATACGTTGATTGAAGCTTTTGAAATTTTCTCGCAATCACATATCTTCTGTGATCCTGGGCAAATTCGTCTTATTCTGGCTGGTCCCGGAAATTTTCCTCAATCAGAAGGGATCTCATTGCCAAGTGGTATCGAGTTTCGTAATCGTTTGATCCAAGATAGTGAAGCGATAAATTTGTTTTCAAATTGTAGTCTCGTCGTATTACCGTATCGCGATGCTACTCAATCAAGTCTCATTGCTTCGGCATATTACTTCAAAAAATCGGTCATTGTCACGCGGACAGGCGCGCTTCCAGAATATGTCGAGGAGAAAAAGACCGGATACGTGGTCGATCCCAAGAATCCTATTGAATTGGCCAGTGCATTTGGACGTGCAATGGGTGATTCAAAAAACCTTCGCGTCATGGGCAGTGAGGGGCGAAAATGGTATGATAATCGACGTTTCCAAGAGACGCAGTCACTGTTTCAATTATACCAATCCGTCAGTGATACCTAATCTCATTGGTTAATTCATTCAGATTGCCATTTCATGTCCTCGCTGCATAAAACAGACAAAGAAACCAGAACTCGCTTGGCGCTAGATCAAAGGCAAGGCGCTCGAAAAACATCCTTGAGATTACGTGTTTCAGAGCGTAAATTTATCCTTGCAATTGTTGATACTTTGTTATTGTTTCTGGCGTTAATTTTGGCGGTAATTCTTCGAACCGATCTAATCATGAGCGTGCCAGCGATATTCTTCAATATTAAATGGTTCGTTACCCTGGCATTCGTCTGGGCGGTAATGGCAGTCGCTTTCGATGCCTATAATCTGGCAAGAGCCGCTGCGCCAGCTTATGGTTATTGGGCTATTGCCGCCGCTGTTACCTTGACAGGCATAGTATACGTCGCGATACCCTGGCTTACGCCACCCCTTGAGAATCGAAGTTATGGCTTTATCTTTGTTACCTCGGCCGTCGTAGCCGTCGTTGGTTGGCGATTACTTTATGCTATGCTCTTTGCTCAACCAGCCTTTCAAATACGGTCACTGGTGATTGGAGCCGGTACGAGTGGCCTGGATCTGGTAGAAGTATTGAGGGGTGTGAATAAGGGCGAAAAATTAGATCCATTCCTGGGATCCGGACATCAACTAATTGGATTCATCGATGATGATCCCGGCCGTAGGAGTACCGATGTAGCCGGTGTGCCAGTACTCGGAGATAGTAGCCAACTCGTGCAGCTGGTCCACTCACTTGAGATCGATGAGCTTGTCATTGCCATAACCCATACTCAGACAATCTGTCCGCAACTTTTTGAGGCCATCCTTGACTGCCGGGAAATGGGAGTGCCAATTGTGACAATGCCAACGATATACGAGCGATTAACGGGAAGAGTGGCCATTGAGCATGCCAGACAGAATATCGAACAGGTTGCAGGTCAACCAGATAGCCCTTTCTATCGTATGTACCTGGTTCTCAAGCGCATAGTAGATATCATTGGCGCCTTCTTTGGCATCTTGTTCCTCGCATTCTTGATACCTATTGTTGCCATTGTCAATGCATTTGTAACCCCTGGCCCCTTGTTTTTTAGACAACGGCGAGTTGGGCAAGGTGGCAAAGTGTTTCGAGTCATAAAATTCAGGTCCATGGTACCTGATGCCGAACGTCACAGTGGGGCTGTCTGGACCAGAGAGGACGACGAAAGGGTAACATCTTTTGGGCGCTGGCTTCGCCTTACCCACCTTGACGAATTACCCCAAGTTCTCAATGTCATGAAAGGAGAAATGAGCCTGATAGGTCCGCGGCCGGAACGGCCCGAATTTGTCGATGACCTTTCGCAGAGCATCCCCTTTTATCGGGTCCGCCATTCGTTGCGTCCTGGTATCTCTGGTTGGGCCCAAATACACCAGGATTATGGAGATTCTGTGGAGCTCGCTCAAGAAAAGCTCGAATATGATTTGTATTACCTCAAACGTGCCGGCCCATGGATTGATACCATCATAATTCTTCGAACAGTATCAAAGGTCCTAGCTTTTCAAGGCCGTTAAGATAGGCGTTTCATTGCCAACAACAGAATCTTTAAACATCCTCTTCCTGACCCAGGTGCTACCATATCCATTGGTCGGTGGCCCAAAGATTCGCGCCTATTATATGCTGCGCTACCTGGCAAGGCGGCATCGCGTTACTCTGGTTTCTTTCGTACGCTCGAGCGATAGTGCGGCCGATATTAAGCACCTGGAACAATATTGTGAAGAGGTCATCACAGTTCCGATGCGGCGATCGATGCGGCGAGATATTTTGGCTATGGCATCGAGTTTTTGGAGTGGGGAACCGGCTGTTATCAGGCGCGACCAGCAAAAGAGGATGGAGCGACTGTTAGGACGCCTGGTGCAAGAAAAACAATTTAACGCGATACACGCTGATCAAACGTCAATGGCCCAATATGGCCTTTATGCATATTCGTATAGCGATACAAAAAGTAAACCACAGCTGGTGCTCGATGAGCATAATGCTCTCTTTCAGTTTGTTGAGCGTCAAGCAAAATATGAGGAAGGAATTCGTGCTTTCATTTGGCGAAGAGAAGGGCGCTTTTTAGCGCGGTACGAAGCTGATCTTTGCCGGAAATTCGATCATATCCTAACAGTTACCGACCAAGATAAGCGAACACTTCTTAGCCTTTTCTCGGGCATGGAAGCCGAACAAATCACTTCAAAAATAAGAACGATTCCGATCTGCGTAGAGCCTAATGGACAACCTCCAAATCAAGCTAGAGAAAAACGAAATCAGATTTGTCATCTGGGCACTATGTTTTGGCCGCCCAATCGGGACGGCGTTCTTTGGTTTGCTCATTCTGTGATGCCATTAATATTGAATCAGATCCCAGATGCCAATTTCATTGTTGCTGGGAAAGATCCTCCGCCTAGCGTCCAGACCCTGGCCAATCCACGGTCCGCAATTTTCGGCCACATTGAGGTCAAGGGTTTCGTTGCTGATCCGGGACCATTAATTGACCAGAGCAAGGTATTTGTGGTTCCGGTTCATGCGGCCGGAGGCATGCGGGTAAAAATTTTGACGGCTTGGCAGTGGGGAATACCGATTGTTTCCACGACTATCGGTGCGGAGGGTATCGACACCGAAAATGGGCGCAATATTCTGCTTGCCGATGATCCCTTTGAGTTTTCCCGAGCGGTCGTAAAGGTGATGACCGACAAACGACTGGCCGGCCGGCTAATTCAAGATGGTCTGGCTTTGGTTGAGGAAAAGTATGATTGGCGGAAGATTTATACCCAATTGGATGATATTTATGACCAATTGTTAAATTGAGTCGCTTTGTGCTTACTGAGAAATCAAGTACTTAGTGTTTAGGATTCGGTCAACAAGTAAAAAAATCCAATCTCAATGGTTGCAGAAAAAGCACGCGGGCTGTAGGAATACTGATTGAGTTTCAGCGGATAGTTGCCGTATACGAAGGATCAATTTATTATGGTCGTCAATCTCGTCAGGTCGAGATATATTTATTTTAGCCAATCTCACTCTCGTTGAATTAAGCTTATGGAATTAAAAGAGTATATCGTACCTCTGAAAAAATGGTGGTGGCTGATCCTGTCGGCGACGCTGGTCGCGACACTGGCTAGCTTTATGGTTGCTCAGCAACAAGCGGACATTTTCCGGGCACGGACCACGCTTACGATCGGCAGGGCTATCGACAATCCAAATCCAACAGGCACAGAATTTTGGCTGACCCAACAATTGGCTCAAACATATGCTGAAATCGCATCAAGAGAACCGGTTCGAACGGCAACGATGGAGGCGCTTGGCTTGACATGGCTGCCCGAAATTGTTGTTCGGGCTGTTCCTGAGACGCAGCTAATTGAGATAACTGTGAACGATACAAGCCCGGAGCGTGCTCAAGCCGTGGCCAATGAATCGGCGCGCCAATTGATTTTGGAGAGCCCGACAAGCACGGAACAGGAAGAGCAATCGCGTCAGGCCTTTATAAATGAACAACTCGACGGTCTCGAGATGAGAATCCTCGAAACGCAAGATGAAATATCCCAAAAACAAGAGGAGCTTGGCGGAGTATTCAGCGCCCGGCAAATCTCAGATCTGCAAAATCAAATCGCAGGATTGCAGGCCAAGCTAACAACCATGCAGACTAATTACGCTAATATGCTCTCTAACACGCAGCAGGGCGCAATTAATACGCTGACCATCATCGAACCGGCAGCATTACCTCGGATACCGGTCGGTCCCCGGACGACGACCACGGTAATTGTTGCGGCCGCCATTGGCTTTACAATTGCGGCCGGAGCTGCCTATTTGCTCGAATATTTGGATGATTCGGTCAAGTCACCTGATACCGTAACCAAGGTCACCGGATTGGCTACGCTTGCTGGGATCGCTCGAATAAACGAAGAGGATGATGGGGGTAAACTCGTGGCACTCACGCATCCCAGGTCGCCGACAACGGAGGCATACCGGGTTTTGCGTACAGGTATCCAATATTCAACGGTGGATAATCCGAATCAAATACGTTTAATGGTCACCAGTCCCAGTCCCGACGAGGGTAAGAGTCTTACGGTGGCTAATCTGTCGATCGTGATGGCTCAAGCTGGAAATAATGTGCTCCTAATAGACGCAGATCTGCGCAGACCAGTCCAGCATAAGTTGTTCAGATTGCCTCAGAAGGGAGGGTTAACAACTTTACTTCTTGAGGCTAATCTAGATCCCAATAGTGACCAGACGTTAAAAGCTTTAAGACGCGTCATTCAACAAACATCAGTTGAGGGACTGCATATATTAACGAGCGGACCGATACCACCAAATCCATCCGAGATGCTTGGATCAACTAAGATGGAGGTGGCGCTCCAAACCCTGGAACAGCATTACGATTACGTTATCATTGACAGTCCTCCCGTTCTTGCAGTCACCGATGCAATGGTTCTGAGCAGGCATTCTCAGAGTGTTTTGTTGGTTGTCGATGCCTCAAAAACACGCGGGGCGCAATTAAGGCAGGCGGGAGAACAATTGTTATCCAGCAACGCCCACGTTATCGGGGTCGTGCTGAATCGCCTCTCGCCGCGGAGTGAGGGTTACTACTCATACTACTACTATCGGCATTCCTACTATTTGGAGGATCAAGAGGAAGAGCCAATGATCACCGCTCCAACTAACGGTAAGAGTACCAGCAGATGGCGACGTCAAAAAGCGCCGAAAAGCACCACTGAAATAGAATAGTGGTGGTGCGCTTTCCAATTTGAAACAAACTACCAATATTCGGTAATTATCTACTCATTTGTAATATCACCTGACCAATTGTTGATCTCAGTTGGTCAGGTTTTTTTTGTCTACTGGTTTGATTCGTCGCGCTCTGTGATTTCTGCAATCAGCCTAGATAAACCACTAAAATATCTTCTTGAATATGCGATTGGCCTTCGATCGGACGGGGAGGTGCCGTAACGCCAGGTCATATACTCTGGGCTTGGAAACAGCTGACCGATTAAGAAACGAGTTTTCATTCGGGTTCCTGGCAAAGTAATGAAAGTTCTGAAAAGTTTGAGAAATCCACTTCGCTGGCTTTTGAGAAAAAATGATTCCTTTTTTGTGGGCCGGACATTTCTCAAGATTGTTAGCACATCATCTGGTATGGGAGCGAACCATTCTTCGGCCGCCGACAGCAGTGTTATTGCTAGGGCTAGACTCATATCATTTGACCTTGCTGTCTTGATCAAAGCCTCCCATTCCAGGGTGGATTGGTATTTTTGAACAACAAAAGCTGCATCTACGGCCGCACGCTGAAATTGACCTAGATGATGGAATAAGTTATGAGCGCAAAGGTGCAATATCTGATCTTCTGGCGAAAGGATGAAGGCTATTACGGAATCTAAAGTTACCGTCTGCGCTCGCTGAAAAAGCATCTCCACCGGCAAGCGCTGGGCATAATAAGGGTTGTCGATTAAATGCCAATGTAACTCAAGCGCAAGTGCTCCGTCTTGGTCCGAATCCAACATGACTTCATTCCAGAATAGTCCGCTCTCATCCTCGAAGAGTGGTGGATATTGAGGTAAGTAACCAATACCTTCTAGAATTTCGAGAGCGTCATTTAGATTCATATAGGTCATGAGTAGATCAACATCAACCATGGGTCTTAATGCCAAATTATCATAGGCAGTCAATAATAAAGCTGCACCTTTCAGTAGCAAGATTGGCATATCATTGTTGGCGAATTGACGCAATATGATTTTCAGATGGTGCAGTGCGAGCGTGTTGATTGAGGCTGTTTCATAGTAGCTATTCTTCAAGGGCGTTAATATATTTGATGGAATACCTTCTGGATTGCCCATTTCCAGCGAATCGAAAAGTAAGGGGGCCAATCCAACCGGAAAGGCAAGTTTCGCTACGGCTTGCCAATCTACTTCACCTGACCGGCTTGCACCTAGCCACCGCTCTTTCGCTTTTTGGCTGTAATGGGATCCAATGGCTAAATGCAAAAATCGTTTGGGGTCAGAATCAAACTCATCCATCAGGCGACCCCCAGCCCCCACCGCCTGGTGTCAGTACCTGTAATCTATCACCAGGTAGCAAGTCAAGGGTGACTTTCCCAGGCAGTTCCCTTATTTCATTGCCTCGAATCAAGTTGTTCAGACCTGCCGCCCCCGGTTTGCCGCCCATAAGTCCGTATGGCCGTGTGTGACGTCTTTCGCTTACCAGTGTTGCGGTGACGGGCTCCAAGAACTCAATTGTTCTCACAAGCCCGTCGCCGCCTCGATGTAATCCATCTCCTCCAGAGTCGTCACGGTAACGGTACTCGACTACTCGCACCGGATAATCGAATTCCCAGGCCTCGACCGGGGTGTTTCGGGTGTTGCTCATATGAGAATGCATCCCATCGCCGCCTTGTCGATCATGCCCAGCCCCAATTCCTCCGGCAAGTGTTTCGTAATAAGCGAAAACCGAGGAAGCATGACGGTCACTGGCGCTTTCCTTTTCTCGACCGTCTTTGACATTAAGAGCGGGACCTTGCCCGGTTCTGTTACCAAAAGTCAGATTATTCATCGTACCCTGACTCGCCGATGGGACTACATTTGGCAGGGCTTGAGCTAAAGCTCCAAATATCACGTCCACAAGCCGTTGAGACGTTTCGACATTTCCAGCCGAGACAGCATGGGGCGGCAGAGGATTGAGCAATGAGCCTAGTCTAGTTTGTACGATCAATGGTTCAAAAGCGCCCTCATTCATTGGCAATTCAGAGCCAATCAAGTGTAGGGCGATACATCGTAAGCAGTAGACGGCAGCTGAATCAACAATTGCCGGGACGGCATTCAAATTGCCAGCTACTGCCGGCGCCGTGCCGCTGAAATCAACGGTCATCTGTTGGCCATCTATCGTGACCTTCACCCTGATGGGCACTGGCTCCGATCCTTGACCATCATTGTCTAAATAGTCGATGAAATTATATGCGCCATCTGGTATCAGTTCGACGGCCGCTTGGGTCATACGGGCCGCATAGCGAATCAAGTTTTCAGCTTCTTCCCAGCAAACATCGACACCATATCGCGATACCAGGTGCTCTAGCCGTTTAATTCCAATTGCATTTGCTGCCAACTGGGCTATCAAATCACCTTCCCGTTCTATTGGCGTGCGAACATTATGGAGAATTAGGCGCCATAGTGGCTCGTTTCTTTCGCCAGCAGCGAATAGTTTGCAGGGTGGAATAATGAGCCCCTCTTGATAAATATCTTGAGATATTGGCATCGAACCAGGTGCGCTTCCTCCAATATCCGCGTGGTGGGCGCGACTGGCCACAAAAAAATCCGGCGTTGATTTATCTCCAGAAACTGGAAATGCTGGTGAAATCATGGTTAAGTCTGGCAAGTGAGTTCCGCCCGAATATGGATCATTGGCGATGACGACATCACCAGGGTCAAATGGCGCACAAAGCTTTATGGCTGCTCGCACAGATGCTGGCATGGCGCCGAGATGGACCGGGATGTGGGCGGCTTGTGCGAGAAGACGCCCGTCTCCAAGGAAAATGGCGCAGCTAAAATCGAGACGTTCTTTGATGTTAGGACTATAGGCCGTGCGGCTCAGGGATACGCCCATCTCCTCGGCAATTGAGGCGAATAAGTGCCGGAAAATGGAGATGGTTGCAGCTTTCATTCAAAAAATACAGGCAAATTGCCCAAGGCAACGACCTCAGACCAATCAGCATTCCCCTCTGTGAAGACAGCGGCAATTTTGCTGATCCGACCATCAGCTTTGGCGACTAACTCTTTCATTCCTTTAAGCGTACTGCCGGTGCTGACAACGTCGTCAACGATAATGACTTGCTTATTCCCAATAAGCCTTTGGTCTTTCTCATCCAAGAAAAGTTGTTGCTTTTTCCCCGTTGTAATCGATACAGTTTCAGCGACCAGAGCCTCACCCATATAGCTTTTATACGTTTTTCGCAACACCACATATGGCAAGCCCATCAGGGCGCTCATCTCATAAATAAGCGGAATGCTCTTCGCTTCGGCCGTCACCAAGACTTCCGCAGGAACCTCTTTCAGGCGCTCGGCAAGGGCTGTAGCCGCTGCTTTGACGACGTATGTGTCGCCTAGCATATTGAAAACAGCAATCTTAACCCCCGGCGCGACTTCGAAAAGTGGGAATTGACGGGTTAAACCGGCTACGTTGACTGTGTGGGCTTCTCGATCAGCCATGGTGATAAGGACTCCTTTGGAGGTGACCACAATAAGGATAGCAAACTCTTAAATTATCCACCCGAAATCTCAATAAGTCGCTCTAAGGCTTCCTGATCTAGGATGGTTAACTGTCTACCCTGTACAAGAACCCAGCCAGACCTACGAAATCGGCCTAAAGCTTTGTTGATGCTGACCCTGGTCGCACCGGTCATTTCAGCTAAATCGGTCTGTGTTAGTGACAGATCGATGATGATACCTTTTCCTCCAGAGCGGCCATGTTGCTCGCCGAGCAACAACAAGGTTCGAGCTAGACGAGCAGGCAAATCCAGGAAAAAGATATCGCTAATCTGATTATTAAGATGGCGGATTCTCCGAGCTAAAATATTCAGAACGTGACGAGCGAAGGCGGGATTGCTGTCTAAGAAACTCAAAAAATCATCCCGATGCAGAGTCAGTGTTTCAGTGGATTCAATTGCCTCTGCAGTAGCAGAGCGAGGTGAATCATCAAGCAAAGCCAATTCGCCAAAGAAATCGCCCGCGCCCAAGATCGCAAGCACAGCTTCCTGACCATCGGCCGAAGAATGCGAAATCTTTATTTTACCATCCGTAATTATGTAAAGAAGTCCGGCCGGATCACCTAAATGAAATATAATTTGATCGGTTCCAAATCGCCGGATGATCAGCCGATTTGCCAGCGCTCCTACATCATCCCTACTAAGATTAGAAAAAAACGGAACACTCTTGAGCGCTTCAGCAGCCGTATGTGTCGCGGATGTCATCTTCGATCACTCCATTTTGGCCAGGCTCATTTTTGAGCAGAACCTGCAGCCGTTGAGGAAACCTTCCCAACGGCTGCAATTTCATCGTTTCCAGCTAATTTATCATAAACTCGGTTCAAACCCTGAAGATATTGCCAGCGCACCCATTCCTCAGGTAGTGAAGCAATGGGGAATTCATCTAAAAGTGAGTCCGCAACACGATCGATCGCCGATTGCGTTTCCCCATCATCAACGATCTGACCGATCCTGTTTTGGATGTGGGATAGAAAATCCTGCATTTGGCCTATGAGTTTTTCATCGCCTATTTCACCGCGACCTGGGACTATGACATTCACCGGTAACTCATCCGTATCGAAGTGACTGAGGGTATCTAACCAAGTCCACAGACACATGTCAGCAAGGTATGGAGGGGTTCCGTTGGCGATCCCATCCCCAGTAAACAATACCTTTTTATCTGGCACATAAACCCAGGTATTACCTGAAGTTGGGCCTGGTTTATGCTTCACAACGATCTTATTTTGTTGTGTGAGTATCGTCAGGTCCTCGTCGAAGCTGATTGCTACTTGTTCTACAGGACTATTCGTTAACTCTCGGCCTTGTTTTGGGTTCCGTTGGCTAAGGCTTTCCATAAATGATACGGGATATCGTTTTTCGTAGCTCAGCAACTTTTCGGCCACGTCCTGCTGAGCGATGATTGATGCGTTGAACCAGCGTGTATTGAGTATTCTATCGCCATTAGCGTCAGTCAAAATCAAGAATCGGATGGGTTTTACGTGCAATCGCTCCAGCCCCATGACCCAGTCGCGCGCGTCCCGAGGATAAGATGGCGTATCGATACAAACCAGACCTTCGTCGGTTACGATTGCACCGACATTGACGCCTTCATATTCTGTTTCAATAAAAATACCGTCGACAATTTCCTGCATCTCAGATCACTCTTCCACCCGATACAGCTCTTAGTAGATTTACACATTGTCTAGCCATTAATCGCCAAGGTTTCTAGACTGTTTCATCAACTAGGCCGTTGATATTCAGCGATATCTTTACGAGTTCATAGGCCTTGTCCAGGGCCTTTCGCATTTCTTTTTGTGTAATCTCCGGCCCGCCACCTTGAGCAAAAGTTGCCGAACCTCCTCCTGTTGCTTCTCCAAGGTAAGGTAACGTCTGGTTTAATATCCTGTTCATTTCGATAGGAAGATTTCGAGAACAGGCAAATACGATCTGACTTTTGGAACCCGCCAAACCGAGGAGGGCGACATTGCCATCGCTCTGTGCGATCTTGTTTGCCAACAATCTTATCTCGTCTGGACTCCGGTCAACATAAGCTAGGCAAACAATCCTGATTTTATCTGTTTCGGCCATCTCATTAAGTAGCTGCTGGGCTTCGTATTCGACCAACTTCTTACTCTGCTTTTTCAATTGCTGACGGGTAATTTTAGCCTCTTCACGTATCCGGTTGACGGAATGTTCAATTTCGGAATATCCAGTTGTCAACTCACTTGAAAGATTATTTAGTATCTCATTCTTGTATCCATAATCGTTCAGAGCTCGTTGCCCGCAATGGAATTCAACTCGAGTGTTTGGACCCCGTTGTTCGACTTTGATTATCTTTATCAGGCCGATTTCGCCTGTTCTCGAGACATGGGTGCCGCCACAAGCACATAAATCAAAATCAGCAATATCGACTAATCGATATTGGTCGCCATCTATGTCTGGTGCTTTCCGAAGATCTAAAGCTTCGATTGATAGTTGATCTACCACCCGGCTTTGAATCGACCGATTCTCCCAAATGATTCGGTTTGCCAACAATTCAGCCGAAACAAGCTGATCTTTTTTCACTCCCGTTGTTGCCAAATCTATCGTGCAGTTGTCGATTCCCAGGTGAAAGCTGACCGTCGGCCAACCGGTAACCTGGATAAAGGCCTGTGATAAGATGTGCTGTCCCGAATGTTGCTGCATGTGATCGAATCGACGAGGCCATTCTATTGAGCCTTCTACCGACGAAGCTGTGACTTCGCCTGCCAATACATGTACGATTTCATGGTCTTTCTCACGAACAAAGACGTCTATCACTGGAACGCCGTCAATCGTGCCAGTATCAAATGGCTGGCCTCCCGAAGTCGGATAGAAACAGGTGCGATCTAAAATAATTGCCGGCCGGTTATCATCGGAAAAGCCATCGACAATCCTCGCTTGGAATGTCCGGCAATAAGAGTCGTCATAGTATAAGCGTATGGTCATACGTATTCGTCATATTCAAGAACGGCGATAGCACCAACACCGATTATTGCAACACAAAGTTTGGGGAGTCAATGTCTGGGGCTAAGTTTGGTCAAGAAAACCCACAGCTGAATCTCCTCCTGGTCAACCAGACCGGGGCTAGTATAGCACAGAGTAAATGGTCATTCTACTGGTGGCTTGGCTCGCTCGGCTCCAATTCTGCGCGAAGAATCGCGAAATGTTCTGGTTTATCCAGATCCATTGCAAGTTCAGCATCATGGGAAAGGACGACTTCTACTGGTTGACCTAACAGGCGAGCGGCTGTTTCTTCAACATCATCGATGCTGAGCCGTCTTAATAAAAAACGAACGAGCGTTAGGGGTCCGATCATTCTGGCTATTTTCCAGGCATGTTTCCGTCCTTGAACCAAGGAGTCCAATAATTCGCGATTTTCCTGCACCAACTCCGGCCGGGCGATGATCATATCTCCTCCAGCCAGACTTTGACCCGAAAACCGTACGAATGTCCTCTGAGAGCCCGGAAATCGGCGTTCCATGTCTTCTTGCCGCACCATCGGATAATAGATAGCCTTGTCGAACGGTTGGCACTCCTCGATGAATCTTTCGACAATCGTTCCATTTATCGCTGGAATATCTCCTCCGCAAAAAAGTACAGGAGATTCTTCAACCCAGTTTTGCTGGATCCAGTCTACGGCTGCTAAGCCGTTGGCGATGAGACTATCTTTTGCCGGGAGCCACTGGACCGGCTTCTGGAAAGTCAGGTCTGCCTGTTCATCCAGGCCGACCACCAGTATTTTTTCGATGCTTGGGGCTTCCTGCAAAGCGGCGATCACCCACTCCAAGACGCTCTTTTTGCCTATCTCTAGGCAAGCCTTTGGCCCACCCATCGTTAAGGTAAACAGTGATTCATGTGATTCTGGCCTGCCTCCGGCCATCACGACACAATTCATACAAAATCCTGACTAATGTAAAGTGCTAAGACGATTCTTGGGCCATCAACACGGCGGGAAAATATGATGCCGGATCCGGAGGCATCAACCGGTTCAGAGCAGATAATGCATCGATTCGACCAAATCCGTAAGTATTGTTGGGTTGAACCGTTCCCTGGATGCCTCCACAGTTTTGGGAGCTAAATTTTGGCAAGGCTGAGGAATTCATGATTTCTTCGAGTAAATCGACCTGGCCAGCTATCTGGGGGTAGGCCGAAATTAGCAAGGCTGCCACTCCGGCAACGTGGGGCGCAGCCATGCTCGTTCCTGACATATAGCCAAAGCCTCCATTCAAGATGCTTGAGTATATACTTGTGCCTGGGGCTGAAATATCTGGTTTCAAACGGTTACTGCCATCGACTGTTACCGGGCCACGACTACTGCCCGACCAGATGACATCGGTGTTAGTTGTTGCTCCTACAGTAAAGGATTCATCATAGATAGCTGCCGGATAGTCGACCGAACCGCAGGTCGGTCCTCGATTTCCGGCCGAATGAACCGTCAATATTCCAGCAGCTCTAACACTCTGGACAACGGCCAGTAGAATATTTGAAGTACAGCCTTCGCCGGGTGGACAGGACCACGAATTATTAATGACATCTGGTCCCTTCGAAGGATCAGGGTTGGCATCGTCCAAGTCAGTTGGAGCGACGAACCATTGATAACATTCAATATAAGAGGCCGGTGAACCGATTCCAGCATCATTCATATTGCGGCATCCAATCCATTTCGCAGCCGGAGCCATACCAATTTGATTTCCTTGATCATCATCGCCAACCATCGTGCCCATGGTGTGAGTACCATGCCCGTGACCGTCACAGGGCAATTTAGAATCAGGGGGGCAACGGCTTGAGTCTTCATGTATGGCGTCATGCCAATTGTAGTTGTGATCGACGCTGGTACCAGTCGTGCCACGATATTGATTAATGAGAGCAGGGTGATTCCATTCGTACCCCGTATCTTGCCCGCCAATGACCGCTCCCTGACCAGTATAGCCCTTATCCCAAACGATAGGTGCGGACACCATTACGATATTCCAGGGAACACTCTGAGAGCTCTCTGGTTTAGTACCGGACAGACTCTGATCGGGGAGGCTCTGTTTTATCGATGGATTGGCATAAATGTGCGCAATGTCGGCGCGGATTGCCATCTCTGCCAATAGTTCTGCGTTTCCTTTCACCCAGATCATATTCGATATCCAGAACGGCCGGTAATCGATAGCCTGGTCTTTTAGAATTCTGATTATTCCCGGCTGTGTCTGGTTGGCGACTTCCAGTAGATGGCGATAAACATATTCCCGCCGGGCAACCTTGTCGCCGATTGCTTTCGCTCCACTTAAATCAGCTTGTACGTTTAAGTAGAGTATAAATTCAGCTTCGCCTGTCTCCGCTACCTGAGCGAGGATGAAGGGATCGACTGATTCTATCCACTTACTGTTGGCATGACCTGGCGACAATGAGGCTGTCGTAAGGATGGTGATAGCCAATATCAGAGCCAACAAGACTTGGAAAACCACTTTTTCCCTGACGGCCTTGAAAACAAGACGGTCCGCTTGAACCTTAATAGCCTGCATCTCGTAAGTATCCGAAATCGTGACCATTGGTCCGGCCGCTTACTTTTGGAGTAATTGGAAAGTTTCGCTTGTAATGCGACCGTTGAATCATTTTTTGGATTTTATGAATGAAATCGATCTCGAAAAGTGGGTAAGAACCTCTTTGACAATAGCAGTTTCTAACCGCTGAAAGTCGGGCGCTAGATTCATTTGTCAGCTGGTGGCTTATTGTATTCAGCGCTAACGCTGATAGCTATGCCGCCCCGAACGCTAAAATCGGCAATCACCTCACACCAACGGGGTTCCAAGGCAGCTACTAAATCGTCCAGAATTACATTGGTGACATGTTCATGGAAAACACCCTCATTTCTATAAGACCACAGATACAATTTGAGGGATTTTGATTCGACAATCCGCTGATCGGGAATATAACGAATCGTTATCTCGGCGAAATCGGGCTGGTTGGTAGCCGGACAGACACAGGTAAACTCATTACTTATTAGAGTGACGACATAATCCCGATCCGGGTGGCGGTTTGGGAAGGTTTCTAGTTGCTTTGACGGTTGGGTCGTGCCTCGTCCCAGCATTGTTAATTCATCTAAGTCTGCCGCTTGTGTTCGACCTCCCGTCTGTTCTTTTTCAGGCATTCATTATCCTCCAAGAGTTGATTTCAGAATAATCTTCATGATGAATCTGCTCGTGTGATGGCCAAATTAGTGGAATCGAATATCAAATGGCATTAATAATAGTGGCCGGCCATTTAACTCACGAATCCGCTCGGCTGAGAGTAGTTGGATCAACTCTTCTGCTGGCTCTAGTGCTTTCGGCAGTAGATATTGGTTGCCCCGGGAAAAGACGTCATAGACCGGAATATGGTAATTTTCCCCACTTGGCAACTTAGCTAATTCAACCGCTTTTACCACGGCGTCTTCGAAATCTCCCAGGCTGTCAATTAGATTCTTATCCAGAGCCTGGCGGCCGGTCCAGACTCGACCTTCGCAAATGGGATCGAGTTCATCCTTATCGATGCCGCGTCCGCTCGAAACGACTTTCTTGAACTGATCATAGGTCGTCACAATATTGTCCCACAAAGCCTGGTACTCTTCCTCGTTAAGAGGGCGTTCGTCCGAGAACAACATGGATCGTTTGCCCCGGTTAAGTGTTACCCTATTGATGTTAAGTTTATCGTAAAGGCCGGCCGTACTCAGATGCATAGTGATTACACCAATCGAGCCGGTAATAGTCAAAGACTGGGCCATGATGTGATTTGCGGCCGCTCCAACGTAATAGCCGCCAGAAGCAGCCACATTTCCCATGTAAGTGAGAACTGGCTTTTTGGCGGCTATTCGTTGAATTTGGTGCCAAATCAGATCGGAAGCTAGGGCGGAACCGCCTGGAGAATCGACGCGAAGGATCAATGCCGCCAGCTTCTTGTTCTTTTCAAGACCACGTAACGTCCGGAGCAGCGTTTCTTCCCCTGCCGTAGTACCACCGAAAAGCGGGATCGGTAATTTTATTGGTGGCTTGCGGCTTGGTCCCATAAGGATGGAGCCTTCAAGACTGACAACGCCAATGTACTTGCTATGCTGGCGGCGTGGCCGTTCCATTAACATGCCGGCCGCCTGAGACCAGGTAATCAATTTTGCCTTAGGTTTTACTGTCCGCTTCTCTTTTTCTTTGGCTGGTATATCAGCGCTTTTCTTTGATCCATCATCATCAGGTACCTTGGCCAGGATAAAGGGAAGGGCATCTTCATAGGCAACATCATCAACTAAACCAGCCACCTTTGCTTGGGAGGCAGACAGGGGCGCCTGATCGATCAACGATTGGATTTTGGCTTGATCCATTTTTCTGCCCGCCGCCATTCCGACCGTCAATAGATCGAAACTTTCATCCAGCAACCAATTAAGTTGTTCTTTCATCTCTGGCGTGATATCGGATTTATCGAAGGAATCAAATGCGCTTTTGTAAGGGGAAATCTGCACGACATCAGCCTCTATTCCCACTCGTGCTAAAGCGTCTTTCAAGAATAGTGCCTCGGAATGGAGCCCGAGCGCATCGAACGTCGCGCTAGGAGGAACAATTATCCGGTCTGCCGCACTGGCGAGGAAGTAATGGCCCATGTCCAGATAAGGTGTGTATACGATGCACTCCTTACCTGCCGACTGCAATCGTTCGATGGAGCGTCTGAGATTCTGAAACTTTGCCGATCCTCCTGTTAATCCCTGGAGGACAAATAGAACACCTTTAACATTGCTTGCATCGGCTATGAGTTTCAAGCGACTGTTCAATAGCTGCATACTCATCGGCTCGGGTGGAAAGGGCAGGCGGCGTTGAATGAAACTGCGTGGAGGACTTGCTCTTTCCGGCAACGAGCCACTCAGGGGAATAACTATATATTCCAGCTCGATTTTCCGGATCGCACGGATTTTATTCCTGACAGCGATTCGGGCCCGAGACCAACCAAAACGGATCGAGCGCCAAAAAAGTCGAATTTGCCTGATGATTCTAACGAATATCCTCATTTGCCTCCGGATGTCAGTTCAAATGATATAATAACCCTTCGTATCATGTACGTCGCCAAATGATAATGAACATACCTCAAATAGCAAAGTTGAGGAGCAGAAAAATCGGACAGCTATTTCTTCCAATTGAAGTTCGCCACACTAAAATGTTCATGCCGGCCTAGAATAGGCCATATCGCTGCCAGGAATGATTGCTCTTTCCCTGAATTTGTAGGGCCATAACTCTTTGCTATAATGAAAGGGAATCAGATAGTTGAATCAGGGAGCTGGGGAAAGCCCGGCTGAGAGAGTGGCCGGCTGAATTTTGAGGAGCAACTCGGCATTCGTCACTGACCTGTGAACCTGATCCGGGTAATGCCGGCGTAGGGAATTCTCGCCCGCGTTTAGCAGAATCATCGGTCACCCGGCATCGGGTGGCCGTTTTTGGTTCTTACCATCGGAACAAACAGCCTTGAGAATATTGGTATAAGACAACGGACTTTGATCGCCTAAATTGAACCGGAAAACTAGGTATGAATGTCATCATATTTGCAAATGGCCAGCTAGACGAGTTGACTTGGCTCGATCCCATCCTAAGTCAATCCTCGGCTATTATCGCGGCCGACGGCGGCGCGCGCCATGTCCTTCGCCTCAATTTGTTTCCCGATATTGTCATAGGAGATATGGATTCACTCGGACAGGATGTTCAAATGCTTTTGAAGGCCGCCGGAGTGCCGATGATGATCCATCCTCCCGAGAAAGATGAGACTGATTTGGAGTTGGCGTTGCTTTATGCCGCTGAACAATACGAGGATGACAATCACCATAGTGGCAGCGCTTGGCGGCCGGTTAGATCAAACTCTAGGCAATATCTTGTTGCTAACCCACGATAAACTGGCCGGCCGGCGGGTCGACATCCGTGAGCCAGGTCAAAGGGCCTGGCTGGTTCGTTCCGAGACCGTAATCGAGGGCACAGTTGGTGACATGGTTTCCCTTGTCCCCTTAGGAGGTGATGTCAAGATTCGGGCAACGGTTGGGCTTCATTGGCCTCTCGTGAATGAAGTCTTGAGGGTAGGACCCTCCCGGGGTATTAGTAATATCATGACAGAAAGTGAAGCCAGCGTCTCTGTCGAATCAGGGCTATTGCTATGTATCCACCAAGATGGCATGGCGAGCAAGACAAATGAACTTTCTGAAAGTACAGATTGATCAAGGATTAAACTCAGATCGAATACCTATAACGATCAGTTAGGAGACAAATGAGTAGATATTTTATTCTGGTACCCATCTTGTTGTTCATAGTTACATCTTGCGGATCGAATGAATCATCAAGATCGTCTATAAGTGAACAGGACGATGAATTGGTCTTGATGACTCACGATAGTTTCGCGATTAGTGAGGAATTATTGGCAGAATTCGAAGCGGAATACGGAGTCAGAATAAACCTGTTGCCGGCCGGAGACGCCGGGTCCGCTTTAAATCAAGCGATTCTTTCGCGAGACAATCCCCTAGCCGATCTATTTTACGGCGTCGACAATGCTTTTCTGGGAAGAGCTCTGGAGGAAGAAATATTCGAACCATACCGATCCCCGCTCCTCGAGTCGATTCCGGATAGCCTCGAATTAGATGATAGCTACCATCTTTTACCGGTCGACTATGGAGATGTCTGCCTGAATTACGACAAGAATTGGTTTGCACAAAATACACAGGCGCCTCCAGTCTCATTGTTAGATTTAGTTGAACCGGAATATGAAAGGTTGCTTGTCGTTGAAAACCCAGCTACCTCCAGCCCAGGATTGGCATTCTTATTGGCGACCATCGATGTATTTGGCACGAAGGGCTCCTATACCTACCTCGATTTTTGGCAAGAACTCCGTGAAAATGGGGTAATGGTCACGGATGGCTGGGAAGATGCTTACTTTGGCCATTTTAGCGCTACCGGAAATGGCGACCGGCCAATAGTCGTATCGTATGCGAGCAGTCCACCGGCCGAGGTGGTTTTCGCCGATCCGCCCATCGATGAGCCGCCCACCGCCAGCGTGACCGGCCCAGGTACGTGCTTCCGCCAGGTCGAATTCGTTGGAATCTTACAAGGTACTGAGAACCAAGAACTTGCTGAAAAATTCGTTGACTTTATGTTAAGTAAGAATTTTCAAGAAGATATTCCCTTGAATATGTTCGTTTTTCCCGCCAACCAGGAGGCGGCACTACCGGATGTATTTGTCCAATGGGCAACTTTGACCGAGGAACCAACCTCCATCGATCCTGCCAAAATTGACGCTAACAGAGAAAGGTGGATTGAGGCTTGGACCGATGTCGTTCTTCGTTAGTCGGTCGGTCTGTCGGCGCGAGTCCGTAATTGTCCGCAGCCAGCATCTATATCAATTCCCCGTCTTTGGCGGATTGTACTAGGCAATCCGTATTGACTCAGAATCTTTTGGAATCTGCGGGCGGCATCATCGTCGCTTGGCAAACCTTCGTAACCGGCGGTTGGGTTTAGAGGAATTAGATTTACATGGGCTTCAAGCCCTTGTAAAAGCTGAGCCAAGGCGAGGGCCTGGTTCTCTGTATCATTCTTACCGGCAATTAAAGCCCATTCAAAGAAGATACGTTTTTCTCGTTTCGCTACGTAATAACGACAAGCCTCCATTAGTTGATCCATTGTCCAGCGCCGCCCGACAGGCACAATGCGATTTCGTTCTTCGTCGGTTGCTGCATGGAGGCTAACTGCTAAATTGATACGCCGGCCATCATTGGCCAGACGACGAATCGCGGCCGGCAAGCCGACTGTGCTAATAGTGATATACCTGGGCCCGAAAGCCAACCCTCGATCATCGGTCAAGATATCGATGGCCTTCATCGTCGATTCGTAATTGTGTAAAGGCTCGCCCATGCCCATAAATACAATGTTGCGCAAACGATCTCCGGCAGCTTCGCATTGTCTAACCACATGTAAGACCTGGGCCACGATTTCGCCAGCTTTCAAGTTTCGAACGAATCCCATTTGACCTGTGGCGCAAAAAACGCAGCCCATGGCACAGCCAACTTGCGTACTGATGCAGGCTGTTGCTCGGTCTGGGTAGGTCATCAGGACGGTTTCAACAGTTTCGTCGTCTGCTAGGCACAATAGATACTTGCGGGTAGATCCGTCCAGACTGCTAACGGACGTTTTTTCCTTCAACGACGACAACGTAGTTTCCATTTTTAATCTTGTAACCAATTCCGGTCGCAGCTCTTCCATCTGCTGGATCTGGTATACATGTTGTTTGTATAAGTAGTCCCATAGGCGATTCGCGTGAAATTCGCTGTAACCCCATACCGCAAATAAGGATCTCACATCGGACAACGAGAGATCGTATAGATCGATTGAGCTTGAAGAAATAGTATCGAGATTCACGAGTTACCTGGTAAAAAAAAGGAACCCTCTTCAAGAGGGTTCGAAATGAGTTTACTATGTGGCAAAGGGTTGAGGGTCGGAGGTGGTGCCTAGAACAACCCCCAATCACCGCCTGCACCTTCCTCCATCATGGATGGATCCCAAAGTTCAGTCCCAACTTCTACTTCAGTGGTTCCCTCAGCCACCTGGTCGGCCGTGCTTCTTACTTGTTCGACCATCGCCGGCCCGTAAGGGCAAAAGGGTGTCGTGAGGATCATGGTGACCTTGGTGTGGCTATCTTCAATCGTCAGATCGCGTATTAGCCCTAGCTCGACGACATTTAACCCAATCTCCGGGTCGATCACGTTTCGCAGAGCTTCCATAACCTGTTCTTCTTTGCTTAATGTCGTCTCAGCATCTGTTTGTTCCATTTAATTCCCCTTTTAGTCCCGGCTGATTTGCCATAAGTATCAGCCAGCACTCGCCGGTACAGCGAATGTGAATTGGCAAGAGGTGTCACCGTGCAACATGCAACTATGTTGGATGATCGGTGTATTCAAAACCGTCATCATCAGCTGCTTATCGAAAGAGCATACTTCACTATGCTTCTGGCCAATCGAAAAGTAAGGACAGCTATATTCAGTTAGCTGGTAACCTTCATCAGTTGTATCCCAAGAAGCGAGAAAACCTTCCTGGGCCAATACTTTTACCAGGTAATCTAGCCGCTCCTCGAACGATAATCCCTCAAAACCAACCTGGTGTTCTTCAACGATTCCTTCGACAACACTGTTGAATAATTCGGTGACCGTCTCAGCAGGAAATCGGGCCTTCAGTTCGTCCAGGAGCAAACTACTCAAACGCACATAGCGCTGGGGAAATAATTCATGTCCCTTGTTGCTCAGGCTATAAACATAATACGGCCGGCCGACCTTGCGCCTGATACTGCGAATTTCAAGCAGCCCTTCGGCTTGCAGGGAATTGAGATGATGGCGCACGGTCACAGGAGAGACATCGGCAGCCGCGGCCAGGTCGTCTACCGTGGCCTCATTGGCTTGCTTGATAGCATCGAGGATGACTTCCCGAGTGCTGAGCTTGGTGTTGTCGGTCACAAATTTCAAGTTAAAATCCCAACTTCAGGTGGGGCAAATTATAGCATGGCCTCCCGTGTAAGTCAATTTATGCATTATTATCATAAATATTATAATTATTGACGACATATTGCTGCTATGTTATACTTGGGCTGCTTTCGGTGCAGGTTCATTTTGGCATGTCTTATATTGGATCGACTGGACTGAAACCATCATTCGATAGGCCTGCTGAAGGCACAATAAAAGCTTAAATCAAGGAGATAGTTAACCACATGACGAGCGCACTAGAAATCAAAAACTTGCATGTCAGCGTGGAGGATCAGCCAATCCTTAATGGGATTGATTTGCTGGTTAAACAGGGTGAAATTCATGCTTTGATGGGGCCGAATGGCTCTGGAAAGAGTACTCTGGCTTATACATTAGCCGGGCATCCTGCCTACGAGCCAACGGCCGGACAGGTGATCTTCGACGGTTTGGATCTGTTGGATATGGCACCTGATGAACGGTCGAGAGCGGGATTGTTTCTCGCTTTTCAGTACCCGATCGTCGTACCCGGCGTCACGGTTGCCAATTTCCTGCGGCAGGCACTAAACGCCCGCCGGCGAGCGCAAGACCCTGATGACAAAGGGATGCCAATCCCCGCGTTCCGCCGCGTCCTAAAGGAAAAGATGGATGATCTCAGCATCGATCATCGGTTCGCCGGACGTTATTTGAATGAAGGCTTTTCCGGCGGTGAAAAAAAACGAGCTGAAATACTCCAGATGGCGACCTTGGAACCGAAGATCGCCATATTGGACGAGACCGATTCTGGCTTGGACATCGACGCCTTGCGCATCGTGTCGGAAGGAGCGAATAAACTACACTCTACGCTAGCCATGGGATTGCTGGTCATCACTCATTACCAACGAATCCTTAATTATATTCAGCCAGATTACGTTCATGTCATGATCAATGGCCGGATCGTCGAAAGTGGCGGACCAGAATTAGCCTTGCAGTTAGAAGAAAAGGGCTACGATTGGCTTCGAGAAAAGTATGGTACAGGCGAGGAGGCATAGATTATGGGTTCTGCCGCTGAACGGGAACTAGACGAAAAAGAAATCGTCGCCGACGTCAACACCGAATATGCCGAAAAATATGGCTTTTCCGACGTTGAAGATTATTTCTTCAAGGCCGAGAAGGGTCTGAATGAAGATCTCATTCGCCAAATGTCGTTGATGAAGGGAGAGCCAGAATGGATGCTGGATATCCGGCTCAAGGCATACGCCCACTACCTGGAACGCCCAATGCCAGAATGGGGCGCGGATTTGTCGGGCATCGATTTTGAAAACATTTTTTACTATATTAAGCCTTCCGATCGCCAGGGTGATGATTGGGAAGACGTGCCGCCTTATATCAAGGATACCTTTAATAAGCTAGGTATCCCGGAAGCGGAACAGAAATTCCTTTCAGGTGTAGCGGCCCAATATGAATCTGAGGTTGTCTACCACAAAATGAAGGAGGAGCTGGAGAACCAGGGCGTTCTATTCTTAAGCATGGATGATGGCCTGGCCCAATATCCGGAAATCGTACAAGAGTATTTCACCACCGTCATTCCCTACAATGACAACAAATTTGCGGCGTTGAACACGGCTGTTTGGTCAGGTGGCAGTTTCATCTACGTGCCTAAGGGCGTTCATGTGGAAATGCCTCTTCAGGCTTATTTCCGGATCAATGCCAAGAATGTTGGCCAATTTGAGCGTACTTTGATCGTGATCGACGAAGGCGCTTACTGCCATTACGTCGAAGGTTGTACGGCCCCGGTTTACTCGTCTGATTCGTTACATTCGGCCGTGGTGGAAATCCTTGTCAAGGAAGGCGGTCGTTGCCGCTACACAACGATTCAGAATTGGTCCAATAATGTCTACAATCTGGTCACCAAGCGAGCCATGGCCTATAAGAACGCAACTATGGAATGGGTCGACGGGAACCTGGGTTCGAAAGTTACAATGAAGTACCCAGCCGTTTACCTCATGGAACCTGGAGCTCACGGTGAAATCTTGTCCATAGCCTTTGCCGGCGCAGGCCAGCACCAGGATGCCGGTGGCAAAGTGGTCCATGTCGCGCCAAATACCACCAGCCGGATTATCTCGAAGTCGTTGAGCAAATCCGGTGGTCGCGCATCTTATCGTGGCTTGTTAAAGGTGCATGAAGGCGCCCATGGATCCAAATCCAATGTGGTTTGTGATGCCCTTCTCTTAGACGATAAAAGCCGTTCGGATACTTATCCATATATCGAAATCGATGAAAGCGACGTAACCATCGGTCATGAGGCTTCTGTCAGTAAAATCGGCGAAGAACAGCTCTTTTACATGATGAGCCGGGGTTTAAGCGAAGAAATGGCCAGTACCATGATCGTCAATGGATTCATCGAGCCATTGGTGAAAGAGCTGCCGATGGAATACGCAGTGGAAATGAATCGCCTGATTCAGCTCCAGATGGAAGGATCCATCGGCTAATACCGGTTCTCAATACTAATCCTTAGCGACCAATGTAACAATTACTCTGATGAGGGAATCAATGACGACTTTTTCACGCGACGCGGTCGAACAACTCTCCACGTCCCTGAACGAACCCGAATGGATGAGGCAGTTTCGCCTCGAGGCCTGGGAGATATATCAAAGTATGCCCATGCCGACGATCAAGGATGAACCATGGAGAAGGACAGATCTGCGCCGCTTTAAATTGGACGATGTAGGTCCATCGCTCAATGGAAATGGTGCTGGCTCGAGCGTGCCAGCGTATCTAGGTGAGCAACTCACCGACGATGAGACGGGTGGTAGCCTGTTGATCGTCGACGGAGTGACACAAAAATACGAGATGAGCGACCAGCTCAAAGAGCAAGGGATCATCTTTTGTGACATGAGCACGGCTGTGCGAGAATATCCCGAGTTAATCCAAAAATATTTTATGACCGATGTCGTGCCTGTTAGCGAAGGTAAATTCGCTGCCCTTCACGGCGCATTTTGGCGTGGGGGTACATTTCTTTACATCCCGAAACATGTTGAGGCGGCTGCACCCCTTCACAGCGCCTTGTGGTCGGTATCAGGCAAAACATTCAGCCATACCTTAGTGGTGTTGGAAGAAGGTGCCCGGGCGGTACTCATCGACGAGTACGCTTCTGAAAATGCAAAGGGACAGGCCCTGCACAATGGTGTGGTCGAATTAATCGTCGGCGACGGAGCTAATTTGCTTTATGCTTCGTTACAAGATTTTGGCACTAATGTCTGGCAAATAAACCATGAACGCGGACGAGTAGGGCATAATGGGCAATTGGATTGGATCGTCAGCGTGATGGGCTCGCGGCTAACCAAGGCTTTTCAATCAGTTGAATTGGACGGTCGCGGATCGTGGGCGCGCATGTCCGGACTGTTTTTCGGCGACCGGCGACAGCACTTCGATCTCGACACGCAACAAAACCACAACTCTTCTGATTCTACAAGCGATTTGTTGTACAAGGGAGCCCTCAAGGACAAGGCTCGTTCTGTCTGGCAGGGGATGATCAAAGCTTTACCCGACTCGCAGCGAATTGATGGTTTTCAGGCGAATCGTAACCTATTACTTGCTGATACAGCTCGGGCTGATTCGATACCAGGCTTGGAAATTGAAGCCGACGATGTTCGTTGCACTCACGCCTCGACCGTCGGCCGGATAGATGAGGACCATGTTTTTTACCTTATGAGCCGTGGTATCCCAAGGGCAACAGCCGTTCAAATGGTCGTTGAAGGTTTCTTCGCCCCGGTCATGTCACGTATACCTATCGAAGGCGTGCGCGACCGTATTGCTGCCCGGATCATCGAAAAAGTTGGCTGATTAGGCACCCCCGGGGTGATAAGTTGACCGGGTATTTCAGGTAGATTTGATTGGATCATGTTGGGGCACGGTACACCGTGCCTTTTCTGTTTCCAGGGTATGGATTGGTACGAAGATGTTTGCCGCGACAATCAAGTTCGGGTTAAATTGAGGTACAACAGGGAACTATGTTAAACGTTAAAGCCATCCAGGCCGAATTTCCAATACTGCAAGCAGAAGCCCATCCTGGGGTTCCCCTTGTTTACCTTGATAACGCAGCAACTTCACAGAAGCCTGAAGCTGTTATTGAATCAATGAATGCCTACTATCGTGGCTATAATGCCAACGTACATCGTGGTATCCACAGGCTGAGTGAAGAGGCAACGGCCGCCTACGAAGGCGCTCGGGAGCGAATTGGGCGTTTTATTAATGCCCCTGATAGCGCGAGCGTCATATTCGTTCGCAATACAACCGAAGCACTCAACCTGGTAGCCTGGAGCTGGGCGCGAAAAAATCTAGAACCAGGCGACGAGATTTTGCTCACCGAGATGGAACACCACTCTAATATCGTGCCCTGGCAAATTGTGGCCGAAGATATCGAAGCGAAAATACGTTATATCCCATTCAATGATGATGGGTTGCTGGATCTGACCCACCTGTCAGATCTACTGACAGAAAGGACCAAGATCGTCGCTTTTTCGGCCATGTCCAATGTCTTTGGAACCATTAATCCAACGAAAGAGTTAGTTTCTGCTGCTCACGCGGTCGGGGCAATTTCCGTAGTAGACGCGGCCCAAAGCGTACCTCATCTACCCGTTGACGTTCAAGATTTGGATTGTGACTTTTTGGCTTTTTCCGGCCACAAGATGTGTGGACCAACAGGCATTGGTGTCCTTTACGGCAGACGGGCATTGCTTGAAGAGATGCCACCTTTTCTTGGTGGGGGTGACATGATCCGACGAGTCACCATCGACGGTTCGACCTGGAATGAATTGCCTTGGAAATTTGAGGCCGGCACGCCAAGCATTGCCGAAGGTATTGGTTTGGGCGCCGCTGTCGATTACTTGAATTTGGTTGGTATGGAAGCGATTCATGCGCATGAGCAGTTCATCACCGGCTATGCGATGGAAGCATTAAGCGAAGTCGAAGGATTGAAGATGATTGGCCCGCCGGTCGCTCAACGGGGAGGGGTAGTCGCCTTTACATTAGACGGGGTTCACCCGCATGATATCTCCCAACTATTAGATCAGGACGGCATAGCAATTCGGGCTGGGCATCATTGTGCCATGCCATTGCACCAGCGCCTTTGTATTCCGGCCAGCGCCAGGGCTAGTTTTTATCTTTATACGAGTCCTGAAGATGTCGATAGATTGGTTATGGGCTTAAATCGAGTCCGCGAAGTTTTCCGTTTGTAGGATAATTTATGGAAGATAGCATTTATCGAGAGCAAATCATCGATCTGTATGAAAATCCGCTCAATTTCGGCCGGGTGGATCCGGCTGATTTTGTCTATGAAGAAGACAACCCTCTTTGTGGGGATGTGATTGAAATATCGGTTCGATTAGACGAGGAGCAACGAGTCGTGGACATTAAGTGGCAGGGCCAGGGTTGTGCCATTAGCCAGGCCTCGGCTTCTTTATTGACCGACGAGATGAAGGGTAAAACGATTGAGGAAGTGAAGGATTATTCCAAGGAGCAGTTATTAGAACTGCTAGGCATCCAGTTAAGCATGACCCGCGTTAAATGTGCCCTCTTATCCCTGAAGGTATTAAAAGCCGGCGCCTACGGCATGCCAGATCCGGAAGAGCTGCGGAAGGGCCGGCCGTGAGCGAGTTTGTAAAGGTTGCCAAGATAAGCGAACTTCTGCCCGGCACGCGTAAGACGGTCGATTTTGATGAGGTGACCGTAGCTTTATTCAATGTGAATGGTCAGGTATATTGTATTGAAGACGTATGTACCCACGACGGAGGCCCTTTGGCGGAAGGTGACATCGATGGTTGTACGATAGCATGCCCAAGGCACGGTGCTTTGTTCGACTTGAGAGATGGTCAAGTCTTGTCGATGCCGGCTGTTGTTCCAGTTCCTACCTACGAAGTGAAAATCGAAGGTGACGACATATTTGTTGAGTCACCAGACGAGTGGTAAACGCTCTGGCCTTCCCGGCATTCGCTTTACTTTATGGGACCTGACCAGGGGAGTTTAATCGTTTGACAGCCCTCTCCAAATCGCCTATATTTGACGGCGCTTAGTAGAAAACCCGTTCTATTATTGGCCGAGTTCGCTATGGCGCCGGCCGTCTTCTGTATATCCTATCACCACAATTCATGGGATAGACTGTGTGATATAAGTTAATTGGGTGAGTGAATGGCTGCTGGAGAAATTGGTTTAGTTAAACAAGTCAGCATTGATTCAGAAATGCGTGACTCTTACTTGAGTTACGCTATGAGCGTTATCGTTTCCAGGGCATTGCCAGATGCTTGCGATGGCCTAAAACCGGTTCAAAGACGGATTCTGTACGCGATGTACGATATGCGATTGAATCCAGATTCCGCCCATAAAAAGTCGGCTAGAGTCGTCGGCGAGGTGCTGGGAAAGTACCATCCCCATGGCGATCAGTCAGTTTACGACGCCATGGTACGAATGGCCCAAGATTTTTCAATGCGCTATATGTTGGTTGATGGGCAGGGGAACTTTGGTTCGATTGATGGCGACGCGGCCGCCGCGATGCGGTATACCGAGGCCAGGATGACTCCCATGGGTCGGGATATGCTCCAGGATATCGAACTCAATACGGTCGAGTTCACAGAGAATTTTGATGATTCTTTAAAAGAGCCATCAATCCTACCGTCGGCCATTCCCAATTTATTGGTCAACGGATCTTCAGGCATCGCTGTTGGCATGTCCACCAGCGTACCTCCTCATAATTTGAACGAAGTTGTCGACGGGCTTGCCTATATGCTGGACCATTGGAATAGGCTAGAAGACATCTCCGTCGCAGATATTATGAATTTCATCACCGGACCGGATTTCCCAACTGGCGCTTTGGTGTTTCGTTACAAAGGCAAAGGCGAAGATGGCCAGATGGATGCTCTCGCCCACGCCTATGCAACCGGGCGCGGCCGGGTGATCGTCAGGGCAAAAGCACATGTCGAACACATGGAGCGAAATAAGTCACGGATTGTGATTTCTGAACTGCCATACCAGACGAATAAGACCAATTTATTGTCCAGAATTGCCGACTTGCACCGTGACGGTAAGGTGGAGGGTTTGACCGATCTGCGGGACGAGTCCGACCGAAATGGCATGCGCATCATCATCGAAACCACTCGGAATGTCGAGCCCGAGGAAGTTTTAGCCGAACTGTTTCGATTAACCCCAATGCAGACCACCTTTAGCATTATCATGGTGGCCTTGGTCGATGGTGAGCCCAGGGTATTAAACCTGAAACAAGCTTTGCGAGTTTACCTCGATCACCGGTTGGAGGTTATTCGCCGCAGAAGCGAATATGAACTGGTTCGGGCAAAGGAAAGAGCTCATATCATCGAAGGGCTGCTTCGTGCTCTCGATAGTCTGGATGAGGTGATTGATACCATACGTCGTTCTCGGAATGTAGAAACGGCCAAGGACAATCTACGCAAAAAATTTAAGCTATCCCAACTACAGGCCCAGGCCATATTGGATATGCAACTGCGGAGATTGACCGGGCTGGAGAGGCGGAAACTGCAGGATGAATACAAGGAAAAACAACAATTAATTAGGAATCTTGAACGACTACTATCTAAGCCAGAGCTATTGCGTCTGGCTGTCAAAGAAGAGTTGCTGAAAGTAAAAGATACTTATGGTGACATTCGCCGTTCACAGATCGTGGACGAGAGCAGCGAGCAGGCTGAATTAACGGCCAGCGATCTTTTACCTGATGAACTCGTTCGGGTCATGTTAGGTGATAAAGGTACTCTATCCCGAACGCCCGGCGCGAGTGCGATCTCCGTTCCGGCTCAGCCTCCAGAAATGCCGTTGGCTCTGCTCGAAGCGAACACCCAGGACGTATTGTATTTATTTGCCGCCGATGGCCAGGTAGTTAGTTTACCGGTCTACCAGCTGCCCCAATCGCGCGAGCTCGGCCAAGGCACTCATTGGGCTGAACTGACCGGCTTTACCCGCCGGCAACATATAGCAGCCGCAATTGTCCGCCCGGCCAATTTCCAGGGATTCTTATGCCTAGCCACCTTGGGCGGAATAGTAAAACGAATTCGATTACAGGACTTACCAGGTATAACGGGCGATCCCTTTGTTGTGATAAATGTGCCTGAAGATGATTCGTTGGGATGGGCCAGGCTTACCACTGGCGAAAACCAGATCGTCTTATCCTCGGCTGCCGGACAAGTCATTCGTTTCCAGGAGAAAGAGGTCCGGCCCATGGGCTTACCGGCCGGAGGCGTTATGGGCATCAAGTTAGCCAATGATATGGATGGCGTGGTCGCGATGGACGTGTACAGGGAAGATTGCTACATTTGGAGCGTGACAGACAATGGTTTGGCCAAAACCACGCCGACGAGCGCTTACCCAATCCAAGGCCGGTACGGACAAGGGGTCATCAATGTCCGGTTGCCAAAGGGCGCCAACGAAGTTGTCTCTACCGTAATTGGGGATGCCAAAGAGGATATCTACGTGATGACGGCCGGGGGCTCCGCCAGGAGCATGAAACTGGGCAAGGCCGTCACTGGGAATCGGCCCATTAAGCCGAGACCGATTGTACGCTTAGGTGACCGTAATCGGATTACCGGTGCCGTAAGTTTGCAGCCAAGACCGACGATGCCTTCGGAAGAGTGATTAGCTAAGCGCTATCTGCTACAATAGATTTTATTATCAAGATATTTTTGTTATTTCATTTTATGCTACGGCAATTATGCCACTTAACGCCCAATATGTGGGCAACTTCTAGCTAGGAGATCAGACGGAATGAATTTTCAAGACACATGGGCTGAAGATGAACAAGGCAATCGATTTGTATTTACGGTAGAAATGAAGAGGAAATTGGCCAGGGCGGGTTTGCCAATCGAGGTTGAATCACTTGACCGGATAACGGATCAACCGCCGCCTAGTGTACCCCAACCAAGGCAAGAGCAGGTCACTAGGGAGGCAACAGCAACGGTAACGGAACCGGAGGTCATCCAGATTGATCCAGAGACTGGAAAATACATTGGCACTTTGAAGTGGTATAACCCAACTCGTGGCTATGGCTTCATTTCCCGGGGTGGGGGTGAAGATATCTTCTTTCACAAAACGAGTAGCATCCAGGATCCCACAGAATTGGAAGAAGGACAATGGCTTCTTTATGATGTGGAAGAACGAAACAAGGGCCCAGAAGCGACTGAGGTAGAACCATACTCCGGCGAATTGCCGTAATTGTTCCGCTGAATTACCGGAATTGATGTCTAAACCCTAGAATCTCTAGCTCAAAATGATGGGGCACGCCAGGATGGGCTAGGTTTGCCTATCCATTTCGAACTCTCAGAACGGAGGTAGATGTGTTAGAAGAACGCTTTGGAGCCGTAACGACTAAAGGAAAACCATTGACGGTATTGGGTGAGGTGCGCCAGGTTGGCGACAAAGCGCCTGATTTTACGCTGACGGCGAATGATTGGAGCAAGGTTAGTTCGGATGAATTTGCCGGTACGGTTCGCTTATTTTCGGTTGTGCCAAACCTTGCTACCGGTATTTGCGATGCCCAGACCCGAAGATTTAATCAGGAAGCGGCCGAATTTGGCGACGATGTGGTTATCTTGACGATTAGCGGCGAACCGCCTCAGAACCAACGCCAGTGGTGCGGTGCGGCTGGAATTGATCGTATCCAGGTTTTGTCCGATTCACTAGATATGAATTTCGGCGATGCCTACGGCACACATATCAAGGAGTGGCGCTTGGAACAACGATCGATCTTCGTCGTCGGCCGTGATGGTGTCATCACTTACGTGGAGTATGTTCCTGAGATCGCCCAACATCCGGATTATGAAGCTGCCCTGGCTGCTGTAAGAAAGGCGCTTGAAGCCCGATAGACCTTCCTGGTAGCCGATGTTTCTAGCCGTCTGAGATAACAAATTGTGGTGAAAATGGGAGGAGAGAGGCGCTGCTACTCTGACTTAACGCCAGCGTGGACCAATCTTGGGTCAAGTGCGTCGCGCAGGCCATCACCCAGCAAGTTAAAGGCCAGAACTGTAAACATAATAGCTAAGCCAGGAAAGAAGACCAGGTGAGGTGCGCTAAAGACCTGGTTTCTCTCACCTGCCAACATGGAGCCCCATTCTGGTTGCGGCGGTTGGGCGCCAAGACCGATAAAGGATAGGGCTGCCGTATCCAGGATGGCGGTGGCAATCCCCAGAGTGGCGATAACAATCAGGGGGGGCAGGGCGTTTGGCAAGACTCGACCTATAAGAATCTGCGTGCTGCTCGCTCCCAAGGCACGTGAAGCTTCGATGTATGATTGCTCGCGTATTGACAGCACACTAGAACGTACGACTCGCGCATATGCCGGTATCGAGACAATGGCAATTGCCAGCATGGCATTGGTCAGACCAGGACCAAGCACGCTGACAATAGCAATCGCCAGGATCAGAAAAGGAAAGGCCAACAAAACGTCAAGAATTCGCATGGTGACATTGCCAAACCATCCCCCTAAGTAGCCGGACAATGCCCCAAGCGTAGTTCCCACGATAATTGCGAATAGAACAGTAGCAAAACCAACCGTGAGTGAGATTCGTGTTCCGTGTATTACCCGGCTGAAAACATCACGAACGTTGCCGTCAGTGCCCATAATATGTTGCGGCTGATCTTCCGGACACCCTAGCAAATGGATACAAGGCTTTTCTCGTTTACCAACATCTTCCTTACCGATCAGTACTTCTGTAGGATCGTATGGGGCGATCACATCGGCGAAGTACGGCTGCGAAAATCAAGATAAGCAAAATTATCCCACCAAGGACCGCGGATCGTTGGCGGAATAGACGGCGCAACGTCAGACGCCAGAGGCTGTTAGAGCGATAGTCGCCAAGGCTTCCAGCAGCCGGTTCGTCCAGCTTTTCTATGGGGAGTTCTGATACAGAGGACATCAGTTAATAGCTGCTAGTCGATTCGAATACGCGGATCTAAAAAGCCGTAAGAAAGATCGACGATCAGATTGAGCGCGACAAATCCAATAGCGATCACTACAACAAAACCCTGAATGACCGGAAAATCCCGCGCCGTGATAGCCTCAAACATGGCTCGCCCGACACCTGCTAGACCGAAAATCGTTTCGGTCAATACAGCGCCACTGAGAACCAGGCCAAGTTGCAGACCGACGATAGTCACTACAGGCAACAAAGCGTTTCGCCAGGCATGCTTCATGACGACTTTATTGTACTTGAGACCCTTGGCCCTGGCTGTACGGACATAATCCGCTCCAAGCACTTCCAGCATACTCGATCGACTCATGCGAGCAATAATGGCTAACGGAATCGTGCCCAAGGCAATTGCGGGCAAAATCAGATGTTTAAAGGTATCCCAAAAAGCTTCCCACTGTAAACCTAAGAGAGCATTCACAATATACATATTGGAAATAAAGGTCAAGATTGTGGGGGCAGTATCGCCATCAGCTACTTCCAAACCATAAATCTCGTAAAACGGAATGGGTACCATACCTGCGGAAAGTCTACCGGTTGGCGGCAGGGCGAAAGGCGTATCTTTCAGGAGCAAAGCGAATATATAGGCAAGCATCAAACCAAGCCAGAAGACAGGCATGGAGACGCCAATATTGGCTCCAAGCATCGTGCCGACGTCCAAAGCAGAATTGCGCTTGAGTGCGGAGATAATGCCCAGTGGTACACCGATAAGGACAGAAAAGGTGACAGCCATCAAGCCCAATTCCAGGGTAACGGGCAGTCGTTCCAGAAGCATCACCGTGATCGGCCGTTTGAAGCGGATGGACTCGCCGAAGTTACCCTGGGCGACATCTTTCAGGTATATGCCAAATTGGACGGGAATAGGCTTGTCGAGCCCCTTTTCTCTTAAGAAACGCTCGCAAATCTCGGGCGTTGCTTTCTCGCCCAGGATCGCGGTACAAGGATCGCCTGGAATTGCCCGCACCAGAAAAAAAGTGACCAGCAACACGCCAAAAACGACCGGGATGGAATAAAGGACACGTCGAACCGTATACTGGATCATGCGTCAATTATACTTTGAAAAGTATTATTCGAAAAAGAAATATAGATAGGGAACGAGAAAGTGGTGGGATGGCCTGTGTGAATACAGGCCATCCCATCGTTATCTAGCTGAAGTTGCTAATGAGCAACCGCTCCTACTCTTCGACATTCATTAAACTACCCCAAAGAGCAGAGAAGTACGTGAATGCACCGGAATTACCGACGTGCAGCGGATGGGCGGCATCCCACTGAAGGCCGTAGGAGACCACAACGTCGTTGGCATCCAGGGTCGAACCATCGTGGAACAAAACGCCTTCGCGTAGATTACAGGTCCAGACTGTCAGATCTTCGTTGGCATCGCAAGATGTCGCTAGGGCAGGCTGAACGGCTGTGCCACCAATCTCGTAGGAAAGCAAGGACTCAACGACCTGCTCGCAGGCCCGAAGTGACTCACCGTCTGTCTCATCACCACAGTATAAGCTGATAGGCTCTGCGTTCTGCATCCAGACGAAAGTGTCACGCCCACCTGGATCCATGACGGCCATGTATTCATTGCCCAAGGGGCTGGAATGGGCCCCTTCTACGTCGGCTTGATAAGCGGTAGCAGAACCACCGTGGGCAATTGGAACCATCGGCACGTGCTGTTTGATCAGATTGTTTGCTTCCACGTAGAATGGCTCTCGCGCATCGTTGTCAGCCAGTGCAGCACCCGCAGTAAGGGCAGCTGTGATATCGTCGAATTTTTCGCCGAACTGATCGGAAGCGCCGGCGCCAAAGTGGAAGTCAAGGAAATTCGTCTGATCCGGGTAATCAGCACCCCAACCAAGGAGATGCAACCCTTCCAGCTCGCCAGCGTCGGCAGCCTGGATAAAGGCGCCTGATTCCATAACTTCGATTTCGGCGTCGATATTGCAGTTTTCCAAGAGCTGGGCTTGCAGATCCTGGGCTACCAATGACACCTCGGGCAGATAGCTGCGGACGACGTCACGATAAGCGATCGAAGTCGAGAAGCCATCGGGGAATCCGGCCTCTGTCAGCAGATCCTGCGCCGCCGTCGGGTTGAATTCGTACCAGGAATCACCCACGCAGGCATTGGGGATTGAGCATGGCGTGAAGTGGCTGGCTACCTCAGATCCTGCCGGATAGAAGGTGTCGACAATTCGATCACGATCGATGCATTGAGCAACTGCCTGGCGCACCATTTCGTTATCGAAAGGCGCGAACACGTTGTTCATGCCGACGTAGAAGATATTCAGCGCCGGGCGTTCGATTAGTTGCAGGTTTGGATCGCTGGCAATTGTCTCAAAGTCATCCGGGCTGGGATTATCGATACCGTCGACCTGACCTGATTGCAACTCAAGCAACCTGGCAGCACCCTCAGTGCTCCAGCGGAATACCAGGGTGTCGGCCGCTGCCGGTTCACCCCAATAATCCTCAAAGCGCTGCATGATGATGCTGTCGCCACGGTTCCATGTATCGAGCATATAGGCGCCGGTGCCAACTGGGTTGTCCAGGGGGCTGCCGCCGGTCATTTCCAGGTGTTCACTGGGCTGGATGCCGAAGGCACTAAAGGCCGCCTTAGGGGGGAAGGCCGGGTCCGACGCACACATAGTGAACTGGACTGTCAGTTCGTCAATGGCCGCGATTTCCTTGAACAGGCCGCCATATTCGCAGTCGTCTGCAGCCATGACCATCGGTTCAAAGGCCATCGGTTCTTCGACCATTTCTTCGGTCGGCTCTTCCACCGGCTCTGCAGTCGGCTCCTCAGTTGGAGCTTCAGTTGGCTCCTCCATCGGCTCCGCAGTTGGTTCCTCGGCCGGAGCTTCAGTGGGCGCTGCCACTGGAGCTTCGGTCGGTTCTGCTGCGCCACCACCACATGCGGCCACCAATAGGCCGAGCATGAGGAAGGTGACAATCAATAATAGGCGATTCTTTTTCATCTTCTCTTCTCCTTTTTGTCTGAAAGAAATGATATGGGTACGCCTGCGTTAAAAACGCAGCGTCAATGTTAGCATGGCTTGTGACGCATGGCAATATAGCAATGAACATTGGAGCGCGATGTACATAAACGATGAGAAGTGTCAAGGTGGTGGTCGTCTAAATATATATATCAATCTGAAAAACAGGCCGGCGTTCAATTTTGCAATAATCTGTACTGGTCGCACTCTGTTTTAGATTAATAATCAACGGTCTGTTCAGCACGATTTTATCGTTGTTATCTGTATTCTACCGAACATAAAAGCTGATTTACCATCGGTTTCGTATGAAGGACGGCTACGGTATAATCAACGCTATGACTAATCGGGAAGTCGCGGCCCTATTTGAGCAAATCGCCGATATGTTGGCCATTCGTGGCGATTCAATTCACCGAGTGCTGGCCTACCGGCGGGCAGGAGAGAATATTCGCGAACTAAACCAGGATTTGAAGCAGATATTATCAGACGGCAAACTCACCGATATTCCCGGCATTGGTTCAACCTTAGCCGATAAAATCAAAGAGCTGTTGACAACGGGAAAACTTGAATTTTATGATCGGCTGTCTTTGGAGATTCCTCCGACATTGGTAGAGATGTTGCGACTGGAAGGTATAGGCCCAAAACGAGTAAAACAGATTTACACGGATCTAGGTATTACGACACTCCAGGAGTTGAAGGAAGCGGCCGAGAAAGGTGAGCTGAAGGACCTTCCAGGATTTGGCCCGAAGTCGGAAGAGCGGATCAAAGCTAGCATCCTGGCCTTGGAGACATTCGGAGATGATCGCACACCACTTGGTGTAGCCTGGCCAATCGCGAATGAAATATTATCTCGTCTAGAGGCGCTTCCTGGTGTAAATAAAGTTGCCGTTGGCGGTTCACTCAGGCGTAAACGAGAGACGATTGGTGACATTGATTTAATGGTGGCGGCCGAGGATTCCGAACCGATCATGACCCATTTTCGGGAAATGGAAGGAGTCGAAACAGTCCTCGGCAGTGGTCCAACCAAGAGCAGCGTCCTCTTACTCAACGGCCTTCAGGTCGATTTACGTGTTCTGCCCAGTGATCGATGGGGAACGTTACTGTCCTATTTCACTGGCAGCAAGAATCACAATGTTAGATTACGCGAACTGGCCCTGAAGTCAGGTTACACTCTAAATGAACATGCTTTTACAGCACTAGACAGCGGGGATGAAATACTCTGTACTACAGAGGACGAGGTATATGCGACATTAGGCTTGCCCTTTATCCCGGCCGTGCTACGCGAAGATCGCGGCGAAATTGAAGCAGCCATCGATTCCAATCTACCAGAGCTAGTAACAAGCCGCGACATTATCTCTGATCTTCATATGCATTCCACCTGGTCAGATGGCAGCCTCACAATCTTGGAAATGGCCCGTGCTGCCCAAGAAAGAGGCTTTCAGCATATTGTCATTAGCGACCATTCGGCCAGCTTAGGAATAGCCAATGGGTTGAGCCAGGATCGTTTGCGATCACAGGCCGATGAGATAAAAGAAGTTGGTCAGATGCTTGGCCCTGATTTTCGAATCTTGCATGGTACGGAAATGGAGATTCGGGCTGATGGCAATTTGGACTATCCGGATGATGTTCTTGCGGATTTGGATTTTGTGATCGCTAGCTTGCACGTTGGATTGCGACAACCTAGAGATCAAATAATGGACAGGTTGATGGCGGCCCTTGAAAATCCTCATGTGGATATGATCGCCCATCCGACCGGGCGTTTATTGCCCGATCGTCCTCCGGCCGACGTCGATATGGAAGCACTATTGTTGGCGGCCGTCCGGACTGGGACGATTATGGAGATCAACGCCAATCCCCAGCGACTGGATCTGCGAGATAATCATGTGAGGCGTGCCGTTCAATTAGGCGTTAAGCTAGCGATTAATTGTGACGCCCATGCCGCCGCCCACTTTGAATTCTTACCTTATGGAATTGCAGTAGCACAAAGAGGTTGGGCTCAAAAGAGCGATATTGTGAATACCTGGTCTGTTGAAAAGTTGATTACATTTGTGAGCAATTGCATATAATATGCATTCTTGATAGGCTAATCAGGAGCATTACTTCGGGACGGAAAGCGCAACCACCATCAGTTTGCCACATCCATCTGTTTGAATTGTGAGGGATGATGAGTACAGGAACGACCAGTATTTTTCGCAGTATATTCACCGGCCTCGATGACAAGTCCCTGGATACACTGCGCGAATTGGCCCAGTTAAGGACCTACCCTCCGGAAACGATTCTGTGCCATCAAGGGGAGGTTGAGCATACATTTTACATTGTGGTCGAAGGATTGGTCGCCATTACTCAAATGCTCGAAGATGGTGAGGAAAGGATGCTGGCTCTGATCCGACCGCGTGAATACTTCGGTGAATTGGGCTTACTGGACGATACCCCCAGGATGGCAAACTGCGTAACTGTCACAACGGTTACCGTTCTGGAGATCACCGAAGAAGTATTCGAAAACGTTCTTGAAAACAGCCCGGCCGTTGCTTATGCTTTAATGCGTCATGTCGTCGAGTTATTGAGAAGTACCGATAAGTTGGCCATTGCCGATCTGATTTCAAAGAACCAAGCTTTGCAAGAGGCTTATACCGAATTGCAGGCGGCGCAAGAAGAGTTGGTTGAAAAAGAACGACTTGAACGAGAGCTAGAAATCGCCGCGACCGTCCAACGCACCTTGTTGCCTAGCAAGTTACCCCAATATCCTGATTATCATCTCGCCGCCTATCTGAAGCCTGCGCGACAAGTCGGCGGAGATTTTTATGATGGTATCGAAATAGACGAAGAAAACTTAGCCCTGGTTTTGGCTGATGTGGCGGATAAGAGTGTCCAGGCAGCTCTCTTCATGGCGGTTGGCCGCTCATTATTTTTGGTTGAAGGTCGAAGGAGATTAAGTCCAGCTCAGGTCGCTTTGGCCGTCCATAGAGATGTTATGGAGGTAGCGCCAGCGGCCGATATCTTTGTCACGGCCTTTTACGGAGTGCTGCACCGGCCTTCCGGCCTGTTGACTTACGTAACAGCGGGCCACGAGCGGCCATTGCTAATAAAGTCCAATAGCGGCGTACAGAAGTTGGAAGGCCAGGGCCGTTTCTTGGGGATGATCGAAATGTTAGAACTGGAGGAATATTCAATCCAGCTTGACCCAGGTGACCGCTTGCTAATATTCAGCGATGGCGTTCCTGACGCGACCAATCAAGATGGCCAGCAATATGGATATAAAAGACTTTCCGATTATTTGAACGCGCAACGGCAGTTAAAGGCCCAGGCCCTTGTCGATGGTCTGGCTGCCGATGTAGCCGAATGGTGTGGAAACGCCCCAGCATTTGACGATTTAACTCTTTTAGCCCTTGAAGTTATTGGCGAATATGGCGAGGTATCAACGACCACCTGATCCGCGGGATCCGCGAACAGAATATCAAGACACCAGGGAGTCGGCGACTGGCAAAGAGGAACGCCAAAAGGTGCCCTGGTTATGGTTTGGATTAGGCGTACTGGCAACCCTGATCGGCATCATCATTGCGGCCGTCTTGGTCGGCGTATTTTTGATCCGACAACCACTTTCCGTATCTTTGCCCACACCTACCATCATTAGACTGACAGCTCCACCAGGCCTCAATCCAACTGGCACGGCTTTGCTTGCCACAACCACGCCTCTGCCGACGTTTACGCCTCCCGCCACACCAGATCTATCGGTGGCTCCAGAGGCCATCACGGTCGGATACTATGCCGCAGTGACCAATACCGAAGACATCGGCGTAAGTCTGAGGGGTGGCCCTAGTACGGATAACATTCGTCTGTCCTTGGTTCCCGAGGGTGAAAGCTTGCTAGTGATCGGTGGCCCGGAAGAAGGCAGCGGCTTTATCTGGTGGCAAGTGCGGCAGGAAGATGGCACTGAGGGCTGGGTTGCCGGTGACTTTCTGGTTCCGGTTGCTGCGCCAGGATAGAACGCTGAACAATGGAACCTAAATGAGACAGTGTATTGGTCGCTTCAATCTTTGCCGGATCCAGATATTCTTTCCGGTCCTGATACTAAGCCAGATTGGCGATCGAAACAACGGTACGACCTGGGCAGTCATTATTCTGGTGGCCCTGGTCGTCTTTTTTCGGCTAGCAAGCTATCTCTTGAGCAGAAGAGGGAACAGTGTAAAGGGATCCCACAAAGGATATGGATATTTAGGGGGAACGGTCTGTCCGAGTTGCGGCCGGCCATTTAGCATCCATCTTTGGAGCCTTAGATTAATGGTTGCGCGCTACGATCGTTGCCCACACTGTAAGAAGTGGTCATTTGTAAATCGCCAGTCCTCTGAATTATTGGCCGCTGCACAAAATCAGTTTGATGTGTCAGATTTCGCTGGAGTTGATGGGAGCGACCAAGAGATCGAGGATCTCGAAAAATACCGGCGCAAGCTAGACGATTCCAGATTTAACGAGGGTTAAATAATGGCAACCTCGCCTGAAGTTCGATTGGGACAGTTACGGGAGTTGATTAACTTCCATCTCTACCGCTATCATGTATTGGATTCACCGCTCATCAGTGATGGCGAATACGATGCTTTGTACAAAGAGTTGGTCGATCTTGAAACGGAAAACCCGGATCTCATAACTGTGGATTCGCCAACTCAGCGAACCGGCGCAGAACCCCTTGACGCATTTGAAAAAGTCAGCCACCCAGCGCCTGTTCTAAGCCTGGCCAATGCATTTAATGAAGAAGATTTATTTGCCTGGCGCAAACGAATCGACCGGTTATTGCCTGAAGATACAAAGCTGAATTACGTCGTCGAACCAAAGATCGATGGTTTGTCTGTTTTGTTGACTTACCGTGATGGGGTTTTCGTTCAGGGTGCAACCCGGGGGAACGGAACCGTGGGTGAAGATATCACCGTGAATCTCCGCACTTTTTATGCATTGCCTAAAAAATTGCCCGTTGATCCTGACAGCACCGAAGTATTTCCGCCTTATCTTGTGGTACGTGGGGAAGCTTTTTTCCCTTTGGACTTATTTGCCGAGTTGAACATGAAGCGGCAAGCGGCCGGCGAGCCACTTTACATGAATCCTAGGAATACGGCGGCCGGCTCGCTCAGGCAATTAGACCCCAAAATCACCGCTCAGAGACCCTTGACTCTCTTTGTATATGATGTTATTTCCTGGGATGGCGAAGGTGTTCCTGACAAGCAATGGGATCGCCTGAGCTATTTGAGGGCCCTGGGATTTCCCGTCTCGGAAGATATTTTCTTTTGTCAAAATTTGGAAGAGGTTGCAGAAATTTATCGGGATTGGATAGAAAAGCGAAACCAAATAAACTACGAGATTGATGGCATTGTAGTCAAGATAGATGACCAGCCGTTAGCCCAGAGCCTGGGTTTTGTGGGTAAAGATCCTCGCGGGGCGATAGCGATTAAGTTCCCGGCTCAAGAAAAAAACACAAAACTGCTGGATGTCGTCGTCAAAGTCGGCCGGACCGGAATTTTGGCCCCTAATGCTATCCTCGAACCGGTTGAAATCGGGGGGGTTATTGTTAGGAACGCGACTCTCCATAATTATGATGAAATTGCACGCAAGGATATTCGAATTGGCGACGTCGTCATGGTAAAACGAGCCGGCGATGTCATTCCCTATGTCATTGGTCCTGTACCTGATTTGCGAGATGGCAACGAGCAGATAATCGAACCGCCAGACCGCTGCCCTTTTTGTGACACGCCGGTGATACAACCTCCGGACGAAGTGGCCATATATTGTGACAATCCGACCTGTCCTGAGCAATTGGTGCGTCGAGTAGAGTACTTCGTCGGCCGAAGTGCCATGGATATTGATAATTTTGGGTCTCAGACCGGTGCTCTGTTGATTGAACACGGACTGATTCAAGATATTGCCGATGTCTATTATCTACGGCGAGCTGACTTATTGATCTTGGAAGGATTTCAAGAAAAGAAGGTAGATAACCTATTGAACGGCATTGAAGCCAGTAAAGCCCAACCGGCTGACCGTTTCCTGACTGCTTTAGGCATTCGGTTCGTCGGTACCGTGGTATCCGGGCTGCTGTTGGAGGCTCTTGGCAGCATCGATCAATTGGGCCTAAGTAATCAAGAGCAGCTAGAGGCAATCGAAGGTATTGGACCGGAGACGGCGGCGACGGTCGTGACCTGGTTTGAAAACCCATTCAATATCCGGCTACTAGAAAAATTCAGGCAAGCTGGTCTCAATTTTGTATCAGAATCACCCCAATTTGAATCTGATTCGTTAACAGGAAGTACCTTCGTGATCACTGGCACCTTGCCCACCATGAGTCGAAACGAGGCTAAGGAATTCATCGAGGCCCGAGGTGGACGGGTTACTGGTTCGGTGAGCAAGCGGACGGATTATCTATTGGCTGGTGAATCGGCCGGCAGCAAGTTGGAAAGGGCTAAGGAGCTGGGTATTTCGGTTCTGGATGAAGCTGGCCTGAGGCAGTTGGCCAGTAGGTAAAGTTGAACTTGTAGCACTAGCGTCTTATTCGAAACCACACCTCTGTTCTGATAAACTACCCACATGCCGGAATTCTTCAATGTCTTGCCTCCTGAAGATGCACGCGATCTTCTTTTCCAAAACCTGGCGCCTCTAGCCAAGGACGAAGTTATTCGTACAGTAGATGCATTGGGCAGAGTCACAGCCGCGCCAATTCATTCGCCCCATGCGTTGCCGGCTTTTCGCCGGAGCACAATGGACGGGTACGCTGTTCGAGCCGCCAATACTTTTGGTGCGAATGATAGCCTGCCGGCTTTGTTGACTGTGGTCGGCGAAGTGCAAATGGGCCAGGAGGCAACGATAGAGTTAGGGAAGCATCAGGCGGCCATTGTCCATACTGGGGGCATGATTCCGGAGACTGCTGATGCGGTCGTGCAGATTGAGCTTACCCAAACAGTTGGCGGGTCTAACGCCAGCGACTTTCCCTATGAGATAGAAGTTCTAAGATCCGTGGCATCCGGACAGAATGTGTTGCAAGTCGGCGAAGATGTCGGTCAGGATGACGAGATCTTGCCGGCCGGTCATTTCCTGCGGCCGCAGGATTTGGGCGGCCTGTTGGCTCTGGGAATAACAGAGTTCAAGGTGACAAAAAGACCCAGAGTAGCCATCATTGCTACAGGAGATGAGGTCGTTCACCCAAGCCAAGAGCCAGGACCGGGACAAATTCGAGACATCAACAGCTACACAATTGCTGCTCAGACGAGGCAAGCCGGCGGCCTACCGGTCATTATCGGTATCATTCCTGATGAGCTAGATGCTTTGAAACTGGTCGCTGCAGAAGCCCTAGATCAACATGATATGGTTGTTATGACGGCCGGCTCATCTGTTAGCGTAAGGGATGTGACGGTCGATGTGATCAACAGTCTGGGCGAGCCGGGAGTCTTGTTGCACGGGATTGCAACCCGTCCAGGTAAACCAACTATTGTCGGCGCTGTATCAGGCAAGCCAGTGCTTGGCCTGCCAGGAAATCCGGTATCGGCCATGGTCCAATTTTCTATGGTTGGGATGCCGACAATTTACCGTTTACAAGGCTTGCCCTTCTCGCCACGACGAGGTATTGTATGGGCTAAGATTAGCGCCAATATTGCCAGTGAATCTGGTCGCGAGGATTATGTGCCGGCTCGGTTAAATGATACAGCTGATGGCTTGATTGCCACACCTGTTTTTGGCAAGAGTAATCTTATATATACGCTCGTGAAAGCCGATGGTTTGATTAGAATTCCACTCAATCAAGGTGGTGTGACGGCCGGTGAGTGGGTAGAAGTTCAATTATTTTGAGGGGTAGATGCCTGATCGAAAGCCTATTGAACCCGAAGATGCTTATATACTGGTTGTGGAAGACAACCCTGCCAGCTTCGCCTTGACTGCTCGTCTGCTGGCCTATACAGGGGTTAGACATCCTGAGTGGAAAACGACCGGTTGGGGAGTCGTGGAATACGCGGAACAAATGGGACGCGTCGATCTAATCCTGATGGACTTAAGGCTTCCTGTAGAGGATGGCTATGAGGCGCTCGAAAGAATTCGAGCTCATCCTTTGTTGAAGAGTACCTTGGTTGTACCGGTCACTGCCTTAGGCGCTATTTCAGAGATGGAAAAAGCCAAAGAAGCTGGTTTTGACGGGTTCTTGGCCAAACCTCTCGATGCAAAAAAATTCCCGGACCAAATACGAAGAATTCTAAGCGGTGAGCCTGTTTGGGAAGCCGATCCTAGCGCTTGAGTCACAGTCATAAGCTGTTCTAAAGCATATAGCATAGGACGAAAGCCCTGTTTACATAGTTGTCTTTTCGACTGTCGCGGACCGGCGCTTGCGGCGGTTTTCGCGGATTGTTGCGGCAACGTACACTCGGCGCACCCAACAAACTGACTGCCCTCATAATAAGCCATACCAATAGAGAAAGGGCGACTGCTTCAGCCCCACGGAGATTTGCGCTGGCAAATAATGGCCCGGCTAGAAGCTCCCGTACTCCTAGACCGCCTATCGATGGAACCAGTAAGGCAACCGAGAGAATCGGCACGACCAGCATCAAATGGGCATAGGATACTTGGATTCCCAATGCCCGGGCGGCCGCTTCCCACCAGGCAACTAATAACAAGTTGAAGATGAAGGATACGCCAAAGGCTCCTAAGATGGCTTTACGGCCACAACCTTGCACGGCATCCATCAATTGAGCCACCGGGCCGTTGCCCGTAGGTGATAACTTTGCTGGCAACCAGCGACCAAAACGCCGGATAAAGTTGCCCTCAAGAAGGATAACCCCTGCCAGGAGCCCCGCGAGGCAGACTACAGCCACAATGAGAGCCAGGCTATCTGGAAATTGTTCGGGCCGGAAGGGCAGCAAAAGAAGAGCCATCGCGAACAGAGTCATTAATCCGGACAATCGATCGACGATCACTGTGCCCGCAGCGATATTAGCCGGCACGTCCCGGGCGACTTCAATTATGCGCACAGCATCACCGCCAAATCCGCTGGGCAGGAAGGAGTTAAAGAAGTTACCGACGAAGTACAATTCCACCAGTCGGCCAAACGGAACTGAAGCCTGAAGTCCTTTCAACAGTAAGAGCCATCGAAAAGCACGTAATACCAGGCTAAAAGTAACCATGGCAAAAGCAACGAACAGCCAGAACCAGCTAACGATAACCAATTCGTCTCGAATCTGATCAACCGGAATTGACCACACGACGAAGGCCAGTCCGAAAACAGACACCAGGATTTTCACTAAGGATCCCAGGTGCCGCCGGAAAAAACGATAGCCTCGATTATCTCGAATTCTGCTAAGAAGCTCGTCCATGACGGTAGCGATTCTAAACCAATCTGCTAAAGTTGCCAGATCACGTACGCTTCGCGTAGAGTTAACGCAATGATCTGGTGTATTGTCAGGCTATATTAACGTGCCCTATAATCGGCCGCCATGAGGCAATTAAGAGGCGTACGTCCGGTGTTCTTAACCATCCCCATCATCTTGCTGTTTTTCTGGTTGGCTATTGATTCAATGATAGGTGATAGTCCAACGATGGATGAACAGAATCACCTGGCACGTGGTCTTGCATTTCTGGTCAGCGGCGATCCCCGCTTTAGCCTCGAACACCCTCCATTAATAAATGTAATCAGCTCGCTTCCTCTCTTAACGTTTCCCGATATCAATTTACCATTCGAAGACCCAAGCTGGCAACAGAGAGAGGGCTGGTACGCGTTTGCCGAGAAATTGTTGTGGACAGGTAATCAGCGTGTCGACCAAATGGTATTCATGGCGCGGTTACCGATCGTCTATTTGACCATTGGCTTGGGTTTAATCGGCTATCGCTTTTCCAAAGAGTTGTGGGGGAAATATTCTGGTCTATTGGCGCTGACGTTTTTGCTTTTCGATCCCAATATATTGGCTCATGGTCGCTATTCGACAACTGACGTCGGCGGGACAGCGACGGTTCTGCTTGCCGCATATATTCTGTGGCGTCTATGGACAGCCAAAGATTGGCGCTGGGGCCGGCTCCTCATCGCTGGATTCGGCTTAGGCTTAGCTATCGGGAGCAAGTTTTCGAATCTTGTTTTTGTTCCGATATTCGCCATTTTATCTTTGCTGCCTCTGTATGGCCAGCGCTGGAAATGGGACACAGCCGCCCAGCGCCTATTCCAATACTTATTAGTCTGCCTTATTTCCCTCCTTACCGTCTGGGCCATTTACGCTTTTGAATTTGGATCGTATCGTTTTTTGAGCCCTGCCTTTGCTGGCCTCAACCGTTTTAGCGGCCCCATGCCAACTTATTTAGCTGGAATTGAACAAATATTTCAGCTCAGCGGAGGCGGCCGTCCTGCTTTCTTGTTAGGGAATTTCTCGACTGAAGGCTGGTGGTATTATTTTCCGGTAGCCTTATTGGTCAAAACACCGCTTTTGGTGTTGCTTCTTTTCTTAATAGCCACGATTTTGTTATTGTGGAAAGAGTGGACGAGAGCAAAAGCAGCATTTCTTATCATCCCGGCAGTGCTCTATTTTCTTACTAGCATGCAAAGTGACCTTAACATAGGTTATCGCCATCTCTTGCCAATCTTGCCGTTTTTCTATGTTTTAGCCTCTGGCATTATTTTACTTCCCGAGTTTCACGGGCGCGCGACTAATGCTCGCGGATATGCTGCCAGAATCGCCCTAATAGGCGCTCTAATATCAGTTGTCGCCTGGGATTTGTACTTGCACCCACATTATTTAAGTTACTTCAATCTATTGGCGGGTGGACCAGCCAATGGGTATGAGGTCTTGGTCGATAGTAATATTGACTGGGGTCAGGACTTGAAGCGTCTCCGCAGCTGGACTGAAGAAAACGAGATCGAGGATCTGAAGCTATCCTGGTTTGGCACGGCCGATCCGGCTTACTACGGTCTCAACTACGAGCCTTTGCCAGGCCTTACCCGGCACTTTGACTTGTGGTGGGATTTGCCCTTCGATCCTGATAATCCAGAGCCTGGCCTCTATGCTATCAGCGTGAGCAACCTCTGGGAATTACCTCTAGAAGATAAGAATGTCTTTGCCTGGTTCCGGGCACGTGAACCCGATGACAGAATTGGTTACTCAATCCATATTTATCGTGTGGGTGACAATGAATCTTAGTAAATATAGGATTCAGATTGGCCTAATCTTCGCTATTGGTATCTCGGCTGTGGCTAGCCTTGTATTACCTGCGGGATCAGCTCGCCAGCTCGCCGTATATTGCTTATTGTGGATTTTACCTGCGCTCGGTTGGATGCTTCTAATACGAGGATACTTGAGCGAACGGTTTCTGATCGCGGCCGGTATTGCATTACTAGCCAATATGGTAATCGCCTTGTGGGTCTCTTATATCCCTGGCCGATCACAATCTGGGTTTATGCTTTTTGGCGTTCTTATATTGGTTATTGCACCTGTACTGTTTTCTTTGATCGAGCTGCCCACAAAAGTGGAAAGGCAATCTTTGCTACCAAAGGTTATCGTAACCTTAGTGGCAATCATGCTGATAGCCATATTGCTTCGTTTGCCTAATCTAGGTTACAAGGAATTACAGGGTGATGAGGGTATCATCATGGCTCGAGCCGCGGCCATCATAACCGGTGACGTCGACGAATTATTTCTTCATCAAAAAGGGCCGGCCGAGATCTTGTTTCCCCTCATCACCTGGGAATTGACCGGAACGATCAATGATTTTTGGTTGCGATTGCCTTTTATGTGGGCGGGGTGGCTGGCAGTCCTGGCCTTATTTTGGTTAGCTCGCACCTGGTTCTCAGATAGAGTTGGATTGATTAGCGCTCTTTTGTTCGCAATAGGCGGATTCGCCGTCGCCTTTAGCCGAATTGCCCAATACCAATCTTTCGTCGTTTTATTTGGCGCGTTGGCGTTGTTTTCGGCTGCTCGTTTCCGGCTAAACGGTCGTAGATCGGACCTCTTTTTGTCAATTATTTTCCTTTCGGGTGGCTTCTTAGCTCATTATGATGCCATTTTGTTCACGCCCGCAATTGCCTGGATATTGGTCGCTGCATACCGGGAAAATCATCTAAAGGTACGAACCTGGGGACTCGCTTTATTGAGCGGACTCGTGTTGCTGGCGATTTTCTACATTCCTTATGCTCTTGCTCCCAACTTCGGTAAGATCATCAATTATCTTGTCGGTACCAGGGTTGGAGTTCAAGGGAATGAAGTAAGCCTTGCGGGGGGCGCTTCCGCTGCCTGGCAAATGAGCACCTTCTACAATAGCATCTGGTACGTCTTGGGGATTTTGGTTTTGACCGCTATCGGCTTGGTGATCCTTGCCCGGAAGAGGAGCCATTTCGAAGTCGTTTTGTATTTTGTCGTACCGGCTTTGTTTTATATTTTACTCGTGCGAGATCCCCGCACTCATATTTATTCGTTTTTTCCAGGGGCGGCCGTGCTGGCTGGAGTAGGCGCCAACGCTATAGTGAACCTGGTACGGGGTAGAGATAACAAAGTACTTTCTATCTCTACAGCCATTGTCGCAGTCATCTGGCTGGTGGTGACCGTCCTTTACCCCTACCTCTTGTTCGTTGATGTTGAACCCGAACGTCAACGCACTTGGTCAAATAACAGACCAATTCCGGTGCTGTATCCAACAACCTGGCAAGAGCCTCCATTATATGGTTTGTTTGGATTCCCACACCAGTCTGGATGGCGTCTGGTTCACCAACAGTTAGATGATTTAGATTTGCCATATGCTAGCAATGAAGAAGAAGAGATAACGAACTGGTATATGTCCCAAGCTCAACGAACTCACTGCTCTGACTATCAGACTTTTGTTTTGGCTTCTAACGTTCAAGACCCAGTGCCGTTTGATGCAGAAGTACTCGCCAAACTATCTCTTCAAAGCCGAATTACTGTTGGCGGGCAGACGACGATGGAGATTTTCGGGCAGCAGGAAGTGGATTCTGTCAGGAATATCGAAGCTTTAGGTAGCAATCGTTGGGTCAGACCCGATGAACTTGTGCCTTCAATGCCTTCTTCTGTCCAACCAATGGATGAGGTTCTTGGCGATGAAGTCAAGTTAATCGGCTTTGAGCTTAGCCAAAACCAGGTGTCTCCAGGAGAAAATCTCTTCGTCACCCTCTATTGGCAGGCGCTCGCGCCCATGACGCGCAACCGGCAAGTATTTGTTCACCTAAACAATGGTGAATTAGTCGCCCAACATGACGGCGCTCCGGAATGTGCCCTAAACCCGGTGATCCGCTGGGAACCCGGCCAAATTGTCGCAGACACTCATATCATCACTTTGCCCGATAATCTACCTGGTGGTTCCATACCAGTCTTCGTCGGTATGTATGACCTCTTGAGCAATGATCGCTTATCTGTCCCGGGTCATGAGGATAATGCTATTTATCTAATTGATATCACAGTCCGGGATTGAGTTTCCTCCAGTACCGCAATGGCATTTTGCGACTGTGAAGTTGGCGCCAAATGGCTCAATTTTGACTGGCTGCTATGATATGGGTAGTATAGCGCGCTTGCCCTGTAGGTAACGTATCACCTGGTAAATGAACAGCGACCCAGTAGAGTTTGTCGATTAAATTCAGAATCCCGGCCGGATAGCGTTTACTCTGAAAATAACTTCTCAATTCTTGTTTTGTTTACCAAAAGCTCACCAAGATGTTCACGATAAGACAATCTGATGGATGATCTGCCTGAGCCAGATCGATCAAGCTGGATATCACGTATCGACTGGCGATATGTAACGCTACTGGCGATCCTATTGCTGGCTGGTTTTCTTCGCTTCTGGCGGCTTGGTTCATTACCTCCTGGCCTACATCATGATGAAGCGTATCATGGCCTGGATTCATTGTCCTTATTGGCTCGCGAGACCTTCCCGATATATCATGAAGGTTGGGAACTCTATGCCCAGCAAGTTCATGACGGCAGGCCGATCTACGACACGACCTTGCCTGTCTTCTTCGAGGGGAATTACGGGCGTGAAGGACTATTCGTATACCTTGCCTCGCTGCCCATTGCCGTGTTAGGCGCGACACCAATCGCCATCCGGGCCGTGCCTGCTATTGCCGGTGTACTGGCAGTATTGGCAACCTATCTAGCCGCAAGCGTATTAAGTGAAGATGAAACATCTTCGATCAAAAATGGCGCAATATCCGCAAAATCGATTTTTTCAGCAGCTGGGCCGCTGATCGCAGCTTTTATAGTGGCTGTCGCCTATCCTGCCATAACCTTCAGCCGTCTTGGCGAGAGAGCGATTTTGTTCCTACCTATAAATGCCCTAGTAGTGTTTTGTTTTTGGAAGGGGATTGAGGAGTCAGAGTCAAGGCATCAACCTAGAACACGCTCAGGGGAAGACTCTGCACTGCCACTTGGCGACTTTGCACCGCGATGGTACCTAATGTCGGGCATCCTGCTGGGAATTGGTCTCTATATCTATGCTGCGGCGCGTTTTCTTCCCTTATTGTTCTTGATATATATTACCTTCTGGTTTTGGCGCAATCGGCCGGCGGTTCAAAGGCAGTGGGCGAATTTGGGCGTGATGGCTTTTATCGCCATAGTGGTTGCTTTGCCAATGGTGATCTTCTTGGTTCGTCATCCGTATTACCTGGTTCTCCGCTCAAAAGTGATAGCCAATAGAGGAGCAGGAACATACCCGGGCCAACCGTGGCTGACATGGATTCATAATCTCGGACGCGTCCCCCGTGGTTTTTTGTGGCAAGGTGATCCAAATCTCCTACATAATCTTCCTGGACGCCCATTTTTGGATCCTATTCAGCTGTTTTTCGTACTTTCGGGATTAGTCGTCATAATCCTACGCCGTTTCAAGAGACGGGAAGTATTTTTGTTGATTTGGCTGTTAGTTATGCTCTTGCCCGGCATTCTTAGTGGCGACGCACCTCATTTTGGACGTCTAATCGGCGTCGTTCCGCCCCTGGCCATTATCGGGTCGCTGGGCATCGCCTGGCTAGGAACAGTCATGAGTGAGCGCCTGATTCAATTATTTCCACGAAACATTCTCGTCGTTGGTGGTGGTTTGATGATTTTGTTAATCATCAGCGCGACACTGTCGGTATATGATTACTTTGGCCGGTATGCAAACCAACAAGATTTAGCTGAGGTTTTCGACGCAGCTGACTGGCAACTTGGTCAATTTGCCGCTCAATTACCGGAAGAAGCCGCCATTTATCTAACCCCAAATCAGGAGCAGATGGCTACCATCTATTTCGCCTTGGAAGGAAATAAAGAGCAATTACGGAGTTTTCATAGTCCTAGCCAAAGCTTGCTCCCATTGGGACACCTGGATCAACCTGCCTACTATCTAGTCCGCTCATATTCACAGGAAGTCCTGGCCCGAATGGAGACACGGTTCGCTAGGGACCAGCTAGTGGAATCGAACCCCGATTTTTCTGCATATATTCGGACGGAAAATCCCGGAGGTCAAGAAAGAGAAGACATATCCTGGAGCGGCGCAATAGCCCTTTCTGATTTGCAGGTCGAGCAAGTAGAGAATGAATTAGGTATTACACTGAGCTGGAAGACACTGGTAGAAATGGACCGTGATTACACTGCCTATGTCCACGTGCTTTCAGAGGATGGCTCTCTGTTAGCCCAGTTGGATCGACCGCCAGATGGATATCCTACCAGCGATTGGAAACCAGGCGAAATTGTTCAGGATCGGTACGCAATTCTATTACCCAGCGATCTACAATCTGGGACTTATCTGATTCAAAGCGGCTTCTACCATCTGCCGACGCAGGAAAGATTGGGAGAACCAAAAGTTATCGGCCAAGTTGAGATTCAATGATTGTTAGGGTGAAATGACGGCACAACCACAGATTTTTCATTCTAAACAGCGATTAGACAGGGGCAATCATTCGTGACAAGGCTAGAAAATAGGAGTGGGTTTGCGGCCGCACTACTGCTATTTCTCTTAACCCTGCTTTTCTTGCGAGGGACCTTGATCCCTGCTCAGGGTTTTGCCATCGGCGCCCATGATATGCGTGGATTGTTTTATCCCTGGTTTAGCTACCTGCGTGATTCTGTTTACGGGGGAAGTCTACCGTTCTGGGATCCATTTCAATTCCTTGGCTACCCATTCTTAAGCAATCCTCAGGTCGCATTTTTTTATCCACCTACCTGGTTGGCGCTCATTTTACCGGTTAATTTCGCTATCAGTTGGTATATTGCCTTTCACATTTGGTTATCCGCTACAGGGATGTTCTTCTTCGCTAGACAGATGGGTGGTAGTTGGCTGGCGAGTATATTGGCAGCCCTCATTTATGGATTTAGCGGCTTTACGGCAGCCCGGCTATGGGCTGGCCACATTGGCTTGTTGGCGACCTTTGCTTGGTTGCCATGGTTACTATGGGCGACATCCTGGAGCGTACAACGAGGGAAAGTTTGGTCGGCCGTGATCGCCGGCCTTCCATTTGGCCTATCTATCCTCGCCGGGCATACGCCATCATTTATCTATGTTGGTCTAATTTGGGTAGCATTCATAATTTACTTGATTGTGCTTGACCGTCAGAAGTGGCTAACAATTATTCGCCAATCGCTGATCGTGGCCGCAGCTGGGCTTGGGCTCGCAGCCATCCAATTGGTTCCGTTTATCGAACTCAGCCTTAGTTCCCAACGCCTATCAAGTAGCAACTTTGAGTTTGCTTCTGACTTCTCATTGCCACCGGCCCATTTAGTTACCTTGTTGCTACCAGAATTCTTCGGCGAACCCACTCGAATCGGATACTGGAGTGTGCCAACATTTGAAGAATTAACGTACTATGCGGGTCTTTTGATCGTCCTTACCTTGATTCTGGCTCTATACAAACCAACACGACAGGTCTGGTTCTACTTCATCTTGATCGTCGTGGGCCTGTGGTTGGCCTTGGGGCGCGATAGCGCTCTATACCGAGTGGCATTTGACCTGTTTCCACCGATCCGATTGATGCGCGCCCCGGCTCGCTCAGCGATCCTCTTTGTTTTTGCCGGATCGGCTCTAGTCGGTCATACCATTACTCATTGGCAAAGCATGTCGCTCGAGTTTAAGTCGGACTCTTTGCCTAGACTATTTAAGTGGATCTTGTTGGCAATATTGCTGGTCGGAACGGCCGCGATAGCTGCCACAGGCGCGATATTCATGGCAATTCACCCAACAGATACTAGCGGCCGATTATGGCACCAAATCGGCGGTTACGCACTTGCTATCGTTATCTTGTTGCTAAGTGGGGGGATCTTGTGGGGATATCTGGCTAGCCGGCCAGAGCAAGTCGTTCGGAAAAGAGTGTTAGCGGCTGGATTGATCGTGCTTGTCATCGCCGATCTGTGGGGATTTGGCCTTAAATTGATTAGGCTAGAGCAAATGGGACCGAACCAGATGTGGACTGAGGCCAAAACAATCATCGGTGATACGGAAGAACGAGTGTTGCCTTGGGGCGTATCAATCTTCGATCAAAGTGGTTCAACAGAGGTAAGATTGAAGAGTGTATTTGGATATCAAGCGCTTGAACCGGCGAGCCTGGTTGACTTCACCTCCCTTATACCCGATCCACGATCGACGGCCTACGATATATTGGCGGCGAACTTCGTTGTTTCGCCGGTATCACTGGACCAATTTGCCGGAGGTGAAGCTGGCCTGTCATTGGTTGAGAATCGGGAAAGCGCGTGGGTTTACCAACGAACTCGAGCTTTACCAGCCATTCGGCTTGTCTACGACATTGAAGTAATTGGCGACGAGACTCTGGCCATGGCAAGGGTTCACCAACCTGACTTTGATGCGACAAGCACAGCAATTCTGGCTCGGGAACCGGACTGTTTAATCGGTCCTGCCCCTGCTGTAGAAGGCAGCGTGGCCTTAGAAGAATCCAAGGCCGGATACTGGCAGATTACTACGAATAGCGACTCAGGTGCTCTACTATTGATCGCGGAATCCGATTATCCAGGGTGGCAGGCAAAAGTTGACGGTGAACACGCAGAAAAGTACCGGGCTTATACGACAATCCGGTCCATTTGTGTACCGGCCGGCGAACACTTAGTTGAATGGTTGTATCAACCGAGATCGTTTTTGGCCGGCGGCATTATTTCCCTGATAACTATAGCTTTATTGACAGTCGGGGCATTTAAGTTTGGTGTTCGATCGAGATCTGCCGGGCTATAATCTATAAGCAAGCCGAAGTCGTTATCATGAACAGAACTGTGATCCGCCGGCTTTCTTTCTAACCAGCCTTTAATCGACAATTAGGAGACTCTATGCCAAAAGCATTAATAACAGGAATAACAGGGCAGGATGGCTCTTATCTGGCTGAGTTTCTGCTGGAACAAGGCTATGACGTTGTGGGCATGGTTCGACGAAGCAGCACGATCAATTTCCATCGCATCGCTCATATCCAAAACCGGATCACTCTCGCCCAGGGGGACTTGTTAGATCAGGTTTCAATGATCCATTTACTGGAAGAACACCGGCCGGAGGAGATCTATAATCTGGCTGCCCAGTCGTTCGTCCAGACCTCTTGGTCACAACCGGTATTTACAGGTGAGGCGACTGCTTTGGGAGTTACGCGGCTGCTGGATGCAATTCGCATAGTCGATCCAGAGATCCGTTTTTACCAGGCAAGTTCAAGTGAAATGTTTGGTAAGGTCGTCAGGGTACCCCAAAACGAAAAGACGCCGTTTTATCCTCGAAGCCCATATGGCGTTGCTAAGGTGTATGGGCATTGGATCACAGTCAATTACCGGGAGAGTTATGGCTTGCACGCCGTTTCAGGTATTTTGTTCAACCATGAGTCGCCACGACGAGGCATAGAGTTTGTCACCCGCAAGATAAGCCATGGGGTAGCTCGTATCAAATTGGGCTTAAGTGATGAACTACGACTAGGGAATCTAGACTCCAGACGGGATTGGGGTTTCGCTGGCGATTACGTAAGAGCTATGTGGCGGATGACTCAGAATGACGAGCCTATCGACTATGTTGTGGCAACAGGTGAGACTCACTCGGTAGAAGAATTCTTAGATATGGCTTTCGGCCATGTCGATTTGGACTGGCATGAATACGTGGTTCAAGATCCCCGTTTTATGCGCCCGGCCGAAGTGGATTTGCTCGTTGGAGATGCCAGTAAGGCAGGTAGAGAATTGGGCTGGGAACCAGAAGTTTCAATCAGGGATTTGGTTTACATGATGGTTGATGCAGACCTCAAGCTCCTGATGGATGGAGTCAACCCTATATAAGTAAACCGCCATAAATTCTTCGGGAATGAACTTTGTCAGTAGCGGTTTACTTCTAGGCAATTGCGCTCGAAGGTTTACAGGTCATTCCTAAAGACTTGCGCAATTGCGCTTAGTTGGTTGTTTCAATGAATATTCGTGTTTCTCAAGGTTGATCAATATTCGGGAAACGCAATTGATTTGTTAAATTTTCTGCACTAGCAATATTAGGCACAAATGGTTCGGTGATCGGACCATCGAACTACTGGAGAAACGATCTATGACGAAAATCATATTTGGTACTGACGGTTGGCGAGGCCGTATCGCGGAAGACTATACGTTTGATAGCGTTCGCCGGTGCGCCCAGGGTTTTGCCGATTATCTCAAGGTAAAGAAGCTGGCCGACAAGGGGATCGTCGTCGGTTATGATAAACGGTTTCATGCCGAAAATTTTGCCGCTACGGCAGCTGAAGTTATGGCGGGAAACGGGATCGAGGTTTGGCTAACCGATCGAGCCACCCCTACACCGACAATCTCCTATTCGGCTGTCGATAAAAGGACGGCAGGCGCAATTAATATCACTGCCAGCCACAACCCTCCCGAGGATTGTGGATTCAAGGTCCGCGATCCAGGTGGTGGGGCCATTGCTCCAGAAGAGCTGAAGAAGATTGAAGCGCTAATCCCAGACAATGTTAGTGAAATCAAACAATTGCCTCTAGATGATGCGTTAAGTGATGGCATGATAAAAACTTTCGATGCCGCTCCGGCGTATATTGAGCAGTTAAAAAGGCTGGTTGACCTGGAGCCTATCAAAAATGCAGGTTTTAATGTCCTGGTGGACTGCATGTGGGGCAATGGCGCGGGTTGGTTTCCGACCATTCTCGGTGATGGTAGCACGACGATTCAAGAGGTTCACAATATTCGCAACCCAATTTTTCCGGATATGCTTCGCCCTGAGCCGATTCATCCTAATATCGATCAGGGACTGCAATTCGCCAAAGAATTGAATAGTGATGTCGTGATTATTAATGATGGTGATGCTGATAGGGTTGGATTTGGCGATGAGAATGGCGAATTCATTGATCAACTCCGGTCTTATGGTTTGATGGGCTATTATTTTCTCGAAGTACGCGGCGAGAAAGGGCCGATTGTGAAAACGATCTCGACGACCAAAATGTTGAATAAACTTGGGGCCATTTACGACGTGCCGATTTACGAAACTGGCGTCGGTTTCAAATATATTGCCCCCAAAATGGTAGAGGTGGATGCTATGATAGGCGGGGAAGAGAGTGGGGGCTATGCTTTTCGGGGGCATGTACCAGAACGCGATGGCATTTTGGCTGGACTTTTTATGCTCGACATGATGGTCAAAACAGGTAAAAAGCCTTCCGAATTACTGGCCGAGCTATTTGATAAAGTTGGTCCACATTTTTATCATCGCATTGACAACTATTTTGATCAGGAGCGCAAGGCTGAGATTCAAGACAATGTCGCCTCAGCCAGGCCAGAGAGTATTGCCGGACTCAAGGTTATCGATATTGTGACCATTGATGGCCATCAATTCGTTATGGAAGACGGCGGCTGGGTACTCGTGCGCTTCAGTGGTACAGAACCGATTATTCGAGTCTATTGCGAGACTACTTATAGCGATAGGGTCGACCAGATCTTGAATGATGGGATGAAAATCGCTGGTTTAGCGTAGCAAACATTTTCGCGTTATGGATCAACTAGCTTTTCAAGATTATTACTCTGATGATGTTAGCCATTGTTATGGATGCGGCCGCCTGAACGAACATGGTCTTCAGATTCAAAGCTATTGGGAAGGCGAAGAATCTGTATGTAGGTTTCGGGCGCGGCCGTACCATACGGCAATTCCGGGATATGTTTACGGTGGTCTTATCGCTTCACTTATTGATTGCCACAGCACTGGAACCGCCGCGGCTGCGGCCTACCGGGAAGCTGGGCGGCCAATGGGCAGCGATCCACAGTTGAGGTATGTCACCGCTTCTTTGCAAGTGGATTACATTCGGCCAACGCCGATTGAAAAAACCTTGCTTGTTAGGGCAAAGGTGACAGAAATGAAAGGACGCAAGATTATCGTGACAAGCTCTCTTTTTGCCGGTGATGAGGAGTGTGCCCGGGGTAAGGTAATTGTTGTCCAGTTACCAGAAAATTGGCTGGCTCAGTCGCGGTCAGGCTGATTGCAACTTTTTGGATTCTTCTTCACTATCTACTCCTACATCTTCAGGCTCATGTTGTTCCGTAGAGGTGACTACCACGGGATGATTGGATTCCTTAGATTGCTCATCACTTGGCCAGGGATCAAAGTCTAGGAGTTTGGCCCTTGCGTAGCGGCCTAAAACGCCAACCGTTGCCAATATAGGTAATATCACCAACGCCGCGAATATGCCTCCCAACAGAGCAGCGGCAATAATGGCAAGGAATACGATTCCAGTATGCATGTGCATAAATCGGCCCATCACTTGGGGCCGGAGCCATATTGATTTGACCTGGGTTACGACCAGATAAATACCGGCAACCAAAACGGCGAACCAGAAATTTGAAATAGGTAGATGGTTTGACCCGGCGAAATAAGCGATGGCTATCGCAATAGCTCCTGATATCCAAGGACCCAATTCAGGTATCATGCTCAACAATCCCGTTATTAGGCCGATGGCTACTGCACCTGGCAACCCGATGGCCAATCCGACCACGACGAAAAAGATACCCATGATGAGCATCAGGGCGAATGTGCCTTGCATATAGGCCCGCCAAATCTGATCGATTTCTCTTAACAAGCGTTCCGAGTCTGACCGTCCGGATTCGGGTAAGATATTGATAAGCCATTTGCGCAGGCCGGACCAGTCATGCATTAAATAGAAGGCTACGACAAGTATGATGACGATCCGGATGAGGTTGATTGAAGTGGTTTCAACTACAGCCAGTGCGCTATCAAAATACGAACCAAAATCGGTCGTCATACTGGTCAGATCATTCCATATTTGGTCCACAGGAATTGTTAGGTTAGCGATAACAATCGGATTCGCAAAGATCGTTTCCAGCTGTTGGCTAACTTCTTCTAGTTCAATCGATGTTGCCCGGATCTGACGAACCGAAATAGGAACTAAAGTACTGGGTGTTGCGATCAAGATGGCGAGAAATAAGAAAAAGACAAGGTTGACTACCCACTTTCGACTCAGTCGGCTGCGATTGGTTATATAGCGTACAGCCAAGTTTAACGTATAAGCCACAAGGCCGGCTATTATCAAAGGTGTGATGAGGGGTCGAAACTCATAGACAACCAGCCCAAGCATGATAAAGATGATAATCAGAACGACTACCTTGGTAGAGGTATTCCAATTCTTAACCATTGTGGTTATTCATCTATGGTTCTACAAAACCGAAAATCAAAAAATCTTCTCAACTACTTCTGATTCTATTCCGCTAACTGGTATTGGACCGGTTTAAGCAACTCGAATTCGAATCGATGAATTCCTTCTGGACCAAGTTCCAATAGCGCCTTATGCACAAGGTCGGCGTCGGAGATAAGCTGGGTGATGTTTATCCCCCGGCAGAAATCTGGTAACGGGGATAGCCATTGCCGGGCCCGGAGAAACATTTTTATCGCTCCACGGTAATTCGCACGCTCGATCTGTAGGTAGGCGACCGCGATCTGTAGTACGGCTCTGTATAATTCTTTAGCCGGGCCATTATCTTCGTTCCAGGCATCTTCGAGGTACTCGTGGGACTCAAAGTAAAGCCCTTTATTGAACGCCACAAGCCCCTCACGGGCTAAATCTGATAACGGTTCGTCACATCCTTCGGCGATTGCTTCGTTATCTAGCTGGCGAGCATATTGCTCGATAAGTTGCGGCATCGACTGGGAAAATCGCGAACGCGCAACCACACCATCGGCCGATAAGTTCTTTGCCAGTTCTAATTTCTCTTTATCGACGTGAGGACCATAACACAGAACCGGAATACGCCTTGTGGCAGGAGATGACTTCAATGTGGCAATCAAACGGCGCCAAGGTATTCGAACCAAACCCAGATCGAAGATAATCAATGAGGGCTGTAAATCAGTTAATTTGTTGATGAGAATCGCATCCGGACCTAATAGCGGTTCGCCCATCGGCTGGAAATCGGCATCTATCTGGGCGACAGGTAATTCCGTTATCTCATTCAGGCTCAACAGACGATAACCAAGATGATTCGCTGTTGATGCTATTCTTGTAGCGAACATGAGGTCGTCAACGAAGCAAATGATTAGCGGCACATTGTTATTTTTTTTGATACCCATCGATTAGATTTTATCAGAATTCAATTCTTACCGGTAAGGGCCATAAATCTAGCGATGCTATGGTTGGTCTGTTTGACCTATAATTAGCGCTAGAATATAATTTCTGCTGATCCCAATATGTCATGAATGAATCTAGCGGGGATGAACGACTCAAGACAGATAATAATTGTGGGCGAGATTTTGCCGGACAATGCATAAACCTTGACAAAAGAATGCATACGATTGGTACAGACAATATCATATCGCACGGTTATGGGTGGACTGGGGAGCGCCAAAATTGACCGGCTCCAGCTCAGAACCTCCTGACCCAAGTTGGTGCATGACTCCTCATAGTTACCACCTCGCGAATACAGTCGAAAGATCCACGGCCAATGCTGGGTTTGTCTCATTCTGGCTGGTTTATTATTTGCGATCAGCCCATATATTGACCCTTACCTGCTAGCGATCGCCCTTGAGAGTAACGTCCTTCAGATGTCGACGGTTCTAATCATCATTGCTGTATTATTCATCTTGATCTTCTTCAACGCTTTATACGTTGCGGGAGAATTTTCGGCCGTTTCAGCTAGGCGAACGCGAGTTAGCCAAATGGCTGGTTCTGGCAACCGCTTCGCCAAGATGCTGCTACCGATAGTCGAAGATAGCCGTTCGCTGGATCGTTACGTAGCCGCTTGCCAGTTAGGAATTACGTCATCTTCACTGATACTGGGTTCTTTCGGTCAGAATGTGATCGCCACGAGATTGATAGAGCCAATCGCATTGTTCTTGGATTGGATCGCTCCAAGATTGGGGGGATTGGGAATAACCTCTCATTCGGTATCAACGGCAATTGCGACTACGATAGCAGTTACAGGGGTTTTGCTTGTTCTGACCCTTTTACAGGTCGTCATGGGTGAGCTATTCCCAAAATCAGTGGCCCTTCAATATCCAGAGAGACTTGCCTTCTTGACGGTTTTTCCTATCAAGTGGTCTAGCTTTATTTTCTGGCCTTTGATTTGGTTCTTCAACGGAAGTGGCAACATTATCCTACGGCTGTTGGGAATTGATGTTCATCAAGATCATGGGCACATACATTCTCCTGAAGAAATCGAAATCTTAGTGACGGAAAGCCACGAAGGCGGTCTGCTTGACGATGAAGAACGACAGATGTTGCGCAACGCCTTTCGAATGCGTGATTTAACCGCCAGACAAGTCATGGTGCACCGGACAAAGATCGTGGCAGCGCCGGTTGACAGCAGCGTCGAAGAATTGTTGAATTTGGCATTGGCAGTAGGTCACACACGAATTCCCCTTATTCAGGATACCATCGACCATATCATTGGTTTTGTTCATATCAAGGACCTTTTTAAATTGCATATCGCAAACAATGCGAATCTGGCCGAAATTCTCCGGGATGTCGTTCATATTCCCGAAACGTTGGCAATCATTGATGTCTGGGAAACATTGAACAACAAACGCCAGTACATGGCCGTTGTATTCGACGAGTACGGGGGGACGGCTGGGCTAATCACCTTTGAAGATCTCATCGAAGAGATTTTTGGCGAGTTGCAGGATGAATTCGATGATGAATCGGCATTGATTTCGTATGATGATAAGGGCCGTGTTCATCTCCGTGGAGATCTACTTGTAGCCGATGTCAACGAATACCTGCAATTAGATTTGCCTGATACTGCCGATACGTTGGGTGGTCTCGTGCTCAGCCGGCTCGGTCGTCCACCAGAAGTAGGCGACGAAGTAGCCATTGGAGAAACAGTTATCAGGGTTGAGTCGATGGCTGATTTGGGTGTATCCGAGGTTTCCCTGCAGACAGCGGTGACAAACGCTAATTTACAAGTTGGTGACTGGGAAGTGGCCAACCATGAATAAACCGCGACTCTTATTGATGGCAATTCCCGGCTTCGCTGTGATGGCCTTCCTGGCCGAAAGTGAAGGAACGCCCGGGCTTGGCCAACTGGTTGTTCCCCTTGTGATCATTTTTTTCTTGATATTGCTCAACGGTTTTTTTGTTGCGGCCGAGTTTTCAATCATTGGCGTGCGCCCTAGCCAAGTTGACCAGATGGTCCAGGAAGGTGTTTCTGAGGCTGGCAGAGTTCAAGAGATCCTTGATTCGCCAAAGAAACAGGATCATTATATAGCAACAGCCCAGTTGGGCATTACCATCGCTTCATTGGGATTGGGCATGTATGGCGAGCCCAAAATCGCTGAATTTATCGAGCCTTTCCTGGCGTGGGTGATGGGTCGTGAACCGAGTGCGGCCATTGTTCATACATTCGGCACGATTCTGGCTTTGAGCATCTTGACCTACCTTCATATTGTTATTGGAGAAATGGTGCCAAAATCTGTTGCTTTGACGTCCCCGGAGCGATCGGTTTTGAGCGTTTCGCAACCAATGAGACTGTCTGAGACAATCCTCAATATCCCTGTCAGAGCGCTGAACAGTATAGGAAGGTTCTTGCTGAAGCTGTTTCACATTGCTCCGGCAGAGGGTCAGGCACGCCTCCACTCGGTCGAGGAAATCGAACTCATCGTTTCTGAAAGCACGGAAGGTGGGTTGCTCTATGAAGAAGAAGAGGAGATGATTCGCAATATCTTCGATTTCAGTGATCGCCAAGTTGGCCAGGTTATGACCCCTAGACCTCAGGTGCAAGCAATTCCTGTAGATATCGCGTCACCGGAGCTATTAAAACTAGTCACCGAAAGCAGACACAGCCGCTTTCCGGTCTATGAGAATGATTTGGATCACGTCATCGGCATCCTTCACCTCAAAGATCTGGTCAAGCAACAGCTTCGAAATAATGGTGATATCACTATTCGATCTTTACTGAGACCCGGCCCCTCGGTTCCGGAAGATCTGGCTGTTGAACATCTTTTGACTGCTTTTAAGCATAGAAGGATCCACATGGCCATAGTGCTGGACGAATTCGGCGGTTTGTCAGGCATCGTAACCTTGGAAGATCTGGTGGAGGAAGTTGTGGGTGAAGTGCGCGATGAATTTGATTTTGAGAATGAGCCAATCATCGAAATTTCTCCTGGAATCCTAGAAGTCACGGGCACCTTTCTGGTGGATGATTTAAGCGAATACCTGTTTCTCGGCGAACCGGAACAAATGCCCGACGTTGAAACCGTGGGTGGTTTAATTCATACATGGCTTGGGCGACCACCGCAAGTTGGTGATGTGATTCTCTTACCTCATGATGCAGCGGTCGTTTTTACGGTAATTGACGTCGATGGTTTGGCGGTAACGAGAGCAAAAGTTGAATTTCCTGCGAACGTACAGGTCGGAGAACAGGAGCAAGATAGTCTAACAGGAAGTTAGCCGATTGGAGCCTTGTTATGGATGGAGTGGGGGTATAATATGTTTTCTAGCCAGTAGATAAAAGCCTTTCGATTAAAGCCCATATACTTCACTGAATTTTGCTTTTGCATATTTTACAAAAGCTTCCTGACTTAAGGGAGCGCCGGTGGCTTGCTGAATGATTTCAGCAGGAGCAAACATCCGGCCATACTGGTGAATATTATCCCGCAACCAAAATAACAGTGAATCAATGTTGCCTTGAGCCAGTTCTGTTTCGATTTGGGGAATTTGTTTCTTGACTGCCTGGAAGAATTGAGCGGCATAAAGATTACCCAAGGCATAGGTGGGGAAGTACCCAAAACCAACCAAGGTCCAATGGATGTCCTGGAGACAGCCTTCACTATCCTTTGGCGGCAAGAGACCAATTAGCCCCTCCATCTTTTCATTCCAGGCTAGCGGCAAGTCAGCAGCCTGGAGAGTGCCGTTTAATAATGACTGTTCGATTTCGAAGCGCAAGATGATGTGTAGATTATAGGTAAGCTCGTCTGCTTCAACACGGATAAAATTCGGCTGTACCTTGTTGACTGCTCTATAAAACTGATCTGTGGTTACCTTACCGAGTTGACCGGGAAACAAAGCCTGTAATCTTGGCAAGTGCACCTGCCAGAATCCTTTGCTTCGGCCCACAAAATTCTCGAACATACGCGATTGTGATTCATCAAGAGCCGCTGATGTCTCTTTCGCCAGAGGAGTCCTGGTAAGACGTGGGTGGACGTTTTGGACATAGATAGCATGGCCGGCTTCGTGAAGCGTGGCAAACATGGATGGGCACAGATAATTTGGAGAGTAGCGGGTTGTAATACGGACATCATTTCGCGAAAGGCTCGTTGAAAAGGGATGAACAGCCGTGGCTAGGTGCCCGCGATCAAAATCATACCCAACCGCTTCTGCCAAGTACCGGGCGAAAGCTTTCTGCTTGTCAACGTCGAACGCTTGTCGCAGGAAACGATCATCGACCCAATCACGCCTGGCCAGGACTGCTTCATAGAGGGGCTTCAGTTCCGCTTTCGTTTTCTCGAATAGTGTCCTGACCTCGGCCGTACTTGTTCCCGGCTCGTGAATTTCCAGCAGAGCATCATACGGTTCATCGATAAACCCCAACAATTCGGCTTTTTCTTGTTCGATTTCAACTACTCGTTCCAGCCAGGGTCGGAACAGTGAGAAATCATCCCTTTCGCGGGCTTGTTTCCAGGCCTCAGTGGCGTCGTTGTTGATATCGGAAGCCTTGCTCACAAATTCGGACGGTAAACGGCGAGCCCGGGCATAATCACGTCGAAGAAAGCGAATCAGGCTCGCTTCCGAACTTTGGTAGTTGACACCATTTAATTCATTTGCTGCAGCTTCTATTAGGGTGCCCATCTCGTCGGATGTGTATAAGGTATGGCTCAGCCGCTGTAGCGTCGTAATCTGGTGCGTTCGATCGGCGTTGCCTCCTTTGGCCATGATAACTTCGCGATCCCAGGTCAGGACCCTAGTCGCTTTACGCAGATCTTGGATTTCATGAATTCGATTAAGTAGTTTCTTATATTGCATTCAATTTACCGATAATTAGCGGCCGGTTTCGCTTGGAATACCTATACCTGACACAGACTATCCACACGGAATCGTTTGATTCAAGTGCCTCATTCTTGACAATAGCAGGGGAGTTTACAACAAAAAATCGACGCGGCAATAGCGCCCTGTTGTTGGTCGTAATTGTGCTAAGACCCTAGTTCGAAGCATGACAAAGGTGATGGCTTACAATGAAGGTAAGCCAAAAACCAGGGTCAATATACTGGGTGCAGAGTTAATCAAGGGGATGAAGCCGGCTAAGGGATCTCGGTAGTGCCAATCTAAGACCTCGATCATCAGATAGTCGGCTATCGCCCACAGACCAAAGCAGCCGATGGCGAAAAGGATAATGGCAGCGGCAATGGCAATAAGTAAACAACTTTGGGCACAGTGAAAGCCTCGTGTAGGCAGTGTCTGGACCTTGGATTCGGGTTCTTCCTCAGATCTACCCCGGCGGATTATGGTCGCTCTTGGCGTTGCCGAAGCTACCTCTCCATAGCCAGTACAGCCATATGCCGTACATTTATCACCGTTTGCCCGCCAACAATGTACGTGATGACGAGTCGCGTCTTCTGGACAGATGGCAATTTCATCGCCAGGACCGAAGGGCTGCTTGCACAAGGCACAAGCCTCACCTAAAAACGGAGAACTTTTGTCAACTACTACAGGTCTTAGCGCCATTTAAATGCCCGCAAGATCCGGTCATATAGATTCCGCCAGAACTCACGTCGCACAGCTTCTTTTTGGAGTCTTTTCTCCTGCGCCTTGAGTTCCTTAGACCGGCCATTGGGAGATACGGCCGGCTTAGGTACATGTTTGGGCAAATCAGAATAGCTGATCGTAAGGCGAGGTCCTAACTCGGTGCCATATGGATAGCTCTCCTCGTGACCGCAACCCAATGTGGCGCATTTGCCTCCATTTTGCTCCCAGCACGTTCGATGATACAGCGTCTGGCAATTCGCACAAATGACCGGTTTCAATGAATCATTCGTAATATTCTTTTCAACGGCACTGGCGCATATTGGGCAGCTTAAACTAAGCCGGTTTGCCTCGGCAATATCCTCGTCTGTAATATGGATTGGTTCGTTTTCGCTCATTTCACTGAAGGTCCCGATAGGTCGATATTGTCATTGGAACCCATACAATAGATTATAGTCTATTTTACCATGAACCAAGAGCCCAGTTAGGCCAGGGAAATTCATAAGGATCCACTCTGGTCTGCTGTCGATCCCAGCAGAAGAAGCCGCTTTTGTGGGCCCGAGGATCTAAGACCAAGGCGATATGCCAAAGTTGTGTGAAGAAATTCTGATGTATGAATTGATCCATACCGGAAAGAAAGATTCCAAATCCCGGATGGGTGTGATACCAACCGACGATAACTGCTTCATCGTTAGGATACATGACAGCCAATTTATCGTGGATGTAGCGCCAGCTTTCTGGTGTATAGGTTACGCTTGCTCCTTGCATGCGCGTGTGTTTGGCGATAATCGTATTGCTGACATGCACGACATATCGACCATCCGGTTGTTTTTCCGGTGGAGGGCCGATCAATACGCCAGCCACCTCACGGTCTGGATTTGCTAACGCATGTGCCTGTGCATCTCGAAATGCCGGCTCGTTAACTAAAATGTCAGCGGCCGTCCAGGTCGAGTGATTGAGCGGGCGGCGCTGGCCTAAAATTCGGATGCGTTGAAGCTTTTCAACAATTGGCGTTTCTTCAACTGATGGCTTGGAAATCGCTTCTCGTTCCTCGTGCACCGATTCCGTTTCGGCGATGTATACGATGGGGTCAACCTCTGGGATGGAGACATCCTCAGCTGTTACATCCTTCAAATCCACTTCACTGTCGTCCGCTGTCAACTGATCTTCGATAGTCGACTCAATTGTTTCTTTCGTTTCGCCTTCCGTCTCGATACTCTTAAGTCCATTCTCGGTTATTAATTGATCCTCACCCACGTCAGATCTCTCGATTTCGTCTACCAAATTACTAGGTGAGGCAGTTGACTCATCGTCGTGATCACTGTCTAACAAGGCATCATCTTTTTCATCAACAACAACTTCGAGGTCTGTTAGCACGACGATTTGTTCCAGCCATAAGTTGGCCGGCGGCCGAGAATCAGGATGATCGCCTTCATAATGGATAGCGACTTCTGCTTCTCCGTCGAGAGCCAGGTCAACCAAAGTGGAATCTTTATAGCGAGCTAAGAGTTCCGCTTCTAACGCATCGGCAAACTGGGATAATTCCCCTAAGGTACAATCTTGGAGCGGTTTCACAACGCCGTCTGGGGTTATTACCGAATCCGATGGCATCAACGTTAACGTGAAGTTGGTCTCCGATTCAGCGCCGGGCAAACTGATGGTTATGACTGCCACATAGGTCAGATTTTCGTATTCTTCCATTTGTGTATTTCTTGTCAATTAACGCCTGCGAGTAACCGGTCGAGTAAAAGCAGAAGGCTTATTAGAAAACTTAATCCACCCAAGAGGACACCCCACCAAGGACTGATGGCAGGCAAGTTTAGCCAGTCACTCGCGGGTGCGTATACTTGATTGCTTACTTCATCATAACTCGAAGCATAGCTGCCTTGTTGCCATACTGATGATTGGACAAATCGCCAGCTCGCTACGCTACTCTTTTGTTCGTCCAGAAGTTCGTAATAGCCCTCGATTGCGATTAGTTTAGGATCTGCTTCATCATTTGAACCAATTTGCCAACCGACGAAAAACCCTTCACCTCGTACGGGATCAACCACGAGACCAACCTGCCAGGGAAGAACGAATGCGGCAGAATGGACGATCACATCGTCCGCCGAATAAAACACGCCAAGATTGGGGTGGGTATGGTACCAACCGACGATATCCAATTCCGGATATCGGGAAGCCTTATCTTTATGAAGTTGGGCCCAAGAGTCAGCTGTGAATGTGAAATGAACAGGCCCATGATCATCACTCATGACAGGTAATGCTGCCAAAACTTTGACTAGAATCGCCTGTTCTTCTTCGATTTTTTGCCCTAGTAAAACGCCACCAAGTTCACGTCTTAGGTCACTGACACTATAACCTTCGATCTGCCGCAGGGCGGATTGGCCCATGGCAATTTGAACCTGGTCGATTCCTGGCTGTCTGCCGTGCAAAGTCGCTGAATACAGTCCTTCGTCAGTTTCACCAACAGGGACGGCCAATTTAGTATTGTTCGTCTCAGCAGGTTCAGGCGACTCTGCTTGATTATTCTGAGTTATCTCCTGTGAATCAGAGAATGTTGATGCCGAGGTCATCTGGCTCCTCATCCATCATGATGGTGATGTCATCTTCCAAGGACCGACCTTTCAAGGGCCTGGTGTCCACTGGAAATAATCGCTGGTTCCGCAGCGCCCAGGATGCGGCCCTGGAATTCATAGGGTCCTTGGGTCCAAGGTTTTTGTATTGGACCATTTCGCCCAGCGTTAGTAATAATTCATCTAATGTTTTTGCTGGCCACCAGGCGCCAATACAAACAGCTCCTGTGCTGTGAATGTTGGGATGAAAAATCGGGGTCTGCCACTTCAATTGGGGCTGTTTAAGTGGGTACTCTGCATGTAGGTAAATGCTTACTTCATGCTCTTCCCGAATAACTGGTTTGCCGCCAGGAGTCAATCGCTCAATACCTCTGCAAGTAAACTTAACCAGATATTTTTCTGGCGGATCACCGTCAGTATGAATTATATGAATCAGTTCGCTGCGATTGACCAGATCACGAATTCGTTGGTAGTCGTTTCGTAGCCTGGTTTCTCGTATGTCAAATGACATTGCTTGCCTCTACAAGTGCGCCAATAGAGGACCGGGCCCGATCTATCCAAGCCCGGTCCTCCTCGTATTATTGTCAATTTTGGCCGTTCGCGAAAGCAAATAACTGGCCGCTGCTAAATCAATCCAGCAGTAACCTCGGGAAATAGACTCAAGATATCATCCTCCGAAACCCCGGCATCGGCTAATGATTCATTGTCAGCCAGGCGTTTTCCCGAGGAGCGATGATCAAGTCGATACGTGATCGGGTTCGCGCCTTGCGTGGTGGGCAATCCCATCTTGCTTACCAAGGCGGGGATCAACCTTCTCATTGGTACGTCGTCCGGTAATTCAACCGGTGTCTTCTTCGAGCCCGTAGGATCGTAAATGATTACCTTGATGCTAGCCATATTTTAAAAGCCTCCATGTTGTAACTTCATTGTGTTCAAAATGTAATACGTAGTCTTGTTGAACTTAGTTGCATAGTGTAAAGGGATGCAATCCCCTCGCTCATAATTTCATAGGACCAGAGCTAAGTGAAAGTAAAAAAGGCACCCTTATCTCCAGTTATCTCGAGGTACGCTCTTTGATCGCCATTTCTGGCTCGAATTATGCCTAACGGCGGTAAGTCAAAATCTGATAGAGATCGGTTCAGGTAATCCTCACTACCATCGATTCGATGGGTCAAGTGCATTTCGCGGCGGTTGCCGCATTGGGGGCAGGTGAATTCAGTTTCGTATAGCCGAGCCATGCGCATGAAAACTGGTGCTACATCACCGCATGCCGGGCACTCAAACTCGACAACTACCTCTTGATCAAATTCTAACACAGTTTCCTCGCCCAAGCTGTCCTGTGCTAGCTGGAGTAAATCTCCTAAGGTCGTCTGAGTCGAAATTGTCTGGTCCAATTCAATGATTGGCTCCATGGTTGAATGACTGAAGCAGCCTTCTTTAACCGGGTATTCGGTGGTGTAAATATCATTGGTTAAGCCATTAATCATCATTGCTTTCCCAGGCTGTACTTCCATATTGTGGATGAGCTTTAACGCTTCCTGTGTTTGAAATGCAGCCACAATGGAGGCGCTTGTAGGCGTCGTGGGTACTTTGCCCTGTAATATATTATCTCGAGCTAAGAGAGGGCATGAATAGCGCAGGCTGATGATCTGATAATCCTGATCGGTTAAGGTGCATTCGTAACAGGCTCCTTGACCTGGCCAAAATACGCGGACGATGCCCATCAACTCCTGGATGGCGCCATCGACCCAAGGTTTACCAATCGCCCAGCTGAATCGATTGAGTGATAATCGTGCTTCTCGGTTATCTAGACAGCCTACGATTACATCGACATGACGAAAAACACCCAGGCCCATTTCGAAATTGATGTCGCCGTGCCAGGCTTTCACCTCAACATCAGGATTAAGCGCCTTGACTGCCTCCGCGGCAACTTCGGCTTTCCTCCTACCTCGATCGCTGCTGCGAAAGAGAATCGACCGGCTGAGATTGCTATCTTCGATCGTATCGAAATCGGCAACGATAATTCGCCCAATACCCATGAGAGCCAGATTCTTTAAGACCTCGTTACCAAGGGCCCCGGCTCCTACGACAAGAACGGTGGCGTTGCGTACGACTTCCTGTTGCCACCAGCTTATATAGCCGAAAGTATGGTATCGGTCAGTATCGGGATCTGTGATAACAATTTTTTCTGTCATAGAGTGTCCTTAATCGTTTTTAGTCTTGTCCGCTGTAGCTTGTTTTCAACTTTGCAAGGGGTGATTCAAAAGCTTAAATCAATGAGGGGAACTGGATGCAGCGGATTACTTGCCGCGGATTCGACTGCCCGGTGCAGAAATGAAATTTTGAGTCGCAACCAACGAACCATCCGGATTGTAGCCAATACCGATTCCGGCGTGAGTCCAAATTGGGTTGAGTAAATTTCCCCGGTGGTTGGTCAGGCTTCTTGGCTGGTTCATGAAAGCATTGTGAATTTCATGAATGGCTTGTGACGTTCCGGCTCTGTCGCCATAAAAAACGCCGATATTTTCGCCGCAAGCTACGTATCTGATACGCTGAATATTGATACGTTGGGAGGCAGTTATCCGCTCAGGCGACTCATGGGCCACGTATTGACGGCGAAGCATATCTACCGAATGACCACGGGCCACGGCAGCCAGACCATCGTGCCAGCGAAGTCGGGCAGTTCCGAGCCAGCGGGGGAGGTGAGTTTCCCGGTCTCGATTGATTAGTTCAAACATTAGTTGTTCCAATTGGTGTAAATCTTCCGAGGTAGACGCTTGTGGCGTCGTGGGCGCAAGGTCATCACCCGTGATGGTGATGATGTCACTTGATCGAGCGATTGCCGGCGTCTCAGCAGGAATATCTTCCGGCGAGATGGTGATCACATCTGGCATTGACGGCTGCGAGCGCGCCAATTGTTGTGCCCTATTGATATCATCCTCGGTAAGTTGGAGCCACTCCTCGCTCATACCTGGCGGGCCTCAAGAGTCATATCGATTTTTCCTTGGATTTGTCCGGTTTAAAATCAGCGTTCCGAGTTTTTATTCGCTTGCAGGCGCCTCTAGGTGACGGTAGAAAGGCAATGAAAAGTAGGTGCGATCCGCGTTCAGTGTGATAGACTTTCGCTCGACCTCACTACCTTCCTCTCGAGGCCAAGTTACGTCAACATCATAGGTGAGGCCAGATTCAACTCTGACCGGCAATTCGCAGACAAATTTGCCGTCTCGATCAGTCGTGCCGGCAACGTAACTTTTCACGCCTTTGCATGTGACCCGAACTTGTAGGCCATAAAGCCCCGGTCCATCCGGATAATGCTGGACCAAGACTCTGAGTTTCGTCGACGCTAAATCTTCGTGACCCAACATCTGCCTGAGGGCGACAGTAAAACTGGATTTGGATTCGCCTGCCAGTGATGGGCTAGGCATCACAACACCAGAGCTTGGCATTGGGCTGGGCGGCTGGCTTGATCTCTGTGCGACTTGCTCGCTGGTGATAGTGATCTGCGGCATCCGGACCGGATCTGCCGATTCGGGCGACGTTTCCGCAAGTTCTTCCTCAGTCAAAACTAAAGGGTCGCCAAATTCGACAGCCGGAACCGTTTCCACATTATCAGGATCGACTTGCACTGTCTCCCTCTCCATTTCGGGGTATCGTACAGGGATAGGCGGTCGGTAATGAGGCGGCATCGGTGCCTGGATATCACCGCCAGCCTCTAATTCATCCAACGCTGGAACTCCACTCGGTGGAGCCGATAATTGCCGTGCAAGCTGTTCTCGTTCTGTTGCACTTCTCTGGACCTGCCGGCGAATGAACTGGGCCGTTCGCCTTAGTACCTGACCTGCTGGACTGTAGGCTGAAGGAGGTGAGGAGGCGTCATATTGAGTGCTAGGATAGCCGCTGCGCCAGGCATAAGCAGAGATAATAAGTGCTAACCAACTGGTTGTTCCCGGTTGTTCAGGATTTGGAATCTGCGCCAGTATGGCGACGTTATCATCGTCTTCCAAGCCAGCGTCGGCCAACAAGTCGTACAAGGCTATTCGTTGGCCTATATCCGCTTGCAGTAATTGGCTAAAGTCCTTAAGTGTTGCATCGTCTAAGACTTCACTCGAACGTAGCAGCGACTTGGCCCTGGAATTGGTGATCGCTTCAACCGAATCCTCACCCTGACTGCCTTCCTGTGCCAGCCACTGATTTAATCTAACACAGAACGCAGACAGCTGATAGGGTTCGCGAAAAGTCCGAACAATTCTCTCGGAAGACTCATGCATTTTTCGAATCTTACTCCATTACAGAATGCCCAACCGGGCATCGTTACGACAGCTTAGGTGGCTACTCTCGAACCCATTTAAAGGGCTAGATCCGTCTCCAGTTTGTGTAAACCTTCCCATACGCGCATGAGTTCCTCGACATCCGAAACGCTTTCTAGGTCGACTTCCATGGCTTTTCTTAATTCAGGATCCGACAACTTGCGATCATGCTGTCTGAGCATAGGTTTAACAATATGATTGGTGAAGTCTCGCTCTGCCTTCGTCGCCTCTAGCCAGAACAACCGCCGTAACCGCGGTAATAACTGATCGTCGCTGAACAGGTCATCGATCACCAGGCCGAAGATCTTATTAGTCTTTAAAGCTATGTTGTCTAATTTGTCGGCGTAGCTCGTCTCCAATTCACCGTACCCACTCTGGTCGACTTCGGATGATAGCTTGATGTCGACCAAGTTTTCTTGAGGTGCGCTATCGAGGATATTAATCACCAGATCCTCCTCGGCAGTTCCTCCAGCTTGCCCAGCTCCAGCTCCATCATTGTTCGACTCTAATGCCGACTGCCCGCCGACGGGCTCGGCCACAAGCTGCGTTTCCGCGGCTAGTTCGCGCCGAACGCTCTCTGAACCATAGAGCATTGCATCAAGCAATCGATCGTCTTCAGGAATAGCCAGACCTCTTTCACCATCACGTACTCTATAATGTACGGAGCGTTCTGGTTCCACCAATTCGTACATGGCCGATTGCCGGCAAATGTGACGGTAGTTCTGCCCGACCAAACCAACAATCCGATCCAACGCCTCATCCAGCGATAACTCTTCTCCCGGCGCGAAAGGCAACGAATAAGTATATTCTTGGCCATAAGCGGCGCGATTAGCCCGGGCTTTGATATCGTGGGATTCAAGAGTTCTTTCCAACTCGTCCGCAACAACCTGGGCGATCTCTGGCATGAAGTTGGATACAGCTTCCTGCATAACCAATTCGACCTGATACAGGATGCGCTTGATCGGCACTTCAATGCCGCTCGTACCCCAGACCAGGTTGTCGTAAGTGACATCGCGATCATCCCAGTGCTCAGTGCCATAACTATCCAAAAGAGTCTCGACTTCACGCTGCACAGCACCCTGGACCATCGTCTCCACACCATTCAGTGTGGGTAAAAGCAAGCTGCGGAAGCGCTCTTCGCTGTTGATTCGTTGGCTTAAATCGAGCAAGGCATTGTGAAAAGCGCGGGGAAGTTCCTTCTGTTGGCGAGTGAGGACATTTTCGAAACGACGTTCCTGCAGTGTTTCCCAACTATTAGAGAAGGGCGGGTGAGAGTCCACGATTGGCCAATTGCTTCTCATAATAGAAGCGAAGGGATTGCAGTGCATTGCGTACTCGAGTACTTGCTTCCCGAAGCTGGCTGCGGACTCGCTCGGTCTGGATAAAATCAATTAGCCGATCCCGCAACAAGGCAACTTCACTCAACTCCATCAAGGCCTCGGCCGTTTCGGGTTCCAGGGGATCTTTAAGGTCGACGTTGCCTAACTGGTCGGCAAACGCTTTCAATATGCGTTCTGTTTCGCTGGCGAATTCACCTGGAGCATGATCGGGATCCTGCACATATAAGGCTGATGGAGCCATCACCAGGAAATATGGCCGGTTACGACCGCGATCCTGGTATCTTTCCCAGTAATTCGGAGCTATGTAACGGGTCACCTCTTTAACTTCCAGCTCACTTTCAGGCAATCCCGCGTTAAGACGATCAAAAGCCTGGCGAATATTGCCTCCATTGACGGCTAAAAAGATCTTAGCAGCGGCTTCGTCCAGATCACTGCCAGAGAGACCAAAGAGGCGCTTCTCTTTGATCCAGTTTACGGCTGACAGAGACTTCATTTCGTCTACCCGCTGGCGCCCTGCATCGGTTACAAGGACGATCATCGCGTCCTCGCGTTTCATTTCCTCCAGGGTGATGGCCTCATGGAGTCGCATACCTGCCCCTAGACCGGGCACATCCACTATCCGGAGATAGCCGTTCATTAATAAGTTGGGATGGTCTGCCTTGGGCTTAATCCTGAAGGTTGCCGATTTAATCAGCCGGATCTGGCGCTTGGCGCTGCCCTTGAATCCGTCTTCTCTGAGATGGGTTAGGGCATCTTCGTTATCTAGTGGGAACGTTTGCGGAGGCGGCGGTCCGTTCTGAAACAGATCTTTGTAAGCCTCGTAAGTTTTGATGCAATCTACCAAAATATCCAGATATTCATCACGCTCGGTCTTGGCGTCATCACGAGTCTCTTCTACGAGGGCATCAATTGCCTCTCTTGTCTGGTCACGTTCAACTTCATTGGTAATGTCGAAACCTTCCATTTCGGCCAATTGACACAGACGACGGACTCGCTTGGTGAACTCCTCACGACTCCAATAGGTAAAGGTTAATGATTCAGCCTCACCTTCTTCCGCTTGTTCAATGTAGGCAATCGTACCGGTGACGGCCGTGACGGCACCTGTTGGCAATAAATTGCGGCCGAGCAAGGCGTTGATGAGGGTACTTTTACCAACACCGGTACCACCGAAGAAGACTAGGGTATAGGTTCGCTGGGCTAAAATCTTTTGCGCCTCGTCGATGCTTTGTTGTGCTTGAGGCACGGCGCGAATGAGGTAATCACGACTATAATCAATCGTCTGTTGCAACTCTATCCATTGGGCGACTTGTTCCTCATTGATGTGAGGTAACGTTTCCAATGAAACTCGCATTTCTTCGTATTTATCACTTTTTTTCTTAGGGCTCATTTCCAATATCCTTCCTAGTTATACTGCTGCCTTAAGGGCACGCGCTGACAATGAATTTGCCAGAACGCATTACACATTACGTGTTGAATTGACAAAGGTTGCATGACTAGTTTGACGGGTTTCCTGAAACACAGATACACTTGCTGGAAGAGCATTCAAACCAAGCCATATTGAAGATGATCAACACTTATTCTATCACGGACTGTTTACTCCTGCTGAACGAATCTGCATAACTATTACTGCTGACTTATTTTCATTCTTAATATAGAGCGGAGCAACGACTGAAAGCAAATCACGTATTGAAAGTAATGATAGACCAATTGAGTGAGACGATGTCTTCTTGCATCGATATTTGGAGAAGGAAATGAGAATTATTTTGTACCTGGGTAAGGGCGGCGTGGGAAAGACAACAGTTGCCGCTGCTACCGCTCTGCGCTGCGCCGAGCTAGGTTATAAGACGCTGGTTGCCAGCACAGATATCGCCCATAGTCTGGCCGATTCATTGGATATCCCCTTGGGTGATAAACCGGTTGAGGTGGCTGACAATCTTTGGGCTCAGGAGATTAGCGCCGTCGCCGATATTTACAATTACTGGGACACACTGCAATCTTTTGTATCTGGTGTGATAAAGGTCCGTGGTGGAGTCGATCGCGTCGTTGCCGACGAGCTTTCTGCCTTTCCGGGTATGGACGAAATCGTGAGCCTTCTGCATATCAACAAGCAGGCAACCGAACGAAATTTTGACCGGGTGATTATCGACGCCGCTCCCACGGGAGAGACGATTCGATTACTCACTTTTCCCGATACTTTTCGCTGGTATGCCGGGCATATAGCCCGAACCGAAAAGGGTGTGGTCCGGATGCTGGCCCCGTTTGCCGGTCGATTTCTCAAGGCACCGGCCGAAGTGTTGGAAGCCCTATATAAATTGGATGAGGCGACGGCCGAACTGCGGGTAACCTTGAGCGATCCTGAAATAACCAGCTATCGGGTAGTGGTGATTCCCGAGAAGATGGTGATGCGGGAAGCAGAACGAGCGGTAAGTTACCTCGGCCTCTTTAACTATCCTGTCGACAGCGTAGTCATCAATAGAGTACTTCCGGATATGGCTGATGCAGGAGAATTCATGCAAAAACGACGGGAGGTGCAGAGAAAATATGTCCAGTTGATCAATGACAACTTCAGCCCGCTTCCTCTATGGCAAGTACCTTACTATCCCGACGAAGTCTTCGGACTGACTGCGCTTACCCGGTTGGCAAAGGATTGTTTTGGCGATGAGGACCCTGGCCAGATATTTTACAAGGGCATTCTCCAGGAGATTATTGAAGGCGAAGATGGTCGTTATATGCTTCGATTGTCAATGCCATTCGTCAAAAGCACCGATGTCAAATTGCGAAAAAGAGGAGACGAACTTTTTATCACCATCGGTAACTTTAAGCGTGAAATGATACTACCGAATGTCCTGGCCAAGATGAGGGCTGGTGGCGGCCGACTGGTAAATGGTGTGCTCGAGATTGATTTCGAGCCATCAGACAAAGTTGCTTTGGCCACCTAGACCGATACGGACTCCTTATCACTGGAATGAATCTAATTGCCACATAGGGAAGTCGCGAATTACTAATGATTTGGTTTGCAACTTTTGATTTTTTGTAACGTATTGGGGTACAGATTCCAGAAAGAGAGGTGAAATATGTCTGATGAATCTGTTTTAAAAGCCGAGGTAAAAAGCAAGGATGAGGGAACCGCCCGATTAGCCGTGGCCCTGGTGGCTGGCGGCGTTATTTTGCTTGCGGCGAATCTTCTCGAAATTAGTATGATGAACTTCTTTTGGCCAATGTTCATCATCGGTCCGGGATTGCTTATGATCTGGCCCGCTTACCAGGCGACTGCCGAAAATCGCAGCCGATTGTCGTTTCTGGCTGTACCTGGAGCGATGATTGTCGCCACGGGCGTCTTATTATTCTTGATGAACCTGGTTGACCATTATGAAAGCTGGGCGTATGCTTGGACTCTCGTTCTAGCGGCTGGCGCGGCCGGCTATGGATATATGGGTCGTTTCGACGAATCCGGCGAGCGAGAAGAAAAGGTCTACCGATTCATTCGCACGATGGTGCTGGCTTTTATGGGCCTGGCTGTGCTGTTCGAGCTTTTTGTCTTCCACAGTTTAGGCGCCTGGTGGCCATTGCTGATCGTCGGACTGGGAATTTATATCTATTTTAAAAATAAGAGGAGTGTTGACTGATGAGTGAAGCAGAAGAAATTAAGATTGAAGAGGAAGACGTAGAATCCTCCAACGGTGAATCAGGAGAAAGAATCACAACTGAGGAATTGGTCGTAAAGGGTGAGGAACTGCTCGGATCGGTCAAAAAACTCATCAAAGAGGCTGGGGTTCGCCGGATAGTCATCCAATACAAGGATGGCCGCAATCTGATAGAAATTCCTCTGGTAGTTGGCGTGCTTGGTATTGCCGTATTACCGGCCTGGTCGGCCATAGCTCTCATTGCTGCCCTTGTTACCGAATGTTCGATTCTGGTAGAGAGAGTGGCGAAAGAGCCTGAGGCTGAGGAAGAAGCGCCTGATGCCGACGAGGCTGCCTCGGCGGCCGGAGCAGCCGCATAGAATATAGAAACGAATAGTGGAGCGCTCCTGAATGGGGCGCTCCTTGCTATTTTTTTAGGAATCGTTCCTCATAAGCCTGCAGCCTCCTGGCGCCGATTCCTACGGGTTGCTCAGACGCGAACCGTACGCCGTACCCTTCCACAGCCAAGGAAGCTGAAACCATCCCCATTTTGACGCTCTCCTCAGGGTTCAATCCTTGATGAAGTCCCGCCAAAAACCCACCACAAAATGAGTCACCGGCTCCCGTAACGTCGATAACACGTTTGTCACCGGGCCGGTGGTATGGCGCCAGCTTGGATACCTCATCGAGTTTCTTTGAGTATATTAGCACCCCTTCCGCCCCCAATTTCACAATGATGAGCGGCGTCCCCCATTCAGCAAGTTTCCGCACAGCCGCGACAACGTCCACACCAGAGCCAAACAAAGACACTAGTTCCTGATAACTAGGGAGAAATACATCGATAGCGGGTAAAAAACGCCGAATTTCGGGGATGAATTGGGGACGCATATAACGCTCGCCCGGATCTACTGAAAGCCATTTCATTCCTCGATCACGAAGAAAAGCCGCCACCTCCACGTGTGTCCGGATCGATAATGGAGCCAAGTGAACGGCATTGGCCCTATCAAATCTTGCTGGCCAATCTTCAGGTCTCAGAGCCAACGGCTCGTAAGTCAGGGGATCATCCTGCCCAGGGGTAGAGTGGACATAGTTCTTTAATTCCTGGGGCAACGGGAGTCCGATGCGAGCGAAATGGTAAGACGGATCAGTATCGTGACGCCGTCCATCTTCTCCATAAGCATAAAATGTTTGGTGTTCCTGAGAGCCTTTTACCTTAACCAACCCCTCGATATTCAAGCCATGCCTTTCCAATCGTGGTAACCACTCTACCGGATAGTTTTGACCGATTCGTGCCCAGACAGCAATATCATCGATCCAGATAGAAGCCCCGCCAGCGGAATAAAGCGCATTTCCCCCAAGGAGCCCTAAATGGGCCCGGCCGTCATGGGTGATGATGCTATCGATGCGCATCCCCCCAGCTGTGACGAGCATGCTCTCCCTCCTCAAGAAACCTAAAGTATCAGCTTTCTAATTCGGTGGCTAGTCCGGATACGAGAAATGCCCCCGCCACCTTCAACATTGCGACCGCCGGCGAAAGCCCGGAAATAGGGTTCATTCATCGCCAATGATCGCGATGCTGCAAATAGCATGGCAGGTAATGTCGCCAGCAACGGTGAATAAACTTCGTCGATGTCGCCGATTAGCGGTAAGAGGATATCTTTCGCCTCGCCTTGAGCTAGTTTGCTATGTTCGGGAGCAATAATGGCCAGGCGCCGGCCGATAGCTTTTGCCGCAGTTGCTATTTCCTGGGCTCTGTCTTGGTCGTGTTCAAAGCCACCGATTAGAAAGGTTGGCGTATTAGGCGTTGCGCCAAAATATTCTAGATGTGCCCACTCTTCCATTTCTTGGGCAATTGCCGGTTCTCCCGATGCTTCCAATATTTTCGCAGCTGAAAATAGGGCGGAACCATAATTCGGGCCAGCGCCACAGAAAACCAAAGTTTCAGCTTCCAACCATTCCTGAGCGATTCGGCTGGCCAATGGTTCGTTTCTGGCGATGGTTTCGTTCATCGGAGCAGCCAGGCCCTTCAGCTCACGGCGAAGTGACTCGACGTCAGAATTAGATAGTTTTTCATTGGCCGACCCTATTGCGAGTGCAGCGAAATAAAGAGCCAATAAGGAGGCAAGGAAGCTTCGTGCCCCTGGAACCACGATTGATAGTTCATCCTCGGTTAAGGTCGGGATAAGTACTGGCAATATATACTCGGCGACCTGAGCCAAAGGGCTCGATGAATCGCCGGTTACCGCAACGGTTATCGCTTGAGCCTGCCTAGCCAACTCGATTGCTTCAATTGTCCGGCTGACCTGGCCGCTGGCAGAGACACCCACGACCAGGTTGGACAACGACGCAGGTGCCGACAAATAGGCTGCCTGGTAGCGAGCGAAGGCCATTGCGGGTAAAACCTGGCAATTCAATCCAGTCCACTTCATGAAACTCAGGCGGGCACACATGGCTGCATGAAAACTATCACCACATCCCGTTATAATTACCTGGCCAATGCGTCGTGAGAATGCGGGTCTAAACAATTGGCGGCATTCATTGTTTATCTCATCTATTGAGTCTTCGACTAAGGCGGGCAAGGATCTGATGTGTCGATGAAAGAGTGTCTGGTCCATTTTCTTCGAGGTAATTCCTACGACGATCCGCTGTTGCCATACACGACATCGACGCCCTTGATCCGGCTCAATAGCCACTCAATAACGTAAATGGCGAACATGAAAAAAAGATCGACGCCAATTGCCAATGAGTAGGCAAGGCCTAGATTTCCAAAGACGATACTGGCTGGGCCGATGAGGGTGTCGACAAAGATATCCATCAAACCGACCAGGTAAAGAAATAAGGCGACGGCGACCATGATGACGGTAAAAGCTGGCCAGGCCCGGCGATCGGACGAGCTCGGCATCATCGCGTTGCTTATGGCGAAGATCAAATACAACCAGAGGAAAAAATCACGAGTTGAAAACAAAGCCGTTAGCGAAGCGGTAAGTGTTTCTATGTTTCCAGTCTGGATCGCCGTGGCCAGCGCAAACAAATCGAAGATATTCAGGGCGATTAACAGGACCACAGCCGTTCCGGTAACCAGTGGCGCACTACCGATCAAGCTTTCGCGTATTGGACCAACCCGGCTTGATTTGTAGTATTCAACATACCCCAACTGTATCGTTCCGTCGGCCATGCTTTTGGGCAGGACAGAGAACGCGCCAGTGCGCACACCCAGGATATTGGCCGTCAGCCAATGACTCAATTCGTGGAGTAATACGCCGGGGAATAAGATGATGGCATAGAGGACAACGGCCCAACTTCTCTTTCCAGTGATTAGAAAGGATACGCCATGTAAGTGACGGTGGATCCACCTTTGGAATAGAAGCAGAATTGGGATTGTCACGGCGATCCAAATAAAGGGCATTAGTGTGCCACTCATCTTTAGTCCGCTGTGTCTAGGCAGTCACCCTGGCAGTTTCCATTACCATTTCGACGAAAGTTGGCTTCAAGCTAGCGCCACCGACCAACGCACCATCGATGTCAGGCTGACTCATATATTCGCTGATATTGGATGGATTGGCGCTGCCCCCATATTGAACCCGCACCAATTGGGCAGTCTGCTCGCCATATTCGTCAGCCACCGCCCCACGAACGGTCCGGCCGATAATGAGACCGGCTTCCGCGGCGCTGGCTGATTTGCCGGTTCCGATAGCCCAGATAGGTTCGTAGGCTATGACGCAAGTGGCGGCCTGCTCGGGTGTAAGACCAGAAAATGCAGCTTTGACTTGCTGGCTAACAAAATCATGAGTTTCACCGGCTTCGTTTTGTTCCAGGCTCTCGCCAACGCAGATGATTGGGGTCATGCCAAAAGATAAAATTTGCTTAGCCTTTTTATTGACTTTTTCATTTGTTTCACAGAAATAGGCTCGCCTCTCTGAGTGACCTATGATCACGTACTGGCAATACGGGACCAACATGTCAGCGGCAATTTCACCGGTGAAAGCGCCATTGTTTTCGTAGTGAACATTTTGTGCGCCTACAGCTATTCGCGTGCCTTTTAAGGCATCAGCTACAGCGGGCAAGGCGATAAATGGTGGGCAAACCACGCTTTCAACGCTGGTGATATTATTAAGCTCGTTTCGAATCTCGCGAACGAAAACCAAGGCCTCGTCCGCTGTTTTATTCATCTTCCAATTGCCGGCAATGATGGGTATACGCATGGTGATTCTCCTATGAAATTACTTGGCAAAGCCAACAGCCCGAGTCTCTCGAACTACTGTAACCTGAATCTGACCGGGATATTGCATGCTATCTTCGATGGTTTTAGCGATATCTTTCGATAGGCGAATAGCCCCATAATCATCAATTGCACCCGGGCGAACGAGAATTCTGATCTCGCGGCCGGCCTGCAAAGCGTAAGCACTCTCCACACCGTCGAAGGACGTGGCGATATCTTCTAGGGTCCGTACGCGTTTGATGTAATTTTCCAGGCTCTCGCGACGCGCGCCGGGTCGAGCCCCAGATATGGCATCGGCCGCCTCCACAATAATCGATTCAACTGACTCTTGTTCCACTTCATGGTGGTGTGAGGCAATCGCGTTGAGTACATTGGGTGGGACCTTGAACCGTTTAGCGAAGTCGGCACCTAACATGGCATGGGTGCCCTCTTGATCGTGGTCCATGGCCTTGCCTAAATCATGCAGCAAGGCGCCCATCTTGGCCACATTAACATCTGCGCCAAGTTCAGCTGCTAGGACAGCGGCTATCTTTGCGGCTTCGACTGAGTGGTGAAGCTGATTTTGACCGTAAGAGGTACGGTACTTGAGCCGTCCAAGCATCCGAATAACTTCCGGGTGTAAGCCATGCACGTTGGCTTCATAAGCTGCTTGTTCACCTGCTTCTTTCATTTTCTTTTCTACTTCGGCCTGGGCGTCTTCGAGGATTTTTTCGATGCGGGCTGGATGGATCCGGCCGTCGGTGATAAGCCTTGCCATGGCAACACGGGCTACTTCACGCCGAACTGAATCAAAGGATGAAATCGTCACCGCCTCCGGCGTGTCATCTACGACGACATCTACTCCGGCGGCCATTTCAAAGGCGCGAATATTCCGCCCATTACGACCGATGATCCGGCCTTTCATCTCGTCGTTTGGCAGTGGCACCACTGACACCGTAATTTCTGAAACATGGTCGCTAGCCACACGTTGAATGGCTAAGGCGACTAATTCGCGGGCTTTCTCTTCGCCAGTTTCCTTGGCCTCGTCTTCGATTTCGCGCATGATGCGAGCCATATCCTGCCGGGCATCAGTTTCGACTGCCTGTAAGAGTTGTTGCTTCGCTTCTTCGGTTGTCATCGAAGCTACACGTTGTAACTCTTCTAACCTTTCCGCTTCCATCGTTTCCAGTTGATTCGTTCGTTTGTCCATCCGGCTTTGGCGCTTATTGAGCACTTGTTCGCGGGCTTCCAAGCGTTGGGCTTGTTTATCCAGACTGGATTGGCGTTGATCAATTCTTTCTTCCGCCCGGGCCAGATCGGAATATCGTTGTTTGACGACTTTTTCCGCTTCTCCGCGCGTTTTCTGGGCCTCATCTTTTGCCGATGAAATGATTGTCTGGGCTTCTCGTTCAGCAGCCTGTCTCGAATCCTCTGTATCGCGCTGTAATTTTTCGTATTCAGCATCGGTACGGGGTTTCAAAACCAGCCACATGACGATGGCAACGGCAACACCGCCTATGATCAGGCCGGCAATTATGCCTAACAGTAATTGCGTCATGTTAATTAACTCCTAGAGGAGACCGTAGTCAGTCTCATTGTCCATCCTCTTCGATGGTATTCCATAGTTCAATGGTTACGGATCTTGTGACTTCATAGTTAAAACCACGGCGCTGAAGAAAGCTGTCCATCTTTTTAAAGAAGTCGTCCCTTGGCAATTTGGACCACAACCCAACTTTCTTCTGTCCAGCGCGCCGGGCAGCAGATTCTTCGTCTACTTCGATCAGAACGCTATCGACGATTTCGCGGTCGATGCCTTTTTGGTACAGTTCGTGACGTAGCGCTCTGTGACCGCGTGGCTTAAATGTCTCTCGTTGTTCAATCCAATAATGGGCAAAAGCTCGATCGTCCACCAATTCAAGCTCGAGCAGACGATCCATCACCTGCTCTACAGTGTTCTCATCAAAACCTTTGCGACTTAGACTCTTTTCTACCTCTTTAATACTTCTCGGTCGGAAACTCAAGTAACGATAAGCACTTTGTTTCGCTTTCTCCAAGACATCTTTAGTTAGCAGACTGTCGATTTCGGATGGCGTCAGGATCTTGCCAATCGACAGACCTGAGGCTATCGACATCGCCAGGCTAAAAGCATACTCGCCATCAAGGAAGATGTTTAATCGTTCCTTGTTACGCTTCTGGAGCGTCAGATCTGTTATCGTAGAATTAACTTCGTTATTAATCAATATGCTCAACCAAAGAAAAAGCCGTGGCTTGAGCCACGGCTATAATCAACTACGCTCTTTAATAGGCAGGTACAACCTACCTGTTTACAAAACCGCTAATCTAGTAAGCTACTAACCATTGAGCCTGGATCAAGATGGAGTCTATCGCGAATATCTTACCCAGGTCACCTATGAAATTTCAGATCAAAACCTCGCTTAATAAGACGCGAGGTCATATTCTCTAACGCAGTTCGAGCCGAAAAACCAATCGGTTATTTTCTGCGATGCATACTAGCTAACGGTTGCGTCTTTAGCCGTTGGCAACCACATCGTCTCGATCTAGATCATCGTAGCTTCAAAGTCTGGCGACAACTCTACAGGTACCAATCCTGCCTCAACTCGGATCATGTTCTCTAACTCAGAAGTGAGTTCCGGGTCTTCTCGAAGGGTGGTTTTTGCATTTTCCCGACCTTGTCCTAGCAGGGTTTCGCCATATCTGAAAAAGGCGCCTCGTTTTTCGACTTGGCCGTAATTTACCGCCAAATCAAGAACGTCACCTTCTCTGGAAATGCCGGTGTTGTACATGATATCAAACTCGGCCTCAGTGAAGGGTGGGGCGACTTTGTTCTTCTTGACTTTTACCCGGGTGCGATTGCCGACCACATCGCCGCTGGCTTTGATGGCTTGAATCCGGCGCATGTCCAGCCGAACTGAAGCATAGAACTTAAGCGCGTTGCCGCCACTGGTTGTTTCCGGGCTGCCAAACATGACGCCGATCTTCGAACGAAGCTGATTGGTGAAGATGACGACTGTATTGGTTTGTTTGATGACGCCGGACAACTTGCGCAGTGCCTGCGACATTAGCCTGGCCTGCAAACCCATATGGGAATCGCCCATCTCGCCTTCAATCTCGGCCCGTGGTACCAAAGCAGCCACTGAATCGATAACGACGACGTCCATTGTGCCTGAACGTATAAGCGCTTCGGCGATTTCCAGGGCCTGTTCGCCGGTATCAGGCTGGGAGACATAGAGGTTATCGACGTCCACGCCACAACGGGCGGCGTAATTGGGGTCCAGAGCGTGCTCCATATCTATGAAGGCACAGATACCACCCCGGCGTTGGGCTTCGGCGATGACATGTTGGCAAAGAGTCGTCTTGCCTGAAGATTCAGGTCCATAGATTTCAACCACCCGGCCGCGCGGCAAACCGCCCACGCCCAAGGCGATGTCAAGTGATATCGAACCTGTAGGAATTGCCTCAACCTGCATGTGACTGGCATCCCCGAGGCGCATGATGGCCCCATCGCCAAATCGCTTCTGAATCCCAGCGATTGCCGTTTCCAAGGCGCGGTCCCGACCTTGATCGTCCATAAAATCTCGTGCTACGATACTAATCTCGATAGGATGATAGCCTAGTGTACAATAGCGCTATGGAATTAGCAAACCCGGAGAAAACCATAATTCGGCCGGCTAACGAGCACGATAAAAGCGAAATTTATCGTTTGATTCAAAGTGCGCCGTACAGTCATGTTCATGTTGACTGGCACCTTCCCGCTGACTGGATCGGCGCGCCGGGATTCGTGGTTTGCGAATCGCCGGCGCCGGGATCTGATCCGGCAATGCTGGCTTGTTTTGCAGCCGCTGCGGACCCCCAGCCGGCAGCTTGGGTCCGACTCGTTGCTATTCGTAGGGGACAAAATCCCGTGGCCTTGTTGGAATTGATGCTTGCTGCCGTTTTGCCCTACTTCCGGGATTCTGGTGTGACGGAATTAGGCTGGTTTCCGGTCCGGATATGGCCCGAAAGTTGGCTTGTTAGCCTTGGTTTTGAGCAAGTTAACCGGATCGTAACTTTCATCAAGAACGATATCAATAATGATGATATGCGGGAATTATCTTTGCCGCTCAACGGCTTCACAATCAGGCCGGCCGAATTGGGCGATATGCCGATGTTAGCAGCCTTGGAGGAAGACGCTTTTATTCCCTTGTGGCGGCACAGCTCGCAAAGCCTAACTTTGGCTTATCGGCAGGCGTTGAGCTTCGATCTGGCCGAAATCGATGGTCAAATCGTTGGTTTCCAATACAGTGTCGAAGGACAAAAGAAAGAAAGCGTTCATTTGGTGCGGATCACGGTCGCGGCCGACTGGCAGAATCAAGGAGTAGGCCGTGCACTTATGGCCTCTGCTCTTGCGGGTTATTGGCGGCGAGGCATACGGCAGGTTACTCTTAACACTCAAATCGACAATATTAATTCTCACCGGCTTTATCGACGCTTTGGTTTTCGCCAATTGCGGGACGAACTGCCTGTTTGGGCGATGAGAATATGATGTTTTTAGAAAATGGACAGGAGAATAATCCATGGAACGGCGAGTTTTATCAGATGTTGAAGTAATCGAGATAGCAGATTCGCTTTATGATTGGGAATTTCGTGATGGAAAGCTGTATAAACTCTTTAAATTCGCTTCTTTTGCCGAAGCTATTGGCTGGATGGTCGCCGTCGCCATTTATGCAGACAAGCTCGATCACCATCCTGAATGGTCCAATGTTTACAATCGGGTTGAGGTAGAGTTGATCACCCACGATTTGGGTGCTGTAAGTACCTGGGATATCGAATTAGCTAAAAAGATGGACGCTCTTTCCTGGTAGACGCGGTCAATAATCCTGCCTTGATGAACTCAATAGTCAATAGAGAGTTCTGCGTTGTTAATTTTCAATCCGGGCAATAGCTGAAATTCAACGTATATTAGGCGTCTTTGTATTCGATCGAGCATACCTCACAATAATTCGACTCCCCGATTTCCACACAGTTTTGGCATGTGTGTAGTCCGCATTTATCACACCAAATCCAGTTCAATTCGTCTGCACACGTCGGGCAATGCCTACCGCAGCGAACGCAGTCCGCCCAGCCCTCGGCTGCCATGTGAAACCATTCATCACACTGCTGACAGCGATCAAAACCTAAGGCGTATGCTTGTTCTACATCCTCGCGACTTAAGCTCTTCCGGGCGAATTGCCAGATATCCATATCCTGTCCGGTCGTCATTTCAAATACCCACGCTCATTCGTTGCTGGTCCGAGCGGTGGGGATGAGGCAACTGGGATCGCCGACCAGGGGGTTCATTAGATCTCTTGACCAATTCACTGGGTTGTCATTGACATAGCGCCGCATAGCCGGAACAGCATTAGGGCTGCCGATAACATGGCCGTGGTAGCTAGGCTGCCAAAAAGGATTTCCGGGCGTAGGTTGTCTACCGTTGACTTGATTTGTTACGGCAGTCTTGAAATCATCAATTATCTCTTTTAGAAAATCCTCTTCAGTCTCCCGGTATGGGTTAGAAGCGATCGCCACCTCTATCTTTCGATTTGTATAATCAGCTTCCGGCAAAATACGGTCAATTGCCAACCATACAATTGCATGGAAATGATTGGGCATGATGCTGTAAGCATCTAGTCTCAATCCGGCAAATCTATCACCGGTACGCAACCACTCCTTTTCGACCTGATCGCCATTTATGTTCAAAACCATCTGGCCGTCATGAACAGATCCCAAGGTCAGTTGCCGACCATGCGTGCAGATAGTGATAAAGTACGGTCTAGCCTCTAGCTCTGCGTGACCATCTTCGTCGAAAAGCCTTTCATCACTTGTTGAAGAATCTATTTCCATTTTTTTTCTGACATTCAAATCGGTTGACATGAGTAATTCCAAAGGTTATCTCAATATTACCCTAAATCGATAGGCTTGCATCGTTCTCTTGCTTACACAAAAGTGCCACCTTTGCCAGCGCCATGAAGGCGATGACGGTTTTTTCTCTAGGAAAAGAGTAATAAAATGCAGCTCTGAGTTTTATTGGCCTGTTTGCTTTGATCGTATCAACAAAGAAATCGATGGCCAGCAGCTTGTCGAGAGTTTAAGGTAATCGCTTAACCCTTCGCAATGAGTTAATTGACCGCTGAATTCTCAACTCAAAATGTTTGGTCCCCGTGTCCTGTATTCCGCAAGTGATCGAGCTTTGCGCTAAAAACATTCTTTGTTAGAAAATCTTATTCTTCTGCCATATTGGACCTAGATATTCCTTTCCCACAATTACTTCTCTTGATTCGCGCTCAACCTTTTATGGCTCCTGGAAATGCCCGTCCACGAGCCATTGTCTTGCCAATCAAAATGTTTTTACATAAACTTTCAATCGTGGATGCCATAGATTTCCGATCAGATACAGTTACTTGGCCGACAATGGAAATGCGCGAAGCCATGATGAATGCCAAAGTCGGTGATGATGTCTATGGTGAAGATCCCACAGTTAACGAGCTTGAAAAACTGGCGGCTGAGAAGCTAGGCAAGGCGAGCGCCTTATTTGTTGCCAGTGGCACTATGGGTAATCTTGCCGCAGTTCTTAGCCATGCGGGCAGGGGGGAATTAGCAATCGTAGGAGCCGATGGGCACATCTTTTCTAGTGAAGCGGGTGGCATGGCTGCATTAGGGGGAGTTATACCCCATCCGTTGCCAACTGATTACGAAGGAAAGATGAACCTGGCCGACATCAAAGCATCGCTTATGCCCGAAGATCCCCATTATGCGCGAGCTCGATTAATACTTCTTGAAAACACTTACGGCGCAAAGTCAGGTGCGCCTCAACCAATATCATACCTAGCGGCAATAAGAGCATTGGCAGAGCAACACCGGTTGCGAATTCATCTTGATGGCGCTCGATTGTTTAATGCTGCGGCTGCTCTTGAGGTGGATGTAGGCCAAATTGCGCGGCATGTGGACTCGGTAAGTTTCTGCCTGAGTAAAGGGCTTTGCGCGCCAGTCGGTTCATTATTGTGTGGATCGGAAGAGTTTATCGGCGAAGCCCGGCGAATGCGGAAGATATTGGGCGGCGCTATGCGCCAGGCGGGCATAATGGCTGCTGCCGGAATAATTGCTTTGCAGAAAATGACTGACCGGTTACCAGAGGATCATGCTAATGCCAAATCACTCGCAATGGGATTAGCCAAATTACCTGGGATCCGCATAAATAGTGAAGCCGTGAAAACCAACATCATTTTCTTTGAGCTGGATCGTGATGATAATATGACTGCTCAATATGTTGCGGACAGGTTAAAGAACGAATTCAATATTCTGGTTGGTGCTGCCGGTGACCGGCGATTTCGAGCTTTGACGCACTATGGGGTAGGACCCTCTGAAATCCAGCAACTTATTGAGGCATTGGAGTATGTTCTTGATGCAAGAGAATAATTCAGTCTGGACGATCCGTGATGCCAGCTGAGATACTAATTAGGCAGAGACTGTCACGAATTCGAGTTAATAGTTTCTTCTTGTTCTGTTGGAGGTTAGCATGACAGACCTTGAGGGCCAGGTTATAGCCCATTATCGACTAGACACCTTAATTGGTGATGGGGGGATGGGCACCGTTTACAAAGCCTATGATCTGAACCTTGAGCGGACCGTCGCCGTTAAGGTTATGCATCCCCATTATGCTCGCCAAGAAGAATTTCGTGCCCGCCTCACGCAGGAAGCTAAAATCGCCGCCGGGCTGGATCAACCGTCAATCGTCCGCATATTCGACTTCGGCCACTACGACAAGGGTTTATTCATTGCAATGGAATATGTCAGTGGCGGCAATTTGCGGGCCCATTTGCAACGCCTCCAAAGTAAACAGCGCTATCTCCCCCTTAAACAAAGTTTGCAGATTGGTGTTCAGATCGCCGAGGCGCTTTTCTATGCTCACGGTGAGGGTGTTATCCACCGGGATGTAAAACCGAGCAATATTATTCTTAAGCCGCTGTCAAGACCTGATAGTTACGAGCAGCAACCTTTCCGAGCGATTTTGACTGACTTCGGTTTGGTCAAATTGCTGGAAGGCGATTCGATGACTCAGAGCGGGACAACGCTTGGCACGCCAACATATATGTCACCGGAGCAATGCGAAGGCTTAATGCTCGATGGGCGGAGTGACCTGTACTCACTCGGCGTCGTGCTATATGAGCTGGTTACAAACCGATTGCCGTTCCAATTTAAGTCTTTATCTGAAGCCATGGCTACCCACTTGCGCGGAGAGATGCCTTCCGCAGCATCGGCCGTACGGCCGAGTTTACCTCCAATGATCGACAACGTTCTCGCTCGTGCTTTGACCAAGAATGTTGAAGACCGATATTCATCTGGAGAAGAGATGGCGGAATCGCTGCGGGCGGCCATGTATGCTTTGGAAGGGGCACACACTCAGGTTGTCTCCAAATCCGCCACAGCGGGGGCAATCGCAGCGGCGGGTTTGAGTTTGACTCAGGGATACCGCTTGCGAATTGAAACGCCCGGACGCGAACCAAGTTTCGCTCGTCTTTCACGGGAAATCTTAATGATTGGCAGAAATGCCGATAATGACATTGTATTGCCTTCTGAAGGTGTATCTCGCCATCATGCCCGACTTGAAACACAAACGGGAGGCTGGACTGTTATCGATTTGGGTGGGATCAACGGAACATGGTTGGGTGAAGAACGTCTGCTGCCTAACCAATCAGTAGCTTTTAAAGCTGGTTTGCCTTTGTCTATCGGACCCTATAAATTGTTTCTTGAATCGACATCAGAAACGGCGAGCTTTGTCGGGCCGGTTGCCGAAAGCAAAACACCAGTACAAGAACTGGATCCTCTGGCAACTGTAGCGGCCGCTGGAATAATTGCTGCAGCGATTGAGGCAGAAGACCCACCTTTGGCTATATTTCTCGGCCGCGAAAGCATCACCGTTGAACCGGGGCAGCGTGCTGAGTTCAGAGTCGAAGTTGTTAATCAGGGCGAGAAACCAGATAACGTGGCCATTCGAGTCCATGGACTGCCACCAAGCTGGATCATTTTGCCTCCAGGTTTTACCCAGGTGCCTGCCGGTGGAAGTAGTTCTATCCCTATCCAGATACAACCTCCCAGACAGACAGAAACTCCGGCTGGGCGTCAACGATTCAGAGTTGAACTGCGTTCTCAGCTATACCCAAATTTGCGTGTAGCGGAAAATGCGACGCTGTCTTTGGGGATGTTCCAGGCATTTGATGTGAGTATGTCACCTCAGCAGTTACGCCTACCTGGGATTGTTCGGGTTACCATCAAGAATACTGGCAACACGGTTACTGAATATAGCGTTGTTGGTCGGGACGAAGGAAATCGTATCAGTTATTCGGGGGAGCGCGGAAGAATAGCGCTACATCCCGGACAATCGGCGGCAGTCGACATGCGGTTAGAGACCAGGAATCGTGGCTGGTTTGGCGAATCGGAAAGAATCCAATTTGCAATAGAAGTCGCCTCTGATAGCGGAGGCCGGCAATTGGTGAGAGGTTCAGGTACTGGTTCTCCGCTTTTACCTGTTGGAATCTTATATGCGGCTCTATTCGCCATTGTCTTCGCTTGTGTTTTTGCGGGTCTATTTTTGGTCTTCCGGCAAGATCGGCAGCCACCCCCCCCGGCAACTCAGCCTGGTTTGGTGGGGGCAGAGGGCACTGCGACATCTGAGAGCGCTACCGGGACAGTGAGCGCAATGACAGCCACTTCGGCCGCTGCAACTGCCGCTGCGGCTACAGCACAGGTGGAGGGTGATCGAGACGGAGATGGCCTTAGCGATGCACAAGAAGAAGTCGTAGGCACCGATCCTGATAATCCCGATACGGATGCTGATGGCTTACTCGATGGCGAGGAAGTATTAACTTGGGGAACAGATCCATTGAACCGTGATACTGACGGCGATATTCTTCTTGATGGGGATGAGGTACATACTTACGGAACTAGTCCTACCAATCCGGATACGGATGGCGATGGCATTCCTGATGGCGTTGAAATTGCCATGGGGACTGATCCGCTGAACCCACTAGATCCTCCGCCAACTGCTACTATTACGGTGGCGCCACCAACTGGGACCGTTACGCCGTTACCGAACACGGCGGCCCCGACATTAACTTTGACACCAACACCTACTGAAACGAGCACACCTACGCCTACAGATACACCTACACTAACACCTACTCCTACTATCTCAGCGACATTGAAGCCGGCCTCGACGCCTACCTCGACTTCGGCGCCGAGCCCTGCGTTTGCCTGCACAAATGATCCACCAACACTCGATGGCATATTTGAAGTAGCGGAATGGGGCAGCACGCCAATCGTCGAGTTTTTGCCAGAAGGAGACCCCGGCCGTCGAGTCCAGGGATATATGCTTTGGGCTGATGACCGGCTCTATTTGTCGTATATCATCAATGACCCAACACAGAACAATCTCACGGACTCTTTGAAACTGTATTTTGATGCCAACAACAATGCTGGCGATCCGGATCTTGCCGATCGCTTTTTCCAAATAGCTCGTGACGGGACCCTTACCGTTAGGACAGGTATTGGCACCAATGTCGATAGCCTAGATTGGGATTCTAATTATGAAAGTGAATATTGGAATGCCGTTGTAGGAGAACCTGTGGCAAATCAATGGATCGTGGAAATGATGATTGATACGCCAAATGAGATGCCTGATTTATTGAGCGGTCAGCCATTCGGCCATATGATCTTGGTTCAATACACGGGAAGCCAAGGGGTCTGGCCAAAAGGCGCTATTAGCAATAATGCTGGAACCTGGCAATCTGTAACCAACATTAATTGTCAATAGTCAAATTCTGTCATATCCATACTTCGACATGCCCATCTTGGGTAATTAGTGTTACAGCGACCACTCTGTAGGACTAGGATTATGACATAGATTGGAACCGCCTACATTGCAGGAATGGGGATCCAGAAACTGAACAGTCATAATCGGCTAAAGCATAAATACTCATTTTATATGTGGTAGGGATCAAACCTGATGTTGGACTTTGTTTTGCTTGATGATAAAAAAATCACAATCAATGAGCTGGTTTCTAACTTGAACGCCAGTGATTTGAGGGTGCTCACGAATGAAATGGTAGATACCATGCTTGGTCTTATTTCTGCCTGCCAGGACTTTGACGTAACTTTCGTGCCATATGATGACGAGGCATATGATCCTTTTGCCGAGGAGGAAGATGACTTGAATCTGGCATGGACGCTCGGACACGTAGTTGTGCATACGACCGCCTCTTCAGAAGAAGCGGCCGCCTTGGCAGCAGAGTTGGCTCGTGGCGTGCCTCGGCGCCGGGCCAGATCCCGGGTTGAAGTTCCTTGGGAATCCGTCACGACAATCAGAGCATGCCGTCAGAGGTTGGAGGAGAGCCGGCGGATGAGATTGGGAAGCTTAGATATGTGGCCCGATGAGCCTCATCTCGTTAATTGCTATGAGAACAAACGAGGTCTTACGGTTAATGCCGTGGTTCAATTCGTCTTAGGATTGGTCCACGATGATAGCCATCTGGAACAAATCGAAAAAATCGTGAAACAATCTAGAGCTTCAGATCTTGCACGGTCGAAAAACAAGATTCAATAAATCAATATTTCGGTAAAGATTTCGTATGGATGTGGCAATAATCGCTACCATCCAATGCGGTGTTTTTGCAACGGTTGCCACTTTTTGTCAAAGCTGTGCAACGAACCGTTTCTTCAGAGTTTCGATCTAACTCCTGGTCAGCCTCACGGGCATACTCAACCAACAGCATCAGATCGGCAATTTCTGTATGAACCGCTTCGACAATGGATTCAGGATCTGGTACAAGTCCGGCATCAGTTGCTACTCCGACCGAAACTTCACCTGCATAACTAAGAATACTTACCCCCAATCCTAATTTACCGGATTGTGGTACCCAAAACATCAATTGGCGGATGGGGTGGCCGGCAAAATAGCGTACCTCCCTGGGCCCGGGAACATTGGTCATCACGGCCGTTGCCTTTGTGCCAAATATCTTCACCACAACATCTTCTATTTCAGTAGTTGTGATGCCCATTGCATTCAAGATTCCAAAGGCAACTAGGGCTTCTGGGGTTCCCTTTATGCCGTCCATCCTGGTTTTTAATTCTCGCAACCGGTCCAGTGGATCGTCAACACCTACAGGTAGCGAAAGAAATACCAGACCAAACGTATTTCCCAGTTTTAACGGTTCATCAGTTGGACGTAAGTTGACGGGTATTACTGCGCGAAAATTTAGACCCCCAATTGATTCCCCTCGAGTCCTTAAGTAGCGTCCCAATGCGCCACTGACGGCAGTAAGCAAGACATCGTTTACTGTTGCTCCTGTAACTCGGCCAATTGCTTTAACATCATCCAACGGTATTGGACGGGTCCAAGTACAATGCTTCATCACACCGAGCTTACCCTTGTAGGGAGTCACTGGATCCTTGCTTAGTAGAAGTAGATGCGCAAGGGCGGCGGAGCTTTCGACCCCCAGTTTCACAGCCTCGTAGGCTTTTACGGGATCGGACAATCGGACCAAACTCTTTTTCAAGAACCTCCTATTTCGTCTTCTTGCCATTCTCAAGCCATTCGAGCCCTTTGATCCTTCAGAATCGCCCCTGGCTGATTCGTCACTATCTACCGGATCTTTTTCTGGTGCAGTCCCTTGCGCTGGATAGTCATCGGTCAGGCTCAGCATTACTCTCATCAGAGCGATGCCATCGGCAATGCAATGGTGGAGTCTGCACAATAAAACGCAACCTTCGCCAAAGTTTTCGACAAGGTGGAACTGCCATAAGGGTTTAGACCGATCAAGGGGCGTACTCATGAAATCATTAACTAGCGCCTCTAAAGTTTCCTGATTTCCAGGGTCCGGCAAGGCAATTCGACGAATATGGCTGTCGATATCGAAGTGGGGATCATCTTCCCAATATGGCGGTAGCCAGGAAATGCGTGGCTGGATGACTCTCTGCCGGAATCGCCTGAAACGGAGGAGCTTTTGTGCGAGTGTGTCCTTTACTGTTTCAAAGTCAAGAACACTTTCAAAAATAAACACGCCGGTGATCATCATTAGATTTGTAGGGTCTTCCATTCTCAACCAGGCAGTGTCAACAGGGGAAAGAGGAGTTCTGTCAGCAATAAACGAGCGCATTGGGCTAATTCCTATTTCTTATCCAAATAGTGGAAAGCAAAAACAATCTGATCGTTGTTGATATTTCCCGATTCAGGTCCGGGGCTAAAGAGAGAACCAGTGGTAGAGATTCTTGGTTTCATGGTGCTCAAAAAGCCGTTCGATTGATAAAAGCTTGAATATGTTGAGAGATTTCCTCGCTCTTCTCTTCCTGGAGGAAGTGCCCGGCGTTTTTTATCGTTATTAGAGGTTGCTCTTTGGCTGCAGGAATCAACTGGCGGAAAAAACGATCGCCTCCTGCTGTTATGGGATCGGAATCGGAAAACATCACCAGGGTCGGTTTTTCCCAATTTGCCAAAACACGACGGGCTCTTCTCATCTCGGCCGCTCCGGGATCCGACGGATCTAGGGGGACTAGTAAAGGCCAAACTGCGGCGCCCTCCTTGAATCGCTGATCGGGAAATGGCGCTACGTAAGCATCCAGGACACGACCGGATATTGATTGAGGATCGGCTAAACCACCGCGGATTATCCGCCTGACGGGCAATTTTGTAGACATACGCGCGCAAAATAAGCGCCATCGTAAAAATGCTTCAGGCATAGGCTCATCACCTGTCGGCAAGCCGGTATTCATAATCACAAGGCGAAAGAATCGATCGGGTTGGATGGTCGCGGCCGTTAAACCTAACAGACCACCCCAATCTTGAACAACCAGTGTGATCTTTTCCAAATTTAAGACCTCAATGAATTTGAGTAAGGTTTCCAAATGAAAATTGAAGGAGTATGACTCCGGATTGGTCAGCTTGTCTGAGCGTCCAAAACCAACGAAATCTAAGGCGAGAATTCTATTATTAGCAGCCAGTTGTCTGATAATATTTCTGTACAAAAAGGACCATGTTGGCTCACCATGCAAGCACAAAATAACTTCATTGCCGGAACTGCTGCCTTCATCGACGTAGTGCATCCGTATCCCATCGATATCGACGTAGTGTGGTAGGTATGGGTAATCGGGTAGATTTACAAAACGATCTTCAGGCGTGCGGATAATATTTGCGGGATCCATAACCATATTTTACCCTAAGTGGTCAGTCATTTGAAGTCATAAGGAAAGAAGAATGGACATCTATTCTTCCTTAAGATGCTTGTATTCTGAGTTTGCTTGATACAATAGCCAGCCAAAATTAATAGGATACAAGGTCGAGATATAAAGAGATTTTGCGGTATAGGAACAATGAAACAATAAAACATGGTAGAAAAAACATTGGCAATGAAGATATTGGATGGTAAACGAATCCCTTACGAGAGTTTCGAATATTCAACAGATGACAGAGATGCCACCCTTATCGCTGATCAGCTTGGTGTACCTGCAAACGAGGTATTCAAGACTCTGGTGGTAATCGGTCAAGAAAAAAAATCGTTCTTGGTGATGCTGCCGGCTGATAAACAGTTGAGTCTAAAGAAATTCGCAAAAGTTGTTGGAATTAAGAAAGTCAAAATGGCCGGACATGATGAAGCGGAAAAATTGACTGGCTTGAAAGTGGGGGGGATATCGGCACTGATGCTTATAAACCGAGGATTTTCGATGTATGCCGATCAGTCAGTCCTAAATCACGAGCGAATCTTTGTGAGCGGGGGGAAAAGAGGTTTGCAAATTGCTTTGGCAGGAAAGGATCTGGTCGCTGCAACTGGGGCTCGAATAGCTGAAGTTGCCAATTAATGTTTACCAAAATATACCCAAGGAAAAAATGAGTGGTCGGGGACTACTTTCAAGTAAGACTGACGAAATACGGGATCTGTCACGCCATCTTCAATCATGATAGTGACTGGCAGGTTCAGCGGTTGAGCAATCATCTCTGTCCTTAACTGGAATCTTAATGAAGCTGTTTCACCTGGCGCTAAGTTTGCATCCCAGCTGATTTTACCGTCGTCATCTGAGGACATTCCATCGATGGCTATTAATGACCCACTGACTAAATCTGAGCCCGGTGGCAAGAAAACTGTCGCGCTCATAACGCTGGCTACCTGACCTGTATTCGGTACAAGAACTTGAATGTCGACAACCTTGTTTGGAAGTGTCTCAACAGGATCTATGTTGAGAATCGCATGGCTGAAATCAGGAGCATTTATCCAAAATGAGGTCGTTCGCCAAAAACCAATCTCATCGTTGGCATCCATAATTTCCACTTTATTAACGATCTTGGCGCCATTTTCCAAATTATCTACTGGTCTTGCCTTGTAAACGATGTCAAATGCTTTCCCTGGATCGATGGTTCCTTGCCAAACGATTTCTCGCAATTCCTCATTGTAAAGCGCAGCACCTTCAAGGGTTCTGGTCTCCACAACGAGTTCGGCGGGGAGTGTATTCGTCACAACCACGTTTTTCGCTCTGGTTGTATGCTCATTACGAAGTGATATGGTAAATACACGCGTTGAACTCAATGACGGGACTAATTGGCTTGTACGAGCATCAACGCTCATCTGCGATTCGCCAAGATCACTGAGCCAGCCAATAAATTGGTTGATCGCTTCAGAGTGGATCTCTTTTGGCAATACCTCAAATGGATAGCCCATGAAGACTGTTCGCCAATCATCACTAGAGTTGGCGATGGTGCTCGCCATGCCCAGGTTATTCCATTGTAAAATCGTAGATGAAGACGAGGGAATCAAACCATCACTAAAGTTTTGATACCTGCCATAGTTTAGAGGTAAATAAGTCGAGATAACGTCAGTCAAATCGATTAAGCTATCATCGTAAATCCTCTTGGGTTCTATTGATTCTTCATAAAGTTGAACGCCCAGGAAATCACGACTCAATGATTCACCATCATGATAGTAAAGATAGTCCTGGCTGGTCAGCAACAGCCGGCCGCCCAACGAAAGGTAGGTTTTTAGGGTCTCATTCTCGGCCGGCGTGATAGGTCGAAACCAATCATAGCCCGTATACCAAATGACCATGTCATACGCAGCCAATAGTTCGGGAGTAGGGCTGCCTTTGCCATTTGGACCCCCTTCAATTTCCCAGAAATCATAGGGATGTCCGGCCTTGGAAAGGGCTTCTTGGTAAGTGGCTGACTGATCGAACCATCGATCATCATCCACGAGGAGCAGATTGCCTGGTGTCTTAAGGCGGAACTGAACATTATGACTATAATCTGGAAAATTGGTCGACTTGGCGACCAACTGAAATGTTTCAATGGTATCAGGCTCCACACCGTCAGGAACTGTTACGGTCACGGCCGTCTTTCCAACCTGGCAAGGTCCCAGTTCAAGCGTTTTTGTCATGATTGATGTTGGCCAAGTGTCGTTTTCGCTAACAAGTATGTATGTGTCAGTTATGATCTCTCCAAAATTCAGTAATTCAACTCTCATATGTCAGTTGCTGGCCTGACAGTGCAAAGTCGTTGACTTGATCGGGTGAAAGCTTGATACCAAACTCTGTCTCGGGTTGCTCAAAGAAGTCAATACTCCTACCGATAATGTTGGCGCGATTGTCAGCTCCGCCAACACCTTCCAATCCAAAACCTGTGTAAACAATTCGAAAAGGTTCACAATGATGAGCGTAAAGAGCAGCCGCCGATCCGTCCAAATTGCGTATGGCAACTTCTGATAAACTGTCTTGATATGGTTTTGTTAGATCGGGGCTGACCTGGTTGCTTGCGCTGTCATCACCATTTAAGCTGAACTTCATATCTTCGAATAGAGAATTCTCGTTGCCGCTAAGCTCGTATGGCGGGAGACTCATCCCAGCATACCCCGCCCCTAATTGACGATAAATCCAGTCTTCCGGTTCCGAGTTAACATCATCTAAATAGGCTATATCCTGACCGCTTATGAACAAGTTTCCACCGCGATCCAGATACTTACTCAATGCATTTCCAGCCCCTATCAGGCCAGGGGAATCGAGGGGTGACGACCAGATTATCGCGTCAAATGGAATAAAATCAGTGGTCGTTGGTATGTCGGAATATGGGTTGCGGATTGACCAAGTGTCGTAAGCCAGATCATTTTTCTCCAGCGCCAGTTTATAATAATCAATATAGCTATCGTAGTACCAGCCGCCAGTATCCACTATGAGCAAGCGTAAGGCTGGTTTGAGCGAGAAATCCACGGTTGATGTCTGATCCTTTAAGACAGTGGCCGTATTTCGCGCCAGTTCATGACCATTGGCAAATGCCGTGATATCGTAAATCCCTATTGGTAATTCAATTCGAAACGAACCGCTTGAATCAGTTTCCGCCTGGATTGGTGTATCTGCGATGCGAATAGTGCCGGTGATCGGACTATCAGTTGTTTCTTGGAGAAGCTTTCCGGATAAAATGCCGTGAGGCAATCGGTTCAGGATCACATCATGCATGGTAGTTTGATTGGCGGTGAATACGATACCACTAGCAAGATATGGTGCATATCCAAATCTGTTGATCTCAATATCGTACGGATCGGGTACTAGGACGGCCTCAAATCGTCCGTTACTGTCGGTCTTCAAGCGAAGTTGTACGCCGACAGGCGTCGTCAAAGTGATCAATGAGCTTGGTAATGGAATACCACTCGAGCTTACCAACCCGCTTAACCGGCCGGCCCCGTCGACAATGGTCGACGCTGCTTTATAAGCATCGATAAGGCCCCATCCGCTATCCATGTTGGGTTGGTTTGGTCCTATTGGCGACGCCGTACTCGACACGATCGTCGCTAACTCCTGCTTAGTCAAATCTGGGTTGATTGAAAGTAGCAGGGCAAATACACCCGTTACATGGGGCGTTGCCATCGAAGTCCCATTTTTAAAGCCGAACTTGTCTTCTGGTAACGAGGAATAGGTTCGTGCACCAGGAGCGACCAGCATGGGCTTAACGGCGCTGGTCAGGTCGGATGGCCCGCGTGAAGAGAACCAGGTGAGTTCACCCATATCGTCAATTGCGCCAACCGAGATCGTACCGGGATAGTTTGCCGGTGCACCTATGCTTCCGATGTCTGGACCCTCATTGCCAGAGGCAAAAATTGGTACGATACCTGCTGCATCTAGAGCAGCGATATCGGGTATAAAATCTGTCAACTCTGGATGCCCAGACCAAGAGTTATTAACTAAGTCAGGGCTTAAAGATGGGTCGTCATTTGGAGCTAAAATCCACTGAAAGCCAGCATGGATATCGGCTACATAACCAAAGCCGTACTGGTTCAAGATTCTCACCCCTATCCAATTTGCTCCGGGTGCGACGCCAATGCCGCCTTGACCTACGGCCGTTCCAGCGACATGAGTACCATGTCCATGAGGATCAACTGGTTCCGTTGTGCCTTCAACTGCATCATACCAGTTGCCAAGATGTATAGCTTGGGAGCCGGGTCGGTAGCCACGATAATTGCCGACCAATACCGAATGGCTCCAGTCTACACCTGTATCCATTATGGCGACGGTTATCCCATTTCCATCAACTCCTAAACCCTGATGGACATGCCTGGCTCGAATCCGCTCTAATCCCCAAGGATCTTCGGCCGGAGCTGTAACTGAGAAGGTGATGTCTGGCCTTAGAAATTGGATTTTGTTGTTTAGTGTCAGCCGTGATATCTCTGGTCTGGCGGCAACTTCGTCGATGGATGAGGCTCGGATACTGGCTTGAACAGCATTAATAATCCACAAGGAGCGGATGGTTTCAACATGGCCATCATCTCTCAGTTGGTCTAGATGAATCAGTAAGCTTGCTTGACTGATGGATGCTGTGGTTTTTAGTTCGGTTACGACTAGGTTACGAGCCGCCAAAGTATTCTTCAGATGATGTGTTTGAGGGAGTTCGGCGGCATCATTCAAGTACAAAATGATATCAAGGAATTCATCTGGTAAGGCATCCGCCATCGATAGACGCAAATCAGAATCGATTTTGTCAATTTCTAGTGGCGTTTGTTGCGCCCTGGCAGCAGGGAGGGAAAAAGAAATGAACAAGATTATCAATAGCACGCTGATTAACAGCGAGCCAGCAAGCATCAAAAAACGCTTGCCTTTGGATCCTAAAGTAACTATTGGCCGGATATTGAATTTTGGCAGCATCGATCCATATTATAGTTCAAATCAAAGGACACTTACTTTTAGGTAAACCGTCTTTAATTCCTCGGGAATGTACTTTAGCAGGAACGGTTTACTTCTAGGCAATTGCGCTCGTGGGTTTGCTCATCATTCCGTAAAGATTTGCGCAATTGCACTTAGTGGGCAAAAACCTAGATCCAATATGTGAAATGCTTATCTTACTCGATATTAGCGAATTAGAGGTTATCAATGCTAGGGCGTAATCATCGGATTTTCCGGGCTACAATCAAAAAAAATGGCAAGTGGGACAGCTCCTCCCATGCCTCTAGCTCTGCTGATGAGTTCCTAATCTTTTTTAGCCGCTCAGCTTCGTCTGGGTTCAAGGCCAGGTCATCCAAGAAAGCGAAGCGCTCTTTGCTTGCTCCATCTATTTTATCGAATAGAAAGACCTTTACATCGAAGCCTAAAGAGTACAATTCAAAAGGCAATCGTCTACCCACCGTAGGATCAGCGCCGCTGCGCTTGAGAGCTGATACCCAAATATCTTTACTTTCGATCTCGGGCGGAAATTCTATCATGGCGCCATAATCGGGCTCTATAGCAACCAATACGCCTACTGAGTCCAGAACACGCTTTAATTCTGCTATTACTAGTGTAAGAGGAGTTGTCCACATCAGAGTACACTGGCAAAATACTAGGTCAAACGCGGCCGATGAAAAAGGCAAGCGTGTTGCATCACCTCCAACTTGAAAAGCTCCCTCGAACCCCTCTCCCTTATGTAAAGCAACTAAGTTCGTGTCTAAGGCGACGACAAAACCGCTGCTGCGCCGTGTAAGTTCACCGGTGACGGCCCCGTAGCCGGCACCTAAGTCAAGAACTCGCTGCTTATGGGCGATTCCAACCTGCCTGAACAACCGGGAGCGAGCCGGGCTCAGCCAAGAAGCCTGTTGCTCAAGTAGCTCGGCGGATGGGGTTGCCAGATGCTGGTTTATATTATCTTTTGGCGGAGACATCTGGATCGTGTTTTTCTTTTAGCTAAATTGAGGGCAGGCAGCTAACTTACCGACCACCACCGGCACAAGCGCATGCGCATGCACAGCCAGCACAGGCACATGCACAGCTCCCGCCGCTCCTGCCGCCGCCGGAACCACTACCAGAAGAGGTTGATAAAGCCTTGAATATATCACCTGTCACTTTGTCAACCCCGCCTAAATTGACTGCACCACTAGCCCCTTTAACTTGAAGAAAGCCAGGAGATATGGCTGAGGCCATATTGCCCATCGTATTCTGTGACCAGCCAGCAAAAGAGGCGGCAACATCAGTCATGGATGTGCGTCCGCCATAGGATGGTCCGCTTGGTCCAGGAGAAACGCTCGGCGTACCGATTCTGTCGCTACTTGTAAAGGGTCTGACCCATATCGGGCGGTACATGTAACGACGTGTTGTCAACACTTCAGGATAGTCATCGTCGAGTAGCAGCCACTGCAGATGGCGATCAAGATACCTTTCTCGTTCCGGGATCTCACCCATGCTCTTCGCTTCATTCATGGCCTTGGCGATTATTTTCTTGTAGTAATCTTGGGTATCAGAAAGATCGAATCCTTTCATTCGATCGGCCGTACTACGAATCAAACTGGCCATTGGTTTGTTAAAATTCATCTTGTGAACGGCTTCGGATTCTTGTTTTTCTATCTGGTCAAGGAAGTAATGTTCGTAAGATCTGACAACAGCACCAAATCGTTGGGCAACGTCTAGCCGCTGTTTTCGCCGTTGTTTAACGGAGTCCAGCGATGCCACTTTGTATTCGGGTGCCACTTCGACCACTAATGGCGTTCTTTCGACTTCGCGAATAATCCCTTTTTCAAGTAATCCGAATATGATCAGAGTCAGCACCTTATTCAGGGGTATTTCCAGGATAATTGCCGCCTCTGGTGCTGTTAGACCTCGTTTTATACCGCCTCCCTCAACCTGGGATATTGCGGGCAAATACCGTTTTTTGCGTTTCGATAGCGCGTACTCATTCAAACCCACCAGGACCACCATGATGGGTAAAGCCAGCAATACCGATAAGGGGCTCTTGACCAATAAGAAGGTCAGCCCCGCGGCAACTAGTACAAATATAGTGATGCCAGTTCCTCCGGTAAATCGAAAGAAGGCGATAGCGAACAATATCAACGTGATGCCACCCAGGACGAAGCGGATGGCCGGGTTATCTTCTAGCCATTTCTGGGTGATGTCGAATAAATTTTGTTCAATAACTCGAGTCATGCCTCTTTGTGGAAATGAAACGCCGACCAAGTTTTCTCTCGACAGATCTCCATTTTCCCAGCGCCATACGGCTACCGGGTGCTCATCAAAGATAACTTTATCGGTGAATGGTACGTCTTGAAAGAGAACCTCGTCGGCTTGCACTTCAGGCAATATGTGAACCAATACCCAAAGATCTGTTGAGCCTACCAGCGACGGCCTGTCATACCAGAAAGGCGCGATCTGTAGGGAGGCTAATTCGCTGTTGGTCGTGTCCTGGTAAACCATATCCGGCATTTGAAATTCGAAATGCAATGTACCTTCTTCGCCTGGGGAAATCGCTTGATCGCGCAAGTGAATCTCGACGCCGGTATCGATTACTTCAGAAGTACGAATATCGTTTATTTGCCGACCATTCAACTCAGCATACATCAAGTTCAGATCATAGCCATCATGTGGGGTGCCAATGTCAATGATGTCGATAACATCCCCACTGGGAAGATTGGAATAAGTGATGTCATAAACAATCCTGGCGGAGGCATCTGGTTGAACATAGACCTGCATGCGCAATTCCGGCACCATAAAACTTAGATTCTGGGCGAAAACAGCGCTTGCTGTTGATAAAACAGCAACAAGGAGCAATGCTTGGAGGGCAACGAAAGTTGGAAGCCAAATCCTGTGTCTGTTTCGCTTTTCCTTGGATCGAACAAAGGTTTTTTTACTCATCTTTTGACACCTTTGGACTTTGAGACCAGCCTTTTGGATTCTTAGGACAGTCGGCAGCGCAAATAGCTAGTCCTGGGCATTCATCACATTGGGTTGGGCGCTCTATTCTCTTGCGAAAATGTATGAAAGCATCGTCGTTCCAGATATCAGACCAATCCTCATCAAGCAAGTTTCCTGCAGAATGATACGGTCCCCGAGGCGGGATGACGTCACCGCCAGGTTCAACGAAAATAGCCAAGTCTGAAGAACAACGTGCCCCAAATCTTAACTGATGATTGATTGTTTGAGTGGGATCACGCAGCAACGGTGGTTGCCAAATGAATCGAACATCCGAATCATTTGCCGTTTCTTCCACAAGATTGGCTAATTGGAGCATGGATGAGGCAGGCATGGCACCTGATCTCTTGCTTTCCGCCATTTCGTCAGGCGCAGCAATGGCCAGGAAGTTTAGGTTGCGTACGCCGGTTATTTCGATAATGGATAAGGTTTCATCAATGGTATCAAGGTTGCTGGAAAGCAGCGGCACCTCCGCAACAGGCGCGATCTCATTTTCCTGAATGGCAGCCACAAAAGGAAGAACGCGCTTGTAGTCTCCGGCGCCTAGCAGGGAATCGTTAACTTCAGGATCTGAGGATGCAAAAAGGAAATTAAGGTGATCGAGACCAACCGTCGCCAAATTGGTCAGCAATGAATCATCGTCCAGGTCAGTAGCTCTGCCTCTAATTCCAGTGATCATACCCAGATCTTCCGCTCTTTCGATGGCAGAAATGAGATCCTTTGGCTGCTGAACTTCACCGACATGAATAATGATGTGTGGTATGCCGGCAGACCATAGTTTGTCCAACACTGGATTCAGCATATCCGAAGGTGCTAATGGAATATCTGCAAGCATCGGCGCCATGAGCTTGACTTCGAATGGTGATATCTCGGCATCTTCTAGGTTGATGATTGGATAATTGTCTTCGGGAGATTCCAGCGTTACCAAGAGAGCGGCAACCTGTTCTAAATCGCCTATCATCGTTTCCTGAGATGCACCACGGAATTGACGTTTGAGAGATTTAAGGATCGTTTCTTCTGAATCTGCCTCTAGGAGTCCTTTAGCGATTACAACGCCAACTGGTGAAAGATATGCTGCCGCCGTCGCATTAGCCAGCAAGATCCCTCGTCCATCAGGTTCAACTCGAAGATGAAATCGCGTAAAAACGCCATTTCCCCCTTTCATATAATGATAAAGACCCGGATCGACCGAGTATCCTTCTTGAGGACTCTTTGGCAACAATAATCGGCTGAGCAAATCTGATTTGGCCATAAGATTGATTATCCTAGTTAATGGTCAAGAACATTTACAAGTCCCATTAGTTGACTCCAAACCACCGTTGTTGCCGGACTTGGAGCGATTAGGATCGCTTGGGTGCACAATGGGATCAACTGATAAATGGATCAAGTTATTCGAAACACCCTTCGATCGATTTTTTCGAGCGGCAGAACGATTGGGTGGCAGAAAGCCGATCCCCAGCGCGTTGGGTACTTCTTTGATTTGACCAGATGTGCTACCTAAATATGCTGTGACTGAATCAGACTGGGTCCTGATTCCCTCTCTCGCTTGCCTCTCAATACGACAGCCACCCCCACACATTGGCAAATCGGGACACTGCCAACATTTTTCCGGCAATTGGCCAAACCGAGGATTTTTTTCTCTGTCCCGAAAACTCGTGAATAGCTCACTATTCCAAATATCGTTCCAATCATCTTTTAAGATATTGCCAGCGGTGACGTAATAAGACTGGCAGGGAAGAACATCCCCGTTTGGTTCAATGCAGATGGAATATTCACCTGCATTGCATCGTTTCGCGCCGAGTTCAAGTTCAACCGGTGACATTCGACAGTATTCTGTTGGTGTGTACCATGAAAACCGCATCCCTTTTTCGATTGAATGATCGCGAACTCGAATCAATAGCAACCGTAATTCATCTTCAGGAATGGCGTTAGGATCTTGATATCCTCCCCCCGAATAGATCATGCCATTCATGGCAAATGTTCGGATGCCGAGATCGAATATAAAATCAATGACTTCTTCGATATGACCCATGTTGCAACGCATCAAAGTTGTATTTGTTATACAGTGCATTTGACTGGCTACAACGTTCTTAATTCCCTTTACAGTCTGTTGAAAGGATGAAGCTCCCATCATCAGATCATGGGTTTCTGGACGAGACGAACCCAACGTTACCTGGACATGATTGAGGCCTGAATCGGCCAGAAGTTGGCTGTAAGGAAGATGGGCGATTCGCCGGCCGTTGGTGTTGAGCCCTGTTACCAGGCCGAGAGAGTCTGCATATTCAATTAGTTCAGGCAGGTTGGGGTGCAAGGTAGCCTCGCCGCCTGTAAAGATGATGTGAGGTACACCAACGGCAACCAATTTGTCTATGACCTTGAACAGGTCGTCTTGCCGGAGTGTTGGCATATCAAATCGATCGATTTCATTGTAACAATGACCACATTGATTGTTGCAGCCATAAGTTAAGGCAAGATCTGCCTTGTAAGGAGCGCGCGCCGGCTGGCTAAAAAGAGGGGCGTTTTCGAGCATATCAATGGCGCAAGTCGGGCAGCCAGTTTCCGGATTCCGGAAACGGTTGATCATCACGTATACCTGACTGAGTTCACGTGTGACCTGGGGCTTGTCTTGTAGGGATAGGTTTCGGCTGAGTGTAGCCAAAGCCCTTGGATAAGGTGTTTCGTCCAAGGCTAATTTGGCCATTAGCGTCGCCGTTTTGTTCAGGTGGATTACTTCAGTGACGTCAACGAAAAGAATACCACTGCCATCAGTGTCAACACGCAAATGGATTTGTTTAAGGCCAATGCTCGTTCGGAAACGGTAGGGATATAGTCCGGCTTCTGGAGCAGCGATTCTAACGACGCTTCCCAGAAACCCATTCAGATCGTGATGAATACTTTCTCGGAAGCGCCTGTGAGCGCTTTCCAAAGACCTTTTTACCATTTTGGTTCTTCTTCAAATTGGTATGTGGCGCCGCAGTGGTCGCACTGTACCAGAATCGCTCCCGCCTTGACGTCAATTTCATCTTTGCTCAGGGGGGCATTGCACGATCGGCAGCGAATCTCTTCCAGGCTTACATCGCCACTTAAATCAATCTGTTGAATTGTCGTTGTCGTGGATGCCTTTGGCTGTATACGGGCCAGGTAAACAACAGCTCCCGCTGCTATGATGAGCACGATGCCTATGATGAGTCTGAAAACTTGACCCTGGAAACCAACCACAAAGACCAGGCCAAGTAACCCCAGAAATGCAGCAATCAGATAGATAACCAGCTTCACGGATAACCTCCTTTAGAAGTCTTGAGAAGCCAGAATTACTACCTAATTTCTATCACGATCCCGGTCTTATGGCGAGTTTATACACTAATCAAAAAGTCCCATTCGACTTAGAGGTCGTTAGCTCGTGGTGCTAGAAATAGGGACTACTCTTGGATTATTCTATCCAAAGAAGTGTCATTGGACGGTTCAAATATGAGTATACGGCTGTTCGCGGCATCGGCTACATATACCTTTCCAGAATCATCCGTCGCGATGCCAATTGGCAGAGCAAAACCATCAATTTCGCTGCTATACTGACCAAAACGTCCGACATACTGGCCAGAGCTATCAAAGATTAAAACGCGGTACCCTTCGGGATCAGTCACATAGACTTGCCCTTGAGCTCCAACCGCCAAGTATGGTTTATTGTTGATCGATTCCCCATACCAGGCATCGACGGACCATTCATTCAGGGGTAACAAATCTTGGCCGAAATTCTGAATCCGGCCGTTCCAAGTGTCAGCAACGAAAATAGAACCGTCGCTATCAACGCCGAGGCCAACTGGCTCATAAAACTGCCCTGGCAACGTTCCCTGGCTTCCCAAAGCCTGGATAAACTGGCCATCTGAGCTGAACAGTTGAAGTCGATGATTACCAGTATCGGTTACCAGGATATTTCCGTCATCCAGGACGACAATAGCCCGCGGACCGAAGAACAGCCCTTCGCCGATCTGTCCATCTGATGGTGATCCACTCTGACCGAAAATATCAATCAACTCGCCGTCGTGGCTGAATTTCTGAATGCGATGGTTCCAAGTATCGGCAACATAGACAAAATCTTCATCGGCCGCGATGCCCCAGGGTTCATTGAACATCCCCGGCTCGGATCCAAAAGCTCCCCAGCCACGGATGAAACTGCCGGTCTGATCAAAGACTTGCACCCGGTGGTTCCCAGAGTCGGCCACGAATATCAAGCCATCTGGGCTAACGGTAACGTTTCGTGGTTGAAGCAGTTGACCAGATTCGGCGCCCTGGCTGCCAATGACTAGCGAGGGTAGTAGTTCTAGATTGTTTTCGGCATAAAGATCGACCGCTGGCTCCGCTGCAACGGCATCAATACCATGATCCCAGAGAGTCGCCAATGTATCCTTTCGGATGTACATACGCAGATCATGGCGCAGTGGCCACTCGCCTAGCTCGTAGTTGCCACCAAAGACTGAACCGTATTTCTCATAGTCCCGGTAGAAAAAGATATCCCAGAGAGCTTGCCTGACTTCCGGATTCCCCAGACCTCGTCGAAGTTCAGGCTCTACATTGGGATCGCCGAGTATGGCATTCCAGGACAATTTTCGATACTCTTCCATGGGCCACCACAGAAAAGTATACGTACGCTCCTCGTAGTCATCGCCAAGGATCGGTTCGACTTTGCCCCAATTTTGACTACCGACAATAACAACAGGAGCTTCGGTAATATTGCGGCCGGGATTTTCACCGAAGTAGATCCGATTTGGATAGTCGCGCAAATACCAGGTGAAAGGCCACGAAGAATCATTATCAAATGCCACCTTGATGCTTTTATCACCTTCAAGTCGCTTAGAAAGTTCGTCAAGTTGGCTCAGGACTTCGCTTTTTGTTGCCGGAGCTCCATGGGCATAAACGAGATACTCAGTTACATAATCGGCATTTCGGAAACTAGACATGAACATGAATCGAGCCGTTAGTAAAGCCAGCAATATCAGAATGGCGAATAGCCAGGCCCGCCCGCGAGTTCCGCGTTCCATGTTCCGGCCCACCTGGCGGACAAAATAGTAGACAATCGTTGCCAGAATAACGCTGCCAATAAGCCTGCCAATATTGTTGAGAGCCGTAAAATCTTGGCTGCCCAGTCGAATCTGTCCGCGAATAACCGGTGATAATACTAGTCCGATTGCGAGAACAAAGAGGGCGCTTAAGGCGACCAACAAGGCGAACCGGCGCGATCGGATCTCGGCGAGATTGGCTGAGATTAATTTCTGATCCACATACCAGCCCGCCAGAAAGACCATGGGAAGGATAAAATGCAAACTAAGCCAGGCCATTTTTTCACCAGCAAGACTGTAAATGACCCAAGTGCTGATGAACCACCAAAAGACGAACGGTATGAAACTAAAGAGAGTATTAACGTTGACTAAATCTCTCCAACCATTGGCCAAATCTAGCTTTCTCAGGATTTGCTTTTGTCGCACAGCAAACCAGTATACGAAACCAACAACGACTATGGCGGCACTAAGGATCAGGCCAGGCAAGCGATTGATTGCTTCTTGATCTAGGGTTTGCCTGTTGAATATCCAATTCGTCAGGCTGTATGATAGCAAGACTACCACAACCAAAATCAACAAATAGTCCGTAATGTATTGAAGCCGGTATTTCTTAGCCCAGAAGCGTGCAGCGACCAAGGATAAGAGCAGTGGCAAAAATTCATATATCGGCATGACGATCAGATAAAAGAATATCGGCTGATTCGCTCGCTGAACTTCTTGTTGATTGAGCCAGTATCCCAAAGAACCCAACATGCCACTTGCCCATCCGGAAGGATTCGTAAAGAGGGAAGTAAATAGCAGGAGGAAGATTCCATGAAAGATTAGAGCCGCAATGATCCAGCGGCGGCGATTCCACCATAGACCAACCAATACAGAGACCGTAAGGGTGAGTATCAAGAAGCCGGCCGAGTATAGAACATCCTTTGTCAGAATTGTCGAACGGCATGTTTCATCAAACAGCCTGGCGAAAAAAAGTCGTGCCGGTGACATAGCTTCTTGGCCAGCGATCTGGCAAACATTGAGGGCATACCCCAGAGGATCACCGCCGGCGATCACGACGAGAAATGCCGTAGCCGTCGGCAAAGTTAGCGTGGTAAATAGGACAACCAGGTCAAATTCCGGAAATTCGTCAATAAATGGTCGCATGCCGTTCGCCGTCAGGAACAGACCGGCCGATAGTGCAAGAAGTCCACCAATTTGCAGCCACCGGAAAATACCATCCGAGCCCTTCACCGTAGATTGGTCATCTACCGGTGTGGTAATTTCGCCGGGGTCGGCAGCGAATCCAGCGTCGGTAGCTTCTTCCGTAGCTAAACCATCTTCACCAAGGGCGCTTGAAATAAAATGTTGTCCGAAAAATCCAGCCCCAAACAGAATGAAAGAGACTGCCACAATGACTAGCGGCATCCGGACACGAGGCCACGTTTCGCGGAACGCCGGGGCGGCAAGAACCTTAAATAGCAGGCTGATGATCAAAAAGCTGCCGAAAATGGCTACATATATGAACGATGTCTCCATGGTCGCAAACATCAGTCCCATGGCGACGGCGAACCACCAGACATACTTATCTTTACGCTCTATTAAGAAAAACTGAATAGCAATGAAGAGTATGAAGGCTGCGACAATAATATAAATATCGTGTCGAATATAGCGAGAGTAATAGGTAATATAGGGTGATATCAGTAACAAAATACTGGCGACAATTGCTCCAGACTTACCCAACCAATCTCTAAGAAAATAAGGCAAAATAACAAGTAAGACGCCAAGGATGGCAACAGGAATCCGGGCGCTCGCATCATTGTCGCCAAAAAGCCAATAAGAAAGTGCAGTCGCGTGAAAAAGGCTTGGCCCATGCATGAGTGGTGTGTGCTGGTAACCGTCGCCATTGTAATATTGATATGCATACTGTGTGTGTAGGCTCTCATCATGGCTGACGACCCTATCGCCGATTGCCCAAAAACGGGTAACTATAGCGATCAATATGATGATCAGGTAGATTGTCTTTTCTAAATTGAGGTGAACGGAACTAATCAGAGGTTGGCTTAGGAACTCATCTGTCCGTTTATCTTGTTCTTGACTTAATTCACTCATATCGATCCAAAGAGATACTAACAATAATTTAGGGCACCGCGATGATTAATAATTTTCCGTTTCTGATGTCTTGTCCTTGCTGTAACCTGCCGCGTCTGCCACTACCTGATGATTCACAATCGCCTGTTTAACCTTGATGAAGTAAGGGTGAGGTTGGGACTGGCGCCAACGCGGGCCGAGGTAGCACGATCACGCCCTTGGAGGCAGGCGTTGGCTCCACAACAGGAAACGAGGATGATTCAGGTCGCGTCGCCACGCTCGTTAAAGTCGGTGTATCTGTGGCCAAGATCGTTGTGGGCAACGACGTAGGCGCCCTAGAAACCCAAATTTCTGTGGATAACTTTCGCTGGATAACTAGACTACCGAAAACCAATAGCAATAAAAAGCCGACAATAGCTAACTGACGTCGCCAACCAAAAGTATCACGACTGTGATCTTTTGCCGCAGGTAACGGCGGCATTATCTCCTGCAATCGCCTACGATCGTGCGCTGTCGCAGCTGTTATCGAATCCCGGATTTCTAGGACTATCTCTCGCTCTTTCTGAAGGGCAATCCGGCAGTCAGTACAGGCCAACAGATGATCGCTCACTGTCTTGCTTTCCTGCTTTGAGAGCAATTCCAAGGAATATTCGGGTATAAGGTGCTCAATGTGTTGATTACTTTCCATCTTTGGCATTCCAGCTATTTCTGGTCCAAATCCTTAGTCAATATCTTTCGAAGAGATTTGTGAGCCAAGCGCATTCTCGATTCAGCGGTCTTGGCCGGAATTGAGAGAACACGACCAATTTCAGCATAAGTTAAGCCATCGTAATAGCGCAGGACGGCCGTTTCCCGGAGTTTCGGTGATAGGCTACTCAGCGCATCCCATACTGTCTGCTGCCGCTCACTCAAATCCATTTCTTCAGCCGGTGACAGCATGTTGGGGTCGGGAACCTGTTGGCCAATCATTTGATTCAATTGAATGGTTGGTAGCCATTTTCGACGGCGCTTATTGCGACACCTGCTGACAGCGATTTGATAAAGCCACGTTTTGAAACTGGCTTTCTCAGGATCGAAATTCTCAATCTTGCGAAAGGCATATTCAAATGTATCTTGCAGCACCTCTTCAGCATCTTGACGGTCGTTGAGGATACTGATTGATAACCGGTAAATTTGCCCTGCATACTGGTTATACACCTTCACGAATGCCCAATCCTCACCGGCAAGGCAATGATTTAATAAACCATCTGGATCGTAGACCTTAGGAGGAGTGACATTGACGACTGCTCGCGTAATCGCATTACTCATCGCTGCTAACACCGTTCACAAGGTCTGCTCGCACCCATAAGATCGCTCTCTCTTCATTCATTGGAATTGGCGATTCGTGAAAGAGCAACCACCGCAACGTATCGAGCGGCTCAAGTGCATGGTCAGTATTAGGGCGATGATAGCCAAAATCGATGCCAACATACTCGTTTTCCAGCGCCCGATTCTGTCCTAATCGGCCAATTATCAGTTGGTTGTCATCTGAAGGAAGCATTGTATCTTCCATGATCAGGTTCGGGAAATCTCGTAAGTACCAGCTCAGCGAAGGGTTTTCAATCGTCGATAAAATCCGAACATCACCACTGGAGTTAGTAATTTGCCAGGATAATTCTTGAGCAGTGGCAGCTAGTGATAACAGATCCTCATCTGCTGCTTGGAAATACCAGCGTTCCCTGGTATCGCCCGCCCCTGTTCGACTCAACCACCATGCTGTACTCCAGCCCAGGAACACCATGAGTACCAGCAAGCCCACGATAAGGCTTTTCTGAGCCACTTCTTTTTTCCAACTCCACAGTAAAGCGAATAAAACAATGACAATAACCAAGGTAGCAATGATGAGCAATAAATTGTAAGTACCAAGGCCAGCCAGGCTGGTCGATGCTAGCCGTCCGTATCGAGCTAAGTTTACATAAATAATACCAGACGCCAATAAAAGCACAATTGCGAAGACCAATTCGCGCCAATCCAAATTGCTCCCCAGTGCATCATTTACAAAACGGCCAATGAGCAAGCTGCCAGCTAATACGAAAAGTACAATGTTTGCCATTTCACCTCTTTGAAATAGCAATAGTAGGAGACAAGCAAGAAGCCAATATACTACAAACAGTGGATATGATTGGTCGTGTCTGATGGCCCAAATGACGGCCGGAATGGCGAGAATTAGCAAGGCAAATTCATAACGGATGATAGCGATAAAAGGCGAAGTCCAGCTTACTAAATTCGCGCTGGCAATGAAATGCTCGAACCACTCGACTACCAGATCGGTCGTTGCTCCAACGCCATCAGGTCTTAAGAGAAATGCAGTACTAAGCAAGATCAAAATGCCCAGCCCGATTAGGACAGAGAATTTTACCGTCATCTTATTTGGCCAGATTATGGCTTGTCGCCGTCCTTCTTCATCTGTTAACAGGGCAGGTCCCAAGATCCGCTGCGCCAACCAAGCGATCGCGAGAGTAAATGCTAAGCTATAAAAAAGCCGGTCGCTGACCAATCCTAGTACTAGCGTTAGCACCAGAGTGATGAACCAACGGTCATTTTCCGTTTCTTGATATCGAAGCCAGGCTATGAATAGGAGAAAGCCTGCGAACAAGGCGACGGATTGGCCCCCGACAGTTCTAGAGGTAGCGACGAGTATAGGCGAAACGGCTAACAAAAGACTGGCCGTAAGCGATCCTAATTTGCCATTTCGATGGCGAAGAAACCAGGGAAGTAAGACAAGTCCAATGCCAAATAAAACAGGCACCAGCCGCATCACTTGGTCGCCCCAGCCGACAACCTGGCTAAGCAGACCCGTAATCGTGAAATATCCGGGGCTGCCGATACTCTCTGTAGCTCTAAGCTGCCAAAAATCCCATACATTTAGCGCTTCTTGAGCTTCCAGAGGTGAAAGAGGCGAACTATCTAAATCAAAGACTCTTAGAACTGCGGCCGCAATCGTTATCAAGGCATAGAGAGCGTGTTCTAGGGTAATTCTCTCCAGAATGGTTTTCTGGGGCTCTGCCGGAGTTGTTTCGGTTAGCTGTTGGTGAATTACAGTCATGCGCAGATTCAATTACTCAATCTCAGCTGGAATCCAACGATAAATCGTAACGTCGTTATTCTGATATGCAATATCCAAGTTCTGCTCGAAGATGTTGGAAGCCACCGGCCCGTACGTGGTCTTTTCCAGGCGGCCGTAATAGATATAGGACACGCCAAATTGGTTCAAGAGATCGGCAGTTTCATCCCAAGGTTGATCGCTATAGATGGAAGCAACTACCGATTCTCGAATTGCCGGTTCCGGTGTATCTCCGCGCCACTGATATTCGTGTCCTGCCCATCCTAGCAAGGTAGGCAGCCCGGTAGTGGACGCCACACGGCCGAATCCACTATACTGCCCGCCAACTGCCTCCAAGATTACAGGGGTTCCCTCGATATTGTTCCTAAGCCACATCAACGCGTCGTATTCGCTGGAATTTTGCTGCTGTAAATATGCGAGCCCGTCGAGTGTTGCTTGTTGACGATCAAGACTCTCAACAGGTCCTCGATATTCAACAGCGCGCGACTGAATAGCGTAGAACGGAAACAGTAGCGCAAGCGCTAAGCCAAGTAAGAATAGGGAATTGGCGAGAATACCGCTGATTCGGTAACGTCGAAGCAAATAATCCAACGAATAGGCTGCTGCCACTCCGAGTAGTATCCAGGCCTGGTAATAGAATTTAAAAATCGTATTGATCCGCTGGCCAAAATTATCACGCAGGTAAACAAATTCAGGCCCAAGAATCAATAACGCGGCCGTTCCAACCAGCAGGAGTACAAAAGGCAAAGATGCACTATTTGCTCTATTTTTAAGTTTCCCGTTATCTGGTGACGAGGGCCCGAGCAGCCAATAGAACAGCAACATAACCACAAAAAGGATGAAGACTAACATCAAGATGAGAGCCGGGCTGCTGATTCTTGTGACCAAGAATTCAGGCGCAAGCTGAACCATCGCCGAAGTTGCCCAAAGTAGCCTCGGTCCTAGTGCCTCTGTTACCGGCACAGCTTCAATCGAGAGGCCTAATTCAGAGGAGAGAGAGTGAACTCGTGATGCTCCTTCTGGGACAGTAGATATGATCCATCCTAGAAACAACATCAGGACAAACAGACCTAAAACGATGCCGGCTACGATACCTGCCGCCGATAACCATTGTTTCTTCTTTTCTGAGGAGTCCTTCGCTCGAATTGCCTGACTCAACAATGTTACGAGAAGGATGATAATCGCAGATATGGGAAGTAAAAAAATGACCAAGAAATGAATCAGGCGGGTCGGTTGCATAGCCATTGGTAATAGGAACGGTGGTCCGGCTTGGGAACGAAATCCAAGGTAAAATGGCAAGTACAGGAGGATCGCCGAAATCGCAAAGAATGCTCCGAGTGTAAGGGCGTAACGCAAATAGACATTTTGCCAATTCTCATTTGATTTCCATAGTGACAAGATATATGCGCCGACTATCAAAAAAAGATAAATCAGTACATCCCAGGTGTTTAGAAAGGACAGTGCTCCAAGGACAACGGCCGTAAAAATGAGTAGCCAAAGATTGTTCCCGGCTATCTCAGCCAACTGCGATCTAAGGCTCTGTTTTTGGAACCATAGCTTGATGTCAAGAATCGGAAGGTTTTTTCCCATCCACCAGACTTGACTAAGACCGATAGCAAGAAATGCAAAGGGCAGGGCGAGAACATGAGGATGCATATCGCCTAAGATGAAACTGAATGATGGAAATTCTGCGATAGGTTCGAGCCCTTCTTCGGGTCTGCCGGACAGATGATATTCGTGAATGACACGGGATGACCGCCACCACCACCATCGAGACGTTTCATATCTTGCTCTATCTTCATCCTGTGCTGGTTGATTCAGTTCTCTAACATCAATCCAAGACCATAGGTTTTCAGATCCGATATCATTGCCATGGAGAGTCTCTAAAAGAATTTCCATGTTTCCGGCGACTGAGATGGCTATTGCGGCAACGAGACCAAATAATATTGCGCGTTTCTTGAGGCTATCATTGTCAGCAGAAATCAGATTGTAAACAGCGCCGAAAGCCCCGATGGCAGTACCGGCAGCCAACCAAGCGATGGCCAAATTGAATCCGACTTGTTCAGGCACCGCAGACAACCGGGCTAGAAGCGAAGTCATGATATAACCAAAGTAGTAATAGCTGATTCCAAAACCGGAAAGCCAGGGATCAAGCGGGGGATAAGCAGGGCTTCTGCCAGCAGAATTCAAGAAAGCGAATTCCATCGGCTTTTCTGTGGCGGCAATCGCAGGATTTTGAGCCCTGGCCCACACCCAGAAACCAAAAGCTAAGATGAACAAGGCTTCTACAAGTAATACATATCGCCAGTTTGAGCGAAACCAGTTTACAGATGATTCATGATCTTTAGAATCTGCAATTGACGCAGGTCTCGAACGCAAACACCAAAGTGAAAGAAGTATTAGTGCTATAAGGGCCAGCAGGATACCACCGAGGCTGTTTCGCAAGAATCCAAGAGAGTTGGAAAGCCAAAAAACATAACTAAGGACCAATAAACCGACCATTTTTGTAAACGAATAGCCGCGATCTGGCAGGCTTCTCAGCAATCGGTAGGTTAGTGGAAAGCCCGCGATACCCAGGACGAGAAGAGCCGCCCACCAACGAATTGCAGCGAAAATATCAACTAGGGGCATGTCGGTTTATAACTGAAAAAACAAATCCAAGCGGCATGGTTTGTAAGAGATGGGCTTGAATGAAAAAACATTAGCCAGTCACCTCATAGATGCTCACACCTTCGTTTCTATATATCTCGCGTAGCAATCCTGTTTCGACCATCTGGTCAAACTTGACCAGGCCCTGTGGATTGTAGTAAGTCCACTCGAGAGGGCCAACATAAATATACGAGACATCGTATTTGTTGATCAGGTCCATCGCTTCTTGAGGGTCAATTGTGTTGTAGAGTGAATCGACATCGAATATTCGATCACCGACAATGGATGCAGGCAGCAAGGCCCTCTGCTGACGTTGGTGCCAATCCCAGCCAATAATAGTTGGTAAACCGGTATACATGGACACTCGGTTAGCTGCCGCTCGATAGGGGTTCTTGCTATGAGCTTCGACAATTACCGGTGATCCCTCGATATTTCGCTGCATCCATTGAATTGCTTGATAATCGAAATCAAGATTTATTGTTTGACTATTTCCATTCGGACCCGCATCCGCGTAGCTGGTGGTCTTCATGAAAGCCATACCGTCCAATGTGGTCGGAGCCTCATCGCTCATTCGAATGTCCCATTTCGCTTTCGTAGCCAAAATTGGATAGAGCACAGCCGCAGCAAGCAATAAGGCGAGGGACACAGTCCAGACTACCTTAACCGTCTTGCGCTCCATGATGGCCGGCCATACCCATACGGCGATAGCGGCCGAGGCAATACTAAGCAGAACCCATACCTGTAAATAGAACTTAAATACAGTATTCATCCGGCCGATATCACCGTCTAATACGATGAACTCCACTATGAGCGTCAAAGCAAGCGCCCCAGAAATCAATATAAGAACGATTCTTCTTTCTATAGCTAACTTTGGTCGAAGAGCTAACAAACCGGCTGTTAATACTAGGAGCAAGACTATTGGCGCTATCCAGTAACCCTTCAGAAGAAGAAAGGCGGATAAGCCGACATAGGTTAGCAAACCAAGGAAAACAGGTAATACAAAAGGCTCCCAGGCTGAGAGTGACTGTTGGGTCCAGGTTTTAGTCCAACCCCGAAATTCAGCCACCAGAAAGGTGATGATGAACAATAAGAATAGCCCATAAATAATCAGATAATTTGATAATTGGGTGTAAGAACCGCTCCAGAGCGAAAACGAGGAATATGGCAAGCCATAATTATCTACGAAGGGTAGGAAGAGCAAAATCGACAAGGCGATGAGGGACAGAACCGCAACTGCTGCTATGCCCACTGTACGAATACTGATTCGTCCACGGTATTGATAGACGAAATACGCAGCGGCCAGAGATCCAATAAATAAATAAGTCGGGTAATCCCATGTGTTCGTGGCCCTAAGCACGCCTATAGCAAGTGCGCCGACTAGCCAGACCAACGTGATTTCCCAGATATGAAGACTCTTCTGCCCGTCGCGATTACGAACCCCCGGTAATACCAACGAGATTGCCCAGGCTAATGACAAGAGCGTTAATGGCAAAGCAATCATATGGGCATGAAGATCACCATAGAGAAACGTAAAAAATGGAAATTCTGTGATGGGCTGGACTTCACCTGGTTCAACGCTGATGGCTCTCGTCGCTGTCCAAAACCAATCTCCTGGATAGATTGGGGCTACTTCACTAGTGAGAGCCAGATCCAGTCCACCATCTACCGTCTTTATAGCAGCATCGATCGGTAGGATACCGGTGCTAACGACTGGGTCCCCAGCCAGATACCAAGCATTAATCACAACGCCAACTTCAGCTAAATTTCCAATCAATATGATGAACAGCGCTGCGATCAATCCGGCCGCGATGCCCCGGACGTTTAACTTGCTGGCACTCTTTTGCACGGGTTTGAAATTTCCAGGATCTCCACTGGAAGACCTTCGTAAGCCACTCTTAGCCACGAGATTATAAGCGATGCTAAAAGCTCCTAAACCCGTAAACGTAGCTAGCATCGGAATAATTAAGTTGTAGGCAACTGTCGGAACGATTCCCAGTAGTTTTGTTAATGCGCCAACATAGACAAAGCCATAGTAATAGTAATTGATGTATCCACCGGCAAACCAGGGGTCGTAGGGCGGAAAGATCGTACTCTTTAGGATCGCGTTGAAATATGAAAGATCCATTGGTTTTTCCCCGCCCCAAATCACATCCCAAACGTCTGGATTACCCAAACGAATTGCAATAAAAAGCAGGAAAATTCCAATCCCTAATAGCTCGACAAAACCTATGAGCGCCAAATTATGACGAACGTAGTTGGCTAGATCTTTTCTTTTCAGAACGGCAATCAATATGCTTACGATCGCCATAAGGAGTAGACTCAAAATTAGCGTGCTTTGTGTATTGGGAAATAGATGAAGACTAGCGGTTATCCAGCCAAAATAGGAAATGATCAACAGTGAAAGGATTCGGGCGAGAGGATACCCCTTATCTGGTAGCCCCCCAAGGGTAATAAAGGTGATTGGGAAGGAGATAACCCCTAGAACTATAACTGCTAACCACCAGACGATAGCCGCAAGCCAAGGTTGTTGGGACAGAAGACCATCAACCGCAAAGATATCGCTGAAAGTACCATTAATGCGCTGTATCATCAGATCCGGATCGCTGAGCATTAAGCCATTAGCAGCCTTCGTTGCCTGTCCAGGTGTCATGAAGATGACATTAGAAATATCGACTTCTCCAAGTACCTCTCTCACTTTTTTTGGACTGTAATCATCATTCTTTTCGAATATCCAAACAGGCGGGTGGTCGTAAACACTGAAGGCTTCCTCGGCCGCTAAGAGGCCGGGCGGAGGCCAGCCCAGAGAAACGGGAGAGCCGATATTAACTGCGCCGGCTACATCACTGATATTGAGTGGGCCAATATTGATATCGGCGTGGAATTGATTAACTAAATCAAAACCCAATTCACCGCTGAACAACGCTTCGTAATAACTTGTGGTCAGTGGGAAAGTCAATGGTAATCTAGATAATGACCAAAGAGCTCGCTGGCTGCTCAAAACAATATAGTCGGACTCATCCAACCACCGGTAAAAACTTTGCCGCTTATCCTCGCTGTCAGGGATGGTTATCGGTAGTAAACCTTCACTAATACCCTCATAATAGCTGGAGTAGGGATCTATACCCTCGTATCGTACTGGTAAGGGGTCATCCCAATGTTCATTGGCGATAATACTAGTTCCAGCGCTGAACGAACTCTCCGGACCGGCCGTTGCAACAAATGCGTACGCATTTCCACTAGAAACCGCCAAGTCTGGCAGATCCAAGGTTACAGCCCGGCGCCGGTTGCTCAATTCAAAGCTCTCTTCGACTTGAGCAAATGGCTGGTTATCGCCAATCTCCATCAGGTCGAGTTTAAGCGATTCGATGCTACTCCCGACATCTGAATTTTCAGGCACACTCAAGTAATTAAAGCGAACCCCTATTAAAGAAGCATCCTCCGGCATGATAAATTGCATGAGCAAAGGAGGACCGCCAGGTAGAAAATCGTATCTCCTGAGTGGTAGATGCATTTCCTCAATACGCTGATCACTTGTCTCATATAACAAAGTTACGCCAGTTGGGATGTTTTCAAACATCCAGGCTGAAGCCTCGACGCGCGTAACTGGTTCCCTATAGATGTTGACGAAGGTGTTTGCCCAGAGGAATGTAGATAAAACGACTACCGCGGTTACAGCTAAGGCAACTAATCTCTTGAAACGATTTTCTCCGGCAATGCGATATAGCTCCACTAGCGCCCAGGCAGCCAGCAAAAGGAGAAACGGGTAGATTGGTAAGAAATACCGGATCGATTTCACCCACCTCGTCGCCATAAAGAGAAAATACAACCCGATCCAGCTTACGATGAGCAGGTGTGCTGACCAGTCTGGCTTTGCACGAATAATGCGCCATGCGGACCATACGAAACCGACAAATGCCATCACTCCCGCAGCCAAACCAAGACCCCAGAAAAGAATATTCGTTAAAGGAAAGATGATTGGGGTCCTGTTGGTCCATTGAAGGGCAGGCGGGAATGAAGCATCAGGGCTTTGTAGGCCCTGAATTTCAGCCATATTCGCCCGCCATTGAGGATTGAAACTGATAACTGATTTAACCGCAGTTTCAACGAGTCCCGGCAACTCCCCAGTTTCAAACAGGGAAGCATCTAAGATGATTTTGCTGTCAGCAAAGGCATAAGGTTGAGCAATTCGAAAGACGACAACGGAAACAATAGCTGCGATAAACACGCCTATGATCGCTTTCAGAAAATCGGTGTTTCCCAATTGTGAAAAAGGGTAACGCCAGAAAGATACTTCTTCTTGATCCGAGGCTCGATTAGCTATCCAGATAACGGCCGCAACCACAGCCATCAAAGCTAAAGGCGCCAGGTTAATTCTCGAGGCAACTGCCAAGCCAAGACCCAAGCCGAAGAACAACCACCATCTTTTTTGCCCGGCGTCTTGGCTCGTCCTGACTGCTCCGTACATGGTGATTGTCGTCAGCGCAGCGGCCCAATTATCCAATGTGAAAAAATGCGACTGCTGAATAGGTAACACGGCCATTGCCAATAGTAGTGCACTCAATAGGCCGACTCGCCAGTCATATAGCCGCTTGCCGATAAGAAATATGAAAACGATTGAGAGCAGGTCCAGCAAGCCAGAAAGGAATCGGCCGATGAATTGGATCCCGTCAAAGTATAAAAAATGTTGACCGCAAGCATCACCTAGGGACTGGCAAACCACGTCGGCGCCCTCAGCAATCAAGCGCGTCGCCGTCATGGGAAAATTGCCGTAGACGTAGAATGTCTTGCCAACATTGTATGGATTGAGTGACGATTCCGATGTCCTCAGATACGTTATGGGATCAGTTGATTTTAATAAAGAGGCGACATCCGTCAGGAACCTTTCGTCAGGGTGAAGATGATAGGTGTCATCCCAATTTAAGCCAGTGAAACGAAAATAGGCGGCCAAAACTAGAATAGCCATCAGAGCGACAAGTATAAAGATCGTTGAACCAGCCACCCGGAGTGACTTCTGGTTATCTTCAACGCCTTCAGGAGTTGCTAATATTGGATCATCAATTTCTTGATCGCTTTCGTGCAAGGAGTTTTGATCTGTAATGTCCTACCTCATTCTTTTGGTCATGACTAATCAGTATACTCAGGAGTAGAGAAGAGTAATCGAAAAGAATCTGAAATGATTATCAGTGAATTGGTTGGAATTGTTTCCTCGAATAAGCTCATTAAAAAAAACAGACGAAATTGCGTCCCTTACTCCAGCTTATTCCTACACGCTAATCCTTAAGAAAACGTAGTGAGTTGCTGAGATTTTAATGAGTCCTTTAAAAATTGATATACAAATAAATACTCACGAACAACAAACGGCCTATTTTATTAAAAACTTAGTAATTCTCAAGATACAGGTCGAAACGAAGGTTACTGGCCGTTTAGATGGGCAAAGTCTGGCTTACTAACGATAAAAAAGACATAAGTGCCATCAGAAGTTTTTTCCTCATCGTAGTACTTACGCAACCATGTTTCTGTAAGGTGTAAATTGCTTTGCCATGGGGCAATAATCCACTGCCCGGTCAGAAAATGGATGAGGGCAGAAGGTAGGCCATACGCATGCCCGATCTCGAGAGCACGAAGTGCTTCAACGGAAAAGTATTCTCTACTTACTTCAACTTCTAGGCCGGCATTAATAAATCTATCTGCCCAGATTTCCGGCGAATCAGTATGAGCGTGCCTGGAAATCCGGTTGAAAATTCGCCTGTAATAATTAGCCGGCCCAATTAAACCAAATTTTTCAAAAAGGGCGCTACCTCCTAGGTAGGCTGTGAAATTATCTGTCGGCATAGTAACGACGAGTTTACCACCTGGTTTCAGCACTCGTGTTACATCTTGAAGTACAGGATCGATCTCGGGTATGTGTTCCAAGACGGAATTACTGATGATAGATCCAAAATAGTTGCTTGGGAATGGCAACTGGTGTCCCATCCCCTGGATAACGAATTCATAAACTCCCGCAGACTTGGCTTTTTGAAGAGGACTCCACCAGGGATCAAAGCCGACCGTTAACGAATGATCAAAAGTGAGAGAGGCAAAACTACCATCGCCGCAACCGAGGTCGAGTACCGGTTCCTGCAAACTGATTGTTTCGTAAAACCGAGCCTCGACAGAACGTAACAGTGCTCGGAATGCAGGTAATGATTTTAGATGACGCCAGAATAAATCGTCCCTGGCTTTTTCTGATACTTCATTCATATTTCTTGAATTTGCGCCAAGGGAGTCTGAAGAGTTCGTGATTGGCTATGATATCTTTAGGCTTCCGAGCTGGCGCTATCTCTCATTTGCCGAAGTAGACTGTACGCTGGCGGTTCTTTGGTCTCAACCCTTTTTTGGCCTTGTAGAAGGTCTTCATAGAGGCACATATATTCGTTTGCCGTTTCTTCTGGACTAAATGTAGCAGAAATCACTTCGGGCGAGCGAATATAGCGCTCGCGATTCTCAAGAACCTTGATGATTGCCTTGGATAATGCCTGCGGGTCACCAATTGGCGTGATCTCACCCATACCTGTCATGTGCACAGGTTGCCTGACCCCAGGTAGATCGGAGGCGATGGTTGGAACACCGCTCATCATTGCTTCGATTTGTACCAAGCCAAATGTCTCAGTATTATTCAAGCTGCACATGACGAGGCAATCCAAGCTCCGATAAAATGCGCTCAATTCACTTCCCCTTAATGCACCTAGAAGTACGTAATTTGGACCCTGTTTTTTTATAAGAGGCGCTATCTGTGCGGCATAGGACGATTCACCAATAGCGTCTGGATTTGCGTGTAAGACGCAAGATTCAGGGTACTTACCCACGATGGTGGGCAGCGCATCCAATAAGACTTCTATACCTTTTTCAGCTGCTATTCGCGCTGAGATACCGATCACGCGTTTGCCGGCCAGGTTGTATTTTTGCTGGAAAGCGGCGACTTGCTCATCGCTTACTGGAGGCAGTTCTACTGGTGGGGGGATCACATGTAGCTTCTTGCCGAGATATTTCGATAGAAACGGACTATGACTGCCAAAATCATAGGTGTAAGTAACAATGGCATCGGCCAGATTTCCGGCCAAACGGTTCATAACATGAACAACATTGTTGACAACACGATTGAAATTGCCGTCCGGCAAACGTAGGTCTGAATGATAAGTTAGGACAACTGGTTTTCCATACAATCGGCCGCGTAAGGCTACACCTGGTGCATCAAATTGGGGCAAATGTAGATGAACGATGTCGACTTGTCGGACCATCTTCCAGGCGAGGGGGCCAAAGCCCGGCATTATGACACCTTTGCTAATTCTGAAAGCAACAGGAACGCGGGTAATGGATACACCGTCAACTATTTCAATGAGCGCAAGATCTTTGGAATACTGAGAGGTCATAACATTTACGTGATGACCCTTTTGGGCAAGAGCTTTGCTCAGGCGCTCCACATAGATGGTGAGCCCGCTAATATGAGGCCGGTAATAGGTTAATACCTGCAAAATTTTCATAAGAGGAATATAGTGAACAAGTGTATTAAGTTATTATCAAGCTGTCACAATATTTGCACTGTAAATTTATTCCGAACCAGATCGAACAATTGATCTGGTCGAGGCGATCACGCTACCAAATGTCTCGCCGGTTCTAGATATTCCGATAATCCCCAGCAATCCGATAACTACGTAGTTTACTGCGTGATAAAGCAAGGCGAAGGATGCAGCTTGAGGTTCGGGCATTCCCAATATGCTGGCGATAGCAAATGTGACACTAGCTTCAAACACCCCGATTTGACCCGGGGATGAAGGAGCGGTAACACTGAGCGCCGCAATGCAAACCACAAAGGCCGCTTCGGCCAGACTTGGCGTTAAGTTAACAGCCAGCAAGCCGGCATAATATCCCAAGATTATCGGCACCCATACAACAACGCTAAGTACTGCCAGGGTCAATGCGTCTCTAGGGTTAGTGAAAACTCCAAGACCCTTAAGCCCATCGTCAAGTCGCCTAAGCCAAGGATCTGTATCGATAAATCGAATGCGTTGTGCGAAGCTCTCGGCGATTTTCATGGCCGATCGCCGGCGATTGGCCGCACCCACAATCACCAATGTAGTGACAATGGCCAGAGTTCCGGTGATAACGGCGACCGTTTTGACAGTTTGTGGAACCTGGTCGACAGCCGCAATGGTGAACGGGAATAGTATGATAATAAAGAGTAGATCAAAAACCCGTTCGACCACCATCGTTGAGATGCCAAGGGAGATAGTGATCGGCGGAATATTTCCTATAAGGACCGCCCTGGCTACGTCTCCAAGTCTGAAGGGTAAGATATTGGTCAGCATGTAGCCGATATTCTGAACGTGGAAAACGTTATTGTAGGCGATGACGTTTTTGCCGAAGCCTCTATTAATCATGAAGCGCCAGCGAACAGCTCGTAAAATCATGAATAGAAGCAGGGATAGTGCAGTAAGCAGCCAAAATTCGTAGCGAGAGTTTTTAATTGCAACCAGAATATCCCCTGGCTTAATAAACACAAAGAGTGCCGCCAGGCACACTACGCTGACGGCAATACCTATCCAAAACTGGATTCGTTTGTTCGCTGCCGGTTGGTTCATTAACGGTAGGATTATAGCAACAATGGCGCAATCATCGTAGCCGGCGTATCATATTTTATCTATGAACCTTGATTAGCTGGCGACCGAATCCAATGAAGTATGACTCCAGAGAATATATAAATGCCAAGAGCAGGGATAAATGTGATAGGCTGGTCAAATTCTCAGCTACCAAACGATAGAACTATCGGCGATCAATTCTTGTCTGAAGGATTAGATTACATTCAATGGTCTAACAGGCCAGGTGAGGCTTATAGCGCCCATCGCCATAGTTTTGGTAAAGTAATTTACGTAGTCGAAGGGTCGATAACCTTTGGTATTCCAGAGAAGATTCAATCGTTGGAACTGTCCGCTGGCGATCGTTTGGAACTCCCGGCCGGCGTCTTACACAGTGCTGTTGTAGGATCTCGCGGTGTCGTGTGTTATGAGTCGCAAATTAAGAAGGAATCGATTAAGTGAAGTACATCAATCTGGGCCACTCTGGTTTGAAAGTATCTCGCATTTGCTTGGGAACGTTGACGTTTGGAGATAACAAATGGCGTGGTTATGTTTTAAACGAAGATGAGAGCCGTCCAATCATAAAAAGAGCGCTGGAATTAGGTATCAATTTCTTTGATACCGCCGATATGTATTCGTTAGGCGCTAGTGAGAAGATATTAGGGCGAGCACTAAAAGATTTTGCACCCCGAGAGCAAGTGGTCATTACCAGCAAGGTTTATTACAAGATGAGTGATGACATTAATGACAGGGGTCTATCTCGTAGGCATATCTTGAAATCAATAGATGATTCGCTCCGCCGTTTAAATACTGATTATATCGACCTGTACCAGATTCACCGCTGGGATTATACGACGCCGATTGAGGAGACATTGGAAACGCTCCATGATTTGGTCAGGTCAGGCAAAGTCCGCTATTTGGGAGCATCTAGCATGTTTGCCTGGCAATTGGCCAAGGCGCTTTATAGCGCGGATCAACACCATTGGACTCGATTCATCTCTATGCAGAACCACTATAACCTGGTTTATCGAGAGGAGGAACGAGAAATGTCTCCATTGTGCCTGAGTGAAGGCGTCGGCTTAATTCCATGGAGCCCATTGGCGCGAGGATTTCTGGCGGGCAACAGGCAACAAGGTGGCGGAGGTAGCACTAACAGAGCAATGAATGATCCATTTGCGGATGAAATGTATTTTCGTCCAAATGATTTTGAAATTGTCGATCGTGTGATGGCTCTGGCAAATCAGCTGGGTGTCAAGCCTGCCCAGATAGCGCTTTCCTGGCTATTGCACAAGCCAGCAGTTAACGCACCTATCGTTGGTGTGAGTCGATTAACGCATCTTGAAGAGGCGGTTAAATCATTGGACATCAAATTGAATACCGCTCAGATGTCAATGCTTGAAGAACCATATCAGCCCCACCCGGTGTTAGGGCATGAGTGATACCGTTGGTTTTTCCAAAGTGAATGAGTTTTTCAGCCGTCTCGAACGTCCAACTCTGCTTCTCGACAAGGGGAGAGCCTTAGCAAACATAGAGAGGATGGTGGAAAAGTCCAATCGCAACGGTGTTCAACTGAGGCCCCATTTCAAGACTCATCAATCGGCCGAGATTGGCTCCTGGTTCCGAGAAAAAGGCGTTCGAAGCATAACCGTATCCTCCTTGGATATGGCCTTATACTTCTCTGAGCATGGTTGGACCGATATCACTGTGGCGGTGCCCATCAATTTAAGACAAATCCTTACCATCAATAGGCTGGCAGAACGCTGCCGTTTAGGGCTATTGGTAGAATCAAAAAGTGTATGCGAGGCGCTTGATCAAGCGCTCTCTTCTGAGGTAAGGGTATGGATAAAAGTCGACGTTGGGTATCATCGGACTGGGATAGCCTGGCAGCATACGAACGCGATAGTCGATTTGGCTAATACAATTTCTAGGTCGAGTTGGATGCAATTTGTCGGAATTCTGACCCATGCGGGACATACTTATCACAGTGAATCGCCAGAACAAATCAAAAATATTTATCACGAGTCAGTGGCTCGCATGTTGACGGTTCGTGATGAGCTTCGGAATGCAGGTCTTGATCCCTTAATTTCAGTTGGCGATACCCCTGGTTGCAGCCTAGTTGATAACCTGGGGGAAGTCGACGAGATTCGGCCGGGAAACTTTGTCTTTTTTGATCTAATGCAGCTTCAACTTGGAGCGTGTGAAGAACAAGATATTTCAGTGGCGGTTGCTTGTCCAGTGATAGCGAAACATAAAAACAGGCAACAACTTGTGATCTACGGTGGCGCTGTTCACTTCTCAAAGGAGGCGATTATTAATCAAGCTTGTGTTCCTAATTATGGCGGTATCTGCCACCTGGGGAATCAGGGGTGGACTCCCTTATACCACAATAGTTATTTATCTTCGATTTCTCAAGAACACGGTGTTATCGATGCCGATCATGACCTGTTTTCAATGACCGATGTAGGGGATCTAATAGTTGTTATCCCCGTGCATTCCTGCTTGACGGCAAACTTGTTCGAATACTATCGAACAGTGAATGGAGAAACCATAAAGAAGTTCCGATATTAGGTTATGGGCTTAGACCTCAGTCGTGGCACATGTTATAATTTTGTGAAGCGAGATCAGGTGCGTTTGAACCTCTCAATGGCCAGTAAGCCAGGTCCAATTACCCATTAAAAAGGAGAATCTGAGTGAATTTGCATGAATATCAGGCAAAACGACTTTTTGCCCAATACGGCGTTCCAATTCCTGATGGCAAAGTCGCATTAACTGCTGTACAAGCAAGAGCGATAGCCCGGGAATTAGGCGGACGTGTTGTAGTTAAAAGCCAGGTGTTGACCGGCGGTCGCGGAAAGGCCGGTGGCGTCAAGTTGGCCAATGACCCTGATGAAGCCGAAGCGGTTGCCGGTCAGATTCTGGGTATGAAAATTAAAGGATACACGGTTCGCCGGGTACTTATCGATCAAGCCGCCGATATTCGGGATGAAATCTATCTGGCAATATTGATCGATCGCGGCCGTCAACTACCGATGCTCATGGCCTCATCAGCCGGCGGTATGGATATTGAAAAGGTAGCCGAAGAGACACCTGAGAAAATTTACCGTATCCATATCGATCCCATGATTGGTTTACGCTCATACCAATCAACTTACATCGCTTCAGGGATGGATCTGCCGCCAAAGACCTGGCGCCAATTTCACCAGATCGCGTCCAATTTGTATGATGCTTTTAAAGGGATTGATGCTTCACTGGCGGAAATTAATCCCTTGATCATCAATGGGGACGGAAAATTACTGGCTGTTGATGGCAAGGTTTCGATAGATGATAATGCATTATTCCGCCATCCCCAGATAGCTGAGATGCGTGATGTGGATGAGGAAACTTCCTCTGAGAGAGAGGCTCGTCGGAATGGACTGAGCTACATACAGCTTGATGGCAATATCGGTTGCATGGTCAATGGCGCCGGTTTGGCTATGGCAACCATGGACGTAATTAAGCTATATGGTGGAGAACCCGCGAATTTCCTCGATATTGGCGGGGGAGCGACAACGGAAAGCGTGACGGCCGCATTAAGAATAATTCTCGCCGATCCAAATGTAAGGGTAGTGCTTTTTAACATTTTTGGCGGCATCGTTCGGGGTGACGAAGTCGCTAAAGGCATCATTGGCGCGCTAGAGCAGATTCAAACAGAGGTGCCGATGGTTGTCCGGCTACTTGGCACGAATGCCAGAGAAGGAATTCAAATATTGGCGGACGCCAATATGATTACGGCGACTACCTTGACCGAAGCCGCAAGCAAAGCAGTTGCGGCCTCTCAATAGGATGAATCTTAGGAATTAATTATGAGCATTCTAATCGATCAAAATACCAGGCTTATTGTTCACGGAATTACCGGTAGACAAGGCATGTTTCATACTGAAAAAATGCTTGCTTATGGCACACAGGTTGCAGGCGGAATCACTCCCGGGAAAGGTGGCCAGTGGGTTCACGGCGTACCAGTGTTTAATACGGCTCACAAAGCCGTGCAGGCGACGGGAGCTAACTGCTCAATGATTTCGGTGCCGGCCAGATTTGCCGCTGATTCCATGTATGAGGCAGCGGATGCAGGCATTGACCTAATAATTTGCCTTACTGAAGGCATTCCGGTTCAGGATATGATTGAGGTAAAAGCGTACTTAGATCGTAAAGGTGTGCGTCTCATCGGCCCAAATTGTCCGGGATTAATAACGCCAGGAAAACCAGGCCAGGAAGGAAAGAAAGGAACCAAGGTTGGCATCACACCGGGATCAATTGTAACTCCTGGGAATGTGGGCATAGTTTCGCGTAGCGGTACATTGACCTACGAGGTTATTTATGCACTTACGTCAAGCGGTAGGGGACAATCAACCAGTATTGGTATTGGTGGCGACCCGATCATAGGTACTAATTTCATCGATGTGCTAAGAATGTTTGAGGATGATCTAGAAACGGATAGCGTGGTCATGATCGGCGAAATTGGAGGAAATGATGAGCAATTGGCGGCCGCTTTCATTTCCCAGTCGATGACAAAGCCCGTGGTTGCGTTTATCGCCGGGCGCACTGCGCCGGCGGGCCGAAGAATGGGTCATGCGGGGGCTATTGTAGAGGGCGCTTCGGGCACGGCGGAAGCGAAGATAGAGGCTTTGGAGGCGGTTGGCGTGAAGGTTGCCCAACATCCAGAGCAAATTGTGGAACTGATGCAATGAGTTAGCCCCGTGAGGTTGGTAACAGTACCAGACAATGATGCTGAGTATTGATCTGATCCTCGGCAAAAAAGAGATAGTAGTCTTGATGACGTGAAGCGCCAGAAACCGAGCGTTTCACGTCTTGTATTTTTAAGTCTATGGCAAAATTCAGGCGCAGCATTTTTCAACTCGACCCAGGTTATTTGGTTGTACTGGTTATCTGTTTTCTAGCCATATGGCCATTCATCAGCCGTTCGTCCTTACCACAATCGACTGACGCCGAACTTCATATCTTTCGACTGGCCGAATTGAGTCGGTTAATTCGCGCCGGTGAATTGTTCCCCCGATGGGCTCCAAATTTCTATTATGGGTACGGCTATCCAATCTTCAATTATTATGCCCCACTGACCTATTATCTAGGATTGCTGGTTGATTTTTTGCCTGTTTTGGGGGCCGTCCAGGCGGTAAAAGCACTATTTGTCTTGGGTTTAGTTGGTGCGGGTATCGGGATGTATGGCTATATTCGGGACTTGTGGGGCCATGCTGCTGGCATAATCGGTATGACGTTATATGTGTATGCACCCTATATCTTATATGTCGATCCCCACGCTCGAGGTGATCTCCCGGAGGCATTTAGCTTTGCCCTCTTCCCAATTGCTCTTTGGTCTCTTGATCGCCTAAGGCGACTTCCGTCTGCCTGGAGCTGGTTAGCGGCCGTTTTTTCTGTGGCTGCCGTGATTCTATCACATAACCTAATGGCTTTGGTATTCGGGGCAATCTTTGCTGGATGGGTTTTGTGGCAGGCGATCACCAAAGAGGACAAGCTACATCTGGAGTTTAAAACAGGGCTAGAATATCCATTGTTGAAATGGCGATTGGCGATTGCGCTAGGCCTAGGCGTCCTCGTCGCTGCCTTCTTTTGGCTTACCGTTGTCCTCGAACAAGATGCAGTCAACCTTATGAGCCTTGTTGGGGATGATAGCCATTTTGATTTTCGAAAGAATTTTTTGGATGTTGGCCAGCTAATATCCTTTCCAACGCTACTAGACTGGGGGGCCACTGAGCCGTACTTTAATCTAGCTCCCGGATTGCCCCAACTATTATTGGGGCTGTTGGGGGTCATACTTGTTGTCTTCGGACGGGTACGCCAAAGAAATCAGGCGGCGTTTTTTGCTTTGCTAGTTGGCCTTTTCCTTTTTCTGTTATTACCGATATCTGCCCTGGTTTGGGAATTTGTCCCTTTCATGCCCTTCTTGCAGTTTCCTTGGCGTTTATTGGGACCATTGGCGGCTGTTTTGGCTATCCTCGGAGGGGTGGGCAGCGATGCCATAATAAAACGTCTTCCGGCTAAATTCTGGGGCATTTCGGTCGCCGCCATCATCATGGTTGTATTACTTATCTCCCTCATACTTATCCAGGTGCCATCTTGGTCAGCTGAATTTGGACCAACGTCTGCGGCCAGGGTTTTGCAGGAAGAACTCGCCGGGCGTTGGCTTGGTACCACTTCGACGGCTGATTTTGTGCCAGAAACAGTCGACATTATCCCCAGACCTCAGAACAGCATTGTGGATGATATACGTAATAATCGGCCGATCGATAGAGTCAATCGCCAAACCTTACCTGATGGTGTCGTCGTGGAAAGCCAGCAACTGTCTCCGCTGCACTTTCGTTATGATATAGATGGCGATACAGCTTTTCCGATGCGATTATCGCTCTTCGAATTTCCCGGTTGGCGTGTTGAGGTTGATGGCAGAGTTGTTGGAACAGAATTGGCCCGGCCTGATGGTTTCATAGTAATTCCTCTGACTGAAGGTATCCATATGGTTGATGTTTCCTTCCGCATGACTCCTGATCGGAATATTTCAGTCGCCGTTAGCCTGGGGGCCTTTCTACTGACTATAAGCTTAGCCATATTCTGGCTTCGAAACCCACCCAAAGTCGCAATTCAGAATGAAGAGTTGCCAGCTTCTGAGTTGCCAGCTAGTGTGCAGTTGCAAAAGAGTATTATTTGGCCAGTCCTAATAGTTCCTATAGTGTTGATACTGCTGAATGCAATTCTTGTGGAGCCACAGGGACTACTCCGACATGAATCTACAGGTGATACTGCATTGCCTGCGGCTCATCAGACAGCGGCGAATTTTGGCGATCAAGTTTTGCTAATTGGATACGATGTTCCTGACAAACCTATCGAAGCCGGTAGCCAGGTGAGCTTTGACGGCATATTGGAAGGCAATCGCCACGATGGATATTAATTATCAGGTATTTGCTCATTTACTTGATAGCGAGAACAACTTGGTTGCCCAGTCCGATAAATTGAACCCAGGCGATTTTCCGACAAGAAGGTGGCCTACGGACAAGTATGTCCGCGATGAACATGAACTATTTCTTCCGGCCGATCTAGACCCGGGAAATTACCGGTGGTCGGTTGGCCTTTGGGCGGCAGGTGATGGGTGGCGCCTTCCTGTATTTGATGATAGTGGCGAGATGGTTGGCGACAGCTATATCTTGTCGGTACCCTTAGAGATCAAATAAGGATCGGAGACAAGTTGGGAATCAGGTGAGAGTAATATCAGGCTCTGCCCGTGGGCATAAGTTAAAAAAAGTTCCTGGTGAGACTACACGGCCGATCACTGACCGGGTAAAAGAGAACCTATTCAATATTCTCGGAGAATGGGTCGTTGAATCAACATGGTTAGATCTTTTTGCCGGTACGGGGCAGGTAGGAATCGAAGCTCTGAGTAGAGGCGCAGCCAGGGTCATCTTCGTAGATAATGCACGGCTAGCAGTTAATACGATATGGTACAATCTGAGGCATACTAAATTACAGGATTCGGCCGAGGTAGTTTTAGGCGATGCGTTCCAATATCTCAATCGCGATCATCAATTGGCCATAGATATCATTTTCGTTGCCCCACCGCAATACAAAGGAATCTGGCAACAAATCCTTTCAACCATTGATCAAGATGTCGAAAGATATCTGTCGTCTTCGGGAATGGTGATCGTCCAAATCGACCCGAAGGAGTACCAAGATGTTGAGCTCTCTCAGCTCAATATCGTTGATCGCCGGAAATATGGCAACACAATGGTTTGTTTTTATGGGGTCGAAGATTGAAGCAAGATTTCGACTTCACATTGCCCGGTGACGAGATTTTCGCCAGCAGAAACTGTCAATCTCACGGTATATAGTCCGGGTAACCAATTGCTCAAGTTTGCCGTTCCTAGTAGCCCATCGGTTACAGGTTTACTGCCTTCTTCTGTCGTAATTGACAACCAGGCACCCCCGGTCTGTGGACCTCTCGCTTCCAGCAGATATGAATTAAATCGGTCACCATCGGCTGAGCCATAAAAGAAAATTTCGCCGGAGACTGGGAAACGATTTGCCGGTTCAACAATGTTTACGTCTGCCGAACAACCAGCGACGATTATGGTTGGCGTTTCATCCACTGTTTGTTCGCCGGATCCGTTGCCATCCGAAATTGTTGGGTTGGCAGGCAAGTCTTGATCCTGCAGGGTGACAGTTGGCGCAATGGCGATTGTAGGAGTTCGAGCAAGGTTCGCCGGTGAAGGCGACGAAAGTGGTGTGGAAAAAATATTTGGCGTTGGCGTGGGGGGCTTAAGCAATTCGGCTGGGAGCGACGGGGCTACATTGGAATTTACGTAAATGACTAGGCTAATCACGGAAAAGAAAAAAATAATGAAGATGAGCGATCGGCGCTGAAGCCTCTGACCTCTTTCTTTTTCCAGCCCAAAAATAGCGCTCCGGAGCATTCGCCGCGAACGCCAAAATTCGCTCAGATACCAAACGAGTCCGAGCCCGCAAATAATATAAATCCAAACATCATTCCTTATCAGGAAGACGTAAATGCGTTCCATCTTTTGATTTGATCTTGTTGGCTCAAATTTGGCAGGTAGTCAACGGTGAAATGGGGAAGCACAGGCTTTGTGTGAATCAATATGACTAATGACAGGAAGTAAACCGCTAATTAAAAAGAATCTACCTACTCTTGCTCCTCATACAACTGCGAGTAGATCTGTGTTGTAGATATATTAGCATGACCGAGCAATTGTTGCACTTCCCTTAGTTCAGTCCCGCTATTAAGCCTATGGGCAGCAAAACTATGCCGCAGTGTGTGTGGTGTAACGGCATCACCCAGACCAGCCTGTTCAGCGTAAGCCTTAATAATTAGCCAAAGCCCTTGCCTGGTAAGTTGTTTACCTCGATGGTTCAGAAACAAAGCCGTTTCAGTCTTATCTTTTAGAAGGTGTGGGCGGCCATTTTCCAGGTAGTCGCTGATAATGGTTCGCGTCTGCTCGTCCAGGGGTAATTCACGCATTCGGTTGTCCTTGCCCGGACAATAGATCGCTGACGAATCAAGATTAACGTCGGAAACTCGTAGAGATACTACTTCAGTGACTCGCATGCCAGTTTCGTATAGTACTTTTAGTAAGGCCGCGTCTCGAAGATTCTTAGGAGAATGTTTCTGAGAGGGTGCCTCCAGTAAACGCTCGACGTCCTCGGCCGCCAGGGTTTGGGGCAAACGTTTCTTAACCCGTGGTGAATCCAATTTTGCTGTTGGATCTGAAGTAATCATTCCACGAGCCAACAAGAAATGGAAAAACGACTTTATCGCAGCTACCTTTCGGGCGACAGATGAGGCTGTGTATGATTGTTGGTTCAAATAATCCGAGTATTCTGAAACGACCTTAAAAGAAATATCTGACCAGTGATTGAGCTCGGGATAATTAGTTTTTAGCCAACTTAAAAACTGGCTCAAATCATTTCGATAGGCAGCGATCGTATTGGCTGAGTAGTTCCTTTCGTTCGATAAGAATTCGAGAAAGGCAAGCAGTTGATCTTCCATCCCCTGAAACTCCTGGGTTCTTGGGCACTATAGGTCCCAATTGCGTATAGCGAGAACGAGGCACGATGTCATTCTCATATTATGTAAGATAAATGCATCGGCATTATAACAAACTTTTCATAAGATAGAAGTACCTAGACATAAAAACAGGATAAACATTGCGTGAATTTCCATAATATTTGGGTTCACAAGCCTACCAGACACAACGAACATGGTACTGGAGGGTGATAGATCGACTGACGGTGAACTCAATCATGATGCGTTTAACAACTGGTCAATGGTAGAATAACCACCATTTGGTATGATTAATAACAGGCGTGAGTATAGTCAGTTCTTATAAGAAAATCATTTTGGAGGAACGATGAAGCAACCAGAAAAGATTGTCATTGCAGGTGCCGCTGGACGAGATTTTCATGATTTTAATACGGTATTTAGACAAAACGACGACTACAAGGTTGTAGCCTTTACTGCGACTCAGATCCCCAATATCCATGATCGACGTTATCCGGCTGAATTGGCAGGCCATCTTTATCCGGACGGAATACCAATTCACCCTGAATCGGATTTAGAGAAATTGATCGCTGAAAACGAGGTAAATCAGGTCATATTTTCCTATTCTGATGTGTCCCATGAGTATGTGATGCACCTCGCGTCTCGGGTGCTGGCTGCAGGGGCAGACTTCAGATTGTTGGGACCATCGCGGACAATGCTACCAGCAAATAAGCCAGTTGTATCGATTGGCGCAGTTCGCACAGGCAGCGGAAAAAGTCAAACGTCTCGTCGTGTAGTGAGCGCTCTGCTGGAGTTGGGATTCAAGTCGGTTGTTGCCGTGCGCCATCCGATGCCTTACGGGCAACTGGCCAAACAACGGGTTCAACGCTTCGCCAATTACGCTGACTTAGAAGAGCAAGAGTGCACAATAGAAGAAAGAGAAGAGTACGAACCCTATATTGATATGGGGGCGATCATTTATGCTGGCGTGGATTACTCCGAGATTCTAAGCCAGGTAGAACAAGAAGCGGATATTATCGTCTGGGATGGCGGCAATAATGACATTCCTTTCTACGCCTCAGATTTTCATATAGTCGTCGCTGATCCGCACCGGCCTGGTCATGAGTTGAAATATCATCCGGGAGAAACAAACCTGCGAATGGCAGATGTCGTCATTATCAACAAGGTAGATACCGCCGATCATGCTAAGGTAGTCGAGGTCCAGACCAATATTCGCTCGGTTAATCCAACGGCCGTGATTATCAAGGCGGCCTCTCCTATTTTTGTTGATGATCCGGGATCAATTCGTGGAAAACGTGTCTTGGTCATCGAGGATGGACCAACTTTGACTCATGGCGAAATGAGTTATGGTGCCGGAGTTGTGGCCGCAGAATATTTCGAGGCCGGGGAAATCATCGATCCTCGTCCATACGCTGTGAATACGATAGCCGAGACATATCGTAAATACCCGGGTACCGGGCCCGTCTTACCGGCAATGGGATACGGGGATCGCCAGATAAAGGATTTAGAAGATACGATTAACCAAACTCCAGCCGATATGGTTATCATAGCCACACCAATAGACCTGGGGCGGCTCATAAATATTGATTTGCCAAGTCAAAGGGTTCGTTATCAATTACAAGAAATCGGTGTGCCAACCTTAACTGATCTTTTGAAAGCTCGCTTTGAGTTGGTAGCGGATGATTAGCGCCGGCTTGATGCAGGTGTCGGTGTGGCTAGCTCATTTGGCTCCCCGGGGTCCTCAGGTGATAGGGTTGGCGTAGCAATAATCTCATCGGCATTTCGGAAAACGATAGACCAGGAGGTGGACTCCTCCAAAACTTCTTCCTGCACGCTGTTTTCTAGCCGGATTTGCCAACTCTGCACGCCTGGCGACACAGGTACGTTCGAAATGGGAATCTTCAGCTGATATTGTATGCCATCTTGGGCAATATCCACTGCCCCGACTCTAAATGTTCGACCCGCAGAATTTAAATAGACGATGAAGCGCTGGTCTGGTTGTAATGGTTCAGGCCACGTCCAGGTGAAAATGAGATTTGATTCGGATAAAAGGACAAATTCACTGTTCTGGGGGGGGCCCAATGGCTGGATGACTGGTGGTGGGGTGGGAGTGGGCTGAACAAGCTCTTCGATTCCCGGCGGTGGCGAGGCTTGAACTTTGGGAATGCCGAGAGATCCCATTTCTATTGTCCAGTACCAAACGTTTGGCGACCTATAGTTTTCTGTATAACCGATCCCGATATCTGTAGCTTTTGGATTGAGGATTATATCGCGGTGCGATGGACTCGATAGCCAATACTGGACCGGTTCGATCGGATATTGCATACCCCAAGCAGTGGCTTCTCCCGCATATCCACCCTGATAGCCCGCTTCTTGTACTCTATATGCTGGAGAAGTCCCATCCGATCCTTGGTGTCCGGTGAATCCCGAGGAAGCCATATCATTGGTATGTGTCTGGGCGGCTATATACAATTCGTCAAAAGGTTTAACAGGCAGTAGGTCATGCAATCTCCTGGCTTCATTGATATAAACTAATAGCTGGTCAATTTGACTAGACTCTCCAGCAAATTCTACTGGCTGGGGAATTTCAACCGGCTGAGTTTCGCTTGCGGCTGGTTGGTCTACTGTCTGTGTAAATTCTGGAGTAGCCAACGTAGCGCCGCCTTTGTGAATAGTAGGCAGAAACAGATAATAATATCCGGGACCCACTCTCACCAGTTTCTGTAACGCAGTATGCACCAAATTCATTTAAGAAGGTAACGGTCACAAGATAGTCGCCGGCCGACCAATAAATATGGGTTATTTCATCCCCTTCGTAAACGTGACCATCCCCCATATCCCAACGCACCAAATTAACCGAATCGTCATGAAATGCCTGACCTGAGAGAGGCTGTGCGGCATCGATCATTTCATTCAAAACAATATCGGCCGTTGGCGATTGACCAACGGAAATCGACATATAGGATTCGGATGATCCAAATGCATTTTCAATCATCAAGTGGATCTGATAAGTTCCGGGGACCGTGTAGGCATGTTGTGGATTTTGTTCCAGGGCAATGGTGCCATCGCCAAAATCCCAAATGTAACGGATAGGTAGCGATACCACCACTTTGGTTGATAAATGATATGATTTCATTGACTGATGGAGTTGAATCTTGGATAGAAAAGTCGGCGATGGGTTGGGGAACGACATTTATTTTTCCGCTGGCAGTCGAAATTCCCAAGGGATTTGAAGCTTGCAGCAGAACTTCGTATTCACCGGGAGAGGAATAGACGACCTCTGGATTTTCTACCTCGATTATGCGGCCGTCGCCAAGACTCCACAGGAAGTTGACGGGACCGGGGCCTGCGACTTCTCCAAGTAAGTTCACAGGCTGCCCAACGGCGACCACCGGTGGATCGAAGGCGATCGTCGTAGATGGCTCAACGCCAATCCAAAATGGCACGGTGTAGTCGCTTTGGTATCCAGGCGTATTCAACGATACTGATACAAATTGTTCGGGTATTTTTACGTCGGCGACATCCACAAAGAAAGGAACGGCGACTTCATCAAACGCGCCCAAACCAATTAACACTGGTTGCCATCTTAACTCGCTGGTCTGGGCATTAAAAGTAGTTCCGGTCGGCAAGGCAAGCAGATCTATAGTTGCTTGCTCAGGCAAATTAATTATTAGTTCTGGATTTACATCAAAAGCGTTGTTGTTAGTTACCCTTATATGTAGGAACAAGGGCTGGCCGGGCGAGGCCGCTTGCGGCGTTACCGACAATTCGACTGAAAAGTTGTTGGCAGCCTGCAAAAAACCGCCGAGGTTGGGGTACATTGGTTCCTCGGAAAAAGTTTTGCTCCCAGGTAAAAAGATCAGGCTGAGTAAAATGATCCACAGACCCAAGACAGCGATCAAACGACTCTTCCCATACATCGAGATCAGTTTACCAGAGAAAAGTATGCTGCACAAGAGTACATTATAGGCTTAACGTTGATTCGACGTACACTTTTCACTTGGCTAAGAATTTCTTCACACGGCATAATAGCTGCTTGATATCATAAGTAATTAGTTCACAAAAATCCGACTCTACTATGAAAAGCAACGGGGATCGCCCAGAGGTGCCAAAGGAATTATGGCTATCGATAAGAATCAGAGGCAAGAAAAGAGGATTAGGAGCTTGGCGAGCAGCTTCTTAAAGCGCGGCCGTGATTGGTTGGAAGTATCGGTCTACTCGGTCGGTGATATTAGGACAGAAAAGAATCTATATGTTTCGGACAAAGGCTGCATTGTCGGACAAGTGAGTGCGCCTCGAATCGTTATTTCGGGAATTGTCCTTGGCCACATTTCCGGTCGAGAAGTCATCGTCGAACCGGGAGGTCAAATCTGGGGTGATGTTTTGGCAGCGTCGATGGAACTTGGACCCGGCGGAAAACTGCATGGATGGTTCAGTGCTCTTGACGAGGGAACGATAGACCTCCTGCGAGCAGGTGACCTGGACCGTGGCGATCTACTAGATCCCGGACCTGGTACGATGCGGACTGATATATTGGCCAGATTTCCGCAAGCAGAATCAGTTCCGTTGGAAGATGCCGCAGTGAAGGAAGAAAAGCTAGGGATTTGGCGCCAACTCGGGGCAGAGGCAGCTTTAGCCACAGTCGCGCGGGCCGAAATCGAAGCTGCTTTCGAGCGACGAGTGAATGAAGCAATTCTGGATTTCGAAACGGAAGCAGAAAAATATCCAACAGCCGGAGCGCATGATAAAAATCATCAGAAGGGGATTGCTCCTACCTTAGTTTATGCTGAAGTAGATTCGGCCGAACAAGCAGAAGTTGAAGAGCTTCGTATTGAGTTACAGGAGTACAAGGTTGAGCTCCAACGTCGTCAAGCGCTCTTAAATCGAGTTGTCGCTCAAGCGAAGACCTACCACAGCCGATACCTTTGGGCTAAAGCAAATCTGGACAGCGCCAAGAAAGCATTAGCCGAATATCGCGGGGTGAGTACCGTCAACCTATCAGCGTTTATCGATATAGGGGGTTCCGATATCGCTTCTTCCAGCGATGAGATTGCCCTTTCTCTGGCTAGAAACGAACAGATTGCCGAGCTTAGGTCCCAATTGGTAGAAAGGGATTTAGAAATTGAAAAAATGAAAACCGAAGTCAACGCCTTAAATTCTGAACTAAAGAAAACGGTGCGAATCGCCACCAAAAAAATCCGCGAATTAGAGGGAAGGAAACTGTAAGACGGTCTAGTAGCGTCCGGTGCATAACGCATGCAAGGCGTAGGAATACGATTCAGACAATTCGTGAAGAGGTTAATAAATAAAGGGATGGGGATGTTTACCTGCCGGTTACAATAAGACCATCTATGGCGAAAATCGAAGAGTGAAACGCAGAGGAATTAGAGGAGATTACTGGCGATGTCAGATATTGAGTTAGCGATTATTGGTGGAAGTGGTTTATACGATATGACAGATCTGCAGGTATCGGACGAAGTAGAGATATCGACACCTTTTGGCCAGCCGTCCGGAAAGATAACGCTTGGTACTCTTCACGGACAACCAGTGGCTTTTCTTCCGCGACACGGTCGCGGCCACAATTTGACTCCTTCTGAAGTTCCATACCGGGCCAATATCTGGGCATTAAAAAGCCTTGGCGTCCGATACATAATTGGTGTGAGTGCTTGCGGCTCGCTTCGTGTAGATTATCACCCTGGCGACATTGTCATTCCGGACCAAATAGTTGATTTCACCAAGGGGAAAAGGAAGGGCACTTTTTATGGACGAGGCCTGGTCGCCCATGTTGGTGTACCTTTTCCATTTTCTCCTGAACTAAGCCAGGCGTTAGCTCTATCAATGACAGCAATTGGGGCAAAGGTCCATATAGGTGGCTGCTTCATAACGATTGAAGGCCCTAGATTTAGCACCAAAGGCGAATCGAATTTATTCAGAAACTGGGGCATGAGCATCATCGGCATGACGACGAGTCCAGAAGCCTTCCTGGCGGCTGAAGCAGAGATTGCCTATGCTTGCATGGCACATGTAACCGATTATGATGTCTGGCATGAAGCAGAGGAGTCGGTAACGGCTGACCTGGTAATTCGCACCTTATCGGCTAACACAACCCTCGCTCAGGACGGGATCACGCATCTAGTGAGCAGCAAACAAGAGTGGGGAGGTACTTTCGCGGCACATTCGGGTATGCGGGAAGCATTAGCACTTGTTGGCGATTGGGAGGCCATACCTAAGAATGTAAGGAACGATCTGGAGCCAATCATCGGAAAATATATTGTAGCCTGACAAGGACTGTTATCACGTACCATGTCCATTACCAGAGTCAATGTGAACAGCCGCCTCAACAGAAAGCGCCTATTCTCGCGTTTACCGGCCGTGCAAAACCAACAGAAATTTGAAGGAATTTTGTTAATCATAGCAGCCATGTTCATATTTATTAATGCTATTGCACTCAGTCTGGCGGTCGAAGGTGCTGTAGAATTCAGCCATCTGAAAGCGCCCATTATCTGGTTGCTGCTCTCAACTATCGCTTATTTCTTCCTATTAATATTCTTACCTTCACATGATCCACATATATTTCCTGTCTTTGCTCTGCTAAGTGGATGGGGCTTGATCCTTCTCGATAGATTGGCGCCAAATTTCTTGGATCGCCAGGCACTTTGGCTTCTCATTGGCATGGCGGGTCTTTTGTTGGCTTCGATATTCCCAAAAGATATGGCTATGTTGAAGCAATATCGTTATACGTGGCTCATCCTAGGACTGATTTTGCTTGGGGCCACCTTGTTATTCGGAGTTAATCCTAGTGGGCAAGGCTTAACCTTGTGGCTAGGGCTGCCGCTACTCGGCATTGTGTTCTTTCAACCTTCTGAATTGCTCAAATTGCTATTGATAATATTTTTGGCCAGCTATTTTTCTGAACGAGGCAGCCTGTTTTTATTGAGGAAGCGGGCGGGAATACGCTACACGCTCGCTTATCTTGCCCCTCTCGCTTTAATGTGGGGTTTCTGTATCGTCTTGTTGGTCTGGCAACAGGATATGGGCGCTGCCACTCTTTTCTTCGCCGTATTCGTCGCCTTGATTTATTTGGCAACCGGCCGGCTGGAATATGTGCTTGGAGGAATTTTCCTGTTATTAATCGCCGGCATTGCTGGATATCTGGTCTTTGACCTGGTGGCCCTGAGGGTCGATACCTGGCTAAATCCTTGGCCTGAAGCGACATCACGGGGCTTTCAAATCGTTCAATCCCTTTATGCGGTCGCCGCGGGTGGGATAAGTGGCCAAGGTGTGGCCCAGGGATTTCCGACCTACATCCCCGTTGTACACTCAGATTTTGCCTTTGCTGCTATTAGCGAAGAGTGGGGATATGTCGGTTCACTTGCCGTTCTCACATGTTTTGTCATATTGGCATACCGGGGATTAAGAATCGCCAGCCGGAGTAACCAGTTGTTTAACCTATTCCTGGCTGCAGGGATAACTGTGATGTTCAGTGCCCAATCTTTTCTCATCATGGCTGGTGCGACAAAGGTATTGCCCTTGACCGGGGTTACTTTACCGTTTGTTAGCTATGGAGGGAGCTCGTTGCTGATTAGCTGCCTGATGATTGGCCTGATGCTTAATCTGTCGGCAAAGGACCTAGATTGATTATGCTCCATGGCAAGAACAACTTCTTCGTCGATAGCCACTTATGAACTATAAAACTGACCTAGTCTCAGTCCGTTTGCGCTTAAAATATCTTCACCTTGGCATCATGTTGGGATTCATTATGGTGGGTCTCGCCTTGGGTTATTGGACGGTCTTGCGTGGCCCGCAAATACTAGAACGTGAAGATAATCCCAGATTGGTTGAGACGGAACTGAGAATTCAGCGTGGGCAAATATTCGACCGCAATAATATGGTTCTGGCTGAAACGATTGGCGATCTGGATGATCTAAGGCGAATGTATCCTGTGCCAAGTGCCAGTCATGTAACGGGTTATTATAGTTTTCGTCATGGTACATCTGGGATTGAAAATACCTACGATTCTTCTCTACGAGGAGACGCTGATGATTTTTGGCAAAAATTCTGGCACCACAATACCCTTCATGAAAGCCAAACCGGCCAAGATGTCCGCCTGACGATCGATGCGCAACTTCAACAGTGTTGCCGACGAAGCACTGGGCCAGAACCAAGGAGCGATAGTTCTGCTCAACATAGCAGAAGGGACGGTTGAAGCGATGGTGAGCCATCCCGACTACGATCCTAACCACCTAGATGATCAATTCAATGAACTCACTGAAAATGAAGATGCGCCGCTTTTGAATCGTGTGACTCAAGGACAATATCAACCTGGATTGGTGCTCCAACCATTTTTAATTGCCTCGGCTATGGATGCCGGCCTCCTAAAGTTTGAAGACCCTGTTGTGGGGATGAATGATGCAGTTTTGGTGAATGGTAGTCAGCTTCATTGTGCCGGACCCCCTGAAGATGAATCGACCTGGCTTCAGGCGTTTCAGTCCCGTTGTCCAAACCCGACATTGAAACTGGCCGATATCTTAGGCAACGAGGGTCTGTTCAACTCTTTCAGCGACTTTGGATATTTAACCTCACCAGAAATAGAGATTGAGACTGAGGAGCCGTCCGGTGCCGGAATTCAGGATTTAAGGATGGCAGCAATTGGTCAAGATTCACTATCAGTCAGTCCATTACAGGTTGTAATGGCTTTGGCGTCTCTGGCCAATGATGGGTTGAGTCTGGATGTAAAGATCGTGGATTCTGTTCGAGGCTTAAACGGTGAATGGAAAAAAATTAGTACCGATGAATCTGAAAATCAAATCATCCAGAGAACAACCGCCGATACGATTCTTGACGCTTTGCCCAGGCATCAGGGGTATGCTGAATTTTCGGTACCGGTTTTATCGGGTCCAAAAGGGGTGACTAATACATGGTATCTAGGTTTAACCCCGGCCAGTTCTCCTCAATACGCTGTTGTGGTAGTTTTGGAGGATAACGATTCCCTAATTGATGCTGAGCAAATTGGCCGGACGATGCTTGGATTCGCGAGCGGATAGGGTCCAGGAGTTGATTGATATTGTCTGACCTAGCTACTCTGTGATTCTCTCGACCCAATTTCGTTTTCAACTGCTAATTCCAATATGGTTTGAATGCGGGGCATCATCGATACTGGATTGGGATGCAGACCCTCGATCACCAAGGCGTTTTCATATAATTGCTCGATAGTGAGATTGATGATTGCGTCACCCGGATCTGCGGTCACTAGATGCGCGAGGTTAGCGATCAGCGCATGATTGCGATTGACCTCGAGGATCTTTTTAGGTACCTGGTATTCTTGATCGAGGTATTTATAAAGACGCTGCATGTCTCGATCAGGTGAATCGGCGGGGGACACCAAGCGTATTGCGCTATCTTTTAGAATTGTGGATTGACGCACCTCCAACACTCTTTCCCCTAACGTAGTAACGAAACGGCCGACAAGTAAATTGAAATCGGCTTCTTCGATCAGGTTTTCCTGTTCGCCATCCTCCGAAGAAGTTACATCTCCAAAAATATCAACTCCGGCATCATCAACATTTCTGAATTTTTTTCCGTTGTATTCAGTTAGGATTGGAGCGATAAACGGATCGATGGGATTGACCCAGTACAATACTTCTATCTGGCGCGCTTTGAAGGGATCCAGGTGAGGACTAAAGGCCACTGTTTTTTCGTCTTCTCCCAATACGTAATAGATTTCTTCCTGATCGTCGGGCATATTGGCGACATATTCGTCTAGGGTCGTCAATTCTCCTTCTGAGCGTGAACTATAAAAGCGGAATAGAGGCAGCATCTCATCTTTGGCATCGGGTTCGGCCGCCAGGCCTTCTTTGAGTGGGCGCTCGTATTGCCGCCAGAACTTGGAATATTGTTCAGAGCCATCAGTTGCCATTTGACGGAGTTCTCGTAATACCCTCTTACGAATTGACTTCGCCAACTGGCGCATAACCCGCGTATTTTGGATTGATTCCCGGCTGACATTAAGTGGTAAATCTTCCGATTCGACGATGCCGTAGATGAAATCTAGCCAACGCGGTAGCAGATCCTGACAATACTCTTGTATCAATACATTGTGAGAAAAAAGTTCAATACCCGGTTCCTTACGTAAGTTCAAAACACTTTTTTCCCGGTTAGCAGGAATGAACAGCAGCGCCCGAACATGTAGCGGCGCATCCGAAGCGAAATGAATCGTCGCCAAAGGTTCTTCAAAATCCATCGTGTGTTGTTGATAGAACCGTTTATATTCCTCATCTTCTACTTCAGCCGGCCTCTTTTTCCATAGCGGCAATTGTTGATTTGCTTTTTCCCCGGCAACATAAATCGGGTAACCGACGTAATCCGAATACTTCTTGACGATCTGTTTCAACGAATAATTATCGGAGAATTCCTCGGCCTCTTTCTTGAGTCGGAGGTGTATTTCGGTGCCCCGGTCTTCTTTTTGGGCTTCCTCGATCTGAAAGCTTTCTCCTCCTTGCGATACCCAAGCGGCTGCTTTTGCCCGCCTGCGATAGCTGCGAGATATGACCCGAATTTCATCGGCCACCATGAAAGCGGAATAAAATCCGACGCCAAATCGGCCAATGATATCGGCCGGATTTTCCTCATCTTTTTCCAGGCGTTGAATAAATTCCCGCGCGCCTGACTGGGCAATGGTGCCCAGATTTTCGATGAGTTCATCCTTGGTCATGCCCACGCCACTGTCTTTTACGATCAGCACCTTATGCTCACCGTCGTCCGCTAGCTCGATTCTTATCGCTAATTCGGCGTCTGCATCCAGCACATCTTGATTCGTTAGCAATTCAAACTGCATTCGGGTAAGGGCATCGGCCGCATTGGAGACAAGTTCCCGCAGGAAAATATCTCTTTCCTTATATAGCGAATGGACAAGGATATCTAGCAATTGGGCTATTTCAGCTTTGAACCGGATGGGCTTTCCGCCTGATTGATCTGCCATGGATCGCATTTCCTCCAATTATTGTTCTATTGGTATTTGATCACCGCCAGAGATGATACTGCAGGGACATAAGAATATTGTCAGATCGATTGATGATGAATCGAGAATCTACAAATTTTTGAACTGGTGAGCCCTACTTAAGTGAACGGACGATCTACTTTGACCTTCGTTGAATCAAATAGACAGCTGCGGCAGCAACGATGAACAGCAAACCGGCCCCCAAAATCCAATTTGGATTACTTCCGTTCTCAGTCGAACTGTCTTGGTCGGAATCAGGTGGTTCCAACACTTCACTGGTTGCTACTTCCTCAGGTATTTCAAGGTCTTCCTCGACAGGCGACTGCGTGGCAACAGATGCCTCGGCTTGTTCCACTGTCGCCGTTGGGGATGCTTCGACTTCTGCAGTTTTAGACGGCTCTTGAGTCACTTGAACTGGTGACGGAGATGCGCCAGCGGCGTTCAGGGTCATGATGCACATTGGGTCGGCCGTTGGTTCCCATTCTGGACCTGGTTCCGGTGTATTGCCATCCATACGGGGTGGGGTAACGATAGGCACGCCTGACGTAGACCCCTGGACATCGACGGCTTCGGCTGCCACCCAACCGACTTGGTCGCTGGTAAATTGGATCTGCCACCAAGGAAAATATTGTGTCCGGCCTAAGATGATCCGCACCTCAGAAAAAGTTAGGCTGCCGACTCGATCATAGGCGATTCCCGGTCCTGACCTGACCGCAACTGTTCCCAATGCCATGGCTGTTGGTGGGACTTGGCAAGGCGCAGCCGTCGGCAAGAAGTTTTTGGTCGCCAGAGGTGGCCGGGTCACAGAAGCACTCTCGGTGGCTACCAACGTAGTTGGACTGCTTTCAGGTGGGGGCGGCGTTGATGTACCATCACTGGGCGGAGGCTGCGTTGGGTTGGGTGGGGCGCTCGACGTTGGAGTTCTGCTGGGCCAGGTCTGTTGTGGGCTACCCAGCGATGAGTCACCATAAACGGGAATGATGATCAGCAGCATAAAGATTATTGCGAACAAAATAATTATGGGCAAACTCCGTCTAAACATGTTTGTGCCTCGTTTCATCAGATCTCTTTCTCTTCCCGCGTCTAAATTTGTACGCCGAAATTATTGATTTTGGTAATTCAACGCGCCCGCTGCTGATATTCTGGGGGATAGTCTGGAACTTCCAAATATCTCAAAAAACTAGGTGATTTTCCCCGCTCATCGATAATGAACGTCAACTGTCAGATCCGTTGTTAAATTACCTTGATAAGTAATCTCTTGGCCGCGAATGGTCGAGGGCTCAGGATCGCTGCTAATGAACTCGGCGCTATCTGGCAGAACGATGATCACCTCAATTGAGTCGTCGCGTATGCCGGCCTGCTTTCTTACCAAAAGAGAGTAGCGTGCAGAACCGTCTGGCAAGGTATTTACGACTGCTGGTAACTCGTATTCCAGGGTGCTTGTCTGTTTCTCGCCAGGTGATAAGAGGATGAAGTTCGCAAATATAACGGCCGATTCACCAGGCTCACTTACTTTTCGGCTTTCACCATCCCAATCTTTGCCCGAGAGTAAAAAATCCCCCGATAGTGGGTGTTCGCTTGAACTTCGCAACTTACTCCCAATTGGCGTGTAAATCCGTAAATAATTCCAATAACAATCCTCAATCAGATCCCCATAGCCTTTAATCTTATTATAGCGATTGCCACCATGGGCACAATCCTTTTCGCCGATGTTTTCCGGAAATCCATATTCCATAGATAGTTCTGCGCTGCCCTCACCCTGGTCATCTAAAATGACCCGGTACTTGAGTGATCTTTCCACTGCTGCATTCACTTTGTTGAAGCCCATATTGGTATCGACGGCCAGCAAAAAGTCACCGGCGTTGGGAATAACAAGTCCCCCGTCCCATCCGACCTTTGTAAAAATTTGTGCCGCTGCTCGGTCACGAACATAAACTTGCAGGTGGCGCTGCTCGATCCCTTCTTGTATTGATCTGGCAAGTTGGAAAAGATCTACCGAATCAAATTCAAGTAAGATCCTATCTTTGATGGCCCTCGACAGAGGACCCATGAATGATTTTCTATCCAGGATCCAGTTTTCTTCCTGGTCGAGTTGGTTACCAGGTCCCCATTCTTTGCGCATTTCTTGGACCACGTTCATGCTATTTACAGTCTGATCGAGGTCCGATACGTAAAGCGGTCCGGTCGCCTTAAGAAGCCCCTGCAAAAAACGTTGATCCAGGGCCACCACGCCATCTAGTGAAACATTTTGACCGTAAGTATAAAGATCCATGGCCATTTCGGCCGACGTGGGAAAGTCGGGCCAGAAGTTTGAATCTCGAAAAAGGAATATATCCATTCCCATAAAATCGTTAAAGGGTTGGGGCGGGAAGTCATAGGGCTTGTTTTGCCAATCATCGATCAGGTTGGCATTTTCAAAATCGAGTACCTGGATCTGGCCATTCTCAACGGTCAGTAAACCAGCGCCGCTGATAAATCCCCCGGTGGCTCGTAATTCATCTTCATTTTGAGCTAATATGAGATAGCTTCGGCGGCCGTTCATTCCCATCAACTCAGGTAGAATTTGGGTGACCGACAAGCTCTCACGAGCAAGCGGCAGATTGTCATCCAATAACTTAAGTAGATCCTGAGCTTGAATGGGCAGATCCTCTTCATTTTTCAGGTTAGATCTCTGGTTTTCAAGCAGCGCTAAAGCCGCAGAGGCCTTGATTAGTTCGGGTTCTGCCACCTGTAGGCTCTCCAAGATTTTCGGCAATTCTGCTTGATCAAACCCATCTCCTGACTGGATAATTTTCAGGGCAGGGCTGAATGCCTGCACCAAGAGCAGAGCCGCTTCACTTCCTGAATCTGCTATCGACAACAACTCTGGCGCTGCCTCCGAGATGGGACCGACTTTCGGCAGAGGGGCTAAGATGGGTGCCAGTGGCTCAAAAGGGCTGACGATGGTTTGAATCGTATTGATATCCTCTCGAACCCCAACAGCCAAACGTTCAAGCTCTGAGGGATCGGCCTCCATGAGGCCTTCGCCCCTGATCTGGTTGAGGTTTTGCTGGTGTTCCAGCAGGGAATTTCGAACCTGGAATAACTGGTATGTCACAAGCCCTAACCATAACAGAACCAATCCTAGCCCCAACAACAATAGCAGAAGAGCTAACCGCCTCAACTGTTTCCGGTCTTGAATTTCTTCTTTAGATGGTGAGGATGTGTTTACCGGCACGTCGTTATCTAGAATCCCTTGTTTCTCCAGAGTCTACACATGTGTAATAACCCTGACCAACAAACGATACACGGCACACCGGTCGATCCTGTTGATTACTCGTCACAAAACTGGACACATCATCTACTTCTAGTCTCGCCAGATACGGATAACTTTCTTTAATTCGTTGCCGGTACCAGGGAAACTGGAACATATTTTCATCGACAATGGCGATATCCAACCTGGCGCCCTCGACGTGTTGAAAATACCACAAGGCGGAAACTGTCTGGTCACCCTCGGTGATCATAATGGCATTTTCCGGAGCTATATCCAGCATTTCTTCGGCGGCTGCCCGTACATCGACGGTTGCCGGCGCCGAAGAATATTGGTAAGCCAGGAAAAGCAATAACAGCGGCATAAACAGCGCCACAATCTTTAATCGAGGTAAGAACAGTGCCATGTTGACGCTCAACAAAAGAATCGCCGGAATCAGATAGACAAACGAGTCACCTGTATTGTATGCCAGCGCATATAGGACAAATGCGCCTGCCGTAACCAGATTAATCGTCGCCATCCGTTTGCGGTCATTCGGGACATCAGCGATCATTCCAAAAATATTTGTGATCGTCATTATCATCAAGGGCAGAATAATTGCCATTCCCCAGCTGCTCATTCGAGCCGGCCACGATAATAGGGAATTCGAGAAAGCATTTGGGCGATAGAGCCGGCCGCTAACGAGCCACCACCAGCCCTCGATGGTGTTCGGTTCACCCCAGGAAACAGGACTGCCGCTATTGTGTAAGACTGGGAGAGCCAATAATGGCAGTAAACCCACTGCGGTTCCAAAGGCCAAGCTAGGCCACGATTTTTTCGGAACTAATAACAACAGTAGGGGGATGAATAGGATAGATATCAGGTGACCGGTGATGCTTAGGCCAAATAAAAACCCAACTAGCGCCGGCCGCCGATTGGTTAGGCTGGCCCAAAGCAGACTTGCGAGGAGAAGCGCATTGAGGGCATATACCTCGGCGATAAGGGACTGTTGCCATACGACTGGAATAAAGGCGAAGGTTAAGCCACCGGCGAGGCAGGCCAAGGCCATTGACCATATGGCCCAAATGTTAGACTGTGGAACCAGAGCTTTTTTGGCCGCAATCGACGAAACAAAGCCGGCTGCAACGGCCGTTGACACGGCCGAAAACAAATTGTACCGGTAGGCAATTGTACCGACAGGAATCATACTAAATAGTTTTCCGAGCAACACGTATGTAGGATATCCCGGCGGGTGGGGGATGCCGAGTGTATAGGAAGCTGCTATTAACTCGCCACCATCACCGCCAAAGTAAGCCCAGGTGATATCATCTTCCAAGGTGAAAGCATATAAGATTAAGACGATTAAAACGCTGGTTAGTGGTACAGCGAATTGCAGTAGAGAAACGAGGGATTCAGATCGAAATTGACCGGCCCGAAAATAACTGGGGAGAACCTTTTTACCGAGCGTATGTCTATTGAGCAAAACCAGAGCTCCTGGCCCAATTACGAGCCTGACTTTTCAGGTCTCACAATCATCGCGCTGGGGTCGCCTAGCAGGCCAAAAGTGTCGCTGATTTCCTGCAAATCACTATCAGTATCGATCGCCAACTGTAATTTGGCCTGATGAACAGCATCTCCCATCCGGCTGACCGCCGGATCTTGTAGATTTAGTAATAGCGATGTGGCAAAAGGTTGCTGGCTAGTGGAGAGTGTTAAGCTGGTTGCTGCTACCACCAGGACCGGACCTCCATCCTCGATCAGCATAGCTTCGGATAATGAAGTTTCAGTAGGGTGGGCGAAGAAGCCTGTGAGACAGGTTAGTTGAACAACAATTGGCGGCGGCCCTTTGGATTTGAGATCCAGCGCTGATTGGCCATCCAGCAGATTATCTTTTCCCCAACGATCCAGGCTGCCATGCCCGGTGTAAGTGACCAGCCAGGCGCCTTCATTCCAGGCCTCGGCAAATTCTTCAGCCTCTGCGCCAACGAGTAGCTGCACACTATTGGAATCCATCTGGCTATCGGCCAATAACTCCTCGGTTAAATAACTAAATTCGTTGCTGCTGCCGTCAGCGGCGAAAATCGCTTGTTTTGAAGCTTGCGTTGCTGTTTCATAGGCCAATGTCCTGGCCACCAAATCTTCGACATCCTGAATATTATCCACTGGCCAGCGGCCGACAGCCAAATCAGGTTTGCCATCACCGTCGATATCGGCAAGCCGGGCATCGCTAATGGTCTCACCACTATAGCTTACGCGTACCATGGGAGCCGGTACCACATTCTGAGGTTCTTCGCCCAGGTAATCACGGAAATCATATGTAGCGTCGCCGACCAGAAAGAGGTAACGAGGAACCGGTTCTTGCCATTGGCCATATGCATAGGCAATGAACTGATTAATCGATTGGGGTCCGGCCTGGCCAAAACCAAACTCGTCGTAGATTTCTTCGATCGGGACCACCATGGCGGTAACACCTTGGGCTTTTCTGGCCTCAACCAAGGGTTCCAGAGCAGGGGCTAATTCACTGGTTGTAATGATGAGCATGTCTGCTCGATTATCTGTAGTAAACAGATCGCCGACTCTAAGTGGTTCGATTTTGTCGGGTTCAAGATATTGATCGGGGCCAACGATGAGGCCTGTTAGATCCGGTGGAACGCCGAGTTCTACGGTTCCGTCATCAAATGGCCAGCCAGTTATCAGGGTGGGTTCGGCCGGGTCAGATATATCGAAGATGGCCGGTTTTTCATCGTATCCAGAGATGATGAGTTGTCCTTCGATTCCCGCAAAAAACAGGCTTTCTTCATCTGCCCGAGGCGGGCGCGAATAATCAAGTTCGAGCCAATCCAAGCGCATGACATCGATGGCCGTGGCGCCTGCCTGGCTATTATCGAAGCGGATCGTATTCCTACCCTTTTTTAGGAGTCCTTCATCCAAGAGTATTTCACTGATGAAATGGATTTCACCGTCCCAGGTAATCGTTCCTGCTAGTTGTTCATTGACATAGATATCCAGGTCGTGATCGTCCTCGATATCTGGATTCTGGGTAACGCCCAATAACCTTAAACGCAATACAGTAGGGCCTTCAGATATTTCAGTTATCTCCGTCTCGATCGATTCGCTCCGTTGGGCCTGGATCGTCAGCCAATACCAGGGATCGAGAAGCTGCAGATCCCCATCATAATTGGCAGCGCTTCGCCCGTCATATACGAGGTTCTCCTCCAGATGAAGGCGTTGGGGGATCTGGCGAATGGCAGCGTTCTCTTCACCGGTTACCAGGAGTCTGTCCATATTTTGCCCAGCTTGCTCAAAGTGTAAAACATAGGCACTATATTTCGTATAGCGACTGACAGATGCCCGACCATAAAACAATATGGAATCCCCATCAATATGATATGGCACCGGTTCGCCGTTCAAGGTCAAATTCACCGTCAAATAATCCAGCGCTTCGGACGGAAATCCTTGCCTCTGTAGGTCTTCCAGCCTTATGCGATAAAGACCATCCTGGCTGATGGATATCTTAGCCGCTTTATTGGGCGTCCTGGAATCAGTAACGCGACCCCTGGAGTTCAAGAATAAAAAGAGGAAGAGTGTAACGAGCCCGACAAGGAGTAGGACAATAATAATGGCAATTATGGTTCGGCTATTTCGCGTAGCCATTTAGAATATACTCAGCCGGTACGCTGGCGCGAATACCAATAGATGGCTCCGATGATACCTAGGACGAATATGAGCATGGCCATGATAAAGCCAATCCATAAGACGATGGTACTGGCCACCGGATCAGTTGCCACACTGGCAGCCGATTCTGAATCGCCATCTGCTGAGGGGGTAAAATCGCTACCAATCGCTGGGGCAGTGCCAAAAAACGGGGCGCTTGGAGGCGGGATGTTTTCAGACGTTGATCCGGGGTAGGCGCTGGGGTTCACCTCGAATGGCTGTTCAATGCTATCTGGGGCACCACTAGGATAAGGTAAGTCGCTGCCGGATAAGATTGGCGTAACCCGTGGGGCCGGATATCCTTCGCCGGTGGGCTGTGCCCGAGCCAGGTTCCCTACTTGTGTATTTCCTGAACCCGAGGCTTCTGAATTGGCGCTGGCAACGCCGATACTTGAATCAGAGTTCTGACCTGTTGTCCTGGAAATAATCGTGGCAGTCGCCGTAGAACCGGAAGTTGAGCCTGTAGTTCGCCCTACTGTCGATGATGTCTGGCTTGTAGCCTGCGGTGTCAGCGTTCTAGTAGGCGTCTGCAGCGATGTGTTACCTGGAGTAGAAGCAACAGAAGTTGACGTTGACCGGGCGACCCTAGCCGTAGCCGTAGGTGGCGCTTGGGCCTGACCGGCGGTAATAACTACCGGTTGGGTTTTGTTTTCAGTGCCATCCAGTTCAATTTCGACCAATATGTAGTAATAGGATTGGCCGTTAATGATGCCATGTTCGTCTAGAACTTCGTATTCGGCGCCGGAGAAAGCGTCACTGGCTAATGAAGGCACAAAACCGATATCGCTTAATCTTTGGTACGGTCCGCCGGGAAGGGTAGCGCGTTCTATTTCAAAGCCCACTGTATCAAGCTCAGTCGCAGTGGCCCATTCGAGAACCACCGCGCCGTCCTGTCCATGACCTCTAAAGTAGATCAGTGAAACTGCCGTAGGATTCTCACTGCTGACGTTGGAGACAAACAATCCGGCCAGCAAGATGGCCAACAATAAGGCCATCAACCAACCGTTGCCGTAATACTTTTTCAAAACTTTGGTTTCTTTTAGTCTCATTTAAGTATGATTGGCACCCAGGCTGCCCGGTTTAAGACCATCACCTCAGCCTGTGCCTGTTCGTTCCCTGGCGCGTAATCAAATCCCGTTCCTTTGACAACCGCATCAGCGCTCTTTGAACCCAAAGATATGGTTGGTGTGATATAGGCCGTGATCATTACCGTCGCCGTTTCATTCCGCGGTATACCTTTATTTTTTAGACCTTCTCCAAATTGTATGTCGAATTGCAGGGGGTTGCCATCATCCGTTATAGCTAGTTCGATCGACGAAGTAGCGGTTATGAAATGGAAACCATCCGGCAACAGATGTTCTACTGAAGAATGGCTGGGATAAACGCCAAAGTTGGAGATATCGAGCTGGTAATGCACTTCTTCCCCTGGCGCGCCAACCGCTGCGCTGGCTGAGTGGGTCAGCCTCAAGTTAGGTCTGAAGAGATGCATAGCCGGATCGCCTTGTACGAGGTAACTGTACATCAGCGAATCATAGGCACCTGGTAGGGAACCGTAGTATATCTTGGCATAGGTCGTCGCTTCACCGATGGTGGTGATGCCTTGATTAAACAGCTCATCATAGAAGGCTCCGATGATGGCTGAATGTTCGCTGGAGAGACCCAGGCCTGTAGAACCAAAATGACCGGCCGCGCCTACGCCGTTTCCTTGGGCATTTTTGGCTCGCAGCAAAGTCTCACCTAAACCCTGTATCTCCGGGTTGTTGTATTTACCGTCCAGGCAGTCACCGGTGATGACCACGAAGGGCCGTTGCGTATTGGTGAACTTATCAACGTCACTGGTGGTCAGTATCGTCCCACCCCAGCTACCGGTTGCGCCATGCCCGCGATATGTGAGGATTGAGGCGCCAGCGTTCATCTGCTGGATTAGCTCATCGTGAACCTCAGTTTTATCAGGATATTCACCTTCAAGTGGATTACATTTCAAATAATCATATTCTGCAGGATCTGGTATCAGTAACGGGTCAAAGCTATCAGGCAGCTTTTCGCTGTGCCACTCATTTTGCAGGCAGAAGTTTCCTGCGCTACCCGATGAATCACTTACAAAGACGATCTTTTCCATCCAACCGAAAGACTGAAATTGGTTCTGATCGTAACGGATAATCTTGCTAACAGCTGTGGTTACATGATCGGATGTCTGGGCGGCGATCCGGCCGAGAGCGATGTCTGGCGCCAGATCGTCTGCCACTTAAGAGGCTGAAGACCAAATCGGAGGGGATTTCACCCTGCCAGGGATCGATATGGACCAGGTCGGATAACATGTATTGCTCATCGGTCCAGTCAGGGTTGAGATGGCGCGGGTCCTGGGTTGAATCACCGACCACCAGAGCGAAAGTTGGCGCTGTACTCCAATTCTCGACGGCGTACTTGAGGTAATCTTGGATGGCGCCCGGGATCGGTAAACCATAACCATACTGGTTGATCACATCAACGACCGAGATCACATGAGTGGTCAGCCCGCCGTAGAGTGGCTTGGCGCGGTGATCGGCCAGAACCTGCACCTGGGATAAAAAGTTCGGGTTCGATATAGCCACCCAATCGGCGCCACCCGATGGCGGGATCAAATCGGGTGGTATATATTTCGCTGATGGCCAGGGGCGACAACATGTTTTGTTCGGTGGTGGCGATGAACTTGGAACCGGCCGGTTTGTTGGAGCCAAACGAGAAGGCGTAAGGTCCCGCTCCAGCTTACGTCGATGGTCGACTGGTTGATCGAAATGGGAGTAACCCGGATCGCTGATATCCCAGATGATTGGCTGACTATGACTGAAGTTTTGAATCTGAAATTCTTTTAGCCCGCTGCTGTCAGCGCTGAAGTTCAATTGATCGTCGCTGGCGATTAACTTGCGAAGGTACTCGACCGTTATCCGGTTCAAGGCGGTACAAGGAAGACATTTTGCATCAGCACCACTCCATTGAGTACTCATATAACTGACATCGAATTCATTAACCCCGTCGATCAATGTATTGATGGGTACTGTGCCAGTGATATTGGCATTGTTCTCATACCACCAAAAACCATTGCTTCCCTCGATGTGGTCATTCATGGTGATGACAGTTGTAAAACCGACAGAATTCGTCGTTGAGGCGTCTCTTGTTGAAAACTCGGCCGTGAACTGGGCATCTGGTCCCGAATCGGCCGGGTTTTCAAGAGTCATTGTATAACGTTCTATATTGTGGCCATCGTGATATCGGAGACAATTTATCCCAGTACCAGGAATCAGCTTCGTTAGGATAGGTATCTTTCCAGTTGGTGTAGATACTGATGTAGTGATTTTCTTCTTCGCGAGTAACGCTAGAAATGAATTCATTAACCGGCGTTCCACCGGCAACCGAGTCTGTTTCGGCTATGACGCTTGGACTGCCACCGGCCCACAGCCAGTAGACGTTGTTGGTGATGAAAAGACGGTCATGACGGGAACCATCGAAGGCCCAGCCATAAAACCTGATTTTTTCATTAGATTCAAATGAGTTATCGTCGTCGCCGACGAATTCATAGGCCACCGGATCCCCGCGGTAGTTCATCTCGAAGGTTTGGGGATCAACGTTGTCGACATCCATGCCGGCATCGTCGAGATCGGCGTAAGTGAGCTCATAAATGCCATCCTGGTTGACTTCTATCTTAAAGGTTGGTGTGCCCACAGGTAAAGAGGTGCCGGGAGCCGGTGGACCTGGCGGTAAACTGCGGAAAGCCTGGACTTGATCGCCATTGAGAATCTGACCCGCCAGACTCTGAACGAGTTGATCCTCATGGGTGGGCGCAAGCCGCCGGTCAGAGAAGTTAGAGCCATCGAATGAGATATTTACCTTGACCTGGCTCGAATAGCTTAATGCTTCATCCTTAGAATCATAGCGGACAGGATAGAGCGTCAGGCGGGCCAGACGAAGATCTCGTACATAAAAAGGCTCTGAGAGATCAAATTGTTTAGCCGGGAATTCACCTCTAAGTGCCTGAGCGCCATTGATGGGGCCAGCCGCCTCGACAAAATTTGAAGGTGCAAGGGTAAAATCTTCATCCGGCCGGTAGCCGCCGGCAAATTCCGCTTGGGGTGCATTTTGCACCTGAACACCCGGTAACATATCCGAGTTTTCGAGCTCAAGGCTGATGTTTGCCTCGGCCTCAGGGGGCAATACGATCAGGGTGGAATAGTAGGGGAGTTCGGGCAAGTCCGGAATCCTGGTCAGGTCAGTCAAGCCTTGGACAGCTAATTTGCCAGCGCTATCGAAGGTTGGAGCCGAAGTATCGAGCCGGAATGACAAACCGGTTTCATTTGATATAAGTTCATTGATGCCATAGTTTGTGGTAGCAGCGACTTGTTTGGAGGTTTCGGCCGGCGGCACGGAACCCGAGACACTTGTCATCACCAAAAACAAGAGCAAAATGGCTGAGATCGAGCTGAGGGTTAATAATTTCAAACGCATGAATTATCCTTTGAAGAATAGTCTCATTATGACCAGATTAATATATCTCTTTCATCTAATTCTAGGAGAAATTTTTCGACATCCGAGGCGGCATCTGTTGCTGATATCTCGAATTCTTGGGCAACATGATTTGAAATATCAACGACGGTTTTTTGGCCATCCAATAATTGCCATACAAGAGTTCCGACCTCGTTAAGGACGCGCACTTGTCCGCCTTCAGGAGATATGATAACCGTACCATCTTCCATCTCCCGCCATATCAATTCAGGCGACTTGTTCGGGATTTGTTGTAGATTCATTGTTTTTACCTGAAATGCTTTTGAATCCAAATAGGAGCAAGGCCAGACCAAAAATCGCGCACAAGGCGGCTACCGGGATAATCCACACCGGTCTTGACGGCGCTTGAACTGTCAAAATTTCATGAGCGGCCGAGGTATTGTCAAACTCAACATCCTCTAAACGGTAGTAATAAGTTCTGCCCGCTACGACGTCCTCATCGGTGAACGCGTAAGAGGCGCCGGCGGCCGGATCAGCCTGGCTGGCGATTAGTTTGTCGTTGATCTGGGTATAAATACCAGTCTCACTTTCACTTTTAAGAATATTAAAGCCTGCAGTCTCAAACTCCGTTTCTGTTTGCCATTCCAGCTTGATCGCCGGGGAAACGACCACCTGAGTGATGATCAGGACAACGGCCAGGATGAGCCATAATATTCCCAGCAATAATAGCGTTGATCTCGGCATTACCGTCTAAAAAAAAACCATAATATAGTAAGTGCGAATTCTAGCAGAAAGAACAATAAGTGTGTTACAGTAGTTTACCCATAAGCAATTATGCCTATTTTGTAGCCGACCGAAATGGGGAAATGTTCCTGATCACGTCTTGATGAGGCGTTAGATAGGAATTTTCCCTTCCTTTTAACGGTTATCGTTGTAATAGGCCAACTGTTCTCGTTTGCGTTAACATCACTCCGCATTGGTTTCTCTACTACAGAGGATCTGGTAGCGCCGCAAAATCATTAGAGAAGGGTGAGCGACGTCGATCAATGGCGATGGTGATACATTTGTTAGATGAATTTGCACTATCTTTGTAGCAAAAGGAGTTGAGGATGGCCAAGAGCCATACCCAGTATGTCTGTCAGAGATGTGGTCGTATCACGGCTGCTTATGTCGGAAAATGCCCTCAGTGCGGCGAATTCGGGTCTATGGTCGAACAATTCGTTTCCTCGGAATCGAGCGATTCCGGGGTGAAACGCCATTTTGCAGGACATAGAAGTAAGCCGGAACGGCTCGTCGATGTCAAGTCGGATGGTATCAGTCGTCTACCGTTGCCATTACCGGAATTCTCAAGGGTCCTTGGGGGTGGTATCGTCCCCGGTTCACTAACGTTGGTCGGCGGCGATCCGGGAATTGGTAAATCAACTCTACTGCTGCAGGTCGCCGGCCTAATCGCTGCTTCCAACGGAAAGTGCCTTTACATCTCGGGAGAGGAAAGTATACGGCAAATCAAGATGCGAGCGGATCGCATGCAGATTCATGCTGATAATTTATATCTGGTAACTGAAACGAATCTTAACGTGATTTTCGAACACATCGCGGAAGTCCAACCTGTTGTTATCATCGTAGATAGTATCCAAACAGTGTACACGGAGGATTTGAATTCCTCGGCCGGAAGTGTGAGCCAGGTTCGAGAGTGCGCCGGCCGGTTTCAAGAATTTGCCAAAAATACTGGTCTATCGATTTTTCTGGTTGGTCATGTGACGAAAGAAGGGGCTATCGCGGGACCTCGGGTGCTTGAGCACATCGTCGATACTGTCTTGTACTTGGAGGGCGATCCCTTTCATCGCTACAGGCTATTGAGAGGCGTCAAGAATCGTTTCGGGGCCACGAGCGAGGTCGGCGTTTTTGAAATGGTCGAGCATGGTATGGTCGAAGTGCATAATCCTTCCGAAGCTTTCTTAGCGGAACGCCAGGTAAATGCGCCGGGTTCGGCTATCGCTGTCACCATGGAGGGGACGCGTCCACTACTGGTGGAGATCCAGGCGCTGGTGATCACCACATCATTCTCAAACCCTAGACGCACGGCAAATGGTATCGACTACAATCGACTCTTATTGTTGTCAGCCGTCTTGAGTAAACGATCGAATTTGAGGTTGCAAGATAAAGATATCTATGCCAATGTGGTGGGAGGGTTACGAATCGACGAGCCGGCAGTAGATTTATCAGTTGCCGTCGCAATAGCCAGCAGCGCTAAGGACCGGCCGGTCTATGCTGATTTAGCGTTGATGGGGGAGGTCGGCTTAAGTGGCGAAGTTCGAGCGGTAAGCCAAATCGATAGGCGGCTGAATGAAGCGGCTAAATTGGGTTTCAAGCGCTGCATTATTCCAGGCTCGTCCAAGGTGTTGCCGGCCAAAGTCCCCCGCGAACTGGAAATAATCAAATGCCGCTCAATCCGGGATGTCCTGGATCGCGCTTTACTTCCCGCTTAAGAGCGCCGACTCAGGTAGAGCAAAACACCGCCAATCAGAGCTAAAACCAGGGCTACGCCTAGCACGGCTGGCAAAATCCCAAGAGATTGAGTGGGTGAGTTGTCATCCACAAGACTATCCGCAACCTGAGACTCGCCAGTTTCAATTGGCTCAACTGTTACAGTGACCGGTATTAATGTCAAGGTCGGCGATGGAACAGGTGTATTTGATGGGCTCTGGGTTGGGGTAGGTGAAGGTTCTGGGGAAGGTACTTCAGATGAGCCGCCAACTTCTTGAGGAGTGGGTCGAAAGCCAACGATTAGTTGCTGTCCAATTTGCAGAACGCTTTCCTCATTATAACCATCATTCAGTTCATAAAGCTCTGCCAATGACAAATCATAAGCCAAGGCGATTCCGATTGGTGTATCCCCTTCTTTGACCGTGTAAATTGCGGCGCCATCACCTCGGATCAGGGCGCCAGGAAATTCGGGGAAAGATACGCCTTCAGCTCGCTCTTCGTAGCCGATGATCAATAGGTCTCCAACCCTGAGGACATCTTCTGTGGTTCGCTCGTTTAAGATGAGGATTTCATCAACAGTTATACCAAATCGACCGGCGATGGCGATGAGCGAATCACCGGCGATGACTTCGTAGACGATGGCGCCATCGTCCCTTGGTGTCGGAGAAGCCACAGGGGTCGGCGAAGCGGTAGGCGAAGGCGTGCTGCTAGGAGACGGCGTTATGGTCGGCGTTGGCGATGGGCCGAAGGTCGGTGTGAAAGAAGGCTGTGATGTTGGAAAAGTAGGACTGGTCGCCTGGATAACGGGGGCCGGTGGGGCAATGCTCCCAGATTTGAAGCCCGAGCTGAACTGGGAAGTCAAGTCTAAGTAGGTATTACCGAATTCTACACTTGGTTCTATGTGACTGCCCTCAGCCCACTCATTGAAGGAGTTGATGATCAACATATCAGGAGAGCTAGCGGCCGCGCCGCTAAAGCTTGACTGGTAATATGAGCCGCCAGCCCTATCGCGGACGATAGTTGCGTCTCCACGCCCCAACAAGGAGTCATTGAACCCGGGCATGGCGGTGGCAACCCAATATTTATAGCTGCCATAAGTGGCCGATGCCGCACGAGTATTGGCGGCCCAAGAAGCGGCCGTTCCGGCCGGGCTATTGGACCAGGCGATATTGTACAAGTGTAATCCGTCAAAGACGGAGAGGTATTGGGGACTGCCTCCCTCGGCGATCCAAATGGAATTGTGATTTGGATCGACTTGTTCTCTGATTGAAGCCCACTCGCCAACGCTGAGCAACCAGTTAGCCCAAAAAAATACGACCGGTTTGCCGTCAACCCGCAAATACGCCCCATGATTAGCATGTGTAGACAATAGGGTATTCAAGGCCTGGACTCTGTCGCCATTGCCTGAAAAAAAAGGGCTTCCCGTTTCGAAATCGACGGCAGCCTTGAAGCCGTTACCCGAAGCGATGTTCAAAAGGTTTTGGAAATTTGATTCGGTTTGGTTCGCTGAAGGACCATACCAACTTTGAACAAATGCATCGATGCCGGCCGCCTTGGCCTGGTTCACATGGCGTTGAATTGTGCCGGAGTCCATTGATGAATACGGTTGAGGTGGTTGGAATGGCGTGTGTCCGGGCCCGAATGAACCGGGATTGTACCAGGCGTAATAAAAAGCCAAGACGAGCCTCGTCTGTCCTTGCGCCTCGGCCGGATTTCTAACTAACAACAAAAGGCCAAGAACGAAGGGTAGCACAAGAAACGAGATGTTTATCTTTCGTACTCTAGGAAACATATTCAGATAGCGTAATATTGGCATGCGACATAAAGATATAATAGATTAAGATTTCCGATTTTTAAATGCTCAGATGCTTTCGTCATTTAGGATGCTGTCATCTTGGAATGATGTATTTGAGAACGAATAATTATACCTAGTTGACCGAACTGGCAAAAGCAACAGGACATCATGCTTGCTTACGGAGGATTTTGTGGTATGATTTTCGGCTGTTGCACGGCACATACCTGAAAGATTGGGTTTGGTCGCCGTTTTCCGCTCTTGACATTAGCAAGGGCAGATGCTCGCTAGAGTGATTCCAAGGAAAGGAGAATAGGCAGCATGCGTGAATATGAAGTCACAGTGATTCTGAATGCAGGTCTGGAAGATGATGCCCAAAAGGATGTTTTGGGTCGCATCGAAGGCTTGCTAACCGAAGGTAAGCCCGATGACGTCGAACTGAAGTCTGAGCATTGGGGCCATAAGACATTAGCCTACCCAATACAGAAGCAGACCGAGGGCTATTATGTATATTATGAAGTCGCCTTAGACCCTGTAAAGATCAGCGAGATTGAGCGAAATTTCACCTACATGGATGAAATACTGCGTCACCTTGTCGTTCGAAAAGACGACTGATCAGCCCACTATTTTTATAAATCGGTGAATATCTTGATGTTGCAGACGACGATAAAAAGTTTCTCGTTAGTCCGATGTTAGTGTTTGGTTGATCAGAAAAAGGAGTCAAGAAAGATGAATGATAGAGATAGAGATAGAGATAGAGATAGAGATAGCAGTGAAAGTGATGACTTGGATTCGAGTCCTTATCACAGAAGACGTCGCATCTGCGCTTTTTGTGTGGAAAAGGTTAATGAAATCGACTACAAGCAATATGAGGTTCTTCGTCGTTACCTAACCGAGCACGGCCGAATTCGTCCCCGTCGCCAGACAGGAACATGCGCGAAGCACCAACGAGGTCTGGCCAAGGCCGTGAAAAGAGCACGTCACATTGCGCTATTACCCTTCGTAGTCGATTAATCACTGAAAAACAAAAGATGGCCAAAAAGCGTAATCAACTTGAAGAGGAATCACGGCGCCAAAGTCGTAAAGAAATATTATTGGCGCGGAAACAACAAAGACAAACCCGCCAGGTTCGTTTGATCATTATTGGCATCGCCATTCTTTTAGCGGCAATCTTGCTAGTTGGGGTGGTAAATGAGCTCGCCATTAAGCCTTCGACGCCGGTGGCCAATATTAACGGTGTTGAAATCCCTTTACACGATTGGCAGAGTCGGGTCCGGCTACAGCGGGCTCAGTTAATTGTTGGGCTAGAAGATTTGGCAGAGACATTTAGCCAGGATATTGGCCAGGTGCAACAATTCGCAGGACAACAAATCGGACTGCTGGAAGATCCACAAACGATGGGGCAGCTTGTCCTCGACCAGATGGTAGACGAGCAAGTGGTTTTACAGGCAGCGGCCGCTCGCGGAATCATCGTTTCCGAAGACGATGTGCAAAAGGAGATTGAGGAGTCATTTAACTATTTTGGTGGCGCTGTGCCTACTGCCTTTCCTTCGCCAACCGAGACTATCATGCCAACACCATCATTGACTCCCATCCCGACGGCAGTGATCACCGATATACTGCCTACCAGTACACCATTTCCCACTGCGGTCGCCGGACCGACTGGGACTCCACTCCCTACCTCAACGCCTGTGTCGCTTGACTCATTTGAAGAGAGCCTGACGGAAACCCTCGACCGTTTAGGTGGGTTTGGGGTTGAGGAAGTTGATCTTCGAGAAGTGGTTCGGGCGCAACTGTACCAGGAACTGCTCACAGAGGCGCTAGTCGATGAGGAAGAGTTGCCAACGTCAGCTGAACATGCCAGTTATTATTTCATTTCCTTCGACTCGGAGGAGAAGGCAAAAGAGGCTCTCGCCGATGTGAATCAAGATGGATTTCTAGTTGTTTGGAATGGGATTCGCAGCCGGCCTCCGGAAGAAGCCGCCGACGGTGCCACAATCGCCAGTGAAGTTCTTTGGCGAAATAAAGATGAACTAGTTGATTTCTTTGGAGCAGAATTAGCTGAGGCAGTTTTTAGCCAGGAAATCAATGAACCCAGCGCGATCTTTAACGTGCCCGATGTAAACGAAGAGGGCAGTGATCGCTACTACATCATCATGGTAAGCGGCAGGGAAATTCGACCGCTAAGCGAAGCTGCCTTGAGCGCGGCCAAGCAGGAACTGTTCACCAGTTGGTTAGAATCCCAAAAAGTGACCGGCGTTGAGGTATTTGAAAGATGGCGAGCGAATGTGCCCCAACGGCCGATACTCGACCGTCGTTTCTTAATGCCGCCGACTCCTGGCCCGCCGACACCGGCTTTGGAAATCCCCGAAATTCAGGTAACGGTTGAGCAGTAGTTCCAGGTCGTTTGGGCAGGGACACCGGGAATGTCTCACCAAACCCTACAATCATAAATAAATTAACGGGTTGGACAACGCCTTTCGTTGTCCAACCCGTTTTCGTTTATTGGTGATTGGAGACTAGGGGGGAAAATTCTTACTCGTCGAAGTGACTAATATAATCTTCTGGCCTTATTGAAACGACCTGACTGACACTATCGGCGCCCATGCTCACGCCGTAGACGCTTTCGGCAACTTGAACTGTACCCCTATTATGAGTAATCAAGATAAACTGCGTTTGTTCGCTCAACTCATGCAACAAATCGCGGAAGCGGGTCACGTTGGCCTCATCGAGCATTGCGTCCACTTCGTCGAGAACACAGAACGGGGTTGGGGAGACCTTCAATAGAGCGAATATCAGGGCGACGGCCGTGAGCGATCTTTCCCCACCGGAGAGAAGCGCCAACCCTTGTTCGCGACGTCGCGGTAGCCTGGCAACGATATCAACACCACTGTTAATCAAGTCTTCGGGATCGGTTAGTACTAATTGGGCAGATCCACCACCGAATAATCGCTTGAACACATCTCCAAAGAGGGCGTCAACCTTCTTAACGATGGCAGCGAAGGCCAAAGAAGTCTGGTCGTCTAGCTCATCAATTACCTGGCGCAATCTTGTTTGAGTCTCAGCAAGATCCTCTATTTGTTGTCCCAGGTATTCATGCCTCGCTAAGGTTTCTTCGTATTCGGCCGGCGCATCGGGATTGAACCCTCCCATACGCGTGAGTTGGCCCCGGTAACGCTGGATTGTTTCTTCTATATCTTCTGGTAATACCTCTACATCTGGCAACTGCTCGACGACTTCGGCGATGGGCAACGGCGATTGGCCTGCCTGATCGTCATCATATCGCAGGTTCACAAGACCTAAATCTACTGTTATCCGCTCTCGAAGCGCCTCAATCTGATTTTCACTCTGGTTTAGTTCGATTCTTGCCTGAGTATATTGGGTCTCCAGCTCATGGCTGGATCGTTGAAAACGGTCCAGTTGGCTTTCAAGCTGGGCTAATTTATTTCGATTAGTAACAGCTTGCTCTTTTAGTGGGCTGAGTGTTGTCTCGAAAGCAGACATTTCGCTTTGCAGATTCTTAAGATTGGCTTCCTCAACTTCGATTTGAAGTGCCTGCCAGGCATTCTTCAACTCTGCCTGCCTTTCGGTTCGCCTCTGCAGTAGGCTTTCAATCTGGGATAATGTCGCCCTTCGACTATCAACAACTGCCTGCCGGCCGGCCAGTATCGTCCTGGCTGCATCCGCCTTTTGCTTCAGTTGGCGCTTCTGTTCTTCAGTTTCTGCTACGGGCAAGGTAACCAGTTGCTGTCTAGCCAGCTCTATCTGCCGAGACTTTTCTTGTAACGTCGCTTTATTTGCCACCAAAGATGCTTCTAGTGTAGAAATTTGCTTACTAAACTTTTTCAGATCGGCTTCGCCAGTAAGTCGCAGCTCGTGAAGCATTTGCCATTTCTGCTGAACCAAATCCAAGGCTCTTTGGGATTGGCTAATTTTTTGATCTATTTCGGCAATTTGCTTCTTATGAGTATCTTCTTCGGCTACAAGATCATCCAGGGCAGTCTGTATCTTTGCTGCCTTTTCTTTTGCCAATTCAAGTTCGTGCGTCTTTTCGTATAGCGATGATACTTTGTTTTCCAATTCAACGGCTGTATCCCTAAATTCTTCTTGAGCAGCGAGAACATTGGCCCCACTTCTAATCGGGACGGACTCCACCAACCCCCCCGAGTGAACCACAAATCCATCCAAGGAGGCGGCCATCGAACCTGGCGGCAATTCACCGATGATCTCATAAGCATCATCACGCGACTGAACGATCAAGACACGACCTAACAAAAGTCTCGCCATATCTCGCGATTCGCTGCTTACCTTAACCAAATTATCGGCCCAATCAATGACGCCACTGCTTGAAGGTCTTTGAAGTGGTTGGGGTACATTTAATTTGCCGGCAACGGCGGATACGAGCCATTCGTCTGCGTTGAGATCCAGTAGGGACCACATTGACTGGACATCGGGTACTAAATAAGTTGACAAACGATGTTTGAGAGCAGAATCAACCGCTCTCTGATATCGTTCTTCAATCTGTACTGTATCGACAAATCGTACCAGGTTTTGAGCAGTTTCGATTTCCGGCTGAGCGTCCAATCGCATCTCTTCCATCAAATCATGACGGACCTGCAAGGCTGCAACAACGTCACGTAATTGGGCGCATTCTGCTTCTAGAGCTTCGATTTCCGTTCGGAATGTTGAATAATCGTCGGCCAAGTCACTGCGTTTTTGCTCAAGAATGACAACTTTATCATCTAGTTGCTGCAGTCGGCTTTTATCAACTTCTTGCGTTTTTTTCTGGCGTTCAATATCGGCCGTAATCTGGGTCAATTGGGAGTTATCTGCCAGCAATTCCTCGCTTTCCCGCAGGCGTTGCTGAAGTTGGTCCAGGATTCCTTCGTTTTTCGCTATGTCGCTTCGAAGTCCATCCCGTTGAAATTCCAGATTCTTCAAATGGTTTTTTTTGGTCTCGATCTCATCTTGTGTTGACTTGATAGTCAATTCAAATTGTTGCCAGGCTTTTTCATTTTCCTGGAACTCATTTTGGACGCTTGTCAAGTCAATGACTGCTTGTTCCAACGCTGACAAGGCCATCTTCTGTTGTTGTTCCAGGCGAGGAATTTCTTCATCTAGGTCAACCTGTTGTTGGGTGATGGCCGATCGTCTTTCACGAAGTACGGCAACAAGTCTGCGGGAGTCGTCGAGTTTTACGCGGACATCTTCTTGTTTGATACCGGTCGATTCAACTTCTTTCTGCAATTTTCTGGCCAACAAACGCTGCTTTTGAATTTCCTCCTGAAGGTTGAGCATCCCGCGTCGTTCAAATTCCCACTCGCTTTTTGATTGTTCGCCTTCATATCTTTTTTGACGCAAATCTTGTTTTGCTTTTACCCATTTATAGCCGTACCAGATCCGGAGGTGATATCGAAGGTCAGCCGCTACTTGCTCGTAGTTCTGGGCGCGATTCGCCTGGCGTTTCAGGCTGTTCAATCGCGGCCCGATTTCGCTCAAGATATCATGCAACCGCTCAAGATTGTGGTTTGTTTCCTCGAGACGCCGCAAGGTCTCCGCCCGCCGTGATTTATAGAGGCTGATACCGGCGGCTTCTTCAAACAACGAACGTCTTTCATCAGCCCTAAGAGATAAGGCCTGATCGACCAGGCCCTGACCGATAATGGTGTAGGTTCGATGGGCTAACCCGCTACTTGAAAGGAGTTCTGAGACGTCACGAAGGCGAACTTTTTGTCCGTTGATGAGGTATTCATTCTCGCCCGAACGATAGGCCCGCCGGCCGATCTCAATTTCCGAATAATCAATGGGTAACCAGCCGGCCGAGTTGTCTAAAGTGAGGATTGCCTGGGCCATTCCTGCCCGTGGCCTTTGTTGGCTGCCAGTGAAGATCATGTCTGAGGTTCGTTTGCCCCTGAGCGTACTAAAGCTTTGTTCCCCTAACACCCAGCGCAGAGCATCAGCAATATTGCTTTTCCCACTACCATTAGGTCCAATAACGGCGGTTATCCCATTGGTAAACTCAAAGGCTGTCTTCGTGGCAAATGTTTTGTAGCCGTGTAATGTTAGTCTCTTAAGTCTCATTGATCGCGGGCAGTATCATGATAAGTCGATGACATGACAATGGTTTACTTCGTTTTGAAAAATCTACAGTCTTATTAAGTCAAACTACCTGGCAAATGAAGCCCTTAAGGTAGGCAGATTCAGGAAAAGTAACCAATACAGGATGATCTGCGGCCTGGCCTAAGCGCTGAATTATTTGCACGTCTCGTCCAGCATCCACGGCAGCTCCGAATAGCACTTTCTGGAACAGATCTTCGCTAACCAGTCCGGAACAAGAAAAGGTGGCCAACAATCCAAAAGGGCGAAGGAGCTGGAGCGCTAGCAAGTTCAAATCTTTGTAGCCTCTGCAGGCTGACGGAATATCCTGCTTCGTATTTGCGAATTTGGGTGGGTCCAAGATTATGACATCAAACTGCCGATCTTCATCCCTAAATTCTCGAAGAATTCGAAATGCATCTCCTTGTATGTATTCATCCTGCGGACGATCTAGACTATTCAGACCCAAATTATTTTTGATGTCGCCGAGAAATGCTTCCGATGCTTCAACGTTGGTTATTTTCCGAGCCTGATTAGCGGCCGCGAATAAGGAGAATCCGCCCGTATAAGCGAATACATTGAGTATTTCACGTCCTTCCACGTGGAGTTGCTGGCAAATAGCTTGACGATTTTCGCGTTGATCCAGATAAAGCCCTGTCTTGTGGCCCCGGTAAAGATCCGCCATCATGACCCTATTATTCTCAAGGATCTTCAACGAATCTGGAGGTCCTGTTCCCGAAAGCAGGCCCACAACCTTCTTCAGCCCTTCCTTTTTCCTGACGCTGACATCGGATCGCTCCAATATCCCGCTTGGCTTAAGAGTATCTTCCAGTATACGAGTAATCAGAGTTTTACGAATATCAACGCCCAACGTCAGAAATTGCACGACCAGATAAGCTTCATACCGGTCTACAATCAATCCAGGCAGACCGTCAGACTCAGCAAAAATCAGTCGTAAAGCGGTTGTCCCGCGATCTTCTAAACCTAGTACCTGGCGGCGACGAACGGCTCTCTGAACCTTTTTAAACCAAAATTCTTCATGAATCTGTTCATCAGGATCCCAGGATAATATCCGGGCGCTAATTTGCGAATGGGGATTATAGTAAGCATGGGCAAGCCAGTGATCGTTTTCATCAATGATTTCAACGATATCACCCGGTTGTGGAGCACCGCGAACGATCTCACGAATAGCGCCGGAAAAAATCCAAGGATGCCGGTTATTGATTGGCTTATCACGCCCCTTGAAAACCCTTATCGATGCTGTCGCAGTATCCACGGCCTCAAACCAACCGATGCCCTCGTTCCGCATTCTTTTCGCCATGGAGCAATTCGAGAGCGTGTGGCAGAACCGGAAGAAGCAGGTCAAGGTTTTCTTTAACAGCTTTAGGGCTTCCGGGAAGATTGATGATCAAGGTTCTGCCCCGAATCCCGGCTGTAGCTCGAGAAAGCATCGCGTGTTTGGTTATTTTTAGACTTTCACTACGGAGCGCTTCCACTATTCCCGGAGTATGTTTCTCAATGACGCGGAGGGTTGCCTCAGGGGTTACGTCACGGGGTGCGAAACCAGTGCCACCTGTCGTCAATATCAAGTCCAAGCCAGCTTCGCTCCAGGTTTCCAAGCAAATGGCGATGTCGATTATTTCGTCGCCAACTATTCCCTGGTCGGCTACCTGCCATTTGGTCTTCCGCCCGAGGATTTCCACAATCAATGGCCCGCTTGCATCTTGATACTCGCCACTGGCGGCGCGATCGCTAACGGTCAGCACACCCACGCGAACATCCATCATTGCTCCTCAATAATTTTCTTCATCGATTTCGTTACTGGTGGAATACCGCGCCAGAACCCAATCCAATATTAGCTTCCAGTTACGAACAACTCAGCGGTCGTGTTTTTCTACGAGTTTCATCCATAGTTCGTTCATTCCACTATCCGTAACACCGTAAAAAATATGGGTGCCTTCGGAATCCCGCAAAGCCAGGTCATACCATGAATAGTTATCACGGCGACGCTCGTCGACCACGGCAATATTTCCTTGCCAGGCAATATCTTCTTTTTTGGGTTTATTGGATTCAACTTGGGTTATGGCATAGTGCCAAAGCTTTCTGGCAGATGACTTCGTTACATTCTTGATCAGGTTGCCATTCCGTAAATCCCGGACCGTATGGTATATAGTGCCGTCGCGCTCTTCACTGGCTACGATCTGCACGCCGGTGCGCGGAGCAGAAGGTGATTCGTCGACTTGACCCTCAGATAATTGAACTCTGGTTTCTTCTTCCGGCGTGGTAAAAGCCGGTACGTTTTGAGTAGCGATTTCTACCGGTTCTTCTATGACTATGCTTTCCCGAACTCTCCGTTCGACAAGGCGGATGACTTCGTCCCGTACCGCCAAGGTCGTATCCGCTTCATCGCGAATATAAAATCGATTATCGTCCATGGCGTATGGCAGGTCTCGTCCAGGTGGCACGATGACCCTTACAACCGCTTTATCCTGGGACGCGAGGCTATCGATATTTACATTGGGATCTGGGCTTAGATGCTTGGAAATGGCTGAATGTAAAAACTCAATCGATTTCTTGGGTTCTCTAACGCCGACAATCTTTTCATTAATATTTACCGATAGTCCTATGTATACCGTTCCCCCATTTGTATTGGCCATAGCACAAATATCCTGAAGAACCCGGTTTAAATGACCACCTCGCTGAGCCATGCTGGCGTGAAACGACTGGACGATTGACGGACCTTCCTCTCGGGCGACAAGGACAAAATCAGCCGGTTTTGCCGGTCCACGATAGGGGCGAGTCAAAGAGAAATCATTTCCCTTAAGCACGTCAGATAGGGCCTGAAAGGTGACATCTTTTAGCATAATCTCGGTAACTCTATCGCCAACGCCAAGATATTTTGAATTGGGGCTCTCGCGAACGAGGCGATGCGCATCTGAACCCTGAATGCAACGCATAGGTCGGGGATATTCAGGTTTGGAGCCGTCGAAAAAGCGTCGTGTAGAATAACGACCGTATTTTTCTAGATCCGTCACCTCAAGGCAGTGCAGATTTGGATCTTGTGTATAGGTCATTTTCGTCTGACCCCCAAAATCCAATCCTCGCATGATTACGCCGTTGCCGGAGTTGGCATGCGCTGCGATCGTCAGACCGCCGGATTGGTTGATAACCTGATAGGCTGTCAGTACATCGGCCGTTGCGCCCACTGTCGAGCTACCGGCCTGGAGTTGTGTGAAAGGAATATTCAGTGTTAATAGCAGGTGTTCCAAGAAAGTAACCGGGGTGTCTGGAGAAAATATACCCAGAATATGAAAACCAAAAGTGGCAGTGAACTCAAAGCCCGGCAGGACAACGATCTTTTTGAGCAGCCTTCGGTACTCTCGAAGCTGTCGTTCTTCATCCGCCTTTAGACGACCTAACGTCTCGAGCACCTCTAATTGCCCGAGTTGTTGCTTCATAGCCGCAAAACCGGCCACGGTATTGTGGTCGGTGAATGCAACTAAGCTGAGATCTCGCGCTTCCGCCTGTCTTAAAATATCAAGATACGAGATATTGGGTTCTTGGTAGTCTTTCGAGGCAGGTGTATGCAGGTGTAAATCTATGCGTCGCCAATCGCGGCCACTTTTCTGGGCCGCACCACGTCGCGTTGATGTATGCGCCAATTTTACTCTGTTACCTCCAGAAGATCGTTTAATTGTTTTGATAAGGTACTTGGGGAATAAGGTTTGACAAGAAATTTTGTGGCCCCAGCTTTATTAGCATCTGGCAGACGCCTATCGTCGCCTGAAGTCATAATAACGGGAATATCCGAATTCGCGGCCGTTCGTCCACTACGAATAGCCGCCAATAAATCGATGCCATCGTCACCCTGGGCTAAGTTACAGTCGATCACAAAAGCATCGGCTCCGTTCTGGGCTGCGAATTGGGCGCGAGCGATATCGGGACTAACCACGACTTCGAATCCATCCATTTCTAGTAACATACGGATTAGAGTGGTATTGGTCCTATCATCATCGACCAAGATAATGGTGTTCATAATGCTTGATCTGGTAATCAATCAGGATCACCTAGAGCAGCGATTCCTCTGACCAAACCAATCACACCGATGGCGAGCCTAAGTGCGTCTGAAGTTTTCACCCTGGGGGGACCACCGGCTCGTTCTTCTGAAGTGCGGCTTAGCAGGTAGCCGGCCGCCAAACCACTGGCTGCGCCGATGATAGTTGCTCCCACAATAACTTTTATTTTCCAATCCTGATTCGAATCGGGCATGGTCAACTCCGCTTAAAAATGCTGGTTAATTGTCTCAGTAAAGTAACAATGTAGGCAGAAATGCTGTGAACTTTAATAAATGGTGCGGCAATCCTTGGTGCGATTTCGTTTGTCTTTTGCCTGACCGTACCAACCCCACCGTCCAATCGCCACATTAGGACTTGTAACTGCTTTAACGGCGCAATACCTTGTTTTCTGGCCTGGACTGTTGCGGCTACGAAGACGATTGGCAAAATGCTGCAAAAAATCATGGCTGGAATCGTGAATAAAATGATTACTGCATCGCTAATACCTGAAATCGTCTCCAATGCCTCCAGTGTCGGGGGATTCAGCGCAACGTAAAGCAGAAGCAAGACTAGAATGACGACAATTAGGCCAGAAAAAATAATGGGGGCGTAAACGAATTTCGAATTGAATCGTCTGAGCGATGCCGCTCGCTCTTTTTGACTCAAGGTTGGCTCGTATTCCACCTTTTCTGGCACTATGTTATCTGGCAAAATGTTAGGCGTTGTCATTGCTTATTCCGAGACCATTGTACCACAATGAAATGGTGCGTCACGTCGGGAAGTAGAGATAATTTCGGATGTTTGGGCACGTAGGGTCTTTAGTGTCGTGCTAATCTTCCAAGGGTTATCAAAAGACAGGACAATCGCCGACTGCCTGAGGTGTCTGACCCGATAAATCGTAGCACCAGCAGTAATCGGTGTTGATGCCGGATTCGTTCCCATCCCAGAGCAAATACCTCACTGTTGACTTTATGCAGTCGGGATCATTGGGCAATCGCCGGTCCCATTGAAATCCGACGCCCTGTGCTTGAGTTTCAGAAATGAGGAAAATCCGTATGCCGCTGAGATTTGCAGAGCCTATGTGAATCTCGCCACGAGTTGCCAGAAGAAACGCAGTTATTGGGAAGCACATGACGATGAGCCAAATGACGATTACCCCGGCATACACTAATCGACGCACCATCTTTCCGATTCTATTTTCGATTCAATGCGTTTACATATAGATCAGCATACTCTTTTAACATGCGTCGTGCGCTAAACCGTGGGGCATTTGAACGCATTGATTCACGCATTAGTGCCACCCAACCTCGGGGAACATTGTCCCTATCCCTTTCATAGTAGAGAGGAACAATTTCTTCCTCCAATAGCGAATAAAGGGAATCAGCGTCGACTGCATCCTGTGTATCGGGGTCATCATAATCGACTTCATCGCCAATAGCCCAACCATTGGCTCCATTAAAACCTTCGACCCACCAGCCATCAAGGACGCTCAAATTAGCCACGCCATTCACGGCCGCTTTTTGTCCACTCGTCCCACTGGCCTCACGAGGGCGTCGTGGCGTATTCAACCAGATGTCAACGCCTTGAACCAAATTTCGGGCCATGTGCATATCGTAGTCTTCGATAAATGCAACTCTTCCTCCAAGCTGATTTCGTTTGGCTATATTATAAATACTTTGGATGAGAGTCTTACCAGGATCGTCTTCCGGATGTGCTTTGCCGGCAAAGATAATCTGTACCGGCCGGTGTTGATCCGCAAGAATTGCTCTCAATCGTTCCAGATCCCGAAAGATCAATGACGCTCGTTTGTAAGTGGCGAATCTCCGGGCAAAGCCAATTGTTAAAGCGTTGGGATTTAAAAGAGTTCCACTGGTCATGATTTGAGTTGGATCATTCGATCCATTTATCCATCGATTGCGGGCTCTTTCTCTGAGGAAACTCAGCATCTTGTATTTGAGTGTAACGTGATAGCTCCACAACTCGGCGTCGGGTATGTCAAAAATTCTCTCCCATAATACAGGGTCGTCATGATGTTCTCGCCAATTAGGTCCCAAGTATTTGCTCAATAATTGGTGCAGTTCTATTGGAATCCAGGTAGGAACATGGATTCCATTGGTCACAGAGGTGATTGGTACATCGTCAATATTCTGAACCGCCCAAACATCCCGCCACATTTCACGGGAAATTCTTTCATGAAGTTTGCTAACGCCATTTGCCTGGCCAGACATCCTCAAAGCCAGAACCGTCATATTGAAACTGGTTCCCCATTCTTCTTCATGCCTACCAAGATCGAAAAATTGCTCCCGACTCAAGCCTAACTCATCCCAGTAGCCTGCAAAATATTGTTCAACCATATAGAATGGAAAGGCGTCGTGACCGGCAGGAACGGGGGTGTGGGTCGTAAACAATGAGTGCTTATTCACTTCAGCAGCAGCTTCGTCAAAAGTGGCGCCTGAACTTACCAGCTCACGAATGCACTCAAGGACCAAGAAGGCTGAATGCCCTTCATTCATATGCCATACATTTGGCTCGATGGATAGAGCTCGTAATGCTCGTACACCGCCAATTCCAAGCATTATTTCCTGACGAATTCTGTGCTCGGTATCGCCTGAATATAATCTAGCCGAAAGTTCACGATCCCAAGGATCATTTTCATCTACATCTGTATCGAGTAAGTAGAGTGGGACACGGCCAACCTGAACATGCCAAATGCGAGCAAATACGTCACGCCCGCCCATATGGACGCAGACTTTCATTTCGGTGCCGTCTTCATTTGTCTGCTGAATAATCGGAGCACGGTTCAAGTTGAGTTGCTCATAAACGGCTTCTTGCCAGCCATGTGAAGGTATTCGCTGCCTGAAATAACCCTGTGGGTACATAAAACCAATACCAACCAATGGAATTCCCAGGTCACTGGCTTCTTTGGCGTGATCGCCTGATAAAATCCCTAATCCACCGGAATAAATCGGTAATGAGCTATGCAGTCCGAATTCGGCCGAAAAGTAAGCGACTTGGAGATGATTGTCACTCGGATAGGCTTGGTTATACCAGGTGTGCCCATTATTCATTTCTCGATCAAAGTCCATCATTACTTTTTTGTAGCGTTGAAAAAATAATGAGTCATTGGCCGCAATGTTGAGTTGCTCAGCTGATATTTCCTGCAATAGCTGGACTGGATTATGCTGCGTACTGTGCCAAAGAGTAAGGTCGAGGTGTTTGAACAAATCTCGCGCCTCGGGGTTCCAACTCCACCAAAGATTATAGGCTAGCTCAGTTAATCGCGATATTTTTTTTGGTAACTTAACTCGGTGATCTAAAGGTGTCATAATGTCTTGCTTTTCTATTCCTCAAATAATGTTTGTTCAGGGTAAATAATGGTCGTTGTCATACTAACAAAAAGAAGGATTATACTGCTCCCTATTCGGTGATTCAAAATAAGCGAGAAACTATACAACAACTGACCGTGAAGGCAAATCAATTATTCACAAGATGCCTGAACTCCTGCATAGTCCCAAATAGTCTTATTTTTTATTGGGATTTGGCTCCGATTTTGTGGAACTTAGTGACCCGATGAACCGATCATAGTGAGGGGCCATTATCCTCCAATCAAATTGAGCAATGATTTTAGCTAACTCCACCGCAGTAACCTTTGCTCGATCTGGGTTTTCTAGCGCCCATCGAATCCGGCTGACTAGAGTTTCCTTCGAGTTATATAAACAATTGTCGTGAAACGATTCGGGTATTATTTCTGGATAGCTGAGTCGATGAGGAAGTATTGGGAATGTCTGGCAATAAATTGCCTCGATCATGCTGATTCCAAAAAATTCATGAGTTGCTGTTGATATCGTTACGGCTGCGTCCCATAGGAGATGGGCATACTCCTCATCTGGCGCGTAGCCTTGGTAAACAATTTGTTCGCTCAGTCGCTCCAACGCCTCGTCGAATTCGACAGGCTGCTGACGGAAATTTTGCCCGCAAATAGCTAAACGAAACGGTATGCCCTCAGAAGCGATATCATAAAGGGCTGCAAAAAACAGTCCCGGATTCTTGTCATATTCCCAACGTTGGTTCCAAATGATTAAGGGCGCCGCAATTTTTTCATTATTTGGTTTCCATTTTTCCAATCTCTTTAGATCGATACCAACTGGCAAGACGCCGCTTTTCTTCTTTAAAAGCGATACCGTTTCCAACTCTTTGAATTCAGGAAAACTATTCAAGTATTTAGGCAGAGCATCAAAAAAGGAAAGAAGATGATACTTAGAATTGAATATTACACGGTCTGCAGCCAACATTGAAGCGTAATTTATGAAGGCATAGTGGAGATCTCGTTCACCCATCTGGCGCCTCATCGGTCCATCGCTGCCGACTGGTGGTAGGGGATAGGTGAGCTGATTTTCATGCATGTACAAAACTGCACTGGCATGTCCCAACTGGCGGCGAGTCAGCGAAAGAAAGGTGCTCAGATCGACCATATCAGTTGCTAAAATAAAATCCGGCAGAAACGGCCCATTCTTTTTCTCTTCAAAACCGGGCATGAAGCGAGTGTTTCCTGCCAAGAAGTCCCGGGCAAGAGTGACAGCGCCGCCGTGCATTCGCCATTTCCAAAACCTTGCTGGGAGGGAGATTAAACCAAAACGGTATTGCGAGTGCCGGGCATACCCATTTGCCCAAGATTTATGACTGCCCCCGTGATAAGGTGATAATAACAAGCCATGCATTTTTTGATTACACCTAGATTAATATCTTAACCGTCATTATTATCAAAATATTAAAATAATAGCATTGCGAAATCTATCATAAGTTATTCGACCGTCAACATACATTGTTGTATTATAGTCGCGGCAACCAGGCCAAAAAAATCTAATTTCGAGCGTTTTGCCATCAGCCAAATTTACCACAATCAACTTCAACGAATGATTAGTCACGGTGTGCCAGCTTTGTATTGGGATTCTACATACGGAATCGCCATGGCTCTAATAGAGATACATCCAGAACTATATCCGGACAATATTGGTCTTGAAGAATTGCTCAGCTTGATTGAAGATTTGCCTGGTTTCGTGGATGATTCTGAACTCGTAAATGAGCGCCTTTTACTAGATGTTTTAGCCACTTGGCTTGAGGAGTTTGGTAACGAATGACTAATAGTGATGAGCCTCTGAAATCTGATATAGAGATTCCAGAGGATGTCTCAGACAACATTTTTATAACGAGTTTAGATAAAATCTATAATTGGTCACGCCGAAATTCTCTGTGGCCTATGGGCTTCGGTCTTGCCTGTTGTGCCATTGAAATGATCTGTACGGCAGCTAGTAGGTATGATCTGGCTCGTTTTGGAATGGAGGTATTTCGCGCCTCTCCCAGACAAGCGGATGTTATGATTGTTTCCGGAACGGTAACCAAAAAAATGATTCCGACAATCGTCCGCTTGTATAATCAGATGCCGGAACCGCGATATGTGCTAAGTATGGGAGCCTGCGCGAATGGTGGTGGTCCTTTTAAAGAAGGCTACAACGTACTGGATGGGGTTGACAAACTAATTCCGGTGGATGTTTATGTACCGGGATGCCCGCCAACACCACAGGCATTGATTTTTGGACTAATAACCCTCCAGGAAAAAATAGACCAGCAATCGATACTAACGGTTCCCTGGTATCGCAAAAGTGATCCAACCGATTTCATTCCGATTCCCGTTCTTGGTCCCGATTTAGTCGATCTTCGTCAAATAGATGTGATTCGAAATGAAGCACAGAAGCAAGAATCTGAGGACGTAGTTCAAGAAGTACCTGCTGAGCAAGTTCCATCATCGACTCCCAATGCTTGAGCAAATTGTAAAGGTTTTCTAATGACTGATACCAATATTGAAATTCAAGAAACAGTAGCAGAGCCAACGCCAGAAGAACAAGATCCTGTTGAGGTAGCCACGGATGCTCTGAAAGAGAAATTTCCTGAGGCGGTGTCCAATGATATCAGAGAACGTTACAATGGATTGATGGTATCTGCAGACCACTTGGTTGAGGTAGCTAGATTCCTACGCGACGAATTGGGATTCAACTACCTATCAAGCGTGACCGGTGTTGATCTCCTCGAAGAAAACAAATTGGAGGTCGTCTATCACACCTATAATACGAATGAAGGTGGCGGCTCTGTTGTTCTTAAAGTCCAAGTAGACCGAGATGATGCCTCTGTGCCGACAATGGTTCCGATATGGCCTGGAGCTGATTTTCAAGAAAGGGAAGCCTGGGATCTGTTAGGAATCCGTTTTGAGGGTCATCCCGACTTACGCCGAATTCTCATGTGGGAGGGATTCGAAGGACATCCTTTACGAAAAGATTGGAAAGAACCGTTTTTTGAAGATGATCAGAAACCATTTGGAAGTCGTTGGCCCGGTGGCAATGTAACCCGATCCGAAGAGCATAATCTGTATGGTAAGAATGTGCAATACCCTCACGGTTGGGTTCCGGATGGTGTTGAGTTTGAGGTAGACACCGAACTATACGCAGGAATGTCGGTTTCCCGAGATGCAACACCAGGCCTCAAGACCGATAAGGTTACCATTAATCTTGGCCCACAACATCCTTCCACACACGGTGTATTCAGGATGGTCGTGACCCTTGATGGTGAAACCGTCGTTGAATTGAAACCGGTCATGGGTTATTTGCACAGAAACCATGAAAAAATCGGTGAGCGGAATACTTTTCTGATGAACATTCCCTATACGGACCGGCTAGATTACATATGTTCGATGTCTAATAACCACGGATACGTTCTGGCTGTTGAGAAGCTTATGGATGCAACGGTTCCAGAAAGAGCTGAGTGGATTCGACTTCTGATGGTTGAACTGACCCGTTTCATCAATCATGCCTGGGCCTTGGGGTTCCTACTGAACGATCTCGGAGCACTTCAGACGCCGATGCTGTATCTCTATACCGAACGGGAGCTGGTACTTGACTTATTTGAAGCTACCGCTGGCTCGCGAATGATGTGCAACTATATGCGCTTCGGCGGCGTTGCTTATGATTTGCCAGATAACATACGCAGCCAACCAACGATGGCGTTTTTGCATGATCTCATCTACGAACGTTTGCCAAAAGCAATGGAACAATTGGATTTTTACATTACCAATAATGAAATTGTACGGTCGCGTTGCATTGGCGTTGGATATTTATCGCCAGAGGATGCCGTTGCCTACAGCGCCGCTGGACCAGTGCTCCGTGCAAGTGGTGTACCTTACGATGTGAGAAAGGCTGATCCGTACTCCTATTATGAACATCTGGATTTTGATGTTGCGGTTCGGTATAACTGCGATATCTATGATCGTTACATGATCAGAATCGACGAAATGTGGCAGAGCTTGAGGCTTTTGAGACAAATATTGCCAAATTTGGAGGAGACAAAGGGTGGCCCAATCTTCAGTGGGAAGCCCCAATATGCCGTCCGTGTTAAAGGCGGAGAAGCTTACGGCCGAGTTGAAAATCCTAAGGGCGAGCTTGGCTACTATGTCACGGCCCAGCAGCGAGCTTCTAACCCAGAGCGCTACCATATTCGGGCCCCGTCCTTTATCAATTTGACGCCTCTTGGCTTAATGGCTAAAGGGCATAAAGTTGCAGATATCGTGGCTATTTTAGGCAGCATTGATATCGTTCTTGGAGAAGTCGATCGGTAAATAATTTGGCTTAGTTTTTTCCAGGCTGTCTGTCACGCCAATCATGATCCGGTGTGCGGGCAGCTGGTGATGGCAGGAGACAGTATGTACGGTGCTGGATTAATCAAGGGTATGGCAGTTACCTTCAGGCATTTTGTAGCCACCTATGTGGACGATATTTATTGGTTGGCGCGAGGTGGCAGATACTATAATGACGATGCACTTAATGTCCGCCAAAGTTTGAAAGGTCGTGGAGCTATCACGGTCTTCTATCCTGAAGAAAGACTCGCAATGCCGGAACGTTTTCGGTTTATTCCCTTTCTGGTTACTGATGACCCAAAACCAGGTGAACATTGGCCACACGATTGGTGTACCTCCTGTGGCATTTGTGCAAAGGTCTGTCCTCCTCAATGTATTTGGATTGTTCGGGGTAAGCTGCCCAATGGGCGACCAAAGCCAGAACCAGAACAATTTTATATCGATATTGATATCTGCATGAACTGCGGTTACTGTGCCGAATTCTGCCCGTTCGATGCTATCAAGATGGACCATGATTATGAACTCGCAGGATATGATAGAACAACGGCCCACATTCATGATAAAGAACGCCTGAGCAAGCCCATTAGCTATTGGCGTGAAATTGCTAGCATGAAAGCTGCCGCTGAAGCGGCCTCACGAGAAGTATCAGCCGCCTCCAAAGGTAAGAAAAAGGCCAAAGATCAGGAAGATTTAGATTTACCGGAATTGAGTGCCGAACAAGCTAGCCAGCTACCTTACCGAGGTCTTGGCTAGACTCTTTTTTGCCTTTCAATAGGGATTTATCAAAATAACATGACTGATCAAGATCAACCAGATGGAACAATCACGGAAGAAGTCGTTCTGAAAGCCTTAGGGACTGTGATAGAACCTGAGCTTCATCGTGATTTAGTTTCGTTAAATATGGTGCGGAATATTGAAATCAAGGGCTCGGATTTGAGCTTTACAATCATGTTGACAACCCCCGCTTGCCCATTAAAGGGCAAAATGGAAGCAGATTCTAGAGCTGCTCTTGAGCAGATTATTGGTCTAAGAAATGTCTCAATCAATTGGGATTCAAATGTTCCAAATGATGAACGCATTCGTCAACAAATAGGTTCCAATTTCCGTAATACGATTGCTATCACTAGTGGTAAAGGTGGGGTTGGTAAAACAACTGTTGCCGTAAATTTGGCAATAGAATTGGCTAATACTGGAGCCTCGGTTGGATTGCTGGATGCTGATATTCTGGGGCCGAATGTACCCATGATGATGGGTGAGACACAAATGCCCCCACCCAGAAATCGAAAAATGGTACCAGCCGAAAGGTATGGTGTTAAGTTCATGTCCATGGCTTTTCTGGTAAAACCCGATCAACCTTTGGTATGGCGCGGGCCAATGCTCCATACTGCTATAAAACAACTTTTGACAGATGTGGATTGGGGAGAGCTAGATTACCTCATTATTGACCTACCACCGGGTACTGGCGATGCCCAGCTATCATTGGCCCAATCGGTGCCACTGTCGGGTGCAATCGTCGTTACTCAGCCAATGCAGGTTGCTGCGGCCGACGCTCTGCGTGGCTTGAAGATGTTTGAAAAACTGGACGTGCCGATCATCGGCATTTTGGAGAATATGAGCGGTGATTTCTTCGGTTTTGGAGCTGGAGAAGAATTGGCCAGAAACCAAAACGTCGAATTTTTGGGTTCTATTCCACTGGATGCCCAGGTTCGTATCGGTGGCGATTCCGGACAGCCAATCGTTGTCGCTCATAAAGATTCAGAGGCTGCAAAATCCTTTGCCGCAATCACTCCCATTATTGCTGCGCGAATTAGTGTGATAACCTTAGCCAACCAGTCGAATATGATCCCCATTCAGATGATTGGCTAATCTGGCAACAAAAAATCAACCACCTGGGGAACCACTTGGGTTAGTTCCGCCGTTGCCATCTCATTCTAAATGTCCAGAGATTAATCTCACCCTTGAAATGAAGCATCTTGCTAAGTGAATGTATTTGCCGATTGGTCAGCTTCTGATTCACGTATATTGTAGAACCTTTCGGCCGTTGGATAACAATTAATGATGCTCAGGTTATCAAACTTTCTTGGATTGCTAACAAGAGAAAACGTTAACAATTGTTTATCGGGCTGACATATGTTCTAATTGACGAATAAAACTTAAGATAATTCGCCCGGGTTCCGTCAGGGCTGAATATGGAGTTTCTTGATGACCAATGTAATTGGCGTAAGATTTCAGAAACTAGGAAAACTATATCATTTTAGTACAAATGGTTCCGCCGTGGATATAGGTCCAGGCGACCATGTGATTGTCGAGACGAAACGCGGTCGTCAGATGGGACAGGTTGTCGCGCATATCGAAAAAGATCGGATTGATAAGCGTAGAAATATCATGACAATTGAACGCAAGGCGACTCCACGTGATTTGGTTATGAAGCAAGTCTGGGAGCAAAAGGAACTTGAAGCTCTAATAACCTGTCGTGAAAAAGCGAGCCAACTAGGTATTGTGGATGTGAAGTTTGTGAAAGCTGAATACAGTTATGATGGCAGCTGGCTGACATTCATGTATGCCACTGAAGACAAGAACCTAGATATCCGAAACCTTCACAAAACTCTTAATCGCTCATTTCGTTCTCGCGTTGAAATGCTGTTGATTGGTCCACGAGATGTGGCCAAGATCCTTGGCGGACATGGCGCATGTGGACAGCCACGATGTTGTTCTACGTTCCTGACAGAATTCAGCCCAATTTCCATACGAATGGCCAAGGCACAGGGTATTTCTTTGAGCCCGCAAGAGATCACAGGCATGTGCGGTCGCTTGCGATGTTGTCTTGTTTATGAATATGAACAATATGTTCAGGCAAAGAAACAATTGCCAAAGATTGGTAAACGAATTGGAACACCCTATGGTGAGGGCCTGGTAAGAGATGTCAGAGTTTTACGCGATTCCGTAATTGTGATTATTGATGGTGAGCGGAAAGAAGTTTTCCAGCACGAATTTGAGCCGTTAGAGGAATTGGAAGCACTCGAACGAAAAGCGGCATCTGGATGTTCCAAACACGAAGGTGGAAACTGTGATTGTGGAGCTAACGGGAAGAAAGAAAAGTAAGCATATAAGCATCATTAACCGCAGAAATCATTTTTATTCGCAGTGATAATCATTTGATCCCAAAACACGACAAAGAAGAAGCCTGGCTTCTGGTCAACGAATACGTAAAAGACTTTGGCCTCCAGCGTCATATGCTTGCCGTTGGTGCTGCAATGCGCTTCTATGCCCTACGACTTAAGCAGGATCCAGATTTTTGGCAGACCGCTGGGCTCTTACATGATTTTGATTGGGAAATTCATCCAGACCTTAACCATCACCCAATGGAAGGCGCCGTAATCTTAAAAGATCGTGGCTGGGATGAGGAAATTATCCGGGTCATATTATCTCATTACAGCGCTGGAACGGGTGTCTATCGAGAGAAGCCGATTGATTTCGCATTATTGGCCTGTGATGAAATAACCGGACTAATCATTGCGACTACTTTAGTAAGACCCTCCAAGAATATTCAGGACGTGCGCCTAAAGTCAATTCGTAAAAAGTGGAAAGATAAACATTTTGCTGCGGGCGTCGACCGGGAACACGTTGAACAAGCGACGAATGATTTCAGCCAGGCCTGTTTTGATGGCAATTTGGCTTTATGGGATCACATCGAAAATGTCTTGGAATCGATGAAAATTGAAGCCGTGTCTATGAAACTAGACGGGCATCAAGAGACGAGAAATAACGACCAGGAGGGCTGATTGGGTCAAGAAGAGTATCTTTCGGTTTCTGAAGCGCTAAGAATCGTTCTGGAAGCGGTTCAATTGCTCCCACCAATTTCAGTCAATTTAATGGATGCGCTTCACCGTGTGCTATCAGAACCGATAGCTGCCCAGCACGACCTACCGCCGTTTGCCAATTCATCTATGGATGGGTTTGCCATTCGGGCGGAGGATATCAGCCAGGCATCAACTGATAGGCCTACCAAACTGAATGTTATCGCCGACATCGCCGCTGGTCAGAGCCCAGAGACAATCATAGAGGCCGGTTCAGCAGCTAGAATTACAACCGGTGCGCCTATGCCAGATGGGGCGGATGCTGTCATTCCAGTTGAGGATACAGATGAATATTGGCGAGACCGGAGTCGGCCCCTGCCTGATTCTGTTCAAATTTACCGAGCGGTCAGTCCTGGATCGTACGTTCGTTTGCCAGGAGAAGATATCCAAGCCGGCAGCCAGGTTTTGTCGCCAGGGTCCGTATTGCGGCCCCAAGAGCTGGGTCTGATCGCCTCCCTTGGGTATCAAACGGTTTCTGTGATCAGCCGACCTAAGATCGGTATTTTGGCAACAGGAAACGAACTGGTGGATATTGCCCAGCCCTTGGGACCGGGACAGATTCGCAATAGCAATAGTTATACTCAGGCTGCCCAGGTCTTGGCTTGCAATGCCGAACCGGTCATCTTGGGCGTGGCTAATGACAGTGAGGAATCAGTCAGAGAACGTCTGCAACTGGGAATAGATGAAGGAGTAGACTTAATAATCAGCTCGGCCGGAGTCTCCGTGGGCGCTTATGATGTAGTAAAAAGTGTCCTTGAGACAGATGGAAGCGTTCTATTTTGGCGCGTCCGGATGAGACCTGGAAAGCCGTTGACTTTTGGATTTTACCAAGGTGTACCTTATCTTGGACTTCCTGGAAATCCAGTATCGGCAATGGTTTCATTTGATAGATTTGCTAGGCCGGCAATTCTGAAGATGTCTGGTTATAAACAGATTGAGAGACGTGGGGTGTCTGTGGTAATTGAGGACGAAATACACTCGGACGGCCGTGAAAGCTATTTACGTGCAGTTGTAAAAAGGGAGGGTGGCGAGTATCGAGCTAGTATATTTGGGGGGCAAGGTTCGCACATGCTATCTTCGCTCGTCGGCGCGAATGCACTCGTAAAAGTTCCTGAGAATGTGGAATATGTAGGAGTTGGTTCTATGCTTGAGGCGATTATGATCGATTGGCCAGAGACGGTCTTCTAAGCGCTAATCGGCTTAAAGCGTCCTGCTCTAAATTCTTTTGTCAGAAGCAATACCTAACAGTCCCCGTTATTCTGCCCCTTCTTGACTCATTTTTAGTGTGCGTTCCAACAATGCATCTTGTTTTTCTCTGTTGGTTTTTGCACGGTACCGAGTCTTACCAGATGGTTTTTGACTAGAAGGTTCTTCTTCGCCAGTCTGAATCATCGCTCGCTTCAGAGCGATTTCCATTGCGGTTGGAAGTTCGACTTCCTCTTCCTCAAGGTCAAATTCCTCGATTTCTTCTACTTGGGCCTCTGGTGAAGCAAGCAATGACTTCCGGCTAAGGTCGATCCGGCGTTTTCGCTTGTTAAATCCTATTACTTTTACCTGGATATCCTCGCCAACTTTCACAGCTTCTGACGGGTGTTTAACATACTCGTGGCTAAGTTCACTGATATGGACAAGCCCTTCTTTTTCCGCACCAATATCAACAAACACGCCATACTTTTCTAGTCGAGTAACAGTGCCGCTATAAACCTGGCCTTCCTTCAAATCGCTCCAATCTACGGCAAGAGGTTCGACCATCGTCAAGGTTACTTGCTCTCGTCCGGGATCGACTGTTTCTACCCAAGCAGATATCTCATCACCGATAGAGAGAGTGTCGGAAACTCTATTCACACGTTGGCCGAGCTTAGATATGTGTAAAATGGCATTTGAGCCAACGCCGATATCGACAAAAGCTCCATACAATTCGAGTCTGGTGACTGTGCCATTGACAGTCATCTTGGGCTTAAGGTCACTGATGGCGCTGGGCGCCGACGGTGTCTCGGGCGCCTCGCTTATTTCGTTTTCCTCAACCAATTCAGCCGCATCTTCTACCATAACATTCTTCTCCAAAAAACAGCCGCAGTTGCATACTGTGCCTTACTGAGACATCTTATCGTCATACGAAATGGAAAAACAATTTCATGTACCAAGGGGGGCAAACAGGACATTGTTAACCAGACAGGCAATTATAACAATGCCATTATCAGTGTCAATACATTTCGCTAATTTTGAG
>CAVVOI010000011.1:0-38208 GCA_963749825.1 uncultured Chloroflexia bacterium | reverse complement strand
CGTCTAGAAGCAGTGCTAGGTGAGTGAGTTCGGATTGCACCCCTGCCAGCGTCTCTCACGTCTGGTTAATGATTGGGGGGAAGATTAAGGTAATTGGTTCCTAAAAGATTGGCCGGCATGATCATTGATCGTGGCCAATTCCGCCTCGTAATGGGACATGGCCGCTCCTTGCCCGCCTACCTTAGACAAAGCTATCGCCTCTTGTATATCTTGCCTGGCTAGCTCGTAATTCTCCTTCCGGCGATAAGCCACGGCACGATTGTAGTGCAGTTGAGCCTTCAACTCCGGGGAACCGGATGAACCCACCATTTCTAAAGCCTGGCTGAAACTGTTAATCGCTTGATCCAGGCGGCCGACACCTAAATCATATTGGCCTATGAGCTGGTTGGCATAGGCATTCGCTGCCGGGCGAGATAGTCCCAGGCTTATGGCCCGGGCAGCATCATCTCTGGCTCCCTTGGGAACCTGGCGTTTATTCTGGGCCTTGAGAGCGGCCGATTGCAAATACCCTTCGGCCGATTTGGGATTGGCTTTCAAAAATGCCCGTAATTGTTTACTGGCCTTATTCTTTTCGCCGTGGGTCCGGTAGGCATCTACCATCTGAAGTTGTAATTTGAGGTCGTGGGAGTTGGCGGACGCCTCGGCCTGCAAGGTCTCAAATTGTTTTCGCTCTTCTATCGTCAGGAAAGTGGGCATTTCAAAGGCTCCCTGCCGGGTTGCCAGGCCAAACCAGGCCAGCGCACCTAAATGAGCGACGAGGGTCAGTCCGCTCAAGAGAGGAGTAGCCTGGAAATCGTAAATAAATTTCCAATCCCCATAAAAACCCAAAACGGTGAAAACCGGATAGTAAATGAGTGAAAAGAATATCTGGTATCGAAAAGCCCGCAGACCAAAATAAGACAAAGCCGGTAGCGAACTACGCCGAAGGACCAGCCACAATACAAGGCCAAAAGCCAAAGAGCCCAAAGTTCCCGCCAGGGCAATAAACCAGTTTTGGGCAGGCGTAAAAAAAGAATCGGCGGTCGGCCGTACAAAGCCCCAGAAAACCCTGTAACCGAACTCTTCTACGCCGCCGCCGAATAGCCAGATGGCAACCGCGTGCGCTAATTCGTGAAAGAAAACAGCGATGGGCACCGCGAGATAGAAAGATGATTGTTCGGCCAGGCTCTTTTCTCGCTGAGTAAAAGCGCCGCCTCCCCAACCCGCCCGCCCACGCCAAAGTTGCAAAAGGATTTGCAAACCCCGAAACAGGTAGATAAGAGCCAATACGTTAAATAGATTAAAGATAGTAGATGTCATGGCGATTGTCGCTTAGGTATGATCGTTCGCTAATCCCCGTTTATAGATTCGTCAGATTATTTGGGGCTAAAAGTCAGAAGGCTGGCAAATCATACAGCAGCCATCTGGCCGCGGCAAGGTCACCTTGGACACCTATTCCTGTATACTAATTTCGGTTTGAGAAAGCGATTTCTGACCTTCGATAGTTCGAATAAGCCGATCGGGCTACTACCACCCGTTACCTTCTTATGTTAAAATAACTTTCGAGGCAATGATTTTTGTCTTGTATCAATTTGTAGTATCCGACTTTGAATAAAGTTTTTTTGGCAGCCACGTGAATAGCTGTACGTCGTTTGACCTATCCCCGGCCCGGGTAGAGTTAGGAAGTGAAGACGATGCCACTTAGCGAGAAGGCAAGGTTTCTAGGCAGCCTGGAAATTTTTTCCGACCTAAATGAAGACGAGTTGGCCGATTTAGACAGTATCGCCGACGAGTTCGAGTTCGAGAAAAACGCGATGATCGCCTACCCGCGAGACATGGCGGACCGGCTGATCATCGTCCGCGAAGGCCGGCTGTTTTCTTGTCTCCGTGATAAGAATGGCGTGGTCCGCGATTCCCGCTCCTACTTTTCCGGAGATTACTTTAACGATACCTGGCTTTTCACAACACAGGTCCATTCGGATAGCGTGAGGGGCGCCGAACCAGGTCGTTTTATTTTCATCGAACAAAAGAAGTTTCTCGATTTCCTCAAGAAAAACCGGGATGCTATCGACTATCTGGTGCTCTCTGATGAAGCGAACCAGGCCGCAGGGGGTAGTCCAGTTGTGAAGGCCGGTGGTCGATTCAAATCGCTAAAGCTTCTTCCCGATGAGATCGTCGCCTATGAAAAAAGGCGTAGCATCGCCGTCTTACTTTTCAATATCGGCCTGCCGATTCTGCTGGCCGTTCTCTTGATCAGTCTCGTCGCAGCATTTTTGGGATTAAGTTCCACTGGCGCTCGGGTGATCGTCTTGCTCCTGGCCCTAGTGACCCTTTTCATCGTGATCTGGCGGGTAATGGATTGGGCCAATGATTATTTCGTCATAACCAGCAAACACATCATTCACCGTGAATACAATCTCCGAAAATTCCAGGCCAGAATCAACAAGATTCCGGTTGACCAGGTACAAAGCGTTGAGGTCTTGAAACCCAATTTCTTTTCGACGGTGCTCAACGTCGGCAGCGCTCGGATTACCACGGCCGCCCAATCGGGCACGGTCATATTCGACAATGTCGATAACCCGGCCGAGATACAAGATATCATCGAGGAACTCAGAGCCGCGACTCAAGCCCTGGATGAAGGCCAGGTCCAGCAAGACATCCGGGCTATCTTTGACAAACATTTCGAGGTTGGGCCTGGCTACAACAAGGTCGACGAACTCACTGATGATTGGGGCGAAGATTCAGCGCCGGCCGAGGTGCTGGGCATCTTGGCACTACTGGGCAAACGTCTTACCCGTGGGGTGGGCACAAAAATTATCGCCCCGGATGGATCGATCACTTATCGAAAACATCCGGTCACGTTATTGGGCCGTACCATGTGGCCCATGCTGGTCGGTTTGTTTCTCATCGTCCTGATCGTGATGTTCGAAGGCCGGATCAGGCTGTTTTTTGCCGCTCTCTTATTCCTCGATTTCTTATGGTACATTTGGAAGTTCGAAGATTGGCGCAACGAAACTTACATACTGACTGACCAACTCATCGTCGACATCGATCGCCTACCATTTTTCTTTGGCTCTAGCCGAAAACAGGCCGAATTAGCCAATGTGCAAAATGTTAGCTCTGAAAAACCTAGCCTTTTGGCCAATATATTTAACTTTGGCAATGTCAAAATCGAGACGGCCGGCGCTTCGCCTGACATCGTTTTTGAGAGCGTCGGCCGGCCGAACCGGGTTCAGCGAGACGTCTTTCAACGGCGCGAGGCATATAAGTCAAAGCAGCAGCAGTCGCAGCGCAAGCAACGCCGGCAAGAGTACGCCGTGGTGGTGGATGTTTACCACCAGGCCCAGGAAGTCGACCATATCCCCCGGCGAATTTAGCCAATAAAGACTTCTTTCCAAACCAGAACCAACCAACAGTAAGATCCAAGCAGCGAAATATTCGCGACTGTAGACTGTCTCAAATGACGGCAAAAACAAGGGCCATTTCGCCCATTCTGCCATTCTCGCGTCACAGTTTTGGTCTTTGGCGGGTATAGTCTAAAATCATACCTTGCTACTGTGTATGCGGCACATCTATTGAGACAAGAAAATTTATCTGAAGAGCCTTTGAATCTCAAAGTATCAAGGATTCCATGGCACCCAATAACAAGCCTACAAGTTCTTGATTTGAAATAACGGAACTACTTCACACTTTACTAGACAAATAGATAAATCATGACCATCCTCGAAGTTGAAACACTGACCAATCCCATATTAAGAAAAAAAGCGCGCGATGTAAGGGTTTTCGATGACAACTTGCAGCGCCTCATCGACGATATGATCGAAACCATGCGCGACGTCAACGGCGTCGGCCTGGCAGGGCCGCAAGTGAACCAACCATTAAGATTAACTGTGATCGAATCTTTGCCAGAGCGGGACGACGAGGGCAATGAAATTGAGGGCAGCCGGGAACTATTCGTCTTGGTGAACCCTAAGATAGTCTCTAAGTCGCGAAAGATGGAAACCGGCGTCGAAGGCTGTTTGTCGATCCCGGGTTGGCTTGGCGAGGTGGAACGACACCAATCGATCCGGGTTCGGGCCCAGGACCGGCGCGGCCGGCAAATTCGATTACGCCTGAAGGATTGGACGGCCCGTATCGTTCAGCACGAAATCGACCATCTTGACGGTATATTGTACATTGACCGGCTGACCGCGCCCGAGAATCTTTGGCGAGAGGAAGAGTTTTTCAAGGAGGAAGCAGAGGAAGCGGAAGAAGAAACGGATGAAGTGACGGTTGTTTGATCATCCAACACCGTTACTCGGCTACGGGCCACTTGCTGTCAGCAGGTCGACGCGGTCCTCTGGAATTTACTTGGTGGAGCATCAGCTATGTCATTATCGAAACAAGATGTAGAAAAGATCGCGGCCCTGGCCCGGTTGGAATTGACGCCAGCAGAGAAGGACCTTTACCAGGATCAACTATCATCGATCCTTGAATATGCCGCCAGTTTAAATCAATTGGACCTCGATGGCATTCAACCAACCGCTTCAGCCGTCGCCCTGCAAAATGTCCTTCGCGATGATGAGGTGCTGGCTTCCTTGTCTATCGAAGAGGTTTTATTTAACGCCCCAAGGCAGGCCCAGAACCAATTTCAAATACAGACCGTCTTAGACGACGATTAAAACAGCGGGAACTTGAACTTCGCTTTGATCAACCGATGGACCTAACAACGCTGACCCTCACAGAACTCAGAGATGCCTTGCGACGAGGCGAAACCAGCAGTCTGGAAACGACTCAAGCTGTGCTGGATCGAATTGTTGCCATCGACAATGATGTCAAAAGTTACCTTTCAGTAACGGATGAGATGGCATTGGCACAGGCGAAAGCGGCCGATACACGCCGGGCCGCAGGTGAAGACACGCCGCTGTTAGGCATCCCGGTGGCGGTCAAAGACATTATCTGTACCGAGGGCGTCGAAACCACGGCCGGTAGCAAAATTCTGCAGGGATTCGTGCCACCATACGATGCCTTTGTGGTCCGGAAACTGAAGGATTCAGGCGCCGTCATCGTTGGCAAAACGAATACCGACGAGTTCGCCATGGGTTCTTCCACGGAAAATTCAGCCTATTTTACGACCGGCAATCCCTGGGATCTGGAACGCGTTCCCGGGGGCAGCAGCGGCGGCAGTGCGGCCGCGGTAGCCGGTCGGCTCGCTTTCGGTGCCCTGGGCACCGATACCGGAGGTAGCGTGAGACAGCCGGCCTCGTTCTGTAACCTGGTCGGGCTTCGCCCCACTTACGGTAGGATGTCCCGCTGGGGCGTCATCGCCTTCGCCTCCTCTTTGGACCAAATTGGCACATTTGGCCGGACCGTTGCCGACTGTACGGCCGTCTTTCAAGTCACGGCCGGTTATGACCAGCGGGATAGCACCTCCTTGAATCGCCCTGTGCCTGATTACGAAGCGGCTTTAACGGGTGATATTCGCGGTTTAAAGGTAGGCGTCCCAAAGGAATTTTTTATCGGTGGCATACAACCTGAAGTTGAGCGGGCTGTGCGCTCAGCCATCGACAAATTGCGTGATTTAGGGGCTGAAATTCGCGAGATAAGCCTACCCCATAGCCAATACGCCTTGCCGGTTTACTACCTCATAGCCCCCGCTGAAGCCAGCGCCAACCTGGCCCGCTACGATGGCGTACGATATGGGCCGCGAATCGAAGGCGATGATTTATTGGAAACATACAAAAAGACACGCGCGCTCTTTGGAGCGGAGGTTAAGCGGCGGATCATGTTGGGAACTTACGCCTTGAGCGCTGGCTATTACGAAGCCTATTACGGTCGGGCACTTAAGGTACGCACGCTCATCAAAGAAGATTTTTTAGCTGCCTTTGAGCAGGTGGACGTGATCGCCGCCCCAACCAGCCCAACTACAGCCTTCATGATTGGCGAACGAGTTGGCGATCCCTTGAGCATGTACCTGGCCGATATATTCACCCTGCCGGTGAACCTGAGCGCCACATGCGGCTTGTCGGTTCCTTGTGGTTTTGACGAGGGAGGTTTGCCTGTCGGGCTTCAACTCATCGGCAATACACTGGAGGAAGCGAAGATATTGAACGTCGCCTACGCCTATGAACAAGCGACCGGGTGGCATAAGCAGTTAGCCCCTTGTGCCGAAGCCGAGACACGCCAACAACCATCAGACAATTAACGACTATGGCTGATATCTACAGGAGGAATATAAATTTATGAAAGTCATCATTTTGCTGGCCGGTTTTGGTAAGCGGATGCGACCTTATACCTGGAGCCGGCCGAAACCTATTCTTAATGTGGCCGGCAATACCGTGGTCGGACACATCTTGGATAGGATGGAAGAGATTACGACCGAAGAGGTGATCTTCGTCGTCGGTTATAAGGGTGATCAGATTGAAACCTGGATTAGGGAAAATTACCCCCATTTGGATACCCATTTTGTGGTTCAGGATGAGCCATTGGGTCAGGCGCACGCGGTGTGGTTGTGCCGGGACTTTATTGATGATGGCGACGTCGTAGTGGCCTTTGGCGATGGCATTATCGAGGCTGATTATGCTAACTTTGCCATTCCGGGTGCCGATGCCGTCTTATTGGTCCAGGAAATCGAAGATCCCCGGCGCTTTGGTGTCGCGGTCTTAAATGATTATGGTTTCGTCACCCAGCTCATTGAGAAACCACCGACGAAGGAACATAAATTAACCATTGCCGGTATCAATTGGTTCCGCAACGGGCGTCAACTATTTGAGGCGATCGAGACCATCCTCGACGAAGGTCGCCAGACATTAGGCGAATATTTCATGATCGATGCCTACCAGGTCATGCTGGAACGCGGAGCTAAAATTCGAACCATGCTGCTTAAACAATGGGCGGACGCCGGCACACCCCAGGCTATTCTGAGCACCAATGCGCGACTGCTTTCGTCGCGTTACGCTTCGGAAGATGCCCTGGAACGAGGATACAGCGATGGTTTTACGGTGGTCCCGCCGGTTTATATTCACCCGGATGCCGACATCGAAGCGGCCGTCATCGGCCCTTTTGCCAGTATTGACAAAGGCGTTCGCATCCGTAATGCCGTGATTCGTAATAGCATCATCGATCCCGGCGCGACTATCGTAGATTGTATTCTCGATCAAGCGCTGGTCGGCGAGAATGCCAGGGTATCCGGCCAAGGACAGGCGCTATTTGTCGGCGACAATTCAACTGTTGAGATTGGTTGATAATTGTGGGCAAAACGGGACTAGAAAATAAACCAGTTAGGAGAAGATAGGATGCGCGATTTCATTTCTCAGCGAGTAGCCAATACACCTCCTTCGGGAATACGTAAGTTTTTCGATATCGCGGCCACAATGGAGGATGTCATATCGCTAGGAATCGGCGAACCAGATTTCGTTACTCCGGCTCCAATTTTACGTGAAGGAATCGCCTCGCTTGAAAGGGGCGAAACCCAGTATACCTCGAATAGCGGCACCATTGAATTACGGAACGCGCTCAGCCGTCACCTGGATAAGCTTTATGGCCTGAAATATGATCCGGAAACAGAAATCCTGATAACAGTGGGGGTTAGCGAAGCGTTGTATCTGGCCATGACGGCCATCATCGATCCAGGCGATGAGGTCATTATCCCTGAGCCTTGTTTCGTCTCCTATGCGCCGGAAGTATCCTTCGCCGGAGGTGTTCCTGTCACCGTACCCACGTATGTTGGCGATAATTTCCAGGTTACGGCCGGCACCATTGAAGCTGCTATCACGCCAAAAACCAAGGCAATCCTGGTCGGCTATCCCAATAATCCAACCGGGGCCGTGATGACCCAAGAGATTATGGAAGATATAGCCGCTCTGGCCGAACAGTACGATTTATTGCTCATTTCTGACGAGATATACGACCGGCTGATTTATGGCGTCAAACATACTTGCGTACCGAGCCTGGCAGGCATGCGCGACCGGACGATCTTGTTGGGCGGGTTCAGCAAGAATTACGCCATGACCGGTTGGCGCATTGGCTATGCTTGCGCTAATCCTGATTTACTGGCTGGGATGCGCAAAGTTCACCAATACACGATCATGTCCGCTCCGACAACTGCCCAGGCGGCCGCCCTGCAAGCCCTGGAGGTCGGCGAAGAACATGTAATCCAAATGCGGGAGGAGTATGATCGACGGCGTCGATTAATCGTAGATGGCTTTAATAGCTTGGGGCTCGATTGTTTTGAGCCGCGAGGCGCATTTTATGCTTTCCCATCTATCGTGGCCAGCGGCATGAGTAGCGATGATTTTGCCATGCGCCTTTTGGATGAGGAGGAGGTAGCCGTCGTACCTGGCGACGCCTTCGGACCTAGCGGGGCAGGCTTTGTTCGCGCTTCTTACGCCACCGCCTACGAGAAGCTTGAGGAAGCACTCAACCGTTTTGAATCTTTTATGCGACGACATGGATAATGGAGGCAATGGTGCCCACATCACTTCAATAATTGAAGAGGCGGTGTGGCCGGTAAGATGACGGATTACGAACCAGTTATTGGACTGGAAGTCCACGCCGAACTGTTGACGGCAAGCAAGATGTTTTGTGGCTGCCGGGTCGTCGACAGCGTGGAGGCGCTGCCCAATTCGGCTGTATGTCCAATCTGCCTGGGAATGCCGGGCATGTTGCCTGTCATCAACAAACGGGCAATAGAGATGGCGATGCGCGTCGCCCTGGCCTTAAACTGCACCATCCAAAAGTACAATGTTTTCGCCCGGAAGAATTATTTCTATCCCGATTTACCTAAAGCTTACCAAATTAGCCAGTATGAACTGCCTTTGGCCACCGATGGCTGGTTGGATATCGCTACGGATCCAGAACGACCCGAACGGCTCTCCAAGCGTATCCGTATCCGGCGCGTTCACCTGGAAGAAGATACCGGTAAGTTAACCCACCTGGAAAATGGCCAGGGCTCGCTGGTCGACTACAATCGTTCAGGGGTTCCTTTGTTAGAAATTGTCTCCGAACCCGATTTGAATTCCATCCTAGGAGACTCGAACCTACGTGATGAAGATTCGCCAAATCGTTCGTTACCTGGGCGTTAACTCTGGGGATATGGAAAAAGGCGTCATCCGTTTTGAGGCCAATGTAAGCCAGCGACCGGCTGGCAGCAACCAGTTGGGTACCCGCACCGAGATCAAAAACCTCAATAGCTTCCGGTCATTGACCGATGGCATCACTTACGAACTTGACCGGCAACGTCAAATCCTTGATGGTGGTGACCAGGTGGTCCAGGATACGATGGGGTGGTCAGAATCCCGTCGTGAAACCTTCAGCCAACGGGGCAAAGAAGAGGCACACGATTATCGGTATTTCCCGGAACCCGATTTGCCGCCATTGGCTATCTCCTCGACCTGGGTGGACGAGGTCAAGGCGCTCTTACCGGAGCTACCCGATGCCAAGGTCGCCCGTTACTTAACCGACCATGATATCTCGCCCTATGAAGCAAGCGTATTGGTCGAGAACCGGGCCGTGGCCGAGTGGTACGAAAAGGCGATCGCCAGTGGGGCCGATGCCAAGGCGGCCGCCAATTGGATGATTAACGTTCTTTTCAGCTTGATGAATGATCATAAACAGCCTATCGAAGAAATCGCGCTGACCCCCTTGGGCCTGGTCCAATTATTAAGACTCGTAGACATGGGAACGATCAATAGCAGTACGGCCAAAGAGGTCCTGGCTGAGATTTTTCTGACGGGCAAATCGGCCGAGAGCATCGTGAACGAACAAGGTCTGGCTCAGATCTCGGATGAAGGGCAATTGAACGAATTAATTTCACAAATATTGCAGGACAACCCCGAACAATTAGGCGATTATTTGCGAGGAAAAGAGAAGTTGCGGGGTTGGTTTGTCGGCCAGATCATGAGAGCTTCAAGGGGAAAAGCCAATCCCGAACTAGTGAATAAGTTGTTGGCCCAGCAACTATCGGACTTAGCAAAAAAGCAAACCTGACCGGCAAGATTACTTATCGAACATTTTGGGCAGAGCCGCGCAGGCGACAGCCATGCTCATCCGTTACGATTTCAGATCGCAATTCTCGATCCACGATACAAGTTACACATAGTACCGTTTCATAGTACAAATTACCCCCTGGTTACCTCCTGTATTCCTTACCTTTGGGTCAGGGTATCTGAGATAGTCAGATGCTATCATAGTCGTACTGGCTGAGACGCTGGAGCGGGTCCCGTGTCCAGGAGGTAGTAATACTTTTCTGCCGCGTTCCTCTTGTACCTATCGTGGACTTGCTAGCGAGCATATTCTCGTCCGCTTTTGCCTCCCGGAGTCTCAAAAAGCCAACACGGAATGATCTGTACCGATAATAGCACATGAGTAGAGATAGTTTCTTTAAGCAAGCGAAACGAAACCTTCTGTCAGAGATAGGTCACAGCCACTTGGAGAAATCAAGATGACGATGCCTACCTATCTAGGCCAATATGATTTGCAAGGGCAACAGGAAAAGCAACCGAGCAATGCCCTGGTCGTTAGCCTGGCTATCGCCGTTTCCCTGTTTTTACTTAGTCTTGTTAGCTGGTTCTTGTTCGAACCGCTTGACCAGCCGCTTTACGTTTTTGTGCCCCTGGCAGCTTTGTTTATTGTGATATTCGGCATCCTATTGGTACGACGAAAGAAGTTGATGCTGGGTATCAGCTTGTCGCTGCTCGGATTAGCCATTAGTTACCTCTTCCTTATCACGCAATTTGACGGCATTGGCACGCTGGCGGCGATCGTCTTTACCCTTGTCGTTATCAGCACAGTCCGGGAAATCTTTCCCTTAACATATGTCTCCCGTCTGGCGATTTTGGCAATTATTCTTGGCCTGTTTATGCTGATATTGGATTTGTTTTGGCCGGGAGCCCGGCGCCAAGCGGTGCCTCGGGAGTTATCCTTGCTGGTGATTTTGGCCATCGCCGCCGGACTGGTGGTCGTGGTTTATTCGCTGCGGCGCTACCCACACTTCAGCCTTAGAGAAAAACTGGTTGCCGCCTTCGTCGCTGTGGCCTTATTGCCGCTGATTACGATCGTTGCCCTGAGCAATAACTCGACCCAAGATATTTTGATCGAGAACGCGAACCAACGACTGCAAGCCGCAGGCCGGCAAACGGCCGTGACTGTCGACGATTATCTAAACAATTACCTGCGAACGATCCGTACTGAGGCTAGCTTGCTCGAAGATAGTGGCTATCTTGATCTACCTGAAGAGGAGCGTGGTGGATCTGAAAAAGAAGCTAGTGCCCTGGCCCAATTGGGGACTTACCGCGATAAAGATCCGCTCAATATCTCATCCTATGCTCTGTTGGATGTCGATGGACGCACGCTATTAGAATACCCGACAAACAGTCCTACGATGGAAGAAGCGGGGCGCAATTACCTAATGGTGCCCCTAGAAACCGGCCAACCCTATGTATCGGGCGTGGAATTCTCGCCGGAGACAGGGGGGGCGTTCATCTATTTCAGCGCTCCGGTATATGATGAAACTGACCAGATAACGGGCATCATCCGGGCCCGTGTAAAAGCCAGCATTCTCCAACAGCTAATCGCTCGCAGCACCGGGTTGGTGGGCGGCCAATCATTCGCTGTTCTTCTGGATGAAAATTATCTGCATCTGGCCCACGGTACGGCGCCCGAGACCTTATTTAAACTCGTCGCCCCACTCTCCCAGGAACGAGTAGCTGAACTACAAGATCAATTGCGACTCCCCAGCGTGCCATATGGCGAACTCTCCACAAATTTGCCTGAACTAGCGGATAAACTGGATAACGCGCACGATCAACCACTATTCACCGCTGAAGATGTGGCTACCGGCGACAAAATCAACCAGGTTGCAGTAACCGAAATCAGTCGCCAACCATGGCTAGTGGCATTCTTCCAACCTCAGGAAGTCTTTCTAGCTCCAATCGAAAACCAGACCCAAACGGCCATCATTTTATCTGTCGTTGTTACAGCGGCAGTTGTCTTGGTGGCGGCGGTCCTAGCATCATTTCTAACAGGACCAATCAGCCGGCTACAGGTAGTCGCCGATAAAGTGGCCCAAGGTGATCTCAGCGCCCGGGCTAAGGTGGAATCCGACGATGAGATTGGTTCGTTAGCCAACACCTTCAATCTTACCACCGGTCGGCTCCAAGAGACGTTAATGACCTTGGAACAGCGGGTTGCCGACCGGACCCGGGCCTTGACTATCAGCAGCGAGGTGGGTCGTCGTCTATCTACCATTCTTGACGAACAGCAATTGGTATCAGAAGTGGTGGAACAAGTACAAAAGGCGTTTGGTTACTACCACACCCATATCTATTTGCTGGACGAAGAGAGCGAGCGCCTGATCATGGTGGGTGGCACCGGCCGGGCCGGCCAATTGATGTTAGAACAAGGTCATTACGTTGACAAAGACAAAGGGTTGGTCGGCCGGGCGGCTAGAGAAAATATGGTTGTCTTCGTGCCTGATATCAGAAAGGATCCGGAATGGTTGCCTAATACGCTGCTACCAGACACCATGTCGGAGGTAGCCGTGCCCATCGCCGTCGGCGAACAGGTGCTTGGAGTGCTAGACGCCCAGGACGATGAGGCCAACGGCTTACAACAACAAGACGCTGACCTGCTTTTCTCGATTGCCAACCAGGTCGCTATCGCGCTTCAAAACGCCAAGACGTATGCCGAGATTCAACGACAGGCAGAACGACGGGCTTTGATCAATGAAATCAATCGCAAGATCCAGAACACTTTCGATGCCGAAAAGGCCATGCAGATAGCCGTCAGGGAAGTAGGTAGGGCCGTTGGCGGGCGCTCCACCCGTGTCTGGTTGAACGACCCGGTAGGCGCAACCAATGGAAACTCATCCGATGTGGAGGAGTGAAATAGCATGACGATTCAGAAAGCCTGCCTAACAATGATTTGTTTATTCGCCCTTGTTGTCTTGACGGTTGCTTGCGGCGCGTCCGATTCGCAAGAGCCGGCGGCCGAACCGCCTGTGCAATCTGAGAGTGCAGACGTATTGAGTTTTTACAACTGGGATACCTACATTGATCCGGAGATCCTATCCAGTTTTGAGCAGAATTATGGCGTAACGATCGACTACAAGATTTTTGATTCCGATACTGATATGTTCGAGGAATTATTGGCTGGGGCGACTGACAAATACGATCTGGTCGTTCCTTCGGATATCACCGTCAACGATATGCGCAATTATGGGTTGCTGGCTCCTCTCGACAAAGAGCAGATCCCGAACTTCAGTAACATAGATCCAACGTTCATCAGCCCAACTTTTGACCCGGCCAATCGTTATTGCGCCCCTTACCAATGGGGAACGGTTGGCATCGGTTATAACCTGGCAACGACCGGCCGAGAGATCAGCAGCTGGGAGGATTTTTTCGATCCAGCCTTCGCCGGAAGAGTTGCTTTGCTAGATGACTACCGGACCACCATGGGCCTGGTCTTGATCATGCTCGGTTACAGTCCCAACACGAGTAACCCAACATATATCTCCGAAGCCACTGACTACCTAAAAGAACACCGCGAACAAGTAGGCGGATATGTTGGAGATGATGCTCAGGATTTACTATTGGCAGGTGAATACGATCTAGTCATGGAATGGAGTGGCGATATTTTCCAGGTTATGGAAGAAAACCCGGATATACGATACGTGATCCCCGCCGAAGGATCGATCATTTGGGTCGACAATATTTGTATCCCGGCCGATTCTCCTAACAAAGAGATGGCTGAAACGTTTATTAACTATCTCTTAGAGCCGGAGGTCGGGGCCACGCTAACCAATTATGTCCAATATGGCTCACCGAACCAGGCATCGCTGCCCTACATCGAAGACGATATCTTAAATGACCCCGCCATTTACCCATCAGAGGCGGTTCGCGAGCGCTTATTCTTTTTAGTCGACGTTGGTATAGCGATTGACGATTCTTACCAGCTGGCCTGGGAAGAAATACTATCTAATCACGGATCTTGATGCCTAGCAAAATGTTTCAGGAACATTGAAAGGCAAATCTCATGAAACGTAAATTGTCTATTGAAAAACTCAGACCAACCAGCATTAGAACCCAGATCATCCTGGGTTTTGGCATCATTCTCGGCTTGACCTTGCTCATTGCGGTCATCAATCTTGTTGCTCTGCAAGTTCTGCAAACAAATATCGAAGCGACCATACAGGAAGCCAGCCGGGTCCGTGAATTGAGCCAGGAATTTGAAAACCAGTTTCTCCTAGCCAGACAAGAGGAAAAAGCCTTTTTAGACAATTGGCGCACCCTCGGCTACGAAATGGCGGCCGGAACGCATGTCGCGGCAAGCCAGGAACATGTCGCCAATGCGCGCCGTAGCCTTGAGGAGCTGCGACAATTAGTCGACGATAGCCCTTACCAGCAACTGGACCACATATCGGAAGAATTAGCTGCTCTGGGACCCGCGCTCGATGGCTATGAGGCCGCATTCCTAGAAACCGCAGAAAAGATCGGCGATCGCAGCCGGGCCGGTGGCTCTGAGTTGAGGCTACAAAATGCAAAGCGCGATGTGGAAGAATTGGCCAGTACGATTCCAAACAGCATCCAATTGAATCGGACCATCGTACAAATGGATGCTAGCGAACAGGCCTTTTTCGGCAACGGTCACCAGGAACATGTGGATCAGGCTAGGTTGCTAACCTTAAAAACTAAGGATTTGTTGAACCACACACCTCACCTCGATTGGGCTTATTCAGATATGGCTCGGCCCCTGCTCGTGGTTGCGGTCGGAGAAAGGCAAGCCGCCTTTGGTGAATTAGTCCAACTAGAACAAGAGATCGGGATCAATGCAGCTATATTCCAGGAGATAACCTCAGAGATCAGTGAATTGACCGGTCACATCGGAGAAGATGCGGCCGAGGCTCTAGCCGAAGGCAGAACTAACCTCCCGAGAGCGGTCACCGGCAGTAGTATCGTGTCCATTGTCGCCAGCCTGGCTGCTCTGGCCATTGGCGTGCTTACCGCCTGGGTATTGGGCCGGCGTATCCTTGATCCGCTGAACGAATTGACGGAGGCGTCTACTCAGATTGGTGAAGGAAACTTGATGGTAACGGTTCCTGTCAGCGGCCAAGACGAATTCGCGACCCTGGGTCAGGCCTTCAACCAGATGGCCGAACAATTGCGAGATTTGATCGGATCTTTGGAGCGAAGGGTCGCCGACCGCACGCGGGCTCTATCTACCAGCTTCCAGGTCAGCCGCCGGCTTTCAACCATCCTCGACCAGGAGCAACTGATAGCTGAGGTTGTAAAACAGGTTCAGTCCGCTTTCGATTATTATCACGCCCATATTTACCTCGTCGACGATTGGACGGGACAGTTGCTCATGGTCGGCGGGACAGGCGAAGCAGGCCAGGCAATGTTGGTCGCCGGTCACAAATTGACAAAGGGACAGGGTCTCGTCGGGCGGGCGGCCGAAACGCGCAAACCGGTCATCGTGCCCGATGTCAGCCAGGATCCACAATGGTTTCCCAATCCGCTCCTGCCCGGCACCCGAGCTGAAATCGCCGTGCCGATTATGCTGGGAAATCAAGTCAAGGGCGTCCTGGACGTCCAGCATGATGTTCGAGACGGACTGAATAAAACGGATGCTGAACTTTTGCAGACGATAGCAAACCAGGTCGCCATCGCCTTACAAAACGCCAAGCTCTATGAACATACCCAACAGGTCGCCGAACGAGAAGCGACAGTGAACAGCATCAACCAGAAGATACAACAAGCAGCAACGATCGAAAACGTGCTGGAAATTGCGGCTCAAGAATTGGGCAAGGCTTTGGGCAAAAAGCCCACCACCGTCCAGCTTGGTTTCACGACGAGAAACAAATCGACCTTGGCTTCTGGACACCGGCTAACTAGTAACCAATCTAAAGGCATCGACAGCCAGTCAAAGAATGGGCCGGCAAAAAATGGTTACCCACCAGAGTTGGCGCCATAGTTGGCAACATAGTTGGCTAATTTGTTGATCGAATAGGTTTACCACCATGAATAAGAAATTAACGACAGGTAGCGGCGAAGGCAAGAAAAAACCTGAATATTATTTCACAATCCGGTATACCTTGGTGGGTGTTGCTTTCGGGCTGGTATTCCCGCTCGTGGCCACGTTTATCGTCTTATTTGATAACGGTTTACCCTTCAATATTGCCTCTGTTGGCGCGATTCACTATTTTGAACCGCTCTTGTGGATCATCGACACGGCGCCGCTTGTCCTGGGTTTATTCGCGGCTCTCATCGGCCGGCGCGAAGACCGGCTTGAAAAGTCAAGACAACAGTTGGAGGCAATGGTCGGCACCCTGGAGAAACGGGTGACGTCCACCTCTCGCGACCTCGACCGGGCCATTGAGGTCAGTCATACCGTTAGCCAGGTCGATAACCTTGACGACATGTTAGCCCAGGCTGTCGAACTCATCAGGGCCAGCTTTGATCTCTACTATGTTCAGGCATACCTGCTAGATGCCAATGATCGTAATTTAGTTTTGCGTGCTGGGACAGGAACTATCGGCCAGACGCTGGTCAATCAAAATCACCGGCTGCCCCTGGGTCTGGGATCTATCGTCGGTTCGTCCGCGCTGGAAAAGAGGACCATCGTGGTCGCCAACACGGCCACCAGCGAGGTTCACCAGCCGAATTCCCTGCTTCCCGACACCTGTTCTGAGATGGCCATGCCGCTGATCCTCGGCGACAAGGTAGTTGGCGTTCTTGATTTGCAGAGTGATGTCCCGGGAAAATTAGCCGACGACACTGTTCCTCCTCTAGAAGCTGTGGCCGGCCAACTTGCCGTGGCCATTCAAAATTCCCGTTTAATAGTCCGAACAAAAGAAGCTAGCCTGGAAAGTGAATACCAGGTCCGCCAGAATACTCGTAGAGGCTGGCAAGATTTCCTGGATGCCGTGGAGCGAAACGAATTCATCGGCTTCACCTATGAGGCTGGAAACGTCACGCCTCTGAACCAACCATTGATAAACCAACCAGGCGGGAGCGACCTCTTTATACCTATCCTGATCACCGACGAGCCTGTTGGATCGATTCGGGTTCAAGGAGAGAAGGATCATGAATGGTCCCCTTATGAGCAGGACATTGCCGCTGCTGTAGCCGAACGGGTGGCCACACAGGTAGAAAGCCTGAGATTACTGTCCGAAGCGGATCACTTCCGGAGCGAGGCTGAAGATGCCACGCGCCGGCTCACTCGAGAAGGATGGGAAGAGTATCTGCTGCAGGAAGTACCTCATGGAACCGGGTACGAATATCAAGACAATCGAGTGAATATCCTGCTGGCGGAACCGAACGGCGACGGGCACACCGCAACTATTAAGCAAGATCTTAAGGTGCGGGGAGAGACGATAGGCCGGCTGGAGATCGCCCAGGCTGACGATCTTGATGATGATGCCATCGATCTTGCTGCGGCGGTGGCTGTACAATTGAGCGCTCATCTTGAAGGTTTAAGGCTAAGCGAACAGACCGAGCGTGCTTTGGCCGAAACAGAGCAACAGGCGCAACGACTCGCGGAGCTCAATGAATTGAGCCAGGCGCTATCCAGTGCGGTAGCGCTAGATGGTGTGTACAAGGTGGCGGCCGCTAATATCAACCGTATTGTGCCGGCAAACCGAATTAGCATCGCGCTCCTCGACCCTGGCAAAGATAGATTCGAGATTTTTGCCCTAAATGGTGAATCGGGCGCCACCAAGGTGGGGGTCGTGACCTCGACCGAGGGATCGGTTTTGGCTACTGCTGTCAAGCAAAAACGTGTGGTAGCCATGAACCAGGCAAGAGAAGTCGGGTTGCCGGGAATCGAGTCTTTCATGGTTGCTCCACTGACGGCCGGCGGTCAAACCTTTGGAACATTAAATTTAGGTCACAGCGAGCCAAATGCATTTGAACCAGGAGATGAACAGCTGTTGCTCCAGGTAGCATCCATCCTGGCCTCTACTTTAGAGAGCCAGCGACTGTTCGACGAGATAGTCCATCGCGCGGAAGATTTGGCCACCATCAGTAAAACAGCCCAAAACCGAGCCGAAGAGCTGGCCATTCTCAATGAAATGGGGCGGACCTTGACCTCGGTAACAGACCGGGAATTGATCATGACGACTGTCTACCAACATGCAACCCGTCTTATCCAGGCAGATAGTTTTTATATCTCCCTATTTGACGAGAATAGAGATGAAGTCGTTTTCAGGATCTTTGGTGAAGGAGAGGAGATTAGCGAATCAGCATCGCGGCGGCGCAGTGGCAATGGCATAACGGAGTACGTGATCAGAACACGGAAACCATTGCTCATCAAGGATGAATTAGAAAATCGAATCGAGGAACTAGGGATTGAAGCGCAAGGCCGGATGGCCATGTCCTGGCTTGGCGTTCCTATGACTACAGGCGATCAGGTAGTCGGGGTCTTGGCCGTCCAAAGTTTTGAAAGAACGAATGCTTTCGACGAACACCATCGTGAATTATTGACGGCCGTGGCCAACCAGGCAGTAATTGCCTTAGAAAATGCTAGTCTATTTGACCAAGCCCAGATGCGCGCCAAGCAGGAACGACTCCTACGGGAGATCACAGCCCGGGTTCGAAATTCGGCCGATGTCGATACGGTCATGCGAACGGCTGCCCAAGAAGTCGGCCGGGCACTGGGCCGGCAGACTTTCATTTACCTGGGCGATCACGAGGACGAGATTCCTTTCAATCCGGTAGAGGAGACATGACATGCGAACGGTGAAGGCTTTAGACTCGGCGCGAGACGCGCCAGAAGAGGCCGCCAGGCTCGTAATGCAGGAAGGATTGATTGTCGCCTGTAATGAAAGTGCGCTTGAGCTTTTTCAATGTGAGCGAAAGGATCTCCTAGGCCGTTCATTCCTTGACTTTTCCGTTGAGGCGCAGCCAAACGGCCGGAATTCGGATGATGCGTTACGTCTCAGGGCTGCAGCGGCACTTGCCTTTCAGAAGCAGCACTTTCAATGGGTCTGTAGGCGCGCTGATGGTGAAGCCTTTAAAGCCCAGGCCATGCTCGACCGAATTCGTGCTCGCGGTAAAACCTTCGTCCAGCTCACACTTAACCAAATTGAACAACATGACCCGACTGAAGAAGCCTTGCTTAAGTTCAGGATGGGTATCGAACGCTCGAATGATGCGATCTTCATGACCGATGTGGATGGGCATATCATTTACGCAAATCCGGCCTTTGAACGCGTATACGGCTATACCCGCCAAGAAACGATTGGCAATACGCCAAGGATTTTGAAATCCGGCATCATCCCTCAAGAAGAATATAAAGATTTCTGGCAGACATTATTGAATAAAGATGTAGTCGCCGGAGAAATTATCAATAAGACAAAAGATGGATCAGTTAGTTCACATTGAAGGTTCAAATAATCCTATCCTAGACGATTCCGGTAATCTTATCGGTTTTCTGGCCATCCACCGGGACATATCCGAAAGGAAAAGAACGCAAGAGGCACTCCAGACTGCCCATGAAAAATTGGAAAGACGGGTAGAAGAACGAACCGAAGAGTTGGCCAATGTCAATACGCTTCTCCGAGATCAATATGGGGAAATCGCAGAGGTAAAGGAAGCTTTTGAGCGCCGTAATCAAATTCTGGAAGCACTTAATGAGTTGGCCCGGCAAACGTCCACGAACATGGAAATGCAGCCCATTTTCGAGACGGTCGTCAATGTCGCTTCTCCGCTCATTGATTGCAGTCGTGCCCATGTGTCCACTATCGATTTGGAGCAACACACGACCACAGTGGTTGCCGAATATATCAGCCCGAATGCTTCTGAAGTAGAAAAGGTCTCCTCTCTCGGATCAACATATGATTTTCTCGAATCATTTGGCAAAAACACCACATCGCTTTCAGAGACCGGAAAATTGCTCATTCACCATGTGGATGATCCTGATCTAAGCCCTGAAAAACGGGCCCATATGGAACGCTTCGACGCACGGAGTGTTCTGGTAATTTATTTGGCCGTGGCAGGTGAACTCGTGGCCAAGGTAGAATTTTGGGAAAGTCGACAAAGGCGCGACTTCACAGACGAGGAAATCGAGCTCGTCCAAGCCATCGTCCGCCAGGTGATTATTTCGCTTCAGAATGCCCATCTTTACCAGCAGGCAATGCGCGAACTTGCCGAGCGCCGGCATTTGGAACAGCAGATCAAAAGGTCCAATGAACGTCGCGGTCGCCAGGTGGAGTTATCGACACAATTCGCCAAGGACATTGCCGCTGCTACTAACCTGACAGACCTTTACCGGCGTGTCGTTAGCCAGGTAAAAGAACAGTTTGGCTACTACCACACCCAGTTATTGCAGTATGACTCAAATCATGATGCGGTAATATTGATCGCCGGCTATGGGGATGTCGGAAAAAATATGATGCGGCAAGGGCACCGGATGGCGGCGGGTGAAGGGCTCATTGGCCAAGCTGCCGCAACCGGCCGCTCGGTCTTGCGTCCTGATGTTAAGGAAGAACCTGATTGGCAGGCCAATGAGTTGCTGCCGCGAACAAAAGGCGAGCTGGCGGTACCGATCATGTTGGGCGATGAAGTTCTCGGAGTGCTCGACGTCCAGAGTGATACAGTGGATGCTTTGGATACCGACGACCAGTTAGCTTTAGAAGGTCTTTGTGGCCAAATCGCCATCGCCATCGAGAGCACACAACTACGCCAAAATATGGAAGAACGGTTGCGCGAGTTGAACCAGTTGCAGCGGATTATGAGCCGGGAAGGATGGCAAGTATTTCGCTCCCAACAAGATTCGGGCACATTGGGCTATCGCTATGATCGATCGGCGCTTCAGGCAGTGGCAAACATCCAGACAACTTTTTCCAGAGATGCGCTGGCAGGCTCCATATGGGATACCCAGCCGCTCTCTGAATCGCCAAAACCGATCGTTACATCTCCTATGAAAGTCCGCGGGGAAATAATTGGCGCGCTTGGCATTCGGGACGAACCAGACCATCCGCTAACAGCGGAAGAAAGGGATTTACTGGACTCTGTAACCACACAGGTGGCCGAAGCTTTGGAAAGCGCCCGCTTGCTTGAACAAACCCAAAAGCACGCTGTCCAGATGGAAGCGGTGGCCCGGGTAAGCGCCGCTGCTTCCTCAATCTTGGACGCCTACAATTTGCTACAGACTGTGACGAACCTGACGAAAGAACGATTCGGCTTGTACCACGCAGCTATCTACTTATTGAAAGGCGAAACGCTACAAATGACAGCCGGAACTATGCTGCCAAGGGGCACCACTGAGGATGTCGAACTAGCCGAAGTGCATATCTTGCAAGAGCAATCAATCATAGCCCGGGCCGCCCGGGCCAAAGAGCCGATCATCATCAACGATGTGGCTAAAGTCCCTTATTACTTGGGCCAAACCACTTTACCCGGGACCAGAGCAGAGGCCGCTATTCCGTTAAAAGTTGGCGACCAGGTGCTGGGCGTATTCGATCTGCAGTCGGATATGCAAAACAGATTTAATGAGGATGAGGTCCGAATTCATGTCACCCTGGCAGCCCAAGTTGCCGTCGCCTTGCAAAACGCGATGCTCTACGCGGAACAGTTGGCCGTGGCCGATCGCTTACGGGAAGTTGACCGCCTAAAATCGGAATTCTTAGCCAGCATGAGCCACGAGCTAAGAACACCTTTGAACTCGATCATTGGCTTCGCCGACGTCTTGCTTGAAGGCATCGACGGTCCATTAAATAATCGAATGTCAGAAGACGTCACGCTTATTCGCGATAGTGGCAAACATTTGCGGACACTGATCGGCGAGATCCTGGACCTGTCCAAAATTGAAGCCGGCGTCATGGAGCTTTATTACGATGATATCGACCTAGCTGAACTAGCCGATGAGATCGCGGCTCATGCTAGAGCACTGGCAAAAGGCAAGGAGCTTGACATAAATGTGGATGTCTCGACTGGTATACAAACAATTGAGGCCGATCGCACTCGCCTGACACAGGTCTTGTTCAATCTAATGGGAAACGCCGTCAAATTCACCGAGGAAGGAAAAGTGACGCTTACTCTAGAAGATCGGAACGGCGATCTTCTGGCATCAGTGCGAGATACCGGCATCGGCATCAAGAAAGAAGATATTCCAACTATATTTGAGCAATTCCGCCAGATCGATGGCAGCCTGACTCGAAAAGCTGGGGGCACCGGACTAGGCATACCTATCAGTAAAAGCCTGGTGGAACTGCATGGCGGTGAAATGTGGGTGGATAGCGAGCCTGGAGAAGGAAGCGTATTTTCATTCACGATTCCGCGCCAAAGGGTAATAGCAAAGAAAAATATTAATGATTGATAAACAACCGAACTCACAATTATTCAAGTAATAGTAGGGGTCATTATGCAGAAAAGAATACTGGCAATTGAAGATAATTTTTCAAATATGCTCTTGATTTCTCGGGTAGTCGAAGCAGAGGGTTATGATTTAATTCGGGCTGAAGATGGCCACTCGGCTTTAGAGTTGCTCGGCCGGGAGACGCCTGATCTCATCCTTCTGGATATTAATATCCCGGGAATTCACGGCTTGGACCTGGCCCGGCATTTAAAGGCCGATAACCGCTTAGCGCCGATCCCGGTTATCGCCACCACCGCGAATGTCCTTTTAGGGGATAAGGAACGTTGCCTGGAGGCCGGCTGCGACGACTATCTACCAAAACCGCTGGATATCCGCGAGTTACGGATGATGATGAGCAGTTACCTGGCCAACGGGGCCATTTGAAAGGGTCATTTATCGTAGTTAACTGGGGTCACATATTGATGAGGATGAAACACTGTGTACCAGTCAATCGATTCAGCCGAAATAGTTAGCCTGGCCAATCCGGCCATCATCGATAATTTTCAGGATATCGTGATCGTGCTGGACAGGCAGAAAAACATCGTTTTGCTCAACGAATCAGGCAACAGGTTGTTCGCGGAACATAATACCCGACCTCTTGGCAAAGTGATCGATCAAGCTTTACGAGAATTAGCCCAGAAAACAGCAGTCAAAATGAGCGGAACGGTAAACCAGAAAGAACTAAGAATTGGCGATGGTCCGAATTCCGATATCTACAGTATGCGAATCTTACCCATCCTAACCAACGATGAAGAGCAAGTTGGCCATATGATGATCCTTCGCAATGTCACGGCAATCAAAAAGGCCGATGCTACCATCGAAGCGGAACGGCGGCGCTCCGATTCCCTCTCGAAATTAAGTCACGACATCAGGACGCCGCTCAGTGGAATCTTGGGCCTGGCGGAAATGCTTGAATTGGGCACATTTGGCCCTCTCAATGAAAAGCAATTAAAGGCGACCCGGCAGATTCTAGAAAGGTCCGATCACTTAACCAAGTTGCTCAACGAATTGCGTCACATAGTAAAGCCAGAATCTGACCAGGGGAAATCAACTAACCAGGATTTCCCTGGTATGGTATCATTGGAGTCAGGGTAACGACGAGACCACATCAATAAAGGAGACCCTGGGGTGACACCAAAGGCGTTGATTATCGAGGATGATGCCACATTGGCAATGATATATGCCGAAGCCTTACGTTCAGCGGATTTCGATACGGCCGTTATTCACACGGGCCAAGCTGCTTTGGATTATTTAGCAGTCTCAAACCCCAAAATCATTATCCTCGATCTCCACTTACCGGATGTCTCTGGAATCAAGATCGTCGAGCAAGTCAGATCGCTGGATCATTTAAAGGAAACACGCATCATCGTCACCAGTGGCGATCCGGGACTGGCCGATACGGTTCGCGAGCAGGTTGACCTGGTACTGGACAAACCCGTAAGCTACCAACAGTTACAACTATTAAGCTCCAGGATGCGCCCGGCCAATTAAGACGCTGGGTTTACCCATTACCCTCGTTAGAAAAACGACGCAACTACCCTCCCCTGTTAGGCGTAGCTGTTGGCGCAATGTATCGGGATCTAGGGGCGAGCCACGTTTTTTAATAGTCACTTGACCAATTCCCCTCTCCCGTAAGTATTTACGCAATCGTTTGAGACCAAAAGGAAAGCTGTCTTCAATGGCGTAACAACGGCCGAATGGCGTCGGTTGGTAATTACCACTGGTCAAGAAGGCGATGTCGCCATCGATCTTGGCTGCTCCGAGATGTTGAGCTAACTGCTCCACCAGGTGGGCCCGAATAACCGCGCCATCGGGCTCGTAAAGATAGGTCATCGGCCGGGCGATCGCTACCACTTCTTCCAACCTTTCATCGGTCAATGTTACACCCTGTGGTAAAAGGGTTGCCCGCCGCCCGGCGGTGGAGCGAAAGGCCCCAAACCATAAAACAGCTTCCCGAACTTCACCACGAACGGAAATGAATTCCACTTCGGCGCCGGCCGGCAACTCTTCATAATTCACGCCCGGGCTGATTTTCACAGCCTGGTGGGGAACGACCTCCCGCCATCGCTCGAGAAAGCTGAGCGGCGGTTGATAGTCATGGACGGAGTAGATCCGGCGACCACTATCCGTTCGCCGGCCGGGATCGGCAAAAATCGCCTCGACCGGCAGCGGGTCGAGTTCCAACAAGTTAGCTTGTAGGGGAAGAAAGCGGCCGGAAAGACCATTGAGCCGGACATTCTCGCGAGCCATAGCCAGTCGAAGCAAGTCGAGATCCACGCCTATGACATCTGCTTTCTTTGCCAAAGCAATCGAATCTCCGCCAATGCCACAACCCAGGTCAGCTACTTTTTCAAAACCGGCTTGAGCAAATCGTCTGGCTCGATAGACGGCGACGATCTCGGCCGAAGCCTGTTCTAACGCCTGGCGGGTGAAGTACATGTCTTGGGCGCGCTGAAACTTAGCGGTCGCCCGGCGACGTAACAGGCTTGTTTCCAATAGCGCATGGGCTCGCGATTGCCCGACCTGGTCGCGCAATCTACTGGCCAGGCGCAGATGATCATCACCTTCAAACCGCTCTTGGGCTAACTCAGATAGTAGTTGTTGGCCTTCAGGACTAAGAAGATAATTCAGGTCTTCGAGGCGCACTTTGGCTACAGCCTTGCCGGCTCCTGGGATGGCTGTTGGCCCTCAGCATGAAGGTCCTCTTGCCCCCACTCTCCCAAGTCGAGTTGGCCCGTTTGACGGCCGCAATAGAGTTGATAGGCGCAACGACTACATTGGTTCAAGTCCTCGGTTAAGGGCCATTCATCTTGCAGAGGCAACAAGGCGTCGAGTTCATTCACAACCTGGTTGAACCTGCTCAAATTTGCTTCGTGCTGGCGCTGGTCGTAGTTGAAGGTCAGAACGGTGCTTGGATCATTGACGTACCAATAGGTTAAGGCGATGTTTTGTGGCGCGATATCTCCGCCCAAAGCGCCGGCGCCTTCGGCCGCCAGCCACAGATATAACCGGGTTTGCAGATCCTCTTGAAGAGCTGATTTGTTTCGCGGCCGGGCATCGGTTTTCCAGTCAAAGATATAGGCTCGGTCATCGTCAATGATGAACAGATCGAAGCGGCCGGTCAAAAAATGACGGCCGAGCGGCACGGTCATACTGAGTTCGGGATAACGGGCGCCACCTGGCAATGCCGGCCCCTGATTTTTGAATATCTCCCACCAATCGTGTAGATCCGGCACCTGGTTTATCTCTTCCTCGATGGGCAAATCAAGGAAGCGGCGGTGCATAAGCTGGTGAAAACGTTGGCCCAATTCCCTCATTTCCCCGGCGCGCTCATCCTGGGGCGCGATCGGCCATGGCAGGTGTTCTTGATACCGCAATTGAAACCGTCTCTGGCATGCTACAAAATCGGCTATTTTGCCACGGCTTAAAGTTAAGAACGTTTCCATTTTTTAGGCACTGCTATATTCAAGATCCAGGCGGTTATGGGTCTAATGCTGCAATATCTGGCTCAGGAATAGCTTGGTGCGATCATGTTTAGGATTGTTGAACAATTCATTAGGAGGCGCGACCTCAACAACCTGGCCGTTGTCCATAAACATGACCCGGTCAGCGGCAGCGCGACCAAACCCCATCTCGTGGGTTACCACCACCATAGTCATACCTTCTTTAGCCAAATCGAGCATTACATCCAGCACTTCTTTGATCATCTCCGGGTCCAGAGCGCTGGTCGGCTCGTCAAATAGCATGATCTTAGGATCCATAGCTAATGCACGAGCGATAGCCACCCTTTGCTGCTGGCCACCTGAAAGTTGTCTCGGGTAATTATTTGCTTTCTCTGGGATCCCCACCCGGGTCAATTGTTCCATAGCTACTCGACTGGCCTCTTCCTTCTTACGCTTGCGTACTAATCGCTGAGCGAGGGCAACGTTGTCCAGTACCGTCAAATGGGGGAAGAGGTTGAACTGTTGAAAAACCATACCCACTTCGGCCCGCACTTTGTTGATATCGGTATCCTTAGCTTCTAAATGTACGCCGTCAATATAAACGGCGCCGGCCGTGGGTTCTTCAAGATGATTGATGCAGCGCAAGACGGTGCTCTTACCTGAGCCACTAGGGCCGACGATGATAACCACCTCACCGCGTTTGACACGCAGATCGACGCCTTTGACCGCCTCCACATTACCGAAGTATTTGTGTAAATCCTCAATAACAATAATCTCATCGTTCATCTTTTCCCAACCTCCTTCCATACCATTGCAGTATTAAACTCAAGGCAACAGTCATACTCAGGTAAAGAAATGTTAAAACCAGGTATGTCTCACGAAATCGAAAGCTAGTTCCAGCGTACAGACGTGATTGCTGGGTAATCTCTCGTACGGCCAATACAGACAGCAGGGAAGAATCCTTCAAGATAGCGATGAAGTCATTACCCAGCGCCGGTAGAATATTGCGAATCGCCTGCGGCAATATAATGTGTCGCATAGCCTGGGCTGCCGACAAGCCCAAGGAGCGGGCTGCTTCCGATTGTCCACTCGGTATCGATTCTATCCCTGCCCGGAAAATCTCGCCCATAAAGGCCCCATAGAAGAAAGCCAGAGCGATAATGCCCCTTGTCGTTCCCGGGAGGGCTTGATTATCAGCACCCACCGCCCGAGATATCTCCGGGACTACCACAAAGGCAAAGGTGAAAATCAGCACCAAAACCGGCAATCCCCGGACAAACTCAACATAGGTAATCGCCAAATTTCGAATGAAAGTATTGTGACTCATTCGGCCTAGCCCGGCCAACAATCCCAAGACTACGGAAATAATAAAGGAAACAAAGGTAACATACAGAGTCACCGATATTCCCTTGCCGATAAATGCCAGAAAATCGCCGTTCAGCAAATCATCAATGGTGCCCAGTTCGCCCTTGATGAACTGAAAAGCTGCGTTATACTCCTCATTCGTGATTATCAGGAAAGCCATAAGCGCCAAAAAGGCGACAATAACTACCAGCCACCAGGGGAATTGTTTCCAGATATCGCTGCGGTCTTTGCCGCCGAGTTGTTCTTCTAACGTCGACATGGGTCCTCCTTTTTAGTTCGCCGCCCGGCAATTGACTTAGATTACCAATTTGAAAAGACAAACACTGACGAGCTCCCTCCTGCTCTCAATGAATCAATGCATGTTTCCCCCTAAATATATCTTCCCTTGATTCAAAATTTAAGAGAAGCGCCAGAACAGGATGTAATCTGGCGCTTCTCAACTCTCGATAACTAGTTATTCCATGGTGCAAGCTAACCTAATATCGATCGCTTTACTCGAGATCATCATAGGTGATGGTGAAGGCGTCGGTGAAGTACTTAACGGCCAATTCTTCTAAGGTGCCATTGGCCTTCATCTCTTCCAGGGCCATATTCACCGGTTCGACCAGGTCACTGCCTATGGGGTAAATGAAGCCCAGCGCGTCGCTGGAAAGAGACTCGCCCACCAGCTTCAACTGGTCGGCATTCACACCCACATAGCCCTGCCCGGCCGTCTCATCCATGAATACCACATCGACATCACCGCTAAGCAACGCCTGGACTGCAAATGGGAATGTCTCGTATCCCTTAATTCGATCGGGATCAAGGTATTGCGTTGCCGTCTCATAATTGGTCGTGCCCGTTTGCGTGCCAGGGATTATGCTCTCGTCATTTTGCACATCCTCAATCGAGTTGACCCGGTCCTCATCTTTCCGAACCAAGAGGCGTTGCTCGATGTTGATATAGCCATCGGAGAAATCGACGATCTCGGCTCGATCCTCGGTGATGGTGATGCCATCGGCGGCGGCATCATATTGGCCATCGGCCACAGCCTGGATCATGCCTTCCCAACCTGCTTCAATATAAACCGGTACACAATTCAGCAACTCGCAAATGGCGTCCCAGGCTTCATAATCCCAACCGGCCGGCTCGCCTGAGTTCGGGTCAATATAGTTGAACGGTAAGTATTGGTTCTCTACGGCGACAGTAACTTCCCGTCCCTCAAGATCGGGTAAGTCACCGGCCTCGGCCTCTTCTTCTGGGAAGAGGTCGTCATAGGTAACCGTGAAAGCGTCGGTGAAGTACTTGACGGCCAATTCTTCGAGGTCGCCATTGGCCTTCATCTCCGCCAGGGCCATATTCACCGGTTCGACCAGGTCACTGCCTATGGGGTAGATAAAGCCCAGCGCGTCGCTGGAAAGAGACTCGCCCACCAGCTTCAACTGGTCGGCATTCACACCCACATAGCCCTGCCCGGCCGTCTCATCCATGAATACCACATCGACATCACCGCTAAGCAACGCCTGGACTGCAAATGGGAATGTCTCGTATCCCTTAATTCGATCGGGATCAAGGTATTGCGTTGCCGTCTCATAATTGGTCGTGCCCGTTTGCGTGCCAGGGATTATGCTCTCGTCATTTTGCACATCTTCAATCGAGTTGACCCGGTCCTCATCTTTCCGAACCAAGAGGCGTTGCTCGATGTTGATATAGCCATCGGAGAAATCGACGATCTCGGCTCGATCCTCGGTGATGGTGATGCCATCGGCGGCGGCATCATATTGACCATCGGCCACAGCCTGGATCATGCCTTCCCAACCTGCTTCAATATAAACCGGTACACAATTCAGCAACTCGCAAATGGCGTCCCAGGCTTCATAATCCCAACCGGCCGGCTCGCCTGAGTTCGGGTCAATATAGTTGAACGGTAAGTATTGGTTCTCGATAGCAACCGTCACTTCGCGACCGCCCAGATCAGGTAATCCCCCTTCTTCCGTCGTTTCCTCAACTTGCTCGGCAATTTCGGTAGCCGCCGCTTCGATAGTCGGCGCTATTTCCGTCGCTTTAGCTTCTATCGTCGGTGCGGCTTCCTCAAGAGCTTCCTGTACCTGGCCTTCACAGGCAACCAGTAACAGGGCTACGATAAGGAGGGAAATTAATCCCATGTATCTAATGTGTTTCATCTCCTCAATTCTCCTTCTATACTTGTGCCTGCTTACCCTGGATCAAAGACCGTCAGGTAAGAAGGTCGACGAATAAACGAGGCAACGACCAACGATCCTATCGACCGGATCGGATCCTGTTAGACGGAAACGTTTGGAAGTGCCTTCAAATATTGCTGACAGTATAATGAAAACAGATAATTGGTCAACATCGTTTAAGTGCAATTGCGCAAATCTTTATGGAATGAGATGCAACCCTGCGAGCGCAATTGCCTAGAAATAAACCGCCGCTAACGAATCTCAGTCCCGAAGAACAAATGGCGGTTAACTTAGGTAAACAGGTCTACGAACAACCTATCAGTCAATGTCAAGCTCACCCCCACTTTCGTTAGTGTAAGCTTCGGTGGGCATCGATATGTTTGGATTCCCGCCTTCACGGGGGATGATAACTTGTTTGTGCACCCAGAGTAAACCCAAGTTATTGACTGGATTTAGGATTTTACTTTCGCGGCTTTTTTTCAATAGAAAAGTTCCGACTTTACTCAATATTAGTACTTAATCAGGAACTTTTTTTCAACAATCATGTTTGGAGTGCAAAATGTTATTTGGTTTCAAGTTTCATCCTGAAGTAGAAAGCGCCTTGAGAGAAAAACGGCCTGTCGTCGCTTTGGAAAGCACGGTCATTACCCATGGTCTGCCTTATCCGGAAAACGTCAATACCGCCTTGAATATGGAAGCTGCCGTGCGTGAGAGCGGAGCCTTACCGACAACCGTAGCTATTCTGCAAGGCAATATTCACGTTGGCCTGACGGCCGAGCAGATTGAATATCTGGCCACCAGGCCGGCAAACCAGGTGCGAAAGTGCAGCCGGCGCGACCTTCCATTGGCTCTATCCAGGGGCGAGGATGGGGCTACAACCGTTGCCGGTACGATGATCGTCGCCCACCGGGCGGGCATCGAAGTATTCGCCACCGGAGGGATCGGCGGCGTCCACCGTGGACATCCCTTTGATGTAAGCGCCGACCTGAGCGAGCTTGGGCGGACACCGGTCACGGTGGTTTGCAGCGGCGCCAAATCGATCCTTGACCTGCCTTTGACGCGAGAAGTATTGGAAACAAACGGCGTGCCCGTTATCGGCTTTGGTACCGACGAAATGCCGGCCTTCTTCTCCCGCAGTAGCGGATTATTGGTCGACGCCCGGCTCGATACGCCGTCCGAAGTAGCAGAGATGATCCTTGCCCGGCGGTCGCTCAATTTGTTATCCGGACTATTGGTGACGGTTCCGGTGCCCGAAGCCGACCAATTCGAACCACAGATGGCCGAGGCGGCAATTGCTCAAGCCACGCTAGAAGCGGATGAGGCCGGCGTTTTTGGTCCTGCGTCAACACCCTGGTTACTACGCCGGGTTGCCGAATTGACCGATGGGCGAAGTATGGAGGCTAATCTCTCCTTGCTGGCCAATAACGGTCGTGTCGCCGGGGCTATTGCAGTTGCTTTAAATCAGCGGGAAGTTGAAACCAATATATGATTTCATCATGACAACGCCCGAAGCAGTTTCGCTTTCCCAACATAGACGTTTCTGGTTGCTGGCTTTGTTGAGCCTGGCCGGGTACGTGGCGCTAAGTATGTGGTTCCCACTGCGCCCCTACTTTAACCACAGCCCATCTCCGGATATCCGAGCATTAGCGCCATCGCTCATGGAATCGGCCTTATATGCGATTTTGTTGTGCTCGCTTTTTTTCATCTATTGGCTGGCCTTCCGCTATGTGAAAAAACGAGGCACTAGCCTTTCCTGGTCGATTATCCTTATTCCTGCGGCCGCCTTCTGCCTGCCCCTCATCTTCACCTTTCCGGTCAATGCCACCGATGCCTACCGTTACTTTCTACGCGGCCGGATCAGCAGCGTTCACGGGCAAAGCCCCTACAGCTTCACAGTCGCCGATCTCAGCGGCGAACCTTATGCTTCCTTGGCCGGCGAATGGGCTAGCGAAACCTCACCGTACGGACCCATTTGGGAAACGGCCGCAGCGGGGATCACTTTCATCACAGCGGACAACCTCTGGCTTGGTTTGTTGGCCTTCAAGTTATTCGCGGCCTTCTGTTTTCTTGCCGCAGGGGTCATCATCTGGCTGTCTTCAACCGCTGTCCCCAGCCCAAGGCGATCCGCGATGCTTTTGCTGTGGGCCTGGAACCCGTCCTTGCTGCTCATTTTCGCCATGGACGGTCATAATGACGCCTTTATGCTGCTCTGGTTGCTGGCAGGCTGGTGGTTGATAACCCGCGATAAACCACAATGGGGCATGATCGTGATGTTGCTTGCCCCCCTGGTAAAACCGATTGGCTTATTGCCTTTGCCCTTTTTTTTCATCAGTATCTGGCAACAGTATACGACAGGAAAGGAACGGTTGCGCTTTTTGCTGACGACGGTCTTAGCAGCAATCCTGCTGGTGGGGGTCGCCTTTTCGCCTTTTGGTTCGCCTTTTAGTCTGGCTCAACGCTTGATAAGCGAGGCGGGCAGCGGCGGCGGCTTTACGCCCATGGCCTGGCTCATACTTGAGGGCAGAAAACAGGGGATTAATTTGTCGATTCAATGGGCGACTCGCCTGGCATCAATGTTGCTGGTCTCGTTGGCCATCTGGTTGTTATGGCGAACTTGGGGAGGTCGAACCCCTCTTCGAGCGGCAGCCGATATTTTCGCCGGCTATATCCTCCAGGCATTTCGATTTCGCATTTGGTATGCAGCCTGGCCTTTTCCATGGCTGCTACTCGACTGGGGAAGAAAAAGTAAAAAAGAAACCCTTTCGAATGCCAGGCTGGTTACCGGCATCACCTTTCTGCTCACCAGCCAACTTTCCGTACTCATCTATGGCCAAATCAGGACTGAATTATTGGCTAGCTCCCAACTCCGCGCCCACCGCATTGGCATTGTATTTACATTCTTGTTGCCTCTGCTTGCCGGTTTAGCCGTAGCCTTCTATAGCGTTCGTTTACGTGACCGCCAAAAAGAAAAATGAGCATGCTGACATAGGCCCAGGTCAGAAAAGCAATAATGGTCGTCAATGAACCGTAGACCAGGTTAGACGAGGTTAGAAAATTGCTCACGAAATAAAAGAAGATGTGTTTCGCCAGTTCCCATAACACACCGGCGATAATGGCCCCGACCAGGACATCCCCCCAAGAGAGCGTGGCGTGCGGCAACATCCTATAGAGAACCAAAAAGAGTAGGGCGCTCACAATCGCAGAACCGAGAAGGCCTAAATAAGGTGATATCTGGATAATCCTTTCGGGAAGAAGGCTGTTGACTACCGGGACGGCCACGCTCCAGGCAAAGGAACCGATTAGAAGTAAGATGCTTACGCCCAGGGTGGCACCGACGGCCATAGCCCGGTGTCGCCAGGCCGGCCGGATCATGACCTCCTCCCAAATATTATCCATGGCCCGGGTCAACATGTAAAAAATGGAAGAAGCAGACCAGATCAGTAGAACAGCAGAAAGCTGGGTGATAGCACCTCTTGTCCGGTAAATGCGTTCCAAATTGGCGCCCAACAATTCGTTAAGGGCCGGCACGACAAACTCCAGGCGCTCCATAATCATTTGATTGTCCAGGTATGGATCGAACCAAAAACTGGCTATCGCTACGATTAAGAGTAGGAGTGGAAATACGGACAACAAAGTAAAATAGGCCATCGCGGCCGCATAGAGAGATGACTTGAACGATAGTACATCTCCTAATGACTCAAAAAGCAACAAGAACCAACCCCTGGTCTGGTGATTGAGCCAGGTCATACCGTCTCGCCCTCGCGTCTGAATGTCGCTGATGATGCTTAACATGCGTCGAAAATAGTAACTCTAATTCACTTTACAACCAACGGCCGTAGAATCAAAGCATCATTGTCCACGATTCCGGGCATCCTGACCAATAGTCTACGCCCAGTCTCAGGTAAGTAAAGTCCAATTTCAACTAGATAGTGACCGGGGGGCACTCCTTCAGGCAGTTCAATGGCATATTCATCGATAATAACCTCTCCGGCGATCCACCTGTCTGTAGGATAGGCCCCTTGTTGGGGCTGGATGTCTTGCTGCCACACACAGCAGTTCCCGTCGGAATCAAGCACATGAATGAAGACTGTATAGTTTTCGGCTGGCTCTTTCAAGGCTTGCCAAACCAAGTTTATATCATAACGGTCGGGAGTTTTTTCTTCAACCGAATAACCCAGGAGGGAGATTTCTTCGCCAAAAGTCGCCGCAAGCGGGTATTGGCTGCTGGGCGGGTTAAACAAACGATCGGCCGCCTCCACGGTCAGTTTGCCCAGGTTAGCCGTCATGATCGTATCTTCTGCAGCATCCATCAACCGTACACTTAGCTCATAATCGCCTGGCGGCAACGACTCTGGAACCTTCGGCATCTGATGGTCGATGATGAATTGTGCCGTCGTCCAATCCGAAAAAGGGTAAGTTCCATGGACGGGCTGGCTATTCAACAAGATACGGCCCACGTTGTCTGGGGCCACTAGTTCCAATCTGGTCGTCATGGCAGGCTGCGGGGCGTTCGCTTCCCACCACAGCGATAACCAGAACGGCGCCCCAGTCATGACCGTCTCTTCCCCTCGCTCGAAACCGAGCAGCATCAGGTCTGGGCCTGCGATTTGATTCAACTCATTGGGTATTTCCGTTGCAGTGCCCGGCAGCGATGCGACAGTTACGGGTATGTCATCGATAGTAAAGGAATTCCCTGCATAGCGACGGGCGCGGTCAAGATGGGCTAACTGGTGGCCATCATCAGGATTAAAGAGGCCAATCCGTAGCCGGTAGTCGCCTGGCGGTATTCCCGGGGGAACAGGTACCTCGGCCCGCTGGACAAAAACATCTCCTACCGACCATTGTTCGGCCGGATAGGTGGACAATTCTTTTTGGCTCCAACGATAACCCCATTCATCTTCGAGATGAAGGAAGGGCGCATAATTTCCGGCCGGCGGCTTTTCTACTCGCCAATACAACGTGACCGGCACTGTATCGCCCATAGTGATGTCGCCTAGATCGTAACCTAATAAAGTCGCTTGATTGCCGAAATTTGCATTGACCTCGACCGACGGGCTGGCCATAGTTGGTTGTGAACTATGGTAAACAGAGAAGGTGGGTTCTCCATCTGGTCCAAGAGGTCCTTCGAAGCTGGGTCCGGTCGGGAAAAATGATGCCGCCCACTCTGGCACAGGGCTATTGTGGCTGAAAATATAAGTTGCCGGGCCTTCGGCCGGGAAAGCCAGGACCTGACTCTCGGGCAACCACTTTAAGCGATCATATTGGTCGCTTAGAAAGGCGACGGTGGGATGGCGATAGTGGAGCGCCGTGACAAATAGGGCGCCTTGGTCCAGCTCGGCCTCTTCCAAATATCGGGCAACTTCAACTAAATCGGCATCCGAATCATAAAAGAGGTCTTCCCGTGCTTTCCACTCAACGAAGTAAGCCTGAGCCGTAGTGGCAGCGCCTAACAGCAAGACGAGGGAAAGAATAACAGCCGTCAGAACTGATTTTTGATCGGCCAACTGACGGGCAGCTACTACGATCCAGAACCCACCAAGCCCATGTTGGGTCAGCCTCTCGCTTTGACGTTGAATCCAAGTCACTAGCTGGAAAAAACCAACTGCCGGTAGAAAATACAAGAATGGGGCGAGACCAATGGCTCGCAAGTTGCTGGGGACGATTTCGCCTATAGCTAAAGCTGTTGGCAATAACATGAAGAAGGGCATGAGCAATAGCAATAGGTAAGCTGACTGTCGCCAGTCGCACCTTAGTTTTCGATAATGAACGATTAAATATAGCCAACCGGCGATGAGTAAGACGCCCCATAAGATTTGCATCAAGGGCTGGAAAGGTATATTGAAGCGCCAGTAAGGATCACCGGTCAGAAAAATCATCCCCAATGATTCCAGGTAGCTGCTCGCCAGGGTAGTCAAGGAGATTCCAGCCGGGCCAACCTGGCCAATTCGAACCCAAAATGTTTCCGGTTGGCGAAGGAAATATAGGAGTAAGGGCAGCAAGGCGACAAAGGCCACGACAACAGACTGCGCCAATTGCCGCCAGCGACCGGCGCGACGATAACGGCCAACCAACAAGGGTAGAGATGCCAGAACGAGGGGAATTGGGAATACTCTAGCCGCCAGATAAGTGTAGGCCGTTAGGCCAAGAAACAGGCCGGCTAAAGCCAACCAAGGCCAAGAATCACGTCGCAAACCTCGAAACAAAGCAGCAATAGCCAATGCTTGAAGAAAGGGCTGGCTGATGGCCCGAAAACCCAAACGGCTGAACAAGACCTGCCAGAAGCCGACGGCCAGTAGGATTGCGGCCAAGATTGCCAGGCGACGGTCGCCAAATAGCTCCACACCTAGCCAATAGGTGACTGAGATGGTGAGCAGACCGATGAAGGCGGATGTTAATCTCAAGGCGAAGATGGATGCGCCCATCGCCCGCATGAGCCCACCGGCCAGGTAGAAGAACAAGACCTCTTTGCCCGTGTAACTGGCGATAAATACCGGCCGTTCCTCTCCTCGCCCAATTTCGGCGGCCAAAATACCGTTGGCTGCTTCATCATAATGAAGGCCGGGAGGGGTCTCCGTTAAGTTGGCCAAACGAAGGGCTGCAGCAACCAACAAACACATCAACATCAGTTGCAAGGCCATACGACGACTCATAAACCCGATTTTATCGGTTGGTAGCTTTTCGGTCGATATGGCTAAAGTAATGAGTAAGCCGATATTAAGGTACTTTTCTCCAATTATGGCTGCACCGGCTCATTTTTTAGACAAAAATCCAGGTGAATGAATCATTGCAGCGGCCGCCTTTGGGAGAAATTGTCTGGACAGGTCCGGTCAATAACTGCCATATATCCATCATTTTTCTCTGAGTCCACTACATCTAGTACCATAGTAAGGCATTGATTGTGATAATTATCACGAACGTAGGTTTTGCGTAGGTCGGGCGACGGTTGGGCGTAGAGTCGGGATTGACAAAGTGTCATAGACTACTAAATAAGAGACATAAGTACGGTTAAATCTCTTCTTCTCCTCCTTTTAACGAGAGTCAGGGTTCGGCGTCCCTGACTCTCACAGAAACCTGAGCGGGCTGATTGATCAATCAGCCCGCTTTTTTGTTATTTTGATCTGGCGTATAGTGTCATGGATACCATACCTTCAACTTTTTACCGTGTCACACTATAATCCTCCTCGATGACATTTCCACAATTAGAAACAGATCCGGCCGGCAGCGATCGTGCGCGTATCGTCCAGGCGGCGACCATCGTCGGCGCGGCCTTCGTCGCTAGCCGTCTGTTGGGATTGTTTCGCGATGTTGTCATCAACTACCTCTACGGCATCTCTAGCTTAGAGGCAAACGCCTATTTCATCGCCAATCGTTTCCCGGAAACGATTTTCCTAATCATTGCCGGGGGAGCGCTTGGGTCGGCTTTCATACCCATCTTTTCAACCTACTTCGTCCGCGATGACGCGGCCGGGGGCTGGCGATTATTCTCGGTTGTCCTCAACCTGATCGTGCTCGTCATGACTGTGATATCGGTCATCGCAATGATCCTGACACCGCAGATTATCACCACCTTTTATTCAGATCTGGTGGCCGACAACCCCGAGTTGCTGGAGATGACGATCGATCTCATGAGAGTGATGTTAATCACCCCCATAATCTTCGGAGCCAGCGGTGTCATCATGAGCGCCTTGAACGCCCGGCAACACTTCCTGTTGCCTGCTCTGGCGCCGGTCGTTTATAACCTGGGCATCATCGCCGGGGCCATCGCCTTCGCCCCAAACGTCATGGGCCTGGCTATTGGCGCAGTGGTTGGGGCGACTGGGCATCTGCTGATTCAACTACCCGGCCTGCGTATGAAACATGCCCATTACTCGCCGATCCTGTCCGTTCGTGATGCTGGCGTGCGCCAGGTCTTGCGACTCATGGCGCCAAGGGTTCTGGGCCTATCCTTTGGGCAGCTCAATCATCTGGTTATCCAATTTATGGCCCAGGCGATGGTCATCGGCAGCATACCTGCCTTGGGCTACGCCTGGCGAATCATGATCATGCCGCATGGCATTATCGGCCAGGCATTAGCCATCGCTGCCTTTCCTACCTTTGCGACTCTGGCGGCCCGGAAGGAAATGGTTGAGATGCGCCGCATCGTTGCCGATACCTTGCGCTTGATATTTTTCCTGAGCCTGCCGGCGGCTCTGATGATGATGCTCCTACGTGTGCCAATCGTGACCGTGCTATTCGAGCGCGGGCAGTTCAACTCCGAAGACACACAATTCGTGGCCTGGGCTCTGCTCTTTTATGCCCTGAGCTTGATCGGCCTGGCAGCCATCGAGATCATCTCCCGGGCTTTTTACGCCCTGGAAGATACCTGGACGCCGGTCATCGCCGGCTTTTTTCAATTGATCGGCATGTGGCTACTTGGTCTGTGGCTGGGGAGGAGTATTTTCCCGACCTTTGGCTGGCTGAGCTTAGGCGGGCTGGCTCTGGGCTTCACCATATCTAGTTTCTTTGAATTAGTTATCTTGTTATGGCTATTGCGCAGGAAGATGGGCGGCATCAACGGCCGGCGGGTATTTTCCGGCGTCTGGCGTATGGTCATAGCCAGCCTGGTCATGGGCTTAGTCACCTGGCTAGTGCTGCAGCAGCTCATAACAACGCCGGCTTTGTGGCAGTTGTTGGCGGCCGGTTTGGCCGGAGGCATCACATACTTGCTGGCATCTATGTTGCTGGGTGTGACCGAGTTGCAGCAACTGTGGGGTAGCCTCCGGCGCCGGGTGCTGGGCTCTTAGAAACAGGATAACTTTTGGGGAGAAGTTAGTTTTCAGATGGCCTTTAGCTATGGGGTGACATTGAATCTTGTCTCGATGATCTCCCTAGCGAGAGGCTAATTTGCAGAAACGTTGCAAATGAGGCCT
>CAVVOI010000010.1:0-15281 GCA_963749825.1 uncultured Chloroflexia bacterium | reverse complement strand
CCGTGAGGGGCTGAACTGCGTTCAGCTTGGGGTTCGAGTCCATTCGCGCCCACTGTAAGCTTGGTACAAGCCGGGATTGCATAGCGCCAAGTTGTGTAGTCCCCTTTTTTTATCCGTGTAGACTATTGCCCCTTTCGGCCGTTAATCGAATCTAGTGCCTGTTCCGCTGAATAGTGGAACGGCACAACCATTGTCTGTGTCTGCAAGTCGTCGTCTTGCAGCAAACCTTGCTCGACGATCAGATCGCTGTACTCGCCCTCGGCCGTGAGCCATTGGCGGATCTCAATGAAGCGACGGTCGAGTTCGGTCGGTCGCTGCCGGTAGAGGATGTGCAGGGAACCGAGGTGCCGGTTCCCGTTCATTTCGTAGCACATGGTAGCTTCTCCTTGTCTCGTAAGATTACGGCCGCCTTCTCTAAAAATGTACTGACCAGGGCAGGGCGGCTTTCTTCTTGCCCTGGCTTTCTCTCGAAATTCAATCAATCCAATAGCCACCTCCTAAAACAAAAAACGGCCCCACCGCCGGGAAAAACGGTGAGGCCGGTAGATTGCCCAAAAATTTAAACGGGCAACCTGCCGATGCTTGGGGTTGCCCGATATGCTACAATCCGGTCAGCCCGTTCGCCGCTTCACCCGGCGGATGGTTTAGGGCCATTTAGGTGCCGCAAACACTTAGGTGGCCCGTTTTTATAATGAATTACCTTACATCATGTAATATATTCTACTTCAATTCCGAGGCTTTGTCTAGTCCTTTGGTCCACGCCTTTTATCGTCTGATTCTTCGGCTGCCTTGATGTATTTCAAAAGTGACTCTTTACTGATTTGCCAGACAACGCCGAACTTCTTACCGGTGATCTTCCCTTGGCGCATTAGTTCACGCAGGTAATACGGATGATATCCGCTTAGTTCGGCCGCCTCTGTGGTTGTAAGCCATACCTTCAACATTTCCTTATTGTATATCGTGGTTAAATGATAGTCATAGCGGAAAAATCTCTAATCGATTAATAACTGTGTTGTCAGATTAGTTCACTATTTCATTAGGAGCTATTTATTATGTCCGACGATGGCCTACTTGCCATTCATCGAAATTTACAGAAAGGAATTTACACTATCTTCAGGTGCGGGTCCTCCTCGAGCCTAACGACGAGCGAGCGAGCCCGAAAGCAGCGTCTCGTCAAAGTCATCCACGCGGAAGAACAAGCATAGCCCGTTGCCAGGTTGGGTGCGGTCGGGGCTAATCAAGGGCGGGTGTCCGTGCGTCCCCCACTGGTGGAGGCAGAGCAAGACAGTTCCATCCGAATCGAGGATCTGATCAAAGTCAGCATGGCCCGGTTGTGTCTCAGGCTGGCCGAAGAGCGACTGGTACCATTTGAAGCTACGCGGCACATGGCTTACACCGATGATCGTCCAGGTGCGTTTCATGACATTTCTCCCGTCGGCCTAAGGTTGCAGTGGATGTTCGTAAAGTGGCAGCATTATTGACCCGCTGGTGGCTCCCAGAGTTCCACCTTGTTTCCATCTGGATCTATTACCCAGGCGAATTTCCCGTAATCTGACTCATCAATCTTGTCGAGCACATTGCAGCCTTCAGCCCTCAACAGTTTGACCAGCGCGTGAAGATCAGCGACTCGATAGTTGATCATAAACGGCGCGGTGCTCGGAGCAAAGTTATTGCTTGTTGCCTCGCCGACAGACCAAATAGTAGTTCCCGCAGTCGGATTGCCTTCCGAATCTGTCCATGTAAACGCCGTTCCACCCCAATCCTGCACGTCGATTCCGAGATGCTGTTTGTACCAGGCCCTAAGCGCAGCGGGATCAGGTGAATTAAAGAAGATTCCGCCGATACCAGTGACTCTTTTCATATCTGTCTCCTATTTTGAAATGACACAGCTTGGTTGTTGCTATTTTGCTAGGTAATTACAGCTTCCGCTTCCAAAACTGGCGCACAGGTCGATCTTCAGGATAGATCGTCGAAGCGGCGCCCTCAATGTCAAATTCGAACAAGATGTAGCGTTCGGCCGGTACATAAGGAGCCAGACTGACAGCCAACGCCCGTTTCTCAGGATCATCAATCAAATGCGCTCGGCCGGTAACAACGAACTCACCACTCGTTCCACTCGTGTCACTCACCGAGCAATGAATAGCGTAGCGTCCGTCCCGCTGCAGGTCGTGCCCTTTTGGTGAGGTTGGTTCCATAAATACAAACAAATGTCCTTGACCAATAATTGGCGTCATCGGATGCAGGCGCGGCGAACCATCTTTGCGCACGGTTGCCAAATAGGCGACAAGGCCGTTCAATCGTTCCATGCCAAACGACGCAAGTTCGGGTTGTTGCTCTTCCAAATATTTCCAACTCATGATAACTTTCCCTATGAAAAACAGATTGACTGGTTACGTGGAAACGGCCGTTCCCATCTCCACTAACTTGCTCACTGTCCGCCAATTGCGGGCAGTGGCCGGTACGCCCAGCGCCTTTTCCACTTTGGCCGCCAGCTTGGAACGGCCGATGCCCTCTGGGGCGTGCAGGTAAAACACCGTGTCGATGAGCTCAAACTGCTCACTGTTGGTCTTGAGGGATGCCAATCCTGTCAAATCGGGATTGGATGGGGCGGATTCCAGGAAGTAAAAGTGGAGCGTTTTGTGCTGTTCGTCGGTGGCGGGGAAAGGGTTTTGGGCAACGGCCGTTGCCAAATCTGCCAAACTTAGCAGCAAGATCTTCGGCACAAACCCGTGACTTTGCCCAATCGCCACGCCAATCGCCTCCCCTAAAGCAGGCAGATCGGTACGGCCGATTTGGAAAACCACATTGCCGCTCTGGATGTAGGTTTGCACGTTGGCCAGCCCCAGGCTTTCCAGCAGCGCCTTCAGTTCACGCATCGGCAGCTTGTTGTGCCCACCCACGTTAATACCTCGGAGCAGCGCAATAAACGTGTTCATCAACGAAAAGTTCCTTGTTAAGTGTAAGTGACTTGCGTGGCGATCCACCACGTTGTGCCACCACTATCCTTTACCCCGGTACGTTTATCCGCATAGTCTTTCTGCATCGGCTCCTGTACCGATACTGCGCCTGCCTTGAGCGCGCGTCGCGTGCGTCGAGAACTGGAAATCACTCGTCAGGAACGGAATATCTTGAAAGAGACCGTCGGCATTTTTACTACCCAAAAAGAAATAACACGATTTGCAAGTATTTCCACGGTAATTGTAGCACAATTGTTCTAATCTAAAAATGAAAGCAACGCTGTGTTGCGCCCTGACCCTTGTTTCATGTGATAGGAGTCATGGCCACAGAATCTACACCGATTGACGCTTGATGTGATGGCTGTAGAATATCGAGAAGATCTATCAATCTTAGCCCGAGAGGCTGATTTACAATGACGCTGCAAATGAGACCTCTTACTTATAATAGTAGATGTAGAGGGGAGAATGAGGTAGAACAGGGTGAGATACCAACTCAATCCCGGTCTACCCCATCTAAGTACTACCTGGGCTAAAGGACCACAAATCAGACGCGCTACGAGCGCCACGTGGGGACCGTCCTCCAGGTGCACCAAGCGTTACTGTCGAAAGTGTGCCGCGTTGTGAACGCCATAAGAGGGACACAGCAACTTGGGTCCAAGGGGTGGGTACCAGTCAAGACGCAAAGGAGTCAAACACATGAGCGTCTACATGGGTATCGACTGGAGTACCAAGAAACATGATATTGCTTTATTAAATGAATTTGGGGCGATTATAGCCCGACAGACGATACCCCATCAAGCCGAAGGATTCGAAAAACTGGATGAAATGCGCCGGCAGTTGGGTGTGCCCACCAGCCAATGCCTGGTAGGGATGGAAACGGCGCACAACATCTTGATCGATTTCTTGTGGGGTCGGGGCTATGAGCAAGTGTACGTGATTCCGCCGTCGGTGGTGAAGAGTAGCCGGGGCCGGTATGGCAGCAGCGGGGCCCGTTCAGACCAGCAGGATGCCCGGCTACTGGCAGACCTGTTGCGCACGGACTGCGCTAGGTTACAACGCTGGCGACCCGACAGACTGTTGACCCAGTAGATCCGGGCTAAGGCGAGTCTGATCCACCATCTGACCCACAGTGTGCAGCGGACCCGCCAGCGACTGCGAGCCATATTGATTCGTTACTATCCCGCGGCCTTGAACTTGTTTGGCAGCTTGACTGCCCAGGTCACCTTGCATTTCTTGGGCCAATATCCAACCCCGCAAGCCATGAGCCAGCTCAGCTATGCCCAGTTCACAGAGTTCGCCAGGGAACATAGTTACCAGCGTCGCTGGTGGCCCCAACAGTATGCCCGAATGCAACAAGCATACCCAGCAGCCAGCAACATCACGGTCCAGGTCTACCAGGAGGAAATGAGGTTGCTGGCCCGACAATTACTCGACCTGGTTCAGACCAGATTGGTCCAGAAACGGGCCTTGGTCCAGCTATTCAAGCAGCATCCAGACCAAGAGATATTCGCCTCCTTGCCTGGGGCTGGTGAGTTACTGGCGCCTGCCTTGTTAGCCAAGTTCGGCGATGATCGCGAACGGTTTCCCACCCCACGCAGCGTCCAGGCCCTGGCCGGCACCTGTCTAGTGACGGTGGCCAGTGGCAAGCGGCGGGTGGTCAAGTTTCGCCAGGCCTGTGACAAGGAGTTTCGCCACATAGCCCACCAGTGGGCGCGGGCTTCGTTAAGCCAATCGGTCTGGGCCAATGCCTATTGGCAGCAGGTCCGAGTTCGAGTTGGCTACAACAATGATGCCTATCGTCGTCTGGCCAATCGCTGGTTAGCCATTGCCTGGAAGCTATGGCAGACCAGGCAGCCTTATGACGAAGCCTGTCACTTGCAACAGCGAGCTCAACGGAGTAAACCGCAAGCGAAATAATTTAACAACCTGATAATTCGCGTCTTTTTGACTGGTATGAGAGGGAAAACTTGGTATCTAGTGAAGTTAGAATAACAGACAAAAACGGTATTTGATACCGATGTTGCTCCCTGTCTGTCCTTCGATTTTGGACCTTGACAAAGTGTGTCCCCACGGTTCCTTTAGAAACGGCTGTATGCTAAAGGGTTCTACCTCGAGTAAAATGGCATTACGGGCGCGAATCCGGTTGGAAGAGGTTCACATCCGTGAGGGCTGTCGTTCAAGTCGACTCGTACCCACTCAGACCGCTTGACATGACAGTTGAACGGTTTTTGACTTTCCTACGCTTTGAGCAAAGAGGAAATCTGGACCAATTGGGGAGTATCCGAAATACTGTGCAAAACCCTGATTTCACCCTAAAACTTTATCTGGTCCTCAAAGCGTATCACCAACTGATTAAGCACCTGCAGCAATACATTCGGCTACCATCAGATAATCATCAAGCTTAAAGCATTTGTTTAGGAACAAGATAGCGTCCGGGCCGACTGTGTCATCCCCACTGGCCAGAACCACGACGACACCATCATGAACGCCAGGGATTTGTGCCGCACTTGGTCGCTGATGGGGTAAAGGAGGCCGAGATCAGCAAGAAGGCACAGATGCTGGTCCGAGCTTACGACCCGTGCATTTCTTACTCGGTGCATTGGATCGATTTACAGACCGGGTTTCTTGCGCATTGTGTTATTGCCAAAAAAACCCGGTTTGTTCGTTTGGTTGCTGCTAGTCTCTATTGCTGCGTTCTTGTTGTTGTCGAACAGATATATAGCGTTGTCCGCCGGGCGCGAAATGCTCTGTGGTTCTGGCATTCGGCCGGCGGCCGGGTCGCCCAAGAGAAAGAGTTGACGACCATGCTGCAATGTGAAAGTTGCGAAATCTAGCTTTACAACAAATTCAGATATAATGTTCCGGTTGAGTGCCCAAATCTCCTAAACTCCGGACTTGACAACACCTAAAGGACCGTTTCTCATGTGGAAGAAGATATCGACTGTCGCCCTCGTTCTGCTCTTCGTGCTGCTATTTGTTGTGTTTATCTTAGGGCTCGTCGTCACGCGTGACTTACTGTCGCCCGAACTCTACACCCAGGCGCTGGCTGAGAACAACATCTACAAGCGTGTCTATACGGACTTGCTGGCCAATCCGGCCGTTCAACAGTCGTTTAAAGAAACCACCGGCATCCAAATCGATCTGCTGGGCGAAGAGCTCTACGCCCAGGTGGTCGGTGCGCTCTATCTAATCTTGCCGCCGCAACGCATGGAAGATGGCGCGAACGCATTTTTCACAAATCTGACCGGCTATCTGAAGGGCGACATACCTGAATTGCAGGAAGGCGTGAACTTCGGTTCGGCCGTGACGCCGGAGGTGCTGGCCGATCGGGTGGTCAAAGCGGCGCTGGTCGTGGCCGTTGAAATCAACGCCCAGAGCGAGCCCGACGTAGAGAACAAGACAGAGCCGCTCGTTGAGGAAGAGCTGGTTGCCTACCTTGACAATTTCGACGACGGCGGTCTGACTCCCATGCCCAGCCGGCTACTAACGGCCAGCGTCTCCGGCAACACCGCTGCCGCCAATGAGCAGCTTACGACCGTGATGCTTGGTCCAGCCAATGAAACAGCCAGCCCGGAGACGCGCCTGCAGATGGAAGCGGCACTGGCCGAAGATGACTTACAGTCGGCGGTAGCTATCGCCGTTACCGAGCGTCTGAAACTGATCGTCGATGCGAAAACGGCCGGCGCGAGAGAGCAGCTGGCGTCATCGGAGGCGCTGGTGGGCATTTCAGGCGCGGCGATGGCCATCGGCCAAACCCGGGATGCCGTTGTCGCCGGTCTGAATACCGCGCGTGATTACGTGGCCATTTTGGAAATAGCGCTCATCCCCATCGCCATCATTCTCGTCATCCTGCTAGCGATTATCCTCTGGCTGAATAGTGATGATCTCGGCACCGCGTTGCGCGCAACTGGCTGGACGCTCAGCATCGCCGGCGGCCTCGTGCTACTCTTGTGGCTCATCATCGGTTTTGTCGTGCGTTCGCAGGTTCAGGCCGGGCTGGCGGCCGAGGAATTCGGCCCAGCCAGCCTGGATGCCATGGTCGATGACATCCTCGGCTCGCTGATTGGCGGCCTCTGGGACTCGGTGTGGACCACAACGCTCATCTTTTTCGTCCTTGGTCTCGTCTTTCTGGCCTTCGGTAACAGCAGGCGCCTGTTTGGTAAATTAGAGAACCTGCCCGGCGTGTGGCAGTATAGATGGTGGGCGCTCGGCGGGTTCGTTTTGATTTTTATACTGCTGCCGCTGTTGTTCAACATCTTCCGCGGCGATGCCCGCGCGGCCAAGGAGCCCTGCAACGGCCATCCGGAATTGTGCGATCGGCCGATCAACGAGGTAGCCTACGCTGCCAGCCACAACTCGATGTCCATCGCCGAATATGGCTGGATCTGGCCCATGCACGATGGTACACTCACCGAACAACTAGACGCCGGTGTACGCGCCCTGTTGATCGACACGCATTATATCGACGGGCTACGAGCGCAAGAGGAATTTCTCAATTCATTGCCAGAAAAGACGCAGGAGGTCGTAAGGAAGGCATTCCTGGCCATCGCCGAACCGGCACGGGAGGGCGATTATTTGTGTCACCAGTTATGTGGTTTGGGTTGGACGCCTCTCGTAGATTCGTTTGAGGAGGTTCGGACCTGGTTGGAAGAGAATCCGCGCGAAGTGCTCTTCATCATCATTCAGGATGAGATCACCCCCGATGATACATCGAAAGACATACGCACTACAGGTCTAAGCGAGTTTATTTATACGCATACCGATGGTGTGCCCTGGCCGACATTGCGCCAACTGATAGATACCAACGAGCGCCTGATTGTCATGGCCGAGAATGCAGGACCGCCGCCTGATTGGTACACTAAGGCCTGGGATGTGACCGAGGAGACGCCTTATACTTTCATCACGCGGGACGAGTTTAGCTGCACACCCAACCGTGGCGGTACGGGCAAACCGTTTTTCTTGTTGAATCACTGGATACAACGCGGTTCGCCCAACCGTGTCGACGGGGCGATCGTCAACGCGTACGATTTCTTATTGGGGCGCGCTCAGCAGTGTGCTGAGGAGCGTGGCAAGATCCCCAACTTCGTGGCTGTGAACTGGTATTCCCAGGGGGATTTGTTTGATGTCGTGGACACACTCAATGGGATAAATGAGACGAAAGAGTAGCCCGAGGTTTTGACACGACAGGCCCGGATTCGGACGTCAGAAGCTTGAGTCCATTGTTATCAGATGAGAACCCGAAAAACAAGACGAGTTACAACCCGTCATCAATGGGATCGCCTGAGGGTGAGCTTTTGGTTCGCCCCGCTGGTCATGTCCGTGGGAGCGATCCTGCTGGCCTGGGCGATGTACTGGATAGATGACCGCGTTCCAAATGAACTGCTGGACAATAGCCGTATCATCCTGGCCGGCACGCCCAATGAACTACGCAATATCCTGATAGCCATGGCCGGCACTATCCTGACAACAGCCGGGGTAGTCTTCGCATTGCTCACTCTCCCACTTTCGACCGTAGCAGCCCAATATGGCTCTCGCTTGTTGCGCGTCTTCCTGGGCGATCGCACCACCCAGCTCGTTCTGGGTATGTTTGTGGCTGCTTTTGTCTATTGTTTGGCGATTGCTCTTTCTATTCCCCCGTTTGAGGTACAACAAGAAGCGCCCCAAATCGCGGCCACGATTGGATTGCTCTTGATGCTGGCATCCTTTGCCTCGCTGGTCTTGCTTGTCCAGCATACCAGCACCATGCTGCAAGCGCCCAATATCGCCGCCGCGGTTGGGGCACAACTGAGGGCTGTGATCGAGGCCGAGATCCCGGAGGAGGTCAGGGACGGTGGACAACCCGACCAGGACGCTGTGGAGGTGCTGGCAGAAACAGACAGCTACGCGGTGCGGGTGAAGGCGGCCGGCTACCTTCAATATATCGATCCGGAGACCCTGCTTGCACTGGCCGGGGAAAGGAATCTAGTCATCCGCTTGCTGCGCAAACCGGGCCACTTTGTCCAGCCTGGCACGGCCGTTGCCCTGGTTTGGCCGGCCGATCTGGTTGATGAAGAACTGGAGCGTCAGATCCGTCGCGGCTTCCAGATTGGCAACGGCCGCACGCCTACCCAGGATGTCGCCTACGCCCTCAACCAGCTGGTCGAGATGGCGGTACGTGCCATGTCGCCGGCGATCAATGACCCATTCACCGCCATGACCTGCCTCGATTATATTGGGGAAGGTCTCGGGCTGTTTGTCCAACAGGGGGAGAAGAACCCATATTACTACGACCAGGTTAACCGGCTGCGCCTGATCCTAGAGCCGGTCACCTTCGCCGAGTTACTCAGCTCCGCCTTCGATATGCTGCGCCATGCCAGCTGCGACAATGCCAGTGTCCTCCTGCACATGCTTGAGGTGATCGATGCTATTGGTCAGGAGGTGGGTTCGCCTGAGGCCCGCCAGGAGCTGCTTCGCCACGCTGACCTAATCTTGGCCGAGAGTCAAACCGGCAACTTGACTGAGCAGGATCGACACACCATCTACCTGAGTGGTCAAACCTTACAGGCGAGATTAAGTGGTCCGCCATAAGTGCCGACATAATTATTGGCATAGTCTATTCTGCGTGACTTCACCCGCAGGCACAAATTGCGCGACGATCTTCGACGTCCAGAGCCCAGAAGGTGCCGTCGACGCCAATCTTGTGCAAATGCCTGAAGGGATTGCTGAGGTATCCCACCATCCAATTCATCACTTCCGCTGGTGTTATGCGGAAGATCAGGGCATGATCTGGTAACTTGAGGTCGGCCTGGATCAGAATCTTTTGCTCCATGGAATTGACTCACAGCTTGTGGCTGCGATTGTCTCCATTGAAGGACAAGATGCCCAATATGGTGACTATCTGCACGAGCATTTTCTCAGCCTATATCCTCGCCCCACTCGGAAAAGGCTTTCGGAAACCACCCCCGGAAATCAAAGTCCGGTTATTTGATGTTGAAGCAAGTTTCTGGGCGGGATTGACACTCGTTTAAGTGACTGTAGAATATCGAGAAGTTATATCAATTTAGGCCGGGTAGGCTCATTTACAATAACGCTGCAAATTAGACCCCACGGTTCCTTTCAAAATCGCCGAACCTTAAAGAATTCTACGTCTGGTAGAATGACATTGGAAACGCTATTTTCGCGTTTTCCTGTTTGTACGGTTCACATCCGTGAGGGGCTGAACTGCGTTCAGCTTGGGGTTCGAGTCCCTTCGCGCCCACTGTAAGCTTGGTACAAGCCGGGATTGCATAGCGCCAAGTTGTGTAGTCCCCTATTTCTATCCGTGTAGGCTATTGCCCCTTCCGGCAATTGATCCGTTCGAGTGCTTCTTCCGTTGTGAGGAAAAAGGGTAAGACTTCAATTTCAGTGGCCAGGTCACCGGTTTCATCAGTCCGGCCGTGTTCAAAAACCAGGTCGGAGTAGTCTCCTTCGACCGTTAACCACTGGCGAACTTGGACGAACTTGCCATCGTCAGTCGTTGGCTCTTTCTGGTAAAGAATGTGTAGGGAACCGAGGTGCCGGTTCCTGTTCATTTCGTAGCACATGGTAGCTTCTCCTTGTCTCGTAAGATTACGGCCGCCTTCTCTAATATGTACTGACCAGGGCAGGGCGAGGCAGCTTTCTTCTGCCCTGGCTTTCTCTGTCGATTCGTTTTCTCTAATAGTCACCTCCTGAAAACAAAACGGCCCCACCGCCGGGTAAACGGTGTGGCCATCAGGTTGCCCATAAACCAAAACAGGCAACCCGCCTCTGCGTTGGGTTGCCCGATATGCTACAATCCGGTCAGCCCGTTCGCCGCTAATCCCGGCGGATGGGTTAGGGCTACGTAAGTGTTCACCGCACTTATGTGGCCCGTTTTTATGTCTAATTACCTTACATCATGTAATGTATTATACTGCGAAAACAATGGGTTGTCTAGTCTTTCGGTCCTCTACGTTTGTCGCCCGATTCCGTCGCAACATGGATGTATGCCATAAGCGACTCCTTACTAATTTGCCAGACCGTGCCGAATTTCTTGCCCTTGACTTTGCCCTCGCGCATCAGTTCACGCAAGTAATAAGGATGATACCCACTCAGTTCGGCCGCCGCGGCCGTTGTCAGCCATTCTTCTGCCATTGTTAGATTCTACATCTTTGCTACTTTAGTGGCACGATCACCGTCTATCAAATTCTCAGCGTCGGCTTTGAGTATTCTTGCCACTCGGCACATGACAAACTCATTACATCCGACACTTCTTAACGCGGAGGGAAAATGGTATCCTGTTTTACAGGAAAACCATTGCTCTCGGTCATTTGCGTTAAACACGACCAGGTAGATGTGTCAGATGTCAAACAGCAAATTGAAGCAAGCTACGTATCTGAAAATGGCCGAATCAAAGTAAATGTGGAGGGACACTCATGAAAGCGGTTATATGCACAAAATACGGGCCACCGGAAGTTCTAGAGCTCCAAGAAGTAGAAAAACCGACTCCAAAGGACGATGAAGTACTAGTCAAAATATTTGCGACAGCGGTAACAGCAAGTGACTGTATTGTACGCGGTTTCAAACTTCCTCGATGGCACCCGATGGGATTAATGATGGGACTGGTAGTAGGTATTACTGCACCGAGAAAACCCATACTTGGGATGGTGTTAGCCGGGGAAATTGAATCAGCAGGGCAAGATGTCCGCCGCTTTAAGGTGAGCGATCAGGTATATGGCAGCACCGTCAAATCTTCCAACGATATACGATTTGGAGCGTATGCCCAGTACATCTCTTTGCCAGAAGATAGTTTGATCGCCATAAAACCACCCAACCTAACCTATGAGGAAGCGGCGGCCATTCCTTATGGGTTCGGTCTGGCTATTTCTTATCTGAAAAAAGGAAACATTCAATCCAGGCAAAAAGTGCTCATCTATGGCGCTTCTGGATCGATCGGAACAACGGCCGTGCAGCTGGCCAAAGCCTTTGGCGCCGAGGTAACCGGCGTATGCAGTACGCGGAACTTAGACTTCGTGAAATCTCTAGGCGCAGGCAAAGTCATTGATTACACAAAAGAGGATACACTGCCCAGAGGTGAGCGCTATGATTTAGTCTTGGATGCCGTTGGCAAGAGCAAAAGCTCAAAACTCAAAGATCAGTGTCAAAAAGCGCTCACCCCAGAAGGAAAATACATATCAGTCGATGATGGAAGCCCCAAGAATTCTATTGAAGAATTGAGTTTTCTCAATGAACTGGTTGAAGCGGGGGAGTTGAAGGCGGTCATCGATTGTTCCTACCCGCTGGAGGAAATTGTCGAAGCGCACACGTATGTCGACCAAGGGCACAAAAAGGGAAATGTCGTCATCACTGTGGCACATAATAATAAAACCTAATGGTAACTTTAGGCGTCGTTATCTGGAAATTGATAAGCAGAGATGGGGAACACTATGACAAGAGAAGAATTCTTGACCGTACGTTGGAACAATGTGCTTGCGCTGGGACTGGGCCTTCCCGCTCTGATTTATGTTGTGTTCGCTTTATCCACTTCGGTTTATTCGGAGAGGGGTGGAATGATCGCACTAGCAGTTATCGGGGCGCTATACTGACTGACTGTCGAATACCATACAGCCATGCGGTTCGCGCGGCTTCAGAAAAACTCGGCAAACCACGTTTCAGTCAAACAGGGATTCAACAACCCACTCACCAGGATGGCTTTTTGGGCATTTAATGCTGCCTTTTGGCTTTTTTTGCTTCCCTTTTTTACGTCAGTTGACTACGGCACGGGCTTTATAGTGTTTACCGTCATCATATTTGTGAGGCTCGGTGCAAATCTGTATGTGAACAACATCCTCAAACCTGAGAAGTACGGAAGTTTTCCCTTCCGAATTCCATGAATAGTTGAAGGTTAAGACCGGCACTAACTTTGGGCAATTGATAGGCTTCGCTTTGAAGGTCTATGGGGCCAAATTGTTCCGTTTCAGAACCTCTGAGACATATTTGGAGTGAGGATTAGGGGAGACTTTTGTCATTAAGCAACATGCTTGTTTTTGTTGGACTAGACGGTTCCCGTGATGGCGAGGCCCCGGCCGGGGGCGGGGAAAGGATTGTCTGTTGTGTGCTAGCTCCCGGTGGCTGGCTTTCGGTGATGGGTGAGGCGTCCAAGACAGACCTTCGAACCGCGAATCCTCCCTAATTTAGACACCTGAAATGTCTCAAGGATTTCGAAGACGTACAATCGATACGGACGGAGAACACCACCATCATGTCTCAGCAGGAGTGAGTGGATTCATGAGCAACGCTAAGGTCGCGGCCGTCACACACGCTGGCAGCAATCCAAACGATACCCAGTATAGGTCCCGGGTATCTTTTGTCATCAAGCCCAACAGGCCCCAGCCCAGGACATTGGCCCCGATCCACCAGCCAGCCCTGGGCAGACGCCTCCGCAGAACCAGCCATTGCCCAAAGCCGATTGACAGCCCCAATAGGGAAAACGCCAGAACAAACGCCCAGGATCGATAAATCGTTTCGGCGCCCCAGAAATGGGTCAGCAATTCAAATATGCCAAGTATGATCAGAACCAATCCCAGCGACCAGCCTCCGGCTGTAGCCAGCACCCACCAACCCATACGAGGCAGATAGTTCCGTAGCAAACCAAACTGGGCTATTCCCATCAATATACCAGCGGTCAGAACAAAAACATAACTAAAGAGATAATCCTCAGTAGGGTGGCCTCTGCCATTCAAATAGATGCGGTCGCCGATGAATATCATTATGCCGCGGATGATGACGAAGTAGAGGCTAAAAGCTATGGGGACACACAATGCCGTCAAAATGATCCAGGCTGGATAGAAGAACCAGGTCGGTTTTCTGTTGATGGTCATGAGGTTTGGCTCCAAATGTGCGAAATTGCGCCAATGTTGGCGCAACAAGAAAAAAGGGAAGTCTCGAATTTCCCGCAGAATAGTGGCGAGTAAGTCGCGTCGGCTGTTTCCGCTGGCTTCCTCTATGGCCTCAACGTAGACGGCAAGCATCTCGGCTCCGAATTCCTGCCGAAATGAGAGCGAATGCAAGCGAATCATCGCAGAATACAGCCGGACGGCCAGCCGGACAATGATGCTCATTGGGAAACGCCTATCTCAGCCTGCTGCGCCAGCGATACCAACGATTGCAGGCGTGCGGTCTCGGCATTCAAAATGCGGTGTCCTAAATCGGTCAGCTTGTAGGCTTTTCGTTCCCGCCCCCTTTCGATGCCACTTGCAGCAGACGACCTTTCGATCCAACCCAGGTCCAGCAATCGTTTGATCGCTTCGTACAGCGTGGATGTGCTCAGTCGAACGCGGCCGTCGCTCAAGGCGACCGTTTCCTTCATGATGGCGTATCCATGTTGCGGACCGGACGCCAGAACCAGAAGGATGAAAAAAGTAGGTTCCGTCAGAGGCAATTTGGTTTGGATATTCATCATCTTTGTCCAACCAGAACCATGCCAAATTATACGTCGTCTGACGACATATTAGCATACCGAAAGCCCTTTTGTCAAACGGCCGCTCCCGAGGCGTTATTCTTCAGCGAATCTGTCATCCATTAAGGAGAAAGGGCAAATGTCACCCTTATCATACAAGGTGACATTGAACAACAAGTGTACGTCGCAGAAATTTTGGGACACTAAGGGCGAAAGACTAGGAGAGGATTCGCAAATGCAAAACATGTTGGTCTTCGCAGAACCAAACGTATAAGCGATGGCGAGGCCCCGGCCGGGGGCGGGGAGAGATTTCCTTGACGTCTTGTGGGTCGAGCATACAGACTGACAACAGGAATCGGTTATTATCATTATTGAGGTATTTTGATGATAAGAATCGAAACCAGAGTGGTAATTAACCGGCCGATTGATGAAGTCTTTGAGTTTGTGTCCGACGTGGAGAATAATCCACTATGGCAGTTGTCTATCGTCGAGGGAAAACAAACCTCGTCCGGTTCTCTTGGCGTGGGCACAACGATAATGACTATAAGCAGGTATTTGGGGTTTCAGTTTAAGACTGATTGGGAAGTGATTGAGTACGAACCAAATAAGAAGTACGTAGCCAAATCTGTCTCTGGTCATGGACAAGCCAAGGGTACGTGGGAGTTTGAATCTGTAGCAAGTGGCACCCGTATAGACTTGGTGGCAGAAATAGGACTCAGTTGTTTTTTCAGAATAGTCGAACCGGTGTTGAAAATTATGGGCCAGGGGGAAACCGAAAAGGAATTCGCTGCTCTCAAAGAACTGCTTGAAGCTTAGGGCTAAACTGGTGTGTCGTCAGCCCCGGCCGGGGGTGGTGACAGGTTACTTGTCGTGACGTGGCTCTTGGT
>CAVVOI010000009.1:0-923417 GCA_963749825.1 uncultured Chloroflexia bacterium | reverse complement strand
CTAGGTATTTCACTAGTATTGGAACCGATTTTGGACATAGCCTAAATTAGGTCCATTACTCCTTATGTCAAAACTAATGATAGAAACAGATGATAGCTAAATCTGGGCCGTAAAGAACCCCCCCCTAAATTGCTCCCCTTGCTTGCTTAAGTTACTTTGCCCTTCTCCCAAGCTGGGCTGTTCATCCCAGTAAGGAAATCAAAGTTAAGGTACCTGCAGCTGATATGGGTTTCTGTACATTTTCATCTGAATGTTGAATGATGGACTTAAGCTAAATGTCAACTTTTTTCACTTGCTATGATAATAACTGACCGTCCGTTTACCTAAAAATTGGTACCCTTAAGGGTAACCATCCTTAAAATAGGATAGTCATGAGTGGATTTTCTGACACAGCAGCCACAGGAGAACTCCCCATGAAACGTTCAAAGTTTCACCTTAGGGTTTTTGCACTATTCTGAACTGATGTTCTATAGGCAGGGCTTGGGGAGTTATTTTATACTTAGGTTACTGATGTTACGCAGTAACATCAGTAAGTAACTTGTTTCATGCTGTCTTTTGATGCTGAGCAAGTGTAGTTAGTTGGAGAGCCAATGCCTGGAGCGGGTAGACGCCATCGAAACCTTAGAGAGCTACTGTATTCCCCTGCTCTACCCTCAAGGATGTTATATTGATGGTTGTTTATCTCATCTAACCACCGATATTTCCCCAAACGGGAAAAAGGAGAAGAAAGTGATATTACAGGATCTACCGGGATTGAATGTTATTGGCTGGGGCTATGATATATTCGGTCGATATGCCAGTCCTGAAAGCAGGATGCAGCCGTTGTTTGATTTTGGCGAAATGACGGAGATCAGGTCAGATAAAGAGGAGTATATGATACCAAATGTATTGCACCCCTTTTGGACACCATACCGAGATACCGTGTTTGAAACCCATGCTGGCAGTAGTGTTGAGGAGATGCGTACCTCATTGGCTAGCAAAACCGGTTTAAAGGGAAGCTATGGATTCTTTAAAGGTGCATTGGAAGTTGGTTTCAGCTCTTCCAGTGTCAGAGTTACGACGATGAGGTATACGCAGATCAATCAGTTGATCACCTGTTGGATATTACAGCTACCAAAACCTGATGTTTTAAAAGGGCTAATGTTGCCGGACGTGCAGGAAGATATTGATGGGGATATTGAAGCAGTTGACTTGTTTGACAGGTACGGAACCCACTATTTGTGGAATCTCTTGGTAGGAGGCAGAATCAGTTACACTAGCGCCACAAACTCAGCAAGATACAAATCCACAATTGACGTGAGTGTGGCCGCGGAAATGTCCTTTAAAGCCGCTGCAAGCATAAGCACCGACAATAAGACAGAATATAACAAAAGCATTAATGATTTCAAACAAACATCCGAGATTAGAGCTCGTGCCAGGGGTGGCAAAGCGGAATACGTATCTGCAATTAAGACAGGTGGGATTACTCAAGTAAATTGGGAAAAATGGGCTGCTTCAATAGAGGATTATCCTGAGTTCGTCGGTTACGTAGATAATAGACGTCAACCCAGTCTACGACCGATCTGGGAATTGTGTTCGGATGAGGATCGAATGAGCAGCTTGGAGGCTGCTTATCAAGAGTACTGTGAAGAACGAACTGACGAGATACAGGCGAATATATATCCAGTCTATAGACATACAGCGGAAAAACCTAAGCGTTTCACGCTTTCTTTGAGACGTGATCCTGTAGCGGCTCATGGACCTGGATGGGTTCAGGGGGAGGCTGTGTTTTATGCTTGTAAGGAACAAGAAGAGGGAACAGTCCCAATATATAAACACTTCGCAGATCACCCGGTACGTTTCGCTTATTCAACTAGCGATCAGTCAGGAGAAGTTTTTGGTGAGGGATGGTCACTCGGCGATCCCTACCGCCGCGATGAGAGTCCCATAGAGTTTTATGCTTATATGGAACAAATAGAAGAAACAGTTCCTATCCATCAGGCTTATGCCGAAAGTCCTGTTCGCTTTGCGTATTCAACCAGTGATGTTGGAAGGGAGGCTCATGGTGAAGGATGGGTTAATCAAGAACCCGTGTTTTACGATTACGACTTTTAAATATTTGTTAACTCGTCCGCAATCTTTGTATAAAATGGCCTGCGTGATCCGGTGATGCGTTTGCCATCATACTTGAACCTTATTAACCGATTCAATTTGCTGGGAGACGCTTTCCTTTAGAAATCCTGCCAGGAGCTTCCTTCCTTGGGTACCTCGAAAAGGAAAATAGAGGTTTGCACATAAGATCCAAGAGCTAAGAAGGTTATGACTTCCGCTGTGCCGCCGAACTCTTTCCGGCTCTTACAGCGCCTTCTCAACCAGGTGGGAGGGATCTCCAGATTAATGAATTGCGCTATGTCACCAAAGAGGTGGTCGAGGCAGCCCGGGAACTACTGATTATCGGGCACCTGTAATACCAGAATGGCAACCATGAAAGTCGGCTACGCTCGCATCTCCGTAAACGACCCGGATGCATCTATCCAACTGGATATGCTCAGGCAGACAGGGTGCAAACAGATTTTCATCGACAAGGCCGATATCATCCAGAGAGAGCACCCCAAACTCGAAACGACCCTGAGCTACATGCAAGAAGGCGATACTCTGGTTGTGTGGCGGCTGGACTGTCTGGGCCGATCGCTTCTCAATCTCGTGGATACTGTCAACCGCCTGGCGGAACGTGGGCTAGGATTTGAGAGTCGGCAGGAGTCTATCGATAAGACTGGGAGTGATGGCCAGTTCGTATTCCGAACATTCGCCATTCTGGGTTCCTTTCAACGGGCTCTGAATCGCGAGCGAACGCAGGCGGGGTTGGCAGCTGCAAAGGCGAGGGGAAGAAAAGGTGGCCGGCCAAAGGGGTTGTCGAAAAAGACACAACGCACGGCTATTTTAGCTGAGAAACTCTCTCAGGTATCGAGAGGGATCCAACACCTTTTATTACCGCTATCGCAGGATCGTAGGGAGTGCTTAGCTCCTTGTAAATTTGCAGCCGGCCGGCTTCGTCAATCCAGACGAAATCGGTAAAGGTTCCACCTGTATCCACTCCTAGCTTGGAATTCGCCTTATCTTCGCCCTCGTTGTCCTTGTCCATAATCGACATCAGGTTTCCAAGTTCTATGATTCTAAGAATTCCTCGAACGCCAGGGTCCAAACCGCTGAGGTGTATACGACTAACACGGAACCAATAACCCAAGTAGACAGCGCAATCATTACTCCGCTAAGAGTCAAAACAACAATAGGTATTGGCTTTGCTGGTGCCGAAAAAGGAATGGTTAGTGATAGTGCTATTAGCAGAAGTGACAAGAGTTGGAACGGCAAACGAGCAGCATAACGAAGTGCCCATAACATTAGAGCCAAGATAGCGATCGGCCCCTTCATAGTCCAAATCATTTGCAGGGCGTTTCGAATACTTTCCACACTATTCCGATCCGCTAATGCTACCTCACGAAAGGCGAATATCCGAAGCAAATAAACCAGGACAATAACAGGTATGAGCGCGCAAGCGAGAGGAACGGTAACGACGCTTCCTGCGCTACCGATGGTCAACAAATTACCGATCGAAATACCTGGATTTAGACCGGCCAAAATTAAAGCGACAAGTGTGCCAAAAACGATCAACATGATCAGAAGCAAGATCAGAAAGACCGGCAAGAACAGGATGGTATCAATGGCAATGAACTGTTTCAACAAATGAACGCCGGCCGTCCAAGCCTGCCCAAAGGTCAGGTCAATTCCCTGTCTACTGCCACTGACACCCCTGATCAATGCTCCTTCGGCTATGGTGTTTATTATCCAAGCAACGACAAATCCAACGAAAAGGAGGATGAAGCCACCTGTAATCCAAGCTGCATATTCCGACGGCAATTGATTAAAGAAGGAATCTAGGTTTGAATACGGGAAATCTAGGAGCAAAAACGATTCGAAAATAAGACGCAATACCAGGTTAATCACAAAAGTTGCCAGGCTCGCCAGGAAGCCAAAGAGAATTAACAATTTGTGGTTCCAGATTATCTGGATGGATTTGCTGAATATTTCGCCTATTGGCACAGAAAGAACCGACCGCTGGTGTATTTCCTAATTCTTTAAATATAATTCTTTTCCGAAATCCAGAGGTGCTCTGACAAAGAAATACCTTGAGGAGTTCGGAAATGAATAACTTAATACTCCAAGAAGCTAAAATCTACTCTTTTTCTAAATCCCGGCCCGAATATCATTTCGCCTTGGCGATGAATTGCTGGTAGGCCAGGGTAATTGTGGTCGACCGGAAAGCAACGATGACCGAGTTTATCAGTGCAACGACGATCGCCACCAGTAAACTGCCACATAAAACAAGAATAATATTGCCAGGATCAAAATTACCGGTCATGATAACTTCCATAATCATCGGGAAAAAAGCTAGGAATGCGAGGGGGATCATCAACAGCGCCATAACAATACCAAAACCGAAGCCTATGGCGATGAAAAACAATACCAATAGTGCTACATCGCCTATATTCGCTTTGATGACCTGCCATGCCTGCCGAATGCTTTCAATGACTCCCAAGTTTTGAAGCACGGCCCCTCTTTGTGCAAACGGATAAATTACGGTCAGTATCAGCCATACTGGAACTAAGATGCATGCCATTAATCCGAGGCAGACGATAAAAATAGCCAGACTGCCAGCGATCACTGACCAGATGCCTTCATCGCCGCTCGCTATGCTTGAACCAATAGTGGCCGCCATGATGGCTAAACCCAAGACAAATAGGATAAACATTAAAATGATAAAAGGTCCGTACAAAAGAAGGTTAATACCAACTATTCTCCCAAGTTTGCTAATTCCCCAAGAAATGGCTTGACCAAAGGAAACATCTTCACCGGCATCAAGCCTGGCGGCCGATTCAATCAGCCCAGCCTGAGCGGTTAATCTTAGGAGCCATAAGAAGATTGCAATCAAAAATCCCAGGCAAATTAGACCGAATATCACCGGCAAAAATTGCGTCAGGAAAGACTCAATCCTTGATTCTACGCCGGTTGGAAAATCACTTAGACCAAAGTTATATGTGAAGTTATTGGATGAGGATCCGCCTAAAGCGGCAAGAAACCCTAATACCAACATAAATTTTTTATTCCATACAATGCGCCACGCCCGGGAGAATAAATCGCCGTAATCCATTTTTCCCTCCAATCTGCCAACAATTATTGGTTAAATTTTCGATCCCAATATAGGCTATTCCACTATTCCCATTCAATAGTCGCTGGTGGTTTTGAGGTTATATCATAAACCACGCGATTGATGCCCTGAACCTCATTAACGATACGTTGGCTAACTCTTGCAAGTAAATCAACCGGCAAGCGGGCCCAATCTCCGGTCATAAAATCCTCTGTTGTGACGGCCCGTAAGGCGACAACTTCATCGTAGGTCCGGCCGTCACCCATGACACCTACACTTCTAACCGGTAGAAGGACAGCGAATGCTTGCTGAGTTGCTTCCCGAAGCAGATTCGCCTCGGCTAATTCCTGGACAAAGATCGCATCGGCTTCTCGTAAGCGTTCTAGTCGATCCCAGGATACCTCTCCTAAACAGCGAATAGCCAACCCAGGCCCCGGAAAAGGATGCCGCCACAATAAGGCCTCCGGCAGGCCCAACTCTTTTCCTATCACTCTAACTTCATCTTTGAACAGTTTCCGCAATGGTTCAACCAGATCGAATTGCATGTCAACTGGAAGTCCACCTACATTATGGTGTGTCTTGATCGTCTCGGCTTCTGGTTTATCTTTTGCTGCACTTTCTATGACATCTGGGTAGATAGTGCCTTGGGCCAAATAATCGATTTGTCCTAATTTCCCCGCCTCTTGTTCAAAAATCCGGATGAATAGTTCGCCAATAATCCGGCGTTTTGACTCTGGATCGGTGACCCCGGAAAGAGCCTCCATAAACTCTTCTACGGCATTTACCGCAACGAGTTGCAGTCCATAGGTTTTCTCGAAAGCGTCTATAACTTGTAACGCCTCATCCTTACGCATTAATCCATGGTCCACAAATATACAAGTGAGTTGCTTACCAATTGCCCGGTGAATTAGGGCAGCGGCAACGGCCGAATCGACGCCCCCACTTAAACCGAGAATGACACGACCTGTTCCAATCTGCTCGCGTAATCGATTTATCTCATCGATGATGAAACTAGATGGCGTCCAATCTGGACGGCACCCGCAAACACGATGGACAAAATTGGCGATTAATAATTGCCCCTGCTTTGAATGGATTACTTCTGGATGAAATTGAACGGCAAAATAGTTTTTAGACAAGTCTGCTATTGCCGCATATTGCGAATGTTCGCTATGTGCTATGCAGGAAAAACCGGGGGCGATTTCTTCCACACGATCCCCGTGGCTCATCCACACTTGTTCAATTCCGAGAGTAGCACCTGATGTCCCAATAATTGCTGCCTTCTGTCGCCATTCCAAAAATAAGGGGTTGTTGAGATCATCAACGTGCAATCTCGACGGGCCATACTCTCGCTCTGGACTAGGATTAACTCTTCCCCCTAACCTATGCATCAAGAGCTGCATCCCATAACATATGCCAAGTATGGGCAAACCGCTAGAAAGCACGTAGTCGGGTAGAGTTGGCGCTCCCTCATCATAAACGCTGTTCGGACCTCCACTAAGGATAAAACCCTTAGGTCTTCGTTTCATGACGATTTTTGAGGCTGCTCTCCACGAGTATAGTTCGCAGTACACATTCGCTTCGCGTATACGGCGTGCGATGAGTTGGCTGTATTGCGAACCATAATCTAGGATGATTATCTTGTCATGGTGACTTTCAAACATTTAGATTTCAGCCTTCGATGCTCAATAAATAGAAGCAATTTTGATAAAACGAGTTGCTCGAGGATACACCGACCAAAAACTTTATATAATAGTTGAGGAAATTCACACTTGAGGAAGAGCTGTTTCACTACGATACGAATCACTCTTACTCGATCTTATTTATTAAGGCGGGAACCGTTGTACGCTTAGTTCTCAGAAAGAACGATCTTGCCGGCACGCATATCTGAAATGGTGGCCACGGAAAAGATGGGCACATTCCATTTCGCCAATTCATCTCGGCCACCCTCAAACGTTTTTTCGACGACAGCTGCAATACCTACCAGCCTAGCTCCGGCGTGTTGAACGATGCGGGCCAGCGCTTCAATCGTCCGGCCGCTCGCCAAGAAATCATCGACGATGAGAATCCGATCCCCAGCCTGCAAAAATTCAGGTGAAACCATCAAATTCACCTCACTACCCTTCGTATGGCTTGGGGCTACTTCTATATACACTGGTTCTTGCATAGTGATTGGTTTATGTTTTCGCGCATAAACTACAGGGATATTCTCCATAGCTCTGGCAACCATAATTGCCGGAACTATGCCGCTCACCTCCGCCGTTAAGATTCGAGTTGGGCTTGTTTCCTGAAATCGTTCTGCGATTTCTTTCCCTACCATTTCCATTAGTCTGGCATCTACCTGGTGATTCAGAAAACTATCGATCTTCAAGATGCCCCTCCCCAGATTTTGTCCTTCTGCAATTATCCGAGCTCGTAATTCTTCCACCACATTCCCCTTTTCTGCTTATCTCTGTATACCACAAAAACGGGCTGTTTTTGTGGTCTCAACAACAGCCGATTGATAATCAATTATATCACCTGCCTTAATCGATTATTAGTAACCGGTCCAAGACTCGTTCATTTGCGAAATTATTCACAAATTCCTTGACGCGATTTTTCGAACGATCTATAATGTTCAAAATTATTTGAAAGTTATGAACGAGGCCGGAAAATGCTATTGGCTCAGGTTGATGATGGCGTCATAGATGTCGAGGAAAAACTTAGCCAGACTATAAACACCGACGTAAATCTGTTGCTGGATGCGAGTCTTCATATAGTCGATTCTGGTGGAAAGCGGCTTAGACCACGTTTAACCATCCTCTCCTACCTTGCCGCCGGTGGACAAAACATTTCCGAGGTCATCCCACTGGCAGCTGCAATTGAACTTGTACATACTGCCACCTTAGTCCATGATGACATTAACGACCATAGCTTAACAAGGCGGGGAAAAATCAGTGTCCATGCTCAGTGGGGCAAAACATTTGCCTTGCTGACAGGCGATTACCTATTTACTAAGGTATACGAATTGATGGCGCCATATGACTCGACCTATAATATCATCATGGCCGACGCCTGCGTGAAATTAGTAGAGGGTGAAACCCTTCAAGCTGAGGCAGCTAAGAATGGTTCTATTGATCGAGAAACATATAAATTGATCGTTGAAAGGAAAACTGCCAGCCTCTTTCAAGCAGCTGCGAAAATGGGGGCACTATTGGCCGGGGCTGAGGAATCGATCGTTGAATATTTGGCGCAGTATGCGTATTTTCTCGGTTTAGCATTCCAGATGGTCGATGATGTATTAGATGTTGTTGGTGATCCTGATGTCTTAGGCAAGCCAATTGGCAGTGATGTAGTTCAGGGTATGGGTGGTGTAGTAAACCAGAACGGAAATACAGTACTGGAAGGGGCCACTGCAACTGGAATAGACCCAATTAAAATCATGGTTGCCCAGCTTAGAGAATCTGGCGCCATCGAAATCGCAAAAGCTCAGGCAAATGAATGGGCTCACCGCGCACAGGATGCTTTGTTAAATATTCCTGAATCACCTTCCCGCGATGAGCTAAATAATCTTGTCCATCTGGTCGTCCACAGAAATCGTTAGCTAATTCCCAAATGGCTTTGATTTTTGTTCGAAAATCCCAAATTTCAGATCCCCGGGCCGGTTTCGGATCGTAAATATCTGCTGTTGGGCTGCCTAGAAAATGTTCCAAAATTGATAAAAAGTCAGCTACTGAACCGTTTCATCTGTTCGCGATTTGGTAGGGCATCCTTGGTCTTGAGTTTTTGCAGAACCCTTTTCTCCTAGAATCGCCCTTCCGCCAGCCCAATCTTCTGGGAACTGTCATGAAACCGCCCAAGATCACTATTGTGATATACTTTTTGGTAGATCCTGTCCGACAAGCGGCTTGTTCTTGGGTAGTCAGGGACGCGTTGTGGAATACGGTCCCGAATGATCGTTGACGTACGAATACCACCAGAGTGTTTTCTCAGCCCACATATTTACATAAATCGCAAAATAAGAGAAGAATTTGAGCCTCGGCCAATAAAATGAGACAAAAGTAGTTCCTAAATGAACAAAAATATCATTAGCGCGGAATCCAGTGCTGCGCGGAGCATGTCTATCCTTACGGCCGTTAATGCGGCGGCGACTTCTATCCAGCGCTCAGCCCGGTCAGAAGACGATGTATTGTTAGCCTTCAAGGCGCAAACACTCGCATTTGGACTATGCGGAGGGCTCGGTCTGCTAGACGATACAAGACGATATGCAACTATGCGTGCAGTTATCCTACCTGATGATGATCTGGAACTGTTGAGAGAGTATGAACTACAATCGGGCATCGTCCTTGGCGACTTAACCTTTGACATATCGACCGTTGATGCTTATGAAAAAGTGGTTGTCGATAGAATTCCGGCTTTTGTTCCCAATTTTTCAACTGTTGTGGATCAGCTTATGCCACAGGCAGCCCAGGAAAAAAGCAAGCCCTTATTGGTTAAGTTGATCCATAAACCAGCCATATTTGCCCCTTTAATCATCGAGGGAGATATGTTCGGGGTTATCAACTTTGTTGGCGAAGATTTAAGGCAAGAAGACGTGCCTGCCTTCGCCGCCTATGTTAACCACATCGGTATCGCACTGGAATATGCACGCTTGATAACTACTGTGAGCGAGAGGGAAAAAAGCTATCGTCAACTCGCCGAGCGCTTATTAATCATCCGAGAAATTGACCAGGCCATATTAACTGCGCGATCTAAGGAGGTCATTGCTAGGGTGGGACTGGAGCGTTTAAGTGGCTTGATTCCCTTTCACCGTGCCAGTGTAACTATGCTTGATCTACGAGCTAAAACTGGATCTGTACTAGCTGTCTTTTCTCGCGGGGAAACACATATTACCGAAGGCAGCAGTTTCAGGCTCGACGCTGAAGCTGAAATGTTTGATGCTCTATGTGCAGGTGATATTTATATCGAGCGAATCATCGGAAATGACCCCCCATCTACCGAGATGGGAGACCAATTGCATGAAGAGGGAATTTATCAGTTCGTCAATGTTCCCTTAATGAGCCATGGAAAATTGATCGGCTCGATGAATATAGGCCTAACAACCTCGGAAGATTTTGAGGAAGATCAAAAGGAAATTGCTACGGAAGTCGCAGGACTACTCGCCGTTGCAATTCAAGATAGTCAATATCTCGAAGCTGAATTGCGAAGGCGGCAAGAAGCAGAAACATTAATCAGCGTTGCTGCCGAATTGACCTCAACCTTAGAGATGGATCAAGTTCTGGAGAGCATTCTGGTACATCTAGGGCGAGTGGTGCCCTATGACAGCGCCTGTGTCTTTCTAATTGAAGGAGATCAATTGCAGGCTGTTGCTGGACAAGGTTTCCCAGACCTTAGCAAAGTCATTGAAGAAACATATTCGATAGAAGAAGAACTTACATCACAGGTATTAACATCAAACAAGCCAATAGTCTTGCAGGATGCTCAACAACTATCGTCGTTCAGCCAATGGGGAGATACGGCTTACACAAAGGGTTGGATGGGTATTCCACTTTTGGTTCGCGATTCAGCCATTGGCCTTATTACACTAGACAATAAGAGTGTCGGCGCTTATGGTTCAGAAGAAGCTGAACTTGCCCAAGCAGTAGCAAATCAGGCGGCCACGACCATTGAGAGGGCCCGATTATTTTCCGAATCCCAAAGATTGCTCACCAGAACACGGACACAAGCCTCCCAACTAAAGCAGCTTGTGGACCTCGTTCCAGATGGCATCGTTCTACTTGATAAAAACCGATCCATACTAATCGCGAACGAGGCTGCGACCAGATACCTGGCCCAATTATCAGATGCTCAGCAAGGGGAAACATTACACCAGCTGGGTAACGTTTCGATGGACAATATACTGCAAAAGGGTTCGGCATCCTCAAATTGGCAAGAAATATCAGCCATAGAACCGGCAGGTATTTTCGAAGTCTCGTCCAGGTCCATGGATTTAAGTGCAAGGGATTCGGATTGGCTACTCATGTTGCGAAACGTGACGGATACAAGAAAGCAAGAGGGTTATATTCGTGCCCAGGAACGGCTGACCTCTGTTGGCCAGCTAGCAGCCGGGATCGCTCATGATTTCAATAATATCATGACGGTTATTTCTCTCTATACCCAGCTGGTCTCGAGAATGCCCGATCTTCCAGAGAAAGAGGAGAAACGATTAAACACCATACAACTTCAGGCAGAGAGAGCCTCAGAGCTAATCCGACAAATTCTCGATTTCAGTCGCCAATCTGTTGTAGAACGAAAGCCGGTTGATCTCTTGCCATTTGCGCGAGAACTGGTCAGAACGTTGAGCCAAACCTTGCCCGAAAATATTGATTTCAAAACGGAGTTACCCAGCCGAGAATATCTTGTAAATGCCGATACCGGCCGCTTGCAGCAGGCTATAACGAACCTGGCAATTAATGCTCGCGATGCAATGCCCTTGGGAGGCGAACTATGTATTGTTATGGATTATCTCACTCTGGATCCCGAACAAAGATACCCTCTACCGGATATGTCTGCAGGTGAATGGATCGCAATTACAGTTTCCGATACCGGGGAAGGCATCACAGCAGAAGACTTGCCGCGCATCTTTGAACCATTCTTCACCACCAAACATACAGGTCGTGGCACGGGTCTTGGGCTGGCTCAAGTATACGGCATAGTCAAGCTACATGAAGGTTTCATCGACGTTGTTAGCGATCTTAACCAAGGAACGACATTTACTATTTACCTGCCGGCGTTCATCGCTCCAGCTGACGAAGAACCCCGACTTGAATTTGATCAGATTCGAACAGGTCTCGGCGAAACGATATTACTGGTCGAGGATGATGAGGCTTCTCGAGAAGCTTTGACCGAAATATTGGGATCGGTTAATTATAAGGTACTGGCAGCAGCAAATGGACAGGAAGCCTTGTCAATCTTCGATAAGAAACAGGGAAAAGTTGATTTAGTTATTAGCGATATGGTTATGCCGATTATGGATGGTGCCAGATTATATTCGGCTCTCAAGGAACGAAAATCCGATATAAAAATGATCATCATCACTGGATACCCATTGGAGCGCGGGGGAAAAGAGTTTTTGAAACAAGGTGTGGTCGCCTATATCCAGAAACCTCTCCAGGTCGAAACCGTGATTTTGGCGGTACGGGATGCTCTCGATAATCTGGGCAAAGACCATTTTAATGATTGACAAAACCGTTTCCTTGTCAGACGCCCTGGAACTCATTCAAAGTGATTACACATTGGCCCTTGGTGGAATGACCATTTACCGGCGGCCGCTCGCATTTGTTCGTGCTTTGATTAACCAGGATCAGCCCCCAACTAACCTGACTCTTCTTTCCTTCACTTGTGGCCTGGCGGCCGATATGCTAGTCGGCTCAGGTTTGGTCAAACGAGTTCGTACTTGTTATTTTGGACTAGAGATATTTGGTCTGGCACCTATGTTTACGACCGCCGCTAACCAAGGTAGCATCGAGATTATCGAAGAAAGTGAAGCCAGTATCGCCTACGGCATTCGAGCCCGGATGGCGGGTGTCGGATTTATGCCAAGCCTGGCCTGGCAGGGGACTGATTTACTCCGTGTTCGATCCGATGTCAAAACCATCACTGATCCTTATTCAGGTCAACAATTAACCGCCTTCCCTGCCATCGAATGTGATGCCGCCGTCATTCATGTATTAAAAGCCGATCGCTTTGGAAATTGTATACTCGGCGGTAATCCAACTATCGATTACGAATTAGCATCGATAGCTAGCACAGTAATCATCACCGCCGAGGAAGTGGTTGAAGAGCTGGACGGGCCAATTGACATCAATGGACATCCTATCACAGCAGTTCTTCACAGTCCGAATGGAGCTTGGCCAACCTCATGTTATCCTAAATACTCGATTGAAGGAGAGGAAATACTTCGCTATATCGATGCTTGTAATCTAGGCGAATTTGCTTCCTACCTCCGGTCTCTGGAGAATTGACTAAAGCTATGCCGGTCCAAGACTATACCATCGATGAATTGATGGTCACCTGTATGAGTCGCCAGATTGAGGATGGCGAGTTAGTTGGCCAGGGCATCTCAACACCACTGGTCGCGGCCGGTTTTCTACTGGCTAAGCTTACTCATGCACCAAATCTAGCATTCGCATCGGCTATTGGTCAGTCTATATGTCAGAATTGGGCGCCACTAGGTGTTGCCACCATTGAGAGGTTGTGGATTCAACAGGGACTATTGAGCATTGATTTCGTTGACATTGCCTGCGATTTTCTGCCTCGCTTCAGCATTAAAGAGTTCTTTAGACCGGGACAGGTGGATGCCTATGGAAATTTCAACAATATTCATATAGGGGGTAGTTACGAAAAGCCCAGATTGCGTTTGCCGGGCTCAGGAGGGATTCCGGATGTTTCGGTCACGGGCCATCGAAACTACTTGTATGTGCCGAGACACGGCCGGCACACTTTCGTCGAGAAGCTCGATTTCCGTAGTGGGATCGGGCACGATGCCAGCCGTATAACAGGGAGAGGACCCCATTACCTGATATCAGATTTAGGGCAGTTTGACTTCGATCCTGATTCCGGCCGAATGAGAATCATGAGCTTGCATCCTGGAATAATGTTAAACCGGGTCGTCGCCAAGACAGCTTTTGAGTTCGTCATACCTGACGATACACCAAAGACAGTTCCTCCCAGCCCAGAAGAGATATCTCTTCTTAGAGAAGTGATTGATCCTCTTGGCGTGCGATCATTGGAAACTCTTGGCGGATCGAAGAGACGTAAAAAGTTAATTGAAATATTGCAGGCTGAAGCTAAATTGAATGAATCTATCACGGACAGAAACTTGGCCTAGAAAAGTCGAGTTCTTGTCTCCAAGTCAACGTCTTCACGAAATGTAAAGACGAATCGGAGATCATTACTATGCGAATCGCCATTTTCTCGGATGTCCACGGAAACCTAACAGCCTTACAAACTGTATTGGACCACATTTTCTCCCAACCCGATATCGATCATATCGTATTCGCTGGAGACCTTTGCATATTTGGACCCAGACCAAAAGCCTGTATAGACCTGGTAAGGAAATATGATGTCACTTGTCTCGTTGGGAATACGGATCAATGGATTCTTACCTCGCCACCCATCAGGGATGATATGGATGAAGCCATGCGCCTTCGACGAATGCGGCAGCAAGCCGTTTGCCGATGGACTGCCAGGCAGCTTGATCAGGAATCGCTTGCCTGGATTGATTCGCTGAATGGATCTTTCAAGAAAATCTTCTCCCCGACATCAAGTCTGGCCGATAGTTTGTTAATCGTGCACGCAAACCCTGTTGATTTAAACGAGATCATTTTCCCCCCCATCGATAAGCAACTCGAATTATACGGAAAGGTGAGGCAGACGGATGACGATTTAGAGCCTTTGCTGAGTAGTGTGCAAGAACATTTTATCGCCTTTGGACATATTCACATCCCCAGCATCCGTCACTGGAAAGACAAAGTGCTAGTGAATGTGAGTTCTGTCAATTTGCCTGGCGACGGCGATCCAAGAGCTAAATACGCTCTCCTTTCATGGGAAGAATCTAACGGATGGGCGGTCCAACACCACAGATTGCCCTATAAGGTAGACTCAGAAATTTCCGCTTTTCAAGATTATCAGCCACCCGGGTGGGAAGATCAAGTCGCGCAATTGAAGAGTTCAGGTTTTTACCCGCAAATCGTCTGAGCACATCATTGCGTATTACCATTTCTGACGGCGATCGAAACGAATTAACCAGCCTGGAAACAGCTTCTATTCTCAGCTTCATAACCTCAGCTTCAAAACCCGTTGACATGAAGAGGTTTCGAAGTCTATACTGTTATCGGGTAGCTACTATATCTGTGCATAACTATTTGGAAAGGAGTAAGGCAGATATGAACACTTACGAACAAAAGCCATGGATCAACAGTTACGAAGAGGGTGTACCGGCTGAAATAGAGTTCCCAGACATCCCGTTACACAAGCTATTAGAAAACTCGGCCGAACGATTTTCAGATAAATCAGCCATTATTTTTAAAGGGCGGACGATTTCTTACACCGATTTGAACGCGTTATCCGATGCAATTGCGACCGCCTTGTCCGCCAATGGATTTCAACACGGTGACAGGGCTGTCATTTATATGGCAAATACGCCTCAATTCGTGATTTCGTACTACGGCGTTCTAAAGGCCGGTGGCATCATCATAGCTACGAACCCGCTTTACACAGAGCGGGAACTCGAGCACCAATTGGTTGATTGTGGCGCCGAAACCGTCTTTGTCATGAGCCTCTATTACGACTTACTGAAGAGGGTTCAGGTCAAGGGAAAAACCGCAGTCAAGCGGATCATAGTCACCAATATCAAAGAATATCTACCCACTCACCTCAAATATCTATTCACCATTGCCAAAGAGAAAAAGGATGGTCACCGGATCACGCTGCAACCGGGAGACATGTGGTTTCAAGATTTCTTGGCAGCTGGAAAGCAGTCGCCGAAGATAGATGTATCAGTTTCTAGCGACGATGTCGCTCTGCTGCAATATACAGGGGGAACGACCGGCTTATCGAAGGGAGCTGTTGGCCTTCATAAGAATCTGGTCGCCAACACCATCATGATCCGCACATGGTTGACAAATACGGAGGAAGGCAAGGAGATCATGTTAACCGCAATTCCTCTCTTTCATTCTTTCGGCATGATTGTGGCCATGAATTTTGGACTCATGATTGGTGGAACTCTGGTGCTCATTCCTGATCCCAGGGACCAAAAAGATCTCCTGGGCAGTATAAACAAATACAAACCGACTATATTTCCAGGTGTACCGGCGCTATATGTCGCCATCAATAACAATCCAGATGTTGCCTCAGGAAAATACGATATCAAATCCATCAAGGTATGCGTTTCAGGTTCAGCGCCATTGCTTCGAGAGACAAAACAGAAGTTTGAGGAGTTAACCGGGGGCAAACTAGTCGAGGGATTTGGCCTGACCGAAGCTCATGTAGTTACCCACTGCAATCCGGTTTACGAAGAGAATCGAGAGGGATCCATTGGCTTGCCCCTTTCCAATGTAGAATGCCGGATAGTCGATCCTGAAATGGGCGTAACCGATATGGAGGTTGGAGAAATTGGTGAATTGGTTATTAAGGGGCCGAACATAATGACCGGCTACTGGGAAATGCCTACTGAAACTGCGAATACTTTGCGAGACGGCTGGTTGTACACTGGCGATATTGCCCGAATGGATGAAGACGGCTATTTCTATATCGAAGATCGCAAAAAAGATATGATTATTGCCGGTGGTTATAACGTCTATCCGCGCGAGGTGGAAGAGGTGTTGGCTACCCATCCGGCCGTATTGGAAGTAGCTGTAGCCGGTGTGTCCGATCCAAAAAGAGGGGAGACGGTTAAAGCATGGATAATTAAGAAATCAGGTGATCCCACGACCGAAGCCGAGATTATCGATTGGAGCAAGGAACATCTCGCCCGTTACAAATATCCGCGCCTTATTGAATTTCGGGACGACTTGCCTCGAACTACAGTTGGCAAGGTTTTAAAGCGAGAATTGATCAGGGAACACGAAGCAGTGACGACCGCTGCGCAATTGGAGAGCCGGCTTGGAGTTTAGGCGAATCAAAGATTGTTGAAGCGGCGACAGTCAATACCTAATCTTGGGGGTCTTCGCATCGAGTTTAAAGGCCAGGGGCATCGCCATGGCCTTTTTTTATTGGTTAATGCGATGATAGCTCTGCAAGGCAAGCCGGGGTAACATATCGTCTGGCTACAGATTGCGCCTAATCGTTTGAAAAGAAGCTTTGATCCGCTTAAGAGTGAAACAACTAACGTTATGAGCACTTTAAACCCAAACATTCCCAGCCCAGAACTTAGTCGCCTGATGACGACTGCTTCAAGTCGAATGTCTGAAGACGATTTAAAGTTCTTGACCGCGCAATTACTTTTGCAGACATTCATAGCCGAAAAGGATTCAGCGGCCAACCAAATTCTACGAAAGCTCCGGCAAGAACGTGGATTTGATTGGGATGACTTCTCCCGGCGCGTTGATACGATGACCCGGCACTCCCCAGGAAAAGACGCTGATTTCGATTTCACCGACGATTTCGGTAATGATATACCCTTGTCAGACGAAATGTTGGTGGTCCTAGACGAAGCTTTATCTATTGCCAACGCCCGGGATGAATTAAAGGTAAATAGTGGTCATATGCTGGCTGCGATGGCTCAACAAAATGTAAATACCTATGCCGTACTGCAACGTATCGGCGTCACCCCTGCGGCCGTTATCGCTTTATTGGACCAGGTTTCCCAAGAAAAGGCACCGATCATATTTGACTATATTCAAGAAGCGGTAGAAGGTCGTGCTGTTCCAGTTTATCAGCGACACAACCTCTTACGTGAAGTAATGAATCTCTTAGCTCTATCGCAGAAGCGTCACATCATCTTGGTTGGTCCTGAAGGTTCTGGCAAGCGAACCCTTGGCTACAGTGTGGCGCAATTATTGGCAGAAGAATCTTCTATCCTTAATCTCAGATCCTTTGTTCAGATCAATGAGGCCGCATTGTTGGAAAATCCCCTAGCCGCAATGCGGGCAGGACTTCGCCGCGCTAGCAACGGTATCTTATTTATTCCAGGAATTGAGCGTTTCTTTGGCGATAGGTTAAGAGCAGCCTTTCCTGATCAAGTTAACAGAGAATTATATAAAGCTCTACTAGGGGATGAGCAGATAATCATCGGGACGACCAACGTACCCGCTTACGAAAAACTGACTTCAGAACGATTGATTCGCCAAAGGACCAATCGCTTGGATGTACCGCCTGCAAATCGTGAGGAAACGTTGGCCATGTTAGCTTTCCACAAACAGCGATTTGAACAAGAGTATGAGATTCAAGTGCAAGTTCAGGCCTTGGAGACATCCGTCGATATTGCCGACCGTTACATAAAGTCAATCGCCTTGCCCGCTTCGGCCGTACAGCTTTTAGATCGAGCTTGCGCCTTCGTTAGCATATTGACCAGGGAACACGCTGGTCGCCTGCCAGAAGTCAAAGCCGATGGCACTCTAGGCAGCGAGGATGTCCTGGTCGCCGCCAGCATGATAACAAAAATCCCGATCGCCAATTTAGGCCAGGAAGAGCAAAGTCGATATGCCAATATGGTCGAACACTTACATGAGCGAATTATAGGACAGGATGAAGCGATTCTTGCCGTCAGCCGGGCTGTGAAAACAGCTCGCGTTGGCTTACGTGATCCGGGCCGGCCTATTGGCTCATTTCTTTTCCTCGGTCCAAGTGGCGTGGGAAAATCAGAATTAGCCAAGACTTTGGCTGATTTCCTCTTTGGAACTGAAGACGCCATGATTACCCTAGATATGAGTGAGTACCAGGAAGAAGCCAGCGTCAACAAGCTGATCGGTGCGCCGCCTGGCTATGTTGGCTTTGAAGGCGGCGGACAACTGACCGATTTCGTTCGGCAACGACCCTATACAGTCGTGTTGTTCGACGAGGTTGAAAAAGCCCATCCTCGCGTGCTAGATGTTTTGCTGCAAGTCATGGACGAAGGGCGTCTGACAGATGGTCAGGGGCGTCTGACGAGCTTCAGTGAAGCCGTCATCATCATGACCAGTAATCTAGGAGCATATCATATGCTGCTGCCGGTAATAGGTGAAAGGGAAGAAGAGCTCGTCATGACGGAGGTCCGGCGCTTTTTCCGACCTGAATTTTTGAACCGCCTGGATGAGATCATCTTGTTCCATCAATTGACGCCAGATCAGCTAGCCACAATCCTGGACCTAATGCTAAAGAAAGAGTTTAGCCTTGCAAAACAACAAGGAATCGATCTACAGATTTCGGAGACAGCCAAAGCCTGGTTGCTAACGCAAAATGATCAGCCGGAATATGGTGCCCGTCCGCTGCGACGGATTATTAGTCGCAATATCAGAGTGCCGTTAGCCGACTATCTTTTAAGCCAACAAGTTAAGGGCGAAGCGACGATTACTATTGATGTTGATGGTTCAGAATTACACTTTGAGATAGGTTCCCAGAAGGCATGAACAACGCTTGATTTTTGGGGTCTAAAAAGGCCTATAAAGTGAGATGCCCGATAGCCGGGCGGCTATCGGGTCATCTCTGGGGGGGAGCCGCCAATAGATTACCACAATTCGGAATTAATGCAAATCCTTTTAGGCAAATTATGCTTACCGGGCAAGTCCCCCACTAGTACTCAATATATGCCATCCTCTTACCTCTTTCCATAAACTTGGAATTTCCCTTCCTTACCCGAAAAATGATTAACCAGATGAGTTATCACGGCAATATTGAATCGGTTTGTGTAAAGAGAAAATGATCGTGGTAGTAGTGGATCCATAGGAAAGATAACACGCCAATGTAGTAGGCGGTTTCCAATGCGAAAGCTGGTTCAGACCATTTCCCTCCAACCAATAGATAAAGAACTGCAAATACAACAGCTATTATCAAACCAGATCCAAATGTTAACAAGACATTGAATCCATAAAATAGACGTGACTTTCCATCCTCAGATATCTTCTCCAAAAGTGGCTGGTCATCCAACTCTCCCCGATGTTGGCGTAGATGATTCACGAACCACGTTAACGCCAAATATTGAAAAGAGTGCCAAACATTCATTCCCTGGAAAGCGGTATCCAAATTACCGAGTGATGGCACAATAAATGAAGCACCAACGGTGAAAATGATGAAGATTATCTTTGGCAGATTGGCAATACCATTCCGATATTCGTAAATGCTCTTTCCAATGAAGGCGATGAGAGCCACAGCAAATACTGCAGACGCGAGGTAAAAAACCCAAGGCTGTTCAAAGAATGATGGAACAATATCATTCAGTTTACTGGGACCGATTGTAAAGTCTTGTCTTACAGCTATTCTATAAGCGGCAATCGGGTATAGGGCTGTCAAAACAACTGTAAAATCAATCACCTTTGAGATCGGAGTAAGGCTCGACTTTTCCGGCGCAAACTTGGCTTTCTCATTATAAGATTCAACGACGTATATGATTTGATGCAATACGTGAATAGAAGCCCAGAAAAAGAAGATGGTTAGCAGCAAGGTAAGATTAGCCAACGCCAATGTTACGACCAATAGAGGAATGAATATTGACGAACGAACAAAGCCACCGTATTTCAAGCGAAACCCTTTGTCTAAGGTCGTGCGAGTAAAAGTGGCGTACATATGAGGACCACCAATCAAAACGGCGATCATGATATTGACCGCTTGCCTTCCCGCATCAGGCTCAATATGAAGCACATCTCGAAGGAATAGCCACGCCAGATACGGTATCGTCACCAAGACCACACTGAGGCTGATAAACACCAGATCCCATTGGCGGCTGTTTATCCATTTTCCCTCGCTCATCGACTCGAACGGCGAGTTATAAGCTAATGCTGAAGCGCCCATTGATCCCTCCTACATTTATCTTATATGTCTGTGCAAGGACTATAAGTAACCATTATTATTGTACCATTCATATGTATTTTGAACAGCAAGAGCGATAGGGGTTTGCGGTAAAGCAAATTCCTGAATTGCCTTTCGACCATCGGCAAAAATCATGGCTCCCGACAAATTCACTTGATTAGCATCCATTGGAACGCGCGCTCCCAGCAGTAGCCTGGCGCCAGATACTACCGTAGATATCGCTGGCAATGACCAACGAGGTATGCCTAATCTGGGCCGCGGCCGTCCGACCAGATCACAAATAATATTGAGTGCCTCTTGATGGGTCATATTTTCGTGTGCCAAGATATAGCGTTCGCCTACTCGACCGCGTTCGGCGGCTGCTATATGACCGGCTACGACATCCTCCACAGCTATGTAATTAACGCCACCTGGCGGGTAGAAACGGGCCAAACCTCGAGAAGCCTCAACGATAATCGAGCCCGAAATAAGATTGATATCGCGAGCACCCAACACGACGGCGGGATTGACTATCACCGCATGTAATCCATCTGACACCGCCTTCTGCACTTCAATTTCAGCTAGGTGTTTGCTGTGGCCGTAGGGCATTTTTTTTGGTTCGATATTAAAAACGCTTTCTTCATTCAAGAAATGACCATCTTCTGGGATACCTAACGCCGCTAAAGAACTGGTGAACACAAACCGCTTCACCCCTGCGATTTTTGCAGCGTCTAACACGTTTTTTGTACCTTGAACGTTTATCTCATACAAACGCTCGGTGCCGCTGCGCCAATAATCCGATACCGCAGCCACGTGAAATACCCATTCACAATCAGCCATCATACCGGCTAGTAGTTCAGGTGGATCCAAGATGTCGGCGACAGCCGTCTCATATTCTAATCCCTCCAGCGCTGCTCGAGGCGAATTTTCCCGCAGCAAAACTCGGGAAGACAATCCACGAGTGGACAAGCCATCGACCAAGTTCGCGCCAATAAATCCGGTACCCCCTGTAACAAATGCCCGCATAATCCTCCCTTATTTCTGTTCAATGATCACTTCTGGCAGAAATAACCGCCTACATTCTTATAATTGTCGCTTCACCTTGTCCAACACCGACACATAATGTCGCCAGGCCATACCTCATTTGCTGGCCTTCTCTTTTTCGCCGTTGCATTTCGTAGAGCAAAGTGGTCAAAATCCGGGCTCCGGAACATCCAAGGGGATGACCAAGGGCAATTGCTCCGCCATTGACGTTGACGATCTCTTGATTCAAACCTAACTCTTGAATAACAGCCAATGATTGAACGGCGAAGGCCTCATTTAATTCAATGAGATCGATATCATCCAGCGACACACCTGCGCGTTCCAGTGCTTTTCTTGTTGCGGGTACCGGACCTAAACCCATCGTTCGCGGATCAACGCCGGCGGCAGCAGATGAAATCCATGTGGCCAGCGGCTGTAATCCCAATTCTGCTGCCTTCGCAGCTGACATCAAGACCAGAGCTGCTGCCCCATCGTTCAGACCACTCGCGTTGCCGGCGGTTACCGTACCTTCTCGGCGAAAGGCAGGCCTCAACTTTGACAATGATTCGATGCTGGTTGCTAATTGATAGCCATCATCTACTTTTTTTATCCTTGGATGCTCATCAGTATCCATGACTATAGGATCCCCTTTTCTTTGAGGAATCGACACGGGCACCATTTCATCCTCAAATCGGCCTTCGTTGATGGCAACACAGGCCCTGCGCTGGCTTTCCAAAGCAAAGTAATCTTGTGCCTCCCGCGTGATCTGTCCTCCCTCGATATTGCCAGCGCAACTCATGGAATAAATATTTTCGGCCGTTTCGCCCATTGCTTCAAGAGGAAACAGAGCCTCCATTTTTGGATTGGGGTATCGCCAGCCTAGGGTAGTATCATAGCCTGTGATATTGCCCGGAGGACCCCAAGCCCGAGAATTTTTTGGAAAAGAATAGGGCGCTCGAGACATACTTTCAACCCCACCGGCAACATAAATATTTCCCTCGCCAACCTTTATAGCACGGGCTGCCTGATTCACTGCATTGAGGCCACTCGCACACAATCTATTAAAAGTAACTGCTGCGACGTGGTGAGGGAATCCGGCCAGTAATGTCGCCATGCGGGCTACGTTTCGATTATCTTCTCCTGCTTGATTAGCGCAGCCCAAATAAACCTCTTCAACCATTTCTGGACCAATGCCTGCGCGATCAACCGCCTCTCCAATCACCAGCGCCGCCAAATCGTCTGGGCGTACTGCCGACAATGTCCCGCCATGTCTGCCAATTGGTGTCCTGACCGCACTAATAATGACAACCTCGTTCATCTAATCTTCTCCACACATTTAATAGGTTCCAGACAGCGAGTACACAGATTGCCTGTTGTTCCAGTCCTATCCAATGTTTTTGGTTGGATAACCATGATTCGCAAATCATCTGTGTTCTACGACACGGATTTTTATCCAATATTATCCTCAAGACAAGAGCAACAATTTGCTAGTCCCGTCAATAATCCTAAAATAATCATCATGACAGAGTGGGAATACGTAATTGGCCATGAATGGGCTACTAATATACTAAAAGCGGCCATTCAATATGATCGAATAGGCCATGCATATTTGATAACTGGGCCAGCCCAGATTGGCAAATCTACATTGGCAAGGACTTTTGCCCAGGCGGTAAATTGTACAGCGGATTTTTTATCGGAACGGCCTTGTGGTCAATGTCGAGCTTGTACCCTGATAGCGTCAGACCGTCATCCTGATCTGCGACTTGTCACCGGTGAGGTCACGCCACGAGGGATAACAACCCTTAAGATCGACCAAATCAGGCAGCTTCAACATGAACTTAGCCTAACATCGACCGAAGCCCGCTACAAAGTTGCCATCATCAAACAATTTGAGTCTGCCAACCAAAACGCGGCCAATGCCTTCCTTAAAACTTTGGAAGAACCCCCGAATAACGTCATCTTGATTCTGACGGCGGCCGATGCCGATACCTTGCTTCCAACCATATCCTCACGCTGCCAAAATATCGGACTACGCTTGGTCCCTACAGCGTTAATTGAACACTCCTTAGTCAACAATTGGCAGATACCTGACCATGAGGCGCGATTATTCGCCCACCTGGCAGACGGAAGAATAGGCTGGGCCATACAAGTCGCACAAGCTCCAGATCTGCTCGAATATCGGCAAGACCACCTGAATTCACTATACGAAGCGCTCGATTCCAATAGAATCGGCCGCTTCGCCCTTGCCGAAAAACTCACGCGTAGACCAGAAACCCTCCCCGAAATGCTACGTACCTGGCTAAGCTGGTGGCGTGACCTTGTACTTTTGTCCGTTAGCCGGGACAACGCTGAGCGACTGACCAACATCGACCAGGAATCCATTATCTCGAATAAAGTTGTTGCCTATTACCCAGGTGAAGTATTTTCTTCACTTACCAGCACGAGTCAGGCGATTTGGCAGTTGGGCCGTAATGCAAATTCACGCCTAGTAATCGAGAATTTACTGCTTCACTACCCAAACAGCGCTTCAGTCAGTTGAGTCGTTTTCCAAAATGGGTCCACCGAGATTCTGTGCTCGTTGGATTAGCTCGCTTGTAAATTGATCCGCTTGCTCCCTGTTGCCCGGTAACTCATCCTCACTTACATCGACTCGTCCATCACGACATAGGATGCTTAGGGGAACAATATATTCACTACCACATTCTTTAACCGTGTAGTTTCTCTCCGCCCTAATACCATTTTCTTTTAGGGTAGCAAATATGCGATCAACATATTCTCCCCCTTCAACAAAAAGATCGTTGATTTCTATCGCATCCTGAAAACGATCCCAAGTCGTATGCATAAAAGTGATTCGGCGCCATCGCATACTAACAATTGGGCTTTGTAAACGCTGCAAAGGGCCTAAAGATATCTTATAATATAGGTCATTGGCTCGCGGATGGTCAGATTGATCAGGAAATAGGTCAAGCCGGTGTACCAGTTCATTTCCACGTTGTTCGGCATAGTAATGAATAGCCCACTTTTGTTCACCGAATTCTCGGCCAAAATAGAAAGCAAAGTACTCGGCATGAAGCCCTTTTGGCGCATAACGTTGAGGAATACGATACCAACTCTCATTCCGGATGATATCGAAATCCGAAAGATTAGGAATGTAGGCCACCAATACTCGATCTTCTGGGTACACGCAATAAACTCCTGTTGATAAATGGTCCGATCTATTGTAAAACGAAATAGCTAATCCTTCTAGTAGGCGATTTTTAGACGCCGGCACCTTGATTGCCAAATTATAAATAATGTACAAAGTCACGGAAAATAATTCTGGAGTAAGTAATGACTGATCCACGCGTATCGCGTCTCGCAAAACTGCTTGTAAATTATTGCGTATCGGTAAGGCCAGGAGACAAAGTTCTAGTTATGGGTAACCAGGGCGGTTGGCCCCTTATAAAGGAATCATATCGCGAGGTTGTTCGAGCTGGTGGTAATCCGATGACCTTTTGGTATGAAGACGAACTTGACGAAATATTGTACAAAGAGGCAAATGACGATCAGTTGACCTATGTACCCGAGCCATACAAACTAATCATGGAGACATTTGACTCCCGGATAGCGATAAGAGGTTCGAATAATACTCGGGCGCTAAGTAGCATAGACCCTTCTCGCCAGAGAACTCGCCAAGTTGCAATGCGAGAGCTCATGGAAATTTCAATGAAACGTAGCGCAGAAGGCTCTTTGCGCTGGGTTGGCACACAGTTTCCCACGAATGCCCAGGCCCAAGAAGCCGACATGTCCTTGAGCGAATATGAAGACTTTGTTTATAGCGCATGCTACGTGGATAAAGAAGATCCTGTGGCCGAGTGGCTTAAGATGTCCAAAATGCAGCAGAAGTTGGTCGATTGGTTAGCCGGAAAAAGCTATGTCAAGGTGCAAGGTGCGGACGTTGATCTTGAGCTATCGATTTCTGGAAGAACCTTCATCAATTCCGATGGCAAACGAAATATGCCAAGTGGCGAGATATTCACTGGTCCAGTAGAAAATTCGGTAAATGGATGGGTGCGATTTTCTTATCCGGCTATTCTCGCGGGGCGAGAAATTTACGGCATCGAACTGCGATTTGAAGATGGTCAGGTGGTCCAAGCCTCTGCTAAGAAGAATGAAGAATTCTTACTGAAAGCGTTAGATTCAGACGATGGTTCTCGATACCTGGGCGAGTTTGCGGTTGGCACTAATTATGGCATTGATCGTTTCACGAAATCTATCCTCTTTGATGAGAAAATTGGCGGCACGATTCACATGGCTCTTGGAGCCGGCTATCCAGAAACCGGCAGTAAGAACAAGTCCTCAATCCATTGGGATATGATATGTGATATGCGTGCTGATGGGAAGATTTGGGTCGATGATGAACTTTTTTATGACAAAGGTAACTTTATTTTGCCTTTAGTATCCGTATAATATTGTTTAAGGCTTTGCCGGTAGATTTACGAGTTGTCAAATGTTGAATAATGCCAGCGGAAATTCAACGTTCAAATAATGCCCGAATTACCTGAGGTAGAAACAATTGTACGCGCACTGCGACCTGCCCTACTTGGACGTACTATCTTGGGCCTTCACAGTGATTGGCCGGCGCAACTCGCAGAACCGAATCAAGATGAGTTTGATAGGCGCATTCACCTTCGAACTGTTGAATCTTTGGAACGTAGGGGGAAATATCTAGTCTTCAGGCTTGATGCAGACGAAACATTGATCATACATCTGAAGATGTCGGGACATCTTAGTGTTGAAGATGCAAGAATACCACCGGACAAACACGTTCACACGAGATTCTCTCTAAATGGCGATGAAGAATTGAGATTCCGTGACGTACGCAAATTTGGACGGGTTTACCTCGTTAGTAATCCAGACAATGTCTTGGGGGACTTGGGACCGGAGCCTCTATCGGTAGCGTTTTCAAATCAATGGCTGGTTGAGCATTTGCTCAGCCGGAAACGGATTCTCAAACCACTCCTCCTCGATCAAACTTTCATCGCTGGTATTGGCAATATCTATGCTGACGAAGCTCTATTTCAAGCAAAATTGAATCCTGAAAGACGATCGAATTCACTATCAAACTCGGAGATTCAAGGGCTCCATCAAAGCATTCAAAAAGTCTTAAGATTGGGAATAAAGGAGGAGGGAGCGAGCATCGACGCAATCTATCGTAAACCAGACGGATCCATGGGTGGCATGCAAGATTCTTTCGCTGTTTATGGAAGAACCGGTATGGGTTGCCTACGCTGTAGCGGGACAATTATAAAGATAACGTTAGGGGGTCGTGGGACCCATTTCTGTGATCAATGCCAGTATTAATATACTTTTAGCTGAAGCAATTGTCAGTTTTACAAATATCTATTTATATATTCAGAAATACTATTATTAAGGATTAACAATGGATAACGAAGTCGAGGTTATGAGAGTCGTACGGGTTCCACCGATGGGCAAGCTGGTGATCTTGGTTGGCAAAAATCGTTTCCAGCAAATATCACAAGTAAGAGACCCGGGCGTCAAACATCGATTACTGGCTGCAATCGGAGAATTAGTCGTGTTTGCGGACGGTTATGAAGCACTTGAGGCTGCAGGTGTTGCACCACCAGTATCAAGTGAATTACCCAAAAGCGATCTGCCCGTAAGTCATTCTCTGGAAGAGCGTCAGGCTGCATTCCTGGCATCTCTGGAACGAGAGCGAGATGTCATGTACCTGTCAGATGCAGAGTCGTCTGGCAGCGTGCATCCGGTTGGTGTAACCGAATCAGATCGCAAGGGTGGAACAGGCCCCCTGAGCATCGTCGGTCAAATCAACCCTATCTTGAAAAAACACATTGCAGGAAACGAAAACCTTCAAGGCCGCAATATTGAACTCGAACAAGATCCATCAGGTGGTCTTTTCATAGAGGTTGATGGTAAATACTATCGTCGTCCTGACGAGATCGATGATCCCGATGTGAGACATGTACTTAGAGCTGCCCTAAAGGAGTGGGATAGTAGCTAAAGGTTGATTGCATTTCACGCTTAAACACCTTGGTTCTATTTGCGGCTCCGAGCAGCTTGTTTCCCTCTTTTATCGTCAGCCTTACCGCTGTCAGTTCGCATATGGCATTGCTTGTATTTCTTCCCGCTTCCACATGGACAAGGATCGTTCCGTCCCACTTTCGGTGCATCCCTCTTTAACTCAGTCCCTTTGCCCTTCTCTTTTTTTACGACCTGGTATCCAGCCTGGCTAAGTTGTTCCTGATATTTGATCACTGCCTCTTGCTTCTGGATATAGGACTGGTGTCGGCCGAGTTGCCTAAAATAACCCTCGGCAATTGAAAGTTTGATATTGTTTCGCATATCCGCGAACATTTGATACGAGCGTCTCTTGTATTCAACTTTCGGATCTCGTTGAGCAACGGCTTCGAGACCGATCTCGCGTCGAAGATCATCGACGGCTATCAGATAATCCCGCCATTCGCGATCGATTGCTTCAAGCAATAAAAGGCGTTGAAAATTCTGAAATTCTTCGTCGCCGATTTGTTCCTGCCATCGTCTTCGTTGTTTCTCAACGTACTCAACCAGGGCTGCTATCAACTGGTCGTTATCAAGTGCAGATAGGCTATCCAGTAACAGATCTTTCATAGCCTCGTCAGTTTTTGTCTTAAAGGATAGCTGCTGGCGAGCGATGGCTTGTTTTGACAATCCCTCTACATTGAATTGGTCAAATGCCAACTTGATTCGATCGGCCGCACGGTTCCAGATAACTTCCCTTTCACCCTCCGATATGTGTTCGGCCAAAAATTCGTCGTATACGGTTTTCACTTGAGCGATAAATTCTTGGCGGATCTTTTCTCGAGCCTGGAGCTGTCCTGAACGGCGGTTACTTAGATTGACCCCTAAGTTCGGAACTGGCGGTAACAGTGGAATGAATCGTCCAGCGGCTTGCAGGAATTGATATAAATTATATCCTTCCTCGAGATTTTCTTGGGCCAGGACCTCTAGTTCATCAATCAAATCGTCGATCGACATATCCGCCAGCTCAGCCCTATCTAGCTTGACGACGTTTGGCAGCAGACCTCTTAAACGGATCAGCACGCCATTGACGTTGACTGAATCGGTCGCATCCGTGCTATAGGCGGCTACAGCACCTTCTATTTCGCCATGAACATATCCCGCATAATTCTCCAGGTAGTTCTCAACTAGATCACCAATAGCCGATTCGAAGGCAAGATGCGCACGAGATTCCAAGTCAACTTCTTCACTTAGCAATATTTCGCGGCGATCTGTATAGATGGCTTCACGCTGTTTGCTCATAACATCATCATATTCGACGACGTTTTTACGGATATCAAAGTTATAGCCCTCGATACGTTCTTGCGAATTTTCGATGATCCGATCGAGCAATCCACTCTCTATCGGCATATCTTCCGGAATATTAGTCCTGGTCATGAAGCCTCTAAGGCGGTCGCCGCCAAACCTAAGCATAAGCTCGTCTTCCAGCGACAAAAAGAATCGAGAAGAACCAGGATCCCCTTGCCGGGCAGCTCGGCCACGAAGCTGATTATCTATCCTCCGAGATTCGTGTCGTTCCGAGCCAACAACATGCAGTCCTCCTAGCTGCCAGACTTCATGCTTTTCAGCTTCTGTTTGCCTCTTGATCTCTTCTATACGATCGATGAGTTCAGGCGATAGGCCAGGTACAATCTTGACGATTTGCTCAGCTTCTTGCTTGTTTTCAGCGATAAGCGCACGAATCAATGCAGCCCGCCCATTATAAAGATGGTCAAATACGGTCTCTGATAAAAATCTGGCGGATTTTTCCGGAATCTCAGCAACCATTTGGTACTGGCTATGCAAATTCCAGAGCCGGATCGCTTCATCTGCTAGTGCAACATCCTTGTCGATTCCTTCCAGATAGACTCGCGCCTCTGCCAATCTGCCCCCACGCACTAAGCGGAGAACATGGCGAATATCGTTGTAGTCGATATCGTAGGGTTCCTGCAACGTGCGGGATAAATAACCTATGACTTGCACTTCCTCAATTTCCGATTGGGCCTCGTCAAACCTGGTTTTTGTTTCCACAATAGCGTCGACCAGATCGGTGCTCAGCCTGGGATGTTTTTCAGCATATTCCCGCGCGACTTCTTCTCCATCAGATAATAATAAACTTGTGAGTTGAAATAACTCCTTCCTGTTGAATAACTCGGTCTCTAGAGCCTCGGCCGCCATACCTTCCGGATTGCCGCCTAACAAAATATCAGTGCCTCGCCCGGCCATGTTCGTGGAAATTGTGACAGCTTCCTTGCGCCCAGCCTGGGCCACGACTAGCGCTTCAGACTGGTTCATCTTTGCATTCAACACGGTGTGTGGAATCTTTTTTTTATTCAACATACTGTGTATTCGCTCAGAATGTTCCACAGAAGTAGTACCCACCAAAACGGGTCGGCCTTCTTGGCTAACCCGCTTAACTTCAGAAATGATAGCCTGATCCTTTGCCTCAGCGGTTCCGTACACCTGGTCTGGATAGTCAACACGCTTGGCAAATATCATTTGGTCTGGGTCGTCTGGTGAAACGAAATAAATCTCGTTAGAATTCCCAACCTTCCGGCTCCGTTCTATTAGATTCATCTGCCCCGTTTCCACGATGTAGTCCACATTTGTTGGCAAAGGTGTCACATCAAGCTCATAAATCTCATCGAACTCTTCGGCATCAGTCAAGGCTGTACCCGTCATGCCAGCCAACTTGTTATACAAGCGGAAGTAATTTTGGATGGTGATAGTAGCGACAGTCACGTTTTCCCGTTGTACCTGGACCCCTTCCTTGGCCTCGATTGCTTCGTGCAAGCCATCAGAGTACCGGCGACCCGGCATCAACCGGCCCGTAAAATCATCAACAATGAGGACCTCCCCACCCTGGACAACGTATTGTTGGTCTCGCTTAAACATATATTGGGCTCTAAGCGCGTTATCCACATAATAAGTCAGGTGGAAAAATCTTGGATCATATAGACTATCTCCAGCATCGGAGTTTATCTCGGGAATCCGTTTTTCAACTTCGGCGATTCCCATCTCAGTGAGACTGATACTGCGGCTCTTTTCATCGATATCATAGTGGCCGTCCGGCGGCTCATCCTCTGCGGCCTCGTTTTCTCTCAACCGACGAACATAGTCGGAAAATCGAACGTAATCTTGGCCCGTTCTACCCGATGGTCCTGAAATAATTAACGGTGTCCGCGCTTCATCGATAAGAACATTATCGACCTCATCAATGATGGCATAGTTCAATTCTTGCTGCACAAGTTGGCCCTTGTTGGTTGCCATATTGTCTCGCAAGTAATCAAAGCCGAATTCGCTGCTTATCCCATATGTGATGTCTGCAAGATAAGCCTCTGCTCGTGTACAAGGTCGCCAATGGACAAGACGCTCGTCTTCAAGCTCTGTTCCCGGATTAACATATTCCGGATCATAAAGCGCTGAAAATTGTTGTGGCCCAATGCAGCCAACCGTAAGCCCCAAGGAATGAAATATTTTGCCCATCCAGCCGCCGTCACGGCGAGCTAGGTACTCGTTAACGGTTACAAGATGTACACCAGCTCCTTCCAAGGCGTTGAGGTATAACGGCAAAGTAGCTACCAGGGTCTTTCCTTCGCCCGTTCGCATTTCTACAACTTCACCCCGGTGTAATAGCGTCCCACCCATGATCTGTACATCATAGTGGCGAAGCCCAGTTGCCCGCTTTGATGCTTCTCGCACCAGAGTGAACGCCTCGACCATAACTTCTTCAATAGTTTCGCCATTGGCCAACCGTTCCTTAAATTCTATCGTCTTTGTTCGTAACGCTTCGTCACTTAACTGCTCAAATTCAGGCTCCAACTCATTCACCTGTTCGACGATAGGATTTAGGCCGTCTAAATATCTTTTCGTTGGATCTCCAACTATCTTGTTTACAAATTTCTTAAACATAGCAGTCTATTATATCCGGATGCTATTCCTAAAAAGTGTAGAGTTATACAGTACTAATGATTTGGATGGCAAACATGTTGGAAAATAGCCGTTGTAAATTATTTTCAGATCTATCCCACCACAGTCGGGGCCTTATTCGTTAAACAGTTCGCCGACGCTTCTTCCTTCATGAGATCGAAGAATGACCTCGCCTAGTAGATCGGCAACGGTCAAGATAGTGATATTAGGCAGCATTTTATATTCTGGTATTGGAATTGTATCAGTACAGACCATTTCCTTAATAGGTAGGGCACGTAGTCGCTCGTGAGCAGGGTCTGAGAGTACAGCATGTGCGAAGGAAAGATAAATGTCTTTTGCTCCATGCGCTTTGACTATGTCTACTGCTTCCATAATCGATCCCGCAGTATCAACCAGATCATCTACAATGATCACGTCTTTTCCCTCGACGGATCCGATCAAGGTCAAAGCTTCGCGATCGGCTCCATTATCGATCCTGCGCTTCTCAACAAAGGCTAAAGGGACGTTGAGCTCGGCCGCATAATTTCGTCCGCGTTTGGCAAATCCCAGATCCGGTGTAACGACAACAGCATTTTCCAGGTTTTTGCTCTTAAAATAATCGATTAGAATGTGAAACGTGGTGAGTGAGTCACCTGGAATTTTGTAGAAACCTTGGATTTGACCTGCATGTAAGTCAAGGGTCATCCAACGGTCAGCCCCGGCAACTTCGATCATATCGGCTAATAGGCGGGCTGATATTGGCACTCGCGGCTGATCTTTTTTGTCGCTTTGTGAATAAGCAAGATAGGGCGCCACCAGTGTAATTCGCCCGGCTGAGTCTCTCTTGAAACAGTCGATGGCGATTAATGTCTCCATGATATTTCGATGAATGGGAGTTGTGTGACTCTGGATCAAATAAACATCCTGGCCACGAACACTAATATTTAGCTTGATCCATATGTTCTCATTAGGAAACTTAGTGATTTCCCAAGGACTTAAAGGAACATCGATATAACCCGAAATACGTTTGGCTAGCTCCGGACAACCAGAGCCAGCAAAGAGCTGGATTTCGCCATAACCCATAATATTAGACATCTCCTTCCACCTTCCTTTTGCTGGCCTGCTACCTTGATCCAACTTCCTCGACTTGCATAACCAATTGATCGACCGCCGAATAAGGATCAATCTGACGGCCAGCTACAGCCTCAATTAACTTTTCCCGTTCTTCCACAGAAACCACCGCCAGTAGCCTAGAAATAAATTCCATTCGAAGCAGCTGATCGACTTCTTGGAGACTTCGCGCTTTCTCGCGCTCGAACCAATTGCCGCTTTCCTGCAAATATGTCCTATGAGCAAGCATGCTCTCGACTAACTCCTTAACTCCTTCCCCCTCCGTTGCTACAGTATCGATGACAGGCACCTTCCATAACTGAGTATGATCACTCTTTTTTGTTTCACTTGATTCAACTTGCATCGCATGGCCATGATGCATAGTCCGGTCTGATTCTATCCCCATTTGTAGCATGGCCCTTAAGGCCCTAACTGTTCGGTCGCTGCCAGGTCGATCCGCCTTGTTTACCACCAAAATATCCGCGATCTCCAAGATACCAGCCTTGATCGTCTGAATCTCGTCACCCATTCCAGGAGCTTCCACAACTAAAGTTGTGTGGGCAGCACTGGCAATATCCACTTCAGCCTGCCCGGCGCCGACTGTTTCTATCAATATCGTTTCAAATCCGGCCGCATCCAATATCTTGACAATATTGCTTGTTGTCCGAGCAAGACCTCCTAAGCTACCCCTAGAAGCCATGCTGCGAATGAATACGCCGTCATCACCCGCAAGGTCGCGCATTCGAACCCGGTCACCAAGCAATGCTCCTCCACTAAACGGACTACTTGGATCTACAGCAACGATGCCAACAGTAAATTCCTGGCTCCGCAATTCTTTGGCAATTTCGTTTACCAGGGTGCTTTTTCCAGAACCAGGAGGGCCCGTTATCCCAATGATATGTGCTTGTCCTGTGTCAGCGTAAAGGGCTTTAATGGCAAAACGAGCAAGCGAATGGTCGTTTTCGACTCGCGTCATCAATTGGGCAATGGCGCGTCTCTGACGGTTTCGCACCTGATCAATCAGTGCGTCCACCCAATACCGCCTCACGTATACAGCTTATGATCCTTTCCGTGCTCGTTCCCGGACCAAATACTTCGTTTATTCCCATTTCCTTGAGAATCGGAACGTCATCATTGGGGACAATGCCACCGATGAAAATTGGGACATCAACCATATCATACTGTTTAAGTAGTTCGAGCAGGCGTGGAGCAATAGCCATGTGGGCTCCAGATAGTATACTCAATCCGATAATATCCACGTCTTCTTGCAATGCTGCCTCAGCTATCATCTCAGGCGTTTGGCGCAGTCCGGTATAGATAACCTCCATACCTGCATCACGCAAGGCGCGGGCGACGACCTTAGCACCCCGATCGTGGCCGTCCAAGCCAGGCTTTGCTACTAAAACGCGGATTTTTCGTTCTTCCATCGCACACCTAAGGGCAGATTTATCCAAATACGAGAATGTCGCTGGTGAAAATGGTTTTCCTGGTCAAAGCTCGTCGCAATATTATAACCTCTCAATCAGGCCACTTCCACGTTCAATACCGACGACATCCCCTCGATAGACCTGACGAGCTCCGGGCAAAAAAGTGTTGGATGGTTTGGAAAGTCCATCTCAAATCCTTGTTTAAATAGCCTGATCCTCAGATGATCGTTGCCTTCAAACTCATCCACTAGCTGAACAATCTGTCTGCAATTTTCTTGCCAGTTTTCGGTGGGCTGAACATCAACGACGATCACCCGCCCCTGGATCCTACCACTAACAGCCGGATTGCCATACCCGCCGCTCAGCCTTTCACCTAGACTTCGGTCGCTGTTATTTTCGTCTGAAATTACTTCCTCGATAACATTGGAGGTGGTCTTGTCGACAAAGGCAGTTGCAGTATCTGGACTCAGAGCATTATTTCGATCTTTCGATTCAGTATCCGCTGGGACCTGGGTGGCCGAAGACAAATGTGAATTGAATTCTGCCTTAACGATTCTTTGCCCATTTGACTCAGGCTCGACCGGTAAGTTTGGTATCTCTGGCATATCATGTCCGTTCCATTCCTCTTGATCCGGCTCAAAATTCGGAGGTGGCGGTGGGAATTGGGGCTTTGATCTTGAAACATCTGAATGATCATTGACAATTTCCCGGTTTTCTAAACGCTCAGTTTTGTTTTCGTGTTGGTAGTTTTTTGGGATCCGCTTTTTGATGCTGGCTGGCATCGGCGGATTCTCATCGAGGGGTACAGCTAAGCTAAGGTTATCCGTGATGCTTTCAACGACGATTTTGGGTTTGTTGTCGTTTTCAACACGTACTTTGCCGCGAACAAGATAGACCTTATCTGGCTCTATAATCGACCGGAATTCTTCCCAAGTCTTGGGGAACAAAAGTAATTCAACATTCCCGTGTAGGTCTTCGAGCTTTCCAAAGGCCATTGGGGAACCCTTTTTTGTCACATAGGTTCGGAGGTGGGTTAGGAGTCCAACGATTGTCACACTTCGACCATTTACATTATCATCCAAATCCGAAGTGGTGGCCGTAACCACGTCACGTAGGAGATTGTAATGATAGCTCACTGGGTGCTCAGTTATGTAAACTCCAAACAATTCTTTTTCCCACTCTAAAACCTCTCTTTGGTCAGCTTTGGGTAAGTTAGCTTCGGACTTTAAAAGCTCAACCTTCAATTCTAACTCAGAATTTGACATCGCCCCGAACAAACTCATCTGTCCAACGGCCGCGGCTTCATGAGTATTTCCACTATAACCAATGATACGGTCGATAGCTTCAAATATCTGGTGCCTGGTTCCCCAAGTATCAAAGACACCTACCTTTATTAACGATTCCAATGCTCTTTTACCAACACGTCTCAAATCGACACGGTCGCAAAGATCGACCAAATCTTTATATGGGCCGTTCGCCAATCGTTCATTAATAACCAACTCTAGGGCGGCCGTGCCGGCATTCTTGATCGCCCCTAAGCCGTATCGTATTACCGGTTGAGCATCATCATCTTCAATTGTGAAATCTAATTCTGATTGGTTGATGTTTGGTGGCGCAACATGGATATCCATGTGACGGGTTTCTGCCAAGTAAAAGGCAACCTTATCTGAATTATTGCTTTCAACACTGAGCAATGCCGCCATGTATTCAACGGGATAATGGGCTTTGAGAAATGCTGTTTGGCAAGTGATAACCGCGTAGTCAGCGGCATGTGCTTTATTGAAACCATATCGAGCAAAGAATTCGATATCTCCCCATATGGCTTCACAAGTCTCGAGAGAATATCCTCGTGACATCGCACCTGCAGTAAATTGCTCGCGATGCTGGTCCATCAAGTCTCTTTTTTTCTTCGCGACTGCCTTGCGGATCATATCGGCTTCGCCAGGTTCATATCCTCCTAATTCCGCTGCGATGCGGATGATTTGCTCCTGGTAAACCAAAATCCCATAAGTATCTTGAAGAATGGGTTCCAAATCAGGATCATGGTATTTAACTTCCTTTTTGCCATGCATCCTGTCGATATATTCCGGTATATTTTCCATCGGTCCCGGTCGGTAGAGAGAAATCGCGGCGATAATGTTGTCGAAGCGCTTTGGCTGCATCTGGATCATCAGTCGTCGCATACCGGCGCCTTCCACTTGAAATACACCGGCTACTTCACCCCTACCTAACATTTCAAATAATAGTTCAGCCTTCTTGCTAGGATCAGGGCCCAACTGGTCAATATCATATGGGATATTTTCCATGGTGTAACGCACGCCGGTCCGCTTATGAATCAATTCGGCCGCCCGGCGCAAGATAGTCAGAGTACTTAAGCCCAAGAAATCGACCTTCAAAAGACCGATGGAATCCAATATCTCCATGGGCCATTGCGTGACGATACCAATGCCATCGCCATCACCGCTGCCACTGGTTGGCCTATGAAGAGGCGTATATTCGACCAATGGTTTATCGGCAATGATTACACCGGCAGCATGAGTAGAGGCGTGGCGAGAGACGCCTTCCAAGCTTTGGGCCGTGTCTATTAACTCCCGGATTTGTTCGTTCCCTTTGTACAGATCAACAAATTCGGACCGGTAGAAATCGTTACCAGGGGTTAAGACATCTTCTATAGTCACCGGTTTGCCTGGAATCGCAGGGATCACCTTCGCGACTTCGTCGACAACCGGTAAGGGCACATCTAACGCTCGCCCGACATCCCGTATTGCGGCACGGGCTCCCATCGTCCCAAAAGTGATTATCTGAGCAACCTTATCAGAACCATACTTTCGGATAGTATATTCTATCATTTCCTGGCGCCGGTCATCTGGATAATCTAGATCGATATCTGGCATAGAAACACGACCCGGGTTAAGAAAACGCTCAAAAATTAAGCCGTTTGCCAGCGGATCGATTCCGGTAATTCCCAGCGTATAAGCTACGACCGAACCCGCGCCGGATCCACGAACATTCCACCAAATATCTTGTTCTCGAGCGAATTCACATAGATCCCAGACGATGAGAAAATAGGCATCAAAACCCATCCGGTTGATGATACCTAACTCATGATCCAACCTCTGCCGGAGTGCGACATCGCTCACGGCTCTTTCTTGCCCGTATCTTCTTACCAGACCAGCCTCACACAATTTCCTCAAATATGACTCGGTTGTATAACCCTCGGGAACTTCAAATTTCGGCAGGTGGTATCCTTCAGGAATCGGATTCACGTCGCACATTTCTGCGATGAGCAGGCTGTTTTCTAGAGCACCTTCGATATTGCCAAAAAACATCGCCATTTCATCGTAAGATTTCAGATAGTAACTTTGATCGGATAATCGCATGCGTTGTGGTGTGCCGACGGTTTTGCCTGTTTGAATACAGAGCAATACATCATGGGCACTTGCGTCCCCGGCCACTGTATAGTGAACGTCGTTGGTGGCCAGTGTTTTGAGATTGTAATGTTTGGCTAATTCCAGCAGTTTTCTGTTTATTTCGGTTAGTTCTGGAATGCTGTGCTCTTGCAATTCGATGAAGAACCGGTCACGACCGAAAACTTCTACATACCAGGACATCAACTCATGAGCCCGCTTCATTTGACCCTGATTAATTGCCTGAGGGATTTCACCGGCCATACAGCCTGTTGTCGTTATCAGTCCAGTGTTATGTGTCTCGAGATAATTGTGGTCCGTCCGCGGTCGATAATAAAATCCCTCTAATTGGGCAACGCTAACGATATTTAGCAGATTGCTGTATCCCTCTTGATTCTGGGCCAACAGCAGAAGATGATATCTATTTCGATCTAGTTCCGAGTCTCGATCACCTAAGTTTCGAGAGGCCAAATAACTCTCCACCCCCAAAATTGGCTTTATACCAGCCTTCTTACACGAACGATAAAATTGGATTGTGCCATGCATTGTCCCATGATCGGTCAACGCTAGAGCTGGCATATTCAATTCTTTCGCCCTGGCGGTTAGATGCTTAATCTTACTTAGACCATCCAGCAAGGAATACTCGCTATGAACATGAAGATGGGCAAATTGCTTGTGATCGTGGGTCATAATGTGGTTCTCAGCCATCAAACAGAAGTGTCAAATCCACCAAGCCATCTAGGACATATCTGATTCAACAGCTATTGTTGTAATACCCCGCCTAGTATATCACAGGCGATACACGGTCGGTGAGATACTACTCAAAACGCGTGAATATTTTAAGGATATCGAGGTAATAACACTGAGGCTTGACTCGGCTAACAAATTAGCTGCCTGGGTAGGAGCCAGCTGTGTTATCTGAGGTAACTTATCGATTTTCTCGAACTTTTCCTGACCTAGACACCAATCAGAGATTAAGATCCTTTCCTTTGTGCGCTTAAGGTTTTAAGCAAAAATCTTGTCAGTCTAGAGACCGAGCTCATCTGCGACCCAGGGGAGGCCACACTCATCTAAAGTTTCCCGTGTCGGAATCCCTGTCGATGTATCCCAACCCGCCTGCCGGTAATAGGTTGTCAAGCCATCCCTAAATTCTGCATCGTCCAAGCGAATCCCATCGCTCCGCCCTCCCACCAAAGCTTTCTTAAATAATTTTCGCGGCAAAGTATCGCGTTCGCTGGCGATGCCTTCTCTGGCATTTAAAGCGCGCATCAAATTCAGCCGGCGCCGTCCATAGGCTTGAACATCACTCACCGAGATATCCCATCCTGTTGCTGCCGCCAACAGATCGGCAATATCTTGTGGTCCAAAAAGCTGCCACGCCGGTCCATAAACAAATTGACAAATGCCCATGGTGTCCATCGCGCTATAGTTATATTGGGTTTTCAGGGCATATTCAATCTTCTCTTCATTCAAAACTTTGGTTCGTTGGGGTTTGTCGAGCCCGATTTGGCTTAAGAATACTTTGTAGCCCGGCCAATCATCAGATCCGTTGTAGGAATTGGGGCTATACATTGGATCGTGTTCGGAAGATTGGTGATCAGCGCCAAATGGATTCGTTGCATATATCACCGCTAAACTTCTTTTCACTTGTGGCATGTGGGCCGGCATTTCTTGGCCTTTGACAGTCATCAAATATTCGTGACCTTTGCCTAAACGATGGGCCGCTTTCTCCGAACCTTCCGCCAGAACATCGCCAAAACCCTCCCGCTTTAGCGTCTTTTCCAACATAGTGATCATTGCTTCAGCATTGCCGAACTTTAGTTCAATGCCATCACACTCTTCAAGAGAAATCAGGCTATTTTCAAAACACTCCATTGCCCAGGATAAAGTCGCCCCACAAGAAATTGTATCGACGCCATATTGGTTGCATAATTGGTTGGCATAAGTAATGGCCTGCAGGTCATATACTCCACAATAAGAGCCAAAAGTTGCCAATGTCTCGTATTCGGGCCCGCCATACTCTGGCACTAACTTATGATCACCCCATTCCGACTGCACGACCCGTTTACACCTCACGATACATGCATAACACGTATCCCGCCCCTCTTTGTTTTGTTTTCCTTCAGCAGCGCCCCTTAGTAGCTCGTCATATAATCGCTCACCGCTGATTGCTTCGGCCGCCTCGAGCGTCGGCGTGACGCCTGAATCCCAATTGTTTGTAGGCAGTCCTCCCGCACCATAATTTCCCATGACTGTATCCGCAGTACCCAACTGGCCAAACTCGTCCATATCACTATCGGGAAATAGTTTCGCTCCCTTTCTGGATAACGCCACTATCCCCTTCTTGTCGGCCGCTACTACCTTCTGGTTTCCTCGAACAACAATAGCTTTGAGCCGTTTGCTGCCCATTACGGCTCCAACTCCGGTACGGCCCCAGGCCCGGTTGCTCATATTCATGATCGCGGCAAAATTCGTTTGCTTTTCTCCGGCCGGTCCAATTTGGGCGATTTCAATTTGATTGTCGCCCAGTTCATCTTTCAACAGCCGATCCACGTCAAGGGTTAACTTTCCCCATAAATGACTGGCATCTCTTAATTCCGCTTCTCCATTATGAATCCATAGGTAAACAGGCTTTGCTGATGCGCCTATAATTACAATGGCATCAAAGCCTGAATACTTCAACTCGGCCGGCCAAAATCCTCCTGCCTGGCTATCTGATACACCCCCACTACTTGGGGAAAGACAGGTTACGGTACAGCGACTTTGCCCACTCACCGGCAAACCGGTTGGAGCGCTGACGGCGAATGTCAGCGTGTTTTCGGGACTTAATGGAGAGGATCCCCGTGGTGTATTTCTCCAGAGATAATACAACCCCATCAAGCTTCCGCCCAAATAGTGTCGATAAAATTCTTCGCCCGGTTCTTCTACTTCTAACTGATGACTGGAGAGGTTGACGCGTAAGATTTTTCCTGCGAATCCGTACAACATGATTTAACCCTCCAACTCTTCGATCCTGGTTTCGTTGATGGCCCTAGTGGAATCCAATTTATCAGAGCGTGATGCATCTTGCTGGTCAGTCAGCAACTCGACTTTGCCAGATAGTTTTTGGATATCTTCAGCCTCATCAAGCTGTTGCTTCTTCAACCTGTATAACACTTCTTGAGTCAACTGGCGGTGTTTACCAGCTATATCGGCCTGGATGCCGAAAAGAGCGATAATGACGCCAACCAATAACATGCCCACCCCAATACTAACAGATTGTGTGAAGCGGCCGATTCCCCGCTCGCCAATGATAAATAAGATAAGAAAACGAGTCAGCAAGATGATGCCGGTCATGAGAAACGGCAGAGCAATGTAAGAAAACGTCCGCAAAGGCTCGTAAAATGCATAGAGCCGGACGATTGTACTGGCCTGAGATTTGATAAAATGCCAGCTACTTCGCTGCAAACGTGAAGGTCTGGTAGGAGGATTCGTTTCCACAGGGATGCTCACGATCCTCATACCTTGTTTTCCTGCCTGGATTATTGTCTCCAAGGTATAACTATAACGAGTAAGGATATTCAATCGTAGTGCTGCTTCTCTGGAGTACGCCCGAAATCCACTTGGTGCGTCAGGGACTTGCGTGCTGCTGACTGTTCGCACAAGCCAACTTCCGGCCGATTGCAGCAATTTCTTCACTGGGGAAAAATGAGGTACATTTTCAATCTGCCGGTTGGCTATAACAATTTCGGCTATTCCCTGCACTATGGGGGCAACCAAGGCGCCGATATAGCCTGCCGGATATTGGTTGTCGCCATCGGTATTGACAATGATATCAGCCCCGAGTTGGAGACTGGTGTCTATTCCTGTTGCGAATGCCCTCGCCAGGCCTAAAGTTCGATTATGACGGACGATATGATCGACCCCTAGCTTCTCCGCAACGGCTATTGTCTCGTCTTCGCTGCCATCGTCTATGATCAATGTTTCGATGACATCTACACCTGGCATTTTGAGAGGCATCCCCTCAAAAACAGCAGGTAGCGTATCGGCTTCATTAAGACAAGGCACCTGAATGATGAGCTTCACGATTTGGATTGTAGAACCTGGGCGGTCAAGCTGCAAACTGATGACGAATCGGTTTCAGTCGTGTCTCAATCCGAAGCGTTTTTAACAATAGGTTTTGTGAATACAGTGAAACAAACATTACCTGGCTGAAGGCGACAATTGATTCAACCATTGTCACTATTGTTTGTTGCCTTGAGAATGTCATCGATTTCGAACCAATGCAGCCCGGACCACAGGTAGATGTCCAAGTTAATCTGCAAGTCCTCGCTGACGAGCACCCCTTCCTTCCTCAGTAATTTCGCCTGTAATTGTGCACCGAATTCTCGATTGGCGATGCTAATTCTTCCCTGGCTATTCACGACTCTTTGCCATGGCACATCGTCATAAGTTGGATCATCCTGCTTATCCTTAAGTGCTCGAAGCGCATAACCTACAGCCCTGGCTGCATTTGGGGCTCCCAGCATATTTGCGATACGTCCATAGCTGGTCACTTTTCCCTTGGGTATACGCCTGGAAACAGCATAAACTTGTTCGTAAAAATTCCGCTCACCCATTATTCACCTTCTACCCTTAACGAAATTATAGTATTGTCCTTTAGACCATTTTTTTAGATCAATAGCATCGCATTGTTCATTATGAGCCAAATCTATGTGTTTCAGAATGCCACCTGGATATCATTGATCCATTAGACAAAAGTCATGAATTCACCATGACGTTTGTCACTACTTGTCCAACCTAATACTGGTAATATATTCATAACATTTAGGTTATTAGCTACCGGCCGTTTGTGTCAAGGCGAAGTCAAATAATAATCTAATCTGGCTTGTTTGGAACGTTTGCTCTTGAGCGGCTCCAGCAACCAAAAATGGGGTTCTAGTACTCCGCAATCTATCGAATGACCGGTGGCTTTTTAATAAATTGCTCTCCTGTCGCGCAGGGTCACTCAACGTCGAGCTTGGTCACGGCTGAACAAATAGGCACATAGCGCAGCCTCCTCAAAACCGCTAGAAATGTCGTGATTGGGTTACTATTTTGACTTGGGTGACCCTGCCACTTTTTTAGTGACCTTCGAACTCCTCTGATTGAACGAATCCCATCTTTACAAGGTCCAATAAGAATTCGCTTCTTACTTGGCGCCTAACCCCGGCCTCCGGCAAGTTTTTTCGCTGTTGGTAACTTCTGTAATTTCCACATCGCCCATATGCCAGCCGCCGGTCCCAATGCTAATATGGCAAACGCAAAACGCCAACCCACTAATTCTACTAGCGGTGGGATCAATCGTATACTAAATAAGGTCAAGAGAAATCCTAGACTCGTCTGCAAGGTTAGGGCTGTGCCAACGTACTTTGATGGTGCTAATTCGCTAACCGCGGCCGAAAATTGGGCCGAGTCTGCGACGACCGAGAATCCCCAAATCAGGGCCACGACAAATAATACGAATGGGTTCCCTCCATAGAGGATACCAATGAGCAAGGACATCGTGCCACTGGTCAACATGAGGGCGATAGTGACTTTCGTTCGGCCAAATCTATCGGCAATAGGTCCCATGACAAGGCTGCCGATACCCCCGATCCCAATGACTGCGAATGCGGCCAGACTCGCCCATGCAGAAGAAATTCCCTGCTGCTCAAAACTCAGTAAGATAAAAAGCGGTATCCATGTCCACATGGCAAAGAGTTCCCACATATGACCTAGATATCCAGTATTGGCCAAAGCAATGTCTTTTTCAATCAGGAGTTTACCAACCTGACGCCACTTAAATCGAGGCGCCGGCGATCGAAAAGGACCTTCTGATACGAATAGAGCCGCAATTATGGCTCCTAATATCGCGGAGCCGGCAGCCAAATACAAAACCGGACGCCAATTATTCACGTTTCCGAATGCTCTCATCAAATGAGGTGAAGCGCTGCCAAGGACCAGAGCGCTAACAAGTAGGCCAATTCCCAATCCCCGATCTCTTTGGGTCCAGGTCGCCATTATTTTCATTCCAATCGGGTAAACGCCAGCCAGGAACAGGCCCGTGAAAAACCTAAGAACGAGTGCCGTTTCCAGATCTCTTGCCCAGAAAGCGATTGAGGTAGTCGCCAGCCCTGCCAGTAAGCTAGATATCGCGAACAGCCAGCGAGAAGGCAGTCTATCGGCAAGATTTAATAGTGCTGAGCCAAGAGAACCAACAACAAAACCGATTTGTACTGCCATCGTTAACCAGGCGGCCTCCCCATCAGTCAATTGCCACGCCTCAATTAATATAGGTGTGACGGCCGACGCTGAAAACCAAACAGACATAGCCAGCAACTCCGCGAAGGCAAGAAGAAGTAAGTTCCGCCATTTGCCGGGCAAAATTATGGTGATTGATTCGTCGGTGGTGGTGGCTAGTTCCAACTCAGAAGTTATCATGTCAAGAAGCTTATGCTCCGATCCAGTATTAGACAGTTAAGAGCATTACAACCATAAGCCCCTATCAAGCGATAGACTACATAATTGATTTGCAGGGGTTTATGAAGGTTGGAACTTTTTTTCGCCGGCGGAAATATTGAACAAAAGGTTATTTTCAGAAGGAGAAAGAGGACAGACCCAACGAGAATGATAGGCGCATGAAGGATTATAGGCGAAATTGAAATCCAGGATGACTTCATCTCCATTGGTGCCAAGATCAGCCCCTTTGATTGTATCGAATAAATAACGACCGCCGCCATAAGTTTCCTTACCGTTCGTTTTATCTTTGAAGGGAATAAAAAGTCCTCCACCATACCCCTCGATCCAGAACAAACTTAGCTGCCCCAATTCCCCCCTGATTTCGAATTGCACCTGACCAACTCTGATGTAATAGAGATCTGCATCAGCATCCAATTTGACATGAAATGTCTTTCTTTCTACCTGTTGATCAATAATACCTTCGATGTGGTAAGCTGGATCGAAGTCGAAATAAGACAATCCACGGAAGGATGCTTTTTGATCGCCATCAAGCGGAGATTGGAGATGATGCTTGAACATTCCATTACGCATGGCACGCCAATGTTGCCAGGCAACCTCGCGGCCTGCCTCCGGGGCTTCTCTCAATGTTGCATATAACTCGCTTGTTTGACGCCGCCAATCCAGCAGGCTGATGGTCTCGTTCATCTTATTAGCCATTATATCAGGCCAGAAGCCAAACTTGCTTAAGTGCAAAGACGCGTATCAAGGTCGGTTTAGAAATGTAATTCATTGGATGAGGATCGGCAGACGAAAAAACGCCAGACCAAGTGGCCTAGCGTTCATTCATTATTCTAAGAATTGGTTCCAACACACGGCTGGAATTATCGTGGAATACCTCAGAGCCCGCCTGGCGCGCAGCTAGCATCAGAAGCAGTAGCCGATGAACTCTGTCCGATGACCCGACTCGCGAACATGGAGAGTTTTTTCTTTACTTCAGGACTGCTACAAGAAGGGCACGTTACCTCGCCAATGGCCGATATCGATCTCACTAATTTATCGAAACTGCCACCACAGCCCTGGCAATCAAATTCATATATCGGCATTTCTCAGACCTCCTCCATAGTTGCGGCCGCTCTTAACAACTTCTCTTTCGCGATTTTAGCAACCGACTGTAGGGATGGTTCGCCTGCTACTCCCATCATAAGCATCGGGTCCAAAAACGATACTTTGACTTCGTCATCGTTAATTTGGGCTACGGTTACATTACAAGGCAGGAGCAGCCCGACCTGGGGCATTATGCTTAAGGCTTCATAGGCCAAAGACGGATTACAGGCGCCAAGGATGCGATATGGCTGAAAATCTACATCCAGTTTCTTCTTTAAAGTGGCCTGCACGTCGATTTCGGTCAAGACTCCAAAACCTTGCCCTTTCAATGCTTCAGCGACTTGTTCCAATGCCGAATCAAAGCTCGTATGCAACTTGACGCTGAAGCCAATATTCTCTGCAGTTGTTGTCATCCTAAAATATCTCTCCATTTGGTGATCATTCTAATCGCAACCAAATCTCAGACAAGAATTGGAGACGCATCAGAATACACTAACGAATCCATTCACTTAGATGCACCGTTGCTGGATAAGGTTACAAAATCTGTTTTGTATGGCTGAGATCGTTTGCTGCGGGCTTATCAAGCAACCAAGTAATCAAGCCATCTGAAGGTCGAATTCGTTGAACCGGCCACTTTTCGGGATCAAGAGTTCCCTCAAGCGCCGCTACGACTGCTTCAGCCTTGCTTGCGCCAACGACCAGAAAGATGATCTGACGGGCGCTATTGAAGACCCTGGGGGTGAGCGTGACTCGGGCCGCCGGACGGTCACCATAATGGGCGGTTACGGCGATGACTGAGGCCTGTTCCTCAACCTCCGTCGCTTTTCCAGGAAATAAAGAGGCTGTATGACCATCGTCTCCAAGTCCCAATAACACAAGGTCAAATCTCGGCCAACGCAAGCGGCCGGTCCCCAGATTTTGAAGCTCGTAAGCATAGTCACTAGCTGCCAACGCAGGCGTTAATTCCCCTTTAATTCGGTAAACGTTTTTTGACTTAACCAGTGTATGCCTCAATAAGAGCTCCCATGCCTGACCATAGTTGCTTTCCTCATGATCCGGGGCGACGCTCCTTTCATCTCCCCAAAAGATCAAAGTTTTGCTCCACGGAAATTCGTCAATATATGGGGGTGAAGCAAGTAATTCATACATGGGTCGTGGCGTTCCACCCCCTGAAAGCACAAAAGAAAACCGGCCTCGCAGGCTGACACTTTCGGATGCGATTTTAAGTATCATATTGGCCGCATATTCGGTCAACGACTCATGATCATGAAAGACGGCAACTTGATCGTCCTGGTGGAACATATCGTTTTCCTCGTCAATTAAAACCTAAATCGATTAAAAAAAAGCGAGCCAATAAGTCTAATTCAAGCCTAATGGATAGTTCAGTGCGTCCCCAAAATAATGTTGTCGAAGTGTTTGCTGTCCGAGATCAGTCGGCGGCGTTGAGAAGGGCATGGTTTGCCGCTCCAAATAATGCAGCCTTTGAATTTGTAATGACGTCGATAGGCACCGTCATTAACATGTTGGATAACCGGCCCTTGCGGATAAAAGCATCCAAGAATCGTCCACCACGAAGCTGCGGTATTATCCTGGGGGGAATGCCGCCGGCCAGATAGACACCCCCTGTTGCCAGTGTCTGTAGAACCAGGTTTCCCGCTTCACTGCCCAAAATCGAAAGAAATAGTTCTAGGGTAGCCTGACAAATTTCGGCCCTTTCATTCAAGGCACAATTGAAGATGACGGGAGTTGGATCCGTTACCGCGCTCAGCTCATCCCGCAGCCAATCCGGTTCGCCATACTGTTTCGTGTCACGCAAGAAAGCGTACAGATTTTGGATGCCAAGTCCTGAGCAAACCCGCTCGTAACTTACGTGGCCAAGGCGGGGCTGCAGATAGGCCAATAATTCCAGTTCCAGTGAGGTCGCTGGGGCAAAATCAGTATGCCCTCCTTCGCTTGGGATCGGCCGATAATGGTGTCCATCCCAAAAAAGGAAGGCTTCTCCAAGTCCCGTACCGGGTGCGATGACGGCGACGGGCCCTTTGTTTTGCCGTTTTCCCGGTTTAATTGACTCCACATCATCTGCTACAAGGGTTGGAATTGAATAAGCGATCGCCTCCAGATCGTTCAACAAAAAGACAGGCACGCCGCTTAATTCGGCCGATAACCTTCGTGCGTCGACAATCCACGGAAGATTTGTTACCTGAACTTTGTCCTCGTGTACGGGTCCGGCAACGCCAAACGTCACCGATTGAATCGACGATTCTAAACCATCCAGATAATCAAAAATGATTTGTGCCAGCGATTCATAATCATTGCTGGCATAACGACTTTCAGATAATGGTTTGTGGGGACCGTCGTGAGCTGTGAACAAAGCCAGAACGGTTTTTGTTCCCCCAATATCTGCTGCAAGATGCAATGCTTGCTCTCTCGAATTCATCGTCTCTATATTTCAACTCACTTTGCTAAGATCTAATCCACTGTTTTTGATCTTTCAGAACGTCGAAAAAAAATGATTGTCGTGGTTTTCATCAAAGATTATTGCTTCCCAGCTAGAGCTTGTCGAATTAGGCATTGGCGCTTTCATCATGCACGCTTTAATAATCGCTATGGGCAATCCAAGTTGACGGGCAATTCTGTTAAAAAAGGTGATGGGATGTATTTCCTTATATAGTCAGCAAAAACAGAAGCTAACGGGTTGGAGCTAACACCCCTAGCCGCTCAAAATTCATCAGACTCTTTGCCAGAAAACTATTATTGCTTGTAACAATCTTTCTGTTAGAATCCGGTTTCGCTGCCCGTTGCCGGTGTTTTGGGCATATGCTATAAATGAGATATATTTCACAATCACCAATTCACAAGGAAAAGTTATAGATGATTAGTGATTGGCAATTCATCCTGCTCTTTGTAGTAATTGCCGTTGTTTTTCCTGGCTTGCCAATACTTTTAGGAACCTTACTCGGTCCTAAAAAGCCAAATCCTATAAAACAATCTACCTATGAATGTGGTGTAGAAACTGTTGGCGATACTTGGATTCAATTTAAGGTGCAATATTACATCTTTGCCCTTGTATTTGTTGTCTTTGACGTTGAAGCCGTATTTTTATTCCCCATCGCAGCCGCATTTAACCAACTGCCCTTTTTTGCCGTAATCGAGATAATAATCTTTGTTGTCATCTTGCTAGCGGCCTTGGGTTACGTGTGGCGGGAAGGTGCGTTGGAGTGGTTCTAGCCAGAATCGATACTTGATCCGGGTTTTCCAACATTACTGCTTTGTAATACCCGGTATTTTTTGCGAGGAGAAGATCGGAGCAATTCATGACCTTTGACATTGTCGAATTTCTTCAAAGTTTGGTGCAGTTAAATACAATTGGTTATTTGCGAGATGTTTGGTCTGACAACATACCGGCCTGGTTGTTAGAAGCTATCCTGGACATCGTAGTCATCTTCATTATTTGTACGTTCAATTTGCTAATTGTGATCGCGCTTATTTGGCTGGAACGTAAAGTGGTCGCCCGAATTCAAGATCGGATTGGCCCGAATCGAGTCGGTGGTCGCTATGGTTTACTCCAAACCATAGCCGATGTAATGAAACTGTTGACCAAGGAGGTTATCACGCCATTTGGCGCAGATAAACTCGCATTCAATCTGGCACCACTTGTCATCGTCATCGCTTCGCTGCTCATGTGGGCGGTTATTCCATTTGCTCCTGGGGTTATCGGTGCAGATCTCAATGTTGGACTTTTTTATGTCTTAGCCATCAGTTCAGTGTCAGTTGTAGCTTTGCTTTTAGCTGGATGGGGATCAAATAATAAATACGCGCTGCTGGGTGCATTTCGTTCGGTCGCTCAGCTAGTAAGCTACGAAGTTCCGATGGTCATGGCTTTGTTAATTCCAATACTTCTCACGGGTTCCATGTCTATGCAGCGGATAGTGGCCTCTCAAGAAGTTTGGTACGTTGTCGTAGTTCCCCTCTCTGCATTGATTTTTTTCATATCCGCCCTGGCAGAACTAGGACGCACACCCTTTGACCTATTGGAAGCCGAGTCCGAAATTGTTGCAGGCTACCATACTGAATACAGCGGCATGAAATTTGCTATGTTTTTCTTAGCGGAATTCATCAGTGCCTTGTTTATGGCTGCCTTGTTCACGACCATATACTTAGGAGGTTGGCGGGGACCTGGTGCGGTAGAGTATCCGATTCTTGGATTAGTGTATTTCTTTATCAAAGTGTTTTTTATCTACTTCATATTCATTTGGATTCGCGGCACTTTTCCACGCATACGAATTGACCAATTGTTAAATTTCAATTGGAAATTTCTTGTTCCTTTAACCCTGACCTTGATATTGATTGTCGCCGTAGTCGTTAAATTACTGCCTGAAGATATCAATCCATGGGCATCGGCAGGTATCTTATTTCTTGTCAACGTCGTAGTCTTCCTGATCGCAATCGAAGTCGTTCGTCGCTTTGCCCGGCAACGCCGGTCCTATGAAGAGGCTCCGGGAATTAACAACGAAACGGCTTCTGATTCAACAGAAATACAGACTGCGACCAGTGCCGTCCACTAGTCAAGCTCGTTAAGCAAGTGTTTTATTAGGAAAGGCTGACAGAATGACTATTCAGCAAGTTGTTTTTATCTTAATCAGCTTATTCACGATTATTTCAGCCATAGTCGTGGTGACCGATCGAAATCTCTTTAGGGCTGCTATTGCCCTAATGGCGTCCTTCTTAGGCGTAGCCGGCCTATACATTTTGCTTGAAGCAGGATTCTTAGCAATTGCCCAGCTTTTGGTCTACATAGGTGCCATTTCGATCCTGGTGATCTTTGCCATCATGATGACCCGCCGTCTCATGCAGACCGTGGAGTCTCCGTTCAACTCCCAGCCTGTTTGGGGTCTAGCCGCCGCAATATTAGCCTTCACTTTATTAGCCGCTGTTGCACTACGCACCTGGCCTACATCAAAATATGCTGCACCGGCCGAAGTCAGCGACGTAGTGATTGAAGCAGGTGTGAAGCAACTTGGCGCACTATTGGTAAGTCCCGAGGCATATGTTATTCCCTTTGAAGTTGCCTCTGTTTTATTATTAGCCGCTCTCGTCGGCGCGGTCTTCCTCGCTCGGCCGGAGAAAGAATCATGATCCCACTGTCCTGGTACTTGGTTGTAGCTGCTTTGTTGTTTTGTATCGGCCTCTATGGCGTGATGGCTCGTCGTAACGCCGTAGCGATTCTGATGGCCGTCGAATTGATGCTCAATGCCGTGAACATCAATCTGGTGGCATTTTGGCGATATTTGCAACCAGAAAAACAAGTGGGTGTTGCCTGGGCAGTATTTGTGATTGCCGTAGCCGCAGCCGAAGCGGCCGTCGGTTTGGCTTTGATCATCACGGTTTATCGCAGTCGCGACTCGGTTGTTGCCGAAGATCTTGATACTTTGAAATATTAGGCCGCTGGTTTTGTCTTTTCGGCCATTAATAGGTGTTCTCAACATTCCTGAGAGCCCGCTCCTGGTTACATCAGGTTAGCGGCTCAAATTTAAGGATCGCTGCATGTCGGAAGAATTATTGACCACTTTTACCTGGCTCATTCCAGCCGGTCCCTTGTTGGTCTTTTTTCTCATCGTCCTGTTCACGAATCGTAACAAGACCTTGAGTTGGATCTTGGCCTGGGCCGGCGTCGGGTTTGCCCTGGTTTTAGGTTGGCTTGTGGCAATCGCCACCATCTTGGCCTTCATCGAGGACCCGCACCACCTGGTAGAACATCCTCAAATCGTTCATAGTTCCTTCGCTTGGTTGCCGGTGGGGCCCTTTTTCAATTGGCTAAAGATTGGTGTATCTGTGGACGCCCTCACGGCCGTGATGTTGATTATGGTCACCACGACAGTGAGCATGATCGTCATGTATAGCGTTGGCTATCACCGTTGGGGGGCGGGACCTGGATCCCATCCTGTGAAGGGCAAGCCCAATCATGATGGAATAGAACCATTATTCTCTCGTTTCTTCGCTTTCATGAGCCTCTTTGGCGGATCGATGCTGATCCTGGTTGTGAGCGATAACTTGCTGACCCTGTTCGTGGGTTGGGAACTCATGGGGCTCTGTTCTTACTTGCTGATTGGCTTCTGGTACGCTAAGAAATACGACGATCCAAAACAGCTTCCGCCGCGATCGGCTGCGGTGAAAGCCTTTATGACCACCCGCATTGGCGATGTGGTCATGCTCCTGGGCATCGTCTTCTTCTACCGCGTTTTTGGCACACTGACCTTTAGCGAAGCCTTCTCGGCCGAGAGCCTGGAACATGCAGCGGAAATAGTTGGCGCCGGCGGACTCGCCCTCATGGCCTTACTGCTTTTCTCGGGTACTGTCGGAAAATCGGCGCAATGGCCGTTACATGTCTGGTTGCCAGACGCCATGGAAGGCCCAACCCCAGTTAGCGCTGTTATCCACGCCGCGGCAATGGTTTCGGCCGGTGTCTATTTAATATTACGAATTTTCCCCTTGATTGTCGTCGCCATCGAGGGCGCCGGCGGTGTTGAGATAGTAATCGGCGGCATTGGTGCATTTACTGCCTTAATGGCGGCTACAATCGCAGTTGCCCAAAATGATGTCAAAAGGGTCCTCGCCTTTTCGACCATATCTCAGTTAGGTTACATGGTTGCCGCCGTAGCCGTTGGCGCTTATATCGCCGCAGCCTTTCACCTCATCACCCATGGTTTCTTCAAAGCCCTTCTATTTCTAGGCTCAGGCTCCATCATTCATGGCATGGAACATGGCGCCGAAGAAGCCCACGATCATCACACCGATCCTCAAGATATGATGAACATGGGCGGGCTGCGCAAGAAGATGCCAATAACTTTTTGGACTTTCCTGATAGGTGGCCTGGCTCTTTCCGGATTCCCCATCATCACGGCCGGATTCTGGTCAAAAGATGAGATACTGGCGGTCCTTTGGAAGGAAGGCTCGACCGATGGCGAACCCTTGGCCTTTATTATTTTCTGGGTCTTAGTTATCGGTGCGCTACTGACCGCTTTTTACACAGCCCGGCAAATTTCGCTCACCTTTTTGGGCAAACCGCGAACCAAATTAGCGGAACACGCTCACGAGAGTAATTGGTTCATGACCGTGCCCTTGGTCGTCCTTTCGGTTTTTGCGCTCTTCGCCGGTCTGAGTGGTGTGCCTGAGAATTTCCCCATACTGGGCCCACTGTTCAGTAACAACTTCTTTGAACATTTTGTGGCGACCTCTATTGAAGAAACGATGATCGAATTATTTAGCCTCCCCGCTTTGGAGGGCATTGTTTTCGCCATCGAAGAATTTAGCTACGTTCCATTGATCATGTCTCTTTTCGTCGCCATCGGTGGTTTGTTCCTAGGCTGGTGGATTTACGGCCGCAAACCTCTCGAAGAAGGCCAGCCCGACCCCCTGGTTAAGCCACTTGGGCCTATGTACACCTTCCTTCAGAACAAATGGTGGTGGGACGAGCTTTACGAAATTATTTTCATTAGACCCACCAAATGGTTAGCCCGAACATTCGTTTACGAGTGGATCGATCGCGGCATTATCGACGGGACATTAAATCTTATTGCCCGGGCATTTTATCGCCTGGGCTACTACATGAAGCGTTTTGAAGAAGTCGTCATCAGTGGTGGCGTCGATTGGCTTAAAGACCAGGTATTGGTACTGGCCCAAGAATTCCGGGCCATTCAAACAGGCAAGATTCAGGAATACGTGCTAGTGTCGGTCTTAATTGGCTGGGCATTGGCAGTCGTCGTTTTGTTAATTAACTCTGGTTTCCTTGACGGCCTATTCTAACGAGCTGAACTATGGATTTCCTACTAGAGAATATTCTTATCTTCATCATCCTTGCTCCCGTGGTCGGGGCATTGCTCATCGTTTTGTTACCCAGCGATGAAAAAAACCTTGTCCGTTGGGTGGCTTTAGCTTTCGCGTCCATCACACTCGTGTTTGTGCTCATTGCCTGGCTCAATTACGATCGAGTTGATGCACTCATGCAGTACCAGATTCAGGCCGAGTGGTTTCCAGAAATTGGTTCTTCATTCCATCTAGGCGCCGATGGCATCAGCCTACCCATGCTGTTGCTAACAGCCATCCTTACCCCGCTGGCCATTTTGGCTTCTTTCCGAATCGACGACAAGATAAAGCCCTACATGATCTTGTTCCTGATTTTGGAAACAGCGATGTTGGGCCTTTTCGTCGCCTTGGACCTGGTCATATTCTTTATCTTCTGGGAATTTAGCCTGGTCCCGATGTACTTCCTGATCCGCTATTGGGGCGGTAAGGATCGCCGTTATGCCTCCTTCAAATTCATGATTTACACAATGGCAGGTAGCCTGGGCCTCTTATTAGCCATCCAGGTCATCGGCCTTTCCATGGGCACCTTCGACATCCCAGAGCTATCCCAACTCTGGGTTAATTTCGATTTGCCGGTTTTACCAGGCACTAACCTATCCACCGGCTTCTTTAAAGGAATTGCTTACGTGGCTTTCGTTATCGCCTTCGCCATTAAGATTCCGGTTTGGCCATTCCATACCTGGCTACCAGATGCCCACACTGAAGCGCCTACCGCCGGTTCCATGATTTTGGCAGGTGTATTGTTAAAGATGGGCGCCTATGGCTTTATACGCCTTACCGTACCCCTATTCCCGGAACAGGCTCACGCCACAGCAGGCGTTCTGGCAATTTTCGGCATGCTCAGCATCATTATGGGTGGCTATGCGGCTTTTGGTCAATGGGACTTTAAACGATTGGTCGCTTATTCTTCGATCAATCACATGGGCTTTGTGGTCATGGGTATTGCCGTGATGGCCTGGGTGTTTGGCTCCCAATATACCAATAGCAACATGAACGAGGATGCGATCATCGCCACTAGCGGTGCCGTCATGCAGATGTTTAATCATGGATTATCAGCGGCTGCCATGTTTTTCTTGGTGGGCGTCATCTATGAACGCGCTCATACCAGGCAATTGAAGGATTATGGTGGCCTCTGGTCAATATTACCTTTCTTTGGCGCGGCCTTGGTTTTTTCCAGTATGGCCTCTTTAGGTTTGCCGGGCTTGAACGGCTTCGTCGGCGAATTCATGATCACCCGTGGCGCTTGGGGGGCTCCGTTCAAAATTCAAATCGCTTTATCGATGCTTGGTTTACTAATGACTGGTGCATATATACTGAAAGGCATTGGTTTTACTCTTCACGGTGAAGTAAATCCCAAGTGGCAAGATCTCAAAGATATGAATCTGCGAGAACATCTCGTTATTTGGCCACTGATGATTCTAATGTTGTCGCTGGGTATCTGGCCCCAATGGATTCTAGCCGTCATTAACGACACAGTCACAAAGATATTTTTATTTTAGCTTGGAGTGTATTTTCTATCGGCCAAGACACATTAATAGCCAAAGGCTAACAACCTTTATTTAAGTGGAACTGATAAAATGGAGTTTCCCTTTCTTTCTATCATAGTGTTATCGCCCATATTAACGGCGATCATCATCCTCCTACTGCCCAAGGACAGGAAGGAGAATGCCCGCATGCTGGCTCTCGCCGGCGCGGCGTTGGGTTTATTGTTGGCGGTATTCATTTTTGTCGTTTACCGCCAAAATTTACCGGCAGCAGGCTCCTCTTGGGCTGAATCACTGAGGTTAGTAGAAGAACACTCGTGGGTCCCAAGCATCGGCCTCAATTACATCGTGGGCGTCGATGGTCTTAGCGCTACCTTGGTGTTACTAACCGCGGTGGTTGGTGTTGGCGGCGTCTTAATTTCCTGGAGTATTGACGACCGGCCGCGCGAGTTTTTCGCCTTTTTCATGCTTCTCGTTGCGGGCGTCCAAGGCGTTTTTGTAGCTGTCGACGGATTTCTGCTGTTCTTCTTCTACGAGTTGGCGGTGTTGCCCATGTACGTGCTCATCGTCATCTGGGGCTGGGAGAAAACAAGAGAATATGCCTCGATGAAGCTCACCTTGTATCTCTTAATCGGTAGCTTCATATCCTTTATCGCCTTCCTGGTGCTCTACTTCCTGCTGCCCGAATATTCAGAAGCCCTTAGCCCCACTTTCGATTTGCGGGTTTGGTCAGAAGCTACTTTCCCGCTCAACATTCAACGCATTTGGTTTTTGCCGTTGTTCTTAGGCTTTGGCATCCTGGCAGGCATCTGGCCTCTACACAACTGGTCGCCAGACGGTCACGTTGCAGCCCCTACCGCTGTCTCTATGATTCACGCGGGCGTGCTCATGAAGTTGGGCGCTTACGCCTCTTTGCGAGTTGGCATTCAGATTTTGCCCGAAGGTACCGTTTATTGGATGCCCTTCCTCATCTTATTTACCCTGGTTAACGTCTTGTACGGATCCTTGATTGCCATGCGTCAGACCGATATGAAATATCTCATCGGTTATTCAAGCGTTAGCCACATGGGTTTGGTCACCATGGGGTTTGCCACCATGAATCTAGATGGATTTATGGGAGCAGGCATACAAATGGTCAGTCACGGCGTCATGACCGCCCTCTTCTTTTCTGTCGTCGGCATGGTATACGACAGAGCCCACACCCGTGATATGACAGAACTTGGCGGCATGATGAAAGTGCTGCCCTGGGCTATGGTCGCATTTGTTGTTGGTGGTTTAGTATCAATGGGTATGCCCGGACTATCGGGTTTTATCGCCGAATTCCCCATATTTTTGGGTCTCTGGAACGGGACCTCAATGGATTTGAGCAATACCGTTCTCGGTCTAAATCCTGCCGACTACTATAACTGGATCGCCATCCTGGCCGTTTTGGGTGTGGTGATCACCGCTGCTTACATACTGCGGGCCATAGGGCGCGTTTTCTTCGGCAACTACGATGAACACAAATGGCACGACATGCGACCACTTCTGACGATTGACAAGCTCGTCCTCGTGTCTTTCGTTTTAATCTTAGTTGTCATTGGCTTATTTCCTTCAACGTTGTCGAGTATCGTGGCTTCCGGAATGGCGCCTGTTGTCGAAAGGGTCCAGGTAGCTCAACAATTCGATTCTACCGTGACTGTGCTGGATTCGGCGGCGAACGTCTTCGATTCGGCCCAGCTGGTCGCGGCCGATTTCGTTCACTGGTTGGGAGGTGCATAATTGAGCTCAATTACGCTTGAAAGCGTCTTGGCCTTGGCACCAGAACTTTGTTTGCTGATATTGGCAATCGTCATCTTGTTTATCGACAAAGCCTTTAAGCGTGACAATCAACGCGGGCTTGGGTTAACGACAGCCTGGGGAAGCTTCTTCATCCTCTTAATAACCCTTGGCATTTGGTTCTTTCTAGATCAACCAAACGCTCAACCCGAGCTTTATTGGGGCGGTATGATCCGCCAAGATCTGGTGACGCTTGTCTTCCGCATCATTTTCCTGATCGCACTCTTGATCACCGCTCTCATATCTATGGATTTCAAGGGTGTGCAGAGGAGCGAATACTACGCACTGCTCTTAACCGCAACGATAGGCTTCAGTTTAATGTCCGCATCGGCCGACTTGATCATGCTGTATATTGCTCTGGAGACGGCTAGCATCTCCTTGTATGCCTTGGCGGCATTTAGAAAAGATGAGACCCGGTCGGATGAAGCCGGCATGAAGTATTTCATATACGGCGCCTTCGCTTCGGCCGTTATGCTTTTCGGCATGAGCTACCTTTATGGTTTGACCCAGGAAACCAACATCTATGCGATTGCAGAGACAGTCTCACGTTCCGCAATAGGTGACCCGGTTTTACGAGCCACGGTTTTGGTTTCCGCAGCGCTCGTTATCGTGGGCTTCGGATTCAAAGTATCGGCCGTTCCCTACCACTTTTGGGCACCCGACGTTTATGAGGGAGCGCCTACGCCGGTTACTGGCCTGATTTCAACCGCCTCAAAAGCAGCTGGATTTGCCGTCTTCCTTCGCGTTTTTACCGCCGGCGTATTCGGCCCGGCCGACTCTTCAAATGCCTGGTGGGCCATGTTGGTAGCCATCTGCATTGTCACCATGTTCTTGGGTAATTTACTGGCGATACGCCAATCCAATATCAAGCGCATGCTGGCCTATTCCAGCATTGCCCAGGCAGGTTACGCCCTGATGGGTTTGATCGCGGCGATGACCACCATGGGCGTGAATGCCGAAAGTATTGATGGCGCCGGTGCCACCATGTACTTCTTGCTATATTACATGCTGAGCAATGTCGCCGCTTTTGCTGTGGTCATCATCGTCAGTAATATCAACGGTTCGGATGAAATCAAGGATTTAGCTGGCCTGAGCCGCCGGTCACCTTTTTTGGCGCTGGCTATGTTACTCGCCCTGCTCTCCCTGGGCGGTATACCTCCGACGGCCGGCTTTTTTGGTAAATTCTTCATATTCAGGGCGACCGTCGAAGCCGGATTATGGTGGCTGGCCCTTCTCGGCATCATCAATGCCTTTATTGCCCTGTATTACTACCTGAGTGTGGCCAAAGTCATGTATCTTTACCGCTCAGATGACGAGCAGGTCGCCATCCCGGTATCAAGGGCTTCCGGTCTAGTCATTGGATTGACCATATTCGGTATTCTATATCTCGGAATACTGGCTAACTCTACTTTTGAACTTACACGCCGCGCCGCGACGGCTTTCTTTGCAGGCTAATTTGGCGCCTCAATTCGTCATATTAATGATGCGCGACGCTGCTGATATAGAAATTTTTGGGTGCACAAACAAGAAGTCATTCCCGCGAAGGCGGGAATCCAAACACATGGATGCCCACCGAAGTTTTTCCTCGCGCAGGTGAGGGTGGGCATGACATTGAAAGATAGTTTGATCGTTTACCCGGAAGCATTTTGCCCAATTGTAATGATCAAGAGTTGTGATATAATGCACAAGCTCTGCTAAAACAAGTGGAATGTGTCCCTGAACAACCAAAATCTCGACCAGACGGCGAGAACGGCAGGCCTGGTCGGCCAGATCGGTTGCGTGACCGGATTTGCAAGCATCGTTATCATTGGCTTGGCGTTTGCGGTCGGTCGGTTCCTTGACAGTTTATTGGAAACAAGTGGCATTTTTACCATTCTGTTTCTTCTTGGCAGTTTTCCCATTACATTATATGTTATCGTCCGCATAAGCCTGTGGGCGCTTGCCAGAGCGCAAAAGTCCTTGGTGGGCGACAGCGAATCCAACAACGAAGATAAGACCACGACAGAAGATAAGACCACGACAGAGGATTAAACGATAAAATGAAGAAACGTTACATTCTACTGGTAGTCTTTGTAGCCCTCATCTTCTTTGGCTGCTTCTTATCGTATACGCAGCCTGCACTGCCCGTCATCCAGTTGCCGGGCGAGTGTTATCCTGGGACATCTACCGGCAGCGGCCTGTTTCCTTGCTTGACCAACACCTTGGTTACAACTTTTGTGGCCTGGATAGTCGTTGTAGCCATCGCTTTGTTCCTGCGGGCTCGCTCACGCACCGCAGATGAGGTACCGACCGGTTTCTACAACTTCTTTGAGTGGATCATTGAGTCCGGCATGAATTTTTCCGCGAATTTAGCCGGCTCAAAGAAAGCCAAACAGTTTTTCCCCCTTTTCTTCACACTTATTTTGTACATTCTGGTTGCTAACTGGATCGAACTTGTCCCGGGCGTAGACAGCATTGGGTTTTTTGAGTGGCTTCCGCACCTAAAAGCAGAACAAGCGGTGGTATTACAAGAAGACGTGGCCAATGAATTAGGCGAGCACCTCAGCGAGGAAGAGCTCGAACACACATTTGAAGTAGCCGAGCGTGCTGCTGACGAAGCTAACCTGGGTGACTTCAAAGATATCAAGGTCGCCAATAGTGGATTTTTGATTAAAGCAGACGGCTTCCTATTTGGCGGCCGTAATGATGTCGAAGGAGATATCAATCCTGATCATCCGCGAACCGGCCGTGCTGCAGAAAACGCCGATTGGGCTGTCGTAGCCTTCCTCCGCGCCCCGGCCACAGATCTGAATTTCACGTTAGCATTGGCTCTGGTCACCATGGTTTGGGTACAGGTAATTGGATTCCGGTATCTGGGCATCGGTTATTTGAAAAAGTTTTTCCCTTGGAATGTTACACCGACTGTCATCGCCTCAAATCCAATTAAGGGGATTGATTGGGCTGTAGGTCTGTTGGAGCTTGTAGGCGAGGTTTCCCGCATTATCTCGTTTTCCTTCCGTCTCCTTGGAAATATCTTTGCTGGACAGATCTTATTGTTTGTCATCGCTTTTCTAGTACCCGCCATCAGTGTGGCCTTTTTCGGCCTCGAATTTTTTGTCGGCCTCATTCAGGCCGTTGTATTCGGCTTGTTAGCCCTCATGTTTATGGCCGGCGCATCGGAACACCATGGTGACGATGACGACCATTAAATCGAAAACACAAAATTAACACATTGGAAAATTAGTCAATCGACGCAAAAATGAGTTGGAGGAAATGTAAGTATGGATGAAGCAGCAGCCCTCGCGCTTGTTACTGGCCTAAAGGCAATTGGTGCTGGTTTGGCGATGTTAGGGGCAATTGGCGCCGGTGCAGGTATCGGCATATTGGTGGCTGGCGCTGTTCAAGGGATTGCCCGCAATCCGGACGCCAGTGGCAACATCCAGACAAATATGATTCTGGGTATTGCTTTCGCGGAGGCAGTCGCCATCTACGCTCTAGTGGTGGCCCTCATCATTTTGTTTGTGCTTTAAAGCCGTCAACAATTTAAGAGAGGACGATATATGGAAGGTTTAGGCATAAATTTAGGCTATCTGATTGTTCAGATCGGCGCTGTAATCGTCTTAGTCATTCTGATGAAGGCGTTTGCCTATGGACCCATTACCCGCATGCTCGAGGAACGCCAGGCCCGAATCGCCAAGGGCCTCGAAGATGCCCGCCAGGCTGCCATAGCCCGCGACAATGCTGATGCCGAGGCAAAGAAAATTCAAGACGAGGCGCGAGCCGAGGCAAACCATATTCGCTCGGAGGCGACGGTCCAGGCTGAAGAAACAGCGGCCGGTATCATCGCCAAGGCCAATTCAGACGCTAAACAGGTTCTGGCGGATGCCAGAGAAGAAGCGATTGAAGAACGCGATCGAATTTTGGCAGATTTGCGCTCCCAAGTAGCGGCAATTTCAATTGCTGCGGCCAATAAGCTTATTGGAGAATCCTTAAGCGAGGACCGGCAGCACGAGATAATCGCCGATTTCTTTGCTAAAATTCCGGCTGGAGTCAAGGAACTTCAGGGAGAATCCGCCGAAGTGACTAGCTCACTGCCGTTGAGTGATAAAGAAAAAACTGCAATCAAGAAGAGTGTTGGGGTAAAAGATGTCGTATTCAAGGTGAATCCCAACATTCTGGGCGGCCTCATCATTCGTGTCGGCGACCGGGTAGTGGACGATAGCGTCGCCAGCCAGATGACGGTCTTGAAAGACTCATTGCTGAGCTAAATCGTCGATTTAGATTGTTAGGAAATACCGGCATCACGCTATTTATTTAAATATTAGCAGTCACTTTGATGCCTATGAAGATTTTGAAATCTATTGAACGAAGAGATACGAACTCTCGTTGATCTGAGGAGAAGTCGGCGGTTGAATTAATTTTCTACATTGAGTAACCGCCTCCAGAGAAGGTCGGGAATAAAGCCCCGGCCTTTTTTATTTTATGGTTCCATCCGTAAATCACAGGGAAACTTTCGTTTATTGATTTTGTTGATGCACGAAATAGGAGGAGGGCAGTTGAAATCCTTTGAATTGTCAAATGATTTTGTCGCTCCAGATTATCAAGGTAGAACTATTGCCAACATTCCAGGAACGGTAGCTAACTTGTTGGGTGCCCCCTTCTCCGGTTTGCCGGCTCTCGCGGAGCCCAATCTAAATGATCAATCTCGGCGGATAAAAAAAGTAATCGTCTTGCTGGTTGATTCGCTAGGCTGGGAAATTTTTCAAAGATCTAGAGATCACCTGAAGGATCAAACTATCGGAGCAGCCATCGAAACCAAAATCACCTCCGTTTTTCCATCGACGACCGTTGCCGCTTTAAGCAGCCTTTGGACCGGTTACGCGCCTGCCCAACATGGCGTCGTCGGTTTGAGATTGTTCTTACCCGACGAAGCGGTTCTGGCCTCAGTATTGAGTTTCTCCCCTACCTTTGCTTCCCTGCCAGATTCTCTTACCAAGGCGGGCATTGAACCCGAAGGCTTTCTCCAGGTTCCTGGCTTTGCCGAACAGCTAGCTACGGCCGGGATCGTCACTTATTCTCTAAAGGGACAAAGCATTGTCAATTCATCCCTCAGTAGAATGCTGGATCGGGGTGTAAGGTACGTCCAAGGTATCGTCAGCGCGGCCGATATGTTTGTGAGGTTACACGAGATAGTCGAACATGGCGAACATGAGCGATGCTACGTGAATGCCTACTGGCCCGCTTTAGACACAATTTGCCATGCTCGTGGACCCGATCACCCTGCTGTAGACGCCGAACTTATTTCGACTTTATCCTTGTTCCAAACTCTATTCCTGGACCGGTTAAGTCCCAAGATTAAAAGCGAAACAGCCGTAATCGTCACAGGTGATCATGGCCATATCAAGACGCCCTCTTCTCATTCCATTTTCATCGAAGAGTTGCCTCTCATTCAGGAAATGCTGTTGATGCGGCCGGCAGGAGAACCACGAGCGCCTTACTTCTATGCCAGACAAGGTTGCCGTGATACTTTGCTTGATTTCTTCAAAAGTACGATGCAGAAGGAGATGAGGGCCTATTCCGCAAATCAGATTCTTACCTCAGGATTACTAGGACCCTCGCCTCATGCCCCACAAGTTTCGCGGAAATTGGGGGATGTGGTCGCCTTGATGGAGAGCGACTATACACTCCTGACAGCAAAGGAACGCGATACAACTGGCCGGTTCGTCGGCCGGCATGGCGGAATGACCGCACAAGAAATGGAAGTGCCATTGTTAGCCTTCCTTCCTCAAGATTAAAGGCTCATGGCTAATACCATCCTGGATACCGGCAACCTTGACAGCTATTGGCAGATTCGATAGCATCCGGCACCGTTCTTTATCATCCAACAGCGTCTGATGTTCATTATGAGAATAATCATTCAATGATGTGTCCAGTTAACGGAAATCACTCCATGAGTACAACTTCCCCCCAACCCGAAAAAAAGACATTAACCGACCAGTTAAGAGCCAGGACTGCCAGCATCATCGATCCCATCGTCACTTTCCTTGCCCGGCTCGGTGTTTCACCTGATTTATTGACAATATTGGGCATGCTGTTGCACTTCTTTTTTGCATGGCTCATCGCGACGGGTGAATTTTTTTGGGCGGGTATCGCCATATTCGTTTTTGTACCCTTAGATGCCCTAGATGGCTCATTGGCCAGGAAAATCGGTCGAAAAGGTAATTTTGGCGCATTTCTCGACTCGACTTCTGATCGTATCGCCGAAATCATCCTATATTCGGGCTACCTTTCTTACTTCTACCAGAATGATGATGTCTGGATGTCCATAGCGACGTATGCCGCTGTTACCGGGTCCATCATGGTCAGCTACACCCGTTCCCGAGCTGAAGCACTTGGCTTATCCTGTAAAGTGGGTCTGCTGACACGTGTTGAACGGTATGTGGTAATGGTGGTAACCCTTTTGCTATCGGTGTTTTGGTTGGGTTTTGTGAATTTTGGCATTGCTGTGCTGGCTATCGGCACATGGTTCACGGTAGGCCAGCGAGTCTATCATGTCTGGCAGCAAACTAAAATAATCAGTAGCGCAAATTCAGAAAGAAATGGCGAAAAAATCGACTAAGAATAGACAGCGCAGACGCATAGAGCCTTATTGGTACCTGATCGCCGTTTTCACGGTAATCATGGGCATTATATTCGTCAATCACATCATGACAGGTAGGACGCCAAATCGCGTCGCCTTTCATCTCGACATTTTCAACCTCGACGTCTTTTGGTATGGCATCTTTATCGTCGCCGGCATTGCCCTTGGCGCCTGGGTTACAGCTTCCTTGGCTGCGGGCTGGGCTAAAGCCGATTTCGACGAGCACGTTCCCCACAAATTGCAAATCAAACCATTGACAACTTTGGATCTTTCCGAGGAAATGATTCAGTCGCTCAAAAAAAGAAAGGTCAATAATCTGGGTGAGTTAATATTTGAATGGGGTCTCAATCCCGAGCGGCTTAACGTCGGAAAAAAGAAGCTCCAGGAAATCAAGGACAAGTTAGCGGCCTTTCCTGACGTATTGGAAACCTGGCTTACCGATGCGCCGTGGCGCCAATGGAACCCTGAATATGTTTGGGGAGGCGTTATCTGGGTGGTCGTCCTGGGAGTGATCGGCGCCCGACTATACCATGTTTTGACGCCTTCTCCCAGCATGGAAGCGGAAGGAATTTATTCGGCACTGGATTACCTCCGTAATCCCATGCAGCTAATCAATATTCGCAGCGGTGGATTAGGCATTTATGGCGCCATCATCGGTGGTTTCCTTGGACTGATCCTGTACACACGACGGCAGCGAATTTCGGCAATAGCTTGGGCAGACCTGGCTGTCGTAGGTTTGGCCATCGGTCAATTTATCGGCCGTTGGGCGAATTTCTTCAATCAAGAACTATATGGTGGATTAACCGATTTGCCGTGGGGCATTTACATTGCCAATCGCATTCGGGGCACTGTATTTGCCAATATGGAACTCTACCCTTTCGAGACCACACGCTTTCATCCAGCATTTCTTTACGAATCACTTTGGAGTCTCCTGACATTTTTTGTTTTGTACTATCTAGCCCGTCGCAAACGTGACGATCTGCAGACAGGTGATCTACTCGCCTTATACTTGGTTTTTTATGCCACCGGCCGAATACTGTTAGAGTTGATTCGTCTGGATAGCCGGAACTTTAGTTTTGCTGGCCTGGATTTGGGCATCCCGATTGCAACCCTTGTCTCCATCATCATTGCCATCCCGATGGCTGTTCTCCTTATTTATCGTCATCTAATCGCCAAAGATTAGCCATAGCTCAGATTGTCATAGCTCAGATTACCTAGTCTTCTGATCGTCCCACCGGTTCTTCATCGTTGCGATGGTGATAGAATAGCCTTTCAGATTAGCGCTCTCCCCTAATTTCTAGTAGCGGTTAACCATATGATTGAAGCGGAAAAATTGACTAAACGCTTTGACGGCTTCACTGCTGTCGATAATCTCACGTTATCGATCGACAGCGGGGAACTCCTGGCCTTGCTTGGCCCAAATGGCGCCGGGAAAACGACGACGGTTCGCATGTTGAGCGCCATCCTTCGTCCGACCGAAGGAAAGGCACGGATCAATGGATTTGATGTAGTCAAAGACGCTGACCAGGTAAGGCGAATCATCGGCATGCTTACCGAGCAGCCCGGTTTGTACAGCCGTTCCAACGGCCTCGAATACCTGCTATTCTTTGGACGTCTGTACGGCATGTCTGATGAAGAGATTCGAACGAGAGGGCTCTACCTATTCAAACGCTTTGGCATGCCCAAAAGCGACGCTTACAGGCGACTAGGAGAATATTCGAAAGGCATGCGCCAGAAGGTCGGGATTATCCGAGCTATGCTCCACAGCCCGGCCGTATTGCTTTTAGATGAACCTACTTCCGCCATGGATCCCCATAGCTCAAAATTGGTACGCGACGCCATCCTTGAACTACGAGACGACAAGCGCGCTATCATCGTCTGCACCCACAATCTGGCCGAAGCCGAATTATTGGCTGACAGAATTGCCATCATAAAGAGAGGCCAAATAATCGCTGAGGATAACTCGGCGAATCTAAAAAGGCAGCTTCTCGGGCACCGGCGCTATGAACTTCAGCTCGATCAATCGCCAAATGGCCTGGCTCACGAGCTCGATGACCTGGTGACCTTGGAAGAGATCGAGGGAGACACAATACGTTTTGTGACCGAAGATCCGGTGACCACGAATCCTCAAGTCGTGCGCCGTTTGGACAGTTTGGGTTTAGGCGTCGTGGCCTTGCGCGAGTTATCAGCCACTTTGGAAGATGTCTACCTCAATATCGTCACAGATGAATCATCAACTCCCCTGCCTCAAGTTGGCAATGTCACTTCCATCCAGGATCAATCATGACATCTGCAACAGTTTCACCATTCTTCAACCGCCATGACCTCAGCATGGCCTTGTTGATCACAAGACGTGAGGTGCGGGATTCTTTCCGAGATTGGCGGATAATCATCCCAATCGTATTACTCACCCTGGTATTCCCGGCATTGGCTACCTTCACCGCCCGTCTTTTGTTTAATTTCACAGCCCAGTTTGGCGCCGAGTTGATTGGTGATCGATTGATCCCATTTCTCCTGCTGATCGTCGGTTTTTTCCCAATGTCTTTTTCATTAGTAATTGCCTTGGAAACTTTCGTTGGAGAAAAAGAACGAAAAAGCCTCGAACCGCTTTTATCGACGCCGATAACAAACCGGCAATTGTACGTTGGGAAAGTAATGGCGGCTCTTATCCCGCCCATGGTCACCAGCTATCTTGGAATAACCGTCTACATCATCGGACTGGCACTTGCAGCTAGCTGGCAAATACCGGGTCAATTGTTCGTTCAAATCCTTCTGCTCACGACAGTGCAGGGCGTTATCATGGTCTCGGCCGCCGTAATCGTCTCTAGCCAGACTACGAGCGTACGGGCGGCCAATCTGCTGGCAAGCTTCATCATCGTTCCCATGGCCTTGATTTTGCAGCTTGAAGCTATCGTTCTATTTTGGGGAAATAGTGCAGGTCTTTGGTGGCTAATACTTGCTTTAGTCGTCACGGCGCTGATATTTATTCGCATGGGTATTATGATCTTCAATCGCGAGGATTTACTGGGCCAGGACATCGATACACTCCGGCTCAATTGGAGCATGCGAACCGTTTGGGAACGGTTTACCGGGCGACAAGAAAAGTCGAGCTACCCAGGCATCATTGGTTGGTACAGCAAATTGTTTTCGCTTATCAAGCCATTGTCAATGCCGAGCGGTTTGTTGGTGATTGCCTTGGCTGGAGGCATATTTCTAGGCTTCTTGCTGGCTGCCCGCTATCCCGTGCCGGCTGAAGCTCAGGCCGCGTTGACGGGGGATGCCATCGTTGCCAATACTGGCAACTTGGAATTCCTTTTCAGCCGCTTACCTCTTTCGATCGTTTGGCAGAATGTACGAGTGATTATCCTTGCTGCCTTCTTAGGCATCATTACCTTAAGTGTTACAGATGTGCTTATCTTTTGTTTACCCTGGGTTGTAGTCGGCTTCTTGGGCGGCCAACTCGCGATTTCCGGGGAAAGCCCTTTAGTCTTTTTCACGGCCGCAATCCTGCCACACGCTATCATCGAGATACCGGCCTTGCTATTGGCTTTCGCTGCTCTTGTACGGTGGCATGCCTCGATCATGACCCGGTCACAAGAAGGAACCATCGGCGAAAACTGGTTGAATCGTTCAGCAGATTTCGGACGTCTATTCGTCGGGCTGGTTATCCCCTTGCTTCTTATTGCCGCTCTTGTTGAAGCCTATATAACGCCGAAAGTTATCTTGCTCGTTTACAGTAGGTGACGGATCAACAGGCCATAAGCTTTGAATCAAGTTCCAAGGGTCCAATTTCGTCGCTGCTTACGGTAAGGCAACGATTTTCCATCGTCCATCAACCGATATACTGGCGAAACCCTCTAGCAGTCTTGCCCACCACTTTCACTTTGGTACACTTGCCACCATGAATCAGAATAGTCTCGCCCGAGGCATGGTAGTCATAATTGCCGCCGCGCTTGTCGTGGCAGCTATAGCTATCGGTTGGATCATTACTAAAGGGGATCCAAGCCTGCTTCGTGAAGTGACCTTCGAGAAGACAATCATTACACCCAATGCCGATGGCGAGACTGGATGCAACTCGAGATTTCGTACGAAATAAGTCGAAATGCTGATGTTTCCATCTATTTTGAGAACGAAACCGGTGACCGGTTCTATTTCCGGCAGGAACAACCTCGAGGCGTTGGTGAATATCAACTTCTATTTAGCGGCGTCGTAGAAGGATATAAGCTACCTGATGAGGAAATTGAGGGGGAGATAGTAGCGCGTTTGTTGCCGGACGGTGAGTACAACTGGACGATATCGGCAATAGATGCAGATGGTATCCAGGAAAGCATTTCCGGTCCGTTAACCATTTCCGATGCCGACTCTGAGTTACCAGAAATGCGTAACTTTAGCCTGGATAAGCACACTTTTTCTCCAAACCAGGATGGAATCGATGATCGGGTTCAGATCCAATTTTTTCTTCCTAAAGAAGTATCCTCATACCGGGTATTCGTAATCACTCCCGAGGGGGCGGAGTTACCAGTAGCAGAATTAGAACGAGGCGTTGCGCCAGGTTCTCCAGGCCGTCATTATTTTGATTACGAAGCAGGCGTTGATAATAAGGCTACGCCACCTCCTGATGGCGCATATCCGGTAATCGCTATCGCTGAGGATGCGGAAGGACAAAAGATCCGGGTAGAAGACGCGCTAACCATTGAGTATGGCGGTGTGCCTCGCGCAGAAATCATTTCACCGGTGATAGGGGACACGGTTCAGTTTAGTTCGACGGCCGTGGCCCTATGCGATTCGATCACCTTCACCCTAACCGTCCAGAATTATGGCTCGACACCGATAAGAACCACTGGACCTGCACCTGGCACAGTCTATGATTCAGATTGGAATTACAATACCCTGGGTTGGCACACAGAGTCTGGCGCCTGGCGGGTAGCCATTGGTTACGAAAATGAACTTTCCAATTACCCCTATCGTTTTGCTTTGGGAAATGTCGAAGATCTCGAAAAAATTGGCGATCACTATTACTTGATGCCAGGACAGCGAGCGGTAGTCACAGGCACGATTCGGATGGTTGGTCCATTTGGCGAACGAAATCCCCAACCCGTTTGGGCCGGACTCATTCATGAAGATGTAGAAATTTCCCAATTCAACAACCGGGTCGATCCTCACCAGATTCTGGTCGACATTGCAGATGAAAGTAATATGCTCGAATGCGAAATTCGTGATATCCCTTTACCTGTCAGGGAGTGATTGGATTTAGTTGGATTTCCACATTTTTTAACCCAAAGTTGACGACAATTTAAGACTTTCAGTGCACTGTCAATAGGAGATTTGCGACGTTTCCGGTCCCTTTTAGTTGGTCCAGAATTTCACGACTCAATACCATAAATTAAGCGTCAATTATTGCTTGCGACGGGACATTATTTGAAGTATCATGCCCTTATTGGTGCGCAAAGGAACCTATTGTTGGCAAATGCCCGAATGCCTTTGTGTTTTACTTAATATTGACACCTTTTAATTGTTTGGAGGAGATTCAATGAGATCAAAACGTCTGATTTTGTTAGTAGTTGGTTTGCTCGTGCTGGTAGCAGCCCTGTCGGCCTGTACGGCCGAGCCTGAACAAGTCGAGGTCGTGGTCACCAAGATCGTCGAGCAAATTCAGCAGCAAGAAGTTGAAGTCCCAGTAGAGGTAACGCGTATCGTCGAGGCGATTCAGACCCGTATTGTGACCGAAGAAGTCATGATGGAAGAAGCGCCTCTCGGTTCTGAAGAACGGCCGATCAAGGTTTTATTTGTGCCTTCGGTTGATGTCGATGCCATCATTTCTGGTGGCGATGTTATGGCTCAAGCTCTAGAGGACGCCACAGGTTTTAAGTACGAAGTCAGTGTGCCCACTAGCTACGCCGCTACGATTGAAGAGATGTGCGCTTCACCTGACGATACCATAGGCTTCATCCCGGCCCAGGGATACGTTTTGGCTAACGATCGTTGTGGCGTGACCGTCGGGGCTGCCGCTGTTCGCTTTGGATTATCCTGGTATGCAGCCCAAATCGTAGTACCGGCCGATAGTGAAGCCGAATCGATCGAGGATTTGGCTGGTTTGACCTGGGGTATTCCCGATTTTGGTTCAACCTCTGGCTACCTCTTCCCCACTGCCATGTTCCAAGGTGCTGCTGTTGAGCCCGGTGAAATCGTCGAAACCGGTGGTCATAACAACGCGATGTTGGCCGTATACAATGACGAAGTTGACTTCGCGACGGCTTTCTTCAGCCCGCCGTTGCTTCCGTTCTATGAACGCGGATGGGCCTATGGCGTCGACGATCCTGAGATCTGGCGCGATTGTGGCGAAAGCCCGGTGCGAAATGAAGAGGGACGTACATTTGCCTGTGGCGACCCGGCCGATGGCGGCTATCGCGTCTTGGACGCTCGCGCCTCGGTTGCCGATACGGCTCCAGACATCTTCGACAAGACCAGGATCCTGCTTTTGACGGACCAGATCCCCAATGACACTCTTTCCTTTGGTCCGGAATTCCCACTTAACACGGCGAACAAAATCACCTCCGCCTTGGAGGATTGGGTTAGCGAAGACAATCCGGATTGCATGGCCTCCATCTGCAGCGAGGAGTTCTACAATTGGACAGGTATTGAACAAACAACCGATAGTTTCTATGATCCCGTTCGCTTCCTGATGGACACACTTGGCATCTCTGAAGAAGATGTCCTGGGTGGCTAGAGTAACAAAATTCATAAATTAAAAGGAAGCCGGGAGACACAAACTGTTTACCCGGCTTCTTTTTATTAACTTCCTCGTAGGTGAACGAGTCGAGTCGCGTTCTCGTTCATAGTTCGTTAATCACTTGAGGGGGTTCATGTGCTACGAATACAAAATCTAGACAAAACTTATGATGACGGCACCGTCGCCCTGACGGATGTATCATTCGATGTGCCGGAAGGTGAGTTTGTAGCCGTAATCGGCTTGAGCGGTTCGGGAAAAAGCACGCTTTTGCGCTGTATCAATCGTTTGATTGATCCGACGGGTGGTGAAATCTGGTGGGACGACACTCAGCTTTCTCACATCACTGGAGAGGAGCTAAGACGTGCTCGCCGCCGTATTGGCATGATTTTCCAACATTTTAATTTGGTTGATCGCTCAAGTGTTTTGACCAATGTACTGGGCGGCCGTCTCGGCTATGTAAACTCTCTCGCCAGCGTTCTCGGCCGGTTTCCCCAAGAGGATATTGACCGGGCCTATGCCAACCTGGATCGGGTTGGAATCCGCGAAAAGGCCGATAATCGGGCTGATGAACTCAGCGGCGGACAACGGCAGCGTGTTGGTATTGCCAGAGCTTTGATGCAAGAACCGGGTTTGATCCTGGCTGACGAACCGGTGGCCAGCCTTGACCCCGCCCTGGCCCACAGTATTATGAAACATCTGCAGTTGATTAATCAGGAGGACAAGATTACGGTCCTCGTCAGCTTACATTTTTTGGACCTCGTGCAGCAATATAGCACCCGGGCCATCGCCCTCAATGAAGGGAAACTGGTTTTTGATGGCGCACCCAACGAAATCGACGACGACAAATTTCTCGAGATCTATGGCCAGGAAGCGGAACGCATCGGCTAAGATTCAGGGCATTGGTTTAGCAACTTAAGTTGGCCGGAACATCGAAGCATGAACGATAACGATAGTGGCCGTCGAAAGACTTTGCGAAAAATTGGAGTTATTCTACTTGTCCTTGTGGTGATCGTCATTTTCGCCAAGGCCGTCGAAGTAACCCAAATCAACCTGCAAGAACCTCTGGAACCCAAGCGGCAAGAAAACCTGGTAGGTCTAATCCGGGACCTAGCCCGCCCAGACTTCTTCAACTACGAAAATGAAACCCGAAGTACCATCATGTCCATCCGCATGCCATGTCCGGAAGAGGTCCAAGGATCCCAGGTTACAATCGAAGGTCGCGTGGCGGTTCTTGCGCCCAATTGCGCTTCCACCACCCAAGATCGACTGACACTAACTGGGGAGGGATTCACCAACAACGTCGATGGAGCCGTCTTGTGGTACCCGGTGGGCGCCCAAACCAGACGCACCGTAGCCGACTTTCGGACGGATGATGAAGGCAGTTTTGAAGTTGCCTTCACTATGCCAGATATTCGCGAGGATGATGAACCCCAACGTTTAGAAGTCGTCGAGGTAGTCGACCGGCAATTAACGGATCTGAGTGAAACAACAAAAGAGACGATCGATAAAATCTTGGAGACCATCCTGATGGCCTTAATGGCCTCCACTTTGGGCACATTCTTGGCAGTGCCGATTTCTTTTCTAGGCGCCCGGAACATGATGGCCAATGTCGGCTCGCCGTTGGCAGCCATCACGGCTGCCCTAATTGCGTTTGCTATCGGTTTTCTGATCGCCTTGCCGATAACTGGTTTTCTGGTGGGATTATCTGAATTTGCTGGAGATCAAACTCTAGTCGGCCTGGTGGCTATATTACTGTCGTGTGCCCTGGTATGGCTCGTGCTTCGTATTGGACCACCTGTATTCCGTGCGGAAGAACCTTCTTTGGGCTTACAAGTCATATATTGGCTTAAGATAACCATAGCTGCCGGAGTTTCCATTTTTGCCCTGGCAGTCTTAGCTCAATTAGGTGTTGTGGCGGGTTTATGGTTGGCCGAGAATCTTGGTTTCTTCAGCTTTGTCGGCAATTTCATCAATGTGATGTTTGATCTATTGCGCGTATTGTTGCCTGCAATCGTCGCCTCCATTGTCGCCTTGCTGGCGGCCTCCTATGCCAGTCGCTATGGTCAGGAGGCAGTTCTCAGTCTGGCTGATGGTCCGGCTCGCGCGCTAACAGCGATCCTTACAACCATAGGCACAACCATTTTTATATACGGCATCGCCTATTTTGTGAATTGGATCTGTTTATTTGGTCTTTGCCGCCAGATCCCGCAACAGACAGTCAACATATTGGGCGTTGAGCTAATAGGCGCTTTAATCCTGCTCTCAATCATTATCGGCGTCATCGCCGGCCTCTTATCTCTTCGGACAAAGCCAAAGCAATTATTCCCGGTTGGCATGGTAACTTATTCGATAACCCGCACCACGTTGAACGGGATGCGAGCCATCGAGCCGGTACTCATAGGTTTTGTCCTGGTCGTTTGGGTCGGCATCGGTCCATTCGCCGGTGTTATAGCCTTGATGATTTCTTCAATTGCCGACCTCGGCAAGCTGTTTTCTGAGCAAGTGGAAAACATAGAAGAAGGACCGGTCGAGGCGGTGACGGCAACCGGTGCTAACAAGTTGCAGATTATCAACTTTGCTGTCGTCCCGCAGGTTGTACCTCAGTATCTGGCTTTCATTTTCTACCGCTGGGACATCAACGTTCGTCTTTCGACTATCATTGGTTTCGTAGGTGGCGGTGGTATCGGTCTCATTCTATTTCGCAGCACCAATCTAACCCAATATCGCCAGGCAGCGGTGATGGTGATCGCCATTGCCATTGTCGTAACTTTATTGGATGCAGTAAGTTCTTCTATACGTAAAAGGATCATCTAGGCCTGAATCACTAGTGGATCAACAAAGATGAGTCAAGCAGCAATTGGTGAAGCAAACGCTGAACGCGCCGGCAAGCGTCTTGTCAGGACGATAGCCATTATCCTGGCCATTATTGGCATCTTCTTGATCTATGCCTATGCCGTAGACAAAACGGAAATCAATCTCGAGAAACCGCTAAGCCCGGACAGGCAAGAAGGATTGCTTCGAGTCTTACGCTTATTGGCCGATCCCGATTTTGGTGAACTCAATCTCGAAGGGGGTTGGCCCTTTTTTACCTTTAGCGACGCTGCGGTGACAACAGCCGAGCGAATCGTGGAAACCATATACATGGCTCTCCTGGCCTCGGCCATAGGTACATTGCTGGCTGTTCCAGTCTCTTTTTTGGCGGCCCGCAATCTCATGGAAAATATCACCTGGCCCCTGGCTTCGGTTTCTGCTGCCCTCGTAGGTGTTGTTATCGGCGGGGTTGTTGGCTCGTTGATTTCTAACCAAGTGGTTGAACTGACGGAATTTGTGGCCGAGCAACCCTGGCTGGGTTTGTTGGCTTTGATTGTTGCAGCCGCCTTAATCTGGGTCGTCACGCGTGTAGGGCCGCCTCTGCTCACCGAGGAAGAACGTTCCACAGGTATGAAGATACTTACAGGGGTTCGAATCCTAATTGCACTCCTGATTCTCATTTTTGGTTTGGCTGTTTTGGCTAAACTAGGCCTGGTTGTTGGCGCCTGGCTCGAAGAAAACCTGGGGCCGTTTGGTTTCTTGGGCAACTTTATTTTTGTGCTTGCTGATGTGCTCAACCTATTATTGCCGGCGGTCGTTGCCTTACTGGCCGGTTTCATCACCGCCGGATATACCAGTCGATATGCTCAAGAAGCCGTCCTTAGTTGGGGTACATTACCGGCTAGGATTCTAACCGCGGTTTTGACCTTATTAGGCATGGCTGTATTGATTGCCGCTGTAGCCGGATTCTTTGCCTGGCTTTATGAATATGATCTTTCGGCGAGTTGGATTATGATTTCGGCGATCATCGGTGGTTTTCTTGCCGGTATTGTGGGTCTCGCCGTACTCCCCCACAATCTAACCTCGGTATCAAGCTCGCTCGGTCCATTTCTCCGGGTAATCGTAACCATCCTCAAGTTTTTGGTCATCGCCCTACTTGCCGGAGTAGCCATCTACTTCCTGAGTTCATTCCTCGAACCAATCTATGATCCTGACAATGAACTACTCTTTATCGTATTGATGGCTCTCGTCGGCAGCCTGCCGTCGGCGATCTTCGCTTTCTTCCCGGCGCCCAAACATCCCTATCGCATTGGCTTCGCCGTCTATTCCATTGTCCGCCTCATTCTTAACGCATTGCGAGCGATCGAACCGTTGATCATGGGCATCGTCTTCGTCGTCTGGGTTGGCCTTGGCCCCTTCGCCGGCATTTTAGCCCTCACCCTTCACTCAATCGCCGCATTGGGTAAACTGTTCTCAGAACAGGTTGAAGGCATCGACGAAGGGCCGGTGGAAGCTATTACGGCGACGGGCGCCAGCCGGCTGCAGATGGTAGTATACGCTGTCATACCTCAGGTGGTCCCCCCATTTACCGCGTTCGCCCTCTATCGTTGGGATATTAACGTCCGTATGTCGACCATCATCGGTTTTATCGGCGGCGGCGGCATTGGCTTCGTCCTAAGCCAGAATATTCAACAGAACCGTTATCGGGCAGCCAGCGTCATGATGTTAGCAATTGCCGTTGTTGTCGCTATGCTGGACTATGCCAGCTCCAAAATTCGAAGCCGGATCATTTAGTTCCCAATCTGATTCCACCTATTCCATCACGCCTTTGCACAGAATCTACAGCGCCTATAGTTCAATCCAACTTAGCGCCACATAAGAGTTGCTTGGGAACATCACGATAGGCATATATCATTTCCTTATATACTTGCTGACTTGAGACTATTAGCCTAGGAAGATTCTTGAAAGGAAGCTCACAACTTTTTTACGGGCAGCCTAGAACCTGGTGGATTTGATTTGAATATGCTTGATGTAGCCGTTATCGTTGTCAGCTGGAATGTTCGAGATTACCTGGCTAACTGCATGCGTTCGATATACAACGACCTGGATCGCTGCGGATTACAAGGGGAGATATGGGTAGTCGATAACCATTCCACCGACGGAACCCAAAACCTGCTCGAAGATTTATTTCCAACAGCTCGACTGATCATCAACCAACACAACTCTGGGTATGGCGCGGCTAATAATCAAGGTATGTGGGCTGCAGCATCGGCCAATGGTGATGGTCCACGATATTTTCTTCTTCTTAATCCCGATACGATCGTCCGGCCGTATGCCATCGGTCATCTGGTGGAATGTCTTGACACAATGCCTGAAGCGGGTTTGGCTGGCGCGAGGCTCGTTTATGGCGACGGCCGTTTTCAGTCCAGCGCTTTTCATTTTCCGGGACTGGCACAGCTTGCCTTCGATCTTTGGCCAGCGCCATCACGATTATATGAAAGTCGTTTTAACGGCCGTTATCCTCGTCGTAGTTATCGGGCCAATAAAGATCCCTTCCAGGTGGAACATACATTGGGCGCAGCTATGCTGGTCCGCCGGAATGTTGCTGAGGCAACCAAAGGGTTCGACGAAACATTCCATATGTATTGCGAAGAGATCGATTGGTGTTGGCGTATTCGCCGCGCCGGCTGGTCCATATACACGGTACCTCAGGCGGAGATCGTCCACTATGGGGGCGAGAGCACTAAGCAAGTACCTGCTCGATCCATTATAAACCTGTGGGAGAGCCGGGCGCGGCTATACAAACGTCATCACGGGCGTTTGAAGTTTGCCATCGCTCGCCGGCTGGTGAATAAAGGAATGGCCCGAAAGGCGAAAAAATCTGGCAGTGCTGATATCAAACAAGCTTATCAAGAAGCCGCTCAAATTTGGCACCAAATCTGAACCCAAATACAATCACCTGATCTCAATGAGCGAAGTCCAATCAAGCAGCCAGAAAGAAGTGGATCAGGCGCCCCCCCACCCCGAATTAACCGTCATCATCCTCACCTACAACGAAGCCAATCACATTGCAGATTGCATTAACAGCGTGTCTTGGGCGGATCGAATCGTCGTATTCGACCGTTACAGTGATGATGATACCGTAACCTTAGCCGTTGATTCTGGCGCGGAGATTGGCCAAGAAACATTTAAAAATTTTGCCCAACAGCGCAATGCTGCCTTGGATTTTGTAAGCACAGACTGGGTATTTTTCGTCGATGCTGATGAACGGGGAACCAAAGAACTAGACGCAGAAATTCGTGATGTGATCCAGCACCGACCGGAAGTGGCCTGGCACGTCCCTCGGGACAACTATATATTTGGCCGCCTGACGAGGGGGGCTGGCTGGTACCCGGATCACCAACTACGACTATTTAAGCATGGCTGTGTTCACTACGAGCGGCCGGTGCATGAAATTGCTGTGGTCGATGGCCGAGAAGGTTATCTGGTTAATTCGCTCATTCACCATAATTATCGTGACCCGGCCCACTTTCATGCTAAGCAAACCGCGTACAATAATTTCGACGCGACGATTCTTAAACAACAGGGAATCAGACCAAAAACCTTCACGCCTCTTAGCCAATCCCTACGCCAATTTTGGTGGCGCTATGTTACGCTCAATGGTTATCAGGATGGTCTACATGGCCTGAGACTTAGCGCCTATATGGCCTATTATGAATGGGCAAAATATCGAAAATTGGTAATGCTTTGGCGTAAGTCTGGTGGCTGAACTTCAGTCAAAAATCAAAAGGACTCGAAAAACATTCACCGTCTCTGGCAGGAATAGGCTATTGCATCCCTTTTTTACTAGACCCAGACCTGTTCGCTTCCCCCCAACGATTCTAGCTTCCAGTTCATCGAACTGCTTTCCAATATTAGCTCTCGCGCTTGATCATCGGCAAACATGATCAGTACATGTAACCCTTCTTCGTCTACCCATTGCCGACCCTGGCTAACAACCATCCACTGATTGTCCATACTGATACGCTGAACTGCTATTTTGCCTTCCTCATCAAAAAAACAGGCGACACCGATCATATCCGCATTTACCTTGAATACCATGATAGCCAGCGCCAAATCAACCTGTTCATCAATTTAGCGCCAAAGAAGGTACTATGAAACGGAAAAGGGCAATTATGTCAAGTAATGCCAGGCTTAAAACCAAGAATACCGGTAATAAGTAGGCAGCTGAAGACCATCGCCCGCTAATGGATGAAATTAACAACCCCCAGGCTGCCGCAACGCCTATGCTGATAGGTATGAGCGCAGAAAACAAGTAACGTCCCTGGTGTTGGACAAAGGTCACATTGTAGGCCAGATAAACTAACAGGCTCATTGCAAAAGTGCCAATGAGTATGATGATCACTCCCATGGCCGTCCGAGAAGCCCGAAAATCTGATTTAAACGCCACTAACCCGATCAGACCCAATCCCGTTATGATAGAAAAAACAAGTAGCGGCCGGTAGACCCATTGGGGCATAACCACGCCCATCCAACCAAATTGTCCCCAAAAACTCTGGAACGTTGTCAGCATAAAGGTGCGCAGAGTTTGCAGATAACCCAAATCTCTAATCCATTCGCTGGTCCTTGGTTGCCCGACAACGATGGCGTTGTGTGCAGCAGTGCCTAGGACATCGATTCCGCCGTACACATAGAGATTTCGTAACCACCAGACGAGTCCTATGATCCCGGCCGTGCCGAATATGATCAACCATGCTCGGACCAGCTTTCGCCATGCCCCCCAGTAAAACCACAAGAATAAAAGGGCGATGACTGGAACCAGGATATAAACCGTGACTTTGGTTAAAAATCCAAGACCTAACAGAATACCGATTAGAAACAACGCGCCATCTTTAGGTCCGTAATCAGTAACGGACCAACTCCGTATTGTGTCTGGTGTGTCTTCTTTACCTGTTCTGGTTATCATCATGATCAGCAGAAACAAAATCGCGGCAATTATTAATTCCGCCAGACTGTCATTATTGATTGCAGCCAGCATAGCTACATGTTGGGGTAAAAAGGCAACAAAGGCTGCCGCCGCCAAAGCCAACCACTCCCGTCCTGGAAACAACTGTCGCCCAATCAAATAGGCAAACAAAACGACACCGGCGCCAATAAAGACGGAGGTGAGTCTCAGTGCTGTTAACAAGCCACCACTGAGCCAATAGATGGGCGTCTGCACCAGGTAGTAGAGCGGGGGCTGGTAATCTTCATATTCAAATGGCTCCACTGAATATTGGGGATCGAATTTCGAAGAAATGACCAGGCTTTGGTATGCTTGATCATAATCTCCAGCTTCGATTACAGGGAAACTACCCTTGGCCAACTGGCTGATATAGTTGTAATGGGCTGGTTCGTCAGGAGCCTGCCAATCAGGAGTATATATTGCATAAAGGCCGGCAATTAATAGAAACGCCAGCAACAGCACCGTTATGGGTAAGTATCGCCGCATATCTTCATGATAGCCTAGAAATTTTGCATTGCCAGTTGATTAATAATCCTGAAAAACAGACGAATTGTCGGGCGGCGCCATTGCTGAATCGCTGGTTTAGCTGTTGAAGTCAAAAAAACTAACATATGGTCTGCTTGGGCAAAGGACCGGCTCCAACAAATGTTTGACTTCTTAATGATTCAGCGGTGTATATAAATACTGAGCTGAAACAGATCTGTGAAGATAGGTAATCGAATTCAGAGGGGAAAACAAGGTGTAAGGATTTTTTCAACAAGAAATTATTGATTACTTAAGACGAGGATAACCGGTCAAGCTCTGTTTCTACTACCGCTTGATCCAGCTTCTTAAACAAGGGCGCCGGAGTAGGTAGCTTTCGACCGGCTGGGATTTCGCTTCGAACCCATCGGCCAATAGCACGCGAACCATTATACGTCAGGGCTAGGTGACTGAGCGTACTCTCCTGGTAACTTGCCACCAACTGTTCGCCAAACAACAGGCCATTCTCACCCAATAACTCGTGTAAAGCTTGGCTCGTGAATGGTAAGATTGGCGCGAACATTGTTTTTAGTCCGCTAATAGCCTGTATAGCAGTGTAAAGTGATCGGCCAGTCGCATCCACATCAGTATTGAAAGTTGTCCAAGGGCTGGTTCCTTCCAAATATTGATTGACTTTGGTTGCCAGTCCCAACGTCTCCTGCAATGCTGCCCGAAACTTGCAAGCGTCAAATAAGGAACCGATTAATTCAAATCCTTGATCGACTGCCTCAAGCAGATCGATATCTTGTGAGGTCAAGTCGCCTGCTTCAGGAACGACTCCATCAAAGTAACGAGCAGTCATATTCAATACACGATTTACAAGATTTCCCCAGTTGGCCACAAGTTCGGCATTGTTTCGCTCCACAAAGCCCTCCCAGGTCCAATCGCTATCACGAGTTTCTGGCATAGTCGCTGTTAGATAATACCTGAGTGGATCCGGATCATACCGTTCCAGCGCATCTAACATCCCAACTCCCCAATTCTGACTGCCGCTAATCTTTCGCCCCTCCATATTCATGAATTCATTGGCTGGTACGTCATAGGGCAGATTCAGCGTCAATTCTTCATTGCCTTCATAGAGGCGACGAACGCCTAAGAGCTCGGCCGGCCAAATAATTGAATGAAAGGGGATATTATCCTTACCTACAAAATAATAACTACGGGAATTAGGTTCATACCACCACTTTTTCCAGGCCTCTGGCTCACCTATATTTTTTGCCCACTCGATGGAAGCAGATAAATATCCTATCACTGCCTCGAACCAGACGTATAGAACTTTGCCATCCCAACCTTCTAAAGGAACTTCTATCCCCCAATCCATATCTCGCGTTATGGCACGACCGTGGAGACCTTCATTCAAAACCAGGTTCCGGGCGAAATTAATCACCTGTGGTCGCCAAAATTCTTTGTCATCGGCAATCCACTCAGCGATGCCATCATCAGCTAACCTGGCAAGGTCAAGATAAAAGTGTTCAGTATCTCGCAATTCGAGAACACTATCGTCCACTTTGCTTCGAGGGTTAATAAGCTCGCTAGCGCTCTCAAACAGGGTATTACAATTGTCGCACTGATCACCACGGGCTCGTCCATGACCACATACCGGGCACGTTCCTTCAACATATCGATCCGGCAGAAACTTATTGGCGCCAGGCGAATACATCTGAGCGCTAACATGTCGGATACAAGTAACCATTTTGTAACAATGCTAAGAAGATATCTTGCGATACTCGGTGGTGGTTAACTGTATCGGTATGGGTAAAAAGATCATAACTCAGGCCAAGCTTCTGAAATAGTTCCAAGAAGCGTTCGTGATAATAGTCAAAAACTTCCTGAGGGGACTTTCCTTCTGCCTCTGCCTTTACAGTTACAGGCGTGCCATGGCTATCTGAACCAGACACCATGAGCACATGGTTGCCCATAAGTCGATGGTATCGCGCATAAATGTCGGCCGGCAAATAGGAGCCGGTCACATTGCCTTGATGAATATCAGCGCTCGCATATGGCCAGGCAACTGCAACAAGTATATGTCTAGGTTCTATACTGTAATTATCCCTCATCAATCCTCGAAATCTTCATCCTCATCGTCATCGTCTTCACTGTCATCATCGATTTCTTCAACGGTTACTTCTGTTAGAAGTTCGGCCAGGACCTCGAATTCGTCTTCTGTTATAGGTATATACGTGTCCTCATTTTTTAGCATTTCTTGAATGTTTGGATAGCTATCATATTCAACTCCATCAACGGGCACCGCACTTTCAACCTTGAAAGCTCTAGCATCAACATCAACAGGGAATAACAGTATTGAGGCGTCTGTTTGCTGTTCGGTTAACTGATCTCGGGCAGTCGGCTTGGCAAGTTTTCCCGTTATCGTGGCCACTGCATAATACACCTCGTTCTCAATCGAGAAATAGATCAATCTGTCTCCTTGCGAAATATTGAATTTCGATAGGCTTTTTTCTAATACGTGCTCTTTATAAGCACGTACCCCAAGCTGTTCTGCTACCAGGGAATTAACTGGCCGAATGAAAAACTTCGTCCCCTCGCTTTTTATGGTTCGTTTCGTTCGTGACGTTCGAATTGATTTTATTTCTTCTTCGGCTTGGATGTTTTCCCAAATCCGAAATTGTATATTCATATTTAACTCGGCCGTGGAGCCATCTTCATATTCAACGGTCATCTTCGGCTCATTGATTTCCACAACCGTATACTTGCCGATACGATTTGAGTACTTGCCACCAACTTCAAACATTCCTGAATTATCTCCGTCCCACATGAATCGAGATTGCCCAAACTGTTTCTTAAGGGTTGAGTTCTATTGAATTGTGATCAAATGCCTGCCCGCTGAGAAACTTTGATTAATCAGCCGTGCATGTTACCGCTTTCACCCGAGTATTGCAAATTGAATTATCCGATTCCTTGAGATATTTATTTCGGTAATTCTAAAGGAGGAAAATGCCTGCTTGGTTGGATGAAATGATATAATCGAACCGCCAAATTAATTTGATGGTACATCATCCGTGGCAACCATACGGCCGAGAAGAAAAACGCAAATCAACAAGATAATCAGGCTCATTATCTGGATAGTATGATAACCGCTCGCTGTCAACGGACTATTAGCCCTAAAAGCATCTATGAATAGTCGCCCCCCGGCATAGACGGCCGTCGCCATCAAAAATAGCCGGCCATCGTAACGATAATGCCTGTAAGCTGCCCACCAGACGATTAGAGCAATCACCGCGACGATTATTTCATAGAATTGCACTGCGTGGCGTCCAATGCCAAAGACATTGATTCGCCATGGAACGGAAGTCTGAATTCCATATCCTGGCCCGGCTAAAAAATCGGCCAGGCTAACGGTTATCAAGGTAATCAATAGACCCGGTGTCAGCGCATCCAAAGTAGGTCCTAGTGGCAACCGTTTTGCTCTTCCGAATAATATGGCGGCGGCTATGGCGAACAGGAAGCCCGCCCACGGGGTATAGCCGCTCGTCAAGGGCCAGAAGATGCCAATGATATTGCTTTGATATGCTGGCCAATGAGAGATTACAAAGACAAGTCGAGAACCAATGAATCCAGCAACCAATGATATCGCTGCCAAGCCATAGGTAGCTTCGGCATCCAGACCAATTGCTTTTGCTGAACGCTCGATCACACTCAATACTACCCAGACGCCGATAATGTAAACCAAACCAGCAGTCGGTAATACTAATGGACCAAGACTAACGGTTGGGAACATTTTAGCCTTCTGCAAGCAGTCGTTCTATTCGGTCTTCGAGAACGGCATTATTGATTATGCCCGTATAAACTTCGCGGACTACCCCATCAGAATCGACGAAAACGGTTGTCGGCAATGCAGCCACGCCATATTTTCGGTTGACCACGCTATCTTGATCCAGCAACAATGGATAGGTTAAGTTGAATGTTGTGCCAAAATCTGCGACCACAGGCAATGGCTCACCTTGATCAACTCCCAAAATTACCGCCTGGCCATTATACTTAACGCTAGCGTCTTGAAAGTAGGGTACTTCCGCTCGACATGGTGGGCACCACGTGGCCCAAAAATTGAGTACCACAGGTCGACCATTATAGTCGGACAGCGATAATTCTTCACCCGCAGTCGATCCCAGTGTGAACTTTGGAGCCAGGTATCCGGCGATTGGCGCCTCGGTTAAACCCGCGTTTTCAGCGTTCTCTTCAGTTTGATCCCTGGATAGAGCAATCCAGCTAATCCCTAAGAGGGTTAAGGCAACCAATAGCAGCGCCCAGGTGAACCGTGATTTCATCATGATTGATTTTAACAAGTGGGGGTTCAATGGCGAGTAAGCTATCTCACCAAATTCAGATAATTCGGTTCTAAGGACCGAGAATCGTATCGGCCGCAATCAAAGCACGGGAAGGCATGTGATCCGGAACGCCCATTAAATCATAAACCATAGCGCCGTCTATACGAACTGGCACGAGCTCACCTACCGGCAATTCGCCCGGAACGATGACCATGCCATCAACCTCTGGTGCATCGCGATAACTTCTGCCCAGGCTCAAGCCATCACCATAACCTTCGACTAGCACGGACAGAATCCGCCCTACTTGAGACTGATTTCGCTCCAAAGAAATCTGTTGCTGTAATTCCAATAATTCGACCCGCCTATTTTCCTTGACCTCTTCTGAAACTTGCCAGGAAACGTCAGAGGACGGGGTCGAACTTTCATAGGAATATGGAAAGACTCCTACCCGATCAAAGCGTAGTTCTTCTATGAAATTCCTCAAATCTGCAAACTCTTCTTCCGTTTCACCGGGGTAGCCAACGATGAAGGTCGTCCGAATGGCAATCTCGGGCATGGCATCTCGTAGTTTTTTTATCGTGCGATGGACCCACTCCACATTGGCCGGACGACGCATACGTTTGAGGGTTTCGCGGTGGCTATGTTGAAGAGGTATATCAAGATAAGGTAGGATTTGTGAGTTTACCGCCATCGTCTCAATTAGTTCATCCGTTACATACCCTGGATAGGCATACATTATCCTGATCCAAGGCATATCGGGAACAGCAGCTACGATATCGTTCAGAAGACGACTAAGACCATTCTTTAAGCCCAGGTCATGTCCATAATCCGTAGAATCCTGGGAGATGATGATGATCTCCTGAACCCCAGCATCTCTTAACTCCCGGGCTTCTGAAATAATCCGGTCAGTGGGACGACTGACCAGCGTACCTTTGATTTGCGGGATTGCACAAAAGGCACATGGCCTCCGGCAACCGTCAGAAATCTTAAGATAGGCGCTAGCGCCGTAAACGGCCGCCCTTAAAACGCCCTTCTCATCGCGGCCGACGGTTTTAGCCTCGGCAGGCAAATGGTACAATGGATGAGGCTTTTTCCGCTGGCGCAAGTCATTGATAAACGGAACAATATCCATCCAACGCCGTGTACCAATGATACCATCGAGTCCTGGCACTGATTTTGCCAAACCTGGACCAATTCGCTGTGACAAGCAACCAGCGGCTATGAGTAATTGCCCAGGTTCCTTGGCTTTAGCCAGGTCTTGTAGGGCCGCGATTGACTCTTCCCTGGCAGGTCCGATGAATCCGCAGGTATTAACAATGATCACTTGAGCTTCAGATGGATCCGAACCTCCCTCGAAACCTGCGTCGCCAAGCAGTGAAGCCATACTCTCGGAATCGACGGCATTTTTACTACAACCCAGGCTAAGCAGATAAAACCGTTCTTTTTGCTTATCTTTTTTCATCCAGCTCCGGTCGCCGTCCAGGTTTCATCGAGAACTTCAGCTCGACCCCCAAGCTTACCCAACTCGATATTATTGATTGTTACAAATACACCCGCGGCGTTTCCAGACAAAAGTTTGGCCGTTTCTTGGGCTTCCCACTCAAATGGACCATCACCTTTCTTGGCCTGTCCCTCATATACCACTTCGTCGTCAATCGTCACTCGCATCCATGCACGCTCAGTAATATCAAGACGCAAATTGATTGTCTCCAAAGTTGCCGGTAATTCGGGTCTGGTCAATGTAGGAGTGGGTAACTGTAGCTCAACATTTCGACTCGTAGAGGTGATGGGTTCGCCGGCGCCAGGAATAAGAGCAACATCTGGCGTTACGACTGTCGGCGGAGGCGATTCGTTGGTAATACTGCTGACCGCTTCCTCTAAGCTGCTGGTTATGGCCTCTGTACTATCTCCCCCACCTGTTAGGATGGGTATAAAACGATTTGCCACCAATGCCAACGAAGCAATGAGAGCCAAGATGATGATGATTCGGAACGGCGATCCTGATTCGCGCTGAACGCTCCCAGATATTTCCATATTGACCGGATCATAAAATACCTGATCTTCTCGAGTTGGCAGCGGGGCACTTTTTAAGGATTCCTCGTCGTCCTGCTGATCTTGTAGATTGTCATAGCTTGCCCTACTAAAATCGTATCTGTCAAGCAATGGTTTTGGATCTAAATCCAGGAATCTCGCGTAGTTGCGCAGATAACCCTTTACATGGACTTGGGTCGGCAATTCACTATACCGGCCCTCCTCTAGTGCATCGAGGAAATTCTTATTGATGCGCGTTGCCTCTTGGGCCTCAGCCAGGGTTAGACCTTTCGCTTCCCTAGCCTCGCGAAGAAGACTACCTAATTCGTCCAATTTTATCTTTTAGCTTGCATTAAGCTCAAAAAAACCACTGGTCTTGGCCAGTGGCAATTTCTAACAGGATTCAATTTTTATTGCCATTGAATGAGTATTGTTGCCGGAAAACGTCTGGCAAAAAATGGGCACAAATCCAAAGAGATTTAAGCCATTTCGACCAAATGATGATCGTTTCCTACTCTTCGATTTCGACTTCGTCACTTGAGGGATCATCTAATTCTTCTGATCCTTCACCGGTCGCCAACTCTTCCAAAGCTACTTCATCCTCCACGATCTCGTCGGCTTCCGTTGATTCTATCGCTTCGACTTCTTCAGCTGACTCATCTTCCTCTTCGATAACCTCTTCGGCAAAAGGTTTTACCAAAACGGTTACTTGCGGATTGTAGTCGCGGCTAAGTCGGATTGTAACATTGTGTTCCCCAAGCTGACGGAGAGGGTCACTAACCACTTTCCGGCGATCTATCTCGGTTCCCAGCGTCCCATTCAGCTTATCAACGATGTCGGCCGTCGTAACTGAACCATAAAGTTTGCCCGTTTCGCCCGCTCTTGCTTCGAACTCTAGCGTCGTTTCAATAATGCGTGCAGCCAGCGCTTCATGCTCTTTTTGCACTTCAGCCATGCGAACGGCCGCTCGATCTCGCCATGAATGGGCCTGTTTGAGTACACTCGGGCTCGCTTTTACAGCGATACCTTTTGGTATGAGGTAGTTACGTCCATAACCGTCGGCTACATTCATAACCTCACCGGCATAACCCAAATTATCAACATCTTCCTTCAAAAGCACTTTCATTGCCGAATTTATTCTCCTAAATGATGAATTGCCAAGCGATTATGTTATCAAATGCATACTTTTTTGACAAACTTACTCGCGGACAATCATCCGATCTTAACCATCTGTCCAGCCAATAGCTATCGGAGAAAGCGAAAAATCCTGGTTTGTACGGTATGCGTCGAATTTTCCCAGCAGGATCGATCTAATCCCCCTGTGCGCCACTAGCATAGACTTCATCCATCGCCACCAAAATGCTGTCTAGCTCTTCAACCTCTTCGCTGATATCGTGGCGCAATCTCTGTGCTCTTCCACTATCGATGTCCTTAGCACCTACCAACATCGTCTGCGAATATATTGTACCCAATGACGATAGGGTCGATTCTAATTGTAACTGGGCCCGGTCCATCGTTTTTTCCAACGCCTCAATAGTGCCAATTTGCCGGTTCATATCGCCGATAGTAACCTCGATTTGATCTTTGTTCACAGGATCATCTTCAATAACCGCTCGTTCCTCTAACTGACGAATTCTCTCCCGGGCGCGTTTTTTGTCCCGCTCTAAGATCTCTTTTTCACTCTGGTAACGATCTAATCGACTAGCCAGACTATAGATGCTCTCGAGCCAATCGTCGATTTGTCCGGCAGTCTCCGTCAGATTATCTTTAAGGACTGATTCTCGACGCTCATTTATCGCGGCAGTAATCCTACTTCGATAGTCAAGTGCTTCCTGAACCTGTTTTTGAAGCTTTTTATCATGGATTTTTTCAGGTTCAAAATCATCGCGCAACATTTCGGCTACGACCTTCTGACCGGTTTCAGCATCCGTATAGCTGCTATAAACTAAGGCGGCTTCAGCCAATAATCCGCCGAGAAGCCAGATCCAGGCTGGCATGAAATCAGCAGCAGCAATCCGGGGACCAAAAACTGTTAAGAGCAACGTCAAAGCGATGATAACAGCGCTCTCCCAGCGGAATACAGCATGCTGCAGCATGGCACGTTGGGCACGTTTCTCCAAGGTTTCGCGAGCTTTATTGGCCATCACATATTCTCTAGTTCGAGTTAACCTAAGCTATTACTTGCCTATTGCCCCTTGTTTCAGTGGCTGCCATTTCGCTCCGAACCAGGGCCAGTAGTTGCTCGAAATCCTCTTTAATAATCGTCTCCGTGGCTACATGCAAGGCAGATTCTAGCACATCCAGGCTGCGTTGATAATATCCGAGCCTGGCGTATGACGATCCCAATGCTCGCTGGTAGTAAAGCTGCGTTGGATCCAATGCAGCGGCCTTTTGAAAGTGGAGTACCGCACTTGCTAACTTCCCCCTTTCTTCATAATCCCGTCCAACAGAATAATATTGGGAAGCATCGCTCAAACCTCGATCAAGTTGGGCTACTTGGCGGACTTTGATTCGCTCGAAATCGGGACCTACTTTGAATATAGCAAATAGAAGCGCCGAGATAACAATCACAATCTGAACCGGAATTAGAAATTGTTCAAGAGGTTGTAAGACATATATATAAGGTTGATCTTCAAGTGATCTGAAAAAACCACTGGTCACTGCTTCGGAAATAACATCGACAGCCTCTGGCCCCGTAAAATAATCCATGAGTAAGGTTACTCCAGACAAGAGCAGGAAAACGATACTTGTAATATACGCCCAGAACTGCCTTAAGAAAACTGCAACCGCCAGCCCGGCCAATACAACAAACATAACCCCTTGCCAGACGGAAGACAAAAGCGATTCACGAAGCAACAGACTAATCATTACTAAAATAAGCGATATCTGGGCGAGACCAAGAAGTAAGACCAAAAAAATCGTTAAGTCGACGCTAGCCTTCGGGTAACGAAAGCTCGACACAAACAATGACCTACGACAATTCGGACACCTCTTATCATCCGGGGTGACCTCGGTCGCGCAATATTGGCAAATATCACAATCCTGTTCCCAAATGTCGTCATAGCTGGAATGGGGTCTATATTCGACAGGTCGTTGAACCGGAAAATCGATTGGGTCATGCCATTGGTGGTCGATTATCTGACGTTCCGGGTACAGAACGGCCGATGCGAGCGAGATTGGTTTATTCTCTCGATGAACTACCTGATCTGCATGCAGATTGGCGTTTTCAGATGGCTCCCCTTTTTCCAGTTTAACCAGACCTCGTTTAGCGGCAAGGCTCCCTGGATTTAGTACTAAAACATTTTCCAGGCAAATTCGTTTGTCTTCATTCGTATCAACAACGCTGCTTAACCACAACCAGGCTTGCTCATTTTCATTATCGACTTTCAAGACCGATACGAACAGATTCCGCGCTTCTTCTCTTTCGTCCTTTTTTGCAGCTTGAATTCCTTGCCCTAATAGTGCTTCAACCTGGCCCTCGCTCATTACCGCCACTTAATATTTGATCTCGAGTGAACATCATCTGAGATTTAAGATAAGTTGAATTCTACTCAGGATTCGCTAGCAGCTTCTTCTGACAATTGGTCGCCTTCACCGGTCTCTTTTAACGCTTCCGGCTCACCCAAACCCAACCTTCTCTTTCGCTCCTCAAGTTGCAAATCGACTTCCGCATCGCCAAGCGCGTCATCCATCTGGCTATCCAACCTGCTCGCATACATCTCACTGTATGCCGTTGCCTTGTCAAGGCGGCCGCGAATCGATTCTCCTATGCGAGCAATGTCACCATCTCCAGCCCCAACAACGTCGTCGAGACTCTTAATTGCCTTAACGGTAGCTTCTTTCGACTTCGCGAGCTCCAGTAAGGCCTCCAGTTCTTTTTGTTCTTGGCGAATCGTCGTTAGCCTAGCCTGCAATTTAAGTCGCACGTTGAGCAAAGTTTCGTATTCTTTTTCCTGTCGCACCCACTGTTCGTGGTACTGTTCTTGCAGTCGGCGGGTTGTATTTAGTTCGTCTTGCGCTGCCCGGGCCAAATCCATTTTGCCCTGCATTACGAGCGTATCAACGTTGCGATCGAGCTGATCACCTTTTTTCTTGTATTCCTTATACTTACGCTCTAGGGTTTTAACCTCACCTCCAACGGTGGCGGCAGCATCTTCCAAAGCATCCAAATTCTCCTCAGCATCTCGAATATACTGCTTTAATACAGCTACTGAATTGGCTTCCAATGCCCGATCAACCATCTCATGAAGATTAGCCGAAATGAGAGTCTGTGTCTTTTCTAATAGTGTTGCCATTTTTGGTAGCCTCCTTAGCTGACTAAATTATTTGGTGTGCTTCTACCGCCGGTTGGTAAACTGGAAATGAGACAACAAAATCTAATCGTTCGTTTTCAATGACTTTAATAGTAACCGTACCTTCATGATGATGCACAATTCCCTTCGTAATCAGAAGTGCCGGATCATATTCCGATAGTTCTAAGACAACTGGGTCGGATTTAGCCAATAAGACATTTACTTTCTCAGCTTCATCTTCCGTTAAACTAACGGCCGTGGTTCCAACCGTTATTTGTATCCTATCATGAGTTCGCCTGGTGTTGAGCGTAATATCGATTTCTCCATATTCATTTCCCAATGCCACTAACAAACCTACCAAGCGCTCGATACACTTCGCCAACAAATCTGGATCGATTAGAATGTAGCCCAGCTCATCGGCAAGATCAATTCGAAAGTTCACTTGCGGTTGGTTAACAGGGCTCCATTCGATACTATAAAATTTAGATAATATATTATTAACGTTGGTTGGTCTAGCCTGCAATGCAAACCAATCGACGGATTTCCCTGTCTGCAATTCAACCAATAGCATGAAATCTTGAACCAGTCGGGAGACTTGTGAACTTCCAGATTGAATTCCCCGTAAATAGACCACCAAGTCCTGGTCAGATTGTAAATTGTTCACATTGCCTGCGATTTTCTCGGTGTAATCTGAAACGATTTCAAGGGGCATTCTCAGGTCATCTAAGAGCAAGTCTAAAATGCTCTGCTTGAGATCCTTAAAATCTTGTTCGACGGCGCCCTTCCTTTGGAAGTGCCGATCTAATTGTGTCTTGATAACAGCAAAAAGCTCATTAGCATCGTAAGGTTTTGTCACGTACTCTTCAGCACCACTGGTACGGCCACGAACAATATCATCTCGTTCGCCTTTTGCTGTTAGAAATATGCAGGGTATTTGCAACCAGGCAGGATTTTTCCTGACTTCTCTGAGGAACTCATAGCCATCCATACGCGGCATCATAATATCAGTTATTATGAGATCAGGTTCCTGTTCCTCTAATACTTGCAGGGCTTGTTTACCATCACTTGCCGTGAGAATCGACAATTCGTAGGCGCCATCAAATACCCCCAATAAGTCGCTGAGTCCCTCAAGCAGAAACCATTCATCTTCGACGAGCAATATTGTCGCCGATTTTCTCACCGCTCGGCGCCTTAGCTGAGCTAATCTGGCGGCCGGTTCCCCATTTTGTACCGGCAGATAAACCGTGAAAATCGAGCCTTGATTTTCGGCGCTTTCAACTTCCATATAACCACCGTGCAGCTCCACCAATCCTTGAGCGATGGCTAAACCTGTTCCTGCGCCTTGTTGCTCCAGATCTTCTCGATTGTGCTGATAAAAAAGGTCGAATATCCGCTGATGAACATTTACTGGAATACCAATGCCATTATCTTCGACTGATATGGCCAGCATTTCATCCTCTACCGTGGCGGACAAGATGATGCTTGGAGGTCTATCCGGATTCATCAATGAAAATTTTACCGCGTTGTCAAGCAGGCAATCAAAAATCGTAATTATGCTAGGCCTGTGACCAAAAATACTCGGCAATCGTACAGGGGTATCGCACGTTATATAAACAATTTCATTTTCTTCATCTAACCATTCTTGCTCACACAAACCCTGAAGCATTTCTGCAATATCTTCTATTGTCTCTGATTGTTGTTCTATGTATTTCGGAATATCACCCGTTCGCAACTCGAGGATCCGAACGAGGTTTCCTACGAGCTTACTCAATCGGGCTGTGCCAACTTGGATCCCCTTAAGATACTCTCTGACACTCTCCGGATCATCTCGTAGAACACCGTCTGCTAACAATTCGTAATATGCTGTAACATATGTGAGTGGCGTGCGGAATTCGTGGTTTAGCAGCTGGACAATGTTTCTACTAAAAGTGTCCATACGGCGTTGCCGATCAACCCGAAGCTCAAATGCACGTTTGAGCTGACTCCTAACTAATTGAAGTAGTTCGTCACTGTCATAGGGTTTAGTGATGTAAAGCTCGGCGCCGCTTAGCCGTCCTTTCAGTATATCGTCACTGGTCCCTTTCGCAGTCAAGAAAATAACTGGAATATGTACCCAGTCTGGCTTTTTCCTGAGTTGTTCAAGAAACTCAAACCCCCCCATCCTGGGCATCATGATATCGGAAATAATGAGATCAGGTATTCGCCCTTCAATAGCCTCCAATCCCACGAGGCCATTTGTAGCTTTCATGATATCGATGGCATATCCAATATCAGATATTTCTAATAAGTCCGCAATACCATCTAGTAATGCTTGGTCATCCTCGACCAGCAAGATGGTAGCAGTTTTTTTCATATTTCAGCTTACTCGCAACGCAGATTTCAAGGAATTTAGACCGCCACTACAAACTTAAAGCAAATGAGGCAACGACATTATCAGCCGTTGCTGTCATGCTAGAATAACTGGTAAAGGGCGTCAATAGGTCGTCACGCCCAGACCAATTATTGCTGAAGTAATATTGACTGTTGCTACTTCAAGCGGTTCGTAAGCGGCGAGCCAAAACCAGCACGGCAAGCAGACCCAACCCGGCTATAGCGAATCCCCAGATACTAATACCAGTCTGAGGCAATGTTTCGCCAGCACCTGGAGTGATCGGAGTAGCCAATCCACCCGTTCCAGTGCCGCTGCCGTTACCAGCATTTCCACCGCTGGCGAGGGTCGGCATTGGCGTATCGGTAGCAGCGGCTTCGGGCTGCTGCACAACCTGGGTTGGAGGGGGAGTGGCAGTAGGCAAGGCTTCTTGCGTCTGCACAGCCTCAGCCGTTAAAGCGGTCATTAACCGCTCAGCTTCGGCCGTTGCGTTTTCCGACTCCAATACTGCTAAAGCCGATTGGGTTTCCTGGGCTTCAACAGTTTGGGTAACCAATGCGTTCTGCGCTTCTGTCGTAGCGTTCTGGCTTTCGATCTGGGCAACAGCATCACTTTGCTCTTGACCTCGCTGCATGAGCACATAAACCAGCAAACAAGCGGCAAGAATGATAAATACCCCTATAAGGGATCCAGCCGCTATGAGAAACGAGCGATTAGCTGATTCCTCTTCCTCTACGACAAAATCATCTGAGAATTCTTCTGACATATTCGCCTCCTGACTTGACGATATACTACCTCGCTATCCTTAATATCGAATGATTGCATTTTGATTGATAAATACAGGTATTTCAACACAGTAAATCGATGTTTCCCAAAGGTATGTAGTTGATTTCGCCATCATCAAACCGTACATCTGCACCTGGGAGCTGCATGCCCAAATTATTCTTGCGGGGTTGGTTATAAATGCGCATAACCTTGCCAATTCGGCTATCGAGACCGACCCGCCAAACTCGTACCTGGGATCCTAATGACAAGGTATCGGTTGAACTGGCATATTGTTCCATGCCGGCAGATGATGGCAAGGAAATTACTATTTCTCCACGGTGCCCTTGATGGCCACTTTGACTCGAAAACAATGCCGCCTGACGGCCGCTTGATTGAACTAATAATTCAAAAATTGGCGCTGCCATTGCCTGACTTCCTATGCCGTCAGTCACCAAGATCGGATAAGAAAACGATTGGGCCACATCTGTAATTTTTGATGGGATGCTACCCACAATCAACCCTCGAGCATTGAGCTCTTCAAGTTGTTTTAAGGTCTCCATTTGTGATACATGCCCTGCTACCAAGATAGAGCCATGAACATCAAGCTTGATTGCCTCTGGAGTTAACTCATCCGCGGGCGACTCTGTTGCCACTCTCAATTGCCCAAAGCCATCCTTGCCCGAATCCCATACTACTTGAATTTGGCTACCAAATGTTTCAAGAACTACGCCTCGGCTATGCACAATCGATACGACACGACTTGGAATCATGGCTCGCATTTCGATCAGGCCCCCAGTCGGTTCCATGATCAGAAAACCGTCGCGAACTTGCCGCAAAGTACCTTCTATCGGGCTACGGTAGACTTTATCCCGCTTCATGAATCCACTTTTACGTAACAGCGGCGTACCTCTCTTAAGTGAAGCGCCTTCCTTAACTAACAATAACTCTGTGATTTTATCGGCCGGTACGTTCAATATTTCACTAGCTCTCAGAACTTGATAACTTGAAGCATCAATTGCCCGGGCTATGACATGCACCGGATTAACATCCTGGCCAACAGGAACGACAACCTCACCTGCTCGCGGCAGCAGACGAGCTCTCCGGATATTGGTGAGCAACCTTATTCGGGTCGCATTGGTGTAAACAGTCATCGATTCCATATTTCCAGCAATTATCTATAAAGCCTTAAGCTCCAATTGCCTCCATCCATTCTTCAAGATGCTTTCGTTTCGCATCGCCGTCCAAATTTGGTATGGGCCGGCTTCTTGCATCAACCACAAGCCCGACGGATGCGCCGTGAACCTTTATTTTCCGGGTCTTGCCTCGTCCGTAGCCAATATCAATTCCAGAAGCGGGAGATAAAGTTACAATAGCCTGCCTACTCGCTGGCAATGGAAAGACCTCCAAGGCACCACGTGCAACCTTCATTCGCAGGTTGTCAACTCCCTCTGATTCAATTCGCACTTCGAGAATGGAATCTCCAGAACGGGAGCGTCCACTAGGTACAACAACCCACCCCCAACGATCCAGTACACCGGAATTTAATACTTGTATGACCAACTCCGGTTCTGATGGTGCCAGCAGACCCATTGCCGCTAACACTGAATACTTATCAGCCATTATCTCAAACACGCCAATCGGTTGCAGCGCATTCAACAATGCCAAAATTGTCATTTTAGGCTTCGGCGAATTGGTCAAGATGCTACCGCGCAAAATTAGGGAGCGAATTTCAGGCACTCGCCATCCTGGTTCCCATTTCCAACTGCGAGCCACCTGTCGTACTGCATGGCTAACCATCTGGCTAAGGCGCCCTTGCTCTAAACGAAAGCTGTCCTCGGTCAGCGGTAGCGAATCTTGCTTAATCGACTTATCTTTGAAGTAATCTCGAATCGAATCTTCATCAAACTCTGGAGACCAGCTCGACAAAAATTCAAGCCCTTGTTCCACTTCAAGTCCTAAACCTTGTTCGCCAACTCCCAGATCTGTAAAGATCAAGAGATTCACGTCCCCTGGTTCCGCGGTCGCCACTGTTAGTTGTGAACGACCAACGTCTAAGCAAAGTATTTTAGCTTCATAAAGCGCCGCAAAAAATTCGCTAATTCCAACAAATGAGTGCGGTGTAAGACCGACTGGTATGCTACTCCATTCTTGCAGTCCATCGCTTCCACGTATCTGGCTGACCTTCTTAACCAGGTACATTTCAGTCAGCATGCCAATTACATGGTCGAGCCTTTCTATGTCTATCTCAGGCCTAATGTTCTCGGCCATGTACACTTCGGTTAGTTCACCGAAGGATTGTTCAACGCCATTTCTTAAATCCACATTCCCTGCATAGATGATGATGGGACGATCAACTGCTTCCAATAGTTCTAGCCCTATGGCAATGGTATCGAAAAGTGTGACCATCTGCTTATCCGCGCCACCATCAGTACCCCCAACCAGCAGTATGACATCAATCGGCTGTTCGAGCATCGCTAAAAATTGGGCTGTCTTATCGCGCTGATCCGTGATGAAAAAACAATCAACCTCTTGAGCTGGTACCGACTCGAGAGCGCGACGGGCGCTGGCGACACTGACATCCTCCAGTAATCCTGCCACTAAAACGCGCAGTGGTGGCGCCACGCTAATGGCGGCGCCAAATTCATCGACACCCACACCATGCGGCCGGCGTGGCCTTAGGAGGTTTCCCTGATCATTTAGCAATGTTCGACCTGTAGCATCACTAATCTGGCTGATTGCCTGCTGCATGCCACGAGTAATATCGTACCAAGGAGAGCCTGAAGTCGTTTGTGACGATCCATATCCGACAAGACGATATTGTCCTTCGACAGTATCGAATAAGGTTACCGTTGTCGTCGCTGAACCCACATCGGCAATCAAATATGATCGACCCGATTGGTTTTCATCAGGCGTGGTTTCGTCGAGTGTTTGTGATAACTCTTCGGCCACAGATGTCATTGAACCAATGCCCCAATTAACTCACCTATAGAGGTGATATAGAATCCAACTCGGCCGACAAAAAGAACCAGACTAGTATTTAATGCGCCGACAAACAAACCAGCCAGCGTCATAGTGATAACCACCTTACCGCCTGTCTGAATATAAGGAAACCAGACGGGCATTTTGGCTACACCTGTTGAGGATTCCTTTCCGGTAAAGAAGAAATACACCAAGGTTAAAGCGGCAAGTAGCGCGACAATAAGTCCCAAGATCGCATTATCATATCTAACCACAATCTGAGGTATGAGGGTGCCGGCAACAGCGCCGACCATGCCAACCGAAGCGCCAATTCCTATAATTACCGCCATGCCAATATTCCCAAAAGACGCAGTTTGGGGTACCAACTTCAATACCAGAAACAATCCAAATACAATAGGGATGATCCAGTAAAGTCTATCGATGAGCGATGAAGCTTGACTGAAGGAGTCCATTACTGGCAACAATACCTTCTCAACCAGGACAATAACAGTGAAACCGGCACTGACGCCCACAAGAATGTGAACGGCCAGACGGTACAATGGATTATCTTTTATGACGAAACTCAGGACGGCTATGGTCAATGACAGACCAATAAGTGTGCCTCCTAGCTCGCCTATGGTCTCAAGTAAATTCACTTGGTTTCTACTTTTTTATTTCCGGTCATTGCCAGATCGAAAATTCCAAAATACAAAGCCCCAATGACTAGAACGATAAATGAAAACCACTGGGCTAATGTCAGACTGTTTAATGCTTTTCCTAATGAATAAGTGCCTTCATCAGTTACCTGAGCCACGGCAGCAGCGGCAGGCATACCAGCAATTGAGCCTGCCAGTTGATTGCTAGCCAGGTAAGGAGATGCCATCGGGCCAAGGGCTTGCGTGATACCGCTAATGAGCGGAACAGGTTTTTGCGTACCTACCTGTTCAATCCAATTCACTAGTGAATCTCGTTCAGCAGTAAGAACAATGATTGCCCTAACATTTTGTAGAATGTCTTGCGAATTTCCGTCAATCGAGAGTCCAGGTATAGTTTCGCATGAGCTGGCATCAATAAGGCAGCTACCCAGTCTTCTGAGTCCAGTTGCATCACCTGGAAGATAGCCCAACGATGAGCTATCAAGATCAGCAACCTGTTCAGTTATTCTTTGGACAATTGGAACAGCGGCGGCATATTGGCTGACAGTTACAACAGCACTGTTATTGGAGGCCAATTCCTCAAGTAAGGCTAAGGCGACCGGATCAAGCGCATCTGCATAGGCAGGCGTATACTCGAAAGCAACCAACACGGGTTTTCCAGCAGCTTCCTCTATTACCCTAAAGGCCTCTTCCGTCTCTACCGGAATCGGCTGCGATTCAAGTCCTGGAATGAGATCTTTCACTGCAGGAGCAAACCATCCAATGATGGTAACCGCGATCAATACGATACCAAGAATGATCCGGAAACTTAGGTATCTATCACTTGTTCCAGGTGCTGATTCCGATGGGACGCTGGTTTCATCTACCGTCGTGAGTTGTTTAAGCAAGGCGACCTGTCGCCGTTGTTCAACCGACATCGGGTGTTCGACCTGCAAACTTGCTTTCTTGGATGTCGGTATTGATGTTGCTAAGGGAAGAACTCCTTTGATACCAGCTAAAATACCCGCTGATTCAATTAACTCATCTTTTTCAGTTCCAGCCAATTCTTCAGGTTTGAGAGCTTGCAGCCAATCGGGTATATCCGTCTCGCCTTTTTCCCCTTCGCTCTGAACTATTGCAGGTATCGGAGGTGGCATCTGGGACTCACGAGACAATTCCGGAATGAGATCGCGGCTTTGATCTAAACTGGCTTCTTCATCCGCCAATTGATCAGTTTCAAGCATCCCATCTAGCTCATTATCTACATCAATCCCAGCAAATTCTGAATACCAGTCATCCTCTGCCGAATCTGGTCCAGCTTCAACCAAATCACCGGTCATTTCCTGCTCAGAGATGGCAAGCTCCTCTGAAAAATCAGATGCAGGGCCAGACTCCTCTTCAATCTCTCGCATTTGCGATGGATCTAGAGGCAAGAGCGACTCGATGGATGCATCATCATTACCGTATTCAGATTGAAAATGTGATTGGTCTGAGACTTCGCCTCTATCGATAGTCTCGTCCTGCATCCATTCAGGCAAAGACCGCGACGCCAATTGCTCCGGAATACCTTCAATCTCGTGATATTGGGATAGTGGCGCAGTCTGAGTCACTATTGAGGCTGTTTCACCAGATTCGTCCTCTGTCGAGCCAACTGGCTCCTCAACATACCTGCTTTGATCGCCTTCATCTATCCAACCCTCCTGATCACCTGACAGATCAGCTGCCCAATCGTCAAGTGAATCAGATAAAGGAGGTGATTCTTCTGCTGAACTGCGTTCATGCTCGCTGGCAGCAGGTGTTTCGAGACCTGGTTCTAGATCTTTTAGCCAATCTAATAATTCGTCTCTGGGACCTGTTGATGCGGAATCGTCAAGGATCGTTTCTTCCTTATCAGGCTTAGACATCAAACGTTCGCCCTCGAAAGGCGCACTCGCTATTGGTTCGGCCTTGGCAGAATCATTGATCTGGTCGATCCAGTCAGAAATAGATTCAAGGTGATCTCCTGCAACAGGCAAAGATGCGCCACAGTTGCTGCAGTTCAGTCTATCGGCAGCATTTTCGGTGTTACAACGTGGACAAGTGATCTCGCTCATTTATCGTAGGGTCGTTCCGAACCTATTAGTATTCTAAGAGCTACCAGAATCGATCCGATAGAAATGCCAATTAGTAAGCCTCTCATGCCTGCTGAAACAATGTAGCTATTGATAATCCGGTTTATGTCTCCAAAAAAACCGCTCACGACTTTTGGTAGCATGGTTGTCCCCAAAAAAATAATGAGCGCAGTCACAAGAAACAGAACCGACCAACCATTTTTTTGGCGCTTAAACAAACGAAAACCGGCAAATATCAAGAAAAACGCCAATAGCGAAGCGACGGCCGCTTCCAAAGGTGCTTGAACAAGATTAAAGATAATAGTCACGCCATCATTTGTAAAACCAAGAAAGTCTGTCAATGACAAACCGAGCATGAAAAGCATGCTAAAAACCAAGACAATACTATAAATATTGCCTCGAGCCGACCGGCGAATATGCACAATCAGCAGATTTATCACACCCAACAATAGTGCAATGGCGGCCAAAAAACTGGCCCAAGATGTCATTGCATCACCCAAACTGGGCAAATATAAAAGCCCCAGCAAGGTCAACAGGCCAAAGCCTATGGCCAGCGCCACTGGCACTGTGCGCCCGAATTTTTTCATTAACCTACTACTAAATTGATTAAGGCAACTAGCAGGATTCCAACGATAGCCAATACTCGCAGAATATCCTGCAATTGTAAGCTGGCGATCTGGGCCGGTTCACCATGCAAGTAAGCACCGGCCGCAAACAATTCTTCACCTAAAAGAACCTTGTCGGTGGCTAATACCGCAATTGCCAGCGCTGTTGGATCATCTGATCCAATCACTTGATCCATGCCTTCACGTTCGGCAGCTTCGGCGAGAATGGCGATTTCTGCGCCAAACCGACCGATTAACATATTGCTTTCCAACTTGCCCTGGCTAACCATGCTACTGGCTCCTGCGGCATAAGCCATGGCCTGGTCGTCTGCTGCTAAGTACTGCGTTTGCGAGGGAGATATGCGTGATCTTCTACCCACATTTCCATATGCTCCTCGGAGACTGTCCTGTGCTGCCAGGAACATCGAACCATCGCCGGCTGTGGCTATGGGATGGATATCACTACTTGCTGCCTGGCTGTTTACATAATCCAAAACGGAAATTGCGGCTACCCCGGTTGGATTTGAAACCTTCGCCAGACTGGCTCGCCCTATCGAAAAGTGTAGACCCCTGCCAGCTTCCACCGACTTGGCGCTTTGTCTCCGCAAAGCCGTATATGAATCAAGAGAACGCAGACCAATCTTTCGACCAGCTCGAATTCGAGAGGTGAGCAAATACAATAAGCCGGCGCCGCCCACTGCAACGAATAATACAACGATTGCTGAAACAAGTTCCATGAACACTGCTTAGGCCTTGTTCTTGCTCTCCAACAAATAAATTAAGTGATCGACGGCTTTCTCATCTTCCAGCAAGAGCGCCGTTTTTTTTATTACGTCAGCACCAATGACCAAACTCATAGCCGGCTGGAAGATCCATACAAGTTGCCCGATTATGAAAGATAGTGGTCTGCCGGCTTCGAGACCGACAAGGACAACACCTCGCAAACCGTATTGGCAGACTTTATCTGCGATTTGAATCAGATATGCTTCGTCCTCAACTCCGCGACTGGTCATATTGATTTTTGCTCAGCGAAATTGATTCTCGCCAAGAAAAGAAGTTGACGTAACGTTAATTGCGGCTGAGTATAACACGTTTTATGTAAGGTGTAAAGGTGGGGGACAGGCCGAAAAGGTCACCTATATATGGTACTTTAGTAGCCAATTTTTTTGCTTTGATGCAATTTTTTTTTGTTTTTATTTTTCCATCGTCGGTATTAGTGATTCATACCGACAAAATTCTTGTTGTCTCCTAAATCCAAATCGGTCACAATCGCAGTATTTGCGCTATTTTGAACCAAGATTACCATCCGATAAAAACGTGACGTATAATCTTTTGGGGCCTTAATAATCATCGCTAGTGGCCATTCTTTGGAGACTTAGGTGCGGACAAAGGTTATTCTAAATCCATATGCCGATCACGGTCGGGCTATAGAGTCCGCCGACTCTATTCGCAAAAAATGTCAGGTATATGCAATCGCAGATCTGAGCCTGACCGAAAATGCCGGCCAGGCGACCGAGTTGGCCAGGGACGCGATAGACAAGGGATATGATTTAGTGATCGCCGCAGGTGGGGATGGCACAATCCATGAAATTGTGAATGGCTTAATGGTTGATGGCAGATCGGAAGCAAACCTAGGTTTGCTTCCGATTGGTTCAGGCAATGATTTTGCTTCCGGCCTAGGTTTATACTCAGATTTGGACTCGGCAATAAAGAACATTTTTACTGGATCTGCTCGATTAATTGACGTTGCCCATATTGCCGATGATCGCGGCCGGCAGGAGTATGTCGCCAACGGACTCGGAATCGGGTTCGATGCGACCGTGAGCATTCAGAGCCGGACCATAACCAGGGTGCATGGATTTGCCCTTTATGCCCTGGCGGCATTAAGGACAATCGCCTTCTATTATCAGACTCCACATCTAAAAATTCAGTTTGATGATGATTTCATCGAACAATACGCGTTGTTGTTGGCTGTAGGGGTGGGACCGAGAATCGGCGGTGGATTTTACCTGACACCGGACGCGATTTTTGATGATGGATTGTTAGATAGTTGTCTGGTCGATCCCATGAATCGGGCTTCGATGCTTCGATTATTGCCTGAAGCCATGCGTGGAACGCATGTGTCCTCACATTACGTCACAATGCGCCGAAACCATCGTATTGAATTGACGTCAGATATTGCTCTACCGATTCATGTGGATGGCGAAATATTCGCCTATCATGAAGACAACGTGCGACAGGTATCAATAACCGCCCTTCAATCGGCATTGCCAGTTATGCATGGCGACAGGTGAACCTCCATGTTTAGCCTTGAAAAGTCGTTGCTGGACCACGAACTGATCGTATTAAGGGTTATTGGTGAATGGTGGGATCTAGAGTTAACCGGCGCGGAGAAAATGGACTGCGTTAAGATTTTGAGCGATACGCTTCGTCAACTCGACCTAAAAACCGAAATGAATTACCTGAGCCCTGAGGAAACGGCCGCGTTACAGAGTCTCATAGAATCTAATGGGCGCGCTGTTGTAGGATCTTTCGAGCGATTGTTCGGAACCGTGCGTCCGATGGGCCCCGGTCGAATGGAACGAGATGAACCCTGGCTAGACCCGATTAGCCCGGCAGAATCTCTCTGGTATAGAGGACTCCTCTATCGCGCTTTTGACGAATCCGAGGGACACGATTTGGTGGAGTATTTTTATCTGCCAATTGAATTCAGCCAACAGTTTTCGGCCAAAAATACTCAGACGCGCCAACTTAACGAATCGCCTGATACCTACCTGGCAGCTTTAGACGAACCGCCTAAGTCTAGTCCGGAGACAACTGATGCTGTGGACGACATCACAGCCATATTGTCCATGGCTCAAATTAACGCGGTTCAGGAAAATAACTTATCAACATTACGCCCTTTTCTCCTCAACTCAAATCCAGACAGGCTCTCCTTACTCTTTACTTGTTCATGGGAGCTCGAACTCTTGAGGGCGACTGATGAAGGTGTTCGCCCGGCTCGTCCAATTGTCCGCTGGCTTCAGAGGAACAGAGTAGAACAACTCCGCGACTTGGCGGATTCTTGGAGCAATAGCTCCTGGAATGAATTATGCGTGACCCCTGGAATAGCCTGTGAAGGGAGCGGTTGGCAAAATGATCCCATCTTAGCCAGGACAGCGCTCTTAGATGCGATGCCACGTGATGACAATTGGTACCTGATTTCAGATCTGGTCGCCTTCATAAAGGAGCACAACCCTGATTTCCAAAGACCGGATGGCAACTATGACACCTGGTATATACGCGATCTTAGCAGTGGTAACTATGTGAGTGGCTTTGAAAACTGGGACTTGGTGGAAGGGCGTTTGCTACGTTTTCTTATCGTTGGTCCATGCGCGTGGCTGGGATTAGTATCCTTAAGCATCGGCAATGGTAATCATGATATGGCTTATCGCCTCAGCCAACAATGCTTGGATTGGTTAAAAAACGAACCAGTTTCAAATGCAGAAGTTGACGTTCCGGTGGTTGTTCACGATGACGCTACGATAGCAGTTCCCTTTAATGCCAATCGCTATAAGAGATTTCAGATTGCCCGCATTGCAGATGCCCAGCCCGTTCAGCCCGGAGCGCCTTTCCTGTACCGCTTAACGCCCGGTTCTCTCTCAAGAGCCAACGAGCAAGGGATTGAATTCGCCAGGTTGCGTGATTTCTTAGAAAAAGCCAGCGCGCGTCCTCTTCCCTCGTCCACTAATCGGGCCATTGAGCGCTGGTCCGAAAATGGAACAGAAGCCTTCCTGGAAGATGTGATCTTACTCAGAGTTCGCGATGCAGAAACTCTAACCAAGTTACGAAACAATTCAAAAACCCGTCCATTCATCGGCGAATCAATGGGCGATTATGCTGCCGTCGTTCGACGAGGTGATTGGCCGAAATTGATGCAAGCAGCCGCTCAACTGGGCCTCATCATTGATTACGCAGCTCAAGAACGAGAAACTAGTTAGCCAATGCAAATTGGCTTAAACTCTGTGAAGTTAAGCTCCGACGTGGTTTTTACAACCGGTGCAATTCTTACAACACCAACCAAGCAAGAATTTTTCACGTGAAATTGTATAATACAAAGCCCATTCCTGAAGACAATTCGGACGACTTTTTGACAGCTTCCAATATTACTGATGTTAAAGAGGGTGAACTCTTGTCAGTAACAATCTCAGGGGAGCCGATTCTTATAACCAAAGTAAATGGCCAATTAAGTGCTTTCAGCGCTGCTTGCCCCCATGCAGCCGGCAATCTAGCTAAGGGAAGTTATTACAAAGGCCGAATTGATTGTCCGGATCATGGTTATCGCTTCGATGTCCTAACAGGCCAGCCTCTATGGCCCGAAGACGAGGTCTGTCGGCTGCGATTCTTTAGTGTTAAAGAGGAAGATGGCTTGGTCAAGATCCACATAAATTGATTCTGCTGGCACTCCCCGGTCGACGAGAAAACCACTATCATTCGGCCCCAATATATCTGTATGTGTTAGTTCTAAGAACGATTCTAATCTGGTACCACTCGAAATATGGAGCCGCCATTATGATCAAGGACATATAGTTCCCCAGACGAATCCTCGCCAAAACTGGAAATCGCAAGATCACTATCCAGGACATCATTCAATATCCATTCTCCATCTGAAGACCGAAATAAACTCCAAATCCGTCCTGAACAATAATCACCAAAAAGATAGTTGCCACTCATTTCAGGATAGTTTTCTCCTCTGTAGACGTATCCACCGGTCACGGAGCAACCACCCTCTATGTGGTCGTATTCAGCCACGGGCAACACATACTCAGAAGAATCACAACTTCCTTGAAGAAAACAATGAGTCGCTTCCAAGACATTCCAACCATAATTCTCACCCCCAGAGCTTGCGAAAGGCTGGAAATTGATTTCCTCCCATTGATTCTGGCCAACATCGGCGATAAATAAATCGCCACTCCAGCGATCAAAACTAAATCTCCAGGGATTTCTTAAGCCGGAGGCCCAAATTTCATTTCGAATACTGTCTCTGCCGACGAATGGATTGTCCAATGGTAGTGTATAAGGATCTTCAGTATCGACATCCAGGCGTAGTATCGCGCCTAACAAGGTGCTAAGGTCTTGGCCAGAATTTAAAGGATCGCCGGCGCTCCCTCCATCACCCATACCAATATATAAGTAACCATCGGGACCGAATTGAAGTTGCCCGCCATTATGATTTTCGAAAGGTTGCGTTATCTTCAATATCAGCTGCTCACTTGATGTATTGGCCTTATTAATATTCTCCGGGGAAACCTGAAAACTCGATACAACGGTAGAGCCCGCTCTATCTGTATAGTTTACAAAAATCCTCCCATCGTCCGGGTAATTTGGATGGAAGGCAATGCTTAACAGTCCTTGCTCCAACGAAACCGATCCCACTCTGTCCACAATGTCTAAAAACGGTTCAGGCAATATGCCGTTGCCATCAAGTATGAGGATCCGGCCGGCTTGTTCAGTCGCAAAAAGCCGTCTGTCACCAGCATTGGTCAAAGACGTTGGTTTGAAGAGACCAGAGACAACCTCATCCAAAGTGATCTTTTGTATGGGTTCACCGGCCGGCGCTAGAGTAAGCGTTGCCACTGCCGTTGACTCGATTATCGGCGAGGAAGGATCAGTTGCCGTCATCTGAGGATCAGGGCTAGGTGTCTCCTGGTTTTCTAATTCGGTTACGACGACCGTCGAAGGCATTTGACTGGTAGAGGTCGGAGCAACCGTACTTATTGCCGGAATAGAGGCTCCATCATCGATCGGCTCCTCACTTCTTTGACATGCAACCAGGAAAATGAGAAATAGAACTAAAAATAACTGGCGGAATCTATTCATCAAAAATCCAACATGGAATTTTCTTTTTACAGTAACCATCGATCTTGCTGTCACCCGAAAACTTATCTGGCGACCACTCCGATCGGAAGAATCGATGAATCAGTACAAATCAATATTATTAGGTAGCGCGAAGCCGGTCACCGTACTGGGCTTCATAATAGGTTTGAAATTCACCTTCTTTAATTTTCCGCCACCACCATTCATTATCCTTATACCATTGGGCTGTCATTCCAACGGCTTGCGCTAGCGAATGCTTCGGTTCCCAGCCCAGATCTCGAATTTTTTCCACGTTGAGACTATAGCGACGATCATGACCCGGCCGATCTTCCACATGGCGAATCAAATCTTGTGGTCTGTCAAGCGTTTCCAGAATTATGCGAACCATGGTCATATTTTCCATTTCATGACCGGTGCCGATATTATAGATTTCCCCAAGCTCTCCCTTATGTAATACTATATCAATTGCACGGCAATGATCAAGTACATACTGGTAGTCACGCTTTTGCCGTCCATCACCATATACAGGCAGAGGGACATTATCAATCGCATTGGTCGCGAACAATGGCACCACCTTTTCAGGATATTGATAGGGTCCGATGTTATTTGCTCCCCGAGTGATGGTTACTGGTAATTTGTAAGTCGTGTAAAAGGCCAAGGTCATCAGATCGCCGCTGGCTTTGCTGGCGGCATATGGACTGCGAGGTGCAACCGGGTCACCTTCCCGGCTGGCAATCCCTTCTGGGACATCGCCGTATACTTCATCCGTTGAGATTTGGTGAAACCTTTCCAATCCTAATTTTCTTGCTGTTTCAAGCAATACATATGTGCCTTGCACATTTGTATTCATGAAGGCGTCGGGATCCATGATTGAACGATCGACATGGGTTTCTGCCGCGAAATTGACGATCGTATCGATTTGATGCTTCTGAACTGTCTCCGATACCAATGAGGCATTACAAATATCACCTTTAACAAAGGTGTAGCCAGGGTCATCAGAAACCTGTAGTAGGTTTTCCAGGTTGCCCGCGTAGGTCAGCTTGTCATAGACGACAACATTGTAATCAGGGTACTTTTGGAGTAGTGAGACGACGAAATTTGAGCCGATGAATCCCGCCCCACCAGTAATAAGAAAATTCTTCATGAATACACCTCTCGTCAGGAAATAGATCAGACGCGGCGCATTGTAGCTCAGGGGCCGTATTCAGCCAATAGGCGGGGAAGCATCGTCACAATATCGTTGGTCTTCGGTTGACTTGTCACAGCCTGCGTCACATTATTTTGGAGGAAAAGCTAGAGATATACCCTGATATGCCATTATGTCAACTTAACCACGATATCGCTTAGGTGATTTGCTGCTTCATCGCCTCTATCGGCCGCATTACTCAGATGCCGGTAGACTTCTCGTAGCTTTAGGATCTCCATAATATGTTCTATATCCTGTGGTTGGTCGAATAAATCTGCCAAGGCTTCCCAATAGACGCGCTCAACCCGGTTCTCAAGTGCCTTTGCTCTCTGAGCATGTTCGTTGGTGACACCCGGATGATCCTTCAATCTTAGCATGCCCATATGCAATTCAACTGATGCATCGCGTAACAAGGAGGCCATACGCTTCAGGTAGTCATTCGGAGCGATACCCAAGATCTCCATTTCTTCTGTCGTGGAATATGCGTAATCGATAACATCATCAAGGTTACGAGACAAGGCATGTATATCTTCACGATCCATCGGCGTTACGAATGTCCTGTTCAACTCGTCGACCAGGATTCTGCGGACCTCGTCTGCATCTTTTTCAGTTTGACGTAGTTGCCCGGCGATCTTGTCAGTGGGCTTATTCAAATATTTAAGCAACATTTCATTCGCTTCGACGGCAAATTCGGCCTGCTGAATCAGTAGCTGCAAAAATCGGTCTTGACGAGGTCTAAAGATATCTCGAAACCGTCGCATATGATTCTCCTCTGGCTACTAGAAATCTAGATGATCCTCGCCTGCTAGTCAATAATAGCATAATTCTAAACGAACAATTCCAAGAAGTAATCCATTGGACATAGCAGAACCGCCGCGATGAGAGCTGTCGCTGGTAGAGTCACGAGCCAGGCTACGGCAATATCACGAAAGACCAGCCAGCGTACTTTATTCAATCTTTCTGCAGCGCCAACACCAACTATGGCAGAGCTAACGACCTGGGTTGTGCTAACAGGACCGCCCAATATCGTCGCCCCCAATATGATCATCGCCGTTGTTGCCTGCGAAGTAAACCCATGGACGGGTCGGATCTTATAGAACTTCGCTCCAATCGTCCTGATAAGCCTGGTACCACCAAGGAATGTGCCTAAAGCCAATGCAGCGGCGCCGCTCGCCACGATCCAGTTGGTTGACGTCACATCATCTGCCATGCTTGTGCTAACCAAGCCCAAACCAATAATACCCATGACTTTTTGTGCATTATTACTACCGTGGGTCAACGCTAGACCGGTTGATGTAAGAATTTGCCCTCGCTTGAAGAGGGTATTGATGGCCGGGGACGCTCCTTTAGTAAAGAATAGCGTCGCAGCCATGACTATGTAGCCACCTACTAATCCCAACACTGGGGAAAGCAGCAAGGCCAAAAATATCGTTCGGACGCCGCCAATTTGTAAGGCCCTTATTCCAGCGCCAACGATAACAGCGCCAATCAACCCACCGAATAGGGAATGAGATGAACTTGCCGGCAATCCCAACCACCATGTCAATATTTTCCAAAGAATTGCAGACAATACCGCGGACGCGACAATTGGAACTGTCACAGCTTCCGGATCAACCAGGTCAGCGCCTATTGTTTTGGCGACGGCCGTGCCAAACAAAAATGGGCCGATGAATTCCGCAACCGCAGCCAAAGTCAGGGATTGGCGAGGACTCATTGCTCGTGACGATATCACCGTTGCGACTACATTCGCGCTATTGTGGAAACCATCGAGGAATCCAAAGATCAAGGCCATAACAAAGAGAATGGCAAATGCGGGGGGGATATCCATGCGTTTATTGTCCCCAGCCAACCAGGTCAGGTCAATAGTTGCTTCGATAAAAACTGCTCCAACATAAAATTGAAGCCCTTCGATCATAGCCGGTGATTTGGTATTTTTGAACAGAATACCTAAAATCGTCTCCGTTATGGTTGCTCGAAATTATTTGTTAGGTGATAACCAGAAAATTGCTACTCAGAATAAATCCAGCTATCGTAAGCGCGGATTTATCAGTGGCTGGCTGATAATAATTGCCTTAACTTGCCTGTATCTAGTCTGGTTAGTGTACCGGTGGCTAAATCAGCCAATTTGGACTCAGTCGTTGCCGTCGCCACTTACCGAATTGTTAGATCTAATGGAAATGGCAGCTGCGATGACACTGATCCTGGTCTGGGTGGGATTGCTTTGGCGACAGTTGAAACCGAGAAACCGTAGCAAAATATATAGCCTCGACCTCGATCAGTTGTTGGAGTTGAATCCTAAAGAATTCGAACACTATGTCGCGAGTCTGTTCCGTCGAAAGGGCTACAAGGTTGTCGTAAGAGGTGGCAGTGGAGACCATGGCGTAGATCTCGAGCTTTTTGGCGATGGGTCCAAACGGGCTGTTGTGCAATGTAAGCGTTATCGGGACACGGTGGGAGAAGATATAGTCCGGGACCTTTTTGGTACTCTGCTTCATGAACGCGCCGCAAGAGCCTTTCTTGTCACGACAGCCGACATTTCCGATGCAGCGCGAAAATGGTCTATTGGCAAGCCAATCACGCTAATCGATGGCGACACCTTGGTAGCTATAGGCAACTCTCTGGTCTAGATAGACACGACCATTCCTATCAACTGTGAATAATAATATTGAGGATCAAACGATCAAGACCTACGATGCCATCGCGGCCGATTATTTAACCCGGTGGCATGATAGATCGCCTCTTGAAGTCCAATTTGAACGCTTCGTTTCCATGCTAACTGTTTACAACCTGAATCAGCAGCCAATATTGGATGTTGGCTGTGGTCCTGGATTCGATACCGCCCAACTCAAGGGTTATGGATTAAATGTAATCGGGCTTGACCTTTCCTGGAAAATGCTAGCAACCGGCAAGCGCAATTTTCCTGGCGAGTTCGTTCAAGCAGATATGCGTCATTTGCCATTTAGTGAAACTTTCGGAGGCCTCTGGATATCTGCCTCATTGTTACATATCCCACGCGATGAGACACCTAATACTCTAATGGAATTAACCCGTCTGCTACTGCCGGGTGGCCTGTTGTACCTTTCCCTTAAAGAGGGTTTTGGTGAGAGTTGGAAAACAAATCCTTACAATAAGCCACGTTTCTTCTGCCTTTGGCAGCCGGCGGCGCTAGACGGTATGCTAGAGCAAGTTGGCTTGCAGATCGTAGCCAGTTGGAATGGCATAGGCCGTGAAGATACATGGCTTATCCGTTTTGCCAGAAAAGCAATCCACCAGACTCATCTCATCCAATTAGGTTAGTAACCACATCCTTACGAGGACAGCGACTCTTTTATGATAACGACAATACTATTTATCCGTCATGGTGTCACTGATTGGAATGTCGCCGGCAGGTGGCAAGGTCATACCGACATCCCCCTAAATGATGACGGCCATGTACAAGCTTGCAAGTTGGCTCAACGTCTTGCAGACTGGCCGATTAAAGCCATCTATACCAGTGATTTGCGGCGAGCCCAGGAAACGGCAAATGTGCTAGCAAAAAAGCTTAATCTGACGCCTGTAATCGATGATAATTTCCGAGAACGGAACGGTGGCGTCTTTCAAGGTTTGACTATTGAGCAGCTAAACAACCGTCATGGTGATGCTTGGCATCAGGTCCGACATGACGGCTCTGCCCCCCCAAATGGTGAATCGATGCTCGAAGTCGGCATCCGAGCTTATTCATCTTTTGAAAAAATCAGCTCAGGTCATCTTGGAGAAACGGTAGCAATAGTTAGCCACGGCGGTACTTTAAACATTTTGATAAGTCACTTGATCGGGCTACCTCTAGGGCAGCCGGCCTCGATTAGCCTGCGTGGCAACACAGGACTAAGCATTGTTGAAATTGACGATTCTGGTCCTCGATTGACTCTACTAAATGACGTCAGTCACCTGTCCACAGGTAGAAAAGACGTCGAATCAGGCTTTTCTATGCTGACCGCGACCGAGTGACATTATTATGGCGCTGGCGTGGATGTTGGGCAGGGAGGACTTTCAAAGTAATTAATTTTTTTGGTCTGCCCATCGGCCGCGGTAACCCGCAGACTACCCGGATTGCCACTGCACGATCGCCACTGGTATTCGAAGACAGGGCCATTTACCTCTATCTCATCACGAAAGTATATATATCCTCCGCCTCCGCCTCTTGCAGATATTGTTACAGTGGCCACAGATTCCTGGGCGCTCGCATCTTTAAAACGCCATTCAATTCGGTAATCAAACTCCAATTGACCTTGAGAACCTGATGGCGTGCTTGTACTCGTTGGGATTTTTGTGACCGCCCCACCAATGTTGGTTGTCGGTTTCGGTTGTGGCGTCGTGCTAGGCGTCAAGGTTGCCTTCAGGGTCGGTGCCTGGATTGGGGTGAACGTTGGTAACTGAGACTCTGCCCCACTATCTTGAGTCGCTGAGGCAACGATTGCTGGTAATGTTTCCGGCGCTCCAATAGTTGGCTTTGGCAGATTGGATGTCGGTGAAAACGTAGGCATAGGCGTAGGCGTTGCGGTTGTCTCAGGGACACTTCGAGAAGCATTACAAGCCAAAGCCGAACTCATTAATAAGCACGCTACCAAAGCCAGATATTTATGATTGGCTAGATACGCTGGCATTCGTCTCCTCCTGTGAACAATAAGATTATAACACGAAGATAATCCTAGTGTTTGCCATCAACATTTGATTGCCTATACTTCTTTAATTGTAATATAGCAGTCTGAGCGTGGGAAAGAAAAATGACAGAATCGAATATTTTGAAGGATATTGATAATTACATCTACGAACATGTTGACGACTTTATCCAGGAGTTAGCCCGTCTATGTGCTCAACCCAGCGTATCTGCAACCGGTATGGGGATTCAAGAATGTGCGAATCTTGTGAATGATATGTTAATGGAACAGGGCTACAACTCTGAGATCATCCCTACCCAAGGTAAACCAGTGGTATTTGGCCAGAAAAATGGACGCTCAGACAAGACTCTATTATTTTATCTCCACTATGATGTTCAACCACCAGAGCCGATGGATGCTTGGGAATCGCCGCCTTTTGAATTGTCTAAGCGTGGTGAAAAGCTCTATGCCCGGGGCGTGGCCGACGATAAGGGCCACATAGTCGCCCGCTTAGCGGGTCTGGCAGCCGTGCGCCATGTAATAGGTGACTTACCCTGCAACGTAAAGTTCGTTATCGAAGGTGAGGAGGAACTTGGAAGCCCAAATATTTCTCCATTCATTGAGGACAACAAAGAGAAGCTTTCAGCCGATGCGTGCGTATGGGAATTTGGTGGAGTTGATCACGAAGGGTCACCAACACTTTCGCTCGGTATGCGAGGAATATGCTACGTTGAGCTAATCGCCAAAACCGCTTCAATAGATGCCCACTCAGGCTTGGGAGGATCAATATTTCCCAACGCCGCCTGGCGTCTTGTATGGGCTCTTCAATCTATTAAGGATATAGACGAAAGAATTAACATTGCCGGCTTCTATGATAATGTTCGCCAGCCATCGGACCGAGATCTTGAGATTTTAGCGAATCTACCCGATGATGGGGCAAAACTCCGCGAGATGTATGGCCTCGATCGTTTTCTCCACGATTTAAAGGGTGGTGCCGAGTTAAAGAAGGCGGCCGTGTTTGAGCCGAGTTGTACAATTTGTGGCATCGGTTCAGGCTACCAGGGTCCAGGATCGAAGACAGTCATTCCGGCCGAAGCAAGGGCCAAAGTAGACTTTCGCCTGGTGCCGGACCAAGATCCTGACGAGATTTTGGAAAAATTGAGACGGCACCTTGATACCACGGGATTTGAAGATATCGAGATTCAATACAACGGTGGAACAAGGCCAGCCCGTACTGATCCCGATCACCCATTCGTCCAGCTTACTCTTGATGCAGCCAGGAAAGTCTATGGCCGAGATACTGTGGTAACACCGATCATTGGGGGCAGCGGTCCTAACTACCCTTTCATTCACACACTTAAGCTGCCAGTCGTGTCAGCAGGAGTAGGCTATCCTGGGGGAAATATCCATGCACCAAACGAACACCTCCGGATCAACGATTTTATCCAGGGCATTAGGCATACCGCCTACATAGTAGAAGCCTTTTCCAGAATCGACTGACACAGCTTAACAGTCGCCAATTTAGATAGTCTATCACCCCTAACGCGATGGAAGTTTAGGTAATGCTTTAGCCGGCCGATCTTCTAACGATGGTATAGCGGGAGGATTAGCCGACAAAAGAATCTCTATCTCTTGAATCGCCCGCTCCAATTGGGCATCCCGTCCATTGATATAATCTTGAGGCCGGTTGTCAATGACGATATCTGGATCAGTTCCGTAGTTTTCAACGCCCCAACCGACATCGCGAAACCAAAAAGCGTATTCGGGCTGGGTTGTGACTGTGCCATCTACCAGCCTGACTTTAGGCGAAATACCGATCACCCCACCCCATGTTCGTGTGCCGATCAGAGGGCCAAGATCCAGCATCTTGAAACTGTGCGAGAAGATATCACCATCGGAACCGGCATATTCGTTGGTTAAGGCAACCATCGGGCCAAGCACGGATTCTCCTGGAAACGGGCTTGGAACATTTTCCCATCGGCTAACGACATAGCCAAGCCGCTTGCGAACTAATTTTTCCAAGATAAGTTCTGATACATGGCCTCCACCGTTGAAGCGCACGTCTATGATGAGAGTATCCCGGTCAACTTCAGCCAGGTAGTAACGATAAAACTGAGCATATCCGTTGGGGCCCATGTCAGGTATGTGAACATACCCGATTTTTCCATCACTCTTATCATGGACAGTCCTTCGATTGGCCTCAACCCACTGTCTATATCGAGCTGATGTTTCTTCACGCAATGCTTTGACCGTATAACTACGCGTCTGATCATCACCGGGCTTAGCCACAGATATCGAGACTTCTTGGTTAGAAAGATTGACAAGTGCCGCGTTCGGAGTAACTGATCGACTTAATTCGCGGCCGTTGATAGCTAGTAGATAATCGCCTTCAGATACGGCAACACCCGGTTTATTTAATGGAGAATCTGCCTGTTCATCCCAAGCATCACCCTGAACAATGTTAACTATCTGCCACCTACCTGATTCTTCATCATATGAATAGTCTGCTCCCAAGTAACCCTGATCATATCGGGGTTCAGGCCGGTAATCCCCGCCCATTTCATAGCTATGAGATGTTCCTAGTTCTCCCTGCATTTCCCAAATCAGATCCGAGAACTCGGATCGACTTGCCACTCGATCAAGCAAGGGAAGATAACGTTCATAGACTTCCAACCAATCAATTTGAGATAGGTCTGGAGTCCAGAAATGATCCCGTTGTAATCGCCAGGCTTCGCGATACATTTGCCGCCACTCAATGAAGGGATTTACTGAAACATTGATGCGTCTTAACGCAAGCCAACCTGATTTTCGACCGGGGCGACTGCCCGCGTCTTTATCTGGCTTGGTACCAGCCTTTAGGATTCGTAGACGATTACCTGACCGATAAATAACCGCTCCTGCATCCCTGGATAATTTGAAACTACCCACATGTGAAATAAGCGTCTCTTCATTTAGTTCCTCAAAATCGTAAACAAAGATCGTGCCGCTGGCAGGTGGTTCTTTGGGCAACCAGTCGTTTTTTAGTGATCCTTCGACTGGATAACGAGAATAGATTACGCGACCATCCGTTATTCCCCTGATCTGTCCGTACAAACCCTCTGGGACTGGAAAAGGCACAATGCGTTTTTCGATGCCATCGACATCGATTTTCAATTGTTCAATCTCCTCCTTACCATTAGCCTTAGAATCTTCCGAAAGCCCCTCCTTTTCGCTATCATCATCGTCCTCAACCAAATCTTCTGACTCTGGAACGACATTATCAAGATTTTTCGAGTCGGTCTCATCGCTTGTGGTTGGTTTTTCGCCTGGCGCTCGAGGCGTAGCGACAAAAGGAGACTGGACACCTTCGCGCAAGACAATTAAGAAGGGTTTCATTCCGCGAGGGAAATTTAGATCAAATTGCATGTTGTCGTAAACAGGATCGAAGTGGCGATAAGAAAGGAAATATAGGTAACGACCTTGCGGATCAAACGCCGGCGCGATATCTCTCAATACTGGCTGAGTGATAGTTGTCACCTGGTTTGTCTCGGCCTCCCACAACCGCAGTATGGATACATGCTGCGAAACAGAAACGCTGTAGGCAGCCCAGGCCCCATCTGGCGACCAATCAAAGCCGGCAATTGGCTCTGATTGGCCCTGATCGATAAAGGTCAATTCTTTCGTTAACAGGTCCATCATGTACAATTCGTATCTGTGGTTGCCGAATAAAATTTGATCCTTCTTAGGATTGACAGCTAACTCGAGCGGCCGGCCGATATCGAGGTCAACCAACACCTCCGGATCACCGAGTCCATCAGCCTTTAACAACACAAAGGATTCCTCGCCTTCCTGATCGGTGACAGCTATCAATCGCTCGCCATCATTCAACCAATGCAATAATTTATAGCGGGCGCCATCAGTATCACCATGTTGAATGACCGCTCCTTCCCAGTTAGCAAACGTGAAAGCCTTTCCCCGGCTTGTAATGGCCATAGAATGTCCCGCAGGATGCGCATTCCAACTGTCCAAGTAACTTGCCGCTTCGACAAATTTTCGATTTCGCTGTGTCTGCGGCGAATGAAGCTCGACTTCAATTTTTTTCTCACTATTTTCAGCCGAGTCAAAGACAAAAAGATCCGCTCCAGCATGATAAATAATTCGCTTTCCATCACTATGGGCATTGCGCGCATAATACGTTTCGCGATCAGAATGTCTATTCAAATCAGCGCCATCAGGCATACATGAATAGAGATTTCCAATACCCTCATGGTCAGACAGAAAATAAATGCGATCTCCTAACCAGATAGGCGAGGCCAAATTGCCCTCTAATTCGATAAGAGGTTGGAAGTCATCGTTGCCCTTCCGGTCGATCCATATCTGTCCGGCCGTTCCTCCACGATAACGTTTCCATCTAGCGGGTGAGCCCGTGTTTCGACCAATGACCTTTGCCCGTCCGGGTCCAAACGATATCGCTCTGGCCGGGCCATAATTTATTTGTTCCACGCGGCCGTCTTCTGTATCTACAGTATGAAGATACAGCATGCTACCAAATGGTTGCTTGGCATTATTGGTGAACAGTATTCGCCCTTCGGCCGTCCAGCCCAATGTCCAACATTGGCTACCTCCCATAAAAGTGAGACGACGCGCCGGTCCGCCCAGCGCCGGCATCAGGTATATTTCTGGCTGACCTTCTTCGCGGCCGGTGAAAGCTAACCATTTCCCGTCAGGTGAAAGAGCCGGCCGGGTGGCTTCCGCCAATCCTGACGTCAATCTCCTGGCAATCCCCCCATCCGACGAGACAGTCCAGAGATCATCTTCGTTGGCGAATACCACTGTATTTTTTTGAATGGTCGGAAATCGATAATATCCGGCTTGCATACTTAGTCCTTCTTTGAGCGCGTTCTCAGTTTTTCGGTGAATTGGGCCAACAGTTAATTTATTGAGCAAGTGTAACTGAAGCGAGTTGAAAGCCAAGCCTGGCGAAATCCTGTTTGCATACGCCTCTTTTCACGCTCCGTTTACGTTAAGATCACACCCCTTTTACGGTAGGCGGCTCAGTAATATTACATAATGTAATCGCTTTCCTAATGTAGTACACGTGAGAAATCTTTTAAGTCGCGTTCAACATATTTCGCACTCACGGAAAAGCTGGCGCAAAGTCGTCAACTTCGTAAAAGTTACCGTGTAATGGAGGGATAATGTATCGGGGAACAAGCAAATTTTTCAGAGTTGTTTACGGTGCTGAAGAAAAATATTCTGTCTGGCATGCCGAAGCGCCATCCTGGCCTACCTGGACTGATACTGGTCGCTATGGAACAGAAGACGAATGCTGGGACTTCGTAGAAGCACGAGAGGGACAAAACGGCTATATATTCCAACTGTCCGGCAATATCTGATCCAAATAGCGTTATATATTCGCCTTAGCAAGAAGCCAGGTGATTAGGTTCCGGGTAGACCACCCTCCCCGACCGGCATCTGGCTTCTTGCGCATTTAACGACTTCATCTAAACCCATGAGTCTACAGGAGCCGTAAACATGGTTGATGATATCTTGAGGAATCAGTTGCTTCAGGTGCTGAGCGGACGAAATGCTCATTTCACCTTTGACGATGTCGTGAAAGATTTTCCTATTGAGGCAATCAATCAGCGGCCGCCCAATGTTGGCTACACGCCTTGGCACCTGATTGAACATTTACGGATTGCTCAGACGGATATTCTTGAATTCATGCGAAATCCAGACCATATCTCGCCGAAATGGCCTGAAGGTTATTGGCCCAAACTGGAGGATAAAGCGGGGGAAGCGGAGTGGTTAGATAGCCTTAGTGCTTTTCGCCAGGATCTCAAAGTCATTGAAGCGATCGTGATCGATCCAAAGATAGACTTGTTGACTGAACTACCTCATGCCTCCGGGTATACCTACTTGCGTGAAATACTCCTGGTCGCGGATCACAACGCCTACCATATTGGCGAATTCGCCATCCTGCGCCAGGTCATGGGAACCTGGCCATAAGCAGCAACTTTGGTCTCTAGACGTCTGGCACTAGCCAAAACCGAGGCCTCCCGTTGGCCAACGATTGATCTTCCTCAAGCATATTCATCGGGCCTGCTGACAAAAAATCTACAGGCATATACCGGGGGAAGCGGTCTGTGGCTAAGATCCTCATATTATCTCAAGCCGGTCAGGCTACGAGCGATGACCATTCGCTGAATTTCGCTGGTACCCTCGTATATTTCTGTTATCTTGGCATCGCGAAAGTAACGTTCCAAGGGGAGTTCTTTGCTGTATCCCATGCCGCCATGAATCTGAATAGCTTCAGTCGTAACCCACATGGCTGTTTCACTTGCGAATAATTTTGCCATAGCAGATTCCAATGTGAATCGAGCCCCAGTTTCGGCCGCACGCGTTTTTGCTCGCGCTGCCTGATAGACCAACAAGCGGCTGGCTTCTATCCGGCACTTCATATCGGCCAATTTCTGCTGGATCATCTGGAACTGGCCTATCTTCTTACCGAATGCTTCTCTCTCCTGGGCATAGCTTATGCTTGCATCCAAGGCGGCTTCGGCTATTCCTACTGCCTGGGCGGCAATGCCAATTCGACCGGCGTCCAAAACAGACAAGGCGATTTTGAATCCCTCTCCCTCTTCTCCTAATCGATTTTCAACTGGACACTCGTAATTATCAAAGATGATCTCGCTAGTGGCGCTGGCCCGGATCCCTAATTTCGGCTCCTTCTTCCCCCTTTCGAACCCCGCTCTATCGGTATCGATCAGGAATGCCGTAACCCCTCGGTGGCTTTTTGTCGGATCGGTCATGGTAAACACGACGACATAGTCAGCCACCGGCGCCGACGTCACCCATGATTTAATGCCGTTGATAATATAGTGAGTTTTCTCTTCATTGAGTTCCGCTCGACTACTCATCGTTCCTGCATCACTGCCACTCATCGGTTCCGTTAAGCTATAGGCACCAATTTTTTGACCGCTGGCAACCGGTACAAGAAACTGTTGTTTTTGATCCTCAGTCCCATAATTAATCAATCCATGGCAGAATAACGAGTTATTCACCGACATGATCGTTCCATGGCTTGCATCCGCTTTACAAATTTCGATCATGGCCAACACGTAGGCCATCGTATCCATCCCAACCCCGCCATACTCCTCAGGAACCTCAATGCCCATGAATCCCATTTGCCCCATTTTTCGGACCGTCTCCAGGGGAAAATCACCCGTTTCATCAAAATGAGCCGCGATGGGTGCGATTTCTTTTTTGGCGAAGTCTCTGGCTGCCAACTGTATCGCTTCGTGCTCTTCAGAAATGAAATCAAACATCTAGGATCCTCCCAAGTAAGTAATTCTCATGAATGCCATACTTTCATCCAGATTTTCAGTTAGCCGAAGTTTTGCTCGAGAAAAAATGCCATCCCTCAGCTTGCGTTCAAGAAGAAAATACCGTCAATGCTCATCATGTAAACAAATACAGGCACTTTTCTCCAAGTAGTAGGAGATACGATTTGGCCGCATCAAAATCAGGTCATGATACAATCAGTGGGCATTGGCTTACGCTTCAACATGAGCACTGATCTTGTCTAAAAAAGTTTCAAAGTCATCCACTGTAAGTTCAAGGCCTTGCGTCCAGCGACGGCGCTCGCCCATCCAATATGGGCCCATTTTGCCGGTAAGAGCGCTGGCAGGCAGTTCCGGCCGATCCGGTGATCTGGTCCACCTCTTTAAAGGGTTGTCTTCGTAATAGTCCCCTGGCTTAATCTCCAAGAAGTCCCCAGTTTCAAGCCATTGGGCGGCTCGCTTCTTCGGAAAATAGCCATAAACGATAAGCCGGACTTCATCTTGTTGTACCTGGCAAGCTAAGCAATAATAACTCGCTGGAACTCGCTTCTCACGCCCGCCCCTAGGAAATCCCTTTAAAGCAAACTGCCATTTGGTTGCATACGATCTGAGTGACCAATCCAGTGTTATTTGTTGGCCATCGGGAAGAGTTACCTCAGCCCCAAATTCGTCCAACGTTACCATTCTCCCGCTCGGCCAAAACTTTTTTAGAAAGTACTCGCCGGCGCCTGCAAAGATTAGTCCTATAACCAAGCCACTCAGACAGGACAGGACCAATGAGTATGACGAAATCAGGCTTCCAGTCAATGAACCGAGATATTTATTGACCAGGAAGAAACTAACAATGAAGACAATGGCTAATATCGCTAATACTAGATAACGAACACCAGCATGTTCCCTATCAGCATGAAGAATAACTTTTCTTGAATCTGTGACCGTCATATCTAATTGGTAATTGTCGGTTCAACTTTTTAATATTGGATACGAAACTTCAGTCCGCATCTCTTTAAGCATCTGCTTGCGATTATCAACAATACTTTCAAGCGTCTACTTTTTTAGGAGAAGAATCATTGATCGCCGTTAACAGAATTGGTTTTCAAAATGTTATTATCGGGAAGCGATTCTGGCAAGTTACTGCCCGTCAGCAAACATTTGATCGAGGGAAATTTACCATCCTCCATTTCCTGCTAAAATGACATTATGTACGCCGTCGTCGTTATCAACATCGAGGCGCCTCTGGCCGGGGATTTTCACTATTTCATCCCGTTAGATCTCAGGTCAATTTTAAGAATCGGCCACCTTGTGGAAATCAGCTTCGGCCAACGGCTTGCCCAGGGTATCGTTGTTGGTCTAGATGATGACTCGCCAGTCGAAGAAACAAAGCCGATCATCGCGCTCATTGATACGGAACCGGTCGTTCATCAGTGGCAAATTGAGTTAGCGCGTAGGCTTAGCGAATACTATTTGACGCCTCTTAACGCCTGTCTCAGGCTGATGCTACCACCGGGCCTAACCCGCTGGGCTGATGTAACCTTCGATCTCAACCCCTATTGGGACGGTTCTGGAAAGTTGACCGAGATCCAAAAAAACTTGGTCGATCTGTTGCGGAAAAAGGGCGATTTGCGAGGGCGTCAAATCGCTCGAACCCTGCCATCCGGAACTAATTGGCGGCCCGCGGCAAACCAGCTCGTGCGACGGGATATTATACGCAAGGCGTCAATTCTTGATCCTCCAAGAGTTAAACCAAAATCAGTCCGCACAGCCACGCTATCGATCGCGCCTGATGACGTCGCTCGGGTGGCTCATGATGTCGGGCGAACCAATAAACAAGCTGATATCCTATATTACTTGTTGACGGCCGATGATCCCCTACCCTCTGAAAGAACAGTGCTGGAAGCCACAGGAGCAAAGATAAGCCATGTCAATGCATTGGAGAATGATGGTTTCATCCAACGTTCACCGCCCTCCTCCATCATTGTGCCAGTGGGTGATCCAAGTGATGTGCCGGCCGAACATTTGAGCTTTTTGGGCGAATTGCCGAAACCTCTGGACGAACTAATCGATTCTCCTGAATTAACGGCGGCTTTATCTCAGGAGTGGGCCGGACGCCTGGAACAACCAGATTCGATAACCTTAGCAATTTCAGGCCAGCGAACCATCGAATACATCTTCGAATTAAAAAACGCTGGCAAATACCTCGCCATCTTAACCTTTCTGGCGCGAGATGGCGGTCCTGTCATATTGAGCGAGCTATACGAGGCAACTGGCGGCAATCTAAGCCACGTCCGTAAGCTAGAAGAGCTTGGCGCGATCAAACTTGGACGAGAAGAGATATGGCGCGATCCCTTGAGCGATCGCGATTTCGTGCCCAGTATCGCCCCTCAATTAACGGCCGATCAAGCGCATGTTTGGAACCGTATCAGGGCTTCTATGTTGGCGCATAGTCCTGGCGACTATAAATATGTTGAAAACGGGCAAGTGGAATCCGTCAGCCTAAAGAATGAATCGAACATCGAGAAGTCGGAACGACCGGCTTCTAGGCCGGTTTTGTTACATGGCGTGACTGGTAGTGGTAAAACCGAAATCTATATGCGAGCCGTAGAATTAGCTCTGCAAATGGACCGCCAGGCTATAGTTCTCGTGCCGGAAATAGCCCTAACGCCACAAACTGTCCGGCGTTTTGCCGCTCGATTTCCAGGCCAAGTGGCGGTTCTGCATAGCCGCTTAAGCGACGGCGAAAGGTTCGATACCTGGCGAAGAGCCAGGCAGAAAAAATTTAATATCGTCATTGGTCCAAGGAGCGCCCTATTCACCCCCTTTTCTGATATCGGGGTAATCATTGTGGACGAGGAACACGATAACAGTTACAAACAGTCGCCGCCGGTTCCGCCACCTTATTACCATGCTCGTGATGTCGCCGCCTGGATCGGCCAACTCGCCGGCGCAGCCGTCATCGCCGGCAGCGCCACCCCGGATTTGGTGACTTATCATCAGGCTCAAGCCGGACGGTATGAGTTACTTGAATTGCCGCAGAGAATCATGGGACACCGGCAGCGAATTGAAGGTCAAGCCCAACGCATGGACCTGACCAGCAGCTATATCCAGGATCCAGATGATCCAGACGATGCGCTTCATATTCCACTACCACCGGTTCAGATTGTCGATCTCAGGCAAGAACTTAGATCGGGCAACCGTAGCATTTTTAGCCGGGCTCTGAAGAAAGAAATCGAGGCAACATTGGCCCGGGGCGAACAGGCAATCCTCTTCCTCAATCGGCGAGGTACAGCCACATTCATCATGTGCCGCGACTGTGGCCTGGTACTTAACTGCCCTCGCTGCGATATGCCCTTAACCTATCACCGGCCGGGTGCGATGTTAGTTTGCCATCATTGCGGTCGTAAAGAACCTCCCCACCAGCAATGCCCTAGATGTGGATCCAAGCGAATCAAGTATTTTGGTCTCGGCACCGAGGAAGTTCAACGTCTCGTTCAGCTTGAATGGCCTGAGGCCAGAACTGTCCGTTGGGATCGCGACACGACCGCCGGACGAGATAGCCATGAAACCTTGTTAGCATCATTCATTAACCATGAAGCAGATATATTGATTGGTACACAGATGATAGCCAAAGGTTTGGATCTACCTCTAGTGACATTGGTAGGAGTAATTTCGGCCGATGTCTCCCTGGGTTTGCCCGACCACAGCATCGGCGAGCGAACCTTTCAGGTGTTGACCCAAGTCGCCGGCCGTGCAGGACGTGGTTTGCTCGGTGGTCGCGTGATCATTCAAACATACCAACCTGAACACTATGCAATACAAGCAGCGGCAGAGCATGACTATACATCATTTTATCTAGAGGAAATTAGATTCCGAACTAGACATAATCTTCCCCCATTTCGAAGGTTGGCCCGTCTTATCGTGGCCGATCCAATTGATGCTAGAGCGGAACGGGAAGCCAAGCAGCTAGCCAACGCGCTGAAAGTTTACGCCCATCAAAAGCAATTCGCCGGCACCCAATTATTTGGTCCGGTCCCTCCCTTCTTTCACCGAATCGACGGCCGCTACCGCTGGCAGATCATTGTCAGGACACAAAACCCAGCTAACCTCTTAAAAGATTTTCAGGTTCCCTCCAATTGGATCGTTGATATTGATCCGGTTAGCACCCTCTGAGTTGACTGGCACCCGTAGCGCGATCATCTGCATGGATTGTGAATATGCCGACTCTAAAATCGATCAAACTCACGGCAAAATCTCATCAAAATACCCTCGGGCCGACTCGAACACCCAACCTACGCATTAGGAGTGCGTCGCTCTATCCTTTGAGCTACGAGGGCTTACGATTTACGGGTAAAATTGTAGCATTTTCACCTAAAGAGCGCTATTGAACGTGTGGGTTCTCATCGAAATATTACAGCATGAGCACGTATGCAACATATGAAACGATTGCCATTCTTCGTCTACGGCACTTTATTGCCGGGACAACCAAACTATGACCTTTGGTCTGATTCAATCCGAGAAAAGAAACCGGCAATCTTTAGAAATGGGCGCTTAATTGATCTGGGATTCTATCCTATCCTTTTTGAAGGTGGTGATTCCCCGGTATCAGGAATGATCGTTTCAGTTCGAGATGAAGCATTATCAACTCATTATCAACCGGCTCGATGGGCTTGAAGGCTTTGACCGACCGTAAACCAGATAGCCGGTCCTCTATCGGCGTGTTGAGAGACAAGTCACTTTGGACGATAATATCATTGATTGAATGCCTGGATTTATCTAGGTAATCCCAACGATGGTAATGGCGGCACGATCATCGACTCGGGAAACTGGGCTTCTTCATTCCCAAAAAAAGAAGATATGAAATAGCTAAATGGTGGGCTAACTGGCGTATTGGCAAAAGTGAATAGTTGCGCCAAAATTAGCTGATTATTAGATCAACGTGCTACAAATATCAGGTGTATACAACAGTGAAAAGAATTGCAATTTTTACCAGTGGTGGTGATGCCCAGGGTATGAACGCCGCTGTGCGTTCCGTCGTTCGTATCGCCTTGGATCGCGGGCTTGAAGTTTATGCCATCTACGAAGGCTACCAGGGCATGGTCGATGGCGGCGATCGAATCCAGCCCATTTCCTGGAATGATGTTGGCGGCATTTTGCAGCAAGGGGGAACAGAAATTGGATCGGCCCGTTGCAAAGCATTTTTCGAACGAGAAGGGCGTCTGAAAGCGGCCCATAACCTGGTCGAAAAGGGGATTGAAGGGCTAATCGTCATTGGCGGTGATGGCAGTCTTACCGGAGCCCATATATTCCGCCAGGAGTGGCCTGGTTTACTAGCTGAGCTGGCCGATTCAGGTCAAATTAATCAGTTGGAATTGAATCGTTGCCAACAACTGTCGGTCGTCGGCATGGTAGGTTCAATCGACAACGATTTCCACGGTACCGATATGACAATTGGAGCCGATACAGCTCTACACCGGATCATCGAAGCAGTCGACGCCATCTCTAGCACGGCCGCCAGTCACCAGCGATCGTTCGTGGTCGAGGTGATGGGCCGGCGTTGTGGCTACCTGGCGCTTATGGGTGCCCTAGCCACCGGCGCTGATTGGGTTTTGATCCCGGAAAGCCCGCCCGATCTTGACAATTGGGAAGACAAGATGTGCGACGTGCTGCGCCACGGCCGGGAAATGGGTCGCAGAGACAGTGTCGTCATAGTCGCCGAGGGCATGCGTGATAGATACGGCAACACAATTTCCAGCGATTATGTCAAACAAGTTCTAGAAGAAAAACTTGGCGAGGATACGCGAGTCACCATATTGGGACACGTGCAACGTGGCGGTTCACCCACGGCTTTTGATCGAAATTTGAGCACCATTATGGGTGCGGCCGCTGTCGCCGCGATTCTGGAAGAACATGACGAGGAAGACACGCTCGTCATTGGCATGCGGGGAAACAAACTCATCCAGACACCCCTCTCAGAATGTTTGGAAAAAACGAACGAAGTTGCTCAGGCGATTGCCGCGCATGATTATGATCGGGCCTTGGCAGCCAGAGGCGGCAGTTTTTCTGCTGCCTTTCAGACTGTGCGAACGCTGGTTCGGGCCATACCCCACCCACCCAAACCAGGCCACCGTTCACTGAGGTTAGCTATCATGAATGCCGGCGCCCCGTCTCCAGGCATGAACGCCGCCGCCAGGGCTGCAGTACGAATTGGGATCGACCAGGGGCACCAGATCATCGGTGTCAATCATGCTTTTCGTGGCTTGATTGAAGGTGATTTTCGCGAGTTTAACTGGATGAGCGTCAACGGTTGGGCGCATAAGGGCGGCGCCGAATTGGGTACCAATCGCACGATTCCTCATGATAGCGATTTCTACTCCATAGCTCGCAATCTAGAAAAATATGAGATCGAGGGCTTGATGATGATTGGCGGTTGGCCCGGCTATGAAGCGATTCTCGAGCTTTACAATCGCCGCGATGTATTTCCAGCATTCAATATCCCCATCGTTTGTTTACCGGCGACCATAGACAACGATCTCCCGGGTTCCGAATTGAGCATAGGCGCTGATACGGCGCTGAACAACATCGTTTCTGCGGTTGATAAGATTAAACAATCGGCCGTTGCCTCCCAACGAACCTTCGTAGTGGAGGTGATGGGCCGCCATTGTGGTTATCTGGCCTTAATGAGCGCCATGGCCACTGGAGCGGAGAGGGTTTATCTACCGGAAGAGGGCATTACGCTAGGTGATCTGGTAACAGACGTTCACAATCTGGTCCGAGGTTTTGAGGAAGGAAAACGCCTTGGCTTGGTCATCCGCAACGAATTGGCCAACATTACCTATTCGACACAATTTATATGTGCTCTATTCGAGGAAGAAGGCGGCGACCTATTTGACGTCCGTCAAGCGATTTTGGGCCACATCCAGCAGGGAGGAAAGCCTTCGCCCTTTGATAGAATCATGGCCACCCGGTTGGCGGTCGATTGTATAAATTTTTTGGTTTCTCAGGTTGAACAAGCTGAATCGAAAAGCGCTTGTATCGGCCAACAAGAAGGACATTTCGTATTTACGGATCTTGAAGAGATTCCACGCTTAATGGACAAAGAATTCCGCCGACCTAAAAATCAATGGTGGCTGGGTCTTCGTTCCATTGCTCGAATTCTTGCTCAGCCGGCGCCAAGTTATGCTGAAAGTTAGAAAAAGTCTTTGTTTTTGATCTATAAGATAATAAAATCCGACGTTTTGGTAGAATTTACACTGCGACTAGTTAAGTCGTTTCACAAGTAGAGGAGATAGAAATTCAATGAGAATCGGAATTTTAACTGGCGGCGGAGATGTCCCTGGATTGAATCCCTGTATCAAGGCTGTTGTGACCCGCGCGCTTAATGAAGGGCATCAAATTGTCGGTATCAGAAAAGGATGGGGTGGGTTGCTCTGGATTAATCGCGATGATCCTGATACGGTTCGAAAATATACCATTGAGCTAGATAGAAACACCGTGAGAACCATCGATCGCACGGGTGGAACTTTTCTACATACCAGCCGGACTAACCCTGGAAAAGTAAAATTCAACGATGTACCCGATTTCTTGAAAGATCCGGCTCATCTTGATGCAGAAGCCGAAGATAAGCGTTTGAGAGATTTTACACCTCATGTTTTGGCGAATCTGGAATATCTTGGAATTGAACGGCTTATTCCCATTGGCGGAGATGACACCTTAAGTTTCGGGGAGCGTTTACATCGGGATGGCTTTCCAGTCATCGCCATTCCAAAGACCATGGATAATGATGTATATGGGACCGATTATTGCATCGGTTTTAGCACGGCCGTTACTCGAGGCGTGCAAATTATTCATCAGCTGAGGACCAGCACAGGCTCCCACGAACGCGTTGGCATCGTGGAGCTTTTTGGGCGAAACTCAGGCCAAACCAGCCTCGTTTGCTCCTATTTGGCGGGCGTCGACCGGGCAATTATTTCTGAAGTTCCTTTTGATCCTGAGCGCCTGGCAAAATTCGTGGTTCAAGACAAGGAGTCCAATCCGAGTAATTATGCTATGGTCACCATAAGCGAGGGAGCGCATATGATCGGTGGCAAGGTAATAGAGTATGGCGAAGCAGATGCATATGGCCATCGAAAACTGGGCGGCATCGGGGAAATTATTGGCGAAGCATTGAAAAGATTGACCGGGGAACATGTACTCTACCAGAGATTGTCTTATATGATGCGCTCAGGTGCACCTGATGCTCTCGATCTCATGGTTTCACTGAACTATGCCAATCTAGCGATGGGTTTAGTCGTGGGAGGAGAAAGTGGCCGAATGGTTGCGCTCCGCGATGGATTATATACCCACATACCTATAAGTGAGGTAGCGATGGGCGTGAAAAGAGTCGACGTCGATGAATTATATGATGTTGAACAGTATCGCCCCAAGATACGCAACGTCTTGGGCAAACCCATGTTCCTCTATTAATTAGTGATATTCTGAACACAGTTGCCTCCCGGAGGATTGATGCCCATCGGGAGGCAATTTGACGGCCAAAATACTCCAAAAGTGGAATCTGTTAGCATATCATAAGAACGGTCCTAGCATCTTGACACGTTCTGTAAGCGACTCGTAAAATATATCATAATGGAGTACAAAAATTATTATGCGATTCTGGGAGTCGACAAGAGCGCGACCGAGAAGGATATTAAGCGAGCTTATCGACAACTAGCCCGCAAATTCCACCCCGATAAGAACCCTGACAATAAAGCGGCCGAGGAAAAATTTAAGGAGATTAACGAAGCTTACGAGGTACTCGGCGATCCTGGCAATCGTGCCAAGTACGATCAGCTGGGCCGAAACTATCATCGCTACCAGCAAATGGGTGGCGCTCCTGGAGGCTTTGATTATTCACAATGGGCCCGTCCAGGGGGAGGCGGCGCGCAGTACCAACAGGTCAACATTGATTTTGATGACATGTTTGGCGGTTCCTCTGGTTTTAGCGATTTCTTCCAATCGATCTTTGGCGGCGGTAGAAGGACCAGAGGTAACGATTATGAAAGTCTTTATGGGCAACAGGTTCCTCAAAAGGGGCAGGATATAGAATACAAAGTCGATATAACTTTAGAAGAAGCTTTTCACGGAACATCCCGTACATTATCGCGGGATGGTAGTGGACAATTCACAGCTCAAATACCTAGAGGTGCGAAAAGCGGAACCAAGGTTCGTTTGAGTGGAAAAGGTGAAGCGGGACCTGCTGGTCCTGGTAACCTATATTTGGTGATCCGAGTTGTACCTCATCAAAGATATAAGCGCGACGGCAATAACTTAACAGTAAATGTATCTGTTGACGTAGTCGACGCAGTTCTCGGCAGCAAAGTGACAGTACCGACTTTGAGTGGCCCGGTTAAACTCTCCATTCCTCCCGGCACTCAAGGTGGCCGAACTTTTCGCCTGAAAGCTAAAGGGATGCCTGATCTCCGTAATCCAGATGAATATGGTGATCTTTTGGTGAGGGTGCGCATTCGTGTGCCAGAGAAATTGAGCGCTGATGAACAAGCATTGTACCAACAACTGGCCGACCTTGGGCAAAAAGATAATGCATAATCGCTCCAGATGAAAGATCTATACCTTCGAGCCGAGGAAACAAGGCTGATCGATGAGAGGAAAAATTTTGACGATATTTGCTAATCATAAACCGATATTTTTGCTCATTGCCTTTCTATTATTAGCCGGATTGGCATGCTCCTTCAACCCCTTAGCTGAAGTTGATCAGACCCCGCCAGTAGAATCCTCGGCTCTGGGGAGTTCATTACCTTCACCCACAGCAATTGTCCCTCCTAATAACTCGGATAACACCCTTCAATCCAATCAAACCACAGTGGAAGGACTTGGACTTGAACAGCGTTTGGTCGAACTTTACCAAAGAGTAAATCCATCTGTTGTTCACATTCTTGTTTATAGTGGCAGGAATGATGCTTTCCCTCTAGGCAGCGGTAGTGGTTTTGTATTCGACACTGATGGGCGAATCGTGACGAATAACCATGTTGTCGAAGACGGCAATGAGTTTGAGGTCGTTTTTGCAGATGGAACTCGCCTGTGGGCAGATGTTTTAGGTACAGATGTTGACAGTGATTTAGCCGTCATTCAGCTAGAATCTGTTCCCACAAATTTGACGCCGGTCGGCTTGGGCAACTCAGATCAGGTTCGAGTTGGTCAGTTTGTTATCGCCATTGGCAATCCATTTGGCGAACAGGGATCAATGTCCTTAGGCATTATCAGTGGTCTGGATCGTAGCCTCGAATCCCAGCGGCAGCTAGACAACCAGGGAGGCCGATATTCGTTGCCCCAAGTGATCCAGACCGATGCCCCAATAAATCCAGGCAATTCAGGCGGACCTCTGCTCAACTTGGAAGGTGAGGTTATAGGCGTCAACAGCGCTATCAGGACGACAACTGGCGTGAATTCGGGTGTTGGCTTTTCCATCCCCGTTAACGCAGTGCGGCGAGTCGTACCAAAGTTGATTGAGGAAGGTCGATATATTTATGCCTATATGGGGGTTCAGATACAGTCTCTAAATTTAAATATTCAGGAGAATCTGGATTTGGCGCTATCTAAGGGCGCGTACGTAACAGGCGTAACGGCTGACGGACCGGCCGATGACGCAGGTCTTATTCCAGCCCAAGGTAATGACGGCCGCGGCGGCGATTTGATCGTGGCCATTGATGGGAGTCCTGTTCAAGATACCGAGGAACTCATATCCTATCTGGTCTTTAACGCTGAGGTTGGCCAAACAGTTGAGTTGACGGTAGTTAGGGATGGTGAAACAATTTCTTTACCGCTGACACTAGGGGCGCGCCCATAGACCATTCGCGTATGAAGGCATACCACGTACATTTTTTAGGAGGATTTAATGATACGGCAAGAAGACTTACAGGAACTTCTACAATTTGAAGCTGACGAAGGAGATGTGGTCAGCCTATTTCTGGATGCTGACACCAGCCAACAAACATACGAATTAGTAAAGAAACAAGCCAGGGCCTTGTTGAAGGAGGCAGGTGATATCGGGCAAGATGCTTTGGCAATTGAGCAATATCTTGATTTTTCCTATGATTGGAACATGCCTGGTCTGGCCATTTTTTCTTGTTCTAGACAAGAATTCTTCAAAGCATACACTTCGGCCGTTGCCTTTCGAAATCGGGTACGAGTTAACAACAAGCCCTATTTAAAGCCATTGTCTCACTTGCTTGACCATTATGCCCACTTTGGCGTCATCGTGGTCGATCGCGTAGGCGCGCGATTTTTTGAATATCATATAGGTGAATATCAAGATTCCGACGGAACCATGGGAGAGGATGTACGCAAACTGAAGCTTGGCGGAGGCTCAGCTCGCGGTGGTGGTACATCTTCTGCAACCGGACAGCGCGGTGGACAAGGCGGCCGGCACGAAGAAGAAGTCATCCAAAGAAATATGAGGGAAGCAGCCACTGCTGCCCAGCAGTTCTTTGCTGGGAAATCAATTAGACGCTTATTCATTGGCGGAACAACAGAAAATGTTGCTCAATTTCGCGAATATCTTTCCAAACAGTTGCAGAGCCGTCTGGCTGGTACTTTTGCTATTGATATGACAGCCGGGGAACACGAAGTGCGTGAACGATCACTAGAATTGCTTCGCCAAGTTAATGTTGAACGTGAACAAGAATTAGTTGGGATAATGATCACGGCGGCTGCTAAAGGTGGGAATGCTGTAGTCGGTCTGGACGCAACGCTTGAAAGCGTCAGCGAAGGTCGAGTTCAGACTCTGGTAATTAGCGACGGCTACAGTATGCCCGGCTATATCGACATCGAATCAAATTATTTGACAGCCTATGAAGGTAAGTCTTCCCCATCTGGTGGCGAGCTTGTCAAAGTCTCCGACGTGGTGGAAGCAGCAATTTCAAGTGCAATGGAATTTGGTGGTTCAGTGGAGATTATTACAGATAGTCTAGAACTCGATGAAGCCGGTCGAATTGGTGCTATTCTACGTTATTGATGTAAGAACAGTGGTTATTTGACCATCCAGAATCAAAGTTGAATAAAAGGCACCGGTGTTGCCGGTGCCTTTTACTATACGCGACATCGTCGTGAATGTTTCGTTTGTCAAATTCACCGATTACGCTGCCCTTTAAATTCGACTGGGATTTAATTTAAATTATACTTCACGCCATGCGCCATCTTTCGTTATTCACCTTGTTGTTACTCCTAATTACGGGATGCTCACTCCTAAATGGAGAAGAATCCGGACCCGAAGTAACACAAACAGCGACAGTACCACCACCGGGAGAGGCCCCAACCCCGATCTTTACGCCAGAGGTAACAGAGCCGGCTCCCAATAGTGGCCAGCAAACCTTAAATGTTTGGTTAGCTAGCGAAATCTCGGATCAGGCAGACGTTCCTGGCGGCTCAATATTAGCCGAACAATTCAGAGCATTTGAGGCTAGCCATCCAAACCTGGAGCTAAACGTCGAAACGAAGACGCCAGCCGGTCGAGGCGGTACGCTAAGCTACCTACGAAACGGCCGAAATGTGGCGCCGAGAATATTACCGGACTTGATCATCCTGCCAACCCAAATGCTAGGATCGGCGGCTGATGAGGAGCTCATCTATTCATTAGATGAATATTTAGTTGTCGATGCTCTCCAAGATTTATTCCCCGCTGCCAGAGATCTGGCGACCGTCAAGGAAAGCATCTTTGGCTATCCATTTGCTATTAATACCCTGAGTCATATGGTTTTCAGTTCAACTGTGTTCACCGATACAGCGCCGGTCACCTGGGATGAGATGCTTGGTCAGGATGAAGCAACCTTCGTCTTCCCCGCCGGTGGAGCTCAAGGGGGTGAGCTGGCGCTTCAAATGTATCTCGCGGCCGGAGGTTCCTTGATTGGTGAATCTGGGCTACCATCACTAGATATGGAGCCACTTGTCCAAACATTAACCTACTTTAGTCAAGGACGTGAATCTGGGCTAATTTCCGAGCAATCCATAAATCTGACCTCTTATGATGACTCATGGCAGATATTTATTGAGGATAATGCAAGTAGCGTCCAGACGAATTTCCAACAGTATGCTAGGGACAGGGATCTTATTCTTAATAGTGAATATGCGGCCATTCCGGGAATAGAATCCCCGCTTATCGCTTTTGTTAATGGTTGGGCTTGGGCAATTAGCACCTCCGATCCCACTCGGCAACAGTTAGCATCTGAATTTTTGAACTGGATGGTGGCTGGCCCTAATGTGGGTGACTGGACACTAGAAGCTTCGAAATTACCAGGGCGAAAATCGGGATTCGATCAATGGCCAGTCGACGATCCCTACCTCATTTTTATCCAAAGAGAATTGGATCAAGCTGAGCGTTACCCAATCGAAGCCTCCGACGAGATCATGAGTGCTCTCAATAACGCCATATTTGATGTGTTATCGGCATCCAAATCTCCCCAGCAAGCTGCCGAAGACGCAATAGCAGCCCTTCAGGCTTAAGAAGGTTAGCTTGTCAATTCAGGTGTCTGTCCAGCAGGCACAATCGGGAGGCTAGTTTGGCGCCAAATTTCCAAGACTATCACGAACACGTTGACCAATTGATGGTGGCAGCATTAGCGGCTGCGGATCCTGCAACCGCGGTCAGGAAGGCCTTACAAAAAGGCCGGCATCGATTTCGGATTGGTTCAACTACGCATGATTTGGCTGAATGTGACATATATCTGATCTCTATCGGCAAGGCAGCGATAGCCATGGGGATGGCCGCAGCTGAAATATTGAATGAGTCGATAATTGAAGGCATTCTGATATCTAAAGACGAGGGATCGGAACGCGTTCCAATTCATGGTGATCCGACGGTCTCTAATAATCTATTCGTCTACCAAGCGAGCCATCCGGTTACCGATGAACGTGGGGTAAATGCGACAGCCAAGGCCATTGAACTTGCCAAACGTGCCCAGGGAGGAGATGTTGTGCTGTGCTTGATTTCAGGTGGTGCTTCGGCGCTCTTCGCCCATCCATTGATTCCATTGTCCGATTGGCAACAATTAACCAATCAATTGTTGGCCAGCGGTTGTACTATTAACGAATTAAATGCGGTTCGGAAACAGCTGGACGAGGTTAAGGGTGGAGGACTATTGAAATTGGCCGCTCCGGCCACCTGCATTAGCCTGATATTAAGCGATGTTGTTGGCAACCCGCTCGATGTTATAGGCAGCGGGCCAACCGTTCCAAACCCTGACGATCCGGCTACTGCTTTACGCGTTTTGCGCCGCTACAATATGCAAGACAAACTTGCTACAGATTTATGGATAAAAGTGTCGGACAAACTGGAAGAAATTGAAGGATCTAAGCCAGGAGCGTACCCACCATCATATAACTACGTCATCGGCGACGTGCAGCTCGCCGCTGAAGCAGCTCAGAAAACGGCAACCGAATTAGGCTTTCATTCCATCTTGTTGACCTCCCATTTGGAAGGTGAAGCAAGGGAAGTCGGCCGGGTCGTCGCTGCATTAGCCAAAGATATGCAGCCTAGCGACTGTATGATCCTCGGCGGTGAGACAACCGTGACGCTAAAAGGAAACGGGCTCGGGGGGCGAAATCAAGAATTAGCCTTATCGGCCGCTCTAGCTATCGATGGTTGGGAGAAATTGGTATTGGCCAGTTTTGCTACAGATGGAGATGATGGACCGACCGATGCGGCCGGGGCTATTGTCACTGGACTGACCATAACCCGTGCAGAATCTCAGGGACTTGATCCAGTCGCTTACCTGGACTCAAATGACAGTTACCATTTCTTCAATCAGACAGGCGGCCTAATAATCACTGGGCAGACCGGCACAAATGTTAACGACTTGATTTTTTTACTCAAATATCAGTAATTTATTATTTCATGATCGATTGACTTACACCCAGATTATTGGGAGGGAAAATGACGATTAAATTTGGTACCGACGGCTGGCGAGCCGTTATTAGCGAGACCTTTACATTCGCAAATCTCCGCCTGGTTGCTCAGGCAATAGCCGACCATATCCTTGAGGTTAGTGATACTGAGCCCAGTGTTGTCATTGGCTTTGATACGCGATTCCTATCAGATCGCTATGCGGCCGAAGTAGCCCGGGTGATGGCCGCAAATGGCGTTCAGACCTGGCTTGCAAGGGCGGATACACCCACCCCAGCGGTCAGTTATGCGGTAGTCAACAAAAAGACAACGGCCGGTGTCATGATAACCGCCAGCCATAATGCACCACGCTATAACGGCGTTAAGCTTAAAGCGAGCTATGGTGGCAGCGCCAACGCGAATCAGAACTCTAGAGTAGAATATCATCTAGAAAAGAACTTGGCCTCAGCACGCGGTCCTAATCTCATGAGCTTTAAAGAGGCCGTTAAGATGGAACGCATCTGCATCTTCGATCCCTCTTGGGCATATTATGAGCATCTTAGCACACTGGTAGACTTGGACATCATTTCCTCGGCCGAGCTACGCGTCGTCGCCGATGGCATGTATGGCGCAGGTCGTGGAGTCATTGGTGAAGTTCTGGCACGCGGCCGGACGAAGATTCACAATATTCGCCATGAAATGAACCCGGGATTCGGCGGGATTCACCCTGAGCCCATTGAAAAGCATCTTGGGTTGCTTATGTCAACCATACAGGCAGGCCACTGGGGTGTTGGATTGGCAACAGATGGCGACGCCGATCGTATAGGTGCAGTTGATGCCCGCGGTGAATTTGTAGATCCGCATCGCATTTTCGCAGCTGTCCTTCGATATCTACTTGAAAAGAGGAACTGGCGTGGTCGAATTGTACGGACTGTGTCTACGACACGAATGATAGATCGTTTGGCCGAAAAGTTCGATTTACCCCTCGTTGAGACGCCAGTAGGTTTTAGCCATATCGCCGATGAAATGTTGAACAATAATGTGGTGATGGGCGGCGAGGAGTCAGGTGGAATGAGTATCAAAGGTCACATTCCCGAAGGCGATGGGATATTGATGGGTTTGTTACTATTGGAAGTAATGGCCGATGCCGGTATCCCTTTGCACGAATTGATAAACGATTTACTCGACGAGGTTGGTCCGGCGCAATACGCTCGAACCGATTTGAATCTGGTCCGTCCAATCGCTAAAAAGGATATGGTCGACCTGTTGGTTTCGCTTGCTCCGGAAAGGATATCTGGGGTTGACGTCGGTAGTGTTCAGACAACTGATGGCGTGAAGTATTATCTCCAGGATGGCAGTTGGCTGTTGATCAGGCCTTCAGGAACTGAACCCGTCTTACGGGTATACGCCGAGGCGCCCAACAGCGAACGAGTCAAGGCTCTGTTGTCTTTCGGAGAGGAAATGGCCGCCAAGGCTTAGATAAGGCCCCCGGGCTGACTCTGATTTCTCCTCTTTTGAATATCTGCAAAGCTTTAAACTGCTCAAACGGCTGCTGGCAATCGTAACAATAAAAGATCGCCCGGCAGAGAGTGGGCCCAAAAGAATTTTTTTGATCCGTATTGATTGAGTCGCAATACGGGCAGCAAACTTGTTCGTAGAACGTTAATTCAAAACGGCCGTCGTGTCTGGCTGGGGGAGCGATGCCAAACTCCTTTAAAGATTGTCGCGCCTTTTCCGATATCCATTCACTGCTCCAGGGTGGTGAAAGTGCGACCTCTACCCGTACATGATGGGCGCCTAGGTCGCGAACACAAGCTTCGACCTCATCCTCAATCACCTGCATCGCCGGGCAGCCAGAAAAAGTTGGGGTGATCTTAATCACGAATCCCTGCTCTTCAGCATTTACTTCGCGAACGATACCCATGCCAACAACGGAGACCACAGGAATCTCGGGATCCTTTACCTCTTCTAAGGCCCGCCAGACCAGTTCAACAGTCAACTCATCGCCATGATTACTCACAATCTGATCTACCACTCGGCCTCAGGATCCAAACGGGCAACTTCTTGCATTTCAAACAGCAGTCGATCCAGGTGCTCCGTATGCTCAGTGCGCGGGAATTCAACAGGTGCAAATTCATCCGCTACTTTTAATCCTGACTCCTCAAGAAAGGGAAGAACTAACATTAACCAGGCTTCTCGGGTACGATCACCGTCCGGGATGTATCCTGGCTCTATAATGAGATGTTCTTCCGGGATCGAACGAAAAAATTGGAAAGCATAGGGCATAGTTGGTCCAGAGCCGCTTGACACCGTTTGTTACTTTCTACCGTTCCCAGCCCCAATCTTTTGATCCAATTACTCGTATGCTGGTAATGATAGATTTCCTCATGCCAGATTTTGTTACCTACCTCAGCTATCACGTTGTATGTCGATTCAACTAATCCCGATAACCAAACACGCTCATAAGCATCGAACAAATATTGGCGCATCATGCTATATGCCCAGTCCCCATTGGGCATTTCCACCATTTGCACATTACGATAGGCAAGCGAATCACGGAAAAACACCAATTCATCAGGCTTTTCGCCGGTAATCTCACCTACTATTCGATACCAGAGTGTAGCGTGCCCCATTTCATCCTGGGCGATATTGGAGAAAGCGATGTCTTCTTCCAGTATCGGGGAATGTCCTGTCCATTCAGAATTTCGATGGGCCAAGATCAATTCATCGTCGGCCATCGCCAGAATAACTTCTGCCAGCATTTTGGTCACTTCTGATTTAGTCTCAGCGTTCACCTTATCATCCTAGATTCGATTCTATCGATCCGCTTGTGAATCCTCGATATCCGACAGCAGAAGGTTGTCGTTTTTCGCTTTCAACATCTCAGTCAGGACTCGATAGCTTTGCGGCAGACGATACTTCTTGTCTTTTGCGGGGTTAAACATGCTGCTTATATCATTTACATCGCTTCGAGCGATGGCGCTCTCTGAGCATATCCACCAGACATAGACTGTTAAATCGGTTGATGATTCTCTAGCTTTCATAAGGGCAGCTTCAAGGCTGTCGGCTTCAACAGTCCCTGAAAAAGTCACGTAGGTCATTGAATTTCGCTGACTTTGCTTCTGAAAAACAACATAGCGTTGAGCTTTCCCCTCGCTTGTTTCCAAAGCCTGGTCAGCGAAGGAGGTTAATCTTAACTCCTCTTCCGATCTGGTGAGAATCGCGTCGGCCGGTACGACCCATAGACTATTGCAGTTTGGCCGGCGGACAAAGACATCCCGGGCGTTCATTAAGGCCATCTCGGAATCTGGCGCATGGAAGGAACCCACATTCTTGTGAGGTTGGCCTTCTCGACTCTGGATAAAAACTTCGTATTTAGGCCATTGTGTATCATCCATTGGTTTCACCATTTCGCTGTTTTTCAGCATAGGCCGTCAGCGCCTCACGAACCCATTCCCCATCCTCATGTGCTTTTCGCCGTGCACCTAATCGTTCGGCATTGCAAGGGCCATCCCCCTTTACTACTTGCCAAAATTCATCCCAGTCTATTTCGCCATAAACCCAATTCCCGCTTGCTTCGTCAAAATGCAAATCGGGATCGGGAAGGCTCAGCTTCAATGCTTGAATCTCGGGCACCAGTTCGTTCACGAACTCTTGTCTCAATTCATCATTGCTTCTCGTTTTGACTCCCCAACGCATCAGTAAATTGCTATGAGTGGACACATCATCTGGTAATCCAAACATCATCAACGTTGGCCACCACCAACGATTGATGCCATCTTGTACCATGGTTTTTTGTTTTGCTGTTCCTTTAGCATAACGGATGACCATTTCTTTGCCCTGCTTCATATGAAAGCCTTCTTCGGCCGATATCCTGACCATTGCCCGTGAATATGGTCCATATGAAGAACGGGCCAACATCGTCTGATTCTTTATCGCCGCACCGTCTACTAACCAGCCAATGACACCGATATCAGCCCAATTTAACGTCGGATAATTGAATACGCTGGCGTATTTAGCGCGACCGGCCAAAAGGTCACCGATCATTTCCTCTCTGGTCGCTCCCGGGGTTTCAGCCGCATGATAGAGGTATTGACCGTGCCCTCCTTCATCCTGAACCTTAGCCAATAACACCAGCTTTCGCCGAAGGTTTGGAGCGCGGGTGATCCAGGCTCCTTCTGGCAGCATGCCAACGATTTCGCTGTGGGCGTGCTGAGAGATCATCCGTATAAGTTGCCGGCGATACTCATCAGGAATCCAGTCACCAGGCTCAATTTTTTCTCCCCGGGCTATTCGTTCTTCAAATAGGTTCAATTGATCCCTGTTCTGGTTTCCTTCAAAATTCATGTTCGCACCTGGCACCCACCCAGAAATAAAGTGGGGAAAAGTTCCTGATTTGGTTTAAACAAGGAGCAAGGGTGAAACTTTTCTCCAGAAAGTAAGCCTAAGTATCGCAGTATTGTTCTAGTCAACAACTTCGGCTTACTCAGAATGACTTATTTTCTCTGCCGGCTGAATAATAACAGTAGTGATACTCAGAGGACAATAGTCGTTTCGATATCATCCACATCAGCCAATTGATCGAATAGGAAAGAAGTCATCTTGTGAAAGGGGCGGAAATCCATATCATTTAGTTTAGGGCTAGTGTATCTAATGCCCGGTAACATGTTTGGCGACTCCTACGTTCTTATTTTCGATTAATGTAATTTGCTACTGAAATCAGTAGCCGTACCTTAACAATGTGATAGGCCTGGGACAACGATTGCATTGGCCGGCAGCAGGGTAGTGGTTGGTATTAGTAAGCATACGGTCTTTCAGACCGTGTGCTAAGGGGGTCTTTCCAATGTTTAAATCATCGGCTTTTCGATGGTTGCCAAAAATTTATCCCATCGTGCTTCTATTTATCTTCATTTTTTTCGCTGTTGCATTGGTCAGAGCACAAGAAACGTGCCATAATGACCGCCAGGGTGCCGACGACGAACCAGGACAAAAAGACTTGAACCGGTTTTGCCTCGATAAAGAGGTTGAGCCGCCCTTGGATGTTTCTGTCTCTTTCCAATGGGATCAGGCCGGGTGGACTGGTAACAATACTGGTGATGCCTGCCTGTTATTCGACACCAATGAAAATGGGCGAGCCGACTATTCCTTCTGCGAGACAATTCAATTTGATCCTGCCCAGCATCAGTGTTCAGAATTGTATAAATGTGATGCCGATAGCCGTGCCGATAGGTGTATGGGTAGAGTACAGATCGCATGTGTAGCAGAATGCACGGCGGCTTTAGTCCAAGATTCGGATCCGTTCCATATAGGAAAGGCCGATACAGTGGCATCTTGCGATCTTGATTTTGATACTTTGTTGGGTACCAGCCAGGCGATTCTGCTGGATGTTTGTAGTTACCCCTCAAGCATTCCGAATTCAGACCCTTCGGATTGTATCTTTTCGCCGGTCGGTCCTACAGCAGTTACCCTGACACAGGTGCGTGTTTCGCCGTCATTGACAATCCAGTTACCGAACGCTGTATATCTACTGATAGTTGCTTGCCTACTCGGCGTTTTCATTCTAGTCGGTTCGGTTCTCTTCCGCCGTACTTGAAGCGCGCTCGCCAAGCCTATCGCGTTTCGAATAAATCAAAAGATAGCCTCCTACTGCTAGTAGGCCAATTACACCTGACAGATACCAAACAAGGTCCGGGTTGTAATTATCGATAATCAGGCCTGCTAACAAAGGTCCAAAGGCAAAGGGTATCGCCCATGTAAAGCCAAAAACGGCCATGTAGCGTCCTCTCATGTCCTCGGGAGCGAATTCGGCCACCAGTGCTTGAGCCACGGGAGTAACGATCATTTCCCCTATCGTAATAATGACGATCGCCAGAATGAACAAGGCAAAAGTCGTGACCAAGCCAAACAATGCAAATCCAACTGCATATAAAGCTGTACCAGTAGCCATCATCAGCATCGCAGGTCCTCTCGATATCCGCCTTGTAATCCAGAACTGAAACAAAACAACCATAGCCGCATTAAGACTTAGTAGATATCCGAATTCTTGGGCAGTAAAACCATGGACGTCGCGTAAGTAAACGGACAAGGTACTGTTCAGCTGTTGATAAACAATAACGACTAATAGTGACACAGCCCAAAATGCCATAAATAGGCGATCTCGAGCCACAGTTCCATAACCCTTAATTGTGTCCAGAAAATCTGTGGCCGGTTCTCCATCTTCCTTGACTGGTCTGGTTTCAGGCAAAGCAAAGTAGACGATTCCGGCCGTAATGATGCTCGTCACTGCATCAATAACAAATAAGAACATGTAGGACTTAGTTGCTAATAGGCCACCAATTGCCGGGCCTATCGCAACCGCGAGATTCACAGCTACCCGTTGAATACCATAGCCCTCCGCCCTCTTTTCTCCCTCTAACAAATCGGCGATCATCGCTTGTTGGGCCGGCCCCCCCACATCTCCCAGCAGCCCCACAACAGCCGCAAGGGCAAAGAAAAGGTGCATATCGGTCACGATCCCCATCATCAAACTCGATAAAGCGCTGACGACTAAGCCAAAGATGATCATCCAGCGGCGGCCGAGCCGATCCGTTAAAGCCCCACCTATCATGCTCCCGGCAACCGACGCCACGGCAAAGATAGTGAACAATATTCCAACTTCGGTCATCCCGACGTCGAAACGATCGGTGACAAACAGCGCAAAAAAAGGGAAAAGAAGCGCCCCACCCAGGCGATCGATAAACGTCGCTCCTATGAGCGTCCAGAATGTTCTAGGATAGTCCCGATAAATGCCTCTGGCAGCGGCAATCATCCAAGAACCTTTCAGTTTATTCTATATCCTAGAAGATTATTTGAATTAAAAGGGAACGTAAAAACCAGGCGGCGAGCAGAACGATCATTGGGCTGAAATCCATACCGGCCGATGTCGGCAGAATTCTCCGGACAGGAGCAAGAATTGGTTCTGTCAGACGGAAAACTAGGTCCCGAAGTTCATAAGGTCCAAAGTTGACCCAAGAAAATATTATCCGGGCAAAGATCAGGATGAAAAGTCCCCAGTATAAAATATTGACGATCGTTAGAAGCATGTTTTGCATAAATTATTACCTACGTTTTTGCTTGTCTGTACAAGAGATGTTTACAACTATTTATTCTACTCCCGCGAACCGAATAGCGCTCGACCGACGCGAACGTGTGTCGCACCTTCTTCAATTGCGATCTCAAAGTCATCGGTCATTCCCATGGAAAGGTTTAACCACTCTGCTTGAGGTACGGCCTTCTGTAGCCATTCGCTAAGCCTGCGTGTCCTTTGAAATACTTCCCGGATAACATCATCACCAACTCGCCAGGGCGCCATGGTCATCAAGCCTTGCGGCGTCAGTCCTGACAACTCGGCCACTGTCACAGCTATCTGCTGCAGAGTTTCGCGCTGGGAACCATCTTCTTCCCAATTTCGACAATCAATCCCTGCTTTACTAGCCTCTCCAGAGATATTGACTTCTAAATAGATTGGTAACGATTTCGTACCCTCCGGATAAGCCTCTACTAATCGGCGAGAAAGTCGGTTGGCCACCTTCAACCTATCTAGAGCATGAAAAACATCGGCGTAATCAGCCACCAAATTGGTTTTTCGACTTTGAACAGGGCCGATTGCATGCCAGATTATCTCACTTGCTTTTCCTAATACTTTGTTGACCTCTGCCCATTTTTCAGATAATTCTTCCGGTCGATTTTCGCCAAAGTTACGCAGGCCAATCTGATACGCGTTTATAACCGTTTCGGCCGGCCAAGTCTTGGTAACCGCAACCAGCGTCACTTCTTCTGGTTTGCGGTCGGAACGCGCCGCGGCCTTGGCGATACGCTCCTGAACTACTACATAGTTATCATTAATGCTCATATACGCCCATTATATCAAAGGGGTTGCAACGCAGATTGTATCAAATTTACTGCCTTGCATTATTAACCCCTACTATCCTTGCCACCTACTCTTGGCTAACTCTCCGGTGATATCTCAAAAATGATTCCTGTAGCATAATCGGCTACGAATAACTTACCATCGGCCGTAACTGTGATGTCAATGGGTTGGGCAAACCCTGATGCAAAATCGCTGCTTTCACCTGTTTCAGGACTGAACCGGACAACTTTCTGGGCTCCTTCAAATGCAGACCACAAGGCTATGAATAAGTCATCCACGAATTCTGGATGTAGATCCGATTGGTAGGCCGTGACACCTGTCACAGCTGCATGGGGAATCAAATCCAATATAGGTGCGATGATTTCCATGCCATCCGGTACGCCAAAGCATGTTGAACAGTCATAATATGGATATCCATGTTCGCCATTGGGAACGACCAAGTGAACCTCATCAGGAGGAGATTCTAATGTTTCCAGATCGGGATCACGGCCGTTATCGGTAGCATATAGGTTGCCTTGGGAATCCCAAACTATATCATAAGGATTGCGGAACCCATATGCAAATACCTCCACATCCTTACCATCTGGGCTAAATCTTAAAATTGCAGCTTCATATGGATGTAGTTCATCCTGCTTTCCCAGGTCAGGTTCGGCTAGACGTTCACCGTGATCGGCCCGGCCGCCAACGCCAACATACCCAAATCCGTCAGGACCGAAGGCAATACCATTCGGTCCATGCATCCCGATATAACAACATGGAAGCCCGTCTATGAGCGTCGTTGCTTCACCATCTTCAATGACCGAGATTTGCCCTTCACCGTTAACGTTGGTGTCTGTTACCCGGTTGGAAACGTATAAACTCTTACCATCTGGTCCAAACGCGATGCCGGTAGGGACCTTAAATCCGTCAAAATACTCTTCGATATTAGCCGACTCATCGATGGCGTAGATTTTCCCGGACCAACTGGCTACATAAAGCCGGCCGTCAGGTCCGATCGTAATACTTGTTGGAGAATCATCGATGCGTGCGAAATATGAGATTTCGAACCCAGGGGCAACGCGTAGCCGTTCCTCCCATCCTTTCACATCATCATTACAAGGATATTTATCGCTGCACTCACTGACCGCATATGGGGCCAGATCGACATCCATATGTTGCGCCGCCGGTACAGTCGGTGTTGGTGTGATCTGGACAGGTGTGGAAGTCGCGGCAATTGTTGTTTCAGTAGGTACCGGTGTGATTGTGGGTGGATCAGATTGTTTCTGATCGCCGCGTGGTGTGGGCGTGTCGGGGGAATCGGTAGGTATAACAACAATCTCCGTAGCGGTTAACTGAATTTCTTCCGCCGGCTCCTCACCACATGCCGCTAATATCATCAACATGACAACGGATACGAAAACGATTTTGGTCATATTTATGGCTCTTTTATTATTATCTGACGCTGGCCGATCATGAATCATTCGTTTTCTCCAACATGAGCGTGACCGGACCATCATTATGGATCTCAACCTGCATCATCGATCCAAACTCGCCTGTCTCGACCGTAAAACCTAGGTTGCAAAGCTGTTCGGCGAAGTAGTTTACGATTGGCTCTGCCTGCTCAGGTCTGGCGGCTTTCGTGAAAGAAGGGCGTCTTCCTTTTCGAGAATCACCGTAAAGCGTAAACTGGGACACAACGAGAACGCTTCCCGCAACATCGGCAAGAGATAAGTTCATCTTCCCTTCTGAATCTTCAAACACACGAAGTCCGGCAATCTTATTTGCTAGCCAATCGGCCTCTTGATCTGAATCAGAATGGGTAACGCCCAACAAAATGACAAAACCTTGCGAGATTTCACCTACGGTCTTCCCACCTACCGTTACTTTGGCCTTGGTCACCCGTTGCAATAGCGCTCGCATCAATCACCGGCAAAAACAAATAGAGGTAAATATGATTCGTTATGTATCGTGCTAAAGGATACCCACCTGACTATGGTCCCCGATAGTCATTTTATGTGATTTCGGTTTGATGGGTGAACGTTCGATGATCACATATCGTCCAATTAGACTATCCTGGATTCTACCGCTAATGCGGGTGATGCGACTATACTCAAGTACGACAGAATGTTCGATTTCACTGTCTTCGACAGCAACATGGTGGTAAATGCTGGTGTAGGGTCCGATGTAACTGTTGACTATTCGGCTCTCTTGACCGATGATTGCCGGTCCACGAATCACGCTATTGATAATCTCGGCGCCTTTCTCAATCGTTACTCGCCGGCCGACCTGGCTATCCCTATCCACGTATCCTTCAATCTTATAATCGATTTCTTCTAGGACGAGATTATTTGCTTCCAGCATCTGGCCCGGTTCGCCCGTATCTATCCACCAACCGCGATGTACATACGGATGAACCGCCTTTCCACTGTCAACCAACCATTGGATAGCGTCTGTGATTTCCAGTTCTCCACGCCAGGAAGGCGTGATGGCATTCACCGCTTCCATGACTGAGTTGTCAAACATATAGATTCCTACAAGGGCAAGATCACTTGTTGGATTCTTTGGTTTCTCAACCAATCGCTCTATCCGTCCGTTGTCGTCGAGCTGGGCAACGCCATAACGTTCTGGACAATCTACTCTTGTTAAAACAATTTGGCTGTTCCAGTCACTATGCGCAAACTCAGCGATGAGTTGGCTAATCCCACCTTCGATTACATTATCCCCTAAGAACATCACAAACCGGTCATCACCCAGAAAATCAGCCGAAATCTTGACTGCGTGGGCCAGACCAAGGGGATCGATCCTGCTCAATATAATTTATCTTTACGCCCCAGCGGCCGCCGTGTCCGACTGCTTCACGCACTTCATCGGCTGTATCGCCTACGACGATTCCAATATCACTAATTCCAGCGTCTCGAATCGATTCGATGACCCGAAACAACACAGGTTTGTTGGCCACGGGTATCAATTGTTTGGCGCTTGTATAGGTCAATGGGTAGAGTCGGGTCCCTTTTCCACCACTTAGTATTAATCCTTTCACGCTATTTCTCTCCCAGATGATAGTTGGCACTAGAGAAGTACATTTTCTTCAGTGCAGCATGATTGTAAACGATCTGTATTGGTTCCCAAAAATCAATATCCGACGACGCTATTCTCAGTAGCTTCGATAACCTGTGCAACATCTGGCGAAGTCGTTCGCTCCAGATTCCAGGCGAGCCGGCCGCAGGCATGCAAGATGCCCATTGGTTAGACGTTTATTTAAATTAGTTGGACGCTGGACCGATTTTAAAACCTGCGAGGTTTTCCATTGCTTTTACCAAGGCGTGGTTTCCTTCCTCTCCCAAACCTTGTTGCTGAAGAGTCCTGTACAGTTGGAATACCAGGCTTGTTCCCAGAATGGGTACACCTAGTTGGTCGGCCGCTTCTAAAACCAATCGCAAATCTTTCTGCTGCAAGTCGATGGTAAATCCAGGGCGCCAATCTCTTTCGACGACCTGAGGGCCGCGATTGCTCAACATCCAACTTCCGGCAGCTCCGCCGCTGACCGCAGACAATGTTTTTTGAAGATCCAATCCACCCGCCTGGGCAAATAATAGTCCTTCACCAACTGCTAGCATAGTAACCACGACCAAAATCTGGTTCACTAGCTTCACAGTTTGCCCGGCGCCCGTGTCTCCAACATGAGTGATCGTCTTGCCCATGGCCTGAAAAACCGGTAAGGCTCGCTCAAACTGGTTCGCCTCTCCACCTACCATGATGCTCAACGTACCGTTAGCTGCGCCCTCGCTGCCACCGCTAATAGGCGCATCCAACATATAAATTTGCCGAGTAGCCAACCTGGCGGCGATTTCTTTAGTAGTTTGCGGGCTTATGGTGCTACAGTCGATCACCAAAGCACCCGGCCTGGCTCCGTGAATCACGCCCTGCTCCCCGAGAATCACTTCCTCCACATCAGGCGTATCGCTAACACAAGTTATGATAATGTCGCTATTGGCGGCAACATCGGCCGGGCTTTTGCCGGTTGAAGCGCCAGCCTCGACCAGAGGCGCCATGCGGCTGGCAGTTCGATTCCATACACGGACATCGAAGCCAGCCTTTAATAAATTGCGGGCCATTCCTTGGCCCATAATCCCTATTCCAATAAAACCAACTGAATCGCTCATGATTTTTCCTTTCAAATCTTTTCTATTATTAGATGGGCGGAGAAAAAAGTTCGTTTGCTCACAAATTATGCCATGGCTGATAAAAGCTTCAAAAGTAGAGTACTTGTTCGTCATTGCACTCCAAGTTATCCTCTGCCATATTTGGTATGATTCATATCAAAACCAAATTTATTATGCGAAAATTCTCCAGGGCGTTACTCCTTCCACTGCTGATACTGTGGCTCTTTGTAGTTATTGTTTTTTACTATTGGGGTCACCAATATTCTTTGCTGCCTATCGTTATTGGAATTATTCGCTCGATTTGGCAGATCTTGATCCTAGGTTTATTCGGCATAGGGGCGTTCGGCCTGGGAAAAGGGCTATCCCATTTAATAAGACTACGATTTACAAATCTCCTCGAAGAAACTATTTACTCGTTAGGTCTTGGCCTTGGGAGCATGAGTTTAATCATGCTGGTTTTGAGCATGTTTCGGGCAGATTCGGTCAGCCATATTATGGGTTCTAACCTTGTTACTGGTTATATTGACTTTGGTTTGGTTGGTTCGTTATCGCGACCGATATAAAAATCCAAACAACGACTCCCAAGAAACTCTTCAACGGTTTGATTACTTTCTTTTGGCTTTTATTGGTTTGATCCTCCTTCTTGGCCTTCAGCTTGCCCTCGCCCCTCCGATTGCCTGGGATGGGCTCTCAACTCATCTTGTATTGGTAAGGGATATAATATCTGAGGGGCGGCTGTTACCTTCTCCATATTCGGTTCGGCCAATTGTCGGCCACCTGCTATTTGCTTGGGGAATGGCGCTGGGAGGCGATTCCCTTCCTCAACTGATTAGTTTCGCACAAGCGATGCTCATGGTCGCCGCCGTCGCCATGTTCAGCCGGCAACACTTTGGACGGCGAGCCGGCTTATTGGCTGCTGCTTTCTTGTGTTCCGTTGAAGTGTTCATTATCACGGCCACCTGGCCTTATGCAGACCTTCCGGCGGGGTTCTTTGGCTCACTGTCTGTGTTGGCTCTGGTCAATTGGCAACTCGCCAGGTCGTCCGGCCGGGCTTGGTTGATAACGGCAGCTATCTTCGCAGTATTAGCAGCCCACTCAAAACTTAACGGCCTGTTTGTATATCCTGTTTTATTGGCCGGAATCATCCTGGGTTTATGGTGGCAGCGAGAAAATCTTAAGAACCGGTTAGTAGATGTGGCCTCAGCTTTAGTGGTAGGCATCGTTCTCGCGGTCATTTGGACCTTTACCGAAAACGCCCTCAAACCTGAAACGACTACTGCCATTGCTCAGATATCGCAAAGCGCCTTGATAACTGCAGAGAGCATTGCAGGAAGCCGCGGCTTGTTTTCAGATTTATCGAGCTATCTTAGAGTGATATGGGAAATGACCATTATTGGTCAGCAAGGTGGCCAGCTCTATGACGGAAGCATCTCCCCTTTCTTTCTGATTTTTACTCCTTTGATCCTCTTTTTACCTGGCAAACCCCGGACCATCTGGGCATTGCTCTTGGCAGTTTTGATCGAATTTGGTGCCTGGCTATTGGTTCCTGCCGGATATTACCAAAATCGTCACTTGATCCTTGTTTACCCTTTCTTTAGTATATTGGCAGCCTACTTTGTTTACCGTTTGCCGGAATTAGACCATCCGAAGTTTAACGTATCTGGCTTTGTTAAAATCTTAATAATTATCGTCTTTGTTTTCCAATTTCTTTTTCTTCTCTCCTGGTACCAGAACCTGAACCCTGCCAAATATCTGCTTGGCTTGGAAAGTCGCGATCAATACCTGGCCAGCAAGCTCAATGGCGGTACTTCCCCAGGCTACTACGACATGATGTCGGTGATGAATGATAGCTTATCTCCTGAAAGTGTAGTTGGTGTTGCTTGGCCAGAACCCCGAGTGTTTTTCTGTGATATGAATTGCATCCAATATGCTCTCCCACGTTCAGGAAGTGTGGAGCAAATGGCGGAAAGTGCCCGAGCAAATGGTCTGACCCACTTGTTAATTAGCGAAAAAGGGCTGAATTATTGGTTGGAATTTCGCGAAGATGACGCCAGCTATCTACAGCAGCTAGAAAATTATGGAAATGCATTAGATGAGTTCGTCGGACAATATGGTATTTTGGAACATGTTCAGGATGATTCTTATTATCTATATCGGCTTCAACTTGATCCTTAAGAATAGATAAACAGCTTGATAACCCATTGATCTATTCGTAGTATCCGCCAACAGAGCTATCTTTCGGCGCATTGGTTAACGCTGCGCCAATAATGCGCACATTAGCCTTCTCTAACATATCTTTCGCCCGCTGAGCATGCTCTCTTTTCGTCCTCCCGGCACCAATTACCAACAACACACCATCTACCTTGGCTCCAAGTATTGTCGCATCTGTCACGGCTATTACGGGCGGGGCGTCAAATAGAACAATATCGGCCATGTCCTTCAACTTGCTGATGATATGATCCATTCTTTTCGATCCGAGGAGATCGGCCGGATTCGGTGGCAGAAGACCGCTAGACAACAGATACAAATCATCTACCTCGGTCTCCTGCAGCGCAGGTTCGCTATCCGTTTCCAATAGCAAGTTTGTCAAACCCGGTTCCGGTTGACAGCCAAAGAATGTATGTAAGTTCGGCCGTCGCAAATCGCAATCTACCAGGATCGTCTTTCGCCCACCCTGAGCCATGGTCACAGCCAGATTCGCGATAGTCGTGCTTTTGCCTTCATCAGGCGTAGGCGAAGTAACTACCAAAGTCCTTATCGGTTCGTCAAGGCTTGAAAAGGACAAATTAGTCCTTAGCGTCCGGTAGGCTTCGCTGATCGGTGAGCGTGGGTCAGAAAGAGTAATTAGGGTCATGGAGAACTCAATTCTATATACATTAATTCTAAAGTCAGTGACAATATTAAATATCGTTTACTTCTTTGTCTGGTTATTGGCCGGGGATTGAGCCAATGACAGGTATCTCAAGATATCGTTCAACATCTTCGCTTCGCCGCATGACGCCGGACTCAATCCATTCCAGGACGAAGATGATAATTGTTCCCAGCAGAGCACCGAAAACGGCCCCGGCCGCTGCATTGATTTTCGTTTTTGGGCTTTCAAGGCCTGCTTGCGGATCGTCAATAAATTCTACATCAACCCGATCTTCCTTTCGTTGGGTCGCGTTATCGTCAATTCTCCACTGGATAAATGTATTCCCCCATGTCCGAGCGATATCATTGGCGAGATTCGGATCCGTATTCTCGACATTCAGCTCGACAACGAAGCTTGATTCATCAGATGCCACCTCGACATCGGCTAGTAGTTGATCTGGGGTCATATCCAACTGCAACTCGTCGATGACCTTGGCTGCCCGGTAGCTACTACGAATCCATTGTACATATCCACGAAGCAGTTGTTTAGCGGCTTGCGCTTGGCCAAAGTCTGTACGAGCCGGCTGAACGAGCATACGTAAGCTAGATTGATACACCGGCGTCTGCAATTTGCTGAAGCCGAAGGCTGCAGCAGCGGTTAGAAATGCTAGCAATATGATGAGCCAGCCCCGCCTGCGGACAATTGACAAATAATCTGCTAATTCCATCTAAAGTTCCTCGGGCTATGACAACAGGCAAATAGCCCTGTTTATTTCGTCGTCATTTACGGGGTAGGATATCGCCCCACCCTCGTTTATTTCCTGGGATCAATCCAATAACGGGCAGATCCATCAATTCAAGCTCATCACCATTGCGTATCGTCGGATCCAGATATTCCACCAAAAACGCCAGCCCAATGCCTGCGAAAATGGCCAGGGCAATCCGTAAAGGCAAATCCAATTGATTAATAATACTGGATGAAATGCTGTTCACGATGGGCTGGTCTAACTGGACCAACTGAGCCGTTTCGCCGCCCAATTGTGGCAAACCTAATTCGTTTTGATTAACCAGTACATTCGCGGCCGCTTGCATAATCTGTTCTAGAACCAACGGATCGAAATAAGTGATAGACAGGACCATCATGCTTCGAGTGCTGTCTGAAGTAGTTCCACCTACTATGGCCTGAGGCGTTGACGACAATGCCATTCTCTGAGAGTTCCTGACTAACCAACTGGGCAAATTGGCCACCCTTCACCCAATCGGCCAAAGTATTGACAACGTATTCCGAAGTTTTCCAATTAGCCAAGCGTTCTTCATCTGAATCAGATGCAGCTACGGTTGGTTCTTGACCCACAATGAAGCGTATACCTGCATTGTAATTTGTTGGAGGTTTGTTGTAGGTGATCAGCCCCAATATCAAAACAATCACTACTGGACCTATCACATAGATCCAGCGCCTTTTAAGAATTTGCCAATAAGATCGTAAGTCCATCAGATTAATTTAGAAGCATTTGTGAATCGCCATCTTCTGATCAACAAATTTGGAAAATTGGTTCTCAAATACCGAAACATCAAATTTTTTCGCATGTTCAAGAACAAAGGTTTGGCTGATGCTATCGGGATCAAACCTTTCGACTGTGTTGATGATAGCTTCGACACTTTGTTCGGCAAACAGTGCCCCTGTACCTGGCACAATGGTTTCCAAGGCGCCACCCGCAGCATAAGCAATAGCCGGTCTGCCGGAAGCCATTGCTTGCAACGGAGCGATGCCGAAATCTTCCTCACCCGGAAACATGAAAGCTCGGCTGCGGGCCATCAACTGAGGTAGCTCATTATCTGGCACATAGCCCAAGAATTCAATTGTCGGACCCGATAATGACTCCAATCTTTGGCGGTCTCGGCCGGTTCCAGCAATAACCAGAGGTAAATCTAACTTGTTAAAGGCTTCTATCAGAACATCGATTCTTCTGTAAGGTACTAACCTACCCACCATTAAGTAATAATCTTCTATTTTGGTCGATGGTTCAAACCGATTGGTATCGACCGGCGGATAAATGATAGTCGAATCGCGCCTATAGATCTTGGCGATTCTTCGACGAACTGCTTTTGATATGGCTATGAAATGATCGACTCGATCGGCCGCCAAACGATCCCATTGCCGGAGCCAAGTTAAGAACGGTCGCAAAACCTGGCGGACTGTCCAGCCCAAATTTTCCCTTTCGGCATATTGATGATACCGCCAGACATATCGTGTTGGGGTCAGGCAGTAACATATATGAAGGGTTTCCGGCCCAGTGATGACGCCGTGACAGAATCCGCTTTTGTTACTGATGACTAAATCCGCGCCGCTGAAGTCAAACCCTTCAAATGCCCAAGGGTACACTGGAAAATAGAGTTGCTGTTGTTTATGTGCCCGGGGCAGATGATCGATAAACGACGTAATAATCTGCCAATCGCGCCAATGATCCGGCATTTTATCCGGTGCATATAACGATGTGAAGATAGGAGCGTCCGGGTACATCGAGACAAAGGTCTCAAGCACATCCTCTGCTCCTCCAATTTGATTCATCCAATCGTGGACGAGTGCTGTCTTCATAAACTAGAATTTTCGCCGTTCATTAAGTATGCCGGTATCGTTGCATTGTACAAAACTACCGTCTATCGATTTGTTTTCAGGAGTAAAGTTCCACCCTAACTCATGTTAAAATAGAATCGGGATCGTTTCTCCACCTAAGTGTATTTAAGACCAAAAATCTTGTTCGATTTCGTGATCAGAAGCGCGAAATCAAATCCCGAGACGCTCCATACGAGCGGCCAATTCAGCCTCAACCTCAAGGCTATGCATGGCATCATCTAGCTGGTTATCGAGACCGCTGGCCTGTACTTCCCAGGCAGCATCGGCATGATCCAATCTCTTTCGGATATTCTCCGCAGCGTGCGACACATCTGGGTCACCCTGATCCATCAAAGAATCGAGCGATCGCATGGCCCTGGTAGAAATTTCCTTAGCCTTCGCAAGTTGGAGTAAAAACGCCAACTCTTCTCGCTCTTGTTTGGCTATAGCCAAACGGCCCTCTAATTTCACCCGGACATCGTCTAATCTTTCGGCCGCGATTATCTGTCTTTCCAGAGAAGCATCGTATGTTTTTATGAGATCCATGGTAGAAAGAAGCTGTTTTTGAGTAACCATCGCCTCGGTTTTTTTACCTCGTCGAAGGTATTCATCAACCATGTAATCCAGTTTTCCTGCTTCATTGGCTAGGTTTTCACGGCGTCCCTTGGTGGTTTTTACCTGAGCGATCATCGGGGTGATCGTCTGTCTGAATTCCTTTAATTCTCTATCAGCCTGCCGGATATAATCGTCATAGACGGCAAGATCACTTTTTTGAATCGCTTGATCGGCCATCTCATGAAGGGTTGCTTTGACCAATGTTCTTAATTTTGCGAAGAGGGAAGCCATGGGCGAATTATACCTGATGGTATCAGAGTTCTGTAATCTTTAAGATCGTTCTATTGGTCCAGATGATAAATGACTAGATGGAATGTTGGCAAAGAAAAACGGTCGCTGCATTACACAGCGACCGTTTTACCTTCTCTCTGGTTGTGTTACCAGTTTTAAGCTGGCTATCGGGAGATCAACCAGAGTTATGAAGCGCTCTTAATCACAATTTCTTCTTCATCGAAGCTATTGGCTTTAGCGATGGGCTTCTCTTCCGGCATTAGAATGGCCAAAAGGATATAAACGATAAATCCCCAACCGGTGCTTAACGCTAAAAGAACAAAAAACAAGCGCACCAGCACAGGATCGATGTTCAGATATTCTGCTACTCCACCGCAAACACCAAATAACATCCGATTTTCTTGTGAACGAACCAATTTTTTTTCACTCATTTAAATACCTCCATTAGTTGTCAGCATTCTCTACGGCGTTTTAGAAAAAAGGTTGCAAGAGTTGTTCGTTTACTCAGTATTTCGCTGGCTATTGCCAAAAATCGCTTTCGACAACTGCCATACCCCTGCGATGATTAAGAGGACGGCCAAGATAACGCCAAAAGAATATCCTCCACCCAAGAAAGCACCAAATACGAAAAATAGGATAAGCGAAATCACGATCAATCCACCACCCTCTCGAATTCCCTGACGAGCTTTTCCATCCAAAACTCTGGCGATGATGATTCCGATTCCCACAAAACCTGGAATCAGAGTCCAGGCATAGGCCCAGGTCTCCCAGGCATCATTCAAGTTCTGATAGTACAAAAGAGCACCGATACCGGCTATGATCGTTCCAGGTATAGCAAGCCCGGAAACACCAAGCAGAGCACCGAGCAAAAACAATGAACCCACAGCCACGATAATCAGTGGCCAATGTTGCTCGATTTTGACTAAGCTTGACAGGTTAGGAAAAAGGGGCAGTAGCAAAAAAAAGAGACCGACTAAGATCAAAATGATGCCGGCTGCGATTGAGCTCCTGCGCATGCCACACCTCCAATTTGATAGAATGCATTGTAACAGAGCGGTATGCGATCGCAAGAGTAATTCCTGGCGATTCGTATTGTTATGGCGCTATACGCAGGAACATCCCGATTAGTCGCGAGCATTTCATCCCTCTTTAACCTATTTAGTACCTCACCCTGGACTTCGGTTTTTGGGCATATTGTCTAAAGGTTGATCGTAAGTAACCTTCTCAAATTGGCTTTTTATCTCAGGCGTCTATAATATTTCTGGAATATGCGACAACGCAAGTAATAAGTGTGGAATTAGAGTTGAAGCACAGTTTCAAAATAACATACAGAAGGATTAAGCGATCTCTGAGATTTGCATGAAAAAGGAGCATTTTTAATGGCTGCAAAAGAAATACAGGAGCTACTCACCATACTTGACGGGGCAATTGAATTACACGGGAATCGAATCCACATTAATGATGAGAGATTGTTGCGTGAAAAAATCGATGGCATCGTTTATCAAGCGGTTTTCGCTAAGGATCTGACCCGGGACCTCGCCCGTTGGATTTTGTGGGAAAGCGGCCTCGAATTGGGAATTTATACGGCGTCAATACACGAGCTTTATATGGCGGCCGGACGCGGCGAGTTATCAAAGCGGTTTACCGTTCCGGCTATCAATGTGCGGGCATTAAACTACGACATGTCGCGCGCCATATTTAGAGCCGCCAACAAATTAAATGTTGGCGCCTTGATATTCGAAATTGCTCGTTCAGAGATGGGCTACACTGACCAACGGCCGGCAGAGTACGTTTCAGCCATCATTGGAGCCGCTATCAAAGAGGCTTTTCGGGGTCCTCTTTTCATCCAAGGTGATCACTTCCAAGTATCGGCTAAAGGTTTCTTAACGGATCCGCAAAAAGAAATCAATGCAGTAAAGAATCTGATCTCTGAATCCGTAGAAGCCGGGTTTTACAATATCGACATCGACACATCCACGCTTGTAGACTTAGATCAGGAAACATTGGATGGGCAACAGCGAAACAATTATCACCTCTGCGCTGAGTTCACGCGCTTTGTCCGCGAGGTTGAACCGGAAGGGATAACGGTTTCTCTCGGAGGCGAAATTGGCGAAGTTGGTGGTCACAATTCCACGGTGCCAGAACTCCACGCCTTTATGCGAGGCTACCAGAATGAAACCAAAGACACCGTGGGAATCTCTAAGATCTCTGTACAGACAGGCACAAGCCACGGGGGTATTGTGCTTCCAGATGGTACCTTAGCCCAAGTGAAAGTGGATTTTGAGACCCTTAAAGAATTAAGTGACGTTTCGCGAGCCGAGTTTGGACTTGGAGGAGCCGTTCAACATGGCGCATCGACCTTGCCGCCAAGTGCATTCAACAATTTCCCAGAATCCAATGCGATTGAAATACATCTGGCTACGGGCTTTCAAAACATCATCTATGACCTGTTGCCTGAAGAGACGGTGAACCAGGCCTATCAATACCTTCAATCCAACCTGAAGAATGAATGGAAAGAAGGGCAAACAGAAGATCAATTTTTATACTCAGCTCGCAAGAAGGCCATCGGGCCATTTAAGGAAGAGTGGTGGAATCTGGAACCGAATGTCCTGCTGTCTATTGGTCAGGCATTACAAGAGCAGTTCGAATTCCTATTCAAGAAACTTGAGGTAAGCGATACACGAGAAATTACTCAAAAGAACACGCCTGCCATCAAGATTCACCGCCCAATACCAAGCGCTGTCGATGTCCAAGACGACCTTGAAATCGCCGCTGATTTGGCCGACTAATTACCGCGCCCAAGTCAAGATCATTTGCCAGGGCGCTTCGTTTGAGTAGTCATATGCCTGATTCCCCACCAGTCGATCCGGGACTAGTTTTTGGTCGCATTAAAATTTGTGGCCTAACCAACCTGGAAGATGCTCGGGTAGCAGCTCGTGCCGGCGCGGATTATCTGGGCTTCATTTTTTACCCGCCTAGCAAGCGCTCGATAAGTCCTGAAGATGCAAAACTTTTGATCACTTCTCTGAGAGAAGATCCCGATTGTCCGCTGCTAGTAGGTGTTTTTGTCAATGAATCGGCCGGGGCAATCAAACGAATTCTCGACGATTGCCGGCTAGATCTGGCTCAACTAAGCGGCAATGAAACGCCAAATTTGCTCGGCGACCCATCTTCACCAATCTACGGGTGCAGCTATAAGGCAATCCGCCCCAATTCTCTGCCTGAGGCTCAATCAGAAGTGGAATGGTTCACCCCACCCCAACTACACCCGAGACAACCTTCAATTCTTGTTGATACCTTTCACCCGACGAAATATGGTGGGACAGGTCAAATTGCCGACTGGTCACTAGCTTCCGAACTTGTGGAAGATGTTCCAAAGCTTATGTTGGCCGGCGGTTTGTCGCCAGGTAATATCGCCCGAGCGATAAGCGAAGTTCAACCCTATGCCGTGGACGTCGCCAGTGGCGTGGAGATAAACCCAGGAAAAAAAGATCACGACCTTGTAAGAGCTTTTATAAACCGTGCCAGATTAGCCTGGAAATCGGGGTCAAGGACTGACCATGAGTAAATCGGTGGGCAAACTCTCCCCGTTTCAAACTGTCAGCAGCCGTATCGTTTGGTCCTCCAATTGGTACAGCGTGCGCCAGGATGAGATTATTCTGCCGGATGGCCGGCCTGGTGTCTATAACGTGGTCCAACACCCTGGAGCTGTCTGGATAATCCCGGTCACAGCTAGTGGTCATATCGTATTACTTCATCATTATCGATACACAGTAGATGACTGGTGTTGGGAAATACCTGCAGGTGGCTTGAAACCAGGCTTAACCCTTGAGGAAACGGCCGTTGAAGAACTAAGGGAAGAAATCGGCGGAACTGCTCAAAACATCGACTATTTCGGCCACTTTTACACAACAAACGGCATTTGTAACGAAGTCGCACACATCTATATCGCCCAGGGAGTATCGCTAGGGCAAACCGATCACGAACCAGCCGAAGTGATCGAGATTCACAAAAAACCCATATCCGAAGTTATGCGCATGGCTCACGCCAATGAAATTAGTGATGGCCCCTCCGCTTTGGCACTTTTGTTATGTGAATCCCAATTGATGGACCTGATACAGAGCTCCGATTCCGACACTTAAGCTGTCATTGTCTCAGCCACGATTTCACCATCGGCCAACGTGATCGACCGCCGTACCCGCTTCGACAAATCATCGTCATGAGTCACCATCAAGACGGTTTTACCTGCAGCCACTAAGTCTTCAAACAAGGCAAAAATTGACTCAGCTGATCGCGAGTCCAGATTCCCGGTCGGTTCATCAGCAACCAAAATTGGCGGATCATTCGCCAATGCCCTGGCGATAGCCACCCGCTGTTGTTGCCCACCAGACACCGACGGACGGAAATTTGTGGGCCTCTTCAGCCATATCCACCAGCTGCAACAAATTCATGGCCCTCTCGTATCGTTCGGCCGGATCATACTTCTGGGCCAAATCCATTGGAATCATGACATTTTCAACAATCGTCAGGGTTGGTAGCAACTGAAAAAACTGGAAGACAATTCCCATATTGCTGCCGCGCCAAGTGGCCATTTGACCTTCATTCAAATCCCCTAAACGTGCATCACCTATCCTAACATCACCGGCCGTTGGGTGGTCGATGCCGGTCAACATATTGATTAGCGTCGACTTTCCACTTCCAGATTTGCCAATGATGGCAACGAATTCCCCCTCATTGATATTAAGGTCGATTGCCTTCAGGGCAAGAAATGGCCCGGCCTCCGTTTCATATATCTTCTCGATGCCATGCAGTTCAATGAGAAAATCTTGTCCGTTCCTGGAGGACTTTCCATTAGCACCAGGCCGGTAATCCATCACAGGATTCTCTGTTCGATCATCACCGGCATAGCCGTTCTTTCCATTGAGGACGCCAACCCCATCGGCACCGTTAACATGTGTTTTGCCGTTTAGCAAGACTTCTTTTTTCTTTAGTAGTTTCAGTATCATATTTCTGATCTATTGATCATCTGACGAAAAATGCTTCTAGCTTTTATGCTAATCCTTCTAGTGTAAATTGGACGACAACATAAGCGCATCTTCAGGGGTTGCATCCAGTATGATCCGCCCATCTCCGATTCTAACGATGCGATGGCTTCTCTCGGCAAGATCTTTATCGTGGGTGACCATCAGGATTGTTTTGCCACCTTCAACCAGCTTTTCGAATATGGCGAATACTTCATTGGCCGTCTTTGAATCCAGGTTTCCAGTTGGTTCATCCGCTACCAAAACATCCGGATCATTAGCCAAGGCGCGGGCGATTGCCACTCGTTGCCTCTGCCCACCTGACACGGCCGAGGGTAACTTATCAGCGTGATCGACGATCCCAACTTGATCGAGTAAATCAAGCGCCCTTTCGCGCCTTTGGCTCGGCGATTTGTACAAATCTGCAAAATCCATAGGCAACATGACATTTTGAGCGCAACTAATGCGAGGTAAAAGTTTGAAAAATTGGAATATCACACCAACGTTTTGTCCACGCCAGGTAGCGATGCTAGCCTCACTCATCTTGTGTATCGAATAGTCGCCTACGATGACCTCACCATTGGTCGGTCTGTCGATACCGGTCACCATGTTCACAAGTGTAGATTTACCGGCGCCGGATTTGCCAACAATCGCAACGAACTCACCTTGATTGATTTGAAGATCAATATCCTTTAAGGCACAAAAGTCGCCCGCAGGCGTTCTGTACGCTTTGTTCACTTTTCGTAGTTCGATCAACTTCCCGTTTTTGGCAGGCAAGCTTGGAATAGTTTGGCTATTACCATTACTAAGAATCGAAAATCCCATGTTATCTACTCATATGCCAGAACTTCGCGAATCGTGAGGCTCACCGCATCTTTCGCCGGCCCGAGACTGGCTACGATGGCGACGAACAGCAGGCCAAAAAACCAGCCGACTGCCCCGACGATTGCATAGTCAAAACTCAAGGGGATGCCCAACAACGCCAGGCCGACCTGCTCACTCATCAAGGTGCTAAGAGGGATCGACAACAACAAGCCAATCGTCCAGCTTATCACTCCGATAAACACACCCTCAGTTAGGACAATTTGTCGAACGGATGTATTAGACGCACCAATGGCTCTAAGCACGCCAATTTCTCGTATCCTTTCCAGAATGTTTATGCTCATGGTCGTCGTCAATCCTAGACCACCAACTGCAGCAAGTAAAAGAGCCATCATAATCAGTACAGCAACGATAATGTCGAACATCAGCTCATTTTGACTATTGAGCGTCTGTGATGTCCGGCTTTCACGTACCCGAAAATCATTTTCTTCGTACTGGTTAATCAGGTTTGCTTCGATGGCTGACTGGTAATCGCCCTCATGTTGATCGGATGAGACCTGTATATGAGTCACTTGTCCGGGCTGCCGCATCAATCGGCCGTATTCCTCATCGCTGACATATACGCTGGGTCCCTGGGCATCAGTCTGGACAATTCCAACAACCTGCCAGATGGTGTCACGGCCATCGATATCCAGCTCTAATTGGCTTCCAACAACAATATCTTGTTCATCATCAACAAATTCAGAATTGACAACGACGGCATTTTGATCGTCCGTTACGAGCCACCGGCCACCTTCAATCTTCGGATCCACATATTGACTATCGGCCGGCAGAGCATAGAGGCGCAGTGTGTTACTTTCGCTTTCATCGGAACGGACGCGCACTGCTCCAGCCACCGACCATCCCTCAAAATCAACCACACCAGGCACATCCTGTGCAATTCGGCTGACCGCGCTCAGACGCTGAGGTTCTTCAAAGCCGACAGAGACGTCATATTGATGGTAATGCAGAAAATCTTCTAGAGTTTTATTGACTGAACTGCGCACGCTGAGAACCGAAATAAATAGCGCTGTACCCATGATCAACACGATCAATGTCTGAATCAGTCGTCCTTTATGCCGGAGTGTGTTTCGCGCGGCCAACATCAAAGGTCGTTGCATTGATACAATTTTCTGGATGCTCGTCAACAATCGATCAATTATTCCATTGCCTTGTGTCCCAGAACCCATTCCGACATCGTTTAGCGCTTGTCGGGTGGTGATTTGAGTGCCTTTGAGGACAGGTACAAGACCGGCCAAGACAGGCAGTAAAAGACCTATCGCCACCTGGACGACAATGATAACTAACGGCAACGCATAACTGTCGGAACGGATATTGATCAATCCCTCAATGAGTTCGGTCATTAAGAGTCTTGCAGTTAATGTCGCTAGTGGAATGCCGATCAAAATAGCTATTAGGCCATAGACAAGGACCATGAGAAGGTACATGGCTACGATCTGCAAGCGCCGGGCTCCAACCAACTTCATAACGCCTATTTGATTTAATTGTTGGGCTATCAACGCCGATATTGTATTGACCACCAAAAAACCCGATAGCAGGAGAATGATGAATCCGAATACTGTTAGCAATAAAACCACAGTATCCACGATCGATTGGACGAGGCTCTCGGTGACAATGGTCGTTCGCAATATCGGTCGCCCACTGCGCTCAATTTGATCTTCAACTGCCTCGACCATAACCTCGATATGTTCGATATCATCGGCCGGTTCCTCACTCCTTAAGTGAAGCTCCGTGAACATCTGGCCAAAACCCAAACCAGCCATCGTCTCCGGCGTTATATAGCCAGTGGCGGCCCCTGTAAGGTCTGGATTGAATTGTTGGGCGTCGTGCACGGTTCCGGCAATGGTCATGGTCTTCTGGCGACCATCATCCAATTCTACCGTGATCTGCTTCCCGATCTCGGCCTCAAGAAAGTCTAGCGCTAGCCACTCGATGACGATTTCGTCTTCTGCCGGGGGCCAACTACCAGAAATAGGAATAACTCGGTCTACCTGGCTATTTTCCAAATTTGATGAAGACGTGATGATGAGGTCTTCCCACTCATCGGGGGAGTTATAGACACGGGAAACAACTTTGTTTTGGCCTTCAACGGCGGCAACGCCCGGTATCTGGCGAATGCGCTCAATAAATTCATTATCAAATGGGTATGTGTGAATGACGGCCGATGCAACCTGGGCTTGCTGCTGATCACGGTCAAATTCGCGGGTCAGCAGTAATCGGGCCGACAAGACGGTGCCTACGGCATAAACGCCAACCGCCACCGCTAGGGCGACGATAAGCGTGCGGGTTCGATTGCTCCACAGATCGATGAGGACTTTGTTCCAGCGAGTTCTCAGCACTTATAATGATTCCGATTCAAAAAATAATCAATGATGCCCATAATTGCTGACGGAATACGTCACACCAAGTATAAACGGCTCCATCATTCAAAACATGTGCCCTGAGACCTATTCTTATGCTGTGTTTATTAGCCGTTGGTCATGGGTAATGAGGCCAATTTTGTTAGCTCAGATATCTATTGCTCCTTCTTGCTGACCTGTGTTATTCTGAGCCCATATGAAGAGCAGATCATCCGATTCTAAAAACAAAGTTCGCCAGGCCCCTCAACGATCATCTCGATGGGTCTTTTCCCTTCTCTATATTGGAGTCATTGGCGCTGTTATCTATTTTAATATCGCCAGCCTGGGGGGAGATAGCTTTCTCTCAACTCAGACATGGATATTGGCTGTCATTTTGCTTCTATTGCTGGCTGTTGAAAGATTTGAGCAACGTTGGTCAGGAGTCCACGAACCTATCCAGATCGCCATTACGCTGCTCATAATCCGGGCCGGTCTTTTGGCCGTTGTGACGGCATTGGATCCATCTGGCTTATCGACAATTCTTTACCCGATTATCCCCTATGCGGCTTATTTTTCTCTGAACGAGCGTGCCGGCGATCTGATCGCCTTAATCGTATGGGTGATCTATATCGGGATTACCTGGTTGACCGGCAGTGCCTGGTATGCCAATGACCCCTTGATTAGTACAATTGTATTTACCCTTATGCTCATCTTCATGATGACCATGGCAAGGGCGATACATGCGGACGATCAAAACCGCCAACACACAGAAAAATTGTTGGCAGACTTAGAAATCTCCCACAAAAAACTACAAGTTTTCGCGGACCAAGTCGGCGAATTAGCAGCCATGGAGGAACGCAATCGATTAGCCCGCGATATTCACGATTCCCTTGGACATTACTTAACCGCCGTAAACATTCAGCTTGAAAAAGCGTTAGCTTACCAAGAAATCGACCCCTTTGAAGCTGAGCAAGCGATTCGTTTTGCCAAACAATCAGCCAGTGAAGCCCTCCGGGATGTGCGGCGTTCAGTTCGGGCCCTCAGAGATGCCGACGATTACTTCTCTCTAGAATATGAACTCTCTAGCCTATTGATAGGCATGGAAGGCCAGAATCTAACAGTCGAGTTTGATTTTCAGGGCAATGAACGGTCCTATCAGCGATTAACTCTTATGACCCTATATCGTGCTGCTCAGGAAGGCTTAACCAATATCCAAAAACATGCTTTTGCCTCTCGTGTATTTCTTGGGGTCGATTTGGGGGACAAGGTTGGAAGACTAACGCTTCGGGATAATGGAAAGGGATTTGAGACGAAGTCGCTCGAGCAGTTGGCATCTTCTCCAGATCACAGTTTCGGTTTGCAAGGCATTCAGGAACGCCTAGAATTAGTAGGCGGGCAAGTACAAGTGATCAGCGATCTGGATCGTGGAACCGAGCTTCTCGTAGCTGTACCTCGGAAACCAATGGAATCCATTTCAGATAGACCTGATTCTCTCCCCGCCAATACTTTCTCTTGATATAAAAGATGCAAGATGTCAGCGTTTTAATCGTCGATGACCAACGGTTGGTAAGAGAAGGCATCGCCTCTCTGCTAAGCATCCAACCCGGTATCAACGTCGTAGGCACAGCCGTGAACGGGCAAGAAGCCGTAGATAAGGCAGAAACCTTAACGCCAAATGTGGTATTGATGGATGTTCACATGCCGGTAATGGATGGTATCGCAGCAACAGGCCAGATAAGACAACGTTCGCCTGATTGTCAGGTATTGATGTTAACCACTTTCGACGATGAAGAGTACATTGTTCGCTCGCTGCAAGCCGGTGCAATCGGCTATCTGCTTAAAGATATACCGGCCGATGATCTCGCCCAAGCCGTGAAACTGACGCATGCCGGTATTTACCAGCTCGATCCGGCCGTTGCAGGAGTATTGGTCGGTCAGTTGACGACTGACAGGAGTAAAATCCAAGACGATTCGATAGATATGGTTGCCGAACACGATCTCACTGAGCGCGAACTGGAAGTATTAAAACTGATTGCCACCGGTATGACCAACCGAGAGATAGCTGCTACGCTTGTGGTGAGCGAAGGGACCGTTAAAAACCACGTCTCCAATATTCTTAGTAGCCTGGGTCTCCGAGACCGGATTCAGGCCGCCATTTTTGCCCACGAAAATCGCCTGAACTAGATAATACTACGGGAAATAATCCAAATTATGGACCAAGCACTACCAGACGATCAGAACAATCCTCTGCCGGATAAATATGGCAAATTCGGTCCTTATGGCGGTCAGTTTGTGCCCGAAACCCTCATGCCTGCCCTTGATGAGTTGATCAAGGCCTACGAGGAAGCGCAACGGGACCCAGATTTCGTTGCCGAACTCGAACATCTATTAAGCACCTATGTAGGACGGCCATCCCCACTAACATATGCCAAACGATTGAGTGAATCCCTCGGTGGAGCGCGTATCTACCTGAAGCGTGAGGATTTGGTTCATAGTGGGGCACATAAAATAAATAATGCCTTGGGTCAGGCGTTACTCGCCAGGAGAATGGGCAAATATCGGATCGTTGCCGAGACGGGCGCCGGGCAACACGGCGTTGGCACCGCAACAGCTTGTGCCCTTTTAAACCTGGATTGCGTCGTTTATATGGGAACGATCGATATCGCCCGGCAAAGACCCAACGTGTTTCGCATGCAGCTCCTGGGAGCCGAGGTTAGACCTGTCGCTAGTGGAAGCCAGACCCTAAAAGATGCCATCAACGAAGCTATTCGAGATTGGGTAACCAATGTCGAATCAACACATTACTTACTCGGATCGGTACTTGGACCTCATCCTTACCCTACAATGGTTCGTGATTTTCAAAGTGTTATCGGCATCGAAGCCAGGGAGCAGATCCTTGATCAATGTGGGCGCCTACCAGATCTAGTCATCGCCTGTGTTGGGGGCGGCAGCAATGCGATGGGTATATTCCACGCATTTCGCGACGATGATGAGGTCGATTTTATTGGAGTAGAGGCCGGAGGAAAAGGGATAAGCAGCGGAAAGCATGCCGCCCGCTTTGCCGATCCCAATGTCGCCCGAATCGGCGTCTTACACGGTACAAAAAGTTTTGTCATGCAAACGCCGGACGGTCAAATTATGGCGACGCACAGCATTAGCGCCGGGCTAGATTACCCGAGCGTTGGTCCCGAACATGCCTGGCTTAGGGATCAGGAAAGAGCAGGTTATACGTATGCCACCGACGATGAGGCGCTTGCCGCTTTCCAGACGTTGTGTAAACAGGAAGGGATAATCCCCGCGCTTGAGTCAAGCCATGCAGTCGCGGAAGCTATCAAGAGAGCGCCGGATATGCGACCCGATCAAATTATCGTCGTTAACCTGAGCGGCCGAGGCGATAAAGACCTGGATACAGTGATTAGCCTGCTAGGTTAATGAACAGCACCTGTTTTACTCGCCTCCGGGTATTAAGCCCCTAAATCAACCTCCGGCAGTTCAGCCATTGCCGCGTCAATTTCTTCGGTCGGGTACTCGTAGTCACGGAGTTTGCCCTGATGATAGTCGTCGTAGGCAGCCATATCAAAGTGGCCATGTCCCGAGAGATTGAAGAGGATTACTTTTTTCTGTCCATTCTCTTTGCAGAGTAAGGCTTCGTCGATTGCTGCCCGGATGGCGTGGGCTGATTCTGGCGCGGGGATGATGCCCTCACTCCTGGCGAACTGTACCGCAGCTTCAAAAGTGACTAACTGGTGCACAGCACGAGCCTCAATGTCACCATTGTTAACAAGGGCGCTGATGCTAGGTGACATGCCATGATAACGAAGTCCTCCTGCATGAATGCCAGGAGGCACAAAATTGTGGCCGAGCGTATACATTTTTGCTACCGGGGCCATTGTGGCTGTATCGCCGTAGTCATAGGCATATCTCCCTCTGGTCAATGTCGGGCAGGATGATGGTTCGACAGCGATTGCTTGCGTTTGTTTGTCGTTCACAAATTTTTCGTGAAGGAACGGATAAACTAGACCCGCGAAGTTCGATCCTCCGCCGGCACAGCCAATCACAATATCCGGGTACTCATCGGCCATTTCCATTTGTTTCAGTGCTTCTAAGCCGATGACGGTCTGGTGCGTGAGCACATGATTCAATACTGAACCTAGGCTATATTTTTTCGCACCGCCTGATGTCGCCGCCACTTCTACTGCCTCAGAAATCGCCATTCCCAGCGATCCAGGCGAGTCTGGATTTTGTGCTAAGACGCGCCGGCCAAATTGCGTCCGCTCCGTCGGACTGGCATATACTTCCGCCCCATAATTTTGCATAAGTATCCGGCGATATGGCTTTTGCTGGTATGAAACCTTAACCATATAGACTTCCAAGTCCAGGTCAAAGAAATTGCAGGCCATCGCCAGAGCCGATCCCCATTGTCCGGCGCCAGTCTCTGTCGTCAGAACCTTGGTACCATCCTCTCGATTGAAGAACGCTTGGGCCACGGCCGTGTTTGGTTTGTGGGATCCAACAGGGTTAGCTCCCTCGTATTTGTAGTAAATATGAGCCGGTGTATCCAGGGCTTTTTCTAGTCGCCGCGCTCTATGCAAGGGAGTTGGTCGCCACAACTTATAAACCTCCCGAACTGGATCGGGTATTTCAATCCAACGATCCGGGCTAACATCTTGCATGATCAAGTTCATCGGAAACAAGACATTTAAGAAATCAGGAGTAATTGGCTTAAGGGTTTGGGGGTTTAATATCGGTGGCGGAGGAACCGGCATATCCGCATTGATATTGTACCAGGCCTTTGGCAGCTCGGACTCGTCAAGTAGGTATTTATACTGTTCTCTCATCGGGTGATTCCTCCAATATCTCGAGCATATCGCACAACAGAAATTTTAAAATCCTACAATGATTACTTTTACAGAGCAAGTTAAAATGAGTTTACGATCAAGAACCGCCAGAATGACTTTTAGTTTTTCGATATAGATAATAACGATCTCGATGGCCGATCTTCTCTACCAGGCCCATCTTTCGTAGACAATTGGTCATTTGGCCGGCAACCCGTGGCTTTATTTCGAGATGCTCCACCAAATCTCGATTTGTAAATGACTTCTCAATCGAGATAGGTAAAAGCGCTGCGTAATCTTCAGCTTTTTCAAAGAGCCGTCTAGACAAAACCTGAATTAGGCATCTGTCGGCCACACTCCACCCCCGACGCCGCCAGCTTCCTTGTCCATCATCACGCCATACGACTTCTTCCTGAGTCATTAAGACTTCAATTGATAGATGAGGGTGGCTGGCCAAGTCCGGTATCCTGACCAACTCGCTGAATAGTTCCTCGAGGTATCCTCGCTTAGGAGATTTCCGCCTGGAAATCAATTGGTTGTCCGCAGATACTCTCTCGATCCATCGTTCATAGGCAATTGGATGGACCAGACGAACGAAATAGTTGTCAAGTAAGACATTTAGCTTCGACTTCAGCGCATAAAAATTCTTTGTTTGAATCTCGATTAATTGTTCATCACGAACAATATCTATCATGTAACCGTCAACCGGTTGCTCAAATCGATCACCTGGCAAAGCGTAAAATGACTTGAGCGCGGCATGCAGCGACATCTCGTTCATAGTACCGATATTGTGATCGATGGAATTCACTTTCTGAACTTAAACCTTCGCCAAGTGTTAATCAATCCGCATTTGACTAATAACTTTTGAACTACAATTTCCAAAATAAGTGTCGTTCGAAATCACCGGCCGTCAAAGACAATCTGGCCATCGAAAATCGTCAATAACACCTTGGTTTCAGCAATTTCTTTTCCCCATGACTCGCTCTCGACGATACTAAAGAGATCGCGGTCCAGGACGATCATATCTGCCAGCTTTCCAGGATGAATGCTTCCAATTTCATTATGCCAGCCTACCGCCTCAGCTGCACCTAGTGTATAACCTCTGATTACATCCTCCAGGTTTAAGCATTGTTTACCATACCAGGGTCCACGTTCCATTCTTTCTGGTCGTTGGCGGTATAATGCCGCATGAAACCCCAAAAACGGGTTCGGGTCGGCCACCGGCGCATCGCTGCCAAGAGCCAGACGCGTGCCATTGGCCACGAGGTCCCCAAAACTGTAGACGTGATCTGCGGACGGTCCGAATAGATCGTCGGCCACATCCATATCATCTAGGGCATGGATCGGTTGTATGCTGGCCGTTAGATCTAGCGCGGCCAGCCTTGGCAGGTCGGCCGGATCAATAATCTGCACATGCTCGATACGATGCGGAGCGAAGGATGGATCGTCGACCGGCAAAAGCTCCTCAAAAATATCCAAAACTTCCCGGTTCGCTCGATCGCCAATAGCATGAACACTGATTGGAAATCCCGCCTCAATTGCTTGTTGGAACTCAGCAGCTAACTGACTTGGTGTTGTGAGTACGATGCCGCTGTACCTGGGATCATTGGAAAGGGAATCGGCATAAGGCCTCAACATCCAGGCAGTCTGGCTACCCATGGTTCCATCGGCGAAGAATTTGACGTGACCTAGCCGCAGGTATTCGTTGCCAAACCCACTTTGTAGACCAAGCCTCTTCAACTGAGATATGTTGTGTGCCGCTATATTGCTGTTAAGTCGCAACTTAAGCCGGTTTTCTCTTGCCAGGCGCTGGTATGCCGCCAGGGCCAACGGTCCTTCATGCTGATCCTTCATGCGTTGATCATGAATCGCCGTCACGCCAAGTCGGTGTAATTCATTGGTAGCGTCTGTCAGCGCTCTGTCTAATTCGTCCGCTTCAGGATTCGGAATGTGCTGACTCACGAGATTGATAGCTAATTCCCAAAGTAAACCATCTGGCCTGCCATTACTATCCCGACCGATTAGGCCGCTCTCGGGATCTTTCGTCGATGCCGTGATGCCTGCCCGGACCAGAGCAGCGCTATTAACCACAGCCGCATGCATATCACTACGCCAGAAAATCGCCGGCTGGCCTTCTTGGGTAACTGAATCGATTTCCTCTCGGGTTGGGAAAGATGGGTCGTCCCAGGCTCGCTCGTTCCAACCCCGGCCGGTTAGCCAAATTCCGGCTTTAGACTTCTTCGACCAACTATTTGTCAGTGCCAGCATATCCGCTTTACTTCGACATAGGGAAAGTGGAATCTCTTTTCTTGCCAGGCTCCAGTCGTAGAAATGGATATGAGCATCGCATAAACCTGGAAGGACCAAATGTCCTTCCAGATCAATAATACGGGTCTCAGGACCAGCCAATGTTCTGATCTCGGAGTTCGAGCCGATTTGCTTGATTCGTCCCTCGCTGACAGCTACCGCTTCAGCCCAGGGGATCGTTGGTTCAACAGTATAGATTTTGGCATTAATCAATATGTTGTCTGCTTCCATATATCTTTGCCTGGATCCCCTAAAAGTTACCTACAAACCAATGAGGAATTGAAAGATTTCATCGGCATGTCCAGGCAATTCCTCGTGCTCAAAATTTGGATAAATCGCCAACGATTTCGGAGATGAAATCTTATTATAGGCTGAAAACTGGGTAGATGGGGGACAAACAGTATCCATCAAGCCAACGCCCATCAAGACTTGTGCCTCAATTCGGGGAGCTAAATATTGAACATCGATATAACCCAATTTAGTGAAAGTATCTATTATACTTTCGTGTCTCGGATCGAATCTGCGAAAATATTCGCGCAGTTCGCCATATGCATCAACGTCCAGGTCAATTTCCCAGACCCGCTGGTAGTCGCAAAGGAAGGGGCTAATGGTCGCCACGCGCTTTATCTTGGGCACCAGGGCTGCACATGCCAGTGCCAGACCGCCGCCCTGACTGAATCCTGATACGCCTACCCGCTCTGCATCTACTTCTGGCATTCCCATAACGATTCGCGCTAATAAAACGGTATCCAAGAAGATCTGCCGGTATAAGAGCCTTTCGGGAGAATCAGCCAGACCGCGAACGATATGTCCGGACGATGTCCATCCGGCCACCTCGCTTCTGTCTTCCGATAGCCCCCCTTGCCCCCGACAATCAAGGGCAACAACGGTAAATCCTTCTGCTACAAATCCCAATTTATCTGTCCAATTACCTGAATTTCCCTTGTAACCATGAAAAAAAAGTACTGCCGGATGCGGCTCATTACTCTGCTTTGGCTTTAGATATTTGGCATAGATTCTTGAGCCTCCGAGGCCTGTAAAATACAAATGGTAGCAGTCAGCGAAGGAGGTTTGAAAATCAGCCGGTTCGATTTTAACATCAGGATCTAAAGCATTGAGATCGTCAACCGCTTTTTCCCAGTAATCATCAAAATCGTTCGGACGCGGGTTAGTCCCCTTGTAGACAAGTAACTGCTCATAGGGCATATCGAACTGGAGTGGCATTTGCTTATCTCCAAAAGAAAGAGCCGGAGTGCATAACCCCGGCCCAGATATTATTTGACGTTTGCTTCCTCACAATGAGGAGTGCCGTATTTAAGAGTAAATTCTAATAACCAAGCACTTCGACAACGGTTCGCACAGCATTGGCGGAATGGTCTAACATGGCCCGTTCTTCATCATTAAGATCCATCTCAATGACGCCTTCTGCTCCCTTCCTTCCAAGAATCACAGGCAGGCCCAAAAATAAATCAGAGTATCCGTAATCACCTTGCGTGTAGATGGCGCTCGGTATCACCCGCTTCTTATCCTTCAAAATGGACTCAACCATGATGGCTACCCCGGCCGCCGGCGCGAAATAGCCACTATACCCTAACAGACCGACGATTTCACCACCGCCTTTTCGCGTACGCTCGATAATGGCTTCCAGCTTCTCCTGGCTCATCAGTTCCGTCACCGGTATACCAGCAATCGAAGTATGCCTGGGCAGGGGCACCATAGTATCTCCGTGCCCTCCTAAAACAATGCCATGAATATCCTCTACGCTAACGCCTAACTCCATGGATATAAAGGTCTTATAACGCGCGGTGTCCAGAGCGCCCGCTTGCCCAATGATGCGTTCTCTAGGAAACCCGGTGACATGCTTTACAACATGGCACATGGCATCTAGTGGATTACTAACTACAACAACAATGCTGTCAGGTGCGTATATTTTGATATTAGCTGAAACTTCTTCCATTACACCCTGATTGATCTTGACCAGTTCATCGCGGCTGGGGAATTTGCCTGTTTCCGGGTCCTTGCGACGAGGCACGCCGGCCGTCACCACCACGACATCGGCACCTTCAATTACTCCTGGATCGCTGCCTCCTGTCACTCGAGAGTCAAAACCAATCGCCGGGGCCGCTTCGTAAAGATCCAATGCCTTCCCGGCCGCTACTTGACCAAAAATATCAAAGAGCACACAGTCGCCCAACTCCATATTGGCGATCCAGTGTGCGGCAGTGGCGCCTACATTGCCGGCACCATAGAATGCAATCTTGTTTTGCATATTGAAAATCTCCCTGGTTAATAAATACTAATCTTCTTCTAGGTCACGATAAAAACTCTCAAGTTGTTGAGCAGCCTCAAACACTTTGTCGAGCGGGTTATCTTCACCGATGAAATAGCGGTAATCGGCCGGTATCAGGTCAAGCGATTCAACCAACAAGTAGCAAGTTTCCTTCAATTCCTGAAGCTCTACACCATATACGGTTGCTATCTCGACACGACTGATGTCGTACAGATTGACCTTGCAAATTAGAAATGTTAAAGCAGCCGCCCATAAATCTGGATTCCGGATCTGCAATGGTTGTCTGCCAACGGTCAAACGGTACTCTAACCACATGCGAATTGCCCGGCTGACTAACTGAATGGGCAACTCCAGAGATTCGGTCCCTCCGACAAGACTGCTCTCAACCTTGTCAAAGGTTGATGAAAACAACCATTCAAATCGTCCCGCCAACTCCTCATCTTTTTCGACTTGCAAATAACTTCCAAGCGACTGCATAGCTTCGCCGAAATCACCTGACCTGGCGTATGCCCTAGCCAAATTTAGGTGATACTCTGGGTTGGCTGGATCCGAAGTGGTCGCTTGTTTGAAGGATGTGATCGCCCCTTCCATTTCCCAGTTCGTAAAAAATCTTAAGCCGGTTTCATTGAATACTGCGGCTTGATTCATTGATTCCCCAGATGATTTGTCGACGGCCACGTGATAATCCTCACAATTAATCCATTGATGGCACTTCAATCAACGTTTTTTCTTCGACCAATTCCGGCTGCTCAGTCTCAGATGCTAGCACCTTTTTGAATGCGACTATGGCTACCGCTAACATACCATTATCAGGTTCCCGGGTCGTTAATCGCTGCAGGGCAAGATTTGGTTTGGTAATAGCCCTTATCAAGGCCTTATCCTGGTGCCTGGCCGTGAAGCGAATATATTCATAGGCGATACCCGCCACAACAGGCAGCAGAACTATCCTTGATACGATTCGTACCGGGATGGTCATCGGGGGTAAAAGGCTAAAGAAAATTATGGAGATGATCACGACTGATAAAATGAAGGCCGTACCACAGCGAGGGTGTTCAAGTGGGAATTTAGCCACCGAATCCGGTGACAATTCAGCCCCAGCTTCATAAGCGTTGATAGTCTTATGCTCTGCCCCATGATATCCATAAAGCCGTTTAACATCTGGCAGCCGACCAATGAGCCATATATAGCCAATCAGGAAAGAAAGGCGGATGAAACCCTCCACCATATTAGTTGCGAAATTGGAAAATCCCAGATTAAGGAGTCGTTCAAGCAAACCCGCGATAAGGGCAGGCAAAACAAAAAATATTAATACTGCGACGGTCAGTGAAAAAGCCACCATCAACAACTGAACCGGGCCCTCAAACACCTTCCCGGCATCTTCTTCCTTTTCTTCTTCCAGAGCTACTTCGGCAGAAAACATGAGGCTCTTAATACCTAATCCCAGAGCATCCCATAATAGCGTAACGCCGCGGATAAAGGGGATCTTTGCCATACGGCCGCCATATATACGAGGATCAAGCATCTCGGTATGGGAGACGATTTCGCCAGATGGGCTCCTCACCGCTACCGAGAGTGTTTTTGATCCCCTCATCATGACGCCTTCGATGACGGCTTGACCACCATAACTGAAATTTGATTGTGTAAATGATTCGGGCATGTCGCGGATTGTACAAAGGGCTATAAGGGCCGTCAAGGACGAAGACGTTGAAAGCTATTCATAATATCAACAAATGTGTTTTCGTAGTTTCTGGCGCTCGTAAGTGGCCTGCAAAGTGAAACCAACATAGCTTCACTATTTCCCAAAATGAGCATTTGCCGGCAGTTAATCGAAATAGATTCTTGATCGCTTCCATCGATCCGGATTTCATACCTAAGGTGGCTTTTCTCATAATCTTCGACGAACGCGACATTGCTAATCGCATAATCGCTTGATAATAAAAAGGCTCGGACTTCATCATAGTTTAGGCGATTGAGCAAATCACTCGTGGCTACAATTAAGAACGCAGCATCCTGATCCCCTGATTCCGATGTCTCTTGAGCTAGAAATCGAACTACGAGATCGTCAAGTTCGATTCCGAAGGGTTGGCTTCCAAGATGATAGATATTGCTCTCCGCTATTCTATCATCAAGGACCCGTTGCTGATTTGCATGGGCGCTATCTAGCCAATGCCATTTGCTTGGCAAAAAAAGAGTGAAGAACTGGTCAGCGGCCGTCACTTCTTGCCAATTAATGGGCGCTCGAGTACCTAACCGGATCTGTACCAAAGGCTGCCGGCCGAGCATTGCCATCAGTATTACCGTGGCCAATATTATGAATATCGTCAACCCGACGTAAAAAATCACGGCTTTAGGCGTCGTCGATTGTTGCCATCCCTCTTTTATCTGCGTTCTTGAAGCTGGTGGTTGATCCTCATGTCCTGTGAGAGGCATTCCACAATGCCAGCAAACAGTATCAGTATCTAACGCCGGTTCACCACACTGATCGCAACGATTGGCCATCTATTCGATCTTCCCCAACCTGTAGGATACATTTGTCTATCATCTAGAATCCAATATCGAGCCTATTTTAACCTGCCAAAAGTCTCTAGTACACAAACATGATTCATCCCTGTTAGCCTCCTTGCCTCATACCCCGTTAAAGCCCTTGCTTTCATCAGGCACGTCTTTTTGTATTTTTTGCGCCTCAAATCGATGGCTCCTGAAGATGGATGTGACGCCGGTGTTGTTCGGATAAGGCTTGTTTCTGTCCCTCCATTAAAACAGGTTAAAATCCGACCCGACAATTCTCGAACGCAGATTAGTTTGATTTGGTGATTCAGTGGAGCTAATTCTTTCGAAACTTAACTCACTTTTTATCTTTTTGGGAATGTTTTTCCCAGTATGCCACCCAATAATGGAGTAAGCGACAAGAGATGGACTCAAATTCGGCTAATGACACATTCTTCGACAATCCTACTGTGGAATTTATGATGAGCAGGCGTTCGATTCGCCGTTACAAAAACGAATCTATCCCAAATAACCTTATCAAGAAGATATTGACCGCCGCCATCTGGGCGCCATCAGCCCACAATCGGCAACCCTGGCGATTTGCGATAGTAACTGATTCAGTAGTGAAGCATCGACTTGCCTCGGAAATGGGAAAACGTCTCCGGAAAGATCTAGAAGCCGATCAGGTAGACCAGGCGCTAATCGAAGTTGATGCTGATCGATCCTACAATCGTATTACAAGCGCTCCGGTCCTTGCCCTGGTCTCTATGTCGATGAAAGATATGGATGTTTACCCGGACCTAAACCGGCAAAAAAATGAAACGATCATGGCGATACAGTCGATGGCTATGGCTGGACAAAACCTAATGCTGGCTGCCCATACTTTTGGTATAGGAACTTGTTGGCTTTGTGCTCCGCTTTTCTGTCCCGACGTCGTAAAAGACGTACTAAATCTACCGCAAGATTGGCAACCACAAGGACTGATAACCATGGGCTATCCGGCAGAATCTAGGCGTAAAACACGACTATCTTTAAATTCTCGTGTAATGTTCATTAACGAATGAACAACATGTCTTGAATAGCTCTATAACTATGTTACAATTCCGGAAACATCGTATTGATTTAATTCATTAGACGATTGGGTCTACATGTTACGCGACACTATAAACTCGGAGCTACTTGGGTATATCTTAGATCAAGAGCTTAAAGCAGGCGATCGCCTTCCCTCTTTGACTGAACTTAGCCTAGAGCTAGGGGTTAGCGTTGGCAAACTGCGCGAACAGCTGGAACTGGCCCGCCAACTTGGTTTCGTCTCTGTCCGTCCTCGTTTAGGCACTCACCGCGAACCATTTGACTTTAACCATGCCATATACACAAGTGTCATGTTCGGGCTGGCAACATGTGAAGCCTCTTTCGAACAATTAGGTCAGCTGCGTCAGATCATCGAATCCAGCATGTGGATGCAGGCCGTTTCCGAGCTGCGTGAGGATGACAAACTGTATCTCAAAGGTTTAATCGCTCAGGCTTGGGACAAGCTCCAAGGCACCCCCGTCCATATTCCTAACACCGAGCACCGACAACTTCATCTAAATATATTTAGACGGCTAGACAATCCATTTGTGCTAGGGTTACTGCAATCATATTGGGATGCTTATGAAGCCACAGAGCTAACTCGTTTCGCTGACTATCAATATTGGCTTGATGTCTGGAAATATCACGAACGTATTGTGGAGGCTATCTGCGCAGGTGACTATGGGCAGGGAAAACGGCTCCTGGTTGAACATTTTCAGCTTCTGCCAACCGTTACTTTGCCTGCGACATTCGAACGATAGACTTAGGAATCGTGGCAAATGCTGGTATTCAAGAAAACTTGTGACTAGATACGCCAATTTCCTGCAAGGAGATAAAACAAAATAATGTCAAAGATTAACGAAAACGATCCCTCTTTAAAGGAGCTAGATTCAATCGTCATTCGCTTCGCCGGTGATTCCGGGGATGGCATGCAGCTTACCGGCACCCAATTTACCAATACCTCAGCTGTGCTTGGAAATGACATCAGTACGTTTCCTGACTTCCCAGCTGAGATCAGGGCGCCTGCTGGCACAATTCCAGGAGTCAGTGGTTTTCAAGTGATGTTTTCCAGGGAAGACATTCTGACGCCGGGAGATGCCCCTCAGGTATTGGTGGTCATGAACCCGGCTGCTCTCAAAAAAAACTTGCCTGACCTGGACCCAGGTGGATTAATCATCATCAATACAGATTCATTCACAACTCAGAATCTGCGAAAAGCGAAATATGAGGAGAATCCCCTGGATGATGGGACGCTCAAGGGATACCGGAAAATACTGGTTCCCTTGACATCGCTTAATCGGGAGGCCTTGAAGGACGTTGAAGGATTATCGACTAAACAAAAAGACCGTAGCCAGAATCTCTTTGCTCTGGGAATTACTTTTTGGATTTTCGATCGTCCACTAGAAACAACGCTTCAGTGGATCGAAAATAAATTCAGCGGCCGGCCGTCGATTATTGAAGCGAACCAAAAAGCATTGAGGATGGGCTATTATTTCGGTGAGAATACCGAGATATTTCGCCAGCGTTACCGTATTCGAGCGGCGACTCTACCGGCAGGCCTCTACCGGAAAGTTACAGGTAACGAAGCGATAGCCCTAGGGCTCATCACAGCCTCTATCAAAGCAAATAAACCCCTATTCTATGGTTCATATCCCATAACGCCCGCTAGCGATATCCTTCATTTTCTGGCGAAAGAGCGGCATTTCGATGTACGCACATTTCAAGCTGAAGACGAGATTGCCGCTATGGGATCAATTATTGGCGCGGCTTTTGGTGGCGCTATCGCCGCGACCGGTACTAGTGGCCCAGGCATAGCCCTGAAGAGCGAGGCCATGAATTTGGCGATTGTCATGGAGCTACCCATGGTCATAATCGACGTCCAAAGAGGTGGCCCGAGCACTGGATTGCCTACCAAAACAGAACAAGCGGATTTGCTTCAGGTTATGTTCGGACGCAATGGTGAAAGCCCGATACCGGTAATCGCTCCTCAGAGCCCTATTGACTGTTTTGATATGGCAATAGAAGCCGTTCGAATGGCCGTGCATAGCATGACCCCAGTGGTTATTTTGTCGGAAGGTTATTTGGCAAACAGTTCCGAACCCTGGCTCATTCCTGATCCCGACTCAATTGCGCCAATCGAGGTCAAACATCCGGCGCCTATGGACACATCCAACGGACAAGAACCATTCATGCCGTTTCAGCGAGATAAAAATACGCTGGCTCGCCCCTGGGCCATTCCAGGAACGGCCGGGCTGGAATATCGCGTGGGTGGATTGAGTAACGCACCTGTAACAGGTAACGTTTCCTACGACCCCGCTGACCACGAGAAGATGGTCAATGACAGGGCTGAAAAGGTTGCCCGTCTGGCTGACATTATTCCCGAATTAGATGTCTTCGGTCCTGAAAAAGCCGAACTTCTCGTGCTAAGCTGGGGCGGAACGTTTGGTGCAGCGCGTTCGGCGGTAACTCAGTGCCAAAAGAATGGTAAATCAGTGGCTCATGCCCAGCTACGGTATCTAAATCCGTTTCCCCGCAATATGGCTGAGGTATTGTCCCGTTATGATCACATCCTCGTACCGGAATTGAACGCCGGTCAACTCGCATTTTTGTTGCAAGGCAAATTCGCAATGAAGATCCTTTCGTATCCAAAATTACACGCTCGTCCATTTCGGATCAATGAGATTGTTCAAAAAATTAACGAAATTCTTGATTAAGATTCTGAATATGTGCGAACCTGTGAAATACAAAGTCTCGATTTTTTACACGATTCGTACCATGTTATGGAGTAAACCATGACCTCAATTCAATTAGAAAGCCCAACCTTGACGAAAAAAGATTTTGCCTCGGACCAGGAAGTTCGCTGGTGCCCGGGTTGTGGGGATTATTCGATTTTGGCCCAAATGCAAAAAATCATGCCCGAATTAGGCATTCCCCGTGAAAACATTGTATTCATATCTGGTATTGGCTGCTCTAGCCGATTTCCTTATTACATGAATACCTATGGCATACACAGTATTCACGGCCGCGCGCCTACCCTGGCGAGTGGCCTGGCTGCCACAAATCCCGACTTAAGTATCTGGGTTATTACAGGTGACGGAGACGGGCTTTCGATTGGCGGCAACCACTTGATTCACTCGCTTCGACGCAACATGGATATAAACATTATTCTGTTTAATAACCGCATCTATGGCCTGACTAAGGGGCAGTACTCTCCAACCTCAAGGCCAGGAACGCGCACCAAATCTTCACCCATGGGCTCAATTGATCGCCCTCTAGAACCGATTGCTTTGGCTATGGGCGCCGAAGCCTCCTTCGTAGCCCGGACGATTGACAATGATCCGAAACATTTGGCCGATACGCTGTCTCGGGCTGCTGCTCACAAAGGGACGTCATTTGTTGAAGTCTATCAGAACTGTGTCATTTTTAATCCTGGTGAATGGACGAATTACCAGAACCGTAAAACTCGAAATGACCATATGCTGTTTCTAGAACATGGGCAGCCGATGATTTTTGGTGCCGGCAAAGATAAAGGTATTGTCCTCAGGGGTCTTGAACTAGAAGTTGTGAGCCTTGATGAAGGATACTCCGAAGACGATCTGCTTGTTCACGATGCCTATAGTTCTTCTCCAACATTGGCTTTTGCTCTGAGTCATTTGTTAGACCCGGCCCCTGTTGGCATCTTTCGAGAAGACCAGCGGCCGACATATGCAGAGGAATTATTGGAACAAGTAGAAATCGCGAAAGCTAAAAGAGGGAAAGCTGATCTACAATCTCTCTATAGTGATTCAGATCTTTGGCATGTCGAATGAGCAATGTTGGAACGGCGGCAAGAACAATCTTGAAAAATGAGACCGAGGACAATCAAGCTGGCCCGAATCAAATACTCAATGATTTTTCAATCGTTGTGGCAACTGTCAATGGAACTGGCAGTCAAACATCCAACCTCTCGCTATTAAAGGCTCTGTTCAAGATGGGCCTGCCGGTAAACGGCAAGAATATTTTCCCATCAAATATTCAAGGTTTACCTACCTGGTACCACATCAGGGTGAGCTTTGAGAATTTTATTGCCTTTCGAAAACAACCCGAGATCTTGGTTGCCTTTAATCAGTCAACAGCCACGGATGATATTGCCTCGTTACCCGCTGGCGGAGTTTGTATTTACCCAGCAGATGGTCAAGATATTGAGTTGCGAGACGATGTCTACAATTATGGTCTGCCGGTAAATCACTTCTTAAATGAAACCGGTGCCCGTGGCAGGTTAAAAGATTATATTGCCAATATGGTTTATGTTGGCGCGTTGGCTAAGCTACTGGCTATTGATTTGGATTTGATTGCCGAAGCTCTTGTCCATCATTTTAACAGTCGTCAAAGCTTAATTGACCCCAATATGGCCGTAATCAACATTGCCTATGAATGGGTGGAGCAGAATATTGAGAAAGAAGACCCTTATGCAGTTGAACCTCTAGACCTAACGGCCGGACAAGTTTTGATAACCGGTAATGAGGCGGCTGCCCTAGGTGCGGTTTATGGCGGTGTTACCCTTACTTCCTGGTACCCGATCACACCTTCAACCAGCCTGATTGATGCCCTAAATGATTTCCTACCGCGCTTACGCACAGATCCAGAGACAGGGCGGGCCACCTATGTTACCATTCAAGCAGAAGATGAATTGGCGGCTGCTGGGATGATTATGGGAGCCGGTTGGGCAGGAGCCAGAGCTATGACGGCCACTTCTGGACCAGGCATCTCGCTCATGAGTGAATTCGTTGGCCTGGGCTACTTTTCCGAAATACCGGCCGTCATCTGGGATGTTCAGCGAGTTGGACCCAGTACTGGATTGCCTACGCGAACGTCACAAGGCGATGTGTTATTTGCTTATTATTTAGGCCACGGTGACACAAAAAACATTCTTCTCTTTCCGGCCACAGTAAAGGAGTGTTTTGAATTCGGGTTCCAGGCCTTTGATCTGGCAGAGGAATTGCAGACTCCTATTTTGATCATGAGCGATCTCGATCTGGGGATGAATACCTGGATGACATCGAAGTTTGAGTACCCTAAAGAACCCCTCAAACGTGGAAAGGTTCTGACAGCTGAAGAAGTGGAAGCTCAAGGTTTCTACCGCTATGTGGATCTCGATGGCGATGGTATAACCTATCGCACGCTACCCGGAAATGAACACCCAAAGTCGGCATATTTTAATCGGGGCACTGGCCACAATCGTTATGGCGTTTATAGCGAAAAGTCTGCTGATTGGGAAGAGAATATGGAGCGGTTAAATCGAAAATTCCAAACCGCGCGAACGCTATTACCGTCGCCAATTGAGGAATCAGAGGCCGATGTCAAGATAGGCATCATTTTCTATGGCTCCACCTTACCTGCCATAGAAGAGGCCCGAACGAGACTTCTATCTCGCGGCCTCCATACCAATGCCTTGCGCTTGCGAGCTTTGCCGATTAATGACGAAGTACACAAGTTTATCAAGATCCACGAACGCTTGTACGTCGTCGAATTGAATCGAGATGGGCAGATGCATCAAATATTAACCACGGAAAATCCCGACCTGGCTTCCCGGTTAATATCCTTGGCCCATCTTGATGGCTTGCCGCTAACAGCTGACTGGTTGGTTGACCAGCTTCTGAAAAAGGAACAAGAACTATCCGGCCTGAGGAAAGACTAGATGAGAACCCAAACTAGAGAAAGAGTGAATGAGATTGGTTTAACCCGGACTGACTACAAGGGGCTACCATCAACTCTATGCCAGGGTTGTGGGCATAATTCTATTTCAAGCCAAATAATCGCGGTCGCATACGAATTGAACATTAAACCACATGAGATTATCCGGCTGAGCGGTATCGGTTGTTCCAGCAAGTCGCCGGCGTATTTCTTAGGCCGATCCCATGGTTTCAATTCGCTCCACGGCCGGATGCCGGCAGTAGGTACAGGCGCGTTATTAGCAAATCATAGCCTACACGCGATTGGTGTCAGCGGTGATGGCGATACGGCAAGTATCGGCATGGGACAGTTTAAACATTTGATGCGGCGCAATGTTCGAATGGTCTATATAGTCGAAAATAACGGAGTATACGGGCTTACAAAAGGCCAATTTTCGGCGACCGCCGATGAAGGTCAAGAGCTAAAGTATGCGGGCAGGAACCCATTCCCACCTGAAGATTTATGCCTAGAGGCCATCGCGTCTGGTTGTGGGTTCGTCGCCCGGGTGTTTTCGGGGGATCCAAAACTTGTGCGGGAATTATTGAAAGCTGCCCTTAGTCATCGAGGGACAGCCTTGCTTGATATCATTAGCCCATGCGTAACATTTAACAATCGCGATTCATCGACGAAGAGCTATTCATGGGGTAAAAAGCACGCAGAACATTTGCAAGATATTCACTTCTTACCCAAAGATTTTGCACCCCTTGCAGATGAGATAATGGTTGATGATTTTGAGCCCGGAACGATTAAGCTGGTTGAGCTGCATGATGGCTCCTATATTCAGCTACGCAAGTTGGACGAAGAATACGAACCAACTGATAGGCTTAATGCCTTGGAACGCCTGGAATTAGCTCGACAAAAAAACGAATTCATAACCGGTTTAATCTATTTCAACCCAGAACGGCCGTCGATGGCAGAAGTCAACAACCTTCCGGACACTCCCCTCGTCGAATTACCAGATGAAAAGCTCCGTCCACCGCTCGAATCGCTCGCGGCTATCATGGACTCCCTAAGCTAGAATTCTGTATCCAATCTCGATAACGATCGAATAGAAACTAGTATCAGGGGCAAGTCGGCTATCTTTCATTTGACTTCGAGAATCCTGAATGGTTTTTACAGACCGCCGCTAATCAATGCTATAATGGCCAAATGTTGTCAAGTATGCCTGTCGTGACATAAGACCTGCTGCAGTGACAAATTTTCTATCCTCTATTCAATCACCGGGAAGCCAAGCCCAACTGCGGAAAAACAACATTTTGGTATTGTTAATTTATGTCGTTTTGGCGATTATCATGACATGGCCATTGATAACCACTCTTGGTCAACGCATTCCGGCCGGAGTTGGCGGCGATGTCTGGGCTCACCAATGGGCTCATTGGTGGGTAAAATATGCCCTAACAAATGGCCTAAGTCCATTCTTTTCGAACTTGATCTACTTTCCTTCAGGTGTTTCACTAGCCACTTACAATATTCCCTGGGTGAATATAGCTCTCTGGCTACCATTGCAGGCTATTATCGGCAATTATGCTGCTTATAGCCTGATCTTCATCGCCGTCTATGCCTTCAACTGTTTTGTTATGTTCTTTTTGGTTATGGATTGGTACGATTCGTTACCAGCGGCCTTCATCGCTGGCTTGATATTCGGTTTCTTTCCCTATGTTTTATCCCGTAGTGGGCAGTCCAACTGGATTTTTATCTCCTGGTTACCCTTAGCTCTACTCTTCCTCAATCGCACCGTCCAAAATGGTCGGATTCGAGACGCTGTCATTAGTGGTGTATTGATAGCCCTGATCGGTATCAGCAGATGGCATTTATTGATACTGAGTTCCATAGTCATAACAATCTTTCTGATTTACTTGTACATACAGACAGATCGCTTCACCCGTCACACGTTTCTTATCCTTGGGTTATGTGTATTGATCGCCACGATCTTGATGTTTCCCTTTGCCTGGCCGGTCATTTCGGAACTGATTTTTGCTGAAAACAGTCAGGATTTTTTTAAGAGCGGCGAAGGCGTAGCCAGTACAAATCTTCTAGCATACTTCGTACCCAATACTAATTTGACGGTCGGGGGCAAGATAGTGTCCCATCTACCTGGACAGTTGCAGTTCACAGGAGATCGTATTGAATTCATCGGCCTGACTGTTCTCATGCTAGCGGTGATTGGCTCCATCGCCTATCTTAGAAAAGCATGGCCTTGGATCCTCATACTCGCGATCTTGATGCTACTAGCTTTAGGTCCTGTGCTCCAAATTGGATCTACCCAATTGGAACAGATTCCAACGTTATACAACTTTCTAGAAGACTTTTTTTTCGTGCGCATCCTGCGCTATGCAACCAGGTTTAATATTCTTCTGGGTTTGCCCCTGGCGCTATTAGCTGCCTTAGGCGTCCTAACCCTGCAACGCAATCAATTCATCGGTAAAAGGCCTCTTCTGTTGACAATGGTACTTGGCATGCTCATCCTGGGAGAGTACTTACAAATTCCATACCGAACAACAGAAACAACAGTTCCGGTTTGGTATGAGCAGTTGGCACAGGAACAGGATCATTTCGCCATATTGGATCTTCCACTGCAGCCAGGAGGTACGTATAAGGTATTCATGCATTACCAGATGACGCATGGTAAAGCCTTAGTCGGCGGTCATGTATCACGCTTGAGCCGGGACGCCTATGAATTCATAGAGGATTCGCCGATTTTGTCCAGTCTCCGGAAGGACAACTCTTTTGGTGCGGCAAACACAGACGTCAGCCATCAATTGAATACCTTGTCAGATGCGGGCATTAGATACATCGTCTTGCACAAACAGTATGAATCGGATAGTAAGATTGAAGAATGGAAAGATTGGCTAACGGTTGATCCGTACTATCAAGATGATGATCTCATCGTTTACCGGACAAACCCAATCTACGGACAAGATTTTGATTTCGTGTATCAGCTAACGGACGATATCGGTCTAGTCGCTGTCAATTATTGGCCGAATCAGGTCAACCAGGCAGAACAGGTCGGATTAATACTTCGGTGGGGAGCAAATGAGAAACCAGATAAAGAATACAAAGCATGCATCCAACTGCTTAATAATAATGGCGGGGTCTCACAGTCAGATTGCAGTGCCATACCTGATAGTTGGCCAACGACCGAATGGCAAGACAACGAAGTCGTTCGGGCTGATTTTGATTTGCGGATAGATCCAATTCTTGAGCCAGGAAATTATTCGCTCAAGTTGATATTGTTCAATACAGATCAAGAAGTTGGTGAATCGTTGATACTTGGAAATTTAGTAGTAGGCGCAAGGCCACAGATTAATGAAATCCAGGTTAACCCTATCCCGGCCGATGCCGAATGGGAAGACCTAATAACTTTGCGCGGCAACGAAACGAATCAAAGTGGCGGATTTTTGCAGCTAACTCTCCATTGGCAGGCAATGAAACATATCGACAGATCGTACAAATATTTCGTTCACCTTGTTGACCTGGATTCAGGCCGGGTCGCTGCCCAAATTGATGCCATACCCCGCAATTGGACATACCCGACTGACAGTTGGGGTGAAAATGAAATCGTCGTCGATACAGTCGAGATACCTTTATCCGACATAAATCCAGGAATCTACCGGCTACAGGTCGGCTTTTATGATCCAGAAACTGGCGAGCGACTATATGCAAAGTCAGCAAGCGGCCAACCATATACTAATAATGCAGTCATATTGACTGATATCGAGCTTCGATACTAGAGACCTTCAGATTTTCTATCTAACCTTCTTCCAGGTTACAGGTTGTTTTCCACGAATGTAACGCCTGGCACCAACCATGGCAGCCAAATTGGCAAAAACAAAATAGAAGGCGGCGTTTAATACTCCGAGGCTCTTTCCGCTTTTTGCCAGCAAGAATCCAAGCAGACTAGCGGCATAGAACACAAGTTGAGCCAGGAATAAAAATCTGTAATGTTGGTCCCCCAGAAGCAAGGCATTTAGCAGAAAGGTAATTGGCAACAATATTGGCGTCACCAACCAGCGCAACACGCGGTGGGAAAAGTATTGCCACGATACTATGCCGATTCTAGGATCCAATAGCTTTGGTAGGCGCAAAATTGATTGAAAACCACCTGCTGCTATTCGGGTTCGTCTCTGCCAATCATTCTGTAGAGAGGTTGAAGGCAACTCGGTTGCAATCGCATTCGCTTCATAGACTACTCGCCACCCATCGCCAACAAGACGCATAGACAGAACAAAGTCTTCGATGATTGAATCTTCTTCCACCGGCTGAAATGCCTCGCGCCGGATGGCAAATAGCTCGCCACTGGCTCCCATCACTGAACTAAGATTACTATCGCCTTGTTTTAGGAATGATTCATAACGCCAATATAGGCCTTCACCTCCACCAGAGACTCTCTTTTCCCCGGCGACGCCCCCAACCCTAGGATCGGCAAAATTAGCGGCAATCTCAATCAAAGCCTCGGGATTCAGCATTGAATTGGCATCGGTGAAAACGACGATATCAGTGCTTAGCAGGGGAGTTATCCGGTTTATCGCGGCCGCTTTTCCCCTGCGCTGTGGCTCAAAATATACAGTTATTTCTCGGTACCGTTCGGCTATAGCCCTAGTGCCATCATCCGATCCATCGGCCACGATCACAATACCTAATCGTTCTTTGGGATAGTGTAATTGAAGGCTGTTATCTATCTTTTCTGCAATGATACTTTCTTCATTATAGGCTGGAATAAGCAAAGTTATCTCTGGATAATTCGACGATTTTTTTACCGGGTTTCGCCGCCATCGTCCGAGCAGTGCGATCAATATTGGATAGCCGCCAAAAGTATAAATAACGACTCCTGCGGCAAGCCAAAACATTGCTTTTATCAAGCTCAGGTACTTACTCATCTTGATATTGCAGATTAGTCTTGAAACCCACTCCTAGCTGCCAAGCCATTAAGGCGCCAATGCCAGCAGGCAACAAGATGGTGATGATGTGAAGGAGAATAGCATAAGATACGGCCGTCGCTTGTTCGACGCCAAATACGGCGAGCGCTTGAACCACAAGGTAGTGATAAACACCTACCCTTCCTGGAGACGAAGGAACAGCAATTCCTAACATCAATACTACCAGTAGAAAAAGTGCCGCAAGCCAGGACACTGGTCCGCCTACGCCCGCCAGCATGATGTAATTTACAGCGGCGTATAATATCCATATGGCAATTGACAAAGCTAGCAAGGCCATCAATACAACCGGGTTAGCTGCTACATCTAGGCTTTGAAGAAATGAACGAGCCATATTCAGGATCGACCTGCCCCTATTAAAAGGCCACCTTTGCTCCAGCCTGTCCAACAATCGATAGAGATGTCGGCGAGAAACCACGAGAAATCCCATCGCCAGGATAACTAAAATGGAAGTAACCAGCAACGCCTGACCTGGGTTTCTCCACCAATCAGGCAAACTCACTTGAAAGAGTAAAATCACTATGAGAACTGCCAACATGATTGTATCCAGAACGATTCGGAATACTTGCGTTCCCAAAACGAAAGATACCGGTTTTGTATCAACCAGCGTTGCATTAACTAGTTCCCCAAGGCGGGCCGGTACGAACAAATTGATCGTTTGACCGATCAGCATGATTGCCGTTAGTCTACCAAGGGGAGGCCGATCGATCGGGGAAAACATTTGCCGCCATCGTATGGAACGAATCGGGATAGTAATAACGTTCAAGATTGTTGCGGCTAGTACCAACCAATAGTTTGCGGCTTTCAGGGCTGTCCATGTCGCTTCCCAATCTGTACTAACGACTAGCCAGAGTAAAGCCATGATGCTTAAGAGGCTGCCAAACCAGAAACGCCAGCTTCGACGAGCGATCATCGTTGGTAAGGAGCGCGTACTATCAGCGGACATTTGAGTTTTTCCCGAGAATTCTAATTTTTCAGCATACGATACTGAGATCCTGCAGTCAAAATCCTTTCTTCATTGTGATACCAAAAGCTATCTTGTGCAATAGTCAGCAAGTTTGTAACGAGGCCTTTTGATGCGCTACAATCGCCTCTATTCGTTATCTCGATTGAACTTTAACTGGCAATTAATTGGTTAAAACAGACCAGTTACGATGCTTTCGAGTGATATCAGGAGGGTCCAATGCAATTCGGTCTATTTGATGAACCTATCAAGTATGAAACTTTTTCAGATTTAGTTGCAACGATGATGAAAATGGAAGACGATCCATTGTTCCCTGCTGGCACCAATATGGTGATATACAGGGGTAATCCCCAGGCAAAATTGATGATAATCGGCGAAGCCCCTGGAACCGAAGAGGATCGGCAGGGCAAACCATTTGTTGGCAAGTCAGGAAAATTACTCGACCAAATTCTCGGCGCGGCAGATTTCGACCCAGACAAGGATGTATTCATAACTAATGCAGTATTCAGGCTGCCACCGGGTGATGGCGGAAAACCTCTACGAAAGCCAACAACGGATGAAATCGAGTATTACAAACCTTACTTACTGGAAATCATCCGGCTTGTCGATCCTGTGATAATGCTCTTGTCGGGTAATGCAGCAACTGAATCAATTATTGGTCAAACCGGCATTACAAAATTACGCGGAAATTGGACAACCTGGCACGGCCGTTTAGTAATGCCCATTTTCCATCCAGCATATTTGTTGCGAAATCCATCACGCAAACCCGGTGGACCGAAAGCATTAACTTGGCAAGATATCCAGGAAGTTCGTCGCAAATATGACGAATTACTCGGATAGATAGTCAATAATCCAGATGACCAATCGCCCTTCAGAAAAAGCCGCTGCCAGGGGTGAACCAGGCTATGTCTGGCGATCGGGCCAGGAGCGACGCCTGGCAATGGTTCGCCAATGGGTCTCGCTTTCCGGTCGAATTCTGGACAATGGCTGTGGACTTGGAACCTGGCTTGAAGCATTCCATCCTTACAGTCACCAACGATTTGGTCTCGAAGTAGAATTTGACCGCGCCTTTCACGCCTTATCTCATGCCGAAGGCATCGTCCAGTCATTGGGCGAGTCTCTACCATTCGCCAGCGACAGCTTCGACTTCGTATTAAGTAATGAGGTCATCGAGCATGTTGCCGACGACAGGCAAGTTGTTGCCGAAATGGTGCGGGTGACCAAGCCTGGAGGCCGGGTATTAATATTCTGCCCAAACCGCTGGTATCCCGTTGAACAACATGGGATATACTGGCGGGGACAATACAAATTCGGCAACATTCCACTAGTCAACTATCTTCCAAACCGCCTTCGAGACCGTTTGGCGCCGCACGTTCGGACCTATTCATCGGCCACACTGAACGCCCTTTACCGTGGACTACCCGTACAAGTCATCCATCATGGTCGCATTTACGGCGGATACGATAATATTGAAGCCAGGTGGTCGCGTTTAGGAAGGATATTAAAAAGATCGATTTATGCGGCCGAAAAGACACCAATTGCGATTCTTGGCATATCCCATTTGTTGGTCTTAGAAAAGATCTGATGCAGGCCGTTAACTCTCACCGACGCTCACGAATAACGTTGATATTGACATGGTAGAAAAGCGAATCACGCCTGCTCAGGTGGAACAGGATGCTGATCAGGCGCTTTTTGAAGAGTTGGAAGAAGCCAAAAAGTCCCTGCTTGAGGCGGAAGCCGAACTAGCCAGAGAACAAGCGGCCGTAAACGCCTTCCGGATGCATTGTCGACTTAAACTAGATCGATGGATAGAGAATTTAATGGAGCTTCAAGCCCAGCGACAATCCTTAATGACACGACTGGCATTATTGCGTCAGGCTGAACATTATGGAATACCATTCGAAGAGGACGATCCCTTTTGGACCGGGGAGAATGGCGAAGATACTGCTCAGATTGATGACGAATTGATTCTCCCGACAGACGTTCCTCTGGACAAGGCGGCCGAGAAACGTCTTTATCGGCAACTCGCCCAGAGCTATCACCCCGATTTAGGGCGAAATGCGATGGAGATCGCCTATAGAACTGAGATGATGGCGGCGGTCAACCAGGCCTATGCTGAAAATGACATTCAGGGTTTGTACGATCTAGCCGATCAGCTGGATCCGGAGCAAGCTGTCCAATTAACGATGATCGCCTCGATTGATGAGAGGAAGATACACCAACAAATCAACCGTCTAAGACGGCGCCGGCGTAAGGCAATTAGGCGGCTCAAAATGCTTCGGAAAGAAAATACCGCCCGGCTTTGGCAAAAAGCACAATATCTTGAACGAGGTGACACTCATTGGTGGGAAATCGTTCGCCGCGAATTGGAAACAGCTATCGAGCATCATATTTCAGACATCGAAAAACTTAAGTTGCAAATTGAACCTTTCGACATAGAAGGCGATTGAAATTCCTCATTATGTAAACCGTCCTTTATACACCACGAATTCCATTCCAACTCGTTTGAAATCGAAAATTGGCTTTATCATTATTCCTCAAGAGATAGATTGATAGGGCCAATATCCTTGTCAAGCTTGGGTCGGCTTATTACAATGTCCGAAGGTAGATTGAATAACAAGATTGAGGAGAGACAGCTAATGGGAACTAATGGTCAAAGAGAAGTTGGTAGTCTTAAAGTGAAGCGTGGTTTGGCACAGATGCTGAAGGGTGGCGTCATCATGGACGTCGTAACCCCAGAACACGCGGTCATTGCCGAGGAAGCAGGCGCCGTTGCCGTGATGGCCTTGGAACGAGTGCCGGCCGATATTCGCGCAGATGGTGGGGTCGCTCGCATGTCTGATCCCGGTTTGATTCGCGAAATTATGGCCGCTGTCTCGATCCCGGTGATGGCCAAGTGCCGGATCGGTCACTTTGTCGAAGCCCAGATATTAGAAGCTATTGGCGTAGATTACATCGATGAAAGCGAAGTACTGACCCCGGCCGATGAGGAACATCATGTCAACAAGCATGATTTCAAAATTCCATTTGTTTGTGGCTGCCGTAACTTGGGTGAAGCTTTGCGCCGGATTGGCGAGGGCGCGGCTATGATTCGCACCAAAGGTGAAGCAGGAACTGGTGACGTCGTGGAAGCCGTCCGTCACGCTCGATCTGTATTCGGCGAAATTCGACGTTTGCAGCTTATGCCGGATGAAGAGTTGATGTCCTTTGCAAAAGAAATTCGAGCGCCATACGAACTTGTTTTCGAGACTAAACAACTCGGACGTCTGCCGGTCGTCAATTTTGCCGCCGGTGGTATTGCAACGCCGGCCGATGCAGCGTTGATGATGCAGCTTGGCGTGGACGGCGTTTTCGTGGGATCGGGGATATTCAAGAGTGGCGATCCAGCCCATCGTGGAAAAGCTATCGTTGAGGCTACAACTCATTTTAAGAATCCGGAAATCCTGGCCAAAGTGAGTGAAAATTTAGGCGAGCCAATGGTTGGCATCTCAGCCAGCTCGCTACCAGAAGAGGAACAGTTAGCCATCAGGGGTTGGTAGTTCGGCTAATAGTTTGGCGGATTGAAGCGCAAATCAAAAGACCTCGGCCGTCGCCCCAGTGCGCTGGCGACGAATGAATTTGTGCCGGGATTCATTTAAAGGATAGAACATGAGGATCGGTGTCCTCGCTCTCCAGGGTGCTTTTAGCGAACATATCACGATATTGCAATCGATCGGGATCGACGCCGTCGAGGTCAGGTTACCTGAAGATTTGGATGGTCTGGATGGCTTAATTATTCCAGGCGGCGAGAGCACGACTATTGGCAAGCTGGCTGTCGAATACGCCTTGATGGACCCTCTAAGGGACTTTGCTGCCCGCAGTCCGGTGTGGGGAACTTGTGCAGGGATGATATTCATGGCTAAGGATATCGGTGAAGAGCAGCCGCTTCTTGGACTCATGGATATTTCTGTGGAACGCAATGCCTTCGGCAGACAAATCGACAGTTTTGAGGTAGATCTTGACGTCCCCGCACTTAGTAACGGCAATCCAGCTCCATTCCCGGCCGTTTTCATTAGAGCGCCAATCCTCCATGCAGTCGACGAACAAGCTGGGGCCATCACTTTGGCCCGGCTAGAGGATGGTACGGCCGTTGCCGCCCGTCAGGCAAATTGGTTGGTTACTTCCTTTCACCCCGAACTAACGGGAGATGATCGATTCCACCAATACTTCGTCCAAATAGTGGAAGCCGCAAACGATTCCTAAATTGTTGTGCGTGTCTCGGGAATGATAGACCGTTACTAACTTCTACTTGGTTTGACGAATCTTTCTTGTAGGCCTATATCACCAATCCCTGCCAATCAGCTAGTTCTGGTTACCGATAGCCTCATCTGGTTGATAACATGGCAGGATGACAGTGAAGGTTGCTCCTCCCTCGGGGCAATTCTCAGCCGTAATTTGACCTTGGTGGTCCTCGACTATTTTCGCGACGATCGCCAAGCCCAATCCCGTCCCAAGTCCCATCGGTTTTGTCGTGACGAATGGCTCGAACATTCTGGGCATAACTTCCAGATCGATTCCTGATCCAGTATCAGAAATTGAAATCCCTTGGGCATTCTCTTCGGGTATTGACCACGTAGTGATACGCATGACCCCGCCTGTTTCGGCCATTGCATCTCTCGCATTTACCATCAGATTAATCAAGACCTGGGTGATCTGATTTTGATCGCAGCTTATCGGCTCTAGATTGGGCTCCAATTCAGTCTCAATAATGAGATTGTATTGCCGTTCCAACTCATAAGAAACCAATATCAATGCGGCCTCGACAATCAGATTGAGATCTCGTGAGGCAAATTCCTGGCCATTTAAATAGGAATAATCACGCAAAGTTCGGATTAAGCGGGCGCAGCGCCAGGCGCTTTGGTCAATCATTTCTATATAATGTAGCAGCTCATCCGTGTCGAGGCTGCTGTCAGCGATCTGGCTCAACAAGTTGTTGCAGGTGGCTGTAATTACATTGATAGGATTTGTTATCTCATGGGCGACTCCTGCAGTCAACGTTCCTACACCTGCCAACCGCTGTAAATCCACCAAGGCTGCTTGATGTTCATCGACTGTTAGTTGATCGCCAATAATTATGGGTGCCTTCACCTTGGCTCCTATCTATTTAGTTGGACCACTGAATACAGCGAAACGATACGCTAGTTGACAATAGCAGGAGATAAAATTCTATTATTTGGAAGATTATTCCGGCTCTCTAGTTCGTCAGAAGATGTAAAAATGAACAATTTTTACTTTTGAGCGAAAGCCTTTGTGCCAAACATCTGATGGATTCTAATAGATGCCAGACGCAGGAACGTACCATGAGAATACGCCACACATGGGGGGATGTCCGTATGCACCCCGTAAATATGGCGTGAATGGGGCGTGAAGGGAGATTATGGTAAATTGGCTTTAGACGAATGGTTCAGTTAAGAGTCTATGAGTTTTCGACGATGCAGGCTTGAACAGAGTCACTCGTGGCTTCATTACCCGCAGCATCATAGGCGACAACTTTAAATGTATGGCACCCCGGACCAGGAATTGTCCATTTCTTTGTGAAAGGTGGTACAGTGCTGATGGCAAATGGAACGCCAGCGTTATCAACGTAGAATTGAACTTTATCTACAGAAGTATCATCCTCTACTCGTGCCTGGACAATGATCCATTCATCGTCCTCAAATATAATTTGTTCCGGTAAAGGGAATAAGATCTCGGCCTCTGGCGGTGAATTGTCAATAGTAACTGGCACGCTGACCTCTTCGAATGTTCCATCATCATGTACGATGGTTAAGAGCACAGTATAGAGCCCTTCTAAATTGCTGACATCCCAATATCCAAGGATCTCATTGTCTTTAGTACCTCGAATTTCCTCGGTTATGGCTTGTAAATCAAGTGGAGTCAATCCAGGAAAGTATGACAGTCGGTAAAAAGCCACATTGTCACCTTTTACATTACCGACAATGGCAACTTCATCCTTAATATATTGGAATGGTTGCAGAGAAAGAATGGCCGCATCCCCGGTATTGCCTGTTTCGGTACGGATAGTATCGTAGTCTCCTGGCGGCTGTTCGATCTCGTTTTCTCGGACCCAGTCGGCTGCCCTATCCGGATAGATGATATAAATTCTAGAATCGATCAACTCCGGTGGGGTTGAAAACGTCGCCAGACGACCTGTCTCTCGATTAATGCGAAACTCCTGGTACATATTGTCGTACACGGATGGCTCAGTCCCTTCAATAAAATACTCATTTACGGTAGGACATTGCGAGGTAGGTAATAAGCCTGAGATATCGCAGACTGCTGTTTGAATTAACCCTTGCGGCCTTTGCCATAATTCGACCGCTTCCTCCACCAGCACCCAACTCATAAAGGCTTGCCAAATAGGAGCGGCCCCTTTGGAACCAGGCACATTTTCCATTGGCTCATTATTGGTGTTTCCCACCCAAACTCCGGAAACCAATTGGGGCGTATAACCGACAGTCCAGGCATCTCTAAAATCATTTGTCGTACCTGTCTTTGCTGCCGCTGGTCGGTTATTTGGTAATTCCATGGCATTCGGACAGCCAAAGCCCTGGCAACGACTGTTACGGTCAGAAAGCATATCGTTCATCAGGAAGGCTAGCTGCGGGGTCAAGATTTCGCGATTTTGGGGTTGGTTATATTCGTAGATTATCCGGCCGTCTTTGTCCTCGACTCGTAATATGGCGACAGGATCTAGTGATCGAAAGCCCAATCGTTTTTCTTGTTCTGGCACTGGCTGGCCAATCATCACTCCCATGTTATCTATCACCGAAAAGGCATAGACCATATCAAGCAGGCTAACCTCTCCCCCGCCCAAGGTTAAAGGCAAACCATAAGAGTAAGGACCCTCGTCGAGGCTCGTTATGCCCAAACTATGAGCTGTACGGATTACCTTGTCGACGCCCACCCAACTCATGACTTCGACGGCTGGAACGTTATAGCTGTTGGCTAAGGCTTCGCGCAAACGCATCGGACCGTGAAAGTTGCGGTCATAATTCTGAGGGACGTAGGCCGTACCATCATAATCACTACCAAAATCGGTCTCCACATCGAGAACCATCGTTGAAGCCGTGTAGCCTTGACTGAGGGCCGTAAGATAGGTGAATGGTTTGAAGGCCGAGCCAGGTTGTCGAAGTCCATCGACAGCCACATTAAAAGAACCGTCAATTTCTTCGTTCCAGTAATCGATACTGCCCACCATGGCCCGTATTTCGCCAGTCTTAGGGTCTAAGGCGACGAGCGAGGCATTGTTTACATTATGATCCACGCCCACGTCTGATTCGCGTAAAGGCGTCAAATATTCCAAAGCCGGGCACTTTGCCAATTCATCGGCAGGGAGCGTGTTGTCAATTTCTCCCGATAGGCGCGCGACTTGCGTTCGGGCCAGGCACTCAGCCTGGCGCTGCACGGTTAAGTCTAACGTTGTATACACCCGCAAGCCACCGCGCAAAACCTGAACTGGACCGAACATCTTTTCAAGTTGTTTGCGAACATATTGAGAAAAATGAGGCGCGATAATATCAAATCTTTCTTCAAGCCCTGGAGAGACGTCCATTGGCTCAGTCTTTGCCGCAAGCCACGCTTCTCTGCTAATGAATTCTTCGCGAAGCATGGCTTCCAAGACTAATTCCTGGCGCTCTTTCGCCTCCACTAGATTATCGATCGGATTCAAAGCAGGCGACTGTGGGATCGCCGCCAACATCGCCGCTTCGGCCAAGGTCAATTCTGCGGCTGATTTATCGAAGTAGACCCTGGCGGCGGCTTCAATACCATAAGCTAGGTTTCCATAGAAGTTGGTGTTTAGATACCATTCCAGTATCTGTTCCTTGGTGTAAACCTGGGACAATTGTTGAGCTAATAACAACTCCTCGAGTTTGCGTCGATAATCATCCAGATTGATGGTTTCGCCTACAACCCGGCGCTCATCTTCGATCAACGTGTTCTTCACCACCTGTTGAGTGATCGATGACCCACCCTGGATCTGTCCTCCTAAGATGACATACTCGTATAATGCCCGGCCGATACCCTGGACATCAAATCCCTGATTTGACCAAAAGCTCCTATCTTCTATTGCTACCGTCGCGTCTATGAGATTGCGCGACATCTCCTCAAGTGTCAGCCACTGCCGGTCACCGCCAAGAGGATCGATCACTTCATAAATCGGGACCAAATCCCGGTAGCCATTCCCATCAGGATCATCCCCCCAGGCGTAATATCTTCGTTGTCTCAAATGTCGTCTGGCTATCTTGTCCGAGGCGTTCGACATCGCTAAATTCGGGCAATTGCGAGACAAATTCTTCATAGGCAGCGGCCGCCCCGACAAGACCAACGGCAACAAATAAAAGACCGATAATGAACAATCCTATTAACAGGATGCCACTAATCTTAAAAAAAGTCTTAATGCTATGATGCCTGGATTTCGCTCGAATAGTCCTTCGGCGTGTGATTCGTGTACTTCTTGGCATGACAGGCGGATTGTCTCTTTCTGTCGTCTAATCGGCAAGATCATAGAGCTACCGTTAATGTACTTTAATGCAAAACACCGGCCGAGCGATAGCCGGTGCCTTGCATTCATTAAACAAAATTATGGGCTCCAAGCCAAGAGGCTTAGAGCTTTTTTAGTTTATCAACGAGCTCAATTCACCATTGCCGGTATCAACAAGAAATGGAATTCTTCTTTTACGGCCAATAACTCGTAACCCTCATCTTCTACGCAACTATATGCCAGGCCTATCGGACTGGCGCTGAGGAAGTATTGCCCTGATTGCAAACCAGAGACGAAAAGATAGTCGGTTCCTGTTAATCCAAGCATGTTGCCCGACTTGTCATACACTTCTAGGAGCACCCCCACTCCCAAATTGGAGGAAACGGTGAAAGTGATCTCTTGACCGGAAAGGACTTCAAAGGAAGCGAAGTCCTTGTCGGCCGAATATTTGACTGGATCGCTGTCGAAAGAATGCCATTGGGACAGACCGTCTATTATCGGTTTAGCCAATTGCCAGGTATCATCCGACTTCGTAAGAGTCGGGGCAGCTGTGGACGATTACCCCAAGAGGATCATTTGGAACCATTGGACTTATTAGCTCTTCCTCTGTCTGTACCAAGCTAAACAACGCGGACTGACCATTGGTCGCCTGGGTCGGCTGCTCAACCGTCACGAATGGCAGGAACAGGAACGTGAGTTGTTCCTCTTCGACCCATATCCGGTAATCACTGTGATATCCCTCAAGTGCGGCCCGATTTGTCACACGAACAAAGACCTCGCCCGATTCGGTTGCTATCCACTTGATTTGCGAAGAGTAGTCTGCACTGCCTTCCATATCGTCATTGGCTGCAAGAAGCGACTTTCCATCTTCATCGAATAAAGCCAGGTATGTATCCGCTCGCTGTCCCCATGAAGAGGTAGTAAAGGTGTAACCTTGACCCGCTGTTACCATTACTTTGAGCCAATCAACGGCATCATCACAAAAATCATGCGCCTGTTCCTCGACCTATAGGCAACTCGTTTGCCTCAGTATACTGGTCATCTTCCTCAAACTCATCCGCATCGCAAGTCGCCACATCAACTCGCACGTCGCCGAAATTTACTTCCTCGCTCGTATTCAAAGCCAACTCCACCGTTACCGTATTCGGGGTGGTCGAGAAGTAAAATTCGGGATCAGTTTCAATGACTGTGTGTTCTCCGGTAACCGTTGTCGAAAAAGTGAATTGGCCGTATAGATCCGTCTCGACAGAAGTGACCATATCAAGTGTAACCGTCACGCCTTTCAATCCTACTTCTTCGAAATCCCAGCTCTGGCTGCTGTCGGCATCCTCAAACACCGTACCAAAAATCGAGGCGAAACCGATATCATCCGGAGCTTCACCGAAGTAAACCAAGTAACTATTACCAAGAATAACGGCAACATGGACCTCATCTGGCGTGGTCGAGAAGTAACCACCAGGTTGGCTTTCAATTACATTGTGAACGCCGGCAATACCGGTGAGAAATATGAATAGGCCATCAACATCACTTGTAGTCGTGTAAGAGCCATCAAGCGAAACCGAAACACCTTCGATGCCAGCTTCTCCAGAATCTTGTTGTCCATTGCCATTGTTATCGGTAAAAACATAACCATAGATGGTGCCAACATCAGGGTCGCCAATGGTTACTAGGGTTTCTGATTGATTATTCTTCTGGTCCGGATCTGGCGTTCCCGCAGAAATTTGGACCTCGTTCGTGATTGATCCTGCCGCCGCTGGATGAACCGTGGCTGTATAAATTAACGTGCCAACTTCACCCGCTTCAAACCTACTCATTTCCCAGGACACGAGCTGCCCAGTGACAGAAGGTCCATTCAGAAGCACATTCGCCGTGACGACGCCGCCAAACTTAACGTCCGAGTCCAATGTATCCGTTATGATGACCGCCGAGGCATCCGAAGGACCGTTGTTCGTGAAAACTAGTGTATAAGTGACGGTACCTCCGGGCGCGACCGGATCAGGCAAACCATATTTGACTATAGATAGATCGGCTGATGTTCTTACGGCCGTTTCTACAAGACTCTGGTTGTTCGAATCCACTAGATCTTCAGGCTCAGCCGTTACTGTAACCACATTTGTTATCGTGATTTGAGAACCGGGATCGACTTTGGCAACAATCGTCAAGATAGCGCTACTATTGAATGTTAAGTCTCCCACTGACCAGACTCCAGAATCAGGGTCGTAGTTTCCAAGGCTGGAATCGGCCGATAGATAGATCAAGTCCGCAGGCCAATCATCAAACACGGTTACACCGCCAGCATCCGACGGTCCATAGTTGAATACCTCGACCGTATATGTGAGCTGTTCTCCTGCAATAACTAAAGGTGGTTCGCCCATCTTCTCAACAGCTAGATCAGATTGTCGGATCACGGCAACTTCTACTGAAGATTCGTTATTGTCCATCTCCAAATCAGGAGTATTTGCGGAAACCATGGCCACATTGGTAATAATTGTACTTTCTTCCAGGTTCGGGCTGAGTGTAGCCGTAAAGTTGATAAATCCCGACTCATTACTAGCCAACGACTCTAAGGACCAGGTAATGGTTTGTCCTGATTGATTGGGGCCGGTCAGTGAAGCCGACTGGTTTACAACTTGTCCAAAGTTCAAACCGTCAGGCAACTCATCAGCGATCGTTATGCCCTGGGAATTTGATTGTCCGTAATTTGTAAAAGTCAGGCTGAAAGTAATGGTTGTGCCTGCCGCGACAATATCAGAATTGACCGATTTCAAAATAGATAAATCTGCGGGTCTGACATCGCCAAAATCACCAATAAAGACACTCCCGGATTGTGGATCACCAGTTACCAGGGTATCATCATCAATCTTATTGGTGCCGCTCACAGGAACGGCATTTGTTGAAACATACCCCCCAGGATTGGTTTCTGTTACCGTGATGGGCTGCGTTCCAGAGCTAACATAGATAGTATAGACACCCGAAGCTCCGGTTGTGTAAATTGAGCCGTCAGCCTCGATAACAGCGCCCGCCAGGCCGCTTTCGCCATCGTTGGCGCCGTTTACATTGGCGTCTTCGAATACCATACCGGTAATTTTTATACCTTGGAAGTCGCCAAAATTGATTGGTGAATTGTTACTGGACCCAGTTCCAACCAGAGTTGAAACAACATCCGGCGTCGTCGATACCCAACCGGGCGGATTTGTCTCCACAACGGCAGTTGGACCGCTTGAGTCGAATTTAAGAGTGTAACGCCCAAAACCATCACTCATAACTGGCGTCGTCATGGCTCCGGCCGATGATATCACGACGTCATTCAAGCCGTTCTCCCCAATCTGCTGGAACCCGTTTTTATTGCTGTCTTCGAAAACCGTGCCAAATAAAACACCAAAGTCAGCGCCATTTGAGGCGAATCCAAAATCTATCGTTTGGGTTAATCCTAATGTGCTATCCAGAAAAACTGTTCCTGGTGTTGTGTGGAAGTAACCTGAAGGCGTGCTAGTGGTTACGGATATCGGCCCCTCATTTTCGATAGTGAAAAGGTAATAACCATCACCGCCAGTCAATATCAGAGGATTCACGGCCGAAGGAAGGCTAACTTGAACGTTCGCTAATCCGCTTTCGCCACCGTTGAAGATACCGTCTCCATTCAGATCATCAAATGCGTAGCCATCGACAACGGCTAACGGTCGAACGACGGTCGTCATGTCCTCGGCTACCTGTTCGGGATAAACGAAGCCGGAACTATTTTGATAATTCACCCTGGCCATGTTGGTCAAGATGGTTTCGTAGCCAACTCCAGGGTTAACGGAAATTGGTATCGTTAGGGTCAGCATGCCGCCATTTGGCTGCAAATCGCCAAGCGTCGATGAAAACCATTCGAGTACGTTGCCCGCCGCGCCGTCAGGGCCAGGTGTCGGAGTACTGGCTAACACAACACCCGAGGGTAATAGATCGGTAACTACCAGACCGGTAGCTAGTGCAGAACCATTATTTTGCAAAGAAATGGTATAGGTCAACCCATTACCGGCTCCGACGCTGGTTAGTCCGTCACTTTTTTCAATTGTGACAGCCGGCGCCTGAAGCGTGCTCGTAATGGTGCTGGTAATCGCTTCCACTGAAGGTAAACCGCTGGGACTGATGCCAAAATTGGCACTGTTGACAATTGGCATCCCATCGGTCATCACCTGTCCGCCGCCGTTGATTTCGACGGTTAGAGTTAGAGTCCCGGAACTGCCCGGCTGCCCGGCCGCTGGAATGTTATTTAGATTCCAGGCGACCAGATTTTCGTCGGAGGCAACCGGATCAGGAGCCGGATTGCTGGTGCTGGCCACTATCGAACCTATTGTTGGATCAATTTCATCCCAGATCCAGGCAAACGGGATTCCTACGTTGCCACTATTTGTGTAATCCAAGGTGTAAGTGATGAAACCATTTTGTATCACTGTCGTGCTGCTTGCTGATTTGAGGAGCGCCATCAAACTGGTGCCCGAAACGATAATCACGCTTTCGTTGGTGCAGTAATCTTTATCGTACTTGTCAGAATTGGTGCGAACTCCCGTATAAGCGCACAGCCTTGTTTCAGCCGGCTTAAGGGCTACCATCTTATAAGTTGTGACTGCTCTTGTTGGATCGCTACCGTTAGGAAGTTTAGGCAAAGATGGAAAATATAATTGGTTATCAATATCGGTTCGTTGGCTGCCGTCAAAGTTCTGGAAACTTACGGTTGTCGACAACAACCGAGTAGCGCTAGGATCAAAGTCAAAATTCCCAACTGGACCGAAAATTAGCTCATCAGGATTTTGTCCCAAATCATAATTCACCGTAATCGTGTAGGCCACGCCCACCAAAGCTTCTACGTCTGTTAACCCCTGTCCAGTATTGCCGGTTCTCTGAAACTCCAAGGTTTTGACCGTTTTCGTGAGTGCTGGAGTGTCAAACACGCTTTTGTTTGTTGTAACAGGTTCGGCGTTGTCGGCAAGAGCGCTTAGCGTGTATCCATGCTCCAGATTTTCTACAGCAGGATAACTAACAAACCAATAGGCATAGTAACTCTCCCCCGGCTTCAGGCTCGAAATTGTCCTTGTTGGATCTTCGCCCGGTAACAGGATCCAGTCATTTGGCGGATCCTCATTGTAATCGAGAACGATGCTGACCATTTCGGCCGGTTCACTGCCAGTATTCACTACCTCAGCCTCAACGACAAAAACCCTGGGGCCTATCGTAGGGCTTTGTTTATCGACCACTGCCCAAATAGTGCTTAAATTCGAAATAGACAAAGTTGTCGTCGGTAAAATAAACGCCCCCTGACCTATTAGGTCAGCAGCATACTCGATCTACTATAAATGCAGCCGCAGATTCAGGGGTTTCGAAGCTCTTCTCGATTTGATCAGACTGACCCAAACCCCCTGCCACTTCCGATGCCTGGGCGGCCGAGAACAGGAAAGCGGAAAATAAAGTGACCGCTAGCGCACTCGAGCAAACGACTAAGGTAATACGTTTGTAATTCGACATGATAAACCTCTTTGACTATCAGTCAGGGTGATATTTGCTGCCTAGATCCTTCGCCTTGGAATTGGAATTTATTCTGAAGATCATCAGTTGCCTTGGATGAGACGGTCACACAAGATAAAAATAGTTGAGCCACTTGCATTCAAACAGCTCAGAATTAAAAATGAAGGTCGCATTTTGGAGTCAATTTTCTCCGGTTAAAATTGGAAATAATGGCCACTTACTGGCATAGTGGCGCGCCACGCACTGGGTATACTTCAGTTTATGTTAATGGTACTCCCCGTTCAATGTGAAGTGTGTACTATTGCGAGTGACATTCTTGGCGGAGGCTACCCCATGAGAACAAAAAACGCGCCTTTACAGACGCGTCTTCGAAGAAAATCAGTTACCCAGTACCCCCGCCGTGACTCGAACACGGGCCTTCGGCTTCGGAGGCCGACGCTCTATCCTCTGAGCTACGGGGGCTTATTAATTGACTGATTGGGCCACGAAATTCTGCCATATGGAGAAGTAAATGTCAAACGGCAGAATTATTGGTCTATGGATGTTCCGAACCAGTTGACAGTGAGATGAGCCATTGCGCCGGATAATATGTTCCCAGCACTAATAAGCGCGCGAGCTCCAACGGTGTGGCGAACCGGTTGATTGCCAAAAGTGAATCCGAAAGAATGAACAGCAGTGCGCCCACAAACGCAAGCAAAGCCCTTCGCTCCCCCGTCTGGCGCCACTGACCGAAAGCCTGCCAGCCCATAACCAAAATGACCACCAGGTACACGATCGTTGGGATTCGCATTTCACCTAGATTCGGCCACAGGAAAAAGCCCATAATAAGCCCAAATATCAAGAAAGGGATGGCGCCAATTACAGAAGTATAAAAGCCCTTAACCGAACTAAAGGCAATGGTATAGAAGATTTGGGCGACGAGAAAGGCTATCAAGCCAAACAAAAATAGATCCTGCGGCAGCATCAGCAGGATATCGCCGATTAATGAAAAGCCGAGACCAAATAGGATCATCCATTTATATTGAAATGCGGGTGGCTGCAAAGCGATCAAGGCGATGATGATAATGGTCACCGTTGTCAGCGGTTTGAAAATATATACGCCCACTTCAGTGTCGGTTAATTCAAAACCTATGGTTATTCCAGCCAATATTAGGGTGACTATTGAAAGAAGTATCGTTAGCCAACCCCAACTTAAACCTTTATTCTCTATACCAGTTGGAATTTGTGTCATCCTTAGATCCCTTTGCTGAATAAGATCACCCATCTTTGGCTGATTTGTTCTATAGGCAGTATCGCTGGCTAGCCATCTTTCTCAATATTGCGGCCAAATATCTCGGTTAACTCACCTAAGCGCTCGGCGATGAAATCGGTCAGCATTTCCGATGTATAACGCCAGGTCCACCAGCCGCCGGTTTTGCCCGGAAAGTTCATACGCGCCTCGTTGCCCAATGACATCAAATCTTGCAGAGGAACAACCGCTGTGTCAGCCACCGAAGCATATGCCAGGCGCATGAGGTCCCAGGCGATATCCGTGCCATCTCGAGCTAAGTATCGACGCACATGATCCTGTTCATCTCGGCTCGCATTTCGGTACCAACCAAGTGTCGTTTCATTATCATGCGTACCCGTATAGACCACACAGTTTCGGCCGAAGTTATGGGGAAGGAAGCTACTATTTCGTTCACCTCCAAAGGCAAATTGCAGAATTTTCATGCCTGGAAATTCGAAACGATCGCGTAATTCCTCGACCTCAGGAGTGATAACCCCGAGATCTTCGGCGATGATAGAAAGGCGGCCCAGCTGCTGCTGCATCGATTCGAAAAACGCTGCCTCCGGGCCCTTAACCCACTGACCTATCTCTGCCGTTGGTTCCTCTGCCGGTATCTCCCAATAAGCCTCGAAGCCCCTAAAGTGGTCTATTCGAACGATATCAACCTGTGTGAAAGCCATTTGCAGGCGTTTGACCCACCAGGAGTAATCATCCTCGGCTTGCACATCCCACCGGTAAAGTGGGTTGCCCCATCGTTGGCCTGTCTGGCTAAAATAATCTGGTGGAACGCCGGCGATGAAAGTTGGTGATCCTGCTTCGTCCAAAAAAAACAAATCTGGATTCGCCCACACATCAGCGCTGTCCAAGGCCACAAAGATTGGTACGTCGCCAATAACACGTATGCCTTTGTCGTTGGCATATACCTTAAGAGCCAACCATTGTTTGAAGAATACATACTGGCTAAATTTATGGAAACGCAGCTCTGGTTCCAATTTTTGGACCCATTCCTGGCTTGTGGTAACAATACCTTTGGCTAACTCCTCCGGCCAGGTGTTCCAAACTCCACCATTTTGATCCTTATAGCGCTCCTTCAAGGCCATAAATGTAGCATAATCGTCCAACCAATTGGCATTTTCTTGGCAAAACTGGACAAATGCATTTTTTTGCTCTGCCGTCCCTGAAGTTTCAAAATTGAGAAAAGCCAACTTCAACAATCGTTGCTTATACTCAATGACCCAGCCAAAATCAACTCTCTGTTTTGGGAAAGCGGGGATATCGACTAGCAGATCCGCCGGCAGAAAACCATCCCTGACCAATAAATCAGGACTGATGAGCAACGGGTTTCCAGCAAATGCCGAAAATGACTGGTAAGGTGAATCGCCATAACCAGTTGGCCCCAAGGGTAAAATCTGCCAGATAGATTGTTTTGCTTTGACCAGAAAGTCTACGAACTCATAGGCGCCTGTACCCAAATCACCTATTCCGTAGGGACCGGGGAAGGAAGTTGGATGAACAAGGACGCCACCAGATCTAGGAAAACGCATATTCAGCCTCGCTGCTTCACATCTTGGCTATTGCTAACTCATAAAGTTGCTGGTAACCAAAGGCCGATCGTTGCCATGAAAAATCAGACTCCATCCCAACCTTTTGAATGCCTTGCCAACTATCTTTATCAGTTTTGAATGTATAAATTGCCCTGCCAAGAGCATCCCAAAATGCCCCAGCACTATAGTCTAAGAACGTATAACCCGAAACGCCATCTCGTACTGTATCGACCAAGCCCCCTGTAGAACGCACAACAGGCACACTACCATAACGCATGGCGATCAACTGGCCTAGACCACAAGGTTCGAATCGTGATGGCATGAGAAAGATGTCGCTGCCACCGTAGATCAGCGGAGCCAGATCTGGCATATAATCCAGAAAAACTGCCATTTTGTCCCGGTGGTAGTCCGCTAATTGGACAAACATTTGCTCGTATTCGTATGATCCTGATCCTAGGACAACAAATTGAGCGTCACCAGCATAACTATTCATTAGCAAGTGGGTGACATGACCGGTGATATCTAACCCTTTCTGCCAATCCAACCGGGATATCATGGCCACAATCGGAACGTCGTCCCGTTGCGGAAGGTTTGCTCGAGCCTGTAGAGCACGCCGATTCGGTAATCGCGCTGTTAAATTCTCGGCATCGAAATGGCTTGCCAGGCGGGGGTCAGTTTTTGGATTCCAGACCTCGATATCAAGGCCGTTCAAAATACCATAGACATCGTTGGCCCTGTATCCCAAGATGCCATCAAGACCGGCCCCTCCATCAGAAGTCATGATCTCTCTGGCATATGTTGGACTCACCGTATTAATGAGGGTAGCGTGATAGATTGCCCGAGCCATGAAATTCACTTCCCCGTAGGCTTCTTCGGTCAAAGAGTGAGTCCAAATCCCCAGGGTATCAAGAATATCCCAGCTGCTAAGTCCTTGATGAGCCAGATTATGAATTGTGAACAAGCTTGGAATCCCATGATACCAATCATCAGCCTGACCCGCTGTGGCCAGCCAGGTAACAGCTGGGGCTGTATGCCAATCGTGCGCATGAAGAACATCTGGTCGCCATCCGATTGCTTTTACCAGATCAAGTGCGGCTCTACTGAAAAAAGCAAAACGATATGGGTCGTCGTCGTAACCGTAGATTTCTGGGCGATTGAAGAGGTTCCATTCCGCAATAAAATAAACCGGCACCTCACTGCCAGGCAGAACACCTTCAAAAACACCGGCCGGAAATACACCGCCCCCCATCGGAACTAACAATTGCCCTGGAGAAATCTGAAGGTCGAAGCGGCCGCTGTTTCTACTCGACTCAATATCCTGGTAAGCAGGCATGACAACCCGCACATCATGACCGAGTTTCTTCAAAGCCTTTGGCAAAGAACCTGCGACGTCACCCAAGCCGCCACGTTTCGCAAATGGCGCAACTTCAGCACTGATAAATAATATTTTAAGCGAATCTGACATATCGTATTTTCTCGACTAAGTAAAAAGCGGAACACCTGCTGTTAATGAAGATGTCCGTGAAATCCCATAATCTAGAGATATCGCAGTTCAACCGGATAAATAAGTTCAACTCAGGACCACGTACCACTTGATTTAGGTGCTTGCGTATTTTCTCCGAACCGATAGCTTTTTCCAAATCACTATCAAACCGCTTCTCCATAATGGTGAGGCGCGTAGCGCACTCCTACCTAAGTTGCCGGGCAAATTCACTGGTGTACAATAAATAAATCCTGGTAGGAGTTGCTTATGTCTGCGCGTCGTTTGCTTGCTTTCATCCTGCTAAATGTAATCGTCTCAGCTACGGTCGTACTCCTTATCCTTTATTTTTGGGATAAGCAACAACCAGTTTCTGAAGAAGTAGCGGAACAAATCATCACCGTTCCCACGGCGCCTACCTTGGCGGCTGGTGGGCAAATTGTGGAAGCGCCCACGGTTGCCGCCGAAGATCCCCTTGAAGAGACATCGGAAATCCCTTTATATACAGTTCAGGCCGGCGACACTCTCGGAAAAATTAGTCGAGAGTTTGATGTATCGATTGAAGATATTATGGCGGCCAATGACATGGACAATCCCAACTTTCTCCAGGTTGGGCAAGAATTGACCATTCCGGTTGGTGGTATCCCAACCGAGGCCCCACCTCCGACTGAAACTGTATCGCCAATACTTTCTCCAACTCCCCTTTCGGCCGAGCTTCCAGTTGAAGGTGAGGCCAATATTGAAATAGCCGATGTCACAAGCGCAGGTGATCTGGAGGAAGAAGCCGTTTCAATCGTTAATTCAGGGAGTAGGCCGATGGCATTGCTCGGTTGGCGTTTGAGCGATGCTGACGGACTGACTTATACCTTTGGCCAGGTAACGTTGTTCGGCGAAGGAGCCGCCATTCTCTTGCATACTGGATCAGGTCAGGAAGGTCCTGCGGATTTATACTGGGGATTTAGCGAACCGGTCTGGGAAACTGGCGAATCAGTTACACTGGTCGATTCTGAGGGTACTGTTCGGGCCACATTTACAGTTGGAAGTGAATAAACAATCAATTGCCAGTAACCGGCAGAATTGAACGATCTTGCTGCTTGTAGGATGGTCTGCACTTCATAGTTGGAAGGAGGATGAACATGAGCTACAGAGGTCTGCTGGACAGGAAAGGGGAGTTGTTCGCGTATTTGGAGGGAAACAATTTATATACCCTTGAAGGTGATTTGACAGGTCGTCTGGAGGGTAACTACATCTTAGATACGGCCGGCAATCAAGTATGGCGTGTTTATAAAGATGCCGTTTATACCCTTGATAGCCGGGAAGCTATTGGCTATTTTAGCGCCAAGAGCCCAGAGAACAATTAGCCAATGCATCCAAAAAGACGAAAGCTTAGGCTTTTGTTGATACTATAGACTACGAGTATGATGAAGCGTGACTAGTGCTGGTCACCTTAAAGCTCAATTTGTAAACAGATAAAAGGGATTAGGTACAAAATATGAGATTAGGCGCACAAGTCAGCACCGCCGGTGGACTAAAAAAGGCATTTCAGCGTGGTGATGAGATCGGCTGTGACTCGATCATGATATTTACCAAGAGCAATCGCCAGTGGAATGCTAAACCACTTACAGACGAAGATATTGATGCCTTCAAAGATGCCGCCATAGAGTATGCGCACATTCATCCAGTTGCCGTACATGCCAGCTATTTGATCAATATCGGTTCTTCTGATGATGAGCTGTGGGAGAAATCCTACCAGGGATTAAAGGTCGAAGCGGAGCGATGTGAAGCATTGGGCATCCCCTTCTTGACCTTCCACCCTGGCGCATACATCGAAGCCGACGAAAACACTGGACTAAACAATATCGCTCGCGCTTTGCGCCGGTTGCTAGAAGAAACGGCCGGGTACCAAACAACCGTTTGTCTGGAAACAATGGCTGGCACGGGCACAACACTTGGCTTCCGCTTCGAACATTTAGCACAATTATTGGAAGATGGCCAAACTGGACAATCTCCAGGTCGCCTGGGTGTTTGTTTTGATACTTGCCATGTGCTGGCGGCCGGCTACGATATTCGCTCACCCGAAACTTACGAAGCCACTATGTCGGAGTTTGACCGGCTGGTCGGTTTGGAGCTGATTAAATGCTTTCATCTTAACGACAGTCAATATCAGTTGGGCGAGCGAAAGGACCGCCATGCTCATATTGGTGAAGGGGCCATCGGATTGGGCGGTTTCGCGAACTTCGTCAACGATACCCGCTGGACTGATCATCCCGCCCATCTGGAGACCAATAAGACGAAAGAAACTGAGGAAGGCGAAGAGATTGAGATGGATCCGGTCAATCTAGCGACACTTCGCGAATTGATAAGATCCTAAGCTGGGGCTCTTTCTCCCGTTATCGCAACCATCATAATCTTTGAATACTTTTCAAGATACTTGGTGTTGGAAGGTGATTTAGCCATCGCCATTAAATATGGCGCGATAACTCATTATTGAGTTGAGCATGATTATCGTCGATGCCCATTTAGATCTTGCCTACAATGCGCTGACCTTCGGCCGCAATTTGCTCGGATCACTCGATGCTGTTCGTCAATCTGAAATTAGCCAGCCAATAGCGAACGGTACGGCAATGGTCACATTTCCCTCCTTACTTGAAGCTTCAGTTGATATTGTATTCGCCACGATATTAGTCGAGGGTGCTTCAAAACCCATTCTTGGCAACAGCCAGAAGCTGGGCTTTCGTAACCAAGAAGAGGCACACGATCAGGTCCAATCTCAACTTGACTATTACCGGCGCCTGGCCGATGAGGTAGATTTTCTACATCTGGTAAGCCATCCGGATGACCTTGAAGATATCATCACAAATAATGAGCAAGGAACCAATCCTCAGATTGGTATAGTTCTCCTGCTAGAAGGAGCCGAACCTGTTCGAGATCCTGAAGAGGTTGAATTATGGTACGAAAACGGTCTCAGGATTATCGGATTGGCCCATGACGATACCAGATACTCAGCCAGCTCATGGCGCGGAAGTGGTGGCTTAACGGACGAAGGACGCCAGCTCCTAGAGATCATGGCAGATTTTGGATTTATCTTGGATCTGTCAAACATGAGCGAACAATGGACCCTGGAAGCGTTAGATCAATACGAAGCATCCGTAATCGCCAGTCACAGCAACTGCCGTGCCCTTTTACCGCAAGGGCGACATTTAAGCGACCTACAAATCAGGCGAATTGCCGAAAGACAAGGTGTCATCGGCGTCACCTTGTTCAATGGTTACTTAAAGGCGGGCTATGGACGAGGAGATCCTAAGGAATCGGTAACAACGGAACATATTGTGGCTCACATCGATCATATTTGTCAGTATGTCGGCGACGCCAATCATGTTGGCATTGGTAGTGATTTCGATGGTGGATTTGGAGTTGAAGACGCGCCTGACGGTATTTTCAAACATTCTGATCTCAAATTAGTTGCCATTGCCCTGCAGGGATACGGCTACGACGAAGAAGATATAGCTAAAATTATGGGAGGAAACTGGCTTTCATTACTTAGATCTTCACTAAATCCCTAAAAAAATGGCCCGGCAAAAAATGCCGGGCCTCCAAACAATGAGAAACGCGTATGCATAGGCCCAACCGTGATAATCTGACTCCTATAAGCAGTCAGGTTTTCCAGTCAAACCTAATCCAAAGAATACAGCGAAGTAGACATAAAGACAATTAGGAAAATTGTACCATCGGAGATAAGAATATCTTCTGTACGATCTAACGTACCTGGACCGGGATCAACTAGAGATCCGCGAGCCTTATCTGAAGGAGTAGTAGATGGCTGTAAAAGAGGGTCGTTGGGATTGCCAATATTGTGGGACGACGGGTAACCTCGGCCGTCATCGCCAATGTCAGAATTGTAATCGTTCACGGCCCGAGAACACTAAGTTTTACATGGCTGACGAGGCTGAAATAACCGACAAACGGCTCCAGAAGCAAGCATTGGTTGGGCCCGATTGGGTTTGCGAATTCTGCGGAACCAGTAACGCCGCCGATATTTCGGTTTGTGGCTCTTGTGGAGCACCCAGGGAATCCACTAGCCCTGTGCAGGAAGTCAAGACCTACGACCTCGGTGAAGCTCCTACAACCGGCGACATGACCCTTGACGAAGATCCACGAAAATCCAAGGCTCAATCTCAAGATGCCAGCCCAAAAAGAAAACTTCCGATCGCGGTCATTGCCGGTATCGCTATCGTGGCTATTATTTGCTTGGGTGCCATTGCCTTTCTTGTCTTTGGTGGAGGCGACTCAGATGCCTCGGTCAGTGGATTTCAATGGGAGCGATCGTTTGAGGTCGAAGCTTTTCAAACGGTCACTGAGGAAGATTGGGAACTCCCTACTGAGGCCCGTCTTCTCAGCCAGAAAGAAGAGATTCACCATTATGATCAAATACTAGATCATTACGAAACCAGACAGCGTGAAATCGAAGATCAGGTTCAGACGGGTACAGAAACGTATGTATGTGGACAGCGCGACCTGGGAAACGGATTTTTCGAAGACATCCAATGTGAGCGGCCGATCTATGAGACACAAGTTCGAACGGAATCATATGAAGAGCCGATTTACCGGGATGAACCAGTGTACCAACCCCTTTATACGTATGAAATAGACAAATGGATCGTTATTCGCACGGAAAACTCGTCTGGCAGCGATCATTCCCCTTACTGGCCAAGAGTGGATTTGAACAGTGACGAAAGAGAAGGCGAGAGCCAAGAATCTTATATCGTGTATTTCACCGATGTGGATGGAGAAACACACGAATGGGAAACGACCTTAGATGAGTGGCAAAAATTTGAACAAGGTCAGAACGTTATCCTGAAGCTGAATGCGCTGCGCGAGATCAGTGATATCGAATTCCCGTAAATTTCGATAGACAAGCTTCTACTTTAAGAATTTGAAGAAACTCAAATCCTCCCGGCACTAACCAGAGATTTTACGGTCTCCCTAACGTTCCGGCTCTTGACCAGGGTCTCTCCCACGAGGATTGCATCAACGCCAATCTCGACCATTCGCCTTACATCACCGGTCGTTCGAATCCCACTCTCGCCGACAACGGCAACACCAGCCGGTATCCCTTGACGTAAGCGAACGGTATTTTCAAAATCAACTTCAAAGGTCTGTAAATTGCGATTATTGATGCCAATGACCTGCGGAGCAAGAGCCAAAGCCCGATCCAATTCCTCTTCAGTATGAACTTCTACCAGGGATTGCATTCCCAGATCTTTGGTCAAGTTAATTAGGCTCTTCAGCTCACCGCCATCCAGGACACTGGCGATTAGTAGGATAGCATCAGCTCCTGCCGCACGAGACTCGTAAAGCTGATATGGATGAAATATGAAGTCCTTTCGTAGTACCGGTATGCCTTTCGTTATCTCCTTAGCTGATCTTCCACCATTGATCAGAAACTCCTTAACGTCAGTTAAATCGTCAAGTGAACCTTGAAAGTAACGACTATCGGTTAGAACCGATATCGAGCTTGCGCCGGCTTCGGCGTAAATTGAGGCTAGAGCAACGGGATCATATTTCGGCACCAATAACCCTTTGCTTGGCGAAGCTTTTTTACACTCAGCGATGAGGGAAACGCCAGGCTTTTTCAATGCCGCAAAGAAGTCGATTGTTGTTGGTGCAACGTTCGATAACGCTCGCAGAGTTGCCAGAGGTACCGCCCGCATTTTTTTGGGCAATTGCTCACGATGATATCGCATGATCTCATCTAGTATAGTGCCGCGGCGTTTAGATTTATTCGATACACTCATAGGATAATCAATTTAAACATACTTCAGGTTGTCGAAAATTAAGAAAAACTTTGGGTCTTCGCGATCCAGGTTTCTAAGGTTTTCAAAGCAGCCCCACTATCGATCGAATCTCTCGCCCGGGTCAAAGCCACATTCCAATCTTTGATCTCCAAACACAAAGCACCGGCCGCATTAAGTATCACGATATCTCGACGTGGTCCCTTATCATGACCGGCTAGGATATCCCAAGTAATCCGGGCATTCTCTGCTGGTGTGTCGCCCTTGAGATCTTCCAGCTTAGCAGGCGCTATGCCCAATTCCTGTGGATCGAGCTCAAACGTTGTCACATCCTTTCCATCGTACTGGCTGACCCGATTAGGTCCGGTGGTAGATAATTCATCTAAGCCGTCAGCGCCATGAACGACAAAAGCCCCTTCTCGGCCAAGTGCACCAAGCACCTCCGCCAGTGGAGCTGTTAAGTTGGGATCGTAAACCCCAATAAGCTGATGGGTAGCGCCGGCCGGGTTGGTCAATGGTCCTAGCAAATTAAAAATCGTACGTAAAGCAATTTCACGACGCGGTCCCACGGCATAACGCATCGCCGGATGGTGATTGATCGCATATAAGAAGCCTATGCCCACTTCATCCAGACACTCAGCCACCTGCTCAGGCGTTAGATCGAGGTTTCCACCAAGCGCCATGAGCACGTCGGCCGACCCACTCTTGCTACTGGCAGCCCTATTTCCATGTTTTGCTACTTTTATGCCATATCCGGCGACGACGAAGGCGGCCGTGGTGGAAATATTAAAAGTATTTTTGCCATCGCCTCCTGTGCCACAAGTATCGATCATCATCATCCCAGGATCTAAATCCACCTCAACACGGATGACATGGTTTAGCATTGACTTGGCGCTACCGGCAATTTCATCGCTCGTCTCCCCCTTCATGCGCAGCGCTGTTAAGTAGCTCCCGATTTGAGCAGAGGTTGCCTCCCCTTCCATGATAGTATTCATCGCCGCTTCAGCCTGGTCGATATCCAGATCGCGGCCGTTGATAACTTGAGCGATTGCGGCTTGTATAGTCATCTTTTCTACAACACCTTCTTGACTTCGAGCCAGCTGTCATCATTGGCATCGACGATACTTTCAGCTGAACCCAATACGACGACGCTCCCGGTACGACTGACTCCTTCAATCACATCAGCAAAGGCCCGAAAATCAGCAACAGTAGTAGATAGAACTTCATCCCGGTATTTCTGTCGATCTTCTTCGGTTAATCCAATCAAATGGCGTAACATCGAAGAATATCCCTTCGCATCCGGTAACTGGTATGAATCAATTTCCCCGATCGCGCCGATAATCGCTTTCGTCAACTCATCATCGGACAATTCGAAGGTACGCAGAAAATCGGCCGTTCTATCGTAATTCTCAATAGTTGACACAAGGTTAGGATCACGATACGAATAGAAGGTGAATGTGCCGGAGTAACGATCGAACCGGCAGCCGCCACCATAAGCACCACCTTGCACACGGATCTTTTCCCAGAGCCAGCTTGTGCGCAGGTATTTGTTAATGACCGATACAGAGCCATTGAGCCTATACCCCAAATCATATAGATTGGCGCCTTTTCCGACATAATTCACGCGGGCTGGAATCGTCAGCCCTTCGTTAATGGGTCTTAAATCCACATCCCAGTCATGCTTCGGACCCTTTTTCGCGGGCAAAGTTGTGATGAACTCCTTCAGAATCGGTCTGAGCTGACCATAATTTTCACTATCGACAGTAACATTCAGGAGCATAGCCCGGCGATTGATCAACGCCGATCTCACGGCTTCTAAGTTTTGATAGACTGATGGCCAATCATTTTCTATCTCTTCCACTAGCCGGTTTAAGAATGCCAGATACGCGACGCCGTCCATTTGCTCGGCCACCCAATCTGCCACGTTATATTGAGATGCCAGGCGATTGGCGACGACGATATGACCCATTTGAAGCAGGCCTGCTTCCTCACCCGCTTTGGCTTCCAATACTATTTGGCGAAATCTTTCCCTATTGTCAAGCTTTATGTTTGTCAATACATCTTCAAAGATAGCCAATAGTTCTCGAACCTGGCTCATCGTGGCCTTACCCCGCAAGAGAAGTCGGGCAGGATTCGACTGCCGATCATGGCTAGCCGAAGTAAACGTTGAATGCCAAATTCCACCGGTTTTTTGGCCGATTCGCTGAGTTAATTTTACATAATCCAAAGACTTTGTACCCATTCCCGTCAGCGAACTTCCAAATAAGTTAACATAAGGTAAGAGTTCTACTGGCAGTGAATGCAGATCGAAAGCGGCATCCAGATAGACGATGCCATTGGTGAAGAGATTGTGGAATAGGATCTCGCCACCATCAAATGGCTCCACTTCGATCGGAATCTCTTTACTATCCCTATCTAGATCGGCTAAAGTCAAGGTTGGGATCTTCGCCAAAGCCTCGGGGGAATCTGGCGTTTCTTGGAGCTTTTTCAGAGCTAAAGTATTGTCGATAATGGCCTCGATTTCATCGTCACCTAATCCGGATTGAATGGCGCTTAATTTCTGTTGCTCCTCCTCAATGAGTTTTTGACCCAACTCAGGATCTGGTTTAAGAATTACTGTGGTGCGATGCGGATTGTCTAGTAGATTTACCTGAATGAGGTCCGATAAGTAACTTGGATTTTGCTTTAGCTCTTCCTTCACAGCCGCTAGCGGTGCTTCATACTTTAACAATGACAATGGATCACCATCGTAGAGCCAGGTACCCATGGCTCCTAACATCAAACTTAGGCCTCTCGGGAAACGGCCGGTATTGTTCTCCCTCAATTGGAATTCGATGCTGTTGACGGCCGCTTCGACCATATCTGGTTCAAGACCATCTCGTGCTAGTTGGCCAAGGGTTTCAAGTATGATTTCTACAACTCTTGGTGCACTATTTATATCAATCCCTTTTAGACCAATTCCAAAAGTCATTTCACGCAAGTGACCGGAAAGCCCTCCCCCGGTGATATCATCACCCAAACCCGAATCGATCAGATTCTTTCTGAGGGGAGATGCCGGTATGCTAACCAGCGCAAAAGATAGGATGTTTAGCGCCATGGTCAGAGTCGGATCAGACTTATCAACCAATAACCAATTAACCTGTACCCGCCCTTTTTGAATATCATCTGAATCCCGGTCAACAACATATGAATGAATAGATTCCACTGGCTCCGTATATCTAGGCGCAAGTGGTATTGCAGAGTCGATAGGTGCGGAATCGAACGCATTCAAATAATTGTCGAGAATCCTCAGCCTTTCTTCGACGTCATCATCTCCGTAAAAGAAGATCCGCGAATTGGCAGGATGGTAGTAAAGTTCATGAAAACCTATAAATTGTTCGTAAGTCAATTCTGGTATATATGCCGGATCACCGCCCGAATCCAAACCATAAACGTGATCCCTAAATAATGAGCGTTGGTTGAAACGGGCAAAGACACTATCAGGGGATGAATAGGCGCCTTTCATTTCGTTAAATACGACGCCCTTGTATGTCAAGGGATCTCCTGGTTTTTCCAATTCATAGTGCCAACCTTCTTGATCCAAATGATGCTGCGTGATCAACGGATAAAAAACTGCATCTAGATAGACATCCACTAGATTGTAAAAATCCTGCAAATTGGTGCTAGCTACGGGATACGTCGTCCAATCCGAAGATGTAAAAGCATTCAAGAAGGTATTCAATGAGCCCTTTAGCAATTCGAGAAAGGGTTCTTTAACCTGGTACTTACGAGAACCTCCCAGGACGGAGTGTTCCATGATATGGGCAATACCTGTGGAATCCGGAGGAGGCGTCCTAAAGGTAATGCCAAAAACTTTATTCTCATCGTCGTTGCTTAGCGACAATAACTCAGCTCCCGATTTGATATGCCGGTATAGACGCGCTTCGGTATTGATCTCGCGTATCGTTTCTTCTTTGACTAGTTCGAAGCCATGATTGGCAGTCATTCACTTTCTCCGTTTAAATTATCAGTCAAGCTATCCGTTTAATAGTTGAAATCCCAGTTAGTGGCGACTCAACTTCACCTCGTTTAGTAATATGCTGGATGAAGTCAACAAACTTCTATATCGACATCATAAATCGGAACCTCTATTAACAATTTCTGTGCACAAGGCCCATCTTCATGATATTGTTCAAGCAAAGACTATTTTTGTCATTCCTTGAAAAGTTTCTTTATATATTTGTTAATACCAAGCCCTGAAGATGAATTACCTTCCTTCAAGGAAATTACGCAAAATTCTTTTACCGTGTTCAGTCAATATGCTCTCCGGATGAAACTGGACGCCGACAACCGGGTACTCTTTGTGACGGAGACCCATTATCTCTCCATCTCTGGTAAATGCCGTCACCTCCAGGCAATCTGGCAGGGGCTCTTCGACGATCAGGGAATGATATCTGGTCGCTGTAAATGGACTTGGGACCCCATTGAACGTCCCTTTTCCATTGTGGTAAACCGATGAAACCTTGCCATGCATCAGGCGTGGCGCGCGGCTTACCTTGCCCCCGAAAGCATAGCCAATACATTGATGGCCCAGACATACGCCCATGATTGGTATTGTTGGACCGATAGCTTTGATTACATCTATCGAAACGCCGCCATCCTGCGGCGTTCCCGGACCCGGGCTGATTACTATCTGATCGGGAGACAAAGACTTAATTTCATCAACCGTTACCTGGTCATTTCGAAAGACTTTAATTTGAGCCCCAAGCTCACCCAAATACTGAACGAGGTTATAGGTAAACGAGTCGTAATTATCAATCATCACAATCATATCGATCTCCGACGATTACTCTGCAGCTTGCTCCAATTTCTTAATTCTGTCCCTGCCTTTGCGGCTGATCTTGTTCCAGACACCTGTTAAGCCCATGGCTTTTTTCATCATCATCACCGTTTCATCGGCGACTTGCGAAGCATAGATCGTCCCTTCATAAAGGACCTGTTCAGGGAAACCTCGGTCAGCCTCGATGGCAGCGCGTCTTTCCCGAATTGGATCAAGGAAATTGTTGATAGCGGCAGTCAATTTGTCTTTGACTTCCACATCCCCGACTTCGCCCTGACGATACCGCGTTTTTAGATCCTCAACTTCAGCCTTGTCAGGATTAAATACGTCATGGTAGATAAATACTGGATTTCCCTCCACGGTACCGGGAATATCTGCACTTATCCTTTTGGGATCTGTATACATGCCGTGTACTTTTTTCCGAACCGTCTTGGCATCATCACTTAACAGGATCGCATTTCCCAAACTCTTACTCATTTTTCCCTGACCATCGGTGCCTACAAGTGTGGGAACATCGCCGATCATCACATCCGGCACCGGCAAGGTCTCTCCGTATAAAAAGTTGAAGCGGCGAGCTAATTCACGAGTAATTTCCACATGCGCTTCGTTATCCTTCCCCACAGGGACGAGATGGGCTCGTGGGGTAATGATATCCGCAGCCTGTAAGACAGGATAGCCTAATAAACCAAACGGCATTTCAGTCAGATCGGCTGCTCTGGCCATATCCTTAAGAGACGGTAGCCGGCTCAATCTGGGTACAGAAACGAGCATCTCGAAAATGAGATTTATTTCATACACTGCCCGAACCGCGCTTTGAAGATAGATAGTGCTCTTGGCCGGATCGATCCCACAGGACAGATAGTCAATGACCATTTCAACGGCGTTTGTCCGGATAGCATCGATATCTTCGCGTGTGTTTTTAGTGGTCAACATATGCAAATCGGCGATGATGAAGAAACAATCATATTGGTCTTGTAGCTTCACGCGATTGGCAATGCTGCCGACATAATGCCCAAGATGCAATTTCCCGGTCGGCCGGTCCCCTGTCAAAAGTCTCTTCTTTTCCATAATAGTCACTCCTATATTGTTTGCGCCTGTTACAACAACCCGGCTTCGGCTTGTTCCACGGAGACCATCAGAGCTTGAGCCTTATTCAGGCACTCGTCATACTCACGTTTCGGGTCGCTGTCGGCAACGATACCTGCGCCTGCCTGCACATGAACGACATCGTCTTGAACGAGCATGGTCCTGATGGCGATGCAAGTATCCATGCTGCCATCATGGCTAAAATAGCCCACGGCGCCTGCATAAAGGGCGCGGCGTTCCTCTTCTAACGCCTCGATTATTTCCATGGCTCGAACCTTTGGAGCGCCGCTCACCGTTCCGGCCGGAAATGTTGCTCGCATGAGGTCAAAGGCATCCATCTGGGGGCTAATCTGACCTTCCACATGGCTGACGATATGCATGACGTGGCTATAACGCTCGACAACCATCAAATCCCGTACCTGGACCGAGCCATATTCGCTCACACGACCGAGATCATTCCGGCCCAAATCGACCAGCATGACATGCTCAGCGCGCTCTTTTTCATCTTCTAGCAACTCTTTCTCCAAGGCCAAATCTTCGCTTTCCGTCTTTCCCCGCCAGCGGGTTCCGGCGATTGGCCGTACATTGGCAACCCCATCCTCCAACCGGACATGCATCTCCGGTGAAGCGCCGATCACTTGGAAACCCAACGGGCCAAAATCGAAATAGAACATATAAGGCGAGGGATTTAACATGCGCAATGCACGGTAAATCGCAAAAGGATGGGCATCGGTCTTGCGGCTCAATCTTTGGCTCAAAACGACCTGGAAAATATCGCCGGCAGCAATATGCTCTTTGGCCTGATTAACCATATCCTCGAAAGAAGCCTGGCTCTTGTTGGCTGAAATAGAATTTGGCCTTTGACCTGGCTGGTTCTGATAGCGTCTTCTGGGAATTGCCGGCAGCGGCCGTAACAGCCGCTCGCTAACTCGCTCAATCCGCTGAATGGCGTCCACATAGGCTTGATCCGGATCGTTTTCTTCCGCACCATTTAGGAATGCATTTGCCAGGATCATCAGCTGATGCCGGGCATGATCGAATATGACAAGGGTATCGGCTAGTAGGAAAACTGCGTCAGGTATCGTCAAGACAGCTTCGGCCGTCTCCGGCAGTTGCTCAAAATAGCGAACGACATCATAGCCTAAGTAACCAACTGCACCCCCACTGAACCGAGGCAGACCCGTAACATCGGCCGGCCGAAACTTCTCCAACTCATTCTTGAGCACATGAAGAATATCTTCACCTTCATCTAGCTTCCGTCTTTGGGTGACTGTATCTGAGAAGTAGGGGTCAGAACTTTGAGTCACTTCATCCCCCTGCAACGTCACAACGCCCCGGGGATCTACCCCGACGAATGAGTAACGACCTACTTGTTCGCCGCCTTCAACAGATTCCAAAAGAAACGATGCTCCCAGGGAATCTAGTAACTTTATGTAAACTGTTACAGGTGTTTCCAAATCGGCCGGAAAGACTCGATATACTGGTATTAAATTCGTCTCTCCAGAAGCTAATTCCCGGAACTGTGCCAATTCTGGCTGATAAATTAATCTCTTTCGATGTCTCATTGTATCGTCCATACTTCTCTCCATCTAGAGTCACGAAGCCTCTATACCTGTTTGAGCGCTCGCTGGACAGACGTCTGCAAAAAACTAGGTTATTTCCAACCTACAAGTTTCGCAGCGGTCAAAAAAAGCAAAAAACTCTCGTCCTTGGTAACCAAAACTCAACTTGGTCAACAGGGACGAGAGTTTCAAATCTCCCGCGGTGCCACCCATGTTAGGCTGGAAAAAAAGAAGACGCCTGTGATAGCGCCGTGATTGGTGAAGCCAGCCTCACTTATTTCAGACCCGCAACTAATCAGTTACAAAAATGATGCGAGTCCTATGCCCTGATAACGGTGGCATCTCCGATTCGGGCTAATCAGCAAATGATTACAATTACTTTTCACCCGAACAACTCCTCGGCCCATTCACTTCCGGCGCTGTCGCTACCCTTTCAGCAATTGGAAAGCTCTCTATGACTCGCTTTGGAAGATACTATTCCGATTCGCAGTCGTTCATTTATTTAAGTTGGCAAGCATAGTAGCACGGCAACAAAGCAGAGTCAAGCAACAGCTTGACCTTTTCCCTGGCAAGTCCATAACCCGGATCTTATAATGAAGGATATACCAACTCAGGTATCTGTTGAGCGATTATCATTTTTCGTTAGTTTCAACTGCTAGGAATGAATCCTGATCGACAATGTCCAATACACCGGTACGTAAAAACAGCCTAGTTCTTTACAAAGCACGCGCAGCACGCGTAAAGAACGTTGATAATAAAAAAATCGAGATTCATACGATAGATGGCGGATTTTTTAGTGTTCGGCATAAAGATATTCAACATCTTCATCCCGGCCCGATCGAAAATATCCATGATTTAAGAGTACAAGAAGGGGAGATTGGCATTGCATGGGAACTGCTTGCCGGAGAATCAATACCCTTAGCTGATCTCGCGGAGTTAGCGTTTGGAGAGTTCACGCCGGATACTGCGTGGAGCGCCTGGCAATGGGTACTAGATGGCCTCTATTTCCAAGGGTCGCCCGAAGAAATTTATGCAATTCCCGCCGAAGAAGTAGCCAAAGAAAAAGAGAACCGGCAAGCAAAGGCGGACGAACAAAAAGCCTGGCAAGATTTTCTTGGCCGGTTGGCCACAAACTCATTAATTCCTGATGATCAATATTTTTTGGAGGAGGTAGAAGCTCTAGCTCGAGGCCAAAAAAATAGTAGCCGCGTGATGAAAGCTCTAGGTCAAAACGAGCATCCGGAAAACGCTCATGACTTATTGCTTACAATCGGTTATTGGGATGTTACTGAGAATCCCTATCCGCAACGAGCCGGATTAGTGACTTATTCGCCCGCAAATATCGAACTTTCTCTGGTTGATGAAGACCGGCGCGATTTGACCCATCTTCATAGCTTGGCTATCGACGATCCCCAAACTCAGGATCCGGATGATGCGATTAGTATTGATGGAGATCGCTTATGGGTTCACATTGCAGATGTCGCCGCGCTCATTCCTCCTGGAAGCCCATCTGATATCGAAGCCCAATCAAGAGGAGCAAATCTATATCTACCGGATAAAACTGTGACCATGTTGCCGCCGGTAACAACGGAAATTCTCGGTCTCGGACTCTCAAACATATCGCCTGCTATTTCCTTTGAAATTGAACTAAACTCTGATGGCGAACCCTTAAGCGTTGAAGTCGTACCAAGTTGGGTTCGGATTACGCGCTTGACCTATGAGGAAGCTGAAGATCAGATCGATTTTTTCCCACTCCTGGAATTAAACAGACTAGCACGAACAAATAAGGCCCGACGGCTAGCGAATGGGGCAGTCGAAATAAATCTACCTGAAGTCAAAGTGATTTACCGGGATGGGGCGGTCGAAATCCAACCGATGCCGCCCCTACAAAGCCGTGAATTGGTGCGCGAAATCATGTTATTGACTGGAGAAGCGGTTGGCAATTTCGCCCAAAAAAATGGCATTCCCATTCCATTTACCGTCCAGGACTCGGCCACTGAGGAAATACCACAAGCTAAAACACTGAGCGAAATGGTAGCAATTCGACGGTTAATGAAACCCAGCCAGAAAACCCTGACCCCCGCAGCTCATGTCGGACTTGGCATGCGAGTATATGTACAGGCGACGAGTCCGTTGCGCAGATATCTGGATTTGGTAGTTCACCAACAATTGAGAGCATATCTAAGAGGGGAAGAAGTACTCGATGAGCAATCGGTTCAGCAACGCATAGGCGCCACCGAAGCGATTTCCGGCAACGCTCGCTGGGCCGAGAGGCGATCTATCGAGCATTGGACCCTGGTATTTTTATTACAAAACCCTGACTGGAATGGCCGGGCCGTTGTCATCGAGAAACGCGGGCGACATGATCGGATCCTGATTCCAGAATTAAGCCTGGAGACAAATCTTTTTCAACGCAAGAACCGGCCCTTAGATAGCGAAATTCAGGTAACAGTGAACGAAGTCAATTTGGCCTTTCTTGAAGCGCATTTCAAGCTGTCAGGCTAGATTTCAGAGTAACGGCACCTTGCTTGCTCCTGGTAACTAGCTAGATCTAAATATCTTGACCTAACCTTGACCTTCTATATCATTCTTACACATCTACAAAGCAGCAAGATACCCAGAATGGAAGGAAGATAATGAGACGGGTATTTTCCCAAGATCATAGAACCATCAGTCACCGGATGAGCTATTTGCTCGTGGTCATCGTGTTGGTTTTAGTCTACATTCTTCAGGAAGTAGAGCGTGAAGTGCCCATAATAGATTATATTTTCCTGGCTGTTATTTTTGCAACGATCTATGTTGCCGGGACGAATCTAAAAGGGCTTGTAGTAGGGATTATGCTAGCCGTTCCGACAATTGTCTTGTCATTCATATCAGACGCAGATGCCTGGCCTCCGGATAATATAACAATTGTCTTCATCGTAGCCATGATAGGGTTCATCGGCTTTGCGACCGTCACCGTGATTAGAGAAGTACTGCTGGCCGAACAGGTTACGATACGCACCATCAGCGGAGCCATAGTGGCATTTTTGTTGTTAGGCCTATTTTGGGCTCTACTTTATTTATTGGCGGAGGGTTTAGAAGCTTCTTCATTTTCCTTGAACATTGACGTGAATCGAGCAGAGTATTCTTCAGATCTGTTTGCTGTTTTAACCTATTTCAGCCTCATAACCTTGACCTCAACAGGCTACGGTGACATCACGCCGATTACTGATGTAACCCGTAGCTTATCCGCAATGGAGGCCATCGTGGGACAAATGTTTCTGGCTGTTTTGATAGCCTGGCTGGTAGGCAAATTCCTCTCTCATTCAATGGAGCAAAATGAGTAAGGTCAATTTTCGGTTCTATGCGGAGCTGAATGACTTCTTACCGTTAAATAATCACCAGGTATCATTCGACCATGAATTTCGCGGCCGAGTGAGTGCAAAACATCTCATCGAATCCCTTGGCGTCCCCCATCTCGAAGTGGATCTGATCCTGGTCAACGGCCGATCCGTTGACTTTGGCTATATTGTCGAGGCGGGCGACCGCATCAGCGTATACCCAGTCTTCGAATCAATCGACATCAGCTCGATCGGCCGCCTCCGGCCATATCCTCTACGAGAAAGTAAATTTGTCTCTGGACGTTCACCTTGGTCAATTGGCAACCTACTTGCGCCTGATCGGATTCGACACGCTTTACCGTAATGATTACCAGGATGCTAACCTGGCTCGAATTTCACTCGAGGAAAAGCGAATATTGTTGACAAAAGATCGGGGTTTACTTAAACACAACTCAATAACACATGGCTATTGCATACGTGAATCGGATCCGGAAATGCAACTGAAGGAAGTGGTTCGCCGGTTCGATCTGCGCAGATCACTAGCCCCTTTTAGTCGCTGCTTACGTTGTAATGGATTAATCATACCAGTCGACAAAGCGACCGTCCGGCATCGACTGGAAGAAAATACTCGACGATATTTTGATGATTTCACCACATGCAGCGAATGTGGACAACTTTATTGGAAGGGTTCGCATTTTGAACGGATGGAAAGTTTTCTAGAAAGAACGCTTGGCCTAAAACATCGAGAGAATTCGATCTAAAGTTTATCAAAAAGATAGTCCCAGCAATCCTCTCGTGATCTGAAACCCCGTATTGCCCAACATTTCGGCTTTGGGCGTATATCGTTGAGCCAGCACAGCCACAAGCTTCTCTAGCACCTCTTTGTACCAACTCTCTGATTCCCCACTTAGGATTAGGTCGTAGTTAGCCAGTAAATTTTCCTGCGCATCAACATCGGTCGCAAGGTGAAGTACGGGAATCAAATTGTGACCCTGGATCGGTTTCCTACCACTGTAAGCTAATATGATCTCAACCCCAGTTGCGCCTAAGCCCGTTAACGCTTCGAGCCAATGATCGCTTTGGGTTTCCATCACGTACAGACCTGGTTGGGCGAATCGTTGTCCATGAGCCAACGATGGGAACGGCTCCTCCAAAAAGGGTGTTTTCGCAAAGAAAGATGATTGATCAGGCATCACAACCGTTCCCCCGGCCGATACGATCAATCGGGCGACTGTCGTCAAAGCATCGACCGTGCAATCAGTCATCTCGCCATCTATATGGATTCCTAATCTCAACGATTCTAAACCAACTTCCTCATACTGAGGTGCAGTTTCATTGATAAGGGCCGTGAGAAACCATGCACCGATCTTTCTAGTCACTTCCTCTATTCCGCCGTCTGCTTGTACTGAAGCCCAGCCGAACCTTGAAGGATCCACTTGCTGAGTAGTGAGGAAGTGTTTGAAGTAATCATTGTGGGTTACTTCGCAACCATGCTCCAGGAACAGACAATGGCGTACAAGAGGATGGCACGCATAACCAACCATCACCCGGCTAAAGAGATGACCGGTTAATCCTGATGAGCTTGCACAGCCCTCGGTGTGCCCAAGGGAAACAAAGCGGGACAGACCCCGATCTCGGCCAAAGCCGGCATTATTGAGCCGTTCAACCGCGATGCGGGCAACCTCTGAGGAACAAAGACTCGTCGGCAGGATAAGTCCGAACTGTCTCGATGCGTACCCCCCATCAGAGCGCATAACATGGTAGTGAAGCTCAGGTAGTTCAGGCAGTTCAGTTCCTTTCGTCATTAAAATGGGTTTGCCACTATATTCTTTCTTTTTACCTTTTTTTTCCAGGTCATTTTGACTATCCTTTTGCCAATTTCGCCATATCTGGACCTGGGAATGACCGGCTTTTTCTCCCTGCGTTAAAAGACCTGAAGCCACGTTAATGGTTAAGTCGACAGTTTCGTGTCCAAGATCATCCATGGAATAGCCTTTCAGGTATTTGCCAGCATCGACATCCATCTCGTTCGATAACAACTGGTAACGGTCGCTGGTGGTCACGATTTTTATTGTCGGAACAAAAGGAAAGTTGGTGACAGAGCCGTTACCCGTTACGAACAAAATCAGGTTGCAACCTGAGGCAACTTGCCCGGCGATGCTCTCTAAATCCAATCCTGGGCTGTCCATGAAATAAAATCCCGGCCGGCGCATTAATTCTGCGTATTCGATGACGAAATCAAGACTTTGGTCCGGATGTCGTTTTGTAGCGGCGCCCAATGATTTTAGTGTAATATTGTACAGTCCTCGCATCTTATTCCCGCCAGAAGTATTGGCCTCGATCGTGGCTCCATGCTGGGCGGCTCTCTCCTTGAACCGTTCAATCATCGACAAGAAACGTCCTGCACTCTTTAGATCACTCACCTTCTGAAGCATATAAGCTTCTGCCCCGGCCAATTCAGGTGTCTCGGCCATGTTAGCTTTGCCTCCGGCGCGGACGATCTCTCTGGCAACCCAAGCTGCAAGAGGATTACCGGATATTCCCGAAAACGCATCAGATCCACCACATTGCAGTGCAATCCTTAACTCAGACAAAGGTTCAGGGGTACGAATCGCCCCGTTTACTGCACTAAGCCAGCCTTTGACGATCGATTCTCCGACCAATAAACTCTCTCCAAACCCTTTTTTAATTGACATAAATTCATGGAGAACTTCTTCGAGAGCATAGTCGTTAGCCTCCATATATTGGCGAAGCTCGTGGTTATTGACAGACTCCCAACCATAATCAACCATTAAGATCGCAGCCACATTGGGATGAACCATAAAACCGGCTAAAGTTCGCAAGACCAGTTCATGATTATTTTGCAATGGGTCTGTCCCACCACCCTCGGTATGGGCGACGGCAACAATGGCATCGACATTACGATATTCGGCCGCCGATTCTTGGAGACTTTGTGCCAGAGACTTTACATAACCGCTTGTCTGGGATGAGGTGCCCAAAATGACGATAATATTCCTCGTGCCCACCCCCCGCTTTTTGCCTCGCCGGTAACCCATGAAAGTTGCTTTTGCGTCATAAATCTCTACCCTTGTGGACGGTTTAATAGAAGCTTTATCCAATTCGTAGGTTGGGATCAAATCTTCAAAATTAGGTTCTGTAGGCAGGTCAAAATCAAGCCGGCGAATAGCGAGGGCTCCTAACATACCGGCGTTACACACGTATTCACCCGGGAATATATCTCGCCTCGCCAATCCAAAGGGCATATTCCAGGACAGTAGCGGTTCTCCACGGCGGATTAGATTGACCGCAAAGCGATGCCCCTCCAAAATAGAGCGATCCAGGCTGAACCTTTGGTCTTGAAAATTCACTTGGTCACCAACTTCGAGCCGCCGTACAGCAATGGCAACATTGTCTCGTTCGTTGGGTAACCGGGCGATTTCTGAAAATGAATAGGATTGGGTCATGTTTATCTACATTCCTGAATGGTGAAGAGGATACGTATATCGTAAATGATCGGAATGACAATTTTGGATAATTATTTATGTCAACTTATTTGTCTGTCATCAGACTATTGTGCCCAACTTACTTTGAAGCATAATTCCGTCAATGCGTCTCGAATTTTTTAACGGAATCAGAGCGGAATTGCCCATATTGATCGCCGTACTCCCCTTCGGGATGATTTATGGTGCTCTGGGTCTGGATGCAGGGCTGACAGCCGTTCAGGTCCAAGCCATGTCGGTTATCGTCTTCGCTGGTTCAGCCCAATTCATCATGGCCCAATTGTTCGCCATCGATACGCCTGCTTTAATCATTATCATTACTGCTTTTTTGTTGAACCTCCGCCATGCCTTATATAGCGCTTCTGTTACACCTTATGTCAAGCATCTTTCACCTCACTGGCGGGGGATGCTGGCATATTTGTTAACTGACGAGGCTTACGCCGTATCAATTATCCATTATCGACAACCAGCCAAATCAAAAAATAAACATTGGTTTTTTCTAGGTTCAGGCCTGGCATTATGGGGAACTTGGCAATTAAGTACAGCTGCGGGGATATTTGTTGGTTCACTGATACCGCCAAGCTGGCCTCTCGAGTTCTTCATTCCCCTCACATTCATTGCCTTGGTCGTCCCAAATCTCGATGACTGGCCCAGCGCTTTTGCCGCCCTTATCGGGGGACTTGTTTCGGTTATCGCCTTTGACCTCCCCTTTAGCCTGGGATTGATCGTAGCTGCCTTTGCTGGCATTGGTGCTGGCATACTAGCCGAAGATTTTGTGTTCCCAAAAAGCGGTCCCGTCCACCATCCAGAACGAGAGGAGATTCAACGATGACTATCTGGTTGACTATCATAATCGTTGGTCTTCTAACCTACTTGACACGGATTTCATCCATCGTGTTACTGGGTCAACGGCAAATACCGGCGCGTCTGAGTCGGGCATTGCGATTTGTCCCTCCGGCAGTCCTATCGGCCCTCATTTTTCCAGCGCTAATTTTGTCGGAAAGTGGTCAAACAATATCATTAATTAACGAACGATTTATTGCGGGTTTAATCGCAGCGATCATTGCCTGGAAAACTAAAAATATAGTGCTCACGATAGTTGTTGGTATGGTCGTATTGTTGCTACTAGGCGAATTTTTCTAAAATGTCCGCCACGATATTCCCAATCACACACTTAACCTCAATCGTCTTCAATTCCAATCTCGGAGAATTTCACGAGCCGCAAAATAGCCCGGGGCCCCGGTCACCCCACCTCCGGGGTGAGACCCGGCGCCGCAAAGGTATAAGCCCTTAAAAGGTGTTCGGTAACGACTGAAACCGGCAATAGGTCTCATAAATAGCAATTGGTCCAATTCCATGCGGCCGTGAAAGATAGAACCTTCAGTTAGACCATAATCTCTTTCCAAATCTAAAGGTGTCAAAACTTGCCTTTGTTGCACAATCTCTGGAAAATTCGCTGCGTACTTGGAAAGTGTACTGACAACCAACTCCCCTAATGACTCCCGCCGCGTCTGCCAACTACCTGACTGTAGATGATAAGGTGCATATTGCACAGTAATTGACATAATGTGTTTTCCAGGTGGGGCCAGTGCCGGATCCAACAACGTGGGAATGGTTGCTTCCAATACTGGCGAATTCGAAATACGCCCATACTTTGCATCATCCCAAGCCCTTTCCAGATATTCCAGCGAAGGGCTAATTACGATATAACCGCTAAGTTGTTTTTCTCCTTCCAACCCTTTGAATTCTGGCAGTCCATTGAGAACGAGATTTACCTTGGCCGTGGTGCCCTTATATCGAATGTTACGAACATCTCGTATGAAGCCAGGCATTAAATTCGAGCCACCCACTAAGTCAAAGAAAGTTCGGCGAGGATCCAGGCTAGATACAACCATCCTGGATTCGATAACATCGCCACTACCTAATCGAACACCTAGAACCTGGTCCTCTTGAACAATAATCTGTTGGATGGGTTCTCCACTTTGGATAATGGCTCCGTTCTTTGTCGCCGACTCTGCAATCGCCTGGGACAACCTGCCGATCCCTCCCTTAACAGATCTACTCGAACGGTAGCCACCGTTTTTTTCGCCCATTTGTTGGTACAGATACATGAGGGTCGTACCTGAGGCATAGGATCCGGGCATGCCGCCAATCACGGCCGGCTGGCCCAAGGCGCCTTTCAAAGGCTCGGATTCAAACCATTCATCCAAGAAGTCCTTGACCGGCAGTGGAAATACACGCATGATTTCCATTAATTCCTTTCTGCCCGAGCGTCGAAATCGAAATCCCGTTTTCAACCATGGCCATAATTCTCCCGGGGAATGGCGTGTTAGATCTGGCGGCAATTTGTCGAACACTTCCGCTAGAAAAGCACCGGCCGACTCAGTTTGCTTGAGGAAAGCCAGGTATTTTTTTCCATCTATTGCAGAGAAACGGCTAATTTCATCTAAACTTCTTTCTGGATCACGCCAAAGGGTGAGCGCCCGGCCGTCAGATTGAGGTGCAAATACGGCGACTTCACTTTGCAAGAATTCCAGGCCATTCTTCTCAAGTTCCAAATCCGTCACGATTCGTTGCTTGAATAAGCCGGCATCAACTGCACCGGTATTTACCTGAAAACCTGGAAATATTTCTTCTGTCGCGGCCGCACCCCCCAGGTTGTTCCGTCGTTCCAGCACAAGCACATATAAGCCAGCCTTTGCTAGATAGGCCGCGTTAACCAATCCATTGTGTCCTGCACCAATGACGATTACATCATACTTTTGAGTCATCGTTCAATCCGCAATATTTCGAGCGCAGCCAGTCTGCCGGGCGCGCCGGTTATGCCTCCCCCCGGATGTGTACCCGAGCCACACTGATAGTAGCCCTTGATCGGCGTCTTGAATTGGGCGTAGCCAGAGGCCGGTCGCAAGAAAAAAAGTTGCGACAACGATAACTCACCTTGAAAGATATTTCCTTGTGTTAATCCCGTCATCGATTCTATGTCCAGCGGCGTGACGACTTGCCTGTGCAAGATGATATCTCTAATTTTGGGAAAGTATTCCGACAGGGTATTGACGACAACATCGCCAAGGGCCTCTCTTTTTTCATCCCAGGTTCCTTCTCGCAACTGGTAGGGTGCATATTGGACGAAACAGGACATGACGTGTTTTCCCGGCGGCGCCATGTGGGGATCTATCATCGAGGGAATGATGATGTCGATATAGGGCCGGCGGGAATAATCGCCATACTTTGCATCGTCATACGCATGCTCTAAATAGTCGATGCTCGGGCTAATCGATATGGCCCCCGCCAGGTGACGTCCGGGGCCAGGCTTGCACGCCAATTCAGGTAAGGCGTCTAAGGCCAAATTTACTTTTGCCGACGATCCACGAGAATAATAACGGCCGATTGTCCCAACCAGATCATCTGGCAGGTGAGATTGGTCGACCAATTGGAGAAAAGTACCTCTAGGATCTAGGCCAGACACGACGATCTTTGCCTTAATCTCATCACCATTCTCGAGGGCAACCCCCACCGCGCGACCATTCTTGACCAACACTGTCGATACTTTAGCCTCGGTCCGAATTTCTGCTCCAGATGCCATGGCCGATCGAGCGATCGCATTGGCTACACCACCTGTACCGCCCTTGGCGAATCCCCAAGCTCGGAATTGGCCATCGATTTCGCCCATATAATGATGCAATAAAACGTATGCTGTACCTGGTGATCGAGGGCCCAGGTATGTGCCAATGATGCCACTGGCAGATAGCGTAGCTTTGAGCGGTTCAGACTCAAACCAGCGCTCCACGAAATCGGCCGCGCTCATGGTCATTAACTTGGCCAGCATATATTGATCCCGCTCAGACAGACCCAGGAAATATTGAGCCAAATCCAACAAGCCCTTTAAATCTCTAGGGCGATTAGTTGTCGGATCGGGTGGTACGATGCCTAGAAGATATTTGACCGCTTTAGCCATGAAGTACATCGTTAAGCCGTATTCTTCATATGCTTCGGCATCCCTAGGCGAAAAGCGAGCGATTTCTCGCCTGGTCTTGTAGTGGTCGCCGTCCCGATACAAATAGTCGCCATCGGCCAAAGGCGTCAGGGTACTTTCCAGTGGAAGGATCATGAGGCCATATTTAGGTAATTGTAAGTCACGTATAACCTCGGGCCGCAACAAACTAACCACATATGACATGACGGTATAATTGAAGCCAGGGTAAATTTCTTCCGTGACCGTCGCACCACCTACCATTTCCCTTTGCTCCAACAGGAGCACCCGTTTGCCGGCCCGGGCTAGATAGGCGGCGTTAACCAGTCCATTATGTCCCCCACCGATAACAATGGCATCATAGCTACGATCCATAAATCAATTTAACCTTCAACAAGACAATTATTATGTTAAGTCTCTATTTTCGTTTATGGGATGGATCATAAAATGGCAATTCGACAGCAACGGCCGGACAATGCTGCCTTGTATACTCCACGGTTACTTCAATCCGCAGCGCTGTTCCGGGTTGAGCATATTCCTTCTCGAGAGTAGCCAGGGCGATGTAACGTTTTTGAATCGGCGAGAAAGTCCGGCTGGTAGCTTGACCAACCTGGCGGCCGCTGCCATTGTAAATTGGTACCGGATCTCGTGTGGCCCGACCGGTTACCATCGGAGGAAGATCATGGGTGGAGAACAGCTTTTCAAGCGCTTGCCAATCAATATCCAGGCCCGTTAATGCCCACTTTGACCGATTCTTCTTTTCGATCGCCAGAGCTTGCTTACCGACGAATAATTCTTTCTCCAAGTCGACGGTCCAGCCTAGCCCAACCTCAAACGGCGTAGATTTTCGCGCATCGGTCAAAGCTTTGGCTGCCGAAACGTAATCGACATCAATCAACAATAACCCGGCTTCAATGCGGGCAATATCGAGGGCAACCATCCCGGCAGGTAATAGGCCATAGCCTTCTCCAGCCATCATCAACAAATCCCACATTTGTAAGGCATAACCCGGCGATACCCACAATTCGTAGCCCAGATCCCCTGTGTAGCCTGTTCTGGTAATCGTTACCGGTATGCCCTTCATATTGGCCTGAACCAGACGGAAATAACCCAATTCGTCCAAATCAGTACCAGTAACAATTTGCTCCAGTATTTTTCGCGAATTGGGTCCTTGAATTGCTAAGGCTGCCAAGGAAGCAGACACATCTCGTACGTCAGCCTCCAGCCCAAAACCACAATCTTGAAACCAGCGCAGGCTCGGATCGGCCGATGTCAGCCGAAAGTGATTCTCGGCAAGATGCCAGATAGTCCCATCATCGATAATATGCCCAGTCTCATCGCACCACGATGAATAAAAAATCTGCCCTGCGGCACATTTCGAAATATCACGGGTTATGATTTTGTTGACCAAACGAAGTGATTCAGATCCCGTAATATCGTATTTGTATAGAGGCGAAATATCAATCAATGCCGCGGCGTTGCGGATGGCATAATATTCGCGCTCAAAAGAGGGTTCATAGGTTCCAGCCGCCAGGTAGCCGGACCAATCTCGCCACTCAAGGTTTTCATTTAGGGCTGAAGTTCGGCTGTGAAAAGGCGTTGCTATCGGCATAATTCATTCGGAAGGAGTATAACTCAGGATTCAGGATGGTGCTGATTCTTTCGAGTGTCAGACTGTCCTATCACTCTGGTGGCGGGGAGATATCGACTGTTTGATCAAAATCAAGAAATTCAATCTGCCATTCTGTCGCCTTATCGTCTTCGCTCGAGCCAACTTCTGTTATAATAACTCGGCCGAGTTCGTAGGTACCAGGTGCAATCCAAAGTTGTACATTGAGCTGCTCTGGACCTAACAGCCCCCCGCTCATTTCATTTAGGATATTTCCATCTAGTGATCCTGTTAAGAGATAGAAGTCATCCCCCGATCCCTCACCCGGATCACTCATACCAACGAATTCAACATCAGAAACATTCGCTACCAAGGAGGAAACAATGCCCGAGTTGGAATCAATCAGCATGAGCGGATTGATTCCCCATTCGGGAGGCAATGCCATCCAATCATCATTCACCAGACCACTTAACCACTGAGCTTTTCCTATGCTCAATATTGATACTTCCGTCGCCAATCCAGGCGCCAAGACGCGGACTGAAGCGATGGCTCTATCAGGCGCCACATAAAAACCTTCGGCCGATGCAAGCGAAAAACTCTGAGCCTCGTCGAGAAAAACCGGGGCTCCAGAAATGTCGAACGTGAATCTAAATCCCTCCATTTCACTCATACGACCGGCTGTTCCGGCCAATATTTCTTCCGGGGATGGGATCTCAGGCTCTGGCGTCTTGCATGCAACCGCGATGATGATCAACAAAAGCAGAATATTTGCTCTTCGCATCATTTTTCTTCTCCGAAGAATTGGACCGTTGCCGGTAGTCGTGATTTCACGGCAATTAATTATTTACCATACAAGCATATCCAATTAATGGACTTTTATGTATAGAGTATCCTCACAGCATGGGATCGTGAGGAGAATTTGTACTTGCTTGAGATAATACCTAGGTAACTTCTTCAGACCAACTTCGATATAATTTTTTGAAGACCAGTGACAAGATTATTTGGATTTGTTCCAACGGGCGGAAACATGAGGCGTCGAATGAGTAACTGCATAACCCTTGTTTTGCTCTCGGTCTGGTTAGCTACCTGTAACTCACCAATTCAGGATCCAATAACATTGCCGCCAGACCTTGGCACAGCAGCAACAGCACCATCCTCATCTTCCCGTGTCACCAAACCAGCTACTGATACTGCAACCAGCACCACAACTCCGGATATTTCCTATCAAGTCACTCCAGCTAAAATAATTGAAGAAAAGTCGACTGCCGAATCTCCAATCGATTTAACCCCAACGAGCAGCCTAGAACCAGACCCAACAACGACAATCCTGCCCGATACCGCCACTCCACTCGCTCAATCAAGCATCCGGATCGCCGTGATCGGCGATTATGGCCTACCTGGACGTGGGCAAGAATCTGTTTCGGCTCTTGTCAAGAGCTGGCGACCAGACTTCATCATAACTACCGGTGACAATAATTATCCAGATGGTGCGGCCGAGACTATCGATGAAAATATCGGCCAATATTATTCGGAGTATTTATTTCCTTACCAAGGTTCTTATAATACCAGCGGAACTGAAAACCGATTTTATCCATCGCCTGGCAATCACGATTGGAATTTAGGCAACCTAGACCCTTATCTCAACTATTTCACTTTGCCTGGTAACGAAAGATATTATGACTTTCGCCGGGGTCCTGTGCATCTCTTCTCAATCGATAGCGACTCAAGAGAACCCGACGGCATATCCGCGACCTCTGTTCAAGCACAATGGCTGAAATCACAATTGGCAGCCTCCGACGCCCCGTGGAAAGTAGTCTACATGCACCATCCACCCTACTCATCAGCCTCCCATGGCTCAGTCGAATGGATGCGATGGCCATTCAAAGAATGGGGAGCGACAACAGTCCTAGCCGGTCACGATCACGTATACGAACGTCTAATGGTGGGTGATTTTCCTTATTTCATCAATGGACTGGGCGGAACCACGCGCTACAATTTCCCCAATCCGTTACCAGGAAGCCAGGTTCGTTATCAACTTGACCATGGCGCCATGTTAATTCAGGCCGATCATACTCAAATTACATTTCAGTTTATGATTCACTCTGGCGAGTTAATAGATTCATATACTCTGAACTTATAAAGTCAATTCGAAGGCATGTTCCAGATAATTAACCTTCGATAAATCCATTATTTCATCTATACTTATTGCTTATGAAAATCGTCGAGGGAGGACTGCCAGAAGATAGAGCCTGGCGGTCACTGGTGCTACTCACACCAGACGAAGAAATCGGCTTAACATGGCAGCTTGGCTTGCTGTTAGCCCGGGCCAACAGCGGCGAAGTAGTCGTGACCATTATCCTGCAAACGGTTGATGGTCAAGAACTGGCCCGAGCGCGGACAATCCTGGGACAAGCCCGCAAGTCTTGCCTGCCTGAGGATCCGGTATATACAGCCATCATCCAGGCCAAGGACTATCACAAGGCTATCCGTCAGCTGGTCCAACAAGCCGATATCGATCTCCTCATATCGTCAGCCGATAATTCCGCTTACCGAAGCCTGGAACGATTGCCCTGCGCTGTTGCAGTCCTTCGGGAGCGGGTAGAAAGTCCAATCGACCAAGAAGCTGCAATTAAGAAGATTCTCGTCCCGACTTCTGGTGGTCCGAACAGCGCTCATGCGCTCGGATTCCTACTTCCGTCTAACGAAGCAAGATGTCCAGGTAACTGCTCTTTACGCTGCGCCCGAACACCTGGGACCGAACGAGGAAGCACTCGGCCGCGCCAGATCGAGAATACGAAAATCCTAAACTTTATCGAAGCAGATGACCGGATTGAAAGCAAACTATCTACGGCACTGTCGGTTGCTTCTGGAATTATTAACGAAGCTAAAGAGCAATTACGATATCGTCATCATCGGTGCAAGCCAGGAAAGTACCCTGGACAAAACGCTTTTTGGCAACATTCCTGATGCGGTCGTTCGCCAAAGCCACAAGCCAGTGCTCATCGTTCGTGAACCGGCAGGTACAATCGGTAGTATTTTTCGAAACCTGAGTTGGAAAATCCAGCCGATCCGGTTGACGATAAGCCAGCGCACGCAATCATATGTACGCATTAGACGAGATGCCCGGCCTGACCTGGATTTTTATGTCCTGATCGCCCTTTCCTCGGCAATTGCCGCCTTAGGCTTATTGGCTGATAGCGCTGCCGTAGTCATCGGCGCCATGCTTGTTGCCCCTCTTATGTCACCTATCGCGGGTACTGGCCTGGCGATGGTTCTTGGCGATACGCGTTTCTTGCGTTTGACCTTAGGCGCCATCGTTCGCGGTATGATTCTCGCCTTGTTAATGGGTTTTTTGGTGGGATTAGTTCCATTAAGGGACCCGATGACATCGGAAATTCTCGCTCGAACACAACCGACACTTTTAGACGTTGGGGTTGCTCTATTGTCGGGAATGGCCGTTGCCTACGCCCTATGTCGTCTCGAGGTCTCGGCCGCTTTGCCAGGTGTTGCCATTGCTGCCGCCCTGGTGCCTCCGTTGGCTACAGCTGGAATCTCTCTGGCTAACGGCTTCTTCAGAGAATTTGGTGGCGCACTGCTCCTATTTCTAACCAATTTCGTCGCCATTAGTTCAGCATCGGCCTTTGTATTTCTGATTTTGGGCTTTAGCCCAGTGTCAGCCCAAAAAGAGAGGCGGGCTGTTCGCTCGCGCAGCGCACGGGTCGCGCTCGTTTTCTTGATCGTTATCACGTCTATTGTCGGCATCACAACTTATCGCCTTGCTCAGACAAATACGGCCAAGGCAAGAATTCGCCAGATCACCGAAAACGGTGTGACAGATATTGTTGACGCTCAATTAATGGAAATCGACATTGGCGAATTAAGTGCCGAAATCCTGCAGTTAGATCTCGTTGTCAGGACGGGCAGTTCAGTTCCCCATTCAAAAGTCGTGGAACTTCAAGAGTATATTGCCACTGAATTGCAGCGAGAAATCGCGATGACTTTGACAGTTATCCCAACTACCCAACTCGACCCTTTCACTCCACCAACTTTGACGCCAACACCGACATCAACGAATACACCTACACCAGGACCGACTGCTACGCTCACAGCCACATCCGAGCCATCTTATACCCCTACTCAAGAAGCATCGGCAACTCCGACCGCCACAATGATTGCTTCCCCGACGCTAACGCTCACACCAATGCCGACGCATACTTCGACTCCGACGCCGACTCCCACCCCACCCTTGGCCACCGTAAACTACGTATACGGCCTAAACCTCAGAGCAGAACCGTCCACCAATTCTGCATTGCTCGCTTATCTAGCACCTGGCACTGAAGTAACAATGCTGTTTGGACAAGAGCAGAATGGTGAAGGAAACTGGCATCAAGTGCAAGCCGATTCTCTCATTGGTTGGGTTTTGTTAGATTATCTTGATATTTCGCTGCCGTGATCTGGCCTCAACAAGCCCCTTCCCCATTACAAAAGTCCAAATTTTGAATATTTTTCCAACACGCAACTCGTAGCCTGCAATGTTTAGCTCATATCAAAATCTGAATAAAACTCGGTGCGCGAATCGATTGCAGACCTAATCTGTTTCATCAGCAATAGCCAGACTTTTGGTCGGTTGCTCTGGCACTCCTCAAGGAGATCCATTATCGGACTAATGGGTTGCTCGGCCGCTAATTGAGCTGTGCTGAGGGTCATTTTATAGCTAGTAGTCTTTAACACCTTCATCTGCCGTTCCTGAATTCTGGCTAAGGCACCACGATCCGCCAAGCCAGCCTGAACTTGATCAACTACCAGGTGCCAGGGTGAATTCGAATCCCGACCAAGCCATCTATTGATAACATTCTCTACCTCATGCTTGTTGTTTTCTGCTCGAAGTTGTTCTGAAATCTTCCATATTTGTCTTTCAAGACTATTATCAGGCCACTCTCCAAGATCATCCAGAGGTTCGGCAAACAATGTATCCACTTTTCTCAAGCCAAGAAGGGCCTTTTTTTTGCGAACATCGAGGCGAATAGCATTCGATTTTTCGCTTGTAAGCATGGCCGCCGCCAACATCACCATACCCAGGTCCCCGGCTGAGACAGACGCACCATTCTTTGGTAATTTCACATTTCCGGTACGCGACTTTCTCGCAAATCTATCACCATTTAACAGGACCAATTCACTCGGAGCAAATGTAGCCACCTCTTTGTTAACTGTGGCTGATGGCATCATGGGCTGGAACCTCCGTTTCTTTTATGGCGCTTTTTTCACATCTAAACGAAAAAGTGTGTGTGCTCGCGGGTATCAATCAAGGTACGTTACCATAAAAATACAACCGGCTATCGAATGATTTCCTCATCAAGCATTGTATGATGCCCCCCGGTCGATCTCAATAACCTTCTGGTCATCCCACCTGAGTACGGTTGTCAAAAATCAGACAGCCTGCACCTTGCGTTTAAGGTCTAAAATTGCCATAATAGTGATCTCTTTGGTTTACTATTGATGCGCTTCCGTAGCTCAATTGGCAGAGCAGGCGACTCTTAATCGTCTGGTTGAAGGTTCGAGTCCTTCCGGGAGCACTGAATAGGTTGCTATTAAGCCCGGTCAATCCATGATTTATCGGGCTTTTGTTATTTCCCCACCTGCATTTTTTATGACTTCATGTTTGAGCTATCTTGATTTGGCAATAATAAAAAAAGCCCGGCAAATTTGCCGGGCTAAAAATTCTGGGAATTGATATATTGAATCGATGCGTTAAGTAGTTGTTTCAGAGGAAGTCGTAGCAACCATAACAAGTCCTACGATTGCGAGTGTAGCCAAAACAGCTAGACCCAGGGCACTAACCACGCTATCGAACAGGTAAGTGCAAAGGGCTAATCCAATAACCAATCCTATTGCAAGTACAAATACAATTGCTCTCATCTTTCCACATCCACCTTCGCTAACTTATTAACCCCGGTTGGGTAACAAGAAAGCAACCTCAATAATCCCGTCTGCATGTTTACAGAGCGAAGTGTGATGATAAAAATACACTATTTCTTAATTTCTTTTAGGAATCGATAGTCATTGAAAGACATTTGTGGACGAAGTGCCGGCCTATTAGCGCGAAATTTGAGCAAATAACCGCAAAAACTAATATAGATTTCTCTAGACCTAATGGCAAAACGTATAATCGGACAAATATTCTATATCGTGAAGACAAGTTTCTATTTCTGTCAAAACAGTGGCTATGGTTCAACTCAATTCACGAATGTATGCCTAAGGACGGATGAACAGTTAATGTCAGTTTTTTCAGCATATTTCGTTGAATGGTAAAATGTTATGATTAATCCACCCTTGGTAACAATCCAATGAATAACACACATATACGTCCAATGGATATTGCCGATTACAACCAAGTCATAACAATTTGGAGAATGTCAGAAGGAATTGGATTAAGCGCGGCCGATTCACAAGACCAAATTGAGCAATACCTTCTCCGGAATCCCGGATTTAGCCTCGTAGCTTTGCTTGATGGCGCCATCGTTGGAGCCGTATTATGCGGCCATGACGGCCGGCGCGGTTACATTCATCATCTGGCCGTCAGCGAAGGTCATCGAAGAAAAGGGATTGGTCGGGGATTAGTTGAGCATTGTCTAGATCGTCTTAGTCAGGCTAAAATCCATAAATGCCATCTTTTCATCTTTACCAATAACGTTGAGGCAATATCATTTTGGAATCAGCTTGGCTTCGCTAGGCGTGCTGAGCTGGATATGATGTCCATTATTATCGAGCAAACAGTATAAATGTCTTTAAACACAAAAAGTTTGGCCGATCTCATAACTTTTACAAGAACTCTACTGATCCCATCGTTCATCTGGCTTGGCTTCTCGCAAGGATTTAAGGCATTGTCAGTGGTCACTGTCTTGATCCTACTTAACTGGACCCTAGATAGCCTTGACGGCCCTCTTGCCAGAAGACAGAAGGACGCAGGCGTGACCTGGATTGGCAAACACGACCTAGAAATTGATCTATTAATCACTACGTCCGTGCTTATCTATTTGACCGCTGCTGGCACCTTGAGTTGGCCTGTAACTATTCCCTACCTTCTTATTTGGGCTGTGATCTTCTGGTTAAAGGGCATCCTGGCCATATTAGGCGTTCTTTATCAGTTGCCCATTTATATTTGGTTCATAATCACTGTTTTTTTGGAAATGCCGCAGCTACTTTTACTGATGATAGTTTGGCCATTGCTCGCCATGATAGTTAGCTGGCCCAAGTTCCCTAAAGTTATAGTGCCCGACCTCATTAATGGTGTAACAGAATTGTTTAATAAACGTCGCCGATCTCTTTGATTATCTCCTCAAGCCGACTCAACCGCTTCTCTGACTAGCAACCCAAGGTCCAAGTATAGCCATCGTGTTCGATCAAGGTCTCGGCCGCGCCCGGACCCCATGAACCTGGTTCATAGATTTCCAGTGGGGGTGCGTTTTCTGACTCCCAACCACCCAGAATCTTGTCCACTAATCCCCAAGCCAACTCTATCGCATCGCCTCGCGTAAACAGAGAAGCATCCCCTTTCAAGACATCCAACAGCAACCGTTCATATGCATCCGGGATAGAGATAGCGCCAAAAGAACTATCGTAATTAAAATTCATTTCCACGGTACGCATATCGGCCGGTGTGTCTGGTTCTTTTGCTTGAAAACTGATATGAATCCCCTCTTCTGGCTGAACGCATATCGACAATCTGTTGGCTCTTATCCTTGCACCTGGTGGCAGAGGAAACATGACGTGAGGTGGTCTCTTAAATATAATGCCGATTTCAGTCGTTTTTTCGGCCAGGGCTTTGCCAGATCGCAAGTAAAAAGGCACACCTTGCCAGCGCCAATTGTCGACATATAGGCGAATAGCTGCGTAGGTTGCAGTATCCGATCCTGGCTCAACCCCGCTTGCCGAGGAATAGCCCTGATATTGACCTCGAACCGTATGTTCGGCAATTTCCCCTGGCGAGATAGGACGAATCGATTCAAAAAGCTTAACCTTCTCATTTCGAAGGGCATCAGCACCAAAAGAAGCTGGCGGTTCCATGGCAACCAAAGAAAGCAGCTGCAACATGTGATTTTGTACCATGTCGCGAACGACGCCAACGCCGTCATAGTAACCGGCCCGATGTCCCACATCGACTGTTTCGGCAGCAGTGATCTGCACATGATCGATATAGTTTCTGTTCCATACTGGCTCAAAAAGGGAATTAGCAAATCTAAAGACAAGAAGGTTTTGTACGGTTTCCTTGCCTAAATAGTGATCGATTCGATAAATTTGCGATTCGTTAAGCACTTTGTGAACAGAATCATTCAAGGCTATCGCAGACCGTAAATCACGGCCGAATGGTTTTTCGATGACCACCCGCCTCCAACCGTCGGACTCATCGGCCAATCCAGATTCCCCCAAATTATTAATCGTCAATTCGTATAGACGGGGAGCTACTGACAAATAATAAATCCGGTTTGCCTCCTCTCCATTTTCCGCTTCCAATTTCTTAAGACGATCATCCAAGGCCCGAAAATCATCAGTATTACCCAAATCGCCTGCTTGATAACCCACATTAGGAGCAAAACTTGACCAATGATCGGAACTATATTTGTCCGGCGCGAACTCCTTCATACCCGCCTTAAGCTGCGCTTGAAATTCTTCGTCACGATATGGGGTTCGAGAAACACCCACAATTCGCCAATTCTGCGGTAACCGTCCCTTACAATATAGATTAAAAAGAGAAGGGATTAGTTTCCGCCGAGTTAAATCTCCTGATGCGCCAAATATTACAAAAGATGTCGTTCCGTTCATGGCAAATATTCCTCCTAAATCCGGTGGGCTTCTGGATAATTGGCCAGCAAGAATGGGTGTTAAAATTCGATCTTACTCAAAAAGGGAAACCAATGGCTATCCTTTGATTAGACACTAAAATTCAGATCTTGTATGGTCATCACTAACTTCTAATTTGGCTCCTCCTAAGTGTAAGAATACCCTATCTCATAATCAAAAGGAAGTAGGGTCGAGCACATAAATCAGTAAAAGTCAGCCCTTCAATACGACCGCTCTTCTAGCAATGCCTGGACATCCCCATACAGGTGAGTAAAACTCCCCTCGCTCATTTGGAGAATAGATCCTGATTTTGTTTAGTAGATAAGTACGGAGCGGATTTTTCTCCCATCAGTGAGCCAAAGGATCGCCTTTATCTTTAAATCAATAACATTTGCCTAATTCAATATAGCGACTTTATACCGTTGTGTGATAGTGCCTTGAAGCTATAATTCGAGATTATGAATCGACCAAATATCATCCTGACGGGATTTATGGCTACCGGTAAGTCCACAACCGGCCGGTTATTGGCAGAACGCACGGGTCGCGATTTTGTTGATACAGACGAATTCATCGTTGATAGAACTGGCAAGAACATCTTCGATATCTTCGAAATAGATGGCGAAGCCGCCTTCCGGCATTGGGAGCGAAAGATCTCTCATGAGTTAGCCAGTCGCGAGAATCTTGTCATTGCTTCCGGGGGCCGGTTGATGCTCGATCCATTAAACGCCTTATTACTCGGGCAAGACAGTATCGTAATCTGTTTGACGGCAACTGCTGAAGAGATACTAGAGCGCGTTGTCAAACAGAATCTTCGACGACCGCTTCTAGAAACGGGTAATCCGCATCAAGAAATTGATCGACTCCTGGAACAACGCGCGGAAGGTTATAACCAATATAAAACCTTCAACACCTCGGCCAAAGATACAGAAACTGTTGTATCCGAACTACTGGATCTTATTGCACTTGAAGAGCAGAGTAACAACTGGCAACAACCTGCAACAGCTAAGTTTCCGGTCCACTTTCCAGGAGGAAATTATCAAGTAAGCGTCGGTTGGAACATTCTGCCGCATCTCGAGGATTATATTCTTCTTTCGGATCAATCGGTCGTGGTAACAGACTCCAACGTGGGTCCCTTATACTCGCAGGACATCCTAGCAGCCGAAGCAACCAAGATTGTGACTCTTCCAGCAGGTGAAAAACACAAGACGCTGCAGTCGATTCGAGATATTTACGACCAACTCCTGGATGCAGGTATCGATCGACGCGGGACGATCATCGCTCTGGGTGGTGGCGTCGTCGGAGATATGGCCGGTTTTGCCGCGGCGACCTACATGCGTGGAATTCGTTTCATCCAGTGCCCAACCACAGTTTTGTCCATGGTTGATGCCAGCGTTGGCGGCAAAACCGGGGTCGATCTCCCGCAAGGCAAAAACTTGGTTGGCGCTTTTAAACAACCGGCGGCCGTCGTTGCAGATCTCGCTACCCTGAAAACTCTGCCAAAAAGTGAATTTTCGGGTGGCATGGCAGAAATCGTCAAGCATGGAATAATTGCCAGCCCTCACTTATTGACTAGATTATCGACAATTGACTGGTTTGTTGATGACGATAATGAACAGAAACTTCCTGCTTATCAATATGGAGCAAATGGTAAGTTTTCGTCCGGCCACGAGATGCACAAGTTGATTGTCGAAGCCATCTTAATTAAACGTGATATTGTGGAATCAGACCCCTTCGAGTCTGACATGCGCATGTTGCTGAACCTGGGACATACATTTGCCCACGCTATAGAACAGGTAAGCAGCTATCAGGTTACTCATGGTCAGGCAGTTGCCCTGGGTTTAGTGGCTGCAACCAATTTATCCGCCAGGCTTGGTCATTGCAGGGTCGATTTTCAGCAATATATCGAGGAGATATTGATTCGATTGGGTTTGCCAATTCGAATTCCGAGTTACCTACCAACTCATTCAATCATTTGGGCAATGGGAAAAGATAAAAAGAAAACCGCCGGAAGGCTAAATTTTATATTGGTACGAGAAGCCGGTGATGTTTTTATTTCGAACCAGGCTACCGAATCAGATGTAACCCAGACTTTGGATAGCGTAAGGAATGTCGACTAGGAATTCCGGTAACCATAGCTAAACCACTATTGAGTTCAATTTTCGCCAAATGAAATATAGCCTGTGAATGATGATACCGTTCTTTGCATTTAAGATTTTGAGTTATCTTTTGAGGTGGATCATTCATCTTACAAGATCGATTTGAGCGACAAAAAGGAAGAAAAAAAAACAATGAGTCGTTACTATTCTCTTTTCGCCAAGTTATTCTTTCTGTTTATGATGGTTTCGGCCTGTAGCCTTTTTCAAAAAGATGAAACCGCTGAAATTCAACCAACAGAGACACCGGATGTTGCGATTGCTGAAGGTATCGTATTCAGAGACGACAACAATAACGGTCACCTCGATACCGGTGAGCAGGGCATAAAAGGCGTTTCTATCGTAGCCATGGACGGCGAGAAACAGATTTCAGAAACAGTAACCGATGGAAATGGTCGTTTTAACTTTCAAGTACCAGAAGGCTCGTTTAGCGTACGAGTTCTGGAAGAAACACTGCCCTTTGGAGAGTCAGGCCATGCACTGACTACGGATAAAGATACTTATGGTCTAGCAGTTTCAGCCGGTTTTACGGCTTCCGGCCTTGATTTTGGCTACAAGGAGACTGAATCCGCAGTTGCCAAAGGAACTGTCTTCATTGACAAGAACCTCAATGGCCAATATGACGAAGGAGAGGAAGGTCTCGCAGGTGTTGATCTAGTCGCCCGGAAAGATAGTGGTAGCGATCCAGAACTTTTCACCTCGACTGATACAAGCGGCCATTATGCTCTGGCCAATGCAACGCTCAATCATATCATTTCTGTAGACGTTAATACGCTCCCTCAAGATGCATTGTATGAGTTGACGACAGATGGTGACGAGTATGAACTCACTGTCAGTCCAGGTGGTACGAAATCCGGCGTAGATTTCGGTTACAAAAGAGCTGTGGCTGCAATCGCCAATGGCCTTGTCTACGAAGATGTAAACGGCAACGGCCGGCAAGACGATGGTGAATCGGGCTTGGGAAGTGTGACAATCACGGCTTCCACAGTTGACGGAAATCTTCCCGAGGTTTCGGCATTGACGACTCCGGCCGGACGATTTCGCATTCTGGCCCCTTCATTGGCTCATTTAGTGACGGTAGATGAAAGAACCTTACCGGGCAATCAACCGTATGCCTTGACGACAAACTTCGAAAACTACAACCTGAACGTTCCAATCGGGTATACGACTGACAGCGTCGATTTTGGTTATAGGATCCAAGAACCGGCCGTCGCCATTGGGCAAGTTTTTGAAGATCTAAACGAGAATGGTGAACGAGATATTGGAGAACCTGGCATTGGCGGAGCATTAGTCGTCGCATCAGCTCGTTCAAATGGCCTGCCCGACGTACGGGTCACGACGTCCGCAAATGGTGACTATCGATTTGAGTTAGCGACTCTTAACCATGCAATTACTGTCGATGAGGGTAGCCTTCCTGGAGTAGAACAGGCGATTGTTTATACAAGGGTCAGCGATCAGCAACAATATGACATGGATGTATCTCCAGGGTCAACATCATCCGGTTTAGATTTCGGTTACCTGGTTGATCGATCAGCAACAGCATCAGGTGCCGGCGGCGACTCGGGATCGGATTCGAACACATCCGCTGGCTCATCCTCGCTGGGTGGGAAAAATCCTTTTAAGGAACCAAACGAAATGTTGGATGGTTTTTTGCTACCTCCTGACTTACCTCCCAATGCTGGATCATTTTCTGTCCCCAAAGCAGGTCTGTGGTCAACCACTCACTTCGCAGGCCAGATGGATTGTGGCGCATTTGCTATGGATCTTCCTCCTGGCCCCTCTGAAAACGTTACCTTAGAGTTTTCAGAAGATGGTGATACCTTAATTGTCACCGGATTTGGCGAATCAGGTGAATTGAGTGCAACCATGAAGGCCGTTCCGGATATTCGCGGCCGTTACACGGGATCGTTCGAAGTCATTGAAGAAGGGATACCGGTCACTTTTAATTACGAATGGCAGTTAGTTACCGATGAATATATTATCGGCATCATCATTGGGACGATCAGTGCAGAGGATGTAACCTGTAATATCAACCGGCCGTTTCAAATGATTTATTTAGGAGAGTGAATGGCCATTGACAGCACTGCACCGGCAAATATAGAACCATTCTTTATGAGATTTCCAGACCGTCCAATCGTATTAAAAGCACCATCCAGGCGAGAGATTATGATATGAGCAATATCCTGATATTACACGGCCCGAATCTAAACCTACTCGGCAATCGCGAACCAGGAATCTATGGTTCAATGACCCTTAACGACATCAATCTCGCCCTACTGGAGCAAAGCAACCGGCTTAAAAGCGAACTGCGGATCAAGCAATCGAATCATGAAGGTGAACTTATCGATGCCATTCATGAATCAGTTGGCTGGGCAGATGGGATCCTCATTAACCCAGGAGCCTACACTCATTATAGCCTTGCCCTTCGGGATGCCATTGCCGGAGTCAGTTTGCCATGTGTCGAAGTTCACCTATCCAATATACATTCTCGGGAATCCTTTCGACAAAAGTCAGTGATTGCCCCAGTATGCATCGGACAAGTCAGCGGCTTTGGCTGGCGAAGCTATACTCTTGGACTTGAAGCCCTCTTTGATCATCTGTCAGATTCAGGCACATGATCGGTAAGGACAATCTTGCATAAAGAAGGCGGACAAATTTACGAACGACAGCGACTCACCAACCACTTGCTTGAAATGTAGACTGCAGTAATTGCGCCCTTTCAGCCTCAGACATAGCTCGAGGACAGCAATAGTTTTCTATCAAGCTCGTGAAAAGCTCCACGCTCAACAATCGGCCATCATATATAAAATAGGTGTCGATAAAGCTCTGCCTTGTGCCTAACATATCCATTTGGTCAAAAAAGAGATTGCCCAAACCATAATGGATAAAGCTGCCATTGTGAAAGTCAAATCCTTGTGCATGATGACCTTGACTGCCGCTGACTGCTGAAGCCCCAGCATCAGCCAAAGCCATAAAGTCGGTCTGCTGTTGCGGAGTTGCCGGATATTGGTAGAACTCGCTGTACTGTAATGTAGCGATCACAAAGTAACCTTGATTTTTTAACTCTCTAATTTGGCTAAATAATGAATCATAGTCGCATGGTTGTGACCCCGCCCCGTTTTCGCTAGCCCAAGCATAAGCCGGTCCTACTGGATTGCAACCGACAAAGGCTATTTTGTTTCCATTGTGATCGAAAATTGCTGGTTCATTGGCTTGGGCTATGTTGCGGCCGCCACCAAATATTTTCATACCCGCTTGTTCATACAAATCAATCGAATGAAGAAGATTCTCTGGTCCCCAATCGTTTACATGATTGCCGGTTAGTTCAATGACATCAGTGCCAATAGCTTCTATCAATGCCAGGTAGCCATCCCGCGCACAGAAGATTGGATCGCCGATCGGATTTGGATATGGGCAATCTGCAGCAAATGGCACTTCATGGCTAACATGAGCGATGTCGGCCGACCGCATGACTGGCCCAACTACCACACCTGGTGTTGTTATCCCGCCAATCTCCATCTGGTAGGCCGTAGCTCGCCCAAGAGCTGTCACCCCGCTCATGGCCACCTGGGTCAGCTTTCCAGGATCTCGATTTATACTAGGACCAGGCCAGACCTCTTGTAGCCCGGTCACACCATCCGCAAAACCTGTTGCCCCGATATCAAGGATCAATGGATAGTCCACTACATTGAAGTCCCTTGCTAGAGGGGATTGACCATTAACCCGAAGTACTTTCAACTCTGGCGATAATTGATTGAAGGGGATCATCGTCCAGGATGGGCGTTCCGCCCACACCGTTCCGATCAGGTCAGATTGGGGGACAATCAATACATCGATAGAGGGAGCGCCCCAGAGTGTGCTAAAAGCATCGGCCGTTTCCTGATCGAGGATAAGCCTGCCAAAACTATTACTACCAGATTGCCAGCCAGAAACGATTTCATCAAGTGTAATGTCATCGGCTATCGTCGCGAAAGGAACGGCCGCTGCATAAACCCAGCGGGCCAGCGGCGATCCCTGATTAATGGAAATCGTGACAGTTTTATCTTCTGCTCCTGAAGTTTCGGCCCATGAAAAAGTTTGGGGATCCAAACGAGATAACTCTTGACTCGCCATGACGACATCGGCCGGCACCCCAGGTCCTGCACTTAAGTAAAAATCGGGGTTGGCAATTGGCACGGGTGTGGGGGTAACCGTCGCCGTTGCCGTCGGTACCACAGGTAAAGTGGGTTGAAGTTCGTTGACTATCACTGGTGGAGTTGGCGGTCTCGTTAATAAAACAGCCGGCGCTGTCGGAGCTCTTGTCGGCATTTCGGATCCACATCCGACTAAAACCAGCAGTATGAAGAGCGAGAATATTCGGGCTTTCCACATCAGCTTATGCATCTTGGAAAAATCTTTTTGCCTTCGTTGAATTATTGTTATTGGCGTTCACCACATGAATTAATAAAGCCTGTAAATAGAGTGAAGAATGCATCTCGGGACGACAAATTAACAAAGGAGCCGGAGATTGATTTAATGTATGCTATAATTCCCACCATACTACAGTATATTGTCCATGCCCTGCAGCATTCAAACAGGCGTAGGGCATAGGCTGGAAATAGAACAAATTAAGTCTCTTTGGGCTTGTCGAAAGTACAATTATCGACCGGTCCGATTTTGAATACCATCAACTTTGCAAAGTGATCAATTAGGCCAAGACGATGACTGAAATCAATCTACAGGATCCAAGTTTATATATAAATCGTGAACTAGGCACCATCGAATTTAATCGGCGGGTGTTGCTCGAAGCATTTGATGAAAAACATCCCTTGCTAGAGAGGGTTAAGTTTCTAGCTATTTTCAGTGGAAACATGGATGAGTTTTTCATGGTCCGCGTTTCCGGCCTGAAGCAACAGGTTTTATTAGGCATCACCGATAGACCCCCAGACGGCATGACCCCTCGGGAACAATTGGTCGCAATTCATGAATCGGTTACCGCGCTCGTCGAGCAGCAGATGAATTTCTGGAACGAAGTAATGAATCCTGAGTTGGATGTAGCCGGGATACATATCCTGAACCACCAAGATCTTAAACGAAGTCACCAGCGAAAATTGCGGGATTATTTTGAACGCGAGATCTTCCCCGTATTAACACCATTGTTATTTGACCCAGGTCATCCTTTTCCGCATATATCCAATATGAGCCTGAATCTCGCCGTCGTTGTCAAAGATCCGGATTCCGGTATCACACATTTTGCCCGTGTAAAAGTTCCTGCCATATTACCTCGGTTGGTACCCCTTAACCCATTGGATCCAGATGAGCTGCTTCCTCCGAGCGATCAAAAATTTGTATGGGTGGAGCAAGTGATCGCTGCCAATCTCGATAGGCTGTTTCCGGGGATGGAAATCGAAGCCGCCTATCCCTTCCGAATCACCCGGAATACTGATATGGAGATTCAAGAGGAGGAGGCTGATGACCTATTGCTAACGATTGAGGAAAGTCTCCGTCAGCAACATTTTGGTTTTGTTGTCCGCTTGGAGATCGACGAGAGCATGCCGGAAGAAGTGCGAGATATTCTCATCAGAAATCTCGAGATTGGGAACTTTGATGTCTACCAATCTGATGGCCCATTGGGCTTGAGAGGTTTATGGGAATTGCGATCCTTGGACCGACCTGAACTAAAGGACAAGTTATTCCAGCCATCGCCTCCCCCAACGTTGCGATCTGGTGAAAACATCTTCGATATCCTCCGGCGTAAAGATATTTTGTTTCACCACCCTTATGATAGCTTTCTCCCGGTGGTAAAATTTGTGGAGGCTGCTGCGGACGATCCAGACGTCTTGGCTATTAAACAAACTCTTTACCGCGTGGGTCCCAATCCACCTATCGTTCATTCCTTAATCAGAGCACGTGAAAACGGAAAGCAGGTATCGGCTCTGGTTGAACTAAAAGCCCGCTTCGACGAAAGAAGCAATATCGAATGGGCTCGCGAGTTGGAGAAATCAGGCGTTCACGTAGTCTATGGATTGATTGGTCTTAAAACCCACTGTAAATTGTCTTTGGTTGTTCGCAAGGAAAGAGAGGGCATACGCCGCTATGTCCATATGTCGACAGGAAATTACAATACAATAACAGCCCGTCAATATACTGATGTGGGTTTGATGACTAGCGATGAGAATATCGGAGCGGACGCGTCGGAACTATTTAATTACCTGACCGGTTATTCTAATCAAGTCGATTATCGTCGATTTCTCGTCGCCCCCGTTAATTTGAGAACCAAAATATTGGAATTCATCGAAAAGGAAATCAGCTATGGAAAGAAGGGACAGATAATCATCAAAGTCAACTCCTTGGTCGACGCTGAGATTATCGAAGTCCTATATCGTGCTTCACAAGCTGGTGTGAAGGTTGAGCTCATCGTGCGTGGCGTCTGTTGCCTGCGTCCAGGTATAGCCAACGTCAGCGAGAATATCCGTGTCATCAGTATCATCGGTCGCTTTCTCGAACACAGCCGGGTTTATTACTTTCACAACCTGGGAAATCCAGAGCTTTACGTCGGTAGCGCCGATCTCATGCCCAGGAACATTGACCGTCGAGTAGAAGTCTTATTTCCAATAACCGATGCTATACTTAAACAAGAAATCATCGAAAACATCTTGCAAATCTATCTCAAAGATACTAAAAAGAGTTATATCTTGGATCCTGAAGGTTCGTATACCAAGTTACAGGACATCACGGAAAATGGGGCAGCACATTTCAGTAGTCAAGAATGGTTTTTGAACGGTCGGGTAACATTGCAGCAGCAAGCGGATGTGCCCTCGTCTTAATATTGGCTTATGCCCGCCTGGAATTGTTTAATTAAGAGTTGAAATATTGGTGAATAGCGGCGCTGTAATATGACTCCCCGTGTCAATCAAAGACGTTATGGCCTCAAAATGATATCAGATCTGAGGCTCCCACGACAACTGCAACAAACCAAATCAGAAAATCCATTTTCATGAGCTGGCTCACCTTTTCCAGTTGCCGTCCGCTAGAGAACCTGGTCACGCGGACAAGAGCGTAGAGCATGACCGGGAAAACGCCAAAAGCAACAATGACTGCGTAGAAATCATTGTAAACATCCAACAGGTAAGGAAGCAACATAATCCAACCAGTTGCCGCTATCAGCAGATAAAAAACGATGCGAGCCGGCCGGCGCCCCCAGGCGGTTGATATGGTCCGCACATGTTGCCTGAGGTCGCCTTCGTAATCGGCTAAAGTTTTTAATACTTCACGACCGGTAATGGCGACGCCTATGATGGCTGCCAACCAAAGCGTTGGCCATACATTGCCAGCGGCAATACCGCCAAATACCACGCTAAGAGCGGAAATCGCAGCTACCGTAGCATTACCCATCAGTACCGTGCTTTTCAATTTCCACGAGTAAATAAAGAGAATCACAGAGGCTGCAAAGGCAACTAGAAAGGCCGCAGGATTAATGAAGGCCGCGATGATTAAACCCAAAACAGTCAAAACGATGGAAAAAATCAATGCTGATCGGGGGCTGATCTGACCGCTTGGCAGGACGCGGTTGGGTTGGTTAATCTTGTCAATCTCAATGTCAAGGTAGTCATTCCATGCATTACCCGCCCCAGTTATCAAAAACGTTACCAAGGCTGCCAACGCGACTTTGTCCCAGGCGCCGGTTCTGGCAACATAACCCCCAAGAAACACCGCTAAGGCTCCCGAAATAGCGTTGAACGGTCGGGCCAGTTTATAAAATGCCTTGACTTTGCTCACGGCAGATCCTCCACAACTCCATTATAGAGGCAGTTTTTGAACATGGCAATGTCTTTCAATGTGCAATGTTCAATTTTTAAGACAAGTAACCATTACATCTCGAGGTGTAAGGGCCCTTCAATGGATTGAGTTCATGGATTGTATGTCGATGCAAATTTACCGATTCAACAGCAAGTGCGGAGATCAATGACTCGTTCGACATATGGTTTTACTATTTCTGCAACCCTATCTTCATCCAGGCCAGCAACTTTAAATGTTATTTCCCTATTGGATGGATTCTCACCAGAAAATTGTGTGAAGGATATAAAATTCCCGCCGGCCGCTGCAATAGATTCTGTGATTTGGGCTAATTCACCTGGTATCTCGGGTACCAGCGCAGTAACCCGAACTCCCGTTTCTCTCGCGCCCATAAGTTCAAGGAATATTTTAAATAGGTCTGTCTCCGTAATGAGTCCAACTACCTGATCGTCCTCCATCACCGGTATGCCACCAATCTTATTATCGGCCATAATGCGGGCGGCTTCCTCGATAGGAGTGCTCTCGGTCACGGTTAGAACATCTCTCGTCATGACTTCATTAACCGTGATCTGGCTCAGCAGGTAATTTATTTCCCAAACGCTTAGAGAGGTCACGTCAGATGGGGAAGCATTTAATAAATCTTTATCAGAAATTATCCCTACCAATTTCCCCTTTTTGACTACAGGTGTACGACGGATCTTCTCTCGTTTCATCAAATTGAGAGCTTCCATAATTGGCATATCCACTCCCACAGTTATGACCGGTTTTGACATTCTTTCTCTTACGAGCATAGGGATTCCCTCCTTTTGTACAGATATAGTAATTCAATTATTAGTAAATGGCTAAAATCCTCACAATAGATGATACGCCAAATTTCCCTAAATGTGAATTCTGAGTTGATTCGGAGGATAATAGATCTGTGTGGCCTAGCATATCCCTACAATCCGCGCCGATTCTGATTCTCTTAATAACCGGGGTCAGCATCTCAAAATAGTAGCTCTTTAGGCTCATGATCCAGATTACCAGCACCAGTAATCCAACAATCAAGCATGTTCGTCGGTTATTAACAGACCGTCGATATCGCCACAAGCAAAAAGCGTATATCGTTGAGGGTTCTCGTTGGTTGTATGAACTCAAGGATTATGCCTCGTGCCAAAAGCAAATCTTGGCTACTCAATCCTGGCTCGACTCAAACGATAATCAACGAATTCTAGAATCGTTGGGCAGTGGCGTAACATTAGTAACCGATCGGGTTATGAGCCATATAAGCGAGTCTGTGACACCCCCAGGAGTGTTAGCCGAATTGCGATTTATAGAAGCTACACTACCTCCTACCCCTTCGCTCCTACTCATTCTCGACGGAATTACGAATCCGGGAAATTTAGGCTCTATCATTCGATCTGCTTCGGCCGCAGGAGCTGACGGCATTTTGCTCGCGCCGGGTTGTGTGGATGTCTACAATCCTAAGGTTGTTCAGGGTAGTATGGGCGCCCTTCTAAAAGTGCCATTCATCTTAGCCAATTGGGAGAAGATTAGACGATTGACAGAAGGGATGGAAATTTGGCTGGCTACAATGGATGCTGAACTTTCCTACTCCGATGTGAACTGGAAACTGTCTTCCGTCATTATTATTGGTGGTGAAGCCAAAGGCTATGGGGCGAAAGCTAAAAACCTGGCCAAAGGTAGCATCCGTATCCCCATGTATCGAGTCACTGAGTCACTTAACGCCGCCACTGCCGCCTCTGTGATTATCTTTGAAGCCGCAAGGCAGCGTAGATCTTGAATACTACAAATAGATTGCCGGCAAGATAATTGAAAAAAGGGACCACTTTCTTGAGACAAACGACATTTGACCATCCGCAAGAGGACTTCCCATCACCTTATCCGGGTTTGATCTGTACATCAAAGGTCTCAAGATCCTTTCTAACCGTTGGCCCGCTGTAAATAAAAATCCGCCGGCAGTCTTGGCAGATACCTTCGTAATGAGTGGCATCCATACCTATCCACCAGCCAAAACTTTTTTGAACTAGGCTACGAGAGGCTGAATTCCATGTTAGATTTAGCCAGTTTCCTTGACGATTTGAAACAGCTTCCGCAAAATCATCGTGAATTAGACGGTAACCGGCCAAAAAAAAGCTGCATCGTGGACAGGCAACAAATGATCGCGTTACTGACGCAGGCGCATTATTTACCTTCCGGTCTTTGCCGCCTTTGGGATTGTCGGTTTTCGATTGAGTCATAATTTACCATAGTGATTTTATTTTTAGAAGAGTATCTGTCAAATTACTTTGAAAGCGAAGAGGTAATCGCTTATGGAAATCCGTTCAGTCACCTTGTTTGTGGAACCCGATTTTATAGCCGCCAACGCTGAAGGATTTTTTAAGAACGCGCGCTCATCATTCCATGTGCCTGTTCAAACAACCAGAGTAGCAACAACGCCGTTTCCAAATTGGTGGAATCCGAATCATTATTCATCCGTCAAAGTAAAAGAGTTTGTTGAACCCTGGCAAAAGGCCGGCGTAGATTTTCTCAGTCTCGGTCCTTTGATGCTGGACCATGATGACAGTTGGATCGACAAGATTCTGGACTTACTTGCAAAAAGCGATGTAATATTTCTAACTTCAGAAATCGCGGACACCAAGGGTATGGTGGACATCGGCCGGTGCAAGGCCATTGCCAAATTGGTCCAGGAACTTAGCACCCTCAAACCCGATGGCTTTGCCAACCTTCAATTCGCAGCCTTGGCTAATACCACTCCAGGATCTCCTTTTTTTCCAGTGGCTTACCATGGCGGCGGTTTGCCCCATTTTGCATTGGCGGTCGAAGCCGGTGATTTGCCCCTAAAACTATTAGCTGAATTTAGTAAGGATACAAGCAAAATATCTTTACAAGAGTTCCAGAACATGCTCATCAATGAGATTGAGCGCGAGGCTGCTCAGCTGACTCTTAAAGCTTTGGAATTAGCCGAACACAGCGAATTTCTCTTCTCCGGACTCGATTTCACTTTGGCGCCTTTCCCACTTCCGGAGCGCAGTTTAGCAGGTGGGCTGGAAGGAATCGGCCTTACTCGTCTGGGAGCTCCTGGAAGCACTTTTGCGGCAGCGATACTGGCTGACGCCATCCGTAAAGCTAAGTATCAAAAATGTGGTTTTAGCGGTCTCCTGTTTCCGGTATTAGAAGACACCCTCCTTGCCACCCGGGTAGGAGAAGGAGCGGTCAGCCTAAGCGACCTGTTAAACTACGCTTCCGTCTGTGGTGCTGGATTAGATGTGATACCCTTGCCGGGATCAATAACATTAGAGACGCTGACAGGTATATTGTTGGATGTTGCTGGCCTGGCTATCAGATTAGATAAACCTTTGACAGCTCGCCTGATGCCCATTCCAGGCTTAAATGCTGGCGACGCCATTGATATTGATTTTCCCTGGTTTGCCAAAGGCAGAGTAATGGGCACGACCGTCGGTGGTGTAAACAATCTTTTAAGCCAACCTGGACGGGTACGTCTTAATGCTTATCACCAAAAGGATATCGGCAATTAGAATCCGCATGAATAAGAATTCAACAAGATCTCTGCTCGTTTTGTTAAGTAAGTGGCGTGATGCTACTGAAGGCCGCTCGCTGCCAAAACCACCAACTTATGATGGTCCGGACATTCAACTGACATCCATCGTCGAACATTCAGATTTGGTCAGACCTGGAGCTTGTTTTGTCGCTCGTATTCGGACGGGAACCGATGGCCATCCGTATATCGGCAAAGCTATTTCACGAGGAGCCAGCCTAATCCTGGGCCAGCTAGACCCAGCAGAGCTTGATGTAGACTTGGCCGGTGTTCCTTATATTCAGGTCAAAAATACGGGAATCGTTGAGGCCTGGCTTGCGGCCTCCTGGCATGATTTTCCCAGCCAACATCTCGTCATGATTGGCGTAACTGGGACCGACGGCAAATCAACCACTGTCAATTTGATTTACCAGATTCTGCGGTCCACTGGGATAAAAACTGGTATGCTGAGCACTATAAAGGCAGCTATCGGCGAAAATGAGGAACCATTGGCATTACATGTAACGACGCCCGAAGCACCGATTATCCAGGAATACCTTCGCCGCATGGTTGATGCCGGCCTCACTCATTGTGTTTTGGAAGCGACTTCTCATGGCTTGTCTCAGGATCGAGTTGGCGCAATCGACTTTGATGTGGCTGTTGTCACCAATATAACCCATGAGCATCTGGATTATCACGGTGGCTTCGAGGAATACTTGGAGGCCAAGTCTAAACTGTTCGGAATGATGGAATCGGTTTATCCACTTCCTGAGCCATTTAGCCCTATCAAGGATGAAAATCAAGCAGATTCAGGCAGGGTCTCAACACAAAGTGCGGGAAAATATCCCTCATTGTCCGGGGTTGATCAAAAACGCTCCGTCAAGAAGACGGCCGTACTCAATCGAGATGACGCCAGCTACTTACATCTGACTAAAATGACGATCTCAAATCAATTAAGCTATGGACTTGATTCAGCGGCCGAGGTCTTCGCATCGAACATCGTTTACACCAATGGATTAACGAGCTTCGATTTAATTCTACCTTCTCGCAGGATTGGCAAGTGAATCTTCAATACATATCAATTCGCCGATGGTTGGCCCATTTAACGTTTACAATATGCTGGCAGCTGCTTCGGTCGCACATGCCCTCGGCATAGACAACCAAGATATTAAATCTGGTTTAGAATCTGACATTATGTTAAGGGGCCGAATGCAGCCGGTAAAGCAAGGCCAATCATTTTCGATCATCGTTGACTTTGCCCACACGCCAAATGCGCTTCAAGAAGCCATTGCAGCAGCTAGAAGTCTGGTACCAGGACGGGTGATCACGGTCTTTGGTAGTGCGGGTAAGCGTGATGTAGAGAAGCGGAGAATGATGGCCGAGATTTCAGCACGTGAAGCCGATATCACGATACTTACGGCTGAAGATCCACGCACCGAATCTCTAGAGGATATACTGGATATGATGGCCGAAGGTTGTCGAAGTCAGGGCGGTGTAGAAGGCCAAAGCTTCTGGCGAATATCCGATCGAGGTCAAGCCATCTATTTCGCCATGACTAAAGCTCGTGAAGCAGATTTAGTCCTCATATGCGGCAAAGGTCACGAACAATCCATGTGCTTTGGGGTAATCGAATATCCCTGGGATGACATTGAAGCGACTCGTGTGGCTGTTGTTTCACTATTAGCCGGTGAACCGATGCCTGATTTGGGCCTGCCCACCTTCACCAAATAGTAATCGTGTTTTAATTATCCATTTCTCATTGTTACCAGTTGCCGGTTCTTTATTCCATGTTATGATGCAGAAATCGTTTAACTCTTGACCAGAATCAAGAGGAATCAATAATTAATTGGAGTAATTTATGTCAAGTCAAATACTGGACCAAGTTCGCCGTAATCACGCGCTGGAACATGCCACCATCAATGTTTTAAGTCAGAAATATAAAGGCTTTAGCGCTCAAGGTAATTCAACACCCGGTGGTTTCAACTTAAACATTTACGGAGATATCGATCGGGAAAGCGTGGTTGCGGCCGTTGATGAAGCTTATGATCGCCTGCAAAAAGGCGAAAGCAAATTAGCCTTACACCCAAACTGCGGTACCGTCTTGTTGACCACAGCAACCATGGCAGCGGTTGCAGCGCAAGCGACTTTATCGTTAGAACGTCGACGGCAAAACAATCCCAAGTATAGCCTGCCAATACTGATTGCCGCCTTACCCCTAACGATTCTAGCAATCTTTATCGCAATTATCGTATCCAAGCCCGTGGGCATGACTGTTCAAGAAAAATTCACTGTCGACCCCAATTTAGGCAATTTACGGGTAGTGGATGTTCGTCATGTCACGCCATTTATCGCTACGCGCGTTTTTCAATTACTTCTTGGACAGACCAAAAACGATGATGTAAATGCCTATCGAATTAATACGACAGGATAACATCGGCGAGATCGGTACCGTCTCCAAGCCGTTCACTCGGTAGCATAGTATAGTTGAGTCATCGACAATAATGTTTTACGTTTTTCATGGTGACGACGAATACTCTCAAAGAAAAACCCTGGCTGATTTACAGAGTAAATTAGGTGATCCGTCGTTGCTCGATCTCAACACGAGCAGATTTGATGGCCGGTCTCTCTCCTTTTCACAATTGCAGCATACCTGTGATTCGATTCCATTCCTGGCTGATCGTCGTCTTATCATCATCGACAACCTCTTTTTAACAAATCCGTCTTACTTGGAACAGCTCCTGGATTACCTTCCAAATTTACCCGGGAGTACACGGCTCGTTTTCATGGAATCTCATGTATTACCGGCAAAACACCCAATACTTAAACTAGCCGCTAATAGCGATATGGGTTATGTCAAGTTATTTTCCAGATTAGAAGGCAACAGTCTCGAAGCTTGGATTCGCCAACGTGTGAAATCGGCCGGGGGGCAAATAAGCCATCGTGCAGTCCATATGCTAGCAATAAATGTTGGCAATAATCTCGACTTGCTCGACAATGAGCTTGAAAAGCTCATTATTTATAAAGGATCACTTCCTATCGAGGTCGATGACATCAGCCTACTTTGCCCATTTGTTGCTGAATCAAGCATATTCGAATTGGTTGACGCTGTAGGCATCCGGCATGGAGGAAGCGCCGCTCAGCTTCTTCAAAACAAGCTCAACGAAGGTACTGATCCCTCCTACCTCTTTGCCATGATCGTCCGCCAGTTTAGGCTCCTGATCCAGGTGAAAGAGTTAGCCGAAAATGGCGCCAAGCCCGCGGTGGCAGCCAAGGAATTAAAAATACATAGTTACGTTGCCGGCAAAATTTACCAACAAAGCCATAATTTTTCTCTTGCTCAACTAGAGCAGATTTATGAACGTCTATTAGAAATCGACATTGAGGTCAAGACCGGACAAACCGACCTAACAACCGCGCTTTGTTTGTTGGTGGCTGGCACATCGGTATAGTGCTCTTTTCGCTCCCCTGACCTTAATCCTCAATGAAAAGTGGCGGATTAAAGGCGATATTTGATTCATCCACGGATACAATCTACCGTCAAGCATGTACTGTGGAGCCATCTGAGTATTGGAGTATTGGAGTATCGAATGAAGTTATATCAATCAATTTTTTTTGCCCTAATAGTTGCCACATCGCTGGTCGCTTGTAGTCAGGAAGAACAACCAACTGCAACGCCTGAACCAACGGTATCAATTGAGGCAGAGGTTGAAAGGTCAGATCCCACGAATACACCAGAACCTACAAGACAGCCTACGCCCACTACAACTCCGGATGAAGCGGAAGAGCTGGAAGAACGCATGGAAGAAACTGACTCTTCAATTAGCGAGGGTGATTTTCCCATGGCAATAATCGTTAACGACGAGGGCGGTCCGGTTGTTATCACTGGAGAGGTCGGCTATACGAATCCGTTTTTCACGATGGGCGTGGCCGAGCCTGTGGTGATCCTTGAGGACCAAGCCGGATTCGTCGACCGCAACGAATCCTTCCTCATGCCGCCTGAATCACAAACGTTAGGTCAAATCACATCTGATTTCTTTGAATCCCCATTCTCTTACAGCATCTCCCTACCGATAGAACCCAAAGGAACATTAAGGGATGTCGATAACGATGGCGAGGAAGATCAAGGGATTCAAGTATTTGCCATCGCCTATTGGACGAATACCTTCGGCGATCCATTTCTTGAAGAACGTGACCTTTCTGGTGGCGGTTGGTCTACTGCCTACGCCTCAACATTAGTCAGCGATGATGCTAATACGGAACGAGAAATCATTGGCGGGAAATTTTTGATATTTGCGCCAGATGATCAACAAGGATTTCCATCAGCTTTTGGCGATGATGGATTGTTGTTCACCGACGATGATCCAATCGTTAGTGTCCCGCGTGGATATACGATAGTCGATCTGGATACCGAGCCGTTTAATTTCGACCGTTCGGCATCCCCAGTAGTTGACTTGATCGAGCCTGAAGGAACGGCACTCGATGATTACTCAGAGTTGGGCTATGCCGAGGCCTTTAATGCCTTTATTGACCAGCTAAGCAAAGAATACGCCTTCACTGAATACAAAGGCATAGATTGGGAAGCGTTGCGGGAAGAGTTTTTGCCTCGATTCGAGGCGGCCGAATCGGCCGGCAATGTGCTGGCATACAGGCGCGCGCTACGGGACTTTGCCTGGTCGATTCCAGACGGGCACGTAAGCGGCCCACAAATCATCGAGGATTTCCGTGAAGCGACGTCAGGCGGATTGGGCATTGCCATTCGTGAAATGGATGATGGGCGATCGATTATCAACTTTTTAGCCGAAAACAGCCCGGCAGCAGATGCAGGAATGTTATTGGGCGCGGAAGTATTAACTATCAATGGTCTCGATATCGCGGAAGCGATTAGCCAGACGGTCGCCTATTCGGGACCATTTAGCACAGACCATTTCAAACGACTCCAACAGATGCGCTATGTTACTCGATTTCCACTAGACACAGAGGTTGACATAAGTTGGCAGAATCCAGGCAGTGAATCTGTTGAATCTGCAACGCTGATCACAGTTCCAGAATCGGCCAGCTTCGCCTTTTCGTCCTTCAATGTCGGCCGAGATGGTTTCGAACAGCCTGTTGAATATGATCTGCTCGATGATGGGATTGGCTATGTTCAGATTTATAGTTTCTCTGACAACGAACTACTGACAATCCAGCTTTGGGAACGTTTGATACGAAATATGAATGATAGTCAGGTGCCAGGGTTGATAGTAGATATGCGCCAAAACGGAGGCGGTAGCGGCTTTCTTGCAGATCAGATGGCAGCATACTTTTTCGATGAGTCATTTGTCTTGGGAAATACGGGCCGTTATGATGAAGACCTGGATGATTTTTACTTTGATCCCCGAAGCGAGGAAAGATTTTACTTGCCGGCAGAAGAATTGCGTTACAATGGCGAGGTCGCCGTCATCGTTGGTCCCAATTGCGCTAGTGCGTGTGAATTCTTTTCGTACGATATGACAATTGACGATAGAGCCACCATTGTCGGCCATTACCCGACGGCCGGCCTGGGTGGAAGCGTAAAAGATGTCGCCATGCCAGAAGGGGAGATGTTCAGATTCACCCAGGGACGCGCAGTTGATGCTGATGGTGAGATTCACATTGAGGGAATTGGCGTTCCGCCTAGCCTAGATATACCGGTAAACGAAGAAACATTATTAGCCGGTGGCGATCCGCTTCTGGGAGCGGCGATCCGGCATATCATTTCCGCTATCCAAGGTGAGATCGTCGATGGTGGCGTTATCGAATTGGGCGACCAGGCAACCGAAGAGCTCGATCCCGAGACAAGAATTCGGTACCGATTGGCACTCACCGAGGGTGATACCTTCAGTCTGGAATTGGAGAGTTCCGAATTCTCGCCAATCTTGTCTCTATACGACGAAGAATTGAATCTATTAGGCACGACAGCCGGTCAACTGGAAGCGATCATTGAAGAGTTAGAGGCTCCTATTGACCTGGTATTAATAATCGAGGTCTCAGCCGAAAACAGCGGCGAAAGTGGCGTATTCACTTTAGATGTACACAACGGCAACTAAAGAATCGCTGGCTCAATTCACTTAGTTTTTCAAATACAGCCCTCATTAAGATTGCCAAATCTTATCAAAGAAGGCAAAGAGCTAAGTGGAAACATAGGGAAACAGGAAGTGCGTGAGATGTCTTTTCCATCGTTTCGCTTGGACGGTCAAATCGCTATGATCACCGGGGCGAGCAAAGGCATAGGTTACGGCTTAGCCCTTGCCTTAGCCAATGCCGGTGCTCATGTTGTCTTGGCTGCAAGGGGAGTTCCAGCGCTGGAAAGATTAGCGGCAAAGATTGAGGCGATGAACCGGCGCGCTTTGGTCGTTCCTCTAGATGTAACCGACTTATCCCAAATCAATGAAGCCTTCCAGGCAGTTAGCGATGATTTTGGCAGGCTGGATATTCTAGTAAACAATGCTGGCATCGGAGCAAATCATCCAGCTCTTGAGGTATCTGAAGCCGATTGGGACGATATGATGTCGGTCAATCTAAAAGGCCTCTTCTTCTGTTGCCAAGCGGCCGCCAAGCTAATGCTACCCCGATCTTTCGGCCGGATAATTAACATCAGTTCACAAGCCAGCCTAGTTGGCATTCGAGATCACGCCGTATACTGCGCCTCCAAAGGCGGAGTAAACCAATTGACGCGCGTACTCGCTTTGGAGTGGTCGGAGCAGGGTGTCACGGTAAACGCCGTTGCACCCACTTTCATTTACACTCCCGGTACAGCCGAACGTTTAGATCAGCCCGAATACTTACAAGGCGTCCTGGAGCGACTGCCGGTTGGGCGAGTCGGTGATATCAACGATGTTGCGGCGGCAGTTATTTATCTTGCTTCAGCGGCCGGTGGATTAGTAACCGGTTCAACACTCTTAGTAGATGGTGGTTGGACAGCCCAATAGTCACGGCCATATACAGCAAATATCAACTCACTGGTAACCAGATTCCTTCACCGGATGAATTTTCCGGCTCGATTCTTTAGGACCATCGGTAAACCTCTCCCGGACCCTCGGCTGTATTTCCTAGACCTGTTCTTACTCTGTTTTGTTGAGAGAGGGCGTGAATGTATCCGCTCTGGCGCAGCAGAGCGTCGCCCTTTACTCCTCTTTCCACAGGCCTTGCCAGCAATGGCAAGGCCGCTTTTTTTACGCCACGAATAGCCTGGAATTATATCGAAAAGGAACCAAATAATTATTCCGCAATGACAGCGATTCTCTGTCGGGTAGAATGAGACTTTCGGTCAAAACATTTCAATAATTGAATGGGATCTTGCTGCGATTGTAATTTCTTACATCTTGATCATCGGGTTCTTCCGCCGTTCCCGCTTGGTACATTACTCCCAACTTTCCAGAGTGACGTATCTTTCCCTAAGAACGACTCTCTGTTAGTGTGAGATTGGGCACTAACATTCCCTTATCGATGCGACAAACTCATTAGTCCAATTCTCTCCCTCATTGGCCTCGCGCAACCAACGCGAGGCCATTTTTGTGTATTTTTTATAGATCTTGGCACTCTGTTGAATTGAATATAGGGACTAAACATCCTAACCATAATCAGATCTGTTCGTCCGTTTCTCTTTTTTTCCTTTTTACCCTGCTCTATTTCGAGCAGGGTATTTCTTTTTTGGACCGGACCCGCATCCCTGCGTGGAAACACAGGATGACCCTAATGTATGGCATTGTGAAGATTGCTCGGCGGCTGTCGATGGTTATCCTTGCTGACTAATTCAATACCGGGAAAATGATCGCGGTGTTTCAGAGGGAAAATTCGAAGGGGCTACATATATAAGAAGCTTTCCTTCTCCAAACGGTGTTGGCCAATTGAATTTTGATTGAAGCTAGCTGAGGGGGATATAGCTATGGTTATGTTTGCTACTGGTAATATTGATCGGCTCTGTCATCCTTGAGTGCTGCCACCACGATACCAAGAATCGCAACCGAGACTCCCAAAGCGATAACGCAAGTCACCCCTAACATCCCGGTCTCTTGGATGATGTTACCAGTTTCTTCGCCGTGAAGAGAGCCAAATGTCAATAGGAATAAGAGATGGACCATAATGAGTTAGAAAAAATCTCCTCTAAGGATTTCCCTTGGATAGGATTAGTCGCGCTCGTCCTGATTGGAGGTCGCCTTAGCAACCGCATATAGACAGAGCGCAGGTTCAAATCAAAAATACGCCGGGGTGACCTTTTTCCTATTGCGTCGTTGACATAACAAAAACATGAATAAATCTGGGGTTGGAGATATATGCATTAAGATCAATTGGGTATTGATCTTCTGCGTTTATATCAGGCCAACTAAGGGGGTAACGAATGACCGAAATGTAGGATCTGCTAATGTATATCCTAACTCTTTAGACCAAACTCTTGTCCGAAATCCAGAGGTACGCTGAACTAAAATAACCTTGAAGATATCGGAAATGAATCATTTTCACGTAGGCAAAAAATTTTTTAGTGAAAGCTGGCGAAATGAGAAGGGCACCAGTCTAGATATCCCGGTGAACACCGGAGAAGAGGAGAGGAGAAGGGTGTTTCCAATTGGAAACAGGACAGGCTTCAGCATGGAGAGTGACCGGAGTCGAAAATCCGGCTGAGATGTACGCCGATCTGGTAATGCTAGGCTGGCAAACGCCAGCTTCAGCAGGAAGAGGTTTACTGGACCGGCAAATCCAGGGTTGGAGATATTCACGAGGTGTTGGAGTCGTCAATCGTACAGGCTGGAGGTGACCGGTGCCCTTCATGGAACAAATAATAGCACATTTGTTCTATTTTGTCAAAAATGCAAAATGGATTTTGATGATACTGGTTGTCTAGCTGCGATTAACCTGATGTTCCAACTCAGCTTTCAAGAAATCCCCTCGAATTGTGAGAGTGTTGCAGCTAATCGCGGATCTTTAATTCTTCGGCTGAACTGGGACTGCCCGCCCACTGTAAGATGGCTCGGATTCGTAGCCATCTTCAACCTGGCTGATGTGACTCGAATTCATACTGGCGGCAATGAACAGCATGGTCGCAATAAAGGATATGACTATGAAGCTTCCCAAAAATACCAGTGCTGGATTCATTATCGTTTCTTCCGTAGTATTTCGAATACCATGGACTCGCTCAATCAAATTTTAGGCAAATATACTAGTGCATGTCACCAGTACTTTTTGGCTAGTTTATCTTTTGCTCCTGGTACCTAAGAACTAAAAAGTTTGTTGATTTACCTTTCTCAATTAGGCTTTTTTGGCTATTCATTTAGGTGAGCAAATATTTCTGGTTTAAGGACGGCGATATAAGGAAGATTCCTATATATCTCCGCAAAATCCAGTCCATAGCCGACCACGAATTCATTTGGAATATGAAAACCCGTGTAATCAACTGGTACGTCTACCTCCCGTCTATCCGGCTTATCAAGCAAGGTCAAGATCCGCAATGTTGCAGGTGACCGCGCTAAAAGAATGCGTCGTAAATAATCCAGAGTGCGCCCACTATCGATAATATCTTCGACGATGAGGACATTTCGCCCACCGATGTCTTGTTTTAGATCTAAAATAATTCGAACAGCTCCACTAGATTCAGTGCTCGCGCCGTAACTAGAAACTCCCATAAAATCCAGTTCATGGGGTCTGTCGAGAGCCCGGGTTATATCGGCCAAAAACATAAAAGCCCCTTTTAAGACACAGATGAGCAATAGATCATCCTTATCCTTATACCCTTCCTTGACGATCTCACCTAATTCCTGGATTCGTTCTTGAAGTTTTTTTTCGTCGATGAGTACTTGGGCGATATCTTGGTTCAAATCATGATCCGCGCTGGTCATCACCTTCCTCCTGCTTGGTCAAGATTATTGGAAACTGATAATCTGACAATTAACTGAAGCAACAATAACCAATCCGTTTCTTCTCACGAAAAGGGATCATTCCCCTATTTGACGAACAGAATGACATTGCCTGCAACGAGCTTCGTACACTTCGGCCGCACCGACCAATACAACTGGATCGTTGAAAGCGGCCGGCTGGCCATCTATCAATCGTTGAGTTCGATTTGCTTCTTCTCCACAAACGACGCATATGGCATGCAATTTATTCACTTCTTCGGCACGAGCCATGAGATCCGGCATTGGACCAAAAGGAACGCCACGAAAGTCAGTATCTAGACCGGCACAAATGACACGTTTTCCCTGATTTGCCAGAATCTCGCACAATTCAATGATATCGGCGTCAAAGAACTGCACCTCGTCAATGGCCACAACTGTCGTATCAGGTTCAAGATCGGAAATAATTTCACTGGCAGATGAAACGGGCTGGGCTTCAAAATCAAGCCCGTTGTGGGAGGTGACTCGTTCTTCATGATAACGGACGTCAATTCCGGGTTTGAATACCTGCACCTTCTGACGGGCGATTACGGCTCTTCGCAGTCGCCGAATAAGTTCCTCGGTTTTTCCGCTAAACATACTCCCACAGATAAGTTCTACTCGACCCCGACGATGTATACTCATGAATCCTCCTTCCCTTCTTGTTTGTTACAGTATAAGTATGTATCGCTTTCGATTCTCAAAGAGACTTACTATAAAAGAGTCGGTGAACCTGGATACATCACCGTTTGATTGCATTAATTCAGAATGGTATTACGCTGATATACGATTTTAATCGCTTAAGCATCCGGTGACCATGTGATTTTACTTAAAAAAAAGAGAGGCAGATGCGTCATGCGCATCTGCCTCTCCTCAAAAGGGCCAATAGATTATCTCTAGTCGATTAGCCCATTTGCTCGTAAGTATTTCTTTATGTCAATTAACGCTTTCTGGCCTACGCCAGTAATAGAGAGAAGCGCATCATCGCTTTGTAAAAGACGTTCGTGGACATGACCGACCGTTACCAGCCCTTCACTCTTAAGTGCATTCATAGAGCGAGTATTTAAACCAATTTCTTCTATTTCTAATGATAGTGGAGATGACGAGTCCGCCTCATATTCAGCCTCAGATTTAATTTCTTCACGCCTCTGTAACCGCTTCATGAAGCGCTCTACCTGCCCTTCAGTATCGACAAGGCGCTGTTGTCCAGTATAGAACGGGTGGTTGCCTGACCAGATCTCCACGCTTAATTCCGGCTTTGTTGAGCCGACTGTCATAATAACTTCGCCGTTGCAGATGACCTTTGCGTCAGGATACCATTTTGGATGGATATCTTTTTTCATTCTTATTTCCTTCAGAACGCCTACTCAATCGGATAGACGCTTACGTATTTTCGTCCTTGCTTATTCTCGAACTCAACCTGACCATCGATGAGAGCATAGATAGTATAATCTCTGCCGAGTCCAACGTTATTTCCCGGTCGAAACTTCGTGCCTTTTTGACGAATGATGATATTACCAGGAATCACAAATTCGCCGCCGTATCGTTTAACGCCAAGCCGCTTCGAATTGCTATCCCGGCCGTTTCGACTAGAGCCAGCGCCTTTTTTATGAGCCATATCTAATTCCTTTTATCCAAAGTTGATATCATCCACGCGCAAGCGAGTGTAACTTTGCCGGTGGCCTTGCCGGCGACGATAGCGTTTCCGTGGCCGATATTTCCAAACAAATATCTTCTGGCCTCTAAATTGTTCGACTACAGTTGCTTTTACGGAAGCACCCTCTACTGCCGGTTGGCCTACTTTGATGTCTCCATCCTCGGCAACCAGCAATACTTTCTCCAGATCAATTTGATCACCGACTTCATAAGGTAGCTTCTCAACGACAAAGCTATGACCTTCTTCGGCGCGGTATTGCCGGCCGCCACATTCGACGATTGCGTACACTATTTCCTCCGGTGAATTGGAACTCTCCGCAATTAGGACAGGTGCTTACAAACATGTGTCTAACACAAATCCTCAAACTGAGGAGCCAATCATTGTAACTGTTAATTTTAGCAAAAAGAACCGGCATGCTCTCCATGCCGGTCTTTATTGCAGGCAAACTGTACTGGTTGTGTCGGATGACCAGTTCAGTGAACGAAAATTATATCTGGTGGCGGGATCTTTGTCAAAAATTATTAGCGTCAATATCAAGATGGCATATTTTGAGCCACCTGGCTTCTATAAAGAAGATCTCAAATATATTAGCAAATTGGCGATAATCGTATCGTCGCTGGTTCCGTATTGGAGACCTTTAACAAAAACTACTGTCCAGTGGATATTTTCCTAATGGATTTAACAACTATTTTTCGTAGACGGTTATCACGACTGGCAACAATGTAAACGGTGCGATGCCATCCATCGGCTCGGCCAATAATAAGCCACTTGAAGCTCCACCATCCAGATTGAGAGCTGTGCGAACGTCCAGGTCTGTTTCTACCAAAAATTGGCTCATCTGGTGTAAGGTGAGGGTACCTGAAGCTGCCAAAACAAACATGATTCGGCCGCTCCCGTCTTTGGCTATAACAGTTCGACGAGCTGGTTGTCCGTCTTCATCGGGATATCCGCGTATGCCATTAGGCTTCACTAACATAGGAAACGATTGTAACCCCGCTGATAATGGCTCGGCTGGATTATAAGGTTGCATTGGTAACCAGCGCAGATCAGGACCGCTGCTATCTATCGCCAACATACCCCCAAAGTCTTCGTAGCTCGTTCCCGAGGCTTGACCGTCGACGATTATAAGACCGGTGGCTTCATTTGCTTCGGTGAAGAATCCACCGTTTACAACGATGAGGGCTCCTGTTTCTTTTTGCCAGTCAGTCATGCTCTGGGGAGCTCCCGGTCTGTATGCCACATCGAACCGGTATGATGTGGGATCGATCCGGAGTAGATAAAATCTTTCACTCGCGCTCTCTTCGGTAGCTGCCCAATTGATGATTCTTCTTTCTAACCCTGGCCTAATATTCTCCCAACCGGTATCCGGCACTACGACTGGCGATGGCAAGGTCGACAGGGTTGGAGTAGATGCAGGCCCCATGACTTCAGTTGGATCCGAGGTAATCGGGACAGTTGTATTCCGGGGTTGGCTAGTAATCTCAAGAAAACCACAACCCAATAACCCAATGATTGCTGCAAAAAGCATCGGTATTTGAATGAAAGCAGTGACGCGATCGCGGCTAATCTTCAATAAAGGATTCAACGTTTCCAACGATATTCCGTTTGTTGCGCAAATTACTGGGCCATTACGAAGTTCACGATCCTGACTAGGCAGATTCGACAAGCACCAACTCCGAACGATGTATCCTGCTTTCCAACGGATCAAATCCCATCTCAGCCAGAACTTCATCAGGGCGGCCAGTCTTGCCTGGCAACAGAGATAGCTGCATCCGTAACTGTTCCGGGACGGCAGGAATATCGAGTATCTCTAGTCCCAGGATTAGGGGGCGCAAATCGTATACTTTGCCACGACGTTCGCGTTCCAACTTTTGTGCTTCAAGAAGACGATCAATTCGAGATTGTAGGTCAATTGAGTCCTGTCGTTCCAAGAATGTTACTCGATATGTCGCTTTTTGAGCCTGTGGCGTTGTAGCCCGAAGATCCACTTGACTGACGCTGACAATCTGTATTCCCGGCGCCATTGTGGATTCCATTGACTTCCTGGCTTCTTCGGGATCGATGGCTTCGACGAGCCATATGTCTGCAATCTCGCATTCGCTCGTATATCCAAGAGGCAACGCGGTCGTTAACTGTAGTCGCGGCCGGCGATTGTATCCCTGAGTATAAGCCAGTGGGATTCTGGCACGGTTGAACGATCGCGCCAATGATTGGGCCAAATCCAGGTGCCCAATATATCGTGTTGGACCATCTTTCTTAAATTCAATTCGGAGTCGCTGAACATAATTTGCTTGCATTTGTTAGACCTTGCCATTCAGTATCCGAAAACTGTAACTTGCCCTAGGTTTCACGGCAAATAGAATAGGGATACACTAAGTATAAGCGCTGCTACGTTTGACAATGTCACGGTTAAAATCAAGGAAGGCAATCCGTGACTCACTATATACAGACGCTGGTTGTATTTCATGCAAAAACAGGTTTGCCACAAACGATTCCTTCTGCTCTTACTCTTTGTTATGCTCGCGCTCTATGGCTGCGAACGGCCAGATCCGGATGTAACAGTGATCAATGCAACCGCCGATTTTGGCGAAGTCCCCCAATCTGCCGAAGGTGGAGTTGAGAGCAGTGGTAGTGTTTTACCGCCCACTCCTCGTATACATCCAACCACAACCCCATTTCCAACGTATTTGGGAACGCCGACTCCTGATCCTACCCGGCCGGTCGAAAATGAAAATGAACGAAATTATGACATTCACATCGTATCAATTGGCGAAACCTTAACTCAAATTGCGCTCTCCTATAACTCGACAGTTGAGGAACTGGTTAGGATAAATGATCTTGGTGATAGTGACCTTTTAAGCATCGGGCAGCAAATCTTCGTGCCTGGCGGCGCAGCACCGACGAGCCCAAGTTTCAAACTTATACCTGATAGCGAGTTGGTTTACGGGCCGGACCTCAAAGGTTTCGATGTCCAACTAGTGGCGGCCGAACAGGGCGGTCATCTCTTGACTTTACAGGAAGAAGTTGAAGGAAGAATTCTTAGCGGCCCTGAGATAGTTCAACTAGTGGCCGATCGCCAGTCCGTGAGCCCCAGATTATTATTGGCATTAATTGAGTATAGATCGGGTTGGCTAAGGAACCAGACCATCGATGAAGATCCTTATCCACTCGGCTATGTTCATCAAGGATATGAAGGACTCTATCAACAATTAACCTGGGCAGCGAACAAGCTCAATCTGGGTTTCTATGGTCGAGCCGAAGGCGGACTCACTTATTTTGAATTCGCGAATGGGGATAAAATAAATTTCACAACAGATATTAACGATGGCACGGCCGGTTTACAACTTCTATTTGCTGCTTTTCCTACGTCTTCTTACCAAGACTGGTTAGTCGATATTGGACCCGACGGATTCTATTCCGTATTCAACCAGTTATTTGGAAACCCATTCGCTTATACGGTAGACCCCTTGTGGCCGGCCGATTTAGATCAACCAGCATTGCAGTTACCGTGGCCTCAAGGTGAAACGTGGTACTTCACTGGAGGTCCTCATGGGGGTTGGGCCAGTGGTTCGGCATGGGCGGCCCTGGATTTTGCTCCCCAACACGACCAGCTAGGATGTTATGAGTCTGATGCATGGGTGACGGCAGTGATTGATGGTTTGGTAACTCGCAGCGACATGGGGGGTGTTGTTATCGATACTGATGGTGATGGATTCCCTGGTACAGGCTGGATCATTTATTATCTTCATTTGGAATCACGTGACCGGGTTGCCCCTGGCACTTATGTTCGCGCAGGGGATCCCCTTGGGCATGCATCTTGTGAGGGTGGCTTTTCTAACGGGACACATTTGCATATCGCCCGACTTTATAATGGTCGCTGGGCATCGGCCGATGGCCAAATCCCCTTCAACATGAGCGGTTGGACAACCGAGGGTCTTGGCTTTGAATACGATGGGTACTTGGTACGCGGGGATGAAGTCAAAGAAGCCTGTGAATGCCGTGAAGAACTCAATGCAATCGTCGCTGACTGATAAACACCCTTTATCAGGGGCGCAACACCATCGGACCCAAAGGCCTGCCTCCGATTAAGTGCAAGTGCAAATGATAAATTTCCTGTCCACCGTGATTTCGGCAATTAATGATTAGGCGATAACCACTCTCGGCGACACCCTCCTGCCGGGCAATCTTGCTGGCGACTAACATCATCCTACCCGCCACTTGCTCATCTTCATCCGTCAAATCGTCGGCCGTTGGAATCACCTTGTTAGGAACAACCAATATATGTACCGGTGCGACCGGATGGATATCTCGAAACGCAGTTACCAAATCATCCTGATAAACCATATCAGACGTTGATTCACCCCGGATAATTTTCGAAAATATTGTGGTCATAATGTTCCCTTTTGAGTATTGAATAATAAGTTAGCCATTGCGGATCGAATATTTGACCACAAAACGATTTCATGACAACTTGTTATAGTATGTCACAGGTTATAATTGCGGAATCGAATCCATGTCATCTCGGTACAAAGTTGTATCAACTGAATGTGAGTAGTTCCGAATAAATCAGCTTTACAAACTCTTTTTGGGTATAAATGAGACTTGGTTTAGGTAATTATAGACTGTGAATCTTAAATATATGGAGGATATTTTTGGTGGATGCGCCTCTTCGTAGCAAGACATCAACCATCGACATCTATATTAAGCTAGCTCAATATCCAGTTTTGGCTGAAAGGATCCGGGCACGTATGCGTGACGAGATATTTCGCCGTGGCATTATTGGTCGCGAAGAGTTTGAAGCAATCGTCAAAGAAAAGGCGGCCGAATCGCAAAAACGGGAAGGACTTTTTGATCCGTTTGCACAAGAGCCTGCCAGTGTCTGGCAAGAGCGCAAGGCCCGGGTACGCGATTATCAAACTGATTTTTACTTTGGGTTCAATTTACCCACGGCCCTCTTCGAACAAATCATCCAGGAAGTCTTAAAAGAACAGCCTTCTCCTTTGGCTGCAAGCGAGCTTTCCTTCAATCCTGAACTGGCTCCTTGGGAACTTCTTTTTCGCCAGGGATTAGCATATGAATCATTGCCGCCACCCGAACGAGAATCGATTAACCATCATTTAGAAGAGATTAAGGCCGTCTTGATAAAGGGAATGATCAGTGATCAACTCCCTTACATCGGTGTGGCTCGCAGGGTTTTCGATATAAACGATCTACGCAATATTCATAGGCATAGGATCGGTAGGGGAAAAATCGGCGGCAAGGCAGCCGGCATGTTGTTAGCCTGGAAGATTCTCCAACAGCAAGATCCCGAATATGGACCAGATATTAGCAAACAGATTGTGGTTCCTGAAAGTTATTTCATCGGCACAGAAGTTATTTACCAATTCAGGTTGGTCAATAACCTAGATCACTTAATGAACCAGAAATACCGTCCTTTGGACGAAATTCGGGCCGATTATCCTAACGTGGTAGAGGCTCATATGAATGGTCAGTTTCCGGAAAAAGTAATTGACCAGCTACGAGATATTCTGGAGCATATTGGCACGATGCCACTTATTGTTCGTTCTTCAAGTTTGTTAGAGGACAATTTTGGATTCTCATTCGCCGGTAAATATGAAAGCTTTTTCCTTCCAAACCAGAGTGGATTAGAGCAAAATCTCGCCAATTTATTGGATGCCGTAAGACGAATCTATGCCAGTACCTTGAATCCGGATGCCATTTTATATAGGCAGAAGAATCACTTGATCGATTATGATGAGCGAATGGCAATCCTATTGCAAACGGTCAATGGCGAGCGCTATGGGCGATACTTCTTCCCGACTGTTGCCGGAGTTGGATTCAGTCAAAATAGCTTTCGTTGGAATCCAGATATTCGCAAAGAAGACGGCTTTTTACGAATGGTCTGGGGCTTGGGAACGAGGGCCGTTGATAGGCTGGCCAATGATTACACTCGAATTGTGGCCTTAAGCCATCCTCGATTACGGCCGGAGTCAACCGCAAGTGCAGTCCGTCAATATTCTCAGAGATATGTTGACGTTATCGATCTGGAGGACAATGAGTTTAAAACCCTGCCAGCAATAGAGGTGTTGCATGAAGCTATTCGGAGTGGTTATCCCCATGCCCGTCTTATCGTTTCAGTAGATCAGGGGGACTATATTCGAAATCTTGTATCGACTAGCGGCTTAGAAGATGCTAACAATTTGGTTCTGACTTTCGATTACTTAACCCAGGATCGAGATTTCGTGAAGTTGCTGCGAACAACATTACGTAGATTGGAACTTGGATACGAGCGACCTGTAGATATCGAATATACCGTCGAAATCATCCCAAAATATCCACAGCCGGGCTTTCGGCTGCATATTCTGCAGTGTCGTCCATTGAGTCAAAGAGATGTTGATCTCAGCGTTCAAATACCCACGGATTTACCCGAAGAAGATATCCTGTTTACGTCGAATGAGTTGGTGCCGAACGGAAAGGTGGAAGGAATACGCTACATTATCTTCGTAGATCCAACTCATTACCGGCAAATAAACGATAGAACCGTGAAGCTGGAAATCGGCCGCGCAATCGGGCGATTGAATGCTAAATTGCAGGGAATACCTTTCATTATGATTGGTCCTGGTCGCTGGGGCAGCGCCAACATTGATCTTGGTGTTCGGGTAACCTACGCTGACATCTTCAATACAAAAGCCTTGCTTGAAATGTCCGTTGCTTCGGAGCATGGCGTTCCTTCATTGTCATATGGCACACATTTTTATCAAGATTTAGTCGAGAGCGGTATCTATTCATTGCCGCTCCATTTAGAACATACCCGTTCCTCGTTTAGATGGGACTTTTTTCAGGAAGCATCCAATTGCCTTGTTAAGCTATCACCCAACGATAAGGAATTATCAGCCCATTTGAAGGTTATTGATATCCCCAATGAAGAATCCGGAAGGCGACTAACGATCTTGATGGATGGCTCGAGGGATGAAACTGTAGGTTTCTTGGTTACGGGTTCTTGGACTGATGAATCAAACGAGCGAGGGACAATTTCGAATTTCTAACCCATGCAGATTCTGTTTCCGGACAAATCCAATGATAGAACAGATTGCCTTTGGCATTTGATGGAAGTCGTTCTTAAGATTCAGGGATGTCACTTGCTACCAACTCGTCGCCGATCCATTGGGCAATTAACTCGCGCTCCCCTTCTTCACCTTGTACAGATCCGTTAAGGTTCGCCGCGAGCAGACGATCCAACAATTCTCCTACTTTGGGACCAGCCTTAAGGCCTAAATTCAAAAGATCGTTACCATTCAGTGAAGGCCGTACGTGCCGCCACTCCTTGATGTATTGGTCAACTATCCCGCCGATCGAAGACTCAATGCCTGCTGCCGCTTGAGCGACCATAATCACCCGCTCGGGGTAGTAACGCATGATTTTTACAACCTGGCTTGGTAAAGGATTCGCCGGCAATTCTGCCAACTCGATCAACAAATCCTTTGCCGCCAATAGATCGTCCATGGTCGACCGGCGAACCTTGAGACGAGCCATGACTTCTTGCTGGACTGTGGGGGTCAGGGGAAGCATCATCAAAGCAAAATAGGCAAAAGCTGGCGGAACTTCACTAAGCGACTCGCCCCAAGCCGGATCGGCTAATATTTGTTCGGCATCTTTGAAACTCGAAGCCATCTGCGAATGTAATGTCAAGCCAGGATGGATTTGAGCCAGGACGCCAAGCTCCGCCAATCTTTCTAATATCTTGAAACGTTGTGCCTCATTCAAGCACATAACCAATTCGTTTCGAATACGATCTCCGGTCACTCGATTGAGCATTGGCAGCGCTTCATGAATTAGTTCTGAACTTCGTTCTTCGATCTTAAATTTTAGACGTTGTTCTAGTCGTATTGCCCTAAGAATCCGTGTTGGGTCATCGACAAAGCTCAAACTATGCAAGACTCGAATGATCCCTGACTGTAAATCCCTTAAGCCACCGTAAAAATCTAATAATTCGCCGAGGTGAGCCCCGTCCAGCCGGACAGCCAAAGTGTTGATTGTGAAATCCCTTCGGTGAAGATCGAGCTTAATCGAACCGTGTTCCACTTCTGGCAGCGCGGATGGTTGAGTGTAAATCTCAGTGCGGGCTGTTACAAAATCTATGTCCATGGGGACGTTGTCAATCGCGATATCTGGCGCAATTCGTTGCCAACAACTTTGGGACAACAACCATTTGGCCGTGCCAAATTGGGCATGACTACGCGATTCACCACCATAACGCCTGCGTAACTGTTTGACCAAGACAATCGCATCGCCTTCGACCACCATATCAATATCCATTGGCTGTTTCTCTAACAGCAAATCTCGGACCAATCCACCGACAAAATAGAGCGGCATTTCTAGTTGGTGGGCCACGATACTGACAGCCTGAACTAAGGCCCAAACGGCCTTGGTCAACGAGTTAACCATGAGTACTCGCATGTCTGGTTCGTTGAATGAAGAGAGCCCGTCCGTCAAGATATTTATTAGGTCTGTTCGAGTAACTATACCGATTAGTTCTGGTTCAGCCTGATCATCCTTACTTTCACGTACTACCGGTATTTGCCCCCACCCTTCCTGGATCATAAGACGCTGAACTGATTCTACGGAATCCGATGGTTGAACGGTAACGCTTCCGGCTCGCATGATATTTTTGACGGGAAGATCGCCCATCTGGTGATTAAGTGCACGATCGACCATCCGGCGAGTCAATAATCCTATCAACCTGGTAGATTGGGGATCGACGACCGGGTAACCTTCATGTCCCCATCGTTGCATCCTCTCACCAGCTTCGCTGATCTTGGTATCGGAAGAGAGGACTTGAACGCCATAAGACATGATCTGGTCTACTTTGGCCATAGGCTTAACCGCGGTAGGCAGTAGGTCAATGATCTCATCTCGAGTCTCGGAAATTTGCCTGTCCATAATAGTGGCGGCGGCCGCCCTACTATGCCCTCCCCCACCCAGAGCTTTAGCGATAATCGAGACATCTACATGGTCTGTGCTTGAGCGAGCGACCAGTTGAACATGATTGTATTTGAGTTGTACCAATAAAAACATGCCATCAGGAGTCAGTGTATCCCTTAATCGATGAGCGACGGCCGAGATTTCATCGTCAAATCCGGGCGGCGCCGAAACCGCAGAGAGCAAAATGGTTTGGCCTTCGATCTTCAGCCATTCCGCCTGATCCTGAAGTGTTTCATAAAGTAATTGTTGTTGATCGGATAATTGTATATTGAGAAAGCGGCTGATAACCGAAAGCTGCGCTCCTTGCTGCATTAACCATGCCGTTGCCTGGGCATCTCTAACAGTGGTCGTACCATAAACCAGGGATCCTGTATCTTCATGGATACCGAGAAGCAGTAAAGTCGCTTCATTCACCGAAACGGTCAGCCCTCTTTCCTGAAGCATCTCCACCAAAAGCGTCGTTGTCGCGCCAACTATTTCGGTATGATAAGACCATTGTTCATTCGGCGTTTCGCCAAGTTCATGATGGTCAATGACCACGACCTCAACTTTGTCAGGCCGTACGCCGCGTACGCTTGGCAATGACAAGGTATCCACCAAAACAACCTTCTCTACCCGGCTTCGGCGCCAGTCCACCGGCCTCATAAAAGGCAGGGCATCCCAATACAGTGTCAGAAATTGCTCTACATTGCGATTGACTCGCCAGGAAAGTAGGGGCACCCCTTCAGGGTAAAGTTTCCATGCCGCTAATTGAGAAGCGACGGCATCGAAGTCTGCATTTTCGTGTGTGAGGATGAGCAACATGCTGAAATTATAGCATGGGCACTGGTAGGATAGTATTTCTGTCCAGATGAAATTCAATAATTGATAGAAACATAGAAGTCGTATACCTCGGAAAAATTGTTCTTGTTGACGGCCGGGATTAATCAGGTCATGATCGTGATACTGCTAAAACGAAAGGGAGAGGCCAACCCTGGCTTTATAAACGCCGTTAGCCGCAACCGGCTACAGGGTTGCAACGTAAAGGAATTCGAATGAGCGATTTTGAAGGCACAGCGCCTCGTGCGGCTCAATTAGACAACATCAATTATTTCATGGAGAGTAATTTTCTTGGCTCTATTTCTTGATGCATTTGCCTTTGGATTAGCCGTGGCCTTCATGGTGATTGGCCTTGTTGGGATATTGGTCCCCATCTTACCCGGCACTGTGCTCATCTGGTTATCGGTACTAGTCTATGTCATTTTTGATGGCTTCACCGCTATAGACTGGATAACTTTTAGCGTCATTACACTAATCGCCATCATCACGGGCACGGCCGATCTTTGGCTACCTTTACTTGGGGCAAAAAGCGGTGGCGCGGCCCGAAGAGCGATGTTTCTCGGTCTCATCGGTAGCATCTTGGGGTTCTTTCTACTCGGAGCAGTTATTCCTATTATCGGCAATTTATTCGGCGGAATCATCGGCTATGCCCTGGGCATTTTGATAGGTCAATACCAGAAGTATCAGGATTGGAAAGTGGCATTGAAGGCCAGCATAGGTGGTGTTGTCGGCTGGGGAATAGCGACAGTTGTACAATTGGCGGGAGGAGCCCTCATGTTGCTGATTTTTATCTGGCAAGTACTGGCATATTGAATCAGCCAAAATCGATGACTTGGCAGAAACTGCAATTCTTTGGCTAATTCATGGGAGGCAAAATCCGGCCTTGTTCATCATTTGAACGATATCGGTAATTTTTTCCACTTAGGGCAAATATGGACATAGAAACAATCCGCTTGATAGGCATCGTCTTCTTTGTCATCCTATTGGTGACTATGATTGGCAGCTTAACGATCCTTTTGTTATCGGCGAAACGCATAAGATCAATCAAGATCCCGCCTGATGCGACATTCGCAGAGACCTTACACTACACCCCATTAGTCGTAGTGATAACTATCGATTTGCTCGATCTAGTGCTTGATATACTGGCGGCGCCGCTCAGTTGGGCGATTTTAGATTGGCTGGGTCTAAAATCATTAAGAGGGGTTGCGGCCGTGGAAGCGCTAGTACCCGGCACGCAAATCATACCAACGATGACCATTTGTTGGTTTGGGGTGAGATTATTGGGAATCCGTTACTAAGATTATTGAAAACAATCACGCTCGAAGACTGAACTTCCCCAATAACCATTTTACAAATCTATCGGTTTGGACAATAAATTGACTAGCAACCTCACCGAATTCTTTACGTCCGATACATCGACGACTTCACTTTGAGTGTGAACATAGCGAGTGGGGATTGACAAGCAACCTGCCGCGCTACCGGCGCCAGCGATCTGCATGGATCTAGCATCAGTTGATCCACCCTCCAAAACCTCCAGTTGATAGGGAATTTCTGCTTCTTTCGCCCGCATCTTCATCTGCTGTACGAGTCCTGTATGGGAAATCATCCCCGAGTCTTTCACCTTAATTGCCGGACCACTACCTAAGACGACAGCGATCGTGTTAGCTTCTGGCGTATCGCCCGACAAGGTGACATCCACAGCTAAACCAACATCAGGCTGTAGAGCATTTGCGGCTGTCTGCGCACCACGAGTTCCCACTTCCTCTTGCACGCTAAATACGAAATAGATGTCATTAATGGAATGTTCGATCTGCTTTAACGCCTCAATGACGACGGCACAACCTATTCGGTCATCCATGCTTTTTGCTATCCATCTATCACCTTGCGCGACAAAAGGCCGAGAAAAGGCGGCCGCTGCCCCAACCTCAACGGGACAATCTTCACGGTTCGTCGCGCCGACATCTATATAGTGTTTGTTCAAGGGATGTAGCTTTGTCCACGTCTCTATCTTTTCACTATAAATCACGCCAGTGGTTCCGTTAGAGAACTTTACGCGGCTTCCCATCAAGCTTTGGGGTCGAACGCCACCAATATTTGTGAATCGCAAGAACCCCTTATCGGTAATATGCGACACCATAAGGCCGATCTCGTCCATGTGTGCCGCGACCATAACTTTTAGACCGTCACCGTCACCTGGCCTGTGGGCGATAAGATTGCCCATCGCATCGTCCGTCACATCTTCAATATATGGTTCAATTTCAGCTCTGATTAGATCTCGTATTTTTCCCTCGAAGCCAGAAGGCCCGTAAGTCTCAACAAGATTCTTAATTAACTCGTCCATATAGCGTCCTCATCGTACTTTTTTATAGTTCGGCGAAGTAGAATATTTCGACTGTGATAGCTTAACCAGATTGGAATTGCTCCAAATTAATCGTTCGTAAGCTAGCATCTGCCAAGGCCACAACATGATCAAAATCGGTCAAATCAATCATAGATACTGGCGTATGAATATATCTCGTTGGCGTTGCGAGAGTGGCAGCCGGCACACCTGCCCCAGTCTGTTGAATGGCCGACGTATTCGTCCCCCCACCACCGGGTTGGCGAATTTGAAATGGTATTTCTCTGCTTGTCGCCGTCTTGGTCAGATGGGCTACAATGCGCGGATCTTGAATTGTTCCCCTATCCATTACATAAATCGATGGCCCTTTACCAAGGGAGACGTTTGGGCTTACATCGCGCTTATTTGGCAAGTCGTAAGCAGGCGTGCTCTCTAAGACCAATGCGATCGTAGGTTTCGTTGAGTAGGCAACGACCTTTGCTCCTCGTAGGCCTACCTCTTCCTGGACGGTAAAGGTAGCGACCAAGTGAAACGGAAAAGGATCGCTTCTGAGTAACTCGATTAGCACGGCGCAGCCAACCCGGTCGTCAAAGGCTTTACCTATGGCGATATTCCCGAATTCTTCATATTTAGTAACAAATGCTGCCATATCACCCGGCTTGATCTTCCTATTCGCCTCTTCCTTGCTTTTTGCTCCAATATCAATCCGCATTGATTCTGTCTTGACAACACTTTCTCTTTGGTTCGAATCCAACAGATGAATCGGGCGGGCGCCGATGACTCCAGTGATTTTTTTTGGTCCAACTTGGACGACCTTACCCAATAATGACTGGGGATTTACACCACCTACAAGCATGAATTTGCCTGTGCCATCCCGATCGACGCCCGATATCATTAAGCCAACTTCATCCATGTGGGCATCAACTAATACACGAAGGTCAGATTTACCAGTTCCTTTTTTCTGGGCGATCAGATTTCCTATGGCATCTACATGCCAGTCGTCAACGCTATCGACGATCAATTCCAGGATTAGGCTTCGGACTTCTTTCTCATGGCTGGAAACACCTTGAGCTTCGGTTAATTGTTTCAGTAACTCGTTCATAACTACACTTTTGGCGCTCAGCGCCTTATTCTTTTTTATCTATTAGATCTTCACCTAGCCTGTTTAGGAAGCTGTCGTCTAAGCCAGTAACGAACTCTGTCAGCAATCGACCGGTGCGCTCAATATCCACCACTGAAACAGTCTCGACCATGGTATGCATGTAGCGTATAGGAATGGAAACGAGACCTGTCGGAACCCCATCACGGGCCACTTGTAATGCAAATGCATCTGTTCCACTGCTACCATAGGCATGTGGCTCTACATGAACCTTGATCTCTAATGACTTGGCCGACTCTTTTAGGGCCTTATATATACCAGGATGAATATTCGGTCCTAACCCGATAGTTGGCCCGTCTCCCAGTTCGAATGTAAGTTCATCACTGGCGCCAGGACCTTTGCCAAAAGTGACGTCTATAGCTATTGCAATATCCGGTCTTTGGGAAAATGCGCTGGTGAACGCTCCAAGCAAACGCGTTTCTTCTTGGGCAGTTGCGATGGCTACCACATCCCATTCGTGGCGTCTTTCGGCGAGTATTTCGAGGCACAATGTTACCGCCGCGACCGAAGCCCGGTTATCCAGGGCTTTAGCCGTGACCCTGCCATTCAGCAGCTTGCGTAATGGTTGGCAAAAAGAAATGAAATCACCAACCGACACTTTGTTTAGGAGTTTTTCAAAAGTCATTCCAAGATCGACGATCAACTCATCGAATCCATAGGGTTTATTGCGCTTCGACTCAGGAAGCATGCTGGTAGGTAGGGCGCCGATGATGCCGATAAGATCATCACCGGAAGAGCTGTGGACAGTGACAACTTGCCCTAGAAGCTGACGTTTATCGACGCCGCCGATATTTGTGACCCGAATAAAGCCTCCATCCTGCTCATCATCGCCTGTTGTGATGATTTCCTTAACCATCAGCGCGATTTCATCCATATGGGCAGCCAATAAAATGCGAGGTCGAGGTTCGTTACCCTGACCATGCCTTACTGCAACTAAACTACCTATACGATCAATATTCAGTTCGTCGACATACGGCTTCCACCGTCTGCTTATCACATTGGCAATCTCAGTTTCGGAACCTGAAGGTCCAGCAGTCCCTGTTAGCTCTCTCAAAAGATCAAGCATATCCATGATTCATCTCACATTTTGCTGGTAAGGAATTGGGCTTGAGTTTCCTCAGGAGTCTCGCTAGGTGTGGCGGTGGGTGTGGCAGTAAAACCCGGCTCAATCGTCGGCGTGAAAGTGGCCTGCGGAGTGAATGTAGTTGTTGGTGTTGGTGAACTGGTAGGTTTTCTGGTTGGCGCTAGAGTCGCTGTCGGCGTGAATGTCGGTTGAGGCGTAGCGGTCGGTGTAGAGGTGGGCGTCTCAGTCGGTGTGGAGGTGGGCGTCTCAGTTGGGCTAGCTGTCGACGTGCTAGATGGCGTGAGCGTAGGCAGTTGAGTCCCCGTAACTAACTGAATGGGAGTCGATGGTGAAGTAATTGTGGGCAGAACAATCGTGTTGGTCGGCAGAGGGGTTCTGGTCGGTGTGAACGTTACCTCAATTCCTCCCACCGTTGGTAATGCGGTGATAGTTATAGGTTCTGGCGGCAACGTTGGGACAGGTCCTGGCGCCATCATGTATGCGAAAATCCCTAAGCAGTAGCATGGTAAAGTCAGCAGAATAATGCCAATGAGAATAGCGAAGGTGTTTCGGCGCGAGTCCATTAAATTGCATTAGTATCGGAAGGCCTAGCACTAGATGACCAGAACCAACCGAAATGATAATAAACATGGGGGTAAAAGACAAATCAGTTGGTGATTGCGATACATAGTAGCAGATGATATAATTCAAGAAGGTTACCATAAAGTTGTACGCCAAACAGGATAAGTTTTCTTGAACCAGGCTATGGTCTTAACCATCTGTTGTGCCGGTTATAAGATAAGGGGTACCCATGGAGCTTGAATTCTGGGGTGCTACAAGCACGCCTTATTTACTTCCTCCTGATCGTCCACTAGGCTTTCTTCTACTAGCAGCATACCTTTTGCTACTAGTATTATTTTTTGTTCAACGCCGCCATGATTTTCGGCAATTGAGCAGATCTAATTGGCTGTGGACCCTAGCTCTGGCGATAATCTCAATTGTTAGTAGCCAGCTTTTTTTGATCTCCGTTTCGACAGAGAATCAGTTATCTCCTCTATCAAGCGCAGAAAATCCCGTTGCTTATCTAGCGCCATTTAGCTTTGCAGCATTTCTTTTTGCCGGAGTAACCCTTAATCCATTATCCGCACTACTCGTTGCTTTAGCAGCCGGTCTCGGCCGGACGTTGTGGCAAACTCACCAATTGACGGATCCCTTTAATCTTGCTTTTGCCGGGGTCGTAGCCGCCTATTTGTTGCAGCAGCGCTACAGCGGCCGTTTATACAATTGGCTTCGGAAGCCGATTGTCAGTGGTATTTTTAGCGCCTTAGTCCTCTTGCCCCTAATCGGTCTAGGGACCCTTGTTTATGCCGATGTCGGGGCCAGCAATCTGGAAGCTTTGGATCTCGCCCTGTCGACAACGACTGCTAACATCATTCCCTTGCTGCTTGCTGGTATCCTGGGAGGCGCCGCTGTCAGCCTCATTTTGATCGGCCTTCCACAGCTTCGTCCCAAAATACGAACGGTTCCTTCTCCTTTATCCTTGAGTTTAAACACAAGATTAGTAGCCACATTTCTTCTATTCGCCGGTCTTATCAGTTTTTTCTTGATCATCATTGGCTTTAACATATCGGTCAATCTTGCCAGCGATCTAGTTGTTGAGCAGATGGCCAGGGACGCTCAAGCCGTTTCATCATCAATTCCAAACTTCCGCGCCCAGAGGCAAAACCTCCTATTTCAGGCCAGCCAAGATGAACTCTTACAATCGGGAAACAGATCAGAGAGAACCCAGGTTCTTGAGCAGCTCTTCCGATCCGGGGCTTTTTTCCGTAGCCTTATCTTGGTAGATGATTCCAACAATATCCTGGCATATTACCCAGACGATCCTGCTTCCAGTGCTTTAACTAATCTTGAAGAGCTAGCCGTCGAGGACACAATAGCAACAAGCGCACCATCAATCAGTCCTGCCCAAGAACTAGATGACGAACAGTTCGTTTTGAGCTATGTCGTTCCAATCATCGAACAGGGCGAGGAAACCACTGCTACTTTAGTCGGGCGAGTTCCCGGGATCTCGCTTGATGAATTGGTGGTAGCCTTACAAGGAACTCTTGGCCAAGGCGAGGGCCTTATTTTAGACGAGGAAAACCAAATAATCGGCCATCCAGATCCTACGAATTTGCTAAGGACCTGGACTCCCCCGATTTCCGGGCAACGACAGTTGGGAAAAGGAGATCAGCTTGCCGGAGAGGCTTATCAAGGGATATTGGGCAGCACCAACGCTAGGCAAATCATCTATTTTCTCACTGGACCAGACCACCCTTGGAGCCTCGCCATCACAATGCCGTATGAAGTTGTCTTGGAACAAGCGCTGCAAATCTCTGCCCAAATTACCATTGTTCTACTCGGCGCCGTCGGTGTGTTCGTGGTTTTCTTATATTTCTTAGGGCGCAGTATCACGAGACCCATAACAGATTTGGCCCGTGCATCTCAGGAAATCGCTAGTGGAAGCTTGGATACTCCAATTGATCCCCAGGGTGATGACGAGATAGGAAAGTTAGGTTTAGCCTTTGGACAAATGCAATTGTCGCTAAAGCGTCGCTTAGATGAACTATCTCTATTGCTGGATGTTAGCCAAGACGTCTCTAGAAGCATCGACATTAACAAAGGGATGCCAACGGTGTTAAAAGGCGCACTGCGCGGGACTGGCGCCGCCGGAGCCCGAATTGTCGTGATGAATCCAAGCGGCCGCCAACCACTGTCTTTTGGCGAAGGACCTGCAAATACAACGATGGCGCATCATGACAGGCAAGTCATGAGCCTCATTCGCAGCCAGAGCGAATTAATTCTTGGATCGCCAAATGAAGTGGTAAACATCTTGAAAAATGGCGTAGCACCAGAGAAATTGCCAAAAGCACTAGTCGCCTTTCCCTTGACCACCAACAACCGTTTTCAAGGCATTTTCTGGCTCACCTACCGGCAATCCCATACTTTCGACCAGATAGAGTTAAGCTTCTTGCGAACGCTAACCAGCCAGGCCTCAGTTTTGGTCGAAAATGCCAGGCTTTACGCCACGGCTGAGGGTGGCCGGCGTCGACTGGCTGCCGTCTTAGCAAGCACATCGGATGCCGTTATCGTCACTGACCAAACGGAACGCATATTACTCATCAACCCGGCCATGGAAAGGCATTTTGGGCTCAAAGCGACAGAGGCTATCGGTCGGCCGATCAAGGACCTCATAAAGAAAGAAGAACTCGTCAATGCATTGACTAAGAGTTCAACTAGAACGCAAAACGTAGAAATACCAATCGATGATGGAAAGGTTCTATATGCCAGCGCCTCCCCTATTTTTAATAATGACGGTCAGGCCATCGGGCGAGTCGCTGTGCTCCGGGACATCACCTACCTCAAAGAAATCGACGATATGAAATCAGAATTCGTCGCCACGGTATCCCATGATTTGAAAAGCCCGTTAACCTTCATGTTGGGTTACGCAACCATGTTACCGCTAGTGGGCAATATGGAGCCGAAACAAGAAGAATTTGTAGGCAAAATAGTCGGTGGTATCGAACAGATGGCGGATCTGGTCGATGGATTGTTAGATCTGGGCCGACTTGAAGCCGGCGGCGGGCTTGTCCTCGGCAATCTCAGCATAAAAGAGACTATGGAAAGCGTTGTCCAAGAATACCGGATATCCGCCTTAGAAAGCGGTCTCGAATTGAAAATTCAATATGACAAAAATTCACCACCTATCAATGCTGATGCCTCACTCATACGGCAAGCGATTGCCAATTATGTGAACAATGCCATCAAGTATGCGCCGAATAGTGGTGAAATAATATTGGCTTCCGCTCTCGAAGACAATGAAGTCATGGTCAGCGTCCAGGATCACGGTCCTGGTATCTCGGCAGAGGATCAATTGCGACTTTTTGAAAAATTCCACCGGATCAAGACCCGAGCGAACGAGCGTACAAAGGGGACAGGGCTGGGTTTAGCTTTGGTCAAGTCCATTGCAGAAAGGCATGGCGGACGAGTTTGGTGTGAAAGCAAGTTGGGGGAAGGGAGTACTTTTTATCTAGCTCTGCCGGTAAACAAGGGTTAAAAGCTAACCTTAGTCTGCAACTTATCGAGCAAGTCCTGTAACTCTGGGGGCAAAGGAACGGTAAAATCCAGCCTCTTTCCGTCCGATGGGCGGCTAAAGCCTAGTCCCGCCGCATGCAAAAAGTGACGGTCCAATTTATCCAATTGCTTTCGTCGGCCGTAGACTGTGTCGCCGACAATTGGATGACCGGCGAAAGCAAGATGGACCCGTATTTGATGAGTGCGTCCGGTCAATGGGTGGCACTCTACCAGGGAATATTTCTCATAGATCGAGAGTAATCTAATTTCAGTCTGCGCCTCGCGCGAAGTGGCCGAAGACTCCGGAGCGACAACAGCCATCCGCTTTCTTTGCTTAGGATCGCGGCCGATTGGCGCTTCAATTCTGAATACTGCTGCCGATATTTGTCCCTCAACAAGGGCCAGATAAGTTTTTTTGATTGTTCTCTCTTGAAACTGACGTTGCAGAAAACGAAGGGCCTTGTCATTTTTGGCCACCAAAATGAGGCCTGAAGTGTCCTTATCCAACCGGTGAACAACACCCGGTCTTTTTTCTCCGGCGATTCCCGGTAAGTCGGGGCAGTGGGCTAATACGGCATTGATAAGCGTTCCCCGCTCATGCCCTGCGGATGGATGTACGACCATCCCGGCCGATTTATTGAGCAGGATCAGGTCATCATCTTCATATATTATGTCAAGCTCAAGAGATTCAGGCAGAAGATCGACCTGTTTATCCTCGGGCAGCAAGAGGGTGTAATGCTCGCCTCCGGCCAATCGTTGGCTAGCTTTAGCCATTTGGCCATCAACTCTGACCTTCCCCTCTTTGATCAATCGCTGGATTTGTGCCCGTGATAAATCAGGTTGGGCAAGCGCTAAGGCCTTGTCTAGACGCTCCCCCGGTGAATCAAGGACTCCAACAAGCTGGCGTTCACTCATTCATTCCTAAGCATGTTATGGTCATCCCCGTTCTCAGCCTTGGGATTATTAAGCGAATCAGCATCGGATTGCTGGCGATTATCCTCAGCTTGAATTCTACGTTCATCTCGCAACATTAAAAAAGCGAGCAGAAATACACCGGCGACGACGCACATATCGGCTACATTGAAGATAGGCCAAGGTCCAAAGTCCAGAAAATCCGTCACATGGCCTATCCGAAGGCGATTGAAAAGGTTTCCTAGAGCGCCGCCCAGCTGAAGTCCAAGGGCAACTCGATAGAGATAGTGGTTAGCTGGAAGACGGGTATTGTAAATGATGATGAAAACCGAGACGACTATTCCCACGATCATGAACAGGTTGCCGCTACTCGGAAACAAACCAAACGCCGCGCCCGTATTACTGACATGGGTAATGCGAAATATCGGCGTAAGTGCTTCAATTGGCATCCAAGTTGTATTCAGCTCGATCCGATTCTCGACGACTACCTTACTCAATAGATCCAACAATAACACTACAGCCATGACCAAATACAAAACGGCCTTTTCGCTCGTGGATGCCGGAATTTCATTGGCAGCAGACTGGCTCTCAGCTGCTGACTCAACTTCCTGTTGCTCTATCATAGGGTCGATTGTACCAATTGCGGATACGTTGAAGCAACTATATTACCTGCCAGCAACATATGTAGAACAATCAAATACCGGCTGGTGCATTGTTCTTTTTGGCGACGACAACAGTAACTGCGCTGTCTTTTAATTCAACTTGTTCCAAGTCGATGTCAAAGCCGGCAGCAATATAATGACCTGCCGTTTCTTGCCAGATCAGGCTATCAACTCCGTCACTATTAGCCGGTCTTTGCCCGGTGATCGTATATAACCATTCGAGCATTAGACGTAGAATCCCACCCTTTTTCAACCTGGCCTGGGCGACAATAACAAGATGACCATTAGGCCTGAGGACACGATTGGCCTCGCTTATGGTCCTTGGATCGACGATAAATTCGGCCGGAAATGTGGCTAAGAGACTATCGAAAGATCCATCGGGATATGGCAACTGTTGGGCCTGGCCTCGGGCTATAACAATAGATGATCCGGCTGTATTTAGGCGCCGTCTGGCCATCTTGCCCATTGCTAAAGAGAGATCTAAACCGGTCACCCTGAAACCCGTTTCTTCGAGCTTCAACAGCATGTGACCTGGGCCATGGGCCAGTTCTAAAATGGTTTCGCCGACCAAATATTGAAAGCCGGCTTTTTGCCATTCCCGCCATTGGCCCAACGATACGACCCAGCTAACGATATCATAGGTCCAGGCAAGCTCGTTGTATAACAATCGAAAGCCGAATCGCAAGAATTTGAGCCAAAGAGACGCTAATTTTGACATGGGATCAACTACTTTATCCGCTTACTGCGACGTTCATGGTTCAAGGGATTAGGGTCACAATTCGAATAACCATTGTATACTATTCTCCTGCAAAACAGGTGGTTGAACTTTGCCCCAGTTGAATAGTGAACAAGGGATATCTCGCCACACCAGATGTGACTATTGGCAGATTAGAGCCCCGTAAGCAGGAGGAAGAATTCGATTATGAACATCAAACGAATTGCCATTACAACCGGCGGAGGTGATGCACCGGGTCTAAATGCCGTGATCCGCGCCGCAGTCCTTGCAGCGCTAAACCGGGGATGGACATGTTTCGGCATTCGAGAAGGCTATGAAAGTCTGCTAAATCCGGACCGATTCGGGGGCAATGGCCTGTTGAGTTTAGAGAGGGAATCGGTTCGGGGCATCACCCACCTTGGAGGAACTATCCTTGGGACCACAAATCGAGGTAACCCTTTCCACTATCCCGTAACCGGTGAAGATGGCCAAAGTGAAGAAATCGATCGTTCAGATGAGCTTATAGAAGCTTTTCAAAAGCACAAACTGGATGCACTCATCTCAATCGGAGGCGACGGATCGATGGCGATCGCCGATGGCTTGTGCCAGAAAGGTATGCGCATCGTCGGCGTGCCCAAGACAATTGACAATGACCTGAATGGCACAGTCGTTACCTTTGGATTTGATACGGCCGTATCTTTTGCCACTGAATGTTTAGATCGACTGCACTCGACCGCCGAGGCTCACCGGCGGATTATGGTCGTTGAAGTCATGGGTCGCTATGCGGGCTGGATAGCGCTGAATGCGGGAATAGCCGGGACGGCCGACGCAATTTTGATTCCCGAGATCCCTTATGACCTCGCTAAAGTGACCCAAAAAATTGATCAGCGCAAACAACGAGGAAGGCATTTTTCAATCGTTGTTGTGGCCGAGGGCGCCCATCCAGTCGGCGGCAAGCATGTAATTCAAGGCAAAAAGATTGGCGCCGCTGAACGTTTGGGTGGGATTGGCAAACGGGTCGCGACCGAACTCGAAGAGTTGACAGGCCAGGAATCGCGCCATGTTGTTTTGGGTCATTTATTGCGAGGTGGCACGCCAACCACTTTCGATCGCCAAATCTCGCTTCGTTTTGGCGCCGCTGCAATTCGAGCCCTGGCAGAAGGGTATTCCAACACGATGGTTGCGCTCGATCCCCCAACCGTCCGCTATATCCCACTTGAAGAAGCGACCAGTCGAATGAAGATCGTCCCATTAGACTGCGATACGCTATTGACGGGCCGAGATTTGGGTATCAGCTTTGGTGACTGATCTAGCTACCAGTACTATTAGTTGGGCTGATCTCTCATGGGTCCAGGCAGTAGTCATTCAAATTATGAAACAAGTTTTGAGGCTCCGGTTTGGGCCCATTGCATTGAATAGAGATGGAAATATCGCCCTTTTTTGGCTAATAACTCTTCGTGGCTACCCTTTTCAACTATTCGTCCCTTATCCATAACAATAATGATGTCCGAATTGATTATCGTGCTTAAGCGATGAGCGATTACGAAGCTCGTTCTGCCATCCATCAACTTTTCGATGGCTCCCTGGATTTGCTTCTCTGTCGTGGTATCCACGCTGCTCGTGGCTTCATCCAAGATTAAAATTCGGGGGTCTGCTAATAAGGCCCGGGCGAATGATAATATCTGCCTTTGGCCCATGCTTAGATTGACACCCCCCTCTCCGACGTCAGTCATATAACCATGAGGTAATTTCCTAATGAATTCGTCAGCGCCAACTGCTTCTGCGGCGGCGATTACTTCTTCCTTAGTGGCCTCTAAACGACCGTAGCGAAGATTATCCTCTATAGTTCCGCCAAAAAGGAATGTGTCCTGCAAGACGATGCCGAGTTGAGATCGCAGGCTTGTCTTGGTTACCTCTTGGACATCATGACCATCAATCCTGACGGCTCCTTCGGTGACGTCGAATAGGCGGGTTAAGAGCCGAATGATTGTGCTCTTGCCTGCCCCGGTCTCACCTACCAATGCCAATCTTTGTCCTGGTTTAACATGCAGATCGACGTCTATTAAGACCGGTTCGTTATCTTTGTAACTGAAGCATACATGATCAAAATCCACATAGCCTTCGATTTCTGGCAACAGCTTCGCATCAGATGTATCAGTTAAGTCAGGCGCCGTGTCAAGCAACTCGAACACTCTTTCGCTGGCTGCCATCGCCGCTTGAAACGTATTGTATCGCTGAGCCAGTTCCCGGATTGGGTCGAAAAACCTTTCCACATAGAGAACGAAAGCAACAAGCGTGCCAGCCGTCAAGGCATCATTCAAAACCATGTATCCGCCAATGCCGACTACGATAGCTGTAGCAATGGTGCCGATAAAATCGACGCCGGGAAAGAAGATGGCTGACAATTGGGTCGCGTCGATATTGGCGTCAAGATAGGAATGGTTGAGGTCATCAAAATACCGGAAATTTAACAATTCCCGGGTGAAACTCTTGGTCACCCTAATACCGCCAATTGATTCGTTGAGATAGCCGTTAATCAAGGATAACCGCTGGCGGGTTGCCCGGTATGCTTGGCGGACACGAACCCGCCAGTAATTCGTGAGTACGGCCATCAACGGCAATACGGCAAAGGTAATTAATGCCAGCTTCCAATTTAGACTCAACATGGCCAAAACGATTCCAATAAGGATAAAAAGCGAGCGAAAAAGACCCGTTATCGACCAGGTTATGAAATCCTGTAAGACGCCGACATCACTTATAAGCCGGCTCATCAAACGACCAACGCTATAACGATTGAAAAATGTTAAGGAAAGGCGGTGTAAATGGCGGAAGAGATCGCTGCGAATATCGGCCACCACCCTTGTTCCAACAAAGGCCATGATGGCAATGCGTTGACGATTGAAGATATATTCTCCGAGGGCAGCTACTAAATAGATAATGGCCCATGTTCGAAGGACACGTAGATCGCCCGTTCGAATTCCATCATCAATCGCTTGGCCGATGATCCAGGGTCCCGATACGCTCAGCAAAGCAGCCAAAGTCATCAGCAAGATCGCTGCGACTAGACGTCGTAAATAAGGACGGTTATAGTCGAGAAGCCGGCGAACTAAGCGGCCGTCATATGCTTTTCCAAGCGTGTCCTCTTCTTCATCGGACATTAGCGCGACGATTCTTTCTCTTCGCTTTTCTAACTGTTTGTCAGTAAGCAAAGACGATGGTTGGCGCTCTTGTCCGTCACCTTTCGGCGTTTGGCTCCTGTAACCGTTTGCCATTAGCCAGCCACTAATTCCAGACCCAGAGCAATATACGATCTCATACGGACTTCTTCATTTTGACTTGTAAGGAGGCAAACTCCTCTTGATCCTTTAGCTGAAGATCATATATCTCTCGATATAAACCCCCGGATGATAACAATTCATCATGTGTACCCCGTTGAACAATTCGCCCATGATCTAACACCAAAATACAGTCTGCGTTTTTTAAGGTTAGGAGGCGTTGGGCGATAACAAAAGTTGTCCGCCCTTCCATGAGCGTCCCCAGCGCTTGCTGGATAAGGTATTCGGTCTCTGTATCGACACTACTCATAGAATCATCAAGGATCAGAATCCTGGGGTCTGTCAGCAGCGCGCGGGCAATCGCGATTCGTTGCTTTTGACCTCCACTGAGCGTGACCCCTCGTTCGCCGATTACGGTTTCATACCCATCTGGAAAATTCGTTATGAATTCGTGTGCGCCGGCAGCCCTTGCGGCTTCTGTTATCTGATCGGGAGCACTTTCCGGCCGGCCATAAGCAATGTTGTCGGCAATTGAATCGCTGAAGAGAAAGGTATCTTGCTGGACGATTCCAATATGTTTCCTCAAATTGGAAAGATTCCAATCGCGCGTGTCCACACCGTCAACAAGAACATCTCCATTCGTTACGTCATAAAATCTTAGGATAAGGTTCGTGATTGTTGATTTTCCTGACCCGGTCAAACCCATCAGGGCAATAGTTTGACCAGGAGTGGCATGAAAAGAGACTTCTTGGAGAATCTTTTGGCCGCTCCGATAGGCAAAACTGACATTTTGAAACACGACCTCTCCGGCAACATCATCAAGATGATAGCCGTCAGTCGTATAAGAGATCTCACTCTCTTCGTCAATGACCTCAAAGACACGGCTGGCGCTGGCGCCGGCTGTAGCAGCCAGGTTAACCAAAAAGCCAAGTCTTTGAACCGGTCCATTCAGCATCAATACATAGGAAATCATGGCAAACAATGTGCCAACAGTTATGATGCCTGCAATGGCCATCGGGCCACCGAACCAGAGGAGTAAGAATACACTCAAGGCAACGGTGAATTGGAAAAAGGGCCAATTGTTGGCCCACATCCGGATTACTTCGTACCGGCGAAGAAACCAGTTGTCATTTGCCAGGTCGAATTTGTTGAGCTCATGCAGTTCTCTGGCGAAAGCTTTTACAACCCGTATGCCAGTCAGGCTCTCTTGCATCGTCGTCGAGAGAACAGCCAGCTGTTCTTGAATACTCTTGAACTTCGGCCGGATGGTACCACCAAAACGAACCGTCGCGACGATTAAGAATGGAATCGGAATCAATGCGATAGCGGCTAAGCGGGCATCTTGCCAAAATATGGCTACTACCACGCCGATTAGCAGCAGGATTGTCGCCACCAGATCCATGAGACCTATGCCGATGAACCGCTCTGTCTCGGAGATATCGCTGGTGGCCCTGCTCATCAGATCCCCCGTCTGGGCCCGATCATGGAAAGAGAAGGGCAAACGTTGCACCTCATCGTAGAAATCATTGCGTAAATCGTAAGCGACCCGGTGGGTTAGCCATTCGCCGTAGTATCGTTGACCATACCCGGCGATTGCCCGGATCAGGCCAATAACGAGGATAATAGCGCTTGCCAAGAAGAGCGAGGAGACTTGGCCGGTGACCAGGCCTATGTCGATAGCGGCTTTGATGGCCAGGGGAATCATCAAATTTAGGATCGTGGCCACTATCATCGAAGAATAGGCGAATAAGACCTGGTGCCAATGAGGTCTTAGGTATCCTAAAAGTCGCCGGTAAACGCCTAAGCGAAATTCCAATTTCTTCTCCGCCAAATGACGCGCCATCCAGGCGCAAAGCGAAGGCTACTTTAACAAAGTCAAATACTGGTGGCAACCGCTTTTGACCTGCTGATATCCATTCGTGTAAACTCCCGTAACCAAAATAGCAGGATTACTTTGCATCGGGTTATTCATCGTTACAACCAGGGAGAATCAATAGATGGAATACAGAAGACTCGGCCATTCAGGTCTTCAAGTGAGTGCCCTATCTTTCGGCTCTTGGGTGACCTTCGACCAGCAAATGGATCTGGATTTAGCACACGAGTGCATGGTCGCAGCTTATGATGCCGGGGTTAATTTTTTCGACAATGCCGAAGCCTATGCTCTGGGAAAATCAGAATTGTTGATGGGCCGTGCACTCAAGAAATTGGATTGGCCTCGCGACACTTATATCATTTCGTCAAAAGTATTCTGGGGAGCTGTTGAGAATCCCAGGCCAACTCAAAAAGGTCTTAGCCGGAAACACGTCGTCGAAGGCTGTCATCAGGCATTGAAGCGTCTCCAACTTGACTATCTTGATCTGTACTTTTGTCACCGACCGGATAGAGAAACCCCTATTGAAGAAACCGTACGAGCAATGCACGATCTGATTCACCAAGGGAAAGTACTCTATTGGGGCACCTCCGAATGGTCGGCCCAACAGATCATGGAAGCCTATAGCATTGCTCGACAATACAATTTGACCCCACCCACAATGGAACAACCTCAATACCATATGTTCCATCGCCAGCGTTTTGAGGTAGAGTACCGTCGTTTGTACGAAGAAATCGGACTAGGAACGACGATCTGGTCTCCGCTTGCATCAGGCCTATTGACCGGAAAATACAATGAAGGCATTCCAGAAGATTCTCGCGCCAATTTAGCGGGATACGAATGGTTACTTAGACGCTTTAGCAGTGATGAAGCCAAGGAACAAATCGCTAAGATTCGCCAGCTAACCAAACTTGCCTATGATATAGGGACCAGTATGACCCGCCTGGCGCTGGCCTGGTGTCTCAAAAATCCAAATGTAAGCACTGTTATTACTGGCGCTTCGCGCCCTGCGCAGGTGGAAGACAATATGCAGGCCTTGGCCGTCACAGACCTGCTGACAGATGATGTATTGGCACAAATAGAAGAAATCCTGAACAACAAGCCCGAAATACCCGAGTTCTAGGTTGAAACATCCATAATTTACCGTTAGCTGACACTAGGAAACAAGTTAGGCACACAAATGCTAAACAAGCTCCCACTCACCGGACTACCGATAGACCAGGTACCACCTGCTGTAATCGTTTGTGGTGATCCAGATCGGGCAACCATGGCGGCCAAATTTCTCGATGGTTCAGAGTTACTAAGTGAAAAAAGAGAATACCGTTGTTATCGGGGAAAATTCCGGGAGAGGACCATTGCCATCTGTTCTCACGGGATCGGCGCGCCAGGAGCAGCCATCGCCTTCGAAGAACTCATCCAGGCTGGCGCCCGGAAGATAATTCGTGTCGGTACTTGCGGCGCATTGCAGTCCGAGATGGTTGCCGGTCAGCTCGTCATCGCTACGGCCGCTGTGCAAAACACCGGTTATGGTTTAGAGAGCACACCGGCCGGATATCCTGCAGTTGCCGATTTTGAGCTTACCCTCACCCTTAGACGTGCCGCAACTGATCTAGGAAAGGACTATGTTGCCGGTATCGTCTTGAGCCGCGACAACTTTTATGCCGGCGTGGATGGTCCTTCAACCCCGGATTATATGACTTTGTCAGCTGCCAACGTTCAGGCAGTTGAAATGGAGTGTGCTTCATTATTCATTATCGGCAGTCTCCGAAGCGTCCAGACCGCGGCCATCTTGGCTATCGATGGCAACGTTTTGCATAGTGGCGAAAAAATGGAGAGTTACGCCCCTGGTCTTGGTCCTGTCCAGGCAGCAGTACGGGCCGAGATAAAAATTGCACTGAACGCCCTTAGTGATGTCCGTGATGAGTCTAGCTGAAAGGCGCCAAGCGATTCAGTCTTTATTGAATGAACGCGATGTTGCCGATGCGACGGCGGTATACTTCGCCTTATACCATCCAGATGAACGAACTCGTATTGTCACTTGGCCAGCTTCGTCTGGAAATGCTAATGGATATATTTGTATAGCCAGGACCGGCATCGATCTTTTCCGGCCTCTAGTTACCATGCGTTTTCCAACAATGTCTGGAAGAGCCGACGTCGACCTGGGCAGCAGCATGACCTTGATTGACGAAGCAATTCCCATTGGATCTAACATCATTCTCAGCGCTCCGGTCAAGTACCGCCCCTTACTAACAGCCAGTTTCGAAATCCAAACGGAACAGACCCTTAAGTTATTTCAGCTGGACCGGGAAAGATTCAAACCTCTGATCAATGTCCTTGTTACCAAATCCGCTGCCCACAACAATTTACCCCGATACACCATACGCCAAACTGCTCAAAAGGATTCTAATGATGGCGGAGAGATCATGGCCTCCTCTGGCTTAAACTGGCAATCCGCACGATTTGCCGAAATTTATGTGCACACCAAGTCATCCCACAGAAGACAAGGCTATGGTCAGAGCGTCGTTTCCAGGTTGGTGCAGGATGTTCTCGAATACGGGCGTACCCCCATCTATGCTGTCAGTGTATCTAACGAGCCTTCGGTAAAATTGGCGCAGTCCATTGGTTTCGTTGATACAGGTGTAGAAGAGATCTTGGTCGAGGCTAGACGTCAGCCCTTGCGATAACCCGCCGACTACGCAATATTCTCCGCGATCACGCATACAAACCTTAATTTTTCTCCCTGTATCGACACCGGGCCAGCCGGCGCTCCACAACTCAACCATAAGTAACGTGAAAAAGACGCAAAAAACGTCCTTGATCCCTAGACACCGCCTTTCCAGCATGTTAGATTAAGGTTGGCTCTTAAGTAGTTTATATCAATGGAGAAAGTACGTATGGAACGAAAGCTTGGCAGCGTCAAGTGGTTCAGCCGTATTAAGGGGTATGGCTTCATTTTGCCTGATGAAGGTGAAAATGAAGTTTTTGTCCACTTTTCGGCTATCGACGGTGAAGGTTATCGCAATCTCTATGAGGGTGACCGTGTGTCCTACCAAGAAGTAGATATGGGAAAAGGACCGCAGGCTAAAGAGGTTAGCCCTTTGCGGTTGACTTCTTAGTAAAAATCCGAGCAATAATTTTGAGTAAACAGAAAAGCCCGCTCGCTTGAGCGGGCTTTTTTATGTAATCTTAATCGACAGTGGTGGAAATGGTCTAAAGTTTATCGATAAAGATTTTTGCGACGTCACTGTTTGAGCCACCCCATCTGACAAGATAATCAACCCAGAGCGGGATCAGCATTAAACTTCGCTGAATGAAGTAGGACTTTCGCATATTTGCCTTCATATTTTGGTCTATCAAATCATCATAGACAGCCAGCTGCTTCAATGAAGTATCTTTTTTGTTCAGTGCTACATCAATAACATCGGATGCCAGGATCGCTGATTGAAGGCCATTATGAATACCGCCACCGGTTAAGGGATTTATGAGGCCCGCGGCATCGCCCACCAGTAAAGCGCCATTATATGCCTTCTTAATCGGCTGAGAACCAAAATTCAGTTGCCAAATAGCCGTTTCGTTGAGTTCTCCACCCCGCTTAATTCTTTTTTTGATTTCTGGCATTTCTAGGAAGATGCCGACCATGTCTTCCAGGCTCTTTTCGATCTCACGAAACTTATCCAATCGCATACCTAAACCAAGATTAGCCTTACCTTCTCCATAGGGAAAAATCCAGGCATATCCGGGTAATATCTCGTTGTATAGATAAAATTCAACCTCGTTAGGCTTCTCTTCAATATCAGTGATATAGGTACGTAAAGCTACGGCCCGGTGGTTATCTTCCTGTTTATCGTCTCTTAGGGCTCTGGCAACAACCGAGGTGACGCCGTCTGCAGCCACGACAACTTGAGCTCGAATATCTTGAACTTTGCCGTTTAAACTGGCCCGAACGCCAACTACCTTTTCGTCCTCAATTATGGGTTCTTTAACTTGAGCCTGGCAGAATTCCACGCCAGAGTCCACGGCGTGCTGCTGAATTTGGGCATCAAACTCCATTCGGGGCACGACGCAAGAATCAGCACCCGTTATCCCGGGTTTTAGGTCAGCCTCCATCACATAACCGCGAGGTGAACTGAGTAAAATGCGTGTGACCGGGTAAAAGCGAGCGTCCCTAATTCTTTCCTCCATACCTAAGGAATAAAGAATTTCTATAGCGCCTGCCGGAATACCGTCGCCGCACGTCTTATCGCGCGGAAACTGTTGTCGATCAAGAAGTAAAACATCGTGCCCTTTTTTGGTTAAGGCCGTGGCAGTTACCGAGCCGCTAGGGCCGGCGCCGACAACGATTATCTCTCTCTCCATGTTCCTCTCCTCTGGTAGCCATTTCGAATCTCACCTTTAGGTCGTTTCGAAATTGCCTCAGATTCTTTCTTGTTTTCTAATGGCAACGAGTAACCCCTGACATCCCTCTTCGACCAGGCTGTAAACTCGCTCAAAGTTTCCATTATAGTACGGGTCAGGTACATCTTGCACGGGTGAATCCGGCGAAAAATCAAGCAACCGATACAATCGAGGGTGATCACCAAATCGGTCACGTAAATCAGCCTCATTGTTCCAGTCCATAGCAATCACGTAGGTTGATGGATCAGAGAAATCACCGGAACGAACTCGACGCGCCCGGCCGTCATATGATATGCCATGTTGTGACAAGACGCGTCGCGTGCCAGGATGCGCCCGTTCGCCAAGATGCCAGGAACTTGTACCGGCCGAATCAACTTGAATTTGATCTGATAAACCGGCCTCATCTACCAGATGCTGAAAAATCGCTTCGGCCATTGGCGAGCGACAAATGTTGCCCAAGCATACGAATACAACCTGTACACTCATAATAAATCTCTGTTACGATTAAAAGGTGGGTGGCTGACTAGAGAACCGGAAGGCGTGGAAAAACGATTCAGCGATTCTCCGGAGATTACTATTTCGATTATTTTGATTCAAACGGTTGTTCATAATTATTCAGGAGCAATTCTCCAATCAGACGCCTTTCCTCCGATTGTCGATTGAACCATTAGAAGCTCATATTCTAATATTGCACGATACAAGAATCTGCAAAACCAAAAGTCAAGTTGGCTTATAAGCCGCATTCTGTACCCGCTTTTATACGGGCAGCGATCATCTATCTAGGCGCGCTATTACTAACACGCTCACGCAGTCCACCCGGATGTCAGGCGGAGCGAGCAACTCCGCAAGCTGTGACTAACACAACTTTTCATCCTGCTTGACCTTGCTCCCGGTGGGGTTTGCCGAGCCAATGGCATTACTACCATTGCTGGTGGTCTCTTACACCACCGTTTCACCCTCGCCAACCACTATCGTGGCCGGCAATGCACCTCTCTGTTGCACTTTCCATCGGGTCACCCCGCCCGGCCGTTAGCCGGCACCGAGCTCTATGGAGTGCGGACTTTCCTCGACCTGCAAACGCAAGACGCGATCGCCCGGCCAACTTGACCGCACGATAGTAACATTTGGTTCTATCCACGTCAAGCATTGGTAGCCTGCCGGGAGCACGAAAGATTTGTTAGACAGCCAAAGGAAGCTGTCTCCGACGAGCCGCGAGAGAATCCCACTGATCACTAAGCCAGGCCGCACGGGCCTTGGCCGTTTTACGTGCCCCAGCCAGAGTCCAACGCGCTCCTGACCGTTTCAGGCGCATGGTGCCGATTTGCTTGCAGCCGCTCTCGACAGTGCCACTTCCAATAAGATAGCCCTCTCGACGATAGCAAGCATAGTCCATGCGATGTTGGTTGTTATGGTAGTAGGTTGCAGCCTGGTAAGCCGCATCTCCCGCTCGGGGATGGGTTTCCAAGGTCACGCAAGCTTCAATGACTTCTTGGATTTGACTGTTCCACAACTTATCACACATGGCCATACGCCAACGGTCAGCTTCATCGGGGTCCGTGAAGGCGGCTGTGGCCACCGGGGTCAGATATTCAACAGCGTGAAACCAGTCAACGATTTGGCGGGCCTTGGGAAAGTTGGCTTCAACCAGATTCCAGATCCACTTGGCGCCATCGGCTACAAAGACAATTTCAGTCGCTTGATCGGCCAGCCTTTGACAGCCAGTTGCCCAGACAAGCTGTGTGAAATCTCCGGCTGGAGCAATATCGCAATAATAGGTGATATTCTTGGCTGTCAATGTTTCTAACTGACCTACCCTGGTCTTGTATCGAGAAGACCATTGTCGTTCTGGAAATGGCTCTACCTCGTACCAACACCCAACTTTAAGTTCTCGCCATTCCTCGCCGATAGGTGTCAGTACTCCGTCGATGGAGCCGTACAGGCGTGCAGGACTCGGCGATTTCCGGCGAACTGGATCATATAGATAGCCTTGGTCGATGCTCTGTTCTTGCCATTCTGCATCTATCTTTTCTTGTTGTTGACCCATAGTGTGGGTCTCTTTCAAAATACTGTTATCGCTTACCTCGACCAACAATAGTTGTTGTGCCAGACGACTGGCCTCATCAAAGGAAACTTGAATGCCCAATAGAGCCAGCAAGGGAGCTAAACCGGAACTTATCTGTCCAGGCTGTAATCCCAAGCGTTTATCCAAGGGACTTTGCCCTTGATGACAGGCCGAACATAGATAGTAGGCCCGACGATACGTCACCCACCCGAACACTGTCATCGTCTTGGCTGGGCGATGGCTGATGTATTCGGCCTCGCCCCCGCAGATGCATGGTTCTGTTTGAGCATAGGATTCGTCCAGGGTGCTCAGGCTAGTGGCTAGACTTTGGGCACCAACCTTTTGAAGCACTTGTCGCATTTGCTGTTCTATCTGTCCAATATCACACTGCTCGGCCTGCTCCACATACTCCTTGATGTTTTCAGCCAGTAGTCTACCTATCTTTTCCACTAATTCAGAACTCAACTCTATGTTAGAATCCATCTTGAGCCTCCAGGTGCTAAGGTTTTTGTTCCTTCATCTATCTTACACCTGTTGGCTCATTTTTGTTTCTCCTATCCACTTACAACATTTTCGTGCTCCCTAGCCTGCCTTAAAAGACATTTCTCGTGGTAAGAAAGCAGCCAATGAATTCGTTTCCAATCGGCCAATTCACTTTCATACCACTGTCGATTTGGCCAAATTTTGATGGATCAATTGGCCAACGTTTACCTGGTAATTACATTGATGTATGCTATTGTTACGCTGGTTATGACGGTCGTGGCCCTAGCCTAACTGCATGCAAAGGAATTCAGGTCAGATGTCGGAGACAGTTTATCGAGGTTTGTCGAGACCATTTTCACATAGAGCAGTGTTATTGCTAATAGTTTTACTTGCCCTATTGATACTGGGTTTCTATTCGGTCACGGATATTTCACGCCTGGAACACAATCAAGTATTAGATGGCGCCGATTATGTGGGCTACGCTGTTTGCCACCGAATAACTGAACGTTCATTTTCAATTGCAGGACGCCAGCTACCGCTCTGTGTTCGTTGCACCGGCATGTATCTTGGAGTGGCCTTAACATTTGTTGTTTTGGGCCTGGCCGGCCGACGCCGGTGGTCCATGCTGCCACCGCTGCGGGTCATGCTGGTTCTTATTGCCCTAATTGGATTCATGGCCATTGATGGCATCAACTCCTACAGTCATTTTTTCCCTAATTTACCCCATGCTTATGAACCTCGAAATTGGCTCCGACTAATCACCGGCATGGGTGCTGGCTTAACCATGGGCATTATACTATTCCCGGCCGTTGCCCAATCCCTCTGGCGACATCAGGAATTACGGGCCCCTGTAGGCAACTTGCGTGAATTAGCAGCCATCTGTCTCCTAGCCTTGCTGGCAGTAGCTTTAGTTCTCAGTAACCAACCGACAGTTCTATACGTGTTGGGCCTGGTAAGCGCGGCCGGCGTGATTTTAGTATTAACGGCCATCAATGGAACAGCTCTGTTAATCCTATCCAGGCGCGATGCCCAGGCTTCCAACTGGCGTGAGGCTATCCTGCCATTGTCCATCGGCTTGTGCCTGGCACTGTTACAGATCGCATTCATCAGTTTCCTGCGCTTCAATATCACCGGAACATTAACAGGTTTTCCCGGCCTTTAGTCGTGGGCCGGTAAAAATGAATGCCAAGGAGGGCTTTGCTCATGAATGAAAATGGGAACCGCAATATCATTATCGCCGTCGTTGTCGCCTTATTGCTTTGTTGTTGCTGCTCGATATTTGCTTCAACTGGCTGGTTCTACTGGGGAGATCCGTTGTTTAGGGGGCTTGGATTTTAACAGAACGAACAAATTGAGATTTTGCCTTTGGTCGAGATAACTGCTCCGGCGGCTGTCACGACTTGTGCCGAACTTAATCCTTAGTTTATTGCCTTGGCCTCAATTTGAAGTTGGTGTCGTAATCCCGTGATATTCGCTTCGAGTTCTACCAACGTCTCTTTTTGGGCCACTAATCTTTCATTTTCGGCCCGGACAAAACGAGCATAGGGTGCAACCGTATCTTCCACCCTTTGGGTCGATCGCCGCATCTCCCGATTGAATTGATCGGTAAGATTGCTCATTAGTTTTTTTCTCAATTCGTTTAGCTTGGTTTCTAACTCTTTGTTGGCCCGCCGGCGTCTGGCCGGCAAGACGAGTATACCAAGGGTCATAAATGTCAGCCCAAAAGCGATGCCCGTCACATCCAGCCACGTTGCTGTAGCTAATAAGGCAATTGCGGCGCCAATGCTCAGCCCCCCAATTTCTAAAATGGCCATACCTGCAACAGTGGAACGGGCTGATTCGGCCATTTCGGCCGCCTCTTTATCCTTATCAAAACTTGACACAGCCTGCTGCGAAGCAAGGCCAATCGTATCAATCAACCGTTGCCTGTCATAGGCCAGAGTACCTTCCTTGGGTCCTGACTGGCCGACGATTCTTTGTTCATGCTCTTCCTTGCGCCGGTTAAGATGCTCCGTTACGGCCGTCCATTGGCGAAGATCCTGTTCTACCATCCAATCCACCAGTTCATCGATTCGAGCCTCAATTTGTTGGGGAGTGTCAGAGACAACTTGATCCTCGAAGGCAGCTTCTATCTTGCTGGGACGAACCATATCAGGAATCCGGCCGAATCGGATGTTCTCCTCAAAAAATGCCCGGCCGCGTTTCTCCATCCCGTGCAGTAGACTGTCGATTTCGCCTAGACGCGCTTGAAAATTGCGTTGCATATCGGTGTTGTAAAGGACTGTTTGCAGTTCGATATCGGATAGCAGCGTGGCGTCTATTCGTAGCGCCTCTAGATCATCGTCTACCACGGCCAATTGCTTTCGAACCAACTTGAGGCCAACGCCCAATGGATTCAAAACTTTCAAACGAAAACGTCCATCATCATCCAGAGTATCGTGGATGAAGTTCTCAACCGGTTCAAATCCACTCTTAGTCCATAGTTGAGGCTCGCCCGATTTCGCCTGTTGGGCCAACTTAGCCGAGACTGGATATACCGCCTGAATTTCACCAACTAACCTATGGGCCGAGGAACCGGCGAATTCGACGACTTGATCTACCGCCTCTTGGTCAGGCAAAATATCAATCTTGTTAACCACTAAAACGATCTTTTTGCCCCAATCTCTAATCTGGGTCAAAAACGCCCGTTCACTTTCCGTAAATGGCCGGTCGGCCGAGGTCAAAAATAACACGAGATCGCTACGCGGTATGAATTCAGTCGTCAACGATTCATGTTCCCGGATAATGGCGTTGGTACCCGGTGTATCGACGATATTGACGTTACGCAACAATTCTACTGGCGCACTTTGGATCCAAATCCCTTTTTCACTAGGTGATTGCGCTCCCTGCTCACCATACTTAAGCAGATAGATCTGTGTCGTCGTCGGCGTAACCCCCTCGGCCAACAAGGCCTGCCCCAGTAAAGCATTGATGAATGCGGACTTACCGGAATTGAACTCGCCGGCAACCACAAGCAAGAACAGTTCGTCCAATTGGCGGATAGAATCAGCTAGCGCCCCTCTATCTTCAACAGATGCATCTGCATCAGCCAATGCATCTCGGAGCCGGCCCAACGTGTCCCTCGAACGTTTAAGTAGTTCTTCTTGCTCGGAACTCAAAATTGCTTCCATGAGGGACAGTATAACATGGCCCTATTCCCTGCACCAGAGGCCATTTACCCGCCGGAAATCTCACGTAATCATCACCTTCAAACCTAGTATATCAAATATCACAAGTATCCTAGTAAATCTATACAAATCATGATATATGTATACAGCGGCTCGTCAATCAATAAAGAAACTATCACATATTACAATAGCCATTTATAAGCAACTGAGAAATAAAGATGAACCTGAACTTGATTCTGCCATTTATAGTGACAATCATCATGTTTACTTTTGCAGGAATAGTGCTGCAAAAATATCATAAGAGCCGGCATCTCTATTTACTTTTTTGGGGACTGGGCTTGGTCATGTTTGGCATCGGAACCCTTGCTGAATCTTTGCTGTCTCTAGGCTGGAATCGATGGGCATTCTTTTTCTGGTACTTATTTGGCGCAGTTCTAACGGCCGCCTGGTTGGGGCATGGCACGCTCAATCTATTGGTCAGTCCAAACAAGGCGAAAATCGTTACTGTTATTCTAATTATCGCTAGTCTCGCGGCGGTTATTTCTCTCCTCTTAGTTATGCCCCGCTTGCAAGAAGATCTTTTTGATCCCCAGATTTCAATAAGTGAGCAATATCAAGAAATCATGCCAGCCATTGGCGATGGTGGTTTTGTACGGCTCACGACGCCATTTTTCAATATTTACGGTCTCATCACGCTCGTCGGCGGTGCCCTCTGGTCGACATATGTATTCTGGCGTAAAAGGATTTATCCAAATCGTGTCATCGGCAATGTTTTGATAGCGGTTGGTGCTTTGATCATTGCCAGCGCCAGCACCCTTACCCGCTTTGGATATGGCTCGTACCTTTATCTTGGCGAGTTGTTGGCAGCGATTTTGATGTTCAGTGGCTTTCTCATTGCCTCAGCGCCAAGACGGGAAAGCAAATCGAAGGAAGTGGAGCCAATTACTTCCGCCTAATATCGGTGGTGATAGCGGCAGCTCGAAAACCGTGATCGATCTGAGAACTAGATTTCCCAGACCATTGCCTGAACCAACAAAATCATAGCCGCCGTTTTGACCTTTCCGTAAGCAGGGGATAATTTGTAAGCCAACTGTTGGTGCAAAGTATGGGTTTAATTCTCACTTCAAATGATCAGGCTATGTTGGCAGGAAAAATGGGACCTGCCGTTGAAATGGCCATGCGCATCCAAGTCCGCATGGCTGAAGTCTTTGGCGCCAGCCAATTATTGGACATCACGGCCGCTCATATAGATAGCACGATCTACATCGGAAAAGCAGGTCTTGAATTTGCCGAACGCCTGGCGGAAATGGGCGCTCGAGTAGCTGTTCCATCAACGGTAAACGTAAGCGGTTTGGACGAAATGCATTGGCAAGAATGGGCGGTACCCGATGAGTGGGCTCGTAATGCCCAACGTCAAATGATCGCCTACCGGAACATGGGCTGCATACCAACTTGGACTTGTGCTCCATACCAGACCGAAATGCGGCCGCACTTCGGACAGCAGATCGCCTGGGGAGAATCAAATGCCATCGTCTTTGCCAATTCAGTGATCGGCGCCAGAACCGAGCGATATCCTGATCTACTCGATATCTGTTGCGCGATAACGGGACGAGTGCCGGCGATTGGTTTGCATTTGACTGAAAATCGCGCTGGAGACCTCCGGTTAAACCTTCTGGATATTCCGGTTGCCGTTCAAGAGGATGATTCTTTTTACCCTGTTCTAGGTCACTTGATGGGAAAAATCGCCCGAGATCGCATCCCCGTTGTTACCGGGTTAATGGTTAAGCCTACAGAAGATCAATTTAAGGCTCTCGGGGCGGCAGCCGCTTCATCGGGAACCGTTGCCTTGTTTCACATCGCTGGCATCACGCCCGAAGCGCCAACATTGGAAGCAGCTTTCCATGGTAGACAACCAACAGAAATAATCGACATCAGCCTGAAAGATTTGCGAATCGCCAGAGATGATCTAACGACTGCCGACGGCGAACAATTAGATATGGTAGTGCTTGGCAGCCCCCATTTTTCGTTAGCAGAGTTCAAGACCTTATCCTCCCTTCTCCAGGGCAAATCCGTTCATCCAAATGTCCAATTTCTCGTCACCTCCAGCCGGGCCATGGTCCTTCTGGCCGAGAAAGCAGGTTACTTATCCTCCCTCAAAGAATTCGGTGGTAGGGTGACGGTTGATACTTGTATCTTGGCCACGCCAATGTTGCCGCCCGAGATCAAAAGGCTGATGACGAATTCCGCTAAGTATGCTTACTATGCTCCTGGCTTATTAAGTACTCAAATAACTTTTGGCAGTCTGGAAGATAATATCCGATCGGCCGAAGTCGGTTACATCGTGCGGGACAATTCATTATGGGAAGAGTGATAAAAGGAAAAGTCGTCGTTGCCGGCGCAGGGCGCGGTGAGGCAATAGTCACTGATGAACCCCTATCATTTTGGGGAGGTTACGATCACCAAAGTGGCGAGATTACAGACCGGAGGCACCCTTTGTCCGGCCAAAATGCAGCCGGGAAGATCCTGGTTGTTCCTTTCTCAAGAGGTTCCTCGACAACAACAGCCGTCCTTCTTGAGGCAATACGGGAGCGCACGGCGCCGCTGGCGATCCTGACCACAAACGTTGATACTTTTTTTGCTCTGGCTTCCATCGTTGCCGACGAAATGTATGAGCGTCCAATTCCAATCTTGGCCATTGAGCCGGAGAATGCAGATTACATCGAAACTGGAGACGAGTTGCAGATCGAACTTGATGGCACGGTCCACATCCTAAAAGCTGTCGATCACCAAATCAAAACAGTCATGCGCGGCGAACGTTAAAAGTAGGTGACAACCACTATTTGCATATGATATGATAATTTTCAGTGCGGTTCGAGGCGGCTGCTCTTGATGGTCGGGAGGCGATCGTTATGAGCTGGGACCTGTTAAATACGACATATCAAAGAAAGGGGTTGGTGTTAGCCTTGGGAGCCGGCGTCTCCAAGTGTTCCGATATCCCTAGTTGGGAAGAGTTGTTAGCGAGACTAGTGGCCAAGTGCGTTCCAAATGGTAATGAAGACAGGTACAATGAACTTCGTAGTCAGGGTCTGAGCCCAGAAATCATCGCCAGCATCATCGAAGAGCATTGTGGAAAAAGAGATATCTTTATAAAAGAAGTTCGCGATGCCCTTTACCAAGATTATCCATATTACAAGGTCCCGATTACGAAGAGCAATCGCAAACGCATCGCAGGCTATATTCGCAAGAATAATCAAACACTACGAACAGTTGGCTCATTATGCGCTATTAGAAATCCTGGCAAAACCTCATGTCGCCGGAATCCACGAATTCACGCTATTGTCTCTTTAAATCTAGATGCTCTACTGCAGGTTTACATAAAGAATCGCTACGATAAATATATCACCCGCACGGTCGAGAGAGCGACGGCCGAAACACACCCAGAACGTGACCAGATCAATGTTTATCATATGCATGGGTATCTAGTTATCGGGGAAAAAATCGGCGACAAGCGAACTGAGGCGGCTGATTCGGTGGTTCTCACTGAACAGGATTATTTTGACTTTATCAACAACCCCAACTTACTCTACAATTATACATTTCTCTACCTCATGCGAGAATTCAACGTCCTGTTTGTTGGGCTATCAATGCTTGATGAGAACATTCGCCGCATGCTTCATTATTCAAAAAAAGAGCGGCTAGAGAACCTGGACCAAAATGAGCTCTCTAAAGATGAGCTGCGAAAGGAGATAAGAAGACACTTCGTCATCATGCGGCGCAGCGGCGATGGGTTCTATGATAGATCTTTGGAAGAATCTCTCGATCCGCTTGGGACCCAGGTGCTCTGGGTAGATGATTATGATGAAATCCCGGTAAGGCTGGGGGCTATGTATGGCAATGCCGGCGACGATTGGGCCAAAGTCTACTAAGATCGAAGACCTAACCGAGTTCTAGACCGGCTTCGGCGAGCATCCGTTGTCTTTCCCAGTCAGGCAAATCGCCCTTCTGTCCGGCCTGTTTTAAGACCATAATTTGGCGTAATTCCAGGATTTGATCTCGCAGAACGGCCGCTTTCTCAAATTCCAAAGCTTGGGCAGCGGCTTTCATCTGCTTCTCCAACTCCCTGATGATCCGGTTTAATTCATCTTTTGGTAGCTCAGCCGTCGGCAGATAACCCGCCTTTTCTTCGGCTAAAGTCGTTGCCTGCTGTTTGGCAATCTCGCCTGTCAAATCGCGAACCTCTTTGATGATTGTTTTCGGTTCGATGCCGTGATCGATGTTGTATTGGCTTTGTTTTTCTCGCCGCCTCTCGGTCTCGTCAATCGCCCGGGCCATGGAATCAGTCACATGATCGGCATACATGATGACTTTGCCGTCTACGTGCCGGGCAGCCCGGCCGGTCGTCTGGATAAGAGCCGTACCTGAACGAAGAAATCCTTCCTTATCAGCATCCAGAATGGCAATCAGGGATACTTCGGGCAAGATCCAAGCCTTCACGCAACAAGTTGATTCCGACCACCACATCAAATACGCCCATCCGCAGATCGCGCAATATCTCCGTCCTTTCCAGAGTGTCGATTTCCGAATGAAGGTAATGGACTTTGACACCCATTTCCAAAAGGTAGTCACTTAGATCCTCGGCCATTCTTTTGGTCAGTGTCGTGACCAACGTTCTTTGGCCTTGCTCAGTACGCTGCCGTATCTCACCTAAAAGATCATCCACTTGGCCCGTCACCGGCCTGACTTCTATGACCGGGTCGATGATGCCAGTTGGCCGGATGACTTGTTCTACTACCGCGGCCGAATGCTCAAACTCATATGGACCTGGTGTCGCACTGGTAAAAATGGCCTGATTAACCCTTTCCTCAAACTCTTCAAAACTAAGTGGGCGGTTATCCAATGCGCTAGGTAGTCGGAATCCAAATTCGACCAGAGTCTGCTTCCGACTCCGGTCTCCACCCCACATGCCGCGAACCTGTGGAATGGTCATGTGACTTTCATCGATTATGAATAAGAAGTCGCGTGGAAAGTAATCGATCAAGGTCCAGGGTGGCTCGCCCTCCTGGCGTTGATCCAGATGCCTACTGTAATTTTCAATGCCAGAGCAATAACCGATTTCTCGTAACATTTCCAGATCATAAAGGGTACGTTGCTCGATGCGTTGAGCCTCCAAGTACATTTTATTCTGCTTGAAATGGGTTATGCGTTCACCTAGTTCAATTTCAATGTCATTGATTGCAGCAGCAAGTTTATCTTCATCGGTGATGAATTGTTTGGCGGGAAAGATTTCAATCTTCAAATGATCGGTCAAGACTTCGCCTGTCAGTGGATCGATTTCAGTGATGCGCTCAATTTCATCACCCCAGAACTCCATCCGGTAGGCTGTTTCAGCGTAAGCCGGTACGATTTCTAAAGTATCACCACGAACGCGAAATGCGCCCCGGCGAAGCTCCAAATCGTTTCTCTCGTACTGAATATCAACTAAGTGACGTAACAGCGTATCACGCCGGTATGCCTTTCCCCGCTCCAGCTTAACCGTCACCTTTCCATAGGCTTCAGGGTTGCCAATGCCATAAATACAAGATACAGATGCAATGATGATGACATCCCGGCGGCTAAGGATATTGGTCGTGGCCTCAAGACGAAGCCGGTCAATCTCCTCATTGATTTCAGTTTCTTTTTCAATAAATAAGTCGTGCCGAGGTACGTACGCTTCTGGCTGATAATAGTCATAGTAGCTGACGAAAAAGGAAACGGCATTGTTAGGAAAAAAATCGCGGAATTCACCATAAAGCTGTGCAGCCAGGGTCTTATTATGAGCGATGATCAATGTCGGCCGCTGAACTTCCTGGATAACCTGCGCAACTGTGAACGTCTTACCGGTCCCAGTAGCGCCCAACAACGTCTGGTAACTGTTGACTAGATTTCAAACCATGCGACAACTTCTCTATAGCTTGTGGTTGGTCACCCGTTGGTTGAAAATCAGAATGAAGGTCAAATGCTGGCATATCTCCCTCGACTAATTACATCCCTTTTACACATGATGCCGGTTATAAGTAATGCAGAACTAACGTTCTGAATTATAACACATTTGGTACTCAAATGGTTCTCAGCTCAGTAAGAAGATCCAGGCACAATTCATCACAAACAGGCGAGGCCAAATATTCGGGGATTGGTATAACTATGTTATGCAATAAAAAGGCACTCCAATTGGAGTGCCCTATATTGTGGAGATGGCGGGAATCGAACCCGCGTCCGAAAAATTCGACCTCTAAACCTCTACAAGCTTAGTCAACCTATTTGTTAGTTCGCCGCTACTGCCCCGGCTAACTGGGTCATTGTAGCGACTAGCCGATGACCCCCAAAAGGGCCTCTTAGCCCCCGCTATCGGTGTCGTGGAGGAGCACGATGGCCTTTATGACGCCTGCGGCTCGCCCGGCCAACGAGCGGTCGAGGCAGACGGGATTCCTGCGTACAGGATCCTTTGCCATTCAACTCGCCTTAAGCGGCGAGAGGAAGAGCATTATAAGCAGTTGTGCGATTGGCATTTCTGCGTGTGCTTCCAGTTTTACGAGTTGTAAAGCGTGCTCGGCTTGCAGTCTAGGACCAGCCTTCCCCGTCGAAGCCTGTCATCCCCAGACACAATCATTATATCATAGGAAATCTTACTGTGTGTTGTAAAACCGTTAACATCACGCCGGCAAAACTTCGTAACTTCGCCCTCAATATGCCGGACATTTCAATAAAGTGATAAGCATCTGTCGGAAATATACTTTATGTCAACCTATCGAAAAGGCGATAATGTTGGACGGCAAAAGGAATACCATTCACTTGTCCAATATGAGGCATTAAATAAAATGTCAATCCCAAATGGCCAGACCACGAATGAGTAATCGAGCTCTCCTCTAGCTGCGGAAACACCTCGATCATGCGACGCCTCAACCGATCTGCGCCATCGATAGCATCGAGATCTGAGCTTAAATCATTTCGGCCGCCAAACAACATCCGCCCATCAGGGATTAACCGAAAATAGTTGAGAAAATTCCTGGAATAAAAAAATATTCGCTTATTTGGGCTGATTTCCGTCTGCAACTCTTCTGGCAAAGGTTCGGTGACGATTATGTAGCTTCCCACAGGGAAAATCCGGGAATTCAGCCCGATTCAAACCGGCGCCAGTTTCGTCGACGACCCCACCATGCTAGGCTCGGCTACCCTGTCTCGCGATAAAGTTCGTCAGGCCCGATGATTTCGACGATGTTGCCCAATTCTTTTTGATACCAGGCGGCTTTCTGGCGCATGCTTTGGAAGTGTGCGGGCTTAAAGGCTAAGGCAACATGACCAGACCGGGAGAATTCACAATCCATGCTTCATTTCGGACTCTGTTTTGCTAACTATCGATACGGAATATTCCGCTAGCAACGGAGGTCTTTCAAATTGATCATTTGACGATTAATGCATGAATCGCCTTTTCGGCGTCGGCCGTATCGTCCTCGTCAACAACCATACTGATGCTGCATTCGGAAGAACCCTGGGCGATGGCAATGATGTTTACTCGTTGATCACCCAAAGCGCTAAATAACCGGCCGGATATTCCGGGTGTGCCTTGCATGCCCGCTCCAACGACGGTTACTATGGCCACATTATCTTTGGCAACAATCCGGTCGATGTCACGCCTGGTCAACTCGGAGCCAAACTCCCCCTCCAAGCTCGCGATAACACTATCAGCGGAAACAGTTGGAACTGCAAAACAAATCGACTGCTCGGAAGAAGCCTGAGAAATCAGCAAGACGCTAACTTTCGAATCGGCGACAGCTCCAAATGTTCGAGCGGCGATACCAGGAACACCTAACATTCCCTTCCCTTCAACGTTTATTAGGCTTAGATTACGGATAGCCGTAACGGCCTTTATTTTGCCATTGCGCTGCACGCTATTTTGGATGATTTCGGTACCTGTGCCTTGAGGATTGAAGGTGTTCTTAATCCTCAGGGGAATATCGTTTTCAATGACCGGGCGGATCGTTTTGGGATGCAATACCTTGGCCCCATAAAACGCCAATTCAGCCACCTCTCGATAAGACAGCGTGTTAATTGTTCTCGCCTCGGGTACCAGGCGTGGATCGGCCGTCATGACACCATCAACATCCGTCCAGATCCAGACTTCTTGGGCTTCAAGAGCCTGTCCGAGAATCGCAGCGCTGTAGTCCGATCCTCCCCGACCCAAAGTAGTCGTGATCCCCTGTTCATTTGCGCTTACAAACCCAGTGACTACAGCCACAACACCTTCATCCAATAAGGGCCGTAGCCTCGCTTCGGTCAAGGCCTTCGTTTTTTCAAGATCTGGGACTGCGTTTTGATAGGAATCATCGGTCACAATTAACTCTGTAGCGTCAATCGCCTGAGCGGCTTGGCCTTGATGCCTGAGATTCGCGGCCAATAAACGGATGCTCATCCTTTCTCCGATCGAAGTCATGGCATCCAAAGCCCGCGGCGTCAACTCGCCAAGCACCAAAACAGCTTTACAGAGCGATTCGTAACGCTCAACAAATTTATCTAACTCGGCCGTTAATTTTTGTCCCTCATGGCTGGTCGACAATAACTCGGAAACTGTTTTGAAGTGCCTTCGGCGTAGGTTATTGGCCACTTCACGATATACGTTTGCGTTACCCGCTGCGGCCGTGGCTGCCCCTTCGTGCAGTAGGTCTGTAACGCCACTCATTGCCGAAGCGACCACGACCAATTGCGACCAGTCACGTTGAGTGTCGCAAATAATCTCTGAAGTCCGCTGAATTGCCTCCGAGCTTCCTACCGATGTCCCGCCAAATTTCATTATTAAAGTCATCGAAATTTCCTTATCCCTAAACTTGGGCGAGGGCTTGATTTAAATCGGCAAGAATATCACTCGTATCTTCAATACCAATTGCAAAGCGAACCAGATTGTCCGATATACCAATTTCCAATCTCTCTTGAGTGGAAAACTCGTAATAAGACATGAGCGCTGGTTGCTCGATAAGACTCTCAACGCCGCCGAGGCTAGGAGCGATATAAGGAATCGTCATCGCATCGATGAATCGCGAAGTGCTCGACAAGGGCTCTTCGCCTGGTACTGGTGCCACTTCAAAGCTGACAACGCCGCCAAACCCATCCATCTGTTTTTGGGATACGGCATGATCTGGGTGTGAAGATAGCCCAGGATACCAGACCCTCTGGACCTTTGGGTGACTCTCAAGATAATTTGCTACCGCTTGGGCCGATCGATTTTGCTGACCCACTCTAATGCCCAGGGTCTTTATCCCTCGTTCAAGTAAAAAAGCTGCATGGGGATCCAGGACGCCGCCCAACATACCTTGGCTTTGTCGCAAAGCGTGAATCAACCCGCTTTCACCGATCACAGCCCCAGCCATGATATCGTTATGACCACTGAGATATTTGGTCGCACTGTGGATAACTAGATCGATCCCGAAATCAAGTGGTCGCTGGTTGATCGGCGTGGCAAATGTAGCGTCGATAATCGTTTTCACCCGATGTTTTTGGGCTATCTGGACTAATCGTTCCAGATCGACAACACGCAAATATGGATTGGTTGGGCTTTCGCTGATAATCACCCGGGTATTGGTCTGAATCGCTGCTTCCAGTCCTTCATAATCTCCCATAGCGACTTGAGTGGATTCGATTCCCAGCCGGCCCAAAAAGTTTTGGCAGAATTGGCGTGTTTTGCGGTAACAATCGTCTGTAAAGATGACGTGATTTCCGGCCGATAACATGGACAGCAGAATGTTCGTAATGGCCGCCATCCCGGTTGGGAACAAGAGAGCATCATCGCCATTTTCTAGAGCTGCTAGGCGTCTTTCAACTGAGCGGACAGTTGGGTTGCCGTACCGGCCATATTCACCGCGTTCGGCCATGTCCGGATCCATCCCCCACATTTTCGCTTCCATGAAAGCCCGTAAATCAGCCGTGTCCGCAAACGTATAGGTTGCGGTTTGAGCCAGTGGGGTAATTAGTTCGTGATGAGGTTGGGAGCTACGCATGCCCATTTTTCCGTGAACCGACTTGGTTAAGTTTCCAGCCTGTTGTTGCCCTAATTCAGAAACGGTTACCGGTGTAAATGGATCTGCTAACCTTATCATCTCGTCCTCCTACTGGAGCGATTGGTAGCTGGTTTCACGATATCTTTTAAGCTCGTTGATCCCAGCATTCGTAAATAAAAACAAAAAACAGCTCTTCGCCAAAATATCCAGAGCGAAGAGCCGTTAAAAAAACAACCCCTTCAAGAAACTTAGAAGAGGCCAACTATTTTAGTACAGCCACTCCTCATCTCTCAGAAGTCTGCTTCCTAATGCAAGAAAGCGAACACATCTGCCGAAATTAGCACCATTTCCACACCAAACTCACAATTGTGTGGCGGTTGCTGAGGCTTCATCGGGTCGGTCCCTCCACCTCTCTGGATAAAAAGTGTGTAAATATATTCGATTGTTGGTGAACATATTAGCAAAGTAATGACAGGCTGTCAACTTTTAACGGTTTCTGTTGAATCCAAGAGAGGTTGTCGTTTCAAAGACACGGTGACTGGATCTGGAAACCAATGAACACCATATGAGAGTTGATTGGTATAATAACGCCCATGTTTGAATTCGATATAGTGGCCACCGATGCTGGAACTGGCGCGCGAGTTGGTCACTTTCATACACCCCATGGCATTCTGCACACACCAATCTTTGCTCCCGTTGGCACTCAGGCTACGGTCAAAGCTTTACGCCCCATCGATCTTCAACAACTGGGGGCGGAATTGATTTTGAGCAATACTTATCACCTTTATTTACGGCCGGGTGACGACCTGATTAGTGAATTAGGCGGGCTACACCGCTTCATGGGCTGGGATGGGCCTATCTTGACCGATAGCGGTGGTTTTCAGGTGTTTAGCCTCAGTAAATCACGAAAAATCGACGTCGAAGGCGTCACGTTCCGCTCGCACATCGACGGTTCCCAACATCGATTTACACCAGAAAAAAGTATCGTTATTCAGGAAAATCTAGGGGCTGACATCATAATGGCCTTCGACGAATGCCCCCCGCCGAATGACTATGACTATGTAAAAGAAAGTATCGCCCGGACACATGATTGGGCTATCCGCTGTCACCGGGCTCAAAAACGAGACGATCAAGCCCTTTTTGGCATCGTGCAAGGTGGTATATTTCCGGATTTACGAGAAGAAAGTGCTCGTTTCTTAATGGATCTCGAATTTCCTGGCTACGCCATCGGCGGTTTATCAGTCGGAGAAAGCAAAGCGGAAATGTACGCCATACTTGATGTGCTTAATCCTATTTTGCCAGCGGAAAAGCCTCGTTACCTCATGGGAGTCGGCACGGCTGAAGATCTAGTCAATGGCGTCCTTCGAGGAATTGACATTTTCGATTGCGTCCTACCAACCCGGTTGGCCCGCCACGGGTCAGCGATGGTTAAAGGAGGCCGGCTAAATATATCTAATGCGCGATTTGCTCGAGATCCCCTTCCTTTGGATGAAACATGCAATTGTTACACTTGTTTACATTTCAGCCGGGCCTATATGAGACACCTTGTCAAGGCCAATGAAATCCTGGGTCACGTGCTGCTGACAAACCACAATATTCACTTTCTAATAACGCTTATGAAGGATATAAGGCAAGCGATCGTCGATGGAGGTTTTGTTTCCTTTGCCAGTGACTTCTTAAGCAATTATCCGGAATCGTCTTCCCTCGCTGTCTAATATGGGCGACATTGAATAGATAATAGGCAAAAAACAAAGTGACCATCATCGAAGCAATCCTTCTCGGAATAATACAGGGAGCTACAGAGTTTCTACCCATATCGAGTTCGGGCCATCTTATCCTGGTACCCAGCCTATTCAACTTGTCTGAACCCGATATCAATGCCATCGCCATCGCCCATCAAGGCACGCTTCTAGCTATCCTCATATATTTTCGACATGATTTATGGGATATCGCCAAGGCCGTTTTCCAGGGTTTAAGAGTTAAGGAACCTCTGAACAGCGTTAATGCCAGGCTTGGCTGGTATATCCTGGTCGGCACGATCCCGGCCGTATTCGCCGGGCTACTGTTCGCCGATGTGATTGATCAAGTATTAGCAGAGCCGGCAATCGCTGCCTTGATGCTCATCATTACTGGCTTTATCCTAATAGTTGGCGAAAAACTCTTAACCGGTGATCGGCCTGTTTCTAAGATGAGTTGGCGTGATGCAATCACCATTGGTCTTGCCCAAATGCTGGCGCTGATACCAGGCATATCCAGAAGCGGCGTTACTATCACGGCAGGTTTGTCCCGGGGCCTAAATCGGCCGGATGCTGCCCGGTATAGCTTCTTGTTGGGCGTGCCGGCAATCGCCGGCGCCGGATTGCTGGCGGCCGTAGACCTGGCACGCTCGCCAACAGTCAGTGACCAGATTCCGGAACTTCTGGTAACCTTTTTGGTCGCAGCGGCTGTCGGTTACATATGCATTCTTTTCTTGTTGAATTGGGTCCGGAGACGCAGCCTATATATCTTCGCCGCCTACTGTATATCCTTTGGAACCCTCTATTTATTGATCACCTTGATAAGATGATCTCATGCCGAAGGCGGCTAAGTTGCTGCGTTATTGGACTACTCATCACAATGACCTATAATGCCTGCCTGCCAACAAGAGTTGACACATCCACCAGAAATCACGGTAACGTCTGCCCCACTACCCGTTCGGATTGGCTTGAGTGATAGCGCCAGTACGATTGAAACATTGTTGGAGGGTGAGCTGCCATCAGGAGACGGGCGATCACCTATTCAGTTCATCGTTGGCAACGATCAGACTCTACTGAGTGATTTGGAAGAGGGCTTTATCGACGCAGTCTTACTTCATCAAGTGCCAGAAAATGGAAACTATTGGTTTAATCCGGTCGCAGTTGATGGCTTGGTTTTGGTTGTTGACCCGAATATTTCGGATTTAGAGATCACTGCAGCAGAGGCAAAAGACGTTTTTGCCGGCAAGATTACAGATTGGTCATTCTTAGGGGGTCCCGAATTACCCATTGAATTAGTCGTCAGGGAGGCCAGATCAGGCCCGCACACATTGTTTGACGCTCATGTGATGGGCAGTCAGCCAGTGCTTGGTTCGGCGACATTAGCCACCAATGATAAAAACATGCACTTGACCTTATCGAACCTATCTGGGGCGATAGGATATTCGATGATGGGAAATTCTAGTAGAGCAAAAACATTGCCCTTGAATGGTCATTTTGCTACTCCCGGTACGACAGCCGATCAGATTTACCCGCTAACAACGCCCCTATACTTTATTTCGCCGGCCGAACCTCAAGGAGAGTTGCGCTTTTTTCTGTCCTGGCTGCAATCTGATGAAGGACAGAGCGTCATTGGTGAAAAATATGGGCGTGTCAGATAGAATAGGTTGGATAGTTTAGCCAGACAATTCATTTCGAAGATCGGAAAGTCTGGATTTATAGTGATGGGTTTCTGACGCGCAAGAATCCAATCCAGATAGTAGAAACCCCAAGCATCTCTTATCACCAGGCAGAATCGAAATTGATCAAGCCCGATAAATTCACTAACCCTTTCTGGACCGGTTACACCTGATTCTCCCTCTGTTAGGAAAGAATGATCGTGAGCCTCATTCCCGGGAACATTTGCCATTTCACGCATAATTGGTCGAAGCTCTTCTGGGAATTGATTCAGATTTGGTGAACCAGGATATCGTTAGGTCTAGAAAGGAGTCTCAAAATGAATAACCGTTCACTGCTTGAGTTGGATGAGTCGATGGTGGATTCCATCGAAGAAACTTCCAAAGTATCAGTCAGCGATAAATACGTCGAACTTGAAGACAGATTCGGCGCTCACAATTACCATCCCCTGGATGTTGTTATCGAAAAAGCTAAAGGCGTATGGGTTTTTGATGTCGAGGGCAACAAGTACCTTGATTGCCTGAGCGCATATTCGGCCGTTAGCCAGGGGCATAACAACCCCGCCATCAGGGCTGCCGCCATCGACCAAATGAATCGTGTGACTTTAACATCCCGAGCCTTTCGTAATGATCAAATGGGTCCTTTTCTTGAAGAATTATGTCAACTGATGAAATACGACATGGCTCTGCTTATGAATACCGGCGCGGAAGCTGTTGAAACGGCCATCAAGGCCGCGCGAAAGTGGGGCTATCAGATTAAAGGAGTAACCAAGGATCGGGCTGAAATCATCGTTTGCGATGGCAACTTTCACGGCCGGACGACCACGATCGTTGGTTTTTCTTCTGAAGAGAAATATCGCAAAGATTTCGGTCCGTTCACCCCGGGATTCGTTCGCATTCCTTATGGAGATGCTGCTGCTTTGGAATCGGCTATAACCCCTGATACCGTGGCCTTTCTATTCGAGCCGATTCAGGGAGAGGGTGGAGTAATCATCCCTCCTGATGGTTATTTGAAAAGCGCCGCCGAGATCTGCGATCGGCACAACGTGCTCATGGTCGCAGATGAGATCCAAACGGGGCTCGGCCGAACCGGCCGTCTCCTGGCCTCTGAACACGAAGGCGTCCGGCCGGATATCGTCATCCTAGGCAAGGCTTTAAGTGGCGGCTTTTATCCTGTCTCGGCCGTCATTGCTGATCAAGAAATCCTGGGTCTTTTTAGACCCGGGGATCATGGCAGCACTTTCGGTGGAAATCCATTAGGCGCCGCTATCGGCCGGGCAGCATTAAGAGTCTTACAAGATGATGGTTTAATCGAACAATCCGCACATTTGGGCGCTTACTTTAAAGGCCGGCTGGAGAGAATCGAAAGCGAATACATCAAAGAAATAAGAGGAAAAGGTCTCTTCATCGGTGTTGAACTGAATGTCCCCGCCCGGCGCTTCTGTGAGTCACTCCGCGATCGTGGTATTTTATGTAAAGAAACACATGAGAATGTCATTCGATTCGCACCGCCGCTGGTAATCACAAAGGATGAGATTGATTGGGCGATCAGTCACATAGAGCCTGTGCTTATGGAGACTTAAATGATTCGTGATTCCCAAGCCAGGCCTCCAACTTGATAGATCCACAAAGCTCGGAGGTAAGATTGTTTTGGCCAAAATACCCGAGTTCTTGCTGAAGGCACTCTAAGTCAAGGGCAGCCTACAAGGGAACGAATCGGGCTTTGAGTTCCAGATGAAGAATGAAATTGGACCGGTTCGAATTATCGGGGCGCGGCCCTTGCAATTAATTAGGCGTCCGATCCCGATGAAACAATGTCGATTCATTCATGGCGATCAAGAAGCAGGATTTGAGGATGTGACAGCCGATCACTCAGTTCTGATGCGAAAAGGTGAGGCCGTAACAGTTAAGGTAACCGGCTTCCCCTTAAAACGGGGCCGGAACACTTTGGGCATTGGTGTCATTGTCAAAGATATGGGCAACGTTACTTTTAACATTAATGACCAGGTAAAATAGCTGTCTCGATTGACCGATGCCCGATAGCATGTTCGTGGCATGATCACGCCAAGCCAGATAGCGGAGCCAGATGGCTCGGCTGTCTGGCTCAACCCAAATCGTGCCAATTGCTTAGCAGATCCGACTCCTTTTGTGGATCCAGCCCCGCTTTCCATTCGTGATCGGCCGGACGGGTCTTCGCCCAGGCAACTGTATCCCGTGCTGTCTCTTCCAATGGTCTGAAAGAAAGACCTGCGGTTAAAGCTTTGCCAATATCGACTTTCATCAGCCCATTCGCTTCGGGGCCCGAAATCCAGAGCGGTAGCTCCATCCAAGGCTCAACTTTCTCGTCAATCAAATACTTTTCTGTCACCCAGCTGAGTCTGGCAGGCGAATCGACCGCCTGCTTGCACCGTTCAAGCATATTCACGAAAGTCAGCGGCTCGCTTGGACCTGTGACATGAAACACCCCTGTTTCGGACCTTTCGGCCATAAGGACCGTCCACAACGCCAGATCGCGCGCATCAATGAATTGAACTTGTCTATCGGGATCCCCGGGCACCAATACTTCTCCACCCTGTGCCAAACGATGAGGCCAATAGGTAAACCGGTCAGTCGGATCATGAGGACCAACAATTAAGCCAGGCCGAATAATGAGTACCCTACCAGGCATCGATTCTTCGACGGCAGTTTCACAAAGGGCCTTTAATGGACCATAACTTTCTCCATTAATTTCCTCAATAGTTGGATCTTCAAGAGTACCTAGCTTACTGTTCTCGTCCAGATTCGGTTGGCTAAAATCTGCATAGACTGAGATGGAGGAGATAAATATATACCGGTCGACAGCCGGCGCTAACATTTCGGCCGAGTCTCGTACGATTCGGGGTACAAAACCACAAGTGTCTATGACCACATCCCAATCACGATCCCGGAGCGCCATCAAGTCGCCGTCTCGATCCCCGGTGAGTCTTTCTATGCCAGAAAATGAATCAGGTTCGTGTCTACCTCGATTGAACAAGGTAACTTCATGCCCCCTGCTGATCGCTGCTTCGACGATATGCCGGCCTACGAATATCGTTCCGCCAAGTATGAGTATTTTCAAGAGTTGTTAATCCTTTCGCATCGGTGTAAAGTTGTTCACAAATCCCATAAATTTCTTCAATCAAGGAGTATCCATGAAGATATCGATTGCCCAAGGCAGCATTCAAGATAGCAAGGGCGATACTATTATCATCAACTTATTCGAAGGTGTCACGGTTCCTGGCGGCGCCACCGGTGCGGTAGATCAAGCACTTGAGGGCGCAATAAGCGAATTGATAGCTAATGGCGATCTAAATGGCAAAATTGGAACAGTCGCCGTCTTCTACCCGCGAGAGAAGTTGGCGGCCAAACGTGTATTGGTTGTCGGCTTGGGCAAACGTGAAGATTTCGACTTGGAAAGCGTACGCAAGGCGGCTGCAGCGGGCATCAAACGGGCACGAGAGCTAAATGCAGTCGATGTGGCCACGATCGTTCATGGAGGTGGCATTGCTGGCTTGCCTGTAGATGCCGCGGCCCAGGCAACGGTTGAAGGTTCGGTACTTGGTCTTTATCAATATCAAGCAGAAAAAATCGCAGCGAAAAGCCAACACAAGGTTGAATCCTTGACGATAATCGAATTTGATGCAGCCAAGCTACCGCCAATCGAGTCGAGTGCTCGGACCGGTGAATCAATCGCCGACGGTGTCGCTTTGGCTCGCGATTTGGTCAATATGCCGCCCAATGTTGCTACGCCAACCAAAATGGCCGAGATTGCAGAAAAAATCGCCAACGAGCACCAGATGAAAATCACGATCGGTGACCGCTCATGGGCTGCTGAACGAAATATGGGCGCGTTTTTGGCCGTAGCAAAAGGGGCCGGCGAACCTCCAAAGTTCATTGTGCTGGAACACAATGCTGACCGGGATGATCTTGAAACCATCGTCCTGGTTGGAAAGGGTATCACCTTCGATAGTGGTGGTATCTCGATCAAGCCCAGTCAAAACATGGGCTTAATGAAGTCTGATATGGGCGGAGCGGCGGCCGTCTTGGGTGCAATGAAGGTGGTAGGCCTTCTAAATATACCCTTGCGAGTCATTGGTATAACTCCGTGCACCGAGAATATGCCTGACGCCAATGCCTACCGGCCAGCCGACGTAATTCGAGCGAGTAACGGGAAGACCATCGAGATTATCAGCACCGATGCCGAGGGCCGAATGGTGCTGGCAGATGGCTTAGTTTACGCCGCTAAATATTCCCCTAAAGCCGTCATTGATTTAGCGACCCTCACGGGCGCCTGTGTCGTCGCCCTGGGCAAAGACATGGCGGCCGGGCTATTCAATACAGATGACACGCTACGTGATAAACTGGTAGCTGCCGGACGGACAACCCATGAACGGGTCTGGCCATTACCCTTGTGGGATGATTATTTGAAGGCAATAGAATCGGATGTTGCCGACGTCAAGAATTCCGGTGGTCGCATGGGCGGCGTTGCGACATCGGCCATTTTCTTGAAACAGTTCACCGATTATGCCTGGGCTCATATCGATATTGCCGGCGTGGCATTCAGCGATAAGGAGCAGGGTTATATCAATCGAGGGGGCACCGGATTTGGAGTCCGCCTATTAATCGAGTTTCTACGAAATTGGTGACCAGGAGAATTGGATATTCACGACAGGAGGCTTGATATGTCCATACCGACTATCCCACTGACCCTTGGCGTTGAAGAGGAATATCAGATTATCGATCCCGATACTCGCAATCTACACGCCTACATCTCAGAACTTCTGTCACAGGATGAAAGCCGGTCCATTAGGTTAAACCTGAGACCTGAGTTGATGCAGTCGCAGGTCGAGGTTGGTAGTCATGTATGTCGAAATATCAAGGAAGTTCGCCAGGAAATCGTCCGCCTTCGCCGATCTGTGATCGACATGGCCGAGGAGAACAATTTGCTAATTGCGGCCGCTTCGACGCACCCATTTGCCAAGTGGGAAGAGCAGACCATAACTGAAGGGGTGCGTTATAGAGAGCTTCTAGACGATATGCAGCGTGTCGCCCGGGGATTATTAATCTTTGGCATGCACGTTCATGTCGGCTTTGGCCCAGAACCCGAGGCCAAGGACTTAATGATTGAGATCATGAACCAGATCCGTTATTTCATCCCCCATCTGCTGGCCTTATCCACCAGTTCGCCCTTCTGGCATGGCTACAATAGTGGCCTGAAATCTTATCGAAGCGTGGTATTTGAAATGTTGCCTCGAACCGGGATACCCCATACTTTCAGTTCGTGGGCTGAATATAAGGCATTCGAATCAACCTTGGAAAAGGTTGGCTCTTTCGGCAAACAAGATCCCGTGGCTAAGATTTGGTGGGATATCCGGCCTCACCCCCTATTTGATACGTTGGAATTTCGTATTTCGGACATCTGTACAAAAATAGAAGATGCCGTTTGTGTTGCTGCCTTATTCCAGGCCATATGCGCCAAATTGATCAAGATTCGCAAAAGCAACTTATCCTGGCGTCGCTACCGGCATATGCACATCACCGAAAACAAATGGCGAGCGCTACGCTATGGCATCCAGGGAGAAATGATTGATTTTGGCATTGAAGAAGCGGTCCCATTTCATTTCCTTATGGAAGAACTTCTAGAGTTTCTGGATGATGTTTTGGATGATTTAGGTAGCCGCGAAGAAGTTAACTACGTCCGGACAATTCTGAAGGAAGGGACCAGCGCCGACCGGCAAATCGACGTCTATAATAGACAAGGTGGCGACGAAAACAGGCGGGAAGCCCTTAAGGCTGTGGTCGACAATCTGGTAGCTGAAACACGAGAAGGACTTTAACCCCGTCCGATTTCCTCGAGGTTAAAGGAAAATCAAGTCGTTATCTTGGCCACTCACTTAAATAAACGAAGGTTTCTCGAGTTTGACGACGGCAAATCGATGGCTTTTCGCCCAGCCAATATCGGCAATTTTCCATCCCTGGGAAACATATTGACCCTTTAATTGCATCATAATGGAATTTTTGTTTTCCACAGGGCTTCGTTCGAACACCATCCCTCTCAAAGACCATCGCGGCTTCAATGTGAGTATTTCGAATTCCGATTCTCGTTGGTCAATTTGCTCCATAACCTACTCCTATCAAAGATTCGAAAGAACGAACAAAATCGCCGCTGCCAGGCTTGCTGACAACAGGTATCGTAACCAAACGGGCATCGTCAACCAGAGGATCCGTACAACTTCACGGATAATCAGAATAAAAGTCCCTGTCGCGACAATTATTGCTATTGTGCCGATAGGCGCTGTCAGATCCATTTTTCCTCCTCATCCCTCATCGAGAAGACAGTACCACCGGGCTCCGCGATTAGTACTATAGTACCAGAAATGGGAGATGTCAAGAGGAGTTTGTGAAATTTGTTATTATTCAGGGAAACGTGTTCGATTGGGGTTGATTGCACCCGTGGCAAGCGCTTTGGTTGGGCCAGTTCTGACCCAAAGGTCATCTGTTTCCATAGAACCCGCATATTGTATAATCGCGTTTCCAGCCGTTTAGGTATACCGCCATAATTTCTTTGGGAATGAACCTGGCCGGTAGCGGTCTACTTCTGGGCAATTACGCTCGCAGGTTTACATTCCATTAAGATTTACGTGATTGCACTAAATCGTCGATAGGGAACAATAGACGAGCCATCCGGTCACTGCCGGTAAGTTTTGGTTATGCTTCATTATTCAGGTGGCCTCTCGATTTTGCATGCCATCAAGAAAATGGGATCGATTTCGATCATGCCCGCCGCTCGTGGACCGGTTGTGATTGTCTTGAGCGCTGCCGTACTCTTGCTAGCCGCTTGTTCGGCGGGAAATGAATTGCCAACTCGGAAACCCACGGCCGATGCGCCGATTGCTCAGGAAGGCTTGGGCACAACACTCACAGCCATACCTCCTACTCCCACCCCACTGCGGGCTAGCATAACCATCGATTCACCGACCGACAGATCGGTTATCGATCTCGGCCAGACTATTCAGTTCTCAATTTCGGCCAGCGATCCCCTTGGCGTCAGAATGGTAAGCCTAACCGCAAATGGTCAAAATATCGGCACGTTTAATGGTGTAGAACAAACAACGCTTGAGGTCAACCAGGCGTGGACGCCCAATTATCCAGGCACTCACGAGGTCATCGTTTCTCTCACTGGTCGAACCGGGCAAATGCTGTTGGCCGAGCCGATCTCTATCCAAGTCATCGACCGCCAGTTGCTCGCTCGCTTCGCGCCCATATGGGCCAACGTAGAGAGCAATGTGATCGAGACGCGCGGCCTGGCAAAGATAGAACCCCTCGAGCCTAGCCTGCTGTCAAGCGCCGAGTTGAAACAGCGATTGCGGGCCCAGCTTTTCTACACGGAGGAGGACGCGCGCCGGGACGCCCTGGTCCTGAGCGTTTTTGACTTCATGCCGCGTGACTTTGACCTATACTTGCTTACGCATCGCTATATTGGAGAAAATATCGCCGGATTCTACGATCCGGCGACGGAAGAGTTTGTTGTTCTTAGCGAGGACAAAGAAGTCGATGCTCTCGAACAGTGGATATACGCCCACGAGTTCGTCCACGCCTTGCAAGATCAGCACTTTCAGTTGGAGTTGATAACGGATACATCCTTAGGCAATGAGGCTAATTTGGCCATCCGCGCCCTGGCCGAGGGAGAGGCCGAACTGGTCCAGGAATTTTATATCGAGCGGGGTTTTTTTAGCCAGGAAGAGCTGGTCGATATCTTTAATCTGTCCAGCCGGCTGCTCAGCACAGAGGTGCCTTATATGCCACCGGTGTTGGTCAATAGCTTTTTGTTCCCCTACACAACCGGTCGCGATTTCGTCATGAGTATTTATGAGCAGAGCGGCTGGGACGGCCTAAATAACACCTGGGGTAATTTACCGGGCTCGACTGAGCACATCATCCACCCCGATCGCTACCTTGCCGGCGACGCCCCGCAAGTCGTAGCTCTGGCGCCGCTCACCGGTACCTTAGGCGTTGATTGGACGCGTTTGGAGGAAGCGACGCTGGGTGAATTTCTCTTGCGCGAGTACCTGGGCCAGCGGCTGGACGAGGCAACTGTGGATACGGCCGCCACCGGCTGGGGCGGCGACCAATATGCCGTTTACTGGCAAAAGGAGACGAACGAGTTGGTGATGGTCCTTCGCCTGGTCTGGGATACACCGGCCGACGAAGACCAATTTTCGACCGCCTTCACTAATTTTGCCGCCAATACCCATGGCACACGCGATCAGACACAGGTTGAGGGCGGGACATGCTGGAAGGCCATCGACATCCTCTGTCTTTATCGATTTGGCCCCGACTCCATCGTCATCCGCGCCCCTAACCTGGAGACATCCTCCACCGTAGCTGACGCCCTACGGAGATAGCCATTTAAGCAAACGGAGAACCCTGGTGAAACCGAGTACGACGTATCACATTGGGCCGCAGACGGGCACCGGTCTAGCTTTGAAGCGCGGGCAGCTTCTGCGTATCATCGATCCGGAGGGAGAACAGGTTGCCGATCTTTTGGCTTTTAATCGTCTCGACATCACCGAACACCTATCCAGCGGCCGTAGTATAGATTATAACGGCACCATTTTCCTCACTAGGGGACATGTTCTCTATTCCAATGAAAGCAGGCCGATGTTCACCATTGTAGAAGATACGGTAGGCCGCCATGGATTTTTATTTGAGCCTTGTAGTAAAGAGATGTTTCGCCTGCAATACGACTATGATGGCCTCCATCCAAATTGTTTGGATAACCTGACCACATCATTAGCCCAATTCAACATCGAAGCGTTTATGATCACCACCCCGTTCAACGTCTTTCTGAATGTTGAGATTCAGACCGACGGGGATCTCACCATCCATCCCCCGCTCACCAACCCCGGCGATCATATAACCTTTCGTGCGGAAATGGACCTGGTGATTGGAATAACTGCCTGCGCGGCCGGACTATGTAACAATTACCGTTGTACAGCGATAAACGTCGTGGTTTTTGATTGAGGATCGACAACCTTCGATCGCACGTCCATTGCCTGCTCATCGCTGCCTGCAGCGATTATCCTATTTCCGCCAATAGCGATAGCTGAAGACTTTGGACCATTCTTTCAAAAAATATGGATAACGCCATTCTTGAGTACCAGGTTTACTGACATCTTTTTCCTTGGTATCAGTTGGACATCTGCTTCAAGAGCCATGCTAAAAATCTACAAGCTTCACGACCTCGCAGCAGGGGCTCCCTAGAAGGGCCAAATGAGTAACACGATGATAGCTGTCGCCGTGACGGTCAGATTATCTAATCCCCAGGGCGAAATCCCTTCAGCAACGGTTGTCGTGGCGATGATGGCCAAGCTTGGCAACAAGGCTTCTACTGGAGTAATCGCAGGCATCCCAGGCATTATCCAAAGCGCAAACCAGGTAAAGAATCCGCCAAATATAAAGAAGGCAACAGACCCCTGTAGACTACGTTTATGCCCAAAGACAACATAGGTATTGTGTCCGTATACCCTGCCTATGACCGGTGCTAATCCATCTCCCCAAGTCAGTGGCATCAAGGCAGCAACCATAAGTGGTGGTTGATCCCAAAAGATAATCGCTACCACGGCCGCTGCTAATGGAAAATATACCGTACCCAGATTCGAACGGTCACTGCTTGACATTGACGAGATAAAACCATAGCGCCAATCAAGTAAATTTATGAGAGCAAAGGTCAAGGCAGCGAAAACAAATGGCCAGGGGGAATCAAATAGAAAGGGCACAAACCAGGCTAACATACCCACGCCGATATGGATGAATTTTCGGGTGAAATCACTGCCGAAGCCACGCCAGCGGCGCAATAATTCGGCGATTCCAATCACGCCAAATATATAAATGTATGCGATTAATAAGCCTAGTAGATTGTTCATGCTAATGAGGTAATCTCGACATCAGCGGCATTTTGAGGTAAGCGGTTTTCAAACTGGCAACCCTGGCGAATAAGACTTTGTAGGATCTCTGGCAATGGACTTAAACAATCAGGTGGTCGTATAGCATGTCCAGGCTCAGGTCGGGTACAACCGTGTCGTTTGTTTGCAAAGTGAGACTGGTGGCCGCAGCCCCTAGTCTAATCGCCTCAATCATCGGCAATTGGTTAATGATGCCGAAAATAATGGCGGCACTAACCGCATCGCCGGTTCCGGTACTGTCGACCATCTGGCTATATCGAGCAGGGATGTAGCCGGTCTCGTCCAATGTTGAATAAACTAATCCGTAGTCTGACAAGGTTATAGCGATGGTGCGGACCCCGGCCCTCGAGAGGATAAGAGCAACTTCCAGGCTCGCATCGGGATCGTAACCCTGAAAATCCACTCCTGATAATACTGCTGCTTCCACCTCATTAGGGACGACCAAATGCAAATCACTTAAGATGGGGCACAATTTTTGGGCGAGTCGAGTAGAAGAAGGATCGGCGCTCAAAGGAACTTCGTATTGTTGTGCCAGGCGAACAACCGTATCAATGGTTGGTTGTTCGAGACTGCCATCAATCATTATCATGCATGCATCTCGGAACAATCGCCTGTTACGGTATAAGTATCCTGGTGAAATGTTGGCCATGATGCTCACGTCGTCAAGCGCCACAGAAAGCGAGCCATCCTCATCCAAAATCGCGATATAAGAACCCGTACTAGCATCGTCAACTACCAAAACATGATCGACGTTCACGCCTGACTCGGCCGTTTGAGATATCAACTGATTTCCGGTTCTGTCATTCCCGATAGCAGATATCAGTATCACATCCGCCCCCAATCGTCCCAGGTTCTCGGCGACATTCCGCGCCGTACCTCCTCTAACATGTCTGATGATCGCCGGATTTGAGGTCCCAGGCTCAAGACCGGCCGTTGGTTTTCCCTTTGTATCCATGAGCGTGGCGCCGATAACAAGAATGTGATTACTCATCAATCTCCCCTTTTTTGATCCCTATTACGTTCAAATTGAACTTCAATTGACTTCTCCCTGCTGAAGTCCATACTCAATCAAGAGTTGTTGCTTCAGATAGGACACCGCGTCCAGCTGGTTTCTTGCTAATGGGGAGTCACCGGCATACATTAGAATATATCGTTCCATTCCCTCAACGACCTTGTAGGCGTTTATTGGTTTTTGGTCTGGTCTGTTTCTTGGGATGCCAGTTGGTTTTACTGTAGTGGCCATCGTCTGGGCTAAATCAGATAATGCGATTGAGCGAGAATCTGCAATTTGTCCTAATGGTTCATCATCAATAACCAGTTCTATCTCACCACTCTGATTTTCCCATTGGTTTTGCCAATAATTTATGTTTTTCTGCACTACAGGGGGTGGTAACTCAAAACGGCCGAGTTGAGACTCCAGTATCTCAACGCCAATCTCCCGCAATACGGGTTTCAATCTTTGCGTCATCGCCCTCTTTAATTGTGGATGAGGGTGAATACCACTTTGCCTGGTATGAATGAGATCATCAAGTTGGGATTCGGCAACCAACTTTCTTAATTCTGCGGCCGTGGCAAACATGGTGATTGTATCCCACGCTATCTCGTTTCCACCATCGATAATTGTTTCCGCATAAGCAGCCTTTCGCGCTGAGTCATGATCAAAGGGAAATTGCTGTTGTTTGCTCGGTTGTCGACCATCACGCCCAATTTGAAATATCACGCTGACGTCAACCGTCAGGTCGATGCCACCGCTGGTCATCATACGGATGTTGGGTATATCGCGTTCCTGGGGACGAATGTCAACGACTGCTACCGGATACTCGAAACGCGCTAAGGCGTGATTTCCTGAGGACAACACGCGTTTGAACCGGCCGTTATGTTCCGTAATGGCCGCAGCGCCTGATTCAATATATAGATAGCCGGGTCCACCCACGTGCAATTGGGTATTACTCTTTAACTGTTCCTTAAAATTCTGGTGATTGAGTGATCCGATGCTCGTGCTGGGGATGCCGCGAGCCAACAGCCGATTTAACAGCGATTTTGCTGCCGGTTGATCGGCCAGATCATAAAAAGATTCAAGAAACCTGCTGATAGCCACCCGAGCCAGATAGAGGCCGGTCACAAGAGGGATAAAATGGCGCAAAACTCTTGGCGAGAATAATTCCAATACAGACAGAAAGAAACGCGAGATGATCTCGAATAGTGGGTAACGATTGATTATACCAATCCACCATTCTGGAGGCGTCGTCGAATAGTTGACGCGTTCAAATTGCCAGACATACAACCAATAACCCAGGAAAAAAATCAACATGAATATCTGGCTTACCGTTTTGTTATAAGCCTGGTCAGTATCGACCACCTCATTGTCCCGAGTATCAGTCATCTTTTTCATCCAGAAGACGACCTGGATCGAAGACCCGTCGCAGTCGTACGGATGTATCCGCTGGAAGAGTAGATAGCGCCTGATCATCGGAGGCGACCGTCTTCATAGCCTCTGACACGCTAATCAGAATCGCATCGGCTAATTCCGCACCGCCCTGATCCCTTACAGCTTCAAAGTCATCAAGAATATTTTGGATGACGGCCGCATGGGCCTCTATAGAGACCTCCTCAACAACGCTTTCCGGTGCAGTTAATTCACGGACTTCTTCAACCTCCACGCTGCTTTGCCAATTAGCTTCCCAAAGGTTGATTCTTTGATCGACTACATCCTCGGGCAGTTCAATCTTGCTTAACAAAACATCTGTGATAAATACACCGTAATTGTCAAATTCCTTAGACAATCTACGTTGCAGTCTGGCTCGGACCCTAGACAATGACGGCACGATACTTTCACTGCCTTGAAATAACTGGTCTAACGAATAACGGGCGAGTTCGTCGACGAAGCAAATTGTATGCCGTACGTTCAATTCGCTCGGGCCAGGCTATTATTTCCTGGTCAGATTTAATACTCTCCAGGTTATTGATCGAGAATATGGCTTCATGATCATACGGGTAAGGAAAATCATCCTCTGGTAATTGGCTATCGTGCTTCACGTGAAAAATAACCGTAATGGTGGCCTCGATCGGGATGCCATCACTAGACATCGCCTCCACGATAATGCGGCGCATATGCCGGCGAAGATCCACGACACGGGTGACAGTTTCTGATGGCGATAGTCGCACAAGGCCCGGACCGACTGCCCGCGAGTAAGCAGAACCGCTATTGACCGCAAAGGCCAAGTGGCTTGGAATCATACCCGCCTTATGGGTCAAAAATCCTGGCGATATTTCGTCTTTGGATCGTTCTGTTGCCGCAGGAGCCTGATTCCGCATGAGGAAAATAGAGGAGAACTGGGACAGCAAAGGAAAATTGAAAGGGATTGATAACCTTAAACCTTCATACCAACTATTATTCCAAGCCACCGGCAAAATAAACTGGACCAGATAAAACAGGTATCCAAAAAAGCCAAATATATAGGCTGCCAGCCAGATGTAGGTGCCGGCAAAGCGGAATTGAACGCCGTAAAAATCCTTCAAAAAAAAGGGGGTGATTCCTAAGAGCAGAGCCAGGCCAAAAAATATTGCCTCGCCCAATCCCCTTTTTGTAGATTTTTGTTTTTGGCTTCCTTTCCTTTTTCTTCTGCGGGCCATAGAGTCACCAATTCAAGACAAATTTCTTTGACAACGCACAGATGGCTAGTTATAATGCCCGTGTTCAGACGCCTCTGGTACGGGCGGTTAGCTCAGTTGGTTAGAGCGCTACGTTGACATCGTAGAGGTCACAAGTTCGAGTCTTGTACCGCCCACCTCGATAGCCGCGAAAAGCGGCTATTGCTTTTTTTAGCAGCTTATTCTTTCCGCAGGGGTTTTTAAATATGTACGGCCTCTCCTTCAACCCCGTGAGCGGCCTCCATCAATGCTTCGCTCAAAGTAGGATGAGCATGTACATTCCTCGCAACCTCTTCGGCCGTTAGTTCTGCGAAATGAGCTAATGTTAGTTCGGGTAATAATTCTGTCACCTCAGGCCCGACCATATGGGCGCCTAATATTTCACCATACTTAGCATCGGCTATGATCTTGATGAAGCCATCTCGTTCGCCCAATCCCAAAGCCTTGCCATTGGCCTGGAAAGGAAAACGACCGACGTTGATCTCATAACCCGCCTCCTTGGCCTGCTCTTCGGTATATCCAAAGCTGGCGACCTGAGGTACGCAATAGGTACAACGCGGCAACATGCGATAATCCAGCGTAATCGTCGGATGCCCGGCGATGACCTCGGCCGCGATGAGGCCCATGGCCGATCCTACATGAGCCAGCATGATCCCTTCAGGAGCGACGACGTCGCCGATGGCAAAGATATTGGCCACGTTAGTCCTCATTTCCTCATCCACGCCGATAGCGCCGAAATCGCTGACCTTTACCCCGGCCGACTCAAGGCCAATGCCTTCGATATTGGATTTAAAACCAATGGCCACTAACACCTGGTCTGCCTCAATATCATCGGCGCCTTCGAGGGAAACTCGCACGACTTCCTCAGTGGTCGATACCGCCTCGACCTTGGTATTGGTATGGAATTTTATCCCCAATCGTTTATACGCTTTTTCCACAACTTCACTGACTTCAGGGTCTTCGTTAGGCAGTAAATGCGGCAGCATTTCGACGATGGTCACATCCACACCGTAACTATTCCAGACATAGGCGAATTCCATCCCTATAGGGCCACCCCCGACGATGATGACTTTCTCCGGCAATGTTTCGGACATGATCGCTTCGTGATAGGTGATGATTTTTTTACCATCGATATCCAGTCCGGGAACAGATCGCGGCCGGGCCCCGGTAGCGATGATGATGTTTTTGGCCATGACATCTGCTTCACTGCCATCATTCAAGGCGACATGAATAACATTGGCGCTCACCAGCGAACCTGTGCCTTCCAAAACATCAATTTTATTCTTGCGCATGAGGAATCCGACGCCCTTAACCAATCGCTCCGAGACCTGCCGGCTGCGTTTATAGGCGACTTCATAATTCAATTCCAGATTATCAAAACTAAAACCGAATTCTTTAGCTCGATGTTGGAGCAGGTGGGCGATCTCGGCGTTGCGCAGCAAGGCTTTGGATGGAATACAACCGATATTCAGACACACACCGCCCAGCGCCTCTTTCTCGACAATGGCAACCTTTAAACCAAGTTGCGCTGCTCGAATCGCGGCGACATATCCTCCTGGACCGGCTCCTAAAACTGCAACATCATATTCATTAGCCATCAAAAAAATCTCCCTTTCTAGTGTTTGGCAAGTATCGCCGGTATGGAAGTCGCGGCTTTCCGGGCCAATAACACGTGCATAGTCTTTGGACAATATTTTAGTGTAACTGTGGTTAGTCCGGAAAGGCGGGTCATTGAATCAGGTGTGGGTTTCATCAACGATTAAGTTTACATTAATCGGAATATCGACGATTACGGTACCTCCTGTACGATTGAATTATACCGTCATAACTGGCTCAAGGCACAGAGCAGGTTTGGACACTTCACAATGAAGAAAGTTGCCTTCTTTGATTGTACTCTAGTACACTGGTAAATAATCATGTCGATGGGTTTTCCGGATTGGACTTTATGGGGCATGGGCTTATCGGCCGTTGGCGCGTTGTTAGCCCTGTTGTTAGCCCTACTCGGTCAATCGCCACAACTGCTAAAGCGATCAGGCCTGAGTCGAGCGCGCCTCGATCTGCGAGTGAGGGCATTCACTTCTTATGCCTTGGCTCTGTTGCTATTGGCTATGGGCTTCTTTCTTGCCGGCGTGCCTATTGGTTCCTTACAGACAGAGGCCCCCGAGGGAGATAATTCGCTCGTTGAAGCACCAGGCGCTGGCATCGAACCAGGCGCTGGTAGTGAAACAGATGCAGGGAGCAGTGTAACGACGATAGCCCAACAACTACCTCCCACTCCCACGATAACGCCTGGTACGCCGGAAACAGGCGCCTTTGACGGCCCGCCAACCAAGGCCGAGGATACTGAGCTAGAAATCACCGATGTAGGCGTACCCATTTCACCAACCTTGACAGCACCGGTCACAACACCATCCGCGACGCCTGCCGGACCGACTTCGACACCGACCCGAGCCAATACCGCAACGCCAACCTCCACCCCGCTGCCGACGGAAACGCCAACTCCCACCTTGACGCCGACCCCAATTTCAGGGCCTACGGCCGTGGTGGATACCGGCGGAAGCAGGATATGGATCAAGCGATCACCAGGCGGGCAAAATTTTGTGCTCGTCAGTGATGAGGAAATCGTGCTGATTCTTCCAGGACACGCGAATCAGGGCGGCCAATTGTGGCAAGAAGTTAGCACGTTGGATGGCGCCAGTGGCTGGTTGCTAGAGGAATTGTTAGTTATCTCCGAGTAATGTCCGCTGTCAAGGTGGGGCCTCTTCAGTGGTTTTTCGCTAAATATTTGAAGTAGCTATGTCCGGTCGCCGCTTGAGTGATTCGGTCAGGAGAGCAGCCCTTCGGGTCTGAGAAACGGTCCAGGCAGGTTTACGAGCTTGGTGATCAAACTATTTAGGCAGTTTGGCCCAGGTAATCGTCAAGAGCGTTAATATCGGCCGGCATTTTGAGTGGTTCGGCCGCCTCACGCACAGCTATTCCAGGATCCTTCAAGCCATGCCCGGTTAAGACGATGACGATTCGTTTGCCGGTGGGATCTACTTCTCCACTGTTTATCAACTTCATCAGCGCCGCTAACCCCGAAGCCGAAGCCGGTTCGACGAACAATCCTTCCTTCCTGGCTAATAAACGCCAGGCATTTAGGATTTCCTCATCGGAGACGGCCGTAATGGTTCCCCCGGAATCGTCAAGAGCCTGAACAGCTTCACGCCAGCGCGCCGGATTGCCTATTCGTATAGCCGTGGCAACAGTCTCTGGATTGGCTACCACCTGACCGCTAACGATAGGAGCTGCTCCGCTGGCTTGAGCGCCCAACAAACGCGGTAATCCCTGGTCGTATTGTTGGTATCCCATCCAATAAGCCGTGATATTGCCGGCATTGCCAACAGGTAAGCAATGCCAATCAGGCGCCAGTCCGCCTAGTTGGTCACATATTTCAAAGGCGCCTGTCTTTTGCCCTTCAAGTCGCCATGGATTCACCGAATTGACTAGAGCGATTGGTTTACGTTTGACGATCTCGCGAACCATATCAAGACCATCGTCAAAAGAGCCGTCGATGGAAATGACTTCCGCCCCGTATGCCAGGGATGCGGCGAGTTTGCCCAAGGCGATTTTACCTTCCGGCACCAGGACCAGGCAGCGAAGACCGGCTCTTGCAGCATAGGCAGCCGCGCTTGCGGCCGTATTGCCGGTACTGGCGCAAATAACGGTTTGAGCCTGTTCATAAACGGCCTGGGTGATGGCGGCCGTCATGCCCCTATCCTTGAATGATCCGGTTGGGTTCAGGCCTTCAAATTTGAAGTAGAGTTTTAGCCCGGCGCCCGGGGCGACGAATTCCGCCAACCGGTTAGATTCAACCAGAGGCGTATTGCCCTCGTTAAGCGTGATAATCCGCGCTGCAGACGCCAGCGGCAAATAGCTCCCATATTTATTTAGAACGCCAGACCAAACCATGGGTAGAATGTCTATAGTGTGCCGGTGGGAATCTTTAGCACCTGTCCCGCATAGATGCGGCTGGGATTTACAATGCCATTCGCTTCCACAATCTCTTCCAGACTGACGCCAAAGGCTCGGCTTATTCTAAACAGCGTATCCCCGTGCTTTACCACATAGTTGGTGTACGATGAAGATTCTGGCTTTGATTGAGCGGGAGGTGCCTGTCCTCCTGGAATATGAATATTTTGACCTACATAAATAAGGTCCGGATTTGGAATGTTATTGTAACGCGCTAATGGTACCCAAGATAGCCCATACCTGAGACCGATGCGGAAAAGATTTTCCCCTTTTGATACGACATGAACGGCCGGCAGAGGCACAGGGGTAGTTGCGGTTGTTTCCCCAGCATCGCTCTCCGGAGCAGTCTCTGGAGCAGTTTCTGCTACGTCGGAATCTGCGTCCATCGATGAGTCCTGATCGGTCGCTGCATCTTCATCACTCAATTCTTCGCCGGCTGCTTCTTCGCTAGAGTCAGCATCAATGTCTTCGGCCGCATTTTCGTCCACAGTCTCTGAACTGCTGTCCTCTGACCCGGCAGCGTTCTCGTCTGTTTGTTCCTCAGCTTCTTCTTGGTCTTCACCTGATTCAGAACTAGCCTCATCGGCTTCTACTTGATCTTCATCAGCGGTCGCGGCTTCTTCATCCTGCTCCTTAACCGCTTCATCGGCTTCTGTGGAGCCAGCATCCTCATCTGCAGGCTCTGCCTGTTGGTCCTCTATCTCAGCCTGGGCAGTGACTTCCGCCTCCGCGGTTGCTTGTGCAGCCTCTTCGTCGCTCTGGCCGAATGGGCGCACACAGGCGGTCACAATCAGAAGCAAAATGATGATTAGTGCCAGGAAACTAAATGAGCGACGGTACGAAGCCATTTTTACACCTCCGATCTGGTTCTGAGCGGCCCCTTTCAGGCATTTTCGCAGAAACTTTCATCTAATAATATAGCATGGGAAGTGCTTTACGTAAAGTGGTCCAACGGTCATAAAATGACCCATTTATCAACTCGCGTTATTTGCTCAATTTTCTTTAATTCTGCGATTCACATTATTGTCGTTTTCTATGTATACTCAGAATCAATACCCATCCTTCAGTGGAGAAAAGTTCCTGATTTTTCCCGACGATGAGTAGAAGCGGAATTATTCTGTTGAAGTAACAAGCGAATTTGAAAGGCAGGACACATTGATTGAAGATATCATTGCCCAGTCACATGTTATTGTCGATTCTTTGACTTTTAAACAGGGCACCGTTGCCCTGGCGGCGCTGCGGTCTATTCACGACAACCCCTCTCATGCCGGACCATTTGCTCAGGTGCTGGGTCTAGAATTTTTAGAAATCGTCGACGGCCGCTGCAAAGTATCCTTGAACGTGAAAGAACATCTGTTAAATCCCCACGGCATTGCCCATGGTGGCGTGACCTTCTCTCTGGCCGATTCGGCTTGCGGTGGAGCGGCTTTGTCAGCCCTTGGCAGCCCTCGTGTTGTGACCCAAGATATGCAAATCCGGTATCATGGACCGGTTAGATTTGGGCAAATCATTGCTGAAGCGGAAGTGATTCACTTCGGTACACGGACCATTACGACCCAATGCCGGGTCAGCCAGGCTGAAATTCAAGTGGCCAGCGTTACGGCAACTTTCGCAATTCTTTCCGAGGAAGAAGTGGCAACGATTGAAAGCAAACCATAACCGTTTGTCAATTGTAAAAAAGACGCTGGCTGGCAGACGGACTAATAATGGTTGGCGTTTTCACTCAATATGAACAACAAGGCCCCCGGGCGGGGGCCTTATCGCTTCTTGTTGTGCCGTAAGAAGGAGGGAGGAGAAGGGTATTGGTTGCTTGCAATGACTATAGTAAGGAATCTAACACGCCCTAGCTGTGCCCTTCCTTACATTCCCGAATAAGAAAGTCAAAAGATTAATAGTGAACCCGCTATCGACTCATAAAAAGTGAAGCGGGATCGATAGTTATCGATCCCGCCCACACACTCTCGACTGGCGTGATCTAACGAACGCCCAAAATCGTTACTGTTAATTCGTAATCCTTCGCAGCTACTTACTCAACCGGCGTTATGCCAAAGTCGCAGAACGGGACAGATTCTCCTGTCATGAAGCGAAGAACGGGATCCGAGGTCAGTTCATAACCCTCCGGTACTTCGATGGAGACCTCCCAGGTAACATCGTCGGCATATGAAATCATCCCAAAAGTCCCTTCGCAGGGTCTTACTGCTTCGCGATTTTCATCCAGCGCTTGCTTAAAGTCTTGAGGGGTGCAAGTAAGGCCTTCTTTTTCATGTTTTTCCGGCTCGCGGTACGGCGCGCTCTCCAATACCAATGGATCCTTAGGACCGCTACCTATTCCCGTGAAGGTAACGGTCGTCCCGATATACCTATTCACCCAGCCGTCAACTTCCTTGATGGCCCCTTCATAGCCACCATATCCAGGCTCGCCCACATCCCATTTCCCGTTAAGGTTAGTGTCAATGTAAACGAGACCGCCAATGAAGTCTTTTTCGCCTAAGGCCGCGGCCGGCAAAACCATGACAAGGACTACAATTGCCAGGCCAAGCAAGCCAACAACCGCCAGCCATTTTCCCAACTTGCGTCGTTCGTCCATTTATTACGCTCCTTTTATATTGTTTTGGCGCGCAACCAGGCAGGAAAGGGATTATCGTTCTGGGAACTCCCCTTGGCTCATCATATCGAGATTGGCTCCTGGCTCTCCGGGTTGCATACTCGTTCGTCTTCGAACACCGTCGAGAGATGTTTTATGAAACTCTATACACAATAGCCTATCACATTTTTTTCAAGAAGTATATTAACCAAGCTACAGGTGCAATTGCGCAAATCATATTGGAATGATGAGTAAACCGTCGAGCTCAATTGCCCAGAAGTAAACTGTCACTGACAAATATCATTGCCGCAGAATTAATGGCGGTTTAATCACAATCGCTCTCGTTAGGATGCTTGTGCAGTGATCTCTCCCAACGGCTCCATAACGAGAGTGTAGCTTGTATCCTTAACGCCGAAGCGCTTAGCCAGCGTTGAAGTTATCGACGGTGGTTCGAAGATGGGATATCCTCCTAACACTTGCTAACGTCGCTATTCCGGCATTCGTTTTCCACCTCACTCTTCGGGCATAGGCGAAGAAGGACTATACAACCAAGGAGTTAACCACATGGGCAAAGAGATATTGATCTTGGGCGCCGGATTTGGTGGCCTCGAGGCCTCCGTCAGTCTGAGTGAGCAGCTAGACGAAACTTGCCAAATCACCCTGATCGATAAGAACGATCATTTTATCATCGGCTTCAAGAAGTTTGAGGTCATGTTTGGCAAGAGCACGGCCGATCAGGTTAAGTCTTACTACACAGATCTCGCCCACGGCCGGATTAACTTTGTGCAGGATGTCATCGAACAAATCGATCCAGTATCAAGAAAGGTCAAGACCCGGGGCACAACCTTTACCTACGACTACTTGATCGTCGCTCTCGGCGCCGATCTGGCCCCGGAAGCTACGCCGGGTTTTGTTGAGGGAGGCTATGAATTCTACTCCTTACCGGGAGCCGCCAGGCTCTATCCGATTCTGGACAACTTTTCCTCAGGCACGATACTACTCAGTATCTTCGGCAAACCATATAAATGCCCGCCTGCCCCTTACGAGGCGGCTTTTCAGCTGCACGATTTTTACCGGGACAAGGGTATTCGCGACAGAATAACCATCAAGATGTTGATTCCGGCCCCGGTTCCCCTGCCGGTGGCGCCTGGCGCGGCCGAGGAAGTCAAACAACGATTTGCCGAACGCGATATAGAACTCCTGACGAAACACAAAGTAACCGCCATCGATCCGGCCAAGAAGCAGGCCGTGATTTCGGGCCAGGATCCGATGGCCTATGATCTTTTTATCGGCGTACCCATCCACAGGCCACCGCAGGTTATTCGAGATTCGGTCCTGGGTAAAGAGGGTTGGGTGCGGGTAAATAAAAACAACCTGGCTACAGAATTCGAGAACGTTTACGCCATAGGCGACGTTACCCATATACCGGTTGGCGAGCTGGCTGTGCCAAAAGCCGGCGCCTTTGCCGAAGATGCGGCCAAGGTCGTGGTGGCGGATATCGTCTATAAAATCACCACAATCGACCGGCGCTCAACCTTCGAAGCAAACGGCACTTGTTACCTGGAATTCGGCGATGGCAACGTAGCTGAAATCAGCGCCAACTACCTGGGCCAGGATAATCCTCGGGTTGCGCTAGTACAACCCTCGGCCGAATCGCGTGAGGGCAAAAAAAGTTTCGAGGACGATCGTATTAAGCGGTGGTTTCGCCGTTCGTAAAGGCAGACTTGGCTGACTCTTTGCCAATAGACCTTCGGAAAACCAACTCGATTTGCCGACCAATTTCCTTTTCCCTTGTCCCTCCTGCTATAATGTAGTCAGCATATTACAAGTGCCGGTTTAAGTAATCATTTCGTCCAATTGACCGAAAGGAGCCCACGATGCTGGCTAAGGTGATGAGTTGCGCCATCGTTGGCCTGGAAGCGCAACTCGTGGAGGTTGAAGTTGACATAACCAGCGGCCAACCCTTTTTCACGCTGGTTGGCTTGCCCGACGCCAGTGTGCGCGAGAGCCGCGATCGGGTGTTTGCCGCCATCCGCAATAGCGATCTCACATTTCCGGTCAACAAACGCATCACCGTCAATCTGGCCCCGGCCGATCTACGCAAAGAAGGACCGGCCTATGATTTACCCATCGCCCTAGGCATTTTGGCTGCTTCGAGCCAACTTTGGCCTGATAAACTGGAAGGCACCCTGGTCGTCGGCGAGCTTTCGCTAGATGGCGCGGTCAGGCACACCAAGGGCATCTTGCCCATGGCGGCAATGGCCCGGCAAGAAGGCTACCAGCGAGTAGCAGTCCCGGCCGTGAATGCCGGCGAAGCTGCCCTGATGCCCGATATTGAAGTATTGCCCGTTTCTACATTGGCGGAGATGGTTGGCCATTTGACCGGCATGAAAGAACTCGAACCGTTGACCATAGACCTGGATGAAGCCTTTGATCTCGACCTACAATACGCGGCCGATTTCGCCGACATTATGGGCCAGGAACATGTCAAACGAGCCATGGAAGTCTCGGCTGCGGGTGGCCACAACGCGCTGCTCTCTGGCCCGCCAGGCGCCGGCAAAACGCTCATCACCAAGTCCCTACCCGGCATCCTGCCCAGGATGTCCATCGACGAAGCCTTGGAAGTAACCAAGATCTATAGCGTCGCCGAACTACTGCCGGCCGATACGCCTCTCATCAGGCACCGCCCTTTCCGCTCTCCCCACCATACCATCAGCTACGCCGGGCTAGTGGGCGGCGGCGCCTGGCCCCGGCCGGGCGAGATATCGCTAGCCCATCGAGGCGTACTGTTCCTCGACGAATTGCCCGAGTTTGGGGAACGACTATTGGAGGTGCTACGCCAGCCATTGGAGGGCAATCCCCGGGAAGTCTCCATTTCCCGCGCTACAGGGACGGTCACCTATCCGGCTAGTTTCATGCTCGTCGCCGCCCAAAATCCATGCCCATGTGGCTATTACGGCGATCCTACCCACGCCTGTAGCTGTTCCAATGCCATGGTCACACGCTACCAGAAACGAATTTCCGGCCCGCTCATGGATAGAATCGACATTCATGTCGACGTGCCGCGGGTTGAATTCGAGAAATTGACCTCCAACCGCAGAGGAGAACCTTCCAGCGAAATACGCCAGCGCGTTGAAGCTGCCCGCCAGCGGCAGTTGGCGCGCTTCGAAGGCACGGAACTGTTCTGTAATGCCGACATGGGCTCCAGCGAAGTACGAGAGTATTGCCAGGTGGACGACACCGGACGGCAGTTGATGCGCAGCGCCATGGCTCAATTAGGCTTAAGCGCCCGCGCCTTTCACCGCGTCCTCAAAGTCGCCCGCACCATCGCCGATCTAGCGGCCGAAGAGGAAATTCAAACGGCTTTCCTGGCTGAGGCCTTACAGTACCGGCCGAGGAATCAATAAGCAAGTGTGGCGCGGTGGGGACACCGTCCACAGCCATCGAGAAGACCGCGCCGCAGCGGGGGTGGCCTTCGAAAGAGCTGTTAGCTCTGATTGAAAGATGATGTTAAACAGCCTCAGTTTAGTGTTGAGTTACCGTCACGAGAGGTTGCAGGTTTCTTTGTAGTATTCACCAAATCAGCCACGTGGCCAATGCTAAAACTCCCCATTTGCACGATGCATTTGGGGAGTTATTGCTCTAAGCTGATACGAGACCTATTAGGTTTGATAGCCCAAAGTTATTTCGTAACTGTAAACAGATTGACACTACGGGGCTTTTGAGAGCCCAAAAGGCAATATTTCACGTATAGAAAATGGAATATCAAAGATCGACCATCGAGTTGTGGCTTTACAAGAGCCTGGGGTCCAGATGAGGAATTAAGCCATGGAAACCAACAGCAACGGCGCTATGATTAGCTTATATGATGTGGTCAAGACCTACCACACTGGGGCTGGAGACTTGACCGTCCTCAAGGACATTACATTACAGGTGTATCCTGGCGAGTTGGTCGGCGTGGTTGGACCTTCCGGCTCGGGCAAATCTACCTTATTGAACATGATCACAGGCATTGATAGACCGACTGGCGGAGAAGTGCGCGTCGGTGGGCAGGCGATCCATTCACTTAGCGAGAACCAATTGGCTCGCTGGCGCGGCCGCTATGTCGGCGTCATCTTCCAGTTTTTCCAATTGCTGCCGACGTTAACGGTATTAGAAAATGTGATGCTGCCGATGGACTTCTGCAAGGTGTACCGGAGGCGACAGCGGAAAGAACGGGCGATTCATCTGCTGGAATTAGTAGCCATCGCCGATCAGGCGGATAAGTTACCTAGCGAGCTCAGTGGAGGGCAGCAACAGCGGGCAGCCATCGCCCGTGCATTAGCCAACGATCCACCATTAATTGTTGCCGACGAGCCCACAGGTAACCTGGATACGGCCACCGCAGCCGAGGTCTTTGCCCTATTTGAGGAGTTCGTCATTCAAGGCAAGACGTTAATGATTGTGACGCACGATCAGAGTTTGAGCGAACGCACCAATCGTATCCTCCATTTGTTAGATGGCTGCCTAGATCGCGACGTGAACAATGGTAATGGTAAGTATTTAGCGATGGGATCCTTGGAGGAGAGCCATGAGTATGATCTGGCGCAAAGTCTGGCGTGATCTGTGGAGCAACAAGGTCCGCACCTTCCTAGTTATCCTTTCCACGACGGTAGGCGTATTTGCCTTAGGGGTAGTCTTTGGTTTATCCAGTGGGATGCAAACGCAGATGACGGAGAGCCACCAGGCAAGCCAATTTCCACATATCATTTTTTATAGCGATCGATTCGACCAGGATATAGCAGATAAAATCAGGCATGAACCAGGCGTTGCCGATGCCGAAGGGGAAGACGGGATCTCTTTCCGCTGGAAATTAGACGGTGAAACGGATTGGCGAGACGGGCTTATGTTGGCCCGTGCTGATTATGAAAACCAGTCCATGAACCTCGTGGAGTTGTTAGCCGGTCAATGGCCGGTAGAATCACGCTCCAGTCGGATGCTCGCCGTGGAGAGACTATCGTCAGCCTATTTTGACATCCCTTTGGGAACCTCAATCATCGTCGATTATGACAATAAGGAACGATATCTGCCAGTCGAGGGCATCATTCGCCATACTCAAATCTATCCACCGCAACTTGGTGGCAATGCGGTTTTTTTCGCCACCCTTGAAACTGCGTCCTGGTTAAACAACCGGGAAGAAGGATACAACAGACTCAATCTCCTTATGGAGACATTCAGTGATGAAGGGGCAAAGGAAGCCAGCAAGAACATTCAGGATCGACTGGAACGTATGGATGTGGACGTCGGCTATGTTGAGATCAATGATCCAGAAATTCACTGGATGCAAGATCAGATAGATTCGATTTTGCTGATTCTAACCATATTAGGCTTATTGTTATTAGGATTGAGCGGATTCCTGATCGTCAATGTGATGAACGCAACCATTGCTCAACAGGTTTGGCAAATAGGTGTCATGAAAACCATCGGTGCTACAACTGCGAATGTGATTCGCGTGTATCTGGGGATGGTCTCTATCTATGGGCTTCTTGCTTTGCTCATAGCCATTCCGCTAGGGGCTGTTGCTGCCTACCTGCTATCTGAATGGCTCCTCAATCTATTGAATATTGAAGTAGGTTCGTTTCGCTTGATGCCAGGTGTGATCCTGATACAGATTATCATCGGCTTGTTCGTGCCCCTGCTAGCGGCATTGATCCCGGTAATCGGCGGTGCGCGTATCACCGTACACAAAGCTATCAGCACCTATGGCCTTGGAGCTAGTTTCGGGGCTAGCCCGCTCGACCGGCTATTTGCACAGATCCGTGCCCTGCCCCGTCCCCTGACTCTTAGTCTGCGCAACACTTTCCGGCGTAAAGCTCGCATTGCACTAACCCTGATCACACTTGTCCTCGGCGGTCTGATGTTTATCGTGGTCATCAGTTTCCAGGCCTCCTTGAACAACACACTTGAGGTGCTGTTAGATGACTTTGGCTTTGACGTGGCCGTTGGATTCAAACGCTTGTACCGCGAAGAGCGTCTGATAGAGGTAACAGAGCAAGTTCCCAGTGTGGTTCGAGCGGAGTTATGGAGTTTCCGAACAGCAGAGTTATCTTTGGATGAAGAAGAGGAACGTCAGGTCTTTGTCCGTGGAGTGCCGGCCGATTCAGTCATGTTTAGGCCAAGAATCATTAGCGGTCGTGCCCTGTTGCCTGAAGATGGGCAGGCAATACTACTCAACAACAAGATAGCCACAGACGAAGGAATTAATATAGGCGACCAGGTCACCTTGACCATAGAAGGGCAGGAATCAGATTGGACAGTCGTGGGCTTGATCATCAACGTCAACAACAATCAGAGCGAGAATTTTGTGCCTTTTGACGCCTTGGGCCGGGCGACCAGGACCGTCAATCGCGGCAGTAGCGTTTGGGTAATGGCTAAAAAAAATGACGCCGAGAGTCAGGAAGCGCTTATCAAGGATTTGCGCGATACCTACGCCAATCAGCATATCGAAGCTTCTAATTTTGAAAGTGCTGCCAAAGTACGAGAAAGTAACCAAGCACAATTTGATATCATCACAAATCTCATGTTGGCTATGGCCATCCTGGCTGCATTAGTGGGCAGCGTCGGTCTGATGAGCACTATGTCCATCAACGTCGTCGAGCGAGCACGAGAGATTGGTGTTATTAGGGCCATTGGCGCCAGTTCGCTGGCTGTCCTTGGCATCTTCGTATCCGAAGGCATCTTGGTGGGCATAATTAGTTGGTTATTGGTTGTGCCCTTCAGCTATCCATTAGCCCGTCTCTTCAGTAACCTGATTGGGTATTCGTTGCTGGAAGTTCCACTCGACTTTAGCTACCCCATAAGTGCAGTGCTTTCATGGTTAGTGATTATCGTAGTTCTTTCGGCATTGGCCAGCTTATGGCCAGCTCTTCGAGCGACTAAGGTCAGCGTCCGTCAAGCGTTGGCATACGAATAATTTAATCTCCCGCTATTCCGTTCAAAACCTCTGAGACACAAGGTTGGAAAAACTAAGAGAGGTTTTCGCCAAAGAGAAAAAAGCTGGTTTTTACGGGACCAGACGGCTCCAGCGATGGCGAAGCCCCGGGCGGGGAAGGGGGTTGCTTGTCGTGGCGAGGCTTACGATCTAAAAGTATAATTCAATTTGTGTGGGGAGCGGGGTCATGGAAAAGTCTAGGGAAGTTTGGGTCTTGAGCTCCCTGCGAGTCGTTTTGGATTGGATTACCGGTTCCCCCTGGCGATATTTCACGCTGATTTTCCTGCTGTCGTTGGCGATACGCATCAACCAAGTGAACCAGGTCAACCGAAGGTATCTGTTGCCCACCGACGACCGTGAGCTTGGAGCGATTGCTATCTCACTAATGAAGACCGGGGAATTTGCGAACACTTATATAATCCCCACAGGACCGACGGCGCATTTACCGCCAGTCCCCCCGCTGATCGACAGTTTGATATACAGAGCGTTAGGGCTGACCTCCAGAGCGGGCTATGTGAGGGCTTTATCCATCATCATTACCGGATCAGTTTTATATGGGATGCTGCCCTGGTTTTCTGAGTGGCTTGGCACAGGGAGGGCAGCGGGCGTGATTGCCGGGCTGGTGGGCGGCGGCCCTGGCCCCGGCCAGGCGAGATTTCGCTGGCCCATCACGGCGTGCTTTTCCTCGACGAATTGCCCGAGTTCGGAGAACGATTGCTGGAAGTGCTGCGCCAGTCATTAGAAGACAATCCGCGGGAAGTATCCATCTCTCGCGCTACGGGGACCGTCACCTATCCGGCCAGCTTCATGCTGGTTGCCGCCCAAAATCCATGCCCCTGTGGCTATTACGGCGATCCTACCCACGCCTGCAGCTGTTCCAATGCCATGGTCACACGCTACCAGAAACGAATTTCCGGCCCGCTCATGGATAGAATCAACATTCATATCGACGTGCCGCGGGTTGAGTTCGAGAAATTGACCTCCAACCGCAGAGGCGAATCTTCCAGCGAAATACGCCGGCGCGTTGAAGCTGCCCGCCAGCGTCAGATGGAGCGTTTCGAAGGCACGGAACTGTTCTGTAATGACGACATGGGCTCCAGCGAAGTACGAGAGTATTGCCAGGTGGACGACACCGGCCGGCAACTGATGCGCAGCGCCATGGCCCAACTAGGTTTGAGGGCCCGCGCCTTTAACCGCGTCCTCAAAGTCCCCCGGACCATCGCCGACCTGGCGGCCGAAGAGGAAATTCAAACAGCTTTTCTGGCCAAGGCCTTGCAGTACCGGCCGCGGAACCAGTAAAAATAATCTCTATTAGGCGTGGTTGTCCCAATTACCAAGGCCCATTTGTACCAGTTGATAATCCGGCCGGCGGCTATCAGTCTGGGTGTAGGAATTGCGGGCAAACGGTTTGGGTGGGGGATAATGGATTGATGTATAGCTTGCTGGGGGAGAGATGCCCCGTTCAGTCATAGAGTCGCACGCTTATGCACAAAATCGCATAAAGTTGCTATACTTTCGCAGACAACCTGTGCTATGCTGCTTTCAAGGCAAGGTTGGGTTGGGGCATTGACAACCATGCCAGGGTGTTCTTGAGGAGCTATGCCAAATATTCTAGGGAGGTAGAGTCATGAAGCAATTCCTGTTGGTCTTACTTTTAGTCGCCATCTTATTGTCGTTGGCTGTTACAGTTGCAACGGCGAATGAAGGGCAGGAAGGAGCTGTAAGCTATAGATATACATGGGAAAATTCGCCTCCGTGTGCGGGGGCAGGCGAGAGAATCGACTTCATCTACGATACCCATATAGTTTTTCATTGGTGGTTTGATGTAATTACTGCAAATAGGCCTGTGGTACACCACAAATGGCATTTTAATACAGTTGGCTATGGCATTGGACAAACCACTGGTGCTGAGTACACGATGCATCAGACCGGTAATGAAAATTTCAAGACCCCACTTGAAGGGGAACAGGCAGAAACCACTATGGAAATCGTTCGTCACACAAACGTTATTCGCGCAGGCGATGGCGTTGTTTGTCAGGGTAAGCTATTGTACCGTACGACGATTAACGCAATTGGGGAAACGGTTTCTTTTAAAGATGTCGATATTCGATGGTGGCAGTAGTTTGAAACGAGCCCGTAGAGTCAGCAGTGACTCTACGGGTGCTATTTGTCCTGAAATAACCGACGATAGACTCGTCAAGGTGCTAAAAAAAGCACGCCCTTCTCGGACTAGCCAGGGTATGCTATTCTTGTCAATAAGAAAATAAACCAGCAAGTGTGACTCCACTTCCGAAAACGTCCAAGCAGGAGTAGACGGCGAGTCTGGTATGGTGCACAAATTGTAATGCTGTCTGCTGTTTGTCTCGAATCTCTGCATAGTTACATTTCCCCCAGGCCATGTAAAGGCTAGCCGCCTGGGGGTCACATTGCCGACCCTCACAAATAAACAAGTGATCTAGTGATCTTCGTCATATTGACCAACCTCATCGCTCCATGCTATCCTGTTTAGTGCGTGTCAATTAGTGCCAGGAGCGATGGGGCCTATGAAAAAAAGAATAGTATTTGCAGCGGTCTTGATACTGGTTGTCTTGGGTTGTGGGTCTACGGAGTCAGTGCCAACATTGGCACCGACTGTCGATGAGGTTGAGGTCAAGCCACCGGCTACGGCAACCAACACGCCTGAGCCGACTGAAACCAATACACAAAAGCCAACAAATACGCCTAAGCCAACCAACACCAAGCGCCCAACGAATACCCCAAGGCCATCCAATACCCCAAGACCAACAATCACCCCGGCACCACCAACAAATACACCAGCGCCAGTGCCGACTCAGGCCCCGGCCACCTCGCAACCTTTACCGACCAACACGCCTATCCCACTGCCAACAAATACCCCAATCCCATTGCCAACAAACACGCCTGTTCCTTTACCAACCAATACATTGCCACCGCCGCCACCGCCTACAGAACCACCACCGCCACCGCCGCCGGCCGCTGTATGTGATTGCTCAGGGAATATCTTCAATTGCGGTGACTTTGGCACACACGCTCAGGCCCAAGCATGCCATGATTACTGCATGACCGTCGTCGGATATGACATTCACAAACTTGATGGGACTGATAATGATGGATTAGCTTGTGAAAGTCTGCCGTAGAGACATAGTAGCCAGGCCCCCAGGCCCCCAGGCCATGTTAAGGCTTGCCGCCTGGGAATTCACACTATAGGGAATGGAGCTACACACTTCTGAGTGATCCCAAAAATGGGAGCTTTACAGTATCGATACCCTATTATATACTGCTAGATAGGTGTCACGGTGCGCAGAAAGGAGCTATACGATGGCACTTAGTACCAAATTCAAGAGTAAGCTTTTTTCGGATATAGTGAATGGGGCGCTAACTGGTTTGGTTATCGGTGTCGCAGTCACGTTCGAAAGTTGGATCTTCGCTGGTATTATAAAGGTACTACTAACTTGGGACACCGGTATTTGGCCGGATGGGTTTCCGGGACATATCCCCGACTTCATACTGTCGGGATTGTGGGCTATCATTATCATTGTAACGTTCACGGTGGCAGGAGCGATAGCCGGGTCACTTTTGCGGAGACGCCTCGAGTTCTTATAGAATCGTCAAATGCATTCTTCCCCAGGCCATGTATAGTCCGGCCGCCTGGGGAGTCACAACAACGCTTACAATTGAAAAGTGATTTTCGTCACATTGACAGTGAAGTATCGATAAGCTAGCGTATGATTAGATAATGGGAAGCTATTTTTTTAGGGGGTGTGATGTGAAAAAGAAATTTCTGTATTCCCTGTGTTTAGTATCCTTATTGTTAATAACAGTTTTCGTACCTGTTAAGGCCAACCACCAGCAGGAAGATCAAATCCTCGTGAGTAAACCGGTTGATACCACTTTGGGCGGCAATATCATTACGGACACGATGTTTTTCTTGTTTGGCGCATGCACGGTCGATGAATGGCTGGCTAAACCTACGGATTATTGCCCGGATAGCAATGTTCTCGAATACATATTAATATCCCAGATTCAGGGCGAGACCATCATGATGACCTCGGCAAACGATCCGGTCTTCGATACTGTCACTTCCCGGCTGACCGATGGATTGGATGAAATAGCCGAAGTCCGCTGGTCTTTTGGTTCAGGTGGCGGAAGTCAAAGTCTCGATGAGAGCACCTTCTTCGGAGATCAGGCTGGTCCCAGTGGCATTGACTTAGCGGGGTATGCCATCAGCGGCATTGGGCTGGTTGTTGAAGAATTTGAAGCCAGTTCGCCGGGAAGCGATCCCAATGGTGATGGAATTTGGACTGATGCCCAGTTGTCCGGCCGGCTGATTATTTTGGGTCATTTACTCGGCAAGAATGATTGCAAAAACGATGGCTGGCAGTCAATGACCAGAGAGGACGGAACGAATTTCAATAATCAAGGCGATTGCATCCAATATTTTAATACAGGGAAATGAGACTCAGAAGATAGACGGTCGGAGTATCGCAGTCATTAAATAAGCGGCCCCAGTCCTGACCAGATCAATCTTCCCCGGCCTTAAGAGCATAAGCCAGAGCCAGCTCGAAGGTCATCAGCCTTCCTTTGTGCCAGGCTGCATCAAAGGCAGCGGTCTCTAGCAGATGGCAAACTTGGGCGATGTAGTCATCTATCTCAACCCGGTCGGCCGGCTGCAAAGTGACGGCCATTCGTTCGAAAATCCCCTCTGCGGCGCCCAATAGAGTGGCTGCCTGCTCTGCTCGCCCTTGAGAGGCCAGCGGACCGGCCAACATCGATAGGGCAATGGCGCTATGGTATTCAAGCTTAAGCTTTTTAAGCAAGTCCAACCCGGCCAGGCAATATCGTTCGGCTTGCTGGTACTCTTCCTGGCCTTGAGCGACGTAACTCAAGTTCATTAAGGCGATGGCTTCGCGACGCTTGTTGCCAGTTTCGCGACAGATGGCCAACGATGACTCATATGCGTCGCGAGCCCGTTTGAGATCGCCTAGTAAACGGTTTAGTTCTCCAAGTTGATTGTAACCCCAGGCCAAACCTGCCTGGTCTCCGGCCTCTCTAAAGAGGATCAAAGATTGCTCGATCATTGGAATGCCATCTCGATATGATTCCGGCTGGATAGTCTTGTGGGCGCTGAGCCAGAACAAGGCCCAGGCCCGGCCAACTTTGTCTCCAGCTTCGCGGGCAATGTTTAACGCCTGTTGGTTCCAGTGTTTGCCCCTAACGTGATCGCCAACAGCGAATGCTAACATGCCGGCACCATTAAGCACCTTGGCCTGAATTCGAGGCGAGAATTGTTCGTTCTCTACCTGGGCCAGGGCCAACTCAATCCACCGTTCTCCTTCTGATATCGGACCCTCATAGTACCAAAATTCAGCTAGATCTCCGGCTAAGCCCAATCCTAACTCAACATCACCGCCAGCAATGGCCCAACTTAAGGCCGCCCGCAGGTTGTCGTACTCTAGCCTGAGACGCGCCGACCATCTTTCCTGATCAGGCCCTCTCAACTCTGGCTCCGCCTGCTCGGCCAATTTGGCGAAAAAGCGGGCATGCCTCTGTCGCATAACCACTTCTTCACCACTTTCAACCAGGACCTCACGTGCGTACTGATGGATCGTATTGAGGAAATAAAAGCGCGATGCTCCTTCCGGATCGTCCATCCGTTGCAACAGGCTCTTGTTCAGTAAAGATTCGATGCCAGTCAGGACGCTTGCGCCAAGTCCAGCCTGGCATACCTCCTGCAGGGCGTCCAAACTGCAGCCACCCTGAAAAACGGCCAGCCGGGTAAACAGCTTCTTTTCCTGAAGATCCAGCAGGTCATAGCTCCAGCCAATGGTTGATCGCAGTGTTTGATGCCGCAGTGCGAGGTCGCGAGAACCACCGGATACTATATCCAGCGAACCATCAAAAAGGGGAAGCAGGTATTGGGGTGGGAAAAACTTGGATCGGGCGGCGGCCAATTCAATTGCCAGCGGTAGTCCATCCAGGCGTAAACAAATTTGGGCTACGTCCCAGGCGTTCTTCTCGGTCAAGCGGAAGTTGGGATTGGAAAGTTGGGCGTGGCGGACGAACAAGGCGACCGATTCATACTGAGATAGTTCGGCCGTCGGCTCCAGTTGATCAGGGACAGCCAATGGCGATACCGGGTACTCTTGCTCGCCATAGAGATGCAAAATTTCTCGACTGGTCACTAAGATATCCAGACTAGGGACGCTGGCGATTAGCTCGCTGACGTCCGTCGCAGCAGTGATGAGGTGCTCAAAATTATCTAACAACAATAAACAATGGCGATCGCTCAAGTGATCTTTGATGCTATCCAGCGGCGAGCGGGCTGGACCTTCTTTGAGTCCTAGCGATCGGGCGATCCGGCCGGCGACCAACTCTGGGGCAAAAATAGGGGCCAGGTTGACGAAGAAGATCCCATCTTCGTAAAAGTCTGACAGAGCCCGAGCGGCTTGCAAGGCCAGGCGTGTCTTACCCACCCCACCGGGTCCTGTGAGAGTAAGCAGGCGGCAGTTAGGTGCCTTGAGAAGGGCCATAACCTCGACCAATTCTTGCTCCCGGCCGATAAAAGGTGTCGGCCGATCGGGCAAGCTGCTTGGTAGCGCCGGCCTGGCAATGGCCGGAAGTTCAGCTGGTTGGCCTCTCTCGATGGCTTCCAGAGCCGCGCCCACCCGACGGATCGATTGAATACGCCCTGCCTCATCCTTGACCAGCATGAGTTCAATCAAACGCACCAAATCGGGTGGCAGGTCCGGCCGGAGCTGGTCTATTGGCGGCGCCGGTTCATTCAAGATGGTATTAATCAGCCCGGCCGTATGGTTGCTCTCAAAAGGCAAACGACCAGACAACATTTCATACAGCATGACCCCAAATGACCAGATATCGGTCCTTTCATCTGCTTCTTGTCCAAGAAACGCTTCAGGTGGAACGTAGGCCAGGGTGCCGGCGAAACCACCGGGATGGGAGAGGGTCGTTCGCTCCAAGTAATGGGCGATGCCGAAATCGCTCAGAAGCGGGGTTCCGTCTTCAGCCAGCAACACATTCTGTGGCTTTAGGTCACGGTGAATAATGCCGAGACGATGCGTGCGAGTCAGGGCATCGGCGAGATCTAGCCCGATTTCAAGGACGCGTTCAACCGAGAGTTGGGGGGTTTCTCGCAAAAGATCATGCAGCGATCCCCCTTCGACGAACTCCATGATCAGGTAATGAACGCCATCCTGTTCGATTACGTTTAGCCAATTAACGATGTTGGGATGATTCAGTTGACGCAGGGCGTCGCCTTCACGTAAAAATCGCTCCAGCAGGGTGGGATGATCTGTTAAAACTTCCGGTCTGAGTACCTTGATGGCTACCGGTCGGTTTAAATTCTGATCCAGGCCACGATAAAGTGGCCCCATCATCCCTTGGGCGATGAGGGTGGCGACGGCATAACGATCGCCGATGATCGTCGGTTCATTCATGATCAAGCCTGGGTACGTTACAGACTAACCCTTTACTCTAGGATACACGCTGACGAACATTGGGTAAAGATCAATCGCATTAAAATCTCATCAGACAAATTATCCACTTAGCCTATAAGAGGATAGACCACCTGCAGGATGTGCCCATTATCCGATTACATTAAACTGGGGTAACTGCTACACATTTAGTAAATGGGAGATATATTATGTCAACTCTGAACGAGACGATCGTGGCGGGAAAAAACCACCATGTGTCGATCAAAAATAATAAGGGCAAAAACCTGTTCAAGATTTCTCTACTTTTGGCGGTGATCCTAATCATCGCCGCGCCCCAACTGTTGTTTGTTGTTCTGGTTGCTATGTTGCTGGAGATCATCGAAGTCGAATATGACGGCCGGCCGATTGGTTTTGATGGATTCATTTGACATAACGAGACTATCGAATTCAATTATGCCTGGTAACTGAAAGGTCGCGCCTGGTCCAAACTCGGGTTCACCAAAACCTCATACATCTCCACCTAATCACATGACCTCGCCAATCTGACACAGATATACCTTATGCTATTGTCAGTGGAGACAATAATGTTGCTGGGCAATGGGAGTGAGAAGTGCCCCGACTCCAGGGCTATCCGAGCAAAGCTTAAATCTATTCTTTGTGACCTGACCTAATGTAGCAAAGATGTGGATTAGTTATAATTTCGTAAATATTCAAATTGCTGATGATGCGCGGAGGCATATTGATTCCAATCAATAATGACTGAATCAGCTGGTATTTGATCCGGTTTTTGATTGATGAATGTGATTTCTTTCTCTTTCGATGGAACATCGATTGTCTCTAATGCGTAGCGATAGACACCTTCACGAGTCACATGCCACTCATTGCTCGTAGCGTGTCCCATCCAAGGACCGCAGGGCTCGGTAACACACCCACTCCAACCAGGTAGCACGACAAAAATGTTGTTGTAGTCGGCCGGGTTCCTAGCCATTAACTCCGTTCTGATAAAACTAATTTGCTCCATTCGATTGTTTACGATACCACGTAGGACATCTGCCTGCGCCCCGAAAGAAGTTAACATAACAAAGATCATTCCCAAAAATACAATCGATTTATTTCTCAAGAATTGATACTCTGATGCGAGCACTTGAATACCATACGCTCCAGAGAAGATAACTATTCCCACAAATGTCATAGTCAAATGAGGCCTGTGTTCTATAATCAGCACTGGCGAATCCGCAACCATGAAAACACCTGCGAAGCCCAAGCAGGCCAATACTACCAACCACTTAAAGAGAATTTGTCGTTTTTCATCAGCAGAACTTCCCAGAACTTCCGTTATGATCGAAGCTAGAATGAGCGCAAGCCAGACTACCAAAACGAAAGAGGCGATTATCCTCTTCATTTCCCCAAGGGGAAGCGTATAATGCAAAGGAAAAGGGTATGTCCAGATCTTAAATACGCTCCAGTATGAAAAAGGATTGATAGCTTTTAGTATTACCCTGAAAGGATCTTTGATTGCTGAATCAAGAGCCTGGGCGCCAGTCTCATATCCCCCCTGCCCTTGAAGGCTCAAGAACTCTAGGCCAACTCTGTAGATGATGGTCGATAGTAAGAATACTGCGAGGACTATGCCCAGGAAACTCAATACCTGATATTTCCTGCTATCCCATTCAGTCAAGGCTAAGATTGCTAGAGGAGCTAACGCAAAAAAAGCGTAGGTCTGATTCGACTGCATAGCCAGCATTAGGGCAAAGAATACGGCTAATATATTGAGTAATTTTGGAAATTTATGTCGATCACGAGTAAAGAAATGGAGGTAAAAGGCCAATAGGCTTAGCCACAATGCCGACACATTTGTGGAAACTAGCTGAAGAGAATAACCCATCGCCCCTTGAAATGCCGGTAGAGAAAAAAGCAGCAGAATAACAAAAAAAGCGAAAGTGCGATTTTTCAAGCGGTTGCCAATGAATCTAAAAAGGATGACGGCGATAGCTGCCAGTGACACGAAGTTGATGAAGCGTACAATCTGAATTCGGAAAGGATCATATCCTACAAATCCGTAGACTAGTTGCTCGAAGATTCCATAAATCCCTCTCCCATAGAAGAGAAATGAATTTGCTGCACTGTTCGGTAAATGCCTTACGTTGAGTGAGCCATTACCTATCAGAGCCCACTCATCATTCATTAAGTAGTCAGTCAAGAAGGTTGGAGAATAGATCAGATATAGCAGTATGACCAAGGATAAACTAGCCAGCCAGCTAGCTTTCGAGTCAAAAAAATGTTTATTCTTATCAAACATCGTGCAGAGTTAACCCAGTTTCATAGAAACCTTAGGTAGTCTCGGAGAACCTTCAAGGCAAAGCTAAACAGACACCATTGGCTCATACCTTCTGATCTGTACGCCAAAGGATTCGAATCATCAATTGTAATGCAAAATGAAGAGTATTATAGTATTTACCTGACATGGATTCTAACCATCGCCATCTACGCCGTGATATGCGGGGCAGCAAAGAGGTCGGCATTGGGAAAGGAGCCATTTGTTTGGTCAGTGCTTGGGCCAGGGAGAGCCAACTGGTGCTGGGGCTATGCCAGGTGGACGAGATATCGAACGAATTCACAGCTATTCCCGAATGGCTAAACTTGTTGGTATCGCATGGCTGTGTTGTTACCATTGATGCCATTGGTTGTCAAAAGGAAACCGCCGCCAAGAGTATCGAGCAAAAAGCTGACATGTTTTAGCGGTCACTGCCGCCCAAGGACGCTTGCAGGAAAACTTCGCCGAACTTCTGTCGGCCGATATACCCTTGCTAGGGCAGTGGCCGTTCCGCGCGCCCCACCACACCATCAATTATGCCCGATTGAAGCGGCTACGCTATCCGAATCGACGCGGTTTCATTTCCGGTAAAAACAACACCTCCCGCAGCATCATGTAGCTGCGGGAGGTGATTCTATATAAGGATGCGGCCGGTAAGCTTACCGTCGGCAATTTTGCCGCTTTAAGCCTACCGTCACATCAGACGGGCTCGGTGATCGAGCAAGTCGTTACCTTTACGGGAATACCAGCCGCCCTTCAACGGCCGGGGAGATGGTGCCTTCCGCCGTCACATAATCGATGACCGAGTCGCGCACGTAGAACTGGGTGTCGGCTACGATCTGGTCCAATGGCCAGATTGTCTCGCCTGCATTGTTGAAGTTGCACGATCCGGCAGCCAGGTAGTTCACGGTGGAAACGTTGTAGTAAGTGCCTGCATCGCCGAAATCAACCGGAACGCCCTCAAGGGTCAGTGATGCGACGTTGTTGCCATCCGGTGCGGTAGCTAGATCCCCCACGTAGGTGATCACATTGCCTTCGTCGGTGGTCAGCATACAGGTCGTGTAGTGCGAGTAGCCGCCCCAGGGAGAACCTTGATTGTACCACCACCAGTTGCGGTAGCCGCGCTCCAGGACCTCCTTGATCTGCGGTCCGTTCATGCTCATGACCAGCAGCGAGTTCTCGTAGGGCATCAGGGTGTACATGTCATTTACGGTCAGTGTCACCGGGCTAGCCGGCGTTGCCCCTGCCGCCACAAGCCGGTTGCTCATTGCGCCGGACAGGTGGAAGTCGACGTCGATTCCGTTATCGGTCAGCTCGAAGACGGCCGCGTCGGCTTGTACGTTGGCACCGCTGGTCTCTTGAGTGTAGGCCGCCAGTGCATCGATCGGCGCGGTGGTCTGGCCGATCACGGTACTGGTGTAGTCATCCAGTTCCTCCAAGAACGGTTGCAGGAAAGCTTCCATCTCGGGATCCACCGGCACTTCTCCGGCCGGCAACAGGTAGCCCTCACGCAATACAACTTCACCATCGATGAAGCCGACGTTGACCTTGCCCAGATTAGTCGCATAGCGGCCCGATTGGGCGATCAATGTACCTCCTGGGTTGATGTCGGAAGAGACCATCACCGCCGGGTCCAGGAAGGTATGGCTGTGCCCGCCGATGATCACGTCGATGCCTGCTACTCCTTCTGCCAGGAGCACGTCGCTGTCGATTTCGTCGCCGTAGGGCGAGTAACCCATATGTGTCAGACCGACTAAAATGTCGGGGGTCTCGTCGGCGAGAATTTGCGGTACAGCTTCAAAGCCCGTATCAAGACCGGAATAGAAGGTCAGCCCGGGAATATTGGTGGGCAGCTCGTAGCGGTAAACACGTGGATTGGTCAATCCAAAGATGGTCACCTTCTTGCCGTTGACATCGAGATTGATGTAATCCTGCACATTTTCGTTGATGAAGCCGTAGCTGCCGTCATCATCCAGGTTGATCGTGCCCAGAAGGGGAGCGTTCAACTGCCCGAGCATGGTGGCGAACGTCGCCGGTCCAAAGTTGAACTCGTGGTTGCCGATGGTGAAGGCATCGTAGCCCAGCAGGTTCAACCCGCCGGCGATGGGGTTGGGAACAGCATCGCGGAAGTACTGGGCGAATGCGTTACCCTGGAAGGTGTCGCCGGCGTCCAGCAGCAGCACATTGGGGTTCTTGGCCCGTTCGGCCTTTATGTGCGATGCCAGGAAGGCAAAGCCTTCGGCCGTGCCGTAGTAGTCGGTCTCAGGCCAGATACCGTGCGTGTCGTTGGTATGCAGCATCGTCAGCACGTCGTCCAGGCGAATGATGCGGTCCATGGGGACGTCTTCTGCATCGATGACCTCGAGCATCTTGATATATTCGACGAAGCCCTCTTGCATGTCATAGTAAGTGTCCCAGCGATTGGTGCCATCGGCGAAAGTGGTCCAACCATCCTGCCCACCGGCCAAGAAGTTATTGGTCACCACGCGATAGACCTGGTCACGGACCAGCGGCTCTCCATTCACGGTCACCCCGTAGGCGCCCCAAGCCGTGGGTGTGATGCACCCACAGTCGTTGTACCAGTACCAACCGGCGCCGGCCGTCTGAAGGATACCCTTGTACAGGTTCGCCGACTGGTCCAGCAAGGTCTGGATTTGAGCGCCGGTCAGGTCCATCATGTATAACGTGTTACCAAATGGAAGGACGTCAAAGGTATCGCCCCACGTAACCATGTGGGGCAAGGTCGCACCGTCGGGAATGACGATGTCAGCTCGCAATCCGCCGGGGTTGGTGAAGGCGATGTCAACCGTGCCGTTCAGCTCGCCGTCATCATACAGATCAGCGCTCCACAGCATGGAGTCGGTCACGATATCGCCGATAAGCGATTCGTTGTTGTAATCGCGCGTCAGGCTGATGTTGGTATACCCCACTGGCTGGTTGACGATGGGGGCGACGATCTCGGCCCAGTAAGCCACGCGTGCGGCCACTTCAAGATCGGTATTGGCCAGGATCCACTCCGCATCGGCAAGCAGCGAATCTGCTGCTGCGGCGGTGATGTGTTTACCACTTTGGGCCTGCACATGGTTGATGAAGGCGGTCAGCTGGTTAGCGGCGACTCGTGCCTTACCATTCGCTAGGGCAGATTCAACCCCTTCCAGTTTTGTGAGCAGGCTGTTATAAACGCCAGCATTGCTGATGTCACCCGCTGCATAGAACTCTTCCAGGCTGCCGATGAGATCTTCGACGGTTACTTCAGCTATGATAGTGTTCAGTTGATAGTTTTCTACCGTCAGCTTCTTGGCGTTCTTATCGATGGAAACATCAACCTGGCCTAACCAACGGCCGTAATACCCGGCGGAGACAATGGCCGTCTCGCCAACATATACCGGCGCGAACAACGCCTGGTGCTGGTGCCCGCCGATCATCAGATCCACCGGTTTACCGGCGTCAATCAGATTTTGGGCGAGGGTTACTAAACCATCATACGGGCCGCTATCGGCTGTTCCCATGTGAACGACAAGGATAACCGCGTCGGCTTGGGCCGCCACTTCGTCGTAGTAATGCAGGACAGTTTCTGTGAGATCCTTAAAGTAGAGTCCCTCAGTGGTGCCGATCAGCGTGACCTCGGGAGTCTCTTCGCCGGCCAAACCGATCACTCCTATTGTGGCTTCGTGGGGACTCTCGCCAACTGTGAGCAGCTCATAGGGCATTGACCACTCGGGCAGATCCCAATCCGTGCCTTCCAGGATGACGTTGGCGCCCAGCCAATCGTACTCGGACTGTTTCACGCGATCAACTAGGATCTCCTGGCCTTTGTCGAACTCGTGGTTGCCGAAGACGGCCAGATCGTAGCCCATCATATTGAAGATATCGACCGTGCTCTCTCCCATCAGCAGCTGCGATATGGCCGGAGCAGCGAAGTATTCATCTCCCGCATCGAGCAGCAGCACATTCTCTTCGCCGACGGCGTCGCGAATATCGTTGACTTTGCCGATGATATAGGCGGAGCCGCCGCGGCGGCTGGAGTCAGGTTCCAGACGGCCGTGGAAATCGTTGGTGTGCAGCAAAGTGGCATCAACAATATGTGAAGAACCCTGAACAGACGCCGCGATGGGAATGATCAAGGCTAAAAGGATGACCAAGATCGTGAATTTAATTGTTCTTTTTGACATGATTGACCTCATTTTGGGTTAAGACAAATGCGACCGAAATGGCCACATTTGCAAGAGCAGTCAACGGTTTCAGATTGGCATCTTCCTTTGATTCTTACCCGTTGGTCGCTCATTTACACTCCTCTAAAACGCTAAACGATCCCCTCTTATCTATCGCTTTCAAATAGTCTTGTTATTGGCTAACCTCCTTTACTATCGCTCGTGATTGGTCTGGCGGCCGATCGACACGATCAAAGCGCCAGCGAAACCCTTTTTCAAGGGTTTGTGAGCCTTCGGTAATCAAATATTAATTCCGCTGCCAGTGAGTTTTGAATGACTATTCGTGCTTTGGATTGCCGGTAAAAATCGCTTGAGATAAGCGACAAAGCTACCCCTGCTGTAGAGGCATTTAGGGCCTGACCCCAAGCATACAGGTTTACAACGACCTGCATTGGGTCAATTTCTTGTTGAGATGCGCCAACTACAGCCCGCAACCCGATCATTAGATCACCAGCGCCAACCATACGGGCAGAGACAGTAAATTTCGAAATTGTGACATAAATCACAATACGCCACTATTAGCTTAAATAATCGACAACTCTCTGTCAAGTGATTTTTGCATAAATTTTTCAGATGATCGTCACTTTTTTTGTAGAAAAGAGTTTCCGCTCCATATTGGCCGGCGTTAGCTGCCGTGATGATGATGCCCCTAAAAATGAGAAGCCCGGTTGTGTTCCGGGCTTCATTGTTGCAATAAATCTAGAAACGAACTTGGATTTATCGTTTTCTTGCCGTTACGACTGCTAACAAGCCCACAATCGTTAAGACGATTCCCGTGTAAATCGTGACGTTCGTTGTTCCTGTCGCAAATGTAATGACTTCCGCGCCTAGAATAAAGACTAAAGCCGCTATCAAAAGACAAATAACACCGGCAACTAACTGGACTGTTTTCATTTTGATCCCCAATCTTTTTTATGATGTTAGCCAATGGAACTATCATGATTAGCATGCCATACAACCTCCCTGGCGGCATCATCCAAGTGGACTACATGAGTGTACACAAGTGGCTAATCTAGTTGATCCTCGGACTCAATCAGAAGGCATCGAAGCTGATAAGACTAATTCGTACAGCTAATGCGCCCAGCACACTATCAAATCTTTTCCCTTCCTCATGACGCGAAAAGTACACGACTATTGACTGGATGAGGTGGGCTCGCCGTCGACATCTTACTCGAACTCGGTGAGCACTTGCCAGAAGTTCTAAACCATCCCTTGGAAGGCAATTCCTGAAACATACCTTGTCTTTGACCCTGACCGGCTAGCCGGGACAGTACCCCCGTCATGGATAGAATATCCCATACTAATTCTAGCTTGAATCGTCTAAAATTTTGGTGAGTAATCGATTCGTCCGTTACTCCTCTTTCCAGCCTAGCCCTTTCCCAGGCTAGGCTATTTTTTTGCCTGATTCACCCTTGCGGCAATCGCAACTCCAACAATTCAGAAAAACAGTCCCACCTTGGTAATATTGCCGCCAACGATGAATCGCGGTACTGTTGAGTCCAGCATCTCTTGAAGTACCAAATCCGTCGTGAAACGGCAATAATAGATCAATGAAAGATTCAACATTACAGATTCTGGGTCTTCTTTTCGCCTTATTCTGGGGGTGCGGTATCTCTGGCTTAGCTCAGTTTCTATTCAATCCAAATATCTTGATTCTGATTGGCCTTAATCTACTCGTAGTGATCATCATTTATTATGGCTTTTTACGATGGATGCGACGGCGTAGATAGTCGAAGGGCTTTAATAAAAGCCAAATCCCCACTTTAGGATATACTTGGTATTTATGTTAACTAAATTACTGCTTTTGGAACTTGTTTGCACCGGTTTGGCCCTCGCTATTGTTGCTGCGGCCTTTATTTGGCGAGCCCGACAGTGATAATTTCGTCCGGCCCGTTCATGCATCGTCATTTCCGTGTACTACATTGCGTGCATCATCGGAAGCATCAAATAATTGATTATAATTGCTCGTACTAATAGCCTGGTTTAATTGATCGATGTTGAAGTTTCCTATGTCGTCCCGAAGATTACTGCCCCTCTCTTTATTGTTTTTGATCCTGATAGCATTATTAGCCGGCCGCAAACTGGCGCCGGCATCGGCCTTCGATCAGGAAGTTTCTCCGGCAATCGATCCCGTGTTACCCAAGGTCCTAATGCCCCTCATCCGAGGCGGCCGGAAACCATTACCACCCCCGGTCCCGAAATATGGCGACCCTCCTCTCAATTTTGATGCTCTTGCGGCCGGCTTGGAATCCCAGGGCCAGATATTATCCTTCAACAAAATTGGCTTTCATGTCGGTTCCGGCCGTTACCATCCTGATCTGGGAAATTGGATGCAGACGCTCGACGCGGCGGGAGTACCGTTTTTCTTGAAGAGCGCCGACGATGATGGTCGATTACTCGAAGCTCAAGCACTCATGCAAAGCAGTGGCGTTCCTCATACATTGGTCTTCAGGCTGACCACAGCCGGGCAGAATGATGGTAATCAATACGATGTCCCGCCCTATCACTTGGATCCGGTCACCGCTGCGTCGGTGCATTGGCAGATTCACAAAGCCAAATTGCCGGCCGGTCTGGATAGAGATAAAGTCTGGATCGAGACCATTAATGAAGTTGACAAGGGACGTTCTGAATGGTTAGCACAATTTGCCCTGGCTACGGCCAAATTGACTTTGCAGGACGGTTACCGTTGGGCCGCTTTTGGCTGGGCCTCCGGAGAACCCGAACCCGAACATTGGACATCACCGTCGATGCTGGCCTTTTTAAGCTTGGCTGCCCAACATCCCGATCAATTGGCGATAGCCCTGCACGAATATAGTTACACCGTGGATGATATCGGTAATATATACCCTTACTTTGTGGGGCGTTTTCAGTTCTTATTCCAGGCATGTGACGATCATGGTATTGACCGACCGACGGTATTGATCAGTGAATGGGGATGGGAAGCGTTCAGCAATCCGGCGCCGCAGCCGGCGCTGGCCGACATCGCCTGGGCTGCTAAGTTGTATGCCGCTTTTCCCCAGGTAAAGGGTGCGGCGATTTGGTATTTAGGTCCAGGATTTTTGGGAATCGCAGAAAAATACACCGAACCCCTCATCCTACCGCTAAAAGATTATGGCCTGGCAAATTATTTCGAGGTGGTGCCTGGACCCGGACAAATCGCGCCGGACCTATTGGCTCCCTAAATCCCCACTCAAATCTAAATCTCAAGTGCAATTGCGCAGATTTTTATGCAATGACATGCGATCCCACGAGCCTAATTGCCTAGGTGTAAACCACTGCTGATAAAGTTCATTCCCGAAGAAATAATAGCGGTTGACTCAATTGGCTTGATTCAGAAAATCGTCCAGTGGATCTTCATCTTCCTTGACGTAAGTCCTGCGCGTGCGACCGCCCTCTTTCGGATTTTCGACCATTCCCATTTCGTAAAGCGTCTCCATCAACCTGGCTGCCCGAGGGTAACCGATCCGCAGTCGCCTTTGTATCAACGAAGTTGATAGGCGGTCATGTTTTTTGGCAAGCTCGATGGCCTCTTCCAACATATCGTCTCGGTCGCTGATGAAACTCTCGCGAACGATTAATTTCTCCCAGGGCGCTTCAGCTACAGGTTTTGCTTCGGCAGCCTCGGTTGCAGCCTCTGCTGCGCTTTCTCGCGACTCGGCCGGTACGTAGAAAGCCGGTACTGGCTCTGTGTACTTTTGCCAATGGCTGACAATACCTTCGATTTCACGATCGCTCACGAAACAGCCTTGTACCCGAACTGGTGCACTGGCATCCGGTGGTAAAAAGAGCATATCACCTTTACCCATCAAGTGTTCGGCGCCTACGGTATCTAGAATCACCCGCGAATCAATGCCAGACGTCACGGCGAATGATGCCCGTGCCGGGAAGTTGGCTTTGATGAGGCCGGTTATCACGTCTGTCGATGGTCGTTGGGTCGCCACCACCAGATGAATTCCTGTCGCCCTGGCCATCTGCGCCAAACGGCACAAGGTACGTTCGACATCGGCCGGGTACATGACCATTAGATCGGCCAATTCATCGACAAAAACGCCGATGTAAGGCAACTTGACCGCCTTCACCTCTTTCGCCAGCCGGCGACTACGAATTTTACGATTGTAATCCTTGATATGTTTAGCGCCGATAGCTGCAAATAGCTCATAGCGCCGGTCCATTTCCGAGGTGAGCCATCGCAGAACGCCTATCACCCTTTCTGGTTCGATCTCGACTTTGCCGAGAAGATGGGGCATGCCATTGAAACGAATCAGCTCGACTTTTTTGGGATCAATCATCACCAGTCGAAGGTTATCAGGCGTATTATTGAAGACCAGGCAACTGATCAAGGCATTGAGACAGACGGATTTGCCCGAACCGGTTGTTCCGGCAATGAGTAAGTGAGGCAAGGTCCCGAGATCGGTGGCTACGGGTGTACCGGCTACGTCACGGCCTAAGGCAACAGTTAACGGCGATTGAAGTTTTTGGTAGGGCTCTGACTCGACAACAGCCTTGAGTCGCACCACGCTCGTCGCCGCGTTGGGAACCTCTACACCCACGATGCCTCTCCCAGGAACGGGGGCCTCAATGCGTAATCGCTGCACTTCCAGCGCCAAAGCCAGGTCTTTATGAAGTGAAGCGATTTGGTTGACTCGGACTTTGTAAAGTTTTAGTTGTCCGTCCGGGCCCGGCTTTTCAACATAGCCAGGTTGGACGCCAAATTGAGTGACGGCCGGACCGCGTCGTATTTCGGTGACCGTCGCCGGTAATCCAAAGTCAGCCAGCGTCTGCTCGATGGTTTGTTTTTTAGCATCCACTTCTTCATGGGACATGGAGATTACGGCGCCATCTTCCAAGACATCAAATGGCGGTAGTCGTTCATCACGGCTTTGGATATCGGCTACTTCGGTGGCCGAATCCTCGATGATGATGAGTTGGTCTTCATCAGCCCCTGCGTTGATTTCAGGAAGTGGAACCGTTCTTTCACCGCCGCTTACGGCGCCAACGGTTACAGCCGGGACCGCCTCTCTGGCGTCTCGTTGCGCCTCCCTTTCGGCGATATCTATCTCCAACTCATTCGACCAGATTTGTAGCTGTAGGGAGGTTCTGTTCAACCAATCAATAGTCGAACGCCAGGTGATCCTTAATAATAAGACCAGACCTGAAAAAAATAAGATGAAGATGAACAAGGCTGTTAAAAAGGGGCCCAAGAAATCCACCAGCGGATCCGATAACGCCCAACCGACCAATCCTCCACCCCGTCCCGCTAGAGCTCCCATCAATCCACCACCGGCGGCCAGATGTACCAGAGCCAGAACCGCCAGTAACAACAGTTCCAGTCCGATAACCTGTCCGGGCTTCACCCGATAAGGTAGTTCCATCCTGCTAATCACCAGGTACAAACCTAGGCCGGCAACGGTCAGAACCAAGGGGTAGATCCCCCATCCAGCTAATTGGCGCAGGAAAGTAGTCCAGGGTTCCAACAATCCTGATGCCGTTAGCCCCAATAGCGCCAGTAGTGTTAGGATAGCGGTCAGGAATATTAGGAGCCCCAGTATCTCCTTGCGCCAGGGTATAAGCTGCCTGATGACTCTATCATCCCAGGTAGATTGGGGTTGAGCTTTGTCATTATTCGTCTGAGACGAACGGTTACTCTTCGAACGGGCCATGTCCTATATATGGTACACCTGAATCTACTGAATCACGATGATTACTATTTTTTCTACCTGCTATGATCAGCTACTTTCTTTCGAAACGCAACAAAATAATGATAATATGGAAAGTCCATAGCACTATAACCAATCCCAGAGGTTTCCCATGATGAATGTTTTAAGTCAGCGCCATATCGTTAATGCCATCGATACCGAATGGCTAGGACGGAACTGCATCTATTACCCGGTGGTCCAGTCTACTAATGTTATTTTGAGCGAGATGGCGGGCAGGGGTGAACCTGCCGGCACCCTGGTAATCACGGACTACCAACAAAAAGGGAAAGGTAGATTGGGTCGAAGTTGGTTAGCGCCCTACGGGACATCGCTGCTCTTTTCCTTGTTGTTCCGGCCTGATTGGCCGGCCGGACAGGCCAACTGGTTGATGATGATCGGCGCATTATCATGCATCAAAGCGATATCTACAACAACAAGCCTAGCCGCGGGTTTAAAGTGGCCGAACGATATCGGTCTGGAGCAACGCGGACATTGGTCCAAGCTCGGCGGCATCCTGCTGGAAGGAAATCTGACGGGTGAAAGATTTTCCCATGCTGTAATGGGGATAGGCTTAAACGTGAATATACTTGAGCAGCAGCTACCGGAAGGATATACGCCGGCAACCAGTTTACTCGTCGAAACAGGCAGGCCCGTCTCCAGAATCGGGCTACTCGTCGAAATTCTAAGAAACGTGGAGATTCTTTACGGCCGGGCAGAATCAGGCCATTCCCCTTACCAGGAATGGAACAATTCCTTGTTTGGCCTCAATAAAGCTGTTAGGGTAAGCGAAGCCAACAACGATCGAATCATAGAAGGCATGGCCGAAGGCACAGATCCGGCGGGACGGCTTCTTGTACGAGAAGACAATGGCAAATTGCATCACTTTTCGGCCGCTGATGTTAGCTTGCGTAGTTGACAATTTATGTAAATTAGGGTAGCCTTGCTCTGTCCAATTTTTATATACTTTTCCGGTAGTTTGGGAGGAAAATAGTGGACGAAGAACTTGAAAGTCTACGCGAACAAAGTACTCGAGCCAGCAGCGTCTATGATGATTTGGAAGGGGAACCAGTCAGCGAGAGTTCAGGTGGCTTCTTTGGCCAATTAACTGGTGGACAGAAGCTTATTTTGGCGCTTCTGCTCTTTGTAAATATTGCCGCACTAGCCTGCGTGATTCTGGCCTGGACTGGGAATTTGAGCGCCTTTTTTTAGTCTCGGTTCGGACAACATTCTTTATACATGATACTACGGGGAGCCATAAGCCACAAGCCGATGACCATTGGCCTGGCACTAATTAAACTACGTAATATTCAGTTGATCCAACCGCTTGAGTCTTTTGACGTCAGGAACTTCTTTCCATTTAATCCTTCGGTCGTGGATTAGATAACTGGCTTCCATGACTACCGATATTCTTCTCGTTCTGTTAATTATCCTTGTCGCCGTTATCCTCTTCGTTAGCGGCCGGCTGCGAGTCGACTTGGTCGCTTTGATGGTTCTTGGAGCCCTGTTCCTTACAGGATTGATTTCCGCTTCCGAAGCGCTGTCTGGCTTCAGCAACCCGGCCGTCATCACGGTTTGGGCCATGTTTATTCTCAGTGGGGGTTTGGCGCGAACGGGCGTTGCCAACGGCATAGGCAACCAGATCATGCGCGTTGCCGGTAGTGGTCAATTCCGTCTGCTCTTTTTGATTATGTTAACTGCTTCCCTGCTTTCGGCCTTTATGAACAATGTCGGGGTTGCGGCGCTCTTATTGCCTGTCGTGATGGAAATAGCCAGGCGGACTAAGATGTCGCCTTCGAAGCTGTTGATGCCCCTGGCTTTCGGGGCACTTCTGGGGGGGCTAATGACACTCATTGGTACGCCGCCCAATATCCTCGCCAGCGATGCCCTGCTAGACTATGGCTTGGAGCCGTTCCGGCTCTTCGACTTCGCTCCGGTAGGCATTATCATCATGTTAGCCGGTGTACTCTACATGGTCTTCATCGGGACCAGACTTCTTCCTCGCAGTGATACGGCAAAAGATGTGAATGGTGCTTACAGCGAAGAACTCAATCGTCTCTATAGACTGCAGGATCGGGTATTGATTTTGCGTCTGCCTGATACATCCAGGCTTGGGGGCAAGACTCTGGCCAACAGCCAACTTGGATCGATGGTCGACCTCAATGTCATCGCTATCATACGAAATGGCCGATCTCAATTATCTCCCTCACCCGAGACACAATTGTTGTCCGGCGATAGGCTAGTAGTCATTGGCTTACCCGATCAATTAGCGACGCTTCGTTTACATCAAGTTGACATAATGGAAGAAGTTGCCTATACAGAGGAACATCTTCGGGCGTTCGGCGTGGCCTTGATTGATGCCAGCCTACCACGAAAATCATCTTTTGCCGGTCAATCACTGGAGCAGTCAAATTTTAGGGCCAAATATGGTTTGAACGTCACCGCCATCCGTCGTGGCGATAATCTGATACGGTCTTCGATCCGCTCTACCCAGCTACTAACCGGCGATGTTCTGGTCATTGAAGGAGCGGCTGAACGTGTTGATGTTTTGCGAGAATCCGCTGATTTCGAATTTTCCGAGCCGGATAAGAGGGAAATATTACGACTCAACGAAAGTTTAATGCGGGTTCGTATTCCAGCCGAATCTTCTCTTGTAGGTTCCACCCTGGCCGATAGCAGGCTTGGCCGGAATTTTGGCTTGACCGTGCTGCAAATCAATCGCGGAGAACAGATCCGTCTGATTCCCGAAGCGTCAGAGCAACTCTTATCAGACGATATACTGGTAGTTCATGGTTCTGCGGAAAATCTAGCCTCGATTCGGGGCCTGGAGGAGCTGGAATATGAACGATCGATGGCCAGCCTGGAGCAGCTAGAGTCGGCCGGAATTCAGATGGCGGAAGTGATCTTATCTCCCCACACGACTTTGGCCGGCAAATCTCTTTCGGAGTTGAGGTTTCGCGACAGATATGGCTTGAATGTGTTGGCTCTCTGGCGAGGAGGGCGGGCCTATCGCCGAAATTTTCGAGAGATGGATTTACGACTTGGGGATGCCTTGCTCTTATATGGCCCCAGGGACAAATTTCGACTGTTAGGTAGCGACCCTGATTTCGTCGTTCTCACCGAGGCGGACCAGGAAGAACCAAGAATTAAAAAAGCGCCGATCGCTGTGGCCATCATGGTCGGAGTCCTGGCGACAGTCATGATCGGTTGGCTGCCGATCGCCATTGCGGCCGTCATTGGAGCCACGATCATGGTGCTGTCAGGTAGCCTGACGATGGATGAGGCTTACCGTTACATTGAATGGCCGGCCGTTTTCCTCATAGCTGCCATGTTGCCGCTTGGCATCGCTTTGCAGAATAGCGGCGCCGCCCAATTCTTAGCCGATGGCATGATGGCCATTTTAGGCGACTTTGGGCCATTGATTGTTTTAGCAGGTCTGTTTGTCCTAACTGTTTTAGCCTCTCAGGTCATGCCCAGTGCCGCTGTTGTCGTTCTCATGGCTCCCATCGCCATAACGGCCGCTACCGATTTAGACGTCTCCGCCAGCACTTTCATGATGGCCATCGCCATCGCCGCCTCGGCCAGTTTCCTCAGCCCGGTCAGCCACCCGGCCAACGTCCTGGTCATGGGGCCCGGTGGTTACCGTTTTTCTGACTACATCAAGGTCGGGCTACCCTTAACTATTCTCGTATTCGTCATCGTGCTAGCCGTCCTGCCAATATTCTGGCCATTCTGACCTCGGCCCATTTTACCAAATCGAAGGAGTTTGAGCGTAAATCCTACTCCCAGCCTGAAAACCGGCGGCGGGATTCTCATCTCGTTTTGGCGCTCGCCACCACTGCAATCGTCTAAAAAAACAAACGGTATTGTAAAACTACTGGGTCACACCACCTCAATTTGGCCAGAGTTTCTTGCTCAATCGCGGTTCCGTTCGGTATCATCTATCTGATTTCTTTTTAGATTGATTTGTCTACACAACCTAGTCCAATCGGAGTCATGCTTTATACAAATCGATTTGTGTTAAATCCACCCCTCTTTCTTTACAGAATGTAGCAAAATAATAAGGTCACATGTACAGGAAACATGCGGTCATCATAATTGCATTAGCTACGCTTTTGACCTTTGCCTATTTACTTGGAATCAGTTTTGATTTATGGCCCGGTTTGCGCGGACCAGACCGGTGGCGCTGGGCCCGAGCGATTCCAGGCACGCTCTATAGATTGTGGTTGCCAGCCACCTTGTTGATGCTTTACGTGTTTCTGGCAGCCTTCCTTCAGCAATCATCGGGCCAGGCGCGACGTGTTAGCTCTATTGCTTTGGCCATGCTGGCTGTTCCGATTCTTCAACTGGCGCTGCTATACATGGATCACCCCGATGTTCGATCGCAGCTCTTTTACCGGACTGTTTCAACTTTGTCAGGCGGCTTCTATAATGTTGGCGTTACCGCTGGCAAGCCAGGAGAGTTTTTACAAACCTATTCAGACCGCATGGGTGAATTCCCTGTACATCCGCAGCGTCATCCACCTGGCCTTTCGCTCTTGTTCCTTTGGGCTAGGGATTTACTGGCCCGGCAACCGACGCTAGCAGACGAGATTGCCGACGAATTGCGGCCGTTTCAATGCCATAATCTTGATTTGATGGCCTTGGACAATCCAGCTATCGCTTCTGCCACCCTGCAGATGATGGTACCGGTGTTGTTGGCGCTACTAATTCCCCCGCTTTATCTGCTCACTTGGAGACATTATGGTGAAGACGCAGCCAGTAACGCGATATTGATCTTCCCTCTGATCCCCAGCATTGCCTTATGGGCAACCCGATGGAACCATCTTTATGGTTTATTTACCCTATTTTGCTTCTTGTTTGTGCATGCTGGTTTGACAAAAAAGCGACTATATTTCCTCTTCCTAGCCGGCTTCACCATCTCCCTAGCCAGTTTCTTTTCATTTGGAAATTTTGCGCTGATTGGCTTCGCTGGTAGCTATGGATTGGTCTGGCTCTGGTTCAATAGGGATCAACTCGACTGGCGTTGGTTTTTGGTCGGGATCGCTTCTGCCGCGATTGGGGTTGCATCTGTTTGGGCCTTTCTTTTCCTATTGCATGTGAATCTCTTCGCGGTGATGCAACAGTCGTTGAGTCTCCATTATGGGTTGCAACGAAATTACTGGCTCTGGCTGGGCTATCATGTTTACGATTTCTTCGTATTTCTGGGCATTCCCATAGTGGTTCTTTGGCTGTTCCGGCTGTTCCAGGAAGCAGTCGGTCGGCGGCACAAATCAGGAGATATTCTGCTCATTTCTTTTGCTCTCGGCCTTTTTGTGCTTGATGTCAGTGGGACGAGTCAGGGAGAAGTTGCCCGTGTATGGGCTTTTCTTATGCCGTTGGCATTGGCGACGGCCGTGCGTCCTCTCGCCCAACGTAAATGGTTGTTTATCATCATCATGTTGTTGATGGCTATCCAAGTATTTATTAGCAACATTTATTTACGCCCGGTCGGAACCGGCCTAAGTGATCCACCGCCCTCCCCGACCCAAGTTGCGCTGAATGGTAATCGAGAGCCAGTGCGGTGGCAGGAGGGACCCATATTGCTGGACGCAACAATCGTGAGAGGAACCAATAAATCAGGTAATGTGTTACGAGTGAAAACTGTCTGGACGACTGATACACAAATTGATAAGCCCTATACTATTTTCGTGCACGGGGTAGATGATGTGGGTAGACTGGTGGCTCAGGCTGACGGACAGCCTTTGGATGGACGCTGGCCTACTACCTGCTGGCAACCCGATGCGCAATTCACCGACGAATTCGAATTGCAAGTTCCGGACGGTATTTCCTCCAATGATCTCAGAATTAGATTGGGATTTTATTGGCTCCCCACTGGGGAAAGGGTTTTGATCGAGCCGGATGGTCAGGATGCGTTGGAATTACTCAGAAGCTGACTTTGGTCATCATAGATGTCTTTTTTAACGAGAGCCAATTAGACGTCAAAAGAGAAAAGGTGAAAAGAAGGGCAAAAGGCGAAGGTTCTCTTTATTGCGATGAGAAGAACCGTCGCTGGCTGGCCCAGATAATACTTCCAATAGGGAGGCCCCGGACCGAATCCGGCAAGAGCCAAAAAGAAGTCATGAACTGGCTCATCAAGCAGCAGAATAAGGTTCAAGAAGGGTTGTTTGTTTTAGATGACCAGATACACTAACCTTTTTCAATACCAGCCGATAGTTCCAATCATCCGACGCGGCGCCATTCACTCATTTGGATATAGCGCGTGGCCTTCATCAGGACTTTGGTTCGGGGATGCCTTGCTCCTTAAGGGCACTCGTGAAAAGTTCCGTTTGTCGGGCAGCGACCCAGACTTCGTCGTTCTTACTGAGGCGGACCAATAAGACCCAAGAATTAAAAAAGTGCCGATTGCAGTGGCCATCATGATCGGGCTGCCCTTAACGATCCTCGTTTTCGTCATCGTGCTGATCGTCCTGCCCATATTCTGGTCATTCTGACCACAATCAAACGCCCGAACAGAGTTAGCTGCTGCAAACCCGATCTTCAGAACTCAACAATACAAAGGTAGGCCACAGGTTATGGACCTTGGATCTATACAGGGCCTATAGTACGAAGAGAGCCGAAAAGTAAACGAGGAAATTATGATAGGTTTTCCCACTAATATGTGATCATCAGGCACAAACTGGTTACTGGCGACCATACTTATCTTCACAATTGAATATTAGGCAGTGCGCGTTGTTTTATCTCTCCCGAGCGTTCTGACTTAATGGTGTATTTCCTTACTCTTCAAATCAAATTCTTTTCCGAAATCCAGAGGTGCGCTGACATAGAATTACCTTAGGGAGTTCGGAAATGAATCACTTTACATGCCCTATGGTTAGAAAGTCAACTTGTCAGCCAAATGTAGAGATGACTTTCATCATCTTGACTTCTTTCCCTGTAAGTCCTTAGAATTCTAATGGAGTTGCTTGGCAACAGCGCGGTAAATGGCCAGCCAGAAACATCATGAAATATCTCCCAACCACCACGACTCTTCAAATCCTGCTATCAATCATCCTCACCAGCCTGCTCTATCAATGCGCTCCTGCAGGTCCACCTGATGCCAAACCCCAATTGAACGATATCCGACTGAGGCAGACAGATGGAATGACAATGGTCTTTGTACCTCCAGGAGATTTCTTGATGGGGATAGATCATATTGGCATGCGTTACGCTCTCCAGCTCTGCAAGCAAGCCAAAGTCTCCCTAGGCCCAGGCGTGTGCCAGGGAACATCCTTCGCCAACGAAATGCCAATTCATACAGTGAAGCTCGACGCTTTCTGGATCGACCTCACAGAAGTCACAAACCGGCAATATGCGCATTGTCTCGAAGAAAAGGCATGTTCTCCTCCTTCCGATACAGGATCCTTCACGCGAGAATCCTATTTCAACGATACGGCCTATTCGGATTATCCCGTGGTCTGGGTTACAAGAGATCAAGCGGTTGAGTATTGTTCGTGGGCAGGAGGGCGTCTCCCCACTGAGGCTGAATGGGAGTACGCGGCAAGGGGGCCGGAAAGCCTAACCTACCCTTGGGGAGAGGACTTTGAACCATCCCGCGCCAACTACTGCGATGCCTCTTGTTCTGCTGGCGTAATCGATCCATCTTACGACGATGGATATCCGGAGACTGCACCGGTTGGCAGTTTTCCCGAAGGCGCAAGTTGGTGCGGTGCACTTGACATGGCGGGAAATGTACGGGAATGGGTAGTTGATTGGTTTGGTTACTTTTCTGTTGACCCGCAAGTAAATCCGGTTGGCCCAGACGAAGGTGATGCTCATATCCCTAAAGGAGGCTGTTGGCTGGATACGCCGGACGACCTTCGAAGTAGTAACCGCGGCGAGAATAGCCCCGACTATACGCGCCACAAGGTTGGCTTTCGCTGTGTAATGGACCTGGATTGAAGCATAGACCCAGCCAATTCGACACGGTCACTTCTGCTCCAGAAAAATATGCGCCTTCAGAAATGCGATAGGTTTCCATGTAAAGATTGCATTTGAACAAACTTTGCCTGGAGAAATTATTGTGACACGGTATGGACTCCGGCCACAGTGGGGACAACGGCCACAACGAGACATTTGATCAATCCAGGCTAAGCTCATGATATAATGTTCATGATCAAGGAGGGGTTTGGCGTGCGTAGGCGAATGCTTTGGCTATTTGTTCCGATCATTGCCTCAATGGCCATGGTGTGGGGTTTGCAGGCAGCGCCGCGGATGGGCGAGCAGACCGTCGAGTCCAACAGCCTGATTATTAGCGAAGTAGCCTGGAGCGGCACGGCCGCGGGCGTCTACTACGAATGGATCGAGCTGTATAACAACTCGAGTGAAACCATCCCCCTGAATGGATGGCAGCTTAGTGATGGCGGTGACATCACCATTAACCTGACCGGCAACCTGGCTGGGGGCCAATATCATTTGCTCGAGAGATTCGACGATGCCGTCTATGATGTCGGGGCCGACCAGGTCTACATCGGTGTTCTGGCCGATGGCGGTGAGACGCTGACTCTTATTGATGACCAGCAAACCGTGATCGATACAGCCAATATTCAGGATTCAGCCTGGCCGGCCGGTGACGGTTCGCCCAACTTTCATAGTATGGAACGGCGAGACCCATCTATGGGTGATGAGCCGGACAATTGGGTTAGCAATGATGGTCAGACCCGCAATGGCCTGGATGTTAACGGATTACCCATCAATGGAACTCCTCGCCAACCCAATTCCATGTGGTCGGTTGAACCGGTAAATACTGATCTCATCGTCAATAAAATCGGACCATCGACGTCGCAATCAGGAGACGATATTCGTTATACGCTTTCTTTCAGCAATGCGGGCTCCATCACTGCCACCGGCGTCATCTTAACCGATACCCTACCCAAGGGCCTGAGCTATGTGCAAGATGATGGCGGTTATCCCATGAGCCAACCTATGCCTGGGGTTTTGGTATGGCAATTGGGCATGCTGCCTGGTGGCATGATCCAATCCATTCACTTGACGACCACCATAAGTGAAAACCTTAGCGGCCTGGTAACGAACGAGGCTCTTATCGGCAGTAATACAGATGATTCCAACCCAATAAACAATCATGACCAGCTAGAGACGACCGTCGTGGGTCCCGTCGAGACTCAAATAGTAATCGATGCCCTATTTTACGATGGATACGAAGACTATGATTATGATGAGGCTGTACGACTAATCAATTTTAGCGAACAAACGATAGACTTGAGTGGATGGCAAATAGAGGATCAGGAAAACGGCGTATTCTTTCCCGCCAACACGACCTTGGATGGCCGGCAAGGCATTTGGATTGCCCGCGAGGCGGCCGCATTTTATCGGCAATTCGGATTTTTACCCGACTTCGAGGCGCGATCATCGCGACCGGATGTACCCGATTTAACCGGAACATGGCATGGGTATAACAATGATGGGGATGAAGTGATCTTGCGCGATGACGATGGAAACATCGTCGATGTGCTGGTTTATCTGGCTGGCGATACAAGCCTTCCCGGCTGGGCGGGTCCAAGCCTGGAACCTTATACGGTTAGCGGTGTTTTTGGCCCGGCCGGTCAACTGCTGTACCGGATGAAAGATCAACAAAGTGGATCTGTCGTTAGCGATACAAATACGGCCGCTGATTGGGCCCAATCTAGGACAGATCCCATCAACGGCCGTAAGGTCCAATATCCGGGTTGGGATCTGGAATCATTTTTTCATTCAATCCGAATCACTGAAACGGCCCAAATCACAATTGGTATCGCCCCCGACAATGCTTATGATTTATTAGCTGAAGAATTCACTGCGGCCCAGCATTCTATCCATATTGAAACGCTCAGCTTCACAAACCTGGCCCTGGCTTCCATCCTAGCCGATGCTGCCGGCCGTGGCGTCGAAGTCAGGCTGTTACTCGAAGGCAGTCCCGTTGGCGGCATCGATGATATGGAACGTTTAGCTTGTGAAAAGCTAGAAGCCGAAAATGGCCAATGTTATTTCATGATCAGCGATGATTCTTTAGAGATTTACGATAGATATCGCTATTTACACGCCAAGTTTTTCATCATAGACGACATAAGGGTCATAATCAGTACAGAGAATCTCAGTCCTAATAGCCTGCCCAATGATGAGAAGGATGATGGAACTTGGGGTAGACGCGGCACGCTGCTCAGTACCAATTCTGCCAGCGTAGTCGAACAATTTAAAAGAATATGGTCGTCAGATTTCGATCCCGATCATCACCAAGATCTTTTTAGGTGGCAAGCTGGAGATCCCATTTATGGGAAGCCGCCGCCCGGTACTATCGCCATCACAGTAACAGGCGGAACGACTTACTCAGTACGTTTTCCGGAACCTGCGACTTATCAAGGTGTGTTTTCGTTTGAGGTTATCCAATCACCTGAGAACAGTCTACGCGATGTAGACGGTCTGCTTTCTATACTGAATTCGGCCGGTCCCGGGGATACGATTTTGGTTGAACAACTTGATGAACGGCCGCATTGGGGATCTTCAACCAGCACCCCAGAGCTGGATCCCAATCCACGTCTGCAAGCTTTCATAACCGCTGCCAGGCGAGGAGCGACCGTGCGGCTGCTCCTTGACAGTTATTTTGTATCAGAAATCGGCGAGCATCTCAACGATCAAACGTGTATGCAAGTTAATGCGATTGCTTTTGCCGAAGACCTGGATCTGCGATGCAGCTTGGCAAATCCTACCGGTTTAGGCATTCACAATAAGATGGTTTTGGCCAATATTAAGGGCCAAGGTTATATTTTCATCGGGAGTATTAATGGAACAGAGCTTTCCCACAAAGGCAACAGGGAAGTAGCCATACTGCTCCAATCGGACGATGCATTCGAATATTTGGCTACATTGTTTGATGGGGATTGGCCAGAAACAATTCTAATGCCGGTCATTTTCAGAAGGTTTTCTCACCCGGCCGATCATATCTTGATAAGTGAAGTATTGTACGATCCTTCCGGCCTTGATGATGCAGAATTTATCGAGTTGGTCAATCCAACGGCCTGGCCGATTAACATCGGGAACTTCACAATAGGCGATGCGTTGAAAAAGAGTGACTTTGAGGACGTCCGGAGATTTCCTTCAGGCATAATTGTCCATCCCCAGGAAACCATCGTCATCGCCTTGACAGCCACCGGGTTCAATTCGAATTTCGGATTTAACCCTGATTTCGAGGTCATAGATAGCGATCCTTCAGTTAATAACCTAGAGGATGATCCAAATTGGGGTGATCCGGCCACGATACTGCAACTCGGAAATCTTGGCGATGAAGTTTTACTGAGGGATCCGGCCGGAAACCTGGTCGATGCGATTGCCTATGGCAAAGGATACGTTCCCGATCATACCACTTGCCCACTCGCTATCAGCTCCAATTACAGCCTTGAAAGATATCCATTTTGGCAAGACACCGATCAATGCGATTACGATTTCCGGGCCTGGCCGCTACCGGGGCCTGGTTCGCTGCCATAGACCCTAAAATAGTACTCAATTCTTATGTCATTAGGACTTGCATATTTGACATAAATGGATTATGATCATGCCATAGATAGGGGTCTGAAGGTTTATTCACCCCATATATTGAGTTTCTGTCGCATTTATCAAGGTTCCTGATACGGGGTCGCACAGGGGATTAATAATGAGATGTGGGATTAACCAGTCGGCGACGGTAGGCATGATTCAAATAGCCTGCTATTGTGGGGCGGAGCTGTATTTTATTGGCGATAAATCAACGGGTCAGCCACCTTTAGATATTATAGAACAGCTGAAGACCAAAACTGATTCCAGTGATGTCGGCTTCTTTAGCAGTGCAGACGGTGCATTCGGGGAGTGCCCGTGTTGCGGGCTTTCCTATGAGTTACCTGATTCATCGTTATTGGACTGGCTACCCTATATGGACCAAGAGCAGTTCACATCTACTATCTCGAATATAAAAACTGCCAGCATTGGAAATAAGAGTCAGCCATTTAGCCAACCACCGTCCCATCGATACATCCTGTAATCCGTTAATAAACCGGCGCATTCACGAGATTGACTATCCTTATCAGGAACAATTTAATAAATTTGAAACCCTTTTTTCCGACTGAGGGTGGCTTGTGTTTGGCATCAATCCAACATTATTGGCTTACATAGGCATCGTTGACTTTTAGCATGAGTGATTCAGAATTCAACTTCGATCGGGAGTTGTGGAAAAACAGGAGCCGGACCATTGTCGTGGTTCTGGCCATTGTCCTCGCTTCAGCCATCATTATCTGGGCGGTTTTGCCTGGTATCGCGCCGAATTGGACGGGATTCGTTTCAGACGACAGTATCGTTGGCGGAAATCAGGTAAAAAGAACCCTATGGGATTGGCTAGAATTGATGCTGATTCCGGCTGCTCTTTTATTAGGGGCATGGTGGGTAAGCCATCCAAAACGTGCCGAGAGCGATGATCAAGAATCTCATATCAGCGGCCTGTCTAAGAATTTAGAAATTATTGAAGGTCAGCACCAGGAAAAAAGAATCCAAATCTATTTTGATACAATGACGGAACTTTTACTCAAGCATGGTCTTCGACAATCTTCGGATGATGATGAAGTTCGCCACGTGGCCAGAGCACAGACTATGACTGTAGTTTGGGCGCTGAATAGTGAACGCAAGGGATCGCTTGTAAGGTTTTTATATGAATCGCAACTGATTCGGCACCCAGATCCGGTTATCTCTTTAGCCGGGGCAAATCTCTCAACGGCCAATCTTAGCGGCGTTAACCTGAGTGATGCTGATTTAAGACAAGCACACTTGTCTGATGCCAATCTTGCCGATGCACAATTGCACAGCACAGACCTGGCAGAAGCGGATTTAACCGGGGCAGACATGCCAGGATCGATTCAGAAGACAATGCCGGCCGGAATGCCACGATGGGTACCGCCTATTCTGAGGCGGGCTAATTTAAACGGCTCCAATCTTCGAGAGGCAAATCTAGCTGACACAGATCTCACCGAAGCGTCTCTGCAAAACGCCCTCATGGATAAGGCTGATCTAAAAGAGTCCATCTTAAGAGGTGCAGACCTGACAGGGGCGCGACTCAGGGAGGCGGATCTAGATCGGGCGAATCTGAGAGAAGCCAATCTGAGCAATGCCGATCTCAGTGGGGCGAAGATGAATAGCGCCTTGTTAACCAAGGCGATTCTAACCAATGCAAATTTGACGGGCCTTGAAGCCAAGCAAGTTAACATGAAAGAAGCCGATCTCTCCGCTTCCGACCTGAGCGATGCCCGTCTGCCCATGGCCTTTTTATTTAAATGCAGCCTTCGTGAGGCTAACCTTTCCGGAACAAACCTTCGTGGCGCAAATCTAAGTTTTGCTGATTTGACTGGTGCTCGCCTTGAAGGGGCCGATTTGCGGGGAGCCTACCTATCCTCGGCCGTCATCACCGAGGAACAACTCGATTCCGCGCTTTCTATCGACGGGGCGATAATGCCTAACAATAGACGCGCAAATATCAACCTGGGTTCTAACGGTAATTCGAATGGCGAACAACAATCTCAATCCCAGGTAGCCGCCACTATCCGGGACAATTCCTCAACATCCTCCCCCAGCTGAAGCGCAAGACATTGAGCTTGAGTCACATAGTCTCTCTAAAAAATTTATGTGACCGATGAGCATCGCCTCATCCCAACGATCAATGCTACCTTCCATTATCCGGGCTAATGCTGTCGCCTTTTGGATATCAAAGGAACTTGTTTTGCTACCAACAGAGATGGTAGGAAAACAAATTGCTCCCACCGGAACAGCCTCTGACCAAGAAGAGACGAGACTAACCGCGGGATAATATTCTTTTCGATTAGGTTTCGCTCCAGACATCTGGTTTCCACCGCTTATGAACGATGACAAAATTTCGGCGGTCTTGGGTGTGATGGAGATACCACCTGGCGTCGGCAAAGCCCAAATGCTGTCGCCTTTACTTTTCAAGATAGTCATATCATTTGCCAAAAACCCCCACCCCTGTTGAATCAAACTTAGCCCCGCGGTCGTTTTTCCACTCCCCGATCTTCCGATTAATAACAAGGCAAAATTATCTCTCGAGGCCGCGAAAGAATGAACCATATAATAGCCATGGCGTCGGAGCAATGGGGCGAGACTACTGAACAAGATATCTTCTAGTTGACCGGCGCCGACAGCCGAACTTAGAATTTCAATTTCTAGGGCTGATCCAGCCGGTGGTAATTCAATAGGAAGCGAATAACGTATTATTGCCCCTCCTCGGAAAAACAGCTGGAAATCATCTCCGGTTCTGAATAAGGTGATCGTCGCGGTTTCTTCTGCTAAGCCGGCGATTTTTTCGACAAAGAATGGCTTAGTATTTGGAAAACTCGATAATCGATCAACGGACTTGAAGGTAATGGTAATATCGGCAATCTTAGATCGTTGCGGTTGGTATGCTTGCCCATGCTCATTTGGCGGGGGATCCAGATACAGAGTTGGCCAGCCCTTCATAATCGATTCCAAGCTTTCTTCGACAGCTTTATCACTGGACTTGGCTTGAATTTTAAGTGAATCAAATCGAAATTCCACAATAATTTCCGGCCCCGATCAAATAGCAGTAAAAACATCGGTATCAGTCATGAATGATTGGCTTTGATCGACCATTTCGCGACCTTACAATAGGATGGTCAATCGATCAAGATCGTATATGCATTTCGAAACCACCCCCAGTAGTAACCACGAAGCCGCAACTTCTTAGAAATGGCGCGCTTTACAATCCTTGTTATTGATTCGTGATATTTTGAATGAAGTGTTTCAGCCAAATTGAATAACAGGCTAAGGCTGCAGCCTGAGTGAATCGGATGTCTTGAGATATAAAATCAAGGGTACCTGATGAGCTGGCACTCACCAAATAGTGGTTCTACTTATTGTTTGTTGGTCCATCAAACGGAAGACCAGGACCATCTTGGAATGGGAAAGCATCTCCAGTACCGGCTCGAACAGTTATCTTGCCTTCATAGATGATGGCCGGCGCCTTGTAGGGTTTTCGCCCACTATTCTGATCGTTCTTCGTGTTTGATCTGGGGTTTTGATTCATATTCATTAAAAATCCCCTGCTCTATAAAATGACGAGAGAATTAATTCCGTTATTATTAATCTAGTTGCGCGACTTGTTCAAATTTGGCGACGCCCAGAATAATTATGTAATTAGTTTACAACAAGGGATCAAAAATTACAATGCTCTTTGACATTAATGATCGACGGGATTTCATTTCAGCAAAAATATAGTGGCTAAGATAGGTTACAGATTCTAATGAGTACACTCACGAAAGCAGTTACCACAGACTCCTTAGCACTCGCTGAAACCACAACCGTAACATTTCCGGCACCCTTCCTCATTAACCACCGCTGCTTCGCCGCATTCGGGACAAAGATCGCCAAACAGTAACTTTCCTGACTGTTGCGGTACGTGACCGTTGGATTTTAGACTGGGCAATTGACTATCTTGCAGATATTCGGCCAGAGCTTGAGCAACGCCATCAGGTAAGGAGAGAACACGATTCGAACCAAAACCAAAAGGTCGGCCTCCGCCGATTCCGCTGAGTTGTTTGACGACTTCATTCATCCGATCTCTCGGTGGAATAGGCGAAGATAACCTCAATATATAGCTAACCAGGCGGCCGATGGCCTCGGACACGGCCGCTGTATCACTGCCGGCCTTAGAAGTTTGGATGAAAACTTCAAATGGATGGTCGTCGCCATTTTCATTAATCGTAACATAAGTGTTGCCAAGCGGCGTTGTCACTCGATGGGTTTCACCTCGCAGGGTAGTGGCCCGTGGCTTCTTTGATTCAGGCCATAAAGGCTGCTGAGTTTCCTTCGTTTCTTTGTCGGCTTTCGTCGCATGCGTCTCTAAAACTACTTTCTCGCGGGAGCCGGTTACGTATACCGTTAAGCCTTTACAGCCCAACTGCCAAGCCAATCCATAAGTTTCAGCAATATCCTCTTCTGTCGCTCCGGCCGGAAAATTGCAGGTTTTAGAAATGCTATTATCGACGAATGCCTGGATAGCCGCCTGCATTCGGACATGTTCCTCGGGAGAAATATCGGCCGCAACCACAAAGGTATGACGAATATCTTCCGGTATACCAGGAACATTTTGGCAATTTCCGTTTTCCATCACTGCTTTGATGATCTGATCTCGTTCGTCTGCATTCAGATTGGCTGCGATCAGGCTCTTTTCAAAGATAGGACTGGTATACTGCAATTCCAAATCTGTGCCGTTGTCGTTGACATGACGCACATATGCTAAGGCAAATACTGGTTCACAACCATAGCCTTCGCAGCCAGCTACGGTAGCAATCGTTCCGGTAGGCGCGACTGTCGTTTGGGCAGCATTACGAATTCCGGCTTGTTTCAATCTAGTGACCAAGGCGTCCCAATCCAAATAGGGACGCTGGAAGTCGCAGCTGTAAGGAAATAGCGGCTGTGGAGGCTGCCAGGTTAAATTCTCGGGATCATAAATGCTTCCTGTGATTGCCGGAAACGGTCCTCGCTCTTCCGCAAGCAAGATACTGGTCTGCATGCAGTGATAGCGCACAAATTCCATGATCTGTCCGACAAATTCTTGGGCTTCCTCAGAACCATAACGATTACCCGTATGGTACATGATATCGGCCAAGCCCATGATTCCTAAGCCAATACGCCGGGCACGAAAAGCTGCTACTTGTAGTTGGGGAACGGCCGGTACATAAGCATTGGCCGTAACGACATTGTCCAGGAATCTTGTAGCTAACTCAACTGTTTGTTGTAAACCGGTCCAATCAACGGTACCGTTTGGTCCTAAATGTCTGGCAAGATTTATTGAACCAAGACAACAATTTTCATAGGGGCCAAGCCACTGTTCTCCACATGGGTTGGTGGCTTCCAATTCATAAAGATGGGGCACCGGGTTTTGTTGGTTCGCCTTGTCGAGGAACAGTACACCTGGTTCTCCGTTATGATGAGCCTGCTTAACGATTAACTCGAATAGATCCCGAGCCCGAACTGAATCCCAAACGGCTCCATCTTGTGGATTGATCAGTTCAAAATCATCATCATCGGCAACAGCCTGCATAAACTTATCGGTTACCCCGACACTAATATTGAAATTAGTAATTTGATTTTCATTAGTCTTCGATGTAATAAAATCACGTATGTCTGGGTGGTCGACCCTTAGCACGGCCATATTGGCGCCACGCCGGGTACCGCCTTGTGCTATCTCTCCAAAGGCTTGATCGTAAACGCGAAGGAACCCTACTGGGCCGGTTGCCTGTCCGGCGGAGGACTTTACCAAAGCCCCCTTTGGTCTTAAGCGGGAAAAAGAAAAACCATTACCGCCTCCCGTTTGTTGGATGAGAGCTGCATCGCGAAGAGACTGGAATATCCCTGACTCGTCGCGTCCCATGTCATCGGTTATTGGCAAAACAAAGCATGCCGCTAATTGGCCTAACGGTGTACCCGCTCCGGTAAAAGTTGGGCTATTTGGCATGAATCGAAACTCAGTCAGCATTTCATAAAATGCTTCGGTTACTGAATCGATGTCACCGCCACTCTCAGCCTCACTTGCAGCAACGTGGCTGGCAACACGATAGAACATCTCCTCGACAGATTCGACGGGCAGGCCATCTTTTCCTCGTCGCAGATAACGTCGTTCTAAAACAGCGCGGCTGTTCTCAGACAACGTGATAGGTTTCATGCTAATCGTTTGTTCTATCGTATCTGACATTTGCACACTTCTCTCCGGTAAATATCCAATAGGTCAGTAAATTCCTATGCTCAATGAATGGATAATTAATCTAGATTATCGACAAGTAATTGGTCGATTTCGTTCCTTACAGATTCAAGATCACCCAGGCGAAGGTAAACGATGGCATATCGAATATAGGCCACTTCGTCTAGCGCCTTAAGCTGGCGAATAACCCGGTCTCCAACTAAACGGCTGGGGACTTCGGATTTTCCCATCTGTTGTAATTCGGCTTCTATTTCGCCTACCATCCGATCGATATCAACTGCCGCTACCGGCCGCTTGGCACAAGCCACCCGGATTCCACTCATCAGTTTATCGCGCGAGAACTCTTCTCTGGTTCCATCTCTTTTAATTAAAAGAGGTGTTGCCAGAACAGCACGCTCGTAAGTACTGAACCTTTGTGCGCAATTCGCGCATTTTCTTCTTCGACGAATACCGCCGCGTGTATCATGACTCGTGTCAATCACACGTGTTCTTTCGTGACCGCAATATGGGCACTTCATCGGATACCTTATTCTACTCAAAACATCAATATAGTACGGAAGTACCCTATATCTAGGGTACACTCCCGGCGACACCCCCATATGTGGTACTCGAGAGGAGCGGATTATAGCATAGCCTGAAGGCGTCGACAAGACAAAAAAGCTGGAATTTACCTTAAAAAATTCAGGTGCTTAGAATACGCGGTCGCGGCTGCGGGATCAGGCTTTATATTAAACAAAATTACCCCGCAGCCGGCCGCGCTAGGGAAGAGGATGAGGACGACTATTAGTGATTTTACCCTTTATGCTTCCTCAAAAATGTGGGTATCTCCAAATCGTCAATTCGAAAAGCGGTGCGATCAGTAGGCTGGCTCGATTGCGCCGGCTCTTTTCGCTGGTTCTGGGATTCCGAATAGCTCTCGCGCATCGGGCGACCCGTCGGTTTTGGACGCTCCAAGCGTTGCGCTATCGGCCGGATATGGGGGACAGTGTGCTCAAATCCGGTAGCGATCACGGTAATCCGAACTTCATCTTCCATCGACTCATCAATTACAGCGCCGAAGATGAGGTTGACATCGGGATGGGCCGTCTCGCGAATAAGGGAGGCGGCCTGGTTAATTTCGTAGAGCCCTAGATCATTTCCGCCGGTAACATTGAAAAGGATACCCCGGGCGCCATCAATTGTGACGTCCAGCAGGCGGCTAGAAAGGGCCTGTTCGGCCGCGATGCGTGCTCTGTCATCGCCGGTCCCATGACCGACAGCCATGAGTGCTGCGCCGCCCATAGACATTATTGTCTTTACATCGGCAAAATCCAGATTGATCAATCCGGGAACGGTAATGAGTTCGCTAATGCCCTGGATGCCCTGGCGCAAAACATCATCTGCAGTCCGGAACGAGTCCATTAAGGTCAGCCGTCGATCCCCCATCTCCAACAACCTATCATTGGGAATGACTATCAAGGTATCAACTTGTTCTTTTAATTTGTCGATTCCGGCTTCGGCAATTCTAGATCTTTGAGCTCCTTCAAAAGTGAAAGGTCTAGTGACTACGCCAATGGTTAAAGCGCCCTGATCCCGCGCCACCTTGGCCACAATTGACGTGCCCCCGGTACCCGTTCCGCCACCCATACCGGCCGTGACGAACACCATGTCCGAGCCTTGTAAAAGATTATACAACTCATCAATTGATTCTTCGGCTGCCCGCTCGCCGATCTCTGGGTCACCGCCGGCGCCAAGGCCCTTTGTGGCCTTTTCGCCGAGGCGAATGCGCTGAGGCGCCTGGCTACGCATCAAGGCCTGGCCATCGGTGTTTAAGGCGATGAACTCAACGCCACTGATGCCTTCATCTATCATCCGGTCTACGGCATTGCTCCCACCACCTCCGACGCCGACAACCTTGATGAGCGCAGAACCCTCTATATCGGGTACTCTCTGCATTGATCTTACATATTCATTTTCTGTGCTTCGTTTATTCATGTTCCACCCTCTCCCAGGGTATTTCCTATGCCCTATATCCAATCAATATATATTCTTCAACCAATAAAGTGCCTCCAAATACAGCCGAATCCGTCTAGCCTGGTAACAACTCTTTAAAAAAGCGGGTGAGTTTTTGGCCCATGTCACCCTTGCGCGATCGCGGCCGGTACATATTCTGACCGCTCGTAGCCCAATTCAGAAGACCGACACTAGTGGCAAATGCCGGTGTGTTTAAGGAATCTACTAAGCCAACCAGGTTCTTAGGCTTTGCTACTCTCGCCGGGACACCCAATATCCGTTGCGCGACATCGCTTATGCCGCGCAACTGAGAGGCACCGCCTGTCAGCACGATTCCGGCGGGTAACAGTCCCTCGTAACCGGACCGTTTGATGTCCTGGAGAATCATGTGAAATATTTCCTCAACTCTGGCTTCGATTACATAGGAAAGGTCTTGCCTTCCTACTTGAATCTTTTCGCCTCCGAAAGGCTCAACCGTAAAGACGACTTCAGGATCGATTTCACCGGGCCTGCCATCGCCATACCTGATTTTTACTTCTTCTGCTACTTCATATGGCACTCGCAAACCAATGGCGATGTCATTTGTCACATGAAATCCACCAACCGGCAGCACACGGGTATGCCATACGGTCCCTTGCATGAAGAGGGCTACATCTGTGGTACCACCACCAATGTCGGCAACTATGACACCCATTTCTTTTTCAGTTGGCTCAAGAACGGCTTCGCCGGAAGCTAAAGAATTTAAGACAAATTCCTCCACGCCAATACCCAAATTATCAATGGTCCGGCTAAGGTTCATGAGCGCAGGGGTCGCTGCTGTAACGATATGCGCTTCGACTTCCAAGCGATAGCCGTGTAACCCGATCGGGCTGCGAACTTGTTCTTGATCATCCAGGGTATATGAACGAGGAACGAGGTGAACGATTTCTCGGTTATGAGGTACCGATATCGCTTGCGCTGCATCAAGCGCTCTTTCGATATCTTCGTGATCAACACCATCCCCATTTCGGCCGATGGCAACAGCTCCGCGGCTATTAGTGGAGCTAATATGCTCGCCGGCCATGCTGACAAAAGCCCTCGAAAGATCGTAGCCAGAGGTCTGTTCAGCTAATTCCACTGCCTGGGCAATAGCCACCGTGGCCTGAGCAACATCCACGATCATACCCTTTCGCATCCCTCTTGCTTCGGTTTGACCTAGACCGACGATCTGTATATTGCCGTGGCGAAGTTCACCAACGAGAGCACATACCTTCGTCGTTCCAATGTCTATGGCAAAAACTACTCCATCCATCACGCATACCTCTAGACTTCAACTTATAACAAATCTAAAATACAACTAAATATTGACTCTTGATCAGACGCGATTTTGTAAAACCTTCATTCGCTGATTACCAAAATCCACCTTGATATTGACTAGCTACCGTTCGCCATATAGTAGGGCTTTGTATGGTTACGGACGCTGATATAGGCCGGCATAACTGAACGTGCAACCAACTCTTCGACAACCGTTTCATAGACTGCCAATTTCTGCTCCATGTTAGTGCCACTGCCAAAATAAGCCCGCCATCCACGTCCGTCCTGGTAACTGAGCCCGCTTCCGGGCTGATAGTACAGTCGATCAATATTGGGCCTGAGCATCTTCAGCTGAAGTGCTCCATCGAGAACATCATCACCAACGAAAGTAGCCTCGCCTACGGGTTCCTCTTGCTCTGATTCGATCAGCAATAATCCGCTAGCTTCAGCCCTCGCCGGGATCAAAGTGCCACTATCATTTATCCAGTACCGTTCGCCGGCTTGAACCCAGACAGCGACTGGCGTGTCTTCGGCAATTTGGATGTTTACTACATTGGGCCATTCAATTGATACAGTGGCCGAAATAACGCCCGGTAGCTCGTCGATTCTTGAGGCCGCATCTCCAGGATCCACGCTAAAGATATGCGCACCGGCGAGACCGCTTCCGGATACAATGTCTGAAGCAGAAATCGACGCATTTCCACTGACGGGAATACTTGTCAGATAAAAAGATTCATTTTGACCAATAAGGACGAAGGCCCATACCGTCACCGCTAGCAAAGCAAGACTGAGCCAGCGAGCGGAGGACACGACCCGTTTTATGGCTACAAGCGGCAAACTGTATTGACGACGATTACGTCGTTTGCGCTTTTTGGCTGTGGGTGGTACGACAACGTTGGGCAAGGCGGTTGGTCCAGTTGCCTTCACTCGTCGCAAGTTGGGCTGTTTCCGCCGTCGTTTACGTTTAAACATTATCTTCGACCTTAAATGACGTGTCTAACATGGATTTCTCTTGATGTCTGTCTAAAGCCAACTCTATAAGGTGATCCAACAATTGTGAATAACCGATACCGGATGCTTCCCAGAGCTTCGGATACATCGAAATTCGGGTGAAGCCTGGAATTGTATTGATTTCATTGATATACAGCTGACCGTCTCGCTTATCTAGTAGAAAATCCGCCCGGCCCAATCCGGCGCAGTCCATGGCCTTGAAAGCTTGGACGGCCAGCTGTCGAACCTGGTCAGATTGTGTTTGGGAGATTTGAGCCGGTATGATTAATTCTGAATCATCACTGACGTATTTTGCCACGTAATCATAAAAATCTCTTCGAGGCTTGACCTCGCCAACAACGCTGGCGATGGGATCATCATTGCCCATAACCGATACTTCAAGTTCCCGGGCATCAATACCTTGTTCGACAATCAATCTCCTGTCATATCGAGCAGCGACCGCCAGGCCTTCAACCAATTCCGAGCTGTCATTGCATTTGCTAATGCCCACGCTAGAACCCAAATTGGCCGGTTTAGTAAATAGTGGGTATGAGAACTTCGTTTCGATACTCTGCAATAGTTCTTCGGGTTGACGATGCCATTCCGAGCTCAGGACCAACATCCAAGGCAAAATCGGGATCCGATGGGCGATCATGACTGCTTTGAAAATCGCTTTATCCATGCCAACTGCGGAACCAACAACACCCGCTCCAACATACGGTAATCCCGCCAATTCCAGTAGACCTTGAACTGTTCCATCTTCACCGTAAGGCCCGTGTAAAACCGGAAATATGACATCCAATTGGGAAACTTCAGACATGGTAGCCGGGTAGGCATCAACATCATCAATTCGAACCAGGACTCGCGACTGGGGATCAGGTAATAATGTGGCCTGATTCGTTGCATCGTGGATACCGGATTCAAGCGCTAGGGCAACATCACCAGTTAGCCATCGACCGGTTTTTGAGATGCCGATCATGACGATTTCATACTTATCGGGATCAAGAGCCGACATGACCGATCGCGCTGACCTCAACGACACTTCGTGCTCGCCAGACCGGCCGCCAAAGATAATGCCGATGCGCTTTCTGTGATCTTTGCTGGTCGAATTATGACCTGATTCATTCATGATTAAATATCAAGAGCTACCTCTTGATTAGGTAGATACCTTTCTATCTCTTACCTATCGTTCTCTTCGAAGTTCCAGTCGCCGACCAATTCCACTTCCAAATCAAGTTCAACGCCAAAATGCTCGCGAACGCTATTCCATGCCTCCGCAATGAGCCCTCTAACATCTTCGGCCGTAGCTTCTTCATCGTTGATGAAGAAATTGGCATGTTTCTCCGAAATTTTTGCGCCGCCAACGCGGAGGCCTTTTAGGCCTGCGGCCTCGATAAGATATCCGGCATAATAATTTTCCGGGTTCTTAAACATCGATCCCATGCTAGCGCCACTTGGCTGAGTTTCTTTTCTCCTGGCGACGAATCCATCAGCTCGGGCCATCAATACCTCGGTCGCTTCCGGCTTAAATTCCAATTCGGCCGAAAGGATGACCCGACGAGATCGTTCGCTTTTTTGCTCACGCTTTAGAATGCTGTCGCGATAGCTATATTCCATTTCTTCATTACTGTAAATCCGCAAGCCACCTCCAGGTTCCCAGATGGTGACTGAAAGCAAAGTTGAGGCCATGTCACCCCCATGGGCGCCTGAATTGCCGACAACAGCACCGCCAACAGTTCCCGGGACGCTAACAGCCCATTCGAGTCCACCAAGGCCTTTAGCAATACATTGGCGAGCCAGTGAGGAAAGATTCATCCCTGAGTCCACGGCGCAAACCACGCTTAGTCCCGTATGCCTGAAATGAACCTCTTTCGCCTTATTTAGAATCACCAATCCGTCGATACCACCGTCAGAAACAAGAATGTTTGAACCACCACCTACAACCAGGTACGAAATATGTTGAATAAAAGCCATTTCGATGGCCTTCTGTAAATCAGTCGTATTCCTGGCAACGACGAACATCGAAGCAGGTCCTCCTACCCTTGCCGAAGTATAGCGGGCCATCGGTTCATTTACTTTGAAGTTTTCACCGAATACCTCTTGAAATCGTTTGCGAATCGCTTCGATTACTGTTGTTTCCAGGTCCATCCTATTACCCATTTTCTCCCTTCTTTGTCTTTAGCAATGGCTTACGTTTTTTATAATGCCTGCTCAAATCATCATTCACCCATTACTGGGTTTCAATCATCCGACAAATCTATGGTTCTCACCGTTACGATTCTTCAGCGTCTTCAAAACGAGCTCGCCGACAAGATTTCCATCTCCCGCCGAAAGAGTGACGATAACATCTCCCGGACGAATCCTTTCCAGGATGAACTTCGCGGCCGATTCCATGCTGGCCAAATAATGGGCATCGGGATGATCGATTGTCTCGGCCACACGATTGATATCAATCCCAAGCGAGTCTACTTCACGACTTCGATAAATATCCAGGATGATTACCTTATTGGCATCAGCAAAACTTGTAGCAAACTCATGCAACATACTCTTCGTTCGGCTAAAAGTATGAGGCTGCCAGACAGCCCAGATACGTCGCCCGCCGTATCGTTGACGGGCAGCCGCCAAGGTTGCTTGAATCTCAGTAGGATGATGTCCATAATCATCGATAACAGTAACATCCGCCAATTCGCCAACAACCTGAAAACGACGACTAATACCGCCAAAATCAGCTAGTCCTTGCCTGATATCGTTAAAACCGATTTCCAATCTTGTGGCAACAGCAATAGCCGCCAATGCGTTACGAATATTGTGCTCGCCTGGAACGCGCAAGCGAATGAGGCCTACGGTTTTCTGTTGATTCAAGACTAAAAAATCGTTGCCACCTTGTTGATTTATTCTTATGTCAACTGCTTGCCACGTCGCAGGCGACAGACCGTATGTCTCTAGGCCAACTTCCATCGGTTGGTTGGAATTAGCCAGGGTGATCGTTGTGTCATCATCTTGGCAGACAACCAATGTTCCACCAGAAGGCACAATCTGCATGAATTGCTTGAACGTCTCTTGGTATACAATTTTGGAGGGATAGAGATCGGGATGGTCATAATCAACGTTCGTTATGACTGCAATCTGTGGCACAAGTCCCAGGAACATATGATCATATTCATCGGCCTCGATGACGAAAAATTCACTATTACCTGCCCGGCCATTGCTCCCCAAAAATGGTAGTACACCACCGACAATAATCGAAGGATCGAGACCTGCCTGAATCATGATCTGGCTTATCATCCCGGTCGTCGTCGTCTTGCCATGTGATCCGGCGATGGCAATGACAAAATAATCGACCATCAAGGAGCGCAGAAATTCCGCTCGTTTATAAACCGGTATTCCTCTTTTTGTAGCCGCAATTACTTCAACATTATCATCAGGTATCGCTGATGAGATCAACAAAACGTCTGCGCCCTCACAATGGCTACTTTGATGACCGTGGTATATTCGTCCACCAGCGTTAGCTAGCTCGATAGTGAATTCGTTCATTTGCTCATCAGATCCGGATACGTTGAAGCCTTTACCTAGGAGCACCCGCGCGATAGCCGACAGTCCCGTGCCAGCGATGCCAACGAGGTGTATATGCATACCCTCTTCAAGTTTTATCGCGGGTGCTTTCATAGGCGTTTCAAACAACATGGCTTCGAACCGGTCTCGTTGATTTTTGTAATACCATCCCTATATTAAGGCCACAATAACAATGAAGAATGTCACGAAGAATAAAATTAACCACAACGTCGGCGACATGATGCCAAGTGGCAAATATTCAGTAAACGTGTAAGCCATCGTATCTACTGCTGGACGGATGATGAGATTGGGATCAAAAGGATATGATAAACCGATTGGGAGATGCTCATAACCGTCCGGAATTGGTACGTACTCCAACAAGCTCCATAGTCCACCGACAGTCAGGTAGCCATTGACAGCGCCAATGAGACCTCCGACGATTCTTTTTTCTAAACCAGCGCGAAGCCGGTCGCCTAGGCGGCCACCGGCAATATTGACGGCTAAACTGGCTACAACCTGGTAACTAAAAAAGGCGACAAAGGCAAAAAAGACACCCTGGATGAGAATCTGCGTCTTTTGCACGCTTTGGAGTTGTTCCGGCGTCATACCTTCGGCCGGCAACGCCCCAAATAACGATACCATTTCATAGCCAAATTGCATCAAGGCGGCGATAGCGCCAACCAGGCCTGACATCGCGATGACTTCTTTTTGCCAGCCGCGCATATAACCAATGACCGTGAAAAGCGCAACCAGCATCCAAAAAAGCAGGAATAGATTTATCATGTAATAGCCCTCTGAGCCAGACTTACCAGTAAATTTGCCAGCTTCTCTTCGGCATGAGGTTTGTCTAGCTTCTTTGCATTTGCCGACATTTCGAAGAGCCGGTCCTCATCATTCAGCAAACCCATGACAGCTGGTAAGAGTTCGGCCGGCAATGTCTCGTCATTTAATCGAATTGCGGCGCCATTCTTTACCAGGTAATCGGCATTAACTTTCTGGTATCGCCAAGCATAAGGATAAGGTATCAATATTGATGGTAGGCCGAAAGCTGGGCATTCTCCCAACATACTTGCACCGGCCCGGGCAACAACTACATTCGCTGCCCTAAATGCCGCACCGATTTCCTCATGAAGATATGGATATGGCCTGTAATTCCCAGCCAGTTCCGATGGCAGTGCCCGTGCATTCGCCTCGACTTCTGGCCAATCAAGGTTGCCACTCAAGTGAATGATTTGTATCTCCGTAAGCAATTGTGGCAAGATACGCATCAATGCCCGATTGATACTTCGAGCACCCCGACTACCGCCAAAGACAAATAGGGTTGGCCAGTCGTCTGTAAGTCCAAAACGGACCAGTGCCTCTGTGCGACTCAGCCTGGTAGCATCGCGAAGCTCTTGACGGATTGGGTATCCTGTCACAATGCCCTTGCCTTCAGGAAAGTAACCTAAAGATGCTTCCGCCGTGCAGGCAACTCGTTCAACAAATTGACTTAATCTTTTAATAGCTAACCCGGGTTCAATATCCGGCAAGAAAATGGCCGCCGGTAGGCGTCGCAATCGGGCTGCAAGGGCAACCGGACCATTAACATAGCCACCGGTCATGAATAACACGTTCGGTTGGAATCGATCCAGGATGCCGAAAACACCTCGTAAGCTGGCCGTCAACTTGGCAGCATTGATTAATCTCGTCCGCCAGGATACGCCGACGATAGCGCCACCTCTGATAGTTTCTAGTTGAAGGCCGGCAAGTGGCACGAGCTTCTCCTCAATCTCACCTTGGGTACCGATCCAAAGAATATCTTCGGCCGGAAAACCCAATTGTTTTAAACTAGCGACGACTGCTAGCGCGGGATATATGTGACCGCCCGTTCCGCCGCCGCAAATCAAGACTCTCACGTAATGACTCTCTGATTGGTTTCCAATTTTGAACTTTCACACTGACAGTAGCATCTCTTGAAATATTAAGCAGGATGCCAACACCGATTAGTGAAGCGAAAAGGGATGAACCACCATAACTTAAGAATGGCAGTGGCATACCAGTAAAAGGTATAACGGCCGTGACAACTGCCAGATTAATGAGCGCTTGGATTAACAGCCAACTGGTAATTCCAACTGCCAGCAGAAAGCCATAGCTATCTCTCGCGCCTAGCGCTGCGCGTATCCCACGCCAGGCCAACAAAGCCAACAAAAGAATAACGAGCAGGCATCCAAACAAACCTAACTCTTCACCCAGAATTGCAAAAACGCCATCGGTATGAGCGGCCGGTAGAGGGCCGAATTTTTGAGTGCTTTCGCCTAGCCCTACACCAAACCATCCACCCATACCTAGTGCTATTACTGCCTGCTGAACTTGCCAACCGGCTTGGACAGGATCCTTCAATGAAGTCTGCCACGATTCGATTCGCGCATGCGCATGTGGAAGCGTATTAATCAAGAACAGAAATACGCCACCCCCTAAAATGCCAGCGATGGCAAACTGTTTCAAGTCTGCCCCGGCGATGAAGAATAGTGTTAAGGCCACCGTGGCAATTAATATAGAAGTACCAAGATCAGGTTGAAGGACTATTAACGCACAAACGAGGCCAGTGATAACCGAAAAAGGTAGGAGGCCATAAGTCAGATTCTTTATCCGGTCGCCTTTAGTCGAAAGCCAGTGGGCTATATATAGAATGACAGCTAATTTGGCGACTTCGGAAGGCTGGATAGAACCGGCAATTAGACCACGTCGCGCGCCCAGAATTCTTTCGCCGAAGATCAGGACGAAAACTAATAAAATCAAAGTGCCGACCAGGACAGGCACGGAAATGCGGCGCAAGCTATGGTAATCAAACCTTAAAATAAGCAAAATGCCGACCAGGCCAGCTACCAGGGCTCTTACTTGTTTCATGAAGAAATAAGTGGCTTCGTCATGCCAGATCAGGCCGAGATCAAAGGTTGTGCTATAGACCATCAACATGCCGATGACGAGAAGGCCAGCCACTGCTAACACTAACCAATAATCGAACAGAAACATCTGCCCGGAACGGACCCGACTTCGATTTTTGCGAATTACATTTAGTGTTGCCATTTCGTTTCAGCCTTCTCCATAACTACTGCTCTGATATTGCACCTCTTCCTACAGCTTTCTGAATCACAATTTGATGGACCAATTTCCGAAAAGCCTCACCCCGAGCCGCAAAATCAACATAGGCATCATAACTGGTGCCGCCAGGCGCCAGGAGGACCACATCGCCTGCATTAGCCAACGTCGAGGCCGCGAAAACCGCCTCACTCATATCGTTAAATCTCGAGATGGTCGGGCGGGCATGACCGGTTACACCTGTGGCCATCAAAACACTTTCCAAATGACCGGCAAGATCACCAAATAAGATAATTGCTTTTGTCTTCGTCAACGCACGTTCCGCCCATTCACCCCAAACCATATCTTTATCACGGCCGCCGGCTAACAAGATCAATGGCTCGGAGAATGAATCCAGAGCAGCGATGGCTCGCTCAGGCGCTGTAGCTATGGAATCATTTACATATTGAACATCGTTTATGACCGCCACTAATTCCATTCTGTGTTCGACGGGAGTAAACGCTTTGATCGCCTGTTTAATCGCCTCATTTGGTACGCCAACTGTGTTTGCCAAAGTCGCGGAAGCGAGCACGTTTGAGACATTGTGACGGCCTCGTAGAGGAATGTCGTCCAGGTCGCAGACAGCCCAAGCTTGATCACCATCAGCCAGCCAGATTTTCCCCTGGCGAAGGTAAGCGCCATCTTCTACCATCAACTCAAGGCTGAAGAGCCTAAGCCTTCCATTGACTGATTCCTGCAATGCTAGTGCGCCAGGATCATCGGCCGAAATGACCGCCACATCTTCTATCGCCTGATACCGCAATATATTGCTTTTTGCGGCGCTATAAGCTGCCATTGTCTTGTGACGGTCCAGGTGGTTCGGCGTGATGTTTAGAATCGCAGCCACTTGGGGACTACGAGACCATAATTCCAATTGAAAACTCGACAGTTCCTGAACGACAAGGTCGTCTGGTTCCATTTTATCGAGCTCATCGATGAGCGGCCGGCCAATATTGCCACCAACCCAGGCCCGTTTGCCACTTTGTTCAACCATCGCTCCTGTTAATGCTGTTGTCGTCGTCTTCCCGGCTGAACCGGTGATACCGATAACCTTTGCCGGTGTTCGCTTAACAAACTCGAGCGAATCATTTGTAATGGCAATTCCCCGTCGTTTGGCTTCCTGAACAATAGGTAATTCAAGAGAAACGCCGCCGCTAACAATCAGCATATCAATATCGTCCAACAAGACCAGTGGATGTTGTCCGAAAACGTATTCAATTGGGAAAGCAGCAAGATCCGTCAACTCGGCCTTCAATTCATCCTGTGACCTGAGATCAGAGACAACAACCTCCGCACCGGCGCGGCAAGCAAACCGAGCGAAGGACTTACCTTGTCGCCCAAGGCCAAGAATGACAATTCGTTTCCCGTTGAATTCGTCTATCATTGTTAGAACTGCAATCGTGATTTTGATCTAGATCAGAGCCAGAGCGATGCCAACCATCGCGCCCAGGATTCCGATTAACCACCATCTTTGAACAATCTGCGTTTCACTCCAACCAAGTAAAACAAAATGATTGTGTAAAGGAGCCATCTTAAAGGGTCTAATATCACGGCCCAAGAAACGCCGGCTGAGAACAGCCGAGCCTACTTGGAGAATAGTTGAGAGTGTTGTCGCCAAAGGAACTAAGGCGATTATCGGTAAAATCAGCCACTGATTGGTCATCAAGGCCACCGTGCCAAGTGCGCCGCCTAAAGCCTGTGAGCCAACGTCTCCCATAAACATTTGCGCAGGATGGGCGTTGTACCATAAGAAAGCAAAACAAGCGCCGACGACAACAAAGGTAAATACCACCAGAAATTGCTGGTCCTGCAAAAAGGCGATAATTGAATAAGCGGCAAACGCTGTAGCAGCAATAATGCCGGCCAATCCATCCAACCCATCAGTCAGATTAACAGCATTCGCGCTTGCAGTAATAATGAAGGCAGCAATAGGCACGTACCATATGCCGATGTCGACGAGAAATGGAACAGTTGGTATGGCCATCCAGCCGTGCTGATCATTTACCCGCCAATACAGCAGAATCGCAGCCAACAAGGCGATGGCAACCTGGTAAACTATTTTGTAGCGGGCTAGCATGCCGACCCCGGGTCGTTGCTTGAATCCCTGGTAATCGTCAATTCCGCCTAAGACCGAGTAGCTAACCAGCACGCCTAGCGGGATTATCACGCTTTCGGCGATCTCAAGGTTTCGCACAGCACGTACCAGATTGACTAGTACGGTGATGACGACTACCCAGCCAATAATCAGAACCCCACCCATGGCAGGTGTACCCATTTTGCTAAAATGAGTTTTTGGTCCTTCAATTCTTATTTGTTTACCTAGCTTTAGACGGCGCATCAGTTCGATCAGGGGGCTACCCCAAATCACTGCCAACAAAAATGTCACGCCTCCCAAAGTTAAAGCAAAGGCCATCAATCCCGTCCAAGGGCTGCTACAATACGATCCATTTTCACACCTCGCGAGCCCTTCACGAGGATGATGTCGCCTGATCCAATTATTCGTTCTAACAAAGGTATGGCTTCCTCGGAATTTTCGGTTATGAAAACTCGCTGCGGAGGCATGCCAACCGCTAACGCTTCCTCGGCAATATATTGACCCCGCGGTCCAACCGAAACGAGGATATGGGCAACGCTGCGCGCTCGCCGGCCGACGATTCGGTGCGAGGTCTCCTCAACCGGGCCCAACTCCAACATGTCTCCTAATACGGCCACTCGCCTTCCATCAAGGTCTTCAAGCAAATTTAGGGCTGCCACCGCTGATTCTGGACTGGAATTATAAGTATCATCCAATATGATCGAGTCATTCGGTCCAGGTACTGCCACCAATCGAAGTTGTGCCGTTAAGTCCTGTAATCCGGGAATTATCTCGTCCCAGGTTAATCCCTCGATAAGGCCCACGGCCGTCGCCCGCAGGACCGTATGCACGCTATGGCGGCCCAGTAAGGGCACATGAACATGAATTCGTTCACGTCCATAGTGCATATTAAAATAAATTCCCTCAAGGCCCATCGAGTCGATATTATCTGCCCAGAGATCGGCAGTTGGATCCAAACCGTAAGACACGATCCGGGCATCGGTATGATCGGCCATTGCCATCACTCGCCAATCATCCTTATTCAGTACAGCAACGCCAATGGGATCCGCAGGTAAAGCCTGCACGAGTTCTTGTTTGGCTTCAGCGATCGCCTCGATGGAACCTAGCCATTCCATGTGGACCGAACCGATGATCGTAACTACACCAATTTGCGGTTGCGCCAGCTCACATAGCAGGCTGATTTCACCCGAGGTATACATTCCCATTTCTAATACCGCTCGTTGGTGCCAGGGACGTAAACTAAGCAAAGTCAGTGGTAGTCCGATTTCGTTGTTGTAATTCCCTTCTGATTTAAGCGTTCGAAAGCCCCGAGACAAAACTGAATGAGTAAGCTCCTTTGTAGTCGTTTTGCCAACGCTGCCGGTGATGCCGACGATGCGAACGCTGGGAAATCGATTGCGCCAGGCTTTACCAAGCTCTTGAAGCGCCTCCAGGGTGCTGGCAACGAGGATGCAAATTGGCGGCGTCAAATCCAGGCCGTCCGGAAATTGGTCTTCTATTGGTCTTCCAGCTTCAACGGTGGTGCATTCTATTGAAACTGGTTTTTCGACAAGCGCAACTATGGCGCCATTTTTAAAGGCTTGGGAAACATAATCATGACCATCGACTTTTTCACCATCGAAAGCCACAAACAGGCTTCCTGGCATTGCTAGACGGCTATCGATCACCGCCGACGCTATGGATGGTTCACCGCCGGATTTCTGATAGTCTGTCAAAGTTTCCAAAACAAATCCCAGTGTCAACATTCTCTATCTTGAATACAAATCAGTCGATATTCAAAGGTATCTAGTTACCTCTGATTGCTAGAATATCTCCTTGCAAACGAATACTGTCAGGAGGAATATCCAATAAGCTGACCAAATCCGTTGCGAGTCCGGCAAAGGCTGGCGCAGCCGTCGTTGATCCCCAGGGCGAGGCCATCGGCCGGTCCAACTTTATCAGTACGGCTATCTCAGGCGAATCTGCCGGTAACCAACCAATAAAGGAGGCTATGGTGTCAGTTGGATGGTATATGCCGCCTTCGGGAATCTGAGCGGTTCCGGTCTTACCGGCAACCGTATAACCTTCAATCTGTGCGCCGAAAACTTCTGTTCGAACTGCGGTTATCGCCATCGCTGTGAGTTGTTCGGCCGTCTGTTGAGAAATCGGCCGGCTCAGAACCGTCGGCTTGTGGACCAATATTTGTCCATCCTTATGTATTTCCTGAACGATATAAGGCTGCATGAGGTAGCCATCGTTTGCCAGGGCCGTGACAGCCGAGAGCATTTGTAGAGGAGTTACGGCAAGCCCCTGTCCGAAGGCATTGGTTCCCAGGCTCGACTCAGTCCAAGATGGGTCTCCCGGCAAAGGCATTATCCCGCTGGCCTCGGTCATTAAGTCGATTCCCGTTGGTCGGCCAAACCCAAACCTTTGATAATAGCTATAGAACGTATCAGGCCCCATCCAGGTGGCGATTGTCGCTGCGCCAACGTTTAGGGAATGGGCCAATAAACCGGTCATATCAACTGTCCCACGGGCGCTGCGATCCCAGTTGTACATGGCATGGCCCCCAATTACGATGACGCCGGAATCATAGTATGTGGAGGCTGGAGTAGCAGCTCCGGAGTCCAAAGCCGCTGCCATCGTGATAAGCTTCATCACCGAACCAGGCTCATATTGCTGGCTGACAATTGGATTGAGCAACATCTCTTCTGGGGCATCGTAAAAATCATAAGGTGAAAAACAGGGATTACTCGCCATCGCCAGGATGGCGCCGGTTCGAGGATCCATCACGATGATAGTGCCACTTTGGGCCTGATACTCCTGAATTGCTTGCTGGAGATGTTGTTCGACCGTATGTTGGACAGTCCTGTCGATGGTCAAAACAAGATCGGCGCCTTCTCTAGCCAACACGCTTTCTTGTTTGGTCAACGGCGAGATATTAATGACGGCGCTAGCGGCTTCACCTGCTAGCTCGGTCTGATAGTAACCTTCTAAACCTGAGCCTCCAACGCCATCAAAATCCACATAACCCAGTATGTGGCACATGAGCTTATCCTGGGGATAAATTCGACGGGGCAATGGATCGAGCTGAATATCCTCCTCAAATGGGAGTGATCTGATTGCCTCGGCCGCTTCTGGAGAAATGCGCCCGGCAAGAAGTTCGTAGGGATAATCTGAAGTGAGTTTGTGTAGAAGATCTCGTCGAGGCTGTTGCAGGATTGGGGCAAGGGACGTCGCCATCTCCTCAGCATCGGTGATTAACGAAGGCGACACGCCAACCTGGTAGTCATCGCCGTTACCCGCCAGCACAGCCATATTTCTATCGTAGATTAGACCTCTGTCCGGCCGGGCGATATAGTCTTGATTGTGAATTGAACGTCCCAGCTCCGCCAATTCATCGTCGCGCAGTATCTGGAACGAGACCAAACGGAAAATGACGATAATCGTTAAGAGCGCCAGGCCAATAATGATGACCCACAAACGTCTTTGTTGACTAACATTCATCGTGATTCCCCTCGCATCAGGCCACCGACACTCGATTGAATATAGATCCACAAAGCTTCGCCGATAGTTTCAGGCACATCCGACCGTGCATCGTTTGCTTCGGTCACGCTTACTGGGACATCTACAGGGTAATTAGGTATAACCATGTATTCCACATCCGTTGGCTGCGCCTTAATATAGCCTAGTCGGAGAGCTTCTTCTTGTAGTCGAACCAACGATTGCGCTTCGGCAATATCACGTTCCAACACCGAATTGAAGCGCTTCACCTCGTCCAAATCACTTCGAAGCACTTGCACCGTACGACCCACGGTTGCAATAGAACTCGTTTGAAAAAGATAAATACCGCCAACCATAGCAGCAAGCGCCAAAATAACGCCCCATGTCAATACGGCTTGCGCTTCGGTCAACACAAATAAGGACTTGCGCTTTTCGGATTTTAATTTTTTTGATTTTCCTGCTATCTCAGCACTCACCCTTCATCTCCATTGATTCTCTCGGCAACTCTAAGCTTTGCGCTCCGGCTACGTGGATTTTCAGCGATTTCTTCTTCAGTCGGTCTTATCACTTTCCTATGCACGGGTCGTAGAAGTGGTTGTGTTTCACAAGTGCATACCGGTTGTTCCGGCGGGCAGCTACAGCTTTTGCTATGTTCGCGGATAAAATTTTTCACTAGGCGATCTTCCAACGAGTGAAAACTAATAACAGCCAGGCGGCCGCCGGTTTTAAGAAGCGGTATTGTCGCCTCAAGCCCGGCTTCAATTTCAGATAGTTCATCATTCACGGCGATCCGCAATGCTTGAAACACAAGCGTTGCGGGGTGTCGATATTTACGGGACATTCCGCGTCTTGGACCGTACATATTTGATTCGCCTACTACTTCTGCTAACTCACGAGTCGTTCGAATTGGCCTTTTCCGCTTTATTGCTACGGCAACTTTTTGGCTCTGGCGTATTTCGCCGTAATTCCTGAAAATCCATGCCAATTCTTTGGTAGTTGAGTCATTGACTAGATCCGCAGCCGTCCTCTCTGTAGTGGGATCAAAACGCATATCAAGTGGGCCATCTTCTGAAAACGAAAAACCCCGATATGGATCAGCTAACTGCCTGGATGAAAGACCGAGATCAAGTAGAATCCCGTCAACTTCGAGAAAACCGTGTAATGGTGCCGTTTTCGCCATCTCGGCGTAGCTTGCATGAATGAAGGTGATTCGCTGCTCTTCATCATGCAGCTGCTGGCGGGCGTAAACGATAGCATCTGGATCCCGATCAAAAGCGAGAACCTGGCCATCAGGTGCTGAAGCCAACAGTAAGCCTTTTGTGTGGCCTCCAGCGCCAACGGTCCCATCAATGTATCTTCCTCCAGGCCTTGGCTGAAGATAATCTATGATCTCTTGGTAAAGTACAGGTATGTGCATCGTCCGTCACGACCATCGACAGTTGCGTTGCACTATATGCCCAAATCATCCCACCTGGACGATTCGTTGCCATTTTCAATGGAGTCGCGTACCATCACCCAGGAAGATGAACTCCAGACCTCAACATAGTTATACATACCAGAGACGACCACCTCACCATCGATATCGGCAAATTCCCTCAGGTATGGTGGAAGCACGATGCGTCCTTGCCGGTCAGGTGTCAAATCGACGGCTCCAGAAAATATCCTGCGCCGGAAGGCGCGCACACCTTCGTCTCCCAGGGGACGGGAAAGAACGCGCTCGGCCAATTCTTGCCACTCAGTTAAGGGGAATATCATGAGATTTTGGTCGAACCCACGGGTAACAACCAGGCCGGACGCCAGATCTCCCCGAAATTTCGCCGGAATGGTCAGACGACCTTTGTCGTCGATGGTGTGGGTATACTCGCCTAAGAACATGCGTTCTATTCAAATCCCTAATTTAGCACAAATTTTCGACTGGAACGTTCCACCTACAAACCACAACGCCCCACTTCACTCCACTTTGTGGGACAGTATACACTAAACCCTCCATCCTGTGAAGGAATTCGGTCGAACTTTTAAGAAATTAGTTCAAGCGTACTACTCTTCCCCCACCATTGTGGGTTGTGTTGGGGTTGGCTCCCAGATATTGGCCTTTAGGACTGGCTGGTTATGGTTAAAAACTATGGGCTAAAACGCACAGACTTAAATCAACACTAAATCATGAACAGTTGCTTACATACCTTGAATAGATTCTTCGGCCAAGATCATCAGAAATTGTTTGTCCTCTTCGTCAAGGTTTGCCGTCAACAGTAATTCTGGTCTTCGTTGCCAGGTACGTCGCAGCGCCTGTTCTCTACGCCATCGCCTGATATTGGCTGCATGTCCGGATCGCAACACATCAGGCACCTGCATTCCTCGAAAAGTTTCTGGTCGGGTGTAGTGAGGTCCTTCAAGCAACCCAAATGCATGACTGTCTGATTCGGCCGCTCCCTCGGCGCCAAGCACCCCTTTTTGCAGACGAGTAACGGAGTCGGTTATTATCAATGCAGCTAACTCGCCACCGGTTAAGACATAATCGCCTATCGAGATTTCGTCGGTCACTAGCTGTTGTCTTACTCGTTCATCCACGCCCTCATAACGACCGCAAATGAGTATCAACCGTTTCTCAGTCGCCAATTCCTGGGCCAATGATTGATTGAATAATCTACCCTGCGGTGTGAGCAAAATGATTGGAAACCGGTGACTTTCGTGATCAGGTTCTGAATTCAACCCAATGATTGTCTCTACGGCGTCAAAAATAGGCTCGGGTTTCAAAACCATTCCGCCACCGCCGCCATAAGGGGGTTCATCGGTTACTCGATGTTTACCCTGTGCATAATCACGAATATTGTGTACGAAAACATTTAACAAACCCGCATCTCGCGCTCGCTTCAAGATACTTGTTTCAAAATACGTCGTGAATAACTCTGGAAATAACGTTAGGATGTCAATTTGCATAAATGTTAGTATCAGATGCGATGGCCCACGTGTCAAGCATTCAAGCTGATAAGCAAAAAGTTCCGCCTATCATTCGTCCCAGTTCGTGCTTTGATCCGCCTATCGTTATAATTCTCTGCATAAAATGAAGATACTTATCACAGGTAGCGAAGGACAACTGGGTACTGCTCTGCAAGAGACGCTGTCTAATTACGCCCTTTTTCCAATCGATCTACCAGAAGTTGACATAACCAACAGGCAAAGCATCGGCAAATACATACAAGATGTCAATCCTGAGATTGTCATTCACTGCGCGGCCTATACCGACGTAGACGGATGCGCCCGAAATCCTAAGCTGGCCTACGAAGTAAACGGGTTAGGCACACAAAATGTCGCCTTGGCCTGCCAGGAGACCGGTTCGGTGTTGGTGCATCTGAGCACCAACGAAATCTTCGCCGGAAATTGCTTCGAGGGTTATGAGGAATGGATGTCTCCAGACCCAATTAATCCATATGGTCATTCGAAAGCCGCCGCTGAAACATTCGTAAAAGCGCTTGTACCGCGTTTCTATATCGTTCGTACAGCCTGGTTGTTTGCGCCGGGAGGTCGGAACTTCATTCATGCAATTTTAGAAAGAGCACGAGACACGGGCCAAGTTAACGTCGTGGCTGATGAAATCGGAAATCCCACCTATGTTCGTGATCTATCCGAGGCAATTGGAGAGTTAATAAATACGGGTCAATTCGGTATCTATCACCTGGTAAATGAGGGAACATCCTCTCGTTGGGAATTTGCCAACGAGATATTGAATTTGGCCGGTTTACATGACACGTTAAATCTACCCATTCTCAGTCGCCAGTATAAACGAGCCTCGATGCCACCGTTATATGGCTCTTTGTTAAATATCGCCGGTACAAGCATTGGGATTACATTGCGCCCCTGGCAAGAGGCATTGAATGATTTCATGACCAACCATATCCTCGACTGATTAGTTACAATCCACTATGCCTGTACCTGCATCAATCATCATCCCGAACTGGAACGGCCTCCATCACCTCGAAGTTTGCCTTCAAGCTTTGCGCAGACAACGCTTCAATCAATTTGAAGTCATCCTGGTTGATAATAATTCATCTGATGGTTCGCAGAAGTTCGTAACGGAAAATTTTCCAGAGGTCCGTGTCATTGAATTAAAAGAGAATCGAGGCTTCACCGGGGCCTGTAATGCAGGTTATACTGTCGCCCAAGGTGATATCATTCTCTTGTTAAATAACGACACTGAGGTGAGTCCAGAATGGCTAGCGGCGATCATTGACGCATTTCAACGCTACCCAGAAGCAGGGATTGTCGCCAGCAAGATATTGCTTTTTGATCAACGAGATCATTTTCATACGGCCGGTGATTTCTACCGGACAGATGGAATTCCAGGCAACCGGGGCGTCTGGCAGAAGGATCGTGGGCAATATGACCAAGAGGAATTCATTTTCGGTGCTTGTGGCGGCGCGGCAGCCTACCGTCGGAGCTTGATTGAAGAAATCGGTTTTCTTGATGAAAGTTTTTACTTCTCCTGCGAGGATGTTGACATAAGTTGGCGCGCTCAATTAGCCGGTTGGAAGGTATTGTATGTGCCTTCGGCCGTTGTTTACCACAAGTTGAAAGCCTCTGGCGGAAATGAAACCGCTAGCTATTATGATGGGCGAAACTTTCTCTTCCTGATTTGGAAGAATTACCCAACTTCACTTTTAAGGAAGCATGGGCTGGTCATTCTACGTGGTCAATTGTCGCTCACGTTATCAGCATTGCGCTCGTGGCGCGGCCCTGCCTCCAGGGCACGTATTCGCGGGCAAATTGCAGGTTTAGTAGGGGCATTTCGCTACTTACCCGAGCGTAGAATAGTCCAGGGAAACCGCCGGGTATCCGACGAAAGCTTGACGGTTATACTTACCCCGGTTGACGAGACCCCATAGCAAAGTTATGATCGCCTGACCTGCCGCCCTGGCTCATTATGTATTGATATGCGCGAGCAGGATGACCAGGACCTTTCGAGTAGGTATCTGGGGCAAAGACAACCTATTTTCTATGAAAGATACTCCCCTGCTAAGCTTGATAATCCCAGCCTATAATGAAGGCCGCCGGTTACCCGAGACACTACCTCAGGTAGCCAATTTCATATTGGAACAACCCTACTCGTCTGAAGTAATCATCGTTAATAATAATTCAAGCGATAACACTAAAAAGATTGCCGTGGAATTTGCCAACCAGTATCCCTTCCTACATGTATTAGATGAACCGAGTCAAGGAAAAGGAGCGGCCGTACGTACTGGCATGTTAACAGCAAACGGCGAGTTCTTATTTATGGCCGATGCTGACCTATCTATGCCGATTGATGAAGTGAACAAGTTTTTACCGCCAAATATTGGCCCATATGATGTTGCCATAGCCAGCCGGGAAGTAACCGGTGCGGTCCGGTACAACGAGCCAGGCTATCGTCACTTGATGGGCCGAGTTTTTAACCTCATTGTAAAAGTTCTCGCTGTGCCTGGTTTTCAGGATACTCAGTGTGGGTTTAAATGCTTCCGTCGTCAGGCAGCATTAGATATTCTTGATAGTCAAAGCATCGACGGTTGGGCTTTTGATGTGGAACTGCTTTTTATTGCCCAACAACGCGGATATAAGATTGTTGAGGTGCCAATTAATTGGTATTACCGGGCGAATAGCCGCATCAGTCCGGTCCGCGATGCAATTGAAATGGTGCGAGAAGTGATCCGGATTCGACTAAACGGCTATCGGGGCCGATACGATCCCCAACCTTCCGGCATGCCGAGTCTCGACCTCTAGTCTTGGTTCCCATAAGATGCCGACAATTGAGTTGGAGCTGCAAATCCAGGAAGAATTCGGACCTCTTTTGATTGCCGGTATCGACGAAGCCGGCCGAGGAGCAATTGCCGGACCTGTTGTGGCCTCAGCAGTCATCTTGCCCCTGGATCAGCCGGACAAGCTTGAATTACTAAACGATGTAAACGACTCTAAACAAGTGCCCCCCAAACGAAGAGAAGAGCTATTCGAGATTATCACATCAACAGCCATCGCTACCGGTGTGGCAGCTGTTTCTGCACCACAGATTGACGAGCTTGGCATAATACCCGCCAACGCTATGGCAATGACTGCGGCCGTGAAAATGTTGAACCCGCTACCCGAGTTTCTCCTAATCGACGGACGCATGCGCCTGAGGAAGTTACCCATTCACCAAAAATCTATCATTCGCGGTGATGGTTTAAGCCTATCCATTGCCGCTGCATCCATCCTGGCCAAAGTAACCCGTGATAGAATTATGGTCGAAATGAACGCTAGCTATCCTGATTACAGCTTTTCTCGTCACAAAGGATATTGTACCCCTGGCCATCAAGCTGAAGTGGCAAAGGTTGGCCCATGCCCAATTCACCGGTACTCCTTCGCGCCAATCCGGCAAACGCTTTTAGATTGATCTGATGGCTCACAACTCTGATAGCCTCAGCCTCTATCTCCATATACCCTTTTGTCGTCAACGCTGCTCGTATTGCGACTTCAATACCTATACAACCGTGAGCGATTTAAGGGATTCTTATACCAACGCTTTGAGCCATGAAATTCGATATTTGAGCAAAGGACGTAATTTGTACGCCCACACTGTTTATCTGGGAGGTGGGACACCATCGTTGATACCGGCCGAGGGGATCAGAAATATTCTCGGAGCCATCCGAGAAGGTTTTTTTCTCCAGACCAATAGTGAAATATCAATGGAGATCAATCCGGAATCGGTAGATAAGGCCTATCTTCAAAAGATCCGAGATTTGGGCGTAAATCGCTTAAGCATTGGCGTGCAAAGTTCAATAGCAGCTGAGCTTCAATTATTGAGAAGAGAACACGACTTCGATGACGCCGTAAAGGCTGCCCAATCAAGCAGAGAGGTTGGTTTTGAAAATATTAATCTTGACCTGATTTATGGTCTGCCAGGCCAAACGCTCTCCAACTGGCGAACGAGCCTGCAAGCGATTCTAGAATTAAATCCCGACCACTTGAGCCTTTACTGTTTAACGATTGAGCCCGGCACACCTATGAAACGTTGGCTAAGTGCCGGTTCCATTCAAAGTCCAGATCCTGATCTTGCTGCCGATCAATTCTACTATGCTAGTGAATTGTTAGCAGAAAAGGGTTACGAACATTACGAAATATCCAATTGGGCCCAGCCAGGGAAACAATGCGAGCACAATCTAAGCTATTGGCGCAATCATGAATACCTTGGTTTCGGTGCAGGAGCCCACGGCCATGCGGCCGGATATCGTTACTCAATTGTGAAACAACCGAGAGTCTATATCCGCCGGTTGGAGGATAAACCAGACCGGCTGGCTTATCCATTCACCCCGGCCACAATCGACCGGCAACAACTAAGTAAAACAGAAGCGATGTCCGACTCGATGATCACTGAACTGCGACTACTGCAGGAAGGTCTAGATATTAAATCCTTCGAGCAGAAATTTGGGATCAGTCCGATGGATGCCTATCCCGGAATAATCGAACAGCTACTTGATTGGGAATTGATGCGGTCAGACGGGCAGCGATTGCTGCTGACAGAACGCGGATGGTTTTTAAGCAATCAGGTGTTTTATCGTTTTATGTAAAGCTTTCTTCCGGCTCAGGAATACGCAGAAAGTAAGCTAAAATCAGCCAATCATGGGAAAAGCAAATGGGATAACGACTGTAATCATGGCGGGGGGTAAAAGCAGCCGCATGGGAACTGACAAGTCTTTTGTTCCCATATTGGGGAAGCCCATGATCGAGCATGTGTTGGATCGGGTGCAGGGCATTGGAACTCTAGAGATTATCATTTCAAATAACCCTGAGAATTATGCCTATCTTGGCCTGCCCATTTATCAGGATCTCCACCCCGATTTGGGTCCTCTTGGAGGTTTGCATGCGGCCCTTCACTACGCACACCAGGCCTATATCCTGATTGTAGCCTGTGATATGCCATGGCTCAATCGTTCCTTACTCGAATATCTGGTCTCTTTACGGGATTCGGCCGACGCTATCGTCCCGCGTTGGGATCGGTATCCGGAACCATTGCACGCCGTCTACAGCAAGTCCTGTCTGTTGCCGGTAGAAAAAAAGCTCCAAGCGCATTCCCTCAAGCTTATTTCTTTTTACCCAGATATTAGTGTTAACTTTATCGGCAAGCGGGAAATCGAGAAATACGATCCTTTCGGCCGTTCATTCAAAAACGTCAATACGCCTGAAGATTTAAATAATCTTGGTTACCTGGAATAAAAAAAGCGCTACCATTATCCGGCCAGGATAAGCAGTAGCGCCTGTTCGATTTTACCTAAATTATTGCCGTGGAGGCATTGCTCGGCTATTTATTTGCCAAAGCCAATTCGGCTGCATGCAGCGTGTTCTTGAGCAGCATGGCAATAGTCATTGGCCCTACACCACGCGGTACGGGTGTTATTGCACCGGCCACTTCTTTGGCCGAATCAAAATCCACATCGCCGACCAGACGATAACCACGCTTCATAGTCGGGTCGTCTTTTTGGTTGATACCTACGTCGATGACCGTTGAACCAGGCTTGAGCATATCACCTGTCACCATCTCTCGTCGGCCAATTGCGGCAACGACGATATCGGCATTTCTCGTGTGTTCTGCCAAATCTTTTGTCCGGCTGTGGCAGATCGTCACCGTGGCGTTAGCCTTCTGCAGCAACATTGCCACCGGCAAACCAACGATATTCGACCGGCCGAGGACTACTGCTTCCGCGCCACTCACCTGCGTTCCAGACTTTTCCAGCAATACCATAACACCATAAGGCGTACATGGTATGAAAAGTGGATCTCGCCCCTTCATGGCCAATCGGCCAATATTCACCGGGTGAAATCCATCCACATCTTTGCCTAGATCAATCGAATTTAGAACTGCTTCTTCATCCAAATGACTTGGCAAAGGCAACTGAACTAGGATGCCGTTCACCTCAGGATCTGCATTCAGGTCGGCGACGACTTTTTCCAATTCTTCCTGTGAAATATCCGCAGGCAATGAATGGCCGATGGATCGAATGCCAACTTCGGCGCACCTTTTTTGCTTCATTCGCACATAGGTAGATGAGGCGGGATCTTCGCCAACCAAAACCGTTGCCAGACCGGGTACGTAACCGTACTCCGCTTGCATGGCTTCAACTGCGTCTTTAACCTCTACTTGAATTTCTGCTGCTATTTCTTGTCCATTTATTATTTTTGCGGTCATGGCCTTCTACTTTGGTAATATCTTGGTGCCCATGAACTTGTCAAGCCAAATGCTGACAGCCAAGGCTATGAATAAACCCACTAACAAAAAATACGGAATATTTAAGGGTAATTCCGGTCCAACCCAAAATTCAGCTACTGTCGTATTTAAAAGCACCGTTACGATAAAATAAGTAACGCCATAACCAATAGCCAAAGACAAAACGACCAGTAAAATTCGCTTTACAAGCATATATTCTACTCTCCACTCGCACTTATGATGGGATTTCGCCTTCGATGCTGAGAACTTCCCGAACGTGGCGTGTCAACTCATCAGGAGTTACTGGCTTGGTTAAATATTTCGTGGCTCCAACTCGCAACCCCGTGTTGACGCTTTCAGGATCAGCTCGTGCACTTAACATAATAATGGGTAGATCAGCCATGTCATCCCGGTTTCGCAAAGTTTCGCAAACCTCAAAACCATCCATGCCTGGCATCATGATGTCAAGTAGCATTAGATCAGGTTTGCTTCGCTCGACCTCATTTAGAGCCTCGTAACCATCCTTGGCTTCCTTAACTTCAAAGCCGGCACGAACAAGTATCAAACGCAGCATGCTGCGAGCTGTTGGTTCATCATCGACGACTAGAACTGATTGACTCAAGCCATTTCCTCTTTCGTTGGGCACTTAACCGTATTGTATTCTAATCTCGGAATCGGGCAATGGATTCTCGTTAATTTATGAAGGCTCTTTCTCAGATTGACTCGTCCATGTACCCTCACCATATCGAATCAGTAGGTTGTCTGAGTCATCATAGCTATAATGCAAAAACAAGGGTTGCATAGATGAGTCCATGTCTAAGACTCGGGGCAACAACCAGGACAGATCCTCAACTAATTCGGGTAGAGGAAGCTGATCGCATGGGACCCATTTTAGTTTGCCCTCAATAGAATCAACGGTCTTTCGTTCAGCGCACCAGCCGGTGAAAACAAACATCAAGATGCCTAAGCCAGGATCTCCGGCATCAATGTTTACCACGGCTCTTAGCGAAAGAGCGTTGGCTTTCAGACCAGTTTCTTCACGTAATTCCCGGCGTGCGGCTGAATAGATGTCCTCACCCACCTCCACATGACCTCCGACGCCATTATAGAGGTTTGCCCAAATCCGTTTCGAAGGCGCCCCTTTCAGTAACAGCACATCTTGGCCATTTCGCAGGAATACTAATACACGGGGTATCGTTTGATAACGAGTTTTCCCGCCCCGTAATCCCTGGTCATTCTGCCCCATCCACTCACGCTTCTAAGAAAAAAACTGGGTTCACATCAGGAGGAATCACCCGCATTGCCAATAACCTTGTCAACACTGGCGATCAAATCCTGGGGACCGAAGGGTTTGCTGATGAAGTCGCTGACCTGCGCGATGTGTAAGGCCATGGCCCTGTCAATATCATTGGATTTTGCAGTAACGATAATAACCGGTATGTCGCGAAGCTCTTTGCTACCCCTCATCCTTTGGAGAACTTCCCAACCATCCAATTCAGGCATCATTAGATCCAACAGAATCAGGTTGGGAATCACTTCGGCCGCTCTTTGAAGACCTTCTTCGCCTCCGAGTGCACCACTGACACGATAGCCGCGCCTTCCCAAGATGATTTTGAATAAATCAATCATCTCGCGTTCATCTTCGATACACAGAATCGTCTTTACGTTTTCAACCATATTTTACTCGGAAGACTATGCTTCCATTTTTGATATCGATCCAAGAATATCACTGATCTAAAGTCGCTGGTAGGTTAACACAAGGGATCTAGCTTGTCTAGATGTCCCCAGTCACAAATAAACACTAATTAGACGAAGATTTTCACCTATGCCTCGATGCCTCGGCCGGAAAATGTAGCTGAGATTTTGCCGATAGCCAGATAAATGAGTTGAACTTTCACTCGAATCAAGCTTTTGACATTGTCCAGCCGATTTGGCATAATCGGCATATAAATATTTTAAAGGCTTTGATGGAGACGAGTAACCAGAGAAGATCTGTCTAGCGAACCTGAGTTGGTGCGAGTCAGGCACAGGTAATCTGGCCAAAATCCCTCCGGAGCTGCCAATCGAAAATGTTATCATCCCAACTCAACATGTATACGAGTTGGTCGGCATGAGTAGGCTTGGTCGTATTCATCCCACGTTATAGGGAGTGTGATGATAACCATTAGTGAATGGTCGTCATTGACTAAGTGCCCGGCCCATGATCTCCGATTGAGGGTTGGGAATGTGGGTGGTACCACGGAGATCTAAGCGCCTTCGTCCCTTGATTGGATGAAGGCGTTATTGATTTTATACAGCTTCTCTTGATGGATGGCGCAATAGCCTGGATTGAGAACTTGGCATAATACAGGCAGAGAATTTAGGGTAAATTGATGACAGAGTTGCTCTATTTGGTGGATTCTTACATACAAAATTTTTCCGGAACGGTTGTCGAGCAACTGGATGGAGCTGTTGTTCTCGATAGGACCGCCTTTTACCCCGGAGGAGGTGGACAACCTGCTGACAGCGGTTACCTATCTGATGGGGTGCACAGCTGGAATGTACTCAAGGTTAAGCGTGTGGGTGGAAAATTGGCCCATTATATCGACGGTGATATGCCTCTCCCTGGAACTAATATCGAAGGTAAGTTGGACTGGGAACGACGATACCAACTCATGCGGACGCATACGGCGCTCCATATCTTATGTGGTGTCGTCTGGCGCGATTACCAATCCTCCGTAACTGGCGGAAACATGGAGCCTCTCAAGGGACGCATGGATTTTGAATTCGAGAGCATGCGACAAGAATTGGTGGCCGAGATTAATCAATCCATAAACAAAGAGGTAGCCAACGAGAGAGATATTCGAGCACAAATCTTACCTCGAGAAGAAGCTTTTCAGATACCTGATTTAATACGAACAAAGATAAATCTCCTTCCGAAAGGTATCGAAGAAGTGCGCACTGTTGAGATCGTTGGTCTGGATCTCCAAGCAGATGGCGGTACCCATGTCGCCAATACCCGTGAAGTAGGCCATATTCATGTAGTGGACTACAAAAGTAAAGGCAAAATCAATAAAAGATTGTACATAGAACTAGACTACCCGGCAGTGAACTGATGCATGGTTATCCCAAATCCACCGATTATCGGCGGGAATAACGAAAACATTCGAATCTTGATCTTCTACATCATAGCAAGGTTATGCGCTTTATCATTCGTGAACAAGAGTATGAGAAACTAATAGCCTCCGGCAGATTTCGGTACGAAATGCAAGATCGAGTAACCGGAGCAAACGAGTCTTGGCGACAGACTAAGGTGGCTGGAGGTTATGGATTTATCAGGGTTGATCTGGATAGACGGGAAACTTCGAAATCAGCAACTACTTTGTATCACCTGGTGCTGAGCCTAGATAATCGACCGGCAAGGCTTAAGTTTCGCCACTTTGAGCAGATGAAAGAATTAAACGGCGATGTTCAATTTCAGGAAGGGAATGTAAGCCTGAGTAGGCAAGTAAACGGCCGGCGGCTTGAAGATGAGCTAGGGGTAGAACCAGGTTTTAGATTCTGGTTCCCATCGACGATCGGCCTCTCATTGTTATGCAACCAGGATATTGATGAGGGTTCTTTTACGGCTATTACCCTCGACCCTGAACAGGATTTCAAGCTGGTCGAGAGGACAGTCACTATTAACCTGCAGGAAAAGGATAGGCTCACAGTTGCCGGTCGGAGCACGATCGTGCAGCGCTGTTTGATTACCATCAATAAACAGACCCACGTGGTCTGGATAGATGAACATCGATGGCCTATTATCATGGAATACACTGATGGAAGTCGAGCCATCGAAACTCAACCCATTCGCTACTGAAAAAGAGGAATTTGCCGGATTGGAGATAGATGATTATGGCATTTAAGGATGTACCAACTAAAGTTGATTTTGTTGCGCTTGAGAAGGAAATTCTCAGTTTTTGGGAAGATAATCAGGCGTTCGAAAAGTTGCGCGAACTGCGTTCAAAAAGCAACAAGCACTGGAGCTTTATTGATGGACCGATCACCGCCAACAATCCCATGGGCGTTCACCATGCCTGGGGGCGAACTTACAAAGATCTTTACCAAAGATTCAAGGCCATGCAAGGTTTCAACCAACGTTGGCAGAATGGTTTTGACTGTCAAGGCTTGTGGGTTGAAGTTAATGTCGAGCGAGAGCTAGGGTTCAATAGTAAACGCGAAATCGAAGAGTATGGCCTGGCTCGCTTCGTCAAACGCTGCAAAATGCGCGTGCTTAATTATGCGGCCGTTCAAACTGAGCAATCAATTCGTCTCGGTTATTGGATGGACTGGAACGATACGCAACAACTGAGATACCTGAGCGATTTACTAGAAGAAGATGCCCAGCAAGTTGTGACTATTGAAGGACCACAAGGACCGGTTAGCGGCACAGTCGAATCCTTGGTCGGCCGGTTAGGCTTACCCGAGCTTGGTGGATCTTACTTCACCTTCAGCGACGAAAACAATTATCAGATTTGGGGATTTCTTCAAAAATGTTTCGAAAATGGCTGGATATTTAAGGGTCACGATGTAATGCCCTGGTGCGCCCGCTGCGGCACCGGAATTAGCCAACATGAAATCGTCACCGACGGCTACCTGGAAATCGTCCATGATTCGGTATTCCTTAAATTCCCAATCGTCGACAAAGAATCGTCCGGCACTGGTTCCGGGAAAAATAGTCCGGCAGCATCTCAGGAGGCGCTACTCGTCTGGACGACAACTCCCTGGACGCTGACAAGTAATGTGGCCGCAGCCGTAGGGCCAGATCTGACATATGTAAAAGTAAAACAGAAGGAAGACGGCTGGATCTATTACCTGGCCAAGGAAGCCGCGGAAAACTCCTTAATCGGCGACTATGAAATCATGGGAGAACTAAAGGGCTCTGATATGGTCGGCTGGGTATATGACGGTCCATTTGACGATCTGAGCGAAGTGAAAACCCAGTTCGCCGCCCATAATTACAGACACCGGGTGATCGCCTGGAAAGATGTCGGCGCCGATGAAGGAACTGGTATCGTTCATATCGCTCCCGGTTGCGGCGCAGAAGACTATGATTTGAGCCAGGAATACGATTTGCCTGTCATCGCCCCACTCGATGAAAATGGCATTTATGTCCAGGGATTCGACTGGTTGACCGGGCAACATGTTAATGATGTAACCGAAGATATCTTTGCCAGATTGCGGAGCAATGGCGCCTATTATCGGAAGCAACGATATCCACATCGCTACCCCCATTGCTGGCGCTGCGGCGAGGAATTGGTTTACCGTTTAGTAGACGAGTGGTTCATCAACACAGGTCCACTTTATGATAAACCTCGCTCGGAATTGAGCGAAGAAGAAAAGGCTAACAGTCTACGTTATCAAATCATGGATGTGGTGGACCAGATCCGTTGGGTTCCAGGCTTTGGGCACGATCGCGAGATCGATTGGCTACATAACATGCATGATTGGATGATCAGCAAAAAACGATATTATGGCCTGGCTTTACCCATCTGGGTCTGTGAAGATTCGAGTTGTGGTCATTTTCATGTCGTCGGTGACGAACACGAATTGAAAGAGAGGGCCATCGAAGGATGGGCGGAATTTGAGGGACACGCTCCGCACCGGCCTTATATTGACGCCGTGAAAATCGCCTGCCCTGAATGCGGAGGTCGATCGAGTCGCATTAGCGATGTAGGCAATCCCTGGCTGGATGCAGGCATTGTGGCCTACAGCACTTTGGGGTACCGAAATGATCCAAAGTTTTGGGATAAGTGGTTCCCAGCTGATTGGATTAGCGAAAGCTTTCCAGGCCAATTCCGCAACTGGTTCTACAGCTTGCTCGCTCAGAGCACCGTCATGACAAACCGTCCGCCATTTATGAATCTTTTCGGCTATGCCTCACTCCTTGCAGAGGACGGGCGAGAAATGCACAAGTCCTGGGGTAATGCCATCGAGTTCAACGAAGCGGCCGATATTATGGGCGCCGATACAATGCGTTGGCTCTTCACCAGCCACAAACCAGAACAGAACTTGCTGTTTGGCTATAATGCGGGCAACGAGACGCGCCGTCAATTCATGATACCGATCTGGAATGTCTACTCGTTCCTGGTAACGTACGCCAAGCTAGATAATTGGTCGCCTGGAGATGATCTGAATCCGGCACTTGGAAAGCCTAAGTCGAACGTCGTCTCGCCCGTTTCGTCCAATGCCCAGCTCGACGAATGGATATTAACAAGACTGGATGAGACCACGCTCGAGGTAACAACACACCTTGAAGACTATCGAGCCGAACGAGCCACAGCCACTCTGGAGGCACTGCTCGATGATTTGTCAAATTGGTATGTGCGCCGCTCCCGGCGTCGCTTCTGGAAATCCGAAGCTGACGACGACAAGACTGCCGCTTATGCAACCTTGTATACTTTGTTGGTCCAAATGATCAAACTATTGGCGCCCTTCATACCATTCACTACCGAAGCGATTTATCAGAACCTGGTGAGGAACGTCTTTACGGATGCGCCCACAAGCCTACACCATACTTATTGGCCGCAGGCAGACCCAGATACTTTGGACAAAGCTCTATTAGGGAAAATGCGATTGGCCATCAACGTTGCCGGTTTAGGGCGCTCGGCTCGCAGTGCAGCTGATTTTAAACTTAGACAGCCACTCGCCAAGGCCAGAGTCAATGTCGGCACACAACGGGAACAGCAGGATCTACTCGACTTGGTTGACGTACTGACCGAAGAGATCAATGTCAAGGAGATCGAAGTTGTTTCTGAAGTGGGAGAGCTTGTTAAGTACAGGTTGCTGCCTAATAATCGACTTCTCGGTCCAAAGTTAGGACCTTTGTTCCCCAAGGTACGAGCCAAATTAGCCGAACTGAATCAGGCGGAAGCAGCCGCCAAACTGCATGCTGGCGGCATGCTGGAATTAGAAGTGGACGGCCAGGAAATAAAACTGAACTCAGATGAAGTCCTAGTACAAACAGAATCTCGCGGAGGTTTGGCCGTTGCCAGTGATAAAGGCATTACGGTGGCCATCGATACTGAGCTCACGCCAGAATTAGTTCAAGAAGGCTATGCCCGGGATTTAGTCAGGCATGTCAATACACTACGTAAGGATTCTGGTTTAGCATTGGACGATCGCATTTATCTATCTTGCGCGGCAGACCAGGAAGTATCGGCCGCCATTGTGAATTTCGCCGACTATATTCAACAGGAAACATTGGCGCTGGGTCTTTCTTTGGACTCACCTGCCGTCGGGGACTACAAAAAAAGCATAACAATTGACGATCGACAAATCGCCATCGCGCTGATTAAAGCCTAATTCGCGCTTGGAATTCTACAATTGGATCAATCTTCTGAACTGCCGGAACTAAGAGAATGACGTTCCGGCAGTTCTCGCCCATGTGTCTGAAAACAAGTAAAATCCTGTATTGATATAATCATTTCTATTGCTTGGATTGATTGGCATTGATTCAGATTTTCGTTACCTGTGGATTCGAAGCCATGCTAAGTCTCTTGATTTCCCAGACCCGGCCATTATCGGATAGTCGTTCACAGCACTATAGGAGAGCCTTATGCGCCGTCAGCTTGCACTAATATTGGCATTACTCCTCAGTACGGTTGCTGTTGCTACAGGCCAAGACGATGGTCCGCCTCCAGACCTAAACCTAGATAAAATTGAACAGGCCGGTGACTCACCTCGCCGTTCCGCCGCATTCGAAGAGGTAAACATCCCCGACCTGCCTCTTGCACCAGTCAACTTCGTTGCCGGTACAACATGCGAAGCCGCTACAGAGTTCGACACACTACCGATCGGTGGCGTCTCAACCAATGGCGGGCAGGATATTGATACCAATGACCCGGTACTAAGTTGCATGTGGGATTCACCGGTTTCAACCAGGGGAACACGGACACTCTGGTACAAGTATGTGCCCGAATATAGCGGCCTGGTGCGATTTGACACCCGCGGAAGCACCTACGATACAGTGTTGGCAGTCCATAAGGGAACAGCTTGCAGCAATCTCCTGCAAGTGGCCTGTAATGATGATAACAATTATTTTGATTCTCAAGTGATCTTGTCCGTATTGGCAGGTGAAACCTATTACATAGAAGTGGCCGATTGGCACGTAGGGGCCTCAGGTGGCTGGATGCTTAACTTCGCCGCGCAAACAGTGCCCTTTATTTCTGAATGGGACCTCCTCTATCAGGGACCAACTCCGTTTGAACAACGCAGCCGGCACGCAACGGCCGTGGTCGGTAACAACATTTACATCATCGGGGGCCAGGTCACTATCGGACAAAATTTTCAACGCACACCGCAAACAATAGTCTACAATACTAAAATCGGCAACTGGACATCGAAAGCCAATATGCCGGCGCGAGATGGCTTCGGTTACTCAAACACCTCGGCAGCGTATCTTTCCAGCCAGGGGAGCAAAGGTCGAATCTATTTGCCCTCTGGATACATCGGTTCTACTTTGTATGACGGAACCCACTGGGTCTACGACATCGCTTCCAATACATGGAGGGGCGACCAATCCTGGGCCAAGAATAATGATCAGTGGGCCGCCGGCGGACCGACCATCTATTCAGAAGCGACGACTTACAGATGGACCGATGGCACCGATGGCTACTTCTTGAGCGGTGGGCTGACCGGTATTTTTCCGCCAAAACCGCCGCTGACCTCGACTGGATGGATAGCCCACAATGAAGTTTATTTCTATTCGGCAACCAATAATGACTGGGATACGAAAAAAATCCCACCGATGCCGACCGGGCGGTTTGGTCATGCCGCCGGCTTAATCCAGATTTCTGGGTCGGACAACTTGTGCGTAGCTGGAGGGATGGGCGAGGATGCTGTTACAAAAGGCGCTCGTTTCGTTTTACAGAGAGTTGAGTGCTGGGATATTGACCAGGGAAATTGGTCCGAAGTTGCGCCTTTAAATTATGAACGCTACTTTCCCGGTAGCGCCGTCGACCAGGCTGGCAACTGGTATGTTTTTGGCGGGTACGACAATAATGGCGCTTTCGTCGGAGTGACCGAGCGCTATGAACCTGATGCTGATATTTGGGTTCCCTTAGATGTTCGTTTCGATCTGGGTGTTATCAACACTCAAAACTCCGTTAGACCGCCAAGAGCCTGGCCTCGAGGTGGCTTCGTCGATCAAAATTTATTCGCGATAGGTGGCGAAACAATCGGCGGACAAGTACTAAACCTGGTCGAAAGAATTACCTTGACCGATGCAAAAGCATCGTATCCAGCCAGTTCTTATATTCCTGCTTTTTTCGTCAACCCAGCTTTTAACCTCGATGACAACACTTTCGCTACAGCCAGATTCCTATTTCTAAATCAAGCCCAGCGAAACCAATTCATCACCGGCCCTGACGATGTTGATGTCTATACTTTCCATGTGCCCAGCAAACGTAACATTTCGGTGAATCTCAACAACCTCAATTCCACTAACGAAATGAATCTGACTCTTTATACTTACAACAAGGCTTTTGTGGCCAAAAGCAATAATCCGGGCACCCAACCGGAAGTCATCAATAAAAATCTTGATGCGGGCCAATATTTTGTTGTTGTTGAACGAATCTTCCCACCACCCGGCGCCCTACCTGATACAAGGGAGTACCAGATTGTGGTCCAGGGTTAAATACCGGGATTCTTCATCCAGGTCTTGAATGATATTCTCCGCATTGGATTCTTGTTAGATGTCCACTCGAAACCAATCCAACTCTGAGCGCAGCAGCACTTTCTGGGTACTGCATTTCGCCGATGCGCACATCGATATGGCCAATTACGGCCGCCATGATCCCGAAAGCGCGCTACCAATTCGGGTCATGGATTTTTTAGCTTCTCTTGACCAAATCGTCGATAAAGCAGTCGAAATCCCGGTGGATCTGGTCATCTTTGCCGGTGATGCTTATAAAGACCGAAACCCCCAACCCACCTTTCAACGAGCCTGGGGCCAACGGATTATGCGCTTATCCCAGGCAAATATCCCGACCTTGCTGTTGGTAGGGAATCACGACAAAGCACCGGCAGCCGGCCGGGCAAATACGGTTCAAGAGTTCCATACACTGGGTGTTCCCAATATCCATGTAGCGGATAAATTGGATTTTTGGGGGCCAGACAGGCTGGGATTACCAGTGCAGGTGATCACCGTTCCATGGATATCCCGCAGTGCTCTCTTGACCCGTGAGGAAATGTCCGGAAAGTCACTGGAAGAGATATTTGAGACAATTGAAAATAGGCTTTCGACGAAAATTCAGAAATTCATAACAGAGGCTGATCCCGATATTCCCTTGATACTTGCGGCCCACGCTAGCGTTCACGGCGCTAAATATGGCAGCGAACGGGCCGTTATGCTTGGTCAGGAGCTCGTATTAAGCGAGGCACTCGTAAAGAATAAGCGCCTCGACTATGTAGCCCTGGGACACATCCACAAGCACCAGTCCCTTAATGGCGGCAGTCACCCTCCGGTCATATACCCAGGCTCAATTGAAAGGATTGACTTCGGTGAAGCAAGAGAAAAAAAAGGCTTTGTCGTTGCCGATGTCAGTCAGGGCAAAACGGAATGGAAATTCATCCCCCTAAAAACACGGCCATTTATCGATAGGATAATCGAACCCGAGACATCCGATGGGTTTATGGAAAAGGTTCTTGAAAATCTTCCGGCGGCGGAGGATTTGAAGGATGCCATCTGCCGGCTTCAACTCATTTATCCACGAGACTGGGAGCCACTCGTCGACGAAGCAACCTTACATGATTATTTTCAGCTAGCATTCTCAATCCAGATCCTAAAACATCGCCAAACAGAAAAACGCAGTCGACTGGGGGATATCGTTTCTGTTGAGGAGCTAGCCCCAGAAGAATTATTAGAACAATATTGGCTTTCCACCAATCTTCCAGAAGATGAAATTGAAGCCATGCAAGCCCTGGCCCAAGAAATTTTTTCTGAAATAGTTGTCTGAGGGAATTTTGGTTAATGATCCCATTGAAGCTCGAAATTCAGAATTTTCTCTCCTATCGCGACAACACGATTTTAGATTTCCAGGGTATTCATTTGGCCTCGATCACGGGGGCGAATGGATCTGGGAAATCTAGCATACTGGACGCTATCACCTGGTCCCTATTCGGTAGGAGTCGGAGCAAAAGTGATGACGATGTTGTCAACCGCCAAGCTTCCAACAAGGGGGAAGGCGCGGAAGTCATTTTCTCCTTCGAGCTTGACTCAACTGCCTATAGGATTATCCGGCGGAAAAAAGCAAGAAAAGCGATGTTCCTGGAGTTCCAGGTAGCGACACCGGATGATAACTGGAAGAGCTTGAGCGAGAGCAGCCTCCGCCAAACCCAGGTAGTGATTGAATCTTTGCTGAAGATGAATTTTGAGACTTTCACCAACTCCAGCTTTTTATTACAAGGCAAAGCCGATGAATTTACGGTCAGAACCCCAAATAAAAGAAAGGAGATTCTAGCTGAGCTGCTTGGAGTCAATGAGTGGGATCGTTATAAAGAAATAGCAAACGGCCACCGGCGAGATGAGGAAAGCGCCCTTATGCTCATTGAAAGCCGGATTAATGATATCGGCCAGGAGTTAGCCGAGCGGCCGGAACGAGAGGCCACCTTAAAAAGCGCACTCGAAACCTCAAAATACATATACAACCAATTGGATATACAGGAGAAGTTGTTATCCCAAGCAACGAGAACTGATGCCGCCCTTAAACAGCAGAAACAAATCGTGAATAATCTCGCCGCCAATCTAGAACAACAACGCCGCCAACTTGAGGATTCAAGGAAAAGTCAAGAGAGACGCCAGCTTGAAAAAGATAATCTCCAAAAATTATTCGCTCAGACAAAAGAGATCGAAGCCAAGTATTCAGCCTGGCAGGAAGCCAACAAAGTAGAAGAGGAATGGCAACACTTGGCCAATACCTATAATAACCTTCTACAGGAGATGAAACCCTTCGAATTGGCCCTGGAGCGAGAGCAGTCGCGGTTAAGCCAGCGTTGCACGGAATTGCAGACGCAAGAACGACAAGTAACTAAGATGCTGGCGGAGCGAGAAGAAATATTATCTTCAGTCCAATTGAACAAAGACCAGCTGTCCGGTTTGGAGAAGATATTGGCTGGCTTCGCAGAAGTACAACGAAAATGGCATAAGGAAAATGCGCTCCTGAACCAATTGGAAACGGATCGAAAACTGTTGGCTCAGGAATCGAGTCAGCTCAAGCTTCAAGCGGAAGAAGTAAGATTGTTGGAGATCGAGCGCTCAACGGTGACAGCAAACATGGCCGATGCAACCGATGCAGTAGACAGGGCAAAAGAAGCATTAGCCAAGTTAAGTGAATATTTTCAGCGATCGGTTGTGGCTCAAGCTGATCTAGACGTCCTGATATCCGAGCAAGAACGCTTAAAAGTGAACATGGACAAGCTTCGGGATCGTCTTGATCGTCTTCAAGAAGAAACTGGCGGAAAATGCCCTCTTTGTGGTCAAAGCCTCACTGAAGATCACAGGAAATCGATGCTGTCGGAATTGGAAGCCGATGGTAAAGGGGATGCAGATAAATACAGAAACAATCAAGCAATTATTAAAGAGTTAAGGTCTGAATTGGCTGATCTAAAAGAAATAGTGTCTCAAAAAGATCGGCTCGAACGAGAACAAAAAGCCCATCAGCAAAGACTTGCCACGGCTGAAGCCCAAGTGATAGAAATTGATCGCCGGGTAGAGCGTTGGCAACAGAAAGGGGCCGATCGTTTAGCCCATCTGGATGAACAGCTCGCCGATCAGCAGAACCTGAACGCACAGAGAAAAATCGTCAAAGATCTTCAGGTCGAGCTTGAACAAAAAGAAAAAGTAGAAAAAGAATACAATACTTACCAGCGAGAGGTTCTTGCCAGTGAAGCCCGCCTAGAGGAGATATCCCGTGCTGTAAAAAAGTGGGGGGGTGATGGCGAAACCGATAGTTTAGCGGCCGAATTGACTGTCGTTATCGCTAGACTTGCGGACGGGGACATAGATCCAGCGGTTCAGGCAGCGCTTGTTGATTTAAGGCAAAAAGTAGATGAAATTAACTACAACTCTGATGAACACCATCTGGCTTCCCAGAAAAAGGACGCCTTAGCTGGTGCAGAGATTGAGTACCAGGATCTAAAGCAAGCAGAAGCGGCTGTCAAGCCTCTTGAGGACAGCCTGGCAGATCTGGCAATACAGACAAAAAACCAACAGAATTTTATCGTAGAACAAGAAGCCCAATACAGTGAAGCAAGTGCTAAGCTCAAAGAATTGGATGCCGATAATTTGGATCTGGTCGCCGTCCAAGACGAAACTCGACGGCTAAGAGAAGAACATATAGCGACTACCCGCACGGTAGCGACAGCCCAACAAAGAGTAAGTGTATTAGATACCCTTGATGAACAACTCCTGGAACTTATCGACATGCAAGAAGCGTCGAGACAACGCATTAGGCGCCTGAAAATGTTAGAAAAGGCATGCGGCCGGGATGGCGTTCAGGCCTTGTTGATAGAAAAAGCCCTTCCTGAGATCGAAGAGAACGCAAATGAAATACTTACCCGCCTGTCAAACGGTGAAATGACGGTTGATTTCGATACTGTTCGACAGCTTAAGTCCAGTGATAGAACAGTTGAGACGCTGGATATCCGTATCGTCGACAACATTGGAGAAAGACCATACGAAAATTACAGTGGAGGCGAACAATTCAGGGTAAATTTTGCAATTAGACTCGCCTTATCGCGCATCCTTACTAGGCGTGCCGGGGCACGGCTGCAAACTTTGGTCATTGATGAAGGTTTTGGCAGCCAAGATCCCATCGGCCGTCAAAGATTGATCGAGGCGATCAACACGATTCAGGATGATTTTAAAAGGATCTTAGTCATCACTCATATAGACGAAATGCGGGATGCGTTTCCAAATCGCATTGAGGTAGAAAAAGGACCGGCCGGTTCGCAAATCACCGTCATCTGATGGTTTATAATCAACCAAGTTGGTAGTTTCCGCCCATGGTTATAATTGTTGAAATATGTGTTGTGGAGTTTTAAATGTCAGAAGAGCGCATCATGACCCTACACCCCGATCAAGCTAAGGTGGGCGTCAATATCGATAAAGAAAAATATCAGGCGATGCGAGAAGCAATTATCGGCCAGCTCCAGATGGGAAATGAAATGGGCTTCAAAGAGCTTGGTGATGCCATTGGTAGGAAACTAGAAGGCATTTTTAGCGGATCAATCAGTTGGTATTACACGACGGTCAAACTTGATTTGGAAGCGAGAGGTATTGTCGAGCGAATCGGTAAATCATCTCCACAGCGGCTTCGGATAAACCCTAATTACATAGACGAGTAAATATGTTCTTACTTAAAATATTTGCCGCGATCATTGGGTTGTTTATTATTCTGGCGACTCTTCGCTCCGTCATTCGCACCCTCATCCTGTCGCGAAGCGCTCGTGATCCCATCACCGGGGCAATCTTCGTCTCAGTTCGTTGGATCTTTGACCTTCGCCTACATTGGGAACGCACCTATGAAAAGCGTGATAGGGTAATGGCCTATTACGCCCCAATAAGTTTGATGATTCTTCCTCTGTTTTGGCTAAGCCTCGTCTTGATTGGTTTCACTTTTTTGCTTTGGGCTAGCGGCATCGAAAGCTGGCGTGAAGCTTTCACCATTAGCGGTTCTTCATTGCTTACGCTTGGATTTGCCAACGGCGAATTGTTAAGCCAAACGATATTGGCCTTCATAGAAGCCGCTCTTGGCCTAATTTTGGTTGCCCTGCTAATCGCTTACCTGCCGACGATGTACAACGCCTTCTCAAAACGCGAAAGAGCCGTCACGCTCCTGGAAGTGCGCGCTGGAAAGCCACCATCGGCGGCCGAAATGATTCTACGCTATCATCGCAATCAAGGTTTAGACAGTTTACAAGAATCGTGGCAGCAATGGGAACTGTGGTTCGCAGAAATTGAAGAGAGTCATACCGCTCTGGCGGCCTTGGTATTTTTCCGTTCTCCACAACCAGATCACTCTTGGGTCACGACCGCGGGCACCGTGCTTGATGCCGCCGCGCTGACGCTTTCCGTTGTCGATAATCCCTGGGATGCCCAGGCTGCCTTATGTATCCGGGCCGGCTTTTTGGCTTTACGCCGTATCGCCAGCTTCTTTAACGTGAAATATAAGGTGAACTCGATCTTTCCCCATGATCCAATCAGCATTACACGTGAAGAATTTGACGCCGTTTACGACCAGTTCGTCTCAGCAGGTGTCCCTGTTAAAAGTGATAAAGATTTGGCCTGGCAAGATTTTGCCGGTTGGCGAGTCAACTACGATACGGTTTTACTCGAATTAAGTCGCCTAACCTTTGCTCCAGAAGCTCCTTGGACTTCGGATCGACAACCGGTTGCCAGTTAAATTGAGAAAAGTTCCTTTTTTTTAAAGCACAGGTAACCGTGGATCTTTTTTCTTGTAACACGCTGAAAGATCAAAATCTTTATTCAGGCTAATAACTCAAGCATACTTATTTCTACAATGCAACCTGGCTTACGGCGTCGCCAAACAAATTCGGTAAACTCAGAACCAGGGTGATAAACACTTAATAGAGAAGCATAAGGATAAACAATGGGTCTATTCGGTTTTTTGAAGAAAAATAAGAGCCTCAAACGAGCCGCGATTTTTGATGTATCTGATGAGAATTTTAAGCAACTAGTATTGCAGCGCTCCTACAAGACGACAGTTGTCGTCGACTTTTGGGCCGCCTGGTGCGGGCCGTGCCGGATGTTAGGACCTGTACTGGAACGGATAGCGGAAGAGCCCGACGGCCAATTTGTATTAGCCAAACTTAACACAGAATATAACCAGCGGACGGCCGCCCAATATCAAATTCGAAGTATTCCGGCCGTAAAAGCCTTTAGAAACGGCCAAATGGTTAACGAGTTCACAGGCGCGCTTCCCGAGCCATTGGTACGGCGTTTTATAGACAAAGTGACATCAGGGCCCCCGCCTCAGCCAGCAATAAAGGCCAGTCCCAATCCGGCCAAACGACTGAAACAAGCCGAACAGCACCTAAAAAAAGGACGTGGCTTTGAAGCCTTCGTCCTTCTGAAGGATTTTCCTAGCGGCCCAGAAGCCGAACGCGCTGAAAAACTACTACCACTGGCAAAGTTCATGGTGGATATAGAAGATGGCGATGGACTTACTGGTTTAGACAAACTTGACGATCATTATTTGGCGGCTTCCGGAGCTTTGCATCAGAGAAACCCGGCCAAAGCCTTTGAGCATCTGGATGCAGCTCTTGATGGCGGTGAATCAATGGACGATGGCTACACTAACGAAATCATTGCTTCGTTGCTTGATTTACTAGGGGAAAATCACCAAGTAGTTCAGCAATATCATAAGGAAAAACAATCACTGTCGTAATTTTGCACCATATCTTGCGTTAAGAGCTTTACTCACCGCTAGTAAAAACCCAATTAAGATTATGGGCTTGATACTATCCACTATCAAAGTCGTTCAAAACCAAGGCTACCTCTGGTCTTTTGGCGTATTTTTTGTCTACTCATTATAGCCAAAAGTTCTTAAACACTGTGTTTCGGAGCCCAAAAATTCAGCAATTGCCTCGATACGGTTGACTCGTACCCATGACCCTGATAATGGGCATAAATTACTAGTTACAATTTTTTTGAAAATGGTGTATTATATGTACGCGCCAAACACTCCCCTTGACCCGGGGGAGAAAGCCCACCGCCCCCAAATGGTGGGCTTTTTCTTTGCCTATCTCCAACCGTTAACAAAAAAGACAATTCCGCAAACAGGTCAATCTCGTCACTTTCGGCCTATTGGTAATCTTCATATTCTTCTTTCTCTGGGCATATCCTTGGAAGGTCTGCATTGCGCTCTTCTTTTTTTATCATTTTACTCATTGGGACGGTGACATAGATCAATTGGGATAGCTTCACGCCATTCCTCTGTGATCTTGATCTCCTGGAAATAGGTATGTCAAAAGCAGATGTGGAATTGAATATAGAGGGTAATTCAGGTGGCGGTATTTAGCCCAAGAATCCTGAGCCAAAGGAGCTTTTCCCCACTTAACTGTAGACCTGTTTATTTAGCTCAGCTATGTATGGCAATGTTCGGTATCGGTCTGCGAAGTCAAGACCGTAGCCAACAACCCAAACATCTGGAATTTTGAATCCCAGATAATTGACTTCGACATCGAGGCTTTCCCGCTCTTTTCGAACGAGCACGCAGGTCTTGAGAGAAGCTGGTTGCCTCCCTTGAAGCGTCTTAAGTAGATAATTCAATGTGTGCCCCGTGTCAACAATATCCTCTACAATCAATACGTGTTTGTCGATGATTGGCTCTCTTAGATCCATAACCAGGCGGACTTCGCCAGATGTGGTGGCTGTTCTGCCATAGCTAGAAACCGCCATAAAATCCACCGAGTGTGGCAATTGCAAATCTCTAGCTAAGTCAGCCAGAAAAATGAAGGCGCCTTTCAAGATGCCGACTATATAAAGGTTATCTACGTTGCCGTAATCCTTCGTTATTTGACCGGCAATTGCCTTCACCCGGTCTCCAATCTGCTCTTGTGAAATCAATACCCTTTCGATATCTGGATTAGCTAATTCCATCGAACACGTTCCTTAAGCAATTATTGGTACCTCAATCTTTTAGAGCGAGGGCAACCAGCTGACTAGCTTGGATACCATAGTCGTCCCCGTCAAAGTTGCCATAGATATTGACCGTCGAAAAGCCAACATCTTGAAGCAACACGGTGATCTCGAAAGCCGAATAAAGCCAGTGACCAGACTCGTATTCTAAGGTTTCACCATCCTTCAGAAGAATCCAACGATTTTGAATCCAGGACCAATCTTTACTTATACTTCGCTCCTGTAGATGGAACGCGCCATTCTTTTCAACCCAATCTCGCTCCACAAAGATGCGGGCCAAGACTTCTTTTCCCATAAACTGCAGAATTAGCTGTCCCCCTGACTTTAGAGAATGGAAGATATTCGATAGAGCCTGGTGGTTCTCTTCCGCTGCTTCAAAATAACCGAATGATGTAAACAGAGATAGGGCCGCATCGAAATGATTTGCCCGTTCATAGTTCCTCATATCGGCGTGATGGAAATCGATATTAAGGCCGGCTTCAGCTGCTTTTTGCCGGGCAAGTTCCAGATAAGGCAAAGTCCTATCAATGCCAGTAACCCTGTAGCCACGACGAGCCAACTCAAGTGAATGCCTCCCCGGCCCACAACCCATATCTAAAATTTTTGCCCCTTCTTCAACATTCAAGAGCGCAAGGATTTTATCTACTTCCTCAAGTGTGCCGGCAAGACGGTCTTCATCAAACATAAATGGCGCGAAGGTCAACCAGAACTTGTCGTCGTCGTGCCAAAGATCGGACCTTTTCATTATGTAAAGTTGTTTGTCAGCGTACTAGATCCATTAAGGCCTTAGCGCGGTAATTGCTTCTGGCGCTTGAAAGGCTAATATGGTCATAGTACCATAAATGAAGGCACCAATACCTATCACGATTGCCAATCCTGCCAGAACTCGCTGGTATTTATTAAACCGCTGGACATCTGTCAGCACAACGTAAGCGCCGGCCAGGGCGTGGATCAAGACGAACACCAAGAATAGAATATCGATCGCTTTCCATAGAGGCTGGTTCATCCGGACGATTATACGGCTAAAGTCTATATGAAATGGGGGATAATGTACCACGATCATATGGATGGTCAGGAAAATCAACAATCCGATGGCGCTATAACGCTGCATTTGAAAAACGCGCATGAAATTACCTCCTATCCTTAACCTTCGAGGGCAAATAACAATATGGGTAAGCCACCGGCGATGACTAAGATTACAGAGATGGCAAAAATCGCATAAAAAAGACTCTTACGGTATTCGGTGACATTAAAATAATGCACGATAATCAACCGGATGCCATCAAAAGCATGGTAGACGACGGCCGCCAGCAACGCCACCTCTAATACTTTAAAAAAAGGGGATTGGACGAGGTTTAATCTGGCGTTGAACGCATCCGGCCCGGCGTTTACAGAACCAATGACCCACATGTGTGTAAACAAATAAAGGACCAGGGCAACGCCGGTAAATCGACGCAAGACAAAACTGACAAAGCCTGTGCTTTTGTACATCCTTATCTCCTGACAGAATAGCTACTTTTCATCAATCTTCACTCGTTTTGTTTAAACATTTTACTCGCCGGCCGATATCATCCATCGAAAGCGATTGGATCTTGAATAGTTAATTGGCGATCCTGGCGAGAACGCTCGAATGCTTCCCGTTTCTGGGCTAGTTTTCGCAACGTTTCAATGGCTTGGGTTGGGTTGAGGTCTTTCGGACAGGCATCTATGCAATTAAAGATGGTATGGCAGCGATAAACACCATCTCCACCGGCCAAATCCTGTAGACGTTCGTTGGGAGCTGTATCTCTCGGATCCAAAACTCGCAAAAAAGCCTTCAATAAGGCATGTGGGCCAATATATTCTTTGTTCAAACCAATAACCTGACAGGCCGAATAACAGGCGCCACACATGATACAAGTCTCGGCATTGTCGAGGGCGGCCACCTCTTCTGGGCTAACCCGGAACTCCTTTTCAGGAACGTCAGCCGGCGGCAACAGCCAGGGTTTAACGCGCAAGTACTGCTCCCAAAAACTGCTGCGGTCTACAACAAGGTCCTTGATAATCGGCAAATACGGCAGCGGCCGGATGGTGGCCCGCCGCTTTTTATCAAGCACATCCTGCAAGGGCGTTTTACAGACCAGGATGTTTTTTCCATTTACATTCATCGCACAACTGCCACAGATCGCATGGCGGCAAGAGCGGCGGAACGTCAAGCTGCCATCTCGTTCTGCCTTGATTGTATGCAATGCGTCGAGCACAGTTGTATCTCGCTCGGGTACCAGCTCGAACGTCTCAATATACGGCTTTTTGTCCTTATCCGGATTAAATCTTTGGATACGGATAGTTGCTGCTTCATTAGCCATAAACCTGTCTCCTTATGATTAAGCCAGGAAAGCACTCATCTGTTTGCTAATATTTTCGCTCTTGAGGCGGATATCGTTCCCAGTTAATGTCAACTGGCTTGTAACTCAGTTCAGGACTGCCATCTTCGAGTCTGCGAGCCAGCGTGTGTTTTAGCCAGTCCTCATCATCTCTTTTTGGATAATCAGTCCTAGAATGAGCGCCTCGACTTTCCGTACGTTCCAACGCCCCATCAACGATCACTCCGCTGAAACACAAGAGGTTTTCTGTTTCAATCGCCATCAATAAATCAGTATTGAAGCGATGGCTCCTGTCACTTACCTGCCCGTTGGCGAAGCGTTGGTTCAATTCGGCGATCTTATCTCGTGCGACCAATAACCTCTCCTCATCACGGAAAATGCCGCAATTGTCAGTCATGTTCGATTTCAACTCTTGCGAGATCACTTCAATCGACTCAGTGCCTGGATTGTCCCAAAATCGTTGAATTCTTTGTTGGTTTTTGGTGATGGGATCCCCGGAGATTGGTAAAAGTTCCGCGCCATCCAGCACGAATTCTGCTATTGCTCGACCAGCACGCTTTCCGAACAAGGATGCTTCCAGCAAGCTATTAGTACCCAATCGATTTGCTCCATGGACGCTCACACAGGCGCACTCTCCGGCCGCATAAAATCCCGTGACCAGGGTGCCCTGATCGTCGGCCAATACGTGACCGTTAACATCGGTGGGAATTCCACCCATGCTGTAGTGGGCGGTAGGCTGGATTGGGATGGGAGCCTCAATCGGATCGACTCCCACAAAATCGATAGCCAGCTCTCGTACTTGTGGCAGCCTATTCAGGATCTTATCTCGCCCGAGATGACGCAAATCAAGGTAAATACCTTGACCATCTGTTCCAATCCCCCTACCCTCGTCGATCTCGGTTTGTTCCGAACGGCTGACTAAATCGCGAGGTGCGAGTTCCATCTTGTCCGGAGCATAATTCTCCATAAAACGATCGCCAGCCTTATTCGTCAGATAGCCGCCCTCACCCCGGCAAGCTTCGCTCATGAGAATCCCATGCCGGTATAAACCAGTAGGATGAAATTGCACGAACTCCATGTCCATTAGCGGAATGCCTGCATTGTAGGCAATAGCAACACCATCACCCGTATTCGCATATGCGTTGGAAGTTATCTTAAAGGCTCGACCATACCCACCTGTGCCGAACATAACTGCTTTGGCCCGCATCGTAACCAGTTTGCCGGTTAATATCTCCATGGCGACGATGCCGTGACAGACGTTATCTTCAACTATTAGGTCCAAGCAGTACCATTCGCTATAGAATTTAACCCCATGACGCAACGCTTGTTCGTGGATCGTGTGCAGTAGGACATGTCCAGTATAATCTTTGGAATAATTGGCCCTCGGGGCACTGTGCCCACCGAATCGCCTTTGAGCGATACGACCGTCGGGCAGGCGACTGAATACGCAGCCCAAGTGTTCGTATTCAAGAATGATATCGGGAGCGTCCTTGACCATTATCTCGATGGCATCCTGATCCCCCAGCCAGTCAGAGCCCTTGATCGTATCGAACATATGGAGCTCCCAGCTATCCACAGGTTCATCACCGGGGGGAATTGGCTCTAGCGGCCCCCTAGGTCCCGTATCGGGCACAGGGCGAACATTATTTAATGCGGCCGCAATGCCACCTTGCGCCGCGCCGCTATGGGACCGCAACGGGTGGATCTTGGAAAGTACACCAATATCTTTCACCCCTTGCTGTGCTGCCACCATCGCCGCCCAAGATCCTGCCAGACCCGCGCCGACAATAATTACATCGTGCGTGATTATCTCTGAATTGCTCATGATCACTTTAACCTTTAAAACCAAATGATAGGCATTTCAAACGTTACAAGGCATAGTATAGACAAGCGATCTTTCGCTTGGTAGTTGCAAATATCACTACTTTTGTGACAAATGTCACTACCCAACCCGAAAATTAGACTACTTGTAAGTTACTACCAACCATTCCGGTAGTATTCAGTTGTGAACTCGATCTTAATTGATAGGGATTTTGGCTCAAACCCAAATCAGCCTGTGGCTTGACTCCCAATACAGAAAGGATTGTGTCTTCAACCGACAGTGGCTCGATAGTCACTCCCTTAAACATCTGGGTATTCGTGAAGCCCGCTCCCTCATAAAGCTTTAGAGCCTGAGCTCTGCCGCTTTTTGGCGGCAAATGGCCAATATTTGAGACGATACATCCTGACCGTCGAGATCGATGCCTTCTGCCAAATAATCCAATAATAACCGACCGGTTCCGCAGCCCACATCTAATACAGGCTGTGCATATTGGTCAATCATTTCTTAGTAAAGAAATTTATCTTCCCGCTCAGTATCGCCTTGAAAGAAATCCCAAGTCACCGCCAATAAGCCGCGATATTCGTAATCTTGTTCATCCATCTAAGGTTCTCTCCCATCCTTTGTTGACTGATACTGGACAGCCGTTGGCCTTCACTTATATGTAAGTCCGGAGGGTTTACAGATCATAGGCCGGCGTGTTTTCTGGAGACCATGAGAATTCACACACCTTGGCGTGCTCGGTAAAGAAATGTTTTTGGTGTATTGGTGGGATGAAAATTCGATGGGGAATGGGCTCAAGATAGTGTTCAACTATCTTGAGCCCGAGTAGCGATCGCGTTTCTAACTGTAGCCGTCAGCGAATATGTCAATCATAAGCCAGGGATCCCCTAATGGATACAGGATTGGGCATGTGCAGCCATTGTCGATGTATTCGCGTACCTTGGCCTTGACTTCTTCCGGTGAACCGCTGGCGGTACACATCTGGACCACATCATCCGGTACCAGATGCATGGCCGATTCAATCTCCTCATCAGTTGCCGGCCAGGTCAAGACCTGATGTATATCATCGAGCAACTCTTGACTTACACCGCTGGCTTTCATCAAATGAGGCTGTTGGCCCAAGTACTGGGTAATCATCTTGCGCGCCCCATCTAATGCTTTCTTGCGATCGTTATCGACGGAACAAATCATGAGCTGCGGCCGGTCGATATCATCGATCGATTTGCCGGCCCTCATCGCTCCGATCTCCAAGGCTTCCAATGCCCGCAAGTTGTATGTAGGATTTACTAGGTAATTCAGGCAAACACCGTCTGCGACTTCACCTGCCAATTCCATCATCTTCATGCCCGTGGCGCCAATGTAGATCGGTACATTTCGTGCTTCTGTTCGGCCGTGAACAACATCTAGCTTAATACCATCAACGTAATGGAATTCACCATGAAAGGTGACAGTCTCCATATTCAGCAATCGGCGCAGGACTTCAACAGTCTCTCGCATGGCCGATAAGGGCTTTCTCCGTTGGATACCAACCTTGCTGGCCAATGGATCCCACCAAGCGCCTATGCCACAGATTATCCGGTCTGGCGCAAGGTCATCCAGTGTCAGAAAGGTTGCTGCCAACAGTCCGATATTACGAGTCCAGTTATTGGTAACCCCACTGGCAACTTTGAGCTTTGTGGTGTGCGAGGCGAAAGCCGCCATAGGTACAATGGCATCTCGAACCAGCCGGCTCTCCGCTTGCCAAACGGCTTCAAAACCTTTTGACTCAGCATATTTTACTAATTCAATCCCCTCAGATATTTCATGGGCATCTTGTAGATAAAGCGCTAATCGATCTCTTGACATAGCCTCCTCCTGATTACAAACACCTAACCACTAATCACATACACATCCTAACTATTGTTAATAAAGAAACCCGAAGCGATTCAGGCTTCCTCATCTACACTAAGAACTCAACGAGAAGCTGCCTTCAACGCCTTGTAAACACGTTCGGGTGTATATGGAATGTCCCGAATGCGCACGCCAGTTGCATTATAAATCGCGTTGGACATTGCTGGCGCCAGACCGTCTTTCGGTATCTCGGCAATGGCCTTCGCTCCAAAAGGTCCGGTTGGTTCCAAGGTTTGGACCAAAATTACATCCATATCCGGCATTTCATCGGCCCGGTAGATCTTGTAAGGTCCAAATTGGGGATTAACCATCTGTCCTTGCTCGTCATAGGCCATTTCTTCACAGTGCGCGTATCCGAGAGCCTGGGTCATGCCGCCTTCCACTTGTCCGCTGGCGGTCAACGGGTTGATCACCACACCTGCGTCAACAGCCATCACCATTTTTTTGACTTCAACCTGGCCTGTCTGGATATCAACTTCTACTTCGACGAATTGACCCGCAAAAGGCGGTGGAGAGTCATTGGATACGAATGAAGCCGTATGCATGATCTGCCGCTGTTGGTCCTGATGCAAAGAGTGTAAGGCGATTTCTTTAATAGTTACATATCGGCCGTCAGCCGACACTGCGCGCCTATCCCTTAAGGAAATATCTTTCCAGTCGGATAATCCTAGCATTAAAGCAGCGCGTTCTTTTATTTGCTCACGAACGCCCTCGGCGGCCAATTTAACGGCCGTACCCGAAATGTACGTTGTGCTTGATGCATATGCGCCTGTATCAAAGGGCGTCATATCGGTATCGCTGGAGTAAATGATGATATCTTCAAGCGGTACGCCTAAAACCTCGGCCGCAATTTGGGCCAACACGGTGTCAGAACCTGTTCCCAAGTCGGTGGCACCGACGAGCACATTGAATGAGCCGTCATCATTGATCTTGATGCTAGCGCCGCCCATATCCAGGCCTGGTATAGCTGTTCCATGCATACAGACGGCCATACCCAAGCCTCGCCTAAGATGAGGTTTATCGGCCACAACCCGCCACTCCGGATCCGTTCGTCGATGCCATCGAATCGCTCGCTGGCCCAATTCAACGCACTCCGCCAGGGCGCTTGACAATACGATTGGCACCGATGTCACCGTTTCTTTATCCCCTTCTCCGAGATGCGGAGCAATATTGATTCCATCGCCCACCTTGATCCAATTTTTCCGGCGAAACTCGATGACATCGATCCCAAGTCCTTGAGCGATTTCGTCCATGTGGCATTCAAGCGCGTGAAGTGCCTGGGGCGCTCCATAACCTCGATAAGCGCCTGGAACCGGGATGTTTGTGTAGACTACTTTGCAATCGAATTGTTTGTTTTCGCAATTGTAGGTGCTGAGACCACGCAGGCCAGAAACAGTTTGAACGGTCAAACCATGGGTTCCATATGCGCCTGTATTCCCAAGCAACGTCATCTTCTGGGCCATCAGGATTCCGTCTTTGCTCACACCTGACTTATAGGTAATCGTTTGCGGGTGACGGCTCCGGCTTGATACGAACTCCTCTTCTCTGGTCAACTCTAGACGTACCGGACGGCCGGTCCTGATCGTGAGCAAGCCGACAATATCTTCAATCAACATCTCTTGCTTAGCGCCAAATCCACCTCCGATTCTAGGTTTGATCACCCGAATTCGCTTGACTGGCAATCCAAGCAAAGGCGCTACCATTCGTCGCACGTGAAATGGCACCTGGGTAGAAGTGCGGATGACCAACCGCTCGTCAGCATCCCAATAACTAATCGCGATGTGCGGTTCCATCGGGCACTGTTGAACCTGGTGAACCCGGTATGTGTGTTCAAAGACACGGTCCGCTTCTAGAAAAGCCTTTTCCACGTCTCCTACTTGGGCTTCGATATGGTGCACAATATTGTGTTGAGCATCATGTATGTCGACGGCATCTGGTTCATCATGAATGACCGGCGCATCCGTTTTGATCGCCTCTCGCTCATCAAAAACGGCCGGCAGCACCTCGTATTGGACCTTGATCCGTTTTAACGCATCCACGGCGATTTCCAACGATTCGGCCGCTACCGCCGCCACTCGATCGCCGACGAACCGCACTTTGTTGTCAAAACAAACCTGATCAAACGGTGGTGGGTTTGGGTACGATTGTCCGCCAGAAGCATAGAGGACGCGGTCAACATTTTTATAGTGAATGACAGCATGGACGCCAGGCATAGCTATGGCTTCGCTATCGTCTATATCAAGAATCCGCGCATGTGCATGAGGGCTGGTCAACAACTTCGCGTATAGCATGCTCCGGAATTCGACATCGTCGACAAATGCAGGATTTCCTTTGGCCAGCTTTACTGCATCTACTTTTGGCTCGGACTTACCCACCACCTTTGTTTCAGGGATACGGGAAGTCAATTTTGTCTGGGGCAATGGTTTTGTAGCGATGCCGCTGATATCAAATTCAGCCGTTGGCCTACCGCCAAAGTCATCGGTCATCGATTCATCTTCAATGCCTGGTGTATATACAATCGGAGTCAAGACGTTAGGAGGCGAAATTTCGGGATCATCGCCTCGCATAATTGCTGCGGCTATGAGGATGGCTTGGACCGGTTTTACATAACCAGTTTCTCGATCGAGTATACCCGAAAGCGCGTCCCTAATCTCTTCTTCCGAGGGATCGGGATTCTTACCCAGGAGTCCCTTGGCTGCCAGGATCATCGCCGGAGTTGAGTATCCTGATTGGATAGCGCCATTTTCGATAAACGCTCTCTGCAGCGGATGAAGATCTAATCCCTTCGCCAGTCCCTCCACCGTTTCAATGACATGTCCATCTGCCTGGGCAGCAAGCATGATATCAGCTGAAACTAATTCTCCATCTAGGAGAATCGCGGCCGCGCCTGTCTCCCCGCTCTCACTGGCGAAACGAATGCTATGAAAGCCTTCTCGACGCAATACTCTAAATAGAGTTTCTTGTGGCTGGCAAGACAGCGTTTTGTTTTCCCCGTTAATCGTTAAGTGAATGTCCATTAGTCTAATCTACCTCGCCGGAGTTCGTGAAAATTCACCATCATTTGAGTTGACGATGATTTATCTTAAACAAATCTGTATCATTTACGGAATGAGTTGATTGAGGACCCGCTGTCCTAGAATTATCGCCATTTGACGACGGTAAATGCTTGAACCGCGAAAATCAGCCGGCGGATTCAGATTCTCCAATTCCTTCTGAGGAACAACCACCGGCCGGTTACTGACTCCACAGAATGCAAGCACAATATCGCCAGATTCATCCTTTCTACCAACGGCCGCGACGATGGGCCTGTCAGTTTTTGTCCTTGCCACTCGCTGGTAGGCGCCCTGCCCTCCAGACTCGACGATGACATTGACTACCAGGCTGTTGTGTATCTTTTCCTTGGTTAAATCACTGAGTGGAATCGATAATTCGCCGTCTTGGGTCAACACGCGAACAACTGCTTTGTGTACCAACAAAGACGCAAAGAATTCACTTTCCCAATCTGCCTGCACGACGCATCCGCCAACAGTTCCGACGTTACGGAAGGTATTGGGACCTTCATTTTTTGCAGTTTGTCGCAATAATGCGGGCGATTGACTATGCTCGACGATTTGTTGAATTCGGACCATGGATCCATAGGTAATCTTGTCTTGCCCCATTCGGATCTTGTTTAATCCCAATTTTTGTAGATCAACAACCTGGTCGATCTCAACATCTGGCTGGGCCAGGAGATTTGTTCCTCCTGCCAGGATAGCAGTTGTTAAGTCTGGGCTTGCAATGAGTTGCAGCGCCTCTTGGATGCTTTCAGGGCGATGGTATTGCCTAATCCGCGGCATCTTTTGTCTAGCTCCTTTTTCGTACAATCACTATATTAACAATGTTCATTTATGATGTGGTGGCCGTTGAGCTAACCCTTTGACGTTTTGGCAACTCCATGGGCAGTTTAGTCCGGCGAATACCATCATATTGATAGAGGGCGTTTGCTACAGCGGCGGCAGTCGGTACTAAACCAATTTCACCTACGCCTTTGGCCCCATAGGGACCATAAGGATCAGGAACCTCAACGCCAATGATTTCCAGCTCGGGCATTTCTTTAGCCCGGAGTATGCCACATTGTCGAAGTCGCGTGCTTTTGGGGCGCCCATTTACTAGAACCAACTCTTCACTCATAGCATAACCCAGGCCCATGTGAAGCGAACCCTCGAGCTGGCCTTCGAAGAGCGTTGGATTAAAGATTTTTCCGGCATCGTGCGCGGCCGTTATCTTCTTTACAGCGCCATTATCGTCCAAGGTCACCAGTTGGGTAGCGTAGCTGTAAGAGTAATGAGTGTATATCTTCTCCACCATAGCGCCTGGCTTCGTGGTCCAATCAACGACCCACGCACCCTTGTAAACCCGGCCGACGAGTTCGGACAAATCATGTTCCTTCAGATCTTCTTTCAGTTCCTGACAAGCATCAATCAATGCATTGCCGACGAGTGAGGTCGCCCTTGAGGCCGTTGTCATACCGGCTTCCTGATTAGCAGCCGTATCAATCCGAACCTCAAACAGTTTGGGATTAATTCCCGTTTCATTGCAAACAACCTGGGTAGCAATTGTATTCACGCCCTGCCCCATTTCGGTCCAACCATGATCGATGATGATTTTGTCTTCGGCCTCGATGGTTATATGAGCTGAGGCGGCATCGGGCATGCCATTGCCGACGCCAGTATTTTTGATACCACAAGCCAATCCTGCATATTTGGCTGCGTAAAAAGCGTCTTTTACCGCTAACAATGTTTCGCGTGCACCGGCGCCGCCTTCGATAATTTGTCCGGTGGCAGTCATATCGCCATCAACAAGGGCATTTTCATACCGAAACTGCCAGCGATCGAATCCCCCTTGCTGGCAAAGGTCGTCGATACAACTTTCAAGGCCAAAAGCAGCTTGGTTAACACCAAAGCCCCTCATCGCGCCGCAGGGGATATTATTTGTGTAAACGGCCGTGCTCACCACGTCAGTTACTGGGAAATGATAGGCGCCGGTAGCATGGCCGGCCGACCTTTCGAGTACCTTCATTCCCACCGAGGCATAGGCTCCCGTATCGCCGACAAATGAAACCTGTACGCCGGTCAGCTTGCCGTTTGCGTCGCAACCAACAGCATAATCCATCCAGATCGGATGGCGCTTGGGATGCATGATGATCGATTCGTCCCGTGTCAATTTAACCTTGACAGGTACTCCCAAGCTCTTGGCCATGAGAGCGGCATGTCCTTGAACGGTCAAATCCTCTTTTCCTCCGAAGCCGCCACCATTGGGCACCAACTGCACTCGAACCAGATCCTCGGGCAGGTTCAGCAATTTTGCGATCTGTTGTCGATCATCATAGATTCCTTGCCCTTGCGATAAAACCGCGATTCCTTCACCATCAGGAAAGGCGATCGCGCATTCAGGTTCCATATAGCCATGCTCTATCATTTGCGTCTGGAAACTGCCTCGCGAGACAAATGCTGACTGGTTTAAAGCTTCGTCAATATTGCCACGGCTGGTTACGGTGGTAGATAGTATATTTCCACCTGAATGAATCCGTGGGCTGTCATCCTTCATTGCTTGAAACACATCGACTAATGGCTCCAAGACATCGTACTCAATGGAAATTAATTCCACCGCCTTACGAGCTGTAGCCTCGGTATTAGCGACAACGCCAGCCAAAACGTCACCCACGTAACGGGTGGTCTCGCCTTCGGCTATCATTAAAGGCCAATCTTGCTTGATCAAACCTATCGTACGTTCTCCGATAACATCGCCAGCCGTAAAGACCTTGATGACCCCCTCCATCTTTTCAGCCGCCGAAACATCAATTGATAAGACTTTGGCCCGTGGGTGGTCGCTAAATTTCAGCGCTCCATATTTCATTCCATCCATCTTGATATCGTCTACATACTCGTGCTGCCCAAGAACCAGCTTTTGCGCGTGATACTTTGGTTGGCGCGAACCGATTCGCCCGTCACTTTCCGGAGCTGGTAATTCTTCTTCATTCCGAATGGCTTTGGCCGCTGTCATGACGGCGGAGACGATTTTCTTATAGCCTGTACAACGACACAGATGAGGCGTTAGAGCTTTCTCAATATCCACGCGTGAAGGGTCACTGTTTTTGTTGATCAAGACATGCGATTGCATGACAATGCCAGGAATGCAAAATCCACATTGCACACCCCCCTCAGAGACAAAGGCATTGGCAAAGGTATCCTGCAAATAAGATCCCAATCCTTCGATAGTGGTCACTTCGCCATCGGCCACTTTTTTCATTGCTATCACGCACGAAAGTACGGCCTTGTCATTTAGTTGCACTGCACAACAACCACAGGCTGCCTGAGGGGCGCAACCATCTTTGGGCGAAATGATGCCTTCATCTTCTCGCAAATAGGAAAGCAGCGAACGCTCGGGATCGCCCTGGTACTCCCTCAAATTTCCATTGAGAATGAATTTCATCTTAGCGCTTCCTCCGTGCAAGGTCTGTCTTTATGGTAGCGAAGGACTAAAAGATTGCCACCAGTCAAAGAAATATCAATTTTCGCGATATATCTCAAATGCCTGTAATTCGTATGCCCGCTGCTTTTACTTTGTGGCGTATGTTGATGCCAATGAGTAATGACGTGATCCCCTCGACCACGCTCGCATTTTGTAGGGACCCGGCATTTATACCCCTAAGGCCGGCATCCGCACACAAACTGATGACCTGTTGTTTATCGTCTTTGGACTCACCACATATCAAGACGTCACAATCAAGTTGGTGGTCGATATCAGCCAAATGGTGGGCGGAAATGTTCTGAAAAGCTGCAACTACACGAACGTTCTCGCCCAACTGTTCTTGTGCTTCCTCGGCCGCCGATAGCCCACTCGGCAAACGGTAAACTCGAGCCGCCGGCTTGCCAATTGGCGCAACGACGGTAATCACAAGCTTGCCGGTAAGCGCTTCTTTCACGTGGGCCAGGGTGGACTGTTGTGCCCCATATGGAACCGCCAAGACAACCACATCAGCCTCTTGTGCCGCGCTCAGATTGTCTGTACCGTTAATGTCGCTCTCTGGGCTAATGGTTTTTAGTTCCTTGGCTACGCTCCGTCCTTTTTCAGCCAGACGCGAACCAATGATGATTGTGTGTTCTGCCGATGCCCACCTCAAACCAAGTCCAGATCCTTCTGGTCCTGTACCGCCCAATACAGCAATTATCATTTAAACTCCCTATTCGTTATTTGTTTCATTACCTTTCTTCTCGATTGTAAGGTAGTCCCAACGCCGCAGGTGCACCAACGCGTTTGCCCAATCCTTCCCGCCATGTGACCAGAACCAAAACCACCACCGTCAAGATATATGGCAACATGTTCAGCAGGCTAGCCGGTATGGTCGTTCCTGTAGCTTGTAGGCGGAACTGTATGGCATTGATACCGCCAAATAACAGCGCACCCACAACAGCTCTCAATGGATCCCAAGTGGCAAAAATGACGAGGGCTATGACTATCCAACCACGGCCTCCTGTCAGATTTTCGGTCCAACCTGGTGTATATGCCAGGGAAAGGTGAGCACCGCCAATACCAACGAGCATACCACCGACAATGGTGTAAAGATAACGATTCTGGAATACGCCGACGCCCATTGCATCGGCCGTTTGTGGACTCTCGCCAACAGCGCGTAAATTCAATCCCGGTCGGGTCTTGTAAAGATAAAACGATGCCACGATGACTAGGATGTACATTAAATAAACCAAAATGTCCTGGTTGAAAAGCGCGCCAATGATTGGAATGTCACCTAATACGGGGATGCTGACCTCTGGGATTCGAGGGCCAATCAGTCCCACCAAGGGGCCACCGTCAGGACCTAATTTTTCTCCCACAAAACTGGCTAAGCCAATGCCCGCGATTGTAATCGCCAATCCGGTGACGACTTGTTCCGCTCGCAAAGTAATGGTCAGAAAAGCGTGAACTAGTCCCATGAGGCCGGCAACTAAGGCCGCCGTAACCACACCAGCCCAGACGTTGTTGGTGTGGTACGCAGCCGCAAAAGCAGTTACGGCTCCCATAATCATCATCCCTTCAACGCCAAGATTCAGGATGCCTGATCGCTCAGTATAGATTTCGCCGATAGTAGCATAAACGAGCGATGTCCCGGCTACGATTGAAATTGCGAGGATAGAAGTAATTACATTTACATCCATTTATCAAATCTCCGGATTGTTGCTACGCATCTTGGACCGACGGAGCCTGGGATTGGGTGGGTGCTGGTTTCCTGTGAATCAATCGCAAACGATACCTGGTAAAAATGTCCCCTCCCAAAACAAACAATAGGATCGCCCCTTGGAGCACCCCACTGACCGAAGCAGGTAAGCCCATCGTAATTTGAATTTGCTCGCCTCCAACTAGAAGAGCCGATAGCAAAATCGAAACGAGCACAACCCCCCATGGGTTGAGCTTACCTAGCCAGGCAACAATAATGCCAGTAAAACCATAGCCCACGGCTAATCCATGTTGTAGACGGTGAGAAATAGCTCCCACCTCGACAAAACCGGCTAAACCGGCTAGACCACCCGAGAGCAGCATGACGAGAATTATGTTCTTGATTATGCTGATCCCAGCGTACTTAGCGGCCGTAGGATTTTCGCCAATTAATCTGATTTCATATCCCCATCGCGTTTTTTCCATGATGATCCAAACTAGAAATGCCGCCCCGAGAGCTAAGAGCAGGCCATAGCTGAGACGGCCGGAAATTCGCGGCAACCAGGTGAATTCGGGAAAGAGGGCTGAACCTGGGAAACCAAAACCTTCTGGATCTTTCCATGCTGACTGGAATAGGAACTGATACCACAGGATGGCGATATAATTAAACATCAGCGTCGTGATAATTTCATTCACTCTTAAATGTGCTTTTAACAAAGCTGGAATCAAGGCCCAGCCCGCGCCGGCAAGAATCGCGGCCAACATCATCAATGGTAGATAGACCCAGGGACTCTGCGGAATGAATGGTAATAGCGAAGGCAAAAACAAAGCGACGGCTGCCGCAGCAATGCCACCCATGACCAGTTGGCCCTCCGCACCGATATTCCAAAATAGCATCCGGAAAGCAACCGAGACCGACAAGCCCGTTAGAATGATTGGAACGGCTTTAACCAGCAGTTCAGTCATATTGTAGAATTGCCCGTCTTGCCATTGGTCTGGTGTTCCAATCGCACCGGCCAACATTGCCCTGTATGTCTCCCAAGGATTTGCACCAGCAAAGCTGAGCAAAACAGCGCCAAATAAGAATGCCAATAAGAGGGAGACAAGAGGCACAAGGATCGCGGCAGCGCGAGACGGCTCTAACCGCTTCTCGAATTTCAAAGAGAAAGGTAGCATCACTGCCTCCGTTCGCCAGCCATCATCAATCCCAATTCTTCGATGTCGATGTCGTCTGGCTTAACAATGCCCATAACCTCACCGCCGTGTAAAACGGCAATGCGATCACTAATCGTCATTAATTCTTCAAGATCTTCAGATATCAATATGATCGCCGAGCCTAGGGCTCGTTGCTCCAAAAGCGATGTGCGCACCGCTTCAATCGCACCGACATCCAACCCTCGAGTAGGGTATGATGCTACCAACAGCGGTGAAACATCGCCCGCAACCTTTTCACCCGATGTAATTTCCCGGCCGAGGATCGCTTTTTGTTGATTTCCTCCCGACAAATTCCTAGCTGGCGTTTCGATGCTAGGGGTCATAACATCAAAATCTTCAACTATCTGTTTTGCGTAATCGACAGCCGCTTTTTTCGCCAACAAGAGGCCTCTCGCAATTGGCTGCTGGCGGTAGGTCTTCATGATCAAGTTATCGCTGACGGGAAGATTGCCCGCCAGACCCATTCCTAATCGATCACCGGGTACATGGGCCACGCCTTTACGAATAAAGACCAGGGGGGATTGATTGGTCAGATCTTCACCTTTAAAAATGACCTTCCCGCTTGTAACCGGGCGTAAGCCAGTGATAACCTCAGCTAGTTCCCTTTGTCCATTACCAGCAACTCCGGCAACACCGAGCACTTCACCGCCGTTTATTTCAATAGATAGGCCCCTTAGAGCCGGTAAGCCCCTATCATTTTCAGCCTCAACCTGCTCGAGTTTCAAGATCTCTTCACCGAGTTGAGGTGCATCTTTGTCCGCCTCAAAAAGCACTTCCCGGCCGACCATCAATCGGGCCAAGTCAGATTTACTCATATCGCCAATGTCAACTGTGGCTACATTCTTGCCATCTCTCAAGACTGTTACCGTATCGGCAAATGACACGACTTCATCCAGTTTATGAGAAATGAAAATGATTGCTTTTCCTTCTGCTGCCATTTGACGCATCGTTTTGCCTAACTCAGCAGATTCTTGGGGAGTGAGGACGGCCGTCGGCTCATCCAGGATCAATATTTCCGCCCCCCGATAGAGAAGCTTCAATATTTCAACCCGCTGCTGTTCGCCCACCGATAATTGCCAAATATAGGCTTGGGGATCTACCGGCATATTGTATTGGTCCGCCAACTCGTTAATCCTCGCGTCTACTTCGGACATTTTGAGCACAAATGGTGTGCTCTTTAAACCCAAAATAATGTTCTCAGATACAGTCTGAGATGCTACGAGTTTAAAGTGTTGGTAGACCATGCCAATACCAAGATCAATCGCGTCTTTTGGGGAGCTAATTAAAACATTTTGGGGTTGCTCATCACCATCGACCTTGATCAGGATTTGCCCCTCATCTGGCTGGTAGAGACCACAGAGGGCGCTCATCAAAGTACTCTTGCCGGCTCCATTCTCACCCAATAGCGCATGGATCTCGCCAACACGGACTTCCAGATTAACATTCTCATTAGCGATTACACCAGGAAAGCGCTTCGTAATCCCGCGAAGCTCAACAGCGATAGGTGCTGTACTGTCAGTCATCTGTTCCCCTGTAGCTTTGATTTAGATGGCAAACAATAGATTGGGGTGAATGGCAGCTTAACCATCACGCTGCACTGCCATTCACCCATTGAAATCCAAGTGGATTAACTTATTCGCCGAAGCAGGTGGCTGTATCAGCCTCCGCTTCACCTTTCACGCCTTCCACAAAACAAGAGATGCTCAACATTTGGATATCATCTAGGCATTCACCGTCAGCAACCAGTACTTCTCCATCGGATCCATTAATCGGACCACAGAATACATCCCAGTCGCCGCTTTCTATCAGGCTTGCCTTCTCTTCAATCAGGCTTTTGGTCTCATCAGAAACAAGAGGAGAGAATGGAGCCAAACCAACGACACCTTCTGCTAGACCTCCCCAATAAGACTCACTGCCATTATACGTACCAGCCATGAGCTGCTCAACTATATCCAGGTATTTGACATCCCAGTGCCAGACTGGACCAGTGAGGACGCTATCGCCGACAAACGAGGCCATGTCCGAGTTATAACCAATCGATGTCGCGCCAGAATCCGCGGCTGCTTTTTGCGGTTCTGTCGTATCCTGATGCTGGGCTATAACATCTGCTCCAGAGGCCAATAAGGCTTCCGCTGCCTCTTTCTCTTCTGGTGGACCGAACCAGGTATTAGTCCATACGACACGTACCTCAGCCTCCGGATTAGCCTCCTTGACACCAAGGGTGAAGGCGTTAATTCCGCGAATGACTTCAGGGATAGGGAAAGCGGCGACATAGCCAATGATATTACTTTCAGTGGCGGCTCCTGCTGCCAAGCCCGAAAGGTAGCGCGGCTGGTACATCCGGCCGAAGGCATTCGATACATTCTCGGCGGTCTTGAAGCCAGAAATATGGACGAATTGGGTATCGGGGAATTCCTGGGCCACCGTGATCGTCGGATCCATATACCCAAAAGAGGTCGTGACGATTAGATCATTTCCTTTTTGGGCAAGGTCACGAATGACGCGCTCCGAGTCCGGGCCTTCGGGCACACTTTCGATGTAGACCGTTTCGATAGCATCCCCGTACTTTTCCTCGAGCGCCAGTCGACCCTGATCATGAGCAAAGCTCCAACCCAAGTCACCGATAGGGGCTACATAAACAAAGGCAACTTTGAATGGTTCGTCCATTGCCTCTTCTTCAGGTGCCGCTTCTTCCTCAGCAGGTGCCTCGGTTGCGGCAGGAGCTTCAGCTTCAGGCTCGGTCTCAGTTTCTGCCGCAGGTTCTGTTCCCCCACCGCAAGCGACGAATACAAGAGCCAACGTTATTAATAAGACTAGCCACAGATATCTTTGTTTCACCTTAATCTTCTCCTCTGAATTTAGATAGTGGTAAACCATCGGGTTCGAATTTTTGATATTATTATTCGATAATCCACCTCCATGAACTAGCAAAGTGCGAAAAGTTTTCGGGATTCAGAATCTAAGAAGGTAAAATAAGTCAGTAAGATTTTTGTCGCCTGGAGACTACGAATAACAGAAATGATGTAGCTGATCTTCGCTTCAATTTTCTGAACCATTGGAACATAATTCAAAATCAGGTCCAAATATCAGCAGGAGGCAACAAGCTGGTTATGCGGTCTCTACCACAGCGGAACCATTTCAGAGTTCGCACATCCTGGACACATTTGCGCTTTTCGATGGTGCCGTAGTATACCATCAATTCACCGACGACTGCCAAATAGGATCGGCCTAACCTGAGTATAAAACAGAATGGTTGACAAGCCCATGAATCATTGTAACATGCTCAATAATGCACCGGCTAGGCGCTCAATTAGGCGGCCTACTGGCGATTGAAAAGGTCGATCCGCATGGATCTTCATTGGTAAGGAGTTAGTTATGCACGAAGTTCAGAAACTAGGTCAGCGCATTGTTCGCTATGAGACTCCGGCGACCGTGACCGCTGCTTTGAAATTATTGGAAAATCACGGTGAACGAGCCCGCCTTGTCGCTGGTGGCACTGATTTGTTACTCGAATTAGCTCGAGGGGTTCGCCCGGGCATAGATACGTTGATCGATCTAACTCGTATACCAGGTTTGGCGTCTATCACCCAAGATGAAGAGGGAACCATCCATCTCGGCCCGTTGGTAACGCACAATCAGGTGGTCGCCTCTTCTTTGATTACTAGCCATGCATTACCCCTCGCTCAGGCTGCTTGGGAAGTAGGATCTCCCCAACTTCGTAATCGCGCCACTGTAGCCGGGAATTTGATCACCGCCAGTCCGGCCAATGATGCGATTTCACCCTTATGGGCGCTAAACGCTCAGATCACGATCCGCTCATTTGGGGCGGAACGTACCGTACCCATATCCGACTTTTATACCGGTGTGCGAAAGACAGTTCTGTTGGCTGGCGAGATGCTTGTCGATATAAGTTTCTCACCCTTGAAGCCAACGCAAAGGGGTATTTTTATTAAACTTGGATTGCGACGAGCGCAGGCGATTTCAGTCGTTAACGTCACCATCATTCTCGATTTCGACGGTGATAGTGTGACTAAGGCCCGGATCACCCAAGGTAGTGTTGCCCCGACGATCATAAGCAGCCCAGAAGCTGAGGCTTACTTGGTTGGCAAATCTTTGTCGGAAGATGTCATCGGCGTCGCGGCCGACCTATCAGCCGAAGCCGCCAAACCTATCGACGATATCAGGGGTTCCGCAGCATACCGTAAGGAACAAGTCCGGGTCATGGTCAAGCGAGGACTGGCTGCTTTAAGAGATGGTAAGGAGCGAGCTTATTGGCCAGAAGATCCGGCCATGTTGTGGGGAAAGACAAGTGGTGTATTTCCGGTTGGCGATCAATTTGCAGCTTCCCATGAAATAGATACGCCGGTCAAGTGCACGGTTAATGGACATGAGGTTTCGGCTGCGAGCGGTCCTGGAAAAACCCTCTTGGATTGGCTAAGAGAAGAAGGTCATCTGACAGGCACCAAGGAAGGCTGCGCCGAAGGAGAATGTGGCGCCTGCACCGTGTTTCTTGACGGAATGGCGGTCATGGCTTGCCTTGTTCCGGCCTGCCGTGCCCATGGTGCAGATATCGTCACGATTGAAGGTCTGGCGAACGAGGAATTAGGCCAATTGCATCCCTTGCAACAAGCCTTCATCGATACAGGCGCGGTCCAATGTGGTTTTTGCATTCCCGGTTTCCTAATGTCTGGCGTTAAGTTTCTTGAAGAAAATTCTCAACCCAGCCAGGATCAAATCCGCCAAGCCTTCAGCGGCAATCTCTGTCGCTGCACGGGATATTACAAAATTATCGAAGCCGTGAACCAGGTAGCTCAAGAGAGGGTATAAGTTATGGCCATCGGAGAATCAGATCATAAAATCGATGCTCTCGGAAAAGTAACAGGGGACGCTTTGTATCCGGCCGACATCCAGCCTGATCAATTATTGTTCGGCAAGGTTCTATTCAGCGACCAGCCACATGCGAGAATGGTCGGGATGGATCTGTCTGCGGCTGAAGCCGTCTCCGGTGTAGTGGTCATCTTGACCGCCAAAGATGTACCAGTCAACGAATATGGTTTGACGGTCTTCGATCAACCGGTTCTCGTAGGTTTAGGCAATAAAAAAGCGCACAGCGACATCAGCCTATGGGAAGGGGACCAGGTAGCAGTCGTTATCGCCGAAACGATGGAAGCGGCCGAATTAGCCATGCAGCTTATCGAAATCGAGTGGGAAGAACTACCGATTGTTTCCGATGCCGTCGAGGCCATGTCAGACGAGATCATCCTTCATCGCGATCATGGCACCAATGTGCGTGATCACTACAAGATACGAAAAGGCGATATGGACGCCGGGTGGCAGGCGGCCGAGGTCATCGTGGAAGGCACCTACTACTTTCCCAACCAGGAACACGCATTCTTGCAGCCAGAGGCGGGCCTTGGTTACATTGATGATCAAGGCCGGATCACGGTCCAAATCGCCGGTCAATGGACGCATGAAGATCAGGAACAAATAGCCCACGCTCTGGATTTACCTGTGGAGAAAATCCGGGTTATTTACACAGCTATTGGCGGCGCCTTCGGCGGCCGCGAAGATATGTCGCTGCAAATCGTGCTAGCTCTAGCGGCTCAACGACTGAGCGAGATGGGCATAAACCGGCCTGTCCAAATCGTATGGTCTCGGGAAGAAAGTATCGTTGGCCACCACAAACGTCATAAGGGGCAGATCCACACGAAATGGGGTGTATCGAAAGATGGCTTAATCACGGCCGTCGAAACGGAGCTAATTTTTGACGCCGGCGCCTACAACTACACCAGTAACAAGGTGCTTGGCAACGCGCACCTGATGGTCAGCGGACCTTATGACATTCCCAACGCCAAGATCGACAGTTATGCAGTCTACACCAATAATGTACCGGCCGGCGCTTTTCGAGGATTTGGTGGGCCACAAGGTGCGTTGGCGGCCGAAAGCCAGATGAATAAGTTGGCTTTAAAATTAGGAATGGACCCGGTTGCGCTCAGGCTTAAAAACGTGTTGCGTGACGGCGTGCCCTCCGTTACACAGCAACCTTTTCCCAAAGGCGTCACGATGCCCCAGGTCATTGAGCAATGTGCGCAGGCGGCAAATTGGGATTGGACCAGAGGCTCTTCTTCTTCCTTAAAAGACCGCGATGATATTCAATCAGGCCACAGGAGTTTTCGTTCGCTTGCCCCGGATCAAAGTAGCTTAAAACGCGGCCGGGGATTTGCTTGCGCCTTCAAGAATGTTGGTTTTTCATTTGGATTCCCTGAACGGTGCGAAGCGACGCTTAAATTGTACGGTGGCGCAGAAATAGCTCAAGCTGTTTTGTACCATGCCGCCGCAGACGTTGGTCAAGGGGCCCACACAGTTTTCCGGCAAATGGCGGCCGAGGCTCTAGGCATAGACGTTAACCTGGTTGAAATCGTGGCTTCAGATACGGCAACTTCTGGTGATTCGGGTTCTGTTTCCGCCTCCCGGATGACTTTCATGGCTGGAAACGCCATTCGTGGTGCCGCCGAACTCGCCTTAGAAGCCTGGACGGAAGAGGAGCGCCCGGCCGAAGGACATTTCCGGTATGAACCCCCTCGAACCACCGCTTACGATCCTGAAACCGGCGTCTGCGATCCTAATTTCAGCTACGGTTATGTAGCCGAAGTTGTGGATTTAGCTGTGGATATCGACACTGGGCATATCTTTGTCGAGCAAGTGATCTGCGCCGATGACGTTGGAAAAGCGCTGAATCCTAAGGCCATCGAAGGCCAGATCGAAGGCGCCGTCATTCAGGCACATGGCTATGCCGTCATGGAGAATCTACAGTCGCGAAACGGCCGGATCCTGAATCCGCGTTTGAGTACTTACCTGATTCCCGGCATATTGGACATTCCCGACCGGGTTGAATCAGTCATACTCGAAGAGGCCGATCCTATAGGACCCTGGGGTGCTCGCGGGATGGCGGAAATGCCATTCATTCCTTACGCGCCGGCAGTTACAGCAGCCTTACATGATGCTACCGGCATTTGGTTCGATTCAATACCGCTCACGCCCGGCAAAGTACTGGATATACTGCGCCAGCAAGATCAATAGGTCGGGTCCACCATTGACCTGTCAGTCAATTTCATGCCCACCCCCATCTTCATGAGGATAAACTTCTGTGGGCATCCGTATTTTGATTCCCACGTGCGCGGAGCCTGCCCTCACGAAGGTGGGGGAATGACAACTCGTTGGGGCACCCCAATAGTTTAATCATGGAGCCAAATTGAAGCTGAATGAAGCTTTCCAGCCCTGATCGCGCGAGTGAAAACTGTTTTATCTAGCCAACCTTGCTGGTGGGTATGCGATAAACCAGCTACCAAATATCGCCGACCGTAAAGCCCTGTGGAAATGGGTCACTGGGATCGACTACATAATTGGCGAAGCCGGTTATCCAGGCCTGACCGCTCAAAGTCGGGATGACGGCCGGATATTGGCCGACACGCGTTTCCTCAACTAACCGGCCGGTAAATAGAGTGCCAAGAATACCTTCATGTACAAAGTCCTGGCCCAGTCCCAACTGACCCTTGGCATACAACGTTGCCATCTTAGCGCAGGTGCCTGTCCCACATGGCGAACGGTCGATGGCACCGCTCCAAGTGGAAGGCTTCTCCAAGTCAACCGACCCCGTCGCCACGGTAACCGCATTCTTGCGATCGGCGTCAGGATGAGCCGGTGGACCCGACAACTGTGATATGGTGATTCCCTTAAATTCTGGAACTTCAGGATGAGATACGGTCAATTGTTCATCGGCCGCTGCCCGAATTATTTCGCATATCCTGACGATGTCCCGGCCTTCATCCGGAGTGAGGCGTAGCCCAAGCGGCTCGGCATCGGCTATCACGTAGAACATGCCCCCATAAGCGACGTCGACAACCACTCGTCCAACCGTCGGAACTTCTATTTCAACGTCTAAATACACGGCAAAGGCAGGCACATTTCGAAAAGTGACCCGTTTAACTTTGCCATTCTCGCACTCGGCATGCACCTTGATCAGGCCGGCCGGCGCCTCCAATGTTAATTCAGTTACCGGCTCAACCATGGGCAATAGTCCGGTTTCAAGAAGAACAGTTGCTACGCAGATTGTGTTCGTTCCTGACATGCCAGGATACTCAGTATGTTCCATAATGATGTATCCAGCATCCGCTTCAGGATGCATCGGCGGGACAAGAATATTGCAGCAAAGAGCCGGATAACCACGTGGTTCTTGAAGCATCATTTTACGAATGTCGTCGCGATAGGTTTCCAGATAATTCTTCTTCTCCAGCATCGTCTCGCCTGGAATATCGACTATGCCAGAGGTGATAACTCGCCCAGGTTCGCCGGCGGCATGTGCATCGACCGCGGAAATCATCTTTGAAATCTGCATGGCTTTCTCCTGAAAAAACTGTCAATTTTGAGAAACAATAATGCGCGTTAACGGAAAAATGCTTCTATAATGTTTTTTAACAAGCAACTTGAGTGCAATTGCGCACGTGGGATTGTTTGTCGTTCCTTAATGATCTGCGCAATTGCCTAAGAACTAAACCGCTGCTAATAAAATTCATTCCCGAAGAATTTCGGGTGGTTTACTTATACTACCTCAGAAAAAAGATCGGAGTAGAATTCGTAGTATTCTTAGTAGTTCAACCCGATGTATCTTATTTTCCTCAATCATAAGAATAGTTATTTGTGTCTGTAAAGCTAACTGGAAGGGATGGTATGGCCATTGAGGTAATTGAGCTTTCTAAAAATTTTGGCGATCTTCAAGCAGTTAAGGAAGTTTCCTTCGTCGTCGAAAAGGGGGAAGTATTTAGTTTGTTAGGTCCAAACGGCGCTGGTAAAAGCACGACGATTTCGATGCTCTCATGCTTGCAAACGCCGAGCAGCGGTGACGCCAAGATCATGGGGCATTCTATAATAAACGATCAGCAAGGCGTCAAGGCCTCGATTGGCGTCGTTCCCCAAGATATCGCGCTATATGAAGACCTATCAGCTCGCGAGAATCTTGTCTTTTGGGGACGGATGTATGGTTTAAGCGGCAATTTGCTGAAGCAGCGTGTAAATGAGGTATTACTATTGATCGGTTTAAGCGATCGGCAAAAAGAGCGTGTCGGCAAATATTCGGGGGGCATGAAACGCCGCGTCAACATCGGCGTCGCCTTATTGCACAAGCCCGATGTCATCATCATGGACGAGCCAACGGTAGGCATCGATCCTCAAAGCAGGCGTCATATCTTGGATGGCGTAAAGGCCCTCAACGCGGAAGGGATTACGGTGCTCTATACGACTCATTACATGGAGGAAGCTCAAGAATTGTCCAAGCACATCGCCATTATGGACATGGGCGAGTTAATCACCTTGGGAACTCACGATGAGCTTGTTCAAATAGTGGGCGAACAGGACAAGATCGATCTGGTCTTATCCGATCCGGCCGAACCGGTGCTAGATCAATGGCGAACAATAAAAGGTGTGAACAATGTAAAGTCCGAAAACGAGCATGTGTCCATATTGGCTAATGATAGCAACGCCATTCTGCCCCAGGTGTTTGAAATTGCAAATGCCCAAGGGGTGCGGATCACGTCAGTTGAGATTCTGGAGCCAAATCTGGAAACGGTTTTCTTACATCTAACAGGTCGTGGCTTGAGGGACTGATGATGAGATTGTTGAGCGTCACCTGGAAAGACCTGATCCAGTCGAGCCGGACCTGGTCGGCCTACATTTTTATGTTTGTGCTGCCAATATTGGTCACATTCTTATTTATGCTGATGTTCGGCGGGGTCGCCGGAGATGAGGAAGGTTTTGTTTTACCAAGAACGGCGGTAGTCATCGTCAATCAGGACACTGGCCAATTTCCAAACGATGTCAGTTTAGACCCGGAACTTGAACAGGAACTGGGGCTAAGCATGGTAAGTGCGGGCAACATGGGCGATATCCTGACGAAAATATTGTTGTCTAATGCCTTCGCCGAAGTAATGATTGCTTCGGAAGATTCTGATCCAATTTCGGCTAGACAAAGCGTCGACAATCAGGAAAATGGCGTAGCCATCATCATCCCGGTTGGATTCACAGATTCTATCGGTGGGCAAGGCGGCCCGACCGCGGTCGAGATTTACAATGATCCAGCTCTTACCATCGGCCCCAATATCGTTGAAGGTATCGTTCGACAACTTTTGGATGGCTTCTCCGCCAATCAAATAAGCATGTCAATCGCCCTCGATCAGTTGGTTAAGGGAGGCCTCGAAGCCGATCCCGAATTAGTCCAGCTCTTACTTTCTGAATTTACATCAGGAACCGGTACTCAAAAATCGCCGTTTTCAAGTGAGACATCCGATCTAATTCAAATTCAATCGATTGCATCAGAAGGTGAATCCACGGATCTATTGACACAGATTATCAGCGTCATCTTAGCCGGTATGATGGTCTTCTTCGCCTTCTTCACCGGTTCTGCCACCATGGAGTCGATTTTGGTTGAAGAAGAACGAGGTACATTGGCCCGCCTTTTCACGACGCCGAACTCCCACCGCACGATTCTTGCCGGCAAGTCACTGGCGGCAATTATCACGCTGATAGTTCAAGTTTTTGTACTTCTGTTGTTCGGCCGTTTTGTCTTCAACATCGATTGGGGAACAACTGTTTCCGTCATCCTAGCCGCGTTAGGCTTGATCGTCGTTTCGGCCGCCACCGGCCTCTTTCTCGTCTCATTTCTCAAGAACACGCGGCAATCGGGTATCGTCTTCGGCGGCATTTTAACATTAACCGGCATGATAGGCCTGATGCCGGTATTCACTGCCGGAGTGCCAGACCAGCCGGATGCTCTTGGTAAGGTTTCTTTATTGGTACCCCAAGGGTGGGCGATCCGCGGCTTTACCACGGCCATGGAAGGAGGAACTGCCAACGACACGTTGGTCATTTTTGGCGTCTTATTACTTTGGAGCCTGGTTTTTGCGGTTATTGGTCAATTCAGGCTCCAACGTCGGTTCGCTTAGATTTTGTGATTGGGATGACCCTATGAGAGTAATCTACCTGGCAATAAAGGATCTGCTGCAAATAGTTCGAGATTGGAAAGCCGCCTTCTTCCTGGTAATCATGCCCATTGCCTTTACCTTGTTGTTCGGTTTTGCCTTTGGTGGCTTCTCCGGAGTAGAGGATGCCGATCCCCGCCTGCCTGTAGGTTTATTGGATCAGGATACTAGCGTCCAAAGCCAGGCTCTTATTTCGTCGCTGAATTCATCTGAGATTATCCGCCTGGAAACCGATCAAACTAGTGAATCCGACCTGGAAGATAGGGTGACTGAAGCAGAAATGGCGGCGGCTATCGTCGTTCCGGCAGGATACGGTGAACAATTGCTCAAGGGCAGCCCATTACCGTTGATCGTCATAGCCGATCAAAACAACAACAGCGGTTTTGCCATTCAGGGTGAAATTGAATCTGCGGCTTCTCGCCTGTTAACTGCCCAGCGAACAGCCGAGGTTAGCAGCCGAATATTTGAGGAAAAACAGGGATTTGATGATGGCGCTTCCCGAGAAGAATTTTTTGCCATTACTTTCGATCAAGCTTTAGTGGCCTGGAAACAGCCACCGATCAATGTTAAGTTGGCCCACAGCGGTTTGAGAGGAGAAGACGGTGCTGAAGAGGAAAATGCCTTCGCCCAGACTTCACCGGGTATGATGGCCCAATTCGCCATTGCCGGGCTGATGGGCGCTTCGGCCGTTCTTGTCCTGGAGCGAAAAAACAAGTCGTTGCAAAGACTTTTAACGACGCCTATCACCAAGGCCGAGATACTAATGGGTCACTATCTGGCGATGTTTGCCATGATCTTCGTCCAATTACTCATCCTGATTGTATTCGCCCAATTGTTCCTTCGTTTAGATTATTTGCGCGAACCTGTTGCCACACTACTGGTGGCTATCGCCACGGCCTTATTTGCCGCCAGCCTTGGCTTGCTCATCGGCGCCCTAGCAAAAAGTGAAGAGCAAGTCATCGTATTCGCCTTGATACCCATGTTCGTGCTGGCTGCTCTTGGCGGAGCCTGGGTCCCACTAGAAATCATGCCCGAAGGATTCCAAAGTATCGCTCGCCTAACGCCAGTGGCCTGGGTAATGGATGGATTTCGCGATATCGTGCTTCGTGGTCAAGGTCTGGAAGCTGTTTGGCTGGCAGTCACCGTTTTGTTCGGCTATGCCCTGATTATCTCTTTATTGGCCATTTGGCGCTTCCGCTACGAATAGACCTCTCCTAAGAATAACCAGCCACATTTTTTTCTAGATACGTCTGAAAATGGTTCAGTGCTGATGGGAACGAAAGGCGGCCGAATCCAAATCGAACATGCCGGTCATCATATCCCATGAACGAAGCCGGCAAGAGCAAGACCCCGGCCGATTGGGCAAGATCGTGACAATAACTATTTGCCGATTCGACCGCCAGCCCGACCAAAGCCACGGAACCAGCTTGGGGTCGACGCCAGCTAAATAAACCGCTCCACTCGTCGAAAAATGATTCGGCTAAATGCAGATTCTCTCTGATGATGTCCTTATTCCGCTCCGCCATTTCTGGCCCTGCCTTCAATGCCACCAGGGCAAGAAATTCTGTCGGAGCTGCCGGGCATATCGTCGTATAATGCTTCCAGTTGATGATGGCGCTTCTGGCTTTTTCATCGGCTACGATGAGCCAGCCAGCGCGAAGACCGGGCAAGCCCTGGGTCTTGGACAACCCTGCCAGGACAATCGCTCGATCGTACAAATCAGCGGCCGATGGTAATTGGGGCTGCTGACCGTGTTCCAGTCCCCTGTACATCTCATCGCATAACAACCAGCTTCCTGATCGCCGGGCAACATCGATGATCGCTTGAAACTGCTCCAAATCAGGCAATAAACCCGTGGGATTGTGGGGAAAATTAACGACGATCATTTTTGTATTTGGTCCGGCAAGCCTGGCTAAAGCCTCCAGATCGAGCGCCCATCCATTGTCAGTTGGCACGACTTGCCAGCGACGAACATTTCGGCTGATATGCTCGGCCACGTTGATCAAAGCATCATAGGCTGGGGTCAGGACGATCACCTCATCCTCCGGTTCCAGCATTGCTTGCATAACCAGGTAAATGCCTTCAACCGGCGAAGTCAAAACCACTACATCATCAGCCTTAACTTCCTCATAATCTTTTGCCACCGCCGCGCGTAGATCGGGATTCCCTTGAGATTCCGTATAGCCCAATCGTTGAGCCAATAGCTCTTTCTCCGATCGGCCGGCCATATTGAGCAGCTCCCCTATTGAGATCGTCTCACAATCCGATACAGAGAGTAAGTGAGGCGTATTGAATTCATAAAGTGAAAAATATTGTTCAGTAGCAAACGGCGCGATTTCCATCCTTATCTTCCTTTTGAGTTTATCTTTGCGGAATTCCCCAATTCTAAGACCGTTGCTGATCAAACCAAAACTTCGAGGATACCAATTTTAACTCCTGGATTAGACAACCGTCTTGTGTGCTATTGGTTGCCTCCAGACCGAACCCACCGGTGGGATATTGTTTCCTGAAACTCATTTTCGTTAGAAGAATCCAAATTTAGATTTCCGGGATGAGTTTTCGGACTTTTCCTTTAGGAAAAAATGGGGCTGTGTTTGTATAGGTTCGAAAAGTGCTGAAATCGGGCGTTTTTCGGACGCGTTCTGATGTGTTCTCAGCCAAACTCACGGCACAGTACCAGAACCGCTTTACGTAAACAGTGCAGCACATCGTGAATGGTTGGTTCGCCCGTTAATTGAAGGCACTGACCCACTGTTGTTTAATATCCTTAGGATGGCCATAAAGATCTAGGATAGTCAAGACCCATTCAGTCATACTTCAGAGGACCTGATAGCCAAGCTGCAGACCGACTTGCCAGGTCCCGAGACTATTGGGCGTTACTTGTGGGAAGTAGTGAAATTGAGCGCACCGACCGTGCCATGCAGCTTGAAAGTGGGAGCTTCCGGCATGAAGCGTGACCGATAGTTCAGCATGGGCGATATTGGCAGATTACGCTAGTATCTCTTTGGTTCGGTAACCGGCTGGAAAGGGTTATGGCTTTACCAATTCAATATCACCCACAAAAAGCGAGCCGCTTGGCGTCTGGTCAAACAGCAAAGCAATCTCGGTGATCTGGCCTAGGTTCACCCCTGAAAAGTCGCTCAATAGCAGCCGGATGGTGGTCATTGGCATCCAACCGGAGAATACCCCTCCGTCGAAGACGGTATCTTCCTTTATGGTTCCAAGCGGGAAGACCAGGGCGGGTTCGTCTGGCCGCGTCGTAACTGTGGCGGTAGTGCCGGTGCTGTCGGTGAGACGTACCGAAAACGCCTGGTAGCTGCCGGAAGAGTTCAAGGGCGAGGTAGGGTCCACCGCTGCCCGCAAGCTGATGGTCGTAAAGTCGCCCAAGTCCCCGGTCTCAGCCGGCAGGGCTAGCCGCATCATGGCTCCTGGTTCTTCCCAGGAGACGACAACCATCGCCGGATTGCCCGGGATGGTCAGATTGACCCGCTTGCACGGCTCGCTGCCCGGCTTCACGAAAGGCGTGAAATAACCGGCCTTGCAGAAGAACAGGTTGACGCCTTCGACTGTGACTTCGCCGCCGACCAGGTTGGAGGCCAACTCCTCGGCGCTGGTCGGAACCATCAGTGCCCGGCGGTTGGCCGCCTCGGCCATTGTCATCACCCGGGCCGGTTGCCCAAACAACACATCCGGGGCTGGCGCCATCGGGTCCATCGCCAGCCGGGCCATAGCCTCTTCTATTGCCTGGGGATCGTCGCTGAATACGGACGTCAGGAAGGTTAGGGCCATGTCGGTCAGAAACTGGCGCTGGTCACCCGGCGCTAGCAGTTCCTCGCACTCTGGCCGGTTCTCAAATCCAATCATGTCAGGACCCAGGATCTCGTTAAAAGCGTTGTGGTTGGCCTGTTCCAGCCAGACTGACAGGGCCCATGTCTCCTGAGACGGGTCCAGCCGCGCCCCCTCATAGAAAAGCTGCCCTTCCTGGTCCATCACATCCCCGTCGCAAGCCGCAAGAATAACGACCTGGGGCACGAGCGAACCGGCCGGTAGTGTGAAGCCCGGCGCCGGGGCCAACAACAACAGCCCTTCGACCGGCCCGTAGCCAAACGTGTCCGTGGCATCCGGGGTGGCCAGCCCCTGGCTGTTGGTCAGCCAACTGGCCGCCTCGCCCCCCCGCGAGTGGCCAAAGAATGCCAGGCGGCTCATGTCGGCCCGGCCGTCGAGTTCCAGCCCGAAACCATTCTGCCCGCCAACCGCGGCCTCGGCCAGCGCACCCAGGTGCATTTCGACCAGTTGGAAAAACCGTTCGCCGGGAGTGGCTTCGCCGAAGCCAAAGGTATTCTCGGCATTGAAATTAGGCGCCAAGGCCACATAGCCCTCGGCCGCCAGCGCTTCGACCAGGTAGCTGAAGCCGCGGAAGTTGGGCTGCTCCACCTCCGGATCACAGGGCCAGCGATCCACGCCATGCTCGGTTTCCGGGCAACCGGGATGGGTGCCGTGGATGATGACGACCACCGGATAAAGCCCATCGTCACCAGTGGGGGCGGCAATGACGCCGGTCAGGCGCACCGGCATATCGCGGAAGCCGCTGTCCTCCGGAAAGCGGTCCTGGGTGATGGTTGTCTCGCCCAAGTTATATTCCACCGCGGCTGGCGTTCTAGTTTCGGCTGTTGGCCGAGCCGTTGGCTCGGCCGGCGGCTGTTCTACCCCAGGCGTGGCCGTTGTTTCGGGCGCCGGCGTGGTACAGCCAACTAGCAGCAGGGTGGTTAAGAAAATGACAATGAGGGTGGCATTTGTTTTCATGGTGGATCTTATTCAATTGAAAAGATTCGATGTTAACCGCCTAGCAGCATAGCGACCAAGACCATGGCTAGGCAAACAGACGCCAGGAGCAAGCCTGTCTTCCAAGGATTGGTATCGGTATAAACCCCCCAACCATAACCCGTAATAAAGACAACAGAAACCGACACAAGATTCGAGATGCGAATAGCCAGCCAAGTGTTGTCAGGTAAGAGCAGCAGTGGCAGCAGGGATGGCAGGACAGCCACAACGGACAACAACACTGTTGCCAGCGCGCCAACCAGGTCTTCACGCTGTAAGCCGACTACTTGAGATTCAGCCTGGCTCAAGTGACCAAGAATATCTTGATAAAGAGCGTGCCGCTGAACGTCGTTAGTGATAGGCTCCAGAATAAAATCTAGCTCTTCAGCGATGGCGATGATGGCTGATTCTTCGCTGCTGCTCGTCTGTATGTACTGCAACAAACGATAGCGTTCACGCCGCCCAAATACCTCTGCCAAAACATACAAAACGCCGTCAATGATACCCCAGGCTGTGACAGCACCGAGAATCGCGACAAATAACTCTTGCCCATATCCGCTTGAGAACGATGCATCCATGACATCGCGGTAAATCAAAATCGCATATGATTGCGTAAAGAGCAGGGCAAAGAGAACACTGAAGAAGATTGTAAAGAGGGCATCAAGTGGATCTAGGAACTCGCCCAAGACGTTGCTCAGGATGCTATCTCTCGGTGGGGTAATTGGTCTACGACGATGAGAAGGTCTCCTTGTGACCATTGTCGTCATCTCTCAATGATTAGGCGAGAAAAAGAGGGAGCTGAAACGGCGAAAAATGGCCGCTTCAGTCCCCCCTTGAGAAACTCAGACACACTCCCGAGTTTGCTACCGGCCGATTACTTGGGCCGGATTAGGGAGCGAGCTGCATCATCACTGCCAGGGCATCATCGGTCGTCCGCATTTCCAGCGTGTTGCCCTGAACACGGTAGGTGGCGGCCGTAGCCAGCGCCGCCAGGTATTCCTGCTCCTGCTCCATGATCCCTTCCGGTTCCTCGCAGGCCATCATCGTGGAGCCCGCCTGGCCTATGGTGATTGTGCCGGCCTCGGCATCAGCCTCGAACGAGGCGAAGTAGTTGTTGCAGCCGGCCGTACCGCTTACCTGGCCATCTTCGCCGAAACTGGCCGTAATCTCCGCGCCGCCAATGACGCTAACCACGGCTTCGCGGCCGTTGTTGTAGCTAGTCACAATCCATGATGTGCCGCTCAGCTCTTGGCTAGCGACGGCGAAAGTTGCCACCTCGTTGCCGTCACCGTCCATCAGCACCAGATCCTCTTCAGTGGCTGAGAAGGTTTCGGCCGCCGCCAGCGCTTCCTGGAACGCGGTGGCCTGGCTCATGATCGGCTCTTCACAGGCCATCAATGTGGCCGCGCCAGGTTGAGCGAACTCAATATTCTTGCCGTCAACGGTGGCCGTCGTCCGGTAGTTGTTGCAGCCGTCCGAACCAAAGACTGCCAGGCTCTCATCGAAATTGATTGTAATGAACGTGCCAGTCATAGGAACGCTACCGTTCAATGCTGTCAGGTTCCAGCTGCTACCGGGCAGATATTCCTCGCCGCCATCGCCTCCCGACGCACAGGCGACCAAGAATACCAGGCTCAACACAACGCCACATATCAGAACTGACGATCTCTTACTCATTGCCTCTACTCCTTATAGACTCTCTATTATTTGTCAATGCTTCTGGCCCGCACCATACTCCAAGAAGCTTCATCTTCATCGCATAACGTCGTCATTCGAGCATTCCCTACTTTTCCTCTCTATTGACGTACAACGCCATAACTTAGTTCCCGCCCTTGGATCTCCAAAAGAAATAGGCTTCCTAACCATCTGGCTCCTGCATCGTTACCTCATCCAACCACGCCCGTGCCGCCTCCAGAGCTTCGTTCAGTGCCACACCCATTTGCGCCTGCTCCAAGAACACATTTTCTTCACCGATGAACGTCAGGGTGCCCGTTTTCTCCAACTGATACCGCAGCCGTGGATTGACGCCGGTCAGCATGAGGCGGCCGCCGTTTGCCTGCAAAGTGGTGGCATAGCGGCGCAATACACCGATAAAAGTGCTGCCCACCTCTGGCTGCCCGCGCAGAATGAGGATGACAACTGCCTGTTTTGCGTCATCGGCGTTGGGCAGATTTTGTTCAAACGTGGCCGCCGCGGCGAAGAACAAGCTGCCGTAGGCGTATAGCAGCATCACCTCATGATCGGACAGCTTGATGGGCGCGGGCTGCTCAATGGGGAAGCCACCCTCAACCGGCACAAACTCCACCATGCGTACCTGGTTGGAGGAGCGGAATACGTGCATCATGATCGAAATGGCGACGCCGATCAGGATGGCATATTGCAGCGGCAGAGCCAATGTCGCCACCAGCGTCAATACCATCGCTGTCTGTGCCACTCGTCCGGTCTGCCAGACCATCGAAATTTGCTGTGGCTGTAGGTTCTGAAAACCGACGACAATCAGCAGCCCGGCCAACGCGCTCATTGGGATCAACTTGACGACCCCGGCAAACAGCAGCACAATCAGGATGACAAAAAACCCGGCAAGGATGTTGGCCCAGCGCGATCTGGCGCCGGCATTGACAGTAACGGCCGTTCCCGACATAGAGCCACCGCCCGGAATACCGGTGAAGAAACTGGTAGCAATGTTGGCAATCCCCTGCCCTGTGAAATCTCTTGACACATCCGGGAACTTGCCGTCCGGGTTGGGATAGCTTTGGCTGACCCCCGCGCCCTGAACCAGACCGATGATGCTAATCGCCAGCGCCGGCATAATCAGCGCCGGAATCATGATCAGGTCAGGCAGAGCGGGGCGCGGCAGCGACCGGGGAATGGTGGTAATGTCGCCAACCGTAACAAACACCGCCTCACCCAAAACGGCCGTGATGCCCACGCCCAACAACGTCACCACGACGAGCGCCAGGACCATCGAGAACTTGCGGGCAGGGGTAAAGCCCAAACCAACAATCAACGCAATTGTCAGTATTCCTAAGACAAACGTCACCGGCTCGAATTGCTTGAGGTTTAGGATCGTGTCTGCCAGCTTGAGGAATTCACTGTTAAAAGTGCTGGAATAGCCGGTTACGTCAGGTATGGCGCCTAGGATGATCAGCAGGGCGATGCCGGTAATGAAACCGGTCATCACCGACTGGGAGACAAAGCGGATCATGCTGCCCAGCCTGAGTATCCCGGCTATCAGTTGAAACACGCCGATAAGGAGTGCCAGGGTGATCAATGCCGTGGTCTTCTGATCGCCGGGGTAATTTACCAGCGCATCGCCCGCCGCCACCGATAACGCCCCGGTCGTCGACACGTTCATAAAGACCGAACCGGTGAAAAGCGCACCCACCGGCGTCGCGATCATCAAGGTATAAAGCCCGGCAACCGGGTTTACTGTGGCCAGCACGGCGTTGCCCATCGCCTGCGGCACATTAACCACCGCAAAGGTCAACCCGGCAATGGCGTCGGCCATAAAATGATTGCGATCCATAGGCAAGTCTAAGTTTGTCGAAAGTTTGTTCATTCATCACCTTGCACAGTTACCGGCATCTGTTCACGATGGCTCTGGAGGAGTACATAGACACTCACGAGCAGTACCCAGGCTGGAAATAACAGGGTAATCCATAGATTGAGGCTGATGATCAGCAGCAAGGCACACGCAATCAAATAAGTGAGGCCCACCAACCAGCGGGGCATTATCTGTGTACGCCACCACATAGTTCCCAGGGAGAACATGAGCACACCAGCCATACGCAGCGCATATACATTGCTGATTTGCAGCATCAACGCCCGTCCAAAAACAAGGACATCCTGGCTAATTGTATAATTACCATCAAAGCCAACACTCGCCACCAACGCCCCGGCCACCGCCATAGCGACGAACACCATCCCTATAAATAGTAAGCTGCTGCCGAAGAACACCGTGGAAAAGAAGCGATCTTCCATCTCCCCAAACCGGTCACGAATGACGCCAATGAACCACAGAAAGGTTATCCCGGCGAAGGGCATGAGCACCAGGGCAATTGAAAGGTAGTTCCTTGATTGCCTAATCCACTCGATCTCACTGGTCAAATCACTGGGGATGGAAAGTCGTAGAAATACCAGGCTGGCAGCAAAGAGCAGGGCAAAAATAACCCCGGCTACTGCTGCGGCTCTTGGTGTTGTCAGCCGCGGGTTTCGTTCATGAGCTGGTATGTCTATCATCATGGAACTCTTTTTACTACCCTAATTCTGTACCTGCTGAATACCGTTTACCCGACTGCCAATCACTTTGGCAGTCGTCAGCAATCCACCCAGCATCAACACCGCGCCCACCATGACCATAACAAGCACATTGGGGTCACTGAAATTGGCGCCCGCCACCAACAATGCCGCCGACTAATTGCGCTGCGCCGTTGCCAGCCCCAGAATCGTGCGCAGTTCGCGATTCGCACCCGCCAAGAGCCAGCCGATCAGGAAAGCCCCCACTATCAACAGCGCTGCTGCCAGCATAGCACCATTGCCAATGGCATCCAGCAAAATGTTGGCATTCACAATCAACAAGGCAACGAAGCCCACCATGAGACCCAGGCTGGAAAGCTTGGACAGAGCAGGCTGCCCCCGCCGGGCCACATTTGGGAAACGAGCCGCCGTAAACAAGCCCACCGCCAATGGAGTTAACATAAATAGAACCAAAGGCAGGGCAAAATCAATGGGATTAACGGCCACGCCAGGCAGCAGCAGGGGCAGTACCAGCGGCAAATAAACAATCGTCACGACCATCAGCAGGATCATCGCGCCCACGCTTAAAGCGATGGTTCCTTTTGCCAACTCAACTAATTTGGGCAAAAATGGCGCTCCGGCCGCCGTTGCCAATAGGATGATCCCAATGCCAAAACCCGACTCCAGCGGAATGACACACAATAACAGAAACGCCAAGCCCGGCACAAGGAGAAAATTCCCGATGAGCAGCGCAGCCAAAACGCACAGGTTGCGCAGTGGATCCACAATCTGCCTAACGGTGAGGCTTAGACCAAGGGCCAGCATGCTTGCTACGACAAAGATCAGGATGCCGGCGTTGCCAACCAGCTCAATTATTTGATTAAAGGTATCCATAAGGCTGCCATAGGCAAGATTGGTCCAATCTTAAAGATTGGACCAATCTAATCTAGACTTACTAAGGCGTGACGATATTGAACCAGAACTCAAAGGTATCCATGAGTGACAAAAACTCCATCAGTTTCTCTGGGCTGCCGCTGATTTGTGCTTCTCCCGCTGCCAGCTTGTCGGCCAGCTTCGCCTCGCCCAAGATCACCTCATCCAATGCCGTCCGGCTGAGGGTCAAGGTGGCATCTGCCTCAGGGGCCTGCTTTCCTTTGGCGTAGTTCAGGACGCCATTCTCGACAACCAGCAAGTATTGTTCGTCAATGTCCGTGAAAACAGCATTTAGGACGATCTTTTTGCCTGCTGCCTTGGGGCCAATCAGGCGTACTGCCAGCAGGTCGAAGAACATGTCCAGCGGCGTCGCTTTGATCACGTCTGATCCGAGCTGAGGCGTGTCAAGATCAAGAACACCATCACGCAGCTCTTTCGCCGCACTGAGGTAAAAGTTGCGCCAGATACCCGACTCCGCCTGGTATCCAAGTTGTTCCAGGGCGTCGGCTTGCAGATCACGAGCCGCCTTGTTGTCCGGGTCGGCGAAGACGAGGTGGTTGACCACCTGGGCTACCCAGCGATACTCGCCTTTGGCGAATGATTCATACGCTTTAGCCAGCAGGGCTTCTGCCCCGCCCATGAATTCGACGTATTTTTGACCGGCGGCTTCTGGCGGCAACGGGTGCAGGGTGGCGGGATTGCCATCGAAGAAGCCCAGGTACCGCTGGTAAATGGCTTTGACGTTGTGGTTGATGCTGCCGTAATAACCCCGGTTGTACCAGGAGTTGAACAAGTCGGCAGGGAGTTCGATAAGTTCCGGGATTTCCAGTATGGTGAAGCCCTGATTGGCCAGGCGCAAGGTCTCGTCATGGAGATATTTGTACATGTCGCGCTGTTTTTTCAGGAATTCCACGCCGGATTCGGCTGTCCAGGTGGGCCAATGGTGAGAGGCAAAGATAACGTCGTAACGGCCGTTAAACACACCAATTGCCTCGTCAATATAGTACGCCCACGCTTTGGCGTCACGTACCGGCGCCCCGCGCAAGGTGTACAGATTGTGCATATTGTGGGTGCAGTTTTCGGCCATGCACAAAGCGCGATATTTCGGGAAGAGAAAATTCATCTCTGCCGGAGCTTCCGTGTCGGGCGTCAATTGGAACTCAATTTCCAGGCCGTCTATCATCATTTTCTGACCGGTATGGGTAATGTCGTCGGTGGGAGGGATGAGGGTGACGAGGCCGGTGGAAGTGGTCTGTCCCAGCCCGGCGCCAACCTGGCCTTTGGGGTCTTTGGGCAGCAGGTTACCATACATATAGCTGGCGCGGCGGGTCATCACATTGCCCGCAATGACGTTTTCGCTGACAGCGTGTTCCATGAAATGTTCTGGGGCGATAATCTTTGTCTTGCCAGCTTGTACGTCGGCCTGGGAAACAACGCCTTTAACGCCGCCCCAATGGTCGATGTGGCTGTGGGTATAGATGACAGCCGCCACCGGTTTGCGGCCCACATGTTTGTAAAACAGTGCCATACCTGCTCGCGCCACATCCGCCGAGATCAGCGGATCGACCACCACACAGCCGTTGTCGCTCTCGATGATGCTCATAACGGACAAATCAAAGCCACGAATCTGGTAAACGCCATCGGTGACTTTGAACAGGCCGTGATAATTGGCTACCAGCCGCGACTGCCGCCACAGGCTGGGGTTGACGCTGGGCGGCGCGGTTTCTTCGGCGAGGAAGGGATACGCGTCGAGGTTCCAGACAGCATGGCCGTTTTCACCTTTAATAACAGGGTCGTCCAGGCTTGCAATAAAACCTCGGCTGGCATTTTCAAAATCTTGCACATCCTCCCAATTGAGTTCATTGAGCAGTAGATTATTAGCTGCTTCAGTATATTTTGTTGCATCATTTGTTTTCGACATAATGACCTACCATTTGAATGTTTGCTGACAAGGTAATGCACGCTCAAACTGCCTGATTGGCAGACTCCATATCATCACCGGAGTTTTTTTGAGGTTACATGATTGAATAAATGTGTCTGAGACCGGACAGGTTGCGGAACGTCTGTCCGGTCTCAAGGTTTGTCAATTGTCAGCGGACTTGGCTGGCAATGACGGCCTTCTGATTGCCCGCTGTAAGTATTTCCAGCATATTGCCATCGATCCGGAAAGTCGCCGCAGAATGCAAGGTCGTTAAGAATTCAGCCTCTTGTTCCATGATACCTTCCGGTTCTGAACATACCTGCTGGCTACTGCCGGGTGGATTAATGGTGATACTGCTGCCATTTACCTGATAGGGAGCAAAGTAGTTGTTGCAACCGCCGTTGCCAGTGACTCGACCGTCCTGGCCGAATTCCATTGTTATCCGTGTGCCGTTGATCACGGAAACCAGAGCACTGCCATTATTAAAGTTGACCACCTCCCATCTGGTTCCAGCCAGGGGATCAGATGCGGGCGCCGATGTGGCTGTTGCGGTTGACGCTGGAACCGGCGTTACAGTGGCACTTGTCCCAACCACAGTAATGGTGATCTGACGGAACTGTGTTGTCCCTTCCTGCAACAGCGCGCGCAACTCATAGGTCGTCGTGCTGGTCGGGCACACACGCTCGCTGCCCTGGCCAGTGCGCGGGAACTGGTTAAACGGTTGGCCAAGGGGATAGACCCAAACCGCCTGGACATTCTGCACGGTCCAGCTGAGGGTGGCACATTCCCCCTGGGCAATCGTTGTCCGATCGGCTGTGAACGAGATTTCCGGCGCTGGCGTCGACGTAGGGGGTGGGACTGGTGTTGGCGTCGCCGCGGCTGTCGGCACAACAATGACCGGCGGTGCAACCTCGATCACCGGCACGTTTTCGGCATTGGTGGCAATCACAAGATCAGCCGACACCCAACCAATGCCCCCCGGCGCCGAAGGCACAGGAGTTGCCCACCAGCGATTGTCTGCGCTACGACCTACGATTTCGCCTTCATCCCCATTTTGAGCCAGCCCAATGACGGGGAAGTTGATGCCTGGGCCGGAACGAACATTGGCGCCCAGCGGCGCTCCCGTTACCCGGCCAGTCGGTACCTCAGGAGCGGGCTCGGGCAAGTCAACAATCAGTTTGCGCTTCATGACAACGGCCAGTTCGTCGCCAGCCGTCCGCATTTGCAGTACGTCGCCTTGAATGCTGTAGGTAACAACGCTGGAAAGCGCTGCCAGATATTCCGCTTCTTGCTCCATCATGCCGAGCGGTTCTTCGCAGAAACGCATGCTGGAGCCAATGGTGCCAATTTCAATGGACCCGTCATTGGCGGTGTAGCTGGTAAAGTACTGGTTGCAGCCCGCATTGCCGGTCAAGTCACCCTCAACGCCAAAGTGGGCCGAAATCTCTGTGCCAAGCACAAGACCGACCACTGCATCACGGCCATTATTGTAGTTAACCACTTCCCAGGCCGTGCCGGTCAGGTCTGAGGAGCTGATAACAAAGGTCGCCACGACCTGGTCGCCGTTCTGCAAGAATAGCTCATCTTCAGTCATGCTGAAGCTGGTGGTCTCCGCCAGGGCCGCGCTGAATGCCGCTGCCTGTTCCATCACCGGTTCCGGGCAGGCCATCAGGGTTGTAGCGCCTTCAGCCTGGTTGATGGTCAGATTATTGCCATCCTGGGTATAGGTGGTGTTGTATTGGTTGCAGCCGTCTGTGCCTGTGGCGGTGCCATCGGCGTTGAATTGAATGGTAACGGCCGTCCCAGATATAGGCATCTCGCCATTTATTGAACTCGCTATCCAGCTCGTGTCGCTCAGATCTGTGCTGGTTCCCGTCTCAGCGCCGGTTGACGCGCCCGTATCGATGACGAAGGTCGCCAGAACTTGATCTTCATTGCGTAAATTCAACTGATTGCCACTGGCTGTGAAGTTGTTGGTCTCCGCCAGCGCCGTCGCATAGGCTGTTGCCTGATTCATAACGGCTTCCTCGCACGCCATCATGGATGAAATCCCCGCAGACTGATCGATAGTCAGGCTGTTGCCATCCTGGGTGTAAGTGGTGTTGTATCGATTACAGCCGTCCGAGCCGAAGGCAGTACCATCATCCCCAAACTGAAGCGTGATGCTGGTACCGGCCACCGGTAAAGCGCCATTGAGCGAACTCAGTACCCAGTTTGTACCGGTCAGATCTATACTGGCTTCTGGTTCTGCTGCTCGCTGACACGCTACCAGTGATAGCACGCCCATCAAAAACAAGATTGTTGTGATCGTTTTCATAATAGGAAACTCCTTTCTGTGTAAAATATCTTCAAATCACCGGATTGGCGTTGGCAAAAGCTTGTACGTTGTGTCAATCTTATTCCTATCGCGTCACCTGTTCAGGCTCCATCAGACATTCAACTGCTAACAGTGGCAAGCCTGCATTGTACAGACTGCTCAACAGGCCAATTAAGGCTGCCTGGTCACACATAGCGCCAGTGATTGTCGTGGTTACTTGTGTGTTTTCATCGTTGAATTGGACAGTCCAATCGGGGTTCAACTCTTGCAACCAGGTTTCATCAAACGCACCCTGAATGTGTACGCGGTAAACGGTCGTTGCATACATCGTTAATTTATACTGCGCCATCACTTGATGGTACATTTATTCTTTATCAGTTGGAAGATTTGAAGGGAGTAGATTGGGAGTATTTAGGGTAGGAGATTCAGCTTTTTTGCTTCAGCCACAGCCTCACGACGGCGGTTTACGCCCAGCTTTTGGTAGATATTGAGGTTGTGTTTCTTCACCGTCAGCACAGAGAGGACCAATCGTCCGGCGATCTCTTTGTTGGTCAAGCCTTGCTGCAAGAGGGCCAAAATCTCTAATTCTCGCCCGGTTAAAATTTCCTCATCGAGCAATTGATCCGCGCGAAATACAGCCAGAATACGTTCGATATACTTAGGGGCAACGTCGCGCGCCGCTAATTGTGCCAGCAAGTCGGCCATCTCTGCGCCCAGTTCTACAAAGAGGCGTAGGTAACCGCCGGGTTCGGCCAGGCGCACGGCGCGTTCGCCGGCAGCTAAGGCTGCTTCTTGTTGACTCTGCGCCTGCGCCAAGAGCGCCCGCAGCGCCCAAATCTGGATGAGCAGCCAGACGCTTGCCGTCTCTTCGGCATACTGTTGGCAAGAGGTTAGCAATTCGGCGGCTTCCTGGTAGGACACGGCCATTCCCTGGGCTATCAGCACTTTGACGCGCGTGATATCGTTGGCTTCCCAGAACCAGAGCGACATACGAGCGGGTTGTACCCCGGTCTGCAGCCAATAAACAGCCGCTCCTACCTCCCCACGCAGCAGCGCCAGGCGAGCGCGAAACGATTCAACCTGTGGCGCAAGCTGTACCTGGTTTATCTCCAGCATGACCTGGGTTAACGTGTCTAGTGTTTGCTGTGCCTGCGTTTCGTCTTTCTGACTATGGTGAATCAAGACCAGACCCAGCATCGCATCATGGTAGACGAGGAAGTTAGCTTGATAGCGCCATTTAGACACAGTTGACCAGTGGGCAGTTGCTTCCTCCAGGCGGTTCCATTGGTAATAGACATGGCCTAAGAAATGGCTCGCCCAGGTAATGCTGAGCGGGTGCTCTTTTGCCAACCCTACTTGAAGCAAATGTTGTCCAATTTGCTCCAGACGCTTTAAGTCGCCGACCATGCCGTAAATGGCGCCGGCTGCTAACATTAAACCGTAGCGGGACGCGTGATGCTGAAAGCGATCCTCACCCAGCCAGGCATTAAGCTTTTCCAGAGCGGCTTCCGTCTGCCCCAGGCTTTGCTGCGCGATAAGCTCGAATAAAGCTGCAACCCCTTGCACATACAAGGCATGGGGCGGCAGATGTTTTGGCGCTGATTGGGTCAACCTGAAGCAGCGCGGAAAATCGTTCAAGAAAAATGCAATTTCGCTGCGCAAAGTATCTCGTTCGCCGCGCAAAGTATCGGGATTGCTCCTGTCGTCGGTATCGCTATCTCTTGCTTGGGCCAGCAGGGTTTCTGCTTGCTGGAGTAGAGAGGGTACAGCCTGAAATTTAGCCTGCCAACGCAGCGTCCACGCTTTGATCTGTAACAAGGTTGGGCGTTGGTTTATTACTTCTGTCGGCAGTAGATCCAGCCAGCGCACTAGAAGGTAAAACTCTCCTCGATTGAAGATCTCGTGGCGCTGCGCTTCGATGAGCGAAACGGCCGTTTCTACATCTCCCGCTACCAATAAGTGACGCAGGGCTTCTTCGATAAAACCGTGATCAGCGTACCAAACGCCTGCCTGACGATTGAGCGCAGCGATCTCTTGCGCGCTAAATTCTTGCGTTAATCGCTGCTTCAGTAACGATTGAAACAGGTGATGGTACCGGTACCACGCCCCCTGCTCATCCAACGATACCAGGAAAAGACCTATGTGGGCCAATTGATTCAGCTGCAAGCCGTCACCAGCTGTCGCGTGACCAACGATAAATTCACATAATGAATCGCAAAACCGCTCCAAAATGGCCGTTTTTAGCAAAAATTCAAAAACCGGGCGAGGTTGGTGGTTCAACACTTCATCCAGCAAGAAATCGATGGCTAAGCGATGTCCTCGCTGGTGAAGGGCACGGGCAAATGCGACCTGATCTTGTTGATCGCGCAAAGAAAGACCAGCCAGCTGCAGGCCGATTATCCAGCCTTCTATCTGCTCTTCCAGCATCGCAGCTGCTGTTTCATCTACTTCCACGCCGGCAGTCTGGGTCAGGATGGCATTTGCTTCTGCCTGCACAAAGCGCAAATCAACGGCGCGCACTTCGAGCACCCTCTGTCTGTGCCCGGAGGCGTGCCAGCAGCGACAAAGCCGGGTCTACACGGGTGATCAACAGCAAACACAGTTTGTCGGGTCGATACCGGACCAAGGCCGCCATTACCTCTTGAATAGCCGGCAGGGTGATTGAATGATAATCGTCCAGAACGAGGAGCAAAGAATGGGGCAGTTGGGTCAGATCGTTGATCAGGGCAGTGGTGATGGTTTCCAGCGGAGGTGATTGGGGCGCGTTGAGCAGTGTCTGGGTGTTGGCACACGGCCGTTTTGAAGGAAAGGCATTACGAACGGCCGTTGTCAGATAACGGAGAAAAACATCCAGGTCATTGTCGTTTTCATCCAAAGAGAGCCAGGCAGTGGTCAGCGCCGGGCGCTGGCGCAGCCAATCGGCCACCAGCGATGTTTTACCATATCCCGCCGGCGCTGATGCGAGAATAAGACCCTGCCCCAGACCACGATCCAACTGCGCTAACAGGCGCGGGCGTGTCACATACCCTTCAGGCAAACGTGGCGGTCGCAGTTTGGTATTGATCAATATTCCCATATTTAATCTCGTTCTAAACTGAACCAGGAGAATTATAGCTGCAGAAGCACTTCTTTTCATCCGCCAGTACTTCCGGCAAAGTGTTACCTCCATCTTCGAAACGCTACGGTCAGCTAGTTACCTAAATTTTGTACCAACAAGGACACAATTCATAAAAAGATGACAGTGACGGTTTTCCTAGCAAAAATATAAGTATCACCAAAAAATTTGCTAAAGGAGAACCGTCACCATGAAAAATTGTATCAGATATTCGCCACGAGCCAGCCTGGCTATGGTTGGGATGAGCATGCGACAAATGGGTATATGGGAAATGATTGGGCAACAAGTCACTATCCAACAAAAAACAGTTGTCCATACGCCACTGGAGAAATTGCAGGACGCCTTTATCAATATCATGGCTGGTGGGCAAGGTGTGGTTGAAGTCAACCAACGGGTAAAGACAGATGCCGCATTGTCGGCTGCCTTTGGGCGCAAACGTTGTGCCGACCAATCGGTTATCAGCACCACCTTGAGTGCTTGCCAGGCAGAAAATGTAGAGCAAATGCGACAAGCGATGCAGGCTATCTATCGTCGCTATGGTGCTGGATATGGTCATCATTATGGCCGCGGCTGGCAGTTGTTGGATGTTGATATGAGTGGCTTGCCGGCTGGACGGCAGAGCGAAGGCGTCGAAAAAGGGTATTTTGCCAAGCAAAAGAACAAACGGGGGCGGCAATTGGGGCGTGTCTATGCCACCCTGTACGGTGAAATCATCAGCGAACGCTTGTATCGTGGCAAAACCCAACTCAATCGCAGCTTGGTCGACTTGGTTACCGATGGGGAAACCATCTTGAATCTCAATCCCGGTTTCTGCAAGCAAACCATCCTGCGTATTGATGGCGGCGGTGGTAATGATGCGGATATCAATTGGCTGTTGGAGCGGGGTTATCAATTGTTGGTCAAAGTAACCCACTGGAAGCGCGTCGAGAAATTGGCCGCAACGGTCGCTATCTGGGAAACCGACCCCAAAGACCCACGACGGCAGGCTGGGTGGGTGCAAGCCCCCTTTACTTATAACCAGCCCACACGACAATTGGCCGTTCGCTGCCAGGGAAAGAAAGGAAAGTGGCATACCGCCATCCTGGCTTTCAATCTGGATAATGACCAACTTCACTGGCTGACCGAGCAAGGCAAACGAACTTTTCCCACCCCTGTCGCCCCCATCTGGTCGGCTGTCTATGCCTATGACCTCCGTGGTGGAGCTGTCGAAACGGCCATCAAAGGGTCCAAGCAGGGCTTGGGCATCACCAAGCGCAACAAAAAATCGTTCCATGCTCAGGATATGTTGCTGTTGTTGGGGCAACTGGCTTACAACCTGACGGCTTGGGTACGTAATGGTTTGGCTTTTTGCCAAGCCAAGCTCCAGCAATTCGGTATGTTGCGCATGGTTCGGGACGCCTTTCATATTACCGGCAACCTTTACTTTGATGCTCAGGGCCATATCGTTCAAATTTCACTCAATCAGGCGCATGATCTAGCGGCTTCATTCATTGATGCCTTTGCTTCTTTCTTGGCTCGCGATGGAACTGTCGCTAATTTGCACCAAATTTAGGTAGTTAAACAAGACGCCCGTTTTTATTTGGACATGGATGAACGACTCCCACTTGAAGATTTGTTGTTTTGTAGAGATCGGGGCTGGATACGGAAGATATCACGTCCAGCTCCATGTCTATTTTAACGGCGTAATCTTGGCTTCCGGCACATCGTAATTGTCGGCGCCAGGATTTCGGCTGATTCGGGAAATCTAAGTCGATAGGTTGCAACCATTCACTCAAAAGTATATTCTGATAATCGTTTTTTTTTGACATGCTAATTTGACCAGATGGCCGCGTAAAATGTCACCACTATTCAATAAACGTATCGCGCTTGATCTTGACGATTTGCCGACAGAAAGCTCCGAATCGTTTTCGCTTTGGTGTAAGTGAGTACGAAAAACGGAGGTTGAACTAAACGCTTCGCGCAGAAAAATAGGCACAAGCCCCTAACAAATCCCCAATAAGCATTCCCCACAAGCTATATTTCCTATCAGATGTTCGTCCCATAATGATAGGAGGTATAAGCCATGACACCCTTAAGAAAACGAATGATGGAGGATATGCAACTGCATGGCCTCTCAAAGGGTACGCAAAAGACGTACGCTAACGCCATTCGCCGATTAGCCGAACACTACGGCAAATCCCCTGACCGAATCACAGAAGAAGAATTACGGCAGTATTTCCTCTACCTGACCTATGAAAAACAGCTTGGTCGGGGCACCTGCACCATCACGCTGTGTGCGGTCAAGTTCTTGTACGAGTACACGCTGCAACGGGAATGGCCCACGCTGAAGTTGGTGCGTCCGCCGAAGGAAAAGAAGTTGCCAGCCATTCTCAGTCAGGAAGAAGTACGCCAGATTCTGGGTTACGTTCACCAGTTAAGATACCGGGTCTGCCTTAGCACCATATATGCCTGCGGACTGCGTATCAGTGAAGGGAGATCGCTGCAAGTGGCCGATATCGACAGCGCCCGCATGTTGGTCCATGGGCGTAAGGGGAAAGGAGCTAGAGACCGCTACGTGCCGCTACCACAGCATACCCTGGAACAGCTGCGCCGGTGTTGGGCCAGCCATTGCAACCCAGTCTGGCTCTTCCCAGCTGGCTTCCATCGTCGCTCTTTAATGGCCGCATCTGAGACCCACATCTCCGGCAAGAGTGTTTGGAGAGCCTTTCGTGATGCCCTTGTGGCCAGCGGCATCCAAAAGCGAGCCTCTGTGCATACGTTACGCCACAGCTACGCCACCCACTTGCTTGAAGCTGGGATCAACTTACGCCTCATTCAGAGCTATTTGGGGCATCGTGATCTGTGGACTACGTCTCAGTATACCCACCTGACTCGCCGCGCCGAAGAATTGGCTGGCGAGACCATTGACCAACTCATGGCTGACCTGCCATGATTGAGTTGGCCCACATCTTTCGTCGTCACGGGCCTGACTACCAAGCTAAATTCGCTGAACGCATGTTGCCCAGCCATCGCCAGGCGATGCGGGCCATCATTAACTGTCGGACTGAAGCCCTGGGTGGCCACGTCTATCACTGCGACCACTGTGACGAAGACCGCTACAGTTATCACTCTTGTCGCAATCGGCATTGCCCCAAGTGCCAGTGTGATGCTGCAGAGCAGTGGCTGGCTCGGCAACAGGATTTCCTGCTGCCCGTGCCCTACTTCCTGCTCACCTTTACCTTGCCTGCCGGACTAAGAGAACTCGCCCGTAGCAACCAATGAGCGATCTACAATCTTCTCTTTCGGGCTTCAGCGGCGGCCACAAAGCAGCTAGCCCGGGACCCTCGTTTTGTCGGCGGCCAAATTGGTCTGGTCGGTATACTGCACACCTGGGCTCGCGACTTGAACTACCATCCCCATGTTCACTATTTGGTACCTGGTGGCGGTCTGAGCGATGATGGCCAGAGTTGGCTTCAGGCCAGGGAAGATTTTCTGGTTCACGTCAAGCCCCTCTCCATCCTCTTCCGGGCCAAGTTCCGTGATGCTCTCAAGAAGACCGATCTATTTGTCCGGGTACCTACGGAAACCTGGCAGCAGGATTGGGTCGTTCACTGTCAGCCTGTTGGCAATGGGGTGACTACCCTGAAGTATCTGGCTCCGTACATCTTTCGGGTGGCCATCAGTCACAAGCGTATCCTCAAGCTGGCCCATGGGAAGGTCACTTTCCGCTACACTGAATCTAGCACAGGTCAGACCAGGATTTGCACCCTCGCCGCCGAGGAGTTCATTCGCCGTTTCCTACAGCATGTTCTGCCCAAAGGTTTAGTCAAGATTCGATATTACGGCTTCTTTAGCTCTGGGAATCGCCACCAGCTCCGTCAGGCCAGGCATCAACTTGGTGCCCAAGACACCCACCAACCACAAGAGCCTTCACAAGAGACGGCTACCAACTCAGAAGCCGCCTGTCGTTGCCCGCAGTGTGGTCAGGTGATGCGCTTGTCCAAACGGTCAAACCGAATCGACATCGCCCACCTTGAACGTTTGATGTGCTCTGCCATGTTGTTTGGACCTAGGCGTTCTGGTTTCTTGTTAGCGCCCATTGCTTTACCCTGCCTACTGACCGAAATACCCGTCTCTACAGCACATGGATCGCTCTCGCAGTTTCTTGTGGCTCTTCACGATGCAGCCGATCTGTTAGCAAATTGGGCTACTTCTGGCAACAGTTACCGCGCGTTGTTGCCCCAATGTGCGTCATAGTCCTGCAGATTCCTTCCGCTTAATCCCCAAATAACTAGCCCCCACCGGTTCAGTTCAACTCAGGATTATGGGACGCTCCACAGCTCATATTTGGAGACTGCTTCAGGACCGCGTCCCATGAATCCTTAACTCGTTTTCGGGAGGATTTTTAGTAGTTGTATTAACAGCCAAATTCAGCCGATTCTTACCTGAATTTACCAGAGGTAACCCAATATTTGTTTGCCAATCAGAAGTCCAAAAAACGGTACTTTCTGGACTTCTCATTTCGTTTGTCTGAATAGAACATACGTGCTATAATCGAGCCAAGCCATTTGGTTTAGCCATCATGTTCCCAAACCTGCTCAACCCCACCCTTCAGCTAAGTCTTCTGGCTCAGCCATTTGGCTCAAACACTTCTCAAGCGAACTACCAACGCCCCCTTCCAACCCTACCGCCCAAACGTCTCGACATAACCGGAAAAAGCAATGTAAAACAATCACTGGAAAAACAATCAACGGGACTACCTCTGGAAGCTACGATCCCGTTCCCCGTTCAATCTCCCGTTCACCCGTCATGCAATAAGACAAATCCAGACCTTATCCACGGCCATTCTCAGGATTCGCAGTGCCTTGGTCAACCTCGACTTCAGTACAAACGCTATTGTAAAATAAGCTCTGACCAATCATGACCATTAAGATTCTCGGCGCTCGCGAACACAATCTGCAAACGATTGATGTTGAAATTGACAACGGCTTAACAGCCGTCACCGGCGTCTCCGGCTCGGGGAAAACATCTTTAGTATTTGATACCCTGTACCACGAAGCCAGGCGCCGATTCTTGGAAGTTTACTCTCGGGGTTCGGTAGCCGAGAGAATGTCTCCCGCGGCCGTCGAGAATATCACCGGTTTGGGTCCGGCCGTGGCAGTCGGACAGAATCTGCTCAACCGGAATCCAAACTCGACCGTCGCTACTGCTTCTGGTCTGCATCCATTCCTCCGCTTGCTGTTCGCGCGTTTCGGAGAGCGGGCTTGTTTAGAGTGTGGGGGGCTTCTGGTCGTCTTATCTGAAGATGAAATCGTCGAACGAATAACCCACGCCTCGCGCCTGGCGCCCATGACGATTATCGTCCCTCTGGTGAGCGGCGCCTTCGGTAGTCACCGGACATTACTGGCGCTGCTGGCGGAAATATTCGGGCCAGAGGCGGTTATTGTGGATGGTCTACCGCTTGCCCTTTCAGACAAAGCCCAAAGACTTAACCAACTCTTGGATCCGGCCGAGCGGCACGACATCGATATCATCCTCGGAGAATATGGCGGCAAAATAAAGGCCTCCGAAGCGCGATCCATCGTCCAAACGGCGACATCCTTAGGAGCGGTTGCCATCAGGGTAAAACAAAATAGCCTGGTGATCACCATGGCCCGGGACCAGATTTGCCCTACCTGCGGCACATATTTTCAGGATTTAGAACCACTGCATTTTAGAACCCGCTGTCCAGAGTGTGAGGGGAGCGGTTGCGTTTCCTGCGCCGGCACCGGTCTGCACCCGAGTGCAGCGGCTGTCCGCTACTTTGACTATACATTTCCTCAACTATTGTCGCTCTCCATAGCCGAAGCCCATGCATTGTTTGAAGCTTATCTACCGCCTCATTCGGAAAAACGGCTCCATGAAGAGATAGGCGTACGTCTGGAAGCATTGGTCAATGTAGGACTGGATTACATATCGTTGGATCGGCCCAGTCCATCCCTGTCTCGTGGTGAATCCCAGCGCCTGAGATTGGCCATCATCATGACCAGCAAACTTGAAGATATGCTTCATGTGCTAGATGAACCGACCATCGGCCAGCATCCGGCCGATGTCACCAAGCTCCTTCCGGTTATCAGTCGACTGCCCGGTCCTGTCGTCTTTGTCGAACACGATCGCCTGGCTATCGCGGCCGCTGGTCAAGCCATCGATCTGGGGCCCGGCGCAGGAAAACAGGGCGGGCAGTTGCTTTATTCAGGCGATCCGGCCGGACTTTGGTTAGCCGATACGCTCTCGGGTCATTTCTTTAGCCTTAGAAAAAGCGTTGATAGACCCCAAATAAAGCCTGAAGCCGACGAACACTTAACGATAAACCAGGCCAATTTACGAAATTTAAAAAATATCGATGTGAAGATACCCTTAGGTCGTCTAACCGTCGTGACCGGCGTTTCCGGCTCTGGAAAAAGCACCCTGGTTGAAGATGTCCTGGTTGCCTCGCTGCGCGAAGGATCGGCCATCGGTTGTGCTGATGTAAAGAACAAAAGCAATCTAAAACCGGTATTGGTCGATCAAAAACCTATCGGCCGGAATCCTAGATCGAATCCCGCAACCTACACCAAATTGTCGGACTTAATTCGCGACACTTATGCCAAGGCCACCTCATTATCAGCCTCTCATTTCTCGTTCAACCGGCCCGAGGGAGCCTGCCCATCATGCAGTGGCATGGGCGCATTGGAAATAAAAATGCGTTATTTACCCTCCACCTGGATTCCTTGCTCCTCCTGTGGGGGTTTACGATTTTCGGAAGAAGTCCTGAATGCGCCGGCAAGATTTGGTGACCGCCAACTGTCCATCGCCGAATTCCTGGCGCTATCTGTATCAGAGGCGTTTTCCATTCTCGAAGCGGAAAGTTTTTTGTCGGAAAGCGAGCGGAAAAAAGGGTTACGCATCCTAAAGGCCCTGAGTGACGTGGGTTTAGGTTATCTGCCTCTGGGGCAACCATCCCCCACCCTATCGGGCGGCGAAGCGCAACGTGTAAAACTGGCCAAGTTTTTGGCTCGGCCATCACTCAGCCGGCGGTTATTGATTTTAGACGAACCCACCACTGGTTTACATCCACATGACGTGGCCGGGCTTTTTGTCATCTTGGACCGGGCAACGCGTAAAGGGGCGACGGTAGTTGTCGTTGAGCATAATTTAGACATCATTCGCGCTGCTGATTGGGTCCTTGAACTGGGACCAGGCGCCGGTCCCATGGGCGGGCGCTTGATATATTCGGGATCAACCTACGGTCTGGCTGATGTCCCCAACTCGCCGACCGGCCAGGCCTTGGCCCTGGAACCAACCCTGCGGCCGTTGCCTATTCAACCGCAAGAACCGGTCCCATCATCATCCCAAATTGTGATTCGCAACGCTCGTATACACAATCTAAAAAACGTTGACGCCTCTTTTCCAAAAGGGGCCTTGAGTGTGGTGACAGGCGTATCCGGCTCGGGAAAATCAAGTTTGGTCATGGACGTTTTAGAGGTCGAGGCCAGGCGGCGATTTCTAGAATCGCTGACCCTGTACGAACGGCAAGCGACTCGCGAAGGACCGGCGGCTCTGGTTGACGAGGTGACTGGATTAGGTGTTTCCATTTCAATTAAAGATGAGCGCAGATTGTTGAACCAAAGAGCGACCACCGGTACCGAGACCGAGATCAGCCACAATTTAGCCCTATTAATGGCCTGGACCGGTGACTGTACCTGTAGTCACTGCGGACAAGTAATGACGTCGACACCTACGGGATCGGCTGGTTCCTCATGGCGTTGTCCCAACTGCCGGTCAGAATTCGCTGCTGAAGCAAGACATTTTTCCCCGACATTTTATGCTGCAGCCTGCAAACGCTGTCACGGCGTCGGCACGCTACAGGAACCCAATCCATCTAAGCTGATCATAAACCCAGAAAAACCGCTTTGCGGCGGCGCCATGTTTTCACCCGGATTTTTTCCAAAAGGATATTTATGTAAACCCAATAATCATGGCTACGATATGGTTCAAGCCTTGGCCGACCGCCATAGCTTTGACCCCGCCCACACACCCTGGCAGGAGATGTCGCCTGAGGCCCAGCAAGCCTTTCTTTACGGCGAAGCTGAGCCCTTGGAAGTGACCCTGCGAAGCCGCACCCAAACCTTGGTTCGCTCCATCGTTTATCCCGGATTTTATGGATTTATTCGTGACTGGGATGTTGGCGGTACCTACACTGATCAGATTCTTTGTCCTGAATGTCAAGGAGCGCGTTTGCGACCTCAATATTTGGCCGTTACGCTCGCGTGCTTCAACCTCCACGAGCTCAGTCAAATGTCACTAAGTGATCTCGCGCCAATCATGGAAGAACTTAGCACGACATTGAGCATCCGAGTAGCGCCGGCGATCCATCGCCTGGTAGCGAACTCGATTCAGACAGTTCAGAGTAGACTGCGATTTTTGATTCGGGTCGGCTTGGGCTATCTCCATCTAAATCGAGCGACCTCAACCCTCTCGGCCGGAGAAGCGCAACGTATTAAATTGGCAGCCTTATTGGGCGGTGGATTGAAATCCCTGACTATCCTGCTAGACGAACCATCTCGTGGTCTTCACCCTTCGGAAGTTGATGCCCTCATTGACGTACTGCACGACCTTCGCGATCAGGGAAATAGCGTCATCGTGGTCGAGCATGATCTATCTATAATCAAGTCCGCGGATTACCTTCTTGATATGGGGCCTGGTTCCGGCCTGAATGGCGGACATGTTGTAGCCGAAGGTACTCCTGATCAGGTGGCCAAGGCAGATACACCAACTGCTCTCTGGCTCCGTGGCGAGTCGCGAATGGGGTTGGGACAGAAGAGACGCCAACCAGATTCCTGGTTGACCATCCGCTGCCCAACAGCAAATAACTTAAAAGGAGAAGATGTTCACATTCCCCTTGGCGTCCTTGTAGGCGTCTGCGGCGTCTCTGGTTCGGGAAAAAGCAGCCTGATGATCGACACCCTCGGCCGGGCACTGGCCCCCAAAAAACACACCACCTCAGTGGCCCAAGAACCCATCGATCCGGGTCCACATGAGGCGATTGAGGGCGCTCCCCAGCGCGTCTTAATAGTTGACCAGGCAAAAGAAGGGGTCGTTAGTCCCGCTTCATACCTCGGGCTTGACCGGCCGCTTCGCGCGCTTTTCGCTGATAGCGGGCAAGCTCGTTCCAATGGCCTCGCGATTAACGACTTTGTTCGTAACTGCTCCGTCTGCAAAGGGCGGGGCTATTCAATTATCGACATGGGCTTCCTGCCTTCCCTCCATAGCCCTTGTGAAGCTTGTAATGGCAGCGGCTACCAGACAGAAGTCCGTGAAATTCGCTTGCGTGGGCTCACACTGCCTGAAGTTAGCGCCCTCACCATCGACGAACTTTATGCAATTTTTGGCGATCAAGATTCAATTCGACTCTTACTTTCAGTTGCGCGAAAGGTAGGACTGGGTCATCTCGTTTTGCGCCAGCCGGGCTATGCTCTATCAGGCGGCGAAATACAGCGACTGAAGATGACAAAGGAGTTGAGCCGAAAGACCGTCCCAGAAACAATGTATATTCTTGATGAACCAACCGTCGGTCAACACCTGGATGACGTTCGACATTTAGTCACTGTCCTACAGCAATTAGTTGCAGCCGGGCATTCTGTAGCTGTGGTCGAGCATCATCCTTCTTTATTAGCGGCTTGCGATTGGCTCATTGAACTGGGACCGGGCGGTGGGCCCGATGGGGGTTATATAATCGCCAACGGCACACCGGAATTGTTATCTAACGGCCAATCTGCTACAGCCAGGTATCTCAAGGAAATCATTGAGTTAGTATGAAGAAAGATTCGGTTAGTCTCGCCTGGGCGCCCTTCTTGTTATCATCCACATCACCAGTCTTGCGTTTGCTTGTCCTTAGGGATCTACTCGGTCGCAAGATCGATGATCCGGAAGTACAGGAACTCGAGAATTTAATGGATGAGGAACCCCTCATCAGAAAGTTGTTGGAAAAACAGGAAAAAGACGGTTCTTGGCGAACCTTCGAGTCCATGCCCTCCCCTGATCCCCTGCGAGCGACCTCTCAGGCGCTCATCCGGCTTGGTTATCTCGGCCTCGAACCTGAACATCCGGCCGTAAATAAAGCTGCCGAATTCCTCTTTTCGCTTCAGAAGTCAGATGGCTCCTGGCCCATTCCGGCGAAAACAGACGAGGGGGAGCGTTACAGCAATTATTCCTATGTACCATTGCAGACAGCGATTCCACTTAGAGGCCTTGCCGCTTGCGGCTATGCCAGCGATAGTCGATCAGAGGAGGCTTTTGAATGGCTGATGGAGCGGCGATTACCTGACGGTGCCTGGCCAAGCGGCGCGGCCGATGAAAGTTACGCTCGAGTGGCAGGCTATCGAAGATTGGCACATACGCGCTGGGGTTGCCGCTCCAATACAACCGGTGTCCTCATCTGCCTGGCGCTGCATCCTCAAAGGAGGTATTCGACCGAAGCGAGGCGAGCATTGGATCTTCTGCTCGGCCGTGAGTCCAAAGAACGTCAAGCCCTTGGATTCGAAGTTGCCCGTGTCATTGGAGTAGAACAATCACGCGGTCTCTTTACCTATTATGGGCGATTCGACCTGGCTTTTGTTTTGGAGCTTTGCTGGCGGATTGGCGCATCTAAAGATGACCCGAGAGTTTCCTCCATCGTTGATTTTATCACCCAACAGCAAGGGCCATATGGACTTTGGGAGTACGAACCACGACCGGTAGCCTCCCGTTGGTTGACCTTTGATCTTTTACGATCTTTGTCCAGGCTGGTAAAAAATGAAGATTGGCTCACATTAGAACCGCCAACACCATTTAGCACCTATCCTAAAACCCAACCTCGATACTGATCATTCAGAATGGTGAAGCTTTTCATTTCAATCATAAGCAGAATTCTATGATGTCTTTCAATTCCAAAGAGATTCAACGCACTAACCTTTATGGTACACTGAAAGGGTCTATTGGTGGGCTGCTTTGCCTTCGTGACGAAATCGAACCCGCCAATTTTGGTTTTGAACTTCTGATTGAAGTGGCGAGATAGGTAAGAGTAAAGGAGAAACCGATGAAGAGCCGTTTCGTTTTCGTGTTGTTGTTCATATTTGTTCTCGCGTTAGTGTCTTGCCAGGGACCTACCAGAGGGTCCGGAAACGTTATCACTGAAGAAAGAGCAGTGAGTGGATTTGACAAAGTAGCGCTAAATGGCGAGGGGACTGTTCAGATTATTCAAGGTGAAACCGAATCACTCACGGTCGAAGCGGAAGATAATATCATGCCTTTAATCACCTCAGAGGTAGAAAACGACACATTGATCTTGAGTCAGAAAGAAAATACGCTGGTAAATCCAACTAAACCCATTAAATACACGGTTTCTATGATCGACATTACCGGCTTATCTGCTTCCGGATCTGGCGGATTCGAGGCGGCAACTATCGATTCCAGTGTCCTGGATCTCGATTTCAACGGTAGTGGCGGAATCAACGTCACGACGCTGGATGCCGATTCACTGGTCGTCAATATCTCTGGTTCAGGAGGCGCAACGATTGGCGGGCAAGTAAATGATCAACAGGTTGATATCAGTGGATCTGGGGAGTATCGCGCGGCCGATTTCGATAGCAATATCGCCGATATCACCATCAATGGCTCAGGCAAGGCAGTTGTACGAGCTAATGACACCTTAGACGTCACCATAAGCGGTAGCGGGCTTGTCAGCTACTATGGCGATCCGGTCGTCACATCCAATGTGACCGGCTCAGGTGCCATTGAACATCTCGACGAAGAATAACGATTTCGGGGGGAACTTCAATTGATCTTGATATGATTGACCGGTTAATTGGGTTTATTCAACCTGTTTTCAAGTCAGGCATGATGCTTACACTTGGCCGATCAACATGCCATTGGGAAGCCGCCAAAGACAACTCAAAATAGACCCTCGGCCGGTTTGTTTCCCCTTCGTCTTAATACCTTGGGGGAGAATAGTTCCCTATATTCGTTTCAAAACCATTTTTCATACCTTGACACCCGCCATGATTCGTTTTATAATTCGTAGTTAGTAGTCTAACGCCTAAGTTATTATACTAACGTCTAAGGAGATTTCGGGGCATGAGTTTAGAACCAATCGACAGCCTCGTTAGGCTAGGCTTTTCGGAATATGAAGCCAAGGCCTACATCGCACTTTTGAGCAAAAGCCCTGTTTCGGGTTATGAATTATCGAAGCAGTCTGGCGTTCCCCGCTCAATGATCTACGAAGTATTGGGCAAGCTTACGAGCAGGGGTGCGGCGATGACGTTGCGAACAGGGGGCGCAAAAAAATACGCTCCTGTACCGGCAACTGAGTTCCTTAACCAACTCCAGCGAGAACATGACGAACTCGTTTCGGAATTAAAAAATGATTTGACCACTCTGGCCTCATCTCCCGATCTGGAGTACGTGTGGAATATCGAAGGCCATGAAAACATCATCGCCAGGGCGGTCGAGATGATCGATCAGGCCAGCAACCAAATTTATCTGGCCTTATTTCCTGTCAGCTATTCGGATTTGCAGGTTGCTTTGATATCGGCTGTGAAACGTGGCGTTCGTGTGGTGGTATATACCACTGGCGACATCGAATTACCGGGATCGGAGATAGCGGTGGCTCGCGTTTCTCAAGAAGCCTTAGGCCAAGCTCCGGGTTTAGGGTTGATCCTGGTTATCGACGGCCAAGAAGTCCTGATCGCCGAATGGCTGGCCCGATCCAAGGCCAAAGCCTCATGGACGAGTAGCCCGTTGCTCGTATTCATCGCCGAGCACCACCTCAGAACCGATCTCTATCTTCCACAAATCCTTAACCTTCTGGATGAAAAAGCGTTGGAATTCATTCACGAAGAAGATCGCGAACTATTTGCTCGCGCTTTTGAAAGCCATACTTAACGAACGAGATAAATGGATCTCCCTGATTATTATGCTCATTTATTGACCGACAATGGCCATAAGAAACCTTCTACGAAGAAAACTCCGTAGTTTGCTAACATTGATCGCCATCGCCATCGGGGTCGCCGCAATGGTTACCCTGGGAGCGTTGGGGGCGGGCTTGGCGGCCGGCTACCAATCCATGGCCGGAGGGAGTCAGGCCGATTTAGTCCTCAGTCAGGCTGATGCCTATGACCTGACACTGAGTATCGTGGACGAGCATATTGGCAACGAACTATTATCGATGCCAGAAGTACGGCAGGTATCCGGCACTATCATGGGCAATGTCTCCGTAGATGAAGGAGCCAAGTATTTCTTCATATTCGGACACGATCCCCAGGGTTTTGCCATCGAACACTATAAAGTCATTGAGGGTGAAAATCTAGCTGAAGCCAGGGTCAAGGGGAAGCCATTATTGTTAGGCAAAGTTGCCGCTGACGCTCTCGATCTGGAGGTTGGCGATGCAATGCATCTTACCGGGGGCACTTTTCGAATCGTCGGCATTTATGAAACTGGCGATGCACTCGAGGATGGTGGAGCCGTAATCCCCCTTGACCAGGCTCAGGCCTTGCTCCAAAAACATCGCTTAGTCGGCGCTTTTTACATTAAGCTTCGTGATACAGCCATGAACGAACGATTGGCTGAAAAAGTTGAGCGCCAGTATCCGAATCTGACCCTGGCTACCGCATCAGAGTTTGGGGACAAACAACAGATGGTGGACTATCTAAAAGGGACGGGCTGGGCCGTAGGCGCTTTGGCCATCATCGTTGGCGGCGTAGGAATGACCAACACAATCCTGATGAGTGTTTATGAGCGAACCCGCGAAATCGGCGTCTTTCGCGCGGTTGGTTGGAGTCGCCGGAGAGTGTTGCTACTCATCATCAGCGAATCGATGACCTTGGCCTTGATCGGTGGCGCGATCGGCGTGGCATTGGGTGCGGCAATTGTCCTGGCAATTCGTGACGTGCCTCTATTCGGCTTCATCCATGGTCAATTTTCAGCCGGTCTTTTTATCCAGGCCCTGGCGATCGCCCTCTTTCTTGGTTTTATAGGCGGCCTTTACCCCGCCTGGCAGGCATCAAAACTAGCTCCCCTGGAAGCCATGCGATACGCCGGTGGCGGGAACCAACGAAACAGCAAGTTCAACATCAAACTCGGGGGTATGACATTTAAAAACATTTTTCGCCAGCGAACCCGAACCATTTTAACCTTAACTGCCATAGGAATTGGTATTGGCGCAGTGGTAGCCATGGGCGGTATCTTTGCAGGATTTACCAGCCAGATGACAGACATGTTAGGTAGTACCAATGCTCACCTGGTTGCCGTTGAGGCTGATATCTCCGATTTCGGTTATAGCGCCATTGACGAGCGGGTGGGCGCTCGTTTGGCCGCCCACCCAGACATCGCCCATGTTTCTGGTGTCGTTTTGGGCATATTGACAAATGTTGGGGAAGCGCCATTCTTCATACTCTTTGGTTATCATCCGCAGGAAGTTGCTATAGCCCACTATAAAGTTGTCGAAGGATCTCCACTTTCGGCCAACCGGCAGGCATTGCTCGGTAGGAAAGCCTCAGAAATGTTGGGCAGCGAAATTGGCGATACAGTGCGCCTGGGAGATTCGATATTTCGAGTGGTCGGCATTTTCGAAACTGGCGTGGGATATGAGGAAATGGGTGCTGTGGTTACCCGCCGAGATGCCCAGGTCGCTACTGGGAAACCACGCCAGGTTAGTTTGTATTCCATAGAACTCAATGACCCCGGAAAAGCGAACGAGGTCCGTGATTGGCTGAATGATAACATGAGTGAAATCGATGTCTCGGTGACGGCCGAATTTGCCGAAAATCTGCCGGATATGGAATCGGCCACAGCGATGATGGGCGGATTAGCCTTTTTGATGGCGCTTGTCGGAGCAATTGGCATGACCAATACAATATTGATGAGCGTTATGGAACGAACGAGAGAAATTGGCGTTTTTCGCGCAGTCGGATGGAGCCGGTTCCGGGTATTGATGATGATATTGAAGGAATCTCTATTGCTGGGCGCGTTGGGAGGAGCCTCAGGCGTCCTAATCGGCATGTTATTAACCAAGTTGTTAGCCCTCATCCCATCTATTTCAGGTTTGATGGCAGCCAACTTTTCGATATCGCTCATCCTCCAGGCTTTACTGATCGCCTTGTTTTTGGGAGCTTTGGGTGGCATCTACCCGGCCTGGCGGGCCACTCGCATGCAACCAGTTGAGGCCTTGCGTTATGAATGATTCGATTTGCCTGACTTTTCACCAAATTCAGGGGCTAGTATTACCGAATTTGATTGGATTCTTAAGAACGAGCACGTTGCTAGACAGCGAACATATTTTGGGAGGCGTGTCATGACTGTCAAAAAATTTTTTCAAATTTTCAGTCTCTTATTGTTTGCAGGGCTTTTCATGGCCGGTTGCACTCAAGCGGCAACGGATGAACAGCTAGCGGCAAGCCAAGAAGGGGTAACGAATTTCGGAAACATCGCCTCCGCTTCAGGCAAGGTTGTGCCGGCAAATTGGGCGATGTTAGGTTTGGAGAGTGGTGGCAGGATAACCTGGCTCGTTGACGAGGGAACCGAAGTCGCCGCCGGTGATATTCTGGCCCGTTTAGACACCCAGGACCAGGAAACGGCCGTTGCCCAGGCTCAGGCAGCCCATGCTTCGGTCATGGCCCAGCTAAAAAAAGCTCGCACCGGAGCAACTGCGGAAGAGATAGCTGCTGCCAATGGGGCCGTCTTGGCGGCCGAGGGCCATGTCGCCGCGGCCGAAGCCCGGCTGGCTCAGGTTGAATCTAAAGCGGATTTAGGTGTTGATATGGCAGAAGCTGCGTTGGCTCAGGCCCAAGGAGCTAGAGAAGCGGCGCAAGCGGAACAAGCTCGCGCCCAGGCGGAATACTCACGAATACAATCTGGCGCCACAGCAGAGGAAATAGCTTTTTATGAAGCCAAGCTTGCCCAGGCGGAGGCTGAGCTTCGTTTTCCGATCAATGTACATGATCAGATCCTCGATCACGATGTCGGCGGGCCACCCGAGGAGCAAGCGCGTTTTAAAGTTGAAGCTGCCCAAGCGGCGCGAGACGCGGCAAGGGCGCAACTGGCCATGATCAGGGCCGGCGCGACTGCCAGTGAATTGGCGGCGGCCAATGCCGCTATTCGGGCAGCACAAGCCCAGGTTACCATAGCCGAAGCCGGTGTGACGGCGGCCGAAGTCACATTAGTCGAAGCCCAATCAGCAGCCAATGACATCGCCGAAGCCAGGGCGCAGCGACAAATCACCGAAGGCCAGTTGGCTCAGGCGGAGGCTGAACGCGACCAGCTCATCGCCGGAGCGACGGAAGAAGAATTAGCGGTTCTTCAGGCCCAGGTGGACCAGGCCAGCGCTGCTCTTGAAGAAGCCAGGATGAAATTAGCCAAAACAACCCTTGTCGCCCCATTCGCCGGGACGGTTGGCGTTGTATACGCGAAGGTTGGCGAGGTCATCGCCCCTTCAACCATGGCTTCTGTCCCCGTCCTCGTGCTGGGCGACACCAGCGAACTTCGGGTGGAAACGACCGATCTAAATGAAGTCGATGCAGCGCGTGTCGTTTCCGGCGGTCCCGTCTCACTCAGTTTCGACGCTTTACCTGGGCAAACCATCGAGGGCACCATCATCTTCCTGGCACCCATGGCCTCCGAAGGTCAAGGAGGCACTAACTTTAAAGCGGCCATCGAAATGGCTTCACCGCCGGAAGAATTACGCTGGGGAATGACAGCCTTCGTCGATGTCGAGCTCGACTGATCGATCCTGGCAGGAGTTAAGGTTCCCATCCCGGAACAAAGAGAAAAAAGATGGGTTTAGACCCGAGAAAGGTGGCAGGCAGATGGAATTAGATAACGCCGGAAGGAAAATAACAAATATCGTCGAAACCATTGACCTGGCAAAATATTATGGCGATGGTGAAAAAGTGAAAGCCCTGGATGGCGTTTCGATCCAGATACCGGAAGGTCAATTCGTTTCGGTGATGGGCCCATCTGGCAGCGGCAAGTCGACGCTTTTACATCTCATTGGTGCGTTAGATAGACCAACTCAAGGCAAAGTGATCATAAACGGCGAAGATTTGGAAAAGGTCAAGAATTTAGACCGTTTTCGCAACAGGACTGTCGGTTTTGTGTTCCAGTTGCACAACCTGATCCCTACCCTGACGGCGCTCGAAAATGTCGAAGTACCTCTATATGAACAAAAAATCACCGCGGGTGAGAGAAGAAAAAGAGCGAAACACTTATTAGAAATGGTTGGCCTTGGCGATCGTCTCAAGCACTTGCCTGGCCAATTATCGGGCGGCCAACGCCAACGAGTGGCCGTCGCTCGATCGCTGGTGAACGAACCGGCATTGGTTCTCGCCGATGAACCTACTGGGGAAGTGGATTCAGAGCGAGCGGCCGAAATCATCGAAATGTTGCACCGTCTTAACAAAGAATTGGGCACCACCTTCATCATCGTGACCCACGACCCGGCCGTTGCCCACCAGACGGATCGCATCATTGAATTGGATTCAGGTCGCGTCGTACGGGAACACATGGTTGGCAATACCTTTGATGAGGATTGGAAGGATCTACGTTCATCTTCACTGGGCCAGGCCATTATAGAGGAAAGCCAACAAGATCTGGCCGTAAACGGCGTCATCCTATACCAGGATGGGTCGCCAACAGATGCCGGAAAATTACTGAAGAAACTGCTTCTATCGAGAGATGGCTTTTGATGAAGGAATTTTAGACCTTGTCTATGTAATTGGTCACCACTAATTTCCTCTATCGATAAGCTGATCCCTATTCCATCAGTGCCAGATGAACACCTACCGCACCTCTGAGATTGCAACCCTGACCGGCGTACATCCAAATACAGTTCGTCGATATGAGGAATGGGGGTTTCTGCCGCCAATCAAGCGCGCCAGCAATGGCTACCGCATATATAGCGCATTGAATCTGGAACAGATGCGATTGGCTCGCCTGGCAATGAGAATTAGCTGGATGGGGGGCGAGATTCGTCGTGTGGCCTATCAGGTCATTTATCGATCTGCCGATGGTATTTTTATTGATGCCTATAAAAACGCCAGGTTGCTGCAAGAGATGATCGAAAATGAACAACATCATGCCTCAATTGCCGTTAGCGTATTGGAGGAATGGGTTGAGGGATTTGTAGTCAAAGACTCTCAGATGATCCCCCTATCGGTTGGGCAGGCAGCCAGGCATCTATCCGTCACCGCAGATACCCTACGCTATTGGGAGCGAAATGGATTAATCCAGGTGCCGCGCAACCCACTCAACGGCTACCGGCAATATGGCATACCAGAAATGAATCGTCTATCGGTCATTCGGACACTTCGAAAGGCTCGTTATAGCACGATGGCCATCCTGCGTATGATGCTCGCCTTTGAGAAGGGTCAAACAGAATCGCTGGTCAAAGTCCTGGATACACCAGATCGAGAAGAAGACATGGTCTATGTTACCGACCAATGGTTGACGACATTAGCTGATATGAATCAAGTCATGGAGGACATGATCAAGTTATTAAGTCGGTTGGTTGTTGATCAGGCGCAATGCAGCTAAGGTGATGTAGCATCAAACAGCCCCTTATATTTTTATCTCCCCATCCCAAACCCTCCACTTATACACCAAGGTTGTAAAATTAATATTAGGTGCATATTGATTCGGAGGGATACCCTAATGGAACAAAAGTTTTTGATTTCTGCTAAGGACCACTTGCGCTTCTTTTGCGAGACGATTGGACCGCGCCCGCTTGCATCAGAACCATTCCATAAAGCCGCAACTTATGTTCGCCAGCACTTCCGCAATGCCCATTTATTAGTGGATGAGATCCAATTCGACTGCATCAAATGGAAGCACAATAAATCGATTTTAACCTTAAACGGCGAAGGTCTACCTGTAACCGGCAACATGTATTCGCCCGCTTGTGAAGTCAGCGCACCGACAATCGCCCTTTTTACCCTGGCTGAGTTGGAGAACGCCGACATAATAGGCAAGATCGTCGTATTCGCCGGCAATCTCTCGGCAACGCCGCTCATTCCACTCAATTGCAAAGTTTACAATGCTGATCGTGACCTTCGTATTAACCGTCTGTTGGCAGAAAAAAAGCCGGCGGCCATCATCGCCGTCAATCCCAACCCACCTAGCATGGAGTCGATCATTCACGATGCGGACCTGATGGTGCCATCGGCAACCGTTCCGGCCGAAGTGGGACTCAGGCTGATCGAACACATCGGAGCGGATGTTCGTCTCAAGATTGACGCCCTGCGAGCACCCGGGCGGTCGACGACCATCATAGGCAAGAAGCAGAGTCAACACACCAAGCGCATAACACTCATGGCTCATTTTGATTCAACCGTGAATTCGCCTGGCGCCTGGGACAACGCTAGCGGAATGGCGGCCTTGTTAACCTTGGTGGACATATTAACAGAACTAGACCTCGATATTGGCCTGGAGTTCATAGCCTTTGGCGACCACGAATACTACGCTTATAGCGACATCTACTATGTCGAAAAATATGGCCAGCAGATGAAAGATATTTTAGTCGCCATCAATTTTGATGGCATTGGTCAGCGCTTAGGTTCCAATAATATTGCCATCATGACAGCCTCTGAGCCTTTACAACTGCATGTCGAGCAAGAGGTAGTCAAATATCCAGGGGTCGTTTGGACCGAACCTTGGCCGGAAAGCAACCATTCAACCTTTGCCTGGCGTGGCGTGCCAAGCATCGCCTTTTGCACGGATGGAATGAGGGGCATCCATCACCAACCAACGGACACCTTGAAGTGGATAAGCGAGGTAAAAATTGTTGAGGTCGTCTCATTAGCCGAAGATATTGTTAAGTCCATACACTCTGAACCAGTTGGTTGGTCAAGGCAACTAACGTCCTAGCTAAACCATCGCTATCAAGTTATGCCAATAAGATAAAGGAGTGGGCCAAATAATCCTAACTTAGGCCACTCGGATTTTCTAACCTGATTCTAATTGAGGATCTGATGATTTCTTAGGGGAATTGACTTTGCAGATCAACTGTGAAATGATCGGAGTTGTTGGATAAGATAGCCGAGCGTAAACAGAGCATCGTCCTGGGAAATGACTATTACTTTAAAGGGAGGTATCGGGAATGAATAGACGGGAATTCTGCCATAAGCTCTCCGTTGTCGGTGGCGCTATTGCTTTGGCGCCAATCATTAACGCCTGCGGTCAAATCCAAAGTACGCCCGCTAAAAATGGTTTCGGGAACACAACTCCCTTCGCAAGCGCCAGCCCTTCGACTCGGCCGCCAACGGCTGAAAAACCAAATCAATCACCGACAGATGTGCCCGAGACGGTCGGTGATTCCCAATCACCTCCTTCACAAGAACCCTTGCCAACTAACACACCAGAAGCAATCGCTGCCGGCGCGTTTGTAGCGATTGTCAGAACTGAAAATCGAAGCGAAGGCGTGAGAAGGGCGATCGATTTGTTGGGACTCAATCCGATTCGGGGTAATCGGGTTTTACTCAAACCGAATTTCAATAGCGCCGATGAGGCGCCAGGTTCAACCCACTCCGATGTCCTTCGAGCGTTGGTACACCAACTTAACGAAATGGGTGCTCGGGGAATAACAGTAGCCGATCGTAGTGGAATGGGTGATACACGTTCTGTGCTAGAACAAAAAGGTGTCATGGACATGGCGGCCGAGTATGGATTTGACACCCTGGTTTTTGACGAGTTGGAAGACGAAGATTGGGTTCTTCACCACTCTTCCGATCATTACTGGGCCAAAGGCTTCGCCGTCCCAAGGCTGCTGCTGGATTCAGAATGCGTTGTCCAAACCTGCAACTTGAAGACTCACCGCTATGGTGGTCACTTCACCCTCTCATTAAAGAATTCCGTTGGCTTTGCAGCCAAGACTATTGGCAATGGCTACGATTTCATGCGCGAACTTCACAGTTCACCAAACCAGCGATCGATGATCGCCGATATCAACACGGCCTATAGGCCCGATCTTATCGTGATGGATGGAGTCGAGGCATTTGTGAACGGCGGTCCGGCGAAAGGAAAAAAAGTGAAACCAAATGTCGTGTTGGCGGCGACTGACCGGGTGGCCTTAGACGCCGTGGGGGTAGCCATACTTCGGATGTTCGGCACCACGAAAGAGGTAAGTCTAGGGAAAGTGTTCGAGCAAGAACAGATTGCCAGGGCCGTGGAATTAGGCCTTGGTGTCGATGGTCCCGATAAGATCCAATTCTTAACTGCCGATGCTGAAAGTCAGGCCTTCGCCAATGAAATCGGCCAGATGCTGTCCCTGGAATAGCTTAACGCCTCCGAACAATTCCTGATTCTCGCTAACCAAAAACGATATCTAAAAAACCACGTAGAAGATTTTCTGTCTCCGGACTTTCCTTGAAACGGGCCAAAGTCTCCTCTATCTCAGTTTTACCCATCATCGGAGCGTAGCCATCCAGATAACGATGAAAACGTTTGAGGTTTTCATCGCGAGTAAGCTCGGGATGAAATTGTGTTGCCCATATAGGCTTGTCTGGGATTCGTATGGCCTGGTATTGGGATTTTTGACTCAACGCTAGATTAACGACACTATCCGGCAAGTGATCCGCTCTATCTTTATGACCCAACTGCGCTAAGAAACTCGTTGGCAAGGAGCTAAAAAGTTCATCTTCTGCCCCGGCATCAGTTAAATTCAGCCGGTAAGTCCCCACTTCCATGTTATCAGGATCATAAATGATCTCTCCGCCAAGAGCTTGAACCAACATCTGGAATCCAAAACAGGAAGCGAACATCGGATGGCCAGTCGATATGACTTCCGATAAAAGATCCAAGACCGCTGAAAAACCGGGTAGATTTTGTTTCGAAACGTAATAATCACCGCTGCCCCCGACCATCATGGCATCGAATGATCTCACCTCTTTCAGGGAAGGAGTCCCACTCAATAAATCGTACGGAACAATACTTTCTAGATCTAGCGAACTCATTTCGGCGAAGGAACACCGCTCTTCATCTTTGGCTTTGTCGTCAGCATTACGGGCTTGTAATAACAAAATCTTCAAATTCATATCACTTCCAGATTTACGATGGCTTTCAACTGAGCATGACCAATCAAAAATGAACGGAAACGCCAGTTTCGTTAGAATCTAAAAATGATACGCGGCATACTGATGATGTCAAACTAGCGACAGATAATCAACTTGATCATGCTTTCCCAAATTGGCCTTCAGACACCCCCCTCAGACTCCAAATGAATACCAGGATGTTCCCCCTCCCTTAAAACCCACTATCGCTGGGCAGATAGGCCGGCATCCTTTCTGGTATTCCGGTTCCGCACCTCAGTGAAGGTCAAACTACTTTTTGACAAACGCCAGGCGGATATTCGGCATCAACAAGTAGACCAAGATAATTAGGCTGATGACAGTACCAATAAAGTCAAAATTGGCTGGGCCTATCAAAGCAAATATGGCAAAGAGAACTTTAACGCCCAAGACGACTATTGCGCCCAAGCGGGCCCAGGACTTCATACGCCACAGACCCCAACCAACCAAAATCATCACAATGCCCAGGATGACGTTAAACAGGCTCGAGATTCCTAACCCTAGAGGCCCGCTGACTCCAAAAATTGCGCCTAAGAATCGCACCCCAAACCAGCCAAACGACACCAGCCCCGCACAAAATGTCCACAAACCAAGCAATACGGTTAAAGCTGAAATAATCGTCACACCTAATGGTCGTTCACTCATATTGTATCTCCTAAAAAATAGTCAAGTGTTCTGATTTATGAAATGGTACAAAGGGCCATCCAGGACAAAAAAGTGGCGAGATTGTTTGTTACAATGTCTTTGAAAGCTTGTAAAATTGATCCCAGGTTGCCGTCACAATCATGTACGAAAGATTATTTCCGCCGGTTGCAAGTATGTACCAATCGGGATCAATAGGAAGAAAGGTAAGACGGGGCCGTTTAACTATTGGTTAGGGAAAATTGAAGGGTGGATAGCGATGGCAGGTTGCCATTTGATTACGCATGACCATGTACAGCTTACGAATACACCTACTGATTAGGCGGAGAGAAGGTGTAACACCAGGCCTGTCCCTCAAGGACGACCTCACCATCTTGGCGAGAAATGGTGACTTCTAAGTGGGTGACTGGTTTGCTGTCGTGAACCTTTTTGATCTCAGCTTCGGCCGTAATCGTATCGCCAATAAAGACCGGTGCGGTAAATTGCCAATTCTGATTGAGGAAAACCGTTCCTGGACCCGGCATATCCATGGCAACGAGAGCATGCAGCAATCCGGTGGTCAATCCCCCTTGGGCTACCAGCCGGCCGAATTGCGTGCCGGCAACAAATTCTTCCTCGAAGTGGAGCGGGTTATAATCGACCGTTATCTCGGCATATGCTTTGACCTGTTCGGCCGTGATTGTCATGCTGCGCCGGGCCTTCTGCCCCACTCTAACTTTCATATCACAGTTCTCCTCTTCGCTACCACCTATATGAAGCATGCCGAAACCGCGGACGTAAACGATATTGCATTTTTTCGGCTGTCTACTGGTAAAAGATGTTACCCGGTTGAAATCTCTTCGGGCAGGTGCTCCATCACGAACTGGTAGGTCTTTTCGGCCACGGTCTGCCAGCCATCGTCGAGGGTGAGGACATGACCGCACTCCTTTAGTTCAAGCAGCTGTTTATCAGTCGAACTTATCTGATCATAAATCAGCTGAGCCCCTTCTGGGCTAACGGTTGGGTCATCCAAACTGTAAATCGCCAACAGCGGGCAATGAATCTGAGGCAATAGCTCCTTGACTTTGGGAATGGCATCGAGTAATTCAAATGCCGCGGCCGTCGGGTAAGTATCATAACACCACAGCTGCTCTTTAGCTTCGGGGTTGGCCCAATGCTCCTCCGGTTTGCTCATTTGTTTAACAATCCGGGAGGTGAAACGCGGCAAGTTTCTGCGCCAATCTTTCACATCGATGGCGGCCGCGTAAGTGACGACTCCTAAAATATCTTTCCTGGTGGCGGCTAATTCAAGCGACAGCAACGCTCCCATAGACAAGCCAGCCACGAATACTTGTTCGCAACGCTCTTGTATTTCATCAAGCGCACGATTTGCTTCCCCAATCCAATCTTTCCATCCGTAATTGTTAAGGTCATTCGGCGACGAGCCATGACCTGGGAGCAGGGGCGCCAATACTGTCAATCCTTTGTCGTTCAAGTATTGACCGATGAGGCGCACCTCGGCCGTCGACCCTGTATAACCGTGAATCATCAATACGCCTGTAGGTCCACCTTCTAAATGGAAAGCAGAGGGGTCGATATTTGTTGGCATTGGCATGGCAAATTCTCCTCTGTCACTTTGGTGCAGTTCAGTGTCTATATCATACCATATCTAGCGAAATCAAATCCTCCGTAGTTGTCGATCCTTAATCAAATAAAACGCCAAGGTGATGTAGCCGGTTGGCGCTCTTTAAATCGACCGTAGAGCAAACATAAAGGAAAAAGAAGTAGCAAACCCAATAGCCAAAGCGGATACATTCTTATCAGCGACAGTCCCTGGGGAGCAAGCAAGTACCCCATAGCAGCGTAGAGAAACAGGTGAATGACATAAAAGAAAAGAGGGACGCGGCCGAATATTGCCAGTGATTCCAAGAGAAATGGTTTGGCTTTCGATAAACGAGAAAGGAGCCACAAGGAAAACAGGTTGAGGCCTATCGTCAACAGCGTAAATGCCATACTTGGTGGATATTTAACGACATTTAAGAAATCGATCCACGAGTCTCCTTCTCGCGGCCGAATGTTGCCGAATCCATCGAGATAACGAACGAGGCCAAAGGCGACTAGAAAAACAACGCTTAGGATGAGAGCGCGACGATAAGTTCCTTCAGCATCCTGGTCAAACCATTGGCCAAAAGCCAATCCAAATACAACGATTTCCAACCACGGTAGAATTGGATAATTGGACCAGAACTGCAAATCTCCTCCAGGACGGGCAATCAATAATTCCAAAATGTTCGCCAGGCCAAACGACCACTGCTCAGGTGATGGATGAAGCCACTCGGTACCAATGAACAAAATGAAGGCAATGAAAAGAAGGTATCTAGGACTAAGCCAAAGAAGTAAACTACCAATGATCATCGTTCCGCCAAGCGCGAAGAGCACACCCACGTAAAACGTGATGCCCCACCCTCCTGGAGACAGCTCCCAGGCTCGATTGACAATAATAAATTGTAAAGCAATGAGCAAAAGCCCCCTGATGAAGAAATGCCTGATGATGAGACCTTTTGACCACCCAGATCGTTCCCTACGCCGGGCAAATAGCGCCATGCCAATGCCCATCAGAAAGAAAAAACCAGGTGCTGCCAGATGGCTGATGAAACGCGTCAAGAAGGTTAAGGCATTGTCATAGACAGGGAAAGGTCCACCCCAATATTCCCCGGGAGAGTGCAGTTGGGCCACAAAATGACTTGCATGATCAAGGGCCATAGCGACCATTACGAAGCCGCGAAGGGCATCAATCGCCTGGAAACGAGATAGAAGATTGAGACCGTTACTCATTTGACTCACGTCTCCTGCGGCATCTCGTTCAAAGTTTCAGGGTCTTTTTCACAAACGCTTTGGTTGCTTTCAGCAACCAAGATATTTCGCTGGTGACGACCAATCATCTATCTCGTCGAATGGCTTCCATTAGAACATGAAGGATTCTAACGACCCAAAATCAAAATCGATATATGGCACATCATTCTCGATCAAGTCCCTGCGATCTTTCATATATTTAGTGCTCCAGGGATCAGCAATCTTATCAACGTCGAAACTACGATGTATCACAGCGTACAAATCGATTTCACGCAATTTTAAGAAGGCTGGGATCTCTCGAAGCCATCGTGGATCAAGCTGATTCTCAGTAGAGTAGCCCTTCAGAAAACTGGTCATAAAGCTCCTTGTGAAACCAGGACCATCTTCTTCACCCATGACGGCGTAAAACAGGACGATCGCGATGTCGTTCATATACCAACTATAAGCGCAATCATCAAAATCAAATAAGGTGATGATCCCCTCTTCATCTACGAAGAAGTTGCCCCCGTGGGCATCCTGATGGATGAGGCCATATGTCTCCTGTCCTCTTGGCAAAGCATTGAGGTAAGTCTTGAGTCGCTGATATTTTTCCAAGACCAGGTACTCGTTCGCCGGCAACCAGCCTGACATATCAAGCATCTCGGGATCATCCCATTGTGGTCTTTTCCAGGCCTGGTTGGGCAACACGTAGTTTTTAGAAAGGGCGTGCAGTTTGCCAATAAGTTGTCCGTAAGCATTGAATAGCTTTTTATTCCAGTTGCTTTTAGTCGGTGGAGCCCCATTGGCCTTAAGGAATGATGTTGCCAAAAAATGTTCACCCTTTCCATCTGGTATGGATTCAACCAGGCGACCGCCTTCTGAAAGATTAGCTTTTGCTACATGGACACCACCATTAAACAAATAATTGATCCAATCGACCTCCCCTTGGATAAGTTCGATACTTCTCCGGAAAGCATGACCAATTCTCAATATAAATTCTTGACCATCCTTGGTATATTCAAATATGAAACTTTCGAAGCCGTCAAGGGGTTTTACAGCGGCATTGTCAACGCCAAAACGATCTAAAGTTTCCAACAAGATATGATCACTGAAGCGCTCTTTTATTCGATTCTCCAACGTTTTGATTCCTCATATTCAGTCAACGGTCAGCTGCTAAGAGTTGTTTACTTTCCCCCGAGGAGTGTTCCGAAATAACGCTTGACACTGATCGGTTGCCCTGATAGCAGTATCTGCGTATGAAATAGACGGACAACGATACGGACAATCACGATTGCACCTAACAATTGCAGGATTGCCGCCAGTACCGCTTGCCAGGTCGGCACATCCGTCACCGTCATTCGAGTGATCATGCCCACCGGTGAAGTTAAAGGAAAAAGACTTAGCACTATGGCGATTGGGCCATCTGGATTTGCTATTATCGCAATCAGAAACATATAAACGGCGATTAAGGGGATCATAATGACAAAGGAGATGCTTCTCGAATCCTTAATATCAGGAGCTAATGCCCCCAATCCGGCCATTTGAGCGCCATAAATTGCGAAACCAAACATCCCATAAACAAAAGCCCAGAAAAGGAGTGCGGTTGGTAAACTGAAATTTTCTGGAATCGCCAGAGGTTGGCCACCGAACTTTGCCACGGACCACATAATAGCCAGCCACATAATCATGATCATCAGGCCAAGAATTCCAACTGCGATGATTTTTCCAGTAATCAGTTGCCGGGTTGACACTGATGATACCAGGACTTCAATTACCCGATTCTTCTTTTCATCCGTCATCGCCATTACCAGCACGCTGGATGACATGATAATGACCATATATAGAATTAGTGCCATCAAGTTCGGCATCATTTGCGAAATCCAGGCATCTTCGGCCCTGTCCTCATCGGCCGGGGCCAAAGAAGTAAATTCTACATTTACCGGGTTCCAGACACGTGCTGCTGTTGCCTCTTCTCCCAAAAGGTTGGCCATCAAGATCCATTCAATACCTTCGATGCTCGAAACACCGATGAGCGGATTATGGGTCGCTTTGACTACTTTGATCTCACCCGATTGCAAATAATCGGCCGGTATGACGTAATAGGCGCTAATATCTCCAGCTTCTAAGGCGATTTCAGCTGCCCCTTCATCTTGATAGTTCAGCAACCAATCCTGCGGCACATTACTCGGCAAATAATCGATTAATCCACCTTCATCGACCAGCCCCTCTTGTTCTAGTTGGTCAACGGTAATTTCATCGGCCGCAAGCAGCAAAGATGCTTCGACTGCGTCTTGATTCACAATCATGATGATCAAGACGACAATTCCCATGATAATCGGCAAACCAAAACCAAAAAATAAGAAGGTTTTTCTTCTAAGGGTCGCTCTGAGTTCATGAACCATAATCAAGATCGTCTTGTTCATAACACCACCTAAACACAAGCTACCGGATTTATGCCTTGCTCGCTTTTGAAGGAGATCCAGTCCATCCTAGAAGATCTTTGATGCTTAGATTTTGACCATATCGCAACATGCTCATTTGTAATGCTCTGCCGGCCAACCAGATCGCAACGACCGCTGCCATCGACGCAATCAACGCCGCCAGGGCAAACTGCAATAAGGGAACCTCAAGAAAAAGACCTCGCACGGATAAGGCAACCACAGATGTCCCTGGAATGAATCCAAGAGTCAAAGCTACAGGACCATTGGGATCGTTGGCGATAAGCCAAGAGAAATAGATGGGCAATAATAGTATGAGGAACAGGAGGGGTCCAACTTGTTCGGCTTCCTGGCCACTTGTTAGAGACGTACCGATGGCCGTCATCATTGCCGCAATGAAAAGATATGTTGGAAATGCTACTAACAATATCAATAGCATATCTCGCCAGGAGATATCAATAACCCTCAACCACTCGATTTCAATTATATTTATGCCCACCCATATAGCGATGACGAAGAAAACTAACCAGGTGATGAGCTGAAGCGCGGCAACGCCTAAAATACCGATCACCTTGCCGGCCATCAACTTATTCGGCGAAACCGACATGATGACGACCTCCATCGTCCGGTTCTCTTTCTCCACCACAATTACCTGCGTCATATAACCGGCCGTGGTCAATACCAGGAAAGCAAACATAACCGCGACTAAAATGGGTACGGCCTGACCGGCAGTTGGTGCACCGCCGGTATATACCCGGTTCAACTCGGTGGCGACAACTGTAACATTTGAACCAGATAACATTCGTTCAATCGTCTGTTGGGGCTGACCAGCCAGAAGATTGAGCCTGATATTATCTTCAAAGTAACGCATGGCTTTTCCAGGTGGTCTTTTGACGAAAATCAATTCAGCCTCTGATGTTGCGCTGAAATCAGTAGGCAAAATATAAGCGGCATCAACCTGGCCAGAGTTAACGGATTCGACCGCAAAATCCCGGGCATCAAACGAAATCAAGGTCACTTCATCGTCGTTATCCGCCGTTTTCAGCTCATTCAAAAATCCAGCTTCGTCTACATAGCCCAAAGTGACGCTATCATCTTCCAATTGAGCCGCGAGGTAACCGAACCCAATCATGACCACCAAGAACAGCGGCAAGCTAAAAAGAATGATCAGGAAGCTTCTTTTTGATACCTCTTGACTAAAATGATGCCTGGCTATCAGAAATACCTTCTTCATCTTTTACTCCAATTAGCCAATGTCTTTCTCGCTAACTGCCCTTATGAAGATCTCATCCAATCCTGGTGTAGCGATTTCAAACTGCTCGATGACGGCCTGGTTTTTCACCAATTGAATTAAGACATCCTGAGGGGTCACTTCATCAGCCAATGTCAAGTGCGTAGAACCATTTTGGGTTGTTGTCTCTTGGACCCCAATGAGATTAGGCATATGTCCATCTATTCGTACCAAAACCTCATGTCCTGAATATGCCCGGCGAATTTGATCCAGATCGCCATATAAGACGTTCCTTCCCTCGTCAATCAAGACGATGCGATCGCAAAGCTCTTCCACCTGATGCATCATGTGAGTTGACATAATTATGGTGACGCCTTGTTCACGAAGCTCCGTCATCAATTCCTTTACTAGCTTGGTGTTGACCGGATCTAACCCACTGAAGGGTTCATCGACGATGAGCAGTTCCGGCTGGTGCAATACCGTGTTGATGATCTGTGCTTTCTGCTGCATGCCCCGGCTCAACTCCTTCACCTTCTTTCGTTTATGCTGGGCCAGGTCAAATCGCTTCAGGTATATCTCCGAACGCCGGCGAGCTTCTGAGGCGGACATTCCTTTCAATGTTCCGAAATAGATTAGGCTGCGATCTAAAGGCAAATCCTGATACAAGCCCCTTTCTTCCGGCATATAGCCTATCCGGTCTTTTTTTGATTCATTCATCGGCCCGCCAAGAATCGAAACAGTGCCTTTATCCGGCCGAAATATATCCAGAATCAATCGAATAGTGGTTGTTTTGCCTGCGCCGTTCGGTCCTAGCAGACCAAATATTTCGCCCGGTTGGACAGCGAATGAAACATTGGCAACAGCCTGGACAGCGCCAAAAGATTTTGAAAGACTGTCGACTTCGACGGTGTATCGCATCTTTACCTCACTTATTGGGTAGCTTTCATCAATCCGGTCAGGTGGAGAAGAGTTCCTGATTTCGGTCATATGATGAGAAAGGCAAAACTTTTTTCCTAAAGGATGGCAGATTGGTTCAAGACAATTACTTCGGCTGACTTCAAGAATCCAATTATCCAATAATAGCCTATAATAAAAACTCCCCAGTCGCATCGTGCAACTGGGGAGTATCACATTATCCAAGTGGCTGATCCGATAGGCTATTCAGTTATCACATAAAAAGTATCCAAAATGTGGTCCATGGCATCCAGATCGGCGTCGCTAACCGCCTGGATGACGAGATAAGTGATGTAACTGCCATCTGCGGGAACGGCCGCCAATTCGATGATCACACTATTGACGTCTGAACAATCGACATATAGGTCATATTGGCCAACATAAACGCCGTCATCATAGGGATAGCGACCGTCAAAAGTGCAGGCTTCATAACTACCGGCCAACTCGTCTAACAACGAGGGTGCATCGTACGACTCCACAAGGACATCTGAAGCATAGAAAGCGACGCCGGGTGTGTCAAAGGTAGACCAGAAATCATCTAAATTGCTAGCTGCCTCAATCACGGATGACAGATACTCACCGTTGTCGTCCAGGAGCGGTTCCGTGGCTAGATCCATCGCCCATTCGGAAGGCACTTCCATTACCAAGGCGCCAGTATCATCCCGGATTTCGACATATCCTTCATAGGCAACACCCGACTGGTCAAAGTCACCGCCAATTTGCTCTTCAACCTCGGCCGCAAAAGATTCGGCGACTGCGAGCGACTGGCCATTTAACTGGCCCTCCAGAATTTCTGAACTATCGTAGCGCAGCACTTCCAGACTCAGCACATCATCGGCCGAGTGGCTTCGTAAAATATCACAATAATCTGCCATGGTGCCGTCAGTGGCCAGGACAAGGCCCTCGATCTTCGTGATTATGTCGCCCTCGCGAACGCCAGCGCGATCGGCCGGCGAACCAGAATCAACCGACGCCACCCAAATCCCGGTGATGCCTGATTCATCAAATACAGCGCTACCGTTGACGCCAATCGATGTGACATCCTTCTCCGCTTTTAATTGCTCTAGAATCTCCAAGGCCTCATCACGAGCTATGGCCATGTATTGGTTATCGTTATAAACGCCGTAGTTTACGCCAACGATTTTTCCGTCGCTGGTCACCAATGGCCCACCAGAGTTACCAGGATTGATGACTGCATCGTGCATGAGAACTTTGTCGATAGAGGCCCACCATGTTTCGCCATCCCCTGCTTCCTTGGCCACGATTCCGCGGGTCAAGGTAAATTGTGGATCGCCCAGGGGAAATCCTGCGGCATACACTTCCAGGCCTGTCGAAATCGGATCTACAAACCATTCCAGGTAAGGGTAGTCGCCTCCCTCGAGATCAATCACCGCCAGGTCAGAACATTCAGAAACCGCCAATACCCGAGCATTAACGGGTTCACTTTCGCCGGCAACATAGACTTTTAGCAGGGCCGCACCGGTCACAACATGATTGTTAGTTACGGCATGTCCTTCTTCATCAATGATGAAACCTGAACCAGAACCGGCTGTATTCAATTGTTGACCAAATTCTGGATCGACGAAACTTCCCTCGGCCACAATCTGGATGACTGCGCTCTCAAGGTCTTCGAGCGAAGAGACAGCATTGGATTGGACCGGTACCGGCGTATCGGTCGGCAACTCCTCAACGACTGGAGCTTCCGTGGGCTCGGCATCGGCCGAAGCCGGATCTTCAGTTGGCTCCTCAATCGGCTCTTCTACTGGCTCTTCTCCCCCTCCAAAGTTACAAGCTAGACCCAAAATTAACAGCACAAATATCATCATTACGGGCCAAGAAACGGATCGCCTGATCATGTTAACCTCCAAGATTGGCGCAGTGAGGCAATTTACTCCTCGACGAGACATTGGACATTTCAAACCTCAACCAGAATGTAATCTGGACATGAAAAATCTTTCAGATTGTGACCCTTTTATCATGGCGATGCAATAGCACCAGGGCTCTATTACTTCGATCCTTTGAGATGGCCAATTTTCACCGGCCTGGATCCGGTTACAATACTAGACTTCTCCCCACAAAGGACATGGTACGTACCCCATGAGTCCGGTGGGGGTAGGCAATTAGGGCTACGAAAGACGGTAATTAGTTGTGTTAGTTCACGCGTCTTTCTATAATGTTTATCGATAGTAATTCATGAGATGATGGCTTTGCTTCCACCAGGAGCGTTTACATGATCGGATCCAATATTGGTCGATATCAGATTATCGAAGAGATCGGTCACGGGGGAATGGCCAGGGTTTATCGCGCATTTGATCCCCGTTTTAAGCGTGATATTGCCATCAAAGTGATGACTCGCGACTTGCTAGAGGATCCAACCTTAAGAGCACGCTTTGAACGCGAGGCGCAGACCATCGCCAGCCTTGAACACCCAGCAATCGTTCCTGTCTACGATTTCGGCGAGGATGAAAACCGGCCGTATCTGGTTATGCGTTTAATGACTGGGGGCACGTTGACCGACCGGCTTATGCATGGTCCTATGGGCATCAACCCTACCGTCAAAATATTGCGACGCATTGGTTCGGCATTAGAACGTGCTCATAATAAGGGCATCATTCATCGGGATCTTAAGCCAAGCAATATCATGTTCGACGATTACGGGGACGCCTTCCTGGCCGATTTCGGAATTGCCCGCCTGACTGAAAGCGCCATCACCTTGACTGGTGATTCAGTCGTTGGAACACCCGCTTATATGAGCCCCGAACAGATTCACGGCGACAAAGAGATCGACGGGCGGAGCGATATTTACGCCCTGGGTATTATCTGCTTTGAAATGTTGACCGGCCGGCGGCCATTCGAAGACACAACGCCCACCAAGGTCATGATGAAGCATATTATCGACCCGGTACCGGCCATTCGCGAAGTCAATCCGGATCTGCCAGAAGGTGTAGACGAGCTCATTAATCGCAGCCTGGCCAAGGAACCAACTGACCGCTACACAACAGCAAGTGAACTCACTGCGACTTTGGAATCTTTGTCCAGGGAGGAGGTTGCTGATTCGCTGGCGGCACAAGAAGGGACGATTGTCGCAGCTACGGTTATGGGCGCTTTGGCAACCGCTGAAGAAACTGAAGTTACGGAAGCTAGTGAAGGGCAGGCTACAACAGAAATCGCGTTGCCGTCCCATGATGAGGAATATCCAGATACGGAAATAATAACCCCGGCCTTCCCTGTTGAACCGGCGACCGGGAAGGATGCCGGGCAAGAAGAAGCCTACCCCGACACTGAGGTCGTAGCGCCAGACTTTGTTACTGGAGACGAGGTTGTTGCCGGACACGAAGAAGCTTATTTCGAAACGGAAGTCGCGGCACCGGCCTTTGCCGCTAGCGCGACTGAGGCAGGAGCATCGGCGGAAACAGGCGGCCAATCAGGAGGAAAAAAATGGCTCATCGTGAGGATTGCTGGCGGGTTTATCCTTATCCTGTTGATCGCGGCCGTCATCGCCGGTGGTTTCTTTTTAAGCTCCCGAGACCAGGGAACAGAGGTAGTCGAGGAAGGCGAAACGCCCACAGTGGAAGTAGTCTCGGCCGGCGGTCAGGCCCAAGAAGCGACGAAAACGCCCAAGGCTACCGCAACGATCAATGCCCATAATCGAGCCGAAGTTCAAATGCAGATTTTCTATCGAAAGGTGGATGGTGAAGCCTATGATGAGGCACTGGAGGCCATCAACCAGGCTATTGAATTGGTCCCAGAGGAAAGCTGGTACTTTCACGAAAGAGCTTGGCTCTATTCGCTGATAGGCGACTTCGATGCGGCCTTAAATAACATTAACCGAGCGATAGAGTTAAGCCCAGCAGACGCAGATAACATTGCTCGCAGAGGAGCCTTGCAGCTTGATATGGGGAACTATAATGCAGCGATTGAAGATCTACAGCTTGCCATCCGCAGAAATCGAGGCAATCCCTACTACCACTCTGATTTAGGGCGTGCTCTTCTGGCTAAAAACGATTTCGAGGGGGCTCTGGCCGAGTTCGAAGCGGCCGTCCAGCTTGCACCTGATGAAAGTGGATTTTTAGGGAGTCGAGCTGATATATATCTCCATTTTGGCGATGTCGATGCTGCCTTCCGAGACATAACTCGAGCCGTTCATTTAAACCCTGACGAGGCCTGGCATCATGACCAATTGGCAGGTATTTATGCCTGGTATTTAGGAGATTTTGAAAAGGCATTAGAGCAAAACGACCAGGCCATCGAATTGGATCCAGAGTCAGGTTGGCGCTACAACGATCGAGCCTCCATCCTTCGAGAGATGGGCAGAATAGACGAAGCCTTAGCCAACCATGAAGAAGCCATCGCCCGAGATCCTGAAGATATATGGAATCAATTGAATTTGGCCATTACTTATCGAGACTTTGTGGGCGACAATGATGCAGCCCTACGCGTCTACGAACAAGCAGCCGCCACCGCCCCAGATTTTGCCGACATCTATTCTGAAAGAGGTCACACCTACCAATATGCCATCGGCGATATGGGCGCCGCCCTGGCAGATTTTGAACGCGCGGCCGAAATGGATCCCGAGAACCCCGCGCGCTTCAACAGCCTGGCTATCTTATATCGAGATATGGGCGATCTCGAAGCTGCAATGGCCAACCACGAACGGGCGATCGCCCTGGACCCGGAGGATAGCCGGGCCCATATAGAACGCGGCTACACCCTTCGTGATATGGGGCAAGATGCCGAAGGGGCATTAACCGAATTCAACCGAGCCATTGAAATAGACCCGTTCAATGCCGATGCCTTATTAGCCCGCGCACTGCTTTACGGCTGGGACCTTGGCGAGCACGATCCCGCTTTCGTCGACCTGGAGAGATGCCACGAGGTGGATCCCACCTTTTACTGGTGCTTCTTTGAAGAAGCCTGGCTGCGAGATGATGTAGGCGATACAGACGCGGCCGCGGTCAATTTCGAGCGTTATCTAGAATTAGTGCCCGAGTTTGACTGTCCAGATTGCCAGGAAGATGCGCGAAACTACATCCGCCAAAATGGTTAAGTTTGTCAGAATCCCCCTTCTTCGATTTTTTTATGACACACTCAGGCGGCATGACTAGCTTCGACGGTCAACGCTCGTATTCACGGTTTGACCCTTATATCCCCAATTGGTTAAGCAGGGACATGGCTCCCTCAACGCCATGGGCCGTATAAGCGGCTAAACCAACTTTCCTGGCGCCGTCGACGTTGATCTGGTTATCGTCGATGAACAAAATGCTCTCCGGTGCCAGCCCTAAGCGGGAAACTACGTGCTCATATACCGCTTCATCAGGCTTAAGAAATCCCGTCAGATGTGAAGGAAAACAGGTGTCAAATCGTTGGAAGAAAGCCATTTTTTTACTCATGCTATCCCAATGAAGAGCATTCGTATTCGATAAGCAGCCGATTTGATACCCTTCCGGCACTTTATCAAAAAGATCGTCCACTCCGGGAAAAGGCCCCTTGGGCCATTGGCTAAATTGTTCTAAAAAGTAATCGGCCTCAACCGGCAGCGAAAACTCCTGAACCAAATCTCTTCCAAATTGTTCGGCCGGGATTTTTCCGGATTCGAATCGCCTCACTGTCGGAGAAGACAACCAGCGTCTCCAAAGCTCCTCGAGGTCCCAGTTGGTCCATGATTGCATGGTCGACATGCCACCTAATTCGACCAATACGCCGCCCAGATCGAATAAGATCGCCTGGTATTGTCCTTCACCCATATGTTCGCTCCGGTTCTGTCTGTGCTCTATAATGGCTTAGTATCTTCATCGATTTTAATTATCGTACGTTTTGAGCATTGGTACAGAATAATATGAGTGATCGCAAGGAAGCACAACAAGGCGGAGCCGTACAATGCAAAGGTTGCAAAGGCACGGGAGACTGCCATCGCTGTAAAGGTGAAGGGATCGATCCGGCCGGCAATCTCAAAAAATGTCGTCGCTGCAGTGGAACTGGCGTCTGTCCCGGCTGCAAGGGCAGCGGCTGGATCGTCGTACCCATCGTTCAGAAATGATCTATCCCCAGCCGAGAGCATGATGGCTAAGAAACCATCAACCTTTGCTTTCTATCATTCCTAGGTTGTACTTTAACCGCTCCCCCCGCCTGTAAACAGCCCCACACACCTGGCATCGTATGGGCTGGTCGTTGACCTTCACGCATCCCCGGTCGTCGAACAATACGCCGATCATATCGGCGGCTATTTTTGCGCCACAGCGACATTTAAGAATGATACCGGCTTGAGCTAGGTTCATCATTTGATCCATAAAGAACATTTGTTCTATTTCATTATAACACGTTCTTTGCTGTTGGCTAGGGATCAATTTAAACGAGGTTTACTGCACGACCGGGCCCGGCTCTGCGCCGCTCTCCTTTCCGCGGTCCTCCATGCGAATCACATCAGGCACAAAAAACAAGGTTGCCCCTATCAGGACGTATACCAGGCCAGCCAAGACATACCAGAATTGAATATTGACGATATCGCTCAACGGTCCGGCAAGAATCAAGCCGATGGGCGTCGCCAGCGAGATTAAACTACCCATCAAGGTGAACACCCGTCCCTGGATCTCCGGCGCGACTGTAGCCTGGAGAATGGCCATCAAAGGCCCATCGATAAAAGGCACCGCCAGGCCGATGAAAAAGGTACATATTAAAGCCAGGGCGAATAAATCACCAGGCACAAAACCTAATACCACCAGGCCAAAGCCTAAGAATACGATTCCCCCTAAAGTTGTATAGATCCTGCGCCTAAAACCACCCCATAGACTCAAAATCAGGCCACCCAGGAGCATGCCGACGCCCAAAACTGATTCCAGGAAACCAAGCTGGGCGGCCGTTCCCCCGAAATGTTCGCTAACGAGCAGCGGCAACAAAGAAAAAGCGGGCATTAAGAGCAGGCGAGTAACCATGGCCATGCCGATGATGATCGTCAATCCCCGCCAATTAAGGATGTACTCCAACCCCTGCCGTAGATCGCGCCAGACCGATTCTTGGCCCGGGCTCCTTTCGGTCCGGGCAGGAAGTGGGATCCGGATGAAAATCAAGGGCAAAATGGCCAAGATAGCTGTCCCAACGTCGACCATCATGATGCCGTAGAGCGGCATCAGGCCCAGTAACAACGCCCCCAATAAAGGTCCAAGGATGGTCAGCCCGCCGTTGACAGCCTGGTTGAGCCCGTTTACCCGGGCCAAATGCGTTTCCGGCACCATCAATGAGGTCGATGCTTGCATGGCCGGCCAATGGAAGCTGCCGGCGAGGGCGCGAACGAATAAGATGATATAAATATGCCCGACCTGGACCGAGCCGCTCCAGAACAGGTAGGCCAGCCACCAGGCAGCCAGAGCCACCAGGCCATCGGCCGCGATGAGCACGATTTGCCGGTCCCAGCGGTCGACAAAAATCCCGGCGATAGGCCCCAAAATGATTTCCGGCACGATGCCGACCAGGGTCGCCAGGGCTAAAACCGTGGCCGATCCCGTTTGTTGGGTCAAATACCAGATGAGGGCGAATTGGACAACCCGGCTGCCTACTAGCGAGACGGCCTGGCCAGCCCACATGGGGAAGAAATTTATCCCCCAGGAAGTCGATCCTTTTTTTTGTTCCAACTGCAACTGGTTACGGTCCATTAATGGCGAGTTCAAAGGCAACAAATTAATGATGTTTAAGATTCTAGTCTAAGCCTGTTCACTTTACCATTCGTGCAATCCTAATTGAATTCGTATCGCAGGATATTATCCTGCGGCAGGCTGCCGGCCTACACTATTTTTCCCCAGTGTTATGGCGAAGCTCGTGGTTACTTGATCGATCATCGAATTATCAAACCACTTTACTTTTCATCACGATTTTCACTTGTTCTATTTAAGTATCGCTGGATGGCATCCTGCAGGTGGGCTACCAGCCCGCGTTAATTTTTACTTCCATCTGCACTTGTGCAAATTCATACTTTTGTTGTATTATGTTGGGCACTGGCGCAATCGGGGGAGAGCCGTAGTATCCATGCGCCACCAAATGATTTATAGATTGTTATCAGATCATAGACATTTTAAGGGAGGTGGTAAGAAAAAGTAGATTGCTTTTGAGGAGACATAGCAAGACCTACTGTTTTATTGACCCTTATTGTTGTTTAGACCCGCACGTGACGTGACATTTCAACCCGTCCCTCACTCTATATAAGTAGCTGCGGGAAAAATCGGAGGAAGTGCATAAATGAAACGCAAACTTTTGTTTGTAGGTTTGTTCTTGACCCTGGTTTTCGCTTTTTCACTGATAGCTTCAGCCCAGGGAAATGGTCAGAAAGCTAATGAGGTCGACTCCTACATCGTCCTCATGGAATTAGATCCAGTTATCGCTTATGAAGGGGATCTCAAAGGTTACCAGGCAACCAAGCCCGGTAATGGCGCAAAAGTCAACCCCAATAGCGCCCATGTGAAAAAATACCAAAAATTCTTGGAAACGACCCACGATGCTTCGCTTGAAGCGGCCGGCGCCAGTGTTGATCAGTTGGTGAATACTTATACCGTCGCCCTGAATGGCTACTCGGCCCTACTGACCGAGGACCAGGCCAAAGAAGTCGAAGCGCAAGACGGTGTGACCAAGGTCATGAAAGACGAGATGCGTTACGCCGACACCGACAGCAGCCCGGCCTTCCTGGGCCTGACCGGTCCCGCCAGCGCCTGGCAAACAGGCTATGATGGCGAAGGCGTGGTCGTCGGCGTCATCGATAGCGGCATCTGGCCCGAGCATCCGAGCTTTGCCGACGACGGCAGCTTCCCAGCAGCACCACCGTTGGATGACAGCCGGCCGAATTGCGAATTCGGCAACACTGCCCATAATGCCAACGATGCTCCCTTTGAGTGCAATAACAAGCTCATCGGCGCCCGCCAGATGATAGATACCTATCGTGCGCTTATCGGCGCGGCTCCGGATGAATTTGATTCCGCCCGGGATGATGACGGTCATGGCACCCATACCGCCTCGACAGCGGCCGGTAACGCCGGCGTCGCTGCCAGCATATACGGTATCCCCCGCGGAACCATCTCCGGCATCGCCCCACGCGCCCATGTGATTGCTTACAAGGGCCTGGGTAACCTGGGTGGCTTTACCTCCGACCTGGCCAGTGCCATTGATCAGGCTGTAGCCGACGGCGTCGATGTGATCAACTACTCCATCGGTGGCGGCGCTGCCGGACCAGGCGCCGACGAGATCGCCTTCCTCTTCGCCGCCAACGCTGGCGTGCATGTAGCCACTTCAGCTGGCAACTGCCGGACCAGGCGCGGCCACCGTAGGCAATCCAGGCACCATGCCCTGGTTGACCACCGTTGGCGCCAATACCCAAAGCCGTTTCTTCCAAGGCACCGTCATCCTCGGTGATGGCTCTGAATATGCCGGCGCGTCGATTACACCGGGTATCGGTTCAACCCCACTGGTTGATGCCGAGTTCGCCGGTGGTGATCTGTGTATTCCCGGTACGTTGGACGCCGGTGTCGTAGCCGGCAATATCGTCCTTTGCCGCCGCGGGGCTAACGCCCGGGCAGATAAGAGTCTGGCCGTATCCATGGCCGGTGGTGTAGGCATGATCCTGTACGAAAACAGCGATGACAACAACTTGTTCTCTGACACGCATTGGGTTCCTTCGGTGCATGTCGATCAAACCCCGGGCCTGGCCATCAAAGCTTACATCGCTTCCGCCGCCTCGCCGACAGCGGAAATCATCGCCGAGCAGGTAAGCGAGTGGCCAAGCGCCCCATCGGTGACCTACTTCAGCTCTCGCGGTCCCAACCCCATAAGCCCGGATCTCATCAAGCCCGACATCACGGGCCCAGGCATCCAGATCCTGGCTGGCAATTCACCGACACCCATCCGGGGATCACCCTGGTGAACTATTCCAAGCCATCGCCGGCACCTCCATGTCCAGCCCGCACATGGCTGGCCTTTTCGCGCTGATCGATCAGGCCCATCCCGATTGGAGCGCGGCCATGGCCAAGTCGGCGATCATGACCACTGCCTACCAGGACGTGGTCGACAACGACCGGGTCAGCCCGGCCGATCCCTTCGACATGGGCTCCGGTCATATGAATCCCGGCCAGGCCGTTCACAAGGGTTCGGCCTTCCAACCTGGACTGGCTTATGATGCCGGCCTGTTCGAATACGCCGCCTACACCTGCGGTGAGGACTTTGGCGTCTTCACACAGGCAGCTGCGACTTCCTGGAATCCATCGGCGTTCCCTCGGAACCGTACAATCTGAACGTACCGTCCATCGGCATCGCCAACGTACCCGGCAGCCAGACGGTTGTTCGTACGGTAACCAGTGTGGCCCAAGAAAACGGCTGGCGGACCTACAACGTTTCCGTCGACGCCCCGGATGGTTATGAAGTGACCGTTTCGCCCTCCAGCTTCCGCCTGAAGAGCGGTCAATCGGTCAGCTACGAGGTGACTGTCACTAACGTCAGCGCTCCCATCGGCGAATGGCGCTTTGGCTCCTTGACCTGGAACGACGACACCGGTCACTATAACGTCTACAGCCCCATCGCAGTCAAAGGCGGATTGTTCGCCGCCCCGCCTGAGGTAGGTGGTACAGGCACCGACGGCTCGACGAGTTTCGATGTGAACTTTGGTTACACCGGCAGCTACGCGGCAGCACCGCATGGTCTAACGGCCGATGCGCCAGTGAGCGACAATATCGGCCAGGATCCGGATCAAACATATCCGAGCGGCGATGACTCGCCCGTTGGCGTACAAAAGTGGGACTTCCCGATTTCGGGCGCAGCCTTCGTACGCTGGGAAATGGTCATCCCTGGTCCCGACGATATTGATCTATTTCTTGAGGACTCCTCGGGCAATCTCGTTGCCGCAAGCACGAACGGTGGCACCGATGAGATAATCGAGCTGACTCTGCCGGCCGACGATACCTACACCATGGTCGTCCACGGCTGGTCGGTGCCCAATGAACCGCTGCCCTATACCCTACATTACTGGGCAGTCCCGCTGGCGAGCGGTGGCGGAGCCTGAGCATCGATTCGGCCCCGACTGCGGCCACAATTGGCACGGTCGGCACTATCGATGTTAGCTGGAGCGGTCTCGCTGCTGGTACGACTTACCTCGGCGCCGTCTCTCACACAGGCGACGTTGGCCTCATGGGTCTAACCCTGGTCAGCGTCGATACTCGCTAATGGTTTGTGGCTTGTTCCGACTACGTTGGATTAGTCACCTTATGAAGTAAAGATACCGCCCGCAGGTCGATGACCTGCGGGCGGTTCTTGTCCAGATTTTTATCTCATCTGAGTGTTTCAAGTTTACCGCTTGAAACGATCATATCAACGGTTTAAGCGGAAGTGTTTGGCCACTAACCAACATTTCACTACTCATCTATTCAATTCGTATCAATCAGTACTTAAGTACCTCTGTTTTTCTGTAGGTCTGGCTTGATCCAGGCTTGCTTGGCGCATGCTCAACTATTCGATTCATGGAGGTCGTTATTCTAACGTTTAGCTTCTTCCGAAGAGAAATTGGGACCGGAACTGGCCTAATTTCCATTTCCCTTGGATCAGAGAAATCCCGTACCCGTTTTATTAGAGTAGTCGTGCGTGGTAATTGTTTGGATTAACAGGAGTTTGTTGGCACTGCTACTATTCAAATCCGGATTGGCTTCGGTAGAATGCAATTACCGGCCACGGCGAGTTCCGATTTCGTATGCAAATCGTAAGATTGATTCGCAAAAAAATAGTTTATAATGGCTTTGTAGACAACCGCCCATTTGTATTGGCCAACAGCAACAAATTGCCAGTTGGTTGAAATTCCATCGAATATTTTGGCGCAATTCACCAATTTCATAACAATGCTAAAGGAGGTTTAAAGGCGTTTAGAATACTGCTCTAACCTATTTGTTTTTAGTGGGAATGATTTAGGTTACCTAAAGTGATTCCCGCAAGGCATTTTTCATACAATGAAAACTGATAATTCTCACTATTAACACCAATCTGAACCATTTCTATTCAACAAATTTTGCTAAATTAGGAGGAATAATGAGCTACAAAAGACAACACATTCTATTGGCAACATTGGCCATTTTTCTGACGATTCTGTTGGCAGCTGGCATTACAGCAGAAGCAGCTCCACCAACAGATCTATTCATTTCTGAATACATCGAAGGCAGTAGCTTCAATAAAGCGATTGAAATTTACAATGGCACCGGCGCGGCGGTAGATTTGTCCGCTTATACCCTTGAGTTATATTCAAACGGCGCGGCATCTCCGTCACAAAGTGTTGCATTAAGCGGCACGCTGGCTGATGGAGATGTCTTTGTTGTAGCACATGCATCTGCCGACCCGTCAATACTTGCAGTAGCGGACGCCATTAGTAGCACCGTGATCAATTTCAACGGTGATGACGCGCTTGTATTAAGAAATAGTGGCGTTGCTGTAGACTCCTTCGGTCAGGTTGGTGTTGACCCCGGCAGCCAATGGACTGGCGGCGGTCAAGATGATACCTTACGCCGTAAAGCAGATGTTTGTGCTGGTGATACCAATCCCGATGATGCTTTCGATGCGTCAGTCGAGTGGGATAGTTTTGCTATCAATACCTTCGACGGTCTTGGTTCGCATACCGCCAACTGCGATGGTGGCGGTGGCCCAAGCACAAATGTCATCATCAACGAAGTTGACTCCGACACACCAGGAACGGATGCTGCCGAGTTCGTTGAGTTATATGATGGCGGAGCGGGCAACACTGCGCTTGATGGCTTGGTAGTCGTTTTCTATAACGGAAATGGCGATACATCGTACGATAGCTTTGATTTGGATGGTTACACAACCGATACTAATGGCTATTTCCTGCTCGGTAATGCAGGTGTCTCACCTACGCCCGCAATCACTTTCAGCGGTAACGGTTTACAAAATGGCGCTGATGCGGTTGCCTTATATCAAGGCGATGCAACTGATTTTCCCAGTGGCACGGCGGTTACAACGGCTAACTTAATTGACGCCATCGTTTATGATACAAGCGATGCCGACGATGTCGAATTGCTGGTCTTGCTCAATGCTGGTCAGCCTCAAGTGGATGAAAATGGTGCGGGCGACAAGGATAATCATTCCAACCAGCGTTGCCCAAATGGCAGCGGCGGTGCGCTTAATACCGATACCTATGCACAATATGCCCCTACACCCAGAGACGTCAATTCTTGCGTAGTTCCGGTCACGACTGTAAAAATCCATGAGGTTCAAGGCAGTGGTTCAGCAAGTCCGCTGGTTGGTAATACGGTTGCTATTGAAGGTATTGTTGTCGGAGACTTCCAGGATGGCGCCAGCGGCACGAACGGCGATCTGAACGGCTTCCATGTCCAGGAAGAGGATGCCGATGCAGACGCGGACGCGCTGACATCTGAAGGCATCTTCGTATTCAATGGAAGTTCACCTGCTGTAAATGTGCAGCTCGGCGACCTGGTGCGTGTGGAAGGTGCCGTTTCTGAATTCAACGGCTTGACGGAGATCACATCTTTCACAGGCGTTACAGTTGTCAGCAGTGGCAATGCGTTGCCCACGGTATCTAATTTGTCATTACCGGTAACAAGTGCTGACGCTTTTGAAGCCTACGAAGGTATGCTGGTCACTTTCCCGCAGGCGCTCGTCATCTCTGAATACTTCAACTTCGATCGCTTTAATGAGATCGTATTGACCTCCGAGCGGCGCCTCACCCCGACCGCCGAATTCGAGCCCGGCCCGGATGCGATCCAGGCTGCACAGGAGTTCCTGCTCAACCGAATCACACTTGACGACGGGCGTTCGAATCAGAATCCTGACCCGGCTATCCATCCGAATGGACTCGACTTTGATCTGACCAACCTGTTCCGCGGTGGAGATACGGTAGAAAATGTCACCGGTGTGATGGACTACGCTTTTGGATTATATCGTATCCAGCCGACTCAAGGTGCAGATTACACCAATGTGAACCCGCGTACGCCTCTACCTGATGATGTCGGTGGTCGCTTGAAGGTGGCTTCCTTCAACGTGCTGAACTACTTCACCACGTTGGACTATCCAACAGGTGACCCACTCGACAACAAATGTGGTCCATTGGAAGATCAGGAATGCCGCGGTGCGGATGCGGATCAACCAGACGAGTTCACCCGCCAACGCGACAAGATCATCACTGCTCTGACTACCATCAACGCCGATGTGGTCGGTTTGATCGAGATCGAGAACCATCCGGCCGATATCCCCACTGCTGACCTAGTGAGCGGACTCAATGACAGCTTGGGTGCGGGAACGTACGATTATATTGCAACAGGGGCTATTGGATCTGATGCCATTCGAGTCGCCTTTATCTACAAGCCAGCCTCGACGTCACCAGTTGGCGGTTATGCTGTACTTGATACGTCAGTAGATAGCCGCTTCCTTGATGACTTCAACCGGCCTGTTCTGGCTCAGGCCTTCCAGGATAACGCAACAGGCGGGATTGTCACCGTGGCAGTGAACCACCTCAAATCCAAAGGTTCAGATTGTAACGCGATCGGCGATCCTGATACTGGTGATGGTGCAGGCAACTGTAACCTGACCCGCAAAGCTGCGGCCGAAGCATTGGTTGATTGGCTGGCTACTGATCCGACAGGTAGTGGTGATGAAGATTTCCTCATCATCGGCGACCTGAACTCCTATGATAAGGAAGAACCGATCGATGCCATCTTGGCTGGGGGATACACTGATCTGATCTACAAGTTCCTTGGGGAGGATGCTTATTCCTATGTCTTCGACGGGCAGACAGGGTACCTCGACCATGCCCTGGCAAATGCAGGGCTGAAGGATGAAGTGACCGGCGTTACCGTCTGGCATATCAATGCTGATGAGGCTGACCTGATCGACTACGACACATCCTTCAAAGGACCCAATCAGGATGCCATTTACGCGCCGGATGCCTATCGTTCATCAGACCATGACCCGGTTCTCGTAGGACTGGACCTGAATGGCCCGCCGGTTTGTGACGCGGCGTCGCCCAGTCTGGAACAACTCTGGCCCGTGAATCACAAATTCGTTGCAATCTCGATTCTCGGTGTGACCGACCCGGATGGCGACCCGGTGACGATTAACATCGACAGCATCTGGCAGGATGAGCCGGTTAACGGCGAAAACGACGGCAATACATGGCCGGATGGCGAAGGTGTGAGCACGGACACTGCCTGGCTGAGAGCCGAACGAGACGGTGAAGCCAACGGTCGTGCTTATCACGTGTACTTCACTGCCGACGACGGACAGTATAACAGCTGTTCCGGTGAAGTGATCGTCTATGCACCACTGAACAAGGGTTATTACGGGGAGGCCGTTGATGACGGACCACTCTACGACTCGACCTTGCCCTAGTTAAGGCATCGGCAGCCGGCCGCTGATGGGTCTGTTGCCGATACCGTCAAGGCTTATCTTTAAATAGCGAGCCATCCATCTGGGTGGCTCGCTTTTTTTTGTCCCTTTACTGCTTGGAGTGTTGGTGAAACCAATTACGCCACACTATATTTATTCGTCGATTGAGCTGCCGGGTGGAACGATGTCGATTTGCGGGAATGGGGTGCCTTTCTGCACTTGCGCCATTTGTTGGCAAAGAAATGGCTCCCGGTTTCCGCCACTATGATAGTCATAAGTCTGGCCATTGGCCTCCAGGCGGATAAACAAGCCGTCCTGGGGAACCTGGATGTAGGCCATGCCAGGTTGGGGGCAGCCCATGCTGGCATCCCCCCAAGTGACTTCCTTGACTACGACGATTGAAATCGAATCCACCGGGATACCTAAACTGCCGGCTAAATCGTTGATTGCCGTTTTTATTTGCGGTAATGCGGCCGCTTGCTCTGGTTCTACCGGCCGTCCGCTGATTTCAGGCATTGGCACCTCCCTGGTAATGAGTTGTTTCGTCGGCTTTGGAACGGTCAATGTAATACCTTCGCTGGTCGAACTAGTAGACGTGGTTGGCTCGACGGTGACCGGTGAAGGCACCATCTCTTCGACTGGAGTTTCTGTAGCTATTTCAACCGGTCCGGTCTCTTGTAACAATGGTTCAGCTCTCGGTTCAGCAGAATCAAGAACTTGACCCTGACCACATCCGGCCATAATCCATATTGACAATGTCATAATGGTGGTCCAAATGATAGATCTTCCCATTACATTCACTAACTTTCCTAATTCTTGCGGTTTTCCGTCATAGTACAGGTGCGCTTGTCTTTAAAGACGTCAAAAATCCCCGGCTGGTTCCCAATCGATAGAAGGGCGCCATTTAGGGACCCTCTTTGTAATTAGAAGTTCAACCCCCTTTCATACATTTCGATGGGCGCTTCTTGAATCCTTCAAAGAATTCGGTTACTGTCTTGGTTGAAACAGATGTGAATTAGATCGGCGATTTGGGCTAAAAAGAGGATAGTGAAATGAATGACCCCGAAAAACTGATAAGCAACGCATTTATGGCCTTCATGAGTGAAGCCCCGGAGCAGGCCAGGGCCTGGTCTGAACTGGTTCAAGGATTGGCTAAGGCCAGCGCCCTGGATGAAAAGACCCACTCACTGGCATATCTTGCCGTCTTGGCCGCACTGCGTCTAGATAGTGGAATTCCCTTCCACGTTAAAGCGGCCAAGGGAGCTGGCGCTTCGAGGGAAGAGGTGATCAGCGCCATCCTGGTTGGCTTGCCGGCGGCCGGCCACCGCGTTACCCAGGTATTACCGGCCGCTTTGGCCGCGTTTGATGCCCAATCATGATGCTTGCAGGGACGGTGTATTATCTCCAAAAAACCATCGTGGCTCATCCCTGCCGGCCGATCATTTTATAATTTCGAGCTTCGACGTTCCATCAGGACGACATCGCGCCATTGGCCGTTCAGTTCTCCGAGACGTTCTCGATAGCCTACCTGGCGGAAACCGCAACTCTTATGAAGGGCGATACTGGCCTTATTTTCGAGGAAGATGCCCGCTTCCAAAGTCCAGATGCCGGCTTGCTCTGATTCCAGGATTAACTGTTGGAGCAAAACCTTGCCCACCCCTTGACTCCGTACACTCTTGGCCACATAGACGCTAACTTCGGCCACACCCGCGTAGACACAACGGCCGGATACAGGGCTCAGAGCTGCCCAACCAACGACTTGACCGTTTAGGCCGGCGACCAGGCGGCAGCAGGCCAGGTGTTCGCTGTGCCACGTCTCCCAATCTGGAGCATCCGTTTCGAAGGTGGCCAACCCGGTGGCAATGCCCTCCAGGTATATTTGCCTAACCGCTTGCCATTCCCGCTGGCTCATTGGAGCAAGCGACAGATTGGCGACTTGTTCGCTCATATTGTTTCCAGCCGGCTGTGCCTAGAATCTTAGGGACATGCAGGTCAATCCCCCATCCATTTTACGAATCTCGCTGACATCGATTTCAATTATGTTCAGACCGAATTCGCCCAGCTTAGCCCTTGTTTTCGGATAGCCGGCCGGCATAATGAGCGTATCGTTCACCAACAAGGAGTTGGCCGCATACGCTTCGTCGTCGTCGAGGACGATCTGCTCATAACCATCAATTTCTTCCCGGCCGGCGAAATCCCGGGTCACGATCAGTCTCTTGCCACCGGCGTAATTGATGCTGGATTTAAGATGCAGACCGGCTCCCACGGCAACGGGTCTCCAGGTATGCCCGTGATTTTCCAAGATCGCGCCCAACTGGCGCGCACCTTCCTCGTTCGTGCGCTCAGATAGGCCCACGAAAAAGTGATTGCCCACCATGAGCACATCGCCGCCTTCGACGGTGCCAGGCGATTGTATTCGCACAGTACTCCTGAAATTAGACAATAAGCCTTCGAGGTTATCTTCTTCGCCCTGTCTGGCCGGCGCTCCAGGATTCGTTATTACCGCGACCTTTGGGGTGACAATCGCCACATCTTCGACAAAATAGGCATCAGGATATCCTGGCAAAGCCTCCAGCGCATGAATTTCTAGACCTAATGAGTCCAATATTTTCACATACGTATCATGTTGCTTGCAAAGCTCCAGATAATCTGGAGCGCCAAGCCCGGCCATCGTGAGACCTTGGGCGCAATCGATTCCGGGCCTACGGACAATGGCCTGACGAAACAGGAGGTCTTTCTGTAATCCTAACATCATAATTCGATTTTTTGGGGGCTTAATCGTTGCCCTGCTTAGTCGAGCGTGAAGCCAATCTTGAGCGTCACCTGCCAGTGAGCCACCTTCCCATCAGATATTTGTCCGCGCGTCTCCACGACCTCGAACCAGCGCATATTTCGTAAGGTTTCGGAAGACTTTTCGATGGCGTTTTCGATGGCTTCTTGATAACCATTCGCCGACGATCCGACGATCTCAATCTTCTTATATACATGATCTGCCATTTTTATCTCCTTCTATCTGGTTATTGACTCATAATTTCCATTCGAGTCGGCTAGATTCCCACCTTTCAGAGGTTTTAAAGTTGAATAAACTATCGTTTTTATCTATCAATGTCTTGACCCAACGCTTTGATCGGCTGTCAATATTTCGAGTCTATCGACCAATTTCGAGAGCGTTGCATAGGTTTCTTCGATGGGTTCAGGCTCACTTAAATCAACGCCGGCCATCTTGAGAGCATCCAGCGGGTGTACCGAGCCGCCCGCTTTCAAGAAGCTCAGGTAATCGTGAGCCGCATTCTTTTTCCCAGATAGGACTCTCTCTGCGAGAGCGTAAGCGCCTGATATGCCGGTAGCGTACTGGTACACATAGTAATCTGAGTAGAGATGGCCGAAGTAAGCCCAGGAGATGCCGACTCGCCGGCGATCTAGATGCATTTCTTGACCATACCCCTCGCTGAACAAATCGGCAAGAAGTTCAATCATGTCATCGGCCGTCAAACCGGCCCCGTTTTCTACCCGACGATGGGTTTCTAACTCGAAGCGAGCCAATGTGGGCATCTCCAGGAAGTAACGGTGAAAATTGGCCATGGCCTCCTCGATGATCCCGATCTCAAGCGCCGGTCCTGGATTTTGCTCAAGCAAGTAGGCCCTTAACATGGCCTGGTGAAAATTGGATGCTACTTCGGCAACGAAAAGCGAATAGTCGGCATATATGGCAGGTTGGTTTTGCCAGCTTAAGTATGAATGCATTGAATGGCCCAGCTCATGGGCCAGGGTACCCAGGCTCAGTACATCGTCGGTGTAATTCATGACGATGAATGGGTGAGTCCCTTGCGCCCCCCAAGAAAACGCGCCTGATGACTTTCCTTGATTTGGATAAACGTCAACCCAACGCTCTTCTAAACAGCCTTTGCGCATGACGGTCACGTATTCATCCCCTAACGGGGCTAGCGCCTGGCATATCCACTCTACTGCCTGTCGGTAAGAGAGGACCGGCCGCTCGTTGGATAAAGGCGCCCAAATATCATACGGATGCAAATCATCCAGCTTTAGAGCTCGGCGCCGGATAGACCAATATCTGTGCCAAATTGGGAGATTTTCTCTAAAGACCTTGATCAAGTTATCAAACACGTCTACGGGTAAATTATCAGCATGCAGAGCCATACTTAGGGTCGATTCATGTCCGCGGGCACGCATGTTGTAAACATTTTGTTTGATTGAAGTACTCAGATTGCTTGCCAGGGTGTTCTTAAAAGCCAAATAAACATCGCCCCGATTCTCCCAGGTTGTCTTGCGAGCCAAGCGGTCATCACTGCCCATAATTTCGCCGACGGTTCCCTGAGTGTAGTCCAAAATCTGCCCGCTATCTGTGGTGGCCGGGGCGAATTTGAAATCAGAATCGGTTATCATCGAATAGGTAAGATACGGACCAGAAAATGTATCTTCCAGTGATCCCAAAAGTTGCTCCACCTCGGCCGAGCGAACATGGGCCTGTTTCCTAAAGAGATCGGTGAAGTAATGGGAGTAAACTGCCAGGCGAGGATCTTTTTTCAGCCATTGATCCAACTTTTCTTGTCCGATTCCAATGATTTCTGGGCCGACAAAAGCTATAGACGCGTGAACCCGCCCGTATAATCCAAGTGCTTGATTGACCCGCGCGGTGGCCGCCTGATCCATCGTATCAACTGCCAAGCCTAGTTGGGCGTAAACAAAGAACCGTTCCACCCGTTGTTTGAATTCAAGGATCTGTTGCAACCCATCATACAGCTCAGCCGGTCCGACCCCCAGTTCTCCTTGATAACCTTGAATCTCGGCCAACGTCTTTTCGATGTTGCGATACTCGACTTGCCAATGATCTTCGCTAGGAAATACACTCTGGGCGTTCCAGGTATATTCTTTAACCACCTCGTGACGCATTGGTACCTTTGATTCGGTCATCAATTTTTACTCCGGTTACGTGGGCTTGCTTATTTAGAAAGGATATCTTTGCCTGAAGGTTTAATTTACCGCCGATTATGCTAACACATAGAAAAGAGATAAGCTATAAGCTTTGCGCCAGGCCCTTTTAGGTTTAGATTTAATAATCGGCTTGACTATTAAGTAATCAAGAGCAGTGCTCGTATTAGGCATCGTAACTCCAGCGCTTAGTGATGACAGATTTTTTACTTGACAGTGCCAGAGAAGATTTTAGAGAGGCTCGCCGCCAGGCTGCTTTGCAACAAGTCCTGGCCAGCTTTAAGGGCGAATCCGCAGAATTACTACCCTTCGATTCCGTGCGCCGCCATTTGACGGCCGCTGATTCCAGCGAATTGGGTCTTCAAGAAATCCCTTTAGATGCGATCGTGGGCAGTGTCAGCCGGCACCAGGATTTCACGCGAAAATTTTTGCCTAGAAGCGATGATACTGAAGACCGTTGGACGAAAGTCAAGCTTCATATTAATCAACATGGATTGACGCCGATTCGAGTTTATCAAGTTGGTGACGCCTACTTTGTCATCGATGGTAACCACCGGGTTTCCATCGCACACCAGATGGGAAGCACGACGATACCGGCCTACGTCACCCAGGTTGAAGCGCGGGTGCCTATATCCCCGGAAGATGATCCGGTCGAAATCCTGATCAAGGTCCAGTACTCTGAATTCTTGCAGAAAACCAACCTTGATCAATTACGGCCGGAGGCCGATTTGATGATGACCAAAGGCGATCATTATGAGGTACTACTGGATCAGATAGAAGCCAAACGCTTTTTGCTATCTTTTAACGTGCGCTCTGGAGACATTTCTTTCGAGGCGGCGCTCATCGCCTGGTACGATCGGGTCTATACACCAATGGTGCAGTTGATCCGCAAGCAAGGTTTAGCGCGATACTTTCCAACATTTACCGAAGCTGATTTATACGTCTTGGTCCTTCAGCACCGCGAGAAACTTCGCGAACTTTATGGCTGGAACCTGGATACAGTAGCTGTCGCATCTGATTTAGCCCAACATGAGGGCCGTGTGCCTGGTCACGTCTTAGGGCGGGTTGGCGAACAAATCATGCAGGCTATGACGCCTGAATCATTTGAAGGGGGTCCGGCTCCAGGTGCATGGCGTGAGGAGCGACTCGAAAGACGACCTCAGGAATCTCTATTTTCGGAGATCCTTATCTCTGGCACGGGAATTGAAGAGGATCGCAATGTTATAAAGCACGCATCCCTGATTGCTGAACGAGAGAACGGACGCCTATTTTTTTTGAGTATCATCCCATCTGGGATCAATAAGCTGCAAAAATCTATCCAGCAGGCCCGACAGAACTTTGCACAACTATGTATGGAACTTGGCGTTCGCGCCGAAATAGCCTTCGATGATGGCCAATTGGTAACCAGCACATTGGAACGGGCTGCCTGGGCCGACTTACTTGTCATGAGCTTGGCTGACCAAAACGGTGGCAAACCTTCCTCCGAGTATGGCCAAACGCTCAAGCGCATCCTACAAAGAAGTCCAAGACCGGTCCTGCTAATACCGGAGCAAGCGAACTCGACCCTTGATCGAGCATTACTGGCTTTCGATGGCAGCCGAAAAGCTGATGAAGCTTTGTTTTTGTCGGCCTACCTTGCCAGCAATTGGCCGCTTACATTGACGGTAGTCGCCGCCGGGGAGAAAAGGGCGGAGAAAGCGCTCGATCGGGCTTATTCTTACCTTAAGCACAGAAACGTGGAAGCAACTTACATTAAAGGTAAAAGACCGGCCGCGAATCTTATCCAAGAGACGGTGGGCAGTCAGAAAACCAATCTGATCATAATGGGTGGTTTCGGACACCGGCCTGCCCTGGAGATTGTGATCGGCAGCACGGTGAATCAAGTGATTCAAAATAGCCAGCAACCGATACTTATTTGCCGCTAAAATGGGATGCCATCTTCACTTTGTAAACAACAGCCTATCTGTTATCAAGAATGTAATTGGAGAGTTGCTGTCCCTCCAAATGAAACGAACCTACAAGAACTGTTTTTGAACGGACGATATAACTATTCAATTTAATGCGAACAAATTGCAGAGCCTCTGCACAAAATCTGCGGATTTGGACTCTATAATAATCTCTATATTCGGCAAATGAGCCGCAGGAGATATCGGCATGGATGATAATAAACGAAGTAAAAAAGGCCGTAACCTGGTTATAGGCGCCGTCATAACGATCATAATCGGCGTGGCCCTATTCTTGGTCTTTCGCGGGAATAACCGAGGAAGCGAAGAAACTGAAATGGAGACAGCCCAAGCCTTCATAGGCGATTTGTCGGCGAGCGCCACGGCCGGCGGCAACGTCGCGCCAAAACGTTCGGCAACTCTATCAATTGACAGCCCGGGCCGGGTAAATGCAGTTCATGTTCGGGTAGGCGATAAAGTCCAGGCAGGGGATGTACTTATGGAATTGGAGACCACAACGCTGGCCTTAAACGTCGCCTCAGCTGAGCAAAATCTTTTGCTTAAGCAGGCTAACTTGGATGACCTTTTGGAAGGACCCACGGAAGCCGATTTAGCGGCCGCGGAAGCGTCCGTTGCCAGTGCACAAGCACAATTAGACAAATTATTAGCTGGCGCTACGCCTGAGGAAATTGCCGCCAGAGAAGCTGACCTGAAGGCTGCTCAAGCCAATGTCTTATCGTCTTCCAGCCAGTTGAACCAGACTGCCAATGCCATCAAGCCGGCTGATATCAGGGTGGCCGAAGCCGCCTTAGCCGCGGCCAATTCGAATTTGAAAAGCGTGGAAATCCAGTACACGCGAAACCCAGACCCGGATGATATAACGGCGAATACCGCTTTGGCAGAAGCGCGGCAAAGGTTAGCCTCAGCCCAAGCTCAGCTTGATCTCTTGTTAGCTGGCCCGGATCAGAACCAATTGGGTAGCGCCCAAGCCGGCTTGTCAGCTTCATCCGCCCAACGAGATGCGGCCGCGGCCCAATTAAGCAAGATCAATGCCGGGTCCTCAGTTGCCCAAATTGCGGCGGCTGATGCCCAATTAGCCCAGGCTAAAGCTACCCTTGATAATCTGCTAAGCAGCGCAACGGCCGAGCAGATAGCTGTGGCTGAGGCCGAGTTAGAACAGGTACGCATCAATATAGAAGATGCCCAAGAAGCCTTGGAAAATGCAGTATTGATCTCCCCATACGATGGCATCATCACCACTGTAAACTTCAATGAAGGAGAATTTGCCAGCGGTCCGGCGATTGGTGTGATCGATAATAGTCAGCTTGAAATAATTCTCGAAGTTGACGAAGTTGATGTTGGAAATTTGACCATTGGCCAACCGGCAACGGTCAGCTTAGAAGCCTGGCCTGATGTCGAGATAGATAGCCAGATTGCCTTAATCGTGCCTAAATCAAAAACAAACTTAGGCAGTAATCTCGTCGTCTACGAACTTCATCTTGACCTTGGACCAGTAGACCTACCTGTAAGAGTTGGCATGACTGCCAATGCGAATCTAGTAACGGCCGAAACCAATGATGTACTGCTAATACCCAACCAGGCCTTGGATGTGGATAGAAGTAATGGGACCTATAGTGTGAGTTTGCTCATCGGTGATTCGGTTGAAGTCGTGCCCGTCACCATCGGTTTGAGGGACAATCGATATACCCAGATAACCAGTGGCTTGAACCCAGGCGACGAAATCTTGATCGGGGCAAATTTGCCGGTACTAGATTTAAGATCAGGTAATGGACCAGGCTTTTCCGGGTCCAATGAATAAACTAGAGATCAGGCATCAGGATTAGTATCTCTGTAAAAGAATTTACGAGTTGAATATGAATAAATCAAGTGCTAACAGGAAAAGAATTTGGATAGGTATAGGCATAGTTGTTGTGATCTTATTGGTCACTTCCGGGTTAATTTTTGCCAGAAACCAGAGAGCAGAAAGCAAGAATCAGGCACAGATAGAAACGGGAGATATTGCCACTGCCTTTATGGGTCGCTTGGATGCCAGTGCAACGGCGAGTGGTCAAGTACAAGCCCAACGAGAGGCTCAATTATCGCTTGGCCAGCCAGGTGAAGTATCCGAACTATTTGCCGGTGTCGGCGATGCGGTTCAGGCTGGAGACCCGCTCTTGAAACTGGATTCGGCAGCCCTGGAACGCGCAGCGCGATCGGCCGAACAAAACCTGGCCATCCAGGAGGCGAACCTGGCATCTTTGACCAATCCACCTAGAGAAGCAGATCTGGTCGCTGCCGAAGCCGCTGTTAAAAGCTCGCAGTCACAGTTAGACGATTTATTAGCCGGCCCCTCAGAAGAGGATATCAGTGCCTCGGAAGCCAATGTCCGAGCCGCCCAGGCCAATGTTTGGGCCGCTTCCGAACAATTACAACTGGCCCAGAGCGGCGCGAATGAATCTGAAATCGCGGCCGCTCAAGCGGAGTTGACTAGCGCGCTTGGCCAACAAGAATCGACCCAAGATCTCTATGATAATTTGTTAAAATGTTTTTCTTTCAGCCTGCCCAATGGCGATGATCGGGAAGTTTGCCCTGGTTTAGGCGCCCCGGAAGAACAGACGCGTTTTAATTTAGAAGCTGCCACTGCCAATTCGATTGCCGCCCGGGCCAGACTTGATGCCCTGCTCGCCGGCCCTGATTCTGACGCCGTGGGAATCGCCCAAGCTAGTTTAGCCGCCGCCAACGCCCAATTGGAGGCGACGGAAGCGAATCATGCCCTGCTTCTAAAAGGTGCTTCCGAGGACCAAATAGCAGCAGCCAAAGCGAATCTGGCCCAATCCCAAGCCAACTTACAAGCCTTGCAGGACGGACCGTCACAGGCCCAACGAGTGGCCATGGAAACATCCGTCGAACAAGCGCGAATCGCTCTGGCAAAAGCTAAACGAGATTTGAAGGAAGCCACACTTGTTGCGCCCTTTGGCGGCGTCATCACTGCGGTCAATATCGATGTCGGCGAAGCTGCTAATGGTATCCTGGTAGAATTATTTGACCCCAATAGCTTGGAAATTGTACTGGACGTTGACGAGGCTGATATCGCCAACGTCAAGGTTGGCCAGACCGCCCTGGTGACGCTGGAAACCTGGCCGGAGCGTGGAGATAACCAGCGAGGTCGTTTCCATCGCCCCTGTGGCAAAAAGCGATAATAGCGCACTGGTCGTGTTCGAGGTCTATCTTAAGGTTGGCGAGACCGAACTACCTATCTTATTGGGCATGACGGCCGATGCCGCCCTCATTGCTTCCGACAACGAAGAAGTTTTACTGGTCCCCAATGCTGTCATAAATGCCGACCGGAGCACAGGGACTTTTACGGTCAACAAGGTATCTCTGGACGCTGATGGGAATCAGGTAACCGAAGAAGTTGAAGTGTCTATTGGCTTACGTGATGGGCGCTTTACCCAAATTACAGAAGGGTTATCAGAAGGCGACCAGGTTCTTGTCGGCAATGCCCTACCGGTTTTTGACTTTGGCGATGGTGGACCTCCGCCGGAAGGGTCTGGTGGCCCTCCTGACAACCAAAGAGGATTTGGCGGATAAAGAAATCGCGATTTAGATTCGATCGGAGTCTTATTATGATAACCATGAATAATATTACTAAGTCTTACGAAATGGGCACCCAAACAGTCCATGCTCTTCGAGGCGTCGATATGAATATCGAAGAAGGCGAATTTGTGGCCATTATGGGTCCTTCGGGCTCAGGCAAAAGTACGCTGATGAATATCATCGGCTGCCTGGATATCCCGAACAACGGGACCTACGAATTAGGCGGAATTGACGTAAGCAAGATGAGCCCGGATGATCGTTCACGCATCCGGAATAAGAAGATTGGTTTTGTTTTCCAACAATTCAACCTGCTGCCACGAACATCAGCCATTAAACAAGTGGCTTTGCCTCTAATGTATGGAGGGATGGGCAAATCGGACCGTATGGCTCGAGCGGAAGCTGCATTAACCGATGTTGGTCTTGGCGATCGAATGCATCACCGGCCGGATGAATTGTCCGGAGGCCAGCAGCAACGTGTCGCTATAGCCCGAGCTCTGGTCACTAAGCCAAGCATTATTCTGGCCGACGAACCCACCGGCAACCTCGATAGCCAATCTGGTGAAGAGATAATCGGCATCCTGCGCCGAATGAATCGAGATAGCGGAAATACCATCGTTTTGATTACGCATGATCCGGAAGTCTCTGACATCGCCGAACGGGTCATCTGGATAAGAGATGGCCTTATTGTCGAGGAGTAGTGAAGTAATCATAGCTGATCTTTTTGCGATTCCACTTTGGAAAAAAGACCATTTAGAGGTGTAGAATGAATTTATCGGAAAGTTTTTTCACCGCCCTAGATAGCCTAATGGCCAACAAGTTGCGAGCATTGTTGACCATGCTGGGCGTCATCATCGGCGTGGGCGCCGTCATCGCCTTGATGTCCATTGGAAATGGCGTCAATACCTTTATTACCTCCGAGATCCAAGATTTTGGTACCAACTTATTATCAGTTTTCACTGATTCTGATAATAGTGATGGGTATCCGGTATTGAGCATGTCTGATGTCGAAGCGCTTTCAGATTCTCTAAATGCGCCTGATGTAAGCGAGGTAACCGCCATTGTAGATGGCACTCAGGAAGTCGTTTTTGGCAGTAATTCAAGCCGGACCACTGTTTCTGGTGTTACAGAAAACTACATGCGATTAAACAACCTGGATGAGTTTCAAAGTGGAGACGAGCTGACACCTCAAGATATTGATACCCAAGCAAGGGTAGCAGTTATCGGGTCAGAGGCCGCGTCAGATCTATTCGAAGATCAATATCCAATTGGCCAACAAATAAAAATAAACGGCGTTGGCTATGAAGTCGTTGGCGTTCTGGAACCGTCTGGCTCTGGTTTTGCTACCACGGATGGCAATGTCTATATCCCTATTACCACAGCCCATAGCAGGCTATACGCCGATCGAACCCGCAGCGGCGAAAAGGCGGTTACCCGCATAATCGCTCAGGCAGCCTCGGAACAAAATACCGATGCCGCCATTGAACAGATAACTGAAACTTTGCGAAACCAACATGGCATCGTATATGCCGCTGACGATGATTTCACGATATTTAGCCAATCGGATTTGTTGGATACCTTCGATCAGGTTACTGGTATGTTGACCGCCTTTCTGGGCGCAATAGCGGGCATTTCGCTGATCGTTGGCGGTATTGGCATCATGAATATCATGCTCGTTAGCGTGACTGAACGGACGCGCGAAATAGGCATCCGGAAGGCTATTGGCGCGCTTAAGCGAGATATATTGTCTCAATTCCTTCTGGAATCCATCGTCTTGAGTGTGCTGGGTGGATTGATCGGTATAGCCCTTGGCTGGACGCTATCATTTGCGGTCGGTCGGGCCCTTGATATCGTTACTGTCGTCAGCCTGGGCAATGTGGTCCTTGCCACGGGTTTCGCCACAGGTGTCGGCATTATTTTTGGCTTATATCCAGCATGGCGGGCGGCAAACCTGCGGCCGATTGATGCTTTGCGATACGAATGATTGAATAGCCAGCGGACCGGTCAGACAGACCTGGATTGTCGGGTCCGTTGGCCTCATCCTATACTCCTAAAGGTTCTTGGAAACCTTGTCAGAAAGTGCGGTCAATCGTCAAAAATAGTATGTAAGAACCATGAATTCCTACGATCGTTTTTTGCAGCGTTTGAAAGGCCAGCCGGTGGATCGCCCGCCGAATTTTGACATCTTCATGACCTTTGCTGCTCATCACATTGGGAGACCACTATCGGAATATTATAATGACCACCGGGTGTTGGTGGATGCCAATATGGCGGTTATGGAAGAATTCGACCTGGACATCGTCCAGACAATATCCGATCCCTATCGAGAAACGGCCGACTTTGGGGCGGAGATCATTTTTCCAGCAGACGACTTACCGCTATCGCGCACGCCATTATTGAACGAGCACACGGACATCTCATCGCTGAGACCACCTGATCCGGCAATTGGAAAGCGTATGAGTGACCGGCTGGAAGCCATCCGGCTATTCCGTGAAAAGGTGGGCGGAGAAGTGCCCATTATGGGCTGGGTTGAAGGTGCGCTGGCAGAAGCGGCCGATTTGCGCGGTGTCATGAACCTGATGGTAGACTTGATACGATATCCAGAGTGGGTGGAAGAATTACTGGAGATTTGCGCTGCGGTAAGCGTCGATTTTGCCCGTCAACAAATCGAAGCCGGCGCCGATGTTATTGGTCTAGGAGATGCCATCGCCTCGCAAATATCACCCCAGATGTACAGGCAACTCGCCTTACCCTACGAAATACGAGTCTTCAAAGCCGTTCATCAAATTGGCGGGATCGCCCGGCTGCATATTTGCGGCAACACCAATAAAATCGTTGGCGATATGATTACCAGCGGCGCTGATATCATCGACCTAGATTGGATGGTAGATATGGTAGCAGCCTCTGAGAGATTCGGTGATCAAGTTTCCTTCTGTGGTAACTTTGATCCTGTAGCCGTGATGCTCCAAGGGACACCCGAGATAGTCTATGAGGCGACTCGATCTTGCATCCTTTCCGGCGGGAATCGCTCCTTCAGCGCCGCAGGATGTGAAATCCCAGATGGCACGCCCCATGCCAATCTCCACGCGCAAAGACGGGCATTATTAGATATCGGAACAGAGACCTAGTGACCGAGGCCATCGTGTGAGCGTCAAGGTATTACAGGTATTAATGTCGGGTAATGTGATAAAGTAAATATGGTTAAGCAACGTTTGCTTGTCGTCGACGATGACAGAGAAGTCGTCCGCTTGATGAAGGCTTACCTGGAACAGGCTGGCTATGAGGTTCTGGTTGCCTTCGACGGAGAGACTGCCCTACATACCCTGCGCCGTGAAGAACCCAACCTGGTACTTCTCGATTTGATGTTGCCCGATCGCGATGGCTTAGATATCACTCGCTTTATCCGCAGCGATCCTTCATTGGCCCATATCCCCATTATCATGTTAACCGCGCGTGTTGATGTGACCGACCGGATTGTAGGTCTGGAAGTCGGCGCAGATGATTACATCGTAAAACCGTATGACCCGCGCGAAGTGGTCGCTCGGGTCCGTGCCCGGCTTAGGGATCAAAATCTATCCCAGTTTCAGGTTTTTGAAGTCGGAGCACTACAGCTAGATGCTCGGCGACGAGAAGTGACGATCGATGGTCAGCCGGTCGATCTGACGCCAACGGAATTTCAATTACTAGTCGTCTTAATGAGCCAGGCAGGTTATGTCCTCACCAGGAGCGAACTCATAAGAAAGGGCCTGGGCGCCGATTATGAAGGGATTGACCGCACACTTGACAGCCACATTCGTAATCTTCGCCAGAAGATCGAAAAAGATCCCAAAAAACCGATCTATATTCAAACGGTTTACGGTGTCGGTTACCGGCTAGACGAGTCAGCGCATGAATAGATTGTGGGTGAGATTAAGCCTTGCCTTCGCCATTGTCATTATTGCCGTCTCAATCGTTTTTGGCGCGGCCGTGCGGACAAGCCTGGAAAACCTTGACCCCCGGCCCGAAATGCAACCAGAAGTTCAGGCCTATTTGGATGAAATCCGTCAAGAGCGTGCTCCTTTTAACATGACAGCCATCATTATCGTCGTGGGTGGCATCGCCATCGTTGCGGGCATATTGATGAGCCGCACGCTTTCCTCCCCTATGAAGGAACTAGGCGAGGCTGCCCAAGCCATCAGTCGCCAGGATTTGAGCCGGCGCGTTAGCGTTCGTGGAACCGACGAGGTGCAAATCATGGCTCAGCGCTTCAATGAGATGGCTGATCTGCTCGAGGAAGAAGAAGTGCTTCGCCGCAACCTATTAGCCGATGTCGCTCACGAATTGCGAAACCCATTGCACATATTGCAGGGCAACTTGCAGGCTATACTCGATGGTGTATTTCCAATGAGCAAAGTGGAAATCGCCCGCTTATCCGATCAAACACGCCTTCTGACAACGCTGGTGGACGATCTGCACGACTTAGCCCAAGCTGAAGCCCAACAGTTACCGCTGAATAAGGTTAAGACTGATATCGCATTTCTTGTAAAAGAGACGGCTCAAACCTTCCGGCCGATTGCAACGGCGAATGGCATCACACTGAGAGTCGAATTGTTAGGCGCCATACCAGAAGTCGAGGTCGATCCGGATCGTATGCGCCAGGTAATCAATAATCTGCTGAGCAATTCACTTCGCCATTCAACAGAGGGTGGTCAACTAACATTGACCATTGAAGAGATAAACGGATCATTACAAATCATGGTGAAGGACATGGGTTCAGGCATTGATCCTAAAAACCTAAATTATATATTTGATCGTTTCTACCGGACCGATACCGCCCGTAGTCGGGATCAAGGGGGAGCCGGATTAGGGCTCGCCATTGTAAGGGCTATTATTGAAGCACATGGTGGCGACGTTTCGGTATTCAGCGAGGGGATTGGCATGGGAACCACATTTACGGTAACTTTACCCGTTTATTAAGGCGAGTACTTCGTGCTAGTATTGTAGATCCAAGAAGCCATAATTAGTTTTATCTGGAGTGAAGATGGGCAAAGCCCTGAACAGTAATACGATTACATTCCCAAACAATAATATTGCCATCATCATCCAGGCGGAAGAGCTGAATGATATTCGCCGCACGGTTGAAGCGATTGGCCTAAACAATAACCTGCCGGTGCTGGTCGTAGTCGGTGGAGCCTCTGGCGTCACAAACGACCAGAAACAAGTCATCGACCATATCATGGAAGAAGTAGCCACATTGGCCGATGATATTGGTGCAGCTATTGTGGATGGTGGCACCGATGCAGGAATAATGGCCTCTATAGGCCAGGCTCGCCAAAAGAATCAACTAGATTTTCCCTTGGTAGGCGTGGCGGTTCAGAATCTCGTGACCTGGCCTGGCCAACCTTCCGCGGATTCAAGCGGGCATAAGCGGTATCCCTTAGAACCAAACCATAGCCATTTTATCCTCGTACCAGGTGAAGATTGGGGAGATGAATCGTTATCATTGGCCCAAGTAGGAACCGAGCTCGCCAGAGGCAAAATGTCAGTTACCTTGCTCATCAATGGTGGAAAAATCGCCGAGGAGGATATGGCCCATAGTCTAGACGCCAACCGGACGGTGATGGTTCTTGCCGGTACCGGCCGTCTGGCTGATGTATTAGCAGCTGATCCACCTGATAATGAACTAGTCAAAATCGCTTCAACAGCTGATTTAAGCGAGTTCACGGATCTGGTTAAGTCGTTTCTATCCGAAACAGACCTGACCTAATCGCCAGTCCTTGTTTCACCTAAAATTGACAATTTGGCATCGATAAAATCCTGATGGGTCAAATCAAGGCCCCGGGCAATCAAGCGAATCTCTTCTGTCTCGTCAAACGAAAGATCGCCATCGGCAGCGCCAACGGCAAAGAGCACGTACAAAACCTTGCGCCGTTCTTCTTCGTTAGTTGATGCAGTCAGCTCTCGCATCATCCGAAAAATATCATAAGTCACATCAACGGCCGAAACGGCCACCTCGGCTACGAATACGGCTTCCGTCTCCTCCAATCCCCAATATTCAACGATCGTTTCAACCATCCGATCATATTCCGCCTGTGTCACTTCGCGGTCAACTTGGGCGATTTTGCTCATTAAACCACCAACCAATCCAAGCTTTCTCAGCGCCTCATCGGAAATATTAAGATGCCGACCATCCGCCCTTAGACGTTGAGAAACGGAGTAATAAACCTTGTTCTTAAGGAATTCATCGAAATAGGCCTCCCGGTTGGGAGCGTTTGCTACGGCCTCCGACCGGCGCTTCATGGCCCCGCCAAGAAGCTTCTGCAAACCTCCGAGCATACCAACATCGGCCGATTCGATTGCCTGGCTAATCTCTTGGACTACATTTTTTTCGCTCTCAGATACAACGCCATCTGCTTCCATCATGTTTTGCAGGGCTTGCAGCGCGATCTCTCTTTGTTCTGGCGATTGGAGGGAATCTTGAAGATCGGCAACGAGACGATCCCTTTCGGCTCGCCCAACTGGTGTTTCGATGTACATTTCCAACCTGGCCCACTCTTGAGCGCTGTATTGCATAACATCGTCAAAGCCACTTCGACGCATACTGAGCAACAAGTCCTTCAAGCAATTGATTTCTTCATTGGTGATTTCGCCATCGCTCCAGGCAACTGCGATGATCACTCGGGCTAATTTCAACAAAATATCGCGATCATTCATAATTTTTCCTTGGACCACTATAGAATAAACAGAGGGGGTAAACCGTACCTACTAATGCATTCCCAGTCAGTTACTTAGCTTAAGAATGCTTACGACGAGCGGGCTATTCGTCGTTTGACCCACTTGTACGTTTCCAAAACCATGAATACGACGGCGCTGGCTGCCAGGCATATAGCAAGTTGTGCTATCGACAGCGGCTCTGTTTTGAAAATCTTTTGTAAAGGCGGTAGGTAGATAAGAAGAATTTGCAGGATGAAGGTGCTCAGTACTGCATAAACCATCAGGCGATTAGAGAATATTCCGATGGAAAAAAGTGATTGTTCATTAGAACGCATCGCCAAAGCGTTGCCCATTTGGGCCAGAACTAGAGTAGTAAAAACCATGGTTTGCCAAGGTCCTTCAGGGTCGTTTAACCAGGCGAAATAGCCTATTAGCATGGAAACCAAACCCATCAAGATACCGATCCAAATTATCTGCGAGCCAACACCGCGGCTAAAAATGCTCTCCTTGGGCTTGAAGGGTGAACGCTGCATGGTGCCAGGTTCACCTTTTTCCTGAGCCAGGGCCAGGCCGGGTATGCCGTCGGTTACCAGGTTCACCCACAGGATCTGCAAGGCCAAAAGAGGTAATGGCATGCCCAAAAACGGCGCGATCACCATTAAGAATAACTCGCCCGTATTGCTTGACAGCGTATATTTAATGAATTTTCGGATATTGTCATAGATAATCCGGCCTTCCTCCACAGCCGCTACAATAGTCGCAAAATTATCGTCCAGTAGGATCATATCGGATGCTTCTTTCGAAACGTCCGTGCCGGTGATGCCCATGGCGACGCCGATATTGGCTCGTTTTAAAGCCGGTGCATCGTTCACACCGTCGCCTGTCATAGCCGCGATCTGGCCCCTATTTTGCAGGGCTTCCACGATGTTTAATTTATGTTCTGGCGAGACACGTGCATAAACAGCGATATCATCAACTACAGCTTCCAAATCTGACGGAGACATCTGGCTTAACTCAGCACCTGTCAAGCAACTGTCGTTATCGGTGATCCCTAAATCCTGGGCAATCCGGTTGGCAGTAAGCGGATGGTCACCGGTAATCATGACCGGCCGGATGCCAGCTTGTTTGGCTATAGCCACCGCCTTCTTAGCTTCAGGACGCGGCGGGTCGATCATGGCTACCAAACCGACGAAGACCGCTTCAGCTTCCACTGATTCCTGATCGGCAGGCGGTTCAGGACCGTCATACAAACGAAAGGCTACTCCGAGGACCCGCTGGCCTTGACTGGCCAAATCATCATTCGCAGCTTCGATTCTCTGCCGCCAATCATCATCCAAGGGCACTATCTCGGTACCGACAAAGACCTGACTACTAACCTGCAATAAACTATCCACCGCGCCTTTCGACAGCAAGACATAGCGAGTGTCCCGCCATGGTAAATCGCTTTGCTGGACGCTCTCATCCATACGATGAATCGTTGTCATACGTTTGCGTTCGGACGTGAAGGGAACTTCGCCCACCCTTTCCCAGCGATCGTCTAGTTCCGCTTTGTCGTAACCAAGCTTCTTTGCCGCCAGCAGTAAAGCACCTTCAGTGGGATCACCAATAGCCCGCCACTCTCCACTCGGTGTCTGTTTCAGGATAGCATCATTACACAGCGCGCCCGCTCGAATGAGGACGCTCAAAGCCATCATTTCTGGTTGTGTATATCCAGGCCACTCAGCTTCTAACAACACGCCCCGGCGACTGACCAAGGCCTCGATGTCCTCTCGATTCCCGGCCACATCTAAAATGGTTACCGTCATACGATTCTCGGTCAGGGTGCCGGTCTTATCCGAGCAGATGACGGTTACTGAACCTAACGTTTCCACGGCCGGAAGTTTTCGAATGAGGGCCTGTCTTTTTAGTAAACGCTGAGATCCAAGTGCCAGCGTGATGGTTACAACAGCCGGAAGCCCTTCAGGGACAACCGCCACGGCCAAACTAATTCCGGTTATGAAGAGATCTTTTACTTCCTCTCCTCGAAGAAAATATCCCGTCAATACTACGACCGCGATGATAGCCACGGCGATCCAGGTGAGAGTTGTCCCCAGCTTCGCCAACCGGCGTTGCAGTGGTGTTTTTTCATCTTTCACTTCCTGGATCAGGCCCGCGATATGCCCCAATTCGGTATCCATACCAGTGCCGGTAATAATGACCGAACCCCGGCCATAGGTGATCGAAGTTCCCATATACACCATGTTTGAACGATCGCCGATTGTGAGATCATCGCCCTTTGGGATTTCTATTTCCTTTTCCACTGCTTCGGATTCACCCGTAAGCGCCGATTCTTGTGCTTTAAGATTGGCTCCTTGCAACAGACGGCCGTCGGCCGGCACGACATTTCCGGCTTCTAACAAGACAATATCACCCGGCACAAGGCTGGTCGATGATATCTCTTGGACGTCGCCATTCCGGCGGACGCGCACAGTGGGTACCGCCATTTTCTTCAGAGCAGCCATGGCCTGCTCGGCTTTATATTCTTGTGAGTAACCAATGGCCGCGTTAATTAGCACGATGGCTAGAATAACCACAGTATCGACGTACTCGCCCAAAATCAATGAAACGACGGCGGCGATGATGAGGATGATAACCATCAGTTCTGTAAATTGATTTATCAGAATCCTCCAGGAACCAATGGCATCTTTCTCCGTTAATTCATTCAGGCCATACTGCTCCAGTCGTTTTTCCGCTTCATCGTCAGTCAATCCTAAATCGGGGTCGACATTGACTTGCTTGATGGTCTCTTCGGCTGATAGTTTGTACCAATCCATATCGATTTTCTTTTTGTTATTTATTGTGTTGTTTAGATAAGGGTTACTTTGCTGATTTCAGTTTAATATTAGCCGAGTGGCATGAGGGATAGCAGCCCAAAGGTTGGCTAAAAGATTAAATCGAGAATCAAATGCAAGTTGTCAGAGTGTATTGTATTTCGATCGCGCTACTAATCCACCTTGCCACGCCAGACATTCCACACCAATACTGTTAAAGCTATAAGCGCAATAATCATGGAGAATACATAAGCGAACAAGGTAAGCCGTGTTATGAAGGATTCTACTTCGCCAAAATATGCAGACACACCGGCCGCAATAGCCGATCCGATGATCATACCGGCAACAGTTATCGCGATAATCGCTTGTCGGGCTAACGGTCTAGTCTTTCTTATTTCATCAGTAAGATCTGATGTATCGACCTTGACTTCAAAACGCCCACGCTCGTACATATTCAACCATTTGAGGGTTGCTTCCTGGAGAGACGGTGCGCGCTGAAGCAATTCCCTGGCCGTTTGAGTCGCTTCCTTCTTAATCGCCTCGGTTACCCTTTCTGTTGTAATTTCTTCGACGGCCAAATCCCTGACATTTCGTTCCGCCATCTCAACTACGCTGGCATCGGGTAACAGGGATCGAGTGATGGCCTCCAACTGAATGAGCGCCTTCAGGGCCAGTGTCAGTTCGGGATCTAACCGCATCCCATGGGCAGTCAATAAATCGAGCGCGGCGTTGACGGCTTGGGAGAAGTCTGCTCCGCTTCCTGGATCCAGGTAACGACCGACTTTCCGATCGAAATTGCGATAATATCCACGTTCGTCTACCTCTTTGAAAGGTTTGCTGAGACTCATCATGACCTGGGCTAGACCTCTTGCATCATGGTCCTTGACTACCATCAGCAATTGGATGAGGTTCAGTCTCTGGGTCAGATCCAGTTCTCCGACCATTCCCAGATCGATGTAATACACCATTCCTGTTTCAAGGCTAACCAGTACATTCCCAGGATGAGGGTCAGCATGGAAAAAACCATCGATCAAGAGTTGTTTAACAAGGCTTCGAATTGTAACTTCTGCCAGCGCTTCCCGGTCCAAGCCCGCGGCCGATATCGCTTCCGAATTGGTGATCTTCACTCCTTTCACGAATTCCATGGTGAGAACACGGGTAGTAGTATAGAGAGGGAATATTTCCGGAATATGGACTCCAGGAATGCCTGCCATATTTCGGCTGATACGCCGGGCATTATAAGCTTCTCCCGTATAATCCAACTCGTAAATGATATTTCCGCCAAATTCTTCCAGCACGCCGCTCAAATTGGCATCTCTAGCCCATTCAGCTCGTCTTTCAAGAACGGCCGAAGCATTAAGCATGATACCCAGATCCGCCTTTACCTCGCTCTGGATATGAGGGCGTTGAACCTTGACCACCACATCTTGACCTTCATGCAGCGTCGCCCGGTGAACTTGCGCCGTCGAAGCTGCGGCCAAAGGTTGATGATTGAATGTTGCGAACAGCTCATCCGGTGTTTCTTTTAATTCTTCCAGGATGATTTCTTGCACATCTTCATAGGGAAATGGGGGGACATTGCTTTGTAACTTGGTCATTTCCAGCTCCCAATCGGGTGGAAGCACATCAGCGCGGCTGGAGACGATCTGGCCCATTTTTACGTAAGTAGGTCCTAGTTCCTGAAGCATCAAGCGTACCAAGACCGGTGTGCTTAATCGCTCTACCGGATTCTCGGGTTTGTAAATCCACTGCTGCATCGAGCGACGGATGTTGCCGAGGATTCCCCTCCCAAATGCCATTTCCATGCCGTAACGCGTGAAAACATTATAGACTTGTTGTAATCGAAGATTTTCTCTTGCCTGGTCGAGGCCGGATCGTGATGCCATCTCTTCTTCTCCTAATCGCCAACTGGCGCATCATCCACAATGGGTGGCGTCACCCCAAGACCATATTCCAAGATCATCCCTAATAGACCGATGAGAGCCCCACCAATAAATGCCGCCAGCAATGTTTTAATTTGAATCAGGTCAGGTAAGAGCCAAGTCAAAATAGCCAAAATAGCAGCATTGATGATGACAACCACCACGCCATAAGAAACGAAAAGCAGCGACAAGGTCAAGAACTGAATGATCGGCTTAATTAAAGCGTTTAGAACTCCAAGCGCGGCGCCCAGGATTATTAGGGTCAGCAAGAGGTTTTCGCCTTTAAGGATTATATTGGGCAATAACAAAGCGACGACCGCCAGTGACAATCCATTTATCACTATCCGTAGAAGGATGACCTTCCAATTTAAGGCATGTACCCAGTTGAATTTCACCTTGAACCCCTTATGTGATTAGCGCCAAGAAAAACGCCCTCTCTGAGAAAAATCGGCCAATTTGATGGCTTTTTCCAACGAGATTATACAGAAGCCCTCCTCATATAAAAAGAAGGAGCTGAGCAAATTACAGCACCTTCATTAATGTAAAACGAAACAGCCGGCTTGACCCAAGTGATGTTATTCGCTTGCTCAAATGCCCTTTCTTAATTTCCGTCCTCTTCGTGGGCAAAGGCGTCTTTTAACTTGGCCTCGTCCTCTGCTGATAAGGAAGTTCGTATGACCGTGGCATTGTATTTCTCAAGCCTATCCAAAACTTTATCCGGGGTCGCGTCGGCAACTAACAGAAATAAAGCAGAATGACCTGGTTCGATGGTATCGGAGACTTGCTTGATGAACTTATCATCGATACCTATGTCGGTAAAGTGACCGGCTAGTGCGCCGGCGGCTGCACCGACAGCCAGGCCCAACCAGGGCATGAAAAACAGGAGGCCAATGAGCATACCCCAAAACGCCCCGCCTAAGGCGCCGGCGCCTACCAAGTTCTGAGCTTGTTTTACTTTGGGTTTACCCCCTTGCTTCCTGACAACCACCGCTGCATCGTCCAACTTGATCAATTCCTCTTTCTGTAATTGTTGGATGGCCGAAGACATTTCATTGGCGCCTGTCTCACTATCGAACGCAAAAACAATCAACTCACTCATTCTTACACTCCTGTGTTATGTAAACTTATCTATTAAGCCAAATTCGATTTAGGATTAAACTCAACGTAAACGAAAGGCCATGACGATAGCTATCATGCCGCCTGCGAGCAACACGATTCACTTTGCCAATGCCGATCCCATCACCGCTGGAAATGGATTTTGCAGTAAGAGGATGCCAATCAACTATCTAGACCGGCATCCGGCTAACTCCTTTAAGCCGATTTCTCCTCGCTATCTTGATCATCACTTTCTTCGCCGGAAGTGTCCGTATCCTCTGCCACTGCCTCTTCAGGTGTTACGGCCACTGCTCCGGCAACAACACCCTCATCGGTTGCAACAGCGCTAAAGGCGACATCTTTGCCGGCCGCTAGCTGCTCGGCTATATCATCTCTGAGGGCCTCAGTCAGTACATCAGCGCCTGTCTCGGCAAGTTGATTCTGAACCTCTTCAACCCAACGATGTTCGATAATGGCCACGATGGCAGATGTGCCCGGCTTTAGGCCTTCACCAATTTGTTTCAGGCGATCATCCGGGATACCCGAGTCGATGACTTTGGCCGTCACGCCGCCGACTAATGCCCCGGCCGCACCGCCGACAACCACGCCGGCCGGACCGCCAATCAAACCGATAATTGCGCCGATTGCCCCACCGGCAGCAGCACCGCGACCTCCTCCCGGATCGGCCGTTTCCTTGATATGCAGTTTGTTCTTTTCATCCCGGCGAATAACGGCTGCATCTTGTATGCCAATTAACTTTTCTCTGCGGGCCGATTTCAACTGCTTAAGAGCATCATCTGCTGCTTTTTCGTCTTGGAAAGCGGCAACAATTAGTTGAACTGGGACATCACTCATGCTTTGAACTCCTTTCATCAATAATAATGGTGTTTTCATAGAAGGAAATCTCGCCGTGACCATCGCCCACTGAATGGGTTTTCGTAGCGCTTTCCCTCCTGAATGTAGATTACAATTATAGAGTAACTAGACAGGCTCAGCCAATCAATATGAACTACTTTGGCATCCTGCCTTGGCATCAAGAATCGCGATTTTTCTCCTCGCCATCTGCATCGGAATCGGTTTCTGCTCCCTCTTCATCGTCGCCATCGTCCTCTTCTTCATTCGATTCTTCAGCGAAAAAGGCAACTGCTCCTTCGCCAGTTGTCATGACTCCAGCTGCAGCAACGCTTTCATCCGTCGATACGGCCGCGGTCTGATAGATTCCATCGGCCGTCTCTACATACTCTTCAACAACAGCCTCGTCTTCGTTGACAAAAATCCTCTTGGCGGTTGTTCCTTCTTCAGTAATCACGAAAGTACTCGCTTCTACCTGATCCTCGCCTGTGACGATTCTTTCGCCCGCCAGGCCGTCTTCGCTGGACACCGACGTATAATATACTTCTCGTCCTGCTTCCATTTGTTCAGCGATATCGGCCGCGATGGCTTCCGTGAGTACATCCGCTCCGGCTTCTGCCATTTCCCTTTCAAGATCCTGCACCCATTTGTGTTCGATAACAGCAACGATGGCAGAGGTGCCCGGCTCCAACCCCTCACCTAACGTCTCCAGTCTATCATTGGGAAAGCCGGAGTCGCGCAACTTGGCGGCGAGACCCCCGATCACAGCGCCAGCAGCTCCCACCAAAATGGCGCCAGGCCCGGTCACTAAACCGATGACGCCCCCAATAACCGCCCCGGCGGCGGCTCCTTTGCCGCCACCCCAATCGCCCGTTTCTTTTATATGAAGCCGGCCTTTATCATCTTTTCGAATGACCGCTGCGTCTTGGATGCCTATTAAGCCGGCCCATTTTGCTGCCTTTAGTTCGCTAAGAGCTTCATCCGCCGCCTTTTCATCGTTAAATGCCGCAACTACAACTTGGACGGGAACATTGCTCGTATCTTGACTCATCTGATTAACTCCTCGTGTCTATTGTTGACATAATAATAGCAAGCTTGGATTCAACCGACATCGGCTTTGAGACCATTATGTCGACGGCCGGTTTGTCCAACCTCAAAGGCGAATTGTTCTAGTTAGCGCTGTGATCGAAATCTCTTGAACGGTAAAACGATGCCGAACAGGAGAAGGAAAGGTACCAATGCTGGCAAACCACACAAAGAGTTGCCATCACCATTATCCGTTACCTGCGTTGCCATAGGTGGGGGCTCGGTTGGTGGCAGAGGCGGTGGTTCCGTAACTATTGTCGGGGTTATCACCGGAGAAGTCGCAGACAAGATGACTTCCATTGTCGAAGTAGGCACGACCTCGGTCAGTGCCGGAGGGTAAGATGTGGGGGGTTCCGTGGTCACAATCGGGGGATACGGCTCCGACGGTCCTTCAGTCGGTAGCGGTTCAAGAGTCGGCGGTAAATCCGTCGCCGGCAGCGTAGGTGGCTCTAATGATGGCGGAATAAGAGTAGGAACCAATGTTGGCGGATCTTGGGTTGGAACAACGGCCGATGGACTGGCATCAGGGACAGACGCTGTAGGTGCTATCACCGGCACATTGCCCACATTCTGGGTGACGACAGCCGCATCGGGTACCCAGCCGTTACCTTCTCCTACAGATGGAAATGCAACGTTCCACCAGATGCCATCGGAGCTTACTCCCAAGATCCTTGCGCTTTGGCCCTGCTGGAGTACTCCCAGAATTGAGTTTGTGGGGCTGGGTCCGGCAAAGACGTTCGTATCAACTTTGGCGGTTGCCATGGGAGTTGATGCCGCTTCCTGCTCACGATCTCGCACAAGTAAGAACAAAGTGGCAGCCATAACACCACACAAAATTACAACCAGCAACAGGCCACCCAGGGCAATAAATATCCAACGATCATCCTGTTCACGATCGCTTTCTGGTGCGGGGTATTCGATAACCTCGGGCAACGGTTCTTCGTCCACAGTCTCGACAGCCACCGGGGCTTGAAGAGGAACTGGCTGCTCCGATAGTTCCAAAGCTTCTTTATATGCTTCATGGAATTCGCCGGCCGTTCGGAATCGTTGTTCCGGATAATGAGCCATTGCCTTGAGAATAACTTTCTCTATGCTGGTCGACAGCTCTGGACGGGCAATTCGAGGGCTAGGCACCTTGCCAATTTCCGGCGGTTGGCCAATCAACATTTCATACAAAAGAACACCCAAGGCATAGATGTCACTGCGGCTATCGAGTATGCCGCCTTGTGCCTGTTCGGGGCTAAAATAAATACTGCCTTGAGATACTTTTGCTCCAGCTTGTAAAGCGCCGATGCCGGTCAACAAGGGTTGGCCTTCGTCATCGATCAAAATGTTGTCAGGTCGTAAATTGCCATGTACCAATCCTTGACCATGGATATAGTCCAACGCCTCGCACACCGGTCCGACGATTTGGTACGAATCAATTGGTTGTTGGTAGCGGCCGATGTTCTCTTGAAGTGTGCCCCCCTCTGCAAAACGACTGACCACATAAGACAAGGCGCCTTCCTGTCCTGAATCATAAATGGGCAAAATGTTCCGGTGTTGGAGTTGGGCCATCAACTCCGCCTGCCTTTGAAACTGCCGGATAGCATTTGCTTCACGTGCCAAAGATGGTGGCAAAATCTTAACTGCCACATAACGGCTCATTCCAGGTTGGAAACCTTTGTAGACAAAGGAATTCTCCCCCCGGCTAATGAATTCAATGATTTGATATTGACCTATGTTTTTTCCAATCGCGTCAGTCATCGCTCAATCACCCAGAAGAAGACTAAGAAGCCGACTCACCGCATTAATGACGAGTGCGCCAAGTAAGGCAGCCTAAAATCCGTTAACGGTAAGCGTATTTTTCAGTAGAGATACCAACCATAATAGAAAAGCATTGATCAGTAAGGTAAATAAACCTAGCGTAACCACAATAAGAGGAGCAGCAAAGAACTGGAACAATAGCTTGATGAGTGCGTTTACAAAACCAAAAAACAGCCACCAAGAGAATCTGTCAAAGGTTACCAGATAGTTCTACGCAATCAACAAGAAGAGCTGCAACCCAAAGAGAAATAGTATTGATCAGCCAGCGGATCAATAACTTAAAATGATCCCTCCAAGGGCTCGATCATCCTCGAATTGTCGTCACCTTTAAAGAGTATACCAATCCCCATCACCATGACCAACTCAGAATAAAGAGATGGTCGATAGGATGATCACCCTCTTCGCACCTTAATCGAAGGTAAAGTTTGGACATCCTCTTTCTTCATATTCAAATAAACGATGTCGTTTTCGATTCGATCGATATTCGAAACGGGGATCGTTATATCCTTTTTGCCCCACAAATGTCCTGCTCGAAGCACCAAGTGTGAAATGTGATTATTGGTTGGACTTACGATGAACTCATCTACGCTGCCAATATGACCGTTACTCGCTTGCACTTGCGCTCCCCGGTGGATGGCTAACTCGTGATGAGGAATATACTCAACCTGACCATACATTTCCTGGTAGTTATCTTCTGCAGTGAGATATGGCCAATAGTTAGCGTCGGATTCGGCCGCTGTCCTCCTAAGATCACCCTCGATATCTAGTTCTTCCTCGCCCAGGAATTGCATCCTGAGGAACCGCTCCATCTTGGTTAACTGTTCTATAGTGCAACGCAGATGAACTTCATGGGGTGTGCTCTCAAGTATTTGATCAAGGGGAACTAAGTATGCTTCCCCTTTTTCTTTGATGACAATATGTGTTACCTCCATGCTGACCGGATTTAATACCACGCTACTTGTCCGTCCAGCCTGACCATCTGAACAGTACACATCAACATTGAGTGGAACATCCATCTTCATCACCTCGTACTAAATAGCTGTCCAAAGCTTAAAAAGTCTCGCAAATACCAAACGGATTTTGCCCTGAAATCTTAAAAGTGTCATCCTCATTTTATTCAATATCCCGAAATCTATCATCATCGCAGCTGATAAATGGAAACCCTTGTCGGAATAAACAGAAAACCCAATCAAAATGACCAAATCAGGGGAACTAAAATAAGGCTAAGGATTAAGAAAATCACTACCAGGGGCAAGCCCACTTTCATATAGTCGCGGAATGCATACGATCCCGGAGCCGACACCATGAGATTTGTCGTGGTTCCTATTGGCGTTAAAAATGCGGTGGAGGCACTAATGGCTACGACCATCATCAGCGGATAAGGGGACACACCGAGATCGACAGCTGTTTGCAGGACGATAGGCGCAAGTAATACCGTCGTAGCCGAGTTGTTGATGACCTGGCTAAAAGCAGTAGTCAAGAGGAATATGCCGGCCATGAGAATGATGGGGCTAAGCGATCCAAGCGTGGCGACCAGGCTATTTGCCAGCAGGTCAGCCCCTCCCGTTACCTGCAAAGCCGTGCTCATTGGGATCATTGCTGCAATCAGAATAACGCTGCTCCAACTGATAGAGCGATAGGCTTGTTCCATAGAAAGACAGCGCCCCATCACCATAATGATGGCGGCTATGAGCGCCGCTATGACGGCCGGCACCAGACCGCTAACCATCAACAGTATCATAAGTATTAATGAGGCGCCGGCGATCATCGCCTGCGGCGTTAATTCGACTATTTGAAGAGCCATTGATTCTGGACTGCCTACAATGACGAAATTACGTCCCTCTTTTTTAAGCAACTCGATATCTTGCCACCTGCCTCGGACCAACAAGGCATCACCAAACTTCAGTTTCGTTCCCTTACTTTCCATTTCCTTATCTTGACGACGAACACTCAATACCCGAACATTAAATTTTTCGCCAAAATGTCCCTGGCTAATTGTCCGGCCGATATACGCGGAGCGAGGTGTTAGCAAGACTTCGGCTATGCCGACCTCGTGGGATAGTAATAGTTCGGTAATATCATCATCGGCCGCAGCGGCTTTCTGCACGCCTACATTGTAACGGACCATTACTTTATCGATGGCATTCCTTGATCCATTAACCAATAATACGTCATTTGCTTGGATAGTCGCTTCTGGTCCGGGCACGATTTCCCCAAAACCAGGTTGTAATTTTTCCAGGCTTCTTATAACACCTTGTCGTTTATGCTCACTCTGTGCCCCATCGAATCCGTTCGTCCGGTCGGCATGTTCGATACGCAAAACATTGACATCATAATCCCGGCCGAGTGCCGCCTCTGCTAACGTTTTTCCGACGAGTCGAGAGCTATAGCGCACACGCAACCAATAGATGCTGCTTTCCAGCGTATAATCGCGAGCCAATTCGCCAACGGATTCTGCCAGGTCGGCCGGGCGTTCTTCACTTTTCCTGGAAGGAAGCAGCCGGCGCCCCCAAAACACCATGTACAGGATGGCGGCTATGAGCAACGGCAGGCCGATTAATCCGAACTCAAAATAACCAAATCCGGCAAAACCGGCTTTGATCAAGGTATCGTTGACGATGATGTTAGGCGGCGTGCCAGTCAAGGTCAGCAATCCCCCGGTATTGGCCGCAAAAGCCAATGGCATGAGAAATTTCGAGGGGACACTGCCAATATGCCATGCGGCTGCCGTTATCGCCGGCATCAAGGTAGCCACCGTCCCAGTATTACTGATGAAGGCGGAGAGAAGTGCGGTTCCGCCCATCATGACCACTAATAAACGTATCTTTCGATTGCCGGCCAGGCGAAGCATTCTTTGGCCAAGCCAGGCAGTGACCCCGGTCCGTGATAATCCATCGCCGACGACAAATAGCGCCGCGATCATGATGACAGTTGAATTCCCAAACCCCGCCAAAACCTGATCCAGTGTTATGATGCCACCCAGGAACAAGGCCAATAATGAGACTAAGGCGACCAAGTCTGCCCGTAGGCGGCCGGAGAGAAAAAACAGGATAGTTATGCCCAAAATCACAAAGGTGAGGATCATAATATGAGACGAGGTTAACAGGAATTCAAGTAAATATTGACTGAGATTTTCACGACGTTAATGGCCGCTAGATATAGAAAGACCCGAAGAGTCAAGGTACAATTGTGCCTTGATTCTTCGGGCTAACTCAATTCCGCGTGCGAAATTTTAGACGCGGTGAATGTTTCACTACTAGTCGGTGTTTTCCTCGGATTCCTCGGCAATCTCTTCTAATGCTTGACCGACCTGAGACCAGGCACTGGCTTCGCCTAGTTCAGTTGACCCTTCGGCAACTTCAGCAATGCCGTCCGCAGCCAGTTCTCCAGCTGCATCACGCATACTTTCGGCCACAGCCAATTCGACGATCCCTTCGGCCGTCAACTCTTCACCAATTTCCTCGAGCTCATAACTGCGCTCAGCCAATCCTTCGGCAACAGCCATTCTCGTTAAGCCTTCCCCAGCTTCCCGAACTCCTAAATTGTTAATTTCTAATCCGGTTGCAGCAATCGCTTCGGATAGGGCGCGAGTAGCGCTAAAGCGGAAAATTGCATCTACGGCAATTTCATGAAGCGCCTGGCCTCGTGATTCGAGGAATTCGGCCAAAACAGGCATGTCCAGGGAATCGACGACTTCACTGGCGGCAATAAGCTGCCCGGATATACCGGCGATATCCATGCATTCTTCCAAATCTTCTTCGGCCAGGAAACCAACCAAGGCGCTCTGAACGGCCATATCTTCGGAAGCGGTAAGGAGCTCGACTCCTTCAGCAAAATCCTCGACGCCGGCCTCAGCCACAACCTCACTCAGAATTGCCATGCGGCCGGCTACTGCCATCGCATCGACGCCACGGGTCACATCACTCGCTCCCGATGCTAGCGCCTCTCGACTCGCCTGGCCTAATTCGGTCGCCACCTCGAGTTCATCGAGACCGGTTTCCATATCCACCAGCCCTTCCAGGGCTTCGATAGTGCTAAGGGTTTCAATGTCCTCAGCACTTTCTTCCAATTCATTCCTACTTTCTTCTGTCACTAGCGTCTCCTTTATGTCTCTGATATCGCGAAATATTACTGAAGTTTCCTTTCTAACAAAACGATAGTTTTAAATACTGTCGTCTGAAGGCTAATCTGGAAAAATTTGAATAATTTGAATTCAAAAATAACGAGGAATGCCTTGCATATGCCCCAGCTAATATTACTTGCCAGGAGCATTTCACGCAACTAAATTTAACAGCTAAATACCCCGTCAAAGTGAGGGTGTTTTAGCCAAAATAATTTTGGTCACCATCAGGGGTTTGTTAAGGAAATATTTTGCTTGAGTGATGGCCAATAGAACCCATTGATCTACTCTACCACCCACCTCAATTATGAATCAGTTTCCGCCGCTACAAAAGAACTTGTGGGTTATTTCACCTCAAGACGCAATGGCTCCTCAAATTATCTTTTTTTACTCGATGAGTCATCGTACACCTAATTTATGAGTTAGCCTCCATTGCTCGCTGAAGTATTTTGACGCTTGTACTGGTGCCAATCCTATTCGCGCCAGCAGCGATCATGGCTCTCGCGTCTTCGTAGGATCGGATTCCTCCAGATGCCTTAACGCCTATATCTGGTCCCACTGTCTGGCGCATCAAAGCTACATCTTCAACGGCAGCACCGCTGCTGGTAAAACCAGTGGACGTTTTGACGAAGTCGGCCCCTGCTTCCTTGGCCAACAGGCAAACACGAACCTTTTCATCTTCAGTCAGCAAACCCGCCTCAATAATCACTTTGCATAATACACCATGGCTGTGGCTTGCCCGCACGACGCTGGCAATTTCTCTTTCAACCAGGGCATCATTTTTCTCTTTAAGGGCTCCAATATTGATGACCATGTCGATCTCGCTAGCCCCATCGGCAATGGCCTGTTCCGTTTCCCTGACTTTATCATCGGCAGTTACGGCGCCAAGGGGAAAACCTATGACTGTTCCCACCTTGATAGTTGAACCGGCCAATTTTTGAGCAGCCTGCTTCACATGAATGGGGTTAATGCAAACGGAGGCAAAATGATGTTCCAAGCTCTCCTGGCAAAGCTGGTCAATCTGTTGGCTGGTTGCGTCAGGCTTGAGCAAGGTATGATCGATAATACTGGCTATCGAATCCGGCTGTTCCTCGATCATGCCGATCAGTTCTTCAGGAGTTAGGTGATTGAGGGTTGGTAATGCCTCGATGACAGCTCGAACTAGGTGAATAAGTTTTTTACCAGCAACCTGAGCCATGGCTAAAACCTCTTGATGGCTATCCGGAAGTTGGTCTGATCCACCCGTGGCGATATTGGTGATGGCGGAAAAACCCAAGATACGCATGCCGGCGTGGTTGGCGATGGTGACTTCGGGCACTGTCGACATGCCCACAGCGTCCCCACCAATGATCCGCAAGAAGCGCCGCTCGGCCGGTGTTTCATATGTCGGGCCAGATACGGCCGCGTAAACGCCACTTTGCATAGCTATGCCTTCACGCTTTGCAATATTTGAAGCTAAAGCCCTCAAATCCGGCGCGTAAGTGAAGGTCATATCCGGAAATCGAGGCCCGATCTCATCTTCATTCGGGCCAATGAGTGCATTCGTTCCCATGACATTTATGTGATCGGTAATCAGCATAACATCGCCTGGGTTGAAGTGGGGGTTTAAGCCGCCGGCAGAGTTGGTCACGATGAGGGATCGAGCCCCTAATGAATTGAGCACCCGAATAGGAAAAACGATCTTAGACATAGGGTGACCTTCATAATAGTGAAATCGTCCTTGCATGGCGACGACGCTCTTTCCAGCCAGTTTTCCCAAGATCAAACGTCCGGCATGACCTTCGACCGTCGATACAGGGAAGCCTGGAATATCGCCATAATCAAATACAGCATCAAACTCTATTTCTTCGACCAGGCCGCCCAGGCCAGAGCCCAAAATAACGGCAATCTGGGGCCTAATACTTGTTCTGGTCTGAATATAGTCGCGGGCGATATCTATCTTATCCAATTGATCACTCATGACTCACCTTGATTTTTTCCTCGTTTTTCAGAGACTAGTACCACGACTGTTCGATCCTGCACCCTGTATTTCGAACCTTCGACAATTGGCGCATCAGATGGCTCGCAAATATCTTCGGGAAATAGTCGATAGGTGTCGACAACTCGACGCCAACCATTTCCCTTGGTCCCAAGAGCTCTCGGCAACTCAAAATCCAAAGCTTCCCAATATGCATTTAACATAAAGTGAAACCGGCATTGTCCCTTCATACAATGAATTGTTAAGGCCAGACTTCGAGAATTAATTCCCCAATCGGGTTTGTTCAGCGAAGTGCCGTGCCAGTGGATGCGTGATTGTTGAAGAAATTCGGTCAGCGTCAGATCCTGATCTCCCCGGATGACGTCAAGATTCAATCTAATGCTGATTAACCGTTTGACGAAGCGATGGATATCATAATGTTTGTCTAACAGAGACCAATCAAGCCAGCTAATCTCGTTATCCTGACAGTAGGCATTATTATTTCCGCTCTGGCTACGCCTAACTTCATCACCCATCAATAACATCGGTGTGCCCAAAGATAATAACGTGAATGCCAGGAAGTTCTTAACTTGCCTATTACGTAGACGCTCGATTTTGGGATCGTCCGTAGGTCCCTCGACGCCACAATTCCAGCTCAGATTCTGATTGTGCCCGTCACGATTCCCTTCGTTGTTAGCCCAATTATGCTTGCGATCGTAGGAAACAAGGTCATTGAGGGTGAAGCCGTCGTGACTGGTAATGAAATTGATGCTTTGTTCTGGCTCACGCTCTTTTTGAGCGTACAGGTCTGGACTGGCTAATAAGCGGGACGGTAATTTGGAAACTAAGTCCGGATCGCCCTTCATGAAACCGCGGATATCATCCCGGAATTCGCCATTCCATTCAGTCCATCGGTCGCCGATGAAACTGCCTACCTGGTACAGGCCGGCCGCATCCCATGCTTCGGCGATTAGCTTTGTACTGGCTAATTTTGGATCGGATTCAATATCCCACAATGTAGGTGGATTTTGGAAAGGTTGCCCTTGTTCACCCCGTGATAAGATCGAAGCCAGATCAAATCGAAATCCGTCTATATGCATTTCCTCCACCCAATAATGTAGACTGTCCAAAATGAGGCGACGGACGATTGTATTGCTGGCGTTGAGGGTATTACCCGTGCCGCTAAAATTTGCGTAATCCTTCCGGTTTTCTTTGAGTATGTAATAGACGTTATTGTCAAAGCCTTTGAGAGATAGCGTTGGGCCATCGATTCCGCCTTCGGCCGTATGATTGTATACGACATCCAGGATCACCTCGATGCCAGCACGGTGTAATGCCTTTACCATGTCTCGGAATTCGTCTAGCGTTCCGAGCGGATCTTTCCGAGAACTATATCCCACGTGCGGGGCGAAGAAGGATACAGGGCTATATCCCCAATAGTTCGTTAATCCTTCGGGGGCATCTTGCTCATCGAATTGAAATACCGGTAGCAGCTCTACTGCGGTTATGCCCAGATCTTTAAGATAAGGTATCTTTTCGATCAATCCGGCATAGGTACCTCGTTTTTCATCGTCGACATTGGAGCTTGAGTGATTGGTAAGGCCTTTAACATGGAGTTCGTATATAACAGTCTGTGTGTAAGGTCGTTTCAGTGGCCGATCCCCTTCCCAATCATAGTGACTTAAATCGGTAACGATGCCCTTCATGGCGCTGGCACAATTATCGCCTGGTTGCCGGGCTGAAATTCGACTGTACGTGGGTGGGACCGCTATTGCTTTGGCATATGGATCGACGAGTACTTTGTCTCCTGCAAAGCGTAGGCCCTTATTTGGCTGGTAAGGCCCGTTTACCCGGTATCCATATAGCTGACCCGCCGAAAGCTCGGGAATGAAGGCGTGCCAATAGTGGAAGGTACGATTTCTACTGGAATGGAATGGTAAAACCCCAGCAGGTGCCGGATCATCTTCCTCTTCAAATAATAATAGCTCGACACCAGTAGCGTTTTTCGAAAAAATGCTGAAGTTCACGCCATCCGGATATACCGTAGCACCTAAAGGATAACAGTTTCCGCGTTTTAACATCGTATTTCACTTGTGGAGCATCGACCATTCTCCCTATCCCGGTTTCGTCAATCATCAAAATGACTCAGGATACATCTGGTCTCTACTCTTCATTCTCGTTAAAATAATCATCCCAAGGAATCATTGATTGTTCAAGCAAATGTGACTTGTCGGTTCGTTTCCTCTATCAAAATCTGAACCCGCATTTACCTAATATTGGCGGAGCGTTTAGTCGGTCAGGAACGTCTCGTCCGGTCTGGCATCCCAGGAGTAAACGATAAAGGTACCACCAATTTTATCCTGCCAGCCCTGGCGACGATTATCGAAAAGGATCCAGACAAATCCCAAAAAAAAGGGAATGGCGGCTATTATTAAGCCGATAAATCGTCTCAGAGCTTGCCAAAAAGTTAAGCGATCGCCGTTGGTAGCTACGACCCGAAGTCCCATGAGCGTCATTCCCAAAGTTTGTCCGGTGAAGATCCATAGAGCCATAAAATAGCCAACGACAACAATGAAACCAGAAGAGCCAGCCAATGCCACAATGATTACGCTTACAATCGAGCCAGTTTCAGCGAGGGATACAAATAAGTTATCCAACGCAAGAAGTTGCAGAGTTGCGCTGATTAACCAAGAGCCAAGAGCCAATATAGCCATCAAAAAGGCAACGTCCAAGGCGAAAGCAAACAACCGGCTTAGGAATCCTGCGTAATAACCCAGCAGGGAATTTTCCCACAATGGTATATGCCTCTTTTTTTGTGAAAGGACCAGATGCGGATCGAATTCTGGAGGCGGAATGGAATCGCGACTCGGTCTTCTGAGCAAACGGCGAATAGGACGCTCAAGGAAGAGATCGGAGCTTATAGAGCGTTCCCTTAACTCTTCAATTCCTTCCGCGATCATGCCCTGGCTTTGGGCTTGGATAATTTCTTGTATGAATAACTCTATCCGGGGATTATCAACCACGACATCCATGGTATCGTCAGCCACTCGATTGAGGGTTGTTTGAGCCAACCTCCTGCTGTGGTAATCTTCTTCTCTCCCTAGATCCATCCAGTGTTTTACCTGAGTTTCACCGCGGCTGACAGCGGAATCAAAACGCTTGCCAATCGGCCGGAAAAAGGGGCTTCTGCTAACCGGGCCAAGCACGAATGTGATCGCCTTCGCCGTGCTGGTACTGACTCTGTTCAGAAATGATCCTCCCCGATGAGCACTGGAGCGGGCATCAGCCATCATTCCTAACATGACATAGCGGGCGTCTTTATTCCTGGATAAACCAAATGTTTCATCCCATTCCGCCATAGGAATTAGAACATCCTCAGGCTCACGACGAGGAGTTTCATCGGCTTCTTCGCTTTGGGCATTCTCTATCCGTTCGGCCAGGGTATCGATGGCGATAAGGGCGCTACCTATCGTCAGACGGGTCAAGGGGCTACCTGTATCAAGACTATCATCCTGTTGCCTGGCTTGAACCCCAGTGAATACTCCCGGCAAAGTGACTGGAGCAAAAGTAGGTTGCTCGCCATCTCCTTCGGTTTCACTGCTCTCCCCAATCGTTAAATTAGGTTCCGAATTTAAGCGAATCTCCACTACTGAATTTTGCCCAACATCAATAGGAACATCGACCCGATTCGCTATCTCTTCCCTATTTACCTGACTATCTTCGCCACGATCGTGCTCTTCCAAATCAGACATAGCTTTTTACTCCTTGGTAGTGGAAGGAATTGATTATCCACCACTAGACGAGCTGAATGTTTATGCGAGTTCCGTTCATTCTGATTCCCAAAATAGAAAGTGTGAAAAAATTCCCGATATGTTGAATTCATTAACGATTTGAACGCAAAATGGACCAAATGAGCCACAATGCCAGCATCACCATCAAGACGAAACCGATGACGATCAGCCAGGTTGGTAGATTCCACGGCCAAGTCAGATTAAGTGAAGGTATAAGCAAAGCTAGGGCCATCGTTAACGTCCCAACTAAAATCGCTAAAATCACGCGATTAGCCATCCGATTCAATTGCTTGGTGGCTTGATTAATGTTGGGCACCTGTACCTGAAATTCAATCTCTCCTCTATCTAGCCGATTCATAATTCGTGACGTTTGCCGTGGAAAATCCACAGCGAGATCGACCCAGCCGGCCGCGCTTCTCAAGACCGAAGGTCCCCAGGATGTGGGTAATGCCATCTTGACCAAAAACCGGCTAACATAGGGACTTGATGCTGCGAAAACATCAAAATCAGGAGCCAATCTCTTACCGACCCCTTCCATAATGACGAGCGTCTTCAGCAATAACCAATAATCGCTAGGGATTTGTAAATGATACTCGTAGATAATGGGCTGTATTTCGACCAGCATATCGCCAGTTGATATCTCCTTGAGGGGCAGGCCATAATACTTTCGTAATAATCTTCTGAGGTCTCTTTGCAGCCCATACTGATCGACATTGGAACTGGCAATACGCATGCGAATAAGTTGCTCGATGATTGAATCCACGTCGAAACGGATAATCGCGATATAGAGTCGAACTAGATTACCTCTATCACCAGCGTCCAGGTAACCAACTGTACCGAAGTCCATTAAGCCGATGACTTCACCAGGCATGATAACGAGATTTCCAGGATGAGGATCGGCGTGGAAAAATCCATCCTCGAGGACTTCCTTGATAATAAATTGGGCAGCGTGCATAGCGATTTTTTCGCGATCATAACCTGCTGCATCCATCGCTACTATATTATCCGCCTTGATTCCATCGATACGTTCTTGAACCAAGAGGCGTCGAGAGGATAAGTCCCATTCAACGGTCGGTACATAAATGTAATCTTCGTCCGCGAAATTTTCTCGAAAGCGATCTGCGTTACGCCCCTCCCTCCCGTAGTCAAGTTCCGATTTTAGAGCGATCGCAAATTCCTCGGCCAAACCAACTGGATCAAACGGGCGCGTCCAGGCCAATCTTTCTTGCGACAAACGGGCAATATCTAGAATGATCGCCAGGTCCTTCTCTATTACTTTTTCAATGCCCGGACGCTGTACCTTGACCACCACCTGTCTGCGATCGAGGAGCATGGCTGCATAAACTTGAGCTAACGAAGCGGAAGCGATAGGGGTTGGATCAAAAGCGAGAAAAACATCCTCGATGGGTGCGCCTAATTCTTCATGAATGAGCTCCTGCACTTCTCCCCAAGGCGCCGGAGGAACATCATCCTGCAATTTACTCAATTCGGTGATGAAGGCTGGTGGTAGAATCTCTGGACGGGTACTGGCAATCTGACCCAATTTTATGAAGGTTGGCCCCAATTCTTCCAATGCTTCTCGCAGATGAGTAGCTGCAGAGCGTGGAGTCTCTGGCTCCTTATCACGACTCAACAGACGCGCTGGCAAGCGCAAAGTGCTTTCCAGTCCCAACTGTGCGATTATGGCGCCAAAACCATGGCGAGCCATGACTTCAGCGATTTTACGATAGCGTCCTAGATGACGCGGTTTAAAGAATACCATGTGGGGCTATTCAATCAGGCTTCAGCCAAGATGGCAAAAGCTTGAGTAGTGCTGCAGGGATTTTCTCCTCTAATACGATGATGGATAGCGCTGGCGCCAATCTAGAGAATATATGATGCAGCTTTTCAATACGTAGCTTGGCACCGTAGAAATTATACGCAAGAATTGACAGCTTAGCACCAAATGCCCGCTACCCGAGCTGTGTTTGGTTAATTCAAGGCTTTAGTTGACGATCGTTCAAGACTCATTTGAAGAGGGTTGCTCTTCTTCATTGTCTGAGTCCGAGACGTCGTCGTATAAATCTCTACCACTCTCTGGTGCCTGACCTGTCGATTGGTCACTTTGGACAGGCTCGCAGGTCGCAGGATCCCCCATTTCATCATACGTAACAGAAGTGTCTTCAACCTGGCTATTAGCGATGGTCGGGCTATCCGTTCACCTCAGTTCACTCCAACGCCCTCGATAGACAGCAATATGATCATCCACGGCGAAATCCTGAGTGGCGCGAGCTTGTATCACTGTGCCTGCTATACCAACTGCCAGCCATAGTTAGCCAAATACACAAAAAGCCGCGCCAAGCAAAATGATTAACAAACCAATTGCAATAGCGGTAAACATATTCTTAACCTGGATTCGTAGCCTTCGGCAAACAATCTAGTAGGCAGAAATGACCAGCAATTTTCTAATGACACTATTCTTGATTTCGGCTATTCATTGGACTCTGCCGGTTTCTTCAAACGCCTTCGTAAGCCCTTAATCCGCTTAAACATGTTGGATTCGATGGGTTTGGGCACCTTTTCCGGTTCTGGAAAAGGAGGTAAATCAAACATCTTTCGCCATGCATAAGTCCCAATAAGCTTCACGGTCGCCATCACTGGTGCGGCCAAAATAGCGCCAATGAGTCCGGCTAGAGATGCAGCCATAAAAACACCGATGATAACAACCAATGGGTGCAAATCCAATGCGCCGCCAACTATCCTGGGTACCAAGATATTATTTTCGATTTGTTGGATGATGATCATGACGCCAATGACCAACAAAGCAAAGATTAATGGATCCAGGCCCATATAGTTAGTTGGCTGGAAAAATGCAACCAGGGCTGCTACGGCCGTCCCGATGAAGGGCCCAATCACAGGCAGAAATTCTAAAAGGCCTGATAAAACCCCCAGCCCAAACGCATTCTGAACGCCCAGAATCGAGAGGCTGATCCACACGGCCATGAATATGACGAAGGCCAGCACGATCTGACCCCGGAGATAGGCTTGCCAAATGCGATTGAATTCCCGCAGCATGCGCTCGGTGTCCCGACGATAACCTTCCTGATAAACAGAGCCGCTGATATATCCGCCGAGTCTGCCCATTTCGAATGCTAAATAGATTGAAACTATGAAGGTAAAAAAGATGACGGTTAATACACCAACCGTTGAACTGAGAATTACAACAACGGTTCGTCCGCTTTGGTTTACCACCGGCAATATCCTAGCGATGACCTGCTCCTCAATCGATGCCCAGTCGATCGATCCCCAGATTGCCGCTACGTCAAATTCAAGAGGACCAATGACGACGACCGCCGTTGTAGAAAGCCACTCGAGGACATTTTCCACGATGTTGGGTATGCTGTCTATCAAGCTCGCGATTTGACGGAACGTGCTAACCCCAAGCGTGACAATAGCCCCTAGAAGAAGCAATGCTACCAGCAAATAAGTTACCAGGATCGAGGCGCCTCTACTCAAAGGCGTTCTTTCAGTTAAAAAATTGATGAGCGGCGTCAGAACATAGGCAATAATGGCCGCCGCCACAATTCGCAATATGAGATCAGTAAAAGTAAATGCAATCGCGACAACAGCGACAAGGGTCACTACGGCAACGAGTAATTTGACATTTCTATCCCACGTCGGTGAAGGTTCGCTTGTTTGATTTATTTCTTGATTTTGTTCAGGCTCTTCCGACATTGCCCAACCTATCTAAAAATAATTGTCTGCTATTCTGCTGAACGGAATAACTCTGTAAACTTACTTTGGATCACCAAATGCAAAGTCGCCCTCCTACATCTGCTATTATATACGAGGCTAAAAGTAGCGACAGTCCGATTGGTGTGACTGATTTCCCAGGCATAGGGATGAGAGGAAAAGCAGTTTTGATAACCGCACCCGTCCTCTTCGTATTTATGTAAAGTTGAGATTAACTAGCCAGATTCAACCATCCGAGCCGCTGCCAGATAAGATCTAGCAACACCTTCCTCGACCTTAAAATCGTGACATGAACTTACCCCTCAGTTCTGCTACTGGCTAAAGGTTAAGACAGAACATTAGGTAGGAATTTGGATATTCGCTCTTGGCTCGCCGTATCTAGCAGACTCCCCCCATCCACTATTTATGCCCGTGTCCGTCCTTCTTTTGGAACCATTTCCATGGCTTCCACAACCAAACTAAGACAATTAGCGACAAAATGATTAGTAGCCAGCCGAATATCTGGCCATCTATGGCTAAGACGATGCCAACTCCAAGCGGGGCGCCCAATAATGCTGATAATAAGATTTTGCTCTCGATTTTTGTGTCCACTAGTATTTATACCTCGAATCAAACCGAATCAATATCTTCGGCAACTTTTCAATAAAACATGTTCTTTTGGGTTTCACCAATGGCCAGAATCACTCCAATATTGAAAGTCTAGACTGCTGTCACTAGTTGCCGGGCTTTGTAACATTACTCATGTTCATTGTCAAGATCATGGCTAAACAAACAATTAATCTTCTTCATTCTGGCTATCGTTTGCCGCTTCATCATCTGCCTGGAGAAGCTCTTCAACGATTTTGTCAGTTAAAGTGTGCCGCAAGACAACGTTTTGCCGGTCGGCTAGCGCTTCAAACAACTCATCTGAACCCTTGTGTTCAGCCAGAATCAGCAAAGCTGAATTTCCAGGCTGTAAAAGCTCCTTTAAATTCTCCAAGAATTGATTTGAAAAACCCATATCGATGTGTTTGGCCGCGAAAGCGCCGGTGCCCGCACCGGCTAAAGCGCCAATAATCACACCAACTGGCCCGCCCACTAAGCCAATCAATCCACCAGCGACCGCGCCAAACAAACGACCATGCTTCGTATCGACATCGGCCGTTTCTTTGATCGAAAATTCACCCTCAGAATTTTTAACTACTATGGCGGTGTTTCGGATTTTGAAGACTCCCTTGTTTTCCTTGCGTAGGGTTTTTACTTGTTTCAAACCCTCGCTCGCGCCATCCGGTGTGTCAAATATCTTTGCCAGAAGTTCGAGCATATCAGGCTCAGAACTTTTTCCGTAATCTCGCTTTATTGGAATAGCCGGTAATTTGGCCACACCTGCCTTATCCAGCTTCAAATAAATTGTGTTTTCCAGCGCTTGATCGACGACTGATATAGGTAGCGTTACCTCTCGCTTTCCCCAAGCATGTCCTTCCTGTAAGACAAGATGGGTCAATTGCCCGCTTTCAGGGTCAAGCAAAAATTCACCCAAGTGACCTACAAAACCATCCGTCGCTTCGATGACTGCCCCACGCCGGATAGCCATCTCGCCTACTGGAACGCGTTCGACTTCTACAGACAGATAGCCGCTATCAATAGAGGATACATAGGGAGCAAGGTAGACGGCATCGGCCGGGTATCCCGGCTCCCGATCCGGATTAGCGATATAGTGTACCTCGGTGAATTGTTCCATTTGGGCGAGTTCCTCCACCGTACAATTCAACCTGATAACGTCATGCCTGGTTTCGCTAATCCTATCTACCGGCACCAAGTAGTTATGGGCAACAACCGGCTCATTATCGGCTACAACAAAATGCGTGATCGTCTTTGTTGTTGGGTTAATGATGACGTGGGTCGACGTACCCGCGCGACCGTCGATACATTCTACCTTAACATCGATTGGCACTTCGATCATGATTGACTCCCTTATTTGGGATTATCAAAAGACAAGATAAAGGGCGACCGGATGGTCGCCCCTCTTGCCGATGGTTCCAGTTCCGTGAGCTAAATGGCTACTTCAAGCGAGATCAGCCAAATTGCCCATGATTCAAAAGATTGCTGAACCAACTGAATGAAGTCTCAGGCGTTTAGGCTGCTGCTGATTCTCCCTCATCGTCCTCGTGGTGAAAAGCAGCGCGCAGTTTTGCTTCGTCTTCTTCAGAGAGGTTGGTCTGCAATACGGTTGGGTTAAACTGTTGGACATGTTCCAACACTTTGTCCGGCGTTATTTTGCTTATGAGCAGGAATAAAGCGGAGTGTCCCGGTTCGATGGTATCTCCAACTTCTTTGATAAAATTGTCATCAATACCAACGTCAGTTAATTTACCAGCTACTGCACCAGTCACTGCACCGATGGCCAAACCCAGCCAGGGAGCAAAAAACAGCAAACCAATCAGCAAACCCCAGAATGCGCCACCCAATGCACCCGCGCCAGCCAGGCTAGTGACCTGCTTTACTTTTGGTTTACCATCTGGTTTACGAACAACGATAGCTGCGTCTTGGAGTTCAATCACTTGCTGCTTTTGCAGCCTAATGAGCTCATCGCGCATCTCACCTGCGCCCGTCTCGTTATCAAATGCCAAAACAATCAAATCAGACATGGTTTCTCCTTTTGAAACAATAATTCTTGGTCCAAAGTGTCACAGTGAGCGGTTGGCACCACGGATCATTCGAGGCTCCATAGAGGCATATATTCGCTTTTTTCCTGCAATATTTATCTTATCGCGGAATAACCAGACGTTGCCATCCCCCACCTGCATAACTGATATATAAAATATTTCGATATGCGAGTTGAGTGTTGCCTGTTGATTTTTCAGGTGCCGCCCATAGCATTTCTGCGACAGCAATGAAGGGACATTACAATGATTCACTATTATCGAGACATTTGGAGAATTGGCAAGTCGATAATTTGTTTTTTGTTTCGCAATTAGATTCTTTCGTAAGCACACCTGGACAATAAGTCCTACAATGATTTGAGGCAGCCCATTTATTGCGCTTTGAATGAATTAGGTATAATCATGCGTTGCTAGGAGGAACATAAGCATGGCACAACGCTATTATCTTACACACGCTGATGCGCAAAAAATAGTTACCGCTATTCAAGCCCACCTAGAAGCGGAAAACAAGGGCGCTGCTATTGCTGTGACCGATGATCACGGCGAACTCATAGCGTTCCTGAGAACCGATGGATGCCGTCTTCCCTCGATCAATATAGCCATCAATAAGGCTTTCACAGCCGCCAGAGAACAGGCGGAATCCCTGACAGTAGGCCAGGCCTCCAGGGTGGAAGAATTTGCTATGACCAACTTCGGGGATTTACGATACACTTCCTGGGGGGGTGGTGTGCCAATAATCCGAGACGATCAGGTAATTGGCGCTGTTGGTGTCAGTGGTTTACCCGAAACCGAGGATATCTCTTTAGCCAGAATGGGAGCGGCACTCATTAGCTCCGTCGATTGATATTTTAAATCAATCCGAAAACGAATCGGCTATTGCGAGAGGGCAGATGCATTCGACCTGGCTGTCAAAAACTAAGCCTCAAATAGATGGACCTTAGTCAAAGCGATTCCAATATCGTCCATTTGGAAGATGGGCGAGCTCTTTGTTTTGCCGAATATGGTCGGCAAGATGGCTTTCCGATTTATTTTTTCCATGGCGGCAACGACTGCCGCCTCGAAGCTGCGCTGTTAGCGAGTGCGGCCGACGAATTAAATATCAGACTCATTGCCCCCGATCGGCCTGGTTATGGGCGTTCAGACTTCCAAAGCGAAAGAGTGTTTTTGGATTGGCCGAAGGACATCGACGAACTTTCCAATTTTCTTGGCCTCGATAACTTCTCTTTACTCGGCCATTCTGGCGGAGGCTCACATGTGACAGCTGTCGCCTCTAAGTTAAGTGAGCGGGTGATAAGTTTTGCACTGGTAAGCAGTCCGGCGCCACCAGGAAGTTCCAACAAAGGTCTAGGCCCCATGTTTCGTTTAGCGAATTTTGCGATGGCTAGATCACCTTGGCTCAACAAAAAATTAACTGAGAATCAGGCACATCAACTACATCACAAACCAGAGCGGATGATCGCCGGCTGGCGATTGATGTCCAAAGCCGACGGCCAACTATTTGACACTCGACCCGATGTAACCGAAATCATCCTGGCCGAAATGCGCGAAGCCATTATCCGAGGAATTCAGGGTATCCTGCACGAGCACCCGCTATATAAGAAGCCATGGGGCTTTGAACTGGATAGCTTAAAACCGCCTGCTTTCATTTGGCATGGCCTGGCTGACAAACAGGCTTCACCAGCTTGGGGTCGTTTTCTGGAAACAGCTATACCAGGGAGCGAAACACACTTCGTTTCTGGTGAAGGCCATTTTTCAACATTGGTAAATTACCAGGAGGAAATCCTCCGTAAATTGATGGGCGTGAGGTAACAATCGCCAACCTCACCTGCCTCCCATTAACTGAATTGCCAGATCAACGAAGAATTGTATCGATTCGGGATTTCGCATGGCGCCCGGATTGGCCGCCTTTTCCGGATCTTCACCTAGCAGAATACGCTTTACCGGAACCTCCATCTTCTTCCCGCTTAACGTATAAGGAATCTGTGAAACATCATATATTGCATCAGGTACGTGCCGGGGGCTTACGTCCCTTCTGATTTTTTGTTTGATCTCTTTTGCTAATTCATCATCGAGGGGGATCTCTTCGCTTAAGACAACAAATAGCGGCATATAAGATTGCCGGCCCAATAGTTCCAGATCGACCACAAGGCTATCAATGACCTCTGGAATTGATTCAATTGCCCGATAAATCTCGCTGGTCCCCATGCGTATACCCTGGCGATTAATAGTCGAATCAGAACGGCCGTAAATGATGCAACCGCCCCGATCGTTAATCATGATCCAGTCGCCGTGCCGCCAGACAGCTGGGAACATGCTGAAGTAGCTGTCCTTATAGCGAATATTTTCAGGATCATTCCAAAAGAATAAGGGCATTGAAGGCATCGGTTTTGTGATGACCAACTCGCCAACTTCATTTAACACTGACGCTCCTTTCTCATTGTATGCTTCGACTTTCGCACCTAGAGAAGCTGTCTGGATTTCTCCTGAATAAATAGGCAAAAGCCGGCACCCGCCAACGAAAGCTGTGCACAAATCTGTGCCGCCGCTGATGGACTCAAGCGCTAGTTCTTGGTTTATATTCTCGTAAACCCAGTTAAAACCCTCGGCTGACAGCGGTGATCCCGTGGAACCTACGGCTCGTATTTGCCGTAAATCATATTGTCGACCGGGCTTGATTTCGGCTTTCAAGCTGGCACCGATGAAGGCGGCCGATGTTCCAAAATACGTGATACCAGCCTCTTCTGAAAACTGCCACAAAATATTCAAACTGGGATAAGCAGGGCTGCCATCATAGAGGACGAGAGTGGCGCCCGCCAACAGTCCGCCAACTAGCAAATTCCACATCATCCAACCCGTGCTTGTGTACCAAAAGAAGCGGTCCCCTGGTTTGAGATCGAGGTGCAGCACCGTCATTTTAAGATGCTCGAGTAGAATCCCTCCATGGCCTTGAACTATGGGTTTTGGCAGGCCAGTCGTACCAGACGAGTACAAGACCCACAATGGATGATCGAAAGGAACTTGCTCGAACCAAAAATCATTTCCATCCCCTTTTGCCAGAAATTCCGACCAGGAAACTGTATTGTTCGGGTCCATGATGTCCTGTGCAATATCTTTGTGATGTATCAGAATCGTTTGCTCCAGAGAAGGAAGTTGCTCCTGCAAAGCTTCGACAACATGCCTTCGATCATGCAGTTTGCCATTGTACCGGTAGCCGTCAATGGCAAATAAAACCTTGGGCTCAATCTGTTGAAAACGGTCGAGTACGCTTTGGCTTCCAAAATCTGGCGAACAGCTTGACCATACTGCTCCGATACTGGCAACCGCAAAGAGAGCAATTATCGCTTCTGGAATATTGGGCAAAAAAGCTACAACACGATCACCCTTCTGTACACCTATCGCCCGCAAGGCTCCCGCTAAAGCATAGGTAGTTGTACGTAAATCTGACCAGCTCATCGTTCGTAAAGGTTGGTCTTCTGATTTGATAATTAACGCAGGTTCAATATCGTAGGCTCGAACAAAAAAGTTCTCTGCATAATTCAATTCCATCCCGTAAAACCAATTGAACTCCGGCATTTGGCTGCCTTGAAGAGTGGTTAAAGCTGCGGCCGATTTAGCTACGTTTAAATAATCCATCACGCTTTGCCAAAATTCATCAGGACTATCGACAGACCATTCCCACAGCGGACGGTAAGAATCGAAGGCAAGCCCCTGATTCTCATCCAACCATTTCATATAGGCGGTTAGATTTGCCTCTTCGATGATTTTTTCCGAGGGCTTCCAAATTAAGTCGCCATCTTTGATTGGGTTTTTCATAACTCTCCTAATTTTGTTTTCATTCTAGCCCAATCGCTCGACCAGGCAAAAAGTAACAAGAGAATATCTGTAATGTCTTCTATATTATTATGTCAACTTGATGACGTAGGTTCGTTACAGGGTTGGTGATCTTGTTTGTTGTCGAAAAACCTTCTTTTAGTATTAATGCGCGTTTGCCAAGCGAATTTGGCTGTATTTGAGTTTAAAGGATACGCAGAAGCGGGCTGAGGCTTCTGTTCTAGTTCTCTCAAAATCAGTTCCCTGATCCGCTAAGTTGAGAATTAGCTCAACATTGTTCGAAAATTACATCATATATCATTGTCTACACGTGATTATTTATAGAATTGCAGCAGGAGAGAGCCGCGTGACTTACGGCTCAGAAATTGAACCCAATCTTCATGACACTTTTTTTAAGGAGAGTCAAATGACTGATGAAACCCAAGAACAACAGAATAATAATGAGGGCGGAAAAACAATAATCGTCCATTGATAATCGGCCTCAAGGTTGCTTTAATCATCACCATAATTTCTATTGTTGCCCTGGCGATTGCCACTTTTAGTGGAGATGGTTCTGGCAACGAAGTTGGCGAAAGTGGTGGAACGCTACCCCCACCCATGGTTGCGACAGTTGAACCGCCCGGAAGTGGCGTGAATCCTACCCGAAACCCGCCAGTCGTGACTCCTACGCCCGATCCTGGTGAGCCAATGGTCACGGTTATTGCACCTGATGGAGCGAATATTCGCACCGGTCCAGGAACCGAATATCCAATCATCGGCACTGTTCCACAAAGCGCCACCGCAATTTCATTGGAATCAGTGCTGATGGTCAATGGTGGGCCGTTATCTTGCCAAACTCACCAAATGATATTGGTTGGGTGCTTGGAGAAGAGGCCGTGATGCAACAAGAAGTAGACTTTTTCGCTGCAGTAAAAAGATCGGCCAGAATGTCGATTCTAGGCAGCGAATTGTCAATTCGTGACTCAAGCGGCAAAACCATCCTGTCATTCATACGGGGATATTTGCTTGTCTCTCACCTACCATAGGTAGGAATGACCAATTGCCGGCGACACGTGAATGGTCCAGCTTCTAGGAGAGCTGCACCATATTTTCCTTAAACTAATATTTGGGTGGATTTCGGTTTCGACGGGCAGTTAGATACCGAAAAGAGTTAAGCTTTTTGTTGGGTCGAATTCGTTGTATACTGCCCCGGCTTTTCCATAACACTATCTCTAAATATTGAAGCCGTTGGACCCTTAATTGAGCCGCACATCAGCATGAGTATGGTCGTCTTCCACGAAAAACAGAAATTTAACCGGGTTTGGTGGGTCATGTTGCTTGTCTATGGCCTTACGGCATTATGCTGGTGGGGTTTCATCGAGCAAATAATTCTGGGTAGTCCGTGGGGCGATAGACCGGCGCCAAACTGGATGATCATCCTGATCTGGTTATCATTCGGGATTGGTTTGCCATTGTTCTTCAATGTGCTTAACTTGACGCTTGATGTGACAAACTCGCAAATCACCATCCGCTATTACCCCCTGACAACCCGTGTGATTTTTTTCACCAACATTGCTGAAATAGAAAAACGCACTTATAAACCGATTGGAGAGTTTGGAGGATGGGGGATTCGGGGATTGTCATCCAGCAGGACGATAGCTTATAACGTTAAAGGCAAGCAGGGCGTCGAATTGACTTTAACCGACGGCCGAAAAGTATTGCTCGGCACCCAACAACCGGAAGAATTGTCTCAGGCCCTGGCGGCTGGTCTAAAGGGAACACAACGAAATATTCCAGTTTGATTGCTCAATTTGCGGCGAACCCAGCGATCTGAAAGGTCGGTACTCGATAAACCGATTATGACGGTGCGGGCCGCTTTTTACTTCTCCGTCAGCGAATCAATCTTACCGCTCTTGAATAGAGGGGAAACAAAAAAATTGGGCCGGTAACAATTGCGTGAATAGCAAATTTTTTAGGGTAACACATCCACCGGCCTTTGCTGGGTGGTGGTTTGGTTAAAATCGCTTTGAGCCATCAGCATATAAATAACCGTTCCAATAGCGCTATTACTGCAATCATTTATGGAGCTATTGAACGACAGGTTTGTTTGAACTGTTACGCTATTCCTCAGCAGGCTGACTTTGGTCGCATTTCCACCAACGCTCCAAGATAAGGTAACGCACTGGTTAACGCGTATCCTGTCCGGTGTTGTATTGAAGTAATAGATGACAGGCTCGAAAGATGGGGTTGGCGTTCCAGGAATTGGGGTCGGCGTAGAAGTTGGCACCGGCACCGAAGAATCGACCACATTTAATACCCATTGGGCCTGGCTGGTTCCCCCCGATCCGGTTGCTTGGATTGAATAGATCTGTTGGCCTGTTGAAGTTGGGCAATCCTGCATCGCGCTAGATACTGGCGCATTGGCCCAAATCACCGAGTTGTTTCTGAAAATGTTAACTGTATTCACTTGTCCTTCGACTATCCACTGCACAGTCACACATTGGCCTAGGGCTATCTGATTAGGTGGATCGACTGTAAATCGTGTTATCTGGGGAACGGTGGTATTGGGCACAACAGATACTGTTACCTGCCGGACAATAACGGAGTTATCATTTTGTACCACACGCAATTCATAGGTTAAGGTCGATTGGGGGCACACTGTTAGTGTGGACGTTTGAGGCACCTGGTGGTTGCGCCAATCATCACCCAGTTCATACAGATATACAGCCTGGACATCCTCGGTCTTCCAGATTAGCTGTGAACATTGCCCCTGTTGTATTAAATTTGGATTGGCAAAGAAAGTAATCCCCGGAACCGGAGTCTGAGTTGGTTGTGGGGTTGGCGTAGCCACTGCTACGACCTCGATTGCCACTGAGACCCGATCGCCAAATATCAGTCCTGACTGATTATTCCTCATAGACCAATATTGAACGTAGGTTCCAGTCTCCAAGGGAGCAACCAAATCTGCCCAAAAATCATAGGTCTGTCCAGGTTCAACTCGGCCCTCGACCGGGATAGGTAAGCCGCCCATGCGAGCGGCCGGATCATTGCCGTCGACCGGAATCAAAGCGTATTCTCTACCCCATGTACAAGTGCCGCTGTTCCTCATTCGCCATCCTTTTTGGAAAGTCTCACCGGCCGATAACACAGGAATATCCTCAAATTCACCATGAGCATGACTGAGATCCTCGACAAATTCCGAAGAGTCGATACAACCACCTGGTGGAGGCGCTAATGGAGGTTCAACTGTAGGCAAAGGCTCTGGTAAAGGTAACAAAGCGTCTTCGGGCAAACCAACATATTCGACAGATAACTTTCTGAGAGTGCCATCATTTTGCATATCAAATAACACTCTATTGACTTCAGACAAGAAGGTGCGAGAGCCTTTTGGTACAGCCATGGCTAATTGTTGCGGTGTAAATCCTTCGGCGACGATTTTGACATCTCCCCCCTCCTCCAGTAACTTGGCAGGTTGCAGGTCTAATGCTACCAAGTCAATTTGACCGACGGTTAAGTCCTCAATAGCGTCTTCGATCTGATTATATTGCCGGACATTGTTCGCCGGAATAATCCCCCCCTCAACCAAACTGGTTTGGGCCCAGTTGTCATATATGGTTCCGCTTTCAACTCCTATGCTGAGTCCAGCAGTTTCTTCCAGGCTAGATATCCGGGTAATAGAAGAGTTTTTGTCGGCCACCACCGCATCAGCACTCGCATAATACACATTGCTGAAATCAACAAATCCCGCTCTTTCTTTGGTAACCGTTATAGCCGATATGGCTAAGTCGATCTGCTCGACCTGCAGTGCGTTAACAAGTCCGTCAAAGGCCATATCTCGAAATTCAACATCCAAATTCAGGCGCCGGCCGATTTGTTGAATAATGGCGATATCCAGTCCGTCTAATTCGAATGAATCGTTATAGTATTCGAATGGCGGATAGTTAGCTGCAGTACCGACGATCAATCGCCCCCTACCTTGAATCTCATCCCAGAGTGTGTCTTCAGCAGACTGAACCTCAATGGTCGCAGTTGGTTCAGGCGATGTTTCATCTTGAGGTCTGTTTCGAACGATAAACCACACCAGCGCAATACAGATGATTAGAAATACAGCGACCGAAATAATCGCCAGGATAACATTCCGTGACCTGTTCGGGCCCGATGCAGACGTGTCCTTATTAACATTCTCATTCTGAGATTCATTTGCTAGGTTGTTTTCATCCATCGGTGTCACCTTAGTGCTAATATATGTGAGCATCTGCCGAGATCGTCAATTGGCCAAATATCTCTCAATTCCAAATATCATTGTGTTATTTCAAGCCACGATCTAGTCGAATAGATTTGACCAGGTCGTTTTTGCCCATTCAGCAACCGTATCTGCACCCTGCTGAATATTGACTCCAACTAAACTGCCAGAGATAAAACTCCAATTTACAACGTTCCACCAAGCTGCAACATAATCCGGGCGCCGGTTCTCATACTTCAGATAGTAGGCGTGTTCCCAAACATCCAATCCTAATATCGGTACCAGACCCTTTGATATCGGGTTGTCTTGATTCTGGGTGGTTGTGATGATCAGTTTGCTTTTTTGATCTACACACAGCCAAGCCCAGCCAACGCCAAATAGGCCAACGGCCGCGCCCGAAAATTGTTCTTTAAAAGTATCAAACGAACCAAAGCTCTCGTCAATTCTTTTTCCTAGGGATCCTGATGGTACCCCTCCTCCACTAGAACTCATGGTTGGCCAGAAAAGAGAATGGTTAACGTGTCCGCCCCCGTTGTTACGAACCGCTATTTGAATTTCTTCTGGAATCGTATCTAGATCCTTGATAAGTTCAATAGTTGGTTTGTTTTGTAATTCAGGATAATCCTCCAAGGCGTCGTTTAATTTTCGAACATAGGCGGCATGGTGCTTGTCATGATGCACCGCCATCGTTCGCGTATCGATGTGCGGTTCCAAGGCGCTATAATCATACGGCAACTGGGGTAATTTATGTGTCATAACGTCGTTTCTCCTTCATGTTTTTCTAGTCAGGCGTTTCTTTGTTACGATCATCGATCGTGGCCAAATAATCATTCACTCCCGACCTGACTGACAAATAAAAATGTTCGGGACCTAGTAACTCTTCCACACCAGACCTTCTAATGTAAGCCATTACATCGCCACGAACTCTAGAAAACCATAATCCAATCCCTTGCAAGGCAAGCTCATTATACAGTTCTTCCAACATGTCTGTTCCTGTAGTGTCAATATCGGATATGACCTCAGCATCCACCAATACAACTCTGGCTGGCGGATCGACCGAAGCCACTATTTCCCGAACTGCTTTTTGAAACCTCGGCGCATTGGCAAAGAACAACTGTTGATCAAATCGAAAGATAACAAGACCGGGATAAGTTTCCGCTTCCGGGAAGGCTTGCAAACTGCCATAAACACTTTGTTCCTTATCGTGGACTAAACCCAAGACAGTCCACGATGGACGACTGGCCCGGGCCAGCAAGGCCAGAAAAGATAATAAAATGGCCAGTGCAAGTCCGGCCAGTATGCCTAGAATTAACACGCCTAGCAAGGCGACAACGCCCGCCCAAAAGTCGATATGTTTAACGTTATATATTCGCCTGAGTTCCTTGAAACTTATAAGATGCCAGACAGCATGAATGACGATGGCTCCTAACACTGCTTCTGGCAAAGGTCCGAACAGGGGTGTAAGAAATGCCGCTGTAATCAACACAAGCCCGGCATTGATGAGCGAAGCCATTTGACTCTTTTGTCCGGCCTGATCGGCTGCCGCCGTCCGGGAAAGGCTACCGTCGACCACGAATCCCTGACTAAGTCCGGCACCTAAATTTGCGACGCCAAGACCAATCATCTCTTGGTCTGCATCAACTTCATAGTTGTGTTTGGTGGCATAAGAACGAGCCGCTGCAATGGACTCCGCAAAAGCGACTAGTAATATGCCTGCCGCACCTGGTAGGAGAGCAAAGATCTCCGCGAAGCTTATGTTTGGCAAACCAACCTGTGGAAGCCCAGACGGAATGTCTCCAACGACATGGACTCCCAACTCCTCTAATCCCAAAACCATTGAGCCAAGTATCCCTAAGGCTACGACGGCTAAAGCTCCTGGAACTTTGGGTACGAATCTCTCCAGCCCGAACAGTGCTATCAGGCTGATAATACTAATAACAAGTGTAACAAGGTTTAAATTCTGGATATCCCGAAGAAAGTAGATAATCTCCTGTAAAAATCCCCCTTCCTCGACGCCATAACCGAGAAGCTTATCGACCTGCCCCATGACGATAGTGATGGCAATACCAACGACCAAACCATTGAGAACCGGCCGGGACATGAAATCGGCCAAAAAGCCAAGCTTGAGCAAACCGGAGGCGATAAATAAAATAGCGACCCAAATTGCCAGAGCGGCGCTAAAGGCTATGTATTCATCAGTGCCCTTAACCGCCATAAAGCCAACAACCGCGGCTGACATCACCGCTACGGTTGAACTGGGACCGACGACAAGTTGGCGCGATGTGCCAAATATTGCGTAACCCAATAAAGCCAGCGGCGCCGCGTACAGGCCGGCTTCTGGTGGCAGACCAGCCAAGGTGGCATAAGCCATCGCTTCTGGTACCAGTAAGGCCCATACGGTAAAAGCTGCGATAAGGTCTGGGCGCAACCACTTTTTATCATACGCCGGCAGCCACCCAAGAATGGGAATATAAGATATGATCGAACTCCCCGATCGTTCATCCGTCTTCGCGTTCATTTGATTTTTATATTGTTGGCTTCCTATTTGGCACGTATGCCGCGCCTGGCTGAGACTCAGGCGTCGGCCGGATCATCGTCAAATAACCGGCGAAATTCTTCTTCCCACACATCGTCCAACGGTTCGAATGTGGTCTCGGTAAAATTATCGGACAGGTTGGCTATATATTCGCGCAAGCCAAGTTGAGGAGATGCGCGATCCAATTCATCTAGCCTCGATTCAACGACGCGAATCAATCTTCTGCTTTTCCTATCTAAATCCGAGAAATCAAATTCGAGTTTGAGCATGAAGTTAATGCGGCGCATGATACCATTCCAGGCCATGTAATCGTTTTCGATCCTGACTGAATTGCCAACATTAGCGAAATTGGAAAAATCATATGTCGGCACAAAAGCATAGAAGGATATAAATTCTAGCCCTTGCTCACTGGCACGCTGGCAAATATATGATCCTATACTGGCTCCACCTTGATAGTCGGACAGATTGACCGCCAATTGTTCGATTTCCTTCTGCATCTCTGGCTGGCTATATATCGCTGAAACAAACCGCTCTTTATCGTATGGCAATTCCCCATAGACGCCGCCCAGGCCGATTATGCGTTTGACCCCATAGATTTTAGCGATCGATAATATTGCAGAAACATATTGTTCTACATTCAAGTGCGGCTCATCACCGATCAAGATTATCAGTCCGCGTTGGTCGTCTCCTGTATAATACAATTCGTTCCGAGGAGTTTCCAAGGACAATGGCCTTCCCTGTTCGAATCTCACCACCGGCCTTACCATGTCGTGTGTTCCCGGAAACTGAAAAAGGTAAAAACCATCTGGTCGAATTGTTCCAATTTGTCGCGCCTCTAGCCGTTTGACGAGATATTTTGGCAATCCCGACGAAATAGATCCGGCATCCGCCCATTGACGCCAGCCGGCGATCATATAAATCTCCTCAGCTTCAGGGTGTTCCCAGATATCTACGGCTTCAGACACTTATGAAATCTCCATTTAGTTAAGCTCCGTTTCGAGCTCATGTTGTTGACGAATTATTTCTACTACCTGCTGCGCCTATCTACAAATATGCTACCCGATAAATATCTAAAATGGAAACATCTTCTTCAATCTGGGGATTTAGCTTCAGAAGTCTGCTTAAAAGTTAATTTATCGCACAAGGCCATCGGATTCCCTTGATCACTTGTCTAAAACGGTCGGAACGTATTACAATCTCCTCGAGCTCTTGCACAATAGATACCCGAGGCAGCCGTTCCTGGTATTTGGCGCTATTACATGCTTAAGGAATAAGACTACTAGTAGCTAAGCACCAGCTATTAGTTTCATTGGTTGCCAAGAACAAATACTCAGCTGACATATTCACCTTCATTAAAGATAAAAAGAGATTTGTCTAGGCTATCGGTCATCAGGAGCCAAGATTCGATAAAATCACGTTATCTCTATGACAGTTGACAGCCTACGCTTTTTGAAGCAATTACCCTGCTAATTTCTGAGGATAACTCCAGTGACAAGGCGGCTGAATGCTTATTCCACTTTCATTACTAGTGCGAGTATCTAGGTGATTATCAATTCCTAAATTAATCGTGACGAGCTCGATTTTGCGCTGTTTCGATGAAAAATAGATGAGAAGTTCAGAGAAAATATGAGTGCTAAAAAGTCATCGCGAGACAAAAAAACGAGTGCATCGGGAGTTGCCGCCAATAATATCGCCCAGCCCAGTAGTGAAATGAATATTTTGAATGACGTTCAAGGCGGGTTATTTGCCCCATCAAAAACGCAAGCTAAATATGACCTGATTGGCAGCCAATTAGGCGATATCTACACCCAGGAATTGGTGATAATCTCTGAATTTGACTTCGAGAATGACCTTGAGACTTACCCATTTCTGATGGTGAACGGCAGTCGTCACTCGCCAGAACCGCAATCGATTAGCCGGCTAAGTCGTTACTTCATTGAGACGCTTCAGCCGATTGTTGAAAACAATTATGACCATACCACCGCAACAATTGAGTTAACCAATCTACCAGGATTTCCCACACCTCAATCATTTGTTCGTCTACCTATAGTAATAAATGAAGCGGCCGTTGGATACGTTGGCTTACAAAGTATTGACGAGGGACGCGCCTTTACAACCGATGAGTTGGAACCACTAGTAACATTGACCAATGCCCTAAGTGTAGCCCTTGAAAACATCCAGCTTCATGAAGAGAAAACTCGCCTCCAACAACTAACTCTTCAACTCGATAACGAACTCGCGGTTATCAACACAGTTCAACAAGGGCTAGTTGCGGAATTAGATATTCAGGCGATCTATAACATGGTCGGTGACCAGATTCGCGATCTATTTGACGCCCAACTTGTACTAATCAGTACGTTCGATCACAAATTAGAATTGCGTTATGTAAACTATCTACTAGAAAAGGGAGAACGGTACTTTCCCGATCCAAAGCCATTCAACAATCTACATCACCACCTCATTGAGAGCCGCCGTTCAGTGCTCATAAACGAGGACATTCCCCAGGCAATGGCCGATCTCGGCATGGACTTTATCGGCGGCGATCCAGAGACACTGCCCAAATCAGTGATCTTTGTCCCCATGGTTGTTGGCGACGAAGTGAAGGGCTATATCAGTTTGCAAAACGTCGACCGGAATGACGCGTTTAGCCAGGCAGACTTGCGATTATTGACCACGCTGGCCAACAGCATGAGCGTTGCCTTGGAAAATGCCCGGCTGTTTGCTGAGACCAGCCACCTTCTAGACGAAACCCAACAGCGCAATAATGAGCTGGCAGTCATTAATACCATTCAACAAGCTCTAGCAGCTGAACTAGACATCCAGGCGATCTATGATTTGGTCGGCAACCAAATTCGAGAACTGTTCGATGCCCAGGTGGTCATGATTGGCACCTTCCAACATGACGACGGCCTTGAACACTTCCCATATCTATTCGAGAAAGGTGAACGTTATTATCCCGAGCCGCGCCCATTTGATGGTTTACGTCTCCATCTAATTAGGACCCGCCAACTGGTGTTGATCAACGAACATTCGGATGAAGTTGTTGCCAAATATGGTCTGCGGGTTGTTCCGGGCACCCAGTCGCCAAAGTGTTCGCTTTATGTGCCGCTAATTGTGGGCGAAACAGTAACGGGTCATATAAGTCTGCAAAATGTCGACCGCGCTTATGCTTTCAGTGATTCTGACGTCCGCTTATTAAGCACTCTGGCTAATAGTATGAGCGTTGCCCTGGAAAATGCTCGGTTGTTTGACGAGACCAACCGTTTATTGGCCGAGACCGAACAACAAGCAGCCGAGATGATAACCGTAAACACAGTTAGCCAGGCTCTCGTTTCCGAGGTTGAGATAGACAATCTAATCGAGCTTATCGGCGAACAAATTCGCCGTCTATTTGGCGCCGACATCGTCTATGTCGCTCTTTACGACGCCAACTCCAATATGATCCAGTTTCAATATAAGTATGGGGAAGAGTTAGCTTCGATCGTTTTCGGAGAAGGTTTGACGAGTCGGATCATTCAGACCGCTGAGCCCATGCTAATTAATGAGGACATCTCCGGTCGCCATCAAGAGCTTGATATCGAAAAGATTGGCGCCGATGCAAAATCATACCTCGGTGTGCCGATTATGGACGGGAAAAACGCCATTGGCGTCATTAGCGTTCAAAGCAAACGGGCAGAAGGCCGATTTAATCAGTCAGATATGCGGTTATTGGCAACGATAGCTTCTAACGTCGGTGCAGCTATTCAAAATGCTCGTCTATTTTCCGAAGTCCAGCGCCAAAGAAAATACTCCGAAGCCTTGGTACAGAACAGCCCTGCGGCCATCATTGCCGGCCGGTCAACCGGACATATCATCGAAACATGGAATCCGGCGGCTGAGCAACTATTTGGCTATTCTCAGGAAGAAGCCGTTGGCAGGAATATTGATGACTTGGTGGCTTATTCCAAACAGATTCAAGATGAAGCCAAGGACTTCAGTGATTTAAACGCGGAAGGCGAAGCAGTTCGGGCGATAACCCAACGTACTCGCAAAGATGGCAGCATGGTCGACGTAGAGTTGGTTGCCCAACCTGTGATCGTCGATGGTGAAGAAGTTGGCATCATCGCTATCTATCATGACATCACAGAGCTATTAACAACGCGACGGGCAGCCGAGGGGGCTCGCTTCGCGGCCGAGCGGGCTCGCGAGGAAGCCGAGAAGGCGAATCAGGCCAAGAGCGTGTTCCTGGCTAATATGAGCCATGAACTTCGCACACCTCTTAATGCCATCATCGGTTTTACGCGGATTGTGAAACGTAAGGCAGTTGGCACTCTCCCCGGGCGGCAAATAGACAATCTGGAGAAAGTATTGGTCAGCGCGGAACATTTGCTTACCCTCATCAACACAATACTAGATATCGCCAAAATTGAAGCGGGCCGGATGGATGTTCAGCCCCACATCTTTTACATGAAACCCTTGCTTGAAGCATGTGTCATTACCGCCCAACCACTTCTTGAGACTGGAGTGACGCTGGACTATATAGTTGATGAAGGATTACCACCTATACATTCCGATCAGGAAAAGGTGAAACAGATCCTCCTAAATCTATTAAGCAATGCAGCCAAGTTCACCCACCAAGGTCGAATTCTCGTTTCTGCCTCCCGTTGGAAGCCAGATTCGATACAAGACATTACTAATTTTGGGACGGCTGAATTATTGGCGGTAAAAGTCGAAGATAGTGGCATAGGCATCCCCGGCGAAAAATTGGACGCTATATTTGGCGAATTCCAACAAGCGGATAGTAGTACCACAAGAAAGTATGGCGGAACAGGCCTTGGTCTATCGATCAGTCAGAAACTAGCCACGCTGCTTGGCGGCGCTCTCTTCGTTAGCAGCGAAGAGGAAAAGGGATCCACCTTCACCTTGGTATTGCCCATCCGTTACGAAGAAGACGCACCAGTATCACATCAATCACTTCACGAATTCCCGATGAAGAAGGTTGTTGACTCTCAAGGTCCCGTGATATTGGCAATTGACGACGACCCCAACACTATCTACTTGTTACAAGAAAACCTTGGCGAAGCAGGTTACCAGGTAATGGCGGCCTTAAATGCAGACGAGGGACTAGAACTTGCCCGAAAACACTTGCCCTATGCGATAACCCTGGACATCAAGATGCCTACCAAGGATGGCTGGCAAGTATTACACGAACTGAAAGTGGATGATTTGACCAAGGATATCCCCGTCATATTATTGACGGTCATTGATAAAAAAGCCCTAGGCTATCGTCTGGGTGCAGATGACTATCTGGTTAAACCACTTGACGAAGAGGCAGTACTTGCGGCGCTGAATCGGATAGCCCAATCCCGCAAAGGTGCTGCGCCTAAACGAATCTTGGTGGTGGACGACGACCCGGACGTGATTGACTTAGTGCGACAGCTATTGGCAGGAACTGGGTACGAATTAGAGAATGCCATCGACGGACTCGATGCTCTGGAAATCGTTGTCAAAAACAAACCCGATATCATCTTGCTTGATTTACTGATGCCCGGCTTGGATGGATTTGGTTTTATTGAACAGTTGCGCCAGCGCCCCGACTTTGACCAGGTGCCCATCGTCGTTATCACAGCGAAAACTCTTTCTAACGATGAGCGAGAATATTTGCAGAAGAGCGTAATCAACGTTATCCAGAAGCAAGGTTTGGAACGAGCTTCTCTGATTAATGAATTGGAAACGGCTTTATCAGAAGCGTCTGAATGAGTTTGACGCTCAACAAAACAATAATTCTGAAAAAGATACAAAACCAGTGTTGAAGATAAAATTGTAGGAGTGAAAGCATCATCTGAACGGTGCTCGATATAATAGCTGTCAGTTTTCACTGCTCATTGCCCCGAACAGAATATGAAGAAAATACTTATAGTAGAAGATGTCGAACTAAATTTAGACCTTTTGGTCCAACTCTTAGAAGACGACTATGAGTTGGTAACTGCAAACAATGGCATCGCCGGTGTAGAGTTGGCCCGAAAAGAAGAGCCAAACCTAATCCTGATGGACATGTCTTTGCCGATGCTGGATGGCTGGGAAGCCACTCGCCAAATTAGGGCAATTGACCGGCTTAAACACATAATTATCATCGGGCTTTCAGCTCATGCTATGAGTGGTGATACCCAAAAAGCTCTGGACGCGGGTTGTGATGATTATTTAACAAAACCCTTGGACGAAGAATTGCTATTTGAGAAGTTAGATCGATTCCTTGCCGACTGACTGTATCGTTAGTAACGATTTGAATTTAATTCGAACAGGAATCCAATGAATCAGAGAAAATCATTTTTATCGACCCACCTGTATTTGGAACCTTCGCTTGGATTAGTATGGCAATTGTGGAAGGAGGCTCGTTATTAATAAGAACTCTATCACATCAATCAGCAGACGGTTCTTTTTCATTGTTCTGTTTGTTTTTCTAATTGTTAGCAGTGCCTGTTCCGAGAGTCAGGAATTCGATACGCTCTCTGAAGCATCCATCAATCCCGGTGATGATATCCCGCCTCCAACAGGCCCTGTTGTACTCACTGTGAGTGGGAACATAGCGAGTACCAACGCGGACGGCGTTGTTGATTTCGATATGAACACGCTAGAAAAATTAGGTCTAGTTGGTTATGAAGTCGAAGATCCTTGGCTACGGCAAACGGTGACCTATTCCGGCGTCTTGCTATCTGATCTTCTTGAAGTCGTGAATGCATCCGACACCCTGACAGAAGTGTTCGCCGTAGCTCTCGACGGTTATGCCGTCCCTATCCCATTGAAAGAATTTGAGGACTGGCCTGTCTTAATTGCAACCCAATCCAATGGATCTTATATGTCGATAGAAAATAGTGGTCCGACTCGAATAATTTTTCCATATGATCGCCATAATAATATTACCGAGGCGAGAAATATGTCGGTCTGGAACTTAGAAGCCATAGAGGTTAGATGACCGATTCACTTTCTACAGTTGGTATTCGGCGTCTAACGCCGATCCAGATCTTGTTGGCGGTTGCCGCAGGTTTACTGTTAGTCCTAATCGGCATCGTCGTCCTCGTCGCAAATAATAATATAAACGCGACCGGGAGAGCCTTTAAGCAAGGTTATGTCTTGAACGACATCGTGAAGGTTCAACGGGGAATCCTGCTCTTGCAAGTTGAAACAAATAAACTGGCAGCCAATCCTTCTCAGGTTGAATTCGCGATGTTAGATCGCGAAAGAGCCTTGTTAGAGAATCAAATAAGGTTGGCTGTAAGTGAGGCGGCCGGAAATGAATCTGTTGTCAACGTCCTAAGGGAAATCCAGAGAGAATTGGTTGAGTTTGACGGTGTCGTCTTAAACATTAAGACAGATCGATCACCTGAAAATATCGAGACCGCAGTATTTGAACTGGATGATCATCTTGGCAAAGCTGAGGACCATTCGCAGTCATTATATATTCAGGAAGAAAACCTCTTTTTCAACAATATAAGCTCTGCCCTGGCCACCCAAAATATTTACCAAACAACCTTGTTGGCAATGAGTTTGCTCTTGGTAGCCATATGCGCTGCCCTGGTCGTCTCGCTTAGAAATAGCGTCAATATCGAATTTGCCCGCGCATATCGGTTGCTATTGGCTGAGAACCAGGAACGGAAACGGGCGGATGAAGCATTAAGGCGTCAAAACGCTTATCTTGAAGCGTTGCATGAAACAACGGTCGGGCTCATATCCCGCCTAGAATTGGAGGAATTATTGGAAGCCTTGGTTAGCCGGGCCGGGCAATTGACCGGAGCACCCTTTGGGTTTCTCTATTTGGGTGAAGCAGGAGCCGCAGATATTAAGCTCAAAGTACGGGTAGGCTTTTCCGAAGAGCAAGCTGGGGATACCTTGCACGAAGGTGAAGGCCTGGCAGGAAGGGTTTGGAAATCGGGAGAACCTATCGTAATCGACGATTACGATACATGGGCGGGCCGTTCGTCGGAGGTCGCTCAAGGCATTGCTAAAGCCGGTGTTGCCGTCCCCCTAACTCGAAGCGTCAGCATAGAGAACCCAGAAAAACAAACGGTAGGTGTTCTTGGCTTAGCTCACGACAAGGAAAACGATCGCATATTTGGCGATGAGGAAATCGAACTCCTATCACGGTTCGCTCAACTCGCATCAGTAGCTATTGATAACGCCAAGCTATTTGAAGAAGCTAGGAACGCTCGGGCCTTGGCCGAATTAGCAAATGAGGCGAAGAGTGCCTTTCTGGCTAACCTCAGCCATGAACTACGAACGCCCCTCAATGCCATCATTGGCTTTACCCGAATCGTCAAACGAAAGGGGACCAACATATTACCCCAAAAACAACTGAATAACCTTGACAAGGTCTTAATCAGTGCCGATCACCTCCTGGTTCTAATAAATACGATCCTTGACATCGCCAAGATTGAAGCCGGCCACATGGATATCCAGCCGACGTCGTTCGATATTCTTAAGCTCATCGAACTCTGCATGGCCACATCAAGGCCATTATTAAAGCCTGATGTAACAATTATTCAGAATATCAATGGGGAAATGCCACTCATCTTTTCAGATCAGGACAAAGTAAAACAGATTTTGCTGAATTTACTCAGTAACGCCACCAAATTTACTCACGAAGGAACAATCACAATCTCTGCCATCAAAGATAACAACCAGATTCGAGTTGACATAAGTGATTCTGGTATCGGTATACCAGATGAAGATCTGCCCTTCATTTTTGATGAATTTAAGCAAGTGAATATGGAAAGCCGTCGACAATATGGTGGGACAGGTCTAGGATTATCAATTAGCCTCCACCTGGCGCACCTGTTAGGTGGCGATCTTTCGGCTCAAAGCAGCCTGGGTATTGGTTCGACCTTTACGCTCACCCTGCCTATCAGATACGGCCGTGATGATATGACCAACCAGTCGGCCATGAATGGTAGAAAAGGAAAAGAGGAGCGGAAAAATTGATTCGAAAATTTCCTCAACCCACCGCCTCTGACGTTTCAGTTGTGCCTATCACTGGATCGACTGTGAATGGAACGCCAGGTAGAAAGGATTCGTAATGGCCTATAGTCCAAAGATCCTTATAGTCGACGATGAACCTTTTAATATCGATTATTTGGAACAGGAACTTGAGGATCTCGGCTTAATAACAGTTAGCGCATCTAACGGGCAAGAAGCACTGCGGCAGGTAGCGGCCGAGGCTCCGGATCTGATTTTGCTCGACATCATGATGCCCCATATGGATGGTTTCGAGGTCTTAACTCATCTACAGGCGGACAAACGTTGGCGTGATATTCCGGTTATTGTCATTTCGGCCATGAACGATATCAGCAGCATAGCCAAGGGGATACAATTGGGTGCCGATGATTATTTGCCTAAACCATTTGATCCGATACTCCTCCATGCCCGTCTGAGCGCCGGCCTTGAAAGGAAGCGCCTACGCGACCAGGAGATAGAATATCTTCAGCAGGTTGAAGCCTTAACCATTGCTGCACGTGCGATCGAGATTAACCAATTCGATCCATCGACTTTAGACGATGTGGAAAAACGAGAGGATGCATTGGGAAACCTGGCCAGGGTATTTCAGCGTATGGCCGGCGAAGTGCATGCGCGCGAACAGCGACTTCAACTGCAGCTAGAAAAATTGCGCTTGGATCAACAAGAATTTGCCCAGGCTGCCTCCGAGACGGCCGTTGTTTATCTGCCTATGGATCGTCGCCATGTACTCGCTAGTGGCAACGATTTAGCCGATAGATGCCAGGGAGCAGCTTTATTCGCCGACATATCCGGATTTACGCCGCTAACAGCTACACTGGCTAGAGAACTTGGCCTCGAAAGAGGGGCAGAAGAGCTCGTTCGCCTTCTAAACCAGGTTTATGGCGCTCTAATCGACGAGGTCCATCGCCACGGTGGGACTGTGGTCAATTTTAGTGGTGATGCGATAACTTGCTGGTTCGATACCAGCCGTCTTGAGAAATCGGCTGAAGGCTTAGCTATAGCCAGTGCGCTTGCCATGCACAAGGCCATTAGCACCATATCAGATTCCAGCACGGTTAGCGGCATCAGCCTTTCTTTCTCAATAAAGGCGACGGTAGTTTCAGGTCAGGCCAGGCGTTTTCTTGTGGGCGATCCTAAGGTGCGCAAGATCGAGGTGTTGGCTGGTGATTTATTGGATGAATTGGCCACAGGCGATGGATTAGCCTCGAGGGGCGAAGTATTGGTCGGGAAATCAATCCTCAACCAACTCGGAGACAGAGTGAAGGTTCAATCGTTCCGCTCGGACTCAAAAACGAATCGCGAATTCGCCGTCATATCTAGTTACGCTGGCGATGAACTGTCTTTTCCATGGCCTCAGTTACCTGCCAATTCAATACCTCTGCTTAGGGCCAGTCAATGGCTTCTCCCGCCAGTATTTGAGACTGTTCGTAGAGGCAATAGCCAATTCTTATCTGAGTTAAGGACCGTTACGAGCCTCTTTCTCGGCTTCGAAGGTATTGATTATGATAACGATGACGCCGCCGGCGAGAAACTCGATGCGTTCATCGTTTGGGTTCAAAATGTGGTGGCCAGCTATGAAGGTCATCTCATCCAATTAACTACTGGTGATAAAGGTAATTATCTCTATGTAACCTTCGGTGCGCCTGTTGCGATGAATAATGATAATTCGCAAGCCGTAATTGCGGCTCTGGTTCTACAAAACGCGCAAGCCGAGTTCAGTTTCATAAATAACGTTCAAATTGGAATTACCTCAGGTCAAATGCGCGTGGGTACTTATGGCAGTCCCTCCCGTCGAACTTATGGCGTCATGGGTGAAAAAGCAAATCTAGCTGCCCGGCTAATGGAAGCGGCATCGGGTTCTATCTACTGCGATCGATCGGTGTACGAAGGCGCCAGAAATAAGATTGAATTCATTCCTAAGCCTTCACTAAACCTTAAGGGCATTCCTGATCCGGTGGAAGTATTTTCGCCTAGCGGTAAAACGGCTGATGCCAATCAGGATAAGCGGCTTGAATGGACGGCCGATCGCCCGATGCGTGAGGCGATAAAGTACAAGTTAAATCAGCTGCCTCCCGCCTCGATGCAAGCTCTCAAAGTTGCCAGTGTCATTGGCACTTTGTTTTCGTTGAAGATGTTGCAGGACGTCTATCCGGATAAAAAAGATCGCCAACACCTCGCTCAATATTTAGAACCCCCGGAGCGGATGGGGCTCATTATTCCCCTGGCATCGACCAAAGAGCCAGGTTACGCTTTTAGAGACGCCCTGACTCAAGAAACAGCTTATGATTTGATGTTGTTTTCTCAGCGAAGGCAAATACACCGGGCTATAGCCAAATGGTTAGAGAAAAAATACGACGGAAAATTATCTCCTCACCTCGCGGTTCTATCTCATCATTGGGCACGGGCAGAAGATACCGCAAAGGCCATCGAATATATGGAACTGGCTGGCGAAGAATCACGCCGGTCGGGCGACATCAGGGGAGCTCGTTCGTTTATCGAGGAAGCCCTGGCCCTTGAAAAGAATTCAGCTGTGTTGGGCGAACAATTTCGTGATTCTGATCCTGATCAGAAGTGACGGCCGGCTGCCAATTTAGCTGACGAAAAAAAACATCATCACGATCCAACCGTAGATTAAACCGGTTATCATCGTTCCCATCTTAACGATTCTAGGCTTGTGTTGTCCAGGCTTGCGAACGAAACGGTGGGCAAGCATTGGTGCGGCTATTAATCCAAAAGGAACCAGGAATCTGGGGATAGTCCCTTGAAAAACAAAAAGTATGCCAATTAGAGCCAGGACCAACGTCAGCAGTCGCAGTATAGCCATCGTATGTTTAGGACCAAACCAGGTGGTGAAATTTGGTTCGGTCTTGGCATCAAGTTCGTAGTCGACTAATTGTTGTTCCAGTTGTGCGCTCAACGAACCGATCAGGAATATGATTATGAGAACGATATCCAATCGCGACCATGATGCGCCCAGTAGCAAAATCGTGATCAAGTACGGGTAACTCTCGACAAAAAACGCATGGCTCAATAAATCAACACCCGGGCGGCTCTTCAAGCGAAGTGGATAACCTGAATATGCCCAGATAACCGGGAACGAGATTAGAACGACAACGATTCCTTTAACACCAATAAAAACCCAAGCCCCAACCAGATAGGCAAAACAAAATATCATGGCAGCAACCATTAGCCACTTCATTGGGACCTGGCTACCGGCAAAAAAATTGTCCGCCTTCTTTTGCTCATCTAGAGCATCATAGGCGGCATCTTGATAATCATTGTAGGCAAATCCAAACCAATATGATCCAGCAATGGCTACGAGGATCGGGATATTGTGCCAGGAAACGCTGTCATGAATGGCCATGGCTAACAAGGAGATAACCATGGCTACGCCCCAGGCATCCATATGGTTCGTAATTAACTTGGCAAATCCCGGCCGGAAGATCCTTTTCCTTTGAGATGTTGGCTCGGTTTCCAAAACTTTCGTTTCACTTTGTTTTGATGACATAGTTAGTTGAATAGACGATGAGGATTTGGCAGTGTGTTCAAATATGGGGAATCATTCGATAGGCTTGATTAGGCAAAGGTAGTTCGTTTTGCTGTTGACCATTTGGCCTTCCACCAACTGACGGAAAATTCGACAACTTGAGCTAGGTATTCCAGAGGTAGAGAATCAGGTCTTGGTCGAAGGTCGGCGCGCCGAAATCATGTAGAATCCTCAGGATTTGAGCCCGGTGATCAGTTCCATGATTGACAAGGTGGATTAGCACCTGCCATACCGGACCTTTCATTCCATAGGGAACCCGGTCTAGCTCATCATCACTAAGAAGGGCGATGTAATTGGTGACATCCTGGGTAGTTGAAATCCATAAGGAATGAGTGCTCGTCCGATCAGGAAAATCGGCCGGATCAAGACTGTATTCCCTAGCATCCGGATGTTCATGTAGCGCCATGAGCCAGCGTCTATCTGCCATGGCAACGTGAACGATTTGATTGCGTAATGACCCATGAGAGTAATCAACCTCTTGAATAAATTGCTCATCTGTCAACAGATTGATGCTGTCCCAAACTCGATCAAAAAGAGCGTAATTGTATTCGAAGAGGCTTAATATACAGCCGACCGATGTCACATACCCCTCCTTCTTCTATAGATCAGCCAATTTTTTCGGAAGTGATGTCGGCAATTACAGGTACGTCAGTGATTCTTTTCATTTTGGGGATTGGCGACTAAGTTTGGGCATTTGCCAGGCGAATTAGGCGTTGAATCATCTCCTGGGCAACGTGCATTTCGGTAGCACGAGAATCGTCCAGCATTTCTTCAAAGTCATCTCGATCCATTGCCAATAATTCGACAGCACCGTCAGCCGAGGCGCGAACTGTGGCTGACCTGGGACGGTTTTGTATCAACCCTGTCTCTCCAAAATATTCACCAGGCCGCCGAACATCAACAGTGTCTGTTTTGCCGCTTATATCTTCGTGCAAAACCTCGGCCCGGCCTTTTATGACGATATAAAAACGGTCGGGTAAATCACCTTGCTGAATGATCACCTGCCCAGGTCCATATGTCTCACGAATCAATTTGCTTGAAACCTGCGCGACTTGTTCAGGGGTCAATTGCGGTAAGGCCTGGGCCAATTGCTGATCAGTTACCGGTGTTTTTCTGCTAGGGTTTTCATTTTCACTCATAGTTCCTTCCTCGTAAAAAAGGATTCGGCCAACTTAAATCGGAATGTGTTTCTGACGAAGGTCTCGAGTCAGACAATGGGAACTGTGACATTTGGAGTAGCAACAGCTCTCGATGTTGTAATTTTATAGCTTAAGCGGCCGATTCACGCCAAGGTTTTCTAAAACTTGCTAAGAAGAATCATACTGTACTCTTTATTCAAGAAAAGGATAGATCTTACTCGATTAGCCACTATTCGGTAAGATACTAACCACCTCTGGCTGCCTCCATTCATTTATAGCTAGCTGGCAAATAATAATGTTCGGTCAAATCAATGGGTTGTTCATCCGCGCCGATGTCCGGGATTCCAACCCGATAGTCTCCATCAATGTCGTCATCACTAATAGTGAATGGCAAAGGCATTCCCTGATTAATCGCGACGCTCGCACTCGGCAACAAGTGCAAATCTCCACCGGGTCCATCCAGGAATAGGGTCAAAGGGGCATTTGAGAAATTACCCCCCAAGGTTGCCTGAGCGCCATCTCTCGGCATTAAATTATGACTTACCAGATTATTGACGATATAAGCGGTGGTATTGGCAAAACGCCACTCAATGGAAGAAAATGGCGTTGACGTCGCCACCACGCTGTTGTGAATGACATTTGTTTCGCAAGCTTGAGCCAAACAGATACCACAATCAAAACCTGCCTCAGAATCCTTTAGTTCATTCCGACCCTGGAAGACAAAGTTGTTGCGAATAAGGCCTCCATAGTGTCCAACGTACGCCGCTTCCTGACAGTTGTCCCCCGGATAGGTTCGGCCTCCATCATCTTCAGTCAATCCAAAGCCTATACCCCTGGCATTGTCCCTAATAATATTTCTTTCGACGATTGTATCGCGACTTCCTTTCCAAAAATGAACGGCATGTTCCGAAAGCCCGTTTTGACACCAGAAGCCCTCGATGTTGTTGTCTCGTACGATCCAGCCACCAGCCTGGTGAGCATCGATTCCACCTGTGTAACAGCTGCCGTTGATTTGCCAGATGTAGGGACGTCCATTATCCGTTAGCTCAATTTGCGAGCAGGCCAACTCGCCGAAATCAGGATATTTATTTGCTGTGGCGGGATTTACCTTAACCGCTTGTTGACCAGGATCAACGATGTGAAGATTATAGAGTCGTGTGCCAATCGTATCTATCCCGTTTGTACTCATGACATGGACCGGGTGATTTCGCGCCCTTTTCAGAGTCAAGTCGGCGATCGTCACACGGGAAGTCGCTATCGTGACTATCGTAGTTGTTTCGTAACCCCCATCAATGATGACCGCCTCTCGATTGCCGCTAGCCGATCGCATGGTGACATTAGGAATGCCGAACCACAAAAAATCTCCTCCCAGATAATAGGTGCCATCCGCCAACATAATTGTGTCGCCATTCTGGGCACCAGCCACAATATCGTCTAAATCGGCCGCCTGAGTGGCATTTACCTGAATAACATTTCCTATAGGTGGGGGCTCTGGAGGGCAAAACGTCTTCTCCAGTGAACAAGCCTGCGGGAAACTGTATCGATTGGCTCAAGGATTTGTCTGCTCCAATGAGTAGAAGGACCACCATGATCAGGATAAGTAAATAGTGCCAAAGAGTTCTTCTAGCTGACATATTTTTGAACCAAAATTATTTTTTCGAATTATCGGCTGGCAAGAAGAAAAAGTGCTTCTTCTCTTTTTGATTATCGCAGCAAAAAAGTGTCACTAGAAGGAGTTCACTTCAACGTTTCGAGAAATCTTATTGTCTGCTGCCGAATGCCCAATAACTCAGTATAATTCTGAGTGATAAGATACTTGGATTGCCGTAATTACGCTACAATATGATTGACTCGTTTGCTAGCGAAAATATTGTGGTTGGTGGAATAAACCTTCATAGATCTTCCTATTGTAATCCAATATTGATCGAACACTTTGCTGAAACATTGATATCGCGCGATCGAAGATTTTTCTCTTGTGTGGAGGATGAGAAATCACGGCTCGTGCAATATGACAAACGTTTACATTTAAGTTTTTTAGAGAGGAATCAAATGCGCTTTCTTTTTGGCCGTCATTTCAAGGTCATATTGACCATCTCACTTTTCACATTATTCGGTTTGTTTTTTGCGACCAGACAGATTTACGCTCAAGACAGTGATGGAAAAGTGCAGGAAATTACCGGTAAATACGATCTCGGTGATGGAGCCGTCACTTATCTATTGCGAAATCTAGAGGCCGGTCAGGAATTGAGTGTGTTTGCGGAAGGCACATCGGGCAACTTTGATCCGTTTATCGGGCTTCTTGATGACCGGGCGGATGTTGATGCAATATCTGAGCAGTTCAATGATCAAATCTTAGAAGCGATAATGCAAAATCAGGATATTTTCCTTGTTACGCCAAGAGTAGCCGATGAATCTTTTTTAGCCTGGAGCGACGATACCGGCGGCAGTTTTGATGCTGCTTTTACGATCACCATCCCGCGAGATGGAGATTACCAAGTTATCATTCTCAGCACACCTTTGTCTCAAACTTTTGGAACATACCGGATGCTCGTTGGTATTGATGCGCCTGAAGTTGCTTCTGGTTCCGCCCAACCAACCGGTGATGAGATCGCGACATTTTATCGCGCAGGAAGAAACACTGAAACGGCCGTGCAGACTATCGAAGGAGAGCTAAATTCCCGAAGTCCGGAAACCGTCTATAAATTCAATGATTTTTTCCCAGGTGATACCCTGTACGTCTACATTGAGGCGATTAGCGGCGATTTATTACCTCGTATTTCACTCTTGGCTCAAGGCACAAAGCCGGTTCGAACTGGCAATTATAACGATAGTGCAACAGCAGGCTGGCTTGAATTGCCTTTACCGGAAGGGGGAAGTGGCTACCGCTTGGCGATCAATGCCGATACGGTCGATGGACAACCGACTGCTGGGAAATACCGCTTAGTTGTAGGCCGAAATGTCCCCGAAGTATTGACCGGTAGTGCAGCCGAAAGAGGCCAACCGTTCCTGCGTTCAGCCATTCCAGTCGATATCGGCGCGAAATTGCAACAAATCGCGGGAGTGAACCAAACGTCCGAAAATTATGACGCCGTGTACTCAATTCGTCTTGTCTGGAATGATCCGGAACTGGCCTTTAGCTCTGAAGAGTGCCAATGTGAATTCAAAGTCTATAATGCCGATGATTTTTCCAAGTTTGCCTCAGAAGAAGAAATTGATTGGCCCATTTTTACCATCGTTAACCAACAAGGAAATCGTTGGAGTCAGAATAAGTCCGTGGTGGTTTATCCTGATGGAACCGCCACTTACCTGGAGCGTTTTAGCACGACCTTACAAGCGCCGGATTTTAATTTCCGTACAATTCCCTTTTGATAGCCAAGAATTCTTCATGGCCATTGACTCGCTGTATCCCACTGAATTCTTTACCTACGAACCGTCAGCGGAATTTTATGAGGTGGGCTCTCAGCTGGGCGAGGAAGAGTGGTATATCGTTGGGGCCCAAGCTACCGTTACAGAAACCCAAACAACGACGCAAAGCTTAACTCCCCGTTATGATTTTCGTTTCACTGCCCAAAGGCACCTGATCTTTTACGTTTTCCGCATCTTTGTGCCTTTGCTTTTAATTATCTTAGTAGCCTGGATAACTTTCTTTATGGATGACTTCGGTAAGCGGGTGGATGCGACATCAGCTAACTTGCTACTGTTCATCGCCTTCAACTTTACGATTTCAAATGAGCTGCCACGACTAGGCTATCTAACTTACCTCGACACTTTACTGGCCTGTACCTTTATCGTTAGTGTATTAGTCGTTGGTTACAATGTGGCCCTGAAACGATTGGAAAATAAGGGGAAGCGAGAAAGAGCAGACAAGATCGATCGTTATATGATCTGGTTATATCCTTTGGTTTATGCCATCGCCTTCGGACTGGTGACGATCTCCTTTTTCGGTTCGCTCTTGCCACAACCTGCCGTTTAGAAAGGCAATCAAATTGGCAAGACATAGCCGGCAACAATCGATATCTCTAAGGTAAGTTCATCATGGGGACAAATGACTTTGATGTCTTATTCCAACCCTTCCAGATAGGTCCGGTAGTAGCCCCAAATCGATTTTACCAGGTTCCACATTGCAACGGATTTGGTTATCGGATGCCGAAGGCTCTGGCAACCATGCGGGGGATGAAAGCTGAGGGGGGCTGGGGTGTTGTCTGCACTGAAGAAGTGGAAATCCATCATAGCAGTGATCTATCACCGAATATCGAGGGGCGTCTTTGGGATGATGAGGATATCCCTGCAATGCAATTAATGGTGGACGCAGTTCACGAACATGGCTCATTAGCCGGCATTGAATTGGCTTACAGCGGCCTTAATGCCTTAAATCTATATTCGCGAGTACCACCTCTAGGACCTAGATCAATGTCGGCACTGGTTGGCGGGAGTTACACTCCAGTATATTCAAAACGTGCGGACAAGGAGGATATTCGCAATGTAAAGCGCTGGCATCGTGCCGCCGCATTACGAGCTAAACGAGCCGGCTTCGACATAATTTACTGTTATGCTGGTCATTGTATGACTCTGGCCATGCAGTTTCTATTGCCCCGCTACAATGATCGACATGATGAGTACGGTGGGAGTCTGAAAAACAGGGTACGCTTACTGCGCGAGTTAATTGAAGATACCAAGGAAGCTGTTGGCGATTGTTGCGCGGTGGCTGTTCGGCTTGCGGTAGACGAGCTCCTGGGGGAGGAAGGAATCACTAATGAGGGCGAAGGGTACGATATTTTGGCAATGCTTGCCGAGCTGCCTGACTTGTGGGACGTCAATATCAGTAATTGGAGCAACGATTCGGCCACTGCCAGGTTCGAAAAAGAAGGTTATCAGGAACCATACATCTCATTTGTCAAATCACTGACCAGCAAACCGGTAGTTGGGGTCGGCCGTTATACCTCACCCGAATCGATGGTCTCAGCGATTCGGAGGGGTATCGTAGACTTTATCGGAGCTGCTCGCCCATCGATCGCAGATCCCTTTCTGCCGACGAAGATCAAGGAAGGCCGGTTCGAGGATATTCGCGAGTGTATCGGCTGCAATATTTGTGTAACCGGAGATACCAGGATGGTGCCAATACGCTGTACTCAAAATCCGACTATGGGTGAGGTTTGGCGTCGTAATTGGCATCCGGAAAAAATTCCGCCAAAAAAGAGCGAGAAAGAAATTTTAGTCGTTGGAGCAGGGCCGGCTGGATTGGAGTGCGCACGTGCTCTAGGCCAGCGTGGCTATCCCGTCGTGCTGGTTGATGCTCAAAATGAAATTGGAGGCCGGGTAACCTTGGAATCGCGATTACCTGGATTGAGTGAATGGCGTCGGGTAGTGGATTGGCGCTTAACTCAGATCGATAAGATGCCCCATGTTTCTGTATTTCCAAATAGTACTATGTCCGAAGCCGATGTTATAGAAACCGGTTTCGCCCATGTCATCGTCGCTACCGGAGCTTCCTGGCGACGGGATGGCATCGGTCGTGACCTGTGGCAATCTATTCAGGGCAGTGAACTACCGCACGTCTTCACGCCTGATGACATTATGGCTGGTCGGCTTCCTTCCGGTCAGATAGTGTTGTTTGATAATGAACATTATTACATGGGCAGCGTATTAGCGGAATTACTGGCGAAAAAGGGCAATCAGGTAACACTGGCTACACCAGCACCTCTTGTATCTTACTGGACCGCTTTTACCCTTGAACAAGGACGGATCCAGCGGCACCTGATGAACCTAGGCGTTAATATTCATACCCAGCGAAGGCTCAAATCGATTTCCCCTGAAGGTGTCACCCTGGTCTGCCCAATCTCCGGTGAAATCCTGGATCTGGCCTGCGATGCCGTTATATTGGTGACGGATAGACTTCCGAATGATGCGCTTTACCAACGGCTCAAGCCGGTGTTCGATAATTCTCAACTCCGTTCGCTGCGGGTGATCGGCGATGCCGAGGCACCGAATATCATCGCTCAGGCTGTGTTTTCGGGCCATCTCGCGGCTCGAGAGTTTGACGAAATGCAAATTGATGGAACGCCTTTCAAGATTGAACGGTTCAAGCTTGATGTGAGCTGACTCTTAAGCTCTTGCTTTCGATAGGCTTTTTTCAAATTTTCCCCAGCATTACATCTTCTCCTTACAATCTCAATACAGCAAATAAGACGACGTGGCTGATTACAAGAATCCTTAAAGATCTAAACTGGCAGGGATAACCATAACTGGGTCATATCCGTCTAATTTTTGTTTTCGAATGCAGCGAGCTTTGGCTGCTATATAGCGATTGGAAGCCGGGGAGAGCCGGGGATTTGAGTCTGGTGCTCGGAGGAAGCCAAGCACTCAAAAATATAAGGTAGGACTGGCTATAGGAAGATCCGGTTATATAGTACAAAAAGACTGCGGGAGAACGGATCATTAATTCAAAAAATATGATATGCTGATCTGTAATTATTCTTTATTCTATTTTTTATCCCGAAGGATCTTCTGAATGGCTGTCAGGTTATTTTATAGCAGGCAAAGAATAGATCCATATATTTATAATGAGGATTTATCATGTTTTCCCGAAATTTTCGTTTATCAAAGGAGGAAAGAGGACAAGGGCTAGCTGAATACTCTTTGATCATCTCACTAGTCGCAATTGTCGTTGTCATGGCCCTTGCCTTCTTTGGTGATGCCGTTTCGAACCAGTATTGTTATATCATCTCGGAACTATCGCCTTTGGCGGATCTTTCATCTAGCTGTAATGCTCCATTTACAACGCTGATGATGGTTGATCAGGGGCCAAACTATATTAATGTCGAAGCCATTGTTAATGACCCAGATGCTGATCCCGGTGATCCATATGGCTCCATAAGCAAAGTTGAATTTTACATCGACAGCACCGCTGGGGGACCTGTCCAAACCGAGTATATTTATCGCTATTGCTTGAGCGGCAACCCTCTCGGAACACCCTGCGGAAATTACGATATTAGCGGTCTGTCTCCTGGCCAACATACCGTTATCGTCAAGACCTATGACGATGATGGCAACGTTGGTACATCCCAGATCACCTTCAATAAATAGACGATAACGTCGTTTTCTGGAACGAGATTCAACCTAGTCTTTTAACCCAGGGATATTTGGTATCGTGCTGGTGCTTGGTTAACGTCGGCTATACGCTTGAAAAGACGCTGAATGAGTGCTCCCAAGAAACACCAAACAATTGTTATTTACGGCTCGCCCTATTGACTCTAGCTCCCGTTTACAGCTTTACGAATCCACCTCTATCAGAAGTAGCAGATTACCCATCTTTGACCAAGCAGAAAACTTAGTCTTGCCTGACAGCATTCAATCCCGAATGGTCGGTGTTTCATTAGTCATAGCAGGCTGGATAAGACCAGATTCTATTTGGGCGGTCTCTCGTTTTGGTTTCTGAGTCGTAATGAGGACAACGGCCAAAATAATGATCACCGCGGCCGCCAAAATTTGTGAAGATAAAGGTTCGCTCAAGATAAGCCAACCCAAGAATACTGCGATGATTGGGTTCACGTAAGTGTAGGTTGCCACCCTAGCTGCGGGAACTCTTTTCAGTAGCCAGATGTAAGCAGTGAACGCAATAATTGAACCTGCAATCGTTAGATAAACCATGGCCAACAACGAATTGGTCGATATTTGAGCAAAATCCAATTTCGCCGTTTCGCCAGTGATCAGGCCTGCGATCAGAAGTAAGACACCACCGGCCAGCATCTCTATCGCAGTTGACATGAAAACATTATCAGGCGTGTTCGCCGTTCGCGAATATAGGGATCCCATACTCCATAAGATTGGGGCCATCATCAAGATAAGTAAACTTAGCATATCAAAAGTAGCCCGCCCGCCGATCTGTTCGGGACCAATTAGCATCGCGATGCCAATGAATCCAAGAACTAAGCCGGCCACGGTTTGTCTGCCGGGCCGGCCATTTTTGAACACTAGCCAATCAAATATTGCCATCCACAAAGGTACTGTTGCTACGACCAAGGCGGCAATGCCAGAAGGCACTTGTTGTTCAGACCATGTCACCAAGCCATTGCCCCCCACCAACAAAAAAGCTCCAATAATGACCAATGAGCGAAATTGAAGCCGTTTGGGCAGAGCCACCCGGCGCGCGCGCAAAATGGCAAAGGTAATGAAACCAGCAATAACGAATCGTGTGCCAGCCATCAGAAATGGAGGAATTGTCTCAACCGCAATTCGAATCGCAAGATAAGTAGTCCCCCAAATGATGTAAATGGCCGCAAACGCTAAGATTATCAGCGCTAATTCTCGTCTGCCTGTATAGTCACTTTGGCTATTCAATGAATTTCCTTTTATCGTAGTTGCACTATTGTCGCATATTCCAACTGGATATCGAGTACCGAAATATTATGTCTACTAAGGTCTGGCTGGACCCTCAAACCAGAAATTGTTTCTGTATTTAGGAACAATTGATAGGTGTGATTATTATAACCCCCATAATATGATATGGTGGTTATATTATATGTCTTGGTTGACTAACTTGTCAAATTGATTATGGGGGTTACAGTTAAAAATCATCGAGGAGCGAATTTATAGAATTGTTGATTTTCTGTAGCCGCCAACGGTGTGATATAAGGACTCTGGCAACCGTGCCCTGGAGTGCATTCGTCTCAAGGACGACCGTTCTGGTCGTTGGCGGCCTTTCTGCCTTGATGCAGGATGATTGAGTGAAACGGAAGCCCGTATTGGAGACAGCATATCCATCCTTATATCTTTTTTACGCTATTCGAGCATTGATTTCCATGTCTTTGAAGATATGCGCCTCTACCTTGTAGGTCGCTTTGCCACTACAGTCGGTGGAGGATTCGATTGCTCCTGACGAATCCTCACCTCCAGCACTGCCTTCTGCAACAGCCGCGATATCAAAATCGACATCACTAATCGGACGGATCAAGCAGCTTCCATTTTGGTTAGATCAGGATCGACCTAAGTAAAAACTACAGCCGCAAATTGTGCGACATCAATGAATGTGGCAACCGGACCAAACAGTGATGGTTTTATCGAAAAACTCAAACAAATTGAATGAGTTGAATTATGGTTAGTATGGTGAATGGCTAATAAGCCTTGGTTAAATTAGACAGAACTAAAGGCTAGATCAACGGTTAGTTATGGATTCGCTTTCAACAACATCGGGAAATCAGGAAATATTCTGTTATGAGCTTTCCCGTGAAAACAACGAATCCATGATCGGTACAGCGAGCACGGTAGACGTCTGGTTTCTTCTGGAATACACGGGAGCCTGGCTGGCCAAAGCTACCAATAACAACGATCTACCTCAAAACATTCAAGGTTGGCTTAAGGAGCAGCTTGCTTCGGTGGATAACGGCCGTGTTCAGTTCATCAAGCAAGACCGACCAAAAAACAGAACCGGCGTTACATTTTTTTTGGCTCTAACCTGTCAAGTAGAGCCCCGACTCTACCAATTCGAGTTAAACGATTACCACGACCTTCTCCAACTGGACATACCCGCCCTGCTTTCAGGAGCGAGCATTTACGATGAATTTCTTCGCACCGAATCGTTATCTCTGGTTTGCACCAACGGCAAGCGAGATCGCTGCTGCACTCTGACTGGGATGACCCTCTATCAAGCCATGGCTGAACGTGTCGGCAGCGCGGTTTGGCAATCCACGCACCTGGGCGGACATCGCTTCGCGCCAACGCTGGTCACCTTTCCAGATGGCACATTTTACGGTCGCCTGGCAACTTCAGACGTGAACTCATTTGTTAGGGCTCAAGAGCGTGGCGAGTTTTATCTCAGTCATCTGCGCGGCCGGTGCTGCTACGCCGAAGTGGCCCAGGCGGCCGAACAGTTCCTATATCAGAAAACGGGATTGCTCCATCGATCAAGCTACCGCCTTTTGCAGACACAACCTTTGGAAGGGACCCTTTGGTCTGTGGATTTTAATGGACCAGTCTCTGGCGAAATCTACAGGCTTATCGTTAGCCAGGAACTATCAAGCGACGAACGAATGGTCAGTTGTAGCCCACCTAAATCGAAGCCCGTATTACAGTTCCGGCTTGTATCCTATGAAAGAATCAAGGAATCACTGACCTGAATACTGTCCGTTGAGTTCAGTCTAGTTTGAATGCTGAAGAAAACGGGTCGCCGAGATTTGCGAGGAGCAATCAGCCTGATGATGGCGCTCCCTTAGCTTCTGTTACCAATTCCCAAAGCCGATTAGGGCTAAGAGGTATCTCCCGGATCTCGAGGTTTTCAAGCTGCAGGGCATCTTCAATGGCCTGCGCGAAAAGAGGGCCAGTGGGAATCGCGCCTGCTTCACCAGCGCCCTTAATACCCAATGGATTGAGCGGCGACGGCGTTTCACGGTGTCCGACCTCTATGGGCGGGACATCCAGGGATGTTGGCAGTAGATAATCCATGAACGAGCCACTAAGCAATTGACCGTGTTCATCATAGACCAACTGCTCGAAAAAAACATTGCCGATTCCTTGGGCAACTCCGCCGTGAACCTGGCCGTCGACGATGAGAGGGTTGATTACCCGGCCGGCATCGTGAACTACGATGTACTTTTTAATCTTAACATTCATCGTCTCGGGATCGATCTCGACGATCATGGCATGAGCGCCGCTGGCAGTTCCACCCGATTTGGGTCCAAAGTAATTAGTGGCTTCCAATCCAGGCTCCGTGCCAGGTTCGACCGCGCCACGAAGCGGGTTGGCCTCGGCCGCCAGTTCAGCCAACGGGATCTTTCGCTGTGGAACACCTTTGACGCGCACATCCCCATCTACCAATTCCAGGTCGTCCTCGGATACCTCAAGCATATCACTGGCCATTTTTAAGATCTTGTTCCTCACATCCTTGGCAGCCGCGTTGACCGCATTCCCGGCGACTGTGGCCCCCCGGCTGGCAAACGTGCCCGTTCCCCAATGAAACAGGTCTGTGTCGCCCGTCGTAACCTCGATATCGGCTACCGCGATGCCAAGATGTTCGGCGACGATCTGGGCAAAACTGGTGAAATGCCCCTGCCCCTGCGTGCCGATGCCCGTTGCTACACTCACTTTACCGGTGGATTCTACCTGGACACGCGCGCCTTCATATGGCCCGATGCCGGTTCCTTCAACATAGGCTACGACGCCTATGCCCACATGGCGTCCCTCCGCGCGCATCTTTGGCTGAATTTCGCTGACAAATTCCTCATAATCGATCATCTCCAAGGCCATGTCCAGCAGAGGTACATAGTCGCCGCTGTCATAGACCAACGGTGCGAAATCCTGGTATATGATCTGGTTATCGTAGGGAAAAGCATCAGGCGGTATGAAGTTGCGCTTGCGGATTTCGAATTTATCGATGTTTAGTTCCTTAGCGGCAATGTCCATCAAGCGCTCCATGACAAACACAGCCTGCTGCCGGCCCGCTCCGCGGTAAGGCATGACGATCATCTTATTGGTGAAAACTATCTTGAAATCGCTGTGATATACTGGGACCTTATACGGACCCAGCATTGTACATTGGGTATTGATGGGGCAAGTTAAACCATACGGGTCGTAGGCGCCATTATCGTGCAAAAACACGCTGTGCATACCTAGAATGATGCCATCATTGGTCAGAGCCATCTCAGCATCATGAATTTGGCCCCGCTCGTGGCAAGTAGCCAGGAAATTCTCACTGCGATCTTCGATCCACTTGACCGGCCGTTTTAACTGTATAGCTAGCCAGGGAATGAGCATTTCTTCGGGATAAAACATTAAGATCTTGGGGCCGAATCCGCCGCCTATGAAAGGAGCGATGACCCTGACTCGACTCTCGGCAAGGCCCAGCATATCTGCCAATCCGTTGCGGATCGGAATTGGAGCTTGCGTCGTGTCCCAAACCGTCAGGCGTTGGGTGCGCGTGTCCCATTCGGCCACAATACCGCGATTCTCCATCGCCGCTGCCACCCCATGCTCATAAAAGAAGCGCCGCTTGATGAGGTGATCAGCTCTGGCTCGGACGTCAGCGTACGATTCCCCATTTTCAGGGACCCTTTTCTGGATACAGTGGGCCGCGATATTGGTGCCAAAGTCCTCATGTATTATGGGGGATTCTGGCTCCAGAGCTTTTTCCAAATCAACGACGACGGGCAAAGGATCGTAATCGACGTCCACAAAAGCCGCGGCATCTTCGGCGATGTATCGACTTTCAGCAATGACGACAACGACCGGCTCGCCAACGTAACAAACCTTGTCTTTAGCAAGGATGGGATGTGTACGCTCGTTGAAAACCAGACCTTCGACCGGCGGTGGAGAGACGTTAAGAGGTCCCCTTCGCCAGTAGTCGCCTAAATCCTCGGCCGAATAAATGGCGATCACGCCTTCCTGATCCATAGCCCAAGATTTGTCGATACCGTTGATGCGCGCGTGGGCATAAGGGCTGCGGACAAATGCAGCATGCGCCATACCCGGAAGATTCACATCGTCGACGAATAAGGCCTGGCCCGTTAGCAGTTGGGGATCTTCATTGCGTTTGATGCGCTCGCCAAAGAATCGCATGGCCATTTAGAAGCCTCCTATTAGAACGGTGTAAGCAGCTCATCAAGTTTAGGATTCTATTATGCTCATTTCGATCTTTTTTCACAAATCAATAGGCTATTTATGGCATTCATCGGAAGCACCGGAGTAATCCTCTTCTCGACGATGAAAAAAGAGTTGAACGACTGCCGGAGATGGGGACAGTTGGAGCGATCAGGAACCAATCACCTGGTTGGCAAATGACCTCAATGGCGATCCCCATCAATTTACGATCCTTTACTCACTGGATGAAGGCGACAACTGGTACCCTGTTGCCGGAGACCTGACTGGGAATGAATATATCGTAGACGTCGAACGCCTTCCTGACGGTACAGGTGGCAAGATACAACTCACCGCCAGCGACCGCTTCCTTACGGTTCAGGCTCAATCAACAGGTACATTCACACTACCCCACCCGGCGCCCGTTGTCACCATCGATACCCCGGCCGATGAACAGACTTTTATCAAAAATGAATGGATCAATTTAACCGGTAGCGCCAACTCTATGAGTGGATCAACAGCTGACGAATTCACCTATATCTAGTCAATCGATGGTCAGCCAGTTGAAGTAGGCTCAGAAGCCGCTATCTTACCCAGATCAGGAGAACATACGATCACCCTGACCGCTTATGATGACCAGGATAATCACGGTGAAGCATCGGTGATTGTCATTGTTTTGCTTCCTACCAAAATATACTTGCCGGCGCTTCAAAAGTGATAGGACCGGCCGGGTCATCGTTCTGTTTTTTTGCTGGCCGCAAACTTTCCCGAGATTGACCTGTGTTGCTTTACCCCTTGATGATAGCTGTGGCTTCTTCTACACACGTGGGGCTTCCTATCAAACCCAAGCGGTCTTGATATTGCAAAACGGTATCCCCGTGGGGAATCATGACCGTACCGTCTCGCCGAAGACTGAGAACGATTACATTTCCTGGAAAATTAATATCGCTTAGGCACCTGCCAGGGTATCGGGGATTCGTCAATCTAACCTCAGCCACTCCAATATCTTCGGTCTGATGAACAAGGACATCGAAGGCTGTTGGGTAGCGGATGGCGCCCTCCAATACCATGGCCGTCGCCAATTCTGGTTGAACGACCTTGATATCAATCTCTTGTAGTTTCGAGATAAGTTCGACATCAGAAATCCTGGATACGACCAATGGGATTTCATAATTCTCTTTCCCCAGTCGGCAGACTTCCAAGGTTGCTTCAGAACCTGAGGTGAGATCCAGTAGCACTCTTGCTTGTGCTGCTCCTGCTTTGTCGAGAGCTTTTTCGTACCCTTCACTCCCGTCAATGATGCGCACGCCAAGATCTTGGAATCGAATAACACTGTCGTGATCTTGACAGATGACGACGACATCTTCTCCGCTGTGATGCAAACGTTCGATAATGTATTCTGCCAGCTGATCTTGGCCGACGACGATAACCCCACTTCGAACGTGCTTTTCCTGGCGTGGAAAGATCCGGTTGAAGAGAAATGGCGCGATGGTGACCGTGATGATGGCCAGCATGATGATGTCGGAATTGATTGTTTCACTTATCAACCCCATGCTCAAAGCAATCGCAGAAGCAGCGATGATCAGCGACAAACGAGAGGAGAGCAGCATACCTCCAGCCAGGGTTTGTCTCCAGCTGAAACGGAACTTGAGAAGCAGGGCCGGCACAATTTTGACAATTAAGGCCACAACGACGAGCCAGGCGAGCAATATTAGACCTTGTGTCGTTGCCAACACGGCTTGCATGTTGAATTGGACCCCTACCATGATGAAGAAGATGGGGATAAAGAAACCATAACCGATGGCATCCAGTTTTTCTCGGGCCCCTTGATCGTCATGAGGGGATATCAAGCCGGCGATTGCGCCAGCCAAGAATGCACCGAGGATCAACTCTACCCCGAAAGCTTCTGCAAGAACCACCCAGGCGACCATGAGAGCGATCGCCCCGCGAACGCGTATCTGCGAAGTAGCGCTTGATAGGCTGTTAAGCGCCTTTTGGAGCCGGCTGCCTTGGGAGGCGTGCTGAGTTAAGCGGGCCACCATAATGAAAATCAGTAGCAAGGTGGGAATCAGGAGCAAGTCCAGGGTAAGCCCCCGGTCCAAAACAGCGATAACAATTGTGAGCAGGAGCAAGGTAGCAAAATCTGCGATGGAAGATGCTACGAGGATGTATTGTCCAAAGCGCGTACCTATCAATTCGCGCTCTTTCAGCACAGGAACGACTACCCCAAGCGATGTAGTGCTAAGGATCAACCCTAGAAGAAAAGGATTGTTGGTGGCGCTAGAGGGTGCAAACAGAGCCGTTACGCCAAAGGCTAATAGGATTGTGCACAGAAAGATCAGAGTTCCAAGGGGCAATGCCTGGGTCCACCTCTGTTCACGGTCTGTTGTTGTACGCGTTGGATTTAGCAGCCTTAAATCCAATTCCAGGCCGGATAGGAACATCAAGAAGGCGAATCCAAACTCGGCCAAAAATGTCAGGATGGGTGAAGGCTCAATGAGATTGAGTCCGCTGGCACCAACGATGATGCCAGCGATAATTTCATATACCACAATTGGAACGCCAAATCTGTCCAAGCGTTTAGCAAGGACGGGGATCACCGTGGCAAGACCGGTGATCAACAAAAGGGCGATTAGGACGTCTGTTTCCATCGAGGATGCTCAGGGAGTGTAACAGATGTTAAAAAATTCGGGGGGCTGGTTATCGAATGTTCATGCTATTGACATTATTCTTAATCTTTGCTGTTGTTCTCTCGAAATGGTCTGATGGCCTAATAGCAATCCCTTGGCATGTAACAGGAGCTCGTTGTTAATACGAGACAGCTTTTTAATTGGGCGGGCACAAGAGGAATCCAAGTTTGGAATCTTGATTACCTTTTTACAGATCTTTTTGGTTTAAAATATGCTTCTAATCCCGTCACACCGAATGCTTGCATGATCGCACAATCTGTTCAGAGACGAATTCCACCAACATTACGACTCAACATAATCACCTACAAGGAGATATAAAGATGGCAAAATATGTACTATTATATACCGGTGGCGGTATGCCTGAGTCTGAAGAGGAACAAGCGGCCGTCATGGCAGCTTGGGGAGCCTGGTACGAGGGACTAGGTGAAGCTGTAGCGGATCCGGGCAATCCCTTTTCTCCGGTCGTTAAAAACATCGTCAGTGACGGAACTGTCAGTGACGGTGCCATAGGAACGGTATCCAGTGGATATTCCATTTTAAACGCAAACTCCATGGAAGCTGCCGTGGGCATGGCTAAGAAGTGTCCGATGTTGGCCGGCAACGGCCAGATCACTGTTTACGAAGCATTCGATATGTAGTCGGTATCGAAGATAGGCCGTTCAGTTTGAAGCAAAAATGACCCAGAACGAATCGGGGTCATTTTTTTGCTTATTTGTTTGAGCAAATCGAAGCTTGTCGTTCACTCACGTGAATTGTCAGCGGGTACTAACCTCAGAGACCTAGAGAATCGATCGCTGATCGGCGAATTCTCTGAAGTTATAAAGTCTACTCCGACTGATTAACCAGATCCTGGAATACTTCCTCCAGGACTCGTATCGGCTCAACCAGCGAGTCTCGCAGATCAGCCTTGATATTCAGTGATTCCAACCACTCCCGGCAAGATCTAGCGTTTTCGAAGTTTTGGGATACATCACTTTTGCCCGAGTAAGCGTCTCTTACGGCCGTTATATATTGCTGGTAAATCATGTACATCTTGGGATATCCATCTTTACAATTCGTTGCCCTTGTCAATCCGAAAGACGCGATCAATAGTCGAGCGGATAGTGTTCCTTCAGCCGGCGGCTGGAGAAGAATGCATTGTCAGCATAACACCAACCCCATCCTTCATCCAGGCGAATAGAGCGAAAAATGCCATGCCCGGTCTCCTCGTAATGCTGCTTCATATGCTTATTCTTTGATGTATCGCAGCAGCCGACAAAGCCGCAGACTAGGCACATGCGTAAGGCGGGCCAGACGTCTCCCTGTGCTATGCACTGCTGGCACTCATCTTCATCCGTTTCGTAAACGCGGATATTCTGCAAATGGTCGCACTCTTTCTCGGCCATCTCGCCATTGAACAGCACTTGTAGGATCGTTTCCGGGATCTGAACCGGATATATATGAGGGCTATCCATCTTCTCAGGAGGCGGCACCATATCGATCTGGCGCAATGTGCCGATCAGCTCTGGGACTGTGACCCCCTCGAGTTTTAAGGCAAAGCGGTCGTCAACAGTCCGTATAGAGATATTGACCGTCCATGACACCGATTTATTCGTTGCGGGCGCGCCCCACAATGGACCGTCAGTCGTCCCGCTAATTGTCATGATCCCTGTAATCAAGTCATCCTCGAGATTCAGATTCGCCAGCTCGATCTGCAGATCCGACATGGCTGCCTTGATATCTGAGAGGATGCCGAAGTAAGTATCGTATGCCTTAGGCTCATCATCCTTAGGTGAGTAATTGAAGTAATCGGCCGCCATGTATTGGCGAACGCTATTGATGTTGCCCTGGTTCAATTCCGAGGCAAATTGCTGCAAGATTTCGATATTCGACGAATCCAACATGTGATACATTTTCCCTGTGTTGTTCCTGGTTGATAACTCTGGCAAATGGGTCACCGATTGGGAATTTGATTCATGTTCAGAACTGGAAAACTTGTAATCAAATCCTCATCCGAAGGTTAAAATAATTCCACCTTGCTCCCGGTTTCTGTGCTGAACTCTATGCTAGTCTATCCGAAGCAGATAGGCAAACACAAAAGATCCTGAAAATAGTTGTTTGGCGGTGCCTTTGTGGAAAGCTGAGGAACTGTCCGAAATTCGACCGGCCTAGATAATGGTTCAGAGCGGACACGATACTCTTGTTGTAGTTAATAGCTACGGAGAGTCTTTGCTCTCCATCTCGAGCCGAACTGTCATCAAAATTGGCTTGTCAGATGTGCCCCCAGATATCATATAGTCGGCCAAGAAAACATCCTCGTGTTGCTGACCAGTCTCACCTATGCCAGCCTACAAATTTTAGCTATCAGACATGTGGTCTACCAGGAACGGATTCCCATCGCGATCAACTATCGTGAAACATGCCGGCCCTGAGGTGCCCTCATCAGCCTCGACAATCATCTATAGACCTCGCTCCTTCAGCTGGCGCTGTAGAACCCGCACCTCCATGTAATTGTCGATCGCAGATGCATTGCTATCCCAGCCCTGATTGAAGGTCAGCAAATTATTATCAAACATTCCCTGAAAGAGAGCGATAACATGATCACCATTCATCATGATTAGCCAGTTCTGTGAGACATCCCCACCGAAGATTTCGAAATCCAGCTTATCATTGAACAGCTTCGAAACTTGTATGTCCTTCACGTTCAGGCTTACGGAAAACACACCTAGTTCCACAAGAACTAATGGCGGTTTACTCAAACCATCTTTCAATCACGAAATAGCACCTGCTGAAAAAATATTAAGGAAACTCCTGAGATCACTTGCTACCTGGAAATGGCAAACAAACGAGAAGGCTAACCCGACCACCATTACGCATGCTTAAAAACCGTCAAGGACAACGGTTTGTTAGGTTTTGTTATTATGCTCAATAGTTATGACCAAATTTCCCTTTTTTTGTCCCGTTTCGACATACCTGTGAGCCTTTCTCACGCGAATCACTGACCAATAAATCACTTCTGAGTCAGGGGTGAAATTGCTGTCAAGGACACACAATCAAGAAAAACAGTCAATGGTTCATTGGCTGCTTAAAATTTGGACTAGGCGGGAGCGGCGGGGGCCGGTCGCTTGCGTGTAAAAAGCTTCTCCCGGTTCCCCTAGCGTGCTAAAGATGAAACTTTAGCGCATTCGGTTTTCGATAGATACCAATTACACATGACAATCGTCACATGATTTTGCGAAATAAGTCACGAGTCTTGGTCCTTACTAATTGATATACTCTCTGGTAGCGTTCTGTCGTGTTTATGCTAAATAATTGGCAATCTGTTCAAGGGAGGTAAAGAGAGGACGAAATAGAGAGAATTGGCTTTCGTAGTTTGACCTGATTCAAGACACACCAAAGCAACAAGGAGGGTTATATGTGGAAGAGAATATCTTCTAGAGTTTTGATAAGCTTAGTCTTACTTTTGGCTGTAGCTATGGTAGTTGGCTGTGCCGGCTCCGAAGGTCCTGCCGGTCCCGAGGGTCCCCCCGGTCCCGAAGGTCCTGCCGGTCCCGATGGTCCCCCCGGTCCCGAAGGTCCTGCTGGCCCTGCTGGCCCTGCCGGCGCAGAAGCAGAGGCGGCTACTATTCCTATAGCCGCTACGCAACCTGAGACTTGTGGCATATGCCATAAAGAAGTTGGCGACAAACATCAGGCGTCTTACGACGAACTGTATCAGGATGGCGTCATTACCGTTACAGATTTGGCTTACCGATTTTCGGCGCCAGATACGACCACGGTATCTTTCAATATGACCAAGAATGGCGCGCCATTCGACGCCACAGAGGCGGAGTCAGTGGGGATATACTTCGCACCTTATACCGGTGAAGCTTTCCAGTTTGAGCCGGCTGGGGAAAGACTGTCCCTGATGGGGGATCTATCTTGTGATGACGCTGGAGGATGTACAAGCACGCTGGTCGGCGAGGAGGTCCCCGATGTGGGAAATACGCCTGGCCTCATCGTATTGTACGGTAGGGACGAAACCGTTGGCACATTACCTGCTCGCATTAGTCAAGCCAAATACCCGTTTGCAGCATTGTTACAAACGGGAGCTGGCGTTGATTACGTTTCCGCTGCCAATAACGATGGCTGCGAGAAATGTCACACCGATCCTTACCTTAAGCATGGGTATATCTATGCCCAGTTGGATCAAGATCCGGCAACTGACTTCTACACCTGTAAAGCCTGCCACCTGGACAACGGTGAAGGCGGCCATTTAGAATGGCAGCTTTTGGTTGATGATCCGGCGTTGGCTGCCGCGTATTTCGAAGACGAAACTGTATTGGCGCCTGAGCAGGTGGAGCAGTATGCCTATAAGACGTCGCTCATGAACGACGTGCATATGTCACATTCCATGGAATTCCCCTATCCTCAATCCATGGCAAACTGTGTAACGTGTCACGAAGGCAAACTTGATGTCGTCTTGTCAGACGAAAATTTTGAATTGGAAACGTGTAAGAGTTGTCACCCCGTGACCGGTTCCGTAGCAATGGATGAAAGTGGCGAAGAGACCTTATACGATACGACGGAGTTCGCACTAAAAACCATCATTCCTCCAGAAATTCATGAGGATTTGGATTTGGAGACAGCAGTTTGTGCAGACTGCCATAGTGAAGAAGGAATCGCCTCAGTATTCAGTGAAATACACACCGGTTATAACCAGGTCATCTACGCCGCTCCTGATCTGAAGTATTCTGACCTTATTACCGTCACAATTGATAGCGCTTCTGTGGCTGATAATCAAATTACCATCCAATTCAGCGCGGTCCAAGATCCAGCTCTTGAAGGGGTCGATGTGGCGGACATTCTACCCACTGTGATGGTCGGCATGTATGGTTGGGATACCAAGGACTTCATCATTGGTCCGCACGAAAGACTTGTTGACGACAATAACGATGGTGAAATTTCCAGTAGCAGCGGCGATCAGAGAGCCCTGGAATATGAAGTCGGTGCTGAGCACCCACGAGCATCGACCGTGTCGGCTGGAGACGGCAGCTGGGAAGTTGTCCTAGACATGTCGACTTGGGCAGATCTGATCGATGACGGAACTGTGAAGAGAGTGGAAATCGCTGTTATGCCGGAACTGGTAGATGCTGACGGTGTTGCCCTCTCCCTGGATGCTCCATCCAGAACCTTTGACCTTGGCGCCAATGCCTTTGATGACGAATTCTATGACCCCATCGTAAAAGTTACGGATGGTTGCGAGAATTGCCACGAGGCACTGGCAACGACCTTCCATTCACCTGATAGAGGTGGGAATATCGTTGTGTGCAGGATGTGCCATATTACAAAGAGTGGCGGATCTCATCTGGAAATGCAGTCGAGGTCCATCGATTCCTACGTCCATGCAATCCACTCGTTCCAGGCGTTCGATATTGGCGATCTTGATTTTACCGATCCGGTGCAAGCCATGCACTATGATCATCACATCGAGTTCCCCTATCCCACGCATGGCGTGACAAACTGTGAGTCCTGCCATGTTGAAGGTACAAACGATGTTCCGGATCAATCCATGTCGCTTCCTGGTTTGCTGTCGGCGTCTGATGAAGTTACTGGCTGGGACAGGAAGAATCGGAGACGTACCGGAATATGTATCCGGCCCGGCTTCAAGAGCCTGTGGTGGATGCCACCGAGCAGTACTGATTAAGGAAGATGAAGCTGGAGAACTTCTGTCCTTCAACACGCATACGACGCAGGGTGGTTATCTGATTGATGCCAGCGAGGATCCAGACGGTACTCTTCTTGGAGTGATCGAAGAGATCATGGCAGTTTTTAAGTAAGTGAGAATTCGAGGTCGGCTTCGGCCTACCTCAGTCAAGAAAAAGGGTCCTTCGGGGCCCTTTTTTGTTTCTGTGGCAAAGAATCCCAGACTGATGTGACCGATCCCTGTAAAATCATCATTTAACCTGTTTTTTTTCGAGAAGCGGGCGAACGGTTGCTGGAAAAACAACCTCGTTTCCGAAGTGTTTCGGATACAGCCGAAGAGATGACGCTAGTGGGAACAAGTATTGATTTTTTAACGGCCGGTCAAGCTTTCCATTGGTTTGATTCAGAGAAAGCTAGAGGCGAATTCCAGCGTTTACTCAAACCGTCCGGCTGGGTAGTACTTATCTGGAACGAACGGCAAGGGGTGACATACCCATTGGGAAATGATTATGAGCTGCTGTCTTCATCATATTATCCTGAGGCCGGACAGCCGGGCCATGAGCTGATTCTGTCCGAACTTCGAAAAATCTTCGACGCTCACCAGATAGACGGTTGGGTGGATTTTTTTTATATGAGACCAACCTTTATTACGGTCGCCTACAGTAATTCAAGCCAGCACCCGGATCGTGTGCGGCAGCCCGCGTTCTTCTGGCAAGTAGCCCAAACCTTTTAAGACGCTCCGATCAAGCGGCGAGTTCAGGATGGTGACCGAGCCACCATCCGGCCGGAAGATCCCAAGGGCCAAACGTTTGGTCCTCGTCTTGCCCGATTCGTCAGAGCCCTAGTGGGCGAAAATCACACCGTGCTTCAGGTCGAAAGAAGGTGTCGTTGGACTGACCACCAATCAACCGAGAAACAAAAAGAGTCCCTGCAGCTTGCAGAGACGCTTTTACACCAAACCGATTCACCTGCTACAATCCTCGCACTGACAAGCAAAGTTGGTGTGGGGATATCTCCACCAACCTTTTCTTTAATTCCAAATTATCCATTAGGCTCCAAACGGCAAGCAGTCGCCAGAGCTTGATGAGGAGAACCTGTGAAGGAATATGGAACCAAGGCGTACGGCGAGCTGAATGCCGAGCGGTACGACGCGATGTACGAGGAGTTGATGGCAACGGAGACGCGTGACTCGGTGGAGACGCTCGCTGAACTCGCCGGAGGCGGGAAGGTCCTTGAGCTGGCGATTGGAACTGGGCGGGTGGCACTTCCGCTTGCCGCGCGCGGCCTGACCGTGCACGGCATCGAAGCCTCTGAGGCGATGGTCGCGAAGCTTCGTGAGAAGCCCGGCGGCAGCGCCATCCCTGTGGAAATCGGGGACATGGCCGAAGTCCGCGTGAAGGGCACTTTCGATTTGATCTACCTGGTGTTCAACACGATCTTTAACTTGACGACCCAAGAAGCGCAGGTGCGGTGCTTCCACAACGCCGCACGGCACTTGAACGCCGGCGGCGTGTTTGTCGTGGAGACGGTGGTGCCCGACCTTTCTGGCTTCGTGGACGGTCAGCGCATGAAGGGCTCTTGGGCCAGGAAGGACTCCGCACGATTCGAAATTGCAATTCACGATCCAGTCCTCCAAACCGTAGAGTTCCAACGCATCGTGATCAGCGAAGGCGGTACGCGGATGGTCCCGCATTTCATGCGTTATGCCTGGCCCTCCGAACTCGACCTCATGGCCCAATTGGCAGGTCTCGAGCGCCGTGAACGCTGGGCGTGGTGGGACCGCTCTCCATTCACCGCCAGCAGCAAGAGCCATGTGACGGTGTACGCACGAGCGGGGCAGCTTAGCTCCAAACGTTAGACAGAGCGGCAAATAAGCGAGAGCTCGTGAAATGAGAAGAGAGATAAGGCATCACCACTGAACGATCCAAAGCTAGAGGCTCTACTTGATCACCTACACGCCCAGAGCGACACACAAATAGACGAGACATACGCGTACTTTGAGCAGCGAGAAGTCGCCATCGACCAGGAAGACTTTTACGATGATGACGATCCCATTCGAAGATGGTTTCGTGCTTTCTGTGCGAGTCCGAGCTGCATACACTCTCTAGGTGTGATAAGCTAGCGCTCCCTATGGAGACCGAGGCCATCCTGGCGCTGTACGACGAGGAGCAGCGCATAAACATCGAGTATCCGGGCGTGCGCAAAGAGCGGCGGCCGCACGTGATCCGCTACGTGAGCGAGGCCGGGGGTCCGCATTTCATCCTGTACAGCCGGCTAGCCGGCGCGGACGTGGAGGCAGTGATCGCCGAGGAGCAAACCTACTTCGGCCCGTTCGGCGAGGTGGAGTGGAAGGTCTATGCCCACGACCAGCCGGCGGACCTGCGCGAACGGCTCGTGGCGCGCGGATTCGAGGCCGAAGAGCCGGAGGCGATTATGGTGCTGGACTTGCAGGAGACGCCCAATTCACGATCTCTGGAATTGCGCCGTTTCATGAAGTATTGCGTTGATCTTTCCAGGTGTTCAAACGTTTATCAAGGTATAGAACAACAATCAGCATAATCGTACCAGCCGAAAATGAAGCCAGTACATCGCTCGGGTAATGGGCACCCAGGTACACCCGGCTGAGACCAATCATACACACCCAAATGCCAGAGAGTATAGCGAGAACGCGGTGACCCCGCTGCCACAACAGCACAGCGGCAAGACCATAAACGGCTACGGCCGTTAATGCATGGCCGCTCGGAAAACTGTAGGTATGCTCAACAGTAAGCGGGGGAATGATTTCTTGTCGTGGTCTGGCAAAATCATTCTTGATTGACAAACTGATAAGGGGAAAGGTGATGACGGATGCAGCATACAAAACGGCCGTTATCCACTCACCCCGTCGCAACAAATAAAGAATCATCGCCAGCACGGGCACCACGATCAAGATTTCGCCAGAACGCGTCACAAACAAGAAAAATGAATCCAACCATGGCTTCCGAAGACTGTACAGCGCCAGCATGATTGGCTCATCCCAGGCAAAGCCACCATCCTCCAGCAGACCAAAACCTAGCTCCCAATAAACAAGACCCGCACAGATAATCAATATAACGGCCGATATGCCAAACCGACGGATTGGAAATAAGAGCAACGTTTTCACGCAAACAACCTCCGATTACGATTGATGTAATCCTGATCGGAGTTCAAAGAATCAGGTTTCACGAATCGGGTGATGTAATTCTAGATGATATTACCAGTGGAAGACAAGCAAAAAAAGGCCTCTGTAACTTGGGGAGGCTCTTTTGCCTGGTGTCTACACAGCTAGCCAGTACTCATAATCAGCCACCTTGCATTGCGATGTATCCACCAGTAAAGAAGCAGATCAACTGACCCCAATACCACGACGACATAAGTGATATAGCCTACCAAGGAGCCTACCAAAGGGACCTCAAATTCCCATTCCCATATGGGTAAACCCTAACTTAATATTGTTGACTTCACATACGGAGAGGCACATCCGAATTTACACCACTTGACAAGACACTATCGCCAGCACCCTAACCGTAGACGGATACATTTGGCTATGACTCCGCAGTTATTGGGATGTTCAGAGAGGGCTATGCTGCACAACACAGCATTCGCAAGCTTAATTGGACTCGAAACTCACTTCCGTGTATCGCTCGGCAATCTCTTCCAGGATCGGGCTATTAGAATCCTTAAGATAACGATCAAAAAATGCCAGGTTGTAATCGTTCAGAATCCGAATACCTCGAGCGCCATTGATTTTACCGCCGAGGCCGATTTGAGCGGCTAGCGGTGTAAGTAGAGGGATGTCGGTGAAGTTGTAATGACTCATCTCATCAATGGTTACCTCATAGCTTGCCTGTTCTTGACCATCGATGAAGATTTTTCCAATTGACTGGTTCTTGCTGCTCAACCACTCATTGGTACTCAAAAACATAGAAGGCTGGCTAAGTGGTTGGCTCAATGTTTCTTCTGACAATGATTCGAGCCAGCCATCCTGAACAAGGACGGCCTGGCAGTACGAAGAATGCGTACAGAACTCGATGGCTGTTGCGCCGCCAGTCGAATGGCCCATGCCTCCGACTCTGTTCATATCAATTCGATCGTGGAGCAGACTGTCTGGATCTCGATTCTGATTTTCAAGGAAAGCAAGAGTCGTGGTAAGGTCTTGAGCACGCACCCCAACCAGTCGACGACCCCAAAGGACTGATGAAACACCTTCTGGCATCACTGTCTGACTATGGTGCATGATCGCGCGGCCGTCTGGCATAATTGTGATGACACTATCGTATGTGTGATCGACGCTGGCAACGATGTAGCCGTGACTGGCCAATTCCTCAAACTGTGCTGTGTTTTGCATGCGCAGCCCACTCAAACCGTGTGAGAATAGCAGCAAGGGATATGATGCATTTTCACCAATGGGCGTTGCGTCGATCATTGCATGGGTGTCCACCAGATCCAGATGTCCCATAAAGAATGACGGCAGGCCAAGCCGCTCAGCTAACACCGAAGCGGCAACATCGAGCTGGTCGAAGTAAGGAGCTTGAGTAGTCGAGCTACCAGGTTCGGCTGGATACCAGACCTGCAACATTAATTCTCTGTCCCCGCCGGGATTGTCTCCGAAAATCTCCTCTCGATCCCCATCAATCATGTGATATGTCGTTGTGCCAATCGCATAAAGTCCAGTTGGCTCGGGAAGATTTGGAACCGGTAGAACGACCGGTAATGCCGCCGCCAACACGAGAATTACAAACCCTACAAACCCAACAATGGCGATACGCCAGGCGGGTCGTTCCTTCTCCGATGCGGAATGTGTTTGAACCCACGCCGCCAAGAGCAGAGCCGCAGTCAGCAGATAGACTAGCGTCATCTGCCACCGAAAACCTTCGGTGAGCAAATGGATCACGAGCACCAACAGCGTCACAATGGTGATGACAACCAGCACGTATCGCGGGCGATGGACAGAAATCAGCAACCACAGTAACAAAACTGCGTCAAGAATCAGGAGAATGAACTCAAACAGTCGCATAGTTAACATCCATTTATACCATCAATCATTCACGGTGCAGGATCATTTAGCTGAAAACACTGCCCAAATCGATGCCATGCAGCGCAGCTTACCTTTCGGCAAAGAATAACTGAGCCAATAGTATTGACGCTATCTCGATTTAGCAGAAGAACCTACTCAGCCGGCCCTGACCCCAGTTCTTTTTTTACTGGTGATTGTGGTAAAAGGGGAGATACATTGGCGCTGAAGTCTCTCGAAACACGCTTTTTGCCATATGAAGCTTCAGTTGATGTTATACTCGTACGACTATTCTTCCGAATAGAAACATACAGGCTGTTAGTTATATGCGAAAGTCAAATTGAAACGAATCGTCTTTTTCTTCCTGATTTTTTGCCTAATTTTAGTCGCTTGCGACCCCTCTGATTCTGAAACTTCAGATTTCGAAGACCTGTCGGCAGATGAAGCACTCGATGGTTTGGAAGAAGAGGGTGCTGAAGAAACGGACCAGAACTTGACCGTAGATTCGTATGCAGATTCAGCTGTAGAAATGGATGAAGAAACTGCCGGTACTACCACTCCAACCCTGGATTTAGAATCAAGCGATATCCCTGCAGAATTTACCGCCAGCAATTGTCCCTTCGATGTACCTGGCAGCAGCGACGTGGAGTGTGGTTACCTAACCGTGCCAGAAAACCGTTCTCTGGCTAAAACACCGACGATTGGACTAGCAGTGGCGATTGTGTACGCGCCAGATAGCGCTGCAGCCGAAGATAACGCGCCAATTGTCTATTTAGCCGGCGGTCCTGGGGGCAGCGCGCTGGATGATTTCGCGGCCGATCCAGAGAGTTGGGATTTCCCTTTTCTACAAACACGCGATTTGATTTTAATAGATCAGCGTGGTACTGGACATTCACTGCCCTCCCTCGACTGTCCTGAATTCCAAACAGCGGATGAAGGTGAAAATCCCGACCAGTTATGCTTTGACCGCCTAGTTGCAGAAGGTATCGATCTACCCGCCTACAACACCCGAGAAAACGCGGCCGATGTAGCCACGTTACGAGAAGCCTTGGGCATCCCCAAATGGGACCTTCTGGGCATATCTTATGGCACTCGGTTGGCTTTAGAAATCATGCGCAATCACCCTGAGGGTATCCGTTCCGTCGTCCTCGATTCCCCTTTACCGCCAAATGTCGATATGCCGATCGCGGAAGTTTATAGCATGACTGACGCGCTTTCAGAACTGTTCTCTGATTGTGAACGGGATGCTTATTGCTCGGAAGAGTATCCCGATCTGGAAGATGTCTTTCTAGAGACGGTTCAAAGGCTCAACGAAGATGATTCTGCGGAGATATTTGGTGATGACCTTGTTTTTGCCCTCAGCTCAGCATTTAGTGATACCAGTCTCATCCCCTTGCTTCCGTACGTCATTTATGAAGTGGCCAACGATAATTTTGACGCGCTGGATGAGATCGCTGCTGATAGTGACACCGGCCATCGTGCCTTCCAAGATCAGGATTTGGATTTTAGCGACAGCGAAGGAATGTACAATTCCGTCATCTGTTATGATGAATATATGGATGGCGATTATGAGCGTGCTGAATCAGCAGTGGTGGGAACTATTCCAGTAGAATTAGAAGGCGCCTTATTGCAAAGTGTGTTTGATCTAACCCAACTTTGTTCCTATTGGAATCCTATGGATGCCGTTTCCAATGCGGCTGTAGCCAGTGATATCCCTGCCCTTGTTCTATCAGGACAATACGATGTGGCTACCCCGCTTAGTTGGGCAGAAATGACAGCTGCGACGCTAAGCAACTCTTATCTTTTCATGTTTCCTGGTGCTGGCCATTCCTTGCTGAGCAGTGTAGATTGCGCGATCGGCATAACAATGGACTTTCTTGATAACCCCACGCGAGAACCCAGCAATCAATGCATCGATGATATTGAGTGGCCATACTTTGAGTAGGATTTTTGAAAAGGCCACTATCAGCAGTCCAATCCTAGTTATCATCTGACCGTTTCGGTGAGCTAGATCTTGCTCTCCCACCAACCTGTGGGAAAGATCAGGTCGTTCATCGAAAACAGCTTATCTGATCTCCACGATTCTCCACACCTCACTATTTGCCGTTATCCCACCCCTATTCGCTTCGACAATTTGAATTTTGAGCGTATTTGGGCAATTTGCTTGACAAATAGAAATATCATGGTATTTTACCCTTAGGTTAATTAACCAATAGGTAAAATAAGGAAAAGCATAATGATGCGGGGTGACGATGACAGACTAAGCCAGACCTTTGCAGCATTGGCAAACTCAACGCGGCGGGCGATTTTAGCGCGTTTAGCAGAGGGGGAAGCAACCGTTAACGAACTTGCAGAGCCGTTTAATTTGAGTTTGCCAGCCATTTCTAAGCACATCAAAGTATTGGAGCGTGCAGGGCTAATCACGCAGGGGCAAAAAGCGCAATATCGACCCTGCACCATCGATGGTGCGCCCCTAGAAGAAGTTTCCAAGTGGACAGAGCAGTATCGTCATATCTGGGAGGCGCGCTTTGACCGCATGGACGACTATATTTATCAACTTAAGAACAGGGAGAAACACAATGAGTGATAGCACGATTACTGAAGATGCAGTTGTGATTGAACGTACTTTCGGTGCAGCCGTAGACCTTATCTGGCAAATGTGGACACAGCCAGAACATTTCAAGAAGTGGTATGGTCCAAAAGGCTTCACCGTGCCCGTTGCCGAAATGGATATGCGCGTCGGTGGCAAACGCCTGATTTGCATGGTCTCACCTGATGGCAGCATGAAAATGTGGACGACAGGTGAATACACGGAAATTGTCCCGAATGAGCGCCTCGTTTATACAGAAAGCCCGGCCGATGAAAATGGCAATGTGGTTTCGCCATCCGCCATGGGAATGCCTGAGGGGTATCCGGCAACGACTGAAGTTACCGTGTTATTGGAAGACCTTGGTGGGCGTACAAAAATGGTGATGACGCACGCCGGTGTACCAGCAAGCTCAGGCGCAGGCGGCGGTTGGGAACAAGCCTTCGACAAGTTGGCAGACCACGTCGCAGCTACCCTCAACGAAGAATAATCAGGCAGATTGGCAAGTGTAATCCTCGAGATAGCATTTTCCCCAATACATACCATCATCTCAGGGCAATCATGCGAATTAGCACATGATTGCCCTGAAAACTGATCGCACACAAGGGGTGGTGAAAGCATCGAGAACGCCTTGCCTGCTATAATCTTTTTTTCTGTTTGCGGGCTATAAACAATCTTGACAATGGGGATGGGCATATTCGTTTTGCAAAAAAGCAAGGGAATTCATAGGGAGACTTGGAGCGAACGGCCGTTTCCATCCCCAGCCCTTCACTAACGGCCGTAATCTTGCCGCCGTGCGCTTCGACGATGGCCAACCCCAGCCCGGAGCCACCCAATTCACGACTGCGCGACGGGTCGGCACGGTGGAAGCGGTCAAAAATGTAGGGTGATTCTAGCCTGATCTATCAAGCTGATGTCGTTTTTCTCAAACTAATCTCGTGAATGATGTGAAAGCCATCATGGTTGCTTAATCAACAAAATCGGATTATCTTGTGCACTATGAAGGTACATCTAAAACTAATTGCCACGTATCGTGAAATTCTTCCACCCGAGAATAACGGTAAGGCGACAATTGATGTCCCAGAAGGCACAACGGCAGCTTCTCTCCTCGCCAACCTGGGCATTCCCATAGATGAGAGCGTGATTCTGGTAGACGGCCGCTCTCCCAACCCCGGCGAAACATTACAGGAAGGTAATGTCGTCTTCGCTTTCCAGGCAACGGCGGGCGGCTAGTAAAGTCTGGCTAGGAAGGATAGAATGCTGGCGGCAAAGGACTCACCATTCACCTTGATCATTCCTAATTCATCATGTCAACAAGGAGACTTCCCTCAATGAACGGTTGGTACGGCAGAGTACTGCGGGTAGATTTAACCAATCAAACCCACACAATCGAAACTGTAGACCCCCAATTCGCCAAAGATTATATTGGCGGGCGCGGCTGGGCGATAAAATACTTAATGGACGGTATGGATCCCAAAGAGGATGCCCTTTCGCCACGAAAACATCCTCATCTTCGCCACCGGGCCACTCACTGGCAGCCCGGCTCCCACCGGCAATCGGTACATGGTCGTCACCAAGTCGCCCCTCACCGGCGTGCTCACCAACTCCAACTCCGGCGGCGACTTCCCCACCTGGATGAAACGCACCGGCTTCGACCTCTTTATCTTCGAGGGGCGGGCTGAGAAACCCGTATACCTCTGGGTCAATGACGATCAAGTCGAAATTCGCCCCGCCGGTCACATTTGGGGCAAACAAGTGCCTGAAACCACCGATATGATGCTGGCCGAGACCCATCCCAAAGCCAAAGTAGCCTGCATCGGCCCCGCCGGGGAACGCCTGGTCAAGGCCGCCGCCATCATGAACGACAAAGACCGCGCCGCCGCCCGTTCCGGCGTGGGTGCAGTGATGGGTAGCAAAAATCTCAAGGGGGTCGTTGTCAACGGGACACACAAAATCAGCATGGCCGACTTGGACGGGATGAATACATTAAGCCTATCCATGCAGCGGGAGGTAGGCGAAGCATCCAAAACATCATCACTACGAATTTACGGCACGCCTTACGTTCCCGATGTGACCAACGAGATGGGTATTTTACCCACGCGCAATTTCCAAACTGGCCGTTTTGAAGGTGTGGAAAACATCAACGGCCCGGCGTTGAACGCCAGTTTCTTAATCCGCCCCGGCGCCTGCCATCGCTGTCCCATCGTCTGCAATCGCATCACTAAAGTGGATACCCCCGGCTACGAGGGCGACGGTGAAGGGCCAGAATACGAATCCATAGGTGCATTGGGCAGCGCGTGTGGTGTGGACAATTTAGCCGCCATAACCAAAGCCAACTATCTGTGCAATGAATATGGCATGGACACCATCACCGTCGGCATGACCATCGCCTGCGCTATGGAGATGGTCGAAGAAGGCATCATCCCGGAAAGCGATATCGGCCAGCCGCTCAAATTTGGCGATGCCGACGGCATGATCGCGCTCATCAAAAAGATGGCTATGCGCGAAGGATTTGGCGACAAGTTGGCCGAAGGCAGCTACGCGTTGGCCGATAGCTATGGACGTCCCGAATACTCCATTACCGCCAAAAAACTGGAATTCCCCGGCTATGATCCGCGCGGCGCGAAAGGGATGGGGCTACTGTATGCCACATCCAACATCGGCGCATCCCACATGGCTGGCGACCTGGCCTACGCCGAAGTGTTCGGCACACCCGAGAAGATCGATCCGCTGACCATTGAGAACAAGCCGGAGTTGATCATGCGCTATGAGGACGCTTTCACGCTCATTGACGCTGCTGGTTTATGTGTCTTTTTGAGCGTGCGTTATCTCTTCGACGATGATGTGATGCTGTGGCCGACGCGGTTGACCGAGTTGATGAATTTGACCACCGGAGCCGGCTACACGGCCGAAACCCTCATGCAAGCAGCCGAGCGCGTTTACAATTTGGAGCGGATGTTCTTGCTGGAAGCGGGGATTACAAAGGCAGACGATACGCTGCCACCACGTATGCTGGAAGAACCGCTGACGGAAGGCCCAGCCGCCGGGCAGGTAGTAGAGTTAGCTGAGATGCTGCCGCTCTTTTACAAAGCACGGGGTTGGGATGAAAATGGCGTACCAACTCGGGAGAAGTTGCAGGAGTTGGGCTTAGCTTAAGTCATTGGGCCGGAGTCCGTTTTCTATGAACAAAAAAGGCCCACCTTCTTGGGTGAACCTTCAATATTGAGTAACTATTGTACTCTGCGGGAGCGACGAGGTTCACTCTCTTACGCGGATAATCGACGTGGTCTTCGCTCCTAATGCCACATTGATGCATTTGCCCACCTGATACTGGGACAATACTTAACGTCGAGATAAACTTGCCGAGGCTACGCAGGGAGAGCAATATGACCAGCCCGCCACAAATCTCCATTGCCCTTCGATCGGCCCCCAAATGAACCGCAAGATTTGTCGCTAACATTGTTTCAATTAGCTCATCACCAAGGCAGCGAATATCCAGTTGTTTTGTCCTACCACTTTCCCGAGGGCCTCTTTAGCTGCTGAAGTCAGAATCAAAACCCCCCAATACAACCAAAGATGGTTTGCAAGTCAACCCCACCTTTTTTAACATATGGCTATAGATTTCGAACACATAGTAATTGGCCGTGGCAAAATAGTAGGCCTTGGCTCAAGAGGCGAGAAACAGATGCGAAGAATCATATCGATTGTGGTCGTTGTTGTGGCCATCGCAGGCATCACAATTGGAGGTTATCTCCTTTGGGACCAAGTAACCCGGGTCTCGACGGTGGAGTTGGAGCAGATCGTCGAGCGCGATAGCGTGCCATTCGAAGCTGGATCGATCCCAGATGAGGTCCTCGACCGTCTCGCGTCGCATCGAGTAGTGCTCGTCGGTGAAACCCATTTTCTCAGTGAACACACGGAGATTACCGCCGACCTTCTAAGTGAACTCCATGCTCGGGGCTTTCGCCAATTTCTGTTTGAGTGGACTCAGGCGGCCGACTGGGCGTTGGCCGACTACGTCAATGATGGTGGGCTACTGCCAGACTGGACAGTGCCAAACCAGCTTGGGGACCCTATCGTGGCCATACGTGACTTCAACCGTACACTGCCGGAAGATGAACGCATTGAGGTACACGCGATCGACATTCACCTCGAAGACTATGGTGGCACCAAGAGCTGGCTGACCTATCTAGATTTTTTGGCGCAGAACGTCCTTCCTGACCCAGGTCCTCTTACCACATTTCTACAGGGTGATCATGACACCTATGAGAGCCACCGCGCCCAGCTTGAGACTTTTCAGGACCAGCTGGAAGACGGCCGATCCGGGCTCACCGCCTCCTGGGGCACCTACTGGTATGACACTGTGTTCGAAACGATTGAGGTCGAGCTGAGAGGTGTTTCGGCACGTGCTATCAAGGAGAGCGACTATGAAGAGCACGTGCGCCTGCGCGAGGAGGCCATTAAGTGGCTGGCGGACCGCAGGATACAGAATACGCCGCAAGGTACGTTGATCAACGTTGGCTCCACCCATGCCCAGAAGGATCGACTTTGGGGCACTGACGACATAGAGTGGCTGGGAGATTATCTGGTTCATACAAGCCCGGCCACTGAAGGGTCGGTCATTGCGCTGTGGGTCCCGGCTGCGCATATTGTATCTGAACCGGGAAGCGATATCCCCGACTTTGACCTGGAGGCTTCCCCGGAAAATGAACTCTTACGGGTGATAAACCAGACATGGCCGGACCAGATTGTCTTCCTCCCGCTGGACGACCCACTATTGAACAACGGCAGAATTCCTATCAACTCTTCGGGAGACATCTATGTAGGCTCACCTAAGCAGTACTACGACGCGCTGTTACTTCTGCCAATAGCTCATCGGGATATCATCGGCGACTGAGGGCGACCGAGACATGGTATTCACACAAAGCCTGGAGGAGGATACTCTGGGCTCTATGTGATGTTCTTCCCTTAGCAACTTTCCAAATCCCACAAAACATCGCAGCTTCGGAGACGACATTAGCAATCGAGGAAGCTTGTACTCGAACGCGGCGAACAATATTGGCATATCACCGAAGAGTTGGCGCAACGGCCGCAGACGGGATCCTGACAAGTTTCGATTGTCATACTGCATGGACCCCCAATCCTCAATCACGGTCGGTATCCTTGCAACGAAGACCAGACAATCGTTTCTTCAGAGATTGACCTTGTTGTTATCCATGTGCCGTGACGAGCACTTCAAAGCTCCCGTGCGTGGATACTGATGGAAAGAAATAAGCCCACCCTACCAGGCAGGCTTCTCAGTTGAGTAATATTTGTACTCAGCGGGAGCGACGGGGATCGACCACTCACGTGTATAAAATCGATTGTAATTTTCTTACCAAAACATATCGTTCAAAAGCATTTGCTAAAGAAATCTCTGTTTCCCGCAATCTTATCCTCTAATCAGATAAAAAAACGGCATCAAACTGTTATTTGAGTGAGTTTCCTTAAATTATCAACTCAATTTTGCAGTTTTCCCTTGCTATTTTAATGAATTTCCTCAATTAAATCTTTCGGGATGAGGTTTTTGCACCCTCCGGTGAATTGTTGACGGGCGAGATGTTACTTGAATCCTGCACTGGAGTTTATTCACTATACAGGATACTATAGGTTTGATGTCGCAGCTTAGGGCGATGCCCGGATCCAAATATTGGTGATGGTGCAAGTGAAGCGCATCACTTTTTAAACCTCTTGTTACTATCAGTTTGTCGGAAAATCATAAAAAGTCCGACGGATTGCTGAGGCATGCACGCGAAGCCAAGCATGTCTCTTTGCAATTGTAGTGTACTGACTGACAAGGGATTGCAGGGGAAGTAGCTTCACTGTATTGAAATCCCAATGGAGCAAAAGGCCTGTTGAAAAACTCTCAAATTACCACCCCCTCATCCCAACCCAGCTCGGTTGTGCGCTGGATCGCGTTTGTTAGCTGGATTCTTATCATGCTGGCTAACCTGCTCTTTTTTCTGTTCGATATAAGTTCAGATTATTCACAGATGTTGGTTCCCTGTGCGGGCGCGTTGGGATTTAGCGGAGGCTGTAACTTCCTGGCGATTTCACCTGCGGAGGTGGCGGTGCTGTCATCCTGGGGGCTGACGTTGCAGACTTATGCATTTGCGACGCTCATACCACCTGTCATTCTTTTGCTAGTGTATTGGGCTTTGGGCGGTCTGATCCTGTGGCGGCAGGGTTTGAGTTGGCTTGGTCTGACTGTTTCTCTGGCATTGATTGTTTTACCAATCTCCACAATTTCTGGCTCTAATGATTGGTCGGCTAATGACCCTACACTTTTGTTCCTGGCTGTGGCTGTTGAGATTTTGGGGAACTCTATCATGGTGGCTTTTTTATACCTTCTGCCCAACGGCCGTTTTTCCCCCAAATGGGCTTATATCCCCATGGTCTTCACCATTTTGTTTGTCAGCGGGCTTGCTCTTGAAATTAACGGCATCATTACCCTTTCAGCCCAAGCATTATCCTTACTTCAAACCGCGACCGTTAGCCTCGTCCTCATTGGCGGCGGATTACAAGTTTTCCGCTATTTGCGGGCCTCCAACTTAGTGGAACGCCAGCAAACTAAGTGGATCATATTCGGCATATTATCCTACGTCTTATCGGTCATGGTGTGGGTTCTCGTTTACGGTGGCGGGTTGGCTATTCCAGATGGGAAACTTCGGCTCTTGGCAAACCTGGCTGGTTCTTTCTTGATCTATCTTTTACTCCTAGTCTTGCCAGCCGCGATAACGATTGCCATTCTGCGCTATAAGCTGTGGAATATTGATCTCATTATTCGGAAAACGTTGGTTTATTCGTTGCTGTCTGGACTGCTGGCCCTGGTCTATCTCGGCACAGTTATCCTACTGCAAACTGTTTTCGATTCATTCAGCAGCCAACAATCACCTGTTGTTATTGTCATTTCCACATTGGTGATTGCCGCCCTGTTTGCCCCAATGCGCCGGCGAGTACAGACGTTTATCGACCGCCGCTTCTACCGCCAGAAGTACAACGCACAGCAGGTGGTGGCCCAGTTTGCCCAAACCGCCCGGGATGAGGTATCGCTGGATGCGCTGACGGCCGAATTATCTCGCGTCGTGCAGGTGACGATGCAGCCGGAGCGAATTTCGATCTGGCTCAAACCGCCGCCCGAACGGAAACCAAAAGAACCAATGACCGATCAGTTCGTTTCGTAACGTATGGCAGGAAATACTCGGCGTAGTGATGAATAAATTGTTTCTGCTCCTCAATGCTTGGATTTGATCAACTGATGCGACCGATTCGGTAGAATTCTGGAACTCTCCTCCCGAAGCATACCGAATCAGCCAATGATGTTCAATCTGGCTCCACTTGAGGTTGTCACTTTTCTAGTTGCTTGTTTGGTGGTATTGGTCTGGTCGAGAAACGGCCGTTGGGAGTAACATCGGCGTATCTTTTGAATGAGCGCGGGAGGCAATTGGTCGTTCGGCAGCCGCGCAGTCGGTACGCCTATTCCTGGTGCCAGGCATGGGGCACGGCACCGAGGGTCGCGGCTACACGCAGCTCGGTCAAGAGTCGCCGGGCAACGGCAACCCCGATGAGAATCTGGCTACGGCGCTGGAGCGATGGGCCGAAAGTAGCGTGGCGCCGGACTCTATCGTTGCGCTCCGACACCAGGTCCCGAGCGACATGAGCAGCAAAGTCCTAGGTTGCCGCGTGCTGCGTGCGTGGCCCCTTTAGACCATTGTCAACTCCTGGAGAATCCGTCCACGGGAGACGGATTTGCGCAACCTGACGTCGGAGGTCTACGGGCTGATTCGGGCAAAGAGCGGCAGTATGTCAGCCACCGTACATGGCTGGATGAGAGAGCTGAGGTGGCGTCCGGTTTCCAAGATTTACCTGCTCGTTTTGCACGCGCCGCACAGTGCGCGAGGTCGCTCCCGCACGTGGATAGCCTTTGGAAAGCAAAAAGCCCACCCTACCAGGCAGGCTTTTCAATTGAGTAACATTTGTACTCAGCGGGAGCGACGGGGGTCGAACCCGCGATCTCTGGCTTGACAGGCCAGCGTGTTTACCACTACACCACGCCCCCTATTGCCTCGGAATATTACCACTGCATACCCATGACGTCAATATCTGGCTAGCCAATTACTTCAGGCTGCTGGCATGATATGGTCGGGCGGTAAACCAAGTAGCTTGTCGACTATTGCCATAGCTTCGTCGACGCTCGCTCCCTTTTCCCAAGAAAAAGGTTTTTTGTCTGACTCCGCGTGTAATATCTGAAGTTTGCCATTGTTAGTCAATGGCCCAGTTACACCAGGATCCGTGGGCCCAAAAATGGCTAATGTTGGGCAGCCCTTCGCCACAGCAATAAGGGTTGGACCGGTATCATTGCCTACATATAAGTCGGCTACCTCACAAAGCGCACCGAGCTCGCCAAGGCTGAGCCTGGCACACAAATTGCAGGCCTTAATTGACATCAGGCCAAAAACTTCTTTAACTAGTGCCTGATCGCTTTCTGAGCCTACCAGCAGTACCTTGGCCCCGTAGGTCCGCGTAAGCCGGCTACCTAACATGGCATATCTCTCGACAGGCCAGCGCTTCTCCTTATTGGAGCGGACGGGATTTTCACCACCTCCGGGATGCAATATCGTCAGCGGCGCGATGCCATCCCAACCAATTTCATCCCGCAGCCGCTCGGTTATCTGGATCCGCTCTTGCTCGGATGGATAAAATTCCATCTCCGCTTCATCATCTAGTCCTATTGCCTTGGCTATAGACAAATTGATCCTGGCTTCATTTTTTTCGGCCGCGGGCGGTTTAACCGGCAATGTTTGGGCAAATCCACGTCCCTGAATATTCAAGCCAATCCGCTGTGGGATAGCGGCTCTCCAGGCAACGTAGCTGAGTAGACTGGATGGCGACGGAATGATACAGGTATCGTAATGCTCTTCCTTCAACAACTTGATGAAAGCCCTGAGGTCATCTTGGCTCGCGTCAGGTAACATCGCCCGGCCAGTGTCAATCAGAGAATTCACTTGGGGATTGCCGCTAATAGCTGGACGGGCATGCTGGCCAACAGTCCAATCAAACGTCGCCTGGGGGAAGGCTTCATGTAATACCGAGAGCAGCGGGGTCGCCAGCATCACCTGGCTTATACAACAAGGCTTCAAAATCAGGACTTTAAGGGGTGTTGCGAACGGCCGGCGACCGAATAGGTGGAAAGGCAAACCAGCTACATTCGCCGCAGCAATCGTTAACCAATTTTCTCTATTCACAGCATCTTCCATTAGTCGGCGAATTGCGATTGTGGTTCATTAAGTGCAATTGCGCAAATCTTTATGGAATGCAATGCTAACCTGTGAGCGCAATTGCCTAGAAGTAAACCGCTGCTAACAAATCTCATTCCCGAAGGATTGATGGCGGTTTGCTTAATATGTCGCTTATCCAGGTCTATTGTACCGTAATCAACTGCAAGATCTGCTCATACTTGACAGGACCGATTCCAGAGACATTTTGCACTTCTTCAATAGTGGAAAATGGGCCATTATCCTGCCGGTAATCGATAATTTTTTGAGCAGTGGCCGGGCCAATACCGGGCAACAATTCTAACTCGGCCAGTCCGGCCGTGTTGATATTGACAATGGAGCCGGTGGCTGATGGGCCTGGGTTTGATTCTATGCCGGCCGGTTCAACCAAGACCTCTTCTGTGAGATTGGGCACATGGACGTGCATGCCATCGTTCAAAGGCAGCGCCAGGTTCAAGCGCTCGTCATCGGCCGCCTCGGTAAAACCACCGGCGGCTTGCACAGCATCTTGTAGAATCGCGCCAACCGGCAATTCATAGACGTCCGGTTGTTCCACTTCACCGCTGATATATACCCTCATAGGACTGGCCGTTGGCGATGGCAATGGCGTTAATGTTGGCGCTGGTGGGCTGATATATATGGGCGCTGGTCTCGTTTGTCTGGACCAAAGAAATGCGATAGCTATGATTATCGCCCCAAAAAATAAACCGGCAACAAGCCAGACGATCTTGTCTCTATCCATCTGCAATACGACCCTTCACCGTTACCTGAATAGATGCTCTGATCAGGCAACTCCTGTTGACCAGTTCAACTAAGTGTCGACCAGACTGGTTACCCTTTAATCACTGCAACTGGAACAATGCGGGCCACCTTTTTGGCGATGCCCGCTCCATGAACGACCTCTACAACGCGATCGACATCCTTGTAGGCGGCCGGGGCCTCTTCTGCCAATCCAGGCATGCTGCCTGCCCTGATATGGATTCCTGAGGCTTCTAACTGGTCTCGTAAATCACCGCCCCAGATCATTTTTTTTGCTTTCCGGCGGCTCATCGTCCGGCCGGCGCCGTGGCAGCTGGAGCCAAAAGTCTGGTCCATCGACCCTTGTGTGCCCAACAAGACCCAACTGGCCGTACCCATGGAACCCGGCACGAGAACCGGCTGGCCGATGTCGCGGTAAACATCCGGTAGCACAGGCGAACCAGGAGCAAAAGCCCGGGTAGCGCCTTTCCTGTGGACGCAAAGCTGGCTGCTGTGGCCATTGATCTGGTGTTCCTCAATTTTGGCCATGTTATGAGCGATATCGTAGATTTGGTAGAGCCAGTGGTTACTCACTTTTCCAGCCAACACTTGCTCAAAACTTCGCCGGATATGGTGTGTTAGCACTTGCCTGTTGGCGAAGGCGAAATTGGCGGCCGCCTTCATCGCCGCTAGATAATCCTGGCCGGCATTGCTGCTCAATGGCGCACAGACCAGTTCACGATCCGGTAACTTGATGCCATACTGGTGAATTACCTGCTGGAAACGCTTGACATAATCTGTACATATTTGGTGCCCGAAACCTCGCGATCCACAATGAATCTGGACGACTATTCGGCCGGGAGATAGTCCCAGACGGTCCGCGGCTTTGATATCAAAAACTTCATCGACGGCGTCCACTTCGATGAAATGATTGCCGGCGCCCAATGTACCCACCTGGCCTAAGCCTCGTTTTTTGGCCCTCAGGCTCACCTTGGTCGCATCCGCGCCTTCGATGCACCCCTTTTCTTCGGTTCGCTCCAGATCTTCTGCTGTCGCATAACTCCTGCCCAGGGCCCAGCGAGCGCCTTCTTCTATTAGCTTGTCCAATTCACCACTTTTTATTTTGATGCTTCCGCCTTTGCCCACGCCGCTTGGACAATTAGCATAGAGGGCAGTCGCCAATTCACTCAGATGGGGTTCGATTTCTTCCAGATCCAAATGAGAACCCAGCAATCGCACGCCACAATTGATGTCGTATCCAACCCCGCCGGGTGAGATGACGCCATCCGGCAATTCGGTGGCGATGACTCCGCCAATTGGAAAGCCATATCCCTGGTGTATATCCGGCATAGCCAGGGCGTATTTAACAACTCCAGGTAAAGTTGAGGTATTGACCAGTTGGCTTAGACTTTTATCCTCTTGAATAGCCGCGAGTAGTTCTGCGTCAGCATAAAATCGGGCCGGCACGCGCATATCGGCCCGGTAAGATTGGGGCACTTCGAACAGATAAGGCCCCAGTCGCTGAAAATCTTTGCTTGTTACTCTTTTCGATTCATCCATCGTCTGACTCTACCTCCCCTAGACATCGAACACAACCGTGGCCGATAATCCCTGGTCCATCTGTATTATCTCTAGTTCGTGATAAGTAACAGCCTTGATGTGCTTTTGTAATTCACTGGCCACCCCACCGCAAGCCGTGACTTTTAGATGGGTATTCGAGGCTTCGCTAAAGGAAAACTTATGGAAGACCAGTTGGCTTTCTTCTGCCCAGTAAGCTAACTCGGTGAGCCAATCTACCAACAATGTCTCAGCATCAAAGGCACTGAGTTCAAGGCGCCGGATTTCGGTTTGTGGCACGTCATTTACGTCGTCTACTAAAAGCGTGGCCATTCCCAAGGCGGCGTTGGCTAATAATTCGGCCATATCTTGGCCACGAACCTTTAAAGCCCAATCGGCCGTATGATCGATCACCTCAAATGGTGGCAAAAACGAATTTGTCGCCATAATTTTTTGACGTGCCTCGCTATTTGAGTAAATCGCCAGTGGCATATTTCATTCCAGAAGAATTAATGGCGTTTACTTCATAGATTGCCTATTTCATTTTAACATGGCTGCCACTTGTACTCAATCAACTTCACCGTTCCAACATGTTTAACTCAGTAACTATTCCAAGGGTCTTTGCTGAGCTTCTACCGAAAAACGTAGATGCTGTCTCGCCGTAAACCCCACATGGTTATTATAGGCAAAGTTTCCAGATCAACATGATTTGATGTATCTTATGCTTATCTATAAAGTTGTCATTCAACAGATTGAATTGGGAGAATCAAACGAATGTCTGATCCTAAAGAAAAGCCTACCCCAAGCAGGAAACGTGTTTCGATAGAGATTCCAAAAGATCTAGAGCCTGTGTACGCGAATCTGGCCTTCATCAGCCACACACCGGCCGAATTAGTCATCGACTTTGCCCAGGTATTACCCCGTATGCCCAAGGGTAATGTGGTCTCAAGGATCATCATGTCGCCAATGCACGGCAAAATGCTTCAGAGAGCGCTGGCCCAGAATTTGGTTAATTACGAAAACCAGTTCGGCGAGATTCGATTACCTCAACAACCATCGCTTGCCGACCAACTTTTTAAGTTTCCACCTGGCGATGGTTCAGAAGACGACGAATCAAGTAATGGGCCAGAAAGTTCTGGGCCAGAAAGTAATGGGCCAGAAAGTAATGGGCCAGAAAAGGAGTGATCGTGGATAGAGACTATCTTGACAATGTTGCCGATACCATTCGGGACGGATTTGAAGAAATAAATGAAGCGCGTGATACTGCCTATCAGCGATCCCGCACGCTAATCAGCATTTGCGCCCGGTCAATTCGGGCAATTCACCGGGAGGAATGGGAACGAGCTGAAGAATTGATTTTAGAAGCCGAGAGAGCGGCCCAGGAACTAAATGCCGGTGTACGCCCTTTTGCCAACCTGTACCATGCTGGTTATACCCAAGATGCCCTAAAAGAATACGTGGAAGCCAATCTCACTTACGCTTTGGTTCGAGATTTACCGCTGCCTGGCCCATCAGAGTTAGGCACTGAGGGGAACACGTGGCTGAATGGTTTGGCGGAAGCGGCAACCGAATTACGACGCCGGATCTTAGATATCATTCGCCATGGTCATAGCCAGGAGGCTGAACGACTGCTGGGAGCGATGGATGATATATACGCCATCCTGGTCACGTTTGATTTTAATGACTCCATCACCCTGGGCTTGCGCCGGCGTACAGACACCGTTCGAGCCGTCTTGGAGCGGACCCGGGGGGATGTCACGACGAGTCTGCGTCAGGCCGAATTGGAAAGTGCCTTACAAGCTCTGGAGGCGAGGATTGCCGAACACCGACCTGATTAAGTGCGCAACGGCTTCCATTACCAGGGACTAATTGGAAGCTGACCTGTCGTTAAATCCGGCTAACAAGGCACCTAGACCACTGGTTATCAAAGCGCCAAGGATCATGAACAGGGGAATCCGGTCTATGATCCAATTGATCTCTTCGGGAGTAAATTCTGGCCCATGTCCATGGAGTCCGGTCTTTAACACCATGAGCAATATAGTGAGCGGACCAAACAACAAGCCCAGTACTGCTCCTGCCAAAGCACATAAAAGTAGCCATCTACTAATTGACGGTGTGCGTCCTCCTATTCGTTTCTGGTAGATGGCGCCCGCCATAAGGATCGTCAAGCCGCAGGACAGGACGAGGACCTGCCACATTTTTCCTTCCAGGCTGATCCAAATAATGGAATAGACAGCGGTTAGGATCGCCAACCATTTAAGGCCAGGCACTCTATAAGGTATTAGCATTGGCGCGATCATAATAGACCTCATCTTTAGCCAATGTGCAAACGGTACAGTGGTCTTTGTTATGTAAAGTAACTGTATGGTTCATTACACTGCCAATCGGTGATTGCCCGCTATAATCTGGTTGCGAATGAACACGACGCCTGGCATAATGATCAGGTCTATCTCAAACTAACAGTAACAATTAAGGAGAATATTGAATGTCAGACGATCCCATTAAGAATGCACTAAAGATGATGCCCTACGGATTTTATTCGATCACGACGCATCACGAAGATGATGTTAATGCCATGGTAGCTAACTGGATCAGCCAGGTATCTTTTGAACCTCGCCTGGTGGCAATAGGATTACAGAAGACTTCATATTCGCGCAGCCTTATTGAAAAAGGACGCGTCTTTGCGATCAACTTGTTCCGGTTAGAGGACAAAGAATCGATGATGTCCCTAACCAAGGGAAGATCCAAGAAACCGGACAAGATGAACGAGGCGAAGTTCACAGTTGCTCCGGAAACTGGATGCCCCGTCCTGGAAGGCGCAGCGGCTTATATTGAATTCAAGCTCGTTGATATTATCGACATCGGCGGAGACCATGATATCGTCGTCGGAGAAGCGGTCGCTGCGAATGTATTAAAGCCTTCCAAGGCGGCCGATATGATCACGCTACCTGGACTAGGTTGGAGTTACGCGGGCTAAGTTGGAAAAACAAATCATACTTTCAGATTCCTACGGGCAAGCTGAATGGCGGCTGGTTATGAGCGGGCTCCAACACGGCCCTTATAATATGGCCTGTGACGAGGCTATCCTGGAAGCTGTGGCTGCCGGTTATAGCCCACCTACCCTACGATTTTATGGCTGGCAGCCGGCTTGTATGTCGTTGGGTTTTAGGCAGAGCTGGCAGGTGATTGACGTCGACTTTTGCCGGTCGGTGGGTTGGGATATCGTGCGCAGGCCGACCGGTGGGCGTGCCATCTTGCATATCGACGAGCTAACCTACAGCGTTTGTGCGCCAGTTGGAGAACCTCGCGTAAAGGGTGGCGTACTGGAAAGTTATCACAGATTGTCCGAGGCAATATTGGCTGGATTGAAAGAGTTGGGGCTGGAGCCAGCCAAAGCTAATATTGACCCATCCTTGCTTAAAAATGATGGTCCGGCCTGTTTTGATGTTCCCTCAAATTACGAGATAACGGTAAATGGGCACAAGTTGGTAGGCAGCGCGCAGGTTCGGAAACAAGGAGTCGTGTTGCAGCATGGCACCCTTCCTCTCTTTGGTGACATCACCCGCATCGTGGAGGCACTGGTATTTGAAAGTGTGGACCAGCGCCAGGAGCTAATCGAGCAACTTAAACGCCGGGCGATCACGCTCGAAACCAGTTTGGATCAGCCGTTATCATTTGATGAGGTCGCTGGTAAAATGCGAAAGGGATTCGAGCAGGCCCTCAATCTCAGTTTCAACCAGAGCGCCTTGAGTTTAAGTGAGCAGAAGCGGGCGGAAGAGCTAATCGCTTCCAAATACGGCAATGATGAATGGACCAGGCGCCTCTGATGAGCTAATGCTGATTAGTGTCGATTCGAGCGACGGTGGGCTATTGCGCTATTGGGAATAACCTCGAACATCCCAATTCACTGGCTAGCTGCTATGGAGTGGCGGCTGTTGGGGTTACCAACATGGGCGGCGCCGGGGTCATGACAAAGCCTTTTGGAACCTCTTGCACGAAAGGAGTTGCCGGGGGCAAGGGCTTTCGCGTGATGATAATTTCGTCGAAGCCCAGATTGCCGAGAAAGGATCGCATGAACTTCTCGGCCTCTTCGTTGGCCATATCGATGACGCCGTTTTCAATAGCGGCTTCTTCCATTCGACCCTCCGCTTCCTGGCGGATGAGAGTCTCTAACTCGGGATCACCTTTAGATAGTAAGCCGATGTCTCGATTGGCGACATAGGAACGCTCATTGTCAAGATCGGTCAGAAATATCTCGGCCTCGGGTACGCGAACGATAACTTTGGTCGGGCTTATGACCTGCAAATCTTCTGCACCCATTTGGGCCAGATCCACACCGGCAATAACGTCACCGTAAGCGACAAAAAGCAGGCTCTCGCCAAATACACCCCACAACAATTCCTGGTTTCTTTCGATTTGCAGGATATCTTGGAAGGAGTATTCGGCCGTTTCTAATCGAGCCAGGCTATTGATTTCCTCGACGATCATCACCGGGTTAGGCAAAATAACCGGTGTAGTTTCGACAACGAGCTGGCGGACGAGGTCGCCTATGGGATTGGAAACAGACTGAACGCCCTTTACGGCCGTATATCCGAGGTATACACCGGCGACGACGGCTATTGTCGCTACAATAAGAAAGATAATGAGAAAAACATAAGCCACATTGCGCATGGGATTACGCTGAGAATTTTCAACCTTTGTCATATTCGATTCCCGTGATCTGGTCAATCACAACAAGCCACATTTAGAAAAGTCGTTACGCTTATTCAAGAGGAAATCTTCTCTTGAGATGAGACGTTTCACACACTATTACGAATGAAATCCAATTTTGTTGCATAATTAGAGCCAATACCCGCAAGCCAGGTATTGGCTCGAGCCGGTATTATAAACACCGTTATTGCTTCAACGTTACTCGGTTTAATGATTCATTCATGTCAACATTTCGATGAATTTGTCACCCCTGCGCAACAAGGGAAAATCAAGCCATGCATATCGCTACTTGTGTCATCACCCTCCAACTATTCGGCACCGACTCCTTAAAAGCGAAACGTAGCATTTTAAAATCCCTGATTGCCCGTCTGCCGAAGCAATTTAACGTTGCTATTGCCGAAGTCGATCATCACGATTCCTGGCATACGGCCGTTATTGCCCTCGCGACCGTGGGCAACGATCCGGGATATGTGCATGGCCTCATGGAAAAAGCCGTGGCTTGGATAGAGAAAAACCGGCCGGATATCGTCATCGAACAGTATTCGATTGAGCTGCTCTGAATTCGGGAAACACATGTTTGCCCGAAATTGTTATCACCTCGGAATCAGCATGATGGTGTCGCCAGTTAAGAGTAAACGTACACATTGCTTGATTATGTGGCTTCATCCGTTATAGAATAGCTTTACTTATCCGCGTTAATCGTTTCGAGATTCCATCTACGAATCCAGACGATTCTAGATCGATAGTTCGTACAAGAATTCCATAGGGCGGACAAATCAATTTTGTCAAACGCCTAATTTTGCATCAGATTACAGGAGTAATTTATGACCACCCTTTATGCAGGAAGTGAGCCGGATACAAGTAGCGTGCCGACTGAGGCGACGGACGAAGAACGCATGCGTGCGCTAGTTGAAGTATTAAGCGCCTATATCGAATATTATCATGGTGGCGCAGTGGAGATAGTTTCCTATGAGGACGATCATCTCACGGTGCATATGTCTGGTGCTTGCGAAGGCTGCAATCTCGCGCCAGTCACTCTTCACGGTTGGGTAGAGGGCACGGTTAAACAATTTTTTCCCGATCTCAAGGAAGTAACGGCCGTTTGAGCTGCCTCATTTGGCAATAGCGAACAGACATTTAAGATAAGCGCCCTGAGAGAAGTTCACCGGATGGTCAAGCGCATGACCCGTGCTAGTCAGTTCCGATAAAGGCCGATCATTCCTTGATGCCACACGGTTGACTTCTGTGAAAAATTCCTCAGCCCCCACCCTGCTGGAACATGAAGACATCACGAATAGACCGCCCGGTCGTAAGAGCGATAACCCCAACCACGTTAACCGCCGATAAGAATTGAGCGCCTGATCGACTTCCGATTGTCGCTTGGCGAATGATGGTGGATCGATGACAATCGAGTCATAACGTCGACCTTCTGCTGCAAATTTCTTTAGTAGTTGAAAGGCATCACCACAAGCCAGTTCTTGAATAGCAGTCGATATTGATTTGATATCCTGGTTTAAATCGAAGTTCTTTACCGCTGTGTCAAGAGCCTGCTGGCTACTGTCGAGGCTGGTAATCTTTCTTGCCCCGGCTCGCGCTGCGTAGAGGGAGAAACCTCCTGTATAGGCAAAGACGTTCAGAAGCGTATCAATATCCTGGCGTCCAGCGATGATTTTTCCCAATGTTGCCCGGTTTTCCCTTTGATCGAAGAAGAAGCCAGTTTTTTGACCGTGGATGAGATCCGCCTCAAAATTCAGCCCGTTTTCTTGAAATAATGCTGGCGCTTTCAGCGGGGCACCGGCAAGTACATCGCCATCCATTAGATCAAGGTCGCTCTTGGCTATAGATTGGGCCGACCGGCTGAGTCGCAGAACCAGGCGCTTGGCCTTCACCACCGATAACAGGGCCGGCACGACATCGGCGAGTCTGGGTATCCAGGCGGCCGTATCGAGTTTGATAACATAATTTTGGTCGTACCGGTCGACGACCAGCCCCGGCAGGCCGTCATTTTCGCCATGTACCATTCGATAACCGTTCGTGCCCGTTTCCGGTAATGAATCCCGTAGTAAAGATGCCTCCAGAAAACGCATTTTGAACCAGTGCTGATCGATTATTACCGGATCATTGTGCTGCAAGATGCGAACTCGAATGGGCGATCGTGGATCGTAGAGGCCGATGGCCAAGAACCTATCTTTTCGGTCGAAGATTACGGCCAAGTCCCCGGCCTGACCCTCCCGGTTCTGACGCTGAATTGCCTCTTCGAAAAGCCAGGGATGACCCTTGCGTAGAGCGCGTTCGGCCGCGGGTTTGACGTGCATAGCGATACGTATGTTGGGTGGCGTTGGCAGTTTATTATTGATCTTCATGGCTGAATTGTATCCTATCACTACTTTCGGCGGTGTATTCTTGCATCTTGTCTCCTTTCCGTTTTAATTACCTCATGTTTAATTCGACTACCAATATCGTGCCGGCGACCACGGCCAATCTAGGACCCGGATTTGACTGTCTGGGGCTGGCGCTAAGCCTAACGAACCAGGTGACCTTCAATGTAACCGATGCGGGCTTGTCAATTGAGGTCCACGGCGAGGGGGTTGAAAGCATCCCCACTGATAATACGAACCAGGTATTCAAAGCGGCCGACAGGCTTTTTGAGCAGGTTGGACGACGGCCGGCAGGTATGCAAATTATTCAGAATAATCAGATTCCCGTCGGCAGCGGGCTGGGCAGTAGCGCGGCGGCCGTCCTGGCGGGTATCTTGGCAGCCAATACGCTGCTGGGCTTTCCTCTGACTGATATGGAGATCCTAAGGTTGGCGACCGAAATTGAAGGCCATCCTGATAATGTGACGCCCGCCTTTTATGGTGGTTTGACACTTTCAATGTTCGAGGATGAAGAACTGATTGTGGAGCAGATTCCGGTGCCGGACATGACAGTAGTGGTCGTATTACCGGCCTTCAACCTGCCCACGATTGAGGCCAGAGCCGCTTTACCAGCTCAAGTAACCCTGTCGGATGCCGTTTTTAATGCCAGTCGGGTCGGCTTGCTGGTACGGGCCTTGGAGGCCGGCGATTACGGTCGACTTCGAATCGCCATGCAAGACAAACTGCATCAGCCGTACCGCATGGAGCTAATTCCAGGAATACAGACGGCATTCAAATGGGCGCTAGAGGCTGGTGCGGCCGGCGTGGCCCTCAGTGGCGCTGGCCCATCACTAATCGCATTCACTCCAGATAAACATCAAGCCATCGAACAGGCCATGAAGAAAGGATTTGCTGCTTCAGGACTCGGGAGCCGATCGTGGATATTGCCCATTATACGGTAATGACCATCGTTGTAGCCAAGCCAACTGAAGTCTGCTAAACTAAAGTTCCGTCTGGGTACCTCCTTTGAGAATACCAAAACCTACAAAAGTAGTTGGGGTTAGGAAGAGCCCCAGACCATTGATATGTGAACCAAGTGTGTCACTTTTTTTTTAAAACTGAGTTGGCGAAACCATGACACTCCGAAGTGCGTGGGCTCGTCATTAGATTATTATTGATGTGAGCCGTCGTGCAGCGAAGTAAGCCAAAGTTGTTTTGGTTAAATATGCTGTCTATCGGCTTGCTTCAATAGAGAAGTTCCGCCGCTACTTATCGTATGAATAGAATAGCGAACTTTTCTCCTTTTGACCATTCACATCAATAATAAAAAACGACATTGAGGAGAACTTGATGGAAAAATCTACACTGTTGGATTGGTACCAACAGATGGTACTCATTCGGCGCTTTGAACAGCGTTCTGCCGAGCTATACCAGCAAGGTAAAATCGGCGGCTTTTTGCATCTTTACATTGGTCAAGAAGCTGTGGCTGTTGGCACGATTGCCGCTCGCCAGGAAGGCGACCATGTAATCACCGCTTATCGCGACCACGGACATGCATTGTCGGTCGGAACCGATGCCGGTGCTGTCATGGCCGAAATGTTAGGCAAAGTCACTGGTGTCAGTCGCGGTAAAGGCGGCTCAATGCACTTGGTTAATGTCGAGCAGAAATTTTGGGGTGGATACGCCATCGTCGGTGGTCATTTGCCCCTGGCAACGGGCATTGCCCTTGCCGAACAATATCGGGAGACGGACAACGCTGTCTTGTGTTATTTCGGAGATGGCTCTACGAATATTGGCTATTTTCATGAATCTCTAAACTTAGCCAGCGTTTGGAATCTACCCATGCTCTGGATTGCTGAAAACAACCAATATGGAATGGGGACGACGATCGACCGTGCTTCGGCCGTGCCTAACATGGTGAATAAAGCTTCCGCGTACGGCATGAAAGGAAAATCGGTGGACGGCATGAATGTTATGGAAGTTTATAAAGCGACCCAGACAGCGCTTAAAGCCATCCGCAATGGTAAGGGCCCTCAATTTCTGGAAATGTTAACTTATCGTTATGAAGGACACAGCATGGGCGATCCGCTGCGCTACAGGACAAAAGATGAGGTGGAAAAGTGGCGGGAGGACGATCCCATTGGCGTCTTGGAACGTCACATGATAAATGAAGGGTTGGCAGAGAGGGATGAGCTCGATGCCATAGATCAATCGGTAGAGCAAGAGGTAGAGGATGCAGTTCGATTCGCCGAAGAGTCGAAATTACCCGAACCAGAAGAGCTGTTCACCAACATTTACGTGGAGGCCTAACATGTCGCGTATAACAATGAGACAAGCAATAACTGACGCTCTGCGGGAAGAAATGCACCGCGATGAAAACGTATTTATCATGGGTGAAGAAGTAGGTATCTGGGGTGGAACCTACGCCGTAACCCGAGGATTTCACGACGAATTCGGCGAGAAGAGGGTGAAAGATACGCCGATTGCCGAAATGGTAATTGGCGGAGCAGCTACCGGAGCGGCAATGAACGGATTACGCCCGGTAGCGGAGTTCATGACCATCAACTTTGCCTTTTTAGCCCTCGATGCCATCGTAAACCATGCCGCCAAAGTACATTATATGTTTGGTGGCGCCATCAAGTGTCCGGTTGTATTCAGGGCGCCGGGTGGCGGCGGCCGCCAACTTGGCGCAACCCATAGCCACACGCCAGATGTTATTTTCGCCCACTTTCCTGGTTTAAAAGTCGTCTCACCGGGCACGCCATACGATGCCAAAGGATTGCTCAAGTCGGCCATTCGTTCCGATGACCCTATTTTGTTTATTGAACACGCGACTTTGTACCAGGTGCGAGGTGAGGTGCCTGAAGACGAAGATTACACCGTCCCCATGGGCGTCTCGGACATCAAGCGCCAGGGCACGGATGTAACCCTCGTCGCTTATGCTCAAGGTCTGCAGGTCGCCCTGGAAGCTGCCGACAAATTAGCCAAGGAGGGCATCGAAGCTGAGGTCGTCGATTTGCGAACTTTACGACCCTTGGATATGGGACCGGTGCTTGATTCCTTTAAGAAGACATTTAAAGCGGTTGTCGTCGAAGAAGGTTATCGTTCATATGGCATTGGCTCGGAAATTGCCGCCCGAATTCAGGAAGATGGGTTTGATTACCTGGATGCCCCGATTAAGCGAGTGGCTCAGCTTGAGGTCCCGCTTCCTTACTCCCGGGAATTGGAGCAATTGGCTTTGATCAACGTTGATAGAGTGATTGAAGCGGTTAAGGAGATAGTCTGATGGCTGAGTACATTGTCATGCCAAAGTTGGGATTTGACATGCGCGAAGGCGTCTTAGTCGGTTGGAGTAAAGGTATCGGCGATCAGGTAAAGAAAGGTGAGGTGATTGCCGAGATCGAATCTGACAAAGCGACCCTGGAATTAGAAGCCCAAGCTGGCGGCGTATTGCTGAAAATGCTAGCTGGAGAAGGTGACGTGGTGCCCATTGGTGGCAACATGGCCATTGTTGGCGAAGAAGGTGAAGACATTTCTCAGATGGACACAGGCGGTGATGGAGCCTCAGCGGAAAGTGCTGAGCCAACAGAAGGAACCGAAGTCCCCGCAGAAACAGAGCATTTATCGTCGCCGGCCACAGATTCTATTCCTGAGAATGGCGAATTTCCAGGCGGCGTAAAAGCTTCGCCAGTTGCTCGCCGTATCGCTAAAGAAAAAGGTGTCAATTTATCACTGATTAGCGGTAGTGGGCCCGGCGGCCGAATTATCCGGAGCGATGTAGAAAGCTTCTCAGCGGCTGATCAGGAAATCGCGGCGACCCTCTATGAGCCACCCCAAATGCCTCGGCCGGCCGAGTCCGTGGAAGTAACCACTTCTCGCCTACGCCAGGCTATCGGCCGGCGCATGTTGGAAAGCAAAACGACTGTCCCCCACTTCTATGTCACGAGCGATATCGACATGGCCCAGGCGTTGAGCTTGCGCAAAGAGATTAATGCGCTGATTCCGGAAGAAAACAAAGTAACCGTCAACGATATGATCATCAAGGCGGCCGCTTTAGCCTTACGCCAATACCCGAACATCAACGCTACTTTTGCCGGTGACAAGCTCGTACGCCATGGCCATATCAGTGTTGGGTCAGCTGTTGCCGTCGAGGGCGGTCTATTGACCGTCGTCCAGAAGAATACCGATTTTTCTCCGCTGGCTCAAATTGCGCTAGACAACAGGACCATGATTCAGCGAGCCAGAGACGGAAAAAGCCGGCCGGGCGACTTTGAAGGTGGAACATTTACGGTCAGCAATCTCGGTGCATTCCAAGTCGATCACTTCATCGCCATCATCAACCCACCCGAAGCGGCGATATTGGCTGTCGGTACGGCATCACAGGTGCCGGTGGTTGTAGATGGGGAATTGGCGATTGGTTGGCGAATGAAAGCAACGATTTCGGCCGATCACAGGGTAACCGATGGCGCGGAGGCAGCCCAGTTCTTACAAGAGTTCAAGGCCATCATGGAAGAACCATTACGTCTGCTTTTGTAGTTTCTGGTGGTAATAACGGGTCCGGATCACCTGTGCCGCCTTGAGTAACAATCTGGCTGTGACGGCCTAATAGGTTGTCTCCAGGCTTGCGCATGGACCTGAACAAAACTAGATTTCTATGACGCCAATTATTACCTTGGAACTAGGTCTAATTGCTTACTCGTTCTTCTTCGCTAAAACCTGTATAATCTAAGTACCAATAGTCGCTGGTTAAATATATACCTCTGGTAGTACCAATACAATATCGAATAAGGTAGTAGTAGTATGCAGACTATATTGGTTATCGACGACGATGAATTAGTGTCGCGAACCTTGCAACGTGCGCTGAAACTGTACGAGTACCAAGTCATGGTCGCGAACAGTGGCACCGAAGGATTGCACGTTGCCCGCAGGCACCGGCCGGATCTTTTGGTCCTGGATGTGGTGATGCCGGGCACCGATGGTTATCAAGTTTGCCGCCAGGTCCGCGGCGATCCCCTTTTGAAAGATGTGCCGATCCTCTTCTTAACTGCAAAGTCAAAGGATGAGGATAAGATCGAAGGTTTTCGAGCCGGTGGCGATGATTATCTTGCCAAGCCCTTTAATATGCAGGAGCTCCAGCTTCGCATCCGGGCGATATTGCGTCGTTCGGTCACATTTGAGGAAGAAGTGCAAGACAACAACCTGGTTCGGGTTGGGAATGTCGTTCTCGATACGCGCGGGTTCAAGGTGACGACGCCGGTTGGTACTTCCCTGCTCACCAACGTCCAGTTCGATCTCCTATACCATTTGATGAGTAATGCTGGACAGGTCTTCACCAGCCAGCAGTTGCTTCAGGATGTATGGGACTATCCGCGGGATACTGGTAGCCCGGAACTAGTCCGTGCCCATATCAAGAATTTGCGCGACAAAATCGAGCCTGAACCAAGACGGCCTGAATTTATTCGCACGGTTCAGGGTCATGGCTATACCTTCGCAACCTAGCTCTTGATTCATCCAGGCTGGTTAGGCTGGGAATCGTTGAAACAAAAATTGACTGGCAATCCTTCCATGTGTTCCACGTTTCAGAACTGAAGGTGGGAATGTGCGACATCTCGGGGAACACCAACCCTTGCATGCAACGATTTCTCGGTACAACGATTCCTCGGTGCAACAACTCTCCTATAAATTGTCTCTTAAAAACGAACGATTGCACCCATAGCACAAGGGGATTCAGATGAGCGCCACTGCATTTTCGGCGATAGTAGATCAACAAGTTAATTACGCGGCCGGATCAGTCCTAGCCTCGAATGTCCGCTTGCTCGTCGTCGACGATGAGCCGGAGATTGCCGAGTCTTTAGCTGAACTTTTGAAGAGAAAAGAAGGCTATGATGTAACGATCGCCCGGAACGGTCAGGAAGCGATGGCTATCCTGGAAGCGAGTCTAGTAGAATCCAGCCAAGCGATAGATTTGGTGCTATTAGATGTACGTATGCCGGTCATGACAGGACCGGAAGTTCTGGCTTGGCTTCGAAACCATCCTGAGCTGCAATTCACCCGGGTCATTGTACTAACCGCTGCTTCAGGTAACGAAGAGAAAGTGGAAGCTTTATCGGCCGGAGCCGATGACTATATCACCAAGCCCTATTATCCATTAGAGCTAATTGCACGCGTCAAAACGATTCTCCGAACACAGCAATTAGAGAAGCAATTACAGAGCCAAAGTCAACAGCTAGTCGCCTTGAATCGAGTGAGCTCAGCTGTCTCGGCCAAATTATCGACGGCTGAGGTTTTGGCCGTAGCCACGGATGGCATTGAGACGATATTTGATGTTGAATTGGCCGCCGCTTTCATGATCGACGATAACCGTGCGCTTCTCCATTGTCGGCAAGTGCAATCGGCTGAATACAAGATCGCAGCCAATAATTGGCCTCCGGTTCCCGTCGGCCGAGGTATCATCGGAACCAGTTATCGTTTAGGACAAAGCCTCTGTCTTGATGATCCATTGGCGGACGGACGTTTTCAGCCCGGACTTGATGCCCCGCTCGATTTTCCCATTCGGTCGCTCATGGTTACGCCCCTGGTCGTCCGCGGTAAACCGGTTGGCATCGTCGCCGCCATTAACAAAGGTGACGGGCTCTTTACGGAAATAGAAAGTGATTTATTCACTTCTTTAGCTAGTTCAGTAAGTCGGGCCGTCGAGATAGCCTGGCTCTTTCAAAGTATCAGGCAAAGGCAGCTGGAATTACTGGAAAGCCGTAATACGCTTCAGGCCGTCATTGATGGTATTCTCCATCCCATATATACAATTGATGAGAATTGGCGTATCGTTGCCGTCAATCGAACCAAATGCCGGGAAATAGGTAAGACACCGGATGATCTTGTTGGGAAAACTTGTTTTCAGGTCTTCTTCAACCGGGAAAACCCATGCGATCACTGCAAGACGGCTTCAACTCTGGATAACGAACGATCCCAACGATGGACAGTTTCCTGGCAAGGATCTGATCACCGGCGAGATGAATGGGATGTCAGTGCCTACCCCATACCAGGATCCAAGGCTGACTCCGCCCGGGCGGTGATCGTCTGGCAAGACCGTACAGAAGAAAGACAGCTTGAAAGTTCGTTGATGCAAGCTGGAAAGCTGGCTGCTATTGGCCAGTTGGCTGCCGGGGTGGCCCACGAAATCAACAACCCCTTGACCGCGATCAACGCCAATGCCGAAATTCTAGAGATGTCAATCTCTCCCGACGATGACAACTACGAGTCAGTAGAATTAATTGGGCGAGCAGGCATCCGGGCGGCAAAGGTAGTGCGCGGCCTATTGGATTTTGCACGACAAAGCCAGTACGAATTTGAAGTAGCCGACATTAATGACTCTATCCGGCAGGCTCTTAGTCTGGTCACATACCAAATGACGACGGCCGGAATCGATGTAAGTATCGAATTGGCGGATGACTTGCCGCCGGCCGACGTCAGCTTAGAACATCTTCAAAGTGTCTGGTTGAACCTCTTGCTTAATGCCCGAGATGCCTTACAGGTCAAAAGTAAAGACAAACAAATCGAAATCCTTACTCGTCATGATATCGGGACTGATGATATCCTGGTTATCGTCCGTGATACTGGCAGGGGAATGTCACCTACTGAACTGGTACGCATCTTCGAACCCTTCTTCACGACCAAGGCCCCGGGTGAAGGAACGGGCCTTGGATTAGCTACTTGCCACCGGATTGTCGAACAGCACAGGGGCCGAATTGACGTTTCAAGTATAGAAGGCGAAGGCACGACATTCGCCGTTCATTTACCTGTCAAGGGACAGGCGGCTAACTGAGCGGTCCCACTTCATTGGTCATCTCGCTATTGTTATCTGCGGCAACGGCTTCACAGAACTCCAAACGACTGACAAGTGGAATGTTTTGAAAAGGCAGGTAACTGATCTATGGCTTTGCATCCTTCGGCCCAAAAAGTTGAATCGTCAGCCCGGCAGCTGGGTCTTGAAATCGAGATCGTGGAGTTTGCTGAAACGACCAGAACCGCCCAAGAAGCCGCGACCGCTATCGGTTGTGAAGTAGCCCAAATAGTCAAGAGCCTCATTTTCATCGTAGCTGGTCATCCAGTAGTCACCTTGCTTTCGGGAACCAACCGCCTTGACGAGAGAAAACTCGCAGGTTTGTGCGAAACGAGCCGAAAAAAGGTACGCCGAGCAGATGCGGAAGCGGTCAAAACGGCGACCGGTTTCAGCATAGGAGGCGTGCCTCCGTTTGGTTACAAAACCGAGTTGAAGGTCTTCGTTGATCGAGATCTTAGCCATTATGATGTCGTCTGGGCAGCGGCGGGTACGCCATACGCCGTATTTGCCGTCAGCCCGTCCAAGCTGATTGAGGCCAGCGGCGGTCAGCCGGCCGACCTGAAACTCTAGGGAAATCGATTTTGTCCTTTTCGTCATCCAACTTACACTTATGTGCGCCCTTCCAGGATGAGCTTCTTGTTTGCGCCGGCTCCATTGTGGAATAAAGCGCTTTGAAAGAGCCGTTGCAGTTCCGGCTAAAACGAATTCCTCTTTTCAATTTTAAGGCGTGACACATTATAATCTCCACTATGAGTTTTGAGGCTCCAGATAATGTAAAAGAAATCCTGGCCAACCTGCCCTCGCGGCCGGGTGTCTACTTGCACAAGGATTCCAACGACCGGGTAATCTACGTTGGAAAGGCCGTGAATCTTCGCAGTCGAGTGCAATCCTACTTCCGGAACAACGTTGATTCCTTTAAGACCCGCCGTCTCCGTGAACAAGTCGTGGACATCGAAATAATCACCACGGATACTGAATTAGAGGCGCTTCTTCTGGAAATGAACCTTATCAAGAAGTACAAGCCCCATTTCAATGTCCGCCTCAAGGATGATAAGCGTTATCCGTACATCAAGATTGGTTGGTCATCCTCTTACCCGAAGGTAACAGTAACCAGGCGAATGATCCGCGATGGCTCGCGTTACTTTGGCCCTTATACTTCGGTCTGGGCTGTCCATCAGACGCTTGATCTTCTAAGAAAAATCTTTCCCTATCTGACTTGCGATCGAGATATCGACGGAAATGATACCCGCGCTTGCCTTTATTTTGACATCAAGTTATGCAACGCGCCTTGCATTGGCAACGTTTCAAAGCCCCAATATCGTGACATGATCCATGGGATGATGGATTTCCTTCATGGAAAATCTGATGAAATCACTAAAGACATTGAAAACAAGATGCTGATAGCAGCCGACGAAATGGACTTTGAGCAGGCCGCTATCTATCGCGATCAGCTTAAGGCCATTGGTCGCGTCGTGGCAAAGCAGAAGGTTATCAGCGCAGCAAGCACCGATCAGGATGTCATCGCTTTTGCCCGAGATGAAGCTGATGCCTGCGTACAAGTATTCTTCATTCGCCATGGAAAACTTATCGGCCGCGAATACTTCTTGTTGGAAGGCACTGAAGACGAGACTGATCCTGAAGTCCTCAGCGAATTCTTGACCCAGTTTTATGACGAGGCGGCTCACATTCCCAAAGAAGTTTTACTGCCCAATGAAATCGAAGAGACTCGAATTATCGAGCAATGGTTGAAACAAAAGCGGAGCACGAAAGTATCAATCACCGTTCCGCAGCGAGGCATGAAGAAGGAATTGGTTCAGATGGCGGCTGTGAACGCTGCCGATACACTAGCCACCCTTCGGCAGCAATGGGCGGCCGACAGATCTAAACACGTCATTGCGATGACAGAATTGCAGGAAGCCTTGGCACTGGATAGCCCGCCTTCACGGATTGAATGCTACGACATCAGCCATACCCAAGGAAAACACACGGTCGGCTCTATGGTCGTTTTCGTGCAAGGAGCGCCGCGCAAAAGCGATTACCGGCGATTCAACGTACAGACGGTGGGCAACGACGATTACGGGGCTATGAAAGAGGTACTAACTCGTCGCTTTCAACGCTATGCGGACACCACGGCCGGGGAATTGCACGATCCCAGCAAGATCGGCAAGATCAAGAAAGAAACTGCCTGGTCAATCCTACCTGATCTCTTGATCGTCGACGGCGGCAAGGGCCAGCTAACAATGGCCAAAGACGTCCTTAAGAACTTCAACCTCACTGATGAGGTGCCTCTCGCGGCCCTTGCAAAAAGTGAAGAAGAACTATTCGTAACCAAATCAAAACCCTCTATCCGTCTACCAGAAAGGTCCGAAGGACTCTACCTCGTGCAGCGAGTCCGGGACGAAGCCCACCGTTTCGCCAACGAAGGACACCGTAAGCAGCGATCGAAGGTCGGCGTTGCCTCAATATTAGATAGCATCCCCGGCGTCGGTCCCAAACGACGCAAAACCCTATTGGAGCAATTCAAATCAATCGACGGTATTCGCCAGGCTACCGTGGACGAGATTGCAGCAGTTCCGGGCATCCCTTTCGAGGTCGCCCAGTCCGTCAAATCTCAAATCGACTGACCCTTCCCGAAACAGAAGCAGCCCTAAAACACCATTCCGATCCGCTGAAACCGGCGAATACTAGAGCCTGAGACCGCAGATATCGACAGAACCAGGCAGACAGCCGGAAGAAAAGTCACAGACTGATTGTCCAGCGATCCTCACTTAGCTGCGATAAGGATCATAGCTTCATCCCCGTCGTCAAACTCTTCATCAGTCCAGTCTACTTTCACCTGAATATTCTGAAACTGAATCCTTTCCAACATCAGGACGATTTTGTGCTCGACGTACCAGCGCTCGTTTACGGCAAAGATCTCTTCTTCGACCACCTTTCCGTCACGCATCAACCGCTATCGGCGCACACCAGTCAACAAATGCTCCACGCGATCGATAAGTCCGATCTTGAAATATTGCGCGACTTAATCTCCAGTCGTCAGCCGATGACTCCACAACCTAACCCACTCACCTAGCCCGCCGCGGGGCTTGTCAGACAGCGGCTCGCCTCCTCCAAAAGGCCAAAAAAGAATGAGAACGAACATGCCGCCCGGCCTAAGATTGACATAGACTAAATGAAGAGCTTGCCATGCCTGCTCTAGATCAACTAGCAAAACGAAAGTACCTCAGGCTATAAACATGGGCCTATAGAGACGCGGTAGCTCAAAGCCATGCATCGACTGCAAGTAAAGCACCGGTGCTAATCCCCGCCTGTCTGCCCTTTCGCGGCAAATAGTCTATATATCGGCCGAGACATCCATTCCGTCTACGTCAAACCCGGCCCTAAGATACCGCAAGAGAAGCCTGCTCGTCCCACGACGAGAACAGACCAGTATAAATCCGAAAACGGACCTCACTGCTGCCGCCGCTGCCGATTAACGGTCGACCGACTTGCCGCGCTCACTCGCAGACTACATGCAAATCCCCAAAAAGGATAGCCACTTTAACTCTGGGTTAGCCAAATACCGTAACCTTCGCGACCACATCTTGGCCTCCTGGACTCTATATTTACTATCCGACAACTTGTTCGCACCACGAGTAACAACCAAAAAACTTGACTATTCAGAACATACGTGCTATTTTATAAAGAAATCAGAACACTTGTTCTACTTTCGGTAGAGAGCCCGATATTGGGCAAGTTCAGAAACTGGGCATTGTCACTGGACATTATTGCTGGTCCAACGTTTAGGGTCCTAGATCCAGCGCAACTGAATTAGTACCGAGGAGGTATATGTCATGTTGAATAAAGGCTCACTTAATCATATCGGAGGTCAGGGACTGCCGACCGGGAAGCTAAGTCTTAGAGGTTCGGGTGTACCTCGCCAACTACTTATCGGCGTGATTCTAATACTGGCGTTGTTCGCATTCGAGATGTTCAATTTCGATACGACAAGGTATGCCCTGGAAAGTCTATTAGGAGACGTGGTCTTTGCCGGTCTGGCCTGGGCAACGATACTAGCAGTGGCCTTTTGCGCCATTGATTTTGCCGGCCTGGCCCGGCTATTCACTCCTGAAAGGGGTGTGGAAGAGCCCAAGGAGATCTGGTATCTAACCGGGGCATGGTTGCTGGGCGCCACCATGAACGCAGTTATGACTTGGTGGGCCGTGTCATTAGTTTTGCTTGAGGGTCCGCTTGGCAATGAGGTCATGAGCAGGGATCAACTATTGAACATTGTACCTATCTTTGTCGCTGTTCTGGTGTGGTTGACACGCATCCTGTTCATCGGCGCGGTCACTTTGGCCGGCGAAAGGCTGCTCCACGGACAGGCAGTGAAATCCTCGTCCAAAGTCAATACACAGCCACAGCGCCAGCCTATCACAAACCCTCAGGCAGCCGCGTCATCTGGGCGCCAGTATAGCAAGGCCAATCAGCTGAAAGCGCCAGTAGAACTAGCTACGGCCCCTGCTCCGACCAGCTCTTCACCCACCAGGGTAAATCGCCGGCCGCCAAGACCTCGGGTAAACGGCGGATCGACTGGCACCAAAGCTCAGCCCAATTACGCCGCCAAGCGTCGTTAGCCAGATCTGGAGAAAGAATGATGTCCAGGTTTGTACGAACGTTGCGAGTCGAAGCTGTTCCCGCATCATACTATGGGGAAGATTCGGCAGAAATCGAGCTGAGTCATCAGGGTTACGGCAATATGCCATACCCAGTAGCAGGCGTTGGTCCGCTTATTCTGGCCACGTTTGCCATCGTGTTTTTCTTAATAATCAGGCCACACGTTAATAGTGATCCGGTCCGATATCAGGCTTCCTCAGCTATATCGGCCGGTACCACCGGTAATCTGGTCGCAGCAGACGGTGCCATCGAATTGGATGTGCCAGAGGTTGAATCGGCGGCATCAGAGCTAGCTTCATCTGCTGGCATTTCATCGCTATTTACGCCCGAGGTTCAGTATTGGGCAGATGATATCTTGAAATGGTCCCAAATCTACGAGGTTGATCCAAACGTCGTTGCCACTATCATGCAGATTGAATCTTGTGGCGATCCTCGGGCAGCTTCATATGCCGGTGCTCAGGGGCTGTTTCAGGTTATGCCTTTTCATTTCGCGCCTGGTGAGGATATGTTAGATCCTGATACTAACGCGATGCGAGGAATGGCGTTCTACAAGGAGCAGATGCGGTTTACTGGAGGTGATAGAGCATTGTCTTTCGCTGGTTACAATGGCGGTTATGCAGCGTCGGGTGGCGATTACGCAAACTGGCCGGCCGAGACTCAGCGTTATTTTTATTGGGCCAAGGGAATTTACGATGCGGCTAGTTCGGGCGCGACTTCAAGTACCACTCTGGATGAGTGGTTGGCCGCGGGTGGTGCGGGTGGTTGCCAGCGGGCGGCCGTCTATCTGGGAATTTGATAATTCCAGTGCCGTTTGCTGATTGACATGTTTGGTCCATGATTCTTGGTTGGTTTACGAGTTATTTCTGTGCAAGGAGGTGCGCCGTGAGGCGCACTTTCTTTTTGCCTATTTTATTGGTTTGACGGGCGCTTCTTTTACAGGCTATACTTTCTTTTGACTGGTTACAGAACTGGATTTTAACGATCCTTTCTTGCGGATCTTTGGTTTGCTGTTTGTTTTCTCGGGAGGTTATGGATGTCAGTATCTATCACTTGGCATGGTCATGGGACAGTGTCGTTTCTAGTCGGTGGAAAAAAGGTCTTGGTTGACCCGTTTTTTTTACCGGACAACCCGTCCGCGATGGTTAAACCGGATGCTGTTGAAGCAGATTATATATTGTTGACCCACGGCCATGGGGATCATGTTGCTCACGCTCTGTCAATTGCCCAGCGATGTAATTCGTTAGTAATTTCAAACTTTGAGATATGCAATTGGATTGCTGCCCAGGGACATGAAAATGTTCATGCTCAACATATTGGTGGTGGTTTTGATCACCCATTCGGCCGGGTGAAGATGACGATTGCTTTTCATGGCTCGGGCTTGCCTGATGGTTCCTATGGTGGAATGCCCGGCGGCTTTTTGCTGACTTTAGAAGGAAAAAATATTTATGTGGCCGGTGACACTGCTGTTTATTCAGATATGAAGTTGATTGGTAGGTCGGATTTGGATCTGGCTGTGGTTCCGATTGGTGATAACTTCACTATGGGTCCCGACGATGCCGTGTTGGCGGTTAAGCTATTGGAACCGAAGGTAGTTATTCCTTATCATTTTGGCACGTGGCCTGCCATTGCCCAAGATCCGAATGCCTGGGCCCAAAGGGTCTTGGATGAGACCCATTCGCGCGTTGTTGTTCTTAAAACTGAGGAAACTTACTATCTTTAGTCGGTTGTCTTAACTTGACATAAATTGTTTTGCTATATACATGTCTGTTTTGATCGGTTTGGTGGGCTGGTCTGAGGTAAGGTTTGGTTTGAGATCTTTTGCCCTTATTATATCGTTTTTTTTGGTTTGCATGCTGGTGATCGGTTGTGGATCTGAACCTGTTCCGCAAGCGACTGAGTCCAGTGAGGTGATCCCTCCTTCTGATGTAGCGACACCTGCAACAGAACCGGATCAGCAATTAGTCCCGACGCCGGTTGAGTCAACGATCAGTGAATCGGTCACGTTGCCTTCGGTAGCCAATAGTTTAGCTGGTCTGGATAGTTTTCGGTTGACTTGGGAACTCGGTTTCGATGGCGTTGATCTGGAAGGCTCGCCGGTCAATTGGCGGCTGAGTAATCAGATCACTTCGGTTGGTGATCCGCCAGCGGAAAGAATGGAAATATCCGCCTTCGGTTTTGAGCCTTCGCCAGAATTGAGCGAGGTGACTATTGTTCAATTCGATGGTCAGAAGTTTTTTGAAGTGGTAGGCGTTGGCTGTCTGTCAGGAAACGATCAATCTGGAGGTGTGATGGCCCATGATCTGACGGATCCCGATTCATTCCTGGCTGGATTGACAACTAGGCAACAGATCTCGATCGGTGAGATGATTGATGGATTGAGGGTGAATCAATACAGTCTTAACCAGGATTCGCTGCCGACCCTTGACGGGCTGCCGGTCGCCGCTGAAGGTACGATATTCCTCAGCCAGGAAGATAGCATACCGATCCAAGTGATGCTGACCGCGACCGGTCAAAGTGATTATCTGTCTTCGGGACAAGTTCAAGACGGTACCTTGACGCTGGTGCTTAAGGTCCATGACATCAACCAGCCGCTCAAGGTGGAGATTCCGGAAGCATGCCTGGGCTCATCAATTTACCCTTTGGTTCAAGATGCTTATCAGATCACAGTGCTGGAGGATTTGATTAGCTATCATACCTCTCTGCCCGTTGGTGATGTCGCGTTTTACTACCAGCAAGAGATGCCACTAGCAGGTTGGATCGAGGCTGAAGAAGCTTTGGTGCTCGAGGAAATGGCCTTGATGAGCTACGAGCGGGACGGGGTTATTGTGGTTATTGCCATCGATTCTGTACCTGGGCAAGCGGCGACTAGTGTTTTGATCACGCCTTAATCAAGGCGCCGGCCCTACGAGAACCTCGGGGGAAAAGCCGCTTAAGCGGCCATTAGCATCGATGGCTGCCAGGCTTAATGCATAATTTGCTTGCGGGTCCAGGTCTGTGAAAGCGACATTTCCGGCTTCCGCGGCCGAGACAAAACGGAATGGTTGGAACACTTCCGATTCGAGCGGTCTAAAAGAAATCGCGTAGCCGGTCGCCTGGGAATCAGGCAGCCAAGAAATAATATACGCGCCAGGATCTGCCATGGGCACAACCGTTGGCACGCCAGGAGCTGGAGGAGCCCCTGCTAGATTGGCGATAGCTGCTAGATTCAATTGCGCCACTTGCCGAAGATACCCGATGTCGATCTTATCCGAAGTGTCGCCTCCAGAGTGTTGGTTACCTCTGTCTTCCTCCGATTCTGTGAGCCGGACGCTGGGCACGCCAGCATTGATGAATTCCCGGTGATCGCTGTAACGGCCTTCGCGATCCAGACTATCAATTATGTCAACTCGAAGTGCCGGTAAATATAGACCGCCTATCAGGTCAAGATATCGAGCCAGGTGTCGAGAAGTGCTGGTATCCGGCCCGGGGGAGAATACCCGGATCGCCTGGGGTATGCCGACACGGCCGCCAATGATGTCATTATCGATGGCAAAATTGAATATTTTTCCATCCAGCATCGAATTTTGAACGTAGTGGCGGCTGCCATAAGTTCCTTGTTCCTCAGCCGAAAATGCAATAAAGATGATGGTCTGGTTCCAGGAGCGAGAACTCATCAGCCTGGCCAGTTCGAGAAGCAAGGCAACCCCAGAGCCATTATCATTCGCCCCAGGTGCAGGGCTGCTGCCGTCGTTAGGATCATCAGGACGTGAATCGTAATGAGCCATCAACACAATCGCTCCGAGATGGTCGCCGATCCCCGGTAAAGTGGCGATAATATTACGCTGATTGGTTGCCCGTCCATCAATAGTGGCTGGAAAATCATCATAACCTACTTGTAAGGCGCCGGCGTTTACACGTAAAAACTCATCGTGAATCCAACGACGGGCAGCTCCAATTCCAAAACCCTCTTGCTGTGTCTCACTGAACGTATTCCGTGTCCCGAAATTTTCCAGCGTCTGGACATATGCCAACAATTGTTGTTCCGAAACGGCGTTCACCAATGCTTCGATATCAGGATCGACGGCCAGAGCCATCGAACCGACGGGATTTGTAATTAACTGCAGATCGGAGAAATTCACCGTCGCTGCTGTCGTTGGCGGAGGTGGCGGAATCTCAGGTCCTTCTGGCGGTGAAATAAGTGAGCATGCCGTCGTCGTTAGTAAGACGAAAGCCGCAAGCAGAACTATTAAGCGAGACAAGGTTCAATTACCCCAATATTGGTTTCGAATCGTAAGCCATATTTTTCAGCGGCGTGAAAATATATTCGGCGGTCCGCACCACCCCTATATCGAGATCCAAGGCAAGACAGGCACGACTACCCTTCGTCAGAATCTGCTTTTTTATTGCGCTGAGAGTAGAAGATATCAAGCATTTCAAGTGGCACAGGGAAGATTGTCGTCGTGTTATTCTCCACACCGATATCAAGCAAGGTTTGCAGATAGCGTAAGGTTATGGCTACTGGTTCTTCTTGCATCAAGCGTCCAGCCTCAGCTAGTTGGGTAGCCGCTTGTAACTCGCCCTCAGCACGAATGATCTTTGCGCGACGCTCGCGTTCGGCCTCTGCCTGGCGAGCCATTGCCCGGACCATCAATGTATCAAGCTCAACATCCTTAATCTCGACGATGCTTACTTTAACCCCCCAAGGCTCGGTTGCTTCGTCAATGATTCGTTGCAGGCGCTCATTGATTCGCTCTCGCTCTTGTAATAATTGGTCGATTTCTGATTGGCCGATGACATTTCGCAGACTCGTCTGAGCTATCTGCCATGTCGCGCGTTGGTAATCTTCAATCTGGATCACAGCAGCAACTGGATCGATTACGCGGAAATATACGACGGCGTTAACCCTGATCGTGACATTGTCAGCCGCAATCGCATCCTGAGATGGCACATCCAGTGTGATCGTCCGTAAATCCACGCGAATTATTTTGTCAATTATGGGGATGATAAGGAACAATCCTGGACCTTTAGCCCCTTGGACTCGTCCAAGCCGAAAGATAACGGCTCTTTCATACTCTTGGACGATTTTTACGGACGCAAAAACGAGAATGATGAGACCAACGCCAAGCACGCAAATAATTGGGAGTATTCCACCGAGAAGCTCCATGATCTTTTTATCTCCAACATTTATAATGGCGAACAAAGAGCCTTGATTACCAAAGCTATTTTATGTAAAGCAAGAAAGTCCGCCGTCATTTTTGGTGCCGCCGGAATAATCTGTTTCTTCTAGCACCGCGAAAATGAGATCCAACAATCAGACTATGGAATTGATTATATAGCGAATGAGTGGGGAGGACATGTAACCAAACACTGGAAAGCGTTACCTGGGCCAGAAAATCAGCGCCACACCGGTAAATGCTATGATTGTCCCCAAGACACCTCGACGGCTAACTTTTGTGCCATGAATTAGATATTCAAGGGGAATCAGTATCACCGGGGGTAGGGCCATGAGCGTAGCTGCTACGCCTACCGGAGCTAATTGTACGGCTACCAATGACAACCAGATACCAAGAAATGGGCCGACAATCGTGCCGGCGATGATCACTCTAAATGCCTGGCGATTACGCCATTGTTTGAGCGTATGAACGACCTGGCCTTGGAAGGCCGCTACCAACCACAAGATAATCAAGGCTATGAATAAACGTATGGAAGTGGCCGAGATTGCCGGATAATCGCCGCCAAGAGCAAATTTTGCGGCGATAAGATTGGCAGATTGTCCCAGAGCCCCAAGAAAAGCAAAAATTAATCCCCTTCCATAATGCTTGTTTTCCACGACCGATTGAGCCGTCCGTTTCTCGGTTACTACCCAGGCGATGCCTGAAACCGTGATCAGGATTCCCAGCAATTCTAATCCACGCACCTGCTCGTTTAAGAAGAGTTGGGCCATGATCGTGCTGAGAATCGGTACCGTTGCCATCATCAACATCGATAGCCGTGGCCCTACCAGGACGTAAGCTTGGAATAAAAAGGTATCGCCGAGCACTAAGCCAAGAATGCTAGAAAGGGCCAACCACCCCCAACGATATGGCTCTGTATGAAAGGGAAATATCGTCCCCACCAAAATATAGTGGGTGATGGAGACAAAGATTAACGCGAAGATTAGTCGGCTGCGGTTGACGACACCGGAACCGACTAAGCGGCCGCCATAACTGAAGAATATCGCCGTTAGTGACCAGCAGGCAGCCGTAGCTAATGCGGCAAGTTGTCCTAGAATCAGCATCGGGGTTAAATCTATCTAATCAGCTTCGCTGCTCTGGATTTGTTGCCAGACACGTCGATAATGGCTCGCATCGATCAATTCCAAGCTATTATCATCTGGGTCGCGAAAATAGATGGAATTAGTGCCAAGTGACCACTCCTGGTCATGTTCGATGACTACTCCGTTTGCGATCAATCGTTCTCGCCAAGAAGCCATTGCCTCCGCAGGTACTGCCAGGGCAACATGTCCCGCTCCTGTGGCTCCATGACTTGGAATAAGACTTTTTCGCTTGCGAATGCCTTCGGCGTCAAACAATATGAGGCTAGAATTTTTGCCCGTCTGAAAAAAACGGGCCTCATTGAACGAGGCTGTTAGCGGCAAGCCCAACACCTGTCCATAGAAATGGGCTGACCGATCGAGATCCGAAACATACAGTACCGCTTCAGCCACCCCAACTATTTCCGCCATTAACTAATCCCCTGGATTCACCGGAGCAATTATTTCACGGCGAATAGATCGAATGTGTTCAGGACTTGTACGGCAACAACCCCCGACGATCGATGCGCCAGCATCATGCCAGCTAAGGCTTGCCTGGGCAAAATCATCAGAGTTGGTTGTTCCGAACCAGCGCTTCGATAGAGCATCGTATTCTTCTCCAGAATTAGGATAGACGACGATTGGCCTATCACTTACTCGGCGGACTTCGCTCACCAAAGGTAATATAAATTGAGGTGCCGTACAATTGATTCCCACAGCAACGACCTGTTGGTTTCCTTGGAGATAGGAGGCACAGTCGGCAATTGGCGTACCATCACTGATATGCCTTTCATCCTGGCAGCTAAAACTGAACCAGGCATAGCTCTCTGGCGTTTCCGACAATAATCGTGTCAAGGCTCTCGCCTCAATGTACGAAGGAATCGTCTCACAAGCCATGATATCAGCCCCGGCATTAGCCAAGATATGCCACCGGCGGCAATGAAAATTGAGCAACCCCTCTTCATCGAGGCCATAGTCACCTCGATACTCTGAGCCATCAGCCAGGGCGGCGCCATAAGGACCGACACTGGCGGCCACAATCGGCCGTATCCGACCAGCACGATTAATTAATTCGGACCAGAATTCATCCCGGGCTTCGATCCCTAATCGCACCGAGAGGATAAGCAGATCAATAGCTTCCTGCTCGCTCAATCCTCGACCCATAAAGCCTTCGATTGTGCCTTGATAACTGGCCGTGATAATGCAGTCGGCGCCGGCGGCCAAATAGTCAGTGTGGACTTGTTTGATCGCCTGAGGTTCGTCAATAAGCAATCGCGCAGACCAAAGTTCATCCGCGAGATCAAATCCCCTGGCCTCTAATTCGGTTGCCAGCCCTCCATCCACAATCAGCGAACCTTGCCGCAGCAAAAATGGAGTGATTGGATTAACTCGGTCCAGGTTCACTTGTTTCAGATTCACTTGGTTGAGATGATGAGCCTCAGGCCCGTGGATGGTTTGAATAGAGCCACTTTTTTCACACAAGGATATCCTGAGATGCTACATCTGGCCTTCACGGGATTTTTGTCGCCAGGGACATTATATTTGGTCCACTCATCCATAGTCTAGCTTTCTTGAATGGTTATGCTGATCATCTCGTCGCCTTTCCGAATTTTATAGATGATATCTTGACCAGAAATCACCTGACCAAAGACAGTGTGTTTACCGTCTAGATGTGGTTGTGGCGAATGAGTAATGAAAAACTGGCTGCCGTTCGTATTCGGACCGGCATTGGCCATGGAAAGAAAACCTGTCCCATGTTTTCGCGGGTTTCCCCTGACTTCATCCTCAAACCGGTAGCCTGGACCCCCGCTTCCGGTGCCCGTTGGATCACCACCCTGTATGACAAAATCATCAATTACGCGGTGAAAAGTTACGCCATCATAAAAGCCTTGTTCGGCAAGAAAAACGAAGTTATTGACAGTCTTTGGAGCGTCTTGGGGGAATAGTTCAATCTCCATAATGCCTTGATTCGTTTCCATTGTGGCCACATAATTCTTCTTAACATCGATTTGCATAGCAGGTGGGCTATTCCATTGTTTTGCTGACATTTATTTCTCCTTATTTTTATAAACTACAAAATTGTTTCATAGTAATGCCGTTTCTCTTTTCAGAACTCAACGTTTAAGAAATCGACATTTGGTTTTTCATTTCGGTTTCACGAATGTATCTATTTCGAATCCCTCAACTTTATTCAAAACGACCAGTTCGGCCGGCAATAGACCTTTTATCTTCTCAGCTTTCTCAATGACCGAACTGAGCCAACGTTCTGTTGAATCTTCGACTGAAAGAAACTCAAAGACCTGTTCGGCTGTTACCCACCGGTATTCCGAGTGTTCCGAAGTCAGCCTGATCTGATAGTCGGATCTTTCCTGTTTGACTATGGTACAACAGTAAATGACGCCGACCAGTTCATGTTCGGGTCGCGACTCGCCGCGATAGAAATGAGTCGTTCCAAGAATATAAAACGGATGTACCTTCAATCCTGTTTCTTCTCGAACCTCACGAAATAGCGCATCTTCAAAGCCTTCGCCTTGATCAACTCTACCGGTCACACATTCCCACAATCCGGCCGCGAAATCCTTCTGACTCGACCGCTTAAGCAGCAAATATTTATCTTCAGCAGGATCCCAAATGAGGGCGCCAATGCCAGCGAGAAAACGTCCTACGGTCGCCATTCGCTCTCAACTCTTGTTTTGAACCATATTCTGGCCGACGTTTTTTTTGGTCGGCGCTCTACAAAACCACAATGTAATCTAGCATGATCTACGAACATACAATCATTTTTAACTTTACATAAAAATATTCGGGCGTCTCTGCTAAGAGGAATCAGTATCGCTGTCTCTAAAGCCACTTATAAGCGTACAGCATTGCCGCGAGGGAGCAAGCTGATTATATTTGATATTCATGGAGTTCACCAATCGGTTTCAAGGCACCAGTCGCTATATCAAGTCCCATTGGCCGACTTATTTGTTCGGTTACTGTGGCGGCATTATTCTATCCATTGCCATAATCGGGATAAGCAGCGTTCAGAGATGGTACTCTTTCGTTTTCCTCGGGTTGACAGCTTTATTGCTGTTAGCATTCTTCTTATCCATCTCTCTCTGGGCGGTTAACCGAATCTATGATGGGCACAGGATTAGCGAAGCGCTTGTTCACATGAGCGATGCGAATCCGACCGATACGATTATCCATATTGGGCTAGGTCGGAAGTTTCTTGCAGTTGAACTCAGTCGTCATTTAACTACGGGAAAAGTCCTCGTCGTCGATATTTACAACCCTCAAATTATGCCGAGTCGAGAATTAGCCCGAGCCCGACGGCAGGCGATTCGCCCCAACCCCGATCCCCGCCTATCATGGCGAGATGGCAGCATCAATCTTCTTCCTTTGCCAGATAATAGTGTTTCGACAGTAACGGTGAGTGAAACATTTGGTGAAATATGGCAGCAAGGAGATCAGCGGCAATTATTAAAAGAAATATTCCGCGTCCTCAAACCGGGGGGTAGTGTTTTGTTGGCCGAACGTTTACGAACGCCCACAAACTTAATTGTTCTGGGTCCTACAGCCTTTCGCTTCTATTCAGCCAATTATTGGACCAGAATATTAGCTGATTCAAGTCTTGATATGGGCGACCATAAGAGCATCGGCGACCTTATTTATTGCTTTCAGGCTCTAAAGCCTAAAACCACTATCCAACTTAGCCTATGGGATTCAGTTTGATGGCCAGGCTGCGCACTTTCCTGGATATGATTCGCTTCGAGCACACAGTTTTCGCTCTACCGTTCGCCTATTTAGGCATGGTGCTAGCCTGGGGCTCTTGGGACAATGCCAATTGGTGGGATTTCGTCTGGATAACCATCGCCATGGTGGCCGCTCGTACTGCCGCGATGGCCCTGAATCGTTACATCGACAGGCGAATCGATTTAAACAACCCACGAACCGCCAACCGGCCGATTCAAACAGGCCGGATTGACTCCCTCTCCGTTCTCATTTTGGCCAGTATATCCCTGGCAATTCTCGCTCTAGCCGCCTGGATGTTAAACCGCCTGGCTTTCTTCTTGTTCCCAGGAGCCCTTATCTTTCTGGTCGGTTACTCCTATACCAAACGTTTTACCTGGCTCTGTCACTATATTCTTGGCTTCACTGATGGGCTTGCTCCCATGGGCGCCTGGGTAGGTGTTCGAGGATCGATTTTCACGGCGGCCGACTTGCCCGCCTGGATTCTGACGGCGACGGTCACTTTCTGGATCGGCGGTTTTGATATTCTTTACGCCTGTCAGGATGTGGACTTTGATCGTCAGGAAGGTCTATATTCCATCCCATCTTCTTTTGGTATTCGTCGGGGACTGCAAGTCGCGGCCGCAAGTCACGTAATCACAGTTCTTCTGTTAATTTTGTTGGGGATTATTGTCGGCTTGAGTTGGCCTTACTGGATCGGCGTCGCCATCGTGGCCGGTTTGCTCCTATACGAGCACTTACTCGTAAAGCCAGATGATCTCAGCAAACTAACCCTGGCTTTTTTTAATATCAACGGCTATATCAGCTTAACCCTGTTCGCTGCCACCTTGATAGCCATCCTCACTGTATAAGCATACAAAGACCCGGTTGGTAATTTTTTCAGCTCCCGTCCTACTTATGTTTGGCCACAAACCAGTCGATGAGCTGGCGGGCGATGCTTATCTCCGGAGGCACTTGGGGTAATTCGTCGAATTTATACCAACCCGCATCAGCGATTTCTTGTTCCTCCAACTCAATTTTACCGCCGGCATATTGGCAAGTGAATGCGATCATCAATGAATTGGGGAAAGGCCAGGGCTGGCTACCAAAGTATTGAATGTCTTTTACCTCAATACCAACTTCTTCTTGGATTTCCCGGACCACGGCCGATTCCAATGTTTCCCCTGGTTCAACGAAACCGGCGAGCACACTGTACATACTTGATGTATAGCGGTGCGATCTTGCCAGAAGCAAACAATCACCTCTCTCAACCAACACGATGATGGCCGGGGATATCCGAGGATATGTGAGTAACCCGCATTGGGGGCATCCCTTGGCCCGTTCGCTGGGCCGAACATCGGTTTTTACGCCACACCGGCCACAATATTGATGGGTACGATCCCAATCCACGATCTGGACGGCCGCTCCCGCAACCCAAAAACTCTCCTCGTCCAGTAAACCATGAAGCTGCCTAAGTCCTTGAAACGTCCAGCCATCAGGTGCCTTCACTTCTTCTTCAAGTTCAATTGAAAAACAGTGTAAGCCATTTAATGTGCCCAAATATTGGTGGCGAACGGTCGGCAAGTCCATCTCAGCAAAATCCTTGAGCAACGGCAAATAAGCAGCACCTTCTTCCAGCTGGACCAAGAGGCGATTTCCCTTAAAGGCAAACCATAAGACATCTCCGTCAATATGGCTCGGTGGCGTCACCGCAGCCCTGTATTTTTTATCGGACATTATGGGTAACTTGGCGGTACAGTTGTCGAACCTGGTCCAGGGTAGCCCCCGATAGTGGCAGTTGGAACACCAGGATATCCCTCGGTTGCGGTCGCCAGAGGCGGCGAAGTCGGAAACGGTCCGCTGGTAGCCGTGCTGGGAGGTTGGCCCGGCACAGGAGTATTTGTTGGTTGCCCAGGGGAAGTCGCTGTCGATCCAATAGTCGGTTGGGGCGTCGTCGTCGCTGTTGGAATGATCGTTGAAGGAAACGTACCCACAGGAGTAGACGTACCGGTTCCCGGTGGAAGAATCGGCGCTGTCCCGAACGGCGTTTGCGTCGGTATCATCGTCGGCTGGGTAGTACCGTCGATTGGTGGCTGAGTCATGGATGGTGAACCGGGCTGCGTCGCTGTTCCTTGTGGTGGAAATAGATTAGTACCATCACCGCCGCCAAGAACTCGCGCGACTTTTACTAGTGGGTTCGGCTGGACTATCTGATGCAGTTCAAGATACCAGGCAGAATCTATTGGCGCCCCCTTACCACAACCCAACCTTCCCTCATACAGTCGAAAGAAGCCATCCACCGTCATCAAGTTGTCTTGCTCTAAAAGTTGAGAAACACGTTCAAAGCCTACGATGTCAAGCCGTAAACCTTCCGAAATCAACGCCCATTCAGCGCCTGGCCCGCTATATGGGTAACAAGACGGAGGCGGTAATGCAAAAAAGTTGCCTGTAACACGAATCAGACGGTCCTGATAAGCCTCCGGCTCAGCTTGTAATTCGGAGAATGTCACGAGTTGAGGCTGGCTCGATATCAAAAGGTTTTCCTGGTCATTCGACGAGAATGGCTTGAGCTGGCCACGCTTGCTCGTACAAGCTACCAGTAACAATAATAACGGCAAAAAATGCTAATTTAATGACTCGATTCATGGTTTGCCTTGTGGTTGAAACAGTTCCGGACGATTCTTGAGTAGTCTTGTTCGTCTGTTCCACCTTGTTCTTTGTCTAAAATTGAGCCTCGATATTTACAAACAGGTTCGTCCTCGGCTTGCTCTATCTTCCGAGAAACCAATCCAAGAAGTTGGCATCGTAACATCTGGATACTAAGAACTTGTCTCTAATGACGGTCGAATCGAGCGCGCCAGTCGCGCAGACGAAGTAAGTTTAATCCACGATGATAAATCCACCACTCCATTAATAAAATGCTAATGGCAATTCCGGCCAACCAAGGCCACACTTCTTGCTGTCCATCCAGGTTTCGTTCACTAGTCTCGTACGCTATGGATCCAATGTTCAAGGTCGTAACCGGGGCGATACTGGATTCGGCCGTCGCCAATAACGATACGGCAAAGTGCCCATCAAATTCCTCGCCATTCTCATTTATGAATTTAACCTCGTAAAGCCCCAATTCACCGGTTTCATCAAAGATCAATTTCTGTTCACCAATGTCTAAACTCCAAAGGGTATTGTCCGGTTTCCGGATGGTTACTTTGGTCGCATCGCTAACCGGCATCAAGGTCACGATTTCACCAGGTCGCACATGGCCTAAGGAATCACCGGAACTTTCAACTACGCTCCCTGGAGTAAGCCAGTTCACAATGTTAGCCATTAAGACCGGAAATGCAATTTGCAGGGGCAGGTCAGAGTCCTGAAGTCGAAAAGACAAAACTGCCACGCGCCGGCCCTTTGTCTCTCCGGCGAGAATCAGGGGACCATCCTCAGCTGTCACCAAACTATCTGCCCAAGGAGCATCAACCGTGGTAGCTTGCCTGATATTTACGTCATCCCAATCAACGAATTGAAGTATTGGATTGTCAGCTACTTCAGTGATTTGGGTGTTAGAAAATGTATGGCTCGTGGAAAACAAAGAGGCAACGATGTCCCCCTGGTCAGATAACTTAGGCCTGGGATCAACCACCAAGAAATTGGCGTCAGGAAGTGGATCAGGCATTGACACACCGTCTAAAACAATCAAATCGTATTCATCCGTTAGATCAGTCACGTTGAACAATTCAGGTGACACTTGGAAGGCATCCACTCCCGGTAAGACAGATAAGATGGTTTCAAGGAAAATATTTCCATCAGTCACCAATAAGGATTTGTATTGCCCTCCACTATCATGAACGATCCAGGCGCTGTCATCGAGAGCAAGCATATCGTCGGCGTTATCAGAAAGGCGGGCCGTTATAATATCGGCACTTTCAGGCAGTTCCCAGATAGTGTTAGATACATCCCCCGCAGCGATATTGACATGGCGAGATTCGAACAGTAAACCGTCAACATCAATACTGATCGTGGCCTCCTGTCCATTATTCCCATGATTGGTGACGCTGGCGAGTAACTGATTGTCGCCTTCACTCTCACTCGTGCCAAGTGCTGAAATGGCCAGATTCTCGGTCTCTTGGCCAACTAACAGATAAACGACTTCGGCTGGCAATGGTGGCAAGTCACCCGTCATTCCGCCATCTGAAACGATAATGATCTGCGCCTCGGGCAATCCCTGGGTCGTGCCCGCTGCCAGGGTTAGAGCAGAAGGCCAATCAGCTTCCACAGCTTTTGCCTCAGTGGCATCCAAGGCCTCTCTGAGCATCGTTCTATCTTTGCTTGCCGGCAAAAGAATCGTGGGAATGTTGCCAACCTGGATTAAAGTCATCTGATCGTCGCCTGACAACTCGTCGATGAGCTCCAACACCTCGGCCTTCGCAGCGGCGAAACGATTTGGCTCGATATCCCTTGCCAACATAGAGGCCGATCCATCGAGTAGGACGATGACATTGCCCTGGACAAGTGATGAGGACGGAAAATACGGCCGGGCCATGGCCAATACCAGGAAAGCCAATATCAATAATTGCAGAATGAGTAGTAAATTCGGCCGCAATCTCTGCCAGGGCGTATTGGCCGCGCGATCGGCAACCAACTTTTGCCAGAGCATGGTACTGCTGACGAAAACATCCTGTCGCCTGAGGCGCAGCAAGTACAGTGCAATAATCGGGATCGCTGTCAAACCTAAGATCAGAAAGAGTGGGTTCAGGAATGACATAGTCCGAAAGAATCCTACCTCACGGCACCTAAACGGCGCAGCGATCGCAAGACGAGTCTATCCCATGGTAAATCCGTAGTTACCGGAATGTAGCGTATTTGCCGTCGACTACAATACGTCGCGATGTCATGACGCCATTGTTCTAACCGGCTTCGATAGAGCCCCAAAGTTGCTGCATCCAAACTTATTTCCGCATGCGCCTTTGTCTCGACGTCGATTAACCGGACCTCGGCGCTTATTTCAGGATCAACCTCATCATGACTCAGGATGTGTATAATGCCAACTTCAAATCCTCGCGATAGCAGATCATCCAGGCCTGCCTGATAGCCATTCGGCGAAAAGAGGTCGCTCAATAAAAATAGAAGACCCGGTCGCTTTGCCCGAATTGCCCAGCGGCGCAAGGATCGGTTGAGATCGGTGATTCCCGTCGCCGATGCCCCGTCAATGAATTGCAGCATTTTCATCGCAGATTGCCTTCCCCTAAAAGGACCCCAGCTGTTAACGGATTCGTCTCCGGCAAGAGCCAGGGTGACATGATCGCTGCTGGTCAAGCCGATGTAAGCCAAGGCACCCGCCAATCGAAGGGCATAACGAAACTTATTTCGCTCATTCGACTGCTGTGGCCAGTCCATACTGGTACTGGCATCGACGATGATCTGCACGGAAAGGTCTTCCTCTTCTTCGAGCAGTTTGATGAACGGCCGTTCCAGCCGGGCATAAATATTCCAGTCAAGTCGTCTTAAGTCGTCACCCTGGACATAGTTGCGATAATCGGCAAATTCAACCGCGCTGCCCTTTTTGCGGCTCTTTCGTTCGCCTTTTAGCGTCCCAACCCTCACGCGGTTAGCGACGAGTGTCAATTGCTCAAGCTTTCGCATGGTTGGCTCGTCAAAAACCTGCATAGTTATGACCGTTCGCTGCAAAAATCGATAGTCCCTCAAAACCGGCCACGTCCTTGGCCAGCCAAACCTTTTATGACGGCGAACTGATCCAGGCCATCAGGAGCACTTGATAATAACGAACGATGAGCCCGGCCTTCACCAAACCCTCAAGCCCATCATCGCGAATCGGCGAGATCAACTCGTTTACCAATCGCCACCTTAATGCCGATGTAAGCTCAGGCCGCAATTCGGCTGACAACAACCAATAGGATTGAGCCAGATTCCAGGCGGCGGCATTGTATGTAGCGTTCATCTCTTCTTCCCAAGCTTTCACATATTGGCGGGCAGCCAAGACCATGAGTCCTTCGCTGGCTGCGCCGACAACAAGACGTCGCCACCATTCTTCCGATCCCTTCTCATTCAGTAGGTTCTGTATAGCGACGCCGGCGACAGCAGCCATATCAAGGATCGACGCAAAATGACTGTACTCCCGGGCTGTCGAACTGGCCACGAGATCATTTAAGAAATGGAAAAAATCATCTAGCGTCACCAGGGCATGAGAATGATTTGAAAAACCAGCTTCAATCAATTCGCCGCGCAAGTTCCAGAGCGTTTCTGGCGTGGGACTGGTTAAAACATTCGTTAATGCTGTTTGGCTGTCCATAGTGCTATCCTTGCAATACCCCAGTTGCAGCCTCGGTTGCCACTTCGGTGATCAAATCCTCTATGACGGCATCGGTCTTTATTCCTTCAGCTTGTCCTTCGAAATTCAGAAGCAGACGGTGGCGCAGCGCCGCTGGAGCCATCGCTGCTACATCCTCAAAACTGACGTTATACCGCCCACAAAGAAGAGCGATGATCTTGGCCCCTAATATCATCGCCTGGCCACCCCTTGGGCTGGCGCCATAGCGAACGTATTGGTTGACCATAGCGCATGGACTTACACCTGGATGGCTGGCGATGATCAAGCGGCTCACGTAGTCGCCGACCCTGCTGGGCATGGGTACCTGCCGCGCTAAATTCTGCATAGCCAAAATCTGCGGTCCGCTCGTTACCGGACTTGAATGCAAATCGTTCTGTCCGCTGGTTCTTTCTAATATCTCGCTTAATTCCCCGGCCGAAGGATAGGGAACATCGATTTTTAAAATAAATCGGTCAAGTTGCGCTTCCGGCAATGGATAAGTCCCCTCCATTTCCAGCGGGTTTTGGGTTGCCATGACAAAAAAAGGTGGCGGCAGGCGGTGAGTGTCGTTGGCGATAGTTATTGTGCCTTCTTGCATAGCCTCCAAGAGAGCTGACTGCGTCTTAGGTGTCGCTCGATTGATCTCATCGGCCAAGACGAGGTTTGCAAAAATTGGTCCCGGCCGAAATCGAAAAGTCCGTTGGCCGCCGGTCGCACCTTCCATGATATCGGTGCCGGTGATATCGGCCGGCATCAAGTCTGGCGTGAATTGAATCCGGCTGAAGGTTAAATCCACTACCTGGCTTAACGCTCTGATCAACATCGTTTTTCCCAGGCCAGGCACTCCTTCCAAGAGAACATGCCCGCCAGATAAGACGCCGATGAGGACGTATCTCACGACATCTTTCTGGCCGATAATGGTTTTAGCTATCTCAGCCTCGATATTGGCGACAATGTCACGAAACTCGGAAACGGTTAGATCCTTAGTATTTTCCATAGCACTCATTCAGGTTCAAGGGATGAAAAATAGTCGCGGACAAAAGAACGTAGATTCAAGGGAATATAGTCACTTTCAAGGGCCTGGTAAGCCGTGTTGCGGTAATCACTAAAGACTTGATCGTAGGGAACAAGGCTCTGCTCGTTGCCGAATGGCGAGGGAGATTCGCTTATCAAAAAGCCACAATTCCCTGGACTGTTGCTACACTCGGCCGGGAGGACGACATCAACACCTTCTTCACTCGTTAAATCGGCAGGTGGAGGAACGTATATACGCTCGGCATGGCCACCCCCTGAACTAGTTCCGCCGACACTACCGCCTTTTAATGGCGTTGCCTGTTCGGCACCTTCATCTACTTCAATGCCCGGTTGGCCTTGCTGCCCCTGGCCTGATTGTTCCTCGCCTCCTGAAGTATTTGAATCCATGGCCGCTTGACCGGCTTGAGCTATTACCTGGCGACCCTGAGCCAGTTCATCGGCAGTATCGTTGGCCCGATTGGCAAAATCTCCTTGCCGTGCACGTTTTTCCAAGGTTGCGGCGGCCGAATTCATGGCCACTTGCGCTGCCGATAGATCCTCGCCAGCCAATGCCTCTGCCGCCGACGCCAGATCAGACGCCAATTCTGGATCGGCCGTTTCCAGGCTATCAGCCATCGTAGTCAGCGCCGACGCCAGATCAGCCACCTCGGTAGGATCAAGCTCTGATAGAGACTCGGCAAATTGGCTCACTATTTTCGCCGCAACATCTAATTGTGTGCTACTCAAGGCTTGGCCCAAAGATCGACCAACGGCAGAAGCCATTAATGATTGTTCTACAGAATGTAATGATTGCTCAAGCGAAGCCGTATCATTTGTCTCGCTTAACGCCCGCAGTTCGGCTGAAGCTTCAGATAAAGTCGCGACCGCTTGCTCCCGGCTGACGTTATCGCGCTCTAGTCTTTCCAGGGCTTCTTGCAGCGCAGATGACAGTTGTCGTCGTTGGTCAGTTGTTAAGGTCGTTTCTTGGTCGATCTCCTGCACTAATGCCCTGAGTGTTTCAACCTCATCAGCGATAGCTTTTTCCAAAGTCCTTTTCTCGGCTAGCGCGCTCGCAGCCGGGTTCGGCAAGACAATTGCCGCTACTAATAAACCGGCCGACAATAAAATCAAGATAATATCCCGGCGACTGATTTTCAAAGGTAAAAAATGATTCGTATCTACAGCGACCACCCGCTGTAACGAATCATCTAGCTGCAACTTGGCTATTGGCTTATCTGTTTGGATTCGGCCTTCATGAATCTCAACGGCCGTACTCATTCTTTCTTGGAGATAAAAGTGGCGGTCGGCAAAATAAGCCTGATCGATGACCGATCGTTTCCTCAAGAAAATGATTATCCCAGAAATCGCCAGGCCGGCTAAAGATAGGGCAAGTGTGAGATAAGCGATATCACGATTTAATAGGTAAGGGTACAGGCGAGCAATGCCGGCGACAATCGTAGCAATAAGGAGACCAGCCAGTATCGCTCGTGGCATCCACAACAAAGCCTCAACTTTGCGTCGACGACCATCCCATCGGCCGAGTTGCCTGACTAATTCGCTGAAGCCAACTTCGCGCCTATCCATCGATTACCTGGCGACCTTTTTAATTCGCCGGATACAAGCTCGATATAAGAGAAATGCTGCCAAAACATAGTTGATGATAAAAGGTATCCAGGGAGAGAAAATCGTTACTGCATGACCGTCCACGAACTCGGTGAAGGTGAAAAGCGTCCCTTGATCAACCAAGAAGAGATCGCTCATGATCAAGGTCACCGGCAAGTTGGTTCCCGCCAATAGCAACCCACCATACATGAGTACAGCTTGCATCTGCCACGCTGGCGTAGACAGGTCAAACATCAGCGATCCGACGATGGCTAGAAGCAAAGCAGCTAAACTCGGTCCACCAATCGTCAGAAACAGCACCGTGGCGAATGTCGTCACGCTCGCCGTTAAAGTTGATCGCATCACGGTCGAGAAATAGAGCCCGATAAGGGCAAAGGTTAAAGCCGATATGACGACAAGTAATTGCGATAGCAGCAATTCTACGACGGAAATTCCGCCTAATAGAAAGGCGATGCTTTGAAGTGGGATTGAGATCAATATGAGTAAATAGACATAGCTCAGAGCCGAAAACAATTTACCTGTGACCAACGATCGGGCTGACAACAATGTCGTCCGCAACAAATCGTATGTTTGGCGCTCTTTTTCTCCGACAATGGCTGCGGCCGTTAACGCTGGCCCGATGAAAATGACCAAAACTACCTGAACCCCTAATACGGCCGAAAATACCACCTTACCAGCCTGGCGGCTATTGATTCCGAAGCTATTTGTCGAAGCGGCAACGTATGCCAAATAGACGACCATAATGAGAAAGCCCATCAGAGCCAGATAGGTTGTCAGGATAACAAAGGCACGACGACCTCGCATCCTACTTCGCAACTCCTTTATAGTCACCGGGTTACGGAACAGGTAACGCAATCGTTGGGGGAGCCGCTTAGTTGCCTGGCTAATAGATGTCATTTTCTTCAGTTAATTATTCCACGGGTAACTTTGAGGAATACATCCTCTAAATCACCATCTTCTTCATGAAACGAAACGATTTGTAAACCAGCCTGAATGAGATCAGATAAGAGTTCACTTAATGCCAGATCATCACCCGTGAATTCGAAACGCAATAGCCCTTGTTGGCTATTCTCTTCTTCTGGGGGCAATACAGCGATCACCCGAGAATCTTTCAATAACAACTCTTGAATATTATGTAAACCATCGAGGACCCTAGCCTGGATGACGCGATGAGGGTGGAGTTGCTTTTTCATCATGGCCATGTCGCCAAAGGCGACAAGCTTTCCCGCTTCCAGAATCGCGATATTGGTGCAAATATCGGCTACTTCAGACAAAATATGAGACGAGAAAAAAATCGTTTTACCCATATTCTTGAGCTCGCGCAAGAGTTCTCGCATTTCGATTCGCGCCCGCGGATCTAAGCCGCTGGCAGGTTCATCCAGGATAAGGACTTGAGGATCGTGAGCCAGTGTCCGGGCCAGGCACAATCGCTGCTTCATGCCACGGCTGAGGTTTTCGACATACTCGTTCTTCTTGTGGCTAAGATCGACCAGTGCCAATAAGTCATTCATCAAACTCTGCCTATCATCTCCATTCACATCATAACAGGCCGCGAAGAAGTCAAGGTATTCCCAGGTCTTCATATCCTCATAAACGCCAAAAAAATCAGGCATGTAGCCGATGACCTTTCGAACCTCTCTTGGATGCTCGGTAACCGAATAGCTTGCGACCCAAGCCTGGCCCATGGTAGGCTGAAGTAGCGTGGTTAGGATTCTCATCGTCGTTGTTTTACCAGCCCCATTTGGACCGATAAAGCCGACAACCTCCCCTTCATCGACGCTTAAACTCAGGTTATTTAGCGCCGTCAAAGTGCCATATTGTTTGCTGAGGCCGTCTATTTCGATAATGCTGCCCATCGTTTGCCTGTACTCAAGCCTGGTTCATCAGTCGAAAACTAACAGGTTCGTCAATTCTAACTAAAACAGATTGTTGAACGCCCTTCATTGTACTCATTTACAGTGCGTCCTTCTGCACTCATTTCAATATACCCGATAATGCCGGATATATCTCAAGTATCTCAATAGACTCTGGGTTGTCGTTTTGAAGGTGCAAGCGGACTGTATTCGCCGGACCAATGTAAGGGATAACATCTTCGACCGTGTTTTGCCCCCAACTGATCCCGTCAACTTCCGCCCATACTTCCTGTTGCCAATCCCAAAGCTGTACCTTTGGTTTGGGTTGGGTTGACAATTCCTCTCGTTTTTGCATCACGATCCCGAGCTGATCTATGTCCATGTTTTGAAATTCGGGCCAAGGTTGGAATTCAAATTCAACCCAGCCGGGCGGGAAGTAAAGATCATATATCGTCGCGTTATAGACGCCTTCCTCACCCAGTACGTTCCAGTTCAACAACCCTTTTGGCACTGTTACATCGTGCCCGCTAACGATAGTCTGCTCGAGAGTAATTTCGAGAAAATAAAGCGTAGTCGCCATACTAGCATGCCCAGAGTCGCTGAGTTCGACATCGATCTGCTCCTCGTCTGACCAGGCGATAAGGGTAACCTTTCCCGGCACGGTGGAGCTGTTAGGCGACCCGTAACCGGCCATAATTGCTTCCAAGAGTTGCCACTTGGCATAGGATTCGGGATCATCATAGTATGTTGAATTGCCTAAGATCGTTTCGTAATTTAAGGCCAAGGGGGAAGTCGATGGACCGGTTGGCATGGAACTAATGCTCATTCCGCTTCCAAAGGCAGAATTTAAGGCAGTGGAAAACGGTTCTGAGATCGATAAGTTGCTGCCAGGCTCCAGGGTCCCTAAAGGTATGGCATTTAAGCCCAACAAAGCCACGGCGTTTTCAAGGCGGGTATCGCTTTTGTTTTCGATAGCGATGTCCAGCAACAGATCCTTGCCTTCGGATCTTAGGACTGCCCGGCCATTTATAGCTGGGGCCTCCTGGTAGCTTTCGCTAATAAACGGTTGCATTTCACCGACATCGACACGCACGCCGGTTAAGGTGACGCTTTCAGCTCCTTGAATGGTTTCGACATCTCCTCCTTTTGAGAGATCGCCAGAATTACCATCAAATGGCTTGAGCAGCACATCGCTTGGAACCGATAATTCATAGGTCGTTCGTTTTGGCGAGTACAGCCCGAGCAAGGATTGGACTCGCAACCTATCACCGTCGATTTGGCCAAAGGCAACCGACAGTTGGTTGACGATGGCCTCGTTACCCTTAAGTCGAAAACCGGCCACGATAGCGATGACGGTGAATAGAATGACCAGACCAGGGATCGTCACCCAGGCAATCTCGCGTCTCTCAATTCGTTTAAGGATGAGATAATTTATTGGGCCGATGACTAGAATGTAGATCAAGACAAACAGGAAAAGTTTAATCGCGGACGGGAGCGATAGAGGAGGAAGAGCGGATAGGGCAGCAAAAGCAGCATATCCATTCGTAAACCCCGTCGCCCACTCAGGCAAGCCTTGCATTTGGGCCACCACTAAACGCCAGACGGCAACGCTACCATCCCAATCGGCCAGTGGCGGAAAGTATGGATCCAGAGCTAAAAAAAAGACGTTTCCTCGACCGAGATTCGTTTTTGACAGAAGGAGCAAGTCACTATCCTGTACTAGGGCTTCTCCACTTAACAAGTGACCCTCAGAGACAAGGTACGGTCCTGGATCTCTAAACGGTATGCCGGAAAGACTCATTAAACTCGGCAGATCAGGCGCGCTCACCAGTCCAGCGATCTCCACTGGTAGGATGTGAGCCACAGCGGCCGTCGTCTGCCGCCAATTCGCTCCCCCGGTAAATACCACCTGTCCCCCTACACTCACCCAATCTTCCAACGCATTGAGCTGGCCGATCGTCAACCTGCTAGTATCGACGTCGTGAAAAATCATCACATCAAAGGCGTTCCAGGCGGCTGGTTGCTCGGGTAAATCGACTATTCCCAGATAGGCTACCCTCGCTTCGCTTTGGCGATTTTTCACCGATTCTAAAATATCCAATTTCCCTGGCTCAGGAGTCACAACCCCATACAACAAATCATCCTGACCCAGCCAATGCAGCCTATTTGTTTCTGTCGATTCGATAGTGCTTTCGCTATCGTCGACCAAGGCAACCGTTATTGGATTGGATATATCATCGAGACGTACGTATTGTATCAATCGTTTATTCGATTGAGTGGGTAATGATATCCGGCTGCTATAGAGAATTTCTTCTCCACCAAAAGCATCTTCGATCACGATCTGCAGTTGGCCTTCAATCGGATCCCCCTGATTGGACGTTGTTATGTAAACAGGAACCCAGTTTTCCGACTTGTAGTAACCATCAAATCCGGCCCTGGCACTCAATTCGATGGTTGTTGGTTGTTGGTCTTGTGCCTGAAGGTTTGACGCGGGAAATAGCAATGAAATAAAAAGCGCTATGAGGGGAAAAGCCTTCTTCAGTTTAGACCTCATATATCACTCTACGAAGACCGAGGACAGTGGTTGCTTCTCAATTGATAAAGAAGATAACCGGGACCGGTAAATCCAATATCATTCATGATAAAGGAAATTATCGTCATCTTTCGATTATAATGTGTCACGGTTTAGAATTAAAGATAACGAACCTTCACGCAACACATCAAGATGGTGCGGCTTTTTAAGTTTTTTTCTCAATAGATTGCCCGCTAATGACGATAAACAATGGCTGTTTCAAGAGAAAAGAAAACCAAAAATAACAGATGCTTAATAGTTGATTAGCTTGATCGTTGAATTGTAAGAAATTCGTTTGAATCATCGCCTAATATATTGACGTGCATCGAATTGTATGACAGAATCAGGTCTACATGGCGTGTGGATAGCTGCCAATTATTGTCGTGATTAAAAGGAATTGCTATCAATGAATCTAACTTTAGACCCTTTGCACATATTAGTACCAACATGGTTTGTCGGCCTTTCCTTGATTGGCTTGGGGCGACATCTCGTGAACAAAAGAAAGCAGCAAGCTAAACTTGTCCGTATCCAATCGGGGCGCAGCCACAAGTAATATCCACCGATGTTCTTTAATCCACTCTGGCTTTTATTCGCTTTGCCCGGTCTTATCTTGGGACTTTGGGCACGTTCACGAGTGAATAGCTCTTTCAAGAAGTATAGTAAAGTACGTACCGCCCGGGGTGTTACAGGGGCGCAGGTTGCCCGGATGCTTTTGGACGACCAGGGCCTTTATGATGTCCAAATCGAAGAAAGCAAAAAGGGTACGCTGAGCGACCATTACGATCCACGGAAACGAGTTCTACGCTTGAGCCCCGATGTATACCGGGCACCAAGCGTCGCGGCCGCCGGCATAGCCGCCCATGAAATGGGACATGCTATGCAACATGCCGGCGGTTATTTTCCCCTCCGGATTCGCAGCGCAATCGTGCCAGCCGCGCAATTTGGCAGTATGCTGGCTCCCTGGCTCTTCATCATTGGTTTCTTATTCCGATTCACAGCGCTGTCCTGGCTGGCAGTGATCATTTTCGGAGTAGCCGTTGTTTTTACTTTAATAACGTTGCCTGTAGAGTTCGACGCCAGCAAACGAGCCAAGAAGTTGCTCGTCGGTAGCAGCGTGCTCATTGGCGATGAGATAAAGGGTGTCAATAAGGTGCTCGATGCGGCGGCCTTAACCTATGTGGCAGCGGCCGTCGCTTCGATAGGCCAGTTTCTCTATTATCTACTTATGGTTAGTGGAGGACGACGACGCTAGGCCAATAGTTAAAACCGAAATAATAAACGCCTTGTCTGTTCCATTTATGAGAAGCAGCAAGGCGTTTTTTTGTTCCTGGTCTGGTTATTTCACCGGAGTCTATTAACTTTTGGTCCGCTAGTTTCAGATCTGGTTTCAGATAACGAGATTAGTCTATTTTCAACCAATGGCTGGCATAAGGCGCCAGAATCTTCACTAGGGGCCATTCGCCCAGCACGAGCGGCTCTTTTCTAGTCAGCAAATCCGTTAACCGTTTGCCGCTGTATTCGCCCATTTCCAGGCTAATAGATTGCTGCTGATTGCTTAGATTATAGATACAGAGCAGCCTATCTTCTGATGCGTCAGATGACTCGTCATACCGGCTAACGCGCCAGTAAGCTAAAACGGCCGGATTGTTGACGGCCATCATTTCCATTTGGCCTCGTTTTAATACCTGGTACTTTGATCTGGCTTTCAACAAAAATCGAGTGGCCCACAGGTACGATTCTTGATCTTTTTCCTGGGCTTCGACATTGACGATCGAGTATCCATAGGTATCGTCATCGTTGGCCGGAAAATATGTTTCGTCTGCTGATGAGAAGCCAGCATTTTTACCGGCCGACCACTGCATAGGCGTCCGGCATCCGTGTCGATCTGGCAGCCAAATATTGTCGCCCATTCCCAGCTCGTCGCCATAATAAATGATGGGTGTGCCGGGCAGCGACAATAACAAAGCATTCAGCAACAACCAGCGCCTTTTATCATTTTCGACAAGAGGCGTCAAACGCCGGCGAATCCCCAAATTTGAACGCATGCGTGGATCTGGCGCATATTGCGCCCACATCCACTCACGCTCTTCAGGGGTAACCATCTCCAGGGTAAGTTCATCATGATTGCGTAAAAACGTCAGCCATTGCGCTCCAGGTGGAATGCTGGGAGTCCGGTCCAAGATATCGACAATCGGTTTTTTATCTCCTTGTTTTAGGGCCATATAGAGTCGAGGCATTACCGGGAAGTGAAAGCACATGTGAAATTCATCACCGTCGCCGAAATAGGCGATGACATCCTCAGGCCATTGATTTGCCTCGGCGATGAGAACCTTATCGGGATATTCTTCATCCATCATTCGACGCACTTTCTTTAAGAAAGCATGCGTCTCCGGTAAATTTTCACAATTGGTCCCTTCCCGCTCGAACAAATAGGGGACGGCATCCGCGCGGAAGCCATCAACGCCTAGGTTGAGCCAGAAGCGCATGATTTTGATCATCTCTTCCTGCACAGCCGGATTATCATAATTCAAGTCAGGTTGGCTGCTAAAAAAACGATGCCAGAAGTATTTGCCCGCCTTTTCATCATAGGTCCAATTGGACTCCTCGTAATCGAGAAAGATGATCCGGGCATCGGCATATTCTGTTCCCGTTTCGCTCCACACATAGTAATCATGATAGGGCGAGTTTACATCTTGCCGGGCTGCTTGAAACCAGGCATGTTGGTCCGAAGTGTGATTCATAACCAAATCGGTGATCACGCGGAGGCCTCTTTCATGGGCTGCATCCAAAAAAGCTCGAAAATCGGCCAAGGTTCCGTAATCTGGATGAATCGACCTGTAATCAGAGATGTCGTAGCCATCATCTCGCAACGGGGAAGCGTACATCGGCTGAATCCAGATGCAGTCCACGCCTAATGATTTGACATAATCCAGTTTGCTTATAGCCCCACGGAAATCCCCATTTCCATCCCCATCTTCATCACAAAAGGCTCGAATATACAGTTCATAAAAGACGGCTTCTTGATACCATTTATCGGACATGTGTGGCATCCTCAAACAAACTTATTTTATGGTGTAATTTCGAAATCCGGGCGCAAGAATAGTTAGCCGGATATATCACTAACTATGACTTAGGAGCCTGAGCTGGCGATGCTCAGGCTCCTAATCATTATTGTTCTAATGCAGGAGAAGCAAGACTTGTTGTGGCAGTCCCGAGTATCCTTCTAACCTTTGACCGATCCGGCTGTTAACCCACGAACGAAATACCGCTGCAACGAGAAGAAAGACGATGAGCGGGATGATCATCGTGATGAAGGCGCCAGCAGTCAATAGATGCCAGTCCTGTCCCCTCTCGCCCACAAGCGCGGACAATTTCGCCGTCAACACAACCCGGTCCGGATTCGTGCCCAGGAAGACCAAGGCCACCAAAAGGTCGTTCCATACCCAAAGGAATTGGAAAATCGCGAATGAGGCGATTACGGGCACCGACAAGGGCAATACGAGACGGGTGAATGTCGTCAACGGCGAAGCGCCGTCAACATGTGCCGACTCGATTATCTCGGCCGGCAAGGACGAGATATAGCCATACAATAGAAATATGGCCAATGGTAAGCCAAAGCCAGTGTGGGCGAGCCAGACCCCCAGCAGGCTGCCATTTAATTCCACGCCGGTCAATTTACCAACGTCAACATAGAGTTTCAACAAAGGTATGAGCGACATCTGTAAGGGAACTACCATGAGCCCCACGACCACAATAAATAGGAAAGTACGCCCTGGAAACTCTAGCCAGGCAAATGCATAAGCGGCAAAGGCGGCGATGGTAATCGGAATCACCACGGCAGGAATGGTAACTAGCAGGCTATTTACGAAAGCCTCGCCCATGCCGTTCGTATTAATCACCCGAACATAGTTTTCAATGGTGTATTGAGTGAAATCAAAGGGGTGCTGGAATACCGTCCACCAGCCAGAGCTGTTAATGTCATTCTGCGGCCGGAAAGAGGTGATAAACAAGCCAACCGTCGGCAAGGTCCAGATGAAAGCTATCAGAACGATACCGATCCAAAGGGGAGCCGACCGGAAGATCTGACGTACCCTATCTCTAGAAGCGCTTTCTTTCGTTTGTATGGTTACGCTCATTGGCTTACCTCCTTGTCTCGCGTAGGCCGCGAACGTTGTAGACCATAACCGGGATCACTGCGATAAGCAGAAGAACGGCAATGGCGCTGGCGTGGCCAAAATTCCGAAAGGTAAACATTTCTTTGAACATGCGATTGGCGATGACTTCAGTGTTAAATTGACCACTGGTCATCACAAATACAATGTCGAACACTTTTAGCACCATAATGATTACTGTCGTCGTGATCGTGATTAGAGTTCCTCTAATATAGGGAATGATCACGCGAAGGAAGATTTGGACTTCGTTTGCGCCGTCGATTCGAGCAGCTTCCAGCAACTCGCCAGGTACACCTTTGACAGCGGCCGAAGTAACGACCATGGCGAATCCCACCAGGATCCAAATCATGATGATGATCAGCATGAAATTGTTCCACGGCTGGATAATCAACCATCCTTGCGGCTCACCCCCGAGAGCGACCCAAATTGCATTCAAAATACCGATTTGGGCGCGGCTAGGCGGCTGGAATGCGTAAACAAACTTCCAAATGACACTCGCGCCAACCGCCGATATGGCCATAGGTAGGAAGATGATAGCCTTCCAGGCCGCCTCTCCAGGAAGACGGTCCACCATGACGGCTATGATGAGTCCCATTCCAACCACGAAGCTGGTGACAAAAACCAACCACAGGATATTATTCCTGAGAGCTATCAGCATCGACGGATCGGTAAATACAAACTGGTAGTTGCTGATTCCAACAAATCCTTCACCCCTGGCATCTTGGAAACTCAGTATCGTCGTTTTCACGACCGGAAAAAGCAGGTAAAGAGCTAATATCGCGATCGCCGGTCCAACGAATACAAAGGGCCTCACACGTTCTCGCAAGTTGTCGGGTAGAAAAGAAACCAGGTTGTCAAAGGCCAAATAGATCACCCAAACTCCACCTACCCCAACGATCAGAGCCACTATCGCGACCAACGCCTTGTTGGCTTCGCGGTTAGTCATGAAGGTGATGCTCCATACCAGCAACGCAAGGGCAAGCAATGGAATAACAATTGCAATGATGATGCCCAACAGACCACTGGTTAGCGTCTCTAATATGCCCCCAGCCTGCTCTGGCTGTTTTACTGTATCTGCCATGATTCCCTCCTTGCCTATCAAGAAGAGGGTTAAGCAAGGCAATGGTGTGATTGCCTTGCTTAACCGTTCAACTAACGGAAGCTAATCCATATCTCGGCAGAGCAATCAGATTGACTACTCGCTCGGCCAACTACTGTCGATGTTCGATAAAACGGTATCGAGATCGGTGCCGCTTACCCATTCGACAATGCCAGTCCAGAATGTGCCGGCGCCAACCGCTCCAGGCATCAAGTCAGAGCCATCGAAGCGGAAAGTGTCGGCGCCCATCAGGATCTCGGCGAAACCGCGTAAGGCATCAGTAGGATACCAATCCAGCGGTACGTCATTTTGTGGCGCCACGAAGAGCCCGGCCTCTACCTCTGCCTTCACTGACTCACCAGTGGTCAGGAATTCCATAGCTGCCCGGCCAGCAGGCGTGTCTTTGCCCATGCTCAAGATGGAGCCTGAACCAAGCACCGGCTTACCGTAATTCGCTTCGTCAATAGGCGGTAGATAGAAGTAATCAACATCCTCTCCAACTACTGAGCCTTCAGGGAAGAAATTGACGATGAAGCTGGCCTGGCGGTGCATGTAACAACCAACTGGGTCATCGAAAAGCGGCAATGGTGAATCGCCAAAGGGAACGGTCAGGATGGAGGTCGTCCCACCTAGCACGTAATCCGGATTGAGCCAGATTTCGCCCATGATATCAAAAGCGTTGCGAACCTCGGGTGAGTCAAAGGCGAGATCGCCAGCGACCCAAGCATCGTAGGCTTCAGCGCCGGCCGTGCGCAGCATGATATCTTCAACCCAGTCAGTGCCAACCCAGCCAGTGGCGCCACTACTCTCAATGCCGATGCACCAGGGCACGCCGCCATCATCAACAATTTGTTGGGTCAAGGCTGTGAGATCATCCCAGGTTTGGGGAATTTCATAGCCAGCTGCCTCGAATGCTGGTTTAGCGTACCAAACAAGGCTCTTAACATCGGCATTGTGCCAGACGCCAACCAGCGTTCCGTCAACTGTACCCAGATCAATCCATGTCTGAGCATATTGCGTTTGCATATGTTCGTCAGATAGGAATTCTCCTAGGTCCACCAGGAAACCCGAGCGCTGGAAGTCCGCCATCAAGCCCGGTTGCGGGAAGTTATAGATATCGGGCGGGTCTCCAGCCTCTGCCCTGACTAGGGCTAGCGTCTCGAAATCACCAGAGCCTTCTATAACAATGTCCATCCCGGTTCGTTCCTCGAATGGGACCATGCTCGCCTCAAAGGCCTCGATTTGCGCCTCGCCGGCAGCCGTGAATATGGTGACCGTCTCGCCGGCAAATTCGCCAGCGGCCGGTTCTTCGGCGGCTGGTTCTTCAACGGCCGGTTCTTCAGCGGCCGGTTCTTCAGCCGGAGCTTCGGTCGGGGCAGCCTCTTCTTCACCACCACCACAGGCGGCTAAGACAAGCGCTAAAATCACAAAGATACTAAACAGTAAAAACAATTTTCGACTAAACATCTTCATCCTCCAGATTGAGTTGAAATAAACATTCTTATGTCTCGGTTGCTAAAAATATGATGGTATTGTCTCTTTCTGCGATCACCTCCTTTCTTTAAGCTTCAATTGTCTTTTTTGCTTCTCTCATTAGATGATTGGTTGGCGCCACATGAAGAACGAATAATTAATTCGGTTGGCAGTAAATGGCCTCCGGTTTCGCTGATTCCATGGTTTATCAACTGTAAAGATAATTCACCTACCTGCCTGCCAATTTGATAGGCCGGTAAGCGAATGGTCGTCAAGACAGGTTCCATATATTGGGCAATGGAAACATCATCAAAGCCAACGATGGCGATATCATCAGGAATCGTTAAACCATGGTGCCTGATAGCTTGCATGGCCCCAAAGGCGACGACATCGCTGGCTATGAAGACCGCGGGTGGCGGTTCGGCCGAGGCCAACAGAGCCTTCATGGCTACGTAGCCACTACGACTCGTGAAGCGCCCTTCCTGGACCAGTTTAGGATCATAAAACAAACCGGCCGCCAGTAAGCTATCTTGATACCCACGGTAACGCTCGCGGCTGGCAACATAAGTCAGCGGCGCATTGGTTATTAGGGCAATCCGCTGGTGCCCCAATGAGATCAGGTGATTGGTCGCTAGCTGGGCCCCCTGGTAATTATCTGCATCGACGTACGGAATCGCATGACCTGGTAATCGCCCGGTAATGGCTATTGGCAGATTTTGTTCGTAAAGCTCCACTGCCTCTCGTTCTTTTAATTGAGGTCCCGACAAGACGATGGCATCGACATGTCCTTCATAAATGAGGTAAGCATACCCATCTTCGACATTATCGGGATCGACCGGCCGGAATAAGATATGGTAGCCCTGCTCGACGACTGCCCCATTTAAGCCGCGAAGGACCTCTGGAAGAAATAAATCGGCTGCTGCCCGTTCCGGGCTCTGGTGCATGACCAAGGCTATGGTATAAGTCTGGCCACTTGCCAATCTTCTAGCCGATGCATCCGGATAATATTTTAAGCGGGCGGCCGCCTGGCGCACCTTTCGTCGAGTGCCCTCGGGAATACCGCTGCGGGGGGCATTATTTAAGACAAGGGAAACCGTCGTCCTCGAGACGCCGGCCTCTTTTGCAACTTCAAGGCTAGTTGCACGCTTCCGCGCCATCCTCATCTTCCTTTGGCTCAATTCTCCGTCGTTAGCTGGCCCTTAGTCGTTGTGCTGCCAATTCACAAAACGACTAACACGCGTTACTAACACGTGTTAGTATATTAAAATTAACGCCTTGTTGTCAAGTAAATTAGGTGGCAATCTGGTGACGGTCGTGGACGACGAACCTAAATCCAGTTAGGTTCTTGATATTCGCCGAAGACCTCTCGGAATACGTTCGTTATTTCCCCCAGCGTCGCATAAGCTCGAACGGCATCAATGATATAGGGCATCGTATTGTCTGTGCCTTGTGCCGCCTGGCGCAATCGACTAAGGTTCTGCGACAGGAGTTCATTATCTCGTTCAAGCCGCATTTGGTGCAAACGCCCTAATTGGCGTTCATATCCTTGCGGATCCATATTCAAGATAGGTATCTTCAAATCTTCATCAGGATCGACATAGTCATTTATCCCGACGATGACTCGCTCTCTGTTATCGATCTCTTTCTGGTATTGGAAAGCAGCTGATGACAGTTCGCTTTGAAAAAATCCGAGCTCAATGGCCGGTAGCACGCCGCCCATTTCCTCAACCTGCTGCCAATATTCATAAACTTGTTGCTCGATCTTATTGGTCTCATGTTCCACAAAAAAGGAACCGGCTAAGGGATCGACCGTATTGATCGCCCCACTCTCTTCGGCGATGATTTGCTGGGTTCTTAAGGCGATCGTCGCCGCCTCCGCGCTGGGTAAAGCCCAGGCTTCATCCATGCTGTTGGTGTGCAGGCTTTGCGTGCCCCCGAGCACGGCCGCTAACGCCTGTATGGTGACGCGGGCGATATTATTCTGGGGTTGTTGGGCCGTGAGAGAAACGCCGGCCGTTTGAGTATGGAACCGGCATAACCATGAACGGGGATTCTTAGCGCCGATCGTTTCTTTCATTTCTCTAGCCCAAATGCGGCGGGCAGCTCGGAATTTTGATATCTCCTCGAAAAAATCATTGTGACAATTGAAAAAGAAGCTCAAACGAGGCGCAAATTCGTCGACATCCAGGCCCCTGTCGATACACCAGCGCACATATTCAAGCCCGTCGCCGAGGGTGAAAGCTAATTCTTGGGCGGCTGTCGATCCCGCTTCGCGAATATGGTAACCACTGATCGAGATAGTATTCCACAACGGAAGGTGTTTTGTGCCATATTCAATGGTGTCGACCACGAGACGCATTGACGGCTTGGGTGGAAAAATGAACTCCTTCTGGGCGATATACTCTTTCAGGATGTCGTTCTGCAAGGTTCCTCGCAAAGCGTCCATAGGGACGTCTTGTTTCTCGGCCGCAACGATATACATGGCCCAAATAATCGCTGCCGGGCTATTGATAGTCATGCTGGTGCTGACCTGGTCGAGCGGGATGCCTTCAAAAAGGATTTCCATATCTCGCAGGCTGCTGACAGCTACACCACATTTGCCGAATTCGCCTATTGCCTCAGGAGAATCAGTATCGTAACCCATGAGCGTCGGCAGATCGAAGGCGACTGACAAGCCCATATTCCCCTGTTTTAATAGATACTTATAACGCTCATTGGTTTCTTCGGCCGTTCCAAATCCGGCGAACATGCGCATTGTCCACGGTCTTCCCCGGTAGAGTGAGGCATGTATCCCCCGTGTAAACGGATACTCCCCGGGAAAACCTAGATCATTCAGGTAATCCAATTCGGGTACATCCAATGGCGTATAAAGCTGGTTAATCACTTCACTTGAAGTGGTCATGAACTTGTCGCGTCCTTCAGGACGGTTGGCGAAATTGGACTTGTTTGTCGATTCTTCCCAAATTGCTCTTTTCCGGGCTAAATTGGTCAGTTTTTTATCATCGGTCATTGGCTATCGCTCTCCACTGGGCAAGAGTTATCGAAGATTGGGCTTAGTTGCCGGTAGTAAATTCTCTGCGATCAAAGGTTCAAGACTCCTGTCGATTATACTTGACCGATTAAGCCTATGCGAGTGGGCAAGCATACTTTTTGGGCGGTGTTGTGGAGGCATACCATTGTTTTACCATCGCCAGCTTGTGGTTGCTGGTACAAGATCCATCAGTTAGAATGCGCCACGAATTGGACTTTTACCAGTGATAGAGTCAACGAACGTTTCTTCCACCGAGCAGTCCCAGGTGCCGGTCACTCTTGGGGACGATCCCGGCCTCATTCGCGCGGCCGCGATTTTGGCTATCGGAAACGTCGCCAGCCGGATTTTTGGTCTATTGCGGGAGATAGTCAAGTCCAACATGTTCGGCGCCTCCCCTTTGTTGGCTGCCTACACCGTTGCCGTACTGGTGCCGATGACCCTATTTAACCTGATCACGGGTGGGGAGATGGTGAGTTCCTCTCTGGTCCCGGTTTTCAGCGATTACGCTGGAAAGGAACGTCGCCACGAGCTTTGGCAACTGGTTAGTATATTTCTAAGCCTGGCTACCGTTTTCCTCATCGTCGTCGTTATATTGATCGAGGTTTTTGCTCCCCAGATTGCCTGGCTGGCCGGCGCTCGTAACTTCGACAACCAGGCTTTGTTTTCAGTTACGGTGGACCTGATGCGGCTGGCTGCCCCTGCGGTCCTGTTCCTGAGTATCGCCAGTATTTTGACTGGCGTTTTACTATCTCTAAAGCGCTTCTCGCTGCCCGCCTTCACCACGGCTGTTTTTAACGCGACAATCGTGATTGTGGCCCTACTCCGGCCGGATCAGATTACCAGCCTTGTTTGGGGCTTGCTGCTAGGCTCAATCCTACAGGTCATTATGCAGTTGCCGGGCTTGCGTGATGGCAAATTGCGTATCAGTTTTAATTGGCGGCATCCGGCTATTAAACGTATCACTATCCTTTATGCTCCAATTGTAGTCGGATTAGTCGTCAATCAGGTCGCTATTTGGATCAGCTACAATTTCGCCATCACAACCGGTGATAACTCGGTCACCTACATGACGTACGCGACCACGCTTTACCAATTTCCATTGGGCCTGGTGGTAACTGCTCTCTCAGTAGCCACGCTGCCTACCTTGTCCAGATTGGCAACGAATTATCAAACGGCGGCCGAAAATAATGCACCAGATGCATCTGACCGGCTGCGAGAATACAAGGAAACCTTAGCCGGTGGTATAAGATTGGTCATCGTCTTAGGCGTACCGGCAGCCGTAGGCCTTTTCGTCCTGGCCCGGCCAATCATCTCTTTATTGCTCGAGCATGGCGCGTTTACTGCTGCCGATACTGAGATAACTACGCAAGTACTCCGTATTTACTTGATAGGTCTTAGTTTTGCTGCTGTAGATCAGATGCTGGTCTTTGCCTCTTACGCCCGAAAAGACACCTGGCGACCCGCTTTAGCAGGAATCATTAGTATCGTCATCTATGTTGTGGTCGCGGCCTCGCTCTTGGAGTCACTTGGATTGCTTAGTCTCATGGTGGCTGACGCCGTAAAACACATCATTCACACCACGATCATGCTCTTAATCTTCCAACGTCAACTAGGCGGTTTGGCCGGATTTAAGATTACAAAAACCTTGCTTAAAACATTGCTGGCTGCCTTCATCACAGGGGCGGCCGCTTATAGCGTCGCCACTTTACTCGCCTCAGTATTGCCAACCACCACCTTCCTAGGCAAGTTGGTGATCGTCCTGGCAGCTGGGTTGGTTGGGCTATTGGTTTACCTGGCCTTCGTTTTTCTGCTCAATATTGAAGACGCCAAATCATTGTGGTATCTATTTTGGCGACGGATTCGACCGCAACGTTAATTTTTATTCCCCGGTTGGTCATCAAATCTAAATAGTGTACAATGTTTTTTGGGTTGGCGGGTTAATGTACTTTATTGTATCGATGCTGTTTTAAATGTCCAGACTCGGGGCCATTGACCCGGAGTTTGGCGACTCGTTAAGACCCTACAGACCGTTTGTTTCATCAATGGCCGTGCCGTATATCTTCTCAAAATTTATTTAAGAACAAAGGACAAAGAAAAATGGCTAATGAAGTGTACCAATTAGTTGTTCGCAAGGGTCCGCGCCCAGGCCAGGTTTTTCCATTGGAATTGGATGTTTTGACCTTGGGACGAGATCCAATTGCCGACATAGTTCTGGAAGATCCTGAGGTGTCGCGCCACCATGCCAAGCTAACGCAAATCGAGGCCGGCTACCAGCTTCAAGATATGGGTAGTACCAACGGTACCTTTGTCGATGGTCAAAGAATGGCCGGCGAAGCACTCGATCTTAAGCCAGGCCAGGTTGTGATGCTGGGCAGTAATGTGACCCTGGTTTACCAGGCCGTGCCGGCGTCTGATCCATTGGCGACGATGGTTGCCCCAGCGGCTGCTGCAGTACCTGCGGCGCTTGTTCCTGAGCCAGAGTTGGAGACACCTGCCGAAGAGCCAGAAGTCGAGGTTGTTGTCGAACCAGAATTAGACGAACCAGTCCTTGTTGAGCCGATCGAGGTAGATCTGATTGATGAGGCGCCAGAATTAGAACCAGAGGTAGACGAGGAAGATGCTCTGGCAACGATGTATGAAGAACAAGTACCGGTCATTGAAGCGGTCGAGCCAGAGATAGATTCGCTGCCAACGTTTGACGAACCGCTCCCAGATCCTGACCAGAGCCCCGATTTTGAAACACCTGCACCTGTTCCGATATTTGATGAGCCGGTTCCAGAACCTGACCCTGTACCCGATTATGAAACGCCCCCACCTTTACCCCTTTATGAAGAGCCAGAACCGCCGCTGGAACCGCAGCCAGTTTTCGACGAGATTGACCAGCCAGTTGAAGATCCTTTTGATCGGACTATTGTCGATTCAGGCGAACCATTGCCCGATTTCGACGCACAGCCCAGCGGAGAGCCGCTGCCAAAAGATCCCATCGATTACTCCGGCGGCAAAAAAGACAGCAACAGAAACCGCAACATTATAATTGCTGTTGTCGCGATATTACTTCTATGCTGTTGCTGCTTGTTAATAGCGGGTGCGGTTTATTTTGGGAACAGCGGAAATTTGCCCTTCTAGTTTCGTTTGGCGATGTAAGAACAGGATCTCGGGCTTTTTCCCCTGAGTTACCCCTAAATTCAATAATAATAATCTTACAACCGGGCTACTTGTTAGCCCGGTTGTCGTTTTCATTATCGACTACCTGGAAATCGCCTTCGATGATGATAGAGTCCGCAGTATCCGGATTCGGCTCCTCGCCAGATTCAAATTCAACTTCAGGCGAATAAGCCGTTTGTCGCATGGCCCGAACATGCTTAGCCACCACATCCTGTGGCGATAATTCGATGAAAACCTTGGCCCCAACCAATAAAGCCGTTAAATCATCCAGTTGGCCCATCACTGGAATAAAGTCGGGTATTAAATCCGTTGGAATTAATATGTAGACGATAGCCAGGGCGGGCAAAATCTTCAAATAGAGCGGAACCTCGGGGCTGCGAATCAGCTGCCAGACCAGTCGCGCCTGGCGCCACATCTCTCTCCAAAATCCCTCATCCTTTACCCGGGTAGTCAACGTTGCATTACTTACTTCCATTTGTTCCTCTTGATTCTCATTGCGTTTTTGTTTACTCACTTAGCACCTCTCAATACGCAAGATAACCTTCTTGGTTGCACTCCTACCGTTGACCAATAACATAATCGCCCAGTTCGGGCAAAATCGGATTTATATTGTACCTCTCCCAGTAACCAAAGCCACCTGCTGTAAAAATAGTAAAACCGATGACGTAGCCATCTTGTCGAACGCCGGCGTCGTACCATCCCAATTGATTGATGAATGCCTCAGTGCCTGTCTGTCCCAGACCTTGCTGCTCCCAATAACTCTGAAAGTCTGCCCAGCCCAGGCCTGCCGGTCCTGGGCGATTGCCGATGATTCCGTCAATACCAGCCTCGGTTATTATCAGCGGAATGACCATTCCGGCAGGCTCCAGGATCTCTCGATAAAACCAACGATAACGAAAGGTAAGCGAGCCTCGATCTGGATAAGCCGGATATCCCGGTAGTGGATCGCCATACAGATAAGTCATATCAGGAGCGCTGTATTCATGCAATGTTAAGACTCCACCATGCTGCATTGCAACGTCAATGGCCGGTAAAAATAGCTGAAACTCATCAAGCTCGGGCACGCCAGTGGCAAAGCCGCCAATAGCGGTCTTGAACCCATGTTGGGCCATCTGGCGAACCCTTTCCTGCTCAAAACGCGAATACCAAATCATATTATCATAATTCGGATCTGGTTCGTTCCAACCCTCCCAATAGTCAACGGCCGGATTCAATTGAAATATCTTCAGGTACTTGGCCACATAGCGCTGGGCTGCTTCTTCCGGACTCCCGCTGTAATCCTGTTGGTCTATGTCATGCCTACCAACAGTAATCGTTCTTGGGGAAACCTCTTTGACTTCGGCTAGAAAACCCAGGTCGTCCACTGCCTTCATTACAGCGGGCTGGGAGCGGCGAACGAATTCCATGATAGCTGGATCATTATTCCGCACCACATGCAGCCCAAGTTTGCTGGGTCCCAATTCATCCGTCGGTGGAAGATCAGGCAGTGTACTCACATACCTTGTAGCCGTAGCCGTGGGACTTGGGGTTGGGGTATCGGTAGGGGTACTTGTCGGTAGTAGGGGTTCAAGCGTTGGTGTTAGCGAGGGTAAAATCGTGCTGTTTCGGATGTTGGTGTGACCTGATACTTGAATCGCTTCAGCCGTAAATGTAGCCGGTATAGGTGTCGCTTTGACCAAATCATTTACCGGAGTAGACCCAGGGACAGAGACCGTCGCTGCCGCAACCGCTCGTGTTGGCAACTCGCCACTAGGAGCACAAGATATGAACAATAGGAGACTCGCCACTGTCACGAACAGAATCTCCACCACGCTTCGCAGATTGATTCTTGGCATAGTAAAAATGGTACCATTCCTCGCTATCCCAGCCAATGACTCTTTGCGCCCATTCAGGTGAATGTTAAAATCCCAGCCAATGCGACTATATCAATTTGCTTCACCTCTCCGACCATGAATCTGCTTTTTCTTGTTATTAAGATAATTGTCGTCGTCGTCTTCTTGATCATGTTCCTGCGCAGCGATAAGCTGGTTTGGGGCATTGGTTTGCTAACCGTGACTTCGGCAATCCTACTCGACACATTCATGGCCACATTTGGCCGTGAGGAAATGTTGGAAGTGTTAGGATTCTTTTATTATGTGCTCGCCGGAGCCATATTCGCAGGAGCGGTTATCTGGATATGGACCCTGGCGCGACCCTATATCCGACCCACCAAAATCGCCGGATCTCCGCGAGGATCTATGGCCAACGCTAATTTTGAACCCGGAAATTGGCCGGAAAACGAAGATGAGTCGGACGGCACCGCAGTTGACCGCCAAATGTTATATGAGCAAATCAGAGACCGCCTAAGCCCTGACGACATCTTGGATCTGATCTTTGACCTCGATTGGAATGAAAATGATGTTATCAGTTACCATCAAGATAACGATCAAGTTATCATAAGACTGATTTACCTGGCTGCCGAACGCAATAAGACGGGGAACCTGGCCCTGGCTGTGGAAAGGATCCTGACGCCTATTCCTGTTGAAAATTTGCCCAGGCTGGAAAAAATTGGGGTTGATACCCCTCACCCGGTCTTACGTTATTATCTGATTGCTAATTACTCGGCCGATGAATTGCAGCAAATGAGTGTTGATCTTCAGATAGATTGGGAAATCATCGGCGGTGATAACAAAAAAACCAAGGTCCGCAATTTACTTCTCTATTTATATCATCGTAATCGCATCGACGAACTGATCGATCTCATGCAATCTAATGAGACTACTGAGCCGGCATAAGCAAAAGATGATCCTCAGCCGCTGATATAACTGCCTCCTTGCTAAATAACATCGGGTGGTATTCGCCATTCAACCACAGAGGGATCATATCGTCATAGTGGGGGTTAAATGGATGACCGCTTTGGCCTGTCGGAATTACCGACCGGCTGGCATCGAAATCACTGGTATCGACGATCATACGCATAGAAGGATGCCAATTAACAGTTGCCGGCTCGCTCCAATCCCATGACAAAGCATTGACGATGCTGCGTCCACCATCTGAAGGGAATGGCCCGCGATTCACAATCGCTTCGACTGGACCAATACCGCTTTGTCCCAAGGGTGCACTCCTAAATGTTGCCGAGTGAATCGAGCCCCATGTCCAATCGTTCATATCCTCTCCAGCTTGATCTTCAAACCACTTGACTGCCTCACTCAAGGCTTGCAGCATAATATCCTCCGGAGCTTCCTTGGCGGCCGTCTCGCCGTTATCCCACCAGGTAGCTTCTGGTTCAGCGGCCAATTCATGAAGAAATACGGTCAGCGCCTGCCCGTAATCTGAGACATTCTCTTGCCCTAAGTCATCGTCCAATATCCCATGAGCCAGATTCATCAGGAAGATTTCGAATATGGCCGCCGGCACGCTGTCTCGGCGCTCTTGCAAATCCCAACCTCGCATGCGCTCCAAGGCTGCCTGCACTTGGGCATCATCACTTGACAGGCCGATCAAGAGAGGTACGTACGAATCGGCTAGGTACGAATAACTATCAAACTGGATCTCGGCGATATCGTCTGAAGTTACATCTCCTGAATCAATCGCTCCTTCAAGTAAATCAACGATGCGTTGGCTGCGATCGCCATTGTCCCAGTAGAGGGCCAGCAGATTGTCGTAATCCTGGTCGACAATGGCATTGTTCGCGGTAACGATATAGCCGGAATCGGGATTGAGCAAGGCCGGTAACTCTTCGTAGGGGATCCATCCGGTCCATTCATACTCGCCCGTCCAACCGGGAACGGGCACCAGGCCATTTCCATCCTTTCGGATCGGTATTAATCCTGGCGTCTGGTAGGCGATATTGCCTTCCACATCCGCATAAACGAAATTCTGAGAAGGTACATCCCAGTAGCGCAACGCTTCCCGAAAGTCATCGTAATTTTGTGCTTGATCGAGCATTGAAACAGATTGCAGAACGCGCGATGGTTCCTGGGCCGACCACTGGACGGCAAGGACATCACTTAGACCATCGACAACTTCATTGATTATCGGACCATGGTGTGTAGTTTTTACTTCGATGGTTACATCTTCTCCACCATTAACCTTTATAACCTCTTCGATGACCTCCATGTCACGCCATTCCCCTTCAAATTCATACTGGTCTGTATTACTCGGATTCACTTTCTCGATAAATACATCCTGAACATCCACCCCCGTATTGGTCACCCCCCAAGCTATTTGGTCATTATGGCCAACGATCACGCCCGGCACGCCGGCAAAAGAGAAACCAGTCACATTCCAACCGGGGGCATGTAAACCAACTTCATACCAGATTGATGGCATCTGTATTTCCAGGTGTGGATCATTCGCCAAAAGAGGCATCCCTGTATCGGTTAAATCACCGGAAATTGCCCAATTATTGCTGCCGACGAAAGGTCCATAGGCCGGTAATAATTCTGCTGACGGTGCATCGCCGATAATTTCTGTATTTACCCGGCTCCAATCCAGGCGCGACAATCGCTCATATAGACGTGCGGAATCAGATAATTCGTTAACCATATCATCGGTCGCTGCGATCACGGGTCTCGTCGCATATGGGTAAAAGGGAAACAGGCTTGCTACCGTTGCTTCTCCGATCTCGTCTATCAGTTTCGCCCGATCGATTTCGTCGAACATATCTCGGCTAAGAACATCCGACATGACCACGCCCCAGGATATTGTATTTACCGGAGTCCAAGGCTCTATCTCCCAGGGATCGCCTACCAATCCCAAGATATCGTAATTTAGTGAAAGATCTGCCCGGTTTTCGTCTATGTAAGCATTAACCCCCTCGCTATAAGACACCAGCATGGCGTAAAATTCAGGCGCTTCCTCTTCATAATAGGCCACCGTATCATCCGACATCCGGTTCCAGCCCATGGTACGGATGAACTTGTCGTCTTCAATGGTCGCCTCGCCCACTATTTCCGAAATCCGGCCCTGGCCAATATGTCGCCAAAACTCCATTTGCCAAAACCGATCCTGGGCGTGAACATAGCCCTGTGCATAAAACATGTCCTCTTGATTTTGAGCAAAAATGTGGGGGATACCGAACTCGTCACGATATATATCGACGGGCGCCTGTAAACCTTGCAAGGTCACTTCGCCATCCGTTTCAGGAAACGGCTGCCTGACTTTTATTGCCCCAAAGATGGCGGCCGCCCCGAGCACAACCAACAGGATGCCGACGATGACCAGAATTATTTTGGCTAACACCCGCATTGTTCCTTCTCCTCTTTCCTCACTCTTCCCAGATAGAAACCAACAATTTTTAGCACGGTAACTCGAGTAGGTCAACAAAGTAGAACGATTCAGAGGACAGTTATCTTATGTTCACTCATTGATATATTTGGTATACTTATCGCATCGGATCGGATTCGGCCGAACTGGCCATTTTGGTCCCTGCGGAGGAAAGAGAATGAATCGAGGAAAGTGGTTTGCTCTGTTTGCACTGATGCTGCTCATCACCGTCAGTATTGTTTCGGCGGCAGACCCTATTATCAATGATGATCTGGAGCCATCGACCGATCCAACCAATCCGGAAGCTAATCTCTTGAATAACCCTTCCTTTGAAGGACCGTATAATGCTTATGTTCCACCTGGCGGTCATCCCGATTGTGGCGCCGTCTGTTCAACCGCTCAATTAGCAAGTGGCTGGACGCCCTGGTGGCGACCATCGGGCACCAGTCCCGACTACGCCATGCCAGAGTACAAACCGGCCGAGTTATGGCATGTGCCTGATCGCGTCCAAGAAGGCTCCAGGGGGCAGCAATACTTTACCCGGTGGTGGCTCCACGAAGCCGGTGTGTACCAACGAGTATCTGTTTCTCCAGGCCAACAATATCGCTTTAGGATTTGGGGCCATGCCTGGTCGTCGGAAAATGATAATCCTTACGTTAGTACCAGCACTCTAGAACAAAGGATTGGCATCGATCCAACTGGGGGTACAGACTGGACGAGCTCCAAAATCGTTTGGGGTCCTTGGAATCAACAATATGATGCCTATGGCACGTTTTATGTTTGCGCTACAGCTACCTCAAACCACATCACGGTTTTCACTTATGCCAAGCCTGTTTGGAAAGTGTCCCACAACGATGTCTATTGGGATAATGCTGAACTCATCCCCTACAAAGGCCATTGCCAGCTAGGATTACAGGCATCGCCAGCCGAAGTTGATCTGCTCGTCGAAGCAGGATCGCAAGATGATACCGTTCAAGAAATACAGATTAGGATGCCATATGAACCAGGAATAACTTGGCATGCAGATCTCGCGCCAGGTGGCTCCGTAACGCCAACCTTAAGTGTGAACAGCGGTACCCTGGGACAAGATCTCACGCTTCGATTCGACACCAATAATATGCCATTTGGTGAATATTCGGCCGGCGTCATCATCAATACCAATCTGGATGTGCCTGGAAATCCCCTGCTCGTTCCCATCAGCCTGAGCGTGGTACCTGAGATTATACTTAACCTCCACACGATTCCATCCATCGTTGGATTCTTGGTAGACATGGACGAACCCAAAGAGATGGAGCAACTACTGAAAATCAAAATCCCCTACCAACCTGGCATAACCTGGCAGGCGGGGCTTGAACCCGGAGGAAACTTGATACCTGATTTAAGCGCGGACAGTGGCTCATGGGGCGAGGAGTTAACCATTACCTTGGACAGTCATGGCTTACCCCTAGGCGAATACTCAGCCAATCTTATCATCACTACCCAACCGGGCGTCACCGGTAACCCAACGACGGTTCCAATATATCTTTGGGTTGTACCAGAAATTCAGTCGTCATACTTCCCAAAATTCATCCGCTAGTCGGCTGATATTTCCTTAATCAAGATAGAGAAAATAAAAAAAGGGGCACCATAGAATGGTGCCCCTTTTGGCATTGTTTAAGATTTGAGTATGCCTAGTGAAGCAATCTTCTATTCGGCCGCCTCATCCTTTTGTTCTTCTGCCGGCTCCTCCTTGTCCTCGCTTTGCACTCCTTCACGAAAAGCGCGAATACCTTTGCCAAGTTCCTCACCTAGCTTGCTGACGCGGCCAACGCCAAAGATTAACAGAACAATCGCTAATACAATAAGTAATTCCGTCCAGCCCAAACCCGCCATGGCAATTCTCCAGATTAAAAACTTATAAGATGCCAAATTGAGGGCATCGTGAATATCGATATACTATTTTGCATTATATCATTATCGCATCGGCTATGGCAATTGGTGCGATGAAAAAACAGATTCCAGCGCGGTTGCTAGAGCCTAATCTCAGTGCTAAACTAAACTCATATGGCACAAGCTCTTTATCGAAAATGGCGACCGGCAAGGTTTAACGAAATTGTCGGCCAGGAACATGTAACGCAGACACTGCAAAACGCCGTGGCGGCCGGTCGTATTGGCCAGGCCTACCTATTTTCAGGGCCGAGAGGCACCGGAAAAACAACCACTGCCAGGCTGCTTGCAAAGGCTGCCAATTGCCTCGATGCAGATCTTACCCAGCGTCCTTGTAATAACTGTGCCCCTTGCCGTTCTGTTAGCGAGGGTCGCTATCTTGATCTCATCGAAATTGATGCTGCCTCAAACACCGGCGTTGATGATATCCGTGATTTACGGGAGAAAATAAATTTCTCTCCGAGCGAAGGTCGCTTCAAAACTTATATTATCGATGAAGTGCATATGCTTTCAACGGCCGCATTCAATGCCCTCCTCAAAACGCTTGAGGAGCCACCTCCTCACGCCATTTTTGTGTTAGCTACGACCGAAGAACATAAGGTTCCGTTGACTATCAAATCTCGCTGCCAACAATTTAATTTCCGGCTGCTCACAACGCAAGAAATCATGGGGCGCTTAGGCTGGCTCGCCGACGAAGAAAAGATCATCATCGAACCCCAGGCGATTACCATGATTGCCTACCATGCTGCGGGTAGTCTGAGAGATGCAGAGAGTTTACTGGATCAATTGATAGCTTCCCCAAACGACACCATTACACTAGAAAGAGCGCAGATGGTGCTTGGAACCGCGTCAGATGCCGCTGTAAGCGATTTAACCGACGCCTGGTTATCAGGGGATGGCGCTGCAGGTTTAACCGCGATTCATCAAGCGTTGGATTCCGGGGCCGATGCTCGCCAATTTTCGCGGCAGATGGTTTCTTATTTACGCCAATTATTATTGCTCAAGACCGCGCGTGGCGACATCGCGCTCAATGTCACGGAAGAAACACGCCAGACAATGGTTAACCAAGCCGAACGAGCTAGGCGAAAAGACTTCATTGAAGCGGTCAAACAATTCAACGAGGCGGCCGTCACACCTTCCAGAAGTTGGCAACCCCAATTACCCCTAGAACTTGCTTTCATTGAGCTGTTGTCGTTTTCAGGCGAGGCAAATGCCGCTGAACCTCTCCCATCATTCAAGGCCGTAGTTAAGCCATCTCCAAAAACTGAAGAGACGATGTCAAACGAGGACCACTCGCCGGTAGAAGTGAGCGTAAAAGACGAAACGGACACGGCCTATGACCAAAAGGCAGGTGCTGGGCAAGCGTTATCCAAATCAGAAGCTGAGGAACTACAGGCGATATCGCTCAGCCAGGTGACCGGATATTGGCCTCGATTGCGGGATAATGTCGGTAGGATGGATAAAAGTCTTCCCGCCTTGTTGGCTTCTTGCAAGCCACTGGCGATAGAAGGTAATAAGCTGATCCTTGGCTTTGATTACCCAATTCTAAAAGACAAATTCGATAAGAAACCACAAGCGAAAGAGATCGTTGCCAGGGCCTTGGGAGACTTACTGGGTACGACTTGCTATGTGCAATCAGTCGTGACAGAACAATATATGGTGTCTTCGGCTACGACGGAAATCGACGAAGCAGATTTCGCGGCCCTTGCTGAAGAATTGGGCGGCGTCATTCGAAAGAAGTGACCTTCACACGACGGCTTAGAGTCTACACTATAAGAGCTGAAAACGATCCAGAGAATCGTCTAAACACATTATCATAGGGAGAAGAAATGGCAAAGAAAAGCTTTCGTGGTAAACCCAAAAAGGCCAAGAGCCCATCGGGCAGTAACTTGATGGCTCAGATGCAGGAAATGCAGCAACAAATGGCCACTCAACAGGAAGAACTTGCCACAGAAACAGTCTCTGTGACGGCCGGCGGTGGCGCTATCACCGTCGTCATCACCGGGCACCAACGTATTGAATCAATTGAACTCCAGCCCGAACTGGTCGATCCGGAAGAGATAGAAATGCTGCAAGACATGTTGGTCGCAGCAGTCAACTCAGCCATCGAACAGTCCCAGGCCCTGGCCGCTCAACGTATGGAAGGGCTCACCGGAGGCTTGGGAATTAACGATCTCCTCGGTGGCCTTGGCGGAATATAACGGTGGCGGCTAATGTCTTGCCTAAGCCAGTCGAGCGACTGATCAATGAATTCGGCCGGTTACCCGGAATTGGACCAAAATCCGCTTCTCGGTTGACCTTCTATTTGCTGAGGGCAAGCGATGAACAGGCGCTGGAACTGGCCGAGGCGCTCCAAGCCCTCAAGGTCAGTACAAGGTTGTGTTCTGTCTGTTACAATATTACCGAGCAGGATCCATGCCCTATCTGCAGTGATGACGGCCGCGATCATAGACTTTTGTGCATCGTAGAGGAGCCCTTGGACGTAGTTGCCATCGAGCGATCCCGTGCTTTCGGTGGACGTTATCATGTGTTGCATGGCGTCATCTCTCCGGTTGAAGGAGTCGGCCCAGACGATCTAAAGGTTGCCGAACTGGTCACTCGATTGGAACGAGACAATTTCCAGGAGATTATCTTGGCCACCAATGCGACTTTGGAAGGGGATGCTACCGCTTTCTACCTTCAACGTCGCCTGGCGCCATTCGAAATCAAACTGACCCGGTTAGCTAGAGGGTTGCCTGTTGGGGGTGACCTTGAATATACGGACGAGATCACACTGGGCCGGGCGATGGACGGCCGGCAGGAGATGCGCTAGATCAGACTATAATTTAGGCGGGAGTGGATGGGAGTCGAACCCACCGCCGCTCGCTCCGCGCGACCGGCCACCGATTTTGAAGACCGGGGCATCCACCGGGACACAACCACTCCCATAGACGTCCTCCACTATAGCCAATCCCATAAATCAAGGCAACCGGGCAACCACCGCAACCTAGAGTACACGAACAAAATGTCAGATAGTTTGTGCAGAGACTGTAACAATCTTAGGGCCATTCCACACGTACACCGCAACTTGACAGGCATTATTCGATTGGATAGAATCACCGCTGCTTAATAAAAGCTGCTAGACCACAGGCCGGGATAGCTCAGTTGGTAGAGCACTGCACTGAAAATGCAGGTGTCCCCAGTTCGAGTCTGGGTCCTGGCACTATACCACTACCTAGTGCGGGTGTAGTTCAGTGGTAGAACGTCTCCTTGCCAAGGAGAAGGTCGAGAGTTCGAATCTCTTCGCCCGCTCTATAGAACAGAACCGGCGGGCATAAGCTTTGCCGGTTTCGTTTTTTGGCGACGTGGCCAAGTGGTAAGGCAAGGGTCTGCAAAACCCTCATCACCGGTTCGAGTCCGGTCGTCGCCTTTCAAACAACTTCAAGCCTTTGCCCTGAGGCAAAGGCTTTTTAGTTTGGACTACTGAATAACCGCCTTTCATCCACCCCGAACCAATGCGAGTTGGCTAAGAATGCCATATTTGTCATAGGCTCGGCAGCATCCCATCAAAAATCCTCAAACAAGCCCCCTTACTGGTAATAAAAAAACGGTCTCTCCTCGGTTGAGGAGAGACCGTTTACTATCTGGTAATAAGCAACGCTGTCGTTATGCTTACGGAGGGGTTGGTGGTAAGCTGGGCGGCTGCAAATCATCGATCCTTGGTTGCAAACCAAAATCGTTTGTTTGCGGCGCCGTTAAGACACCTTGTTCAAATAATTGTGGTAACGAGACACTTGTAGTAGTGAAGACGCTATTATCACCCTGCGCCCTTAGAGCCAAATCGACATTGATCCCAGTTTCCATCGCCCATTTTAAGCTCAGGGCATCCTGGGCAGACATACTTAGAATGACGATGTCAGGAAGGTATTCTCGCCTTGGGTCTTCTGGTGATGGCAACTCACCCGGCTCGGGAGTGGCAACTACTTGAGAATCATGAACGGCGTCGGATGCATATTCTTGTGCCATCGATACTCGTGGATCTAGCCATGTGCCCACCCATAATACCTCCATTTGCTGTAGCGTTAATTGGGTGATGCGCTTTGGAATCGGTTCCCTCCCTTCGCCAGGAGCAATCAGGCCGACGGAGTTTAGATTAGGAATCAACTCCAACCGCCCGTTGTTGGTTGGTGGAAACAGGAATGCCTGGCCATCCAGCAAAGCAGCTTCATCAACTCGCTCAATGATATTGGGAAGCGCCGTCTGGAATTCGGAATCCAGGTCCACCAACTGCAAGGTCATTAAGGCATCCACTAAATCACCGGGTCTCATGGCATATGCAGCGCCACTAAAGCGATCGACTGGAAAGGCCACCGCCACTTTACCTTGATCGATATATAAACTCAGGTCAGAACCCATCGACGCGATGTCGCTCGGATTTAGAGCCAACATCGGTCTCAAAATCTCTTGGCCTTCGCTTATCGCAGTCTTGACGATCAGGCCGACGATTTGGTCTGGATCAGAGAATGTCACGCCTGCCACAACAGCCACGTTGGTTTCTGGACGATTCTCAACGACAACAAGATCTGGTCTAATGCGTTCGCCAACCGGTAGGTCCGTTACGGCAACCACCACCGGTACATATTTCAGTTCGGGCGTGGCAGTCGGTACTGGTTGTCCTGGCTCTTGGGCCACTGGCGCAGGCACTTGTCCTTCTGATTCAGATGACCCAGGCAAGACGTTTTCTAGAAATCCACCCTCTGGGCGGAAAACTATAAACAAAACGACTGCTGCTGCGGCAACCACAAGGACCAAGATGAGTAGGATAAAAGTTCTTGGACGCATACTCGGTTCCTCTTTCTAAACGCTTCACATCACACTATGGACTCGTACCCATGATATTTTGGGAAAGTCCTGAGAGCGGCTATCGGCATGAATAAGATAACGGTCAATCGAGACTAGGGCGCTTCTTCCGCTTGCAATTCGGCTTCCACCGAGGTGGTTGATAGGCCTCCAATGGCAAATACGGCATTGGGGGGCAAACTGATTCCAAATTGTTGCATCAGATAATTGATGTCCAGTTGTTGCACTGTATACAGTTGACCATCACCCACACTTCGCAGGGCAAGATCGATATCGCCATTGACTTCTACGGCATATTTCAAGAATAACTGCTGCTGAGGAGGCAAGGCGACTAATACCACGTCTGGCGGTGACGGAGTCGGTGTTGGGGGTGGCCCGCCAGGTGTTGGGGTCGGCTCGTTTGGATCTGGCGTCGGCGTCGGCGGCACAGCCGGTACTGGCGGCTGGTAAGTGCCAACTTCGATGACTTTTGCATTTTGTAAGATCACAGATACTGGAACCGGTCTTTGATTCTCTTCGGATGGGGCAATATGAGCTAAGTCACCGGTTGCAATCGTTTCAAATCGGCCGTAGGGATCGATGACGAAAATATTTGTTATTACTTCACCTTCTTCAGACTGTTGTTGCAGGAAGAAGGTTGCACTATTAAATAGCAATGTCTGGAATTCCTGATCAACAGGATTAAGAGTAAAACTCAACATGACATCGACGGTATCTCCGGGTGCAACGGCGTAGGCTACACTGCCAAGGCGGTCCGTCGGCACAGCCATGGCCACCCAGCCCGGTGGAATTAAGGAGGAAGGACCGTAAGTTTCTACGCCAATTAACGTCGGATCTCGAACCAAGGTATCTGTCGTTAAGGTTTCCCCTTGATAGATATCTTGCTTGGCGTATAGACCTACGGCATCCTCGATATTGGTGATGACGTTAGTACCAACTTCGCTAGCCAATCGTTTGTCGGTAGCCAATTCTGCCTCAGTCATCTGCCAACCCCGAGGCACAGTCTGAAGAGACACGACGACTTCGACCATAGTCACATTGGGATCGATCGTTGGCGTTGGCGGAAGATCTGGCACCGGCGTCGAACCGGGTTCAGCCTCAACATCGGAAGGAGCATCTGGTGAGACAACCTCCGCTTGTTGATCTCCTGGCTGCAGGATCACCATCACGACGACGATGGCAAGTATTATTAATCCGACTACCCCAACAAGAATGGCAATGAGACGGCGACCACTCATAATTTAATTCCCTCATTCACTGGCCACGAGAAACGTGAAGATAACGTGAATTTTCACTTACTGTATCATCCTATGTCAAGTTGGACAATAGGACTTCTGGCACGTTCCTCACAATATGTAAAGCCCAAACCAGTTTACATATGGTAGCATAGCTAAAATGGGGTGACAACAGGTACTATGTCCTACATAGGGTACTATTTTAGCCCTATTTTTCTTTATTTCTTAAAGATTTTTGGAGACAGAATGCTGGCAGATCGAGTCGTGGAATTTGGATTTTTATATTTTTGACTAGGTCAATCGGGGCTACGACGATTCTTATCGTTCAGGCATAGGCGAGTCAAAGAGTATCTGCCACCAGGCCTGCCAGGGCTCAGCATCTTGTGCTGGATCTGGGGTTGGTTGAGCAATCGGCGTCGGGATGGGAGTAGTTTCTATTAACAATGGCACAATTCTCTTTTCGCCATCCAATATGAATCCACCTTCGTCACGAGCATATACAGCGACATACTCATCACTTTGAACGTAAGTCAACGTCGCCTGCAACTCTACCTGCCGCGTCGTCTCCACCGCTAGCTCATTCTGCAATGCTTCTTCCCCAACGCCAACCAGGCGTCCAGCTTTGGCTCTCCGATTAAGGTCCAAGACAACGATCAAGGCAGCTATAACAAATAGCAGCACAATCAACTGGCTTAATGTCAACAAGGGGCGACGCCAAATCACTTTTGAACCCATAGTTATGTAATCTTAGCCCGCCTTTGCCTTCCAAGCAATAGGAACTTCGGTCAATTTTATTATTGACATAAAATATTTCCTGTTTTCGATGACCAAAACTAGTCTTCGACAGTTATTTGAACCCAGAAAGCTCGATCTGAACCTGGGCCAATTCCAAATAGAAAGCCATCAGGATTCAAGATTTTCCATTCGGCACGATAGACGCCCGTCTCAGTTGGGGCTATCAAGGGAATAGAAAAGTCGACCTCGTCCCCTGGTTCAACAGTGGTAGTCAAAGGAACGCTATCGGGAGCGTCCATCTGATCTCCACTCACGAAGACCAAGCTATAATCTGCGTCCCAAGTACAAGAGCCTATGTTCTGGAGTTTCCAGGTCTTGGAAAATGGCTCGCTAGCCGAGATAATAGTATTGTCCGGGATCGACACATCCTCTCGAAAAATAGCTTTGTCAGTACATTCACTAGGTGTCGGTTGGGCAATAACGGCCGACTCAAACTGCCAGCCAAAATATATTTGCAGATTACTCTCGCCAGGCATGATGGATACAGTCAAGGCTGCTTCACCATCTCGACTCGGATACGTCCAGTCGCCAGTTGGCATGATTGTGGGATTCTCGGCTTCAAGATTATCGATTGATACGCAATAGGTACCGCCCTTTAAACCACTGAACAGATACATTCCACTACTATCGGATATTGTCGCAGCAAGTCCAGTTGACGGGCAAGAGCCTGAACCTAAGTTCAACAGAACTCCGCCCAGGCCCATTTCAGAAATATCGACGAGGCCATTTGCCTGAAGGTTTCCTTCTCCTACATCAATACAGCCTGCTGGCGGTGATGATTCTTCTACCTGGTGCCCTAGGGAACACTCATCGACCCAGACCTGGCCGCCAATGACGCCATTTTCCTGATCGGGAATGTTATCCGTTCTTAATGTGAAGCTGCCCTGCAAGCCGTTGACATCGACGACGTAGATGCCTGCAGTAAGACCGACTATATCCAGTTCAATTACTTCCTCGAAAGGGATCGGATCAGATGAACACGATGCATCATCGAAATAAATACTCTCTAAAGTGACTTTAAAATTGCTATCCGTACGATTCTGCGTTATTTGATCGATAGTGGCGCATTCATTGGGCAAATGTCCCCGGATATAAACGTTCACTTGCACCGGAGATGATTCGATTTGATGAATTTCGACAACCTCGACCCCTGCCAGGCCACGCTGCGGTAAGGGTGCGCTCGTTTCTGTGGCCGGAACCTGGACCGTAATCTCCGGCTGAGACCCGCATGCGGACAATACCGTTAGGCTGAAAATCAAGGCCAAAAATGGAAAATACTTAAGCAATTGCTAAATACCTCTCTACTCTGGAATAAGGACTAATAATACCATATGGCGTTGGGTTGTCTCCTAAAGATGCTATCAGGTAGAATCAGGTCGTGAATGATCTTTTTCCAGTCGACTATCTCGTAGTTGGACATGTTTCAAGGGATGTTGAAGAAGACGGTTATGTACCCGGTGGCACCGTTGTTTATTCAGCCCTTGCCGCGCAAGCTATGGGCTGTCGAACGGCCGTATTAACCAGCGCTTCAGCAGACTACGATCTCACTGATCTTTTTCCCGGAATTTCCGTTTGGAACGTCCCAGCACAACAATCCACTACGTTTAAAAATACTTATCATCAAGGTCGAAGGCAACAACAGATCCTTGGCCTGGCAGCGACAATATCGGCCGAGGACGTGCCAAACGAATGGCGGCGCGCTTCGATCGTCCACTTGGGGCCCATCGCCAATGAGATAGATCCCGGTTTAATCGACTTATTCACAAACAGCCTGGTCGGTCTCACTCCCCAAGGGTGGTACCGGGAATGGGATGATCAGGGTCGAATAACACCTCACGAATGGCAAGGGGCAACAAAGGTCATGCCACTCGCCGCAGCAGTAATTGTCAGTATGGAAGACATTCCCGACGAAAGCACATTCGATCAAATCCTCCAACTGTCATCACTGGTCGTATTGACTCAACAAGCAGGTGGATGCACCATTTTTTTTCGCGGTGAAAGCCGTCAGATACCGGCGCCAGTTGTAACCGAGGTAAACCCAACCGGTGCAGGTGATATATTTGCTACTGCCTTCTTAATACGCTTGCACCAGACCAGGGGAAATCCTTGGGAGGCCGGCGATTTTGCCAACCGAGTAGCCGCTAGTTCAGTTGCCAACGATAGTCTGGATTCTAAACTTCAGGCAATCAAAGAGATAATTGGACAAGAGGCTGATTATTGAGACGATTCCGGTTCCTGATCCTCAGCACGAGCCAGATAATTCGCGCGTAATATTATCATGACAAAGATTTATGCTGTTGCCATGCAAAAAGGTGGTGTAGGTAAAACCACTAGCGTCGTCAATGTCGGCGCCTACCTGACAGTTCAAGGTTATCGAGTTCTTGTTATCGACCTTGACCCGCAGGCTAATGCGACATCTAATTTTGGATTTAACAAACACGAGATCGATCCATCAATCTATGATCTTCTCCTGGAACAGGCATCTTGCGAACAGGTTACGATCGAACATACTGAAACCAAGGTTAAATTATTACCCTCTAGCCCGGCCCTGGCAGGTGCGGAAGTCGAGTTAGTGAATTTGATGGCTCGAGAATACCGGCTCAGCCGCGTTTTATCATTGGTAAAAGACTCATACGATTATATTCTAGTCGATTGTCCGCCAAGCCTTGGCTTATTGACAATCAATGCTCTTGCCGCTGCTCAAGACGGAGTGATAATCCCGGTTCAATGCGAATATTTGGCTCTTGAGGGATTATCTCAGCTGCTGGAGACGATCCAGCTCGTTAAACGACATCTTAATCCCGATCTAAAGATTCGAGGCCTCATCATGACCATGTACGATAGCCGGACCAATCTCAGCCGCCAGGTTGTTGAAGAAGTACGGGACCACTTTCCCGGCAAAGTCTTCAGAACAATCATTCCTCGTAACGTGCGTCTGAGTGAGGCTCCGAGTTACGGGCAGCCGATAAGCTTATATGCGCCGACTTCTCCCGGAGGAATTGCTTATAAAGTGCTGGCAAAAGAAATCCTAAGCGGTGACATAGCCAAGAGTAGCTAGCTGGAAAAAACCATGATAATTTTTGAGGGATGCGGCAAATGACGAAAAGAAGAGGATTGGGCAAAGGTCTTGGATCGTTAATTCCAACGACCGATACACCAGACGAAGCAGACAGCGGATTGCGAACCGTTTCTATTGAAGCGATCAGCCCCAATCCACAACAACCTCGCAGCACCCTTGATGCGGTTAAATTGGCTGAATTGGCGGACTCCATTCACGAACATGGTTTGATCCAACCCCTCGTCGTACGACAGGCGGCCGAAGGCCAGTACACTCTCATTGCCGGCGAAAGGCGATGGCGAGCCGCTAAAATGGCCAATTTAACGGAAGTACCCGTTGTTGTAATGGAAGCTACTCCTCAGGCAATGCTGGAGCTTGCACTGATAGAAAATATCCAGCGAGATGATCTGAATGCCTTGGAGGAAGCGTTAGCTTACCAGCAATTGATCTCTGATTTCGGCCTAACCCAAGAGGAGGTTGCCAGGCGAGTGAGCAAAAGCCGGCCGACGATCGCCAATATCGTTCGACTCTTGATCCTACCAGAGAGCGTTCAGGCTGCGATAGTAGAGGGCAAGATCAGAGGCGCACATGCGCGAGCATTACTACCGTTGCCAACGGCCGAGGTCCAAAAGTCAGTCTTGGACAGCATCATAGAACGAGGGCTCAGCGTTCGCCAGGTAGAGGCCCTGGTATCGGTTTACGGTCTCGATATTCCTGAAGAGATCAAAAATGCCGTTGCGGCCGGTAAGATAAGCGCCGAACATGCCGTCGCTTTACTTCCTCTGCCAACGCCGCAGATGCAAACCGAGATCAAGGATATCATCATTGCCCGAGACTTAAGCGTTCGGCAAACGGAATCTCTGGTAGAAAAAAGATTGTCGAGTGAAAAACCCAAAGCCAAACCGGCCAAAGAAGTTTCGCCAGAGCTCGTCGATCTAGAAGATCAGTTTCGCCTATCGTTGGGCACAAGAGTAAATATTCAACCAGGACTAGAAGGTGGGAAAATCGTCATCCATTATTACTCGGATGAAGAGCTCCATAAGATATATACCGTGATTACTGGCGACTCCTAACCGTATTTACTCTGCCAACCCAAAAGCTTGATTTCCTCAACTGCTAGCCTGTTGCATCGCCAGATCCAACGAAGCTGAGCAATTCTCACTAGCTGTCATCTTTTTTCGACTGAGGTCATCCATGTTTCCAAATGACGCGAAATTAATCCGGCAGAAGATCGCTCAAGCAACACAAATTCTGCAAGAGCTCAATATTGATCTGTGGCTGACGTTTGCCAGAGAAACCTCAATGGTCTCGGAACCTGCTTTGGATTTGATTCTCGGCCAATCAGTTACCTGGCATTCCGCCTTTCTCCTAACTTCCACCGGTCGGCACATCGCCATCGTCGGCCATTTCGATGCGGAAAATATCCGCGATTTGGGCGCCTACGAGCAAGTTATTGGCTATCACAAAGGGCTTAGCAAACACTTGCGAACAGCCCTTGATTCAATCCAGCCTAAGAGCATTGCTATCAATTTTTCCGAAAGGGATGTTGCGGCAGATGGATTAACATTTGGAAATTATCATACCCTGTTGAAGATACTAGAAGGAACACCTTATCCTAAAAGCTTCGTATCAGCCGAAGCGATAATCGCCGCCGTACGCGGGCGGAAAATCAGCGCTGAAGTCGAGCGCATCCGCCAGGCCATCACCGCCACCGAAGCCCTCTTCGCCGAAATTGATGCCTATGTTCGACCAGGCATGACTCAACGACAGATCGCTAACTTTCTCCAAGGTCGAATCGAGGAGGAAGATTATGATTATGCCTGGGAAAAGTCAGTTGATCCCATTGTCACTTGTGGCCCTCATTCTAACGTCGGCCATGCAACCCCTGGTGATATCGAGCTGGAAAAAGGTCACACGCTCCATATCGATTTGGGAGTCAAGATAGCTGGTTACTGTTCCGATCTGCAGCGTATGTGGTATGTGCTGGAGGATGGGGAGCTGGAAGCACCTCCGGAGGTACAACGCGCTTTTTCTGCTGTGCTGGGCGCCATCCAAGAAGGTGAAGCTGCGCTTCGACCCGGTGTTGCCGGCTGGCAGGTCGACGCGGCCGCCCGCGGTTTCATAATCAACGCCGGCTACCCTGAATACATGCACGCACTTGGACATCTATTAGGCCGGTCAGCTCACGATGGCGCGACAGTTTTGGCGCCGCAATGGGAAAGATATGATGGGATCTGCCAACTTGCCGTCGAAGAAGGCAACGTCTTTACTTTGGAGCTGCACGTCCCTATCCCGGAACGAGGCATCATGAGCCTGGAAGAAGATGTGCTTGTTACCAAAGACGGAACGGTCTATCTCAGCAACCCTCAAAGAGAAATTCGCTATATATCAGCCGGCAAAGGATGGTAACCTCCGGTTAAAGGGTGCATGAAGCAACCTCACTTCTGCTACTCCGTTATTTCAAACAAGAATCCATCGCTACGACCGAAGACCTCAGGAAAAAATTCTTGGCGAGCTGTAGCTGGATTAATCTGGTACTCACCAGGTATTGCTGTCTGCAATGTATAGGTGTACTGGTAAGTCCCGGCAGGCAGAAACTCGCTCAAGAAGACGACCTTTTCATCCCGGTACTCGATCCGGTCAAAATACCACCATCCCCAAAAACAACATTCATACTCCTGGCCAATTCGCTTGATGGAACCGGCCGTTCCCGATGCGCTAGTCTCTAATCCCGGATCAATTGCTTCCGCTCCGGCGGGAATCGGATCCTCGATCACGGTAAAAACCTGGTCATGAGGAACGACGATGGTTAGTTCTACCCTAACTTGCTCTCCAGCCTCTATTGCCGAAATCGGCTGGCAATCTTCTTCCTCGGGATCGCAGGCAGCATCGTAATAGGCTCTTTGGACGAAGAAGCCACGGTCGATTGGCTCAAGATTCTCTGCCTTGATGAAGCTATCAAGGTGAGCCGTGTAATATAAGCGTCCTGGACCGTCGATGCGTTGGAAATTAACGAAGTTGACCTCATCAGACATCAGTTCATCCACCGCCACCGATAGATTTTCGTTCGAAGTTACGTTAGTCTGGTCAAATTGACCAGAAGCTAATGGCTGACCATTAACGTCGACGTCATAGGCATAGTCCGCTTCCAATTCGGATGTTGCAACCATCCATTCAGTTAGCGACAGTATGCTCCAGGCATTTTCTTGAAGCGTTGGCCAATGCCCGGCAGTCCTGGCAATCATGAGCCAACGCACGGCGTTTGGTCCTAGTGGACCTTCTGGATCAAGTTGGGCTAGAGCCTGGATGACAATCGCTGTGTTGCGAATATCGCTGGCCAAATTATCCCAATCTGGCTCTTCATTCTCCCAGTGGGCGCCGCTGGCGCTAACGATTGCGCTGTCATTTATATCGGCTAGCAAAGTTTGTTGGTTTGAACTGCCACCGAATGATTCATAGGCCACAGCCAATAAAGCCTTGGCATAAGGGTCTATCAATCCTCTGTGTCTATCAACCAAGTCGTCTAGTTCGGATTCAATATCATGGCCAACTTCAGATAGGACGTATAAAAAGAATGCCTGGCGGTTCACCTCGCTTCGATTCGTCAAATCGCCCATCGTTTCCAATTGGTTGCCCAAATAATTGGCACCCTTGTTCAAGACCGAATTGCTGACTTGAAAACCTGCCTGTTCCGCTTTGGAGAGAGCAAATAGCCCATATGCCGAGAGATAGGGGTCACTCGATTCACTGTAGCACCAACTCCAGCCACCATCTCTTTTCTGCAGTTCTTGTAGAAGACTGATATCGCTTTCGATTATTCTATCCAGTTCCTCTGTCAAATCTGGATCATCCAAGTCTAAACGTTGAACTGCCAGCATTGTGGCGGCATTGGTTAATAGGCGGTAGGAGATGTTTTGAGCGCATGACGGCCAGATTTCATAATCATTAACGAACTCCAATGCCTCAGTCATAGCGGCTGCGAGGGATGGACTCAATTGAATTCGTAGCTCACCTTGGCGAGTATCTACATCTGGTGGCAATAGGATAGCCTCGACTCTTCTTCCTGCTTCAGCTAAAACTCCCGATGTTCCAACCACATCCTCACCCGTATAACGAACGATAGGAATCAGCTGGTCTGGTGCGATGCCAAAAGTTGGTTTCGTCGAATCCCTAAATTCACCTCCTTCGGCAATGAAGGTCAGATCGGCGAACTCGACATCGTCGACGATGACCGGCCAGCGGACCAGGCGACCGCTTCCAGCAGGAACAGAAACGTTTTGTTGAGCCGATTCTAACAAGCTGACTCCCGCTGCCTCAAGGCTAACGGATACATCCAGCGCGTCGTTTGTATTATTTTGAACGACCGCTCCTATTTGGACCAGATCTCCTACGGTAAAGAACCGGGGCGTAACCGGTCGCAACAAAAGTGGCAATGTACTAACGACATCAAGATCGGATTGGCCTACCAAGGTATCATTTGATGAAGCGTAGTCGCTGACGCCCTTGCTGCTCAAGCGCCATGTCGTCACATTATCTGGTAGAGGAATTTCAACTGTCGCCTTGCCGGAGACATCGGTTTCAATCTTCGGCAACCAAAAAGCAGTGTCGCGAAAATCAGATCGAACGTCCTCTCCCTGTGAATCGAGTACCCGTTCAGCCTCGGCCGCTTCTAATCCTCCCCCACCGCCACCAAGGCCCAATTGTTCAACCGGTATTTCAATCTCCAATCCTTCTCCTGAAATAATCAGGCCTGCGCCGGTTTGGCTGCGGATAGGCTGCCGAAAGTAGAAGCCATCCATGATATTCGGTGCGTTATCTTGTTTCAATGAAAGAACCGCCAGATCAACCAGGGACAATGCTAGACTCGTCTTAACGGGATTGCCCTGATAATCGGTAACGAGAATATCGTAAACCGCTGTTTCACCCGGTTGGTACATTTCTCGTTGCGGCGTTACCTGGACGTCAAGTTCTAATTGTTCGGGTGATACGACCAACTCAACCATGCCGATGCGTACATCGGCAAACGGATTAGATTCATCTACCCCTGTCACCGCGTGAAGCGAAAGATAAACATTTGGCGCTAGATCAGGAGTGATCGGTATTTCCAGAATATCGCTATTGGTCTGAAGAGTGACGATACGTTGTTCAATCAAATCGCCTCTTTCGATGGTCAGCCAGGCATTGACCGGCCCTTCAAAGGGCGATTGCACCAATACCCGGGCAACATCATTAGGACGATATTCTTGCTGGTCAGGCACTAAATCCATCCGCTTTTCTTTTGGATCAGTTCGCCAACCAACGTAACTGCTATCCGAGACCCACATGACGCTGCTGCTTGTTTGGCTACGCCCTCCATCATCTACAACCGTTGCCACGGCAAGATAGTTGCCGCCCGCCGCGGGCGTGAAAGTCGCCTCTGCTTTGCCTATTTGATCTGTTGTCACCGTTGTGATTTCTACAAGCTCATCTATCGCTTCCCACCGGGTGAATCGACCTGGAAACGATCCGCTTTCCAGGGGTTTCCAGACACGTTCATAGAAAGCAACCTCCACTTCTCGGTCGGGTTGGGCTATGCCGTTCCAATCAACCGTTATGATATCGACGGCCATTTCAGTCCCTGCCAGGCCAACATTCTCGGCCGGTACGATGCCGGCATATATCTCGCCTTCGTGAAAAACCGTGCTGGCACGAGCAGTGACCGGGAATTCAGTTATGTCAAATACACTGGCCTCCACCACCACTTCCCTGCTGCCGGGTCCAACTTCATCGAGAAGATCGGCCGGCAATTCGATCACCAACCGCCCTTCCGAGTCGGTACGCCCCTCTCCGCTGGTTACATATTGGCCAAAAACACCACCTACTCCAAAATCAAATGGATCACCCGGTTCGTAGAAGAAATTGCCATCATCCCCGAAGCTGTAATAGGGGCCATCCCAAGGCAAACGGTAATCCTTCTCGGATACGGTCCAATTCACCAACAAATCGGCTGCTGATCCGCCAAAAAAGTACTCTGCTTCGATAACGACTTCAATAGGTTCACCGCGGAGCGTTTCCTCGAGGCTAGGCGTCGCCGTCACCTGAAATTCCGGCTTGCGGTATTCGGAAACTGTAAAGATCCGGTCAGCCTCAACATCTCTTCCCTCGAAGTAGAGACGATATGTACCTAGCTGAGCATCTTCGGGAATAGTGTATTCTCCGGAAAATTCGCCGTTGCCATCCAATTCGGCTACAAACTCATACTCAACCGGTTCGTAATCCGTGAGGAATTCCAGGTTCACCGTCACTTCGTCAACGGTTGGAAACGGGTACCGGCCGTAATTTGTATCCCTGACTATGCCTCGATACTGTACGCTATCGCCTGGGCGGTAAATAGGCCGGTCAGTATGAAGATAAACATACTGTGCTGGTTCATCACTCCAGGCCGAGTCTAGACCGAAACTCCAGGAACTTATGCCATTACTCCAGTTACTACTTGCAACTCCAAAACCTGCCTCTCCAGGGGAATTGCTGACTACGAGAACACCGGGCAGATAGTCTTCTGGTGGTTGGTAAGCAAAATTAGCCAGGCCACCAGCATCTGTTATCGCCTTACCAATTTGTTTTCCGTTTACATCAAACAGCGTCACATCCAATCCGGCCGCTGGCGTACCGTCAATCAGCCTTGTGGCCCAGATATAAACCTGGCCGAACATTTCCTTTACGACCAGGTTTGTGTCGGCAACGACGATCATATTTCGTTGATTTTGCCAGTAGCCATGTTCTTCTTGAATCTCTGGACCGTTAACTTCCAAAAAGTAAACGCCCGGGGGTAAAGTATCCCCGTCGGCTAAATTAAGGTTCATGATTTCTGCTAGGTCCTGGCTTTTCTCTACCGGTATCGACCATGTACGCAGAGCTTCACTCGTCGGCAAATAATCATAGATGCGAGATTCTACTAAAGCACCTATTGGTAGATCAGCATTGAATAATGTAGCATCAATTCTGGAGACATTGCGATGGATGATATCAACCGCCGTTGGCTGGCTCGTACTCAGTTGGCTGATGGGCTGAGGCAAATTCAGAGAAACCAACGGATCGTAGCCCGGCGTCGTAAAGCTCCAACTGTACGCTTCGCCAAGTGTATTCCCATATGGATCCGCGGCACTGCCAGGGACGGTTACCGAATATTCTCTATTTCTTTCAAGGTCAAAGGTGATGTACAGTGAATTATTGTATTCGTTGAAATAGTATGTGGGATCATCAGGCGCTGGCTTTATAATTATCCCGTCCTTTATTGTTTCCAGATCCATTGGCGAAGCGAAGACAATGGTAACACCCCGTTGGTGACGGTCCGCGATCTCTCCATTAGCCGGTATGGTTTCGAGAACTGTTGGATATGGGACAGTATCAAAGAAAATGGTCGTCTCTCTATCGAGACCGGCCTGGCCGTTTGCCGCTCGAGCCGAGGTCGTTAGCGACAATTCATAGGGAGTCTCGAGTTCGAGAATGGGTGCCGGTACAGCGGTTAAAATACTGTCGTTTTCACTCCAGCTGAACTCAACGGATGCCGTAGGTTGAAGCACAAAAGCTGCTTCGGCAGAGCCTTTATCCATAGGCATATTGAACGTCACTGTCATGGCTTCACTTGGGTTGATGCCGGTAGAGCCATTCTCCGGTACAGTACCGACGACGCTTGGGCTTTCAGTCGTAAAATTCCAAGTAAAATCTTGAGCCAGCGTTCCCCCAGTAATATCTTCCAGCCCGGCCGGCACGATTGCCTGATACCTTGTGGCTCCTGCAAATGAATCTTCAGGGGTAAAACGGTAGATACTCGTGGATACCCATTCCCCTTGACCCGAAACGGCCGGTTCAAACTCCAAGGGTTGCGGTAAATCAGCTTGTTGGCCGGTACTCACGAGAGGTACTACCGGCCGGTTAAACATCACAGTGATTGCCACATCTGTTTCTACATCTCTCGTATTCGCCTCAGGGATGACTTGACTCACCTCCAAATAACCAACAGTCAATATCTGCAAATTCACCGGCTCGAGCAAAGCTTTGCCAGAGCGGCTTTGCGCTGTTTCCGCGATGGCCAAATCATACAAGGCTTCACGTTCCAGCGGCTCCTTGGGCGTAAAAATGAAAGTGTCAGGATGCGTCCAGGCTAAATCTCCGTCAACAGAAATGTTTTTACCCGCTTGGCGGAGGCTTAGGGCTTCACCCACAGTCTTTTCATCCATCGGCTGGTCGAAACGCACGGTAATCGCTCCATCCAGCGGTAGCTCTTCACCAATTACAGGGGCGCGGTAAACTACAGTGGGCGACCAATCATAAAGCACCTCAGTTTCAGAACTGGTTTCGCCATCAGGCGGTGATTCCGGCAAGTCGGACGGAACCTCCGTTGGCGGCACAGTCACAGTTTCGGTTGCTTCTTGTGCTGGCGTTGGTTCAGCATCCTCCCGCCGGCAAGCGGTCAGCACAGAAGAAAACAAAAAAAGAAGCGCGATTAATAAGTATGCTCGTTTTTTGGCCATTTGACTTCTATCTCTCAAAAAAATCCGCCAACTTGGAATCCATGACGGTGATAAACGTTAAACAAAATCTGTGATTCAGAAATAAGTATTCTTGCCCAAAGTATTCGTCTTTCACCACTATATATCATCGCTCGTAGGTTGCACAAGGTTCCCAAACATAAGAACCCTGTAGTCATCGATATATTGTAGCCTGATCGTTTCTTTGGCGGCTCATTTTCCCTCAGCTATAATGGGTTCGTTGTGGCAGAATCGCACCTTTTAAACGAAATAGATATCCAGTGGATGAAACTCGCGCTGGTCGAAGCACAAAAAGCGGCCGCCATGGGCGAAGTACCAGTCGGTTCTATTGCCGTTTTTAATAACCAGGTAATAGGCCGGGGATTTAACGCCAAGGAAATTGACCAAGATCCCACGGCTCATGCGGAAATGCTGGCTGTAAAACAAGCTGCCCAATTCCTGGAAAATTGGCGTCTCATCGACGTTACACTTTACAGTACACTCGAACCATGCCCAATGTGCGCCGGGGCCATGGTTCAGGCCAGGCTTCAGCGACTGGTGTACGGCGCGCCTGATGTGAGGTTTGGCGCTGCTGGATCAGTCGTCGACATCCTTTCGAAACCATATTTTAACCATTCGATCGAGGTAACGGCCGGTATTTTGGAGGACGAAGCGGCGGAATTGCTACAGGAATTCTTTCGTAGCATTAGAAAGAGAGAACAGTAAGCAGAAAGTCATCGCCGGCTAACGATTCGGCCGGTTGTAGTTTTACATCTTAATTATTGTTATTGGAGAGGTGCCGGAGTGGTTGATCGGGGCGCTCTCGAAAAGCGTTGTGGCCTTTGCCGGTCACCGTGGGTTCGAATCCCACCCTCTCCGCCTTTGAGGACACTCATCATTGAGTGTCCTTTTTTTATTCGTGAGCCAAATTACAGTACCAAAAGCAGGGTCATGCTAACCTCTCTGCTTGGTAGAGTAATATGGCGAATCGGAATCAAAAGAACAAAAAGAGCCGCACTCAACTTCGTGAAGAAAACATCTGGGTCAAAAGGATGCGCTGGTTGCGTATGGGTGGGATCGTTATCTTGGTTGTCGCGGTTTTGGCCGTATTTGTGTACTATCGGGCTTCAACAGCCCCTTCGGTAAACGATTACGAAGGTATATCGGCCGCCAATATCGATGGCGCGGCCGATGCCCCTGTTAGAATCGTCGAATTTGGCGATTTTGGTTGTCCTTCATGTCGCGCCTGGCATAATTCGGGCATCAAGGATGGACTATTGGTTGAGTATGGAGATCAAATCAGCTTCACATTTCGCCACTTTCCCGTCATCACTCGACAATCACCCCAGGCGGCGGAAGCAGGTCAATGCGCTTCAGAACAAGGTCAATTCTGGGCTTATCACGACTACATCTATGAACAGACGCCCATTGGCGCTTTGGCGTCCGATGAGCTAAAGAGGTATGCCAGGGCGATAGGCTTGGACCAATCTCAATTTGATGACTGTTTGGACAGCGGAACATACCGCAGCTACGTTTCCCGCGATCAGCAGGCAGCTCTGGCGGCCGGCGCTCGAGGTACACCTTCTTTTTTTATCAACGGTCAGCCGGTGGGGTTTCCTTATGAAAGCATGGCCGCTTCCATCGAGCAGGCCATAAATGAACAACCGTAACACATTTTATTTTGGATGTCTTAGGAGAGAACAATATGAATGACTTAATAGATTTCCGGCATGAAATCGATCATTTTATGAAAAACCATCCACAGTCGCCCTTGGATCACGATCAGCGCCATGATTTCCAGGGACTCAACTACTACGAATATAATGAAGACCTTCTACTGGATGTCAAAATAGAACGGTTTCCCGATGACGAACCCATCGTCATCATGCAAACCAGCACCGGCGATACCCAGGATTACCGGCGTTGGGGTCAATTCTCTTTTTTGATAGGGGATCAACCGGCCACGTTAGTCATCTACAGCGATCCTCTTGGCCAGGAATTCTTCATGCCCTTCAAGGATGCGACTAACGGCAAGGAGAGTTATGGCGCCGGACGGTATATGGATAGCCACCGGCCGGGTATGCGTAGAATTGGCAACGACAGCTTCGAAATCGATTTCAATTACGCCTATAACCCATACTGTGCCTATAGTGTGGCCTACTTTAGTTGCCCGCTTACCTCCTCCGCGAAAACTGGCTGAAAGTGCCAATCCAGGCTGGTGAGAAAGACTTTAAATAAGTACTCCCTGTCAAATTGCGGATCTTCTTTGAGACCCAAGAGTTCGTTAGTATCGAGGATTCCGTCACGCGTATCGCTTTCGTCGGGACGGAATAAGTACCAGCCAATCAGGCCAACTCGGTCCTGGCCTGGCCAATTTGCCACAGCATGAACAGGCCGCCGACGGCGCCGAAGATCGCCGGCCCAATGAAGCCAAAGTTGGCAGCTATGACCAGCGAGCCCAGGGTCCAGCCAAGCACCACGAGCAAGAAATGCCGTGCCCTAATCGGCAGCTCTGTCCGCCGTAAGAGTAGCCCGCTGAAAATGCCTCCCAGAGCACCGGCCGCCGCCGTGCCTGCGAAACCTGTTAGGCCAAAGTAGTTTATGAGCCCAATGCCAACGCCCCAACTGATGGCCCAGCCAATGGCGTAGAGCAGGGCTCCTTTCCAACTGGCTGTCGGTTCGGCCACTTTAATCGCAATGCCTGTGGCCAGCCCGCCAATCGCCCCGGCCAAGACCAAGATAAGTGGCGAAACAAACTGTTCGAAAAAGAAGAAATCGATGCCCAGGCTTGCCGCCTGGCAAGAATGTCCCGTGGATCAAGCAGGATTGGCCAGATAGGCCAGCGCCAAGGTCCAGCCGGCGATGATGATGATCCAGGCGATCAAGGCCAGAAAGATGAAAGCCCCCGTCGACCGGCCGCCCGGCAGTTGTTCCCAAACTCCTTCGACCCTAGACGTGATGCCCGGCACCTGAGAGACCTTGGCCGTCACCGCAAAGTTATGGCTCAAGTGTTCCTTGCCCTTCGGGCCCTTGGTTGAACGCACTGTTAGTCCAGTTGCGCGAGAGGCCCCGGCCGGCACCGTAAATTCCGACGGCTCAAAGGTAAAATTGCAGCTGCCGGCCGCGTCGGCCGCGTCTGGGCGAATAGACAAATCGCTGTCGCTTATGTTGCGGACCGACAGCCGGTATTTTGCTGCCGACCGGCTGCTGATCATCTTAGGCTGCAGTTCGGCTTCAAACTGAGGCGGTACCTGGTTCCATTCACCGTGAACCTGCCGGGTGATTGCCGGCGTTTCGGTTGGTCTGGCGGTAACGGTGAAGGCGTGTGTATAGGCGCTGGCTGTTGGCTTCCGGGCCTGCACCGTCAAGCGCGCCTCTTGCGTCTTTCCGCTGGCAATGGTCATCCGCGAAGGATCGAAGCTGAATGAACAACCGCCGTCCACAAGCTTGGCTTCTAGCTCAATGGTCAAGCTCTCCTGGCTCTGGTTACTGGTAAGTACCTTGTAAGTCACCTTAGCCGAGCTACTCTGCCGCTGCGGCTGCAGTTGGATAGCAAAGGCTGGAGGGATTTGTTGCCATTCCCCGGTGACCTGCTCGGTTTTTGATGGCGCTTCCACCGGCCGGGCCGTAACGGCAAAGGTATGGTTTCGCGGTGCTTCGCTCGCCATAGGCAACGTCGGCCGTACTTTCAGGAGAGCCTGATCTTCCTGGCCAGGCTCCAGAGTCATGGAAGTCGGCTTAACGGTGTATGCACAGGCTCTTTGACTGTCGTCGACCTCAAATCGCAGCTCTATCCGGTCGTTGGTTCGGCTACGGGCCAGGATCGTGAACTGGCCTGAGGAGATACCGCTTTGCCTGGGCGGCCGCAATTCCAGTTCAAACGAAGGGGTCCGCTGTTCCCACTGACCGTGCAGAACCTGGGCCTGCGCCATACTACCCAAAGGCTGGGCTGTAACCGTGAACGTGTGCAGACGAGGTATATCCTCAAAAATTGGCTGTTTGGAGCGTGCCGTCATGCTGACCAGACCTTCCTCGCCAGCCGGTATGTTAACCACGGGCTGGTCAAAGGTGAAAACACAACTATCTTCCTGGCCCACGGCATCTAACCTCACGTCCACACTAACATTGCCGCCGTTACGCAGGCCAACCTGGAATTTGCCTTCGGCTATGCCCGTGCTGTGATGAGGAAACAGTTCGGCGGCGAACTGTTGGAAGGCGGTGATGACGACCTCGGCCTGAATCGTGGCCACCTGTTGCGGATCGGCCTTGCTGGTGACGTTGATAGTGAGCCGGTGCTCGCCGGCCAGGCTCTCGGCCTGCCGCGGCGGCGAAATGACAAAACTCGCCGTGCGCTGTTCGCCAGGCATCAGGTATACAGGTTCCGGGAGATCGCTCACCCAGTCAGCGTGATCCCCCTCGACCGTGATATGAAAATGATCGACGACGCCGGCCCTGGTTCAGAATATTGACCGCCACCGTCGCGCTCTGGCCCGGCGTGACAGACAGCCTGGAGGTTTGCATCTCCAACCCAATCTCACCTGTGAGCGACGTGGCCTGAGCCGCGCTTGAGAAGCCTGCGGCCGTCGCCGGACCAGGTGGAAATGTCGTTGGACCTGGCTCGAGACGCATCCATGTGTCGCCGATGCGCAAGGGCGCTGTCCTTAGTTAATACCTCGGGAACATCTGGCAGTAGCTTCAGGTCGTTTAAATAAGTGCCGTTGGTGCTGTTCAGGTCGACGACCAGATAATTGCGGCCGTCGTGTTCGATGCGGGCGTGCTGGCGGGAAACATTGGCCTGATCTAACACCAGGTCGTTTTCCCTGGACGCGGCCGATGGTCAAGCCGGCCGGGGTCAGGGAGATGGTCTTCGTCGTCTGTTCGGCCATCATAATCAACAGCCGATCTTGCCGCTCGGGCACAGCCGATTCATACGCGCGGCGCTGCTTGTCCTGGGCAACCACGCTGGGTTCGTAGAGCGTGAAAAGGCTGACACTTTCAGCCGCCGGTTGGTCCTGCTCAGAAACGAGATCCAGCCTATCCAGCGCATCGGCAAAAGCCGCAGCGCCCGGATAGCGATTGGGGGGCTCCTTTTCCAGCGCCTTGAGAATGATTTGCTCTATCGATCCGGACAATTCCGGGCGAATAGAGCTGGGACGCGGCGGTGGTTCCTTCGTATGGTAGCGGATTGCGTCGGTAATGCTTTTGGCCGGGAAAGGCAGTTGCCCCGTAGTTAGCTCGAACAGTAATATGCCCATTGAATAGACGTCGCTCGTTGGACCGGTGGTGTCGCCTAGCGCCTGTTCTGGGGACATATAGGCCGGGGTACCCATGGAGGTGCCGACGGCGGTAATGATTCCTCCTTCAGTCAGCTTGGCCAGGCCTAGGTCGGTGAGAATAGGCTGGTAAGGCAGGCCGTCACTGGGTTCTTCACGCAGCATAACGTTTGACGGTTTGATATCCCGGTGCAGCACGCCATAACGATGGGCGTAATCGATGGCCAGGCTCACCTGCCGGACGAGTTGGATCGCCTCGGCGAGGATCATCTGCTTGCCCCGGCTCCGCAGCGCTTTTAATAATTCGTGCAAATTATCGCCCGGGATAAACTCCATGACGATATATAGTTGAGAAGGGGCTTGGCCAAAATCGAAAACCTGCACGATACCCGGATGGCGCAGCCGAGCCGCCGTGCGCGCTTCTTGCAGAAAGCGTTCTCGAAAATTGGGCCGGCGCTCAAATTGAGGAGCCAGGATCTTGATAGCTACGTCCCGCTGCAGCGTTTCGTCGAAACCACGAAGGACGGAGCCCATGCCCCCCTCGCCGATAAGCGAATCTATACGGTAACGGCCGACCTTTTGTCCGATTAGTTGCCCCACCATAATACGCACCTCAGGTATTCTGCCAATAGGTTCTGAACACAAATGCCACGCCTGTTACTGGTTATGATAGCATATTTCGGGAGATTCTGGACGCCTGAGGTTACCCTTCTTAGTCCGATTACAGCCCTCTTGCAGACCAATCAGCCAGGATCATCGTCGGCCCAATTGGGCCACCAAGCGACCAAGATGCGCAGGCATCCTGGAAATCAACATCACGCGTATGCTGAAATGGAAATGGCTGGAGGCTCATTATTGGTCAAATAAAACCACCACTCAGTGAGTGAGTGTGATAAGATCTTCAAAATGTGTGAAGTCCAGGATAAAGGACTTGTCAATTATGGGGAGTAGACCGTTGCCTACACGGTAGACAATAGATATCGAAGTCATTAGATAGTGGGACTGATTGTTTACTAAAGAAAGAACGGCCGTTTCTCATCAAAGGAACCGGATACTTGTCAAGGTATAACAAAATTCGGCAAATTACTGTTTATTTACCGTGGTCCGATAACCAATTTGGTTAAACATCGCTTGTGCCAGCGCTTTTCCCTCGGTCTACTGCCCATTCACTAACCTTGCAACCAGTGTAAAAGTGATTGGCTTTTTTCTTATCATAGTATCCATACTGTGCCTACAGCCCCTACTTCAGCTACACGCTACCTCCACGGACAAATTGGCTAGGTGTAAAGGTAAAGGCGGGCGAAAAAAGCCTTCAGTAAGGAAAACTTATTCGCGTTCTATCAGGCGTTGCCTTAACGCTACCATCCCTGCCTATTCCCTGTTATAGTTGGCAATCATTGTCCAATGATTGCCCAAATAGACCGTAAAGCCGCTGTCATTATCATCCTCGTTTGCCTACTCCAATGGGCGTTGCTCCTATGGGATAGAAACCCGACCTGGGATGCAGCCTTCTACTACGCCAATGCTCGATCCATTGTTTTCGACAATGATTTACAGATCGACAATGACCTGCTCCTATCTTACCCTACAGCCTCCGAAGATTTTGTCCTCCGGCGGTTTGATAAGATACAAACAGCAACTGGACGGGTTGATACGCCATTTGCCATCGGCAGCTCCCTCTTGTGGGTACCTTGGTTAGCGACACTTCGAGTGACCGCTTCGCTGGGCCAGGCGCTTACTTTCTTGCCAAGACAACTCTCAGGCTATGAGTGGCACTTTACGCTGGGCATAGCTACTTTTTCCGCCCTTCTCGGTTGGTTTGCATTCTGGCCTGGTTATTTGTTGGCCCGATCGGAAACCAGTCGTTTCAGTTCTTTAGCGGCTGTGCTGACACTTCTCTTCACCACGCCACTAATCTATTACCAAACACGAGAACCTCTATTCGCCCATGCAACATCAGCTCTCATCAATTCACTGGTTGTTTATGTGTGGTGGAGATCCTATTCATCAACCCCTGCCTACCGGCAGGGCATTTTACTTGGGGCCTTGATAGGACTGACCGGTCTTGTACGATCTCAGCAACTGGTTTTCTTTGCCCTGCCCGTTATCTCAACGATATGGTGGTGGGTAGTATTACCCAGCAAGGAGCGGCGCGATTCCTGGACACGTGTGCTTGGCTATTTGGCAATAGTTTTGGCAGCCATAACCATTGTTTTTTCAATTCAAATGGCTCATTGGTTTTCACTGTTTGGCGACTGGATAACCATACCGTATGGTCCGCTGTTCATGGATTGGCGCGCCCCGCTGCTGGTGCCCCTGCTCCTATCAACCTTCCGAGGGATATTACCGTGGATGCCTGTATTCTTGTTCTCTGTCCTCGGTTTGTTCCTACTCGGCCGGCGCAAACCTCGCTTAGCTGTCCCCCTCATCATCGTGCTCATCTTGGTTATCTATGTTAACAGCAGTACCCGTGATTGGTTTGGCGGTGGAGGTTATGGGCCACGCAGATTCTCTGAACAGGTGATCATTTTCGTGCTTGGTTATGCGAGTTTGGTTAAAACCATACCTGATCGTTATCGCAAACCATTCGTTGCTATCACCGGTCTTATCTTAATTCTGCACCAATGGATATTGCTTCGGTATGGAATCGAAGAAGAAATCGGGGGACGTGTTGTAGCTATGTACCCATCATTTGAATGGGTAGACCAATCATATGCAGAGTTTGGCCGGCAGCTCTTAAGCTATTTAGGGTATTTATTTCGAACTCCGGCCGATTTCTTGATCCTTAATCTCTCCCCGCTAGCCCGGGTAATGAGCGGCTCTTGGCCACTACCGCAGATTAGTTCTCTAGTCGCCACCATCCTATTTTTAATTGTTTCAATCTATTTGGGACGATCGCTTTATGGCCGGATAAAAGGTTCAAAAATATGGTTTTGGGTCGCTCTTGTTTCTGGTCTTCTCGTTATTGCGGCGACAGATATTTGGGTATTATTTCGAGCCTGAATTTAACCGCTGTCAAAATAAAGGACAGGCATTTGCAGATTTTCTGGATTGACGATAACAAAACCACTGGCAACATTATCAGCCTTTCCGGTCCCCGCGACGGGATCTTCTACAATTATCCCCCCACTGTCTACTTCAACCCAATAATGATGAACTCCGGGCGTCAGTCCACTCCATAAAGTAGTCGCCATTACCTTCTGTCGCGCACAACCGCTTACGGCAGGTTCGCCAACGCCGGGCACTATAACCTTATCTGTGCCGATTATTTGGGTCAAGGCAGCGTCTGAATAAAACGTGACCATAAACTCTTCCAACACGGCCGTATTGCCATTGTTGCCAACCATAGCCCACAGATTGACATCGGCCGTACCGCCAACAGGATTGGTTTCAGTTATTGGGTAGCTGACCGAGTCAAACAAAAGGTTTACATGCGTACTGCGGGCCTGCGCCAATGTTTGAAAGGCGAAACCAACTTTTGTAAGACCAGTATATTGGCCTGTATCATCTTTTTTCACTAGATCGCTGACATTACCGACTGCCGGATCATTACTTATGCTGAACCAGGCCCATTGTTGGATAAGCCGGTTTCCATCCAGCGGGTATCCCAGGCTGGGGTTCACGGCCGATTCCATGTAATTAATGGCATTGTGCATGTGATTGATAACTCGACCTGGGGTGAAACAATTGCCAAACTCATCTTGTATATAACACGACCCGGGGTCTTCTTGATAAGGATAGAGAATCGAAAATTCACTTAAAATGAGGGGTTTGTGACGCTGTCCGCGATCACGCATCCACTGGCGCATCGCAGTCACCTGTTCGGCGAAAACAGTCAAGTCGTCGTGCTCGGCATAGCAATAGATTTTGTCTAAAGCACATAGATTTTGCGGCTTAGGGGGATAGCTCTCCATTTTTCCGAGCGCCGGATCAGTCCCCAAGGCTACGTTGGCAATTCCATTCGGCAACCCGGAAGGATTTATCTCAGGCAGGATGTAAAGATGCATATTCCAAACATCTACCGGCATCGGCTCATTGAATTCATCAACATATGCCTGCCAGACCATATCCAGGTACTGGAGACGGCCCGGCGTCGCACCTACCAGACCCGCGTTGGCCACCTTTGCTCCTGGATCGCGATCCTTAATATACGTATACGCCTCGTGGTAAGCCCGGGCATAGACATCTGGAAACGTGTCGTCTTGTTTTCGAATGAGCGAACCTGGGTCAGGGCCACGATCGGGTTCATTTCCAATCGCCCACAGCTTTCCTGGATTTGCATCGATCCATGCTCCCAACCCTAAATCAGTCAAGGGTACAGAAAAAGTATAAGTATCAAGATATTGGCTGCCTATCTTATCTTGTTTTACAGAGATAATTGTTACTGGCTCGGCGCCATTCTCGGCACCGTCCGATACTGACCCAAAACTCACATACCAGCCAGCATCGAAATCGTCTACCCATTCAATTTGGCTGGTATCGTGGGTCGTTACACCAACCCGGCAGTCAAGGCCATCACTATAATCAAATGCCGGCGCCGCATCAATGCTGGCTTGATCCAGGTCTACACCGCTATATGCAAGGGGCTTTGCGCTAGATGTGCTTGTGCTGTAAGCAATTAAGAGACTGATGGTTATGGCAGGAAATATGAGCCCTAACAGGCCAAAAATTACCTTTGTTTTCCTTGATGAATTCATGCCATCTCGCATTAGCAATTCTCGATATCGGGAAGAGGTCTATGATGCCGATTATGATGTAAATTTAGACGTCAATCCACGTCCACTAACTTTCTATTAATTACTGAGGCTTCAACCGCAGGTGTTGGATCGTTTTGCCCTGACTCCCATTTAGCGGGAATTTCTAGATGTCCTCTTCCTTTTCGTTCAGGATCGGCCATGATCCTCAGTTTCTTGACCCTATCACGATAGTCGTAGGTAACCTTCGATTCTTTTTCATAAACACCAGCTGAAATATGGTAGAGGGCCGGGGGGAAAGGTAGGCTATCAATAAGACAACGGACAACACCTGATCCTGCCAATTCTCCTGGATGGGAACGCACTAACTGGCTATCAGGCTCATCCGTCATTTCTATAGCATCACGATTAATCGACAAGACGAAATCCGGATCTTCCACTGGTTCATTAGCACTATAGGCGAGTTCGATGGTGACAGCTTCACCTGTAATGAATTCGCTTTTTTCCTCACCGGCAGCATTCAATAGACGCAGATTCGTTATCTCGACTTCACCCGAACCCCATCTGCTAGGCAATATAAACGTTTCACCTTCTACCAAATCTTGCTTGCTATAACTCTCCAGGTATTCCTGCAATACATCGTCCGAGGGACCATCTGCAACCACATTCCCCTTGTCAACCCACAGGATTCGGGAACAAAGGGAGCGAACCGTCTCAAGATTGTGACTAACGAACAGGACTGTCCGCCCTTCATCTCGTAATTGGTGTAGCCGTTCAATACATTTTTCCTGGAATGACTGGTCGCCGACGGCTAAGATTTCGTCTATGAGCAGAACATCTGGCTGGATATGTACGGCGACGCTGAAACCCAGGCGCATGTACATGCCAGAAGAATAATATTTTACGGGCATGTTGAGGAATTCACCAAGCTCGGAAAATTCAACAATCTCATCATATATTTCGGCCACTTCCGCATTAGTCAAGCCAAGTATGGAAGCATTGAGCGAAATGTTTTCACGACCGGTCAGATCGGGGTGAAAACCGGCGCCCAATTCCAAAAGAGCGCTTAGCCGGCCTGTTATCTCTATGATGCCAGTGGTCGGCCGAATAATGCCCGATATGAGTTTCAGCATAGTGCTCTTGCCACTGCCGTTCCGGCCGACAAATCCGACACATTCTCCAGACATTATGTCAAATGAGGTTTTTTGAACGGCCCACAACTCTCGTTCAATTTTCTTCGCCGATCGCGAACGTGATAATGACGAGATTATTGTGTCTAGCACTGAATCTGCCTGCTCGGCATTGAGTTTGAAGCGTTTGCTTACCTCTGCAAAACGTATAGCTTGGTCCGCTGTCATATTTTCTTGCGCGCTCTTCAAAGCCATCTGTATGTTAGATAATCCAATCTCAATCAATGACCTGATCTAATGCCCAAACGATAATTATCAAAGGCAACATGCAATATGCGATTCTAACTAAAAAGGGTGAGGCAACCAAACAGCGTAAAAATACCCCCTCATTGCTGACCGGGGCAATCCCTCCTACGGTAACCTGTCATAGGTCCAATACCTTGATATCGAGCCTGTCCAGGTTAAGGACGGCCGGCTACCCCTCGGTTGCCGTCCATATCTCATCATTATCAAATAATGTGCCAGCTAATTCTCCTCAAGTTGCAAGACACGGATGAATGATGCATTTATTTTACACAGGTTGTTCATAGCTCAAAATAATTTCGACCCGTTTTTGACCAATCATTGCCAGTTGTTGCCTAAATAACAGCCCTGTCTACAATCATTCTGGATACTTAGAGAAGTTACCATCCAAATCGAATGTGATCTTCCAACCGTAAATATGGACAAAAAATCTCACCTGACCCTGGAATTTAATAAGATTCTTGATCATCTGGCCCAGCACACGAGTTTCAGTGCAGGAGAAAAACTCGCTCGCCAGGTAACACCTACGACGGATATCTCCCAAGCCACTCTTTGGCAGATTGAGACTGAGGAAGCCCGCCTGCTTTTCGATACGCGATCTGATATCACCGTCGGCGGGGCGCGAGATATCCGGCGGATTTCCGACAACGCCATGCGCGGCTTTATTTTGCCGGCCGAAGATCTATTAGATGTCCAAGCAACCGTCGTTGCTGCAAGGGATCTTCGTCGTAAATTAGTGAGATTACCTGACCAGGCGCCAAATTTGGCAGCTATAGGCGAGCTTATTGAGGAATGCCCGGGTTTAGTTGGTGCTATCGGACAGGCGATCGACGAAAGAGGAGAAGTCCTCGATAATGCCAGTCCTGGTCTTGCCAAAATAAGAAAGGAATTGCAGGTCGTTCACGGCCGTATTCAGGAAAAACTGCGCTCTCTTATTAGTAGCAGCCAAAACCAATACCTCCAAGAACCCACGATAACAACCCGTGGAGGGCGCTACGTTATTCCTCTAAAGGCTAATTACAAAGGGCGAATCAAGGGGATCATACACGATCAGAGCAATAGCGGCGCTACGCTTTGGGTTGAACCACTTCATACAGTTGAACTAAACAACGAATTCCGTGGTCTTCATATTGCAGAAACGGAAGAAATCCAGCGCATTCTGGCTGAGCTTTCTGTCCAGGTAGCTATCCACGGCGAATCCATCAAACGATCGGTTGAGCGACTGGCGGAGTTGGACCTAATATTCGCTAGGGCGCGTTATGCCAATGTGATCAAGGCCATTAAGCCAGAATTTGAACCCTGGCGAACTCTTCCGGTTTCCAAGAGCAAAAAAAGAAGTAAGGCTCAGGTTGAAGAGCCGATGACTCCCCCTAACCCGCATCCAGGATCAAAGATATGGATTAGGGGAGCCCGCCACCCCTTACTCGATCCCGAAAACGTCGTACCCACCGACTTTTTGATTGAAGATGATATTTTTGTTGTTCTGATCACAGGCCCAAATACGGGTGGGAAAACAGTCAGCCTGAAAACCATGGGCTTAATGGTGCTCATGGCTCAATCCGGTCTTCACCTTCCGGCAAAGGAAGCGAGGCTAACCATATTTGACGATATATTCGCCGATATCGGCGATGAACAGTCAATTGAACAAAATTTATCAACCTTTTCAGGGCACATGAACAATATCGTTCGGATTCTGGACATGGTTGACGAACGATCCCTCGTCCTGCTCGACGAACTGGGATCAGGCACCGACCCGGCTGAAGGAGCATCGCTTGCCCAGGCCATTGTCGAATACTTGCGAGACCTAGGAGCCACAACATTCGTTGCTACTCACTATCCGGAATTAAAAGTTTATGCCAGTCAGACACCTGGGGCTACCAATGCCTCCCTACTCTTCGATGTCGACACATTAATGCCGACTTTCGAGATGAGCATCGGAATGCCGGGACGATCGAACGCTTTCGCCATTGCCCGGCGAATCGGACTTTCTGACACAATACTGGATGATGCGATGGGCTTGCTAGGAGCGAGCAGCAATAAAGCTGAGAGCCTGCTAGATTCGATTTACGATATGCGCGAGAAAATTACCGCCCAGGAAGCGGGAACCCGATTAGCGTTGGCCCAGGCAATTGAGGAGCGAGATAGTCTAAAGAATAAATTAGATGAAATTGAATTAGAGCGACAAGAAATTCTCCTAGAAACGCAACAACAGGCCGAAACTGGACTTAACGAAGTAAGAAGGGAAATACGCCAGGTCAGGCGTAAACTACGAGATGCGGAATCCATCAATCGACTCAAGAAACTGCAAAAGCAAACCGAAACCGTGGAGGAAGAGTTTTTAGAGTTGCTAGATCCAGAAAGCGAGGTAAATGAAAGGCAAAAGCGACAAAAACGTCGAAAACCGGCAGATTTTCGACCTGGAGACACGGTGCTTGTTTCCACCTTGGGAGCAAAGGGGCTCATCGTAAGCATAGATAAACGCGAGGCCGAAATCGCCGTCGGCCGTTTACACATGCGCGCCCAACTAGATGAGCTAGAACTCAAATCAAGGGCGGAAGAGCAATCAGAGTTAGAGACCATTGTTCGTGTTGCTGTGGAGTCACCGGCCATGGAGCTTGATATACGAGGCAAGCGAGTGGACGAAGGGCTTATGCTTCTCGAACAATATTTGGATTCCGCTTTTTTGGCTAATCTGCCATGGGTTCGCATCATTCACGGCAAGGGTACGGGTCGTTTACGAGAAGCTATTCGCCAGGCGTTGCAAGAAAACAATCACGTTCGATCCTGGGAAGAAGGCCGTGACGGTGAAGGCGGCGCTGGCGTGACGGTCGCAAAATTCGAGGAATAAACGAAGGAAATATGGACCATATTATAGCAATTGTGTTTGATCTTGGGGGAACCTTAATTGAGTATGCCGGCGAGCATGATAGTTGGCCCGATCTTGAAGCCCCTGGCCTGTTGGCCGCGCATATCTATCTAACCGACCAAGGTCTTCGACTACCTGGTATCGAGCAATTCACCTTGGTCGGTTATGATCTGATACCCAGGCGTTGGCGTCTTGCAACTGCTGGCGAGAAAAATTTAACTGTTCCGAGTCTCTTAGCTGAGATGCTGGAAAACCTTAGACGTTGAAGTCCCCAACGATCTCGTACTCAAACAAGCCGCCAAGGATTACGAATTGGCTGTTTGCCAAGGCGCTAAACCGATTCCCAATAGCCGGGCTGTTTTATCTGCTCTAAGAGACAACGGTTACAAAATAGGTCTGATTTCCAACACGATGTTCACGGGTAAGTCGCACGAGGCTGATCTAAGAAGGTTTGGTTTGGACAGCTATTTCGATGCAACATTATTTTCGGGCGATACAAATGAATGGAAACCCACGCTTGCCCCCTTCCGGCGAATCCTAGGCGCTCTAGATGTCCATCCAGGGCAGGCCGTATTTATAGGAGATGATCCCGCGGTCGACGTGATCGGGGGAAAACAGGCCGGCATGAAAGTGATCCATTTTGTCTCTAGCAATCGCTTTCCCACCGAGGATGGGGCATCGCCTGATGCGACAATCCACAGTTTGCTTGAATTGGAAGAGAAATTAAGGCGATTGGATAACTCTGATCGCCATGATACACTCAATTTGACATGAGCGACGATGTAAACAAAGAGCAAGCCTTAATGCTGATGGACCGGGCTTATCGTCACCAAATGAAGAGGGAATACGGTCTAGCCATTTTATTGTTCAAGCGATCATTGACTCTCTGGCCCTCGGCCGAAGCATATACCCATCTTGGCTTGACCTACAGCACACTGAATCGTTATGAAGAAGCTATTGCATGTTGTAAGAATGCTATCGAAGTCGATCCCTCCTTTGGCAATCCTTATAATGATATCGGTACCTACCTGATCGAGCTCGATCAGTGGGAGGAAGCCATACCGTGGCTGGAGAAGGCTCTGACGGCAACTCGCTATGAATCTCCTCAATTGCCCCAACTAAATCTCGGCCGGGTCTATGAACATTTGGGTCGTAATCTCTTGGCTCTTCAATATTTCGACCAGGCTCTAGAGATCGATCCTTACTTTCAGCCCGCCATCTGGGCAAAATACCAGCTATTAAGTCGGCTCAACTAATCCACGCTCAATAATATAAGATAGATTAGACCTGAAACCACTCTATAGATAGAGGACTCGCCCCTTTCCCGGCTCCTTAATAGCGTGTCGCGTATCAACTATCAAAGACGCCTGATCTCGAATTTGTGACCAATCATAACTATCATGGTGCGTAACGATGACGACACAATCGGCGTTTCCCAAAGACTCAGTGGTCAGTTCTATGGAATGCAATGGAATTCCCTCAGTAGCCAAATCATGAACATAGGGATCGTGATAGTTGACCTGCCCACCCTTTTCCCGAAGCAAATGGATTAAGTCGATAGCCGGACTCTCGCGTACATCGCTTACATTCGGCTTATAGGCAACACCAAGAACCAGAATTCTACTACCCTTAACTGCCTTGCACTCATCGTTAAGTGCTTCAATCACTTTGCCGACAACGTACTCCGGCATGTGGCTATTTACCTCTGCTGCCAGCTCGATAAAACGCGCCTTGTAATTCAGCGTTCTTAATTTCCAACTCAGATAAAGTGGGTCGATCGGGATGCAGTGCCCTCCCAATCCAGGGCCTGGATAAAAAGGCATGAAGCCATACGGCTTGGTCGCCGCAGCTTCCACCACTTCCCAGGTGTCCAGCTCGAGCTTATCACACATCAATGCTACTTCATTGACCAGGCCAATATTCACAGCCCGGAAAGTGTTTTCTAATAATTTGACCATTTCGGCCGTTGCCGTATTTGAAACAGGCACAGGTTGTTCGACTATCGATCCGTAAAGAGCCAGAGCCAACTCGAGGCAATTAGGGGTCACACCACCGACGACTTTGGGCGTATTGTTAATCATATAATCTTCTCTTCCCGGATCGATTCGTTCGGGCGAGAAAGCCACAAATACATCTTGGCCAACGACGCCGCTATTAACCAATCTGGGCACGATAACTTCATCTGTGGTGCCCGGATAAGTTGTGCTTTCCAGGATTATCAATTTTCCCTTACCCCCAATAGCAGCGATATTATCAGCCGCGTCGACAATGAAAGAGATATCAGGGTCACCCGTCTTTCGAAGCGGGGTGGGCACACAAATAGAAACCGTATCGACAACAGAAAGTTCCCGGTATTGAGTAGTGGCGAAAAAGTGACCGCTCTCTACCACAGGCATCAATTGGTTATCACTTATATCTTCAACATAGCTCTTTCCCTCATTGAGAGACGTTACCTTAACTGAATCAACGTCCACACCAATTACCCGAAATCCAGACTCAGCCAATGCCACAGCTAACGGCAAACCAACATAGCCCAACCCGACGACGCCGACCACAGCCTCACGGCTCGTTATCTTTTTCAGCAAATCTTCTTTAATTGTCATTCTTACACTCTTCTATGAAGTTCTGTTTTTATATCTGAAATGGCTCCCGCGGATAGGTGGCAATCAATAAACGGTCACCATTTGTTGATTGCTCCCACCTCGGTTATTAGCCCAGTTTTTCAATGTGCGCCGAGTCAATTATTAGCCGTTTTGGTTGTTTTCTTAAATAAGTAAGCAATACCTGTACGCGATCTTTTCCAGGTAAACGTGCATCAAAAATTGCTTCATAACCTTCAAAATAGCCATCAGTAATTCGCACCCGGTCGCCTTTTTTTATTGCTGCTGCCGATGATGCATCCACAATTGACAACTGGCTAAGCCGTTGCTGCAGTTCATTGATCAACTGTTCCGATACCGTTGCTGGTTCGCCACCAAATTGAACCAAACCATGGGTCCCTTCGGTCCACTGCAAAGCATTTGCGCCAATTTCGTCTAGATCCACAAATAAAAAAAGATATCCTGGAAAGAACGGGCGTTCTTTCTTAGACCTGGGGTTCACTGGCTTAATACGATATGAAGGGTAATAGACTCGAAACCCATTGGCCTCGAGTAAATCGTTTACCGGTCGTTCTTTGTGAGGTTTTACGTGCAATGCATACCAAAGAGAGGTCATGTTTTTGAGTCTAGTCAATTTGTGAACTTTGACAACCCACCGGCACCTAAAATGGGTTTGCCAACGACCGCGAAACCACGGCCAATATTCGGGGAAAAATCGTTACTATCAGCCCAGCGCCCAGGAGCAGACCTTCGATAATTCGTAGAACTTTCGTTTCCTTACTCGTAGTAACATCGGTTTCGCTCGCGGGCTTGAGAGAAACCCGAAGCAATCTCAGGATGCCAATTATTCCTACAGCAGCTGAAAGTACAAAAATGATGGTTGAGCTTTCAACGAATTCAGCCGGCGAATTTATCACCATCCAACGACCTGCAAAGCCAGGCGTTAATGGAAATCCAGCCAACGATAGGCCGCCAAAAACAAAGAGAGCAAGGCCCAATGGACTGCGGCGGGCAAGTCCACGGTAATCGGCGAGTTGTTTATCTCCCGCCGGTGAAAGAACGATAATTTTTCGTATTCGATCCAAGCCAGCGCCGGCTAAAAGCAAACTGACGGAGCGTAGCAAAATGAACAATAACAATGTCTCCAGAGCCGTTCTTCCGCCATTGCTCAGGGCGATGACAGTCGCGCCAACGTCTAGAAGCAGCAAGTAAGAAAGAAGACGGCCAGCCGTTCTCGTGGTTAATACCAATATCCCGGCAATGAAAATCGTCACCGTCCCGCTGACTCTTAGAATGGAGAGAAATTGCGCATTGGCATAAATCACGGGATTGACGACCAACAAAGTTACAATGAACACTGCTACTAGCAAAGTTACCAGACCAAAAACGATGACCGGTACGAGAGAGCCGGAATCGTCGACTGCCTCTGGCACCCAAAAAAGAAAGGGGAATGCAACCAACAAGATTAAAATGGAAATAGATAGCAAAATAATAGTCGCAGACAAAAATCGTAGCTGGCCTACGCTTGTCATCCAACCAGCAATCAGTAAGAGCGGCACAGCTATGGCGACGAGGGCTAGATATCGTATAGCAGCTGCCGTCGAATCTGTTCGCTCACCCTGAATTAATACCGCCATAAGACCGGCAGCACTCAGCAGCATCGCCACGCCAAGGGTGCTCGGCTGCACCATCAATAGTCCAGCCAGAGGCGCCAACACACCCAGAGAAACCGGAACGAAAATACTATCCTGGGGAAAAGTAGTAGAAAGCAAAAAAAGTAAACCAAAACCCGTATATACAACTAACAAGGCCGTTCGAATCTGATCTGTCAAGATAAGTGTACGACCGAACAACCCCCAGGAATTGCGCCAGAAACTATCAATAGCCATCTGTTGTGATCCACCAACAGAGTCAGTCGCGAAAACTGCTACAACCAACAATAACAATGTCAGGCAGCCCACGATAATTGTAGCCACGGACCAGCGTCGAATCGTGTACGCTATCGCGGCCGCTAAGATGGGGATCGTAACCAACAATGCAGGGGTGGGCATCAAGTTAGGTCAGTTCAGCAACGCGCGAAAATTGTGACGTGCTTGAATTAAATAAGCAATCGCTACAGAAACAATTAACATGGCGATTGAAGATAAGGCCAGCATCACCGCTGATTGTTCGACGGTGCTGTAGAATAGTTCGAACCCGATCATAAAAGTCAAGATACCCATGCCAGACTTCATAGGTTCACTGGTTAGGACTGTGGTGACGATTCCCATACCTACCAACGAAATAACAGCCAAATTGATATGAGTAGGAAGCGCTGGAAGCTGCAATTCAACTCTTTGCGCCACCGCCCAAATAGATACGGCAACTAACAAAGCTAAGAATATGCGAAATGGAGTATCGGTCGTTAGTGAATATGCCCCAAAACGTGATAGTCTCGACCCAGTCAATTGCTTTTCTTCTTCTTCGGTAACATCCTCTGGAATCCTTCCCCAATTGACTTGCTGAGCCGTAATATAAAGTATTAAGCAAACAAAAACGCCTATAAGGACACGAGTGAATGCCACATGGGCCAGCAACACATCGGCGTACAGCAGGCCGACAACAAGATATTGGATAAGTAAAGCGATGAGCGACCAGCGCCAATCACGAAGTATGAGAATCATCGAGGCGGTCAACATCACAAAATATGCGGCCGGGTCACCACGCAAAAAATCCAATAACTGCAAAAAATCGTAAATACTCAGAATATCACCCATTAAGACAGAGTCATTTACCCTACAAGTGCATACCAGACCACCAGTATCAGAACGAGCATCAACAAGAACCCGCCTTCGCCTTCAAAAACGGCCGCGACTTCATAAATAGCGTCGCTGATGCTATTGGCTATGTTGACGAACAACGCTCCTAAATCATTTAACGACATTTGGACGAATCTGATTCCACAAATCCCTATTGGGTTCGTCAATCAGGTATTAATGGGGCGGTCCACAGTATAACTATCCTAAAATTTTGAAAGTGAGGAACTATTTGCCGCCGTGTGTTGGATCTAGCTTTCATAAGAACAGCATACATAAATCTGACAGTGTAAAAAGTTTACAGTTCTTCCAATCGAAGGGCAACTGCGCTCGTTTAAATTGGGTCCCTCTTCACGGGGCCATGATAATCCTCACCTTTGTAGAAGTAGCGCTATAATTGAGCCATATGGGACGAAAAAAAGCATTAGGCTGGCTAATTCCAGTTCTGATCGGATTGGTTGCCTGTAACCAACAAAGCGATTTACCAACACGAGCGCCTACAGCGGTATTTCCAACCGAGGTAACAATTACGACGCCATTGCCAACCGCTGCGAGTCAAGATGAGGAACCGACGCCCATTCCCTCCCCTTCAGCCTCGCCTGTATTGCCTACCGTTGAGCCAACTCCCGTTACTGGGCTGGGGGTCAACATTACAACGCCAAGTGAAGGTGGACCATTATTGCTAGGCCAGGAAGCCAATATTGGCGGCTTGGTTCAACTTCGGTCGAGCGACCGGTTAGAGGTAGCCTTGGTTTCGGCTTCCAATCACCTTATCAGCGAAGCTGAAGTAAAGTTATTAGAATTCAATAGCTGGTCGGCAACTCTAGCCATCCCCCATTCGACCAGCGGCTTCGCCCAAATCCAGGCTTACCTGTATGACGAATCAGGAAATTTACTTGCGGCAGATGCCCAACCTGTTCAACTCGTCGTTGATCGGGATGCCACTGATCGCTACCTTGAACTATACCGGCCGGTGACAGGGGAATCGGCCGTCGCCGGGTACAACTTATTTTTCGACGGAAGAAGCCAGTTACCGGTTAACAATCTGGTGACCATATCGATTCTAAACGAATCCTGCCAAACAGAGATTGCCCGGCAAGGATTTCGGCTTCGAGGAAGCGGCTATTGGCAGGGTTTTGTGGTCATTCCAAATAATGTTTCTGGACCCGCATGTGCAATCGTTTTCTTCGGCGCACCGGGCGATGATACCAGGAGAGAAGCGCACGTAACCTTCAACATATTGCCCATAGACGATCCGGATGCCCGTGCCGTAAAAATTGGTAATCCGCCATCCAATAGCTTGCTGACACCTGGAAAAACTCTACCTATATATGGCACCGCTTATTTGGCGCCGGATGATACAGTGTTGGTAAGCGTTCTACTGGAAAATGGTCGTATACTGACCGAAGGCGTTGCCACGGTGAACAATTACGGCTACTGGGAAATGGAGCTGTTTATACCAAATGACGTCATTGGTCTGGCCCAAATCGAGGCTTCGATTGGCCAAAACGGTGATGATAGCTTTGCCCAAGAAAAAATCACGGTAAATATTGGGTCGGTCGAGTAAGGTGCCAGGATGAAACAGCTTAGGCCATCTCATTTGCAAAAATTTATTTTCTTCACCATCCTGCTCCTGGTGCCGTTAATTAGATCGGCTACCTCTGTACCAGTGCTCGCCAGCACAACCAAACAACAAGGAAATCTGATACAGAACCCTGGATTTGAAGGTAATTACAAGGCTTGGAGTAGTATTTCTGAAATCCAGGTTGCTTCAAATTGGACGCCCTGGTGGTGGGACAATCCAGGTCATGAGCCAGCTTATTTTCGGCCAGAGTACAAGCGGGCAAGCGCAGCGACTTTCCCAAAACGAGTATTAAGCGGGGATGCCGCCCAACAATGGTTTACATTCCACGCTTCTCATTTGGCGGGCATGTACCAACAGGTATTTAACGTTACTCCTGGACAACATTATCGGTTTACCATTTGGGCTCAAGTATGGTCGTCCCTCGAAGATGACCCCAACACCTCCGTTTTGCCCGCTAACCCACACCTGCAAATCGGCATCGATCCAACTGGTAATTGGGATCCGGGTTCTCCAAATATCGTTTGGTCGCCGGAAGCCTCGATGACGAGCGTCATTGACCAGTGGGTAATGTTAGGGGTTGAAGCGACGGCTCAAACCAGCATCGTTACTGTATTCATGCGGACGAATCCAGATTTCGCTAACAAACACAATGATATGTATTGGGATCAGGCAAACCTGGAGGCTGTTGGGCCGCCAGAGCCAACGCCCCTGCCGCCGACGGATACGCCTGGACCGCCCACTGCAACTCCACCCGTGACCAATACAGCTTTACCGACGAGCACACCTGTTCCGCCGCAACCAAGTGATACTCCCTTGCCAACAATCGAACCCACCGCCACAGCTACGGCACAACCCACAGCGACAGTATCAGCCACGCCGACGTCCTTACCTCCAACAGACACTTCGACCCCAGCAGCTACCCAGACTACAGAACCGTCTCCCACGCCCCAAAATACATTGGTTGCTGTTTTCTCGCCGACAGGCAAACCAGATGAGCCAATTGAAGACGGGCAAAGCTCGGCGGCGGCAGACGATAATCAAAGACTTTCACTAATCGCGCTCGCTGGGATAGGCTTGCTGGTCGTGCTGTTGGTAGCCTTGATATTTTATCTTCTCCGGCAAGCAAAAATGGCCTAAGCTATAGACAAGCCTGGGCCGCAAACACTGGGCATAAATGCCGGGGATGAATGCCGTCTTTTACTTGAACGGGGAAGCTGTCGGTGAAAAATATGAATCGAGCTTACCTCGTATCATTGCTTATTTTTTCTATAAGGCAGGAAAGGTCACGAGCGGCTGCCTCTTCTCCCAAGGAGACTAGCTCCTGGTACTTGGAAAACCTGAAATAAGTTTTTCCAGCCGTTTCCGGGCAGATCAAGAAGTCTGCCTGACCGACGCCTCCACCAGCGTTACGGACCAAAGTCTCTACAGCCGTCAACCCTTTGCCTAATGGCCCTCGTGCCCGACCGTAAAAAGGTTCAAACACATCGACGCCGATAACAAATTCTGCACCCAATTCTCGAGCTGCATCCACCGGAAGGTTGTCGATGATTCCACCGTCTGCTAATAGCCGGCCATTAATACCGACAGGCGTAACCATACCCGGGATGGAACAACTAGCACGAACAGCCCTGGCCACACGACCTTCTTTTAAAATAACTCGCTCGCCACTTTGAACATCGATGGTGACCACGGCAAAAGGAACGGCGAGGTCTGCGAACTCCAGGTCGCCGATTAGCATAATGAGCCAACGTTCTAATTTATCAAAACTCAATAGACCATCAGGCGATTTCACCGGCGTAGCCAACCGGCGCCAGGCCAGGTAAGAAGCTAGGGCATGAATTTGCCCTATAGGCATTCCAGCGCAAAAGACTGCACCTAATATGGCGCCCGCGCTGCATCCCGCAACGTATTCGATGGGTATTCCAGACCTGATCAGAACCGACAGTACGCCAAGATGAGCCAGGCCACGGACTGCGCCTCCACTCATAGCTAAACCGATTCGACCTTGGGTTGAAGCGACTTTTTGCATCGTTCTTAACTAAAAATCGATGGTCTTACCGGAGTAAGCATATTGGTATAATTGGGCCAATTCAGCCTCATCTGGCACACGTAATGTCGTTAGCATTTGGTGGTCGGTAGCCGCCTTTTCAATCAGGTCTGGCATCACTCTTTCCAGGTCATCCGCCTCGATCCCCATCTGACTAATGGACAAGGGTTGGTCAATCTTGTGGGCCAGTTTCCGAATCGCGTTCACGAGCTCTTTCAAACCCTCTTGCTCGTTCGCTGAAGACAATCCCAGGAATTTGGCCAATTTCTTGTACCGGCTACCCCCGCCGTTGGCGGAAAATTCCATGCTGTAAGGTAGAAACATGCCAACGATCCGGCCGTGTGGAATTGGAAAAAGGCCTCCAAATGCATGTGCCAGTGCATGACCTAAGGAGATTGATGAATTTGCCATGGCTAAGCCAGATATTGTCGCCGCGTTATGCATATGCTCCCGAGCTTTCCCATCTGAACCGTCCGTATAAGCCAACGGCAAGTATTCAAAAGCGAGTTGCAAGGCCTTTACCGCCAATCCATCGGAGAAATCATTATGCCAGGGACTGGCGAATGCCTCAACGGCATGACTAATAACATCCATGCCTGTATCAGCCGTAACTTGAGCCGGCACCCGCATCACGAGACCAGGATCGACGATGGTTAAGTTTGGCTGGAATTCGCGCGCATATAGCACGACTTTTCGCCCTTGTTGGCGATCGGTCAGGACGACACCAGGAGTCATGTCAGCTCCAGAGCCAGAAGTGGTGGGTATAGTTATGAGCAACGATTTGCCCGTCTCATAAGATGTGAAAATGCTGATTTCTTCGAGCACAATGCCTGGTTGCTCGTACATCAGCCAGGAAACCTTGGCGACATCCATGACAGATCCACCGCCAAGTGCAATCACGATATCTGGGGCGAAATCAATAATTGCCTGGCGAGCAAGCTGAACGGTATCGATGGATGGCTCAGGTTCAATCTGAGAAAACGAGCGGGTGGCTATTTCGTTGACGGATAGATACTCTTCGACTAGCCGTAAATAACCCAGTTCAACCAGGGTCACGTCAGTAAGGATAAAAGCGCGGAACCCCGGAACGTCCGCTAAACGGCTTAAGGCATCTTCACCATAGACGATATCTGGACTGGTAAAATCCCACATGATGTTCTAAGATGGCCAGGATGTTTCGACCTCTGCACAGCTATTCACCAATTCAACTGCAGCCTTCGGTGCTTTCATGACCTTCATCATGTTTCCTTGCATCTTAAGCTGGCGAGACACCAGGCCCCGGATCGGATCGAGTTTCTTTTCTAGAACTTTTCGCCAGACAGGTAAAGGAGCGACAATCGTAAACTCTGACTTCTGAGTACCTTTGTCAACCACCTCATAGGCCTCCCGGCATTCTCCATGCCATAAATCCATATAAAGGGTTGCTTCTTTTCGTGCATCCGGCAAAGCGGTAATAACAAACGTCAGGTCGCCTTCCCAGTTTTTTGCAGCTTCCTTATACGCTGGACTGTCATTTATCTTGGCCATTGCTGCCTTGATCCATTCATCACTAGGGAATTCAATTGTCATCGTCGACCTTCCTTTATTTCGTCAATCCTTGATCACGCAATATCTCGGGGTAAATGGTCTGGCACTCGTGAAACAGGTCTGTAAGGGCCAAAGCCTTTCTAGCAGGACCACGTAACTTCAAATCCTTCGACGCCAAAGCCCTGGCTAATCCCAGGTCTCCTAGCAAAATATTGTGCAAGGAATCTGTTTTAAGTAGAACGTCTACTTCCGGCCGAATCTTGTTCTGGCCAAAAATAACAGTCTCATCATTACGGCGTCCATTAATGAGGATTATGGCTTCGGGATCCTGGCAGCTGAAGCGTAAAATGAGCTTTGACTTTTTTACATCTTCGGCCGCATCCGGTTTTTCTTCTTCTACCCGGTCAAATAATGACCGCATAGTTGAGTAAAATTGTTCGCTATTTTTGTAAGTTGCCATATCAATAAAAAACTGACCTTCTATTACTTAATCGATCGTTAACCATATCTTGAACGACATTTCGCATCTGGTCCGTCAATTGGGACACGAGGACGAGATTATTGGCCTCTTCCGGATCATACTCGTCAACCGGAATCGGCTCGCCAAAATCAATATACCACTTGGTAGGATACGGCACAATGCCCAGCAAACCGAACCATGGAAAACGCAAAGATATCGGGAAGTAGGGAAAACCGGTTAGCCGGGCAAGAGTAGATGATTTGGCTACGGATACATACGTTTCTTCTGCTCCGACAATCGAAACCGGGATAAGGGGCGCTCCTGTACTTATGGCCATCTTCGCGAATCCGCCCCTGCCGAATCTGGCTAATCTGTAGCGATCCTTGAACAGCTTGCCAACACCCTTATAACCTTCTGGGAAGACGCCAACCAACTCATCTTGCTCGAGAAGTCGAGTGCCATTCTCTACTGAACCCAATGCCTGCCCCATCTTCACCAAGGTGGCCGACAAAAAAGGTAGGGTTGGAAACCAGTTGGCGTATAAATTGCGCACCAATCGTTGAGCCGGATGTTCGTTAAGTATCGCTGTCATGACCATCGCCCCATCCCAAGGCAATTGGCCCGAATGGTTGCACACCAACAGCGCTCTCTCGTAATCAGGGATAAACCCGATACCGCTGGTCTCAACCCGCCAATACATCTTGTACATGAAATCGAGGAACGGTCTCACCGCTTCCAGAAATTCCCAGTCGAGACCCCACTCATCAGTTTCATAGTCCCCTTTTAATCGCCGTTTGAGAATGTCACCCTGGTATTCCAAGGTATAGTTGACCATATACCACATACCCTTCCATGTTTCGGCATCCAGCAGGTCCTCATTAATAGTCGAACGGAGTCGCTCATAAATGCCTAGCCTAATACGGTTTGGCAGCTTATTGGATGAATCGTCGACTAGCTCAACCAGACCCTGGGCCGAGAAAGGCGGCGGGCTGTAGTCAGGGCTGATGGCTTTGACGCGGGCGATCAACTCATCAAGCTCAGCCATCAACTTTTCCCGCATTTCTCGATCTATTATTTCTTGATCATTATCCACGGAGCTGGATGGTCCATTGGAAGGGGGTCGAGCTGAGGCTGGTATGTGAATGTAACAATACTCTGATTCATCGACGGCGTGATTCTTGCAGCGACTACCGCCTTTCGTCACGGCGATGCATCGCGAATCTAAATTCATTTCACTCATAAAGATATCTCCAAATCGGCGCTCGTTAACTCGCAGACCTTGTTGACCGATGGGCTTCTGGATTTAGTCCTGGGAATCTTCGCTGCCGGCCGATTGTCGTTCCCTAATTCGTCTCCGGCGCTCGATGATATCCCGTAATTGTTGTTCATCAGTCAGTTGAGAATCAGCCTGACCATCTTTGGCGTCCACACGTCGCTGACCAGCAAACTCACGCAGCACTTCTTCGGGTAAATAGACAGGATCAAATCCCATCTGGGTTCGCATAAGGGTTAAATCGGCTACCCAAGGATACCTTAAATAATCCCACTCAATTGGTACAATTCGTTCCGGTTGAAATCGTGTGCCAGTGAGCAATTCTAGACCCTTATAAGCAAAGGGATGAAATATTCGCATTGGAACTCGACGGGTTAAACGTAAAATTCGTGATAGAGGCATAGGACCTTCAGCACTCACGTTGAATGTACCCGAGACATCGTTCAATACTGAAAAAACCAGGGCGTCGACCACGTCATCTTCATGAATTATCTGCATCAGTGGATCAAAGCCTAGCAACACCGTTGGCGATTGCATCTTAAGGAAACGAGTCATCGGTGTATCGGCCGTTAGACCGACAATGTTGCTAAAACGCAAAACCGTAACTGCCGTCTCAGGTGATTGGCCACGATAGCCATTAACAAAGGCTTCTATTTCGATAAGATCCCGGATATTCCCATACCGGCGGCTACCCCGTAATGGTTTATCTTCTGTCAAAAAAGCTGAATTGTTGGGATAAGCACCGTATACGGCCGTACTGCTTCTCAAGATGACTTGACGCACCCCAGACTCAGAAGCGGCAGCAAGTAGCTTCATTGTACCTGTGACGGTTAAGTCGAAGCGGGCTTCGTTACCTTCCGCTTGTTCCAAAAAACTTAAGTGGCAGATCACATCGACTTGTTCGTCGGTTAGAAGTTCCACAAGGAGCGGGTTTCTTACATCAGCCTGTATGAAATCCAATCCACCAATCTGGTCGGCGGGTTTTTGTGAGTCAATGCCGATGACGTGAAGATCTGAATTCGATGCTAACCGGGCAGCAACGCGAGCTCCCCAGTATCCGGCCACACCGGTTACCAATACAATCTTCTTGTTAGTCATAAGCAACTCCTGGTCCTAGCCTCAACACTTCTGTCACATGCTTTGTGGCTTAAGGCTAGACCCCAAATTTCCGGATCGTTAGCCACACCTACTCAAAAGAAATTGATTAACCCATTTTATCCACTTTCTGCACCGGCACGATATCCAAACCAGATTATTCTGACCGGTATCTCCGCAAACTGATTATTCCTACTACCAGTAAGATAAAGCTCAAAGCAACCGCCATAGACAAACGCGGGTTTGGCCGTTTGAATTTGCCGGTAGCTCTCCTGGGAAGATGTCGGACCTGCTGCAACCTGAGCGCATCTAATAACTCCGGGTTTTGGCGCATTCTTTCGGCAGCTTCTCGTTTTTGAGCCAGTTCTTCCTCAGTTAGAAAACGGCCATGACTCCGTAATCCAGAAAGCTGGAGTCCGTGTTTATTGAATAGTCTATAGATTTCTTTCACTCGCTCGACATCGATGTTACGGCCAAGTGTATAATCCTCGTATCGACCCTCCATGGCCAACAAAGCTGTTTCCGCCAAACAAGCATAGGCAACGCCAGGCGGAAGGCCAATATCATAGCCGTAATTAGGATGTCCTGGTAAGAGAATCTCCCCTGATTCAATAACCAGTACATCGGGCCTGAGGGCGCCTTCTTCCTCAGTTATGTCAGGGGGCCTGGCAATGTCACAAATCACCGCTCCAGGCTTGCATTTAGTGATATCTATTATCTGGGTATTTAGGGAAGTGGTCGTGGTGACAATCAAATCGGCAAGTTCCACATAATCGTCGGCCGATGTACTTATCGTAACTCGAGCGCCCGGGGTCTCTTGCTCGATGAGGCGTTTGAGAGCGATCAATTTTTCCGGTCGCGGAGCCACTAAAATTATCGATGGTCCTGCCTGAGCCAGCAATCTCGAACATACCGAGCCAATTGACCCCGTTGCGCCAATGACCATCACATGCCCTTCATGGGCAAGGCTTAAACTATTGCCCATCTCGACCACGGCCTGCTTCGCAGCTTCAAGCGTTGCTGCTACCGTCAGGCTATTCCCCGATGTAACCGCGATGTCGGCTTTCTGCGCAACAGTCACGCCGGCATCACCAACAACAGAGGTAAATGCGCCCAGCCCCATAATTCGGGCTCCCCGTCTCTCAGCCATTCGGGAAGCGCGAATCAGTCGGCGATAAACAAACCCTGGATCGCGACGCATGAGTTCGCGGGGCGTTCCACCCAAGGCCAACAAATACCCCTCAACTTTTTGGCCAGTTGCCGGGCTGGAAATACCTGTTATCCGGCTTAAATAAAGCGGACCCACATAAGCGGCGACTCGTTCTACCAACGCATCCGGCAAGTACCTAGTCCAGCGAATGGGCTTGTAGGCATGAATAAAACCCATTTCAAGAGGATGAATGACGAAGGCGAAGCGATTGATGCCGGCATCTTCCGGTTGTAGGATTCGGATTCTCGGCTCCCACTCGAGGTCAGCCATCAGGTTCAAATAAGTATTTTCGTTTAGGGGCGCTGAATCATCGGGACGAATGGCAGATAAACAGGCCTCGAAAGTAGCGGCGCTGATCGATTCATCACCACCTTCCAGGGGTGGCATGGTCGTAACCAATTGTGCCGCACCTCTAGCTATCAAGTCTTTGATATCTTCCTGCGAGGCAAATTCGGCTACGATGATCTTTCGTTTCAGATTTTGAGGGGCATAGCGCCTTATAGCGCCAATATCTCCAGCAATGACATCAGCCCAATGGAATGATTTACCTGATCGAGCATTTTGTGCTGTCCCCGGATCTGGGAACAGGCGAGAATAAGAAAATGAACGCAATTGAGATAGGGTGAATCCTTCGGCCACATTTAGCGTTTCTACCCGCCCTACTAGAGGTGCATTTGGCAGATAGAAGTAAAGAATTGGGTCGGCGTAGCGAAGTTCTTCCGTATATTGTCCCAATGCCTCAGCTAGTCCCCTATGGTTGAGACCCGGCACCATCAGGACTCGTTTTCTCGACCACAAACCAGGTTGGCACTCGGCCGCTAAACGTATTGACCACCTTTCCATGGCATCCCGTATGCCACTGCCATCGACGACAGGCGTGCCAATTTTCGTCTTGAATAGCTTGTGGGCTTCGAGATGTTCAGTTTTTTCCTTACCGATGGATAGGCTCTTTGCTACTCCCTGCAACGCGATAGCGGCTACTTGGCCATCCTGTTCCACCATGCGTGCTAGCATAACATCCAGACTGCTTGAGCAGCCTTGGTGTTGGACCACGATTTTTCGGCCGAGAAGCTCAACAGTCTCTACGATAGATTGGTGCCCGCCATAATGCAGCGATGCGACGGTTGGACCCTTCATACACCATCCTTTTCATCTGTAAGAGCGGCCATCTAAAACACGTAGATAAGCAATTATACCGGGATAGAAGGTGTTGTAAATATCGAGCCGGCACCCTGCTAACATATCGCTTGACACCTATGACGCATCGCGTTATAATCTCCCTAAATAACGCAGTGCGTTATAAATTTGATGGTTTTGCAGTAAGGCTGCAGTGGAGGTTAACGAATGACTGACGAGATCGTAGATGTTGAGGTAACTGAAGAAGTATTGGTCGAAAACGGGCAAAATCCCATGCTAGAAATGGCCCGCAAGGTTCTGCTTGCCGGCATTGGTGTTGTGGCTTTAACCCAGGAAGAGGCTGAGAAAATCGTCAATAAGCTCATCGAGCGCGGCGAGATCGCCGAAAAAGACGGCCGAAAGCTGATCAAGGACCTGATGGAAAAGCGCAAAAGAAAAGCCGCCGAAGTCCAAACCGAGGCCGAGGACGAACTCGAGGCGCGAATGGAAGAAGTGCTGGCTAAAATGAATATTGCCAGCAAATCTGACATCGAATCCTTGAACCGAAAATTGACCACTTTGTCGAAAAAACTCGACGATCTGAATAAATAGTTGAACGAGAGGGTTTGGCCTCGTCAATAACAGTGAATAAAGGAGAGGTGACTCCCACTAGCACAAAGAGAGTGGGAGCAGATACCTCTCCTTTTCTTTATATCGCCACCAGCAAAATTTGCCACTTGGGTCATCTTCACCTTCCAACTCCAACGACGACGCCCATCATTTGACACCTCTTTACCGGGAGCCTTATAATTTGCCTGCGCTTGCTTCTCAAAATTCGTTTATTCCATTATTCTGAGGATGGAAGTCATGATCGTCGTCAAACGCTACCCCAACCGAAAGCTGTATAACACCAATGCCAAAAAATATATAACCCTTGATGGTGTTGCTCAGTTGATACGAGAAGGAGAAGAGGTTCAAATTCTAGATCATTCCACTGGTGAAGATTTGACGGCCGTCACCTTTACTCAAATCATCTTTGAACAAGAGAAAAAGGAAGGGGGTTTTCTGCCACGGTCTGTCTTAACCGGTCTCGTTCAGTCTGGCGGCGAGACCCTAAGTACCTTAAGGCGTTCTCTTGCCTCTCCCTTGAACCTGCGTTTTCACGTCAACTCCGAAATCCAAAGAAGAATTGATGCACTTGTTGAAAGTGGCGAGCTAACAGAAGAAGAAAGTCAACAAATGAGTGACAAGTTGCTAGGTATGGATTCGACTGCCCCAGAAGCAAATCTTCCAACCGAAGATGACATCGAGCAGTTACTCAAACGTCAAGGCCTACCAACACGTGACGACATCAATGAATTGAATCTTCGCCTAGACGAAATAGTAGCCAAGTTGGACGAGGATAACGAGACCCAACCAAAGTAACCAAATAGAATAAGGCGGAAATCATGAAAGTAGAAGGAACTTACACATTCGATGCTCCTCGAGATATTGTTTGGCCGACAATACTCGATCCCGATGTTCTTGCCCGAACGCTACCCGGCGTACAAAGTCTAGAGAAAGTGGGTGATAACGAGTACAGGGCGACGATGAAGATCAGGATAGGTCCCGTCCAGGGTGTCTTTAATGGCAAGGTTGTCCTATCCGACTTGAATCCCCCTGAATCGGCCCATATTCAGCTCGACGGAAAGGGCGCCCCCGGATTTGTAAAAGGCGCGGGTGACTATTCTCTTCAATCTGACGGCGACTCAACCATCATCAGTTACAATGGAGATGCGCAAATTGGCGGCCGGTTGGCAAGCGTGGGCCAGCGGCTGATGGAGAGCTCCACCCAAGCACTGATCAAGCAAAGCCTCGAGTCCCTTGACGCCCAGATCCAGGCCAAAATGCAGGGAGACGATACCGGCGAAACTGTCGTCGTTAACCAGCCATCCGAATTGGAATTTGCTGCGGGTGTGACGCGCAAGATGCTTGAAGATATGCTGCCGAAAGATCAGCAGATGAACCTAGTAAAGGTGGGCGCTGGTTTGCTGGCACTACTGTTCGTTATTCGAAGCATAAATAACTGGTGGATGGATCGTTTGGCCAAGCGGGTAGCCGACGAGATAGAAGATAGACAATTTCGCCGGTAAGAATAAGGATGTGTTGGCTGACATTCTCACGGTAGCCTTGTAAAGACGACATTGAAATTTTTCATCATAAACAATTGCTTCGTAAGTGATTGCTCTACTGGATCTCCCGGCTTATCCTTCCTCGCAAAATGACGGGGTTCTCCCTGGTTCAGAATAGTATTTGTATTCTGTGCCAGCCGCTTCGAGCGTGATCTGATAGCCAAAAGTAACGATCATCGGCCGGCGCCCCGCGATATCTACTTTACAATCCAGTTTGTCACCAGGCATCTCCAAGGTTGTCATCGAGATCAGGAAGATGTCCTTAATTTCTAAACCAAGTTTATCGGCCAACCCTTGCTTCGTCATTTCAACCAGAGCGACTTGGCTGTTTGGCAATCCGGGGTACGGCATTTCCTCAAATCGTTTATTGCTGTTTTCTGTGAGTTCATCTGCCATTTCACGTAGATCAACTACCCCAGCAGGAGGGATAAGCGTCACATCGGGCGAAGGTTCGACCATTGTCAATGAAGGCGTTGGCATGATTTGATCTTTTGTTGTCCGAACGACTTCTGCACCTCGTTGGCCTAAATCTACAGACTCGGCCGCCGGCAACAAGAGCTGTTTGTCGGGTGTTGGATCGGCCGGTTCAGCTTCATCACCCCTTTCTACAAATTGAGTTATGTAAACCTCTTTGGGCGGCGTGCAACCTATTATTCCCAGAAAGAAAAAAAGTAAAAATAATAATGGTTTCATCGTTCGCTCTACTCCTAACCGTAAGACGCAAATCCTGGTCAGAAGGTTCCGAAGTCAGCCGTCTTGCCATCACCGCTGATTGAGTATATAGTCGTTTCATGTTCAGCATCGGGCAAATTGATGCCTCAATGCTCACAGATAGAGGTCGTGTTCGTGATCATAACGAAGACTTCATCGCCTGCCAGGAACCAACCACGCCGGATGAATCGACGAGAAATGGTTGGCTGTACATCCTAGCCGATGGAGTCGGAGGTACTGATGCTGGCGAGGTTGCTAGCAGGTTTGCCACCGAGCGTACTCTCCATCACTTCATGGTCAACGAAGAAAAAGCCGACTGGGGTAATAGGCTCGTTAAGGCGATGCAGACGGCCAACGCCGAATTGCGCCAGATGATCGCCGAGCAATCTTCAAACAGCCGGATGGCTACCACCATGGTAGCAACAGTCCTTCACGATGATGGTGCGACAATGGCCAATGTTGGCGACAGTCGTGGATATCATTGGAAACAGGGTCATTTAAGACAGATTACCAAAGATCAGAGCTTGGTCGCTCGTTTGGTAGAAGAAGGGGCCATAACCGAAGAAGAAGCTCTAAACCACCCCCGAAAGAATGTCATACTGCACAGCCTGGGCGCGGAGAATTCACCCCAAATAGACCTCTACCAAGTTTCTTTAGCTCCTGGGGAACAGGTTGTTCTCTGTTCCGACGGCTTGACCCGCCATGTGATGGATGATGAGATTGCGGCCATTGTGGGGGACAAGGAACCGGCAGACGCCGCAGATCAACTGATTCGACTTGCCAACGATCGTGGCGGCGAGGATAATATAAGCGTAGCAATATTGCGTATTGGGGGACAACTAGCTGAGTTTAATTCTCACTCTGCTCCAGTCGTAACCGTCCAAGAAGCTCAAAATGGGACCGCTATTTACAGTCGGGCGCTCTGGTTTTATACGGCGGTTTTGGCTATTGTGCAGGTTGTACTCATTTTCTTAATTTGGAACATTGTCAACGGTTAAATTCTCAAATCCCCCCCTTGGAAAGCAAAAATGCTGACCGGGAAAGCCACGGCTATCCCATTTGATTCGTGCACTTATTACATCCACGGAGAACATTATGACAACTAAACTAAGAATTGTCCCATTAGGTGGTTTAGGAGAAATTGGCAAGAATATGACCGTTATCGAATATGGTGATGAAATAATCATCGTGGATGCCGGTATCATGTTTCCCGAAAACGACATGCTAGGAATCGATCTGATTATCCCGGACTATAACTATATCCTCGATAAGACTGACAATATTCTGGCTGTTTTAATCACTCACGGACACGAAGACCATGTGGGCGCTCTCAACCACCTGATGCGTGAAATCGATGCGCCGATTTACGCCACTCGTTTGACCGCGGGTTTAATAGAAGGCAAGTTGCGCCAGGCAAAATTAAGACAAGACGTGACATTACGAACCATTGAGGCCGGAGATGTCTTGCATATCGGCTCATTCACTGTGGAGCCTTTCCATGTCTCCCACAGCATACCTGATGGCGTTGGCTACGGAATCACAACTCCTGTTGGCTTGATCGTCCATACAGGCGACTATAAATTCGATCATACGCCTGTAGATGGTTGGCCTCCCGATTTCGCCAAATTAGCCGACTTCTCGAGCAGAGGTGTTCTCTGCTTGTTGGCCGACAGCACCAATGCCGACAGGCCGGGTTGGACGCAATCGGAAGCGGTCATAACCGACGCATTCGATGAACTATTCCGACAGGCGGAAGGGAGGATCATCGTTGCTACTTTCGCCTCCTTGATTTCTCGTATCCAGCAGGTCGCAAATGCGGCCGCCTTATATGGCCGAAAGCTAGCCATTACCGGGCGATCCATGCGAGATAATTCCAAGATTGCCCGGAAGCTCGGTTACCTTGATATTCCGGATGATCTACTGATCGATATTTCACAAGCGAATAGCCTACCTCCACAGGAAGTCGCCATACTCGTCACCGGCTCTCAAGGAGAACCAACTGCCGTCCTGGGCCGCCTTGCCAATGGGCGGCACCCAACGCTAAGCATTGAAGACGGTGATACCGTCGTATTGTCTGCCCATCCAATTCCAGGTAACGAAGAGATGATCTATCGCATCATCAACCGTCTTCTGCAGCGCGGTGCTGATGTATTGCACGAAGGCATTGCCAACGTTCATGTATCCGGTCATGCTAGCCGGGAAGAGATGAAACTATTGCTCAATTTAGTTAAACCTAAATTTTTTGTGCCCGTCCATGGCGAATTGCGCCATTTACAAGCCCATGGCAGACTTGCCCGAGAGATGGGTATTCCCAAAGAAAATATCTCCGTTGTGGAAAACGGAACCATCTTGGAGTTAGATGAACACTCGCTATCTATTGGTCCCAGGATACCCGGCGGTTATGTATTCGTGGATGGTATTGGGGTTGGCGATGTCGGGCCGGCCGTCATGCGCGACCGGGAACGTTTGGCCGATAGCGGCTTTTTTATCGCCGTCGTTTCATTAGAAACAGATGGCCAGTTGGTCGAGCAACCAGAAATCATTTCCCGGGGATTTGTTTACCTCGAAGAGGCTGATGAGATAATGGATGGAGCCCGGGAAACAATAGCCCAAACTATCAGCGCCAGCGGCCGAAACCGGGATAAATTGGATAAGAGAATTGAGAATGCCTTAGCCAGATACTTGTATACCGAGACCGGTCGCCGTCCTATGGTCTACGCAATAGTCAAATGACAATTCAATCGATCGATGAGCTGCAAGAAGCTCTCAGAAGACAGCGCTATATTGCCGATAGGGGATTAGTGACCGCGATCTACCTTTCCCTTAAACTGCAACGCCCCCTCTTCCTTGAAGGAGAAGCAGGTGTTGGTAAGACTGAAGTAGCTAAGGTCATCGCCCAGCTCATGGAGTCAGAACTCATACGCCTGCAGTGCTATGAGGGCTTAGATGTCAGCCAGGCCGTCTACGAGTGGAATTACACACGCCAGATGTTGCATATTAAACTCATGGAGATTCAAGGTGAAAAAGCTTCTGAAGCCGAGTTATTTGGCTCCCAGTTCCTTTTGCGCCGCCCTCTATTGCAGGCGATAGAAAATTCTCATGAAATCGCGCCGGTATTATTGATCGACGAAATCGACCGGAGCGACGAAGAGTTCGAGGCTTTCTTACTGGAAGTCTTGTCTGATTTTCAAATCACAGTGCCAGAAATCGGGACGATAAAATCAAAACAACCCCCAATTGTGGTCCTCACCTCGAACCGCACCCGAGAAGTGCACGATGCCCTGAAACGTCGTTGCCTTTATTATTGGATCGAATATCCCACCTTTGATAAAGAGTTGGAAATTGTGTTAGCCAAGGTTCCCGACGCGCCGGATGCGTTGGCCCGCCAGGTCACAGGATTTATTCAAGAGTTGCGACAAATTGAACTGTACAAGATTCCGGGCATTGCCGAAACGCTTGATTGGACGGCCGCCCTGGTAGCCCTAGATGAGAATATCTTAGCTCCGGAGGTGGTCGACGACACGCTCGGCGTTATCCTCAAATATCAGGACGATGTTGCTAAAATTAAGGGCCAGACAACCCGGCAAATATTAGATCGAGTCGCTTCAGAAAACTAATATGACCGGCGCGAGTGGCCCATCCGGTTACCTATTACAAAATCTACTCCTATTTGGGCGCTTGCTTCGTGGCCTGGGTCTAGACGTAAATCCCAGCCGTATGATTACGGTTGTCGAGGCTCTTGATCACATAGCGATTGGCAACAAGAGCGACTTCTATTTTGCCTTGAGATGTTTGCTCGTCCATGATCGTGATGACCTTGATATTTTTGATCAGGCTTTTCAGCTGTTTTGGCGTCAGCCAGTCGACCAAACAAAAGTTTTGATAGCTCCTGCTCGCGACGGCCGCTTTCGACATTCCCGGCAACCTTCAACCATGAGCCGGCCTCAAAATCGGCACCGGGTTCAATCGACTACTTTGGACCAAAACGCTGAAGAAGAGCCAACACCCTTATTGGAATTAGCGGGCACGTACAGCGATCGCGAAGTCCTTCGCCAGAAAGATTTTTCAGAATTGGATAGTGGTGAAATTGAAGCCATAAAGAAAATGATGGCCCAACTTATCTGGCAGCTTGGACGCCGAAAAACTCGAAGATTTCAGCCAGGCCGGGGGAAGAATATCGATATGCGCCACAGCTTACGCCACAATCTCAAGTATGGTGGTGAAATCATGAGTTGGTCTTATCGCAAACCTAAGATCACAGCCCGCCCTTTGGTTATTATCGCCGACGTGAGTGGTTCGATGGAGTGTTACACTCGACTAATGCTCCACTTTGTTTATGGCCTCATCAAAGGCTTGGCGCAACCTGTAGAAGTCTTCCTTTTCAGTACCCGCCTAACACGGATAACTCGCCAGTTGCAAAACCGGGATGTTGACCAGGCAATGCAAGATGTTGCCCAGGTCGTGCCTGATTGGTCTGGGGGAACTCGAATCGGCGAAGCACTCAAACGCTTCAATTATGATTGGGCCAGACGCGTCCTCGGCCGCGGCGCAATCACTTTATTAATTAGTGATGGTTGGGATAGGGGCGATCCTCAGGTATTGGCAGACGAATTAGCTCTACTGCAACGAAGTTCCTTCCGGCTCGTCTGGCTCAATCCACTTCTTGGCAGCCCCGATTATGAGCCCTTGACTAGGGGGATGCAGGCTGCTTTGCCGTATATCGACGATTTTTTACCGGTTCATAATTTAGCCAGCCTGGAAGGACTCACCCAACATCTTGGCCGGATCAATGACCGGCGACCGGCAAGAAGACAACATCTATCTCTCTTGATGAGCTCGTAGTATAGGGAGTTTGACCGATGCGAGACGTTATCCAAGATATCGACCAATGGTTAATCTATGAAGTGCCAATCGCCATTGCGACAGTCATTTCCACTTGGGGTTCCGCCCCCCGTAGAGTTGGGGCCAAATTGGCCATGACAACTGACGGGAAAATGTCTGGTTCGGTCAGCGGTGGTTGTGTCGAGGGCGCAGTGTTTGAGGCCGGTGTAGAAGTCCTGGTTAATAGGCAATCCAAGTTGCTCCATTTTGGCGTTGCCGACGAAACTGCCTGGGATGTGGGTTTAGCCTGCGGTGGCACTATTGACGTTTTCGTAGAACCTTTAGATCCGGTTGTCTACAATTTTCTCCATGGATTGATAGAAGAGGATGAATCATTCGCTGTTGTCACGATCATCAGCGGCCCGGCCAATATCTTAGGCAAAAAACTGGTTATTCAACGAGGAGGGCGAATTTTTGGCAGCATCGACCCGGTCGTGGATGGCATCATTGCGGCGACTGCCCGGACAACTTTGACAAATGATGTTTCAAATCGACATGTTTTTGAATTGCCCGACCTAGATTACGAGAAATTTGAAGCTTTTATCGAAATCATCCAGCCAGCTCCAACCTTAATCGTCATTGGCGGTGTGCATATTGCCATCGGCCTGACCGCCATCGCCAAGAATCTTGGCTATCGCACGATCGTCATCGATCCGCGTCGAGCCTTCAGCAGCCTTGACCGGTTTCCAGATGTGGATCGCCTTATTCAGGCCTGGCCAGACGAAGCTTTTAGACAAATCAAGTTGACGCCCAATACGGCAATAGCCAGCTTAAGCCATGATCCTAAAATCGACGATCCGGCGCTTAAGATAGCGTTAGCGAACCCGGCTTTTTATATTGGTGCGCTGGGCAGTCAAAAAACGCATAGAAAACGTCGTAATCGCTTGGCAGAGGATGGGATCAATGCAGAGCAACTGGACCGAATCCATGGTCCTATAGGCTTAAAAATAGGCGCCCAGACCCCCGAGGAGATCGCCTTGGCCATCATGGCCGAAATAGTTGCCGCCAGTCACAAGCAGTAATTGTGCCTCAGGGCAACAGGACAGCCTCTCTCCACAAACGTACCGAATTAATCAGATAGATCGAATCACAATCCTGTAAATCCTCTATTCTAAGGTTTCGTTCGCGAATCCTTCCTTCTTCCAGAAGATGGCGGCGGAATGTACCCGGCAACAAACCGCTATCTAACGCAGGCGTTAGCAGTTCTTCGCCAAATTGGAGGACAATGTTTGCGTAGCAGGATTCAGTTAATTCGCCTCGTTGATTCCACAATAAGACATCGTCACAGTCTATCCGTCCAGCTCGATGTCGATCATAAATCGCCCGTTTAGTGGTCTTGTGAAAGAGGAATATTTCATCCGAATCGACAGGATCTTTGGCTAAACCAACTCTAGCCACCCGCTGCTCGTTAATATCTTGGGCTTGAAGTTCAATTTTTCCATAGCGGTCCAAAAGCAGTCGGACCTTCTGTGGACTTGCCGGCAAATTGTTCTGGAATGATGATAGTTGTTCATGCAGCCCCGAGGTGTCTAAAACATAATCGAAATAAGCGGCCGAATCCGTCAGCCGTTCAATATGTTTTTCCAACAAGAAATATCCTTCGACAGGCGTCCAACGAATTGATTCCAACAAATGAAAATCGGCGTGTTTCTCGAACAAGATCTTTGATTTTGTCCGGCATTCCTCATATTCATCGGCCGTCTCCGAATCCCACACGATTCCTCCCCCGACACCATATTCAGCCACTTGATTCTCTTTGTCGATGGTTACCGTGCGAATGGCCACATTAAATTGTGCTCGTCGATTAGGAGCAAGGTAACCAATACAGCCTGTATAAATTCCACGGGCAGACGACTCCAGTTCGGCAATGATCTGCATTGTACGAACTTTAGGCGCTCCAGTGATGGAAGCGCAAGGAAATAAGGCTTCCATCATCTTTGCGAAGGGTACGCTCGTGTGACCGACGACCGTTGAAGTCATCTGCCAAATCGTGGGATACCGTTCCGTTTCGAAAAGTTTGGGAACGCAAACGCTGCCGGGTGTACAGACCCTGCCTAAGTCATTACGAATCATATCAACGATCATGACATTTTCGGCGCGATTCTTTTCAGAGTTGTAAAGCCATTCAGCTTGACCTTCATCTTCGAGATTCGTGCGACCTCGTCGTGCAGTTCCCTTCATAGGTCGGGCCCAAACTTCTTCTCCCATAACCTCAAAGAATAGTTCTGGAGAGGCCGAACAAATAGCTGTCGACCCAATATCTACGAAAGCGGCAAAAGAAGATTGTTGGGAACTGATAAGATCCTTAAATAATCCTTGCGGATCTCCCTCGAATTCCGCCCGCAACCGGTAAGTATAGTTCACCTGGTATGTGTCTCCGGCAGCAATAAACGTTTTGATGTGGTTGATGGCCTGCCGGTATTCATCCCAGGTAACATTCGGCAACCACTCACCAATTGTGTAAGGAGCTGACCCAGTAGGTTCGTGGATTTGTCTCGGAGCCTCATATAAGCCAAACCATAGCAGGGGCAGGCTAGATGGTTGACGAACCTTCAAAGCCCAGTCAAAAGCCGGTGCTGCTTCGTAAGTTATAAAACCGGCCGCGTAGAGTCCCTTTTCATTTACTAGTTTGTCAACCCGATCCAATCCTGGCATCACTTCATTCAATTGCCAGGCGACGACAACCTCCTTAGGATCGACGAATTCTAACCATCGCTCCCCCTGGCAATCTTGTAGGATTATTTGGCCGGTCATGATTTGTATGTGAACTTTATGATTTGCTCTGGCACGATCAAACTACTGATGGTTCATGACCAATGTTACTAATTTTCATTTACGTCAGCTCGTTTCTTCCCCTTTCCTAAGGCAATCGAGCGTTGGTAAGCAGCCCATATTCCACGAGATATTACAGTCCTTAAACCGCCTTTTTCCATATGGTAGAGGGCTTCGGCCGATGTTCCTCCAGGCGATGTTACCTGGTTGCGCAATTCTGCGACATGTTTATCCGATAGCGCTGCAAACTCGACCGAGCCACGCATCGTCTGAAAGACTAACTGCTTCGCCACCCGGCGTGAAAAACCCATATGGACTCCAGCATCAATCATAGCTTCCATAAGAAGAAATACGTAGGCGGGTCCGGTTCCACTTAAAGCGGTGGCCATGTCTAAGTAATCTTCATCCTCGACGAAGATTTCCTGGCCCAATGATCCTAGGATAACTTGTGCCTGATTCTTCTGTTCCTCGTTCACTTCAGGAGTCACCGTCCACACCGTAATACCCTGGCCTATTTGAGCCGGCGTATTGGGCATTGCTCTGGCAACGGGAGCATGAGCGAGCCCATTGGCGATGACCTCGATAGGCATTCCCGCTATGACAGACAAGACTAAATCCTGTCTTCGTAAATGGCCGCGTATTTCAGGCATCACTTCTTTCAATACCTGGGGCTTAACCGCCAGGACGACGATTTGTCCATCCTCGGCCGCCACCGTGTTATCCGTCGTTACTCGAATCGAATGCTGTTTTGCGAGTTTTTCGCCCCTCTCTGCCCTTGGACCAGAAGCGATAATCTGTTTAGGGTCAAGGATTTTCTGCGACAACAAGCCGCGGATCATGGCATCAGCCATCATTCCGCTGCCTATAAAGGCGATAGTTTTGTCGCTAAACATATTTTTCTCCATTATTTCTGTCCGAAAATGATCACGGACTAATTCTTAAAGCGAGCTTCGCGCACCGTCGCTGCTTTTAAACGGTCTAAATCGACCTCAATTCCTAGGCCGGGTCCTTCCGGAACCCCAATAGTACTATCCTCGCTATTAAGGACAAATGCCGGTTCGGCGATATCCTCGTGGTAATATCTTTCGGTGGCGGATATGTCACCGGGTAAAGTAAAACCCGGCAATGAAGCCAAAGCTAATTGACCGGCCCGGCCAACACCAGTTTCCAACATGCCACCGCACCATACAGGCACACCGGAAGATCGGCAGAGATCATGAACCTTTCGCGCTTCTGTCCATCCCCCGACTCTAGCAGGCTTAATGTTAATAATATCACAGGCCCCAATTGCTAGGGCAAAGCGAGCATCATCAGCCGAATGAATACTCTCGTCAAGGCACAGGGGCGTTTGGATCAGTGGTCGCAATTGGCTGTGATCATAAATATCTTCATAACCGAGCGGCTGCTCGATCATTAACAGGTTCAATTCATCCATTTCCTGAAAGATTGCTGCGTCTTCGAGCCGGTAAGCTGAATTAGCGTCCAGCATGATGGGCGTTTCTGGAAATGCCGAACGAGCTTCTCTGGCAAGATCTACGTCAATTCCCGGCTTAATCTTCAGCTTTATCCGTCCATAACCTTGATCAAGGTGATTCTGGATAACTTGCAGGGTGTCATCGATCGTTGGTTGGATGCCTATACTTACACCAACTTTCACCCGTCTAACGTTTCCTTCAGGATATGGTTGGGAGAGCTTTTCTGCTACAGAAATACCGTCGCGCTTGGCTGTGATATCCCAAGCGGCCTGGTCTAGCGCAGCTTTAGCCAAAGGGTGTCCGCGAACAGAGATCAGCCACTCCTTCATCTCCTCCGGTTCCTTCAAATCTTTACCCAGCGCGGCCGGAATAAGAAAATCGGACAGGATATGCCAGGCTGTGCCGGCCGTCTCATAACTATAACCTGGCGTACTATTGGCGACACACTCGCCCCAGCCCACCAATCCTCCGGCCTTAATCGCCAAAAGTAGACATTGTCTTTCTTCCTGGCGCCCAAAACTGGTGACGAACGGGCTAACTAGCTGTTGGCTTATGTAGTAAAGGTCGATCTGTTCTATTTTCATCGTTAGCCACCCATGACATATTTTAAGCTGGGGTTCTACAATCCGCGTACGTTGCCTTGAAGTTGAATTCTAAGAATCACCAAAGGTCAAAACGTAATAACTGCGCTCGAAACCATCTTCATCCCGGTTCCTGACAAAATCAGTAACCAAATAATTCCGATCAAAATAATATTCGAAGAGATTTCGCGTGTGTTCTCTCCAGGCGACCGCCAGATCCTGATTACCTTCTTTTATGAATTGAATATTGGCCGGGATTTCGACCAATAACAACCGGCTATCACTTTGACTGAAGGTATCGGGCGGAACCGGCCAAGCCCCTTGACGCGAGGCAAGGTTGATCAATTCTGCTCCTCCCCCTGAAAACGCTGAATAACTTAGCGGGGCTCGATTGGAGGATAGACGGCCCTTTACCCGGTTGCTAGTTACCCACCAGTCAATATAGAAACGATCGGTGGGCAAACCACGGTTGATGCCACCCAATTCTCCATGAAAATTGCGGAAATAACGGTGACAAACGACGCCCAGCTTGCCAATATTGAAAAAAGCGTTTCTGCTCTCTAAGGGATCGTAGGTCCAAGTAATCAAGCGTACACCAATTCGTAGCGCAAACTCGCGCTGAGCGACTTTTAGCCTGTAGCCGATGCCTTGACCTTGATATTCGGGCAATACACCCATAATCGCCGAATACATCTGTAGGCGAGCGGCCGCAATCTGGTCAATCCGTCCCTCCAGATCCTCTACTGTACCTAACAATCCGAATACAAAGCCGACGACCCGGTCGCCATCAAATGCGGCTAAAAGGCAGGCGCCATTCTTCTGTAGAGCATGTAGAAATCGCCCAGGTAAAACTTCAATTTCGCCCATACCCCAGGTCACCCGCTGGACGTCTTCAATCTGTTTCGCTTCGGCAACATCCAATACTGGTCTTATATCGATCATGTTCATTCAAATTTGCCATTCAAAAACCATTGGGAGGGAGAACGAACCACGTTGGCCGGACTCATAATGCTGCGAAATTTTACCAAAGGTCAAATAATTGGGCGACCGCGAGAAGGCGATTCATCATTACACATATTCCAGTCTCTGGTGTAAACTTGAATCGTCCAGTTAGCTCAGGTGGAGACAAGTTCCTCGTTTTGTTAAAAGATGAGTAAGGGTGGAACTTTTCTCTTGAAGTAAGCCGATGAACCATCATATTGTTCAGACCGACAGCCTCGGTTTACTTATGAATGTGTCATACTAGAATACGATGTCACCTACCCAACCATCAGATGACCAGTTGCGCCGACAAATCGAAGTTGCTGCAGCTGAACATTTTCCTGTCGATAAGATAGAGGATCGGATAGCGACGTCACTTTTGGCAACTGGCACATTTCAGGATGACCTCACAGCCACGGAATTGGCGATCATCTTGCGAAATATGGTTTACACTATGTTTGGCCAGCACAAAGTTGGCGGCCGTGATCTTCACCTGATTCATAACATACCGTCTATGAGGGTTAGAATCTATAACGGTCAGGCCAAGGTTAAGTTCATCGTTCACATCCACAAGCCAATCGTCGCCTTCATCAAGTTCCAATATACCCTCATCAATGATCCCGTATCGATTCGATCCAATCTGCGGGTTAAGCAGGGCTCATTGGTTGTCAAACAGGACATGCGAAGATATGACTTGAAGGCAAAAGCTGCTCTCGCCGCCATCGATATTGAAAGTATGGCTAAAAAAGAGCTAAACGATCCGGCCGCGGTGATCACCGCCACTTTGCCTTCCCAATTGAGGAAACGAGGCGCCGAGGGTAGATTCACCGATTTACGGCTTGCACTTGTTGATTGTCATCTCAGAGTCTATCTTGAAGGGGAGTTTGAACGGGTTCAAAGAAGATAATCGGAAAACAGATTAACGCTCAGGTTCCAAAAAACCAATAGTAAACTTGGTCCCCCCAAATAATCATGATGATCCCGCTGATTGCCAGGAATGGCCCATAAGGAAAGTAGGTGCGTTTAGATCCTCGTCGAGTGATCAGAACCAACAAGCCAAAGATACCAGCCAGAAAAATCCCCAAAATCAAGGCAAAGAATATACGGTGAAGGCCGAGCATCGCTCCCATCATCATGGATAAGGTAACATCCCCAAAACCCAACGCCCCAGGACCAAACAAGCGCTGACCTAGCAAAAATGCTAGATAGAAGAAAATGAATCCCCCCACTGCTCCTGTCAAAGCTAATAAAGGAGAACTATCGGTCAGAAATAGGCTGCCTACGAGGGCAATAATCGTGGTTGGAAAAGTAACGATATGCAGTATTAGCCGGTGCTCGGCATCGATCACGATCACAAGAATCAATACCGCGATATACAGGCTGTAAATGGCCAAGTTTATGGCCGGCATAATCAGCCAGGGCAATGTGGCGAAAAATAATGCGGTGATGATTTCAATGCTGTATCCTCGGCGGGGAGTAGAAACTTCACATTGGGGGCAGGCGCCACCACTGGCGAGACGGCCGACAGCAAACCAGCCACTTGGACCGTAAACAGATCCACAATGGATGCAATGAGGCGCTCGCGGCCGCACGCGAGCAGGCAGGTCATCCGCTAGTATGTTGATAACTCCCCCAACCATCAAACCTATTATGGCAAATAACGCATTGAGCATTAAAGTTCCTAACTTAGGACATCCAGTACATCGGCCACCAGATCGTAGCGGCCGAAGACCGGTATCATATAGACACCGCTCACGACCGGGCGAAGATCTTCGAGAATTTCCTGAGCGATTAATATCCCTTCTTGTTGCTGGTCGGAAGCTAATCGCATTCTGTTGCGGAGGTTACTGGGAATATCGATGCCAGGAACTTCATTATGCAAAAACTCCGCGTTGCCGATACTGTATAGTGGCTGGATTCCGGCCACAATAGGAATTATGGACTCGTTGTATCTGGCTTTGTACGAATCAATGAACTCTTTGGACAAGCTCGGATTGAAAACAGGCTGGGTTAATGCGAAATCAGCGCCATTTCTTATTTTCTTTCGCAGCAAGCTCATTTCACGATCCATATCTTTAGGCTCAAGATTCACGGCACAACCAACAGTAAAGCTCGTTGGCTGGTCGATGGTCTGACCTGCCTGGTCGAGACCACTATTTAGGCGCTGCTTGATTAATTGGATGAGGCCTGAAGGGACTATATCATAGTTGTCCATCGCCTCTGGGAAGTCACCAATTTGTGTGGGATCACCCATGACGACAAATAAGTTTCGTATGCCTAATGCGTGGGCTGCCAACAAGTCTCCTTGGATCCGAAGTAGGTTTCGCCCTCTTGTTGGAAAATGTAATACAGCCTCGAGGCCCACTTCTTGCTGGACCAGATGTGCGGCAGCCCAGGCGCTCATGCGCATGCGAGCTAAAGGACTGTCGGCCACATCGATGAAATTGGCGCCAGCTTCCTTCAGCATGCGAGCTCCAGCCACCAATCTTTGGGGGGCAATACCTCGGGGTGGGCTCATTTCGACCGTTACTACGAAGCGATTGTTTTCCAGCGACTCTTTCAATTGAGTAGGCCGGCCGGCCGCTGCGGTCGTTATTATCCTGGGTCCAATCCCAGAAACCTTAGGTAAGGGGTGGTTTGGTTCTGCAGGTGTATCGAGAGCCTGGCGCATGGCGGAAATATGGCCGGCTGTCGTACCACAACAACCCCCAACCAATCTGGCGCCGGCTTTGATAAATGAACGGGTATAATCCGCGAAGTAATCTGGTGTCGCCGGGTACAGCACGCGCCCACCTTCTAGTTGTTGCGGCCAACCGGCATTGGGCACCGCGGCCAAGGGCATACCCGGCAAGCTCTCATGGATGGCAGAGACCAGACGCAACACCTGCACCGGGCCGCTGCTGCAATTGATGCCCAGAGCATCCAGATCCATTTCGGCCAACTTAGCAGCAACGATAGCCGGGGAGTCGCCCAGGATAGTTCGATCATCGCGGGTAAAGGTCATCATGCCGATAACAGCAATGTCTGGAGCGACGGACCTGGCTGCTCGCACGGCCGCCTCAAGCTCCTTCAAATCTGGCATTGTTTCCAGAACAAGCAGATCGACGCCATCACTTTGGGATAAATCCTGCGGTGGCTCTACCAAGGCCGCTATTTGTTCGGCAAAGGCTGCTTCGGCCTCTTGACTTTTCACCCGGCCAAGCGGAGCTAAACGAACGCCCAAGGGTCCAACAGATCCGGCCAACAACACTGTCTTAAAGCTGCCCTCTATGACGCGACGAGCCAGAGAGACGGCCGATTGGTTGATAGTTAAGACTTCATTTTCCAAGCCGTGTTGTGCCAGTTTGTAGCGATTCGCCCCAAAGCTATTGGTTTCGATGATATCGGCGCCAGCTTCAATGTAAGCTCTATGAATCTCCGCCACAACCGCCGGGTCAACGATATTTAGTGCATCGAAACATTGATCGATGGCAATTCCCTGGCCGTGCAAGAGTGTGCCCATGGCTCCATCAAGCAATAGTGGTTCCTGTTCGATCCTATCTTTGAATTCCTGTCGATTCATTAGTTATAAAACATCTCTTGGATCAAAGGAGCAATCTGATCATTGATCGGCACTAATACGCTTGCACCATTGGGTGCCTGATAGCTGCTGACGAAGTTTTGATCTAATACCTCCGTGCGAATATTCTCGCTCGGGATATCAGCCGCTGTAGTGGCCAGTAGAATGAGTTCATCCAAACTCAGATCAGTCCTGATTCCCTGATCTAACTGCTGGTATAGAAATGGCGCCTGGCGCAGAAGTTCACCAATGCCTAATCCAAGCACCTTATCCCTCACGGCCAATACCACCTGCTGTTGCCGCCGGGCTCTATAAAAATCTGAATCCTGGTGACGGGTTCGCGCATACTTCAAGGCTGTTTCACCGTCAAAGTGATGAATACCTGCGGGTATGCTTAGTGGATCATAACCGTAATCCATGCTGGGAAATGTGGGATCATAAATATTGTAAGGTACATTGACATCAATGCCACCTATGGCGTCGATTCCCCGGGTTACAGCACTGAAATCCACCAACAAATAGTGGTGTACCGGCACGCCAAGGTTATACTCCACAGTTTGCATGGCCAATTGAGCCCCACCAGCCGGGTTGTTTCCGGCCGAACCATAAACAAAGGCAGTATTGATCCGGTCACGACCGCGACCCGGAATCACGGCGTAAAAATCTCTGGGCACGGAGAGAATGGAAGCCGAATTACTCTCCGGATCAATCGACATCAGCATCATGGTGTCGGTTCGCGAGATGAATGCTTCTCCCGGCCGGCGATCGATGCCCATCAACAGCACATTGATTCGCTCCGATGGTTTAGCGGGTTCTGTGGTCGGTATGAGAGTCGGCGTCGGCAGCCCTTCGATTATCGTAGGCACCGGAGCCAGGCCAGCTTGGGGCATCGGCGTGAGATCTAATTCGATGACCGCTTCGGCCGCTTCGGCCAACGGATTCAACGGCCGGCCTAGGAAAGCATCAAGAGACATATAGGCAAAGGCAGATACCAAGACCCCTGTCACGACAATAGCTATAGCCAATATGACACTCATCCACCAGGGTAAGAGTGTTCGTTTCGTGTTCTGCAAAACTAACTCCTTCGATCGCTTCAATTGTCAGCCAGCTCCTCATCGGTCAATTAAAAATAACGGTCCAGGCTCATTGCTCATGTCAATACTTGAAAGCCAATGATCGGCAAAATCTGGACCTTCACTTTGCCAGCTAACACAAAATTATAGCCATCTATTCAATATCGTGTAATACAGCAAACCGTTGATACACATACGGCTTGCCGTCCTCCAACATAGAAACGTAAATAAAACAGAAGAATTTGATAAAAACTATCATTGTCTCGTATAATTGAGGTATTAGTTGGGGAGTAAAATGAATAATTTGCGGTGCAGCCGGCTATTAGCGTTTGCCAACGGCATCTGTATCCGGCAATTAGGGATCAAATCAATGACATTGGATCGTTACGGTCGCGATATTACCTATTTACGAATTTCACTAACCGATAAATGCAATCTTCGTTGCATTTATTGCATGCCCGAAGAAATGACTTTTCGACCACGCGAAGAGTTGCTTCAGGATAACGAGATCTTGCGCCTGGTTGGCATATTCAGTGATCTGGGCTTCAAGAAGATCCGGCTCACCGGCGGTGAACCAACCGTGCGGGCCAATGTAGTGGACATCGTTCAACGAATCGCCGCTACCCCAGGGATTCAAACCGTTGCCATGACCACCAACGGTTTATTGCTGGACCGCCTGGCCAAACCCTTAGCCGAAGCTGGCCTTCAGCGGGTGAACATCAGCATTGACACCCTGGAATCAGCGAAATTCAAGACCGTCACTCGTTGGGGAGAGCTGGATGACGTTTGGAATGGCATCGCTGCCGCTAAAGAAGCTGGGCTTGAGATCAAGCTCAATGCCGTGATTGTCCGGGGTTATAATGACCAGCAGGATGTCGTGGATTTAGCTCGTTTGACGCTGGTGCATCCCTGGCAGGTTCGGTTCATCGAAATGATGCCCTTCGGCGACGTCTCCAACTTTCAGCAAGCTGGAGTAGTTGAAGAAGAGGAGTTAAAGCAAAGGATATCTGAAGACCTCGGCCCACTCTCAGTCGCTAATGGTGGCGAACTTGACGGTGAAGCAAGCCTCTATCGACTAGAGGGTGCGCCAGGCACCTTGGGCTTTATCAGTTCGGTTACGAAGCCATTTTGCTCCTCTTGCACCCGGGCCCGTCTTACAGCTGATGGCCGGTTACGGCTTTGTTTACTGCGCGAGAAGGAGGTGGACTTGATAACCCCTTTGCGACAAGGTGCCTCGGATGCAGATCTTAACGAGATTATCAGGGAAGGGATTTGGTGGAAGCCATGGGGCCACGGCCTGGCAAAAAATATGATCCCCCTCAACCGGGTGATGTCCGAAATTGGCGGTTGATTCTGCTCGGGTATATTATAATCGCCGCTGGAATTAGCGAAGGCAAGCTCGATCAAAACGTTTATCTCTAGGTCTGAATAGAATTCGCACTAAGCTTCGTCGTCAAATCCCCATTTTTCATCTACCAGATAAAGCGGCCGGCCTTTAACCTCGTCGTAGATCCGTCCAAGATATTCGCCAATTATCCCTAAAGAAATCAATTGCACACCTCCCAAAAACAGTACCGCCACTAGCGTCGTTGCCTGTCCTGTTAGCTCCTGGTGTTGGCCAAATACTCGTAATAAGACAACTACCACAATAGCGATCAAACTAATGGCAGCGATGACAAAACCGAGATAAGTAGCCACTTGAAGTGGAAAGTAGGAAAAGCCGGTGATGGCGTCGAGGGCGAAAGGCAGCATTTGACCGACACTCCTAAATTTAGAATCACCCGCATACCTGGCATGGCGTTCATAAGATATGCCGACCTGCTTATATCCCACCCACGGCACCATGCCCCGTAAAAACCGGCTGCGTTCCGGCATCCGGAGAATCGCATTGACAACCCGCCGGTCCATTAGTCTAAAGTCGCCTGTATCTAAGGGAATATCGACGCTCGTGATGCGGTGGATCGTCCGGTAAAACACCTTGGCGGTAAGTTTCTTGAACCATGTTTCGCCTTCGCGGTGGATCCTGACACCGTAGACAACCTCGTAGCCTTCACGCCACTTGGCAATAAATGCCGGGATAACTTCCGGTGGATCCTGTAAGTCGGCATCGGTTAAGATGACTGCATCACCCGAGGCATAGGCCAGTCCGGCCGTCACAGCTTCTTGAAAACCAAAATTTCGCGAAAAACTTAGACCCTTTACTCTCGGATCCCGCTCGTATAATTCGCGCATGATCTCGGCCGAGCGATCCACACTACCATCGTCGACTAAAATAAGTTCCCAGGGATCATCCAATTGGCCCATAATTTGGCTAATGCGACGATAAAGTTCTAACAACACTTCCTCTTCGTTATAAACCGGGACTACTATAGAAATCTTTTGCGTCATTGGCTACTGGAATCACCTGTTTTTTTATATAAGTTAATGATTTGTCCCTGTGAGCAAATCAAGCGTGAGCATCTATCGTCCAACATCCGTTTTCGCTCTCCATATCAAAGGTTGATTATCATATACCTCTTATACACACTCGTGCCAGCAGAATTCTCGATCAACTAAGTTAGCCATGTTTTAGGTAGTCAAAATTCAGATCTCGGCATCAATTACAGGAAACTTTGAATCAACGTTAAAAGCTTGCCAATCAGAGGAGTCGACCTTTAAGTATGCAAGCAAACCCACATGATCAGATGCATAAAGTGTTGGATCGTTTGGCGACGGTTTGCGGCAGAAAATCTGGGCGCCGAGCACTTGATTAACCGATTTCGAAATAAAGATATAGTCCAGGCATCCGCTCCAGCCATCTGATCTTTGGATGAGTGCCGTTGGGAAGGTCGCGATCGGATCGTAACCTTGATATTCAACGAAGACAGACCGGTAACTCTGTTTAATAAATTCAATAGCTAATCCGGTCGGTACCTCGTTGAAATCTCCCGCAATAACCTGCAAGGGAACAGAATTCTTATCATTTAGCCAACCGGTTACGAGCATCACCTGTTCGAGCCGGGCTTCTCTATCCTGAGCCATATGGTGCAAGTGGACGGCTACGAAGTCAAGAGTCTCTTTCGTTTCCAGTTCCACATTAACGCGTAGTGCAATTCGCCCACCGTAACCAAGATCAATGGCATCATGAGAAAGAACTGGAAGCCGGCTAAGGATGCCGATCCCCTCCATAAAGCCCCGTATTGGGTGTTGACGACGCTTCTGAAACAGTTGATAAGGGCCATCTGATCGTCCACTCAACCTGCTGTTAATTTGGTTTTTGAGCCATCTCGCCTGCCCAATCGGCAAATAAATCTCTTGTAAACTGATCAAATCAGGCTGTGTATCAATAAACTCGGCCACAATAAGTTCGCGGCGAGCTAACCAGCGATTCTGGCGATTAAGCAGATTGAGCGTGGCAACAGAAATTTCAGGCATATCGACGAAAAGAATTGCTCCCCTATTAAACTAAGGCGAGGGCGTTATCCACATTTCGGCCGTTCCGACTAAGCGAAGCTCATCAGCATTCAAAGATCCTACTCGCAAATTGTAACGAACGATAGCATTGCCCCTTAAGCGACCGGTCCAGATAAGAGAATCACCGAGCGCACGTATGGGGAATCCCGAGGTCCCCCCCAGATTTGCCCCTTGCTCCGCCGCACCCTCAAATATGAGGGTCGTTCCTGGAACCTGGTCGCCTACGGAAACGCGATTGTCGATAGCAATATTATTGAAGTGCAATAACGAATTAGCGACCACAAAGTCGTTACCAAGTTCAACCGGAATCGGGTTCAATACGCTAATTTCTACCGAACCGGCTACCAGGAGATCATCACTCAGTATTGTCGGGGACAATCGAAGATTGTAATTACCGATGACTCCAGGAGCTACGACGCCTTTCCAGGCAAATGAATCGCCGATACGTTTCGCTGCCGGCAGATTGGCAATTGTTACGTTATAGACATCGCCTTCGCGTCCCACGTAGGTCAGTTTAGATCCCTTTAGGGTTTCACCAGGGTTAAGCGTTGCAGAAAATACAGGGATCCTGTATCTAACGACCTGATCCAAAGGCACAATTGCCGTCGCCATTGGCGTTGGACCTTCATCAGCTCCAATCGTGCATGCCAATGAAGCCAGAAGTAGCAAGAGGGCAAACAGCAATAGCCTTAACATTGGCCGCCAATTATCAATCATCGTCACCTTCGTATGGGGTCATCACCTCAGCACCACTCAACTTGCCGGCTAATTTTTGTGGGTGATGAATCAACACCGGCAAGCATTGAGAACAGATCCATGCTTGGTTTCCATCATACCGTAATGACACGAGCGGTATCACCGATTCAGATCGTCCACAGTTAAGACATATTTGGTCTGCCGCAGTCAAGCCCATAAACTTATTTCCTCCTCACATATCCTTCCTTCACAATTTCATCAGCCCCTTGTCGCCTTCATCAGCCAACGATGCTGTACTCGTATTGGCCGCGAATTTCCTTGCCCTCTGAAAAGCGATCAAATCGGAACATACTGGGATCGAACAGTGGGTCGCTTTCCCCATTTACCATATCGGCCACCATCAAGCCCACGGCAGGGCCCAATTTAAATCCGTGACCACTAAACCCGCTACAGATGTAGAAGCCGCTGCCCTGAGGCACTTCATCGACCACAGGATGCCAATCCGGTGTAATAGCGTACAACGAAGCATATCCCCCGGTACTTTGACTCTGCTCCATCGCCGGATACCTGGTGATCAAACGCTCGCCCACATCCAACAAAAAGTCATCATCCATATATTCTTTGTATCTATCTGGATCGACGATGGCATCTGCTTCGGCCGGATCGATTAGGCCAACCAATGTCAACCCACCCGTCTCCGAACGAAAATAGGTCGCATTGATAAAATCCGCGACAACAGGATGCGCTGCCTCCTGACCAGGGGGCCGGCGAAAGAATGCAACCTGGACCCGGCAAGAATCGATGGGAGCCTGAATTCCCGCAAATTTGGCCACTTGGGCCCCCCAAGCACCGGCGCAATTAAGGACTACTGGGGCGTCGAATGTATCATCTGGAGTGTCTACGCCAACAACTCGACCGCCTTTAAAACGAACGGCCGTAACCTTTGTTTCGCGGAAAATGGTGACGCCCTGGCGGTTGGCAGCCTGAGCATATGAGTTGACGGTCATGTATGGATCGGCATAACCACTCTCAGATTCATAGGCAACCGCAACGAGACCTGTTGTATTGATACCAGGCATAATATCTCGCAGAGCTTCCACGCTCAGCAACTCTGTCTGGATTCCTAACCTGCGCTGTAGGGCAACATTGGCCTCCAATCCCGCAATATCCTTGGCATCTACCACCACAACGAACCCCGTCCGGGTAAAGCCACATTCGCCGCCAACATTTTCCTCAAAATTTTGGAATATCCGTAGGCTATGCAGCGCCATGCGTGCGGTGAGTTCATTGGAGTAATGCTGGCGAATAATGGCCGACGATTTGCCACTTGGGCTGTCGCCGATGCTATTTTTATCAAACAAGGCTACCTTCAGCCCACGTTTGGCCAGTTGGAAGGCACTACTACAGCCCATAATGCCCCCGCCAATTAAAATCACATCAAAGGTTAACGACATCCAAATCTCCTCCGTAGTTGAATACTGATATTAGCATCCGTTTGCAATTAATAACTGCACCTTTACCTCATACATTGACTATTAAATCCTACAACTAAGAACCGGTCAGACATGATCAAGATTCATTCCCCTCTCGCTAAGGAATTAGGTTGATGGGCAAAAGATGGATAGTATCCTCACCATCATCAAACTCTACTCGTTCCTGCGTAAAACTATCATAGAGTACAACGTCTAGGGATGCCGGTCCAGGGGTTACACCGGGTGCGACATTAAGATAATAAACATCTCGAAAACGCCAGCCAGGTTCCCACCAACTTGTCGGCCGGCTACCATCCCCAGGCAACATGTCATGTTGGGCGACTAGTGCTCCTGAAGAGTCTTCTATTCGGACCGACACTGTTCGCTCACCATCGATCTTGTCTAAGGCTTCCCAGTACAATGTAACCCGAACATCTTGCCCTGGCGAAAGGGTGAGAGGTCCTTGATCAATCGTCCGATAAATACCCTTTTCATCGGCCACCGCCACCTCAACTCGATCCAATAAGATCGAATCTTCAGCCACACGCTGCATCGCAAATGCCGGTAATTGTGGACCACCTTGCCGGATCAGGTAAATTCCGTCGACCTCCATCTCGATAACCATTTCTGGATCGGCTACCAAGTTATTGATCTCCCAAATGATCTCCTCCATCTGGTAAGGATAAGCACGAAAATCTCTGCCAAGTACGAAGTAATCGATATTGTCTTTCCCAATAGCGAACCAGGGATAAAGATAGATATGTTCCCGGTGGGCAAGCGACGCTATGAAAGCAACTTGGGCTGCTACCTTGGCATCTTCCGGTATTTCACTAATCACTTCCCAGGCTTGCAGCTGTCTTTCCGTAATCTGATAAAGATGTGGCTGATAATTCCCGCCTAAGGGCGCCGGACTATAGAGGATGTAGGAAATGATCGTCGTTCCAAGTAAACCGGCGATCAACCACTTAACATAACGTCTAGGAATTCGAATTATTGCCACGGCCACGGCCGCGAAGAGCACTGGCAAGACTGGCGCTAAATACCAACGCTGCAGGGCATGCATCTCAGGCTCGCTACTTAGCAGCATAAGGAATAATAGTGGAAGACCAATCACCAGGAGGTCAGCCGCCAGAAAAGGGAGTAAAATGCCCAGAGGTAAAAAGGTTTGCCAAAGACCATCCAGGCCCTTTTCATCAAACATCACCTGCAAAACCCTGACCGGATCAGTCACCATGTTCTTGGCAATATCTTCTGGCGTTCCGCCCCACCCCGAGAAGTACCCAATTTGATTGTAATCGCTTCCTCTCAATGAAGGAATAATCCATAAGACCATGCTCAAGCTCCAGGCAGTTCCCAAGATCGCAATTGGCAACCCCCATTTCCAATCTCGTTTGAAAATGAGTAGATAAAGACCTATGGCTGCGACAATTAGTCCTAAATCTTCTTTGACCATGAGGGTTAAGATGATCCCGGCCACCATTAACCAGCGTTTATCCTTGATCAAGCCATAGAGCGCCAGAGCCACAAATGGCATGGCCAGAGTTACCCTACGCAACTCCAGGAGGCCTATTTGATGTAAGGATGCATTGAGATAGAAGGCGAGCAAAAAGAGCACAGCAACGATCGGGTATTTGTCTTCAACTATCTTATACAAGATGAGACCGGTTACCGCGATGCTAATGATTTGAGCCAAAAACAATATACGCACATCCTCCCAGATAAGCAGTAGGGGTGAGAGGATGGCCAAATAGGGAGAGAAATGATACTCAAGAATGGAATTGTTTGTAATGCTTGTGAACAAGAAACGGCCGCGCAAGGTGTTCCAAATCGCTTGATCGAACTGATCAACGTCCGGCGCCTGGACCTGAAACGTCAAGTATTGCCGGCTAACTAGCCACAAGAATACACTTGTGAAAATTATTGCCAGGGCGAGTGCTCCCCATCTCGACCAGAGCTTTATCCGAGAATCTTCTAGCGCCATATCATCGTGATTCTATCATCGCCAAAGAACAAGATACAACCAGGCTCGATCAATTCCAATGTGGAAGAATCAGGAGAACATGCCCTGAACCTCGTGATATACCTTTAAATTTGATGAAACATTAATGAATTATCAAGGGTGCGCGTCGTTTATTTGTAAAGGACAGGCAGTGCTCTGGTATAAACCATAACTAGTAAGGCGATATCCAGAACTGCCTGTCCTATTGGTGGAGGTGATTACAAAACTTTGGCGGCCACCCAACTATCCAGGGCTTTTACATTCTCATAATTCAAAGCAGTAGGCGTTGTCTAACTGATTTGGCGTCCAGGGAGCATAATCCGCCCTGTCTGCCGGATGAGATGGTAGACGCTTACGAATATCGTTCTTTGTAAAAGCCCTGCCCAACTATCCATTTGGATCTTTACATCACCGCTAAATAATTTTTAACATAATAGAAGGTTTATATGAATAGCGCTTGTTATGACTTCTTGTCTATTGATCGATATTTCTCTTGATTTAATATTTACATGAGATGATAATGAAGAAAGTCCAGGCCGAGCACGAGTTTTTCCTCAATTAGGCGGTGAAATTATGTCGCTTCCGTTTTTTATACCTTACAGTGAAGTCGTCTATTTTCTCTTCATGGTTGGAGCGGTTTCCGTCGTCGCTACATCGGTCGGAGCCTTGCTCCGAGCCTGGAGTTGGAAAATCCCACAAACTCTTGGATTAGCCTTTCTAGGTGTCATCGCTGCTTTTGTCGTGGTGGCCTGGTTATTTGGCAGGCTCGCGGGCTGAGTGTGAAACAGTTCTCATCTTGATAAATGGGCGATCTTGCAGATCTGTTTCATCAGGCGTCGCCAACGCCCTCCCGCGAAGCTGAAACTCTCCTAGACAACAAAATCCTTAATGAAAGACTCTATGAAGTATTCGGCGTCATATCGGCCGTGAATGACATCCCAAAGACCTTTTGCCAGGGGTATGGACACATGTAATTTTTCGGCAACGTACAGGATTATTTGCAACGTATTGTAACCCTCGGGCAAAACTCCCATCTCTCTTCTTATCTCATCAAGCGATAATCCTTGGGCCAGGTAAGTACCCATTTTCCGGTTATGGCTGTGTTCACTCAAAGCTGTCGCCAAAAGATCCCCGATTCCAGCCAGGTATAAAAATGTCTCAATTCTCGCGCCCATGGCCGAACCAATCTTGGCGATCTCTTCCATGGCGATAGTCAAGTAAGCCGCTCTGAAATTGACGCTTGTGATTTCTTTACCGTCGAATAGACCCAGGCCGATCGTATAGATGTTTTTGAGGATGCCCCCTAGTTCAACGCCCGTTGTATCGTCAGAGAACCTGGTCCGGAAACAATCATTATCTAGCAACCGGGCCACGCGCAGAAGATCTTGCCGATGTTCACCTGCCAGCACCACGACAGTAGGCATATTTCTGGCGAATTCATTGGCAATAGTAGGTCCTGAAAGCATGAGGATGGAGTTTTCTGGAAATAACACGGATAGCGTTTGGTAAGAAGTGAGCCCAGTTTCCCTGTCGATCCCTTTGACCATGTTGACCAACCCACTTTCTTTGTTCAAATAATCTCGAATAGGTTCTAAGGTTGGATTGACAAAAACAGAAGGGATGGCGACAAATATGATTTGACTCTGGCTAACAACCTTCTCCAGCTGTGAAGTTGCTCTGAGATTTTCATGGAGATCAATGCCCGGCAGGTATCGAGAATTAACCCGATCACTATTGATCTCTTGCACGATCTTCGGGTCATATTCCCAACCAAGAACGTTATATCCGTTGCCAGCGATAAGATTGGCGATTGCCGAACCCATATTCCCTAACCCAATCATTCCAACTCGCATATTTGCGTCTCCTCTGTCTCCCTATTGATTCATCATTAGCACAATCAAATGGTAACTCAAGCTTGACTGCCTTGCATCCATGGTTTCTCTGGTTTAGCTCAAAGATACAGCCTTCAATCGAATACCAGTCGCCTGCAATGGCTAAGAAATGGCAGATTTGCCGGTTCTTGGGATTGTGAGGGGTAAGCGGTGTGTTTCGAGATGCAGCAGCCGAAGTAAAAGCAGCAATATACTAGGAGTTAGGTACACAAAAAAGGTTATAGGAGCTTAGAGCGGCAGGTTAATCAGACTGCCATTGAACCTAATGCCGCTAGCAAGACAAAGCGCAAACTCTTTCCTAACCAGGCTCCCAACAGGAATCGCCATACTGGCATTCGCAAAGCACCGGCCATGAGACCGCCAATGTCAAAAATCGGATTGGGCACGGCCGCCAGAATGAATATTACGAGGGCTCCGGATTTCTTCATCAAGCTTTCTATGCGCAAATAGATCGGTTTGTCTTCAAAAACGGGCTGACCGCTCTGGCCTACCAAATAACCGGTTAGCTCTCCTAAAGCAGCTCCCAGACCGGCGACGACGCCAACCGCTATTGGGTCTAGCACACCACCAGCAGCGAGGACCATGGCGATCCCAGGTGCAGGTAATAAGAAAGCAGCATTGCTAATTAAGCTGACCAGGAACACGGCCGGATATCCATACGCGCCCAACCGGCCGATTTCATCCCACGTGAGTAGAATGCCGATAGTGATTAGTAGGACAAACAATAGCGTAGCAGCCCGGCCTATGAACGTTCGGTAATCGGTCGCATTTGCTTGATTGATGGTAGAGCGAAGAAGTGTCATGATCTAAGGATAACTCGAGTGAAAGGTAAAACACATGACGCATTATCAACAATAATAATACGTAATAGCGTCGCTCTAGGTTGTATGTAGTCCCACTAATTGGCCGTCAATCATTTATCAGCGCTGTTCTGGCTTAAAAAAATAGCCAGCCACAAGCTTATGTGACTGGCCAGATATCCTTAGTTGACTGGATAAAGCTACTTTTTCGATAGCGGTCACACTTCCTTTGGTGTCGCTCCGGTCATGCTTGTAAACCAACGTATACATTTGTGGCCAAAATCTACCGGTTCGACGAACATCATTGGGCAGCCGCCTGGAATAATGGTCACATTATTCTGCCGCGCGACTTGGATGGCTTCTTCTGAATAGCTGCCCTGGCCAAATGAGCGGTGAAGCCATATCCGGCTTATACCAAGATCAATGCATTCTTGCACCACATTCCCGGTGATATCCGGATGAGTGGCAATCACCACGCCATCCACGCCATCCGGAATAGATTTCAAGTCTGGATAGCATGGGTCTCCCTCAACTGTCGAAGCATTGGGATTCGTTGCATAAACCTGATAACCGGCATCTCGCAGCTTGCGATAGATACCATTTGCGGCCACATCCCCTTTTCGTGATACACCGGCAACCGCAATTCTTTTTTGAGCTAAAAAGTCCTCGGCTGCTTCTTTTAAGGTCGCCATTCTATTCCTCCTACATAGCCCTAATCATTATAGGAATTAAGGTACACCGATTACCAAGAATTCAGTATGCCATAAAGGCATAGGAAAAGTTAGTGATAATCGACATGTTTGGCCACGACAAAAGTCATCACAAATGAAAATATATAAACTTTGTACCAGGAAAATGATGTAGCTCAAGATCGTGAGGACGATCAATAAAATCAGTTCTATTCTTCTTGATAGAATTCTTGCCGCAAGATGGAACGATAATGCAAATCTTCGTAAACATCCCATCTCTTAACATGTTGGCGAAAGCTACCCTCAAATCTCATGCCAATCTTTTCCATCACCCGGCCCGACGCTGGATTCCGAATAAAATGCGAAGCATATATCCTGTTCAAGTTCATACTCTCGAACCCAAACCTGATGATGGCTCTTCCGGCTTCGGTAGCGTACCCATTCCCCCAAAATGGCTTGCCAACCCAATAACCTAATTCAGCCCGGTCATGTTGCCCGGTTACAACAAGGCCGATGGCTCCCACTAGCTGTCCTGAATCCGACAACGTAATAGCGTAGACTACTTCCTCATTGCGCTCAAAACGCCCTTTGTGGCTAGTAATCCAGGCTTCCGCCATGCCGTCCTCATAAGGATGGGGCATGGCCAGTGTGGTCGAGGCAATCGCCTTTTCGCCGGCCAATCTTTGCACTTCAGGGGCATCTGCGAGCACAAATGGACGAAGGAGGAGCCTCTTCGTTTCGATATTCGGTTGGTTTGTCATACCAGCACTACTCTAAACGCCAATATTGTCCCAATATCTTTCTAGCAATTCCTCAAAATCACCGCTTCTCGCCGTATGAATGTGAAGTGTGCTCACATCGGCGACCTCTTGGTGTGCCACCCAAGATCTTTCTTGTCCCTGTATGACGTGGACCCGGTGCCGCGACGTGATATTGACACCACCGTTAACCATCAGATCGACCCGGCCCCACCATGCAAAATTAGCTAAATCGTCAAATAAATCTGCTGCCTCAACTGCTTTCAAACCGTCGGCTTCTAATATCTGTAGAGCCGGCACTTCATCCCACTTTTCCACCAATGATGATATTTCGTCGGCGTCCGCCTGGGGAAAATCAGCACGATACTCCATGGTTTCTGGAACTGGTACCAGTGGCAAAGCGGCTTCCAAATCTGCCAAGACTGTCTCCAGATTTGAGACTGCAACCAATCGATAGTTTTCTGGTTTATCTAAAATGAGTTGGGCGATTGAGGTTCGAGTTACAAAATGCCAAAACCATGATTTCTGATCATCGGCCGTCTCCCGATGAGTCCCGATGACGACCTGTGTATTGGCCAAAGTCGCGACCGGAGTGCGCAACTCGTCTGATATCTCGTATCCACCATCAATTGCGGTGACTAATTGCCGGTTTGAAAGCCCCTGCAGTCCTTTCAACAACAACTCCCGGCCTTCAGATTCCTCGACCGGTCGCAGTTGCTCCGCCTTAACAACAACTACCTCGTTGATACCCATCAAATCTAAGAGACAAAGTAACTCGGCGCGATTTAAAGCGATGCTATTCATTTTTTGTACATTTTGTGCTTTGCTAAGGCAATCTCGATGATACTATTGTACAAAGGACTATTGGCTGATGCTAAGCAAAGGTTGTCCTATAATCCGGCTCGACCATGCCATTGACCATAATTTTTAAAACATCATCACACGGATATTTTAAACGGAGATTCGCAGTGAAGAACGACATCATTTTGACCCCTTTTTTTCTTGATTCTAAGTCGCCCGGCTTGTTGCCGCTTGAAGAAGCAGATTTCCAAATCAACGAGCCCACGCTTAAACCAGGTACCAAGCAGGAGCGGATGATTTCTCTTTATCATCCCCTGGCGAGCATGGTTTCGGATTCGTTAAAGCAAGGCAGACGCCCCATCAGCATCGCCGGTGACTGCTGCACGAGCATAGGCGTTTTGGCAGGATTGCAGCAGGCAGGCGTAGCGGCGACTCTTCTGTGGCTTGATGCGCATGGTGATTTTAATACCTGGGAAACCACGCCCAGCGGGTTTCTGGGTGGTATGCCCTTGGCGATGATAGTCGGCCGCGGGGAGCAAACGATCGTCGAAGGAGTCGGGCTAAAAAACTTACCCGAAAATCAGGTTATTCTGTCTGATGCCCGCGATTTGGATCCCGGAGAAAGATCAATGCTGGAGAGTTCGGGTGTTATCCATATAACTGATTTCTATACTTTGGTTGAGTCTGCGTTGCCTAAAGGACCCATTTACTTACACTTCGATACAGATATCATTAATCCAGAAGAAGCCCCAGCTATGAGCTATTCCGCCCCAGGTGGACCTTCCGCTGAAACGGTTCGACAACTTTTCCATCGACTAAGAAACAATGAAAATCTGCGGGCCATTTCTGTCTCAACATGGAATCCTGAATTGGATGAAGATGGTCAGACCGAGGAACTCGTCATGGAGTTGATAAGAGAGTTTTTTTGAGCGGAAAATAGCGCTTGGACGTGAACGGATGCTCAGTCGATTCCAATGATCGATAGTTCAGCTAAATGAACGGCGTCGGTTAGCTCACCATCCAAAGTCGTCGACAGACGCCGCGATGTTTGAGGGGAGTACAGACCGGTGACCAAAGCATATCGTCCTGGTGGCGCTTGCTCGGGAATTGTGATAGACACATTCTGGACCACCACATCACCAGTTTCCAGAGTCGAAAGCGCCGCGCCCCAGCCATCGTATTGAGCTACAATTTCCGAGGTATCTGATCCTGTGAGATGGATAAATGAGGCCAGAGGATTACCCATCGCAGGCCTTGGGGTCTCCACGCGATTCGAACCTACTCGCCAGAACAACGTTAAATCAATAGCTTCTCCTGCTTCATAGCTGGATTTGTCCAGCCGGTAGCCGACTAAAGTAAAGTGACCTTCAAAGTCAAGCGACATCTCTTCTACATCTGGCGGCAACTCGGCCGGCGCCGGCGACAGTATCATGGTTTGAGGTGATTCGGTCCACTTCACCAGGACTCGTTCCCCCGGCCTAATTCCGATCTCTTCTGGATCCATATCAGCTACAGGCTTACCGATTACGACCTTTGGTTCAGTGGGCATTGTCTCAGGGTAAGTTACCTTGTAGAGGTTAATCGAGTATCCGGCCTTGGCAATTGGATCACGAGCAGCAAAGTATTCGTAAATATCGAAATTTTGGCGCACCAATCCCAGGCGCAAACTGGTTGCCGAGATTGCGTACCATCCTGGTTCCGGCGTATAGGGATTGAAGGCATTTATCTCCGGCCCACCGGTAAAACGGATGAAACCGGGCGCCGGCTTGTATCTCACTCCATAAGCCTCCGGAACAGCCGTGCCAAAATAGGCGAGATTTACCTCCTCGATATCCATGTCATCCATGAGTTGTCTGAGAGCAGGCAAATCCTGACCCCAGTCGATGTTAGAATCTACCAGGATTTCACCGCCATTTTTTGAACCACCGACTAACTCGTTGAAATAGGCCTCGTGATGAGGGTAGAGTCGAAGCGTCGTAAATGTCAGCCAAAGTACCAGGAGGATCAGGCCAGCTATCGTTAGTAGAGAAACGGCGTCCGGCGGTATAGTGGATCGTTGACTCCTGGTTCGTTCAGTTGTCAGAAGGCCATAATCAGACCTGCCTATACCTCTCTTCTCGGTCTTTCGCCATTCCTTTACCAACCTGGGCAATTGAGCGCTAATGCTAGCCATCATGATCAAAAAAGGTACGACCTGGATGATATGCCGGTAACCAATATTGAATCGGCCGAGCATTGCCAAGACCATGAAGGCTAATGGCGGCAGCCATAGGACAGAGGTCTTTCGCCATCCCCGATAATAGAACCCGCATAGCATTCCCGTTGCCGCTAACAACAACAAAGGCAAGGGTGTCTTGACAGCTAACGTCAATGGAAAATAGGTCCACCAGCCATCAGTCGATATACGACCCAACATATATGCTGGCACCGGCTGTTTATTAATATAGTTGAATGTCTGCCAAACCGATTCCGGATAAGCTGGAGCCAGTACGGGAACAGATATGCCGCTGCCTGAAATCGGTCCAATATCAAAGCCGTAAACTGCCCAGACCACAGCGTAACCCACCAGCCCCATCAGGATGAAGCTACCAAGCCGTTTCCGGGAAAAACCAGGATAAATAAATAGGATAGGCAGGATAAGTGGCCAAAGAAGTAACGCCGTATATTTCGTCGCCATTGCCAGGCCAATCGCGAGGGCTGTCAAGAGTAAATTCAACCATGTCGGCCGCCGTAACCAGGCCCACAGACGCCATATCGCCAGCAAAACAAAGCAGGCCAACGCCAAATCGGTCGTAATCAGCCGGGCATTTGCCAGAAGGTTGGGATCGAAAATACCCAGCAGAAGCGCTAACCAACCAGCAGCGGGTCCGGCAAGCTGGCGCGCCCAAAAGAATAAGATTAGCGCCGTAAATACCCCTAAGATGATAGTGGCATAGCGCGATAAGTTGATTAGTTGCTGTGGGTTTTCATTAACTTGCCATAGAAATGTATCGGCGAACCATTGAAAGTCTCCATTTTGCCAGGCTGGATGGTCCAATGGTAGTTCAACATCTCCCAGCAACAGCAAGGGGATGGCGTTTAATAAATTTGCTAATGGGGGGTGACCGACCGTCCGGCTAAGTCTAAAATCGCCTGTTTTCAGGTAGGCATAACCGGCCGCGAGATGATATTGTTCGTCAAAAGATGCTGACTTCTGAGGCGAGCTCAAAACAGGTTGGATTAAGAATATCGCCAGGCAGGCAACTAAACCCAACCATTCCCAGCGACTCAGCCGTTTGAATTCCGTATGGGTCTGTAGATTTCGGTCCATAGGCATGACCTCGGCCGCCAACCAAGTTTAATTAGTTGTGTCTCGGCCGCTACCATCCATTGTCCAGGATACACAGCGAATAGCCAATCTTAATCATTTACCGGTGGCGAACTAGCAACGAGTTCTACTCCTAGTTTTAGCTAACCAGCGGGTATAATAATTGAGTAGACACAGACGAATAATGATGCTGGAGAGACTCTGTTGGCTAATTTGACTATTCGTAAACTCACTCGTGGTGACGAACTATCGTTGGCACGCTTTCTACAACCCCAGCTTGAATCATCGATGTTCTTGTATGGCAATATGCAGCAGGCAGGTCTCGTCTATGAAGGCCAACGACTTCAAGGGTTTTACGTGGCTGCATTTGATGGAGATCAAATGGTTGGTGTCGTCGCTCACTACTGGAACGGCAATATTTGCATACAGGCGCCGGACCATTTGGAAAACTTAATATCAGAAGTGATCAGAATCTCCAAGCTACCGCTTGTTGGATTTATCGGTCCGGACGATCAAGTCATACGAGCAAAACGAATATTAGGTATATCAAGCTCGGAAATGAGGCATGATGAAGCTGAGGGTCTCTATTCATTGGATCTCCAGGACCTGATAGTGCCTAAAATTCTTAATCAACCTTATATTAGCTGGCGTCGTGCCGGAAGCGACGATCTTGAGTTATTGACCCGATGGCTAGTAGCCATGAATGTAGAAACATTAGGCAAAGTTGTTACTCCTGCCTTGCACCAAAATCGTCGAGCCAGCGTCAAACGTATCATAGAAAATGGCAACACCTGGATACTTGAGGTCGATGGAATACCTGCCTCCACTAGTGGCTTCAATGCAGACATCGAGAGTTCACCGGGTTACAGAATTGTACAAATAGGCGGAGTCTTTACGCCTCCTGAGTTGCGAAGGCGCGGTTTCGCTCGGGCCGTTGTCGCTGCATCTTTGCTTGACGCAAAAGCCGAGTCGGCAGCAAAAGCAATCTTGTTCACCGGGGAGAGCAATTTCCCCGCCCAAAAGGCTTATGCTGCTATCGGATTCCAGCGCACCGGCACATATCGCCTGGCTTTTTTGAAGAAGCCAATATCCAAATAGATACCATTTTAATAATCAAGTGAATCTTTATTTTTGGTATCGCCATTTTTCACCAATGGTAGCGAAATCCTTGCGACTCATAAACAAGATCGGCTCCCGATGAGCGCTGCCATGTACAGAGATGACATCCAAGACGTAGGGCACAAATTCAGTCGACAGATCGGGCAACTCCGTATAAACGACCATCTCGTAGACAGTATCAGCTCCCTCGACGATCAGAGTATGCTGCAATCGTTCGGCCGGGCATAAAGAAAAACCCAATTTCTCGGCCTTGTTGGCATCTCGCCCGCTGACCCACCCCGTTCTCACCACCTTTTCTCGCTGGCTCCAGGGCATGAAGTGCAGCGCAGCTTCCCGGTATTTCTTAAGCAACGATAGGCTATGATTACCTACGCCCATGGAAATCAAAATCCGGAATGGTTCTTTAGAAACCACGGTCCAATAGCCCATGGGCATCATATTGTCGCCGACAGTCAACAATGCAAGGTGAAGGGGAAAATGTTTGCTGGCAAAAGGAGCAGTCTTTGATGTGTTGGCCGGATACATAGGTGTGCCTCCTTTGGCTGTTACTACCTTAGCCCAGTATCCTAACACGTCGATCTGACAATCTCAACCCATTAGATGGCTCAGCCAAAATGGCTCAGCCAACCGGGATAACTCATGGAGTCAGCTTCGACTAATGCAGGCGGTTCGCCAATATCGAAAAGCTGAGCTGCAATCGACTCCAGCGAAGTACGGCTATCTTTACCGATGCCAAAAGTCTCAAAAGCCAGACTCCACCAAAACCGGCCTAAGGACTGAATCCTTGTCAATTCCAAGCCACAGCTACCCGGTGTGACAACCTCGGTCGCTATTGGGATCACCCGGCCAACTTCATCAAGCCGGTACCGGCGCAAACTGCGACTTTTTTGAACGGGTAACCAATCGGAATATGGTTGCCCGGACCGGCCGATAGGATCATTGGCTGCTTCAACATTAAAACCCCATTTTTGCCAGCACTCCAAATGACCTGCAAAGCGCTCGTGCCAGCGACCGACGCCTAGCTCCTCGCGTAAAATTTTTATTTCAAGTTGGCCTTCTCGGACTTTTACCCCAATGTCATTGGTGAAGGATAGCGGCAGGTAATAATCGATCCTAGTCAACTGTTTTGTTACGGGACCAGGACAATTCTTAAACCAATCCCTGGCGCGATTGGGAATCTCTCCTGCCTGAAACCAGCGAACTTCCGTCGTTGGATACACCTGTCACCATTTGGAATCGTTGAGTGGAATTGTTTCTAGCCTTAATGGGGACATCGTATCACAAAAGGCGATGACTTGGCTTGAGTTACACCTAATGCTAGATTAAAGAAGGCAGCACATGATGGTGATCAACAATCTAAATCCACTAATTTGCGACGTAAAACTTTTCCAACAGCTGATTTCGGTAACTCATCGCAAAAGACAACTCTTCTGGGCACTTTGTAAGAAGCCAAATCCTCCCTGCAGAAAGCGCGAAGTTCGCTAGCCGACAGGGAATGACCCTCTTTCAATACGACCCAAGCTTTGACAGCCTCTCCACGCAAAGGGTCAGGAATGCCGGCAACACCCACCTCAGACACCGACGGATGCTTGGCGATAACTTCCTCCACCTCTGTTGGCCAAACCTGAAAACCACTGGGTTTTATGACATCCTTTTTACGATCGATCAGATAAAGATACCCATCCTCGTCCAGATACCCCAAGTCGCCCGTATATAGCCAACCATCCCGCAAAATCTCGGCCGTTTCCTCTGGTCGCCTCCAATAACGCAACATTAATTGAGGGGCGCCTATCAGGATCTCCCCAATTTCGCCAGGCGGCATTTCATTGCTTCCCAGAAGATCATCCACGATACGGATTTTTACATCCGGCAAAGGCAGTCCAACGGCGCCTTCCTTGTTTTCACCTTGTACCGGGGTCATAACCATGGCCAATACCGATTCGGTAAGCCCGTACCCCTCCACGATGCGCCCCCCGGTCATTTCCTCAAAACGTTGCCTAGTTTCCTCCATCAAGGCAGCGGCGCCACAGATACATAATTTGATCGACGAAAAATCAGCTTTGCCTTGTTTAACCTCTGGGTGGTTAAGAAGCGCGGTAAACAATGTAGGTACGCCACACAGATAAGCCGGACGTACTTGTTGGATTGTAGTAATCAAATCATCCAGATCTCTAGGGTTCGGCACCAACGCCATAGGGCTGCGGCCCACCAATGCGGCACTCATCGCCCCAATGTTGCCGTAGGAGTGGAACATTGGCATTAACATTAAGGTTACATCAGACCACACTTCCCGGATATCGCCCATCCAGGCGTTGATTTGGGTGCCCGCCATTAACAAGCCCTGATGAAATGAAAGTGCCGCTTTGGGTCTACCTGTGGTCCCACCTGTAAACATCAGCAGTGCGGGACTTCGTGGCTCGAAGAGTTTCTCTGCGGGTTTTTCTCCCGCGTATTCCTTCATCAGGTTGCCTAGCCACCTATCACCAACCTTACAATTAACTTTGTGCCCATCTTTACTTTCCTGGGTAAGGGAAAAAATCAACCGCTTAGCCGGTGGCAAGTACTCCTTGATATTGGTCAGAATAAGAAAATCAAGGCTTGTATTCAATTGGATTGATTTGAGTTTTTCGTAAAAAGGTGACAAGACGACAGCGGTTTTGGCATCGATTTCGTTCAAGCCATGCTCAAGTTCTGAAGGGGTGTAAAAGGGATTAAGGGGGACGACAATTGCCCCCGCTTTCCAGGCGCCAAATTGGCAAATCACAAATTGGGGACAATTCGGCAACATGAATACGACACGGTCGCCTTTCTTTATGCCCAGATCAATCAGGGCCGCGGCAAAGGTATCGCTCAGTTTTTCAAGATCGGAGTAGGATATCCTCGCCCCTTTGAAGATCATAGCCGGGTGAGCTGGACGCATTTTGGCGCTTTCGGCCGCGACATCCAGCAAGGTTTGTTCCGGGTATGGCTGTAGTGTATGGGGTATACCCCTATCGTATTGTTTTAACCATGGATAAGAAATCGTTTTTTCAGCCCCGTTCATATCGCCAACTCCATCGAAGTAAGCCATCGTGCTGCCTTGAAAAAAAACAACGATCTTTCGACTTACGTCAAAATGAAAAGTTCTACCCTATCTCATCATTTAAACATATTAGGAAACCTTTTTCCAATCAGCCACAGTGTAACAGGTTTAGTGTGCGATAATATGACCGAAATGTGCGATATTGTGCGCTTAGATGGATCTTCCATCAGGACAGGCTCCCACAAAAAAATGCCTGGATGTTGAGGTAACCAGGAAATTATCCCCAATTCAGTTTGTATAAACGAAGGATCATAGGCTCAGAACATCTTTTTGGGTTCCGTTCTTGGTCCAAGAGAAATAGGCGCTCTTTTTCATTGAACTACCGTAAATCTTGACGACGGCGGAGCTTTACAACGGTACTTTCCTCGTCGAGACTCACATCATCCCAGGTAACAATATCACCTTCATTAACATCGCGAACGATAGTCGCCCCAGGCGCCAATCCCGTCGGAAGCGCATTTAATCGCCGGGCCTCGGCCGCGGTATCCATTACTCCGTGGAAGTAATATCCACCAAAATCATCCAGTTGCTCGCCACTTCTTAACGGCCGTTTGGCAACCGTCATTGATTCGGCCACAGGCTTATCGAGCGGCACCAGCGTCGTCTGCTTATACAGGTGGGCTCTGGCGATGGAGATGGGCGCTTCGATGAACCACAAGTGATAAGGTCGGAAGAAAGTGAAATATTTCCCTTTGCCTACTTTGAGGTATTGTAAATCCTCCCGTATGCGTTGATTTTCCACACGTACTGTAACGAAGACTCCCCCGGCCATGGCGGTGCCCTGGACGAAATCGACGCTTTCAGGGAACTTGGTAATCCCGCCGTCTTCTTCCAAGGCAAAAATCTGGGAAACCGTATCGAGATTAGCCTCTGGTCCAACCATGCCTCTCTGCATCGGCCGGCATCCGGTAGCGTTCGCCGCGCATGTCATCTCGAACATTGTTTTCGAACCATCCACATAAGATGCCGTCTGGTAAGCATCTTTGTTCGCACGTCTGGCCGATTCAGCCACCGTTTCAGGGGTTGCCTTTGGATTCAACGGATTATTTTTACCCTTGCCAATGACGATCACCTCAAAGCCCAAGGTGCGAACAAAGTCATATAGCTCCATCAGGCAACCGGGCTCGTCACCTGAAGAAACCGTGTAAAGTACGCCTGCTTCCTTGGCAATTCTCTTTAGTTCCCGACCCACTGTGACATCTGCTTCGATATTGATCAGTACCACATTCTTACCATGCTGTATTCCCTGGTAAGCCATCTCTGCACCAGAAGCTGGAGACGGTGTAACGTCGGTTACGACATCAATGCTCTTGATCTGCGACGCCAGGGCCGCATCTCCCATAACCACTCGCTTTCCAGCCCTCACGGCATCTTCAGCTTTGCCTAAAGATGTAGCCTCGACGATATCGTCGGCAGGAATGCCAGTCGCCAGGAAAGCATTTCGCGCCGCACCCATATCGGCGTCGACCAGGACCACCAATTCCATGCCCGGCACCAAGGCCATTTGGGCGACAAATCCACTGCCCATCCAACCAGCGCCGCTGGCGCCTATATGAATTGGCTTTCCCTGGCTTTCAAGTTGTTTCAGCTCTTCGTATATCACTTTCTCTCCTCAAAACCAATACCGGCAATGTGTTCGTTATTTTCTGATTGTTTGCGGCGATTCTCCAGACTGGCAAAATCTATTTGGCAGCAAAGACTTCTCTGGAGGCAGCAACAACATCAGCCGAAGTCAGATGGTACTTCTGGAGCAAATCAGCCGGATCGGCCGACTCCGCATAAACATCTTCCAATCCAACAAACCGCATGGGAACCGGATGGTTGGCTGCCACAATACGAGCTACATTGCTTCCCACACCGCCTTGTAACAGATGTTCTTCGGCCACGACTATAGCCCCTGTTTCTCGGGCTGCCGTTACAATGGCTTCCACGTCCATTGGCCGGATTGTATGCAAATCGATTACTCTTACCTGGACTCCCTCTTCCGCTAGCTCTGCCGCTGCGTCCAAGGCAGTAGCCACCATGATGCCACAGGCGATGATTGCCAAGTCACTGCCCTGACGAACAGTATTGGCCTTGCCGATTTCAAACGGGCAATCCTCTTCATCATAAATGAAGGGCATCGCTACCCGGCTCGAGCGCAGGAAAACCGGGCCAACATGGTTTGTCGCCGCTCTAACGGCCGCGTGCATCGAACTGGGATCGCTGGGTACCAGGATCGTCATGGTCGGTAATCCACCCATTAAGGCCAAATCTTCAATCCCCATTTGAGTCGGCCCATCTTTGCCCAGAGTAATGCCGCCATGACTGCCCAATATTTTTGCGTTGACGTTGCCAAGAGCAATCGACAATCTGATCTGGTCGTAAGCATTGCACAGTAGGAAGGAAGAGAAACTGGTTATCCAAGGAATGTAACCGGCCGCAGCCATTCCGGCCCCGATACCGACTAGATTACTCTCCGCAATGCCAATATTAAAGAATCGCTCCGGATAAGCCTCGCGAACTCGTTCCGCCTTAGTCGAGTTGCCCAAGTCTCCATCCAATACAACTACCTTGGGGTTTTGTGTAGCGACCGCCAGTAAAGCGTCGCCATATACATCCCTCATTGGTTTGCTTGGTTTCAAGCCAGCTCTTTCACCTAAGCCCATCGTATTTCCTCCCTCGCTTTCTCAGTCTCTTCTCCAAGGATAGCTCGTCCATGATAGGTGAAGTCCGCTTCAACAAACGAGACCCCTTTACCCTTAATCGTATGGGCGATCAAAATCGTGGGGCTTTGCTCGACGTGTTTGGCTTCATGAAGCCCTTCTAGAATTGCCCCGATATCATGACCGTCAACCTCGATAACGGACCAGCCGAAGGCCTCCCATTTCTCTACCAATGGTTCCAAGCCCATTTCCCGGCTAATCGGACCTGTTTCCTGGTACTTGTTGTAATCCAAAATGGCGGTCAGCTTATTTGTCTCGAAATGCGCGGCCGCCATGGCCGCTTCCCAGATCTGCCCAGCCTCGCACTCGCCATCACCTAGAAGGACAAAGACCCGAAAATCCGAGCCACTTAGACGGCCGCCAAGCAGATGGCCAACCCCCAAAGAGAGACCCTGGCCCAACGAACCGGTCGTCGCTTCGATGCCAGGTAACATGCCTTGGATTGGATGTCCTTGCACTGGGCTATCGACTTGGCGCAGTGTCCAGATTAACTCTCTCTCAAAGTAGCCGGCCCTGGCCAAAGCCGCGTAAAGCAGTGGCGCTGCATGGCCTTTACTCATAATGAAACGGTCGCGGTCAGGCCACCAGGGATCGTCAGGCTGGTAATTTAATATGCCGCCAAAAAACAAGGCAGTGACTATCTCCACCGAAGAAAATGAGCTCGATGGATGGCCAGAACCGGCTTTGGCTGTCATATCCAAGATGTCTAACCTGAGGTCCCTGGCAATTTCATTTAGGGCATCAAGGTCGACATTTGTTAAAGTCGTATCAGTCATAGGTTTTTCTCCAATTTGGCTGGATAGCCAAAAAATCTGCTACGGCATCAGCTGTAGGTAATGCCGGAATGACGCCTTGTTTCTGTGCGGTCAACGCACCGACGCCGTTGGCATATGTCAGGTTTATTCTCATCGCTTCGCCGGAAGCCTGATCGCGCCAGTTTCCTAACGAAATGAGCCGGGACAAGAGTCCAGCGACGAAAGCGTCGCCACAACCTGTCGCATCAATTGTCTCTACCGGAAACGCTTCCACGTAACCAAAGCCATTGGCTACTCGGAAATAACTACCCGAAGCGCCGGCCGTAATCACACATATTTCAGGACCTAATTCCAGCAGTTGCCCGCTACCAACTTCTGGATCCTTCACGCCAGTGAGCAGTTCAAGCTCGACTTCATTGACCTTCAACAGATTTACCTGAGGCATTACAGCCATGACCTGCTCGTAGGCAGTCTCCGGTCGGGACCAAAGCGTAGGCCGGTAATTAACGTCGAAGGAAATCATGCCGTTTGCACCGGCGACCGTTTTGATAGCCTCAGTAACGGCTTCCCGGATCGGATCCTCTGCCAAACTGAGCGATCCGAAGTGAAAAGCTTTCGTACTAGCTAGTAATTCAATATCTAGTTCGTCAACTCGCAGGCGCGTATCCGCGCCCGGATTGCGATAAAATAGAAACTCGGCCGTGTGGGGATCGGGACTGGCGATAAAAGCCAGCGTCGTTCGCGCATCATCGTCAAATCGCATCCCTCGCGTTTCGACACCCTCTGCGACCATAACTTGAGCCAAATGGTGGCCAAATGCATCGTCACCCACCTTGCCGATGAACGCGCTGTTCATGCCTAGCCGGGCCAGGCTGACAGCGACATTGGCAGGCGCTCCACCTGGTTTTGGCCGGAATGCGGAAACCTCAGCCAGGCGTTTGCCTTGTTCAGCCGGAAACATATCGACCAATAGCTCGCCTAAACAAACCACATCCACATTATTTGCTTTTACATTCATACTTGAATCTTCATACTAGAAACTTCATCCATGAAGCTTCATCCTTGAAGCTCTGCGTGCAAGATATACCGGTCTGCACGGTAAAAAATCTGTAAGTATTCCAATGGCACATCATCCTGTGTATATGAGATTCGATCGATACAAAGCAGGGGCGCATTGGGCTTAATCAACAATAATTGAGCCTGCTCATCGCTGGCGCTCAATGCCCGGATGCTTTGTTGAGCTCGTACCAGCCGGATGCCAAACTGATGGCGCAAGGCTTCACGTAAAGAATTCGTTTCATAATCGCCATCAAGTACGCCCGGGCAATAACGGTGAACCAGACTAGCTTTTTCTATGCTCAATGGCTCGCCATCGGCGAATCTCAAACGGTGGATTTGGGCTATCTCTTCACCAGCTCCGACCTGCAGAGTCTCCGCCAAGCCCTGAGACGCTTCGATAACACCGGAAAAGAATACTTGGCTTCCGGCCGAAAAACCGCGCTGTTGCATATCCTCCGTGAAGCTGATAATCCGGGTCAAACTCGTCTCAATGGCCGGTTGAGCGACGAATGAACCCCTACCACGCTGGCGATAGATCAGGCCATCATTAACTAAATTGTCAAGCGCTTGCCTGGCAGTGATTTGACTGACTTCATATGCACTACAAAGTTCCGATTCTGGCGGAATCATCGTATCCGGCAGCCATTCACCACGAATGATATAGCCACGCAAAATCTCATATAGTTGGTGATATAGCGGGACCTTGCTTTTACGGTTGAGTTCTTCTACTCTGTAATTTGGATACATTTCTCTTTGGCAGGTTCAATAATGGGAAAATCAGGCCAAAAACTAATATTATTATAATATTATAATATTTAATTGTCAACGCAACGACAAGGATCAGCGAAGCCAAGGATATCCAAAAGAGTCCCAGACAAAGGCCGATATTGCTGCTGTAGTTGGCAGATTGTCGCGAGTGCATATGAAGAGCTATTATCTAGCATCGAGTAGTAACAATCCGGCAAAATCTTGACCGGGAACTCACTAAAACCTATGGTAAACTAAAGGATGTCATGATCCTCTACAGTTGGAATGTAAATGGGCTTCGCGCAGCCCACAATAAAGGCTTTTTGGATTGGCTTCACCAAGAAAGTCCCGACATCGTGGCGCTTCAGGAAACTAAATGCCATCCCGATCAACTGGATGCTGAGCTACGACAGCCAGAAGGCTATAATACTTATTGGGCTTCGGCCGAAAAAAAAGGATATAGCGGCGTTGCCCTCTATTCCAAACAAAAACCCAAATCGGTGCAAATAGGCCTGGGTACTCCCGGGTATGATGCTGAAGGAAGGACGATCGTGGCTGATTATGGGCAGTTCACTTTGATCGCCGCTTATTTTCCAAACGGTAGCCGCGATCATCATCGTGTGCCCTTCAAAATGGCCTATAAGCGAGATTTTCTTGATTTCTGCAACGAACTACGCGAGAAAAACATTCCAGTCATTTTCTGTGGTGACATCAACACTTCACACAGGGAAATTGACCTGGCTCGGCCAAAACAAAATAAAAACACAACCGGCTTTTTAGCGGAAGAGAGGGCCTGGATTGATGATGTGGTCGATCAGGGTTATATTGACACCTATCGCGCTCTAAATCCAGAAAAAGAAGGAGCTTATAGTTGGTGGAGTTACATCGGAGGTGCCCGTGAGCGTAACGTGGGCTGGCGGCTGGACTATTTTTTTATTAGCCCTGACCTGATGCCCCGAATCCTCACTGCGGATATTCATCCCGATGTCCACGGCTCTGATCACTGTCCAGTGAGCCTCACCCTATCCTAAGGCAGGCTCGGATAACTCGCCCACATTAGAAAGAGGGACACTTCGGCGTCATGAGCAACGAAATCAAAATACTTGACGAGGAAAATGGCCAATATATCGTCCACCTTGCCAGGCAAGGTCTAGAAACATTTATCCGTGACAATGAGATTTATTCGCCCGATTTGTCGCTGGTGCCCGCTGAGCTTCAGGAGTTGAGAGCAAGTTTCGTCACGCTGACCAAGCACGGGAGATTACGAGGATGTATCGGGCATACTCTACGCACGTCACCCTTTGGCTGAAGATGTAGCCCAAAATGCGGCCGCCGCCGCCCAAGATTTTCGCTTCAATCCCGTCGAGGAAACGGAATTGGCCGACATCCGCTTAGAAGTGACGGTACTGACACCGTTCCAGACAGTTTCCTATCAGGATTTTGATGATCTACTAGGTAAACTACACATTGATATCGATGGCGTCATGTTATCGCTAGGTCATAAACGGGCGCTCTTATTGCCGCAGGTATGGAAACGGCTACCTGATTCAACCCAGTTCCTGAAAGCTATCACCCAGAAAGCCGGAATCCCCTTCCAGGAACTCAAAGCTTCCCCACCAACAGTTCATGTTCAGGTTTTCCAAGCCCAACACTTTGCCGAACGCGGTTATCTTGAACCGGGAAACTGAAGTTCACAACGACCACTTTAAATAGAGTCATCAAGTCTAGAATAAATGGACATGTTTAAGGTGCATGATTTCCCCTCATGGCTAGCAAACGGCAATTCTTTCAGAGCCCAGCGAGAAGGCAGTTTGAAAATGATCGTTGCTGTCTACCTTTAAGCTCCCAGGTATTTGCCAAACACTATATCCTAGCGATTCCAATTCTTACGTTCAACCATGGGTAAGGCGAGGTGTTATTGACTGTTATGCATCGATTCATATTTGTCAAAATAAACAGCGTTTGCTGCTGAAATTTCGGCCGTTTCGTATCGATCAGCCCATCAAATCATGTTAGAATATTTGAGGCACTTTTTTATAATGCAAGCGGAGTTGTTGTAAGGGGATATTGGTGTTACAAGAACCGACTTGCAGGCAGCCAAAGTGTTGCAAAAGGTTTCCGTAATACATAATTGGAGGACAATATGAAACCGCAGTTGAAATTGGAACGGGGTGTGTCTTGGAGCTTTCCCAAATTAAATAAACGATCGGCGTTGGTTTTGTTGATTGTCTTGTTATTTGTCATGGTCACCACGGCCGTAGCCCAGGAAAACGAACCGGCCGATGGACCGGTTCCTTATGTCCCGGAAGGCGTCGAGGTCGCCAGGAAAGTTTTACCTTATGGCATCGAAGCCCAGGTGAATATTTCAGCCAATAAGGACTCTTTCTTATCGTCCCTACATCCAGACACCAATTACAATAGTGGGACGGTCGGGAAGACGATGGGGTTAGGTTATCAGTCTGGCGTATACAACGCCATGCGAACGCTCATGGAATTTAATCTAAGCAGCATTCCCTCTAACGCCATCATTAACCAGGCCGAGATCTTCGTTTACCAGAACACCTCTAATCCATCCAATGATGGTGCTATGGGTTTCAAAGCCCAGTACATGAAATCACAATGGAGCGAGACCTCTGTCACCTGGAATAACGCCAACTACCTGGGCGGAACAGAAATCGGCGTCGGCCAATTAACCAGCTCATTAGGATGGAAGAACGGCGACGTGACCGAAATGGTCAAGCGCTGGTATAGTGGTGCACAGCCAAATTATGGCTTAATCATGACCGGCGATGAAGGCCCTCAAAACAACCGTAGCCGCTTCTTCCGCACCAGGCAGTGGTCTGGCTATGCGCCCTATATCAAGGTAACTTACACGGCTTGTTCCGATACTTCTAAGCCGACCACGACCATGCAATCTCTCCCCAACTGGTCTCCAGGATCATTTACCGTTAAATGGAGCGGTCAGGATGGCAGTGGAACCGGCATCGCCTGGTACGATGTACAGTATCGCATAAACGGTGGTTCTTGGGTTCAATGGAAACACAACACCACCAGTACTTCCGCTACCTTCAGCGGGGCATCGATGGGCCAAACCGTGGATTTTCAAGCTCGTGCAGGTGACCATTGTGGCAATGTAGGCAACTGGAGTTCGTCCGTTTGGACTCGGATTGACACCCAGCCTCCTATCGTTAGCGTTAACCCACTGCCCCAGTATACGTATACGCCCAATTTCATCGTCACATGGGGTGGCACGGACAATGGCTCAGGCCTGGCTGCTTTCGATGTTCAATATCGAAATGTCACGGCGTTAGGGAACTGGATTAACTGGCAGAATCGTACAACCTTTACATCGGCCCAGTTCACCGGCGCCCAGAATGCAACTACCTACGAATACCGCGCCCGGGGCATCGATCAATGTGGGCAACCAACAAGCCTGGGGCCCGGCCCAGGCCTTCACGACGACCTTCTTTGAACCCATCGCCTGGATCTTACCCTTTCTTTCACCAACAACCACAGACAATCCATTCTTGGTTAAGTGGACAGGCGTGACACAGCCGGGCAGCGAACCGATAAGATTTGACATCTATGTCCGCTTTCAGGGCGGTGCTTGGGGGAATCCTTGGTTGGCCGACACAACCGCTACCGAGGCCGATTACACACCTGCCAGCGGCAACGGTCTTTATGAATTTGCCGCTATAGCCAAAAACAACCTGGGACAGTCGGAACCGTTCAATGGTCAGCCTGAACAGCCGATTCTCTACAATACCGATTCAACTGCATTCCGGACAACTTACTTCCCATCCTTCGATCAAACAAATTAGTCTTGAACTGCTTCGTTGTCCATCAAACACGGAATAAGGCTAAGCGAAGATGATATAGGTTAGTTAACGACAATGGACACAATAGCAGCTCACTCGAAAATTCGAGTGGGCTGTTACTTTTTTAGCCAGATCAGTCTCATCGAAACAGTTCTCTTCAGAAGAAGGGTTTTTCAGAATACCGGTCAGTCTGCTGTTGGCTGGCTATAAGTTCTCTAGTTCGATTCCCTTCATTGGTTTCGGCCCGTGTCCCGGGTATAACCAATCTGGCTCTATTGCACGCAGTTTATTGAGGCTGGTATTCAAACTCGTCCAATCTTGGGCGAATGCCCGTTGTAGATGAGGCTGGCCTGTGTTTGTGACTAAATCGCCAACGAAGGCCAGCCGGTCATCCACGATTAGACAACAAGACCCATCCGTATGCCCTGGCGTATACAGAACTTGGGCATCCAATCCACGCTTCCGCCAGAACATCACCATCTTCGACAATTAAGTCGGCCTTTGCCGGTTCCGGCCGTATCAGAGGGTGAACCACGGGTAGTAATGGCGCTAGCACCCGGCCGATATTCCTTGCTGAGCCAAGGCGTGTTTCACCTAAGGCCATTGCCTCTTCATCCAGGTGATGAATGGCGATGGGCGCTCCCGTGATTCGCCGTACGGCGGCCGCACTGCCGTAGTGATCGAGGTGGGCATGGGTGATAAAAATCAAACATAGATCGCCCTTACCCACTTCGGTTATTTTCCGTAAGATCTTTTGTTCCTCCCCCTTGATCCCGGCGTCGACCAACACCACGCCAGAATCACTCTTCGATGATGTATGCGAGTGAGAATCGTAGGGCTAATCGATGTACTCTGGTAACCATGATTCTAAGTGCTCAGCCAATCTGCGGCTCATACCTTTGGAAATAATAATCTGGTTCGCCACTTCCATGCCAATTGCGTATATTATCGTTAGGCAAGGACAGGTGAATCATGAGCTTTGATGAGCTTTGATGATCGTTGGTTAGCTCATCACCAACACTTCTGCTTTATTGGCTAATTGAGATTGCCATCACAAATTCTTCAGGAATGGAGTTGGCCGATAGTAGTTTCCACAAGGTAATCATACCCGCGTTCATGTGCGTTTTTCCATGACTATTTGCACCAGTGAAATATAGTACGATGTTAGTCTGATTCTGGAGAATTGCCATGGTGGCAATCAGTTTTCTAGCCATGAATACCCAAAATGACCTCAAAGTTTGAGTCACAGCCTTGTTTTCGACATTTAGAAAATGAACACTGGTCAGTTTTAACAAATAAATCGTCATACTTTTTGGACAGTTCTAACAATAGACAAACCTAGTACCCCCGGGTACAGTGGAGGCGAATCTGTGAGGGATTCAGCACATGCTATTACCTAATGCTAATTTGCTTCTAGTCCTTATTTCGCTGTTGAGCATTCTGGTTCTCATTCTTGGGATTGAGAACCAGCGATTACTCATGGGCAGCTTGCGGAGGAGATAACCTAGAACAAGCTAAGAAGCAAGAAGGTAGAAGGGCTGTCCACAAAAAGACAGCCCTTTTTTTGTTTTTGACAATTGACTGGAACCAAGTTTTAAGGTGGTACTAAATGCGTTCTGATCGTCTAAAGAAAGGATATGACAGAGCACCTGCCAGATCCATGTTAAAGGCAGCAGGCTTCAGCGATGAAGATTTACAACGGCCGCTAATCGGCGTAGCCAATACCTGGATTGAAATCGGCCCGTGTAATTATCATTTGAGACGCTTGGCTGCCAAAGTAAAGGAAGGTGTCAGGGCCGCCGGTGGTACGCCAATGGAATTCAATACCATATCCATTTCTGATGGTATTACCATGGGCACTGAAGGGATGAAAGCTTCGCTGATAAGTCGGGAAGTAGTGGCAGACTCGATTGAATTAGTCGCCCGGGGAAACCAATTCGATGCCGTCATATGCCTGGCTGGCTGCGATAAGACCATTCCAGGAACGGTCATGGCCCTGGCAAGACTTGATGTACCCGGACTGATGTTGTATGGCGGGTCGATCATGCCTGGACGATTTGAAGGTCATGACGTCACGATCCAAGATGTCTTCGAGGCGGTCGGCGCTTATGCTGCCGGTCGTATGACGGCCGAACAACTCAAAGCCCTAGAAGATGCAGCTTGCCCTGGCGCCGGAGCCTGCGGTGGACAATTTACAGCAAATACTATGGCTACTGCTTGCGAATTTTTAGGCATTTCACCCATGGGTAGCGCCAGCGTTCCGGCAATGGACGGGACAAAAGATCAGGTTGCCGTTGATGCCGGAAAATTGGTCATGGAGATGTTAAATAGCGGTCTGACTGCCCGCCAGATTCTAACCCGCGATGCCATTGAAAATGCCATAATCTCCGTCGCCGCAACCGGCGGATCGACCAATTCCGTCTTGCATCTCCTGGCCATCGCCGACGAATCCGGTGTTGACCTTGAGATTGATGATTTCGACAGAATTAGCTCGGAAACGCCTTTGATTGCCGACCTAAAACCAGGTGGTCGTTTTGTGGCCAGCGACCTATATGAAGCGGGTGGCATCCAATTGGTGGCGAAGAAACTCTTAGAAGTCGGCAAGTTGCATGCAGGCGCCATCACCGTTACGGGAAAGTCAATCGGCGAGGAAGCCCAAAAAGCGCAGGAACGACCCGGGCAGGAGGTGGTCCGACCGGCCGACGAGCCAATTAAATCGAGCGGCGGTTTGGTCATTCTCAAAGGAAATCTGGCTCCAGAAGGATGTGTGGTCAAAATAGCTGGACACGATATGCGCCACCATCGAGGCCCGGCCCGGGTATTTGATAACGAAGAGGATGCCTTCGCGGGCGTACAGGAAGGGCGGATTCAAGCCGGCGATGTGGTCGTTATTCGCTACGAAGGCCCAAAGGGGGGGCCGGGAATGAGGGAAATGTTGGGTGTGACGGCAGCCATCGTTGGCGCTGGTTTAGACGATTCAGTCTCATTATTGACCGATGGTCGTTTTTCCGGTGCCACCCACGGCCTTATGGCCGGGCACGTGGCGCCAGAAGCCGTCGTTGGCGGGCCAATCGCGGCTCTGCGAGATGGTGACATTATTCAATTCGACGTCCCCGCTCGCAGGCTAGACGTCGACCTGACTGAAGAGGAGATCTCCCGGCGGCTGAGTGAATGGCAGCCACCAGCGCCTCGTTATCGCTCCGGCGTGATGGCCAAGTACGCCAAATTGGTATCGTCAGCAGCCAAGGGTGCGGTGACAGGATAACCATTTTTGAGTGACTTTTGGATTCAGTAAGTTTGAATTGGCTGGCGAAGACAGAACAATAAGGAGAAGGAAAGATGTTAAAAACAGGTGCCGATATCTTCTGGGAGTGCATGGTTCGTGAAGGTGTGGACGTTGTCTTTGGTTACCCTGGAGGAGCCATCATGCCAACCTATGACGCCATGCTGAATTACCCTGTCCACCATGTTCTTGTAAGACATGAGCAGGGTGCAGCCCATATGGCCGATGGGTATGCTCGAGCAACGGGCAAGGTCGGCGTGGCCATCGCGACCTCGGGTCCTGGGGCGACCAATCTCGTCACAGGCATAGGAACCGCTATGTTGGACTCCGTGCCAATCGTCTGCATAACCGGACAGGTACCGGTTAACCTGATTGGCGGTGATGCTTTCCAAGAGACCGATGTGACTGGCATCACGTTACCGATCACCAAGCACAACTTTCTGGTCACCAGCGTCGATGAAGTAGCCCAGGTTGTGCGGGAAGCGTTTTACATCGCTCGTAGCGGCCGGCCAGGACCGGTGCTCATTGATTTCTGCAAAAACGCCCAGATCGATAAGACCGAGTTCGCTTATGCGGAAGAAATGGAGTTACCAGGTTATCACCCGCCCAAAAATGCCCCGGCCGAAGAATTGGAACGTGCGGCAGAAATGATCGCCCAAGCCAAACGTCCGGTGATTTTAGCCGGTCATGGTGTGCTCAAGTCGGGGGCCATGGAAGAACTCCAGGTCTTCGCTACCAAAACCCAGACACCTGTAGCCTTGACCTTGTTGGGGCTGGGCGGGCTGCCGGCCACTCATCCTCTTAACCTGGGCATGATGGGTATGCATGGCGAAGCGTATTGCAATAACGCCATCCAGCAGTCTGATTTGCTTCTCGCATTTGGCATGCGATTTGACGATAGAGTGACCGGCAATCTGCGTACCTACGCGCCGCGCGCCCGCAAGATTCACATCGATATCGACCCCTCAGAGATTCATAAGAACGTTCGCGTGGATTTGCCCCTGGTTGGCGACTTAAAAACTGTATTGGGGGACCTGATCCCTATCGTTGAGCCCGGCGACCATGAAGAATGGCTAGACGAGATCGCCGAATGGAAAGCTGACACCGAAAAGCGCGATATTATGGCCTGGCCCGAGGATGGCTTGCTCTATGCCTCTCATGTCATAAGAGATTTGTGGGAATTGACTAATGGAGACTCTATCGTCACAACCGATGTCGGACAGCACCAAATGTGGGCCGCCCAATATTACCAGTTAGACCAACCGTATCGCTTCATCACTTCCGGCGGAGCAGGCACGATGGGTTTTGGCTTCCCAGCCGCAATCGGCGCCTGGTTTGGTCACAAGGATCGCGAGATTTGGGCCATCGTCGGTGATGGGGGCTTCCAGATGACAGCTGCTGAGTTGACCACGGCCGTTCAGGAAGGGGCGAACGTCAAAATCGCCGTGATCAATAATAGCTATCTAGGTATGGTCCGCCAGTGGCAGGAATTCTTCTTTGAAAAAAGATATTCCGCTGTTTACATGAAAAGCCCCGATTTCGTTAAATTGGCCGATGCCCACGGGGTGCCAGGGCGCAAGGTAACACAACGCGAAGAAATCGGAGAGGCTGTAGCCTTTGCCAGGGAAACTGAGGGTCCTGTTTTGCTCGAATTTGTTGTAGAGATGGAAGAGGCAGTATTTCCGATGGTGCCTTCTGGGGCCGACCTAGATGCCATGATCCGACGGCCGGTCCGGCGGTAAGCTCTGGCATGAGAAAAGTTGTGATCGAGCGTGAAACAGCTCGTCTATTAGGAAAAAACATGAATGAAGAGTCGTTTCACATAAAAGGAGAAGAGTTCAAATGCGACAAACATTAATAGCCACTGTTGAGAATAAGCCAGGTGTGTTGAATCGAGTGGCATCCCTTTTTCGCCGTCGAAATTTCAACATTGATTCCCTCAATGTCGGACGGACAGAAAACCCGCTAGTTTCACGGATGACGATCGTCGTCGATAGCCAGGATACGGAGGCCAGGCTGGTAGAAGCAAATCTCTACAAATTGGTCAACGTAATAGATGTGCAAGATGTCACCGGACAACCAGCCGTCTTTAGGGAGTTGGCCTTGATCAAGATCGAGGCGGCTGCGGAACAACGAACGGAGATCATCAGCCTGGCGAACGTATTCAAAGCAAAGATCATCGATGTGGGAACTGAATCACTGATCATGCAAATCACCGCCTCGGAGGATCGAGTGGATAGCCTCATCGAGTTGTTAAGCCCCTGGGGAGTCGTCGAGATCGTTCGCACCGGTCACGTGGCCATGATGCGTGGCCTGGCTCACGGCGTGAGACACACGCCTGGAGCTGGCCCGGCGGCCGCAACCAATGGTAACGGACATATGGCCAAGGCTGCTGCCTAACCTAGTATTTCCATAGAAAAAAGACTAACAATACCTGTCGATATAGAACTTAAAAAAAGAGGAGAAAATGGCAAATATTTACTATGACAAGGATTCAGATCCTTCCCTGATCCAGGGAAAGAAAGTGGCCATTATTGGTTACGGTTCACAGGGTCACGCCCATGCACTCAATCTTCACGATAGCGGCATCGAGGTCGTCGTTGGTCTAAGAGAGGGCAGCAAATCATGGCCGAAAGCTCAGGCTCATGGCTTAAGGGTTGATACTGTTTCCGGAGCGGCCGCCTGGGCTGATACTATCATGATCCTGGCTCCTGACACTGAACAACCAGCCATCTACACCGAACATATCGCTCCCCATCTCAATAAAGATAAGACGCTGATGTTTGCTCATGGGTTTAATGTTCGCTTCGGGACTGTCGTCCCACCCGTGGATGTAGATGTCAGCATGGTGGCGCCCAAGGCCCCTGGTCACCGCCTGCGTGAGCTTTACGTTGAAGGATTCGGTACACCCGGTTTATTGGCTGTTCACCAGGATCCAAGTGGCCAGGCGAAAGCCAATGCCATCGCATATGCCTACGCCCTAGGGGTTACCCGGGCCGGTCTTCTGGAGACTACTTTTAGTGAAGAAACCGAAACGGACCTATTTGGCGAGCAAGCCGTCTTATGCGGTGGCGTCTCCGAACTGGTGAAAGCCGGCTTTGAAACACTTGTGGAGGCTGGCTACCAGCCAGAGGTAGCCTACTTCGAGTGCATGCACGAGCTAAAACTCATCGTCGACCTCTTTTACCAGGGCGGCTTGAATTACATGCGTTATTCAGTGTCGGATACGGCCGAGCATGGCGATTACGTTTCCGGCGATCGCATCATCACCGAAGAAACCAAGTATGAGATGAGTCAGATATTGAAAGAAATCCAGGATGGCACATACGCTGATAATTGGATAGCCGAAAACAAGGCAGGACGTCCTTGGTTCAATGAGGAACGCCGGCGCCAACAGGAACACATGCTCGAACAAGTTGGTGCGAATTTGCGCGAAATGATGCCTTTTATTGATCCGGTTACGGTTAAACCTGGGGAATAGTCAGGAGTGTTTACCTAGTTCCATTGCCTGAAACGAACGGTAACTCCAATGGGAATAATAAGATGAATGATCCCAATTATGTGAGATTTTTTGATACGACTCTGCGCGATGGTGAACAGTCACCTGGAGCGACTCTGACATCGGCCGAAAAGTTGGAGATTGCCAGGGCTTTGGCTCGATTAGGCGCTGATGTCCTCGAAGCGGGTTTTCCGGCCGCATCTCCAGATGACCTGGAGGGAGTACGGCGGATTGCCGTAGAAGTGGGCAATATGCCCGGACCTTCTGGTGAGCCGCCCATCATTTGTGGATTGGCGCGAGCAACGACAAGCGATATTGACAAAGCCTGGCAAGCAGTTCAATTTGCGGCCCGACCCCGTATCCATACTTTTTTGGCGACTTCACCCATTCATATGAAACACAAGCTGCGAATGGATCCTGAGGAAGTTGTCGATCAAGTACGCGAAATGGTCAGCTACGCTAAGAGCTATTGTGATGATGTCGAGTTCTCCCCAGAAGACGCCGGCCGCAGTGATCATGAATTTTTGTACCTCGTACTCGGGGAAGCGATTAAGGCCGGGGCGACCACGCTCAATATTCCAGATACGGTAGGTTATACGACACCTGAAGAGTTTGGATCGCTCATTGCCGGCATTATGGCTAACACACCGGGCATAGAAAATGCCATTGTGTCAGTCCATTGCCACGATGATCTGGGCCTCGCCACCGCCAATACTTTGGCCGGTTTGGCTGCCGGCGCTCGTCAAGCGGAAGTCACCGTCAATGGAATTGGCGAACGAGCCGGCAATACCTCTCTAGAGGAAGTCGTGATGGCACTGCAAACACGAAAGCCTGCCTATGGCCTCGATACCGGCATAGACAGCACCCATATCACGCGCGTTAGCCGGATGGTCTCGAACTATACAGGCATTCCTGTGCAACCCAACAAGGCAATCGTCGGCGCTAATGCATTTGCCCACGAGGCCGGTATTCACCAGGATGGCATGCTTAAGCACCATGGGACCTATGAAATTATGCGCCCCGAGATGGTGGGTTTACAACGTTCGTCCCTGGTATTGGGTAAACATTCGGGACGGCACGCATTGAAGGTCCGTTTGGCCGATCTGGGTTATGACTTAACCGATGAAGAGTTGAAAGAAGCCTTCATCCGCTTTAAAGAACTGGCAGACAAAAAGAAGACGATCACTGACGCAGATCTAACCGCTTTGATCGCCGACCAGCTTTACCAGCCACGTGAAGTATTCATGCTAAATGGACTTCAAGTGGCCTGCGGAACGATGGGCATGCCAACGGCTACGGTTCGATTGACCGGACCTGATGGCACCGAATATGTGCAGGCGGCCGTAGGTACCGGGCCGGTCGATGCCGTGTACAAAGCCATCGACTCTGTAGTCGATGTCCCTAATGTTTTACTCGAATTCGCCGTTCATTCAGTAACAGAAGGAATCGACGCCATCGGAGAAGTAACGGTCCGCCTGGAGGCCGAGAACGGCAGCGGGATGAGACGAACTTCACCCCAGAGTGGTATTCGCCATATACGAACGTTTGGTGGTCACGGCGCTGACACGGACATCATTGTAGCCAGCGCAAAAGCTTATTTGTCAGCCCTCAACAAATTACTCGTGGCCACGGGCGAATATGGCGAACCAGAAATCGTAGCTGAAGTATCAATCAACGGTAAATAGGGACTACATGACTGTACCAAAAACTCTTTTCGACAAATTATGGGATGCTCACGTGGTAGTCAACGAGCCAGGATCGCCCACTGTACTTTACGTCGATTTACATCTCGTTCATGAAGTTACTTCGCCCCAGGCATTCGACGGCTTGAGGTCAAAGGGTCTTAGCGTACACAGGCCGGATCGCACGGTAGCGACCATGGATCATTCAACGCCGACCACTTCCCTCACCTTGCCAACCACAGACATGATGGCCCGTCGCCAGCTCGAAAAACTAGCGAACAATTGTCGTGAATTTGGCATCAAGCTTTTTGATTTTGAAAGTCCCGAGCGCGGAATCGTCCATGTGATAGGCCCGGAACTCGGGCTTACAAAGCCGGGAATGACCATTGTTTGCGGCGATAGCCATACATCAACCCATGGCGCTTTTGGCTCCCTGGCCTTTGGCATCGGCACCAGTGAAGTAGAACACGTGTTGGCGACGCAATGTTTACTACAATACCGACCGAAGACATACCAGGTCAACTTTAACGGGTCGCTGAATGCAGGTGTCACCGCCAAGGACATGATCCTTGCTCTCATCGCCGAAATTGGCGTTGGTGGCGGAACCGGGCATGTATTTGATTATGACGGATCAGTTGTTCGCTCGCTCAGTATGGAAGAACGCATGACCCTTTGCAATATGTCCATCGAAGGCGGGGCGCGGGCAGGGATGATAGCGCCGGACGATGTTACCTTTGAATACGTTGCCGGACGAGAATTTGCACCCAAGGGCAAGGATTGGGACAGAGCCTTAACCTACTGGCGCACCTTGCCTAGCGACGACGCGGCCGAATTTGATAACGTGGTAAATATTAATGTGTCTGAGCTGGAACCCATGATTACTTATGGCACGAATCCAGGCATGGGCATACCTATCAGCCAGCCCATACCGGATCCGGCGGATGAAAAAGAACTTAGCCGGCGGACTGCCATAGAGAAGGCTCTGCAATACATGGGTTTGCAGCCCGGCCAACCGATCCTGGGCCGTGAGGTGAATGTGGTCTTCCTCGGTAGTTGTACGAATTCCCGACTCTCTGACCTTCGTCAAGCTGCCCAGCTTATAAAGGGTCGTAAGATCGCCGGAAACGTTCGCATGTTAGTTGTGCCAGGTTCGGAAACGATACGACGCCAGGCTGAGGCCGAGGGCTTGGACCAAATATTCAAATCCGCGGGCGCAGAATGGCGTTTTGCCGGTTGCTCAATGTGTATCGCCATGAATGGCGATCAACTCGAACCAGGCCAATACGCTGTCAGTACCAGCAACCGAAATTTTGAAGGCCGGCAAGGAACCGGCGGTCGCACCTTTCTAGCCAGCCCGCTGACCGCAGTTGCTTCGGCGGTTTCAGGTCGGGTTGCCGATCCAAGGACTCTACTGAATTGAGATACATTTCGGGATCGATTGCCAGCCCGCAATCGCACATCAAAGGAATAACATGGAAGCTTTTACTGTCTTAAATTCAAACATGATGCCGCTACCGGAATGTGATGTCGATACTGACCAAATCATCCCGGCGTCTTTTCTCAAAGTTACCTCGAAGGATGGCCTGGCCGAAGGGCTATTTGCCCGTTGGTGTTTTCAGCCAGACGGTAGCAAGAATCCAGAATTCGCCCTGAATCGAGCCGAATACCAGGGAGCGGAAATATTACTGGCAGGGGATAACTTTGGCACTGGCTCGTCGCGTGAACATGCCCCATGGGCATTACAAAGCCGGGGATTTCGCTGCGTAATCAGTACATCTTTCGCTGATATATTTCGAAACAATGCTTTAAAAAATGGTTTATTGCCCATTGTTGTCGACGAACAAACCCATACGCAACTTTTCAGCTTGGTTTCCGAAGATCCCAGTACAAGAGTGACTATTGATCTGGAGACACAAACTTTGACGCTGCCGGATGGACGGCGCACCACCTTCCCCATCGACGACTTTAGCAAGTTCTGTATGCTCGATGGTGTTGACCAACTAGGCTACCTACTGAAACAAAAACCGAAAATCGCCGCATTTGAGATGAAATGGGAAGGCGAAACTCAATACACTGAAAGCGGTTAAACCAATCGGCCATCTTTATAAACCCGGCCGATACGGAGGAAAAACATGGACGACACAGTATATATCTATGACACGACCTTGAGAGACGGTACTCAACGGGAAGGGATAAGCTTATCTCTGAACGATAAGTTAAAAATCGCTCGTTGGCTGGATGACTTTGGCGTTCATTATATTGAAGGGGGTTGGCCCGGCTCTAATCCAAAAGATGCCGAATTCTTTGATGCTGTGCGTGACATGAACTTCAAAAATGCCAAGATTACTGCCTTCGGTTCAACTCGCTACAAAAACACTTCCGTGGAAGAAGATGCCAATCTGCAGGCCATTCTAGATTCAGAGACCCCGGCCGTAGCTCTAGTAGGAAAAAGCTGGGATCTACATGTATTCGACGTTTTAGGCACAGATCTCGAGGAAAATCTGGAGATGATAGGGGAAAGCATTGCCTACATGAAAACGTTTGGCAAAGAAGTGGTATACGATGCGGAGCACTTCTTTGATGGCTATAAAGCTAACCCCGAATATGCCTTGCTGTCTTTAGAGGTCGCCGCCCAAAATGGCGCTGATGTCGTAGTATTGTGCGATACCAATGGTGGTACCTTACCGTGGGAAATTACATCCATTCTAGAAAAGGTCTTCGCTCGAATCGATTGCCCGGTAGGCATACATACCCACGATGACGGTGGCTGTGGCGTTGCCAATACGTTGGCTGCCGTACAAGTTGGCGTTAACCATGTGCAAGGCACCATAAACGGTTATGGTGAGCGTGTTGGAAATGCCAACCTTTGCACGATCATACCCGACCTACAGATCAAAATGGGTAAAAAATGTATTCCAGCTGATAGTCTCGGCCGGCTCACCGAACTATCCCGCGTCGTAGCCGAAATAGCCAATTTATCTTTAGATACCCATACGCCATTTGTCGGAGCCAGCGCCTTCGCTCATAAAGGTGGCATCCATGTGGCAGCGATGCGAAAAAATGGCGCTAGTTACCAACACGTAGAGCCAACATTGGTCGGCAACCAGCAGCGAACGATCATTTCGGAGTTATCAGGACGGGGAAATGTCCTGGACAAAGCGGCCGAATTTGGCATCGATACAGATAGCGGGCAGGCCAAGCAAGTGTTGTTACAAATCAAAGAATTGGAAGCCCAAGGATTCTCGTTCGAAAGCGCCGAAGCCTCTATGAGCCTGATGCTCCACCGCCTCCAAGAGGGCTATCAACCGCCTTTTGAATTGATCGACTTCACTGTCTTGGTCCAACATCGCGAAGATCGTGGATTGGTCTCCGATGCGACCGTAAAAGTTCGTGTCGGTGAAAAAATGTTGCATACGGCCGCCGAAGGCAATGGGCCGGTCAATGCTCTTGACGCGGCTTTGCGTAAAGCTCTACTAGATGTATATCCGGTCCTGGCTCAGGTGCACCTGGCCGACTACAAGGTTCGAATCTTAGATAGCCAAAACGGTACGGGAGCGACAACTCGGGTGTTGATCGATACCGAAAAGGGTTCCCAAAGATGGAGCACGGTTGGCGCCAGTACCAATATTATCGATGCAAGTTGGCAGGCTTTATATGACAGCATCGAATTTGCCTTGATCAACGGACAGAAAGAAGCGTCATAACAACTCGAATTAATTGCGATGTGGCCAATGACTCTTGCGCCATTCAACGTCGAGAACTGACCCCGACAACAAAGGAACTTTCATGAAAGCAAGGATTGTGGTACTGCCCGGTGACGGCATCGGTCCAGAGGTTAGCCATGCTGCGATAGCGGTCCTGGAGGCCGTCGCCTTAAAAGCGGATCACCAATTTGAATTTGAAGAGCATCTGCTGGGCGGCTGCGCCATCGATGCTCGAGGCACTGCGCTTCCAGAGGATACTCTTGAGGCCTGCAAGAATGCGGATGCTGTCCTTCTTGGAGCCGTTGGCGGACCAAAATGGGATGATCCGGCCGCTGAAGTTCGGCCAGAACAAGGTTTATTAGGTCTTCGGAAAGCTCTCGGCTTATTTGCCAATTTGCGACCGGTCAAGCCGCACGCCAACTTGCTATCCTCATCGCCCATTAAACCAGAAATTCTCGCCGGCGTTGACCTTCTCGTTGTGCGTGAATTGACAGGTGGCATCTATTTCGGTACACCCCGAGAACGACGCGCTCGCAATGGCGAAATTCAAGCTATCGATACGATGGCCTATACGCAGAGTGAGATTCGACGAGTCGCTCGGCTCGCCTTTGAAATCGCAGGCCAACGCCACCGGAAAGTTACTTCAATTGATAAGGCAAATGTCTTGGAAAGCTCCCGATTATGGCGTCAAACAGTAACAGAGGTTGCCTCGGAATTCCCCGATATCGATTTTGAGAATCTATTAGTCGATGCGGCAGCGATGCATTTGATCACGAGGCCTGCTTCTTTTGACGTCATGGTGACAGCAAATTTATTTGGCGACATTTTGACTGATGAAGCCTCGGTGCTAACGGGTTCAATGGGTAATTTGCCATCGGCATCGCTTGGTGAAGATCTCAATCGATTTGATATGCCGCGCGGGCTTTACGAGCCGATTCATGGATCCGCACCAGATATCGCTGGACAAGGGATAGCAAATCCCATCGGAGCGATTCTCTCTTCAGCTATGATGCTACGCTATTCGCTTGGTTTGCAAAGTGAAGCCATGATGATTGAACATGCGGTTAATCTAACCTTATTAGCCGGTCACCGGACCAGCGATCTGGTGGATGACAATAGTAAAGCTTTATCCACTCAGGAGATTCATGCTCTTATCATAAATAATCTGAATTAGATTAGAAATCTGAATTAGATTCAACGACCAGGGACAAGGATTGGAGAAGAAGAGATGAATCTGATGGAGCTTATTTCCGATAAGGATAGCGAAGAAGCGACGGATAAACCTTTGTCCTTTGGTTCCGATCAAAGTGGCCCGCCGATTTCTTTGGCCGAGTTTCTATGGCTAGACGGAGAGATTGTCCCTAGTGAAAAAGTGGATTTCCATATCCCTCACTCTCCTTCACCCAAATCTGCTGTAGTTGGGAACCAAGGTATTCGCTGTTACGCCACAATTAACGGTCCGGCGCTTTTTCGTCCGGACGATCACTTGCAACGATTCTTGGATACCGTCAGGTTGTTGGACGTTGAAAATTTTCCTTATGACCTCGATTCTTTGCGTGATGCCATTTGCCGGGTTGTTTACGTTAACAATTTGCTCGAATGTTATATTCGGCCACTCGTCTTTTTCGATGGGTTCTCTGGTGCTAAACAAGGAAAACATGAACCAGCCGTGGCTATTGCCGCCTGGAAATGGGATAAGCATCCGGATTCGACAACTCTCGAACCCGATTCATCTCCATCCTTTGTAGCTATCTCGCAGATGCGTTCCTTCGCTGGAATAGCTGGCGCTGATTTTTGCGAACCTTATGTCAACTCAATTGTGGCCCTAACTTTGGCCGATAGAGCTGGTGTCGACGCGGCCGTTACCTGCAATCACGAGGGTTTTGTGAATGGTTGTTCAGCGGAAATCTTAATGCTTGTTAAGGACAATATGATTCACATTTCTCCGAACTTGGCCATGGTAGAAAGTAATACTCGCAATACTATCCTTACCCTGGTGCGAGATAGCGGCTACGAAATTGTCGAAAAACCAATATTTTGCAAGCAACTATACGGCGCCGATGAGGTTTTTGTTTGCAGTATTTTTTCAGAAGTCATGGGAGTACTTGAAATCGACTATCTTCCTATTGGAGACGGCCATATTGGCCCGGTAACTCATGACTTGCAACAACGCTATCGGGCTGTGGTGAGCGGGGAAGATAAGCGCTATAAAGAGTGGCTGGATTATATGGTCTTGGAACCCTTAATCTAATTTTCTAGCCGTTCTTACCAGATATTTTGCGGGGTTGCCAACTATCAATATCCTCTGCCGTCACCAGTAGAGATAAGCATCAGTTATTGAGATACCAGGCCCAAAGAGACTCATGATCCGTCCACAGCTTGGCCCCCGGATTGGATCTGCCACAACTTCAGGGAAAGTTGCAGAGCTAAACGCTCGTCGGCATCCTCTAAATCTTGCCCAGTCAATGTCTTGATGCGCTCTAAGCGATAGAGCAATGTATTACGATGGATGAAGAGCATGTCGGATGTTTGGCTAATATTGCCATGATTGTTGAAGTAGGCACTAAGCGTTTGTACCAGGTTACTATTGTGCTTCACGTCATATTCGGCCAATGGACCAATGATTTTTTCACTATATCGTTTGACTGTCGGCAGACCTTCCAATTCAAGTAGCAGTTGGTATACGCCAATGTGATTATAATCGACGGTCGTTTCCACCTTCAGCCGATCGGCCAATCGCATAGCCTGTACCGATTGCTTATGCACTTCAGGCCACGCTTCAAGCTCGGTCGCGGGACCGCTCAGACCACACAATAAACGGTTGTCTGGAAACTCGCTTAATAAAGCCTGGCGTAATTGATCGGCCAAGGAAAGAGCAGCGCCCAAATCTTGGTCGTTTTCGGCCATGGCTTGAAATACACAAATGTGTTCATTGCCGTAGTTATGGGTAAGCGTGGGATGACTGTGGTTTGATATCAATGCACTAAGCGGCGTTTCAAGGCGGCGAAGCGATGGGTGCTCCTCACCCGCCCAGGCGAAGGTAAGGATAAGGTGTGGTACATTAGGATCATGATCGAGGCGACCTGCGAGCCGCTGGATTTCTGTATCTTGTAGGGTGCCAGCCAGCAGTCCTTCTAGAAAATTTCCTCGCAGTTCCTTCTTCACCTCGCTGATAGCCTTTACCTTGGCCATCTCCAAGGCACAGGCAGCGGCGCCATATTGAGCGGTGAGTTTATCGAGCATGTCTAGCGCATCGTGCGGCCCGATCACCGATACGTAACCGCGGGCCCGGTCGCCTGAAATGATAGGACTAATCAAGCGAGCCATCTTTAGTTCATCGACGGAAAAGAATTGCTGCCAATAACTTTGAGGCGTATGGGCAGCCGCCTTTCGATTGTGCAGCAGCTTAGGCAAGCCCTCTTTATGGCTGAGCGCGAGCTCGATCCGGTCCAACTCAGCTTCATATTCCGGTGGACAGGATAGAGCCATGATATCAAGCCGCTTATCCTGGACGGCCACGATCCTCTTGGATAACTTCGACATAACAGCCGTCATCTCTGCGATACCCTGGCCTTCTCGGGACATTTCGGTCAATTTTCGATAAAGTTGTAAACCTCTTTCGTCGATTTGCTTCTGCCGGTTAACCAATAAACCGGCTATCCCCTGGTGCACCTCTCTCATGGTACTCTTGCCAAGGACAGTGACAACAGGTAAATCCCGGCTGGCTGCTGCTTCGTTAACAGGGTCGGGGACGGGCGAAAACGTCAACAGTGCCGCGGCTAATGAAGCTATGGTTTCCAAACATTCTATCAGCTCGGCGAGATCGGCATTTTGCTGAACCGCCTCGGGCAAGATGACGATATCACCCAAATGAACTTGATCCTGAATCTGTGTCAACTCGGTGAGAATCGATACCCAGTTGATTGACCTGCCAGCCGGATCGCCAACCACAACTGTGTCCAAGGGTAACACAAGGCGAAGCACATCTTCTAGTGTGACCTTGCTGGCTATTGTTTGGTTCATCGTATCAACTAGACGATCAAGAATTCATCTCATGATCAATAAATGCTCGAACAAACCGCTGATTGTTCGAGCAAATACGGACTAAAATTTTGTGTCTACTCAACCCGCATTTGCCTAAGTATATATAGAACTCACATTAAACCATAGCTAAACATCGTTACTGTCATCTTTTCCAGTCGCTGGTGAACCAGAATTGGCCTACCGGGATTAAAAAAAGCCCCACCTGTTATCGGGCAGGGCTAAAATGAAACTGGACCGTTTGCCTACTTGGATTGCCGTACTACCAAATATATTGGTCCCTCTCGGAAACGGCGATACGCTCAGTCATCATACTCATACTTAAACGAGATAGAGACCCTGGCACGGTAGGCAGCTACTTTGCCATCCTCGATCTTCATATCCAGTTTGTTCACCTCGGCAATTCGAAGGTTTTTGAGAGAAATCGCCGCCGTTTCAACTGCATTTCTGGCCGCTTCTTCCCAAGACAACTCACTTGTGCCAACCAGTTCAATTACCTTGTACACACTCTTGTCCACGAATGACCTCCTTTAGCAAATAGGTTACCAAATCAAGCGTATGAACCCATCCTACACAATCCCTGAACGCTGGTCAAGATGAATCTGAGAGCCATTCCGGGCTTAAGAAGCGCTGAATTTCAATAAGATAACCATTAGGGTCACGTAAAAAAAAGTGAAAGATGTTGAATTTTTCGTTATAGGAGGGAGGTTTATCGATCAGTACTCCTTGTTGTTCCAAGAATCCATACCAGGCCTCGACTTCATCGGATACCAGGGTCACAATGACCCCTGAAGAGAATTCGACCGCCTGTAAATGCTGGCAGAAACCCAAATAAGCGCCAGAGGCTGTGCGAAATATCAGGCACACGCCCTGATCTAATACCAAAGGCATCCCTAATACATTTTGATAAAAAGCACGAGTTGCCTGCAGATCGTCGGTGTACAAAAAAGTGATTTGTTGTTGTATAGCAGGTTGTCCCACAATATATCTCCAATCCCGATAATGAATTTCTAATAGATTTGGTGCTTAATCTTACATTCTATTACCCCCACTTTGCTACAGTCTAATAATGGCGATCAGGCGTTCAAAACATTGAATGCTTTTAGGAGAATTGATGAGATTCTGGATTCCTAATGTTTGATTAGCTATAAATTTAAGAATACATCTACAATATATTGACAAAAGAATAAATTAGTGTACAATACATGAACAATAAAAAGAGTATGTATTTTTCTTGGTTTGATTTTAACTGATAGAGCGAACCAATTAACGTTAATGTGAGTTTTTTTATTCAGAGAAACGCAAAGAAATTCAACGGCAAGAAGGATCTTGCCGGTAGATAGACTGGATCATATCGCCAACAGCGGCGATCATTTTAGGAGAATAATGATGAGTAATTCAAATGGGACGAGTAACATAATCGAGGTTTCACAACTAAAAGGGTCTGAATGGATCCTTTCCGATCCATACAAATATGCCCAAACTTCCGAGCGGCTAGAAAACGAACTTGATATCAAGGATGAATCCAAACGTATTGTAGAAAATGCCGTCCGGGCCATTCTGCAAAACGTTGGCGAAGATGCTGACCGCGAAGGACTGCAACGTACGCCCCACCGGGTGGCCAAGATGTATGATGAAATATTGGCAGGATATGATGTTGATCCTGTGAAACTGGTGAACGGCGCTCTTTTTGACGTTGAGTATGATGAGATGATCGTCGTGAAGGATATCGAGTTTTTTAGCATGTGCGAACATCATATGCTTCCATTTTACGGCCGGGCCCACGTAGCGTATCTGCCCAGCGAAAAGATTATTGGCCTATCCAAAATCCCCCGGATAGTCGAGATGTTTGCCCGGCGTCTGCAGGTTCAAGAACGCATGACCCGTCAAATTGCCGAGTTGATCGAGGAAGTATTGGATCCACAAGGTGTTGCTGTGGTCGTGGAAGGCTCCCATATGTGCTCGATGATGCGTGGCGTGAAAAAGGAACATCCTCGTATGGTCACCAGTACGATGTTAGGCTCCTTCAAAGAAAACCCCATGACTCGCAACGAATTTATGCAACATCTTCGCCAACCGGGATCGATGACCTTCTAAATCCTTAATTTTTTTGGTATCCCCTTTACCATGAGGGCGGCCTTCACAAATCTGCAAATTCTTTTTATAGCAGATGGATATCTGAAGCCGCCCTTTTTCTCATCCCCGCCTGGGCTTTCTTGTTATTATTAGCGACGACTAATCCCTTCCTTTAGCCCATTAAATTCGACAACCCGCCGGCAATATCGTGGCCCAGCTGGTATCTAATCAGGCGTCGTCTGGCCTGTTCCAAAGCCTTGGCGTCACCCAGAGCCTGGGCTGCCATCAAGGAGCCGAAGGTTAAGCTGCCCTCGGGTTTGCCAGCTTCATCTGGGATCACAACTTCGACCTGCGGATCTGCTAAGAGCTGGATGAATAATCCATTGCCGCGATCTCCTTTGTGGAGCTGGCCCGTGGAGTGTAAATAACGGGGACCAAATCCACAGGTGGTTGCTAAATGATACCGATCTCGAATATGAAGGCGTAGGGCCTGTAGGACTTCTTCAGCTTCGGGCGCCGGTGGCAAGTAGGCTTGAATGGCCACATAGTCACCCACCATACTTTGGTTAAGGAATTGTTCCAACGAGCCGGCCGACGGCTCAGTACTTCTGCCTTCAGGCAAGATACCCGTCTCGAAAAAGTCCGCCACCATCTCTCGAGCCAGGGTTTTCGCCGATTCAACATTGGGCTGGTTGAATGGTTGGATACCTAAATAGTATCCGGCGATTGCTGTAGCCATTTCCCAGGTAAAAAACAGGCCGCCCAGGTCATAAATATCTCTTAAATGCAAAGTGATCACCGGGAAACCTGCTTTGATGAGAGTCTCCAGCTGGGACGCCCTTGAATCATCACCTTCTATACAAATATGGACAAATAGGCGGTCATCGCCATAAATTTCGGGAAAACTCAAAGGCTCATTTACGACAGGCACAATACCTGTGCCTTCCTTTCCAGTACTTTCGGCTAGAAGCTGCTCCACCCAGTCCCCGAATTGGGTGATAGCAGGAGAGGTTATCAAGGTTAATTTATCCCGGCCGGCCTTAGCCAACAGGCCAAGAACTGTCCCCAAAGATGCCGCCACATGATCACCTTTAGGCCGGCAATTGCAGCTATTGGCATTGGCAACCATGCCCTCCGCTCGATCAAGTAACTTTGCCAAATCGACCCCTACCAAGGCGGCCGGAACGAGACCAAAATATGACAGAGCTGAATAACGACCGCCAATTGTCGGGTCATTTCTGAAGGTGTTACGGAATTTAAATTGCCGGGCAATCTCAACTAACCCGGTTCCCGGATCAGTGATGGCGACAAAATGTTGCCCAGCATTCTCTTTGCCAACTATTTCCAGCACTCGATTGTAAAAGTATCGAAAGGTCGATAATGTTTCGACCGTACTGCCCGATTTGCTAGCTACAATGAATAGGGTTCTTTTAAGATTCAACCGCGCCGCCAACCGGTCGATAGATTCAGGATCAGTTGTATCTAATATCGTGGCCTCAATATGAGCAGAGCCTGGCTGCATCAGTCTGATCCATGGTCCAAATGATTGAGCATACAGTTCAGGGGCCAGGCTGGAACCGCCCATACCCAATACCACGACCTCTTCGATACCGTCCTGTTGGGCTTCTTGGGCGAAAGAAGCTAATTCATCGATATTTTCGATCATGGTTTCGACGATATGAAGCCAACCTAATCGATTCGTAATTTCTTCGGGTTCTTGCTTCCAAACGGTATAGTCATGAGCCCAAATCCGGCAAAGAATTTTATCTTCACAGAACTTTGTTAGAGCCTCTTCGACGACAGGTTGGTATTTTCCCAATTGGACCTCCAACCGGCGCCAGCCACTTTCGAGAATCTCTCGTCGCTTGGTTACGCTATGGATGAGATTTTGGAAATATTGATCAAAGTCTGAGAGGCTTTGTTCTTGGAGCTTCCGGCCGATTGCCTCAAAGTCAAGGCCCTGCCCAGATAATTGATCTATGTGCCTGGTAGCCACGTCCATACTGGCCGTTAATGTTTCACCCACCTTGCCGTGATCACAAAAAGCGTTGAAGGTGGAGGCAGATACCGTGCATACGGTGTCCGGACCGATCAGCGCTTCAATATAGTAGGTATCAGGATAGCGAAAACTCCTGGGCGTGGTCCGAGTCCATTTCGGTCGTTGCACTTTTGCCCCACGATCTTTAAGCTTGGCCCAGGTCGGGCCGGTGAACATCTCGCGAAAACGCCGGTAAACCTCTTTGGCTATGGCTATTCCAGCCAGCCCCATCAGTTCCTCTCGGCCTAATCTTTCCAGCTCCTTATCCACCATCGTGTCAATACGGCTGAGAGATATGGAAGCCACCGAGGCCGGGGTCTGGCGCCAGACGCTGTGGGTAGTGATGTAGCTATCTATCCCCCGAATATAAGCCTCGGCCGTTTTTTGATAAGTATCCGGATCAAAGATATGGGTTGCGTTAACATTGACCCCGTCGCCTATCAATTTCTCTATGGCCTTAATACCCGCCCCGGTAGTTGGTACTTCGACCATAACATTAGCCCGGTTGATCAGGGCTAATATATGACGCGCTTCGGCAATCGTGCCTACCGCATCGTGAGCCAGAGCAGGATTTAGTTCTACCGTTACATAGCCATCTATTCCCTCGCTGATTTCAAAGATCGGACGCAGAACATCGGCGGCGCGTTGAATATCGTCCACGACTAGCGCCTGATACATATCATGGACAGGCATACCGCGGCCAACCAGATCGCGTAGCATATCGTCATAATCAGAGCTATCGGTGATAGCTTTTTCAAATACTTTGGGCGTTGAAGTAATGCCGCTGATACCTCCGTTCAGGACAGTTCGTAATTCACCCGATTCGATGAATGCGCGCCGGAGGTAATTAAGCCACACTGATTGTCCCAGTTCATTGACTGCCGCCAGGTTTGACATCGTTACTCCTCCCTAATGGATAAAACACGGCCGCGAAAAATGAGGCTAGGCTATCACAAAGATCGCTCTCGCCTTGCTTACAGTATAACTCACAATGGGCTTTGATTAATAGTTTTTCTGATGCTCTTCACGGTGCAGAGTTATTGTCATTCGCTCGCATCAGGTAATGGGTTCTGGACTCGCCATAGATTTCGAATCCGAGCCTTTCGTATAATTGACGAGCAGGGTTCACCTTCAAGACCTGGATCCGAACCGACTTACCCGCGGTCCTTGAAAGGTCCAATATATTTCGGATGATCCCAGTTCCTAATCCGCGATTTTGCCAGGCCGGCAGAATATAAATTCCAGCCAGAAATAGCTCGTGCCCTTTATCTTCAAGCGACACCTCTCCCACATCTTGCGCATTTACAGTAACGATCTGTAACCTGGCTGGGTCAAATTCTCTGGCGAAGTAATGACGCTGGAACGCTTCATCCCAACCCCAGGTCTCTTCGATATACTCCCTTAGGCATTCGACCTTGAGCCGGTAAAGGAACTCGAAATCCGTATCCTCGGCCGGTCTCAAAGCGTACGGTATCTCTACCATAGGTCTCAGCAGAAAGTCTGGTGCTAGTTCATTTTAGCGAGGGGCGAAGAAATCTTTGCAACAAACACCCTGGACAGGTAGTTCGTTAACGCTAAGTGATTCATTTTCGAAATCCTCAAGGTAATTCTATGTCGGCGCACTTCTGGATTTCGGAAAAGAACTTGATTTAAAGAGTATGGAAACATACCACCAAGTCTAGGGGAATATTCCCCGCTCCTTATAAGTCTTCTCAAGCCGGCCCAAGGCAACAATATACGCCGCCGTTCGCCAATCCGTATCATACATGTTGGCGGCATGATGAACGCGATCATATGCGGCCATTAACATCCGGTGTAATTTCGAATCCACTTCCGATAAATCCCAAAATTCAGCTCGTTTATTTTGAAGCCATTCAAAATAACTGACGACCACACCCCCGGCATTACACAAGACGTCAGGTAGCAAGCTGAGGCCCTTTTCACGTAGAATCGCATCCCCTTCCGGGGAAGTTGGGCCATTGGCCCCTTCGGCCAAGAGCTTCACTTTGAGTAGTGGCGCTGTCTCACCCGTTATTTGGCTCTCCAAGGCGGCAGGGATGAATATGTCGGCCTTAGTACCCAGGAAAGTTTCATGGTCGACTTTTTCAGCCTTCGGATAATCAGCTAGAGAACCCTGTTCCGCCATGTAATCAAGTAAGTCCTCCGGATCAATTCCCTGAGGATTATATATCGCGCCAGATGCATCTTCGGCCGCCAACATGATCGATCCATGTGGTTTCATCAATTTCGCGGCCCAAGATCCAACGTTACCAAAACCTTGAACGAAATATGTGGCTTTTGCTAATTCAAAATGATTGTCCGCCGCCCAGCGTTCGATTAGAAACACTACCCCCTGTCCGGTTGCTTTCTCCCGGCCTACGCTGCCACCCGATTCAATCGGCTTTCCGGTAACGACGTGAAAATTCGCCTGTCTTTGATGTGGCGCCTGCATCGAGACAAAGGTGTCGGCGATCCAGGCCATGATCTGGGCATTGGTGTTCACATCTGGCGCCGGAATATCGTACTCGGGGCCGATATTATTGCCCAAAGCATATGTGAATCGACGGGTGATTCGTTCTAGATCCTCCAGGCTATAATGATTTGGATCGAATTGGATGCCTCCTTTCGCGCCTCCATAGGGTAGGTTCGCGATGGCTGTTTTCCAGGTCATCCATGCCGCCAAAGCTCGCACCTCATCACGATTGACAGCCGGGTGATAACGAAGCCCACCTTTGTATGGACCCAGGGCATTATTATGTTGTATCCGGTATCCGGTAAACATTTCGATCCTGCCGCTGGCCAATTTAACCGGGAAATGGACCACGATTTCATTGATCGGTTTAGATAGTATCTCGCGTATATCCAAGTCGAGGCCCATCAGATCAGCTGCTTTGCCGACCTGCAAATTCACGTTCTCGTATAGACTCCGTTTTTCCGCCATCAACTCTTTTTTTGCTCCTTGAAACTTCTCCACCGGATAGGCAATGTCCGCCTCCAATTATTTCATCACCGATTGCGACAAAAGGACAAATTACCTCAGCGTTTCATAACCGTATCCGGTTGAAAACATTAGCCAACGCCCATCTAGACTGAATTCAAACCAATTATATGTCATGGCAATTTGTGTTGCTAACGTTCTTCTTATGTAGAACTTATGGGCATCTGATGGTACTCGTTTATGCTGATGATAGCATCTGTGCGTCAAGTTATTTGATTGGCGCCGAAGCGATGCCGACCTAGTCTAATCGGAGAAGTTGAGAGTAAAAATGAAATTGAATAACTATACGCAAAAAGCGCAAGACGCGGTGATTTCCGCCCAAAGTATGGCTGAAGATATGAACCACAGCCAGGTTGAGGCCATTCACTTATTGGCAGCCTTAATCACTCAGGAAGATGGCGTCGTAACGCAGATCATCAATCGCATTGGGGCAAACACACATTTACTCGTCCAGCAGGTCGATGAGCGGTTAGGCCAATTACCCCGGGCTGTTGGAGCGTCGACCCAGGTCAACATATCCCGAGAATTGGTTAATATCACTCGAGCGGCCGAGCGTGAAGCCGCCAATATGAAGGATGATTTCGTCAGCACCGAGCATTTGTTCCTGGCTTTAATTGATGTTGCCGGGGCTATCCACAACCTAATGCCTTTGGCTGCTACAGGTATCAAACGCGAGTCAGTTTTGCAGGCGCTGACCACCATTCGTGGTGGGCAGCGGGTAACCAACCAAAATCCTGAAGCCACATATGAAGCGCTGGCCAAATACGGCCGCGATCTCACCCATCTGGCTCGATTGGGCAAACTCGATCCAGTCATCGGACGGGATGAGGAGATCCGGCGCGTAATTCAGGTTTTGAGCCGTAGAACGAAAAATAATCCCGTCCTCATAGGCGAAGCCGGTGTTGGTAAAACCGCTATCGTGGAAGGTCTGGCCCAACGAATCGTCAATGGCGATGTCCCGGAAGGCATGCGGGAAAAATCTTTGATAGCCTTAGACTTAAGCAGTCTTGTGGCCGGTGCGAAATTCCGAGGTGAATTTGAAGAACGTTTAAAGGCAGTCCTTAAAGAAATATCAGATAGCGATGGGCAGATCATCCTCTTTATCGACGAGTTACATACCATGGTTGGGGCCGGCGCGGCCGAAGGCTCGATGGATGCCAGCAACATGTTGAAGCCCATGTTGGCTCGAGGAGAGCTGCATACCGTCGGTGCGACAACCCTGGACGAATACCGGAAACATATCGAAAAGGATGCGGCCCTGGAAAGACGATTCCAGCCCATTTTTGTGGACCAACCAACGGTCGAGGATACTGTCTCAATCCTGCGTGGATTAAAGGAACGCTACGAGGTCCACCATGGTGTTCGTATTCAGGACAGCGCCGTGATCGCCGCGGCGACTCTCTCCCATCGTTACATCACTGATCGCCAATTGCCCGACAAGGCCATCGATCTGATTGACGAAGCGGCCAGCCAGCTAAAAATGGTCATCGATTCAAAGCCGGCTGAATTGGATACTGTAGACCGGCAGATCTTGCAGCTCGAGATTGAACGGGAATCTCTCAAGAAAGAGCGCGATAAAGCCTCCAAAGAACGGGTATTGGCCATCGAAGCAGAAATCGCTGAATTGAAGGAGAGGGCAAATGCCTTGCGCGCCCGTTGGGAAACCGAAAAGTCGGCCATAGATGAAATCCGGGCCACCAAAGCGCGGATCGACGAAGTAAAAGTGCAAATCGAACAGGCGGAGAGACGAGCCGACCTGGAAGCTTCGGCGCGCCTCAGGTACGGAACGTTGGTCGAATTAGATAATCTCTTAACACAACAAGAAGTTCGCTTGAAAGATCTTCAGTCCAAGGGGGCTATGCTAAAAGAGGAGGTGGATGGCGAAGATGTGGCCAAAATTGTCTCCAAGTGGACTGGCATCCCGGTTAGCAAATTGCTAGAAGGAGAAGTCGAAAAGTTATTAAGAATGGAACAGCGACTGAACCGGCGCGTTATCGGTCAAGATGAAGCTATAAAGGCAGTGAGCAATGCTGTGCGCCGATCGAGGGCCGGTCTCCAAGATCGCCAACGGCCGGTAGGATCCTTCATCTTTCTTGGTCCAACTGGGGTTGGAAAAACCGAATTGGCCCGAGCCTTAGCCGAATTCCTCTTCGACGATGAAGACGCTATGGTACGCATTGATATGAGCGAATACCAGGAGCGACATACTGTAAGCCGGCTCCTTGGCGCACCACCTGGCTATGTGGGCTACGATGAAGGGGGACAGTTGACAGAAGCTGTGCGCAGGCGGCCGTATTCGGTCGTTCTATTTGACGAAATCGAAAAGGCTCACCCCGATATATTCAACACCTTGTTGCAGTTGCTGGATGATGGTCGCTTGACGGATGGTCAGGGTCGAACGGTCAATTTTAGGAATACAGTCGTCATCATGACCAGCAATATCGGCAGCCAATTCTTGCAGAATGAGGAGTACGATCCAGATGGAGCCTTGGTGGCCTTAAGAGCGAAGTTTCGACCTGAATTCTTGAACCGAGTGGACGACATCATTACCTTCCACAATCTCGACCTCGAAGAATTGATTCAGATAGTCGAAATCCAGGCCGGACGTTTACAAAAAATGCTGGCTGAGCGACGAATATCGTTGGAGCTTTCCACTCAAGCCAAAGAATATATTGCCAGACAGGGTTACGATCCGGCATATGGCGCACGCCCCATTAAGCGCACCATGCAGAGACTTGTAACCGATCCTCTATCCCTGGCGATATTGGAAGGCCAGTTTTCTGACGGCGATACAATTTTCGTAAAGGTCAATGGCACCGGCCTCAACTTTGAAAAAGCCAGCACTATCTCAGAAGCCGAATACGCCTGAAATTAAGTTAGTGGAAAACGTTGGCTGGTTTCACTCTTTTAGAAGAGAAAGATTTTTTTTCAACCAAACTATGGCTCGCTTATCTTCTTTGGGCTACCGATATGGCCTCAAATGGGCAATTTGATAGGCAGAGCCTGCAATCATAACAACGTTGTAAATCTAAGTAAGGTGGCTCGTCAGGATCTATCTGCACAATAGCTCGCACCGTACATACCTTAGCTGCCAAACATTTACGGCAGGCCATGCATCGTGCGTCATCAATTTGCAAATAGATTTCGCGAGCCATCACCCATTTTTACCTCCGACGTGATAATAGGCAAATTTTCAGAGACCACCTATCCTAGCCAGCCATCCGATTTTCGGAGCGCGAATGTTCATCTGTGATACCTAATGCCCATACGGCCGCGTCCACAGCTCAATCTCGACTTGGTTGATGGCGCCTGTTACTATCAGTGCATCTTGTCCCGTAACTATTTAGCTTTGGTTCCTGGTTTGCTGAATCCAGAAAAGTATGTATTGATGAATAGTTACTTCGTTCCTAAAATCTCTTTAATGTGCCATGAGCTGTTTTAAAAATTCTAAGGAGACAGTGTGCAATGCCGATAAAACCCTATTTTCGCTGGCGACCCCACCCTTGGCATGGACTGGAAGTAGGACCTGATCCGCCGGAATTGGTATATGCGTACATTGAAATTACACCTTACGATTATGTAAAGTATGAGGTAGACAAGGAAACGGGCTATCTACACGTGGATCGGCCGCAAAGAAGCTCATCCCAACCACCAGCTCTTTACGGCTTTATTCCCCGCACGTATTGCGGTGATAATGTGGCGGCCTTGGAGACGGAAGCGGATCGCTCGGACCACGACCCACTAGATATACTGGTTATCAGCGAACGGCCGATCGTGCATCCCGAGATCATCCTCAGGGCTCGAGTCGTCGGTGGTGTGCGCATGATTGATAGCGGCGAATCTGATGATAAGATTTTGGCCGTACTAGAAAAGGACAGTTTTTGGGGGGACGTCGAGGATGTGAGCGATTTACCGGGTGGCTTAATTGAGAGGGTTCGCCATTATTTTGCTACCTACAAGTTACTCCCTGGTTCCGATTCGAAAGTGGTACTCAAGGAGACATTTGACAAATCTCACGCCCTTCAAGTCGTAGAAGCCTCGATGCAAGATTACATGGACGAATACGGGCATTTAGGAACCAGAGGGACATCGGCTTGAAGGTCCACAAGATCATCGAACCATTTCCAGATTTTTTCACTTCACGTATAGGAATGATGAAGGCAAAAAGACAGTAGACGAGTTTATCGATTTGGCGATTTTTCATGTGTTGGGTTGACCGGAGATATTTTCGCTTTTATAGGCTGACGAGGCCAGCATATAAATTTGTAATCAGCCAAAATAGTACAAAAGTCATCTGACTCTAGTACTAGGAATCTGGCGAATCTTAGTGTACAATGTGAATGTCCTGTCAAGGTACGTCGTTGTCAGGTTACCTGTTTGCTGCGCCGGGTATTTATTAACATTTTCAGATTTATTTTTCAGGAGGAATTATCGATGGCGAACGCGCGATTCAGCAATAGGAAAGTTGGTTACTTGCTCGTAGCGGCACTGGCGGCCGCATTGATGTTGCTGGCGGTGGTTAGTGTCGCCTTGGCTGCTGAAAATTCGATCAGGTTAATAAGTTCGGGAACCGGCAATTTAAGAGTAACAACCGTCTCGGTCGGATTGTTCGATACGGGAGTAGGTGATGCAACCATCGACGTGCCGGGCACACCTACAACAGCTACCATAACCTGGACCGGCCGCGGCCCGACTGGTGATGATACGATCACTGTGGTTATCACGGATAGCAATGGCAACAGCACAGGTGCGAAGAATTAGACCGCATTTGTCTCTGAGGATGCTTATGCTAATTTCGATGTTGATGGTGTTGCTTGGAATATTTATGTCTACATCGTCGAACTACCCGAAGAGGCATTCAGTACTGGTATAAATACGGTTGTGATATCGGGCCTAGATATGGTCGAAAACCAGGGCGCCACTGTGGCCATTACATCCTTCTCAAGCACCTTCGAAAAACGACTCATATCTCGTTATTGGGGCCTTGATAGCTTTCATTCGAACTGGACCGGCCTCTATGGCCCCTACTCCCAGTTAATATGCCAGGCGTTTGACGCGGCGAATAATGACAGAGATTTAAGGTTTAATTTGTACGCTGGTGGAGCCGAAATTGAACCGCGACCCAATAGCATCTGGTACCAGATAGGTTCTGGACCAGTGCCTACTGCGGATATCGTCGACATCGGCGTCGAAATCAGTAAGGCGAACGATGGTAGCGGCAACTATCCGTTTTATGGCACGGCGAACGACAACGGTGAAGGTCAGTATGCTGTTTTTAAGGAAAGCATTTTGATACCAGCAACGTCGACGTGGGTCTGCTTCCAGATGGAATCCTACAATGACGGTGATTTATTAGGCACGAGTGCCTTGTGGCATGGCATGGTCACCAGCCTCAGTCTGCCACCTGAACCACCCACGGCCGTGACTCTTTCCTCGTTTTCAGCCATCGGTAATGAATTGTTAGGCCCTGTTCTGGTTCTCCTAGTGGTAGCCGGCGCCGGAATTACCGGACTGTTCATATTATTTAACCGTCGTCTGGCCAAGAATTTTGCTAAAGTAGAGTCAAATTCCAAATAAGGAACGGTTGTTAACCTGATTCACACAAAGACCAATAACTGTTAAACTAAGATCGAATCCCCTTCCTAGCATTGATCAGGCGGGGGATTTTTTTACCTCAGCAAGGATCATAATGGTGACATTTTTCGCGTTTATTGCCGCCGTTTTTTACTTTTCAACAATCCTGATTTCTGCCATACTGATATCGTTTAGCATTTGACGACCGAAACTACTGCATGAAGTGATGAAGGAGAGAAAACAATGAGCAAACACGATTATGATGAGAAAGACATCGGCAAACGTGATGAAAAATCGGCCGAGGAAAAGTGGGAACGGGACCGGCTGGGAGCACTAACCTGGGCCGCTATTTTGATTTGGGCCGGTGTCGTTCTGCTGGCAAGCAACTTAGGCGCGTTTGGCCTCATCAGCGAATTTACCGAACGAGTTCCCTTTGGGTTGGTCAGGTTTCCGTTTGAATTTGGCTTTTTTCCAGTCGAAGCCTGGACCGTTTTTTGGTTAGGCACGGCCGCAATCCTGGCCATCCAGGTAGTTATTCGTTTACTTGTACCCGATTATCGCCGGCCCATTGTCGGCACTCTAATTTTGATCATCGTCTTTCTCGGTTTGGCGCTTGGACGATGGGAGTGCATTTGGCCACTAGTCCTAATCGCTATTGGTGTGGGCATTTTATTTCGAAGCTTCCGCGGAAGGGACGAGAAGGAATAAACGGACAACTATAATCGGTTGAGATTGAAGGTTGTCAGCTCACCCCAAATGTAGTTAAACGGTATCCACCATTGATCTCGGCCAATGCAGCGAAAATAAGGTTTCCGAAAGGCGAGGATGACGTCTCCGATTTTGTAACGTGGCAGGGTTGGCGTGGAAACAATCAACCGGCCAATTTCTCTGGGTCGCATCTCGTGTAACATCTTGATTCCGGATCGGGTCTCCACTTCAAAGAAGAATTGGTCATAATTTGGCACCCAGGCTCGGCGCCAATCTCTCTGCTGGCCAAAAATTCCTTCGGTGGCGCCATATATTTCCCGAATAACGACGGAGCCATAAAGCGCCCGCAAGGCCGGCCGGTAGCGGGTGTTGATTCCAGGGGTGCTTCCTAAGGTCATTATTTCTGGTGACCACAGATCCTTGGGGTAACAACGGTGCTCTCGTCTCAGATATCGGGCAAATTGCAGGGCCGTCTGGTTTACTCCGCCAACCAGGGTGACATTTAGGTTGCGGCACTTTTCTAACGCTAATTCAAAACGATTGGCCCAATCACTCAGTTTCTTTCCACCACCGAGAGCATCCAACTCCGTTTGCGTGGGAACCGATTTAATCGGTGTAAATGCTGCCACATGTTTAGCATATATTCCTGAGCTATAACCATAATCAACTTGCCGGCCATTAGCCTCGATTGTCCCAACAACTGATGGAAAATTGAGGTTGAGGTTAACCCCATCGAAGAGCTCGTAGCGGTCTTCCGACAATACGAAATTCATCATTGCCCGACCTGCGCTAATTCGCTGGCGGAGATCGGTCGGCGTCATGGGAATAAACTTGGATTCGCCTTTTGAAGTGCCACGAGTGATCGCCCAACCAACTGGCTCCTCACACAACAGTGCCTCGACATTTCCTTCCATCACTTGTTGAATCGAGGGCTTAATATCTTCATAGGTAATAACAGGAAACGCCTGGCGATAGCCATCGATCGTGTCAATGTTTTTTGCTCCATTTTGCCGCCCATACGTTGTCCTGGCATAATCTATAAGGAGGTGATGCAACACCTTTTCTTGAGCATTGACCGGATCAAGGGTTGCGTCATGCCAGGGTTGTAAAAGCATTCGGATCATCTGCGCCATGGCAACAGGTTTTTTATTGGTCATCCGGCCGATCGCCATTTGGTTATCTGTCCTATCATTCTACGATTTACAATGACTATTCATTGACGATGGTTAAGAAACCACAGGTTTTAACTTGAACCGAGACTTTGATCTTTTGACTTTCTTTCAGAAAAAAGTTCCACGCTTACTAAAACGTTTAGGTAACATCAGGAGCTTTTCTCCAAATATAGAATAGTAGCAGGATCCGCTTTCACAACGTCTTCCGTCAAAAGATAATATTGAATTCTAGAAGCTGGTCAACTAGCAAATGAATATGAATTCGACATCATCCGTAACTTATCTGGGACATTCGACGATCTTGATCGAGATGGACGGTAAACGATTGATTACGGATCCCTTGCTTCGCCGATATGTTGGACCTCTGCGACGCCAATCTCCCCCACCTGATCTCACTGGGCTTGATGTTGATGCGGTCTTAATCTCCCATCTACATGGTGATCACTTCGATCTGCCATCGCTAAAGAAACTTGGCCGTGATACCTTGATGATCGTGCCCAAGGGGGCCGGACCATTTTTAAGAGTGCGCCGATTCCAGAATGTCGTCGAGATTGAACAAGGCGAAAATTATGACATTGGCGGAATTCGGATCTCGGCAACAATGGCTATCCACAGTGGCCGGGAATTGCCATGGACTCCTCTTGTTGAACCGTTGGGCTTCTTGATCGATGGGCAGCATGAAATCTACTTTGCCGGCGATACTGATCTTTTTTCAGAGATGTCAGATATTGGCCAACAACTAGATCTTGCTTTATTGCCCGTTTGGGGATGGGGACCGAATTTAGGCAAGGGACATATGGATCCATTAAGAGCCGCTCAGGCGTTACTACATTTGAAACCAGACAACGCCGTTCCCATTCACTGGGGATCTTACAGCCCAATAGGTCTGGGTCTCTTCCGTCCGCGTTTCTTAACCAATCCCCCCCTCGAATTCGCCAAGCATGCTGCAAAAATTGCACCTGATGTGATCGTCCACCTTATACAGCCTGGGGAAGATCTACTTCTCAAAAACGATTAGGTATAATAGCGCAAATCCCTATTGAATGACGTGAAAACGCTTAATCGCAATTGCCTGGAAATAAAGCGCTGCTGACAATTTTCATTCCCGCACAATTAATGGCGGATTAGTCAGAGCGCTGGCTGACCCTGTAAATAGGACTCTTATCCGGTTGCCAGTGGTATATTTGTGACGGATAATGGTGCTATATTGCACCTTGTAGCTGGCGTTAATTATTTTTCGCCTTATCTGGCAGGCAAGGACATTTTGATAGTGGCCGGTGATTACCTACGGTTACTTGGAAGGCACAAAGGTTCTCTGGCATCAGGCAGTCGCGCGGCTAAGGGTGGCGAGCGAACGGCAATTGATACAATTCAATTATTACGCTTCATCTCATGACGGAATATAGCGATTTTTCCGACGAACAACTCATTGCAGCCTGTCGTACCGGCGATGAAAAGGCCTGGGATACGTTGGTGGAACGCTACGAACGTCTAGTTTATACTGTCCCCGCTCGTTACGGTCTAACTTCCTCTGAAATTGACGATGTATTTCAGTCGGTATGGCTTTCTCTTTTAAAGAATCTGAACAAATTAAGAGAGCCTGACCGTGTCTCAGCGTGGCTCGTCACAACCGCCCGCCGGGAATGCTGGGAAAGACGACGGGGTGCAGATTATGAGAGGACAGTCGCGTCGGATCTCGACACATTACTGACAGATCGGGCCGGAGATGAGTTGCCGCCTGAGGATGTTGTCGTCACGTTCCGCCAATATGAAACGTTAAGAGGCGCTATGGAAACGTTAGGTGATCGCTGTCGCAAGCTGCTCTGGATGCTTTATTATGACAGCAAGGTTCCTTCTTACTCGGACGTAGCGGAACAACTAGAAATACCTATTGGATCGATAGGACCGATGCGAGCTCGCTGCCTAAAAAAGCTGCGCGGATTACTGACAAATGTAACTGGTGGCGAATAAGTGTATCAGAGTTGTTGCGATTCACTCTGTATTTACGAGTAAATGACAGATTCGGAAGCTGATGGTGAAATGAATAACGAGCAGGGACATTCCTCCCACCTGACCACAGAGCAATTGCTCGACTATATAGAGCAAAAGCTTGAGGTTGACGAAGTCAGGATAGTGGAGAACCACTTAGCTACCGATTGCGCGAACTGCCAATCGGACCTAGTCTGGTACAAAAATACTATCGGGCTGATGACTTCGGATGCCTGGGTCGAACCCCCCCTGCAATTGCGGCATACAGTTCAACGTTTTTTTCGTGAAAATCATCAGGTTGATACTGCAACAAAAGAAGGCCGATCAATATCGTTTGGCGAGTGGCTGAGATCACTCTTTGACCAACCGCGGCCGCTTGCTGTCGGGTTTGCTGCAGCCATAGCCCTGGTCATCGTTAGCGCCCTCGTATTCCAATTCTGGTCAAATCAGTCTGGCTCCGAACAAGCATCGGTAGCAGCAGTTCAGGGAACGGTTTTCATCCAAACCGACAATAGCGACATATGGAAACCCGTCACGAACAAAACTTCCTTCGAGGAAGGAGACCTCGTCCGCACTGGCGCCGACTCCTCAGTTGTTTTAACTTATCCAGATGAAAGTCACACGGCTGTCGCGCCTAATAGTGAACTAACCATTCTTCTTATGACCTCCGCGGAAGATGGCTCGCGCCAGGAAATTGTACTACGACAGGAAATTGGCTCGACTCGTAATGTCGTTCAACCACTGCCTTCGGCAGATTCAAGATTCGAGATTCAAACACCTTCGGCAATTGTCACAGTCCGTGGCACTGAATTCATGGTTGATGTCGACTCTGCTGGCAGCACCAAAGTTGCCGTCGATGAGGGAATCGTTGAAGTCAGCGCCCAGGGCATGACCATAGCCTTAAATGCAGGAGAGACAACGACAGTAAGTCTAGGAAGCCCACCGGCAACGGCCGAACCAATACCCACCGTTACAAAGCCGCCAAACAAAGCGACACCTTTGTCTTCGCGATCCGAACCAGTCTCTGGAGATCCAGATGCTTCAGAAACGCCAACGACTGTTCGACCGTCGCGTACGCCTGCCGCTCCTGGAGATACACCAACCTCAACGCCACCTAGTGCCTCTGCTACCCCAGAGACTTCTGACACGCCAGCGGTAGATCCAACCTCGACACCTGTCCCAACGGATGAACCACCGCCTGCCACCGTCTCACCAACGACGTTGAACCGCCACCATCACCAACGGTTAACCGCCACCATCACCAACGGTTAACCGCCACCATCCCGGTGCCGCCAACGTCACCACCTCCGCCACAACCACCAACGTTAAACCGCCACCACCAACGCAGCCACCACCACCGCCACCGACGGAACCGCCACCACCGCCTCCGACGGAACCACCACCACCGCCTCCACCGACGACGGAATCCGAGTCTTCCGAGTGGACGCCACCAGGACAGACAAAAACGCCCCAGCCTCCTGGGCGAACTCGGAATCCTTAGGGCGACGGTCACGAAAATTTACCCTAATCATTTACGGTTAATAGATTCCACTCATAAAGAGCATCAGCAGCAAAGCTGTTGTTGTTTCGCGTTTATATTTTCTTAGGGCTAGAATATTCTCTAACGCTTCCGCAGAGTTGGATTTGGAGAATTAACGTCTTATGATGTCAAGAAGATCTTATGGAAAAAGCGGTCTTAAGATTACCCCGATGGGCTTAGGATTAGCTGCCCTCGGCCGGCCCGGATATATCAATCTGGGACATGCCCAAGACCTGCAACAAAATTACCTGGTACCCTCAATGGAAGCTCAGGCACATACCGTTTTGGATGCAGCCTGGTCATCGGGTATTCGCTATTTCGACGCGGCCAGATCATATGGGAGGGCTGAACAATTTCTAGCATCGTGGCTGGGCAAGAACGATATTTCACACGAGTCAGTGACGGTTGGTTCAAAGTGGGGCTATACCTACACGGCCGATTGGCAGGTTGAAGCGTCTGTCCATGAAGTCAAGGATCATTCTTTACCCGTTTTGCAGCGGCAAATCAGAGAGAGCAGAGATTTGCTTGGAGGTTATCTCGATCTCTATCAAATCCACTCAGCAACTTTGGAAAGCGGGGTTCTAGATGATCCAGAGCTGCTGTCAGAACTAGCCCGACTCCGAGAAGGTGGTCTGGCTATAGGTCTCTCTTTAAGTGGCCCCAACCAGCCGGCCACGCTATATAAAGCCTTGGAGATTGAATTCGACGGTTGCCTGCTTTTTTCTTCTGTCCAAGCAACATGGAATCTGTTAGAGACATCAGCTGGCCCTGCCCTCTTTGCAGCCCAGGAAGCTGGCCTAGGTATCATGATCAAGGAAGCATTGGCTAACGGCCGCTTAACTTCTCGAAACGAGGATAGTCACTTCAAGGAGAAGTATTTGCTACTGGCACAAGTAGCTGCAGAAAATGAAACGACGATGGACGCGATTGCCCTTGCCTTCGTGTTGGCCCAACCTTGGGTTGATATGGTCCTTAGCGGAGCAACTGCCGTAGATCAACTAAGAAGTAATCTAGCAGCGCTGACTATAAATTTAGATGAAAGCGACGTGGCTGACTTGGCTCGAATGGTTGAAGAGCCGGCCGATTACTGGCAAACGCGAAGCCAGCTTGCCTGGAACTGATCGATAAGGCATTAAAATGCGGCTAGAGTGAAGCCCTATGTTGAAGCTCCCACATATGCGCGTAAATACCACCGGCCGCAACCAGATCCTCGTGCAAACCCTGTTCTGCAATTCGCCCGTCTTTCAGAACTAAGATTTCATCCATTTGTTCCAAACCCAATAGCCGGTGTGTCATCAACAGTAGAGAGCGTCCCTCGGATAGAGCGAAGATCGTGTCCATCACCCGCCTTTCTGTTAGTATGTCTAGGTTTGCCGTCGGTTCGTCCAGCATCAAGATTGGCGAATCGCGTACGATTGCCCTTGCCAACAACAATCGCTGTCGCTGCCCCCCACTAAAACGCATGCCGAGTTCGCCGATCAAGGTGTGATAACCTTCCGGCAATGATTGAATAAAATCATCAAGCTGGGCTTTCTCGGCCGCCAGCCTGATTTCGTTTACTGAGGCGCCAGGCCGGGCAATCTCAATATTCTGGTCTACCGGTGCATTGAACAGGTGACAATCTTGACCCACCATTCCAAATAGGCGACGTACATCCGCTTGCCTGTAATTCTTCACCTCGACGCCATCCCATTCTATGTGACCGGCTTGATATTCCCACAAGACGAAGGAGAATATTGGTTATTGTTGACTTACCTGAACCACTCGGTCCTACGATCGCCACCCATTTACCTCGGGGTAAATCGAGGTTGAATCCATCTAAAATCCAAGGTCCTGCGGATTGGTATTTGAACCGCAGATTTTTGACAACTAAATTCGCCGATTCAGCTGGGGGTAACGGATCTAGAAGATCAATAACATCCGCTGGCGCACTCGTTATTTCATACAGACGCTCCGCGACTTGCAGGCTGCTTTCCAGGTTCTCGGCCGCTGCCGGCAGGGGCTGATAAGCCTCAAAGGCCGCCCATGTGGCTAAAGTCAAGGTTGCCAGGTAAACGGCATCCAACTTTCCCTGACCGGTAAGTACCACCGCCGACAACAAAATCACGAGCAAAGCCAAATTAGACAGAAGGACATTAGATCCAGCATGAAATGCCCTGGTTCGTGCCAATCTTCGCTGCAAAATCACAAAACGGCGACTTAACATAAATATCTCGTTGGCCGCCAACCGTTCTTGATCGAATACAAGCAAATCTGCCATGCCCAAAATGTTATCAGCCAACTTGCTTTGAAAAGAGGCTCGTATAGTTACCAGATCCTTGCCGGTTCCCCTGGTCATCTTGCTGACCACACCAGGTAAAACTAATCCGGCTGCTAATACAAACGGCAGAAGGCCGATCGCCAGAAGTGGATGAAAATTGGCCAAAAATATTAGTACCGCTGCGGATATAACTGTGGCTACCGCCGGTGGAGCAATAACCCGAACATAAAATTCCTTCAAGCCTTCCACATCAGACACAATCCGGCTGAAAAGCTCTCCGCTCTGGTACCGGAGAAAAACTGCCGGGGCCAGCGGTTCCAAAGAAGCGTAAAAACTAGTACGCAGATTTGCCAGGAGTCGAAATGTCACCGAATGAGAGGCGAGACGTTCAAGGTAGCGAAAGATGCCGCGAGATATTCCGAAGAAACGAACACCTACAATGGCCAAGCTCAGGTCGGCTATGGAGGGCTGAAGCGCGGCCGCGGAGATCAACCAGGCTGAAGTAGCCAGTAAGGCAACGCCGCTGCCAATAGTCAATACGCCAAGCAGGACTGAGATAAGCACCCACCACTTGTACGGCCTCAAATAACCCAATAGGCGCCCGAGTAGCCAAGGCCGGTGTTTAGGCACAAAGTCGGAACTGGCGAAGCGTTGATCAGAACTGTCCATGTTTACGGCCGAGTTTTCACCTGTTTGTATCCCTCAAGCTGCCAATAACCTGTGATAGTGACCCTTCAATTGAATTAATTCATCATGACGGCCGGATTCAACGACTCTCCCCGCTTCCACTACGACGATTTGATCGACCTGATAGATTGTTGTCCTTCGATGCGCGACCAGAAGGACTGTTCTGCCTGCCATGAGTCGCTCTATAGATGTTTGTAGTTTGTTTTCAGTATCAGGATCGAGGTTACTGGTCGCTTCATCCATGATAAGAAGTGGCGCATCCTTCAGAAACGCACGGGCTAACGCTACTCTTTGCGCCTGCCCTCTGCTCATCCCTATCCCTTTTTCGCCAATCATCGTCTGGTAACCTTGGGGCATGGCCAGGATACTGTCATGAGCACAAGCATATTTTGCAGCAGTGACTATTTCTGCGTCAGTTGCTTTCGGCTTCGCCAGACGGATGTTTTCCATCACCGTCATGTTGAATAAATGTGGCGCTTCGGGTACCCAGGCGATCTGGGCTCTCCACTCATCTGGATCCATTGCATCCAAAGAGAAGCCTCCGACCTTTATCTGTCCTCTACCTGGTCTGTCAAATTGAAGGAGTAGGTTGACGATAGTGCTCTTGCCTGATCCACTGGCGCCTACCAAGGCCACAGTCTGATTTGGTTGAATCCGAAAGCTCACGCCTTGCAAAGCAGTGCGCTTATCTCCATATGCATAATAAACGCCTACCAAACTAATTTCGGCCGGCAGTTGAACTGTTCCATTTTGGGTCTGTGTTCGGTCCTGGGTCTGATCTTGTAGTCCTTGGGTGGTTAAGGGTGTATTCAATATCGCGTAAATCCGGTTAGCGGCCGACACTCCCCTTAACCCGGCATGATAGTGGGCGGCTAACGAACGTAGCGGTTGGTAAAATTCAGGAGCCAGGATGAGAATGAACAAAGCTGTCTGAAAGGAGATGTTGCCGGCAAGCAGCCTCAGGCCAACCTCCACGGCGATGATGGCAACACTTACGGTTGCTAATAATTCTAAAATCAGAGCCGATAAAAAAGCGACCCGTAGAACGACCATTGTACTTGCACGAAATTGGTCGCCTACACGGGCAATATTCGCTGTCTGGGCTTCACCTTGTCCTAGCCGCTTCAGGGTAGTCAGGCCCTGTAGCACATCCATGAAGTGGCCTGACATCAGGCGAAGCGAATCCCATTGACGATTCGTCAGAGCTTCTGCTGCTCGTCCTATTAGAATCATAAATACCGGGATGAGTGGCGCTGTCAACAAGAGAATGACGGCCGATAGCACATCGATCCGGAGAACAAACAACAGTAAGGTCAGGGGAATCAGGGCCGCGATGACGAGTTGAGGCAAGTATTGGCTGAAGTATTCATCCAAATCCTCGATTCCTTCAGTCATAGTTGAGATTAACTCACCTGATCGTTCTCCATAGGTATACAATGGACCCAGAATCAAAATATGGGCGTATACCCGGCGCCTGAGATCGTCTTTAATTCGAATGGCAGAATAGCTTGACGAAACGCTTCCCACCCAAACTAAAGCTGCCCGGCCCAAGATCACTAAGAACAAGATCCAGAAAAGACCTGATACCTCATCCAGGCTTGCTCCTTGAAGAAATACCTGTTCGATAACCAGACTTACGTAATACGCCTGAATGACGATGAAGAATCCGACGACCGTACTGGCTCCAAGCGCCAGTCCAAATGCAGCCCGGCTATTCCAAATCTCCTGCCGAAGATGACCAACTGTCCAATCAGTTTGTGATGCTGATGCCAAGTTGTTATTTAAATTGAATTGACCGGCGCCGGTTCAACTGATCGGGGCCGATAACCGGTAGAATATACATCAATGCCCTTCCCCTAGTATTCCAGATCAGACTGCTCAGTTACTCGATGGCGGAATACCCAGTAGGACCAACCTTGGTAAATTAGAACAACCGGCACCAAGACCAGGGCAACAATCGTCATAATTCGCAAGGTATAGTCGGAAGATGAAGCATTGTAGATGGTTAAACTGTTGGCTGGATCGAGACTCGAAACCATAACTCGCGGATAAAGGACAAGGAAAATCGTTGTTACCGAAAGCGCGATGGTTAAGAAGGTCATAGCAAAAGCCCAGCCATCTCTTTTGGTACGTAGCAAAGGGCCCGCTGCCAATATGGCCAATCCAGCCCCAATAGGCACCAATCCAGGATTAACGCCAAGTTGAGCAACGATATCCGTCTCTAAGTAAGTGGCGATAAAAAATAGGAACAGAATAACCGTGGCAATAGGCCAAGTTCGCCAGGCTGCTTTGCGGCTACTCGCTAATAAGTCGGCATCTGTCTTGAGCGATAGATAGATGGCTCCGTGTAGAGTAAAAATGGTCGCCGATGCCAAACCTCCTAGCAGTGCGTACCAGTTGAGCAAATCGCCTAATCCACCCACATAATTCATGTCTGAATCTATTGGTACGCCTCGGACCAGATTCGAGATGGCCACGCCAAATAGCAAAGCAGGAATCAGGCTACCGGCAAAAATGCACCAATCCCATAAGGCGCGCCATCGGGGGTGATGATCCTTGCTACGAAACTCAAATGCTACTCCGCGCACGATCAAACCTATGAGAATCAAGAGCAGAGCCAGGTAAAAACCGCTGAACAAGGTGGCATACCACTCCGGAAAAGCGGCAAAAATCGCTCCACCGGCCGTTATTAACCAGACCTCGTTGGCATCCCAAAAAGGCCCAATCGTATTTATCATAATTCGCCGCTTGACATCGTCTTTGCCCAAAAACGGTAGCAAGATGCCAACGCCAAAGTCAAAGCCTTCTAGGATAAAAAAACCGGTGAAAAGTATTGCGACTAAAACAAACCATACGGTATTTAGAGTCATTTGATACCTCCAGGCCATCTACGAAGCTTAAGAGTCATTGCCCAAGTTGGTCCCCGATGAGTGATACAGTTGGCTGTTGGCTTGGTTCTGGTTCACTAAGCTCCGGCGAGTTTTCTCGAGCGTACTTGGACAGTAGGTAGATGTCCGCCACCATCAAAGCACCATAGATCAGTGTGAACAGTATGAGAGAAGTGAGCACCGCAGCAATCGATACTGTGATCGAAACGCCATCGACGAGCGGCATCAATTCGTAAACGATCCAGGGAAACCGGCCGACCTCTGTCAATATCCAGCCTGTTGTGTTTGCCAGGTAAGGCATCACGATCAAGAATGGGAAAAATCGCAGAAATCGGGGATTATTCTCTAATTGTTCACCCATCACCAAGAGCAGAGCATAAAGCATAATCACGACCATTAAGAATCCGATCCCAACCATTATGCGGAAACTCCAATAGGTTATGGTGACAGGAGGCACATAATCGCCGGGACCAAATTCTTGCTCATATTGCTGCTGCAAGTTGTTGATTCCTTGAACCTCGCAGTCGAAATTGTCGCAAGCCAGTAAACTCAATAATCCGGGTAGTTTTATCGCAAAGGCGTCACTCCCTTGTGAAGCAATGCCAATTGTGAAAAGCGTCATCGAAGCTGGATCTTCAGTCTCCCAATGCGCCTCTGCCGCCGCCATTTTCATCGGCTGAGATTCGACCATATGTTGTGCCTGGCCATGGCCGGACATAATGACCCCCACGACCCCTAACAATCCAATAATAGCCGCGATCTGGAACGAACGGCGGAACAAATCCTTCTGCGCGCTCTGACGCACCAGGTGGTAGGCGCTAATGCCCAAGATGAAGAAGGCCGCGGTTGCAAAGCCTGATGAAAGCACGTGGGGGAATTGGGTCCAGATATTCGGGTTTAGCATGACAGCAAAAAAGTCTGTCATTACCGCTCTGCCGTTATCGATGGCATATCCCACCGGTTGTTGCATGAAAGAGTTGGCCACCAATATCCAGAAAGCCGAGACGTTGGCGGCGATAGCTACCAGCCATATAGTTGCCAGGTGCACGCCCTTTGAAAGCCGGTTCCAACCAAATATCCACAGACCAAGAAACGTGGATTCCAAAAAGAAAGCCACTAGCGCCTCAATAGCCAGGGGCACGCCAAATATATCACCTACAAAACGCGAGTATTCGGACCAATTCATGCCAAATTGAAATTCCTGGACGAGGCCAGTGACGACACCCATGATGAAGTTGATGACGAACAACTTACCCCAAAATTTGGTCATTTTTTTGTAAATGTCATTGCCCGTGTAGACATATAAGGTCTCCATGGTAGCGACAAGGATCGACAAGCCTAATGTCAAGGGAACGAAGAAAAAATGGTAAATGGTCGTGACTGCGAATTGTAGGCGTGAGAGGAAAAGGATATCCATTGATAGATCCTCCTAATAATTAGGCTGCTCCTTCCAGAGCAATGGCAATTTTCTTCTTCTGAACGGCGCTTCAATCAAAATTCAAAACCAGCGGCGATTAAGTGCAATTACGCAAATCTCTATGGAATGACATGCAATCCAGTAGGCGCAATTGCCTAGAAGTAAACCGCTACCATCAAGTTCATTTCCGAAGAATATGTGGCGGCGGTTTACTTAAAAGACATATATTATGATAATGGGCGAAAAATGGGTAGTGAAAAATATCACAATCGAATCAGTGACTAAGTTCCCAAACGATCTCCCCCCTATTATGAAAAGAGTTTTTCTAAAATACGATCGGGGCTTACGGTAGATTTAACCAGATGATGACTCATCCAATGGTAGCTGGATGACTGGCACCTCGCCGATCGGCGTCTCCCGCATAACCCGCTCGGCTTCAGAGGGCAGCTCCATATAGCGTTGCATCGTCTTTCGGACCAATTGTGGATCGCCTGAGGAAATGGTATCAAATATTGTTTGGAAATAAGCGATTTCCCTTTCCAGTTGTTCGAACGGGTTGAGTTTACCACCTTGCCAACTTCGGAAAGTGCGCAATCGCAATAATGGTTGGGCCAGGATCATTAAAACTTGATTGCGACTCATCAGAAAAACGTAGCCAATCATCGTCCGGTAACTATCGACGGCAGCTTGTTCTACCTCAGGCAATATTGGTCGGCTATCGTTATCGGCTTCAATCATCAACTGCATCGAATTGAAATAGTTTTGTGCCAAATCATTCAATTGTGTAAGCTCTTCGTCGGTGGCCATTTCAGCAGCCAGGGCAAACACTTCTGGGTAAAGAATTTGTTCGAAGTGCTCTACATCCCAGACGCTTGCTCCGGAACGGCGCAGAGCCAACAGCAAAGCCTCGCCAAAGGCCTGAGTTTGAGATTCGGTAACGAAAACTCCTCGACCGTGGCGTACATCTACCAGGCCTCTAGCCGACAACATCTTCGTGGCATCTCGGATGACGGCCCGGCTGACATCGAATTGAAGTGATAACTCGGGTTCGGTAGGAAGCACGTCTCCCCCTTCCCAATCTCCAGCCAATATTGACTCCTCAATCGCCTCAGCCACTTGTTCGGCCAAGGTTTGTCGTTTCACTGGTCTAGAGAACTGCGGTTTCTGGCTCATGCTGCTCCATCCTGGTTTTTTCTCGCGAATCCAATTTGAGATACAGCGGTAATGATACCAACAACAAAGCCCCAGCCACAGCCCAGGCAAGGCCAATAGATACGGTGTTGGCGACATAACCCAAGACGACGCTGCCTAGAATCCCACCAACATAGCTAGATAGGGATTGGATAGACAACATCGACGATCTCATTTTGGCCGGAACCTGGTTATTGTACAAGGTCGCAAAGGGCGAGTTCATCACGCCAGAAGCCATATAGATGAACCAGAAGAAAAATACGAATGCACCGATGCCTGCCTGGAAACCAAGCAGCAGGAAGGACAACCCTTGCAGGCCTTGCATGATTCCCGCCAGTAGCTCGTATCGGCCATTCAGCCTCCGTCCAAGTGGAATAGAAGCCATATTGCCAATCGCACCCACCACGAAGGCAACAGCCATCACTAGGCCAAATAGCATCGTTCGACCTTCTCCCCCGCCCAACAAATCAGCAAAACGAGGTTGCCAGAATGTCTCGATCGTGGCCAGGCCAAGCCCGCCAAATAAGCCGAGTACGAGCAGGATGATGATTTTTCTATTCTTTCGGCTCAGGCTAATCGCCTCGCCAATAATTACCGGGACCTGGGAAAAACCGGCTTTCCAAGAAGAGTGCCTAGAATCCGGCCGTTTTTCCTTAACAAGAATAATCACAGCAAGGATTAAGATTAGATTCGAGAGGCCGGCGAACAATAGAATTGCCGACATTGGCGTAAGGACCGCTGTGCCTTCAGCCGGCAGTCCGGCAAACAGCCTAGGAATGATACCGCCGATAAGTGTCCCACTGCCCAAGGCAAGCAGAGCTACGGTACCGGCCTTGGCTAGTGGTGGTTGGATATCAATCTCGGGATCGACCGCCTGTAATGAGTCGACAAACCAGGCATCTAAGGCCCCAGACCCCAAAGCTCGGCTGATGCCAGCCAGGATCCAGGCCACTAAAAAGGCGGGAAATGAAAAAGCAAATAAAAACACCAAGCCTGAGACCAAGGAAATCGTATAAGCCAACTGGGTCACTTTCTTCCGGCCGAACGCATCCGCCATTCCACCTGTCGGCACCTCGAGTAAAACAATTGTTAAAGAATAGGCGCCCATCAAGATGCCAATCTGAAATAGATCGAGACCTCGCGCCTGGTGAAGTAGCACAAGAAAAGCCAATGGCAAAGCCGTGGTGAACCAGAATAAGCCGGTTATCAAATAGTAAACTCGCTGGATCGATTTCGTAGATCTCATCATGGTCTCCATTTATCAGTCATCTTATCATATGGTCATCATATGTCATGATTTTCAAATAATACCACTTGAGATCATCCTTTGTCAAATTCATTAGAAAACTGGAATGGCTGGAAGGCTAGCGCGGCCTCCAAATAGGGGGTTTTACAATTGATCGGTTGGTAAAGAGGTTTCGTCAGAGACCACGAATTCTAACGGTATAAGCATCAGGCCGGCGATCAGATAGAATCGGGATTTTTGTCCGAACTTCATCAACGCGATCTAGATCCACTGTTCCGCTTAAGAGATCAGGAGAATCACTCCCTTCAACGATGATATCCCCCCATGGATCAATGATCGTTGAATGGCCACAGTAGGTGGTGTCTCCTGTAGCGCCCACCCGGTTACAGGCAATGATAACCAACTGGTTCTCTATCGCCCGGGCCCTTAACAATGTTTGCCAGTGAGAGAGTCTAGGATAAGGCCATTGCGCCGGTAATAGCACGATCTTGGCTCCAGCCAAGGCGTAGGCTCTGAAGATTTCAGGAAAACGCAGATCGTAACAAATTGCTAAGCCAACCCTACCCCATGCTGTGTTAATAGCCGTTAAATACTCGCCAGGCGACAGATATTGATCCTCCACCATCAGGCGAAAAAGGTGAATCTTTGTATAAGCTCCAAGTTGCTGCCCCTTATCATCAAAGTAAACGGCCGTGTTGCCAAATTGGCCTTCTTGCTTCAGAGATAAGCAGCTTCCCAAAATGCTAAGACCATATTTTCTGGCCAAGTTAGCAGTTTCGGCGAAGACACCTTGATCCAGAGCTGTTGCATGCAGGTTCGCATTTTTCAAGTCATAACCAGACGACCACAACTCAGGGAAGAGAATGAGGTCAGATCCTTTTTCAGCGGCCTCGGTCACCATCGACTCAACAGTCGCCAAGTTTTTCTCAGGTTGACCTAATTGGACATCCATCTGTCCCAAAGATACGTTAAGCTTCATTGCTTAAAATGCTAGCGCTTATGAAATAAAAAGGCCAGACAATTCTGCGAATCGTTGAATAGCCTCCAAGTGTTCAGTAGGTGTCGTGAATCCGCAGCGCATTGTATTGATGGACAAATGGGTCGCACCAGAAGCCCGCCAGTCGTCGCTAAACGAAATCCACCGCTCCGGATCACCATCCCCATACCAAATTCGCGCTTCTAACCCAATATCCTCCCAGCTTCGTCCTGCTGTCGCCAGGTAGCCTGAGATTTTGTCCAATGATGGGCAGGCGTCGGCCGCCTTTTGATAAGTTGGCATCCATCCGTCCCCCATTTCCGCGACACGTCGTAAAACGGCATCGGCACGCCCACCAAACCATATAGGTACCGGCCGTTGAATTGGTAAAGGATTGATACCCGCATTGGCGATGTGGTGCCACTCGCCATCAAAGTTAACCAACGGTTGGGTCCATAATTGGCGGAGCACCTCTACTTGTTCTTCAATCCGCCGCCCACGTGTCTGAAAATTCTGATTGAGCGCTTCGTATTCCACCCAGTTCCAGCCGATGCCTAGCCCCATGCGTAGCCTACCTTGGCAAAGAACATCCAAGGTTGCCGCCTGTTTGGCAACCAAGGCCGTCTCTCTTTGAGGAAGGATCAAGATGCCTGTCGTAAATTCGATCTGACTGGTGACGGCAGCCATGAAGCTAAAGAGTACAAACGGTTCGTGAAACGGATCTTCATGAGTATAGGGTCCATTCAGGGGCTTCGGTCGCGCCGGACCCGCGCCTAGAACATGATCGTAAGCCAGGATGTGACTATATCCCAATGATTCGGCCGTTTGCGCAAAATTACAGATTGCAACCGGATCGTCCCCGAATTCAGTTTGTGGAAAGACAACACCAAACTTCATCTTCGTGATTTCCCGAGATAATTCAGATTGCTCAAATTATTATGTACCAATCGTATATTGCCAAGGGTATCGAACTAAATTATAATATGTGAATAATTTCACAATACTTTATGATTAACATGTACTAACATCACTAAAAACTCATGACTTCTGTCACTAAGCCTTTTTCCAGAAGACTAATAGAATTCCGATAAGGTAGATTATTTCTGCCATTTCTGCTATTTTTACCGTTCTAACGTTTGTGCCTAAATGTAGGTGTATGTAGCGAATGTTCGGCCCTATCCATTGCCTTTCGGTTATTGATGGGGCCGTTTTTTATTTTGTTGGAGGATGGCATCAATCAGGAGGTGACCGTTGACTGCAACTACTGATATTGTCGCTGAGAAACTCCCCGATGCGGCCGCTGTTCCCAAGAAGACCTTCTTGCAGGAAATTGAGGCCGGCACGGTAGGAGATTCACGTCTGGAGATGTGTATCCAATGCGGCACGTGCGGCGGTTCTTGTCCATCGGGTATGGACATGGACCACACACCTCGGCAATTATTTGCCATGATCCGCGCAGGGATGAGAGATGAGGTTCTCGCCAGCAATACGCCCTGGTATTGTGTCTCTTGTTATTACTGCATGGTTCGCTGCCCGCAGGAAATTCACATCACCGACATCATGTACACCCTCAAGAGACAGGCTATCAACGCCAATCTCTATGACGACAGCACGGCTCCCGATTTCTCTAAGACCTTCATCGGTCAAGTAGAGAATTACGGGCGCAGCTTCGAACTTGGCTTAGCCACCCGTCATTACTTAACACATTCACCTCTCAGATTAATGGGGAGCACCTCATTTGGCTGGGGGATGTGGAGTCAAGACAGGTTGGACATTCGCCCCAAAAAGATCGAAGATATAGACCAACTCAAGGCGATCTTGAAGAAAGCCAAAGAGCTGGATGAGGTGGAGGCTTAGGTATGAGCAAGTATTTATTCTACCCTGGCTGTGCCATGGAAAAGAGTGCCCGACCATATCTGGACTCCACGCTGGCGATTCGCGAAGATATCGGAATCGAGCTAGAAGAAGTGCGGGATTGGAATTGCTGTGGGGCGACCGAGTACTCCTCTATCGCCCGAATTCCTTCCCATTCCCTGGTCGGCCGAAATTTAGCCTTAGCCAGCCAACAAGTTGACGGCGCCGATACCCTTGTCGCGGGCTGCAGCGCCTGTTATCTTAATTTATCGAAAACCAACAGTTACCTTCGTGAAGACGCCGGGCTAGCCGAGATGGTCGGTGAAGCGTTGGCGGCTGGCGGGCTTAGTTACGAGGCTGATGCGGTTAAGATTCGACATCTACTTGACATAATTTACCATGATGTCGGTCTTGACACTATCAAAAGCAAAGTCGTCAGGCCGCTCAAAGGTTTGCGGCTTGCTCCTTACTACGGCTGCATGGTCGTCCGGCCGGATGTAGATAATCGGTTTGGAGCGCCGGAATATCCCCAAGTGTTGGACAAGTTATTAAAGGCCTTAGGCGCTGAAGTCATCGACTTTCCGCTGAAAACCCACTGTTGTGGCGGTCACATGACCCAAATCAGCGAGCCGACAGCTTACGAGCTCATTCGCCGGCTACTGTATGCCGCAGAAGAGTATAAAGCAGATATGTTAGTAACTTTGTGCCCTATGTGTCAACTCAATGTCGACGCTTATCAGGGTGATGTTAATAAACATTTCAAAACCAACTACCACATCCCCATCCTTTACTTCACCCAGTTATTGGGTCTGGCTTTTGGCCACGATGCGAAGGAGCTGGGAGTGGGTAGAGAGTTCGTCAAATCGACCGAGGCTATGGCTAAGATAGGCGTGGAAGTGCCTGTTGAAGAAGTGCCTGCCCAACCCAAGCGTCGAAAGAAGGATGACCCAACCTTACCTATGCCCCAGATGCCTCAAGCTGAGGAGGAAGTCAAATGAGTGCTGAACAAGGTAACGATAAAGAACGCGTTGGTGTATATGTTTGCCATTGCGGCTCCAATATCGCCAGCATGGTTGACGTGGAGGACGTTGCAATCTGGGCGCAGGATACCCTGGGCGATGATGGTGTGGTCGTTTCCCGAGATTACAAATTCATGTGCTCTAGCCTGGGACAAGAACTCATCGAGCGGGACATCGAAGAGGAAGGATTAACCCGGGTTGTAGTGGCTGCTTGTTCCCCCCACCTTCATGAGGCCACTTTTCGTGGCGCTTGTAATCGTGCCGGCCTGAATCCTTATCTTTGCGAGATGGTTTCGATTCGTGAACAGGTTTCCTGGGTACATACGGATAAGATAGCCGCGACAGCGAAAGCCAAGGCCATGTTAGCCAGTGGCGTTGAAAGAGTCATTCATAACGAACCACTTGAGCCCATGCATGTGCCGATTAATCCCGACACCCTTGTCGTTGGCGGCGGCATAGCCGGCATTCAAGCTGCCCTAGAAATTGCGGGTTCCGGAAAGAAAGTTTACTTGGTAGAAAGGGAACCATCCATCGGTGGCCACATGGCCCAATTTGACAAAACGTTCCCCACTTTGGACTGTTCGGCATGTATCTTAACGCCCAGAATGGTCGATGTGGGTAATCACCCGAACATCGAACTCTTGACCTGGAGCGAGGTCGAGCGAGTTGATGGCTACGTGGGTAGTTTCACAGTATCCATCAAAAAGAAACCACGATACGTGGTTGAAGAAGATTGCACCGGTTGCGGCATCTGTTGGGAAAAATGCCCCAAGAGTGTCATCGACGACGTTTTTGAAGCCGGACTCGGCTACCGCAAAGCGATTTACACGCCCTTTGCCCAGGCCGTGCCCAAATACCCGGTCATTGACCCGCCGAATTGCACCTACTTCCAAAACGGGAAATGTCGGGCCTGCGAAAAGTTGTGTCCTACGGGCGCTATCGATTTCGATCAGCAAGAGGAATTCATCACGATCACGGTTGGAAATATCATTCTCGCCACCGGATTTGATGTCTTCGACGCCCGCAAGTTAACCCAATACGGTTTTGGCCGATTAGCCAACGTATTCAGCAGCCTCGAATTCGAACGCATGTGCAACGCGGCCGGACCAACGAATGGTGACGTTGTCCTGAGAGATGGCGTTACCACACCCAAATCAGTGGGCATCATCCACTGCGTTGGCAGTCGGGATCGCAACTTCAACAACTACTGCTCAGTGATCTGTTGTATGTCGAGCTTAAAATTCGCTCACTTAGTAAAAGAGCGTACCGATGCCGAAGTGTACAACTTCTATATCGACATGCGAACGGCCTATAAAGATTATGATGAGTTTTACCAAAGAGTCTTGGAAGAAGGCGTGAGCTTCGTTCGCGGGCGAGTAGCTGAGGTTACCGATGCGGCTCGTATGCCCGGCGAAGAAGGTAAACTCATCATTCAAGCAGAGGATACGCTAGTCGGCAAACAACGTCGCATCCCGGTGGATATGGTTATCCTGGCCCTTGGCCTCGAGCCAAGAGCAGACGCCAAGGAAGTCGGTCACAAGTTTGGCATCTCTTGTAGCGCTAATGGTTGGTTCATCGAGAAACATCCAAAATTGGATCCGGTGGCGACCATGACCGAAGGCATTTTCATTGCCGGTGCCGTTCAAGGTCCAAAGGACATTCCCACAAGCGTTGCCCAAGGAGCGGCAGCAGCCGCACGAGTGCTTAACCTGATTGGCCGGGAAGAGATCGAGCTCGAACCAGTTCGGGCCAGTGTGAACGCTGAGCAATGCTCGGGCTGTCGCATCTGCAATGACCTATGCCCCTTCAATGCCATCCTCTTCCATGAAGATTTGATGGTGACTGAAATCAACCAGGCGCTCTGCCAAGGCTGCGGTACGTGCGTAGCAGCTTGTCCGGCCGGGGCGATCACTGGCAGCGGCTTTACTAATGAACAGATCTTGGCCCAAATCGAAGGTATGCTGAGGTACAGCAGGCCAAACGGTGGGGTCAAAGTAGCTGAGCCTGTGGCCGCCTAGGAGGAGTACCATGACAGAACAATTTGAACCTATCATCATTGGTTTCACTTGCAACTGGTGCAGTTATCGGGCGGCCGATCTGGCGGGTACTTCAAGACAGAAGTATCCGCCCAATATTCGCCTGATTCGGCTGATGTGTTCCGGCCGTCTTGACCCCACTTTCGTACTCAAAGCTTTGTCGGAAGGGGCTGACGCGGTCATGATCACGGGTTGCCATCCCGGAGAATGCCACTATCTGGAACAAAATTACAAGGCCTTGCGCCGTTACTTACTGCTTCGGCGCACGATAGCCCAGATGGGTATTGAGCCCGAAAGAGTCAAGCTTGTTTGGGCGAGTGCGGCAGAAGGTGTGTACTTGGCCAAGGAAATCACCAAAATTGTTGAAGAAATCCGGGAGCTTGGTCCACTAAACTGGCCTCGCAACCAGGTACATAGCAACGGCGCCGGTGCTCCAGCAATCGAAGTCGTCGAGGAGGTGGCAGCATGAGCGAAAATGGTAAACCCAAGTTTGCAATGTATTGGGCGGCATCATGCGGAGGATGCGAAATTGCCGTTCTCAATATCGGCGAAAAAATCCTGGATGTGGATGCTGCCTTTGACGTCGCCTTCTGGCCGGTTGCCATGGACGCCAAATATAAAGATGTCGAAGCAATGCCCGACAAGTCCATAACCTTGACCCTGTTCAATGGCGGCATACGCAATGAGGAAAACGAGCATCTTGCGAAATTGTTGCGCAAGAAGTCGGTCTTCTTGGTGGCTTTTGGCTCTTGTGCTACCGAGGGATGCATTCCCGGTTTAGCCAATTTCAGCAGCATGTCTCAAATCTTCGATGCGGTTTACGACAACACTGTATCGACTGAAAATCCGGACAACATCCGGCCACAATACAATTGGGATACGCCCGAAGGGCTCTCAATTAATATCCCGGTTTTTAGCCCCAGCTTAAGGACATTGGATAAGATCGTCGATGTCGATTATTACATGCCCGGTTGCCCACCTGAGTCCCATCAAATTGCCGCTGTTGTAGAGCTGGTCATCAAAGCCCTAAATGGTGAAGCGGAATTGCCGCCGAAAGGCGCCGTCATTGGCGCGGGCATTTCGACCGTTTGCGATGATTGCAGTCGAACCAGAAATGTGAAGAAGATCAAGGAATTCGTCCGCATCCATGAAGTGGAATCGATTGATCCTGAACTTTGTTTACTGGAACAAGGCATACTTTGCAATGGTCCGGCTACGCGCAATGGTTGTGGGGCGCTCTGCCCTGCGGCTAATGCCGCTTGCATTGGCTGTTATGGCCCTGCAGAGGGTGTCGTGGATTATGGAGCCCGGATCATGACGGCTTTGGCTTCGGTAATCGATAGCCGCGACCCAGATGAAATTGAAGCTATACTGGATGGTATTCCGGATCCGGCCGGCTCGTTTTATCGCTTCGGCTTAGCCAACTCTCTGTTACACGCAGCAAAACCGGCTTTCGCCGGCGATTAATGAGGAGATAAGGATATGGAACGTATCACCATTGACCCCATAACCAGACTGGAAGGACACGGCAAAATTGAGATCCTGCTGGATGACGATGGCGAAGTTGCCAACACCTATTTCCAGATCCCGGAACTACGCGGCTTCGAACGCTTCTGCGTTGGCCGTCCGGTTGAGGAAATGCCCTTGCTGACAAACCGCATCTGCGGCGTTTGCCCGGAAGCCCATCACATGGCCGCGGCAAAAGCAGCCGACGCCGTCTATGGAGTGGATCCTCCCCCCGCCGGCAAGAAACTCCGTGAACTTCTCTATATGGGTTTCTACTTCACAGACCATACAACCCACTTTTATGCCCTGGGTGGACCTGATTTCGTCATGGGACCTGACGCTCCCGTGGCTGAACGGAACATCTTGGGCGTCATCCATAAAGTTGGCCTGGAAATTGGCGGCAAAGTCATCCAAGCCCGTAAATATGGCCATTCGGTTGTGGAAATACTGGGAGGTCGTAAAGTTCACCCTTGCACCTCGATTCCAGGTGGCGTGACTAAGGGTCTTAACGAAGAAGAACGGCAAAATATCGAAGACATGGGTCGTTGGGGAATTGAGTTTGCCCAATTCAGTCTGCAGCTCTTCAGCGATCTTGTCCTGGGTAACAAGGAATATGTTGACCTAATTTTGGGTGACATTTACACTCACCGCACCCATTACATTGGCATGGTGGATGAGAATAACTTCGTGAACTTCTACGATGGTAAAGTGAGCGTGGTTGATCCAGATGGAAATCGATTGGGTAAGTATTCGCCGAATGAATATACCGATTGGATTGCGGAACGGGTCGTCCCCTGGACCTACTTGAAATTCCCCTACTTGAAAAAAGTCGGTTGGAAAGGTTTCGTCGATGGCAATGATTCAGGCGTCTATGCGGCTACACCCCTGTCGCGATTGAATGCGGCCGATGGTATGGCAACTCCTTTAGCCCAGGCCGAGTACGAAAAATTTTACGAAACGTTGGGCGGCAAACCTGTTCACCAACGTCTGGCTACACATTGGGCCCGCCTAATTGAACTGCTCTACGCGGCCGAACGGTTAGTAGAGTTGGCCACCGATCCAGAGATCACTTCGCCAGATTTCCACGTGGTGCCTACCCAAACACCGACAGAAGGCGTCGGCATTGTTGAAGCTCCTCGCGGAACTTTAACCCACCATTATTGGACCGACGAACGTGGTATCTTAACCAAGGTGAACCTGATTGTCGGCACAACTAATAATTATGCTCCTATCAGCATGTCTATCGCCAAGGCAGCCAAAAGCCTCATCGGCAATGGCACTGTCATCACTGAAGGGTTGCTAAACAAGGTAGAGATGGCTTTCAGAGCCTATGATCCTTGCTTTGGTTGTGCCACCCACTCTTTGCCAGGTCAGATGCCTCTTGAGGTCACCATTCGCGACGCGGACGGGAACGAGGTGGATGTTTTACGACAATATTGCTGAGTTCGAAGGCAGGGGCGCCGTGAAAAGTGTCCCTGCCCAAACACTGGTCATTGGCCTCGGCAATCCCATCTTGGGCGATGATGGCATCGGTTGGCGAGTTGCTGAAGCAGTTCAAGCCCTTGATCTTCCGGACGAAGTCGAGGTTGACTGCTTAGCTTTAGGGGGTTTGAGCTTGATGGAAAGGCTCATCGACTACCCAAGAGCCATTATCATCGATGCCATACAGACCTGCGATGGAAAGATTGGACAAGTTTACACCCTGGCCTTAGAAGCCTTACCGGACTTATCAGCTGGTCACACAACGGCCGTCCATGATACCTCCTTACAAACGGCCCTCGAGTTGGGCCGGGCGATGGGGGCCAAGTTGCCAGATGAGGTTTTAATTGTAGCTATTGAAGCACAACGCGTATATGACTTTTCTGAAGAACTCACGCCGGATGTCGAGGCCGCGATACCAAACGCAGCGCAAGCTGTAATGAACCTTCTGATCGGCTAATAAGCAGATCCGGCTACCGTGACTTTTTAGTCGTCGGATTCAACCGGTTCTTTGCTTCCTTTTCAAAAGAGGATTTAACCATGATATCTACAGAAACTTTACGTCGTTATCCATTCTTCTCCTTCATGACCGCTGACCAGCTACGCGAGGTGGCGATGATCACTGAAGAGATAGAATGCGAAAGTGGATCTGTTATTTTTCACACGAACGCTCAGGCCGATGCCTGCTATCTATTGATGGAAGGGAGCATTGACCTGCATTACGTTGTCATCGACGAGCATGAACCAGATTTGCGCAAGGAATTCGTCGTCGGCAACATCAATCCAGGTGAATTGTTAGGCATATCATCCATCGTTGAACCCTACAAATATACGGCTTCGGCGATCGTGATAAATGACAGTCGGCTCCTTCAGAACAGATGCTGTTGGCCTTCGTGAACTATTCAAAGAAGATCCACAATTAAGCTGTGGCTTCCAAACCATGGTTGCCAAGGCTACCATGGAACGCTTACATGCTACTCGGGTTCAATTAGCTGCAGCTACGTCACCTGAATAAGCTCATCCTTAAACAACTGACGATACCGGACGAGGCGACCTGATGTGGTCGCCTTGTTTCTTTCTATCCCCCGTAGGTGATGTGTGTCACAGTTTAAAACTCTAGTAAGCAAACTGTGACATCTCGAGATGCAATGGCTGTATCATCTATCCATTTCTCAGGAGTGGGAGCCTTTGCACACGGTTCCCCATCTCGCTTCATACTGACTAGATTTCATAACAGTGACTTCAATCAGGCTTACTCTATGACAAATAGCACTTAGTATCTACAATATGGCGTGATAAGATTCAAGTATAGCTATTTGTTATTAGAACGATTCATTAGCCATGCATGAACTTATGGTTACTGAGAGCATTCTGGAAATCGCCTTACGCCATGCCCGTAAGGCAGATGCCGGTTGCGTAACTGACCTGTACCTCGTCATTGGAGATTTATCTTCAGTTGTCGATGACTCGGTTCAATTTTATTGGGATTTCGTCAGCGAAGGTACGGTTGCCGAAGGGGCAAAACTTCATTTCCGGCGCGTACCGGCCGAGTTGGTTTGTCAGGATTGCGGATGCACTTTTGGGACTGAAGATGACCTGGTTTGTCCCGGCTGCCGGAGCAACAATATCCGCATCAACGCCGGTCAGGAATTTATGTTAGAAGCGATTGAAATATCCAATGATGCCTCCAAGAGTAAGGCTTCTTCATAATTTGGAGTAATAGCATGAATCAACGCATCGCCGTTGTTGAAAAGATTCTGGGAGCCAATGAGAAACTGGCGGCATCTAACCGGCTGGCTCTGGACGAGGCCGGAGTTTTTGCAATCAACCTGATGGCTTCGCCTGGAGCGGGCAAGACCAGTCTCATTGAATTGACCCTGCAGAATTTACGCGACCAATATCAGATTGCTGTTGTAGATGGCGACATTGCCACCAGCATAGATGCTGACCGGGCAGCCGCGGCAGGCGCACAAGCGGTTCAAATAAACACCGGTGGTGAATGCCACCTGGATGCGGTGATGTTGCAGGAAGCCCTGGGACAACTGAATCTAGATACCGTCGATTTGCTCATCGTAGAAAACGTGGGCAACTTGATTTGCCCGGCTAATTTTCAACTTGGCACCCATAAAAGCATCCTCATTGCCTCGGTGCCAGAAGGGGATGATAAACCTTATAAATACCCCGGCATGTACCAGGGCGTTGACGCTTTGGTGATCAATAAAATCGATCTCCGACCCTATATCGATTTCGACATGGACTACTTCCGCCGAGGTGTGGAGGCATTGAATCCAGGCCTGATGACTTTCCCCCTATCATGCCGCTCCTTGGAAGGAGTTGAGGACTGGATAAATTGGGTGCGCGATCTCGTGGAGACGAGGCCATAATTGAACAGAAGACTGTTTATGGAATCGGAGCGCGTTTTGGAAACTCATGGAGCAACTATTCACGTCAGTGGAATAGTTCAAGGCGTAGGGTTCCGGCCGTTCATTTATAACCTGGCTAACCGGCTCCACTTGACCGGTTGGGTAAGAAACACTTCCGGTGGCGTAGAAATTGAAATCGATGGCCGGCCCGAGTCTCTAGCGGCGTTTTTCGACGCATTAGAGAATGAAACACCACCACTGGCTCAGATCGATGATATTCGAATCAGCAATCGACAACCTAGCGGTTTCTCAGCCTTTAAAATCATCCCCTCAGAGCCTATAAGCGGTGCATTTCAACCCATTTCTCCGGATGTCAACGTATGCCCGGATTGTATCCATGAACTTTTTTATGCCGATGACCGGCGTTACCGCTACCCATTCATCAATTGCACGAATTGTGGACCACGTTTTACCATCATCGACGATGTCCCCTACGACCGGCCGTTCACGACAATGGTTTCGTTTCAAATGTGCCTCGAGTGCCAGATCGAATATGAAAATCCTCTCAATCGCCGCTACCATGCACAGCCAATCGCCTGTCCCATCTGCGGTCCTCAGATCTGGTTAGAAATCAAAGATGGAACGCCGCTAAGTGGGAAAATGCCCTCTGCTGACAACTCCGGCAACTTGATCGGTGAAGACGCTCTTCAAGCGACCCGCGAATTGCTTCAGCAGGGAAAAATCGTGGCTATCAAGGGTCTTGGCGGTTTTCACCTGGCCTGCGATGCGACCAATCCGGGAGCGGTGTCGGAATTAAGAAGACGAAAATTAAGAGTCGACAAGCCTTTTGCCTTGATGATGTTTAACTCAGACATCGTCAAACGCCACTGTCAACTTAACATAAAGGAATGGACTTTGCTGGAATCGCGTGAAAGACCTGTGGTTATTCTTGATCGCCGGCCGGATTCACCCATAACCAGATCCGTGACTCCAGGACAAAATACATTAGGGGTCATGCTTCCTTATACACCACTGCACTATTTATTGTTAGAAGAGAGGCCTGGCTACCCAGAAGCACTCGTCATGACCAGTGGTAATATAAGCGATGAGCCCATTGCCACGCAAAACGAAGAAGCTTTGAAGCGGCTCCTTTCACTGGCCGATGCTTTTCTCCTGCACGATCGTGGAATCCGAATCCGCTGCGATGACTCCGTTGTTCGCTCAGTTCAAATACAATCCGCTACTGAGGATAGCTTTCCGGTTCCAGATCTGCAGTTTATCCGTCGATCCAGAGGCTATGCTCCCAATCCAATTCGCCTACCCTGGGAAACGCCACCTTTATTGGCCACCGGACCAGAACTTAAGAATACTTTTTGTCTAGCCAAGGGCCCCTATGCCTTTCTAAGCCATCATATTGGCGATATGGAGAACTTAGAGACGATACAGGCCTTTGAGGATGGGGTAACCCATTTCGAGCGTTTATTTCGAGTACAGCCAGAAGCCATTGCTTATGATTTGCATCCAGATTACTTAGCGACTCGCTACGCCTTAGATCGGGCAAGCAAACAGGGCTTACCTGCATTCGGCGTACAACACCACCATGCTCATATTGCCGCTTGCATGGCCGAACACAAGTTGGCGGGTAAACAGCCCCTCATCGGCGTTTCTTTCGACGGCACCGGTTATGGTGACGATGGTGCCATATGGGGTGGTGAGTTTCTAGTTGCTGACTATGATGGCTACCATCGCGAATTCCATCTTAAATACGTGCCTTTGCCTGGGGGCGAGCGCTCCATCAAAGAACCGTGGCGACTGGCGTTGACCTGGCTCCAGCAAGCCGGCATCCCCTGGGACGATGACTTGCCGCCTGTCATTCATGCTGCACAGATCGACAGTCACATATCCCAACCATTAGATGTTTTGCAGGCCCAGCTAATTAGTGGCCTAAATGCTCCACCAACCTCTAGTATGGGCCGCTTATTTGACGCCGTTTCAGCCTTAGTCGGCGTCCGGCCTGTCGTGAACTATGAAGCCCAGGCTGCCATTGAGCTCGAAGCATTTGTCGATCCAATCGAGGATGGAATCTATTCATGGGCTATTGAAGATGATAAAATCGACGCCTCACCCTTGATAAGCGGGGTTGTGACAGACCTACGATCAAAAGTACCTGTGCAGACTATCGCAGCCCGTTTTCATAATAGCGTAGCTCAATTAGTTAGTGACATTTGCCTATTGATCAAGAAGACCGACGGATTGGCAGATGTCGCCTTGAGCGGTGGCGTTTGGCAAAATGTATATTTATTGAAAAGAACCACGTCATTGCTCCAGAAACACGGCTTTCAGGTCTATCTGCACCGGCAAGTCCCGGCCAATGACGGTGGACTGGCCCTGGGCCAAGCTGCGATCATTTCCTATAAACTCAATTCGGGACTCTGTGAATAGAATGAGATCCTGTTCGTTACTGAACGAGATCGGTCACTTTACCCTAGGTGCGATACTCCGGATTTCAGGACTTGATCGATCTGTAGCATATGATAGTGGATACTTCGTAACGTTAAAGGAGTAGGTTATGTGTCTTGGCGTACCTGGGAAAATCATCGAAACTTACGAAGCCAACGGCTTAAAGATGGGCAAGATCGACTTCGGCGGTGTGACCCGCGAAGCTTGCCTGGAGTATGTACCCGAAGCTCAAATCGGGGAATACACGGTGATTCATGTCGGCTTTGCCATTAGCCTTCTTAGCGAAGAAGAGGCGCAAGAGACACTACAATTGCTGCGCGAGATCGCCAACGTCGAAGAGGAATTAGGCATTGAACCAGTCGATTTAGAAAGCCAATGAAGTATATCGACGAATACAGGGACGCAGAATTGGTAAAGAGTATACTGGCTGAGCTTCGGCGAAGGGTTACCCGGCCGTGGGTGATCATGGAGATTTGTGGTGGCCAGACTCATGCCATCATGCGCTACGGGCTCGACCAACTTCTGCCAGAAGAGGTTGAGTTAGTCCACGGTCCCGGTTGTCCTGTCTGCGTCACTCCTTTGGAACTCATCGATAAGGCTTTGGCTATCGCCGCCAACCCAGATGTCATTTTTACATCTTACGGTGACATGTTGCGTGTCCCCGGTTCAGAAAAAGATCTCTTTTCCGTGCGCGCCGCAGGTGCCGATGTCCGGGTAGTCTATTCTCCTCTAGACGCCGTGAAAATCGCCCAGGATAATCCAGATAAAGAAGTCGTTTTCTTTGCTATTGGCTTCGAAACCACGGCACCGGCCAACGCCATGAGCGTCCTTCAAGCTCACTCGCTAGGATTGAACAATTTCAGCGTTCTCGTATCCCATGTGTGTGTGCCCCCGGCCATGCACGCCATCTTAAGTTCACCAAATAATCGAGTGCAAGGCTTTCTCGCCGCTGGACACGTCTGCGCCGTAATGGGCTACTGGGAATATCCGCCAATCGCCGAAAAATACCAAGTCCCTATCGCCGTGACCGGCTTTGAACCGGTGGATATTATGCAAGGTATATTGGCGACCGTTCACCAATTAGAAGAAGGGCGGGTTGAAGTTGAAAACGCCTACTCCCGAACAGTTACCTTCAAAGGAAATATTCCTGCTCAAGCTGTTATAAACCGGGTATTTGAAGCATGTGATCGCAAATGGCGTGGCATCGGCTCCATCCCGATGAGCGGATGGTGTCTGCGGCCCGAGTTTTCTTATTTCAATGCCGAACATCGCTTTGATGTCGGTCAGATTCAACCAGACGAATCACCTTTGTGCATATCCGGACTAATCCTCCAGGGCTTAAAGAAACCAGACGAATGCCCTGCTTTCGGACGTGAATGCACGCCAGAAAAACCGCTGGGAGCGACCATGGTCTCTGGCGAAGGCGCCTGCGCCGCCTATTATCGCTACCGGCGCGATCGTCTGCCGGTTTAGTCATTATCCAACTAGATTCCACCAATGTTCGACCACTTTAATTTGATAGCTCCAATCTACGAACGGGTGATCCCCCCACCCGATGCCGATCGGCTCAAAGAACTGCTTAGACTGCCGGTACGAGGTCGGTTGTTGGATGCCGGCGGTGGCACGGGCCGGGTTTCATCTCAATTAAAGCCTTACGTAGACGAATTAGTCCTGACCGATGTCTCGGCTGGGATGTTGAAACAGGCGTATGAAAAAGACTGCTTCGAAGTCTCCATGGCTCACGCCGAAAATTTACCGTTCGCTATTGAGAGCTTCGAAAGGGTCTTGGTCGTAGATGCCCTGCATCATTTTTGCAACCAGGAACAGGCCATAGCCGACATGGTCCGGGTCTTGAAACCAGGTGGTCGCCTGGTTATCGAGGAACCTGATTTGAATCATTTTAGTGTCAAATTGATCGCCGTTGCTGAAAAAGTCGCCCTTATGCGCAGTCACTTCAATTATCCGCGTGAAATAAAAGCTATGCTTGTCAGCCATGGTTTGAAGGTCAATATCGAGATCGATGAAACGATAACAGCTTGGATAGTAGCCGATAAATGAACGAATCAATCTTCATAGAAGGGCCGGTTTGTCCGGTACCCATTCGTAAACGAGGTCAGGTCATCATGGGTCATGGAAGTGGCGGCAAACTGTCCCACGACTTGATTTCCGGGCTTTTTCTACCACCCCTGGGCAATCCCATCCTGCATGCCGGAAATGACGCAGGTGTCGTAGAATTTGGATCTAGCGCCCAATTGGCGGTGAGTACCGATTCCCACGTCGTCTGGCCTCTCTTCTTTCCAGGAGGTGACATCGGCCGCTTAGCCGTGTGCGGCACCGTGAATGATGTAGCCATGATGGGGGCAAAGCCCATGTACCTGACGGCCGGCTTCATCTTGGAAGAAGGTTTAGAATTAGGTTTATTGGAACAGGTAGTCGCTTCGATGCGCCTGGCGGCTATCGAGGCAGGCGTTCAAATCATCGCCGGCGATACCAAGGTCGTTGAAAGGGGAAAAGCCGACGGTCTCTACATCAATACATCGGGGATTGGGCATATCCAGAATAATTTAAGCATTTCCGGTGACCAGGCCCGTCCAGGTGATGTCGTCATTCTCTCAGGCCCCATCGGCGATCATGGCATTGCTGTACTAGGCGCTCGCGGCGAACTAGGCTTTGAAACCGATCTACAAAGCGATGTCGCCCCACTCAATCATTTGGTAGCCGCCATGATCCAGGCAAGTGACCAGGTTCGCGTTCTGCGTGATCCAACTCGTGGCGGCGTTGCCAGCACCCTCAATGAAATCGCCCAACAGTCCCAAGTAGCCATTGTCTTGGATGAGTCGTCGATCCCTATTCGAACGGCCGTCAAAGCCGCCTGCGAAATGCTGGGTTTTGATGCCTTGTATATCGCCAACGAAGGAAAAGTGTTGGCCATCGTCGGCCGGGAAGATGCTGATAATGTCTTAGCGGCTATGCGCGCCTCTCGTTATGGTGAAGAAGCTGTCATCATCGGCGAGGTACAGGCAGCACCGCAAAACAGAGTTCTGCTTCGGACCGCCATCGGCACCACGCGAATCGTCGATATGCTCAGTGGCGAAATGTTGCCCCGCATCTGTTAGACAAGCTAATACTGATTAATATCTCATTTCTCGGGCAGGCATGGTCCGCTTGCTTCTTTGATTCCCCCTTCTTCTTACCCATTTATGACATTTGTCACCCCTAAAATATGACGCTTGTCCCTACAGCAGGCAACCCTATTAGATTATTATAAGGCTACCCTTATATCTAATTCTTAAGGTGACCAACGAATGAAAGATAGTGGCAAAAGCGAAAGCGTCGAAATGTACTTAAAAAGCGTGGCCGAATTGGGTGGCGAAAGTGAGCCTGTTCCCATCGGCCGGGTAGCCGAGAGACTGGGGGTTTCGCCCGTTTCAGCCAATGAAATGATGAAACGCTTGGTCGAGCAAAAGTACATTAATCACCAACCCTACAAAGGAGTATCCCTAACCACAGGTGGGCGGCGAATCGCAAACAGCGTCATTCGCCGCCATCGCCTATGGGAATGTTTTCTATTTGATCACCTCGAACTGGACTGGGCCAAGGTACATGATTTGGCCTGCGATTTGGAACATGCGACGGCGACCGAGGTGACGGAAGCCCTGGCCGATTACTTGGGGAATCCGGCAAAGTGTCCTCATGGCAATCCGATCCCGGATCGCGACGGTCACATCAGCCAACAGCAGAATATCCCCCTCTCGATATTAGAGGTCGGCCAAGAAGCGCAAATAAAGGCTATTGTGCCCGAAAGCAGCGAGGTGATGGCCTATTTTGCCGACAGAGGATTACAACCGGATCAGCTCGTGAAAATAGTCGATGCTGCGCCGTTAAAGGGACCACTCACCCTTCGCGTCGGCCGTCAGGGCGAAGCTACCGAAATTGCCTTGGGCTTGACCCTGGCAGATTTAGTCTTGGTAGATAAAACCGAGGCTTCTTCGATTGGAAACCAATAAGTGGAGGTCGTGCTGTTGTGATTTTTGAATCAAACCGAGTCCGGAAACATCAATCGAAAAAACAACACTCTTTAACACCAACGATGACAAAACAGATTTTGTTGAGCCAATTGAAACCTGGGCAACGGGCGACGATCGTTCGTGTGGGCGGCAAGGGCCAGATGCGCCGCCGCTTCATGGAGATGGGTTTTATCCGGGGCGAGAACGTGCTCGTCGAACGCATCGCCCCGCTGGGGGATCCGGTTGAATATGTCGTAAAAGGTTATCACCTATCATTGCGCCGCGCTGACGCCGCTGGCATTTTGGTCGAGATCGATGGCGGAGAATCCACAGACTGAAGTCACGATCGCTCTAGCTGGCAATCCGAATGCCGGTAAGAGTACGATCTTCAATGCCTTGACCGGTTTGCGCCAGCATACCGGAAATTGGCCGGGGAAAACCGTCGCATTAAAGAGCGGTCATTGTTCTTTCGAAGGAGACCCCATCCAGTTGGTTGATTTGCCCGGTACGTACAGCTTGGCAGCTTTTTCTCCCGACGAAATTGTTGCCAGGGATTTCATCATCCATGAACATCCCGATGCTGTGATCTGCGTAGTGGACACCACAAACCTGGAGCGAAACCTTTATATGGTTGTCCAGGTGTTGGAGATGGGTGTGCCGGTCATCCTTGCCCTCAACATGTACGATCAAGCAAGATCCCAGGGCATCAAGGTTGATATCGAACAGTTGTCAAGATTGCTGGGTGGCGTGCCGGTCATCCCAACGGCCGCCAACAGAGGTGTAGGTTTAGAACAATTATTGGCGTCGTCGGTCGAAATCACCAAATCCACCGGTGACGTTAAGGGCCAGCAGAATCATTGTCAATGCCAGGTGCAGAAGGGATTCAAAGTAGATTACGGAGACGATATCGAAGCCGCGATCGATGATTTGAGTGATGCGGCCTCATTTAACCAGCTTCCCCTCAATGGCTACTGCTCCCGCTGGCTGGCCCTAAAACTGCTAGAAGGCGAAGAAGAGGTGGTGGATACCCTCAATCCTTTGAACGGTGGACCGGCCGTATCTAAGGCGGCAAAAGAAAAAGCCGACGAGCTAGCAATCAAATATAGCGAGGATGTCGAAATCATAACGGCTGACCGGCGCTATGGCGCAGTCAGCGCTATCAGCCGGCAGGTATGCACCCACTCATCGCCAGATAAAACCACTTTGACGGAGCGGGTTGATAGATTCGCTACTCATAGGCTGCTCGGTTTGCCCATATTTATGCTGGTGATGTATCTCGTCTTCCGGCTGGTCATCGACGTCTCGGCGCCCTACCTGGACTGGGTAGACAGCGTCATCAATGGACCGGTTGCCGCGGGTCTCTCGGCCATCTTAATCCAACTAGGCGCCAGCGAGTGGCTCCATTCATTGGTTATAGACGGCATCATTGCCGGGGTTGGCGGCATATTAACATTCGTCCCCGGTCTCATCGTTCTTTTTTTCTTCTTGGCCGTATTAGAAGACTCAGGGTATATGGCTCGGGCAGCCTTCGTTATGGATCGCTTCATGCGTTATATCGGGCTTCACGGCAAATCAGTGATCCCGCTGCTGTTAGGCTTTGGCTGTGCGGTTCCTGCGGTTTATGCCACGCGCACAATATCCAATCATAGAGATCGATTACTGACTGCCTTGCTAATCCCATTTATGTCCTGTGCGGCCCGGTTGCCCGTTTACGTTGTCTTTGCCATGGCGTTCTTTGGCACTCGAGCTAGCACCGTTATTTGGCTGATGTATCTCTTGGGTATCGTCGTCGCCATCGTGATTGGTTTCATATTTTCAAGAACGATCCTCAAACCAGATGAAAAGTCGGCCTTCGTGCTTGAATTGCCACCCTACCGTTTGCCGACGAGCCATGTTTTGGCCATTCATACCTGGGAAAACACACGAGAGTTTATCAAGAATGCCGGCACGGTTATCCTGGCCATCTCAATTATTTTATGGCTGCTTCTTCACCTGCCTTGGGGCGTGACCGAACAAGAAGACTCTCTTTATGGTCAGTTTAGCGCTGCGATTGCGCCCGCCTTTGAACCGGCCGGATTCGGCACCTATGAAAGTTCAGGAGCATTGGTAACCGGCTTAATCGCGAAAGAATTGGTTGTCAGTTCCCTGGCCCAAATTTACACTGGCGTTGACTCTGAGGAAATGGCATCCTCAGAAACAAGCGAAACCACTATCATGTCACAGCTGGCGGGCATTGTCGTAGGCTTTGGCCAGGCGACAGTGGATGCCGGGAGCGCGCTGTTAAGCATCATTCCTGGCGTGAATCTGACCGGGGCCGAGGGTGAGGTCGAAGATACAGCTTTGAGCGAGGCGTTACAAAATCACTTTTCGCCGTTGTCGGCCGTTGCCTTCCTGATATTTGTCTTGCTCTATATCCCCTGTATCGCCACTATGGGGGCGATCAAGCAAGAATTTGGTGGCCGTTGGGCGGCTTCTGCGGCCGTGTACCAGACTCTAGTGGCCTGGATGGCAGCCGTATTCGTATTCCAAGGCGGAAGGATGTTAGGATTTTAATGCTGACCGAACTTCAGCGCCTTATCGAGAACAATCAAGGCGAAATCGACCTAAACCAGTTAAGTAAACAGCTAGGAGCTCAACCAAGCGCCGTGGCTGGAATGCTCGACTTTCTGATTCGCAAGGGACGTGTCCAGGAGTTAGGAATCGATTGCGGTTCTTGTGAAAGCTGTGGCTTCGCCAATAAATGCACGATGCCTGTAACGCGCGCCAGGCGGCTGGGTTTATCAGAGTTTGTTCGAGATTAAGGGTATTCGCAGCCTACGCCCGTTTTCTTCCTGAGTTGCCACTAAAACCTGGACTGATCCTGGCGTCAGGACAACTTCTAATGGCATCTGACCCAGCGCTTCCCCATCACCTTGAACGGATAACGGCTCTTCGCCGAACACCAGGACTGTATGGAAAGCTTGCCAGTAAACGAGATTCCGATTTTTTCGCGGACGTCCAGGAATGACGATATCGAGCCCAACTCCCACGATATCCAAGATATTTTTAGCTCGCATCACACAAATATCTATTCGACCGTCATCAGGCTTAATGTGTGGCCCCCAACGAAGCGGTCCTGTTATCGTGCTGACATTGGCTAGAAGAACGTCGGCCGCCCGGATTTTTCTTTTCTGTCCATCGGAAACGATTGTGAAAATATGTGGCTGCACACCGGTCACCGTCTTGAGAATTGACCAGATATAAGCCAGCGGCCCGTACCGCCGTTTACCCTCGCGGCTAGTCGCTTCTATGGCCAGCGCACTCAAACCGATGCCGACGGAGAGCACAAAGTGCCTATCGTCCTGCTGCAGTGTATCAATATGGCGAGTCGCCGTCGGTCCGGCAAGCAACTTACATGCTTTGTCTATGTTCAGCGGTATTCCCAGTTCTTGGGCCAGAACATTGGTCGTGCCCGTAGGGATAATACCCAAGGGAATACCGGTCTCTGCCAGAGCATCGGCAACAGCCGACACAGTGCCATCCCCTCCGGCCGCAAAGACGGCTTTGACACCACCATTGATGGCTTCACTGACGATATCGGCCACAACTTCCGTGCCCGTGGTCTCATAGTGTTCAAGCTGGATCGATTCGTGCTGGTCAAAATACCGGTGAAGGGCTCTTTTAACAGACTCGACCCGAGTTCGGCCGGCAACGGGGTTTAGGACGACAAGTATTCGCATAATTCGGGATAATGGCTATCTAACTTGAGCAAGTATACCAGGGGCAGAATGGGACGGGAAATAAGCTTAGAGGGATGTGTTTCTAGGGTCAGCGGTTTTCTGATTGGCTTGGAATACAGATATGGCCCCACCGGCAATTGATGCCGGCGGGGTAACAGATTTTGGTGGAATGAATACAAAGGGTGAGCAAGTGACTGTGCATCAACCGAGAGCTCAATAGCTTGCTGATTAATCAAACTTTAGCCGCCAGGTCGCGATGGCGAACATCACGGCCGCCATGACCAATAAGATCGCTACCTGAAGCATAGTATCGCCAAGTTCCCCGGTCTCAGACAAAATCAAACGATAACCTTGTAAGGCATGAGCTTGTGGCGTCAATCTTGATAGAAAACCCAATATCCCTTCGGTCTCATATAACGGTGGTCCGACCGGCAGGGCCCCTCCCAATCCTGCCAGCACGAATCCCAAGACCACCCCGACCGTATCCGCTTGTTTGCCAGTTTTAGTCAGGGCACCAATCAGAAGGCCCATACAGCTAACGCATAAACCAAGAGCCAGGGTTAGCAACATTAATGCTAAGGGTGAACTTCCCAAAGGCATGCTGAAAAGAACGGCCGAAAAACCAAATAATACGACAACCTGTAAAAAGACAATGCCCATATAGGCAATCATATTGCCGCCAATGATCGAGCTGCGTTTTATCGGAGAGGCAAGTAAGCGTCTGAAAGTGCCATTATCCTTTTCGGTATGCAATGTTAGGCCAATAACGCCCACCAGGAAAAAGGCAAACATCACCGTGAAAGCGGGCATAAAAAATACCGTAAAGTTGAACGATGTATCGGTCGTTTCCCCACTAACATCTTTGCTTTCAATAGAAATGGCTGGCTTCTGCTGCATAGCTTGAAGTTGGGTCATTATTGCCCCAGTGTTTTGAGCCTCGATAGCCTGGATAAGCTCTTCATCCGCCCCTTCTAAAACGCCCGATTCATTCAAAATGCTCCTGACGCCATATTGGATCTCACCTTGGATCGTCGGGCCTGTGATCGCGTAATTGACCAGTCCCGGTATGATGCTGGCGAACTGGGGTTGGGTAGGGTCAACCAGAACAATCACCTCGGTTGGCTCGTAATCATCGATCTTGGCGCTGAATTCTTCTGGAATGATGATGGCAGCCAGGCGTTCACCCTCGCCAATTTTAATATCGGCTTCAATGGCCGTCACATCTTCATTTATCTCCACCATATTCGTTTGCTGCAGTGCTTCAACGACCTGCTGACCATACGAACCGAGATCCTCGTTGACGACGTACACCGGAAGATTCAATCCGCCTTGGCCTTCATCACCGTCATCTTGTGAAAATGAGGATGTGTACATGAGGGTTAGCATAAGACCGAATACTAAAGGCAACAAAAATAAGACCGCAAGCGAACCCCGATCTCTGGCCCGAACCTGTAATTCTTTCCAGGTGATAGCTAAGACATCCCGTAGAGTATTCATAGCTGCTTTCCTTAATGAATGAGCTGTGTCCTGCTTAATCAAAATCAAACCGCCACACGCCGACGGCAAAAAATATCAGGGCAAATACCAGGAGGATACCTATATTAAGAATGACCTCTTCAATTCCCTGGCCTCGTATCAATAGATCATAGAAACCTGTGACAGCCCAATATTGAGGCGTGAATTGGCCTATCGTTGCTAATGAGTCGCTAAAAAGCACTGTCGGAACGATGGCTCCCCCTAATAAGGCTAATACCCATAAAACTGCCTGGCTGATGCCTCCAATTTGCGCTTCCGTTTTAGCCACGGCGGCGATTAACACGCCCAATGTCGTCGAGCAAATAGCCATAGCCACAACCAATAGGACTAGAGCGAGAATATCATTTCCCAAGTCCAGGCCAGAGAGTCCGATTAACGGAAATATGAATATTGCCACCCCAAAGATGACGATCACTTGAAGTAGAACGAGTAGAAAATTGGGTAACATTTTGCCAGATAATATGGTTGATCGGCTGATGGGCGCTGCCAAGAGGCGTCGGAAACTGCCAATTTTCTTCTCATAATAGATTGAGCTTGCCGTTACCTGAGCGGTGAGAAAAACGAAGAGAACGGTCATTCCAGATACGGCCACTTGAGTTGGGCTCAGTAGTTCAAGGATATTTTCACCCAAAGTCTTAGGATATTTTTCTACTACTGCCACCAGAGGAGTCGTCGCCGCTCGATCAAATTGGCTCTGGGCCTGAGTCTTGGCGCGGTCGGTCGTGAAGATTTGCATTTCCTGTGGAGCATCCGCCATCATTTGGCCCATCTGCTCCAGGCTGGCGAATATCTGTGTTTCCAAGGTCATATCACGGGCCACACCTTGAACTACGAAGAGGGTAGATCTAAGTTCTTCATCAGTGGCCCCATTTGAAGCTAATAGCACAGTGACCGGTTCACCCTCGTTCACCCCATCGCTAAAACCATTGGGTATGGTCAGTAGTAGTTTAATTTCTTGCTCGGCAAGCAAACTCTCAGCTTCGGCGTTTTCATAAAGCACCGCTTCTAAACCACCGGCTTCATTCAGTTTGGTCAAAAACTCCTGAGCTAACTTTCCTTGGGAATCAAGGTTGGCTACTGGCAAAGGAATCCGCGTATCCTCTTCTGAATCCGAGGCTGCGGCTACTGACCACAATCCACCGAATATCAAGATGAATACCAGGGGCAATAGAAAGAGCTGGGCTAACCCGCCCCAATCCTTGAATAGAATCAACAAGTCTTTTCTAGTTATACTTAAAACATTCCTAAGGCCGCTCATGGCGCTTCTCCTGGTCTATCAATCGCGCAGTTTTTTACCGGTCAGGTGTAGAAATACGTTCTCCAGGTTCGACTCGAGGATTTCCAGAGACCTGACCACAATGTCACGGTCATTCAAGAAGGCGAATACATTCACCAGCGCTTCCTGGCTGCTTTCTGTTTCAATCTTGACCACTGTCTCACTTGGGGCGGGTTCGATTAAATCGGGTCCTTCTTCCGCTTCTGCCATCTGGTCAGTTGGCGTAAGGGCAATTGAGGCTTGCTTGACCGCCGCTAACAACGACAACGCGGCAAGCAGCTCATCATTTATCTCATCCAGACCAATCAAAATCACGCCACCTCCAAGTATGGCGATGAGGTTCTTGACTGAATCCATGGCGATGATCTTTCCTTGATCCATAATGGCAACACGTTTACATAATAATTCCACCTCTTCCATATAGTGACTGGTGTAAACGATGCTCATTTGCCGCTCCCGGTTCAGGCGTTGGACGCTTTCGAAGATGTAATTACGACTCTGCGGATCAACGCCGACGGTTGGCTCGTCAAGGAATAACAACCTTGGATGATGGACTAATCCGGCGGCGATATTGACCCGTCGTTTCATACCTCCCGAGAAGGTCTCTACCGTATCATCAGCCCGGTCTGTGAGAGCGACGATATGGAGGACATCATCCACTCGTTCCTTTAAATCCTTGCCGTGCAATCCATAAATACGGCCGAAAAAATTCAGGTTGGCCCGAGCGCTAATGGTTGGGTACAAGGCCAGATCCTGCGGCACCAATCCGTTTATCTTCTTAGTCTCAGGCGCCTGTGTCTTGATATCGTAGCCACCGATGCGGGCCGTTCCTCCTGAAGGTTCGACAACACCGGTTAGCATCGAAATTGTTTGTGTTTTGCCAGCCCCATTTGGACCTAGCAGCCCAAATACCTCCCCTTCTTCAACCGTGAAATTAACCCCATCCACGGCGGCGAAATCACCGTACTTTTTAACCAGGTTTTCTACTTCCAAGATATTCGCCATTTGGGCACACTCCTTAACGTCCGGAAATTTCCCGGGATTGATGAGAATTACTCACCCTTATCCTCAACACATCGTAAATAGATTAGCGCCAGACCAAGATCGCGGAGCTTGCTTATCAGGCCGTATAGAGTGGTCTGGTCGATGATAGAACCAGTTAAAATCGATATATCTTGATTGGCATGACTGATCTGCAACCCTTCCAGCCACTCAGACCAATGTGGGTCAATTCGTCCTTTCACCCTTATCTCTACTTGCTGCATCACGATAGTTCTGGCCTATTTGAATTACTGGTTGGCGCGACTTGTAAACGCGAGTCAACCACTAAGTATAGTGTAAGAGCGTGGAGAGTCTGTGTCATCATCCTTGACGGATGATTGGGGGGTGATTATTTAAGTGACCGGAGCTGCTGCTCAAAAATGTTTAGTAAATCTTGGCACTATGGCTGAGAATTAAATTAATCCCACTGAAAACGATGCTCAATTAATAATCTTCTAGAGGGATTGGTATTAGATTTAAGCCATCAGCCTTTGCCACGGCCGTCCGGCGATCGTGCACATCCAATTTTGTGTATATATGTTGTAGGTGGCTCTTAACCGTATTTACCGATACTGTGAGTTCCTGGGAAATTTCAGCGTTGGTTCGGCGTTTTGCCAAAAGAGTCAAGATCTCTATTTCGCGCTCGCTCAGCGGCTCAGCTAGTGGCAATTGCTGGTCTAAGCCAGAGAATGGCTCCACAACATCGGCGGCTACCGTAGTCGGCTGAGATTGAATATTGGTCATAGCCTTGAGCAAATTAGCCACATAATTCGGCCGAATCCCTCTGGCTTGAGCTTGTCGCAACAGCTTCTGCATGGGCTCACCCTTGTCGGTGAAAGTGCGAACGAAACCTTCCGGCTCTGCCAAGGTTAATGCCTCTTCCAGGAAAGACAATGCAATTGAGACATCAGCCGCGGCCATGGCCTGTAAACTGAGAGTCTCGACTCGGCCGTACTGCCAACCGTTGTTGCTGGTTATCTCATTACAGCTAGCCAACTGCTCGGCGGCTCCATCATAGTCACCCTGTGCAAGCAATATCCTGGCTGGCGTCAGGTTCAGCCGGGGGTAGAAAGGAGAGGCATCGGCCGGTTCGGGCATTTCTTTGAGCCAAGAATTAGCGGTCGCTAGATCACCTTGCGATAGAGCGATCTGTACATGACAGGCAGCGTTACAAGCTCTTGTAAACAGAGCCCGATCATCTGCGTCTACAAGTTGATCGGCATTTTTTAACATAACAAGCGCATTACCAGGATCTCCGGTTTGTTGTTTCAACCAGGCCATTTGCCGATAAATTCCGCCTAATATCTCGGAATTGCCGATATACTTTGCCAGAACCATTGCCTGGTTCAAATGCTCGGCCGCTTCGTTTACCTCGTCCCACTCATAGAGCAGGGCTGCCAATGCCCTGAGAATGAGCGCATTTGCCGGATGGTTTTGGGCACTAGCCAATGTGCGACGCAACAGGGCGGCCGACTCTAGCAATTTACCTTGAGCTGCGAGAATAAGTCCCTGAAAACCCACGGCGATCAATTGGCTGTGACTATTCCCTGAGCGATGGGCAGCTTGTTGTGCTTCTGCGAATGCTTCCAATGCCTGGCTAAGCTGTCCTGTATTCCTTAAGGCAATACCCATGTTTAACGATAGGATGCTTCTGGCGGAATCATCTTCGGCTGGCAATAATTCAAGGGCCTGCTCAGACAACGTTATGGTGCTCGCTAGGTCATAGCGCATCCGGGCCATATGCACCCGAGCGGTTAGCACCTGGCCTCGCAGGTCGGCGTCATCCTGGGCCCTGTCATCTAAAACCCTCAAATACTCATCGGCGGCATCTAATTGATCGGCCAGGATCAATACCCAGGCATAATCCAGGCAAAGTTGCGACCTGGAGCGGATAACCTCCTCAGGTAAGGCCTGGGTCCACTGGAGAAGCGGCGCCACTTCTCCCCGGATCATCATATTATTGCTGATATCAAGGATCAAATCGGCCGCCAGCTGCCAATCTTCAGCCGCCAAAGCGTGAGGTACGGCCTCTGGAATATAGTTATTGATGGCCAACCACGATCCGGCTTTCTGGTGCAGCGACTTTGTATCATAATCCATCCGGCGTAATCGTTGGCGTAACAGGTCGCCAAAAAGATTATGGTATCGGTACCATCGCCGCTCATCATCCAGAGAGATGAGGAACAAGTTTGCCGCTTCTAAATGCTCCAGGATTAACCAAACTCCATTCTGGTCCGTCCATTGAGTTGAATCGCCGATCACCGCTTGGCAAAGCGACGCCGTAAAACGACTTAGAATCGAGCTCTTTAGTAAGAATTCCTGGATTTCTTCCGGTTGTCCGGTGAAAACCTCATCGACTAAGAAATCCAAAATGTAGCGGTTGCTTCCGGTAAATGACTGGATAAAATCGCCGGCATTGTTTCGTCCTCGCAGAGAGAGAGCTGCTAACTGCAGTCCTGTAATCCAACCTTCCGTTCGATCTTCCAATACCTTAACTTGACCAGCCGCCAGATTCAAACCCATCACATTATTTAGAAACGCCCCTGCTTCACTATCAGTAAACCGTAAATCATTCATCCGAATTTCGATCAGCAGATTTCTGGCTCTAAGGCGATTCAGGTGAAGAGGTGGATCTTCACGAGTCGCGATGACCAAATGCAATTGACTCGGCTGATGTTCTAGTAAAAAGTCTACTGCCTGATGAACTTTTGATGACCTGATGTGATGGTAGTCATCCAATACGATAATGAACGCGGTAGATAAAGCCGCCAAATCATTGATCAGAGGCGTCATGAGTGTGTGCACGGGGGGACGCGACGGCATCTCTAGGAGACTCATCGTTGCCCGGCCGATAGCCTTATCAATACTGCGCAAGGCGATAATTAAGTAACTGAGAAAAACCGATATCTCATTGTCGTTCTCATCTAATGAATACCACTGGGCGGTCACACGAGAAGATATAACTTGTTCGTCTCGTTGGTTAGAGGCCAAGGAATCAAGTTCCTCAGTGTCGCTGAATCTCGAAATCCAATCTGTAATTAAGGTGGTCTTGCCGTAGCCGGCCGGTGCAGCCATCAGAGTAGCTTTCCTGACAAAACCAGACTGGCCTAACAGACCCTGGTTGAGTACATTGACGAGACGGGATCGTGAGACCAGATGTGGTCGAATATGTGGAAAATGGAGTTTGGTCCTGAGAAGATCCTCCATCATGAACACATTATAGATCAGGCAGTGTGGTTTGGACAGGCTAAGTAGGATGGATACTTGATTAAATCGACGATCTAGTTAGACAAGAATTCAGGCAACTTTCTCTGAGGTTATTTGCCCATAAAAGGAGATAGGCCGGACTTAGGGGGCAAGTCCGGCCTATCCAAACCCTTGCACAGAACAGGAGGAATCACACTGTTGGTTTAAAAGGATCGTCACCTTGTTCGTAATAAGCCCATTTGCAGGGAAACCTTGCTAGATTGCAGGCTGTTCCGAACGAACACTTGCGGGCGTTGATTCGATAACTAGGGAAGTCCGGCATGAATTCCGCCGGGTAAACCCGGTATTCCATCAATTCGGCTTCCGCTTTCATCTTCTCACACCAGCGGGTGTTCGTGGTCACCCATGCTTGATGAGCCATAACGTCCTTGGACTCTCCTACCTAAACCATTCAGTATGCTACCAAGCATAATTAACTTTCGCTTTTGCTTCCAGTGCCATATGTCATGGGATTACCTATGACAAAGATCACCCTCTTTGTTGATAATAGGTCTATCGTCTGCTTACTCAACTTCCAGGATTCGACTATAATGCCTGTTGAATTTGAATTTCGAATTCATAATCATAGTTTGTCGCGACTGTGAATGACACTATTGTCAGGTAACTTTGGGCACATTTAAACAAACAAGAGACAATACAATAGACATCCACCTCTGTTGATAATTAGGCCCCCATTTTGGGTCAATTTTCCCGATCGGAGACTCCATATCGAAGATACTTATTCGAAGAAACTTAATCGCAGTTACCTAATCGCAGTTATCTAGTTGGAGAAAAGTAAATGTCAGAACCTGTTGTTGGTTGGGAAAAAGAGACGCCCGCTCCAAATTATCAGTTCAACGATTATTTGAGATCAGTAAATGGCCGCCTACAGTTCGATGGTCTCGATCTTCCTCAGTTGTTTTTTGGCGATTCAAGCGACCCGGGATTGGCCCACTCTTTGCCTAGCCCACTGGAAATCGTCTACTTGCCAATCATCCGCCGGCAGATCACCCGTATGAAGCGATTATTTTCCGAGGTGATCGATGAACTAGATTACAACGGACAATTCCATTATGCTTATGCTTCTAAAGCCAATGCCGCTGAAGAAGTCATCCGGACGACCCTTTCGGCCGGCGCAAATCACGAGATGTCATCCACGGTAGATATCAACATCGCCCGAATGATGATTCACCGTGGCTTATTAACCCCGGATCGATTGGTAATCTGCAATGGTTTCAAGCCCGCCGGCACGGAATATATGGCCAACATCATTCGCTTCAATGCCGAACACCCGAATGTCATCCCAGTGATCGAAGATTTGACCGAGTTGGCTCCATTGATCGAATCCAATCAATACTTCCATGTAGGTTTACGCCAGAAGAGTTATGGAAAACACCACGATCTCGAAGAGATGAATCGCTACAATTCGCGTTTTGGTCTGGATATGGATGATATTTGGAAAGCTGCTGATGACATCGATGCGGCCCCCAATCTCGAATTAAATCTTTATCACGCCATGGTTGGCAGCCAGTTAATGAACGAGGAGGAATTCGTTTCTCTGCTTGTGCCACCCATGAAGATATTCGCCGAACTGCGTCAGCGCTACCCCGAGCTTGCCATATTCAATTTCGGCGGCGGTATGCCAGTCCCAATGACACTAGATTTCAGCTTTGACTATAAGAGATTTGTGCGCTTACTTCTCGAGACATTACAAGAAACTTGCACCCATTTTAATGTTGCCGTGCCGGATATCATGGGCGAATTCGGCCGCTATACAACTTCCGAACATGGCGCCCATTTGTTTAAGATCGTCAGCACCAAGGAGAATAGTTCTGCGTTGCCTTGGTATATTATCGACGGGTCGATTATGAGTTCCTTCCCGGACAGCTGGGCTCTCGGCGAACACTTCATCGTTTTGCCGTTAAACCATCTGGATAAGCCTTTTCAGCGAGTCCAGTTAGGCGGGATCACTTGCGATAGTGATGATGTGTATCCGCCAAAAAGCAGCAACTCGCCGCTTTACTTACCCGTTGAGACAAAGGATCTGTACATAGGTTTTTTCAGCATCGGTGCATACCAAGAGATGCTCGGCGGCGTACGCGGTAGCAAACATTGTGTATTACCAGAAGCCTATGAACTCGTCATCGATCAGGATGATTCTGGTCGATACACGTTCGAAGTCATCCAGGGTCAAACGGAAGGCGACGTACTACGCAACCTGGGATACAAAATTGCGTAAATATTAGTAAGCGGTATATGTGGGCACTATTGATTACAATCAATATAATTAACCCATATATGGGGTTTCGTAAATTATTGTGACAGGTTCGTAATAAACAAATTAATTGACTGCAATTCGCGATTCACAAAACATATAGGAGTTGCCCATGCAGAACATGGATAGGACCCGGATCATCTTTGTAGCGATAGTCGGAGTGGCGGCTTTGATCATCTGTGGAGTCATCACGTACGGATTCGTCAGTAACCAGCTCGATAACGGCAATGAAGAACCGACTACCACAGAAGCTGTGGTCGCAGAAGCAAATACCGCCGTAGCTGAAAAACCGACCCCATCTGTCGACTTGGTTTCTCCCGATGCCATCTTCGGCCCAAACTACAGTACAGAGGATGGATTGCCAACTTATGTCTGCGGGGCTGATGCCTTCGGCAGTTACTTCACATTGCAGCAAATGCAGATGTCAGGAAAAGATATCGAACACGGATTTCACCTGGGAATCGTTCCCTTTTTCCTGGACGATAATCCCGATTACGATGTATCAGAAGAGCAGCGTACTGCCCTGTTGGACGCAGGAATATGGGATTGCCTGTTGACGACACTTGATTCGGTCGCCCTTTCCAGCCCCGGCATAATCACGGGTATAGTGGATGAGAGCGCTGGAGCCGACCAATTATGGGCTAGGGATATCAATACAATCAATGATCTGAACGACCAGCGGATCGCCTTTTCTCGAGGCAGTGTTGGCGAGTATTTCGTTTATTATGCCCTCAACATCGCGCAGCTCATTCCGAGTACCGACGTAACATTGGTTCCCCAAGATAGTGTCGCCGATGCAATCGAAGCCTTTAACAATGGGCAGGCTGATGTTGTATCGGGTTGGGAACCAGATATTTATGATGCTGAACTGAGTGGAGGCTTACCGCTTCTCAGCTCCAACCAGCTTCGTATCGTCATGGATGTCATCGTATCTTCTCGACAATCAATTAACGATAATCCCGATCTCGTTCAAAACTTCCACAATGCCTGGTTCGATACCCTTAAAGACCAGGTCGAGGGCTTTGATCTTGCCTCCCAGCAAATAGCCGATTGGGGCCACAACGATTGGAGCTTTGTCTATCCGGAAACGGCCGCTGATGATTTCAGCGCCTGGCTCGAAAGCGTCGCTCAAGCGGATCTCGGCGACAATGCATTTGTCATGCGCGATACCCGGCCAATCATCAACCGGCTTGAAACCGCCCGGCGTGTCTGGGCAGCCTCGAATGTCAATACGGCCGACGATGATGTCGAAGGGCTGGTCAACTCCAGCTTTGTCTTACGTGCAGCGGACCAGCCAAGCTTGCAGCCAAACGGCAAACCGGTTAACGACACCTTCTCCATCTCATCTCAAATTGATGTTAGTGGCATCAGCACGGAAGATGCCCAAACGTTGGTAGTCCTGCCATGCCGCACCTTTCAATTTTTGCCGGAGTCCACTGAGCTAACATTGAACTCCAGGCGCAGACTTGACGACTGCGTCATTCCAACCTTATCGCAGAGCGTAGGGCTTTTCCTTCAGGTCCGCGGCTCATCCGCCTGGCCTGCCAATGACCCGCCCTACACAGAAGCTGACATCCTGGAAGTAGCCGAAGGTCGCGCGCAGTCAATCGTCGATTACCTGGTCTCTCAGGATATCGATCCCGCCCGTTTCATTGTCGCAGCGACTTTGCCGCCTGAAGATCACCAAAACAGCGATGATCCTCAAATTCAGGCTCAAGACCGCTTCGTCGAGTTGACGCTCATTACTGTCGGACGGTAAACGGTATCAATCGCGTTCCAACACCTGTAAGGAAACAACGATGGGTTATAAAGCTTTGCGGAGCATATTTTTATTGGTCATGATGTTGGCCCTGACTGCGCTCGCCTGCGGACTGGGAGATAGCGAGGGTCCACCTAGAAACGCGGCCGTGATTGATGTGTTGACCAATACAAGCCTCGAGGGTTGGCTAACTGAAGCCACAGCCCAATTCAACGAAACCAGAGTCGAAACGAGCGAAGGCAAACCAGTTTATGTCAACTTAACAGCAAGTGATTCTGGTGAAGCGGTTGGCGATATTACCGGCGGTGGGGTTTCGCCTGCGCTTTGGATACCGGCAGAAGAGGTCTGGACTCAAGTTTTGGCAGACCAGGGAAATTCCAATTACACCAGGGACTGTGTCAGCATTTCCTCGAGCCCGCTAGTCATTGCCTTATGGCGGCCGGTAGCAGAATCTTTGGGTTGGCCGGGTCTTCCTCTGGGTTGGCTAGATATAGGCAGCCTGGCGGCCGATCCCGCAGCCTGGAGCTATTATAGTGGAGGCGGTTATGGGGAATCGCTTCGATTAGGTCACACCCACCCTGGATTATCAGATAGCGGTAGCAGCACACTAGTGTCCCTCGTTCAATCAGCCGAGTCCAAGACAACCCCTGTTACTGCCGAAGATATTGAACAGCCCATCGTCCAGGCCTCCGTGAGCGCCTTTGAAGCGGCCGTCTCTTGGTTTAGCTCCGGCACAGCTGCCCTGGGCCAAACAATGGCCGAACGCGGTCCCCAATTCCTTGGCGCTGGCGTCATGTACGAGAGTGATGTCGTCGCCAATGGAGGGGCGGATATCGTACCCATCTATCCTTTGGAGGGCACTTTTTTGGCCACCCACCCTGCTTGTCTAGATAGCGCGGCTAACGATGAGAGCCGGGAAGCAGCATCGATCTTCCGCGATTTTTTACTCAGCCAGGAATCCCAGGAATTAGCCATGGCCCATGGCCTGCGACCTGTAAATGATAGTGTCGTCATCGGCGCACCATTGGATGAAGCACATGGTGTTGATATAAACGAACCACAAATCATCTTCACCCAACCCAGCGTCGAAACAATTTACGCGGTTCAAGATTTGTGGCAATCAGCCCGGAAGGATGTCAATTTGGTTATGTTGCTCGACGTTTCGGGAAGTATGGAAGGTCAGAAGATAGACAACATGCGCCAGGCGGCCGTCCAATTTGTCGATCAGATGGGCGATGATGATTTCATCACGATCATCGCTTTTTCCCACGAGCTACCCATTATCGTTGATAACCAACAAGTTGGCCCAGCCCGTGAAGAAATTATTGACGCCATCAATCGCTTGGATGCCAGCGGTGATACAGCCTTGTACGATGCGATTGGCATCGGATCAATCTTGCTGGAAGAAACATCATCGCCTGAAACAACCAACGCATTGGTCGTACTTACCGACGGGCAAGACACATACAGTTACCGTTTTGACTTTAACCAGGAGCTAATCGACATGGCGGCGGCTAATGACACGACTGTCTTTACGATTGCCTACGGTGATGATGCCGATCAGGAAATATTGTCAGAATTGGCTTTTGGCGCCAATGGCAACTTCTTCCTTGGTGATGAAGCCAGTATCGCCGCCATTTACGAAGAGATGTCGGCCGCCTTTGGTGGTAGCGTTGGCATTGGGCGTTAGCCAATCCACTGAATCGAGGCTTGCTTTATCCTATCATGTCAACCACTAGCTATTGGAGAATCCACTATGCATGGAGATAAGACCAGACTAGAACTTCGCCAACAAGAAGTTGGTCCTTGGCCGATGAATACCTATGCCCTGGTTTGTCCAATAACGGCCGAAAGCGTCTTGATTGATCCCGGCGCAGAGCCTGAGAAATTAGAAAAGATGTTAGGCAACTCTGAGCCAATAGCCATCCTGCTGACTCACACCCATCCCGATCACATTGGAGCGCTGGCAGAGATGCGCCGGCGCCTCGATGTTCCGCTCTTGGCCCATGCTGGTCCCCACTTCAATGGGCTTGATTTGGAAGTGGACCGCCATCTCAGGTCCGGGGATACGATCCGCATTGGCCATTTTCAACTTTCTGTCCAATATACGCCGGGTCACATTGACGATCAGATTTGTTTTCTTCTTGACGAGGACAATCGTATCATCGTTGGCGACACCATTTTTGAAGGTGGTCCGGGCAAGACATGGTCCGCGACCGGTTTTGAGACGACGATCAAAACACTCCGGGATGTAGTCTTGACCTGGCCCGATGAAACGATTTGTTACCCGGGGCACGGGCCTTCATTTCAATTAGGTCAACAGCGAGCTGCCGTCGAAGCTTTTGTTGACAAGGATCACGATGCTTTTTTTGGGGACGCAACCTGGGACATGTAGGCCAGATGCAAAATAAAAAAAGGCGGGCATAAGGAGCCCGCCTTATGTGTGTTTCCTCTTACTTAGGAAGCGCCGCTATTTCCTGATTTACCGTCACCGGCAAATCTCTGAAAGTAACTATCTGGTTCAGAAGTATGCACCCAGACCCACAAATCATTGGGAGCATCATCTGACCAATAGTAGATCCATTCGGCGTCCCTGGGCGGCATATTGACACATCCATGGCTATGTTTAAAGCCATAACGATCATGCCAATACGCACCATGCAGCGCGATCTCATTCTGTCGATCGAAATACATGGCATAAGGTACGTCCTCGATGAAGTAGTAGTCGACTTTACCTTCAGCCCCCGACATCTTCGTCTGTAAAAGACGATCCCAAACCTGGAAAAGGCCTTCATAAGTCGGCCATCGATTGAGTCCGCTTGAGACTAGGCTAGCATAAACCATGCGCTCACCTTCATAAGCAGCGAATGTCTGTTCGTACAGATCGATCTCGACCCAGAACTCATTCTGGCCGATCTCCTCGGGTGGCTCATGAACATCTACCAGACTCACATAAGTTTGTTTGATCCAACGGTCGCCACCGATTTTATACCAAATCCAATCATCTTCGCCTTTGACGGCATCGAATACTTGGAAAAATGAAAGGCGTTCTAATTTGGTAAATTCCGGATTGGGTTCGCCATCAGGCCGGCTGCTTGGTTGGACTTCTTGAACCACCCAACCGAACGGCCGCTCTGGTTGTACTTTAACTTCAACTCCGGTAAACTTGGGCGTTTCCACAAGGCGGATACCTTCGGCAAGGGCATACTCCCCTGGGTTAATGACGTACCATTTGTGTCCGTTCGCCTCTACCACTCCCTGTATGGTCACGTAGAGAAATCCATTGCCAACGTTGTAAAGCGGAGGCGCACTCAAGTTTGGTTCCGGATAAATGTTAATATTGTCGTCCATGTAGGCGTAAGAAACATGCTCGAGTAATCCACCGTCGATCGCATCTGGGTCTTCAAATTGCCCTGGGTCTGGCTCAACTCTCCCATCGCAAACGGTGCCGATCTCTTCGGAATAGAAGAAACAGCGACCTGCATCAGCCGGCTTAGCCAGAACAATAAGGCCACCAACGGTCATCAGAGCCACTAGACTCGCGCGAATAACTCGAATCATTCTATTTACACCTTCCTGGCCTAACTATTTTCAAAGAGTAACAAACTATGCTTACGATATCGAAATCACAAAATGCATACTGGTTGGCGAACAGTCGGATGCACCACATTTCGCCTACGGTAACCGGTAGTGTATCATCAATGAGGACGGCACTACAAGTAAAAATCTTACATGTTTACAAGATTTTTATGGATATGCGCATAAGAGGATTTTTGCCGGGCATATGGTATCAAATGAGATCCGGCATAAAATAAGATCTGGCATCAAGTCAGAGCAAGTATCCGTCCACAGCTATCACAATGGATCAATTGTCCTTCATCGGCCGCCTTCACTAGATTAGCCGGAACACTCACCTGGCAACCCCCACAACGTTCCCCTTTTAAGAGCACGACTGCAGTTAAACCCACACGACGTATCGTATCCTCATAAGAGGTAATCGACGCTGGCGAGATCAAAGCGATTTGCCGTTTACGTTCGATATTCAAATCATTGATGCGTCGGATCAATGATGTTTTTTCACTTTCCAGTTCTTGCAGTTCTAGTTCCCGTTCCGCTTCCATCCTGAGCAAAGAATTTGTAGCATCTTTATCTTCTTCCTCTGCTTCCTCGGATAAAATCATGATCTCCAATATTTCGTCTTCCAAAATGCCGCGGCGTCTGGTAAGAGATTCAACTTCATGTTGCAGGTCGGATAACTCCTTAGGATTTTTTACCGCACCCGAATAGAGACGCCGTTCAGAATTTTTTGCTTTTGAAATCAGCCCCTTCAGTTCCAAATTCAACTCATTCTGATTGGCTCTAAGCCTCTGAAATTCGTTCGCAGCTGTTGCCGCCCGTTCACGCGCTGGAAGCAGTTCCTGATCCGCACCTTGAAGACGGACGATCTGGCCCAATCGCTTTTTGCCATCTCGAATTTCGTCATCTATCTGTTGTAAGTGAAAAAGTAGATCAACTTGGCCCATGGACGAATTGTAACACCAACGATGTGGAGGAGGTAGAGAAGGAGGCTTCAACTCGGTGCCGATTCGGGTATAATCCCGCCGGTATGTTTGACCGATTCCTAGAGTTAGAAGAAGAACCATATAGCGAAGAGGATGCTGAATGGGACGCTTTTGTGGCCCAACATCCTCAAGGCAGCTTGTTACAAACGAACAGCTGGGCCCGGCTGAAAAGCCGTTTTGGCTGGCGTTCCCACCGCGTATGGCTAAAACACGATGGCAAATTGGTTGCTGGTGCGCAGGTGCTTTTCCGTTCGGCCGCTCTTGGGTTCATGCGCGTTGCCTATATTCCTCATGGCCCTCTGGTGGATTGGGATAATGAAGAGCAACTGGAAATATTTTTTAATCAACTTGACCATGCGATTTATGAGCAGCGGGCCGGCATGGTTAAAATTGAACCCCTGTTGTGGCAAAATGAGATCAGCCCGGATCATTGGAACGATATTTGCCAACGCCATAATTGCCAACCCAACAATGATACCATCCAACCACCTCAAACTATGATCATCGACTTATTATCTGCGGAAGAAGATATTATGGCCGCCATGAAACAAAAAACGCGCTACAACATTCGTTTAGCGGCAAAAAAAGGCGTGACGGTTCGCGTAGGTTCGTCTCAGGATATCTCCACCTTTAACCAGTTGATCCAGGTAACCGGTCAGCGTAACACTTTTGGTGTCCACGAACCCAGGTATTACCAGACAGCGTATGAGCTTTTTCAGCCCGACAATGTCGCTTTATTAATTGCCGAATACGAAAATCAGCCACTATCGGCAATCATGGTCTTTCGATGGGGGAACAAAGCAGCTTACCTTTACGGCGCTTCGAGTGATGAAGAGCGTAAAAGAATGCCCAACTATGCACTCCAATGGGCGGCTATACGGTGGGCCAAAGAGCAAGGTTGTTCCGAGTATGATTTATGGGGAGTTCCGGATTATCCTGAGGAGCAATTAGAAGCTGATTTTCTCGACCGGCATGAAGGACTTTGGGGCGTTTATCGCTTCAAACGGGGATTTGGCGGTCAACTACGGCGTACGGTAGGTTCGGCTGATAGGATTTACAACAAGACGGTATATCGTCTTTACCAGTGGCAACGCAGCCGTGGTTCATGACGGAATCACCATCCTGGGGACATTCGGCTGATGAGTGAAATTGAAGAGTACCGTCGATCGGCTTTCCAACCGGTGCAATCTCAAGAGGTTTGGGACAAAACGTTGGCCTGCTTGCCCAACCCCCATCCATTGCAAAGCTGGCAGTGGGGCAACTTTAAATCCAGATGGGGTTGGTCGGCGATTCCTTTGGCCCTGCATATTTTCGACGATATTGAAAACCGCCCCCCCCTGGCGGCTGCTTTGATCCTCAAAAGGAAAATACCAAGGACCGGAATCTCCATTCTTTACGTCCCAAAAGGGCCAATTCTTAATTACAACGATCCGGCGCTTCGCCGCGTAGTCCTGGCTCAATTGGAACAATTTTCCCGGCAACAGCGAGCTGCATTCATCAAGATCGACCCCGATGTAGCCCGGAGTTGGGGAGTAGAAGAGGAACGACTGTCACCCATTGGATCAAAATTTTTAATTGAATTACAAGGGCGCGGCTGGCGCTTTTCAAACGACCAGGTGCAATTTCGCAATACCGTTGAACTTAATCTCGGCCGGTCCGAGGATGAGTTAATGGCATCGATGAATCAAAAGACCCGGTACAATATTAACCTCGCCTCTCGAAAAGGTGTCACGATCCGCCGTGCAGATCCTGGCGACTTTGAACTAATTGCTCAACTATATTCGGAGACAGCCTCCAGGGACGGCTTTACCGTCCGGCCGGTGGCATATTACCTCGACGCCTGGACCACTTTGTACCAAGGTGGAATGGCCCAACCTTTCATCGCCGAGTACGAGGGTCGCCCACTAGCGGCCGTCATCATCATACGCTATGGTAATCGGGCGATTTACATGTATGGCGCTTCCAATAACCAGGAAAGAAAACGAATGCCCAACCACCTACTGCAATGGGAGGCGATCCGTTGGGCCAAGGCTCAAGGCAACGAAATTTATGATTTTTGGGGAGCGCCCGATGATTTTATTGAATCGGATCCACTTTGGGGCGTATGGCGCTTTAAAAAAGGTTTTAACGGTCAAGTCGTCCGGCACATCGGCGCTTGGGATTTTCCAACACGCCCCTTCTGGTATTGGACCCTGCTGACGTTGATTCCTAAGTATTTAAACTTCCTGCGCTCGAGAAACAACACCTGACCTATAATAAAAGTGGCCAACTGGCAAAAAAATACCAAACTATTACATGCTGTAGCTGAAGCAAACAATTAAGAATAAATCGATTATATTGACATAATGTTCCGAGATAATGCCAACAGGTTTTCTGATTGAGCGGTTTGGCGGGAGGATAATGTGACCAAGACAGTTGTTGTTTTAGAAGGTGATCAGACAGGACAGGAACTGCTTGAACAGGCTTTACGGGTAATTGATCCGGCTGTCACCGGGCTTGACCTAAATTTCATACGCTACGACTTAAGTTTGGCCAATAGACGAGCAACAAACAATCAAGTGGTATATGACGCCGCCACGGCTATGCGCGAACACGGCTTGGGTTTGAAAGCCGCTACCGTAACACCTGAAACTTCCGGCGATGTCGGCAGCCCCAACCGCATTTTACGCGAAGAGATCCAGGCCCAGGTGATACTGCGCACAGGTCGCCGGATTCCCGGCGTCCGGCCAATAGCCGGCGTTTATGCTCCCATTAGCGTCGTGCGCATGGCTGTAGAAGATGCCTATGGAGCTAAAGAGTGGCGTGACGGTCAGGATGGCGCTTTGGATGAAGTTGCATACCGGACTGAAAAGATCATGCGTTCTGTTTGTCGCGCGGTAGCGGAGTATGCCTTTCAACATGCCCGGTATGCCAGGGCCACAGTTTTTGGCGGGCCAAAATTCACGGTCAGCCCGGTTTACGAAGGTATGTTTAAAGAGGAACTAGACGCGGCCGCCGGCCGCTATCCAGACGTTCGTTATGAGCCACAACTCATCGACGCCACCTTTGCTTTGCTTTTATCAACCACTGGTGATCCCCTGGTGATCCCCAGTCTCAATCGCGACGGTGATTTGTTGTCGGATATGGTGCTGCAGATGTTCGGCTCCATAGCCGGGTCCGAGTCAATGGTCATTTCCCTAGACGAACAAGGTCGGGTTTCGTGCGTCATGGCCGAAGCGCCTCATGGAACCGCGCCAACGTTGGAGGGTAAAAACGTAGCCAATCCGATGTCCATGATTCTGGCTTCGGCCGGCCTGTTAACGCATGTAGGTGATGAAGAATCCGATCGTCTTAGCCGGGCAATCTATGAAAGCACATTGGAAGCCGTCTATGATGGCATTCGCACCGCCGATCTGAACGGCACGGCCAAGACCAATGAGTTTACCAACGAGGTTATCCGGCGAGTTAAAACGAAACTGGAAGTCTGGGCCGCGCTGGCTTAACCTGCTTTCCCACTTCTTTCTAAAGTCTGCTCCCAAATAAAAAGCCCCTATCCAGAGTTTGGTAGGGGCATCTTTATGATTAGTGTTCCGAAACTCGCTAATTTCGTTGCAGTGTCGTCGCGGCCGGCAGTGCATTCAGCATCAGGACGCCTAGGGGCAAGCCAATGATGGTCAGGCAGAGAAGCCAGGCCAAACCTGCCCACAAAAGGCTAAACCACCAGCCAATGACCAGGAAATATAGACCCCGGATGATCCACGACTGCTGGGAACTTCCCACGTAACGAGATTTACCCGTGGACAAGTCCAGTTCCCAGGCCCCGCGCCGGGCCTTGAGCGTTAGAACCTGAGGCACACGATTGATCATCCATAAACCCAAAGGCAGGCCTATGATGGTCAAGTTTAAGAACCAGGCTGCTAATATCCAGATCCCGGTCAATTCCCAACCGAGTATAAAAAACCAGAGAACCCGTAGAATAAATGGTATTTGGTTAACCGGTTGTCTCACATTCTTCACAGCAACAGTTGCTGACATTGTTTTATCCTTCTTATACAGCTAATAAATATTCAGTATCACGCTTTGGACCGGGCCACTTGTGGGCCTAATCCCACGCTTTCATTAATATATACGGAATATCAACCCGCTGGGTTGCGCTGATTGAGAGATGGATATTGGCTCTTAGCCTCAAGTATGAAGAGTGACCAGAGTGACTTCTGGCGGTGCCAGGAATCGTACTCTAGGCGCGCTCAGACCCTCAAGACCAACTCCCCTGCTGACATACATGTGAGTCCGGCCGCTGGCATAAAGACCCATTTCATACTTTTTACCATATTGCGAACTGGTCAAAATGGCTCCAAAAATCGGCAATCTAACCTGCCCGCCATGCGTGTGACCACAGAGATAAAGGTCAATTCCATGCCCGATCGCTTCGGGCATAAGATCCGGTGCATGGTATAACAGCACTCTGGGCGCCTTGTTAGGCGCGTCTGCAACCAGGCGATCTAACCGGCCGCGATCGGTTGGTAGATGATGGCTACAGTCGACCCCCAACAGGACCAGGTAACGATCCTCGCCTAAGTCCAACTCTGTCCACTCGTCGACCAATAGCTGAATGGGTAAATCATCAAAGAAATCGGGTACGGATTCTCGGGCATCCACTGTGGGGCTGCCCAGAGAGGCAAAGACGCCATGGGGAGCCGAGAAAGCACTTAACAGATCGTGTAATTGTCTATGCGCTTCTGGATCATGAACGAAAGATAAGTTTAGGAAATCTCCTGTCATCAAGATAAGGTCCGGTTTCGCATATCTGGCCAATCGTTGTAGCGACTTTTCTCTGCGTGTGATTCGTTCTAGGTGAATATCGCTTATGTGCAAGATGCGAATGGGTTCAGATCTAGGAGGCAGATTATCAACGGCAATATCCAGGTAGGTTAAACTCAAGCGGAAAGGCTCGATAAGGGTTCCATAAATCAGGGCTGCCGTGCCTATGAACTGCAGTACGAGAAGCAGAAACAAACCCCAGGTAGCTCCCGCTAAGGGGACAATTAATGAAATCACCAAGGCAAGCAATGTTCGTGGTATAGCCAGGACAAACAAATGAGCCTGCCATGGACCGTAGGAAATGCCGCGTTTAGGCAAAGAATAAAGCAATAAAGCATCTGCGAAGAAGAATATTGCCATGATGAGTACGGCAGCGGCAGCCACACGGGCCTCCCCCGACAACACCAGCCAACAAACCATGACCGACACAAGAATGAAGGTTATGGCCGAGGCTACCTTCCATAGAGGCCAGCCCGATGGAATATTAAACAGAAGTATTAAGCGGTGAAGCCGGCTCGTGGTCAGGACGTCCTCGAGCTGTTCCATTTTTGGGTCTTCGTTATCTATCACGCGACACACTTATTGGATATGCTGACTTCAATTAAGCCCAGTAACGGCTCAGCAATGAAACTACCCCAACTATAATTGGTAATGAAGATTATGCACTGCACATTGTTTTGAGGTTATGGGCATTAGGTCTTAAAATCATGGTAGAAGTCGAGTGATTTTTTGACTATGGAATTTAGCTGATGAAACTAAACTATCCCTCTCGAACACAGCTAGCTCATTTGCCCACGCCAATCGATGAACTTGAACGCTTAAGCCAATATCTAGGCGGGCCGAGAATATTCATTAAACGAGACGATCAGACCGGCTTAGCCTTGGGAGGCAATAAAACTCGGAAGCTTGAGTTTTTGGTTGCCGATGCGCTGTCAAAAGGCAACGACAGCCTGATAACGACGGGAGCCCCACAGAGCAACCATTGCCGGCAAACGGCCGCAGCAGCCGCTCGTATCGGCATGGCGTGCCATCTGGTACTCCGAGGCAAGCCGGTGACCAACATGACCGGTAACCTCTTGTTAGATCATCTCTTGGGGGCGCATTTGCACTGGTGCGGCGACCGCAATACTGCGGTTGTTATGGGCGAAGTCGCCGATGAAATACAGGCTGAGGGAAAGTCCGCTTACCTGATTCCATTAGGTGGATCAAATGGCCTGGGCGCATTGGGTTATGTTGTGGGCATGCAAGAAGCCCTATCTCAACTTGAGGCAAAACGTTTAAAGATCGACGCTATGATCTTCGCCAGTAGTAGTGGAGGCACCCAGAGTGGGCTCATCGTCGGAGCCCGAGCCTTGGAGTTTTCAGGAAGAATCTTGGGGATCAGCAACGATCACTCGGCCGGCACTCTTAAAGAAAAGATCGTTGCTATACTGGCAGAAACAGCCCAGACGCTAGGTTTACCTGGGCACTATAGCCAAGAGGTGGTTGAGGTTAATGAGGACTACCTCGGTGCAGGTTATGGGATTATGGGCGAAGCCGAACGAGAGGCGATCAATCTTGTTGCCAGCTTGGAGGGGATTTTGCTGGATCCAGTTTATACAGGTAGAGCCATGGCCGGTCTCATCGATCTTATTCGGCGAGGTGCATTTTTTAGCAACCAGAATATCTTGTTCTGGCATACAGGCGGAACGCCAGCGCTCTTCGCCTATGAAGACCAATTGTTGATCTAGAAAATCACTGAATGGGGAAGAGACGGCGACAACGGTCGGTTGGTTCACTCCTGGACAACGGTAATCTGGGCTATCGGCAGGACATCAACCAGGCTGTCGTCAGCTAAAATGGACAGGCGTTGGCTGGCATCGGCGATATCATAAAGCCCAATGTATAATGTGTATTCCCCAGGCGGAGTATCCAGCGGAATGTAAAGGCCATGATTGTCAGTCACAAGAGTTCCTGGCTGCCAGGTTGTCGTTAGCGCCAGCCCGCCTCCAGGCTCACTATCTCGCTGGCTGACGATACGGCCTTCCTGATCGACGAGATGTAAAAAGACCTTGTAGCGCTTATCCATTTTTTCTTCCGCTTGCCAAAAGAGCGAAAGTTGGTAAATATCGCCTGGAACTAGCCTAGCATCCGAAGACGTAAAGCCAATTAGTTTAATCACCTCACCAACGGGAAAATCGAGCCTCGTGCCAATTCCGGCCGGGATCTCGGCCGGAATACTGTAGGTGACAAAGCGAACATCACCTACCCACTCATCTCGAGCCTTGAAGGCATTTTCATCTAACCAACGTTCCACCAGCCGGTTGGGATCACGTTCGGCCTCAGCCCAAAAAATCACGTATATTCGCTCGAACTCTGTGGTTATCTGCCGTAATTCATCGTCGATTACAGCCGGATCTGGGTATCCGGCCGGAATTGGAAAGACAAGTTCACTATCGGAATAGTAATAGGTAACAACCTCCCATTGATTGGCCGCATTGACGACGATAGCTGCGTTTGGATGACCTTCGGCAACGATCCTGGCTACCATTCCCCGGTAATCGGCCCGAGCATATTGGGAATCAAAGTACATATTGTATAGGGAGCGGCCCGTTCCTAAAACGACAAAAGCCAGCGAAAAAGCCACGATGATTCTCAAGAGCCTCTTTAAATTGCTGGATTCCATCTTGTTCCACGCCCACCAGCTGCCTGAGCCAGCGATTAAACACAAGGGCGGAACAGCGACGAGTAAAAACTTCAAGAATTCAGGCTTCGTCGCACCGATTAACCACATAACAACAACCGGTATTACCAGGCCGAACAAGAGCGTTAAAGAATAAAATATGCCTCGCCGCTTCAACTTCCAGCCAAAAAACAGGCCCGTGAGAAACAGAATAGTATAGCCAAGCAAGGGGATGATAACTTCTTCCAACTCTATGGTAGGGCCAAAGGCCATCCACTTATTGCTTTCGACCAGGAATGATGTCGGCGAAATCCTGGGAACGCTCCTGCCACCTGACTGGCGCAGAAATATCGGCAACCAAGGCAGATACAAGGCCAAGATAGCTAGCATGATCGTCAGCCAGACGATCACATCTTTGACCCATTGTGGAATTGAATTTTTCCTTGCTCCAGCCTGCTTATGCTCAGGTTTGAATATACCTTCACCAGAACCGGATACGCGAGCCTGATTGAGGCTGTTCAATAGCCAAAGTAGAAAAATCATGTTGTGGATTAATAGCACGGCCGGGAAGAAATAGTGAGTGTACAGTCCGGCGGCCGATACGAGGATATAGGCGATGGCTAAACCGGTTGGCCATCCGGGTCGCTGTAACAACCTGATTAACAACCAGGTTGAAAGGACAGCCAGAAAAGCCAACAACTCGTACATGCGAACTTCTTGACTGTAGTAGATCAGGGCCGGGTTAATGGCCGCAAAAATGGCCCCGGCCGCGGCGGCTACCCATCCAGCCCAATCCAACAATTGACGGCCGAGGGCGAACGTCAAGACAACTACGCCCACTCCTAAAAAAACGGAAAATGAGCGGAGTGCGAATTCCGAATCACCGACGATTTCTCGCCAGCCATGCAAAATGAGATAATAAAGCGGCGGATGGATATCGCTGGCGGCGCCTTTTACAATCAACTTAATAGAACGTTCGCTCAGCCGGGCACTGTTGCCTTCATCGTTCCAAAAAGATTGGCTATCCAGCCGGTAGAATCGGAGGAATGCTGAAAGCAATAGGATGATAACGAGAATAACCAGGACGTGCCGCCGTTCCATCGCCATTTTTTTACGGTTTTGGGGCCAGGTAGCCGATTAGCCAGAAAAACAGGAGCGCTCCACCCGTCAAGGCCAACACCGGCCTGACTTGTTGCAAGGAGTAATAGATACTTGGCTGTGTCTCCACCGCACTTGCTTCGGGGCTTGAAGCATACTCCCCCAGGGAATGCCAGGCCAATGTGGGTGAGAAGTCAGGTTCCAGCAATCGGAAATAATACCAGGGCTGATCCTTTTCTAGATCGGAAGGTCTCTTAAAGAACCAGTAATTGACGACATCAGCCCATGGCCATTCTTTTTGTGCTCGTTGGTAAGCTTCAACCGCATAGCGAGCTTGTTGTTCATCGTTCACTCGCCCAAAGGGATCGTCTACCCACTCTGGCACCGTATTCCACCCAGCTTCGCTGATCCAAATTGGCTTACCGGCATCGCCGTACTCAACCATCGCATCCCTCAACAAGATCACATGCGGATAATTGATGACGGTTGGCCTAAGCCGGTGATCGGTTGGCCCGGACCACAAACCGTAACCCTGGGCAGACATGATGTCAAAGCAATCACCCGCTCCGTAGTTGTACATTTGCTGGAGGAAGATGATGTCATTCATGTCCCGGCCATTGAGTGCCACCGTCGGCGACAGCGCTCCGGCCAAGATAATAACTTCGGGATTCGTTTCTTTTGCCCGTCGGTAACCGGTACACAATAACTCCGTGTAGGCTTGGGCATCGACGGCTTGTTCCCCCCATTCAGGGTAAATATTGGGTTCATTCCATAGTTGGAAATAATCGATCTGTCCGCGATAACGGCCGACGACTGCCGCCACATAATCACCATAGTCGCTAAGGTCATCAGGAGGAGCATGGGTTCCAATAGTATCGGTCATTACTCGTGACCAGGCCGGTGGATTATCCAAGCGGGCGATAATCTCGATGTCGTATTGATCGGCTAGGTCGACGATATGATCATATTTAGCCCAGGCATCCACGCCATCCGGCTCATTTCTCCGATCGATGAAATCATCTTTGCCATGAATTTCGATATCTTCCCAAGGAAATTGTTGCCGTATGTACTTGATTCCGGCATCGCTCAGCTGGCTAAAGCTTTCCTCCCGCACTTCTGGCAAAACCTCTTGCTCCAAAAAAGTATTCATACCGAATGGCGATTCGGATGCCGGGAGTATCTCCACGTTGAGGGCTTGGTCAGGCTGAGGCCTTATGCTGCTGTACATCCATTGGATAGCGCCGCGCAATTGGCCTGGCAACTCTTCCTCGCCGGTTAATTCATACAGGGAGGCAGTATTCGGCCAGAAAGCAATGACCAACAAAACCAATCCCAACAACGGTAAGACCTTTCGTGACATAGGTCACAATTATACACGAGAGAAGGCTGTTAGCTTTGTCCGGCTGTTTTTCTATGATAAACTTTGCTTCGTAACCACCATATCATTCGGGCGTTACTTTTCGTTGCTTTATCTAGTCGCAATATCAGGAACGAAGAGACCATGCTCACAGCCATCGAAAAAATCCTCTTTGCTTTATTAGCCCTCATCTCCCTAGGAGCAGCTTATGTGACCTTTGGTTACATGGCGAAATCCATCTTCCGCGGTCAGGGGAAAATAAAAATCGAGAATACCGGCAAATTCGTTGGCGATTATCTCGTTTCCCTTCTGAATCAGGGCGGTATCATCCATCACAGGCGCCTTACCTCGCTGTTCCATTATGGCGTCGCCTGGGGATTCGTTTTTTACGGGCTGGTGAACGTGATCGATGTTCTGGAAGCCTATATCGTTGGCTTTCGCTTTTTGGGAGACAGCACTCTAGGGGGCCTGTACCGGCTGGCGGCCGATTTATTCAGTGTTGCCGCCTTGATAGGCGTCATCTATTTCATTTTACGTCGTTTCATAGCCAAAGATCCGGCCTTAAAAGTACGAAAAAATGTCACTATCAATCCAAAGGCTATCAAAGGCATTCCCAGAGATTCGCTAATCGTCGGCGTATTCATACTGCTGCATGTGGGTTTCCGCTTTCTTAGCCAAAGTTTCCTGGTCGCTGCGGAAGGCGGCGATCCCTGGCAGCTCTTTGCCAACTTAGTAGCCAATCTTTGGGCCGGATTGTCAGTCGAGACCGCAATCGTTGGTTGGCATGTTTGTTGGTGGCTGGCTCTAGGTGTGATCTTACTTTTCCTGCCTTACTTCCCATATACCAAACACGCCCATCTATTCATGGGCCCTCTGAATATTGCCACCCGGCCGAAACGCAGATCCTTGGGCGCGGTGGATCCGCTCAATTTCGAGGACGAATCCATCGAGCAATTTGGCGCGGCTCACCTGACCGATCTTGCCCAAACCCAGATTTTGGACGCTTATGCCTGCATTATGTGTAACCGCTGCCAGGAAGCATGCCCGGCCTATGTGACCGGTAAAGAGCTATCTCCAGCAGCCATTGAAATTAACAAACGCTATTATTTGCGTAGTAACATGGCCTCTTTATCCAAGGGAGGCGACGATAAGGACATTCTACTAGAGTACGCGACGAGCGAGAGCGCAGTCTGGGCTTGCACAACATGCGGGGCCTGTGTCGAGGTCTGCCCAGTTGGCAACGAGCCCATGTTTGACATTATCAACATGCGCCAAAATCAGGTCCTTATGGAAAGCACTTTCCCCCACGAACTGAGGGCGGCCTTTACCGGCATGGAAAGAATGGCGAATCCTTGGGGCATGACTGAAGACCGAATGGCCTGGGCGAACGAGCTTGATTTCAAGGTGCCTACAGTCGAAGAAAACCCTGAATTCGACGTGCTATTTTGGGTTGGTTGCGCAGGAGCATATGATCCTAATGCACAAAAAATCGCCCGGGCAATGGCCACTGTATTAGACGGTGCGGGTGTAAATTACGCGGTCTTGGGCAACAATGAAAGTTGTACGGGTGATAGCGCCCGCCGGGCCGGAAATGAGTATCTATTCTACGAAATGGCGCTTATGAACATTGAAACGCTGAATGGCATTGGCGCCGAAGATAAAACCATCGTCGCCAGTTGCCCCCACTGTTTCAATACCCTTGGTAAGGAGTATCCTGCTCTGGGCGGCATCTACCGGGTCATGCACCACACCCAATTCATAGCCAACTTGATAGGTCAAGGAAAACTAACATTTCAAAATGAGGGGCTTCTAACGAAGACGACCTTCCACGATCCTTGCTATTTAGGACGGTACAATGATGTTTACGATGCGCCGCGTGACGCACTGGCGAAGGCAGGCCTGGTCCTATTGGAAATGGATCGCAATCGGAGTGACTCATTTTGCTGTGGGGCAGGTGGCGCACAGATGTGGAAAGAGGAGGAGCACGGAAGCCAGGCAGTGAGTGTCAATCGCTTTTCGGAAGCAATGGCAACCGGCGCTACTACGCTCGCCACCGGTTGCCCCTTCTGCGCCATTATGATGGTTGACGCTAATACGGAGGCCGGCCAAAAGATGGAAGTGAAGGACGTAGCCCAAATCGTAGCCGAGGCGATGGGCTAGGCATTGTCCGGTTTGGATAGCAATATGATCAAGAATCAAACAATCACCAGTTTCGGCCGCATAATCTTTGTATTATTCGCCCTTGCCTTTTCCACAGTGGCCTGCAGCAGTCTAAATACCGGGCCTTATAGCGAAAGCTTCGATTCTCCTGGCAACTGGGGTAGCGGTAGCTCAACCGACGTCCAAGGTAGGGTTCTCGATGGATCGTATGACTTGCTTGTCAAGAGCAACAACGGTTTATATCTTGCCTCGGCCGGGGAAAATTTCGCCGATGGCGTCTATGAGTTGGAAGCCACACAAATCGATGGACCCTTGAATAATGGCTATGGCATGTTGTTCAGAGTCGATGAAGCCACTGATTCCTTTTATGTTTTTGAGGTTAGCGGTGACGGATACGTCTGGATAGGCTACTGTCAGGATTTGTGCGAGACAGAGGCTGTCGCTCTCATTGGCGGAGACTGGTTTCGTTCCCCTGCTGTTAAAACCGGCTTGATGGCTACCAACCAACTCCGTGTGGTTGCCGATGGTCCAAAGATGACCTTTTTTGTCAACGGTACAGAGATTGGCCGGACGGCCGATAGCCGTTTGTCAGAAGGAGACATTGCCGTTATGGTCGAAGCTCTCGGTGAATCCGGTGTTCACGTACTTTTCGATAATTTCAGCGTCAATCCTCCCTAGCCATCTCAATTGTCCGGTTCAAACAATTGGAAGAACCATTGCGTAATGTCAGATCTTGAATCAGAAAATATACCAGGGCGAAACAATAGAACCATCCTGTTGATATTCATAGCTTCACTATTGGTCGTCGCAGGGGTATCGGCCTGGTGGTTGATTTCTCAGGATTCAACACCGGTTTCTACCGAACCTTATCACGAAATGTTCGATTCAATCGGCACTTGGACAAGTGGCGAAGATGTTGGGGCGGTCGGCAATATCGTTGACGGCGTTTACGAACTATTGGTGGAAGAGAGTGGCGGTATATTTTGGGTCACTGCCGGGCTCTCTTTTGAAGATGGCCAGTATGTGGTGGAGGCTACGCCGTTAGAGGGCGCCCTGGATAATGGTTACGGCATGTTGTTCAGGGTAGACGGCGAGGATAATAGTTTCTATGTTTTCAAAGTAAGCAGCGACGGGTTTGTTTTCATCGGCCGCTGCTATGATAGCTGCCTCGATCAACAAGTGATTGTCGACCAAGATTGGTTTAGTTCAGCGGCAGTTCGGCAAGGTTTTAATGTGACTAATACACTACGTGCCGTTGTTCGAGGGCAAGATATGATATTCTTCATCAACGATCAAGAGGTTGGCCGGGCGTCAAATGATGAACTCCGCAAAGGAGATATTGGCTTGATGGCCGAGACATTTACGCCAGGTGGCCTTCGAGTTGCCTTTGATAACTTTTCGGTGACGCCGTTGGAATAAATACTAAAATCGACGATACAATCTTCAGAGCCTAACACAGAATCAATTTTTGGCGATTCCCTTGACGCCAAATTACACAAATAATCATAGTGTGAATAATCCTTAGAGGCGGATGATTTTCATTGTCTAACGGGCCGAAACCGTATCAACTATTACTGTAATGTTCCCGGGAAACGCCTATATTTGAACTAGGTATCTGATCCAATTCTCGCCTTTAGAAACATTTTCTTCATGATTGAAGTGGAAAAAGCAAAAGTAGCAAAAAGCTCGTTTGACCGCAAAGAAGTTCTGGTCGATTACGAAGTAGCCTTTCAAAGCCGGCAAGCCAGCCTGATCGGCCGGCGAGAGGTTCTGAGCGGTAAAGCCAAGTTCGGTATTTTTGGCGATGGGAAAGAAGTGGCTCAACTAGCGATGGCCAAGGTTTTTCAGTCAGGGGATTTTCGTTCAGGCTATTATCGAGATCAAACGCTTATGCTCGCTCTCGGGGCAACAAACTTGCACCGGTTTTTTGCCCAACTATATGCACATGCAGATGTCTTGGCCGAGCCCGATTCTGCCGGCCGCCAAATGAACGCTCATTTCGCCAGCCGGCTTTTGAATGAGGATGGCACCTGGAAAAACCATCTACAGATGGTTAATTCGGCGGCCGACCTCTCACCAACCGCGTCACAAATGCCGCGACTGGTGGGTCTTGCCTACGCATCACGCCTCTATCGCGAATTAAAGGATCTTCGCACCCTCTCAAACTTTTCTGATAACGGCAACGAAATCGCATTCGGCACCATTGGAAATGCCAGTTGTGCAGAAGGCATGTTTTGGGAATCGCTCAATGCTATTGGGGTGTTAAAAGGGCCGTTAGTCCTATCTATTTGGGATGATGATTATGGCATATCTGTTCCAAATGAAGACCAGATCACAAAAGCCAATATCTCAGAGTTACTGAGTGGCTTTCAACGGAATCCAGGCACCAACGATGGTTATGATATCTATGTCGTCAAAGGTTGGGACTATCCGAAGTTGATAGCTACCTACCGGAGAGCGGCCGAAATCGCCCGGACGGATCACATACCGTCGATCATTCATGTGACCGAGATGACCCAACCCCAAGGTCATTCGACCTCCGGTAGTCAGGAACGGTACAAAAGCGCCGATCGTTTGGCTTGGGAACGCGACCACGACTGCCTGGTAAAGTTGCGCCAATGGATTATAGACGAAGGCCTGGCGAACGAGGACGAGCTTCAAGAAATTGAAGAGAAAAGTCGGGAACTAGTCGAAAATATCCGGATTGAAGCCTGGGAAGCATACCTAGCACCCATTCGCTCTGAAATCGAAACCGTTTCCCGGATTTTGGAAACCGGCTGCGCCAATAATGAACAAGGGGCAAAACTCCAACGCATTAAACAAAAGCTGGCACGTCTCCGAGTGCCTCATCACCGGGATGTTTTATCGGCAATCGGCGAAGCCTTGATCGCCGTGAAGGATGACCAAAGCGAATGCAGGCAAGAACTCATAGAGATTAAGCAAAAGATCGATGGGTCCGGCCGACGGCAATACACAACCCATCTTCACAGCCATTCATCGTTATCGGCATTAAAGGTGCCAGAAATAAGACCTGTTTTGGGAAAGGAATCTCCGCGAATCAATGGTTTTAAGGTCTTAAATGCCTGCTTTGACGCCATGCTTGAGCGGGATGAGCGGGTGATTGCCTTTGGCGAGGATGTGGGCCGTCTTGGCGATGTTAACCAGGGTTTCGCTGGCCTACAGAGAAAGTATGGAAACCTGCGCGTGTCAGATACCGGCATCAGGGAGTTAACCATCATCGGCCAAGCGATAGGACTGGCCATGCGCGGATTACGTCCGATAGCCGAGATCCAATACCTGGACTATCTGCTTTACGCTCTACAGCTGATTTCCGACGACCTGGCGACACTACAATGGCGTACACATGGCGGGCAAAAAGCGCCGGTTATCATTCGAACTCGCGGACATCGCTTGGAAGGAATTTGGCACTCAGGCTCGCCTATGGCCGGAATCATTCATCTCGTACGCGGGATTTATGTTTTGGTGCCGCGCAACATGACCCAAGCGGCCGGTTTTTACAATACGCTCTTATTATCGGATGAACCCGGTCTGATAATTGAAGTCCTGAATAGCTACCGTTTGAAAGAACGATTGCCTGAAAACATCGCCGAAGTCACAATCCCTGTCGGCGTGCCCGAGATAATTAGATCCGGAGACGACGTAACACTTGTCACCTATGGGGCACTATGCCGAATCGCCATAGAGACAGCCGAGACATTAAGCGACTTCGGTATCGATGTCGAAGTTATCGACGTCAGATCTCTTCTACCATTTGATATCCAGGGTAAAATCGTTGATTCATTAAAGAAGACCGGACATATCATCTTTGTTGACGAAGATGTACCCGGTGGTGCAACAGCCTATATGCTGCAAGAAGTAATCGAAAAACAGGGTGGCTTCTGGTGGTTGGATTCAGAACCGCGCACCTTAACGGCCGCACCACACCGGCCGGCCTACGGTTCCGATGGCGACTACTGGTCAAAACCCAATGCAGAACAGATTTTTGAGGCTGTATACGAAATTATGAATGAGGTTGACCCAACCAGTTACCCGATCTTTTACCGTTAGGAAGTACCAGTAGGTTGTGCTAGAAGGTGGCGATAATTGTTGACTATTCAGCCTACCTACTAATGTTCGAGGTGTGATCATGGCCATAGAAGTCATTATGCCAAGCCTGGGGGAAGGTGTGGTTGAAGGCACTATTTCCAGTTGGCTAAAGAAGGAAGGGGACGAAGTCAAGCAGTATGAACCCATCCTGGAAATAGAAACAGATAAGGTGACCACCGAAGCGACAGCCGAGGTTGATGGAACCTTGCTAAAAATCTTGGTCTCTGAAAGTTCAACCGTCGAAGTTGGCACCATACTAGCCTATATCGGCGAGCCTGGTGAGACCTTGCCCAAATTGGATAAAAAGGTCGAGGCGGAGATATCAGGCGCTACCAGCCAGTTAAAGGAAGCTGGCCCTTCACCAGTGGTCAAGGCCAGATCACAGCCGGCCATACCACTACCGGCAACAAATGGACCACCCTTGAAGATCCGACGCTACGCGGGACGTATAAGTCCAGTCGTCGGCCGTATCGCCGAAGAACATGCGGTGGATTTAAATGAAGTTTCAGGAACTGGACGAGATGGCAGGATAACCAAGAAAGATATATTAGCCTTTATAGAAAGACGTGATGCGGCAAGGACAGGTGACGTTCTGGAAACGGCCTCGCTGATGTCCCCTACATCGAAACCCGATCGATCGACGATCACGACTGCGGTGCCCGGGGAAATCCTGAGCCTGAGTAGGATGCGCCAGACCATCGCCGACCATATGGTTCGCAGTAAACATACCAGCCCTCATGTCACGACTGTCTTTGATGTCGATTTAAGCGCCGTAGCCGCCCACCTGGCAGCGAACAAAGAGTTATATGTTGCTGATGGCGCAAAGCTGACCTTTACCGCCTACTTAGTTGTCGCTATCGTGCAAGCGTTGAAGGCAAATCCTCTCGTCAATAGCACCTGGACCGAAGCTGGGATATGGCTGAAGAAAGAGCTCAACCTAGGTATGGCAACGGCGATCCCAGATGGTCTCATCGTGCCGGTCATCAAAAACGCCGACGGGTTAAGCCTGTTAGGCATCGCCCGTACGATCAACGATCTTTCGAGTCGAGCCCGCAGCAATCAATTGTTACCTGACGAGGTCCAAGGGGGCACCTTCACATTGACAAATCACGGAGTATCGGGCAGTTTGTTTGCCACCCCTATCATTAATCAACCCCAGTGTGGCATTTTAGGCGTGGGCAAAATCGAAAAGAGAGTAAAGGTTATTGACGATGCCATCGCGATCCGGCTCATGGCTTATGCCAGCTTTACCTTCGACCACCGTATCCTGGATGGCGCCACAGCCGACGCCTTCATGACTACGTTCAAAGATATTTTGGAAACCTGGTCCTAATTGGAGAAAAGTCCTCCTTACTTGAACAATCTCAAACCTGAACCCAGCAACTTTTGAGAATCCTTATCAAATAAGCCACTGTAAATGAGACCACCCAAAAAGGCGAAGAACCAGCGCGGTTTACCGATGAAGGCTGCTAATATCGCTGGAACGATACCGGATTCGATTGCTTGTATATTTACCGATAGTTGACCTTCCTCATCTCGTCGAAAAAGCTGGGCGAGTTCTTCTGGCTCTTCACTAACCATCATCCGAATTTGTCCGCCGAGCAAGTTGCCTGCAATCGCGGCCAAAATAACAGAAGCCACAGTCCCCAAAAAACGTATTACGATCATACAACCTCACTTTGTTTCTTTACTGATCTCTGGAATGAGCGATTTCGTATAAAAGTATGCCAGTCGCTACTGCCAGGTTCAACGAAGATGACGATCCTCGCATTGGAATCGAAACCGCTAACTCAGTTTTTCGTATCACCTCATCGGATAATCCTTCTCCCTCACTTCCTAAAAGCAGCAAAGCAGGATATTGGTACTCATTTTGACGATAAGACCGATCCGCGTGAGCAGATGTAGCCACCACATGAATCGCTCGACTCTCCGACCAACTAATCAATGAATCGATATCCTCCATCTGGTAGAGCGGTACCGAGAATATAGCACCCATACTGGCCTTGACGGCCGTTGGATGATATGGGTCGACTGAAGGACCAACGAGGATCAGACCGGATGCCCCTACGGCGTCGATAATTCTTATGATTGTCCCCAGGTTTCCCGGTTCGGACACTTCGACCAAGGCAACAAATAGGCTCTCTTGATCTACTCTGAGATCGCCGATTGCCGTCCCGGCAAACGAGACAATTGCCCCCAAACCGACTGCATTTTCCCGCAACGATATCGACTGGTAAACCTCTCGGGAGAGATCGAAACACTGGGTGCCGGCGTGCCGCTGTTCAGCTATCATCTGCCAGGCTTTTTCGCTGGTCAACAGTTCACTGCTGAACACGATTGTTTCAATGGCTACCTGGTGCTCCACCGCGGCCAGGACAATGCGCACCCCCTCGACAAAATAAACCTTTTCTTGTTGCCGGTACTTTTTTTGTCGTAACCGTTTTATGCGCTTAATCAGGGGATTGCTGAAGCTGGTAATCATCATTCCAACCGATCTTTTGGCAACCAATCATTCAAATAAAGTTGACTAACAGCCATTATTCTAACCTTTAAGGTATCATCGAGGTAGTGTGCTCTTGACTGAACTGCTGCCGGAGTTGTTAAATTTATAAGAGAAACGCCGTAGTTTCAAATCTTATCATGAGAATTATTTTAAGTAGAAAGGGTTTCGATGCATCGGCCGGCGGCGTCGCCAGCCCCATCTTGCCAGAAGGGTCGCTGATTTCACTGCCGATACCCGATCCGGCATCGCGAATACGATACGACGATCTAAGCATCCACAACTATGAACTTGGTAATATCGTCGCCGATCTGTCCCGAGAAAGGATCAATCGCCAACATTTTGCCCATCTAGACCCGGATTTAGACGGCGGCACGTATCCGCGGGAAATGGGCTGGCGGCCCCTCTTTGGCCAGGAAGGCGCTGCGCTTGGGCACCTTGTAAATGAAGGAGTCGGAGAAGGCGATCTTTTTCTATTCTTTGGCTGGTTTCGCCAGGTCCAATTCGTCAAAGGCCACTACCAATTTATCCGAGAAGCGCCTGACCTACACGTGATATTCGGCTGGTTACAAGTAGGCGGCACACTCTCTGGCAAACAATTGGCCAAGAACGCGCCGCCTTGGGTAAAATATCATCCTCACTGTTACCGTTTACAAAGCGACAAGAACAAAATATTTGTGGCAGCCGATGAACTTAACCTGGGATTGGGACCCACGGTGAGGCCAGGTGCTGGTTTGATAAAACAATACCGGCCCAACCTGCAACTAACCTCGGCAGACAGCAGCCGGCGATCCTTGTGGCGTTTGCCCTTCTGGCTCTTCCCCGACGACGGCAAGCCAGCGCTCTCCTACAATAAAAACCTTTCACGCTGGTCTAGGGCTGGGGATCACGTAACGCTCCAGTCGGCCGGCCGAGGACAGGAGTTTGTTCTCGACACTTCACATTATCCCGAAGCTATCGGCTGGGCCCAGGAACTAATCGCCTACCATCAGGCAAATACCAATTAAGATTAAGGATTAGCTCTTGCTCGCAGCTTCCCATTTTTCACGTAAGGCGGCCGGTATTCTGATCGGCAGGTACGCCTTGAGATCAATAAAATAACCGGTTTGAGTGGCAGAGGCGATGATCAAATCTTCACGTGTGAAGGTTGCCTGCACTTCCCAGCGCGCCTTGCCAAGTTTACTCACCCACATTTGGCCAAGCGTCTCCTCAAACAATTTCAAAGGCGAGCGATATCGAATTTCTGTTTTTTCTAGTACAGGTGATTGGTTATCTGCAAACTGATCCTCGAGCTGGTAGTGTTCGTCCATTATCTTCAACCGCAAATCTTCTAGCCAACGAATATAGACGGCATTATGGACGATCCCGGCGTAATCGACATCATATGTCTTGGCCCGAAAAGTTAATTCCACCAGCAATGGTTTCGTTTGGGTCATGCTCCCTCCGGGAAGCGATTTTGCAAATATTCTATCACCAATCGATCAATCATATCACCCTTGCCATCCCAGCGTTCTTCCAGGTTCTCCTTGCCAACCAGCGAGCGCATGGCCTGGCGGGTGATTCCATCAAATTGGCCGTTGACGGGCCCAGCATATTCTCCCGTGCGTTGTAAGATCTCCTGTAAATCACTGGCAACATCAGACAAGGGCACCAAATCATCTGGATTGACCTGGCCAAAGAAAAGGTGGTGCATGTCGACTAGATCCTGTAGTTTTCGAATTGGCTGCGGATCGTCGTCAACTCGAAGGTCAAGGTAGCGATCGTTATTACCGCCATAGCCACCGTTTTTCCGTACGACCAAGACCCCGGCCGCCTGCCTGCCTCGACTATCGCCGCCTGCATCTTGTCCGGCCGCCAGCGCAGCGACGAGCCAATCCGCCAACTCACCATCACCGGTTCGCGCCTTTTCAAACTTAGACGCCATCGCTTCAACTGTCCCCTGTATGAGGATATTTCCCTGGCAGGCGAATCCTTGACCGACAATATGGCCTGCCCAGTCATGACATCCTTCTCCGGTAAATGCCGCTGCCTGGCCGTTCTTGTTTACCAAACCAACCTGTCGTTGCTCCCTTTCTGGATCGTCTTTCGTCAGTTTTACAATTGTTTCCTCGGCCGACATACCGTCAGCCATTAAATCAAGACCTTCAGGCCCATATGCCAGATTTGCGAAAGATTGTGTGGCCACGGCTCCTGACCCTGCTCGGGCCCAGGAAACGACGGCCGCGGCTGCAAGAAACTTTGATTGGACCGCTACTCCCCATTCCTCACGGCCCGGATCAAAGGCGACAATTGAAAAAGTCGAAACAGGTGGCATGGTATCCTCCCTTGAGCTGATCGATTGTCTCAAACCAAAAAGTTTATAAAGAAAAAGGCGCTTGTGCGAAACTCTGACTATGCACAAACGCCCGGCTATTTTTATATTAACTGGAATCAGCTAGAGATTAGCTACTGAAAATCAGTCAGTTCGGGTCTCCTGCTTGTTAGTAGGGCTAAGCCGGAGGAACGGCTGGAGCAGGCAAAGTCACCGGCTTATTGCGTTTTCTTCTTTGATTTTTAGGCGCTGGCGCAGGCAACAAAATAGCATCCAGAACCTCGTTCATACGATCAACCAGAACGAAATCAAGATCCTGGCGCAAATTCTTTGGTATCTCTAGTAAGTCGTTTTCATTCTTTCTGGGCACGAGGATTTGACGGATGCCAACTCTACGAGCAGCCAATGCTTTCTCTCTAATACCGCCGACTGGTAGAATCCGTCCACGCAAAGTAATCTCACCTGTCAATCCCACGTCACGACGGATCGGCCGATTGGTATAAGCAGATATCAGGGCTGCGGCCATTGCCGCCCCGGCCGAAGGACCATCTTTAGGAACAGCTCCTTCAGGTATGTGAATGTGAATGTCAGTGTTTTCGAATGCTTCATCGTGTATGCCCATTTCAGAAGCAATGCTGCGTGTATAACTGTGAGCCGCCTGAGCGCTCTCTTGCATAACATCGCCCATCTGCCCGGTCAAAGTTAGAGAACCTTTCCCCGGCATGATGGTCACTTCGATGAACAAGATATCGCCACCGGCAGCCGTCCAGGCCACTCCTGTGGCAACCCCTACCTCGTCTTCTTCCCTCATTAACTCTTGCGTTAATCGCGGCGGACCGATGAATTCTATCACCTGTTTTGTCTTGATTCGTTTTGGATATCTCTTCTGTTCCACGACTCGCCGGGCGACTTTTCGGCAGACATTGGCAATCTCACGTTCCAGGTTTCGGACGCCAGCCTCATATGTATACTGGCGAATGATCGTTTTCAAAGCTTCATCTTCAAATCGTACGCCAGAATCCTGAAGACCATGCTGGCTCAATTGCCTGGGAATTAGGAACTGGCGGCTTATTTCCAACTTCTCTTCTTCCAGGTATCCGGGAAACTCGATTACTTCCATCCTGTCCTGCAGAGCTGGAGGTATCGTATCAAGTACATTGGACGTCGTAATGAAGAGCACATTGGAAAGATCGTAATCCAGATCTAAATAGTGATCGACAAAGGCTTTGTTCTGTTCGGGATCCAAGACCTCCAACAATGCCGCGGCCGGGTCACCACGAAAATCTTGGCCTAATTTATCGACTTCATCGAGCATAAATAGCGGGTTGACGGTGCCGGCGCGTCTCATGGCCTGTATGATTCTTCCGGGCAGTGCACCCACATAAGTCCGCCGGTGCCCACGAATTTCCGCCTCGTCCCTCACGCCACCCAAACTAATCCGGAGAAACTCTCGGTTTAATGCCGTAGCAATAGACTGTCCAAGAGAAGTTTTTCCGGTTCCTGGTGGGCCTACGAAACACAAAATTGGTGTACGCATGGTATCCGCGGCGATACTTTTGACCGCGATGTATTCCAGGATCCGGTCCTTAACCTTGTCTAGACCGAAATGTTCGGCGTCGAGCACACTGGCGGCGTGTTTGACATCAAGATTGTCATCAGTCTTATCCAACCAGGGTAACTCAAGGATCCAATCCAGATATGTTCGAATGACGCCAATCTCGGGAGCCATTGGAGGCATACTACTAAGTCGGGCCAGTTCTTTATTGACCTTTGCCTTTACTTCATCTGGCAACGCCTTTTGTTCAATAGCTTCGCGGAGCTCTAAGAGTTCTTGAGTGAAAGTATCCATCTCACCCAATTCACTCTGGATAACCCGCATCTGTTCGCGCAGGAAGTGCTCTCGTTGCATCTTGTCCACTTCTTGTTGTACTTGAGAGTGGATTTGGTCTTCCATCTCCAGTACATCCAATTCGCGGGCCAGGATGATGCTAACTTTTTGAAGTCGATTGGTCTGGTCGATCGTCTCCAATATTTCTTGTTTAGTAGCTAAAGGCAATTCCATCGCCGAGGCGATGAAATCAGCTAACCAGCCGGGCTCATCAATATTGATGGCAAATGCATAAACTTCTTCGGGCAATTTGCGATTGAGCTCAACTACCTTTTCGAACAAGGCAACAACCGCTCGCATCAGTGCCTCGGTTGTGTCTTGCCAATCATCAGGCTGAGGAATCGGCCGTACCCGAACGCGAATATATGGATCCCACTGCGTAAACTCTAAGATCTCCACCCGCCGCCGGCCTTGGGCCAGGACACTAGTGGTGGAGTCAGGCATGCGCAGAGTGCGTCCAATAACCACTTCGGTACCCAGGCGAAAGATATCGGCTTCTGCTGGATCGAAGATTTCGCCATCTTCTTGCGCCGAGACAATTAAACTTTCTTCGCTAGCCAGTGCTGCTTGAATGGCAGCCAGGGAGCGTTCGCGACCAACGAACAAGGGCATGACCATCTGCGGAAACAGTACAAGATCCCGCAATGGCAAAAATGGTCGGTCGATGATACCGTCTTCCAGAATGAGCGATTCTTCTTCCTCAAACAACTCATCCGAAAACGGCATTGACATACCCATAAAATCCGGGTAAGGACCGAAATCAAATCGATCTGCATCTCTCATATAATCTTTTCCATCTTGTGGCGGTAGCCATTGGGCTTAGTGTATGACTGAATTAGCCCTGACTGGCGGCTGTCCACTTATTGTAAGCAACTCCGATTGTAGACCTTCCCATTGATTAAGCAAATCGCCAACAATGAAGATCGAACCGGTAACGCATATCAGGTCACCTGACCCGGCTTCCTGCCAGGCAGTCGCAATCGCTTCGGCAACACTTGAACTCGATCGGGGCTTAAAACCCAATTCGTTCGCCAGTTGTAAAAGCTCCGCCGGAGTAGTTGCACGAGGATGACTTGAAGCTGTCAGAATCACCTTGCCCGTCATGGGCAACAAGACATTTAAAACGCCTCTTACATCCTTATCAACGGTCACGCCAATGAGCAACCATAGCTCATCGAAAGCACAGTCATTTGTGAGTGTCAGAGCCAACTTCTGCGCCGAATCAACATTATGAGCGCAATCTAATAGGATGGTCGGTCTCCCATGACCATGGGTCAATAATTGCAATCGTCCAGGCCACTGGACGAAGGCCAGACCCTGTCTGATGGTTTCGACATCTATCTGGGAATAACTCCTGTGGACAAAATCGAGCGTAGCAAGAGCTACCATTGCATTTTCTTGCTGGTGCTGGCCAGCAAGCGCCAAACTGAACCGCGTATTCGACGGTATGAAAGAATCGTCTGGTGATTTGGTGACCACAATCTCTTGCCGCCATTCGCTCTCCCCGTTGGCGCGCAATTTGGTGCTTAAACCCGGCTCATACATCCAATCGCGGCCGATCACCACCATGGACGTTTCCTTCTCCCGAGCAATTTGATCGAGCACTACCAGAGCCTCTGGTCTTTGGGAAGAAGTGATGACTGGTATATCATGTTTGATGATTCCTCCTTTTTCCGCCGCGATTTCTGGGAGCGTATCACCCAACAAGTGAGTATGGTCAAGGCTCAATGAAGTTATGACTGTTACCATAGGAGAGAGTAGATTAGTCGCGTCCAGACGGCCGCCCAAGCCAACCTCCACAACGGCCATATCCACCGCCTGGTTTTTAAAATGCAGAAAGGCCATGGTGGTTACCAACTCGTACCACGTAATCCCCGGCACACGATCGACGATTGGCCGGAGCATATCCACAAGATCGACAACTTGGTCCGGGCTGATCCTTCCATCGCCATCATCCGGCGTTAGAATCCGAATACGATCACGAAAATCCTGCAAATGGGGTGACGTATACAGGCCAACACTTAATCCTGAAGCGCGTAAACAGGTAGCGATGATCGCGGCGACTGAGCCTTTACCCTTGGTCCCGGCAATATGAATCGATTCAAAACCTTGATGAGGGTCGCCAACGTAGCCAAGTAATTGACTAGGTCGCTCCAGGCTAATGTTTTCCGGTGCGTAATTCTCGATTCTACTATGCTCAAAATTAACCAGACCATACAGATAATCGAGAGCGTCTTGATAGCGATCTTGCATAGACGTGGATTGTAACGAATTCGAGATGGTGGGCAATGGTCGATTTCAACTGTTTTGACAAGCTAGATTCCGCTCGTTAAACTTTCACAATTCAGTATGTTCATCTCCCAAAATATTGGAGGTTAATAGCTTCATGGAAACCATAGCAGAAATCCATCGTGTACTATCTAATTCGATTGTCCTGTTTTTTTTGTTACTTGGTTTGTGGGGGGTCGTCCGGGCGATCCGCAATCGAGGTGTGGATGGAAGCTACCTGGGAGCGATGGTCATTGCCGAAGTTCTTTTTATATTACAAGCCATTTTGGGTATGGTTCTCATGTTTGGCGGCGCCCGGCCTGGTCGAATTGTTCACTTAATCTACGGTACCTTCGCCCTCGTCGCCTTGCCAGGGCTCTTTGCCTACCTAAAAGGCGATGACTCCAACCAGGCTCAATGGTACTACGCTATTGCCGTATTATTTCTTTTTGGCATCGCTCTCCGAGCTATCGGAACAGGCGTCTAAGTTTTGTTGCCAACAATCCAAAACCCTCTATTCATGAAATAGCATCCCACGCCGCTTAGTTGGGTAGTCGTGCTTACGGAGTGTTAATACTCACGTGTTACAATGATTTCCGTGAACAATAAAATCAAGGTATTGAAGGAGTAGTATATGGCAGACGCGTTCAACATCATTGAGGTTCAGGAAACAACTTTCGAGCGTGATGTTATTCAAAAATCTTTTGACAAACCGGTAGTAGTCGACTTTTGGGCTGCCTGGTGTGGCCCCTGTCGAATGCTTGGCCCTGTTCTAGAACGACTGGCGACCGAAACAAACAGCGATTTCATTTTGGCTAAGGTTGATGTGGATGCAAATCCCGGTCTATCCATGCGATTTGGTGTTCAGGGCATCCCGGCCGTCAAGGCATTCCGAGATGGGCAGGTTGTTGACGAATTTGTCGGGGCTCAGCCAGAACCGATGGTGCGCCAATTCATCAGCAGAATCGCTCCTAGCGAAGCAGATAATGCCCTTGATTCAGCCGAGGGTTTATTATCAAGCAGACGTTGGTCAGAAGCTGAAACCGCATTCCGGGAATTGCTAGATCAAGATCCGGCAAATAGCAAAACAAAATTAGGTCTGGTTAAAGCCTTAATCGGCCAGGGAAAAGGCTGCAATGCAAAATCCTACTTGGAAGATATAGTCCAATTTCCTGAAACAATGGTCGAATCGGAAAATTTATTACCACTAGCTAGTTATATATGTACTGTGGCCGAAGAGATGGACGAAAACGCTGAAGTTACGGTTGTAGAGGCCCAGTACCGGCAATCGGCCCGCTTATTTAGCCAGGGCAAGATTGCGCCGGCATTGGACGGCTTGTTGGATGTTCTACGATATAACAAGAACTATCGTGATGGTCAGGCAAAGAAAGTGATGCTGGGAATTTTTGCTTTTCTCGGCGATGAAGATCCAACGACCAACGCTTACCGGCGGGAAATGGCTTCCGTTCTATTCTAGATTTCCGATGTGTAGAATTAAAAAAGGGCGTCAGCTGGACGCCCTTTTTTAGATCTCTAACATAATCGGAAAGGTATCAATAGGATGTTCACCGGAGAAATATCAAAGAGCCACCTGCTTTTCTGATCTATTTCCCTTGAAAAGCTTTGTCTTAACTCTTCTTCTCGATAAATTCCAACCGGTTGCCGAACGGATCGCGAGATTCAAAACGATTAAACCCCGGAATCGGGATCGATTCATTGATAACCAGACCATGGTCTTCCAAATGGTCACGCCAACCGGCAAGATCGTTCACCAAATAAGCCAGGTGAGCTTTGGTTGACCGGCGAACGACATCATCTTCAACTCCGACATGCACATCTTTGTTGCCTACACGCAACCAGAATCCCCCACGGTATCTTAGCGAATCAGGTTTTTCGATTTCCTGTAATCCCATTACCTGGCAGTAAAATTGACGCCCTATATTATCAGCCCCACTCGGGATTGTTATCTGCGCATGATGCAGATCGACGATGGCCGGCGGCTGCTTCCCAAACAGCCATATTTCGACTTCAAGCTCGTCCCGAAGAGGAATCCCATCCTTGCCTGTATGGGGAATTTGAGGTTTGATTCGTCGCGAAGCGTTCACGGCATCCTTATACAGCGCCGCCAACCTGAACCCCCGCTGCTGGTAGAATCTCAAAGCTGCAACATTATCATTGGTGGTGATGACCCACAGCCGTTTAGACTCGGCTCTTATGGCCGCCTCTTTTACAGCCATTACCAGCGCCGTACCGATCCCTAGGGCTGGTTGTTGGCTGTTTAGCGTCACCAATTCACATTCGAATCCGTCCAAGTTATAGGTTGTTATGCCAACCGGTTTATTTTCACGTAAGGCCACAAATCCCGGCAATTGTAATGCATCATGGAGGCGGCCTTTCGATACAACCTTCGTCGATCCCCAAGACGCTTCAAGGATGCTCGTAGCCCATTCTCGGTGCGATTCTGAAAAGGGGCGGATTTGGATAGAAGCCTGTTCTCTCATTCGCCTCTGTGGATGGTCCAGGAATTATTCGCCACGTCAAAGCCGATATGCTGTAACGTTTGGATTGTCCAACATTGTTTGAATGCAGTCCAGATTGTCGGCGAGGCCGGCGTCACTTCCAAGGATAACCTGTTGGCATCCTAGAGCAAGTCAAATCGCGGATCTTCGTGATTTTAAAAATCGGGGTAAAATATGTTTTCCTAACCATTCATTGACATGGTCTACAGCACCATGGACTAGTGCATTAAGTCTATTACAAGGAATAGTTGATGCCGAACACCTTTCTGAAAGCGCTTAAGAGGACAAACCTGGCAAACATCAGCCAGGCATTAAAGCCGAGTCATAAACAGAAAGTCAAAAAACGCCCAGTTTCCAGGTTTCGTCCCTTGATATTTGTAACGAGTTTATTGCTGTTCTGTGGCCTGGTAGATTCGCTTAACAATCTAGCGAACAGTTTAGGCGACTTAATTGAGAAATCATTGAGTTTCTGACCAAGGCCTACTCGATAGCTTACTCACCTCAACTTCTAGTCTCGCCGACAATCGCACAATTACCAAAGTTTCCGAATCGATTCACCTCCGAAGAAAAAACCAGATCCATGAATATATCCCAGCTCTAGTTAATGTTTGCCTGCAGACGATGATAGGATAATATCGGACTTTCAGAATACGATTCGTGCTATGACTGAATTAGCGACAAAACGAATGAAAAAGAATTGAAGAGACTAGTGCTAATATTTCCATGGCAGTATTGGATCCAAATAATGTTGGATTCGAAAAGAATTATTGATCCTAAAATAATCTCTGAACCGTTAAACTTCACCAGCTACTCTCAAACCTGATAGCTGACGAATAATCGAAGCAACCTTGTGAGATATCAGCATGAAATTCGAGCGAAGGAAAAGCAATTATGAATAAAACATTGACATATGTTGTAGCTGGCTTGGGCATATTGATGATTTTGCTGTTGGTAGTCGTTTTTGTATTAGTGCTTCAGAATGTCTTGTCGCCAGGCACAGGCGCTGAACCGACCCTGGCCCCATCCGCACAGGCGATGGCCCCAACGGTCACTAAGCCGGGAGAGTTGCCGCCACCAGCAATTGATGTTCCGTCTACATTTACGCCCCTGCCTACCAGCGAAGCAACCGATGCCCCTGTCATACCGACAGTGGGAGCAACGGACACTCCCGCCCCGACCAACACGCTGCCTCCACCCACTCTTACCAATACGCCGGTCCCTGTGGTTTTGCCAACAAATACCTCAGCACCACCGCCGCCACCTGCTCAACCCACCAATACACCACCGCCAGCACCACCTCCGCAGGACTCACGTGGTCTTACCGCTACCAGTTTTAATATTCAGTCGAGGTCGGATTTTAGGGTAAACCAGCGTGTCTGGTTCGACTTCACTATCGTGAATTCAACAGGTGGCGAAGTTCCTTATAATAGACTGGGCGTCCTGCCTCGAAAGGGTGGTTCTGACCGGTTCGATTGGTTTCAACAGAGCTACGGCGGACCCAATGCCACCATCAAGCCACAAGGACTCAGCCACGAAGATAACATCAAGTTACCAGAAGCTGGGACATATACCTTGCGCCTGGCAATTTGCTTTGACGGCTGGGATGCCTGCAACTCTGGCGGTGGTAATTGGGTGACCTTGTCTCAAGAGGTCCCAGTAACCATTAATTAAACGTATTCCGATCAACCAACGACATATGTCCGGGCAATCCGCCAGCGGATTCAGAACGCCTGTTAAGCAACCATCAAGAGAAGTTTCGCTTGCGATATCCGTTGCCGGCTTGTTGATTTTCTTTGCCTTGGCCTTGCAGACGGCCATCGCCAAGACGCCGACGGCCGATGAAGGCATGCATCTGCTCCGCGCCCAGGTCTTGCGCCAGACAGATGAATTATCATTACAGGGCCAGCATACACCTCTTAGTCACTGGCTGATAGGCACTTTTTTCTTTACGGAGCCAACCGCAGTGGACGTTGAGGCATTGCCCTCCTGGCTGATCTTGTCGCCCGAGCACCTGGTCCAAGAATTTCTTTGGAACGGCCAGACCAACGTGTCCCGCCTTCTACTTATCGGCCGATTGCCAGTCATTTTTGCCGGGATATTTTTGGGAGCTATGCTGACTCATTGGGCGCGCCTAAAAAGCGGCACCCTCGGCCAGATTATTGTCGCAGTGCTATTCGCTTTCTCACCCAATCTATTGGCCTTTACTTCGCTGGCTACAACCGATTTGGTGGCTGCGGCAACCTTTATAGCGGCATTACTCGCCACCTGGCATTTTTGGAGACGGCCGACCTTTGTTGGCTGGTTATTCGTCGCCTTGGCCATCGGTTTAACCATTAGCGCCAAATTGACAGGCCTAATCATTTTACCGATCACACTATTGCTAAGTTACGTAGACCGCCGAGACCAGCCTTGGTGGCGTCCAGGATTGATCTGGTGCAGCCTGCTTTTAGGGGCAGGCCTTGTCGTCTGGGCTGCCTACGGATTTGAATTAGGGACTGTCAATCGGCTACCACTACCCGTTCCTGCAGCAACTCTTGTGAATAACTTCGTTGAGGTCCAGCAGCATATCGAAAGGGGGCATTTTGCTTATTTATTAGGCCAGAGATCAAATGAAGGCTGGTGGTATTACTTTGGCGTGACTTACCTGCTTAAAACACCGGCGATCACACTTGTCTTGCTCATTCTGACCCTGGTCTATCTATCTCTTCATCGAAAATGGCGTCAGACAGTTTACTTCTGGTTACCCGCCGTGATATTGTTTGCCGCCGCTTCCTATTCCCGTTTAAATATCGGTTACCGGCATATTTTACCTATCGTCCCCTTGATTTGGCTTCTGATCTCCGAAACGGCTCCATTTTGGCGCCAACAACGGGTGTATACATTGCTCCTTGCCTTCGTTCTGGTCATTTATGCCATCATCACCCTGCGGCAAAGCCCTCACTTTTTAGCCTACTTCAATGAACTGATTGGCGGCTCAATAAAAGGGTATCTTTACTTGGGAGATTCCAATATCGATTGGGGCCAGGACCTCAAGTTGTTGGCGGATTTTGCCGAGGATATCACCAGCGATAGGCTAAATGTTAGCTATTTTGGACCGAGCGATCCGGCTTATTACGGTTTAGAGGAACCCCGGCTTATCGACGACGATGGTAAGCCAATTGGCTTCGCTCCTGGCAATCCGGCACCAGGTCTGTACGCCATTAGCGTCAATCATCTCCAGGGCGCTACCGAAATCGAGCCCAATCTCTTCGATTGGTTCCGCCGAAAAGATCCGGTCGATAACCTAGGTTATTCGATCTTGATATTCGAAGTACCCTCTGACCGAACTGGGAATTGGATCGGCCAATGCCTTGATCCTGTCGAAGCCATCGACAAGATCTCGGCCGAAATCCTTGTAGGCAGCGAAGAGGTGAGACATGTTTATTTTGAATGTCGCTCAACCTGGGTGATACCGACCGGAGGCAATGCAGGTTGGTATATCCTTCCCTACGACTTTGACCCTGCCATTATTAGCGGTAACTTGGCAGAAAACCTTGAGTTAGTATACGCCGATCAACCCGAATTCAAGCTGTATTATTGGGATGGACCGGACGACATCGTCGACAAGTTGGTTAGCCAATCTGGGCCAATTATGACCGATGATGGCAAATCGATAGTCACGCCAGCAGAGGCTGGAGATGTTGTTGACTTTTTAGGCGGGCTGGTTAATGACCCGATTTGGGGATCAATCTGGCTAACAAAAAAACAGGTAGAGACACCCTTTTCTGTTTTGATGCACCTATATAGCGAAGGGGATGCCCCATCGGTGGCTGATGGACTCGGCTACCAGGGAATCCAGTGGCAGGACGGAGATATTTTCATCCAATATCACGACTTTAGTGATACTCAAGGCGACTATTTGGAAACAGGTCTTTACGACTACACGACCGGGGAAAGGTTGCTGATTACTGACGCCGGTGATTCTGTCAGAGTATACAGACCGGATGATGAATAGGGCTGATAACAGAAACTGCCGTGCCCTTAAGATCTAAAGCTTTGTCAGGATTTCCGGCCCGTTTTTGGTTATAGCAATGGTATGCTCAAATTGAGCCGATAAAGAACCATCGGCCGTTATCACAGTCCAGCCGTCATCGAGCAAAATCCATTGGTAAGAGCCGGCGTTGATCATTGGCTCGATGGTGAAGACCATTCCAGGTATTAGTTCAGGTCCGGGATTGGATTGGCGAATATGAGATACCGACGGAGCCTCGTGTAGTTGGCGGCCGATCCCGTGGCCGCCCCATTCGCGTACAACCGTCACACCTTTCGTGTCCGCATAATCTTCGATAGCTGTGCCGATGTGGTTTAGATGATTACCAGATTGGGCAGCGGCGATTCCGAGCTTCAGACATTGTTTGGTCACGTCGAGCAAATACTCAGCTTCGGCTGTAATCTGCCCTATTGGGAAGGTTACACAAGCATCGCCACACCAACCCCGTAATCGCAAACCGATGTCAATGCCAATGATGTCTCCTTCCTTCAGAATTCGACCATCGGGTATTCCATGACAAATCTCATGATTGATGGAGGCACAGATGACGCCGGGAAAGGGTGGATGCTCGGCCGAACTACCTTTATATCCTTTGTAAAGTGGTTTTGCCCCCTGGCGTTTTATATACTTCTCAACCTTGACATCCAACTCTTCCAGAGTTACTCCCGGCTTGATGCTTTCTTGAAGAATAGCAAAACATTCGGCAACCAACTTGCCCGCATCTCGCATCTTGGATATTTCTTTGGGTCGTTTGGTCGAAATTCTCATGCGGGGTATATCCTATGATTATTGCCTTGATTTCCGAGGTGAAAAACAATAGTGAGCAGATGCCATTGTACCTTTAAATGTAGGAGAATAAAAACGCCCAGCCTCGACGATATTCGTCACAAGCTGGGCGTTTTTTCTATTTAGGATCTAAGCCCGCGTTCACCTTACTTCCTTGAACGACGAAGGCCGATGTATTCAAGTATGGCGAAAATAACGACGGCCTCAGCCACAAGGGCAATGGCCCAGTTCCCAGCCGTGTTGACCGGAAACCAACCTAGGAATAAACCAAGGTAGCTAGCTATCACCCAAACGCTGTTTAGGATGATGGCCAGCCAGGCTACTTGGCGATTCGTGTTTTCTCGACCTGCGGAAAAAGAAGCATGGCCCCATAGCCGAACAAAACCAAACCCAACACGATCAAGATCACCGGCTGGTCGATCGCTATCAGATTGGCTATAGGACTTGCCGCAATCACAAGCAGTATACCGGAAAAGAGTGCGAAGATGCCGTCCGCCCTCAACACCTTATCGAGAAAACTGCTTTTAACCAGCACTTCTACTTGATGCTCAGATTTAATTTGCGTGGTCATGTTATTTTGCCTCCATTGGCTAAGTGAAGAAAAGTTTCAAAAAATGTTCTAACGATTAGTTTGCGTTGTACTTTTCTTTAATTTGCCTAGAGGATACGCCACAGACCACTGCCAAGTACATGGCTTTTATTGCCAACCACTGCCAGTTCGAGGCAATTTGGGAGAAATTATTCTGCCATCTCGCTGACGAGTGATTTCTCGATCGGCGACGCTTACCGTCCGGCTTGCTCCAAGATGTCTTGAGCGACTAATTTTGCCGCAGCGTTTTGCCAATTGTGTAGGGTCCGTTCGGGCACCTGCATTCGGAACCATTCCAAAACCTCCACAGAATCTGTAGCCAGAGCTTCAGAATCAACTCGCCGGCTATAAGGTTTAATGCCGGTGACATAGGGAAAATAGAGAGCGTTGTAAAAACGCCATTCATCCGTAATGCCGAATTCCCCTTCTCCCCTTGGTTTCAACCGGTCGATGCTTTCCGCCAACACTATTTTCAATTCGGCTGCCCGTTCCAATGTATTATCGTCTCGCTGTCTTTCATCCAGGCGTGATTCAATTAAATGCATCCGGGTTAATGGGCTGGCCGAAAGGCGAGGTAGATTTCCCATTTGGCTCAGTGCTCGACGAGTTAATCGAACGAATTGTTCTTCGGTCAATGATGAGGGATCCAATACCTCTCTACTTCTAGGAGCAGCCTTGGCAACAACTCTCGCCTCTTCCCTGGTTTCACGTATGCGGGATATACGGCCGAATATCAGCCAATCCAGGCCGGCCTGGATCGAATCAGAAAAAGTTTGTGTGACAATAGCAGTCATTATCACTGCCAACAGTAATGTCACCATGGCGAGTGTGGCCCCGGTGCTAAATGCCATGACCAATAAAACCTGGCCGCCAAAAAGGAAAATGATTAAGAAGGAATAAGCCAGCGATCGGAAGATATCAGGGAGCAATGCCTCCCCTTGATTCAGGGCGTCGGCCGCGGCGATACCGAGCCCTAATAGAGCTAGGTCAAAACCAATTCCCAATATGAGCCATTGGCGCGGGATGATATCTAGGGCACCAGAAACAAGCCAAGCCCAAGACCAAAAAACAGGCTGGCCACCAATATCAAGCCGATGGGCAAACGGTTCTGCTGACTATTCAATAGCCGCAGAAGGACCAGGATGGAACCCAATAGCAGAACAAAGAATGTGGAAACAAACACAAAATATGCGACGTTTGGCTGGAGTCCTTCTGCAGAAACGGCTCCAAATAAACCGGTGCTCGTTGCAACAACGAATACCACAATGGTCACAGGAATCAGCCAGCGATTCATTATGGGTCCGAACCTCTGGCGCAATCCAGCGCCTTCAGGCATGAGATACAGAATCGAACCGAACCAAAATATTGCCGGCATCAATATGAGCGGCCAACTCCAGCGAATGAATGTTTCCGCTTGAATTGGTTCGACGATAAAGTTCAGCAACAGATCAGCCGCTAATGCCAAGGAATAAGGCACCAGTCCAAGCCCTGTAAAACGCAGCTGGGGATTGTTGATATCCCGGCCCAGTAGGTACAAACCAAGCCACCAGGCAAGGCTAAATGAGGTTATCTGAAAGGCTAAAAGTCCCATGTTCATTTGAAGTTATCCAGAAATAATGGTTCATTATAGTAGACAAACGGCCCAATTATCGTTGCCGTGTGACATTCTTCGTTAGCGAAAATGCTTTTTAACACTGCCATAAATCCGGGATATACTTCAAAATTGTACTTGACGATCGACCTGGTGAAACCGTTGTTGAAATTGTGGGTAAGGACAGCTAGAGCTTCCAAGTTGGATCGTCCTGGATAAATAATGTGAATTTTTTCCGGCTGATTAGACCAGGGATAAGACACTATGCCCTGTTGGCTACAGTTTCCTTGTTGCCTGTTGTGTTGGGCCTGGTTGCATGCACTGAACTTCGGCCCGGCCCTCAACCTCCACCGCTAGATGATATCAACGAACAAACAATTGTATTACCCTCCTCCATACCCCCGGCGCCTGACGATCTTCCTGTTCATTTTGATCACATTTCTTTGGAGGATGGTTTATCGCAAAGCACAATAAACACGATTCTTCAAGATGGTCAGGGATTCATGTGGTTCGGTACCATGGACGGGCTAAATCGCTTCGATGGCTATGAATTTACGGTTTACAAACATGACTCGGCCGATGAAACGACTCTCAGCCACAATCACATTAGGGTTCTCTTCGAGGATAGTCAAGGAACTCTGTGGGTAGGTACAGATGGTGGTGGTTTAAACCAATTCGATCGTAAACAAGAAATTTTCATTCATTACCATCACAGCCCCGCTGACCCTGATAGCATTAGCAGCGACAGTGTGACGGCGCTTCATGAAGATGCTGATGGTAATTTATGGGTAGGCACCTCAAATGGGCTTGACAAACTGAATAGAGAAAATGGAATATTTACCCATTACCCGAATTATGCCGTCTCGTCCAATACTAACTCAAACGGCGATCATATGACTGCCATACACCAGGACCAGCAAGGTACAATATGGGTAGGCACCCTGAGCGGTTTACTAACATTCAATCCTCAAGATCAATCGTTTACAGATTTTTCATTGATTCGGCCGCCGCCTAGGATCCCTGATGGGCCTGAAAAAGTTAGTGTATTATCGATTCTTGAAGATGAATCTGGTCTACTGTGGTTCGGCACTCGAGGGGAAGGCTTAATATCCCTAGATCCGTTTTCCGGACAATTGAATCAATATATTCACGAGAGAGATGTAGAGCATAGTTTAAGCCACAATACCGTCAATTTTATTATTCAAGATCAGCTCCATGCCTTGTGGATCGGCACGGGAGGAGGGCTAGATAAACTGGAACCCGGGAGTGACAAATTCGATCATTTTCGGGTAAATCCGGATGACGGTGAAGGACTAAGCGATGACGAGATCAAGGCCGTATTTTCCGATGAGGCCGGCGTCCTTTGGATAGGCACAACCATCGGCGGCATAGATAAATATGATCCTTTTAAGACCAAGTTCGCCCATATTCGCTCCAACGGCCTCGATCAAGATGACCTGAGTGATCCCCAGGTATGGACCTTCTTTCAAGATAATTTGGATCATCTATGGATCGGCACCTCTTCAGGCCTTAACAAGTTGGATTGTCGCACGGGGCAAATGACTCACTATTTGCACGATCCCGACGATACCAACAGCTTGAGTAATAATCACGTCAGCAAGATCATCGATGACCAAGATGGCAACCTATGGTTTGCCACCTCAGACGGTTTGAATCGTTTCGATCGCTTAACGAATTCTTTCTACCAGTATTTGCCCGATCCTGATGATCCGAATAGCTTGAGCAACCCGCAATTAAATACCTTGCATGAAGATAAACTAGGCTACATTTGGGCCGGCACGGCCGGTAGTGGGCTAGACAGGCTTGACCGGACGACCAATCGATTCGACCACTTCCAATACGATGAAGAAGGTCAGCTTCCGGAATCACTTCCTTTGAATAACATCCGATCATTCTTTGAGGATAAGAATCGGTTTATGTGGGTTGGCACTATGGGCGGCCTGGCCAGATTCGATCAAGATGCAGAAACATTCACCTACTACCGCCATGATCCCACTAACCCAGAAAGCCTGAGCGATAACATCATAAACGCCATCCATAGGGACAGCGCGGGCACTCTATGGCTAGGAACAGCGCATGGTCTCGATTGGCTAGACGAATCCAACGATAGTTTTGGACACATTCGCGAAGAAGATGGCCTGGCAAATAATACGGTACTAGGTATTCTGGAGGATTCGGAAGGCCATTTATGGCTTAGTACCAATCGTGGATTATCCAGAATTGATCCTGAGACTCGTGCATTTCGCAATTATGACACCAGCGATGGACTTCAGTCCCTGGAATTCAACGCTGGTGCTTACTTTCAGAACATTGATGGGGAAATGTTCTTCGGCGGCATCAATGGATTCAATTCATTCTATCCAGAAGAAGTCCGCGACAATGCTTATTCACCCCCCATCGTCGTCACTGATTTTTTGCTCGGCAACGAATCGGTTCCTATTGGCCCGAACTCATTGCTGCAGCAAAGCATCATCCAGACTGAGGGCATTGGGATGCCCGGGCAGGGTTCAACCTTTTCATTCGAATTAGCGGCACTGCATTATGGCACACCACAGGAAATACGTTACGCCTACATCATGGAGGGATTCGACACCAGTTGGAACTACATAGGCAATCGCCGATTCGCTACCTATACAAACTTACCTCCCGGTGACTATACTTTTCGGGCAACAGGAACCAACAGCGACGGTGTTTGGAGTGATAGGAGCACCACAATCAATATCAATGTGCCTTACCCCTTCTGGCAGACGTGGTGGTTTGCCACGTTGCTAATATTGGCTGTTGTCGGAACCGCAGTAGCTGCTTTTAGATTAAGAACGCGTAACAGCGAAGCTCGAACGCGTGAATTAGAAGAACAGGTCGCCGTTCGAACTACCGAGATCCAGGCGCGGCGGGAAATTGCCGAAGGCTTGCGCGAAATCTTGATCTTACTCAACTCAAATAGATCCTTGGAAGAAAGTCTGCACTACATCGTGGCTCAAGCAGCCCGGCTAACAGATGCTGAAGATGCCATCATTTTTCGTCACGAAGCCGATGAACCAATGACGATCATGGCCACAAATCCCGGGGGACGGATAAGATATTCGCCCGATGCGGCTATCATAAACGTCACTGGAAACTGGGTAAATGAGGGCTTGCTGGATAATCAGCCACTGGTTATCCCAGATTTTATCGTATATTGGCTTGCCCATCCTGAGATTCGTTCGGGATCACAGGAGAATTACCACGCTGTATTGGGTATTCCACTCCATTTGGGGAATGAGGTTTATGGCGGGTTGCTTATGTTCTATAACCAGATTAGAAACTTCTCCGACGAAGATCTTGGACTGGGTTTCACATTTGCAGATCAAGCAGCATTAGCTATCGCCAACGATAGATTGCGTGAACAAGCAAAACAAACGGCGGTCGCCATGGAACGGAGCCGGCTTGCAAGAGAATTGCATGATGCAGTCACGCAAACGATTTTTTCAGCTAGCCTGATTGCCGAAACCGTTCCCCCTGTCTGGGAGACAGACCAAGAGGAAGGACGAAAATTATTACAGGAACTCCGGCAGTTAACGCGTGGTGCATTGGCTGAGATGAGAACGCTACTACTAGAATTACGGCCGGCAGCCCTGGAGGAAAGCAGATTACCTGATTTACTGAAGCAGCTTTCTGAAGCTGTGACCGGCAGAACGGGTGTGCCTGTCAGAACCCAGGTAAAGGAAACCTGTGAAATACCTGTAAATGTAAAAGTTGCTCTCTATCGTATTGCCCAAGAATCTCTCAATAATGTCATGAAGCACGCCCGCGCATCCAATGTTGAAGTCAGCTTAAGCGGTTGTTCCCACGGAAACGGGGTATTATTATCGGTGAAGGACGACGGTCGCGGCTTTGATCTAAGCGGTGTGCCGGCCGACCGGCTTGGATTGAAAATCATCCGGGAACGCGCTCAAGCAATCGGCGCATCGCTATCAATAGAGACTCAACCTGGCCAGGGAACCCAAGTATCAGTTGAATGGCACGAAGGACAATAATATGCAAAGTCCTAAAACAATCAAAGTAATGCTTGTCGACGATCACGATATGGTCAGGCGTGGCTTAGCCGCGTTTTTGCAAGGGACGCCAGATTTAGAACTGGTTGGCGAGGCCAGAGATGGCGCAGAAGCCCTGGCCATGTGTAATCGAGTCCAACCTGATGTTATCTTAATGGATCTGGTTATGCCGGAAGTGGATGGCGCGGCCGCAACTCGAACCATCGGAGATCGATGGCCGGATATCAAAATCATCGCATTAACTAGCTTTCAAGAAAAAGATTTGATTCACGAAGCATTGCGAGCTGGAGCGATTGGCTACTTGCTCAAAAATGTCACCGTAGAAGAATTGGCGGCCGCGATCAGATCGGCCCATGCTGGCCAATCAACCCTGGCCCCAGAAGCTGTACAAGCTTTATTACAAACACCATCCCTCCAAACCCAACAAAAACCGGCCTATAACTTAACGGAACGCGAGATGGAAGTATTGGCGCTTTTGGTTGAAGGGCTCAATAATCGAGAGATAGCCGAAAGATTAATCGTAAGCCGGGCAACTGCCAAAGCTCACGTCAGCCATATTTTCGATAAAATGGGGGTTTCAAACCGTGCCGAAGCTATTACGCTAGCTTTGCGTGAGCATATCATAGCCTGACTTTTTCTTCTGAATCAACGCTAAAATCAGCCACCTGGCTAATATCATTACCCCTCAGTTGCCCGATGTATTTGGGCGTCTTTTGTTTTACACTGTACATAAGGATCCTGGGAAAAGCCTATCCAATGAAAAATTTTGGCGGTCATCATTATTCGACATGATCCAACTTTAGGAATGCATAGAGATGAGAATTATTCTAGCCGATGAGCAACTTAAGGTGCGATTTGCTATTCACGTGCTCTTAAAGCCTCGAGACGAATTAAAGGTGGTAGGTGAAGCGATCGACGCCGAAGAACTGTTGGCTCAAATAGCCATAAGCAATCCGGATGTGGTGATACTCGATTGGCAGTTGCCTGGTTTAGAAGAAATTGGTTCGATAACAACCTTGAAGAAAAACAATCCCGGCTTGTACGTCATCGTTCTGAGCGGCCGGCCTGAATTGGGTCAGGCAGCCCTTGATGCTGGCGCCAATGAATTCGTCAGCAAGATCGATCCCCCCGAATTCTTACTGCATAGTCTGGTACGTTGCCAAGCGCACCTCGCCCAAAATCAAGCCAAGATGAAGATCGTTTAGCCCTCACCTGCCCGAAACCTTCACAATCCGCCACCTGGTTAACCACTATTGACCACTTGGCCGATGCTTCTCTCAACACTGTCTGTTAGGTTTAATTAGCAGACAGCTGATACTTCAAAATGATGGTAACCAGGTAGCGGGCCAACTAGGATGTACTGCTAATAAAGCGCAAATGTAGCAGCGAACCTGGACGAGGAATTGCTGATGGTTGGATCAGACACAATCCGCGTGATGTTAGTCGATGATCACGGCATGGTCCGGCGAGGCCTGGCAGCCTTTCTGAAAATCCACGCCGACTTGGTCTTGGCCGGGGAAGCGGAAAACGGCCAGGAAGCGATCGATCGCTGTGAATCCCTTCGACCAGACGTTGTCCTTATGGACCTCGTCATGCCAGAAATGGATGGAGCCACCGCAACCAGACTCATCAAAGAGCGATGTCCTCACGTAAGAATAATCGCCCTAACAAGTTTTCCAGAAAAGGATTTAGTGCAAGAAGCGCTGCGGGCTGGTGCGATCAGTTACCTATTAAAAAATGTTACTTCACAAGAATTGGCTGCAGCCATACGAGCTGCCTATCAGGGTCGCTCGACCTTAGCGCCAGAAGCAGCGCAAGCACTGGTCAGAAATGCTTGTCACGAAGTAAGCCCTGGTCATGATCTAACCCCTCGAGAGAAAGAGGTCTTGGATTTAATGGTCGAAGGCCTGAGCAACCCAGAAATCGCAGAAAACCTCAGCGTCAGCCGTTCGACAGCGCGAGCCCATGTAAGTCAAATTCTATCTAAGCTTGGCGTTTCCAATAGGGGTGAAGCTATCGCCTTGGCCTTTAGAAGCGGATTGGTGAACTAACAAAACTTAAATCCAGACAACTATCCAGTCTAAAGCTTGGACAGTTGTCCAGGTAAAAAATCCTCCAGCTGCCCGATGCAACTTCTAGACCTCTTTTTTAAACTTCAGATAACAACACCCCGACATCTCGGTTGGAAAGACGCACTTCCTCCCCGGGATAACTGGCAAAGAACTACTTCATTGTAGCAGGGGCAGTCTCGTCTCCTCCACTGCCCCTGTTTGTCTTTTTAAAGGCTGTTCCAGCTCTCGAAAGACATGATTGTCTTGACCGACAAGCAGTGCGGAGGAGCTAATCAAGAACAGTTGATTAGTCGAGAGAATTGTCGTTTTAAGCCTTGGGGATATCGGCTGAACATCTTGATCAAGAAGGAGGAAAAGATGTATCACTCAAAACGGCTGTTCCTGACTGGTGCAGCAATTCTGTTAGTTTTATTTGCGGCTGGTTGCCAGCCCGAAACGATTGTTGAACAGGTCGAAGTGACCCGAGTTGTCACTGAAACCATAGTGGAGGAAGGGGAGTCCGTCGAAGTGACCCGAGTTATCATGGAAGAAGTCATGGTTGAGGTCACGGCGGAGCCAAGTAACGAGGAGCCATTGGATTCGGAACAAGACCTTCGAATCAACTTGGGGACCTATCCCGATATCATTGATCCCCAAAAATCGTCCTTCGTCAATGAAATCGCTCATTTGAAGCTCATATACGAGGGGTTGACAAAGCTTGATGGTGAATTGGCTACCGTACCGGGAGCGGCTGAATCGTGGGCATACAATGAGGATGCTTCAGAAATAACTTTCACCCTGCGCGAAGGGCTGATGTACAGTGATGGAACCCCCTTGAATGCGAAACGGTTTGAATATGCTCTCTTGCGCAATATCAACCCAGAAACAGCCGGCGAGTATGCAGGAATTACCGACGAGATTCTTGGCGCTCCTATGTGGCGTACCGGTGAAGGCGATGAACTGCTTGAAGGCGAAGAGTTGGTTCGGGAAAGCGTTACCGCCCTGGATCTGGATGAACAACCATGCACCGACTATTCCCAACTTGACTGTCGAATCCTTAAAATCAAACTCTCGCAGCCGGCGCCTTATTTTCACACCGTAATGAGCCTTTGGATCACTTATCCCGTCAAGGAAGAACTCATCGCCGAAGGTGGTCCCAATTGGTGGAACAGTTCCAAATACCACATTGGCAACGGACCTTATATCTTGCAGAGTTTGGAACCTTTCGTCAGGGGTTACTTTGTGCCCAACGAGAACTACTGGGGCGGGACCGGAAACTTGAACATCGATTTTTCTTATATAACCGATACGGCCGTTTCTTTTCAGGCCTACAAGAACGATGAGTTCGACATCGTAACCCTGGCCGCCGAAGATCTCTCAACTGCGGAGGCCGATCCTGTGCTCTCCAAAGAAACGCTAATTTACCCGGGATCATGCACCTTCAGCGTGAACTTTCACCGGCTTAAGGAACCGTTTACCGATCCAAAGGTCCGTGAAGCTTTCGCCATGGCAGTGGATCGAGAAGCCTGGGTCAGAGATGTGTTGAAAGGCTTGGGAAGTCCAACTTTAACCTGGATTCCCAAGGGCTTTCCAGGCTATCAAGAGGGCGAATCCCGCTGGGATTATGATCCAGAAGGCGCGTTAAAAGCCATCTCAGAATCCAGTTATGGTTCGACTGTCAGTTTGCCACCAATTATCAATACATTTAGCGACACACCACGCAATCGCATCCGTAACGAGTGGCTTGTCGCCAAATGGAACGAAGTTTTTGGCATCGAAATGGAACTTAATCCGGTCGAACCAACGACGTATACTGCCCTTTCGAAGGAACAAGAAACGGCGCCACAGATGTTCATCATGGGTTGGTGCGCAGATTACCCCGATCCGCAAAACTGGCTCAGCGTCTACTGGAATTCCAGCAGTCCATTTGCCGACCGGATTGCTTATAGCAACAAGGAACTGGATGACCTGATGGCCAAAGCTGACGTTGAGCCGGATCCGGAACAACGTATGGCCCAATACCAAGAAGCTCAAGATATGCTGGTTGATAGCGTTCCAGGGGCTTTCATGTGGAACAACGTCAACGCCTATTTAGTCAAGCCATGGGTAACCGGTCTATCATTAACACCACAAGATGCCGATTGGCCCGGTTCGATCAATCCACGCGTCATCGATCTTGATGCAACCATGATTCCTTAAGAGGAAATGACAACACGATAGCGGGAGCCGGTCAAAACACTCGACTGGCTCCCCCTACCATTTCTAACGCTTCAAAGCAGAAACCACTCTAGAAGGAATGTCATGTTTGTTTTCATTGTTCGCCGTCTATCTTGGACATTTCCCGTCTTATTCGTAATCGCCTTGGTTACATTCCTACTGATGCATGCCGCACCGGGTGGGCCTTGGGAACGAGATCCAAATCGAAGGCAATTGGATGCCGCGGCTCAGCAGCATCTAGATGAAGAATTCGGTCTCGATAAACCTATGTGGCGGCAATTTGTTGCCTATATCATCGGCGATTTCAACGTTGATGGTGATTTTGCTTGCGGGGCAATCTGTGGTAATTTAGGCCCTTCTTATCGCCAGCGGGGGCGAACCGTTCAGGACATACTATTCGGCATTCCGGAAGGAAAGACGATCTTCGATAGCCGATTTGGCTATTCGATTCGATTAGGGCTTTTCGCTCTTTTCTTCGCCGTCGTTGTCGGTATTCCGGCCGGCATTATTGCCGCGCTTAGACAGAACAGTTGGATTGATTACACCAGTGCCTTAATCGCCAACATCGGGGTTTCGGTCCCTAATTTTGTCATCGCTATCTACTTAATCATCATCTTCGCCGTAACGCTCAATTGGGTGAGCGTCGTGCCGCGCACTTGGTCTGATCCAAAATCCTGGATCATACCCGCCCTTGTGCTGGGCTTCGGAACGATGGCTTTCACAGCACGTCTTACCCGTTCGTCAATGATCGAAGTCATGCGCGATGACTACGTACGCACGGCCCGTTCCAAGGGACTTCGTGAATCAGTCATCATCAGCCGTCACATGTTCAAAAATGCATTAATCCCAGTGATCACTGTATTGGGACCGGCGCTGGCAGCCTTGGTGACAGGCTCCTTCATTATCGAGACTATGTTTGCCTTTCCAGGTATAGGGCGTGAATATGTTCAAGCGATAAGCAACCGGGATTATTCGATGATTCTAGGCACAACCCTGATATACGGCGTGCTTATTGCCCTCGCCAATTTGAGCGTCGATTTCCTTTATGGATTCCTTGATCCACGTATCAGGGTTGATTAAGTATCAAGGAGTAATCAATGGTGAGTACTGCACAAACCCGCGTTGCCGCTGAAGCGCAGGCAAGAGTCGCCTCGTTGAATGCCAAAAAATCTCGTAGCCTGTGGTCCGATGCCTGGCACAGGCTCGCGCGCAACAAGGCGGCGGTGGCGGGGATGGCTACCATCACCTTTTTTGTTTTTATCGCCCTCTTTGCTTCTGTTCTGGCGCCCCATAGCCCTCTGAAGATTAACGATGGAAAAGGTTATTTACCTCCCGCTTGGGTGAAAGAATCTTCAAGCGGATCATCAGGCGATCCACGGTTCTTACTTGGAACTGACACTATCGGACGGGATTTACTTAGCCGGGTCATCTATGGCTCGCGTGTGTCGATGTTGATTGGATTGACGCCCGCGCTCATCATTCTTGTTCTTGGTTCAGCGGTAGGTTTGGTTGCCGGATACGCCGGCAGCCATACAGATAACCTATTGATGCGTGTGGCCGACGTATTTTATGCTTTTCCAGCTTTACTCTTTTATATCATCCTCATGGTCACGATGCGGGACGCGGCCATCGGCCGAGCATTCAATGGTTTATTCCTCTTGTTCATAGCTTTAGCCGCAGTTTCTTGGGTCGGCGTAGCCCGGCTCGTAAGGGGATCTGTATTGACATTGAAAGAAAAGGAATTTGTCGAAGCAGCGCGCTGCGTCGGAGCCAGCGACTGGCGGATCATGTCTCGCCACATTTTGCCCGGATCACTATCACCAATAATCGTCTGGCTCGCCTTCACGATCCCTCGAATGATCATCATCGAAGCCATACTTGGTTACCTCGGCTTAGGATTGAGACCGGCGACGGATCCAGACGCTTTTTTCATCACCAGTTGGGGGAGCTTGATGCTGGAAGGTCAAACGGCTATCAATGTCCAACCCTGGCTATTGCTCGTTCCTTCAATATGTGTAGGTCTGATTGTCCTGGCCTTCACTTTCCTCGGTGATGGTCTACGAGACGCACTCGACCCACGAATGAAGGGCCATCAATAACGGCTGGATCAAGTTGGGACGTTAATTATCTGATTCGAGGTACTCTTCGCATCGATTCGCTTCCCAATCTTGGCGAAAAACATGGTAAATATAATGGTGTATAGGCGTCGTAAAGCTAGCCATTGATTCTGGAAAACTAAAGGTGTTTTGACCTATCCGAACTGCGCCAACGGCTTCTTGCATTTTGATGGAAGCGTGATTTTTAATATTGGGCGTACCCTCGATAGCCTGGCAATCGGTATGGGCAAAAAGATAGTCAACTAAACCTTGTTTAACTTCAGCACCATAACGGCATCCCCAAAATTCGGGTAACAGCTTGACATCGGTCCGGCTAATACCCCCATCATCCGGCCGGTACATTTTGCACGCGCCAATACTCTCTTGCGTTTCTTGGCGCACGGCGATTAAGTACTGTCCGAAAAAAAATTTTGATGATGGACGCTGATTTTCTCTTCAATCTCCTCAAGTGTGATCTGCAATCCAAGCGGATAGCCGACATTTGTCATGACCCGGGGATCGGTCCACAAATCGAATAGCATCTGGGCATCAGCTGCAGTGGCCGATCTAATAACTAAACGCCTGGTCTTGAAAACAATGGCGCTTTCGCTATTCAACCTTCCATCTTCTCCGTTGCTGCCAACTGGCTTAAACGGCCGAAATCAGCTCGATGTTTAACATAGGCGGATCGAAATATACCTAAAAGCTCGTGAAAAACAGCATTTTGTTGACCATTTGGTGCAATCGGTTCCTCGTAATCTGCCCATTTCAATGAAGTGTCTCTGACCTCAAATAACCCAATGCCGCTACCGGCCAACAACACAGCACCTAAAGCTGCTTGCTCTCCTGTCTTGAGCCGGTAGACAGGCAGATTAAAAGAATCGGCGACGATCTGTAGCCATAAAAGGCTCTTGGCGCCGCCGCCTGCGGCTATGATACGCTCAGGCTTCGCTCCTACTTCCAGCAGAGTTTCGTAAGCGTCATACAGACCTAATGCCACCCCTTCCATAACGGCCCGGACCATCTCCGCCCGGCCGTGACTGGTCGTCAATCCTAGGAACATCCCCCTGGCTTGTGAGTCCATGAGTGGCGTTCGTTCTCCCATCAGGTAAGGCAAAAAAAGCAGGCCCTTGGCTCCGGCCGGCACAGACTCAGCCCAATCAACCATCTGAGCATAACCTGCATCACCATCCAGGCCAAAGACCTGGTCCCGCAGCCAGCGCAAACTTAACCCGGCCGACAAGGTTGCCGCCATCTGATACCATCCAGCCACTTGGGGTCCCGGATGAAGGGCGCTGCAGAAGGTATGCATCCGGCCTTTTAGGTCGACGGAGGCTTCAACGGCCGGGATTACCAACTGGCCACCGCTGCTGATCGTGAGTAATAGATTATCCTCATCGACGATGCCTGCGCCCAATAAACCGCAGGCAGTATCTGCAGCCCCGGTGACAACCGGAAGGCCGGTGAACAAGCCCAGATAATCAGCCGCTTCCCGGCTGAGAGCACCGGCCAAGCCATCTGACGGTTTAATCGGCGGCAACGATCTTCGGCTAATTTCCAGGATATCTAGGATTTCACCAGACCAATCACGGGTTCGTTTATCCAGCAACAAAGTTCCGGAGCCGTCACTGGACTCACTGGCCAACTCTCCGGTGAGGCGCCAGCGCAAATAATCCTTGGGGGTCAGGATCATATGGACCTTCCGCCAGGTGTCAGGAGCATGTTGTTGAAACCAACGAATAGTCGCCGCCTGAAAGCCGGTAGCTGCCGGGCTGCCGGTTATTTGAATCAAACGAGTCGCTCCCACCAGGCCAGTGATTTCCTTCACCTGTTGCCGGCTACGCTGATCTGGCCAAATCACGGCTGGTCCCAGCAAATTGCCTCGCTTATCGAGGAACACCGTGCCGTGCATTTGGCCCGAGAGTCCAATGGCCCCTATCGATGACGGGAGCAGTTCAACCTTTGACAATATCTGTTGAATAGCAATTCTCGCGGATTGCCACCAAATATCTGGAGATTGTTCGGCATGGCCCGGCCGGGGGCACTGAATGTTGTACTCTGCACTCCCTTGAGCCAGAATCTGACCATCTGATTGGAGTAAGATGGCCTTCAGAGACGACGTTCCGAGATCGATGCCCAACAGTATCGTCATTCAAACCTCAAAATCGGGCAGCCTATGCCTGTTCACCAGTTATCGACTTCTGAAACATGCTTGGTGATGATGTGACCTCTAGGCAAGATCAAAATATTCGTGTTCTATTACAATATCTAGCTTGTTCCCAAGGTTGCGTAGATAGATATTGTCTCCTTGTTCTCGCCCAGCAGTGGCACGATGTTGCCATCAATGGGCAGGCCGTCAGCCGTCAGCTTCACCTCATTGCCAGGACCTAGCCTTTCCACATGAATCTCGTAGCGAACCCCTCGAAAGACACGGATGGCGTCAAAACCAGGCCAATCACTGGGTAAAACAGGGGCAATGCGAAGGCCATCAAAAGCCGGCCGGATGCCCAGAATCCACTGGGTAATGGCCACGTAATTCCAGGCAGCAGTGCCGGTTAACCAGGAATTCTTCGCTTCTCCATGAGTTGGTGCGTCGCGTCCGGCGATCATTTGGGCGTAAACATAGGGTTCGCAACGATGGATGTCGCCGATTCGCTCTCTGACAGAAGGGTTGATGGTCGAGTAATAATCAAAGGCCTGGTCGCCATTCCCAAGCATCGCTTCGGCGATCATGATCCAGGGGTTTGTATGGCAGAAGATGCCCCCATTTTCCTTGTAGCCAGGCGGATACGAAGAAATCTCACCCAATTGTAATTGGTAGCTTAAATATGCTGGCTGCTGCAAGACAATGCCGTGATCAGTAGCCAGGCGTTCGCTCACAGAATCCATAACTTTCTGACCGACTTCTTCCTGGTCGCCAATTCCGGCCATCAGGCATATACCCTGAGGTTCAATGAATATCTGCCCTTCCCGGCATTCCTTGGAACCTATTTTATTGCCGAAATGATCGTAGGCTCGAAGGAACCATTCACCATCCCATCCATGCTCCATTGTCGTTGATTCCATGCGCTCAGCTTGCCGGCGGTATTGGGCTGCATCTCCGCTCTTCCCAAAGGCATCGGCTAGTTCCGCCATTTGCTGCGCTGCCAATACAAACAAACCAGCAATGAAGACAGACTCGGCCGTCCTGCCATCCTGGCTTGTCGCCGTCTGGAAAGATTGACCTGGCTCGGACGAAAAGGTGTTTAAATTCAGACAATCGTTCCAGTCGGCTCGTCCAATGAGTGGCAAACCATGAGGGCCTAAGCGATCTAACGTGTACTGGAGGCAGCGCTGCAGATGTTCGTACAGCGGTGTCTCACTGCCCCGGATATTTTCATAAGGAATTGCCTCGTCCAGAATCGCGAATTCACCACTTTCCTTTACATAATCGACGACGGCAAGGACCAACCACAAGGGATCGTCATTGAAATTACCGCCGACGATATCATTTCCCTTCTTCGTTAATGGTTGGTATTGATGGTACGCGCCGCCACTTTCCATCTGGGTAGAGGCGATATCTATGATCCTCTCGCGCGCTCGTTCGGGAACCATGTGAACGAATCCGAGCAGATCTTGGTTTGAATCTCGAAAGCCCATGCCCCGGCCGATGCCGGATTCAAAAGAGGAGGCCGAACGCGATAGATTGAAGGTGACCATGCATTGGTAGGCATTCCATATATTCACCATCCGGTTAGTGTGAGTATCATGCGTTTGTACTTGAAAAACGCCCAGAAGACTCTCCCAATAACTTTTCAAATCTTCGAATGCACGATTTATCGAATCGCTTTCCAAATAGCGAGCGATGAGTGGTTTGACCGTTCGTTTGTTCAGCGTATTCGACAAAGGAGGATCGAATTTTTTGTCAACCGGATTTTCATGATAACCAAGTAGGAAGACCACCTCTTTGGTTTCACCTGGAGCCAACTGAATTTTTACATGGTGCGAGCCAATCGGCGCCCAACCATGAGCGATTGAATTATTTGACGATCCCGAGGCGACAACCTGGGGAGAATCCCACCCACGATAGGCCCCTAGGAAATCTTCTCTTTGTGTATCAAACCCGGAAACCTCGGCCGAGCAAGCAAAATAAGCGAAATGGTCCCGGCGTTCGCGATATTCGCTCTTATGGTAGATTATCCCATTCTCGACCTCTACTTCCCCTATGTTGAAATTTCGCTGAAAATTCGTGGCATCATCCCAGGCATCCCACAAACAAAACTCGACGCATGAAAATAACGAAAAGTCGGCCGGTTCTTCCCTTTGATTGGTTAGGCTTACCTGCCAAATCTCCAACGTTTCACCTAAAGGGACAAAATAGCGCACTTGACTCCTTATATTGGCGAAGGTGGAACTGATGCTCGTATAACCAAGGCCATGACGGCAAACATACTCTTGTAGATCGTTTTTAATCGGTTGCCAGGTGGGCGACCAAAATTGGGAACTCTGATCATCGCGCAAATATAGGTACCGGCCGCCGGTATCAGTGGGAACATTGTTATATCGATAGCGGGTTAGCCGGCGAAGGCGAGCGTCTTTGTAAAAAGAGTATCCTCCTGCCGTATTGGAAATCAAGCCAAAATACGCTTCACTGCCCAGGTAATTTATCCAGGGCAATGGCGTGTCAGGCCGGGTAATCACATATTCTCTATTAGAATCATCGAAGAAGCCGTATTGCATGATACATTCCTTCTAGTTTATGGTAGCTATGAATGGGCTATCGCTCGTCGAGCGATGACCGCATCGATTAGGCTCTTGTAAGGCAATCAAAAAAATCTGAACACTGGTTTTACAGTTGTCGTTCTGTCAATCAGCTTCAGTCTAGATAAAACCGCAACTTTTCCGAATAATCAATTCGGCCGGCAAAATGCGCCGCTTTGCTGGAGATACACCTTCTTCGATGATCTCCATGAGCGTCTCGACTGCCAACTCACCAATGCGCTTGATAGGTTGGCGGATGGTAGTCAATGATGGCGACGCAGTCGCAGCCGGGGGAAGATCGTCAAAACCTACAATGGCAACCTCGTCTGGGACCCGCTTTCCTAAATCATTAAGTGCCCGCAAGGCGCCCAAGGCCATGGCATCCGAAGCAGCGAAAATGCCATCCGGGTTTCGTTCTGCCAGGCGAAGCATAGCCCCATAGGCAACCGACTCTTCAAAATCACCGACGGCAACCAGCTTTTCGTCCACCTTTATCCCCCTGCTATTGAGAGCCTCATAATAACCTTGCAATCTATCGATACCTGCACTCATGTCAAGACGACCGGTTATTGTACCAATTCGCTTTCTACCGTTCCTGACCAAATGAGTAACGGCAGTAATAGCTCCGGATAAATTATCCACGTCGACGAAACTCGCTTCTAGGGTCTCTTGAGGACGGCCGACGAAGATGTGTGGCATTTGGTTGGTTAGCAGCCGCCGGATCAACGGATCATCAAGATGCGACGAGGCGATTATAACGCCATCTAACAAACCACGACTTAAGACTTTTGGCGTTAGTTTCTCTTCTTCATCTTCAGTGTGGAAAAGAAATAGCGAGAGCGTATTGCCGCAGTCATTTGCCCCTTTGGTAATCCCTTGCAACAAGCGCGGATAATAGGGGTCAGTAAACAACGACTGCACCATACGAGGAATGATCAAACCAATGATGCCCGAACGATTGGCCGCCAAAGACCTGGCGGCTTGATTTGGTTGGTACCCTGTTTCCTTGATTACCCGCCAGACCCTTGCTCTCACATCGGGACTTACATTCGGGTGGTCGTTAACGACTCGAGAGGCCGTTGCCCGAGACACACCGGCAATCTGCCCAATTTTTTCCAGCGTTAGCCGATCAGTCATAACCAGTGCCACAAAGAGATTGTATTCGATGAGAGCGCTCTCGAATTATACTGGAAGCAAAGCTGAGTAGATCCAAATTAGCTCTGCACACCCAATAAGGAAGGGAGTTATCGGGTTTCTCTCTCATCAAACATTTGAGAGCGCTCTCAACAAATAACATTAGCAGATACAGCTTTGGGCGTCAAGTATCTTGAAGTGAATTCTCTGAGACTTAACGAGGCTCGACTATCGCGGCGACCGGGACATTATCTGGCTGAGAAAGATCAAAGCCGGTTCCCTGACGCCAGCTTCAAGCAACCAACGCTTATCTCCCAAATTTGAAGGGACCCAATAGAGATCTTTTTAGGTTTCGGAATCGCAGTAGCCGGTAGGATCTGTATCAACCGGCAATCCACTCGGCACAGAGTCGGGAACCAACTCACAGCCATCCATCGATGAAGGAGAGGTCAGGGCAAATAAAAAGTCCATCAGGTCATCAAATTGTTGATCCGTTAATTCGGTCGGGTCAGAAACTAGTGGATCAAGGGTTAACAGCAAGCCACTGGGAATTTGATAACTTTCCCGTAATTGCGGACTGAGTTGGGACACATCATAGCTATCTAGTGCCGCCTCGATATTCAGGTGATGTTTCACGGCGCCCTCCAGCGTCATATAGGCTCCATTGTGCATCCACGGTCCGGTAAGGGAAACGTTGCGTAAAGGCGGCGTTCGGAATGCAAAGCGGTCACGATCTAAACCGGTTTCGCGCCCACGGCCGTAATCGAACGGCGCTTCATCGCCTTTTCCTGGACCGATCTGGGGCACGCCGATATTATGAAAGTCCTGGTCTGTTAGTAGACTGCCGTTATGGCACTGGCTACATCCTGCCTCTCCAAAGAATAGGCTAGCGCCTCGTTTTGCTTTGGCTTTCAAAGCCGTTTCTTCGCCCGCCAGGTAACGGTCCCATGGGCTATCGATATGGGTGAATGCTTCCATCTCGTAGGCTGCAATCGCATTGGCGGCATGTTGGAATCTGAGCCACTCTGGGGGAATATCCGGGAAGGCGGCCGCGAACAATTCACGATAACCTGGTACCTGTAACAGACGATCCATAATCGTTGCCCATATTTCACGCAAGTTGTTATCGGCTATTTGGGCTATTTCGTTTGGCGATCCATAAACGTCCTCATCGCCAATAGCACCCCGCATTTCGTCGCGTGAAGTCACTGGGAACAAGGCCTGGATAGCAACAACATTTTTCAGCTCAGCCGGCAGCATTTCTCCTGCCGGGGAGATGAAACCTCTCGCTTCACTGCCACTGACACGGCCGTCCCAAAACATAGTTTGCCAGCCCTTAACGCCACGATTGAAGATTTCCGTAGCATTGCGAGGAATGAGCTCCCTTTCTGGCCCAAGTTGGCGATCTCCGGCAAATCCGGTGCCACCAACGCCTATAGAAACCGACAGATCATCCCCACTCCCGGCAAGAGGATGGTGACAGGTTACGCAGGCAACATCTCGATTGCCGCTCAATTCTTTGTCCCAAAACAAGGCTTCACCCAACTCGATGATCTCTGGCGATGCCGGAGGCAATATTTCCATGGGTCTGGCGCCGCCATCTTTTAGCAGTAATTCAAATAAGAACTGGTCAGAGACCTCCTGAGTAACTTCTGTGCTGCGATCAACCGGTGGAGAAGTGGCGTCCTCTTTGGTTACCGCCAGGATCTGGTCGGCCGCAATATTATTTAATCTGCTCTGGCTTCGATCTGGCCAATGGACCTCTAATACGAGGATTTCCGACGCCGGTCCCAATCCAAAATTACAGCGCGGGTCCTCGGAGGAAAGGTAACTGCTGCCGGCCTTGACCTCACAAAGCAATTCACGCCCATCAGGCAACTGGGCTTTGACGATAGTCCCGGGATAGAATCCCTGTAGGTCCACTGTGAGCCAATGTTGACCCTCCGTTTCATTGCGCATCAAGGCCAACCGGCCGCCGATGGTACTGATGGCCATATCCAAATCACCGTCATTATCGTAATCTGCCAGAGCACTTCCTCGGGATAAGAGCGGTTCGATTTCATCAAAACCGGCAACGTCGGTCAAATCCTGGAATAAGCCGGGTAAACCTTGCGCGGTGAGATTGGCGAATAGTTGAATTTGTTGCGTGTCATTAGGTGGATCCAATACCGGCACCGTCCCATTGACGACGATCAGATCAAGGTCTGTATCATGGTCGATATCTGCCCAGGCTGTACCCCAGCCCGTCCAACCAGCGCCAATATTAGCCACGCCCATTTCATTCGTGGCATCTTCAAATTGGATTTGACCCCCGGCCGATTGATTATTATAGACGGAATGAAGCTGTTGTCCTCGATTGGTGATCAATATATCAAAGCGACCATCATTATCATAATCGCCGCTGGCGACACCCATGCCGCTGTTTTTGTCGGCGATGTTAGCATACTGTCCTACTTCTACGAAGCGAAAACCAATTCCATTTGGGTCATCTGCTTTACCGTCGGGCCAGGGCACATTTTCATAGAGTCGATTGGGATTAGTATCGTTGGCTAACAGTAGGTCAAGGTCACCATCATTATCGAGATCGGTGAACAACGCCCCAAGTCCATATTCGAAATTGTCTGATTCGAGTCCGGCTTCGACGCCAATTTCACGAAAGGTGGTCCGCCTATCTGGCCCGATACCTTCGTTCATGAATAGTAGATCGCGCCGGCCGATGTGGGTGTTGGGAAAGCCCTGTGTCGCCCCCGGTATCCGGTTGTTCAGGTCCACGTAGCCAGCCACAAACAGGTCTGGCAAACCATCATCGTTTAGGTCGCCGACGGCCGTGCCCGTTTGCCATCCGTATGCATCCACCTGAGCCCCTTCGGCGTCTTGCGTGAAGGTGCCATCGCCGTTATTCCAGAGCAGGGCATTGACGCGTTCAGAGGTGACGTATAAATCAGGCCAGCCGTCGAGATTAAAATCGGCCGTTACGCAACCATTCCCTCGCATTGCCAGGTCTGCTCCGGAACCCTCACTGACATCCGTGAAACGCCCAGCATCGTTTCGAAACAAGGCATTACGCGGCAGCCCACCATTAGCCTCCCATCTACTGGCTTCGGCCAGCGCATATGAGTTGACCACATACAAGTCCAGCCAACCATCCTGATTGTAGTCGATCCAACAAAGTCCGCCGCCCATCATGGCCACGGAATCACCGGATACATCCCAGCGAAAAACGCCGTGACGGAAATCTAATCCTGCCTGGTCAGTTACATCGGCGAAGTGGGCAAGTGCTGGCGGATCTGGTGATACCGTATCCGCTTGCGTCTGCTTCTGGGAACAGGATATCAAAAGCAGGCCTAAGAGTATGGCTGTCAATATTAAACACAGCCACAACCTAGACCTGCTCGAGACGAAAAATATCTTATGTGTCAGCTTTTTGATAGTGGCGACCATTCGTAGGCTGGTCAGGACAGGTTACGTTAGCTTAAAGCAGTCTAGACAATACCAGACGACTCACGGCTTCGACGCGACAGCGCATCGACAAGCACTTTGTTGATTCCAACTACAGGGAAAAAGTGATTATCCCTATGTTATGCTCTCTATCTTGATTAGATTTAATCACCTGTCCTACGGGTGGCAACATCGAATATAACCGCGCCCGCAAGCACAAGGGCCCTGACGATGTACTGGACCGAGTTGTCGATTCCCATCAGGTTCATGCCGCTGGTCAGCGAGATCATGACCAGGGCGCCGACGACCGAGCCTAAGACCGTGCCGATACCACCCGCGGCCGAGGCCCCGCCGACAAAAGCGGCGGCGATGGCATCCAACTCCAGCAGGAGCGGGCCGGTGGTCGTAGCCGAACGCAGCCGAGCAGCATACAACATTCCCGACAAGGCGGCTAGCATACCCATAGAAGCGAAAACGACCTGGGTGATTCTCTTGACACTAATACCACTCAATTCGGCCGCTTCCGGGTTGCCACCGACGGCGTAAATGTGCCGGCCAAGCACCGTCCGGCGGGTCACGAAATCATAAAAAAGGACCACGATCAGCACGATTACACCCGTCCATGACAGCCCCTGGTAGCCGGCAATCGTCCAGGCCACCGCACCGATCGCGAGCGAGATCACCACCAGTTTGAAAACAAACAGTGGGGTGGACAAATCGTCGACCTGGCGGCCTCTTTTCCAGCGAGAACGGATACTGCTGGCCACGTAGAAGACGATGCCGATCAGCCCCAACAAGAGGGTCACCTTGTGCTTGTCAGGCAGGAAGGTCACGCCGGTAATATCGGGAATGAAGCCGCCGCCCAGGGCATTGAAGTTATCATTGGGAATGACGATGGTGCCCGTCGCTCGGGTCACCAGCCCCAAGGCGCCCCGGTAGCCCAGCCAGCCTGCCAGCGTGGCCACAAAGGACGGAATGCCCAATGTCGCGACCATAAACGCGGTGAGGAGCCCAGCTAAGACACCAAAGAACATAGTGAGTGGGATGACGACGTATACCGGCAGATTCCATTGGACCATGGCGATGGCGGCTACGGCTCCCAGGAAACCGGCCAAAAAACCGACCGACAGGTCAATATGGCGAATGACAATGACCAGCGTCATGCCCACGGCGATGACGATGACAAAGCCAGACTGATTGACCAGGTTGACTAGGTTTCGCGGCGAAATGAATAAGCGATCGGTGGTAATGGCAAAGACTAGCCAAATGACCCCCAGGGCAATGAACATGCCGTAATCGCGGATATTTTCTCGAAACAATCTCCGAATCTCTTGTGACATGGCGGATCTCCTGGCACCTATTGAGCAACGGTTTTTTCGGCGAAGTCGTCACGGGCACCAATCATATAGGCCACAACGCGTTCGCGGAACTCGTGGAGGTCACCTTCGACCGGGGTATCGCAGACTTTGCGCCCCTGGCGGAGGACAATCATGCGATCGGCGACCCGGTAGATATCTTCCAGACGGTGACTGATGATGATGACCGATGAGCCGTGTTCCTTGAGTTGGTGCACCAGATCCAGCACCTTGTCAATAGCGGCCACACTCAGCGCGGCCGTGGGCTCGTCCATGATAATGACTTTGGCGTCGAAGGCGGTTGCCCGGGCGATGGCCACCGCCTGGCGCTGGCCGCCGGACAATCGCTCCACTTTTTGACGCACGGAGGCAATATCAATCTTCAGGCGGTTTATCAGACTTTTCGTCTCCAATTCCATGTGAGCGTAATCCATAATCCCAAACGGGCCGAGACTCATCCGTACCACTTCGCGCCCCATGAACACATTGGCCGACACATCAAGATTATTAGCCAGGGCATAATCCTGGTAAACCATCTCGATGCCCGTGCGGCGGGCATCCATCGGACTGGAAAAATGGACGGCCTCGCCTTCAATATAGACGCCCCCATTGTCTGGGGAATAGGCGCCGCTGAGGACTTTCATCAGGGTCGATTTGCCGGCGGCGTTGTCGCCCATCAACCCCAACACTTCGTGGCGATGTAAGGCCAGATCGACGCCGCGTAGTGCTTGAACGGCGCCGAAGTGCTTCTTGATATCCCGCATTTCAACGACAGGGGCTTTTACTGCGGACTGTTCCATTGACCCTCCTAATGCCTGGCACAAGACCATAAAGAAAGGAATAGAGATGGGCGGCGCGAGCTTGCGCTACTTGCCCATCACTATTCCTTTCAACAAACTTTTAAACGTTCAGTTTAATTCAAACCAGTGAATTCACTGGCATCCCAGTAACCGGAATCAATGATCGCTTCCTGGACATTGTCCTGGTCTACAGAGATCACAACTGATGGCTTGGCCGGGACATCGATCACACCATTGTCGTAGGTGTTGGTTTGCTCCGGCTCTTCGCCAGTGAGATAGGCCACGGCGGCGGCGATGGCGTCAGCCACCAGGGTGCGCACATCCTTCAAAACGGTCATAGACTGCTTGCCGTCGATGATGTACTGGACAGAGGCGATTTCAGCGTCCTGTCCGGTGACCACGTAGCTGGAGACATCGGCATCGGCGCCGAAGGCATCGGCGATAGCCCGAGCCGTGCCGTCATTGGGAGCCAGGATGAACACATCACCCTTGTCCGCGGCTGTGGTGGCCGTCAGGTTGGCTTCGGCCAGGCTCTTGGCAGTGTCGAAGTCCCATTCGGTCGTGATCTGGCCGATGATCTGGCCCATCTCGTCGCGAGTCAACTCGGCCTTGTCCTGCAGGGCTTCCGCCTCGCTGGAGTTCTTGATGACGAAGGTGCCGTCGGCGATCTTGGGCTGCAAGACGTTCCAGGCGCCCTCGAAGAACAGGAAGGCGTTGTTATCGCTGGCAGCACCGGCGTACAGGTAGAGCGGGTTGCCGCTGCCGGTGGCCTTGTCGACCAGGTATTGAGCCTGGGCCGCGCCCACGGCAATGCTGTCGAAAGTCACATAGTAATCAACGGCGTCGGTATCGAGGATCAGGCGATCGTAGGCGATCATCTTGACCCCGGCGTCGCGAGCGGCCTCAGCCGCGGCCGCAGCCGCTGACCCATCCTGCGGGGTGAGGATGATGACCTGAACGCCCTGGGTGATCAACTGTTCGACGTTGGCCAACTCGATGGCCGAGTCGCCCTGGCTGAAGAGGATCTCCACATCGTAGCCTGCGGCTTCCAAGGCATCCCGGAAGCGGGCCTCATCCTGAATCCAGCGCGGTTCTTCCCGCGTCGGTAGAACGATGCCAACCTTGCCGGTCACTTCCTCGGCCGCAGGCGCTGCACCCATGTCCTCCAAACCGGTGAATTCGCTGGCTTCCCAGTAACCGGAATCAATGATCGCTGCCTGGACATTATCCTGGTCAACAGCGATCACTTCGGATGGCTTGGCCGGGACATCGATCATACCGTTGTTGTAGGTGTTGGTCTCCGGCGGGGTGCCGCCTTCTAGGTAGGCAACCGCGGCGGCGATGGCGTCAGCCACCAGGGTGCGCACATCCTTCAAAACGGTCATAGACTGCTTGCCGTCGATGATGTACTGGACAGAGGCGATTTCAGCGTCCTGTCCGGTGACCACGTAGCTGGAGACATCGGCATCGGCGCCGAAGGCATCGGCGATAGCCCGAGCCGTGCCGTCATTGGGAGCCAGGATGAACACATCACCCTTGTCCGCGGCTGTGGTGGCCGTCAGGTTGGCTTCGGCCAGGCTCTTGGCAGTGTCGAAGTCCCATTCGGTCGTGATCTGGCCGATGATCTGGCCCATCTCGTCGCGAGTCAACTCGGCCTTGTCCTGCAGGGCTTCCGCCTCGCTGGAGTTCTTGATGACGAAGGTGCCGTCGGCGATCTTGGGCTGCAAGACGTTCCAGGCGCCCTCGAAGAACAGGAAGGCGTTGTTATCGCTGGCAGCACCGGCGTACAGGTAGAGCGGGTTGCCGCTGCCGGTGGCCTTGTCGACCAGGTATTGAGCCTGGGCCGCGCCCACGGCAATGCTGTCGAAAGTCACATAGTAATCAACGGCGTCGGTATCGAGGATCAGGCGATCGTAGGCGATCATCTTGACCCCGGCGTCGCGAGCGGCCTCAGCCGCGGCCGCAGCCGCTGACCCATCCTGCGGGGTGAGGATGATGACCTGAACGCCCTGGGTGATCAACTGTTCGACGTTGGCCAACTCGATGGCCGAGTCGCCCTGGCTGAAGAGGATCTCCACATCATAGCCTGCGGCTTCCAAGGCATCCCGGAAGCGGGCCTCATCCTGAATCCAGCGCGGTTCTTCCCGCGTCGGTAGAACGATGCCAACTGTGCCCGCACCCAACTCCGGTGGCTGCTCAACAGTCGGTTCTTCGGCCGGGGCTGCAGTTGGGGCTTCAGTTGGGGCTTCGGCCGGGGCTTCCGTTGGCGCGGCTTGTTCGCCGCCACCACAGGCTGCCAGCACAAAAGCGAGTACGAAAATCAGTATAATCCAACGTAATTGTTTCATGGCTTCTTGTCCTCCGTTAGACAATCAAAGTAACAGTAGTTTTTCTTACTTGGGATTGAAAGAAGTAGTAGATCCTGGCCCTTAACATCACCTCACTCTTGCTCTAGATCTATTCAGGCACTCTTCATTCAAAGATGAATGCCCTAACGAACTGAATTATATAGCTTTTATCTGAATTCCCAAGAAACTTCACCATTCCTCCCAGGGCAATCGCATGAAAGGATTGCACGAATGGAGGGAATAGGTTGAAATAGCGAGCATCTCAAGAGAAAAGGAGGTGTTCGAATGACGTCGACAAGAAAGACGACCATTCATGAAGCATTTGATGCCCTCGAAGACCCTCGACAAGAATGGAAAGTTGAGTATCCGCTGGTCAATCTGGTATTTCTGACAGTATGTGGCGTCCTTTGCGGGGCTGATAACTGGGCCGAGATAGAGGGCTTCGGCCAGGCGCAACAGCCTTGGCTGGCGGAGTACCTGGACTTGACAGCTGGTATTCCATCGCACGACACCCTTGGGCGCGTATTTGGTCAGTTGGATGGCGAGTCATTCAGTGAATGTTTTGTGGTGTGGATGACCAGCATCGCCGAACGCCAGGGCAAGCAAATCGCCATTGATGGGAAGATCATGTGTGGCTCACGGGATAAAAGACTGGGCCGGGAGGCGATTGACATGGTTAGTGCCTTTGCCGTGGAAGCGGGGCTGACATTGGCCCAGCGAAAAGTGGACGAGAAGTCAAATGAGATCACTGCCATTCCCTTTCTGCTAGAGATGCTGACGTTACAAGACACCGTCGTGACTATCGATGCCATGGGTTGTCAGACAGAGATAGCTGAACAGATTATTGACCGGGCTGGGGATTACATCCTGGCCCTGAAAGGTAATCAGGGACAACTTTTGGAGGATGTGGCCGACATGTTTGCTTACTTTGAGAAAATTGGCTTCAAGGATGTGCCCCACACCTATCATCGCCAGGTTAATGATGGGCACGGTCGGCTAGAAATCCGTGAGTGTTGGACCTTTTCACCCCATGAATATGCTCAGTACTTTCGCACCCTGGAAAAGTGGTCCAGTTTGCGCAGCGCGGTGATGGTGATCTCGGAACGTCACATGGACCAGAAGGTAACCCGGGAACGCCGTTTCTTCATCTCCAGCCTGGCTGATAATGCCCGTTCCCATATAGCCTACATCCGTAGCCACTGGGCCATTGAAAACAAACTGCATTGGGTACTGGACGTCGCTTTTCGTGAAGACCATCATCGGGCACGAGAGGGCGAGAGTGCAGCCAACCTCGCGATTGTACGCCATCTTGTCTTGAATCTGTTGCGCCAAGATAAGAGTTTCAAGGGCGGCATTCATGCCAAACGTCTCAAGTGCGCTTGGGATGTCAATTATCGCTTGCGAATTCTGGAGCAGTTTTTTTCTCCCAATTAATTTTCATGCGATTACCCTACCATTCCTCCACGCTTTTACCAAAGTAAGGTAACAAAAAAGGCTAACCTTCGTTAACATGGTTTTTTCCACAAACTGTGTAAACAAAGGAAAGCCAAATGGACTATAGCATAATTGAGGTAGAAAAGGACGAAGGGCGGTTGCTTAATATTGGGGAATTGTATGCAGCACTGGGGCAGGTTAATGACAAACGACAAAAAAAGGGGAAGCGCTATACGATTGGTATTCTGCTCATCGTGGTTATCCTGGCCAAGTTGTGCGGCGAAAACACCCCTTATGGCATGGCTGAATGGGCAAAGATGAGAGCCGAGGAACTACAAAAACTGTTTGGCTATCATCGACTTGTCAGCCCGAGCAACAAAACGATAGGACGGTTGGCTGATACGTCGTTGGAAGACAAGGACTTGCAAGTAACGACCCGGCGCTATTTGCATCAAACATATGGTGGCCAGCAAAGCATCCTGGTCACTATCGATGGGAAAACGCTTCGGGGAACGATACCAAAAGGAAAAACTCGAGGGGTCCATTTGCTGGCAGCTTATTTACCCGAGGAAGGGGTCGTTTTGTTACAGATTGAAGTCTGTCAAAAAGAGAATGAAATTGTGGCGGCACCAACATTGCTGCAGCAACTAGACCTGAAGGGACGTGTCATCAGTGGCGATGCCATGTTTGCCCAACGGGAGATATCCGTCGCTGTCCTGGCACAAGGAGGAGATTACCTGTGGTTTGTCAAGGATAATCAACCCACGTTGAATGAGGGCGTACAACGCTTTTTTCAAGAAGTGGAACACGCGCCGGGCTGGCATATTCCACCTTTACCCCGGGCAGTTGCGGAAGAAACCGTCAAACAATCCGGGCGAATTGAAACCAGACGTTTGACAGCCATCCCGGATGAGCACAACTATCTGCAATGGCCAGGACTCAACACAGTATTCAGACTGGAGCGCCATGTCTTTCGTCCGCAAAAAGGAGATGCATGGTCTCAGGTCGTCTTTGGTATCACCAGTTTGGCCTACACCCCTTTACTGGCCAAGCAACTGCTGACTTGGACACGACAGCATTGGAGGATTGAAAACAAATTACACTATCGTCGTGATGTTACCTTACGTGAAGATGCCACACGGATGCAACAGACACATCAAGCTCAAGTTGTGGCCACTCTCAACAACTTTGTTATTGCGATGGTAACCTGTCTTGGTTTTTCCAATTTAGCATCAGCCCGGCGTTTTTTCCAGGCGAAATTCGATGCACTCATTTTTTCCGCTTCGTAGCTACTTTGGTAAAAGCCTGACCATTCCTCGCATATTGCCCTTGTGGCTGCGGCTGGCAGTCAACTTTGTATACCGGCAGTCAATCGACTTCAGTAAATGCGACTGTTCGCGCGCGCTCATATCTCGTGCGATTTACCAATCTGCGTTTAGGTACTAAGCCTACAGAGTACAAAAGGGCCAGGTGGGAAATGTTGTTCTCTATCCCACCTGGCCCAGGTAAACTATAGACTACTGAGCCTTCGGCATGACAATGCCTGATAGTCGTAGGTCGCGCGAAGAGTCGCCGACCCAGATCGTGCGCGCGCCGCCCAGGAACGTCCAGGCGTGCGATACCTCATCCCAGTACTGGAATGAACGGGCATCGAGCGTGATCTCGACCCGCTTGGCTTCATGAGGCCGCAGCTCGACCCGGTCAAAGCCGCGCAGGGCGCGGACTGCCTGCTGGGCATATTCGGGAATGCCCGGCGCCGCGCCCACATACACCTGTGGTACGACAGCTCCGGCTACGTCGCCCTTGTTCTGGACGATGAAGCTCACTCGAACGGTGCCGCCCTTTTCCGCTTTGAGGACCAGGTTGCGGTACTCAAAGGTCGTATACGACAGGCCGTGACCGAAGGGGAACAGCGGTTCATATTCGTTGACATCGAACCAGCGGTAGCCCTGGATAGATACCATTACCCTGGACACCACCCAGTTCGCCATCGGTGTAGTTAATGGTCCGGTAGCCGTGCAGGTTGGTGCCCAGGAATCCCGGGGTGTAGATGCCGGGGTACAGCGGGCAGTTGCCGGGGTTACCGGGCAGGACGCCATTGCCCTGACCGTAGTAGCTGCTGCCTCCTGAGTTGTCGGCGCAGGGCGCAGGCTGCGTATCCTGCGGGAAACGCTGGCCAATCGGCGCCAGGGCATCCGGGAAGGTCACCGGTGACTTGCCGCTGGGGTTGACGTTGCCTAACACCACGTCGGCCGTGGCCGGGCCGCCCATCTGGCCAGGATACCACATCTCGAGGATTGCGTTGACGCCACCCTCCCAGGGCATGAAGACCGGGTCGCCGGTGTTCAGCACCACCACGGTGTCCGGGCTAGCCGCCGCCACGGCGGCGATCACCTCATCCTGGTTGCCGGCCAGAGCGAGGCCGTTGGCGATGGCGTTGCCGCCACGGTCGCTGCCCTCGGAGCCCTCGTTGTAGGCGAAGTACAACGTCTTGTTCGCATCGGCCGCCGCCGCTTCGGCAATGGCGATCTGATCGGCATCGTTGGTCGTCGGCACCCAGCGGAACTGGATGGCCGTGTCCGTGGTCTCGCCGGTGACAACCCGTAGATCGACGAAGACCTGCTGCCCGGCACTGAAGTTCAGGTTAGAGCTGCCGCGCTGCCCGTTCTGGAAGTCCGGATCTTGCAGCTTGTTGGCTACGGTATTCGTGGCGTAGCTGTTGCTCATCGAATCCGGGAAGTAAGGGCCATAAGAGCCCAGGTTAATCTCGCGATCGCCGCTGCTCAGGCCATCGACAAAGAGCTGGGCGCTGTCCTGGTAAGCGGCGTAGATACGCAGCGCGTAGTTGCCGTCGCTCGGGGCTGTCAGGACGCCGGTCCAACGCCAGGCGGTGTTGGCCGGCAGCATGTTTGTCCAGTTGTAATTGACGGTCGAGTCGAGCTGATCGGGGGCTGCATCCGGCCCGTCATAAAGCACCGGCTCATCTCCGGAGGCAACCGGATCGCGGGTGATCTGCTGGCGCAGCAGGCCTGGCTGCCCGGCAAACGGATCTGGCGCGGAAAGCACTGAGGAGGGCACAATCGGACCATTGAGATCGTAGCCCGGGACGTAGCTGACCATGACGCCTTGGCCGCACATGGCTGTCGCCGCCTCGATGAGCGCGTCATAGGTTGATTCCACCGTGTCGTACGGCCGCACATGCGCGCTGCCGCCGCCGCCGGTGTAGGTCGAGATCGCTGTGGGTCCCATGAGCACAACACCGTTGCCGGTGGTCAGGTCCTCGCAGCTCAACGGCAGGAGGTCGCTATCATTCTTCAAGAGCGTCGCACTCTGCTCGGCGATAAGCTGTGCCTGAATAAATTCGTCAAGCTGGATCGCCTGCAGGTCGGCTCGTGGGGGTACGACTGGTGTGCAGTCGATGCCCGCCGCGCGATCACAACCATTGCTCTGGCTGCCGTATTGTGTCCCTTCCAACAATCCGGCCTTGTTCATTTGGGTCAGGATGCGCAAGACCGCGTCATCCAGCCGGGCTGCCCATACTTCCGCGGGGTAAGCAGGTTGGGCAGGAAAGTCGTTCGTCGCGGGAACTTCGAGCGTTCCACTGGTGGTCACCGGTGCGCCATCCGCATGGGGGAATAGCAGCGGTGCCGCCAGGTCCAGTCCGCTGCCGTTTGAGCCGGAGCTGCCGACGTCCGTGACGGTCGCGACCTCTTGATTCGCACCGTTGTCGATCGTGAGCACGTGACCAACCTGGATGCCGGAGGTGCTGGCGACCTTGATGTTCGTCGCCCCGACCGGGAGGACGGTTGCAACCAATGTTCCGGTGGCGTGCCCATTGTCCAGGGGTGCCGTGAGGTCGATGCCTGTGCCGGGCTGGCTCTGATCCTTCACCAGCGCGCCGGTCGCGTGCACCAGGCTGAGCGCCGGCGTGATGTCGACGCCAGTGCCGGCCGCGCCCTCCGTTCCGACGGCAGTGATGGTTACTGTCTCCTGGTCAGCGTCGGTATCGATGACAAGCGTATCGCCAATGGCGAGGTTGGTCACGCTGTCGACCTTGATGTTCGTGGCTCCGGCTGGGGTGACAACTACTACAGGATCCCTGCGGGAGTGCGGCAAGGTCAATGGCGTCGCAAGATCGATACCCGTGCCATTTGTGCCGGCCGTGCCGACAGAGACGATGGTATTCTCTTCGACGTCTGCCCCACTACCAATCCAGATCGTCTGGCCAACGGCAAAGCCGTCGACCCCATACATTTTGATGTTCGTGTCGCCGACATTCGAATTGACGCGTATACGATCGCTGGCGCCGGCCAGGGTGGTGGTGGTGCCGGCCGTGCCCACGGCAGCGACGATCCGTGTCTCGGCGTTCTCGCCGCTGTCAATCACGACTGTCATGCCCGGCGTAAAGCCATCGACGCGGTACACTTTGATGTTCGTGTCACCGGCCAGCGCATCGGCGAACAGTTCTGTGCTTATGTTCGTCAGGTAGGTTTCAAGCGAGATGGCATTTATAACCGGGGTGCCCAGGTTGCCGCTGCCCGACTGTTCCATGTCCAGTCCATTGATGAGGTCCTGGGGGTTATGGGTGGCGCCCCAGTCAGACACAACGTAACCGTCCCAGCCCCACTCGCCCTTGAGGATCTGGTTCAACACAATATCGTTGCCGCAGGCATAGACGTCGTTGATGCGATTGTAGGAGCACATCACCGCGCCCGCGCCGCCTTCCTTGATCGACTTCTCAAAGGAGGTCAGCTCCATCTCACGCTGCGTTTGCTCATCAATCATCACGCTGGTGCTGTTGCGGCCGTTCTCGAAATCGTTGTCTACGTAGTGTTTCAAGGTGGCGATGATGCCTTCGCTCTGCGAGCCAAGGGTTAGCTGTAAGCCCATCTCGCTGGATAGGTAAGGATCCTCGCCCAGTGTTTCGAAGTTCCGGCCGGCGGTTGGCACATTGACCATGTTCATCATTGGCGCCAGCCAGACATCCTGGTTGGTGGCCCGCAGACCACGGCCGACGGTGGCGCCAAAGAGGTAGGCCAGACTTGGATCAAAGGTGGCGGTCAGGCCAACCGGTGCAGGCATAGCTGTTTCGACATGGCCCAGACGGACACCGGCCGGACCGTCGGAAAGGCGAAGCGGCGGAATGCCCAAGGCTGGTATTCCGGGGATGCGCCCGGCTTCACCCTGGCAGCCCTGAACCCAGGGGCTGACGTAATCGTCGGCGCAGGGGGTTTGGCTGGTATTGCTGCCATGGATAAAAGTGTCCTTTTCCTCGACAGTCATCTGGGCGATGAGGTCAAAGAGGTTTTGTTCGGTCAAAGTACCGGCGCCCCAGGCACCATCTTCGCTGGGTGCCGATGCACTCAACGAGGTGGTGATAGCTATCATTACCAATACTAATACAATGAAGACGGCCACTGCTTTGATCTGGCGCAATGACCTGTGCTGTGCAGACATGGCTTTCTCCTTGTGAAATATCACAAACGTTACGCTCGTGCTGAGTAAAGAAACAACAAATCTTCCCGTATCGACACGTCACTGGCGCGTAAATAGTGCAACCATATGTTTGTCCCATTTCAATAGTGGAGAATTAATGGTCAACGGGCAGCTCCCTTTCCGTGCCTCTAACAACCATTCATACGCCAACACTTTTACCAATACCAACAGTCAGGCAACTATTAAGGTAGGCATAATGCGCTGTATGAATCACGATACAGTATTTTGGCAAGCAAAGATATAACAAAGATCATTACTTTAAGATGATAAAGATCATTTTCGGCCAGCACTTGGCGAGGTTAGTCGATTTTGACTACGCTATTTATGAGCTACTCTTTTTAATTGGAAGTGCCAAGCCTCTCTCGATGTACGGCTTTCGATTGATAACCAATCCACGGCGCGTACCAGATGCCATTTCCGGCAGCGTGGTTGACGGCAGGCGGCAGGCCAGGTTTAGGATTCTTTGGCAGTTCGGACAGATGTTCCTTGATGCGCTGTCATAGTAGGCGTTAAACGCGAAAGTAAACGACATGCTTTGGCCTGGTGTTACGCTGTGTTTTGTTGCCGATGCACGTCGCAAGAAGTTCGTTTTGTCCAAAGACATTTATCTACGAAGCGCATTTTTTATGTTACTATATTTTTCGGACAGGTTCTAAATGATCAACCGTCATATTCATGTCAGAAAACCGGTAGATCACTGGTCCTATTTCCGAGGTTCGCGATCTTTAGCCTGCAAACATTTCATGCCCACACGCCTCTTAATCACCTTCTCTAACCAAACGCTTCGCCGTCCACTTTAACACGTCCAATGCTTCATCGATATCGCCAAGATGGGTTCGAAAAGAACTGATGGCCAATCTCAGGACGAACTGACCACAGAGGCGAATTGTAAAGTTGGAAACCATCCTTGACCAGCAAGGCTCCACTCCCATAGGGCAAGAACAAGGTCTTATGGGGATCCATCACCAGTGGGGCAGCTACGTTCATCTGGCTTAGGGCAGCCTGGTCTTTCCTAATGGACACCGGTTCGAAACAAACAGTGAGCCAACTATAACTTGTTCCAGACCAGGGAGTGGAGGGCGGAGAATAGTAGCATCGCCATAGATCCCGACCTATAATGCCATCTTATGTCGATTTCCCATGATCCTTTAGCTATGTTCATTGAACGGTTAAGGAAAAGCCCGTTCTTCGAATCCCTTGGTGAAGATGGTTTGGCATTTCTAGGGGCGAGGGCAAAGCAATCCCTATATCAAGCTGGCGAGACAATATTCGGGGAAGGAGAGTCCTCTCAAGGGTTGTACTGGCTTCAGTCGGGCACATTGAAGGCAGTGAAATATTCAACATCAGGTCGAGAACAAATTCTCCACTTAATCAAACCAGGCGAAACCTTTAATGAAGTCGGTTCTTTTACGGCTTTACCTAATCCGGCATCCATGATAGCTCTCGTACCCTCTCAGGTATGGCACATACCGGGAGATGCTATCAGACATATGATTCAACAGGACCCAAAGTTCGCCCAATTGATAATCGATGTGCTGTCGGAACGACTTCGCTATTCCGTCACATTAGTTGAAGATTTGTCACTACGTCCGGTGATTAATCGATTATCGCGGTTGATTCTTGATGAAGCAGATGGAGACACGCTGTTCCGGCCGGCCTGGTACACACAAGATGAGCTCGCAGCCAGGTTGGGTACGGTAGCCGACGTCATCCAACGCTCCTTGCGCAAGTTAGAAACCGATAACCTAATCGAAGTCGAGCGGCAGCAAATCCGCATCATCGACCGGGATGAACTAGAAGAACTGGCTGCTTAAGTCGTTGCCAGCTTCAAACTTTCCGACTAAAGTCGGAGACTTCCCATTATTCTTCTGCTAATCTCTCATGGAAATGGAATGATTCGTTCCTAAAAACCATGAAACAGGAGAATTCGAACAATGGAAATTACAAGAGATACGAAAGTATCGGCCATTTTGCAGCAGTATGGGGATATCGCCAATGTCATGGAGGTATTCGGGGTCAAGCGTGTGGGCCGCTATTCCTTGCGGCGGATGATCACAAAGGCCCTTACGGTTGAAAGAGCGGCTCGCGTTCATCGTGTACCCTTGGACGAGTTTATAGAAACCTTAAACAAGGCAGTCCAGATTCAGGAGCAAAACCAAAGTACTGGCGGCGAAACCGTGAACTGAAAAGGATCATATCGAGCGGTATCGCGGGTACATTCGAGCAGAAGCACCTGTTCCTGACGTAAAAGCGGAAGAACAATTAGCGAGACCGGCAACAAAAATTGAGTTTCGTTTCAATGGCTGAGGGTAGAATCGAACCGGTAGCTATTAGAGGTTGGAAACCAGTTAGATAGGCAAAGATTCGGCTTCATCTGGGTGGCTACAATAAGCTTAATCGGCTGCCACATCCCCCAATTCCAACCGCCAACTTTTTGCCTCTA
>CAVVOI010000008.1:0-12148 GCA_963749825.1 uncultured Chloroflexia bacterium | reverse complement strand
ATAAATGAGGCTAAATGGCGGGCGACGCTGGAGCCAGAAGAATTGGTGGGCGATTGAGCCGTTGTTAGTAATTTGGAGTTGGTACAATGGATAGTACAGATCATGCGGGATATGAGTGGGATGACGAGACGGCAGAGCATTACGCTCGAAAGTACGGCGAATGGGCGACAAACCGACTACCTGTCGAGGAGATTAAGTTGCCGTCCACTTCAACCATCGTCGATATCGGATGCGGCACCGGCGCAACCTTGCGACGGGCGGCGGACTTTGTCACCAAAGGAGTGCTGATCGGGATTGACCCGGTGCCACGGATGCTCGAGATCGCAAGGGACAAGACGGCCGCTCATCCCGCTGGAGACCGCATCGAGTTTCGACGGGGTTCGGCTGAGGACCTGCCGATCGACAACGATTTCGCCGATTTCGTCTTCGCCTTCGATTCATTCGACCACTGGCGTGACAAAGAACGCGGCTTGGTCGAGGTCCGTCGCGTTCTTCGTCCCGGTGGCCGGTTTGTAGTGGTCAAAGATCTCGATCTACCAGATGCGAAAGATGCAGGCTTGGCTTTCGTGGAGATGATTACCCGTTTTGGCTTTGCTCTCTTGAGTGAGCGTTTCATTGAAGCAGAGGGAGTGTCCTTCACCATGTGGGTTTCAGCTATATCCGATTCAACCTCTGATAAGGATACTGGTCTGGCCGCCTTTGGCTTCTGATTTGTGACGTTGACAGCTGATAAGCCATTACTGATTCAAAACTACGTCTAGACTCATTCCCGCAGATTTGACCTAATTCAGATTCTGGTCGCACTATGACCAAGGAAGCCTGAGAATTCAAATTTAACAACGCCTAATTCCGGAACCAGTCGCTGGAGTACATAGAAGCAAAAAGTTGGCGGTTGGAATTGGGGGATGTGGCGGCCGATTAAGCTTATTGTCGCCACCCAGATGAAGCCAAATCTTTGCCTGTCTAACTGGTTTCCAACCTCTAATAGCTACTGGTTCGATTCTACCCTCAGCCATTTAAACAAATCTCAATTTTTGTTGCCGGTCTCGCTAATTGTTTTTCCGCTTTTACGTCAGGAACAGGTGCTTCTGCTCGAATGTACCCGGGATATCGCTCGATATGATCCTTTTCAGTTCACGGTTTCGCCGCCAGTACTTTGGTTTTGCTCCTGAATCTGGATCGCCTTGTTTAAGGTTTCTATAAACTCGTCCAAGGGTACACGATGAACACGAGCCGCTCTTTCAACCGTAAGCGCCTTTGTGATCATTCGCCGCACGGAATAGCGGCCCACCCGCTTAACCCCGAACACCTCCATGACATTGGCGATATCCCCATACTGCTGCAAAATGGCCGACACTTTCGTATCTCTTGTAATTTCCATTGTTCAAATTCTCCTGTTTCATGGTTTTTAGGAACGAATCATTCCATTTCCATGAGAGATTAGCAGAAGAATAATGGGAAGTCTCCGACTTTAGTCGGAAAGTCTGGAGCCGGCACCGACTTAAGCAGCCAGTTCTTCTAGTTCATCCCGGTCTATGATGCGGATTTGCTGCCGCTCGACTTCGATTAGGTTATCGGTTTCTAACTTGCGCAAGGAGCGTTGGACGACGTCGGCTACCGTACCCAACCTGGCTGCGAGCTCATCTTGTGTGTACCAGGCCGGAACAGCGTGTCTCCATCTGCTTCATCAAGAATCAACCGCGATAATCGATTAATCACCGGACGTAGTGACAAATCTTCAACTAATGTGACGGAATAGCGAAGTCGTTCCAACAGCACATCGATTATCAATTGGGCGAACTTTGGGTCCTGTTGAATTATGTGTCTGATAGCATCTCCCGGTATGTGCCATACTTGCGAGGGTACGAGAGCTATCATGGATGCCGGATTAGGTAAAGCCGTAAAAGAACCGACTTCATTAAAGGTTTCGCCTGGTTTGATTAAGTGGAGAATTTGTTCTCGACCTGATGTTGAATATTTCACTGCCTTCAATGTGCCCGACTGAAGCCAGTACAACCCTTGAGAGGACTCTCCTTCCCCGAATATTGTCTCGCCAGCTTGATATAGGGATTGCTTTGCTCTCGCCCCTAGAAATGCCAAACCATCTTCACCAAGGGATTCGAAGAACGGGCTTTTCCTTAACCGTTCAATAAACAAAGCTAAAGGATCATGGGAAATCGACATTAGGTGGCATTATAGGTCGGGACCTATGGCGATGCTACTATTCTCCGCCTTCCACTCCCTGGTCTAGAACAAGTTATGGTTGGCTCACTGTATGTTTCGAACCGGTGTCCGTTAGGAAACGCCAAAATTCTTGTTTTCTAGCTAGTAGTTCAGCAAACATTTATTGTCGGATAGAGTCGGTGCAATTTGATGCGAGCATCCTCAGTCGTGAATTGCCAACGAACTGAAGCGCCCTGACCATTGCGCCGATTTTCCCAGGCAGTCACCTTCTCTATCAAAGTGGCCTGGTCCGGTATCCGTCCTTTGAGACATTGTCGATGAAGAACGCTCAATTCAATTTCAGCCATATTCAACCAGCTACCATGCTTGGGCGTGTAATGGATTTCCAGCTTTTCGATGATGCGACGGGCTTCTTCCGGTGGGAAAGCTTCATACAAGGAAGCCAACTTATGGGTATTCAAGTTATCCATCACAAGGACAATCTTTCTCGGCCTCCGGAAAATGAATATCCACCAGGTCTCGCATACAATGGGCAAAATCAACCATGGTGCGTTGGTCGGTGACTTTGACATGTCGCCATGCTTCCAGTGGGGCAAAAAAGATGAACATGTTACTGGTGCCATTGCGCTCATATTCATAATCATACTTGGCCAAAGAGCCTGGTTTGGCGGGCAATGGGCACCGGGTTTCTTTCGTCTGCTGTTTGCTGCCTTCGTCAAAACAAACCAGTGGCCTTTTGGGGTCATGCGGCCGATGATAAACTTCCAGCACATCTTCCATGGCACAGACAAAGTCAGCACTTGCTGCGTCCGGGATACACCATTGCTCATTCAGCCAAGGCTTAAGTTCATTTTTTTGAGCGTGGTTCGCACCGTCTCCCGAGAAACGGTTTCCACCACTTCCAATTCAATCAACTTGTCAGCCAACATTTGCAATGTCCAGCGTTCAAGTCCATCCGGAGCTTCGCTACAGGCTAATTGCACCAACCTCGCTTCAGCCGCACCATCCAGTACTTTCGACCGCTTCTTCTTGCGGTCGGGTATGGTTTAGAGCTGCTTCAAGCCCTTCCTGGACACATTTTTCCCGAGTTCGTTCGACCGTTCGCACGTGGGCATTGAGTGCTTTGGCGATATCGGCATCTTTCCAGGCACCATCCGGCTGGTTTTCATCAGCCAGGAGCAGCATTTGGGCTCGTCTCATTCGACGCACATTTCCTTTGCCTTTGCTAACAAGGGCTGTTAATTCGGCGCGTTCTTCATTTGTTAAAGTGACTTTGTATATTTTTGCTGGCATCTCTTCCTCTTCTGTTTTTGGCGGAAGAATGCCACTTTTTAACTCATCCGGCAAACTCTGTTTGTCGAACTACTAGTGGGTCACTTGGCACGATAGTTGCCATTTCTCGTATTTTGTGCGACGGACGGTACGGCGCGACCAGGCACCAGAGCGGCCAAGGGCATGGCGACGCTGATGGCTACGGTTTCGACGGGCGGCGCGCTTGCCACCCCATTCAAAGGGCACCGGCGCCTCATTCCAGTGGCGGGTGACTGCCTCGAACCAAGCAATGATTTCGTCAGTTGATTGTGGATGCTGGCCGGCGAGGGCCCGCCAGGCAAGAATGCCCTGGATCGACTCGGTCATGTTCAGCCAGGACGCTCCTAATGGCGTATACAGGGGCATGATGCCGTGGGCGACTAACCACAGGACGAAGTCGGGCGTCTTATGGCCGGCCAGATTATCCAGGACCAACAGCATCCGCAAGGGCGGCAATTGGCTGGGCAAAGTGAAGCGAACGGTCAGTCCTTCCTGCCAGCGTTCCCATTGGTGGCGAATGGTCGCCGAGTCTAACCCGGCGACCAGCTCTGGCAACTCAAGCAGAATCTCTGTCAGTTGTTGCTTCAACCATGGATGAAGGACGGCGTTTGGGCAACGGGTCACCCCGTTGAGGCGAACGCGGCCAGTTGCCGGATGAAAGAGGGTTAGCATTTTGGCCGTTCCGTTTCGAATATACTCAGCCGGATGGCGGGCAGGCCGGCCTTGCGGCTGCCAACTTGGTCCCGCCTGCGGAATCGTCTGGTAGGTGTTTTTGACAACTAAAAATGTCACCAGATGGCCGAGCAAAATGTCACCACTAACCAATAAATGATAATCTGGCGATCATTAAAAAAGTCACCGGCCGATCATCAAAAAAGTCACCACCAGCAACAAAAAAATCGTCACCACATCCAGAACCTGTAGACAGGCTGGGAAGGGGAGCCTCGCTTTTGCTACTTTTGGCGAGTCAAAAGTAGATACCAATGGAGGCCAAACCTCGACTCTGCCAAGCATCAGCTAGACTCCTGCTGTTGCTGCCGTTCTCTGAAGCGATAGGATTCACCGACGAACTCGATAATATGGGCCTTGTGGGTCAAACGGTCCAGCAGGGCCACGGTCAGGTGCTCATCGCCAAAGACCTGGGTCCAATCGGCAAACTTCAGGTTGGTGGTCACAATCACGGCCACTCGTTCATAGAGGGTCGAGCAGAGCTGAAACATCAACTGGGCTCCGGTACCGGAAAAGGGGATGAAGCCTAATTCGTCGATCACAATGAGCCGGTGGTTGAGCGCTTTGTTGATAAACGGCGTAACGCGCCCTTCATCCTGCGCCTTAATCAAGTCATTGACCAAAGCAGCCGCATTGTAAAAGCGCACACGGTGCATTTGCCGGGTGGCTTCAATAGCCAAGGCCGTGGCGATGTGGGTTTTGCCTAAACCAGGATTGCCGATGAGGATCACCGGCTCTGCCTTGTCGATGTAATCACCGGTGATTAAGTGCCGGATTCGCTGTTGGTTGAGTTCAGGGATCTTCTCAAAATCGAAGTCGCTTAGCTCCTTGACCACCGGAATCTTGGCTTCCTTCAGTCGCCGTTGGCGTCGCCGCGCTTCCCGGCCCAGCACTTCTTGCTCAGCAAGGGCCAGGAGGTAACGAGTATAGCTCTGGTTGCCCTGAGCAGCCTCTGCAGCATAGGCTTCGTGATAACGGATGAAGGCTGAGAGGTATAGTTTCTTCAGGTAGCTTTCCAACACCACCTTGTCAACCACCGCGGTCATCGGTCACCTCCCGTCAGCGCGTCGTATGTGCTGGCCCGGACGGCTTGTTCGCCGACGCCGTTGAGCCGGGGATGGTCAACCAAATCGAGGACGGCAAAGACCGGTTCCGGCCGTGTGAGTTGGGTCAGCCACAACTGCACGCCATCCAGATGGGCACAATGATGGTTCAAGGCCGCCTGAATCGCCGCCTCCATCTCTTTGTGGCTGTGCTCCCGGTGCAAATAGAGAATGTTGACGAATTCGCGCACGCCTCGGCCATCCGGCCACTTGTGACGCAGCTGGTGCAACAGTTCATCATAAACCGGTGACCACTGTTCTCGCCAACGACGCAAAGGCTTAGCATGGTGGATTGCTCCCGGTCTCTGCCGGATGAGTGGTAGGTAGTGCAACGGGTCGATGATTTCCTGATGCCGGTCGTAGCAACGGGGATGAACAGCGATGGTTTCCATCTCCCCCATTCGGTAGATTTCGATGCGAAAAGGGTAGAGTTTGGCCGTTAACTGTTTGCTGGCCAAGTCAACCGGGATGGAATAGCGATTGGTTTCCAACTGGACCTGGCTGTAGCGATTGAGTGTGACCGTCGTGGTACGGCAACAGTCATAAGGATGGGCCGGCAGCGGTCTCAGGTGTGCCTTTTCTTGCTGCCACATCTCACCGATGGTGGCCGGCTGACCGCTGACTATGCGCTCATCATCTTCCAGGCACTCCTGCAGCAAATATTCGTTGAGCTCGGCAAAGCTGGCCACTTTCGGTGGCGGAACCAGGAAGCGGCGCCGGTTGAAGCCTACGCTATGTTCCACTTGCCCTTTCTCGTTGCCTGCTCCCGGGGTGCAGAAGTGGCTGTCGAACAGATAAATGCCCCGAAAGTGGAAAAACGCCTCTTGTTCGACCCGGTTCCGTCCTTCGAGAATCACTTTAACCGCCGCCTTGAGATTGTCGTAGCTGATGCGCTGGGGCACGCCGCCAAAGAAGTCAAAGGCCTGGACATGACCTAGAAAGAAGGCTTCTTGTTTTTGGTTGGGAAAGGCCATCATGAAGGTGCGGCGGGAGTAGGCAAGCTTCATGTAGAAAAGCTGCACGGTGATCTCCTGACCATTCATGATGACCACCCCTTCACCCCAGTCCACCTGGGCATCTGTGCCTGGGTCGAACTCTAGCGGCAAGAACACAGCCGGTTGGCGCAGCAGTTTCCGCACCTGGCCAACATAATGACGGACCGTCGATTCCGCTCCTTGATAGCCTTCCTTCCGGATTTCTTTGTATATCATCGGCGACGTCCAACGTTGCTTGCGCGGCAAGGTCTGGTTTTGGCTCAGCAATTCCTTGATTCGTTCTCTGTAAGGCCCCAGTTTCGGGGCTCGCCCAGGCCCGCGGCGTTTATATTTGGGCGGTTCATCCAGTTCCACCATCCGTTTGATGGTTCGCCGCGCATGACCTGTTTCCCGGGCGATCTCGCGTATGCTTTTGCCTTTTGTGTGATAGGCACGGCGTATCCGTTCCCATTCTTTCACTGTCAACATCTCCTATCCTCCGTCATCATGATGCTTCATGATAACGGAGACCTAGGCGGTGACATTTTAGTCGGCCATTTTTTCACCAAGTGGTGTCTTTTTAGATTATCGTAAACATCAAGTGACCGGATAATATCATAGACGGTGCTATAGCTGGGCGCCGGCCACTGTTCCTGCTGGGCGATTTCCATCACTTGGCGATGGATTGCCGCTGCGGATGGCCTGGTCTTTTGTAAGGCCAATCCCTCAACGATCTGTTGCAGCTCCATCTTCGTTCGACGCTGGTTTCTATCGCGACGCCGCCTGTCTGCCAGACCAACCAGGCCCTCACGACGATAGCGGCTAACCCAGCGTCGAGCCGTGTCATACGGGACATTGCACTCGCGAACCGCAGCCTTTAGAGTAGACAGCCCTTCAAGGAAGGGCTGTATGACCCGATACCGGCGCAACGCATCAGAACGCTCCGCTTCATTCAGTTCGGTCAATTCTCTCATCTGGCTGCTGCCCCGCCTGCCGGATAAACGAGTATTGATTCCCGTCAGTTAAATATAGATAATATAATTAGATAAATATGCTTATCTATAATTATATTGACAGAATAAGTGTAAAACTGACGTCCAAACCGTCAATTATCTATCTGTTTGAGTTTCAGATAATACTTTTGGGGAATCGTCTATGAACGATGAATCGGTTGCCACGACAGAGGAAAAGAAACGGTTCGCCCTTTTTCTGAAGGAATTACAAGAAAGAGGACGCAGCCCGCGAACTTTGCGCGCCTATGAGTTTGATTGGTCCCAGTTTGCCACCTGGTATGCAGAGGTCAATCAGGAACCATACGCACTGGAACGATTGGCCGCCATGGATGTGCAAGATTATATCACCTGGGGCCGGCAGCAAGGATTGAAAGCGACTACCCTCAATCGGCGGCTTGCATGGCTCAAGCAATATGCTGCCTGGGGCGAGCAGCAGGGTGCTATCACCGCGGAAATGCGGCAACGTATCAAGACGGTTCCTATTCAAAGGAAACAGCAGCTAGCCCCGCGATCTTTGTCATCGCGAGAGGCGCGTAAGCTATTGAAAGAAGTTAAGGTGCGTGGCAATCCACGAGATGATGCTATCATCTCAGTCTTATTATACACCGGTCTGCGAGTCGGAGAATTGGTAGCCCTTGCTCTAGACGATGTAACTCTGTCTGAGCGCAAAGGAACCATCCAGGTGCGTGCCGACGTCGCCAAGGGAGGGAAAGAGCGGGCGGTGCCTGTTCCCAAAAAAGCACGGGAAGCATTACAGGTTTATATTGCTGTACGGTCTCCAGAAAACAATGGGGCGCTGTTCATTGGCCGTCAAGGGCCATTGTCTGCTGAAGGGGTTGCCGCCATTGTACGTAAGTATGCGGCCTGGTCACGACTGGAGAGTGTAACGCCACATGTCTTGCGGCATAGCTTTGCTTACAGCTATCTTGAAAACAATAATAACGATCTGGTGGCTCTGGCTGACATCTTGGGGCACAGCGATCTTAACACGACCCGTATTTATACCAAGCGGCGGCTAAGCGATTTACAGGAAGGGGCCGAAAGAGTTCAGTTTTTCTAAGACTCTCCCTCCAACATTGATAGGTAGGGCGATCGCTGAATTCTGAAGAAACGGGATCATTCAATTCTGAAGTTTACACCCATTTACACGTGCACACAATGGAGCCAGTAAAGAAACTCGTTTAGGAAATCAAGGTTAAAAAACCTAGCTCGCTTTTGAATTTTCATAGTCTCAGTGCTACCTACCGCACAGGCTATCCGTGGAGAACAAAGTTCTCCCAAACTGAGTCTCGCTCAGTCATCCAGCCGTGGACGTTCGCGCCAGCGAACTCCGAACTGAGCTTCGCTCAGTCATCCAGCGCCGCCTTGAGCTGCTCTTGCACCTGGCGGAAGGCGATAATGTAGCCCAGCCGCAGCGGTTCTTCCTCGACGATACCGTTCCTCGACTGTGATCGCCTCTAGAAAACCGGCCGCCAAATCGTGTATAATGAGCTTATGGCCCGCTGATGAGTGGGGTGCTAGGTTGAGCCAACCATCCGGCCTCGTCGAATAACCGGCGCTTTGTTGCGCGGGACTTATGGGTAGCTTTGGATTTTAATCCGGCGTTGCCGGAATGGGAGGTGTGGCTCATGAATCGCTCCAGAATGTCCTTCAAGATGCTCCTGGTAATGGCCTGTTCATTGATCCTGGCCGTCGCGATGACCGGTTCGGCCGCGGCCGAGACCGACGTTTACCTGGGCGTGGCTTTTCACCCCTTCACCTTGGATGGAGGGAATGACACCTGCGTTGACTATAACGATGCCGATATCGGTCCCACGAAAAACTGCGACCCGGTCAACCTGGTTTTCCCCGGCCGGAGCTGGATGGAAGTCCGCGACCTGCTAATGACTGACGACTGGGACACCGGCGGCGCAGGATCTGACCAGTGGCTGCACTACGACGGAACCCAACTCTACATGCAGAATGTGCAGCTATATAAACAGGCGACGTTGTTTAGCCCGCGCTACCATATCCGTTTATGGCAGGCGCCGGGCGACATATTGGTGACTTTCGCCGCCGTTCATCATGAAGATTGGCTCCATACCATCGACATGGACTGGGAAGAGGCTGAAGCTTATGTGGCCGCCGCGCTGTGCGACCCGGATTGTGATCAAACGGGGCCGTTGGCAACGCAAATCGGGATCCAGCGCGACGAGGGCGACGCCGGCACCTGGCGCACCAACGCGGCCGGGACTCGCCGCTGGATCAATGACGGTTCGGCTACCGCCATCCCCGCGCCAGGACCGCCCGACGATCCGCCGGAGGTGACCATCTTTTTGCCGGCCGTCGGTAGCACCGTTTCGGGCCTGACGCCGGTCCAGATCCAGGCCGTTGACGGGGACGATCCGGCCGGTACGCTGGACGTTGAGTGGCGTATCGACGGCGGCTGGTTGCCGGCAACCTACAACCCTGCCAGCGACTATTACGAAGCCAGTTGGGATACGACGGCCGTGACCGATGGCGATCATCTCTTTTATGCCCAGGCCACGGACAGCGCCCAGGACACGGCCGGGACCGGCCATACCGTTACCGTAGATAATCCCAACCTTCCGCCGGTGGCCGTCTTCAGCTTCAACTGCAACGGCCTGAGTTGTGATTTCGATGCCGCCGGTTCCTACGATCCTGACGGGGCTATTGTTGACTACGACTGGGACTTCAGCGACTCTACCAGTGGCAGCGCCGTGACCGTTGCCCACACCTACGCCGGCTCCGGGACTTACGCCGTGACTCTCACCGTCACCGACGACCAGGGCGCCACGGGTTCGGATAGCCAGGCCGTGACCGTCGTTGGTACCCCGGCGACGACGATGCATGTGGGCGATCTGGAAGGCGCGGCTATTGTCAAAAAGAACTGGTCGGCCCAGGTGACGATTACCGTTCATGACGCTGGCGAAGGGCTGGTCCCGGGCGCGACGGTCAGTGGCGACTGGAGCGGCGACGCCTCGGGATCGGGGATTTGTACGACCGACGGCAGCGGCGCCTGCACCGTTTCTTCTGCCGAACTGTCCAAGAAGACAGCCCAACAGGTCATCTTTACTGTGACTGACATTGATCACCCGTCGCTGACCTACGACGCGGCCGCCAATCATGATCCACAGGGTAATAGCAGCGGGTCGGCCGTCCAGGTTTATAAGGACGGCACCACCCAAGATCCGGGCGGGAGCCAGGCCGGTGAGCTCACGCTCACGGCCGTGGGTTACAAAGTGAGGGGCGTCCATCGTGTAGACCTCACCTGGAGCGGCGCGACACTCGCGCAGGGGGACATCTACCGTGATGGCGACTGGATAGTTACCTGGCCCAGCGGCAGCGTCCCCTATACCGATACCACCGGCCAAAAAGGCGGCGCTTCGTACCTCTACCAGGTCTGTGAGCAAGGCACTGCTGTTTGCTCGGAGGTGGTGACTGTAACCTTTTAGATAATTGATGAACCCGACTGTCTATCTTCTGCTGGCCTTCCTATTACTCCTCTTCGCTTATCTCGTCTTCCGCCGCTTGGTTCGCCGCGATTATCAGGAGCGCGGCCACCTCAGTCCCCTGGCTTCCATCCTGCAGCTACTCGTATTCCTGGCCTACTTCTTTTTCCCCTATCTCTATAACCCGGCCGAGTGGGCCTATTTTTGGCTGATCGACGATCCGGCCACCCGCGCCTATCAACTGATCGGCCTGATCCTCATTTGCCTGGGCTTCATCGTCGCTTTTGGCACCATGGCCTGGTTCGGTCTCGGCAAAGCCTTTGGCCTGAAGATTGAGGGCATCACCCGCCAAGGTCCTTACAAGGTGAGCCGAAATCCCCAAATCCTGGGCGGCTACCTGCTGGTCATCGGCACGGCCGTTCAGCGACCGTCCCTTTACGCCTTAGGCTGGGTCCTCATGTATGCCCTCATCGCCCACTGGATGATCATCACCGAAGAAGAACATCTGTCCCGCCAATTCGGCGAAGAATACCAACGCTATTGCTCAGAGGTGCCGCGGTATCTCTTTCGCCAGCCGTGGAGAACGTAGTTCTCCCAAGCTGAAAGCTGAACTTCGTTCAACCGCTCAGCCGTTCACGACAATTGTTTTGTTCAATCCAGCTTCGATCATATACTAGTGGGTCACTTGGCACGATAGTTGCCATTTCTCGTATTTTGTGCGACGGACGGTACGGCGCGACCAGGCACCAGAGCGGCCAAGGGCATGGCGACGCTGATGGCTACGGTTTCGACGGGCGGCGCGCTTGCCACCCCATTCAAAGGGCACCGGCGCCTCATTCCAGTGGCGGGTGACTGCCTCGAACCAAGCAATGATTTCGTCAGTTGATTGTGGATGCTGGCCGGCGAGGGCCCGCCAGGCAAGAATGCCCTGAATCGACTCGGTCATGTTCAGCCAGGACGCTCCTAATGGCGTATACAGGGGCATGATGCCGTGGGCGACTAACCACAGGACGAAGTCGGGCGTCTTATGGCCGGCCAGATTATCCAGGACCAACAGCATCCGCAAGGGCGGCAATTGGCTGGGCAAAGTGAAGCGAACGGTCAGTCCTTCCTGCCAGCGTTCCCATTGGTGGCGAATGGTCGCCGAGTCTAACCCGGCGACCGGCTCTGGCAACTCAAGCAGAATCTCTGTCAGTTGTTGCTTCAACCATGGATGAAGGACGGCGTTTGGGCAACGGGTCACCCCGTTGAGGCGAACGCGGCCGGTTGCCGGATGAAAGAGGGTTAGCATTTTGGCCGTTCCGTTTCGAATATACTCAGCCGGATGGCGGGCAGGCCGGCCTTGCGGCTGCCAACTTGGTCCCGCCTGCGGAATCGTCTGG
>CAVVOI010000007.1:0-177772 GCA_963749825.1 uncultured Chloroflexia bacterium | reverse complement strand
TGTACTCCAGCGACTGGTGCCGGAAATAGGTATTATAGAGTTCGGCGTAGTGTCCGTCTTGGGCCAGGAGGGCATCATGAGTGCCTTCCTCGATGATTTCCCCTTGTTCCATGACGATGATCCGGTCAGCATTTTTTACCGTGGAAAGACGATGGGCGATGACGATGGCCGTGCGTTGGGCCATGATCGTATCCAGTCCTTCCTGAATCAATGTTTCCGTGAAGGGATCCACGCTGGCCGTCGCTTCATCCAGGATGAAGATAGCCGGATCTTTCAGTAACACTCGGGCCAGGGCCACCAACTGCCGCTCGCCCATAGATAAATTGGCGCCACGTTCGCCAACATCTGTCTCCAGGCCATTAGGCAACCATTCCAACCAATCGCCCCGGCCAATATGCATGACCGTGTCTAGTACTTGTGCGTCGCTGGCTTCGGGTCGTCCATAACGAATATTATCACGGACAGTACCCGTGAACAGGAATGGTTCCTGGGGAACCAAGCCAATATGTTGGCGATAGCTGGCCAGGTTCAAACGTTTTATGTCCCGGCCGTCGATTAGTATACGACCGCCTTGAAACTCGTAAAAGCGGGTGACCAGCTTGGCCACACTGCTTTTTCCCGCACCTGTATGACCTACTAAGGCTAATGTTTCGCCCGATTTAATGTCCAGGTTGAAATCAGGCAATACGATCTCGTCCCCAGTATAGGTTAACATAACATGGTTAAATTCGACATGCCCCGTCATTTCCGGGATATCTTCTGTAGCATCTTGAACGACTTTTGGATCACGGTCAACCAAGGCGAATACTCGCTCCGAGGCCGATAGCCCATCCTGGAACTGGCTCCAAAAAGAGGCGATGCCCATCATCGGGAACCAAAAGAATCCGACCGCCTGCATGAATAGAAACCATTCACCGGCAGAAATACCATTCGGTCCGCGAGCCGCCAGCCCACCGGCATAAACCAATACCCCCATTCCTAGACCCGTAGCCATGGCCATGATAGGAAAAATCGAGACCAGGGTGACGCCGCGCCGCACGCCAACTTGATAGCCTTGCCTGTTATTCTCGTCGAAAGTCTGGTAAATGGCAGCTTCTTGGCGAAAGCTTTTGGCCACGAAAATACCACTGATGGATTCCTGGATCTGGGCATTGATCTTGGCCGTGACCCGGCGGGCTCTCTGGGTCACAGTACGTGCCACCCGTCGGAAACTGAGAGCGATGATGATGGCCACAGGGGTGAAAGCTAGCATAATTAAGGTAAGCGGCACGCTGATAGTGAATAACCAAATTGTTAGGATGATCACAAGCAGGATTTGGCTCAACAGGTTTAAAACCAGGTTCACTGTTTCAGAAAAATCCTGGGTATCAGAAGTGATCCGGCTAACCACCTTGCCCGATGGATGTTCGTCAAAGAAGGAAAGATCATGTTGGATCGTGGCATCGAAGGCATCGACTCGCAATTGCAAGACTACATTTCCAGTCACCCGGGCTGAATGGCGCTGACGTATATAATTAAATAACCAGGCCAGAACACCCAATAACAAGATCGTGCCGGTTAACAACACGATAATCTGAGTGGAGGAATTCTTCGCGACGATATCTATTGACTTTGAAATGAGGATTGGGGTGCCGACTCCGGCCAGTGAATTGAGGGTGATCATCACCGCAACCAAGATCATTTCTCGCGTATACGGCCGGAAATAGCCGCTGATACGCGCTAATAACTCCTTATCACCGTATTGGCGGTCGTAATCTTCTGAATCTAAACCGTCTAAAATGAAACCCATAGTCAGTACTTAAAAATCACTCGCCATCAGCTAGTCGCCAGGAAGATAAATCCTCTAATCCACGAACCGGCGAGAATAACAGCCACAAGAAAGCCATGGAAATGCCAACCGCTGCTACAGCGGTCGCCGGTCGTAGGCCAATAGTTTGACCAAGCAGACCGCCTACGAAAATCCCCAGTGTGCTTACGCCACCGACGAAAAATCCATAACTGGCGTTCACACGGCCCAGTAGCCGGTCGGGTGTGATCGTTTGGCGAAGACTTAACTCGCTGATGAGATAAATAGTCATGAACAAGTCACCCACAATCTGACCAATAAATAATATCGCGAAGGCCAGTGGTTTTGGACCTGCAGCCAATGGGATCAACAACGCCAGCAATCCGGAAACCAAGCTGGCGAGGATTAACGAATTGCCCCAGCCAAAACGGCCGGTGAACCGACCGGTAACTATCGCGCCGAAAAACGAACCGATGCCGCCGCTGCCAATCAGAATTCCTAAAGTGGCCGGGCCCAGACCTACCTCCCTTAACACGTAAAGGCCATAAAGCGCTGCAAAGAATCCGCCGAAAAAGCCGCGGGTTGCCGCTGCGGCCGCTGTCGCCCTCAATAAGGGATGGGAGATAACCAACCTCAGGCCGGTCACGGCGTCTTGCCAGACGCTCTGGTTTTTCACGGCCACGGCCGGTACGGGTTCTGGTGTCTTGATGGTAGCCACGAATATGGCTGAAACCAGGTAGGAGAGCGAATCCAAGAGCAAGGTCAAGGGCGCCGAGATGACTTGGACAAGCAATCCGCCCAGCCCTGGTGAGGCGATCTCGGCTATGGAAGCCGTCGCACCCATTTTGCTGTTGGCCTCGACCAGCTCGTCTCGCCGGACGATGGAAGGTATGTAAGCCTGGTAGGCCAGGTTGAAGATGACGGTCAGGCCGCCAACCAAAAAAGCGACAATATAAAGATATGTCATCTGCAACAGGCCGGCGAAAGCCAGGAGCACTACCAACCCCAACAGTAGTGAACGGCCGATATCGGAACCAATCAGGATCGGCCGTCGCCGGCCGCGATCTATCCAAACGCCGGCGAACAAGCCAAGCAATAGAGCCGGAATCGCCTTGAGTGTTTCCAGCAGGCCCATCTGAGCCGGCGTTGCCTCCAAGACCAGGATAGCGAACAATGCCAGCGCTCCGAGCCAAGAGCCAAACTCCGAGATCGTCTGACCGATCCATAATCGGAGAAAGTCCGGCTGTCGCCATAGACCGTCGAGCTGCAAACGCCTTGTCCGGTCGTCCTTGTTTCTGGAGTTGTTCTCGTCGCTCATTTTTCGACTGAAATCGTTGGCTCATGCTACTTTTGTAATTGGCCGGCTACGATCTTAATTTCCGCTATTTGCCAAAATTTAGTCATAACGGGCAAATATTCGTTGATAATCTTCACTGCGAGCCAGTAGATCTTCATGAGTGCCTTGGTCGACAATCCGGCCTTGTTTAAGAACCAAGATACGGTCAGCCCAGCGGATCTGGCTCAGCCGGTGAGTGATCAAAAAGGTTGTCCTCTGGCTACTGATTCTGCGCATTGCTTTTTGGATCTGGTCCTCAGTGGCGCTGTCGATGGCGCTTGTACTATCATCTAAAATGAGAATCCGCGGGCTGGTTAGGAATGCCCTGGCAATAGCTATCCGTTGCCGCTGTCCACCGGACAATGTAACGCCCCGCTCGCCTACTTCTGTCCCATATCCGTCACTGAAACTCATGATGAATTCGTGGGCTTGGGCTTCACGGGCCGCTACTTCAATCTCCTCCTGGGTCGCATCAGGGTTACCAAAGGCAATATTCTCGCCAATCGTTCTAGAGAATAGGAAGACATCCTGCTCGATCGTCGAGATTTGTGAGCGCAGCGATTCCATGTTCCAGTCACGAACATCGACGCCATCAACGAATATCTGACCGTCATTGGCGTCGAAGATGCGGTTGATCAGCCGGGTCAAGGTCGTTTTGCCTGATCCGGTCATGCCTACAATTGCGATTGTTTCGCCAGGGCGAGCCTCGAATTGTATATCCTTCAAGACCAGCGAATCATTATAACCGAAGTTTACCTGACGAAAGTTTACATTCCCCTCAATTGCCTTAACGATCCCGGCTTTGTTTTCATCGAGCTCAGTTTCTGTATTGATCATCTGCAGAATCCGCTCGGCGCTGGCGACACCTAGCTGCACCAGATTGAAGGAAAAGATGGATATGAAGGTTGGGAATCGCAAGACACCTAGCAAACCCATGTAGGTAACAACGGCCCCCAGGGTGATCTGGCCATTTTTCCATAGAATCAGGGCATGTAAAAAACCGACCGCCAGAGCAACACTGAGAACCAACAGGGGCAAATAACGAGCCTGAATCTCACCTTGTTTAACGAAATAATCTCGAAACAATGAGGCGTCTGCTTCAAATTCAGCTTCTTCTTTTTCTTCTTGGACATTGCCCTTGACGACATCAATTCCGGCAATGGTCTCAGCCAACTCAGAGTTCATGATGCCAAATTGTTCTCTCTGCGAGATGCTTACGGGATTCAATTGGCGTATGTAACCCGAAAGCGTGATGCCGAAAGCAATGAGGAAAAGGATGGGCACCAACAGTAGCTCAGGTTCCAGTTGGTATATGAGAATGATAGGTACCACAACGCCAATGGCCGCATCCATGATCAACATCAAGCCAGGGCTGAACATGAAGTTCAGTTGGCGAACATCATTGGTTGCCCGAGCCATAATATCGCCGATCCGTTGCCGGCTATGGAATGTCTGGCTTTTCCCGAGGAGGCTGACGTAGAGTTCATCACGCGAGTCCTTCTCGATGTGTTGGGCTAAAAACTCAGTGGAATAATTCCGAACCAGGCCCATCGAGCCTTGGATTGCAGCGGCAACAAAAACGGCGATCGCCAAAGCAAGCAAAGCTGTCGTCTCCCAAGTAGGCTGGATTATTAAATCGAAGGCGCGGCCGATGAAGACCTGAATAAAACTGTAAGCGAAATTATTTATAACCGCCGCACCGGTAGCTACCAAAGGCAAGAGCGGGTAACGCATCATATGCGAAACAATCCAGCGAACAGCACCGGTTCGATTGTAGGGGTATTCTTTTTCTAACTTGAATTCGGTATTACTAACAACTTCAGCCATCGAATAATATCTTACGAATGTCCAGAGGAAGCTCTGGTTTGCTATGCTTAATAAGGATTGATAACATGGTCTCTGATCAGAGGTAATGAGTTCAATTTACCATACATGCTTCGAAAATTCTTACGAATAACAATTGTCTATTCATTTGTCAAAATAGACGAAAAATCACAAATATCAACCGTTAATTATAAAGCAAAGCCTGAGCATTCACCTTAACCCAGATGTTTGACCAAGTAGAGATTAGGGAAACCTGGCAAATAATTAGCAGGAAATCAGCCAACATTTTCGGTCAGCGATTACCACATAAATGGATGTTGGTTGCGGCCGTTCTGCTTACTCTTGTGGCATTTGGCCTTCGAATCCACAATTTAAGTTTAGACAGTTTTTGGATCGATGAGCTTATTACAATCGAACAATCTACGAGAGGATTCGGCAGGATCCTGAATGTAAGGGATCATCCACCCCTTTTATACTTGTTAACCAAGGCCAGCATTTTCACATTTGGCGAGACCGAATTCACGGTTCGACTCCCCTCAGTAATGGTTGGTTTGCTGACGATCCCTCTTCTAATCGCTTTTGGTCGGGCTCTCAAGCGCCCTTTGGCAGGGATCTTGGGCGCCATATTGATCATCTTTTCTCCTTTCCATATCCGGCACGCCCAAGAAGCCAGACACTACGCCTTCTTATTAACCTTTTCTCTAGCCAGTTATTTGATCCTATATATGGCCATGAAAAAACCGAGCATTGTTCGATGGATCGGTTTTGGCCTGGCGGCTACCTTGAATCTGTATACCCACTATGGTGCTTTCATAGTCCTGGCTGTACAGAGTATTTTAATCGCTGGATGGTCTTTATCGATGATAATTCGCCGTCATTATCGTAGCTTAATATTTCCTCTTTGCGCTGCATCTACTGTTGTTTTGTTATACGTCATTCAGCTTCCCCAACTGTATCGTGCCTTTAATCGCACTTTTGCTAATAATGGAAGTGTCGCGTTCAATACACAAGCCGACTTGATGTCCTGGCTAAAAAACCTCTATCCGGCACTAAGTACCCGGAGCCATCTTTTAGCACCTGTTCTGTTGGCCTTATGCCTGATTGGAATCGGCACATTGCTCTATCGTCGCGATTGGTTTAATTTCATTTTTTTCCTTCTAGGTCTAGGTTTACCCTTGATCTTGATAGTTGTTTCTGGGGCCGATCGCACCTCCAATCCTCGGTATGTGATCTACTTGCTACCGTATTACATGTTACTTGTGGCAATCGCTCTTAGCGAATTCCTGAGTTGGCTTAATCGACGAGTTGGGGTCGGGCCTGCAATCGCAAGCTTTGTAACCATTGTCAGCATTTTCGTACTAGTCAGCTTGCCGATTGTGCAAGATGAGTATGATTTAGCCCGAAGTTACATGCGAAATATCGCCCAGACCCTGAATGAAGTTGGGCAAGATGGCGATATCATCGTAGCAATTTCGTTGAGCTTGCCAAGTGTCGACAATTTTGTTGGGTCTTCATTATCTTACTATCTTGACAAGAACAGTAAACAGTTTCATCTTATCAATGCTAACAAGATATTGCCGGAGGATCTTGAGGAGTTGAATTCGTTAGCCGCTGAAACGGCTAATATTTGGAGCGTCATAAGTTACTGGGGTAAGAAGGATTTGAAAGAACAAAATCTTGATGTGGAAAAACAAAAGGGCAACACTTATTTGATACAGGATGTTTCACCAAATGACACCATCCTAATACGAATCCAGAATATTTACGACAACGTATTACCATTGGCGCAAACTCCGTTTCCCCACTGTATTCTTAAACAAGACGTAGCCATCATTTATCAAAAAACGGGTCAAATCGACTCTGCTTCGCGCATGCTAGACTCAGCGCGCGAAGAGTGTCCCGAGATGCCTTATCCCTTTTTTGCATCTCGGCTCTCAGTCATGATAGAGGTAGAAGAACTATACCGAGCCTTTGAAGTGGCACGATCGGCTGGAAATGTCGAAGAAGTCCGCAAGCTAGCAGCCGCTATCCAACCTCATAATCCCAACGATGAGGAAATTCAGGCCTACTTAAAGTATGTCGATTTGCTTGAGTTATTCGATCAAGGAAAGGTGCACGTGGAATCAAAGGCCCTTGAACCTGTGTCCAGGGCCAGTTTTGGCATGCCTCCGAATAATTATGAAGGAGATGTATTACTACTGCATCCTCCCGGTCGGGTCACTTACGAGCTAACTCTACCGGAGGATCCAACCATTTTTCGAACCCGAATTGCCATGGTCCCTGATAGCTGGGAGTGGGGAGGTGATGGCAGCACTTTTGTGTTGAAAGTAAAGTCAGAAGATGGCGTCGAAGAGGAATTGTTCCGCCAACATATTAGCAACGAGTTGGTCGATCGATACTGGCACCCCTTAGAAATTCCTTTGAGCAATTACGCCGGCCAACATGTTAGTTTAACATTGCAGACCGAATCGGGGCCTACAGGTAATGACACAGGCGATTGGGCAATATGGGATAGACCGGGTATCTGGTGGGAAACTGAGACACCGTTGTCTTGGTGATCCAATTGCAGGAGTCGAGGAATTAATTCTTATTCTTTTTTATTTTTTGACAAGGTATGAGCAAACTGCTATCATGCGTTAGTCATGGATCTTAATAGGTTTGCCTTCGATTTCTTTTTTAGCGGAACTACCAGAGCCGCATTTGCCTGGAAGTTTCGGTCAACCTGAGAATCGAAGGAAACAAGACCGAAAACGAAGCAAGACGCGGCCTCAAAACCGCGTCTTTTTTGTTGTATTGGCTGGCATTGCTGGCTATGGTATTCTACCGATCTTGCCTTGCCTCAGATGATTCGAAGGACAAGGCGGATTAGCCTGAATCGACGGTAAAATCGACGCTAATGCCGGCAGAAGACAATAACAGGGAAGAAGGATGTTAGAAGAACTCAATCGAATAGTCGAAAATTCATTGGCCAGTCTACCAATAATCGATAACCTCGAAGGCCTGGAAAGCTGGTACCGGCAAACCCTCGGCCGTAAAGGGGAGGTCACGCTAATGACGCGGCAAGTCGGTCAATTGGACCCCGAGCAGCGTCCCATTTTTGGTAAGCGGGTGAATGAGATCAAGGGTGAGTTGGAAGCCGCCTATAAAGAACAATTGCAGAGGATCAAGTTCGCCGAGATCGAATCCAAGATGGCGGCTGATGGATTTGACGTGACTTTGCCCGGCCGCAGCCAATGGCGGGGCCGTCTCCATCCGGCGACACAAACCTTGCGCGAGATTTACCGCATATGGGGTGATATGGGTTTCCAAATCTATCGCAGCCGCGATGTCGAAACCGACGAATATAATTTTGAACTCCTGAATATTCCCCAACACCATCCAGCCCGCGATTTATGGGACACATTTTATACAACTGAACCGGGAGTTATCTTAAGGACTCATACCAGTCCAGGCCAGATACACGCCATGCGAGAGTACTACCCCGAGCCAATACGGGTGATATTGCCGGGCATGTGTTACCGTTACGAACAGATTACTGCACGAAGCGAAATCCAGTTCAACCAGGTTGAGGGATTGGCCGTAGGCAAAAACATCACCATGGCCGATTTGAAAGGGACATTGGCCGATTTTTCCAAGAGAATGTTTGGCGCCGACCGGCAAATAAGATTCCGGGCCAATTACTTTCCTTTCACCGAGCCCAGCGCCGAATTGGATGTTGAATGCATACTTTGTGATGGCGACGGTTGCCAGGTCTGTAAACACACTGGTTGGCTGGAGATCTTGGGCTGTGGCATGGTGCATCCCACGGTTTTGCGAAACGGGGGTTATGATCCGGCCGTCTACTCGGGATTCGCCTTCGGTATGGGCCCGGAACGAATCGCCATGCTCAAATATGGCATTGAAGACATCCGCTTCTTCTGGGGAAACGACTTGCGTTTCCTGGAGCAATTTTAGACTGATCGCTTGGTTATAGATAGAAGGTGGAAAAATGCGCGTACCAATATCCTGGCTCAAAGATTACGTCGATATCAACCTACCAGTAGAAGAATTGGCCGAGAAGCTAACCATCGCCGGCCTCGAGGTATCGGAAATCGACTACATCGGTTTTGAAGGAGGAAATGATCCCGATCGTCTAGTCTGGGATCGAGACAAGTTGATCATGGGCCAGATCCTGGAGGTCAGCCAGCATCCCGACGCCGACCGGTTGGTCTTAGCAGAAGTCGAATATGGCCGTGATGAGACCGAAGTTGTCGTAACCGGTGCGCCGAATCTATTCCCATTTGTCGGTCAAGGAAACATCAGTCAGCTTAATCTGTTCTCTCCCTTTGCGCTGGAAGGCGTCACCCTGTATGACGGTCATAAAGATGGGCGCGTGAAGATGAAACTGAAAGGTCGCCAGCTGAGAGGGGTATACAATCGCTGTATGCTCTGCTCAGAAAAAGAATTGGGAATCAGTGAGGAGCATGAAGGCATCATGATCCTCGACGGGAATTATGAACCAGGGACCCCGGTGCAGGATATTTTGGGCGACGTCGTATTTGATATTGATATCATTCCCAATATCGCCCGCTGCGCTTCGATCGTCGGCGTCGCTCGCGAAGTCGCCGCCCTGACTGGGCAATCGTTACATGAGCCGGATTATGAAGTCGTTTTTGAGGGCTCGCCTGTGGACAAACTGGTGAAAATCACGACAGAAGATCCAGAGTTGAACCCCCGTTTCGTGGCCATGGTCATTGAAGGTGTTGAACAGAAACCTAGTCCAGAGTGGATGCAGCGCCGCTTGCGTCTTGCGGGACAACGGCCGATCAATGTAGTGGTTGATATCAGCAATTACGTCATGCTGGAAATGGGCCAACCGAACCACACATTCGATTACGATTATTTGAGAAAGCGAGCAGATTCCTATGATCCTGATGGGCCAATTCATATCAATACCCGTTTGCCAATGGAAGGCGAGCAGTTGACAACGTTGGATGGGGTCGATCATGAACTTCCGCCATATACCATCCTGGTGACGGATCCGGCCGGAGCGTTAAGCCTCGGTGGTGTTATGGGTGGCATTGACAGCGAAATCAGTACCCAGACCACAAATGTGCTTCTAGAAGCGGCCGCCTGGAATTTCTTGAATATCCGGCGTAGCACAAGCGCATTAAAGATCACCAGTGAAGCTGGCTTCCGTTTCAGCCGGGGCGTGCATCCCAGTCAGGCGTTATTAGGAGCCAGACGAGCAGCTGAATTGCTGCGCCGTTATGCAGGAGGCACAGTTGCTCAAGGCATTATCGATTACTATCCAAATCCCATCCAGGCTCAACCGATCAAGCTAACGATCGCTGAGGTCAAACGCATTGGCGGCATAAACTTAACCCAACTAGAGATCCAAGAAAACTTGGAGTCCTTAGGTTTTGAGGTCGAGGATCGGGGAGATTATCTAAATGTCCTGAGCCCTGACCACCGCCTGGACATCGAGGGCAGTCATGATTTGATAGAAGAAGTTTGCCGGATTTACGGATATGATCGCATACCCACGACTGAAATGAGCGATACGCTGCCACCTCAAAGAAGTAATGTCAATCTGGATCGAGAGGAGCGCATAAGGGATATCCTGGTGCAGTTGGGGTTACAGGAAGTTGTGACCTACCGGCTAACCACCCCGGCAAAAGAAGCCAAATTATTGCAGATTGGTGAAACAAAAACTGATGATCGACCTTATGTTACTCTGGCAAATCCCATCACCGTTGATCGTGTTGTTATGCGGCACGCGCTCCTGGCCTCAATTCTAGAGATAGTCGCCGACAATAGCCGTTTTCAAGAGCGGATCGCGCTATTTGAGCTTGGGCAGATATATTTGGCCAGCGAGGAAGGCGTGCTGCCTGATGAATTAAGGCAACTTGCCCTGGTTATGATCGGACCAAACAGTCATTCTTCTTGGAGCGAGAAAGAATCGCCAAAAACAATCGATTTCTTCGACCTTAAAGGTATCATCGAGCAATTATTTGGAGCTCTGCATATACCGGATTTGTTCGCCGAACCGGCCAAACATCCAACCTACAGGCCGGGGCGAACGGCGCGTTTACTGAGTGGCAAACGGCAAATCGGCTGGTTAGGTGAACTACATCCACTCGTTGTTGAAGCATTTGACATACAGGCAGGTTCACCGGTCATCGCCGCGGAACTTGATTTGGAAACCATGTTGACCCTGATCGAGGATCGCTTCCAGATCGATGTTGTCTCGGCTTACCCGGCAGTCCATGAAGATATTGCTGTCATCGTGGACCTAACGGTTCCCGCCGCGGAGGTAACCGCATTGATTCAAGAAGCAGGTGGATTCCTACTTCAGGAAGCGACTATATTTGACGTTTACGAAGGCAAACCTATCCAGGCCGGTAAAAAGAGCCTAGCTTACCATCTCACTTTTCAAGCGCCGAACAAGACCCTGACAGACAAAGTCGTGCGCAAAAATCGAGACCGAATTGTCAAACATTTAGAAAGTAAACTTGGCGCGACATTACGCGATGCCTAGCCAAGACAATAGATATTGTTTGATCCCGTGGTTTATCGGGTGTACGAACAAATTGTCATTCCCGCGGCGGCGGGATTCAAAACACTTGGATGCCCTTGAAAGTGGGCACGATATTAACTGACAGGTTGTTCTTAGACTCTGGTTTATCTCGTCTGTAGCCAATATGTGAGGATCTAGCAAAGATTGATTTTTCACTTTGCGACGTTATACTAACGATTATTGAAAATGACAAAAAATCTGATGAATTCGCCGTGAAAAATAGTTGTTGGAAGGTTTCAGAATAAATACTGAATTTTTCTGCTATTTACCAATAATTTAGGGAGGTGATGCCTAGAACGCAGAAGGATAATTCTTAGATTTTGACTAAAGGATTGGGAGCCAAATGTACAACCAAATGTCGAGCCATATGGCTCTAGAAAACAATATTCGGAGGAGAATACGAATGTTAAAGAAAATGACGGTATTAATATCGCTGATGTTGGTTCTTGGGTTGTTCTTGGTAGCTTGCGGGGGTGAAGAACCGACCGCCGTACCTACCGAAGCACCGGTCGAACAACCAACCGAAGCGCCAACCGAAGCGCCGACTGAGGAACCGATGGAGGAGCCTACAGAGGAACCTACGAGGAACCTACAGAGGAACCGATGGAAGAGCCAACTGAGGAACCAGTAGAAGAAGCAGTCGAAGAGCCTGAGGTTTCCATCACAATCTGGGCCGATGATACCAGAACGCCAATCTTGCAGGCTTTAGCCGATTCTTTTGAAGAAACCTACGGCGTGGCCTTGGTTGTTGAGCAGGTTATGGACATCAACGACCAGTTCCCCATTGCTGGACCGGCCGGCGAAGGGCCAGACATTTTGATTGGCCCGCACGATCGTCTGGGTGGCTGGGTTGATAGTGGTCTGGTCGCACCCATAGATCTGGGTGACAAGGCCGCTGACTTTGTCCAGGTTGGCCTGGATGCCTTCACCTTGGGTGGTGAGCTATACGGCATGCCTTACGCCATTGAGAATATGGCCCTCTTCCGCAACGCCGACCTGGTGCCTGATGCTCCCGAGACCTGGGACGATCTCCTGGCAGCCGGACAGGCTTTGCAGGATTCAGGTGATGTGACCTATGCTTTCGCCCTAGAAGATAATGGCTACAAAGTTTACCCGGTTATGACATCCTTTGGTGGTTATGTCTTTGGACGTAGCGAAGATGGTACTTGGCAGCCTGATGATCTTGGTATCGACAGTGAAGGTATGATCGCCGCCGGTCAATGGATTGCCGATAATGTCGAGGCCGGATTGATCAGCCCCAACGCTAACGATGGCGATACAGCCCAGACGCTTTTTGCCGAGGGCGAGACGCCATTCCTCATGACTGGTCCGTGGGCATTAAGTCAGTTCCGCGAATCAGATATTAATTACGCGATCAGCCCCTTCCCCAGTGAAGGCCAACCCTTCGGCGGCGTACAAGGCTTCATGATCAATGCTTTTAGTCCCAACGCCTTGTTAGCCCAGGCCTTTCTCACCGAGTTTGTGGCCACCGACGAAGTCATGACAGAACTGTACGTGACCGGCGATCGGCCGAGCGCTTATGCGCCAGTACTGGCCGCCACCGACGATCCTGATCTGGTTGCCTTTGGCGAGGCGGGTGCAAACGCCGCCCTGATGCCGGCGATTCCTGAGATGGGCGCCGTCTGGGGTTCCTGGAACTCTGCGGTCATCCTGACTATCACGGGCGAAGATACACCTGAAAGCGCCTTCACTACGGCTGCCGGGCAAATCCGCGAAGTACTCGGCGGCGCCACATCCGGCATGGTCAACGTTCCTGGCTCCTACCAAGCTGCGGCCGGTTGTGATGGTGATTGGGATCCTGCCTGTGAGGTAACAGCCTTGGCCGAAGGTGATGATGGTCTCTGGACCTCTTCCCACGATTTGCCGGCGGGTGATTACGAAGGTAAAGTGGCCTTAGACGGTACCTGGACTGTCAACTACGGCGTTGATGGCGTAGCAGATGGCGACAACTACACCTTCAGTTTGCCAGCTGATGGCACCGTTTCTTTCAGCTACGATCCTGAAACAAACATTCTGACAATCACAGTTGAGTAATCTCATCTAGACAATCTAAAGAAGGCCGGGGATATTCCTCGGCCTTCTTTGCAATTAATGCTACCGGTGATAGCTTCAGCCGTGATTGAGTGGCTGAACGTTCTTTAACCATAAGGGACTTGTCATGGATGCAACAGCACCGGTTCCCGAGCCAAAAGGATCCTCAAAAGGATCGACTACATTAGTTGGCATCGTCATACGGTTGGTGATACTGGCCTTAATCGACGGTTTTACCATCTGGTTTATCCTCAATCTTCTTCAAGATCAGTCCGTCATCTTGGCGGCAGCCGTCGGCGTGGTAACTCTGTTTACCAACGTCGTCATCCTGCGCAATGATGCTTTCCCCATTCGCTGGATGCTCGTGGGCTTAATCTTGATGGCCATGTTCTCCGTCTACCCCATTTTGTTTACGGTGAATATTTCCCTGACCAACTTTGGTTTTGGCCATCTGTTGACTAAAGTGCAGTCCATCGAGCAGATTGAAAAGGTCAAGTATTTACCTGAAGGAGCCGGCGAGTATACCTGGACGGCCTACCGCTCAGATGACGGCAAATTCGCCGTTTGGCTTCAAGGCCCAGATGAAATCGCTCTACTAGCCTTGCCCGATCAGGAATTGATAATCGTCAATCCAGGCGAAATGGGGGTCGGCGAACTGGATGCCGATGGTATTCCAGAAAACATTGCAGGATACGAGCGTCTCAACCGCCTAACCGTGGTTCGCTACATCAACGAATTGGGCGAACTGTCTTTCGGTCAGGGCGACCGTATTGCCCAGATCCAATCCCTTGATGGGGCAGCCGAGCTGGTTCAAAAATACATCTACGATTCCGAGACCGACACTTTCACCGACCAGATAACGGGAAAGGTCTACACGCCAGTCGAAGGTGTATTTACGGCGGCGGACGGCGAGCAGCTTAAACCCGGCTACCGGGTCTACGTTGGCTTACAGAATTTCGCCAATTTCTTTTCCAGTCCGGCAGTCACCGGCCCCCTGGTGCGCATCGTCACCTGGAATTTTGTCTTTGCCTTTCTCAGCGTGATCACCACCTTCTTCCTTGGGCTCAGCATTGCTCTAATCTTCAATGATCAAAGCCTACCAGGCCGAAAGATCATCCTGACCCTACTTCTGATCCCCTATACCATTCCCAGCCTGATCACCATTATGGTCTGGCGTGGCATGCTGAATCCAGAGTTTGGGATCATCAATCGTTTAATGGAAGATTTGATCGGCTGGTCACCGGCCTGGTTCACAGATCCCTATTGGGCTAAGGCAGCCATCTTGATGGTGAATCTATGGCTAGGTTATCCATACTTCATGTTGGTTTGCAGCGGCGCCTTGCAAGCTATCCCGACCGATATTTATGGCGCGGCCGAAGTCGATGGGGCCAATACGTGGCAGCGCTTCTGGCGCATCACGTTGCCCCTTCTGCTGGTCGCCGTCGGTCCATTGCTGGTCGCTAGTTTCATTTTTAACTTCAACAATTTCAACGTGATCTTCTTGTTCATCCAAGGAGGACCGCCCATAGCCGGCGCGGCTACGAATGCCGGGCACACGGACATCCTCATCAGTTACGTTTACAATCTAGCCTTTGCCGGTGGACGCGGAGCCCAGTATGGCTTTGCCGCCGCCATTACGATGGTGGTCTTCGTCTTTGTTGCCATCATGACCTTGCTTCAATTCCGATATACCAAGATGTGGGAGGAGGTAGGCGAGAATGTCTAGTCCAACTTTTTTACAGTCTCAGCATCGCCGGCGGCAATTGGGTATCTTGGCTAAGTATTTGATTGCCCTGGTGTTGATCGTTTTTTCACTCTTCCCAGTTGTCTGGATCATTTCGGCTTCGATCAGTCCCGTAAATTCATTGGCTACCCAGACGCTCATTCCCGAAAACGCTAGCCTGGACAATTACCGGAAGCTGCTGACAGAGAATGAATTTTCAGATGTTTTTCCCTACACAAGATGGCTGCTGAATTCGCTGAAGATAGCCTCGGTCACCACCATTATTTCAGTCTCAATCACAACTTTGGCTGCCTATTCCTTCTCCCGCTTCCGTTTTCGCCAGCGAGATAATATGTTGCGCAGCATACTGCTCATCCAGGTTTTCCCCAGTTTACTGGCGATGGTCGCCGTTTTCTTACTCATTCAGCAGCTTGGCGATGTCATTCCCGCCGTCGGTCTGGATACTCACACAGGACTGATACTGGTCTATTTGGGTGGAGCGATGGGCATCAATATTTGGCTGATGAAGGGTTACTTCGACTCGATACCTCGTGAAATCGATGAGTCAGCCATGGTCGACGGCGCTACTCATTGGCAAATATTCAGCCGCCTTTTGCTGCCCCTCATGCGGCCGATCATCACTGTGGTGGCTATCCTGACCTTCATCTTCGTCTATGGCGATTTCGTGATGGCCCGCATCTTATTGAAGACGACCGAGCAGTACCCGGTGACAGTGGGGCTGTGGCAGTTCACCAGCAATCAATTCGCCCAACAGTGGGGCATCTTCGCCGCTGGTGCCCTCATCGCCGCTTTGCCGATTATGATCGTCTATCTGCTTTTACAGGACCAGATCGTCGGCGGCTTGACCCAAGGTTCGGTGAAGGGCTAGCCAGGGCCGTTGGTGACCAATTGACCCTAAAAAGGCTGATATTTGCTTTCCGACCGGATGTAATGATATGAGCTATCAATTGATTGTAGGGATCTTCGCCGACGATACAGCAGCGGCCGCGGCTCAACTGGAGAGATATCATAGATCCCAGGACGAAGTCGGCATCACCGAGGCTGTAGCCATCATAAAGACGGCTGATGGGGAAGACGAAGTGAAAGTAATGGGTGACTCTAAGAAAAAGGCTCGCCGGATTGGCGCCGTTGCCGGTGCTCTCTTGGGCATCCTCGGCGGTCCCCTCACCATGGCCGTTCTCGGTCTTGGGGGTGCTGCAGCCGGCGACTTGATCGCCAAGCTGACCCACTCTGGCGTATCAAAGAACATGATTACCGCAATCGAAGACGGTCTCCAACCCGGAAGTTCGGCCGTGATCGTGATCGTCGAGCAAACAGCCGGTCAATTGATCGTCAAAGACCTAAAAGAATCCGGCGCCAACGTCCTCAGCGAGCTAGTTGAATCGGATGTCATCGAGGGAAAATACTTGATCTCTCCTAGTGGAGGCATCTCCGAGACCTAGTAGCCGGCGACCGGTTTCTAGCGAGGAGATTGTCTTTCCAATTTACTCAACTCAACATGTTTCCCCTGCAATTCATTAGCGCAAGGTCTCCGGAATACTCCTTGCCCTCCCCCCTTATTTCGAAAAGAAATCATGGCCAATTTTTCTAAAAAAACTCACCTTGCCTTGTTGCCGATCCTCCTTATGTTCGCCGTTGCCTGTAGTAGCAACCTGGAAGAAGATCAGTCTACCAGCGAAACGTTAACCGTTCCGGAGGAGACGATCATTATGCCAGTGGAGTTAGCCGCACCAACAGATACACCTTCGCCAGCGAGTACGTCCGGGAGCGTTCTATCCTCCCAACCAAACGCGGCTAAAGAGTTGTCCGAGGAATCCTCTGAGATGCCCTGGTGGAACGATGCCGTATTTTATGAAGTTTTCGTTCGCAGTTTCCAAGACAGCGACGGTGACGGCGTAGGCGATTTGAACGGCTTAATTGAACGTCTGGATTACCTGAATGATGGCGATCCGACCACCAGCGACGATTTAGGCGTCACCGGCCTCTGGTTGATGCCCATCATGGCCTCACCCAGCTACCATGGTTACGACGTCGTCGATTATTTTCAGGTTGACGAAGAATATGGCGCTAAGGAAGATTTCCAGCGGCTGATCGAGGAAGTCCATGCCCGGGAGATGAAAGTTGTCGTCGATCTAGTACTCAATCACACCGGCCGCGACCACCCCTGGTTTCAAGAAGCCTTAGATCCCGATTCAGAAAAACGTGACTGGTACGTCTGGGAAGAAGAAAACCCGGGCTATCGCGGACCTTTGGGACAACAGGTTTGGTTTGAGACCGATGATGGTTACTATTACAGCGCCTTTTGGGAGGGTATGCCCGATCTCAACCTTGAAAATCCGGAAGTGACCGATGCTATGCATGAGGCTGCTCGATTCTGGCTTGAAGATATGGGCGCCGATGGATTCCGTCTTGATGCCATTAAGCATCTAGTTGAGGACGGTCGCATCCAGGAGAATACCGCTGCCACTCACGATTGGCTCGGTGAATTTTATTCATTTTACAAAGGGGTGAACCAGGAGGCTTTTACGGTGGGCGAAGCCTGGACCGGAACCCAACAAGTTCTCGACTACACCGGCGACGAAGTCGATATCGCCTTTCAATTCGATCTGGCACAGGACATCGTCAATAGCAGCCGAGAAGGCATCGGCAGCCTGGTCAAAAAGCAACAAGCTGAGGTAGTCGATTCCTTTCCCCCAGGACAATACGCTACTTTCATCACCAATCATGATCAGGATAGGGTGATGTCCCAATTACGAGGAGACGAAGAAGCGGCGAAAATCGCGGCTTCAATGCTATTGACCTCGCCAGGGGTGCCCTTTATCTATTACGGTGAAGAGATTGGTTTGGTGGGCGCCAAGCCAGATGAGGATATTCGCCGGCCGATGCAGTGGTCGGCCGATGGCCCCGGAGCCGGCTTCACCGATGGCACACCCTGGAGACCGCCCCATGAGGATTACCTACAAAGAAATGTTGCTGCTCAAGAGGCCAGCCCGGACTCATTGCTCAATCATTACCGGACGTTGATCCATTTGCGGAATAAGCATGATGCCTTACGCCTGGGAGATTGGACTCTCGTTGATGCCAACCCCGGTCGCCTCTATGCCTTCTTGCGTCACACCGATGACCAACACCTATTGGTCTTGATGAATCCAAGTAGGAAGATCGTCAGTGACTATTCCCTAGAATTAGCAACGGGACCTCTCACCTTGCTGGGCGAAATTAGCCTTTTATTGGGGGAAGGCAATCTAATCGCCCCGGTTCTGAACGGCCGAGGTGGTTTTGAGAATTATGCGCCCTTGGAAAGTCTGGCGCCCCAAAGCACCTACATTATTCAATTGAGCCCTTAACTGATTTCCAGGTTAGAGGTATGATCGGCCAGCGCGACAAAGATACCATTTACCAACTCAGTTTCTACAGGGCTTGATTCTGTTACCATGCGCTCCCTAACTTCATTCGCACACAACATGTGGGCTTGGCTTATAGCTCGTCCTATACGGCTGGATTTAATCATTTTATTGATTTTGGCTTTGTTGGCCTTACTGCCACGTTTATTCCGGTTGAATAGCGCCCCGGCAGGTCTGGGAGGCGATGAATTTTTTAATGCAATCGACGCCCTTCGCTTAGGCCCGGGCAATTGGCAAATTTATTTTGCTTCTAACAACGGTCGGGAAGCTTTTTTCAATTACCTGATGGCTTTACCCCTTCGTCTATTTGGCCAGCAGGTCTGGGCCGTGCGTTTGCCGGCCGTGCTACTAGGTGTCGGCAGTGTTTTGTTAGCCTACGGCATTGGCCGGAACGAATTTAACCGCCGGGTTGGTTTCATTGCCGGAGCGATCATGTCCGTCTCTCTTTGGCCAATCATGCATTCTCGATGGGGATTGCGGGCCGTAAGCCTGACCTTCCTGACGGCGCTGAGCATATACCTTTACGGGCTTGCCTTTCAAGGCAAAGGCCGATCTTGGCTGTTGTGGTTGGCATCTGGCCTCGCGTTGGGGTTGACGATGTACACCTACATCCCCTCCCGGATCTTTCCTGTGGTCGTCTTGGGCTGGATGATTTGGATCTCCCTGACTCAACGAGACCTCATTCGACAGAAGTGGCGCAGCATAACAATAAGCCTGCTAACAGCACTAGTCGTATTCGCCCCATACGGACTGTTTATATTCCAGAACCCGGCTACGGTAAACCAGCGACTTCAAGCCTTCTCAAGTGTCGTAGACAAATTACAGAAAGGCGAAATAACGGCATTGTGGATCCCCGTCAAGGCAACGATTGAGATGATCTTCATCAGCGGTGATGAGGACTTTCGCTATTATATGGTCGGTCGGCCGGTATTTGATCCACTCAGCGCAATATTTTTTGTGACCGGTCTCATCAGCGTCATTTGGCGCGCCTTTGCCCGCCCACGCGGAGAGGATAAGAGGGCGACTTACGGGATGCTCTTGTTGTGGACCGGCATCATGCTCATCCCGGGCGCCATCGTAGGACTGGATAATTTTACCTTGCGAGCTTCCGGGACAATTGTGCCCATCTATCTAATCCTGGCCCTTGGTCTGGACGCGGTCTACTCCTGGCTTAAACGCCTCTGGCCTAAGCATCAATCGCTTCTGCAAGCAATTTTTGCTTCCCTCCTGGTCCTCGGTCTCACCATGATGTTGCTCGGCACCTGGCGTGCTTACTTTGACCAGTGGACAAATGCCACTGAGGTCCGAAATATCTATCATAATGTCCTGGCCGAAGTTGGAAGATATCTGGATGAGAACCCGCCGCCAGAAGGGACGGACGTTTTTTTTGCTTATGACTATGTAAACGATACAACACCCCAATCATTTGTCTATTACAGCGATACAATGCCCACCTGGTTTGATCATGGTCATTCGTTTAGCTGGCGTCCAACTCAGGATGAGCTCTGGTATATTGAAACGGTAAATAAACCCATGGATTCCCAGGTAATGGATCGTTTAAAACCAGTTTCGGAGAGTGAAATCTTCTACTTCGAAAACGGTGATGAAGCCTTCTCGTTGTACAAGATCGAACCATCCGCGATTCAGTGGTCCCCACAGCATCGAGCTGATCAACAATTCGTTGACGGTCCAAAGCTCATCGGCTTCGATATCCCTGAAGCTACCTTTCGCGGCGATTCCGTTCCAGTCACCTTGCATTGGCAGGTACCGGCTGACCTTCCCCAACTGCCTAACCGCTTGACATTCGCCAAAGTATTATTGCTCGACGAAAGTGGTAATGCCTGGGGCCAGGTTGAAAAGTTGATGGGATATCCGGAAGCTGGCTGGCAAAGCGGGGACCGTTTTACCACATTTCTCGATGTGCAGATCCCAGAGGGAATGCCTCCTGGACCGTTTTATTTACAAATTGGACTACGTGATTGGAGTGGTCCCGAATACAAGCTCGTCAGTGGAACGCCTCAGGCCCTTGGCCCAATGATCGCCCGAAGCCGGCCGTTGGAAGACATTACCGTTTCTGATGAGACACCGGTGTTTGGAAGCACTTTGGCCTTACAAAGCCACTCTTTGAGCACTATATTGGAACCTGGCATCCCTATCGACTTGGCCCTCGATTGGCTCGCACTTGAGCCGCCAGAGGATGATTATCGTGTCAAACTGACATTGACCCAATTAGGCGAAAAAGAACCCTTCCTGGAGCAGGTTTTCGAAATGTGGCCTGGAGTCTATTCACCATCCCAATGGCAGAAAGGAGAGCAGGTGACCACTTTTCATCGTCTGCATATTCCCCTGGATATCCCAAGCTCGGACAATGCAGAACTTGGCATTCAGCTGCTGCACTCTGATTCGGATGAACCCTTATCACTCGATCAAGGTAGCCAGGTCTTAACTGAATTAAGCCTAGTGACAAGAGAACATATTTTTTTGACGCCTGCAATCGACCAGCCGTTAGAAGCACAATTTGGTCCCGACATCCGCTTGTTGGGCTATGAATTGGATAGCACGGCTGTGAGTCCTGGAGATCAGGTCAGCTTGACACTCTATTGGTTAGCTATCGATACACCTGAGGAAAGTTATACGGTATTCAACCACATCATCAGCCCGGATGGACAGATGCAAGGCCAGCTTGATAGTCCACCGGTGGGAGAAGGCTGGTTGACGACTACCTGGTTGCCAGGGGAAATTATCACCGACCGGCGATTGATTCCTATTCGGCCGGATGCAGCAACAGGCAAAAACGAATTAATCGTCGGCCTTTATACAGCGGGTGATGTGAAACGGCTGCCAGTTATCCTCAATAATGAAGCCCAACCCGGCGACCAGCTGAAGTTGACAACCATTACGATAGAACCAGGCTAGCGTTCACCACTATCAGTCGATAGAAATGGTGCGCAGATTTCAAGGTCCGACGACGATCGGCACCGAATAGGGAGCCGGATAATTGCCATCATTGCGAACGACGATCAAGCGAATTACGTAATCTCCTGGAGCTAATGCGCCGGCCTGCAGCGTTTCGAGCTGGCCGTTGACGACGCTTTGGCCATGGGTGGTGCCAAACGTCGTCCATGACGTCGGCGAACGGCCGGAACCGATTTCCAACTTATAATATTGGACTTCGCTCGGGTTAAATGATGCTGTGCCGATGATGGGCACTAATCCGCTCACTGTTTCCCCTGGCCCTGGTGAGTCGATACGCCAGGTGGCCGTGCTGGGAGCCGGCGCGTTGCTATCGTTGGACTGGCCCGCCCCATCACCTTGACCAACGGCAACCGGCGCAGAACCTGCCGGACAGACCACCGAAGGCGCCATGCTGTAGCCGCTGCGAGAGGCCCAATTTCGAGCTTTGACTTCATCCGGATAATATGGCGGGACGGGCAACAAAAGCCGTCTGGAAATGCCATCAGGAGGGCGGGCCATATTGATGACGCAGGTTGAAGGAGCCGGCGGCTTTTCCCCATTTTCGAGAGGCGGCAACGAAACCCGCTGGGCGTCAGCTGCCGACAAGGAGGATACCGCCACGGTCCATGCGCCGGGGTTGGTGATGACATCGGGCACATATCCCAAACGTTGAACGCCATGAACCGGTCCACCGGTCAAATACAAATCTTTGCGTTTGGCCGTGCAACTGCTGCCGCCAGTACCGCTTGGTAAACAAACTTCCCGCTCTTCAAGGCCGGCCGGCATCACAAATTCGGTCGGCGGATCGACGCCGCCCACAGCCAGGGCCGCACGAATCGATTCATTCCCGTAGATATGTTCCATGATAGTCCGCCATAAAGGCGCGGCCCCGAGCAGGCCGGAACTATTCACCATGGGGTGACCATCGGTATTGCCGACCCAGACTCCGACGACAACACCTGGCGTATAACCTAAAGTCCAGTTATCCCGGAAATCATTGGTTGTGCCCGTTTTAGCGGCCGCGGGAAAAGGTAGGGCCAGGGCATTATTGCGCCCCATGGCCGGACTCCGGGCCACATCATCGTCCAGAATATCGGTTATGACGTAGGCGATACGCGGGTCGAGCGCATTGACCGGCGGCAAACGTTCTTGATTGATATCGTAAACAAAGCGATCCCGGCTATCGCTTATCTGCAGCACCCCGTTGAGATGTGGTCGTTGGCCCAGGTTGGCTAATGTGGCGAAAGCATGGGTCATCTCTAATAGGGGCACCTCACCCCCGCCCAGTGTCAGCGAAAGACCATAATATCCAGGCGGTTCCTTCAGCGATTCAATGCCCATTTTTCGGGCGGTACTGATGAAGGCTGGAATGCCTATGTCGCGGATCAACTGGATCGGAGGAATATTGTAACTGTTGGCCAGGGCGTCACGCAGTAATAGTGGACCGTGATAACGACCATCATAATTAGTGGGGGCCATTTTCTGGCCGCCACCCAAATCAACCTCAATGGGTACATCCCATATCACATCGCCGGTAGTCCAACCACGTTCCATGGCGGCCGCATAGGTGATTGGCTTGATGCTGCTTCCCGGCTGCCTGGGCTGCATGGCAACGTTCACCTGGCCGTCAATGGCCTCGTCGAAATAGTCGAGGCTGCCAACCATGGCCAAGATCTCTCCAGTATGCGGCTTCAGGACCACGATAGAGGCGTTATTGACATCATGCTGCGCACCGCGGGCGGCAATCCAATCTCGCGCGCTTTGCTCCACAAATTTTTGTAGATTCAGGTCCAGGGTAGTCGTTATTTGCCAACCGCCCTGGATCAAGGCTTGCGGCCCATAGCGTCGTTCCAGCTGATTTTGTGCGTAAAGTACAAAATGGGGCGCTTCCAGGACCCCGGAAGCGATATCAAAATCGCTGGATATCCGGGATGCCAATTCCAGTGCTTGGGCCTTCGCTTCACTGGCCTCAATTTGTCCGACCATTCCCTCGTCAGCCATCAAATCGAGAATGAATTCTTGCCGGGCTTTGGCCCCGTCGTAATTCAGATACGGATCCAATTCGTAGGGTGCTTGTGGTAATCCGGCAAGAAAGGCAGCTTCTCCTAGAGTGAGATCAGTCGCACTTTTCGCGAAATAGGTTTGAGCTGCGGCTTCGATGCCATAGGCCAGATTTCCGTAATAGATCTCGTTCAGATACATCGTGAGGATGTCTTGTTTGCTTCTCCGTTGGGTCAAAATGAAGGCCAGGAACATCTCCCTCACCTTGCGTTCGTAACTGGTCGCCACACGCTCTTCATAGCTGAAGGCAATGTGTTTCACCAGCTGTTGGGTAATCGTACTGGCCCCAACTGGCCTCTCCCCCTGGTTTTGATAATTGCTAATAAGCGCAGCGACGACAGCTTCTGGATCAATGCCTCGATTGGACCAGAAAGTGTCGTCCTCCACTGCTACCGTTGCCTCGATGATGGATAACGGGATCTCAGAGTAGTCAAGCCAGCGCCGTTTTTCGGCCGTTTTTAACTCAAACAGTAAGTTGCCTTGACGATCGTAGAAGCGTGGCGTGCCTCCAGGCCCCTGCCCTTGATATTGAACGACCTGATCGATGGCGCTGGACAATTCGTTGCTGAGATAGATATATCCCCCAATGAAGCCGGCAAGTCCCAATAATAGGATGATCCCAACCATGATTACCAACATCGTTAGAATACGAAAACATCCCTGGATCAGGTGAAGGCAACCAGGATCAGATGAATCACTCCCAGAACCGGAGAATCCATCCGTCACGACCGGTTCTGAGTATATTGGTTCGCTTTCACTTGCCGGGCGTCTTCCCAGGAAGCGACTCATGCCTGTATGGTAAGCTCAATTTGGGTAAGGTCAAGGGGACTCAGGTAATCAAGGTAGCCACGATTCGCCATAATTGGGCCACGACGAAAGTGACCAAAAAACCAAGACCCAGAGGCAGCAGAGCCATCAAGGCTGTCCATTTCTTGCTGCCAGTTTCCTTATAGGCTGTGTAGATGGTCGTGCTGCAAGGATTGTGGATTAAGCTAAAGAGCATAAGGCAAACAGCCGTCAGCAAAGTCCAGCCCCCGGCTCTTAAGATGGCTTCAGTGGCTGCATAAGAGTTTGCTTCGAAGATCACACCTGTACCAGCCCCAGTTGTTAGACCAGCCATCAAGACCGTGAGCATCAGCACTGTGGGGATGACGATCTCGTTGGCCGGGATAGCCACCAGGTAAGCGACCAAGATCACGCCATTGAGGCCAAGCAGCAGACCGAAGGGATTTAAGAAATTCACCATGTATTCAGCTAAGGCCGTATCGTTTATGGTGACGTTGGCGATTAACCAAATGATGGCCCCAGCCGGCGCTGCAAATAATATAGCACGCCACAGCACATAAATCGTGCGGTCAATCATCGATGTATAAATGGTTTGCCAGATTCGTGGTGGCCTGTAAGGCGGTAGTTCCAAGCTAAATGACGAGACCTCCCCTTGTAAAACTGAGCGGGATAATCCACCAGAAATTAGGAACGTCAAAAATACCCCCAACATAGCGATACCGACGACGGCCAGGGCCGACACCAAACCGGCAACATAAGCCGGGAACAGTCCGCCGATGAAAATGGTGGCGATGAGAATTTGCGTCGGCCAGCGCCCGTTACAGAGGGCAAAATTATTGGTGATGATGGCGATGAGCCTTTCACGTGGGCTATCAATCACCCGGGTGGAGACGATCCCAGCGGCGTTGCAGCCAAAGCCCATCATCATGCTCAGGGCCTGTTTTCCGTGCGCCCCTGACTTCTTAAAGACATTGTCCAGATTGAAAGCTACTCGGGGCAGGTAGCCAAAATCTTCGAGCAAAGTGAATAAGGGGAAAAAGATGGCCATTGGCGGCAGCATAACGCTGACAACCCAGGCAGTTGCCAGGTACATGCCGTCGATCAAGATTCCTTCCAGCCACCAGGGTAAGCCGATCGCGGCCGACAACTCTTTCAAGATCGGGTAAATCGTGTCCAATAACAAATTGGCTATCCAAGCTGAAGGGATATTTGCTCCGACGATGGTGATCCAGAATATGACGGCAAACAGAAGGATCATCAACGGAAAACCCCAGATACGGCTCGTTACCAGGCCGTCAATAGTCCGATCTAAATCAAAACGTGGCGCCTCATCCGGCCGGGTAACGGCCCGGTCGGCAATATGAGCAGCATTGGCGTAGATATCTTCCATCAACCGCTCGTGGAAGTCCTGCCCAATCTGCCAGCGAATCGTTTCAGCTGTGGCTAGAATCTCGGCCGTAGAAGCTTTGCTTGACATCAGGCCATCTCCAGCCCCAGGTTGAGATCCTGGCCTTCAGCCTCCGGGCTTTGCCGGCTTAGCGTGCCCAATTCCCCTAGCCGAATGGCTTGGACAATACGTTGGTCCCCATCCAGTAGGCGCATCGCCACCCACCTCGCATTAGGTAGATCAGGAAAGGTCTCCTCAAGCATGGTCACCAATTGGTTTACGCTATTTTGAATCTCTGGTGATTCGCTCTTTATCCGGTACGGGCGGCACACGGTCCGGCCTGTCGCCACATCCGATATTGCCTGCAGCAAATCGTCTAGACCCCGCCTACTGCGGGCGGCCGTCGGCACGACCGGTATACCAAGATCCCGGGCCAAACGCCGATCGTCGATCTTAAGCCCATGGCGTTCGGCCTCGTCTATCAGGTTTAAGCAAACCACAGCCCGGTCGGTTATCTCCAGAACCTGCAAAACCAAATTGAGGTTGCGTTCCAGGCGAGTCGCGTCGACGACGATCAAAGTTACATCAGGCTGGCCGAAAAGAATGAAGTCCCGGGCGATTTCCTCATCAAAGCTGGTAGATAAGAGGGAATAGGTGCCCGGTAAATCAATTAATTTGTAACTGTGCTCGCCATAGCTGAATCCCCCTTCCGCCCGGCCGACAGTTTTTCCGGGCCAATTTCCAGTATGCTGCTCTCAAACCGGTCAAGGCATTAAAAACGGTGCTCTTGCCTGTATTTGGATTGCCGGCCAGGGCCACGACATAGTCCCAGTTTTCCATGTTAACGCCCAGGCGAAGCAGGTTTCCAGCGTTATGAGCCGGGCATGTCTCGCAGGCAGTCGATTGTTTTTCTGATTCTGTCTTTTTTGTCGTCACTTAAAGTTTTTCCAATTATCTATTATTGCTCGACTATGACTCATTAATCTTCTTGACTCGAATATGATCGGCTTGTTCCTTCCGGAGAGCCACGAGCGCCTCCCGGACGCGGTAAGCCGTGGGATCGCCGCTTGGACTTATCATCTCGACCCCAATAGTCGTACCTGGCAGAATGCCTAAATCCAGAAACTCGACGCCGTTCGCTGCCTTTGCTGGCCTGGGAGATAGCCAAAATCTGCTCCTTTTTGACCAGGCAACAGATTGGATAATCGTTCTCCGGCCTCCTCCGTTTCGGCGACTACTTCAGGAATTGGCACGACCGAGATATTGGCTGCGACGATTGGGGCTAGGACATGTTCGTCACCGTTTGCCCAAAATCGGACGCGACGGGGTGAGATTTCAAGTAGACGAGCCTTCATGCCCGGGCTTATTCCCTCGGCCACCAGCTGTGCATAGACTGTCTCTGGCTCATCCTCCAAATGGACGATTTGAACCGGCGTATCGACGGCAACCGTCGTGAGGGGTTGGCCTCCATGATGCACCATATTACCCGTTGCCGTTGGAATCGGATCGCCATGCGGGTCATGGGTTGGGATAACCCAACTCGGCCGCTAGCGCATCGACCGCCTCAGGCGTCAAACTGTGTTCAGCCAATTCTGCCTGGTCGTGCCATGATTCCATAGCATAACCGGTTTCATCAGCCAGGTAACGTTCCCATAAACGATGGGCACGGATAATGTGCAAGGCATAATCTCGTCCGCGAGGTGTTAATCTGAAGTTTTCGCCTTCGATGAGAACCAGCCCACGAGCTTCCAACTCAGACATACATTGTGCCGCCCGGTCATCGCTAATCTGCATGGCCCCCGATAAGCTTTCCAGGCTGGGAGGCCGGCCGTGGCGTTCACATCGATGCAAATGTTTTAAAGCATCTTCCTGCAAGACGCGCTCGGTCATCTTACGCGCTCGCTGCCAGCGCCAGAATATTCCGTTGGCCGGTCTGAACAACCAAAAAACCAAGCCAACGACAACGATAAAAATCGAAAACCAAACAAAAGGGTTAGACATAGGCTATGATGTTATCACAAATAAAGATTTTAGGTATATCAAAATTGTCATTTTGATATAAGGATAACGGGAGTCGCGACATTATCAAACGTGACAAATGTCACCTTTTTTTGGTGACATTTGTCACGTGACACGAGTACTATATTTGTTGTAGTTTGAGAGGTGCCATAGTGGATCGAACTAACAATTAGCGAGACCCATTGAGGTAGAGGAAGCCCCAAGGAATTGGCCGGCACTGTAACCAGGGATTCCTGCGAGAACTAGAATAATAACGGTTAGCCCGTATTTTGATATTGATTATCATTGGGAGGCCGGTTCTGGGACTTGCTGAGGTTCTTAGGCACTGGGTCGAACGGTTACTAGGGGCTCCTCGTCTTTTTCGGGGAGCTTGCGCGCTTCTGTTTACACCAGAGGCGCGCTTTTATATTGACCTAAATAGCCCCGATTATGAGTAAACTGCCACCAACAAAGTAAATTCCCTAAGAATTTATGGCGGTTTACTTACTTAGGCGGTTGTTGAAATTTCCGGTCCCCTCCGCATTATGGATCTTCAGTCGCCGCCGGGCTGAAAGACTTCGGGCTTCAACAAGCCGACAAAGGGCAGATTCCGGTAACGTTCACGATAGTCTAGACCGTATCCGACGACGAATAGATTGGGGAGTTCAAAACCAACGTAGGTTGAAGGTATTGCGATCAAACGTCGCCGTGATTTATTGAACAGAGTGCAAACTTTGAGGCTTGCTGGTTTTCGAGATCGGAGGTTTTTAAGCAAATAGTTCAAGGTCAGGCCGGTATCGATCACGTCTTCGATGAACAGGACGTGCCTCCCTTCAATAGGCGCACTCAAGTCTTTTTCCAAGCGAACGCCGCGTCCACTATCTAAATCGGGACCATACGTGGAAATAGCCATAAAATCAAGCTCAACTGGGATTGTAATGGCTGGCAGTAAGGCGGCAATGAATGGAACCACACCCTTAAGGACACCAACCAAAAGAGGATTACAGCCCTCGTAGTCTCGAGATATAGCCTGTCCAAGTTCCATGATACGGCTTTCGATCTCTTCGGCCGGTATCAGGATTTCACGTATGCCCTCGGTCAATTCCCCATAATCTTCTGGCGCGTAATAACCACTCATCACTCTTTACTCTGGGCTTCGGTGCCAATTATGGCCGCTGCATGTTCGTCGAGACCGTATTTGATCATCATATCCCTTAGATCTTGGCGCTTGAATAGCTTGATGTTGATCTCAGGATAAAGTTGCTGCAGACGGCGAATCTTTTTGTTCTTTTTAGAAATTAGTTTCGGCCGCATGGTGGTTAGCTCGACGTACAGATCTTCGGCCGACAGGTAAAAATCAGGTGCAAATCCCTTGGTCACATTCCCCTGGTCATCTTGGGCCAAGACAAAGGTCCGGGGCTCATATTGCCACTCTATTCCGTAGTAATCGAGAATCCTGGCGAATTCCTCTTCGATCGGGTGGGCAAAAACCGGCTCGGTCGAATTTGGTTCCGTTGCGCTCAAGGTGACGTTTCCGTTTCTTCTCAACTATAACACGAATCAGATCATGAGCGTTTTGGCTTTTCGAACTACGCTCATCGTTCTGGCCTGATCATCATTGTAAATATGTTACCGCCAATAGACAATATACCTGTGTTCATCAGGCGTTATTTGGTTTTGTAAGCCCGTATCGTTTTGGGTGGCTCCCTTGCATCAGGTCCCGATATTAAAGTTGCACTTCCACGATGACGCCATCCTCTGCCCAATCATAGAGAGTCGCTGCGTTTTCCGTACTCAGTAGAATGCAACCGTACGTCACTTTCCTGCCCAAATCTCCAGTCCATAAGACATTGTAACCACTGCGAGTGGGAAAACCGTGAAATCCGTTCATGAATTCTGATCCGGGAACCGGCCTGTAGACGCCCATAAAATTGGGCATCCACAAATCCCAATTACCGGCATAGGCATTTGGTACATGGGACTGGATCTGGAATATGCCGGGTGAAGTTGGGCTATCACTAATGCCGGTACTTGTCAACCATTCCCACTTTAGATTCCCATCTTCATAAACCCAGGCCTTTTGTTCTGATATACTGACCACTATCCGTTTATTGTCCACAACTGGAAGGGGTAATAGCTGATCAGGGGAGGGTATCACCAACGTCTGTCCGCTATATAGATGTTCTTCAAGCCCAGGATTCGCTTGTTGGATCCAAGGATAAGGCATTCCGTATTGCCGGCCGATGCTAGCCAAGGTTTCGCCGGTTTGGACAACATGTTGACGTTCGCCATAATAAAGTCGCACTGGGAATTCGGTCTCGTTGTTGGCGATAGCCTGCTCAATGACCGAGGCCGCTTCGGAGGTCTTTAGATATCTGCCCTGACCAAGCGAATTTGACATTTCATCTAAGAATTTCTGCAGATGAGATTGTTCCACCTGCCAGTCGAGCTGGCCATCATCTCTTGTTACCAGGGTTAACCATCCCAGCCACATTTCAGGCAGAACCTCATTGGAGGAAGCCTGTCCCGCAATCGGGTCAAAGATCTCGATTGTATAAACTGTAGACAACATTTCGTTGGTTGACTTGACCAAATCAGAGGTGTCGACGATGTTTGGAAAGAGGGGATCGATCACCAGTAACAGGCGACTTTCGTCCAAGATGATTCCGGGATTTTGCTCAATCAGATTTAGCGTTGCTGTGATATTTAACGCCTGCCCTTCTAATGCTGGTGTCATTTCTGCCCGCCCATTGACAATGACAAGGCCGGCATCAACTGTAGGCTTGTCTATCTGGGCCTTCATCGCAAACAGAAAGGCCTCAGTTGTCATGGCGTTGATAGAGTAGACCGGTTCAACAGTTATCTGTCCCTTGCTCTTCAGCCAACCTTCCAGGCTGTACAAGGGTGCGGCCGATAGTGCGTGCTTGCCCGGTCGTCGCCTCTAGGTTGAGAACAAAACCCAAAGCCTGTGGTGAGGCGACCCACGTCTGCTCATTACCGTCGAGCAAAATCAAAGGACGCTGCCAAAGTATGCCTAATTGGTCCTGCGCTTCCAGCTGTGTACGGCCGCCTAGGTCAACCCCAAACACCTGCACGCCGGGCATGATGACATCTCCCTGCAGCCACCAGGCTGAGGCGAATCCCGTGAACATGGCTATGCCCAAGAACAATAACAAGAAAGTTGCCAGCAGAAACGGCCAAAGACGAGAGCGTGACTCATCCGCCACGGGATACCAGACATTGACTGCCTGGGTGCGATCGTTTGTACGGCCGCCTGCATCGGCTGCTGCATCTGTCCATTGATGAATGCGCGAGCGCCTTGAAGCATTTGACTGCATTATTTCGGATCCTGTTACCAAATATCAGTCGTTAAAAAGTGAGCCGAGGATGTTGAATTAAACAAAATCGCGTTCTTCGGCTTTCTCAACTCATTAACGTTTATTGTATAAAAATTGTTCCCTTGGGGAATGACGCTCAGCCGATCATTCTCAGATGTTTTGCCTACACAAAAAAGCGCTCCTACCATCTATATGGCCGGTGGGAGCGTAGGAGCTATCTTGAATTGTTGTCTTAGGGACGCAAATTTAAGGATTCCTATCCTATTTTCCAGTTAGCAGGCCAGATTTCTCGTTTTTGCACCTGTTTTTGCCGGCGATTCATCCAGGGCCGAAACGATATCGGCCAGACTGAGAACTGCTGCGGATACAAAATCACTCTGGCAATGACGAATACAGCCATTTCGGTCCAGAAGCAGTAATCTATGATTCCCACAGGGTTTGTCGCTTGTCTGCAGTCCAAAAGTTTTTCTAAGAGCATTGCCTTCGTCGCCTAATAGTGTGACCGGTAGTTTTAGCCTGGCTGCCATGTGCGTCGCCTGCGTAAGATATTCGTTGCCCCCTACCATGACGACCGCCACATCTCGCTTTTGTAGTTCTTGACTGAAACGACCGATCTTCATCGCCGCTTTCCAGCAGCGGGAACATGTCCATCGACACATGAAAAGAAACAGTGTATGTTGCCTCACAATTTTTGTATTTACATGGGATTCTTCCGGACTAGCAGTAAATCTCAGGCAGGTCGACCGGACATCGAGATCTAATTGATTGTTACACGTTTTGGTTATCATTTTCGTTTCCACCAATTTGTTACCCACTTCTAAGGCCGATGGAAATTGCGAAGACAATGATCAGCTCAGGCGCTGATCGCTTCCTCTTCTTCATCGGCCTGCAGTTCCAAGCCTATTTTTAGTCGGACTAGGAGATTCAGTAAATAGTTCTTATCATTTGCCTCCAGGCAGCTCCACGGAGAAAAGAAATAACGGTCCGTTGTTTCCTCTGCCTGAGAACGCACCTTTCGACCCATTGCCGTTGGTTGGTATCCGGCTTCATCTTTCTCTATCCAACCCATCTCGAGTAATTCGTCGATCGCCTTGGCATAATCGGCCTCATCATATCCACGATTGGTCAACTTCTCGGCCAATTTTTCAGCGCTCGTCGTTTCCCCTCCCCAAATGAGGCTAAATGATTCCCATACGTAACCATCCACATCATATGGCTTCCAGGAAGCGATATGGGCATCATCGCGAAATGCGAAAAGACAATCCAGATATTGATCGATCTTGGCCAAGGTTCCGTAATCGTCGTTTGGGTACCAATGGCCGCAGTTGACCAAGGACCATTTTTCAGATGGCTCATCCGAGTGCACACTGGCATCGACTAGCTTCTCGAGTAAATTGACTAACCGAGTTGAATCCTCTTCATCAAGTGGGTTGATCTCAGCCAGACTTTGGTAAAAGGCGTCATTTAATGTATCCAGGATCTCCTTACCATCATTTGTGATCGAATAGCCGCCATTCTCTTTTTGCAAATATCCAGCGCTGGCTGCTTTTGACATTAGTTGTCCGGCCCGTTGAGGGTTGGTGTAAGGATTTCGTTTCCCATAATCGGGTTCCGTTAATGGTTGTGGCGCGTTGCCTCGGGCCATTAACATCGGCTGGAAAACCGCAGGATCTTCGAAATTTGCTTCGAATAGGGGTCGTATCGTAGGTCCGGTAATTGGGTGGATAATCTGGGGAAGGCCGCTAGCAATTTGCCAAATCTTTTTTAAGCCAAGGAACTCAATCCGCCCGTTTGCCTTAACCAACAAGGTGTCCAGTGTAGCTAACTCAGCGGACGTTAGGATTGACCAACTCTCATAGTAGATTCGGTCTGTGGTCGATTCGGCCGCTTGCCGGATCTCTTTCCCTTCTGGAGAAATCCCGTATTGGCTACCTCTTTCTTCTGCCCAGCCACGCTTAACCAGCGCTTCAAGGGCATCCCTGTAATCGGTCGAAGAAAATCCACGGTGGGCTAGCTGCTCGGCCAATTCAGCCGCCGTACCGGCACTTTCCTGCCAAAGCAATGTCAAAGTTTCCCATTGTTGGCCACTCAGATGGTACGGTTGCCAGGAAGCGAAATGAGCATCATCGCGAAATGCCCACAGGTCAGTGACATATTGGTCTATACGGGTCGAAAGGGCAGCATCTAATCCCGGATCGGTCCAACGGCTGGCAGTTAGAGAAGGTTTTTCGACCGGTTCCGGCGCTGCCAACGTCGCCTCAACGAGACGCCAGAGCAAATCAGCCAGTTGGACCAATTCGGCCGAAGATAGTGGTTCAACCTCTTTCAAGCCCTCGTGAGCTCTTTTAAAGAAACCTTCAATGACCTCGCGACCACGAGTCGTAAGCCGGTAAATTCCGGGGCCCGCTTCATCCAGGTAGCAAGCTTCGACTAATGAAACATAAATATCTTGCAGTCCCTTCATCGATTGGTAAGGCCTCATCTTATGGGCCTGTTCGATCGTGAGCGGATCAGGATCGCTGCTTCGAACGACGTTGAGGGCGTACCAATTATCATGTATACCGGATTCCCTAAGCCACCTGGTTACGGCTTCACGATAAAAAGGTGCTAAAGCTCGCAGAATCACTCCTAGTTGTTCAAAAATATGTTTCTCGGTGGCCATCTCGCTTTCTCCTCTATTTATCTCTATATCTAACTCAGGTATGCCGATACCGCTCTAAGCGTATCCTCAATACGATCCATATTGAGGCTATAACATTTCGCTCCTTCACACCGTCTCTCGATCAGGTAGCCTGTTGCGCTGAGCTGGGTCAGATGCCTCGATGCGGCCGATTGACTCAAGTTCAGATCCTGCTTGATTTTCTGGGAGCGTTTCTCACCTTCCTCGGCTATCAAACGAAGGATACTCAACCGGGTATCATCCGCCAGAGCGCTCAGCCTGACTAAGATTTCAGCCCGGCTCAGGTCCGGCGCATAGTAAGGAATTCCTTCTGGTAAACGTGCCCCAAAAACAATGCCCAAATCATCACCATACTTAAACTTTCCTAAATAAGGACCCACGTGAGCAGAAGGTACAAAGATCAGATGATCGGCTTGATTGATCGACTTTAGCAGGTGGCTATTGCTCATTGGCTGCCCGCTAATGAATTCCGCAGCTTCAACAAGAGTCATTTTGTCGTATTCGACTTGATTAAAAGCCGTCACCGCATCAAGCAACATCGGCTCCACTCGCCTCCACTCAGCCGCCATATACTTTTCCCACATCAGGGTAAGGTGAGAGACGATCAATGTCTGCATGGATGAAGGGTCAACCAAATAAGCATAAGCTTGGGTTTCAAGTTCAGGATCGATATTCTCGACAGAAAAACGCCCCCGCAGAAATGCCAAGAATGACTCAGCAGAAGCCAGGACATCGTCAAGGTTTTCAATGCCGGTTTCTTGGTCCTCTTCCTGGCAGGGCAGGTGAAAATATGCTTGCATCAACTTGTCCCGAAGCGCCAGAGGAGCTATCGAAGCAAGATAATCTATATAGGCCGGGAAGGAAGCCCAGCTTCGTTCTGGCTGAACCGCAAAAAAGAAACCGATCATGACCAACCGGTGGCGTTGCCGCTCCACGGCCGACATGACTAGCAGTGTTTCCAAGACCCAATCATTGAGACCAGAAGCTGCTTCTGCCTTGGCCAGAAGCAACAGACTGTGAAATACGTTCTGAGCCGGTTCAACGTTAAGCTGGATTCGAGCAACGGCCGGTGTGACCAAAACATCTGTTACGGGGGCGGGCATAAGCTACTCTCCAAAAAATTATATCCAAACTATCCACTTAATCGCTTTACCCGGATAACCGGGTTATACGTGTAGTATAGATTATTAGCGCCATGATGTCAAGCATTTTGGCCAGACGAACGACGCGTATCAATCTCCCCGCTCCGATATTCAGCTGGTAGTTGCCGAGAATACGGCTAACGAACTCCACCCCGTTCTATTTCAGTGATGATCGGCGTGATCGCCGGATTTACTCAAGAGCCATGAATTCCTGGCCGGTTAGACGATCATCGATCCGCTGCCAAATCTGATCCAGGTGAGCTTCATACTGGATGTAATTCAAATTATTGGTGTCGATGATCAAAACCGGGCATAGGCGGAAACCGTCTGCCCAAGAATCATATAGCTCGTTTAACTGGCTAAGGTATTCGCCGCTGATCGTTTGTTCGTAGCCTCGATCGCGATGGTCGATACGCCGGCGAAGAGTAGACACCGAGGCTTTGAGGTAAACTACCAGATCAGGCGGCCGCAGCAGCGTGGCCAATGTCTCATACAAGTCCAGATAACAACGCCAATCACGTTGGCTCAGATGTCCTTGAAGGTGCAGGTTCTTGGCAAAAATCTCGGCATCCTCGTATACACTCCGATCCTGGATGACCGAACTGTTCTTTTGAAGCAAAGCATGATGTTGTTGTAGGCGACGAGCCAAAAAAAACACCTGGGATTGGAAACCCCAGCGATTCATATCTTCGTAAAAATCGGCCAGATATGGGTTTTCCGTCACAGCTTCGAAAACAGGTTCCCATCCGAGACGCTCTGCCAACAAGCTGGTCAACGTTGATTTTCCCACGCCAATATTACCGGCGATAGTAATGAAGTAATTGGCCATTTTCCTCTCCCTTATACCGGCAGTTAAATTCTCGCCCCAAGATTATAGTATGTCGCGATATAAATTAGAAGAGAGGAAACCGCGATACAACGAAGTACAACGTGTAGAGGCGTTTAAAAACCACTGCTGAAACCAACTTCAATTTCAACGCCCATCCTTAGAAGGTACAAAATGAACGGTTTCAAGCCTGGAAATACAAAATATTAGAGTCCCAATCCCCTTAAAAGCTCTATTTGCGTTACCCCTTCGGACAGAAACTCAACTTCCTTGATCATGTCTCACCTTCGGATGATCTGCGGTACGCCCCCTGTTTGATTGACGGGCGGAATCGACACCTTCTACTGCACGCTTTGTAAGATGGTGCCTGCCAGAAACCTTTTATCGCTGGACACGAAACAAATGCCATTCGCCGGGGATGCCTTTGAGATTAAAAGCGCCGCGTTCGCTAAACTCAAACCCTGAACCAACCACCAAATCTTTAACCGTCCGGGAAACCCAGACTTCATTTGCCTGGGCCTGTGCCATGACGCGTGCCGCAAGATGCACAGCGATCCCACCGACATCATGCTCCATGAGTTCAATTTCACCGGTATGTAGCCCGGCACGCATTGCGATCCCTAGTTTCTGCGCTTCATCTTGTAGTGCAAAACCACATTGAATAGCACGAGCCGGTCCGTCAAAGGTAGCAAGAAAGCCATCCCCAGTGCTTTTAACGGTTCTACCCCGAAATAGAGTGATCGCTTTTCTCATCGCCACATCGTGACTATCCAGTAAATCACGCCAACGCCGGTCGCCCATCTCGGCTGCGCGTTTCGTGGAATCCACAATATCAGTGAAGAGCAACGTAGCCAAGACCCGATCAGGTTCCAGCTCCTGTTGTTCCCCGGTTAGGAAAAGCTGAATCTCGTTGACAATGGACTTCTGAATCCCCCACCCACCAGAAATGATCGTCTCCACTCAGTTCGGCCAACTTCGCCCCGGGGATATGCTCAGCAATGTACCGTCCTTCTTCAATACTAACTTGCCGGTCGCCTGTGCGGTGCAATACGACGGTCGGAACGTGTAACGTAGGCAAAATTCCCCGAATATCTAATTCCATAATCATCCGACGATTGGCGATAACGGCACTCGGGCTGGCGCTTAACCGCAAGAACTTAGCCCACCATTGTCGAAATCGTTTGTCGCCGGCAACGGTAGGTGCAAAGTATTCGAGGTTGACGGGGCCACCCCATTCTCGACGTAGCTTTTCATTTAGTATCTCTGCCTTATCAGGCTTCATACCCCACGGATGATCGGGAGCCCATGCCTTTCTTACCACGCCGCCGTACAAAATTAACGTGGAAGTTCGCTCTGGATAGGTAGCTGCGAATAGTGCCGCTAGGGAACCGCCCTCGGAGACACCCATAATCGCCGCCCGTTGACAGCCAACGCTATCCATCACAATTCGAACATCGTCCATCCGTCGCTCTAAGGTTGGAACTCCTTCGACCCGGTCAGAGAGGCCCGTGCCCCGTTTATCAAACAAAATCAAACGACAAAAAGATGCCAGCTGCTGCAGGAACCGGGCGTACGCAGGTTCCTCCCAACCCTGTTCTAAATGGGATACAAACCCAGGGACCAGCACTAGGTCAAACGGACCTGCACCTACAACTTGATAGGCAAGACTGACATCTCCATTTTGGGTGTACTTGATTTCAGGTAGTGTAGGCATAGCTCAGAGCCATTTCTTCAGAAACTCGGTTTGTACGAAGCTTGCCTCATTAAACAGCTCGCTTGGATGATAGAGCAGCCCAAAATGCCCCCCGACAATATCATACCACTGCTTGGGTCCAGGAATGAGTTCGTATGCCTGCCTGGCGACCGAGTAATTGGCGTGCACCATCTCGTCCTCCGGCGCGACTATCAACAGAGTGGGTACCTTGACGAAAGGCGCGCACAGCGCCGGGTGGAAAGGCACCGGCGTATCCGGTAGCACGTGCGTGACAATGTTGTCCCATCGAGTGCCGGCACGACCTCCGAAGTCAATAAACCAGCGGAACGCCTGGATGGGCTTGACTAACGACGGCGTACCGGCCTGGTCGGAGGAGACAACGGGCATTGGACCCACTGTCGTCTCGGGCGACCCACGGACGTCACCCCGCGAAAGCACCTCTTTGATGATGTCGAAATTTGCCTTGTTCGGTTCGACTTCCGGTGGCTCCGCGCCGAATACCGGAACCAGTGCAACGATGACTTTGACTCGCTGCTCAATCGCGCCGACGACGATAACCTGACCACCGGAATAACTGACCCCCCATAGGGCGATTCGCTCAGGGTCGACTCCGTCCAGTCTCTCGGCAAACTTCAGCGCATCACGATAGCCTCGGCACTGAATCCAGGGATTGATCTCCTGCCGTGGTTCGCCCCTGCTCCCTCCAAAGTTCCGGTGGTCGTAGAGCAGAACCGCCAGGCCGGCACGGGAAAACGCCTCCGCATATTTGTCAGTCACCATGGTCACCGTGGCTGCCGTTCCGTGAGCCATGATGACAAGCGGTAGCCTCTCGGTCTGCGACTCCGGCAAGAACAGCAGTCCTCGAAGCGTTACCCCTTCGGACGGAAACTCAACTTCCTTAATCATGTGTCACCTTCGGATGATCTGCGGTTGCCCAGCTGGTTGATAGCCAAATCTCTAAATACAATATCCCTTCTTTGGAATATTATGCAAAGAATTGATTTGGATAAAATCTGGTTCAGGGGTCTTAGCTGCGCCAAAAATAGCGATAACTATGGGATAATTTCCTATAAGGATACTGGATATAAGATTATATACACAGAAATGAACCGTCCATCTAAAATGCTTTGGTGAGCATCCCCCGGAAAAGTCCCATTTTGAACCCTTTTTCAACATCTGGGGTACTTATCTACAAATGGCAGCTGTTCCACCCGATAGCGGGTGGAAAGCCAATTCAATTAGATCCCAGCTAGACTCATTCGACCGAGACGAGAATGGTATGGGGCTCACCCACATAATTTCCATCCCATTGAACGACAATGAGACGCAGTAAGTAATCACCTGCAGGTAAGGCGCCAGCGTGGAACATCTCCAAAGTATCGTTCACCACCGGTTTGTTACTCGTTTCGCCAAGGGTCACCCATTGCGGATTTTCCAGATCGCCCATTCCCAATTCGATCTTATAAAATTGCACCCGTTGGGGATCAAAATCGGCCGTGCCGATGATTGGTATGATGCCGTCCACGTTGTCTCCCTCTTTGGGGCTGGTGATACGCCATACGGCAGCGATATTCGGATCTCGGGCAGCAGCCAGAAGGTCTTCGGTGCAATAAGCGGCCGGCAAGATGGGCAGGTTATGATCGGAAGCCCATTCATGAGCTGACTTTAAACTCTCCTGATTTCGAGGAGCAGTTAAGAAAAGAGTAGGCGCGGCATCAGGCGGCAATAAATCGAGGTCGATTCCCGGTTCGAAGTGACAATATTGCTGGCTCGGTAAAACATCATCGTCCACCGATACTTGAACGGCATCTGGCAATGGCGGTAAGCCTACGGCCGGTATTACCCAAACGCCGGGATCGAGCTCGGTCCATTCAAGGTCGCTCGAGTCAGGCTCTTGACTGCTTGCCTCCTCATCACCTGTGACGAGAAACCATTCCGAATCCGTCAGGTTACAATCCTCAACCCCAATCGCGATCGATTTTAGATCACAGATATTCCGCCGTTCAACTCCGGCCGGCGGCACAAACTCGCTTGGTGGCTGGGCGGTGTCGCTGCCGAGCACGGCCAACAAATCGTAGTCACTATAAACCGCTTGCATATAGGTCGACCAAAGTGGGGCTGCTCCGGTTAATCCGCTGACGTTTATCATCTCACTATTATCAGTATTCCCTGTCCAAACACCGACGACCAGTCCAGGCGTATAGCCAACGGTCCAATTGTCGCGAAAATCATTCGTCGTGCCGGTCTTGGCCGCGGCCGGAAAAGGCAATTCCAGCGGGTTATTGCCACCCATCGCCGGTTGCCTGGCGATATCATCATCCAGAATATCGCTTATCAAAAAAGCAACCCGTGGATCGATCGCCTGGACTAAATCAGGTGATTGGTATTCATAAAGTAGTTCCCCTCGTGTATTCTCGATACGCAAAATAGCAGCCGGTGGGATGCTGAAACCGCCATTAGCGATGGCAGCATATGCAGATGTTAATTCCAAAGGAGTTACTTCCCCGCCTCCCAGGGTCAAAGAGAGTCCGTATCTTCCTGGATCATCCTGAAAGCTGGTGATACCCATCTGTTGGGCGACTTCGACCATGCGATCAATGCCAATATCCTGCAACAGCAAGACCGCCGGGATGTTGTAACTATTGGCCAGAGCATCGCGCAACCGGACCGGACCATGAAAACGACCATCATAGTTCACAGGTGAATAAACCGAGCCATCAAATTGACCATAATCCACGGGCACATCCCACAACAGATCGGCCGCCGTCCAGTCTGGATCGCCGCTTTCAGGTCGTGGTGATAAAGCGGCCGCATAAGTTATGGGTTTGATCGCGCTACCCGGCTGTTGCGCGCTCAAGGCGACATTCACATTCCCGTCAATCGATTCATCCTTAAAATTCAGGCTGCCCAGCATGGCCAGTATCTCGCCACTACCGGGCTTCAGAGCGACCAGGGACGCATTGGTCAGATTATGCTCCGGTCCAATTTCCGAGACATGCCTGCGAGCCAACATTTCAGCCAATCGTTGATAATTCATATCCAAGGTCGTCGTCACTCTGAGACCACCGTTGGCCACTACTTCCGGACCATATTGCTCTTCTAACAATTGGCGAACGTAGACGGAAAAGTGAGGGGCTTCCAGGCTTACTTCCTGGGGCACGAATTCAAGTGTAGCCAAGTAAGCAGCTTCAGCCTCGGCCTGGGTAATGAATCCTTCTGAGGACATTAAGTTCAAGACCAACCACTGACGCTCCTTGGCAGCCTCAAAATTCTGCAAAGGGTCTAGTTCAACCGGACTCTGAGGTAAGGCAGTCAGCAGGCTCGCTTCGGCTAAGGATAGATCAGCAGCCGGTTTGCCATAATAGGTTTGGGCGGCCGCTTCCACACCATAGGCCAGGTTTCCAAAATAGATCTCATTCAGATACATCTCCAAGATCTCATTCTTGCTATATCGCTTGTTCATGAGCCAGGCCAGAATAATCTCTTTCGTCTTACGGCTATAATTTACCGATGCCCGTTCTTCATAATCGAAGGCGATGTGACGCACCAACTGCTGGGTGATAGTGCTGGCGCCCTTTGGCCGGTCATCAGGATTTCTCAGGTTGGAGACAATAGCTGCCATCAAGGAAGGCGCATCAAGGCCAATATTTTCGTAAAATGTGTCGTCTTCCGTTGCGATAACACCATTAATTAAGTTTTGGGGTATCTGCTCTAACGGCACATTGGTTCTTTTACCATCGCCAAAAATCTCCCACAGCAATTCCCCGTTTCGGTCAAATATACGCGTTGTTTCGAATGTATCCCGGCTACCGGCCGATTCCAGGGCTGTGATCCCATCTTCTATCTCGGCTGATAAACCTGAATAGATGATCCCAGCTGTGATGGCCACGCCGGCGAAGACGATCAGGGTTATTAGAATAACTGAGCCCAAAAACAAGGAGCTGAGACAGCCACATCCTCGACGTTTGGTCTGTTCCTCCGGGACCCGATAATGATAGGTAACCGGCTGGGTTGGTTCATCTTGATACATTAGTTCCTCAATTCAAATGATGTTGCAATGGCCCGGCTGCATTTAGGTTTCCAACTTTTGGTTGAGTTCAGTTTAGTGGTCCACGCAAGTTAACCCAAATACATTCGTTCTCGATCTATCTCAATATAGTGTACTGTTTGTGATCGAATGTTACTCTGTGGTCAAACGACGTTTATTTAACGCCTTCCCGACTAAAGGCGAAAATAGTCCAACCGGCAGGGAACTGTTGGACGCTAGTCCGGCTTGGCGCATCTATTAGATTGACGAATGAAGTTGTTTTTCGGTTCCCGCCTGGCTCATGATCCGGTCACACGCTAAGACTTTGCCATCGGGAGATTCGCTTAGGCAAACTCCCGGAATGGAACCGGATCAAAAGAAGGTGAACGATTTATCAAATCAGGCTATGAGGCCTAGCTGCCGCCCAACATCGGCCATGATGTCTAGGGCACAATCCAATTGTTCTTCCGTGTGGTTCGCCATGTAACTGGTACGAAGCAAAGACATGCCTGCGGGCACGCCCGGGGAAACGACTGGATTTGTATACAGCCCTCTTTCGAAGAGAAGCCGCCAGGTTAGGAACGTCGGTTCTGGCTCCCCTATGATAATCGGAATGATCGGTGTCTCTGTATTGCCGGTATTAAAGCCTAGTTCCTTTAACCCAACCAACATTTTGTTGCCATTTTTCCATAACTGTTCAACATGCTGGGGTTCGGTCTCCATGATTTCCAGCGCGGCCATCACGGTCATGACATTAGGCGCAGGCAAACTGGCGCTGAAGATAAGCGAACGTGCGTGGTGTTGGATGTAATGAATGATGTCTGCATCACCGGCTATAAAACCGCCGATAGAAGCAAATGATTTGCTAAAAGTGCCCATTATTAAGTCGACTTCATCGGTCAATCCGAAGTGGGCTGCTGTTCCCCGCCCATTTCCAAGTATGCCCAACGAATGGGCATCGTCCACATATATCCTGGCCCCGTAACGTTGGCACACCTGTACGATTTCAGGCAATTTGGCGATGTCTCCGCCCATGCTGAAAACGCCGTCTACGATAACAAGTTTTCCAGAGTCGGCCGGCAGGTTTTGAAGGACCATCTCAAGATGGTTTAAATCATTGTGCCGAAAACGTTTCATTTTTCCCAGACTCAGACGACAACCGTCGACGATGCTGGCATGGTTATCCTTATCGATTATCACGTAATCATTGGGACCAACCAGGGCCGAAATCACACCCAGGTTGACCTGCATACCGGTGCTAAAGACCAGAGCTGCCTCTTTGCCTACGAAGGCTGCCAGACGCTCTTCCAAGTCCATGTGCAATTTGAGCGTACCGTTTAGAAAACGGGAACCTGTACAGCTGGTGCCATAAACTTCAATTCCCTCGATGGCGGCCGCCCGAACCTTCGGGTGTGTAGTTAAGCCAAGGTAATTATTAGAGCCAATCATGATTATTTTGCGCCCATTCACGGTGACTTCAGTCCCTTCTGTATCATCCAAGGGGATAAAATAGGGATACAAACCCATTTCCATCGCCTCTCGGGCAATCGTAAATTGGCCACATTTTTCAAAAATGTCCATCCTCATCTCCTTCATGACTAACATATGCGGATGGCATAAGCAGTTATGCCTGACGAACGAGGTGATTGACCACTTCTACCGCCAGATTAATAGCAATTGGAGGCACATTCTGGATGCCCGTAAAAAGGCCAAAAAACACCAGATCGTGACGGGCGGATTGTATGTCTTGGCAACTATCAAGTCAAGCCTGGTATGCGCGATTTCAATTCTATATTTATTGCTTGGCATCAGGGCACGTGCTATAATGCATACATCGTTAGCTTCATCGGCTAAACGGGACAGCAGGAGAGTAATAGCACGATGAGAAGTGGGCAATCCCCACTTTTTTGTTTTTAAGGAGATAGTTCGCTTTCCGTATCGGAATTGACGCGTTGTGTAACAATCGTCGTCAATAGCACGGCATCTTGAGATGGATTCATGAGTCGATTGTGGATTCGCTTTGAATGATGCTTGTGCCTTGCACACTATAGTTGGATAGGGCAAATGAAAAACGAATTCATGTTAGCCTTTAACGAAATTTGTGAAGCTCGTGGGCTTTCAAAGGAAGTAGTCATCGAGGCGTTAAAGACCGCCTTGATTTCTGCCTATCGGCGAGACATAAACATCAGTAACACTCAGGATATAGCTGTCGATATCGACCAACGTACTGGCGAACCGACTATCTACGCTGAAAAAGAAGTCGTAGAATCAATCATGACTCCCGAAACCGAGGTTTTGTTATCCGTTGCTCAACAGGGCGGTTACCCGGACGCTGAACTCGGCGAAACGGTAATGATGGAAAGTACGCCCGAGAATTTCGGCCGGATTGCTGCCCAAACCGCAAAGCAAGTCATCCTGCAGCGTGTACGAGAAGCAGAACGGGAAAAGCTATACGAGGATTTCTCTGCCAGAGAGGGTGAAATCGTTAACGGCACAGTACAAAGCGTCAGCGGTCAAAATATAACGATGGGCCTAGGACGTACTGAAGCGATTTTACCGAAAAGCCAACAAGTCCCCCGCGAGCGGTACCGAGCGCACGACAAAATTCGCGTATATGTATTGGAAGTTCGGCGTACCAGCCGTGGTCCACAGATCATCGTCAGCCGAAACCATCGCAATTTACTTAGACGCCTCCTTGAATTGGAAGTTCCCGAGATTTATAACGGTCAGGTGGACATCAAAAGCATCGCCAGAGAAGCGGGTGCTCGTTCAAAAGTTGCCGTGATGGCTATGCAACCTGGCATCGATCCTGTCGGCGCTTGCGTTGGCATGCGAGGCGTACGCATTCAAAGCATTGTCCGCGAGCTAAATGAAGAAAAGATTGACGTTATCGAGTGGGATTCCGATCAAAAGACTTTCATTGCCAAAGCGCTCAGCCCGGCACGAGTGTCTCAAGTTTTTCTAGAAGACCACCCTGATGAAGGAAAAACAGCTATCGTCATCGTGCCCGACGATCAACTTTCTTTGGCTATAGGTCGCGAAGGACAAAATGCGCGCCTGGCAGCGAAGTTGACCGGCTGGCGGATTGACATCAAGAGCTTGACAGAGGCGGCTCAAGAATCACTGAAAAACAAGGATAATCAATGGGCCGATCCCGCGGTCGTTAACGACGACGAATTCATCCGCAAAGTTGAAATGGTTCTCGCCAAGAAAGCTGCTAACCGGCCAATTACATCTGAAGATTTTTCGGTCTTGAGCCGGTTAGCGGCGGCTGTGGAAGGCCGTATTGTCGCCGCTCGATCGATTGAGTTTGAAGAGATTAACAAAGCGCGCTCTTCAGCTCGAAAAACAGTACCTGCACAAGCCTGGGATGTCTCCCTGGCCGAACTGGATATCTCCCCGAGAGTTCAAGGATTGCTCGAGGGGAACAGGATCACGACGCTTGGCGATATCTTAATGCACCTTGAAATGGGCGACGATGCGTTGCTTGATTTGAACGGATTCGGCGCTAAAGCCCTGGAGGAGATAAAAGCTGCAGTTGACGAATACGAGCTCATCATCGTGGAAATCGAGGAGCCAGAAACTGTCGAAGAGAAAGAAGCGGGAGTTGAAGCTGAAGTCGAAGCGGCCGAAGTAGAACAGGCCATTGCGACAGATGAAGAAGAAGCTCCAGCAATCATCGAGGCTGAACTCGATCTCGAAAGTGAAGTAGAAGAAGAGACCGACTTAGAAGTCGAGCCTGTAGCAGAAATAGAAACTGCGGTTGTCGAAGAGGAAGAGCCTGCGTCTGAAGAAGAAGTAGAACGAGTGCCTGATATTGACGACTTGGGTGCCTCACTTGTCAAGGAAAAACCTGTCGAAAAGGTCGAAAAGAAGCGAGTCGTGATCGTTAGTTCGACTACACCTATCGCCCAGATTGAAGAAGAGAAAAGACAGCGAGTTGACAAACAACTCGTGTTGGATGAAAAACGAGGTGAAGTCGTTTCCAAACGCAAGCGCAAGAAGAGTCGACAGCGTCCCGAATGGGAAGATATCGATGAAGTCGACGCAGACGACTTTTTCAATGATAAGTTATAGACTGGTATAAGCTAAGGTATCGGCGTTAAGATGCAGCGACGCAAACACGTTCCTCAAAGAACCTGTATTGTGTGCCAGCAAAAGAAAGATAAGCGGCAATTGATTCGAATTGTGCGAGATCGCAAAACTGGCGTGTTTGTCGATTTAACCGGCAAGCATAATGGACGCGGTGCATACTTGTGCCAGGAACTTGATTGTTGGAACAAGGCGCTCAATAGCAAGGTATTAGACCAAGCGTTAAAGACAGAGGTTTCACAATCGGAAAAAGAAGAGATTAGTGAGTCTAGATCCCAGTTAGTCCCTTCAGAATGATCTGGGTCGCATTGGTCAAAACGTATTCGCACCATAATCGACTGATTAGCAGGGATTTTGGTAACAACAAGTACGGAAAAACGGAATTACAAATATGGCAGAAACCAAAACCTTAATCGAGATTCCTGAATTCGTGACCGTCCGGGAACTGTCCGACATCATGGAGGTCAGTCCAATCGATGTCATCAAGAAGTTGATGGATAACGGCATTATGGCCAACATCAATCAACAAGTTGACTTCGATACGGCCGCCATCGTGGCCGAAGAGATGGGTTATGAAGCAGTATCGCTGACAGTCGAAATAGACGAAGATGAAGAGCGTCTCCAACAGCCGATTTGGAAGCAGATCCTGGCGGCCGAAGAGGAGAGCGATTTAGTTTCCCGCCCACCGGTGGTTGCCATGCTGGGACATGTGGATCACGGGAAGACTTCCTTGTTAGATATTATTCGCCAGGCAAACGTACAGTCTGGCGAGGCCGGGGGAATTACCCAGCACATCGGCGCTTACCAGGTCCGCCATGAAGGTCAATTAATCACTTTTCTAGATACGCCAGGTCATGAGGCATTTACAGCCATGCGTGCCCGGGGTGCCCAGGCAACGGATATCGTCATTCTCGTCATTGCGGCTGACGATGGGATCATGCCACAGACACGCGAAGCGATAGACCACGCTCGGGCAGCCAGTGTTCCCATCGTCGTAGCCCTGAACAAGATGGACTTGGACACAGCTAACCAAAACCTGGTCATGCAACAGCTAGCGGAGATCGGACTAACGCCGGATGAGTGGGACGGAGACACACTGGTGATTCCGGTATCAGCCAAAATTGAAGAGGGTCTCGAGGATCTGCTCGAAGCTATCCTGATCACAGCCGAAGATCTTGATCCACGTGCCAACCCCGACGCTTCACCAACCGGGACATCCCTTGAAGCCAGGATTGAAAAAGGACGTGGTGTAATGGCTACCCTGCTCGTACAGAACGGCACGCTTCGAGTTGGTGATACCATCCTAGCCGGATCGCATTTTGGCCGAATTAAGGCTATGTACAATTATAATGGCCTGCCGGTCGAAGAAGCGGGCCCCGCCACCCCTGTCTCTGTGTCTGGTCTAAACGGCATCCCACTCGCGGGTGAACAATTCGTGGTTGTCGAAAACGAAAGAGTTGCCCGGCATCTTGTCGACGATCAGGGAAAGCCAACGGCCCTCCTAGATGATAGGCGTGCGCCTGTGAGTCTGGATGAATTTTTTAGCAGGCTTCAAGAGGGTGACACGAAATCTCTCAACCTGGTCATAAAAGCTGATGTCCAGGGTTCCCTCGAACCGATTGTTACCTCTCTGGAAAGATTAGGAACGGAAGAGATAGAAATCGAAATTTTGAGGGCGGCTACAGGTAATATCACCGAAAATGATATCATGTTGGCTGCCGCTTCTGATGCCGTCGTGCTTGGCTTTAATGTGGGTGTGGATTCAGCTGCCCGAGCTGCCTCTAGCAATGAAGGAGTAGAGATCAACAATTACTCGATCATCTATAAGTTGATTGAGGACGTTGAGAAAGCTCTAAAGGGCATGTTAGCCCCAGTATTCCGAGAATCCATCATTGGCCGGGCAGAAGTACGCGAGGTATTCAGGATTCGGAGCGTTGGTGTTGTTGCCGGGTGCTATATGCGTACAGGAGAGGCCAGAAGGAACGCGCGCGCGCGCGTAATCCGCAATGCCGAACTACTCTATTCTGGCAATATAGCCAGCTTGAAGCATATTCAGGATAATGTCCGCGAAGTAAAAACTGGATTTGAGTTCGGCGTATCTATCGATGGTTGGACCGATTTTAAATCGGGAGACATCTTAGAGTTTTTCGTCGTTGAACGTGCCAATCATGAGTAAGATTCGCCAGCAACGAACCGCCGAACAAATCAGGATTATCCTTAGCGAACTTGTTTTACGTGACCTGCGGGATCCGCGCTTGCAGGGATTGACGATCACCGGTGTGCAGATTGACCGCGAATTACTGTATGCTGATGTGTATGTCAACGCCTTGGGGGATGAGTCTAGAGAAGAAGACGTGATGATTGCGCTCCAGGGAGCTTCGGGTTATTTGCGCAGGGAATTGGCTGGTCGTCTAACAATGCGAACGGTTCCACACCTGCATTTCCACTGGGATCCAACGCTAGCCCATGCTGAACGTATCGACCAACTGCTGGATAATCTAAACATCCCAACAGAAACTGAAAGTGATGAAGAGGTTTAAGGTTGGTACCGGCATCCACAGTCGAATCGATAAAGTACATACTAGACGCAGCGACTAGAATCCTGGTTATCACTCATATCGCCCCTGACGGCGATGCAATTGGCTCGCTTACCTCAACCGGCCAGGTATTACGGCAATTTGGAAAATTTTTTACCCTTGTTTGTGACGACGATATTCCCCAACGGTTTAACTATTTAACGCTTGCCTCCGCAGTTCAAAATGCTCCCGATCAATCCATTAACTATGATCTAATCATTGGTCTCGATGCGGGCGATTCAAGTCGATTGGGCAGAGCCTTCAGCCAACAAGACCTAAAAGAACCGGTGATTATTAATATTGACCACCACGTGACCAACACGAGATTTGGCCAGATTAATCTCGTGGAAACGCGGGCGACGGCAACGGTTGAAATTTTGTACCATCTGTTTTTGGCCTTAGATGCTGAGATCACGCCTGACTTGGCCACGGCTCTTCTGACCGGTTTGGTCACAGACACATTGGGCTTCCGCACAGCTGGTGTTACGAAGGACACTCTGCAGACAGCCAGCGAGCTTGTCGAAGCTGGAGCCAATTTGTTCGATGTAACCTCTAAAGCGCTCACCCTGAAACCCCTATCAACTCTGCTCATGTGGCAAAAGGGACTTAAAAATGTGCGACTGGAAGAAGGCGTGATCTGGACCAGTATAAGTTACGCCGAAAAATTAGAAACAGGCTACAAGAATTCGAGTTCATTTGGACTGGGCAATATGATGGCAGAAGTGAACGAGGCTGTTATGAGTGCAGTCCTGACAGAGACAGCCAACGGGCAAATTAAGGTGGGTTTCCGCTGCCGGCCGCCATTCAACGTTTCCCAGCTGGCGATGAGTTTAGCGGGTGGAGGTCACGATCTCGCTGCAGGTTGTACGCTCGAAGGCACACTCGAAGAAGTTGAGGCTTTAGTTATCAACAAGGCTAAAGAATCGATCCGATCTCAAAAGGTCGCATTGGAACGAGTCGATCCTGTTGCCATTCCAAGTAGCGCATCGAATTAAGCGATCCGGGTTTCTTCTTGCGATCCTGCAGAAGACGAGGATCTCTATATTGTTGATTACCGGCGGTTCTACTCATGAATGTTTTTCAAAACAGAAAACGCGCGACGGATAATCGACGATATTGTTGGGGGAAGCAAAGTAATGATGCCTGACGTTGAAGGTCTACTCTACGTCGACAAGCCATCGGGACCATCTTCTCACGATGTGGTCGGCGCCATTAGGGGATTGGCCGGCATCCGTCGCGTGGGCCATACAGGTACACTCGATCCACTGGCGACTGGCTTGCTGATCGTCTGTTTAGGACGGGCAACCCGATTAGCTGAGTATTTGACGGGCCAGGATAAACGGTACGTGGCCACTATTCGTTTGGGACAAGAAACCGATACTTACGATGCCGAAGGTTCAGTTGTCGCTGAAAAACCAGTCGATATTTCGTCACCCCAACTCGACTCTGCTCTTGAGCACTTTTCAGGAGAGATTGAGCAAATCCCACCAATGTTTTCAGCCGTCAAGGTGGATGGCCAACCGCTTTACACTCGCGCCCGTCAGGGACAGACTATCGAACGGCCGTCTCGATTTGTTTCGATCTACGAAATTAGATTAATCAATTGGTCGTTGCCAGACCTGGAAATTCAGGTCCATTGTTCCTCTGGCACTTACATACGCGCCATCGCCCACGATTTAGGTCATATTCTTGGATGTGGTGGATTCTTAACCTCATTGCGCCGCATCTCTGTTGGCGATCACCTGCTCGAAGAATCAATACCCTTAACCGATCTTAACCAGGAGAATCTGACAAAAAATATCCGGCCAATGGACACTGCCGTCAGGCATATGCCCCAGGTAACATTCAATCCTGAACAAGCCCTGGCTCTTTTCCACGGACAATCTGTCCCAGTCCGTACGGATCAGCAACCTGGATCGTTATTTCGTGCCTATGATGACAAGAGTCACTTCGTGGGCATCATCGAAGCGGGCAGTGATCATTGGCTTCCGCGCAAGATTTTCTACCAACCTGGCCTGTGATCAGATAAAATCATCCCCCGAATGCCAAAACAAGTCGAAATCGTCTCAAAGATAAGCGAAGTTAGCGAAAATCGACCGACCTTCCTGGCGATCGGCGTCTTCGATGGCGTGCACCTCGGCCACCAGAAGTTGCTCCAGAACATGGCCGCCTCTGCCCAGACTGAAGGAGCTCGCGCGGCGGTCTTGACCTTCTATCCCCACCCGATATCGGTAATCCAGGGCCGGCGGGATCGCCTCTATTTGAGTCCACTTGATGAACGGGTACGGTTGCTGGTAATGCAAGGCTTGGACTTGATTATCACCCTGCCCTTCACCGATGAATTACGCCACACGCCGGCCGAACGATTTATAGCAAAACTTTGCCATTATTTGGGTCTCACCCAAATTTGGGGAGGTGCTTTTAGCCTAGGATACAACCGCGAGGGCGACCTGCCTTTCCTTCAACAGCTCGGACTGCAGAAAGGGTTTTTCGTTCATCAATTTGAAGCCATGGTTGAGTTTGAAGGGCAAGTCGTTAGTAGCAGTCGCGTACGGAAAGGTTTGCGCGAGGGCAAAATCGAAGTTGTAACGGGCTGCTTGGGCAGGCCCTACCGCCTGACAGGAAAAGTCGTCCCCGGAGATGGTCGCGGCCGGACGCTTGGCATTCCGACCGCCAATTTAAACATCTGGGAAGAGCAATTGCTTCCAGCCACCGGCGTATACGCTACCTATACCTGGTTGGACGGGAAGAGGTTTTCTTCAGCCACAAATATCGGTTACAGACCAACTGTCAGTGGCCATTCTCTAAACGTAGAGACCCATTTACTTGATTTTGACGAAGATATTTATGCTCGGGAAATAACTTTAGAATTTATCGCCCGTGTACGTGACGAACAAAAATTCTCCGGTTTGGATGCTCTAGTAACTCAAATCAATCGCGATATCGCCACCATTCGTCAGCGACTTGAATAAGACAAGTTGCTTTCCCAAGGAATGTGGCGCTAATTCTCCTCTGCCTGGCAATTTTTTTAAAGCATAGGACCTATCAAGGCTAGCCTTTCAACTGCTCGCTCCAACTCGCTCATGGCTGTTGCGATAGAAAACCGCAAGTGACCCTCGGCGCTCTTACCAAAGGCGATACCTGGGGTAGCCGCAACGCCGGATCGTTCGAGTAGCTCATTCGCTAACTGAAGGCTGTTCATTTCTGTATTCGTGAAGCGTGGCAGCAAATAGATAGCGCCTTCCGCGGCCGAGCAGGATATGCCCTCGATCTCGTTGAGCGCCTTAACCATATAATCACGGCGTGCTTCATATGCCTGTCGCATCTCTTCCACAACATCTTGAGGGCCATTCAATGCAGCAACGGCCGCAGCCATGGTAAATGTAGCCGCCGATGTGACAGTCTGGCTGTGCATTTTAGCTGCCAGCTTCATGATAGCAGTCGGTCCAACCAACCAACCAAGCCGCCAACCGGTCATAGCATAGCCTTTGGAAAGGCCATTTATAGTCAAGGTCCGCCCGGCCATCCCGGTCTCCGCTGATAATGCGTAATGTTCCCGGCCGTCAAAAATAAGCTTTTCGTAAACTTCATCGGAAATGACGAATAGATCCGCTTCAATTGCCACATTCGTTATCGCATCTACTTCCTTACGACTCAACACCCGGCCGGTTGGATTATTAGGCGAATTAATCATCAAAGCCTTCGTCTTCGGCGTTATCTTTTCGCGCAACACTTCTTCGGTAATTTCAAAATTGTCTGCCGAAGACAGGTTGATCGGAACCGGTTCACCACCGACCAATCGAATAATGGGCGGGTATGATACCCAGACAGGTTCGAGATAAAGTACTTCGTCACCAGGATTCACCACCGCCGACAGAGCAAGATAAATGGCCCATTTACTACCAGGCGTAACGATGATGTCAGATTCATACTTGACGTGTACGTCGTGATCACGGACCATCTTCTGAGCGATAGCCTGCAGTAGCTCAACCGTGCCTTTGGTGGGCGATGGGTAATGAGTTTTGCCGCTCTTTATAGCTGCGATGGCGGCTTCAACAATATGGGCCGGTGTATCAAAATCCGGATCGCCGCCGGCCAGGGCAACGACATCCTCGCCAGCGGCCTTGAGCGCCTTGGCTTTGTCATTAACTGCCATTGTCGCGGACGTTGGAATTCGAACCAACATGCGAGAGAGTTCGCGCATAATTATTTCTCCAATAAGATCATGATCAGTTCCAGGGTTTGTTGTAAAGTTGGGTTGTAATTCTAACAAAGGGCTGGGCATTGTCTAGCAAATCTTGATGCCTCCAAAAACTTCTTTGCCTAAATATGGTTTGAATGTGATTGAACTACCAAATGAAGGGACTTATGTCGTCGTCTTAGGCATCATGCAAGATGGCGGCTTACCTCATATCGGATGCCAATGCCAGCGATGCTTGGCCGCCGGGAACGATCCAGCTTTTGCCGAGTACGTAGCCAGTTTAGGAATCGTCGACATGCGCCAGCAGCCGGCAGGTGTCTGGCTGGTCGATGCAACGCCCGATATCAAATCCCAGCTTATGATGTTATCTGCCGTTCTAGGCCTAAATCCAACGAGGCCAGAGCGCTTGCGCCAGCCAAGCGGCCTTTTTCTAACCCATGCCCACATGGGGCACATTGGCGGCTTATTACAATTTGGACCTGAGGCAATGGCTACCCTGAATCTTCCGGTTTATGGTTCCCCTGAATTAATCGAAGTCCTCAAACAAACAAGGTTATGGCAGCCGGTCATTTCTTCATTTGAGCTTACCGGGATATCGCCAAATCTACCTTTCAACCTGGCAGAAGACGTGACCATCACCCCAATTCCAGTCCCTCACCGCGATGAATTAGGAACAGGCACCTACGGCTACCACATTATTGGTCCGACTAATTCGCTGTTTTACATTCCTGATATCGATAATTGGCGGGCCTGGCCCGAGGCGACGGATGTCTTGGCCACGGCCCAAGTAGCCCTGGTAGATGGCAGCTTCTTCAGCAAGGATGAATTGCCTAGGTCGCGAGTCTATCGCCCATCCTCTAATGCCTGATACGATACGCTTTTTTGCGGAGATCGACGCCCAACTATGGTTCACCCATTTGAATCACACCAATCCAGCATTGGACAAGGAGAGCCAGGCTCGTTATCTGCTGCAACTAGCCGGGGGACGAATAGCGCGAACTGGCCAGGTTTTCGAACTCTAAACCAGTGATTTGATGGCCAGAAAAAATCTTTAGCATTTTTAGCCGTCTCGCGGAAAAGTTTCGCCCTCGCTCGTCGTTTAGATGAAATAAGGAACTTTTCTCCACTTATCTAGAGTTGGCCTGATGTGGCATCCCAACTAGCCAGCATTTTTTGGTACGCAGGATCGTTATATCGTTCGAGACGAAACTGCGGCGCATAATCAGGTAAATCGGCGCCAACCACGTGAGCCGCCAGCAACTCCCCGGCCGCAGGACCGGCCATCACACCATATCCAGACACCGCGCCAAGGATATAGGCGCCTTCAACGGGTAGTGGTCCAATTAGGGGCCGGTTTTCCTGTGTCTTGCAGTAATATCCACCATCTACAACAGGCCGGCCCATTTTATTGATGTATGCTGAGAGCCCAGGGATCATGCGTGTAAGTCCGCGCAAAACGATCTCCGGATAAAAATCGTCAAACCGGGGCGGCAGCACCACCTTTTGCTCCTCCACATCATAGGTCCATAGTATCAGTAGAATTGGGCTATGCCCCAGGCCTTCCGGCCGGAAATGGACGCCTGCGGGGAATTCATCTAAAAGCCATTGAGTATCTTCGTAAGCGGCCAAATCTTGCCGTTCATCCTCCGACCAGGGTAAAGAAACGGGATCGCTCCAGATCATGAGCGGCACTTCGCGGGGTACGACTCCGAGCGGATCATTAAAAGAGATTTTTCCATGTAATTCATTGAAGACCGGCAAATCAATCCCGATCATATCGCCAATCTCCTTGACGAAAGGGCCGGCGGCATTGATGAAAGTGCCGGTGTGAACTGTATATGCACCGGATTCACTTTCCACCTCAACGCCCTGAATCCTTCCTCCTTGCACGCTGATGCCGGTTACCTTGCCTGAAAGAAATCGGGCCCCGTTGGCTTTGGCCTGATCAAACATATACATGCCAAGTTGTTGGGCGCTGAGCCAGCCACATCGACGAGGGTTAAGCATCGCTATCACGTCTTCGGTCACGAAAGGATAATATTGGCGAATGAGTTCCGATCCCAAGAGCAAGTCGGCGCCGGTAAGTTGGCTCTCATAACCCTCTGGCGAAGAGGGTTGGTACGTCGACTGGCCCGGTTCGTGATACCGAATGGGGCCGGCCCCCAAGGCAGAAATCGTCTCGGCCACTCCTTTGAATGATTCCACTCTTGCCGGATCGGCCGTCAGAAATACATATCCCCGTCGATTTAGGCCGAAAAAATTACCACTTTCGGCTGCCATCTCTTCCAATAAATCGATACTATGGTTCATAAAACGGACCATCGTATCGCCTGGTCCCGGCCACCAATTGCGATAGCACTCAGTCGATTTGTCGCTGGTTAAGGTCATCGGCGGTCGTTCGTCGATAACCAACACATTCGAAACGCCCCGCTTGGCCGTCAAATGGTAAGCAGCCGAAATACCAGCTAATCCGGCCCCACAAATTACGATATCAGCCGTTGCCATGATCTATCCTTTTTCGACTTATCACAATCAGAATTCTGCCTTCTACCTGATCACGGGCTGTTTCCAGCATATTCACAACGTCTAATCCTTCTGCTTCTTCTTCAGGCGCGTTGCCCCGTCCCGCGTGATCTGAAAATGGTCGAAATCGCGGGCCACATAGGTATTGGGAAATATCGCTCGCGCCTCCTGAATCACCTCTCGCTCATGGTATCGCCGGGAAAGGTGCGTGAGAATAAGGCTGCTGACATTCGCTTGAACAGCCAAGCGAGCGGCTTGGCCGGCCGTCAAGTGACCGAACTGCCTGGCCATCTCAGCATCTTTATCCAGGTAAGTGGCCTCGATCGTAAGCGCATCGGCATCTCGGCAAACCTCGACTAAATCGCTTGTTCTTCCTGTATCCCCGATATGGACGTACTTTGTGCCCGGGATAATCTCACCCAAAACGTCATCGGGTAAAATTTCCTTTCCGTCGGCTAGTTGTACTGCTTCGCCCCTGACAAGTTTGGACCTTTCCGGGCCAAAAGGCACGCCTAATCGCATCAGCCTTTTGTGCTATAAATGGCCGTCGGGGTTTCTCTTCGAATAAGAAGCCATAACAGTCAGGTCCTCGATGGGTGACAGAAAAGGCCGATAGACGAAATTTTTCATCCTCAAGGATGATATCGCCCTGGTTTAGAGGGATGAGTTCGATTACGTCGGGTGGATATTTTTCAGGAAAAACCACGCCGAAAATAAGCTTGGCTACCCGGGCCAGGGTTGACCTACCACCATAGATTTCCATCTTTTCCAGCATTTCCCAGCGACCTAAAGTCGAAGCCAGGCCGCCAAGTCCCAATATATGGTCAAGATGTCCATGGGTCAGCAAAACTTTGCCAAGACGCTTAAAACCCAAACCGCTACGCAATATCTGCTGTTGCGTCCCTTCTCCGCAGTCCACGAGGAACCGATATTGACGATGTAGGATCATGTGGGCCGAAAGCCCGCGATAAGCCGATGGGGTCGAGGCCGATGTGCCCAGAAAAACAACTTCAAACATTTTAAGGCTTCAGTAATCGAGAAACGCGATTATATTTTATGTCAAGCAAATTTATTGATTGTTAGACCGAACGATAGTTAAGGCCTTGCACAATTATTTCCCCCGGCTCATCTACCTTCCCATCGACGGCAATGGATAGGTTTAACCAATATCTAATAAGTTCGATATTGGTCAACGAATGGCGGGTGAGCCGGTTTACTGTAAAGCTGGATTGACCGTCAGCTAATGACATAGGTAAAAGCAATTGGTCAGCCAGATGATGATCGACGGCCGATCCATTGTCCATGAAAGTCAGCAGATCCGCAACAGCGGCTTCGGCGACTTTATCGGCCGGTAATCCCTTGCGACCCAGGCTGCTGGAGCCTGCCTGGGTCAACCATAACACGATCCCGGCTCCGGGACCTACGCCCCGTGCCCGGAGCTCTTGTATTGAGGGCTCCAGACCAGCGTCCTTGAGTAAATTATGAGCCCGGCGGGCCATCCGGTGAGGGATATGGCTGGGCAAATTGGTGACGGCGGCGATACCCTGCACGTTCTTTTGCTCCTCCGGTTCGAAGCGCACGGCTTTGAGGTGCTCGGCCGGCGTTACCGAAAGCGACATCTCGCCGCCTCCATCCGCCATCCAACCCCATTTGTGTAATTCAACCGAAGTGATGGCGCCGAACCTACTAAAAGCCGGTTGAGCGACCTCGGCGTGATAGTGATAGGCCGGACTGTAGGGAACGAATGTGCCTCCGCGTAAGGAGACAGTGGATGGCTCGGCGGCGAAAACAAGGGGCCAAAGAATCGCCTGGCAAATTAAGGTCACAGCGCCGGCCGATATCCCAGATGCACTAAAATCGGTCACGTCAAAGACATACTTTCCTCCGTGAGGCCTGGAGCCAGGCCGAAACTCCAGGAGCGTGGATTCCAATTCGGCTCCTTCCAACTCGGCATCGCAAATTGCTGCAACAGCCTTCACAGCCGTCAGGTGTTGGGGCCGTAATCCGGGCCGGGTCCTGTTGGCTCGAATACTTTCTATGCGGAATGGGCGGCCCGTTACAGCCGATAAACTCAGGCAAGTTCGCAGTACTTGGCCGCCGCCTTCTCCTGAACTGCCATCAATTTCCAGCATTAGCCGATAAATACCTGGACCTTATCTCCGTCATCATCGTCAACGTTTATGATGATAGGTTCCTGATCCGGATTCCGCCTCATATCATCGACGAAAACGGCCGCTGTCTGCAAGTAGACTGCTTGTTCCTTGGGAACATAATACCTGGCAATATTTAAGCCCCAATTGGCCAGACGCAACGGCAAAGGCATACTGATGGCGATTCTCCGGCCGCTTTTTTCTTGAATGCGAACGTGGAGCCAGGCGGCCCGGCGAGCAAAAAAGATAGCCACCGTCACCAGTAACGCCACGATAAATAAACTCCAGAGGCAAAGAAGGCCGATAAGAGCCACCTGACCGGCAGCCTGGTACATGAGCGCCAGGCCAAGACCGCTCAATAACAGAGAGCCTACGGCAATCATGAGCGGGATTCGCAAAAACTGTTGGAAACGAGTCATATCAGGTGGTATATTTTGTTCCGCATCGCCGACGACTTGGGATGTAAGAACTGGGTCACCGGCGATAATCGCGGCGGATCGATCGGCCTCTAAGGCCGATAAAAGTAAATTTGCTTCCTCGGCCGTTATTTTTCCCTCACTTAACATATTGAGGATTTGATCTTCGGCCTCACTCATGACACATCTCCAATTTGATCCCTATGCTTATGCTTCAAATAGCTGTGGCTAACGCTGTAAAAAAAAGTACGGCTGCCGCACATACCAGGCTAAGTTTCACCAGCCTGTTTTCTTTTCTGACCAGTATTTCCCGCTCGGCCAAAGCCAGTTCGGGTTGTTTTTTCTCCAATAGCGAAAGGCGGGCCAGGGCAGGTTGGACCTGCCATTGTAAATAGAGGCCAAAGACCATCATCCCGGCAACGGCGAAGTGTTTGATGAGTATGGCCTGCGCCCACAAAGAATTTATAGCCAAAAAACCATCGTAATTGGGATCGGCGCTCATCTGCAAAAATCCGGTGACCCATAGGATAACGAGGCTGATATTCGCCCATGGCGTAAATCGCTGCTGCAATCCCGCCCATTGCTTTGCATCCAACATGTCCTTACGGACCGCAGGCCAGGCTATCAGGGCTAATAACGCCAATCCGCCCAACCAGACGACAGTAGACAAAAGATGCAGCCAATAGGAAAGGGTCAGAACCCAAAATGGTATCGTGACTTCAAAGTTCATTATTCAGATAACGACTAGATGCTAACAAGAAATATTGTCGCGAATCGATTAGATGCCAATTAACCAGGTTAGTTATGGAGAATCCCTTAAACAACTTGTCAGGAACTAAAAATTTTACTAGATCTGATCACTTACGCTTAAGTATCGGACAAGATTTCGACCACGGCAAATGATGACTTATTGTTCTATCCACCAAAAACTAGTGGTGATCATGGGTGCCAGATTCGCAGAATCCCATCCTCCCGGCCAAGACCTACTCCCAAACCCCCATCCGCAAGAGACACGGCAGCCAGGTTGGTAATAGTTCGGCCGCCAACCGGAATCGTCCAGGCGACTTCAGCTCCAGTGGCTGTTCGCCGGATCGCCCCTAATTCTGTACGCTCCTGATTGGGTAAAAGTACCTCTACAGCACCATCACCATCAACGTCGCCCGCCAAAGCCATATCTAGGTTACGCGTACCGATGATGTGAGAGGTGTAGCCGGGTACTTGTGCCACTATTACCAGTTGATCCCCAACCAGTTGGTAGAACTCTACTATCCCGCCGATATGAGGGGTCAGTACGTCGACGAGCTCACTCTCGCCATTCGGCCCAAAGGGACCAGCGGCAATCTGGTGCCGCCAACGATAACCTGTACCAATCGAGGGTCCCTCGGCTATCTTAGAGCTATCTTCCCCATAGACGACGATGCGAGCGCCTTCCTGAAAATCGCTTTCGGTGACGATGATCTCTCGCTCGCCATCTCCGGTGATATCCGTCCAAATGGGTGCAATGCCCTCGACAACCCGTGATTCGCCGATGGGAATCGACAACGTTTCTTCATCGCCTATGATTGGATTCACCAATGTAATCGCGGCCGCCTCAATCGCATCGCCAAGAACTCCGTGGTCGTAACGATTTGTCGGTTCCGAGAGAAACAGCAACCGGCCGGCATCGTCGACTAAGATCCGGGCATCTGGCAAGGGTCGTGCAGTGGCGATATGGCTCTTGATCCCGGCCGAGTCCACCAATAACAAATCGCCATTGGCAGACGTTACAGCTATCGTATCTCCATCATCCAGTAAGGCCGGGGCAGCCAGGTCGCCGGAAGGCACAGGTGAGACGACAAATTCGGGCCGACCCTCGTCCACTTTCAGTACTGGCGGCGCTGATCCCAAATTGGGCGGCTCAATGGGAATCTCGATAGCCCCATCTCGTCCAACGAAAAAAGCCTGCGTCCGGCCATCAACCATGACCACTGCCCAGATCGAACCGATACCCTCCCCACTATCATGATTAGCCGGCGCTGCCACTACCCACTGAGGCACACCCGCCAATTGAATATCGACGAAAGGCAAATCCGGCAGTGCTCCGTTACCGGCTACTAATCGGTTACCATCAGGATGCTGGTGCGTATAGGCGAAGACTGTTTTTCTATCTTCTGAATTATTCTTTTGAGAGAGGGGCGTAGCGCGATCTTCTTCGACTCCTGCCGTTTGCACGGCCGGTGGCTCGGGTGGCACATTGGTTATTGATAGATCCGGAGCAGTCTCGGTGTTATCCCCTGTATCGACCTCTACCAGACCAGTCTCCAGGCTATCCTGGCAAGATACGAGAACCAGGAGAATTAGGCACAAAGCAATCCAGTAAGGACGATTCATTTATGACTCCAAGCAACTATCCATTAAATCATATGTCCAGTAACTAAGAGTGCAAATCTATCAGCCATCAAATTTGAAAGCTGTAATGTTCATTCCTTGCAAGACGTTTATTTGAGAGAAACGTAAAGGTAGCTTGATGTCGCCAGGCCGACCAGCCACCAATTAGTCTTATAATCAAGCCAGATGCTCAAAGTTACCAAAAATGGTGCGAACGGTAGCACCAATCGTATCTAACAGCGTGGTGCGAGAATAAGCCCGGTCTGGAGCCTCGGGGCAGGCTTCGATCAGGCCGACGTCGGTCGTATGGGCGAGGGGACTGCTAGCCAGACCTTAGATGCCAAAACCAAGCAGTAAAATAACAAAAGTGGGCGAGATTCCGATGACATTGGTACCTAGACCAATGTCCATCGCCCCCCAGGTTGTCAACTACGACCGTTTCCAGTAGTCGATTAGCAAGCCATTGACTGGTTCGATTGGGTGGAGAACAGTCTTGACATTTACCAAGCCTGGATTCCCTATACGCCGGTTGAAAGAATCCGAAATTTAACGCAACGAAACTGTTTGGATTCCTAATCAATAACAAGCTATGACTTTCGAGGCAGAGCCAGACCCATTTCAGAAAAGGTGAAACCGGGAAAGACATCTTCAAGTCGGGAATTATTCAATCTTTTTGTCAATATTTCGGCCAAAACCGACCGGTAATCGGTTGTGATAGCCAGGTCCCCCGGCCCAACTAATTGCTCCGCTGACAAACCCGGCCAATCCCCGTACACTCGGCCGCCATTGAAGCCCCCACCTATCACCATCATCATATTCCCATGTCCGTGATCAGTGCCTAAGCCCCCATTTTCATTAGCTCGGCGGCCGAACTCGGACATGATCACAATGGTCACCTGCCCTATCCTGTCTTGAAGATCATCATAAAAGGCAGCTAACCCTTGATCAAGCCCGCTTAACAGGTTGCCCAACTGGCCTTCAACGCCGCCTTGAGCTACGTGAGTATCCCAGCCACCGATGTCGATGCAGGCGACTTCAAGACCTACTTCGGCCTTGATGAGTTGAGCGAGCGTCAGCAAGGCCTGGCCAAAGTCCCCATCAGGGTACGGCCGGCCTTTGGGTCTGTAGGTTTGTGCATCGATCAGGCCTAAAACGTCCAGGGTGTTAAAAGTTTGCTCGGCCGCTGCCGATAGGAAATCATTACTTCGCTCATACAAGGCTCTGAGCACATTCTGTAAATCTCCTATACGTTCTTTACCCCCTTGCAGATGATAGTCGGCAATGGACTTCAAAGCCGTTGCGCTCACTGCGCCGTTGAGGGAGGTAGGCAGCATGTCGCCGATGCTGATCGCTCGCAGAGCAGACTCATTACCCGTGTCCAATGTCGCCAGGTGGCGGGTGATCCAGCCCGAAAAACCATCTTCAATGGCCCCGCTCTCCATTAAGGCCATAGCCTCAAAATGGGAACGGGTTTCATCCGCTGAACCGGTAGCTTGGATGATGGCCAAATCCCCCTGCATGAAGATTTCATACAGAGAAGCCAGGGCAGGATGCAGGCCAAAAAAGCCATCAAGATCGATCGATCGTTTATCGGCGCGATCATCTGGGCGAGGGATAGCGATCGTCGGCCGGTAATGATAATAATCATCATCACCGTGGGGAACCACGATATTTAAGCCATCGGCCCCGCCGCGCAAGAATAAACAAAGCAAGGTATCGCCTCGGGGACCAATTTGCGGATCGGCTAAGGCAATTCTCGGTACCAAAGCCGGTAGCGAGAGGATATTCTGGCCCAGGAAAAAGGTGCTTGCCGATAAAGATGCGGCTAAAAAATCGCGCCGGCTCACCTGCTCATACTCCAAACAGTGGGTCCGCTCAGCTTTGCCTTGAGCAGACCGGCTGTTGCTTGTTTGGTTCATATTTAGCTTCCTCTTTTTGCGTCGCTCATCATGTTTTGATTCAATTTGACAGTTGACCACTTAGCTCCATTGGAAAGCAGGGCCGGCAATCATCAAAGCCACGGCATTGGCCAATCCTTGGCCCCTTCTCTGGTCTAGCGATTGGCCATCTCCAACCTTTTCAAAGTAGGCTCGCTCTTCGCTATCAAGCGGGCGGCCGAAAATGAAGCTGGCCAAGACGTTAAGCTCTTCTCCCTGATCGCTGTTTCGGGCTATTTCTAGCAGCCTAGTGAGCGGCACTTGCAAGCCTGGTATTTGATTGCCTAGTAAGGCCAAGGCGAAATTCCAGCGAGGCAATAGGTTTCCGGTCCAGCTTCGCGAATCATCAGGGTAGCCATCAGGCGCCGGCCATTGAAACAAAGGTTGGCCCATGATTTCCAACCAGCGTAATAACGACCGGTAATTGCCTACATCGCTGCTCAAGGCTCTCAGAGCTGAGATGGCATAGGTATAAGGACGTTTCAATTTGGGTGGAGATTTGGAAAACTCCTCACTCAGAAAAATTTGTCGCAGCATAGGGCGGGCGTCGCCGTCACTATCCAAATAAGTTAAAGCGACCTGCCGCACTAATTCTTCGGGCGGATCATCGGCTACAAAACGACGGACGAGTTTATTGGCTATGGTGCTTGCCGTTGCGGGATGAGATGATAATAGGTTCAGAATTTCTTCCATATCCGTTTCACCTTGACCAGCAGGCAAAGTTAAGCCCAGGATTTCCTTGCCATCGTTGTCGTGAACTCCAGGGAAGAAGCGAATCTCTCCTTGGCGAGGTCCCCTGCGCTGGATTCCCCAGCCTGTTAAGGCGCGGGCTAATCCTTCGATGTCTGCTTGGGTATAGCCGGCATTCACGCCTAAGGTGTGTAACTCCAATAATTCACGCGCATAGTTTTCATTGGGAGCTCCCTTTTCATTGCGCACGTTGTCCAGGTAAACCAGCATGGCTGGACTTTTGCTTGACGCCGTTAGCAAATCAGGAAATCTACCCAAAGCATGCGGCCGGATAACATCACGGTCATCGATCAGCTTAAGAGGCGGCATTAATTGATTTTTACGAATATAGATGTTGAAATGGTCAGACCAAAATTCAACCATCGCTTCGTGAAGTTGTCGTTTGGAATAAATGGATCGACCCAAGGTGCTAATTGCCAAGTCCTGGGATACATCTTTGACATCTTGGCTCAGGACATGGCCCGGATCCATGTGATAATAATTCAAGTGGCGGACCAGCAAGTCAGCCACAGGATCATCAATTGACTCCGGATTCAGCTGTTCCTCAAGATATGATTCGAAGCCGATAGCCGCCGCCCGAGCCAGGTCTCCCGGTCGAGGTCCATAACCGGCCCTGTTCATCAATCGCCTGATTCGATCCTCTTCCGTGAAAGGCAGCTCTTGTCCGGATTGTCTCCCTGCAATCCTCTCGGATAAATCAAACCCAGTCACGGACAGCGTATCCGTCAGCTCCATTTGAGCTAAGCCCCGGCTTGCCAGGCTACAAGATGTACCCGATACAGCGACGGTCGATAGACCACAAATTTTCAAGAATTCACGGCGGGACAGTGACATAGAAACTATTCTCCACTTCAGGCATTATGGGCGGGTAAAAGTCCTTTATCACTGCGGCTTGGTCGTAGCCGGCCGCTGGCTAAGCTGCAGCGGTGGGGGCTGAGTCTGGGGTCTGGGCATCCAGCCCAGTAGACCAAACAGGGCCGCGCCCATGACCGTGACCCCCACCAGGGGGATGAATAAAAACCAGCCGACAATTGGAACGAGACAAGCTAACTCGAATACAATGGCGCCCCTGACCAGGTCTCGGATTTCCGAACCTAGGCTTGAAAGTGGTATCAACCGCTTGCCGATAAATCGGGCCATGCCGGCCGCGCCCAGGGTTCCAAGGCCCATGCCCACCAGGGCCGCCAGAAATGCCGTTGCTTGCACCAGTCCAAAATTGATCTGGCTCGTGATCGCGATCCATAATAGGAAAGCGAAAGTCACGGGCACACCCAGGACAAATGATTTACCCGGCGATACCTCAAGACGGGTAGCTATGTCAGTAGTCACTCGGGGAGATAATAAATTAAGCGCAACCAACAGAGCTGGCAAAGTGATTAAAATACCTAAAAGCGAAAAAACGACGATATAAACATCAGCCATCCTGACCATCTCCTTCTCCTTTTGCCGGAGTCGCTTCTAAAGACTTTAAAACTATGGTTGTTAAAGCACCTGCACTAGGTTCTCAGGTCTCGTTAACTGTGAGCGAAGTCGTAGTTGGTAGTTGGTATTCACTATTACAACCCCGCCAAGACCAATGTTCTACTGGATAATACCGGTCACTACGCAGAATGTTGCAAGCAGATTGTAATGAATGTGTAAAAGGCGATGCGGTTCTGATAGCGCGAGTGTTGGTTTGTCAGAATAGAGTCTAAGGGTTAAATTGGACATCTGTCTAATGGCATCCCATCCGGAGCATGTTACTATAGGCTTGCCGGAATCTGGGAAACATTCTCGGATTATTTCCTAATAGCCGCTGTTGTCTTGACATAACACAGCGAATCACATATGCCTGGCCGAGTTTTTATTCTTTGAGCATAACGAAGATATTGCCTTCCATTTAGGAGAAGCGCTTAAGCGTGCAGGTTGGAAGAAAGTAGTTTTCGCTTCAACGATGAGGGAAGCTTGCACGATTTTAGCCAGTCAGGCCTTCGATTTGGCCATCCTTCAAGTTGAGAGGTCAGACCATAACCTGCGGGTTTTTAAAGCACTCCAACCCCACCTGCCCATTTTGCTAACGGCCGCCTCGGCCGAGACCGTTATCCCCTCCTTCTCCAAACAGCAAACCATGGGCATATTGGACATTGGACAGCTTGCTGTGCAATTGCCTTTCTATCTCGCTCAACTTGAGCCCGCTCAGCTAGAGAAGACTTTTGAAGACCAACCGGCTTCCTCGGGCCGTGAACCAAGCGAGAATTTAGTTGATGAGGCGCTGCTAGGGGCAGCCTGCCAGGCCATCAATCTAGAATCTGATTATTCGGCCTTTTTTTCGACAGAAGGCGAGATTTGGCCGGATCCCGCTACCTATAACGAGAACGATCACGCTATCTTGCAGGCCATTGAAATGGCAAGCTGTGACGCGCTCGGAACAGACCGTATACAATATACCTTTCCCAAGGGTAACGGTGAATCGTCGCTTATTTATACCCGGCCGGTTGATAAAGGATACTTGACTATAGTGGCCCCGGCAGACTTTTCGGTTAGCCATATCCGGCAACGAACCGAATCGTTGGCGGCTCAAATTAACCAGCAAATGGCTGGCACTCGAGAGCAAAAGATCCGGCCTCCGTTACGACTGCCGCCAACAGATGGTGATCATCCCGCTGAATGCTTGACAGGCGAAGCAGCCGCAATTGAACTCGATGAGCCGCCATCTTTATGGATGCCGCCCGTCTCGGCCGTGTCCCAAAAGGTGCCCTGGGAGACCTTCGCCAATGCCATGGCTTTTGTTATCCCTAGATTATTGTTCGCTGCCCTGGTGCTATTAGCCATCATATTTTTCACATACTTGGGTTTAGATATGGCTAGCGGTACTGACTTCTGGCCAGCAGTGCAGGAAGCGGTTCCGAATACAATTGAGTACCTGCAGGGACTGTTGCAAGGCGATCTGGGCACGACCACGACGGCCAGCGGAGATGTGAGACCTATCCCGGTCACCGAAGTCCTGGCTATCTGGCTGCCACGCAGCCTGGGGTTGCTGGCTATTTCTCTGCTCTTCGCTTCCGTGGTCGGCCTGGCCTTAGGCATTCGGGCGGCCACACGTGGCTCCGCGCACTCACTTGGCATCATCGTCGCCACCATCATCGGTGTGTCTGTTCCCGGTTTTTTCGCTGCCTTTCTACTGCAGTGGGCGGTCATCAATTCCACCCGACTGGCCGGCCGAACACTCCTGCCGGTGGGAGGTTTTGGCTGGGACAGTCACTTGATTCTGCCGGTCCTGGTCCTGGCGGCCCGGCCTCTTGCTCAGATAACCCGGATCACGTTCGTCACGATTCAGGACGTGTTGCAGCAGGATTATGTGCGCACGGCACGCGGCAAAGGACTACGCAACCACCAGGTGATGGGTCGACACGTCATGCGCAATGCGGCCATTCCCATTTTGACCACCATCGGCATCTCGCTACGCTTTGCCCTGTCCGCTCTGCCAATAGTTGAACTCTACTTCGGTTGGTTGGGCGGCGGTTTTCTGCTGCTTAAGAGTATCGGCCAGGGGGATCAGGAGTTGACTATCGCCCTGGTTCTGTGCATGGGTCTGATCTTCATCGTGGTTAACTTCCTGCTTGAGGTTAGCTATCAGTTCATTGATCCCCGGCTGCGGACCCAACCGGCTCATATCACCTCCGGAGCATCCAGGAAGCCGAGTGAGGTGTTGAGATCGGCCGCGGCCGGTCTGGGCGATTTAATCAGCAACAATCCGCTGGCGAATTGGATCAAGGAGCGTAGCAGACCGCCAGTCGAAAGCCCATTTCGGGTCGCATTAGAGCGGGGCGGCATCATGATTGGCGCCGATGACAACTTTGTCCCGAGTCGCGGCCGGAGCCTGCGCCGGGCTCTAGGCAACCTGCCTCTTTTGGTCGGAGCTGTCCTGATGTTGCTCTTGCTCATCGTGTTTCTATTCGGACCGAATCTGGCTCCCAATAGCCCGTTTACGACAGAAGGTCTGCTGGAGATAGACGGGCAGCTTACCCCACCACCGTTTGCGCCCAGCGCGAGATTCCCCTGGGGCACCGATGCCCTCGGCCGGGGCATCATGAGTCTGATTCTTGCCGGCGCACGTCAGACACTTCTCCTGGCAGCTTTGGCCGTCGCGGCCCGGATGTTCGTAGGCGTTATCCTGGGGACTATAGCCGGCTGGATCAATGGCAGTCGCCTGGATCGGCTAATCGTTGGCGCGGCCGAGATCATTGCTGCCTATCCGGCGCTGTTGCTGGCCATGATCATTATCCTGGCCATTGGCATCAGGGAAGGTTTGATGCCCTTCATCATTGCCCTGACCATTGTCGGTTGGGGCGAAACCATGCAATACGTCCGCAGCGAGGTGATGGGTATTCGGCCGAAACCCTTCATTGAGAGTGCCATCGCTATCGGCGCTAACACGCCGCGCATTATCGGCCGGCACATCTTGCCCATTCTCTTCTCCTCACTGATTTCCATCGCCGCCCTGGAAATGGGCTCGGTGCTGATGCTCCTGGGCGAACTGGGCTTCATCAGCATTTTCATTGGCGGCGGTTCGCTCATTGAGCTGTCGACCCAGACACTTCTCTATTCAGATGTGCCAGAGTGGGGTGCGCTATTGAGCAATGTGCGCCTTTATGTTCATGGTTATCCTTGGACAGCGCTTTACCCCATGTTGGCCCTATTTATCGCCGTCCTGGCTTTTAACCTTTTTGGCGAAGGTATCCGTCGACTGGTGGCCGAGGGCCATCTGGTGATCAACCGTTTCATCAACCGCTATACGATCTCATTTGCCATCGTCGCCGTTGTGGGATTATTATGGCTTCGTCAGAATATGGGTGCCATGCCGTTCTACAAGCAATTTGCCGCCGAGTTTGACGGCCAACGGGCGATGGCCTACGTGACTCAGCTAACCGACCCGGTAATGGAAGGTCGTAACCTGGGGACCGACGGCATGGACCGGGCCGCCGGCTACATTGCCGAGGAGATGGTCCGTCTCGGCCTTCAGGCTGGCGGACAGAAGAACACGCTCTTCCAGGAACGCAAGCGGGCCTTCGAGAGTTTTGATGCTTATCCGGTCCTCAACATCGATGACGGCGGACCGGCTCCTGAATATGGCCTCGACTACAGCGTTTACCCGAGTCAATCACCCAGCCTGGGTGAATCGGCGGCCCAGGTGCATTTCGTTGGTTTGGGAAAGTTGTCGCCTTACAAGGCCACGGCCTGGCGCCCGATGTACCCCGAACTGGATCGGGCAGACTTCTCCGAAAATATCGTGCTAACACTCTCTGATCGTGAGGCCGAAATCCTGGACTATCGTGTCGATGGGGGCATGCTAGTCGTTACCGATGATCCCGAGAAGCTCGGTCGTCGCTACACAGTGGGCGGTGTTGGCTGGGGGCACGACTCGCCACGGCTTTGGATTTCAGAGGAATTGGCCGAGCGCCTGGTGTCCAGTTCGGGCTATACGCTGGAAGAACTGCGTGAACAGGTCGATGCCCTGCCACCTGAAGCGTTGTTGGACATCCCGCTGGAAATGACGGCCAGCGCCAATGTGACGGGCAAGCTCGAAGACGGCTTACCGGTACGGAACGTAATCGGATTGTTGCCTGGAACATCGGGTAAGGAGCGCTGCACTATTTGTCTCGGGGAACAGTTGATCGTCGTCATGGCTCAGTATGATAGCCCGCCGATTGGACCGGACGGCGAAGCCTACGAGGCGGCAAACGATAACGCCAGCGGCGTGGCGGTGATGCTTGAGGCCCTAAGAGTGATACAGGAAACCGACTACCAACCCTACCGGAGCTTTCTCTTTATTGCCTACAGTGGCGAAGGCTTGGATGGGGGCGCATTCGTCAATGACCCGGACGTTAACCGCTTCTTGCAGGCCAAAACCGGATTCACCGAGTTTCTACTTGAGGCTATCATCCAAGTACGGGGCGTCGGTGGAGGTTCAGGAGACCGTCTGCAAGTCTCTTCCGGAGGCAGCTTACGACTGGCAGACCTATTTGAGGCGAGCGCCAGGCAAATGGGCGTCAGGACAGTAAGGAGTGACGAGGCCATCGACCTTGGCCTCGTTTTTGAAGACACGGCATCCGGTGGTGAAGGGGTGCAGAAAGCCCCGGTTGCCCGTCTCCACTGGGAAGGTTGGGATGAACATGCCCGTCTACAGTCTGACACGTTAGAGAATATGTCGGCCGAAAACCTGGAGGATACCGGTCGAGCATTGGCGATGGCGCTCATGGTTCTCGGCCGGGAGCAGAATTATTAGTTTCAGAGCTTGACCACCCGATCCTTATCAGTACAATTCGACGATCATCATGCTTGATCTTGTCCTGGTATTTGATAATGACAACTCGGTAAGGCGACGCTTGGAGAAGGCGCTGCTCAACCAAGGTGTGAAACGTGTCACGTTGGCCGCTTCCACACGTGAAGTGATCATGGCGGTCGACAATGAGCGAGTTGACCTGATCATTCTGCCCCTGGAGCGTGGGGCGAGATTGTCCCGGCCGCTAAGAGCCTTGCAGCCAGAGTGTCATATCTTACTATCAACGTCGACGCCCGACGTCCCAACGCCTACCGACGGCGGAGCAAAGTTCCTTGGCGTGCTGTACATTCCGCGTTTGGAGTCGGAGCTGCCCCGGCTAATAGACCAGATTCGCCCAGCCAGGCATGTGGCGAAAGAAGAACCGAAGCCGGCGCAGCAACGCCAACCGCCTTCCCAGGAGGCCTTTGAAGCGATTTGTCGGCAGGCGGATCTGGCCGAAGAGGTGCAGCAGGTCGTCTTCTCACGCTCGTCACAATTGCTAATCTGTGGCGGTCAGCCTGGGCTTGACAGCACGCTGTCTCGAGCTGTTATCGAAAGGGTCGACAAAACCTGGGATGGTAGCAGTCAGCAGGCTCAAATCCAATACTGGCAGCAGCCTGACTCCAGTGTCGAGTTACTTCTTTACACACAGCCGGTCGGCGCATCTTTGATGACGTTGGTTGCCTTGCCCCAGGCCTCTGTCAGTGAATTACGTCACAGTTCCGAGCGTCTGCTAGCTCAGCTGGTGCAGACCGTCCCGGCCGTAGCTCCGAGCGGCGCCGGACCAGAAAGGTCATCCGGCGCTTCACTCGACCGTCCCGTTTCTATTGGCGCTGCGGCTGCCGTCGCGGCGCCCACGCTCTCGCCAGCCCAGGTGCGGATCGAGCCGGCCAAGTCTCGTCCGACCGCCAAGGCCGGTATTAGCGAACGCTGGCCGGCCATCTTTGCCGGTTTGGTGTTCTTGCTGCGGCATTTAGCCTTCGGTCTGATTGTCCTGCTGGCCCTTATTTTCGTGACCTATTTTGGGGTCAATGCGGCCCGAGGCATGAGCACCGGCGAAGCGGCGGCCGTGGCTGTCACAGATACCGTGGATTACATCGGTCGCCTGCTACAAGGTGAATTGGGCATGACCACGGCCGGAAGCACTTCACTGGTGGCCGTCCCGGTCAGCCAAGTGATCGCCGAGCGGCTGCCGCGCAGCGTGGCCCTTATGGGCATTTCCTTGTTGTCGGCAACTATTGTCGGCCTGACCTTGGGTATCAGTGCTGCCAGGCGTGGTACCAAGCGCTCGCTCGCCATAATCATCGTCACTATTATCGGTGTTTCGGTGCCCAGTTTCTTCGCCGCTTTTCTTTTACAGTGGGGTGTCGTGACCCTTACCCGCGAGACCGGCCGGACCTGGCTGCCAGTTGGTGGTTGGGGTTGGGACAGTCATCTGATTTTACCGGTCCTCGTCCTGGCCGCCCGGCCGCTGGCCCAAATCACCCGAGTCACTTTCGTTTCCGTGCGCGATGTGCTCGATCAGGACTACATTCGAACGGCCTATAGCAAAGGCCTGCGCCACATACAGGTCATGGGCCGGCACGTCATGCGCAATGCGGCCATCCCCGTCCTGGTCACAATTGGGGTCTCTTTAAGCTTCATCCTAGGTAGTTTACCGGTGGTTGAGCTCTATTTTGGCATTCCCGGGATCGGCTTCACTTTGCTGACCGCCATCGCCAGGCAAGACGACGATCTGGCTGTAGCATTGCTGCTTTGCTTGGGGATCTTGTTCCTAGTGGTGCAGTTCTTCCTTGACGTCGGCAACCGGCTGGTTGATCCTAGATCGGCCGAGACGCCGGCCTATTTGGCCTCGAAACGGCGGCGGGGGTTCCTTGATGGGATCAAATCCCTGGTCGATGACATTGGCGATTATTTAACAGACAACACGGTAACCCGCTGGTTTAAGAACAGAATTAGCAAACCGGAGACGGATCCGGCCGGGCCGATGCTGGTCCGAACACAGGCCCAGCGTGAGCGGATCGAAATGGCTGCCCAACCGTCACAACACAAAGTTGGCTGGGCGGCCGCTTATCGTAATGTACCGCTAATGATTGGCGCCATTTTGATGCTGATCCTTCTTGTCGTTGTGCTTTTCGGCGCCTATCTAACGCCGCATAGCCCCTACGCCACCCAGGGTTTGATAATCGAGGGAGGTCAGATCAGCGCGCCGCCCTTTGAGCCCGGCGAACAGTATCCCTGGGGAACCGACGTCCTGGGTCGAGATATGGCCAGCCTAATATTAGCAGGCGCCCAGTTGACCCTAACGCTTGTGTTGCTGGCCGTCATCGCTCGGATGATCACCGGTATATTATTGGGCGCTATAGCCGGCTGGAGTACCGGTAGCTTGTTTGACCGGCTGGTGATGGGCACGGCCGAGATTATCGCCGCTTATCCAAATGTCTTGCTAGCCATGCTGATCATTCTGGCGCTGGGCATCCGCCAGGGCATGTGGCCCTTTGTATTCGGACTGGGTTTCGTTGGCTGGGGCGACACCATGCGATTTGTTCGTGGCGAGGTCGCCGGACTCCGACCCCGGGCTTTCATCGAAAGTGCCGTGGCCATTGGCGCCCGAACACCGCGAATTATCTCCAAGCACATCATGCCCAACCTTTTTTCACCCCTGATCGCCATATTCGCCCTGGAAATGGGAGCAGTTATAATGCTGCTGGGCGAGCTGGGTTTCCTCAGCATTTTTATCGGCGGTGGGGCCTTCTCCCAGCTTGACACATTCGGCGCGCCTTTCCATTACTCCGACGTGCCGGAGTGGGGTGCGCTGCTCAGCAACATCCGCACTTATTCCCGATCGTATCCCTGGTTAGCCATTTATCCGACCCTGGTCTTTTTCTTGGCCATCCTGGCCTTTAACTTGTTTGGAGAAGGTATTCGTCGCCTCGTAGACGATGGCAGCATCGTCATTAACCGGCTGGTTAATCGCTATACCATCGGCCTGGCTGTCGTCGGCGTCCTGGTTTTCATTTGGCTGCGATCGAATAGTGGGCCGGTCGCTTTCTATCGCCAGCACGCGCAGGGATTTGACGGGCAACTGGCCGAAGCCAATGCGGCCAACCTTTCGGCGCCGGCCTTGGAAGGTCGAGGGTTGGGAACGGCCGGTATGGACAAGGCAGCTCAATACATCGCCAATCAGTTTGAAACCATGGGCCTGCAGCCGGCCGGCGAACAATTGACCTTCTTTCAGGAGCGTTTCCGGGCCTTTGAGAAACTCGATGCATTTCCGGAATTGGTCATTGACGACGGCGGTGCCGATCTCGTTTATGGTCAGGATTTCGCCGTCTATCCCGGCCGTTTTTTGTCCTTGGGCCAGATAAGTGGCCCGGTGCGCTATATTGGCCTCGGCGACCCCTTGCCCGTTCGCGGGTTTGGCAGTGCGCGTTATCGAGATCTACGTACGGCCAACTTTGAGGACGAGATTCTATTAGCCCTGTCAGCGGAGATAGCCGTTGAGCTGCAGCAATTCCCCCATGGAGGCTTGCTGGTCGTCGTCGATGATCCGGCGTTGCTTGAACGGCGTATTACCCTCTCTGGTCGCACGCAGGAAACCAATAACATTTTAACCGGCCAGGAAATAGGTCAGGAGACGCCGTCTTTATGGATCACGGAGGAAACGGCTAATCGCCTTTTGGCTGGTACGGGTCAGACGGTGGCTGACCTACGCGAACAGATCACTCAGCTAGATGTCGGGGCGGTTAGCGAGATGCCGCTCGACGTCTCAGTCGACATGAGGGTCGAAGGGACACTGGAGGAACGTTGGCCGGTGCAGAACGTCATAGGCCACATGCCGGGCATGGCCGCTTTGCCGGGAGAGGCTCAGATGGACCAGGAAGTGATCCTTGTTCTAGCCCAATACGATAGTCCTCCTCCCGGTCCTGAGGAGATCGAGTATCCGGCTGCCAATGACAATGCCAGCGGCATCGCCGTCATGCTAGAGGCCATCCGAATCATGCAGGAGACGGAATACGAGCCAAATAGGACCTTCCTGTTCGTAGCCTTCAGCGGCGAAGGTCTCGAAGGTGGGGAAAGTGTATCTGATCCCGACATCAACCGCTTTTTACAGGCCAAAGCCGGTTTCGCTAACTTCCTTGAGCCGGAGGCTATCGTTTACGTGCACGGTGTGGGCGGGGGGTCGGGCGACCGCCTGGAAGTCTCGGCCGGCGGTAGCTTGCGCCTAGCCGAGCTATTTGAAACGGCCGGACGCAGGATGGGGGCCGATATCACCCGCAGTGATGATCCCATCGACATCAGCATTATATACGACGAAGGATCACCATTCGACAGCGGTCAGGATGCGCCGGAGGTTCGTTTGTCCTGGGAAGGCTGGCAAGAGCATGCTCGCCTGCCCAGCGACACCATGGAGAATATTTCGGCCGACAACCTGGAGGATGCCGGTCGAACTCTGTCCTTGGCTTTGATGATCATGGGCCGCGAACGCGAATACTAAGAGAACTTTAGGTCACTGATCCTTTGGCACCCAGCCCACCGCCGCTTGTCCCCAGCCACCAACCCTAGTCGGCAAACGTCTCGCTGTTTGGGAAGTAACTGTACCAGCCAAAGGCGAAAGCCGTCGTTGCCACCAGGGGCAACAGTCGTTTGCCGCGATAGTGGCCGCTTACTGCCTCGCCCGTCGTAGCCAACCATTCGCTGCCGGTCTGGTCGTCAATCAGGATACCAGGGTCTTCTGGGCTGCGGCTGAATGTTAGCGTTGTCTCAACCACACGCCGCAGATAGGCCGTGCCGGTCTGTGAGTCAGGATCGAACCAGATCAGCACTGGTTCACCATTCAGCGTGTCGTTGATGAGTGGCTGGGTCTTTAAGGTTTGGAAGGGGTAGGCGCGGTCCGTACCGGCCAGGCGCAGGCCTAGCACCCGCTCCTTAGGCTGGCCGTTGGTCCGCCCCACATCACGGGGCACAGATCGATTGAGAACTCCTTCATCGGCCGAGTTGTAGTAGCTGGCATAAGGATCGACGTCATAGCTACCCCGCGGATTGGTGGCATAGGTTCCGCAATTGAACTGAGAACAGGTCAATGGTTTGCTGAGGACGAGCGTATTCGGATGCTGTTCCCGCCAGGTTTGCCACTCGATCAGCGTGCTGGAGAAGAATGAAAGCCGCGAGTCGACCAGTGACCCGTCAATCGCCGCCCCATACAACTGGCTCCACAAAGATTCCGTTTGCCGATCGTACATCACCAGCGTATTGTTCAACAGCTTTCCCGATACCCCGAAGGTCAGCGGCACTGGAAAACCTTCTATCTGGCGGCTAAACACAAGGGCCGTATAGCACAGCGGGCACCAGGTGACTGCTATTGGCTGACCCCCGATAACATCATTGACGATCTCGTGGCTACTCAGAATGGGCAGAGGATAGGCCCGAGCTTCGCCATTGATGACTACGCCGATGACCACTTCATCGGCGTCCATGAATTCGTCGGCCTTGTCCACCGGCGCATATTGCGGATCGTCAATGGCTGGTATGCTATCCTGCGGCAGTAGATTGGAGATCATTTCCGGATCGACGGCCGGCGGTGGCGGGACGAGAATGGGCTCATCAGATGGAGCGATCTTCAGTTGGCCACTGGCAAACAGTCCAATTATCAAGGCCGCAACTACCAGGGCAAGAACGCCGGCCCCGATAAGGATCTTTGATAGGTGCCTGCGTCGAAAAACGGCCAGCTGTTCTCGGGTAGTGTCCACGTAGATTATTGTGCCTACTACCTGACTGTTTGTCCGTAGGAAGGGTTACCCAATCTGTGAGATGTTAGGCTAATAAGAGAGGCACGACGGCCGGTTTGTTCGTCTTAAATGACGCCCAATAGATTCACCCCGTATATCATCAAGGTGATAATGGCATCGACGCCGCAGGCGATGAAGAAGTAAAGAAGTGAGGACATACCTGACCTGCGCCGCCTGACCCACTCGGCTACCAGAATACCAAGGCCGAAAGAGAGCAAGGGCACCATGATCTGCAGCATCAACCCAATGCCCCGTGGTACGTCGAGCCAGGCTGAAAAGGGCACATACGACGTGATGCTGGGCAAGAACAGGAGTTTGGTCGTTTGGTAGAGCAGGATGGCGATTATCAGAAAGACGACAGAAGCGGTATCGTTTACGGTTTCATCATCTTTTCTCAGTTTGTAAATAACTAGGAGCAGCCCACCGGGAATGAACCAGATCATCGATAGTGGGAAGAACAAGACGCCGGTCACAGCTTCCAGGCCCCCGCCGACAATGACCTGGAACATATCCGCTTGTCCAAGCTGGTTGAGTGCATCGCGCAGCCCGGGCTCAGTTGAAGCAAAATACAGTTGTCGACCGGTGCCCTCTCGCCAGGCCAAATAAAGTTGACCGGCCTCATCTGACTGTAGGGTGCCGTCCATGGAAAAAGCCTCAGTCTTGCCGGCCATCTGATAGCCAGTGTACTCGCCATCTCTGAACAGCAGTACGGCTATTTGGACGAGCTCATCGAGCCGGAATAGCTGCTTGGAGGAAATGGCAACAGCCAGCTCATTCTCCTGGCCAGATGCGATATCTGGCTCCACTATGTAATTGCTGGAAAGGGCCGGTGACGTGACCGCTGGAACCTGCACCGTCAAAGCATAGGCGCCACTGTAAGGATCATAAGCTTGTTCCTCGTCGGTCAGCATCCAGATCCGGGCCGGCGCCACCCTGGATGTCTCGTCTTTTGGAAAGGCGATGTATTCCGTCCAGCCGGTGCCTGACTCCAACCCGCTGAGGGCGAAAAGTGACCACATGATATAGACCCAGTCTCCGGCTACGCCGACCACCGGATCATCCACATTGGCGGTAATATTCCCCAAGTCGGCCACAGTTTGACCCTCGGTTAGACTCAATTCACCGCCTGGGAAGCTAGCATACTGGATGTTCCTTTCTTCCAACCAGGTCAGGTGCAGTGTGCCATCTTCTTCGAGGTAAGCACCAGGTGCTTCACCAGATTCTGTCAGCCTGACCGGGTCCGGCTCTATGCCATCGGTCCCAACCCTGATGGCCCAGAGGCCTTTGGACGATTCCTGCTCCCAAATTACAAGCGCGTCTCCGCTATTGTTTTGGACTACGATGTAATCGCCAACCCGCATATCCTCAGGCGAAATCCGGCCGGGCTGTGCGGACAAAATGCCGGCTTGATCCAGCGGAACATGCCACAATTCCCAGCTCTTGCTGCCAGCCGAGCGCAAGCCCCAGAATAGATGCAGCAAATCGTCATCGGCTGACAACAAACGGGGTGCACGATGCCGGGCCTCTGGCAAGTCCAGATCGAAGTCGGCGACTATCTCGGCCGCTTCGTTTAGCTGGAGGTAATGGACATGGGCTTGATCATCAGCCGCCGTAGACCAGACAAAATGGATGGCGCCGGTCGCTTGATTTACTAGCATATCTGACGTGCCAGCGACGTTGTCACTCACCGGCATGCCCCGGCTGAAATCCGGCGACGGCCTGCGGCCGGCTTGAGCCTGACCCAGGCTGCAGCCGGCGAGCATCAGTCCAACGATGGTTAGTAGAACGAAGAATAGGATAAATTTACCGGTTTTTATGGCCACAAGATTCCTATATGGGTCAGAAGAAAGCTGCGCGCGGAACATTAAAGAGAAGAATCGCCGGGCCGGTTGAGGCGAACGGCGATTCGATTGATCATTCATCATCGCTGATGTATCCTGTTCATCTCGGGAAGCGCGACTTCCTAAGTCAGGCTTGCTTGAGGCAACAGCGTCAGGATTTGACCGGATAATTCCAGTCCTTTGGATTTCCGGAGCCCAGGGCAGTGAATTCAGTGCCACCCATCATTTTGGTGGCCTAGGGCTCACATCTTTGGGCTGGCGACTATTCCTTTAACCTCGGATCGAAGGCATCACGCAGGCCATCGCCCAGGAAGTTGAAAGCCAGAGTCGTCACAGACAGGAAGATGGCCGGTATCAGGACCTGATTGGGATAGCTGCGCAAGCCCTGAATCCCTTCCGAAATCATGATGCCCCAACTGGGTGTAGGCGCGTCAACACCCAGACCTATGAAGCTCAAGAAGGCTTCTAGGAAAATATAGCCCGGAATGGCCAACGTCTCGGCCACGATCAGAGGACCGATAATATTAGGTAATAAGTGCTTGGAGACGATTCGCGTATCGCTAGCGCCCATGGCGTGGGCCGCCTCGACGAATTCCTTCTGCTTGTAAGACAGCACCTGACCACGGGCGATGCGGGACATGCCGATCCAGTTCAGCAATCCAATGGCGATGAACAGAAACAGCAGGCCGCCCATGCTATTGTTCGCGTTGATGATGGCACCGACTATTCCTTCGCCTTCTCCACTTCGAGCCAGTGCCTTGAAGTAAGCCTGCAACAAAATTACAGTAATAAGGAATGGGAAGGCGTACAAGAAGTCGACGATGCGCATCATGATATTATCGACGCTTCCGCCCAAATAGCCGGAAATAGCGCCATAGGCGGTGCCGACGATCAGGCTCACTGTGGCGGCCACAATAGCCACCGAAAGAGAAATACGCGCGCCGTAGAGGGTTCGGCTTAATAGGTCGCGCCCCAAATGGTCGGCCGCCAGGGGGTAGGCGGTGCTGAATCGGGCATAGTTCTCGGCATTCTCCGGCAGAAGGAAGAGCATCCACCTGGGAACGGCGTTGTTGGCCAACAGGTCCTGTTCAGCCGGATCGAAAGGCGAAATAATATGGGCGAAGATACCCGATAGTGCTAGCAGGATGATGAAGAGCAAGCTGACCATAGCCGCCTTGTTCTTGCGTAAACGGAGAAAAGACTCCGCCCATAAACTGCGCTCCTTACGCACCGGCGCAGAGGCATCGTGAGGCGATAATTCGGCAACAGCCATTGGGTCCTCCTAATTAATCGTAGCGAATGCGCGGGTCCAGCCAGGCATAAGTGATATCTACCACCAGGTTGGCAATGACCAGGATGACGGCATAAATTAGGGTTACGGCTATCAGCAAGGGATAGTCCCGGTTACCTACGCTTTGGACGAAATGTTTGCCCATGCCGTTGATACCAAAGATTTGTTCGACCACAAAGGTTCCGGTCACCAGAGCGGCAAAGATAGGTCCCAAAATCGTCACCACCGGGATCAGACTATTTTTGAGCGCGTGGACGACAATGACCACCCGTTCTCGCAGGCCTTTAGCCCGGGCCGTTCGTATGTAATCCTCGCGGATAACTTGCAGCAAGCTGCCCCGGGTCAGGCGGGCGATGCCGGCCGCCGAGGCCGTACCCAAGGCAAAGACAGGCAGTAAGGCGTGCTGGAAGTATTCGACATTCCAGTCGGCCGGATTAGGTATGACGCCCAATATGAAATCTTTTTCCGCCCCCCAGCCGGCTACAGGCAGCCAGCCCAAGCGGATGGAAACGAGCCAGATAAGAACAGGCGCCAGAACAAGATTAGGAATCGACAAGAAAAAGACGGCCAGGAAGGTCGCCGAATAATCTATCCACGTATTCTGTTTCAGGGCAGCGATAATACCAAGTGGAAGACCCATGATGATGGCCAGAGCCGTAGCCATGATGCCCAGTTGAAACGACACCGGCAAAGTCGTCCGAATGATGTCTGTCACCGAAAGGTTGCGGTAGAACAGAGAAGCACCAAAGTCACCGCGCAGGATGCCCTGGGCGCTGCCGTCACCCCCCAGCAGTTCGTCGCCTATAGTGAATGCAAGGAACTGTTGCCACATCGGCCAGTCCAGATGGTATTGGGATTCGATGTTGGCCACGATCGCTGGTGGCAGTGTCCGGTCGCCCACAAAAGAAAACGGACCGCCCGGAAGCGACCGCATAAGCACAAAATTGAAGAGCGCAACCATAAATAACACGGGAATAAAGAACAATATTCGTCGAACGATATAGGTTGTCATCGGCGCCTCGCTTTTTGTGGATGCCTGGGGACCGGGATTTGATTTTCCCAGTCCCCAGGCTAAGCAAACAACTACGAGCGGCAGAGCTTACTTTTACCTAAGCCCTTAACCGATTGTAGCTTTTATACAACTATTCGCCTAGTGCTGCCGTCTTGGCGTCCCAGTCGATGGACCACTCGAAGATGGCTGGCGCAGCCACGGACGGGTAGGTACGGGTCAGCCAAGGCTTGGTGACCTGCACCGTAGTGTAGTGGTAGATGGGTGCGTAGGCGGCTTCATCAGCGGCCAGGATTTCCTCGGCCTGGGCGTAGAGATCGGCGCGCGCAGCCGGATCAGTCTCCACTTGGGCGGCTTTAGTTAACTCGTCGAATTCGGATTCGCCGATTTCGTTACAGTTGGGGTCCAAGCAATTTCGACGAAGACGGTTAGAGCCTTCTGTCGAGTTGAACACCTCGTGAACCCAGTTATTCTCGTCGGCGTAGTCAGCGCACCAACCCAGACGATAGATGTGGGGCATTTCCTCGATCGGTGTCGTCTTCTCGATGGTCTGCAGATAAACGCGCCACTCTTGATTCTCGACGCGTACGTCGACGCCAAGGGCATCGGCCCACATCTGCTGGATAGCCGCGGCGATCTGGGCATGGCTTTCGCTGGTGTTGTGCATCATGACGATGTCCAGGTCATTGAACTCTTCGAGCGTCAGACCTTCTTCATCGAGGAAGGCTTGTAGACTTTCCGCGGCAGCGGCAGGATCATATTGGATGCCAACCGTGCCCGGTTCCGGCGCACCGAAGATGCCCGGAGGGGCGAAGGAGCTGGCCACGAGCTGGTCGCCTTTCAGGACGTTATCGATCAGACTCTGGCGGTCGATGGCCTGAGAGAAAGCCGTACGAACGCGCACATCGTCGAAGGGGTACTTAGTATTGATAAACCCATAGAAGTAGGTGCAGGAGACCGGCAGAATGTTGAGCTCTTCACTCAACACCGGGTCGGCCTTCACTCGATCCATCTCGGGTAGGGGCACGCTGGCCGTATCGAGCTCATTGTTCTCGTACATGGCGAAGCGGGTGGATGCTTCCTGAACCATGTCGTAGTCGACATGCTCGATCTGAACGCTGTCGGCATCAATCCAGAAGGGGTTCTTGACCAACTGCATGGAGCTGCCATGGATCCACTCGGACATGACGTAGGCGCCACTGCTGTTCGCCAAGCCGGGCTCGATCCAGTTGTCGCCATACTCAGTGATGACCCAGGCCGGCACGGGGGTGGCGGTGGGCATGGTGACGATGGAGGGCCACCAGGGAGCCGGGGATTCCAACGTGAAGACGCAGGTCAGTGCTTCGTCATCGCAGGTCACACCCAGGTCGTCCAGGGTTAATTCCTCGTCGCCTTCGTTAACGGGTTGGGCATTTTTCATGCCGTACAAAAGATAGGCGTACTGCGAGGCAGTCGCGGGGTCAATGGCCCGCTTCACGCCAAACTCAACATCAGAAGGCATCACGAAACGGGGGTTGCCTTCGTCATCCAGGACTTCGACAACCTGTCCACTTTCGTTATCCCATTTAACCCACTGGACGTCATCGCGGAGATTGAAGGTCCAGGTCTGGTTGCCTTCTTCGTCTACGCCTTCTGCCCAGTCAGTAGCCAGCCAGGGCAAAACCTCAGCTGTCACCTGATCGAGACGGGTCAAGCTGATGTAGGTGTTGTGCACGACCTCAGCCGAGGTGGTGTCCGTTACCAACTGCGGATCGGCTGTCGGCGGCTCAGTTTCCAGGCTACGACGCAAAGTCACGACGTCCATGCCCATATCTTCTTCTTCGGCTCAACCGCGACTTCCACAACCTCGGTGACGACGCGGGTCACTTCAACCTGTTCGCCGGCTTCGGTTACAGTCTCGGTAATGACGCGGGTTACTTCTTGTTCAACCACGCGTGTCACCTCAATGGTCTCCGGCTGGCAAGCAGCCAAAACTAGCACCAAGAGCGCTAGGGTGGCTAAATACAAACCTAATTTTTTCGGATTCATTGTCTCCTCCAACAAATTAACTTAAACAGAAACTTTCTTGTCATTAAACGGTCCACTAATTTCTTTTTATCTTCTACTTCCGGGCATCACCTCCTAAATATAGATTCAGACGATTCGCCGTCGCCACCTGGCTGGTTGGGACGCACCCCTTCCGGCCGTTGACCATAAGCGTTTATTCGCTTAACCACTATCAGTAAATATCACATAAAATCTTCCGCGTGATGGCAGGCGACCCAGTGCTTAGTCCCGTTCACTTCCAAGTTCCGATATTCGGGGTCTTCCTCTTTACAAATATCCGTAGCATACGAACAGCGCGGATGGAACCGGCACCCTTCGGGTGGGTTTGCCGGGCTAGGAACATCCCCTTCCAGGATCAAACGTTGACGTTTTTCCTCAACTTCAGGATTAGGTATAGGGATGGCCGATAATAAGGCTTGGGTATATGGGTGCAGCGGGTGATCGAAGACTTCGTCTCGTTCACTCAACTCGACAATCCGTCCCAGATACATCACCGCCACCCGGTCGCTGATATAACGAACCATCGACAAATCGTGGGCGATGAAGAGATAGGTCAGCCCCAACTCCACCAGCAAATCGTCCATCAAGTTAACCACTTGGGCTTGAATGGATACATCCAAAGCTGAGATGGGTTCGTCGGCCACAATGAAAGATGGATTGGTCGCCAATGCTCGGGCGATGCCGATGCGCTGCCGTTGACCACCCGAAAACTCGTGCGGATAGCGGTTGATGAAGAAGGGGTTCAGCCCTACCAGGCTTAGTAACTCTTGGACGCGTTCTTTCTGGCTTTTACTATCGCCGATATTATGGATCTGCAGTGGTTCGCCCACGATACTGCCCACAGTCATGCGTGGGTTCAATGAGGCATAGGGATCCTGAAAGATCATCTGCATATCCCGGCGAGCCTTCCGCAGATCGGTCTTGTTCAGCGCGGTAAGGTTTTTATCACCGAATAAAACTTCACCAGACGTTGGTTCCAGTAGCTGTAGGATTGTCCGGCCGGTGGTCGATTTACCACAACCGCTTTCGCCAACCAAACCCAGCGTTTCGCCTTGATAAATATTGAAAGTCACCCCATCCACAGCCTGTACGGCGCCGACCTGGCGTCGCATGACACCGCGCATGATAGGAAAGTGCTTTTTTAGATTCTTGACCTGAACCAGTACTTCCTTGCCATTTGCGTTGCTCATATCTTCTCTCCGAAGTGCATGTCCTCACGAATCTTTTCCCATCGCCAGCAGGCTGTATAATGCTCTGGGCCGCTGGGCATGAGTGGTGGATTTTCTTCCCAGCACTTATCAATGGTGTAGGGACAGCGCGGTGCAAATGGACATTGGGTAGGCTCTTGCAGTAAGTCTGGGGGTAAACCTTGGATCGTAGCCAGTCGCTCCTTTTCCCTTTGATCGATTTTGGGCAGTGACTCATACAGACCCAGGGTATATGGGTGGTTGCGTTTCTTATAAAGGTCGCCGACCAGAGCCATTTCGACGATGTATCCGGCATACATAACCGCAACCTTCTCCACCATGCCTGCCACCACACCTAAATCATGGGTAATCCAGATGATGGCCATGCCCAATTTCTCTTGAAGCTGCTTCATCAGTTCGACAATTTGAGCTTGGATCGTGACATCCAAAGCTGTCGTTGGCTCATCAGCGATTAAGAGTGATGGGTTACAGGACAAGGCCATGGCGATCATAACGCGTTGGCGCATGCCACCGGAGAATTGGTGGGGATAATCGGGCAATCGGTCAGCAGCACTGGGAATGCCGACCAACTCCAGCATTTCGGCCGCCCGGGCTTTAGCCTGGGAATCATTCATGCCTAAGTGAAGCTTTAACCCTTCGGTCATCTGGCGGCCAATGGTTAACACGGGGTTGAGGGAGGTCATCGGGTCTTGGAAAATCATGGCGATTTCCCTGCCCCGAACCGATCGCATCTCCTCATCGGAAACGTTCAACAGATTGCGATCATTGTAAATGACCTTTCCGCCGTCGATGCGTCCAGGAGGGCTGGGTATCAGTCGCATGACTGACAAGACGCTAACAGACTTCCCGCACCCACTTTCGCCCACGATGGCCATGGACTCCCCTTCATCCAATGTATAAGAAATGCCGTTTACGGCGTGAACTACTCCGTCCTCTGTATAAAATCTGGTTACAAGATCTTCAACTTCCAGTAATCGGGCCATATCTTACCTTTGAAGTGTTGTTAAAGTAGGTGGCTGCTGGAGGTTTAGCCGGGGAATGGAGGCCTAGGCTAACCATTGCTGCCTTCGGTAATAAACCGCAGGCAGATGTCAGCCACCTGGTCAAGTATCCTCTTCTCCTCGCTCCTTAGGCCACGATTCGCTGCAAGTCCTCTTCCTGCAACCAATTCGATGTACGGGAGCCACACTACCAATCGCAATTGTAAAGTAGTTAACAGAAAATGTCAACATGGTGGCAATAGGGTGGCAAAAGGGAGTCAATCAAGTGCCTTGCAGCGAAAATTGACGCTATTCGGGCCAGGAGTGATGGAAATCGCTGCCATGTGGCAGGATTCAAGGTGGTATTGTGGTCATCACCGCTTTATCCTCCGCCCAATTGCTAATGAATTGGCATTAACATTTTACCTCGTGCAAAGCAAGCGAACAATAGTTTACGAAAAAACGTTTCAGTAAACCTTCGCTAGACAAATTTTATTTCCGTAGAAGGAATGGCGGTTTAATCAGATGACGCTACGTTGGACTAGAAATGCCTGGCCTTTTTCATACCCGTGGTTAAAAAGTTGCTGTAATCCTTCAGCAGACGCATTAGTATACTCCACGCCATTTTCGGCCGGATCCCATTCGGGACATATGGCTAGGATATCGGTGTCTCCCCATCGTTCGGGTATTTGCTCCGCTTGAAAGATATCCCGGTATAAAACCGGTTCGCTGCCCAGGGCGATGACCAGATCATATCCAAGGCCGGCCAATTCTAATGCCGGACAGGCGCAGGTATAAAAGGCATCCACGTACGGCCGGCCGTCCACCCAGGCAGGAACATCCCAGGCATGCAGCATGCGTGAGGAAGCGTAAGCGACTTCATCGAAATTCGTGGCCGTTAGTTTAATCTGCTCATCCTTAGATGCCGTATCGAATAGATGAAGGCTTAAATGTGTTTCAACCCACTCTCGCCGGCCTCGTGCTGCATCGAGCAATAATTGGCGACCGCGACGTCGACCGCCCTTTCCTTGCGTTTCCAGGGCCCCAGAGTCGTCGACAGCATTGGCCGCAATCAACATTCTTGACGAGGTCTGGCCAAACAGTTGCGGTCGCAGCCAGGGACCTACCTGGGAAATTCCGGCCAAAACCATCTCGCTCATCCCATTGCCAGGTTGGGCAATGATTCGCCGGCCTTCTTCCCAGAAATCGACTCCCAGACGATTAACTCTACCGGTCGCCGCAGCAGCGGCCGGTAAGACCGAAGAAGAGGCTGCTCCATAGGCTGCTGCACGAAAGCCGGCCAATTCGAAGGCGCTTAAAACACCGTGAATGAAAACGCCCTTAAATCCCCCGGTAGAGCAAACGATGGCTATCCTTTCCTGATCAATTGGGAGCGACGTTAGTTCCATGGGGAATGTGGTTAGTTGAGGAAAACCTTCTTCGATATCCTTCCAGGTCGATGGTCCTTGTTCTAGTCCCTGTTTTTAGCAGCTTGTCCTTCACTCCACTCGCGCCGGAGCAAGCCATAGAGGTACATATCGTGCCGCTGTCCATCTCGCTGTAAGTGTTCGCGATAGACGCCTTCGCGCGTAAAACCCAAATTTTCATACAGGGCGACGGCTCGCTCATTATAGCTGAAGACCGTTAATTGAATCCGGTGTAAGTTGAGCTCATGAAAAACGAATCGCAGGATAAGCTCCATGGCCTCCCTGCCGTAATCCTTTGCCCCAATTCTTCCTGTCTCCCAAACCTATGCTAAGCCAGCAATTTTGATGGGTCCATAAAAAACCGTCGAGTTCAACGTAGCCTAGCAGTACATTGTCGTCGATCGGCCGGATGGCGAAGAGATAAATATCTTTATTTTTTTCGCTGTTCCTCCAACAAGTTGGCCAGTTGATTTTGGCTCTTGGGGACGGCCGGGGTGGCGTCAAACAAACGGCTGAAGCCCGCATCCTCATACCATTGCGAGATAGCCTTAATATCTTCCTTGGTTACAGCAGTCAGCCGGATTTTTTCACCACGCAGGATATTATCTGTAATCATACGTTTGGGCCGAGAATCAAGTTTAACAAACGAGAATAGCACGATGCCCGTTTGTAGACAATCGTTATTGGATTCTGAGACCAGCCTCCCGGCTACTCCCCCCGGTGCCAAACCGGGTCTTTACACTTCCGGGAGGCCAACCCGTTGCCAATATCAGTATACTGACTAGAGCATACCGAAAATAGTCTGCGATAGTTTGGCAATTTTATGCGACATTGTGCGGCGCCGCTCCTTAGTATCATCAATTTGGGGCCAGTAGCGTGATTTTACCCGGCAATATACGGTACTCGACCATTGTCGCCCCTTCGGAAATGATCTCACCATCGGCATGGATTGGAGTGCCCGGCTGGCTTTTTATATGCATCTTGGTCGTTCGGCCGGACACCACTTTGGGATGGTGGATGTGGCTGCCGTTAAGCAGACGGGGCAGCAAAGCCAAGACTTGAGCCTTGGGAAGCACAGGAGCGAATACGAAATCAAAAAGACCATCATCCATTGAAGCTTCTGGCGAAATCATAAACACGCCCCCAGTTCGTGGCGTATTGGCTATGGATAGAAGATAGATTGGTCCTTCATAAGCGCCATTGTCCCAGACGATCTGCATATTCCAGGCTTTCATATGCAACAGTGTTTTAGCGACAGCCACAACATAGCGCATACTCCCAGATGGAAAAGTGATTTGATCCGCCTGTTGAGTGACAACCGGTTCCATCGCCAGAGCACAATTGTTGTCGAAGAAGCAACCTTGATAATTCGAGCTGCCCCCATTAGATGAAGAATCATCAACATACCGGACAGATCCGGCATCTATCTGGCGCTTAGATCCTCCAGCGATCACCTGTACCGCATCGTCTAGATCAGGAGGTAAACCCGCCATATCATAAAAATCATTGGCCGTGCCAAGCGGTAAAATGCCAACCGGGCAGGTTTGGCCTCCGGAGGAAGCGATCATGAGCCCGTTGATGACATCATGCAGCGTCCCATCACCGCCGGCAACGACGACGGCATCATATGGTCCAAATGCGGCCGCCATCGCTTCTTGCCTTGCCTGGCTTTTTCGTTCGATTATCGTCAGGTCAGCTTTTATCCCGCTATCTGCTAAAACGCTTCGCACACGACTGACCTGTTTTCGGGCCAATCCTCTTTTGGCATATGGGTTAAGAATTACTTTTACTCGCACGGATCCCTCCTCCTATATGATTTTGGTTCGCTAAGTTTGGTTTTCTGCAGTAAGCATTGTTAGTCATGATTCGGTTCCAATAAATATATACTGACAGGTCACCTAGCTTCTGCAATTTAGATCGGGTGTTTCCTTGAATTAGAATAAGGCCAAAGTGTGTGCAATGGTGTGTCCAATCTGTGCGATCTTGTGCGCTTCTACGTATCAATTGTCACAAAGACACGAAAAGTGGAATTTGCAGGTTAAAATGTTGTATCATGTACGGAAAGAGACCATCCTTACCATCGCCAATCGCTTATTTTCGGTCGAGGAGGGAAGCTGACTCTATGAGCCAGATGTCATCAATTGACTTAGATGAGTTTCAAAATGCCATACATGGCGCCCTGACTACTTGGGGAGATTTGGGGAGTTCCGACGATGATCTACTTTCCTTCTTGTTAATTGTTCAGGAGAAGCGTACGGAATCAGAGGGTAAAGGCAGCGTTCTAGACAAGCGCCGGATTACCAACGATATCTTATTAAGAGCGCTTGAGGAATTGGAGGAACAATCAGAAACAGAAGCTGCCGTGCTGCGGGCTCGTTTTTTGGAAGGCGAGATCATCCGCGAGGTAGCCTTACGGCAACATGCCAGCACCGACCAGGTGAATCGATGGCAAAAATCGGCGATCCGGAACTTGTCCCTTATTCTTCTGAGCCGGGAACTCGTCTTGCGTGAACAACGACGGCAGGAACTAGAGGCCATGTTGCCACCGTCGCCTTATATTCAATTGTTCGGTTTCGATTCTACCCGGCAAGAAGTAATCGACTTACTGCGTCGCCCAGATGATAGTTGGATCGTGGCTATCGGCGGTATTGGCGGCATCGGCAAAACCAGTTTGGCCGACTTTGCCACCCGGCAGCTTCTAAACGATCTTGTCTTTGAAAATATTGTTTGGTTGAGAGCCAATGGGCGCAGTCTGAGTGGAGCGACCCTATCCCCAGAACAATGTTATGAACAATTACTTCTCGATCTCGCGGAGAAAATATGGCCTCGATCATCAAATATTGCTTCTACCTTGGATCGGGAACGTTTACGCCAGGAATTAAAAAACCGGCCTCACTTGATCATAATCGATAATTTAGAAACCGAAGAATCCACGGCCTTCATCATAGAACAAGTTCAAAAGTTTACCGAACCTTCAAAGTTCCTGATTACATCTCGGGCGAGACCTGCTTTTTCCCCCGCTGTCCATTTCTTATCACTGGAGGAGTTGGCGCTACCTGATGCCTCCGATTTGCTGCGCCATCATGCCAAGACTATCGGTCTAAACGAACTATCCCAGTCAAGCGAGGAAGAGATCAAAGCGGTCTATACCTTGACCGGGGGTAACCCATTAGCCATAAAACTGGTTGTTAGCCTCGCGGCAGTTTTGCCTCTTGCGCAGATTTTAGGTGACTTAACCAGCAATCGCCCTGGTCCAATAGAGGAAATGTACCGATATATCTATCTGGAATCTTGGCGCATGTTGAGCGCCGAGGCCCAGGCATTACTACAAGCGATGCCTCTGGTAGCCGAAGCAGGCTCGCGTCCGGAACAAATGCAGGCGATCAGTCAATTATCCTCTGAAGATTTTTGGCCAGCTGTGACCGAACTTGTCACCCGCTCTCTTTTGGAAGTACGCGGGACAATCCATGAGAGACGATACGGCATCCATCGCCTGACCGATACTTTTTTACGCACGGAGATCATCTATTGGCCAGAGTAAACTTACCCGTCCGTCCATGATTCTCCATCCAAGGCGAACGTCTATCAAATGAGCTCCACACCTCAGTTCACCAACAGCATCGCCTCCAATGTGGCCTATTGGCGCAAGCGTTCGGAGTTTCTCGATGTCAACACATATCGAGCATTAAACCGCGACCGGCAAAACATATTCAAAGCTATCGAGTTTGGTTTGGGATTGCCAGAAACCTGGCTAGATACAGTCGAATTAGCCTTAGGGCTCTTCGACTATTTCGAGAAGCAAGGTTATTGGCGAGAGTGGCTCCCCACACTCGAGCGAATATTGCGGGAATGCCCACAAGAAAACCCTGCTCTTAGGGCAAGAATATTAGATCAATTAGGCTTGTTTTACCGCCACAATCGCCAACTGGAAAAAGCGCTGGCTCTCCATCTCGAAGAAGAGAAAATAGGGCTCCAGCTCGGTGACGTCGAGCGTACAGCTATCGCCCGAATGCAGCAATCGGGAGATTATTGGCGGATGCGCCAATACGACTCCGCTGAGAAGGCTGCCAAGGCGGCTTTGGTCGGTTTCCACGATTGCGGGGCCGGTCCGGTACGCCTGGCCAATGCCATAATGATGATTGGCTTGGTAAACCAGTCACGCGGCGCCCTCGATGTGGCCGAAGAGTGGCTCCTTCAAGCTATCAACCATTTTCGTGATGCTGGGGCGACAGTCGGTTTGGCCCGCGCTTTACTGAATCTAGGTAATATCTTGGAAAATGATAATAAACCAGAGCAGGCCTTGGTTTGCTATGATGAAGCGCTCTCGCTTCTTGCTAATACTGATAACGAGGTGGATAAAGTCAGGATTGAACACTCTATCGGCACCCTTTATTTCCATCAAGGCGACTTGGAAGCGGCAGAAGCCGCTTTTGTCCGCACCAATACACCCTATATGCGTCGCTGGGGTCCCATTTACGAACACGCACTAACAATCATGAATCTTGCTAACATTTACCTGGTCCAGGGTCGCCTCCCTGCCGCTGAACAGCATTGGCGTAATTGCATCAATATGTGGCAGCAGGCTGATTCAAAGCTCATGTTAGCTAACTCATTAGGAGGCCTAGCTGAGACCTTTGTCGCCAGGGGAAACATCGAGCAGGCATTACCAAAATTCGACCAGGCCTTGGCCATCATTGAAGCGTTCCCCGACGACGTCTGGGGACAAAAACTAAAAGTGATGTTCTTGAAGGAACGAGCCGATGCTTTAGAGAAAATAAAATGGCGACCATCCGCAGCAAATACGGATGGTCGCCCTAGGTTGTCACTAGAAGAAAATGATGAAACAGATCAACCGCAGCCGGCTGATCCTGCCCCGCATTCAGCGGCCTGTAAAACTTGAAAGACCGGAACGCCTGCAATAATGAGGGCTACGGTGACGGCTAGGAGCGTACGTGCAATCTTTTTCTTGGCGGATGTGAACATCTCAAACCTCCTCTCGAAATTAGGAGAGGGCTGGTCGAGTGTGGCGCCCGGGTGGCTCTTACGAGACCTACCCGCTCATGAGACATTCAACTGCCTTCTATGCTGATTTTTTAAAGGTACCGGCCGGTCGCTTGTTCTGATTGCCAGCTTAATATAAGTAGGCTTAAAGACATAGTGGACGCTACTTAAAAACGCTTAAGTGGCGCTTATGAGGAGAGGAGTGAGGCTTTGCCCTCCTTTGGACAATCACTACGCTACTATCGACGGCAATGCCGCGATCTGATTCGGGGTGGGCTTTTAACCCAGGAACGGCTGGGCGAGCTGATGGGCGATGCCATGGGGGATACCGGCTATTCGGGTGCGGCCATCAGCGACTGGGAACGCGATAAAAGCAAGATCAATGCCGATGAACGTCTCGTGCTCGTGAGTCTGGTCAAGATACTGCATCAATTCGGTGGATTAAGTACCCCAATCGAAGCCGATGAACTATTAAGATCCGGAAATTATCGGGGCTTAAACGACACCGAACGACAACAAGCATTTCCATTACTCAACCAGGAATCACGAGTTGGCGAAATGGCTTTAACCGAATCTGCTGAATTTTTTTCGTCAGATCAAATAGAAAAACTAACGGCCGGCAAGGGATTGAATTCATCTACGACGGATACGATCAAGATCGGGCGCTGGAGACGTAAACAACTGCTATTGCTAAACAAAGTAAAGAATTTTTGGGTCGATGGTTTACTGCGAGAATCAGTAGACGAGTCTAGCATGATCCAGCTCTCGATTCGCCAGCTTGACCAGGTAATCCAGCATCCCTGGCAAGGAGTGATTCCGCCGTTAAATATCAACCAAGAATCATCCAGTCTAAAAGGTGGCATCCTCGAATACTATTTCGGCTCCGATCGTGCTCTTCTCATTTTGGGAGAGCCTGGATCTGGCAAGACGGTGACCCTGATGGTTTTGGCGCGGGATCTCATCAACCGGGCAGAACATGATCCCTTGCAGCCTGTACCGGTCATTTTAAACCTGGCTTCTTGGGCTGATACGCGGCCGCAACTAGATAAGTGGGTGGTCGAAGAACTAGCCTCAAAATATCAGATTCCAAGAAAGTTGGCAGCGAAATGGCTCCAACAAGATGAGCTCACACTGCTCTTAGACGGCCTGGACGAAATACCCGATAGGCTGCGTCCCATCTGCATCAAAGCGATCAACAACTTTAGAGAGACGAGAGGGCTCTCGGGCATCGTCGTATGCAGCCGTTCTGAGGAATATCGGACGGCCGGTGTGCAATTACGGCTCGGGGGAGCCATCCTGCTAGATTCTTTGAGCTCAGACCAGGTTGACGCTTATCTGGCAAGAAACGGTTCTCGTCTAACCACATTGCGAACAGCGGTGAAAGTCGATCCCCTTTTGAACGAACTGGCCCGTTCTCCGCTGATGTTAAGTATCATGAGCCAGGCTTACAGCCACCGAGGCGATGATTCGGGTGAAATTTTAGCGAGTCAAAGTGAACCCACCGGCCGGTCATTAGATTTTTGGCGCCGCTACCTTTTCGAGACATATGTAGAAAACATGCTGAATCGCCGCACCATCGATAGCCGCTACTCTTCAATTGAAACGAAAGGATGGCTGGCCTGGCTGGCCCGTAACATGTTCGAGCAAAATCGCTCCCAGTTTCTTCTAGAGCAACTACAACCCACCTGGCTCGTAAATCGCCGCTGGCGTTGGATCTATATGCTGATTACCGGACTATTACTAGGCACTGTTGGGGGAGTCATCATGTGGTTGTTTTTGCAGCTATTGCGAGAGTCCAACCCCTACTTGCCTGCCCCGATATCAGAATCCTTTGCCGCATTCCTTCAAATCGCTCAGGGACGAGCTGAATTCCTGGCGCTGCTTACCACCAATATCGCCTTAGGTCTGGTAGTGGCGCTTCTCCAAGGACGATTCTTCGAAATTCAAAGGTTAAGATCCACAACCAACGTGACTGGGTGGACTTACCGGCGCCACTTGTTCTCAATCGGCTTGGTCGTCGGCCTCTTAACTATCGTCGTTATCGCCTTGACTGGACCGCCATTATTGGCGATCGTCTGGGCAATCAGCGAAGTCATTTTGTTTGTAACGGCCGCCCGCTATGTATACGGACGCAGCTACCAGAATGAGATTCGCACTGTAGAAGCGCTAAGCTGGTCCTGGTCCGATGCGGGAAGAGGTCTGGCGGCCGGATTATTGGTGGCTCTGATTGCCGAAGTTTTGGGCAAATTACTCTACGATGCACCAGTGGGACCTCAATCATCCATCATCATCGGTTCCGGTTTTTTTATTTTGGGTGGATTGAGAGGTCGCCGAATCGAAGTCAAGAGTCGACCAAATCAGGGAATTCTATTGTCCTTTAGGAATTCCTTCATCGCCGCTTCAATCTCCTGCTTATTTGTCGGGCTGATCACCTGGTTAGTTCGTGATCGTGACCCAAGCTATGCTTTGCTCGCCGGCGCCTTAAGCTTTATCACCGCCGGATCACTTTTAGGGGGCAGTAATGTGGTCAAGCATTTCCTGGTGAGGTCATTACTTTGGTTCCAAGGTGACATCCCATGGCGCTATACAGAATTCCTCGATTACGCCTCTTCCCTAACCTTTCTGAGAAAAGTTGGCGGCAGCTATATTTTCATGCATGGACTGCTTCAAACTTACTTCGCATCGCTTGAACCTCCGCCGGCAGCAATCGTCCGCACGCCTGTATTATCCAGACCAGTGCCCAATATCAGCCAACTAGAGAGTTGAAACCGTCTAGATTAACTCCTTGACGGACGGGCTAATTAAAATATGATCATCCTGTTGTCGCTATAACTATCTAAACAGAATCCGCGAAGCGCTTTTCAGATTCTTGCTTATCACCAGGAGTAATAAATCATGACCCATACGATTAATGATGCTCACCGCATCCAACCACAGCAACTAGACATGCCACCGCGTCTGCTCATGGGACCTGGCCCATCAAACGCCCATCCCCGGGTGTTGCAAGCTTTGGCCATGCGTCAGGTTGGCCATCTCGATCCCACTTTCTTGGAAGTTATGGCCGAGGAAATGGAATTGTTGCGTTACTTATTCCAGTGCGACAACGAACTTACTCTACCCATCAGTGGCACTGGAACCGCAGCGATGGAAGCCAGTCTGGCCAATATCATCGAGCCTGGCGACGTCGTTCTGGTAGGTATCATTGGTTATTTCGGGCAACGACTGGCCGATATAGCGGCTCGTTACGGCGCTGATGTGCGCACAATTGAAAAACCTTGGGGCCAGGTTCTCGAACTAGACGAACTATACGCAGCGATTGAACAACATCGACCTTCCGTGCTGGCTCTCGTCCATGGCGAAACCTCTAGCGGCGCTTGCCAGCCCATGGAGGGGATTGGCGAGCTATGCCGTGAATTCGATTGTTTATTGTTGGTGGATACGGTCGCCAGTCTAGGTGGCGTTCCTTTCTTCACCGATGACTGGAATGTGGACATCGTTTACACGGGATCCCAAAAGTGTATCAGCTGCCCGCCCGGTATCGCGCCCCTCACCTTCGGACCTCGAGCTGTAAGAAAGTTAGAGCGACGCAAAGTCGCCGTAGCCAATTGGTATCTTGATCTAAATTTGTTGATGAAATATTGGGGCAGCCCACACGTCTACCACCACACGGCGTCCATTAATCTCAATTATGCTTTGCGCGAAGCTTTGAGCTTAATCACCCAAGAAGGCCTGGCAGCACGTTGGGCCCGTCACCAGGAATCGGCCGAGCTGTTTTGGCAGGGGCTGGAACGAATAGGCCTTTCTTGTCATGTGGCGCCAGAGCTTCGCTTACCAAGCCTAACCACTGTTAGCGTCCCAGATGGTGTAGACGCCAAGCGCATCGCTAGCCGCTTGTTGAATGAATATAATATCGAAATCGCCGGTGGCTTTGGTCCGCTTGCCGGCAAGGTTTGGCGAGTGGGTTTGATGGGCTTTAACAGCCGGCGGGAAAATGTTACTTTACTCTTGGAGGCGCTGCGTCAAGTCTTGGCTTGAGCTACGATCCAAGATCCGGATCATCTTCCGGCTGCTTAACTGGCATGATGGTATCGGGGTTAGATTCGACGATAATCGCTTCGACTTTGCCATGGGAGAGACCGCTAATCGAATCTTGAAATCCCGGAAGCAATTCTACTCGGAACTGAATCGTCAAAGTCACTTCAGCCGCGAAACTTTCTTCTATAACCTGGCCGCCACACTGAGTTACTAGCAAGCGTGCCTGTTCAAATAAAGAATAAGGCACGCTTAACATCACCGTATAGGTCGGCACCTTTTCGGCCCGGGGCACGGCTTCAATCACGGCCCGAACCGCATCGCCATAAGCCCGCACCAGCCCACCTGTCCCAAGTTTCGTGCCGCCAAAGTAACGCGTGACAACCACGACCGCATCTCCCAAACCGCTACCCTGCAAAACAGCCAGTGCCGGTCGGCCGGCCGTGCCTGAAGGTTCGCCGTCATCATTGCAGTGAGCTGTGACTGAAGACCCATGCCCAACAACGAAGGCCGGCACATTGTGGCTGGCATCAGAAAATTCGTCCTTGATTCGCTCAATGAAAACCCGCGCCTCTTCAACGGAAAAAGCCGGTGCCAATGTGGCGATGAAACGCGAGTTAACCACCCTGATTTCGATTCTAGTTTCTTTGGCCGGTATGTAGTTGCGCTGCGACATGATTAGAAAGGGATAATATCCATTAAGTCGAATTATCCGAATTAATGGCCTTAGTAAAGCCTCTTCACGGATAATGTTCTATCCAAGTCTAGATTTCGAATGCTTATTTTGCCATTTTGAAGCATGGGCATAAAAATCTTTGCCAATTAAGCTGTCGGGCACGCGCCCCGATCTCAGGTCTTATGAGCACCTTGGTTGATTTTTACTTGAGTCATCGCGGTGTTATGATTTCACGATCTTTAGAAAAATTTGAAAAAGGAATAATATCAATGAGGAACAGGAAAGATTATAACTTGGGGATCATGTTTAGACGTGAACATGCCCCCGAAGATTTACCTGGTTTTGCTCGCCGAGCTGAAGAATCTGGATTTGATGAACTTTGGGTAGTCGAAGACTGTTTTTACGGCAGTGGGATAGCTTCGGCCGCAACCGCCCTAGCTAAGACAGACACAATCGTTGTGGGAGTGGGTATTATGCCGGCGGTTGTTCGTAACCCCGTCTTTGCGGCGATGGAAATTGCCACCTTGTCTCGGATCTACCCCGGTCGCTTCTTACCAGGGCTTGGTCATGGTATGGCTGGCTGGATGCGCCAGATTGGCGCCTTTCCCAAATCACAGCTCACGGCACTAGAGGAAACGACGATCACGATTCGGGAGATGCTCGCCGGTGAACGGCTCACCTACGATGGTAAACAGATTCACCTCGACGAGGTCGAATTAGTGCACCCTCCAAATCAGATTCCTCCTGTCTCACTGGGGATAAGAGGTCCAAAATCATTAGCCCTCTCCGGGCGAGTGGCTGATGGCACTATTTTGGCGGAATTTGCGGCTCCGGCCTATGTATCTTGGGCCAGAGAGCAAATCGAAAGCGGGAAATTAGAAGCTGGCCATGACCGTGATCACCGTATGACCGTTTTCGCCTTCGCCTGTGCAGGGACAACGACGGCCAAGGCCCGCCAACATTTACGTCCCGTAATTGCATCGGCCATTGCTTCCGGAAAAATTGACTCTCAACTTGCCCCGATGGGTATCCTGCCCCAAGCCCACGATCTTTTGGTTAGCGGAGACCATGCGTATTTTGAAGCAGCGATGCCTGATGCCTGGATTGACGAATTGGCCATTGCCGGCTCGCCTGAGGACTGGGAAGTAGCGATTAATCGTCTCGTCGAAGCAGGCGCTGATACAGTTGTTCTGGTGCCCTTACCTGATAAAGGTCCGCAAGAATTAGATGTTTTTGCTCGCCATTTTCTACCATAAGAAAAATTGGGGCGGAATGCCGGACGTTGGATCGTGAATAGGATTGATTAGGGTCCAAACCCCTGTTAATCCGACCCGGCTGCGCAGGAGGCAAACCACCTCGATTTAGAACATCTCGATTTGAGCAAGGATTTGTTCGGGCGCAGAACACTTAATGCCAAGTTAGACAGTTTGAAGACCTAATCAGGGTGACATAGAATCCTCTTCGCACACCAGATAGGGAGGTTCATCTTGAGACGGTTTCAATACCCACTCGTATTTTTTCTTTGGCTAGGGCTTCTTACCGGTTGCCTCGGACAATCCGGGCAACCGGAGACCCCCGCGCCTGAAGACTTACTCAAAAACATTTTACCATCGCCTGTCCCGACACAAAGGAAATCAATCCCATCAATCGTAACCCCAATTAATGATGAGGGGGAAAATGGCGAAATTGAACCCACCCCCAATATCCTGATGCCCTTGGTAAACTCTGGCCAATCAGGATCCGTTGCTTATCCAGCCCCTACAGATCTGCCACCATCAAACGAGCCATACCCATCTCTCCCCCCCGAACCAACGATGCCCCCAGGACCACCCATCAAGCGTAATCAATTTGGCGTACAGATCCACTTGCACCGTGAAGATTTGACCAGCATTATGGCTCAACTGCGCGAACTCGGCGTTGGTTGGGTAAAGGTCCAAGTGTCTTGGAAAATATACCAACCGGAGCCAGATAGACTGGACGATTATCGTTTTGGAGAACTTGACCAACTGGTTGAAGCAGCCGCCGACAACGATATTGACGTTATGTTAAGTATAGCCAAAGCTCCGGAATGGAGCCGGCCCACGACCGAACAAGATGGCCCTCCCGGCGATCCCACCTTGTTTCAGGCCTTCATGAACCTTTTGGCAGCTCGTTACAAAGGCCAAGTCGCTGCCTATGAATTGTGGAATGAACCAAATCTGCAGCGTGAGTGGTATGGAATGCCACTAAGCGCCCCTGCCCTCGTTGGGCTAATTCAAGCTGGGGCGGCCGGCGTTCGAGCGGCCGACTCGGAAGCCATACTAATCAGCGCGGCGCCGGCCACCACCGGGATTAACGATGGCATCACCGCAATTGATGACAGAGTTTATCTTGGACAAATGATTGCATCCGGAGTGACTGATCACGTCGATGCTATTGGGGCACACCCATATGGCTGGGCTAATCCACCGTCCAGCAGCGCGGCTAATCCCGATCCCGTTTCACCTAGTCACAATAACCATCCCAGTTTCTTTTTCGCCGATACACTGCGCGACTATCGTCAGCTGCTCGATGCGGCCGGCCAGATCGAGACACCGATTTGGGTCACCGAATTTGGATGGGGCAGCTATGACGGATTGAATGCCTCTCCCCCTCCTGGAGTTGAATATATGGGGGCCGTCAATGAAGAACAGCAAGCGGCCTATACAATTGAAGCCTATAAAATGGCTCAAGATTGGCCTGGTATTGGCCCGTTAATTTTGTGGAATCTCAATTTCGCCCCCACCTTCGGCTCGGATTTCGTCGAGTCAAGTTACAGTCTGTTCCGGCCGGATGGCTCTGCCCGGCCGGTCTTCGACTCTTTGAGTTCAACGCCTAAGGTCGATTGAGATCGACTTGTTAACTGTTAACGGCAGTAATTCAAGCAACTTCTGCCAGATGACGTTTTGCTGGCGAAGGCAGTGAATAGTTCTGGCGCCACTGTTGGGCATATGCCCTTACTTCATTTTCCCAGCGTTGATCATCCCAGCCTAGTTCTGGTTGCACGATGTGGTGAATTTGAGCTAGCCAAGGCATAGCTCCTTGAGGCAACAGCAAACCTAGTCGCACCCGGCGCAACAACAAATCATCGAGATGGACTATTCCTTCAGCCCGCGCTGCCCATCGTAATTCAGCCCAAAGAGCTCGGTGTCCTAGGCTCTCATTTACCGGCATCAATTCGCCTGGCGCAGCCGCTAATATCAAGTTACCGGCATCGCGTCCGTAACGGCCTGATAAACGTTGGCGCACCCTAGGCTCCAGTCCGCTTGAATCGAGCAGTAACTCGACCAGGTCTAGGACGGGACGGTGTCTAATTCGTTGGTTCCTGGTTGGACCGATACCGAGTGTCCGAAGCGCGTCCAGGGCCATCATCCTAAACGTCGTTAGCTTGCCACCGGTGACGGTTAATAAGCCATCCTCAGACCAGATCACGTGCTCCCGTGATTCCTGTGACGGATTTTTTTTGCCCGTATCGACTACCGATCGTATACCGGATAAGGTGGCCTGGATATCACCTTCATTTAATTCGAGTATGGGAAAAGCATACGTCACCGCTGCCATCAAATAGTCAAGCTCGGCCTTACTGATCCGTGGCTCGTTCGGGGCCTCGTTTTCTTCGTCCACATCCGTTGTACCAAACAACGTCACCCCTTCCCATGGAATGGCGAAGACAGGTCTGCCATCGGCGGGATGGGAAAAACTGATTGCCCGCATCATTGGGAATATCGAAGCTGGGAATATCAAATGGCTGCCACGCAGACGCCGCAAACGAGCGCCCATATCAAGTTTTGATCGCAGGCCATCGGCATCGGCGCCTGTTGCGTTTACAACAATCTTTGCCTCAACCTCAGTAGCACGGGGCTGGCCCTCACCAGCTAGGTCTATTACGTTAACGCCACAGACTGAGCCACCGGCTCGCTGCAACAAGCCCTCAACCCGAGCATAATTGAGCGCCACACCACCGTCATAGACCCCTTCCTGAATGACCCGCAATACCAGGCGGGCATCATCTGTTTGGGCATCCCAATAACGGTAGCCACCCTGCAAGCCCGATTGGCTTAGTTCGGGCGCTAACCTGCCCAGACCCGATGGATCGTAACGCTTGTGACCCCAATGAAGGCTGAACAAATCATACAGAGCTAAACCGACTCCCAGTGTCCACAAAGGCATCTTATCGCCGTTATAGCAAGCGTATAGAAAACCTAGCGGATTGACCAACCCCTTGCCTTCATCTAATAGGCGCTCTCGCTCGTGAACCGAGGCTAAGGTGGTCCTTAGCTGGCCATTTCGCAAGTATCTCAAACCCCCGTGGACAAGTTTGGATGATCGACTCGATGTTCCCGAGGAGAAATCTTGCCCATCCAGGAGAAGCGTTCGGAATCCTGCACGTGTAGCTTCTCTAAAGATACCGGCGCCGGTGATCCCGCCACCGACGACGATGATATCCCATCGGCCGTTAAGCTTATCCCAAACCTGGTCTCGCCATCCTTTTTCCCACATCAGATATTTTCCGAACTCATAATCTTAACCAAGAATACTTGATTCACTATGCAGGAAGCAGTTTTCCCGGATTCATCAATCCTTGTGGATCAAGGCTTTTACGGGCTGATTCAAGTAAGAGCAATCCAATATCGCCCTTCTCTGCCGACAGATAAGGCAGGTGATCTAAGCCGACACCATGTTGGTGGCTGATGGTGCCCCCACTTGCCACGATAGCCTCGCTAGCAGCATCCTTAAAGGAACGCCATTGGTGTAGTGTCGTCACTGGATCTGCTGATCTGCGAAAGATGATAGTCACATAGATGCTGGCCCCGTTCTCGTATATGTGCGAAAGGTGGGCCATGATCAGAGCACGTTCACCCTGCTCCTCCAACGCCTGCCGTATACCATCCTTTACGGAGGCGCTTGTTTCCGATACGGCCGTCCAAGGTACTGCTGTTTCCAGGGTATCCACGGCGTACCCATGTTGCCACAAGGTGTTACGCAAATAGGGCGTCCGAAAACGGTTTTTTCGCCATTGTGCCCCGATCATGGTCCCAGCCGACAGGCCCCCTTCCTTGCGAGCCAGAGAAATCACCTGGCGACCTACCCGGCTCACCGAAGTATCGTCTCCCGTCACACCAAATATGAGTAAACAACGCTCTGGGCCATATTTAAGCAATCGCAAACCGCGATCAGCCCATTGAACCAACGATTCCCGTCCGGCCAAAGTTAAGGTAGTTTCCGTCTCCAGGGCATCGCTCAACCGCACCATCGATACCAGCAAACGCTCTTGAGCGATTTTTCGAACAGCCGATACCCCAGATGACCAATCGTGGAAAAAAATAGCCTTGAATCGCTCCGCTTGGGGAATTGGTCGTACTCGGACCGTCGCCCTGGTAATAATGCCTAGCCGCCCTTCAGATCCCAAAAGCATTTCACGAAGATCAGGTCCGGCCGCACTGGCTGGAAACACCGGCAGCTCTACTGGACCAATTGGCGATTCCATGCCCGCGCCCAATAACAATTCTTCAATGCGACCATAGTGATAAGATTGTTGCCCGCAAGAGCGGGTCGCGATCCAACCTCCCAAGGTTGAATATTCAAAGGATTGCGGAAAATGACCCAAGGTAAAACCATGTTTCTCTAACTGGGCTTCTAGATGTGGTCCACTGATTCCCGCCTCAAAAGTCGCCGTCCGGCTTACTTCATCAATAGCTATCAACCGGTTCAGTTTCGAGAGATCAACGGTTATGACCGGCCGGTCACTAGACAAAGGCGTGATGTGCCCGGTTACACTAGTCCCACCACCAAAAGGTATGAGCTGGCTGCCGCTGTTTCGAGCATATCGCATGAGATCCCTGACATCGTCGACCGTGGCAGGGTAAGCAACGCCATCAGGAAAGATTCCGATGTGACCTGACCGCAAAGCGATCCAGTCAGGTAAACTCTGCCCACGGGCATGGCGCAGGCGATCTATGGGCTCAACCGATACCAGTGCCGTGCCGGCCGTTCTGGATTCAGGAACAGTTGCTATTACCTCAGCCAAATCTGCATCGGGGGTGGGCTGACCGGAGCCTGTTCGGTTGCCCAAATACATGGCGGCCGTTTCAGGCAGCGGATATTCTTGCTCCACATCTCCCCAACCATTCCAACGCCTCATAACCTGACTCCTAAATTACTTACGGCGCAACTCCCAATCTTGGAGGATCATGGCCCGGCCTTTATCCCCGCCAGCCATTATTCACATCGTCGACATCGGCTTGTCGAATCGCCAATTCCCAAAACTCAAGACTCTCGACCATCGTCTCTTGAGTCAGCCGTTCAACTCGATCCAGATCCTGTAACTGGACAGCTTCGAGCAAAGCCTGGTAGAAACGCCGTGAGTGGGCCCGAGACGGCTTAATATTAAAGTAAATGCGGGCCATGCTACAGTAAAGATTCTCGAAACCATTCAGGATCAGGGTGAAAATCGGGTTGCCCGATAATATCGTTAGCCGGTGGTGCATCTGCCAATCGGCGTTGGCAAAGATGAGCGGTTGGTCCTCAACTTCACACAAGCCTTGCAACATATTGATGACCTCTGGTCCTTCTTGAGCAGCCGCCTGGCGCGTATAGGCCGGGGCCATTAAGGTGCGAATTTCCAATAGGTTAGGCACAAAATCATCCGGCGCCTGCTCTGGAAATCGGGCTATCGAGCCTAAAACGCCTAAACTACCTTCTTGCCAGTAATTTCTTATCCTGGTTGGCTTGCCGTGATGTATCTCGACCCAGCCATCCCTACCTAGCCGCTGGAGAGCCTCGCGCAAGGTCGGCCGGGTGACGCCGAGTTGACCGGCGAGCTCTCGCTCTGCCGGTAAAGTTGTGCCGATGGGGAAGTGGCCTGTCAATATAGCCGTAATTAAACGAGATTCTGCCACTTCGGCCGGCTTTGGGGGCGCTTGCCAATCCATAGTTTTATCCATATTGGTAAGAGGTCATACCAGTTATGGATATTATAGCAGATTTCGGTAGATTTTGTCCAGGGGCTGATCTCAACTAAGGATAGGCCGGTTTTTGTAGCGGCGTCGCAGATTGCGGTCGTTCCAAGGCCAACTATCCAAGGTATGCACGCTCGGCAACGGTCGCCAAGTGTTGCCAATCGAAGTTAGAGGCCAGGTGTTCTCTTGCTCCCTCTCCCAATCTTCGGCGCTCGGAATCGGCTTGAAGCAAACGAATGATGTCTGCAGTGATAGCGTTGGCATCACCTGGCGGCCGTAATAGACCTGTTTGTTCGTGAATCACATACTCCCGAACCTGGCCTACATCTTCGGCGACCACCGACAGGCCAATCGAAGCCATATCGGCCAATTTAACCGGGCATTTGGTCCGGTTGAGCAATGTATCATCCATGAGATAAAGGCCAACATCGGCCGCCGCCAGATAATGGGATAATTCCGTTTCTTCAAGCCAACCGACATCCACCACATGATCTTGAAGCCCGCTTGTCCGCAAGCGATCCTGAAAAGTAGCCGAATCCTCGGCAAGCAAACCCGTACCAACAGATAGGATGGCTAAATCTGGGATGACTGCCTTAACGCCTTCCAGGATAGTCACTAACCGGTCTGTATTGAACTCAAACAACCGGCTATAGAGTAATAAAACCGGCCGGTGGCTCAAACCCAGTTCTTCCCGTTTTTGGTCAGCCAACGATATGTCTAGGCCAACCCCAGGCCCATTCGGTAAATAAAAAACTTTCTCTGCTTGGAGTCCATTCGCCCAAGCTAAGCTCTGAAGGGTCCGGCTGGCAACGGTCAAAGCGTGATTATGCGCTAACCCCCATCGCTCCTGCCAGGCGAAGAATCGTTTTTGTGTGGCCGTATAAGGGGCTATTTCGTTCCAACCACCCCAACCTTCCCAATCATCGCTATCGACTATCAGCCGCAGTTGACGCCGGTGGAAAATCCATAACCACCAGGCCACGATGCCGCTGTAAGCTTTAGGTTTAAAAGCATGGACGACATCAGGTTTCCAGGCCAGAGTCTCGCGAATCAGTGCCCGACTGATGCCCACCACCCCGCCATTTAATGCTGTGTAACGTATATGAACGCCTTCCTCCACCCACTCCCTGTTGGCCTCTGGAGGAGTTTGCCAGGGAGGCATGAATATCTTAACTTCATGCCCGCGCCCCGCTAGAGGCTTGGCCAGTTGCAAAGCCCGGCTTCGCATCGTCTTGTTGGGGTGGAAACCAAAAGGACCCACCATCGCAATTCGCATACCAGTTTTTTATCACGAATTTGATGAAGCAACGAATGGTAAGCAAATCACAGGTCTACGAACGACCTGGCAGTCAATATCATTCGAGCACCCGTTAATCAAGAACTGCTGCCGGCAGATAAGGACAAAGAACCGACCCAGTTGAAGAAAGTGGTGGATTATCTGGATATCCAGGGAGCTTGAAGAAGTTTATTATCCACCAGGTGTTGGCGTCGACGTCGACGTGGGCGGTGGTGGTGGCGGCGTTGTATCGATTGATTGGGTCGCCGTCGCCGGCGGAGGATTGATCGGTGTCGCGGTAGGCGTTGGCGTATTGGTCGGCGTCGATGTAGCAGTGGCGGTTGCCGTGGGTGTCGGCGTTTCCGTCGGCGTCGGTGTATTGGTCGGTGTTGGGGTCGGCGTCGGCGTCGGCTCGACGATGTTGACCGGTACTCGTGCTTCTAAGGCGATGGGATCGAACTCACTGGTATAAGGATTGTCAGGTCCTAAAATGGTCAGCCGGATGGTCGCCGGACCACCTTGTATATCGAGGGTGTTCCAAAAAGCTAGCAAGCCATTTTCTACGATATGATTCCGTAACTCTTGGACCGGAGCCCAGCCCTGGGGATCATGCGACAAGCCGAAATCTACCAGGAATCCACCGTAGTTGGGGCCTATCGCTGTACCGTGGATTTCAATATCGCCTGTAAGAGAGTCCATCGCCCCCGGCAGAGTGAGGGCGACGCGGGGCCGCGGCGTATTCTCATCACAGGCGGTCGTGGGCGGCAGTCGCAGCGGCAACGATATGTTTCGTTGTTCAGCCCAAGCTCTACCACCTGCTGTTTGCTCGATCCAGGCTTGAGCATTCTGCCGGTCGCGGGCTTGAGTTTCTGGCCGGCCGTTCACCGCCAAATTAAAAAAGGTGGCTTCATAAACGGACTCAGTACATCTTTCGTTGGCTATGAGATTCGTCCACAAATCGACGAAGACAGGACGCAAGAAATCCTGGTCAACGCCCAAAGGTAATTGATCGCTGGCGAATTGTTCGCTGAGCCGGTTGCCACAACCTGGACCTGGACGAGTCCCGGAATCGGCACAAATTTCGATATCTGTGATCGCCGGCGGCCGCTCGAAAGCGGAAGGAGTGCGGTTAGCCAGGTAACTGCTCATGAAGCGATTCCAGATTGGAGAAGCCATGCGATAACCAGATAACCCCTGGGCGACCGGTTGATTATCAGTATTGCCTACCCAAACCGCCGTCACAATCTCAGGCGAATAGCCAATTGTCCAACCATCACGAACGTCGAGTCCAGTCGTGCCAGTTGTTCCTGTTTTTGCTGCCACCGAATGTCCGCCAATGACGAGATTATTGTTAGCGCCAAATTCTGGCTGGCGAGCGCCATTATCCGACAGGATATTATTCAATAGGTAGGCATGCTCCGGCCGGACCACTTGTGATTCATTGACCGCTGCTGGTTGGTGTTCGAATACAACCTCGCCGTTTCTATTTTCAATGCGTGTTATGGTGAAGGGTTCTTCCCGCCTTCCCCCATTAGCCAGGACACCAAAAGCGCCCGCTAAATCGACGGGTGATATTTCTCCACCCCCGAGCGCTAAGGACAACCCATGATCACGAGGCTGACCACTCTCCAGGCAACCCTGGTCTTGCAAGGAGTCCAGGCCAAGTTTCTGAACCTTGCTGATAAAGTTACACACACCGACAAATTCCAAGGCTTTCACGGCCGGGATATTATACGAATTGCCCAAAGCCGGTCGCAGGCGCAACGGTCCATGGAATTGATCGTCATAATTTTTGGGCACGTAGGGAGGGTTAACGCCGTCCGGGAATTGGGTCGGTACATCCCAGATCAAGGTTGATGGCGTCCAACCTTCTTCCAAGGCCGTTAGATAGACGAAAGGTTTGATCGCCGAGCCAGGCTGGCGAGGGGACAAAGCCATATTTACCTGCCCGCTGATGGTTTCGTCGTTATAGTCGACGCTGCCAACCAAAGCCAATATTTCCCCGGTTTGGGGTTGGGTCGCCACCAGGGCGGCATTATTGGCCCCGGCGGCGTTAATCTCAGCCCGGCTATTGGCTATCGTATCTTCCGCAAGCCTTTGCACGGCCGGATCGAGGGTGGTGAATACTCTCAGTCCACCCTGGTATATGGCCTGGGCGCCGAATTGTTGTTCCAATTGCTGGAGGACAGTAACTGTGAAATGCGGGTGCTTGATTGATATGTTAGGTGGCTGTAAGCTGCGAACGATGGGCGCCGATTCCTCCATTGCAAGCTGCGCTTCCTCCATCGTGATATAACCCTCAGCTACCATCAACCCTAGAACGACTCGTTGCCGGGCCAGGGCCCCCTCTGGATTTGTGTAAGGATCCCATAAGGCCGGCGCTTGTGGTAAGCCAGCCAAAAGAGATGCCTCCGCCAGCGTCAAATCGGCCGCAGATTTATCGAAATATGTTTGTGCAGCCGCTTCGATGCCATAGGCCCGATTGCCATAATTGATTTCGTTGAGATACAGTTCCAGGATCTCGTCTTTAGGATACGTTCGGAACAATTCAGCGGCCAAAATGATCTCTTTTGCTTTACGGCTGAAAGTGCGCTGGGTGCGTTCCTCCTCGTCTAGCAATAATGCTCGAGCCAACTGTTGGGTGATAGTACTGGTTCCCGACACCGGCTCATTTTCTCGGGCAGCTTGAAAAATAGCCCGGCCGATGGCGAAGGGATCAAAGCCAGGATTTGAATAGAAGCGAGCATCCTCGGTCGCGATCGTAGCATTTTGCAGATCGGCGTCGATCTCGTCTAAAGTAACGTAGGTGCGGTTTCCCCGGTTGGGATCGGCTAACGAGTATAGAATGTTGCCTTCCCGGTCAAGAATCTGGGCCGTTTCAAATGTGCTGGCCCGGTTGCGCAATTCGCTCGGTGGGGGCAATTGATCGGCAATGATCACGTAGCCCAAGCTGGCGCCGGCCACAGCCAATACAAGCCCTACTACCAACAAGATGAAACCAACCAGGATCATTTGCCCCAAGCACCCCGTCCAGCGCCGGCCTGATGATTGGCGACGGGCGACAGGAACTGAAGCAGGTTCTGGTCCAGGCATGACAACCCGGATTGGTTCCTGGCGGGTGGCCCGTACCGGTGCAGCCTTAGGCACTCGCGACTGTCTTCGAATGGTCTGGGGCACCCTTTGTGGCGGTTGGGTTGGCATTTCTGATATCGGCTTTTCACCGGCCGGTTCAATCGGAGGTATGCTTAGCTGGGTTTCTCCAGGAAATGCGCTTCTTGGCTGAACCGTCGTCGCTTCGTTGTCTTCTAACGGTGGTGGGTTCCCAGGAGCCAGGTCCTGCGAAGTCAGTGGCAGCGGTGGTTTATCGGAAGATGGCAATCGAACGGGAATAGGGGCTCCCGTCGGCGTCGCTTCATCGTCGGATGAAGGGCCAATATCTGGATCGACCAGGAGAGGGGCTGGCGCCGGTTTTTCCCCCTGCTTTCCGGAAGCTTCTTCCATTGGAGCCGGCGAACCTACTTTCGATTTTTCATCGACCTGATCTGCTGGCTCACCAAGCTCGCGCATTAAATCGAGAAGCGAAATAGTCTCAGATTCTTCAGACGGCGGTCCTTTTGATTCAGCGGGCGCCTGAGGTTTGGCCGGAATTTTAATCTCGTCCGAGATGTCCCGGTCAGACTTGTTAGCAGGTTGGGCTGGTTCTTGGTGATCTTCTGCCATTAAAATAATCCATTAAACGTCAGGTTCTAGCGGCTATTGTAGCGGTTGTTTGATCTTGCTCAGCCTCTACTATCCTAACATCAACGCCCCCGACCTGATAAAGGTTCCCTTAGGCCGGCTTACTTCTGACCAGCAACACCATTTTGCCGCGTTGGACAACTTGATCGTCTTGATTGATGACGCTGATCTTGGCAATGATGCTGCCACCGCCTAAACGAGGTAACGGCTTTGACTCCACAATATCCACCTTTCCCCGGATCGTATCGCCGATGAAGACCGCCCGGCTAAATTTCCACTCCAATTCTCTAAAGGCCAACACCGTGCCTTCCATGAGCCCGGTTTGAACGATCAGGCCTGTGGCCATGGAAACGATCAACAAGCCATGAGCCACTCGCTGTCCAAATTCGCCTTTGGCCGCGTACTCGGCGTCGACATGCATTTGATTGTAGTCACCCGAGAGTCCGGCAAAGGAAACGATGTCCCCTTCAGTAATCGTGCGGCCGGCCGTTAATAGGCTTTCACCCACTTCGAATTCCTCAAAATATCGGCCCCGGGGTCGGGACTCAGAACCAAACATCAAACTCTCCCAATAATCAACAATTCTCGTTTAAAATCTTTCCCAGCCTAAGCCGGGAAACCAAACGCCCCCGCAAGGCAGAGGCCTCTACTAATCCTCGTCGCCAGCGGTCGCCAACTTCGCGGCCTCGTCGGCGACGGTTAAGGCATCGATAAAGGGATCTAAGTTTCCTTCCATAACCCCAGCTAAATTATAGCTAGTGAAGCCAATTCGATGATCGGTCACTCTGCCTTGTGGGTAATTATAGGTGCGAATCTTTTCGCTGCGATCCCCGGTACCTACCTGCGCTTTACGGTGGGCCGCAACCGAGGCATGTTGCTTCGCATCCTCCATATCTTGCAAACGAGCCTGGATGATGCCTAAAGCCACGCGTTTATTTTGATGTAAACTGCGCTCCGATTGCACCTTCACCATAATACCCGATGGCTTGTGAACGATACGCACGGCCGTGGCGTTCTTCTGCATATGTTGGCCACCAGGACCGGATGCGAATGTGGCTGTGATCTCCAGGTCTTTCTCGTCGAGTTCGATTTCCACATCTTCAATTTCAGGCATGACCGCTACTGTAGCGGTACTGGTGTGTATCCGGCCTTGGGACTCGGTAACAGGTACTCTCTGGACTCGGTGAACGCCGCTTTCAAACTTAAGTCTCGAAAAGGCTCCCTTCCCTTTGATAGCCAGGATAACTTCTTTATAACCGCCGACTCCGGTGCTGTTTTCACCCAAGATATCCGTTTTCCAACGACGGGCCTCAGCATAACGAGCATAGACGCGCAAGAGATCGGCTGCGAAGATACCGGCTTCATCTCCTCCTGCGCCGGCCCGAATCTCGATGATGACATTTTTATCATCACGGGAATCTTTGGGTACGAGAAATTTGCGCATCTGACCTTCAATCGTTTCCAGTTTGACTGATAAAAGGTCGACCTCCTCTTGGGCCATGGCGGTCATCTCTTCCTCACCATCCGCCTCCAATAATTCTCGGGCCCCTTCCAATTCCTCGGAAATAGCCAAATATTCGCGATAATTTCGGACCAACGGCTCCATCTCCGACCGTTCTTGAGCGAGCTCGGCTAATTTTTGATAATCAGCCAGTACCTCGGGGTCAGTCATTTTCCGCTCAAGTTCCTCGTAGCGCTCTACGACTTTGGCAATCTTGTCTAACATCGTCTTTTCCGATACTGCTGCATTGAGTTGGGCCGGATCTTCCCGGATACTCTTTAAGTCAAACACATACCTGGGTATGATCCAAGCGACTGGATTATAACGGTCGGGCAAGTCGCGTCAAGCAATGGATATCAACATGATCTACGAACGACCTGTCAGTCAATGTCATGCCCGCCCCCACCTTCGCGAGGATAAATATCGGTGGGCTTCTATGTGTTTGGCTTCCTGCATCAGCTGCTCTGTTGAAAAGATCAGAACAAGGACGACAGGAACGCAAACAAATCACCAATGAATATTGTAAACCAGCATTTTGATAGCCGGCTCACGGCGTTGCAAACTGTATTTCCGTGCTCGAATAGCGTTTCCAAACTTTCGTTTGATAACGGAAATCACCGTTTCAACTTTCCAACGCTGACCAAACAGGCCATCCAAACGGGCAGCAGAAACCAAATCCGCTCGTGCTCGACGTTCGGGGGCAGTAATGCTATGCTTGCGACCGGTACGTCGCGGCGGAATGAGGTCATCGGGACGAACGGTACGAACATCAAAGCCACCATCAGCCAGCAACAACCAATTACGACGACGCATAAACGGACGCACATTGCGGCGCATCGTCTCCAGCTTGGACCCATCGTGACCAGGCCCCAAAGATTGCGATCGTCCAAGAATAAAAAGCGACTTCAGCCCCACTCCATAAAATCCTTTCCAGTAAAGAGAGATTTTCCAGCCACGCCGGTTGACATAGTAGCCACTCGCTTGCGTCATCTGGTAACCGGTCGCATCAATAGCAACCGCCTCTTCTTCAATCTCCAAGTCACGCAAAAGTTGTGTGTTAAGACGATCAATGTGTGCCAGCGTCAGGAGACGTGCCACTGCCCGAGCCAAAGTCGAATAGTTGGGCACTTCCTTCAGCCCCAATTCGCTAACAACGGCATCACTAGCCAGCAGCCATTCTTCCATATCCCGATAACTCAGCCGCATCCGATGCATAAGCAAGATACAGGCCACCAACTGCGGTTGGGTGTACTTCTTTGGACTTTTGGGGTGCGAGTAGGGAGCAAATTCTTTTTTCGCCAACTCGTGTGCCAATCTTGCAAATATCACAAAATTACTTTCTCTTCGTTTTTTCTTCGCCATAGAGCGAATTATCCTGTTAACCTGTTATGTTTTCAACAGAGCAGCCGCCGCGGGAATGACAACTTGTATCGTGCTCCCTTATCGACTTGAGAAAACCTCATAGCGCTTAATATGTGATTAAGCTAAGCCGAAGGCTCCTTGTTTTTTCAAAATAATAGCTTCAATTTACTTCACCATCTCTATTGCCGCCTCTCAGTTGGGAGCTACAATAACATTAGTGATAAGGTATAGTAAATGTCAAGATCGGCGAATTGTTTGATTTACTTGCATGCCGTGGCCGAATTGACAACTTCATAATAGGAAAACGAGTATAAAAATGAAACGCGACTTTCATCGCTGGTATAGCCCGTCCCTCGGTAAGGATATGGAACTTCTGATTTTTGGCCATGCTGGTGCCAGGTTGTTGGTGTTTCCCAGCTCCATGGGCAAATTCTATGAATGGGAAGATCGAAGCATGGTCGGCGAGCTGGGCAAACATTTAGAACAGGGTTGGTTGCAGATGATTTGCGTCGACAGCGTCGACGAGGAAAGCTGGTACGCTCGCTGGAAACGTCCTGCTGATAGGGCCTGGCGGCAAATCCAATATGATAACTACCTGTTGAATGAAGTATTGCCACTGTCGCGCCAGCTCAATGACAACCCGTTTATGATAACCGCCGGCGCTAGTTTCGGAGCGTATCATGCCATCAATTTCGCCTTTCGTCACCCGCACCTGGTCGGCCGGACCATTGGCTTAAGCGGCGTTTACGACATCAGCCGTTGGACAGATGGGTACAGCGATGACAACGTCTACTTCAACAATCCCGTGAGCTATATCCCCAACGAACACGATTGGGGACGAATGGAGGCGCTGCAGCGTATGGACATCATATTAGTTACCGGGGCAGACGACCCACTTCGTAGCAGCACCGAGGAAATGTCATCCATATTGTGGAACAAAGGGATCGGAAACGCGCTGCGCACCTGGGATGGTTGGGCTCATGATTGGCCATGGTGGAAGCAAATGATCAGCCGTTATATCGGCGGTCATGATTGAGCGAGTGAATTTAGTTAGCGCAGTAAACGGATTCTTGACCAGTTCTTTACTTTCATAGTAGGAGGAACCCCAAATGAACCTAAAAGTCGGATTATTAGTCGGCCGGGAATGGTCGTTTCCGCCTGCTTTCATCGAAACTATTAATGGGCGGGACGAAGGAGTTACGGCCGAATACGTGAAGTTAGGCGGCACGAGTATGGACGAACCCAATCCTTATGCCGTTATCGTCGACCGCATTTCCCATGAGGTACCTTATTATCGTTCTTACTTAAAGAGCGCAGTACTCCAGGGCGTCACCGTGATCAACAATCCCTTTATGTGGACGGCCGATGACAAATTTTTTGAAGCGACCCTGGCCACCAAATTGGGCGTTGCCCACCCTAAAACGATCGTATTGCCCAACAAAGATTATATTCCCGGCATTGTGCACCCCGACAGCCTGAGAAACCTGATCTCGCCCCTCGACTGGCAAAGCATCGTCGATCATGTGGGCCTGCCTTGTGTGCTGAAGGATGCCCACGGAGGTGGATGGAAAGAAGTCTACGTCTGTCACTCGGTTGACGAATTGATCTATAACTATGACCAGACCGGTCTACTGACCATGGTGCTCCAGGAATTCATTGAATGGGACCATTACATTCGTTGCATGTGCCTGGGTCAAAAAGACATATTGCCCATCAAATACAATCCTCATGAACGCCGCTACTACGTCGAGCATGATCACATGACGCCGGAACTTGGCCAACGAGTCATCGATGATTCATTGAAGCTGGTTCGGGCGCTTGGCTACGATATGAACACCGTCGAGTGGGCGGTTCGTGATGGAGTGCCTTATGCTATCGATTTCATGAACCCAGCCCCTGATATGGATGTGAATTCGTTGACGCCCTTCTACTTTGATTGGGTCATCGAGCATATGGCCGATATGGCTATTGACCTGGCAAAAAATCCGCGGAAACAACCGTCAAAACCAAATTGGGCTGAATTATTTGCCAGCCAGGTAAATTAGGATCCGTCCTCGAAAGCTGGACCTATCTTCGATAGCCTGGTTCCAGACCAAAGATCTATGCCGGTAGATACCAGAGGAAGATGCAGCAGGTCGATGAACCTGCATCGAGAATTATGCGCCTTGGTTCCACAGTAGCCCTCAATATTGGATAAATCACCAGCCGGAGTCTCGCCATGTTGCTCCAAGATGCCATTCATACATACCACGATCTATTGACCGACCAACTCGCCCAGGATTCACAAGCCCAGCTGGATGATCAGCTGCGCCGCAGGGGTCTATTTTTCGGTGATCGCCCCTTATGTACTGTCTTAAGGCCCCGCTTTTTCACCCCAAGGCAATACCGGTATCTACGCGGCCGGGTCAAGCTGATACTTAACGCCTTTGACAAATCTTACCGGGCGGCGATAGTCGATCCCAAGCTATTGAAGCAATACAGGCTAGAGGATTGGGAAACAGAACTGGTCAAACACGATCCCGGCTTTCGAAGCCCGACGCCTGTCTCTCGTCTGGATGCATTTTTTATAACCAACCGGGACGAACTCAAATTCACCGAATACAATGCCGAGGTTCCGGCGGCCGGAGCCTATGGGGACGCCTTCGCCGACCTCTTTTATGGGCTGCCGATCATGCGCCAATTCATGCACAAATACGAGGTCATCAACCTGCCGACCCGGCACCATGTGATGCATGCCTTGATGGATGCCTACGAACAATGGCTCGGCCGGCGGGAAATGCCAAACTTGATCATTTTAGATTGGCGAGAAGTGCCTACCTATAGTGAATTCCGGCTGTTCATGGATTATTTTCACTCCCAAGGCCTGGATTGCATCATTGCCGATCCGAGAGAGATGGAATACCGGAACGGTAAACTTTATGCGGGTTCTTTTCAAGTTGATTTGATCTATAAACGGGTATTGATCACTGAACTCATACGAGAGGGTGGACTAGATCACCCGGTTATCCAGGCCGTCCGTGATAATGCTGTCTGCATGGTCAACCCCTTTCGTTGCAAAATCTTGTATAAGAAAACGAGTTTGTCAGTGCTAAGTGATGAGCGGAACCAACACCTATTCAATGACGAAGAGCTGCGGGCCATCGAGGACCACATCCCCTGGACGCGGACCGTTGAAGAAAGGCATACACTTCACGAAAACAAACCGGTCGACCTGATACCTTACATCTTGAAGTACAAGGACCGCTTTGTTTTGAAGCCCAGCGACGAATACGGTGGCAAGGGCATCGTACTCGGTTGGTTAGCCGACGATCAGACCTGGGAGAAAGCGGTCATCGGCGCCATAGAAATACCCCATATCATTCAAGAAAGGGTTGAGATTCCCTGGGAACCTTATCCAAGCCTTGTCGACGGCCGTGTCCAACAGAGTAATCGCATGTTAGATACGGCCCCGTTTGTCTTCTACGGAGAATATATGGATGGTTGCCTGACTCGTTTGGGAATCGATCCGCTGCTAAACGTGACCGCCGGTGGCGGTTCATCCGTGCCCACCTTCGTCGTGCAAAAAAGATAAGCCCGGAATCCTATCCTAGGCACTTGCTGTTATTTAACCTGCTGGAGTAATCATCATGAGACACCCATCCTTGACCATCGGCATTGAAGAAGAATACCAGATCGTCGATCCCATCACTGGCGAACTTCGATCCTATATCACCCAAAGCCTGAAAGAAGATCACCGGGTCTTACGCGAATTTGATTTTGAACCGCGAATGCGGCAATCGATCGTCGAAATCGGCACGAAGGTATGCCGTACGCCGTTGGAAGCCCAAGAAGAGCTAATCAAGATCCGTAAAGGTGTGGCTGATCTGGCTGCCCAAAATGGTTTGAGCATTCTGGCGGCCGGTACCCACCCCTACTATTTTCCCCCAGACCAAGATTTTCAGCCTGGCAACACATCTTTTATGGGCATGAAGCAGGACGACAAAGACATCGCCCAGAAACATCTCTCCTTCAGCACCCATGTCCATATCACCATCGAAGATAGGGAGTTCCTAATCGACGCAATGAACGTCTCCCGCTATCTGCTGCCCCATATATTGGCCTTAACGACCAGCTCTCCTTTCTGGTTAGGACGGGATTCGGGCTTTAAATCTTATCGAAACGTATTTTTGCGCAATTTCCCGCGAACCGGCATACCGAGGGTGTTTTCATCCTGGGCCGACTACACCCAGCTTGTCGATACGCTCGTCCGCACCCAATGTATTCCTGATGGGCACGATATCTGGTGGGATGTACGCCCGAATTACTCTTATCCGACCATCGAATTCCGTATATGTGATGTTTGTACGAGAGTTGAGGAAGCCGTATGTGTGGCGGCAATATTCCAGGCCATCATCGCCAAATTATGGAAATTACGCTACGACAACATGACATTCCGCGTTTATCCCCACGACATCATCGAAGAAAATAAGTGGCGCGCCGTCCGGCACGGTCTGGATGGCTTTCTCATCGATTTCGGCAAACAACAAGAATTACCGGCGCGGGAACTCATAGGCGAATTAGTCGGCTGGTTCATCGACGATGTGGTCGACGAATTGGGCAGCCGCGAGCAGGTTGCCTACGCTTTTCGGATCATGGAGGAAGGCACCAGCGCCGATCGCCAATTGAGGACTCTAAAGAAGAGCGGTGATATGCAGGCAGTGGTGCAGCAATTGATCAGAGAGACCAACGACTGGCCGGTAGACGTTGCCTAGTTCTCCGCCCCCGATTAATTCTTCAGGTAAAGATCAAACCACCTCAAGATATTTTGCAGACGGGCGACCCGCCGGTCCGTGCGGCCGTTTCGCGACAGACCATGACTTTCACCAGGAAACAGTAACAGCTCTGAGTCAACGCCCAGATATTTGAGCGCCACATAGATTTGTAAACCCTGCTCCAAATCACAACGTTGATCGTTTTCGCTATGCATGATTAATGTTGGCGTTTTTGTATTGCCTATAGTAGCCATGGGTGATTGCCGCCAGAGGTTATCTAAATTTTGCCAGGGCGGCTTGTTACCAAATTCCTGCTGAAATACCCAATTTAAATCACTGGTACCCCACATGCTGACGAGGTTGCTAACCACCCGCTGGGCCACGGCCGCCTTGAACCGGTCCGTCTGGCCGATGATCCAGACCGTCATATAGCCGCCATAGCTGCCACCCATGACGCCCATACGGTCAGGATCGACGTAAGGCAGCTCTGCCACGTAATCAGCCCAGGCCATTAAATCAGCGTAGTCTACATTGCCCCAATCGTTATGAATGGCCCTGCTATGGGATTCGCCATATCCTTGGCCGCCTCTGGGATTGCAAAAGTAGACTACATATCCCTGTGCTGCCAGGTATTGGAATTCATGCATGAAGGTATCGCCATATTGAAGCCACGGCCCTCCATGGATCTCCAGGATAGAAGGGTATCGCCGTTTGGGATCAAAATCGGTCGGCTTGAGAATCCAACCTTGCAACTTATTTCCTTCCGGCCCGTCAAACCAGACCATCTCAGGTTGGCCTAACCCGACATCCTCTAGGACCGCCTCATTCATGTGGGTCAGACGGTTAAATTCACCTGTCTCCGGCTCACAAAGCCAAATATCTCCCGGTTCCTGAAAATTACCCCAGCAGCAGGCTACCTTGTGCCCCTCCTGATCGGTCGTAAAAGTGCCCACAACGCCGGGCTCATCGATCACAGCTCGTGGCGGCGAACTATCGAGAGCGACTTTTTTTAGCGTGGTCGTTCCATGGCGAGTGTGTTGAAACAGCAGCGCTTGGGCGTCTGCCGTCCAAATTGGGGCTACAGTCGGCCTGTCGGCGAAATCGGCAATGGTACCGTTGCCGACGGTGATATCGTATTTGCCGGTGAGATTCCGCGAAGGAGCCGATCCATCGGCTGGCGCAACCCACAAACTATCGTTTTTCCACCAGTCACCACGCCCTTCCCGGCCGATATATGCCAGCCAGTTGCCATCGGGAGAAAAACTCAACATTGACTTCAAGCCAAGCGGGGAAGGTATTTTTTTTAGAATTTGGCTCGTCTGCTCCAAGATTCGAAACGTCCGCCAGGTAGATATCGATCACATCCGGATCCAAGTCGGGATCAGGCTGGCGGTTTGATAAAAAGGCTATTTGCCGGCCGTCTGGCGACCAAACAGGCCCAACTTCATCGTAATTCCCTCTTGTAAGCTGGCTGGCCCGACCGCTCTCACCGTCGACGATCCAAATATGCCATCTTTCTTTAGGAAGATAACCGCTGCCGTCCTGTTTGTAGTGAACCCGCTTGATATGCCTGACGACGATCCCCAGTTCTCGTTTTTCCTCGTCTGCCTCTCGCTCGATAGCTTCTTGGTCTTTTTGTCGGAATTGGATCGCTATCTGCCGGCCATCTGGCGACCAGCAAAAAGATGCGAACTCGCCAACCAACTTCGTCAACGGCCGCGCCTCGCCGCCTAAAAAGGGCAACAGATAAATTTGTTTCTGCTCTTGATCGCCTCTATTAGAAAGAAAAGCGATTTCTCGACCGTCTGGCGACCAGCACGGCTGGCTGTCTGATTGCTCGCCAAACGTGAGTTGCCTGACTTCCCCTCCGCCGGCCTCTACAAGCCATAAATTCATGAACTTCTTTTCTGTAGACTTTTCAACCCTCTGAAGACAAAAAATGATGTGTTGTCCATTGGGTGAGATTTGACAATCTGAAACGAGTTTTAGCCGGTAAAGATCTTCAGCTTCGATATTCCGTCGTAATTTTTGTGCCATGCACCCTCCAAGTGATTTTGTTGATCGTTGGTTTTTTGCGAGCGACCCCTTTCAATCAGGGATTCTTCCTTACCTTTTTTCGACGCCAATTTTTACGGGTTGGAACCTATTCGCCCCTTCCCACGTCATTTAATCGTAAGCAGGTGTCAGGATGATGATACCAACAATCAAAAACGAACGGTACTCATAGTAACCTGAATGGAGATGAAGCCATGAAGAAGAGATTATTGCCAGTCATTTTTTTCCTTTTTTTGTCCTTTGTGATTGTCTTGCCAGCGGGAGCTCAAGAACCTGATCTGCCGAGGCCGCCGCTGCCACCCATCCCACCCGATTGGAACTTTAAAGGATTGACCATCGAATACCAACGGGTAAATGTCGAGATCGACGATCAGGTTGCCACGACCCATATCGATCAACTATTCGTTAACGACAATGATTGGATGCTCGAAGGCATCTATCTTTTTCCGCTGCCCCAAGGAGCGGCCGTGACCGAGCTGACTATGTGGGTAAACGGCGAACCCATCGAGGCCAAGATCCTTGAAGCGGATGAAGCGCGCCAAATTTATGATGAAATCGTGCGCCAGCTTCGAGATCCGGCCTTGCTGGAGTACGTAGGCACCAGCGCCATTCAGGCCAATGTCTTTCCCATTCCGGCCCACGATGAACGGCGCATCGAGATCGAGTATTCCCAGGTGCTTCCGGCCGAAAATGGCTTAATCCATTACGTGTACCCACAATCGACCGATTTGTACACCAATACACCTCTGGACAATCAAAGCATACGGGTCGAAATTCAGTCTGACGAAGAAATCCGGGCCATTTATTCACCGAGCCATCCGGTGGCAATCGATCGCGACGGTGATTTCCGGGCCACAGTCGGCTATGAAGATTCAAATGTTACGCCTGAGAAAGATTTCGAACTGTACTATACCGTGGCGCCCGAGGATATTGGCCTTAACTTGTTAAGTTACAAAGAATCCGGGCAAGATGGATTTTTCCTGCTGCTGGTAGCCCCCACTCTCGACACCGATGCCGGCGATGTCGTGGCCAAGGATGTCATCCTGGTGCTGGATACATCGGGCAGTATGGCCGGTGAAAAAATGGCCCAAGCTCAAGATGCAGCGCTGTTTGTGCTGGACAACCTGGAGCCGGGCGATCGCTTCAACATCGTCTCCTTCAGCACCGGCGTCCGCTCTTATTCGCCCGATCTCAGGCCGGCATCCGAGGCAGGCGATTATGAGCAGTTCGTCGACAGTCTGGAAGCATTGGGAGGAACCAATATCAGTGGCGCACTGTTGGAAGCGGCCAACCAGGCTGACCAGGAACGGCCGACGACCATCATCTTCCTAACCGATGGCCTAGCCACCGAGGGAATTGTGGAGACGTCCTTGTTGCTGAGTTCTGTAAAAGAGCAAACGCCTCAAAATGTGCGTTTATTCGCCTTCGGCGTCGGCGACGATGTCGACACCTTCTTATTGGACAGTCTGAGCCAAAATCATGGTGGAACGACGACTTACGTCCGGCCTGGGCAACCGATCGATGAAGCAGTTAGCTCATTTTACGCCAAAGTGAGCACGCCGGTCCTGGCCAATATCAGTCTTGACTATGACGATATCATGGTCGAACAGGTTTATCCGCAGGCTCTGCCCGATCTGTTCGCCGGGACCCAACTCGTCCTGGCCGGCCGTTATCGCGATGGCGGACCGGCGACCATCACCTTGACCGGCGAAGTCAATGGCCGGGAACAATCATTCACCTATGAAGATAATTCCTTCCGGAACGATGGCGGTGATGAATTTATTCCCCGTCTGTGGGCCACAAGGGCCATCGGCTCCCTCTTGACCCAGATTCGTCTTCACGGAGAAGATCCTGAATTGGTCCAGAGCGTGGTTGACCTGAGCATACGCTACGGCATCATTACCCCGTATACCAGCTACTTAATCGAAGAGGACGATATATTCTCGCAGGCAGGACGCCGAACAATCGTCGAGGAAGCGGAAGAGGCATTTGCCGCCCCAGCCCCCGCCAGCGGTGGTCAGGCAGTTGACATGGCGGCCGACCAGGCTGAGATGGCCGTGGCGGAAGCTCCGCTTACGGAATCGGCGACGGTTTTGGGAAAAGATGGTGAAGTCCGCACTGTCAAAGAAGTGGTCCAATCAGTCGGCAACAAAACATTCGTCTACCGCAATGGGGTCTGGATCGATACCCTCTACAATGCAGATCGGCAACAACCACAGCAGGTTGGCTTCGCCGATGAAAGCTACTTCAAATTGCTGACGGCCGCTCCAGAAATCGGCCAGTACCTGGCCCTGGGACCGAGGGTGCTGTTCATCATCGACGACCTGGCTTATGAGATTGTAGAAGGATTTGGCCAATCCACAATCACATTGCCGGAAGCCCAACCTGTTGAGCCCTCACCACCAGCCGCTAACCCAAATGACGATGAAGTGGATCAACCCGGCAACACGCCCCAGGTGGATCCCACCAACATCGACAATCAAGGCACGGCAGGCGACCAAGAAAACACAGGCCTCTGCGCCTCCGCCGTGATCGCTCCCCTATTCATTGCCGGCATTGGCTTCTTTTCTTTCCGAAAAAAGAGGAGCTCCGACCGGGCAAGTAAATAAATTTGTGTACTTCCCCCGATTTGGCCGTAGGGTGCAAGAATAATAAGCGCTCTGCGGCCATTTTCATTTCCAATAGGTGATTACTCAGGCTGTGGCCGCATCTCAGAGCCGAAGGGCTACTCTTTAGACCGAGCCAGTCGAGGCCCAAGCCAGTCGATGCCCAGGTCAGTCGAGGCCCAAGCCAGTCGGGTGACGCGGTGAGGGCACCGGCCACAACCGCTTAAGACTGAGTATTTTCTTCAATAGTCAAAAAAGGCGTGTCCCAATGATCGAGGGCTTAATGAAAAAACTAAAATCTGTCTTTTACCACCAACTCATGAAAGACGAAGTGGTGGCGCCGATCTCCGCACCTCCCGGTGCAGATACAGTGATTTTTACCTGTACTTTTTGGCCAGGTTCGATATTTTTCAGCTCTAAGACACTCTTTGATTGCCCCGCCCCGTCAGTGTCTGGCAATTCCACATGCTCGGTTTTACCATTATAGGTGACGGCCGCATCCACTGTGACCCCGGTTACCGGTCGTTGTCCTTCAGGTGTCACAACATCTACAAAAAGGGTTTGTTCGTCGCCACGGTAAAGTATGGGGGCGATCACATTGGACAAAACAACCGCCTCGCTCACCGCGGCCGAGTCGAGTGGCCGGCTGCGTCCAGGGTTCTCAAAGATACCCACTAGTCGATAATGGGCTTCGCCTAGAGGACCGACTTGTACCCTATAATCTAAGGGAGCTTCAGGATGCCACTCCAACCGAGCATTGTCAAAGTATTGCACCCTTGTCCCGCCTTCATTTACCTGAGGCGATATAGGATCACCAAATAAGGCTCGGCCATATGCGGCTCTGTAAAAAGTCAAAAACTCATCTTCTATCGTGAACTCTTCTTCGGGTAGAGCCTCTTCCGCCGATCCCGTCGATCCCTCGTATGCCCATCCACCCAAGGGGTAAATGAGCACTTGCCCGCTATCAGGATCCAGTTCTAGCCGCATACGTTGGAAGTATTGAACGAGCAATCCCTGATCAAAATCCTCATAAGGATCCGTGATCGGGTATCCAAATACTCTCAGACCGCCATTGTCGTCATAAAATGTTTTGAATTCCGAAGCGATCGGTATGCCGGTCCCACTGGTTCCACCTGCCTGGGCCTGAAAAGAATCGTCCACAGTACATGCCGCCAGGATCGTGATGCCCAGGCCAACCACCAGCAACACAAAGGCAGAGCGCAGAAGCTTCTTCTTTGAGTAACCGTTAATACTTGTCTCGTTCACCGGGTTAGGGGTCATCGTTTTTATTAATCAAGCCCAAGCGGACTGAAGTAAACCGCCGCCTATAAATTTCATTCCCGAAGAATTTTTGGTGGTTTCCTTAATATGCGTCTTTCTCCAGTATTTCGTGCTCCTCGCGTAGGCGAAGGTAGCTATCATAGCGTTCGGGCGACAACCGGCCGTCCTCTAAAGCGACTCGAACGGCGCAATTCGGCTCATGACGATGCGTGCAATCGCTAAACTGGCAATCGAATACCAAGGGAGCGATCTCCCGGAAGTAACCGTCAATTTCTCCTGGCTCCAGATCGAAAACGGCCAGGCTTCGAATACCGGGTGTATCGGCGACATAACCGCCCATTCCCTAAAGATACCAACTCGACGTGACGGGTGGTGTGCAACCCTTTTTCGGTGGCGCTGCTCACTTCTTTCACTCTTCTGCCCAGGCCAGGCTGGACCGCGTTTAGTAGGCTGGTCTTACCGACGCCTGATGAACCTGTTAAAACCGTTATTTTGCCCTGCAGTTGATTCTTTAAATTCTTCGATGCCTTCGCCGATTAACCGCGCTGGTATAAATCACCGGATAATCAATATCTTCGTAAACGTGAAAAAGCCTCTGGGCCTCCCCAGGTTCCGATAAGTCGATTTTATTGACGCATATTACCGCAGGTAGTTGGTTCATTTCAGCCACAACCAGGTAACGATCCAGCTTACGTATACTAGGTCTAGGTTGGCGAATGGAAAAAACGAGTACAACCTGATCCGGATTAGCGACTAAGATTTGTTCCTGGTCAGTCAGGATATTTCGCTTTTCCGGAGCGGGCCGGGCACGTGAAAGAACTCGTTTTCGTTCTTCTACCGATTCAATTGTTCCAGTTCCATCCAGGTTGAGGACGATCTTGACGTGATCACCGGCCGCCACCAGGGCGGAATCTTGCTTCTCTGTTGCTTCATCCGGCCGGGTATTTGGCACACATAACGGCGACCATCAACGCCTTCGACGGTGAAAAACCCGCTTTGCGCCTTAACAACAAGCCCAGCAACCCGTTCGCTCAGATGTATGCCTCCGTACAAGCTATATGGGGCAATCAACACCTGATACCCCATATATGCAACAACCCAGGCTATTATAACCCAAGTTTACTGATTATGTAAATAGCGAATAGTCCTAATGGGCTATTCGCCGCTTGCTCTTGCCAGACTGGGGAGCTATCCGACGGGCATTGTAATAGCCCGCCCTGCCAATCTAAAGAAAAAAGGACCTGCTGCAAGCATCTCGGAGGAATGCTTGCAGCAGGTCCTTATCTTGATTGTCTAAGTGTTTCGCGGTTCTCGATTTGGCCTAATTTAACCGGTTGATCCGCGAAACCTCGAAGAAACGGGGTTCTACAGAATCTCTTTTATCAAAGGATGAACCCCGTTTCTCTTAATAGGTCAAAAAATTTATAGGCTTACGAACCCATGCGCTTTTTAAATTCGGCCGTCAGCGCCGGAACGACCTTGAACAGGTCGCCGACGATGCCATATGAGGCTAATTTGAAGATCGGCGCATCGGCATCTTTATTGATGGCTACGATAACCTTTGAAGTCCGCATACCGGCTTGATGCTGGATAGCGCCACTGATACCGCAAGCGAAATAAAGATCGGGGCTGACTGTCTTTCCCGTTTGACCGACCTGGTAGTCGTAGGCTATCCAACCGGCGTCAACCGCAGCTCGAGACGCACCGAGGGCGCCGCCGAGCGTATCGGCTAATTCCCGGATGGGTTGGAAACCTTCAGGGCCGCCCACGCCCCGTCCGCCGCTAACGATGATCGTCGCATCTGTAAGGCTAACGGTTCCTTCGCTGCTATCAAATCCAAGCACCTGCGTCGATAAGTCACCTTCGACCACAACCGGCTGAACCCATTCGGCTTGACCGCTTTGGCCCGTCGATTCTGCCGGAGCGAATGCCCTGCCACGTAAGGTAACGATTTGGGGCGTAGAGGTGACGAACGCTTCTGTCAACAACTTGCCCGTGTAGACGGGCCGGGTGACTTTAACTAGGCCGTCTTCTACCTTGAGTCCAATACCATCGGCCACTAGGCCGGCATCCAGTGATGCTGCAACCCATGCAGCCAGGTCACGGCCGCGAACGGTAGCCCCGCTGAGGATAATATCCGGGCCTCTTTCTTGAATCAGCTTAGCCACCAATGGCCCAAAAGCTTCAACTCGAAAATCGGCCAATGTGGCATCATCGCAACCGAGAACAGCATCGGCGCCCAGGTCGAAGCAGGCTTCCGCTACACCGGATACATCTTGTCCCAAGACCAATGCGGTCAATGGTTGTCCGAGACTATCTGCCACACCGCGACCAACGCCCAACATCTCCTGGCCGATAGGCTTGATATTTCCATCACTTTGTTCAATCCAAACCCAGACGCCGCTCATAGCACTTTCTCCTCAAACAATCGGTCCACTAATATACGCGCCTGTTCCTCGACCGAATCAGCTTCGATTATCTCGACACTGGACTCCCTGGTAGGAAGCGCCGAAACATTCGACCAATCGGCTTTGCTGGCCGCGCTGCCGGTCTCTCCTCCAAGCTCGAGGTCTGCTGCGGACCAAACAGGGATCGTTGCCCGGCTGGCTTTACGAATGCCCATAAAGGATGGATAACGTGGCTCGTTAATCTCCTTGACCACGCTAAGGACGGTCGGTAATTTGGCGGCGATTGTTTCTCTTCCTTCTTCAACCATGCGCTCTACTGTGATTGTGCCCGCCACAGGATCGATTTCCACGATCTTAGATACAAAGGTCAGGGAGTTCCAACCCAATTTCTGGGCGGTTTGCACGATCGTTTGCCCTGTATCGCCATCGATGGCCTGCTTGCCAAATAATGCGATCTGAGCGTCACCTGTTTTTCGAATCGCGGCCGCCAATACCCGGGCGGTGCCTAATGTATCCGATCCTTCAAAAGCGGGATCGGATATCAGGATCGCCTCTGAACAGCCCATCGCTAGACAGGTCTTGAGCGCCTCTTGGCTATTCTCGGAACCCATCGTTAATGCGACCACATCACCCCCATGGGCTTCCTGCAATTGGATCGATTCCTCCACTGCATATTCATCCCATGGATTTAGGACCTCCGGTTTGCCCCCGGGATCATCCCAGGTGACATCGCCATTTTCAACATTAAAAACAGCTGTTGTACTTGGTGTTTGTTTGATGCAAACGACGACTTTCATGTAAAACACCTCCCTACGACGTTCGACTATCCACCGATAGTCTGGAACACTACTTCATTAGATACAGGCAATAAATATGGTTGTATAGCAACCAGTATTTGTTCTTTATGTCAACAAGGCGGCATGCTTCAGGCCAAAGACGGTTCAAACCTCCATCAGGTTCGACTCGTTTAATTCATTAAAACGTTCGACAAAAACATCGTTTTCAAATTCAAAAGTAGTAGCCCGCCAGGAATAGTGGGTCATGCGGGCCGAATTGAGTACGGCCAACTTGATTGGTTTCGCTTCTCTAAGGCTTCTTCGTTTGAATAGCTGCCAAACGCCAACTGCCACAGGAACGGCCAAAGCCACAGAAAAGATCAGTCGCAGCCAGAGGGGAAGCAGCGCAGCAATCGTTATCAGGCCGGGCAAGACGACGCCGCCGATCAATATTACTACTAACCCTGCCAGAACGGCCGCGACCAAACCTATTCGGCCCAATCGTTCTTCTTCGCCTGATTTCAAGTTCAGTTCCCGGCCGCACTCCGCACAGACAGGAACGTAAACGGTGCGTGTGGTCTGTCCGCGCCTCTTTCCGATGCGCATACGCTCACCTGCCGCCTGGCCACAATGAGTGCAGATTTTGGGGAACCGTACTGCCTCACCCGGTTGGGATTTGACCTTAACAACGCGACTCATTACCTTGACCCAACCGCTAACCCATATTCACTAACAACCAGCATCCACAAGAAGCTGGATGCATGATCAAGATGTCATTCCCGCCTACGCGGGAATCCATACACTTGGATACCCGCCTATTTGGGCATGACAGTAGCTGACCGGTCGGTCGTAAACCAAATGAGGCCATCCGTGATGTCATATTTCTAGCCAAAAGTCGGGATCATATGCCGGCAGCTCGCAGCGCAAAGGTTTGTCTTTCCTCTCGCCTAAGGCGTACCCTGCCTGCATCAATTGGTGGATTTCACTCGTGCCCTCATAAATGATAGCCCCCCGGCTGTTGCGCAAATATCGTTCCACATTATATTCATCGGAATAGCCGTACGCGCCGTGAATCTGAATCGCTTCATGGGCTGCTTTGAAAGACATATCCGTGGCATACCACTTGGCCATCGACGTCTCTCTAGTATTTCGTTGCCCCTCATTCTTCAGCCAACCGGCTCGTAAATACAATAACCTGGAAACATCATACCATTGTTGCATCCATGCTAACTTCTGTTGCACCAGTTGGTGTTGGGCGATTGGCTTGCCAAAGGTTTCCCGTTCTACCGAGTAATCGAGAGAGGCTTCCAGACAGGCCCTGGTCAATCCGGTGGCCCCGGCCGCAACCGTATAGCGACCATTGTCCAGACAACTCATGGCGATTTTAAAGCCTTCCCCTTCTTGGCCGATCCGGTTTTTTGCCGGGACACGTACATCAGCGCAGTTCACCCAACCCGTCGATCCAGCCCGCACGCCTAATTTCCCGTGAATATCGCCGCTGGTAACGCCAGGCATGTCAGCCTCGACCATGAACGCCGTCAAACTCCTAGAAGGCCGCTCGCTGCCATCACCTGTCTTGGCAAACCATAAAAAGTTATGGGCTTTTGTAGCCAGACTGATCCACATCTTCTCGCCGTTAATGATGTAATCAGATCCATCTTGCCGGGCGCTGGATCGTAAGGCAGCTACGTCAGAACCGGCGCCAGGTTCGGTAAGACAAAAGCCGGCATATTTCTCGCCCTTTGCCTGGGGGGTCAAAAACCGCTGCTTTTGTTCTTCATCTCCCCACTGCAGTACACCCATGCTATTGAGGCCCATATGCACAGACATGACCACCCGAAGCGTCGTGTCTGCTCGTTCCAATTCCTCGCAAACCAACCCCAGTGTAACGTAGTCAAATCCCTGTCCACCATAACGGACAGGGATATTGATCCCCAGAATGCCTAGCTCGGCCATGCGAGGTAAAACGGCCGGATTCATTTCCTGGCGGCGATCATATTCGCTAATCGTTGGGGCTACTTCTCGCTCAGTAAACTCTCTGACCATTTGGGCGACACCGAGTTGTTCTTCGGTGAGAGAAAAGTCAAGCATGGAACGGGACTCCTGGTGAATTGAAGGTTAACACTTTCATCGATTATAACTGTATCGAAGTAGGGGAGCAACGCTTATAACGCTCTGCGTCATAGACAATAAGATAGGTTAAATCATCGCTATTTTCTAGCCTATCACGGCAAAAATGAAGACGCCATCACGAGCATACACTATCTGTAGCGACGGGTTTCTGGCCAGAAACGCCGGATCAAAAGTCCCGCCTTTGGCGCCAACATACAGATGGGTGACGCCCTGCTCTCTGAGCCAATCCACGGCCGCCGGATCGGACCAATCCGGCACTGATTGAAGGTGCATATTGAAAGCTTTTACTTCTTGGGCTAAAGAACGATTGTAAATATAGTCAGCCGGCGGCGTCGTGCTATTAAGACCGGTCAGCGGAACAATCCACGCGCCACCATCAGCGCCAGTCCATGTTTGGCCCAACCATTGCCAACTGTTGACGGCGACCAGCGATGAATCGTCGATATTTTCTTCTATCCAGTTTAGCCCTTCCAAGTCTTGAGGCCAGACCAGGATTGTGACCGGGTTCAGGATCGTGATTTGTTGGCCAACGCCGAAGATCAAGGCCGCGGTCAGAAACGCCCCGGCGACAATGGCTCCACCTATTTGCAGATACCGCCATTGGCTAAACCAACGCCAGACCTGACCGGCCGCGACAGCCAGGATGATAGAAAGCGGCAAAAATGCCGAAATATAGGCGCTATTTAAATTAAGCAGGCGGATTTCCGGCAAACCCAAACGTTGGCCCGAAAGCAGGACAACCACCATCCCAGACCAGGCTGCCAGCGACAAAGGTAGCCAACCCCATGACCTTCCACGAAGGGCGGCGACAACAGCCAGGAGAACAGATGCCGCGGCGGCCAGCAAGAATCCTCTTTCCCAGCCAATTGCCACATATCCAAAAGGAAAATCATTGTAACCGGCAATTGACCCGCCTCCTATCGCTGATCCGTTCTCCAGGTACAGCCTGATGGCATGGGGAGCAACCAGCAGGAAAGTTAAAAGCGCCGCCAAGGTTAACCAGCGACCATTTCGGCCGCGGCTGATTATCCAGATTAAAGCCGCAAATAGCAGGTAAAACAGGAAAACCCGAAAGTGGATCAGGAAAAGCCCGGCTGCCAATATCGAAACCATCCACCAGCTCTTCTGCCAGCTTCTACTTCCACGAACTAATTGCCAGGTCATCGCTAAAGCGGCCGCCAACACAAGCATAGCCGTCAGTTGGGTCATTCGTCCCCAAGTAGCGAAGTAAGCGGGAAAAAAGAAGGGAATGGCGATCAAGAAGGCGGTCAGCAATGCGACGCCTGACCGTCTGACCATGATGTAAACGCCCGCAAAAGCCGCCAACGGTATTAGGCCATTAATCAATTGGCCCATGATGAGCAACAAGTCAGGCAGCGGTGGGTTTATCATTTGGCTTATTCCGGCCGATAAGGTGTGAAAACCAAAGTGATAAGGGAAGCGGTCAATTTCCAAATAGGGCTCGTAGTCGAGCATGGCTTGCCCACCTTCCGCCATCACCGCCGTAATGAGAGCGTGCCTGCTAGAATCAACCCAGGGTGGAAAAGCCAGATCACGAACGGCCAATAACCTCACAGCCAAGGCCAGGAACAAGATCAACAACAAAACCGGGTGTGACCATTTTAGCCGGGTGGATCGCCTTTGAACGACTGATCGTTGACCAGGATTGTCATCGTGACGATGATCGATTGCTGTTCTGAGTCGAAAACGAACGATCAAAAGCCCTAATACAGTAAGCCAACCAATAACGAAGACGAGCCATAGCGACCAGGGACGCCAACGCCCACCTAAGACAGTCAGCCACAACCATAAAACCGGCCAAATGGAAATTCCGGTGGCCAATGCTAACCCCAGCCAGGCGGCCGGGTCCAGGGCGGGCAGCCAGCGATCGCTAGCCAACAATACGATACAGCCGGGCAACAGCATCAACAATACGGACAAGGTGATAAGTCCGAAATTTGTTGACGTCGATTGGGCAATCGATGTGAGTGCTTGTTGAAAAGATAGTTGGTAACGGGTAATGAAACGAAGATCCTGGGCGGCCGTCTTGCCGCCGATCAGGCTCAGTTCCCCTCCCTCGTGAACGTCCAGATCATAACCCCAAACCGAAACATCATTATTGGCTGAGCCCCCGAGAATCAGGGTGTATAAATGGCCGGCCGATTGCGACTGAGGAGGAAATCGAAGGCTCATGACCTGATTATGAGCCAATTCTTTTGACTCTATCTGCCGGGAAGCGATGGTTTGCCCCTCGGGATCGAGCAACTGCATCTCTAGCCGCCCCGATCCAGCTCCATCAGGAGGCCGAGCGACGATCAACTCGACTTCTCTTAGGCCATCTCGTCTTGGTCGGAATGTTTGCCGGACCTGGATGTTCTCTCCAAGAGCCGGCAAGACGGTGTTCGAACGAATCTGGTTGATATCATCGCCGACGATTGGCGTGAACAAAGCCGATGACCAGGCCCAGAGGAGATACAGAATGGCGCCCAAGATAAGGGCCAATGGCAACCACCAACGCTTGCTCATCAAAACGAGCCGATGGTTTGCCCTAATCCCATTCTCGGTCTGTTCGTTCGCTGATCGCTTTTCAGATTCTTGCGGCATAACCAGCAATATAAAAAACAAAGCCGCCCCGTTGGAGCGGCTGGTTGTCTTCAGTTACTTGTGGCGCCGGGTGGAATCGAACCGCCGACCCAGGGCTTATGAGTCCCTTGCTCTTCCGCTGAGCTACGGCGCCATTGAAACCGTCAGGATTATAGCCAAGACGGCTTTGGTTGCCAAACAGGAGTAACGACATTTAATCAAGTGAGATCCGCTATTCGGGGTTAGCTTATAGATATTATTCAATCTGATATTTTGTGTACTTTATCTCTCGATTGGTTATTAAGCCTCTATGAGCCGCAAAGGTATCGGCACGAAGACCAATAAAAACAGCACTAAAGAAGTAATCGCCAAAACCTGACGGCGCGAGTCCAAGGGCGTTACATCGTCCAAGGGCTCCGCGTATATCCGGCCCAGGAAAAATAAGAGCACGGCCCACAGGGCCCACATATAGGTTCGGGTGAATATCACCAGGGCGATAAGCGTGATGAGCACAGGCCAGTAAAAGATCCGGGCCCGTTTTCCAAACAATGCATAGGCGATGTGGCCACCATCGAGTTGGCCCACAGGAATCAGGTTCAAACCCGTGACTAACAGACCCACCCAGCCGGCCCAGGCAATCTGGCTCAAGAAGACATCTTCGGTGCCATTTGGCAATATCTGCCCTTTAACCGCAATTTTCGCCAGGGCATATAGAATTGAATTTCCTTCCAGCGTGTAACCACCAGCAGGTAAAAGTTCGACCGGCGATATCGACAAACCGTAGATCAATATGGGGATGGCAAATAATAATCCGGCTAACGGTCCGGCAGCTCCCACATCCAAAAGAGCCCGTTTGTTTTTTACCGGTGCCTTCAAGCGGATAAAGGCTCCTAACGTGCCAATCGGCGGCAGCGGCAGCGGAATAAAATAGGGTAGTGTAACCGGAACTTTATGGTAGCGGGCGGCAAAATAGTGGCCTAATTCGTGAGCGCCGAGAATCGTCATCAAACTCAAACAATAGGGTAAACCCAACCAGAGATCGCCCAAGCCAGGAATTTCGTTTAATCCGAGGGCCGCGAACTCGCTTAACGCGCCGACAAATAGCGTAGAGAGGATGGTCGCCAGTAAAAGCACCAGATTGATGATCCATCTAGAATCCGGTGGATTGAAGACCACGGGTGCGGCCACAAGAGAGACGCCATCTTTCTCATCCCGGACGAAAGGAGTAAAGCCGTGTCGCTCCATTCGCCGGCGCAAATCGTCAAAACATTGGGCTAAATCGCACAAAAATTGACCTCGGAAACGGATATGGCCCATTTCTGGTCCGTCTAGGGTAAAGCTATCACACGCATATAGGGGAGCAATTTCGGCAATAAGGGCTTTTGCTTGTTCCATAGTGGCCGATTGGGTAGGAGTCTCGTACATATCTTTCTATTTCATCAACTCAGAATCGTTAAGCGAGCCCGGGGAATAGTTACAAATAACATCGAGATATCAGGCGCCAATTCAGATTCCAATATCTGGGGAACGACTCCCCGCTTCCCCATTTTCACCATTGTCGCTGTATCTGAAACAGGCCCTAAGTCGTGGTTTCTTCGCTTTCTTCGTCGTCGCCACCCCAGCTAATGATCCAGATACAGGCGCCGGCGACCAGGATGGTTATCACAATGAGCCAGACCCATTGCATTGTTTCCAGTCCGACGTCGCTGGCTTCCCAAAGCAGAATGGCAACCATACCCACGGCCAAAACAAACCAGGCAGTTAGATTGGGGTGGGCGCTAATCCAACTTTTTATCGCATTCATATTAAGTCTCAGATCCTCATCAGCCCGAACAAGAGATGGGCATCATTGATAGCGATATAGTATACACCCAGCCTTCATGATTTCGAAGTCAGGTTAGACAATGCTTGTTTTCTTTTAAGTTTACGGATCATCGTTTTACGCAGATCCTGCAATTGCTTAATCATAACGACGCCGCTGTCAGGCTGTTGGTCAGAAATGGCTAATAACCAGGCTTCAGGCAAAGTCTTGGCATCGACATATTCGTAACCTTCTGTCTCGAATAGATCATAAAGTTCTAGAGAGTCGTCCGCCAATGGGAAAGCTAGGATAACCTCGCAAATAAGCTCATCGGCCGTACACTCTATTTCGCGCAAGACGGCTAAGCCGGCCGAAGTTGGAAATTCGTGGGCATCGATGAAAATTTGGTCGATGGCAGCTACCTGATTGTCGGCCGTCCAGCCTACAACGACTTTGACATCGGCGCCTTGCTGGCCGATGAGATAGCCCCGATCACCTAGAGCCATCAACAGATCCTCTCGATCCATGGTCATCTTTCCGGTCGAAGCTCTATTAATGAGCTGCAGGATCTCCGGAATATCCGCGCGTCGGGCGCGTCGCACACTAACGTCTTCGAAACTTTCTACTTGTCTACGAGCTATCGCTGGCTCTTGTTCTGCCTTTTCCAAATCTTCAACTTGCGACACACTTATTTTGACCGGCTCATTTACGGTTTTTCGGGTCTGGGTTTCTTTAGCCGCCTCCAATTCCATATCAACTCTAGATTCGTCTTCCTTCTCGTCAAGACGATGCCAGGCTATTTTCACTTGAGACCGAGTGAAATCTAACGTTCCCCCGGTGTCAATGACCACATCGGCCATAGCAACTTTGTGCGCCTGGGGAGGTTGGGCTTCCACTCGCATGACGGCCGTCTCCCGATCCATACCCCGCAAGGTCATGAGTCGTTCTATTTGTATCTCGCTTGGGCAGCGAGTCGCCCATATTTCATCACATTCGGCGGCGAGGCCACCCTCCAACAACTTGATAGCCTCGATAAAGGCGATGGCCCGCTCACTCAAATTAATTCTCTCGAGAATATGTCCCCGTACGCGAGGATGCAGGATATTCTCTAAGGTCTTCAAAGCGCTGGGATCTCTGAATACGATGCCTGCCAGGCCTTCCCGATCGATTCGCCCATCCGGCTTACGCACCACCTCGCCAAAATAACTGATGATCTCTCTTTGGGCAGCCAGATCGCTCTCGATGATTTGACGCACTACCTTATCGGCATCCACAGTGAGAGCCCCCCACTCGGCCACCAATTCCAGGACAACGGATTTGCCGGTGGCGATATTGCCGGTGAGACCAACGACTAACTTATCCGGCCAACGAGTGCTCACGAGCCAATTCCTCCCATTCTCGCAACATCTCTTCCAAACGACTTTCAGCAGCAGCGTATTCCAAGCTCAAGCTTTGGATTTCATCGATATTTTTTGCCTCACTTGCTTGCTGGAGCGACTGGCCAATTTCCTTCAGATTTGATTCGAGCTTGGCGATTTCCTTTTCTACTTGTTCAAGAAGGGCGACTCTTTTCCTGTTTTGATTATCACGCGCGCGGGCCATGCTCTTGCGCTGTCGGGCCATATCGTTCTTTTTGGTTACTGTTTCCTTTCGTTGAGTTGCCTGGAGCTCACGTTCGGCCACGTACTCCTGGTAAGTTCCTTCAAATATTTCCAGATGGCCATCCTCCAACAACCACAGTTGGGTCGCCAGGCGATCGACCAGGTAACGATCGTGGGTTACCAGCAATATCGTCCCTTCGAAATTTTCCAAGACAGTCTGTAACATCTCTTGAGCGGGGATATCAAGATGGTTCGTCGGCTCATCCAGCAATAAGAAGTTGGCGCCTTCTAAGGCCAATATCGCTAGAGCTAACCGGCCTCGTTCACCACCACTAAGCATTTTGACCGGTTTAAATATATCATCGCTTTGAAACAGGTAACGTGCGAGATATTGGCGGGCTTCGGCCACTAGCATGTCGTGATGCCTCGTAAATTCTTCGATAACGGTATTTTCGACATTCAACTGCTCGTGAGCCTGTGCAAAATAACCAATTTCAAGGCTGGCTCCCTGTCTAATTTCGCCGTCTAATGGACTTAATTTACCCATGATGGTTCGTAAAAAAGTCGTTTTGCCAGTGCCGTTTGCTCCGATCAATGCGGCGCATTCTAAACGGTGCAACTCAAAATCTTCGGCCGTAAATAACGTCTTCCCCGGATAACCAATCGCCAGCTGAGATGAACGCAAGACGATCTTGCCACTTCGTTCAGCCTTTCTTAGATTGACTGAGAACGATTGTTGGTGCTTGTTAGGGCTTCGCAAACTTCTAATGGCCTCGGCCGCTTCGGCCACACTCATGCTATGGCGTCGCGATCCACCTAAAGAATTGCTCACTTGCGACCAGCTCTTGCCTTGTACTGACTCCAGCCCACTTCGCTGTATGGCATCTAATTCACGGCTGATGCGACTTAATTTGCCTTTGGCCATTTGGGTCCGTTGTCCGGCGATGTTCCGGCGGATGTAGTCCAACTCCTTCTCCAGCCGTTCTACTCGATCTTCAAACAATCGCTGCCGATCGTCTCTACGCGCCTCTCGCTGCCCGACATAGGCACTGTAATTTCCTCTGAACAGCTCAATATCTTGACCATTCATCTCCCAAATTGTATTGACGACTCGATCAAGAAAATAGCGATCATGGCTGACAAGAACTACCGCCCCATCCCAGATTCTCAAGGCACTTTCTAGCCATTCCACCGCTTCGACATCAAGATGGTTTGTTGGTTCGTCCAGGATCAACAGATCTGGTTTTTCTAATAGAAGGCGACCCAGTAAGACTCGGGTTTTTTGGCCTCCGCTCAGGTGATCGAGGCTTAGCTGCCAATCATCCCGGCCGAAACCCAAGCCCTGTAAGACCTGCTTGATCTGCATTTCATACTCGTAACCGCCGTCTAATTCAAACTGTTCCAAAGCCGAGCCATAACGAGCCATCACTTCGTCCGATTCATTTCCGGCTGCGATATCAGCTTCCATACGGCGCAGGCGGCTTTCATCCCTCCGTAAATCGGTGAATACGGTCAGCATTTCCTCGTAAACGCTGTGTTGTCTTTCATTAAAAGCCTCGGCCGACTCCTGGGGTAAGTAACCCAACCGTTTGCCGCGAGCGCGGTGAACGACGCCCGAAGTCGGCGTGCTCAAGCCAGCTAACAAGAGCAGTAAGGTTGTTTTACCGATACCATTAGGACCTACTAAGCCGATTTTGTCATCGTTAGCGACACTAAGTGATACTTCGCTGAAGACATCATAGGCGCCAAAGGATTGGCCCAACTTGGTTGTCGTTAGAATAGCCATAATTCAGGGTCGATTATACCCGATGTATGAATGATTGGGACTCTGTGCGACTTCGTTGAATACAGGTGAGGTTGGCCAAGAACAATAATCGAATGAGTAGCTACCCAAAGTATGAAAAGCCCCTCGGTGATGAGGGGCATCTGCTAATCTATATTAACCGAGGTATTGCCTCAGGTGACCGGCGAAATTGGGATGGCGCAATTTTCGCAAAGCCTCTTTTTCTAATTGGCGAATACGTTCACGGGACAGCCCAAACATTTCGCCCACCTCTTTTAAGGTCCGGGATTCACCATCCTGCAATCCGTAGCGCAATCTTAAAATTCGAGCTTCTCGTGGTGTAAGTTGGTCCAGGATCTCGCCGATTTCCTCGGTCAGCATATTGCTGGCAACCGTTTCCGCCGGTTGGGGCAGCTCGACATCTTCGATGAAATCGCCTAATTCAGCGTCCGATTCATCGCCGACCGGCCGCTCTAAATGCACCGGCTGGCGGCTGGTTCGTAGCATCCAGCGTACGCGATCGGCCGGTAAATCCATATTCTCGGCGATCTCTTCGGCCGTCGGTTGCCGTCCCAATTCTTGTTCTAGCTCTTGAGCTACCTGGTACAACTTACTGATCCGCCCGCCAAGATGAGCTGGGATTCGAATCGTCCGGCCGTGGTTGGCCAGGGCTCGCGTCACCGCTTGCCGGATCCACCAGGTCGCGTAGGTACTAAATCGATTGCCTCGGCGGTAATCATACTTCTCAACCGCCTTCATTAGACCGACATTACCTTCCTGGATCAAGTCCAAGAATTGTAAGCCACGACCTCGATATTTTTTAGCAATGCTGACCACCAAGCGCGTATTGGCTCGAATCAAATGAGCCCGTGCGGCATCGCCTACTTCCCGGACCCGGATCAACTCATCGAATTCATCTTCAGATAGAATTTCTTCGCCCAGCCGTTTTTCCACCTGGCGGCCCGCTTCAATTTCTTTGGCCAGTTGGACTTCTTCGTCGGCCGACAGTAATCCCTGCTGGCCCATCTCCCTGAAATACAAGCCAACGGAATCATCAATTGGCACATTGCTCAAATCAAAGAGCGGGGCAGCGTGAGCCTGCTCTTCTATGAAGGCATCACCATTCAACCCTTCGCTGGGTTCCTCGATGACGCCGATATCATCTTCACTTTCATAAATCGTGATACCGGCAGCTTGAAATTCTTCCAGAATCGTTTCTAATAATGGAAGAAGATCTTCAACTTCCGGAAGCGCCTCTAAAATCTGATCATATGTAACATACCCCCTGGCGGACGCCTCAGCCAGGAGAGTATTAATGATATCCACATCCTCTAACGGACCCGTAACGCTATTCATAAAGAACTCAAACCTCTCTCATCAGTATTTACGGGTTTTTAATTCCCATTCTTCCCTAAATCGGTTTGTGACTTAAAGTACAAACCAATCGTGCAGTCTAGCATAGTTGAGAGACAAAAGTCAAGAGTTTATGAGCAGTTGATCTTACTCCCTCAGGCTTTTTATCAATATTGTCATTCAAAATAATCTCTTATCATTGTAAACGCCTAATATCAGGAATTACATTAACAGAAGCTAATCGGCACCTTAAGTATGTCATAATTTATCAAGAAACAATTTTTGACGTCTCGATGTGGGATGACTCACTGGGGTTACAATCGACCTGTAGCTATTAGGCACCTTCCATAGCTTTATTGATTTTGCCCCCTTGTTCTGTTTTCTTCACTACGCTTTTCCAGTCCTTACCAGCAAGCCACTGCCATGAAATTGAGAGTTGGCTTTTAGGGTGCAAGACTCGGATGTGAAATCCGTTCTATTACCCCTGGATGGCTCACTGCGCCGTCGTTGACAGACAGTGGTCATTGACTATAATTTAGTAGAGTTATGCCCTGGTGGCGGAATTGGCATACGCGGTAGGTTGAGGGCCTATGCCCTATGGGCGTGGAGGTTCGAGTCCTCTCCAGGGCACACAGAATCGCCAAGAGCGTACGACTTGCTCTTGGCGATTTTTTTTGTTATTGATCTAAAGGCTAGGGGGCATCTTCACCGCTAATCGAAGTATGGCGGCTAGAGGCGAAGCGAGGGTCCTCGACCAGCATTCGCTCTAATCCTACATCCAAAGTGACCTTGGGATGGTAATTTAATACCTCCCTGGCCTTGCTGATATCGGCGACTAACTGCCTCACGCCGCCAGATTTTTCCCGGTTCCAAACACGTTGGGCTCGACGACCCGTCACTATCTCCAATTGTTCGACCAGGGCGCTGATCGTGGTTCCCAAACCACTGCCTACATTGAACACCTGGCGATTAACCCTTTCGGCCGTAGAAGCTTTGAGCAACGCTTCAAGCACATCCGTCACGTAGACGAAATCCCTGCTTTGTCGACCATCGTTAAAGATAACGACTGAGCCCCCGGTCAGAATCGCCTTCAAGAATCGTGGAATGACTGGAGCGTGGGACACAGGCAAACTCTGACCAGGCCCGTAGGCATTAAAAATTCGTAATGCTACGGTCTCGATGCCCCAAAGGTTGCCGATGGTGTGTACGTATTGCTCGGCCGCCCATTTGCTAACGGCATAAGGCGAATCTGGTTGGGCTGCGTCGTTTTCGTTGACAGCTTGTTCATGGTGTTCGCCATAAATTGCACCTGACGAAGCCAGAACAACTCGCCGGATGCCGGCGTCACGCATCGCTTCCATCAGGCTCACTGTCCCACCCACATTAACCAGATTGTAATCGCGGGGATAGAGCAGAGACTGCGCTACCGACACCTGGGCTGCCAGGTGATAGACGCAATCCACATCCTGGAGCACGGTCCACAGAAGGGGTATATCGTTAATATCTCCACGAGTAAAATTAACGCCCGAACCCAGGGAATCGCGATCCCCGCTACTCAAATCATCAATTACCCGGACTTCATGTCCTTCTCTTACCAGCCTATTTGCCAGGGCAGATCCCAGGAAACCGGCACCACCGGTAATTAAGTAACGCATAAGATATGGATAAGTTTCCTTTTACTTTCGTGATCCTATAATAAAGTAAGCGGGTATGACGCTTTTCAACAAGTTCCTAGTTCATCGATTTTACCATAATCGTCAACAAGATTGGCGTCGTGATATGGTCCCTTTTGACAGCGGAAATAATGCTCTTAAAACGTCTATTTAATTTTCTAAAAATTGTCCTCATCTTCATAGCATTTGTTCTTTTAGCGGCGCCCGAATGGCCGATCTTCCAAGACGAACGGTATGTGATAGATACCATCCTGGGACAGCGATATTTTGACTTTGTTATCTGGGAAACCAATGCTCTGGCTGCTAAAGGAGAGGCAACACTTGCGGGCGGGCAGGACTATCTGGGCGACGAGACTCGTAAAGACACAGTGCTCGAATATCTCGGGCTCGTTGGCGAGGCGAGGCGTCTGGAAGCCCAGGTCAATTTAATCTATTCTGATCCCGAGGTAAATGACCCAGACGAAACCTCAAGCGACTTACAGGATGAAATAAAAACATTACGTGCGGCTATTGAAGAGTTGCAACCAATAGCTGAGTCCATCTTGCAGGAACAGGTTTCTACCACTATCGTCGAAGAGGGGTTTGACCTATTCGGCCGGGCCTGGCCGCCGGTACAGATGCATATGACCCCGCTTCCCAATATTCTGATCGTCTCACCCCGTGAAGAAATCAAGCAGATACATAATATCCCCCTTGAACACGGTTTGACGTCGCCCGTTCGTGAAGAAATCGAATCGACTGTCTTGGATACAGTCGATCGTTCGGCCTTGGTTGTAGGCATCGGCGGGCTTGGTTTCTATCCGGCGATGATAGTTGAGACCAGCGATATCAACTATTTAGTTAACACCATTGCCCATGAGTGGGCCCATCACTGGCTTACTTTGCACCCCCTCGGCCTGAGTTATGCAGCAAATCCCGTCCTTAGAACCATGAACGAAACGGTTGCCTCCATCTTTGGGGATGAGGTAGGGGCCAGGGTGATCGAGCGATATTACCCAGAATTTATACCTGAGCCGGAGGAACCGGCCGCTTTACCAACCGAACCTGATCCAGCTTTGCCGCCACCTTTCGATTTTCGGGGCGAAATGGCCGAAACTCGTAATAAGGTTGACGATCTGTTAGCCCAGGATGAAGTTGAGCAAGCCGAGACCTACATGGAAGAGCGACGCCAATTTTTCTGGGAAAATGGTTATCGAATCCGAAAATTGAATCAGGCTTATTTTGCTTTTTATGGCGCTTATGCTGACGTCCCGGGTGAGCAAGGTGACGATCCGATCGGACCGGCAATATTGGCTATCCGGGAAAGCAGCCATGATCTTCGTGACTTTATGGATCGCTTGGCTTCTCTTACGTCGCTGCAGGCGCTTCTGGATGAAGCTGCTTCCCGGCCTGAGTTGTGAGTCACCATCCGCTAGATGACTCTAGGTTATTTCGGATTGCTCGGGGGGTATTTCGGCGACGACTTCTCTCAGTAAGACGACCGTGCGTTCGGCAATGGCTCGATACTCGTCGTCCTCTCCAGGTAAAGCCAGGTACGCCTCAAGATCCGCCAGGGCTTCTTCATATTGGCCCTGTTCCTGGGCGATCATTGCCCGATTCAAGCGGGCCGGTCCATATTCGGGATCTTCGACTAACAATGCGTTGAAGTCTGCCATTGCCTCGTCCAGCCGGCCCATCTCCCGGTACAGTATGATTCCCCGGTCAAGGCGGGCCTCCCGCAAAGAAGGATCGAGATCGTAAGCCTGGGAAAATCGACGAATTGCTTGTCTGTGTTCGCGCTTATAGCTGCTGCGATTGCCAAAATTCCGGTGCAGGCTTCCCCACATATATAAGACTCGGGCGGCAACTATTCTCAACATGACAGGAGAAAATCACAGATAATTATACGCGCTTTCAAAAACGAAACGGCGTTGGAGAATATGTCTATTCGCGCTCGCTCAACCACTTTTCGCATTGCATTGCGGCCGCGCAACCTTGACCGACAGATGTCGCGATTTGACGATACATTGAATCCTGGATCTCGCCGGCGGCAAACACACCGTCTACGCTGGTGCGCATTTTCTCGTCCGTTATGACGTAACCGTGTTCGTCCATGACCAAGCAGCCTTCAAGGAACTTGCTATTGGGATAGTGACCGATATAGATGAAAACGCCATCGGTCGCTAGCTCATCTTTCTCATCCGTCTTAATGTTGGTCAGGCTAATTTTGGAAACCATGCTATCGCCGACGATTTCATCGACAACCGTATCCCAAATAAATTCGATCTTTTCATTATTAAATGCGCGCCTTTTTAGGGCCGGTCCTGCCCGAAGTTCATCACGCCTGTGGACGACATGAACCTTGTTGGCAAACTTGGTCAGGAATAAGCCTTCTTCTAGGGCGCTATCTCCGCCGCCTACTACGGCGACGTCTTTACCCCTGAAGAAGAAACCATCACAGGTGGCACAGAAGCTCACTCCGCGCCCGATGAAATCATCCTCTCCTGGGATACCCAACCGGCGAGGTGAGGCGCCAGCCGTTACGATGACCGCTTCAGCCTCGTACTCTTTGCCGTTTGTCTTGATAAAGAAGGGCGATCCATTAGAGAAGTCAACTTCGACGACTTCATCGTATTCAAAACGAGCACCGAATCGCTCAGCCTGATGATACATCCGGTCAACCAATTCGGGGCCGGTTAGATCGGCTTCGGGAAAGCCAGGATAGTTTTCCACCTCGGCCGTGATCGATATTTGACCGCCTAGTTGGTTGCCAACGATGACCAAGGGGTTAAGGGTAGCTCGGGCAGTATAAATCGCCGCAGTTAAACCGGCAGGTCCGGAACCAATGACGATGACGCGTTCTTTTTCCATAAGTTGTACTCTTTTTACGTTTTATACATCGATAACGTGTTATTCGATGATGTTGTATTTACGGTAAGTGTGTCCCGATATCTCCCAACTTATGGCGGCAAACCATCGGACACGAAGGCGCAAGCCTTTTACAGTCGAATCTCAGCCTTGAATTCTATATTAACAAATGCGCGTAAACAACCATGGGAAATATATATGATTGGTCGTCTTCTAACCGTAAGCGAACCAACACAGGCTAAAAAGTTACTGGCCAACCACATCATCCGTTAACTTAGTTTCTGCTTTTCCATAAAGAAAGCGAATTGGTCCACACCACCATAGTCAAAATGGAGGTCACTGGATGCTTCGGTTTGCCGAGCAACTCGGAATGCTGCCTAGCCGTCAGATTTTGGTAAGTAACAACGGAAAGTGCTCCCTTGCCCACGAGCACTGCTGACCTCTATCCGGCCGCCATGCTCCTGCATTATTCGGGCTGAAATGGAAAGGCCAAGTCCGGTCCCTTCGGTAAAACCCTCCCCGTCCGGGATACGATAAAATCGCTCGAATAAATGGGCCTGATTCTCTCTAGCGATACCTGGCCCCGTATCGAATATGGCAATCATCACTTCTTTGTCCAGGTCCGCGATCGTTATATCGATCTGACCTTGAATCACATTATATTTAATGGCATTGTTGGTCAAGTTTAGTAAGACCTGTTTCAGGCGATCATAGTCACCGGTGATTATAGGCAACTGCTCAGGGAAATTAGTCGTGATGGTTATTCCCCGGTCTGCGGCCTGGGGTTCCTGGAGGCCTACAACATCCTTTACCAGAAGCAACAAATTAACAGGGCCTTGAGCGAGTTGGACCCGGCCTGACTCTAAGCGGGCCAGGTCGAGGAAATCCTGGGCCATCTTGGACAAACGCATCGTTTCACGCTGGATCATCTCAATTAATTCCTGGTGTTTCTCGTCCAACATCTCACGAGCGAGAAGCTCGCTGGCGGCCGTTAATGCCATTAACGGCGTTTTTAGTTCGTGCATAAACTCGGATATCAAATCCGTTTGCATGAACAATCTGGCGTTTTCGATGGCTACAGCCGCTTGTGATGCCAGGGCTTGCAACAATGCCACATCTTGATGGCTATAGATGGCATCTCCCCGCTTATTAATCGCTTCGAGTGATCCAATCACCCGTTCTTTTGTCACCAAAGGCACGCCTAGTAAATTACGCGGGACGACGCCATTTACCATGCTTGCTTTGAGGTACTCCTGTCCGGAACTCTGCAATTCATCGATGATGAGGGGGCGCCCGTTTTGTACGATCCAGCCGGCCACACTACCTTCCAAAGGCACTTCGCTTTCTTCAGCGAATATCGTACCAGTTGACGCCGCAGTATAAAGCTTTTCTGTGCCCTGATCGATTAACAGGATCGAGGCATATTCGGTGTCGATCAAGGTGTTTGCAGTATTAATCACCATGTCTAGCAGCTGTTTGAGGTCAAGGGTCGAACTCAAGATGGTGCTGATCTCTAGCAACCGTTTCAGGTCTTCGGCACTGACGGTTTCTGAGCGAGCAATCAATTCTGCGGTTGTGGGGTTGGAATTTATTTGACTCATTGATCCAGTAATTTAGTGGTTATCTCAGGTATCACATCGACAACATCGCCCCGGATGACGACATCGGCCAGGTTGTCGATGTGAGTAGGTTCAAAATTGATGACGATGATTCGCGCGCCAGATTCCAGAGCAAGCAAAGGCAGGTCTCCGGCTGGTGCCATTTCCAACGATGAACCCGCGATCAGCATCAAATCACAATTCCTGATCTGTCGCCGGGCCTGGTTCACGACGCTAACCGGCAATTGTTCACCGATAAGTATGACGTTCGGTTTTAGTACGCCTCCACACGCTTCGCAATAAGGTACTTCGCCGCTATCTACAAAATCATCGAGAAAGGCGGCTGCCGGGAAAATTTTATAACAACGCATGCATGTGACTTCGCGCAAGTGACCATGAACTTCATGAACAGTTGCTGAGCCAGCCCGACCATGCAACATATCTACATTTTGGGTAATGACCCCCTTGAGTATGCCACGAGCTTCCAATTGTGCCAAAGCAAAATGAGCTGCATTTGGTTGCGCCGCCATGATCAACCTGGCTAAGGGGTGGATCCAATCATAAAAATCTTGTGGTCGGCGCCTGAAAGCATAAATCGAGGCGGACTCAAACGGGTCGGCATTTTTCCATAAACCCGAGTCCGGACTGCGGAAATCAGGTATGCCTGATGGCGTGCTGATGCCGGCCCCTGTGAGGGCAACGGCATACTTGGATTCGGCCAATAATCCGACCGCCTGCTGTAACCTTTCCTCCAAGCCCATTTCACATATTCCGGGTCATCTGTTCACACCAGAGGCCAAGGATAATGCCGTCCCGAGCCTGGGTGGGGGAAGATTCCTCCCTCGATCATGTGCTCCACACGTCTGGTCAACGCATCTAGTTCATTTCGATCCAGCAACTGACTTAATTCTTCGTGACTTGGATCACTGCCGTTGGCTAACCACGAACGGAAGGAAACAAGGTCAACGATTAGATCCTCTGGGATAGGTTGGCCGGAAAAATCCCAAATCACGCTGCGCAGCTTATAGTCCGCATGAAAGCAAACACCGTGGTCGATGGCCCATAGCTGTTCTTCTTCATCCTGGATAACGTGGCCACTCTTCCGATCGGCGTTATTGATCAACACATCGAATAGGGTTATGCGTTGAATCTGATGCTCATATTGGCCTTGTAAGGTTAGATAGTGTAGCTGCGGATTATGCTCAACAAAATATTGAACGGAACCCCATCCATGCGGTCCTTCACGCAAAATAGTTGGCGGCACGATATGCCAGCCCAAGATTTCGCTGGTTAAGTAAGCGGCCCGTTCCCTCAAGCACAACGTCCCTCGGGAAAAGTCCCATAACGGTCGCTCACCTTGACTCGGTTTATAAATCGCATCCAGCTTACCTGATTCATGAGAAATATGAACGAGAAATGTGTAATTAGAACCCCAGGGAACGAGGCCCTCTAATTCAATTTGACCGTGTTCAAGGATATTTAGAATCGCGGCCGTCCTATTGTTGCCCGCCATCATCTTGTCTTCAGATAATATTCCTCGCCGCTGGATGCCACTGACTCCCACGACAGGTGTAGAACTCTTCACAATAACTCAATTCCAACCATTCAATGAGCATGTCCATTGCGATTTGGACAAAAATGCCCGTCTTGGTCAATCGGCTGACCACAATTGCCACAAATGGGACGGCCGGCCTGTACTGTTTCGTTGGCATGTTTAATCAACGACATGGCCTGTATTCTGGAAATCCAGAAACTTACGGCATTCGGCTCCTCTTCTTCTTCAACGAGTTCATAAGTCACAATAACGATGCGTTCCACATCCTCGTTAAACCCTAAACCCATATTCCCTACCCGGAACAAGGGTTCAACCGGCTCCCGTAAACGCATATCTGTCCAGACCGGTTCGCGATCCTCTTCTGTTGGATACTTCTCACTAAGCTCTTCCAACAAAGTCTCTAAACTTGAAGCCAACATCGAGGCTTGTTGTTTCTCGATAATGAGCGAAACCAGCTCAGGACCTTTGCTACCCTGCAAATAGAAAACGCGTTCGCCTGGCTCTCCAATGGTGCCTACTGTCATATGTGAAACCGGATTAAGTTCGATATGGCGGGTCATCTTTGCCCTCTGTTCTATTCCCGTTTAGTGGTCTAAAAATATATCTTGATGAATCTCTTTTGTGTCCGTTTTCGCCGAGCCATCACCGGGCGATTCAGACTGTTCATCTGAAAGTGTTTCCTCATCGTCCGCTTTCTTATCCTTGCTCTGAGGAGGTAGCCGGAACGGACCATCGTCATTGATCCTTAATACGCGAACCACGCCGGCTTCACTCAGAAAAAGAGCGCTGACCGATGCCGGTGACACGGCGAGTCGTTGAAACAAGTCCATATGCATGCCTAGATAGTGGGCCAAGACCAACTTGATCACATCGGCATGGGACACCACGGTGACCAGATCCTCCTTATGCCTTTCACTTACTTGCTCAATCGCCGAGACAGCCCTCTGCTGGACATCTCGAAAAGATTCTCCGCCAGGAAATTCGAAGCGACTCGGGTAATGTTGAACCGCGTACCATTGGCGTTTTTTTCTGGCGAGTTTCTTGATTTTTTTGCCTTCCCAATCGCCGTAGTCAACCTCACCTACCGCTGGCAACTCTACAACCTCAAGGGCATGGGGTTGCGCCAAAGCCACGGCCGATTCCATGCAACGTTCCAGCGGACTACTGTATATGGCCTTGATGGGCGCGGCGCTCAACCGCTGGGACAGTTTTTCAACCTGGGCCCGTCCTTCCTCGTTGAGCCGGACGCCGGGTATCCAACCGGCCAGACGATTTTTATTTACCCAATCGTTTTGTCCATGGCGAATTAAGAGGACGTAGGCCATGAGTCGATGATAACACAATCACCCGGAAATCGGAAAAGCCGGCGGCAACAAAAAAGTTACACCATTACGGGGGAATAACCGCCGGGATTGTCGGCGTAGGTTCTGGAATTTCTGGTTCGTCCAGGACAGCCGGTTGCCCGTCCTGGGGACTACCTTCTTCAACCGGCGCGTACGAATCTACGCCAAAATAAGCGGCCATGACTTCTCGTACAATTGGCGCTGCCCACTGGGAACCTTCGCCGCCATTGAAGATGAAAGCGACGACAACAATTTCAGGGTTTTCAAAAGGCGCGTAGCCCACATACCAGGAATGGGTTGGAAGGATTTGCCCTTCTTTGCACCATCTACGTTTAATGGCGATATTGTCGCAATATTCGGCCGTCCCTGTTTTACCTGCCGAGGTAATGCCAAACTCATCCAACCATGCGGTGAAAGAAGCGCCCGTGCCTCCTTCGAGGTTTACCCGGCGCATGCCCTCGGCGACGATATCCAGCCACTGCCGGTCAACGTTCACAGAATTTAGGACCTCGGGTTCAAAAGGTTGGACGATATTCCCTTCAGAGTCGGTGATGTGGTGAATGATAGTTGGTCGATATAAGAATCCACCGTTGGCGACGATGGCCGCCATCTGGGCTACTTGAAGCGGCGTCGAGGTCACGAATCCCTGACCTATTCCCATGTTATAGTCATCGCCTGTGGACCAAGGTTCACCATAGTTCTGCCGTTTCCAAGCCTGGCTGGGATTATTTCCTGGCGCTTCTAAGGGCAACTCGATGCCCTGGACACGGCCGAAGCCAAATTGATCGGCATATTCGTGAAGCCGGTCGACGCCCAAACCATCAACAACCTCCCCATCCTGGTTGAATCCGCCGCTAATTTTATAAAAGTAGACATCACAAGAATTGGAGATGCCGCTCACCATATTCATGAGTTCATGCCCTTGACGGAACCAACAAACAAACGTCTGGGCCCGGCCGGGATCGTTCGGGGCAAATCGATTGGGAATCGTGATTTGACCAGGGTCGAAGAGAAGGCGATTGGGTGAAACAACGCCCTCCTGCAAGGCGCCAGAAGCCGGCACAAGCTTGAATGTCGAGCCCGGCGGATATTGGCCACTGATGGCGTGGTTAACCAGGGGCGTGTAATCATTTCTTGCCAGGCCTAAATAATAATCAACCGGCACTTCGGTTGAGAAGCGGTTATTGTCGAAGGTTGGAATATTGACCATGGCTAAGATCTCGCCGGTATTTGGGTTTAGGGCGATGACCACGCCTTGCTCAACCTCCACATCCTCGCCGGTAAAGGGATCTTTGGTAGCCCGGCGCCTTTCAAGCGTTTCCTGTAAGATGGCGGCAGCTTTTTCTTGTAGATCCAGGTCCAGGGTAAGATGCAGGTTCTGACCCGGTTCCGGCTCAATTATCGGTCCGATCTGGCGTAATTCACGGCCGGTCCAATCTTGCTCGATCTGGCGTTCGCCTTTACGGCCGGCCATTTCGATCTCCATCGACGATTCGAGCCCTGCCCAACCAACCCGATCGTCACGCTGATAGCCCAGATCCAGCCAGTTCTCATTCGGGATCGGCCCCATGTAACCGATCATATGTGAGGTCAAATCACCGCTTGGGTAACGCCGGATAGGCTCTTCGATGACCTGAACGCCTGGCAGAAAGACGCTTTCCTGTTCGATTCTGATAGGCCAATGTTATTGGGACATTGGATTTGATTGAGGTCGGCAAATAAGGGGCGAAACTAAAGCGATCGACAATGCCTTCAATGCTATCCGGCAGAGAGGGTAAAATGCCTGTAGCATCAAGCGTCTCTTCAACTGGGGCGTCATAAAGTTCGGCCAGACGACTGTATGTACTGACCATCGCCGGATCGGCCGCGGCCAATAGACCCTGCTGTTGGATCGTGTTCGTTACCGGCACACCGGTCAATATCGAAAGTCGTTCAAATATAGCCTGCCTTTCATTGGGATCGTCAGGTAAAAAAGCCGGGGTGATAGTAACATTGAAACTGGGATCATTGAAAGCCAGTAGCTCGCCGTTGCGGTCGGTAATGATGCCGCGGGGAGGATCGATCAGGATACGGGCCAACTGATTCTCTTCGGCTAAGGTCAGCAGCTCATCACCCCGAGTCTGTTGCAGCCAATAGACTCGGTACAGCAGCACCAGCAAAACGATGACGATGAAGCCCCGCAGCAAAAGTAACCGGCCGCCCAAGCCGGAATCATCTTCCGCCATCTCGGCATCTTCAATTCGATCCCAACCTATTCTAGACATAGTCAGCTAAGCGTGTCATGGATCAAAATAAAAGAAAGAAAACCATGACACCTTCAGGTGTAACTACTCCTTCACACGTGCTTTTCTTAATATGATGGGAGCCGTTGCACCCAGTATAGTTGCCTTCCCATTATATTCGATCAAAATTATCCTTCTTTATAAATGGAAGGATGGCAACCTTTAGTGTCCTCTCATATCCCAAGTTATTTAGCTCACCTGCGTTCACGCTCTAGCTTGCCTTCACGATCTAGATATAACGAAATCGGAGCATTACACCTCAACCCGGCGGGGTGATAATACTTTCTCTAGAGCTTGGAATCCCCAGAATACCGGCAAAATCAAAACACCTTGAACGAGAGCCGATATGACAATATAAGTCAGGATCGGTCCGCCCAAAGAGTATCCCGCCGAAATTTCGCCCATAAGATCGGGTACTCTCACATTTTCGGACAAGCTGGCAATGCCCAAATATCCTAGATTGTTAATAATCAGGGGGACAATAATTCTCAGTAAGAACAGGTAAATGAACCAAAAAACCAGAGTGCCTAGCGCTCCGAGCAAGGCCGGCATCAGAACTCGGCTTTCAGGAAAGTGACTCTGAATGAAGACGACCACAGCCACCGCGGCCATAAGGGCCAGTGATGTCGTGCCCATTGGAGCAGCCGAAAAAAGGTCGACAAAGATTCCAGCCAATAAGGCCCACAACAGGCCTTCTCGAATACCATGCAGCATAGCCCAACTAAGGGTTGCCAGTAGCCATAGCTGGGGAACAATGCCAAAGACAGGAAAACGAGACAGGATTGTGGCCTGCAGAATGGCCAATATGGCCATCAGGGGAAGGGCCAGATAAAAACTAAGGGTCATGGCGCCGGCAGCAGATCGTCAGGGATGGTATCGAATATGCTGGTATCTATGGTCCTGAAGTCGGTTATGACGAAAACCATCTCTAGAGAATCGAAGTTAACGGCCGGTTGAATAGTGGCCTGTTGAAATAGGTCAGACTCGCGCCTTTCCACGTCCGTGACTCGGCCAATCACCATATCTTGCGGGAATCGGCCGCCGAGCCCAGAAGTGTAGACCACTTCGCCGATATCAACTTGAGCTTCCAAATCGACCCAATCCAAGGTCGCGGCGCCCCCAAGCCCGCCCCCTCTCACAATGCCCGTCGCTCTCGAATCGCCCATGCGAGCAGGAATGCTGCTTATATTATCAGTTACCAACAATACCATCGCCGAATGATCGGTGGTTCGAAAGACTTGGCCGACCAGGCCCCGGGCACTTTCCACCGGCATACCTACAAATACGCCATCCTGGGAACCTTTGTCAAGGATGATACTTCTGAACAGCGGGCTTGTGTCAAATCCGATAACTGAGGCGCTTAAGCGCTGGAATTCCGGCGTTTCGCGGGCCCGGTCGAACAATTGTTGTAAGAGTAGGAACTCCCCCTGGATCTCCCGCAGTTCCTCATTTTCCCGTTGCAGAGTATCAACTTGCAAACGGAGCTGCTCAATTTCCGCCCGAGCGGCCTGCACATCATCAGGGCCCGTTACGGCATTTAAGACGGTATCAGCACGGCCGGCCGTCCAACCCATTACCGAAGCAACTGGATCGCCTAAAAAATTCAAGGCATTATCCAGAGATCCGCTGCTATCCAGGATCAACAAAAGGATGGCAATGCCGACCAAAACGGCAAAAGTCACCCAGCGAATTCGCTGTTGTGTATCGTTAAGGTTCATCAGAGGTCAGGAATAAGGGAAGATTACAAACAAACAAATGTTTCTAATCTAGCCAAAATCAACTGTCCTTCATAAGTGAAACGGGATTCTTCTCTGAAGACAAGTAAACACCGTTTCCTCGAACTTTCGCGTTTCAACCAATAAAGTGTGCGCAAAAATAGAAGCCGCAAAACTCTTAGTGATGCGTACTGCCGCGATCCAGACCCACTAACACACGATCATAGTTGTCCAAATCTTCCAGCACCTTTCCAGCGCCGCGGGCAACGCAGGTCATGGGTTCCTCGGCGATCCAAACACGCATTTTAACCGCGTCCTCGATTCGCTCGGCCAAACCTTGGATCTGAGCCCCACCACCGGCCAAGCATACGCCTACCTCCATCAAATCGGCGACTAACTCTGGAGGTGTCTCGTCCAGGGCATCTTTGACCGTATCGACGATGATATTGACGGAGGGGGCCATCGCTTCTCGCAATTCGATACTACTGATCTCGACGGCCTGCGGCAGACCATTGATAAGATTTCGGCCCCGCAAGGTCATAGTCGTTTCTTCGGGCAGTGGGAAGGCCGAACCGATACCGATCTTGACTCTCTCGGCCATGCGCTCGCCAATCAAGAGATTGTACTTGCTGCGAGCGTACTGGACGATATCCTCATCCATTTCATCACCCGCTACCCGGATCGACCGGCTGACCACAATGCCGCCCATGGCAAACACGGCAACTTCAGTTGTGCCGCCGCCAATATCGACGATCATACTGCCCCGGGTTTCGATGATCGGCAGACCCGCGCCAATCGCCGCTGCCATTGGTTCCTCGATGAGATATGCCTGTCGCGCTCCGGCCGAGATTGTGGCATCGTAAACAGCCCGCTTTTCAACCTCGGTAACCCCGCTAGGCACGCCCACGACAACCCTCGGCCGGGGGAAGGGCACGATCATCTGCTCGTGAGCTTTATCGATGAAATATTTGAGCATCGCCTCGGTTATCTCGAACTCCGAGATGACGCCATCACGAAGGGGGCGTATGGCCACGATATCGGCCGGCGTTCGTCCAACCATCTCCCGGGCTTCCGCACCAATAGCCAGCGGACGGCGCGTGCGTTTATTGATAGCCACCCACGATGGTTCGTTGATGACGATTCCTTTGTCACGAATACTGACCAATGTGTTCGCAGTACCTAGGTCGATGCCGATATCAAGTGATAACAGACCGAGTACCCAATCTAACGGTCTTAACAATGTACTTTACCTTTTCCTCTTCTCATATCCGTTTACTTGGTTATCATCAACCCAAGCAAACGTATTGATTATACCACAATGGTGAATTTGCTTGTCAATCAGACAGAGGACAGGTGCACGAACAAGTTGTCAGCGAGTTTGAAAAAAGGCCTTCTGCAACTATCCTTGAGAGGTATCTGCCCAACTCAAGTAGATCAGGAGGCCCAAAATGGAAAATATCACGATTATTGCTCATATGCTATCAGAAGAGATTCAGCAGGAGTTAATAACAGGGTACACCTTGACCGATATTGAGCAGGCCAGCACTCCGCTTGGTCCAAGAAATCGGGCGACAAGCCATTGCTATGGTGGTCAATTCGGCAAGAGCAGCCCTATCCTGAGCGGGAAGTATCTTGTTTCGGCTGTAGTCAAGCGATTCCCTATGTTCGTTGGCGACCAGCCCAGTTAAGGACGCTCTTCGGCTGACATGGCGGTCAAGCGGGCGTATTATCTGTGTCCCAGATGTCACCAGGGGTACTGCCCACTGGACTCGGCGACTAGGGTTAAGGCCTAACGCTATTAGTGCAGAACTCGAACGACTTGCAGCGATGACTGGGGTTTTGTTGCCTTTCGGTAAAGGGCGAGACCTGTTTGAAACCTTGACTCTCGTCTCGTTGAGTGATCAAACATTGGACAAGGCGACACAGGCTTATGGTGCGGCGGCTAGGCGACGAGAACAAGGGTGGAAAGCGGTTGCCCATGACCAAGACGAACTCCAACGGCGAAAACGCGAGGTGCGAAAGCCCTTGCGTTTGTACGGGGCTGTCGATGCCACCAAGGTGCACACGCGGGGAGTTGAGGAGCATGCCTGGCGTGACCTCAAAGTCGGCGCCTGGTTTGAAGCGCGGGGCAAACCACCCAAGAGACCGGACGGCCAATGGCGTATCCAAGCCGAAAACATCCACTACTTCGCCGATATCTGTCCGGCTTCTGAGTTCGGCTCCCTCATGTGGGCTACTGGCGTACGCCAACATGCCCAACTAGCCCAAGAACTGGTCATCTTAGGAGATGGAGCGGAATGGATCTGGAAACTCGTTGCCGAACATTTTCCACGGGCGGTCCAGATCCTGGATTGGTTCCATGCTGCCGAGTATCTCATGCCCGTGGCTAAAGCAGCCTTTTTGACAGAGAAGGCCCAAAATGACTGGGTAGCTCAAACCAAACAAGCTCTCTGGGATGGAATGATTGATGAGGCGATTGCTGCCTGTTTGGACCTCGTGCGAACCGAAGACAGTTCTGACCCAGCCTTCGTAGCCGCCCGGTACTTTGACCAAAATCGCTATCGTATGAACTATCCGGCTTATCGACGGCAAGGCTACCAAATCGGGTCGGGTACAATTGAGAGTGCGGCCAAGCAGATCGGTATGATGCGAATGAAGGTAGCCGGCGCCATCTGGAATGTAGACAGTGCCCGAAAAGTTGCCAAAGCCCGAGCTGCCTATCTTTCCAATGAGTGGGATGAGTTAGCGGCTTATCGTGCCTTGCCGCTTGCTACCTGACAGGTTGTTCGTAACCCAGAGGACAGTATCATCCATATGGGTAAAAAACTCTGATTATTCTAAGAAAAGATTTTGCATTTTTTGCAACCATTACAAGGTCCATTCCAATCTATTTAATTCTGAATATTGGGCCATCGCATACGTAATTCATATGCTTGCGGTATAGAATACTGAAATTCGAATGAATTTTGGGGCACTAGGAATGATTCGCCCGATAGGGAGTAGGAGAATTTTATGGCTCGACAGGCGTTATTTGCCGGTCTTGTATACGATGAGCGAGAGATACCAGTAGAGGTAACCTATGTAGGCGCAGAAGCCCACTATGTCGTCGACGATCACGGCTTCATGCGTCATATCGATGCCGAGACTGTCGATCGCCAAGTTCTAGCCGTGTTCATCCAACAACTTGAGGACAATAAAGAACTAGCGGTTGAACAAGCCCTGCAATTTATGGGCAAGGATGATTTGTTCACCAAAGCAGCGATTGATGCCTCCATGCGTAACATCGACCTTGATGCCATCATCGCCCAAGGTATTCCAGAACAAGCGCGAACAATGATGGGCATGTTGGGATTTCGAATTATCATCAACCACCACGGCGAAGTGATCAAGCTTGACCAGCCGGTCGTTCCTGACGATTACCGCGACTAGATCTGAATTAGTTGCCCTCACAATATGTTCTGCAGCACACTTAGTAGGCGCCTCTGCCCGCCAGGACATAGGGAACTGTCTGCACCATGATGCGCAGGTCTAAAGCCATCGACCAATTCTCAATGTAATAGATGTCGAGTAGACATTGTTCATCAAATGTCAGGTCGGAACGCCCGCTAACCTGCCATAAGCCCGTCATCCCCCCTTTTACCTCTAGACGTTGCATATGCCAGCCCTGATACTTAGCCACCTCCTCCGGCAAACCGGGCCGGGGGCCAACCATGCTCATATCGCCGACAAGGATATTGTAAAGTTGGGGTAATTCATCCAGGCTATAACGTCTGATGATCGTGCCCACCCGTGTTAAGCGCGGATCCTCCTTTATCTTGAAGATAGGGCCGTCAGCCTCATTCATCGCCCTAAGGGCCTCTTTTTGATCTTCGGCGTCTACCACCATCGAACGGAATTTAGCCATTCTGAACCGTTTGCCCCGGAAACCGACTCGTTCCTGGAGAAAAAAGGCCGGGCCGGGCGATTCCAATTTGACGGCCGCGGCCGTTACAACCGTGACTAGTAGCACCGGCAGTGCCAGTATGACTACGGCAAACAAGTCGAATAGTCGCTTCAAAGTTTGGCCGGTCTTGCTGAGGCGAACCTCCCTGGCGCTGAACATCGGGATGCCGGCGACATTGTCGAATTGGACATTATTTAGGCTCAATTGAAACAGGTCGGGTACGACGCGAGCATTCGCACTATATTGCTGGCATATCCTCAAGATATCTTCAATATACTCATGTTTGTGGCTGGGCAATGTAATGAACACAGTGTGCACGTCGCCTTCTGTCATGAGGATGGTGCCCAAATCTTCCCAGCTGCCAAGATGGGGTATCCGGCCGGAACCGATATTATTATCCGACGTCCCTTCGTCTAAATAACCGATAGCCCGAAAGCCGAGATCTGGGCGGGCTAACAAAGTACGGATGACGCTGCGTCCCACTTCCCCCGAACCAACGAGCAATGCCTTATCTACCCCGAAGCCTCGACGATACGATAATTGGAGTATCCACCGCCGGGCCAAACGAGCGATGGCAATGAAGAGAATGATGAAGATCAAGGCCCACACCAGCAGCAAACGGGAAAATGCCAGCGGCCGGAAGAAGAAGGTGAAGGCCATCATTAAGGCAATGCCCGCGGCCGTGGCGTAACCAACCCGGGAAACCTCATCGATCAAAAATTCACCCCGCCTACGGCGCCAAACATGATTCTGAGAAAAAGTGATGATCAACAGAATCGTTAACAGAAGCTGCTGGCCAACATAAGCGGAATAAGGCACGATCGCGGTGGTCGGTAGCAGCCATTGGAACTCATAACGAGCCAGATAAGCGAAGCCAAAAGCCAGACTTATCAGGATCAAATCGCTGATAATCGTCAGGTTGCGGACGCTTCGATAGCCGAGGAAATTGCTCATAATTCAGCCAATGTACGCTGGTAGATAGCGGCCATTTTTTGGCCGGCTTGTTGCCAGGAAAAGTGTTGGGCTTGTGTCAGCCCCTGTTGCCGCATTTTAGCTGCGATTTGAGAATCGTCTAATACGGTCACCATCTGTTCGGCCAACGCCATTTCATCCTGGGGGTCGAATAACCGGGCTGCCCCACCAGCCGCCTCTGGTAAGGATGAGGTCTCGGCGGCGATGACCGGGGTTCCGCAAGCCATGGCCTGGGCTACCGGCATACCAAAACCTTCGTAAACAGAAGGCAGGACCAAGACAGAGGCGGCATTGTACCAGAGAGGTAGTTCGTCATCCGGCACATATCCGGCAAATCGAACCCGCTTTTCCAGTCCCAGCTCAGTTACCTTGTCGTAGATTTCCTGATATGACCACCCCTTTCCACCAACTAGGACGAGCTCCAGCTCCGGTTGTTCGAGCCTGGCGAAAGCGCTAATCAACAGTGGGATATTTTTTCGGGGCTGCAGCGTGCCCACGTGCAGGATAAATTGATTGGGCAGTTGCTCGCGCTTGCGGAAAGCTTCGACTTCGTCGGCCGGTACGGGGCAAAAGATTGATTCCACACCTGGATGGACGACTTCTATCTTATCGAGGGGTAAACCGAAGCATTCATGTACATCTTGCCGGCCGGAAGCTGAAATAGTTACCACCCGCCTGGCTTGATGACAGGAGCGACGGGTCTGGCTCGTAAGGTAAGCTCTCTGGAGCGGAGGAAATCGTTCTGGATAGTGAATGAAGCTCAGATCATAAACTGTGACGATAGCCGGTCGGGTTTTAATAACCGGCGTGACAAAAGCCGGGCTGTGCAACAAATCCAATTTCTGTCGGGCTGCCGCCAGCGGCCAGAGCATTTGTTCCCATAATATACGCACGATAGGCCTTTGCGTCGGCAAACGGCTGCTTTCGATCGTTCGGCCGGGCATGGGCGAGATTTCCCCCCGGCTATTGGTGAAGATGTGGTACGTAAGAGTCTCTTCCTCTTGAGGTAAATGATTCAACAATTGGCTGATATATACATGAATACCCGCCCGTCGATAACCTGCCTCAGCGGATAGTAAATGAGCGTTGATACCTACCGTTTTCACACCGGCCGAATTGGATGAACTCATGACAATCGATTATAACTTAAGTACTATCGTAACCTAATTGTCTTGACGCTCGATCCTCGTTATGGTAAACTGCCAGCATTATGTTTACTCGTTATGGTAAACTGCCAGCATTATGTTAAGTTCAGCGTAACATAATGGAGAAGGAGGGTCCAGTGATATCGACCTTATATTCCCGTCGTTTATTCATAGTTTTGATCGTAATTCTTGCCCTGGCCTTAGTTGCCTGTGAACGGCCGCTCCAGGAAGAAGAGACTGCGCCAGCAACTGAGGCAGCCCCTGAGGTGCCGGAAGAACAGCAACCGGAAACAGGTGGGGAAACCGGTGTAGACGCGCCGCCGACCCTGGTGCCGACTGAGGCAGCTCAACCTGCCGATGGCAGCGGCGAGCAGCCAGCCGAACAACCAGCCGAGCAGCCAGCCGAACAACCAGCCGAGCAGCCAGCCGAGCAGCCAGCCGAGCAGCCAGCCGAACAACCAGCCCAACCAGCCGAACAGTCCCCGGTGCCGACGGTAGAAGTAACCGTTGCGCCAACTGGCGAGCAGGTTGTTACCGTACAGGCGGGACAGAACCTGTTCCGCATCGGCTTGCAGTTTGGTTGCACGGTGCCGGAATTGGCAGCCTATAATGGCATTGCCAATCCCCACTATATCTACGTCGGGCAACAGATTCGCATCCCAGCTACTTGCGGCGGATAACGTTCAGCATCCGGTAAAACGGATCGCAAATCGAATTAAGATAGGTGTGCAACGGCTCATCGGGTTAAGGGATTAACCTGTTAACGAGTCGTTGCACTTCGATCTGACAGGATACTGCAGGTTTTTTTTGTTGATCCACATTCATACTTAGACGGTAAAGTTGACACTCAAAGAAGAAGCCTCACGAATTGAATGGCAGGGCGATTCTTGGCGTTTACGCGTTGTGAATCTACGCTTGCCCGATGGATCGACTCTGGAGAAGGAGGTCATCGACCATCCTGGGTCCGTGGTCATCGTCCCCCTTCAAGGGGATCAAATTTTGATGATCCGGCAATTCCGCCTGTCCCTAGGCGAGTCGATTTTGGAGTTGCCGGCCGGCACACGGGAAGACGATGAAGAGTGGTTGACCTGCGCCCAAAGGGAGCTACAAGAAGAGGCCGGTTGTCGGGCCGAACAATGGCAACCCCTCGGCAAAGTTTGGCCGGCCCCTGGACTCACCAACGAGCTCATGGCCATCTATCTAGCCCGGGAGCTTTCGGCCGACCCCCTTCCGACCGATGCCGATGAACAAATCGAGGTTGTGTCCCTGCCCATCCAACAGGTCGTGACCATGGCCTTAGACGGCCGGTTGCAGGATGCCAAAAGCGTTGTGGCCGTCCTACGAGCCATCGCTTACCTCGAATTAGAAAGCGGATCGTAAACCAACCCCAGATCCGAACCCATCTTGATTCAGATTGTGAATGGCCAGGTTGGCCATTTAGCTTCCCCCCACCTACCCCTGCCGTCCGGTTAGATATGCCTCGGTCAATTCCTCCTCCGGATAAGTAAACAAATCCGAAGTGTCATTGTATTCAATCAGGCGTCCAAGCCAGAAAAATCCGGTGAAATTGGAGACTCGCGCGGCCTGCTGCATATTATGGGTGACGATGACGATGGTGTACTGTTCGGCCAGGTTTATCATCAATTCCTCGACGGCTAACGTGGCGACCGGATCGAGAGCGGAACACGGCTCATCCATCAGTATCAACTCTGGCTTGACGGCAATAGCCCGGGCAATGCACAATCGCTGCTGTTGTCCTGGATTGAGATTTAGGGCTGAATCTTGCAGCCGGTCTTTAACCTCTTCCCACAGCGCCGCCCCCTTGAGGCTTTCCTCAACAACCCCGTCGAGTTCGTTTTTGTTGGCCAATTTCAAGACCCGTGGTCCGTAGGCCACATTGTCGTAAATGGTCTGGGGAAATGGATTCGGCCGTTGAAAAACCATCCCCACTCGTCCTCGTAATTCGACAACATCGACATCCGGATCGTAGATGTTATCGCCGTCTAACAGTATTGTTCCCTCGGCACGGGCCGACGAAATGGTGTCATTCATGCGGTTGATCGCCCGCAGAAAAGTTGATTTCCCACAACCCGATGGGCCGATGAGGGCGGTAATCTGGCGCTCGGGTATGACCAGCGATAGGTCGTCCAATGCCTTAAAATCGCCATAATAAAATGAGAAATGTTGGACGTCGATTTTGTTATTCATCAAATGGGCTTATCCAAAACGTCCGGTAATATAGTCCTCAGTCCGGTTGTCGGCCGGATTGACGAACAGATTAGTGCCATAATCAACCTCGATCACTTCACCGTCCAACATGAAAGCCGCACAATCGGCTATTCGAGCTGCTTGCTGCACGCTATGAGGGACCATGATGATTGTGTATCGTTGCTTAAGCTCTCGCAGCGATTGTTCCACTGTCAAAGTAGAAATCGGATCCAGGCCAGATGTTGGATTATCGAGCAATATGACTTGAGGTTCCAGAGCAAGACTACGAGCGATGCACAAGCGCTGTTTCTGACCTCCCGACAGAGCGAAGGCCGATGTATCCAACCTGTCTTTTACCTCGTCCCACAGCGCCGCCTGCCGCAGCGCTCGTTCGAGACGCTCATCGATGACAGTCCGGTCACGCATTCCGGCCATTTTCAATCCGTAACTCATGTTATCGTAGATCGTGCCGGGTAATGGCGTGGGGGTCGCGAACACCATGCAGATTTGCCTGCGCAATCTGGTCACATTTGTATCCGGGGCAAATATATCTTTTCCGTTAAATAAAATCGATCCCGAGTATTGAGCGGCCGGAACCAGATCCGATAGTCGATTCATCAAGCGTAACAGCGTCGTCTTTCCGCTGTGAGAAGGTCCGAAGATCACGAAAAGTTCGTTGGCATTGATCTCCAGGTCGACATCTTTGAGCGCCTGTTTCTCATCTCCATAATTGAAGCTAACATTCTGTATCGAAAGTATTGTCTTTGCCATGGCCCTTACCACTCCCTTCGACGCCGCATGAGTGAGCGAATCAAGGCCGCTACAACGGTGAAACCCAAGATCATGACTAATAGAACGAGTGCCGTACCGTATTGGACTTGCAGCGGCATTCCCGGAACCTGGGTGGAAATGACATAGAGATGGTAAGGCAGGGCCATCGTTTGGTCGAACAGGGATTTCGGCAGCTCAGGTAGATAGAAGGCGGCTACGGTAAACAGGATGGGTGCGGTCTCCCCGGCCGCCCTGACCAGGCCCAAGATGACGCCGGTAATTATTCCCGGCAACGCGTTTGGTAATACTTGATAGCGTACTGTCTGCCAGTGCGTGGCCCCAAGGCTCCGGCTCACGGTGCGAAACTCCTGAGGAACAGACAAGATCGCTTCCTCTGAGGTACTAATGATGATGGGTAGCGTCATCAAACCAAGGGTCAATGCGCCGGCGATAATGGACGTGCCCATATTAAAGAAGAGCACAAAAGCTCCAAGTCCAAAAAGACCGTAAACTATCGAAGGAATCCCGGCGAGATTGACAATGGCCATGTGAATTGCTCGTGTGAACCAATTATCACTTGCGTACTCCGCCAGGTAGATAGCCGCTCCGATTCCAAATGGCATGACGAAAATCGCTGCACAGATCGTCAGTAAAATTGTGCCCAGTATGGCCGGCCATATACCTCCCTCGGTCATGCCATTTCGAGGCGGTTGGGAAATAAATTCCCAACTGATGGCCTGAATACCATTGATGAAGATGAAGAGAAGGACTAAAAAAATGGGAATAATGACCACGCCTGTGGCCACCACAGCCAAAACTTCTCCGAGCCTTTGAGTAACCTTTGGACTCATAGTTGCCCCCCGCGACGGCGAGTCCCATTGCCACCAACCAACCGGCTGGCTATCGTATTAATGAGGAAGGTTATGACGAAAAGAATGATCCCAATCGCAAACAGTACATTGTAGTGCAAGCTACCTCTGGCCACTTCGCCCATCTCGGCCGCTATGGTGGCGGTCATGGTGCGCACCGGTTCGAAGAACGTGGCCGGTCCCAATTCGGGGATATTGGCTGCGTTGCCGGTAACCAGCATAACGGCCATTGTTTCGCCAATCGCTCGACCAATGCCGAGCATAATAGCAATGACTATGCCCGACCGCGCGGCCGGCACTGTCACCCGCCAGATAGTTTGCCAGCGTGTCGCGCCAATCGCCAGCGAACCATCACGATACTCCTTTGGCACCGAGTATAAAGCATCTTCGGTGACGCTGATGATGGTTGGCAGCGACATATAAGCCAATATGATCGAACCGGTGAATGCCGTTAAGCCGGTCGGCGCGCCGAGGCGCGTTATGGCCGGAGCCAGGACGATCCAGCCAAAAAAGCCCAACACAATGGACGGGATTCCAGCCAGAACCTCGATGAATGGTTTAAGAATTTCTCGCTGCCAGTTTGGCGCAATTTCACCTAGATAAACCGCGGTAACCAGGCCCAGGGGTACGGCGATGATGATTGCCCCAACCGTTACCATCAGCGAGCCAACCAGAAGCGACAAGATCCCGTATTGGTCTTCGATAGGATACCAACGGGTACCGAAGAATTGACTCAACGGAACTTGTCGGAACGCGGGTAATCCTTCTTTCAACAGGAAGAAGAAGATTAAGGCGATAATGACGATAGCTGATATTCCCGCTAGGCGAATCAGCCCTTCGACGAGAAATTCTAGTCTCGACTGACCTCCTGTTGAGTCATCCACAGGGTCAATTTCAGGATCACCCACAGGGTCACCCTCAGGACCACCCACAGGGTCACTCTCAGAGCCATCCACAGGTTCACCCTCAGGACCACCTACAGGGTCACTCTCAGAGCCATCCACAGGGTCACCCTCAGGACCACCTACAGGGTCACTCTCAGAGCCATCCACAGGTTCACCCTCAGGACCACCTACAGGGTCACTCTCAGAGCCATTCACAGGGGCACCCTCAGAGCCATCCACAGGTTCACCTTCAAGACCACCCACAGGTTCACCCTCAGGACCACCCTCAGGGGCACCCTCAAGGCCCACCTGCTCTTCAACTCTTCCTAACTCCTCTTCCGTTGACATACAGGCAACCTTATTCTCCAGTCTCCAATGGTACGAATCCGAGCCGTTGCACTATAGCTTGACCTTCGGAACTAAATATCCATTCCAGATACTCGGCAATGACATCTTGCGGTTCACCGGCCGTGTACATATAAAGATCACGCGAAAGGGGATAAGTTCCCTCCTTTGCCGTCTCTACAGTTGGGGCAATGTAGGGCGATTCGCTATCTTTTGATATCGACAAAACCTTTTCGTGGGCCGGATCAACGTATCCGAGACCATCATAGCCAATGGCGTTGGGGTTTCGCTGTACCTCGCTAGTGATACCCACCGACGAAGGCATTAGCAAAGTTTGGGGAGCAAAGATGTCACTGTTCTCTTTTTCTCCTCGCCTCACGACCTCTTCAAGAAAATAGACATGGGTCCCTGAATTCGTTTCTCGTGATACCAGGATGATTTCAGCGTCATTTCCGCCTACATCCTTCCAATTCGTGATCCGGCCGGTAAACATGTCCGAAAGCTGCTGAATGGATAATTCGCTGACAGGATTATCCAGGTTGACGATGACCGCCAGGGCATCGATGGCCACAACATGCTCCACAGGTTCAATACCGTTTGCTCGGGCGTCCTCTTTCTCTTCGTCTTTCATCGGCCGCGAGGCATTGGCGATGTCAACGGTTCCATTGATCAAAGAAGCGATACCGGTGCCCGACCCACCGCCCGTGACGGCAATACTCACTGAAGGATCAACGTTACGATACTCCTCAGCCCAGGCCAAAGCGATGTTGACGATCGTATCCGAGCCCTTATTCTGAATCGCGCGGTTTGCTTCCCCACCGGCAGATTCAGATTCAGAACCTGACCGGCAACCGGTCAGCAACAGTAACAAAATCAGTAAGCCGGTGAATGCCTGTTTGGTACCCATAATTGAATTTAACAAGCCACGTTTCACGTATTGGTCCAGGGCTCTTCATCCAGATAGGCGCAATAACGCTTATTGCTGCCCATGATGTGGCCTAAGCGAAGGAACCCCCCTGACGATAAAATGATGATCCAAGGCGTTGATGTTTGAAGTTTATTGTTAATCATCAGTACGAAAAACCTTTGTGAATTTTAGGACTTTCCGAATGGGAGGCAAGTACCAATAGTGCCGCCAATTCTACCCTTAACAAGACCATTGCATTTTTTGTGATTCGGGGTAGAAATGTGATTAATCGTTCATCATTTTTTGGTAGCGTTTGACTTTTTGAGGGGCCAATGAAGAGTCGGAGCATCAGATGCCACTAGTGGGAGTTATAGCTTTAGTAATTGCGGCCTTGATACTGGGTGGGCTGACCGGCTACTTGTTGAGCCTATTAGCGCCTGGGCAACCCAAGGGATGGTTTATCGTAACGGCCGCTCTCATCGTCATTATACTCATCACCGTTGCGGCCTGGCTACTTTTGGATCAAGAGGATGAAACCAGCATCATCAGGAACCAATTGACCGGCGGCGCCATCACTGAAATTCCCGAATTTTACCCCGAGACCTCCCTGGATCTGTCCGCGGATACTTACACGACGACGTTGGCAAGTCCGGCTCTACCCGCGACCATAAATACCGCTCATCAAGTATTCCCCTATTTCGTCGGCCAAGAAAGAACCTACAATTACAGCAGGGTGATGGCCATCCCCTCGGCCGATGGGCAGGCGGGCGAGACAGCGGCCGACATAGGAACCTTCACCGAAAGCACGGCCTTCATCGAAACGGGAAATAATGACCGTGTCCGGGTGGTAGGCCTGGAGCAATCCGGCGAAAACCCGGCCAGCCATTGCGCTGTTAACCCAGGTCCGAACGCCTTTGATATCTGGATCGTCGCCGACGCAACAAGACTCTACCAGGTATGTTCCAGAGAAGAAGCCTATGCCATCGCGGGTGACATTCTGAATGAAGAAGAACAGGGGCCTACCGAACGAACTCTGGCCCCAACTTTTGAGATTCCACTAGATGTTGGGCATATCTGGCGCTGGGACCCCTACCGGCCGGTAGATGAGCAATATATGGACTACCAATGGTACGTACATGATAAGGTCGATGTCAGCGTGCCGGCCGGAAACTTTACAGGCTGCTACCAAATCGTCTTGTCGACATTACCGGATACAACCGTCAAGTGGGTCTGTCCTGGTCTTGGCCTGGTGGCTGAGGAATATCAGCATAGCGGGGCAACCCATGAATATCGGATAGAACTGGCCAAAATAGTCCATGAATTAGAGGCAAAATCTGGCGACGAAAGCCTACACATCCGGGTCGCCGCCCAAGGCCCGAGCCAACAAACCCTCATCGCCATCAGCGGTGGTCCGGGCGTATCCGGCGAATACATGGTCGATCTGGAGCAGTTGGCCGGTCCTGAGTTAGCTGTGGTCACCTACGATCAACGCGGCACCGGCCGTTCCAGCCGGCCTGCGGCGACGCCCGCTAACTATGAATTAGCCGACTACACGGCCGATCTCGAAGCCGTGCGAGCGGCCGTCGGCGCCAAGCAGGTACACTTGTTGGGCCATTCTTGGGGAGGCCTGGTGGCCATGGATTACGCCACTCGGCACCCAGACAAAGTCAGCTCCCTTATCCTGGTAGATAGCTATCCCCCCACTGATACGGCGTTTCTTGAAGCCATGGATCGCCATCGCCAGCGCATTAGCGAACTGCAAGGTGTAGGTCTCATCATGGATCCCTTGCCCGGCAGCGGCGTTTCTTTGATGGATGCCGTTCTCCCGGCCCATTTTTCCGACCCGACCTTTGAGTTCCCATATCGAGATGTGTTAGCCTCCTCGCACAACTACCAGGCCAGCGACAATACCTCAGAAGCCATACGCGGCTATGATTTGACGGCCGGTCTCTCGACACTTGATCTGCCTGCCCTGATCCTTTGGGGCGAGGATGATTCCTTTGGTTTGTTCACGGCCGAGGCGACCCGAGATAGTCTGTCTGCGGCCGGTGTGCAGTTCGAACTGCTGGCTAATTGTGGACATTACTGGCATGAATGTCAGGGGGCTTTCTACCCGCTGCTGAAATCATTCCTGGGCTTGTCTGAATGAACGAAACGCCTTCTTTACCAGAATTAACTAACCGATTACTCAACGAGCGATTCGTTCTTTGGATAATGATCCCTTTGCTCATTATGGGCTGCGACTCAACGGGATCGGCCGGCACCGTTGCCCCTAACCCTGAACCAAACACGACCCCTGTCACTGAAGCGCCGGCAACCGATGTTTGGTTGTCTCTGTTAGGAAAGAAAGCTTACCCTTACAACACACCTCTCCCTCCTCCAACGCCCACAATCTTAGACGGAACTTATCAGAAGTTTGAGCCCAAGAAAGAAACGCCAATTCCGTGCCGGCGCTGCCCAGATTACATGGCCGAAGGCGGGACATGGAAACTAAATTTCGACAAAGGCACATTCAGAATATTTCACGAACCTACCGGCTGGCAAGGTTTGGGAGCATTTTCGATATCAGGCGATCGCTTGATCCTTTTTAATGATCCGAAGTGCCCGGACCGTGTAGGAACTTATACCTGGAAAGTTGACGGCGACCATCTACTATTGAAGACGGTAGAAGACACCTGTGCGGCCGATTTGAGGGGACATAATTTAGAAAAGATGCCCTGGGAGCGCCAGCTTGAGTCATAGTGCCTAGCCCGCCCATTTGCCGGGAGTCTACCCAAGCAGGAGAACTGTCTGAAGGCAGGTAGCAGTGAGCAAAACGGTGGTCGAGGCGACTCGGGAAGGTTCGCCCTTTCGCATCCCTGTCGTAATCGCGAGCAAGTAGATAGGGTACCAGGGGTGATCTTCGACGGATTCTAAAAATCGTTTTGCTTGATCAGCAGACAGAATCCGAGGCGGCTCCTTCTTGGGCCGAGGAGGGGTTACGGCATCGGTCGGATTGCGGTATATCAGACCCCACTTAACGGCCTGGTTCAAACTGCGACGAATAATAGAGTGGATATATTGGACGGTTCGTTTACTTAAGCCGGCATTGAGCTTTTTTGAATAGAGTGCCTGCAGGTGATCGGGACGAAGCTTAACTAATTTGATATAGCCGATCTCAGGATTTATATGATCCCGAATCAGGTAATTATAGGAACGAATTGTAGAAGGAGCCAAGGAGTGAACGGCCACTTCATTCATGAAGCGATCAAGATAGTCGCCTAAAGTCAGTCTCTCATCATCTATAAGAAGATTGTTTTGGATGGTTTTCCGTTGCTCTAACAATCATTCCCTAATAACCTTCTGAGACTTCGACCTCTTCTTTCTTCTTTGACCGTTGGGCAAGGTGATTTGGGCAACCCAGGCGTCCAAGAATTCTTCCTTATAAATCGAGCCCTCACCTTTTGCCCGTCTTCTCGCCACTTTTTGCTCCCTGAAAACATTTGTTCGGACGTTGTACCATTCAGTCGTGTTATTGGAAAGCTGCCAAGAGTCTAAAATCGAGTACAAAACTTGTGGACAGGCGAGATCGAACCATTATATACTGTTAAGTGTCGTTCCAGGTGAACGAGGTTAACTGTTTTTGTGCTTCTGGCTGGAAATTGTTGATTTATCAGACGAGCAGCTTGATCTCCTCCAAAATCCCGAAAAAGGAGGCCAGGCTGAGTTTGAATATCGCTTAGCCTGGCCCAGGACTTATCTGAAGAAGTATGGTCTGTTAGAGAACTCGGCTCGAGAGGTTTAGCCACTAATGCAGCAAGGGTGGCTGGTCGAACTGTAGATCCAGCTAGTAAGCATAATAAGTATCATACGGCAAAGGCTAGAAAAAGCTCATGTTCTCCACTATCGGAAATGAAACGGGTGATTGTCGATGTCGATCAGTTGGCGCCAGGAGCGTCACCACCCGGCTCTGGTTCTGAACCGAGCCAGGAAGATGCTCCGCTCCAGGAACCAACCATAGATTAAGAAGGAGTTTCGTGATGGCAATTCAAAGTAGCACCATCCATAGCCAGGTAGGCCTTGATGTTCACGGCATTACCAACACAAACCAGGTTTTCTGGAATCTGTCCACGCCGGCGCTCTACGAGCAGGCGATCCGCCGCCACGAGGGTATCATGGCCCACCTGGGGTCATTAGTCGTGCGCACCGGCCAACACACTGGGCGCTCGCCCGATGACAAATTTACTGTGCGCGAGCCCTCGACCGCCGACCACATCTGGTGGGGCAAATTCAATCACCCCTTTGATCCCGAACGTTTTGACGCGCTCCATCTTCGGCTGGTCTCTTACTTGCAGCTAAAGGATGTCTTTGTGCAAGATTGCTGGGCCGGGGCCGATCCCGAGTATCGTTTGCCTGTACGGATCATCACCGAGGATGCCTGGCATAATCTGTTTGCCCGCAACATGTTCATCCAGGCCACCAGAGAAGAGTTGGCCACGCATGTCCCCGAGTTCACGGTCTTCAACTGTCCCCGCTTCCACGCGATCCCGGACGTTGACGGGACCAACTCGGAAGCGTTCGTCATTGTCAACTTCGCCAGAAAGCTGGTCCTGATTGGCGGCACCAGCTACGCTGGAGAAATCAAGAAGTCGATCTTCAGCGTCATGAATTACCTGCTGCCTTTCAAAGACGTGCTGCCGATGCACTGCTCGGCCAACTATGGACCGGCCAGCGACACGGCCCTCTTCTTTGGCCTCAGCGGCACCGGCAAGACCACTCTTTCGGCCGACGCTTCCCGGACCTTGATTGGCGACGACGAGCATGGCTGGAGCAAAAATGGCGTCTTCAATTTTGAAGGGGGCTGCTACGCCAAAATGATCCGTCTTTCCCCTGAAGCGGAGCCGGAGATTTACCAGACCACGCGCCGCTACGGCACCATCCTGGAAAATGTCATGGTTGAGGCTGAGAGTCGCGACCTTGACCTAAATGACGATACTTTGACCGAGAATACTCGGGGCGCTTACCCCATTTCCCACATCCCGAACGCCACCCGGGGAGGTAGAGGCGAGCATCCCCATAACATCATCTTCCTCACCGCCGACGCTTTCGGGGTCATGCCGCCCATCGCCAGGCTGACGGCCGAGCAGACGATGTACCACTTCCTCTCGGGCTATACGGCCAAGGTCGCCGGCACCGAAAAAGGCGTGACCGAACCCCAGGCGACCTTTAGTACCTGTTTCGGCGCCCCCTTCATGACCCAGCGCCCCATCGTCTATGCCAACCTCCTGGGCGCGAAGATTTCCACCCACCAGGTAAACTGCTGGCTGATCAATACTGGCTGGACCGGTGGACCATATGGGGTGGGGAGCCGGATGAAAATCGCTTTCACTCGGGCTATGGTAAACGCGGCGCTCAGCGGGCAGTTGGACGGCGTTGAGTTCGCATCCGATCCGGTCTTTGGGGTTCAGGTTCCAACCTCGTGTCCGGATGTGCCGGCAGACGTGCTGACGCCCAGGAACACTTGGACCAATGGCGCTGTCTACGATGAACAGGCCAGGAAACTGGCCGGTATGTTTGTAGAGAACTTCAAACAATTCGAAGGGGAGGTTTCAGATGGCGTTCTCGCGGCCGGCCCCCAAATTGGCTAATTCAGGCGAATAATAACTGTCCTGACCTTGCAGGTCTCGTAGGAGATTTATGAATTAAAGAGCGTTTTGTTTTTTTTGTGCTGTATCTGCATGACGACGCTGTAACCCGGCTTTGCAAGCCGGATCGGGTTACAAATCCGCGATACCGGGCAGCTTCAGAATGCCTACTAATTTTTAAAAGTCAAGCAGGCCTGCGGGGTCTCAAGAAAAGTTTCCATGACCGCAGACTATCCGAACAACACTGAAATCGGTGAGCGGGCGGAAGCGCCCGGCGAGCTTGCCAAGCTGCCTTTAGAGCCCGACGCCCTGGTCGATATCGTTAATCTGGCCCTGATGGCTGGGCAACTACTGATGCAAAATGGCGCCGAAAGTCAGCGGGTCGAGGAAACGGTTCGCCTTCTGGGTACCGGGTTGGGATGTGACTGGGGAGATGTCTTCGTTTCTCACAATGCGATTGTGGTCTCTTACGGCCGCGGCGGCGAGTTCCACACCAAGACCCGCCGACTGACCAGCAGTGGCGTGAACACCTCGCTTGTAGCCGGCATCAGCCACCTGATCCATCGCATCGAGGGGGATAAAATCGATCGATTTGAGGCCCGTGCCGAGCTTGAGCGCATCAGCGCTGCACCGCGACTTTATAATCGTTGGTTAACGATTTTCGCGGTTGGCTTGGCCTGCGCCGCTTTTAGCCGGCTCTTGGGTGGGGACTGGCCCGTCTTCGGGATGGCCTTTGTCTCAGCCTCGGTGGCCATCTTTGTCCGCCAGGAACTCGACAAACGCCATTTTAATGTATTTCTCGTGGTTATTGTGGCCGCCTTGATAGCCGGTGGGCTGGTTGGCCTGCTCAGCCGGCTCCAGTTCAGCCCGCGGCCGGAACTGGCGCTCACCGCCTCGGTCTTGTTCCTGGTCCCTGGGGTGCTCTTCATCAATGCGGTTGAGGATCTCATTAAGGGTTACACCTTGGTCGGCTTGGCGCGTGGCACCACCGGAACGTTAATTATCCTCGCCATCGCCTTGGGCTTGATCTTGGCCATCTGGTTAACCGGGCTGGGACGCCCATGACTTTTTCTTCTTTCTGGTGGCCCCTGATTCAGAACATATTTTGGGCTGGGATCGTAGCCCTGGGCTACGCCATCCTCTTCAATAGCCCAAAACGCACCCTGTTTGGCTGTGCCTTGAGCGGCACGGTAGCCTACGCCGTGCGCGTACTATTAGTCCAGTACAACTTGTTGACGATTGAGGCCGCCACCTTAATCGCCGCCACCGCGGTGAGTTTTCTGGCTGTACTTTTTGGCCGCCGTTGGCATGCTCCAGTGCCCGTGTTCGTCGTGCCCGGCGTGATCCCGTTGATACCGGGGCTCTTAGCCTTCACGACGATGATTGATATTCTAACGCTGACCACCGGCGCGCCGCAGGTTGATGAAGCCTTGCTGGCCGAGGTGGCAGTTAACAGCCTTAGAACCGCTTTAATTCTTTGTGGCATCGCCGGCGGGGTTGCTGTTCCCAGTCTTTTGCTCCGCCGCCACCGGCCGATGACCTAGGCCCAAACCGTGGTTCAGAAGAGGCACTAGAATGGATATTGACGAAGCACAGTTGAGTTATCTTAAACTCCTATCGGCGGCCCTTTCCTGTACCAGAACTAGTCAAAAACTATACCTCTAGTAAGTTTCCTGGATTGAACCCTTATAGGGGTCGTGCAAAAAACCCTAGATCAAATGCGTGCAATGGGCATTAGCTGATGTATTAACCAGAAGCAGAGAGTTTTCCACCATCAGATTGGATGAGGTCGCTGCAGAAGTCGGTGCTGCAGATGGGCGATTCTCCTGGGGTCTTGTGATGGGGAGGATCGGCCGAGACGGTAGATCCTGCTAGGGGCAGAAAGATGGCCGGGCTTTAGGTGATTTGGCCAGGTGGCTAATGAGAAAATCAGACAGGTGAAGGATGTAGGATGGCGCTCGATCCTGATAAACTAGTAAGGTTGATGATGTGACCATCAGGGGGATGGGGCTGAACAATCTATTTTTGGAGCGTGAATATGGGAAAGTGGCGATCGAGTACCTGGTTTCTAGTAACGGTGCTGGGTTTGTTTCTCTACTCTTGTACGGTAACCACGACCGGACCACCTTCCTCACCGAGCCCCATTCCGGTAATGTCGAACCTGGAACCCGTCCAACCAAGCCGGACGCCGATCGGAGCCAGCCCGCAAGCGGCTGAAGAACTGTCAAAAGACCGACCGACTTTCACGCCGGGTCCACCAGGCGTGCCAACCGTGACGCCGACACCCACAATCCAACCAGGATTACGGGCCGAGATGCTGCCGCGGCCGCTTTATTTTTTAGCGGCCAGTAAGGAGTCGTTGGGGGTGAAGCGGTTGTGGCGGTTGGATCCGGGCGCTTCTGAGATAGTGCCGGTGACGCCAGCGGAGATGGAGGTCAGCGCGGCTGCTATCTGGCCGGAGGATGGCCGCCTTGCTTATGGCACGAAGGCAGGGCAATTGTACGCCGTCTGGCCCGGGGAATCACCGCGGCTGTTAATTGATAATGGGCCATTCGAGGAAGAAGAGCTATCGTTCGACAGACCTTTCATCAGTGGCGTGGCCTGGTCGCCCGAGGGCGAGCGGTTGGCGTACAGTGTCAGGTCGTCTAGAAATAACCCGCCTCCTGAAGCTGACGGCTTGTGGCTTTTGACGTTGACCGAAGGGACGCAAATTAAGCTCTTGGACAACCGTTATCTGGATCCGGAGACGGATAATGTGCGCGAATTCCGGGTCGCCCGGCCGCTGGCCTGGTCGCCGGACGGAGAGGCTTTGTTGGTGCGGATGGGTTATTGGGAGTGGTCTGACGTGCTATGGCTGGAACCGCTGACGCCGGCGGCTGATGACAGCCATCTACATGACCCAGAAGGCATGTGGGTCGATGGTTCCTGGAGCGACGACGGCCGGTCGGTGTGGCTCTCAGGCCGGGACCAAGCCCTCGTCAGCGATTTGGCTCAAGCCGGGCGGGATCAAGCGCAGGTGACGCTGCTGCTGGATGGGGATACTGAGGCATTGGCCTTTTACTGGGCGCAGGAGTTGCCGGAGGGGTTGGCTTTTCTGGCGCTTGACGGATTGGCTAATGAGGCCCGGCTGTATCTGGGGCATGAAACGGCCACTGGTTTCGCCTACGAAGCGGCCGGGCCTGCGGACGCCTTGTGCAAAGGGGGTCTGGTCTGGGATATCGCCTGGGACCCAACGGGGCAATGGGCGGCCGTCAGTTGCAAGGAGGAGGTGAAGCTGATTTCGCTGAAGGGAGCGAGCGAAGAGAATCTGACACCATTCCTGCAACCACTGACCTGGTTGACAGAGCGGCCGCTGGTGTTTTGGGGGCCCTAAGCTGGTGCAGCACTCTACGAAGAACTTTCCACTGAAATACACCTTTCCGAGGTTTCATGCAAAAACACCCAAGATGTAATTCGTTCTATTTTACGTATACTAGCGATCAAAGATTGTTTATACCCATGATTCCAGGTAAACTGAAAACTGACCCTGTATGGACAAATCGGTAACCCCCCCCAATCACATCGATCGTAAATCAAAAAATGGTGAACAATTGAAGGCGCGGTCTTAGTGTCCTTGTCACCAGTTAGAACAAGCACCATTAGCAGGACTACCGGCTACTATGGCGCTATGGCGACATTTGGTCTTTTAGGGGCTGCTTGGGGGCCTGCTTTACCGTTCCTGGCCTCTTCCACAGGTGCAGAACTGGCAAGGATCAGCCTAATCTTCACCGCAGTCGCTTTTGGCGGATTTCTTGGTACCACTCTGGGCGGCCGAGCCTATGACAAGGTTCCAGGACATGCCGTCATGGTGGTCACACTCGTCATCATGGCTTCAACAGCTGTTTTGATCCCCCTAGCGACGAATCTCTGGTTACTAATACTATTGATATTTATTCTCGGTTCGGCCGCGGGACTAATGACTGTGGGGGCAAATACACTCCTGGTGTGGGTTCATCAGGATAATGTCGGTCCATGGATAACTGGATTGCATTTCTTCAGTGGAATTGGGGCGATTCTTGCTCCACTCATTATCGTGTTAGTGGTTTCAGCTTCAGAGGAGATCAAAGCTGCATTCTGGATTATGGCGTTCATCATCCTGATTCCAGCTGTATGGCTTCTAATAGTAAAAAGCCCAGCAATTAGGCCAACCAGTGATGATGAGACTAGTGGTCAGCTAAACTACAAATTGGTCATCCCCATCTCCATAATCTTTATACTTTATGTTGGTGCAGAAGTTGCCTTTGCTGGTTGGTTATATACAAATACCATCACTCTGCACCCTGGTAATGAATCAGTGGCGGGCTACTTGACAACTGCCTTCTGGGTGGCATTCACCGTCGGCCGTCTGGTGGCTATTCCCATATCCACCCGCATCTCATCCCGCTCAATCCTGCTGATTGATTTTGCAGGATGTCTAATTAGTCTGGGGCTCATCCTGGCATTGTCAACTTCTCTAACTGCTTTATGGTTAGGGACTGTCGGCTTGGGACTCTTGATGGCCTCAATTTTTCCGACAATGTTGATTTTTTCCGAACACAGATTGAGATTAAGTGGGAAGGTCAGCGGTATTATTTTTGGCGCATCAGCGCTTGGAGGGATGACTGTACCTCTGATAATTGGCCAAGTATTCGAGGCTGCAGGACCTCAGGCCACAATGATGGCTTTGTTTATCGATCTGCTGATCGCTTTAATTGTATTCGCTACTGTGGAATATAGCCTAAAGCGTAGGGTAACCCAGGTCGTATCCAGATGAGACATTAACACTTTCCTGTGAAAAAAGAAGGGATTCATCTTGGACACTGGAACATTCCCTTATTATTTTGACGAACCAGGACTATGCAGGTGTTATTATCAGCCAGCTACCCCTACCACATACCCAGATGGGCTGATTAAACTGGAAGAAGCTTACTAACCCCTTGGACAATCACGGGAGTTTTCCTGGTTACACTGGAAACAGCCCATTCCCTGATCGTTGATTTCCTCTGGTTTCGCGGCTATAAACAAATGTATGTCATATTGTCCAGAGTCGTTTAGAGCAGTTGCAGTTGCTACGTCCAGAGTGGTGCTCGTGACGACCAATACTATCACATTGGAGCAGCGCTTCGATTTTTCGCTTGCTTAGTGCCCTGTCTCATAAATAAGCTAATTTAGATGGATAAGTCTTGCGCCAAACATATGGGTGACGATGACTATTCCAATAATCTGTACTCTTAACAATTGAAGAACGAACGGTTGCAACATTCTCAAACCGACGCCCTGCTAAAGCCAAGGACTTTAAGGTTTTCCACCAAGGCTCGATAAGGTTGAGCCAAGGCGCATAAGTGGGCTGAAAAAGAAAACGAACCCGCTCATGGGCTAAGGCCCAAAGTTGCACGGCAAGGCTGCGATGAATGGAAAGGTTATCTAGAATCAGAATCAACTCATTGGTTGGCCACTTCTCGGTAACTGCTTGCAAAAGGTCAATAAAATCCTGGCTGCGGCGCCGCTCACGACAAAGCGTCACAGCCATGCCTGTCGTCGGTTCAAAAGCACCAAACACCCAAAGATAATTTCGCCGGCCATAATCGGGTTTCAAGGGTGGTCTTTTCCCTTGAGGTGCCCATTGTTTCCCTGGATAAGTTTTGGCGGCCACTGGTCCCAGTTCATCCAAGCAAAGCACATGGGTTTGGGCAGGCGGCTGGGTGTAGTAGCTGACTATTGCCCCCTTTTTTCCACAAACTGGGGGTCAGGTCGCTCGGTGAAATAGCTCTTTTCTTGATACCAGCGCAAGCCTTCGGCTTGGAGAATCCGCGCCAACTGGGCTCTGGATACATAGATATGCTCTGTTTGATGCAGATGTTCAATCAGGCGATCTAAACTCCAGTGTCCAAACGGCAATCCCAATTTATCGGGATGGGTCCGGGCCAATGCAATCATCTGGCCGCGTTCCCTTTCGCTATAAGTCGGTCTACGACCACCACGAGCATTGTCGTTTAGACCCGGTAGCCCTTCTTGGTTGAACCGTTTCAGGCGAAAATAGATAGTTGGAACGCTGCGATCCAATTTGTCCGCGATTTGCTTAATCGGTTCACCTTCATAGGCCCATAAGACCATTTTGGCACGCTCTACGAGACGATGAGGCGTTGTTGATGAGCGACTTAACTGTTCAAGCCTAGTTCGTTCTTCGTTTGTTAAAGTTCTCAATTTGATTCGTTTTGGCATTTTGGCCTCCTCGAATCATATTATAATCTATTGCGAGATAAGGCACTTAGATATAGTAGAATTAAATATGGGGGAAAGGGAGCCCCGAAAGCTTTGGTGTTCACCGCAAGGGTAATTTCTGGCATTGTTTTGCCGGCTGCGGCGGTAGTTCGATTATAGATTTTTGGATGAGATGGCGGAAAGTCGAATTCAGTGAAGCGGTGCATGAGTTTAGAGAGATGCTGGAGGTGGAATAAGTTGGATACGGTTTATACTGTACCCCAGGTAGCTGAATATCTACAGATCTCACCTTCTAAGCTATACACACTGATTAAGCGGAGACAGTTTCCGCATATCCGGATCGGTAGAAACGTTAGTATATTAGAAGGGAATCTGATAGCTTGGCTAGAGCAGCAGCATCAGCCGGCAAGACAATTGGGGTTTAAGTTTCCTGAATAGATGGTAAGGATTGATTGGAAAATTCGGCTCGATCCCATCAGTATTGCCTTAATCAACTGCAAGTGGTCTGTGGTATTTCTGCGATTAAAATTGCGTCACCTGTAATTATTTTTCCTCCCCAGTTTTGATACCCAGAGTAGTTGAAAATATCTATAAGGTGCACTTCAAGGTGCACTAAAGCAAAAGACACCGCCAAAGCGGTGTCTCCTACCTCTGGTGGGCCGTACAGGATTCGAACCTGTGACCAAGTGATTAAAAGTAACTTGCCTTTGTATGCCCTAAACGCAGCTTTACCCCCACATGTGGCGCTTTGACGCCCTTCTAAGGTACATACCGACTATTTGGCAGTGCTTTAGAATCGCTGATTCGTCTACTGTGTCCATTGCTTCCACTCTATAAGCACATGATAAGCACATCAGCCGCCTCCTGACCACTCATCCGTCCTGCTAGCACTTCATTCAATACTACTAATCGCTTCTGTTCCTTGTTGTTCAATGTCACCTTGTCCATGAGGGTGACATTTTCGCTTTTTCCTTAATGGGTGAAGGCAAGAGAGACTGGCAAGCCTTGTTTGCAGAAACCGAGGAAACGATGCGAGAATGGCGGAAGGCGCATCCACGGGCGACATTCACGGAAATCGAAACAACCCTAGACGAGGAGATAGCACGGGTGCGTGCCCAGATGCTAGAAGGGCTAGCCTTAGACAGTGCGAGTGCGGACTGGCGGGGCAAGGAGGCCAGCGAGAGACCTAAATGTCCTTTATTCGGGACAGCGATGCAAGCCAACGGGGAGCACAAGCGACAGCTGGTGACGGAGCATGAACAAAACATCGAATTGCGTCGCAGTCATGGTCGCTGTCCAGAAGGTGGGGCGAGCTTTTTTCCCCCTGGATGAAGAACTGGGGTTAGAACCGGGACGCTACACACCGCGACTACAGGAAGCGATGACGAGACTGGGGGGCAAACTACCCTTTCAACATGCGGCTGATGAGATAAAGGCCTTCTGGAAAACAGAGATATCAGAGCCGACGGTTCGACGGACAACGCACAAGAACGGACAAGCTTGTGAAACGGTAGCCCGCCAGGCGGTAGAAGCTATCGAGATTCAGATGCCTGACTCATCTGGCCAAGCGGAGCGTTTAGTCATTAGCGCAGATGGGGCATTCATTGGTTTGACTAACGGCGAGTGGCGGGAGGTGAAGACAGTGGCCGTCGGGGAGTTCGCCGCTCAATGGAGTGCCAATCATCCTTGCCTGACCCCTACCCCCGACACCCTTTATCGTGCTCAGGTAACGTTCCAGTTGGCTTTCTAGAAAGACGGCCTCTTCCCGCTTCAGATCCGGGATCTCCAGGTTTTCTCCATCACCCCTGGTGGCGATCAACAAGCGATAATAGCCGATTTTGTCCCCTTCACCGAATGTTTTCTCGTAATACTCTGTAGTGATCCCCTCGATCTGCTCGAGCGGCACCCGTTTCTGGCTGGATCCAGCGTCCAGCGTTAATTCGCTGGGGTTGACTGTGATCTTGGCGTTGTTTGCCCCCCTGAGAGCGGCGATCATGCCGAGCAATAACAGGATGCCCACCAGGCCAAAAACAGCGCCACACAGATAGGCTATGAAGTCAGACAGAGAAGATAAAAAGGCCGCACCTCCTAAAAAAAGGGCAACTCCTAATAAGGCCGCAACTCCTATTAAGACCAGTCCCGCGATAAAGCCGATGATAATCTTCGAACGCGGGTAATGATAATGAATGTGGAGCGTTCTGCCCTTTGTCGAAAGGGTGATGGTATTTGGGCGGGGAATGTAAGCCGTCGAAGGACGCTGGTCCTGATCCACAAGGGTGCCGGTCTGGGAAACCCGCTCCCTTTGCATGAGACGGGAGAGGTGTGCCTTGACCGCTTCTTCCAATTCATCGACGTAAACATCCTCCGTCATTTTGTATCTCAAAATCGCCTGAACATCTCCCATGCGCAGGCGCAGCCCACCCGGCACGATTGTCTCCGCCAGGTGGATGACCAGCAACATCTTATCATCGTCGATGGCCTCATGGACTTCTTCCAGAATCTGGGCTGAAGATACGGCCTGGGGAGTGACGAAAAGCAGGAAAATGGCGGCCGCTTCTCGCCTGGCTTGCCGCGATCCCTTGCTTGTTTCACCGGCATCGTACCAGACCGGTATCCCCAGCTCTCGTATACGGACCAATTCCGGGTACACTTCCCCTGCATCCGAGGCTGCGAAGCTGGCAAAGATGAAGGCATCATCTCCCTGGTAGGGTTCAAAAGGGGCATCTGGAATGGAAGCTGCCTCACCCTCCAGGGGCGTGACCGCGGGGGCTGGTTCAGGCGTAGGCCCGGGGTCGAGGATCATGTGCTGGTCGATCGCCCTGACCAACTCACTCTCGTAGGCCGTTTCGTCTTCGCCATCGGGCCTGGTGACATAGGGTTGATCGCCGACGCGCAGTAATAAACCACCCGATAGCCGGGTCGCGAAAGGCGGACGGCCAGAAACGACTTGTGGCTATTGAGGGCGTAGTTAATCTCGTTGTGGCAGTTCTGATCGCGATCTGCCTGGGGGGTGACGAAGAAAACAACCAGCGACGAGCCATCAATCGCCGCCGCGACGCTATCCGCCCTGGCTTTCCCCCGCTCATTCAGGGGATCGAACCAGATCGAATAACCTCTCTCCTTCAAGCGGACCAGCTCTGGATGCACCAGCCTGGCATGGGCCGGTGTAAAGCTGGCGAAGAGATAAGGAATCGTGCCATCGGCGGGCGAAGGGTAAGCTGATCCTTGCCTGTCCCGGGGCCGCTGGCAGTTGGGAGGTGGCTGGGTCGTGGTCCAATCCCACCAGGGACTGATTCAGTCCCTGGTTAAGAAAGCGGGCGGACCGGCCGTCCAGCCCCTTTGCCAGCGTCACCAGTTGGTCGTCCTGCGTTAAGGCAAAAAGGACAAAGGACCTATTTTTCTTGTACTTGTCATAAACCTTCTGCAGTATCGTCAAGTCTGAAACCACTATTCGACGATACGGTACGCTCTGGTAATCTACCTTCTGAACTGCCGTCAGGGGTAAAACCACTTTCTGGCGATACGGTACGCCGCTGATTGATAAGCTTGACCCGTCCACCGTAAAGCTTGTCGGGTAGCGAGTAAGCAGAACAAAGGCAGCCGCGATCATGATGACCCAAACAACGACGATCGCCTGCCATTCGTTCCCCTCTCCCTCCCCAGTGAGAATCAAATAGGTGAGGGAAATCCCGATAAGCAGTATGGCGATGAAGGCGGCTGTTATAAGAGGAAGCCCGCCTTTCAAGGGGTTATAGGTCAGCCTGGTGCCTTGATGGTCGGAGGATATCTTGACCTTTTTCACACCTGTTTCCTGGTTGAAGGTTTGTTGCACCAGATTCCGATAGACTGTCAGATCAAGGGGTTGTTTTTCGACGAATCTATCGATATGGTAATTCACGATGGCCGCTTCTTCTGCCAGCAGTGGATTGCCCAATATATTCTGCTGATCATCGCCTGTAACAGCCACGAGCCTATATAATTTTTGACCTGGATTGGATATCGTGAAGACCGAAATGGTAATGCCGGATCCACCTTCCTCTTCCTCTTTTTCTGCAACCTCTAAATGGATGGCCCGTAAATGATTGAGCGGGATTTCCTTCACTTTACGCCTAAATAGCCTGACCGGATATTCAACTCTCAGGGTGTTACTGGTGACGATAAATCGCTGCAGGTACCCCTTCCAAAAGAGTTTTCGAATCAACGGTAGCAGCAGCCAGGCCGTGACCAGGAGTGTCGCTATCCACAAGAAAGGCTCTCGATAGGTCCATGCCGCATACCCCACAGCTATCGCACACAGTAACCAGAACAAGTAGCCGAGTATGCCTCTTTCCCCATACGAATATCGATGGGAAACGACGAGCTCCCCTTCCGTCTCTCGCACTTCAATCGACTCAAGTTCTGCCGGGTCAGGGGAAGGGGTTTGCTCGTGGAGCGGGGCATCCCAAAGGTCGGGCTGCGGCCTGAGTAGGTGCTGTCTATATACTCCTGGATGTTCTCAGCCAGTTGCCGGCGGTAGATTTCCGGCGAGAGCTCATATTGGCGTATGGCCGGCAAATCGGTGGCCCTCATCCTGACCTGGAATGGCAGCGACGTTTCTGACAGGTAGATCAGCAGCAAGGCCTTGCCAGCATTAAGGGTGTAATTCATCTCGTTCCGGCAATTGGGCGAGTCAACGTATGCCGGAGTCAGATAGGCTACAACGCCTGCAGCGCCATCCATCGCGGCCGCCATTTCGGCCGGCCATTCATTCCCGACCTGAATGCCTTCATCGTACCAGATATGGACGCCTGACTGGGCCAGCTCTTCTATTTCTTGATAGACTTGTTCGGAGTCTGCATGGGCATAGCTGATAAATAGATAGGGACCCGCCCCCTGGTACGCCTCAAAAGGAAGTGCTGTCGTCATGGCGATTCTCCTGTTCCGGCAAGAATCTAGGCCAATCAACCCCGGCCCAATATTTGGACATTGAAATAAAACGTTGTCCTACATATGCTTGGAGTATATCATCAAACCAAGGCGTCGCGGAGGACTGAAAATTCGGCAAAGTAGCATATTCCGTTGCCTGATTCCAGGTCGATGATCAGGCCCGCACGTGAAGACGAAGACAGCGATATTTACTGGCCTACCAAAAGAACTTCACGGCCGCCTGGCGCAGCTATCTTTATCCGGGCCAGCATCCCTTTTATGCGAGAGTCGCCATTTTTAGAAGTGACGCGATCTAGGCAAATGCTGGAATGAAATCGAAAATAGGGCAACGTTAAACCGGCATTTGCTAGAAGTTAATTGCTTTTTTGGCATTCGGTTAATTTCGGTTTCAAACAGCAATATACTTAGTTTATGAGAAAGATGATGGACAAACGTTATATGAGAACTGTTGCACTCACCGGCTTTGGTGGACCTGGCCAATTGGAATATCGAGAAGATGTGCCAGTGCCCAAAGCCGGGCCGAGTGAGGTCCTAATTAAAGTGGGCGCATGTGGGGTCAATAACACCGATATTTGGATTCGTGAAGGCGCTTATGGTAGCGAGGTGTTGTCTATTTCAGTTGGGCGACAGAACTAACATCGACAAGGCGTTCATGACAGACTATCTTTGCCGAGTGAATCCTCCCTTATTTTGACGCCTGAAATTCTCACTAATTTCGACGACGTACAGTTGACAATTCCGATATCTAGTTCAACTTGGCGAGGGCCAGTTTGAGTTGTTCCTGTATTTCAGAGTTGTTGACAAGGTCATATTCCATATCGAAGTTCTCATAGAATCGGGGAATAGAAAGGTCTGCTTGTACATCCATACCAAAAAACGGTGCTGATTCTTTTGCCGCCCGTAGAACACGACTTGCACCACCAGGGCCGGGAGAAGTTGCCAACAAGACGCCGGTTTGTCTTGATACACTTTTCTGTCGAGCCGGGAAGTCCAGTCGAACAGGTTCTTATACGCCGCTGTATAGAATCCATTGTGCTCTGCAAATGAGATAAGCAACGCGTCTGCATCTTCGATCTTTTCGTAAAATCGCCTTGCCTGTTCAGGAATTCCGATTTCCCGTTCGCGGTCTACGCTGTACAACGGCATTTCGTATTCATTGATGTCGATGATTTCGACTTCTTCGTCGGCAAGCAACCTTGCGGCGTATGAAATCAATGCCTTGTTGATTGAGTCTCGACTGTTAGTAGCCGCAAATGCTAGAATCTTCAACTTAACTTCTTTCTTGCTTACTTCTCTATTTTCGTCAGAGAACCTCGTTGTTGAGCCTTGGGCAGAGGACCATCCTCGACAACATTGATAGTAATTGTTTCTGACATAACTGACTCCTTCATAATGGAGGTTTATTGGTGATAAACCCTTCATGTTTCTTTAGAACTTAACTATTTATGTTATGAAATAAGACTACTTAAGTCCGCGACCAATTCTTCGCGGTATCGACTGATAATGTTGCAGTTATCCCGAGTAAACAGAGATAATGTTTATTCAAGTTAGTAATACATGAGGAGTGTACCAAAAACTCCATATTTGTCAAGATATTGTATATATAATGTCTAATATCTTAATGATCTGGTTTTGAGAGGGGCGGTTAGCTCGCCTGCACAGCTTGAATAATTCAAGTCTCCGAAAGCTTTGAGCCGTGGACAGCCCA
>CAVVOI010000006.1:0-91343 GCA_963749825.1 uncultured Chloroflexia bacterium | reverse complement strand
CCCCAGCATTAATCCCGGCTATAAATCCATTTCGTTGGGCGTAGAGGGATTCAACATATTCGGCCGGGCGAAAATCATCAGGCTCATCCACCAATGACGCCTGGCCACCCTGATGCTTAACCATCAGTTTGAATTTCTCCAGAGCTGTTCCCTCATCCCGGGCTTGCCTGGCCAACTCTTTTGATTCTTCCAACGTGCTGGCCTTACCGGCTAACATTAACATATGTCCTGCAACGGTTAGACAATGTTCCCAAAAATCGGCCGGGCCATCTCCTTTAAGCGTGGCGATGGCTTCTTTCACCTCAAGGGTGTTGCCGACAGCATAACCAAGAGGTTGATTCATATCGGCGATCAAGGCCACAGTTTTTCGACCGGCGTCTTTGCCAATCCCGACCATGGTGCGAGCTAATTCCCTCGCGTCTTTCACTGTGGGCATGAAGGCGCCTTTGCCAACTTTGATATCTAAAACAATGGCATCGGCGCCGGCAGCCAGCTTCTTGGACATGATGGAAGCGGCGATCAGTGAAACATTAGCGACCGTACCGGTCACATCGCGCAGCGAATAAAGTTTGCCATCGGCCGGTGCCAGTGTTGCCGTCTGACCCGCCAGAACAAGGCCGATATCTTTCAATTGTTCCTTGAACTCAGCCAGGCTTAAGTTAGGTGTCCAACCAGGTATCGACTCCATCTTATCAAGTGTGCCGCCGGTGAGGCCCAAGCCCCGGCCGCTCATCTTGCCTACAGGTACGCCACACGCTGAAACTAATGGCTGGACGACTAGCGTTGTTTTATCGCCGACGCCGCCGGAGGAATGCTTGTCCACGACGAACGGTATGGCATCATGGAAATCTAGCTGTTCGCCAGATTGGACTATGGCCATGGTCAAGTCAACTGTTTCGCGCCTGTTCATGCCTTGAAAATAGATGGCCATCAGCAGTGCGGCCGCCTGGTAATCAGGAACCTCGCCCGAAGTGTAGGCATCGACAAACCAGGCAATCTGATCCTGGGTTAATTCCCCTCCATCTCGCTTTCTTTTGATTATGTCAACCATTCGCATAAATGATCCCTAACCTTTCTTCTCGGTTCGCCGGCTCGAGAATTATGATTTTCTATCAAATCAATGATGCTAAGATCTTGTTTTCAGAAGCGAATTCACCCTTTTTGTGGCACTCTGGACCCTAACTGTATAAGGAGCAACACGGGCGAGTTCGCGATTGGATTATAACATCTACAGGCTATGGCCGAAACCTAGTATAATGCCAGATAAAGGAGAGGACAGGTCCGATCGTTATCAGATGTGAGGTTTAAATGCATACAAAGGTCGATCTACTACTAACCGGGGGCCTTATCGTCACGATGAACAGTGCCTTTGAGGTGATTCCCGCAGGTGCTGTAGCCGTATTAGGGGATCATATCGAAGCTGTCGGCCCGGCAGAAGAGTTAGGTAATCAATATCAAGCGGACGAGATTGTCGACTGCACGGGCCAGGTGGTGATGCCCGGGTTGGTCAACGCCCATACCCACATTCCCATGTCCCTTCTTCGTGGCTTGAATGATGATCTGAGATTGGATGTCTGGTTAGGTTACCTCATGCCCATCGAGCGCGAATTCGTCACCAATGATTTCGTGCAGTTGGGAAGCGAGGTTGCCTGCGCTGAAATGATCCGGTCTGGCGTAACCACATTCGCCGATATGTACTATTTTGAGGACTCCGTAGCCGAAGCAACCGCAAGGATTGGCATGAGAGGCCTCTTGGGTCAGACGGTCTTGACTTTTCCGGCGCCCGATGCTGAGAGTTATGAGGATGGCCTGGTGATTTGCCGCCGCTTCATCGAGAAGTGGCTTGGGCATCCACTCGTCCAACCGGCCGTTTCACCGCATGCCTGGTATACGGCAACGCCGGAACTGTTGCGGGCTTGCGCCGACCTTGCCCGAGCATACAATGTGCCACTCCACACTCACATTAGTGAAACAGCTTTCGAAGTCGACAATTGCCGCCAGGAGAATAATATGCCCGTGGTGCCCTGGAATGCGCAGCACGGCATTCTGAAAACAAAGTTGCTGGCGGCTCATTGCGTCCATATAGATCGCGGAGAGATGTACGATTTGAAAAAAGCCGGGGCCGGTGTTGCTCACTGCCCAACCAGTAACCTAAAACTCTCGAGCGGCACGGCTGAGGTGGGACAGATGCTGGATATGGGTCTAAATGTTGGCGTCGGCACCGATGGACCGGCAAGCAACAACGATCTCGACATGTTTGAGGAGATGAGGCTGGCGGCTCTATTGGCCAAGACAGTCAGTGGCGATCCCACGGTATTACCCGCTCGAACTGCGCTGGAAATGGCGACTATTGGCGGCGCCAGAGCTTTGCATATGTCAGACTTAACGGGCAGCCTGGAACCGAAGAAGCGGGCAGATATCACTGTCGTCGATATGGACCGAATTCACAATTGGCCTCACTTTCACAATCATGCCGATGCGATTTATTCCCGGCTTGTGTATGCTGCCAAGAGTACGGATGTGGCTCACGTGATGTGCAACGGCCGCTGGTTGATGCGGGAGCGCGATTTGTTGACCGTGGATGAACCAGGAATAAAGGAACGGGCTGCCAAAGTCGCAGGTGAAATTGATTCGTTCGTCCTGGAACGCGAATCGAGCCCGTTTAATAAACTGGTGGTCCTGGAAGGCGTACAACGCCAGGAGAGTTTTGAAGTACAGGTCAAAGTCGCCCTGGACGATGATCTCCAGATATTAGCGGTGCTGGATGGAGATGAAGTACAGATAACGAAACGAGCCCACTATCGACAATTTGATAGCTATTTCATATTCGATGGTGAAGATCCTGATGCCGCCCGGCTGCGTTATCGGGAGGATGAGTTCGTTGATGATGATGGCAAGGTCTACCAGGCACGAGCCCGTTTGACGCTACTGGGTGAAGCTCATGAAAAGGAATATCCGAATGCCGTGATGCTGTCACGATCCAGGTATATAGCTCCGGCCGAACAAAGTTTACGGTTTTATCGGGAATATTTTGCCCCGGTAGTTGAGGTGGGCGTAAATAAAGATAGGCGCCGCTGGCGCATTATCTACAAAGAAACTGATTTTGCCGTCAATCTTGACCGGGTTACCGAGCCAGAGATCGCCACTCTTTTCATGGAGATTAAATCTCGAACCTGGTCTCGGAGTGATGCTGAACGGAAGTCCGCCCTCATTACCGAGCTTTTGAGCCTATTTGGCGTGGATCCGATCTCGGCGGAATCAAAAGAGTATCCAGAACTCGCTGTGGAGGAGAGGTCAAAGTAGCAAATAAAAAAGCCCGTCCATTTTCAGGACGAGCCTTTTGTTTCCGAACTAAATTGGCAGGATATTTTATCCACTAGCCGAATAGGGTTTGAAATTTCATCACAGTGCTGAGGTCGCCCTCGACTTTAATCTTCTGCTGCATGAATGCCTCCATAGCATTCAGTTTGCCTTCGATTAAGTCGGTATAATCGCCCGCATCCATGCGAATGGTTGCCGTCGGCGAGTCAGTCTGTCCCTCATTCACAGTGCATGTGCCATCGGCTACAACCACGACCCATTGACCGCCACCCTCGCCTGTTAAATCGAATTGAACAGTCGCGTTCATATCGCCGGCTTTTGCGGCGTCGAAGACCTTAGGCATACTCTTGAAGATTTCTGATACAGAAGCCATGAAATACTCCTTAGTCTGATACTGGAAAAGAATCTGCTTGTCCAAATAATACCGCTGCGGAGTATAGCAGGGGCGTAGAGGGTGTCAAAATTACAGAACTGGGGTTCCAGATTCCTTAAAATAGGGTCTGAAATTGACTTCTGGCTTGTTTCTAGACCATTCAAAGTGAACGGAAAAAAAGCATGAAAATGGATGCTGTCCAGCATGGTATTGCTTCTCGAATTCATTGGCTACTAGGGCTCAGCTTTCTGTTGGCAGCTTGCAGCGGCTCGGCCGATTTAGTTAGCGATACGAGCCAGCCACCGTCTGGCGTTAGCGAACAATTGCGCTCGTCCACCGGTGAAAGCTACGATGATTATGAAATAGTGACTCTCTTGCCGCGAGATGCCATTCCGGCAATCGACGACCCCGATTTTTTGACCGCCGGGGAAGCTGCCGGCAGCTATGAAGACGACGAATTAATCCTGGGTGTGGAATTTAACGGCGATGCGCGGGCCTATTCAATAGCCTTACTCAGTTCGCACGAGATAGTCAACGATGTCGTCGGTGGCGTAAAAATCGCCGTCACCTGGTGACCGCTTTGTTTTACGGGCATCGTGTATGCCCGAGAGGTCGGCGAGCGCGAATTGACGTTCGGCGTGTCTGGCAAACTCATCCGAAATGTGTTAGTCATGTACGACCGTCAAACGGAATCGTATTGGAGCCAACTACTAGGCGAGGCGGTTGCCGGAGAGATGCAGGGCACAAAATTGGAATATCTGCCTTCCTGGCACACAACCTGGGGACAATGGAAGGAGATGCACCCGGATACGTTGGCCTTGAAAAAGGGTTTTCGAGATGGACGGGATCCATATACCGGATACTATCAATCAGGCTCGGCAGGCGTCATCGGCGAGACCTTCACTGACGAACGCCTGGCGACGAAGGAGTTCGTCATTGGCGTTGAATTGGAAGACGAGGTTAAAGCCTATCCCTTTCGGGTGCTCAACAATGAGCCTGTTGTCAATGATATGTTGTCGGGTAAAGAGATCCTTATCGTTTTCGACCGCCAAAATGCTACCGGCGTCGCCTTTGACCGCCAGCTTGGGGACCAGACTTTAACTTTTGTAATAGAAGGCGAGGATCCACTTCTGCTGTCGGATCTCGAAACAAGCAGCACTTGGGATGGCCTCTCCGGTGAGGCCACGGCCGGATCTTTAGCCGGTCAAAAACTAGATCGCATCAAGAGCACCGCCGTCTTTTGGTTTGGCTGGAAAGATTTCCATACCGATAGCCAGGTCTACGGCCTGGATCTGGGCTAGATTTAAAATCCGCTCCTCAATCTAAAAGCGAATCAATTTTTTTCATATGATAGGTAAGCATTATGCCTACAATTTCCCCCTGATCGGTTTTCGCTGGGTTGGCACTGCCCACCCCTTGTGCTAGAATCTCCAATCGAACGATAACCCAAGGATAACGAATATTTTGGCGGCGTTGGAAGACGGCGCCTTTTGTTTGTACACATTCCGAAATCGAAAAGGGTATTGGACTGGCAAATCTGCCAGGGTGGCTGACATGAGCCACGGGTTAGAAAGTACAGTCGAGAGTCGCTTTCTTCCGTGCCCGGATCTAATAAATCCGTAAACTTGAGGGTTGTTTGTTATTTGAGGTGGATTAGAGAAGCAGGTTTCGGTGCCGGTCAATTTTCCGGGTACGAGTTGCTAAACAGAAACCACCGAATGAGAGGAGAAAAGGTATGGACAACGAGCTCCCTGCCAATGATGCCCATGAAGCATCTCAAGAGGAGAATCTAGAATCCCTGGAGAGTGACGCTCAAGCAATGCGTGACGCTCAAACGACGATAGTTAACGGCGCATCTGCAGATAAAACGGGTGAAGAAGATTCGATGCCCGGTGACATGAGTGAATCGGGGCAGACCACCGGCGATTCAGAAGACAGCGTCTCAGACAGCGTCTCAGAGACAGCGTCTCAGAAGACGGGTCCGATGCTGAGGAGTCAGACAACGGCAATTCGAACAAAAGCCATACAGCCTTAATCGTGGGCGGCTTACTGTTGGTGCTGTTGCTGATCTTGGCCGGTTTGTTTTTGCCCCCCATATCTTTAGGGGAGCGTCTCGGTCTTGGCGGCGACGGAACTGAATCGGCCGGCGAATCGAGCGGCACAGAAGCAATTACCCTAACTCTTGATGAATCGGCGGGTCGTGTCAAGACTGAAACCATATCACAAGCGGCGTTCTTAAATGGGGATGCCGGTGAGGAATGGTCAGCGGCCGCCGGAGCTATTTCGGCGAATTTGACCCTGGTTAGTGATGTATACGCCATCAATTATAAGGATGAACAGCCGGTCGGTAGCGCTCAGATCTTGATACCGGCGGCGGCCCAACCCTATCAGACGCTGGACTTGTATGGCTGGGATGGGCAGACGTGGAACTTCGTCTCAAGTGAGGCAGATGCCTCTGGCTCCTCGGTTATCTCCGCGAAAGGACAAATTCCCCAGGCATTGGCTTTGATGCAAACTGCCAAACCACAAGAAGTTGCCATCGGCGCGGAATTATTGCCGGGCCAGGATTTGCCCGCGGCCGTATTTCCTTATCTAAGCGAAGTGACGGCCGGCACCTTGACCATGGCCCAAGAGGGGCGGCTTCTGGGCGATATCGTCACTGTTCCGACCGGTGGATACGATCAATATTTACGGGCCACCAATACGGGAGCGGTCGTGGATTCCGTTTCCTTATCTTCTCTTTTGAGCGATCCCGAGGCCCAACAGAGAAATATCCAGGAATTAGTTGAAAGGGCTAATGAAAAAGGATTGAATGGCGTTAATCTTGATTACCAGGGCGTTGATTTTGCCCAGCGAGATACGTTTTCGGCCTTTGTGTCCAATCTGGCTACTGCCCTAGAGGCCGAAGGTCTTGACCTGGTAGTTACACTGGAGACTCCTCTACTGGCTGATGATGGCTCATGGGACACTGCGGGACAGGATTGGCAAGCGATCGGTCGAGCGGCCGATGCTGTTTACGCCTTAATGCCACTTGAACCAACAGCCTATGCCGACAGCGGCGAAGCGGAACAAGTCCTGGAATGGGCTACCCGGCAGGTTGACCGGAGCAAGCTGACAGCCTATTTGACCATCAATGCTGTCGACGCCGTCGGCGATGCGCGCCGCGAAGTAGAAGGCGAAAATGCCTTGAACAATTTTGGTGAAATTGAGCTGATCAAAGGTTCAACCGAAATCGAACCCGGGGAATCTGTAGAAGTCGCCTTATCAGGATCGGCCGGCGACTTGGAATGGGATCCGGATGGCATGACATACAAATACACCTACGAACAAGCCAACCAGCCCCATGATGTGTGGCTGAGCAGCGAAGCGGTTCTTAGCCACCAGAGTCGATTGCCTAACCGGTACAATGTTCGTGGACTTGCCATTCGTGGGCTGGGTTACTTAGCTCAGGCGGATGGTTACGCCGCGGCTCTTAATAGTTACTTGGGGACGGGTGAAGCTCCCCAACCGGCGAGTGCCGCCATCGTTTGGGTCGTCGAAGATGATTCTGGTGGCGTGCTGGCAAGCAGCAGTGGCGAAGATTTAACATTCCAGTGGAAGGCAAGCCAGGACCCAGGGGAGTATACGGTCCGAGCTGATTTTGCCCATGGCGATAGCGTCTCCAGCCTGGGCGTTCTGAAATTGATGGTGATGTTTGATGAGCCGACTCCCACGCCAAAACCAGAGAAAGAGGTTGTTGAAGCAACGAAAACGCCTCAGGCAACGACCCTCCAACCAGCTAATGTCAATCCTGGCGATGCGGACGCGGCAGCCAATACCCCGGCCAATGTGCGAAACGGGCCAGGCGTGAACTATGGTATCATCGGTGGTTTGCAAACCGGCGAAAAAGTGGCTCTTACCGGCCGTAACGCAGATTCCACCTGGTTCCAAATCAAAATGGCCGATGGATCTGGCGGTTGGGTATTCGCCAGGCTATTAACTTTAAATTCCGGACTGAACCCCAATTCCCTGGCCGTGATTGAAGTCGAACCACCAGCGGTGGCCAGCGGTGGCGCTTCGGCACCCGTCATAGCTCCGGCGGCCGGCGGGAATTTCGAATTAGGTGGTCAAACCCACTCATTGGCCAATCCCACTTTGATGAGTATGGCCGGTATGAATTGGGTCAAGTTCCAACACAAATGGGGAGCCAGCGACTCCCCCGCAGGTCTGGCAGGTCGTATCCAGCAAGCCCACGGCAACGGCTTTAAGGTATTGCTGAGCATCCCAGGTTCCAATTCCTATCCCAGCAGCATTGACTTCAATGGTTACGTCGAATTCTTACGAGGTGTGGCAGCCCTTGGGCCAGACGCCATAGAGATCTGGAATGAGGAGAATATCGACTTTGAATGGCCAGCCGGGCAGATCGATCCTGCATCTTATGTCAACAATATGTTGGCACCGGCTTACAATGCCATCAAATCGGCCAATCCGAATGTGATGGTCATCATGGGTGCGCCTGCGCCTACAGGTTTTAACAATGTGACCAATGCCTGGTCCGACGACCGGTATATGGCCGGAGTGGCCGCGGCCGGTGGTGGGAACTATATGGATTGCATTGGTGTCCACCATAACGCTGGAGCGACTTCACCTAGCCAGGTCACGGGTCACCCCGCCGGAAATGATCACTATAGTTGGTTCTTCGGACCGACGCTTAATATGTATTACAATGCCTTTGGTGGTGCCCGCCCGGTGTGTTTCACCGAGTTGGGGTACCTCTCTGGCCAAGATTTTGGTGGCGTACCCTCTCGCTTCTCTTGGGCATCAAACACGACAGTTGCCCAGCACGCCCAATGGTTGGCCGAGGCTGTGAGCATGGCTGCCAATAGTGGCAAGGTACGGCTGGTGATAATTTTCAATGTTGACTTCACGACCTGGGGTAACGATCCCCAGGCGGGCTACGCGATGTTGCGGCCGGACGGTAGTTGTCCATCGTGTGGTTTGCTCGGCCAGGTAATGGGCCGTTAGCCATCGATTCACGAATGGTGATAGGCCTACAAATTATTGAAGGTTTGGCGGCATTTTCGTTCTTGAATTGCTCTGAAATTTGGAGAGCCAGGTATTTGGTTGCTTAAGTCGGCCAGGTGCCTGGCTTTTTAGCCGGATGTTGAAGTGTGCAATGGTTTCCTTTCTTCTATGTTAAACCACATCGCACCGGAAAGGTGAAATATGATGAAAAAATTGAACATCTTTTTACTATTTGTGCTCATATTGGCCCTGGCAGCTTGTGGCGGTGAAGAAGAGCCTCAGGAAGTTGTGGATAACGCGCCTGAGAGCGCACCTCAACCAGAGTCAACACAAACACTACCTCCTCCTGTAATCGTTACTGGTGAGGAAGGGGAAGACCAACCGGCCGACGCTGAGGAAGCGGTGGAACCGCCAGCTGAAGAGCTGGTCAAGCAACCCACCTTCCCATGGCCGGTCGAGGCATTTGGTTATGGTACCCAATCCCACGCAGTGGTGGGTGATCCGAAATTCGCCATGGACACGATTGGCAATAATCTGGGTTTAGATTGGGTAAAAGTCCAATTGGAGTGGCCGTTGGTCCAACCCGACCCGGAAACTTTCCAATGGTTCTTTTATGACGGCGTGGTAGACGAAGCCAATGCCCATGGTCTGAATCTGATGTTCAGCATCGTCGGCGCACCGGCCTGGACGCGCGCCGCAGGTGGTGAAAATGGCCCGCCCGATGATTACGCAAACTATACCAATTTCCTGGATGAGCTCTTGAATCGCTACCCGGGCAAGATCCATGCCATTGAGGTTTGGAACGAACAAAATCTGGACCGGGAGTGGGCGACTGCCGAAGGTCTCAGCCCGGCCAGTTACGTGCAATTCCTTGCTCAAGCATATGACACAATCAAAGCCCATGATCCCAATATCATCGTCATTAGCGGCGCTTTAGCCCCTACCGGCATTCACGATGAGGTCACGTCCTACGATGATTTCTTGTATCTGGATGAGGCCTTAGCTGCCGGTTTGTTGAATTACGCCGATTGTGTCGGAGCCCATCATAATGGCTACAACATTGGACCTGATGTCCCTTATGAGGAGGCCGGTGCCCAGCCCGAGGCTGCTACAGCAATCTTCCGGGGACCTTTTGATAACCCACACCATAGCTGGAGTTTCAAAACGACCCTTGATACCTACGCCCAGAAGGTCCAGGCGGTTGATCCGAACAAGAAACTATGTGTAACGGAATTCGGTTGGGCTAGCAGTGAAGGTTATGATAGTTATCCAGAAGGCTTTGAGTTCGTGCAGGATAACACGCTGGAAGAACAGGCCCAATACATCACCCAGGCCTACCAGCTCATGCACGACGAGGACAATGTTTGGCTGGCATTTCTATTCAACTATGACTTTGGCAATAAGGGCAACGGCCCAACGGATGATCCAGTCCCCTATAGCATCATCGATACCAATGGCGTTCCACGGCCCGCTTTCCATGCCGTCATCGGGATGCCTAAACCGGAATAATGAATGGCACGGCTTGGCCGGCAGAAGCTTGCAGATAAGTATAGCTGATTGTCGGCGCGGCCGTTCTATTGTGATTTAAGTGTGCCATTGAGATCAGGGTTGAATCAAACGTCGAGTCAATATGTTTAGCCGCCTGCTGATCGCTCTGAGCTTTCTAATCTTGTTGGTTGCTTGTGGTTCAGGGGCCAATAGCCCAACAGCCAGCCCATCTTCGATTCCGGCCACAAACACTGCCGCCCCGACAGAGGAAGAACAGTCTTCGCCTGTTCCTATCAAGGTTTCGCCCACACCAACGGATTTGCCGGCGACCCAAGAGCCAACCACGACGATAATAGTGGAGACGGCCACCCCTGTAGAGGAGGCCGGCGAACTATTTTTCGACTCTCCCGAGTACGGCGCGCAAGCATTCATGTGGTGGCATAATAAGGGCAAGGTACGCGAGCTTGTGGACATACAAGAGCTAGACTTTGGTTGGGTAAAACAGTCGTTTCCCTGGCGCGATATCGAGGCCATCGAGAAAGGAAGCTATGATTGGTACCGGCCAGACAAAATAGTGAGAAAGGTCGAGAATTCGGGTCTTAAGCTGCTGGTCCGGATCGACCGCCAGCCTTTCTGGTCCCAGGAAAATGATTGGCCGCCATTGGAAAATGCGCCTCCGGCCGATTTGCAAGATTTCGCCGATTTTTGTGGCGTATTGGCAGAGAGGTTCAAGGGACGAATCGACGCTTACCAGATCTGGAATGAGCCCAATCTAAACCGCGAGTGGGGTGAAAAACCACCGGACCCAGCCGAATACACGGAACTGCTAAAAGTTTGTTACCAGGAGATCAAGACCGCCGATCCCGAGGCAATCGTCATCTCGGCCGGTTTAGCGCCAACAGGTACTGACCTGCCGCTGGCGATGCCGGACACCGAGTTTTTACAGGGTATGTACGATGCCGGTGCGGCCGATTACTTTGATGTACTAGGGCTCAATGCTCCCGGATATAAGGCGCCGCCTGAGGCTTCGCCCGAAGAAGGCGAGACCAATCCTGAGTATGGTGGTGGTCGGTGGTTCGTTTTTCGCCATGTAGAAGATATGCGGGCTATCATGGCGGCCAATGGCGATGCCGGCAAACAAGTGGCTATCTTAGAATTGGGTTGGACTACCGATACACAAAACCCCGAATATGCCTGGCATGCCGTCACCGAGGAGGAGCAAGCCGATTATCTAGTCCGAGCCTACCAGTACGCCCGTGAGAATTGGCAACCATGGATGGGACCGATCTTCACCATCTATCTCGCCGACCGAGACTGGACGCCGGAAGAGAATGAACAGTGGTGGTGGGCCATAACCTTGCCCGATGGAACGAGAAGGCCGGCATTTGACGCCTTACGCGATATGGAAAAACGAAGCACGGGCGATGGTGATGTGGAAGCTGTTTCACAGTAAACTTCTGCTGGCGATTTACAACTCGGCGGTCATATATAGCCCGTCCATCTGAAAACCATGGCGCTCGTAATAGGTTCGGGTGCCAATGGCGCTGATTACGGCGATTCGCTTATATCCCGCCGCCAGGGACATCTCCATCGCTTTGGCGATCAGCCGGCTGCCCAAACCGATGTGCTGGGCTTCGCCATTGCTGCTTTCGCCAACGGGGACGGCCGGACCGTAGACATGAACTTCCCGAATCATTGCACCTTCATCCAATTCCGGAAGCGGTAATTCAGCATTGGGGTGGGGTAGGGACAAGCGCAGAAAGCCGGCGATATGATCTTCTGTTTCGTAGCTTAGAAAGTGCTCGGTGGTGAAATCGGTTTCGTAACTTTCTACTCTAAGTGATAACTGCTCCGGCTCAAGCTTTTTCCGCTTGACTTCCCGACAGCGAATACAGCGGCAAACCAGGCCCTCTTCGGTCATTCGTCGTTGGACGATCTGGCGCAAATTGGCGCGCTTCATGCCATCGATGACGTTGGTTGTCGGTATATCGCGCACGACACGATTGATGCGTACATAGGCCGGCACCTGGACTTTGCAGGCGATCAACACATCGGTTATCTCTTCTTCGCTGTAAGGCTGGTATTCGCCCCGGCGCCAATAATCGTACAGTTCAGCATTTTCCACCAACATGCAGGGGTAGATCTTCAACTCGTCGGGTCGCAACGCGGGATCTTGCCACAAACGGCCGAAATCTTGAACGTCGCTTTCTGGCGTCGCGCCTAATAAATTGGGCATCCAATGAGCGTGTATCTTGAAGCCCGCTAGTCGCAAGAGGCGCATGGCGTCCCGGGCATCTTGCACCGTTTCGCCTCGATTGTTTAGCTGCAATATCCGATCATCTAGACTTTGGATGCCGATTTGGACCTTAGTCACACCCAGATAGCGGAGCCAGCGGAGTTCATCCGGGTTGAGATGATCGGGTCGAGTTTCGACCACCAATCCCACGTTTCGTCGATGACCTATGGCGTTGATTTGTTGGGCTTTTATCAAAGATTCGGCTTCTATGCCGTTCATGGCGTCGAGGCACCGTCTGACAAACCATTCTTGATAATCTCGCCGGTAACTGGACCAGGTCCCACCCAGAATCAGAAGCTCGATCTTGTCGGCCGGATGGCCGATTCGCTCCAGGGCTTCAATCCGGGCGTTGGTTTGTTCAAAGGGGTCAAAGGCATGGCGTTCGGCTCGCATGGCGCCAGGCTCATCATGCAGGTAACTCTTAGGCATGCGCACGTCGGTGGGACAGAAGATGCACTTGCCCGGGCATGGGTAGGGTTTGGTCAGAACAGTAACAACGGTGACGCCGGCTTGGCTACGAGTGGGCTTTACCTGGAACGTCGTTACGACCTCAGGATTGAAGTTCATCCAGCCTTGTTCACAAAGCTCACCATAAGCATAGACCAGCTGGCTCTTTGAGAGCCAGGGCAAGCCGCTCCGGACGAATCGTAACATCGTCTTGCTGTAAATATCTCCTTCCAGCGGCCGCCCGGTCATTAACTCCTCGATCAACTCCACCAGGAGCTCTTCAGAGCCTGCGATAGAAACCGGGTGCTTAGTGGTTTGCCAGCGCCAATCCCGTTCTTGTTCCTGGCTGCTCAGGTTTGTTTTACTTCTTTGCTTTTGGGACATATAACGGTATTACGAGTTGGTTAATTCAACCATGGTACGCAAAGTATGGATATTGGGTACTGTTATATTCAAAGTTGTGACAGGGCTATCCCGCCACACTGATAGCCGCTCCTTAATTCGTTCTTTCGGCCCGACAAGTGCGACTTCGTCGATTAGTTCTCCTGGAACCGCCATCATCGCTTCGCCCCTTTGGCCGGCCAGGTACAAATCCTGGATCTTTAAGGCGGCTTCTTCGTAACCGTAACGAATAGCGAGCTCCGTATAAAAATTCCGATTCTTGGCTCCCATGCCACCAATGTATAAAGCGAACATCGGCCGCAAGCTGTTATAGCAGACTTCTAGATTATCATCGATCACAACCGATACGGTTGGGGCAATGTCGAAATCGGCCAGGCTCTTGCTATTTCCGGCCCTAACAAATCCGGCTTCGACGGTCGCTTTGTATGTCAAATCATACTTTTGGGGGGAAAAGAAAATGGGTAGCCAGCCATCGGCAATCTCGGCCGCCAGGGCGACGTTCTTTGGGCCGATAGCCGCCAGGTAGATAGGAATATCGGGCGCGGCTTCTAACGTGCTTTTTAAAGATTTGCCTAAACCAGTGCCATCCGCTCCATCGTAAGGCAAAGTATAGACCTGGCCTTGATAAGACACGGGGCCTTCGCGCCGAAAGATAGCTCGCACGATATCAACGTATTCCCTCGTCCTGGTTAAGGGCTTGGCATAACTCAATCCATGCCAGCCCTCGACGACTTGAGGGCCTGAGAGGCCAAGGCCCATCAGAAACCGGCCGCCGGATAGTTGGTTGAGGGTCATCGCCGTCATTGCTGCGTTGGCAGGCGTGCGCCCCGGCATTTGCATGATCGCCGTGCCCAAGCGGATGTCACCGGTCAACGCGCCCAACCATGATAAGGGCGTGATGGCATCCGAGCCGTAGGCTTCGGCCGCCCAGACAGCGTAAACGCCGAGTCGATCGGCTTCTTGGACTAGCTCCAGCGGCAGATTAATTCTGGATGAGGCATAGCCAAGCATGAGACCTAATCTCATATCAATCCTGCTCCAAATAACAAAGAAATAAATCGATCTTGATGTGCCACGACTAACGATTGAGGAAAGGAAACCGTGAAACCACCATGTTCAAACTATGGATTGTAAGGTAGACAGCCGCGTTGCGCCAAGCCTGGAATTTCAAGGAGCCCCTGCTGGGAGCCGATAATGAATTGGCTGACCGTCAAAGTTTTGTAATCATATCCACCCGTAGGACAGGCAGTGCTGGGCGTTGCTTTACTATTTATGGTTTATTCCAGAGCACTGCCTGTCCTTTACAAATGAATAACGCGCACCCTAACGAACTCTAGCCTTTGACAGCTTATAGGGCAATGACGTAAACTCAAAGTGACGGTCATGGAGGATAAATTGGACCGGATTACTCACGTCGTCAAGCGTAGCGGCGCAATCGTGCCTTTCAATAGAGATCGAATCGTGAATGCCATTTATCGCGCGGCCGTGGCTGTCGGCGGCCGCGATCGCGAACGGGCCGAGTGGCTGGCGGACCAAGTCATCATTTATTTGGAGCAGACGGCAACAGATGGGCATGCGCCCTATATCGAGGAGATTCAGGATGCTGTTGAAAAGATCCTGATCGAAAATGGGCATGCTGCGGTGGCCAAGGCATATATCCTTTACCGGGATGAGCGTTATCGCCGCCGCCGCCGAGCGGCCGATAAGGCTGCCAGGCCATCGGAATCCATCCCTTGGGCTAAGATTTGGCGAGTTCTGGATTGGGCTGTTTCTCATTCCTTGCATACCGTAGAAACGACCAATCAGCGGATAGCGGCCGGAGATTTTCCACAGATCGTCCACGAGTCCGAGACAGCATATGAGGAGGATGTGGCCACGGCCGCCAACCTGATCGCCGGGCGAAGTCACGAATTGCGGATGGTCATCATTAGCGGCCCCTCTTCCTCTGGAAAAACAACCACCACTGTTAAGATCGAACAACGGTTGAAGAAGGCCGGATTGAAGTTCGCTACGCTCAATGTAGATAATTACTTCTTTGACCTGGCCATGCATCCTAAGGATGAGTTCGGCGACTATGATTTTGAAACGCCGCAAGCTCTCGATATACCGCTCATAAATGAACATTTGCATAGGCTGGCATCGGGTGAGGAAGTGCTCATTCCTTATTACGATTTTAAATCGGGAACGCGCTTTATGAACCGCACACCCATGCGCCTGAACCCAAACGAGATCCTGCTAATCGACAGCCTGCACGGCCTGTATCCGGATATGACAGGTGATATAGCAGATGAAATCAAATTCAAATTGTATTTGGAACCATTGTTGCAGATGAAAGGACCTGACGGCTTTGTGCGTTGGACCGATCTGCGTTTGATCCGTCGCATGCTGCGGGATGCGGAACACAGGGCTTATAATCCACAAATGACCCTGGAGCATTGGCATTACGTACGTTCGAGCGAGTTGCGTAACATCATTCCCTACATAGGCAGTACAGATTTCATCATTAACAGCGCCATGCCCTACGAATTAGCCCTCTATCGGCACCGGCTTGGCGAATCATTCGCGGAGTGGGATGTTCTATACAAGGATAGCCCACTGCGTGAGGATGCTTACCGGCGCGCATCCCGAATACACCGATTGCTGCAAACCGTTTTGCCGGTAGCTGATGATTCGGCGGTGTCGGCCGATTCCGTTTTGCGTGAATTCATCGGTGGCAGCAGCTTGTCGTATTGAGTGAATCGCGGCGCCAAATCATTTGTTGTTTCACAAAATGAAAGCCGTATCGCTTATACTTAATCGCGTCAAAGACACAATCAATCACTATAAGTAACGGAGTTGAACCATGAAGATCACCAAGGCAGTGATTACGGCCGCCGGAAAAGGGCAACGTACCCTGCCCCTACAAACCTTGATCGATCGTGATGGCCTGGAAAAGTCGGTCTTGGCCATCATTGTGGAAGAGGTTTTGCGCGCCCAAGTTGAAGAAATTTGTATTGTCGTTAGGCCAGGTGACGATGCTGCCTACACGGAAGTCGCCGGTGACCATGCCGGACGCCTACACTTCGTCCAACAAGCCGAGCCCCTCGGCTACGGCCACGCGATTTATTGTGCCAGGGAATTCATCGGCCAGACGCCGTTTTTACACCTGGTTGGCGATCATCTCTATGTGAGTCGTACCGAGGAGGGTTGTGCCCAACATTTGACGCGAGTCGCCGAGAGGGAAGCATGCGCGGTGTCGGCCGTACAGGCCACGAGGGAGAATCTACTGCCCTATTACGGGGCGATTGGCGGCCAAAGAGTACCCGCCAGTTCAGACCTTTACCGGGTTGATACGGTAGTCGAAAAACCGACGCCTACGGAAGCTGAACAACGCCTCATCATGCCCGGTCTTCGAACCGGACATTACCTTTGTTTCTTCGGCATGCACGTGCTCACGCCAGCAGTGATGGAAATCCTGGGGGAAAAGGTGATGGCGGCCGGCCAGGAAGGAGGCGTTACCCTGGCTGATGCCCTGGCCGAACTTGCCGGACGCGAGCAGTACCTGGCTTTGAACAAGTCCGATTGGCGATATGATATCGGCGTCCGATATGGTTTGCTGATCGCCCAACTAGCCCTGGCGCTGAGCGGTCGGGATCGTGACCAAGTGCTGACACGATTGATAGAGTTGCTGGCCCTGCGAGAATTGGGTGCTGCCGGGAAGCTAGGATAAGCCATGAGTGAGTTGACGAAGATTATTACCGAGACCAATCCGGAGATTCGAGATCGCTCTCTTGATGCCTATTGCCGGGAAGCGTCTTTAGAGGAACTTCTGGTGGAATGTGCGGCCTTAGATAGGCTCAGGAGAGAGAGTCCCAATCTCTATGTACGCGTCAGAGCGCTTTTTTTCCTTTATGCGATTCACCGCTTCCATATTCCGTCCAAGACCGGCGTAAGAGCTGTAGGCTACGTCCCATTTGACGGCTACATGAATTTACTCAGGCGTCGTTTTGAAGAGGCGATTGATATCTTCATGGCCGTCCAAGAAGCTGATGGATTGAATGAATCCATATCTAGCGCACTGGCGGCCGCATATCATAGACTGGGCTTCCAAACCTTGGCCGATCAGGTGCGCCATAGTGTACGGTCGGTTTGGGGTAATCAATGGATGTTTCGCATCGGTCATCCGGCCGATCAGCCCTTGCGTATCCGGCCGGAATTGGTTAATCGAGAGAAGGCAAACGGGTTGTTCCCGATTCTTCGCGAAACGACACCGGTTCGCATGGACCTGACTCACAGCGGATGGAGCGATATTTTCTTCCTGGGAATGGATTTTCCCGAGGGTGCGCGGGTCATCAATGTATCGATTGACTTGAGTGTCCGGGGAGCCGATGGCTCGGATGCACTGCAGCCACCGCGCCCACCTGTTGAAGCCTATTTTCGGATCATCGACCAGCCGATCCTGCGTTTAGCCAGCGTCGACTTAGGCGTCAGCGCCGAGATCAGCGCTTTGGACGAGGTATTTGATTTTGCCCGCGATTACCTGGGTTTGTTAAAAGCGGCCGTCATCGCGTCTGGCATCATCCCTCCAGGCATGGAAGGGGCGGATCAACCGCTGGCCGAACTCCTGGCCCAAATGGTTGGGCCGGGCTACGGCATTGAGATCGTAAGCCAGGTCAACGGCATACCCAAAGGTTCGCGATTGGCCGTATCTACCAACTTGTTAGCTTGCCTTATTGCCGCCTGTATGCGGGCAACAGGCCAGGCCAAATCCTTGACAGGTCCGCTGACTGAAGAGGAGCGCCGGTTAGTAGCTGCCCGGGCCATCTTGGGCGAATGGTTGGCCGGTTCCGGGGGCGGCTGGCAGGATTCTGGTGGACTCTGGCCGGGCATGAAGCTCATTCAGGGTGTCCAAGCGGCCGAAGGGGATCCCGAGTTTGGTATTAGTCGTGGCCGGTTGTTGCCTAACCACCGTATTTTTGGTCCGAACGATGCCTCCCCTGAAACCCGTCGCAAGCTCCAAGACAGCCTGGTCCTAGTTCATGGCGGTATGGCTCAAGACGTTGGTCCGATCTTGGAAATGGTTACGGAAAAATATCTCTTGCGCTCGGAAGACGAATGGCTCGCTCGGCAAGAGGCGATCCGGCTTCTGGATGAGGTAGTGAACGAACTCAAAAACGGGGATATCGAGGCCATTGGCCAATTAACCCAGCGCAATTTTAGCCGGCCGATCCAAACGATTATTCCGTGGGCCGGTAATCTCTATACAGACCGGCTAATTCGAGAAGTGGAGGACGAGTTTAGAGAGGATTTTTGGGGCTTTTGGATGCTGGGTGGTATGTCAGGTGGTGGCATGGGCTTTCTCTTCAATCCCGAAGTTAAGCCTGTGGCCCAACGACGCCTTCAAGAGATTATGAGCGGGGCGAAGAAACAGCTTGAGAAAGGCGTGCCATTCGCCATGGAACCTGTCGTCTATGACTTCACAATCAACGAGCATGGATCTTACGCCGACTTGTATAAAGAAGATGAGGCGCTGATGCCCCCAGGTTACTATACCCAGACCGTGCCGGCCCTGTTGCGGCTGGAGACTCGTCACTTATCCGCTTTCCGGCGTGCCGAGTTAGATCGCTTCAGCGAAGCCTCGCGAACCGATCCTGAACTGTCAGACATGGTACAAAAACTCTTCGACCGCTTACTACCATATAGCGGAAGCGAGGAAAAAGATCAGGAGAATTTGTTAGCGCTGTTAGATAAATATGGTTTTGATCCAGTTCAACACGAACAGATTCGCTCAGATCTGCGGAGCGGCCGCATCGGCTTAGCCCAGAACCGGCTGCCGGTCAATGTTCAAATAGAGGATGTAAAACCGGGTGAATTGTTCGATGCTGCCGGTGGACTCGACGGTGATCTACAAGAGATAGGCTTAGAGGCGTTGGCTTCCGGGTCGGTTGCCGTTGTCTCTTTGGCAGGCGGCACGGGCAGCCGCTGGACGAAGGGGGCCGGCGTCGTTAAAGCCCTAAATCCTTTTTGTAAATTGGGAGGAAAGCACCGGAACTTCGTGGAAATTCACCTGGCCAAGAGCCGGCGGATCGGTAAAATTTGTGGCGTCCCGCTGCCTCATATCATCACCACCAGTTACATGACCCACGATCCTATCCAGGCATTTTTGGCAACTGAGGAGAATTACCGCTACGAGGGCCCCTTAATCTTGTCGCCCGGCCGTATCGTCGGTCAGCGCCTGATACCGATGGCTCGCGATCTGCGTTATCAATGGGAAGAAATGCCCCAGCAGATATTGGACGAACAGGCCCAAAAGGTACAAGAAAGCCTGCATGCCGCGTTAATCAATTGGGCCCAGCAGGTTGGTGAAGGGAGCGACTATACCGATAACTTGCCCCTCCAATGTCTGCATCCGGTAGGGCACTGGTATGAAGTCCCCAATCTATTTCGGAACGGCGTGTTAGCCAGACTCTTGGAGGAACGACCCGGCCTAAAATACCTGATGATTCACAATATCGATACGCTGGGTGCTAATGCTGATCCCAGCTTGTTGGGTTACCACATCCAACAAGGCGCGGCCTTAACAACTGAGGTCGTACCTCGTCGGGTAGAAGATCGAGGAGGGGGATTGGCTCGGATCGAAGGCCAGCTTCGTTTAATTGAGGGCCTGGCTCTACCTCGTGAAGAAGTTGAATTTGGCTTGTCTTACTATAATTCCAGCACTACCTGGGTTGATATCGATCAATTATTAGCCGTTTTTGGATTAACGCGGCCGGATCTGGAAGATATGAACAAAGTGGCCATGGCCGTTCGTTATCTGGCAGCCCGGATGCCAACCTATATCACCATCAAAGATGTAAAAAAACGTTGGGGAAAAGGACATGAAGATATCTTTCCGGTGACCCAATTTGAAAAACTTTGGGGTGATATGACGGCCTTGGCAGAGCTTGATTGCCGCTATGCCGTGGTTTCGCGTTACCGGGGCCAACAAATCAAAGAACCGGCTCAATTGGATGGCTGGCTCAGGGATGGCTCGGCCGCTTATCTCGATAGCATCTGTGAATGGTCATGATGGCTCAATCTGATAGAATGAGCCCTAAGATGAGACGATTTTCCACTTAAGCTTAAGACCTGCCCAAAAGGAGTGGCATATGGACGCGGGCACCTTGATTGTTGGCGTATTTACACTGATTTATGGGATCGCCTTCTGTTTTGTAGGCTATAAATATTTCCGGTTCTTGTTGCCGCTTTGGGGATTTATCGCCGGTTTTTGGATTAGCGAGGCTTTTATCGCGGCACTCTTTGGCGATAGCAACTCGGCCGTGATCGCCGGATGGATCGTAGGACTTGTCGGTGGGGCAGCCCTAGCAGCCCTTTCATACTTCATTTACCAGGCGGCTCTGGCTATCCTTGGGGGAACATTCGGCTTGTGGCTTGTAGCGGCAATTCTGGGCTGGCTTGGTATGGAATCGAGCGTTCTGGTAGCGATCCTGGCCATTCTGGGCGCGATCCTTTTCGCCGTTTTAACCTTCCAGAAAACGATTCAGAAATACCTTCTTATCATTTTCTCTGCCTGGATTGGAGCCACCGGCATCGTGGTTGGCTTACTATTCCTCCTCTCCCCATTAAGTGTTGACGATTTCAGGTCAGGATTGGCGCCACTGCTTCCTTCAATCCTGCAGGAGTTATGGGTAGCGGCGCTTCTGTGGATATTTTTAGCTTTGTTGGGTATTGGCATTCAGTTGCTTACCACCCGTGATAAAGAAGAGGAACCTGCGCTTGAACCCGAGGAGCTAGAAAGCGACAGTAAGGAAGAAGAAAGTGATTTTTACAACCCTGATTTCGCCAGCTGAGCTGGAAGCCTATTTATCTGAATCCGATTGGGCTATCGTCGATTGTCGTTTTTCACTGGACGATCCGGCTCGTGGTTTTGGGGATTATCAATTGACTCACATTCCTGGAGCGGTTTATGCGCATCTGGATGATGATTTAGCCGGTCCCGCTGTTCCCGGTAAAACAGGCCGGCATCCATTGCCGGAGATCGATGCCTTTACCCAACGACTCGGTTCCTGGGGGATCGGGTCTGGGGTACAGGTGGTGGTGTATGATGATGCCGGAGGCGCGTATGCTGCCCGTCTATGGTGGATGCTGCGTTGGTTAGGTCATGACGCCGTTGCCGTGCTTGATGGGGGCTGGCCGCACTGGCTGGGCGAGTCACGGCCGACCCGGTCCGGTCTTGAGGCGAGATCAGCGCGACAATTCAATCCGCAATTGCGTCCAGGTTTGATTGTATATGTGGCCGACGTCGCCTCAATAAGGCAAGATCCTGCCAGCCGTCTCGTGGATGCACGATCCGCCGATCGTTTTCAAGGCTTAAATGAAATCATCGACCCGGTTCCGGGCCATATCCCTGGAGCAGTCTCGGCGCCCTACGCAGAGAACTTGGACGAAACCGGGCTGTTCTTATCGCCAGAAGAGCTTCGAACCCGGTTTGAAGGCGTATTGGCCGGTATTCTACCGGCGAAGACAGCCTTTTACTGTGGGTCAGGTGTTTCGGCCGCCCATAATCTATTGGCGATGGCCTATGCGGGTCTTGGCGATTCCCGGCTTTACATTGGCTCCTGGAGTGAGTGGATCACTGATACGGGCCGGCCGATCGCGACGGGCGTCGAATAAAGTCTTGACCAGTGACGCCATTACCAAAGCAGTCTGAAGATAGCCATAGCTGCCTTATACCAGTCTATGTTCGCCGCATGATCAGGAATTGCCGTCAACAAATTTTCGATAGTAATATGCCAGATTCGGACTGTGAAACTGGGGGAAGTCCCAATCCGAGAGTTTCTGCGGGATCGGGAGCTTTCTTAAATCTTCTGGGGGTCTGCCTTCTTCTACCAACGTTTTGACGCTTTGGCGACATTCGACGATGTAGTCGTGCATCAACATTAGGTCACCTTGGGTGCCGACTGGACCGTGCCCCGGCACCAGGACAGGCGCATCCATCTGGCCAACTTCTTCCAAGATGGTTAACAGATTGTCCGGGTCTCCATCCGCCAGAAAGGGGAACATGTCCACGAATAGCAGATCGCTCATGAATAGAATCCCTTCGGAAGGGATATACAGGACTGTATCATTGCCAGTATGCCCATCTGGAAAAGATATCAATTCAATCGATCTATTCGATCCATGTATCTGTAAACGTTCGGCGAATGTAATATCGGGCAACCGTATTTCTAAATACGGCATTGTTTTTAAAATCGCCTGGTAATAGGCTATCGAGGTCTGAAGGTGTCGCTTCTTATTCTCCTCCTGCTCCTCTTCATATTCGGGGGTGAGATTCCTAAGCCTAGCGGCCGAATTGGCCTTATACCAATCATATTCTTCTTGCCCCTCACTCTGAATTAAGCGCCTGGTACTGGCGCTGGAGATGATCTGGGTTTCCCGATCAAAGACCTGGTTTCCCCAAATATGGTCATTATGAAAATGGCTGTTGATGACTAAGTCGACGGATTTTCCAGTTAAGTCTTCGGCGACTTTTTTTAATTCGGCTGCTGCCTGGACCGTCATGAAGGTATCGAATACCAGGCAGTGATCGCCCAAGTCGACGATACCTGAATTACTGATAGCCCATCCCCCTCGGCGGTGTATGGCGGCATAGACGCCCTTAGTTAACTCCTCAATGTCGAAATGGACCAGTCTGCCTGTATCTAATTCCTGATTCATAACTTCTCCCAAGACAGATTTATGAACGCGCTAGAATCTATTGCTCGCATTCTACCTAGACAACAAGAATGATCCGAATTGAGACCAGCGATACCAGTGTTACTCGATCCCGATATTTAACCCCAAACACATACTTAAGGTGTTCCTGTTTTCTTCTTATACAGTACGGATCGGTGATGTGGCTATAAGGAAAGTAGGAAGCATGCGCTATTTTCAGCGATCTGGCGGCGTTCTATACTTTCTTAATAAGCGTGATCTCCGGGAGCTTACATTCGGATAAGTCTCCTGAATGCCAGAAGCGAGTTTAATTATGCGCCGAATCAAGCATCATCAATCGGGCCAGGCGTTAGTAGAGTTCTCTCTGATCCTGGTCGTCCTGCTGTTGATCATCTTCGTTATCGTCGAAGGTGGTCGCCTATTTCAAGGCTGGCTTACCGTACAGAATGCTGCCCGGGCAGGCGGGCGATACGCCATCACCGGTTCATATGAACCAGATTGTCTCTTGAATGTGCCGGCCTGTCCCGATCCACGCGTTTATTCCATTAAGGACGAGGCCATCCAGGCTTCGGCAGGTCTGAATATCGATCCAACGGCCGGATATGATGAGCCCAATTATCATGAGGTGGAGGTTTTCGGCGTCAACCAATATGATTCCTGGCAGGAGGAATACGCCGGAAGCGCCGGCCGGCCGGTCATGGTACGGGTCATTTATCGAATGCCCGTTATCACACCCTTGTTGAGACCAATAGCCGAGTCGGTGCCGTTGGTCGGCCAGGTCACACTAAACAACGAAAATTTCGACCAGGTGAACAACACGCGGGCTGAAAATACCCCGCCTGATCTGCCGCCGCCACCCACGCCAGGTCCACCGGTAGCCGACTTGCAGATCGAAAAGAGCGGCATGCCGTCAGTTGTTTTGATCAATGAACCCATTGATTATCTATTACGGGTGACCAATCATGGCCCGAAGGAAGCTAAAGGCATCACTGTCGTCGATACCTTGCCGCCGGGGACGACCTTTGTTTCCGTCTCACCGTCAACATATTGCAGCCATGATGCGGGTGTGGTGACTTGTAACCCCCCCAATCTGCCACGAGGCGTGGTTTACGATATCAGTATCCGGGTGATGGCCCCAGCGACTCCACCGCCATCCCCAGGTGAAATCATAAACGAGGTGACTGTTAACGGTGCGGCAATCGACGATGATCCGTCAAACAATACGGCTACGGTCTCAACGCTGGTCGTTTTGTCAGATACGGTGGTCGACATCGAAGTGGTCAGCAAGGATGATTTGCCCGACCCGGTAGTCGTCAACCAGCTACTGACCTACACCATCGTCGTGCGAAATAATGGCGTGAACGAAGGAACGGCCGTTACCTTGATTGACCCGCTTCCGGCGAGCGTATCTTTTGTGAGCGCTACGGCCTCCCAGGGAACTTGTGATGAGAGCAGCGGCACCGTCTTCTGTACCTTGGGCGATCTGGCGGTTGGCGCCACAGCCTCTGTCAACATCCGGGTAACAGCGCCGGATTCACCCGGTTTAATCTTCAATAGCGCCACTGCGGCCGCTAACGAGGTCGATCCTGATCCAAGCAACAATGAAATGTCGCAATCGACGACCATATCGCCTGAGTGGTCCGATCTCTTTGTAACCAAGACCGATTCACCTGATCCGGCTCCTGTGGCTGAAGATCTATTGTATACGGTTCAAGTTGGAAACAACGGGCCGGCCGATGCCACCAATGTGACCATTACCGACGTTTTGCCCGGTTCGGTGAATTTTGTCTCGGCAACGCCTTCTCAAGGTACCTGCGCCGAAGGAGCCAATACCGTCGTCTGCAACCTGGGCACGGTGCCGGCGTTCGGCGTAGCTACCGTCAATATCGTGGTTCGCCCAACCAAGACTGGCACCATTGTTAACCAGGTAACGGTGAATGGCGATCAAGACGATCCCAACACGGTTAACGATAGTAATACGGCGACCACGAGCATTGTGCCGAAGGCCGATGTGAGCATTACCAAATCAGCTTCGCCCGTTTCACCGCCTGGCGTGGCTGCTGGCGAACGGTTGACCTATCATATCGTGGCCACGAACAATGGTCCATCGCCTGCTACCAATGTGCAGGTTATCGATTCACTGCCCTTCGACGTGAGTTTCGTCAGTGTGACATCATCACAGGGTAGTTGCAACCGCATTGATTTCAACATCACCTGTGTTCTTGGCAACCTGGCGAATGGCAGCAGCGTCGATATCTTCATCGAGGTTATCCCGCAGCAAGAGGGCGTCATTGTTAATTCCGCCTCGGTAACCAGCAGCCAATACGATCCAAATCCGGTTGATAACACAGCCAGAGATACCTCCTCGGTGGGTGCGCCGATTACGGCCTTCATCACCCTGGATCCGGTCTGTGGCGATACTGGGGCAGCGGTTGTCGTCAATGGCTTTAATTGGCCTACCAACGGCGGTAAAGATGTTGATATCTATTGGAATGCGGAATATTCGGATAACTTGCTGGGTACGGTTAGTAAAAACGGAACTGTCTGGTCGATGACAGTTAACGTCCCAGCCGGCGCCACCGATGGCGTTCATACGCTAATTGCTAAACGACAAAACGTCATTGAAAGTGCAGATTTCACTGTTCCGTGTCCAGCCCCTAACCTGGTTACGACGCAACCGGCCGTTATCAGCGGTTCGCCGATTGAAGTTGGCGCCCCGGTTTCTTTTGAAGTTGATATTAGTAATATCGGCGATCTGGATGCCATCAGCCAATTTTTTGTGGGACTCTATTTCGATCCCCCGGTGCCGCCTGCTCCGAGCGACACCCATATTCCTCAGAACTACCGGGTTAAGCTGGTCGCGGTCAGCGGGCTGGCCGTGAGCGCCAGTCGGACCATTTCGATAACGGATGAAAGTGGATTCAGCCTGCCCGGTCTACATGATGTTTATGTGGTCGTCGATTCCGATCCCGGCCCGATTGGCATCATCAATGAACGGGATGAGAGGGATAATATTTCTCCTGTGCTGCAAGTGAACGTGGTCGATGCGCCGGCAGGAACGCCCACTCCGGTCGGAACCCCTGGTCCTACGCCAACGCCGACAGTGACGCCTGCTTCACCCGGTAGCTTAATCGGACAGGCCTTCTTGACCACTTCCGGCGGCCAAACATTGCCCCAGGCCGGAGTAGAGGTGCGGGCTTACCGGTCAGGTGGATCTTTGTCGGGCATTACCTACACCGATTCTGAAGGCACCTATTTCTTTTCAAACCTAGGTCCTGATGATTATACGGTTTCCGCCTGCATCATCATCGATGGTGATTTTTATACATACACAGTGACAGGAGTTACCGTGTTCGCCGGCCTGGTAACAATTGAAGACTTATACCTGGAAGAAGGCCCTTGCGGCTAGGCCCTAGAACAAAATTCGAACCTTGAATCCAAATCCAATGCCAAAGATTGATATGACTAAAGAGGAAAAGAGCTACCGGATCAAATACGTATTGATCCTTCTAATAATAACCGGCATCTCAACCGGTTTGCTGCTTGGTGCGGCCTGGGCCAGTTCCCCTGGGCCAACTCTGCCTGATTCACTTGGCTCACCTGTGCATATGTCGACCACATCGTTTAGTGGCGCTTTCATCCCGGTATTAAAAGCCGCTGCCGACGGCCGGCTTGATGCTCGCCTACAACCATTCGCTGGGCAATGATGTCGAAAACCCGTCATTTTCGCCAGTCCACTGACGGCGGCACAACTTGGAGCAATCCGGCTCCGATACAGAATGATGACACTAATTTGCGCGAGGTGAACCTGGCTTTCGACGCTAACAATAAGGCCCACGCGGTCTGGCGCACGACCAATCAGATCTGGCATGCTCGTGAAGATGAATGGCCGGCCAGCATCAACAGCAACCTCGTCGTCTCTGCAACCGGTGAACTGGTCCGTAGCCCAGATATAGCCATTGCCCCGGACAACACTTTGCATGTCGTTTGGGCTCAAGGTGACAAAGATCTATCATGCCTATTCGACGAATGGCGGCGAAAATTGGGGAACGCCCAGTGCCCTCTCTTCAGGAACCAGGCTATTCGGAAATCAGATGTTCCCGATATCGTCGATCGACTCGGCCGGCAATGTTCATATTGTCTGGGAAGAAAGGATCACCTTGCTGCCGCTTCATCATGAAATTCACTATATCAAGGGAATAATGTCACCATCCGGCATCCCTGGGATGCCAGTTATACGTTGCTTTCTGCGAACCTTGACGTGGCCAAAATGCCGGCGATTCATCTGGATGGCAATACACTGCACGTGGCCTTCGCGGACAGAATCGATCAATGGACCCAGTATGCTTACTATGTTAGCTCAACTCTGGGTTCGAATTGGAGCACCCCACAGGATATCACACAAGGCGATCCGCTGATCATGAATACCAATATTCCCTTTGTCTTGATGCCGTCGCTCGATGTCTGTAACGACAAACTAGTTGTCCAATTCCACGGCGCCCTCGAGGAAAACCATATGGAGATGATCATGGGCGTTGACAGCGGTGACAACTGGCAGCAACGAGAACAGGTGACAGAGGGCGATATCCGGGCTATCCGGCCGTCGCTCGTCTGCGTAGGTGGCATGTTGCATACGGTTTATGAAGTGATCATTTCGCCTAATGTAAATCACCAGATTTATTATGTATCGGGCATGGCCAATGCTACTTACCTGCCACACATCACAGCAGACTGAGGCAAAACAGAAATGGGCAAAGATTACTTGATCAAAAGAATATCGATATCTCGGCTTTCAAATAATAGTGAAGAGAGGTGCCCGCTAACATGAGGCGCTTAAGGAAGATTCTCATTGGCTTAATCGTTGTTTTAATAGCCGCAGTCGGTTTGCTGTGGTTCTTTTGGTGGTACCAAATCTCGCCGCTGGAGACATTGCAAAGTTCAAAAAGTGTCGAGACGGCTGTAAGTAACGAGGTTCCAGTCATTCGCAGAATGACGGCAATGAATGCCCATGCCATGGCCGAGCCCGTCGCCCTCGATTGGGCCCAAGATGCCCAACTGCTCTCGGCGCAAGCGACGTGGCAGACTGGCACGATATCTTGAGTGGGGAAGGGGACTGGACCCTGGTCTACTATTCGCCGCAAAATGAGACCACTGCCCTGATATCGGCCGTAGAAGAAGGTGCCACATTAATAAACATCCGTCATGTCGAGGATGAACCACAATTGATCGATTTGGAGACAGTGGTTGGTAGATAGCCCGCTTGTCGTCACCCAGGTGCTAAAGGAAGGTGGCGACGAATTTCTGCGGAGCCAACCAGGAGCTGTATTAGTCCTATCCCTCAATATGGAAGGACAGGGAGGCTGGAAGGGCAGACTCATTCATAAGGAAACTCGCCGAACCTTCGCCGTTCAACTTGCTGCCGACAGCGATGAAATCTTCGCTGTACAACAAACAGGCTGAAGCTGCGCCGTCGACCTGGAAACATTGGTACGAACATCGATCGGTCGAAACTAGGCGAGAGGAGATAAGAACATGTTAAATCGTTGGATAAAACTTAGAGCGATTGGAAGAGAAAAAGGTCAGAGCCTGGTAGAAACGGCCATCTTTTTCCCGATCCTCATCTTCATCCTGGCAGGCGCAGTCGAAGTAGGTAATTTGCTTAATACCCAGAACAAGGTGACCACGGCCGCTCGTTCGGCGGCTGGATTTGGCGCGGCCAATTATGATCGCGACGATTGGGACGGCACGGCATCAGCCATGGGCCAGGTTGCCCTGAATACCGTCACCGCAAACCCTGGAATTGACGGAGACGCTTTGGGATATATGGTCTATCCAGGGCCAGACCAACAGCGATGGTGACGACTTTGATCTCTTTGTGGCCAACCATGTCTACGGCAACCATGTCGTGGTTCCGGCCGGTGCCTGGATAGCCATAGAAGCCGAAGTCAGGGCCGACATCCTGGCCGAGCTGCAGTCGACCGGGGTGGAAAACGCCGAAGACCTGGAATTCGTGGCTTCCGTCGCTTATCACAATGTTAATACCATTCTAGGATTGCCTATCTGGCAGTGGACAGGTTTTAAGACGATCCGGGGTCTGACGGTCATGCGTGTCAGCGAGATGCCGCCTTACGTGGGCTGTCCTTTGCTACCCATCAGCGTTCGTTTCAACCAATATTCAGTCTATCCATCCAATTGGACGCCTGGATTGAAACTCAATCCTACCCAATACCCCAACGATCAAGTCGCTCTCTTCCCGGTAGGCAACGGGCCGACGGGCTTCAAATATCCTAATCCGGCTCCCGTATACATGAATGGAAATACCGCGCCGGCCTTACGCACAGCCAACTTTGATAGGAATTGGCCGGGTGTACCTTTGGTAGATGGCCAGCCGGGCTACGTCTATTGGGCCCGGGAAGAGGGTCCATCGGGAAGTTTTGGCTGGCTGAGCTGGCGAGAGCCTGTCGAGCTCTGAAAATCTGCGTGATAGCTTAACGTGGCCCGGTAATTTTCTAGACCCAGATGAGGGTTATCCCGGCAGTCCGGCCGACATGGGTAGTACAGGTGATCCACCTGGCGCTGACACCGGTGATGGGCTTGGCGATTTGAATATCGGCGAATGGGTTGAAAATTCCACCGGCAATATCAGTTCGGCCTCTGACATTATCGAAGGCTACGTCAATAGCGGCACACCGGTCACCTTGATCGTCACCGACCAGACGAACGGCTCGACGGGTTCAAATGCCAATTACCGGGTTGCGGGTTTTGTCATCGTCAAGATCATTGGCTTTAGCTTCCAAGGCAGCAATGCGGATAAATGGATTATGTTTGAGTTTGTTGATTGGGGCGCCGAGTGCGTTTCACCCGATAAATGATTCGTGATTTCCGAATGGATTTCATTAATTGGTTGAATCGCGAAACCTCAAAGCACCCATACCGGTCGGGCAATAACGAAACAAGGGAATTGACATGCAGGGCAAAAAGACATCGAGTTTTGAAGAAAAAGGAGAACCACCGATAAAATCGGCGATTGGTTCGCTGTTAAAAAGATTGCCGGCCGTCAGTCGCGTTCCAATTTCTACAGGACTGGAATCCGGTCAAAGCATCGTGCTCCTGGCGCTGATGTTTGTTATCTTGCTGCTCTTCGTGGCCTTGGCTGTTGACGTAGGCTTTGCTTTTGTGCGCAGTTCGCAATTCTCGGCCGCTGTCGATTCGGCCGCCTTGGCTGGCGTGGTCGACCTGGATCCCAGTACCAACGACACGGCCGCGGCCGACATCCGGGCCGAACAGTTCCTGGCTGCCAACGGCTGGTCGGTGGACACGCTTGTCGGAGATGAGCAGTGACCGTTCGCTGACGGTGCTAGGCATACCCAATTACACGCTCACGGCAACCTGGCCCGTGGATTTCTTTTTCGCCAGGCTGATTGGTTTTAACAACTATCCGATCACCCATTCGGCCACCGGAGCATTTTATGCCCAGGCGGAGATCCTGACCACCAGCGCGGCCGAACATGGTCACGTTCGCAAAGCCAGCCAATTCGTTTATGGACTAAACGCCTGCGCTGAACAAGGTGATCCGGTTTCTCCACGACAAATCGACGGTTTCATCGCCGAACAACGACCGGGCTCAATTCGAAGGTATTTATCGTTACCGGATCGTCGCCAGCGATGTTTATACCCACTCCAATATCCTGCGAATCGAGCTGTTTGATCCCGATTCTTACAACAACCAAGGAGATACCGCCCTGGTTACCCATACGCTGTCTGACGGCCGGCCGGCCGACAATCCGTTAGCTGCAGTGCCACCACGGCCGGTATGGGCGATAGCTGTGTTGTCCCCACCGGCGAGAGCATCTATGCCGTTAACCAAAACCCTTTTTGGTTGCAGCGAGTGGATGAAAACTGGAATGAGGATTGCACGCGCAATGCAGGCGACCAATTTGGCCAGGTCGTCTCGACCTACGAACTTTATTACATCGACGATTCGGGCAACAGGCATGATATCGCCAGCTATACCGTCGACAACGTACGAGATTACACGAACAGCGATTTACGTTGGGTTTCACCTGGAGCGCCTGGTAGCCCGGTGCCGGCCAATTCAGGCAGCTTCGAGATCGATCTTAAGTGCCATCCCGGTAAGTCCTGAAGGCCTGCAAATCATTCAGATGGATGTTAAGGCAGAGCGTTGGTTCGGGGAAAAATACTTGGGACCTGTGGGCCGGCCCACCGTCTAGCTACTATACGGCCAAGGGCATTCCCGCGTTAAATCCTGATGTCAACATCCGCAACGTACAATTAGCCAATAGCCCGGCCGCCTATAATATAAAGGGCGTATCCGTCTATGCTTTGGGACGCTTGCCAGTAACACATTATGTCAATGGAAATCAGATCAAGCTGCCTCTAACGCCAATCGAATCGACATTGGGTGGCGGCGCTATGTATGCTACCTTATTTGATTTCGATACCGCCGCACCGCCGCCAAACATTTTTTATACAATCGATACAGTCGCTGAAAGTGATTTCAAAATGTATTCGACGGTGGTCGCTTCGCCAGCTTCAGGGCATGTTGGGACCGAGGCCGATCCGCTGCAGACTTCATGTGAGGAAAGCACTGACTGTAACGCCCGGTGGATGTCTCCTCAATTGGCCATGGGAATACCCGATGTCTTTTTCTTCGGCGGCAAGCTGGAAGCCAATTATGTGCCGAGCCAGGATGATCATGTCTGGTCATTAGCGGTGACAGCAGGGCGGCCATTTCTCACGAAGTAGCGCAGAGACCGCATTCGTGACCCTTGCCGATTCCTAACGCCTAATTGGATCTAGTTTTCAACCAATTGGCAGATGATTACGCTTCCCCGATAGCCATAATATGGGGGCTTATACCCAGGGCAGCCGGCTCCTTTTCCATCCAGCGAACCATGGTGAGCAAGGCTTCTCGCTCCGATTCATTTGCCCAATGTTCTTCAAAATCAGGGATGATCCAGCCCGATCCTTCAACGGCGACGCTCTCCCGGTGGATGTATCCCGCCTCTTCGAGCTCGTCTTTCAATTCATCGGGACGGTGAAAGAAGGCTCTGGTGAATAAATGCGGCCTGCTGGCCGGCGCGATGTGTTGCCCATCAGCCAACTCTCGTTTGACCATCTGGCAAAAAACAGGATCGTCAATCCACCAGCGCGAGAGGCCCACATGGGCCGAAGCATACCGAGATATACCGACCGCCAGCAGCAAGCCACCCGGTCGGAGTACGCGTCGTGCTTCGCGTAAGGCTTCCAGGCGGTCCTCTTTTTCCGTCAGGTGATATAACGGGCCCAGCAATAGGACGGCATCAACGCTATTATCTGCTTGGTCTAGATTTCGGGCATCGCCTAAGTTGATGGAGGCGATGGGGTGGGCCGGTTGCTGCTGGGAGGCTTGATTGGCCTGTTCCACATGCAAGGGGACTGCATCGACCAGGTGAACCTCGTAACCGGCTTGGGCGAGCCAGCAGGTATAAGTTCCAGGCCCACCGCCAACGTCCAGCACCACGGCCGGAGGTGGAGGGATTGCCCGGGATATCAATTCTTTAGTCCGGGCCAATTCAAGAGGACCAATGCCTTTGAATAAGCGGCCGGCTTCCTTACCCTCACGGTAATAAGCCATAATGTCTTCGGGCAATGTTTGTTGGGGGTGGGCAGTATTGGCCATCGTCATTAGTGGATGAACACCCGGTCTTTATTGGCTAATGAGAGCGGCGACAGTGCCGGCCGGAGCGCCGAGCCAAAAACTCTGGGCGACAAGCAAAAATTGGGCGATATTCAGGGGCTCGACGGGTGGGGCAATATCCTCCGGTTTTAATTCAATTTCGAACTCTTCAAAGTGGGATCCTCCCGAGTCATCTGTATAGAGTCGAACATACTCAGCTTGTCTCATCATTTCTCCAAAGGCAATTTGAATATCAGGTTTCAGTCACTTCCCTAATTGGCTAACGGCTCATCGAGCCAACGGCTAACAATCATTTGCAGCTCTTTGGGCTTTCATGAAGTTGTATCGACCGGGTCTATACCTAGGAATCGCCTAAATCGAGCCAAGCCTTTGGCCAGGGAAACCGAGTAGGCGCTATCTAACCGGAACCACTCTTCGGGCCAAAAGCCGTTGATGATCAAGTGCCGGTTCGGCCGGTCCAATTTTGCGTCGAGCCGGGCCACCAACTGATCTCCATACAATACCGGCATGGTATAAGGTCCATATTGACGCTTGGTGGCCGGTTTGTAAATCTCCCAGATATAATCAAAGTCAAATAAGGTTTTTGCCCTACCACGAGCGCTGATATATTCGAGCGGCGATAAGAATATGACTTCTTCTGCGGTCGATGTTTCCAAGGGACGCCACTGTTCCGGCACCTCACCCTGGTTGAGCGTTTGCAGGATGCTCGTGTCATCAGCAAGGTAATAACAGGGATCCTTTTCCCCTTCTAATAGGAGTGATGCTATTCGTTTGGATTCAACTAACTTCGCCAACACTGCCTTGGCTTCTTGAAGATCGACGGGGCGCTCGATCAAACCTTTCCAACCGATCCGGAAGGCCCGGGCGTTGCTTAGACCTAAATGGGCGATCGCTTTTTCTGCAAAGTAAAGTTCGGTGGCCTCTACCGGGGATCGGTGAAGAAATTCCTGGGGAGCTACGTTCTCCAGAAAGTCATAGACTCGTTCTTTTCCTTGGAGGTGGTGGGTCATCATTTCGCCGGTTAGCCACAGGTAGTAGAGGGCGACGCCACTATCTTTTCCACCGCGATAATGGTCAACCTTCTGCCCAGCAAGCTCTCGTTTTCGTAATGGACCGCGATCCTTTACTTCTCTCTTAACCCTGTTAATCAATTTGGAATTTTCCCTGGCAAATTCGGACCAACGCTTACCATCTTTTCTTCTATCCATCACCAGACGCCAGTGAGGCAGCTCTTCCATCGGGTAAATCATCAGCCCACCCCCATAGTCGAAGAAACGACGTTCCTCATATAACAGCCTGCTCAAGAACTCTGGGTGGTAGTCGAGAACGCGTCCCCACAAGACGATGTCATGACTCTGAGCAATGACGGAGACTGGATCCATTTGGACCGCCTCCATCGTTTTTAGTGCTTGGGCCGTACCTTCAAGACCTCTCCAGCGCCGGCCGGGCCACAAACCTTGCCGGCCCATAATATATCGTCGCCGAATTTGGGGAGTGATTGGGTCGATCATGCCAATCCGGCTACCCGTCTAGCCATGAAGATATCTGGTTTATCCAGGGCGATTCGCATTGACATTGCCGGACTGGAAGCAGTGCTGGACTAAGACCGGGGAGGTCTCGATGTCAGGATATATGTTGGGCCAGATTTCCTTGAATCCGGCATACAGGATGGCGGGGGCTTGAGCGATTATTTCATCTTCTTCAGGAAAGTCGGGAATTTGGTTGTGTTTGTTTCCTACCACCCTGCGCCTCGGCCGTCCGAAAGGAAAATCTCAACTATGACGAATTGAAAGGCTGTATATTATCCGTATCAGAGAGAATTTAGCCAAAGCAGAGTCGAAGCTTGATGATATTTTCATAGTCGCAAACAAAACAGGGCCACTCTGATCCCAGAGCGGCCCTGTCTTCCTGCCTGTGTCTCCCCTTATTGCACCGTGATTTCTTCGATCATACCCATGGTGAAGTGCGGTTGCATTTCGTTTTTTGGACTGGGTAGGAAGCAAATGAAGACGTAAGTGCCCGGCTCGGCGAAATTCCATGTTCACCAGAGTAGAAATGCCGGGTGACAGGAAAGTAGAGCCAATTTGTTCAAAGGGCGGCTCCTCCGGCGGGGCGCTATCGCTTGAAGTGTCACTGGCTGGCTCTTCGGCGCTTGCCGCACCTTCGCCGCCCATTTCCGACTCCAGCGCAGTCATGAAATCCTCCATGGTCATACCTTCATTCAAGCGAAAAGCGATGATTTCGTGCATCTCGGTGCCCTTGTTGCTTACTTTCAGCAGCTGTTCCCCCTTGTCAATGGTACCTTGCACGCCAAACGCATAGTCAACTAGATCCACCGATGCGTCCGCCTCGGGAAGGAGTGGATCACCGGCTGGGCTGCTGGCCTCGGCAATTGTCAGATTGGCGATCATGCCTTGAGCGGCGTCTGGCGGTGCGTCTTCGGCCTCTCCAAAGGACAAAGCAACATAATTGCCCGGGGTCAACTCGACATAATATGATGCACTTGCCGAAGGTCCGGCCGAAACGCCCCCGTAAAATTCCGCCCAATCAGGCGGACCTTCTGCCTCTAGCGCAGTCATAACGTCCTCTATGGACTTGCCTTCAGCTAGCTTGACCAAGATGAAATCGTGTGCTAATTCACCCTGGTTGTCGAGGGTGATATGAGTCCAGCCTGCTTCCAGGCTCTCGGGCCCATCATAGGCATACTCGGTTGCTACGTAGGTGACGGCCGCCGGTTCAACTTCAGTTGTTTCCGGGGTAGCCGGCTCTTGAACTTCAGCTTCCTCGACAACAGCTTCCTGCTCTGAGTCTTGCCCGCCCCCCTGGCAGGCAGAAATGAGTAGAGCCAACATAAACAGTAATACCAAACCTAGACGATAACGTTTTGTTTTCATTTTTACCTCTTGTTCCTATATGGGTTTGTAATCTTTCAGTCTGCATATATCAGATGCAAGCATCGATATTAATCATAAATATCAATCGTCTTGAAATCGTTACGAAGTTGGGTGTTGTAACAGCCTATAGCGGAACAGTTTGGTAACGTTTCAAAGTTGAAGGCTGTGAACCGTGCAGAAAGCTCGCCCCCATTGAAGACAAACCGACATCATATTCGGTTCACTCAATTGGGATGTTGGGAGAGGCTGTCTCCCATGGATTGTTGGAATGTGTTAGCAGAAGAGAATATTAATCCTCGAGGCTGAGGACGCGTTTGATATGTTCAAAAGAAGCTGCGCTCGTTACCATCACCCAACTCCTGTCAGATTAGAATTCTTTCTCGCTTTGAATATCGAATACGGCTACCCGATCCCATTTGTCCATGTGATCGGCGAGGAATTGATGGTGAACCGCACCGTCTTGATAACGGTCGTGGGCTGCTTTGTCGGCAAATACGAATACCAACCCATATGAGTATGTGTTATCGACTACATCACGATGGGTATCAGCCGGTTGGCCGTAGTGGCTGTGCTGGATCAAGGGATCGGTCGATAACGATTCCAAGCCCTGCTCAAAAGCGGCCGAAGCCTGAGGGTCGATGCTGTCTTTTAACCAGAAATAAACGTTGTGAATGTGCACAAATCTCTCCTTTTTTCGAGGTGACTAAAGCGACTTGAGTTGAAGGAACCGGAAAGAGATTCGGGCTTTGTTGAATTTTGTTCAACTCATGCTTCCAGGGCAAAGATGATGGCCTGATCCATAGTCATCCTTTGTCCTTGTTGATAAGCAGTCAAAAAAACGCTATCGCCGGTCGCCTGGCGAATCATGGCAATCTCGGCTTCATATCCAGATTCTTCTAAAGCGGTCATGGGCGATTGGGAATGCTGGCGTATGGTCACGGCAGCGCCCAATAGGGCGATGGCGTGCCTGAGTCGTTCGGTATTCAATGTCTCGGTGACTTTCATTCTCGCATGTTCGATGAAGGCCAGGCACTCCAGGCAGCGGGCCAGGCCACCAAAATTCCCTTTATCACGCCAAACTAGCGCGGCTTGGCGGTAAAGATCGGTGGCCTCGTCAAAATCCCCCTGTCGCCTTGCGGTCTCAGCCAAGATGCTGCGCGGAACATTGGACATGTGCATGTCGCCTATCTCATTAAATAGATCAAGCGACTGTTCGGCATGAGTCTGGGCAGCTTCAAATTCGCCGCCATACATCAGGATCTGGGCGGCAATTTGGTGGCCCATGCCCAAGCCCCATAAATAGCGACTCTCTCGAAAAATGGACATAGCTTGTTCCCAGGCAACCCAAACCGCCTCTGGATCGCCATTCATCGGGCCAGCCAAGGGCAAGGTGGACATTGCCAATACCCATCTATTACCTGATTGGCGGGCCAAAGAGCTAGCCTCTTGGCTAAACTTATTGGCTGCTGCCAGGTCGCCCATGAGGAAACTCGTTATTGCCGCCATGCCACGGGCCGAGGCCAACATTTGTAAATCATCCATGTTTTCTAAAAGCTCGCCCGCGCGTCTGGCGTAATCGAGGGTCTGGGGATTCATGCCCAAACCAAGGGAGGCGATGGCCGCACTGACCAGAGCAGAGCCGAGTAAATGCCTGTTTTCTGCCGGCGCATTTGGGTCGAAAAAGTCTTGACGATTTTTCACTTTATCTAGCACGGTTTCGATATAGCGCAACGTTTCCGCTCGGGGTAAAACGATAAAGATTTGTGAAGTACCGATGCTCGCCATCTTTAAGGCAGCGATTAGATCGTGTTCCAGGGACCAAGCCTGAGCGCTCCGCAAATTATCTGCTTCAGCAGCCAGATTTTCATTAAATGTTTCATGATTCAATTCAATCATTGCGTTTTCGGCCAGTCGAATTTGCTCGACGAAATAAGCCAGGTGGCGATCCCGTACTTCGTAAGCTTCATTTTCAGCCGCTAACTTCTCCTGAGCGTATTGGCGGACAGTTTCCAGCATACGATAGCGCAAACCCCAATCGGTTTCCTCGGCTACGACTAATGATTTGTTTACCAATTGTTCTATCAGATCGAGCACATCATATGCTTCGATAGGCTCTGTCCCAGTTATGACTTCGGCCGCTTCTAGCGTCCAACTGCCCGAAAAAACCGCAAGGCGGCGTAGTAAGATGCACTCAGGTTCTGAAAGCAGGTCATAACTCCAGTCGATGAGAGCCTGGAGCGTTCGCTGCCGCGGTAGAGCCGTCCGGCTGCCGCCGGTAAGCAGCCGGAATCGATCGTCCAGACGGGCGGCGATCTGGTCGGGCGAAAGGACTCGGACACGGGCGGCCGCGAGTTCTATAGCCAGCGGGATGCCATCGAGCCGCTGACAAATCTGCAAGATAGCCGGCGCATTGTCTGGCTTCAAAGCGAACTCAGGCTTAACCGCTTCCGCTCTATCTACGAAGAGACGAATAGCCGCGAATCCGGCCAATTCTTCAAACGATAACTCTTTCCCATCCGTGGGCAAGGCCAGTGAACGCACCCTATATGCTTGCTCCCCGGCGATACCTAGCGCTTCGCGACTACTAGCCAGGATGGTTAAGTTGGGACAGGATTGCAACAGTTCACCGGCCAATAAGGCGCAGGCATCAATCAGATGTTCGCAATTATCCAGGATCAAGAGAAGTTTTCGACGTCCCAGGTAGCTGATTAACATGGCTGACAGTGGACGACCGGGCTGTTCCTGTAATCCTAAGGCAGTAGCGACGGATTGGACGACCAAGCCTTGTTCTGTGATAAGGGCTAATTCCACCAGCCAGACGCCATCAGGGAAATGGTCCAATGTTTGGTTGGCTACTTCTTGCGAAAGCCGCGTTTTTCCTGTTCCACCGGGACCGGTCAGGGTAACCAGCCGGTGAGGGCTAATTGCAGGATATCCATCAGCCTCCGGCGTTTCCGAGATCAGCAGTCGTCTGACCTCGGCCAATTCTTTTTCCCGGCCAATGAAGCTGGTGAGTTGGGCTGGCAGGTTATTGGGGATGGCAACGCTTGATTTAAGGGGTGGGAAATCGGATAGTAGATCGGGATGGTCAAGCTGGTAGATCCGCTCCGGCCGGTCGAGGCTTCGCAGGCGGTGTTGGCCTAAATTCCGAAGCTTAGTCCCTTCGGGCAACAAATCGCGCACGAGCTCGGCGGTTACGGCCGAGAGCAGGACTTGACCGCCTGAAGCGACAGACATGATCCGGGCGGCACGATTGACGGCCGAGCCATAGTAATCGCCTTCGCGCCATTCAGCCTGGCCTGTGTGTAAGGCTGCGCGTACTCGCAGCGGTTGGGCTTGAGGCCACGGTTCGGCCGATAATGATTGCTGAGCCGAAATGGTCGATCTTAATGCGTCGCCGGCCGTGCTAAAAGCAGCATGAAAACCATCGCCGGTCATCTTGATCACAAGTCCACTGTGGGACTCGATAGCTTCGCGTAGGATCGCATCGTGACGGGCCAGGGCTACGGCCCATACTTTGTGGCTGCTGTTCCCAAAGCCATGTGCTACCTTCAATGTCGGTGAACAAAAAAGTTACAGTGCCTACTGGCTGCATCAAGGGTCCTGGCTTGTTGTGGGCTAACGCTTATTATGATAGAACAAAGGCCGAAAAATGCCAGTATATTTGTCTTCGACTGATACGTACTTAGGATACGTCCCCCAACAACCAAGCCCAGTTATCAGTATCGATTTCCTAAACAATTGAAATCTGTTCGCGCGAATCCCATAAACGTTTTTTGATGAATTTTAGGAAGATTCAATCATCAGACGCGAAAATGCTAGGTCCCGGCAAGATAAGACGAGCATCTTCGGCAAGGCTCCCATCCGGCATCATAATAGGAATTCTTTCCAGCGTTTCCAGGGTGTACATGCCGATAGCGAAATCATAAACACCAGTCGGAGCTTGTGGATCGATATTCAGTTCAAAGACATCCTGGATTCTCTCTCCTTGATTCCAGAAGCTCGTTGGGTACATGCCACCCTGCGGTTGATTATCCTTTTGGGCTTGCATTTGGCCTGAGGGATCGAGCAAATGATTAAATACAGTATAGTCATCGGTTGGCTGGACAAGGGATTCCCAATACAAGGTAACCGTAACCGAATCACCGGCCTGAATCTCAGAGGGCGTGAAGTCATAGCCTAGTAGCCGTATCTCCTGGCCAAACTCAGCGTTCACTTCATGAGTTATTAACTCATCCGAGATGAGTGGCCCAACTTTGTAAATCCAGGCGTAAGGCACGCCATCAAAATCGATTACAAGTTTGGGATCCCGACTCCTGTAGATTTCCCATAAATCGCCCCACTGATCCTCATCTAGGCCTCGGAGCATCCAGTTCCTGGTGAAGACCATGTAGTCAACCTTGTCATCGGTTAAAGGGACCGTTTTGCCCCAAAAATATTGATTAAACGATATTGGGCTATGGGTGCCCACAACCAACAATTGCGAAGCTGGCAGATTATTTAAGTAATCTGCCGCAATCTCAAGCCCTTCACCCTTTTCCTGACCTGCGACAATATTGTTTGTTAATATCGTCTTTGGACCGCCTAAAAGATAATTGTAGTGTGTTCCGTAATAGGGATGGCGTCCTAAAGAAATCACCGCTTGAATGATTACCACGAACACGAGCAAGAGATTTAGCAGTACGGCTCTTCCTTTTGTTAACCACCGGAAAAAATAGACGATGCCTATCCCCGCTAAGAGTGGAAAAAATTGTAAGGCCGGAAAAGCATAGGGGGCCTTTTTCTTTGCTCCCAGGGACATCATGAGCACGAAGAAAAATACAAAGGCCAGACCTAACAAGATAATCATTCGTTTACGTTGTTCTAGCTTCGGATTAAATACGATGACAACGGCCATTAAGAAACCCACCAAGGTGACGGAAGTTGTCTTAATTAGGATGCTGATTGGGTAAAAAAGCGGGCCAGGATCGCCAGTTGTAATTTGGCCAAGGAAGTATTCTGGATTTGGGTGAGGTGTCTTCAAGTAAAACCCGGCAAGTCCATAGGTAGTCGTTAATGACTTCAGCGGCTGCACCCACATCGAGGGCCAGAGCAAGAAGTAGATAGTTGCCAAGCCAACGATCCAGATTAGGAGAGCAAGAATGAACTCCTTAACTAAACCGGCTATATGCCGTTTATTAAGTTGGATCGTAGCTTCATTCCGCAAAAATAATTTGCTCGCCAACCATCCACCAATGACTAATAGGAAATAGGGAATTAGGAACAACGCGGGCGCTTTGCTCAGTAAGGCTGCGCCAGCGAAAATTCCGGATAATAACAAATAAAGCCGGCGTTGATTTTGAATATATGCCCAAAGGAAAAGGGCGGATATCATGGCAAAAACAGCAATTAATGCGTCTACATGTATTCCTTTTGAAATTGAAATATGATAAGGATCCAGTGAAAGAAGCAGACAGGCCACGGCCGCAACTTGATGGTCGAAAATAGTCGCCAAAAGAAAGTAGATCAAAACGATGCCTAGCGAAATGACCAATGCAAAGGGAATTAACTCCACGTCCATTTTCTGGACCAAGGACTTGTCAGCGAAACCGGGATCGACGAGAGAACCAATCTTCTGCGCCAGACCGGATAGCCACATCGTCACAACACCCGGATGTGGACCAAGCAAGGTGTCGGCCCACTGCTGACTAAGTACGGCTTCGATGAAGAGTTTCCCGCGCGCATGCCAAATGGCGTAGATCTCGACTTGTTGTAGTGTCCGGGGGATGAAGGCGACGGCAAACAAGAAAACAGGAAATACGGCCTTCAAAACCTTTGTTCGATGATTCATAGAGAAGTCTTTTTAGGGAAATTTCTTTGCTTGCGGCTCCAGGATCTTAACTTTATGTAAATAAACTAGCATGCGCTCATCCAGACCGTACGGATATTTGTAGTCAAGAGCCTGGCCGACATTCACGGCGATTTTTCTAAAAAGGGCGATGCTCTTAAAAAGCGCCTGCCAATTCTCTTCCAAACCAGCCCCGGCATAAGTGCTCTCCACTTCTGCCCAGATTTCGGGTCCTAACCGCTTCTTCAAGCCTTTGCCAAATACGCCGGGCTTCACGGCCCAGTCATGGTCGATTTCCACCTGCCATTCGTACATCTGGCGCAAATGCTGCAATTTCATGACGGTGTCCAAACTATATTTTGCCGGCATCAATTCATCGCGCCAGAGAAGCTTGGCCACGTAGGTTGTTTCATGGAAAAATTCCTCAATGACCGTCAGGTAGGTTGACTCATCTGGCGGATTTGGGATATAGGCGCTATAAGTAGGCGGTTTCAGATCAGCGGTCCAACCGTCCTTATCCAGTAGAACACGATAACCAATATCCAGGTCGTCAGGCAGAACTGGGTCGGCCGCAACCTGGCGCAAGATTTCGACGGGCCAGAGAGTGAAATCGATCTTGAGGCCATCTTCGTACTGGGTGATGTAGGCGAAACTTTCCCGGCCGTGATATTCCTGGAGCGGATCGCGGTACAAAACTAGCACGGAACCGAAAGCCTCTAGCCAACTCCTATCTTCGTAATAAGGGTAAATATCGTTGACTGCTAAGATGACATCGTAGTCTGAGAAGAGATCGAGCTTGGCATCTGGCATGGTTCGCGTGCTTGTCAGGAGCATAGCTCGGATCGAGGCGCGCCCTTCGGCCCAGCGGACTAGAGTCTGGATGATGCGATCGTTTTTAAGGTGCATATCATCAACTTTTCTTTTTGTTGGTTTGGGCCTTAAGGACTTTACATAATCATAACTCGTATCGAGATATATCGTCAGTTCTTCAGTATTCTCCAACAAATCTTCTGGAACTGTGACATATTCTTTCATTATGGCCCCGTGGGATTCATACAAGGTCGTATGGTATTTCTCCAAGAAATCTTTTCTTTCATCCTTGGGCAGCCTTAAGCCTAATGATCCTGTTTTGGAGAGGATGGTAAACATGTGACCATTTACGGAAGTGTAGGGCATGGTAACCCCTTTTCGTTCTATGTTAGGGTTAGATGCAATCAGCTTGTCATATAAATCAACTTTATCCTTTGGAATCTGGGGTGACGTTTTGCCCATGATTACTCCCTTATTCTGGACAATATAGAAGATATTTGCAACATCTGTTTCGATACCGGTCTAATCGAACGATCTAGCCGGCCGCCCAGCATTGATATCCTGATTATGAGGGTAGATTAAGATCTTTTGGTGAGCGGAGTCTTTGCTCACATGGCATTCGGGGGTCGGATGGTGCGACTGATACTATATATAAGCGTTGAAAGGAATTATTCAGTTTGCGCTTAAATCGAGAAAGGGATTACTAAGGATCATAGACGCAAAATTTAGCACGGTTCGAACCCACAAGCGAAGCTGTACGGTTTGATATGCCTACTTTTCCTCGAAACGCCCCTTTCGCAGTGGATCGGTTTGCCCGCTGGGCACAATCTCTTCGCCCACCTCAATAATGGTATCGGCCGGGATACCGGCCCGGCGCGCCGCTTCGCGGATATCCTCTGCACTGGCAGCTTCATAAAGGCAGAACGTCTTTTTTTTATCAACGCTCAAAAATGAAATCAACCAGCGAACGCTTTCTTCGTCATTAATCTGGTTTATGGCGGCTGCCCCTTCGGGGGTAACTTCCAATCTCTCCGCGAAATTTCGTTCGATCATAAATACCGGCATCGCATCACTCCTAAAAAAGTCTCAAAACAATACAAGAATCAGCCTCAGGCCAGCTCGACCTGCTCCTGTAAGGCGATGATTTTTTGAATTAGATAGGCCATGCCCATCTCTTGGGCTGCGGCTAGGGATTCGTCGAGAAAGGACAAGGCTCGCTGCCGGTCGCTAGTCTGGCCTCGTACGAGCAACATCGCCGCGTATTCACATTTACCATGAGCCAGCCAGGGCCAAGCCCCCATTCGTGCATCCAGTTGCAATGCGCCCTCGAAGTGTTTTTCCGCCGCTTGCCAATCTGACATTGTCGTTGCCAGCATGCCTAAATAGCGCGCCGCAGCACCATAACAGGCCGTTGCACCACCGACGACCACGGTACGGCCGTCATAAGGGAGCAGCAACTCGTACAAGGTTGCCGCCCGAGCCTGGTCTCCCAGGTAGGCACAGACTTCGCTTAAGTAAGCTAACGAAGTCACCCTCAAAGAATCCTGTGGCACAAAGGCGATGGTATCGGACACCAATTCTTCAAAAATAGCCCGGCTCTCATCTCTCAGACCGAGGGTGCGGAATATGAGAGCTAACCCGGGACGCCAGGCGGCAGAGGTCGGGCTATTGGCCACGATAAATTTGACTAACGACGCGATTTCGTTGAGACGTCCTTGTTCCCAACGAATGGTGAACATGTGGATGCCCAAAATGCCATCCAATTCGGCTAGACCGATTTGGTGGCTAATTTCCGCGGCTTCATTGGCCAGTCGTTCCGCGTCTTCAAATTCTCCGCGTATAATGGCCCGCATCGTTTTGAAGACGGCGGCGATGTGCAACTGGAACGGTTGTTTTATTTCTTCGGCTGCGCGTTTTTGGGCGGCAATTGCTTCGTCTACGCGCTCGATGTGGCCCAGTTCCAACTGGTCATAGACGTAAAGATCCAAGGCATCAGCCAGCCTTTCCTGATCGCCGATGGATCTGGCAATGGCGATCATTTCCTCCACGGCCGCCAGACGTTCGGTGGTTGTTTCCGGTCTGCGATCGATCTGGGCCTTGATGCGTAAGGCATCACAGAGAGCGACCGGGTCATCGATCCGGCGGGCGATATGCAGCGCTTGTTCGACTGTGGTTCGTAGTCCCTCTTGTTTACCGGAGGTCAGAAGGGCGCGGGCCAGGCTAACCAACAGACGTACCCTCAACGGACTCTCCTCATTGCCGAAGGCGGTCAAGGCCTCGCGCAAATAGTATTGCGAGGGTCCCGCATCCAGGTTCAGCCGCCAGCGCGGTTCTTCATAAGCCAGCACAGCGCGAGTCAGAGCCTCTGGTTCATTCAGGGCCCGGGCGATTTCGATGGACTGCTCGAATGCGGAAAAAGCATCTGCCACGCGGCCGCCGTGCCAACAGGCGCGAGCCAGGGCGAGCGATAACTCAAACTCCAGGTGATCGAGTTCAGGGGTTCGAGCCAGATTCTTTAACAATTCCAGGCCGCGTTCAAAATGCGCCGCCGCTTCGTCGAAGGCGATCACTCGGGCCGCGTTTCGGCCGGCCAAAAGCAGATATTGGCTTGCTTTCGCGTCCAGGCGAGCCTCTTGGAAGTGGCGAGCCAACTGGGTCACTGGCATTTCGTCGGTGTCGGCGTAAAGTGTTTCCAGCGCGTTGCCCACATCTTCGTGCAGGTACATTCGCTCGGCAATTGCCAGACGCCCATAAAGGTATTTCTGGAATAAGTGATGGTGGAATCGGTATTGGGAAAGCCGCGTTGTACCGGCGTGTTTGATGCCTTGTTCGCGGATCAGGCGGTGCTGGCGGTCTAAATCGGCACTCAATTGGTGCGTCAGGTCCCGTGCATTGACCTGCCTGACTTGGGCAATGACCTCGGCAAAAAAAGTTTCCCCTTGCACACTAGCGACGGTTAAGAGGTCTCGAAGATCATCAGGCAAGCGGCCGACGCGTTTCTCGATAACCCCTTCTACACGGGCCGGGAAATGATCCCAGTCCATCGTTTCGCTTTCGACCCAGCGGCCATCGTTGCTTTGTACGATGTCACCCCGATCTTGCATATCACGCAGCAACTCAACGAGATACAAGGGATGTCCTTCTGTCAGGTGGGCGATCCGTTCCCTAAACTCATCGCCTATATCGTTCTCTTTTGCGTCCAATAAGGCATTGACAAATTCCAGCTCCTCACCGGGGTCAGTGTGGTCGAGGTCGATGCGGTTCTGGCCGAATTGGCGCTGGCTCTCACTGAGTATTATATCGAGAGGATGTGCCGCCTGCCGGCCGCCCTCGACCGGTGGTCGCCCCTGGGCCAGGTCCTCAGGTCTGAAGCTACCGACGATCAATATCCGGCTCTTCTGTAGGCGCATAGACAGATGCCCCATCAAGCCGGTCGTGGAAGTGTCCGCCCAATGCAAATCATCCAGCATGAGTAAGATTGGCTGCCTGCGGGCCAGGGCGATCAATGTCGAAGAAATCTCCTCAAAGAGGCGATCTTGTTGTATCTCCTGCGCAGATGAAGAATAACGCCGGGTACGTTGGTCTCCTAATCGGACTAGCAGATCCGCCGGAACCTGGTTTTGGGAAAGAGTTTGAGCCAACCGGGCTTCGAGCACCAGACCGGGGACAAGAGTGTCAATAAGATGAGGGCCATGATTCAACAATATCTCGACTGTCGCCGGCAAGGCGCGCTCGAGACGAGTAGCAAGTTCGCGGCTGATAATCCCGCTCATGCCTGCATTCTCGATATCACAGGCCAACAAACGAAAGATATCGCGGAAGGGTAGGAGTGGGTCACCCAGGCCGGTGTAGACGTCACTAGTACCGCCGGCGACGATCAGATCGGGTCTGCCAGCCATCGCCTGTCGAGCAAACTCGTGGAGTAGGCTGGTTTTGCCCCGGCCGGCTTCCCCGGCAATGAAGACCATCCGGCCCTGACCGTCCATCGCCTGGTCCAGGTGCTCATGGAGCTGCTCTAACTCACGCTCCCGGGCCACAAACGGCGCCCGATCTTCCTGTTCCACACCGATCTCAGTCCGTGCTTGCAATAGGCTGATATTGGCTTCGGTCGGGGCCTGCAAACCAGGAGTAAACTGGCCGCGGGCCATTTGCAAAAATGGTCCGCGCTGTGAGTCGTCAATTGCCAGTTGATCGGCCAGAAGTTCGGCCAGTTGTTCAGACGGCCGTCTTTCATCCCGCTCGATCTTGCGCAGCATACTAAGCGAGCAATTAATCTTGAACGCGAGATTTTTTTGTGTTATGTCAAGTGTTTTACGGCGACGACGCACCCAATAACCAAACGATACGGAGTGATCCAGCCTAAGTTTTCTCTCAAAATGCAAGGTAATACTTAGTATAACACACATTGTGTCACCTTTTGTGTCAAAAAGTAACACCCATACGTAAAGTCAATCTGCTTAAATATATTCCTAAGCTGATCAGATCAGGATCAACAATGAACGAGTAGCCTTTCGATCATGGCGGAAGACTGAAGGAAGGATTTTGTGCCGATATTCATGATAGAGCGCAATTTTGCAGAAAAACTGGAAGTGACGCCTGAAGGGGCGGCAGTGATCAACCAGATCAACGACGAAGAGAGCGTGCGCTGGCTGATCTCTTTCCTGAGTGTCGATAAGAAGAAGACCTTCTGCCTTTACGAAGCCATCAGCGCAGAAGCGATTCGCGAAGCGGCACAAAGAGCCGGTATCCCGGCCGATGTGATAGTCGAAGTGGGCGAGGAGATTGTGGCTAGCGGGGCGATGAATCGCTTGCGAGTCGATCGCTATGCAGAACCTTGTCCCAATTAATTATCTGTTCCGCGTGAATCCAATCAGGAGGAATCGCGCGAGTGGTAGCTGGCTTGTGGGATCATCACCCTCAGCAAAGCCGGTAAATGGTGATCAATATATCTATAGTTAAAGGAGACACAAAATGACAGAAGGAATTACGAAGAAGAGTTTTATTCTGGTATTGTTAGTTCTGGTCGTCGGCTTGCTCGCGGTGGGGACTGTCCTGGCCGAGAAACGAAATTCGTCCGGGCAACCCTCCGTCCCCACGCTGGTCACGACCCTGGAGGGTGGTGCCACAGGCAGCACCGTCGGCCCTGGTGGCGCACTGTACGTCGCTGAAAACGCAACCGGCAGTATTTGGCGCATTGATCCTAAGACCGGGAACGTCACGATGTTCGCCAGTGGTCTGCCGGAGGAAATCGCCGGCATCGGTGGCGTGATGGACGTCGCGTTCATCGGCGGGACCGCCTACGCACTGGTCACCCTCGTCGGCCCTGACGTCGGCGGCAGCGACGTTGACGGCATCTACCGAGTGGACGGTCCAAACAGTTTCACCGTCGTCGCTGACATTGGCGCGTACTCCATAGCCAATCCGCCGAACACCGGTTTCTTCGTCCCGACCGGAGTCCAATACGCGATGGAAACCTTCCGTGATGGGTTCCTGGTCACCGATGGGCACCACAACCGCGTGCTACAGGTCACACTCGACGGTGAGATCACCGAGATGATGGCCTTTGGCAATACCGTCCCGACCGGTTTGGAGGTTCACGGCAACACGATTTACATGGCAGAGGCTGGTCCCGTTCCCCACCTGCCCGAGAACGGCAAGGTCGTGTCGTTCGGACCGAATTCGCCCACCGTCACGGAGGTGGCCTCCGGCGCCAGGCTCAACGTCGACGTGGAATTTGGCCACGGTCGCACGCTTTATGCCCTCTCGCAGGGCGTCTGGACGGGCGACCAGGGTGGTGAGGGATCCCCGGCGATGGCGAACACCGGTGAACTCCTGGAGGTCAACGGGGACGGTACCGTCACTGTCATCACAGGCGGTTTGGACCGGCCGACCTCGTTCGAGTTCATCAGCAATAGCGCCTATGTCGTCTCCATCACCGGGAAGATCTGGAGAATCGACGACGTCTCGGGTCCTCCCTTCGGCGCGTCGGGTTGAGCAACCGGGAGGCTTGACGCCAATCACTTTGCAGCGCGTCGGTAGCCACGTAAAGAAAGGGGATGCGATACCTCATCTGCGGGTGGCAGCATCTCCTTTGGCTTTTGGCTGTTTAGAGAAGATATCAACGCCTGGCTAAGCCCGGCCAGCCAACTAGATAGTCAAGGAGTACAACATTTCATGAATCAAAAGCGAATTAACATGAGATACAAATATCTAATCATCATGATCTCGGGTTGTAGCCAGTCATACTGGCAGCCTGTGGTGGAGAAGCAACGATCGATCCTTTGGAAATTGGTGACCCTGAAAGTGGTCGACAGATATTCGAGAACGGCACCGAGATAGTTTCGAGGAAATGTGCCGAATGCCACTCGCTAGATGGCGCTGATATTGAATCAGGATCACACAAATTCCCGTCGTTGCATAGGCATCTCCGCGCGTGCCGGTGACCGCCTGCCGGAACTGTCGGCCGTTGAGTATTTGTAGCAATCTATCCTCGATCCGGGTGTGTATATAGTTGAAGGCTACGAAGACCGAATGGAAAAAGGCTACAAATATGGGCTAAGTGAAGATGAGGTCAATGACTTGATTGCTTTCATGCTTACTCAGTAAAGTTTCGCTGGGTTAACCAGGCCTTCCCCTAGAGCCCTGGGCTCAAGGACTGATAGTAGTGGATCTACGACAACCAGCTTAAGTCGTCAACCTCAAGAATCGCGGCGGCCGTTTCTTCCTTCAATTTCTTTTGATCCTTTGGATCTAATTTAGCTATACGGTATCGGGTGAGGGGCCAAGCTAAGGGCAACTTCAATGGCCTCGGCTAGTCACGATAATTGACCAGACAGTTGTCGTGTGCTGACTTGAACATCGGCAAATCCGGCTAGCGTAAGGGTTTTGATTACCTCGTTCTGGATTGGCCCAGACCTCTTCGCCAAACGTGCCTTCAAATGTCCGCTCTCTATATCCTCCAGGAATCGATGTCGTACCTCGACCGCGACCGCCTTTGTAGGATTCTGGCCTTCAGTACCCCAAGCTAATGTTATGAAACGGCCCCCAGGACGTAGAACTCGACGAATTTCTCCTAAGGCGACTGACACGTCGGTAAAATGTTAGAGGCTGAGGCCACAAGTGACGAGATCGAAGGTTTGGTTCTCGAAGGGTAAGTTATGAGCATCGCCGCCGATGAAGGGGACCCTTCCGGCCGATAAGACGCGCCCCCTAACTAACATGCCCAATGAGAGGTCAACCCCGATGACGGAGACCTTCGATTCGGCCGCGGTTCGCGCGATAAGCCCGGTGCCTGTTGCCACGTCCAGGACTAACTCTCTGGCCTTCAACCGCCCCAGAGCAACGATTTCATCGGCCATGGGCGTCAGGATGGGCTCAAGAATGGAAGCGTACTTCTCCGAGTGACGGCCGTATGCTTCGGCGACTCGTACCGCAAATTCTTCGTTCATTTAAACCATTAGACTTAATGCAACCGATTTGGTATTTTCCAGCAGGAGTCAGCCACCTGTCGTGGCGTAGGCAATCGCCTCTTCAACGCTCAAAGCCTGGCCCTGAGCCCAGAGCGTTTCGAACTTATCTTCGAGAGATGACTGTATTTTCACCCGGGCCCGCTCAATTTCTACGCGGTCGGCCGGCCACCAGGCTCCTCCAATGGCCGCCAACTGGCTCTCCGCCGCGCCGAGTAGAGTGGCGGCCCATTCATTTTTACCTTGTTCGGCCGCCAGTCCGGCCAGGCCGGCGAGACATTCGGCGATGCCGCGATGATTGCCCAGCTCTCGGAAATCAATCAGGCTCTCTAGGAATAGCGCCTGGGCCTTCTGCATAGTCGCCCTTGTGCTGGGCAATGTAACCAAAGGTATGCACCAAGCGGGCCTGGTCGCCCTTGGCATCCGCCCGCTCATACATTTCTTCTGTGCGACGGTAAAATCCTTCGGCCTTATCATAATCGCCCTGGGCCCGGGCTACTTCCCCGTAATTATTCAGCCCAAAGGCCATGCACCATGGATCGCCAGTCTCTTTCAAGAATGGCATGGCCAAGTCCAACCATTGGATGGCTTGATCGGGATGACCCATTCCCAAAGATACATTGGCCAGATGAACCAGAGTCGTTCCTTTCATCCAGGGTAGGTTTTGCTGGTCATAGAGTTCGACCGCCTCTACCAGGTGGGGATAGGCTTCTTTGTCCCGGCCCTGATTGATTAAGACTGGTCCCATAGCCGAGCTTGGCCATGGACAAGCCGTCGTCGAATCGCAATCGTTCGGCCATTTCCACGGATTCCCGGGCGTGCTTTGGGCGGCTACGATTAAATCGCCTGACCATAAGGCCAGATAGGCCTCGCCCCACCAAAGCCATAGGCACGCAGCGGCGAATCACCCATCTCGGCCGTGCTAACCACAGCGCGTTCTGTCCATTCGGTCCCCTCTTGCAGGTAGCCGTAGCGGTACCAGAACCAGGTCAACGGTATCAGCATAGACGTTGCCAGTGGGACGCCTTCTTCGTGCTGCATGGTCCACGAGAGCGCAAGACGGAAGTTGTCATGTTCTTCTCTGAGCGTTGCAGCACAACACGGAATCGTCGCCGAAGACTCCCATGCCCGTCTCACCGCCAGGCCAATTGGGCAAAGTAACGGCAGTGAGCCCAATGTAACTCGGCCACGATGCCGGCCTGTTCCGCTTTTTCTAAGGCATAGTCGCGGATGGTCTGGAGCATGTCAAATCGAGGTTCATCGCTGACCGTCCTGACCTGGCGCAGCAGGCTGCTGTTCAAAAGGGTTTCAATGCCGAAGAAAACATCGATTTCGCCCTCTGGATTACAGACGGCTTCGACCGCCTCCAGGGTAAATCCACCGGCGAAGATGCCCAAACGGGTAAATAGGCTCTGTTCGTCAGGTTCGAGCAGATCGTAGCTCCAATCGATGGTGCGGCGCAGAGTTTGTTGCCGGTCGGGTAAATCCTTAGCCCCCCCGACCAGCAGCTTCAGGCTATGGTCCAGGCGCTTGAGCAGGGCCTGGGGCGGCAGCATCTTGATACGGGCGGCGGCGATCTCGATAGCCAATGGCAAGTCCATCCAGGCGGCGGCAGATCTCGATAACTGCAGCCTTATTTTCTTCTGTGAGTTCGAAGCGCGGCTGGACGGCCTGAGCCTGCTGATAAAAAAGGGCGACGGCTTCATAATCGAGCATCTCAGCTATGGATGCGTCCCTGTTCTGGAGGCAATGCCTAGCGGAGAAACGGAAAATTCGTACTTCTCCGCGTATCTGCAAAGGGATCCGGCTGGTGACCAGGCCCTTGATTCCCGGCGCAGAGGCTAGCAACTCGGCCACAACAGGAGCCGCCCCAGTAATTTGTTCGAAATTGTCGAACAGCAGGAGTATCTGTTTGTTCGCCAGATAATCTTTCAGATTTTCCAGTGGCGGCCGGCCACCGCCTTCACGAATGCCAATGGCATGGGCGGCCGTGGTCGCTACCAGCGACGGATCGCTGATCGAGGCTAGATCGACGAAGAAAACACCATCGGGAAAATGATCCCGCAAAGCCCAGGCTATCGCCAGCCCCAGACGAGTCTTGCCTATCCCACCCGGTCCTGTCAGCGTAGCGATTCGCACCTCGGGACGGAGCAGGAGGCTCGGAATTTCTTCAAGCTCAGTCTCCCGGCCGATGAAATTGGTTGGCGGCACCGGAAGATTGTGGGGCGTTTTTCCGGCCGGAGACACCAAGGAGCTGCCGGCATCTGACCTGCTCCCAATTTGACCCTCGTGGTAAAGCTGGCTGGCCTCGGTCGGCAATGATAAGGCGAATAAGTTGAAATATTGTTTGAGGTTGGCTGCTGCATAAATCAGCCCGGCCAGCCGGATTTCATCGGTCTGGCCCGCTTTGTGAGTGTAGCTCAAACCGGCGGCCGTGCCGGCAAGCCAATACTGGCCCCACAGATCGTCATGCAGGCTCGGATGGCGCTCCCGCACCCAGCTCTCAAAGGCGATCCGTCCCGCCCGAATAGCCGCGTTGACGCCAGCCATCTCAATCGGGGCCTGTTGGTTTTCCAAAATATCATGCTCCGCCAGCCGGGCGATCAGATCAATTACGCTGGCATAGGAGCCCCCTGATATGGCATGTACAAGATACGACATTTCCAGGTAGCGTTGATCGTAGAGGAGGGGCATATCCTCTTTAAAGAGAGCGAAGTCGATCAGATAGTAGCCTTCCAGCTCATCACCCTGGCGCGAAAAGTTGGCCAGGATGTTATTTGTATTCAGATCGCTGTGCTGCAGCCCAACCATGGCGTCGCCCGGCCGGACCGGCCCCCAAGGTTCCGTGTTACGGGCGTAGTACAATGGGTTGGGGTAGATGTTGCCCTGGATGATGAATCCGGCCGTGTCGGGATGGAGCCGGCACACATCACGCAAGAAATTCTCGATTTTTTGGTCCGGATTGAGGCGAAAGCCAAGCCATCTTTTCAACAGAGTTTGGGGATGATCGACCTGCTCGAAGACCTGGTCAATATTCCATTCATCCAACAGAACCTGGTTCGTGATCGTGAACAAGGTTTCTAGCTGGCTCTGCCGGTGGTGACTAGAAAGCGTGCGGAAATTTCGTAGCGAGTGGCCGGCGATGGCGTAAAATATTACCAGGGCATTCTCATCTTCGACCCGGGCATAAACCATTTCAGGGATGTGTTGGCGAACAAAATCGGCCGGCGACTCGCTGATCACCATTTGGTGCCGATCGATCTCATCGGAGCTAGACACCGGCCGTTTGCGGTCGACCTTAAGGATCAGATGCTCAACCCGGCGAGAATCTGGGGAGGACACACTGACCAGGTAAATGGCCGCGCCTGACCAGCCGCCCACCAGTTCTTGTAGGGGCGTGATGGAGATATCGAGCTGATCTTGGGCCAGTTGGATGACTTGCCGGTACTCGGCCGGTAGCGATTGGAAGCTAACTCTAGATTCTGGCATGATTCGGACCTTTTGCTGCAACTTCTGCGGCAAGGTGCTCACTCACTATCGGTGGGATTAGGAGGATTATAGCATTAATATGCCCTTCTGCTGTGAAAGAGCAAAAATCAATTCCCTTTGGGGATTATCTATTAAATTTGCAGTTTTTTGGGAGAAAGGCTGGCTAAGCCAACGGCCACCAACAACATTGTTAATTTAACGACAGCGAGCGTTGGGGTTGGAATTCAGTGAAAAGGAGTAACAATTTAAACCAGTGTCTATCGATTGTTCTGGCGGGAAAGGTTTATTGCCAGAGTACCTCGTAAACCTGCACGGTTTCGGCAAATCCTTTGGGCACAATGGCATCCCTCTCTACAAACGCAAATTGCGGGTCACCGCACAGCTCATGAACGGTGCTGTCAACCAAAATCCCATCAGGTTCAGCGTGAGTGCATAGGCGGGCAGCCAGGTTGACCGAGGTGCCGTACAAGTCGCCATCTTCGTCTACTGGTTCACCGGCGCTTAGGCCAATGCGGACGCGGATCATCTCGCGAGGGTTTTCGTTATTATATGCTCTCAAGGAACGTTGAACGGCTATACCGCCCGCTAAAGCATTCGTTATCTTGTCAAAAGAGATCAAGAAACCGTCACCGGTATGTTTCACTTCCCGGCCTTCATATTCCCGAATAGCGTTGCGGGTTATGGCGTTATGGATGCGGAGGAAATGCATTGCTTTTTTATCGCCCAGCTGGACGCCCATGGCCGTAGAGTCTTTTAGATCTGTAAACATGATGGCCCGGAAGGCTGAATCAGGGTTCTTCTCAGCGGAAGGCTTATCATCAGAAACAGGGTCCGATACGCGGCCAAGGAATGCTTCCACAACGGCTGGATCGACGGGAATTATTTCGTTGGGCACTAAGCCATGAGCCTTGCGGTGCACATGGCCAACCGATTCTGCATCAGGGGCGTCGACCAGGCAAAAGGCCGTGGAACGTTCTTCATCAAACCAATAAGTCAAGAAACTGACGCCAAATTCGTCCTGAAGTTTCAAATCTTTGAAATGGGCGGTTTTAACGGCATGTTGGGTTGCCCCTTCGATGTAGTGGCGGTCCATGTAAATGGGCATATGCTCCTCTTCGTGTTACAGGTTGATCGGCGATTAGAGCCATCTATAAAACATTTGATGGGTGTGCAAGATTGTCAGAGAGTATACAGTCCATCCCAGCGAGTAACAAAAGGACTATTGTTTGGCAGTATGCAGCTTCGCTGCCTATCTAATCTTGACTCTTCGTTTCTTCCATTCTGCCTGGGTTACCAAGTAGGCGATCAATTTTCCATCTCTTCCTTCAGTTCTCGTAAGGCCTCAGAAAAGTGTTTCTTTAGCCAAGAGTTGAAGATTAGCCAGCCCAAAGGCTTATAGATACCTTTGAAATTCAATTCTATGCGGATATGAAACCGGGTGCCCCCATTTTCGGCTGTGAATGTTTGATGGCTATCGGTGATGGCAGTCTTCGCGTAAGAGCGGTATGAATAAGATCTGGGCGGGTCAAAGGCTGTAATCTCTACCGTCATCGGCACCGGCTGGCTGGCCGTTTCGGCATCAATTTCAAAGCGAGTGCCAATGCCTATAGGAGCGGAAGTAATCAATTCCGACCGGGTCACATGTTCATGCCAGCTAATCCGGTTGGCATGGTCAATATGAAAATCAAACACCTCGTTGGGTGAACGGTTGATCCAGATGCTATCTTCAAATATCTGCATGTGAACTGTCGGATGGCCTATTTCTGCTCAGGTATTTGTCTTATCCAAAGTTCAAGCTTCCTTAGAGCCTGAGGGACTAAAAAAACCAAACGATACCTGCAAATAATAAACTTAGAAGAACCAGGGCGATTGCTGCGCGGGCATGGGCTTTGTAATGATGTGAAAAATCCTTGTAGTCCTCTTTATCAGTTCCCGGAATTATCACGAATTTGGGCGTGATCTTGCTGACGATGAGCCAGTCAAGGACGAGCAAATCGCCCAATGTAGCTAAAAAGACGAGCGCCAATACATTGAGAAACGCTATCCAGAATGGTATCTCACACCTCCCAGCTTGGATTTTAGAGCATAGGTTGAAATGATCGGAAAACCAATAAGGAAAATAAACCAAGGAATTCCAACAATTCCCGCCAATCTTTTTTCTTTTGCTGTCTGTGGTGGAACCTTTGCTTTAATCGCTTCCGGATAATCTGAATACCCCCAAACCCGCGGACTGACGGTGACCATCATGAGCAAAAGATAGCCATTGACGATGGCCGCAAAAAACAGGCTATGGGTGATGATATGGGCCCTTATCATTAAGGTTTGTAGGCTAAAACCTCTTGTTGGATTGTATCTGCCAATGCCTCGAGTTCGGGATCCTTGTAAACGAGGATTGCCTCTTGTCGCACGGCGAACGCGGTAATGAGCGCATCGGCAAGTGAAATGTGGAAACGGACCTTAAAGCGAGCGGCCGTAAGCAAAGTTGGCTCGTCCATCAATCCTGATATTAATCTTCATATCAGCCTTACCGGCCTATTTTATGACTCGGCCGGAGAGCCTTTTGCTCTGTTTGCTGGCTCATGCGAACGGCGCAGGATCAACAGTGTAAAATCATCAAAAGCTGGGGCGGAACCAGTGAAATCATGAACGGCCGCTTCAATCGCGTTGGCCATGTCTTCGGCCGGTAAGTCAACTGAAGATCGAATGGCCTTGACCAAGCGGTCCATACCAAATTCCTCATTGGTCTCGTTCATAGCTTCGGTTACACCATCAGTGTAGAAAACGATGAAGTCGCCAGGCTCAATCTGAATCTGCCGCTGCTCGTAAGGCGTCTCGTCGATAATGCCAAGAGGCAAACCGGTGAGCTTCAATTCAGTCAATTGCCCCGATTGTTTTTGATAGTGCAAGGCTGGATTATGCCCGGCATTTACGTAGGTTAGTAAACCACTTTGCCAGATGAGACGAGCATACATCAGGGTGACGAATAAGCCATTGGTTGATTCTCTTGATACCAGCCGGTTGGCTTGGAAGATGGCTTCGGCGGGGGATGTGGTTTGGACAACGGCCGTGCGAACGGCGCTGCGGGTAAAGACCATGAAAAGGGCCGATGGCAAGCCTTTGTCTGCCACATCGCCGATGACCAGGCCGAGATGGTCGTTCTCCTCATAAATAAAATCGTAATAATCGCCGGACAGTTCGCGCGCCGGCCGCCACCTTCCGGCAAATTCCCAGCTATTCAATTCGGGAATCTTCTCTGGGATGAGGCTGGCTTGTACCTGGTAGGCTAGCTGCAGTTCCCTTTCCATCCTTCCTTTTTCAATGGCAACCTGGTACAGCCTGGCCATCTCAATGGCCGGGCCAGCTTGTAAGGCCACCGTATTAAGCAGCTTGAGATGGTGGGCTTCGTAGGTGATCGGTTGAAGACCGGCCAAAAGTATAACGCCCAGCACGCGCTGTTCGGTCTTGAGAGGCGCACATGCCAAGGCATACTTTTCAAAGCGACCGCCTTGGAATATCTTGTGAGCGGCCACTTCATTTCGAATTTCCGCCTCTCGGCTCCCGATAACTTTAGCGACTAGATCATCATTTCCATTGGCTTCGTTATGAAGTTGAAGAGGAACGCCCGAGTTGCCAATGATTTCCTGAATATTTGATGATTCATCCAAGACCACCACCCATCCGGCCGTGGCCGATATTAGCCGCGTAGCTTCTTCAAGAGCCATAGTGGCGATCGTTTCTGGTTCCGGCGAGGAGATCAGGCGCTCAGACAAGTTATAAAGGAGATTCAATTCACGATACTTATCCAGTACTTCGTTGGCTAAGGCTCGTTTCTCAACCTCTTTAGATACCAAAGTCTGCAACAATTGGGCTACCAAGATTGACTGCTCTTGTGGGCCATAAACCCATCCGAGTATTGTTCCTTCATCCTCGATGGTAACTTCGTGCATCCCCTGTTCAGGCGTTTGACCCAGGAGTAAGGTGCCGTCGACATCGCGGATCGTGATAGGCACGGCAAGCAAGTCGACCAGGTTGCTCATCACCTGGTGCGAAGGCTTGTTTTTCCTCAATACTCTTTTGAGTCTAAGTTGGGTCATGTTGATCTTTCGGTGACGATAGCAGTAGGAAATTACTCTATCTAAAATTCAGTAGAGTTTCCGGCCTTGTTAGATAAGACTACATATCCAAGACTTCGATAGCCAAGTCCAGAAGATCATCAGGATCAAAGGGTTTAGTTAAATAGTGGTTAGCTCCGGCTTCTTCACCACGCTTTCGATCATATTCCTGACCTTTTGCGGTAAGTAAGACGATGAAGACGTCATCTAGCTTGAGCTCCATTTTCACAGCATGGCAAACGTCAAAACCGTTCATTCGGGGCATCATCACGTCGAGGAATACGAGGTTCGGCCGTTGCGCTTTAATGGCTTCAAGTCCTTCCTCACCATTCGAGGCCGTATCAATCTCTACTCCTTCGTCTTCCAGTTCTTCCAGAGTTTGCTCGATCAATAATCGAATATGCGCTTCGTCGTCTACAATCAAAATCTTTGGTGTCATGAGTTAATCCTACAATCTATCGTTTTTGATAAAAGGGCATTACGTTTGTGGCTAATATCTATCAGGCTAAAAGAACCTTGAGTCATTGAAATAACAAGAACAATACGTTCTCCAAACCCTTCTCGAAGCGGATCGCCTGCACCATGTTGTATTCTTGTGAAACGATAGAACTGACGATGATCATGTCCGGTTGCTCATCCATGGCGCGATTGATGCCGTCAGCTCCGCTGGTCACGGCCGTGACTTCATATCCTTGAGCCTGAAGCGCCGCGCTTAACGTTTGAACGGTGGTCGCATTTTCGTCGATGACCATGACTTTTCGCTTCGACGGCCCCTGTGCCAGTAGAGTCTCTACTTCTTTCAACAAGGCAGTGAGGTCAATAGGCTTGGTCAAGTAACGATCGACGCCCAGACGGTAGCCACGCTCTTTGTCTTCCAGGACCGAGACGACTACGATTGGTAAGCCCATGGTTTCGGGATCGTTCTTAATCACGGCCGCAACATCAAAGCCGCTCAATTCAGGCATGAACACGTCCAGAATGACCAGATCTGGCTGGATCGCTTTTACCTGGGCAAGGGCTTCTCGCCCATCGCCAGCTTCGAAAACCTGATAACCCTCGGTCGATAACTCCTGGCGCAATAGTTCCCGTATGTGAGGATCGTCGTCGACCACGAGCACCGTATTGCCATCTCCCGCTGAGCCAACGGCAACATCAGAAATGCGATATTTTAATTGGGCTAACAATTCGTCGAAGGCCATTGTCTTGATGCCCGTTGGCACGGTATGGACAGCCAGAGGTAGGGTGAAGTAAAAAGTGCTTCCTTCGCCGATCCGGCTATCCAGCCAGATTTGGCCACCATGGTAATCTATGATTTCTCTGCAAATAGGCAGACCAAGCCCAGTACCCTTCGGTTTGTCGGTCAGCGTGTCGCCCACTTGTTTAAACTTCTCAAACACTGTGGGCAAGTCTTCTTCGGCGATACCTGTGCCCGTATCGCTGATACTCGTCACGATTACACCATCACCCTGCTTGGCGCGGCAAGTGATTGTGCCCGTGTCGGTGAATTTGACGGCGTTAGATATGAGGTTGATCATGACTTGTACCAACTTATCTCGATCACCGGTTATGGTGGGTAAATCCTCAGGTAATTCCTTGACTAAGCTTAAACCTTTTTGTTCTACGAGAGCCATGGTTGCCGCCAGACCCTGGTCGACGACGTCGGCCATTATCACCGGCTCCATATGCCAATCCATTTTTCCGGCCTCGATCTTCTCCAAGTCAAGCACATTATTGATGAGCGTCGTTAATCGTTCGCCTTCGGCCATGATGATTTCGAGGTTGCCCTCGATCTGATTCATCGCCCGCTGGGCTCGATCTTCGTCATCGGAAATGAGAGGAAAGATGCGGTCGTCAAGTCGCTTCTGCACAATGCGGGCAAAGCCCAAGATGGAGGTAAGTGGTGTACGTAACTCGTGGCTGACGTTGGCTAGAAATGCGCTTTTCGATTCATTCGCTTCTTCGGCGATGGCCCGCGCGGCTTCCGCCTCGGTAAAGAGTCTGGCATTTTCGATGGCGATGGCTGCTTGACGGGCTAATCCATCAAGGAACCGCAAATCGTCGTCGTCAAACAACTCGCCGGTGCGCCAGACGGCCATCAATCCCGCGACGTTAGTGCCTGCTAGGAGAGGAGCTGCCATCATTCTTTCATCTTCTTGGGTGTCTGTGCCGGCGATCGTAATCGCTCGTGGATCGGTGCCTGTGTTGTTGATGACTTCTGCTTCCTGGTGCAACCAAATGTCTCCCAGAATACCTCTTCCCGGTTGGACGGTGGTGGCTTTTACCTGTTCGGCAATCGGGCCAAGGGCAATGTAGCCTCGCATCAATTCTCCCGTATCATCAGGCAAAAAGACGGCGGTGTCGCTCACCTCCAAGAGATCCCGGGCATGGCGGGCGATGCGCTCTAATACGGTTGGCAGATCTAAAGTAGCCGAAATGTCGCGGCCGACCTCGGCTACGGCCGACATCTCCCGAGCCCGGTGCTGTATCTCTTGGAATAGACGGCCGTTTTCTATGGCGACACCCATATTAGTCGCCAGGGTTGAGAGCAAGCGAACATCATCTTCATCATATGCATTCTTTTCATAACTTTGTACTGATATTGCCCCCATGACTGCGTCGCCGATGATGATGGGTACGCCAATATATGATTCGGTTTTTGGTTCGCTCGATGTATCGTCGGATGTGACCTTTACCTTAATTGCGCCCATCGCTGTTCCTTCGTCATGCGTACCATAACGAAGTGGCCGGCGATCCTCGATAATCTGGGAAATCAAGCCTTCGCCAAAGGGAATTGACTCAACTTCCACAAAACCCCGGTCATAACCGTATGGAAAGTGAAGCAGATTAGCTTCTCGATCGTAGAGAGTGATCAGGATGGCTTCGGCCAAGAAGATATCGCACACTTTGTCGCCCACCAGGCGAGTGATGGTTTGCACATCGAGCTGGCTGGCCATTGCCTCACCAACGCTATTGATGATGGCAAGTTCGGCGTTTCGCTGTTCGGTTTCTTTCAGTAGGCGATTGGTTTCATCAAATAGCCGGGCATTTTCCAGGGCGATACTCATGCTGTTAGCCAGCGTGGTTAATAAACGGACATCAGAATCGTTGAAGGCAAACTCATGCTCCATATCTTGTAAGAGTATGTCCCCTTTTGTCTCTCCCGCGACAACCAACGGCACATACAGCGCGGACTTGGGTAGATCTGTGTCTTGAATAGTAGAGCTCCCGATCTCTTCAGTGGCCCGGGCCATATCTTCGTTAACTAGAATTGGTTTCTTGGTTCGTACCAGCTGGGCCAAAAAACCCGTCTCTCCCAATGGAAAGGGATCGATATCTAACCTTTTGCCATGTTCCACGACATAGGGTGCATTGACAAGGTTTGTCTCCGAATCAATAAATCCAATTGCGACGTCGGCGCGGGGGAAAACATCACCAATTTTTTGGCCAACGAGTTCGTAAATGGCTTGAATGTCCATTTGTGCCGCCAGTCCAGCCTGGACGCTATTGATGATGGCCAATTCGGCGTTTCGCTGCTGGGTTTCATCCAACAAACGATTCGTTTCGTCGAATAAGCGAGCATTTTCGAGGGCGATGCTCATGCTGTTGGCCAGCGTGGTTAAGAGTCGTAAATCGGCGTCGCTGAAGGCGTATTCACGGTCCAGATTTTGTAATGAGATGCCGCCGATGACCGTTTTACCCACGATTAAGGGCACAAAAAGTCCTGACCGGGATGGCTCGGTTCCTTCGATGGTCCTAAGTCCAAGTTCGTTGAATTCTGCCTCTGTATTGACCTTTAGCGGTTGGCGGCTCCGAATCATGCGCAAAATATTGGGGTTGGCACTGGGTTCTGGGTAGAAGCGTTGTTCCTTTTCGAGCAGGTATCTGAAGCTGATTAAATCTGACTCCTGATCAAGGGTCACGATGATGACCGATTGGGCATCAAAGATATCGTGGATTTGATCGCCTACCAAGTCATAAATGGCCTGGATATCTACCTGGGCCACCAGGCCTTGTTGCACACCATTGATGACGGCCAATTCGGCGTTACGCTGCTCTAGCCGATCATTAGCTGCCTCCAATTCGGCCGTTCGCTGGGCTACCTTTTGTTCGAGCGATTGCGTCCAATGGGCGTTTTCTAAAGCGGCGGCTGCCTGATTTGCTAATAAGGCGAATAAATCGAGGTCAGCCTCGGTGAAGCGTCCAAAAATCTGCCGCATATCACCATACAATAATCCCAGAAATCTCCCTTGAGAGACTAAGGGTAGGGCGATGAGAGTTCTTTGGTGACTTTCTGGAACAGCATCTTCTGGAACATCGCCAACATCATGTAAAACGGCCGGCTGCCTATTGAGCCTCATCGATTCTAGCAGCGGTTCGGCTAGAACTTGGGCGTCTTGCGGGGAAAATGAAGCGGTTATCTCAACTGTTCCGGCCTCATCGAGGAGAAGCAAAAGTGCCCTTTCGACCCCGCTTAGCTCCACGAATTCTTCGATGACGAAGTTGGCAAGATTCGAAGGATCGCGGTGTGCTGTGAGGCGGGCGCCAATGTCGACAATGCGTTTAAATTGGTCTTGTAAATTAGCGGCGTCAGCTTCATGCTCCGTGAAAGGCGCCAATGATATTCCTCGTTGTTTTGCCCTATTTGCCCATTCCAGCGTAATGTCTCGATTGACAGGCACTTTGTTCAGATAATTGCGCCGTAATCCTTCATCACTGAGGGTCGTGATGCCGTCGAGCATTTGGCGACAGGCATTATCTAAAGCATTCAAGGCTTCTTCTGATGGTGAAGCTGCAGGCCGGATGCCATTAAGCGCCTGATAATGCCACCAATACCCTTCGTGGGCCGGATACTCAGAGGAGAAGTGACCCGCAGCCAACATCTCTGTAGCTCGCCCCGTATATTCTCGAGCATCAGCGGCATTACCCAATGCCAAATACGCCGCTCCCATCAAGGCTAGTTCGTGGGTGGGGGAGGAATTGAGGTTCTGTTGCAGATTAAGGGAGGTCTGAATGTGCTCGATTGCTTGTTCCGGTTGATTTCGGGCCAGGGCGATTTCCCCCAAACCTGTCGTGGAGGCTCCTTCATTAAATATGTCACCGATTTTTCGCGAAAGTCTAGTAGCCTCAGAAAAGGCGCTTTCTGCTTCATCCAACATCCTCAGGCCGAGGTAACATCTGCCGACACCTTCCAAGGCATAGGCGGCCAATGGCTCGCTGTTCATTTGCCCTGCCAAAGCTATCGCATTGTTGATATATTCCTGGGCTCTGCCGTACAGACCGAGAGACCAGAGCAAAAAGCCCATGTTGTTTACCAGCACCGATTGGGCGCGACGATTCCCCAGTTGACGATTTATTTCCAGTGCTTCTTCGTCATATTTGAGCGCTTCAGCGGCGTCGGTACAGAGTAAGGCTCTTACGATCAGGGTTCTCACCTGAGCATAATTACTACCCGATTTACGGGCCAGCTTTAGCCCATTTTCGGCGATTATGGCTCCTCGCTCGAAATCACCATCTTGATGCATGCTATAGGCAAGATTGGCCAAGGTCATTCCCTCATTGGCCGGATCGTCGATTTGCCGGTAGAGGTCGATGGCATCTTCGAGATGTTGCTGGACTAATGTGTGAGCATCGGTACCGGACATTGATTGGGCTAATGCTACCAGGCTATCCGCTTTTAGCTTTGGGTCGGCTACTTCACCGGCTATCTCCAGAGCTTTTTGCGCCAATTGTTTGGCCGTTTCATTTTCACCGAGGTTGTTCTTGGCTACAGACCAACGGGCGAGGACATCCACCTGCTTGCTTTGATCACCCAGGGTCTGGGCAAGATCGAACATTGCTTCGAGGTCAATTAACTCGGTTTCAAATGCTGCCAGGGAATTTTGGCAAGCAGCCCGGCCGTTCCGCAACGTAAATTCGTCTGTAGCGGGCAGATCCCCAGTCTCAAGCGCTTGGCTAAAAAGCGAGACGGCCGTCTCGTAGTCATAGGCTGCTTGGGCGCCAGATGCGGCCGCCAGGAGATCGGAAAGTGATCGATTATTTGACTTATCTGTCATGGAGAACTCTTTTTTCTGATACCAGGGTTGGAGAACCGCCTAATCCTAAAGCATTTTCCCCGGTGTGGCAAAGGATTGGTCTTGATCAGCACGGTGATTCAATAAAAAACGAATAACACCTGACTCCGGTATGATTAAGTATCTTACAACCAATCAACCGGAGCAGGTGTCAGATGCAGAATATCATATTGGAAGGAAAAGAGGTAGAAGGTATTGTTTTTGACCTGGCGGACCTGGCAGAACATTTGGGTCAGCTGAATGACCCCAGGGATAATCGCGGCAAAGTGTATCCTTTGGGCATCGTTCTGAGCATGATCGTGCTGGCGCGATTATCAGGACAAGACAAACCAAAGGGGATCTTTGAGTGGCTACGGTATCGCCGTGAGGCCTTCAGCCAGGTCTATGGGCTGAAGGTGGCGCGAACGCCTTGTTTGAACACGATCCGGACCATCTTGAGTGAGGTGGTGATCTTGGATGAGTTAGAAAAACGGCTAAAAAGCTATTTGCATGAGCGGTATGGCGGTCAGGAGAGCGTGCTGATTGCCATAGACGGCAAAACGATGCGGGGCACGATACCCAAGGGATTCACTCGAGGCGTCCACTTGCTGTCGGCCTTTCTAGTGGCTGAAGGAGTGGTCTTGAAGCAGGTAGAGGTCCAGGAAAAGAGCAATGAAATCAGTGCGGCGCCAGACCTATTAGCCGCGCTGAATTTGAAGAGGAAAATCGTCTGTGCCGACGCCATGCAAACCCAGCGCGCCTTTTGCACGGCGGTGTTGAGCGGCGGCGGCGATTATCTACTGGTCGCTAAGGAAAATCAGGAACGGCTACGAGCCAACATCGAGCAATACTTTCAACCCGCGCGACGGGCGCCAGGCTGGCATATCGCGGAACTACGCCGGACAACAGCTCGCACGGTCAACAAGGGGCATGGTCGTCTGGATACCCGCACCCTAACGCTCATGTCGACCTCGGTCAGAGTTTCTCCAATGCCCGGTTCAGCAGGTGTTTAAGCTGGAACGGCATACCCGAGTGATACGCACTGGCAAGGAAACAACCGAGGTAACTTATGGTTTGACTAGTTGTGCAGCTGGGACCGTCGACGCCGCCCAACTCGCAGCCTGGATTCGCGCCTACTGGGGCATTGAAAATGGCTTGCACTATCGCCGTGATGTGACCCTCGGTGAAGATGCGACGCGTACAGAGCTCACCAGTCTGGCCCAGGCCATTGCCATTATCAACAATTTCCTTATTGGCCTGGTGCAGACGCTCGGCTACACCAACCTGGCTTCTGCTCGCCGTTATTTTGATGCTCGCATTGCTCAGCAGCTATCCCTCAACTTTTACTGAATCGCCGTGTCTTGATCAGGTGCACGAAAGAGTAGTCAGTAAGTCCTATCTTAGAACAGTCTAGGACCCAGCTGAAGTCAACCACCAAACAGTACTTCCAAGAAGCCACCACCCATCTGGTCGAATGTCTGCGGCGCGGTGACTTCTAAAAGACCCAACCCAATGGCTACGGCTGCTAAGACAATCAGGATCATGCCAGGCAAGAGACGGGAGGTCAGTAACGTTAAATAAACTTCAAAGCGCCCGCCTTCCTTATCTTCGATAGTGCCAACTATAGCGCTGATGGCCATCATCAACAGGAACAAGCCAAAGATTAGGAAGGCCAGGCCGGGATGGCGGACAAAATGTATGAAGAGTTCGCGGCCGCTATTCTTATAGGCAGCTATGGCGAGGCCAATGAAAAACAGGCCCATGATGATGAATATGACGCCCTGGGCCATTGCAGCCACGCCTACATAAGTCTCGTCAGCACGTCGATCGTAGCGGGATACCTGTACCAATCGCCGGGTAATCAGTGCTTCCAGGCCAATAATAATGGCCACCAAGCCCATCAAACCAAAACCAGCGTATGTAAGAATGTCCAAGGAATATCTCTGACCGAGGAATAGAAACAACACCCCAATCAGCCCAATCACAATCTCAAGGATTGTCCAAAGTTTCATCCAAGCCTCCTTTACCTATAGGCTAACCGAGAGTAAGTGATACCGGCCAAATTCATCAATCATAACATTACCGATGAAGAAATCCCCGTGAATCAGGCTGCTCTAGAGGGAACTGATCACATCTTTTGGTTTGATCCAAGATCGAAGCAGATGCTGGCCATATTCCTTCATTTCGGAAATATATACCTTACCAATTATTTTGGCTTCACTTTCTAGAAATTGGTAATTAGAAAGTACATTTTCCAGGCGCTCCAGTCCTTCACCATTGTTCGCGAAAAACTAGATCAGCAATGTTGGTAAATACAGCTATGTTTAGCAGATTGTTGAGAGTAAAGGCAACGATGAGGACAAATTGTACGGGATTAGTTGAGTAATTGGAATTCGATTGCAAACGACCCAGAAGGAGTCCGGTTCCCCAGTCATCATGGTGGGAGCCCGCATCCTAACCAAATGCACCGAAATGTTGTCTGAACGTTCAGGCTTGAGCGCAGAGCGCACAAAACCGCATAAAGTGGACATACTCTCGCATACTTTCTCTGATTAAATTAAGTCAAAGAAAAAAGCTTGGCCGCATAGGCAAAGACGGCCGCTAAGGCCAAATCAAGTAACAAAAACAGATCGACCATGAACGGTGAATGCCATTTCGGGCAAGTTTGACCAAGAATAATATTCTGATGGCTGAGCCAGGGGGTGAAAGATGAAGGAGCAAGAAAAGAAACAATCCCGGGTGCTTCTGGCGCCAATTGTCGCCTATATGCTGGTTGGATATGGTTTATTGTTTAGCGTATACCAAATAGAGACATTGGTTAGCCGGCTGCTTAGTCATTGTCGTTTGTTCAGGCCATTTGAATTTACCGCTACCGCCTGGCACGAGGATACGATGTGGGTCAATATCGCTTTCCCTTTGACCTGGCCGATCCTGACTGTTCGAGCTTTGCTGCTTGTTATAGTAGCCCTCTCTTTCGCCAGCATGGAACGATTCTTTAGCCACGTTAATAAAGTTTTAGAGTGGTTGCGGCATCTCGTGAAGGATGTTGTATCTATAGCCTGGCAGGCATTAATCCAGCTGGCGATCGTCATTCGAAGAGGATTCGTTGCTGTAGCATTGGTTCTTCGCAACTGGATTTGGAAGCTAATGAGCCTCGTCCATATGGCCTTCGTCTCCTTTTGGAAATATGCGGCGACCATATCCAGGCATCTTCTATACATTATTACCCCTGTCATCCTCAGTATCAAGCAGGTGATCCTGAGTCCATTTCGCTGGCTGTGGCTTGGGTTCATCTTGATTGGACGCACGGTCAGGGTCTGGTTTTTGGAGTTTGTGAAAACGGTGTGGCGCGAGATAGTAACAGCCGGAATGTGGCTCTGGATCGGTTTGCGATATCTGGGCCGCCAAGCGGTATTGGCCATTCAAATCGGCCGGCGCTGGATAGTTTTGGCCTCAGTAACCGTCTGGCAATATCTGCTCGTTCCGTTGCGCTGGTCGCGCGCCGCCCTGGTAGAAATTCTGAGAGAGCTGCTGACCATCTTGCAGTTCTGCTGGCAATGGCTAATGATTGGCCTGCAAACGATTTGGGGCTGGCTTCTCCTTCGATTACGCTGGTTTTGGACCGGCTTGATCGTGATCCGACAACAAATAGTCATCGTAGCCGGTCTAGTCTGGGGTCAGCTCAGAGTAGGTTTCCGAACGACGATGCGCTGGCTGTTAGTAATTATTCGCCAGTTCTGGGCACAATTAAGATGGCTTGGTTCCGACCTGGCAAATTTTATGGCGCCAGATAATCGCCACATTGCGCTTGATATGGCGCTGGCTGTTCACCGGCATGTCGATGATTTGGCTCTGGTTACGAGCGCCTCTCATCCGCCTATGGTCAAGCTTGCTTTTCATCTGGAAACAGTTGTTCATCGTGCTCGTCAAGGCCTGGCGCGGATCGAATATCTTGGTCAGGTGGATATGGTCTTCCTGTGTCCAGATCTGGCGACTGTTGGTTTGGTTCTCTCAGACGATCTGGCAGGCCACGGTGAAGATGGCCAAAAAAATCGGCGGTTGGTTTCTGGCCTGGATGTACCGGTTGTGGGTGGGGATCAACTGGATTTGGAAGAATATCACGGCACTGGCAACGATGGTCTGGCGGTGGTTTAAAACCGCTAACCATTTCGTGTGGCGCCAGGCAACAGCTCTGATAATGTTAATCTGGAAACCATTGCACAGCGTTTGGACCAACATCAGCTATTGGATTCAAACTGTCTGGAGCCGACTGATCGACTTAACCAAAGTTATTTGGGAGCAGATCAGGATACCGGTCAGAGCAATACGAATTTGGTTAAAACGGGCATGGGAAATCGCAAAAAGTGAGGTTCAGGAAATCTGGCGGCGATTATGGCGGTCAACCGGCTTCTGGAGGCGCGTGGCAACAAGTCTGCGAGCGAATCGAGCGCAATTAATGCGTTCTTTATCGATCACAAAAGCATCTATAAGCAAACGAATGCATGATAGCCGGGAACAGATAACGACGGTGGCGGCCGAATTACGCGAGCTGATTCGTAAACTAATTGGGGAGGGTCGCCTGTGGATGGCCGAGTTGCGGGATCAAACGGCCGATAGACTCAGAAGTATCGTGCCCCACGGTTAAGTGGTTCAAGTGTCAAAGGCGAAGGCATCATTCGAGACTCGCGAGGAAAACAGCCGGTATGAAACCTAGCGTAGTGGCGAGGCCTGTGAACAAGGCGGCGCGGAAATAGGCTAATTATCATGTAGCTTGGCAATATACTTTTGAGCATTAAGGAGAGATCGGCCGCCTTTTCAAGTTATTGAAACTGCGTGATCTATCAGATTGTTGTCTCTTTAAGTTCTATACTAACCAGGCGAATTTCAGCGACTCCGACGTTCTGTAGTGCGTGCGGTGGCAGGGCCTCGCTCCACAACACGACCGGCGGTTCGGCCGGAGAATCGACCTCGCGCGAATCCGTCATCACCCGCCCCTGATCATCAGTACGCAGAAAATGGCTCCAGCTTATGATGTAGTAAACGCTCGGCCAGCGATGGGTGTGTACGGGGGTAGTGTCACCGGGCGGGATAAGTGTCTCCAAGACCCTGATCCGCTCGTTTTCGAGTAGAAGCGTGTGGTGGCCGGGGGCTGCGATGAGCGCGTCCAGGGAATCGGGCCAGGGCCAGTCTGTTTTGTCCATAACAATGCACCTCCGCACAATATTTTGTTTTACCAGGACTAAATCAAGATGAGATCGATTGATTTTTTGGACATGTGAAAAAACAAATTCTTTGCAGAATGGATTCAAACAAATTCAGACATCGCCTACGGCAATGCGTTACCGGCAGCCAAGTAAAGAGCATACCATTCCTGGCGCGTCATCTCGACTGTGGACGCTTGAGCGATATCGCGAACTCGTCCAGGGTTTGTTGTGCCCACAATCGGCTGCATCTTGGCCGGATGGCGCAGCAGCCAGGCAATGGCGATGGCAGAATTCGTTACGCCCTTTTCCTCGGCCAACGCCTCGATCGTCCGGTTTAACTCCGGGAATTTGTCGTTGTCCAAAAAGACGCCTTCAAAAAAACCATATTGGAAGGGTGACCAGGGCTGTATGGTGATATCGTGTAGGCGGCAATACTCCAGAATACCGCCATCTCGATCGATGGAGCGATCAATTTGCATGTTGACGTTGATACCGCTGTCTATCATGCCCGTATTGGTCAGGCTCAACTGTAATTGATTGGCCACAATCTTCTGGTCTACATATTTCCGCAGCAATTCGATCTGGCCGGGGTTCATATTGCTTACGCCGAAGTGGCGAACCTTCCCACTTCGGTGGAGCTGCGAGAAAGCACCGGCGATTTCTTCAGGCTCCATGAGTGTGTCCGGCCGGTGCAGTAGAAGAACGTCAAGGTAGTCGGTCTGGAGCCGGCTCAGACTGCCCTCCACGGCCGAGAGAATGTGTTCCCGGGAAAAATCAAACATGCCTTGCCTGATGCCGCATTTTGATTGCAGGATGATCTTCTCGCGGGTGGATGTTGACCTGCTGAGCGCACCGGCAAAAACTTCCTCGGATTTTCCATCGCCATAGACATCTGCATGATCAAAAAAATCGATCCCCACCTCTAGAGCGGCATTGAGTAACGCATCAGCTTCGTGTGGGCTTAAATCGTCTATTCGCATGCAGCCAAGGCTGATTTCAGATGCTAATAAACCACTCTTGCCAACGTCAATTGTTTTCATTAGTTATCCTGTTGTTTCATTGAATAGGTTGATGGATACGGTCTGAGCGATGAATATAAGCTATCTTTTCCCGCTTTTCAAACCGATTTTACGAAGAATCACGGCCGCCCAGTGGTTCGGGTTCATGGCCTTTACTCCAGAGAAATTAGACCGGTCAGATATTATGGCGTCCTCGCCCGCCGGCCGAGCCGATCCCAGCGAGTAGTTAGGCCTCTATCTATCATGGTTTATCACTTATGTGTCTGCTCCAATAACCATGCATAAAGTTCTGATGTGTAGACTTGTTGGGCATCTATATCATGGCCAATATCAGGGAAAACCGTAAACTGCACATCACCGCCGCAGGCAGCCAACGCATCGACCAGACTTTGTTCTGCCTCCAGTGGTATCAATTCATCCTTTGCCCCGTGGAATGCCCGAACAGGGACCTTCGCTAAATCGCAGATATTTTCGGGCACTGTAGGGGGCCAGCCATAATAGCCCATGGATGACACCATCGCTGCAAATCTCTCCGGATGGCGCACGCCAATTGACCAGGCACCGTTGCCTCCCGCGCTTCCCCCGGTCAGGTAGATGCGGTTGGGGTCCACCGCGAGATCAGCCTGGATTTCATCGAGCAGGGTCATGATAGAGCCGATCATCTCGTCCGTTGCCCAAAATTCGTACTCACCCGTCCCTAATGGCGCGACGAGGATAAAGGGGAAATCATCCTGGTCTGCCAGGGCATTGAGCGGGTAGTCATTTCGGAGAACATGCAAACTGGTGTTCACCCTGGACATGCCGTGGAGGTAAATGAGCAGGGGCCACTTCTGATCCGGATTTACACCATAATCATCTGGAGTATACAGCAGAAAATTGAGCTTTGCCTTTTCAGACGTATAGGGATTGATTCGATGGGGTGGTTCGGCCGAGAGCGTCGGGAAGGTTTCTGACTTATCGGATACGGTGAATATATAAGTATTGGTTTCTGATCCCTCTGAGTCTCCCCAAACCGTCTGAATGGTATGCGTGCCTGGGGTGATGTTTTCGACCGCCAAATTCCACATACGGGCGTACTTCCATTCCATATCGAACAGTTCACCTTCCAGGTAACCGAACGATGATAGGTTGAGTGATTGGCCATCAAAGGACACATCGGATTTGACTTCTTGCCATGGCTCGTCAGCCTCATTAGAGTTGTTATAAGGGACGCCACTAAAATTGCCGAAGAATACATTGCTACCCGGTAAAGTAAAGCATGACGCCGTTCTGTTTCTTATATCGTCCCAAGAACTGAAATCACAGAGCATAGATAGAGATTCGTCCCAATCGATTTCCTCGATGGTCGTAAACACCATGCCGTCGATCTCATCCCCCGGATTGATCATCCCCTCGCTATGTTCTGGTGTTGCCTTTGCGCATCCACCCAAAATCATTACAAACAACACAATAACGACGAAGTAGACGAGCTTTTTCATGGCCATACTCCTTTACATAAGAGACAAAGTTGACCGGCGGGTACAGCAATGGAATTGTCAAAGAATGGAAGATGAGAGGGATTGACTACCCATGAATATCATACATCGAAAAAAAACGGAATTCAATTGGTTAGTCTGCTGAGGTGTAGTAAAAACCCGTAAAGAAAAGAGATAGACAAAAAGAGCCTCTTGTGATTTTGTTATGAAAGCGCAAAACAAAAAGCACAAGGAGGCTCAAATGGATTTTAGCACAAAGCTAGCCCAAGAAGGTGTCGAGCAACTGGCGACTTTATTAAGCGACTTGGTCGTGACGTATGTCGAAAAAGAAGAAAGTGTCGGCCTGGACGAGATTGAGCTGGGTATGCGACAGATAATGCAAGAAGTCGGGCGACAGGCATTGGGTCAGGTCTTGGAAAAGAGTGACCAGGTAGAACCGAGCATCCGCTGCTCATGCAACCACAAAGCCGACTATCGCTGTCGACGAGAAGGGATGGTTATCAGCGTCTTTGGCCGGGTGCAATACAAGCGAAGCTATTATGTATGTGCCTACTGTAAGCGGGGAGAAAAACCATTGGATAAACGGTTGCACATCAAGCCGGGAGAAATCAGTCCAGGACTCAAGCCCTTGTTGGCCTTATTGGGCATCCAAACGTCGTTTGATGAAGCGGCCAAGTTGGCCAAAGAGTTTCTGCTACTCGACATCAGTGACAACAGCATTCGTCAGGCTGTCCAATGGGTGGGTCGAAAACAACAGGCGCGCGAGCAGAAATGGGAGAAGCTCAGCGACTGGCACCATTACATGACGAACCCAGCCCGACACGAAGAAAGCCCGCCCAGACGGTTGTACGGGTCGATAGATGGGGTTAGGGTCCCCACACGAGAGGAGTGGCGGGAGCTGAAAACGCTTTGCTGGTATGAAGTCAGCCCCAACTCTACCCACCAATGGCCAGCCAGATACAAAGAGCGACTGGGCCAGTTAGAGGCCTTGAAAGCAACCAACATTCGCTATCATTGTGACATTCAAGAGGCGGAATCCTTCGCCACACTGCTCTGGGCCACCGGCTGTCATTACCTGGCTGACCGGGCCCAAGAACTCATCTTTGTTTGTGATGGCGCCAAGTGGATTTGGCGCTTGATTGAGGAGAACTTCCCCCAGGCCATTCAAATCTTGGACTGGTACCATGCTGTTGAATACCTGACCCCGGTCGCTCAGGCCCTTTTCAAGGAGGAAGACCAGCAAGCGGCCTGGTTAACAACGATGAAGCAGCATCTCTGGTTGAGCCGCACCCAAACGGTCATTGATGCTTGTCTTGCCTTGGCCGACCATACCGCCGCCGCAGAGCCAGCCACCAAAGCAGCCACCTATTTCCAGAACAACCTGGTCCGCATGGACTATGCTCATTTTCGAAAGCAAGGCTATCTTATTGGCAGTGGTACTGTTGAAAGCGGCTGCAAACAAATCGGCACCATGCGGCTGAAACGGTCTGGCGCTCAATGGCTGGAAGAGGGTGCTCGTTGGGTCGCCAAAGCCCGCGCCGTTTGGCTCAGTGGCACCTGGCAAGATGTCATCAGTGATTATGATGCCTTACCTTTTGCCATCTAACGGGTTTTTACTGCTCCCTCGAAATTTTTGAGAATAATCCTTACCCTCACCGTCCAGACTCAGGTCGTTGCCCAAAAAGGTTTAGGAAATGAAATATGGCAAAGTTATCAAATATGTTTTGCTGGTTCTTGCCTGAAATAAGAGAGAATCTACTGTACAATTCCAGCTGTGACGAAGTCTAGAGTCTTGTCAGTTAGGCACGAAGGTTAACAATAGTTGACGGGCTGATTGGGCAGAGAGTGAAGTAAAGTGATGAGAGACCAGGATTCATGGCATAGTCAAGATGTATTTTGGGAGCTCTTTGAACCGCTATTGTTCAATCAGCAACGCCAGTCACTCGCCAAAGAGCAGGTGATCAAGATAAAGAAGCTGTTGCAGATTGATGAAAGCGCTCAGATTCTGGATCTCTGTTGTGGAAACGGCCGCCACAGTATTGAGTTGTCTGAGCAGGGATTTGATGTCACTGGAGTAGACCGTACAGAGCGATATATAAAAGCGGCAAGGTTAGAAGCCAGGAAGCTTAACCTGAAGGCCAAGTTTGTGGTCGGCGATATGCGAGATTACCGTTCTCCAAATCGATATGATGTCATCCTGAATCTGTTTGGCTCATTTGGCTACTTCAAGGATTCTGCGGACGACTACCAAGTGGTTGAAAATATGGTCGATTCCTTGCGTCCTGGTGGACAACTCTTGATCGAAACCATGGGCAAAGAGATACTGGCGCGAGATTTCCGAGCAAAAGACTGGGATACAGAAGGTGACCTGTTGATCCTGTCGGAGAAGAAAGTCACCCAGAACTGGGGTCGCATCGAGACACGCTGGATCGCGATACGAGGTACTGAACGATTAGAACATCGTGTATCAATCCGATCATATTCCGCTATCGAACTATCGTCACTGTTGGATACCTGCGGCTTTTCTGGAGTTCAAGTCTACGGCAGTCTTGATGGAACCAAGTACGATCACGAAGCACAGCGATTGGTCGTGGTCGGGATCAAGTAGTCGGTTGTGTGTGGCTGCGCTGCTTGCGGATGTGATTGTTATGTGCCACTGCGAATAGGGATAGTTTATTAAGATAGCGACGATGTAAGATGTCTTTTCAAAAATTGTTCTCACAGAGCTGCAAAGTTAGGGCCTAGTTTGGCGCTTTCCAGTGGAACGCTCGGATTACACGCCCCAACCCTGGCCGCATATATAGAGGACGCGAGATGATGAATATGAAGAAGGTTTGTATCGTAGGGGCCTCCGGGAAGCTCGGGCAATACATGGTGCAGCACGCGCTGGACCGAGGCTACGAGGTGGTTGGCGTTTGCCGGGAGGGTAGCGTAGGCAAACTCGACGCGTTTAAGGGGCGCATCACTGTCATTCCCGGGGCGACAAACGACCGAGAGGTCATCGAGAAGGCAGTCGCAGGGTGTGACGGGGTGCTCACCGTGCTGGTCCCTTGGGGTGTTCACCAATACTCGTCGGGAACGGCCCAGGCGGTGCTCGACTACGCGCGTCCGGGCGCGCGCCTCATTTTCTCCTGCGGCTGGCATATTACGCTGGATGGCCAGGACGTATACTCGCGGAACTTCAAAGCGATGGTGAAGGCCAGCAGCTGGTTTGGCCGGCTATTTCGCGTCGTGGACATAAACGATCAAGTGGAAGCATGCCGGCGAATATTTGCCAGCGATACCCTGTGGACGGTCGTGCGTGGGAGCGACCTCGAAGAAGGTGAGAGCCAGGGCCTACCGGTGTGGAGCAGGCATATCGGCGACCCTATCCTCGAGAGCAACATGACCCGACGCGTAGACTTCGCCCTGTTCATGGTGGAAGCCCTCGAGAATGACGAACTCATCCACGAGGCTCCGGCGATTGTCGGCTGCCAGACGCCCTCGGCACTCGCAAACAAAACGACGAGCTAGATGGAGCCTCGGAGTTTGCGTCGATAGACGAAGCTAGCAATTTTGACCATTACTCGGCCGCAGCCAATATTCGCCGGCGCCTTCCCTCAGCAAACAATCGTGCCACTAGACCTCCGGCTGCATCAGACGAGCATTGCCTGGTTTGTGGCCGCGGTATTATTCATTGTCGATGACATTGTCGATGGCAGGCTCAGTCTGGTTCTTACCGTTTGCTGAACCCTCGCCAGGCGTTGTAGGGCTTGTAGGACCATCATCATCAGATTTAGTAAAGATTTCAATCAGTCTGTCCATCAGGGAAAAGACGATTTCGATGTTGTAGCCCACTAGAAAGGAGAGCGCCAATGGCGAGATGGAACCCAAGATTGACTGGCCCGGAAGGAGAAAGACGAACCAGCCGATGATCAAACCAGCCAGAGTGCCCAAGGCTAGACGTAATACGTAATCGCGATTTGACTCTTCTGAATATGTTACGTTTGTAATTTCCCGCGTTATGGTACGGATAACATAGACAGAGGCGCCCAGCAGACCGTAAAGCACCGGCAGTATGTAACTCTGAAGTATAACGAGCGCGAAATCCGTACTCACTCTTACTTTTCGCGACTCTTCTTTGGTAATCTCTCGCGCTTGTTCGCGACGCAAAGCGGCTAATTCTGCCTTCATCGCGTCCAGCCTGGTCTGTCGTTGGGCCGTGAGCATTTCGACAGTATTTTGGCTCTTCCAGTCATCCAGCTCCGAAATCTGAGCTTCAAGCTGGTTTATAGCTTCATACTTCTGGGCAAGTGCAGCGTTTACCAGCGAATCTCCAGCTTCATTCGCGCCAGAAATTACGGCTGCGTCTTGGGATTGAGCTGGGTCGAGTATCGTGACCAGTTCCGCCTCCAACGCGTCTAGTTTAGTTTGCAGATCCTCGCGTTCGCCGACCTTAACATCTATTTCCTTTTGCACGTCAACATTGATCAGCCGCTCATCCTTTTCAATCTGGGTTTCGAGATCGTTGATTTGCGTCCAAATCTCATCGCATTTAGGCGTAGTTGTACCCTTAGAGGTGTTGGCATCTTTGCAGCTCTCATCAGGCTCGCTGAGGACAATCCATTGCCAACCAATAGACCAACGGAGCAAAATGGCAGAATTGCGGTCAATTTGCGTTTTGAGCGTTTCCAGCTCATCGTCCAGTTTCTGGCGCTCCGTCTTGACCTGCAGGGTCTCTCGCTCCCAATCGGGTGAAGAGATGAAATCGTAGCTGCCGCCCAGCTGGCTGCCTTTGCTTTCCGCTTCCGCCAACTTGAAGCGCACTTCAATCTCGGAGAAGTCCAGATTTGCCTGGTCTATTGCATCGGCCAATACGACTTCGTTGTCGAGGAGCTGTGTCAGTTTTAGAGACAGGCTATTTCCGATTACCCAGTAAATCTGGAAAACTAATACGATGAACAGGACCGCAAGGGTCCACGCAGTGAAGCGAGTAGCTGCTTGACTGGCTTCACTTCGCCCATATTGGTTTTGTAGAAATCCACGAAAGCCGGTGTGTTGTGGCTTTAAGGTCCTGGCTCTCACGCTGGCTGCCGTGACCGGTTTTATTAACTTGTTCATTTGCGTGAAGGCTTCCCAAAACTTAACCGCGAACTCCGTTGACCACTCGCCCGCGTCCCATTTAATCCTGGCGAGGATCAGTGTATTGAGGATTTCTCTGTCGATTTCAATTCCTGCTTTGGAGGTATAAGCGACCAGATTTTGGGCATCTGTGATCGCTCTTTCTATTTGGGGCGAGTTGTCTCGACCCGATCGGACGATTTCTTCGTCTTGTTGGGGCTCTAAATTGTTCATATCTACGTCCTCGCTCAGACGATATCAGAATTCTCAGAAAGACAGCAATATCCGGTCAAGCTACTATAATTGACTGGAGGAAGTGATCATATTGAATTGTAGATTAGAGTGATGGCCTCCTGGATGGAAGTATAACGCAAAGTCAAGAAACGAACAGGCCGAACGTTATTGGCATTTGCTTCCGTCTGATCGAAATGAGTTCGATAAAGCGACAGACGGGATCATAAGCTGTCTTGACTGGCGAATGATCGTCGAAACAATCGCTTTCAGGGGGTACTTCAAGTATAAAATACTGGCTGAAGACCGATTCCAATGTTCTATCAAGCATGCATGCAGTTTCATGATAGTCAGGCGCACTAAATCCAAGATCCTTTCGAGAAACGGAGGCCGATGCTTAGCGACTCAGACCTTGGCTTAGTTACACTTAAACTGATGAAGCACCATCGGAAATGTCTACTCCCAGCACTGATCGTATTGGCAATATTATTGTCGGGGTGCGCTAATTCAACTGAAGACCGGGAGAGCGCATTTCAGGGCAGATGGCACAGGGTCGCTAAAACAGATGTGGGCGATCCTTTCCAGACGCTCGCCAGCGAATATATCGAGTTTCATCCCAATGGCGTGCTGGCAAGTCTGCTATTCGATAAAGGCCCACAACTGTTCTGGACAACTATGATGGGTGAGTATTTGGTTTCAGACTCGGATCATGTCAACATCAGGGGGAAGTGTTGGCAAGGGTGGCAGAGTTACGACTGTTCACGCATGTATCGCTTTGAACTGAAAGGAGACACTTTGACTATCTTCGACAACGAAAGTGAAGAGCGCCTTGTGGCATTTGAGCGCATTGGGACCGTCAGTTCAAATTTGCCGCCGACACTAATACCCCCGATGCCTTCAGCGACCCCATCGGGTAAGTGAAACTCGCGCAACCCGGTGATAGAATCGTAATAACGCGCGTCCAACCCCGCATCGTAGCCGGTTTGCTCCGCTAGCGCTTCGCAAACGGCTGAATGCGACCGTTAGATTGTTTCCAGGATTATAGTCCAGATTATGATGACTGATGTAGGTTTTCATACTAGCTTACCCAAGATATTGCTGGGGACGGCATTCTTGTCCCTGAGCCTGCTTCTAGCATCTTGCACGCACCCACCCCAATTGCCTGGAGATGCAAAAGAAGCTCTCTTGGCTCACTGGGTCTCCCTCCCATCGCCTCCCGGCTTTGAGCATCACATCATTCAGGCTTGGCAGGGTGCAACCCCAACGGAGAACATGATCACGTTGGCAGCTGAATCGGAAACTTGGTGTGTGGAGACAAGAATATCAGCCCCGAGCGATCCCACCGTCGACGGAGAAAGGCTGATTTGGATTGTCATCCGGGATAGCCCGGAAGCCCCTTGGAATGTAGCCCTATTGGCGACGATGTCTTCCCTTTGGCCATATGAAGCTTGCGGAAGCGTACCCTGATATGTCCTTATGATCGGCTGAGCGAGATCGTACATCGCTGATCTGCGCCTATGTGCTCTTCCTGATTTGACAGCACTCCCTTAGGGAGTGCCATTGCTAGGGCACTGCAGAATGGTATTAGTGATGACGGCAAGGAATGATAAAAGATTGGGATAAAAATGGGGCAGGCGGTGGTTGGGGGGATTGCAGCAGTTGGGGCAAGGAGGCCTGGATGTCGGTTAACGGCCTTATTGCCGCTACCAATTATCCGAAAAATAGCTGTGGATCATTATCATCTTCGTCCACTGACAGCCAACAAACAGGCGTCTCGTTGTTTATATGCTCGATCCATTCTGTAATCAGTGTCGTCTTGCCCTAGCCGGCTGGACCTGAGAGCAAGATCAGCTTACACGGCCGTTTCTCAGCCAACTTGGCAACAAGTTGAGGACAAAGAACAAGGGAGTGGCTTAATGGCGGCATGTAGAGTTTGGTTTGCAGCAGTATGGGAGCCACAAGCAGATTATAGAGGAATGTGCGATTGAGGAGTAGAAACGACCGTTTCTACTCCTCAATCCAAACTCTCCAACCACTCCGTCAAGATCGGGTCAACTCCCATTGTATTTGTGAACAATAAAATTGTACTGTGTTTGGGAAAGGTGGTATGCTGGCTGCAACAGGCTCAGTTCTTTGGCATTGGCATCGCCATTTTCACCGGAATTCCACAGCCGGGTTATTGATTGGTGCCGGCATGGATATAGGGGACGGAATTGCTACAGGTCTTTCCACTTCACATGATAAGAGGGCAGAAAAAGGAAAATGTCGTCATAGTCATAGACTATGATTAGATGAGGCTGTTTCGGGTATAGGTAAAGGAATATTTATGAAAGCGATTGTATGGACAAAATATGGACCACCGGCTGGACTTCAGCTTAAAGATGTGGCCAAACCAATTCCCCAGGACGATGAAGTTCTTATAAAGGTACTTGCCACAACGGTCACAGCAGGGGATAGTGAGATGCGAAAGCTTAAACTCCCGCTTATGTTATCGTTCCCCATGCGACTTTATGTGGGTCTTGTAAGACCGACAAGAATAAAAATACTTGGACAAGAACTAGCTGGGGAAGTTGAGGCAGTCGGCAAAGACGTAAGATTTTTTCAGGAAGGCGACCAGGTTTTTGGTACGACCGGTTTTGGTTTTGGTGCTTATGCTGAGTACATCTGTCTGCATGGAGACCCAAATGAGATGCAAGGGGTGTTGGCAATAAAACCGACCAACATGACCTATGAAGAGGCCGCCACCGTTCCCACTGCAGGATTTGAAGCATTACATTTTCTCAGACAAGCAAATGTCCAGCGCGGACAAAAGGTTCTAATTATTGGTGCGGGCGGGAGTATTGGTACTTTTTCAGTACAGCTTGCCAGGTACTTTGGGGCTGAAGTGACTGGTGTGGATAGCTCAGGGAAAATGGAGATGCTGCGCTCGATTGGAGCAGACCATGTCATTGATTATACTCAAGAAGATGTCACCAAAAACGGTGAAATCTATGATCTTATTATTGATGTAGTAGGAAAACATTCATTTTTACGCAGGCTCAAATTGCTGAAACAAGAAGGGTATTATTTTTTGGCTAATGCCGGACTGTCACACATTGTTCTCGGAATGTGGACCTCGATGACAACTGGCAAGAAAGTAATCATTAAGTCAGCAAGCCAAAATAAAGAAGATTTACTTTACCTCAAAGAGCTTATCGAGGTTGGGAAGATAAAGGCTGTCATTGATAGATGCTATCCGTTGGCACAGGTAGCTGAGGCACACCGATATGTTGATACGGGGCAGAAAAAGGGAAATGTCGCCATAACAGTAGAACATAATGAACAATGAATGCTCTGAAAGAGTAGAAAGAATACTGGTCGGTTAGAGGGCTGATCTTGAAGAACGAGTGAGATGAAAATCAGGCATCATGGCTTCAGGCTACCTCAATGTAGCCCTCTTAGTTCGTCTTGCACAAATATGTCAGGAAGCTCGCCGAGCAGGTTGCATTTCTCAAAACGCAGGCTGGCCAAGATTTTTGAAGGGTCCAAATCTCAGCTAGGATCTTTCGCGGTTCGAACACTTTTTGAAGGGTGTTTACAGCAGAAGAGCGCCGTTTGTACGGCGCTTTTTGTTCGGATGCCCCAATTGGATCTATTTCGAACTGTAAAATATTACAAATACGAAAGAATCTTGCTATTTTTCAATAATTTTTACATCATTGCTTTTATACGTGGATCCCGGGTCACTAAAGCTAAATTCTCTTCCTGAGCTTGTGCAATCAGCATTCTGTCAAAAGGGTCCTTGTGATAGGATGGCAGATTCTCAAAAGCCAATGCGTGTTCAGTTGTCATACTAAGCGGCATGAAACGATGTAACCTAAGCTCCTCAAGATAGTCGCTTTCGGGGATTATCAACTTGCCTATCGCCCGTTTAATTGAGATTTCCCAGGCAGTGGCTGCACTGACATAGACGATATTGTGTCCATCCGTCCACGATTGCTTCTCTTGCGACCGGCAAAAGATTCGGATTGTTATCAACCGCCCATAGGAAAACTTGGGTATCAAGCAACAGATTCATCTTTGTCCGCCGCGCCAGTAAAAAGCTGCACAATGTCTTCAGGCAAATCATCAAAATCGTCTGCCATCCATATCTTCCCATGCCACTTCCCGACCCCTAGTTGACGGGGGCTTGACTCAAGATCATATGGAACAAGTTTGGCAACAGGTTTCCCGGCTTTACCAATGATGACTTCATCACCTTTTAAGACCTTTTCAACCAATTTAGACAGAGTTGCTTTTGCCTCAGAAATGTTCGTAATTAGCATCCTAACAGCTCCTTTCAAGCGTGTATTGCTATTATAGTCCGGTCTGGTCTAGTCTGGTTTGCAAGCAAAAATCAACCCCATATGGCCTAGTTCAGTCTGTCTTCCAATAGGTCGCTGGGAAGCTCTGCAAGGAGATTACGCTTCTCGAAACGTAACCCGCCAGGAACGTCTCTGTGTCGTTAATTGGTGGTGCAACCATAGGAGATTCGAACTCTTTAGATGGTGAGGAATCTAGATTTACAGGAGAAGAGCGCTGTTTGACAGGGGGGCGCTTTTTGCCGATGCCTGAAAAACAAAACGCCGCTTTTGCGGCGTATCGTTTTTGTGCCCCCAAGCGGATCAAAGTCGAACCGCCGGAAAAATGGAAATTCACTCAATCGACTTCAACATCTCGTCAATTGCGCTACCCAGTGGTGCCAACTGAGAGTGTACCACGTCCCAGACGATGTCGTAGTCAACGCCAAAGTAGTGATGGATCAACATATCGCGCATCCCTGATATCGCCCGCCAAGGTATTTCCTGGTAATCGGCGCGCTGCTTATCGGGTATCTGCTTTACAGCTTCGCCGATAATCTCGAGGCTGCGGACGAACGCCCGCTTCAACGTCTCATCGGCCAAGAAATCAGCTTTCGATAAACCGTATGCCGATCCTTGAAGGTAGGCGATCTCGTCGCGAATGTGCTTGAGGACATTAGCCAACGGCAACGACATATTCGACTTCGCTCAGGATATCGGGGCCAGCGTAGGGGCTGAGGGATTCGGGTGTGACCAGCTCAACCTTGCGACCTAACATCCCCTCAAGAAAGATGCTCAAGTTAACGAAATTGAGAAACGTTTTCTGCCTCGGTTCGAATTCGACAAACAGGTCGACGTCACTGGTCGGAGAAATTTCGTCACGAACGAAGGAACCAAAAAGACCGCAGCGTCTTACGCCAAATGACCTTATGCTCTCTTGCTGCTCATTGAGTATGCGGAGTACGTCGCTTTTGGTCTGCGCCTTCATAGTCTGAGAACCTGTTACTTTTGAGTTGCCGGAAATCGCAACCGCCTGAAAGTGATTATAGCATACCAGACAACTGATTTCTTGACAGTTCATTCGGAATCGCGTTTCATCAGGTCTAGAGGCAGATCAGCCAGCATTTCACGACGCGCGAATCGCAAGCCAGCGAGGAACGCCGTGACGCCTGTGATGGTTGAAACAACTTGAGAGGATTCGAACCGATTTTCGGCTGGTGAGATATCGTGTTAAAAGTCAAGTAGAAAAGCTAACCTGGAGCGCGTGATCTGGATCAAAAGGCTTGCGAGTTTTCAGGACGCCATAACACAAATGAAGCAACTTGCGCATACAAGCCGTAACAATAGTCATTCTGCTTTTGCCTCGCTCTTGCATGCGCTGATGTAAAGCAGCGATCACCGGGTTCCAACGATAGGCGCTCAGTGCGGGCATGTAGAATGCGGTCCGCAGCTGAACATTGCCCCACTTAATAAGATGTGGCCGGCCATGCACCGATGTCCCCGATTCTCGCTGACCGGGCGTTAACCCGGCATAGGCATCTAATTGCCTGGCTTGAGAAAAGCGCGAAACATCCTGCACCTCGGCTAGAAACACGGCAGCGGTAGTGTCGCCAATGCCGGGAATAGAGAGCAGCAACTCCTTATCCCGCTTGAGGCCTGGATCCCGGTCGATGTGGTCGATAATTTGCTGCTCTAAGTCGACGATCTGCTGGTTTAGGAACTCAATCTGAGCTTCAATGGCTCTCAGAACAGCCACGGTCCCCAGGCCCGATTGCTGTCGGTTGAGGGCACGGGTGCGGTCACTCTTGAGAGCTGAGACATGGCGCACCAATTCGCGCAGTTCCCGATAAGCCAGCGGTGCTGGTTGCCACCGCTCTGGCTGCTGCTTGCAACAGTAATCGGCAATAGTCAATGCATCCTGGCGGTCGGTCTTGTTTCGCTGCATGACAGACTGGCTATGCCTTTTGATGAGTTTGGGATTGACAACACTGACCTTGAACCCCCGGTTATCCAGAAAGAGAGCCAGTCCTTGCCAATAGCGGTTCGTCGCCTCCATGCAGGCGTGAACTCGTTCCACCTCCTGCTTTTGTAGCCATCTGCCCAGCCGTTCAAAGCCCACCGAATCGTTTTTGAAGTGACTCTGATGGACTTGCCCCCCGCCCAACAACGCTACCGTGAATGATTCCTTTCCCACGTCGATGCCCAGGTAAAACTGCTTCATTCTTGGTTCCTGCCTTGCATGTTGCTAGCGGTCTGCCACAGCACAACCTTGCGGCATCGAGACTCACTTCTGCTTGTTTGTGAAGGGTCTAAGATATCGTCGGTGCTCTTGCAGACCAAAAGGGAGCGGGAGCTAATCTTACGGAGCAGTTCTTCGACTTAGGGTCTCATAGAGCTTCACCGCTCCCTTAACGGATAAGACCTTCATTACAAAGGACTATCACACTCCCCATAACATACAAGGTCTCATATATAGGCAAGAGCGCCAACTGAGCAGCGCTCCAGGAATGAGTGCCCCCAAGGGGATTCGAACCCCTGTTTTAGGCTTGAAAGGCCTACGTCCTAGTCCCCTAGACGATGGGGGCAGTACAGCGGCAGGATTCTATCATTCTAGCAGAGTAGGGTCAAGCAGTGGGACTGGCCATAATCGGAACGGCCGTTGGGCCAGTTTGAGCTCCGTATATAGGGAAAAAGTCGGCTAGGTCTATCTATTGTTGGCCGGGCCCGGCCGTTCGTTAACCAAAGTTTTTGCCGTTGGCATCGCCCGCAGCCGCTCTAACGGGATCGGCTCACCCGATACTTCACTAATGCCATAGGTTCCAACTTTGATGCGGTTCAAGGCTTCCTCGATTTCTTCTAAATGGTCGATCAATCGATTGCGCTCAAACAGGATCTCTTCCTTGTTGAAAACCTGGGTGGCGCTGTCGCCTAAATCTTCAGCTTCATTATAGTGGTCATCCCGAGCCAGGCGCCGGTCTAGGGTCAGCATTCGCTCTTGTAAAGTGGCTTGTTCCTGGTCCAATTGTTCGCGGAATTCGGTTAACTGGCTCTTGGTCAGCATGAGACTATTCCTCAGATGGTAATTCGACGTCGTCGACGACGCCCACGATCACTGCTCGCACCGGGGCCGGATCCAGTTGGACTACTTGTCGCGCTCCATTTCCTTCGTCGATGACCAATACTCTGTCGCCAACGCCGGCCTGGACCACATCCACGGCGATATCGTAATGGCCATCGGCTTCACCGTCTAGGTTCAGCCTGTCGACGATCAACAACTTCCGGGCGTAAAAAGCCTCGTGTTTGATGGTCGCTACAACTGTTCCAACAACCCGACCGATATACATGGTATGCCTACTTTACGATTGAGACAAGAAATTGATCGATATTTGGCAACTCAAGGTCGCTATCATCATTCATCCTCGAACGCCGTTTCATCGGCCAATACAACATCGTCCACGATGCCCACGATGGCATGATCTACGGGCACGAATACCTCAGGTAAGGCCTGGGCCGCTTCCCGGCTGCCGACGATAAAGACTAGATGCCCCGGCCCGGCCTGTGCCGTGGCATCGGCCGCAACCACCGCTTCGCCTATGGGCGCGCGCTGCTTGGTCAGGGGCTGGACGACCAGAAATTTGATCCCTTCCAAGCCTTCGTATTTTGTGGTAGCAACGACGGTGCCGATTACCCTGGCGAATTGCATTTTATTTTTCGACTTTTCCTAAATAGCCTGATTACAGTCATCAGGCTTGTTGCCAATCGAAATGATTACCAAAGCGGCCGAATGTGGCGACGTTATCCTTCATCTCTTCATGCAGTTGCGGGATGATGACCTGACGTTGTAGTTGGTCCTGGGCTTGTTCGACTGCTTTTTCCATGGCGGCTTCCACGTCAGCTAGCAACCCGGCAAAAAGGACGATGCCCTTGCCGCCCAAGCCGTCGGCCAGGCGCAATTGCCACAAGGTGACTTCCGCGCCCTTCAATCCAGCGTCGGCCGCATGAATGGCCGAGGCCACGGTGCGAGTCTCAACCACGCCCAAGGCATCGCTTTCCCGGAGTTCCCGGCGGCCGCTAATTCCTGCTATGACGCCTGGGTGGACATTAGGTAGAAATATGGTATCCAGCAGAGCGCTTTGGCCAACTTCCTGACCGGCGCCGACGGCTTCCTCTACCGGGGCCACATCACCGGTCACCATGACCAGATAGTTTCCCGGTTGGACGGTGCCACTCTGGATCGACTCAACCGGAGCGCGCTTGACCATGGCATCACCGGCCTGAATGCCGATGGCGATGCTGTTGAACTCGAGAAGGGCTAGCGCCGGTTGTTCCACGTTCGTTAGTGCTCCTAGACGATGCGGAATGAATCAACCAGGGTGCAACGACGCAAACGGCTGAAACTAATAGGGCCGGTCAAACCTTCACCGGTGGGGCTGGCGATGGTGAAGGAGCAAAAGCCTTCGCCGCCATATCCCAAACCGGCCAAACAAGGGCCATTTTTCACGAAAATACTGCAGTCCATTTCCCGGGCCATGCGGCTGAGATTGTCCAGGTTTTTGGAATGCATGACGGCCGTGTGGCGAAAACCATGTTCGGCGGCAATGGCTAGGTCGATGGCTTCATCGGCGTTGGCCACGCGCACAACCGGCATGATGGGCATCATCTGCTCTGACCAAACGGCCGGATGATCGCGATCCACTTCGACGACGATCTGGCGAATTTCAGGCCCGGCCGAAATTCCGATTTCTTGCAATAAGATATTGGCATTTTTACCGATGAAGTCCTTATTCATATCGGCATGTTTACCAGGGCCACGGTCTTTCACTGTCACCGCTTTCCACAGGCGATCAAGCTGCCAGCGATTGATCTTGACCGCGCCATTGCGGGTCATTGTCTCAATCAGGGGATCGCATATGGAATCGACGGCGAATGTCTCTTTTTCTGTGGTACAGACGATGTTGTTGTCGAAGGAGCCGCCGATGACGATATCCCGCCCGGCTTGCTCGATATCGGCCGTTTCGTCGACTACGACGGGCGGATTGCCCGGCCCGGCGCAGACGGCTCTTTTTCCGCTCTTCATGGCTGCGCGGACAACGCCGATGCCGCCGGTTACAACCAGCAAACGGATGCCGCTGTGGTGCATCAAATTCGTGGCCGATTCCAAAGTCGGATCGGCTACACCTGTTAATAGATTGGCCGGGCCGCCGGCTTTACGAATGGCCTGGTTGAGTACCTTGACAGTCTGGTTTGAACATCGTTTCGCGCCGGGATGGGCGTTAAAAACCGCCGAATTTCCGGCCGAAACCATGGCGATAGCATTACAAATGACTGTACTGGTGGGATTGGTGCTGGGCGTCAAAGAGCCGATGATGCCATAGGGGGCGTATTCCGTCACTGTCAGACCACCGTCACCAGTCCAAGCCCCCGTTGTCAGGACTTCCGGCCCTTGCATCTTGTCCGAGTTGAGGATGTTTTTGAGCGTCTTATCCTCGACCCGGCCCATACCTGTCTCCTCGACAGCGAGTTCGGCTAAGACCAAGGCGTGTTCCCGGCCGGCCTGGCGCATGTGGGCCACCATATCTTTGCGAATGGCTAGCGGCATGTCGTTCAGTTGCTGGAAGGCGATGGTCGCCGCCGTGACTGCTTCATCGAGGGTAGGGAATATACCATCTTCGCCGCTTGACGGCGGGGCCGTCTGGGCGAGGGTATTCCTGGCCGACGGCCGGATGGGCTTCTTTTCCGGGGCGATGGGCTGTGACGTTGGCTCGCCAATTTCGCGCATCACGCGCTCGATGATATTCTGAATTTGGTTGTCGTCCATCATATTTTCACCAACGTGTCATCTGAGACGGCCGAATTGTCCCGCTTTAAGTTCTCGCTGTTCCAATCATCCATGTTCCAGGCGAAGCCGGGTTCGTCGTGAGCCCGAATGAAAGCCTGATCCACTGGCGCGCTCGAGTAAAAACCGTCGGCGATTAGACGGGACAATAAGTCGTCGAACAACGATGATAATTGGTTTGCCCGGGTCAGGTAAGCTTCATAATCCAGGCCGGGGGCATTGGTCGCGACCAAAACCCTCTTGGCGAAATTTTCTGGCAGCCAGGGAAGCCTGAGCAAGGCGCTCATTTGCCGGTTGCGCCAGGGTTGCCAGCGACGGTTGTAAGCGAACAAGGCTTGGGCCAAACAACGAAAGGCCGCCTGTAAACGATCGTGAGCGATGACCGGTCCAAGACTTTGCCACCTGACAATAGGCCCATCATCCGCCAGATGTTGGTCCAGCCAAATAACGGCTTCATCTAACCGGTCCTGACACAGCCACTCGGGATAAGCCGTTCGACTGTCGATGAGGCGACTCACATCACCCTTTCGATCAAAAGCGATCCAACCATCCACCAATTCCGCCTTCCGGCCTTCTGGCCAGGTGAAAGACGGATCGGTCCACTTGCCTAAATCCAATCTCTGGCAATCTAATCCGATACCTTCTTCCTTCATCCAGCTATCTTCGCTGAAGATGCTATGGAAGGTGCCATCTCTGGGATGCCAGATGAATTCGGCCGGGATGATGTACCAATCCATGGGATCGAAGAAGACGATAGCATCGATGTCCGAATCGGAACGAGCCAGACCGTTGGCGATGCTACCGATGCCTACAACAGCCTGAACCGCGGGCTCTGGTTCCAGAACCTGCTCGATAAAGGCGAGTAGCTGTTGGCGCTTCTCTTCCGTATCAGGCGTCATAAACACTAAGAAGCGTCCGCGAAAGGATTTGCCTCCTCTAGCCAATCACCGGCTTGAGGGGATATCTCTTCCACTTTGACATATTTAACCGCTCCGTCGACTTCCCAGGTATCGACAATGGCCATGATGACGGCATCATTCGGCCGTTCATGTGTGACTTTCGTCTGTCGCGCCGAGCTGCCGGTGGCATAAAGCACCACCTCGCCCAGGCCCGCCCCGACAGCATCGGAGGCGACGACGTAACCATCGGTGTCTTCATTGTCGATGGTTAAGCGGCGGACGACAAGAAACCTGAGTCCATCTAACGACGGTTCTTTGCGGGTTGCGACCAGCGTACCGACGACTCTACCTAATAACATGATGTGATTTCCGGTTTTCGATTCTTAGTCTTCGATTTAAGGGTGTCTGTCTGCCCAACCAATGACCTTGAATTCGAAAATCACTCGCTCGGCGTCCGGCCGAGAGGTAGTGTACTATCGACGTTGGCATGCGGGCGCGGGATGACGTGGACGGAGACTACTTCGCCGACGCGCTCTGCGCCACGTGTGCCGGCTTCGACGGCGGCTTTCACCGCGGCGACATCACCACGAACGATGGCGGTAACAAAACCACCACCGGTCTTCTCGTAGCTCACGAGCTCGACCCGGGCGGCTTTGACCATGGCATCCGATGCCTCGACCATCGCGGCGAAACTCCGGCATTCAATCATACCCAATGCTTCAGTTGTCATATTACTCTCCTTGAAGGTGGTTGTTCTAAACAACATGCTGCCAGGTTGCCGCGGCAACTTTCAGGGAGAATCCCTGTTCATCGCGGCTTCTCGACAACGGAGAAATGATTTTTAACATCCATAATTCCGACTGGTATAAGCCAGCGGAGAAAGACGGCATCATTCGGAGCTTCTAGACGGCATTTCTCGACCGCCGACGCTCTCAATGGCATCAACCGCTGCCTGGTAACCGGCCATGATATCTCGTTCTTCGCCGCCCAGGTAAACCCGGCCGAAGCTGCCGTAAGCTCGCACTTCCAGGATATTGAGGTCGGCTTTTTTCTCGGCTTCGTTGGCGGCTAAGGCGGCATAAGCGGCCGGTTGTACTTCCATCACGTACAGGGTTTGTTCGGCCAGGATCATGTGCCCGTGCCGCATGCGGTTGATCAACTGTACCTGGTGCGGGTCCATATTGCGGATGATTTGGCTAGAAATCACTTGTGGCTTGAGGCGATCTTCAATCTTGAGTTCCAGGGCATCGAGGATGGCCGCTCCCGCGGCGCGCACTTCTGCCTGGCTAGACGAATGGACCTCCAATAAGCCGTATAGGCGTTCGACAATCTGCATACCCGGCCTGACGGCCGTGGATTTCAGGGCGATATCAGTGATGCGGTTGATTTCGATCCCGGGGGAAATCTCGATCCACAAGGAGGCATCATTCGGCAGCGGTAAAAAACCCCGGGCTACCGTGCCCAAAAAGGCTGAATGTTGCGATTGTAGGCTGTCTAAAAATACGTAACTTCGAAGCTCAACAGACACGATAAAACGCTCCTTATGATTGGGTGGCTTCTTTGGCGATACGGATGCCAGCGCTGGCGCCCAAACGCGTCGCTCCGGCGGCGATCATGGCCTTGGCGTCTTCATAACTGCCAACGCCTCCGGCCGCCTTCACGCCCATGGTCGGTCCGATAACCCGGCGCATCAAGGCAACGTCATGGACTGTCGCGCCTCCCGGCCCAAAGCCGGTGGAAGTCTTGACATAATCTGCGCCGGCCGATTTTGATAATTGGCAGGCCACCACTTTCTCTTCGTCGGTTAATAAGGCTGCCTCGATGATGACTTTCACCAGGGAATTTCCGGCGTGAGCGGCGCGCACAACCGAGGCGATATCTTCATAGACGGTTTTGTAATCTTCTGACTTTAAGGCGCCGATATTAATGACCATGTCAATCTCGCGGGCGCCGTCGCGAATGGCCTGTTGGGTTTCAAAGGCTTTGACGGTGCCCGGCGTGGCCCCTAAGGGGAAGCCTACGACCGTGCAAACGGGAACATTCGAACCCTTCAGTAATTGGGCCGATAGCTTCACGTGGGCCGGATTGACGCAAACGGAAGCGAATTGGTAAGTACGGGCCTCGTAACATAGTTGGGCGATTTGGTCCTGACTGGCATCAGGCTTGAGCAAGGTATGGTCGATGAGGTGGGCGACGTCGCTATTTTTGGGCTTTGTGCCGATGGTGGCCGACAGGCGATCCGCACCAGCTTTGACGACGCGATCGACTTGTTGAGAACAATTTTCAGCGCAAGAGCCATCACTGCAATTGCAGGTAGAGTCCTGAACCTCGGGCTGGTTCAAACGTAACAAGACCTCCCGGGTGACCTCTTCTATAACTCGTTCGACGGTGGCCTGATCGTATTTTTTCATTCGCGTGATTTCTTCATGTACCGGTCGCCAATGGCATCGATCTTGTCCACCCGGCGACCATGACGGCCGCCGCCGAATCCGGTGGCAAGCCAGGTCTGAACGAGCTGTCCGGCAAGGTTTTGGCCGATCAAGCCGGCGCCCAAGGTTAGAACGTTGGCATTATTGTGTTCGCGACTGTTGACGGCAGTGGCCTGATCATAACACATCGCGGCTCTTATGCCCGGCACCTTGTTGGCCACCATGCAACTGCCGATGCCAGCCCCGTCGACGATGATGCCTCGCCAGGCCTGGCCATTAGCCACCGTGCGGGCTACGGCGTAAGCGAAGTCGGGATAGTCGACGGATTCGGGGCTGTGAGTTCCACAATCGATGATGCCATAACCGGCGGCCGCCACGACCTCTTTTAGCTTTTCTTTCATATCATAGCCGCCATGATCGGCGCCCAAGGCGACGACTTGTTGGCTTGAGTTTGAGCCGGAACCGCTAAAGCGCGATGCTTGGCCGAGCTCTGGTTGTGATTTTGAGGATAAGCCTTGTCGGGATATTTCCTGTCCTTCTACAACTAGCCTGATATCTTGTTCCAAAGCGATCTGTTTGGCCAATGGCGTGACGATGGCCCCGGCCGGGATGGTATGGGTTGAATGGGGAGGTAAGGCGCGGATCGTCTCTTCGTTTACGATCGGCCGGCGGGTCCGGTCGCCCATGGTGCGGGTCACCACTTTTCTCACCATCGCGGCTATATTCTCTTCGCTATAGTCCATGATTAACTGGCGTACTTAGCTGATATTGTGGGGGTTGTGTTGAACCAATCCCCATTTATCAGGTCCCCAATAGATGATCCAAGCCTTACCCACAATATCGTCTCGGGGCAAAAATGACCAACTGTGAGAATCGCTTGAGTTATTACGATTGTCGCCCAGGACAAAAAATTGGTCTTCGGGAACGTCCCAGGTACCCGTGTAGCCTGGTTGGGCGTTGATATAGGGTTCGTCGAGCGGGACGCCGTTTACTTTGACCACGCCGTCTGAAACTTCGATATGATCGCCTGGCACGCCGATCAACCGTTTGATGAAATCCCGGCTGCGGTCGTTGGGAAAATGTAGGACGATGACGTCGCCCCGATCGGGTTCATTCAAATAATAGCTCAGCTTATCGATGATGACGTATTCCCCTTCTTCGAGGGTAGGCAGCATGCTATAACCTTCGATCCGGAAGCGACCGGTGGCGGTGTTGACGAGCCAGAAGATGAACAGCGTCAAGAGCAACGTCTCGACAATTTCCCGGATGAGAACTTCTCGAGGTTGTTTGGTTTTTCTATTGTCCGTGGTTGGGGTCGGGGCCGGGGGTGCGGCCGCTTGTGCCCCTTCCTGTTCCATGTTTGCCTCCGATGGTTGATAACGTGAATCGAATTATAGTCAAGGGGGGGTACTCCGGCAATGGAGGCAAGGCAATATAAATCGAAGGTTAAGGCATGGTT
>CAVVOI010000005.1:0-40561 GCA_963749825.1 uncultured Chloroflexia bacterium | reverse complement strand
CTTGTCGACGCAGGATGGGGCTGTCTGCCGGTTCCAACTGGGCGGCCGACCGCCACCTCTTGGCCAGTGAATCGGCGATCCCCTGCCGCACTAAAAGATCATCTTCTAAGCTGACGAAAAAGCGGGAGGAACCGGGATCCCCTTGCCGTCCGGCGCGCCCGCGGAGCTGGTCGTCGATGCGGCGACTCTCATGGCGATTGGTGCCAATGACGTAGAGACCGCCCAAGGCCATTACCCGGCCCGCTTCCTGACCCACATGACCTCCCAAACGAATATCGGTGCCCCGGCCGGCCATATTGGTTGATATAGTGACGGCGCCGAGGGTCCCGGCTTCGGAAACGATCTGGGCCTCCTGATCGTCTCGCCTGGCGTTGAGGACGTTGCAGTCGATGCCGGCCTTGCCTAAATCGGCGGCCAACCCCTCGGATTCGGCCACGCTTGTCGTTCCCACCAGGATGGGTCGACCCGTCTTGTGAACACCCTCGATTTCGACCAGGAGCGCTTGCTGTTTGGCTTCTCGATGCGGGAACACGAGGTCCGGATGATCGATTCGGATACAAGGCCGGTTGGGCGGAACGACCAATAGCTCCAGGTCGTAGAATTCAAATAGCTCGTCGGCCGCGGGCTCGGCCGTGGCGGTCATGCCGCTCAGATGGGGGTACCTTCGCAGGAAGTGCTGCAGCGTGATGGAGCCCAGGACCTGGCCTTCGTCCGAGGACCACAAGCCTTCCTTGGCTTCGATGGCCGTTTGAAGCCCATAAGGCCAGTGGCGGTCTTTCACGACCCGGCCGGTGAAGTCGTCTACGATTTCGACCCGGCCGTCGCGAACGATGTAATCCACATCTCGACGCATCAGCGCTTCGGCGTGCAGGGCGAGATTAAGCTCGGTCAGCATCTGCAGGTTGATGGGCGCGTACAGATCGCCACAGCCTAAAATGGTCTCGGCGCGAAGTGATCCCTCTTCGGTCAGGTAGACATTGCGGCCGTAATCGTCGACGGCATAGTGCAGACCGGGTTGGAGCTGTTGGACGATGGTTCGCATGAGTTCCTGGTGACCCGACTCCCGTTCGGCCGTTCCGGCGATGACCAGTGGCACGCGCGCTTCATCGATGAGAATGGAATCGGCCTCGTCGACCACGGCCGCCTGGAAGGGACGCTGCACCAAATCGTCGACCTCGTAAGGCCAGGCCATCGCGCAAGAAGTCGAAGCCGGCTTCCTTGGCCGTGAGGTAAGTGACATCGGCCTGGTAGGCTTCCCGGCGCTCAGCCCGGCTCATACCCTCCTGGACAAAACCAACCGTCAGGCCTAAAAAATGGTAGATGGGCCCCATCCATTCGGCATCTCTGCGAGCCAGGTAGTCGTTGAAGGTGAGCACATGGGCGCCCAATCCGTAAAGGGCCTGAAGGGCGACAGGGCTAACGGCCGCCAGCGTTTTGCCCTCGCCCGTCTCCATCTGTACGATCTTGCCTTCAGCCAGGCCCAAACCGCCGATTATCTGCACGTCGTAAGGCCGCATCCCCACCTCGCGCCGGGCCACCTCGCGGACGAGAGCAAAAAGCTCGACAGTTAAATTTTCGGGAGAAGTGCCTGACCGGGCACGTCGCTGGAGATAGGCCGTGCCCTCGCGCAGTTGTTCCTCACTGGCTCGCCGCAGATTCGGTTCCAGGGCATTCACGGCCGCGACTTTGTGTTTGTACTGTTTCAAGGCACGGTCTTCAGAGCCGAGTCCCGGACCCTCGACAAAGCGTTTCCTCAGCTGATCTATCCCACCCGCGAAACTCAATTCTGGTACCTACTGTACTTCCCGGTATTTTTTCGACAGCTTGTTTGCCGAATTACGAAGAACGCATCCTTCATTTCACTATGGCAGTATAGCTCACAAGTAGATGCTAGAACCAGATCAGGTATCCCGGAACAATCTTTGCGATATATGCTCGATCGAATCGTCCTGGTACCCTAAAATCTTTCAAACACTCGTCTAGTGATATACTGTCTAAAACCAGGGATAAAACAAAATATGAGTTCATATCGTAAGCTTTGGAATAAACGGCAGAGGGAACTGCGCCCATTGTTAGAAGGTGGGGAGCAATTTGAAGGAGCGATCCAATTGTGTTTGAGCCAGCATGCGGCGCTACATTCGGCCGAGCTAGCCACCCAATGAACCCTATTCGTTTGAGGATGCGCTCCTTAACGACATGACCGAAGAGCAGATACGGCGCATTCCCAGCAAGGAAGATCATTCAGTGGCCTGGCTCCTCTGGCATATGGCCCGTATCGAAGATGTGGCCATGAATATCCTGGTAGCCGGCGGGCCGCAAATCATGAACCAGGCTGATTGGCTGGAGCGGATGGGTATCGACATCATGAACACCGGCAACCTCATGGACGAAGTGGCGGTGGTCGAGCTAAGCGCGGCCGTTGATGTAGAAGCTTTGCGAGCCTATCGTTTAGCCGTGGGCCGGCAAACCCGATCCATCATCCAGAATCTTCGACCAGAACAACTAAAGGAGAAGGTCGATCCGGCCCGCCTGGAGCGGGTGATAGCCGAAGGGGCCGTCGTCGAGGAGGCACGCGACCTCATCGATTATTGGGGCAAGCGCACCATGGCCGGGCTGCTGCTGATGCCGGCCACCCGGCATAATTTCGTCCACCTCAACGAAGCCGAGCGACTGAAGAAGAGGCGGCAATGACCGCTCGATTTGGAACGCCTGCGGGCCGATACACCTGGGGTCATGGACCGGATCCACCTGAATAATGCCGGCGCGTCTTTGATGCCCCGGCCGGTGCTGCAGGCAATGTTCGATCACCTCGAACTGGAGAGTCGGATGGGCGGTTATGAAGCCGAAAACCGGGAGAAGGCGCGGTTAGAGGCCGTTTACGAACAAATCGCCGGCTTGATCGGAGCGGCGCCGGCCGAAATCGCCATCACTGAAAACGCCACCGTGGCCTGGGATATGGCTTTTTATTCGCTGCCCTTCAAAGCCGGTGACCGGATATTGACCGTCCAGGCCGAATACGGGGCCAACTTTGTGGCCTGCTTGCAGGTGGCCAAACGAACGGGGGTACTCGTCGAGATCATCCCCAACGACGAAAGCGGCGCAACCGATCCCGAGGCTTTGGAAGCCATGCTGGACGAGCGGGTGAAGCTCATCGCCGTCACCTGGATCCCCACCAACGGCGGTCTGATCAATCCGGCCGCCGAAATCGGACGCATCGCCAAGCGTTACAACATTCCCTATCTGCTCGATGCCTGCCAGGCGGCCGGGCAACTGCCCATCGACGTAACGCAATTGGGCTGCGATATGCTCTCGGCTACCGGCCGAAAATTTTTGCGTGGGCCGCGCGGAACGGGCTTCTTGTTTGTGCGCAGGTCGCTGCTGGAAAAGCTGGAGCCGCCGATGATCGATCATTTCGCCGCCCCTTGGGTGGCTCCGGACGCGTACCGGCTGCGGCCGGATGGGCGGCGCTTTGAGACCTGGGAAAATAACTGCGCGGCCCGGCTTGGCCTGGGCGCGGCCGTGCAGTATGCGCTGGATATCGGCCTGGAACCGATACAGGAGCGTTCTTTTTATCTGGCCGATCTGATTCGGGATAATTTACGGGCGCTGCCGGGGGTTACTATGTTCGATCTCGGCCAGCGACCGGGCGCCATCGTCAGCATGGCCATCGACGGGGTGGATGGCGCCTTGGTCCGGGAGAAGTTGGCCCAAAAGAAGATCAACGTGGGCCTCAGCCCGCCGTCCAGCACCCTGTTGGACTCGGAGAGGCGCCGGCTGCCACCCCTGGTACGCCTGTCACCCCATTATTACAACAGCGAAGAGGAGATTGAAAGGGCCTGTGAGGAAGTGGCGCGGATAGCCTGGGCAGGTGCTTAAATCCGTCGGGCGCTGCTCGTTTGAGACGTATAATGTCACTGGGTCCATCTGTACAATGCACCCATTCCCCCTTTGACACCCTGATCCATGATAGACAGGTTGGTCTACATTCCTGCGAGGACGCTCTGCTCGCAGCGACTTTAAAGCTCTAGTAATTCAAGTTGACTGGAACAGTGGAGCGCCACGGGCGATCCAGATCTAGGCTACTCAGTCGGTAGGTAAACCGCAGAAAATATTTCAATGAATATGACGACATTTCTTTGCGGTTTACCCAGGGAAAACGGGAGAATCATCGTTTGCTTGTTTCAAAAAACTTTCCCGTTTTCACCTAGTTCTGGAATCAAAGCTTCGACATAGAACTGAACCAGTGTCCCCACAAGTTCGATGGGGTTCTGCGCTTGTCGGTCGCTGGCTGAAAGCATCACCGACAGCGTGCTGTCCCATTCGTCGCCATCATTCATGGCCACATCGGAGATGATGCCGCATTGCGTCGCCCTAATACCAACGGCTTGGCTAACGGCAAAGAGGTGGGAGGAGTCACAGTTCACGATGTCACAGCCGTTGGCTTTGGCGTTTTCTAAATCCCGATCATACTCTCGATAAATTGCGTCGCTGGTCAGCGCTTGCACGGGTGTGATATCTGGTAGATTCTGTTTCTTCGCAAGTTCTATAATGCTAGCATTCAAGAACTCATCGGAATAGATTAGTCTGGAATCTGTATAATGAGGGGTTGTGCCATCGGCCGCCAGCGCTTTCTTTATGATATAGAAGTCTCCCATCTCTAAATTTTTTGTGCCCAGCCCGCCGGCCAAACCATAGGCGAGGACATGGGTGATGCCGTAATATGCGAGTTCTTCTATTGTCGCCGAGGCGACGGGGCCGCCGTATACGTGGGCCAATGAAAGGAAATTCATCTGTTTGTATTGGCAGATCTCCACGCTTTGAGGCGGTAGATGAATAAAGTACTGGTCGTTTGCGACTTGAGAAGCATATTTGTCCAGACGGTCCGGCCGTGGGCAGAAGCCGACCAGCGCGGTATTAACGCCCTCAAATGTATCTCGGCTAAACCTTCGACCTACCAGGCTCTCCGGCGTCAAGTGGGGTGTACCAAGCTCGAGGCTATGAGCTGTATTCATCGTCATACCTTTATTCTCGATTTGATATCAGAGACGGACTGTATCCATGCCTCGACTTCTTCACTATCTTCCCAAAGCTCCAGCAACTCAGATGGACGAATTTACGTATTCTGTCGATGATGGCATGGGCCTTGCGGACCAGATTGGGCGAGGGCTTCAACTGAGTACGCTCAACCCAAGTATCAACCGGCTCACTATAAACATTGCGGATACCCCAATTGCCTTGCAGCCTGGCGATTACTTCTGCGGCCGCCAGTGCCTCCTCCGCCTCAGGAGCCTCTAGATAATCACTCCCCGTTGCCAGAACTCTATCGATGGTGCTTTCCACTAGCGATAAATCACCGCTACCTTCAAGTGAATATGCCCAATCACAGGCCGTATCGTTACCGAACGCATCAGTATCCCACGCACCCATAGTTCACCTCACTGTAAGCAAGCTTAAAAAAAATTTTACTGAAGAAATGCGACGCACTGTCAAGTTCAAATCTAACCACTGTTCATAAATAATATCAATCTTGCTGCATCGTAGATATGGATTCCTCCATAACCAGGTATAAGCCATAGATAAGGAAGGGCGCATGCTCCTTCACCCGCTTATCGGTGAGTTTCCTGAACTCGTCGGCCGGCTGAAGCGAATCAAAGAGATGATACTGGTTCAATTCTGCTGACAAGAGCCTCAGCGACTGCCTCTGCCGGTCATCTTCCGTGTACCCACAATTAGTAAGGCCACTGATAAGCGAGCCGTCTGACACATCATAGCCTAGCAAAGTCCAAGATTGGCTAAGCTTACCAGGATTTGTTTCTTCAAAATACGGCCCATATATTATCCGGGACACAACGTCTGGCTGAGCGAGACAGGTGATGGCGATGATCCAATATGGGCGCCTTATTTCCAGATCCGCGGCGAACAGAAGAGTCTTTAGCCTATCAAGATCTTCCCAGAGAGGGATATTGGGTCCAATCCAACTTGGGCGTTGCGGGCCAGCGAGCCCCAACTCTTCGAGCTGAGCTTCGGACGCCAGGGGTAGCTGGTGACTGTTAAATACGGAAGGCCACACGAGTTCATCTGTTGAAAGAACCGGGTCGGCATCCATTCGCAACAAAAAGCGATCTCGGCGTTTTTTGCCCCAATGTAATTTCGGATCGAGCCACTTCTTGCGGGCATCAAATCCGAGTAATCTTTCGTCGCCGTGGAATACTGTTGTCTTTTTCGGCATGTCTTGACGGATTTTACTTCTAGCACCTAGCCGCTATTTCTTTGCCGATGGTTTGGTACGATAATATCTAACAAATGTTAGAGTGGATCAATTCCAAGATCCGGATGAGTCACGTGCATGGAGTCGGAAGAAAAAGTGTCACTTGAACGTCAGTCGTTCTTTTTGCCGGTGATCATCATCCCCTACTATGAACGATCCCATACGGCGTCAATTATTGGGTGGAAAGATCACAAACCTCGCATCTTAAAGGATGTGAAAGCGTCATTTGCCGGTAAGGTTTGGCTCACACCGGAGTATATACGAGCTCGCAGCTTTCTTCTTTGGAGTTTGCTAAGCATTAAAATCCCGGTTAATTCGATTACGAGCGTGAAAGTCAGCAATCAAGACAATGGTCTCATCGAAATTGGTTATAGGCAAGCAGAAATGAGTAGACTTCTACAGCATCTTACCAAGGGTGCACCTGGAGATATCGTTTTACTCAAATTGGATGACATGGCTGGGAATTGGCTTCAAGCTCTGGGAGAGCGACTTGGGTAGAATGGCTGGCCAGGCCATTGCTGCGAAGTTCTTAGATACTGGGCTCCTATTGGAGAAAATGCATCATGAAACTACCCATTTCAGCACTGATGATATTGTTTATCACAAGCATAGTAGGATGTAGGGAAGAACGAAATCCAATAGAGAGTATCAGTATCGATTTTCCTCATGGCGAAACGAGATTAGTTGTTGAAAGAAGTGGAGAGGCATTTTTATATTATGGCGCTCTTCCTTCCTATCAAGAGGTACGATCGGGTACCTTTGATACTGAGATTCTCTACAAACAACTGGAGACACGTCTGCACGACAATGTCCCAAGAGAAAAGTGGCTCAACCCTAAAGCAATAGCTGGCATGGTGATCATCGCTTACAAAGACCAAAGCCAGGAAGATTATCTCATATTTGACGAAGAATATGCTGAGCAGCTATTCAGGGAAGCTAGAGAAAACATCCTTAAAGAAGGATCGCCTCTTTTCTACTGAGCCAAATACCTAAATCATGATTCAACTTCCGCGAGCCATTGAACCAATTCTTTTTGAGCTTTGTAAGCCCTAAAATTAGAGTTGCGGCCGGCTGGGCGGCGCTTCGAGACCTGGGAAAACAACTGCGCGCACCGGCTGGGCCTCGGTGCGGCCGTACAATACGCGCTGGGTATTGGCCTGGAACCGATACAGGAGCGTTCTTTTTATATGGCGGACCTCAGCCAGTGTAATTTGCGGATGATGCCGGGGGTTACCGTTTACGATCTCGACCGGCGACCAGACGCTATCGTCAGCATGGCCATCAAGTAGGTGGACAGCGCGGCAGTCAGAGAAGAATTGGCGCAAAAAAGGATCAACGTTGGCCTCAGTTCGCCGTCCAGCACCTTGTCTGATGTGGAAAAGCGCCGACTGCCACCGCTGGTGCATCTGTCGCCTCACTATTACAACAGCGAGGAAGAGATCGAGTTGGCTTGTGAGGAAGTAGGGCGGATAGCCTGAGCAGCTGCTTGACTCCAGCCAAGTATCTGTGATCCAGGAGACCAATACTGGACCCATCTGAACAAAGCCATCGAGCAACTCAGTTGTTTAAAGTGCACAGTTCACATCAGTTACGGCGTTGACAACAAACCTTCGATGAAGGTTGGCAGCGCATCGATGTCGAAAGCGAGCGCATTTTCCCAACAATGCAATTCTGTTTGGGCGATGCCCGGTACGGGTGAGGCACGTAAGTTAGAGAAGAGAAAGGTGCCAGTTTCTTCTGCCAAGCGCATATGTCTGTCGATCAATTCTTCAGGGTCGCCCTGGATGAACAGTTGGAATATGTTGGTGTGGGGCGGGCTGGGGTTGGTGTTGATTCTGTCATAGCTGTTCAGAATCCTGGCTACGGCGCGGGCTTTTTCTACCCATTGATCAATTTGCGGTAAGGTTCGCTGCAAACCCATCCTGGCGGATACCAGCGAGGGGCCATGCGTTATGAGGCGGCCGCCGTAGCGGACCTGCCAGACGCGGGCTTCTTTGATGAAGCTTTCTGATCCCAGCAACATGGCGCCGGAGAGGCCGCCTAAATCTTTGTAAAACGAGATGTAGATGCTATCGAAAAGGGCGGCAATTTCGGAGAATGTTTTCTGATAGAAAGGACGGCAGGACCAGATGCGAGCGCCGTCTAAATGAAAAGGTATGTGGCGTTGGCGCGCCCATTGACTGATGGCCATTAGTTCCTCCCAGGTAGGAAGCTGTCCGCCGAGCGGCCGGTAAGGCAGCTCCAGCAGGATGACGCCTGGTTCCTGGCCCAGCTCATCGAAATCCTGGACGCTCAGAATGCGGTGCCGCAAATGTTCTGGTGCGCCAAATTGAAGGCGCTGGATTTGATGGAGGAATTGGTGACCCGAATGCTCGGCCCATTCCAGGTGTGCAGTGGGGTGCATGGCGACGGTAAAGTTGTGGCGTTGTTGGCACCATAAACGCAGAGCGATTTGTTGGGCCATGGTGCCGCTGGGAAGAAATACGGTCGAATCCTGACCAAACATCTTGGCCATCTCAGCTTCAAACTCGGCGATGTAACTGCCAGAGCCATAGCGGTCTAAATATTCATCTCCCGTCAGGGCACCGGCCATGTCTTGAAATATCTCTTTCATGGGGCGTCTGGGTCCATGTCCGGGGAGAACATTGGTGCATTGGGTCAGTATTTCTTCGATGTTGTGGCTCATATTGTCTGCCCGTGATTTTTTATTGTTTCAAACATACTGAACAAATTGTACATCACTCGGCTAAACACACAGAAATTCTTGTTGAAGCCCATGCTCTCTACCGGTCTGTGGGTTTTCAAGAAATAGACCGGTATGCAGAAAACAGTATGCGCTCATATCAGCCGTTAGAGAACCTGGATCGATATTACGCCATCACGGTTTTCATGATGGCATCGGTGATGGGTGTGAAACCTGAAATATCGACGAAGAGCGCACAGTGATCGACTAACCCCAAAAAGCGGCTGTTTCTTGTTATAATATATCTGGTAATGTAGGCACTCGTCTTAAACAAAGGAGCAGTATGAAAATGAAAAGTCACGAAGTTAATTATAAGATTTTCGGCGATGATCTGCAGTTTGTGGAAGTAGATTTAGATCCTGATGAGACAGTGATCGGCGAAGCTGGCGCCATGGTTTACATGGAGGATGGCATCGATTTTGAGGCGAAGATGGGCGATGGCTCTGATCCAGACGAAGGCTGGTTGAGCACGCTAGGCGGTGCGGCTAAGCGAGTCCTTTCTGGTGAATCCGTCTTTTTGACCCACTTCACCAACCGTGGTCAAGGCATAAACCGGGTTGCCTTTGGAGCAGCCTATCCGGGAAAGATCTTAGGCATCGATCTAGATGAAGTCGGTGGCCGGCTCATTGCTCAGAAAGATGCCTTTCTCTGCGCCGCCTTGGGTACCGATGTATCCATCGTATTTAACAAGAAGATAGGCAGTGGCCTCTTTGGTGGTGAAGGATTTGTTTTGCAAAAATTGGAGGGTGACGGGCTGGTATTCATTCATGCCGGAGGCACGATTGTCGAGAAGCAGCTAAACGGCGAGCGGCTGCGTGTTGACACGGGCTGTGTCGTCGCCTTTGAAGCCCAGATCGACTATGACATCGAAACTGTCAGCAGCATCCAATCCGCGTTATTTGGAGGCGAGGGCATTTTCTTGACAACTTTGCAGGGAACAGGTCGTGTCTGGTTGCAGTCACTACCTTTCTCGCGTCTTGCCGACCGGGTATTGGAATTTGCACCTTCGATAGGTGGCGATCGAGCAGACGAGATGTCCATACTCAAGGGGGCCATGGATCTCCTGCAACGGTAGCTGATCACATCGTGAAGCAAAAAGTGCCCGGGTTCAGAAGAGCCCGGGCACTAACAAATAAGTCTAGGCGACGGCTATAGCCTTAGCCCGTCTGCAAAGACTCTTGCTATGTATGAGCGAATACTAGCTCAAATACTGTCTCTTCCTGGAAAATGACGCTGTTCCGGCCACCCAAAATACCACTGAGTGGGTTATTGGCCGCTAGCGCATTCGCAGCCGTACTGTTTGAGGTTCCAAACTTAGTCCGAGTTGGTTTCCGCCTTCACCCTTTGCAATGCGTCCCTTGGCTAGTAGCTTTGTTTCACCTAAGGTCAGCACATTTTGTCTCTCTTTCCGTTTTCACCCACCGTCTTTTTGCTATTGTGAATTAATTCCCAATATTGACACTCGAGAGTGGACCGCCTATATTGTCAATGGGGGATGAGAAAAGGAAGGTTATGAGCGAGAGTTGTCAAAACCGCGCGGGCGCTCAACGCTGGATTTGATGGGTAAGGGTATGGTGAGATAAGGGAGAGTAGGATGTTTTGGATCAAGAAGTTGACCTTATTGGTTACCCTGTTCATGGTGGGCATGCTTTTGTTAGCTGCCTGCGGCGCGGAGGAGCCTACGCCGGTAGTGGTGGAGGAGGTTGTGGATACGCAAGCCACGGCCGAGGCCGAAGCGGCTATAGCAGCAGATGCTAGGGCGGATACCGAAGAGCCTGATGTAGCCAGCGAGTCTTCATCCGAAACGCAGGCGCCAACGCAAAAGAGCGAGGTGCCGCGCATATCGGCCGAGGAGCTTAAGGAGCGTCTCGACAATGGCGAAACGATCGTGATTGGCGATACGCGCTCCATATTTGCGTACAATGATAGTCACATCGCCGGGGCGATATCAGTACCGGTATCGGAGGCTGTTACACAACTGGAAGGAATACCCCTTGATCAGGCGATCATTCTTTACTGTTCCTGACCGTCTGAGGCTACCAGCGCCGGTGCGGCGCTAATCTTGTACGAAAACGGTTATACGAATGTCTCGGCTCTTCTGGGTGGAACGGCGAAGTGGGAAGAAGCGGGTTTTCCGATGGAGAGTTCGACGGACAGTGGGTAGGGATCAGTAACCGGTGGAGTGATTGCTGCGACATCCTTAGATAAGCTGAGGACGCGGGGTTCAGTGACCGGTGGTGGGTGATCAAAGAAGGGTGATTAGGGCTGATTTTGTAGAAGCTGGGTGACGGATCGGCCGGCTTGTTCTGTATCCCCATAACTCAAGGAGTAGGCCGGAGCAGCAGCAGCCAGGCGCACCGCTTCAGAAAAGCCATGGTCCGTCAGATTGCGGGCGTTGGCCAAGCATTTCATCAGCTCAAAGGCGGTTAACGCCTTTGAAAGTTGGCGTATCTCGACCTTCTGGCCCGGCCGGTATCGGGGAAAGATGATCAGGTCAAGAGGCGAATCACCTTTTACAACCTCGGCGCCAAATAGTTCCGGGTCGATGATGTCCACGGGCTCACTCCCCAACATCCCACCGGCCGCCCGATTCTCTTTCAGAAGTTCCAGCAGCAGTGATCGCGCAGGCGCCTTGATCGTGATGGGACGCGCAAAGCCGCTGATAACATCGCTCTCGGTCGCTATGTACACCATCTCGTCTGTCAGATAACGACCCCCGTGGCCAAGAAACCAGGCCGTAAGCGTGCTCTTGCCGGCTCCTGATTTTCCGGGCAGCATGATGCCCAGGCCTGACATCTGGACGGCGGCCGAATGTAAGAGCAGGCCATCCTGGCTTTCATAAGCTAGCGTAAAACAGACCTGGCTCATGAGATGGTTGGCCATGCTGCCGCTTGAGCTCTCTTTAAATAACAGCGTTTCATCCTGCCATAGCCACAGACCATCATCTTCACCATGATCTTCAAGCCGTAGCAGCGCCCATGGCTTCTCTGTTTTCGAATCCGGGATTTTCTGAAAGAGGAAGTCGACCAAATCGGCCGGCCGGCCGTGACCATACTCAAGCCCGATGGTACTTTTACCAAAGCTGATCAGGCGCCGGTTCATAGCAGTTCAATACAGCCGGTAGCCAGGAATTGTCCTATCGTTTCCTCGACGTCGGAGGCCATCGTCCCGGCCGCTTCAGGATAAGCCTCGCCGAGAATATCGATCATCTGGCCGACCGTTCGTTGGCCATCGCACAGATACCAGATTAACGATGCTGTTTGATTACAATACAGGATTTTAGTTTCATCGAGATGATAAAGAAGCAACTCTCCATCCATCATCTCCAGGTAATAGTCGGGCTTCTGTTTGGGTTTAGTCGAGAGTTTCATAATTTAGTTCGCTCCAATAAATATTGTAACACCCAGCCGGTGATGTGTAGAGGATGGCGAATCAAGCGCGTCCACCACCAGCCTGGCGACCGGCGATTCAGGCCATAATACAGCTGCATCCACCATTCGGAGGGCCAGAAGGTATCTCCCAGGAATCGTCTAACGCCCTTCTTGCGCTGGACCGCTAATGAAGATCGGGGCCAACCTTGAAAGGTTTGTCCGGCCCCTTTTGGCGTCGGTTCGATATCCATATTTAACGTATTCAGAACCTTATCGGACCAGGGTGTAAGGGCGTGAAAGGCCGGCAAAACAAACCAAACCTGTGGGTGATTATATTTCAGCTTTTCCCAATCAATCTCTTCAACATACTTCTCTACCAGGCTGACGAAATCGGCCACCCACACGAGCCGGATCGACTGCCCGATCAAAGGCGGTGCAAACGAGTGGCGGTATATGTGCCACAACATATCCTCGTGACCTAGGGTCTGGGCAGTAACTTCATTCACCGAAAACGAACTAGCCTCAGTGCTCAAGTCTTCGTAATTGACGGGGTGAGCCATATAGGGGAGCAGTTGGTAGTGCACTTCAACGCTAACCGTTAAGCCATCGTCTTCACGTTGGGCTATTGGTAGGTGGTGTATTATTTGGTCATCCAATGATGCAGGTACCCTGGCATTGAAACCCAGTTCGGCCAACTTCGCTTGGGCGCGCAGAGCTTCTCGATTTTTCACCAGGATGTCCATGTCGCGCATTGGCCGTAGACCCGGCCGCGGATAAACGGTGTTGGCCAGGGCGGCGCCCTTCAATACCAGCACTTCAATACCTTCTTCCTTGAGAGCGGTGAGAATCTCGGCCAGGGTGAGGCGACGAATGTGGTTGGCCCGGCGGTGGCGCAAGGTCAGCGCCAATAAGGCTCGATGGGTGTCCTCTGGCAGCGATAGGCCAGTTGCTTGCAGATGGCGGTAAACGAGAGGGGCCAATCCATTATCTTCGGCTCGCGTGGGCAGGCTTTGCCAATCCGTATAGCCCTTTGCCTGTTCCGCCAATCGCTCCAACTGAAGCGGATGGCTCTCGGCGCGAGCACATGAGGCTAAAAGAGGATCAATCACAAGTAATTTGAAAAAGAAAGTCAAACAAAACGGGCAGGACACACAGTCAATCCGTGTCCTGCCCGGGATACTTTTCTTGCCGTCAAGCGGCTACTGAATGTTAGGCTTTAGAAGGTCATACGATTAAGTAGGCGTCACCCCATTGGGCGTGAAAGTTATCGCGCAAGAAGCGTTACCATAAGTCGCCTGATCGACAAAAGTAACGGTTGCAACCGGCACCTGGCTAATGAGGTTGTCATTGACATTTATCGACCAGGCCGCCATACCTCCCGCATTGGTGTTCTGTGATTGCGAAGGTGATGCCCCACCAACCGCCAACGTCGCATTAAGAGCCACATTCGGAAGTGGACTACCATTCCCGGTAGCAGTTGCCGAGAAATTAAAAATTGTAAAACCATCACTTGGGGTAACTGACCATTCCGGATCACAGGCGATAGCAAATCGATCTTGGGAAACCTGGGCATGGGCCGGCAGGACGCCGGATTTTAAGACGGGCGAGCTCCATTTACCGGGCACCATGCTGGCCGCGGTCACCACGCCACCGGCCGCCAGGGCCTTCAACAGCCGGCGCCGGCCAGGGTCCTGGACTTCTTGAGTAGGTTCAATATTCTTGTCGGGTGTATTCTCCATCTTCTTTCCCTCCTAAACCCTAATCTTTATCAAAGACAATTGCCTGTATAGTATACTTTACTGCATTTTGTGAAGCAATCCGGAGCTCGAGTAGCTGGATTCTGAAAATAGAAGACGCTGCACTGGATAGCAGTTCAACAAACACAGAAACGATATGGCCACTCTTTATGGTATGGCGAAATCGGTTGGCAGGCTTAAAGGGCCAACCAGGTGCCGATGCCCTGCTCGACGGCGCGGCGGTAGAGAGTTGGCGCCACGGCCATGTCATCCAAGGCTAAGCCCAAATTGCAGGCTATGGTGCGTTCTGCGACAGTTTGGCGGCCCGGCTTTTGGCCGGCAACCAGCTGGCCTAGATCAGCATGGATCGGGGGGATGTCCTGGAAATAGCCAGCTTTGCGATAATGCTCCAGTTGGGGCAGATCGTCGGTGCAGAATTTGTCGACCTCTTTGAGAGCAGCCGGGTGCCAATAGGAATCAAAATCTACCAAGGAGGCAAAAGCGCCCTCTTCTAACCAACCGGCCTGGATGGTGGCGTGAGGCTTTTTTAGGATGGGCCCGGCCGTGACGACCAGATCACAGCCGCTCACCGCTTCCCGGGGATGGTCCACTGGCACGACTTCCAGATCTAACTCGGCCGTGACGGATTGGGCAAAGCTCTCGACGGCATCTGGCCTGAGGTCGTAGGCCATGACCCGCTCAAGGGGAAAAAGCACCTTGAGGGCTTCAGTGTTGGTTCGCCCCTGCACACCACAGCCCAGTATGCCCAGGACCGATGACTCTGGCCGGGCCAGGCGGCGGGCGGACACGGCCGTGGCTGCGGCCGTGCGCATGGCCGTGATCCAGACGCAATCCATGACCGATAGGGGAAGGCCAGTCTTGGGGTCGTTAAGGATGAGCAGACCAGTGATGTAGGGTAAGTCCCTTTTATAGTTCTCAGGGTAGCCGCTCACCCACTTGACGCCCGCCGAGTTCATGGCCGGGATGTAGGCCGGCATGGCATGGATGAAATTGTCTTCCTCGCCGGGGTGGATGCCGGGCTTGGGCGGCATTTCCACCCGGCCCAGACCTTTCTCCTTGAAGGCGACCTCCAGCAGGTCGATGATCTCGGCCATGGTCAGGCCGACAGCTTCCACGTCGAACTGGGACAGATAGAGTAATTGTTTCTCCATTTCCTCTTCCGTTTTCTACTATATCCGAAAATTTGGCAGTTTGTAACGATTAATATTATGCCTCTAAATTGATGAAATCCCAATCGGCAACCGGCGGTTTTTCGTTGCTGAGGCCAGCTGTAAACGCTACACGATTAGTTTCCGTGCCGGACAGTGGGCATTGTTAGCCGGGCGGGTGGTCGAAACTGGCGCGATGGTTTTGGTCGCCTTGCACGCAGCTTTCCTATCGTTCGCCGGCGACCCAATAGGGTCCGGGACAATCGTCTATGGGTAAACCGGGAATTACTTCGTCGAAACGGGACATACTCGGCGACGATTCCATGGCACCCCCCCCAAGTCGCAGCGCTTCACCAACACGAGCGATCACCTGGCCGGCCCCGTTGAGCACCTCTATTTTTTCAGCGGACACGCTTAGTTCGTAATCGAATGGCCACAATATCAGGAAGCCTCCCTGGTCGCCTTTTTCAATCAATCGCAAGCAGCCATTTTCCTCAACCAGCAACCCCTCCATTAGCGCTGTCATCGATGCCTCTGTTGGCGGTTGTTTGGGCAGATAGATGGTTCGGCCGTCCGCTGTTTCAGTTGTAATCAGAACACCTTGATTGGTTTCCGGTAGCGGTTGTCCGGCATCGATGGGCAGGATCTCGACTGGCTCCGGCAACTCGATGCCAGCTGCGGTTAAATCGGCGCGGAACAAGTCCGGGTTACCGACATAGAGCTCGACCCGATTTTGTTTCACATCAGTCCCTGTGGAGACGGCGATGTTTATGTCCTTCGCCGCCGTATTGGCGGCTGCTTGAGCATCCTTCAGTTCTCTAAGCGTATATTTTACCTGCAAGACCTCGACGAATTCAGCCCAGGGTCTGCCTTCAATATAGGCTTGGATGGTTGCTTCATCCCCCTCAGTGAGGGCGATGACGATCCGGTATTTGGGTTGGTGCTCGATCCAGAGCCCGCCATATGTATCAGGTAAATCAGCTTCTAGTAAGGGCTGGATGCCGCCAATGGTCTGCTGGTGTTCCAAACGCCGCAGCGCATCCTCCAGCGTTATTCCCTGGTCCTCCGCAAAGGATCTGGCGTCCTGAAGTAGCGGGTCGTCCATATCGAGGGGGTCAAGATCGCTCTCGGCCGTGGAGGTGGCCTCGTCAGGGCTTGTTACCGGGGCACCGGTGGATGGCGCACAAGCAACGATAATAGAGCTGCTTAACAGTAGAGTGAATAATGTTTGTTTTATCATGATTAATTTTGGGAGGGCGCAACGGCCGGCGGCAGCCATTGGACAACTTGGCTGCTGGCCGGCAGGACTTGGATTTGTTCGCCGGTTACGGTGTCATAGGTCCAGGCAACATTGGCGCTCTGCGAATCATCAAAACCAGTATAAGCTAATCGTTGGCCGTCGGGACTCCAAACCGGGTCAACGGCCGGACCCAGTCGCGTCCCTCCTTGGCCATCAGGTTGGGTGATCCATAAGATCGGTAAACGAGCACCCTCTCCCGGTTCGTTGAAAGTGACGAAAGCTAGCCATTCGCCGCTGGGGCTCCAGGATAAGTAGTGGGGAAATGATCCACCGCCCATAGGCGTGAAAGTATGAAACAGCTTGGCGGTCTTTGCTTCCAGATCGAATACGGCGAAACCGAGAGACCAGCCAGAAGTATCCGGGTTGCCGCTCACTTCCCAAGCCAACTGCCGGCCGTCAGGAGACCAGGCGGGCTGAAATATCTTCTCGACGGATAGGCCATAATCAGCCGGATCGAAAGTTTCAGTCTCCCCGTCCCAGTGATAGATCTTGCCCGCTTGAGCGAAGCTGCCATAAGCTAATTTCTGGCCATCGGGCGAAAGGGCCAGCGGTCCACCCGCTTCCTGGTCAAGGATCCGGTAATCACGGCCGTCGGTTCGCACGGTGGTTGGGTAACCATAACCCGGTCCAAGTTCTTCGCTCGAACCGAATATGATCAGGTCCTGCTGCCCGGGCCACCATTGGGGATCTGCATTGAAGCGGCCGGATGAGCCGGTCAGGTTAAGCCTTTCGCCGGTGTTCAAGTCAGCCAGCCAGATGTCCGGATCGTACTCGGGTTGAAAAACGGCGTGACGGCCGTCGGGCGATAAGCGAGCATTCGGCTGGTCAATAATTAGCTGGGATTCGCCCCCTCGATCGATGATCCACAGGCCGTCATCTGTGCTGTAGACCATACCGGCTAATGGGTGGGCATCGGCCTGAACGGGATCTGGGTCGGGAGGGGCAGCCGTGGCCTCTTCAGTAGTGGCTGATTCTGGCGACGCGTCGAGGGCGCTGGCCGTTTGCAGCTCTTCGTCCCAAGCGGTGGGCGTTAAATCTGCGGTCGAACCTGCGGTTGAGGGCGTTGGGGTTACAAGATCTGGTCCGGCGATCATGGCTGCGATTTCAGGTATCAGCCGGCCGAATTCTATGATGCCTTCGTTGGTGGGCGATAGACTGGCGAGGTCGAGATCGAGCTGCTCGATTTGGGTCACACCGCCGGCCGTGTGGACCAGGAATAGTTTTCCCTGCTCCAAATCATATGGTACCCCGTCGATGGTCAAATCTACTTGTTGCCCGTCGATACTTTCCAGGCTGTATTCGTAATGACGTCCATCTCCTGATTGGGCGCTGCCCTCTTGTTGAAACGGTGGGCTGGATGTGGAGCTCGAACTGGCAGCGCCATGATTGCCATTGGGTATGTCGTCCCAGATCAGGATTCGTTGCCCATCTTGCCAATCGATCAATAGGTAGCCGGCCCCTTCGACAACGCCGCCGATAGAATTTGGGTCAGGAGGAATCGATGCGCTGCTGCAGGCTACCAAGAAAAAAATGAAAAAAACCGAGATGGGAAGCGCTCTTTTGAAACGGCCAAACCGGCCGGCGAATGATTTCATGACAGAGGTCGTGCTGTTTCTCATTTTCATTATCCTTCGAGGAATGGTGGGCCGAATACGGTTTCCAGCGTGATGACCAGGCTTTCGTCGTCCCCCATATAGAGCAGAAGGACGTTGCGCGCCTGATAGATCCGGGGTGTGTTATTTGAATCTGGTTCTCCATAATAAATGGCTGATGCATCGGCCGTTGCGGCGGCCACATCGGGGTATTCAAAAGCCTGGACGATCTCGCCGTCGACGGTGAGCTCAACTCCGGCGGCCGAAAACAGCGGGTGATCGACGGAGACACCACCGTAACTAACCTCAGCTCCATAAGCGCGTAGGTCGTCGATCAGCCCCTCGTAATTGGTAGGAAGCTGGTTGGGTTCAGAGGACCCAAATTCTTGCCGAATGGGAATAAAAAAAGGAATCGTGAAGAGGATAATGGCTAATAAAGCCAATAAACCTATCCATATGTAGGTCCGGGTTGGTTTTTTAGACGGTATGTGTGAATGATCTTCCGTCGAAAATTCTTTAACCAACTTGCTTTGTCGATCAGCAAGAAGGAACAATAAACCAGTGATCAGGAAGGGGGCCATTAAGCTGAAGCCGATCAGGAGTAGCTGCCAGGTAGGCGTCACCACTCCGGTCGTTCTTGACCACTGGATGATTATTGATAATGGAAGTGCCAAAGATAGGATTATCGTCAGCAGGCCGCCAATTCTCTCCCATCGCCAGGCGATCAACATACTCAAAGACAGGATCCAAAAAACGACGGTCGGTAGCGTAGGGTTGTTTCGAAAATCCTCGTTCAATAGAAGCAATAAAAGATTAAAGCCAATAAATAGCAGCGATAATCCACGGGCCACCCAACGTGTTACTTGGATCTCCTGCGGTTTTTCGTACTCTAGTGAACTCATGGCAATTATTCTCCTTCACTCACATTTGAACCGGCAAAAGCTTGATCGAAACGGTCTTACCCGATCGACGTCATCCGCCGCCAACTTCAGGGCCGGCAAAGCCGCCCATTTCTCCACCAGCGAGGACGATGCCATCCCAGGCCAGGATCCCACCGGCCGACTCGGTCACGATCAAGAATGCTTCGCCCCCGCCATCTGGCCCCCAGCCGGTGCTAAAGATCGCACCGATGGGATTGGTCGCCGGGTTCCAGATGGAGAGGATGTCACTATTTCCTCCTAGACTCGCGCTGAGATCGGGTAAAGTGTCTTCAAAAGTGATGGTCTGATCCGGTTGCAGATAATTGAGGCGTAGTTGCTCGATGGCTTCCTCAGGGGTTGCCTCGTAGCCTTCCGAGCGCCAGAAGGCGAAACCAAAGGTTTCATCCATCAGCTGCTGTATCCAATCATAGTTGTGGGTTGAAATGGCTTCTATCAATAGGTCCTCGAATTCGGTCAGGGATATGGTTTGGCCTTCTTCCTGGCTGACTGGTGGCCGGATGAAGGTGAAGGAATTGAGAGCCAGATCCCAGACTAAGGCCACATCGTCCGCGGCCTTGGGAAAATCACCATAGGGAACCACCGATAGGGTAAAGACCCTGTCCTCGTGCAAGGTAATGATTTGGAGTGACTTGGCCATTTCTCCTTCGCCTTCAATCTGGATGGCCTGCTGGCCGTCGAGGAAAGCCGGGCTGATGATCAATTCCCGGTCTGTGTCAGTATAGTTAGCTTGGTGTTCAGCGGCAATTTGATCCAGGGTCCTGCCTTGGGCGGGTTCCTGATGGCTGATGAAGAGCATCGCCTGTAAGGGTGAAAGTGTATGCTCGTCAAGCGGTGGGCCATAAAAACTGACGACATCAGGGGCCTCGTCATTCCGCATGGTGAAAGTATCGGGGTATAGCAGGCAGAATTTGGCATCTTCATCAAAGTAGAGAAGCTGGCTATCATCGCCGACCGGGCATCGGCTCAGGTCTTCGTCCAGTAGGCTGGAGGCGAAAGAGGGGCTTAGATGCATGGTGAAACCGTTGGCATCCAAAAAATAATCCCCACTCGAAAGCTCGCCGGCCGATAGTCCTTTGACATCCAAATCGATTTCTTGCTCGAATCGAACCAAAGAATTCGAACAGGTCGCGCCGTCCAGTGCAGTGATAATTGGGCGAACGAATAAAATGTTGCCGTTTAAGTTTTGTTCCCAACCACTGATTTCGACGCAGCTGTCGGGTAATTGCCCTCCAACCGTCACACGGGCTTTTATCGGGAAGAGGCCCTCAATCCCAAGAATTATACTATCGACAGCGGCCTCTTCTTCGATTGGTGGGTTATCCTCGATAGGGGGAGTCTCTGTCGTTGGTTCGCTGGCGATATCATTTGAACTGGGATCGGATTCAATCGTTGGAGTCGCGGGCTGATCAGCCACGACCACAGGGAGGGGCGTGGGCGTGGTAGCGGGGGGTGCAGTGCCAGGTGAGCATCCGGCCACAAGCAGAGAAACGAGGAAAATCAGGATAGACAGAATTGTTGTTTTCAAGATACTCTCCTTGAGATTCTGTATCGGCCGTGCCGAGGAATTACAACGTCCTAACGTTTTCGCACTAGATTTTGTTCCCATCACTTTCATGACACGATGAAAGTCGTGGGTGTGAGGCACGACGAACCAGGGTCCAAGACGTGAGGTTGGCCTGAATCAGGATCGTTGCCTTTTAGCAAAACATTCTCGATTGGTGGCAAATCATAAGTTACCGCTAGAACCGTAACAAATAAGTGGCAGGGTAACATTAACGCGTAACAGGGCATAGGACATTGGCCAGGTGGGTGATATTGAAGTAGCCAGCCGGCTGATTCTTTTTAGGTGAGATGTTTACGTATGGGTTTGCTGTATTTGATCCGGCCAGAATTTAATGTGGTAAAGTAAAACGGATTGGCAATCTGTTTTTTGGCAGGCTGCCAGCCCGGGTTACTTTTTGAGAGGCGTTCCCCAGACGGCCGTTGCCTCGGTTTGTAGTTCGAGTTGACAGTTGTTGCTGTAGGGGATGACTCTCGCTACTCAGTAACGGGTGGGTGCTAGGGCTCGTTTCTATTTCGGAGAAGAGGATTGCTTCTGCCACTTCTCAGTAGGGTCCCCGGCAGGACATCTTTTTGTCGAAATACCTGCCGTATGGTTATGAAATGCCTGCTAAACAGGACACGAAATGTGGTCAAGTATTGACGAAAGCCGGCATCCAGAACAGATAATGGGCATGAGCATCGTTCGCCACATGTAAAAAGAGTATGGTAACTGTTTCTTACCGTAAAGTGGCCGGAGATATTCGCTTCGATTTACCAGGAAAATCGATGCTAGTGTACAATTGCCGACATGCCTGATACAAAATCCGGGAGCCACCAGAAAAAGCTGTGGCTGCTGGTGGTTGTCATTTTGGTTGGAGCCTTTTTTCGCTTATATAATCTGGCAGAAATTCCTCCTGGCTTAGGCTACGATCCAGCCTATTACGGTGTGGATGCACTCAAAATATTGAAAGGGGAGCTGCCAATCTATCTGACAACAAACTTTGGTCGTGAGGTGATGTTCAGCTATCTTGTTGCCTTGCTGTATGCAGCAGTGGGAGTTGGCGAATATGGGGTTCATCTGGCGTCTGCATTTGTTGGAATCTTGACGATCCCGGCTGTATTCTTGGTAGCAAATGAGTTTTTCCGTGATGAGAAAAGAATTCTTCAGTTGTACGGTGGGCTGATCTCTGCTTCTCTGCTTTCGATTTCCTATTGGCACCTGAATTGGAGCAGAGTTGGTCTACGAGCAGTATTGGTACCCCTTTTTGTATCTCTTGTTATCTTTTTTTTATGGCGCGGCTTGCGTACATCACGCCGCCTAGATTTTATATATTGCGGCCTATTTCTGGGCGCTAGTCTATATACCTACCAGCCAGCTCGACTGCTGCCTGTGTTAGTAGTCATGATATTCGCCCTCACAAAAGTGATGGAGCGCGGGATCGACAAGGAAGCCATAGTTAATTTTTTCCTGATGGCTATGACCAGCTTGCTTGTATATGCGCCGTTAGGCATTTTTGCTTTGAACAATGAAGGCATGTTGACTCGTCGAATGCAGGACGTCCTGATATTTGATTCAGAACAAGCATTCAGCAAACAAATATGGGAAATCATGCGACGCGCGAGGGCTGGCTTATTAATGTTGAGCTTCAAAGGCCACTCTGATGCCCAATACACCTTGCCTGGACGGCCGTCTCTCAATCCCTTCCTCTCGATTTTTTTCTATCTGGGCTTGATCATTAGCCTCTGGCGAATCAAGAACGCGCGCTATGCTGGATTGTTGGCTTGGGTGGCGATTATGCTAGCACCTGCCTTAGTCGCCAATCAAGCTTCTCCAGCTAAACGAGCTATCGGTATCTTACCGGCAGTTATGATTATCATAGCCCTGGCCCTTCTTACCGTATTGCAGCGCTTGGCTGAATGGTCACCGATAAACAACGGGCCGGCTCTTCAAAAATCTGGAGCTAATTCGTCCACCCCTTTCTTTCGACGCCTGATTGTCTACGCCTTCGCGTTAATAGTCGTGGTGGGTTTGTTCTACACGGGAGTCAATACCTACCGCGATTATTTTCTCTTATGGGGCAGAGATCCTGATCTTCCAGGTCATTTTCAAGATGATCGAGCTGTGGTTGCGACATTTATTGGCCAACAACCACCTGACCAGCAGATTTACTTGTCTCCGTTGCAGGCGGACCACCCACTATTTCAATTGTATGCCTCTGAACATACAATACAGGGCTACAATGGCCGGTTCTGTACCGTGTTCCCCAAGGAAACGAAAGGCGATACCCTGTATGTCATCACCCCAGACGAATACGAACAAAGCCTAACACAGCTAACGACCCGGTTCCCACAAGGAAAGATTGTTGAAAACAAACCATATCCCGGCCGTGACAAGTCGTATTACGTTGCTTACGAAATCCCGGCCGGATCAATTCCACAGCTCACCCCCCAATATGTTCAAGAAGCTAATTGGGATGACAAAATCAAGCTCTTGGGATTTGATTTGCCAAATGATCCTTATGAGCCGGGGCAGACCTTATATGTGACACTTTACTATCAAGTGCTAGAAGAGATGCCTTGGAATTACACATCATTTGTGCACGTTTTAGGCGATCTAAATCCGGCAACAGGCAATCATGTTTGGGCTCAGACTGACAGTGAACCTTGTCAAGGTGGGTATCGAACAACTGACTGGCGCGAGGGTGAAATCATCGTCGACCGGGTGCCGATGGTCATTCCAAATGAGATATTAAACGGTACGTATCAGCTGGCGCTGGGTTTCTACTCTTGGCCAGAATTGAAGAGATTACAGCTGGTAGATGGGGGTGATAGTTTTCCATTGAACCATCCATTTGTCGTACAATGAGTCAAGCGATTATGAGGAGTTATACCAATATGGGTTTTGGCCAATGAGGAAACCACTGGTAGCAGAAGCTGCTGCTCTAGCTGGCGTCATGGTTTTAGCCCTTTTCTTGCGCGTTGGTTGGCCAGGAACAAACGTATTTGGTTATGATGAGGCGCGCCTGAGCCTAATGGCTTTGAATATGGCTCGAGGAGGTCAATTTGCCCGACTAGGTATGCAGTCTTCAACTGGCGTGCCTAACTTTCCCGCCTCTGTTTGGATATTTGCGCCATTGTATTGGATATCAACAGATCCGCTGGTAAGCACTTTGTTTGTTGGCCTCGTTGGGACGGCAGCTGTTGCCGGGGCTTGGTGGCTTAGCCGGCGCGCTTGGGGACCATGGGCAGGAATTACCACGGCCTTGCTCTTCGCTGCCTCGCCATTCGCGGTTTTTTATTCTCGCAGTATCTGGAGCCAAAATCTGCTAGCGCCTTTAGCTGTTCTTTGGGCTTTAACCGGCGTAATCGGCGCGAGCCGAAGAAGTTCGCCGGCAATCGCGGCATGTGTTTTCCTGGCGGGTTTTGTTCTTCAGGTGCATATTGCAGGCGCGGTTCTAATTATTGGAACCGTCTTTTTAATCTTGCGCTTTTCGCTTTGGCGACAATGGCTGGCGATTCTTGTAGGAGGTGTGCTGGCCATTATAGCTGTTTTGCCATACATCTATACCATTTGGTGCTGTGGGTCTGGGGCGCGTGCTGAATTCCTCAAAATCTGGCAACAGCCGAGTGTCACCGATTTGACTGCGATCCGCCAGACCTTTCGCATAGGCGCTGGAATCAACTGGGAATTTCTCTTGGTGGGCAATAAGTGGAACTGGGGTTCGCCTCTCGGTGAACTAATTGAGGTGACCGGTCTAGCCGTACTTGTACTGACTATTGCCGGGTTGGCAGGTCTCGTATGGCAAGCATGGTTGGATTGGCGAAACAGGAGAAGGAGCTGGCGTGCAGTTTTGACGGCGCTAACGCCAGTTTGGGCTATCTCAGCTGGCATTTTATTTTTTCGCTACAAGACACCAGTCTACCCGCAATACACATTAGCTGTTTTGCCGGCCCTTTTCCTCGCTGTTGGATCCATCGCTGCCTGGAAACGCTGGCGTTACTGGGGTGCAGCTGTGGTGATTGCCGTCCTGATAATAATCGTTGTTCAAACCATCCCTATAACTCAGGGCCTGGATTTTGCGGCAACTCATCATACGCCTGGAGGTATGGGCACGCCATTAGAAAGGCCTCGCTATGTGTCGGAATCATTGCAAGATGGAAACCCCATCGTGGTCCATACTTATGGTGACATTCCCGAGTTCTTCGGGGACGCAGCAACATTCAATATCCTTTTATGGGATTATCCTCACCAAATTGTCGACGCACGATCTGTGCTTCTGATTCCAAACCTGGATACAACTTCCAATCAATCCGTTCACATCTTATCGATGTCCCCCGACCTACCGGCCTGGGAAGAGTTAAAAGCTAGCGGGCAGGACGGGTTATGGCAACAGTTTCCCCGGCGTTTGGGCGACAAGCCTTTTGTTGCCCTAACATTGGACGAGTTCAATTTTGACGGTTTTCAGCAGGTTGAGCCGGTTTTGTTGGCCAACGGCGCCCAATTGCAAGGATGGCAGGTGCGGTCGGTTGATGAAGGTCTGCGGCTCGTCACTTGGTGGCGCATCGTCGGGCCAATAGACTCAAATCATTACCAGCAGTTCAACCACTTACGTGATGCCAACCAGACAGAGCCCATAGCTATTCATGATGTTAATGTATCTTCTAGTGCCTGGAAGCCAGGAGATAACATCATCACCTGGGTAGATTTTGAACGGCCGGCCGAGGCCGGACCTTACTTCATTGACGTTGGCATGTATACATGGCCCGAGATCGAACGCAGCCCTGTGCTAGAGAGAGCCGGTGATCCATTGGCCCCCATTCGGTTGGGACCGTTTGATCTTCCCGGGGAAGAGCAATCGTAAATATCGAACAAGATCAAGGTTTATCTGGGAATTGGGTTACCTTTTGAAGGGTCGACCCCAGATGACGCTGGCCTCGGTTTGTAGTTCGAGTTGACCATCGTTGCCGTAGGGAGTGACCAGCGCCCGGAGTTGGCGGCCGAAGGCCTCGGCCTGCTTTGGGGGTATACGGCCGCTGGCCAGACCACCGCGAGAGTGCCAGGAGCCGATATAGTCTTGGATGGATTGGCGGGAGGTGATAGGGGCGGCGGGTCATCCAGCTGGACAAAGTCCAGCTTGGGAGAACTTCGTTCTCCACGGGTGGTTGGAAAAAAGCGATTCGTGGGCAGAGGTTACTTCGACAAACTCGGTAATCAAGGTAACGAGGGAAAGTAAACAATGGACTGTAGATATCCAATTATTTTCGCGATGCGTTTTAACATGCTCCAGCCTCCTGATGAGAACCCCTTGTGTTCTGCAGCTCAATTACCAAGCGCTCCCCAAACCAATATGCTGGAAAACGATTTTATCCATGATAAATCATCGCGTGTTTTGCGCCACTAGCAGCAAACCATTTTGTGAAGGATCGACGACCAAAAGGCCGTCATCTCTTTCTTCCATTGGAATCCCCGCCTGTTCGAGTCGGACCAGGAGCTTGTCCAACTCAGTTTGGTTTGGCAGCACAACGGAGAAGTATCGCAATCCCATCGCATCGGGGGGTGGAGGCGGCGCGCCTTCACCCTGCCAGGTGTTCAAGCCGACATGGTGATGGTATCCCCCGGCCGAGACGAAGGCTACGCGCATGGCTTTGGCTTGGCCCATGATGTCAAAACCGAGTAGACCATGATAAAAATCCACGGCTTCGTCAACATCGCGGGTGTGCAGATGTACGTGCCCGATGCATGTCTCTTTTGGGATGGGGGCATCTAGTCTGTCGTCTTCTTTGAGATGGCTAAAAAGTTCTTCTAAATCCAAGGGTTCGCGGCCGTTGCTGAGAGTGCCATCGGCGCGACGGGCGAAAAAGTTATCACCTTCCATAAACCATTGGCCATCTTCGGGAGAATCAGCGTAGAGTTCGATGCCGTTGCCTTCAGGGTCATCCAGGTAAGTTGTCTTGGTCAGGACGTGATCGGTGGGGAAGTTTTGGTATTTCAAAGCAAACAAACGCGCGACGGCGCGGGCCAATTCGCGTTGATCTGGGAACAAGACCGCAAAGTGGTACAGTCCTGTCACTCGTTGATATCTTTTGACATTCGGTTCTTCTACCAGGTGGAGTAGGTCCGCACTACCGCTACCCATACGCGCGGCCTGGCCATTCCGCCAATGCAGGCTGAACCCTAAAACATTCTGGTAGAAAGAAATTTGATTTTCTAGGTTACCGACGGTTAGTGAAACGTGACCCATCCGCGTTGCGGGATGGATCGACGTCGGGGTCGTTTCTTTTATTCGAATTTGCCGTCATAGTTCCTCGTAAGGGCTACAATAGTAGATTGTTATATTATAGATGTTCGTTATTTGTGCCAACCAAACGACCGATGGCCTTGCCGCACAAGTGGCCGTGCTTCTTTTTAACGGGCTAAAGGGTGTGCCGTGATCAGTGATGTCGCAGAGTGACCGCTTCATGAGCGGTGTCAGTAAATGGTGATCAGTGATGAATGACTGATGACTCAGCCTTGCCCGTACAGTAAAGGTGAGGGACGATGAAAGAAGATGCCGAGTAGAAATGAAAAATCGCTCATCTCCCATATGGAAGATGAGCGATGGGGTAACAGGCTGACAGCGTGCTGTCAGCTTAGTAGTTTCTAGCCGGACGAGAGGGTTTTCGATGAATTAAGGCAGTTCCACAAACGGCGCCAGGAATGAACGGGCGGAGTCGGTGTCCAGGCGGTAGGTCACATCCGTCGCCCGGCACCAGGCATCGCCGGTCACCGTCAGCGACACGACCATATTGCTATTGCCCAGAAAATGGGGGCCGCCAGAATCACCGTAGCAGGTGCCGCCGCTGCCCGTCGAAGGATTCATCGAGAGCTGCAGCCAGTAGGGCTTCAGCGCCAGGAACGTCTGCTCTGCGTAGTAGCGCTCGCCATAGTCACCCAAGGCGTGCGGGCCGCCGGTCTTGTCATCCCGCAACGTGCCATAGCCGACGGTGACAAACTGCTGACCCTTGAGCGCCTTACCATCTTTCATGTCGGCAAGTAGCCCTGCGGGCGGCAGTGTCGCCGGGGTGATGCCGGTAACTGGTTCGTCCAGGACAATGACGGCTATATCGTGCAGGTCATGCATGTCATGGCCGTAGTTGGGGTTGAGGTAGTACGTGCCACGGTGCAGGGTGGCGCTCGCATCCCAAACCGGGTCAAAGGTCACATAAGCGTCGTGCGGATCGGCGCCGTAGGCGGCCGCGGCCGCGGTGCAATGCGCTGCGGTCAGGAAGACATCAGGCGCGATCAGGGTGCCCGAGCAATAGAGATATTTCACGCCATCCGGCTCTTGCACAATCATGGCGCCGACATTAGGATGGCCGTTGCCGTCTGGCTGGCCAAAGGTGATGGCCACCGCCATCGGGACGATGGCCAGCAAGATCAACACGATAACTGCTAATATCAAAGGTTTTTTAACCATCTGTTCCTCCTTCAGAAAATAAATTAAAGTGTCCAATCTAGTCTCTGAGCAGTCCTATAGCAGGCCTACAGCCAGAGTAACTTTTATCGAAAAACTCTAACTCAAGTTGGAAAGATAGCACCACCTCCCTCAATTGACCCTACAATGATTCCGCGCCAGGATGATCAATGCTCTCTGAGCACATAACAACAACGATCACCCAATAATAGTATGCAACAAATTGCGCCGTTTGTCACCATTGAATGATCGTTAATCAGGGTTTTTTGGTGGTCGAAGATCCGTAAACCGTCCTGAATCGTGTTTACAGAAAAACAGGGGGGATAGGCGATCTTGTAAAGGTAGATAATGTGACGGGCAAAAAAAATCGCCCACCTGCCATAAGGGAGATGGACGATGAAGGACCGGCCGGATGGTTTCTGGCCGGTCGAGAGGATTTTGGCTTAATTCAGCCGGGTTAAGGTGATGACCGGGATAACGCGCCCTGCCTTTTCTTTATAACCTGAGAAAGGAGGCGAAGGTCTTTTCCATCTTCTCGTACAATTCGGTGCGCTCTGGTTCTTCGGTGACGGTGGCTCGAGCCTGGAATTCCTCGGTGCCGTATTCGACGCTCACTACCGGGTTGGCGACGACATTGTAGTACCAGTCCGGATGTGAGGGCGCGCCGCCTTTAGAGGCCACGACGACGAGCCTGTCGCCATCTTCAAAGGTTACCAGCGGGTTGATCCGTTCTTTGCCGCTTTTGGCGCCGGTTGTGTGCAGAAGTACGAGGGTATTGTTGGCGAAGTGGCCGCCGACTTTGCCATCGTTGGTCTCTAAATTCATTGATTATTTGTTTGTTCCAATCAGACATTGTATGTTCCTCAATCAAAAATCGTTTTTGTAAAGTCACCCAATCTTACGGGCGTTGTATTATAAGAAATGTAAGAAATCATTCGTTCATTCAGGATCGGCTAACATTTTCCTCAACTGGCTAAAGGGGTAGGACGACGAAGCGGCCGAAGGCTGAGCCTTCTGGATAAAAAGGCAGGACAAAGAAGCGGCCGAAGGCTACGAATAATGCCAAAGCCATCAAGACCAGATTGCTGGCAGCCATTGGGTATCCCTGACGCTTCAGGTGAGTGACTAAGGCGCCGACCATGGTCAGGGACAATCCCAGTGCCGCTAAGGGGGTCAGCTTAGTCAAGCCCACGATCGAGCTTGCGTAAAATCGATTGAAACTGCCGCAATTCCTCTCGAGTCAACAGGGAAAGAATCTCTCTGACACGTCGATCATGAACCGGCATCATATTTGCTACCAAGTCATTGCCGGTTTCCGTTAGATGAAGACAGTTGGTCCGGCCTTCTTTCTCGCGGCGGATGAGGTCTCGTTTCTCTAGGCGATCGATGTGTTGGGTGACATTGCCCTTGGTCACGTTCATCCGCTCGGCGCAAGTCTGCTGGTTGATCCCATCTTCGAAGGCAACTTGCATGAGTAGATCGAATTGGTAGCGACTGACATTCATGTCCTGCATCGGTTCGTCCATGACCGAAATGGTCTTGCGCAGCACGCGGATGAAACGGTACCAGGTTAATAACTCCGGGTCACGGCTGCGGTCCCGGATGGGGTCCTTGATGCGGTCCGCTTCACGGGATTCAGTTTGATTTGCCATATGGATAGTTTAGCGCTAAACTATATAAAAGTCAAATGAAAACTGTTCGTTAACGATGTAGAAGTAAACCGCCACCAACAAAGTTCATTCCCGAAGAATTTATGGCGGTTTACTTAAAGAGAAAGGATCAAAATCATGACAGACCATTTTGAAATAGGCCTCTACACCTTCGCGGAGCTGACGCCAGATCCGCGCACCGGCAAGCTCATCAGCCCAGCGTTACGGCTGCAGCAATTCATTGAAAGGGTCGAGTTGGCCGAGCAGGTGGGCCTGGACGTCATCGGCCTGGGCGAACACCACCGGCCGGACTTCGTATCCTCAGCCCCGGAGGTCATTCTGGCGGCGGCCGCGGCGCGCACTAGCTCTATCCGGCTGAGCAGCGCCGTGACCGTGCTCAGTTCCGACGACCCGGTGAGGGTCTTTCAGCGATTTGCTACACTGGATCTAATCTCCAACGGTCGGGCGGAGATCATGGCCGGGCGGGGATCGTTCATCGAATCTTTTCCCCTCTTCGGCTATGATCTGAACGATTACAACGAACTCTTTGTAGAGAAACTGGAGCTGCTGCTCAAGATCCGCGAGAATGAGCGCGTGACCTGGTCGGGCAAGCACCGGCCGCCGATTGACGACCGGGGCGTCTATCCCCGCCCACTGCAGGAGGAGCTGCCTATCTGGATCGCCGTTGGCGGCACGCCGCAATCGGTGGTGCGCGCCGGTTCGTTGGGATTGAATCTGGCTTTGGCAATCATTGGCGGTATGCCGGAGCAATACGCACCGCTGGTAGCGCTTTACCGTCAGGCGGCCGTACAGGCCGGTCATGATCCGGCCCAGCTAGCCTTTAGTATTAACTCTCATGGCTTCATCGCCGACGATCGCCAGCAGGCCATGGACGATGCTTACCCTTATTTTGAGCAGGTAATGAATAAGATCGGCCGCGAGCGGGGCTTTTCGCCCATGACCAGGGAACATTACGACGCTTCATGTGGGCTTCGAGGGGCAAATTTCGTCGGCTCTCCCGACGATGTCATAGAGAAGATATTGTTCCAGCATGAGATTTTTGGCCACCAACGTTTCTTGCTGATGATGGGCATCGGCAACATGCCCCATGACCAGGTGATGCACGCTATCGAGCTCCTGGGCACCAAGGTCGCGCCCGTAGTGCGTCGTGAGATAGCGCAACGTAGGGACCTGGCCACTTGAAAGTGGACACATATGGGAAGAAAAGCCTCGGCACTGACACCATCCAGCATGACAATGAGTTGTTAAGTCCCTGCTAAAGTAAAGTCAGCCGATATATTCCAGTTGCCGGTATGGTTCCGGTGGCAGATCGATCGTGATGGCATCGCCGGGACGAATCTCCCCGCCGACCAGCACAACGCCCATTACTCCCGCTTTGCGGATAAGATTGCCTTCCTCATCCCGATCCAACACGGCTTTCAGCATGCCTTTTTGAAAGTTATCGATCTGAAAGCAAGGATTTCGTAGACCAGTCACTTCAACCACCGCCTCGAGGCCAAATTTCAGCATGGCGCCCGTTGGCAAACAGAGAAGATCGATTCCCCGCGTGGTAATATTCTCGCCCAGCTGACCAGGATTTACCGAGAATCCATTCGAATTCAGTGTGTCAAGTAGTTCGGCGTGAATCAGATGCACCTGGCGCAGATTTGGCTTTGTGGGATCGCGTTTCACAAGATAGCGGTGCTTGACCCTTTTTCCCGCGTGTGCGTCTCCTTCAACACCAAACCCTTCAATTAGGTTGATGAAGGCTTGATTTGGTTTACTAAAGGTGTGTTGCGAACTGCGGCTCACCGCGAGAACGATAGGATTCATCGCGCCCTCCGTACGAAGTAAATTAGTAGCGATTTTTATTCATAGACTTATTCAAAAGTCTATTCGTAGACTTATTCATAAGCCTATTCATAGGCCAAGACTTCCCGAATCGTCAGGCGAGCGGCGTTGCGGGCGGGCACCATGCTGGCAACCACCGACAAGGTGACGACGACAGCCAGCCAGATGATAAAGCCGGTCATGGTTATCTCCAGCGGCATTTCCGTACCGAGCATGGCCGTGCTGATGAGGCGCAGCAAGACAAAGCTAATGGGGAAGGAAAGGATCCCGGCGATGACCCAGCTAATCAGGCCGATCACCATGCCTTCGACGACCACGGACTTAATCACTTCTCCGTCTACGGCGCCGATGGCGCGCATGACGCCAATTTCACGGGTGCGTTCCAGGACGTTCATGCCCATGGTTCCGGTGAGGCCGATGCTGCCGACGACGGCCGTCAATATGGCCATCATCAACAAAAAGATGACCAGAATATTCATCCCCTGGGATTGCTGCTGGCGGGTGACAAGGCCCGCCTCCACATTGCCGATCTTATAACCTCGTTCACGAAGGGATTGATCCAGGGCTCTACTGACTTCACCCTGCCGATCTATGGTTGCAGCATCGGCGACGACGCGGAATGATGTCGCCTTTCCGGGCGAATTGATCAGCTGGGCAATGGTTTCGTAATTTGAGTAAACAAGTAAATCTGAAGCCATGTCAATGAAGCGGAAGATACCGACAACCGGCCATTCTTCAATGCCTTGGCCGGGAAAGTCGACTCGAATGGTATCGCCGGGCTGAAGATCGGGATATTCGTTCCAAATGGCATCGGAGACGACCAAGGCTTTTTCATCTTCAGGCACCAGCCAGCGCCCGGCGATCATCTCGGCATCCAGCAGATTCGTATCACCTGGCGGTCCGGCGACGATGGCGTTGGCCACGAAGTTGTCATTATCATCCACAAATTCGGCCGTGGCATAGACCCATCCTTCCACTGCCTCGACGCCGGGAATTTGAAACATTTCCCGCTCTACTTGGCTGATGCGGTAGGGTTGTTTGAAAGTGATCATGACATCGGCCAGGAAGTGCTGGCCCATCATATCCATAAAACCGTTGAGCGACGTGCGCACGTTAAAGACGGCGATGAAGATGGCCCCACCAATGATGAGGGTAAACAGGGTCAAGGCCAGGCGCCCTTTTCGGCGGAAGGTGTTGCGAATGGAGAGTATCAACGGCCGGGACAACCATTTCAGCCAGAGGCCAAGCCGATCGAGTAAACCGGAAGTTGACGAGCCTTCCCCAGGACCATCGTCGCTGATGGCCCGGCGAACCGTCATCTTTGCTCCTTTATTGACCGGGAAATATCCGGCGAATAAGGGCACGCCAAAGGCAACAATGACCTGCACGACGATGGTGGCGGGAACGATGCGGAAGCCCTGGAGTTCGATGCTCATCATGTTAGCCGTAAATGAAGCCAAGCCATAACCGGCGAGCAAGCCCAAGGGGACGGCGATGACCAGGGCGATGGTGCCGTAGGCGACGATCAAGGCGATATACATGAGCGAAATTTGGACACTGCGCGCGCCCACCAGCTTCATCACCCCAATCTGGCGCCGGTGCTGGGCGAGCAAAGCGTTTAGGGTGTTGATGATCAGGGAACTGCTCAAGAGCATGACCAACACGCCCAAGGCTAGCAGCACGCTAAGCATAGCCAGAATTAGAGAGGCCAAGGGGTGTTCGGTGGTCAGGTTGGTGCTGGTGCGATAGATTCCCCGGCCCGTGCGTTCCAGCTTGTCTTCCACTTGTGTGGTAACGCCAGCAATGGCCTCTTCATCTTCCCCGTTTTCCACCTGGACATAGAGACGATTAAACTGGCTTTGACCTCCCAGCCATTCGGCCGTATCCAGGGTAATATATCCCCGGGGTGGGGCGGCAAAATCCCCGGCCGCGTACTGGTCGCCAACCTGGCCGACCACGGGCATGGAGCGTATGGTGCCATCGGGTAGCTGGACCAAGGCCTGGTCGCCTGTTACCAGGCCCGAACTGTTCATCATACTCTCGCGCACCATGAGTTCCCGGTCATTGGGATAAATGGTGCCCTTAAACGGGGTGATTAGATTCATGTTGGCCGTCTTGAAGTCATCGGTGGCGACCACATCCAGGAGTTTCCAAGTCTGGCCATCCAGGCCAGCACGGACCGAGAGCATCTGACGACCTTCAGCGGCCGCTACGCCCGGAATACGTTCTATCGATTTGAGCAAAGTGCTGTCGAAGGGGTCCGTAACGATTTCGATATTGGCCGGTTGGGCAGCAGCGTAACCAACGGCGATGTCTTCTGACATGATCATATAGGTGGTCGTAATGGCCCCTATGGCGAAAACGCCTACGGCAATGGAGGCGACGACGAGCAATGTTCGGGTTTTGCTAGTCGTTAAGTCGGCTAGCACTTTGCGCCAGCTAGGGCGAAAGAATTTTAAATTCATGCTTTCACCTCTAACTGGAAGCGGGCCTGATTTTCCTGGCGACGTTGGCGAGCAATGTCTTTCACCAGCGCCATGGTATTGGGCGATTCATCCATGATTTTGTAAAAGTGTTCTTTGGGTAGAAGCGCCAGTTCGGCGGGATCGTCACCCGCTATTACAGAGGCGATAGCTTCTTGGTCGCCCATCAACTCAACTTCACCGAAAAATTGGTTAGACGCCAACTGAATGCCGCCCATCTCGTCTTCATAGCGGCCGTTGGGGTACACGGTTACGTTTCCATTCACTACCAAATATAAGTGGTTTATCAAGTCCCCCTGGTGAATGATCGTTTCTCCTGCCTCGTAAATACGTTTTTCCAAATTGTGAGTCGCTTGCAGCATTTGGGGATGGTCGAGGGTTGGCAGCGTAATGACCACCGTCGGGTCTATTAACTCGCCATCAGAAATGATAACTGTGCGGTCGGTGCGGCTGGTCAAAGAGGGATCATGGGTAACGAGCAAGATGGTCTTGCCCCGTGAGGCCAGTTCCTGGAATACACGAATCACAACATCGGCCGAGCGCGAATCCAGGTTGCCCGTCGGCTCGTCGGCGACGATGATGGGCGGATCCGTTGCTAGCGAACGAGCGATGGCGGCCGCTTGCTGCTGCCCATTAGACACATTGGCCGGTAAATCATAAGCGTGCTCTTCCAGACCGACCATCTTGAGCAGTTCCATGGCGCGTTCCGGGCGTTCTTGATAAGCGTAGACGCCGCAATAATCCATGGGCAAAATGGTATTTTCCAATAGGGTCAGTGTAGGCAGCAGTTGAAAAAATTGAAAGACGATGCCCACATTGCGTCCGCGCCACAGGGCGCGTTTGCTTTCCGACAGGCTATAAATGTCTTCACCGCCAATCTTGACGCATCCGGAAGTGGGGTGGTCGATGCCAGTGAGCATGTTGAGTAAGGTCGATTTGCCGCTGCCCGATTTACCTACAAGGGAGACGAACTCGCCAAATTCGACGGTTAAGTCGATGCCTTTTAGGGCTGTAAAACTACCGGCCGCATTGACGTAGGTTTTAACCACATTGTCCATGTGGATGGCTTGCTTAGACCTGTCATGAGTCGATTCAACGTTCAGGTTGGCGAAAATCGAGGCATCGTCTTCACTAACCGCGATCACCTGTTCCTCACCGGTGTCAGAAGTGGACGCATGGCCACCGGTCGCGCCTGAGACATAGGCCGGTTCAAGCTCTAATTCACCATCGGAAATGAACAGACGACGGGAAAAGCGGCTGGCCAAGTCCATATCATGGGTGACCATGATGACCGTCTTGCCTTGATCGACTAACTTGGCGAAGATGTTGAAGATGGTTTCGGCCGTGACTGAATCCAGGTTGCCCGTCGGCTCATCGGCGACGATGACAGGCGGATCATTGACTAAGGCCCGGGCGATGGCCACTCGCTGTTTTTGACCACCCGAGGTGTGGGCCGGCAGCTTATTGGCATGGTCGCTCAATTCGACGATGTTGAGCAACTCCAGGGCCTGTTCGCGGCTGGGGCCCGGCCGGAAGTGGCCGGCGAATTCTTGGGGCAACATGATGTTGTTCACCAGGTCTAATTGGGGCATCAGTTCAAAGGATTGGTAGACGATGCCCATATTCTCACCGCGCCAGACGGCCAGTTCATCCTGATCTAGATCGCCGATGGAAATAGATTGGGATTGGCCATTTTTCCCAACTTGGTCCTGCGGTGTAAAAAGGACCTGGCCGGAGCTGATTTCGCTGACGCCGGAGATCATGTTGAGCAGGGTTGTTTTCCCGGCGCCGGATTTACCGATAATGCCTAAAAATTCCCCCCTTTTCACGTCCAAAGTGATGGATTTAAGGGCGGTGAAGTTACCGGCCCCGGTGCTGTAGATCTTGCTGACGTCTTTGAGTTGGAATAGCGTGTCTGACATTTAGAGAGATTTCCTGTTGGTTTTGTAGGTTCCTTTGGGTTATTGCAAAACGGCCGCTGGTGCTGGCTTCGCCATTGGTTCCGGCTTCGCCGTTGGAGCTGGTTGCACCATCTGTTCCGGCTTCGCCATAAGGGGAGTAAAAATCACAATTAATTCATCGGCTAAAAGACGGCATTCGTCGGGTGCCAGGCAACGGACGATTTCTTGATATTGCAGCACATGCTCAAGTAACATCAACGACCATTCCTGGTCTTCCGTTTCTTCCTGGGTCAAAATGCCAAGGGCAAAGCCACCCAGTAAACTGAGGTTAGCGGGAGAAACCTCGTCGTTAGCCGGTAGAATCTCTAAAAGATAAGTTACGAACTTTTGTTGACCGGCGTGTTGGCGCAATCGTACGCCGATCACCATCATCACTTCCAGACAATAGCGAATGTGTTCCGGGCCGTCTGGAGGAACACGTGACAAAATTTCCTCGGCAAACTCTTTTTGGGGTATTTGTCCCTGGCGGATCTTGTTCAAAATGAATTGCTTCAATTCCGCTTTACTGAAAGAGTCCGGCACGAACTTTTCAGCCAAGTGCCGTTCAGGCTTTTCTACGGGACAAAAAAGCCGTTCGGCGCGGCCGGGACCGGATTTCCCTTCGGCGACCTGGTACTCGGAGGTGACCATGCCTTTTTCTTCTAGCAGGCGCAGCATGTCGTAGGCGGTGAAGGGGCTGACGCCGAGCCGCTCGGCCAGCATCGAATAGTGGATGGGGCCGTCCAGTTCGTGGGAGAGGTCGATCAGGTTTTCGATAAATTCTTCTTGCCGGCGAGTTAGCTTCATATAAATAAGCAAAAATTCCAAAATAACCAAAATATTAAAGAATTTTAGAGAGTGATGGTCTTATCGTCAATGAATTCGGTACAAATGTCCCGGATTACCAATGGAGTTCTCATGTGGGTTTGCTGAACGGAGTTCAGCTTGGGAGAACTTCGTTCTCCACGTTTGGCCGATGAACGGTGAGTAGTGATCAGAGGTGCCTGTCACCTTCTTCGGTAAAGCCAACCGGGATCGCAAGGACTGAAGCGCCGACCAGGATCTGGGCTATGTCTCGTCGCCGAAGTTCAACCTTCAGTGGTTTCGCTATGTACTGGATGACTTTGCCCGCACTATCCTTGACTGGATAGACCTTGTGCTAGATGGTGTCAACTCTTCGCACGGTGTATCGATCGGATGGCGCCGGTTCATTGTTGGCCTTCATGACTAAGTCACACCTCGGGCTACCTCGATCAGAGGCACGGTTGAGATAGAGGCTAGCTCCCGTTTAAGCGAGTCGACCATCACATCCACGCCTGGCGCGGTGCCCAGCCCAAAATCCTCGGAGGCGCTGGTAAGAAGAATGAGATCGGGCTTAGCTCGATCTAGTACGTACCTCAGGGTAAGCGGTGTTAGCGTCTCCTGAATATCGACTTTGGGGATTATTCCTTTTTGAACGGCAAATGGTTCCTGATGCGGGCTGCATGTTATGATGGTCAGGGAAGGATTCTTTTGCAGTTGGCGCAGCACTTGCGCCCCTGCCTTTCCAGCGCCAACGACCAGGATTCGCATCTTGACACCCTCCTATCAAATCAGATTCAGCACAGAAATAACATAAAAGAACAATCCCAAGATAAGCGCGCTGACCAATGTCGCCACCAGTCCGTAGCGCATCATATCTCTCGGTGCGATGATACCGCTGGCGCTTACCAATGCCATTCGGCCGGACGCGGAAGGCAGCGAATAACCAAATGTGGTAGCCAGCGTTACGGCTAACACCATTAACACGGGGTTGAGTGTGGGATCGGTTAGGGCAAGGCTGATTAGTATGGGTACGAACACGGCGGCAATGGTCGTATTGTTCATCACATTAGTTAGCACGGCTGAAAGAAAAACCAGCAGCAGCAGGCTGACTATCAGTGGCGGGCCCGAAACGAGAGGGCTAATCAACTCGGCAACAAAATCAGTCGCCCCGGTGCGAGTGAGCGCCGCACCCAGGGCAAGACCGGCGCCAATCATGAAGAATATGCCCCAACTTACGCCCTTGACATCTTCCCAGTTGATGATGCCCCGGATGGCCAAATAAGAAACAGCCATGATCGCCACCATGGCCGGCGCCAATAGCGTACTTGGCAGTTTCAGCGCCGGCTCGAGGAAGGAACCGCCCACCCACAAGACGATAGTCACCAGCATGACGACCGAGAGTTCCCGCTCGGCGCTAGACATTGGCCCCATTTCCTGGAGTTGCCGGCGAACAGTCTCCACGTCGATATGATCGACCTCAACTTTGATCAGTTTGAGCAGCAAGAACCACGTCACCGGGAAAAGCAATAGAAAAGCCGGCACGCCGTACATCATCCAATCCACGAAAGTAAAGGGGTAAATCTCCCCTAAAAAACCGGCGGCAACCGCATTCGATCCGGCCCCCATCACCGTGGCCATGCCGCCCAAGCTGGCGCTATAGGCGATGCCCATTACCAGCAGAATTAGTAATCCTTTGGCTTTATGCGGATCAGGGACCTGAGAGGCAACGGTCAATGCCACCGGGATCAAGACGGCAGCCGTGGCCGTGTTCTCAACCCACATCGAAAACAGACCGGCTATCAACATGATGCCCAGCAAGATGAACGATACCTTGCCGCCGGCCGCTACCAGGGTCTGAAATGCCAGACGCCGGGTAAGTCCATGTTTGCGCAGACCCTCGGCGATAAATAAACTGGCCAAGATAAGGAAGACAACCGGGCGGGAGAAGGGCTCGAAATGCCTCCGTCGTATTGGCCACGCCCAGGGCGACGAGGGCCAAGGGGACCATTAGGGCGGCAATGGGCAACGATACCGGTTCCAGAGCTAGGATGCTGCCGGTGAAGACAAAAGCCGCCAGGGCATGTTGCCCAGCCTCTGTCAGTCCAGCGGGCCGGGGCAGTAACAAGACAATGATGGTTGCAATCAGGACCAGCCCAAAGCGCCCGACGAAACGGCGCATCCTGTTCGCGCTAGCGGCGACACGCGGCTGCAGGACCCGCAGTGGTTCAAAAAATGGCATTTCGGCCGCTGTCTCCTGAGGCTCTGGAGGCGGTAGTGGCTGAGAAAGCTGGTTCGCTATTGGTGCGACTAGCACCACTGTGCTGACCAGCAGATCGGCCACGTAACTGACCAACGCCCGGGTATTCTGGCCAACATTATCAACCTCCACTTGCTGGACAGACTCCACAGCGGCCTGGCAGTGGGCGCAGTAAACCAGATGCGCTTCCATTGCCTGGCGTTCAGAAGGCGTCTGCTGGCCGATTACGTAATCCACGGCATTGATATGTTGGTCTTGATTGTCACTCATGGGCCGGATTCTTCTTGTGAATCATGAGCCGTTCGAGTGCCCTCCACTGGGTTGGTTTCATCAGCCGGGCTCATCCGCACTACTTCGTCTAGTAGCACGACGTTGGGTATTGAGATTTGCCCCTCGCTCGTTTCAAGCAGGGCCTTGGTTGCGCCAATGCGCAGCAAACGGCCGGTATAGTCGCCAACGGTGAGCGTCTGGCCAGATTTGAATTCTTCCCGGGCGTGAAATCCAGCCATAATGCCGTGGGCTAACTGGCGGTTACCGAGCCCAAAGGACAGGGCCAAACCCAAGGCAACAGCCGATACCGCGACGATGATGATCGTCGTCAGAATGGTGGTTTGGACGCCAAGCTCATCGAGGGCGAGGATGCCTACCACGAGTAGAAGGCTATAACGAACCGCCTGACCTAATACCCGGCCGCTCGGGATATTGGATTGCACAGTCATGGCGGTGATGGCGTCTCCGACAACGCGGGCTACGAAAGCCCCTACCAGGAAGATAGCAGTGGCGGCGACAAGCCTGGGCAAGAAAGCGAAGAAACTGTTCAGGGCAGAGGTAACCACGTCCGTTAGACCCAAGGACTCCTAGAGCCAGCAGGATGAAGAAGATCAGGATTAACCAGTAGGTGATTCGGGCTAATAGATGAGAGAGGGTGTTGTGCGAGCCTATGGTACTTAGGCCTCGGGCAATTCCCGTTCGGTCGGCCAGGCGGTCGAGGCCTAGGCGGCGCAGAAGGCGGGCAACCACAGCCTGGCTGATGCGGGCAACCAGCCATCCGACGAGCAACAACAGCACAGCACTCAATAATCCAGGCAGCCATGTAGACAGACTGGATTGGATCTCGTTTAATGGTTTCGGTCCAAAAAGCTTGATCCCAGGGCATGATTCCTCCTCTTACTCAATCACCAGACACACGGGTCTGAAAAATCTGCGGGACATTCAGAAAGTTGTAGCGTAAGGAACTCGCATTATTATACTATAAGTTGTGTGTCACTCTCATCAAGGATTCCGTTGCTGTCCAGGTCCAATGGTAAAATGAAAACGCGTGTTTCAGGTTCTGAATGTAGTTCGAGCTATTATTATTGTCATCGGCGGCTTTGTCATCGCCCGGCTGATCAGCTCCTTTCTCGTCCGCGCCGCCAAGGCGACCCTCGACCCTCACCGGCTGACGATCCTCCGGCGTTCCAC
>CAVVOI010000004.1:0-18622 GCA_963749825.1 uncultured Chloroflexia bacterium | reverse complement strand
CGGGACGCTGGCGCCTACACCACTATGGTTCAATTCTCACTGCCGGCCGTTCGCGAAGCGGTCGCTTGGGGCTAACCCTCATGGTGGCATCATGCTGTGGGCAACTATGACCATACCAAAATCCCAAAACTGACCGGCCACCTGATTGACCTTGCTCATCGGCGCAGTTTGCCACAAGCTGTTGCACCGTATCTGTGTTGTTCTCAAGGGGATCCTCAGGCGCAGAAGAAACGCATTTTGAGACACTAGCCAATTGTTCTTGACAAAATCACATCGATAAGCTAGAATGTGACCGGTCACATGTGACCGGTCACATGTGTTACCAGTCAATTGAAATCAAATGAGTCAGATTTTCTTCCTGATAAAAGCAGATCTTCATAAGCATCTATCATCTTAAAGAACATGGCTCGTTCGCGTGTAACTATTCGTGATGTCGCTGCTCGTGCTGGTGTCTCGTACCAGACCGTTTCTCGGGTCATCAATCAGAGCAAACAAGTCAGGCCAGAAACGCGCGCACGGGTCAAATCCGCCATTGCTGAAATGGGCTACCGGCCTAATGCCATCGCGCGTAATATGGCCAGAGGACGCACCGGCACTTTAGCCTGTATCGCACCCAATCTTACTGACTATACTTTCGCCAGTATCATCGATGGAGCCGAGACTGAGGCGCGCCAGCAAGGATACTTTCTGCTATCCGCTTCCGCTTACGATGAGGACACCTTCGCTTATCTTATGGACGATCTCGTGAATAGCCGCCGGGTAGAGGGCATCATGGTTATCAATCCCTATGCCGACCGCCGGCATTTGCACCTACCGCCTGATTTCCCCACTGTATTTGCTGGCGCTCGCCCGCGAGAGGAAGCAGCCGACTCGGTTGCCCTGGACGATGTGAGCGCCGCGCGCGCAGCGACCAAGCACCTGATTGACCTTGGTCATCGGCGCATTGCCATGATTACCGGGCCTATGGCTGAAGATTGCTCACAGGATCGCTACCAGGGTTACGAACAAGCGTTACAAGATTCGGATCTGGTCCTTTACTCAGAACTGATTGTTGAGGGCACTTGGCTAGCTCCCTCTGGCTATGAAGCCTATCAGAAGCTTGCCCAATTAGACTCTACGCCAACGGCCGTATTTGCCCAGAACGACCAGATGGCGGTTGGCGTCCTGCGGGCTGCCAGGGATATGGGCCTGACGATTCCAGACCAGCTATCCGTTATTGGCGTTGACGACATCCCGTTGGCAGCGTACTTCGCCCCGCCCTTGACAACACTAAAACAAGATTTTGCCGATATCGGCCGCGAGGCTGCCCGGTCATTGATCCGGACTATCGAGCAACCCGATGCTCCGGCCCGACAACTGCGGCTTCCGGCTGAACTGATCATCCGCCGCTCTACTGGCCTTATTTCGACTGCAGCTTTCGAAACATTAGCCATATGATAATCCAGGAGCAAATGGTTGAAAATATTAGGAGGTGTTTATCGAGAAAATACAATGATTCAAATAGAAAATGAAAAAGTTAACCATTCAGTTTCTAAATCCTAAGTAAATCGGAGGAGAATATTCATGAATATCAAACGATTTTGGATGCTCGTAGTTGTGTTGCTCAGTTTGAGCATTATTCTGGTGGCTTGTGGCGGCGCGGAAGAGCCAACCGCCGTTCCGGCCGAGGAACCAGCCGAGGAAACGGCAGCCGAAGAACCGGCCGAGGAACCAGCCGAGGAACCAGCGGCAGAAGAACCGGCCGAAGAGGCCATGGAAGATGTGACGATTCGCTGGCGCACCCGCCCCGACAATCAAGAAGAGGCAGACGTCTACCAAAATATCAGTGACGAACTGATGGCTGGGATGGACGGGGTCACGTTGGTTTACGAACCAGGCGGCAGTGAGACGGCCTCATACCAGGACGTACTCAAGACCGAACTTGCCTCTGGCACCGCCCCGGATGTTTTCTGGATCCCGGGCACCGACGTTGCTGACTTCGCTACCCGCGGCCTGCTACTTGACATGCGTGAGCTGGCGGATGGGACAGCTGGTTACAGCGATGATAACTTCTACCCCGGCCCTATGTTCCATCTCACTTTCAACCCTGATAGCGGCAACGATGGCGAGGCACTTTGGGGTCTGCCACGAGATGTATCGACCTTTGCCCTTTATCTCAACCTGGATCTCATCGCCGAAGCCGGCGCTGAAGATCCCCGCGAACTTGAAGCGGCCGGCGAATGGGACTGGGACGCCTTTCTCGAGATTTCCGAGGCTGTTAATGGACTGGGTGGCGATATCAAAGGTTACGGCGGTAGCGCCTGGTGGGGTCCCTATGGCGTCTGGATGAACGCCGCAGGCGGAGGCTTCTTTAACGCTGATCGGAGCGCTTGTAACCTGGATAGCGCTGAATCGTTAGAAGGTCTTGCCTTCGCCCAGCAACTGTACACAGACCTTGGCTATGCGGTGCCTTACGGCGAGGATCCTGAGCCTCCCTTCCGGGCCGGCAATGTCGGTATGTTCCAAAATGGCCGCTGGGCGACACCTGGCGTACGGACCGTAGACTTTGATTGGGACGTAGTCGGTCTACCTGATGGACCCGCCGGCAATCCCGGCAACTGGCTCTTCTGGGGCGCTTACGTGGTTAATGCCGATACAGAGCATCCTGAGGAAGCGTGGGAACTGGTCCAAGCATTGACGACGGCCGAAACGCAAGGCCAGGTCTCGGCACTGGGCGCCAACATCCCCAGCCGTGTGAGCCAAGAAGCGCTGGACGCTTTCTTGACCTTCACGCCTCCAGAGAATAACCAGGCCTTCCTGGATGGTCTGGCTCGCGACCCGGCGTCCGAAGGTCCTCTGTGGGTTGGCTCCTGGCCAGAGTATGGTGCGGTCATGGATTCTGCCGTTTCGTCGCTGCTCACCGGCGAGACAACACTGGATGAATTTTCCGCCAGTGTTTGCGACGAGGCCAACAAGGCCTTTGCTCAATAGTTAATCGCTTTTTACGGTGCGGGCACGCCGGCGCTCAACATGAGGGCCGGCGTGCCCATCGTTCCTAGTAGAAACTGTTGCGGTCGACAGTGCCTGCAGCCACAGCCAGCGTGTTGAGGAGGAAGTGACATGGGAGTAACAGGCGATATGGGAATGCAGAGTGAGGCTGAGAAATCGTCTCGCCGCACGCAGCTTTTTCTGAGAATTGCGACCATTTGGCACGTCGTATTGGCGGTCCTGGCTTTGGCCGGCGTCTTAGCCCTCTGGTTAGGCAACTTTGAGCTCAGTACGGTTGTCCGCCTGATCGGTAGTCTTGCCTTGCCGGTTACGGCGGCCATTAGCCTTTTCGCCGCCCGCGGCATCCAGCGCCGGCAACACCGCGGCCGGGTGGCATCCCTGGCGCTGAACTACCTTTGGTTCATTGGCTGCCTGGCGGCAACCTTCCATTATTTGGGTATCTTCATCGGCATTGACTCGCTGGCCGAAAACCTGGCGCGCGGCTTGCCTTTCCTTGGTATTGTCGTGGCCGGCTACATCCTTCGTGGCTTTGCCGACAGAGTGGGTGATGATTACAGCCGGGCGAGACGTATCCGCCAGGCCGGCAATATCGTGATGGCTGCCGGTTTTCTCATCTTCTTCCTGGCTGTCGGATTCATTCCAGGATTGATCGCGCTACTCGGCCGTATCGCTGAAATTGGCCGGATTGGGCTGGTCATCAGCAGCATTCTCTTTGGAATAATGACGTTCTTGATGTGGCGTGCGCCCACGGCTAAAGCAATGGGTGAAAGAGAGAAAGACAATGAGATGCTCAACGGCTATCTCTTTCTCTCGCCAAACCTCATCGGCTTTATGCTCTTCTTTGCCGGGCCTTTGCTCTTCTCCCTCTATGTTAGCTTTACAGATTCCGATGCCTTTGGCCAGCCAAATTGGATCGGACTGGCAAACTATGCTGAGATCTTTAACCTCGACTTTGCCCGATTGGAGAGCGCGGACCAACTTGCTAACCAAGTGCTCGATGTAACTGTCCATGCTGAACTGATGCGTTTCTCAATATTCGGGAGGCACTTTCTCTTAGGAGCGCAGGACAAGTTGTTTTGGATCTCGTTGCGGAACACAGTTTTCTTTGTCTTGTTGGCCGTTCCCTTCAGTGTTATCCCGGCGTTGTTCTTGGCCTCTGTGTTGAACAGCAAATTGCGGGGCATGAAGTTCTTTCGAACGATCTACTTTCTGCCCAGCGTCGCAGCTGTTGTTGGGGTGGCGCTCATCTGGCGCTGGCTTTACAACTCGGCCGTGGGCTGGATTAATTACGCGATTACCAGCGGCGTCAACTTCATTAACGGCATTGCCGGCAGCGAACTGCTCATGGATCCACAAATTGGCTGGTTATCGGATACCAAAGTGGCCCTTCTTGCCGTTGTCATCATCGCCTCCTGGCAATGGCTGGGATTCAACACGATCCTTTACCTAGCCGGATTACAGGGAATACCTGGGGTACTTTATGAGGCGGCCCAGGTCGATGGCGCCGGAATCTGGACTCGTTTTCGCCGTCTGACAGTACCATTGCTGGCCCCCACGACTTTCTTTGTGCTCACGACAACGACCATCCAGGCTATGCAGTTATTCGACCAGGTATTTGTGCTCACCACGCCACCTGGTGGACCCGGCACTTCTACCTTGACGATCGTCTTGTATTTGTATAACCAAGGCTTTCGCAATTTTCGGCAAGGATATGCGGCGGCTATCGCCTGGGTTCTCTTCCTCCTCATTTTCGCCGCGACCATCTTTCAGTTTCAGCGTCAACGTACCGCTGGCGCGGTTGAATCATAGGAAAAAGTCCTGGAGAAGATATGATGACTCTTTCAAATCGCACCCGCTCTGGAATCGGTTATTTCTTTGTTTATCTTTTGCTTGGGCTGTTTGCCTTTATCATGCTCTTCCCCTTCCTGGTGATGCTATTTACATCCGCTAAACAGGTAGAGGACACCTTCCGCTTTCCGCCTCGCTTACTGCCTCGCCAGCCGATCACTGAAACTGTGGAGGGCTTTGACGAGCCGCTGCCCCTTTACATCGTAGATACAGAAAATGGGCAAGAAGAATTCGTGTTGGTCGAGCGCAGCGTGCGCGTAGGACTATTTGCCAAGCCGGATACGCTAGAGGAAACGGTGGTTGTTGAGCTCGAATTGGCGCAAGAAACTGGTGAGACTGTCACCGTCGATGGTGAAGAGTTGGATATATACAATGTTGAAGTGGACGGAGCTGTCGTGCCCCTGGCTCTCGTCAGCCGTACTGCGCTGGGTCGATTCGCCGATCCCGAAAATTTGGAACGTACGACGCTGCAAAATCTGCGCCTGGGTGAGCCGGTTGATCGAATAGCCTTTGATTTCAGTAGCTATCAGGAAGTGACTGAACTGCACGCGATGGATCGCAGCTTGACGAATACCGCACTTGTGACCGTAGCAGTCGTTCTTGGCCAGCTTACCACATCGGTGCTGGGTGGTTATGCTTTTGCCAGGTTGCAATTTCCCGGGCGTGACCAGCTCTTCGTGCTTTACTTAGGCACGATCATGATCCCTTTTGTGGTGCTCATTACGCCGCTTTATCAGATTATGGTGGCTGTCGATTGGGTTGATCGATTCGCCGCGCTCATTATTCCCTGGATCTTTACTGCCTACGGTACGTTTCTCATGCGTCAGTTCTTTCTCTCCATCCCAAAGGAAATCGAAGAAGCCGCGGTGATTGACGGCGCCACGCGCTTTCAGATATTGTGGCGGATCTTTATTCCTGCCAGCGGGCCGGCGCTGGCCGCTCTCGGCACATTCACGTTCTTGTACGCCTGGAATAGCTTCTTTTGGCCGCTAGTGGTCATCAACTCGGGTAACGAGGCGAACCGCGTTTTGACGTTAGCCCTGAGTGTGCTGGGTGGTCGCGCCGCCGATAGTCCAAACTTAGTTCTGGCGGGCGCAGCTATTGCTGTTCTGCCCCCGGTCATCATTTACATTTTTGGGCAACGCTTCTTTGTCGAGAGTGCGACAAGCAGCGCGGTCAAGGGTTAAAAATAGAGCGCGATACGTCTACTTCAACGAAAATCTCTGATCTAAAAGACATGTTGGTTATGAATAAACCCGTCCGCCTCTACGAAGCCTACATCTTTGATCTCGACGGTACCGTTTATCTTGGCGATTCCCTATTGCCGACGGTCGAACATACCTTGACCAAGTTGCGCTCCCTGGGCAAACAAACAGTATTCCTCTCAAACAACCCAACTCAATCCCGCGAGGATTATGCGCAAAAGTTGACCAGGCTTGGCCTGCTTACTGCTGCCGAAGATGTCATCAATTCTTCGGCCGTCATGGTCCATTTACTGAAGGAACACCATCCAAGCGCTCGACTCTTCGTAGTTGGCGAAGAATCTTTGCGTCGGGAACTGAATGCGGCCGGCTTCGAATTAACCGATGAAGCTCGGCATATAGATGTGGTTATTGCCAGTTTCGACCGTACCTTTGCTTATTGGAAGCTGCAAGTGGCTTTTGACGCCATACGGGCTGGCGCTCGCTTTTTTGCCACCAATGCCGATCGTTACTGCCCGGTGCCCGGCGGTGGCGAGCCAGATGCTGCTGCGATGATCGCCGCTATCGAAGCTTGCACCGACACGAAGGTCGAAGCCGTCGTAGGTAAACCAAGTCACTACATGGCTGATGCTGTCTTATACCTGCTGAACAAACCACCTGAAAATTGTCTGATGATCGGGGATCGTCTTGAAACCGATATATTATTAGGTCTAAATGCTGGAATGTCGGCCGCGCTAACGCTTACCGGCGCAACAAATGAGTCCGCTCTGAAGGAATCATCTATCAAACCAACTTATGTTTTTCGACAACTGGCTGACTTATTGCCAGAAGGTGTATGATCTTATTCCTATGCCAGTTGAAGCTGTTATTATCTCATGTCAAAGCCATACCTTTTAGGCATCGATCAAGGAACCAGCGGAACCAAAGCCGTCATCGTAGCTCGTGAGGGAGAGGTGTTAGGCTACGCTTACCGTCCTGTTGCCCGCATTTACCCAAAGCCAGGCTGGGTCGAACAAGACCCCAACGCGGTTTCTGCCGGCGTCAGCGAGGCTATTACAGAAGCCATCGGCCGAGCTGGTATAGGAGCTGGTGATATCGCGGCCTGTGGTTTGGCCTGCCAACGGAATACCGACTTCGCTTGGGATGCTCGTACCGGTCAGCCTATTGGAAATGCTATTACCTGGCAGGACCTGCGATCGCTCCCTTTGTTGGAAGAAATAAAACAGCGGCCACTATCGGCCGAAGTGCACCAGCGATTGGGATATGGGCCAGGGCCATATATGTCCGCCTTACACCTGGCATGGCGTGTGAAAAATGATCAAGCCTTCCAAGATGCCAACAGGTCTGGTCGGTTGCGATTGGGATTATCGGCCGCTTGGCTGCTACAAACTTTAGGACGCCCTTCAGGGCATTATATGGATACTTCGCTGGTCCAGGCTATGGGCCTCTACGATTTTAGAGCCCAGCAATATTGGGCTGAATGGTTGGCCTTTCTTGGTGTTCCACCTGATGCATTACCAGTTGCTGTGCCAACTCTGCACGACTATGGCCTCCTGCATATTATAGGACCGGACGGTAAGACGGCCGATGTCCCTGTTTTGGCCATGATCGGCGATCAGCAGGCAGCCTTATTCGGTCATAATCGCCGCCGACCAGGCGAAGCTGAGTGTACCCATGGCACGGCTTCCTATGTGAAAGTTTTCCTTGGGAATGACGCACCGAATCTTGAGAAAATGGATGTTTTTTATGCCTGGCATTTGGACGGTCAACAAACATATTGTCTTGAAGCGCCAACAACTGTGATAGGTGCGGTTATCCGCTGGATGCGTGACGAAGTTCAACTGGTAAAAGATTATGAGGAATTCGATGTCCTGGCCAAGTCAGTACTCGATCCGAGTGGCCTTTATTTTGTCCCTGCATTCACCGGTCTGAATGCGCCGTACGGTGATCCCAATGCCCGGGGTACCCTGTTTGGTCTCACCCTTGGTCATACGCGCGGCCATCTTATTCGGGCCTTTTTGGAAGCGTTAGGCTACCAACTAAGGGACATATTGACATCTGTTTCAGCAGAAACTGGTATAAAGATCAATGAATTATTGGTTGGGGGTGGAGTTTCGGCCAGCGACATCGCCTGTCAGATTCAGGCTGATCTACTTGGTATCCCCGTCAAGCGTCCTAAATTTTCAGAAACCACCGCCTGGGCGACGACTTTGTTGGCAGGCTTGGGAGCAGAAATTTGGACGGAGCTATCAGAACTGCCTCCATTGCCGGGCGATTATACCCAATTTCTGCCTCAGTTAGACCAAGAGCGCCGCAATGCCGGCTTTGAGCGCTGGAAACATGCCGTGTCATTAACGCGAGCTTGGGGAGATGGGGCTTTCCATTAAAAGCCTGTTTTGAACATGCAATTTGGTATTTGTTACTATCCTGAACACTGGCCTGAAAAGCGTTGGCAAACCGATGCCCAGATGATGGTTGAGGCAGGGATCGAGATCGTTCGAATTGCCGAGTTTGCCTGGGCTCAGATAGAGCCGGAGGCGGGGCGTTACGAATGGTCCTGGTTAGATCGGGCTATCAACCTCCTGGGCAATGCCGGCCTTCGTATTATGCTCGGCACGCCTACCGCTGCACCCCCGATATGGCTTACCCGAAATCATCCAGATATCTTGCGAATCGACGCCGACGGCCGGCGTCGCGATCACGGCACACGCCGTCATTACTGTCCAAATAGTCCTACCTACCGCCACTACAGCCAAGAAATTGTGTCGGTCATGGCGCAGCGATACGGTCAGCACCCCCATGTCTTCAGCTGGCAAGTAGACAATGAGTGGGGCGGCGGCCATACCGCCCGCTGCTACTGCGATAACTGTGTCACGGCTTTTCGAGAATGGCTGAAGGATCGTTATGTTGCTATTTCCACTCTAAACGACGCCTGGGGGACGCTCTTTTGGTCACAAAGCTATACGGATTGGAGCCAGATTCGTTTGCCCGATCAATCCATTGACAAGCCCAATCCCAGTCACGTCTTGGACTTCTACCGCTTCTCGTCCGATTCCTATGTCACTTATCAAGGTCAACAAATCGATTTGGTTCGCCACTATGCTCCGGAGCATAGTGTAACCACTAATTTCATGGGTCTATATCGCGATCTGGATCAATTTGACCTGGCCACTGATCTTGATTTCGTTTCCTGGGACAGCTATCCAACAGGCAACCTCGATCGCTGGCAGAAGCATCTTTATCTTGAAGAGGATGAACTGGAAGCCCCTGAGCATCAGTTCGCATATGATGTTGGCGATCCTTATATTACCGGTATGGCCCATGCATTAACTTATGGCCTCAAGGGCAGACCATTCTGGGTTATGGAACAGCAAGCAGGGGCTATCAACTGGGGTTCGGTGAATCCTGGAATCCGGCCGGGCACGACCCGTCTATGGACCTGGCACAATCTGGCTGAAGGTGCCGACACCACCGTTTACTTCCGTTGGCGATCAACTCTGTTTGCCCAGGAACAGTACCATTCAGGGCTCCTGCGACACGATGGCTCGGCGGGCGTCGGGCTTGGCGATTTGGCAGTACTTAAGGAAGAGCAACCTCTTATGGCCGAAATTGGCCGGCGACCAAACGAGGCAGATGTAGCCCTGATATTTGATTTTACTGACCTGTGGTCCATAGAAATACAACCTCATCGGGCCGACTATAGCTACCTTAAGCACTTATTCGTTTATTATCGAGCCTGTGAACGGCTGGGGATTCAAGTCGATGTCGTTCCCACAAGTGAAGACCTGAGCAAATACCGCTTAGTCATTGCCCCGACGCTGCATAACGTCGACGAGGAGTTAGCGAACAAGTTCAGGCAATATACCGCTGCCGGCGGCAGCTTGTTGTTGGGCGTACGCTCCGGCTTTAAAACGACCAGTAACCTGGTGACGAGCCAACCCTTGCCGGGGCTACTGCGGCCGCTGGCTGGCGCCACAGTCCTTGATTGGCAAACCCTTCCAAAACCCCACGGGTGGGATCTTTCGACAAATATTGCCGGCCTAAATGGACCGGCTTCTTATTGGGTTGAAGTATTGCAGCCCGATAGCGAATCTGTTCAAGTCTTGGCTAGCTACAGTAGTGGCCCATATTCCGGCCAGGCGGCGTTGACCGAAAACCGGATGAACGGAGGGAAGTTGTATTATCACGGCTGGTATCCGACAGAAGGGCAGGCGCGAGCCATCATTAGACACCTGGCAGGTACTTTGGCTATTTCGCGCATTGGCGAAATGCCCTTCGGCCTGATTGCCCGCCGACGGGACGATACAACGATTCTGTTAAACTTTTCCGATAGTACTTTGTCGGCGTCTTTAGCCGGCCGATCCGTGACCGTCGACCCTCGGGATGTGAAGGTCGTAACTTCGCCGACATGAGTGGGGTGAGGAGCGCCCTGATTTGGCAAGACCATTTGCCCGCCTGCTTCGTTCATTTATTACAGCACAAAGGAATGTCCGAAAGCTATGCCTAAGATCACCTTCATCGGCGCAGGGAGCACTGTATTCACCAAGAACCTGTTAGGCGATATTCTCAGTTTTCCAGCGCTGGCCGAGTCAACCATCATCCTGCACGACATCAACGAGGAAAGGTTAAATACATCTGAAATCGTCGCTCGCAATGTGGCCCAGGCGCTGAGTGCCCAGCCCAGGATCAAGTCCACCACTGACCGCCGAGCATCTTTGGATGGCGCCGACTATGCTATCTGCATGATTCAAGTAGCTGGCTATAAGCCGGGTACAGTCATCGACTTTGAGATCCCTAATGCAGAAATCAGGCTGAGACCTTGAGAGTAGCGCTCTCAAGAGTCGTTTGAAAATGAGCGCATAATCGCGCTTTGAGCACCTTAACAGATAAATCACCATCCGGTTCGACGACTTTTCGTTTGGCATGCAGCCAAATCGGTTCCATCGGATTGAGCCAGGGACTCTTGGTTGGTAAGAGAAGAGTCAGCAGGCGTACGCCCTGCTCCTCTCGTTTTGCTTGACGATTATATTGGTAGACCCACCGCTTCACCTTCTTGGACTTATGCCAGCTGGCTCGGTCCCAAATGACGACCAACACGCACTGGCAGCGTTCGTAGCCATCATAGGCATAGCCTTGCGTGCGCTCCAACAGTTCCAACCGGTTAAAGGCCCGGCCCGGACTGCCCATCAAAGTCTGCAACAGGTCAAACTCCATGCGCGTCAGTTCGACATAGTTATCTTTTACCTTTAGGCTCCGCGCCGTTTGATCCAGTTCTAACTCTCCGGCTCGCAACACGACGGATTTTTCGGCCGCCGGTTCCGTTCGCCGCAAGACCGCTCGCACCCGGGCCACCAACTCCCGCGGACTAAATGGCTTGGTGATATAGTCATCGGCGCCCATTTCTAGCCCGGCTACTTTGTCGATATCGTCTATCCGAGCGGTGAGCATGATGATGGGCGTGTCATAATCCTTGCGGTGCAGGCGCATAAACTCCCAGCCGTCCATTTCGGGCATCATCAAGTCCAGGACGATGAGATCAGGCTGCTGTTCGCGGGCGACAAAAAGCGCCTCCCGGCCAGTTTGAGGCCGAAGAAACCGTATAGCCTTCCTGTTCCAAATAGCCGCGTACCAGGCTAACCAACCGCGCTTCATCATCTACAACTAAAACTGATTTGCCCATTCTTTTCCCTAATTGGCCGCTAACTCTCGAGATCGCCGCTTCCGCACGATAATAATATAGGTTGATGATAACAAGAAAGTATGAAGGTGGCATGAAGAAGGTTTGTGTTTTTCGTGGGCTTTTTCGCTGCCGTGGAACGCCGGAGGATCGTCAGCCGGTGAGGGTCGAGGGTCGCCTTGGTGGCGCGGACGAGAAAGGAGCTGATCAGCCGGGCGATAACAAAGCCGCCGATGACAATAATAATAGCTCGAACTACATTCAGAACCTGAAACACGCGTTTTCATTTTACCATTGGACCTGGACAGCAACGGAATCCTTGATGAGAGTGACACACAACTTATAGTATAATAATGCGAGTTCCTTACGCTACAACTTTCTGAATGTCCCGCAGATTTTTCAGACCCGTGTGTCTGGTGATTGAGTAAGAGGAGGAATCATGCCCTGGGATCAAGCTTTTTGGACCGAAACCTTAAACGAGATCCAATCCAGTCTGTCTACATGGCTGCCTGGATTATTGAGTGCTTTGCTGTTGTTGCTCGTCGGATGGCTGGTTGCCCGCATCAGCCAGGCTGTCGTTGCCCGCCTCCTGCGCCGCCTAGGCCTCGACCGCCTGGCCGACCGAACAGGAATTGCCCGAGGCCTAAGTACCATAGGCTCGCACAACACCCTCTCTCATCTATTAGCCCGAATCACCTACTGGTTAATCCTGATCTTCTTCATCCTGCTGGCTCTAGGGTCCTTGGGTCTAACGGACGTAGTTACCTCTGCCCTGAACAGTTTCTTCGCCTTCTTGCCCAGGCTTGTCGCCGCCACTGCTATCTTCCTGGTAGGGGCTTTCGTAGCCCGCGTTGTCGGAGACGCCATCACCGCCATGACTGTGCAATCCAATATCCCGAGCGGCCGGGTATTAGGTCAGGCGGTTCGTTATAGCCTTCTACTCGTGGTAGGCATCCTCGCCCTCGATGAGCTTGGCGTCCAAACCACCATTCTGACGACGATCATCATCGTCGCGGTATCGGCTGTTGCCTTGGGTTTGGCCCTGTCCTTTGGGCTCGGTAACCGCCAGTTAGCCCACAGCATTATGGCTGGATTTCACGCCCGGGAAGAATTCAAATCTGGCCAGACGCTCACCGTTGGCGACTATACCGGCCGTTTGCTGCGCATTGGCGCAACCAAGGCCCTGCTTGAAACGAGCGAGGGGCAAATCTCAATACCCAACGTCGTGCTACTAGACGAAGTAGTGCGGATGAGCCCGGCTGATGAAACCAACCCAGTGGAGGGCACTCGAACGGCTCATGATTCACAAGAAGAATCCGGCCCATGAGTGACAATCAAGACCAACATATCAATGCCGTGGATTACGTAATCGGCCAGCAGACGCCTTCTGAACGCCAGGCAATGGAAGCGCATCTGGTTTACTGCGCCCACTGCCAGGCCGCTGTGGAGTCTGTCCAGCAAGTGGAGGTTGATAATGTTGGCCAGAATACCCGGGCGTTGGTCAGTTACGTGGCCGATCTGCTGGTCAGCACAGTGGTGCTAGTCGCACCAATAGCGAACCAGCTTTCTCAGCCACTACCGCCTCCAGAGCCTCAGGAGACAGCGGCCGAAATGCCATTTTTTGAACCACTGCGGGTCCTGCAGCCGCGTGTCGCCGCTAGCGCGAACAGGATGCGCCGTTTCGTCGGGCGCTTTGGGCTGGTCCTGATTGCAACCATCATTGTCTTGTTACTGCCCCGGCCCGCTGGACTGACAGAGGCTGGGCAACATGCCCTGGCGGCTTTTGTCTTCACCGGCAGCATCCTAGCTCTGGAACCGGTATCGTTGCCCATTGCCGCCCTAATGGTCCCCTTGGCCCTCGTCGCCCTGGGCGTGGCCAATACGACGGAGGCATTTGAGCCCTTCTCCCGCCCGGTTGTCTTCCTTATCTTGGCCAGTTTATTTATCGCCGAGGGTCTGCGCAAACATGGACTTACCCGGCGTCTGGCATTTCAGACCCTGGTAGCGGCCGGCGGCAAGGTATCGTTCATCTTGCTGGGCATCATGTTGATAGCCGGTCTGTTTTCGATGTGGGTTGAGAACACGGCCACGGCTGCCGTCTTGATCCCGGTGGCATTGACCGTTGCCTCTCAGGTCCCTGATCCGCATAAAGCCAAAGGATTACTAATTCTGCTGGTAATGGGCATCGCCTATAGCGCCAGCTTAGGCGGCATGGCCACGGTGATGGGGGCCGGATCGAATGCGGTTGCCGCCGGTTTTTTAGGGGAGATTTACCCCTTTACTTTCGTGGATTGGATGATGTACGGCGTGCCGGCTTTTCTATTGCTTTTCCCGGTGACGTGGTTCTTGCTGCTCAAACTGATCAAAGTTGAGGTCGATCATATCGACGTGGAGACTGTTCGCCGGCAACTCCAGGAAATGGGGCCAATGTCTAGCGCCGAGCGGGAACTCTCGGTCGTCATGCTGGTGACTATCGTCTTGTGGGTGGGCGGTTCCTTCCTCGAGCCGGCGCTGAAACTGCCAAGTACGCTATTGGCGCCGGCCATGGTGGCGATCATGGCTGTTTCTTATTTGGCCATCCGGGGCATCATCAACTGGGAAGATGTCAAGGGCGTAAGTTGGGGCATATTCTTCATGATTGGCGCCGGTCTTGCCCTGGGTGCGGCGCTCACTCGCACCGGGGCGACTGATTTTGTTGCCGAGTTGATTAGCCCTCTCGTTTCGGGCCCGCCACTGATAGTCAGCCTGCTGCTGCTGGTTTTTCTTTCAGCCGTGCTAACTAATGTGATGAACAATACGACCATTGCCGCCGTGTTCGTACCCATACTAATCAGCCTTGCCCTAACCGATCCCACACTCAACCCCGTGTTAATGGTGTTAGCCGTAACGCTGGCTACCACATTTGGTTATTCGCTGCCTTCCGCGTCCGGCCGAATGGCATTGGTAAGCGCCAGCGGTATCATCGCACCGAGAGATATGATGCGCTACGGACTGGTGGCGACATTGGTCAGCGCGCTTATCTTGGGATTGTTCTTTTATGTTATTTCTGTGCTGAATCTGATTTGATAGGAGGGTGTCAAGATGCGAATCCTGGTCGTTGGCGCTGGAAAGGCAGGGGCGCAAGTGCTGCGCCAACTGCAAAAGAATCCTTCCCTGACCATCATAACATGCAGCCCGCATCAGGAACCATTTGCCGTTCAAAAAGGAATAATCCCCAAAGTCGATATTCAGGAGACGCTAACACCGCTTACCCTGAGATACGTACTAGATCGAGCTAAGCCTGATCTCATTCTTCTTACCAGCGCCTCCGAGGATTTTGGGCTGGGCACCGCTCCAGGCGTGGATGTGATGGTCGACTCGCTTAAACGGGAGCTAGCCTCTATCTCAACCGTGCCTCTGATCGAGGTAGCCCGAGGTGTGACTTAGTCATGAAGGCCAACAATGAACCGGCGCCATCCGATCGATACACCGTGCGAAGAGTTGACACCATCTAGCACAAGGTCTATCCAGTCAAGGATAGTGCGGGCAAAGTCATCCAGTACATAGCGAAACCACTGAAGGTTGAACTTCGGCGACGAGACATAGCCCAGATCCTGGTCGGCGCTTCAGTCCTTGCGATCCCGGTTGGCTTTACCGAAGAAGGTGACAGGCACCTCTGATCACTACTCACCGTTCATCGGCCAAACGTGGAGAACGAAGTTCTCCCAAGCTGAACTCCGTTCAGCAAACCCACATGAGAACTCCATTGGTAATCCGGGACATTTGTACCGAATTCATTGACGATAAGACCATCACTCTCTAAAATTCTTTAATATTTTGGTTATTTTGGAATTTTTGCTTATTTATATGAAGCTAACTCGCCGGCAAGAAGAATTTATCGAAAACCTGATCGACCTCTCCCACGAACTGGACGGCCCCATCCACTATTCGATGCTGGCCGAGCGGCTCGGCGTCAGCCCCTTCACCGCCTACGACATGCTGCGCCTGCTAGAAGAAAAAGGCATGGTCACCTCCGAGTACCAGGTCGCCGAAGGGAAATCCGGTCCCGGCCGCGCCGAACGGCTTTTTTGTCCCGTAGAAAAGCCTGAACGGCACTTAGCTGAAAAGTTCGTGCCGGACTCTTTCAGTAAAGCGGAATTGAAGCAATTCATTTTGAACAAGATCCGCCAGGGACAAATACCCCAAAAAGAGTTTGCCGAGGAAATTTTGTCACGTGTTCCTCCAGACGGCCCGGAACACATTCGCTATTGTCTGGAAGTGATGATGGTGATCGGCGTACGATTGCGCCAACACGCCGGTCAACAAAAGTTCGTAACTTATCTTTTAGAGATTCTACCGGCTAATGACGAGGTTTCTCCCGCTAACCTTAGTTTATTGGGTGGCTTTGCCCTTGGCATTTTGACCCAGGAAGAAACGGAAGACCAGGAATGGTCGTTGATGTTACTTGAGCATGTGCTGCAATATCAAGAAATCGTCCGTTGCCTGGCACCCGACGAATGCCGTCTTTTAGCCGATGAATTAATTGTGATTTTTACTCCCCTTATGGCGAAGCCGGAACAGATGGTGCAACCAGCTCCAACGGCGAAGCCGGAACCAGATGGCGAAGCCAGCACCAGCGGCCGTTTTGCAATAACCCAAAGGAACCTACAAAACCAACAGGAAATCTCTCTAAATGTCAGACACGCTATTCCAACTCAAAGACGTCAGCAAGATCTACAGCACCGGGGCCGGTAACTTCACCGCCCTTAAATCCATCACTTTGGACGTGAAAAGGGGGGAATTTTTAGGCATTATCGGTAAATCCGGCGCCGGGAAAACGACCCTGCTCAACATGATCTCCGGCGTCAGCGAAATCAGCTCCGGCCAGGTCCTTTTTACACCGCAGGACCAAGTTGGGAAAAATGGCCAATCCCAATCTATTTCCATCGGCGATCTGAATCAGGATGAACTGGCCGTCTGGCGCGGTCAGAATATGGGCATCGTCTACCAATCCTTTGAACTGATGCCGCAATTAGACCTGGTGAACAACATCATGCTGCCCAAGAATTCGCCGGCCATTTCCGGCCGGCCATCAGCCGCGAACAGGCCCTGGAGTTGCTGGACATCGTCGAATTGAGCGACCATGCCAATAAGCTGCCGGCCCATATCTCTGGTGGTCAAAAACAGCGAGTGGCCATCGCCCGGGCCTTGGTCAATGATCCGCCTGTCATCGTCGCCGATGAGCCGACGGGCAACCTGGATTCAGTCACGGCCGAAACCATCTTCAACATCTTCGCCAAGCTAGTCGATCAAGGCAAGACCGTCATCATGGTCACCCATGATATGGACTTGGCCAGCCGCTTTTCCCGTCGTCTGCTCATTTCCGATGGTGAATTAGAGCTTGAACCGGCCTATGTCTCAGGCGCGACCGGTGGCCATGCGTCCACTTCTGACACCGGTGAGGAACAGGTGATCGCGGTTATGAAGACGATGCCTCGTTTTCGCCAACCTGAACGTTGAATCGACTCATGACAGGTCTAAGCCAGCCATCCACATGGACAATGTGGTTAAAACCTACGTCAATGGCGGCAGCTTTGCCGCCCTGAAAGGCGTCGACTTAACCGTCGAATTTGGCCAGTTCGTCTCCCTTGTCGGAAAATCGGGCAGCGGCAAATCGACCCTGCTCAACATGCTGACCGGCATCGATCACCCCACCTCCGGCTGCGTCATGATTGGCGGCGAGGATATTTACAGCCTGTCGGAAAGCAAACGCGCCCTGTGGCGAGGACGGAATGTGGGCATCGTCTTCCAATTCTTCCAACTGCTGCCAACCCTGACCTTGCTGGAAAACACCATGCTGCCCATGGATTATTGCGACGTATATGCTTATGCGGAACGACCGGAACGGGCGATGGAACTGCTGCAGATGGTGGGATCTGGAGGAGCATGCTTATGATTTGCCGGCCTCTGTTTCCAATGGCCAGCAGCAGGCGGCCGCCATCGCGCGTTCGCTGGCCACCGATCCGCCGATCATCGTCGCCGATGAGCCGACGGGCAACCTGGACTCCCGTTCGGCCGATGTCGTCATTCGTGTTTTTCGCGAACTGGCAGCCCAGGGCAAGACGATCCTAATCGTGACCCATGATCCATCGCTGACCAGCCGGACCGACCGCACGATTATCATTTCTGATGGCGAGTTTATTGATCCCACGGTAGCGAAAGTACTGCCGTCGCTTGATCATCCGCAAATGCTGCAGGCCACTACACAAGATGAAGAAGCGTATTTGCGGCAGGAGAGACGATTATCACCCGGGGACTTGATAAACCACTTATATTTGGTAGTGAATGGAAACGTAACCGTGTACCCCAACGGCCGCTATGAAGCGAGATGGGCGGCATTCAGTTGGCGTCTAACCAATTTTTCGGTGAAGTTGGTCTGATGGGCGACCAAGAAGCTATCGCCTCTGTAATAGCGGGTGACGATCCCGCCAAACTGGCGCTTCTACCGAAAGAACACTTTTCAGAATAGTGGTCATGCGCAATTACCATGGCGCTGGTGAAAGACATTGCTGGCCAACGTCGCCAGGAAAATCAGGCCCGCTTCCAGTTAGAGGTGAAAGCATGAATTTAAAATTCTCTCGCCCTAGCTGGCGCAAAGTGCTAGCCGACTTAACGACTAGCGAAACCCGAACATTGCTCATCATCAGCCTCTTCCCGTTGCCGTAGGCGTTTTAGCCATAGGGGCCATTACGACCACCTATATGATCATGTCAGAAGACATAGCCCGTTGGTTAACACTGCTGCCCAACCGGCCAATATCGAAATCGTTACGGACCCCTCGACAGCACTTTGCTCAAATCGATAGAACGTATTCCGGGCGTAAGGCGTAGTTGAAGGTCATCCGGATGCTTCTGTCCGTGCTGGCCTG
>CAVVOI010000003.1:0-87497 GCA_963749825.1 uncultured Chloroflexia bacterium | reverse complement strand
CCCCTTCAAACGGGTACAGTCCGTTTTTTACTCAGTTTTCCTCATTTTCTCCACCTAACAGCCGCTTCTTATAGGGCACGTGACAGCAGGAGGCTGCCTTATGCTGGGCCCGTTTGCCCCGGCGATCGTAGCGGCTGGTGGTGGCCGGGTCGGCGTGGCCGGCCATTTTCTGCACGGTGACGATATCGGCGCCGGCGTCCAGCAGATCGCCGACGAAGGTGCGGCGAAAGTCGTGGGGCGAGAGGCGAGACACCCCGGCCAGCCTGGCCCGTTTGCGCAGCATGTTGTAGACGGCCTGGTCGGTCAGCCGGCCGCGGCGATTGCGGTTGCCCAAGCCCCAGAAAAGTGGACCGACTTCCTCGCCGCGAATGGCCAGCCAATCGGCCAACGCCGGCGCGGCATTACCCACCGGAACAGCCCGCTGTTTGTTGCCCTTACCGCGTACAATGAGTTCGTTCTCTTCCTTATTATAGTCGCCGCTATTGAGGGCCACTAATTCGGCCCGGCGCAGGCCGCAGCCGTAGAGCAACGAGATGATGGCCGCATCGCGGATGCCTAACGGTCGCTGCTCGCAGGTGTTGAGTAGTGCCACCAATTCGCCGCCGGACAGGGCCCGGCCGGCCGGCACCGTTTCGCCGCTGATGCTCTCGACGCTGGCTGCCTTCTGGTAATCCTCGGCCGACATCAGACCCAGTTTCCAGGCCGCTTTCAGCGTCCCTCTCAGCGCGGAAAGTATTCGATTGGCCGTCGAATGCGCGTATCGCTCCGTTAGAACGCTTCTGAGGGCCTGGGTATGTTGGAAGCGCAGCCGCTGCCAGGGGATGTCGAACAATGTGGCCTGATCGTTGCTCGTTATGATTTGGGCGACGGTATCCAAGGCGCCGCGCATGGTGCGGCGGGAGCTGGGGCTGAGGCCGGCCAGGTAGACGGCCGCCGGGTGTTCGTCGACTTGGGCGATGGCGGCCGGGATGGCGCCGTTGATGATGGATTCGGTATTGCGATGTTGGCTTGAGGGGGCTGGCCGGTGTATTGCTCATGGTTCATTGGTTCTAGTTTTGAAAAGAAACATTTTCATAACTAAGAATAACACAAAGTATATTATTATGTCAAGTACAATTTGGACGACTATACGGCCGGTGGTTGGGGGCGCAGCGCGCTGCGCCCGTACATTGTTTCAATCGCCGGAACCCCCAGAGGGCGGACACGGGGGTTTTCCTGTCATGAGACGATGTTTCAATCCTAGAAGTGAAGCGGCCGGTCGCCAGATTGGCTGTATCAGTTTAGATCGGGGCCGTGGATCCCCGCCTTCGCGGGGCTGACTAGTGAAGGTGTTTATGTGATCCAGCCTGGCGGCTGCGGCAGGCTGGCAGGCTACGCTAAGGGTTTAATCCCGAGTTAATCGATTCAATTGTAAATGGGTTCACTTCTAGTTCGGGTTGTCCACCGGCGCGGTGTGGCTATGTTCTGTTGATTCAGAATATTAAAAGAGGTACAATATAACCAATATTGTAAATAATGTACAGAATGATACTTCTTATCAAGAGTTCGAGCAGGTGTTTGAAGCCATGGAAACTATGTTGGGTGTGACAAAGGCCAGGAAGAATCTTAGCGAGATTGTGGAAAGCGTTCAGTACCAAAATGACGCTTATATCATCAGCCGTCATGGCCGGCCGGCCGCAGCCGTCGTGCCGGTTGAAGTTTATGAGTCGTGGAAGCGGCAGCGAAAGGAGCTCTTTGCGCTCATCACGCAATTTCAGGAAGCGAGCGGCGAGACCGATCCCGATGAGGTGATGCGAGAAGTTCTGGAAGCACAGCAGGCTATTCGCCGGCAGCAGAAGGAGTAGCCGGCGATGAGAGTTGTCCTGGATGCCAATGTTTATGTGAGTTCATTGGTGAACACGCAGGGCAATCCCAAACGCATCATTTTGGCCTGGCAACAGGGCATATTTGACGTGCTGATATCAAAAGAAATACTCGACGAGATCGGCCGGGTGCTCAGGTATCCCAGAATCGCTAAACGACACAAGCAGGATGAAATGGCCATCCGGCGTTTTCTGAAATTGCTGGAATATGAGGCGATTGTCGTTGACCCGGCAGAAGCGCTGGCAGTCATTCAAGAGGATGAGAGCGACAACCGGTATCTGGAATGTGCCGTTGAGGGAAAGGCGCAATACATCATTAGTGGGGACAAGCACTTGCTAGACATTGGCGATTATAGGGATATTGCCATCTTGCCACCGGCCGTTTTCGTGGCGATATTGGGCCGTGGGGGAATGGCGTAATGGCCGGACTCGGCTTGACTGACCTTGACGAGTAAGATGTTTTGTCGGGGCGACGAGGATATGCGCCTGATCTTCGTTCTCCGCGTTTTGTTGGTGGACAGTGATCAGTGGTGTCGCGGTCAGAGACCGGCTACAGCGAGGGGTTTAGCGGCGGGCGCGGGCCTGGTCGCGAATGGCTTGTAGATTAATGGTTTCGGCTAGGTCGAATTGGGGGAAGGTTGATTGGCTTAGATGGAGAAGTTATGAGCGGCAGCTATTGGCTAGTAGTTCCCAAAAGACTATTTCCATTTTCCCATGATCCCTTTTGGCCATGGATAAAGCGGCGGCTTGGCCGTAGCCGCTGCCTGGTCTAGGCCGGATGGCAACTATCGGGCCAAAGCTAAATGGTTCTACTGTAAATATATAGTTTGCCAGCAGGCGGGCCGGCCGGCCGTTGCCGTTGATGAAGGAGTGAATCCATATCCACTCGCCATGCGCCCAAGCAGCTAATTTTACGACAGCGTCCGTGTTGTCGAGAGTGGGCATATTTTCCATATCGGACCAAAGCGTTCGGCCTTCTTCCAGCTTAAGCACAAGATGTTCAAAGAAAAGTTCAACCTCATCCATCACATCGGCATAGGGTACAGTCAGGATATTGGCCACCCTGACATTACAATTTTGAAGACAATAAGGAACCTGGTCTAGGTCGCGAAAGTTACCGAGATAATCTGGATGTGGCGATATTCCCTTAAAAAGATCACTGTGTCATCTTCTGACCATTTCTGAGCTGGGCGGCCTCTTACTGATCCTTGCATAAATAGCTAAATCGTGGTCTGATGGACCACATGTCAAAGGATAAATCGACCAATTGGAAAACAGAACGCCGCAAGCGAGCGTGGGCCTTATACCAAGCAGGCTGGCTGCAAAAGGATATCGCCGAAGCCATGGGTGTGACCAAAGGCGCCGTCAGCCAATGGGTCAAGCGCGGCAAGGAAGGCGGCGAAGCTACGCTCCAGGAGCGACCCAAATCCGGTGCCCCATTGCGCTTGAGCCAGGTCGACCGGGAAAAGCTTCCGGAGTTGTTGGAGCGTGGCGCAGAAAGTTTCGGATTTCGAGGCGAACTGTGGACCTGTTCTCGGGTGGCCCAAGTCATCCAGCGCGAGTTCGGCGTGCAATACCACCCGGCACACGTCAGCCGGATTCTCAAAGCCCTGGGCTGGACACCCCAAAAACCGATCCGGCGTGCCAAGCAACGCCAGGAAACAGAAATCCAACGTTGGAAGGAAGAACGCTGGCCAGCGTTGAAAAAAAGGCCGTCGAAGAAGACCGGACCATCGTCTTCATAGACGAATCGGGCGTTTACCTGCTGCCGATCGTTGTGCGCACATACGCTCCATGCGGTCAGACGCCTATCTTGGGTAGTATGGATATTCATGTGCTGGTATACGCTTAGGCAGTCGTCGCCAGAGGTAGTGAAACCTTTCAAATCAATCAAAAAGGCAGAAATTAGGTTGCTAATGAAAAGGAGTTTCCCAGAGGTAGAAGTCTCTTAGCGTATACTGTCTCACAAAAATCCATAGTACCCAAGGTATAGAACGCCCACACAGAGTTCGGGGACATTATCCAGTATTGATTTTCAGCTCCCCGATCAATTCGCTCGGCGACTTTACGTCCAGCTTCTTCCGCCATATCTGATTGAAGCGCTGATGCTCCACATTCATCCGTTTCTTGGCCCGGTAATACTCCTTTACAGCAAAATCCAACTGGCCATCCTTCAGATTACCTTTCGCCTTTGTCAACACGTCAGCCGCTTCCTGCAACCTGGCTCGGAAACGCGCAAGCGCCTCGCCATCAAACTTTGAATGAATCCAGATACCACATTTCGGACAGTCGATACCTGTCTCTTCAATTCCGGGATGCCCTTCAACCGGCCGAACCTTTACAGCCTCTTTCATCTTCGAACGCCGGCCGCAATTGTCACATCGGATTAATTGTTCGTTGTTCACATCAAATCTCCTGGTCTTTGGCCAAATCGCCTGGCCACCTCATCACGGTGAATCGCCCAGCATCCTCGCTGGGGCTGATAAATTGGAACGCCGGCCCCACTAAGATTTGACATCATGGCGCGAACGGCCGAGCCACTTCCAAGCCCAACTGATTCTTTTATTTCTTGCGTGGTTAGCTCCCCACGAAGAACCAATAAATAAGCTGTAAGGGCGCTTCTACCTTGGGGGGTGAGACTGTCTAAATCCATATGTCATTTCTGTTCTCATCTGGCGCTGCCGACGCCATCTCGAATACCGAAGGCAGAATAACATTTACGGTCGCGCTTTTCAAAAATACCTATGCAAAAAAGGCCGAGGGGTTTTTCGTCTTTTTCGACTTAAATCGATCCCTTTTCGCTCCCTGGCTCTCCCTGGCCTCTTTATTAGGGCCTGCGCACCCCTGCACGCTCCTGGCCTCTTTTAACCCCTTTTTGATGCGATAAAAAGGCCGAGGAGTTTCAAATAAGGCCGGGAAGTTTAGCGACCGTCCAGGATATTTCAAGCGTGCGCCCGATTTGTTATCGATTCTCGGCCGACATCAAAGACTACTCGAACATATCCCGCGCATTTGTAACCCTTGCCGGTGCGCTTGTGGTGGATTTCTTTTTCGGCTTTAATGAGGCAATATATGCGTAGACCTCCGCGTGGCAAAAGTGGTCCGGCTTAGAATTCACATACAACGTCGCTGGTATTCCAGTATTTCCGGTCTTGGTGATTCGAACGCTGGCCTTCATGTGGTCGTAATAATCCTTCAAACCTCGGATATCGGCCGGCAATGTATTAGTTTCGCTATAGAACTGTGAAAACATCGCATCCAAGACGCGGGTCCTATCGGCCGAAACCACCCCCTCATCCTCATTGAACACAGCCTCATCAGACTTCTTCTCAACCGAGCCGGTGTAATAACAGAGGTAAACTAAATCATCTGGCATCTGCCTTTGGAATTCCCTGGCCTTTCTGGTTTCTGGAAGGGCATCGACAACAGCCGATCTCACCCGATAACGAGCAAACAGCGCAGCCAAATCGCTAAACTCAGCAACCTCCCCGGCCCAGAGCATCGCCCTATCACCATAATTATCAGCTCTTGCCCGGATAACCACGTGCAATACCCGGCCGACATCAATTCCAGCGTAGGAAACGGGCGCTCTCGCCGATCCCATCAGCCAATCGCGCCGGCAGGCGTCAATCTCCTCATCCGTAATCTGGCCACCTTTGACCATATACGGCTCTCCCAGATCCTGATTAAAAATCTCCTTTAGCTTGGATTCATCGGTCGTCTGCAGGCTCTTGGCCAGGTCAAGCAAATCCGCCTGAACAGTAATGAAGCGACTCAATTGATAGCCTTCAATATCCCGATCTTGAAATGTTGGCACCCATTCGCCATCTACAGAACGGTCCAGCTCCTTCTTACATCGTTCACAGGCCAACCAGGCGCGGCCGTCATCCATCCCATGCCATTGACTCGGCTGCCCCAGCTCATCCCAATCGACGACCAAATGCGCGATGCCTGGCGTCTGCACCTTCCCACAATGAGGACAAGGAATGAACCATAAACGCTGATCGCTGATTTCCCATTCCGCATCGATTCCGATTCCAGGATATGAAGGAGTCGACATCGCAATTTCTTCACGGAATATCGAATGGGCTAACCGCTTCCGGACAATCTCGGCAACCCGGGGATCCATTTCGTCGACCTCATCCCGAATCGCCAAATCGGCCGGCACAGATTTCAAGGCCCTGGCCCTACCATCTGGCGTAACGGCCGCTCCACGAAAGGTTAAGAAGCGATCGCCGATACGTTTCATTGACGCCCTATCTGCACCTCTCTTCAGGTTCCCTACATAGGCGCCCACAACCAGACTCTGAAGATATGGGCTGGATTCAATGGCCGGACCCACCCGCATTTGACTGAAGTCGAACGTATCTCGCTCGCTAGGCATAACGTAAAAAACATTCATCATTCGCGTATCGCAACAATGAAATGCTTTTGAAACCGCCCATTCACTAGCTCCCACCTGGGCTGCCTTTCGGACAACCATTCGTCGAGCTGTAGAAGTGTAAAGCGCCTTTATATATTTGTGATTATCCAGATCGAAGAATACGTTTGGGCCTAAAATCGAGCGATATCGGAACGTCCACTCCAACAAGTTAAGCGGAGCCCTATCCTCCAGCTTACCAGCCGGATTCTCCTTCGCCTGCTTCTCCCTCAGAAGTAACAGGGCTTTCGCTCGGAGCTTGGCTTGCTCGGTCTGCGAGTATCTGGAGCGGGTCTTCACCATTTACAACTCTCTGTAATTCGTCGGCCGTGAAGTTATTCATATCGACATCGTAATGGTCTTGACGGTCACTTCGGCCCCAGCCATATCGCCTTTCGAGAATAAAGGCCGCAGCTTTCCAATCTGGCCCTACTTCCCGTTCTATTGTCTGCGACTCCTTCTTGACGACTGTTCCCTCAATGACCACTTCCGTTACCCGCGTCTCGCGGATTTTATGACCACCGTCGGCCGCTGTTTTCACCACATTGGCGAGCAGCATCTGGCCTTCAGCCTTGGCTTCCTCATAGTTGGCCAAGAAATCAACGAAAATGGTCTCTTCTTTTATCGGTACAGCTTCCGGGTCTGCTTCTAGCCGATCCCTTTCGACTTCCCCTCTCCGCACCCAATTACGAAGCGTTCGATATGTTATTCCGGCCGATTGGGCCGCATCTTCTAGCCTAAGACCTCGGCGCAGCCCGATTAAAATACCAGGCTGCGCCGCTACTAACTTTGTCGAAGGTCCATTAATTGCCATGCGAGGCTTCCGGGCCTATCCACGGTGTAACTTCTAAGCCGCGAACAGCCTCTTCATGCGCCGGCCGCCAAACTTCAAGCATTTCTTTATTCTTGCCCACTCTTTCGCCATCCACCCAGGGCAGATCAAACTCGCGATTGAGCGCAGCTTCATAAACATCTTGCGGATGGATGACTTTCTTTTTGGCCATCATCATCCATTTGGTTCCTGCCCATTTGACCTTATAAACGTCATTGTAATATTGGGGAATAAGCTCCTGAACCTTCTCTTTAGTGTGATAAAGCTGATAGAACCAGCCACCAAAATGAAGCTGACCCGAGAAACCTTCTTTATCCAGGAACTGAACCTCAATCCCACCGCTTCCCCTGGCCTTCTTGGACCTCTCCGGAGCTGGTGGAAACCGGCCGGAAACATAAAGCGTCCCACCTGGCTTGCAAAAAGCATTGACGCACATCAACACATCATGGGCCGCCTGCTTATCTACCACGGAATTGATAACGAAGTCCATGATCACATGGTCAAAGAGGCCATGCTCGCCGACCTGCTTTACAGCCTTGTCGATGAATCTGCGTACCTGGGTTTTGTTAAACAACGGCAGAAGTTGCGGAACTAGCAACAGCTCTGGATAGAATCAGCCAGCCGTTTATCGACCGGGAAGTGGCCTTGGCCCTGGAGAAGCAAGGTGAAATCGTCTATGATGCCGACCTCACTGGTCGACCCGTCTCCAGCACGAGTAGCAGCTACCCGAACACGGCCTTTGGCCACATGGGCGATGCCATTGAGTTAGGGTATCAGGCGGCGCTGGTCAGCCTGCACAGCCCAACATATGGTCGCTTGTGGTTAGCCAATGAACTACATCCGGGAAACACCGTCAGCATGACCCGCACCCAGGCTCTGGTTGTCGCGGCGGAAAAGCGGACGGGGCATCGTCCCCAACGGCGCACCGACCTGCTGGGCAAACGGTTAGCTCAGGCTCAGGCCGAACTGGAAGCGATAGGCGATGCGGTTGCGGATAGCTGCCAACGGCACCGGGAAGCGCAGGGCAAATTGGACGATGCCCGCTTGTCTTTGCGGGAGTGGGAACAGGAAGTTCGAGCGCCCTCGCCTGAAGAAGAACTCAATTCCGAAAGCGTTATAGCCTTGCTTCTGCATATAGCGAACATAGTCGCCCTGGCCACAGCCGAAATCTAAAACGGACTGCTCTCGGCCGAGATTGGGCAGCAACCATTGCTCGTAACTGGTGGATTTATTGGGATGCCCAGCATTCCGAAGCCGAAACGGCTGGGCAAACGTCTGCAGGCTAGGCGTTTTGGGCAGATTGTCGTAAGAAAACACGCCATATTCCCGGCCGAAGAACTCGGCGACCATCTTAGCCTTCTCATCTGGCACATAAAAGACGCGCACCGCCATGCCAATCACCCTGCAGCTCATCGCATACGTCGCACCTGAAACCACCCGGCCGCTAAACGTAGCTACACAGCCTCCCCAATTCCCATATCGAGCAAGCAATTTGGCGATCTGGCTTCGAAGGCCCGCGCCCGGAGCGCGGAAATTGGCCTGGACGGTATCAGCTTCTGCATACGCGAAGCCCTCTACCTTGTCTTTGCTCGGAGCTAATCGGCAGTTCTCTTCGCCGGTATCCAGATCCGTCCCATTATGAAGCTGGTTGAACATCACTTCATCATGGACTGTGATTTTGCTGAGGATAAAAACAGGCGCATATTTCTCGCCCATTGCTTCCAATGCCTTTGTCCTTTGATGGCCCGCGACGATGGTTCCCCCAACCGTAACGATAACCGGCTTCACCATTCCGAGCGTCCGAATTGAATCCTTTAGAGCATCGAGGCTCTCATCGTCGATTACCCTTGGGTTATAAGTCGCTCCAGTCAGGCCGGCTACCTTGTAGGGGGTTTTTGCATAACCCCCAACAAAGGCTAATTCAGATAAATCCGATAAATTTCCCGCGCACTACCTCTAGGGAGTGTGCAAATTGTCTTGTCTGAAAATCAGACAATATCGCGTGCTTGTTTTTAAGCTGTACCTCTGGAAAGTTTCCTGGATTGAACCCTATTGGGGGACATGCAAAAACCCCTAGTTATGTATTAGTCTTAGGTCTAGGGGGATCATGTCTCAAGCACTACTTCCCTTGAATAACGTTTTACACCTGTCGGGCCTGGTTTGGAGAGCCTTAAGCCTGCCTGAGCAAGAACGAATCGATATTTTCCACTGGAATTGGACAATCAGCCGATGATTATTCCTCTCCTGCCTCCTCCTCCACATTGCTGGTCGCAGCGCCGGCGCCTATCAGCTCCGCCAGCCAGCGCGTGCCCTCATCCCCTTCCAGGATCAGTTTTTGCACAGCCAGGGTCAGGGGGATAGCCAGCAGCGCGCCCATGGGGCCCAATACCCAGGTCCAAAAGAACAGCGAGAGCACGATCATCACGGGTGCCAGGTTCAGCCCTTGTCCCATCAGCCTGGGCTGAATCAGATTCTGTACCGACCCATTTATTAAAACGTAGCCAACCAGAACAATTAGAGCCCTCGTCGTACCAAATTCCGCGAATGCCAGGAAAAGCGGTGGTATGAGGGCCAGCCAGAAGCCAACGCTTGGAATGTAACCCAGCAGCCAGGCCAAGATGCCCCACAGAATGGCGAAGTCGACGCCGAGGATCAAAAGCAGCACGGTGTCTGCTATTCCCACCAGCAGGTTGATCCAGGTTGTGATCAGCACATATTGGCGGATATCTTTGCCGAAGCGGCCGGCTCGATCCAGGATCGGGTGGTCGGGAACCCATTCCGGCCGCAGCTTGGCCGTAAATCCACTGGCCTCAAATAGTAAGAAGATCAGGATCAAAAACATGACAAAGCCGCTGCCGATGGCCCGAATTACTTCTTTGGCGACAGATTCCGCGACCTTCACCAGGTTTTGGGGTTGCAGGGCATTCGATTGCGAAATGTTTGATACGTCGAGGCCTAGTTGCCCCAGGCTGCTCTCAATCGCCTGCTTCTGGGTATCGAGATCGGCCTGGTAGGTGGGGATTTCGGTTGCTAGCTGCTCTACGGCAAAGGCCATAAAGGCAACCAGGATCAGGCCGCCGCCGACGATGACCACGATGGTGATCAATAGGGCCAGCCACGTGGGTAGCCCTCTTCTTTTCAGCCAGCCCAGAAGTGGAGCGACGGTCAACGCGATGACCAGGGCCAGCAGAAGTGGGTTCACAATAGGAGCGGCTGCCCTCAAGCCGGCTATGATAAGGACCAATCCGCCTCCGCCTAACAACAGGCGCAGGATGGGTGACAGCTCCACGCTTCTGGCATTCATAGTTATATTCCTCCGTCAAGTATTGTCTAACCAATAAACAAAGCCGTTGCACGACAGGTCAATTGACATATCTGACTGTACGCTCAGCTTCTAGATCGGGTTCGTGGGCATGGTATCCGGCTCGGGATCCAATCGGCCGCCCCGGACCGTGCCACCCAACACCAGCGCAGCCCCTATGAGCGCCAAGTTTTTGACGATATATTGTCCCTCCAGCGTAAGGCCAAATGGAAAGATGGTCCAAACCACACCTGGCAGCAGAAAGATTGGCAGGGCAGCGCCAGGCATCTGCAAGAAAAGCAAAAGCAGGGTCAAGCGCATGAAAAGGCCAAAGATAAGTCCAATACCAATGGCCATTTCCCACAAGGCCAGGATGGGCAGGAAGATATCCGGGTCAATGAAGTAGATGGTGTTGCGGACCAACTCTTCGGCTGGACTCAGGCCCGGCACCAGTTTCAACGCACCGAACCACAAGAAGATTATCCCAAGACCAACGCGCATAATCACCATGCCATAACGAGCCATCCAATAGGTGATGGCCCGGTCTAATTTGTCGAATCGTGCGGACAGGGTTCGAGAGTTATTTGTCTTGTTCATGTTAACTACTTGCTACATTTTCTAATGGAGCAACAGCAGGATCGCCTTTCAAGAAATACCGGCTGGCAATAATGACGACCAGTCCGATGACGATCAAAATAACGGTCTGGATAAAAAAGCCGCGTGTAAAAACCGCCATCACTGCCCCGGCGATCAGCTGGACGGATGCGTTGACGATGTTGTTTTCTACCGTTAGTCGAATAGCAGGGATGAACAACAGCCCAATGAATCCGGTGATCGCCACGCCCAGCCCTATAGTCAACAATGTATCGCGCCGGTTCTCCGCTCGCCAATACGCCAGCGCATAGAGTGCAAACGCGCCAAGGGCCGCCAAGGGCCACAGCCAGGGTAAGATCTGGGCCACCTGCCTGATCTTAGGTAGCTCACCTGACCCGAGAATCTTGATCGGACCAGGGTTGGGAGCATTCTGAAAACCATCGGCAAGTTCGGGAGCAATCGTTGTCACCAGAGTGTCAACAAAAGGAACGACTTTTTCCAGATCAATACTAATCTCGTTAGCCAGGCCGCCCGTCACAACGGCGTCTGCAGCCGCTGCCACTTTTTCAAGCACCGAACCGAGAATGGGACGTTGCAGCAACCCGCTTATGAACTCTTCTGCCGGTCCACGAACGAAACTCGGCACCTTGGGCCTGTTCTCCAGGATATGGTCCATGATCAGCGTACTGAGCGCCTCGGTGGCCTGGTCCGATTGAAGCCCTTCGGTGACCAACTGCCCAAATTGGGCAGAATCGAGGACGTCGCGCGTTATCCACAGCGTCAGATTGGCCACGGTAAGCAAGATACACCCAACGACAATAAGAAGGATAACTAGGCTTTTTGACATGAGTTCCTACCTTTTACTGAGCTCGCGGAACGGGCCGCCGCCTGGAAATGAATCTCTTCGCCTAATGGTGATGTTTCTAATAAACCCGACAAATTAGAGATGTCTGTCGCCCCTTTCAAGGGTCATTTGCCTGGAGCCCTGCTGAAGTTAGCCACCGTGGCGCCCTCGGCTGTGCGCATATTCATGCTGTTGGCCTCGATCCTGAACGTCGCCGCCGTCTCCAGGGCTGCCAAGTATTCCGCTTCTTGGGCCATGATGCCCTCAGGTTCGGCACAGAGCTTTCGGGTTGCAGCAGCCGGACCAATCGATATGCTTTCGCCGTCAACTTCGTACGAAGCATTGTAATCATTGCAGCCAGCGTTACCAGTCAATTGGCCATCCTCGCCGAAATTAGCCGTGATTTCTGTACCAATAGTCACGCTGACAACCGCTTCCCGGCCGTTGTTGTAGGAGATCACCTGCCAGGAACTGCCTTCCATTGCCTGGCTTTGGGCTGCATAGACTGCAATATCGTTACCGTCGGCATCACGGAGGACTAATTCCTCTCCATCTATGGCAAACGTCTCCGCATCGGACAAAGCCTGGAAGTAGCCTTGTTCCTGTAGGTTTTCCGGCGCAGGGCAAAGCTTTTGGGTGGAGGCTATTTGCTCACCGAAGCTGATGCTATCGCCGTCGACCGAATAAGACGTGTTATAGTTATTGCAGCCGGCTGAACCGCTCACGACGCCCTCGGCGCTGAACTCGGCCGATATCATCGTGTTTGGTAGCGGGGCCCGGTTATTCAGAGTGCTGAGGACCCAAACCGGGCCAACCAAGTCCGCGCTGGCATTGGACCCACTACCGCACGCAGCCAGCAGAAATAGCGCCAAAGTAGCGAGAATTATGAATAGGTTGTTTCTTTTCACGCTTATCCTCCTTGCCGCCTTCAACGATTGTCCTCCGCCCAGACTTCATCACACTCGTCGCCGGGTCTACTTCCGCAAGAAGCCGGCTTCTTTATCAGGCTTACCTAGTCCTCGAGCTCGGTAGCCTCAGTCGCGGCTTTGGCAACCGTCTCGTCCTCAAGCGCCTTGCGGAGCTTCTCCTCATCCTCGTCGGAGAGCGAGGTCGAGTATAGCGTGCCGCCATATTGCTTTAAGTCTTCGATAACCTTGTCCTGAACAGCCTCTATGACCAGCATGAACACCGCTGAGTCGCCAGGTTCCAGGGCATCGCCAACCTCCTTGATGAAGGTGTTGTCGATGCCCAGGTCCACACCTCGGGCGAAGAAACGGGCCATCAAGCCAGCAAACAAGGCCCAGAATATAGGGCCGCCAAAGATCAGGCCGATAAGCAAGCCCCAGAAGCCGCCCCACACCGTTGCGGAGCCTTTCTGCATCTTCTCCAGCGTCTGGGTCACCTTGACCTTACCCTTCTGATCCTTCACGGCGACGGCCGCATCTTCCAATTGAATTAAATTCTGCTTCTGCAAGTTGCCGAGTTCGGTTAGAACTTCGGTTGCCTTGGATTCACTCTTAAATGTCATAACAAACAGATTACTCATGATATGTCTCCTTTCTTTGAGTATTACTCAGTTGGAATCACGCGCGGCCAGTCATGCGCCAGTCGATATTCTTTTGTCACTCTCTGCCTGGGAGCTGCACATAGCTTAGGATAGACCACAATAGTGCATTCAATAAGCCGGTATTGCGGCGGCGTCAAAAGCTATAGATTCCTAGCAATTATAGTCTCTTGGGAAAAATGACCAAAACCAAAACAGTAATGGCCTAGATTATCCAAATTATTAGGATCGGACAGTGGCGGGCGGTGAGCACGCGCCGTTTTATGTTTGTTCACCGACTTCAAACACTATTTGATCTCTTGTCATTGTGGTTTTGTTCTTTCGCGGAACCTCGACCGAGTAAACCGAAGCCATGAGTGACAAAATAGGCTGCAAGCGCCGATATAAAAACGGGAATTACTTCTGTGTTAGAGATGCCTGTTATTAGTATCACGATGATGGCCAGCGCCAGGGGAATCGGCAGCAGGGCGCCGGGTACAGCTGCCATCATGCATGCCACAGCCAGTGCCAACGGTATGTCTGGAAGGATGAGATTGACATCCGTACCGGCCGCGCCGCCAACGAATAAGAGCGGGAATATCGGCCCGCCGATAAAACCGGTCGATAATGCCCCAGTCGTGGCCAGCATCTTACCAAAAACCAGGACGATGACCAATACGAGGCCCATTTGAGCTCCTTGCTCTGTCACTACCTCCAGCCCTGAGGTACCCAGGAAAAGTGTTAGCGGCAGCGCCATGCCCAGTAAACCCAACAGGAAACCGCCTGCCGTTCCCCTGATGATTGGCCGGCTATTGAGGGGTGTGGTCAATCTCTTGAAAGAGCGAAGGAGCAACCCAAAAATGAGCCCAAGAACGGCCCCTAAAACACCCAAAGCGATGGCCAGGATCAAATGCCAGAGCCTCAGACTGTAGGCTGGCAGGTCCAGGATGCGCAGTACGCTGGCAAATGCCTCCTCGCCGAAGGCAAAAAAGAGGCTGAAGCCCAAAACGCCGGCAATGGCGGCGATGGTCAACGTGCCATAGTAAATCGGTGTCTGTTGGTGGGCCAGTTCTAAAGGCATGAGTAGGGCAGCAAAGGGTGAGGTGAACAATCCTCCATAAGCCCCTATCACTCCGCTCAAGACATTGGATCGCTGGATCTCGGATCTTAACTTGCGCCGCTCTGACAGCCACGTGGACAGCCCGCCGGCCAACATGCCTGTGGGCACCTCGGGCCCGAGGCTGAAGCCGCCGACCAACGATGTGAGGGCAACCAAGATGGCGCCAGGGACTGGCTTAGGGTCCAGCCTACCCTGCACGATAGCCCCAAAGACATTCATCTCCTCGGCCTCAATGAAGTGGTGGATGAGGCCGACGATTAGGCCAGCGACGGTCATGATCACCAGTATGCGCACGGACCCTGAGAATGGCTCCGGGCCGGGCACCTCCGGCCAAACCAGGTTAATTCCCAGGTTCATCACGACCACAAACAGGAGGGTCCCCAGGGCGCTTAGTAGGCCTACCAACAGACCCCACCTAAAACGCCGCCAATATCCTCTTGATCTTAGGTCAAAATCTTCTGGCATAAATCTCTCTCATGTTCTGATTTCAGCCTGCTCTTCAGCAGCCATTTCCGGCCACATCAAATAAGCGCCAACAAAAAAGCAGACGGCGCCAACTAAAGTGAAGATCGTGGCCCATGTCGCCAGGTTGTCGAAAATAGGATCAGGTCGGACAAAAGCCGCAAAAGCGGAAATCATAAAGGCGACGCAGCCGACAAAGTTGATCGTCACAATCCACCAGGTGAGGCTCTTGCGCTGCCAGCACCAGAAATGATGACAAAATTCAAAAACGCCCGCCACACCGGATACGAGAAAGAGAACAGACCCAACAAAGTCAGGACTCCAAACCAGGATGTCATACCCCAACCATTGAACGCTAATGAAGGCAGTAGCAGTGGTGATATTAAACGCGAGCGTACCCAGGAATTGGGGGAAGGTAGCCCAAAAATCAATGCGACCCGGTTGCCAGCCAAAATATCGTCGGTTTCTGGTTTCTGAAACACGGCCGTGGCTGTCAAGCGTTTCCGGTGCATTGATTGACTGATAATACGCACTGTACCCCGCGGCCGTAAAAAATATGGACCCGCTGAAGAAAATCAGGTCTATCAGGTAGGTATACGAGGATCCGGCCAGAGTCAATATGCTGCCACTCACAAAATGCCAGGACCCGATCATAAACAGCACGGCAATCCACCAATTTAAAGACCTGGGTCGCCATAACAGTAATGCCGGCCGCTTTTTCTCCAGCGCTTCAGGGGCCACTTCAGCGCCAAAATTCTTCCGGTGCCGCCGCGAGGTTCTGATATCCAGCGAACCATCCGGCCGGCGGTGGACGATACGGGTCACAAAGGGGCCAATATGCTGCGATTCAATATGTTCCCACTCAGATGGAAAGTGGATATGGCCTCGTTTTATCGTTGCCGTCATATGATTCTATAAATCTCCGATTTTGCCGTGAGCCAGCTGGGCGTTGATAAATCCCAATAGATGGCCGAGGCGCGAAGCCAAAATATCATAATTATTGCATCCGGTCAGGAAAGGGTAAAGCCGGGCGTAAAGTCCAGCAGTCCCAGAATCCTAAAGAACCAGAAAAATGTTACATGAGTGACCGTACCGTCTAAATCGTCCTACTGGCGCACTTGATACCGGTCACTCATGTGCTTGAGCGGGTGCGATTAATGCTTAAATCCGCCGCCTTCCTCTTCGGAGAGGGGTGTGGTGACCGGATGCCTGCCAAAATGAGCGACTGCATCCTCGTAATCATTTAACATCAGACTGGCTAGATCGCGACTAAAGCCATGTTTTGCCAGAATGCGTTGAATCGCCAGATCTTCTCGATTGGGAGGCAAGGTGTAAGCAGGTACCAGCCAACCCCGTGTGCGCAGCCTGTCCGCCAGGTCAAACAGAGTGAAATCATGATCCACCCCTTCCGTTAGTTTCCAGGCTAAGGCAGGGAGACCGCCACGGCCGTCGTAAATAATATCAAATGGCCCCATCTTACCGATCTCATCGGCCAGGTATTGGGCCGTGTTATAGCCGGCCTGGTGTATCTTGCGGTACCCTTCCCTGCCCAGCCGAAGGAAGTTGTAATATTGGGCCACAATCTGGCCTCCCGGCCGAGAGAAGTTAAGGGCAAAGGTAGGCGTGTTGCCGCCCAGATAATTAACATAGAAGATCAGATCTTCGGGCAAGTTTTCCTTGTCACGCCAGATAATCCAGCCCACACCCAACGGCGCTAAACCAAACTTGTGTCCGGAGGTGTTAATAGATTTCACGCGTGGCAGGCGGAAATCCCATTCCAAATCGGGGAAAACAAAGGGGGCCAGGAAACCGCCGCTAGCCCCATCCACATGAATGGGGATATCCAGCCCGGTTTCTTCCTGCAATTTATCCAGGGCCTCACTCACTTCTTTCACCGGTTCAAAATCACAGGTGAAAGTTACCCCCAGTGTGGGCACAACGCCGATGGTGTTCTCATCCACTCGTTTCAATACCTCTTCGGCATTCATGATCAGGCGATCCCCTTCCATGGGGATCTCGCGATGTTCGACATCCCAGTAGCGGGTGAACTTGTGCCAGCAAACTTGTACCGGCCCGGTGATCAGGTTCGGTTTGTCAATCGGTTTTCCGGCCGCTTTTTGCCGGGCGCGCCAGTTCCATAACAAAGCCATCCCGCCCAGCATGGCTGCTTCGCTGGAACCTGTTGTAGAGGTGCCTAGTGTATTATCGGCATCAGGTGAATTCCATAAGTCGGCCAGCATGTGGACACAGCGAGCTTCTAGTTCGGCCGTCTGTGGATATTCATCTTTATCAATCATGTTCTTGTCGATGGTCAGGTCCATGAGTTGGTGAATCTCTGGCTCCAGCCATGTCTGGCAAAACGTGGCCAAATTTTGGCGGGAGTTACCGTCGAGCATCAGCTCATCGGCTACCACCTGATAGACATGACGCGGGTTATTTTCCTTCGCCGGAAACTTGAATAGAAGAATAAAAAGCAAGAAAAAGTAGGACACATACATATAGACAGGCTGTCCATAATAATGGACAGCCTTTTTCTTTTATGGGTCCTCTCAAGCATCTACCCGAACAACTTCTGGGTAACCATCCGTTCTAGAAACCTATCTCACAACAACTAAGCGGTGTTTAAATTTTGCTCGTGGGTTGTCGAAGATCGACGAAATTAAATTATTATGTTAAGGACACCGTAAACTTTCCGACGCTTGCGCCTCATACCCCAATACCCCCGACATTCAATAGGTGGTCAGACAGCAAATCTTGCCAGAGGTAGGAGCGTCTCCAGTTCGCACATTTCTGAAAAATCCTGGGGAATACGCTTTGGAGAATACTTCTTAGGGAACACTTTTTGAGGAATACCTTTTAGGGAATACCCATTCACCTTGATTCAGCACCCCGGGCTGAATCTAAGATGCTGCTGGAACGAACTCGGGCCAATGTTCTCAACAGCTGTCTGTAACCAGCCCACATCAAGATGCCGCGCCAAGATGGCGCGAACAAAGGTACTAAATCGAAGCCTTGTTAGACTCTAGAGACATATGGATTTCGCTCTCATTATCCTCCTCCCTTTCCTGGTCAAAGGCGACGGACACGGCCGTTTCGGCGACGGCATCATAGGCCTTGGCCAGCCAGCGCCGTGCCTCGGGTAAAAAATCGGGATCGCCCAGCCGTTCCAGGATGGGATAAGAGGTTTCGGGCAGCGTGATATGGGCTCGAAATTGGGCCAACTCTGGTCCAGATTGCCAGAAGGTGGCCAGCGATTCGGCCAGCGGCGGCGCCGGAGTATATTCTGGCGCCGGGATGCCACCGGGATCCGAACCAGTACCCAGCGAAGCCAAGATCTCCTCCTGGGTTTTGCCCCGCAAGCGGAATAGCAGGAATGGGTCTTCATCAAACCGTTCCGCCAAAATATAATGAACGGCGGCCAAGTGCTTGCAGACAGGGGCCCAATCAGGACAGTTGCAATCTTGCTTGAGCTCTTGCCGTCCGGGGAACAGAGAGACATTGACGGCCGTGAACGCCTCCTCAATTTCTAGCGGCATTTCACCGGCAAGCAGCTGGGCCGCGAATAGCGGCCGTTCCGCCAATGCCTCATTGACTTTTTCCCAGCCGGTATCAGGCAAGGGCTTCAGCTCAATAGTGATCCTGTACGGAGTCCGCCGCGAACCCTGGACCTTGGCCGTAACCTGGCCCCGGCCCTCTTCCAACGACAGCACTTGTCCCTGGCGCGCATACCGCCGGCCTCTCTGTAGCCGCCCCGGATCCATCACCTGTTCCATGGCCTTGAGCCACCGGCCGGCCCACCAATTCTTCACAAAGTCGCCGCGCTTGCTCTTGGCTTTGATGCCTTTGTCTGTCTTGATAGTTGGTTTAGAGTCGTAGTACCAGCTCATAGTTCATTCAGAAGGCAGAAAGCGTCTGCCTTCTGCCTTCTTACTCCTGCCTTAGCTTCACCATCTCGCGTAATTGGGCCGTAGACATCTCCGTCAACCACTTCTCGCCGCTGCCGACGATGCTTTCGGCCAAGGCCTTCTTCTCTTCGATCAGCGCATCAAGGCGTTCCTCCAGCGTCCCCAGGCAAACGAATTTATGCACCAGGACATTCTTTGTCTGGCCAATGCGGAAAGCCCGATCAGTAGCCTGATCTTCCACCGCTGGATTCCACCAGCGATCAAAGTGGAAGACGTGGTTGGCACGGGTCAGGTTCAGACCCGTGCCGCCAGCTCTGAGCGACAACAGGAAAACGGGCGGCCCCTGGTCGCTCTGAAACTGTTCGACCAGGGTTGCCCGCTTCTTAGCCGGGACGCCGCCGTGCAGATAGAGTGCGGGGACGCCAAATCGTTCCTGGATGTATTGCTTGAGCAGCCCGGCCATCTCCGTGAACTGGCTGAAAATGAGCAGGCGATCGCCTCCGGCTAATATTTCGTCGAGCAAGGCGTGGAGACGGCGCAGTTTGCCGCTCCGCTCCTGGTCTTCAAAGGGATTGTAAGCCGCCGTCTCATGCAAGTATTGGGCCGGGTGGTTGCAGACCTGTTTGAGCTGCATGAGCATGCTCAGCACCAGTCCTTTACGGACGATGCCATCCCCCTCTTGCTCGTCAATGGCCTCCAAGGCGTCACGGACAACCGCTTCATACAGCGTCGCCTGTTCTTCGCTAAGGTGACAATAGACCTTCATCTCTTGTTTGTCCGGCAGATCTTGAATAACGCTGGGGTCGGTCTTGACCCGGCGCAGGATAAACGGCTGGGTTAGCGCTCGCAGTCGCCGGGCAGCCTCATCGTCGCCATGTTTCTCGATGGGGATGGCAAAGTCCTGCCGGAACTTCTTCTGTCCGCCAAGAAAGCCGGGATTAAGAAAGTTGAGGATCGACCACAGCTCCGACAAGCGGTTCTCAACCGGCGTGCCGGTGAGAGCCAGGCGGAAACCGGCCGGTAAACTGCGAATAACCCGTGCCTGCTTCGTATTGGGGTTCTTGATGTTCTGGGCCTCGTCCAGCACCACGCCAAACCAGTCCACCTGTTGCAGTGCGTCGCTATCCCGCCTGGCCAGCGCGTAGCTGGTTAACACCATGTCCGCTTCGCGGGCAGTGGCCTGAAAAGCAGCGCCCTGCTGGCGGTCGCTGCCCTGGTGAATCAACGCCGTTATCTCCGGCGTAAAGCGGCCGCGCTCCTGATCCCAGTTGGTCACCACCGAGGTCGGACAAATCAGGAGAATAGGCGCCGGCAGGGCGCCCATTTCCTCTTTCAACCGTTGGATCAGGGCCAGCGTCTGAATCGTCTTGCCCAGTCCCATATCGTCGGCCAGGATAACACCCAACGCCCAGCGCCTGGCAAAGTGAAGCCAGGAGTAGCCATATTGCTGATAGGGCCGTAACGTGGCCGATACACCGGCCGGCGTCGGCAGCACTTCAAGTTTTTCATCCCCTTGTAGCCGGTCGAGCCAGCCGGTCAGCCAATCGTCCAGGGCCACTTCGTCGACCGGCAGGCCATCATGTGTTTGCTGCCCGGCCACACCCAAGCGCAGCGCTTCCGGCAACGATAAGGTCCCTTCCACCTCTTGCTCTTGCCAGAAGCGAATCGCGGATTCGATTTGCTCCGGGTCCAGCTGGACCCATTGACCGCGGATTTGGACCAGCGGCGACTTGAGAGCCACTAGCGCATCAAACTCCTCGCGGGTGAGGGTCGTGTCGCCGAGCGATAGTTCCCATCGATAGCGGATCAGGTTGTCCAGGTTCATTTGACCGGAGGAAACCGGCGTTGCCCCGCTCACCTGTGACGGCCGGCCCAGTTTCAAGCGGACGCCCAGCCGTTTACCGGGCTTATTCCACCAGGGTGGGACGAGCAGGCCGAAGCCGGCTTGCTGCAAATGAGGCGCGCACTCGCGCAGAAAGGCATAGGCTTCGGTCGTGGTTAGAGGAATCGTATCGGGATCACGTCGTTGCAGGCTGCGCTGGATGGGGTAAAAAAAGCGGGCGGCATAGCCTAAGCCGGTTAACAAACGTTCCTGAGGCCGATCAAAATGGCGGTCCAAAACGCCCAGGACACTGCCCTCGGTTTTCCACACCTCGCCGGCCGGCACCAGCAGGCTGGCATCGTCCCGCGCCTGCAGGAGGTAATGGAGTTGCCAGGCTGCTTCTTCCTTGCCCGGTTGTTCTGTGGTTTGTTGGCCGGGCGCTTCAAGGCGGAAAGCCACGCGGTAATGTTTATCGCCGGCCACCGTAAGGGTTCGCTCCCAAGCCCCATAGCTGCTGGCCAGGTGTTGCAACTGGGCCGGCGCTGCTCGCACCGCCGGATCGGCGGCGAATAAGGCCCGCAGCCAGGCCGCAGCTGGATCGCCCCCGGTTGGCAGGTACAGTTCTTGCCTGGCGCCCCATTGGCGCGCGGCTGCGTCTACCAGATGGTTGACAAAGGTGTCGAGGATGGCCCGGGCGGGAATCGTCTCATCGGGGTTTTCGGTCGCGGCACGACAGACGGGCGGCATAGCCGCAGCCAACTGGGCCAAACGAAGGACATCCTCTTCACCGTCGAGAACTGGTTGCCAACGCGCTTCATACCGCAGATCCTGCTTGTCCCGAACTTCGATCAGGGTTGGGCGCACTAGCTGCCGGGCCAGGATCTCCAGGGTGAAGAGGAAAACAATCTGCCAAAAACCGGCGGCAGCTCCCAGGCGTATCCCTGGCGGCAGGGTCTGCTGTTGCCAATAGCTGAAAAAGTGAAGCGCTTGACCAGCTTCCAGGCGGAGGCCGTTAACCGACCAGGGTAATAACTCCGGCGGGCTATCATCTGTCTGCCAATCGTGGAGTAGCTCCGGCGAGGGGACAGGGCCCCGGAGGTCCGTGGGCAGCCATAGGGTTAGGGTATCTTCTGGCGACTTACCCGGTAGGTCCGTTTGGTCCAGCAGCCTCCGCAGCTCACCGGTGTCCGTGGCGAAAGGGTGGGGTTGGGCTGATTTTTTTCGCCGATCGCGTTTAGGCTGGCCTGCAGGGGCCGTTTCCGACCAGATAATTAACCGGCCGGCAGCACCCGGTTGGGTTGGTGCAAGCCAATGGACGTGTAAGACTTGCATAGATATTCTGTCCAATCAGTAGGTAAGTACGATCTGGCCGGATTGTATACCGGAAGGGAGAATTTGTTCAGGGCTGCATGCAGGTATAAATAAATAGGGGATCAGGCCATACCCCGCAGCACGGTGCACAAATTACGGTCCAGGGGTATCAAGTCAACCCGAAGTGCGTCGATGGACTACGCTTCGATACAGGCGGCATCGGTGAAACCACCCTAAGCAAAGTAGGCTAAGATCACCTGCCAGCCATCTCCAGGGACAATAAATAATGTCTTTTGGGTAGCGACTGCAGGACAGTATGTCAGTCATATACTCCGGGATTTGCGCAATTGGGCAGCCGTGCGCCCACGACCTCTTCCGCCTCTCATCATCGTGTCACCTCCATATCATGTGTTGATAATAGACAATCTCACCTATAGTCTAATCCTGATTAGTAAATCAGCCATCTTTCAGGCCATTATTTGACTATTTGTGATTTTCCTCTGGCCCGGCCGCCTCATCGTCTCCTTGCTCTGCTAGCCAGGCCTCGGCCGCTGCCAGGGCTGCTTTCGTGGATTCACCCACAGTTGGCGTGGCCATGAAGATAGCGTCCTCGGGGATGTCTTCTGTCGTCTCGGTGCGTAACAACTGCGCCAGCACATTCTCGTGGATGCCGGACAACATCAACCGGCCGCCATTGGCTCGCAGTTCGCCAGCATACCGTTCCAGAACGGTGATAAGGGTGCTGCCGAACTGTTCGGTGCCGCGCATGCGGCCAATTACCACAGATCGATGGGCGTCTTTGGCCGAGGGGAGTAATTCCTGAACGGTCCGTGCCGCGGCGAAGTAGGTGTTTCCACGGGCGAAAACGATAGTCACGCTATTATCTTCTAGCTCGGCCGGGGCCGGCTCCTCAACAAAAGTGCCCGTCTCTGTGTGCCGTAAGGCGAACAATTGTACGTCTTTGGAAGAGCTATAGATGAAGTCGATGAAAGACAGGAAAACGCCGATCAAGACGGGGTTTATGGAGCAAAGGGACGAAACTGTACGCTAGGGCATTTTGAGGGCCATGCAACCTCTTTTGACCCAAGATTCAACCTGATATGCCTGCTGAGAGAGTTATGTTGCGGAAAAATCGGCCGTTAAGCAAGTGGTTTTTCAAAAAAACTGCCCGTCTAGTATCGTTTTCGGCAACATATTCAACATTATCGCGTCAATTATGTTGCGAATCTGGCTTAGCGTACGTTTCCGTCCTTTTAATGCTTAAACGCCATCCTATTAGGCTCGCTGCCGAAGAGCAGGCTGGCGATGCCGGCGATATGAATCGCCAAAGCCAGGCCCCCGGCAACCAGCGGCAATGAATTCCACCGTGGCAGGAGTCTATGTTTGAAGGCACTCCAGCCGAAGATGACCAGGCCCAACTCGCTGAGAGCCATACCAACCATCCAGAAAGCCCACCAAAGTTCACTTTCGAATAAGAACATCAGGGTCCAAAAGGCGCTCACAGTGACGCCGCCTAAAAAGGCCAGCCCCAGCCCAAGTCTGCCCGAGGTCCAAAAAAAATCAGATTGTTACCTCTAATTACGAGATCATTACCTCTCGCCCGTTGAGCTTCGTTAGCTCAGCCGCCAGATCGCGCACGTATTTGGCCAACATTTTGATAATCCCGCTGGCCAAAGAGGGATTTGTTTCGATAAGATTGTCCAAAGCCTGCTGCTTTAGGCGGAGAAGCAAACTGTCCTCCCTAGCCGTAACGCTGGCCATGCGTGGCTCAGGTGTTATGACTGCTAATTCCCCAAAAACGTCGCCTGGACCTAACTGGCGCAATGTCAGGTCGCCATCATGGATGGTTAATGATCCTTCTGCGACGACATACAGGCTCCGGCCAACAGCCCCTTTTTCGAAAAGCGTCTCCCCGGCCACAACTTGAGCTTCTTGAACCTGGGCCAATAGCTCTGTGAAAGCAGCCTCATCCAGTGAATTGAATAGGGGGACGCTCTGGAGCAAAAGACGCTTCTTCAACTGGGGTATCAACCTGGACTCATTGGGGCCGGCAAACCGCGTTTCAGTAATGCTTTGCTGGAAAGCTTCCAACGAAAGCGTGTGATGCCAATATCTTAGATAAGGTGACTTGGGAATGATCAAAACGCGAACATTCCGCTCGGCGACAATGGTTGCGTTGCGCTCCGCGTCACGGACGACACCCGTCAACCCAAGCAATACAAAGGGAGGTGTGTTGATCGACTGGTATCCGGCCACGGGCATGATCTTCAGCCCCGGGCCCAGGGGCACATAAACAAAAGTCGATGTAGCCGTGCCTTCTAACAGGACATCCCCGGCGTTTAGGGTCGCAATGCGTACAGTCTCAAAGGCCCGCTCAAGATCGATCCTCTCTACCGGATGACCCGATTGGCTCACATAGGCCAGTAAATTGCGGCGGGCTTGAATATCCCAGGCTACAGGATCCGCGGCCAAATACCGGGCTCTTTCCAGGGGATGCGCACGCTTCAAGGAAGGCACTAATCTCACCCGCTTACTGACTTGGGGAGCTAGATCCTCCAATTTCATTTTCACCAATTCGGTGAAGGATAGATTGTCGTCTGTCTCTTCTATCAGGATAGTCATCTCGCTTGCCGGCTTCAACTCTGGGACGGCCGTTGGACGATAAAAGCTTTCAATGACATCGCTCTGAATATCATGAATAATAATGGCGGCGCAATAGACGGCAAAATCCTGGCCGACGGAATCGCTGAAAGCCCCACGGTGGAAAGAAATGCGCAGATCGCCGCCAGGATCTAATTCGCTGCTGGCGATATTCGCTTCACCGGCGCTAATGGGATCTTTCATCTCCAACAGAAACATTTGATCTTCGCCCAAACGCAAGGCATAGATCGCGCTGCCTTGCCTGTGGTCGACAAAGATCTCATAAGTGCCCGAGGTCACCAGAACCGTGCCCCGTTTTCGCAAGGCGTCGGCCGATCGTAACGCCCGCAGAGTGTCGACCACGTCCTCGACTAGTGCCTGCAGATCCGGCTGTTCGGAGATGAGCCAGCGATAGGCGTCACTCGGTAGGCAGTCGTAAAAGCGATCTACATTGGGGTTGCGGCGTTCCGCTTCATCATATGCCGCCATCCTGACCTCGGCCGCAGCCTTAACCTCCTTCCATTTGTCGGACTCTTCACCACTGCCTTCTCTTAGTTCGCGTTCGGCTGTCTGTCGCTGTTGTTCAGCATAGTGATAATCCAAATTTGTGCCTATCGTCGCCAGCATCAGGTCGCGTAGCCGTACTGGATCATTCAGATTGGCTACGGGCACTTTACTCTTGCTATGACAAACCTGGAGCGACAACATCTCCCGCAAAACGATGACAGGATCTTGTTCCAATAATCCTCGGTCGTTTAACGTGCTTAGGTGCCAGGCCAGGCCGCCACTATTATCAGCCCAGATCAATTCAACTAGGTCATCAAGGTCGGGATCAAAGAGTGCCTGGGCGGCGAATTCTGGATGCATAGCCCGGCCGAAATCGGAGAAGTCAACCATGCCGATATCATGGAAGTAAGCCACCAGGACCCCATATCCTTGCATAAAACCAAACCGTTGCGGGTCCCGTTGCGGGATAAGCACGCCGTGGCAGTTGTCCAGGACATCCAGAATCTGATTAGCCACATCGCGTACATGGAGGACGCCGTGATCGGAGAAAAGGCCGACGTGTTTGTCCGGTGCAGCCAAAAAACTGGGATCGTTAATTAGGTGCTCGAAACGGGCCTGCTTGTTTACTTTGGCGTAATAACGGTCTTCGATTTCCTGGCGGAGCCGGGCCGAAACCCAGCGGTCCAAACGCTCTAACATGTTCTGTAACCTACCGATGATGGAATAGATAAGAACAGAATACAGCGTAAGACATCAAATGCAAAGAATGAAGCTTAACATATCATTCGGGACCATCGTTTCGCCATACTAGTAAACACGATGCCCAAGGTCCTGAAACAATGAGCGCGAGGTCCCTTGATTGGGTATCTCCCAGAAACGTGCGTGAAAGTCCGTTAAGAGCCTAGTCCCTCGATGTGGAGTAGCCATCTGGAAGCTCCAAAAAGATGACTTAATGTCTATCAACAAGATCAAATTTCCTAGAGGTATGATTGACTTAGCGGACTATTACATTTAAATCTGGGAGATACCCATATTCGGTCTGCATGCAAAATTGGTTCTTCTTGCGCTACTGAACGCTCTTCTACGCTTAATTGTGCCATTTCCGCCCAGGCATCCAGCTTGGCGGGACAATTCTTCCAGAAGTTCGAGAGATTATATCAATTAGGCTTCTCGTTTGTGCCAGGGTGGGGAAAAATGGACGAAATCCCAGTGGGAACTCAATACCCAAGCGATTGTAGCAGCGGCTGGATTTTTTCTGATAGATCTGACCAGAATTAGACAGATCTGATCATAGTTGGTCCAAACCATACAAAATTCCTACAGAATTGAGGGCAAAAGACATAGTGTGGGATGGTCGTACTATATCTTTTCAATTCCACCAATCTAATACTATGTAAAGTAATTTTCTCTGCCAACGTCGCCGGAAAATTAGTAGCAATATCATAATGGACCAACATCCCGCAAGGAGGTCATTCTTGTCAGAAAATAGCTCCGGCGCTGTCATGACCGTGCAAGAGGTATCTGAATATCTCAAATTAGCCGAGTCAACCATATGCCGCTTAGCCAGAGAAGGGCGATTGCCAGCCCGAAAAGTAGGTGGCGTTTGGCGTTTCTCAAAGAAAGTTTTGGATGAATGGTTCGCCCAGACATTGACCGATGATCTTCAGAAAGTCGGTTGATTCGGACGAAGCAGCTTTGACGTAACAAGGCTTTGGTAAATGAGGTTGTTGGACAGGTGCGGCTGAAAAGCGCTCAGTATCAAATGGAAAAACTTTGGTTCCTTGAGTTCCTTTGGCGAGGGAGACCCAGGCTTCATTTGACGTCCATCGAACAAACTTGATTATTGTTGGCTAAAAGCGTTGTTGCTCTTACATCTCAGGACAATGATCTACCGGCCGAACCACGGCGGTCTTCTCGATAAAAAGAGGCTGTTCGGCACCTAACAAACGGTAGAACTAGATAACAATGTGTGTGCCGGAAAGAAATGCTCTGGGCTTATTTAGAGCCCAAAAACACTACCGGTTACATCGCAAGGAAAGCAAATTAGACTAGATGTTATGTCGGAAGGGCGGAGCACGCCTTCGAAAGAGAATCAATAGAGGATCAATCTCCTTCTTTAGGCAGCAGTAATTCAGTGCCGGCAACTTTGAGAAAAATAGAGGGGCACGATGTCAAAAATGAATGGTAACCAGACGAGTCAGTTAAAGGGGCAGAAGCTGATAGCCGTTATACCGGCTTTCAATGAGGAGCGATTCATCGGTAGTGTCGTCCTGAAAAGCCTTCATTACACTGATCTGGTGATTGTGGTCGACGACGGCTCGACTGATAGAACGGCCGAAATCGCCAAGGCTGCCGGGGCTAAAGTGGTTCAACACAAAGAAAACCAAGGCAAAGGGGTCGCCCTTAATTCCGGCTTTAATGCTGCGCGCAATATGGGTGCGGATGTGGTGGTGACCTTTGATGGAGATGGTCAGCATTTACCTGAGGATATGAACGCCGTGATTCTGCCGGTCTCCAATGGTGAAGCCGATCTAGTGGTGGGCTCGCGTTACGTTGAAAACACTAGCCAGGTACCCTTGCACCGCATTTGGGGTCACAAAGCATTCAACACGCTCACTAATTTACTCTCTGGCATCGCTCTCACCGATTCGCAGAGTGGTTTCAGGGCATTTTCTCGCCCGGCTCTGGAATCACTGGCGTTCAGTTCGAGAGGCTTTTCGGTCGAATCCGAGATGCAGTTCCTGGCCCAGTCCATGGGCCTGAGGGTAAGAGAAGTGCCTATTACCATTCGCTATGAGGACAAGCCCAAAAGGCCTGTATGGCAACATGGCCTGCTCGTTCTAAACGGTATTTTGCAAATGGTAGGCCAGTACCGGCCGTTGCTCTTTTTTGGCGTGGTGGGCTTGATCCTAATGCTGGCCGGCAGTGCTCTTGGCGCCTATGTGGTCGACATTTACGGCCGGATCCGAACTCTGGCCGTCGGTTACGCTCTGATCAGCGTTTTCCTGGTCATCGTCGGCACGATTTCCTTTTCTACAGGCGTTATCTTGCATTCCGTGCGAGGTTTGCTCCTAAGTTTAGTTGGACGCGGCCAGAAAAATAGTGATTGACATCTCCTTTGTGAAAACTGCCGAGAAAACGATACAAGAGCCCTGGGCCAGCGAGTTGCAGACAATTGTAGCTAGCATCATCATCGTTAACTACAATGGCCAGGATTTTTTGGAGGATTGTCTGCATAGCATTTTCGAAACCATAGGCAGCAACGTCGAAGTTATCTTGGTCGACAACGATTCCCACGACGGTAGCCCTGACGAGATAGCCAGGCTGTTTCCAGAGATACGGCTCATTCGCTCCACTGAAAATCAGGGTTTTGCCGCCGGCAGCAACCTGGGCTCACAGTATGCTCGCGGCCAGTACTTGGTATTTCTAAATCCTGATACCCAAACAGCTAATGGGTGGTTAGAGGCTTTGTTAACAGCCTTAAAAGAAAGCCCAAAGGCAGGCCTGGTTACATCGAAAATCCTATTGCTTGATAGGGTGGATAAGATCAACACAGCGGGCAACGACGTGCACTTGACCGGTCTCACCCTTTGCCGGGGAATGGGTCTAACTCGAAATTCCTTTGATGATACTGGTGAAGTTGGCGCCGTATCCGGGGCCGCGTTTGCTATACGCCGCGACCTATTTAACCTGTTGAACGGCTTTGATCCACACTTCTTCATGTATATGGAAGACACCGATCTCTCACTGAGGGCTCAACTAGCCGGTTACCGATGTCTCTACACGCCAGCCTCAGTTGTCTATCACGATTATAACCTTCACTTCGGTCCTCATAAAATCTACTATCAAGAGCGTAATCGTTACAGAATGCTTCTGAAAATCCTTCGCTGGCCAACCATATTCTTGCTGTTGCCCGCGCTGCTCTTGGCCGAGATCGTGAGCTGGGGCTATGTTCTGTTGGAGGATAGCAACCACTTTACTAACAAGCTAAGGGCCTATGGCTATGTGCTTAGTCATTGGCGGGAGATCATGGCCGAGCGCAGAAAAGCTCAGGATTTACGCCGGATACCAGACCGGGATCTATTAGAGCATTCTGTTTCTCGGCTTGATTATGCCCAGACGGGGGCCACTGGAGCCTCGCGTATGGCCCGGTTGGTATTCGACCCCCTATTCGGCTTTTGGCATGCCGTAACATTGGCCCTTATAAAATGGTAGAGAAGCTGCGCATCGCTCACGTAACCGCCACGTTCCGCCCTTATCAGGCCGGAACGGGTAATGTCTGCTACTAACAATGCTCGTGAATTGGTCCGGCTTGGTCATCGGGTAGAGGTTTTTACCGTTACCCAACCTGGTGCACCAACGGTGGAGGTAAAAGGTGGCCTAAAAATTCATCGATTGAAGCCACTACTGCAAATAGGCAACGCACCACTACTGATTCGGCTCCTTTCTTCATTACGTGGCTTCGACATTATCCATTTGCACTGCCCATTTATTTCTGGCGCTGAAGTGACTTCTCTTTCCGCTTCTTATAATAAGACACCGCTGGTGATAACCTATCACAGCGACTTGGTTCGGCCGGGTACCTGGCGCGATATAATTTTTTCTGCAGCCACAAGATCCAGCCGGGCGATTTTGCGCGGCGCTGAACGTGTTCTCTTCGTTAGCGAAGGGCATGCTAAAACCTGCGATATGCGTGATCACTTCCTCGCTTACCCAGAGCGCTGCCAGGTACTTCCAAACGGCGTCGATACAGAACTGTTCCACCCACGGCCGGATCGTGACATCGTACGAGATAAGTCAGGCATCCCTAATAAGTCTCGAGTGATTGGTTTCGTTGGGGCTCTAGATCGAGCGCACCATTACAAAGGATTGGATGTGCTTTTGAAAGCGATGACCTCTGAGATCCTTGGTGATACCCGCCTCATTGTTGTAGGTGATGGCGATCAAAAAAATCTGTATCAACAGCAGGCTGTACAGTTGGGAGTCGGATCAAAAGTGTATTTCCGAGGAAGTGTAGAGCAAAAATCATTACCGATGCTATATCAGGCCTGCGATGTGCTGGTCGTGCCATCACGGGTACCTGAATCCTTTGGATTGGTTGCCGCCGAAGCGCTAGCCTGTGGAGTACCGGTCATCGCTACCGATAGCCCTGGGATTCGCTCGCTTGTGATTGATGGAGAAAACGGATTACTGGTTAAGCCCAACGATAATAAAGATCTGGCAGCGAAACTGTCGACGATACTATCGCAATCCATAGATGAGCGCCGGAAAATGGGATTGGCGGGCCGACAAAGAATAAAATCACGGTACTCCTGGAATATTATTGCCAATCAACTCGAAGGTATCTACGCTGAAGTTTTGGTCCACAAACAACGGGTAATTGGCATGAGAACAAAATTCGAGGGGCACTTGTGAGCGAAAGACTTTCTGATCCTATCCAACGTTCCAGCTTGGCTTATTAGCACCCTTCGACCGGTTAGCCTTTCAATGCCCCAACACTTCAAAAATCGATAGATGAAATCATACATTTCAGTCAAATCTATGCCAGCCATGGTGCTCTATACTGTAAAGCTTGCAGCATACAACCTCAGCGATTTTCCATTAATTTCTATTGGCTCGCTAAATGGGCTTATGCTTTTGCTGAGCACAATGACTTCACTGCTTTTGGTACGGGCGATACCCAGGATCGACTACGGACAGTTGGTTTATTTTTTTGCCGCCTTTGGCCTTATTAGGCTGGCTTTAAATCTGGGTCTTGGGCTCAAAGTTACCCAAGACATCAGTGTACGTCCCAATGATTTTGACAAACTAACCAGAATATTTTATTCCTTGGCTGGCGTAAGCGGATCTTCTGTTATTATTGGTGGTGCTCTTCTGATAGGCATATCCTTGTTCATTGACCGTCCCTTCCTGATATATGCAACGATTGCGGCTATGCTCGCTTCGTTGGCCGATTTCGTGTTTGCTGTCATAGCAGGCCTGCGCCGTAATCGATCTATAGCTATCATGACATTGGTTCAGCCCATTGTCTATTTCTTGCTGGCTTTGGTGTTGGTGCGTATGAGCATAGCAAAGCCGCGCGACTTGATGCTGGTTTATTCTTTCTCCTTTGGTCTGATGCTTGTTGCAGGGATCGTCCTGATAAGACGAGCAGGGCTACTTAACCAACCACAGCGTGGTTTCTTTGAAATCAGTTATATTCGCCGCATTTTATCTTTTGTGATTGCCTCTTATTTAGCGAGTTTATTATCGCAGGCTTGGCTATCCCTTGCCTACGGGGGACTTGGATGGTCTAAACGATTTGAAGCTGCGGCTGGTTTTGGCATTGTCATCACAGCTGTGACGATACCAGTATCAATTGCAGCTGTTACCTTGATGACAACTTACTATCCAAGATTTAGCTATGCGATGTCTAATGGTAACAGGCAGGCATCTCTAAAAGAAGCGCGAACTACAGTTACCTTACTAGGGGCGGCATTGGTCTGGATAGCTATGCTCCTGTTCGTCTTTGCCGAGGTGATTGTGAGCATACTATTTGGTCAGACTTATGCTGATACAGCGACTTATTTACGCTTAATGGCTCCTGTGACACTAGTCGCCGGTCTAATTCCCTTCTTTACCCTAAGCTTATTTGCAGGTGGGTGGGCTTGGCGTGCTCTTATCGCATTAGCCGTACAGGCCGTAACGCTTTTTGTTGTGTTCGTGATTGCTGGGGGGAATATCTCCTTAAATACTTTGAGTTGGGCTGTCTTTCTCTCGACAACCTTGGCTCTATTGATCCAATGGTCGATAGCTACTTTCACATTAAAGGACCCGCTTGCCGCTACCAGTTTGTTTAAGATCATAACTCTAGGAATCGTACTGGCTTTCGTCGGCCGGTTATTGACACCTGGTGAAGTGGATTGGCCCATGCTCTGGCAACTCCTACTTGCGGGCATCATGACCGTGGTTTATGGGTTCAACATTATTTTTCTTTGCCGGCGAGATTTATGGGAAAAAGCACAACTAAACCAACAAGAACAACACATGATTGCTATTGGGGAGAAAAAGTGAAAAGAGGCCTGTATTTGGGCACGCGGGCCACCTTTGCCTGGAGAAAGTTTTTTCCTTCTCTAATCTTGTTAGTGACCGTGGCTTTGTCGTTCATATCATTGGATACAGTCGCTGCCCAATCCGCTGAGCCCAAAATCGTTGAACAGCAAGATCTCGATGGCAACGGCACACCTGATCTAACCGTCATTAATATCTATCTAGCCACATCTAATGACAAGGTTTACGTTTATGATGGTGGAAATGATATGTTGTGGACCGATGAATGGTCAATGGCAACAGATTTTATTGATGACACCTGGGTATTCAATGTAGAGGATGATGAAGCGGTTGAACTGATTATTAACTTCTACAGGAATGGAGAATCGACAACGGCCAAGCTATTTCACGACCTTAATGGAGATGGTGAAGTAGCTCATACAATTAAAGAAGGCATCGTAACAGTCACCGAATCTAATAATTCCCCGTTGAAAATCACTGTGGAGGGCGACTGGTATTTACCGGATGGCAAACTCAATTGGAATACGTTATTCCAAACCGATGGCGCCTCGGTAAATCACGTGCATCCATATGACCTATCAACTCCTTGGCACCCAATCTTAGAGCTTGATGGGGACCCGGATATTGAATTGGAGTTCCGGGACGACGACCTTGACGGTGTACCAGAATACGGTTTGTGGCGACTGCTTGCGACTAACCCGGATACTGCAAGGGGTACCAGAACATGGATCTGGTCTAACGAAGCCCGACAGCCACCGGTTCAATCAAAAGAGTTTGGCTTTTGGCCTTATCTGGCAACTGGTGGGGCGGATAGATATTTCGATAAAAAACCGACGTTAGAGATGGATTGGCTGGCCTCTCGTATTCTTCATGTTTCGTTCTCCGGATATCCGATTGAACACGGTTTTCACGTCAATACTTTGCAAGGATTCACGAAAAATGAGCGTAACCTCGCTGATTTTGAAAATATCCAAGCCTATTATGACCTGGCCAACAATGAGGATGGAAACCCTGAATTGCATATTCGTCATCTGTATTTTCCGGCCGGTAGCCAATATGCCTGGAACCTACCAACGCCCATCAACGAGATTCGCTGGTCTTGGAACCAGTCTTTGCAAACCGACCTGATTTGGGACTATAAACTTGGCCTAGCCGGACGGCATGAGATCACGTCTACAGTATCATTTCCTGACTTCTCTTATGAAACAATACCTTATGGAGAGCTCCCATCCTGGATAGTAGACAAACAGTGGGACATGGCCACTCTTGTTGCCAGAGAAGACGCCACCTTTGCAAGCAGCGAGGGTATTTATGCTTGGAGTCCCATCGATGCTCTCGTTGACGACGATCCCAGCACCCTGTCACGGTATATTGCCGGTCAAAGCGAAATTGATCCCAGGCAAGCTTTCAAAAAAATGGATGTGGGGTGGCGAGGCGAGTTCGCTCCGAATCTGGTCAGCCAACCACAACTCTATTTTTCACCCATCGACCACCGCCTGCATCTTTTAAAGGCGGAATATGGCATTTGGACTATCGATAGTCGTTCCCTCATGCATTACGCTGACAAAGATGAAGATGGTTATTTCGACCAGTGGCTTTATATGGAGGATTCTGAGGTACGGCAACAATTGAGCCTCTCCGATCATTATTCAATCTTTGGTGATGATAACCAGGTACGATTAAAGCAAGCCAAGATCGCGTCATCTAATTTTGAAGGACCCCCTCCCATAAACCACGATGATTGGCTTAAGCTGGGTGAACATTTGGAGGCCAACAAAAAAGAATTGGACAATATTGACCTGCGAACGATCGCGACAAGATTTCCAGGTCCTGAACTGCAAATTCTAAAGGGCAACATGCGTGATTACCGGCCTACTAGGGATGGCTTCCGTTTTGTACTAACCCTTAGGCCTGGTTTTGAGACGACCGGAACGCTGGACATGCTGGACCTATCTTCCCAATCCCCTGGTGAATATCTGGTTACTTACGATGGTTCGTTTTCGGTTGAATCTCTACGCCCCCCCCAACTGTCAATTGATTTACGCGACCCAGACAATCCTGTCCTGTTCAACCAATCTAGTTCCTTGGTTGTTCAACTAGAAAACAGTGGCCTAGAAGATGCAAAAAACTTGATCTTCTTCGCCGAAGCTGAGACTGAACATGGGGTTTTTCAGCTTGCGGAGCAGCCCGTTGAGATTCTTTCCGGCCAGTCGAACCAGCAGAACCTCAAAGCTGGCGGAATGAGGGGTGACAAATGGACGCTTCGCGTTTGGCTAGAAGACCAAGAAGGTAATGTCCTGGCTGAACTGCAGGAGCATATGCCCTTGACTGTCCAGGAAAACCCAGTGAAGGTCAATCAAATGCTGTTGTCAGCGGGCCGTGGCTCGTGGCTTATCGCTTTCCTGACTCTATTAGCCATTTCGGCTTTGGTGGTGATAACCATGCTCAGTTTATTCGCCGCATATCCTGTAAAGGATCCGGCCGAATGATGCGCTCCGATACTATTCAAAAACACAGTGCAGGCAAGCCCGATATGAGGATGGCTATGGTAACCATCCTGCTTTTTATTGGCCTCTTGGTTGCCGTCTACGCGATCCTTCGTCATGGCGGCCGGTACGGAGAAATTGATAGCGCCGCCTTTTCCACTTACATCAATGACGTTTACGACTCGGGCCGGCTCGTACCAGGTCCTAACCAGGGTTATACAAATGGCTATGGATATTCGGCACTGGGCGCCTATTTCGTCAATATTAGCGGATTGTCCCAATCTCATCTGCAGCTTTATGTTGCCGTGCTGCTGGCGATTTGGATTGTACTCCCTGCCTGGCTGCTCTATCGTGAATTAACGCCAACCAATAAGGTGGCTGTTTTTGCCACCCTGATCTTACTCTTCCAACCCGATTTCCTCTTTCCCATCCTGCGCGGCACCCATGAAAAATTTACCCGAGGCTTGATGCTCCTGGCCCTTTATCTGCTCATCAGGAGCATTCGCTCTCGGTCTAATCTACGGCGTTTTACAGCGTTTGTGCTGTCCTTTTACCTGGCCGCATTTGCCATGATTACCCTCAACAGCATGTTGTCGAGCTCTTTCATATTAGCGATAGCGTTGGCCCTCGGCTTTAGCTGGTTGGCTACCCGCCGGATGTCCATTTCAAACCTATTAGAGCGGACAACCTTGCAGCGCTTGTTCTTAATATCAGTCACGCTGATAGCCTTTACCTTCCTATTCATCTTTTATCTCTATTCTCCGGCACGTCACGATCTTCTGCTGCTGAATACGGCTTCAGATCAGCTCGCAACACTATTTTTGGACGTCGAATCGGCCAAGATCTCTCAACCCTACCAGACTGTCTCCTTCGGGTGGATCAACCTGCCGGTTTATTTCGCAGTTAGTTCAGCAACGTGGTTGTTGCTGGCTACATCCGCCCTGATTTGGCTGGGCCAGTCAGCTCGGTGGCTGATCCGCGGCCGCCTGCCCCAAGGACAGCCTGAGTTGCTGCTTTGGGCTTTCTACGGCGCCTTTGCTGCCATTGGCGCTATAACCGTAGTAACCGACATGAGCGGATTCCTTTCTAGTAATTTACAGGTTCGTGCCTTTCCTGCCTTTGCTATGCTGGCAGCCCCGCTGGTCGCCGCCTGGCTCATCAATGTCACCGAGAAGCCAACCACGGCTGCCCGGTTCGTCCGAATAGCATTGGGGCTGGTCGTCGGGTTGATGGTCATCTTGTCAGTTATCAAGGCGACCAATGAACCTCTCGTGAGTAATAAATGGAGCTTCTATATTCCCGGTGAGTTGGCCGCTTTGAAATGGGCAGAGACTTCTTTGGATGACCGGACTGTTTGGGCCGGTTTCGACGAGCGACTCCAGATGGCAAAAATAATATTCGCCGAGGGAGACTCTGATCAGAAGATAGATGCGTTTTCAATAGATGAAAGTGCACAGAACCTGCTTATCAGCGATATTATTCGAATTCGAGGCCTTCGCCTAGGATTGCCATTACCTACCGAGCCAGATAACTTTACTACCTACGACAACGGACGGGCTCAGATAAACCACCGCCGGCCGCGAACGCCGTTTCAGCGATGACAGCACCTATTGGTCTCCTCTTCTATGGTCAAGGCCGAGAGTTGAGTGGCATCAGCCGCTACACACAGGATCTCTGGCTGGCCCTGGAAAAAGTCGGCGTGTCGCCCACGGTGCTGCAGGCCGGAGGCCATCAACATGGCTGCGATGCTATCCCTTTACCTGGTGCTAGCCTGCTGCCGGCCTTGCTGACCCTAGGGCAGTTAGAGATCGCCTGGCTCTCTCGTAAGCATCATATACACTTGATTCATGACCGAACAGGAACGGCACCTTTGTTTTTGAGCCGGCCAAAGCGGATTTCAACCATCGATGATGTCATCCCTTACACCTTTCCAAGTAGCAGCACCCGCCTCGATTGGCTCATCTACCATTATTGGTTGCCCCTGGCGGTCCATCGACTCGATGCCATTATCACCGACAGCCAGCAATCCAAGCTAGACATTATCCAGCACCTCTCCGTTCAACCGGAGAAGATAAATGTGGTACCCCTCAGTGCAAATGCCCATTATCAACCGCTGCCGTCGGAAGAAATCCAATCAACCCTGGTTCGTTTAAAAATCCAATCACCCTATGTTCTCTATGTCGGTTCAGCAGCCGTTCGAAAAAACGTCCCCCGCCTGGTGGAAGCCTACGCTCTATTGAACCCGTCCATCCGCAAGCCAATCCTGGTAATCGCCGGTGGCGGTGACTGGAAACATAGTCCAACCCATAAGACCGTAGAGCAGCTAGGACTCACCGGCTGCGTCCACTTCACTGGCTACGTGGATGAAGAAGACCTGCCCGCCCTTTACAACGGCGCCGACCTTTTCGTCTTTCCCAGTCTCTACGAAGGCTTTGGCTTATCCGTCCTGGAGGCTATGGCCTGCGGAACGCCGGTGATTACCTCCAATACGACCTCTTTGCCCGAGGTAGCTGGCGACGCCGCTCTACTGGTCGAACCCACTTTCGTCGAAGCGATTGCCGAATCGATGCGCCGTGTGTTGGAAAACCCGGAGCTGGCGACGGAATTGCGGGCCAAGGGGTTGGAACGGGCCAGGCAATTCACTGCGGAGCGAACCGCCCGAGAGACCGTCAAAGTCTATGAGAAAGTCCTGGGGAAAAAGATCCTCGATTAACCGATGGCAAACGATACGATTCAAGTCGATAAAACCAGAATAATACCGGGAATTGTTCGGGCCACTGGCTACCGGCTGGCCGAGTTCCGCTGGATATTATTGGCTGGCCTGGTCCTGATGCTGCTCATCGCGGTAGGCGAATCCGGTTTGCTTCCCCTGGAATTGGAAAGCCTACTCCCGATCCTGCGCCTGCCCCTGGGACTGGCTTATGTGCTCTTCGTGCCCGGATATTGCCTCACGGCCGCCCTCTTTCCTGGCCAAGACGATCTCGACGGCATCGAGCGGACTGGCCTCAGCCTGGGACTCAGCGTGGCCTGGGTACCCGCTATCGCCCTGATCCTCGACCGCTTGCCCTGGGAGCTGCGGCTGTGGCCCATCGTCTTTGGCCAGTTCGTTTCAATATTGATTTTTACGGTTGTCGCAGCTTATCGCCGGGCCCAATTACCTGCTGGCGAAGCCTATGCGCCGCCTCGTTGGCGGCCACGATCCTGGTGGCGGTCTTTGCCGATCCAGGAAAAGCGGATCTATCAAATAGGCACTTTGGCCCTGCTCCTGGCCAGCTTGGCTCTTGCCTGGGTTTTCCTGTTCCCTTCGGTCGATGAATTCATGACAGAATTCTACATTCTGGGAGAAGACGGTCTAGCTGAAAACTACCCCCGCGAAGTCAGCGCAGGTGAAGCTCACTGGATCACTATGGGTATCAGCAACAAAGAGCGCCAGCCCATGAGCTACCGGGTCGAAGTATGGGCCGTGGATCCCTGGGATGGCCGACGCGAGAGGGTGGGGGAGTCGGATTTCATCAGCCTGGAAGTCGACCAATCGATCGAACAGACCATCGACTGGTATATGCCTTGGCCTGGTGACGACCAGGTGATCGAATTTTACCTTTATGCTGACGGGCAGGAAGAGTTAGAGACATACCGGCGGCTACGTCTGTGGTCGAGTGTGGTGGAATAGAAAGCACGGTCGAGAGACTATCGGGCATAATGAATAATGTTCAATCCAAGAGGCGCCTTTAATCATGTCGAGCAGCATCCACGAAATCCAGCACCATCCCCAAAAGTTCATCAAGCGGGTGGAAGCAATTGACCAATACGATTCGCGCGGCCAACAATCCTATTCCAGCGGCCATTTTCTACCTCGTCGCATTGACTCTAGCGGAAGTCCTGACGGTTGTGATCGATCCTCAGGTCGGTCAAGCCTTGAATCTAATCATCCTCTTCATCTTAATGGTTCACGCGGCGATTACCTGGGACCGGCCGATGCATCGTTTCTTGCTCGGCCTGGCTTTTGTTCCTCTGATCCGGATCATCAGTCTTTCCCTGCCCATGGCAGACATCCCGCTCATCTTCTGGTATCTAATTGTTAGCGTTCCCCTCTTTGCAGCCGCCTACGTAGCTGTGCGCACATTGGGGCTAAGGCCGGCAGTGAAAGCGCTGAAGGGCCGGAATTTGCTGCCCCAGCTTGCCTTCGGGCTAACGGGGCTGTTATTCGGTTATATCGAGTATCGCATCCTGCAGCCAGATCCATTGATCATAATCTACACCTGGGAACGCCTATTGATCGCCGTTCTCATTCTGATGATAAGTACAGGCCTCCTAGAGGAAGTTATCTTTCGTGGCATCATGCAGCAAACTTCGATCGAACAACTGGGCCGCTTGTTCGGCATCATTTATGTGGCCTTGCTCTTCGCCATGCTTCATATCGGTTACCGGTCTTTGCTTGACGTCATCTTCGTGCTCGTAATCGGCTTAATTTTTGGCCTGTTTGTGGCCCGAACCGGCAGCCTGCTGGGCGTTACAATATCCCATAGCCTGACCAATATCGTGCTCTTCCTGGTTATTCCATTCTGGCTGGCAAACAGTAAGTGATTCATTTCCGAAATCCTTAAGGCCGTTCTATGTCGGCGTACCTCTGGATTTCGGAAAGAACTTGATTTAAAGAGTTAGGAAATACACCGGTAAGTAATCGGGATCGCAACTATCTATGACACGGCCGAAAATCGATCCAACAAAAATCCAACTCGCTTCGCAACAAAAAAACCACGCTATTTGCGTGGCCAGAGATCAGCATAAAAATCCAAAATTTGCCGTCAGTTCAAGACCTGTGCGGCCTTTACCACCGCGATAAAGATGAAAGCCAAAAACAGGGGAACGATAGCGAAGTTCAGGATTTGGGAAAAAGCTTTAGCGCGCGACCCTTCAGCCTCAGAAGTGATCTCTTTCTGAATAAGAAGAATCAGGAAGGCAATAATTGCCAACAAGGCCAACGAGGCAGCTAGAGCTGCGGTTGTGACAGTGCTGACAGTTGATGTAGTAACGGTTGAAATCATTTTATGGCTATGCAATTCCTTAAGGAAATGTCAAGCAAATTTTACTGTAACAGAAGAACAGACAAGCGTCAATGGAGGAAACTAGTATAGAAGTAACCCTAGAAAAAACTGGGCGCAAATGGCGCGAATTCGCGGTCTGGGTCTCCCGACACGAGCTCCGGTTGCTCGCAGTTGCTATGTTATTGCTGATTTTCCCGGCGCCTTGGTCGTTTCTCGCATTACTCATCATCCTGGGTATCTGGATCAGGCGCTGGCTGGTTTTGGGCTATTTGACGCTGCCGACGCCGCTGGATATGCCGCTGCTCATCTTACTCACCATGGCTCTGGTCAGCTGTTTTGTCGCAGCAGATCCAGCTCGCGGCTTTAGAAGGCTGACTTGGATTGTAGCTCAGGTAACCTTACTGTACTCTTTACTAAATTGCTTACGAACAAGACGTGACATCTGGCGGTACGGGCAAGGGCTGATAGCCTTCACATTGGCATTTGCATTTGTTTCCTTCATAGGCACAGATTGGCAGTCAGCTCCTCTGATCGACCTTCCAGGTCTATACGATCATATTCCCGAGAACATCCTCGGGTTTTCCACCGGTGGGCTTCATCCCTCTCCCCTGTTATTCAACCCCAGGGTGACTGGGGCCACCCTGGCCATGCTGTTACCCTTATCGTTGGTGATGCTTTTTACCAGCCAAGGTCGCCGGCGCCGGTTTCTTTCACTGGCAGCTTTGCTGACTGGCAGCATGGTTCTGTTCCTGTCCCAAGCGACGATGGGGCTACTGGGCTTCGGTTTGTCTTTGCTGTTCATTGCCATTTGGTGGCGGCGCTGGATGCTGTGGCCGGTGATCGTCGGGTTACTTCTCCTGGTTGGAGTGGTGCTTATCTACGATCCGCAGCAGATGTTGTTGCTAATTCTAGATATTGACAGTGATCTGGGATTGCGTTCAGTTCTTCGTTTGGACATATGGAGCCGGACCTTGGCCATGATCCAGGACATGCCCTTCACCGGCATCGGCCTGGACAATTTTTCCGAGGTTCAGACCCATTTTTACACCGGTCATCTTTTGGGTTCTCATCCACATGCCCATAATCTCTTACTCCAGACCACTCTTGACCTGGGCATTCCCGGAACGGTAGCATTAATATGGTTGGTTCTGGCTTTCTTAGTGCTGCTGGTTAGCGCCTATCGCACCACTAGCAGCCGCGAGATACACTTGTTGCTGGTAGGCCTAGGCGCTTGCGGATTGGCCTTCTTCACTGGCGGATTGACAGATGCTATTCCAATTGGAGAAATACACAGCACAATTATGTGGGCCATTTTAGGTCTGGCGGCGGCCACTGTGGCGGTGACCAGGGAGCAGTCACCTAAGAACGACCGCTTGTGGAAGCTGGCGTCCGACCGCCGGTTGCTTGCCATTCCAATCCTCATGTTGTTTATCAGTTTTTTGTTGTTTCCAAGCGTGCTACAGCGTAATCTAAGCCTTATACCCGCTCAACAGGCTATTTATGAGGTCCGAACCACTGACCATCTGCCTTCGCAGAAGGCAAATCAAGCAATTTCCCGTATTCACCAAGCGATTGATGCGAACCCCAACAATCCGGAACTGTATGGAATGCTAGGCAGCCTGTATGCCTGGCAAGGCGCTGAAGAAGATTCTTTGAATGCTTTGCGGAAACGTATGGTCCTAGACAAGCAGGATCCCCTCGGCCGGTACGCGCCCTTCGTGAAGTGGCGGCTTCAGTTGACAGGAAAGTCACTCCCAGAACCTTCGGAAGGCTTGCTTCGTATCTACGATCCCTGGCAGACTCGCTACCCGGATCGCGCTGAAACGTATGCGCTTATGGCGCTGTTGTCGCAAGAATACATGGGAGAAGCAGAACAAGCATCTTCCATATTACAAAGGGGGTTAGAGAATGGTGCCAAACCACGCGAGTTGTTAATAGAGTATCAGAAGCAGGTCGAAGTAGGCAGTTAGCTGGAAATTGATATGTTCATTCGTGTTTTACAAATTCATCATGACAACCGTCGCACTTTGCCGGTGATGAACGACATCTTGAGATCAACCAGGATCTCATGGTAGCATCTAGATAGCACGATGTGCCAAAGTAGTAATATGCCTTGGTTGAAGGAGTAGTAAAAGTGAAGCCAACAGATAAACCGATAGCGAATCCGGTGGCTGTGCTGCGGGAAGAGTTTGATGACTGGGCTGTCCTATTCAATCCGGACACGGCCGAGGCCGTTGGCATCAATCCCGTTGGCATCGTGGTCTGGAAACAAATGGATGGGAGGCATAACTTTGACCAGATTATGGTAGCAGTCAGGGAATATTTCGCCGACGTACCAGAAGAGGCCAGCGAGGAAGTATCGACCTTTGTCAACGACTTGGCCCAGCGCGGTTTTGTTGGCTTTGAGATAGAGAAGGCAACTGGATGAATCTACCAGAGAATAAACGGGCGAAGTCACCACCACAAGTGATGCATACGCCACGGAGCCTTGACATCGAACTAACCGCCCGTTGTAATCTGCGTTGCGCCTACTGTTACTTCTTTGATAATGTCGAGGTTCCATATCGCGACTTGCCGACGGAAGATTGGCAACAATTTTTCGAAGAGTGCGGAAGCCTGGGCATTATGAATCTGACCCTGGCTGGTGGTGAACCCTTCATGCGGAAGGATTTTCGGGGGCTCATAGAAAGCATCGTGCGCAATCGCATGCGCTTCGCCATTTTGTCTAACGGTGGCCTCATCGACGATGATATCGCCGCATTTATCGCCGGTACAGGGCGCTGCGATTACGTACAGGTTTCAGTGGATGGCGCCGGCCCGGAAACACATGATGTTTGCCGCGGCAAAGGTTCATTCGATCGGGCAGTTGCCGGCATTCGGGTCTTGCAACGCCAAGGAGTGCCGGTGGCGGTCAGAATGACCATCCACCGTCACAACGTAGATGACCTGGAAAACGGGGCCCGCTTTCTACTGGAAGAGTTAAGATTGCCTAGCTTCAGCACCAATGCCGCCGGCTACCTGGGATCTTGTCGCTACAATGCCAACAGCGTGACACTGACTATCGAGCAGAGACAAGAAGCAATGCAGACGTTGCTTAGGCTCACTGAACGATATAATGGCCGTATTTCGGCCACAGCCGGCCCGCTGGCCGAGGCGCGCATATGGCACCAGATGGAGGAAGCCCGGGCCCAAGCTGCGCCCCCTATGGTTAATCGCGGACACCTTACCGGATGTGGTTGTCACTGGAACAAGATCGCCGTCAGGTCTGATGGTGCCATCGTAACCTGTACGATGTTGGCCCACGCGGTGCTGGGTTGGGTCAATCAGGATTCCCTGGAAGAGATTTGGCAGCGTAGTCCAGAGCTATCTGGGATGCGCCAGCGGCACCTGATACCCCTATCGAGTTTCGACTCTTGCAGCGACTGCCCTTACATAGGCTACTGTACTGGTAATTGTCCTGGATTGGCCTATACGCTGAGCGGCCAGATACATCACCCTAGCCCTGACGCCTGCCTGCGCCGTTTTCTGGCTGAAGGGGGAACCATACCCGGACTGCACATCCAGGGCAATGGACAAGCAGCCGGGAATCAGAAGGAGGTGGTGGCGTGATGGCCAGAGCAAACGGCAAAAACGCGGTTTTGGACCAAAACGGCGCGCCCTCCCTCAATCAACTGTATTTTTACCTGACGGCCGGCTGTAACCTGGTTTGTCGCCACTGTTGGTTAGCGCCTAAGTTCGACCCCAATGGTTCTCGTTTTCCCGTTTTGCCCCTGGAATTATTTGAAACAGCAATCCGCGAGGCCAAGCCATTGGGACTTAGCGGGGTCAAGCTCACAGGCGGAGAACCATTTCTACACCCGGAAATCAAACGATTGTTGGAGATCGTGCGCCGGGAAGAGCTCAGTCTGGTTATCGAAAGCAATGGCATCCTGTGCACGCCCGAGCTGGCTGGTGAAGTGGCTAAATCAGAAAATCGATTCGTATCTATCAGTTTGGACGGGGCCGATGCGGTCACCCACGAATGGGTGCGTGGCATCAAAGGCTCTTTTGAGCAGGCCAAGCAGGCTGTGCAAAATCTTGTCGCGGCCAACATCCGGCCGCAAATCATCATGTCCATTATGCGCTGTAACGCCGACCAGATAGAGGACATGGTCCACCTGGCTGAAGATTTAGGCGCCTCTTCGGTGAAATTCAACGTTATCCAACCCACCGGCCGGGGCGAGATGATCCACAATGATACCAACGGTTTAGAGGTGCTGGAGCTTATCGAACTAGGGCGTTGGGTCGATACGGAACTGTCGCTCCGCACCCAACTAACGCTTCATTTCGACTACCCTCTGGCCTTCCGCCCCTTAAGCCGTATTGCCCAGGGAAACGATGCCGGTACCTGTGGCATTCTGGGCATTCTGGGCGTTATCCCCACGGGTCAATACGCGTTATGTGGGATCGGAGAACAGGTGCCAGAACTGGCTTTTGGTAAGGTTGGCATCGATTCATTGTCAACAGTGTGGCGACAAAGTGCCACTTTACTGGCATTACGTGATGGACTTCCCCGGAAACTATACGGCATCTGTTCGCACTGTTTAATGCGGCATCAATGTCTTGGATCGTGTGTGGCCCAAAACTTTTATTCTTCTGGAGAGCTTCTAGCTCCGTATTGGTTCTGTGAAGAAGCCGACAGGCTAGGGCTTTTCCCAGACACACGCCTTTACCTTTCTGAGGCGCTATCCTGAGATGAAAAATCACTTGATTAAATCACCTGAGTATTCATATCGTCAAGAATGCTTTGACAAAGCAAACTCTATTTTCAATCCATATTTATCTGAACCGTTTAGTCATGTTGGTCGAGCGTGCGGTCAGGAACCAGGAGAGTAGCTAGGTGCCTGCCCTATCGCTTGCCCTAGCAAATAAAAATACATGGCTTGTGCTGCCAGAGGATAAAGGGGCACGATTTTTTGTAGAACAGCTTGCTGGAATCATGAAGCTAAAGACCATAAGAATACCTGGTTCGCGCGGTGACTTTGTGCCAGTTGCTTCCCTTGCAGCTGAACTTAGGGCTAGTGAAGTAAGCGGTGCCTCTAGCCCCTCGGCGCCGACTAAATGGTTGATTATTTCTACTGGCGCTGCTGAGATAGGTACAAAACCTGACATCAGGTGGTCGGATTTGGACTCTCTCCCATCAATGATAATGGTTTGACCAAAGAATTAGACTTCCGCCGGCATCCGGCATCACTAGAAAGTGTGGACACCATAAACTGTCGCTTACGATCATTCGTGAACGAGGATATGCTCGGTATTCAGCTCCAGCACCTATCCTTTTCATTTTCCCTTGAAGCGGAAAGAGGAGGCGGGGTGCTCATCCACGGAGCCCTGGCAGAATTTCATGGACATGGTGTTATTCTCGCTGGCCATGGAGGAGTAGGAAAAACCACTGCCGTTGGCCGGTTGCCTTGGCCCTGGCGTTCCCTTTGCGACGACACGACGTTGGTTGTTAAGGATGCTCGAGGGGGCTATTGGGCCCATCCTTGGCCGACTTGGAGTTCCTTCTTGTTTGGCGGCAATGGCGGCAGCTGGGATGTGCAATATGCAGTGCCATTGGCCGGTATCTTCTTCTTGAATCAAGCATTGGAGGAGCGTATAGAACCGCTGAAACCAGTGGCTGCAGCTTGCCTGCTCGACGAATCGGCAGAACAAGCATTTATATCAGCGCTGGTACACATGACACCTGAAGCGGTTCGCACACACCGTCTGCGGCGTCTAGATTCAATCGTATCACTTGCAAAATCTATTCCGGTCTTTCAATTGCATTTAAGCGTTAACGGTGCATTTTGGCCTGAGCTAGAAAAAGTCTTAGAAAGGAGCCATGAGGTGGTACCATGAAAGAGAAGAAGCCCTCTTACGAAACCCCCGCTGTTTTGTTACTTGGAGAGCTATCCAAAGCTGCAGGCAATAGTTGCCAAAATGGCACCTCGGCAAACGGTTCCTGCCAAATGGGTGCGACCGCCGGCAGTTCCTGCGATACAGGTGGAGCAGCCTCTGGTACATGCAATAGTGGTTCAAGTCCCCAAGACACGCTTCCCGAAGGTGAAGGCATTAGCCCGTTCCCCGAAGGTAAGGGTATTAGCCCGCTCCCCGAAGGCGAAGGCGATGGGCCTGGTAACGAAGGTTCTGGTTTCAGTGTTCCCTAGGTCTAGTGAATAGAATGGTGTGCAACCTGAAGGTATTGCAGAACAAATTGGATTCACTTGCTACTGAACCTTCATGCTTTTACGCTCATATCGGTACCAGCATGATTCCCACCCTCTGTAGGCAAGATTTGTTGGAGATCGAGCCCTATGGCAATCGGATAACACAGGTGGGCGACATCATTGTCTTTGAGCGTTCTGGTGATGGGCAAGCCGTGGTCCATCGCATCATCGATCTAACCCCATCAGGCATATGCACTCGTGGTGATGGTAACGCAAGCGCCGATCGATACCTTGTTCAACCAGAAGATATCACCGGACGGGTGATTGCCGCATGGCGAGGTAATCAGCGGCGAAAGATCCCCGGGGGGAAAGTTGCCTCGATTCGAGTCAATCTTTCGTGCCACCGGCAAAGACTTTAATCGACTAATCTGCGACTCGCTCTATCCACTCTATACGACGTCCGCTCGCTCTGGTGTCATCCATCGCCTATTGCCAACCCGCTTGCAACCCCGCATAGTGACTTTTCAAACAGGCGACCACCAGCAATTACGTCTTTTTCTGGGCCGGCACTCGATCGGTCACTATGAAGATGATTGGAATCGCTGGATCATCCGCCGCCCGTTTCGTTTACTAGTGGACGAGCGACAATTGCCTGGCCCGCGCGATTTTGACGAAGACCGTCTATGATCTTCCCAAGATCTTTAGTTCTTGAACCTCTTCTTGCCAGTCCATGATCGACAAGGCTTACGTAGTAAACAATAAAATAAAACCGGTGCTAACCCAGCTGGCCTATATTCCCCGGGCGTTGAAACTGGTGTGGACCACGGCTCGAGGTTGGACTATAGGTTGGCTTGTTTTGCTGGTCATCCAGGGGCTGCTTCCGGCCATCAGTGTGACCTTTTCCAAGTTGTTGGTTGATAGTTTAGTAATCATGATCGATGCCGATGGAACACGAGAAACGATCCTGCCAACCCTGGGCTACGCTATTTTGCTAGGCGGCATCATGGTGCTGACCCAGTTCATGGGCCAGGCAACAGAGTGGGTCCGCACCATCCAAGGCGAACTGATTCGCGAACAAGTATCCGAAATGATTCATCGCCAATCTGTGGCCCTCGATCTTGCGTTCTATGATTCTCCCGAATATTACAATCATCTCTATCGCGCCCGATCGCAAGCAAGCTTCCGTCCCGTCTCTCTGTTGGAGAATTTCGGGAACTTGCTGCAAAACAGCATTACATTGGTAACCCTTGCACTCCTGCTTATCCCATACGGTCTATGGGTGCCAGTGGTTCTGCTAATAGGCACGCTTCCTGTTTTTTACGTTATGCTGCGCCACAATCAGTACCGGCACGATTGGTATGTGCGGACGACGCCGGATCAGCGGCGGGTCTGGTATTATGATTGGCTGTTAACTGCTCGGGCGGCGGCGGCCGAAGTTCGTCTGTTTCGGCTTGGCGAATACTATCGGGATGCCCACCAGTCACTGCGTCATCGTTTACGAGATGAGCGTTTATCGATGGTTCGAAGACAGGGGCTTGCTGAATTAGTGGCTGGACTATTTGCCTTACTAATTACGGCATTCACCATGTTATGGATGGTCGGGCAGGTATTACAAAGATTAGCCACTTTAGGCGACTTAACGTTGTTTTACCGGTCATTTAGCCAGGGTCAGAGTGCGCTGCGTTCGCTGTTACGCAATGCAGGACAGATATATGCTCACAGCCTCTTTTTGGAGCACTTCTTCGAGTTTCTGGCCTTGGAACCGCAGGTACAAGATCCACCCCACCCTCTCCCTGTACCCGCTGACCTATCCAAAGGCATTCGTTTTTCTAAGGTTACCTTTCGTTATCCGGGTAGTGAAAACGCGGCAATGTTGAACTTCGATCTAACTATCCCGACCGGTCAGGTGACAGCCATCGTTGGCAGCAATGGTGCTGGCAAGAGCACCCTTGTCAAACTCTTATGCCGTCTTTACGATCCTGAGTCTGGTTCCATTGAGATAGACGGGATGGACATCCGCGACTTTCGCGTTGCCGATCTTCAGAAACAGATCTCAATCCTGTTCCAACAACCCCTCCATTTCCAAGATACAGCCAGCCAAAACATCGCTATCAGTAAGTTGAATGGCCAAGTAAACGGCCATGCAGTCCAGCAAGCAGCCCAGGCTGCCGGGGCCGATCAGATCATTGCCAGGCTCCCCAAAGGCTATGAGAACGTGCTGGGCAACTGGTTTGAAGGCGGCACCGAGCTTAGTGTTGGCGAGTGGCAGCGAATTGCCCTGGCCCGGGCGTTCCTCCGCCGAGCGCCTATTATCGTTCTCGACGAACCGACCAGCGCGATGGATCCTTGGGCCGAGGCCGACTGGCTCCAACGCTTCCAAGATTTGGCTCAAGGACGTACAGGTATCATCATTACTCACCGCTTCACCACGGCCAGATTCGCCGACATCATTCACGTAATGGACCAGGGTCGCATCGTCGAATCCGGCACTCATGACGAGTTGCTGCTCCAGAATAGCCGCTACGCAGAATCCTGGCGCCAGCAATTACAACGTCAGCCCAGCCTCTCGAAAAACCCCCGAGTCTAGCCAGCTCTCAATCCCCTCAAGCTTTCAATTTGTAGTAAATCCCCCCCTTTCCATTAAACTTGGTATATTGTGTCTCATCAGGATGGTGCTGTACCGGATTCCACCTACCAATTCTTCCTGGCTGGCTTGCGTGGTCAGTGGGATCCGCTGGCTCTTGAAACTGCCAGCCCGCTGGTGGGGGATGGGATCGATTGGCAGTGGTGGTTGGATTTTTCACAGAGCCAACGGGTAGCCTCCCTTCTCTATCAGACTCTCCATGACCAGTACCTGCTGCCTCCAGAAATAGAACGTTCACTGCGCCAAGTGTATCTTCAGACAGCGATGCGGAATACCTTGCTCTCAGATGAGTTGGGGGTGGTGTTGAACGAATTACAAACCGAGGGCATCGCTGTGATGCCGGTAAAAGGCGCGGTGTTGGCAGAAACTGTTTATAGCAGCCCGGCTGTACGCCCCATGGCCGACCTGGATCTTCTGGTAACGCCAGCCGATGCAAATGCTGCTTGTTCAACGCTAATCGACCTTGGCTACGTCATTGCTTATCCAGAACCCTGGCCAGGTTATACTCAACGATACCGCCAGGTTCTTGAATTTCGCCGGCCGGTAGAGGGAGGCTTATACTTTCTCATTGATCTGCATTGGGGGGTGGTGGACGTCCCATATTATGAACGCATTCCCATCAATGGCTGGTTCGATCGGGCCAAACAGGATCATGTAGGCAGTATCGAATCCCAGATTCCCACTCCAGAAGATCACTTTATTTTCTTATGCAGTCACCTGGCATTGCACGAACGTTATAGCGATGACCTGCTTCGCTATTGCGATCTGGCTGCTTTAATTTATCACGCGGGCGATGCACTGAGTTGGGGGAAGGTCATACAGCAGGCAGTCGACTGGCAGTTGGTACTTCCACTCCAAAGGGCATTACTTCGGTTGGAAGAGCTCTGGCCCAATACGGCACCGGCTTTAGTTGGCCAAGAAATCGAAGGGTTGCAGCCTACATCGACCGAAAAACAAATTCACCGCTGGGTAGTCGAACGCAAGCAGAACCCCACATCTGACGCACTGCTATTTGTGGCCACCACAGAGGGAATAAGACGCAAGATTCGCCTATTTCTGGAACTGGCTTTTCCTAGCCCGGCCTATATGCGCCAGCGTTACGATCTGCCAGCGACCAGACTATGGCCCCTGGCTTACTTCCAGCGCATTGGTCTGATGTTTCGTTCCTTGATAGAGTCCCGCCGCCGATTAGCTTGATCAGCGCTCGAACTCAATCGCTCCTACCCCCTCACCGACTAGATCATTGCGAAGAACGTTGTTCTGTGAAAGCATAGTTGTAGTGGTGCCAGGCAGCAGGTGTTTAACAACGAAGTAATCAAATCGTGCTTCAACTGGTTCCTCGTTAAGGGTTTGAGCAAATAATCCAACCTCGCTAGATGTGCCTGTAAGGGTGCTGTCGGTAGTAGTGGTCAATAATTGGCCATTAACGTAGACAGCTATCTTTGCGCCCTCTCTCTCTACCTTCAGCTTGTTAACCGCTGAACCAGAATTAATGGCATTCGATGGTGTAAACGGGACGATATTAATCCAATTATCGTTAGGTTCGAGCCGGAAGATAGCATAAGTTTGACTATCGGGCTCGACCACAAAAACATAGTAGTTATCCCAGTTCAATCGGTCGAAGATCACACCGTATATTCCTTCGCTACCTGTATGTAAACGCGCCTCAGTTTCAACGGCGTAGTTTGAGATATTGCCTAGAGGTGGCGCCGAAGCTCCCCACCACCAACTTCTAAATATCTCAATCTCATACTCGCCATTTTGATAACTTAAACTAATGTGCTTTCCCGTCCCAGTTAACCATCCAGTAGCGGGGTTGCTAAAATCATCAAAAAATATTGGCGGATTGTCGAAAAATACGGGTAGAAATGTTGTATATTTTTCTGTAACTCCAATAGGCGAGACAACCAGTTCTTCATCACTAACCGCCACCGCTTCAGGCACTGACAAGATTGAAACACCAAACAAAAACAGGAGAAATGCTCCAGTCAAAATGGCGAGAAGCAAATAACGTGATTTCATTACCAAATCCTTCTTCAACTAGTCGATCCCCCAGACACGGCAGAGAAAGTTAGCGTAATTATATCTGATAGCGGAGTCTATTGCCGATAAATCGTTGGGAAATATGGGTGATTTTTAGCCCCAGGGAGACGACTTATGTGATGAAAACAGCGGAGAATGTGAACATCTAGCGGACAAAAAGCCTATTTCTTGCCCAACAATCCTCCGAGGCCTTCTGTCAGATCTCCTAGTGAGCCGGAAACATCTTTACCTTCCAGCACATTTTCGACCTGATCATCCAGCGGTGGGGGCAATTTATCCTTTAGATAACCCAGAACGGTCTCCACGGCCGTTTTGGCCTGAGATTCGGAAATGCCCGCCTTGTCAGAAACCAATTTGACTACTTCATCCATTATTTTTCACTCCTATCGTGGCCAAAAGCCTTCATTCCACAGTTATTTGCTCGTAAGTTTGGTAAGTGTTGCCATCTAGATCTTCGACGATGAAACCGACGATATACTGCCCCGGCGCGGCATCCAGTTCTTTCCAGGTGAACATCTGATCACCAAAAGTAAGCGTCCCTCCTTCCTGGCGGCTCACATCCACCACATTTCCGCGATTATCTAGATCCATCCATTTTTCAAGGATTGTGAAAGTATCCCCGCTTTGGGGAATGATCTCTCTCGGTGCGCCCGTTCCGTTTTCACCGTTAAAGCCAAAGACATGCTGCAACAGTCCATCGCTGAAGTACAGTCGAGCATAGCGAGATGCACCATCGTCGGCATAAGTATACATGCCATCAACAGTGTAAATGGCGTCCTCAAATGTAGCCCCATAAGTCTGCGGCGTGAAAAGCGCCACAACTGAATCTTGCCCATCATCGATGGCAAATACGATGGGCTCCCATTCGAACTCCATGGTAAATTCGCTACCATCACCCCAATCAGGATAGTACACTCCGTCTACTTCGCGCGTCTCGTCGCTTTCCAGGTAGTCGCCGTCGGCGACGTAGATGGAATTGGCCTCCTGGTCCAGGAAGCCAACGAAGAGATAGACGTAGCCGACGTTGTCGCCGCTGATATCGGTGCTTAACAGCACGGGCCGGCCAGGGGCGGCCGTGTCATCTGACAGGGTAACTGGCGAAACCGAGATCTCGCCCGATCCAGGTGCGCGATAGGGCGCTCCGCGTTCGGGCACGGCCAGCTCACCGGCTCCTGCCTCAAAAGACTGACCGGCATAGTGGAATGCTAGAAAATCATCCCATAAGGAAGCATCGGCAAACCGCCGAGCCACGGCAGTATATGATTCGGGTCCGGTAATGGGATTCTCGTATAGTTGGGAGTTCGGAAAATAAATGGAGATGCCGTTAGCGCCTGGTTTTTTTGGCCCGTGCTTTTCGGCAATAACAGCCTGGTCTAGAGAGTCCAGCACCCGGTCGGCAGCCTGAGCGACAGCCTGGCTATCGCTTTCCTTTTGCAAAAGCTGAGCGAAGTTGCCCAGGTCAATATAAGAAGCTGGAATATCGCTGCCGAATACACTGGTGAAGGATTGGGCGTAGCTGCGTGCTTCGGCCACATCTTTTTGCCGTGTATCTTGAAGTGCTACGGACAGGACATTGAGATCCGCGACCAGCGCAGGCATGGTTGCCAGATCCACGGCGGTCAAGGTGATGTTCTGACTCATCTGTTGTGCCAGTTGCTCGGCTGATACGCTGCCAAATAAACTGGCCAACCCGCCTAATGGCGAACCCTTCTGTAGCAAACTGGCTCGTTCATCGTCGTCGACGATGCGTTGGTCATCCCGGATGAAACTGTCGACAATCAGCCGGCTGAGATCGGCGCCGCTCATATCAGGATTGTTAACCAGATCCGCCAAGAAACTGGTATAGGCCCAGCCCATGGCCGGCTCAGTCTCTTGTGAGGCCACGGCGTAGCGAGCGTGGGGGGCTAGGGCGCTAAACACTTCTACATGACCCATGAGACAGGCATCCATCCCGACGAGTTCTAATTGCTCTAAGCCAGTTTGGTATCGAATTTCTCCCAGCGCTTCGTCCAGCTCCATCAGGAATAAATGATCACCCAGTGCTGAGGCCAAAGGGCTGTTGCTGTCATCGCGGCCGCCAGGGTCGGGATCGCTCCAGCCACCGGGCCAACCCATGCCATGGTCGGACATGATGAGTACGTGTTTATCGGCCGGAAACTCCTCAACCGCCCAGGTGACAAAATCCACCAGGGCGGCGCCATCGGCCATATTGACCTCACCCAGATCTTCCAATTGCTGCGAGCCCACCCGTTGCAGATCGCCGTCCTGGGTGATATAGAAGCGTTTCGTCTCTGACCAGTTGCCGTCTCCCCGATAACCGGCATCGAAACGGTCGACCTGCGCCACAATATGCACCCGGTCGCTTGAGCCGACCCGCTCCGCTTCATTGAGATCCAAGTAGATGTCTTGTTCCAAGATTTTGTCATCGGCGTCCTGATAAAGCATCACCAACCAGGTTTGACCATCGGATGATGGGGGTGGTAGGACCAGGGGTTCTGACGCCGTGGTGGGCGCTTCCTGTACGACTTCGCTCTCAACGGTATTGACGGTGAGCGGATCTTCGGCCGGTGCATCGTCAGAATCACCCGAGCCGAAGATCAACATCAGGGGAAGGATGCAAATGACCAGCAAGACCACTATGCCAATTAGTAGCAAGGGGCTGCGGCCGCCGGGAATCTGGCCCATGGGGCGAGCGCTGCCTCCTGTCCCACTGGGAGGAGCCGACTTCTTTGATTGTTTAGTTCGTTTCCGGCGCGGGGCTTCGGCGCGCTCTCGTTCACCGGTCTGTGATTCGGTTCGCCGGCGTCGCTTTACCCGGACTGTCTTCTTCTCCGAATCAGAGCTTTTGGAAAATAAGGCCGGTGGGTCAAACAATAATCCAGAATCAACATTATGGGATCTTGGAGATACGATTGCAGGTTCTGGTGTCAAATGCCGGGGGTTACCAATTAGATCCGTTAACTTCATACCATCCTCTCATCTTTTGCAGCCACTTGGTAATGGTCTCGCGGAATTATCAAACAAGCAAGAATGGTAGAGTTAGGGTCGCGGTTTTTTAATAGTCGGAAAAAAGTCACGCAGCCAACAAAAGCATCAATGATTCAACTAATCTCCCCTGACCCTATTCGCCTAGACGGGGGTAGGGGCGCAGTTACATATGTTAACGCACAGAATTCACGATTGGATGAGATTCGAGGCAGCTATTCCAAAAATGGAAACCGCTCGTTCTAAATGTCATCCAAAACCGTTTACTCTCCGTATATTTGGATCAGAAGGCTTTGCGCTGGACAAAGCTTACCCAATCCAACCCAATAATGTAATGGAGGTTTCTATGAAAAAGCACATGCTTGTCGTTGTTTTGTTGGTAATTGCGCTGGCTATGACCATCGGCGTGGCCGCGGCGGCCAATTCTCGGACCGTGTTTCGAACTGCGCTGGAACCGGTTGCAGGAACGGATAGCGCCGGACACGGCAATGCTGTCGTCAAGATCAGAGATGACGGCAGCGAATTATCTTACAAGCTGATCGTCAATGGTTTGGAGAATACGTTGATGGCGCACATTCATGTGGCTGCAGAGCCGGGAGGCAACGGTCCACCGGTGCTGTGGTTATATCCGGATGCGCCACCACCTCAATTGATCGAAGGCGTATTCAACGGCTTGTTAGGCAGCCGCACCGTCACCTCCGCCGATTTGACCGGAGCGGCCGGTATCGACTCTTTGGACGCCTTGCGGACGGCCATTGAAGAAGGTCGGGCCTACGTCAACGTTCACACGTCGGCCAATCCGGGAGGGGAAATTCGCGGCACGCTTGATTAATTCATAGCCAATATGGCCATTTGTAAAAAAGCCGGACCCTTTTCGAAGTTCGAGGGTCCGGCTTTTTTTTGTTTTGCGTTAGAAGCTATTTGGGGGTCCGGACCTCACAAATCGTAACCGAGGACACGTTCGCCGGTCGGCTGGAGACTCCCCCGGCCGGTTCGATGGTGATGCCAAAGGATTCGTAGTCTTGAAGGGGGAGGGGGGATTCTATCTGTAATCCACGGTAGCCGTCCTCGTCAACAGAGAAGACAGAGCCGCTGGTGCGTTGGCCATCCTGGATTAGCCATAATTGGTATTGTTGTTCCGGGCCTAACTGGGGCAGCTGGTCCACGATGAATGTCCCATTCCGGCCGTCGGCGCTGATGTAGATGATACCTCTGGCCTCAGGCGCGAGTTCTGTTCCCGTAAGGCTGACCCGCCGCCAGGCGTTGGGATTGGGCGCGTTCAGCTGCTGCCACAAAAAGACGTTGCCAATCACCAGGGCGATGACGATTATCAATCCAACCGGCCGCCAGCGAGGACCGGTGAATAGATTTTGAATTGCACTGCCTAGCTGCTGACCCCAGCTTCGCTCCGGCTCTGACGGCGCAGAAGCAGCGACCCTTTCTGACGCCGGATCACTTTCTATCTGAGCCATCAGTCGACCTTTCAGCGCCGGCGAAGGTTGGGCGTCTGGCGCGGCCAGCGGCATCAGGTCGACCACAGTTGCGTAAGAAGCCACTTCGCCTGGCATATTTCACAACCCGGTAGATGTCGACTCACCGTGCTCGCTTCATCAGCATCCAAGCTGTTCAGGGCGTAAGCGGGTATGAGTTCTAGAATATCTTCGTGTTCCGCGTCAGACATCATTCATTCCAAAAACAAGGACCATCATTTCAATTATACGTAATCGCAACCGGGCCGGATGTAATCCATTTCTCCTTATTCATCCTGCAGTAACATGCGCAGCTTCTGCATGCCCGAACGAATGCGCGCCTTGGCCGTTCCCAGCGGGATATCGAGCTCGCGGGCGATTTCCGAGTGACTGAAGCCTTTGAAATAAGCCAGGGCTAAAACCTCCTTTTGGTTATCTGATAGACTGACGATAGCTTCGCGCACGCGTTCTTTTTGGATGGAAAGGTGGGCTGCCGATTCTGGCCTGTCGCTATCTGCCGCGGGTTCGGGAGAAACATCAGCCCATGATACGCTGTGTTTCATCGGCCGCACTTCTTCCCGACGTAAAACATCGATGGATCGATTTCGCGCCATGCGCGTCAGCCAGGTTGAGACCTTCGCCTTCTCCGATCGATACGTGTCCGCTTTTTCCCAAACACGGGTGAAGACATCCAGCGTGATTTCCTCGGCGTCCTCGGCCCGGCCGACGACATTCAGGGCGATGCTGTAGATAAGACGATGATAGCGATCATAGAGTTCACCCAAGGCGGGCTCATTCTTTTGGATTATCCGATCGATAAGGTCTGAGTCGTCTAGCTGCTGCATGGTTACTGTTGTTTTGTTTATAGCGTTGATTACCAGAATATTGTAAAGGGGAGCAATAACCATAGCTAGAATGTTGTGAACCCACACCGCTCAACTACTTTGAGATGCTTGTGATCACGACACGTCCAAAGAGGGGATCTTATAGATCCTGCGAAAAATCCAACGCTAAGGATCCAGGGAATCCGGTTCACGCAGTTCTCGCAGCCCGTTTCGTTGGCGCGCTTCCTCAAGATTGAAATGATAGCGGCCGTAAACGTTGATGTGTTCAAAGCGTGTCGGCCAGATATACATGAGGTCCTTGTGGTCGATGCTGGACCCTTCCCATTCCAGCTGCGCCAGGGCCTCAGCCATGTAGACGCTATTCCAGAGAATGACAGCGTTTGTCAGAAGATTGTGGCAGCCAACCTAGTGCTGTAATCGTTCCTCGCTCTTGCGACTGAGCACACCCCGGTTAGCGACGATCAAATGGGCCTTCAGGGCATGAACAGACTCGCCCTTGTTGAGTTGGCGGTTGGACCATTTGCGTTTTTCCTCGCTTTCATACCAACCAAGTGCGTGCAGCGTTTTGACGAGGCGGCCGTACTCCTGAAGCGCTTTGGCCAGCCGGCTTTGGCGTGCGGCGGCTTGAATCTTCTGGATCACCAGAGAGGCAGTTACCCAGCCAAGCTTCAGGCTGCCGGCTAAGCGCAACATTTCATCCCACATTTCCAGGATCAGCTGGATGTTCACACGCTTCGACAGCCGGGCGCGCAACCGAGGCAAATCTGTCAGGTCGACATCGGGGGTACGATAGAGCTGCTGATCAGCCAGGTCCCTGATTCGTGGCGTAAAAGTCAGCCCCAGTAAATCGAACAGGGCGAAGACGATTTCAGTGTAACCGCTGGTATCCGTCGTATGTTCCAGAATAGGCAACTCCGTTTCGTTGGCCAATATCTCATCAAGCACATACGTGGCATCACGCATGGTAGAGGCGATTGCCTTGCCACCATACAGGCTGAATTGGTCGCTGGTCCAGGTATAGAAGGTGATGCCGCGGCGATAGCCGAAATATCGGCGCAATGTACGTGCTTTCCGCTGCCTGCCCGTCACTGGAAAGCGCTGACCATCTGAGGAAGAGAGTGTACCCAGACCCCACTTCCGGCTGATGTCTAGCCCATGATGATAGTTCACCAGTGTCGAATTCGCTTCCTTCAAGGTACGGTCAAGTAAGAACCAGGTGCTCGTGTAAACGAGTCGATGATGCATCAAGCGACTAGAGCGGCTCATCTGAGCCAGACTGAAATTACAGCCCTGGGCCAGCAGCGAAGCGTACAAATACCTCATTTCGTCTTCGTTCTGGACCGGCAATCCGGAGGAAGCGTGTTCCAGACAACGGCTGAAGCGGGTCCAGTTATCCACCTCAATAAGTAGATCTGTGATATCCAGCCTGGGCAACCGGGCGACAAGGGCGTCCTCCAGGGCTTGTGCACTCGCCGGCCGGCCCTCATCTTCAAGGGGAGAAAGCACCCACTTCCCTTCTTCCTGCCGTAGCCAGGTATGTCGATCGGAATGTAGTTGTTCGACTCGCTCAGCCAGCAACCGCAGTTGCGCCTCTTGCTCCTGCAGCCGAGACAGGCCGTCTGCCGGAGTGCGCGTCAGACGGATCACTTCCGGGCGTTGCTGCGGCCAGCTGTCAGGCGGGATGAGATAGGTGCCAGGGTCGGCGTAGCGACGGGCATGCTCGACGTAGATGTCACCCGAACGAAGCGCCAGCCGAAGTTCCCAGAGAACAGCCAACTCATAATAGCGACGACCCAAGTTCCTCTTATCATCGATGACATACTGCCACCAGGCATTGGAAATGAAGTCGGTGGGTGCATCTTGCGGGACAGCGTGTTTGCCGGCGGCATCGAGCGCCTGCAACAACTCGACGGCTTTCAGCAAAGGGCTGGTTTGCCTTTGCGCCCGAAACGCCAGTGTCCCGAGAAAAGCTGGGGTAAAGCGACGGATGTAGCTGTATCGCTTGGCGAAGAAGTCGATGGCTTCATCATGCTTGGGCCGGATGAGATTCTCGGTTTCCAGAACAACCTGCTGCAAATGCCGGCGGCGATAACGTGCGAATATGGCTGAACGCAAATCGACTGCCGGCACCCTATCATCCATTACGATGTCGACAACATGCTTGTAGGTGCGCAATTTCTCATTCGTCGAGTGCGCCGCCTTGAGTCGCATTTCGTTCAATTCCGCTTTGGCGTCCGTGTGCCGTTCCCACAGGTTGGCGTCAAACAGATCAACGGCGATATCGGTCAAGTCAAAGAGGGTTTGCTTGAGAAAGGACACAAGCGTCGGATAGCGTCGCAGGGTTGATGTACGTTGTAATTGCTGATTGGTCGCCCGCGCGCCGATATTGGCCAGGAATTTCAGCCTGTTGGGATTGACGTTGTCGAGCTCCCACCCTGCTATCCCCACGTCTTGCAGAAAACGAATCTTATCAAGCGTCCCCTTGATCTGTGTGGCTGTGTGATCAGTCGGCATCCGCTGCAACCAGGCGAGAGAGGTACGGTAGTCACTCTCCTCTACCGTAAGAAGGTCGTCCAGAAACCGCTTCCTTTCTGGAGTCAGCAGGTGGGCCATGTTCTCATACGTGACCTTGCGCGCTCGCTGCCTGGCAGTGGAGACAATCCGTTCCATTACGGTTAGCCCGGGGCGCAAGATGCGCTCCCAACGCAACCGCTCAGCCGCGAGCTGTAGCAGAAAGGAGGGCCTATCGTGCTCTAGGGCGCGATCGACCAGCCACACTTCGAGTGCTGCCAGGTTCTGCGTTGTGACGCGCCGATATTGGAGATACGCCATGATATCCAGCAGGTGATCGCTACGGGTCTGCTCGCGCTGGCCATAGTCCCAGATAGCCTGGGGATCGACATTGAGCTGGTGAACCAGCAACCTCACGACAGTGGCAGGCGGATCGAGCATGTCATCGGGGATAAAGCCCAGATATCGAAGGGTACAGAGCTGTAAGGCAAAGCCCAGATGGTTGTCATCTCCGCGCAACTGCGCGAGAAGTTGAAGATCCTCGGAAGACAGTGTGAAGAAGCGGCCCAGGTCCCAATCCGAGATATCTTTGGGATAAGTGCTCAGGCGCTCCCGCTCTACAGCCGTGAGAAAGCCTCGTTTCTTCATCTTTACGACTCGGAAACCGCAGGGTTACCCTTGCGCGGGCGGGTGCCTATCTTTACCCGACGGTGGCGCAGATATCGATAGAGCGTTGGCTTGCTGATGCTAAGCTGGTCGCAAATGGCTTGCACGCTCATCCGGCCTTCCTTGTATAGTGTCTCTGCCGCCATTGCTGTCGCTTCCGCCTGCTTGGAAAGACCAGCTGGCCGGCCACCTTTACGCCCACGAGCCCGGGCAGCTTCCAGACCAGCCTGTGTTCGCTCGCGAATCAGGGCGCGCTCAAACTCGGCCAGAGCAGCGAAAATGCCAAACACCAACCTACCCTGTGGTGTTGTGGTGTCAATGGGATCGTTGAGGCTGATGAGGCCTACTCGGCGCTCCAGCAAGTCGTTGGCAAGCGTCACCAGATGTGGGAGACTTCTCCCCAATCTGTCGAGTTTCCAGATGACGAGAACATCGCCAGACCTCAGACGTGACAAAAGATCTTCCAGAACCGGGCGTGATGTTCTGGCGCCACTGGCTACTTCCTTGAATATCTGCTCACAACCTGCCTTTTTGAGGGCATCCTCTTGAAGATGAATGCTTTGATCCTTGGTGCTGACACGAGCATACCCGATACGCATAATTTCCTCCTCCAAGGCAAGATGGGTTAACGAAACTCATGAAGCGCGAAGTTTACTTGACTTTGATTCGTTTAACGAGTTGATCTAACCAAAAGGGACAATTGGGGCGTGCAGCCGAGTACCCAGAAATGAGTTACGAAAAACGTCGGTTAAATGTAACTTAACTCTGCCAGTGGTTAGTGCTAACTCGAGGGGGGAAAAGGGAAGGCGCCACAGCAGGGGCATTGACAACTACGTGCTTAGCGTTGCTTTTTTCGCGAGATCTACAAAATGCCCTGCCGGGAACCATACGCGATTATTTTCCACACATGAAACCATCGCCACGCGGCGAGTTTGAGATACAGAGCGTGATCAACCAGATGCTGTAAGATGATTATACGCCAGTGGATTGGTGCAAGAAGCACCCCATGAGTGGAATGAACAATGCGATAGCACAGTGACCATGTGAGATATTTCTTGCATTTTAGAATGAGGCGTTGTTTTAGCATTCAGGCGCTACAATCAATTCTGCCAATACCTTACTCAATTCAGCCACAATCTTCGGATGTTCTCGCCAACGATTGTGCTGCTCACCAAGATCTTCAGTGATGTTATATAGCTGACCGGCTGGCTCGTCTGGTTGTGGATCAATGCGGGCGGGTTTGGTGAAACCGCCGGAACCGAGTCCTTCGATGAGTTTCCAGGGGCCGCGCCGGACAGAGAACATACCATCGCCGGAGTGGTGCACCAGTGTGTCGCGCACCGGTTTTTCCGCCCCTCTCATAATCGGCAAGATATCGATACTGTCCGGTCCTGCGCCATCGGGTAGCTCAGCGCCAATGATGGCCGCGCAAGTGGCCATCAGATCGCCCAGACATACAAGCTGTTGGCTGATACGGCCCGCCTCTACCTGTCCCGGCCATCGTACGACGTACGGTTCGCGGTGGCCACCGTCCCAAATGTCCGCTTTCTGCCCGCGCAGATCGCCATTTGCTTTATGGCCCCAGGTATTGCCGTAATAGTCTGTTGCCTGGGCGCCGTTGTCGCTGGTGATGATGAGCAGGGTATTATCGACAAGGTTCTGGCGGCGCAAGGTCTCGTCAATTTGGTCTACGATCCAGTCAAACAGAACGATCATATCCCCACGAAGTCCGGCGCTGCTGCTCCCTTTCATGAAATCGGGCGGCACACAAGGGCGATGGGGAGCTGACAGGGTGAGGTAGAGGAAAAACGGTCGTTCCTCCTGCGCCTGTTCTTCAATCCAGGCCACTGCTTTTTTAGCAAAGGTCACGTCCACCGCTTCGTCCAGCCACCCGGGTGGCATGAGGCCGGGGCGTTGCTGTGGATTGTACGGATTCTTTTCGACCGTGGGTACATCCACCACGCGGTCGTTTTCGATAAAGCAGTAGGGCGCCATATCCAGCGAGCCGGAAATGTTGAAGCTGTAATCAAAGCCGAGGCAGTTTGGTCCGCCGCTGAGGGGAGCCCTGTAATCAATGTTACGGCCGTTTCCTTTGGGATCAGGATCGCTGCCATCCACCGTTTTCCAATTCAAACCAAGGTGCCATTTGCCGATGTTGGCGGTGGCGTAGTTGTGTTGCTTGAGCAAACTGGCGACGGTGAAACGATCCTGTTCAATCAGTGGCGGGCTAAAACCCCACAACACGCCCCGTTTGAGCGAACTGCGCCAGCAGTAACGACCAGTCAAAATGCTGTAGCGGCTAGGCGTACACAACGCCGAAGATGCATGGGCATCGCTAAAGCGCATGCCCTCGCCGGCGATGCGATCAATGTTAGGCGTGGGAATTTTGGTTGCACCGTAGCATCCCAGATCACCAAAGCCCAGGTCGTCGGCCATGATAAAAATGATGTTAGGATTCATCGTTCACAACGCGCCTCCAACTGCTTTCAGAACCAGGATTTACAAACTACATAAGCAACCAAATGTTCGATTCTTCACGCAGCATATTGTCTGTTGGACGCAGCATATTGACAAGCGATCAATTCTAAAGTAAACTGCGAACGATGGTTATGTGAGCGCTCACATTTTTTGCACTTTTTGACATTTTCCCACTTTAAATGCCTATGAGCCGGCGACGTGTGACCATTGATGATGTAGCTGATTTAGCTGGGGTATCATACCAGACGGTATCACGCGTAATCAATAACCGGCCGGATGTGCGTGACGCCACGAGGGAGCACGTCCAGAAAGTCATCGACGAAACCGGTTACAGACCCAGTCACATTGCCAGGAGTCTGGTTACGGCTCGTACGGCGACTATCGGTCTGGTGGTCCCAGACATATCCAACCCCTTCTTCTCCGCCATTGCCCGGGGGGCCGAGCAAGTGGCTTCTGCCAACTGTTATACCATTTTATTATGCAACACAGGCGAAGATGCCTCACGCGAGATTGAGGTACTGAATATGCTTCACGAGAGGTATGTTGATGGCGTGATCGTCTGTGGTCTCCGTCAAGAAGAATTACCTCTACAAACGGCCCTCTCCCAATTCCGAGCTGTCGTACTCGTGAATCGGCGTCTAGAAGGGATAAGGTTCCCTGCAGTCTTGGTCGACGATCTCTTAGGAGGTTATTTAGCCAGCCAGCATCTCATAAAAATGGGACACACGGCTATCGGCTTTGTGGCCGGACCTATCACTTCTTACAGCGGCATTAAACGATTACAAGGCTATGAACAAGCCCTTGCAGAGGCAGGTATTGAGTCACAAGACGATTGGGTGCAACATTGCCTTCCTACACTCGAAGATGGTGAAAAGGCTGCGCATTTACTACTCAACACACGCCCAGAATTATCAGCCCTATTATGTTATAACGATCTGGTAGCTTTAGGTGCGCTTAGATACTGTGCTGCTTCTGGAAGGAGTGTGCCCGAAGATATCGCCATTGCCGGCTTTGATGACATTATGCTGGCAAGTGTGGTGTCACCTGCTTTGACTACCTGCCACGCACCTCGCGAAGAGTTGGGAAGTCTGGCAGTATCGATGTTACTTGATTGTATCAACGACGAAGTGGAAAAGTGTGACGAGATCGTGGTCAAACCGGAACTTATCATACGCGCCAGCACTTCGGCAAAAAAAGGTTAGCCATTGCCGGGAGGATTTTTGACAAAGGTTTTGCCCGATGCAAGATCGCCATTTTAGGAATATATTGTCACTAAGGATAAGGAGGTGATTGTTTATAGAAACTTGTTAGCGGCGAAGGATGTACAGGATCGTCAAACGGCGTCTGTACGACAGAACTGTTTTTTCACGACGAATGACCTAATCATGTCTTTCGTCTCTCGAAAAGATATTTTCAAAATTGTTAGTGAAGCATGATCACGTTTTCATGGAGGACGAAAATGAGGACTCGGAAAATGAATAAGAAATCAGGATCGATTTGGATCGTGATGTTGGCAATCAGCTTATTGTTAGTTTTCTCTCTTTTGTTGGTTTCGTGTGGTGGCGCGGAAACAGAGGAGGCGCCTGCTGCAGAGGTTGTAGAGGTAACCCGTGTTGTTACTGAAACCATCACCGAGGAAGTAGAAGTTACTCGTGTTGTTGAGGGTGAATCCATCACCGAAGTAGTAGAGGTGACGCGCATAGTAGAGGCCCCGGCCGAAGAAGCGATGGACGATTCGATGTATCATGAAGCGCCAATGCTGATCGCGAGGGTCGTTTCTGGCGATCTTCCGCCCGTGGAGGAACGTCTGCCCGCCGAGCCTTTGGTAGAAGAAGTGGTTGACGAAATTGGCCAGTATGGCGGCACCTTACGTCGTGCTTTTCTTGGCCCTGGCGACCACAACAACTACACCCGTGTGGTTTACGATGCCCTGGTGCGTCATGCGCCCGATGGCAGTGAAGTCATTCCGCACATCGCCAAAGGTTGGGAATCCAGCGACGATTTCACCGAATGGACGGTTTTCCTGCGCGAAGGCATGAAGTGGTCAGATGGCGAGCCGTTTACGGCCGACGACATCATGTTCTGGTATGAGCATATCCTTCTAAATGAGGACCTCAATCCTACCGTACCGGTCTGGATGCAGAACGCTGATGGTTCCGTGGCCACCGTTGAAAAGGTGGACGATTACAGCGTGAAGTGGACCTTCGGCCAACCCAACACCGCTTTCTTACTGGATTTGGCTAACAAGGATGGCGCCGATAAGGCGATCTCCAATTTGGCCTTCGTTCCTGCGCATTACTTGATGGATTTCCATCCAGACTTTGCCGACGAAGCGGAACTGCAGGCTAAGATCGACGAAGCTGGGTTCGATACCTGGGTGGAGCTCTTTGCCGTCGAAGCCATGCCACACCTCAGTGGGACCCGCCCGAGCACGGCCGCATGGGCGCCATCTGGCACGAGCGTATCCGACCAGGTCTTTACCATCACGCGCAACCCTTATTACTTTGCCGTCGATCCGGAAGGCAACCAGCTGCCCTACATTGATGAGGTACGCTTTACCTTCTTTGCCGACATAGAAGCCTTGAATCTGGCTGCTGTTGCTGGTGAAATCGATCTCCAGGGTCGCCATATCAATATGAGCTCTTACCCAGTGCTCAAAGAAAACGAGGCCGCGGGTGGCTATCGCGTGATCACCTGGCCGACCTTCGGCGGTTCTGATGCCGTGGTCATGTTCAACCAGACCTGGATAGCCAATGATCCCGTCCTTGGCGCACTGTTCCAAGAAAAGGACTTCCGCATCGCCCTCTCGCATGCCATCGATCGCAATGCGATTGTAGAATCGGCGTTCCTGGGCCTTGGCGAAGCCCGCCAGGCTGTGCCTGCGCCATTCCATCCCTACTATCCAGGGGATGAGTGGGCCTTCAAGTACACCGAACTCGACCTTGACACCGCCAACTCACTGTTGGACGGTATTGGCCTGACCGAGCGCGATGCTGACGGCATGCGGCTCCTGCCCGACGGCCAACCGCTAGACATCGAAATTGGTGTGGTTCCCCAGTTCGCTAACTGGCCGGACATAGCCCAATTGATCGTCGAAGATTGGGCCGAAGTAGGCATAAGGTCCCACGTGGAAATTCGCGACCGCACCATTCATTTCGCGATGAGACCCAACAATGAACTGATGGCCGAAATCTGGAATGACGATACCACCGGCTTCCCCTTCAGCGGTCAGCCTAAACAAGATATCCGCAGCGATATCGCTTTGACCTTTGGCCCTCTCTACCGGGTGTGGTATGAGACCGATGGCGCAGAAGGTCTCGAACCACCGGATGAGATTAAGCAACTGGTTGATATCATTGACGAGGCCAAAGTGTCGAATCCTGAGCGCCAGGTTGAGTTGGCTCAAGAGTTGTTCAAGATCTGGGCCGACAACGTTTATGAGATCGGCACCGTTGGCCTGACACCCATGGTTCAGGGTGTGGTCGTGGCTAACGAAAATCTGATGAATGTGCCTGCCGTTGCAGGGAACGACTGGCCCTTGCGTACGCCTGGCGACACCCGTCCCGAGCAGTACTTCTTCTCCCAATAGAGTTGTTTAAATGAGAATGGTCCAATCTTAAAGATTGGACCATTCTCAAGCTTAAGTTAACGGAGATTGGACCATTCTCACAGAATGGTCCGATCTAGTGACCCTTTATGTTACCTGCGCTGAGGTATTCACTATGTCTCAATATATAATCAAGCGCTTGATTCTGCTGCCCTTTCTGCTGGTCATCTTCTCGATTTTCGCTTTCGTCATCATTCAGGCCCCACCGGGTGATTTTATAACGACTTATATTGCCGATTTGACAGCATCTGGTTCCTCAGTAGAACAAGCCCAAGTCGACGCCCTGCGTGAACGATATGGGTTGGATCAGCCCTTGCATATTCAGTATCTCAAGTGGATGAGTCGCATCATCTCCGGCGATCTAGGTTTCTCTCTCGATTGGCAAAAGCCAATCAAGGAATTGATCGGCGAGCGTATCGCGTTGACTGTCATGCTCGGTCTTTTTACCTTTGCCTTCACCTGGCTGCTGGCTGTTCCGATCGGCATCATATCAGCGGTGAAACAGTACTCCTTCCTGGACTATTTCTTCAGCGTTTTTAATTATTTTGGCGTGGCGACGCCGACCTTTATGACGGCACTCATCGTCATGTGGTTGGCTTTCTCCCAATTCGGCGTGAGCGTGACCGGGCTCTTCTCAGCGGAGTATATTGACGCTCCTTGGTCAATCGCACGCGGCCAAGATCTATTAAGACATATCTGGCTGCCCATGATTATCCTCGGCTTGGATGGCACGGCGCGGCTGGCGCGCATCATGCGCGCCAATCTGTTGGATGAGCTTAACAAGCCCTATGTAGAAATGGCGCGGGCCAAAGGCATGTCGGAATGGAAGCTGGTCATGAAATATCCAGTTCGCCTGGCCCTTAACCCGTTAGTCAGTACGATTGGTTGGTATTTGCCGTTGATCTTCTCCGGCAGTGTGATTGTGGCCACCGTGTTGAATTTGCCGACCATCGGTCCCATGCTGCTGCGATCCCTAATAGGCCAGGACATGTTCCTGGCCGGTACTATTGTCATGATATACCTTTTCCTGGCTGTCATTGGCACCCTTGTCTCGGATATTCTGTTGGCGTGGCTTGATCCTCGCATACGAATGGAGTAGGCCGGCTATGAGTCCCGAAACAGAGTCCTCCGTGACTACCCCTGAGATCACCACGAAACCGCCGCTTCCGCAACGTCCTCCTGTCCATGAGGGAGAAGTTGATTCGATTTACGTAGCGCCAAATTGGAAGTTGGTTTGGTGGCGCTTCAAAAAACACAAACTGGCTGTGGCCAGTTCCTTCATTGTTATTCTTATCGCCATTGTGGCCATCGCCCCGGGCTTTTTCAGCACGCAAGACCCGCATGAGTCCAAGGCTACGGAGTTGTTTATTCCGCCGCAACGTCTGCACTTCTTCGATGACGGCCGGCTGCAGTTATTTGTATATGCGGTTACCGGTGTTCGCAATCCGGAGACGCTGCGCATGGAGTGGCAGACCGGTTCTGAGGAAAAAATTTTCTTACAGCTTTTCGCCCAGGGATATACCTACGAAATACTCGGTCTTTTCGAAACCAACCGCCATTTTATTGGCCTGGAAGATCCTGAATCAGGCGACTCTTTTCATTTACTGGGAACGGATCGCCTGGGACGTGACCAGTGGTCACGCCTGATGTACGGCACCCGTACATCTCTTTCGATTGGCCTGATTGCCGTTATCATTAGCACGATCCTGGGTATTGTGCTCGGCGGGCTGTCGGGTTATTACGGCGGCACCACTGATATGATTATCCAGCGATTGATCGAACTGCTGCAATCGCTGCCGGCCGTTCCCATCTGGCTGGCCTTATCGGCGGCCATGCCGCGCACCTGGTCGGTGGAGCAGACATATCTTGCCATCACCATTATTTTAGCGCTGATCGGCTGGACGACCCTGGCGCGCGAGATCCGCAGCCGCTTTCTCTCCTTGCGCGAAGAAGATTTTGTGGTCGCCGCCAAGCTTTCGGGATCGAAAGAAGCGCGTGTTGTCTTTCGTCATATGATGCCGACTATGTACAGCCATATCATCGCCGCTGTGACGCTGGCCATTCCGGTTATGATCATCAGCGAAACTTTCTTGAGTTTCCTGGGCCTCGGTTTACGCCCTCCAGCCATCAGTTGGGGTGTGCTGCTGAAAGAGGCGCAAAACTTACAGTCTATCGCCCTCGCGCCATGGCTGCTCCTACCTGGTTTGGCCGTCGTAATCACGGTTTTGACCATGAATGTTATGGGCGATGGTCTGCGGGATGCAGCGGATCCGTATAGTCATTAATCTGGTATTCGTGAAAAACAGAAGTTGTAATGGATAACAGTAAGAAATCTTTGCTCTCGATACGAAATTTAAAGACCTACTTCGAAATGGACGAAGGCACGGCGAAGGCTGTGGACGGCGTCAGCTTTGATGTTCATGAAGGTCAAGTAGTGGGCGTTGTCGGCGAAAGCGGCTGCGGCAAGAGCGTGACGATCAAGTCGGTCTTGCGCATCGTGCAAAAGCCGGGAAGGATCATCGACGGCGAAATCCTGTGGTGGCGCCTGCTAGAAGGCGGGCAGGAAGAACTGATCGATCTGGCCAAATTGGATGCACGGGGGAAAAAGATGCGCTCGATCCGCGGCGGAGAAATAGCGTTGATCCCGCAGGAGCCGATGGCGGCATTCAGCCCTGTCCATACGATTGGCAACCAGCTTATAGAGGCGGTCCGCTTGCATGTGGACGTCAGCAAACAGGAAGCGCAGCGCATCGCCATAGAGCGACTGCATGAAGTTGGGATGCCAAGCCCTGAGCAGCGACTGAATGCCTATTCATGGGAATTAAGCGGTGGCTTGCGCCAACGGGCCATGATCGCCATGGCCTTATCCTGTAATCCGCGGCTGCTGATCGCCGACGAGCCTACGACCGCCATCGACGTGACTACGCAGGCCCAGGTCCTGAACCTCCTGCGCCGGCTGCAACAAGATCATAATATGTCGATTATCTTCATCACCCATGACCTGGGAGTCATCGCCCAGGTAGCAGATTACGTGGTGGTGATGTACCTGGGGCGTATCGTGGAAACGGGACCGGTGGACGACATCTTCCACAATCCGCAGCACCCTTACACGATGGCACTGCTAGAGTCAATTCCCACGATTCATTCAAAATCCAAGGAGTTCTTGCCTACTATCGAAGGTTCTATCCCCCATCCCTTTAACCGGCCGGCTGGTTGTCCCTTTTATCCACGTTGTTCAGCCTTCATGCCCGGTACTTGTGACCGGCGAACCCCCGTTTTGGAGGCTGTTAATCAAAGGCAATCTGTCAGTTGCTTTCTGCACCACAGTGCTTCCGAGGAAGAACAATATTCCGCAAAAAGTGAAGTGGGATGAAGTTGAAAACGTGAAGTCTCTCATAGGCTAATTTTATGACGGAAACAACTAACAAAAAGCCCATTATCCTTGAAGTTAACAACCTCAAGAAGTTCTTCCCAATCAAACAGGGGTTCTTTAAGCGCCTCGTGGGTGAGGTTCGAGCTGTTGATGGCGTAAGCTTCTTTATCAACGAGGGTGAGACTCTGGGACTTGTTGGGGAAAGCGGTTGTGGAAAAACCACGACGGCCCGCTGCATACTTCGCGCAGTCGAACCGAGCGATGGAGAGATTCTCTTCCTCAAGGGTTCGGGTCAAAAAGTAGATATTGCAACCCTACCCGATGAAGACATGCGCGTCCTGCGCAGTGAGATCCAGCTGATCTTCCAAGATCCATATGCCTCGCTGAATCCGCGACACAATATTTTTGACATCGTTGGCGAGCCACTTTTTGTGATCCAGCAAATGACAGATCGTGAGGAGCGGCAAGCCAGAGTGACGGAGTTGCTGCAGTTGGTTGGGCTGCGTCCTGAATATATGCAGCGCTTTCCTCATGCCTTCAGCGGAGGCCAAAGGCAGCGCATCGTTATTGCCCGCGCATTGGCCTTAAATCCGCGCCTGATCGTGGCGGATGAGCCTGTCTCAGCTTTGGATGTCTCTGTTCAAGCTCAAGTTCTGAATTTGATGTTAGATTTGCAGCAAAAGCTCAATCTGACTTATCTGTTTGTGGCTCATGACCTCAGCGTCGTCAAACATATTAGCGACCGGGTGGCGGTGATGTACGTGGGCAAAATCGTAGAGATATCGCCCACCGACGAACTTTATAATCAACCTCTGCATCCTTATACGGCCGCACTCATGGAAGCTGTACCCGTCGCCGATCCCCGGGTACGTTCTGCCATGACCGAACTTGAAGGGGATGTGGCCAGTCCTGCCGATCCACCCTCTGGCTGTTATTTCCATCCGCGTTGCCAATTTGCTATTGATATCTGTTCCAAGGAAGCGCCGGAACTGACCGAACTCAGACCGGAACACTTTGTCAGCTGCCATCGGGCGAACGAGTTAACGTTGGAAGGCATTGGCGAATCCGTGCAGAGTTGAATTTTGGGGAAAAGAAAGAGGGCTAGATGAAAACAATTGACTGGGGCATCATCGGTTGCGGGAATGTCACCGAAGTGAAGAGCGGGCCTGGATTTCAAAAGGCGCGCAATTCGAGCTTGCGTGCCGTGATGCGACGCCATGGGGAATTGGCGCAGGATTATGCGCAGCGCCATGGCGTACCCAATTGGTATGATGATGCCCAGGCACTGATCCTCGATCCCGATGTGAATGCCATCTATATCGCCACCCCACCTTCTTCACACAAGGAATACACTATCCAGGCTGCTCAGGCAGGTAAGCCGGTCTATGTAGAGAAACCGATGGCCCTGAATTACGGTGAATGCCGGGATATGCTTGATGCCTGCGACACGGCCGGCGTTTCTCTTTTCGTGGCTTACTACCGTCGCTCTCTGGCCCGGTTTTTGAAGGTCAAAGAATTACTTGATTCTGGGGCTATCGGCGATGTCCGCTTCGTATCAACGATCCTATACCAGCCGGTGCGACCCCAAGAGTTGGACTCCTCCAATTTACCCTGGCGCGTATTGCCAGATATTGCCGGGGGCGGCATTTTTGTCGACCTGGCCTCCCACCAGTTTGATTTTCTCGATTATGTTCTAGGTCCCATTGCGGCCGCCGAAGCATTTGCCGCCAATCAAGCAGGAAATTACCCCGCTGAAGATATGGTTAGCGCCTCCTTCGTCTTTCAGTCCGGTATTCAAGGAACGGGAAATTGGTGTTTTAACGCATTCAAAGAGATGGATCGCACCGAGGTTGTAGGCAACAAAGGTCGCCTCATATATTCAACTTTTGACGACCAACCAGTGGTATTGGAAACGGTTGAAGGGAAGAAAAAATTTAAAATTGGCTATCCGGTTCATATCCAGCAACCGCTTATCCAAACCGTGGTTGACGAACTGTTAGGGGAAGGAAAGTGCCCGAGCACTGGAGAGAGCGGCACGCGCACCACATGGGTGATGGACCAAATACTCATCGGTTATAAGGCACAAAATGCAGGTTAGAAATTTGAACCGGACCGCCTATTTTAATCTTTTTTGAAAAAGGAGATGTCATGAATTACATATTTAGCACTGAAAAAACTAAACGTTATCGTTTTCCCACTCATATCAATGACCTGGTCATGGATCGTTCGGAAGCTACCGCCAGTGAGGTGTTCTTTACAGTGGTCGAATCGGGGAAGGCCTCGCCGATGCATAAGCACGACGACACAGAGCAGATATATTATGTAGTAGATGGGGAAGGAGAACTAACGATAGAGACCGAAGAAGAACCGCTCCTGATCAAAATCAAACCGGGTGATGTTGTTCGTATGCCTGTTGGTACCATGCATCGTGCCCGGTGCTTAGGCGATCAGATCTTGCGTTATCTTGTTGTGGATTGTTTTCCTGGTTCCCGACCTGATGCCGAACCCACTTGGGACTCCCATGTGCATGAGATATGTCGGCTAAACGGCTGGGATTATGATGAGGTCTTCGAAGAATAGGATGAATATTAGCGTCCGCTTTGCCGATTTATTGGCCATCTATCGCGCCGAACTGCTCGAACGAACCATCCCTTTTTGGTTAAAATACGCGATTGACTGGGAGCATGGCGGCATCCTCACCTGCATCTCAGATGAAGGCCAGGTCTTGAGCACGGACAAGTACATGTGGTCGCAACTGCGCGCGGTTTGGACGTTCAGTGCACTGTACAACTGCATTGAGGCGCGGCAGGAATGGCTGGACTTGGCCCGACATATATTTGATTTCGCGAAACGTTACGGCCGTGACGAAGACGGCCGTTGGATCTTCGCTGTAGACGCAGGAGGTGACGTCTTACAGGGCGCCACCAGTATTTATGCCGACGGTTTCGCCATCTACGGGCTGACCGAACTGGCGCGGGCTACCGGAGACCAAGAGGCTATCGATCTGGCTCTTGAGACCTACGAGAATGTGCAGCGGCGGTTAGCCCGCCCCGGTTCGTACGAGACCGCACCTTACCCGCTGCCGGAGGGCGTCAAAGCCCACGGCGTTTCAATGATATTCTCGCTGGTGTTCCACGAATTGGGCTTACTTCTGAACGATGATGCCATCCTGGCAGCGGGCCTACACCACGCCGAAGAAGTGATGACAGCCTTCCTCCAGCCTGATCTACGCCTTCTCTACGAATACCTCCATCTGGACAATACGCTCATCGATTCTCCCCAAGGGCGGGCCATCGTCCCCGGCCACGCTATCGAATCGATGTGGTTCATGATTCACATCTACCAACATTGGGACAATGCATTAAGAATTCAACAAGCCATTGCGGCCATCAAGTTGCACATTGAGTATGGCTGGGACGAGAAATATGGTGGGATTCTATTGTCCCGTGACGTAGCGGGGGGAGAACCATGGTGGCCTTTCGCCAATGCCAAATTGTGGTGGCCTCAAACCGAAGCTCTCTACGCATTGCTGCTCGCCTATGAATGCTCAAATGAAACGTGGACGTTAGATTGGTTCGAGAAAGCACACAAATATGCCTTCAATCACTATCCCGTTCCAATTTACGGCGAATGGACGCAGAAACTCGATCGCCAGGGAAAAAAATTTACGGAAACAGTGGCTTTACCGGTCAAGGATCCCTTCCATCTGCCGCGATCGCTGATTTATTGCACGGCCGTATTGGAGCGCCTGTCCACTGAGCCGCGGCCGCAGGAGATCGTTCTGTGATCAGGCCCAATCTACTCTTCTTGATGACGGATCAGCAGCGCGCGGACACCATTGAGCCGCAAACCGTCTGCCGGACGCCGAACCTGGACGAGCTGGCAGCCGGAGGCACGCGATTCCAACGCTGCTATACAGTCAATCCAATTTGTTCCCCAGCGCGGGCCAGCTTGATGACCGGTCTGTTACCGCACAACCACGGCATGGTTGACGTTACCCATGCCGTTCCGGCCTACCGCGCAAGATTTGATGCCACCTTGCCGGTATGGCCGCGGCAGCTGCAAAAAGCGGGATACGACACAGCTTACTTCGGTAAGTGGCATGTGGAGCGCAGCAATCGCCTGGAGAATTTCGGTTTTGATACGTACGAAGTTGAGCAGTACCAGCAGAAATTGGGTCTGGTTGAAGTAGAAGAGGGATTAATAGATCGGAAGGTGGTGCGACAGAAAGGGTATGCCGATTTCTTGTTTTACGGTGTTAGCAATGAAGCTGTGGAAACGCTACCGGAATACAAAATGTATTCCGATGGCATTGCCTTCCTGGAGCAAGCAGCCGCCAATCCTGATCGGCCGTGGGCGTTGTTTCTGAGCACGGAAGCGCCACACGATCCCTACGTCGCCCCGCAAAGATATTACAAGCGCTACACCGTCGATGATATTTCACCGCCGGCCAACTTTGAGGATGATCTGGCTGGTAGGCCGGCCATCTACGACCGCATCCAATCCGTCTGGAACGATCTGACCTGGGAGGATTTTGCTCAGGCAACCACCTGCTACTATGCCAATTGCACGATGATTGATGAGCAAATCGGGCGCATTCTGGAAGCGCTAGATTTGTTGGAGATGAGAGAGAATACGGTGATAGTCTTCACCTCTGATCATGGCGACTATATGGCCGAACACCGCCTGATGCTCAAAGGCATTCCCGGCTTTGAAGGCGCCTACCGGGTGCCTTTGATCTCTAAGCGGGCCGGGTATCCCGGCTGGCCGGCAGGTGAACGAAATCGTTAGCTTGCTTGATTTAGTCCCAACGCTGGTGCAGACTTACCACCGGTGATGATTTTCCCGGTCATGGTCGCTCTTTGTTGCCTCTGCTGCAAAACACGGAAGCCGGTTGGTTATCTGAAGCCTTCGCCGAATGCCACGGACAACGTTTCAATTACACCCAACGCGTGCTCTGGCGTAATGACTACAAATACATCTTTAATGGCTTTGACGAGGACGAACTTTATAACCTGGCCGCTGACCCTCACGAACTGCACAATTTGGCCGGCGATCCCGATCAGCGAACTGTATTAGAAAGCATGGCTGCCAGGATGTGGGAAATAATGCGCCAGACCGGAGACACCAGCATGGTTCAGGCTCAGTATGGCATGTTCCGTTTTGCTCCTGTCGGGCCCGAAGCACGAATCTGAGGATAAAAGATGTCCAGAATGATGCCCGATCAAGCTGGCAAGCCTTTCGCCCTGGTAAACGGCCGCATCGCCTTGCCCGACCAAATCGTAGAGGGTAAGAGTCTCATCATAGAAGATGCCACCATTGCCGCCATTGTCTCCACCGGTGAAGTGGCCGCTGAAATAGAGCAGGTGGATGTGGATAAGCGGCTGATTGCCCCCGGCCTGATCGACATTCACACTCACGGCGCTATTGGTCACACCTTTAACGAAGCGAATGCTGAGGCTTTTGGCACCGTCACCCAAGAGAACGCCCGACGCGGGGTGACGTCATTGTTGGCTACCCCGTCCACCGCCCCCATCCCTGACCTAGTGGCCTGTCTTGAATTTAGTCGCCAATGGATGAGCGAGAATCAGACAGGGGCTCAAGTGCTCGGCGTTCATCTTGAAGGCCCCTACTTCAGTCTTCCTCAGGCGGGCGCGCAAGATCCGGCCAATATTCGCAATCCGGATGATGGCACTGTTGACCGCTTGCTGGAACATCATGATAGTCATTCGGATGGTCTCCTATGCGCCCGAGTTACCGGGGGCTCTGGAACTCACGGACCGACTCGTAGCACTGGGCATCGTCCCCGCCGCCGGTCACAGTTCGGCCAAAGAGGTTGAGGTTACAGCAGCGATAGAGAGAGGCTTGCGACACATCATCCACATCTGGAGCGCGCAATCCACCACAATACGGGAAGGGCCCTGGCGCAAACCCGGCCTGCTGGAAGTGTCGCTGGCATCCGACGACTTGACCGTGGAAATGATCTCCGACAACAAACACCTGCCCCCCACATTGATGAAACTGGCCTACAAATGCATCGGCCCCGATCGACTTTGCGTGATCTCAGACGCAACCAGTGGCGCCGGATTGCCAGAAGGATCCCGTTTCCGCATGGGCGAGATGGAATACGAGGTGCACGATGGCGTGGGCATGATGTTCGACCGCTCCTGTTTTGCCGGCAGTACCACCTTGATCAACGAAATGATCCCCATTCTCGTCGAGCGGGTCGGCATTCCTCTGGTCAAGGCAGTTCGCATGGCTTCATTGACTCCGGCGCGTGTCATTGGGGTCGATGGTCAGAAAGGTAGCATAGAACCTGGCAAGGACGCAGACCTGGCCATTTTTAACGATGATTACACGGCCTGGCGCACCATGATCGCCGGACGCTGGACCTATATTGCTTAATCCAGAGGTATTAGCATGACCCCCCAACCGCTTATCGAATCAATCATCGAAAAACTCGAAATCAGCATCTATCGCAGCAACCAGGATATGGGCCAGGCCGCTGCCCTTGAAGCCGCCCAAATCATCAAAACAGCCATTCAGGAAAAAGGAGTCGCCAATATCATCGTCGCCACCGGGAACTCACAACTCACCTTTCTGGAAACGCTCAGAGAGTTGAGCGGAATCGACTGGTCGAAGGTCCACATTTTTCACATGGATGAGTATATCGGCCTGCCACCAGGTCACTCCGCCAGCTTCCCGATCTTTTTGCGGCATCAGTTTCTAGATCACATTCCACCGCCGGCGGCATTCTATCCCGTCAAGGCGCGAGTAGGGCAAATAGAAGCCGATTGCTCTGAATATGCGATGCTATTGCGCACGCACCCGGCCGACTTGTGTGCGATGGGCATTGGTGAAAATGGGCATATCGCCTTCAACGATCCCCCCTTCGCCGAATTCGACGATCCCGTCTGGGTAAAAGTTGTACGACTGGACCAGGTTTCGCGTCTACAACAGGTGGGCGAGGGGCATTTCACCGGACTGGCCGAGGTTCCTACCCATGCCATCACCTTGACCATTCCGGCGCTTTTGTCTGCCAAACGCATTCTATGCATCGTGCCAGAAGATCGCAAGGCCGATGCAGTTTATCAAACCCTGAATGGCCCCATCACCGAAGCGTGCCCAGCTTCGATCTTGCGGCAGACACCCCACGCGCACCTATACCTGGACGCTGATGCCGCGGCGAAAGGTTATCCATCGCTATGAACTCGCGCGAACGCTTGTTGATCGCCCTTGACCATCGAGAACCCGATCGCATCCCATTTGACCTGGGGAGTATTCAGGTATCGGGCATCCATGAAATCGCTTACCAAAATTTGCGCCAGGCGTTGGGGCTGCCCGCAACAGCCACCAACTTATGCGATACGATCCAGCAACTGGCGACGGTTGAAGATGACGTGGTCGAGCGATTGGGGATTGACGTACGTGGACTCTATCCGCTAAACAGTCACAATTGGTATATCGACGAAAAGGACGTTGGCGAATATTGGGCCTACCGCGATGAATGGGGCATCACCCATCACTGCCCTAAAGAAGGGGGATATTACTACAGCATCGTTGAAGTACCACTGCCAAAATTCGATCTCACAGAAGAGGAAGTCGAAGGACATCCCTGGCCCGATATGGGCGCGCGCTGGAGAGTGGCGGGGTTACGGGAACAGGCTGAGGGATTTCGAGCGGCCGGATATGCCGTGGTTCTCAAAGATGCCTTCGCTGGTATCTTTGAATTTGCTCAAAGAGTAGTAGGCATGGAAAACCTGCTACTCATGATGGGAATAGATGAAAAGAGAGCCTGTATCCTGTTCGACAAAATGCTGGACTTAAAGCTGGCCTATTGGCGTACGGCATTAGAAGACTTGGGAGATTTAGTCGATGTGGTCACCTACGCGGATGATTACGGCACCCAGGTCTCGCAACTTATCTCGCCCGCTATGTTCCGCAAACAACTCAAGCCACGCGTCCGGCAAGTTTTTGAATTGCAGGCCCAGTTCGCTCCTCATGCAAAACGTCTTTTTCACTCTGATGGCAATGTGCGCCCGCTAATCCCTGATTTCATCGAGATGGGCGTTGACATCCTCAATCCGGTGCAGACAACGGCTACCGGCATGGATCCAACAGACCTCAAGCGGGATTTTGGCCAGGATTTAGTTTTTTGGGGCGGTGGGGTCGATACACAAGGTATCCTCCCTAGTGGCACACCGCAGGAGGTGAAGGACGATGTAAAGCGCAATATCGATGCTTTGGCTGCCGGCGGAGGTTATGTGTTCAACACCGTCCACAACATCCAGGCAGATGTCCCCCCCAAGAATATCCTGGCCATGTGGGAGGCGCTGCAAGAATACGGGGTATATGGGTAAGGACCAGTTAGCGTCTGATAAAGGATCTCTATCATGAAAGTACTCTTCATCGGTGGAACAGGCGTCATCAGTTCAGCCTGTTCAGAGTTAGCAGTGCAGCAAGGGATCGATCTCTACCTACTGAATCGTGGTCGGACTAATCGTTCTGTACCAGAAGGCGTTAAATCCCTGCGCGGCGACATCGGCGATCCCACCATCGCCGATCTACTGATCGATCATACATGGGATGCGGTGGTGGATTGGATCGCCTTCACGCCTGAAGACATCCAGCGAGACTTAGACCTTTTTCGAGGGCGCACGGACCAGTATCTTTTCATCAGTTCGGCCTCTGTTTACCAGACACCACCTGCTATATTGCCGGTTACCGAATCCACCCTCCTCGATAACCCCTACTGGGACTACTCGCGAGCCAAGATTGCTTGTGAAAACCTGTTGGTACAAGCCTATCAGGACGAGAAGTTCCCCATGACCATCGTCCGCCCTTCGCACACATATGATTGCCGCAAGATCCCGTTGTTTGGTGGTTACACAGCGTTTCATCGCATTATACAGGGCAAAAAAGTACTTGTTTATGGAGATGGCACTTCACTCTGGACTCTGACCCACCATAAAGATTTCGCCAAAGGGTTTGTTCCCTTATTGAGCCATGCTAGGGCCATTGGAGAGGTATTTCACATCACATCTGACGAGTGGTTGAGTTGGAATCAAATATATGGAATCCTAGGCCAAGCTCTGGGAGTAGAACCCCGATTGGTGCATGTACCATCAGATCTTGTCGCAGCCTTCGACGCCGAGATTGGCGCTGGATTATTGGGCGATAAGTCACACAGCATGATTTTCGATAATAGCAAGATCCGACGTTTGGTTCCGGATTTCACCTGCTCTATTCCATTCTCGATAGGCGCTCGCGAAATTGTGGCTTGGTACGCAGCCGATCCAGCTCGCCAGGTGGTGAATGAACACTTGGATGCCTTAATTGACCGTATTATCGCTGCTTATGAATCTTCCTTTCCGAACAGTTAATCCCGAACTCGCAACATGACTGCAACGACCGCTGATCAATTCATTCCCATTGAGCTAGTTTTCAACCCGAATTGGTGGTACCAAACCGCCGATATTTCTTTTGACCGGTCCTTCTACTTCGACCCAGAAACTCGCATCCGAAACGACGTGATCATGCGGCGTGTTTTGCACGAACGTTTCGGCGAAATGGGCCTGGGTGATCCAGACCCACAACCCCGGCCAATCATTGGATCGCAGCACGTTGCCGGTGGTTTTGTCATCCCCGCTTTGCTCGGAGCCGAGATCCGGTTCGAGAAAGATGCCGCGCCACAGCCTTTGCCCATGGAGATGGATATTGAGCAAATTGAGGCGTTCGTGAAACCTGATTTTCGCACCACTTGGCCCATGAACGAATTCATCCTGCAAATGGATGCCCTGGAAGCGGAGTGGGGCTATTTAGTGGGAGGGATGAATACAGATGGGCTTTTAAACGCCGCTTATCACCTCTACGGTCAGGATCTGTTTCTCGATTTTTATGCTGCACCCGATCGCGTCCGACGATTACTCGATATCATCGGTGAATTGATCGTCGATGTCGCCCTCTACCTGCGACAACGTACTGGTGACTGTTCAATCTCAGTCAATCGTATGGTCGAACATCTAGACTCCCAGTTATTCCTCCATGCCAATTGTTCAGTGCAGATGATCTCACCCAAAAGCTACCGGGACGTTCATCTCGCAACCGAAAAGCGTATGGCTGAGCGTATTCAACCATATGGTATCCATCACTGTGGCGACAATCTGCATCTCATGGCGCCACTCTATGCGGAACTGCCGTTGACGATGGTCGATGTCGGCTGGGGATCGGATGTGGCTGCCGTGCGAGAGGCGCTGCCCGATGTCTTTCTCAACTTGCGCCTGAACCCCGTGCGAATGCTTCAAGCTACGCCTCAGGAAATCGCCTCAGATACAGAAGGCTTGCTAAGAGCTGCAAGCTCCCTTGAAAATGTTGGTGTCTGCTGTATCAACATGGATTACGAAACATCCGATGAAAATATCTTCGCCATGTATCAAGTGGTAGAGCAATTTCGGCAATATGGAGGCTGAGTGTCTTATTAAGTAACCCGGCTTTGCAAGCCGGTGCGGGTTGAAAACCCACGCTACTTTAAAGAATCTACTCAACAGAGCACTGAGCATTCAACACTCAATAAACTAATTATGAGCACACCCTGGAATCGATTTAAACAAGCTGCACACTTAGGTACGCCGGAACAAGTTCCCGTCGCCCTCATCGTCGACAGCCCCTGGCTGCCAGGCTACGCAGGCATCGACACTCTCGACTATTATCTGTTCCCCGAAAAATGGTTGCAGATTAACCTGGACATTCTTGCTCGTTTTCCTGACGCTGTCTGGATTCCCGGCTTTTGGGTTGAGTACGGGATGGCGACTTTGCCATCGGCCTTTGGCGCGCGTATCCATTTTCACCACGATAGGCCACCCTCTATTGAGCCAGTGACGAGTGACATCAGCCATTGGGCTGATGCGCCTCCACCTGATGTGCATGAAGCTGGTTTCATGCCCCTGGCACTCCGCATGTACGATCACATGGAATCACGTCTGTACGCAGATGGATTGGGTATCAAAATGGTGGCGGCTCGCGGCCCCATGGTCACGGCGGGCTTTTTGATGGGCATCACCGATCTGATGATGGGACTTATCACGCACCCGACTGAAATTAACCGTTTACTCGATAAGATCACAACAACCATTATCCATTGGTTGCAGGCCCAACTGGACACGCTGCATGAGCCTGAAGGCATCATGTTGTTGGACGACGTCGTAGGTATGGTCTCACTCAAACATTATCAGGCATTTGTCGCCCCGCATCTGCAACGCATTTTTTATGAATTTGACGGTCTTGTGAGGATATATCACAACGATACGCCTTGCGAACATCTATATGGAGCGTTTGCCGAAGCCAATTTCGATGTCTTTAATTTTTCTCACACAGCGGATATCGGCGAAGTCAAGGCCAGCATGGGGCATCGGGTGGCGCTGATGGGCAATGTCGCTCCGTTGGACCTGGGCGTACGAGGAACGCCGCAAGAAGTCGAACAGGAGGCTCTCGCCTGCCTGGACAAAGCGGCGCCAGGCGGCGGCATGATCCTGTCCTTCGGCGGCGGTGTTTCACCTGGCACACCTCCTGAAAACATCGATGCGCTTTTGCGAGCTTCTCGCATCTGGCGAACTCTCTCTTCATCCCCCACTGTAAAGGAGTCTTGAAAATGACTGCGCCCAAATGGCATCTATCTCCTGATCGATTTTTTGACCCCGACCCCTCACAACGTAAAGTTGCGATGGCGTTGTACTTATCTATCGCCGACTTGCCTTTGGTCTGCCCGCATGGGCATGTGGATCCGCGACTGTTTGCCGACCCAGATTATACTTTTGGCACTCCGGTCGAACTTCTCATTATTCCAGACCACTACATTTTTCGGATGTTATACGCTCAGGGCATTCCATTGGAGAAGTTGGGGGTGCCTCGCGTGGACGGAGGCGAAACGGAAACGGATCATCGCCAAATTTGGCAGTTATTTGCCGAAAATTTCTACCTATTTCGCGGAACACCGACGGGGAGCTGGTTAACAGAGGAGCTGATTTCAGTTTTTGGCGTTGACGAGAAGTTGACCGGCGAGAATGCTCAAATTATCTATGAGCAGATAAATCAAAAGCTCAAGTCGCCGGAATTTCGTCCCCGCGCTTTATTTGAACAGTTTAATATTGAAGTGCTGTGTACGACGGATACGGCAACTGACACGCTTGAACACCATCAGGCGATACGGGATTCTGATTGGAACGGCCGTATCCTGCCCACCTTCCGCCCCGATGCCATCGTCAACATAGACACCGTCGGATGGCGCGACGAGATAAACAAATTGAGCGACGTATCCGGTATTGACGTTGTAAGTTATGCCGCCTTGATACAGGCATTGGAAAACCGCCGCGCTTTCTTCAAGCAAATGGGCGCTAAAGCCACCGACCAAGCTGCCCTGACCGCCTACACAAACCGGCTGAGTGACGCGGAAGCCGACATCATTTTCCAACGCGCCTTAAAGGGCACGGCAACCCCGGAAGACGCATCTCAATTCACTGGCCATATGCTTATGGAAATGGCTCGGATGAGTATCGAAGACGGCCTGGTGATGCAGCTGCATATTGGATCCTACCGTAACCATAATGCCGTTATTTTTGATCGGTTTGGCCCGGATAAAGGGGCTGATATTCCAATCGCAACTGATTTTACGCGCGCCATACGGCCATTGCTGAATGCTTACGGCAACCACCCCGGTCTCACCCTCATCCTATTCAACCTGGATGAGACAACTTACGCCCGCGAATTGGCCCCCCTCGCCGGTCATTATCCGGCCGTCAAACTCGGCCCGCCCTGGTGGTTCCATGACAGCTTGAACGGGATACGCCGCTACTTCGATCAGGTTATGGAAACGGCCGGGCTCTACAACACCACCGGCTTCAACGACGATACCCGCGCCTACCTCTCCATTCCGGCCCGGCATGATGTCTGGCGTCGCGCTAGCGCCGACTGGGTAGCCGGGTTAATGATACGCGGCATCGTAGACGGAGAAGATGGTTACAAGATGATGCAGGCACTCGGCTATGACTTAGCCAAGCGCGCCTATAACTTATAACATTCAAAGCGTTAGGCAAATGCGGGTTCAAATTTTAATATAGAAAACGAACTTCAATCCGCATTTGCTCGAGCAATCAGCAGTTCTATCAAGCATCTGTTTAAAAAGATGAACTGTTGATAGCCTAGGCGCCTTGTTCGAAACCTGGAGAACCAATAATGACATACCCTTCATTCCCTCAAGGAAAGATTTACCCTAACTCAATAATTAGCCATAACGAGATAACCTATGCCCTGGCAAAATTGACAGCAAGCGGCGAAAAACGCCTCCTCGTCCAGGGGGACGTCAACGGCTTCTCCGGTGTGGAACAAGATGCATTATTAGCCTGCCGCCTGACGGCTGAGAATGCGGCTGAATTGCGAGCCCGATTACCTTGGTTTAACCCCGTTCCACTGGGTAGGCAGACCTCTTTTGGCTTTGGCGACCGGCTCGGTTCAGCCACGCCGGGACACATCGCTTCACTCCGCGCCGCCACGCAAAACAAACCCATCGCCCCCATTTTTGCCCAGCAATCAGTGCGGGAAAATACACGCACGGGGCGCACGCCGCAAGAGGTCTTGGATGATGCCATGTGGGGCGTCTTCCAGGAAGGATGGCGCGAACCCTGGGGTGCCGATGCCGACCATGTTAAGGACGTGGCTGATTTGGCCCCGTTTGTGACCGCCGGTTACACCTTCTACACCATAGATCCCAGCGATTACGTGGACAATGAAGCGCAAACGGATGACCTGGAAACGTTGCAACAAATAGCATCCCAACTGCCCTGGGAACAGTTGGGTAGCAGTTACCAAACGATGATGGCGCAATATTGCGCCGAACCTCTGTTGCTCGACGATTTGACGCTGATCTTCGATGAGGAAACTTTCCTGCGAGCGTTAGTGAAGTATGGGCGGGCGATTTTGCATACGGCCGATATCGCCACCGCCCTCGACGAACAAATGGCAGGACAGGCCTTTGACCTGGAAATGTCCGTAGACGAAACCGACACGCCCACCTCTATCCACGAACATTACTTCATCGCCAATGAACTACGCTTACGTGGGATTCCAGTGGTGAGTCTGGCTCCGCGTTTTGTGGGCAAATTCCAGAAAGGCGTCGACTATATGGGGGATGTAGACGAGTTTGAAACCGAATTGGTCAAGCATATGGTCATTTTGCACCATTTCAATAGCTACAAAATCAGCGTTCACACTGGTTCCGATAAATTCAGCATCTACAGCATCATTAATGACCACGCCCAGGGTTATGTGCATGTGAAAACGGCCGGAACCAGCTATTTGGAAGCACTGCGCGTCATCGCCCGCCAGAATCCACCGCTTTTCCGTAAGATGTTAGATTTGGCGCACCAACGTTTCCAAAAAGAACGCAAGACCTACTATCTCGACTGCCAACCAGACAAAGTTCCGACCAGCGAACAATTGACAGATGATCAACTACCCGATCTATTAGAGCAATTTGATTCGCGGCAATTGCTACACGTTACCTTTGGCTCGATTTTGGATGTGTATGGCGAGGATTTACACGCTTTTATCGCCGACCACGAAGGAGGTTACAGGGCGAGTTTGGAACGACATTTTGGGCGGCATTTACGGCCGTTTAGTTAGTCAGAAAGTCAGATCGTTATGTGTGAAACGGTTCCCGGTTTAAGATAAATTAATGGTAGAACCATTTCACTTGGATAATAAGAGTAAGAACTACTAAACTGGAAGACAAATGAACCTACAAGAACTCACTCAATGGTACAACTTCACCGGCAAAACTGTCGTCATCACCGGTGGAACCGGGATTTTAGGTGGTGAAATGGCTTGCGCGCTGGTCGGCTTCGGAGCCAATGTCGCCGTGTTAGATCGAAATCCAAATCTGCCAGAGGAACTTAAAAAACCGATGGATGCCGGGCCGGGTAAATATTTGGTCGTTTATGGCGACGTTTTAGCGCGTGAGTCGTTGGAAAAAGCCGCCGACGCCATTCGCGCCGCGTTCGGCAACGTAGATATGCTCATTAACGCGGCCGGCGGCAACCACCCTCAGGCTACCACCAGCGCGGACCTTTCTTTCTTCGATTTGTCCGATGAAGCGCTTAGTTCTGTTTTCGATCTGAACGTTGTCGGCACCATACTGCCCAGCCAGGTATTTGGGCGCATCATGGCCGAGAAAAACGAGGGTATTATTCTCAACATCTCCTCCATGAGCGCATTTACCCCCCTGACACGCATCCCCGGCTATTCAGCGGCAAAAGCGGCCGTGAGCAATTTCACGCAATGGCTGGCCGTCCACATGGCGCAAGAATATTCACCCCACATTCGCGTCAACGCTATCGCCCCCGGTTTTTTCCTGACCAAACAAAACCGTTTTTTGCTAACCGACGAAGAGAGCGGTGAGTTAACACAACGCGGGCAAAAAATCATTGACCATACGCCGATGGCCCGATTTGGCAATCCGGAAGATTTGCTGGGCTCAGTCTTGTGGCTGCTGTCCCCGGCCTCGGACTTCGTCACCGGCGTCGTGCTGCCGATTGATGGTGGTTTTGCGGCCTACAGCGGCGTTTAGACCGCCTCCAGTTTTCCCGGAAACCGGAAATTTTCGGGAAAATCGGGAACTTTAAGTGAATAGATGATACGAATACAAGCAACCGCCCCAGACAAACAACTTCTTGACGACGATACCATCCGTCAAACATTGACCGCCGGATTGGAAGGGAAACATACCGGCCAAAAAGTGCTCATCCTCATTCCCGACCACTCACGCACCATCCCCCTGCCACAACTGTTTCGCACCCTTGTAAAGATATTGCATGACGCCAAGCAGCTTGACTTCATGGTGGCTTTGGGAACCCATCCACCGTTGAGCGAAAGGCGGTTGCTCAAATTGGTCGGCATCACAGCCAACGAACGACAAACGACCTACAAGCATATCGGCCTTTTCAACCACGATTGGGATAAGCCAGGCGCCTTAACCCAAATCGCCGTCTTGCCCCAATCTCAAATTCAAGAGATTGCTGGCGACCGCTGGCACCCCACGCTGGGGGCAGATGTGGCTGTCACCATCAACCGGCTTGTTTTGGAATATGACCATGTGCTGGTTCTAGGGCCGACGTTTCCGCATGAAGTGGTTGGCTTTTCCGGAGGCGCCAAATACTTTTTCCCCGGCATCTCGGCGGAGGATATGATTAATGTAACCCACTGGCTGGGCGCATTGGCCGGGGTGCGGGGTACAATAGGCATCAAGGAGACGCCGGTACGCGACATGATTCACGCAGCCGCCGCCCATCTGCCCACTCCATCAACCTTGATCAGTTTGGTTGTGGTCGGCAAAGGATTGGCCGGGATGTTCATCGGCGATTATCTATCCGCCTGGAGCGCAGCCGCCGATCTGTCTTCGGACCGCCACATTATTTGGGTGGATGAGCCATTCCAGCGTGTCCTATCCTGCGCGCCACCGATGTATGACGAGTTGTGGACGGCTGGGAAGGCGATGTACAAGCTGGAACCGGCGCTGGCGCAGGGTGGAGAACTGATTATTTACGCGCCCCATCTGGATGTCGTCAGCCATACGCATGGAAAATATATCTATGAGATTGGCTATCATGTACTACCTTATTTTTTGAAGCAATGGGAGCAGTTCAAACATGTTCCGTTGGGGGTGTTGGCGCATAGTACGCATGTGCGCGGCGACGGCCGTTTCCAAAATGGCGTCGAATATCCAAGAGCCAAAGTCACCTTGGCCACCCGATTGCCGCCGGCAGATTGCGAACAACTGGCGCTGGGCTATCTAAACCCTGATGAAATTGACCCCGCTGAATGGGAAAACCGCGAGGATGAAGGCGTTTTGTACGTGCGGAAAGCGGGCGAGATGTTGTACCGGATGAAACCCGGGGGATAGCGGGCGGCCGTGAAGCAAAAGAGGCCACAGGGATTTGTGGTGATGGGCGTGTCCGGTTGTGGTAAAACCACCGTTGGCGAGGCATTAGCCCAAGAGTTGGACTGTCCGTTTTACGATGGGGACGATTATCATCCGCCGGAGAATATAGTCAAGATGGCAAACGGGGTACCGCTCAATGACGACGACCGGTATCCTTGGCTGGCCCGGCTGCATGATTTGATCGAGGAACATTTAGATAAGGGGGAAACGGCCGTTCTCGCCTGTTCCGCCCTAAAAAAGAAATACCGCGACCATCTCCGCGCCGGAAACGAGGATGTTTTATTTGTTTACCTTCACGGCGACTTCGACACAATCTGGCAGCGGATGCAATCACGCTCAGGACATTACATGAAAGAAGACATGCTGCATAGTCAATTTGAGGCGCTTGAGTCGCCGGACCGTGACGAAGCATTATGGGTCGATATTTCAGAAAGCGTGACCCAAATTGTGGCCAAAATCATGCACTATCAGACCGTATAAAAATGACTCAATTCAAGCAGAAAGACCTTTCCGGCTGGCGTATCCCAGGTAGACCCCCACTTGCGCATTGGCCACTTTCCCCACCGAGCCACACCATTGTCGGGCAACCCCAACCGAATGCTCACCCTGTTTGACCAGCCCGGATTCATCTACCAGTACCACCCTGTCCTCTTCGCCCAAGGTTTCTACTACCTGCGCTTAATGTCTTTTCAGCAATTCTTCACAACGCCACGTACTCTGACCCATGAAGTGCTGCAAGCTGCGCACATTCACCCCAAACCGCAACACAATCCGCTCTGTCACCTTGCGGGGCAGGTCACTCAACAAGCCTTTAAGATATACCCAGCCGTGCGCCGCCTGATCCCGGCGTTCAAAGGCTGGCTTGAACTCTTGATAGTATCTTTCCAATTCATCTACCATTTGATGAATATCTTCTTCTGTCAGATTCCATTCCGGTGGCGGGCAAATATCCGATACAATTTTTGTGGACATGGTAATTCCTCTCTCCTTTCATTTGGTCGTGATTGGAGAAGGTTACCATGTCCTTTTCTATTCACTGCTTTTCAACCTTGATGCGCGACTTTGCGCTGTAATACTAATTCCGGAGGAAAATGCGTAGCTGTCGCATGGAGAGATTCTGACTTGGAATAAGACAGTTTGTTAAAAGCCCCACCTTTAGCAGATCCGGCTTATTGTTATGGGAAGATTGCAAATGCTTGCAAATTGCAGCCATTTGATAGTATAATTTGGATATGATATTCGGTATGATTAAGGAGTATGCATGATGGCCAACGTAACGGTGCAGGCACGTGTCACCCCTGAACTTAAACAAGAGGCTGAGGCTGTTTTTTCTGCGATTGGCATGTCCACCGCCGACGCCATTCGTGTCTTTTTGCAACAAGCCGTAAACAGCGGCGGGCTTCCTTTCCGACCAACTGCTAAAAACCCCGGTGCCGAGACTCTGGCAGCCATGATGGAGCTTGAGGATGGTGGTGGACAACTTTTCCCAACGACGGACGAGCTATTCGCCGACTGGAAAAGCTGATCGATGACACTCGCTATTCGGCAATCCACAAGGTTTCGACGAGACGTCAAACGATTGCGACGTCAGACCGTTGATTTATCCGAGTTGGAAAGTATTGTATCTGCACTTGTAGCCGAGGAGCAGTTAGATCAACGCTACCAGGACCACGCTTTAGTGGGTAATTGGAAAGGGTTTCGAGAATGCCACATCCAACCTAACTGGTTACTGATCTATCGAATTGAAAGTGATGAACTGCAGCTTGCCAGAACCGGAAGTCATGCAGAGTTGTTTGGGTAACTTGGTCTTTAGGATATTGCGCAAATGGGCCAAACTAGCCGGGGTGGCCAGGCTTTCGCCCCACGATTTCCGGCGCCCTTTCGTCGGCGACCTGCTAGATGTCGGGGCCGACCTCGTCACGATACAGAAAATGGTCGGTCATGCCGATCCGGCCAC
>CAVVOI010000002.1:0-12764 GCA_963749825.1 uncultured Chloroflexia bacterium | reverse complement strand
TTGCTTGGACCATGCAGATTTTCCAAGGTGAGTCGCTGACCCCTAATCAATTTGGACCGGCGTGGCGCTGTAGGCGATATTTAACCAGCGGCCGGCTTCCCTGACCCAGATCGATAAAAAGCGGGCGGCGTAGTCGAAGGGCTGGCCCTGGTTGACCCCTTTACCCCGCCAGCGGCCGGTAACGACGGCCGTCCGGTCGATAATCCGCACCTCAAGTTGGTCGCTTTGAGCTACTACCCAACTTCGCTCTCCGCTACGGAGCGAGGCCAGCGTCTCCTGTTTTCCTTCGATCCAGCCGCCGGGCTGGAGGATCATATATTCAGGGTGCAGCAGGTGGTCGATGGTCTGTAGATCTAGATCGAGGTGGGCGGAGGCCAACTGTTGCTCGGCCGCTATTACTTCAAGCTGGTATTGGGATCGCTCATTCATAGTTTATGTTTTGTGGAGCAGAGTCAGGAGGAATCAGGACACTATCTTCGGAAATCAAATGTCAAACTATTCAGTTATTGTTGTGGAGTATGCAAAAAATTATTATCAAGCATACTACAGCGTGCATATCTTCAAAACGGAAAGGGGGATCAGGGTTCGTCAATTGTCAACGTGAATTAATTGATCTTTCAGACCCCGCAAATCTGAGCCCAACTTGATGGGCTTACCTGCAGGGTCTCTGCAAATTATCATGGACTACAGCTGAATTCGGTTTCGCTTAATCTGGGTGCATGGGGACCACCAGCGTGGTTACCATACCGGCATGGTCCGAAGGCCATTTGCCGATCACAGCGAAGCTCTCAAGCTCATCTCCGATGATATCGATGGCGGCAACGCTGAAATCTCCACGGGTGAGGACTAGGTCGATTTGCTCTTCCAGAGTCGAAGCTGGATTGCTCAGGTCGGCCGGGTGGCAGCAGGTGTAACCGGTTTGCCCCGGGAAAGCCGCCTGCCAACTATCGACAAAACCGGCCTCGATTAACAAATGAGCTGCATCTCCCAAATCGCCGGGCTCTGAATTGACGTCGCCCACAACCACGACAGGCAGCTTCGTCGCTGCCGGTCCATCCAGCAACTCTTGGGCCTGATAATAGCGCACATTCAGCGGGTACATGGGCGGATCGAGTGATTCAAGGTGAGTGGTGATGAAACGAAACGATTTACCCCGTATCTTCACATCCACCGAAGCCCATTGGCGGGGAATCTCGATCAGAGATCCATTTGGCAGTGGAAATATAACCCTGGCATTGTATTGCCCCATCTGAATGTTTGAGAGTTTCAGATGGCTCGTGGGCAAGTCGGTCCGAGCCAGGATCACGTCTCTGATCTCAAGCCCGATAGTTGTACCTGGCGCGATCGGCAAAGCGTAGCCAAAACCAGGGGCTATCGCGATGGCCGCGTAGTTGGCACCTTCATTTTCTAGAGCCTCAAGAAGTAGCGGTAGAAAATCGACTGATCCCAAAGGGCCTTTCCAGGCGGCAACCTCTTGTAATCCAATTACTTCTGGCTGATTGGCGGCAATTTCTTGGGCTATGACCGCCGCCCGACCGGGGATGTTGCTGGCTAAAGCATTCTGATAGACCAGGAAAGTCGCCTGGCCGATGAGCTCTGGATCACCGCTGGCGATGGCAAAAAAAATTGGGTTTAGGTCGGCGCCCAGATACAGATTGCGGGTCATGACCGTCGCCGGCCGATCAACTCCTACCGGTTCTGGGGAGTCAGCCAGCACCATATTCAGCGGGACTATGGCCATCAATAGCACTGCTAACAGAAAAACCATTTTGAATCGAAAGCTTAAATTGGACATTTTCTACTCCTTGACCTATTACAAAGAATTAACCGATTTTTCAATAATCATATTCAAGCAATCTCCAATAGGCTATCTTCCATGAGATGGCCAACGGCCGCAGCCCGGGCCAGGATCTGCTCGGACTCAGCCTCGGCCGATTCCAACATTCGCCCCAACTGGTCTAACTCACCTGACACACCGGTTAGCGCTTCGCCGATCTGTACCTGTGCCTCAGCGGCATTGTGGCGGGTGACCAGGTATTCCTGGCGGGCATAATATGCTTCCAATAAAGCTTTCAGTTGTTGCTCGATTGACGTAAGCCGTCGTTCATCTCCTTCGATGATCTGCAACTGTTGCTGAACCGCCTGTTTTTCGGTAGCTGCGATATTTGCTCTTTGATAGCCAAGCGCGCCAGGTCTTCTTGATCGTCTTCCATAAAAAACCGCGCCTGTTCTCTTAGATGGGATTCCCGGGCCTCACATTCGGCCGCCTTGGCTTGAAGCCGGTTCTTCGCCCAGCTAATATCTTTTAAGGCATGGTCCACTTTCACCAGGAATTGGCGCTGGTGATCGAAGGCGAATTCATAGGACTGGCGTGGATCCTCAGCCGGGGCGAACAGTAACCGCAGCCAACTTCTTAGCTTCAGGACCACGTTACACCTTAGACCTGGCATGATCTAGGCCTTTCTTCGCACCTATTCGACCACGGGACTGGATGCATGCCCCTGCAGGGCTTCCCGGCGTCTGCGCCGCTGGATCCGCCAATAAAACATGCCTAATCCACCCATCGCGGCTAGAGTGATTAGCCGGATGACCAGACGCTCGATTTCGAGCCAACTCGTGGTAAAGGACAAATCAGCCAGAAGGCAGACCGATGCATAGGCCCCCAATGTCAAAATGGTGAATACAAGGGAAATTTTTGGCGGCATTACAAAGGCGAAAGCTAGAATTAGCGGATAGTACAAGATGTAATATTGGCTGGCGAAACCATTGTCTTCTTGCCACGATAATATGATGAGACTGACGATGGCTATGTCAACGAGGCTCAAACCGACGAGCAAAATCTGGTTGACGGGCTTCTCCACTAAATAACGACCGTGTACATAAAAATTGATAATGATCAGCGGCAACAATATCATGATCGCCGTCGTCATTTCGGTGATGCTGGTCGACGTCCAAAGAAGGACGAGGGTTGCGGCCGCGATGACGAACCAGCGGGCCCAAATGATGACTTCTTGACCAAAGAAGATATCTTCAGAGGCTTCTTGTACCGTACTTCTCAACTCGTTCATCTGACAACTCCTCTGCAAACTAGCCTGTAACAAGCGCCGTCAAACAGCGACCGTGCTCTGTCGCTCGATCTCAGCCATTAGTTTCTCTTGAGCTTCGACGGCTGCGCGACGACGAGATCGTTCTATCTGCCAATATCGATTACCACAAAAGGCCACGGCAACGATCATCAAAATCCTGCTGACGGTGATCAGGGCATCGCCCCCACTCAGGAGACAAATTGGGATATAGGCAGCCAACACGCCTGCTATGTACTCGGCCGTTAATTGGGTCGAGAAGGCCACCGATAATGCAGCGATGGCCGGGAAATAAAACACGTAGAGGCTGGAGTCGTAGCCGCCTTGAAAAAATATGAGTGTGGATATAAATAATAAGTCGGCGGCGCTTGAAGCGTAAACTACCCGATTGTCGACAGGTTTTCCCGTCAACAATTGAGCATGGACGTAAAAATTCTCGAGGGCGAGCAAAAATAAAACAAAAAGTTGCAGCCGTAACGAACCGACCGTTTCGGCGTTCCATAGCGCCAATATCAGGCCCGAGACGATGAAGATCCAACGCACCAAAACGATTACGGGTTGGCCATAGAGTAGATCCTCATCACGTTCCTGACGTCTTTCCGCCGTCTGAATATCGGCCGATTCGCCACCAACTGAAGGAATGGGTTGTTCATTTTCCTCTGGTCCAGTTCTGTGTTCAACAACGCTTTCTGACATATTGGCACCTCCACATATTGAATGAAGCCGGCTCATTTTATGAATAAAGCCGGGGTGTTCACATCCTAACCTTCCTTGTGTGCTTTCAGCTCTTCTTCGACCGCGTTATTAGCTGTGATTTGTCGAAGCTCAGCCTTGACAAAATCTCCAGATCCGATAGAGATATCTAAAACACCATCTTGAACAAGAGCATCAAGGGCCGAAGCTCGGGCCAACATATGTTGTGCTTTTTCCTCGGCTCGACCTAGAGCCAGACAAAGCTCGCCTAGTTCGCTGGAGACGCCGATTAGCGCTTCATTTATTCTTACCTGAGCTTCGGCCGCGTTGTAACGAGCCGCGAAGATTTCGCGACGAGTACGAAACTGATCGATGTGCATCGCGATTTGCTGTTCGGTGTGGCCACCAGCTTTCGTTCTTCTTCGATTACTTCGGTTAATTGCTCTTCTAGGGCTAGGATTTCCCCCAGAGATATCTGTTTGCGTTGCAGGCTGATCCTGGCCAGGTCTTCTCTTTCTACTGCCATAGATTGTTTGGCCTGCTCTTCTAAATCCGGTAAACGTGCCTGTCTTTTTCGAATCTGATATTCGAGCTGGTATTTAGTAGTGGCTACATCTACCAGACCACGTTTCACCGTTCGCAAGAACTCCTGCTGCTGGACGTAAGCGTAATCAAAAACCTGGCGAGGATCTTCTGCCTGGTCCAGGACGGCGTTGACTTTCATCTTGATCCACAGCTTAAATCGAGACCATAGGTTCATGTTCAGCCCTCCGGATAATTTATGCCGTTTTCAAGAACCAAAGATGCATCTGGTATCTTCATCGCCTCTGTCTCAGATGTTGGCCGGCCGAGTAGCTTGAGTAACCGGTCAGGATAATCGGTGATGAGGCCGTTGACGCCTAAATCAAGCATTCGCTGCATGTCATCTTCCTCATTCACGGTCCATACGTGAACGTCCATGTTGTGGCCGTTTTGGGCGCCGCTGACGAAGCGATCAGTCACGATATGTAGCCCACTGCCGTACTCCGGCACCTGAAAAGCTTCGGCCGGAGCCTGGTAGACCGCGCCTAAAAAGAGCGTGCTTAAAATAAAGAAGTTGCGTACTTCTGGCTCGGTGGTTGAGGTCGCTACCTCAGGACATTCCTCGCGGAAAATTTCCACTGTTTCTGGGTCGAACGAGCCAACCAGCACTGTCTCCTGGCGATCATAGTCACGAATCATCTGGCAAAATGGCGCCACGATCGACGGTTCCACTTGTTTGATTTCGATGTTTAAACGCTGATCGGGGAACGATACGAAGATCTCTTCTAAGGTCGAGACAGTGATGTCTTGATCACGGAATGGGTATGTCAAGCCCTCATCATCCGTCCAGTTGTAACCGGCATCCAGTTCTTTCAGTTCAGTCAGGGAAAAATCATGGATGGCTCCTGACCCGTCGGTCGTGCGATCGACGGTGTCATCGTGCATGGTCACCAAAACGCCATCCGAGGTGCTATGGATGTCCATTTCTAGAACATCGGCGCCTAGCTCGGCCGCCTGCTCAAAGGCGTAAAGTGTATTCTCGGGCCAGAGCCCACGGCCGCCCCGGTGGGCAATGACCATCACTCCTTCGAAATCGAAGAATGGGTGATCTTCAATGGGGCTAGAGAGTAAAGCCAGTACGGCGTAAACGAAGACCAGGAGGATGAGCAGAACTGCTAAAGCTCTGAGGATATTTTTTCTTCGCATGAATCGGTTCCTCAACGTTACGACAATTGATACGGATGCTCCTGATTGTTAACCGAAATCTCCCATATCGGTTGGATAATCATAGGTTCAATATAAACCAAATCGTATGCGTTGGTCCAGCACTTTTGTGCGACTTTGCGCGATAGTCTGCGGTTTTATTGCGGTGGGTATAAAAACCATCCATGATAAAGATGTGTTCGCAATTCTCTCCTGCCGATGGTACTGATGATCTGTTGCTATGGCGCTGAATTCATCAATGCCTACAGGATAATGGAATTGAGTTCGAAAGTGGATAAGCGATGCTTGAATTCATTCAAGTGTCACTTGTAAGAAAGCCGGAGGTAGGTTTATCGGGGGTTTGATTATGCAATTTGGGGGAACAATATGCGGTCATTTGGAAAACTGCTGCGGGAACATCGCCTTCGATGCCGGGATCCGCTGAAAGGCGGACCCCTCTCTCAACAGCGATTAGGAGATTTACTGGGGGATTGCCTGGGCGGCGCGGGCTATACCAACGCGGCCGTCCAGCGACTGGGAGTTGAATAAAAGTAAGATCAGTGCAGATAATCGTCTTTTACTCGAAAGTCTCGTCCGCCTGCTAATAGAATATGACGGTCTGATAGATCTAGATGAGGCTAACCGTTTGCTGGCGGCCGGAAACTACCGGGCCCTAGATCAGGCAGAGATCGAGCAAGACATCACCTTCTCTCATGTAATCGAGGACTTGTCGAACTCCAGGGCGATCGGTCCTTTCCCCGCTGGTCGTGTCGCTATAGTTTCTTTCGCATCCGGCTTGCCTGAGAGCCGCTGTCTGAACAACCAGATTCTGATCAGCTGTAGAAACGCGGGCATAACCAATTTACAGGAGCCAAACGATACCGGATCAAAGCCCATCTCATCAAAATGGTCCTCTCTGTTTTGAGGAAACGGTTTATCTTTGGATCGAAAACTTTAGATATCGGCCTGATTATTAGATGGCCAAAAAGAGTAATGAAAAGGTTTGCTATACGGATAACGAATTATTAACATTCACCTCTTTACCACTGGAAAAATGCTTAAGAATTATCTGAGTTGATGTCACTGATTGAACTGCAATAGAGGGCAACTTAACCTCCGCTTTTAGGAAGATATGGGACAGGCTATTAGCGGTATCGCGAGGATATTAGTTGCTTAAACCTCACTGACAAACCGGTCGATGGAGCTCTCTTCTGTTCGCTGAGATAGGTTCTTTTGAAATTCTTAAAATAGGATTGCAAGCTGACCAGATAAGATTACTATCAGCCAATTCCTAACCAGGATGCTGATTGTTACCCAAAGGACGAGGGTGGCGGTGGCAACGGCCGCTGTTGCCGCGCCTATTCCCGGTATTGACGCCAGCAATAAGATGTATGTGCCTCTCGTCTGGAACATCGCTTCCAACCTGGCTCGTCTCTCTGGGTTGAATCCCGGTACATCTGATAGTGCGGCCTTGGCGCTGCGTTGTCCAGCTCGGTAAAGAGCTAGTTTCTCCGCTAACCCAACAGCGGTCACCATAAGAACAAACAGCCAAAGTCGAAGATCTGTGAAATCAGCGATTAGGGTTTCTAATATCTGTGGAGCCCATTAAGCATAAGTATCCAGGGTTTTGTCATTCAAAAAGTCTTGTTGCTTATTCTTCTCCTGCCGGCGCGCTGGCCGTATCCTCGTCCTTCTGGGCGGGAGATGCTGCCCCCATCAGGTCCGCCAACCACATTGAACCTTCAGAGCTACCTAGAACCAACTGTTGCACCGCCATGGTCATGGGCACTGCAATGAGCGCCCCAATTGGACCGAGCACCCACGTCCAAATAAACAGCGAGGCTACGACAACCAAGGGTGATAAATTTAACTGGTCGCCCATCAGCTTAGGCTGAACCACGTTCTGTACTGTGCCATTGATCAAGACATAACCCAAGAACACGAGCAGTGCAGTGCCAGCTCCAAATTCGGCATAGGCCAACATCACGGGTGGAATAAGGGCTAACCAGAAACCGACGCTGGGGATATAACCCATGAACCAGGCTAGGAGCCCCCACAGAATCGGAAAGTCCACACCGATGATGGCCAGGAAGATAGCGTCGCCCACACCAACGAGAAAGTTAATCCAGGTGAGAACCAGAACATAGCGCCGGATGTCAGCCCCAAAGCTGGTAAATCGACTGATGAACCGGTTATCTGCGAGACGTGGCCCGCTGAGTTTTCGTGGCATGCCAATGGTCTCAAACAGCATGAAGGCAAGTATGAACAGCATAAAGATGGTAGCGGCACCGGTACTGATGACCTCTGCCAGGATATTCTTGAATACGTCAAATATTTTCACTGGATTGAATGCTTTAAGAACAGATTCGCCGTTTATGCCCAGATTGGCCAGCGATGCCTGGAGGTCGGCACTTTGTTTTTGGGTGCCTGTTTGGTATGTGGGCAATGCCTCAATAAGCTCACCCAATGCAGTACCAATGAAAATCAGCAGCAGAATCGCGCCACCTAATATCAGAAAGATCGTCAATAACAGAGCCAAAAAGGCGGGCAATCCCTTACTCCTCAGCCAGCCAAGCATAGGCCCAAAGACAAAGGCAAATATCATAGCCAGGAGGAATGGATTGATGATGTCGGCCGCCGCCCGCATTCCGGCGACTAATAGAACCAAGCCACCTCCGCCTAACAGCAGGCGTAAGATGGGTGACACCTCAAAGTTTCGAGTATTCATATACATTCTCCTCCGTTAAATATCTCCTGGTCATTTTAGCTCGCTTCGGCTGACTGGAACAGTTTAAGCCAGTATTTGATTTACCAGTAAACGGCTGCTGCACCCACCAACTCATCCTTGCCCAGCTGCCAGGTTGAAGATCGAAAGCGCCGGCAAAGGGCCGATGAACAGCTTGTAGGATGAATTCTTCAATTTATTCGGTTTGCGTTCCACCGTCACTCTGAATCCCTTCTTCTTAAGCTTCCGTCCGGCTGCTGGCGCTGGCTTCCATGCGCTGCGATCGTACGATACGGATTCGATCGAAGAGGGCTAGCAGGATGGCGATTCCGTTGATGACGTAAATGATCGTGAAAGCCCTACCAAACGGAGTTGTCGGCACAAAGTCGCCGAAGCCGATGGTAGCCAGGCTGATTACGCAGAAGTAGAGCGAGTCGAGGAAGTTCCAGCCCTCTATCCAGTGGTAAACCAGGGTCCCTAGCAACAGCGTCAGTAACGCCCAGCCCAGTACCGGCCTTGAGTCACTATCCCGCAGTATGTCAAGCATAAAAAGGCTACGAACCGGGCGATAATACCCGATTTCCTTCTCTACTTGCTTGATCGGTCGAGTTGGTTCGGTTGGTTCCATAGTTCAAGCCTCCAGGGATTGCTTTTCATTCTCTTTATCCTCAGTGAGCCTCTCCTGCAACCATTTCTGGGCGGCATCCCAAGCCATTTTCTCAGCGGCCAGTACCCTCGCCGTCTCGGGGAAGACATTTTCCGCCCCAATGACATCCAGAGCGCCGCTGGCTTTCAGCTCTTCTTCAACAACCGGATCTACATCGGCCAGCATCAATGCGCCGCCATTGGCCCGCAATTCTTGCGCATACCGTTCCACCCAACGGATACCTGTACTTGTAATGGAGCTCATGTCACGAATGATCAGGATGATCACCGCATTAACGACACCACGCACTGGAGGCATCTTATCCTCCAATATCGGTACCTCGGCAAAAAAGTCCAAGCCCTGTACAACAAAGACCGTGACCTGATTTGGTTTTAGCGCGGATGGGGCATCGCGCAGTTCCCAGCCACCATCGTCCAGGTGCACCGCTTCCTGCAAACGAACTTTGTTTGCCGATGCCACCACGTAGAGGATGAGTGACAGCCCTGCGCCTAGGAAGATGGTGAACTGTAGGGGAATAAACAAGGCTGAGACGAAGGTCAGAGCCATCGCTGCAATCGGCCCCCACGATCCGGTGCGGATTATCAGCCGGGCGCTGGGTACACGGGCCATGATCAACTCTAAGCCGATCACCGTCAGCATGCCGCCAATCACGGCCAGGGGCACCAGCTCGGCAGTACTGCCGAACAGCAGCACAATCAACCCCAGCCACAAACCAGCGAAGACGCCGCCTAAGCGGCCGTTGGCCCCGGCGCCCACACTGATGCCCGTCCGGGAAAGCGAGCCGCCGGTAGCCATGGATTGGAAGAAGCTGCCAGCCAGGTTACCTAACCCCTCACCTAGGAAGTCTTTTGATTGGCTGGCTTTGCTGCCATCGGGATTGGGCACGGCCGTGCTGATGCCCGCTCCCTGCGCCAGGGCCACCAGGGCTATCGATACTGATCCCAGGGCCAGGTCCGGTATCAGGCTGAAATTCGGCAACATGAATGATGGCAGGCTACTGGGTATTGTAGCAATATCACCCACCAACTCCGTATCGATGTTGAATAAATTGACGGCGATCGTTGCCAAGGCCAAAACGATAACCGCCGCGAACTTTTCCAGCGGCTTGATACGCTTGAGTATGACCATCAGAATGATGGTAGCTATGGACACGATCACAGCTGACATCTCCCATTGGGAGATGTTTTGCAGCCAATCAATCGTCTTCTGAAACTGATTTGCGCCACTGGGTGAATAGCCGGTCAAGTGATGTTCCTGTCCCAGGATAATGAGCAGCGAAGCGCCGGCGACAAAGCCGGTCATGACGGCGTTGGACACGAAGTTGACAATGCTGCCCAGGCGTAAGATGCCCAGGACGAACATGATGGTCCCGACCAGGAAAGTGATGGTGAACAGGGCCTGGGGCATCTGGCTATCTTGCATCCCGGCATTCTGCAAAACGCTGCCGGTGGCCAGAGCAATGGCACTGGTCAGGGTGCTCATCATCAAGATCGTACCTGTGCCAAGAGATGACACAATGGTGGCCACAACGCCTGAATAGAGGCCGTATACAGGATTGACGCCTGCCAGTTGTGCATAGGCCATGCCTTCCGGGATGCTGAATAGACCGGTGGCCAATCCGGAGATGATGTTGGGAACCAACCCCGTTCGTTTCGTTGATGATTCCGTAGACGTGCTCACCTCCTTATCTAAATACTTGTTTCAGCCTTAATCCGGCCGCTCTTTACCGCAGTGGTCAGCGCCTGGTAATCGCGTTCATTCTGGTCGGCATAGGCGACTGCAAACTCAGCCAGCGCTCTATCGGCGATATCGCTCTTGCCAAGATAAGCGTTAATGGCGATGCGGTCGCCGGAACGGGCGTGGGCGCGGGCGAGCGTCCAGGCACACATTTTCCCGTAAACCATCATCTCATCCGGCTTCATGGCTTCGATATCAACCGAAATTTTCCAGTCCCATAACTGCCGGAAGTAGAAATCATGGCTTAGTCCATCGAGCCCTTTTGCCACATGTACCCAACCGAGGAAAATATCGCTTGAAGCCTGCATCAGCCATTGGCCTTCGATCACGCGAAGACCGTGGTTGGCATAGGCGCTCTTGCCCAAGTAAGGCTCTAATACAGAAGCTTGGGCTTCCTTTACCTGAAGAAAGAGCGGATCCGTCTCGTCACGGCCGAGCATGAGCAAAACCCAAGCAATTGTTCCCACGCTGCCAACGCCGACGACCTTGCGAGCAAGGTGCACATAATGATAGCTCTCCAATAGGCGTCGGATGTCACCGCGCAATTTCGAGCGGTAATTACGGATGGATCTGCGCAAGGTTTCTTCCTGTTCATCTTTTTCGTTGGGCGGAACGAGGTCCTCAATCGGGACGACCAGCGGTGGGGAAGGGGCAATCCGCAGTTGACCGTCCACGCGCCGTGTGAGTTTCTCAAGAGCCCGATGATTATCCCGGTTGTGGGCCCGTGCAAGGTTGGCATCGAGTGCTTTTATCGCCTTGTGTTTTACCGTCTTCCCCCAGCGTGCCTTCATCCCAGCCAGATCCATATGCAGATACCAAAGGTCGAGATTGCCCAGGGCAGCAAATTCCTCCATGGAGCGGCTATACTCACCGACGGTGTCGAGAACAAGGCGATGGTTAACCTCAGCGTCAAAACCCAGCTCCCGGCCGGCGATCTCAATACTGGCTGCCAGGCGTTTCAGATCCCATTCCCACGGACCAGGCAGTGTCTCATCGAAGTCGTTGATGTCGAGAACCAGTTCCCGCTCCGGTGAGGCAAAGCCGCCAAAATTCGACAGGTGCGCGTCACCACAGAGCTGTACATGCAGCCCTGTATGGGGCATCGTCGACAGGTCAGAGGCCATAATCACCGCCGCACCACGGTAAAAGGCAAAAGGCGAAACAAGCATACGCTTATAGCGGATTGGCACAAGCTCGGGAATTCGTGTTGCTGCTTGTGCTTCGAGCAGGTCAATTGGATCCCGCCGGTCATCCGACGGGTTCCATGCTGCATGGACCGACCGGGGACAGTTTTTTCGTGCCTCTTTACCCAGGTCGGCGCGCTCTTGGACTGTCAAATGCGGCATTATCCTAGCCACGGCCTCATTTGGTTGATCCGCGTCTGTCCCTTGCGGTTTTGAGTCTGTCTCTTGCGGGAGCATACTCTGCTCGTCAGTCATTATGCGCTCGCTTCGCCTTGCTGCTGCTTATAGGCTTCCAGGACGTCTTCCAAACCGGCGAAGTAGGCGGATTCGCCTACAAGTTCGGTAATACCTGAAACCTCGAGCTCGGCGAGTACATGCTCGCTCACCTCGGCAAACACAAGCCGTACGCCGCGGCTCTCGAGCTCCTTATATGTTTCGCGTAGAATTGCCGCAGACGAGAAATCTACGTCGCCGACAGCGGCCATATCTATGCACAGCCAGGTCACCGGTTCCGGTCCCGCCTTGAGCAGATCCAGCATCTCCTGCGATAACAGCTCAGCATTAGCGTAGTACATGTCATGGCTGAAGCGGTAGAGCACGAGCCCGGGCAACGCTTCTAGCGGTTCAGTCACCGGCGAAACCCGCAGATGGCCATCTACTTGAGCTAACACGACATTCTTTGGCTTATAACCATGCCGCACGTGGGCTAAGAGCGAGAGGACGATGGCCAGGAGGATGCCCTGTTCAACCCCAATGAAAATGACCACCACGGCCGTGATCAGCGCGACCCAAAACTCCACCGGCCGTTGGGTCAAGATAGTGCGCATCCCCTTGATGTCCACCAGCTCCACGCCGATCAGGAAAACAACTGAAGAGAGAACTGCACTTGGCATGTAGGACAGCGGGACGGTCAGGAAGAGCAATACCACGACGACAATTACGGAAGTGGT
>CAVVOI010000001.1:0-43764 GCA_963749825.1 uncultured Chloroflexia bacterium | reverse complement strand
GGGTAGCACCACAATAAACCGTGGTTGAACATTAAGAACGGCAAGATTTGCAAAACCAGATTCATCGTGCATACTGGAAAGTTTGGGAAAACCAATACCAGTAGGAGGCACAATGAATCTGGAGCAACTATTTTGCCCCAATATCGACTGTCCGGCTAGAGGACAGGTTTGCCAAGGAAATATTGGAAGTCACAGTCAGAAAGAGAAGCGCTGCCTTTGTAAGGAGTGCGGCAAAAGTTTCACAGTGACCAAAGGCACGTTATTCTACCGGCTACGAACAGACCCCAAAACGGTAATGTGTGTGATCGTTTTGTTGGCAAACGGCTGTCCGCTGCAAGCGGTGGTTAAAGCGTTTGGCTTCGATGAACGTACGGTAAAGAACTGGTGGTTGAGGGCCGGTGCCCAATGTGCCGCTGTCCACAATCACCTGATTGGACAAAGCCGATTGGACTTACAACAAGTACAAGCAGATGAAATCAAAGCCAAAGTTCAGGGTGGGTATCTATGGTTAGCCATGGCTATCATGGTTCCGACGCGGCTTTGGTTAGGCGGTATGATCAGCCCGCGGCGAGACAAGGTGCTAATTCAAGCATTGGCCAACCACATTCGGGCCTTGGCTCTTTGCCGCCCGCTGTTGCTCGCTGTGGATGGGTTACCCGGTTACACACAGGCTTTTCAATGCGCTTTTCGTTCAAAGATGCCAAGATTGGGCAAGAAGGGACGCGCACAACTACATTCTTGGCCTGATATCGCCATCGTTCAGGTTATCAAACGGCGTTTGCCAAGCGGCCTGGAGATTGAACGACGCCTTGTTCAGGGTTGTTCGCGGCAAGTTGCTCGATTGCGTCAGGCGACTCAAAAAGCGTTGGGAGTTATCAACACCGCTTACATCGAACGGCTCAATGCGACTTTTCGTTTACGCCTTTCCTGGCTGACTCGTCGCACTCGCACCCTAGCCCAGCAACCGGAAACGCTTACCGCCGGCCTGTTTATCGTTGGTTGTTTCTACAACCTATGCGATGTTCACCACAGCTTACGCCTTCGTCTCTCGGTTGGTCGCTTTGGTCATCGTTGGGTTCACCGTACTCCGGCTATGGCTGCTGCCCTAACAGACCACGTTTGGACTGTCAATAAATTGTTAATGTTCAAAGTGCCGCCACCTCGTTGGTCACCGCCAAAGCGGCGTGGGCGGCCTTCTAAAGAGACTTTACAATTGATTGAAAGGTGGTGCTAATCCACCACGATTAAATGGTACGACACCCGATAGGCGATGGTTCGTCTATTTTGATTATATCTGAATTCTCCAGAAATTGGCCTGGTCTTTTGGCAGGACCTACACGCTCCGAATGACCTGTAGAATGAGGTTGTTTTTCTCTCCGCTCCTATTTTTTTGCAGTGCTACCCTTTATACTATAGTTTAACTAATACTGATTAAATTAAGTATATAGATCCTTGCGCTACGCCCCCCCCCTCTCACGGTTTAAAACAGTCTCCAGGCGGGCATGGTAATTGGCTCACAGCCCATCAGAAACAGCTCGAACATAGGAGTCACTCTTCTACTCATTTCAGCTCAGGCTTATCGAGGTCAGCGAGCCCGGCAAGTCAACACCGAGCTCGATCAAGCCCTGCACCTCTCTGATTATATAAGCGATGTTCCATAACCTTGCACTAGTTCGTCCTGGTTATTTCTCCTGGTCGCCAGGTTTTGTCAAACCACGGTTCAAAGGGGCTGTAGAGACGGAGAATAGTGAACCAACCCTTTCCCGGCACCGTCTAGATCCAGTTGCTTTCCTTGCCTAGAGGGGCTTTCGGCCTACAGTAAACATCATGAACTCGTGACTGCCGCCATAAAATCGAGACAGTCAATGACCAACTCAAGAATATCTCGCAGATTGCCCACACGCGCCATCGCAGTGTGAATAGTTTTCTTGTCAATGTGCTGGCCGGTCTGCTCGTTTACACTTTTCAAGCAAAGAAGCCGACCTTAACTTGAACGATGAGGAGTTGGATTTACCCCCTCCCCCTACCCTTATCTAACTTCGAACTCAGGTTAGGTATCTCCCTGAAGCGCGTGCGCTTATCTGCTAGCCAATAGTAAGCCACCAAAATCCGTTTCTAAGCCACTCTGGGGTATGGGGCGCAACTGACGGAAAATTTACGGCGTGATTAACATAAAAGACAGGATTTTGGCCGATGTTCTTATCATAATCCTGGTTTTGCCAGAGAAATCCAGACTTTTACTTGAGACATTGACAAATTAATCCAGTGTACCCACTAAATTTTATAATCTACTTTGCCAGGGAAAAACGTGATCTCAGGCATAAAGTCTGCCTAACTCGAGTGGCTTATGTCAATGAAACTGTAAATTTTCCGGTGCATGGGCCTTATACCCCTCTATGGTTTTTCCAAGTAACATTTCTTGGGAATATATAATAGGCACAATGACATATATATTTGACATATTGCAAAGGATATTGTATACTTGTATTCATGAAGGCACCAACAAGAATGAAACTCAAACTTGCAAGAGTTGAGAATAATCTCTCTCAACAAGAGCTTGCTGACATAGTGAACGTAAGTAGACAAACCATCGGACTTATAGAAAAGGGAGGTTATAACCCTACCCTTAGCTTGTGTATAAGAATTGCCAAGGCATTAAACAAGACCCTTGATACGCTTTTCTTGGAGGAAAGCCAGAATGATTAAACATTCAGTTACACTAGATGAACGTGGGAAACGCATCCTTCGTCAAACATCTACCATCTTGTACATCATTACCATATATTCATTGATCGGAATTCAGCTATACCGGCAATTTGTACTCAATCAACCTTCTGAGGAGTGGAATGACATGGCCTCTTGCTACCCGATCTTTTTACTCCCAAAAGGCCTATTTGCAGGGTACGGGGTTATGCATTTACCTGATCAGCTGTCTACTGATTTTTTCTGATCTGCCGCTCTCCAGCCCTTGCCAGGCCATATGTGCCGCGCCGATCAAATTGGCTTGTGGTCCCAACAGAGCCGGTACAATGGGGGTGTCGGCCACATATGGCATAGCCCGCTCCCGAACGTTGTGGCGTATAGCTTCAAAATAAAGATCCCCTATCTGGGCCACCCCACCGCCGACAACCACCAGCTCGGGATTTAACAGATTGACCATGGCTGCTATCCCAACTCCCAGAAAGCCGCCCCCCCGCCGGATGACGGCCGTCGCTTCAGGATGCCCCTGCTGCGCCAGCCTGGCAATATCTTTGACCCCCAGATTTGCGGGGTCCAGGCCCAATTCCTGCTGTATCGTTTGCTTGCCTAGCTTGCTTATAAAATCGGCCGTAATGGCTGGGGCAGATGCATAGGCTTCCAGGCAGCCATACCGGCCGCACGGACACCGGCGGCGTCCCTGGTAATCAATTATCACATGACCTGCCGCACCTGCTGCACCCCACGTCCCGTGGTAGACCCGGTTTTCGATAACAATCCCCCCTCCTACACCCGTGCCAACAGTCAGGCCCAGCAAATGACGACAGCCCTGTCCCGCGCCATCAATCGCCTCGCCCAGGACCATCACATGAACATCATTGTCGACAAACGTTGGTAATGCCAGGGCTTGTTGAACACGCTGGCGCAGCGGGATACCCTGCCAGCCCGGTATGGCTGACGTAGCAAAAGCCACCACCCCGCTTTGGGGGTTGATAAATCCGGCCGTGCCCAGCCCGACAGCCGCAGGCTCCTGATTTTCGGCCCTGGCCTCTTGCTGCAAGGTCTTGAGCAGCGTTATGACTCGCTGAACCAGGGCCTCCCCACCCTGTTGGGCCTCTGTAGGTAAATGGCGTAACAGGTCAATCTGCCCAGTTGGCGTTACAAGGCCGGCCGCAATTTTGGTCCCACCGATATCGACAACCAATACGGGGGTCCTTTGTCCGGCAGCCATCCCCGCCCCACTTTTACTCATCTTGTGCTTCACGGGAACCGGGGATGAGTCTTTGCCCGGTCCGGCCCAATATGGCCAAGGAATCACCTTCATCCGCGCTGGCCAGATTGGCGCTAATCAGGACAGGAGGGGATATTCCCCATTGGAGCAGAAAGGCAATCACCTCCACCATCATGGCATTGAGCACAGTCGCCCCGACCACAGTGGAAGTGGGGCCGCATCGAATCTCGCTGCCAGGGATTGCTAGACAGGCATCGCCGGCCTGTCCGTGATTATCGAGGACAATATCGGCCACTTCCAACAAACGCAGTCCGCTGCTGTGACGGGAGGAAAGCGTTCTCGAATAATCTTTTGCAGTCAAAGCAATAACGGCCATACCTTTCTGCCGGGCCAAACGGGCCAGTTCAATCGAGAGACCATTGCGTCCCGAGTTAGAAATCACCAGCATCACATCACCCGGTTGCAATGGTTGGCCAGCCAAAATTTCTTGGGCCAGTTCTTCGCGGCGTTCCAGTTGGGTGGACTGGACCATGTCTACATGTAGCATCAGCTGGGGAATCAGGATCGCATTGACTGGCGTCAAGCCGCCGGCCCGCCCATACAATTCTTCAACCAGCATATGGGAATGGCCGGCGCCAAAAAGGTGTAACAAGCCTCCTCCGGCTATCGAGTGAGCAATCACCTCGGCCGCCTGAGTAATCGTCCCCTCTTGTTCGCTGAGGACCTTATCCAGCATCTCCGTGATCGAAGCCAGGTAGGGACGAATGAAATTCTCTTGATTGGTCGCAGATTCTTTGCCAGTCATAACATCATAAAGGGGCTTTATATGCCCGTACTTTCTCCATTAAGCGGTTTACCTGGGCGATTGTTCCTTCCCCATTTTTAGCTATGTACATCACACTCCCCGGAAGGTCCCCTTTCGCCAATCCTTGCTCCAACTCTTCAACCCGACAGTCAATCTGCAAGGGGATGTCACCGGTAACCTGGCGAATTTGGGCCAGGCGCTCGAACCCGCGTGGCGCGCCAGGATCATCATAAATGCCGATACCCAGAATCCCCACCAGCTTTACAATCTCCGGAAGCAAGCGGACATCGTTTGAGTGGACGTGTATCCAACCTCCCCCGAAATGATCGATGACTCGCTGTAAGTAGGGTGCGCCGAACTCGCGGAAAACTTTAGATGAGCACAGCCCATAGGCATCGACGGAAACCCAAACCGCCCGGCCCGGCAACCAGATTCGGAATATGCTAAAAACACCTTCCTGGTACTTCAGGCAAGGGGCCAGGATATCTCGCTGCATCTCAGTAAAGCGGATGTCAAACGCGCCCGCAAAATCAAGCAAACGGTGCAGTTCATCAGGGTAGTCAAAAAAGTCGGTGTAGACGGCCGTCCCTCGTAGTAGTTCAACCAGGTTAAGGCCATTCATCTGCTCCGTCTCACACAGCGCGAACTTTCCCTGGGCAGTTTGAACAAAACAGCGGCAGGCCTCCTGCTGGCGTTGGATCCATTCATTTTGCTCATCAAAGTGCAGCTGGTCGAGTTGGTTGTAGTCAGCCAGGAGCGGGTAGCTCCAGCCGGCCCCACTATCAAAAGTGACTTTCGCCCCCAGGTAGCCGCCATAAGCAGCGCTGCCAAAGCTGACCCTGGCTACCGGCAGCAAATCATCTTCCACTTCGCGGCGAACCCGGTAATTGTGATCCCAGGCTGCTGCCATAGCCGGGATATCCGGGCAGTGGCTCAAAGGATCAATAAACGGCAATCCTGCCGGGTCGACACGAGCCAGAATTCCGTTGGGCAATCGCCTGCTCCACAGTAGTCGATGCCGCTCAACGACTTCACTCAGGGATGGTTTGTATTCTAGAGAATCCACCGTTGCTGTTTCCCTAGTCATAAGAGCCGAATTCTTTGGCTGCTTCAACCATCGCCCGTAGATTTTCTACCGGTGTGTCACGAGGTACTTCACAACCTGAACTGAGGATAAAGCGGCTGCCCGGCTTGCCCTGCTCGATGGCCCGGCGACAGGCGTCACGCACCTCTTCGGCCGTCCCTTGAAACAGCATACCAGAAGGTTCGATGTTTCCCTGAAGACAAATCTGCCCGCCGGTCTTTTCTCTATAGAAAGCGATGTCGTTCTGATAATCAATTTCCAGGGCCGGCGCTCCGGTAGCCGCCATCAAGTCAATAATGTGGCTTGTATCACCGCAAATGTGCAAAAATACCGGCATATCCAAATCGCTCAAGGCATCAATCACTTGCTTCTCAAAGGGATATGCAAATTGCTCAAATAGTTTGACATTCAACAAGCCCGCGGTCGAGTCGCCAAAAGTCAGGGCGTGGCAGCCGGCCTGTCCGCAGGCTCGCGCAAATTTTATGACCGCGTCAGTGCAGATTTCCAACAGGTCAAACACAAACTGGGGATCATCGTAACAATCGAGAAACAATCGTTCAATGCCCCGCACGGCCGTGGCCAGGGAGAAAGGCCCCTGGTCAAAGCAAGTTTTGAGGTAACAGCGGTCGCCGACTGCCTCTGCCGTTAAACGCGTCGCCTCAACCTTGAAGCCCATCCGCCCTTCAACGCCGGATTGGGGCCGGGTGAGTAAACTCAAATCTTTGCTCTCAGCCAGGACTCGACTGGCGGCCACCGGGGGTTGGTCGGCAAAGAACTGGATCGGGCAGCCCAGCGCCGAGGGCAGAATCCAGTTGTCCGACGTAACGTGAAAGCCATCGTAACCGAAGGTCTGCCAGGCTCGTATTTGCGTATCCCGCAAGAGACGAGGGTCCTGGGCATAGCGGTCGTAACGCACCCCAGACAACTTCATGGTCATGTGAATAATCAACGGAATAACCGGTACCCGATCCGGCGTTTCACCGGCGATTGCTCGTCGCACCCGTTCAACCGAGTTAAGTTCGTTAGGCATAAAACCCTCCTTATTGATAGGAACCATAATCTAAGGTAGCCTGGATCATTGCCTCTACATTTTCCGGCGGCGTGTCTCGACCCAGGGCGCAGCCGCTGCTCAAAATAAACCCACCCCCCTCGGCGGCGTCCTCTATGGCCTCCTTGGACAGTTCATAGATTTTTTCCGGTCCATCGCTGACCAGGTTTGTGGTATTGAGGTTCCCTTTGATACTGACGCGGTCGCCAATGCGGCTCTTAGCATCAGCCAAATCTACCTGCCAATCTGCCTCCAGGCAGTCCGTTTCAGTATCAGGAATAAGGTGGAGCGAAGGATCTAACTTTCCGCAAATATGTAACACGCTGGGCACACCCACCTGCCGTATCTTTTCGACCAGGGCTCTTTCATAAGGAACCACAAATTCCTGGTAGGTCGTTGGCCCAATCAGACTTGCCGAAGCCAGACCCTCACCAATCCAGATACAGCCTGGGTCAAATTCAGCCATCTCTTCAATCCACCGCAAAGCCAGCGGCAGTCGCTTTTCAATAGCGCGATGCAGCCCCACCGGATCTTCTATGGTTGCCATCATCACCCGCTCAATTCCCATCAATAAGCAAACCTGGGAAAAGGGACCGGTTACTCCGGTGCTAACCAGGTAACGGCGTCGAATATCGGCCGGGACGGCCTGCAGTGTTTGTATAATTCCAGACTTGAACGGATCCTCATAATCCAACCGTGGATCGTCAAAAGAGACGATCTCGCGCTCTATCACAGAACCGATGTCATTGTAGGGAATCATCCAGGTTATCCCACCTGTCGTTTTAATGACGTAATAATCGGCCGTCTTCCCTTTCTCAAGGACAATGTCATCGGCCAGACAGAGATTGATCGATACACCGTCTATGTCTGGATAGCGCTCAAGGCTGGCCACCATAGACTCGGCGTGGCTGATTGGATCGAGGAAACATTGGGAAACCGGCACGCCCATCGTCGGGGCTGAGAAGGAGTTATCAATGAATGGCATACATGGCACCCGATCAGGCTTCTGACCGTACATCGCCTTAACCGCTCGCTGGCGCGGCTCAATATCTGAGCTGGTAGTCATAATATATCCTTTGTCTCTAATTCCTAAGCTTGGCCGTAATTTTCTAGAACATGGTTTGGGCCGGTTCAAGCAACTGCTCGCTAACCGGATCGAAAAAGTTCAGCGCCCCAGGGAAAATCTCTAATCCCACATTTTCATCCGCTTCAACAATTGTTTCCTTGTCCGACTTGAGCGTCAGCGTTTGCTCTGCAACATTGACGAAAATAATGTTCTCCGAGCCAAGATGTTCGATTAGTTTAATGGTGGCTGGTATTCCGGTGCTAGACGGTCGCAGAGAAATATCCTCCGGACGAACACCAACGATAACTTCGGATGGCCAATCATGATTGACCATCCCCGCCGGGAGAGACAGAGAGAACCCGGAGGAGACAAACTGGTGCCCATCAGTTGTCGCTTCGATTCTTCCATTGATGAAATTGATCGGCGGGCTGCCGATAAAACGCGCCACAAACAGATTGGCCGGATGCTGGTAAACTTCGATGGGGGTGCCTATCTGCTGCACGACGCCCAAATCGAAGACAACCAGGCGATCACTCATCGTCATGGCCTCGGCCTGGTCATGGGTCACGTAGACAACTGTACTACCAAGGCGTTTGAACAACAGCCGTAGATCAGCTCGCATCTGAACCCGCAGAATCGCGTCCAGGTTGCTAAGCGGTTCATCCAGCAGGAATACATCCGGGTCGCGGACAATGGCCCGCCCCAGCGCGACCCGCTGCCGCTGGCCTCCGCTTAACTGAGCCGGCTTCCGTTCTAACAAATTCTCAATACCTAATAACTGGGCCGCTTCCCCCACCCTCCGCTCAATTTCATCACGCGGGGCTTTCTGAATCTTTAACGCAAAAGCCATGTTATCAAACACTTTCATGTGTGGGTAAAGCGCATAACTCTGGAACATCATCGCAATATTGCGGTCGCCTGGGGGAACATCATTCATCAGCTGGTCACCGATGTAAATCTCCCCTCCATCGAGCTCTTCCAAACCGGCCAGTAAATTGAGGGTGGTTGATTTTCCACAGCCGCTTGGCCCCACCAGAGTCATAAACTCTTTATCGGCAACTTCCAGATTTAAATCCTGGACTGCTGCCACTTTACCGAATTGTTTGGTTACATGAGAATATTTAACACTGGCCACTGTTATTCTCTCCTTAAATTATTCTTTTACTGCACCAAGGGTAAGGCCGCGGACCAGGTATCTCTGCGATGTCCAAGCCAGGAGAATTACCGGCAAGATCAGCATCACACCCAGGGCCGACATGGTGCCCCACTCGAGACCTTTGTCTGTGATAAAGCCAGCTACCACGACCGGTACCGTCTTGGCGTCTATTGAAGTTAGGATTACAGCAAATAAAAATTCGTTCCAACCCAGGATAAAAGACAGAATTGTGGTGGCAATCAGCCCCGGCGCTGAGAGCGGCAGCACAATGCGCGTAAAGCGCTGCCACATGGTACAACCATCCATCGTAGCCGCTCGTTCCAGGTCGATGGGAATACCCTGAAAAAAGCCCAGCATCAACCACACGACAAATGGCAGGTTAAAGCTGGTATAGGTGATGATCAGCGCCCAGTGCGTATCTAACAGTCCCAGATTCTGGATGAGCATAAAATAGGGAATGGCCGTGGCCACTGCTGGATACATGCGGGTGAGCAGCATCCAGATAGCCAGGATGTAATTGAGTTTAAAAGGGAACCTGACCCGGGCCAGGCTGTAGGCCGCTGCGGAACCAAAAACTACGGCCAGGAAGGTCGAGGCCGAGGCGATAATCAGCGTATTGGTGAAATATCGCCCAATATAGGGCAATTCCAGCACCGCCCGATAATTATCCAGGGTCGGCTGGCTGGGCCAGAACACCGGCGGCCAGGTTAGAAATTCAACCGGCTGCTTGAAAGTGGTCAATACCAACCAGAAGACCGGCAGCAGTATAATGATTAAAATCAGGATAGTACTCACATCCCAGACAAAGCCCCATATTTTCCGGTTCCAGCGATAGTAACGACGGCTGCGCAGGGGTTCGCGTCGTGTAGTAGTACTCTTGGATACAGATTCCATGCTGATTACCTTCTATTGTCTCCGTTTAAAACTGTTCGGTTCGCTGGCGTTCACGAATCAAATAAAAAGTCAGGCCAAACATGAGCGCGATAAAAATCCAGGAAATAGTAGAGGCATAACCGATGTTAAAATATTTGAGTCCGGTTTCATAAATGAAAAAACTAAGCAGTTTGGTTGCATCCCCCGGCCCGCCGTAGGTCATAACGTAGACTGTGTCCACGACCTTAAAAGCATCCAGAAAACGCAATAGCACAGTGACCAGGATTACCGGCTTGAGCAGAGGTAAACTGATCTTCCAAAAACTCTGCCAGGGGGAGGCCCCATCCACCCGGGCCGCTTTTAAAGTATCAACTGGAAGTGAGGTCAGTCCGGCTACAAAAACCAAAACCACGAATGGCGTCCACTCCCAGATATCGGTAATCATGACCGCCCAGAGCGCAAGGTCGGGATCTCCCAACCAGAGTAATTTGGTAGGATCCGCCCCAAACAGGCTCAGGATGTAATTAATCAAACCAAAGTCGGGGTTGAACAGGATTCGCCACAAAATGCCGACAACAACCGGTGTCATCACCATTGGAATCAGCAATAGCGAACGAACTACCCTGCCGTGACTGGTTTCCCGGGTCACCAGAAGGGCAATTGCCATGCCCAGTACGACCTCAATCCCCACCGTGACACAGACAAAAATCAGAGTAACCCACAGGCTGGAGTGAAATCGGCCGTCGCCGAAAGAATACACATAATTATCCAGGCCGATGAATGATCTCTCGGGTGAGATCTTCAGGTCCCATCGGAAAAAGGTGAGATAAAGCGCGTAAGTCAACGGGTAAAGCGAGGTAAAGAATAAAAAAAGTACGGCCGGCAGTAAAAAAAGGCAGCCGGTTCGCCACTCTTTAAATTGGCGGCGACTAATCCGGCGACTCTTCCTATAGGTCACCGTCTGGGGGGAAGACGATGTTCCATTTTCAACGGACATGTTTTTCTCCTTATTTCACCTGCCGGCTACTGACGATCACCTCGGATGGCAGGGGAGAAAATTCTCCCCTGCCTTATAGTAGACCGAAATTAGAAGCACAACCTCTCAATTCCGGTCAAAACAAAACTCTTACCCTTATTCAACATAGTCGTCGGTGTAAGGCGTCTCCGGAACGGCTGCGCCGATTTTTTCTTCCCACTGGTTAACAACCTCTTCGATCGCCTCTTCACTGGTCAGCACCCCGGTGAGAGCATCGCTGATCCTGTCATCAAGGAAGTCAAAGGTCTCCTGCGACTGGGCTATGCGGAAGCGAGGCCGCACACCATTGAGGGAAATCAACATGTTGGGGAAGTCAGGATGGGCTTCGATGACGGCCGGATCTTGATAGATGGCCTGCATGGAGGGTCCAATACCGAATTCGTCCAGATACTCCCGCTGCTTTCCTTCCTGGGTATAGAACTTGATCCATTCCCAGGCCAGGTCTTTGTTTTCCGAGGTTTCAGGAATGCCCAAAGACCAGGAGCTCAACTGCGGGCTGTGCCCCGGATAGGGCAAGACGCCCCAATTGCCAACAACGGTTGATTGCTCCGGATCATTAGCTGTACCGCGGATCAGGCTGGGCCATAACTCAGCCATTGCCACCTTTCCCTGGACAAAGGCCGTGTTCTCGTCAGGAATGTCGTAACTCATCACACCCGGCGGCATGTAGGGCATCAACTCCTGGATCATATCCAGCGATTGAACGGCCGTGTCTCGTTCGGGCAGAGCGGTTTCCCAATCCTCGCTCATCAAGTGCCCACCTTGTGACCAGTATCGGGCCGTCCAATAAGCGTCGAGCTGATGTTTAACTCCGGCAATGGCCGTGCCAAACATCTCGTCTGTTGTCAACTGCTCGGCAATCTTGGCATACTCATCCCAGGTCCAGTTTTCCGGGTCTACCTCGATGCCGGCCTCTTCAAAGATGTCGGTGCGGTAAATGATGCCATAGGCATCATCTGCATTCGGAATGCCGAAGCGAACCCCGTCCCAGATGCCGGTAACCCGCGCCACGCCGGGGATGAAATCATTGATGTCCACATCCGGGTCATTGGCCAGATAGTCGTCAATAGAAGCCATATAAGGTGAGAACTGACCATCCCACTGGCTGGCTACCTGCAATACATCGTAAGCGCCGCCGGAAGTGACCAGGTCGGTGAACGCTTTTTCGTAAAGGCTGGCATAGGGGGCAGTCACCATAGTTACTGTGGCCCCGGTTGCTTCCTCAAACTCCGGTATCACTGCCTCGGCCGCTCGGGCATAGGTCGCATCAAAATACATCAGCGTCAGCTCTTCGCCAGGAAACTGCTTGAGTTCAATTTCTGCGGATGGCTCTGCTGCTGGGGCAAGTACCTGCCCTCCCTCCACATAGTCATCGGAATATGGCACGCTGGGAACGGCAGCGCCAATTTTTTCTTCCCACTGGTTAACAACCTCTTCGATCGCCTCTTCACTGGTCAGCACCCCGGTGAGAGCATCGCTGATCCTGTCATCAAGGAAGTCAAAGGTCTCCTGCGACTGGGCTATGCGGAAGCGAGGCCGCACACCATTGAGGGAAATCAACATGTTGGGGAAGTCGGGATGGGCTTCGATGACGGCCGGATCTTGATAGATAGCTTGTAAGGAAGGTCCAATACCGAATTCGTCCAGATACTCCCGCTGCTTTTCTTCCTGGGTATAGAACTTGATCCATTCCCAGGCCAGGTCTTTGTTTTCCGAGGTTTCAGGAATGCCCAAAGACCAGGAGCTCAACTGCGGGCTGTGCCCCGGATAGGGCAAGACGCCCCAATTGCCAACAACGGTTGATTGCTCCGGATCATTAGCTGTACCGCGGATCAGGCTGGGCCATAACTCAGCCATTGCCACCTTTCCCTGGACAAAGGCCGTGTTCTCGTCAGGAATGTCGTAACTCATCACACCCGGCGGCATGTAGGGCATCAACTCCTGGATCATATCCAGCGATTGAACGGCCGTGTCTCGTTCGGGCAGAGCGGTTTCCCAATCCTCGCTCATCAAGTGCCCACCTTGTGACCAGTATCGGGCCGTCCAATAAGCGTCGAGCTGATGTTTAACTCCGGCAATGGCCGTGCCAAACATCTCGTCTGTTGTCAACTGCTCGGCAATCTTGGCATACTCATCCCAGGTCCAGTTTTCCGGGTCTACCTCGATGCCGGCCTCTTCAAAGATGTCGGTGCGGTAAATGATGCCATAGGCATCATCTGCATTCGGAATGCCGAAGCGAACCCCGTCCCAGATGCCGGTAACCCGCGCCACGCCGGGGATGAAATCGTTGATGTCCACATCCGGGTCATTGGCCAGATAGTCGTCAATAGAAGCCATGTAAGGAGCAAACTGGCCATCCCACTGGCTGGCCACCTGCATCACATCGTAAGCGCCGCCGGAAGTGACCAGGTCGGTGAATGTTTTTTCGTAAAGGCTGGCATAGGGTGCAGTCACCAGGGTTACTGTAGCCCCGGTTGCTTCCTCAAACTCCGGTATCACTGCCTCGGCCGCTCGGGCATAGGTCGCATCAAAATAGATCAGCGTCAATTCTTCACCCGCGAATTGATCCTCGGCAGGTTCCTCAACGGTTGATTCAGCCGGCTGTTCCTCAGCTTCAGTTTCAGCCGGTTGTTCCTCAGCTTCAGATTCAGCCGGGGCCTCTACTTCTTCTGGAGTTGAACCGGAACCACAGGCTACCAATAAACTTAATAGGATAAAAGAAAATAGGAACCTTGCTAACTTTTTGTTTTTCATTATCATCTTCTCCTTGGTTATTCAAAACTTCCCAATAATATTTTCGAACTATCTCTTAATCCTTCTCGTGCCTCCTTTCCGACATAACGGCCTTCTCTTCAGTTGTGCAGCTTGCCTGCATTGTTTCGATAAAACGACGGGTGATATACTCTGGTTGGGTAATAGCTGCGCCGACAACCACAGCGTATGCGCCCAGATCTAGCGCCCGGCGCGCTTCAGCCGGGGTGGAAATATGCCCTTCCACCACGACGGGAGTATCTACAGCGAGAATCAGTTCACGAATAAATTCAAAGTTTGGTAAAGTAAGGTGCTGGCTGTAAGGGGTATAGCCAACCAGGGTTGTGGCCACCAGGTCAGCTCCAGCAGAGGCCGCGGCGACACCTTCTGACAAAGTTGAGATATCGGCCATAACCGGCACGTTCAACTCGTTCCGGCACTGATGAATTAGTTCAGCGGCACTCAGATCCCCGGAACGGGGCCGGGCGGTAGCATCCAGTGCCACCAGGTCGGCCCCGGCAGCGATCACTTCTCGGGCCGATTCGATGGTTGGCGTAATGTAGACATCCGTACCGGGTAGTTCCTGTTTGTAAATACCGATGATAGGTATGTTGACAACAGCCCGAATAGCCGAAATGTCGGCTGACCCATTCGCTCGGATACCGACCGCGCCCGCCTGTTCCGCTGCCTGAGCCATCGCGGCCATTACCTTGGAGTTGCGTAGTGGACTGCCGGGTTTAGCCTGACAGGACACAATCAAGCCGTGCTGTAGTTGCTCCATAATTCCCATAATTCCCCTGCTCATATGAAAACTAGATATGGGTCTTGATTCGAAAATAGAAACGGGACTTGTCACCTCGAACGACCGATTTGCCAAATTCAACGGCTATGCCGTTCTGGTCGTAGGCTACTGTTTCAATCAACAGGCCAGGGGTGCCTGGCTCCGCTTCCAACACTTCAACCTCGTAATCGGTCATGATCACCGGTTCTAAAGTTTCATCAGCCTCAACGATTCGACAATTGAATTTTTCAGCCAGGACCCGATAAAGAGATCCGTCCGAGAAGTCTACCTCTATAAGATCAGGGAAGCGTGCCTGGGGAAGGAAAGCTGTTTCCAACATAATCGGTTCAACATCGGCACATCGAAGACGAATCAGTTTGATTAACGGCGTATCTGGTTCCAGGTTCAAGCTGCGGGCCACCCTCGTGGATGCCGGTACAATTTCCAAGGAAATCTCTTGGCTGGATGGTTTGCGCCCCACTTCTTGTACCCGTTCACTGAAACCCGTCACCCGACCCATTATTTGGGTTAGCTTCGGATTGGCGATGAAGGTGCCGACCCCCCTTTGCCGGTACAACATCCCTTCGCTGACCAATTCCTTCATCGCCTGGCGCACAGTCAGACGATTTACACCATAATACTCTCCCAGGTCTCTTTCGGATGGAAGCAGTTGGCCTTCCTGCAACACTTCATTTTCGATAAGCTCCCGCAAATTTTGTTTTATTTGGTGATAAAGGGGGACTACACTGGTTGTATCAATGGTAAAAACATTGTTCGCGACTTTGCCAGACATTTTTGATCCTCTGAACCCATAAGAATAGATGTCTACTACAATAGCTATCTAGTAGTCTATACCAGATTATCGCAATTTATATACTTTTGCAAATTGGACCAGCGGGGGCGAACGCGCAGAAAGTTGCGGTTTTGGAAAGGGAGTAGTATCCTAAATTCTGTGTAAACTCGCACAGAAATGTGCAACAAAAACCGGCTCCGCCGTTGAAGGAACGATCTGTTCACTCTTAAAGATCGATAACAGTAAACAGCTCATTCTCCAGCAGAAGAGTGAGATCCCATTGGGGTTTGACGAGGATCGGACCCGATTTTGGACATAAGGTTTTTTTTGCACTTTTTGCCCCAAAACTATGTTTGGCAAGAGGTTCTTAGCTCGATTCTTGTACAAAAGTGACCCGATGGCCTCAAAAGCGGCTCGGTGTTCAGAGGAAATGATACGCTTGGGTACCAAATTTCTGTGATCATGCACATTCTTGCAAGAAAACGAGCGAATTTGGGATACATTATGTTCTATGTCCAATTTCCGTACTTATCATAGTCAACCCCCAATAAGGAAATAGAAGTGGGTTCTGAAGAGATTTATAACTGTATCAAGGTTAATGAAGAGATCTTCACCGCAGGGCAGCCAACGGCCGAACAACTACTTTCATTAGCCGGTGAAGGGTTTGTGACCGTAATCAACCTGGCGACGTATGATCCGGATTATTCACTGGCGGATGAAGAGGGCCTCGTTCGTTCTCTAGATATCATTTACCATCATATCCCGGTCGATTGGGATGCCCCCCAGGAGAATGATTATTATGAGTTCGAACGATTGATGGTCCAGCTGCCAGAGGGCAAGACGCTTATCCACTGCGCGGCGAATTACCGGGTGACGGCTTTTTACGGGCTTTATGCCCAAAAGCACCTTGGCTGGAGTGCGGCGCAGGCTGATGAATTTCGAGCGCAAATCTGGACAGGCGGGAACTATCCTGTTTGGGAAAAATACGTCCGCGAAATGCGTCAACATAATTGTTGATTCAAAAGAAACCCGGTTTATCTCGATGAGATCATTCAGCTGGCTCTGGTGCAAACAATCGCTATGTCGGATAGCCTCCATCGCTCCCACATGATTCAAGAAAGGCGGCGGCATGGAAAATCCATTCAAATGGCGGCATTGCCTATTCCGCCCGCTTCTTGCGTCGTCTATATCTACGCATGTATGCAGCCTGTCGCGTTTTCACGGCCGCATCAGATCTCCATTCCTTGTTAGCTTCGGCCGCGCATGGCTTGCAATACGCTTGACAGCCATCTCTGTTGCCCTTAAACCGGTGAAAGTCTGAAAGAGCCTTCTCTAGGTAGTATGAACAATTGAGTGCTAGTATACGCTTAGGAAGCCTAGAATCGCGGCATTTTGAAGCATGCTGCAGTCTTCAAGGACGTAATTTTGTGTTTTGGCATTAAATCTGGTTGGATCACCGACATTAGTGGCAGTTAGAGTCATAAGTTGAACAACTCTCACGGCTGATCCCATAAAAAAATCTAAAAATCGGCCTTCTTGCCGTATATCAGCCCATGAATATTCATACTACCCACACCTGCGCAAACTGTTGTTCGATTAAGCCGATTGATGGCATGAAAAGTCCGCTGAGCGGCCGAAATCCCGGTTAAACTGGGTGGTTTCCTACTGTTCTCAAGGGTTTTGAGCTCAGATATTGCCAAGATAAGTGCAAAGTTTACAATAGCCTTCGGCGCAAAAAATCATCAGTTACTTCTATTATTCTAGCATAACAGAAGTGTTCTAAACGATAAGTTTCCTCGAGGCAGAAGCCATTGTAACTTTCCTTAACGTAGGTTTTCCTGGAAAAAATGTAATGAGGCCTTAAGGTAGAGAGCATCAAAAACCGGGGGCAAATCTTCGAGGGAATAGCGGTGATTATTTCAGGATGCGCGAAATCATGCTGGGATTGTTGCTGACAGGCCTCTGATTCATGTCTTGATTCCTGGAGTTAGCCCCCGGTTTTTGGTAGACTCAAAGGCGTTAACCTAGCATATGCCTCCTTACGGGACAACCAGGATCTTTTCCCAACCGCTGGACTCTGGTAGCAGGTGCCAGACGTTGCCATCGGCCGCGCGAAGATAGGTGTGGTTGTATTTAACCATGGTTGTTGACTGGAGAATTGTCTCGTAATCTGTTTCTGGTTCGAGCGCCCAGCCTAGCCGGTCGCGAATCGTCGGCTCGGCACACCAGAGGTAGCCAAAGCCGCGAACAGGGTGAAACATGCCGGCCGGCGGCGGACCGAGGTCGCAGATAGCGCCGCCACTCCATTCGTCTACATGATTGCTGATCTTGGGATAATTGCCGTCGGCAAATAGGACGATGATGCGATCTTGCGTGCCAACCCAGATCATGAAGCCACCTTCAAATGGTTGCTCGGCCGCCGGAGAGTAAGTGGGTGCAGTGGGACAGCCGTCAGGCGGCGGGTAAAAAAACCAGGTTTCAGGGCAGATGACGTTGATAACCACGCCAGCCGCCACGTGATTGCCGGTCACCGTGTCGTATACATCAAGCATGAAATAGATTGGATTGCGCTCCCAATCGGGAACCGTATAGTTATGCGTGCCGATAAGAGGTAGATTCTCCCACCATTCGGCTGGCCGGTAATCCCAGAAGCGGGTTAATACAACCTGGTCAGCGTATTCAACCTCCCAGGAAAGCGTCACCGTCTGGCCGGGGTCGGCCGCGCTGGGTTCAACCTGAAAGTTAACAATTCGCAGTTCAGGTCCTTTGGCAACGAGCGGCAGGTAGAAATAAGAATCTGATTCCTGATGAACGCGGTATTGGGCGGCAACCGTGGCGGCCGCCATCAACGGTACAAGCAATAACAGAAGAAGTAAAAAACGGCTCCGGTTCATAATCGCTCCTCGTTAGTGCATAGTCGTCCGGTTGTGTTTGTGATTCCCCGTATACTTACAGTATATTCCCCTCCGTGATACGCTGCATTAAAGGAGAGTGAGATCTCTCAGGCAAAGATGAAAATGGCCTTTGACTGGCTATGGAACCGGAATTGGACATAGAACATAATGTATCCACAATTCGCTCGATTTCTTGCGAGAATGTGCGGGATTTCAGAAATTTGGTACCCAATCGTATCATTTCTTCTGAACCCCGAACCGCTTTTGAGGCCATCGGGTCATTTTTATCACAAGAATCGAGCTGAAAACCTCTTGCCAAACACGATTTTGGGGCGAAAAAGGCTAAAAAGCCCTTATGTCCTATTTCCGTACTGATCATAGTCAAACCCCAATTTGCTCGTTTTCTTGCGAGACTGTGCTTCATCACAAAATTTTGATGTCCAGGATTATCAGTTCCTCTGGACACCGAGTCGCTTTAGAGGCATCAGGTCATCGATATCACAACAATCGAGCTATAAATCTCTTTCCAAACGCAGTTTTTGGGGCAAAAAACGCTAAAAAACTCTTACGTCCAATTTCCGCACTGATCATAGTCAAACCCCAGGATCATCGCTTCATCAAGCGCAAGATCAAGCCAGGCCTGGGATTCTTTTCTTACCCAACGGCTTGGCGGACAATACGAGGGTATGAGGTGATGCACATGATCAGGAAGGGACAAATTGTGGGGGTAGGAAAACGAAATATTCTAGCACAGAACCTGTTCATTGCCGGACTGTTTGGCTTAGTCGCGTAAGCCAGAATTAGCCGTTTTGACCTCATCCTGCCTGCTTGAAAATCAATTCGTTTAATTGCAACACAACCTTCTGCACAACTCTTAGAGATAGCTCCCACTATGTTGTGCTCACCATAATCAAGGCAAATACCGAATATTACGGAAGTACACAGTTTCGGCTGGTGTTCCTATTTCAAACACAAACTCTGTCACTACATAGAGCCGGGTCAAATCGGCCGTGACGAATTTCGAAAGAGGAAAACTGAAAGTCTGCCATTCAGTGGTCAAATCTGAGACTAGAATCTTAGTTTCCTTGCTGTTGTCAGGGTCAGTACTATCCTTGATGCCAATCCAAACTTTTTCACCCCCTGCCTCACCACGAAGCTCCAGAGAAAGGGCTTCATAACTGGAAAGATCTTGACCGGGGCTGGGCGGATCTGTTGGTGGTCCGACTGTAATAAACGCAGCACCCCAACTTTGACCTGGAGGATAGTCCATCCGCATGGAACCATCTAAGTCTGTCACCCAATCTGTAAGATTTCCAGATGTGTTGACACCCATATCGTAGCCACTGGCCAACCTGGGGCCATTGTAAATTGAGTGAGGTTGGGGTGGAATGTCAACATTGAAAAGATATTGAATGTCATCGAGGTAAAATGTTGCACCTTCAGGATTGTCTTCTTTGGAAGCGGCCCAGAGAAAACCACCCATTACTCGGCTCAAATCCAGGCCATCGTGTAAAGGAATCGTATAAGCCTGCCAGGTGGTGGTTAACGAAACTGAATCGGGATCGAGGATCTGAATAGGGCAAAGGGAATCAGGATATGGAACCGTATCCGAATCACAGGCGATACCACCAACTTTAAATGAAATCCTTTCGCCACCGTTCTCGCCTTTGGCCCAGAAGGTTACAGCGCGTGCGCCACTAAGGTCATAGCCGCCAGGCTGCTCGCCCCAGTTATTGGCTGGCTCTTGCCAATATACCCCGGACCAGTTACATGGGAACGGGCTGTCGCAGGCATGCTCCGGGCCATTTCCTTGTGCGCTATATCCTACTTTTATGGACGTACTGCCAGTGTGAACTTCCTCTCGCCAACACTCGTCGAGTTGAATATCACCTATATCACCCATCCATCCTGAGGGGACATAGTGATTACCAGCCTTGTCCTTGTCGCGATATACATCGAAAGAGTAAGGTATTTCTGGTAGGGGAATTGGTGGTGGTGGTCCAGTATCACCTGCCATCACGTAGTGAATTTTATCCAGGTAGAAGGTGATCGGCCCTCCATCGCTGAGACACCGGTCTGTGACGAAGGCAAAGCCGCCGATGACATAACTCAAATCCCGGCCACGTAAAGCAATGTCGTATTTCGACCATTCTTTCGTTAATGTAATCACATCGGTTGAAAGCGCAGGTTGTTGTGAATCAGGGTGGGATCCCCAAATGCCGCCCATGAGAAACTTGACCCGCTCACCGCCATTCTCACCCCGGGCATAAAAGCGAAGGTAGGTTGCATCGTCCAGATCATAACCGGCTTCTTCAACATCCCCCCAATTGCCATCTGGTTCTTGCCAGTATATTCCCGCCCAGCCCTCTGGACCTTGTGGATCATAGGAAACCCGGGCAGCGACTTGGCCGCTGTATGGATTGGAGCGGTCGCACTCATAAAATGCAAGATCTTCCCGATCTCCCATCCAGCCCGATGGTGCAAAATGATTGTTCTGGCCGGTATACTCGTCAAAGACGACAAATTTATCGACATTAAGCGGTTCTTTTTTGAAGAGGACAGGCAAGTAGGCTAAATGGGAAGATATGTATCCCGCGGGAAGCAAACGGGACAAATACGAAGATGGTGATGGTAACTCTGCAGCCGGCATGAGTACACTTTGGACTGCATGCTTGCTAACACGGGCGGAGTCCATGTATCCCCAATGGCTCCCAACACCCCCTTCTCGTTTCCACAACTCATCAAAACCGTCAAAATAATAGAATTCTATCTCGTGCTCCTCAGCTACCTTTAGAAACTCGTAGAAAAAACGGCGTTGATTGTCAAGACTAGGCACTGCCGGCCCGTTGGGCGGCCCTGCTGATGGCCACCCTGTTTCACCTATAACAATACGTTTGGGAAGATAAGTCTCTTGCCAATCAAGATATTCGCGAGCAACCTTTTCCGCCGCACCTTCAATAGGCTGTGCTTCCCAGTAAGGGTAGGTATGGATCATGAGATAGTCGACAGCCTCAATCACCCTGGGATGCTGCTTTAAGATTCCGGTTATTTCAGCCGTCGTAACTGGTACATTGACTTTACTTTTCACCTCTTCAATATAAGCAATTAGTTCATCTTCTGTGAGGTCACCGCGGAGTAGCACCTCATTCCCTACAATGACAAAATCCACATTGGGCAGATTTGGATCGTTTGCTAAGGCGACGAGCGCATCGATTTCCTCACGGTTCTTATTCTCGACCGGATTACCATGTGTGTCTTGTTCTCTACCCAACCAGGCACCAACAGTAACTGGCAAATCATATTGGAGAGCGATGCGGGGGATATCGCCAATGACGCCACGCGAGGAATAGGTGCGAACACCATTACTCATATGAAACATGCGGGCCATATCTGCCTCGATTTCTGCCTCGGTTGGAAATGGCCCCCAATGCGGGTTCTGACAATCTTGAAAAGGGCTATAGGCAATACCATGAAGTGTTTCTGGCATGGCGTAGAGGCCTATGGTAATCGATGAGATATCCCAAGCTGTATTGGCTGGAACCTCAACCACTAATGTATGGGAAGCAGGCTGGGTTAATACAGCTGTGGCCAGGACCGAACCATGCTCAAGGGCAAAATAGTCATTGAAGGTACCAATATCTCTCGTAGCCTTAGACCAAATAGGCACCCCATCCCACTTAACTGTAGCTACTTTGTCTGGATGCGGTGAATGAATGCCCTTACCATCCAGGTCGAGCCAGGTAACTTTGATTACAGCCGCAGTTGGTGAAGCAATATTTCCAATATAAAGTGAGGTTGAAGCTTGCCCGCCACCCCAATCGGCAGGTTCTGCGGAGCCAGGATCAACACCTAATATGATGCTACCTGGTGGAATACCATTACACCAAGAGGCAACGATCGGATCGAGGATAACATCATCGCACACAGCAACATCGCCGGCAAGATTCATCTCGTCAGGCACAATGGTATAGTCAGCATCCGATTGTAGCGGATATGTCGTGGTCGAACTTTGAGATTTGGGTTGTCTTGCGCTAGCAAGCCACGCTGTTCCAATGAAAAAGCAAAGGATATTAGCCATCAATAATGACATGACGCGAAACTTAGCAGCGCTCACCCTGACCATCCTTTCTCGAACCCTGTTAGGGTACGAAATGACTCTTCGGAACTTACTTGCTCTTTATATTTATGTTGTCGATAAGAACATATCCATCGTAGACGCCCCCACCCTCACGACGGATCTCAATGCCAAGCAAATGCACAATCGACTCCCATTGGGAAACATCGCCCTTCCAGCGAACCTCCGTCCATTGGTCCGGAATCAATTGATGAATCTGGCCTTCCTCGGTATCTATCCCATGATACTTAAATGGATCCTGATCCAGTTCCATGGCGAAAAAACTGGCTATCAGATCATTTGGTGCATCTGGTGGAATATACACATAAGCAGAGAATTCACCGGCAAAGGGCATATTTTCATGCATTACCTGTGCCCGTCTTGTGGATATTTTAGATAGGTTGAAAGGAAATTTAAGGGAACCGTCCCCTTCATAGGCCAATTCTGATAAATGCGGTTGATCTCCTTGTGGTTCGTTATTGTCGGACCGAACACGCCAGCAGCCATCCGTCTCATCTTCAAATTCATAGAAATGATCTGGATTTGTAGATTGGATGCCATAAGTGAGATCTGTAACCCACCACTGTCCATTATCATCGTGTTCGAATGCCCATTTGTCACTTTGGGGAGAGCTATATGAAAATTCTTGATTTGTTGCCTTGTCTGTGAACCTTCCACAACTGTCGTTAGTGACTGTTGCCATGTCACCATTGATCTCAATTTTTAGGTTAGTGTGATTGACTTCATGATGGTCTTCTGACTCGAAAGTTTCTCTGTAACGGTCTCTGGCTTTCCATACTTGAGGAGGGGATTTCGAGGCGTCTGTTTTTGAGGCTTTAGGAGCGAAGATTTCTTCGATAAGTTCAAAGTCTTTTGTCAAAACGGCCGTTGCTTCTTTTTCTATCAACGCGGCGATTGTCGGGCGTGGGTCAGGAGTAGGTGTTTGATCCGGTGTTGGCTCTGGTAGTAACTCAATAGTGGACGGAAAACTGCTGCTGGCTAGCTGTTGTATGTCCAGGGTGTAGTCTAGATAACCAGGCGCCTTGAGCTCTAATCGGGCAGATTCATCTGCATATTCATCTAGACAGAAGCTGATTCGTCCAAGCTGATCGACCGGCAAATTTAGAACCTGACCGGCAATCTCTAAAGTTGCTGACACGTTTTGGGCAGCAATATCCGCCGGAACAGAAATGTTCAATGGACTAACACATACCGCATCGAGTTTTACTTCATGGGGAAGAGAGCTCTTCTGAATGGTAATAGTCTCTATGCGCGTTGAGTAACCAACAGCATTTACGGTTAAATCGCCAGACGATCCAAAGGCCGATAAATCTAACGGTAAGACAGCCTTACCGCGGACATCAGTGAGATCTGTGGCAATTACATTATTAACTTCGACAATGACTTCTGCTCTTTCAATAGGGCTGCCTAATAATGAGTCAACAACTCGAACGTGATACTCTTTTTGAATGGAGCGTACCAAAGCAACAAGCAATACCAGGATAACCACCGCGCCGATAAACCACCGACGCTGCCATACAGGTGCGGATACGCCAAGTGGGGTTCCTTGAAAGGGTTGAGGCCAAGATACGTTTGGCCGCAATTCCTGGCAGGCGCCCAACAATTCATCACCCTGCTGATTCCGCTGGCAATAAAGAAGCAACGACCGCACCTTCCCATTCTTCGTGCGGCCTGACAAGTTTTCAAAGTCAATATTAAGTCTAAAGCTCAAGTCCTCCAATTCATCTAAATTGAAGGATTTTTGAATTAGTTGATACCAGGTAGTGTGGGGCATCGCATGCTCCCTACCTAACTTGATTTAAGCGGAAAAGCGGAAAAGTGAAGGCATCGTTTGAACCGTTAGTTTGAATGAGCCTGACATTCATGGAAGGATCCCCCCTAAATAGCCTAAGTGTGCCACTTGTGTATCTTCCAGAAATGATCGCCATACCCATAAGCTACTTAGGCCAAAAGAAATGTTATCAATGATTATAATGGATCCACATAGGAGTCTCCAAATGTTACGACCTCATCACCCACCTCGCCTCACATACCTCTGCAAACGATCGGGAGGCGGCTCTTCCGAACTGCTTATCAACCTCATCCAACCGCACTCCCAATAGTCGATGGGCTACTTTAAACGACAAGATCTCCATGCCGATTCCAGCACAAATCGAAAGTCTGCGTCATAAAGGATAGAACCAGGTTCTTTATTGCGGCTGTGCTGCAAAAATTTTTTGAACGGATAATCTCCTTCACGGTATTGTCAACTTGATTTGAAAGAAGCCGAACTCAAGCAAGTTTCGCCTCAATTTGCTAATTTGCTAATTCGGCCAGTTTTTTAGCGGCCGATGCTAGCTGTCATTTCTCGCCAATCCTGCAAGCGAACTGACATAAGCTGGCGATAATCCGCTGCACTCATTAGGTGTCTTTTCGGTTTGAAATGTTCATAAATAAGACCAAAGGGTGATAAGAATTGTTGAGCATGATCCATTTATTTGAACTTCTGCATCACCTTTTCCCGCCTGCGCGTCGGCCGATGTGAATTCTCAGCCCGGTTGTTTAGGCCCTTATGTTGCCGGTGCTCGACGTGAGGTAAGACTTCGCGCAAGGCAGCGCCATAACTGCGAAGCTTGTCGGTGATGATAACTCGTGGTTCGTATTTGAGACCCCTTAACAATTTGAGAAAGAAACGTTTAGCGGCCGCTTTATTGCGGCGTTGAGTCACTAGAATATCCAGTACCATGCCGTTTTGATCGACAGCACGCCAGAGGTAATGTGTCTTGCCATTGATTTTGATGAAGACTTCATCGATATGCCATTTATCGCCAGGCTGCCCTCTTTTTTGGCGTAATTTCTGAGCATATTCCTTACCAAACGACCGGTACCTTCTCACAAGCTCGGGCCACTCGCCCATTAAGTTGACAATACCTCAATCTCAACATCAAGTGTGCAAAAGTTTGTGTTCTCTCACGTTTTTTCTTCGAGTTATCGGTCGATTTCAGTCGGTTGAGCCTCTCAGGCCCGCCGATAACCCAAACAATACAAATACTCTTGCATTTTTTGCCGCTAATCAGGCCAACATCTTGCCCCTGGTGACATGAACCCTACCTTTGGGCCTTCTTACGGGCATAGGTCCACTTGCGCTTCACCAGTTCGTTGTGCCAGCGGATGACCGTGCGCGGAGAGAATATCCTGAATGTATGCTGCAGCTGGTTGGTCGTGCGATTGGTTCTTCTCTTCAATCTGGCGGCGAGCACAACTAATGTCAGCTTCTCAATGCGCTCGGGTTTGATGGTTCTGTTGAGTTTCCTGTCGACGATACCGAGCTGGTAGCGAAGCACCAAGATCTCAAGATCCTAGTCATGGTCAGATATGCGGCTGATGCGGACGAGTTCCAATAGCAAGGAAAAGATGTGTGCGATGACCGATAAAACCATGTGGTTTTACACCTCAGTTAAGATTGAGGCATGATTTTATCAGAGGCAACGAAACGGTCAGGATTAGAGGGGATACTCGAGTTGTTTAGGGTGGCGCATAGTTTTTACAGGTTACGGGTTGGTGCTGGAAGAGTTCGGCAAATAGGAAATTTGCCATTGTGAAATCCATAACAATGTTGACTTTGTCTTCCAGATGCATTTATACTGCTTTTATAAACACATCGCTTTCGTAATCTTCAGTAACTCCGCGAGCAAGCTAGACACATATTCAACATGTTTGCTGCCTTCTATTGCCAGAGACGTTGTTAGGTTCCTGCTGGTAGAAACGGCGTGCAAGGGTTTGCCCGCTGCCGGCACTCGGGCGATACGAACTGTCTTACAGGCTCACCCGCATTATCATTGGCGCCTTCTGTAAATTAAAGGAAAAAACGATGGAATTCTGTGAAATCTTTGGACCATGTGAGAATATTGATGGTCGTCTACTTATCAATCGAACGATGGATGGCGCCCCACTTGCGCTTGATGAAGATTTAGCTTTGGGGGCATTTTCTCTGGATCGCCCAACATTACGGCCGTATGCAAAGTTAGTTTTCGAACAAAGATGGTTTATCAAGGAGATGTGCTACGGCCCCACCCGTAGTGTGCTGGGCCTGGCCCCTTGCGAAACAGTTACCACTGAAGTACGGACAGTTGAACAACGTGATTTTACCAGCATTGTTCAGCAGGCAATGGAATCTTCTGAAGTGACAACAAACACGCGAGTAGAAGGTCGCGAGTTGATTGACAACAACTGGGATGGTAACACTGTTGATCTTTCCAAAATTACGATAGGTGAATGGGGTTCATTTTGGCAAGTAGTCGGCGCCGTTGCTGGCGCGGTAGTAGGTGGTCCAATCGGCGCCGGCGTTGGCGCCTGGGTCGGCGGGGCCATTGATGATGCCACCTCGGGAGGTGGTGGTGGCGGCGGGGCAACCGCGACAGGTCGTGTATTAGCGATCGTCGATGAAACGCTTGAAACAGTTCAGAAATCTCAAAGCCAACACCTTATGACGGAAATGACCTCTTCATTCTCCTCGACACGTGAACGCTCAATTACCCGTTCGTTTAAAAATCCTTATCAAGATCGGACACTAGAATTACGTTTTATTCCGACCTTCCGCCATTTCGTGGTGGTGACGACACTTATTCGTTTTGATTTTGGTCTATCTCTGAATGTGGGTAAGGTTCGTTTCCCACGTCAGGGCGTTGGGGTTGCCTATGGAGACTTTCTCCAGGCACGCTTAAAAGATCAGCGGATGATGAGTGTGGCCAATGCGGAACTTGGACTGGATGATGATCTTTCCATAAATGCGCGCAGCAGCGGTCTCAGTGACCATTTGAACAACAATTCAGAAGCGTATGGCAAGGAGCTTTTGCGCCATATGCACAAAAATCGTGATATAGAAGCTTTGCAGACTCCAGTTGTGCAAGCGATCCGCAATGCTACAAAGACAACACATGAAGCAGATCAACTCGAGAAAGCTTTTGCCTGGTCGGACACCTTTGTTCAGGATAACAGCATTTTTGTGCCGATGGCCGATCCAAGTTTCGCTGTCGAAAAATTGAACCTCACAGAAAGGCAGGCGAAAGTTTTTAATGAAAAACTCGAGCACATTAAGCCAGGAAAGTTAAAAACTGTTGTGCAAGAGCGGGATTTGTATCTGTTTGCCGGAACCCATGTTGAAGCTGTGCCAGGTCATTGCCGGCTGCCGGATTTAGCGCCAGTCGCTGGCCTGCCCGTAGAAGACCCGGTTGGGTAAAAATCATGTCGGATGTTATATGTGGCCCTTTGATCCGCTATATCGACCACCGCTGCGCGGTCATCTGGCTGGAACTAGATCAGGATATGGAGGTCGTAGTAAACCTTCATCCTGTTCGTAATGGCATCTCTTTCCCGCCAATTACGGTTCGAGCATGGCCTGTGCAGGTTGGATCAACCTATTATGCCTGGGTTCATTGCCGGCATCTCCTGCCCGCCACATGGTATGAGTACGAGATTCAAGGAATAGCCGATTCTGGAGAGCATATAGGGCTTTGGCCAGATCGTGAATTGCCAGGCAGTGTGCGGCCCAGTTTGTTTCGGACACTGCCTCTGTTTTCTGTCGAAGGCGTGCGCGTTGCATTTGGATCTTGTCGCGCTGGATTTCCGCCGACTGATCCGAAAGCCTTTGAAGAAGGTGTGGATGCATTACATGCAATGGCCATCGAAATTTCGAAGACTGCTGCTGAACGAGAAGCGCATTGGCCACATTTCTTCATATTTACCGGCGACCAGATCTATGGTGACACTTTGAGCGAGGCTAAGAAAAGAGAATTTGCCCGCAGGCCTGAAAATAGAGTAACGAATAATCAGGCTACCACTTACGCTCAATACGCCTCTTTGTATAGAGAAGCGTGGACGACAGTGCCCCAAATTCGGTGGATGCTATCCTGTATTCCCAGTTTTATGGTGTTTGACGATCATGATGTAATTGATGATTGGAATATTAGCGAAGAGTGGATCAAGGAACGGCTGTTATCCCTCGGATGGGTAAGATTAATGTCTGAAGGATTGCTTGCTTACTGGATTTATCAAGGTGCAGGCAATCTGCCGCCCAAAGAATGGCGTAGTGATGAACGGCTGCGTCACCTAATACCCAGATATCGCAGCCCCTTTCGTGACGTCACACGGCGGCTAGGGCGCATGTTCCGTGAGTACATCATGCGCCGCCGAAAAGCCGACTGGGGATTCGCCATTGATGTGCCTGGTACTCGTTTTGTTGTTGGGGATACGAGAATGTCGCGCAAGTTGACCGGGAAGCGACTCTTAATGGATGATTATGCTTGGACAAACTTTGTTAAACGTGCTCGTAATAACAAAGCTCGTAATACGATTTTGGTAGTACCCGGACCATTTTTGGTAGGACATCCGATGCACGATCTCTTGAGCCGGGTTGCTGAGAGCATTGAGGGCAACCCCCCTTCCGTCGTTGGTGCAATAGCCGGCGGGCTGGTTGGCGGACTCATCGGTGGCCCAGCAGGGGCCCTGGCCGGCGCTATTGCTGGCAGCGTAGGTGGTGAATTTCTGTTGGATAAATATGGAGAGGACATCATTCGTGAGGCTGATATTGAACTTTGGGCCGCTTTCCCAACCAGTTTCAATCGAATGCTAACGCTGCTCGAACAGCTAGTTGATGGTGTACAAACAACGCCTAAGCGATTTGTGGGCATGATTGCCGGGGATGTTCATCATGCAAATGTCATGCGAGCTGATTTCCAAAAGACGTCGCGTCGTGCTTCGCTCTTGCACTTCACCATGTCTCCGCTGCAACGTAAGGTAGCGGAAGACGATCAAGATTTGCTGCGTGATCTAGAAGGCGGCGCTTGGTATGTAAATGTGATCAACGCGCTTGAACGGCCGTCATTTGTAGAAAAGCAAAGAGAACGACTAGATTGGTATCCTCTTGATCGTGATGGTCAACGTACGACATTTGCTGAATTGAATGAGTGGAATTTCTTTGGTAAGTTTGTTGGTGAACTGAATCTGAGCGCTATTTCGTTGGAATATCGTTACAGGGAAGCTGTTAGCGAAGATTCGCAGCTTCAGCTTCGAGAAATAACAAATCACAGCCAATTCATTCTGTAATTTCTTCTTAGGGTTCTGACTAGTACCTCTGACAGCCTGCGCCCAACCGATGGGACTCGCTCGAATTCACTCGCTTAGGCACCTAGGGGTTTGACTATGATAAGATACTGTTGGCGAATCTTCTGAGAGCCGTTCTGCGGGATAAAAAGTATAATCGAGCAGCAAAAATGGAGAAAACAAATGTCGTTAAATCCCAGACCCATTTTTGAGGTACCAGAAGAGACAGCCAGAGTGGCTCTGTTGCAAAATTTCAATTTGCTTGTTGGGTAGGCACGGTAGCACGAAACTGCCGTTTCGTGCTTAAGTGACTAAGCCAAACAATCCTGCAATGAAACAATTTTGTGCTTTGATATTTCCTTTTTCAATCCCCTCCATTTGTCCTTTTCGTATCATATTCATCACTTCATAGCCTTGAATCGTCTTTCAGGCGGTTGCATATGAGCCGAAGCCTAATCCTGGTCGAATCTGCCACTTCATGAATCGGTGGTCTTGCTCGATCAGATTGTTCATATACTGGCTCTGCCTGAGACGGCATTTTTCGGGCAACAGCTTTTCCTTTTTCATATCTCGCGTGGCCCCAATATAAGCTGGATGCTTGTCGACGTTGATGACCCGGGGGATGGTGAGATTGGGCCTTTTTGTCAGAATCTTGCGGAAGAATTTGGCTGCTGCTCTCCTGGTGCGTCTCTGGCTGAAGTAGAAATCTAGTGTTTGGCCAGTCGAATCCAAGGCCCGATACAAATACATCCATTCCCCCTTCACTTTGACATAGGTTTCGTCGACGCGCCAGGAATCGTTCGTTTGTTTCAAATAGGGGCGGCTGCGTTTGTCCAATTCAGGTGTATATTTCTGAACCCAACGATAAATGGTCGTGTGATCGACAGATAGACCACGTTCTGTCATCATTTCTTCGATGTCGCGATAGCTCAAAGAATATCGAAGGTACCATCGGGTACAGATTAAGATAATTTCTGCCCGGAAGTGGCGTCCTTTGAACGGATTATCCATGTGTCTACTTCCTTATTTCAAGATGAAGCGAACAAGATTATCCGTTCAATAAATTTTTGCAACATAGCCCAAATAACGGGAACCAACCGCGATAGAACAACGTCTTACGTTCAGGTTAATACCTTTTATTATTTTGCAAGGAGACCATTTAAAATGATTAGTAAGAGAAGTTCTATCGCGTTATTGTTTATTCTAGGGCTTAGTATGGTTTTAACCTCCTGTGCCGGAACGTTGTCAGCGCAGACGGCCGTACCAGACCAGGGATCATCCTCGACCAACGGCGGCGTGACCGTCGTCGGCCAGGGAACAGCTTATGGTGAACCGGATCAAGCCACAGTCATGGTCGGCGTTGAAACGTTTGCCCCCTCGGTCAGCGAAGCCACGTCCCAAAATCAGGTAAATCTAAATAGTGTTATGGTGGCACTGGATGAAGTAGGCATTGCTCCCGAAGACATTCAGACCACCAACTACTCGCTGTATGCCGAACAGATCTATGGCGAGCGCGGCCCGGAAGGCATTGCCGGCTATCGGGTTAGCAACCAGGTCAATGTCACGATCCGCGATATCAGCAAGGTGAGTGATGCTCTAGGAGCGGTGACTGATGCGGGCGCCAACGCCATCTACGGAGTCAACTTTGCTGTAGCCGATCCCGCTGCTTTGGAAGAGGAAGCACGTGCTGCAGCGATGGCTGATGCCGCTGAACGGGCCAAGTCACTGGCTGAGTTGGGGAACGTCGAATTGGGCGGAATTAAGATCATCAGTGAAGTCATTGGCCAGCCAATCGCCCCGATGGGCATGGGCGGCGGGTATGCCATGGAAACGGCCGCCGCGGCCCCCGGAATCTCCCCTGGCCAACTTAGCTACCAGGTACAGGTTCAGGTAACCTATGCGCTGCAGTAAATAATGTTCATTGCAGTGCGCCGGTGGTGAGGATTTGAATCCTCGTCACTGATCGAGGATTAAATAAGTGGGCCGGCCCGATCAGGCTGGCCTCTTTTTTTGTGTTTCCAGGCTGCTAAAATAAAGGTTCTGTTGCAAATGTGCGACACGAAGTCGCTGTGCGCTGCAGATAAGCGGCATGGGTGCCTGGTAACTTTTTGACCAAAATCTACGTTTTCAAAATGGCCCTGTTGCTCGTCAGGTTTTGGTCAATATCAGTCATGGCCGTCATTTAAAACAAGGCTTTTGAGCCACTTTTGACTAATTCCAGGCAAAGCTAGAGCTGGAAACCGCGGCATGTATTGGTTAATGTCTCGGTTTTGTGGCATGTTACACTCGTTTCTCGCCGAAAAATGCAAATTTTTTGGCGCTTTTGTCAACCAAATCAAGAGTTTTGGCCAAAGCGTACGTTTTGGTCATTTTATTACTACACACCCACGCTCGACTATACTTTTTATCCAGCAGAACGGCTCTCAGAAGATTCGCCAACAGTATCCGATCCTAGCCAACCCCCAAGATTCAAGACTTGACCTTATTTCCTGCCAGGGAAATCATTCTTGATATCGAGACCTAAACTCAGTTCGGAGGCCAGATTTCCGAAGGTGTCGGCGGATTACATTCCTTGTCAAATCCCGGAAAGTTGAAGTACTCCATGAAGGCTTCGGTACCGCCCAGTGTGGCCATACGATCATAGGTGACCAGAGAATTCGGCATTGAGTTGTCGCGATACGGCTGGTCGTCGCCACCGCAGATGTTGCCGAACAGGTGACCGTCATAGAAGGTATCCTTGTCTTCCGAATTGAAACTGCCACCATAAGCGACATGACAGGTGCGACAATACGGCTTGATCACGTTCCTGTAATAAGCCGTATCTGTAGCCGTGGTCGCGTAACTCGGAGGCACATATGTCTCGTCGGGAGCATCACCACCGCCCGCGTACCATGCCGTGATTAGGGCGATCATCCCCTGGGTCGGATTACTCTCCAACAATAACTGATTAAGTTGGCGAATCTCAGCCAGCTGATCTTCCTTACGCAGACCGCTCTCACTGGAGAATGCATAGTTGTCGATATCAAAGGGCAGGTAGCTGGCACCGACATTGGCGACACCGCTGCCGTCCTCCGGATAACTCCCGGCATAGTGTTCACCGCCGTGGCAGGCAACGCATACGCCCGGCACGAACTTCTCGCGACGGCCGTCGAGGTTGACCGATGGCAGCAGTTCACCAGATGGTCCGAATATGAAGTACTTGATGAACGGCCGATCGCCGTTAACACCGGGTGACACCGAGTAATCCATCGCCACACAGGCCACCAGGTTACGCCCCGCCACCGCGTTATCGATCGCTACATCGACCGCGGCCTGGCTTTCGTCTGTCGGTCCGAGATGGTTGCATACATAAAACGCCAGGTGATCATCCCCGACCCGGATACCGTGGTGGTTCCGCGTCAGGTTCAAGTCGACCTTGTTTACGAAGGTAGCCTCGAACTCGGTACCCGTATTGTAAGGTGCCATGCCATGCTGTTGCTTCCAGCGATCGAAAGTCACACCACCGATCATGTTGCCGTCGGCATCGCAACCACTGACCCCGCCGATCGCACGGTAGTACTCGCAGGCACCCTTGCGCGAATCCAGTCCCTTGTAACTCAGGAAACGCTCTGGGTCCTCGATGCCATCACTAGGCCTTGGCGGTCCCGGTGGCAGCAGGCTCGCAATCACCTCGCCGTCCAGCGACGCTGTCAGCAATGTGACCTCGGGCGCATGGTTCAGCAGGTGGAAATCGACAAATGCCGCATCGTCAAAATCTGAACCGGGGTCATTAACATATGTCGGCAAGGTCACGGCACGCGATATACTGATACCTTCACACTCAATATTGACGAGTGCTGCTAATGGCCGCTCTTCCGGAGCCAGTTGAGTCGGGATGTAGTAATCGCCAAAGCGGTTCACGTCCCAGCGACGATCCGGTCCGATCGGGTTGCCTTCAGCATCGGTCAAGCGTACAGAAGCGGTCACGTCCTTGTCGAAGAAATAATTGCGCGTACCGCAGCCGGTCGCGTCTTCTTGGGTCACGTGACCGAACAGCCATAAGCCTTGCTGCGAACCGGAGTCGGTGAAATCAACGCCGATGTAATCCGTCAGCGCACGTTCGCCAGTGATATTGTTATACGGATTACTTGTTGCACCGAAAGAGCATTCAAAGAACGTGGCACCGGCATCAAACGAGCATTCGAAGCCTGGATCGATACCTGCCGGAACTTTTGGGATTGCCACATCACCTTTCGCATCTGCCTGCACGACCGGGCTGAGCACATCACTGGTGGCAGTGTCGAAAGCTCGCGCCCAGAGGTTAGGCACATTGACAACCCGGGTACCAAGGCCAAAATCCGAGCCCGGGTCTTCATAGGTCACGCGCTGGCGCAGCAGGCCACGCAGAATCGAGCCCGGCACATCCGGTGCGGGCGGTGCGACGATGTCCGGCCCGCCGATCAACGCTGGCTGGGTACCGATATCGTCGGTGCTGACAATTACGCGCTTCTCGGTGTAACCGCCGTGAGCGTCACTGGCGAGCACGTAGGCAATGTGTAGACCAGGCCCTGGTGGCAATGTCCAATCGGCCTGGTTACTGTCGATATTGCTCAGCACGCCGTCGGTTACACGCCATTCATAATTAATATCATGGCCTTCCGCATCCGTGGCTGCGGCAGTCAAATGCACCGGTGGAGGCGGCAACGCAGGTCCGTTCAATATGATGGGCAGCCAAACATTTTTCGCCGTATCGAAGATATCTACATTTTCCGGCGGGCTTGCATCTAGGGAAGTATTTAATGCAAGGCTGATAATGCCCAAACAGATGAACCCGGAGAAAATGACTTTAGGGACGACTCTCGCAATCCTGCCCATAGCTTCTACCTCCTAAGTGGTAAGCATTGATTATCCACTAAAATATCCTGCTGGCGGGGTGAAAGCGCAACGGAATAACTAACCGGTAGCCGTGATAATACCAAAGTAATATAAAATGTCAAATAAGTATTGTCAACAACGGCTGTCCTGTTGGGTACGCGGCATTCTTGTTGACGACAAGGCCTGTGACGTGTTAAGGCATAATCATCCGATAATTGCGTGATTTTGGACCATCGGGGGCATTTGAACAGAAAGCTACGGTTTGGATCTGGTGACAAATTGGGCATCGTCTATATTCAAACAAAAATAACTAATAGCATGGAAAACTTTGGTCTCTTTTCAGTTACCTAGTACTCTATTCTAAAAGTAGGCATAATGATATTATGACAATATGAGAAAACAATACCACGCGGACCAATACCTCCGCAATTACAGGTAAGTAAACAACAACAAGCCATCTTGGGGTTTTTGGACCATCCCCTCAAAAGAGGTCAATCCAGCAATTGGGGTGTAAATTAATGCCAAAAGGGCTAAGAAAGCTCAAATTTGCCGGGTATAAGAGGCAATTATGCGGTGATCAAGGGTCAATAGGACCTTCCTTAAAGACAAAATGATGATAAATCAGGCTAATATCAGTGATTTTCGGACTATATTCCCCAAATATTGACGCAAAAGCGTGATAAATCGTGGATTGAACCTTTTTGAGGCTTTGTGCAAAAACCCCCACTTATTAGATGAAGCCTGCTATTTCACGATAGGATCTAAACGACTTGTAGGCTTTGATGTCCGTGCTGTCAAGTGATGGCAGCTGCATGATTAGCATATTAGATTATAACACAGGCTGTCAACCCCCAAAAAAGGAGACCACCTATGTTTGGGGGAAGTTACGAAATTGACTAGATCTTCATCACCCTAATCTTCTATCCTCAGTATTTTTCAATCAGCATTTCTCTTTAAGGTTCTGTTGCAAAGAATCGAGCTAAATTCAGATAAACGGAGAGAGACGCGGCGATGGGCCTCGGCTTAAGCGGCCAGACCGAAAAGTCCGGCAAAGAACATATTCTGTGCTTGGATATTTCCTTTTCCTACGCCTACAATTTGTCCCTTCCTAATCATGTGCATCGTTTCATAGCCCTGAATTGTTCGCCAGGCCGTTGGGTAAGAGAAGAACCCCAGGCCCAGCTTGAGCTTCCGCTTCATAAACCGATGATCCTGCTCAATGATGTTGTTCATGTACTGGCTGGGCCTGCGCTTGCATTTCTTGGGCAACAATTTATCTTGCTTCAGATCGCGGATGGCGCCAATGTAAGTGGGGTTCTCATCGACATTGATTACCCGTGGGGCAGTGACATGCGGCCGGCCTAAGACTTTGCGGAAGAAACGCTTGGCTGCTCGAGTGCTGCGGGTCTGATTCAGGAGGAAATCGAGGGTTTGGCCGGTGGAATCGACAGCTCGGTACAGGTACATCCACTGGCCTTTGACCTTGACATAGGTTTCATCAACCCGCCAAGAATCGTTGGTTTGCTTCAGGTAAGGGCGGCTGCGTTTGTCAATTTCTGGAGCGTATCTTTGGACCCAACGGTAGATGGTAGTGTGGTCTAGCGACAACCCCCGTTCCGTCATCATTTCTCTTAAATCTCTGTAGCTGAGCGAATAGCGTAAATACCGCCTGACTGTCAGAAGGATAATGTCAGATTGGTAATGCCGCTACTTGAATGGATTTTCCATGTCGCTGCCTTTACGTTACTATGATGGAGCGACGAAGGCTATCCGACACAGAAATTTTTTGCAACAGAACCAGAATTCCCAAAATTTACCGATGGTCATTTTGTTCCTAGATTTCGTGTTGTACCGCGTGGTATTCGCACAGCCAGAGGTAGTATGATTCAGGCCGGTAAGCTGTATTTTCTCGCCCCTCACGAAATCGGTGAACAGAATGCGATATTTTGATGTACAACCGTTTCTATTCCAACGTATGGTGAGAGGAACGGCCGTTTTCCGCTAAGATCGCCCTTAACCGCGTTGGCGACGAGAATTCCCGCCACGGGAATACATAAGGACCAGCTTGTTGATCTGTTCCAGCACCTTCTCGTAACTGTCAAAAGCGTCCGGGAATCGTTCCTCAACCTGCTGGGAGATCTCGGCAATCGTCAATGCACCATTGATGCGCTGCAAAATGAATAGGTCTATTTCCCCACCCATATTGCGCACTGGGGTAGACGTAAGATCTTGCAGCGACCCAAACCCAAGCAGCTGCCCAAATTCAGTCGTTTGCTCCGGGAATATGGTTTCTTGCCCCTCTCGATCGTTCTCCAGACAGGTTAAGTGCGTGACTTGCCACTGCCATTGGGCCGCATTATGCGTCGTGTGAATCTTCAAATGGATCCTATCGCCAGCCTCGACAGCCAACGGCCATTCCAGGGGCATGAAAGTATGGCTCCAGCTTGGCGTTTTGCTGGGCGGTACATTGGAGAGCGTGACCGTGGGAGCCAGTTCGGCCGTAAACCAACCGCCTATACCATGTACGGTTCCCTCCCGTTTTACGACATAAGAAGCCTCGGCGCTAAAATCACCCTCCTCGACCTGAGCTAAATCGGCCGACAGTAGAGACGCCGGCTCGCTGAGGAACATTTCTGGCGTCAAAGCTAACCAGAGCAAGTTACTTGAGGCTAAATCATGCAGCGGCGAGAAGTCGAAGGTGTAGTAATAATGATCCCAGTTATCTACCCGGCGGTAATCGGCTGCGCTTTCTATGGGGACGGCGAACATGCTTAAAAAGCGCGGAACGATGCGCGCGTTTTCCTTCAGCAGGCGTCTTTTCGCATCCAACACCCAGCACAATATCCCCTCTTCAAAGCCAATATTGCCAATAGTCTCCGTCACCAGGACATCCGCCGCTTCAGGTAGCTCAATATGGGTCGACCAATCATTGAAGAAAGTTATGCGCTCCTCTAAACCATTCCGGGCACATATTTCTCTGGCCAGGCCGATGATAGGCCCTTGCTCAATCGCATATACATGTTTTGCCCCGGCCAGGCAGGCAAAACAGGCCAGAACGCCGGTACCGCTGCCGATATCCAGCACCACATCCCCTGGCCTGACCGTCTGTAAAATGGCGCGCAGAAAACTATTCATACGCACTTCATCAATGAGCATTGAGTGGTGGAACTCAAAATCCTCAACGGTTTTTGTGTCGAACATGGTATAAAAAACGGTTCTACACTAGGCGGCCGTTAACTCCAATCTTGGCTCGAGTTGGCCAGGATAAGGCAATGGCTCGTGCACAATGCGGTAATTGATAAAAAAGGCCACCACAAACAGAATCAAAGCCGTTCCCTGGTGCAGCAGCGCCAAAACCAGATTCACGTGAAACCAGACAACGAGTGCCCCGAGGGATATTTGCACCCCCACCAACAGCATCATCCAAATGATGCTGCGGTGAACCTCAGAAGAGAAGCTGCGCTTCTTGGTCAAAAAGTACAGAATGACAGACGCGGTCAGGACAACAAAGGCGAACCAACGGTGTATAAAATGGACTGTTGTGGCCGCCTCCACCAGGTTGCGCCACCAGGGCTGGACAATAGTCAGCAGTCCCGCGGGCACGAGTACGCCGAACATCAGCGGGAAGGTGCTGGAAGCATGGCCCGCTTTCAGTCCCGCCACAAGCCCACCATACGAAATTTGCAGCACCAGGACAGCGATAAGCAGAACCGAGAGCCAGAATGGGGCTGTTCTACCGGCGCCCCCCACCCGCATTGGAAAGCCATAACGATGGTTCAGCGCCATCCACAACGTCAGCGCCAGCAAGAACAAAGCCATCAGCAAATGAATGGTCAGGCGAAAATGGCTTACTGCCGGTATAGTGCGCAGCCCGCTGCTCACCATGTACCAACCGAGGAAGCCCTGAAAAGCAAACAGCGCGGCGATTACCAGGTAGACGGCCGATTTGCGCCACGGTATGATCTGCTTCCATAGAAAATAGAAGAGCGGGATCACCACCACCAGACCTGCAAAACGAGCGATGAGGCGATGGATATACTCGACATAGAAAATGCTCCTATATCCCTCTAGCGTCATATCCTTATTGACCTTTTGAAACTCGGGCGTCAGCTGGTACTTGGCGAACTCTTGCTGCCACGCTTCTTCGCCAATTGGAGGAATAACGCCGCTGACAGGGTTCCATTCCACGATAGAGAGCCCCGAACGCGTCAGTCGCACATACCCACCAAATACGACCATAAACATGATCAGGACGCACACAACAAAAAGCCAGGTAGTGACAGCCTTATTATCTTTTTCGGACATAGCTTCTCGAACCTCGAATTGAAAATGTTGCTCAGCCATCTTAGGAGGCCGGCAGATTTTTCGAGGGCGTATTATACCTGTGCGGCCCCTTTTCTGCCCATGTGCGCTCTGTTGCCAAAAATCTCGAACTTAAGTAACCTCCGTCGCTCCATCATAATGACGTAAAGGTGGCGACATGGAAGATCCGTTCAAATGGCGGCATTACCAATCTGAAATAATCCTTTTAACAGTTCGTTGGTATCTGCGATACGCGCTCAGTGCCCTTGCCGTCATCTGCTTTCCCACTTTGAACGGTTTACTATACTTTCTCGTGATGAGACACCTGCTGGAAGTCTGCCCGCTTTCGCGTGGGACAAAGCTTGAACCCCTATGCAGCTCATTACGAGCCGGCCTTCGCTTTCTCCAGCATCCTCTACCCGCACCCCCATTGGCTCACCTCACGGCTCGCTTTCCTGGTTTTCCAGGAGAGATACGAGCTTACCATGTTCCAGTTGAATACCTGCACGGGTTAGGTCTCGCCTATCTGCCGGTGGTGCAACGACTGTGACAGGTGAGCAAATAACACCTGTACCTGACCATTTACCTTATGGTCCAAGCCTACCAGCATCTTTGGCTTGTTTTCTGTGACGACAGTTATTAGCGATTCACCTATGTTGACCATACCATGCTATCCTAGTTCCTGACCAGTTTGATGCTAACAGTCGCAGCTTCCCCTCGCGGTAGGGTATTCGACTGCCGTTTATGGGTCCAAACCGGAACTTTCTGCGCAAATGCCCTCGCTGGTCCTATAAGTCGATTACAGTCGGTGGGGCAGTCACCCACCCCACCGACTGTAATCCTAGACATTCGTCGTTATCATGCCCGGCACAACGGTGCGAGACCATGAACCAGAAAGGCGCAGCCGCGGGCGGACTATGTAGTCGAATTTTCACATGTAATCTGCTAAAGTAGGGGGGTGATTGGTGGCGAGTTGGTATCAATTTAGATACTGCGACCACCTATTTCTATTTGCCGGAGATGACAGATCTGACAGGTTCAGGAGGATAACGCATGAATCAACCAAAGAAGGATTTTTCAACCGTTACAATTGCGCTCATGGTGGTGGCCCTGGCGATCAATATTGTTGTTGGAACAATCGTTTTCCAGCTCAAAGTGCCTTTTGTGTACCTGGATTCCATTGGGACTATCCTGGTCGGCCTGGTGGCTGGTCCATGGGCGGGGCTGGCAACCGGTATTTTATCTAATTTACTGTGGGGCATATTGGGCAATCCTGGATATGTTCCCTACGCGCCAATAGCGGGCGTGATCGGCCTGATGGCCGGTATTTTTGGCGGTATGGGCTGGTTCAAGAGCTGGTGGAAATGGCTGCTTGGCGGTCTGATCACGGGTCTTGTGGCAGCCTTGCTCTCCGCGCCCATAACCGCCTATGTTTATGGGGGCGTCACCGGCGCGGGGACGGATCTGCTCACCGGGATGTTCCGCGCCACAGGCGCGAGCATTATGGAGGCAGCGCTTGGACAAGGGCTGATCACCGACCTGATCGACAAGACACTTTCCTTCTTCATCGTCTGGCTGATTATCAAAGCTCTGCCCGGGACACTATTGTCACGTTTCTCCCGCGCCGAGAATGTGCTCGAGAGTTCCGCGCCGGATTTGGACAGCATGCTGGAAGCGGAAGAGAGCGAGCAATAGTCATTGAGTGAAGCCACGCTCTATATTGACCACGATCGTGGTTTACAGCGCCTGCACCCACTGACGAAGCTGGTCATTTCCCTATTCCTGATCGTCCTGGCGCTCGTCTTGCCGAGTATTTGGTCAGGCTATCTGGTCTTTTTGCTGGCTATTGTGCCGCTGGCTTTGTGGGGAACGATTTTACGGCCGTTGTGGAGCGGTTTGTGGAAGATCGTCTTGCCCTTCGCTGTTTCCATGTTCGTCATTCAGGGGCTGTTTTGGACGAGCGGTACGCCAGTGATGAGCCTGGGGCCGCTTTCTCTCAAAGCTGAAGGTCTTGTGTTCGCCACGCGAATGTGCGGCCGTCTGCTGGCGATCATGGGCAGCTTTCTGCTGTTCTCGCTGGGAACACGCCCTGACGATTTGATGATTTCCTTGGAGGAGCGCGGCGTCCCCAACAGCATCACTTATATCATTCTCTCGACCATTCAGCTGGTGCCCGGTTTGCAGGGCAGAGCGGCGAAGATCAGAGATGCGCAAAGGGCGCGGGGCTTAGAAACTTCTGGCGGCATTTGGCAGCGGCTGCGTTCTTTGCTGCCCCTGGTAGAACCGCTGGTGCTGGGCAGCATCATCGATGTGGATGAACGGGCGATTGCTTTAGAAGCGCGCGCGTTTAGCAGGGACATCAGGAAGAGTTTTTACCGTACCGTTGACGATCCGCGCTGGGAGCAAATCTTCCGGCGCGTACTACTCGTGGTGACGGTACTGACGCTGCTGCTGCGGCTGTTTTGGCCGCTGGTCAGGCGCCTGCTGGACAATGGCGGATGATTAATCTAACAAACGTTTCATACGCTTACCCCCAGGCGAAAGCCCCAGCGCTGAGAAATATCTCGCTCAGAGTAGCGCAAGGAGAGTTCCTGGCTGTCGTGGGCGGCAACCGCGCCGGCAAATCAACCTTGAGCTATGTGCTCAGTGGCTTCATTCCCCATCACTTCAAGGGTACCTACCGGGGGCAAATAGAAGTGGCCGGTATGGACTTGCCGCAAAGCTCTTTGGGGGAAATTGCCGGTCAGGTTGGACTTGTTTTTGCGAATCCATTTAACCAGATTTCAGGTGCACGGTTCACAGTGGAAGAGGAAGTCGCTTTTGGCCTGGAAAACCTCGGCGTGCCGCGGGCAGAGATGTTGGAACGTGTCGCGCGTGTCTTGAAGACAACCGGTCTTTCGACCCTGGCCAAGCGCAGTCCCTATGGGCTGTCCGGTGGACAGCAGCAGCGGCTGGCCCTTGCCTCTATGTTGGTCATGCAGCCGCGACTGCTGGTGTTGGATGAACCAACTTCGCAGCTCGATCCGGTAGGTAAAAAAGAGGTCTTCTCTGTCCTGGATCAATTGGCCAGGGATAGGGAAATGACCGTGGTTATCATCGAACATGAGCTGGAATGGATTGGCAACTTCGCTGATCGCGTGATCGTGATGCACGAGGGAAGAATCGTGAACGACGGGACGCCACGGGATGTGCTGACCGAGGAGGCGCTGATTGAACTAGGCGTCGGTAATACGGACTATACAATCCTGGCGCGGCAGGCGCGAGCGAGGGGACTTGTGGGCGACAATGGCCCCCTACCGGTAACATTGGACCAGGCTGTCGAATTCTTTTCGTAAATGCCTGGCGTGTGCCAATCAAATATTGAGCAATATTAAAAGGGGCGAAAATTTGGAAATACTGCTCGAGAAGGTCACTTTCGCCTATAGACCAGAAGTCGTGGCCCTGAAAGAGGTTACCTTGTCTATCCAACCGGGTGAGACGGTGGCCATCATCGGCGAAAACGGCGCCGGCAAATCCACCCTGGCCAAGCATCTCATCGGATTACTCCAACCCGCGGAAGGACGGGTGATGGTGGGCGGCTGGGATACGCGAGATTATTCGCCGGCGCAGTTAGCGGCGCGTGTCTCCTTCGCCTTTCAGAATCCTGATGATCAGCTGTTCAAGCGTACCGTTTATGCAGAAGTGGCTTTTGGACCGCAGAATCTGGGCTTCAGTGAGGAGGAGGTAGAAACGGCCGTGTCCGGGGCGCTGGAGATGAGCGGTCTTACGACAGCAGCTAGGATGCACCCGCATGACCTGCATAACTCGCAAAGACGATGGGTGGCCCTGGCGGCGGCGCTGGCCATGCGCGCGCCGATCGTGATCATCGATGAGCCGACCATTGGCCAGGACGCTAATGGTGTACGGAAACTAGCGGACGTCATCAGCCAGCTTAAAAGCGACGGCCGCACTGTCATTGGCATCTCACATCACATCGATTTTTGTGCTCAGAATTTCTCACGCATCGTTGTTATGGCACAAGGCAGGATACTTGCCGATGGAGCGCCACAAGAGGTATTCGGTAAGGCAGCGCTGCTGACAGAAGCGCACGTAGAGCCTCCACAAATCAACCGCCTGGCGGCTAAACTAAAAATGCCCACAGGTATACTGAGTCATGAATCATTCCTGACAGCTCTGCGAGAACGGCAGGAATGACAGCCGAGAGAACAAGGCCATGGTTTTTACACTGGGCAATCTAATCGTTGACATTCTCATGTACATAGAAGCATTCCCTGTGGAAGCACAAGCCTTGCAGGGCGTTTCCCAGGTGGCTGTGGGGCCGGGCGGCGCATGCAATGTGGCGATCATGGCGGCGCGCTTTGGCGTGCCGGTGGGCAGTCTGGGCGAGGTTGGCAACGATTATTTTGGGGAGATTGTACGCATTGGCCTGGCTAAGGAAGGTGTATCAACCACGTATGTAGCGATCAATCACGATGGGCCAACGCCGGTAGCGGGCGTGCTGGTCGATCCGCAGGGCGAGCCGGGATATTTGGGATACCCTGGCAAGCAGACCGTACAGGCGCTGCCGCAGAGCTGGCGGGCAGCGCTGCAGGAGGCACAAGGGCTCTTCGCCGATGGCTGGATCGAATATCAAGAAATGGCCGGCGTAATCCTGGAGGCGCTGTATACAGCCAGAGAGGCGGGCGCGAAAACCTTCTTTGACCCCGGGCCGGGGAACCCGCGCCAGGACAACAGCTGGCATTACGAGGCGGCTACTTTGGCCAACGTTGTTTTGGCGACGGAGGCGGAAATAAACCGCATTACGGGAGAAGCGGATCGGGATGAAGCAGCGAGAAATTTGTTGGAAAGCGGTTCGGCGTTGATCGTTGTCAAGCGCGGAGCGAGAGGCTGCGTCCTCTATACGAAGGACCGTGTGCTGGCTGTGCCTGGTTTGCCGCTCAAGACCGTCGATGCGACGGGCGCCGGGGACAGCCTGGCTGGTGCCGTGATCTACGGGTGCCTGAATGATCTGGGGCTTGAGGCCTTGGGCACACTGGCCAATGCAACGGGCGGGGCCAAGGTATTAAAAATGGGTACTGGCCACCAGGTACCCACGACGGCCGAAATACGCGCCGTACTGGACCAATTTGACCTCAAGGTTCCAGGCTGGCATTAAGCACTTTCCAGAACCAGCGTTGG